>NZ_CP191982.1:0-4800000 GCF_050944675.1 Nonomuraea sp. CA-141351
ATGAACGGTGTCGACCTCGGCACGGTATGGGCGAGGGCCCTGAGCAACTTCCTCAACGAGAATGTACCGATCCAGCAGCGCACGTGGCTGGCCATGGTCCGCCCGATCGCGCGGGCCAACGACACCATCGTGCTCGGCGTCCCCAACGACTTCCTCAAGGACCTCATCGAGGGCAAGCTGCGCCCGCTCGTGGCACACGCGCTGTCACAGGAGCTCGGCCAGAACATGCGACTGGCCGTGATGATCGACACCACGGCGCCGGAGCAGCCGCCGCGCGATGCTCATCAACAGCCTGTGACTCAGAGTTATCCCCAGAATGTGGAGAGTCAGCCGCGTTACGCACAGCCCCCGCAATCGCAGCACCAGCAGGCCGCCGAGCCGCCGCAGTTCTATTCTCCACAGCCTGAGCAGCCCCAGATATCCACCGAATATCCACAGCCGGGCTTCTCTTTTGAACAGGCGCAGCCGTACACACCGCCTGTGGAGAAAGAGCCGGAGCCGGCGCCGAACCGGTGGGAAGCGAAGAGCACCAAGCCCAGCGAACCGGCCAGGCTCAACCAGAAGTACACATTCGAGACATTCGTCATCGGGGCCAGCAACAGGTTCGCTCATGCGGCCGCCGTGGCGGTGGCCGAATCCCCTGCGAAGGCGTACAACCCGCTCTTCATTTACGGCGACTCGGGGCTGGGTAAGACGCACCTGCTGCACGCGATCGGGCACTATGCACAGAGCCTGTACGACGGCGCGCGGGTCAGATACGTGAGCTCCGAGGAGTTCACCAACGACTTCATCAACAGCATCCGCGACCACAAGGCCGACGGCTTCCGCGGGCGCTACCGGGCGATCGACATCCTGCTTGTGGACGACATCCAGTTCCTGGAGGGCAAGGAGCAGACGCAGGAGGAGTTCTTCCACACCTTCAACACCCTCCACAACGCCAACAAGCAGATCGTCATCTCCAGCGACCGCGCGCCCAAGCAGCTGACCACGTTGGAGGACCGGCTGCGTAACCGGTTCGAGTGGGGCCTGATCACGGACGTGCAGCCGCCCGAGCTGGAGACCCGGATCGCGATCCTCAGGAAGAAGGCCATCCAGGAGGGCCTGGCCGCGCCGCCCGAGGTGCTGGAGTACATCGCCAGCCGCATCTCCACCAACATCCGCGAGCTCGAGGGCGCCCTGATCAGGGTCACCGCGTTCGCCAGCCTCAACAGGCAGGGCGTGGACCTGCAGCTCGCCGAGGTGGTGCTCAAGGACCTGATCACCACGGAGTCCGACACCGAGATCACCATTGCGGCGATCATGACCGAGACCGCTCAATACTTCGGCATCAGCATCGATGACCTGTGCGGCACCTCGCGCAGCCGGGCGCTCGTCACCGCCCG
Organism: Nonomuraea sp. CA-141351; assembly: GCF_050944675.1. Lineage (NCBI taxonomy): Bacteria > Bacillati > Actinomycetota > Actinomycetes > Streptosporangiales > Streptosporangiaceae > Nonomuraea > Nonomuraea sp. CA-141351. Next base: position 1,383 of record NZ_CP191982.1, read on the forward strand.
GCAGATCGCCATGTATCTGGCGCGCGAGCTGACCGAGTTGTCGCTGCCCAAAATAGGCCAGCAGTTCGGCCGCGACCACACCACTGTCATGCACGCGGAGCGGAAGATCCGCTCGCTCATCGCCGAGCGCAGGTCGATGTACAACCAGGTCAACGAGCTGACATTGCGTATCAAGCGGACATCCCGCGGGGCCTGAACGTCATGCACAGCCTGTGGAAAACACTGTGGATCTGCGAAAACGCCAAAACCCACCGGCTCTTCGACACACAATGCCCGAAAAAATCCCCCACAGGCCCTGGGGACAAGGTTGGGGACACCCTGGGGAGAACCTGGGGACTACTCGTGGATAACGTGTGGACGGCCTGTGAACAGGCGATCTGGGACTCCAGGAGTGTCCTTTTTACCCCGTGGACAACCTGTGGAACCCTCGTGGATAACCAGTGGATGAAGGCACCAAGATCTGGGGACGGCCTGTGTGTGAAGACTCTCCATCCCCAGGAGCGCGAGTTCTCCCCAGGCGTCACGCACATCCCCAGTGGATGAAAACAGGGCCACTGACCAGCCAGAACACTGGTTGTCCCCAGTATCCACAGCCCCTAGTGTGATGACCTCTTATCTCTCTTACAAGGAAACTCAAGACCCATAGAGGGTTCTCCCGGATCTCAGGTGCGGGAGAGTGAACACTTGAATCAACGACGAACCCAGGAGGCTGATCACCGTGATGTTCCGAATCGAGCGAGACGTCCTCGCTGAGGCGGTGGCATGGACGGCACGCAGCCTCCCGGCGCGCCCGTCGGTGCCCGTACTCGCCGGCATGCGTCTGGAGGTCACCGAAGAGCAGCAGCTGAAGCTGTCGGGTTTCGACTACGAGGTCTCCGCCGAGGTGACGCTCGAGCTCCACACCGGTGAGCCCGGAGTCGTGCTGGTCTCCGGCAAGCTGCTCGCCGAGATCACCCGCGCTCTTCCTGCACAGCCTGTGGACTTCGTGGTGGACGGCGCCAAGGCGGTCGTCACCTGTGGCAGCGCTCGATTCACACTCCTCACCATGCCTGTGGAGGACTACCCGTCCCTCCCGGCCATGCCGCCGGCCGCCGGCCGGGTGGGCAGCGACGTGTTCGCCTCCGCCGTCGCCCAGGTCGCCGTCGCCGCGGGCAGGGACGACACGCTGCCGATGCTCACCGGCGTGCGGATGGAGATCGAGGGCGACACGGTGACCCTGGCCGCGACCGACCGCTACCGCCTCGCCGTACGCGAGCTGAAGTGGCAGCCGGGTCAGCCCGACTTCTCCGCCATCGCGATGATCCCCGGCAAGACCCTCGCCGACACGGCCAAGGCACTCGGCACGACCGGCGCTGAGGTCGAGATCGCGCTCAGCTCCGCCGGCGGCACCGGCGAGGGCATGATCGGCTTCTCCAGCGCCGGGCGGCGGACCACGACGCGGTTGCTGGATCCCGAGTTCCCCAAGTACCGCTCGCTACTGCCGACGGAGTTCTCCGCCCGCGCGGACTTGTCCACAGGGCCGTTCGTCGAGGCGGTCAAGCGCGTGGCCCTGGTCGCCGAGCGCAACACCCCGGTGCGGCTGGCGTTCAAGAGCGGCGAGGTCGTGCTGGAGGCGGGCAGCGGCGACGAGGCGCAGGCCGTCGAGGCGCTCCCGGTCGACTACGAGGGCGAAGAGATGAACATCGCCTTCAACCACCAGTTCTTGCTGGAGGGGCTGGGGGCCATCGACTCCGACATCGCGAGGCTCCAGATGACCACATCGACGAAGCCCGCTATCCTCACCGGTGGCAAGCCTGTGGAGGACGGAGCCGCTACGGACTACCGTTACCTGATCATGCCCATCCGCCTGTCAGGCTGATCCTGTCATCGGGGATGATGGAAGTCTGACAAGGGGGTAGCAACATGCAGATCGGCATGGTCGGACTGGGCAAGATGGGCGGCAACATGGCCGAGCGCCTGCGCCGCGGCGGTCACGACGTCATCGGCTACGACCGCGATCCGGCGATCAGCGACGTGTCCAGCCTGAAAGAGCTGGTCGAGCGCCTGCAGGCACCGCGTGCGGTCTGGGTCATGGTCCCCGCGGGCAAACCCACCCAGTCCACGGTCGACGATCTCGGCGAGCTCCTCGACGTGGGCGACATCGTCGTCGACGGCGGCAACTCCCACTACGTGGACGACCAGAAACACGCCGCCGAGCTGGCCGAGAAGAGCATCGGCTTCGTCGACTGCGGCGTCAGCGGTGGCGTGTGGGGGCTCCAGAACGGCTACGCGCTCATGTGCGGCGGCGACAAGGCCAACGTCGAGCGGCTGATGCCGATCTTCGAGACGCTCAAGCCCGAGGGCGAGGACGGCTTCGTCCACGCAGGCGACGTCGGCGCCGGCCACTTCGCGAAGATGGTCCACAACGGCATCGAATACGGCATGATGCAGGCGTTCGCGGAGGGCTGGGAGCTGCTGGAGGCCTCCGACATCGTCAAGGACGTCAAGGGCTCCTTCAAGAGCTGGCGCACCGGCACCGTGATCCGCTCCTGGCTGCTCGACCTGCTGGTACGGGCGCTCGACGACGACGAGCACCTCGACCAGCTCCGCGGTTATGCGCAGGACTCGGGAGAGGGCCGGTGGACGGTGCAGGCGGCTGTGGACCACGCGGTGCCGCTGCCGGTCATCACCGCCGCGCTGTACGCCCGGTTCGCCTCGCGGCAGGACGACTCCCCCGCGATGAAGGTGGTCGCGGCGCTGCGTAACCAGTTCGGCGGCCACGCGATCACCTCGACGGAGGGCAGCACCGGAAAGGGCGCCGATTCCCCGGGTGCCGACGTGGTGCCGCCGCGCGAGACCGAGCGTCGGTGACCACAGCGATCCCCGCGGCGCACTAACCTCGTGGGGTGCATGTCGCCCACCTCTCGCTGACCGACTTCAGGTCGTACGCGTCCGTGGAGCTCGGCCTGGAGCCGGGCGTCACGGCGTTCGTGGGGCCCAACGGCCAGGGCAAGACCAACCTGGTCGAGGCCCTCGGCTACGTCGCGACGCATTCCAGCCATCGGGTGGCGAGCGACGCACCGCTTGTGCGCAGGGGCGCCGCGCGCGCGATCGTGCGCTCCGCCGTCCACAGGGACGACCGGCGGGCGCTGATCGAGCTGGAGATCAACCCGGGGCGCGCCAATCGCGCCAGGCTCAACCGCTCCCCCGTCTCGAGGGCGCGCGACGTCGTCGGCCTGCTGCGCACGGTGCTGTTCGCCCCGGAGGACCTGTCGCTGTCCAAGGGCGACCCGGCCGAGCGCCGCCGCTTCCTCGACGACCTGCTGGTGGCCAGGGCGCCCAGGTTCGCCGGTGTCCGCGCCGACTACGACCGCGTGCTCAAGCAGCGCGGCGCGCTGCTGCGTACGGCCGCACAGGCCCGCAGGGGCAGCAGGAGCGCCCGGCGGGCCGAGAGCGACAGCGCGTTCTCCGCGGCGGGCGCGGGCGACGTGCTGAGCACGCTGGAGGTGTGGGACGCCCACCTCGCCAGGCACGGCGCGGAGCTGCTGCGGGCGCGGCTGGAGCTCATCGAGGCGCTGCGCCCGCTGGTGGCCGGCTCGTACGCCGCGCTCGCCCCGGGGAGCGCCCCCGCGACCCTGGCCTACCGCAGCACGTTGTCCACAGGTGGGGACACAGATGAGGGTGGCCAGGAGGGCGAAGTCCCCGGTGAGCGGGGATCTTTCGATACACAGACGTTATCCACAGACTTGGGGAAAACCCTTGAAGAACGGCTGCGGGAGCGGCTATTGGAGGTCCGCTCCGCAGAGCTGGAGCGAGGCGTCACGCTCGTCGGCCCGCACCGCGACGACCTGGTACTCGGCATCGGCGACCTGCCCGCCCGCGGCTATGCCAGCCACGGCGAGTCCTGGTCGTTCGCGCTGGCTCTGCGGCTGGCGGCGTACGACCTGCTGCGGGCCGACGGCGGGGACCCCGTGCTGATCCTCGACGACGTGTTCGCCGAGCTCGACAGCCAGCGCAGGCGCCGGCTCGCCGAGATCGTCGCCCCCGCCGAGCAGGTGCTCATCACCGCGGCCGTCCCGGCCGACGTTCCTCCGGAGCTGGTGGGTGCCAGGTTCGACGTCGCAGAAGGGAGCGTGACCCGTGTCCGTTGACGACAATCCCGCGGCCAAGGGGGCCGCGATGGCCAGGGAGAAGCTCGCCCAGGCCAAGGCCGACGCGGCCAAGCGCGGCCAGCTCCCCCGGCGCGAGCCCAGGCGCAAGGCCGGGCCACGCAGGGACGGCGGCGATCCGCAGCTTTTCGGACGCGCGATAGCCGACCTGCTGGCCGCCCGCGGCTGGGAGCAGCCGGTGGCCGTCGGGGGGGTGTTCGGGCGCTGGATCGACATCGTGGGCCCTGACCTGGCCGCCCACACCAAGCCCGAGTCGTTCGAGGACGGCGAGGTGCTGATCGCGGCCGATTCGACGGCGTGGGCGACGCAGGTACGCCTGCTCGCCCGCACCCTCATACGCAGGCTGAACGAGGAGCTCGGCGACGGCACAGTCACGAAGGTCAAGGTCAGAGGGCCGCAAAACGCGCCAAGACCGTCGGGAGGGTTGAGGGTGACCGGAAGCCGGGGCCCAGGAGACACCTACGGATAGCCGCTTGCGCCGCTACGGTTAGGCGCCAGGGGCGATCAGAAAGCCGCAGACGCGATAAGGCCCCGTTCCGGAGGGGGGATGCTGGACTGGGGGCAAAACGAGCTAGAGGGCATCACAGGCGCGTTCCTTGCCACCTTCGGGCTCCGGACCCGGTAGACTGAAGACGGATTCCGGACACGTCCGCTTGCGTGTCACCCCGGCAGCAAACCGACTCCCCTGGGTGACCGCGCATCGGGGCACTCACGACGGTGACGGGCACGGCAGGGGCAGCTTTGTTTTTGATGGCCTCCCCCGCCGCGTGTCCGCGGCAGGAGGATTTTGCAGTTGTCCTACGACGCTAGCTCTATCACCGTACTCGAGGGGCTTGAGGCGGTTCGAAAGCGCCCGGGTATGTATATCGGCTCCACCGGTGAGCGCGGCCTGCACCACCTCGTCTACGAGATCGTGGACAACGCGGTGGACGAGGCCTTGGCCGGTTACGCCGACCGCATCGACATCACGCTCTTGGCCGACAACGGCGTACGCGTGATCGACAACGGCCGTGGCATCCCCACAGGCATCCACCCGGTGGAGAAGCGCTCCGCCGTCGAGGTCGTGCTGACCACTCTGCACGCGGGTGGCAAGTTCGACAGCCAGTCCTACGCGGTCTCCGGCGGCCTACACGGCGTCGGCTCGGCCGTCGTGAACGCGCTGTCCACCGCCATGGACGTCGAGGTCAAGCAGAACGGCCACTACTGGCGCCAGCGCTACGAGCACTCCAAGCCCGTCGCGCCGCTGGCCAAGGGCGAGGGCACCGACGAGACCGGCACCACGATCACGTTCTGGCCCGACCCCGAGGTCTTCGAGACCACCACCTGGAACTACGAGACGCTCTCGCGGCGCTTCCAGGAGATGGCCTTCCTCAACAAGGGCCTGACGATCACGTTGGCCGACGAGCGGCCCGACCACGTCAACGGCGAGCCCCACACGGTCGTCTACTGCTACGAGGGCGGGCTGGCCGACTTCGTCCAGCACCTCAACGTCAAGAAGGAGCCGGCGCACGCGTCGATCATCTCCTTCGAGGAGGAGGGCGAGGGCATCGCGGTCGAGATCGCCATGCAGTGGAACAACTCCTACTCCGAGTCGGTCTACACCTTCGCCAACACGATCAACACCGCTGAGGGCGGCACCCATGAGGAGGGCTTCCGCGCGGCGCTGACGTCGATCGTCAACCGCTACGCCCGCGAGCAGAAGTTCCTCAAGGAGGGCAAGGACGACAACCTGAGCGGTGAGGACGTCCGCGAGGGGCTGACCGCGATCATCTCGGTCAAGCTCTCCGACCCCCAGTTCGAGGGCCAGACCAAGACCAAGCTGGGCAACACCGAGGCCAAGTCGTTCGTGCAGAAGGCCTGCAACGACCACCTGCGCGACTGGTTCGAGCGAAACCCCGGCGAGGCGAAAGACATCATCAACAAGTCGCTGCAGGCCTCGCGCGCCCGCATCGCCGCCCGCCAGGCCCGCGACCTGACCAGGCGTAAGTCGCTGCTCGAGTCGGGCAGCGGCCTTCCGGGCAAGCTGGCCGACTGCCAGTGGAACGACCCGGAGAGGTGCGAGCTCTTCATCGTCGAGGGCGACTCGGCCGGCGGCTCGGCCAAGGGCGGCCGCGACTCGCGCTTCCAGGCGATCCTGCCCATCCGCGGCAAGATCCTCAACGTCGAGAAGGCGCGGATCGACAAGGTCCTGAAGAACAACGAGGTCCAGGCGCTGATCACCGCCCTGGGCACCGGCGTGCACGACGAGTTCGACATCGCCAAGCTGCGCTACCACAAGGTCATCCTCATGGCCGACGCCGACGTCGACGGCCAGCACATCAACACGCTGCTGCTGACGCTGCTGTTCAGGTTCATGAGGCCGCTGATCGAGGCCGGTCACGTCTACCTCTCGTGCCCGCCGCTCTACAAGATCAAGTGGGACCGCAAGGGTGAGGACGCCTCGTACGCGTACTCCGATACCGAGCGCGACGCGGTCATCGCCGAGGGCATCGCCAACGGCAAGGCCGACCCCCGGCCGCGGGACAACGTACAGCGCTTCAAGGGCCTCGGCGAGATGAACGCGAGCCAGCTCTGGGAGACGACGATGAACCCCGAGACCCGGCTGCTGCGCCTGGTCACGCTCGACGACGCGGCTCAGGCCGACGACCTGTTCAGCGTGCTCATGGGCGAGGACGTGGAAGCCAGACGCGAATTCATCATCCGCAACGCCCGCGACGTGCGCTTCCTCGATGTTTAAGGACATTTACCTGTGACGGACGTGAACACCACTCCCCCGGCTGAGCGCATCGAGCCGGTGGACATCCAGTCCGAGATGCAGCGCAGCTATATGGACTACGCGATGTCGGTCATCGTGTCCAGGGCGCTGCCGGACGTCCGCGACGGTCTCAAACCGGTGCACCGGCGGGTGCTCTACGCGATGTACGACGGTGGCTACCGTCCCGACCGCGGCTACTTCAAGTGCGCCCGCGTCGTCGGTGACGTGATGGGCACCTACCACCCCCACGGCGACACCTCGATCTACGACGCGCTGGTACGCCTGGCGCAGGACTGGTCGATGCGTTACCCCCTGGTCGACGGCCAGGGCAACTTCGGCTCACCGGGCAACGACCCGGCGGCGGCGATGCGCTACACCGAGTGCAAGCTCGCGCCCATCGCCATGGAGTTGCTGCGCGACATCGACAAGGAGACCGTCGACTTCCGTCCCAACTACGACGGCAAGTCGCAGGAGCCCGACGTCCTGCCGGCGCGCTTCCCGCAGCTGCTGGTCAACGGCTCGGGCGGCATCGCCGTCGGCATGGCCACCAACATCCCGCCGCACAACCTGCGCGAGGTCGCGGCGGCGGTCAAGTGGGCGCTGGAAAACCCGGAGGCCAGCGACGAGGAGCTGCTCGAAGCGGCGATCAGGCTGGTCAAGGGGCCCGACTTCCCCACCAAGGCGCTGATCGTCGGCCGGCGGGGCATCGAGGACGCCTACCGCACCGGGCGCGGCTCGATCACCATGCGCGCCGTGGTCGAGGTCGAGGAGGACAAGGGCAGGCAGGCGCTCGTCGTCACGGAGCTGCCGTACCAGGTCAACCCCGACAACCTCGCACTCAAGATCGCCGAGTTGGTGCGTGAGGGCAAGCTCGCCGGCATCGCCGACGTACGCGACGAGAGCTCCTCGCGGGTCGGGCAGCGCCTGGTGATCGTGCTCAAGCGCGACGCGGTCGCCAAGGTCGTGCTCAACAACCTGTACAAGCACACCCAGCTCCAGGACACGTTCGGCGCCAACATGCTGGCGCTGGTGGACGGGGTGCCGCGCACGCTGCGGCTCGACCAGTTCGTCCGGCACTACGTCGCGCACCAGATCGAGGTCATCGTCCGCAGGACCCGCTACCTCCTGCGCAAGGCCGAGGAGCGCGCCCACATCCTGCGCGCGCTGCTGAAGGCCCTGGAGCGGCTCGACGACGTCATCGCCCTCATCCGGTCCTCGGAGTCCGCCTCGCACGCCCAGCAGGGCCTCATGGCGCTGCTGGAGATCGACGAGGTACAGGCGCAGGCCATCCTCGACATGCAGCTGCGCAAGCTGGCCGCCCTGGAGCGGCAGGCGATCCAGGACGAGTACGACCACCTGATGACGCAGATCGCCGAGTACAACGCGATCCTGGCCAGCGAGGCCAGGCAGCGCGAGATCATCAGCGAGGAGCTCGCCGAGGTCGTCGGCCGCTACGGCGACGACAGGAAGACCGAGATCATCGCCTACGACGGCGACATGTCGATCGAGGACCTCATCGCCGAGGACGAGATCGTCGTCACGATCACGCGGGGCGGCTACGCCAAGCGCACCCGTACCGACCTTTACCGGGCGCAGAAGCGTGGCGGCAAGGGCGTGCGGGGTGCCCAGCTCCGCCAGGACGACATCGTCGACCACTTCTTCGTCACCACGACGCACCACTGGCTGCTGTTCTTCACGAACAAGGGCCGGGTGTACCGGGTCAAGGCGTACGAGCTGCCCGACGCCGGGCGCGACGCGCGCGGCATGCATCTGGCGAACCTTTTGGCGATGCAGCCCGACGAAACAGTCATGGAGGTTCTCGACCTACGCGACTACCACGTCGCCCCCTACCTCGTGCTAGCCACCCGCAGCGGGCTGGTCAAGAAGACCCGCCTGTCCGAGTACGACTCCCCCAGGTCCGGCGGTCTGATCGCGATCAACCTGCGGGACGACGACGAGGTCATCGGAGCCCGCCTGGTCTCCGAGAACGACGACCTGCTGCTGGTCTCCAAGGGTGCCCAGTCGATCAGGTTCACCGCCTCCGACGAGGCGCTGCGGCCTATGGGCCGGGCGACCAGCGGTGTCATCGGCATGAGGTTCCTCGACGGTGACGAACTTCTCGCCATGAATCGCATGGCCGACGGTCAAGACGTGCTTATTGCCACAGAGGGCGGGTACGCAAAACGGACGCCAGTGGAGCAGTATCCAGTTCAAGGACGTGGCGGTAGGGGAGTGCTTACTGCGAAAATCGTGTCTTCCCGTGGCAAGCTGGTCGGAGCCGTCATGGTCAACCCAGAGGATGAGGTCTTCGCGATCACGTCTGCCGGCGGGGTGATCCGGACGAGTGCCGGCGAGATCAAGCAGTCCGGCCGCCAGACCATGGGAGTGCGATTGATGAATCTCGCTGAAGGCGACAGCGTGGTGGCCCTCGCCCGGAACGCGGAGTCGATGGAGACTTCTGTGGAAATTGAGGAAAACGGGGGAGGAGAGTAGTCCATGAGCGCCCAAGGTGGCCCCGCCAGGACAAAGGCGGCTTCGGGTAACGGACAGCAACCGAAGAAGCCCAATCAATCCGAGACATTCGGCGCGGTCGACGACGGCAAGGACACGAAGCCGGCGCAGGGCAAGCCGGGTCCGGCCAAGGAGGACGCGCGGTCGTCGGCTCCCGCGCCCGCACCCGCGCCTTCGCCTGCGCCGTCACCGGCGCCTGCGCCGCCTCCAGAGGGCAACGAGACGATGCGCATCCGTCCGTCGCTGACCACGGAGGCGCCGCCGCCGGCGATCGAGCTGCCCAAGAAGAAGTCGTCCAGCGCCGCGGGGGCCCGGCTCCCCCGCAAGGCCCACTTGGTCCTGCGCCGCGTTGAGCCGTGGTCGGCCATGAAGTTCAGCTTTGTGGTGTCCCTGGTCTGCTTCGTGGTGCTGTTCGTGGCGGTGGCCGTCCTGTACGGCGTGCTGTCGGCCCTGGGCGTGTTCGACTCGCTGGTCGACCTGGTCAACCAGCTCGGCCAGGGCGAGCAGGGGCAGAACTCGATCCCCATCAACATCGCCTCGTGGTTCGAGCCTGTACGGATTCTTGGTTACACGGCATTGCTCGGGGCCGTGAACGTCGTACTGATCACGGCGCTTTCCACGCTGGGGGCGGTCATCTACAACATCGCCTCTGACCTGGTCGGAGGCGTCGAGGTCACCTTCAGCGAGGCCGAGTAGGCGGGGTTGCTCGCGCCGGACCCGGCGACGGGAACGGCGCGAGCAGCACGCTGGAGGCGGTAAGCTTTTCCTCGTCCGAACAACCGGTTCGCCTCCTTCCTGGGGATGCGATAACGTTCGGTGTGCGCGGGGCTATAGCTCAGACGGTTAGAGCGCTTCCCTGATAAGGAAGAGGTCCCAGGTTCAAGTCCTGGTAGCCCCACAGAGTTTGACCAGCTCAGAGGCTAGATCCTAAGATCGTGGATCTGGCCTCTTGATCATTTGACCGTCGTGCCGAACCTCGTGACCGCGCACTGTCGTGTTCAAGTTGTTTCACGCTTCTACGGGTTGACTGGTTCTCCCTTGTGGTGCTCGGCGGTCAGCGGCAGGCCCGCCGCGATTCCCTCATCCTCCAGTCCCAGCTCTGTGAGGTCGGCCCCGATCCACGTCAGGCCGCGCCCCTTCTCCACCTCAACGTCGTCGGCCGGGGCGGCGTCGCCAGCGGCCAGCCGGTAGGTCACCTGATCGCAGCCGGCGCCCTCGCTCAGCCTGTAGTCGATCTGCGCCTGGGTGGGACCGAGCACGGTCACCCACGCCACTCGACCACCCCGCCCGCGCTGTCTTATCCGCGTGAACCTTGCCACGCGTCGTCGCTCTGACCTGCGGCTCGCAAGTTAGGGGCCCGGACACGTTGTCTACGGCCGTCCGCAGCAACCCTGCATTTTCGGCGACCGGCAACGTGCACACGAAGGCCGCGGTGGTGCGTGAGGGACGTGCTGGTCGCGTCCGTGACGCTACGCTGCAGTGCCGCTGCATGCCTCGGGGTTTGCGCCATTTAGTCCTGCACGTCGAGTGTTTCAGCGGCGACAGCGAGAGCTGCGTACGCCTGGACCAGAGCCAGGAGCTCCATCCTCTGGGAACCGCCGCGGGCGTGGGCGGCCTTGAGCGTCTCTTCCGCAATGCGGAAGTAGCCCTGAGCTTTCGCGTTAGCCATGTCGTTTCCCTCTCGCGCCTGGTCACAGGTAGGTCTCTCCGTCGCAGGGTTAGTGCGGACGTTGCGTGATCGATCGCAGGGTAAGTCCAGACGTCAGTTGCAGCAACGCCACACCTCGGACGACCTTGGCCAGTGGCTGGCCAAGGTCGTCCGAGGTGATTGCGCAGCTCAGGGCGTATCGGTGGGACGAGGACGGCTGGTTAGGCGCTGTCAGGCCAGGGGAACCCGAGCTCCCCGGCGCGCTCACGGCTGCCGCCGCATATCCGTGCGTAGGACTTCGGGTCCTCTTCGGCCAGTCGGCGCAAGGCGGCGGCGGCCTGTGTCTCGGGCGGGGCGCCGTCGTCTGGGATGACCCAGCGGAACTGGAGGGGACTGTCGGCTCGTTCCGGTCTGCCAGACGCCAGCCCCGGCACGTACCAGAAGGTCACCACGGTAGTGTCCGGGTCGTCGAAGCCGCTGCTGATCCAGCCTGGGCTTGCATCCCACCGACTGAGTAGCTCCGGCTGCTCGATCAGCCCCGCCTTGATCAGGCGGGCCAGAGTGCGGGCCGGCCAGGACCAGGAGCGGTCAGCCTCCGCCCGGGCGATCTCCGCATCGTAGGCGGAGGCGTCGAACCGGTAGGCGGGCAGCTCGGGCGCGGGTTTGCGGGAGCCCGGCATGGTCTGCGGCCGCCGCCAGTTCTCCCACACCACCTGGTCCGCGTCTCGCCGGATGGTGACGTAGAGCGCGCCGCAGCACCCTTCAGTGCAGTAAGCCTCCGCGAGTTGCACCTCGCGAGGCTCCACTTCGGCCCGCAGCTGGTCGTCGTCCAGCAGGTACTCGGGGCTGTGGGCGGGACCACGGCCAAAGACTGCCGGGACCACCGGACGGCCATCGATGAGGACGCGGGTTTCGACGGGTTCCCGGTCCGCAGGGTCGCCAGCCACTACCTCGATGCGCAGCCTGCCGGGCGTGGCTGGGCGCTTGAACGGCTGTCGTCCGGTGCGGCGGATCCAGCCGGCTCGCAGCCGCTGGTCCGCCTCGCTTGCGGCGACGCCCGCCACCGCCCATCGGGACTCAGCCAGCAGTCGTCCGAGTGAGTCCAGCAGCGCCGCGCGCCGTCCGGGCGGCCAGTCCAGCAGCACGCCGGTGCCGCTGCTCAGGTCCAGGGCGAGCGATAGCAGCATGGCAGCGTTATCGAGGGTGGGTGGCAGCAGGCCGGCTCGCGTGACGACGCTGTCGTACACGCTGAGCGCGTCGCGGTAAGCGAGGAGGTCGGTCGGGTCGTCGCGCGAGCACCCCATCCGGACGAGGAGCCTGCCCGCGCGGGCGAGCAAGTCTGTGTCGGAGGGGTGTTGGTCGAGCAGGTCGGGCAGCTGGGAAGCCTCCGCGATCCGGCGGGCGACCGCGCTGCTGACGAAGCGGTGTGAGGCAGGAAACGCGACCAGCTCTGCGCGCACAGTCTGCCGGTTGCCTGTCCATAGGGCATGGATGAGTGACTGTAGTTCGTCGCGGCGGGCGTAGACCGCGAGCCACACGACGGCAGCGGATTGGCGATCAAGGATGTCGAGCGCGTTGACCGCTGGGCCGGTGAACTCCCGGAACAGGCCGAGAACGGAGAGATATGGGACGTCCTCCGGCTCGCCGAGGCGGACTAGCAGCAATGCCGCTTAGTTAACGTGGTGGCGGCCGTGTCAAGCTCGTGAAGACGACAACGGAGCTCCTGCTAGAACGGTGTCGACCAAGATCACTGTTCGGCGGGAGCTCCGTTGGATGTCCAGTCTGTCATGCGTCGTGATGTTGTGGTGGCCGCAGGCGCGTTCGCGCCCGGCCATCTGGGTGAACTGACCCGGCTCATTCCGTTCGAAATGGTCGATGAGGCGCTGACACGCACCGGCAGGACGCAGGTGCGGGTGCGGGATCTGCCCTCGCGGGTGGTGGTGTATCTGCTGCTGGCCGGATGCTTGTTCCCCGAGTTGGGGTGGCGGCAGGTCTGGCAGCGGCTGACAGCCGGGCTGACCGGACTGAAGCTCGCCGTCCCGACCGCGGCTGCGCTGGTGCAGGCCCGCCGACGGGTGGGTGTCGAACCGGTGCGGTGGCTGTGGGAGCTGCTGCGTGGCCCGGCCGCGGGGATCGCCACCACAGGCGTGTGGTGGCGGGGACTGCGCATCTGCGCGATCGACGGCACCACCATGGCGGCGCCCGACACTGCGGCCAATCTGAGCAGGTTCACCAAGCATCGCTGCAACAACGGCGGCTCGGGCTATCCGCAGATCCGGCTGCTGGTACTGGTCTCCTGCGGCACCCGCGCCCTGCTGGACGCGGTGTTCGGCACGACCGCGCACGGAGAGACCACGTATGCACCGCGTCTGTTACGCAGCCTGCACGCGGGCATGATCGTGCTGCTGGACCGCAGCTTCGCCGACCAGTCCCTGATAGCGGCGATCGTGGCAACCGGTGCCCAGACACTGGTCCGTATCAAGAACAGCCGCCGGCTGCCCGTGCTGCGCCGCCTGGCCGACGGCTCCTACCGGTCGATGCTGGGCACCGTCGCGGTCCGCGTCATCGACTGCGAGATCACCATCGCCACCGCCACCGGCCGCCGCACCAGCCTGTACCGGCTGGTCACCACCCTGACCGATCATCGCACCCACCCCGCCGCCGAACTGGTCACGCTCTACCACGAGCGGTGGGAGATCGAAACAGCCTTCCTGGAGATCAAATCCACCATCCTCGGCGGTCGAGTGTTGCGCGCCCGCACTCCCGACGGCATCGACCAGGAGATCTACGCCCTGCTACTCACCTACCAACTCCTGCGCCTGGCGATGGCCGACGCCACCGGCACCCAGCCCGAGATCGACCCTGACCGGGCCAGCTTCACGACCGCCCTGCACACCGCCCGCGACCTCGTCATCCAAGCCACGGGCATCATCGCCGACACCGTCATCGACCTCGTTGGCACCATCGGCCGCCACGTTCTAGCCGACCTCATGCCCGCCCGGCGCATCCGGACCCGGCCACGCGTCGTCAAACGTGCGATCTCCAAATACAACGCCAAGGGCACCGTCGACCGGACCAGCTACAAGGCCACCATCAGCATCGACATCCTCATCACAGACCCTTGACCCACAGCCCGAACCCTTAACTTTCTGGCATTGGGACTAGTAGTACTTTGTTAGTTCGTCATGGTGGTCGTTGATGACAGGTGGGGCATCGGCCGGCCCAGGTGGCTAACAGCACCTGGAGCATGTGCAAGATCTTGTAGAAGGTCAGGCCGCCCCAGTCGCTTTTGGGATGGACAGCCGGAGTTCGGTGAGGAACAGATGGGCGGCCGAAGCCAGGGTGACGTGCCGGTGCCAGCCGGTGAAGGAGCGGCCCTCGAAGTGGGTCAGGCCCAGGCCGGTCTTGAGCTCGCGGTAGTCGTGCTCGATCCGCCAGCGGATCTTCGCCAGGCGCACCAGTTCCCGCAGCCGGATGTCTGGCGGAAGGGTGGACAGCCAGTAATCGGTGGGCTCGGGCTCACCAGGTGGCCATTCGGCCAGAAGCCAGCATTCGGGCAGATGCCCGTCACTGTCTCGGGCGATGCCGCTGTTGGCGGGCCGCACCCGCAGCACGAGGAAGCGTGAGCGCATCGTAGCGGTCGGGTTGCCCTTGCTCTTCTTGGTGCCCTGCCGCCAGCTCACCCGGCGCAGACTGCTGCGTCCGGCGGCCAGGGCCAGCTCGCGCAGGCTGGAGGGCGCGCTGCGGTATTTGGCCACCGGACGGCGGCCGTTACCGGAGTAGGGCACCGTCTCGGGGACGACATCGGCGGGATACGCGCTGGTGGTGCCCTTGAGGGCGACCACGTACGGCAGGTCGCGCCCGGTCAGGCCGAGCCGGAGCGCGGTCACATCGCCGTATCCGGCATCGGCCACCACCAGCGGCGGCACCTGCCCCCAGGCGGCCAGCTCATCGAGCATGTCCAGCGCCTGCTGCCACTTGGGACGGTGCCGCTGATCGTCAGGGATGCCGCAGCGCCGCCGCCGCCCGGCGATCGCCGCGGCCTGGGCTGCATCCTCGGCCAGCGCGTCGTCCCATCGCTCAGGTAGGAACAACCGCCAGTTCAGCGCCGCCGAGCACGTATCGGTAACCGCGTGCACGCTGACCGCGATCTGGCAGTTGGTCACCTTTCCCGCGGTGCCGGTGTACTGCCGGGCCACCCCCGGCGAGGCATCGCCGTCCTTGAGGTGGCCAGTGTCGTCCAGCACCCACGCCTGCGGCGCCACCACGCTGACCGCGCGCTGTGCCAGACGCCTGCGCACCGCCGCATAGTCCCAGGTCGAGGAGGTGATGAACTGCTGCAGCCGCTGGTGATCCACCCCCAACCGCTCAGCCATCGGAACCATCGATTTGCGCCGCC
Organism: Nonomuraea sp. CA-141351; assembly: GCF_050944675.1. NCBI lineage: Bacteria > Bacillati > Actinomycetota > Actinomycetes > Streptosporangiales > Streptosporangiaceae > Nonomuraea > Nonomuraea sp. CA-141351. The sequence goes on from NZ_CP191982.1 coordinate 16,844, forward strand.
CATCCAGCATCAGCCCACGCAGGTACAGCCCGCCGTTGGACCGCTGTTCCCGACGCGCGAAGGAAGTGAACACCTCACCCGCGAAGTCCTCAAGACGGCCTCGAACCTCAGCCAGCTCAGCCGGAGTCACACAAAAATCATCTCACACAAGATCCCGAACTAACAAAGTACTACTAGCAGGGCGAGACCTGTGGTGACGGCGGGCGCGGTCGTACCGGTCCGGATCAGCTTCCGTCCCAGGGTGCGGGCCACGTCCAACTGCTCGGCTGGCAGTGGCAGCCCAGCGACAGTTGACTGGATCAGATGCCTGTGACGGTCCTGAATGCCGAGTCGTTCGAAGCGGCGATGCAGGGTGGCGGGGTCGTCCGGGAGTGGGCTGAGTGCTTCCCGGATGGCACTCTTCGCCTCTTCCCGAGAGAGCGGATCCTCGCCCGTTGTGGGCTTCTGGGGTACGGAGTAGCCGCGCCGGGGCGGGACTCCATCGGGGGACTCGCGCAGCAGATGCAGGGCGTGGTCGTACAGAGCGGGCGGGGGAGTGAGCGCGTTGCGCTCTTCCTGGGCGCTCACCGGGTGAAGTGGGACTCGATTCCGTAGGTCATGTGCGCAGCTTGCCAGCCGGTTCGCGCCGTGTCGAAGGAATTAGTGAGGCTGCGGCAGGTTCCGACCTCTTCAACAAACCATTGTTAAATGAAGAGATCATCTTCTGGCCGGTGAAATGGCCTTCAGCTCGGACGGCCGGACGATCACCGCGTCGAACGACAACTCCGGCGTGGACAGCGGCCTGATCCAGCAGTGGGATATCACCACCCACCGTAAGATCGGCAAGCCCGGAGTGTTGGCACTACGATCTACTCGATCGCCTACAGCCCGGACGGCCGGGCCGTCGCGATCGGCGGCGACGGCGTCGCTCGCTTCCTCGACGCCTGCACCCGGCAGCCGACGGGCACCGTTCTGCGCGGCCACAGCACCTACATCGCCGACCTGGCCTACTCCGCCGACGGCAGCGAGATGATCGAGAACCGCCACTACGGATGCAACCTCCCGCAAGCACCAATGGCGGTCAGCCTGAGCCTGCTGAAGGTTCCCCGCGGCCCGCAGTGAGCCCTCCGGCCCCTTCCTCGTGAGGACGCTGTTGGCGAATTGATCAAAAACGAAGCGTCCCATGATCACCGATGTGATCATGGGACGCTCTTTGTTGTGTTCACCGCCCAGCTTCACGGTCGCCGCATCCAGTCCGTAGCTTCAATGACCCTGCTGCGCGAGATCGGCTGGTCTGGACTTCCGTCCTTGAGCTTGACGATTGCTTGAAGGACTGGAAGATCGCGGTCGTACCACATTTCGATCATGAAAGGCTCACCCTCACGCCCCCGGAGAAGATCGAGTCGTGCAGTTCGATCGTCTCCGGGTTCAGGTCCTTGGGGATGTCGAACAGCACCACGCCCTGGACGCTGTTACCCGGATTGATCTTCTCGTAGAGGCTCTTGGAGTCCTTCAAGTAGATGGCGGCGCCCGCGTCGGCCTCGTACTCCTTGCCGTCTGCGTGCAGCTTCTGCGCCGCGCTGGTGAACGCCTGGGCTTCGTTGCCGATGTTCTCCACCGTGACGTGCACGAGCAGGAACACGCCTTGGGCGTCCGTGCCAAGGAATTCGTCGCCGACCCGGGCTTGCTTATCCATCTTGGTGACGGTGAACTCGAACTTCCCGTCGCGCACCTTCGACCCGATACGGGCCTGCTCCGCCTTCTTGGCCGGCTCCTCGGCCGGTTCCTCAGTTGGCGCCTGCTCGGCCGGCTTCTCGGTTGGCGCTTGCTCGCTCTGGTTGTCGTCGACAGCCACCGTCGTGGACCTGCTACCGCCGCCGCTGCTGCTGCCGAGCGCGGCCACGATGGCGGCGCAACCGCCGAAGAGCACGAGCACCACGATGCCGATGACGATGAGGATGAGCGGCGCGCTGCTCTTCTTCCGGGGTGGCGGTGGGCCGGGCGCGTAGCCGTAGCCGTGCTGGGGTGGGTATGGCTGTGAGGGCGGCTGCTGCCGGTATGGGTCTTGCCCGTATGGCTGCGTCATCGGGGCCTCTCTGTTCGACGTTGAGCAGGTGAGGGTTGGGACGTTCCAGAGACGTCGGAGGTTGGCGATAAATACATGGTCGGCGTGTCCAAAAGCGGACATGGGAGTTGCGTTGCCCGGATGCGGGCGTCCGGTCGTGGGGAAGCGGCCGGGCGCCCGCGCGCAGCTCGACTGGTTGACCTCCAACCGAAGCCCTTCGCCCGTTGCGGCAGAGACCGTCTAACGTCATCGAACCTACGGCCCAGTTCCTGGCCCAAGTCAAGCACTGCTCCTGTCGTGCGCGCGGCTCCAAACCCTCTCCACGCCACCCCTGCTGCAGGCTCATCACCCAACCTGCGGACCTCGCAGCACACCCCGCCCCGGTTCGCCCGGCCGGGGCGATGAGCCGTGGGACGGCGCCCGCCCAGCCGCCCACCGTCCCACGGCCAGCAAGCTGAGGAACTCCAGGAAGATCGATGCCCGTGACCGCGACGTCCTACGTGTACGGCTGCCATCGCGCCCGAAGCCACGATCAAGCTGCTGGAGCAGGTGATCGTCCTGCTGCGGGAGCTTTCCGACGAGGATCGGCAAGCCCTCACTGATTTGATCAATGAGTATGCATGGGAGGAGGCCGACCCTGATCGGCATCTGCATGAAGCCTCTCTCGATCGTTGTCACCGTGGTCGCCGTGGCGTTCGTCGTCGCGATCGGCTGGATGCTCGGCCCCGGCGCGTCCTGGTGGCTGGGGCACGTCGACGGCATGACCGGCAAGGACCTAGCAGCGGCTGTCGACGCCGTCCGCGGCCGCGTCCTGGCGGTCGCCACCGGCCTGGCCGCACTGCTCGCGGTCTACTACACCGCCCGCAACGCCGAGACCGCCCGGCGCACCTTCCAGCTCGGCGAACGCGGTCACGACACCGACCGTTACGGCAAGGCTGCCCGAGCAACTCGGCCACGACGAGGCGCTTGTCCGGCTGGCCGGACTTTATGCGCTGGAGCAGCTCGCTCAGAATAACCCTGCGTTGCGATCAACTTCTTAGTTCAGAGAAGAGCTCCCAGCCTGCACTACCACGGCTGGCTCACCTAGGGGCTGTACGGAGTTGAGATCAGAGGGATCGCCTGCGGTACGGCCGTGGACCCTGGTAGGCCATCGGGCATGGCGCGTGGAGATCTCACCGACGAGGAATGGTCCTTGATCGAGCCTCACTTGCCGCTGGGTGAGCGGGGTCCGATCCCGGACCTGCGGCAGCAGTTCAACGCGGTGATGTGGCGGTTTCGTACCGGCAGCCCGTGGCGGGACCTGCCCGTCGAGTACGGGCCATGGTCCACCGCCTACGACCGGTTTCGCTCCTGGGCGCTCAACGGCGTATTCGAGCAGCTGATGCAGGCGATGATTGCCGAGGCCGCCGCCCGTGGGCAGGCCGACCTCGACCTGGTCAGCGTGGACTCCACGACGGCCCGCGCCCACCACCACGCCGCCGGAATGGCCCTGGACAGCGAGTTGGCCGCAGCGCTGCAAGAGGCCGCCGAACGGGAAAAGGGGCTACGCCAAAGGGGCAAAACCCCCGCGACGACGGCCTCCGCGAAGACGGGGACGGCCGACGGCGGATACGCCGCCGACACCGGTTCCGACTGAAGGCGGCCCAGCTGGGTCGCTCGCGGGGCGGATTGACCAGCAAGGTGCACCTGTCGGCCGACCGGCGATGCCGTCCGCTGTCCTTCGTCCTTACCCCCGGCCAGGCCGGAGACAGCCCGCAGTTTCGCGCGGTGCTGGAGCGCATCAAGATCCGCTTGCCGATCGGCCGTCCGCGTACCCGGCCGGGCGCAGTGGCCGCCGACAAGGCCTATTCCTCCCGCGGCAACCGCGTCTACCTGCGCCGGCGCCGGATCAAGGCGGTCATCCCGGAGAAGGCCGACCAGGCGGCCAACCGCAAGAAGCGCGGCTCCCGCGGCGGCCGACCGGTCGGTCATGATGCCGAGCTCTACAAGCAGCGCAACACGGTGGAACGGTGCGTCAATCGGATCAAGGAGTGGCGTGGGCTGGCCTTCCGGTTCGATAAGACGCCCGACAGCTATCTGGCTGGCCTGCACTTACGCGGAGCCGTCTTGTGGATCCGAAGCCTCCGACCGGTCTGAAGATCCGAACCTCGTACAGGCTCTAATACGGTGACCATGAACGATCACCGGGTGAGCGTTTCAAGCTGCGGCTGCAAGGGGGTCGCCCGCCCCAGCGGCTGACCTCCCTCGACTCGCTCAACCAAGATCGCGATTGAGGGTTCCGGGCCTGCCATGGCTGCATCCATGCTGGGCAGAGACATAGGTCGTGCCGCAAGCCTGATGCGGCGAGTCGGCGGTTCCTGGAAGTCCTGCGGGCTGAACCGGTGGCGGGAGCTGGAACCGAAGTCCTGCGGGAGGCCATCTGAGCAGGCTCGCTCTGTTGGCTGTGGATCCTGCTACTTATCGTGCTGTCGGCGCACCATCTCGGTGATCCAGATGGGCGCGAACGGAGACGTGCAGCCCGGGGAAGTCGGGTAGTCCTTGAGCACTTCCAGGCGCTCACCGATGTCGATTGCACGGGCGCGGTGCTCGGCGTGCTCGATCCCGATCTGAGCCAGACAGTGGTTCATCGCCCACTGCAGGCGATCCGGGGCGCCCTTCATCTCCGCCTCGATGACGTCGAGCAGTCCTGCGAGGGCGAGGCCCTCGGGCTTCTTCGTCACACGTTCGGTGGTCAGCGCCCAGCCGGCACTCGCGACCGCTGGATCCGGATCGGCGGACCAGGCCAGGCGCAGCTCTTCGGAGTGCGGGTTCTTCTTCACCACGTAGTTCACGAGCCAGTCGTGCACCTTGGGTGTGCGCGCCTCGCGCACCATGACGTCCAACTCGTCACGCTCGAACGCCTTCGGGCGGCAGATCAGGATCGCCAGCAGTCTCGCCGCGGTGTCATTCGTCTCCCAGAGCCGGCACGCGAGTTCCTGCTGCGTCTTCAGCCGCTTCGCGAGCGCGCGCAGCTTGCTGAGGTTCACACCGTGATCGTCACCGTGTTTCTCGTTCACCTCGCGTGTCTTCGGGTCCTCGAGCTCGGCCAGCTCGGCCAGCTCGGCCATCACCTCGGCCACCATCGACTCGGCCACCTCAGCCTCCTGTCCATCACGTGCGAGATTCAACCTACGACGAAGTCGGCAACCGGTCGCCGGCCGTGGCGGGTTCGGTCCGCGGAGATCAGTTGCCGCGTTGGTGATCCTGCCTGTCGGACGAGAGGGCATGATGCGGGCATGACGTTGTCGACGGAGTTCACGGAGATGCTCGGCGTGCGGCACCCGATCGCGCTGGCCCCGATGGGTGGATCGGCTGGTGGCGCGCTGGCCGCAGCCGTCTCCCGCGGTGGTGGGTTCGGGATTCTGGGCGGCGCGTACGGGGACCCGGAGTGGCTGGCACGTGAGGTGCCGATCGTCGCGGGCACCGATGGGCCGTGGGGTGTCGGATTCCTGACGTGGGGAATCGATCTCGCCGCTGTGGAGCTGGCGCTGAGCTACGGCCCCAGTGCCGTGATGCTGTCCTTCGGCGATCCGAGCCCATACGCGGAGCATGTCCGCCGGGCAGGGGCTCTGTTGATCCTCCAGGTCACCGATCTGGAGGAGGCCAAGCGGGCCGTGGACCTGGGCGCCGATGTGATCGTCGCTCAGGGAACCGAGAGCGGTGGGCACGGAGCGGCGCGCGGGCGATCCACCTTGCCGTTCGTGCCCGCGGTGGTGGATCTCGTAACTCCGGTGCCGGTGCTGGCAGCGGGCGGGATCGCCGATGGACGCGGTGTGGCGGCGGCTCTCGTGCTGGGCGCTGCCGGAGCGCTCATCGGCACCCGCTTCCAGGCCACCACCGAGGCCCTGGTCGATCCCTCGATCACCAAGGCGATCCTCGAGGGGCGGGGCCAGGACACCGAGCGGAGCACCGTGCTGGACATCGCACGAGGCTCCAGGTGGCCGTCGAAGTACCCCGCCCGCACCCTCGGCCACCCCTACCTCGACCGCTGGCGCGGCCGGGAGGCCGAGCTCGCCGCCGATCCCCAGATCCTTCAGGACTACCAGGACGACGTGGCACGCGGCGCGATCCCCCCGCTGCCGGTTTGGGCGGGCGAGGCCGTCGACCTCATCACCGACCTGCCCTCGGCGGAGGATCTCGTCACCGCGATGGCCACCCAGGCCGAGGACGCACTGACCCGAGCGGGACGCCGCTGACCCGCCAACCGTCAGCGCCGTTCCGGCTCGTTCGTCACGTGCCGCGGTGAAACTACCGAGCCAAGAGCGGTCACTCACAATCACACCGTAACTGTGCCGGAGATCGTGCGGCCGGGCATGGGGTGGCGCGCGTGGGCCTCGATCCGCTCGTCGAGATGCTCGCGGTCACGCTCCTCGCTGATGACTCGTCCGTAAGCTGTGGGTGTGTCCCCCGCACTGGTCCTGCTCGACGGCGTCCGCTGGCGGGGTGTGCGCGTGGTCGGCGATCGCGCGCACACCCTGCTGGCCGTGCTCGCCATGCACGGGCGTGCGGGGGTCAGTGACGAGCGCCTGGTCGAGGAGTTGTGGCCCGACGAGGCGCCGGCCAATCCGACGAAGGCGCTGCAGGTGGTCGTCTCGCGGACCAGGGCGGCGACCTGCGCCGACGTCGCGGTGCGGATACCGCGTGGTTACCGGCTCGGGCTGCCCGCTGGTCAGGTGGACGCGCTGCTGCTCGGCGCGCTGGTGGAGCAGGCACGGGCCGCACTGGGCGAGGACGACATGGTGCTCGCGCGTCGCCGCGCCGAAGAGGCCATGGGTCTCGTGGCCGGCGGCCTGGACGGCGCCACGGGCGCACTCGCTGAGCTGAGGGGCGTCGCAGCAGGGTGGGTGGCCGAGGCGCGACGGGTGGCGGCGATCGCACGGGGCCGGAGCGGCGCTCACGAGGGCGCGCTGCCGCTGCTGGAGGAGGCCGCGGCCGATCGGCCGCACGACGAGGAGCTGCTCGCCTGCCTGCTGCGCAGCGAGGCCGCCGTACGAGGTGCCGCCGCCGCTCTGGAGCGCTACGAACGGTATCGCGCGAGCCTGGTCGCGCGGCTCGGCACCGGACCAGGGCCTGAGCTCGCCCGCGTGTACGCCGAACTCCTCGTCGCGGATCGGCCGGTGCGTGAGGGCATCCTGTTCGACGGTTCCTCGCTGCTCGGCCGCGACGGCGACATCCGTGCGGTGCACGCCCTGTTGCAGACCAACCGGGTGGTCTCCATCATCGGCCCTGGCGGGCTGGGCAAGACGCGACTGGCTCATGTCGTCGGCAGGAACGCCGCGCAGCCCGTCGCTCACTTCGTCGAGCTCGTCGGCGTCTCCTTGCCGGAGGGCGTGGTGGGCGAGGTGGGCTCGGCGCTCGGAGTTCGGGACTCGGTCAGCGGGCGTCGTGCCCTTACCTCCGAGCAGCGCTCCGACGTTCGCGCCCGGATCGCCCAGCATCTCGACCAGGCTCCGGCGCTGTTGATCCTGGACAACTGCGAGCACGTGATCGAGGCCGTCGCCGACCTGGTGGCGTTCCTGACCGTGACGACCCGCGACCTGCGGGTGCTCATCACCTCGCGCGCCCCCTTGTCGATCCCTGCCGAACGCGTCTACCTGCTCGGCGAGCTGCCCACGGGCGACGCGGTGGAGTTGTTCCGCCAGCGCGCCACGGCCGCCCGCCCGGGTGTGCGGATCGACGAAGGAGCGGTCGAGGAGGTCGTCGCCCGCCTCGACGGGCTGCCGCTCGCGATCGAGCTGGCCGCGGCCAAGGTGCGGGTGATGTCAGTGGAGGAGATCGCGCGGCGCCTGGCGGACCGGTTCGCCCTCCTGCGCGGCGGGAACCGTACGGCCCCCGACCGGCACCAGACGCTGCTCGCGGTCATCGACTGGTCGTGGAATTTGCTGGACGAGCCAGAACGGCAGGCGTTGCGGTGGTTGTCGCTGTTCGGCGACGGTTTCACGCTGGCCGCGGCCGAGCACGTACTCGGCTCGGACGCCCTGCACGTCGTGGACGCGCTGACCGAGCAGTCGATGTTGAGCGTCCGCGAGACGACGTACGGCCTCCGCTACAGGATGCTGGAGACCGTCAGGGAATTCGGGCGGATGCGGCTGAAGGAGGCCGGCGAGGAGGCGCCCGCTCGGGCGGCGCAGCGGGCCTGGGCGACGGCGTACGCCCTCGAACACGCCCTCCAGCTGTTCAGCCGGGCGCAGTTCGCGGCGGCCGACGCGTTGCGCGCCGAGGAGAGCAACCTCGCCGATCTCCTCCGGCAGGCTCTCGGCGAGCCCGATCCCGTCACGACGGTCCAGTTGCTGGCAGGCGTCGGTGCGCTGTGGTCGATCCGCGGCGACCACTCCCGGATCCTCGTTCACCGGCACGCGATCGCCCAGGTGATCACCGGCTGGGAGCCGCCGCCGCACCTCGTCGAGGTGACCAGGGCCGCCATGCTGATCACGCTCGCGAACATCATGATCATCACCGACCGCAGCGGCGATCCGCTGCGCGACCTCCTCCGTACGCTGCCCACCAGTGACACGACGGATCCCCGCGTGGCGGCGATGGCCACGGTGGTGCTCGCGTGCGACGCGGCCGACGGTGACCTGCACCGCCGGCTGGCGGAGTTGTGCAGCAGCGCCGACCACGACGTGGCCTTCGCGGCGACGCAGACGAGCGTCCACGTCCTGGAGAACGCGGGAGACGTGACCGGGGCGATCGAGGCCGCCGAGCGGACCCTGACGATGCTCCGCGAGGACGACGGGCCGTGGTTCGCCGCGATCATGCACGCCGTACTGGCCCACCTGGTCATGCAGCTCGGCGACCGCCGGCGGGCGGTCGGGCACGCGCGGACCGCCATCCCGGTGCTGAGCCGGCTCGGCGCCACCGACGACGAGACCCAGCTCCGCTCGGTGCTGCTGATCTCCGCGCTCGCCGACGGCGACCTCGACACCGCGGAGGCCGAGCTCTCCGAGATCACCCGGATCAACGACAACGAGGCGGTGCTCGGCGGGGTGGCGATCGTCTCGTTGTGCGCGGCCGAGCTCGCCCTCGCCCGCGGCGAGACGGCCGCCGCGCTCGCGGAATACCGCCTGGCCGTCCAGCGGGCGCGCGACCTGCGCCTGCCCGGGGTGCCGCGCGGGGAGTTCACGCCGTGGACGATCATCGCGGAGTCGGTCACCCTGACGGCGTACGCGTACCACGCCCCGCCGGAAGACGTCCGGTACGGCGAGGAGCTGTTCTCCACCGTCCGGGGCTACGACCTGCTGACCGCGGAAAACCCCATCCTCGACTATCCGATGTGCGGCTCGATGCTCTTCGCGCTCGGCGCCTGGGGGCTGCTGCGGAGAGCCCTTGCCCCCCGCGACGCGATCGGGTTGCTGGTGCTGGCCGAGCGGTTCGCGTACAACAACAGCATGCCCAGCATGACCTTCGAGCGGATCGAACCGTACGCGGAGCGGGCCGCGCCCGGGATGATCGCCGCCGTGCGGGCCGAATGCGGCGATCGACGCGGCCCCGACCTGCTCGACGAGGCGCGGAGTCTTCTCGAGCAGGTCTCCGGACGTGATGGGTGGAGGTCACATGTGCCGCTTGTAGCTGCGTACCGACAGAGGCGCGAAGATCACGATGACGATCAGGCACGCCAGGAGCGTCCAGGCCACCTCTCCGCTGACGAGGGCGTTGTTGGCGAGGTCGCGGGCGGCCGTGACCAGGTGTGAGACCGGGTTGAACCGGACGAACGCGGCCAGCCAGCCGGGCAGGGTCTCGACGGGGACGAACGCGTTCGACAGGAACGTCAGCGGGAACAAGATCATCATGGAGATGCTCTGGACGGCCTGGGCGCTCCGGGCGATCGTGCCGACCCACGTGAAGACCCAGGCCAGCGACCAGCCCGTGATGATCGCCAGCAGGATCGCGGCGAGCACGCCGCCCGCTCCGCCGCCCGGGCGGTAGCCCATCACCAGGCCCATGCCGAAGGTCAGGGTGGCCGCGATCGTGTAGCGCAGCAGGTCGGCCACCATGGGGCCGGCGAGCGGCGCGATCCGGGCGATCGGCAACGACTTGAAACGGTCGAAGACGCCCTTCTCCATGTCCTCGCGAAGCTGCGTGCCCGTGGCCATGCACGTCGTCAGCACGGTCTGGGCGAGGATGCCGGGGATCATCAGCGGGAGGTAGCTCTCCACGTCGCCGGCGATGGCGCCGCCGAAGATGGTGGCGAACATCGCGGTGAACAGGATGGGCTGCAGCGCCACGTCGAAGAACTGCTCCGGGTTGCGGCGCATCTTCTTGAGCGCCCGCCACGCCATCGTCAGGGTCTGGCCGAGCGTCTCCCCCATGGTGACGCGCCGCCGGGCGGCCGCCACGCGGTCGGCGGCCCGGACCCCCTCGCGGCTGGGTGCGATCACGGTGCTCATCGGTTCTCCTCCGTGCCGGTTTCGTCGTCCCCGTCCGTCTCGTGGCCGGTGAGGGCGAGGAACACCTCGTCCAGGCTGGGCTTGGCCACGCTCACCGAGGAGATCGACACCCCGGCGTTGCGCAGCGCGATCAGTACGTCCGCGGCCAGATCGGCCTGGTCAAGTGCGACGTTGAGGCGGCCGTGCTCTGGGCTGAGGACCGGGTCGGAGCCGAGGACGCGCCGCACGACCTCCACGGCGGCGGGCACTTCCCCCGGCTCGGCGAGCAGCAACTGCAGAGTGGAGTTGCCGACCGCGGTCTTCAACTCGTCGGGAGTGCCCTCGGCGACTTTGCGGCCGTGGTCGATGACGGCGACGCGATCGGCGAGCTGGTCGGCCTCGTCCAGATATTGCGTGGTCAGCAGCACCGTGCAGCCGTCGGCGACCAGACCGCGGATGGTGTCCCACATCTGACCGCGCGTGCGCGGATCGAGACCGGTGGTCGGCTCGTCGAGGAAGATCAGCGGCGGCCTGGTGATCAGGCTGGCCGCCAGGTCGAGGCGCCGGCGCATGCCGCCGGAGAACTGCGCGATCGGTTTGTCGGCGGCCTCCTCCAGGCCGAACCGGCCCAGCAGCTCGGTGGCGACGCGCCGGGCGCGCGGCGCGGCGATGCCCTGCAGACGGCTGAAGAGCCAGAGGTTCTCGCGGGCGGTCAGGTTCTCGTCGACCGACGCGTACTGTCCGGTGACACCGACCAACTGGCGGATCACGTGCGGGTTGCCGGCCACGTCGACCCCGAAGATCTCGGCGCGGCCCGCGTCGATCTTCAACAGGGTGGCCAGCATCCGTAGCATGGTGGTCTTGCCGGCGCCGTTCGGGCCGAGGACGCCGAAGATCTCACCGGGGCGTACGTCCAGATCGATCCCGTCGACGGCACGGTGCTCGCCGAACGTCTTGACAAGCCCTTCCGCACGTACGGCCAGATCGGCGCCCCCGTCGAGGGGCGGGCCGCCCCCGGTACGTCCGAGTTCTGTGATGCTCATGGCTTCACTCTCGGCGACGCCGGTTTCACGGCACCCTCGACCGAGTTTCACCGGTTGCGGGGAGGTACGTGGATTCGCTCCTCCACCGGGCGGTATCAACGCTGCGGATCCCCGGCCTGTCGGCGGGCCCTGCGGATCTCCCAGCGGAAGCCGCCGCCCGCTCGGTTCTGATCGAGGGAGGCAGCGCCGAGTCGCCGCGTACCAGCCGGTGCGGTAAAGAGGCTCGCCTGGCGGTGGCGGTCTCGTCGGCAAGCACGTGCGGCCCAGGCGCCGCCGTATCCGACGTTCATGTCCGGAGGATGAGCTTCCCCCCGCGCTCGAAGGCCCGGCGGGCGCCTCGGCCGATTCCTTTCGGCAGGTCGCCGAGTCGATAGATGTGACGGAATTCCGATGACGACCGAGAGGGAGCGATCATGGTGGAGACGACGGGGATGCGGCTGGGCGGCCTGGTGCTGGGCAGCGACGACCCGGAACGGCTCAGCGCCTGGTACCGCGCGGCGTTCGCGCCGTCGGCCGGGCCGAGCACCGTCCTGATGGTGGGTGACGGAAGGTTGATCTTCGATCGCCGCGACGATCTCGAGCAGAGCGCACGGGAACCAGGCAGGATCCTGATCAACTTCTACGTCGAGGACATCGAGGCGGTCGTTGCCCACCTCAAGGCGCTGGGCGTCACGCAGTGGATCCGCCCGGTGGAGGACTTCGGCCCGGGCCTCATCGCGACGGTGGAGGATCCGGTCGGAAACTACGTGCAGATCGTCGAACTCGCCGCCCGGCCCGGCACTGGACGGTGACGCAGATGGGCCACACCTACGTCGAAGTCGATAATCTGATGGGTGATGATCCCGCCGAAGCACATGCGGAGGGGCCGCCGGCACTCCGACTCAACACCACGTTCGACCGGGCGGACGGTGGGCGGGCCCGCCTCGGTCGACCGACTGGGGCGACGGTGACCCCGGACAGCGACGTCTTCGTACGGCTGACCTCCCCATACCGGCCGGAGCTCCTGGCCTACTGCTACCGCATGCTCGGCTCGGTCCACGACGCCGAAGACCTCGTCCAGGAGACCTATCTGCGTGCGTGGCGCTCGTACGAGGCGTTCGAAAGCCGGGCGTCACTGCGCACCTGGCTCTACCGGATCGCGACCAATGTCTGCCTCACCGCACTCGAGCACCGCAAGCGCCGGCCGCTGCCGTCGGGCCTCGGCGGTCCCGCCGACGACCCCGCCGCCCCTCTGGCACCGCCACCGGAAGTGACCTGGCTCCAGCCCTTCCCCGACCGGTTGGTCCGCGCCGGCCTGGACGATCCCGCCGCCATCGTCGCGGCGCGGGCAGGTCTGCGGCTCGCCCTGATCGCCGCCCTGCAGTATCTGCCCCCGCGCCAGCGCGCCGTCCTCATCCTGCGCGACGTGCTGGCGCTGCGCGCGGCAGAGGTCGCCGAGCTTCTCGGGATCTCCGTCCCGGCGGTCAAAAGCATCCTGCAGCGCGCTCGAGCCCAGCTTGGCCAGGTGGCACCCTCCGAAGACGACACGACCGAGGCCTCCGGCGCACACCAGCGCGAACTGCTGGATCGATATGTCGCGGCCTTCGAGAACGCCGACATCACGGCCCTGATGGGGCTGCTGACCGAGGACGCCGTCCTGGAGATGCCGCCCACCCCGACCTGGTTCGCCGGGCGCGAGTCCGTCGGCCGGTTCTTCGGGTCCAGGGTTCTCACCGTGCCAGGTGCCTTCCGGATGGTGGCGACCTCGGCCAACGGGCAGCCCGCGGCCGCCATGTATGAGCGCGGACCGGACGGCGTTCATCACGGACACGCGGTGATGGTCCTCTCGGTCTCCGAGGCGGGAATCACACAGATCGTCGCGTTCCGCGACCCGGGCCTGTTCGAACTCTTCGAACTCCCCCAGACACTCGGCCCCGCGCCGGACGGGCCGACGCCGTGACGGTTATGACAGCCGGGCTGACGGCCTTGACCGCGGATCTCATTGTTCGTCCGGCCCGAACCGTGGGCGACCTTCGGTGCTCTGCCCCGCAAGAACCTCTGACAGTGGTGGAACCAGGTCGGGCGCTTTGGAGAACTGCGCCCTGGCGCGGTCGTCGCGAAAGCCTTTCGCCAGAACCTGTGCTCGGGTGAGGAGTTGTGTGGTCAACGCCACCAGTGGGGGCGTCATCAGATAGACGGCCACCGCCAGGCCGTACAGCAGGTACGCGCACTGCCCCGGGGTCACCGCCTGGGCATGAATGAACGGAACCCAAAGGGCGCTGAACTCGGGCGTGTAGTAGCACAGCGGGGCTTCGAAGTAGGCGCCGGTCGGCGTCAGGCAGACATCGCGGGCGGGGGCATCGCCGAAGACGGCTCCGTTCAGGCCAACCCAGAGAGAAAGGACGAGTGCCAGCACCGTGATCGTGTTCGCCAGGATGGACGGGTCCTGCCGGTGCAGGCGGACGGCGAGTGCCAGGCATGCGGGCAACGAGGCGAACAGAAGGTAGCGGGGCCCGTAGAAGGTCGACCCGCTCCACGACCAGTAGGTGGAGTAGAGCAGGACCAAGCCCACCACGAACGCGATCCACATGCGGTAGAGCGCTGTCAGATCCGTGGCGGCGCGGCCGGGAAGTGCCGCGAGCCTGCGGCGTACGGGCAGGAACAGTCCGGGCGCGAAGAACAGCAGCCCCTTCCCGAACGACAACAACAGTGACAGGAGCCCGAAGAAGATCGGATAACTGAGTCCGGGCTGACCCGAGAACGGCATGATCGTTCTAGGGCCTCTGTCGTCGCCGTATCCGCTCTCGAAGGGGTCGCCCCTGCGGATCCAGGCTTCGAGCAGGACGACCGCCACCGCGGCGGCGAATGCCAACACCAGTCGGAGTCGCCGCGTGTCCCAGATCCGTTGCGCGGTCAACAGCATCATGGCGGGCAGGGCGGCGGGGGCATTCGCGACCCCGAGCACGATCGCCGTCCATCCGCGGCGTTTGGCGACCAGACAGACGGTGCCGATGCCGACCAGGACCGCCGTGAACACTTCGCTCCAGTAGAAGAGCAAATGATTGGTGAACATCGAGGCGAAGGTCAGCAGCAGGAAGAAACGGCGAAGCAGACGGCGCGACACGTGATCGCGCAGCATTCGATAGAAGATGAACAGCCCAAGGGCGAAAACTGCAGTGTTGTACTTTTCGCACCACCATTCTGGGGACTGGTATATCTTGCCCAGCAGCCAGAGCGGGGCCGAGAACAACGGGCCGATCAGCGAATACTTCTTGTCGCTCAGCTCTCCCTTGGTCAGCAAGTCCGACAGGTATACGAAGCGCCACCCGCCGTCACCCCAGAACAAGGCATGTGGCAGCAGGAAGGCCATTCCCGCGAGACCACCGATGATCATGCCGATCTCGAGGCGGGCGATCAACTTGGACTCGCGTACGTCCGGACTGGTGAAATAAGTGGCTATGTTTGGCATACAAAGTTCCTTTCATCCCCGGGACCACAGAGAATTCGGTCGCCGACCACGAATCGAGGATGAATGACCGAAGCAGTCCGTCTGCGACGCTGAGCGCAAAGTGTCGTCTATCGCTTTGCCTGATCGGTGACAGGCAGGCCGAGCAGCGGTTACGCCGGGAGCAGGTGCTGCGGATCGGCCCCTATCCAGCCGATACCGGCTTGCCCTACATTGGCTGATCTTGTGGATCGGATTGGGGGCGATCATGGAACGGTGGCTGGATCCAGCCGGGATCTCGACGGAACGCCTGCTCGTTCGGGCGAGCACGCGCATGACGCGACGGTGGCCGGCTGAACGGAAATAGCTGCCTAGTGGAAGGTCAAGCCCTCGGATACGATGCAGCCATCACCCGTGGCGGAGGGTAAGCGTACGGACGGACCGCTTTCCCGGAGACGCGACGTAATTTGAGGGTCGACGATGTCATCCAGCCGCATGGACGCAGTTCCCAATCTGCCGACGCCGGATTTCACCTTCGACCCCAATGCGCCAGGCGCGTGTCTCGCCGGAGTCAGACCATACCGTAACGGTTCTTTTCGACTCGACGCCGAGACGGTGTCCGGCAGGTTCGTCGTGCACAATTACGGCCACGGCGGTGCCGGAATCACGCTGAGCTGGGGTTGTGCGGCCAAGGTGAAGGAGCTGGTCCAGAAACGCATCGCCGTGTCGCACGACACGGAGGTCGCGGTGCTCGGCGCCGGCGTCATGGGGATGACCGCCGCCACCTTGCTGCTCGGCCTCGGCCTCAATGTCACCATCTATTCGGACCGCAACCCGGTCGAGACCACGTCGTTCAAGGCCGGGGGCCATTGGGCTGTGTCCGTCATCGCGTACGCCGGGAAGGAGCAGGAGCTCAAGGACATACTCAAAACGTCCTACCTGACCTTCAAGAACAGCATCGGCCAGGGGTTCGGGGTCTCCGAGCGCCCCAACTTCACGCCGAAGCCCTCACCCAATCTCGACGTGGTCCAGCAGCT
The DNA here is from genome assembly GCF_050944675.1 of Nonomuraea sp. CA-141351. NCBI lineage: Bacteria > Bacillati > Actinomycetota > Actinomycetes > Streptosporangiales > Streptosporangiaceae > Nonomuraea > Nonomuraea sp. CA-141351. The sequence continues at coordinate 32,797 of NZ_CP191982.1, forward strand.
CGTGCCGGGACTGCTGCCGCCGCGCGTCCCGCTGTCGCGCATGCCGTTCGAGGGGCACACCAAGCCCGGGTTCAGGTATCAGACGTTGCTCGTCGAGCCGCCGATCTTCCTCCCACGGCTGGAAAGCGACCTGAGGGCGCACGGCGTCACGTTCGTGCACCGGAAATTCGTCAGCAAATCAGACGTGTTCACGTCGCTGACGCAGAAGATCATCGTGAATTGCACGGGGCTCGGCGCGAAGACGCTGTGGAACGACTCGAAGATGATGCCCATCAAGGGGCAGCTCGCGATGCTGCCGGCACAGCCGAACCTGCAATATCTCTACGGCCAGGACGGCTACATGTTCCCACGCGCCGATCACGTCGTCATCGGCGGCACGTTCGAAGAGAACGTGGACAACGAGCTGTTCGACAAAACAGTGTGCAAGGGCCTGGTCCAGCACATAGCCGCGCTCTTCGGCAAGGCGGTGCCCAGGCCGATGCCGGACATCCACATCCACCACCCGCGCAACGCGGCAATGGTCAATCCGGCGATGCCGGTCCGCGTCTGACCCAAGGCCCACACGGGAGCGTCACCATGGCCTTCACCGTCGCCGACTACATCCTGACGCGGCTGAGCCAGCAGCAGGTCAACACGCTTTTCGGTGTGCCGGCCGCCTTCTGCGCAGCGTTGTTCGACGCGGTCGGCCCCCACGGCGTCAAACCGGTCGTCACCGCGAGCGATCTGGAGGCCGGTTACGCGGCCGACGGGTACGCGCGGACGAAAGGCCTGGGCGCCGTGGCGGTCGCCAACGGGGTCGGCATGCTGAGCATGATCAACGCGATTGCCGGCGCCTTTGTCGAGCGCAGCCCGGTCGTCGTCATCAATGGCGGCCCGAACACCGCCAACCTCAACAACCTGAAGGACTTCGACGTCCTGTTCTCCCATTCGACCGGCCAGCCGGACACGGACCTGGCCGCGTACAAGCTCGTCACCGCGAGCGCGGCGCGCGCCGGCAAGGCCTCGGAAGTGCCGGCCGTGGTCGACAACGCGGTCGCGACCGCGATCAAGAAGAAGCGGCCGGTCTATGTCGAGATCAACAGGGACATCTGGAATCTGGCCTGCCCGATGCCGGCCGGGCCACTGCCGGTCGCCATTCCGGCGGCGGGCACGGAGCAACAACTCGCTACCACGATCGTCGGGCTGATCCGCGCCGCGACGTCGCCGGTCATTCTCGTCGGCACCGAAATCCAGCGTTACGGGCTCGCCGGGAAAGTCGCCGAATTGATCGCCAAGCTCGGCGTACGCTGGTCGACCGCGCTGCTCGCCAAGTCGGCGCTGCCCGAACAGGGCAACGGATGGGTCGGCGTCTACGCCCCACCGAATTCGACCCCGGCCGCCACCAACGCCGTCGAGCACGCGGACCTGCTCGTGATGCTCGGCTGCGTGTTTCCCAGCAACTACGCGCCGCTGGTGACGACCGCCGGCAACCGCATCGTCTCGGCCTATGACGGCAAGGTGAAAATCAAGGGCGGCCCCAAGCAGAATGCGGAAATCGGCGCGCTCGTGGCGGCGCTCGTCACCGAGGCCGCAAAAGCACCGCCGAAACCCGTGCCCGCCGGGGTGGATCCACCCGCGCCCGTGCCGGCCACGGGCCCGTTGACCTACCGGCAGGTGTTCGAGCGCATAGGCGTTGCGCTGGACGATTCCTGGCTCGTGGTTCCCGACACGTTCCTTGGCGTCGCCTCGGCCGCGAACCTGCCGGTGAAAGGGCGCGACTCGTTCATGTGCGGCGCCGTGTGGGCCTCGATCGGGCATTCGGTGGCCGCCGCGGTCGGTGCGTCGTTCGGGTCGAGCAGGCGGCCGCTGGTCATCTGCGGCGACGGCGGCTTCCACATGACCGCGCAGGCGCTGTCCACGCTCGCGCGGTACGCGCGCAACCCGGTCGTCGTCGTCATCGACAACGGCATCTATGCCTTCGAGCAGTTCCTCATCGACGACGCGTATTTCGGCAACCCCAACGCGCAGCCGAAACCGTACGTGGTGCTCAGTCGGTGGGACTTCGTCAAATTCGCCAACGGGCTCGGCGTGCAGTCCGCCCAGTCGGTCGACACCGCGGCGGCGTTCGATCTGGCGCTCAGCACGGCGAAGGCGTCCAATGCCCCGGCCCTGATCGTCGCGAAAGTCGATCCGCACGGCCTCCCGGCCGAACTCGCGTGAGCTCACCCTGATGGGCGCCGTACCGCCAGGCTCAAGCCGAGGACCACGAGTACGAAACCAACCAGGAGGTTCAGGTTCCCGAGCACCGCGAACGGAGCTTCGCCTGGCGCGAGGTAGTAAATGGCGGCCCAGACAATGCCGATGATCCCCATAAGGGTGCCGAGCCAGAACCGTAACCGGCGACCGGGCTGCGGACTGACGGTGACATGACGGCTTGCCGGGTCTTTCCGCTGAGGTCTTCCCACCTCCGCTGGTTCCTCTTGCGCAGGTATGCGCTCCTTAGTGCTATCCCCGGCCACGCGGCCCGGCGGGCCGACCTCGATCCAGTGAACGCTCCTGTCCGGCGGCGCCGTCGCGGCATTGCGGACGAAACCGAAACGGTCCGCGGTGTCGGTGCCGCGCTGATTGGGAGCGGGCAGCCCTTTCCGGTGCAGCCGGCGGCGAAGGTGGGAGTAGATGGTGTTCAGGGTGAGCAGCGAGGCTTCCCCGGGGATCCCGGTGCGGACCAGATCAACCAGCTCGCCCGTGAACGCGGTGAGGGAGAATGCCTGCTCGTCGAGCGGTGGCACGCGGGCCGTCAAATCGCTGGCGGTCAGGGTGTACGCGCCCCGGACATCCGTGTAGTCGGCGACTCCCGAGCCGGACAGCGCCGTGATCGCACGGCCGGCGTAGCAGCAGTCCAGGATGACCATCCGCACGTGTGCCGGGTGATCGAGGAGTAGCCGGCGGACTCGTTCGTACTCCAGACCGGTGACATCCGGGTCGTCGGCGTCGGTGTCACTCAAAGTCAGGCAGAGGTGCCCGTTCGGGAGGATGGTGCCGTGCCCAACGAAATACAGCAGCAGGACGTCTTCGACGTCGCGCGCCAGCCGCCGCAGCGTCTGTACGAGCTTCGGCGCGTCGACCGGGTCCTCGATCATGGTCACCCGATCGGCCGGCCACCCGCCCAGGCTCGGGTCCGTGAGGATGTCGTACATGCCGTGGAGGCTGTTCGCCGCGGCCGGCAGGCGCGGAAAGCTGCTGTCCTGGTAATACGCCGTGCCTATGAGCACCGCCCGCGAACGGGAGCGGTCGGGAGGATCAGGGCTCATCGCGCTCCCGAAGCATCTCTTGAAGCAGCGGCACGACGTCGTTGCTCTTGACGTGCCGCGCATCCAGCTTCATCTCGCCCGACGCCTTGATGGTGACGGTGATGTCCGGCCGCCGGGTCTTCACCCATTCGGTCAGCGACCTGGCCAGCGCCAGACCCGTGCCGCCCGAGGCCACGGCCACCATGATGGCTTGGAGCGCCCCGCCCAGCTCCCCCTCCGCCACCGGACGCCGCACCACCCGCACCGCACCGGCGAGCTCGCGCTCGCCGCACAGCCATTCCCACAGCGCGGCCGACTCCGCGACCTCGTCACCGCCGGCGAGCTCGATCCGTGCATCCATAAGACCTCCGTCCACCGCGGGACTCCGATCGCGCCAAGGGCGCGCCTTGCAGCGTTCCAGGAAATGACCGTGGCGTGAAGTGTTTCCCGCTCAGAGCACGCCCAGCTCGCCGAGCGGGGTGCGCCAGTAGTCCTCGTCGAGTGGCCTGCTCTGGAGCATGGCTTCCGTGTCGGCGCGGGTGCGGTCGAGGTCGGCGGCGGCATGCAGGATCTTGTTGAAGGTCTTGAACGCCTCGTCGTCCCCCGGCTGCATCCTGCTGCGGCGGATGCGCTCGTACCAGTATTTCTGCTCCTCCTCGATCCGGGGCAGGAGCTCGGCGCGGGTGAGGGCGCGCGCTTCCTCGATGGTGAGCCGTTTGAAGCCCGACATGGGTTCATTGTGGCGCGGTAGTTCCGGCAACGTGAAGAGCCCAAGGACCCGGCGCGCCGACCACGGGCACCTGCCGGGCAACGGGTAGACATCTCGGGGCCCGATCTGTCACTCTTTCCAACATGATCGTGAGAAAGGACGACGCCACCCTGATCCGGTGAGCGATCTCGTGCAGCGGGAAGCTGCCGCCATCCGCGAACAATGGCTGGGCCAAGCGCTCTCGACGCTGCCCGCCGACCGTCCGGCCGCAGAGGCCGCCATCTCCGAGCTGTACCGCCTGATCGGGCTCCCTCCACCCCGCTTCCGCTGGGTCCCGTCACCCGTCGCGGGCCTGACAACCGTTCCGCCGGGGGCACGGGTCCGGGAGTCGGTCGAGCGCATGGCCGACTGGCCGGTGCCCGGCCGGTTCGCGGCGTTGGTGCGGGAGCTGCGCAAGGAGCTCGACGCGCGGATCAGACCGGCTCAGGAGCCCATCGACCGGCTCATCCACCAGACGGTTCTGTTTCCGCTGTCCCGATCGGTCAGCACCACGCTCGTCCCGCCGCTGCAGGCGGCGCACGACGGGCCGTTCCGCCAGGACTGGTACGGGCTCCAGCACTGGGTCGTCCGATACGACGCCCTGCGGCAGGTGGCCGGTGTGGCGTTCACCGGCCCGCAACTGGAGCAGCTCGGGCTGTGGGCGACCTTGGCCGCGTCGTGCGGCTGGTGGTGGCCCAGGGAAAGTGTCTGCGTCGTCTCCGAGCGGCCGGTGGCCATGCACACCGAAGTGTGGGGCGACGACGGCGAGGTGCGGCTGCACTGCGCCGACGGTCCGGCGGTGCGCTACGCGGACGGCTGGGACCTGCACTACTGGCACGGCACCCGGGTGCCGCCCTGGGTGATCACGGATCCGGACGTCCGGCGCATCGCGGACGAGGCCAACGTCGAGGTCAGGCGATGCGCCATCGAGCACCTCGGCTGGGCCTCCTACATCGAGCGAGCCGGGCTCCGGCTCGTCGCCTCCGCGCCCGACCCTGGCAACCCCGGCTCCGAACTGCACCTTTACGACATGCACAGGGGCACCAGGGTGCTCCTGGCGGTCAACGGGTCCGTGGAGCGCGACGGACGCCGCCGACGTTACGGGCTGACCGTGCCGGGCTTCCTCGACGACCCGATCGACGCAGCCGGCTGGACCTACGGGCTGTCCGCCGCGCAGTACTCCCTGCTTCTCCGCCGAACCTGAGGTGAACACCATGACTGTGACTCTCGCCACCCTGACCCAGCAGACCGGACTCGCCGTGCTCGATCATCTCGAGCAGTCGGTACGCATCCCCGTCGTCGACGGCCTCCAGGCCCAGGGCGACCTCATCGTCATCCCCCACTCCGTCGTCGCCGCATCCGTACAGACGTTGTCCGGCTCCCTCTGGCAGCCCGTTCCCCCGGAGGGCGTCGAGCTCCTCCGAGGCGCGGCCGGCGGCAACCCCCACACGCTCGTCGCCGATCCGGGCACCTGCCGGTGGACGACCTGGGTGTCGGACCTGGACGGGCTGGCGATCGGCGTGTTCGAGGCGTCGGCCGCCGTCTACCTGTTGCATCCCGAGCATGGGGGTACGGGATGCGCGCCGGGCACGTACGTCGTGCGGCGCCAGCGCGAGCACGAGGGCCGCCGGAGCCGCCTCGTGGCGGACTGATCAGAGCCCGTGTGCCTCCGCCAGCAGCTCGGCCGAGCGCAGCCCCGCCTTCCTGTCGGGCGCGGAGAAGGCGACCATCAGCTCGTCGGCCCCGGCGTGCTCGGCGAACCAATCGACATAGTCCTTGACCTCGGCCGGATCCCCGACGGCAGAGTATTTGGCCATCTGCACGATCTGCTGCCCAGCCGGAGACCCGAGGATCATGTCGGCCTCCTCCGTCGTGAACGTGCGCCCCCGCCCCAGGAACCTGGTCACCCTCAGCCGCTTCGAGGCCAGGAACTGCTCCTGCGCCTCCTGCGACGTCTCCGCCGCGATCACGTTGAGCGCGGCGATGACGTACGGTCGGTCGAGCTGCGCCGACGGCTTGAAGTCGCGCCGGTAGAGCGCCACGGCCTCCTCCAGCGCGGTGGGCGCGAAGTGGGAGGCGAACGCGTACGGGAGCCCCAGCGCGGCGGCGAGCTGGGCCCCGAACAGGGAGGATCCCAGGATGTACAGCGGCACGTTCGTGCCCTTCCCGGGTGTGGCGTCCACGCCCGGGATCCGGGACTCGCCCGCGAGGTAGCCCTGGAGCTCCAGAACGTCCTGCGGGAACGAGTCGGCGGACGACGGGGTGCGCCGCAGGGCGCGCATGGTCTGCTGGTCGCTGCCCGGCGCCCGGCCGAGGCCGAGGTCGATGCGGCCGGGATGCAGGGTTTCGAGGGTGCCGAACTGTTCGGCGATGGTCAGCGGGGAGTGGTTCGGGAGCATGACGCCGCCCGCCCCGAGGCGGATCGTCCGGGTGTGGGCGGCGACATGAGCGACGAGCACGCTGGTCGCCGATGAGGCGATGCTGTCCATGTTGTGGTGCTCGGCGTACCAGATCCGCTGGTAGCCCAGCTCCTCGGCCCGCTGGGCCAGGGCCACGCTGGCGGCGAAGCTGTCGGCCGCCGTCTCGCCCTCGCCGATCATCGCCAGATCAAGGATGGACAGCGGCAGTGCCATGAGTACGCGCCTTTCGCAGAGCGGGTGTGACCTGGCACTGTGCAACAGCCGCCAAGGCGCGGTTATTTCACCGATGGGCCCCTTGACCGGGGCCCATCGGTTGTCAGGACGCCGTACAGGTCACCGGCGACGGGATGCCGTTCTGACTGCTCCAACTGGCCACGAAGCCGAACGTGGTGGTCGCGCCGGCCGTCAGCGCGCCGTTCCAGTTGAGGTTCGTGACGGTGACGGTGCCGCTGCCCGAGAGGTTGCCGTTCCAGAGCTGCGAGATCGTCTGCCCGTTCGGGAACGTCCAGCCGACCTTCCAGCCGGAGATGGGGGACGAGCCCGTGTTCTTCACGGTCACCTCACCCTGGAAGCTGCCCTGCCACTGGCTCGTCACCTTGTACGTCGCCGCGCAGCCCGAGGGGCCCGTGGTCGGCGTCACAGTAGGAGTGACCGTCGGGGTCGCCGTGGGGGTCACGGTCGGGGTCCCGGTGGGCGGTGGGGCGGCCATGGCGAGGTCGTACGCGCGCTGCGGCACGAACTGCCCCGCCGCCGCGATGCACCCGTCGGCCTCTCCCGGCGGCTTGACCCAGAGGTAGGCGTCGATCGCCGAGTCACCCGTGCTGGTGGTGCTCCAGATCCCCGTCGCGCGGCCCGCCGGGTCGCACCACTCGCTGCCCTGCGGTCCGTTGCCGTTGCGGCTGGTGTCGATGACCGCCTTCAGCTTGGACACGCCGGTCGCCGCGATGATGCTCTTCGCGTACGACACCAGCCCGGGCGTGGCCCGGTAATTAGAGGTGTTGAGGGCGATGCCGTCGGCGCTGTTGGCCACGTCGGCCCCGGCCAGCCTCGAGGCGGCCTCCGAGGCGGACAGCCACGCGTCGTGCCCGATGTCGAAGTACACCTTCACCTGTGACGACGTGCCCTTGAGTTTCTTGCCCGCGTAGGCCATGGACGCCTTGACCTCCGCCTGCTGGGCGGAGCTCATGCAGTTCGTCATGATGGCCAGCGCGTCCGGCTCCAGCACGATCGTGGCTGGCCGGCCGCCGAGACCGGCCGCGACCTGGTCGATCCAGGCCCGGTACGACGCGTGGTCCGGCGCCCCGCCCGCGCTGGCTCCGCCGCAGTCGCGGTTCGGCATCTCGTACACGGCCAGGATGGGGATCTTGCCTGCCGCGGCGGCCGCGCCGACGTACGCGTCGACCTGGCTCCGCACGGTGGAGGGGTTGTACGAGGCGAACCACCTGCCCTGGGGCACGGCGGCGATGCGGTCCCTGATCACCGGGGTACGGCTGTCGTTGGGGTTCGCGGCGACCCACTTGGCCGCGTTGGTCTGCGGATCCACGTAGAAAGCGGAGTCGGCGGCCGCGGCGGTGGTGGTCGAGGACAGGACGACCGACCCCGCCACGGCCATGGCGGCCGTCGCGAGGAGCACCGCCAGAACGGGCCTTTTGCGAGACATGAAATTCACTCCGTCCGTCATGTGGGAGCGCTCCCACCGGCATCCGGATCGTAAGTAGCCGCCACTGCCCACACAAAGACATCCGATCGCTGCCCGCGGTATATCCCCAGGTCAGACCCACCTAGGTAGGTGAAACTTTCAAGCACTCCTCGAAGACCGCGGTCAGGCGGTCGACGTCGGCCGGGGTGGGCGTCTCGGGGCCGAGGCGGCGGCGCATGGCGCCGATGCCGAGGAAGACCGCCGTGGCCATGCGCGCCCTGGCGTGCGCGTCCGGGCCGGCGAGACGTTCCTCCAGCGGATTGAGCACGGCCGTGCGCAGACGTTCCTCAGCGACCGCCTGGACTTCGGGGTGGCCGGCCGAGCGCTCCAAGGTGCGCAGGATGGGGCTGTCCGGCGGGTGCTCCATGCGCTCGGCCGCGTATTCGGCCAGCCGCCGCGGCAGGCTCTCGGCGTCGCCGCCGAACAGGTCGCTGAAGGCCGGCTCGCCGTCCAGAACCGCGCCGAACAGGCCGGCCTTGGACCCGAAATAGCGCCCCACCAGGGCGATGTTGGCGTCCGCGGCCGCGGCGATCATCCGAACGGTCACCCGCTCGTATCCGTGCTCGCCGAACAACGTGCGAGCCGCACACAAGATCCGCTCGCGGGTGGCCTCGCGGTCGCGTGGCCTGGCGTCCGTCACCTGGGCGTCCATGCCCGCACTCTACTCAACGGACCCCCACTTGCCGCGCGGCTAGTAAACACGCGTATACTCAACTCGAGTAAAGCTGTAGTAAGGGGATGTGGTGTAGTGGTAGCGCAGGCTCAGGCCGCACCCCCCGCGAGAAGGCAGTACACCCACCGCGAAATCCTCGAGGTCATGTCCGGGCTCATGCTCGCGATGCTCACGTCGATGATCTCGACTTCGGTGGTGGGCACGGCACTGCCGACGATCGTGGGGGAACTGGGCGGTCAGAACCAGTACTCATGGGTCGCTTCTGCGACCATGCTGACGATGACGGTCTCCACGCCGTTGTGGGGCAAGCTGTCAGACCTGTTCGGGCGCAAGCTTCTTTTCCAGACCGCCTTGGGGCTGTTCGTGGCGGCCTCTCTGGTGGCCGGTCTGTCCCAGGACATCGGGCAGCTCATCGCGGCGCGGGCCGTACAGGGCCTTGGCGTGGGTGGTTTGTCGGCACTCGCGCAGGTGATCCTGGGAGACATCGTCTCGCCCCGCGAGCGCGGCCGTTACTCCGGCTACATGGGTGCGGTCTTCGGGATCTCCACGGTCGCAGGGCCGTTGCTCGGTGGATTCCTGGTGGACACCGACTGGCTCGGCTGGCGCTGGTGCTTCTACGTCGTGGTGCCCTTCGCGGTGGTGTCCTTCATCGTGATCCAGAAGGTGCTGAAGCTGCCGAAGGTCAAGCGGAGCACCTCTATCGACATTTGGGGCGCGACCACGATCACAGCCAGCGCGAGCTCGCTCATGCTGCTGCTGACGCTCGGCGGCGTCGAGTTCGAGTGGAACTCGTTCTGGACGTACTTCCTGGCGGCGCTCTGCCTGCTCATGGTGGCACTGGCGGTGGTGGCGGAGCGGACAGCGCGTAACCCGATCCTGCCGCCGCGGCTGTTCCGCAACCGCACGTTCGTGCTCACCAGCATCGCCTCGCTGTTCGTCGGTATGTCGATGTTCGGTGCGATGATCTACCTGCCGCAGTATCTGCAGATCGTCAAGGGCCTCAGCCCGACCGAGTCCGGCCTGATGACGCTGCCCATGGTGGTGGCGCTGTTCCTGTCCGGCGTGATCTCCGGAAAGATCGTCACTCAGACCGGCCGGTGGAAGATCTTCCCGGTCGCGGGCCTGCTGATCGTGGCCCTCGGGCTGTTCATGCTCTCCAAGCTGCACGTGGACTCCAGCCAGTGGCTCATCGGCTTCGACGTGGCGGTGCTCGGCATCGGGCTCGGCCTGTCCATGCAGATGCTCATCCTGGCCGCCCAGAACGGCTCGGAGCTGCGTGACATGGCCTCGACCACGTCGGGCGTGTCGTTCTTCCGCTCGCTGGGCGGCGCCGTCGGCGTGGCGGCGTTCGGCGCGATCCTGACGAACCGGCTCAAGAACGAGATGGCCGACATGCTCCGGGCCGCGCACATTGCGCTGCCCGGCGGCGGGGACGTCAAGCTCGGCAGCCCGGGAGCGATCCAGCACCTTCCCGGGCCGATCAAGCACATCGTTCTGGAAGCGTTCACGCGGGGTCTGGAGACCGTGTTCATGGTGGGCGTGCCCATCGCGCTGATCGGGTTCGTGGCCACGATCTTCCTCAAGGAGCTGCCGCTGCGCGGCTCTTCGACGCCGCCCCCGGCGTCGAAGCCGCTCAGCAAGGACGACCTCGTCCTCGCCGGGCTGCTGCTCGAGCTCATCGCCCAGCGCATCGAGCGGGCGAACGGCGAACGCTCCGCGCTCCTCACCGCGGTCGCCCAGATGGCACCGCCGGACGACCGTACGGAACGCGAGCGGGCCAGATCGGTCGCACACAGCGTGCTGCGGCCCACCTCGCGCACCCTGATCGCCCAGGCCGCGCCCCCGCAGAAAGACCTCGTAACAGGAGGAATCTCACAATGATTCGCAAGTTCGTGGGCACCGTCGCGGCTGCCCTGGCCGTGCTGGCCGGGCTGTGGCTGATGATCTCGCCCTTCGCTCTCGGCACCCAGCCGGAGAACGCCGACTGGACGAACGCCACCCAATCCGAGTTCTTCAGCGGCCTAGGCGTGGCCGTCGTGGGCCTGATCGGCGCGATCTGCTTCGTGGCGGCCATCCACGAGGAGCTCGTGGTGCGGGGCCTGGTGGTCGTACGTCAGCGCCAGGCCGAGCCGGAGCCCGAGCCCGTGCCGGCGCCCCAGGCGTCGTCGGCCGAGCTGGCGAGCCTGCTTGCGCCGCTCGTCGAGGCGCTGCGCCAGGACCTCAGCAACTCGGGTGAGCACCGCCGGAACGGCAAGGCTTCCCTGGTCGGAGTGGAGGAGAACCGATGAAGGCAAAGCTGGGCATTTCCGCCCTCGTTCTGCTGTTCCTGGGCGGCCTGTGGCTGGTCGCCGCGCCGTTCGCGGTCGGCTACCAGGCGAGGGGCGCGACCTACGTGGACGCGACGATCAACGACCTGTGGCTCGGCGGCTCGATCGCCGCGATCTCGTTCGTGTCTCTCGTGATCTACGCGGCCGACGCCCTGCGTGACCTGGCCCGCCGCGGCAAGCACGCCGACGCCTGACGCGAGAAGTGCCGTGTTCGGCGGTGACACAGACCCCGCGTGGGAGCATCTGACCGGCAAGCTCCCAGCGGGGCAGTTCGAAATCGGCAAGGACGGCGCCGGCCTGCTCGTGGTCGGCTTCGACGGATCGGGCCCGAGCCGCAACGCGCTCGCGTACGCGGCCGGGCTCGCCCGGAGAGACAACGCCTCCCTGCTCATCGCTTTCGTGGAATCCCTCAACAGCGCAACGCTGTGGTTCTTCGCCGGGTCGCCGATCATCCCCGACGCGGCGGCCGATCTGGGTGAGGATCTGCGGGACGAGTTGAAGGGCGCGGGCGTGCCATGGCAGTTCGTCAGCGTGCGCGGTGACGCGGCGCGCGAGCTGGAGACGCTGGCCACCGCGCACATGGCCGACGCCATCGTGGTGGGGCGCTCGCGCTCGAATTGGCATGGTTCGGTGGCGGTCGGGCTTGCGAAAAGGGCTCGCCATACTGTGCTAATAGTGCCTTGAGCTGCTTGAACGTCGCATATGGTGGCGAGATGAAACGTGCTGCCGCCATGGCGTTCCTGGTGCTCGCCTCCGTTTCGTGTGGGATGCGGGCGCCTGCCACAACAGGCTCATCTTCCACGCTGCCCGCTCCCGCGCAACAGATGGCCGGCTCGGCCACGCCCGCGCCCGGTTCGACGGCTCCGCCGTCATTCAATGCGAAGGTCGCGAAGGTCCCCCGCGACCGCCTGCCGTACTCGTGGCGTCCCGGCTGCCCGGTCAACTACGGCGACCTGCGGCTGATCACGATGTCGTACTGGGGCTTCGACAACAAGCCGCACACCGGGGAGCTGGTGGTGCGGAAGACGGTCACCGACGACATCGTGACCGTCTTCAGGAAGCTCTACAACTGGCGCTGGCCGATCCAGCAGATGAAGCTGGTGGACGCGTACAAAGCCGACGACTTCGCCTCGATCGAGGCCAACAACACCTCGGCGTTCAACTGCCGCCAGGCGACCGGGTCCACTCACTGGTCCAAGCACGCGTACGGGGAAGCAATAGACATCAATCCCCTTGTTAACCCATACATAACTGCAAGTGGCGAAACGGCGCACAAAGCGTCCAAAAAGTTCACCAAGCGGCCTATGAGGGGGAAGGGCGTAATAAACCCTGGTGACAAGGTGGTAAAGGCCTTCGCCCAGGTCGGCTGGGAGTGGGGCGGCTATTGGTCGGGCGCCAAGGACCTACAGCATTTCAGCAAGGGCGGAGGCTGAGAGAATCACTCCATGGCGGCTAAGGACGGTGACGGCTGGACCGAGTGCTCCCAGGGCCACAGGCACTGGGGAGTGCACGGTGCCTCCGGGCTCCTCGTCGTGCACCATGACGATCTCGGCGTGCCGTACGTGCTCATGCAGAAGCGCTCCTGGTGGAGCCATCACGGCGGCACGTGGGGGCTGCCGGGCGGGGCGCGCGACAGCCACGAGGACGCCGTCACCAGCGCGCTGCGCGAGGCCATGGAAGAGGCGGCACTCGCCGGAGACGGGCTGCGGGTGCAGGGCGTCTACCTCGACGATCACGGCGGGTGGGCGTTCGAGACGGTGATCGCCGAGTCGCCCGAGATGATGGCCGCGGCGCCCGCCAACGGCGAGAGCAGCGAGCTGCGCTGGCTGCGGCTGCCGGAGGTCACCGACAGGCGGCTGCATCCCGGCTTCGCCGCGACCTGGGACGAGATCCAGGGAGAGATCAGGCCGGAGACCATCGTGCTCGACGTGGCCAACATCGTGGGCGCGCGGGCCGAGCCCGGCTGGTGGAAGGACCGGCTAGGTGCCGCGACGCGGCTGCTCGAGGCCGTGTCGAAGTCGCGGCTGGCGCACCCCGTCCTGGCGCAGTGGTATCCGCGCGTCGTGGCGGTCGTGGAGGGCCCGGCCAGGAGCACACCTGCTGTGCCGGGGATTCAGGTGGTCGCGGCCACGGGGAGCGGGGACGACGCGATCGTGGACGTGGTGCGACAGGCCAAGCCGTGGGAACGCGTGCTCGTCGTCACCGCGGATCGCGGGCTCCGGGAACGTGTGCACGAGTTGGGCGCCGAGACCGTCGGCCCGAAGTGGCTGCTGTCACAGCTCGACGAGTGACCTTGGGGCTCAGCGAGCCTCACAGTTCCGCGCGGAGCACGTCGTCGAAGGCGGCTTTGAGTCCCGTCACGTCGAGCACGCGCTGCAGCACCCCGTGCACACCGACCAGGCGTAACGATCCGGCCTGCGCGGCGACCCGGCGCTGGTGCTCCACCAGCGCCCACAGGCCGCTGGAATCGCAGAACTCCAGCTCCCTCGTGTCGATGACGACCCGCACGCACCCCTCGGCGAAGAGCCTGACCAGGCACTCCTTGAGCTGCGGGGCGGTGAGTTTGTCCAGGTCACCGTCGAGGCGCACGAGCGCCGCCGTGTCGCCGCGCTCCACCTCAACGTTGAGATCCGCCACCTCCTGAACGTACACCGCTGCCACTGCAGCCGCTATCGTGGTTTCCGCACAGGAGGGTTCGCATAGTGGACGAGTGCAGCCGCCTTGAAAGCGGCCAGGTCAGCGATGGCCTCGTGGGTTCGAATCCCACACCCTCCGCTCACTCGCGCATCCCCGCGAAACCGTCGCCCACATAGGCGGCGAGCTGCAGATAGGCGTCCCTGGTCGGCTCCTGGAGCCGGTCGAGGTCGATCTCCGCGCCCTCCTCCAGATGCGGGTCGTACGGCACGCGGATCACCGCGCGGCACCTGGCGGCGAAGTGGGCCTCCAGCTTTTTGATGTCCACCGCCGACTTCGAGCGCGGCCGGACGCTGCACAGCACCACGGTCGCGTTCTTCACCAGGTCGCCGTAGTGGTGCGCCTCCAGCCAGTCGAGCGTCGCCGAGGCCGCCCTGGCGCCGTCCACGGACGGGGAGCTGACCAGCACGATCTGGTCGGCCAGCCCGAGCACGCCGCCCATCGCGGAGTGGAGCAGGCCCGTGCCGCAGTCGGTGATGCAGATCGAGTAGAAGTTCTCCAGCACCTGGGAGACGGCCTGGTAGTCGGCGGCGCTGAACGCCTCGGAGACCGACGGGTCGCGGTCGGAGGCGAGCACCTCCAGCCGCGAGGGCGCCTGCGAGGTGAACGCCCTGATGTCGACGTAGCGCTTGACCTGGTCACGCTCGTTGAGCAGGTCGCGCACGGTGGCCGAGGTCTCCAGGACGAGCTTGTCGGACAGGGTGCCCCTGTCGGGGTTGGCGTCCACGGCGATGACGCGGTCGCCGCGCATCTGGGCCAGGGTGGCGCCGAGGCCGACCGTGGTCGTGGTCTTGCCCACTCCGCCCTTCAGGCTCAGCACGGCCACACGGTGATGACCCGCGGTGACCGGCGTGCGGGCCCTGGTCACCAGCTCGCGCCGGCGGCGTACCTCCGGGGGCTCGCCCGGCTTGATCCAGCCTCCGGACGCCTTGTAGACGATGCGGCGCCAACCCTTGGAGGGGGCGTTACGCCGGCCGCGTAGCAGGGACTCCGGGTCCAGGCTGTCCGCGGTGGGACGTCCGGTGACCGGGGGCCGCGGCGGGGCCGTGAACACCGGGACCGGCGCCGGGTGACGGCGCCGCTGCGCGGGCGGCGGGATCTCCCGCTCCGCGGGGCGCCACTCGTGCTGCTCGGCCCACTGCGGGTGTTCCTGCTGATGAGGGCGCTCGGGCGGCTGGAGATGCTCGGGCTCGTGAGGACGCTCCAGCTGGTGGGGAGGCTCGTCCTGCGAGGGACGCTCCTGCTGGAGCGGGTCGGCCCACGACGGCGCCTCCTGCTTGGACTCCGCCCACGACGGTGCCTCGTGCTTGGACGGCTCCGCCCACGACGGCCCCTCCGGCCTGGACGGCTCCGCCCACGACGGCGTCTCCGGCTCGGCCCATGAGGGCCGTTCCTCGGGCTCGGTGTGCTGAAGGCGCTCGTCCCCCGGCGAGCTGTCCCGCTCCGTCCACTGAGGAGGCTGGATCGTCGGGAGGGTGTCCGACGGCTCCGGCCACTGCGGCCGCTCGTTCTTCGGAGAGGTCTCCGCCCAGTCGTCCTCCTCGTCGTCGTCCTCGGCGGATTCGTCTTCGGCGGAGGATGCCTCCGGCTCCTCGGTGACCGGCTCGGGCGCGCGCGCCCACTCGGGCACCGTCGACCAGGCGGCGTCCTCCTCGCCGGCGGCCTGCTCAGAGGTCTCGGGCGGGGTGAACGACAGCGTGTACGTGTCGGTGTCGTCAGGACGCGGCAACGGCTTCAGCGGAGCGTGGAACGGGTCGTCGTCCACGCTGGGCGGCAAAGTCGCCGGCTCCTTCGTGGGCGTGCTGGCCTCGCCGAGCCACTCAGCCGCCTCGGTCTCGCCCTCAGGGAGGTCCTCGGCCGCCGCGGCGCCGTACACGGAGTCGACGGCTGCGCGGAACAACGGCGGCGTCGGCGTGTCGTGCTGCGCGGGGACGAGCCTCCACGGGTCCTGGGGGTACGGCGAGGCGACCGACTCGTCAGCAACAGCTGTCGAGGCGCTGACCGGGACGGGGGCCTCCTCCGTCTCCTTGATCGCGTCGAGCCAGGCAAGCTGTTCCTCTAGCGATTCCTCGCGATCGTGTCTTGCCACCGTGTTCCCCCTCGGGTGGGTCTAAAGGGGCAGCAAATACCTTGCAGGTTAACGCCATGGGCTACCGCGGAGCCCGGCAACCCACAACTTCTTTGCCCAGCTACCGTAGTTCGCATGCGAGCCATTGAGATCGCCGAGCCGGGCGGACCCGAGGTATTGGTGTGGCGAGAGGTGCCGGAGCCGCGTGTCGAGCGTGGTGACGTGCTCATCGATGTGGCCGCTTCGGCGGTGAACCGGGCCGATGTCATGCAGAGACAGGGATTTTACGATCCGCCGCCCGGCGCGCCGCCGTACCCGGGGCTGGAGGTCTCCGGTGTGGTGGCCGAGGTCGGCGCGGACGTCGAGCACTTCAAGCCGGGTGACGAGGTCTGCGCCCTGCTGGCAGGCGGCGGTTACGCTGAGCGCGTAGCCGTGCCCTGGCAGCAGGTCATGCCGGTGCCTGACGGGGTGCCGCTGGTGGAGGCCGCCGCGCTGCCGGAGGTGGCGTGCACGGTGTGGTCCAACGTCTTCATGGTCGGGCGGCTGCGCAAGGGCGAGACGCTGCTGGTGCACGGCGGCGCCAGCGGGATCGGCACGTTCGCGGTGCAGCTGGCCAAGGCGCTCGGCTCGCACGTCGTCGCGACCGTGGGCACGGCGGACAAGGGCGAGCGCGTCAGGCAGCTCGGGGCGGACGAGGTCATCAACTACCGCGAGGAGGACTTCGCCGACAAGGTACGCGCGGACGTGATCCTCGACATCATGGGCGCCAAATACCTCGCGGGAAACGTCCGGGCGCTCCGCACCGGCGGGCGGCTGGTGATCATCGGGCTGCAGGGCGGTCGCAAGGCCGAGATCGACCTGGGGGCCCTGCTCGCCAAGCGCGCCGCCGTCCACGGCACGACGCTCCGCTCGCGTCCCGTGGACGAGAAGGGCGTCATCGTGCGTAGTCTCGTGGACAACGTATGGCCCCTCGTCAGCGCGGGGGCGGTGCGTCCTGTGGTGCACGCGAGAGTCCCGATGTCAGACGCCGCCGAAGCGCACCGAATGTTGGATTCGGGGGAGCACGTAGGCAAGATCCTGCTAGTACGGTGAGTGTTATGAATGCTGAGGACAACAACACCCCCCACATCGTGGTGGTGGGCCCTGACTTCCAAGGCCAGGGCGATAGCGGTGAAGATGATCGATCGGTCACGAACCTGGTCGAGCAGCCCGCCAAGGTGATGCGCATCGGCAGCATGATCAGGCAGCTCCTCGACGAGGTCCGGGCGGCTCCCCTCGATGAGGCCAGCCGCAAGCGGTTGAAGGAGATCCACGAGTCCTCCATCAAGGAGCTCGAGGACGGTCTGGCGCCGGAGTTGGTCGATGAGCTGGAGCGCCTGTCGCTGCCGTTCACCGAGGAGAACGGCGCGCCGCCGAGCGAGGCGGAGCTGCGGATCGCGCACGCCCAGCTGGTCGGTTGGCTCGAAGGATTGTTCCACGGCATCCAGACCACGCTGTTCGCGCAGCAGATGGCCGCCCGTGCCCAGTTGGAGCAGATGCGCAGGGCGCTGCCCGGCGTGCCGGGCGACGACCAGCAGCACCGGCCGCCCGGCGGCTCGGGCCCCTACCTGTAGCGGCGCACGCGCCTGCTGCGGACAGCCGCTCAACGCAGCTATCCGTAGAGGCGCTCGATCACCTGCGCGACGCCGTCGTCGTCGTTGGCCGCGGTCACATGATCGACCGCCGCCAGCACGGCCGGATGCGCGTTCGCGACCGCGTACGACGTGCCTGCCCAGCTCAGCATGGGCAGGTCGTTCGGCATGTCACCGAACGCGATCGCCTCGGAAGGCTTGATCTGGTGCTGCGCGGCGAGCGCCGCCAGGGCCGACGCCTTCGTCACGCCCTGAGCGCTCATCTCGATCAGGCCCCTGCGACTGGAGTGGGTCGCGGTCACCAGATGGCCCACCAGTTCGTGCACGGTGGCCAGTAGCTCGTCCACATCCATGGCGGGGTGCAGGGCCAGCAGCTTCGCGCATGGACGCGTGGTCACGGAGTCGACGCGTACCGCTCGAGCCTGCTTGTCCAAGCCACCGAGCAGGAAATCGGACTCATGCGCAAAACCCACTTCATACTCGACCGAAAATACGAGATCGGACACGTTCGCTCTTAGCTGATCGACGACTTCCGCAAGCACGTCCACCGCGATCAGGTGAGATTCAACTATCCGTTCGGTATGGAGGTCGTAGATCAGTGCTCCGTTCGCACAGATCGCGAGCCCGCGGTGACGTACGGCACCCGCGACCTCGCCCATCCACCGGGGCGGGCGCCCCGTCACGAACACGAGCGCGGCTCCCGATTCCTCGACTTTGCCGAAGGCCGTGACCGTGCGGGGAGACACGGTTCCGTCGGTGCGCAACGCGGTTCCGTCGAGGTCGGTGGCCACTAGACGGGGTGTGGGAAGGCTCTGCATAACAGGTTCCAGTTTGCCTGGTGATGTCGCCTGGCAGAAATCTTCGTAGGTAGGGGAACACCAACGCGCCAGAATGGTGTTAGATGTGATGGCGTTGTATTAGCTGATCCCGTAGTGAAAACCAGCATGACTTTGTCTGAGCCACCCCGGGTGCTTGCTGTACGACACACCGGGACCCACGAGGTGTGGGTCCCATAGATTCACATCCTGAGGGAGAGCTTTTATGGCTCAGGGAACCGTCAAGTGGTTCAACGCCGAGAAGGGCTTCGGCTTCATCGCCCCGGACGGCGGTGCGCCGGACGTGTTCGTGCACTTCTCCGAGATCGTCGGCAACGGCTACCGCAGCCTTGAAGACGGCCAGCGGGTCGAGTTCGAGATCACGCAGGGCCAGAAGGGGCCGCAGGCCTCTCAGGTCCGAGCCATCTGACCTGTAGCAGCGAGACAGACCGGGGTTCGCTTCCAGCGGGCCTCGGTCTTTTGCTTGTTCCAGGTTGGTCACGGCCGCGAACCTTCTCCGCTTCCCGGCCATCCACCTCTACATGAGGTACGCCTGGTTATGTCACCCCGTGACCGTTGCCGGGGTTTTCGTGCTCTTCGTCAACGACCACCTCCTCAAGCAGGCCTGGCCCGGGTTCGTCACGGGCAAGCTCAGCGACGTCGCGGGACTCGTCGTGGCGCCCGCGCTGGTGGCGCTGCTCTTCTGGCGACGGGCCGACCTGGCGGCGACCGTACTGACCGGAGTGCTCTTCACGCTCGTGAAGGCCACGGAGACGGGCGCTGAGCTGGCTTCCCATGCTTGGACCCTCGTGGCGGGTCCATCGCGCGTCCTGGCCGATCCCACGGACCTCCTCGCCCTGCCTGCGCTCGCCCTGGCCTGGTGGGTACGGCGCCGCAGCCTGGAGTCGGACTCCACCCGGTGGCGGGTCATCGTCACGATGCCGCTGGCCGTGCTCGCCGTAACCGCCACCTCGGCCGCGCCCATGCCCCATGCCAGTTCCGTCGAGGTGGACGGAGACCGGATCATCGTCCACGTGCGGGACGGCTTCGCACGGATCTCAGAGGACGGCGGGGTCACCTGGTCGGAGAGCGACGCCTGGTCGCAAGAGAAGAGGCCCCTCCAGAGCGCCGCCTGTGTGCCCATGCACGCAACGCGGTGCTATCAGGTGGTGCCTAACCGGATGGCCATCGAGCAGTCCGACGACGGCGGCAAGACGTGGGGCCCGTCGTGGGCACTGACCGGGGATGACTACGAGCGGCTCAACAGGCGGTACTCGCGGGGGGACGGGCGAGCCTCAATGGCGCTGGCCGTGCAGGCCCGTCCGGGCGGGCACGTCGTGGTCGTCGCGAACGGCGTGGACGGCATCCTGGTCCGCGACGTGTCCGGCGAATGGCGGCGAGTCGGCTGGCCAGGCTCGCCGGAGATCGACGCGGTGGACCTGTCCCCGGAGCGCAACGTCGCCCTCTTCCTGGCCGCGTGCATGCTGTTCGGCGGCGTCGGAGCGGGGCTGAGCAAGTTCAACCGCGCATACATGGGCTTCGCGGCTGCCGCCTCCCTGGGCGTGTTCACCGCGCTCACCGGCTGGACGGCGACGTGGTCGATGAATTCCGACGTGGACATGGCACCCGTCCTGACCCTCATCGGCATGATCGCGGCCCTGGCAGGCGGCGTGGTGTGCTTCGTGCTGGCGTTGACGGGCCGGGCGCGATCTGTTCCCGTGGCCGTCGGGGCGCTGGCCGCACCACTCGTGTACGCGGGCGTCTACACGCCCTTCTACGGCTGGTCACAGGGCACCCCGGACGCGTACTGGGTCGCTGTCGCGCTGGCCGTGCTGCTGACCGGTCTCGTGGTGCTCGGGGGCGCCGTCCTCGTCAGGAACGACGCCCGCCGGGCTTACTTGGACGGCTCCAGCACGTCGAGCCCCACGTAGGGCCGCAGCGCCTTGGGAACCACCACCGAGCCGTCGGCCTGCTGGTGGTTCTCCAGGATCGCGACGATCCAGCGCGTGGTGGCCAGCGTGCCGTTGAGCGTGGCCACGTGCTGCGGCTTGCCGTCCTTGTCGCGGTAGCGGACGGCGAGCCGGCGTGCCTGGAACTCCGTGCAGTTGGAGGTCGAGGTCAGCTCGCGGTAACGGCCCTGGGTGGGGATCCACGCCTCGCAGTCGAACTTGCGGGCCGCCGACATGCCGAGGTCGCCCGCCGCCGTGTCGATGATCCGGTACGGCACCTCGATCTTGGCCAGCATCTCCTTCTCCCAGGCGAGCAGGCGCAGGTGCTCCTCGTGGGCGTCCTCGGGACGCACGTAGGAGAACATCTCGACCTTGTCGAACTGGTGGACCCGGATGATGCCCCTGGTGTCCTTGCCGTACGAGCCGGCCTCGCGGCGGAAGCACGACGACCAGCCCGCGTAGCGCAGCGGCAGCTCGCCGCCGTCGAGGATCTCCTGGGCGTGGTATCCGGCCAGCGACACCTCCGACGTGCCGACGAGGTAGAGGTCGTCCTCGGGGAGGCGGTAGATCTCCTTGTCGTGGGCCACGTGGAAGCCGGTGCCCTGCATGGTCTCCGGCTTGACGAGCACCGGCGTGATCATCGGCGTGAACCCGGCCTCGATGGCCTGCTGCATGGCCATGTTGAGCAGGCCGAGCTGCAGGCGGGCGCCGAGACCCTTGAGGAAGAAGAACCGCGAGCCGGACACCTTGGCGCCCCGCTCCATGTCGATGGCGCCGAGCGCCTCGCCCAGCTCCAGGTGGTCCTTGGGCTCGAAGTCGAACACCCGAGGCTCGCCGTACGTCTCGAGCACGACATAGTCGTCCTCGCCGCCCTCCGGCGCACCCTCCTCGACGATGTTGGGCACCGCCTGAAGAAGCTCGTCGAGCTCGGCCCCGAGCTTCTCCGCCTCCACCTCGGCCGCCTTGACCTGGCTCGCGAGATCCTTGGCGCGCTGGAGCAGCGCGGCCTTCTCCTCGCCCTGCGCCTTGGAGACCGACTTGCCCATGCTCTTCTGCTCGGCGCGCATGGACTCGAACGAGGTCAGCGCGGATCGACGGCGCTCGTCGAGCTCGAGCAGCGTGTCGACGACGGAGTCGTCCTCACCGCGGGCACGCTGCGACGCCCGTAGCCGGTCGGGATCCTCACGAAGGGTACGCAGGTCAATCACAAGCCAAAGGCTACCGGCGCGCGGCAGCAACTCGCCCCCGGATTACCGCGTACACGCGCTCTCGCATGGGAGCGCGTCCCGCAGCGTCTCAGACCTTGCCTGCGCGGATGCGCGCGAGCCAGTCTCCCGCCTCGGCGAACTCGGGATCGGACGTGCCCCGCTTGATCTGCGGCGCGATCCCGTCGGCCCGCGGGTAGCTGCCGAGGAAGCGCACCTCGCCGCAGATGCGGTGCAGCCCGGCGATGGCCTCCCCGACCCTGGCGTCGGCGATGTGGCCCTCGAAGTCGAAGTGGAAGAAGTAGCGCCCGATGCCGTCGCCGGTCGGCCGCGACTCGATGCGCGTCAGGTTGACCCCGCGCACGGAGAACTCCGTCAGCATCTCCAGCAGCGCGCCCGGGTGGTCGTCGGCGAGGAAGACGACCAGCGTGGTGCGGTCGGAACCGGTCGGCTCGGGCAGTGTGCCCGGGCGGCTCACCTTGATGAACCTGGTCACGGTGTCGGACCTGTCGCCGATGTCGGCGACCAGCTGCACCAGCCCGTAGTGCTCTCCGGCGATGCGGGCGGCGATGGCGGCGTCGTACGGCGAGCCGGGCAGCGAGACCTCCTGGGCCGCCGCAGCGGTCGAAGGAGCGGCCACCACGACGGCCTCGGGCAACTCACGCGCGACGAAGGCGCGGCACTGGGTGATGGCCGCGGGATGCGTGTAGACCCGCTTGATGTGCGGGATCTCGGTGCCGGGCCTGGCCAGCAGCGAGAACTGCACCGGCAGCAGCAGCTCGGCCGTGATCAGCAACGGCTCGCCCCAGGCGAACTCGTCGAGTGTCGTGGTGATCGCGCCCTCGATGGAGTTTTCCAGCGGCACGACGGCGCCGTCGGCGTCGCCGGCGCGGGCGGCGGTGAGCGCGGCGCTCACGGTCGCGCAGGGCAGACGCTCGGCCGTCGGGTCGAGGAGCCGCAGGGCCTCTTCGGTGAAGGTCCCTTCCGGTCCGAGATAGGCGAGTCTGGGCATGTATCAAGAGTATCCGCAGGTGGACCGCCCATGTGCCCTTTCGGCGCGGAGCGTGTCTACAGCGGCTCCGAAGCCCGGGACGGGATCATCGGCCCGAGCCCCAGCCTGGCCGCCCGCACCGCCTCTTCCTCCTCCGGCGACAGCGGCTCCCGCCCTTTCCCGCCCACCACGGGCCGGATGTACGTACGTGTCTCGCTCCGCCCGTTGATCGAGGTCAGCACGATGCCGTCACCGAGCCCGTTGATCATCGCCACCGAGAACGACAGCCGCCCGGTCATCTCGGAGAGCGCGTCGTACCGGCAGACGGCCACGTCCCTGATGGCCTTGAGATCCCCCATGCCGTCGCTGATCTGCCGGGAGAGCATCCGCTGGCAGTCCTCCACGACCGCTCTGGCCTGCTGGAGCGCCCTATACCCGATGAAGACGCCACTCACCCCGGCGACGACGCCCACGATCACCCATGTGGTAACGAGCACGGCACAGAGAGTAATGGTTCGGTCATGTGATCTTGCGGCGTTTCGGCAACCAGGACACCAACATCCACACGAGAGCCAGCGCCCCCAGCCCGAACCCGTTCTGGACGATCTTCCCCAGCACCAGGCTGACCCCCGGGATGTCGGCCGCCTTCAGCGAGACCCCCCACCAAGGGACGGGCACCACGTAGTACAGCCAGACGCCCGCCGCCACCCTCAGCCTGACCGGATCGCGCCCGTCCCCCACGATCGCTCCGAGCACCACGACCACCCAGGCCAGATGGTGGATCCAGGCGACCGGGGAGAGCAGCACGGCCATCAGCCCGACCAGCGCGACCGCGGTCATGTGGTCGTTCGCCTTGTACGCGTCCCGCGCGCCGCGGAACCCGTACCACGCGACCACGGCCACCACCACGATCCAGATCAGGGACGTCGCCAGATCGGGCATGTAGAGGCGGAGCAACATGCCGCGGATCGACTGGTTGGTGGTGGCCGCGTTCGCGCCGACCCGTCCGGGATCGAGCAGCGCCGAGAACCAGAAGCCGGCCGCGTCCCGCGGGATCACCGCGAACGGCAGCAACGTCAGCACCGCCGTCGTGAAAGCCGCCATGGAGAACGTCCGCCACTGCCGCGTGACGAGCAGGTAGATCAGGAAGACACCCGGCGTGAGCTTCACGGCCGTGGCCAGGCCGATCAGGAACCCACGAGGCCACCAGGGCTTTCTGGCCACGCAGTCGGCCAGGCACAACGCGACCAGCAGGATGTCCACCTGACCGAACCGCACCTGGTCCCTGATCGGCATCAGGTACGCGCAGGCCACCATGAGCAGCGCGAACACCCACGGCACGTACTGCCGCAGCGCCTCTCTCCGCAGGACCTCTCTGAACGCGAACCCCACGGTCACGGCCAGCGCCACGAAGATCCCGGCCGTCCAGACCCACTGGGCGGTCCCCCAGGACATCTTCGCCAGCGCCACGGCCAGCATCGCCGCGATGGGAGGATAGGTGAAAGGCAACAGCTGCGGGGCGGGCGTGACGTAGTCGTACACCGACCGGCCCTCGAGCAGCATCTGCCCGCCGGTACGGTAAACGTCGAGGTCGACCAGGCGTTGATCGTCGGGATTGGTGAGCCACATGTGCACCAAGGGCGCCACGGCCGCGGCGACCACGAGCACCACGACCGCCCACGCCCACCACTGCCGCCGTATCACCTGCACCTCGCCACTTGTCACGATGTGGCACGTTACCTTGGCTGTAGTTGATCGAGGGCAATCACTGGGGGTTCTGTAAATGCCACATGCCATGCCCAGCCGGTACGGCGAGCACGACGGACGGCATGCGCCTGCCCCTTTCACGGCAACAGACACACCTAGCGCAACATCGGCCTATAAGGGCACCCCAGCGACGCCCACCAGCCCCGCCCCGGTCCCCCCGCTCAAGCCGACCCCCATCACATCAACCCTCAGGCCGGCCCTCGCCACGCCAACACTCGAGCCAGCTCTCGCGGCGCCAACTCCGAAGCACGCCCTCGCCGCTCAGGGGAGCACGGGAGCCAGCGCCGCTCCGGCAGGCGGGCAGGCCCTCGCCACTCGAGGCAGGCGGACCCTCGCTGCGTGGGCGAGCAGGCAGGCCCTCGCCGCATGGGCCTGCAGACGAACCCTCGCCGCTTGGGCGAGCGGGCGGACCCTGGCCGCGCTCATCCTCAGCATGGCCGCCGCGATGTGCCTCATCCCATCGCCAGCGGCCGCCACGACATCCCTCACCACACCGCCCAGAGCAGCCACAAAGGCCACCCTCCAGACCGGCGCGCCAGCCACCAACACCCGACCAGCCGCCGGAGGACGATCCGCGCCGGCCGCCCAGGGACAGGTCGCTCAGGCGGCGCGCGTTGCCCTCATCGGCATACCAGGCCTCGAATGGAGCGACCTGGACCCGTCGCGAACCCCCAACCTGTGGTCACTCGTCAGCCAGGGCACCTCCGGCTCCCTCTCGACGCGCGCCGTACCGCCCCCGGACCGCGGCACCACCTGCCCCACAGCGGGCTGGCTGACCATCTCAGCAGGCCAGCGGGCGGGCACGGCGGGCAAGGGCTGCCCTCAAGCGCCCGCCCCACAACTCTCAGGAGAAGCCGCCAAGATCCCGGACTGGCAGACCCTGACCGCGTACCAATCCGAAACCGGATACGACGCCCAGCTCGGCACCCTGGGCCAGCTGGTGACGGACAACGGAGGCAAGGTCGCCGCCGTGGGCCCCGGCGCCGCCCTCGCTGCGGCCGACAAGTCCGGAAATATCGCCAAATACGCTCCCATCCCCGACGCCGTCGGCGACCTGACCCCGTACAACCTGATCATCATGGAGGTCGCCGACCTGGCCACCGCCTGGACCAAGCAGCCCTTGGACGAGTACGGCGTCCCCACCCCACTGCCGACCGCAGCCCGCCAGGAGGCCGCGACCCGCGCAGACCGCCAGCTCGGCGCCCTGATCGCCAAGCTGCCCGCCGACACCACCGTCCTCTTGGCAGGCGTCTCGGACGTGTCCCCGAACGCCCACCTCCACGTGGCGATCGCCAAGTCCCCGAACGGCCAGCCGTACGGCCACGGCTACCTGACGGCCACTTCCACCCGCCAAGACGCGCTGGTCACGATCACCGACCTCACCGCCACCACCATCCACCTCCTCGGCCTCCCCGCCCCGCGCCAGGTGGTCGGACGCGCCTGGCAGCCCAACGGCCCCACCTCCGCAACACCGGCCGACACGGTGACGGAGCTGGCGGACGGTGACCTGGCCAGCCAGGTGCTCCGGGAGGTACGCGGCCCGTTCTTCACCGTCCTGGTGACGGTCCAGCTCCTCTTCTACGCCTTCGCCGCCCTGGCCCTGCGCCGCCGCCGCTCCCCCAACCGTTCAACCCTCGCGTCCGACACCTCCGAGGGCACCTTTCCGCCCACCACTGACACCCCTTCATCAGCCGACTTCGCGGACACCTCTGCCCCGGCCCCCTCACCGGCCGACTTCGCGAGCACCACAACTCCCGCCGCCTCACCCGACGACAACGCCAGCACCACAACCGCCACCCCGTCGCCCACCGACATCGCGAGCGCCTCAAAGCTCCTCAAAGCCGTCCAGATCGTCGCGGTGGTCAGCGGGGCCATCGCCGTCTCCACGTTCCTGGCCCAGCTGGTGCCGTGGTGGACGATGCCGGTGCCGATGCTCTCGGTGATCGTGACGATCCTGGCCATCGCCGGTCTGGTCACCGCCCTGGCCTTCGCCGGACCGTGGCGGGCTCATGTGCTGGGCCCGCTCAGCGTGGTCGCCGCCGTGACCTCCCTGGCCCTCCTCATCGACGTCATGACGGGCTCAAAGCTCCAGGTGAACGCCGTGACCGGCTACGAGCCCGTCACCGGAGGACGCTTCTACGGCTTCAGCAACATCGCCTTCGCCGTCTACGCCACAGGCACCATCCTCGGGCTGGCCGGGGTGGCCCAGTGGTTGCTCGGCAGGGGTGTGTCCAGGGTCGTGGTCGTCGGGGTGTGCGCGGTGTACGGAGGGGTCGCGGTCTTCGCGGACGGGTGGCCTTCGTGGGGGGCGGACTTCGGCGGCGTGCCGGCGTTCGTGATCGGCTTGTCGGTCTTCCTCATACTGCTTTCCGGCAAGCGTGTGTCCCTGCTGAGGCTGCTGCTCGTCGGCCTGGTGGGAGCCGTGCTGGTGGGCACCCTTTCCGTCGTCGACTGGCTGCGTCCCGATGACCAGCGGACTCACCTGGGCAACTTCGTGCAGCAGATCATCGACGGTCAGGCGTGGACGGTCGTCGGGCGCAAGTTCAGTGCCATGATCGGCGTAACCATCGGAAACTGGTCACTGACCCTCCTCTCGCTGGTCGCGCTGGCCTTCCTCTTCCTGGTGCTCGCCCGCCCATCGCGCTGGGGCGCCTCGGCCCTCGGCCAGGCGTACCACCTGGCTCCGACGCTCCGGGCAGGTCTTTTCGGCGCTCTCACGTGTGCCTTCGTCGGCTTCCTGATGAACGACTCCGGCATCGCCATCCCCGCTATGGCCCTGACGGTGGCCGTGCCGCTGACGCTGGCGGCCTGCGTTCGCGCCCTGCAGCTCGCCAAGCCCACAGGATCAGTGCCGCCGTCAGGGCAAGCAGCGCCCACGCGAGCTGAGGCCTGAGCACGGTCATCAGCCACTCGAGGTCCTGTGGCTGCCCCACCACCCTCGCCGGGAGGTACGCGAGCGACAGGACCAGCAGGTGCGCGACCACGAACCCGTCCAGCGCGGAGGCCGTCACCAGCGCCAGCAAGCCGAGCGCCAGGCCGTCGTACCAGGGCAGGATGTACGGCGTGGCGAACAGGTATGCCACCACCAGCCCCACCGCCACAACCGGCGCCTCAAGCCCACCGGCTCCAGGCGAGGCCCCCAGAATCACCCCGTTCGACGCGTCGCCGTCCTTCGCCGGGCGCGCGATGTCTCTGCTTCGGCCGACGCCCAACATGTCTGCATCTTCGCTCGACGTCCCCGATGGGGGGCGATTCGCTCCATCCGCAACCTCGTTACCCGCCTGGCCCACAGCCTCGGCGCTCGCTCCACTAGCGGCCCCGCTACTCGCCTCCCCCACAGCATCGTTACCCGGTCCGCTCGCTGAGAGCCGGCTGGACCGGCTGGAGCGGGAGGCCAGGCGGAGCAGGGACCAGGCGGTGAGCGTGAGGACGAGGAGGGAGCCGATCTGGATTTCCGCCCGGTAAGCGCTGCCGGTGCCCACGATGGCCTGGAGCCAGCCCTGGACGAGCTTCCAGAACGAGACGTGGGAGATCGATTTGCTGGTGCGTGTCATCGGGGCGATCGCCTCTGGACCGACGATCGCGTATCCGGCGACCACCACCACGAGCGCGCACACCGCCATGAGGGCCAGGCGGGCGGGTCGTCGCCGTAGCTCCCAGGCCGGGCCGAGCGCCACCAGGCCGGCGTTGACCTTGATCGCCACGCCCAGCCCGAGCAGGACGCCGGAGCCCATGGGGCGGTTTCTGGCCAGGAGAGCGGCGACCATGCAGGCGATGGCGAGGGTGTCCACATGCATGCCCGCCACCAGCTGGTAGAGCAGGAGTGGGTTGGCCGTCCACAGGACAGCGGCCCTCAGCCGCCTGGTGGGATCGTCTCGGGTGAAACGGTCGATGAGGAGGCCCGTCACGATGAATGCGGCGGCGTTGAACAGGGCCAGCACGAATATCGTCAGGCGGAGCGAGTCGCCGCCGATCCAGCTCGCCACCGCTTGCAGGGCCGTTGCCACGGGGCCGTACACGCTGGGCTCCTCGCGCCACGGATCCTCGACCGCGTCGGCGATGGGGTCGCCCGGCAGGTCGACCGCGCCATGGGTGTACGGGCTCAGGCCGAGCGTCACCATGCGACCGTAGGCGGCGTAGTTGAGGTGGTCGCCGGATCCGGAAGGAGGCAGGAACGCGAGGATTGCCGCGGTCACGCAGCCCGTGAGCACGAGGATGCGGGCGCTGGGCAATCGCAGGCGGCCCCTTCGGGTGCCTGCCTCGCCTTCCCGTGAGTGGGGGGACGCGCTGGCGTCGCGGACCAGGGCGAGAGCGGCCAGGACGCCGAGGCCGCCCAGGATGAGCGCGGCCGCGGCAAGAGCCACCACCAGGTGAGGCTCGGGGTGGACGTCAAGAGAGTACGGCGGGTGCCAGCTCGGGCCGGTCAGGGCGGGGACCATCGGCGACGGGCCCAGGAGGCCTATGGTGATCGTCAGCAGGATCGAGGCGCCGATCGCCGCCGTGGCCGGCCCCGCGAGCCGGCCGCGTGCCTTTTCGAACCGCTTCTCCGAAGTCACCGGCAAATTCCAGCACACTCGCAAGGCGGCTTCGGACGGGCGAGGCATTCCTGTGGATAACTCGGATCGGGCCATGGCCTCTGTGGATCACGGAGCCTGAGCTGCCCGATCGTGGACTTCGAGCTCAGGACCGCAGAGGCTGCCCGAGCTGAGGATCACCGACCCTGACCTGGGGATTGCGGCAAATCGTCGGGCCTGGGGCGCAAGCCGGGGTGGCCGCCGAGGACGGCCGTGACTGCGCCTGGCGCCGGCAGCATGGCGTCCGTCGGCGCTTGAACCGGGTGTCGTGGAGCCCGAGCACAGGGGCTCCACGGCACGGTCGCGAAGTGAAACCGCCCGGCCCGAGGTGCGGCCGGAAGTGACGCCATCCGGCACAGGGAACGGCCACAGGGAACGAAGCCGCCCCGCATTTCCCAGTCGGCTGATCAGCTCGATGTCCAAAAGGCGGAGATGGTCAGCGATTGAGCCGAAGTTTGTCGAGATTTTGGGCGATAAGCGGCTCCCTGGTGGCCAGGGCTCGCGCCACGTCCCGGAGTTGCCTGGCTCGATGGAGCTGTGCCCGCCAGTCCGTCCCCGTGGCACGGTGGGCCATCTCGACCTCGACCTCCACGACCCGGAACCCCTTGCGCAACAGGTCGATCGTCAGCGCCGTCTCCACCCCGAACCCGTGCGCCAGCGGACGCGCGGCTTCGAAGGCGGCTCTGGTGAGGCAGCGCTGGCCGTTGAGGGGCTGGACGGGCTCGAAGCCGGTGGCTCGGCGGATGCCCTCTTTCGAGAGGCGTACGACTAAGCCGTGGCCGCCCAGCTTCACCCTCGTCGCGAAGACCGCGATGGTCATGTCGGCCTTGGACGCGCGTACGGGCTCGATGAGAGGTGCGGCGGCGCGGGCCGTTTCGCCCAGGTCGGCGTCCAGGAAGAGGAGGTGGCGAGGGCTGCGGTCCTCGTCCAGGAGGCGGACTGCCTCCGCTCCTGTCTCCATCGCGGCGGCCTTGCCCTTGTTGCGGCTGTGCCGCACCACCCGGGCTCCCGCCGCGCGCGCCACCCTGCCGGTCTGGTCCGTCGAGCCGTCGTCCACGACCACGACCAGATCCACGCCGGGCAGGTTCGCGGCTGCCGTGACGGTGGCCGCGATGCGATCGGCTTCGTTGACGGCCGGTATGACGACCGCTGTGTCGCCGTCACCACTCATCGAGCATCACCTCCGTACACGACACCCTCCCGAGGCCGGGCGAGCAAAATGGCCGACATCCGAGCGCGGCCCCCACCCGAGCGCCACTGACGTCCCGAGCGCGGCCCCCACCCGAGCGCCACCGGCGTCCCAAGTGTGGCCCCCACCCGAGCGCCACCGGCGTCCGAAGTGTGGCCCCCACCCGAGCGCCACCGGCGTCCCGAGCGCGGGCCGACCGGCGCCGATGGCCCTGTCCAGGTCACCATCGCCACCGTAGCCGACATCCGCACTTCAACGCGGCACGCCGCCGACCGGAGGCCGCGCCGACACGAGTCCGCGCAGGCGGACGCGCACGGATAATGTCATGATCCCTCGGTTATGAGGAACTCCTGCGGCACCTCATCGTGCACGGTGAACACCGAGTCGAGCCCGGTGACCTGCAGAATCTTCCGTACGGCAGGACGCGGGGCGGCCACCTCGAGCGCCCCTCCCTGCTCCTTCATCCGTTTGAGTGCCGACAACAGCACATTCATCCCCGTGGAGTCACAGAAATCCACGGCGGACATGTCGATGACCACCCGGCTGGGCCCCTCCTTCAGCAGCCGAGTGAACTCGGTCTGCAGGTGAGGCGCCGTGTAGAGGTCGATTTCTCCGGTGATGGCAACGAGTGCTGACCCGGCATGTGATCGAGTCGAGACCTTGAGCTCCACATGGGCAGGCTAGCGGCGCGGAGGCTTCCGGTCACGTTCTCACGCCGATAGGGGAACCACAGGTTTTTGTCCTCCGTTTGGGCTCCATGGAAACGGAGAGTACGCGAAGCTTGACAACGTGATACCAGAACCAGCGCGGCCTCATGGAGAAGGAGGGGCTGGGGCACGGCCGGCGGGCCCCGCGTCGATGAAAGCAGACAAACCTGAAGATCCTCAGCGTCAAGGACTCCGGGAGCGCCTGGAGACCATCCTCATCCGCACAGAGAAGGCCACGTCATGGCATGAAGAAGCAGAACGCCTCCGCAGCCTGGTGAACCGCGAAGGCTACGTCCCCATCCGCACCCGGCTCGCGATCGAGGATCTCGACTTCGTGGCGGGTGCCCGCACTGATCTGCTCAGGTTCCTGGAGCTCGGGCTGAGGCTGCTGGATCTCCATCAGCCGAGGGACGCGGGAGGCATCACCAGCGACGCCGCCCACCCGATCCTGCGGTGCCGGAGCTGCATGTGGCGCTGGCCTTGCCCGACATTTCGGGCAATGTCGGAGTCGTTCGGGGCCAGGGAAGCAGCGGAAGCACCACCACCCGAAACAACACCACCAGAGACGGCACTCCCCGAGAGCGCCTGAGACGGGGAGATACGGGAGGTCAGCCGCCGAAACCGCCGACCAGCGGAAGCCGGATCTCGAACCGGCAGCCCGGGCCGTCGTTGACCACCCCGATCACCCCGTCGTGCGCCTCCACGATCCCCTGCGCGATGGCCAGTCCCAGCCCTGCCCCACCGCCCGCGGCAGGGGTACGAGCAGCCTCTCCCCGGAAGGCCACCTCGAACACCCGAGGCAGGTCTTCCTCAGGAATCCCCCCACAACAATCCGTAACCGACAAACAAGCCATTCCCTCGTCATCCACCCCGGCCCGCAGCACTACGGTCCGATCCGATGGCGTGTGCCGGATGGCGTTGACCACGAGATTCCGCAGCGCCCTCCCCAACGCCCCGGCGTCGGCCTCCACCGGCACGGACGCCGAAGCCTCCGCAGTGAGAACCACGCCCTTGGCCCTGGCGAGCGGCTCGGCCCCGGCGAGCGTGTCGGCCACGAGGTCGGCCAGCCCGATGCGCGACCGCGAGAGCCGCAGCGCCCCCGCGTGGATCCGCGACAGCTCGAACAGGTCGTCCACCATCGCCGAGAGCCGCTCCACCTCAAGCTTGATCTGCCCGTGGTAGCGAGCGACCGTCGGCGGGTCCGACACCACCCCGTCCTCCAGCGCCTCGACCATGGCCCGCATCCCGGCCAGCGGCGTACGCAGGTCGTGGCTCACCCACGCGACGAGCTCCCGCCGCGCCCCCTCGAGTGCCCGCTCCCGCGCGTACGCCTCCTCCAGGGTGTTCGCGATCGTCTGGAGCTCGGCCGGCAGCCCCTGCGGCGCCGCGAACGGCACGGCCCGCACGGCGGACACCAGCCTCCTGCTCTCCCGCACCACCCGCCTGGCCAGCACGAACGCCACCCCGAGCCCGACCAGCCCGCCCACGGCCACCACGCTCAGCACGAAGTCCTTGACGGGACCCCCAATGATCATCTTCATGATGATGGCCACGACCCCAGCCAGCGTCGCCGCCACGGCGACCACCACGACCACGGCCAGCATCACCCCGATG
Organism: Nonomuraea sp. CA-141351; assembly: GCF_050944675.1. Taxonomy (NCBI): domain Bacteria; kingdom Bacillati; phylum Actinomycetota; class Actinomycetes; order Streptosporangiales; family Streptosporangiaceae; genus Nonomuraea; species Nonomuraea sp. CA-141351. Next base: position 65,137 of record NZ_CP191982.1, read on the forward strand.
GACCTGGTGCGCAGCCGCCCCATCACCCAGACGCCGAGCAGCGCGATCACCAGGCCGAGCCCCGCGGTGACGGCCACGACCGTGAGCAGCTCGCCGGCCCGCACCATCAGGAACCGCCCTCCAGGGGCTCGTACCGGTACCCGACCCCCCACACCGTGACGATCCTCCGCGGCTCGGTCGGATCTGCCTCGATCTTCTCCCGCAGCCGCCGTACGTGCACGGTCACGGTGGAGGAGTCGCCGAACGACCACCCCCACACCTGGTTGAGCAGCGCGGAGCGGCTGAAGGCCTGCCGCGGATTGCGCATGAGGTAGGCCAGCAGATCGAACTCCCGAGCCGTCAGCATCACCTCGTCCCCGCGCAGCCGTACCTCATGAGCTCCCACGTCCACCACCAGGTCCTCGTCCCGCAGCACGCCGGTCCCAGCGGTGACGGACGCGCCGCGGGCCCGCCGCAGCACGGACTGCACGCGCAGCGCCAGCTCGCGCGGGCTGAACGGCTTGGTCACGTAGTCGTCGGCCCCCGTCTCCAGCCCGACCACCCGGTCGATCTCCTCGCCGAGCGCGGTCAGCATGATCACCGGTACGGGCCAGCGCTCCCTGAGCTTCCTGCACACCTGCAGCCCGTCGATCTTGGGCAGCATCAGGTCGAGCACCATGAGGTCCGGCGGATTGGCCAGCGCCCTGCGCAACGCCTCCACGCCGTCGCCGACGCATTCGACCTCGTGCCCGTCACGTTCCAGATACCGCGCGACGACCTCGGAAACGGTCGGATCATCATCGACGACCAGGATGCGGGTGTTCACGCTTTCACGGTACGGCTGGTGCGCGGGGAAGTGTCACGCACGTCATTGGTTCGTAAGCCTCGCGGATCATGGCCGGAGGACGTACGGTGGGCTGCATGGGTAGAGTCGTGATGCTCGTCATAGGGACCCTGCTGGGTCTCTTCGTGCTGTTCAACTTCCTGCTGCCGATGGTGATGGGCCTGCTCAAGGTCGCCCTGATCATCGGCGTGGTCGCCTTGCTGGTATTCGTCGCGGTGACCGTGGTGGGCAAGTCCTCGCGATCGAGTTGACGTCCTTCCTGTTCGACCCGTGGCTGGTCGGGATCACCATGGTGGCGATCCTGCTGCTGGCCACGTGGGCAGCCATGTTGCTGCCCGTTCTCAGTGGGGAGTCGCCGAGCTTTCCGCTGACCTACGCGCGCCGCACGGCCTTCCAGCGCCAGCGTGACCCGGACGCGGCAGGCCGCTCGCGTCCACGAGCTCCTTGAGCATGCCCCGCTTCGACCATCAAGCGGGGCTCCTCGAACGAGACGGGTGAGCCCTGATCCACTCGAATACTCGGAGTAGGGCTCATGATCGATTCTCTTGTCACGTTGGTCGTCAACATGTCCGGGGGCAGCGCAGCGCTCGGGATCGTGCTGTTCACGCTGGCCGTACGGCTCATGCTGCTGCCGCTGAACGTACGCAGGGACCGTGCGATGAAGATCCGCGCACGGCTCGCCCCCAAGCTGCGCGAGCTGCAAAAACGCCACGCGCGCAACCCTGAGCGCCTGTCCAGGGAGACGTCCGCGCTCTTCGCCAAGGAAGGCACCTCGCCCTTCGCCGGATACCTGCCCATGCTGGCGCAGCTGCCGTTCATGTGGCTGATGTACCGGGTGGCCACGCATCCGAGCGCGCTGGTCGGCCATGACCTGTTCGGGGCTCCACTGGGCCAGCAGGTAGCGGGCATGGTGGCTAATTACGGTCTGGTCAGCACGCCGGTTTTGGTCTTTGTTCTGGTCATCGCGCTGGTCGCGGCGGTGGCGTGGCTCTCCGCCAGGAGTATCGAGGTGGCGGAGGACCAACCGGAGCTGCTGAGGAAGGTCCTCCCGTTGATGCCGTACGGCTCCGTGCTCGCCGCGCTGGTGCTTCCGCTCGCGGCCGCGCTCTACCTGCTCGTCTCCACGGCGTGGGCCGCGGGCGAACGGGCAGTGCTCGCTACCCGGCCTCTTTGAGGGTCTTGACCTGCCCGTTCATCGACGCATGAGGGGCGGGCAGGATGGCCCACACCGTTGTCGTGTCGCCGTCGTGCCGGACCCCCCAGCTCTCAGCCACGTACTCCACGATGCCGAGCCCCCGACCCCCGAGCGAGGAGAGGGTCGGGCGGCCGGCCCGCGGCTCGGTCGCCGCGCCCCCGTCGCTCACCGCCACCTCGATGTGATCGTCACTCCGCAGCCAGGCCACCCTCACCATGCCCGACGGCAGGGGGTGCGCGTGCCTAAGCGCGTTGCTCAGCAGCTCGCTCACCACCAGCACGGCGTCGTCGATCGCCGTCGAAAAAACCCCGCTGTCCTGCAGCTCAGTGCTCAGGCGCTGGCGGGCAACGGCGACGCTGGACGGCGCGTACGGCAGCAGCACCACGCTTGACACACCCACCTCCCCGTTCCCTGTGCCCCCCACGGGAACACTCCCCGGTACGACCGAAATGCCCCGTTACTCGATCCCAGAAACCGCATCTCGATCACAGCTTGTGCACATTGGACGATAGATCAGCGCAACTGTGACCACCTCGTTACCGCATCGGTGTGTCGGATCCGATAGGGGAAACAGCTCGTAGCAGGAGCCGCATTCTCGTCCCTCCTCCAGGTCGCGGGTGGGCGCTCACGTCTCCCCCCTGGGCCCTCGCGAGACTGCGGACGATGTAAAGACCGAGCCCTACTCCACCAAACCTTCTCCGGTCGCCGCTGTCCACCTGGACAAACCTCTCAAAGATACGCTCCCGGTCAGGCGGCGCGATCCCCACCCCTTCGTCGTCCACGACCACGACGACGTTGTCGTCCTCAGGCCAGGCCGCCACGCTGATCAATCCGCCCTTGGGCGAGTACTTGAACGCGTTCTCCAGCAGCTGCCCCAGAACGATGTCCGTGGCCAGCGCGTCACCCAGCACGGACGGCAGCCCGTCGCCGATGACCACCTCGACCCGGTGCTTGTCCGACAGCGCGGGCAGCCCCAGGGTGGCCGCGTCGATCCGCTCGGCCAGGTCGAACGCCTCGATCCGTACCTTCAGCTCCTCCGCCCCCGCTCTGGCGCCGAGCAGCAGGTGGTCCATGAGGTCACCCAGCGACCTGGCCCGCTCGGCGATCGTGTGGACGGCCGAGCGGCGCTCCGGGTCGCTCATCTTGTCCCAGCGCCTGTCGAGCGTGCTGGCGAACCCGCGCACGATCGTGATCGGTGTACGCAACTCGTGGCTGGTCGTGGCGAGGAACAGGTCCTTGGCCTCCTCGAGCTCCTTGGCCGTGGTCACGTCACGGAAGTCGATGACCACCTCGCCGGTCTCCTCGACCCGTGCGCTCACGACGTCGAGCCAACGCCCGGTCTCCATCTGGAACGTGACCTTCTCGCCCGGCTTGGGCAGCGGGAACGGCGGCGGCCCGCCGATGACGGCCTCGGCGGAGAACGCGGTGAGCTCGGCGGCGGCCGGGTTCCACCGCACCACGCGGCCGGCCTCGTCGAGCACGGCGATGCCGTCGGCGCTGGCGTCGAAGACGGCCTGCTCGTGCGCCCGCTGCCGGATCGCCTCCTGGTAGGCGACCGCGTTGCCGACGGCGATGCCCGCGTGCCCGGCCAGCAGTTCCAGCAGCTCCAGTTCGAGGTGTCCTGGCGTGCTCTCGGCGAACAACGCGTACAGGGCCCCGTACGGACGCCCGCCGACGGCGGCCAGGCCGAGCGCGATCGTGTGCAGGCCGTTCAGCCGCGCCCACACCAGGTCGTCCAGCCCGTCCGACTGCAGCAGGACGGTCTTGCCGGTGCGTAAGAGCTTGTCCACGAGGCTGGTGCGCAGGTCCGTGGTAGTGCCTCTGATGGCGTCCGGCAGCTGGTACGTGCTGACCAGGCGTAGCCGATCGCCCTCGATCAGCACGAACCCGCCCGCGTCCGCCCCCGTGAGCTCGGTGAGGCTGGCCGAGATCCGGTCGAGCACGGCGGAGAGCTCCAGCTCGGAGTTGATGTCGCCGACCACGTCGGTCAGCCTGCGCACCAGCTGCGCCCTGCGGGCCATGCGGTTCCTGGCCAGCTCGTCGGCCCGCGCGAGATGGTGCACGCAGACGTATCCGGCCACGGCGCTGCCCAGGCGCAGCGCGCTGATGTCGACCCGCACGTCGAGGACGGTCCCGTCGTTGCGTAAGCGCTTGGTACGGACCGAGACCTGGCCTCCGGTGCGTACGCGTTCGAGCACGGCGTTGTGCTCGGCGGTGAGCTCGCCCGGCACGATCGGCGCCCGGCGCCCGAGCATCTCCTCCGCCGTCCACCCGAACAGCCGCTCGGCCGCCTCGTTCCAGACCAGCACGCTCTGATCCCGGTCGACGACCATGACGGCGTTGGGCGAACAGGCGAGCGCAGCACGAGCTATCTCGTCGTCACTCCCGGCCCATTCGTCCCCCACTCCTCCATAGTGCCCGTGGCAGGGTGAGTGCGTCGGGCGATCCGTCCGATACGCTGCGGTCACGGCGATTCTCGGTGGGTGGGAGGGTGGGTGCCATGTCGAGTGGTGATCTCGATGCCTTGTTGCGCGTGACCTCCAACACCTATCGAGGTGAGACACCACCTGACATCGCCTTCGGCACCTATGACGGCGCCGTCGGCAGGCTGGTCCTCGCGGTGACGGGCAAGGGCATCGTGGCGTGCAGCTTCGAGCCTGAGAACAATGTGTTCGAGCTGATCACGAGGCATGTGGGCACGTTCATCGGGCCGGACGCGCGCCGGCTCGACCCGGTGCGAAGGGAGCTGGACGCGTACTTCTCGGGCCGCCTGCGCGCGTTCGCCACGCCGGTGAACCTGACGCTGGCCACGTCGTTCGCCCGAACGGTGCTGCAGAAGACGATGGCGGTCCCGTACGGCACGACGACGACGCTGGAGGCGATCGGCGCGAGCATCGGCAGGCCGCGCGCGCTGCGGGCGATCAGCAACGCGCTGGCCTCCAACCCCGTCTGCGTGATCGTGCCGTGCCACCGGGTGGTGCGCGAGGACGGCGGGCTCGGCGACTACGCGGGCGGACCCGCGGCCAAGCAGCACCTGCTCAACGTCGAGAAGCGCGCCCCAGCGAGCCGATGAGCAGCGTCACCAGCGCGGCCACGATGGCCGCGCCGAGCGCGCCGTTCATCCACGGCTGCCGGGTGAAGCCGATGACCTCGCGGACCGACTGCCAGATGGCGTCCCACTGCGGGACCGTGGGCGTGGAGGTCGTCAGCCAGTACGCCACGAAGCCGAGCGCCCACGGCACCAGCCTCGACCAGCGCGAGGGCGCGTTCTCCGCGGTGTTCCAGTCGCGCGAGCCGCCCAGCACGAAGTAGTCCACGGCCAGCACCGCGAACATCGGCACGAACACCGCCCCGATCACCCCCAGGAACGCCCCGTACGAGTTGACGTCCACGAACAGGGCGATCGCGACGGTCAGCACGCCGATGGCGGCGGAGAGAATGCGCCGGTCCACGCGCGGCATCAGGTTCTGCAGCGAGACCGTGGTGGAGTAGACGTTGGCGAACGACTGGTCGGTCTCGCGCAGCACGAGGATGGCGAAGAACAGCGCGCCCAACGGCACGGCGACGAACGGGCCGAACACCGACGTCCCATCGGCCTGCACCACGTCCGCCCCCGCCATGGCCACCGCGTACACGCCGAGCCCCAGGCAGGCCACCTGCGCCAGCGTGTAGCCGCCGACCACACCGGTGAACGCGGCCCTGCCCGACCTGGAGTGCCGGGCGAAGTCCGCCGCCATCGGCACCCACGACACCGACAGCGCGATCACGTAGTCCACGGCCGGGGCGAACGCCGTCCAGGACCCGCCGGTGTGCGCGGGGGCCCGGGTCAGGAAGAACCAGGCGAACCACACCAGCGACACGATCACGCCGATGGTGACGTACCGCCGCAGGATCCGTACCGACCCGAGCGGCCAGATCGTGAGGGCGGTGGTCAGCGCTCCCGCCACGATCACCCACACCTGGTACGGCACCGCCCCGAAGATCGCGCCGGCCGCCTTGGCGATGACCCACAGCTCGAACGCGCCCCAGCCAATCATCTGCACGATGTTCAGGACCGTGGGCACGTACGAGATCCTCGCCCCGAACAGCCCACGCAGCAGCACCATCGCGGGCTGCCCGGTCCGCGTGCCCGGGACGGCGGACAGGCCGACCATGGCCGTGCCGATCAGGCTGCCCACCACGACGGCCACCAGCGCGGCGGCCAGGCTGAGCGGTGCGTTGCCGAGCGGGTCGAGCAGGAGCAGCGCCCCGGAGAAGCCCAGGAGGCTGACCCCGAGGTTCGCCCAGAGCGCACCCTGATCGAGCACGCCAAGGGTCTTGGGCGGCCTGCCCTCGAGAGTCAGGGGAACTTCGTCGGCGACATGCGTCATCGCACACTCCCTACGCCGGCATTACCCGGACAGGTTCAGGCGGTCGGCAGCGGATCTCTTGCTGCCCTCTCAGCCCGGAACCCCGAGCTCCCGCGACGATCTGAAGTTAGCGCCCTCATCATGCCCTAGTGGCGGCAGAAACGCCACAGGGAGGCTTTACGCGCTCTTTTGGACCTTTTTATGCCACGAAGGGCGTTTGACCAGTCTCACTGACCATCGGGCGCCGCGCGTACTCCCACGACTGCATGCCGCCACCGACGTTGACCGCGTCGCGCCCGAGCTGGTTGAGCCAGGCCGCGACCTGCAGGGACCGGCCGCCGACCCGGCAGACGACGTAGACCGTCCGGTCACCGGGCACCTCGTCGACCCGCCCTTGGATCTGGGTCATGGGGATGTGGACTGCCTCCGGCGCGTGCCCGGCGACCCACTCTTCCTGCTCTCGGACGTCGAGCAGGTAGGCGTCGTCGGGAATGGCACTGGCTTCTATCTCAGGAACGGTCATGACTCCATCATCTCGCGCCGCGCGTCGTAGGCGGCACGGGCCGTGGCGATCTCCTGCTGGTGCTCCTCCGTCCACGTGACCAGCGCCTTGATGGTCTGGTGAAGGGTACGGCCGAGCGGTGTCAGCGCGTAGTCCACCCTGGGCGGCACGACGGGATGGACCGTGCGGCTGACCAGACCGTCGCGCTCGAGCTGGCGCAGGGTCACGCTGAGCATGCGCTGGCTGACGCCGTCGATCTCGCGGCGCAGCTGGGTGAAGCGCAGGGTCTGGCAGTCGAGCAGGGCGATCACGAGCAGCGACCACTTGTCCGCGACGCGGTCGAGTATCTGCCGGACCTCGCAGTCCTCACGCGTGTCCCACTGGCGTACGTCGTAGTCGTCTTCCACGGTGCTGTCGCAGTAACCGAGTGATTCCAAAGTGCCTTCTTCCATGACATTTCATGGTCGCCGATGATGTGTCCGGTTACAAGAGATAACCGACCTTCCTAGAAGTAACCGGGAGTTTGTCATGCCTGCTCGCTCTTGGGGCGTGCTGATCGTTCTGTGCGGAGCCATCTTTCTCGAGGGCATCGACGTGGCCATGCTCAACGTCGCCCTCCCGTCCATCAGGGCCGACCTGGGACTGTCCACCGGCGTGCTGAGCGGGGTCGTGAGCGCGTACGTGCTCGGCTACGGCGGCTTCATGCTGCTCGGCGGCCGGGCGGCGGACCTGCTGGGCCGGCGGCGGATGTTCCTGATCTGGCTGGGGGTGTTCCTGGCCTTCTCCGGGCTCGGCGGATTCGCTCATGAGGGGTGGGTGCTGCTGGTGGCCAGGTTCGTCACGGGAGTGGCCGCCGCGTTCATGACCCCCGCCGGGCTCTCCCTGCTCACCACGACCTTCCCCGAGGGCCCGCAGCGGAACCGGGCCCTGCTCATCTACGCCGGCACGGCCGCGGGCGGCTTCGCGCTCGGGCTGGTGATCGGCGGCCTGCTGACCGCGTTCGGCTGGCGCTGGGTCTTCTTCGCACCCGTCCTGCTGTCGCTGGTGATCCTCCTCGCCGCGATCCCCCTGCTCAAGGGCTCTCCTTCCGACTCCCTTCCTTCCGGGCCTCGCGGCGGCGGTTTCGACGCGGCCGGCGCTCTGAGCGTCACGGGAGCGATGATGCTCCTGGTCTACGGGGTGGTACGCCTCGAGCACCCGTCCGACAACTGGCCGCTGACGGCGGCCGCCTTCCTCGGGGGCCTGGCGCTCCTCGGGGCCTTCGTCGCCGTCGAACGCCGCTCCACCCACCCCCTGGTCCGCCTCGGCCTGCTCAGGTCGGGCGCCCTGGTGCGGGCGAACGTCACGGCCGCCCTGCTCACGGCGTCGTTCTTCGGCTTCCAGTTCCTGGTCACGCTGTATCTGCAGGAGCTGCGCGGCTGGTCCACCATCCAGACGGGCCTGGCGCTGCTGGCGGCCGCCGCCGACGTGGTCCTCGCCCCGACGCTCACGCCGTGGCTGGTCAACCGGTACGGCAACGCCAAGGTCGTCCTGGGCGGCCTGCTGTCGGGGCTGCTGGCGTACGCGCTCTTCCTCGGGGTGGGACTCGACTGGACGTATGCGGCCATGCTGCCCTCGATGCTGCTGATCGGCCTGATGTTCGCCTTCGTCTACGGCCCCCTCACGATCGTGGCCACGGACGGGATCGCACCGGAGGAGCAGGGGCTGGCGAGCGGCCTCATCAACACGTCGTTCCAGTTCGGCGCCGCCCTGGGCCTGTCGATGGTGACGGCGGTCAACGTGGCGGCCCTGGGCGACGGGACCACCGCGGAGTCGGGCCTCACGGCGCTACGCACGGCCCTGGCTGTCCCGGTGACGGCCACCCTGCTGGCCGCGGTGGTGGCGGCCTACGGGCTCCGCAGGCACATGGGGACACGGAAGGCGGACCGGGTACCGATCGACGCCTGACCCACCCAGGCCGACCATGGGACGCACCGGCTCGTGGGGGTGCGCCGACTCGTGGAGCGCAACCGCTGGTCGGGGACACGCCGCTCGTGGGCACCGCCCGAGGAGGCAACGCCCGTGGGGGCGTGCCGCGTCGGCGGGACGGTCCGCGGCGCAGGCCGCTCGGGCACCGGTCGGCGGGACGATGGGCGGTGCCGGCGGTTGGGGCGCCGGGTCGGCGGGGTGGTGTGCGGTGGGGCTCGGCGCAACGTGTGCGGCGCCGAGGGCGGGCCATGGAGCAAGGCCAAGGGGACGCTCGTCACGGCGCCCGGCCCGTTGGCCTTCACGACCGGCCATGACAGACGGAGACCAGGGTCGGCGCGTGCGGTCAAGCCGGCTCAGCCGTAAAAGATCATTCAGGTGCCAGCGGCGGCGCGTGCGGTCAAGCGGGCTCAGCCGTAAAGAATCATTTGAGCAACCGAGAGAGGCGCCGGTCGGCGAGCGGCTTGCCGCCGGTCTGGCAGGTGGGGCAGTACTGCAGGGACGAGTCGGCGAAGGACACCTCGCGGATCGTGTCGCCGCACACGTCGCACGGCTGTCCTGTCCGGTTGTGGACGCGCAGCCCGGACTTCTTCTCCGCCTTGAGGTCCTTGGCCGCCAGCCCGTGCGCCCGCTCCACCGCCTCCCCCAACGTGGTCACGATGGCCTCGTGCAGGTCGGCGATCTGCGCGTCCGTCAGCGATGAGGCGATCTTGAACGGGGACATCCTGGCCGCGTGCAGCACCTCGTCCGAGTACGCGTTCCCGATGCCCGCGATGATCTTCTGGTCGCGCAGCAGCCCCTTGATCTGGGTGCGGTTGCCGCTCACGATGCGCTTGAGCGCGTCCACGGTGAAGGACTCGTCGAGGGGGTCAGGGCCGAGGGCGGCGACGCCGGGGATGTCTTCGGGATTTTTCGTGACATAGACGGCGAGGCGCTTCTGCGTCCCCGCCTCCGTCAGCTCGAACCCGGGCGCCAGCCCCTCCTCGTCGGGCGCCAGCCGGACCCGTACCGCGAGCGGGCCCTTGCCCGGACGCACGGGCTTCGCGCCCGAGAGGTCGTCGCGCCAGCGCAGCCACCCCGCCCTGGCCAGGTGGATGACCAGGTGGAGGCCGTCGCAGTCGAGGTCGAGGAACTTGCCGTGCCTAGACACGCTGGTGACGGTCAGCCCTCCGAGCGCGGTCACGGGCGGATCGAACGTCTTGAGCGCCTGGATGGCCACCACGTCGACCCCCAGGACCGTACGGCCCACCGCCCGCTCGCGCAGGAAGTGGGTGAGAGACTCCACTTCGGGAAGTTCCGGCATGCCACCAGGGTACGGCGCACACCGAACTGTCCACAGCCTGTGGAAACCGTGTCAGGTGAACACGGCTACGGCACGTCCCAGAAGGCCAGCTCGTGCGCCATCCCCTCGGCGAACAGCGCCTCCGCCCGCGCCGGATCCGGCGCCGCCTCGTCGATCATCTGCGCGATCCGCACGGTCAGCGCCTCGAACCCCGGATCCGCGTACGTGTCTACCCAGGCCCGATATCTCGGCTCAGCAGGCGGATTCTCCGCCAATATCCGCCCAAGACTCGAATATCCCCACATGCACGGATAAAGCGCGGCCAGTCCCTCCCCATATGAGGCCGCCGACTCCAGCAGGAACGCCGTGTACGCCGCACACGCCGGCCCCTTCACCGCCCCCTCCAGATCGGCCCCGAACTCCGCCGACATCGACCTGTGCAGGCTCAGCTCGTCGTGGTACGTGGTGTGCGCCAGGTCCACCAGATCACCCAGATGCCCGGCGGGAGCCTGCCAGGCCAGCCGCGCGAAGACCCGTACGTAGTCGAGCAGGAACAGGTAGTCCTGCTCCAGCCACGACCTGAACACCGGCTCCGGCAGGTCGCCACGCCCGATGCCGGCCACGGTGGGGTGCTCGAGCTGCGACTGAAGCAGCGGGCGGCCAATGGCGTGCAGCTTATCCGAGATGGTCATGGTTCGGAGGTTAGTGTCGAGGCATGACTGTGACGATCGCTGAGGAAGTCCTCCTGCTCGCCTACAGCGAAGACGGCATGCCCCTGATCACCTGGACCCAACTGGACCCCGCGCTCGCCGGCGCCATCCTCGCCGAACTGGCCATCCGCGGACGGGTGGAGCTGTCGGACGAGAAGGTGACGCTCAAGGACGCGTCCCCGCTCGGCGACGCCGAACTGGACGCCGCGCTGGCCCGCATCGCCTCGGAGAGCACTGACGGAAAGCCGGTCTGGTGGATCCAGCAGCTACGCTCCGCCGAGCTGCGCGGGCGCCTGCTCTCCAGGCTCGCGGAGTCGGGCGTGCTGTCGGAGCAGCGGGAAAAGGCGATCATCTTCACCACGACACGCTGGCCCGAGACCGACCCGAGCGTGAAGGGGGAGGTCAGGGATCGGGTGCACAGCGTCCTGGCGGGCGCGGACCCGGACGCCCGTACGGCCGCCCTGATCGCGATCGCGCACGCGGCCAAGCTCGACCGCCGGGTCTTTCCGGAGGCGAGCGAGCAGCGCATCAACGAGATCGTGACGGGCGCCTGGGCCGGTGACGCGGTCGCCAGGACGGTCATCTCCCTCCAGGCGGCCGCGACCGCCGCCTCGGCCGCCGTCATCGCGGCCACCACAGCCGCGACAGGCGTCTTCCCCTCCTGAGCCCCGCTCCGAGCCGACCTGCGGGCCAGGGGGGAGCACGGCCGGGAGAACCCGGTCAGTTGGCGTCGACGACGTTCTTGGGGACCGGCTTGTCGTTCTTCAGTGCGTCGAAGAGTGCCAGGGCCTTGGTGCGGTCCCACTTGACCGCCGTGCCGCCGCTCGGGACGGTCTCGTTCCCGCCGAACGGCACCACCGTCGTCACCGGGCTGTCGCCCATCGCCAGCCCCAGCGACAACATGTCGAACGCCCCGGTCCCGGAGTCGACCGCGACCGCGTCGGTGGCGCTCATCGCCAGCGGGATCGACGTGAACGGGTTGATCAGCACACCGGGACTGGCCGCCTTCTTCACGACCGCGCCCAGGAACTGCCGCTGCCGCTTGGTCCGCTCGAAGTCGGGCAGCGCGCCACCCTTGCGGGTCCGCACGTAACCCAGGGCCTGGGCGCCGTTGAGCACCTGCGTGCCCTTCTTCAGCTTGAGCCCGGCCTTCGGGTCGTCCACGGCGGCCCGTACGTTGATCTCGACCCCGCCGATGGCGTCCACGATGTTCACGAACCCGGCGAACCCGATCTCCATGTAGTGGTCGATCCGCACTCCGGTGACCGACTCCACGGTGCGGACCAGCAGCTGCGGCCCGCCGTTGTAGGCGGCGTTGAGCTTGTCGCGGCCCTTGCCGGGGATGGTGACCGCCGAGTCGCGCGGCAGGCTGACCAGCGTCGGCTTGTCACCGGTGTCGGGAATGTGCAGCAGCATCATCGAGTCCGTACGCTGCCCGACGGCCTTACCCGTGGCCAGCTTCTTCCGCTCGGCGGCCGACAGGCCCTTGCGGCTGTCGGAGCCGACGAGCAGCCAGTTGGTGCCGGGAGTGTCGGCGATACGGCCCGGGTATTCGTCGAGCACGCCGTCGATGCCCGTGATCCGGGAGTTGATCCAGAAGAACAGGCCCACGGCCGCCACGAGCAGGACCACCAGCAGCCCGGCGACTATCTTCACGATGGTCTTGCCGGACAGCCGCCTGCGCGGCCTCGTGGGATCGGAAGGCTCGCCGCCCTTCGAGCGACGCAGAGGCCGGACCGGACTGTTCCCGGAGCGCGCCCTGCCGTACACGCGCGAGCCGCCCCTGGGCGGCTCTTCCGGGGAAACGGTACGTGGCCCCGGCTCGGGAGTCTGCGAGGCCGCGGGGAGCTTGTGCGTGGGCGCGCCCGGCCCCCCGAACGGGACCTCATGGGCCGGCGCACCCCCGGAGCGCAGGCCGTCATCGGGCCTCGGTGGCAGCGGGCGGCCGTCGCCTGGTGACCGCATGGCCCGCGTCCGGTCGTCCTCAGACACTTTGCCTTCTTCCCTTCGGTTTGTCATAGACGCTACGTCGAACCCCGCACCAGTGAAGACTTTCCGCCAAAGTTTTCCCACGTAAAAGTACGCGGAACGAGCGAAGAGTCACTCCGGAAACATAGATGCCAACAGCATCGTTACGGTTATGGACGACCTCTATCGAAGGGATGATCGTGTCCGCTCCGGACCCGTGGAGTCTTCGCCCGTGCTGTGGCACGGGTTCCTCTGAGAGCTCACTACGGTGAGTGCTTATCTGGGCCTGCTGGCCCTCTTCCTCCTCACGGCGGCGACCGGCTACTTCGTCGCCCAGGAGTTCGCCTTCGTAGCCGCCGACCGCGCCCTCCTTCGCGAGCAGGCAGCGGCGGGCGACCAAGCCGCCGACAAGGCGCTCCAGGTCACCTCCCGCCTCTCCTTCATGCTCTCCGGCGCCCAGCTCGGCATCACCGTCACAGCGCTGCTGGTCGGTTTCCTGGCCGAGCCCGCCATCGCCACCCTCGTACGGCCGTGGCTGGGAGACAGCGGGATGCCCGACACCGTGGTCACCGGCCTCTCGGTCGCCATCGGCGTCTTCGTGGCGACCGTTGTCCAGATGGTCCTGGGCGAGCTCGCGCCCAAGAACCTGGGCATAGCCAGGCCGGAGCCGGTGGCCAAGTTCCTGGCGAGCTCGACGCTGGTCTACCTGGCGGTGGTGGGCCCGGTGGTCAAGTTCTTCGACTCGGCGGCGACCGGCCTGCTCAGACGCGTGGGCATCGAGCCGGTCGAGGAGGTCGAGCACGGCGCCACGCCGGAGGAGCTCTCCCGCATCATCGAGGAGTCCACAAGGGCCGGCGAGCTGCCGCCGAGGCTCTCGGACCTCCTGGAGAGGGCCCTGGAGTTCGGTGACAGGACCGCGGAGGAAATCATGGTCCCGCGCCCCCGCGTCGTGGTGCTCCGCGCGGACCAGCCGATCGAGGACCTCATCGAGATCATGCGCAAGTGCGGCCACTCCCGCTACCCCGTCATCAACGAGGACGGCGACGTGATGGGCGTGACGGGCGTACGCGAGCTCCTCTCATCGGGCCTGGAGGAGGGCGAGATCGCCGCGATCGCCCGCCCGGCGCTGCTCATCCCTGACTCGGTGCCGATACCGGCCGTACTGGACAGGATGCGCGCGGCCAAGGACGACATCGCCTGCGTCATCGACGAGTACGGCGGCCTGGCCGGCGTGATCACGGTGGAGGACCTGGCGGAAGAGCTGGTCGGCGAGCTGGTCGACGAGAACGACCCGGAGCCCGCCGGCGCGGTCGAGCAGCCGGACGGCGTCTGGGAGGTGCCGGGCACGCTGAGGCTGGACGAGGTGGAGCGCGCCACCGGCGTGGCACTCCCGGAGAGCGACGACTACGACACACTCGCGGGCCTGGTCCTCGCGAAGCTGGGCAGGATGCCCAACGAGGGCGACACGGTGACGGTCCCGATCGAGCCCGACACCGACCCGTTCGCGGAGAACGAAGAGACACCCCTGGCAGAGCTGACGGTCATGTCCCTCAACCGCAGGGTGCCCGAGTGGGTCCGCCTGTCACCGGTCAAGCACGCGGAGGCGGCACGATGACCCTGCTCATCCTCAGCCTGGCGCTGCTGGCCTTCAACGCGTTGTTCGTGGCCGCGGAGTTCGCCTTCGTCTCCTCGAGGCGTCACCGCCTGGAGGAGATCGCCTCCCGCAACAACAACCGCCTGATAAGGCTGGCGGCGGGTTCCGCCATAGGCGGCGGCAAACAACTCTCACTGATGCTCGCCGGCGCCCAGCTGGGCATCACCCTGTGCACGCTAGGCCTGGGCCAGGTGACGGAGCCGGCGATAGAACACACTCTGGAGCCCCTCTTCGCCGCCCTGGGCGTCCCGGAGGGCTTCCGCCTGCCCATCGCGCTGACAATCGCCCTGGCCCTGGTGACCTTCCTCCACATGGTGGTGGGCGAAATGGCCCCCAAGTCCTGGGCCCTGACCCACCCGGAGCGCTCGGCCCTGCTGCTGACCCTGCCGTTCCGCGCCTTCACCTGGCTGATGCGCCCGCTGCTGTCGGCCCTGAACGGCGTGACGAACCTCATCCTCCGCCTGTTCGGAGTCGAGCCGAGGAACGAGCTGGCGACCACCAGAACCCCCCGCCAGCTGGCCATGCTGGTAGGCGAGTCAGGCAGGATGGGCCTCCTGGACCGAGAGGAACACGACCTCCTCACCAGAGCCCTGAGACTGGACGACGAGGGCATAGAACGCCTGATGGTCCCCATCGGCAAGGCGGTAATGGTCCCGCCGTCGGCGGACGCCGCGGAAATCAGAGCGGCCGCCGCCAAGAGCGGCCACCTCCGGCTCCTGGTAGGCACCCCGGCAAACGTGAAGGGCGCCCTACACGCCCGAGACGCCCTCCTCCAGCCGACGCGCAGCGCGGAAGAACTCCGCAGACCCGTACCGGCACTGCCCTGCACAACCCAGGTCCCAGAGGCGGTAACGGCGTTGCAGGAGGCAAGAGCCCACCTGGCCCTGGTGACGAACCAACCGGGAGAGGTGATCGGAATGGTGACCCTGACAGACCTGCTGGGCGAACTCCTGGACACCAGAACCCTGGCAGCGTAATTGTGATCTAGCCCACAAGCACCCAAGCCAGCCGGGCGTACCACCCCAAAACGGCACGCCCGGCACTCTCAGCGTCCACCAGCAGACAACGGCCAGCCGGCAGTTCTCCGGCGAGGCCCCGCGGCGGAAGGCGTGGCGTCGCGAAGACTCAGCGGCGCTGGCATCACAATATGGTCTAAATCACACCATCAAGCAGCCAGAAAGCACCCTGCAACCAATCGGGCGTACCTTCCAAAGAAGGCACGCCCGTTACCAACAGGTTCTTGAAAAGAGAGACCCCAGCCCTTGCGATCCAGCACACACTTCGCCAGTGTGGGTCTGCGCAAGCCTACGGCGAGCACCAAGTGGATAGAGGGCCCGGGAGAAAATCTCCCGGACAGGGGGCCCCGGGGGAACTCCCCCGGAAAACGCTGGGGGTCCGGGGGTCATCCCCCGGGAAACACGACGAGGGGACCCGAGGGAGCGGGCCCGAAGGGCCTGCGACCAAGAGTCCCCAGTCACCGAGTGGGCGAGGAGGGATTTGAACCCTCACGTCCTTTCGGACACACGGACCTGAACCGTGCGCGTCTGCCGTTCCGCCACCCGCCCTTGTGGGTGCGGAAAGAAGACTAGCACGGAACAGCCAGTGGTACTGAACCCGGATACGATCGCATAAGACACGGGAGCGGAGGAGCTGGGCGCGACAGCCGACGAGCGCCAGGGACGCCGTGACGTGGAACGAGCGGGAACCGGGCGCCGGACGCGTCTGGGGGCCGCGATCATATGCACGGAGGAAGGGAGGTACCCGGTGGGAGTCCTTCAGCGCTTCGAGCGAAGGCTCGAAGGCTTGGTTGAGGGAGCCTTTGCGCGGGCGTTCAAATCTGACCTTCAGCCGGTCGAGGTCGCCAGCGCGGTTCAGCGGGAGATGGATGAGCGTGCGGCGATCGTCGCTCAAGGTCGCACGCTCGTGCCCAACGACTTCGTGGTTGAACTGTCCACGACCGACAGCGAACGGCTTGAGGTCTACGCCGACAGCATCAGCCACGAACTGGCCAACCTCGCCAGGGAGTACGCCAAGGAGCAGGGCTACTCCTTTGTGGGACCGGTCCGGGTCCGCTTCGAGACCGCCGGCGACCTGGCTGTGGGACTGTTCCGCATCAGGTCTGGCGTCATCCGCGGTGCGACGGTCGAGCAGGACGAGATTCGCCAGCCGGCGAGCGACCTGCCTCCGTCGAGGCCGCACGCGTTCAACGGGCGGCCGAGGCTGCTCGTCTCCACCCAGGACGACCCGCAGGGCGACCGTTCCTACGAGCTCACCACGCCGGTGACCTTGCTCGGCAGGGGCACCGACTGCGATCTTCGTCTGGTCGATCCAGGCGTCTCGCGGCACCATGCGGAGCTGCGGGTCGAGGGCCAGACGGTGGCTCTCGTCGACCTGGGGTCCACCAACGGCACTTTCGTCAATGGCCAGCCGGTACGCAGGATCGAGCTCCAGAACGGCACGCGAGTGACGCTGGGACGCACGACTCTGGTGTTCCGGCGCGATTAGGGGTAGACAAACGGTCCATGTCCGAGCTCACGCTGCTGCTGATCCGGCTCGCCTTCCTGGCGGTGCTGTGGTTCTTCGTCATTGCCGCAGTCGGCGTGATCCGGACTGACTTGTTCGGGTCACGTACGGCTCCCGCGGGCCCACGCAAAGGCGTGAAACCCGCCAAACCCGTGGCGAAGCCCAAGAGCAAGAAGGGCGAGCCACGCCAGCTCATAGTTACAGGTGGCCCGCTGCAAGGCACCACCATTAACCTCACGGAGACGCCCATCACCATTGGCCGGGCCAATGACGCCACGCTGGTAGTCACGGACGACTACGCTTCCAGCCGGCATGCCCGGCTCTTCCCCCAGGACGGTCAGTGGATCGTGGAAGATCTCGGTTCGACCAACGGCACGTATCTCGACCGCTCGAAAGTCACCCGCCCGACCCCGGTGCCGCTCGGTGTTCCGATCCGCGTCGGCAAGACAGTCATTGAATTGCGCAAATGACCATCGCACTCCGCTACGCCGCCCGCTCGGACGTCGGCCTCCTCCGCGAAGGAAACGAGGACTCGGCGTACGCTAGCGGCCGCCTGCTCGCCGTCGCAGACGGCATGGGCGGGCACGCACACGGCGAGGTGGCGAGCTCAGTCGCCATCGCCGCCATGGCCTCTCTGGAAGAGGCCCAACAGGGGGGTGACCTGCTCAACACCATCGAGGCAGCGGTACGCGACGCCAACCGCAGGCTGCACGAGATGGTGGGGCGGGATCCCAGCCTCAAAGGCATGGGCACGACTCTCACGGCCATGCTCTGGCACGGCACCCAGGTCGCTCTGGTGCACGTCGGCGACTCGCGCGCCTACCTGCTCAGGCGCGGGGAGCTCTACCAGATCACCCATGACCACACGCTGGTGCAGCAACTCGTCGACGACGGGCGCATCACGCCGGAAGAGGCGGCCACGCATCCGCAGCGCTCGATCCTGCTGCGGGCGCTGGACGGCAGCGGCGAGGTCGATCCCGACCTCACGCTCCGCGAGGCGCAGGTGGGCGACCGCTACCTGCTGTGTTCCGACGGCCTGTCGGGCGTGGTGAGCGCGGAGACGCTGCACGCCACGCTGACCAACATCGACGACCCGGAAGAGGTCGTGCGCCAGCTCATCGACCTGGCCAACAGAGGTGGCGGGCCCGACAACATCACGTGTGTGCTGGCCGACGTCCTGGAAATCACCGATGGGCAGCAGGTGCCCGCCGAGGCCGCCATCGTCGGCGCCGCGGGCATGAACCAGCTGCACGGTAGCCCGCAGGACACCCAGCCGGGGCGAGCCGGCGCGGTGACCGCACCCCAGCCGGTGCTCACCGACGACGACTTCGATGAGCCGGTCGCCGAGGCGCCCCGGCGCAGGCGTCGTCGTCTGTGGCCCGTACTGGTCACCGTGCTCGGCGTAGGCGTGGTCGCCGTCGGCGTCGGCGGCTACTTCGGATACCAGTGGACTCAGGACCAGTTCTTCGTCGGTGCCAGGGGCGACGAAGTGGTCGTGTTCCAGGGGATCAAGAAGGAGCTGGGCCCCTTCCCGCTCTTCAAGGTCTCCAAGCCCACAGGTCGGCAGCTCTCTCAGCTGTCCGAGGCAGACCAGGCGATGATCAAGAGCGGCATTCCGGTCACCACCGCCGACGAAGGCCTGACGAAGATCAACGCCCTGAAGTTCGCCCAGGACCAGAAGGACAGCAGCGACACCCCCTCAACGACCGCCAGCTCGTCGCCCTCGCCATCCGCGAGCGCGACCAAGACGAAGCAACGGTAAATGAGCGAAGTCGCAGTCTCCCCCGTCCCGATGCCGGCCAAGCGCCGCGTGGCCCAGCTCGTCATGCTCGCTCTGGCAGTGGTGATCGTCATGGTGGCCTACGCCAACGTGGGCCTGGCGGTCGACGGCAAGATCCCCGCGGGCATGCTGGCGTACGGCCTGGGGCTGGGCGGTCTGATGCTGGCCGCCTACCTCGTGCTGGCCAAGTTCGCCCCCTGGGCCGACCCCTTGATCCTGCCGCTGGTGACCTTGATCAACGGTCTCGGCCTGGTGATGATCTACCGGTTGGAGGCCGCCAAGATGGGCGGCGCGTCCGCCGCCAACCAGATCATGTGGACGGGTCTCGGCGTCGTCATGTTCTCGATCACCCTGATCGTGCTGCGCGACCACCGCATGCTCCAGCGCCTCACCTACACCGCGGGCGCCGTCGGCCTGGTCCTGCTCGCCATCCCCGCGGTGCTGCCCGGCAGCCTCAGCGAGGTGCAGGGCGCCAAGATCTGGATCCGCCTCGGCGGCTTCTCGATCCAGCCGGGCGAGTTCGCCAAGCTGGCGCTGGTCGTGTTCTTCGCCGGCTATCTGGTGGCCAAGCGCGACGTGCTGGCGCTGGCCGGGCGGCGGCTGCTCTTCATCGACCTGCCCAGGGCCAGGGACCTCGGCCCGGTCCTCGTCACCTGGGGGTTCAGCCTGCTCGTCCTGGTCTTCGAGAAGGACCTGGGCACCTCGCTGCTGATCTTCGGCACGTTCATCGCGATGCTCTACATCGCGACGCAGCGCACGTCGTGGGTGCTGATCGGCATCCTGCTCTTCGTCGGCGGCGCCTTCGTCGCCGGGCAGATCTTCGACCACGTGGGTGCCCGCTTCGACGTCTGGGGCGATCCCACCAACCCGATCTACTACGGCAACGACCCCATCTGCGAGCAGAAGCCTGCGGGCAGCCCGATGTGCGGCAAGAGCTACCAGATCATGCAGGGCCTGTTCGGCTTCGGCGCCGGCGGCATCCTGGGTACGGGGCTCGGCCAGGGAAACCCCCAGTTGATCCCGCTGTCGTTCTCCGACTTCATCTTCGCCGCGACGGGCGAGGAGCTGGGCCTGACCGGCCTGATGGCGCTGATCATGATGTACGCCCTGCTGGTCGAGCGCGGCCTGCGCACCTCGCTCGCGGCGCGCGACCCGTTCTCCAAGCTCCTGGCGGGCGGTCTGTCGTTCATCCTGGCCTGGCAGGTCTTCATCATCGTCGGCGGCGTGACGAACCTCATCCCTCTGACCGGCCTGGTCACCCCGTTCATGTCCCAGGGTGGCTCGGCTTTGCTGGCTAACTGGATCCTTATCGCGCTATTGGTACGCATGTCAGACGCGGCACGGCGACCTCCGCCCCAGGCGATCCAGAACGAAGGACTGACGCAGGTGTTCCAGCGATGAACAGCACTCTGAAGCGCGTGGCCGTGGCCTGCCTGGCCATGTTCGCGCTCCTGATGATCAACGTGAACTACCTGCAGGCCGTGCGGGCCGAGGGCCTGAGCAAGGACGCTCGTAACACCCGCAACTTCTACGAGCGCTACGCCATCGAGCGCGGCCGCATCACCGCGGGCGGCAAGGTGCTCGCGCAGTCCGTCGAGACCAAGGACCCCCGGTTCAAGTTCGTCAGGGAATACCCGGAGGCCAAGCTCTACGCGCACGTCACCGGCTTCTTCTCGCCCGAGAGCGAGAGCGCGATCGAGAAGTCCGAGAACCAGCTGCTCGACGGCTCCAGCGCCGACCTGCTGCTGCGGCGGAGCATCGACCTGTTCACCGGCGAGCCGGCCAAGGGCGCCAACGTCGATCTCACGATCAACCCCAAGGCGCAGAAGGCGGCCTACGACGCACTGCGGCAGAGCGGCAAGCGCGGCGCGCTCGTCGCGCTCAACCCGAAGACGGGCGGGATCCTGGCGATGGTCTCGCTGCCCACCTACGACCCCACCGAGCTGTCCGGCACCGACAAGGGCAAGGTCTTCCCACGCTACGACGAGCTGGCCAAGGACAAGAACCAGCCGCTGCTCAACCGTACGATCGAGCAGACGTACCCGCCAGGCTCGACGTTCAAGGTCGTGACCGCGGCGGCCTACCTCGAGGACGACTCCTCGCGCGGGCCGCAGACCAACGTGGACGCGCCGCAGCGGCTGCCCCTGCCCAACACGAACATCAGCCTGCCCAACTACGGCGGCGCGGCCTGCGGCTCCGGCTCGGTCACGCTGACGTACGCGCTGGAGAAGTCCTGCAACACGCCGTTCGGCAAGATCGGCATGGAGCTGGGCTACGACAAGATGAACGAGCAGACCGAGAAGTTCGGCATGGGCCAGCCGGTCGCCGTGCCGATGTCGGTGGCCAACAGCGATTTCGGCCCCGAGGAGGACAAGGCGGCCCTGGCGATGGCCTCCATCGGGCAGCGCAGCAACCGGATGACGCCGCTGCAGATGGCCATGATCGCCGCGGGCATCGCCAATGACGGCAAGGTGATGAAGCCGTACCTGGTCAACAAGATCTCTGACGCCAAGGGCGACACGATCAAGCAGGCCGAGCCCGAGCAGCTGTCCGATGCGGTCAGCTCCGAGACGGCGGGCAAGCTGCGTGAGATGATGGTCAGCGTCGTCCAGAACGGCACCGCCAACCTGGCGCAGGTCCCAGGCGTCCAAGTAGCGGGCAAGACGGGCACCGCGGAGACTGCCGACGGCCAGCCGCCGCACGCCTGGTTCATCTCCTTCGCGCCTGCCGAGGACCCGAAGGTGGCCCTCGCGGTCATCGTCGAGTCCGGTGCGGCCAACGTCGGCGCGGAGGCGACCGGCGGCCACACCGCCGCGCCGATCGCAAAGGCCGTGCTGGAGGCGGTGCTGAACAAGTGAGTGACGGTAACCTGCTGGGTCATGCGGCTCCGTAACCGCTATCTCCTGCTCTCCCGCATCGCCACAGGCGGTATGGGAGAGGTGTGGCGCGCCCGTGACGAGCTGCTCGGGCGCGAGGTCGCGGTGAAGGTCCTGCGTAGCCACATCTACGCGGACCCCACTTTCCGCGAGCGGTTCAGGAACGAGGCGCGCCTGACCGCGGCCCTGGCCGACCCGGGCGTGGCACAGATCTTCGACTACGGGGAGCAGAGCGATCTGGCCTACCTCGTGATGGAGCTGGTGCACGGCGAGCCGCTGTCGGCCATCCTGGCCCGCAACGGCGCCATCGGGCCCGAGGTGACGCTCGACGTGGTGCACCAGACGGCCAAGGCGCTGCACGTCGCGCACTCCGCCGGGATCATCCACCGCGACATCAAGCCGGGCAACCTGCTGGTCACCTCCGAAGGGGCCATCAAGGTCACGGACTTCGGCATCGCCAGGGCCCTGGAGGCCGCGCCGGTCACACAGACGGGCACCGTGGTGGGCACGGCCCAGTACGTCAGCCCTGAGCAGGCCCAGGGGTTCCCGCTCACGCCCGCGACCGACCTCTACTCGCTGGGCGTGGTGGCCTACGAATGCCTGGCCGGGCGTGCGCCGTTCCGCGGCGACAGCCAGGTGGCGATCGCGCTGCAGCACCTCAACGAGCTGCCGCCGCCGCTCGGCGTGGACGTTCCCGCGCCGGTGCGCGAGCTGGTCATGGCGCTGCTGGCCAAGGATCCCGCGCGCCGCCCTGCCACGGCGCTGGAAGTGGCCGACCGGGCCTACGTGGTGCGCGAGTCGCTGAGCAGCGTCGCCGAGCCGGGCGCCGACCTCAGCATGCTCACCGACCCGGGAGGCTTCCGCGTACGCGAGCCCGCGGCGGAGGACGGGCAGGAGACAGATCACCTCGACCAGGCCACCACGCTGCAGGAGCCGGCCGGGGGAAGACGTCGCAAGAGGGCGTTCGCGCTGGCGGCCGCGGCCGGCTGTGCGGTCGCGGTGGGGCTCAGCGCGATCACGTTCGCCAGCAGCCCACCCGTGGAGACGCCGCCGGAGGTGGCGGAGCCGACCAAGTCGGCCGCGCAGACGCCGGATCAGCCGTCGCCCACGCCGAAGAAGAAACGCACCAGGCGACCTCCTGTGGTTCCGGTCAAGTCGCCGAGGCCTATACCCTCGCGGTCAGCTACGGTAAGCAAGTCAGCAACTCCTACCAAGAAGCCGACACCGAAACCGACCCCGACCACCCGAACCCCTACGCCCACTCCGACCCCGAAGCCCACCACTACACAGAAAACTCCGACACCCACCGCCTCGCCGGACCCGGGTGCTACAAACCCGCCCAAAGAGGAGACGTGACGCGCTATGGGGTCGATGATGGACACCGGCGGCCCCCCGAGCAGGCCGGTACCCAAGATGAACGGTAAGGGACAGTGCAGGAAATGACTCAGCCTCGGCTACTCGGAGGTCGTTACGAGCTCGACGGTGTCGTCGGGCGCGGCGGCATGGCCGAGGTGTATCGTGCCCGAGACATCCGGCTGGACCGCATAGTCGCGATCAAGACCCTCCGGTCCGACCTGGCGCGAGACCACACCTTCCAGGCCCGGTTCCGCCGCGAGGCCCAGTCCGCGGCGTCCTTGAACCACCCGGCCGTGGTCGCCGTCTACGACACCGGCGAGGACGTCACCGACGGCGCGCCCGTGCCGTACATCGTGATGGAGTACGTCGACGGCCGGACGCTGCGTGACCTGCTGCGCCAGGACAGGAGGCTGCTGCCGGAGCGCGCGGTCGAACTGGTCGACGGGATCCTGCGGGCGCTCGACTACAGCCACCGTGGCGGCATCGTGCACCGCGACATCAAGCCGGCCAACGTGATGATCACGCGGGCGGGCGACGTCAAGGTGATGGACTTCGGCATCGCGCGCGCGATGGCCGACTCCGCGGCCACGATGACGCAGACGGCGCAGGTGATCGGCACGGCTCAGTACCTGTCGCCGGAGCAGGCGCGGGGCGAGCGGGTCGACGCCCGCAGCGACATCTACTCCACCGGCTGCGTGCTCTACGAGCTGCTGACCGGGCAGCCGCCGTTCACCGGCGACTCCCCCGTCGCGATCGCCTACCAGCACGTGCGTGAGGAGCCGATCCCGCCGTCGCAGATCGACCGTGACATCCCCCCGTGGGCCGACGCGATCGTGCTCAAGGCCATGGCCAAGGACCCGGCCCACCGCTACCAGAGCGCGGGCGAGATGCGGGCCGACATCCAGCGGGCGATGTCCGGGATGCCGACCGACGCCCAGACGATGGCGCTGACCACCAACCACAGCCAGGGCACGCGCATGATGACGGCGACCCAGGCGGCCCAGGGCCCGGCCACGCAGCGCACCACCGCGGTCCCCCCGTACGAGTACGGGGATGACGGCGGCGGCGGCGGTGGCCGCGGCGGACGGCGCCGAGCGAGCGGCGGAGGCGGCAACAACGCCGTCAAGACCGCGTTGTGGATCATCGTCCCGCTGCTGATCATCGGTGCCTTCATCACGGTCGGCTACGTGGTGTTCAGCTCCAAGGGCGCGCCCTCCGACACGCAGGTCGCCATCCCGGCGCTGGCGAGCCAGGAGCGGGCGTACGCGGAGCAGCAGCTCCAGGGGCTCGGGCTCAAAGTCGAGGTCGTGCAGGATAACAGCGACGACATCGACAAGGGCAGCGTGATCTCGACGGATCCGCCCGCGAACACCAAGGTCGACAAGGGCTCCACCGTCAAGCTCCACGTGTCGAAGGGCCCCGCGAAGGTCAAGGTCCCCGACGGCCTCATCGGCCTCCCGCAGGCGGACGCCATGAAGATGCTGGAGGACGCCAACCTGCGCGGCACGGTCAAGACCAGGACCTCCAGCAAGAAGCAGGGCACGGTCATCGACACCAGCCCCAAGGCAGGCGAAGAGATCGAGAAGGGCGGCGCGGTCACCCTCTACGTGCCCAAGGAGCTCGGAGAGGTGCCCAGCCTGATCGGGCTCACCGTCGAGGACGCGACGTCCCAGCTCAAGGCCTCCGGCTTCAGGGCCAGGGTCTCGGAGCAGCCGAGCGACCAGGCCGAGGGCACGGTCATCCAGCAGAACCCGGGTGAGGGCACCAAGCTGCCGCCGGGCACGACGATCACGATCGTGGTCTCCACCGGCCCTGACCTGAACACGCAGCAGCCGCCCACCGACGACCAGCCGACGGAGCTGCCCTCGGACGGGCAGACGGACGTCCCGTCCGACGAGCCGACCGACGACAACCCGCTCGGCGACAACGGTCTCGGAGGATAACTGAGGCATAGAAAGAGGCCGCCCGGCTCCCGGGCGGCCTCTTTCATGCCGGCGCACACAAAAAACGCCCCCGCCGCTCGGGGGCAACGGCGGGGACGCTCACTTGGTAGTCGCTCGGCGGAAGACGTTTGTTACACGATTCCGCGCAGCCAATTCTGGAGCAGCCGGTGACCGTGCTCCGACAGCACGGACTCGGGATGGAACTGGATGCCCTCAATGGGCGCCTCACGGTGGCGCAGGCCCATGATGACGCCGTCCTCGGTGCGGGCGGTCACGTCGAGCACCTCGGGGACGGTCTCGGGCAGCACGGCGAGCGAGTGGTAACGGGTCATCCGCACGGGCGAGGGCAACGTCTCGAACACACCCTTGCCGTCGTGGGCGACGGCGCTGGTCATGCCGTGGACGAGCTCGGGCGCGCGGGACACGGTGGCACCGTACGCCACGGCGATGGCCTGGTGGCCGAGGCAGACGCCGAGCAGCGGCCGGCCGCTCTCGGCCGCGTGGTGCACCAGGGGCACGCTCACGCCGGCCGCCTCAGGCGTGCCGGGGCCGGGACTGATGAGGACGCCGTCGAAGCCGTCGGCGTCGCTCACGCGTACGTCGTCGCGTGGGCGCACGTCGCAGTCGGCGCCCAGCTCGCGCAGGTACTGCACGATGGTGTGGACGAAGCTGTCGTGGTTGTCCACGACCAGCACGCGGCTCATTTCCTTGCGGTCACCTCGTCGAGCGTCACCATGGGCTCCATCAGCGGGAACACGACATACCACAGTACGGCCACCGTGGCGAGAACGAGTACGGCGGCCGTCAGCAGCTTGGCCCACGTGGTGCCGGGCAGGTTGCGCCAGAGCCAGGCGTACATGTCACTCCTCCCTCGGCTCTGTCTCCTTGAGCACCCCGTGCACGATGAAGCGCTGGGCGGCCGAGTATTCGGGATGGCAGGTGGACAGCGTGATGTAGGCCCGGATGGGCCGGATGTCGGGCTTGCCGGGCACGGGGGCGAACTCGTCGAGCTCGCTGGGCTCGACGACGTCGTGCGAGGTCACGCGATACGTGTAGCGGGCCTCACGGGCCTCCACGATGATCTCGTCGTCGCGTTCGAGCTCGTCGATCTCGTTGAACGGGGCCGCGTACGTGGTGCGGTGCCCCGCCACCGCGAAGTTGCCGACCTCGCCGGGCATGGCACTGCCGGGATAGTGCCCTGGCCCCTTCTTCAGGTCCTCGATGTCCACGCCTTCGACCACGGCGTACTCGTAGTGAGGGCCCAGCTTGGGAATGCGCAGCAGGGCCAGGGCCGAGCCCGGCACGATCTTCTCTGGTTTCTTCGTCCCCGGTTTGCTTTCCCTCGTCACCGCCAGTTCGCGCTGGAGGCGCTCCTGCACTCTTTCGGTGTACACGCCGGTACCCCAGAGCAGGTACGCACAGAACAACATGAGGATCAGGCCCGCGGTGATGCTCGTCTCCCCCAAGGCCCGGAGCATGGTCCGCATTCGATGAGCTTATTCCGGCGAGAAGCGGCCGCCCGGGATCGCCATGTCCCGCGCGTGGCGACTATCCTTGGGACCTTCAACTACGCTTAACGCAGAGCCTGCGGACGATCCGGATGCCCAGGCCCTCAGCAGGAGTTACCAGTGCCCAAGTCCAAGGCTCGCAAGAAGGCGGTCTACACCCCGCCGCAGAGATCGCAGCAGCTCAAGGTCAGCCCGCGCTGGCTAGCGCCGACCATGGTCGCGGCGTGGATCATCGGCATCCTGTGGATCGCCGTCTACTACGTCGCACCGCGGACGCCCTTCTTCAGTGACCTCCAGAACTGGAACCTGCTGATCGGGTTTGTTTTCATCGTCTTCGGTGTAGTGCTTTCCACCCGCTGGCGTTAGTTCTTTCCACAGACTTTTCCACAGCCTGGGGAAGTCAGCTCACGCTGGCGATGATGGCCGATGCCCGCACCATCACGAGCACGGCCAGCATCGCCAGCGCGCCGACGATCGCCAGCACCTGCCAGAGGGCCCTGTTGCTCTTGGGGGCGTAGGCCAGCGCCCCCGCCAGCACCGACCCCGTGATAAGGCCACCGACGTGGCCCGTCCAGCTGATGCCGGACACCACGAAGGTGATCACGAGGTTGATCGCGATGAGGGCTGCGATGCCGCGTACGTCCATGTTGAGCTTGCGCCCGACCACGAACATGGCGCCGAACAGGCCGAAGACGGCTCCGGACGCGCCGACCGTGGTCTGGTTGAGCGGGTCGACCCAGAGGCTGAGCGTCGAACCGCCGAGCGCGCTGATGACATAGAGCGCCAGATAGCGGCCGTGGCCGAAGGACCGCTCAAGGTAAGGGCCGACGACGTAGAGGGCCCAGCAGTTGAACAGGATGTGGAAGATCCCGCCGTGGACGAACGCGGCAGTGATCAGCCGGTAGTACTCGTCGAGCGCGGCCACCCTCAGCGGGAACATCTCCAGCTCTCCTGTGACCCGGCCGCCGAAGAGGTATTGCGCGCCGAAGACCAGGACGTTGATGACGAGGATGGCGTACGTCACGATAGGTGCGCGTACGACGCTGCCGCCGAAGGCGGACTTGGCCTGGCGGATGCCCCTGTTGCCCTCGGCCACGCACTCGGGGCACTGGAAGCCCACGGAGGCGTCGCGCATGCAGTCGGGGCAAATGGGGCGCTCGCAGCGCTGGCAGCGCACCCAGGTCTCCTTGTCCGGGTGCCGGTAGCACGTGGGCACCGCCTCAGCGGGCTGCTCGGGCTGCTGTGGCGAGCTGGGAGGCTGGCTGGTCATGACCGAAGCCTATGGCTTACGCTCCATGCCCGCGTATAGCCCGATCACCCACCGCACACAGGTGCCACGCCGAGCGGGTCTCGCACTTCGCACGGCGTGGACGTCCCCTGTGGGTGCACAACGCTGTGAGGGGCCTGGGCGGGGGGTGGGTCCAGGCCCCGAGCCGAGAGCGGCGCGTCAGGCCTGGACGCGGTCGAAGGTGACCGACTCCAGGACGACGTCCTCCTGCGGGCGGTCACGGCGGTCGGTGCCGGTCTTGGCGATGGCGTCGACGACGTCCTGGCCCTCGATCACCTCGCCGAAGATCGTGTGCTTGCCGTTCAGATGGGGCGTGGGCACGACCGTGATGAAGAACTGCGACCCGTTGGTCCCCTTGCCGAACCGGACGCCCGCGTTGGCCATGGCCAGCAGGTACGGGCGGTTGAAGTACAGCTCGGGGTGGATCTCGTCGTCGAACTCGTAGCCAGGGCCGCCGATGCCCTGCCCGAGCGGGTCACCGCCCTGGATCATGAAGCCGGAGATGACCCGGTGGAAGATCGTGCCGTCGTAGTACCGGTCGGTGCTCTTCTCGCCGGTGCCCGGGTGCGTCCATTCGCGCGTGCCTTCTGCCAGCTCGACGAAGTTACGCACCGTCTTCGGGGCCTTGGTGGGAAAGAGTTCGACCTTGATATTGCCGCGATTGGTCTGCAGGTTAGCGATCAGCTTCTCAGCCACGAGACAGCTGCCCCCCTCTGTACAGGGTTGGTTTCGTGATGTTTTCAGAACGTTGGCCCTTCGGCCACAAGAGCCATCCTCCCACGGCTTGCCAGGATTGAGCCGCCTCGTCCAGGGAAGGTCACGCTCGGGGCCCCAACGACAGGGGAGGTTGTCGTGTCCCTGACACTGAAAAGACGCCGCGTGGTCATAGAGGTTCCCGCCACGTGGATGGGCCACATGAAGGCCCAGGCCGTGCGAACCCGCCGGCAAATGACGCCGATGGCGGACATGGCCAAGGTGGCCGCCGCCCAGCGCTTCGAGGACGCCCGCTACTGGGCGGCGCCGCGGCTGGAGTCCGCGGCTCACGGGTTCGAGGACCAGGTCGCTCCCAAGGTCAGCTCGATGCTGACCCGGGCGGCCAGGAAGATCGATCCCACGCCCATGCGGTCGCGGCGATGGCCGATGCTCGTACTGCTGACCGGTGTCGCGGTAGGGGCGATGGGTTACATGTTCTACCGCCGCAACGCGCAGCAGTGGACCGAGCACATGAAGGAATCCGCCTCGGATGCGTCGCGCTGGGTCAGCGAGAGGGCCGACAGGGCCTCCGAGTCTGCTGACCGGATGGCGACCGATATGTCGAACAAGGCAGATGAGGCATCGCGCAAGATGCCCTGATTCGGTGCTGCCCGTAAGGAAAGCGCGCCCTCGGTTGCAAGTCCGGGGGCGCGCTTCTCCGTTCCTGGCCCGTTGACGCGCCACCAAGCGCTTGTTACAAACCCCGCATGGCCCTGTCTCCCCTGGACGACTACCCGATTCACCAGACCGCTCAGGTCATGCGGCACGTCGCCACCTCCGACCGCAACTTCTACGACCGCTACTACTTCAACTGCCACCCGGGCTCCGACGAGCTCATGTTGATCGTCGGCCTCGGCCAGTACCCCAACCTGGGCGTCACCGACGCCTTCGCCTGCGTACGCCACAGAGACCTGCACCGCGTCGTACGCGCCTCCCGCGAGCTGGGCCCCGACCGGATGAACACCGAGATAGGCCCGTTCCGCGTCGAGGTGCTCGAAGGGCTCAAACGGCTCAGGGTGGTCCTGGAGCCGAACGAGTACGGCCTGGCCTTCGACCTCCTCTGGGAGGGCACGATCCCGGCCACTCTGGAGCCGCGGCACTTCCTGCGGTGGCAGGAGCGGGTCATGTTCGACTCGGTACGCCTGGCGCAGACAGGGCTCTGGTCCGGAAATATCAGGATCGGCGAGGAGGACATACCGGTCACGCCCGACCGCTGGCAGGGCACCAGGGACCGGTCCTGGGGCGTCAGGCCGGTCGGCGAGCCCGAGCCGCCCGGCATCCAGGCCAAGAACCCCGGCACGTTCTACTGGCTCTACGCACCCATGCGGTTCGACGACCACGCCATCCTCTGCATCATCCAGGAGGACGAGCGCGGCCGCCGGGTGCTGGAGGAGGCCGTACGCGTCTGGTCCGACGGCCGCGAGGAGGAGTACCTCGGCAGACCGGAGTACCGCCCGGTCTACGCCCCCGGCACCCGCGACGTCGTCGAGGCCACGATCACCTTCTCCCCGCCCGGCGGCAAGCCGTTCGACGTGCACTGCACTCCCCTGCTGCCGGTGCACCTCATGGTCGGCACCGGCTACGGGCTCGAGCCGAACTGGAAGCACGGGATGTATCAGGGCGAGGGACCTGTCGTGCAGGGCGTGACGTACCGGCTGCCCGACGACGCCGCCAGGATGTGGGGCATGGTGGACGCCGTCGGGCGCTTCGAGTACGACGGACTCGTCGGCCACGGCCTCTACGAGTACTGGGCGCTGGGGCCGCACCCGTCCTTTACGGAGTGACCTGGTCGGCCTTCTCGCAGATGATCTTCACCTTCATGGCACCCTTGGGCGCGCCGGCCGGCGGCTGCACGTGTACGGGTCCCTTGTCCCCTGGCTCCGCCCGCTGCGCGGGGACGGCCTTCCCGCTGTCCGGGAGATCCGGGAGCTCGCCGTCCGGGAGCGGCTTGACCTTCACCGCGCCCGGCGGAGGAGTCTCGCCGTCGGGAAGGGCCTCGATCTTCACCGTGTCGCCGGGCTCGACCGCCTTCAGCTTGTCGGCCTTCAGCTTCTCGGCGCGCGCGAAGAACTTGCCACCGCGGATCTCGGGCAGGGTGATGGTCTTGCCGTCGGCCGTCTTACACGTCACCGTGCCGCCGGTGGTGGCCGGTGTCTCGTCGGCCAGGGCGGAGCCGGCCAGGCCGGTGACGGCGAGTACGGCGGCCGCACCGAGCACCGCGAGACGTCGCTTGAACATGGATTCTCCTCACTGGGATCAGTCGAACGCCTCGAGACTGGCGCGGCGAACCTTAAACGATCCTGAAGAAGCCCTAAATGATCTTCAGGTTGGCTTTAGGTGGCCTGAGGCACCCTGGTCGGTGTGCGAGTGCTACTGGTGGAGGACGAGGAGCGGCTGGCCGGCCTGGTGAAAGGCGGACTGGCGGGCGAGGGCTTCGCGGTGGACGTGGCCCACGACGGGCGCGACGGACTGTGGATGGCCACCGAGAACACGTACGACGTGATCGTCCTGGACGTGATGCTGCCCAGGATGAACGGGTACGCGCTCTGCTCCAGGCTGCGCGAGGCGGGGGACTGGACGCCGATCATGATGCTCACGGCCAAGGACGGCATCTACGACGAGGCCGAGGCGCTCGACAACGGGGCAGACGACTACCTGGCCAAGCCGTTCTCGTACGTGGTGCTGCTGGCCAGGTTACGGGCGCTGGTGCGGCGGGGCGGGCGGGAGCGGCCCGTCGCGATCACCGTGGGCGACCTGGTCGTCGATCCGGCCGCGCTGAAGTGCCGCAGGGACGAGGTGGAGATCGCGTTGACGCCGAAGGAGTTCGCGGTGCTGCACGCGCTCGCGCGCCGCGCCGGCGAGGTCGTCTCCAAGAGTGAGCTGCTGGCCCAGGCCTGGGACTTCTCCTACGACGGCGACCCGAACATCGTGGAGGTCTACATCAGCGCCCTGCGGCGCAAGATCGACATGCCCTTCGGGAAGACGACGCTCATCACGGTCCGGGGGGCCGGCTACCGGTTGGAGGCGGCATGAGGCGGCTCGCGGGACTGGCGGCGGCGTTCTCCTCCGTGCGGTTGAAGGCGACCGTCGCCGCCACCCTCGTGGTGGCCCTCGCCCTGGGCCTGGCGGCCCTCTCACTGGTGACCGTCCTGCGCAGCACGTTGCAGCGCAACGCCGACGCCGAGGCGGCCAAGAAGGCCGTGGCCGCGGTGCCGTACGCGGAGAGACTGGACATCAAGGCACCCACGGAGGACACCGTCAGGGTCCAGCCCGGGCCGGTCCAGATCGCGGGCAAGAGCGGCGTGGTCCAGCTGCGCGACGGCACGACGGCCATGTTCGCCGATCCCGACGTCCTGCTGACCGCCGACAAGGCGGCCTCGGCCGCCGGATGGGCGGAGCCGCAGAAGTACGCCGTCGCCGGCCTCAAGGTGAGCACTGCGGGCGGCCCGGCCACGGTCTGGACGCGGGTCTCCCTGGACAGCGCCGAGGAGGCCCTGCGGACGCTGTACGGGGCGCTGCTGCCCGGCGTACCCGCCGTGCTGATCGTGGTGGCCGGGATGACCTGGATCTCGGTGGGCCGCGCGCTCGCCCCGGTCGCCGCCATCAGGGCCAAGGTGGCCGACATCACGGCCCGCGACCTGCACCAGCGCGTGCCCGTGCCCGGCTCGAAAGACGAGATCGCCGCGCTGGCCACCACCGTGAACGGCACCCTCGACCGCCTGGAGACGGCGGTGGAGACGCACAAGCGGTTCGTCGCGGACGCGGCGCACGAACTACGCAGTCCCATCGCCACCCTGCGCGCCCGCCTGGAGCTCGCCGAGCCCAGCGAGCTCACCAGGGAGGCCCTGGACGACATCGAACGCCTGCAGTCCCTGGCCGCCGACCTGCTCATACTGGCCAAGCTGGACGCCGGCGAGCCGCTGCGTACGGCCGAGCTGGACCTGGGCCAGGTGGCAGCCGAGGAGTCCCTGCGGGCCAGGCGGCGCCCCGACGTGCGGGTGGAGCTGGACATCGAGCCGGACGTGGTGATGAAAGGCTCGCGCGCGCACCTCGACCGCCTGGTGACGAACCTGGCCGACAACGCGGTACGGCACGCCGCCTCCACCGTGCGGGTACGCGTACGCGCCGAGGAGGACCAGGCCGTGCTGGAGGTGCAGGACGACGGGCCCGGGATCCCGCCGGAGCAGCGGGAGGCGGTGTTCGCCCGGTTCACCAGGCTCGACGAGGCGCGGGCCAGGGACGCGGGCGGGGCCGGGCTCGGGCTGCCGATCGCGCGGGACATCGCCCTGCTGCACGAGGGCACGCTGGTGTACGCAGATTCCGGATTCGTCGCGAAATTTCCCTTGAAAACACCCTGAACCAGATGATGATCCGCCAACGTGTGGATGGTTGAAGGAGGCAACCATGCTCACACGCCGTGCATTGATCACCCGAGGGAGCGCCGTGGGCGCAGGAGTCGTGTTCCTGTGGCCGCGCCCGGCGGAGGCGGAGGCCGAGGCGGCGGCGACCGTCCTCGCCACGACGAAGAGCATCCCGCTCGGGGGCGGGAAGATCGTCCAGAACAAGTACGTGATCACCCACCCGAAGAAGGGCGTCTACAAGTGCTTCAGCGCCAAGTGCACCCACCAGGGCTGCACGGTGGCGAGCGTCAGCCACGGCACGATCAACTGCCCGTGCCACGGCAGCAAGTTCAGTGCCACGACCGGTGCGGTGGTGAACGGCCCCGCCAAGAAGCCGCTCGCCGGAAAGAAGATCAAGATCTCGAAGGGGAAGATCAGGCTGGCTTGATCTTCAGGGCGTAGGTCGTGCTGCGCTTGGCGATCTCGAAGCCCGCGCGGGAGTACACGCTGACGGCTCCCGTGGGGTTGTGGGCGTCGACGCCGAGCCCGGCGCTCTCGTACCCCTGATCCCTGAACGCGGCAAGGGCGTGCCCGATCAGCGCGCTCGCCACGCCCTTGCCGCGCCATTCCCTGAGCGTGGCGATGATCTGGATCCACGCCTGCCGCTCGCCCTGCCGCGCTTCGAAGAAGTGCGTGATCAGCACGCCCACCGCGCGGTCGCCGGCCAGCGCCACGAACGACGACTCGGGGCGGAAGTTCCTGGAGCCGCTGATGAGAGCGCGCCAGCTCTCGGACGTGTGCTGCACGCTGCCCCAGTGGTCGCGGAACGCCTCGTTGCGCACCTGCCGGGCGCCGTCGTCCAGCTCGGGCGACCAGGTGGCGATGGACACGCCGTCCGGCGACCCCGACGCGGGCAGGTCGCCTGACAGGCTCCGCTCCATGCGGGCGAACGAGCGCACGGCGGCGAACCCGGCCTCCTCCACCAGCGCGGTCAGGCCGGGATGCCCGTCGAAGACGTCGAGCTGGAGCTCCAGAGGGACGCCGGGGAAAGCCTTCTCGCTCAGCCCCGGCGCCGCCTGGACGCTCCACTCGATGACGCGCCTGCCGAGCCCCCGCCCGCGGTAGGCCGGGTGCACGCCGCCCGTCAGGTGCATCATGTGCAGGCCGTCGGCGGACTGCCTGGCGGGGAGGTAGCCGAAGGCCACGATCCGATCGCCGTCCCTGGCCGAGAGCGTGCCCTCGGCCAGGTCGATCAGCTGACTGGAGAGGTGCTCCACGACGTCGTCGACGCCGTAGATCATGCCGTTCCTGTCTTCTGCTTCCATCGCGGCCCAGAGCTCGGCCATGGGCCGGGCGTCCTCCCGGGTCAGGGGTCCCCATTCCATGGTCGGCAGCCTAGGCGAGCCTGGTGGCGCACCCCAACTGCTCCCCGATGCGGGCCAGGCCCTCGGCGAACGAACGGCGCGTGCGTTCCCGGAACCCGATGAACAGCTGGTTGGCCAGGGCGACGGCCCAGTAGTTGCCCGCCACGTTGTAGACGCGGTGGACCAGGCGCGTCCCCTCGCGGCGCCTATCCTTTCACTGCTCTCCCTCCCGAAGGCGGGGATTCCTGGCTCACGCTGCCTGACGGTCCTGCGGACTGTCGGGTCTTACGCGATCGGCACCAGCCGGGTTCAGACCAGCCCGGACCAGCATCACATGGGCGGAGTTCTTGTCCCGAGGCCGGGATGTTCCGCACGCGGTGCAGGTGTAGGTACGTTCGTAAAGAGGTAGTGCGTGCTTGGTTCTCGCTCCGCACGGTGCGCATTCGGTGGTGGTGTGCGCCGGGTGCACGAGCCGGACGTCCCGGCCGTGCTTGCGGCCCATCTCGATCAGGGCGCGCTTGGTGGCGCCGATGGCCGCGTCGGCTGCCTTGCGTGCCATGGTCGACTTGGCCAGGAACTTGGGTTTGAAGTCTTCCACCACGAGCGCGTCGTGGTCACGGACGACGCGTTTGGCCCACTTGCGGCCGGTGTCTTCCCGCTGGCGGGCAACCTTCTTGTACTGCTTGGCGCGCAGCTTCTTCGCCTCGCGGTACCCCTTGGAGCCGGGCTGCCCTTTGGCGGGCTTGCGGCGTGCCATCATCTTGTCGTACCGGCCCAGCCTGGCCTGGGCCTTCTTGCCGTACCCGGGGTGCGGCAGGTCATGGTCGTCGCTGGTGGTGGTCGCGGTCTCTGCCACGCCCCAGTCGATCCCGATCACCCGCCCCGTCTCCGGCAGCGGCTGCACCTGGGCGGGGACGACGAACGAGCAGTACCAGTGGCCGAGGCTGTCGCGGTACACCCGCACCGATGACGGCTCGCCGGGCAGAGCGCGCGACCACACCACGGTCAGCACAATCCCGCCCGCCAGGTGCAGGCGACCGTCCTTGATGCCGAAGCCGCGCCGGGTGTAGTTCAGCGTCGGGTCGGCCAGGTCCTTCTTCTTGAAGCGCGGCATCCCGGCCCGCCGCCGGACCGGCAGGCGTTCGGTGATGTCCTTCAGAGCTTTGGCACGGGATTTGCCGAAGTCCCGGATGATCTGCTGCTGGGGAACGCTGGAGCCCTCCCGCAGCCACGGCGTGATCCGTCGAGCCTCGGTCAGCATCTTGTCGAGCTGGGCCGGGCCACACGTCCGCTTGTCACCCGGGTGAGCCCGGTTGTGCAGGTGCACCTGCTTGGACTTGGCGACGCACTCGTTCCAGATCCACCGGCACCGGTCCCACTCGGCCAGCAGGGCGGCACGGGCGGTGGACGACACCCGAAGCCGGTAGGTGTGCCGGGCGCGCCCGGCATCCTCGGCTACCTGCGGTGGTGTCGTCATGATCGGCCAATCTAGCGGGGAGGTACGACAAAATTGAGCGTTCGCCGCAGGGTTGAAACGGATCGCCCTGGCGGCGATCCGGCTGTCCCTGTCCCGCTTCGCAGGAGGTCCGGATTCCTCCCGGCCCTGAAGACTAAAGAAGCCGGGCTTCTTCCGGAGGTTTCGGTGAATGCGAGTTCGGGCACGGCGGGCGCCTTGTCGAATGTCCGGCCGCCGGGGTGTTGGCGCACCCCGGCGGCCTCTTTCACAGCTCGACCGTGGTCTCCCAGCCGAGCTCGCCCTTGTCGAGCCGGTCGAGCAGCCTCCTGACCCAGTCGAGCTCGGCGGTGTAGAGCGTCTGCTCGCACTCCACCTCGAGCATGAGGATCTCGGGCAGGCCGCTGTTGGCCATGGCTCTCATGTGGGCCTCCAGCCTGGCGAGGACGCTCTCGATCGAGGAGGCCCGGCCGCGCAGCGCCCGCTGTGCCTCTGCCAGGGGCAGGCAGCCCATGAGTGAGACGGCCGCGACGAAGCGGCTCCGGTCCGCGTCGGGCTTCTCCAGGAACTGGCACAGCCCCGGGTGGCCAGCTCCTTTACGACCCTCGTCGGTGATCTCGTAGACCCTCCGCTCCGGCATATAGCTCAGGACTCGAGCTGCAGGAAGGCCCTGGTGATCGCCTGCCTGGTCACGTCCTCCGGATAGGGGAAGAGCTTGATCACGTCGCGCAGGCCCTCAACGTGAGCGCGCTTGGCCAGCTCGGCCACGAGGACCAGCTCGTCGTGCTGCGCCTGTACGTAAGCCCGGTCCACCACCGCGCCGTGCCCCGGCACGATCACCTGCTCGGGCAGCTCGTCCAGCATCGCCGCCGTGGTGGCCGGCCAGTCGAGCGGGTACGAGTCGCTGAACGCCGGCGGCGCCCCCTCCTCCACCAGGTCACCGGCGAACACCACGCCCGCGTCGGGGACGTGCACGACGACGTCGTTGCTGCTGTGCCCGAGCCCGAAATGTCGCAGGTGCACGATGCGACCGCCGATGTCGAGGCTGGCCGCCGCCGTGAACGTGTGGTCCGGCGGCACGATCGTGACCTCCTCCAGCTCCTCGCGCCGCTCCTCCGGCAGGTACCCGATGACGTTCGCGCGTTGCTGTTCGCCGTACTGCTCGATCTCCTCGGCGCACCTGACGTGGCCCCAGATCTCGGCGGGGCGGAAGAGCGCGTTGCCGAAGTAGTGGTCGAAGTGGGAGTGGCTGTTGACGACCGTCCACGGGCTGGCGGTGATCCTCCTGACCGCCTCGATCAGGTCCGCCGCTTCCCTGTGCGAGGTACGCGTGTCGAGCACCAGGCAGTGCCCGTCGCCCACGACCAGACCCACGTTCATGTCGAACGACTCGTGGCGCCGGACATAGATCCGGTCGCCGACCTCTAGCCACTGCTCGTTCATGCCAACGAACCCTACTTTTAGGATCGGGGTATGGCATATGACTTCCAAGTCGTCATCGATACGGGCGATCCGCACCGGCTGGCCGACTGGTGGGCCGACGCGCTCGGCTGGACGGTGGAGCCCCAGGACGAGGCGTTCATCCGCGGGATGATCGAGAAGGGCTACGCCACCGAGGACGAAACGACCCGGCACAACGGTGCGCTGGTGTGGAAGTCAGGCGCTGCCATCAGGCATCCCGACGGTCTCGAACGTGCCCCGCGGGTGCTGTTCCAGCTCGTGCCCGAGCCCAAGACGGTCAAGAACCGCCTGCACCTCGACGTCCGCGTGGGGGCCGGCAACATCGAGTCGGTGGTCGAGCGGCTCACCGCCAAGGGCGCGACCGTGCTGCACCGCGGCCGCCAAGGGCCGCACTGGTGGGTGACCATCGCCGACCCGGAGGGCAACGAGCTCTGCGTCACCTGAGGTAGGCCAGCACCGCCAGCACCCTCCTGTGCCCGTCGGCCTCGGGTGGCAGGTCAAGCTTGGTGAAGATGTTCGCGATGTGCTTGGCCACGGCCGCCTCGGTGACGAACAGCTCCTTGGCGATCGACGCGTTCGTCCGTCCCTCGGCGATCAGGCCGAGCACCTGCTGCTCGCGCGGGGTGAGCCTGGCCAGCGGGTCGCGCCGCCGCCTCAGGAGCTGGCGCACCACCTCCGGGTCCACGACCGTGCCGCCGGCGGCCACCCGGTCGAGCGCCTCCACGAACTCGCGTACGTCGCCTATGCGGTCTTTCAGCAGGTAGCCGATGCCGGCGCCGTCGCCCGACTCCAGCAGCTCGGCCGCGTACGTCTGCTCGACGTACTGGCTGAGCACCAGCACGGCCAGGTCCGGGTGTCGAACGCGCAGCTCCAGCGCGGCCCGCAACCCCTCGTCCGCGAAGCCGGGCGGCATCCGCACGTCGGTCACCACGGCGTCGGGGCGGTGCTCCGAGACTGCGGCGACCAGGGCGGGTGCGTCGCCGACGGAGGCGACCACCGTGTGGCCGAAGCGTTCGAGCAGGCCGGCCAGGCCCTCCCGCAGCAGTACGGCGTCCTCCGCGATCACTACCCGCACGGGATCTCCACTCGTATCAGGGTCGGCCCGCCCATCGGGCTGGACAGGGACAGTTTCCCGCCCACCACGGCCAGCCGGTCGGCCAGCCCGGTCAGCCCCGTGCCCTTGGCCGGGTCGGCGCCGCCCGCACCGTCGTCGCGCACCTCGACGACCAGCGTGCCGCGCTCCACCCGCGCTGTGACGACGCCCCTCGTGGCCTGGCTGTGCTTGGCCAGGTTCGCGAGCGCCTCGCTGACCACGTAGTACGCGGTGACCTCCACGGGCGCGGGCAACCGGCCGTCGAGCTCGACGTCCACATCGACGGGCACGGGCGAGCGGCCCGCCACATCCCGCACCGCGGCCCCCAGTCCGCGGTCGGTGAGCACCTGCGAATGCACGCCCCTGATCAGCTCACGCAGCTCGGCCAGCGCCTGCTTGGCCTCGTCGTGGGCGCGATCGACCAGCCGGCCCGCGGGCGAGTCGTCAGGCAGGTCGAGCCTGGCCAGGCCGAGCGTCATCGACAGGGAGACCAGCCGCTGCTGCGCGCCGTCGTGCAGGTCCCGCTCGATCCTGCGGCGCTCCATCTCGAACGCGTCCACCAGCCTCGCCCGTGACCGCAGCACCTCGCTCAGCTCCGAGCCCGGCGGCGCGAGCATGGCCCGGGCCATCGCCCCTCTGGCGCCGCCCCAGGCGGTGATCGTGTAAGCGGCGACGGGCAGCAGCAGCACACCCGCCACGGAGGCCACGGCGGCGGCCTCGTTGGCGAGCGGCTGCACGACGGGCGAGAGGAGCAGGATCATCGGTCCGCCGACCGTGAACGCCAGCATGATCAGGTCGATCCACCACAGCGCGAGCACCGTGACGACGGCCAGCCCGGCCTCCCGCCTGCGCCTGTCCGGCACCTCAGGCAGCGGAACGCCGTCCACGAGCCGCAGCCTGCGCCGCTCGAACCAGGCGATGGGGGGGACACTCAGCGCCAGCACGATCGGCGCCGCGATCCAGCCCAGCGGGACCGTGGCGAACACCGCGACCCCGACGGCCGCACCCGGAACGACGCTGGCCAGCAGGTACGCCGCGGAGCGCCAGGGCCAGGCCGAGCCCAGGAACGGCAGCGGCCGCTGCGTGAGCGCTTCCAGAGCGGTCCTGTTGAGCACCTTCCGACGGTATCCGCCGGTGAGAGAGCGAGCAGTAGTGCTGGGTCTACCTCGTACGGGCGGTCACCGCCCGAGGAAGCGGGTGAGCACGGGGGCCAGCGCCTTCGGGTCGACCATGTGCGTCTGGCCCTCGATGATCTCGCGTACGGCGCCGGGGACGAACGCGGCGATCGCGTCCGCGGCCCGGTCGAAGAAGTCGCCTCCCCCGCCTGCGAACGACTCCGCACTGGCCCCGCCGGTGGCCACCAGCGTCGGGCAGGCGATCCCGGCCAGGCGGTCGGCGGGCGGCCGGCCGTCGCCCAGGCAGGCGGCGTCGTACGCGAGCGTGGGCGCCACGGCCTCGAGCCCCGGCCACATCGGCGAGTTGCGGGCCTGCTCCACCATCTCCTCCGTGGCGCCCGCCGTCACCATGAACAGCGCGAACGCGTCACCCCTGCGGCCCTCGCCCAGCAGCGCGTGGAGCCGCTCGACGTATTCGCGCGAGCGCTCCCGGCCGTCGGGGGCCACGTTGTAGGGGACCTCGTACACGGCCAGCTTCGCGATCGGGAGCCCGGCGGCCGCGGCCTCGAGCGCGAGCGCGCCGCCCGAGGAGGCTCCGAACAGGTGCGCGGCACCCCCCGCCTCGGCGATGAGCGCGGCGATGTCCTCGATCTCGCGTTCGACCGCGTACGGGAGGGTGTCGCCGCTGTCGCCACGGCCGCGCCGGTCGTAGTTGTAGACGGTGAACTTGCCCGACAGTTCCTGCGCGAGCTGTGCGTTCCCGGAGCGGTCGACCGTGGCGCCGCCGACCAGGACGATCGCCGGGCCGTCGCCGAGGCGTTCGTATGCGATGGATGTGCCGTCTTTCGCCGTGACGCGGTGCATATGACTCCTCCGGAGGCCCTTGTGACCATCCGATCTCGCTGGGTGACTATCGGCGGCGGCGTTATAGGACTACCGTCGTGCGTATGGCGATGCCCATTCCATCACGGCGGAATTCCGCGGACAACGACAAAGCCGCCGACACCCCTGCCCCGCCGTCGTGGCCAATGTCGGCTCCCCGGCTTTCCCAGGGAGACCAATCAGCGGAAACAGCATCAATCATCGTAAATTTAGACAAGGCGACACTTGACGCGGTTCTTCAGAAAGCCCGCTCCGATGGCCGTATGATTTCCGAGGTGATTCGCGCCGCAGTCGAGCGCGAAGTCGGCAACATGACGCATGCGACCATCTTGATCCAGCGCTGGAACCTGCAGTGCGAAGACCTGGACCGGGCGGCCGACGCGCTGCAGGTTGACCGGATTTCGGATGACGTGATGATCGGGCTCGGCCTGCATCGGAATCAAGAGGATTGACCATGCTACCTGGGCGGGTTCTCGATGTGGGGGCGCTCGTCGACATAGCGGTCGCCAAGACGAACCATTCCCGCAGCATCGCGGCGCTGTGTCTTTACCGGGGCGGCGGACTGTGCATTCCGGCCACCGCGCTGACGCTGGTCTATTCGATCGTCCCGCTCGCGACAAAGGCCGAGCTCTTCGATCTGATCAGCAGCCCGGCCGTGCAGGTCGACGAACTCAGCGCCGGAAAGGTGCCCGACATCGCCGAGATCCTCGACGGGTCGGCGGACATCACCGCGGGCCACGTGATTTTATGCGCACGGGCCACCCGATGGCCGGTCCTGACCGACCGTGCGAGCATCCTGCGTAACCTGGATCCGGCGATCCTCGTCGACCCACTGCCCGAGCAGAACTGACACGTACGGAGATCTCGGCCGGTCAGTGTCCGGAACACCCACTATTGTGGTGGCCCGGACACACGAGGAAGCAGATCCACCTTGGCTCATCGCGCCCTGGTCATCGCCATGCTGCCCGCGGTCGGGCTGCGACTGCTCGCCGTGCTCGGGTTCCCGCCGTCGATCCTCTTCTACGGCGACTCGTTCGCCTTCCTGCGCGAGGACCTGAGCCCCGGCACCACCAGGCCCTCCGGATACTCGCTGCTCCTCACGCTGCTCCGCCCCGCGCACAGCCTCACGCTGGTGACCGTGCTGCAGCACCTGCTGATGCTGGCGCTCGCCGTGGCGGTGTACGCGCTGCTGAGGCGGCGCGGCCTGCCGGGCTGGGGCGCCGCCCTGCTGGTCACCCCGCTGCTGTACGACGAGTTCCTCATCCTGCTCGAGCACATGATCATGGCGGACGCGATCTTCATCGTGCTGGTCACGGTCGCGATCCTGCTCATCGTCTGGCGCGTCACCCCCGCCACGGCCGCCGTCGGCGGAGTGCTGCTCGGCCTG
Source organism: Nonomuraea sp. CA-141351 (assembly GCF_050944675.1). Lineage (NCBI taxonomy): Bacteria > Bacillati > Actinomycetota > Actinomycetes > Streptosporangiales > Streptosporangiaceae > Nonomuraea > Nonomuraea sp. CA-141351. The sequence goes on from NZ_CP191982.1 coordinate 106,707, forward strand.
GCCGGGATCACCAGGACGGTCGGCCTGCCGCTGCTGATCCTGACGGCCGCGTACCTGCTGATCAGAAGGTACGGCTGGCGCCCGCTCGTGGCGCTGCTGGTGGCGGGCGTGATCCCCCTGGGCGCGTACGCCACCTGGACGAAGGTGGAGAAGGGGAAGTTCGCGCTGACCGAGGCGGACGGGAACTTCCTGTGGTCCAGGACCATGAGCTTCGCCGACTGCGCGGTGATCAAGCCGCCGGAGCGGCTGGCCGTGCTCTGCCCGAACATGCCGGTGGAGCAGCGCCCGTACCCGCCGCACTGGCTGTGGGAGAGCTTCTCGCCGCTGCTCAAGGTGCCGGGGACGAGCAATCGCAACCAGCTCGCCGGGGAGTTCGCCCGGCAGGCCATCCTCGCGCAGCCGGGCGAGTATCTCGCGGCGGTCGCTACCGATCTCACGCAGCTGCTGCGCTGGGAGCGTACGGCCGAGGACGAGAAGACGCCGTACAAGTTCCCCGCCGCGGAGCGGCCGCTGAGCGAGTCGGTACGGGGCGTCGCGGAGTCGTACGAGGCCGGACCGGCCGCCACCCGGGTCGTCGAGCCGTTCGCGGGGTGGCTGCGGGCGTACCAGCGGTTCGGTTACGTGCCGTTCCCGCTGCTCATGCCGGCCCTGGTCGGGGCGCTGGCGGCCGCGCTGGTGCGGCGCCGGTGGGACGCGCTGCTGCCCGGGCTGGCGGCGCTCGCGCTGGTCGCCTCGCCGCCGTTCCTGGCCGCCTATGACGTGCGGTACGTGATCCCGGCGATCCCGCTGGTCTGCCTGGCCGTGGGGTTGACCCTCAGCGCCCGCTCGCCGTCCCACGGTGAGCCGGCAGAGGCCGCGCGAGAGCCGCTCAACGTGGGCTGATGGGAAGCTGTGACGGTGACCGGGCCGACGGGTGACGACCTGGGCGAGATATTCGGGGCGCTGGCCAATCCGCTGCGGCTGCGCATCATGGCGGAGCTGGCGAACGGGCGCGACTACGTGAGCCATCTGGCCCGCGAGATCGGGGTGAGCCGCCCGCTGCTCCACATGCACCTGCGATGACTCGAAGCGGCCGGTCTGATCGCCGGCAGCCTGCACCTGACCGCGTCGGCGCTGGCCGAGGCGGCCAAGACACTCACCAGGTCGGACGCGGAGAAGGGTCCTGGACCCAAGGAGCACTCCTGATGATCGATTCTTGGCCCGGGGCGATTTTCTCGCTCGGCGTGCTGCTCGTGGCCGGCTTCTTGATCGCCCTGTTGGTCGTGGGGAGGTTCGAGACCCGCAAGGCCAGGCTCGACGCCGGGCAGGCGGACGACCTGCGGCAGCTCGTGCACCGGTTCGAGCAGCTCGCCGAGAACACGCTGGACGCCCAGCAGCGCGTGGCCGCCGACCTGGGCGAACTGCGCTCCCGTACGGCCTCGATCGAGCAGATCTTACGCACCGTCGAGTAGGAGGCATCACCGTACATCGCCTGCTCGCGGAACTATGCCTGGAAGCGGGCGACGAAGCGGCGCTGCCAGGGGGTCTCGACGGCGTGTGCCGCGTAGTGCTCGCGTACGTAGGCGACGGCCTGGTCATTGGGGACCCCGTCGAGCACGGCCAGGCAGGCCAGCGCCGTGCCGGTGCGTCCGCGGCCGCCGCCGCAGGCGATCTCGACGCGCTCTGACTCGGCGCGTGCCCATGCCTCTCGTAACGCGTCGGCGGTCGCGCCTCGGTCGGACGGCAGCCAGAAGTCGGGCCAGCGCAGCCACCGGTGCTCCCAGTCGACGGACGGGGGCCGGCGGCCCAGCAGGTAGAGAGCGAAGGCCGGGCGCGGGCCGTCCGGTAGCGGGTGTCTCAGGCCCCGGCCGCGGACGAGCCGGCCCGAGGGCAGTCGCAGCACGCCCGTCGCTGTGGGCTCCCAGGTGGCGGTCACGGTGAAAGAGCGTAGCCGCCGGCTGATTCGGGCGCTTTACGGACGTGGTGCCGGGCCCAAGGCGAGCAAGGGTCTCAGCCGAGGCCGATGAGGACGAGCGGAACCGGATGTGCCCCCATCGGCGGGGCTCATTTCATAGCCGAAAGACGACGGCCGCCTTCGCGCGTTTACTCAATGGGGACATTCCAGCTGAGTGCTTTTACGGCAACCGGTCGGGAAATCGAAATTGTCGTAACCCCTCACCACGATCGCCGCATGTTTGACCTGGATCCGCCGGGGTGATCATCGGGCTGGGAATCCGCAGGTGGGCGGTGGGACGCCGGGCGGTGCACAGCTACGCCACCTGGACCTCATCATTCCCATTGAGGTGCAGTTCCGAGCCCATTCGAGGACGCCGTCAAATTTGTCCACGAAGAATCGCAGGTGCCTCCCAGGCTTTCTGAGCCGGCCCGAAGCAGAGGCGTTCGTTGAATCCCTCCTCCCGGGACGGGACGCGTAGCCGGGGCCGGGCTTGGCGGCCGAGCGGCGGCGTACGACTGCGGGTCATCGGATGATCTTGCTTCGCCCTTCGGGAGCGGTCCACAGCCCGGCCCGCCCAAACATGATGAGGCCTCGCGTTTGGGGCTGGAGTTGACTCCTGGGCCTCCAGCTTTCTGACGTGATTTGTGGGAATAATGGTGACTGCTGGTGAACTCTCCCTCATCCTTTGTTATGGTCACTCCTCGTCCGGGATTGGGACAACCCTTACCTAGGAGGATCATGCGGACCCCGAGGATCGTCGCCCTTACTACGGCTGTGGCGGCGGCCGCCGCTCCCATGCTGGCTCTCGCGTCCCCAGCGATCGCCGAACAGACCACTACAACGACCACGCAGACCGTCCAGAACGGCCCACTGGACTGGCTCGCCCTTCCGGCTCTCGGCGCCACCGACTGGCTGCAGCGTGTCAAGGGGCTACTGAGCACGGGCTACGTGCCCGAAGTGCTGAGCGTGACCAACGCGGCCAACCCGCAGTACACGTCCGTGTGGGTCAAGGACACCACCCGCAAGGTGAACGTCCTGCAGGGCCTGTCGGCGACCAACCTGCAGCAGCGCATCGCTGATCAGCTGAAGCTCGGCTACCAGCCGGCCTTGATCTCAGGCGCCGGTTCGGGCGCGGGCGCCGTCTTCGCGGTCGTCTTCGAGAAGACCACCGAGAAGATCCAGTCCAAGCTCGGCCTGACCAAGGACGCCTTCGTCACCCTCAACACCAAGCTCGCCGCCGCCGGTTACACCCTGGGCTCGCTGGACGTGTACGGCACGGTCGAGAAGCCGCTCTACGCGGCCGTCTGGGTCGTCGGGGGCGTCGCGGGCACCGTCCAGGTGACCACCGGTCAGACCGTGGAGCAGCGCGGTCAGGAGCTGCTGGCCAAGGCGAAGCAGGGCCTGCACCCCGTTCTCATGTCCATCGAGCCCGGCAAGCTCTTCACCACCGTGTGGAGCAAGGGCAGCGCGACCGGTCTGAAGGAGTACCTGAACCTGTCCCGCGTGACGTACACGCTCAAGTCCACCGAGATGAAGGCGCTGGGTTACAAGCCCGAGGTCCTGGACACCGACGGCGACCTCATCGCGGGGATCTGGAGCAAGGGCTAAGAGCTGGTGCCCGCCGGGCCGTGGTGCCGAGTCCGGGCCATGGGCAGCTGCGCAGGCGTGTGCGATGGCCCGAGTCGCTGTTCTCCCTCACAGTGCTCGGGTCGCGCGGCAACCGCCTGCACCACCCCGCACCGCGCCGCTCGCAGCGCCCGGGCCGACTACGTCACCCGGGCCGCGTCGCGGGAGATGGCCCGCCGCGGCTGAGGGGTTCCTCCCGGACGGAAGGAACCCTTCAGCCAGGCAGGTTTCAGGCGCGTGTCCACCGCTGGTTGGCACCGCCCGAGCAGTCCCAGATCTGCAGCCGGGTGCCGTTGGCCGAGCTGACACCGGTCGCGTCAAGGCACTTGCCAGCCTGGGAATTAACTATCTGGCCGGTGCCGGAGTCGTAGGTCCATTTCTGGGCGCCCGTGCCATTGCAGTCGTACAGCTGCACCTGTGCGCCGTTGGCCGTGGAACCGCCGGCGACGTCCATGCACTTGCCGAGCGCGCGCACCGACCCGTCGCTGTTCCACGTCCAGCTCTGGGCGGCGGTGCCGTTGCAGTCCCAGAGTTGAACGGCTGTGCCGTTGGCGGTGCCGGCACCGGCCACGTCCACGCACTTGCCGCCGATGCCGGTGATCTGGCCGCCACCGGGGCCGCCGGTGGGAGGGGCGTAGACCCGGACGTAGTCGACGGTCAGGGTTTGCGGGAAGGTCGAGGAGCCGTCAGGGTAGCCGGGCCAGTAGCCGCCGACCGCCACGTTCATGATCATGAAGAACGGGTGGTCGAAGACCCAGCGGTTGCCGCCGAGGTCGGCCGGCGTCCGGCGCTGGTATTCGACGCCGTCGACGTACCAGATGATCAGGTTCGGGGACCAGTCGACGGCGAAGGTGTGGAACGCGTCGGCGAACGCGCCGTTGATCGAGTACGGCGCGCCGATGCCGCCGGAGCCGGAGTAACCGGGGCCGTGGATGGTGCCGTGTACGGTGCTGGGTTCGCGGCCGATGTTCTCCATGATGTCGATTTCGCCGCTGTTGGGCCATTGGACCGACCCGATGTTGTCACCGAGCATCCAGAAGGCCGGCCAGATGCCCTGGCCACGGGGCAGTTTCATGCGTGACTCGAACCGCCCGTAAGCCCGTGTGAAGGTGGCCGCGGTGAGCAGGCGGGCGGAGGTGTACTGGCAGGTGCCGTAGTGGCACTGGTAGTTGGACGGGTTTTCCCGGCGGGCGGTGATCACCAGGTTGCCGGCGCCGTCCATGGCGGCGTTACGAGTGCTGTTGGTGTAGTACTGCTGCTCGTTGTTGCCCCAGCCGCTGCCGCCGATGTCGAAGCGCCATTTCGACTGATCGACGGCGCTGCCGGAGGAGCCGTTGAACTCATCGGCCCAGACGAGCGGACCGGGGGCGGGAGCGGCGGTGGCGGTGCCTGTCATTGGGACGAGCAGCGCGATCACCGCGACGAGAGCGGCACCGATGGCGGGCAAGGCTCTGGAATGGGGGGTGCGGACCATGTGGGTTACCTCATCGGATCCACGGATGTAGTTTTACGGAAACCTTCCGGCAACATCAGCATCGCTGTCAAGAGAGCGCTCTCTTGCAATATCGGCGACGATTGACTGATCGGTTCCGTCGCCTTAGGCGTAGGATTCCAGGCATAACACCGGGATCAAGGAGGACTTGGCACGGTGGTGCCTAGTGGGCCCCATCTGAAGCGGAGAGCGCTCCAGCATCGATTGCCGCCGATGAGCATTACCGGGGCTCCGGTCAGTGCGTACTGTGCGGGCTTGAGGCAGGACGATCAGCGCGGCGACGGCAGAACGGACAGCTCGCAGGGGTAGGCGTCCCTCACCCAACAGGTCTGTCGCGGTCGCGCCGGGATAGACCGTGGTGACACGCACCCCGTAGCCCGCCTCCTCCTCGCGTAACGAATCGGCGAGCTCCCTCAGCGCCGCCTTACTGCCGAAGAACGCCGTCCGCCGCCACGTCTCGGAATCGGCGTCGGCGACGGCCGCGACCGGGGAGATCCCCGCGCAATAAGAGGCGACTAAATCCACGATTTTGGAGCGCATATAAAGGCGTGCTCGTCGCATTGGGGAATTGGCTGGTTCGGGCTCGACGCCGAGTTTGGAGAGCCGCAAAATTTCATGTCCACAGAGATTGATGAAGAGAACTTTCAGGGTTATGTTCATGATCGACCCGTCGTTCCACATCGGCGGTGAGATGTCGAAATGCTCCCTCAAGCGGCCTTCCCCTCCCGCCGAAGTTGATCACTATGCCGCCAACGTAGTTCCGTCGCCACGGGGCTCATCGACATCAAGGAACTGGGCACCGAACCGTATCCCCCCATACGCACCTGTTCAGAGAGGTGAGCATGCCCACAACCGACAGGCCGACCTGGCCAAAGATCCTCAAGCCCGCGATCACTGCCCTGTTAGTCACTCTCGCCGCAGCGCTGATTCCCCAGGCCGCCTCAGCGCAGGGCGCCAGCGTCCTGGCCTTGTCTCACAAGAGCCCGTTCAACTGCGGGAAGACCTTCTATGCCAACAACTGGACCCCCGGCCACAGCCCATCGGGTGCCATCGACTGGCAGGACTACGGGGGCGATGACATCAACGGTGAGACCGTGCGTGCCACCGCTTCGGGCACCGCGTACTTCTACGACGCGGGCAGCACGAGCTACGGCCAGTGGGTGGAGGTCCGTCACAGCGACGGCACCAGAACCCGCTACGCCCACCTCGCGACCATGGTGAGGTCGGCCGGCAGCTCGATGAGCGTCAGCCAGGGCACCACGATCGGAACTGTCGGCTCGACGGGCGGCTCAACCGCTCCGCACCTGCACTACGAACAGCGAACCTCCACCGGTGCGGTGGACACCAGCCCGACCGTAGAGGGCGTGACCGTTTCCCTGGGCGAGAAGAAGGCCATAACGAGCACCAACACCTGCAGCGGCAACCCCTACACCCCTGAGGAGGTCTGCGGCAGCGGTTACGCGGTCATCGACTCCGCCGCCCTCACCGGTGGCCGCACCTACCTGCTCTACAACTCCGGTAACGGCTACAACTGCGTGGTGACGCTGAAGACGACGAACCTCGGCTCAGCGACGTCGACGTCGGCCTTCCTGGAGCCGCAAGGGGAAAGCAGGACGACCGACTCAGGCAGCTACGACTACTACGCGGGGCCTGTCAGGCGCGACGCGGCCAACCAATGCGTCAAGTGGGGCGGCTCCGTCGGCAGCAGCTCATACACCAGCCCCTTCGAACACTGCAGTTAAGAGCCTGACTCAGTTGGCGGTCGGTCGTTGGAGGAGCCGTGGAAGCGCTCCTCCAACGGCTGGGTCTTCTCGGCTGCACAAGACGGCCATGACCCGATCACGGGAAGTGGCCTTTGACTGTGGTGAAGCCTGGGAGGTTCGAACTCCTGACACTGGCCCAGCGAGGCGTGTGAGTGTGAGCGGAACCTTGTGTTCCGGGGCATCTTCCAACATGATCATGACATATCGCTCCCCCGGTTTGAAGGAGACACAGATGCGTCTACGTGCAGCACTCCTGACAGCAGCCATAGCCGCCATGGCTGTCACCGCACTCAGCACCCCTGCCCAGGCGGCCAGCTGGGTGTTCATCGGCGTCTACACCAGCAAGTACAACTGCGTCGACGCCGGCCAGCAATACGTCCGTGAAGGTTTCAGCCAGTACGACTGCTCGGGCAGCCCGGGCTACTACGAGCTTTGGGTTCGCTGACACGGTCAGCTGGAGTGAGCGGCACTTGACACAGTCGCCGCTCCCACCTGCGAGTACGGCCCGAACGCCGCTTCCCCTTAGCTGGGAGGCGGCGTTCACTCGGTTCGTCACGCGGTCGGCTGCGGGGCTCGCTCATCCGACGTCGCCGGGGGTGACGGCGAGTCCGCGTCCCGCTCGGTGCCCGGCCCCGGCGTGCGCGGTTGGGTCAGAACGGCGGGGAGCCGTCCCCGTGGACAGAGACGACTCCGCTGAGGTCGCCGGCACCTACGCCCAGGGCTGGTCGACGACCCAGCTCACGTCGTTGGCCCAGGAGGAGGAGCTGTCGAAGTTGTGCGAGCCACCGTTGCTGGCGATGTAGACGGTGTTGTTGTAGTGGCGGATGAACCGGTCCGGGAAGTTGTAGGAGGCGAACGAGGTGCCCTGGCCGCTCTTGCCGGTCTGCGGGCAGAAGGTGGCGTCCGCGGCGAACAGCGAGCTGCCGTCGTTGTGCTGCCGGTACAACTGGTAGTTCTGGTGCCGTAGGTAGTCGCCGGGGTAGTTCCTCGACTCGAACGACACGCATGAGTTGCTGGCCAGGCCGCTGTGCACGATCCACGAGGCGTCGCTCTTGTCCACAGACGAGCTGGACGAGGTGATCACCGACGTGATGACCTGGTCGTTCTGGTGACGGATGTAGCGGGTAGTGCAGCAGGACGTCGTCGCGCGCAGCGAGATCGACGATCCGGGGGTGAGCGTTCCGCCCGGGACACCGCCGCCCGAGGTCGAGTATCCGGCGGCGACGATGTCGGCCTGCACCGCGTTCTCGGTGGCGTCCGACGGATAGCCGGAGGTCATCACGCCTTCGTAGAAGGTGCCGGCGGAACCGTTGCTGTTGTCACCGCCGATGCCGAGGATGATGGCCCCTTCCTTCTTCATCGGGTTGTAGCCCGAGACGTTGGGGCGCGCTCCGTTGTAGAAGGTCGACAGGCCGCCCGACTGCGCGTTGCCTGCCCGGATCGCCCAGTGGTTCGGCTCACCCTTGATGATGGCGGTCAGGTACCGGTGGTTCACGCTCGGGTCGTTGGCGTTGTAACCCGCGTTCACTCCGGAGAACAGGCCGTTCTCCAGGTCGGCCATGACCCAGGGGCCGTTGCCCGTGCCGTAGCCCCAGACCTTGATGTTGCCGAAGTAGATGGCCTCCATGGTGCCGTTGCCGTTGTCGCGGCTGTTGGTCTCGGCGTTGCCGTAGTCGAAGCAGCAGCCGCCGTTGTAGTGCGTGCCGTCGAAGACCGCGTACATCCCCTCCGGCTGGTCGCCCTTGGCGATGCCGTTGGTGCTGTTGTTGCGGTATCCGGTGCCAGGAGCCACGAAGACGCCGTAGGCCTTGTGGCCGTTGATCATGGTCGGCGCCGCGGTCGCGTTCGCGAGGTTGTCATATCCACCCGGAGCCGGACCGGAGAACCCGCCAGGGGGCGCCTGGGTGAGGCGGTTACCCCGGCCCGACTGGTCGTAAATGATGGTGATGAGACAGGTCGTGCCGGCGCAGAACGAATCCTGCGCCGCGGCGTTGGCGTATCCGCCCGCGCTCAGCACGCCGATGTCCCGCGTGGTGTTGTCGGAGGAGCGACGCACCTGGTACAGCGGACCGTTGTAGGAGGCGTACAGGGCACGGGTCGTGCTGTGCGCCGCCACACACGGCGTGCCACCCGCGGCGTAGATGTCACACGACAGCGACGTCGCGGCCTGTGACGGCGTGGAGATGCCGGCCAGCAGGCCGGCGGCGAGCGCGACGGCCGCACCCGCGGACAGCAGTGCCTTTTTAAATTGCCGGAATCCGGACCTGATAATCATGATTGAACCTCTGCCTTTCAGGGGTGTGCCGCGGATGCCGGGATTTCAGGCATGGCTCATCAACCGAAAGGCGCGAGCGACCGCCGTGCGATTGCGCGCGCGACGGTATGCCAACTGACCTGCGACATCGCGACAGGGGGTGGAAAGGAGGTTGCTTTGTTAGCGTTAACATTTTTGCGATCTATGCGGCCTCCGGAGATGTGCTCATGGGATTGACTGGCTCACTATGGAACGGAAGTCTGTGTTGCGTCAAGGTTTCGGCCGCGTTATGAAAACACTCGGCCTCCGTTCACGCGAAACGATCTGATTGTGCTGGGAAGACGTCTGACCACGCTGAAATTACTGCCAACGCGACGCTTCCCTTCCTCAAGATCGTGACGCCGGCCTCTGGTCGCCCGACCAAGCCGTTCAGGCATCCCTCGGCAAGTCCTTCGGCTGGCGTGCAATCGTCGGATCGTGCCCGCCTCGGGCAGCGCGGGCGCTGGGGCTCACATCCCCTCCCCTGAGCTCACCGAAGACCGCCACCCGATCTCCCCGAGGTCGAAGGCGACGTCGGCGAGCTGAACCGTGCGCACCTCCGGGTCGTCGAGGAGCCTGCGCAGGTCTGCGGGTTTCCAGCGGTCGACGACGAGCCCGTACACGACGCCCTCCTCGGCCGGCCCGGCGAGCCCGTGGCCGGTCGTATCAACCATTCCGCGCAACCTGGGCAACCTGACCGGCTCGCCAGTCTGATATGTACGCGGCTCAAGTGGATGCGGTACTGCTCGACCTGGCATGTGGCGCTATTTGCCCTGATCTCATGTTGAGTTATTCAGGCGGCAGGAGAGCGACGGGCTCTTCGGCCCACCCTGGATACCGGTGGTCGGCAGAGAACAACCTCTCAATCGGTGAGGGAGGGAACGCTGCGGCCCCGTGCAGGTGGGAGTCGACGAAGCGTTGCGCCGCCGACAGCGCCCGTGCCAGCTCCTCCGGGGAGAGTGCCCCATCCAGCAGGGCCTGACCGGCCTCGTCGAGGTCCAGCGCACGGTAGGTAGGTCCCATACCCTCGACCACGAAGTCCAGATAGCGATCGTGCACGGTGAAGAGGGCTGATCCGTCCTGTTGCGAGCTCTCGATGGAGACCACGTCCACATACCACTCGTCGCGCCAGCCGAAAGGTTCGTAGACCAGCTGCACATCTTCTTCAACGAGCCAGAAGTACCGTCGGGGCCCTCGGTGGCGCCAGTACACCTGGTCCGAGTAGAGCACCGTGCCGCACAGCCGAGCCGGCACCGGACGATGCTCATAGATCCGCATGCTGGCCAAGGCCGGCTGACTGGCGGATGCCGTCCTGTCCACCACTCCGCTGGGATCGGTTGTCTCCTCCATCGGCGTGATTCTTCCAGTGATCGACGGATCCGGCGTCGCCCCGTCGGCTACGACCGAGACCGAGGCTACGCTTCAGCTGGTCGGGCGCCCCGCCTCGCCCTCGAGCACCCCCCAGGCGATCCCGAATCCCGCACAATACTGCAACAGCAACGAAGGCTACTTCTTCGCCATGTCGGACCTGCCGGTCAAGCGCAGCCTGGTCACCGTCCGTGCGCATGCGACAGGACCGAACACCACGGCCTCATACGCGTGGGGCACCACGGAGACGACGCAAGTGGAAGCCGCGGCCAACATCGCCGCGGGCGGGGCGTTGGCCAAGGTCGGATTCACCGGTGTTCAGACCGTTTCGGCGGGCATAAACTTCGAGATCGGCCACTTCAGACCGGCGCATTTCCAGGCGGAATTCGACTTCCGCACCTGGGATCTCTGGTGCGAGAACCACATCACCCTCGAAAAACGGCTATCCGGAAAGTACGAATGGCGCCCGTACCGATTCACCGGCGGTAACGACATCATCCCTGGCGGCGGAAACCAGGGAGTCTGCCCGGACCCCGATACCACCACGTCCATCTCCAGTGCCACGTGGGTCGCCCGCGACTCCACCTGGACGAGATACGGCCGCGTGGACTTCGGCACGGTCAAACTCGACTCACGCACGACGAACGGATCGAACTGGAAGCTCACGGTGCCCCCCGTCAAGACGGCGAGCATTTGCGGCCTTGATGACGTTCCGATCTACTCGTCCTACGTGATGGAAGAGTACTAGGGGAGATTTACGCCTAGCAGCCATGGGCCGCTCGTCATCGTGCGGCCGATCGGCCTTGTCATATTCCTGGTCCTGGGCACGTCAAGCTGCGCCGGCACGCCCTCTGGCCCGTCTCCGGCGAGCACGAAAGACGACGGACGAGCCGCCGCCGGCACGCGGGTGGGAGAAGGCCCCCTGAAGTCGGGGCCTCCGACCGGGTATGCGTTACGGCGCGACAAAGGCGCCACCTTCACCGACGGGTGGGGCCTGCTCTACAACTCCGGCGACGCCCCCATCACCATCACGCGGGTCAGGTCGATGTTCGGCGGCACTGGCCTTCGGCAGCTCGGAGTGCTGTCCGCCGGGTACGGCCGATGCACGCTTTCGCTGTCCCGAGCCGCTGTTACCCCCGCCCCTGCCGGGCGGGCGGCCCGAGAAACACAGACGCCGCCGTCTTGTACGTGGTGCGCACCGGGTGCGCCTGGCGGCAACTGCCGTTCGACTTCCCGCCCTGGCAGATGGTGTACTGGTACTTCGCCCGCGGGGAAGACGCCAAGGTCACCGACCATTTCCTGACCGCCCTGCGGCGGCGCTTCCGCCTCCAGCAGGGCAGAGCCGAGCGTGACGGCCGCCTCGGTGCAAGATCGCGATGGAGCCAAGACCACGCTGCTGAGCATGTACCTGCTGACGCCGGGTTCGCCGGAATCCTGGTGGAGTGGGCCCACCGGGGGCTGCGGACCACGCTGCACATCGTGCGCAAGACCCCCGGCCAGATCGGATTCGCGGTTATGGCCCACCGACCTGACCTCCCTCCAGGATCAACCTGGTGGTCATTGCCCAGCGTTCCAGGCACAGTTGAGTCTGTGCCGGAGAACAACTTCGACGAACGGGTAGCACAGACGTATGAGGCCAAGTGGCCGGAACTGTTCGATCCCGCGGTCGTTGACCCTGCTGTAAGTTTCCTCGCCGATCTGGCCGGACCAGGCGGCGCTGCTCTTGAACTGGGCATCGGTACCGGGCGCATCGCATTGCCGCTCAGCCGACGAGGTGTCCGGGTGCACGGCATCGAACTGTCGCCGGCGATGGTGGCGCAGCTAGAGACCAAACCGGGCGCGGAGCACATCAGCGTGACGATCGGCGACTTCGCCACCACCAGGGTGGGCGGCACTTTCACCCTCGCCTACCTGGTGCGCAACACCATCACGAACCTAACCACACAAGACGAACAGGTCGAGTGCTTCCGCACCGTGGCGGCGCAGCTGGAACCCGGCGGCTGTTTCGTCATCGAGGTCTATATCCCGGAGCTTCGGCGTCTGCCGCCCGGCCAGTCCATCCACCCGTTCACCGTGACCCCGGCGCATCTCGGCTTCGAGGAGTACGACGTGGCATCGCAGATCGCCGTCTCCCATCACTACTGGGTAGTGGACGGCCGGCTTGAAACCCGTTCATCGCCGCATCGCTTCGTATGGCCGTCCGAACTTGACCTGATGGCACGGCTCGCCGGAATGACCTTGCGCGAGCGATGGGCCGGGTGGAAGCGCGAGCCCTTCACCAGCGACAGCAGGAACCACGTCTCGGTTTGGCAAAAGACGTCGTAACGGTCACGCGGAAGGCACGTGAGCCCGCCAAGGCGGGCGCACCCTCGAGCGGAGTGCAGGCACCGCGGATAAGCTCTGAACACATGGCGGATGAGGAGATCTTGCAGGATTCTGCGCATCGCAGGGTGATACGCCTCGGCGAAACCGTTCGCAGGCCCGTGCATCCGTGGACACCGGCCGTCCATGCGTTGCTCCAGCATCTGGAGGAGGTGGATTTCCCTTACTCGCCGCGGGTGCTGGGGATCGATCAAGAGGGCCGTGAGATCCTCACCTACCTGGACGGCGAATCCGGCGCTCAGAGCTGGACCAAGGTGGTCGAGGATTCAGGCCTGATGTCCTTTGCCCGCCTGCTACGCGCCTATCACGACGCGGTCGCCGGGTTTCGCCCGCCCCAGGGACTCAGATGGTCCAGCGGCGAGGCGGAACCACGCGATGACGAGGTGATCTGCCACGGGGACTTCGGCCCGTGGAACATCGTCTGGCGTGGTGAACGCCCCGTCGGGATCCTGGACTGGGATTACGCCCGGCCCAGGCCTCGGCTGCACGACATCGCCTACGCACTGGAGTACGTTGCGCCATTCCGCGACGATGCCGAATGCCTGCGCTGGCTGCGCTACCCCACGCCTCCCAACCGGCGCCATCGCCTGGAGGTGTTTGCCGCCGCCTACGGCCTGACTTCTACCGAGGGTCTGATCGATGCGGTCATCGGAGTTCAGCGGGACGTCATCGAGCAGGTTCGCCGGCTGGCCGACGCCGGCCACCAGCCTCAAGTCCACTGGGTCGCCGACGGCTTCCTCGACGAAGCGGGCCGAAAGCTGGCCTGGAGCCGAGACAACCGCCACCTGTTCGAGTAGTACAGGGTCGCCGAGCAACCCCCGGTCGCTGTCCACCTTCGCCAGTAGTCAGTACGACGGCGCCGGTCCATGAACTACAGTCATCCGCCATGGCCGAATCCTCCTACCTGACGGCGACGGCGGAAGCTTACGATGCCGTCGCCGCCCGCTACGTCGAGCTCGTCCGAGGTGCGCTCGACCGTGTGCCCCTGGATCGCGCAGTGCTCGCCGCGTTCGCCGAGCTCGTACGGACCGCCGGTCCCCGGCCCGTCGCCGAGGCAGGATGTGGCCCCGGACATATGACGGCGTACCTGCGGGACCTTGGGCTGGACGCCTTCGGCGTCGACCTGTCCCCTGTGATGATCGACTTTGCTCGTGAGGCTTATCCCGATCTGCGCTTCGAGGTCGGTTCGATGGATGCCCTTGACCTGGCCGACGGCGAGTTGGGCGGCCTCATGTCCTGGTACTCCGTCATCCACATCCCGCCGCAGGAACTACCGCCGTATTTCACCGAGTTCCGCCGGGTGGTGGCCCCGGGCGGCTACCTTCTGCTCGGATTCTTCGAATCTGAGGGCGGACCGGTACTGGCATTCGATCACAAGGTGGCGCCGGCCTACCGATGGCCGATCGACGACCTCGCCGAACTGGCGCGCAAGGCGGACTTCGTCGAAGTGGCGCGAATGCTGCGCGAGCCTCTCGAGGATGAGCGGTTCCGCCGAGGCCATCTGCTGATGCGTAGACAGTAGACACCGTGGTCTCCTGATCTCCCTGACCAAGGCGGCCTCGCCCAGCCTGCGCATCGGCGCGCTCCTCGCCAGAGGCCCGGTGATGGCCAGGCTGCGCGCGATGCGACTGGTCGACGACTTCTTCGTCGCCCACCCGCTTCAGGAAGCCGCGATCGAACTGGTCAGCGCGCCAACGTGGGACCGGCACCTGCGTACGCTGTCCACCGCACTGTGCGAGCGCTGCTCCACCCTGGCCGAACAAGTCCCCCAGTGGCGTGTGGCCGGCGTCCCAGCGGGCGGCCTGCACCTGTACGCGGAAACCGACCGTGCCGACAACGTCGGCGAGGTGAGCAGACGGTGCCGAATCATTCGGCCTGCGGCTCCTCGTAAGGAATGCGGCTCAGGTGCAGGATCTCGCCCAGGGTCCCCCACTCGTCTCGACCGAGCTTGGTCAGCGGGCGCAGCAGCTCGGCGTCAGGCCGGCCGTTGACGATGTACTCCTCATGCACCGCCGCGAGGAAGACCCGGCCGAAGACCAGGGTGGAGTTGCCCATGCGCAGAGTGGTGTGTGAGCGGCACTCCAGGACCACCGGAGAGGCAGCCACCCGGGGCGGCCGCACATGACGGCTGGCTTCACGTTCGATTCCCGCGAAGCTGAATTCGCTGACAGTACGAGGGAAATCGGTGGCGGTGGCGTTGATCAGGTGCAGCAGCGGTTCGGAGGAGAAGTTGACGACGAACTCTCCGGTGTCCTCGACATTGCGCAGGGAATCCTTGCGGCCGATCGAGGTGAACTGCACGATCGGCGGATCCGTACTGGCGATGCTGAAGAAGGAGTGCGGAGCGAGGTTCTCCACCGCTCCGTCGGGTGTGACGGTGGAGACCCACGCGATCGGACGCGGAACGACGACCGAGGTCATGAACCGGAAGAAAGCCACCCCGCCCATGGCCTCGGGGTCGAAGTCGACGCGCATAACGTTTAGTATTCAGCGCTCTCACACTGTGTAGTGGCCGCCGCGCGGGAGCGCGGGGGCATACTGCGACGGTCGGTGCGGTGGTCAGCGGACTATGAGGATGGGTTTGCCGGGTACGTGCGGCTGAAGGCCGCTTTCGCACGGCTCGGCGGCCGGCGTCCAGAGGGAAGGTCTGGCTCACGATTGGCCGCAGCCTGCCCGCGTCGACCAGGACGGCAAGGTGCCCGAGTCCAGTTGGCGTCTGGCCGGACCACATGTCGTTGACCCGGCGTTTCTGTGCGAATCCCTGGGGCGGGGGCGCGCCCGGGGGTGACCGCGACCTCCGGGGCGAAGGACGGTGGAAGGCCACTGGACGGTGTTGCCCCCCACTGTGTCGAGCACTAGTGATCACTGCCTGATCGGGCACGCGTCCGATCTTGCCCCTCCTGCCGAATCACCCTACCGATCAGGGTTGTGTCCGACATAATATGGGCATGAGGAAGTTGCGCTTCTATCGCTCGGCACGGAAGCACCGCATCGGGCGGGCGCACGCCCTTCACGTGATCCGATCCGGGCCGCCGGCTATCGTTCCAGCGACCGACCCGAGCCTGGAGGATCGATGGGTGTGGGTCGGCCCAGACGATCGGGGCATCGAGCTGGAAGTGATCGGCATCCTCGCCGACAAGTACCTAGTGATCCTGCACGTGATGCCGACCGCATTGAGGAGGAGGAAGCCATGACCGACCACGAGGCAGCCTGGCCTCCAGAGGACATCGAACTGGTCTTGGACGACGACTCCGAGATCGACAGCGAATCCGAAGAGATCTACGACAGCAAGGGCAACCGGATCACAGACGAGTACGTGAACGACGCCATCGACGACGTTCACCGCGCGATCGACGAAGGCCGCGTCCCCGTGCCCACTGGCCGCAGCGGGCGTCCTTCACTGACAGGCGAAGGCACTCACTCGCCAAGGGTCTCCTTCCGCGTACCCGAGGAACTACGCGAACGAGCCAAGGCGCGCGCCGAACAAGAGGGGAAGACGGTGTCCGCGCTGGCCCGCGAAGCCTTTGAACAGTTTCTCAGGGCAGGTTGAGTCGTCGGATATCACAGGGAACTGCTCGATAGCGGAAACACAATCGGCCCGATGGCCGCCTGGATACGCGAGTGACCGTGATTGACCGCTGCTGACCGCCCTTAAATGGCACGCTAATGGCATTTGCCAGCCAAGGTCAGCAGTGACGTGGAGCTGCCGTTGTGTGCTCGAGGTGGTCGGCGTTGTCATCAGCTCTCGCGCTACCTCAGCCGTGGCCATCCAGGGCTACCGCAAGCAGACCCGCTCTGTGCCCCGGAGCTGCCCCGTGGTCATGGATCGATCTTCGGCGGCCGAGCGCGCTAAGCCGCTGTACGACGCGTCTTCCGGATCCCTCGTTCCAAAAGAAATCCGCGAACTAACAGGTGAATCAGTAACGACACACCAACGATCAAGGAGAGTGCCCTGGCGACGAGCGTCTCAAGTTGCCCGGATAACCCCATGAACACGCCGCCGATGCCCATGTAGAGCTGAAAGCCGGTGCCGATCCAGGCCCGCAGCCGCGGCACCCATTTGCCTAGGAGAACCAGTGCAAAGATCATGACGGCGAATCCCACCGGAGCTTCCGGTTCCGCCATCAGGACGACCACGCCTCCGACGAGACCCAGGAGCGGCACCGCGATCACGAACACACGTTGCCGTACGGACAGGCTCGCGAACCACGACTTCCGATCCGTGCTCTCCACTCGATCAATGTCTCATGCCTGAACCGCTTCGGACCAGCCAGTCCGTGCTCGTAGTCACGTACTCCGAAAGGGTCTCGTTCCGCATATCGGAGGAGCTGCGAGAAAGCGACAAGGCCCGCGCTGCGCAGGAGGGCAAGACGGTCTCCGCGGTGGCCCGAGAAGCTCCTCAGAGGAGGCTGACCTTCCGCATACGGAAACGCAAGGACCGGATGGCCGCCGCGCTACGGCAACGCCCTCATCTGCGCCGACCGCGTGCTCGTGCCGCCGTAGCGGTGCGGGAAGTCCTCGTTGGTCGTGTTCCTGCGTGCTGGGTTAGCTGATTCTCTGCACAGTGGCACCCCGGCGAATGGCGCGGGGGATCTCGGCGACGGAGTCCACGATGTCGATCAGGTGGGCGATGCTCTCGGCTGGAGCGGTGGAGCTGACGTCGACGGTGTAGGTGATCCCAGTTGACCGCCAGCTCTCGGTATCGAAGCCGCCGGCTGCGGAAACGCGCACTCCCAGGAGTTCGATTCCCAGTGCGGCGGCCTCCCGGTAAAGGTCGTTGAGGACGCACCCCGCCGCCGCAAGGTGAAGGAGATGTCCTCCGGTGAAGTCCGCCGTGACGCTCACGCCCTCGGGCGTCCACCGATGAGGGAAATGCACCGCGTGCTCGTCCGTCACCCTCAGCGATCCTGCGCTCGCGATCACGTTGAAACGATCATCCATGAATGGGCTCCCGGCTGCCGGCGTACGGACGTCACGACAAGAGTCGCCCTAAACGTCGCAGCCGCCAACCGGCAACACAGCACTCCCCTCACACGGGGATGCTGCCTCTTGCCGCCGGCAGCGCGCTCGACCCGACGGCGAGGCTCCGGGGCCATTGCCCGACCTCCCGGTTGATCGTGGAGTAGCTACCGCCTCGAGAGCGGAGCCGCCGGCGCCGATCCGAACGACGCCGTAGGCGCCGCGTAGCGGGTGGGGCCGACGGTCGGCGCGACCTGGCGGCGGCAGACCGCTGATCGGCGGGTTGGGTGGTTACGGCGCGGCGGTCGTGCGGCGATGCTCCGCGTGACGCTCGGGCCGCATGCGCGACGCGGGGGCGTCGGCGCTTGGGTCTTCGCCGACCCGGACAACAGGCTGTGTGGCGGCCGGGATCGAAGGCGGCACCCGGGCCGATTAGCCATGTGGCGAACCGGGAAGTCTGCTCTCATGTCCCCCCGGCAGTCGTCGGAGGGAACACGTCGTGACCAGGATCGAGCCGGAGCCGCCAGCCAGTTGTGCGCCTCGGCCGGCCAGGAAGGCGTCGGACGGCCGGTCGGCTCTCCGGGATCCACCACCGGGCATCTCGCCCTCGTCGCCGATCGCTCGCTGAGGGGGCGCTGGCCTTGAACGGCTTCGGCGACGCCGTTATCGGTGACTGGCACAGTGCCGTCTACTCTGCCGTCAAGGCGGTGATGTTGTTCCTCACAGCCGCGGTGGCGTTCCGGCTCACCGAGCGCAGGACCATGGCAGAGTTCGCCCCGTTCGACTGGGTCGCCGCCGTCGCGGTGGGTGCTCTGGTCGGACGTACCGCCACTGCGTCGGGCTCCTCCTGGCTGACCGGCGCCGCCGCGCTGGTGGCCCTCCTCGCCGCTCACGCGATCGTCACCAGGCTTCGGTTCCTGCCGGTCATCAGCCGCCTGGTCGACCCACCGCTGCGGATCCTCATCCGCGACGGGCAGGTCAACCGGCGCAACCTACGCCGTTGCGGGCTCACAGAAGCCGACCTCGACGCCGTCCTCCGCCAACACGGGCACGACAGCCCCGCCGGCATCCATCTCGCCATCTTCGAGGCCAAAGGCGCCGTCTCCGTCCTGCCGCACCCATCGACGGCCAGTCCCCCACAAGGTACGGGCGGTGGCACCGCCCGAGGACCGCGCGCCTGGTAGGCCACGCGAACACCGTGGTGACCGAGACGGTCTACCGCTTCCAGCTCCGGCCTGTGCTTCTGGAAGGGGCAGAGGCCATGGACGGCATTTCCCGCGCAGGAAGAGGCGGCGTCACTCATTCGGTCACGCACAAACGGTCTCGATCTGCGGGGAGCACCGTCCGCGAGTGACCGCCCTCAATGGCACGGCGGTGGTCTAGGCTCACCTCCACAAGATCACCAGGTCGGCTCGATGCCGATACGGCGTTGCAACTTCGTACCGGGGACCTGAAGGATGGGCCATCATACGGACGAAGGCGGCATGGTGGACTTCACAGTCAGATACGAACCCACTCCTGATGAAGTGGCGCGAGCACTCGGGCAGGGCGTCAGACAGCAACTCAAGATTGCCTATCGGGCGCTGCCGGTGGTCCTGGTCGTGTCGGGGCTTGTCTGCATCCTGCTCGATGCCACATCCATAGGCATCGGCATGCTCATCGGAGCAGTCGTCTTCCCGCTCGTGTTGACCTGGTCGATCCGGCGGACCGGCAAACGGCAGCTCGCCTACCTCTGCGTGCCGACCACGCTCCGGATCACCGACGAGGGGTATGAGTTCCGAACCGACCAGTCCACGACCACGGTGCAGTGGTCGCTGTTCGGGCGGATCGTGACCGGCACTGAGTTCTGGCTGTTCTTCGTGGGCAGACAGTTCATGGGCTTCCTTCCCAGGCGCGCCTTCAGCAGCGAGCAACAAGCCGAACTCGACGGCCTTCTGGCTTCTCGACAGCGCGCAGGAATGACCTGATCGTCGGCTGTCCCTCCTCTTTTCACCTTCCCGGTCGGCCGTACGGCGGGCACGTCTGATCTGCCGATCCGTAGGTTTCCAAACGATCTCCACGATCGTTCAGACCCGTCCGTGATGCGATGAGACGACGTTTTGATCGGTTGCCCCAATCCTGGCCGGGCGGCCTGGGAGGTTGCGGGTGACCTCGAGCGACCGGACCGCGTGAAGTCCGGCGGGTGCTTGTGACGATGGACGGGGGCATCTGAAGGCGGGTTCCGATGGCACCCGCGGGCGGTCAAGGCTGCCAGGGAGCTCTGGACCCGCCTCGGTCAGGTGGCCGCGCCTGGGCCTGGTAGTGGGTCGACGTCGCCGGCGTGCATCGGCTCGCCACAGTGGGCGCAGCGCAGGTCGACACGGCTGATCTCGCCGCACGCGTGGTGGCGGTAGAGCACTGGCGGCCCGGCTTCGCCGGCGAGCCACCTGTCTCCCCAGCTGGCCATGACCATGAGCAGGTCGACCAGCTCGGCACCCTTGGCCGTCAGGTGGTATTCGTAGCGCGGCCGTTTGTCGTAGGGGCGGCGCTCGAGCACGCCGTGGTCGAGGAGGTGGTTGAGCCGCTCGGTCAGCACCTTGCGCGAGATCCCGAGATCGGCCTGGAGTTGCTCGAACCGAGTGACTCCGACCCACACGTCGCGCAGGATCAGCGGCGACCATGGCTCTCCGATCACGTCGAGGGTGCGTGCGATGGAGCAGGCCATCTCCCCGAACTTCGTGCGTTGCATGAGATCAGTCTAGCAGTTGGAGTTCCCTAAAGGAACTCTGGATGTTATGGTCATGGAGTCTCCTGAAGGAACTCCAGGAAGGATCACAGAGATGAGCAAGGTCATCAGCTCCCACGCGGTCTCGGTCGACGGTTACATCACCGGGCGCGACCCGGGCGCCGGGCATGGACTCGGTGACGGGACGATGCTGTTCGACTGGTACTTCAACGGCGACACGCCCAGTCAGGTGTTCGACGGGTTCCGGCTGAGCGAGCCCAGCGCCAAGGTCTTCGACGCCCTCGCCGGACGCGTGGGTGCGATCGTGGCGGGACGCACCACCTATGACGACTCCAAGCATTTCGGAGGCGGCAGCCCGCACCCGGCGGCCCGGCTGTTCGTCCTCAGCCATCGGGCGGCACCGGAGATGACCGAACGGCAGACCCTCATCACCACCGGCATCGAGGACGCGGTCGCGGCGGCTCGCGAGGCCGCCGGCGGCAAGGACGTCGGCCTCATGGGCGGCGGTGTCACGACCGAGGCCTTGGAGGCGGGGCTCGTCGACGAGGTGATCCTCCACCAGGTGCCGATCCTGCTCGGCGGCGGTCGCCCCTTCTTCCGGGCGCTGCCCGAGCACGTACGCCTGCGCCTGGTCGAAGCCGTACCGGCGCCGGGCGTCACCCATCTCCTCTACGAGATCGAGCGCTGATCATCACCGGCGGCCTGGCGATGATCAGCGCCCGCACCGCATGGCTCACCGACAACCCTTAGGAGAAGAACGATGCTCAACCCCGACGTACGCCGCATCCTCGACGGCACCTCGCTGGCCCACCTCGCCACCGTCCTGCCGGACGGCTCGCCCCACACCGTCCCGCTCTGGGTCGGCACCCACGGCGACCATGTCGTCTTCCTCACCGGTCCGCACTCGCGCAAGGCCCGCAACCTGCTCCGCGACCCGCGAGTGGCGCTCTCCTTGGCACCCGCCGACAATCCGTTCCAGCCGGTCATCATCCGCGGCCGGGTCATCGAATGGCTCGAGGGCGACGCGGCCTGGGAGATCATCGACCAGATCTCGACGAAGTACATCGGCAAGCCCTACTCCCGAGACGAGGAACGCATCGTCGCCGTTGTCGAGCCCGAGCGGCAGACCGTCGGCCGTGGCTGAGCCGTCCGGTACTTGCCAAATCCTCAGCACCCCCCGCGACGCTGCGGCAGTCCTTCTGGTGGTGCATCGACACCTCCACGCCATCCGGCCGCCTGCAGCTCCACATGTTCGGCGCGTTGAAGGGCCGGCCTCGGCCCGAGAGCGCGGCCGCGTCGGTGGGCGCCCGCCGGCCCTGGACGCCCACGGGGTGGACATGGCTCGCGTGCTGTACGAGATGAAGGGCGATGACGGTAGGCGCCGCCACACCGTTCAGCAGATCGCCGACCAACTCGGCGTCAGCCGCGCCACCGTCTACCGCCATCTCGATCCCGACAAGCCGGTCTTGGCGTAGGAGGAGCACGGTGCTGCCCCCGATCACCTACTACGTTGGGAAGGCCAATGGTGTGATGGCGCACCTGTCAATCCAGCCTGGCAGCATCCAGCCTGACAGCCTCCTTGAGGAAGACGACGCCGTCGATCGTGTCGAGCTGGGCCGGGTCCAGCGGGAAATAGGCGAAATCGTGGGAGATGCGCGGGGCCGGCTTCGTGACGGCCCCGGCCAGGCGGCGGGCGTCGATGAGAGAGTGGTCCCACGGGAGCGTGGACAGGATGCCCTCGACGGTGTCCGGGGGCGGGGTGTTGTCGCCGACCGTGCCGAAGGCGGAGGCCAGGAAGGCGTACCGGTCGCCCAGGTGCGCTTCGGTGATCGCCCCCACGCTCGCCCACTCCAGCGTCTGGTCGCCGAGTTGCATGAGGCTCTTGTTCCGCTGCAGGTGGAGGTTGTGGGCGAAGATCAGGGCCGGGCCGTGCTCGGCGACGGCGCGCAGGTTGGCGGCCATCATCGCGTCCCGCAGGCCCGACAGCCGCGCCATCCGCGCCGGGGACGTGTCGGCCATCCAGTGGTGGTAGCGGAGCAGGCCGATGGCGGTGCGCCCGTACAGTGCCGCCAGCTCCCTGTCCTTCGCACTCAGCTGTGGAACCTGCATGTCGAGCAGCGCCACCAGGTCGTCGGCGATCAGTCGCAGCCGCTGGGCGTCGGCGGACTGGCCGATCGACTGGGACGGATCCATGACCGTGGCCTCGTTAGTCCACCGGTCGTCCGGACCGAGCAGCGCGTCGAGGGTCTCCCTGGTGCAGGGGAGCGGGCCGTCGAGGAGATCGCAGAGGGCGGTGAGCGCCTCGCGCGGGCTCTCGGCCCAATACTCCAGCGGGCCGTCGAAGCCGAAGAACCGGAGCTTTTCGTCATGCTCCTCGTTGTACGCGCGCATCCAGCGTACGAGCTCGCGGTTGGCCGGAGGCGTGCCGAAGCGGTGACTGAAGCCGCGTTCCATGACATCGTCGAGCGTGCCCACGCCCGTCGTGATGTAGTCGTCCACCACCAGGCCCCTGAGACAGTCGCTCTCGATGGCGAACGACCGGTAGCCCTCGTGCTCGACCAGATGCTGGAAGATCTCGTTGCGCAGCTCGCCCAGCTCCCTCACGAAGTGCCTGGCCTCCCCCAAGCCGAGCAACAGAGGCTTGGCGGGAAGCGACCGGAGGAACGCCGAGACGCCCGCGCCATCGAGCGGCCGGGCTGTGTCCTTGATATCCATACATTCAACGGTATCGTTGAACTTTCTTTGTAAACTTTGCCGCGAAAACCCCGCTCTCATCGCGACGGACCTTCAATCGGTGATGCATCCATGAGGCCAGTGGACCCAGCGTTGTCCACCCAGGCGATCAGGAACTACGAGGACGCCGGCATCCTGCCCGCCGCCGAACGCACCGTCCACGGCTATCGCACCTACACGCCGCTGCACGCGGTTGTTTGCACGCGGCGCGTTTCGGGGGCAGGGAATGACGCTGGTCGATAACGCGACGAGCGGCCGCAGTGCTGACGTCGGCGCGTTAGAACCGGAACCGCACGATGCGGGTGGACCGTTTCATGCCCGGCAGCAGGTTCATAAAGCGGTACATGCGGCGTATGTTCGCGGGTGCCTTGGCCATCAGCACCGGTGAGTCGTTCATCGGCGCCTCGTCGACGTATTCGAGCCGGGGGTGCCAATCAGCCAGGGCGGCCGGTTCGTTGAAGCCGCAGTGGAACTGGGCGTCGTATTTGCGCAGCGAGGGGTCCCATTTCGAGGTTCGCCACGCCCAGACCGGCACCGTGTCGAACTGTATTTGGCCGGTGGGGAAGGCGTCGACGACGCTGGTCAGCAACCGCCGGACGTCGGTCTCGGTCAGGTAGGGCACCAGCCCCTCGGCGATCATCAGCACCGGTCGGCCGCGGGGGATGCGTTCCAGCCAGGTCAGGTCGGTGACGCTGGAGTCGATCAGGGTGTAGTGCTCGCGCGGCGGCAGGAATTGTTGCCGCAGTTCGATGACGGACGGGTAGTCCAGGTCGTACCAGTCGACGGTGGCGGGCGGGTCGATCCGGTACACCCGGGCGTCGAGGCCGCAGCCCAGGTGCAGCACCACCGCGTCGGGGTGGTCGGCGAGGAAGCTTCGGGCCCAGTCGTCGTGGGCCTTGGCGCGCACCACGGCAGCTAGGCCCATCTGGCTGATGCCGAATCTGCGGTTGTCGTAGTCGGGGTCGAGGCGGCGCATCGCCTGCTCGGCGTATTCGTCGCCGAGGATCGGGTCCGGCAGTCGGTTGTCCAGTGCTTTGGCCCTGAGGACAGGGCTGAGGGTCTTCTGGACTCCCACGAGTTCAGTGTCCTTCACGACAGCGACCCTACTCGCATTTCACGAATTTCGTGAAACCTATGAATAGTCTTAAGCTGTTGAGGCCGCAACGAGGAAGGGAGCTTCGGTGACGCGAGCGGACGAGGGCGCCATCGCCGTCTTCCGGGAACGGTTCGCGCAGATCATGGTCGAATACGGCATGCCCCGGATGGCCTCACGCGTGTTCGCCGCGCTGCTGGTCACCGACTCCGGCAAGCTGTCGGCCGCCGAGCTCGCCGAGCGACTGGGGGTCGGCGCATCGGCGATCTCGGGGGCGGTCAAATACCTGGTGCAGGTGCGGCTGGTCGAACGCGGCCGCGAACCCGGCACCCGGCACGACTTCTGCCGGATCCACGAGCACACTTGGAGCCACTTCGTCAGCCAGTCCGCCCCGATGCTGGTCCGAGTGCAGGGCGGCGCCGACGAGGGCATCGCGGTGTTGGGTCTCGACTCCCCTGCCGGGCGGCGGCTGGACGAGACCCGCCGGTTCTTCGCGTTCATACGCGAGGAGATCAACCAGTCGATGGCGAAGTGGCGGCGGCTCCAGGAGGCCGAACGCGAGGCCGGCCAGACGGCCGGCAGCATCTTGCCGAGGTAGCCGCCCGGCCTGGTCGCCGGCATGTCGGACCCGTACGCAGGCGTCCGTGTGTATCGGCAGGACGGGCACACAGTTCGCACGCTACGCAAGATCGGCATCATGCACGGCACGGACTCGTTCTCACCCTCGGGCAAGCGACTCCTCACACTGTGCGTGTACACCGAGAACCACTTCTGCCTGTGGGACTTCAAAACGGGCAAGCTCGTTTAGCGCGTCGACGGGAACGGGCCGGCGATCGGATGGTGGGACGATCAGCACCTGTCCGTAGAGGTTAGCGACGAGAATGGCTCTCGGGCAGTAGTGATTGATCTGAACGGCGAGATCACCCGTGTGCCGGCGAGCTTCACGGCGAAAGCCACGCGGGAATGGGTCGACCTCGTCTACACCCCAGCCAATCGCCGGCATGACCCCCAGGTCGGCGCAGAAAAACTTGAGCTGACAAGCTCAGCGGGCTTATGGCGTCTATGTCTTCTCATCCCGTGAACGCAGAACCCCAACTGTCGACTGACTTCTGAAGATCGGCCGTCGTACATCGAAGCGCAGTGCTGAGATCCTCGCCCTCGCGCGAGCATTGGATTTCGCCCAGCCACGCGGGCCTGAACTGCACCGGACGGCGACGAACTGCGACTACGACTGCAACTTGAACCGCGGCCAGGTTGCCGTGGCACGGCGAACTGTCCGAGAGGACCCGGGAAAAGTACCGACCTAGCTGCGTTCCTCCTCACTTTCCTGAAGTGACGCAGCGACCTGGTCCAGAAACTTGGGCAAGACCGTCTCACCATCAATGATGGCGTCCGCAAGTTGGTCGGCAGTAAGTCCCTTCACCTCACTGAGGTCTACGCCGCGGAAGTCAGCGTCAGCTAGATATGCGTGGCTCAAATTTGAGCCACGCAACACCGAACCTCTAAAGTCCGATCCTATGAGTGATGCATCCCGGAGATCCACCCACCGGACGTAAGCACCCTGAAGATTGGAGTTTGAGAGGTGTGCGACACGGAGATTGGCGCCACTCAGGTTAGCCGCCCTTAGATCGCACCCATCTAACACCACGCCATTTCTCGTTTTGACATTGACGAGATCGGCCCCTCCAAGGTTACAGCCTTGGAAGTGCAGCATGTCGATCCAACCACCTGTAAGACTCGCACCAGCCAGATCCGCTCCCCCGAGAAGAATCCAGGGGGATTCGAAACGCCTCGGCCTTTTCGCAATGACCGTGAGCGCTGTCTGTACATCGACCGGCAGGGCTTCACCCACCCATTTCAATCCACTCTCGTGATCGCCATCTTCTTCCAAGCCTTCTTCATTCGTAAGCGTTCCACGATCGAGCTGCCGCGATTGACGCACAAACGAAGCCAGCAAATCTACGACTGCACGATGATCGCGAGGAGAATCCTTGAACAGTCGCGCCAACGAATACACCGCGCCTATTCGTTCTGCTGGACTGTCAGAGACCAGTTGAGTTGTCGCCTTCGTATATCTGTCAGCAACCTGTCCAGATCTGGAAAGAACATATGTTCGCGCAGTGAAGATAACAGTAGCAAATCCACCAAAGGCCAAGAATATTTGAAGAAGAGTTGCTCTGGAAGATGCGACCGCCTGCATCCTTTTTTCGCCATCAGTTATGGCGAAGATGAGAGCTTCGTCGAACCAGAGTGGCCCATTCCACACCACAATAGCCGATAATACAACGACGCAAATTATTGAGATTGACACTGCGATACGCTTCAGCCAGGCAGGGAGACTGGGACGGAATCGTCTGTGTGCTCTGTAAACAGCCATCTGGGCGACATCAACAACTCTTCTCGCAAAGCTAAGCATTGTCGACTCCTGACATGGAACCTTGCAGCTAAATGAGCGCCTTATTTAAGATGCCATAACCTCTTCAGAGGTGACAACGCCGCGATGGAGGCAACGGCTTTAACGCCGCAAAGCATGGACTCCCACATCAGAGCAACGCTATATCCTGCATTCGGTTCGACGGCTCATACCGCGTAAGCCGTACTGCCGTGCATCTGATGCCACGACAACTCGACATGCCGGAGCGGGCCGAGCACGGCCGCGCACGAGAACGGTTCTCAGGCCGCACGCGCGGCGTGCGGCCTGGGGCAGGGCCGCGCCGCCGGCTGATCCCTATGAGATACGAGAGCATTCGGTACGCCTCCCCAACGAGATCGTCAGACCCGCCCGGCGGTGGGCTGAGCCGATGAACTGGGAGGCGGATCTGACCTGGTGGAAGGAGCAGAAGGCGCGCGACTGGCGGTAACCGATGGGAATTCCAACTATCACGAGCTCTGGACCCTGGGTTGCCTGGTCAGCGGCACTCTAGAGCCGGTCATGAGTGACCGTGATCGACCCCTTCGTCACCGGGGTTAATGGCACGCCAATGGCACGACGATCAGCCTGCGACCAGGGGTTTCACGCCTCGTACGGGTCAGACAGAGTCATGGCCTTTCGAATGGGAACTCCCCTGCGGCCCGCTACTTGGAGACGTTCCCGGACTTGTCTGGGCGTCCGTGGTCGAAATCCCGGACCGTTGCAACCGCAGGAGTGGAAATCCAACCCGGCGTAGAGGACGGCGCTCAACGCCCGCCAAGCTGGGCCATCACTCCGGCGTGGCGTCGCGAAATCTCGCCCGGCGTCAATCATGGGCTCCTGGCAGCGATTACAGAGCTGAGGTCGCTCCACCGGGCGTCGCTTGGTAGTCACACGGCAGGGCAAACACACATAGTGGACCTTGTACGTTCCCGCGCTGTACCGGCACATGCCGCAAGATTACGTGAGTGTCGGCGCCCCGCGCGTACCCCGCCCGCCTGATCATCCCGTGTGCCGTCGTCCCGCCCGAAGGGGAAGCGGGCCGGGGCCACGAGGCCAGAGTGGAGCGGCCCCACCGGACGAACAACCTTGGCGGTCGGCATCCCTGCGGCGATCATTCCTGCACTCACCGAACATCTTGCGTCCTATATCGCCCCCGAAGACGACGCGTTCATGTTCCTCGGACAGAAGGACGGGTTCCTGCGCGGGAGCAATTTCCGGCGCGCCGGGAAGTGGGGAGAAGCACTCAAGGGCTCACCGGCCTGCACTTTCACGATCTTCGCCACACGGGCAACACGCTGGGCGCGCAGTCAGGAACTAGCCTGGCCGACCTCAAGGCACGGATGGGGCACAACAGCGATCGGGCCGCGCTCATCTACCAGCACGCAACCAAGGACGCTGACCAACGGACCGCAGACGCTCTCGGCGCGCGAGTGCAGGCGGAGAGGAAAGATCGGCCCTGATGACTAATGGCCCGTTAATGACCCGAACACCCCGCCACAAGATCGGTGGCGGTAAGCCGGTGTTGCTGTACTCGCTGCTGTACGGCAATCCCTAAGTCGACTCGGGAAGCGACCTCGCCCCCGCGTCCGGTCGCTCGCATCAACTACAGCCCCTACAGGATTGACGTGCGCCTAGAGTGCTACCCTGTAGCACCAGATAGCACCCAGCAGTAGACTGCTGATGTGAGCACTCCTGAGTCTGACCACTCCCATGAGATCTCCCAACGCGACCTGCGCAATCGGTCAGCGGAGATCATGGATGGCCTGGAACGTGGAGAGCGGTACGCCGTTACCCGCAATGGCCATCACATCGGCGATCTGGTCCCTCTCCGCCGCCGGTGCCGGGCCGTCTCACGCGCCGAATTCGCCGCCGTGTCGTCTGGCATGCCACGACTGGATGACCGTGAATATCGCGAGGACATGGGCCGCCACGTCAACGACGATCTCTACGACCCCTACGATCGCGCCTACGGCAGACGTGAATTCGCGGAGGACGAGGGATGACCCACGCCCTAGGGCTGCTCGACACCAACATCCTCATCCTGCGCGCCGGCATCGATCCCGACGAGCTCCCCGATGAGATGATGATCAGTGCCATCACCACCGCAGAGCTCTCGGTCGGCGTCTTGGTGGCGAAAGGGCCGCAAGAACTCGCTCAGCGAATGAAGATCCTTCAGACCGCCGAAGCCGAATTCGACCCACTCCCCTTCGACGACACCGCAGCCCGCGAGTACGGCCAGTTGTGGACGGCCTTCATCGCCTCAGGACGCAAACCACGCCCCCGCACTGCAGACCTGATGATCGCCTGTGTGGCGATCGCGAACCGGCTTCCTCTGTACACCTGCAATCCCAAGGATTTCAAAGGCCTTGATCACCAACTCACCGTAGTCCCGGTAACCCGTCCGCAGTGGGCCGGTACATGAATCGAAAGCGCTCAAAATTTGGCAGCCGGTGTGTCAGCTTCGGATTGAAGTTACTCCGCGCTACTTGGCGTAGCCGGTCGCTCATGATCTTGTCCGTGTGGCCCGGCGACGAACCACTGCGGGAGTCACGGATGGGCCCTGGACCGGGAAAACGCCTACCAAGTTTGGTCCACCACAAAACGTGACCATGCTCTTCACCTGCGCGTTTACGGTTCGAGAAGTCATTGATAGGCGGCAGTATTCGAACCGCAGGTAGCAGGCCCAGCATTCGGCTCTCTGACGGAGTCCTGCTTGTTCTACGGCCCGCCATAGACAATCGAGACCTCGGCTTCGGTCCCTTCTGGCGACCGTCCCGGGTGGTTGGTCGGGCCACCGATACATACCGGCGAGGGCGCCCTGCCCCAGTAGGCGGGCATCGTCGAGGTGCCGGTGCGATGGGCGCTCGGCACAGCGGCGCCACTCGGGAGTGGGCCCCTCATCGCCGCCCGGATGATCGCCACGAGCGCCGGGGCCCCTTCTCCTCTACCACGCGGCGAAATTTACCCGCCGAGCAGCTGCTGGGTGACGGCCTCGGTCAGCCAGGCCTGGTAACGGGATCGGCTCCATCCGCAGTGCCGGCGCAGCAGTTGGTAGGTGTGCGGCGACGCGAGAGCGTAGAAGATGTCCGCCGCGGTTTGCGCGGTCAGGCCTGGCCGCAGGGAGCCGGCCTTGTGCAGGCTCTCGGTCAGGGTGAGCCAGACCTTCCGGGTGGTGCGCGAGCCGGCGTCCGCGGCGTCCCGCATGTCAGGGTCGGCGTCGGCGGCTTGCACGGTCACCATGATTAGGTCGCCGGCGCGTTCGAATAGCGCCACCGTGTAGTCGATGCTCTGGTGAATCACCGTATGTGGATCAGTCTGGGCGAAGGCCGCCAACATCTCGGGCCGGTCGGGCACGGCGACGGGTAGCTCGTCGCCGACGGTGGCCACGCCTAGGACGTGCCGGAACAGGTCGGCCTTGCTGGAGAACGCCGCGTACACGGTGCGTTCGCCCACCCCAGCGGCCCGTGCGATGTCGCGCACGGTGGTGGCGACGTATCCATGTTCGACGAAAAGCGCGGAGGCTGCGGCTCGGATGCGGGCCTTCGTCTCCGCGGCGGCCAGTTTGCGCTGAGGTGCGTGATATCGGCGGGGCCTAGCCTCGGCGGGATCTGGGTCGGGGCTCTTGACGGCGGGTGGCATGAGGAGCATTCTACAGAAATGTTCGCAGCAGTTCTGCTGCAACAAATATTGGAGGCGCCGCCATGACCGCGCGTGAACTCGCTGGAATACATCACGTCAAGATCCCGGTGACGGATCTGGCTCAATCGCTGCGCTGGTACCGGGAGGTGTTCGGGCTGCGGCCGACGTTGGAGTTCCCGGAGGCCGACGGAGTGGTGCGCGGCTGCGCCGGCGAGATCCCGGGACTCAGCCCGACGCTGGTGGCTTTCCGCGTGAACCCGGCGGCGGCGGAGGGCAACCGCGGCTTCGACCCGGTCAGCTTCGCCGTGCGTACGCGGGACGACCTGCAGGTGTGGGCGGAGCATCTGGACAGCCTGGACATCAAGCACTCGCCGCTGACCGAGGCGTCCGTCGGCTGGCTGTTGATCTTCGATGACCCCGACGGGCTGACGCTGCACCTGGGCGGATTCGAGCGATCATCGCAACGGTGACGGACAGTCATAGTGCCAGACCTTCATGGAAAATGTCGGCGGGAGTGCGCCAGCCGAGCGTTTTCCGGGGACGGTTGTTCAGGCGTTCCTCGATGGCGCGTAGGTCTGCTTCGGTGTGAGCGGACAGGTCTGTGCGCTTGGGGAAGTACTGGCGAAGCAGCCCGTTGGCGTTCTCGTTGGTGCCGCGCTGCCACGGGCTGCCTGGATGGGCGAAGAAGACGCCTTCACTTAGGTAGGGGGCGATCTGGTCATGACAGGCCATCTCCGCACCCTGATCCCAGGTCAGCGTCAGCCGCACGGCCGGTGGAAGGCCGTCGAGGACAGCGATCAGGCCATCGCGAACGGCTTGCGCGTCGTGGCGAGCCGGCAGCTGGACGAGGCGCAGGTAGCGGCTTTTGCGGTCGACGAGGGTGGCGATCGCGGACTGGTTCAGCCGACCGGTGATCAGGTCTCCCTCCCAGTCCCCGACTCGATGGCGGAGCTCGACGACGGCGGGCCGGTGGTCGATGAGCAGCGCGGGAGCGATGAACCGCGGCTGACGCTGGTCGGGTCGGCGGCGGCGTTTGCGCAGCGGTCGACCGGTGCGCAGCCGGCGGGTGAGGCTGCGGCTCAGGCCGCCCTTGCCGCCGTGGTAGAGCGCCTGATAGATCGTCTCGTGGCAGACGTGCCAGTTCGGCCGGTCCGGCCACGCGCTGCGCAAGTATGCGGCGATCTGCTCGGGGCTCCAGTCCAGCTCCAGCTTGGCCTGAACCTCCGCGCGGAGCTCCTCGTCTTCCAGCAACCGTCCCTGACGCGGGCGCTGGGCTCGTTGCCGGGCTCGCGCATGGGCTAGGTCACCGTCGTAGACGCCTCGATCGTGCGGGAGCGTATTGCGCCGCAGCTCGCGGCTGATGGTCGATGGGGAGCGTCCCAGGCGGTCGGCGATCGCGCGCACTCCCAGGCCCTGTGCCCGCAAGGTCGCGATCCGCTGCCGCTCCAGCAGCGATAAGAACCGGCTGGACCGGGCGCTCTCAGCCAGCCGCGCTGGCGGTAGCCCGCCGTTCTCCGCTCGCCACCGGTAGCCGGTTTTGCGTCCGATTCCGAGGGCGCGACAAGCCTCCACCGTTCCCACGCCGGACAGCACCAGCCGCCAGTACTCCGACTCCACGTCCAACCTGCGCTTGGGGCCTCGCCTCGCCATCAACACGCCCTCCATGATCAGGTGTGTTGCGACAAGCACTAGAACCCGAGCGTCGTCAGGGGGTCAGAATTCGGCCGTCGTTGACAGTGGTGCCAACGACGGCCGAATTCACGCGTCGTCGATACGTGGAAGGCTCACAGGAGAGCAAGAGACAGTGACCATCGGCTTGACGTTGTCGACACTCGTGACAGTGGTCCTTACCGGCAGCCCTTCTAGCGCGGATCGAACCTTTTCACTCCTCTCCGGCGTCGGTAACGGTCGAGAGGAGTCGTCTTGGATCCCAATGACAGCTTCCGTGAGTTCGTCGCCGCGCATCAGCAAGCGCTGATGCGCACGGCGTACCTACTCACGGGAGACGCCCACCAGGCCGAGGACCTGCTGCAGAGCGTCCTGCTCAAGGTGCTGCGGCGCTGGTCCCGGTTATCGCACGTCGAGCGCCCCGAGGCGTACGCGCGTAAGGCGCTGGTGAACCAGCACATCTCGTGGCGGCGGCGCCGGGTCAGGGCGGAGTTCCCGACCGCCGAACCGCCCGACCGGCCGTACTCAAGCGAGGACTCCACCCTCGTACGGCTCGTCATGCGCCAGGCCCTCATGGGGCTGCCGCCTCGGCAGCGGGCGGTGATCGTGCTGCGTTACTACGAGGATCGGACAGAACGGGAGACCGCTGAGCTGATGAACTGCTCGATCGGGACGGTGAAGAGCCAGACCCACTACGCGCTTGCCCGCCTGCGCGAGCTGGCGCCCGGCCTGGCGCCGAAGCTCGCCGGCCTGGAGACCGAGGAGGCCTACCGATGACCTGGCTGCGAGATGTGCTCGTCGATCTGGCCGCCGAGTCACCACGGGTGGACCTGGCCGAACGCACGATCGCCACGCGCGACCGCAGGCGGCGTACCGCGATCTCGCTCCTCGCGGCGGCCATGGTCGTGATCACCGCGCTCGGCGGGACGCTCGCCGTGCGGTTGCTGCCGCAAGCGCCCGCGCCGGCCACCTCGGGCAAGGAGGACCTGCCCGCGCGTGGGGTGGGGCCGTTGAGTTACGCGTACAAGACGTTCTGCGAGCCGGCCAGCGGAAAAGCCCCGTCAAAGTGCCGGGACGGGGGCTGGCGAGTGGTCACCCGCAGTGGCAGGACCTACCACGTGCGGGAGGCGCTGCCGAGCCGCAGCCTGCAGGACAGCCCGCTGGCGATCAGCCGGGACGGCCGCAAGATCGCTTACTACAGCGCGAAGGAAGGCACCTTCCAGGTTCGCGATCTGGCCTCGGGCGCGAAGACCACGGCGCCGATGAAGCTGCCCCCGAAGAAGTGGCTGTACAGCATCACGCGGCTGATGTTGTCGGACGACGGGCGGTACCTGGCCTTCAGCAAGGTCCCCGATCTCAAGGATCCCGCGCTGCTCTTCGACATGCACGACAGGGTCGTCCGCGAACTTCCAGCCCGCTGGGTCCCCATCGGCCTGTCACCGGATGGAGCCACCATCACCCTCGGGGAGTACTCGCCCAACTCCCAGCTGCGCACGATCTCCAACCTGTGGCCGCCCACCTCACCGGGCAACTCCACGGCGGTCATCCTGCCGCAGCACTACGCCTTCAGCCCGCTGGCGCCGGACGGCAAGACCGTCGCGGCCGTCGAGGACCACAGCACCGCCGAGAAACCCTGCCAGATGGGCGACCTCGTCCTGCTGGATCCGCTCACCGGCAAGAAGCGGAAGACCACCGCCATCCGTGGCCTGTCCCCGGACGTCAGTCTGATCTACCTGCGTACGTGGCGCAGCGCCGACGAGGTTACGGCCCTAACGACGTCCGTCCGCTGCAGACCGTCATCCGAGGTGCCGGTTGACGAGACGGCGCCGCCCTACCTGACCTTCACGGCCTACGCGGTGAACGTCAGGACCGGCGAGGCCAGGAAACTGACCACGTTCAGGGCGCAGGACATCTTCGGTATCGCCATGCCCGGTCCTCCCGGGGCGATATGACCACGACCTTCCTGCCTCACGGCAGGGTCGTTGCACGATGCCGGCGATGACCGCTGGATGCCCGAGTCCGGCCTGGCCGTCGTGTGACTACGCGGCGCGTGATCTGCAGCGGGATCATGAAGGGCATCACGGTGCTATGACGTGGGAACACGCACGAAGACGCGGCTCGCCGACGGCACTGGCTACCACGACAAGGCCACCTCGGACCCTCAACGAGAACGGCGGCGCATGGACCGATGCGCCGCCGGAGAGCACGCACCGTCACGGTGGAGCTCATCTTCAACGATGACTCGCGACAGTTGAATAGGCGGCCTCACCAGTATCAACCCCCCTCTTGGGGTTGCTCCCGCAGGTCGGGATGACCAAGCGTCTTGATGTAGCGAAGTGCCCCGTTGACGGTGAGGCCGAACATGTCACAGACACGGCGGAGATCGCCTGCGCTAGCGCGGACCTCGTCAAGAATGCGATCCTCTCGAAGCTTTTGCGCGTGGAAGCCGAGGGCCTTGTTCACCCACGCGGAGGTCGTCTGGGCCACACCCGTGGCGATCATGTGATTGATGAAGACATGCGGATTGGCAGTGTTGGGCCACCTCGACGACCGGTGCTTGAGATAGGCAGCCAGTCGCACACCGACCTGGGGCGCCAGCAGAATGACCTGGTCGTCGATGTAGAGGCGGCCATCGCGGAGATCGGTGAGTTGCATGCTGCGAAGTTGACGGGGACGCAGCCCGTGAAAGATGAGCAGGCTCGCCATGGCAGCACGCGCGGAGTCGTCGGACATCAGCGCGCTCCGCAGATCCGCCGGCTTGAGTGGCATCGGTACCTGCGCGGAAGGCGTGCCGAAAGGGATTCGCGCAGTCGGATCCATGAAGACTAGCTTGCGGGACTTCAAAACACGGAAAATCGCACGAAGTCCTCCAAGGATGTCCGTCCGTCGAGTACCAGTCGATTCCAGGGCCCGGAGTACGTCATCTCGGGTGATCTCGCGCAGGGACGTCCGGGTGCGTCCCCAGATCCTCAGGATAGGCAGAGCGTTGGTGAAGTGATTGCGGGTGGTGCGATCCTGGCGGGGTCGCCAGCGAGGGTGAGCGGAACTGCCCTTGCGCATCACCTCGAACCACACATGCAGTTCGGCGTTCATCTGCTCGGGCAGTGTCTCGACGCGTTGCTCGAACCATCGGACGATGGCGGGGACACGATCGTCATCCAGCAGTCCGGCCAGGTTCAACACTTCGATGGCAGGGTTGACGGGCAATGATGTTACGCGCAGGAGTTCCACGGTGCTGGCTTTGATCATGGCACCCGGGGTGTCTTGTATGGCGAGCAGGAAGCGCAGAGCCCGGCGGACGTTGCCGATCGCGCCGGCCGTCCAGCCGTGGCGTTCACCGTGATCGAACGCGACGGCTTCGACGGCCTTGGTGAGCTCGACGATAGGTGGCTCGGGCATGGTTGCCGCGGAAATTCTGGTGAGGTCGCGAGGGCAGTCGAACAGGAGCATCTGACTGTGCGTTACTGGCACTATCGGCCGGGAGATCGGGCTGAGGTGCCCAGCAGATTCCGGACAGTCGGCTACATAAGCTGACAGAAGTCTGGAAGAGGTAGGTACGTGACGAGGCGTCGCAAGCAGTTCTCGCCTGAGTTCAAGGAAGAAGCCATCCGCATGGTGCTGGAGGGTGATCGGACGGTCGCGTCGGTGGCGCGGGAGTTCGACATCAACGCCAGCACTCTGGGCAGCTGGGTGAACCGGTAGTGGATCGTGAGCGCGCAGGAGGAGCGGCCGCCGGTTTCCGGGCCGGATCGGGCGCGGATCCGGGAGTTGGAGCGGGAGAACGCCGAGCTGCGCGAGAAGTTGATCTTTTGAAAAAAGCGGCCGCCTTCTTCGCGTCCGAGACTCGATGACGCTCGCCAAGTACGAGCTGATCGACTCGGAGAAGGCCTGCCATCCGATCGTGAAGATGTGCGCGTTTGTCACTCACCCTCGCCCCGTAGTGGTCGGCGAGGGTGAGTTCTCCCTGGTGAGCCTAGCAACGAGCACATGGCAGAACGCCGACAACTGATCCGCATCCTGGTCCGCGGCGTGGCGTACCTGCCGTGCCCCACATGAATCGTGATCAACGCGTGTGCATCGCGAGACGGTCGGATCAGATGCTTGCGGTGTGGATACGTGCAACGCGAGCGTCTCCCCAGCCGCCGAGGGGCGGCTTGCCGAGCGGGTGGTCGCCGCCGGGCTCGCCGGCATAATCCTGCCCTTCGTCCAGTTCGGCTGGCTGCTGCTTGTAGCCGCCCTGTCCGACGAATCGCGCTGCGGCCACTTCGGCTGTGTCGGCCGGCTGGCCGACGCGTGGACGGTGGGGAACTGGGCGGCGGTCGTGCTCGCCTGGCCGCTGCTGCACTTCCTTCGAGTGCGCCCGGCGTGGTCCGTCGCTGTGCTGGCGCCCTTCTTCCTGGTGCCAATCTGGGAACTCGCCGACGTGCCGGTCAGCGTGGTCGCCGGATTATTCGCCTACCCACTGGCCGCCCTGGTGAGCGCGCCGCGCCTGTCGTGGCGGCGGCGCAGTCTGGTTCTGGGCCTCTTCCTTCTGCTCTGCGCCTTCCTCGCGCTTTCTTCCGGATAGTTCTGGCCTGGGGAGCCCTCGGGTCGGCCTCACCGTGCCGTGCGGTTGCGAAAGGCGGTGTCGCTGTACGGCATTCCTCGTAGGACGAAGTGCTTGGGGGTGCTCGACGACGATCGCAAGGCCTCTACTGCCTGCTGCAGAAGGGACGGCGAAAATGCAAGAAACCAGAAGGCGCCCCGGGCGGAGGCGATGGCCTGCCTGCCCCGGGTCGCCCAGTGGTGATGATCAACCGGCTTTGCCTCGCACCGTGACCGCATGGGTGCCCTGCGCGGCCAGGAACACACTGTCACCGGCATATTTGACGGTGTAGGTGTAGTCGCCGCCCGCGGGGGGCGTGTCGGCGAAGCCGAACGTCCCGTCGGCCGACAGCGTCAGCGATGGCAGCGTGGTCGTGGAGGTGCCGTTGCGGTTGGAGACTGTACGGGTCACAGTGATCGCAGTGCCGGCCGCGGGCAGCCGACCGCCGCCGTCCAGCGCACCGCTGAACTCGAGCTGCTTGCCGGCGTTGCCCGTCTCCGGCCCGGACAGGGTGAACGTGGTCTGGCGCTTGGCCACCGCGACGGTCTTCAGGCCCGTGGCCGCCTCGTAGGTCAGGTTGCCGCTCCAGCGCACGTCGTACTGGGTGTTCCCGCCGATCGGCGGGGTGTCGTTGATCGTGAAGGTGCCGTCCGCAGCGGTCGTCATCGCGGGAAGGGTCTCGCGCGTGCCATTCGACATCAGCCGGGTCACCACCAGCGGCTGCTCGCCTGGGTCGGCCCCGTTGGCCAGTGTGAGCGTGCCTGACAAGGTGAGCGGTTCGAGAGCGGTCGCCGGGGCCGAAGGAGTCAGGTCGATCATGGTCGAGACCTTGGACACCCTGACGTCTCGCCACGCCCTGCTCCACCGGTAGTCCGCGTTGCCGTTCCAGAGCACGTCGTACCTGATCTGGCCGCCGATCGGCGGAGTGTCGTCGACCGAGTACGTGCCGTCCGCGGCGGTCGTCACGCCCGAGACGGGGGTCCGGGCACCGTCCGACGTCCAGCGGATCAGCGTCAGCGGCTGCTCGCCGGGCGTCGATCCGTCCGACAGGGTGAGCTTGCCGGACAGGGTGAGCGGCTTGAGGGCGGTTCCCGTGGCGGGCGCCGTCAAAGTGATGGTCGATCCGGGAAGGGTGACGTCGGGCAGGCGTACCAGGTGGAGCCGATCGGACATGTCGCTCAGGACGCCGAAGGCGGTTCCGCCAGAGTAGGCCAGACTGCCGGCGACCAGGTCGGAGCCGAGGTTCTCGTACGCGAAGGTCTGCTCACCACCGGCCCTGTCGTACATCACGACGGGTTTTCCTGACGTCCGTCCGCCGATCACGTGACGTCCGTCCCCACTGACCGTGACCGCCGTCGGATAGCCGGTGAACGAGCCCTCACCGTAGCTGCGGACGAGGGTCAGGCCGGTGGTGTCCCAGGCGTCGAACCGGTACGGCGCGCCGAAGGCGGAGAACACCGTGGAGCCGTCCGCAGTTATGGAGATGTCCTGCAGGTTGTACAGGCTATGCGTGCTGCCGTTGATGGCGCCGCGCATGGTCGGGCCAGTGTCGGTCAGGTCGTAGACATAGATGTTGCCGGGACTGGTCACGGTCTCGCCTACCACCAGCTTCTGCCCTGCGGCGGCCACCAACGGCGCCTGGTACAGCTGCAGCGACAGAGGGGCGAACTCCGGCTCCGCCGCCGACACGTCGAAGCCGACCACGCCGGCCTTCCAGTCGGCGCCGCAGCCGTAGCCCACGTAGAGCCGCGTGCCCAGCAGGGCGAGGTGTGACGGGCAGGGATACGCGTTCAGGGCGATCCTGCGCGTGACGGTGAGGGAGCCGGTGTCGATCTCGGCGATCTGGTGCGAATCCCGCAGCGTCGCGTAGAGGCGGGTGCCGTCAGATGTCAGGGCGAGGTCGCCCACACTCGGCAGGTCCGTGACGGCGCCGGTGAGCCGGGCCTCGTGATCGGCGACGATGACACGGTCCTTGGCCGAGATGAAGAGCCTGTCATCGGTCGCGGCCATGTCGCTCCTGTCGGAGGACACCCCGAGGTCGGTTGTGGAGTCGGCGGCCGTGGCAGCTGTGGCGTGGGCTACGAGCAGCCCGGCCGCTGTGACCAGAACGGTTCCGAGGGCGAGCAACCGGCGAGCTAATCGGGAGGCCGGACGGTCCGTCGATGATGCGTTGCGGTCAGGTCTTCGTGATGACAACATCCACTCCCTTGCGATCATCAGTTCTAGAAGCACAAGATCAATGCATGTCTGCGGGTCTCGCGTCAAGGCGGGCATAGCGTGATCGGCGAGACTCCCAGGAAGTTCGCAGGCTTCGCGGACAGCCGGGAAGCCGCGTCGACATCCCTTAACGCACCCATGTGGTTTTCGAGGTCCTCGGACACGCGAGCACACCCAACCTCAGGGGATGCGATGGACTTCGAGATCCGGGAGATTCGATCTCCTCAGGGACGCAAGAAGCTGACCAAGGAGCGCGAGCACTACCTTGCTCTCGTGCAGCAGGGCGTGAGCAGTAAGGAATGGCATGACGCGGGAACTCTGACCTGTCGGTACCCCTCACTACGATCACCGCATGTTTGGCTTAGACGCGGTGGAGTCGATTCTCCTTGTCCTGCTGCTGGTGACCATCGGGATCGGGATCAGCAGGTGGATAGGACGGCGCAAGGTGGTGCGCATCTACGTCGGCCTGGACCACATCACTCCTGTCGGCGTTCAGGTCCGAGCCCACGACCTCATCGAGGCAGACAGGTTCCGCGACGCCGTAGAGCTGATCCGCAAGGAATCCCAGGTATCCCGGCAAACCGCGGTGGAAGTCGCAGAGGTTCTGCGCGCTGGTGGGGTCCTTCCGGGCTTCCCAGTGTTCGATGAGGGAGATCTGTCCACCAGGGTTCGCAAGCTGATCGAAGCCGGTAGCCGTAAGGAGGCCGTCTTCCTTGTGCGAAGCACCGAGGACATGAGCCAGTCAGAAGCCGAGGCGTTCGTCGACTCCCTCTCGCGTGAGCCGAACGCCTAACTCAGGGTGAGTTGTCGCCGTAGCTGTATTTTGCAGCTGTACAAGATCGGAAAGGCCACTTCCCGATCACGGGAAGCGGCCTTTGACCTGGGGTGGAGCCTAGGAGATTCGAACTCCTGACTTCCTGCTTGCAAAGCAGGCGCTCTGCCAACTGAGCTAAGGCCCCTTCGACGAAGATAGCTTACCGGGCGGACGAGGCTACCTGCGTCGCACCAAGGTCATCGCTCAACACCAAACTCGGGAAGTCCACGATCGAGTCCAGGATGTGGGTCGCGCCGCCCTTGAGAAGGCGTTCGCGGCTGTGCACGCCCGTCATCACCCCCGCCACGATCGACGCTCCCGCGCGCTTGCCGCACAGCATGTCGCTTTCCGAGTCGCCGATGACCGCCACATGGCGTACGTCCTCCACCCCCAGGCGCAGCACCGCGTGCAGGATCATGTCCGGCCAGGGGCGGCCGCGGCCGCCGGCGTCTTCGGGGCAGATGGCGAGGTCGATCTTGTCGTGCCAGCCGAGCACGCTGAGGACGCGGCTCAGGGTGGTGCGGCTGAAGCCGGTGATCAGGGCGAGCTTGATGCCGGTGCCGCGGAGCTTGTCGAGAACCTCCAGGGCTCCGGGCATGGGTACGAGACCTGCCCGCTCGAGGGTGCCCTCGTAAGAGCGCTCGAACGTCAGGTTCGCCGCCTGGGCCTGGGCCTCGTTTCCGGGGAAGATCCCGCGGAACACATCGATCTTGGGACAGCCCCGGGACCGGTGCACGTGAACCATGGCACGCGCGTACGCTCCGGTCCCGGGCACTATGCCCTGAGTCGCGATCGCCTCGGCGAAGGCGCGCTCGACCATGTCGATGTCACCGACTGTGGTGCCTGCCAGGTCCAGGCACGCCAGCTTGATGGGGACGACGTCACTCATCGCCTCGCCGGTCGGTTAGTTCTCGGTGCCGGTCGCCTCGGTCCAGAGATCGAGCTCTGCGCGGTCGGCCTGCACCTTACGCCAGATCAGCAACCCCCCAAGGGCGACCAGCGCCAGAACAAGCAGCTTCTTCACGGTGTGACCCCACTTCTTCGACGGCCTCACCTGCCGGGGTGAGACCCAACGGTTGACAAGCAGCCTAGCAAGGGATGGCTGCGCTCCCGGTGTTGCACACGGGCCAGATGTGCGGAATGTGCGCAGAACGAGTGTTCAGCCCCAGGTGAGGAGCGATGCGCCCGCCCTCGACGACCTTTTGGATCCCCCTTCCGTCCGTCCTGGGCGCCCGCCTGCGTCCCCCTCTGGTACCCGCCATCTCGGACAACAGCTCGATCATGCCAAATATCGCGCCCGTGTGCGTGGCTAGGCACGGTCCCGCCTTATGCATGTGTCGCGCCATGTGGTGGTCGATTCGGGCCGGCCGAACCTGCCGAGCAGTCGTACAAGGGAATCCGCAGTACGATCCCGTGGCCGACCAGATACTGCAGGGGGGTATAGTGCCGCCTGGACGGGAACGGAAAAGATCATCACTAGGGAGACCTTCATGAGCACCGCCACCTACACGGTGAAGGGTATGACCTGCGGCCACTGCGTGAGCTCGGTGAAGGAGGAGGTCGGCGAGGTCGCGGGGGTGACCTCCGTCGACGTGGATCTCGCCAGCGGTCTGTTGACGGTCGGCAGCGACGGCCCTGTCGACCCGGCGAAGATCACCGCGGCGGTCGAAGAGGCCGGATACGAGGTGGCGGGCCGAGCGTGAACGCGCCAGGCGAGCCGGTGACGACCTGCGGCCTTGGGAAGCTGGTTACACAGCCGCCCTGTTCAGGACGCCATCCGGCGGCCGCGCCGCTGCGAGCGAACGCTGCCCCCATCTGACGGCCGGTGCCATCGCGGCGCCGGCCGCCACGAACGCCGCGCCGAGCAGCAGCCACCCGAGCGTGCCGCCGCCCAGCACCAGCGTGGTGAGGACGACGGGCCCGAGCATCCTCGCCACGGCCACGCCGGTGCCGAAGAACCCCTGGTACTGGCCCTGCTTGTCCTCAGGCGCGAGCCCGAAGCCGATCTCCCAGGCCCCCGACGCCAGGAGCATCTCGCCGAACACCTGCAGACCCGCCGCCACCAGCAGGAACAGCCACCCGTACGGGCTCAACGCGAACACCGCGCAGGCCGCGAACATCACTAACCCGGCGTTCCGCACCGACAGCGAAGCCGAACGCAGCCCCTTCACGCGCCTGGCCACCCGCACCTGGAAGAGCAGCACCGTGCCGGTGTTGATCAACATCAGCACCGAGACCATCCAGGTGGGCGCGCTCGTACGCGAGGCGATCCAGAGCGGCACGACCAGGCTGAGCAGCGGCATGTAGAAGAGCATCACGGCGTTGATCAGCGTGACGAGCGCGTAGGGCCGATCCCTGAGCACCGCCAGCCGAGGGCCGGAGGCGACCTGGGCGACCCGTACGGGAGGCAGCTTGAGCAGCAGGAAGGCCGCGAGCAGGAAGCTCAGGGCGTCGAGTGCGAAAACCGCCAGGTAGGCGGGGCGCGTGTCGAGATGGAGGGCGAGCCCGCCCAGGGCGGCGCCGACGGCCAGGCCGCCGTTGAGCGTGGACTGCAGGACGGCCCGCACGACCGTGCGCTCCGCGGGCGCGATCAGCCCGGCGAGCAGGGCCTGGCGGGCGGCCGACAAGCCGGTCTGCGCCGTGCCGTACAGGCAGGCCACCAGTACGAACAGCGCGAATGAGCGGACGAGCATGAACGAGGCGACCGCCGTGGCGGTCGTGAGCGCGAGCAGCACGGCGACTCCGCGGGGCCCGCGCCGGTCGGCCAGATGGCCGAGCGGCACGCCGGCCACCGAGCCGACGGCCCAGCCCAGCGTGAGGCCGAGGCCGATCTCGGTGGCCGACAGGCCGACGATCCTGGCGAAGTAGAACGCGGAGGTGACGAGGTAGACGCCGTCGCCAACAGAGTTCGCAAGCTGGGCAATAGCCAGGATTCGTCGATTTTTCATGGCTTGTACGACACCGGGGTCATCCGGGTGGAAACGGCCAAGCGGTTCCAGAAGTTGATGGTGGCCACGGCCACGACCAGCGTCGCCAGCTCCTTCTCGGCGAAATGGGCAGCCGCCTGATCCCAGATCTCGTCCGTGACGTCGTCGGTGGAGAGCCTGGTGGCGGCCTCGGTGAAGGCCAGGGCGGCGCGCTCCTGCTCGGTGAAGAACGGGGACTCCCGCCAAACGGCGACCGAGTGCAGCCGGGCGTCGCTCTCCCCCGCCTGCTTGGCGTCGGCGCTGTGCGTGTCCACACAGTAGACGCAGCCGTTGATCTGACTGGCGCGCAGCAGCACCAGGTACAGGAGGGGCTTGGGGAGCGTGCTCTCCTCGACGAACCTGTCCAGCGCGCCCGCGTGCCGGTAAACGTCACCGACCAGCGGTCCGAGATTCATTCGTTGTGTCATGCGTCCATCTTGGATCGCACTTTGTCCCGAGATAAGCTCCAATTTCCGTCAAATTGATTGGGCCAAGATGGACGTCCACATCACCCTGGAAGGCCGGGGTGACCTGGCCGCACAGGTCTACCGGCAACTCCTCGACGCCATACTCGACGGCCGTCTCAGGTCGGGCGAACGGCTCCCCCCGACCAGGGAGCTGGCGCGGAGGCTGGAGATCTCCAGGAACACGGTCGCGGTGGCCTACGACCGGCTGGTCGCCGACGGGTTCCTGGTGGGACGGGCGGGCGCGGGGACGTTCGTATCGGCGGAACCGGTCCGCGGCAGGGCGGCCCCGAAGGGCGTCGTCCGCCCGCGTGCGTTCTGGCGGGAGATCGACGATCCGAAGGCCGTGCAGGGCGCCCGGTACGACTTCCGCGTCGGCGTACCGGACCCCCGCCTCTTCCCGATGGAGACGTGGCGCCGGCTGGTGGCCCGCGAGCTGCGGGCGAGCGCCGCCATGTACAACCGCTCTGCCGGATACCAGCCCCTGAGGGAGGCCATCTCCCGGCATATCGGCATCAGCCGCTCGGTCCACGCCGGCCCCGACGACGTACTGATCACGAACGGCGCCCAGCAGGCGCTCGACCTCATCGGCCGCGTCCTGATCGAGCCGGGCACCTGCGTGGCCGTCGAGGAGCCCGGCTACCCGCCCGCCCGCCTGCTGTTCCGCTCGCTCGGCGCCCGAGTGGCCGGAGTGCCGGTGGACGCGGAGGGCATCGACGTCCAGGCCATCCCCCGGGCCGCCCGCATCGTGTACGTCACGCCCTCGCACCAGTTCCCCCTGGGCACCCCCATGTCACTGGCCCGCCGCGCCGCCCTCCTGGCCTGGGCCGAGCGCCGCAGGGCGGTCGTGATCGAGGACGACTACGACAGCGAGTTCCGCTTCGGCGAGCGACCGCTGGAGCCCCTCCAGAGCCTCGACCGCGCGGGCCGTGTCATCTACGTGGGCTCGTTCTCCAAGACCCTGCTCCC
Organism: Nonomuraea sp. CA-141351; assembly: GCF_050944675.1. Classification (NCBI taxonomy): domain Bacteria; kingdom Bacillati; phylum Actinomycetota; class Actinomycetes; order Streptosporangiales; family Streptosporangiaceae; genus Nonomuraea; species Nonomuraea sp. CA-141351. The sequence continues at coordinate 150,812 of NZ_CP191982.1, forward strand.
CATGCTCAGGCTCGGCTTCCTCGTCGCCCCGGCCTCGCTCGCGCCCGCGCTGCACACGGCCAAGCGGCTCTCCGACTGGCACAGCGACGTGCCCATGCAGGCGGCGCTGGCCCGCTTCATCGACGAGGGGCTCCTGGCCAGGCACATCAGGAAGGCGACCCGCGAGTACGCCGCCCGGCACGCCATGATCGCCGAAATGCTGACCGGTGACGAGCGCCTTCGCCTGGTGCCGTCCACCGCGGGCCTGCACCTGTGCGCCCGCCTCGCCCCGGGAGCGTCCGTACGTCCCGTGCCGGGCCTGGCGGTGGAGTCACTGGAGGCGTACTGCGGCGATAGCCCGGCCCAGCCCGGCGTGCTGCTGGGCTACGGCGGGATCACCCTGGACGACATCCCCGAGGGACTACGGCGCCTACAGACGGCAACGACCCCAAAACCTTCTTAAAGGTCCCGAAACCGGCTTAAGGATGGCGGCGGCTCCAGAAGCGGCGGGCCCGCTCCCCTGTCAGCTCCGGATCGTCGGGGGGCGACGGCTGCTGCACGATGACGACCGTGGTCTTCGCGTGGCGGGCGCAGTACATGCTGGTCGAGGGCAGGAAGATGCGGCTGAGCAGCCCGCGCCGGCTCCGCCCCAGCACCAGCAGGTCGCCCTCACGGGCCAGATCGACGAGATGGTAGCCGGGATCGCCGACCCGCCCGACAACGATCGTCCTGATGTCGTCGGGCACGCCGCCTGCGACGTCGTCGAACACACCGGCGACCACTTCGGTGCAGCGGGCCTCCTCGCCGGCCCTGAGCGCGTGCTGAACGGGCAGCGCCTCGGGGAAGGGATGGACGGGCGCGCGGCTGACGTGCACGGCGACCAGGGCCATCCGGTGCAGCCTGGCCGCCCCGATGGCCCAGGCCAGCGCCCACCGCGAGGCCGGGGACTCGTCCACCCCCACGATCAGCCTCGCACCGCCAGGCAGATCCTGTTCCACGGTGCCTCCTGTTAAGAAGTACGACCATAGTGCGCCCGCTGGTCTGTTACCGGTAGGTGGCACTTTCCGAACTATGGAGTCCTTCGCGAGCCCCGGCGTAGCATGCGGGAGTGGAACGAGGGTGGGTGCGACCCCGTCCCGCCCTCGACCGGCGGCTCGACGGGGCACTTACGTACAGGCTCACCTCGCTCGTCGCAACTACAGGCTACGGGAAGTCGACCGCTTTGACCGGTTGGAGCTTGGCGGTGGGCGCGGTATTACATCGGCTCGGGCCCGCCGACCGCGATCTCCCCACGCTGGCGGGAGCGGTCGCGTCGGCTCTGTCGGAGAAGGTGCCAGGTCTGCCCGCCGACCTGGTGACCGCCGCAGAGTCCCCGCTCGGTCCCGACGCCGACGAGCTGTCCAGGGCGTCCGCGCTGGCGGGCGCGCTGGCCGAGGCGCTGGCCAGGCAGCTGCGGCGCGGGCTCGCGCTGGTCTTCGACGACATCGACGCCATCGCGGGCGCGCCGGGCTCCGTCCGTTACGTGGAGACGCTGGTCCGCGCCGCTCCCAGGCATCTGCACCTGGTCACCGCCTCGCGGGCGCCGCTGCCGTTCCCGACGGCCCGGCTGCGCCAGGACCACGAGGTGCTCGACTTCGACGCGACGGATCTGGCGCTCACGCCGGACGAGACCGCCGCCTGGGCGCGCGACCGGCTGGGCGAGCAGGGCGCGGCCATCGCCGCAACGCTGCACGACGCCTGCGGCGGCTGGCCGGCCGCCGTGCAGGCGGCGCTCGACACTCTGGCCCGCGAGAACCTCGCCGACTGGCCCCGCACGGCCGCCGGGCTGGCCGCGAACTCCGCCACGCTCGAACGCCTCACGCTCGCCGCGTTCAGGGACCTGCCGCCGGCCATGCGCGAGCTGCTGCGTGCCGCCACCGTCCTGCCCGTACTGACCGCCGAGCTGGCGGCCACGCTGGGCGCCCCGCCCGGCACGCTCGACTCGCTGACCAGCCGCGGCCTCTTCCTCGAAGCCGGCCAGGACGGCCACGGCCTGACCTCGACCAGCAGGCACGTGCTGACCAAGCACGCCCCGCTGGACAGGAACGAGGCCCACGACGTGGCGGCGGTCGCGTCCCGCTGGTACGTCGGGCACGACCAGCCCGAGCTGGCCCTGCGCGCGGCCGTCGCGACCGAGCATCCGGGCCTGGCGGCCTCGCTCCTCGACTCGTACGGCCTGCGCCTGGCCGAGCGCGGGGACGTGGTCGCCGCGCTGGAGCTGCTGCCCGAGGCCGTCAAGCACTCGCCCCCCATGGTCAAGCTGGCCGGCATCGCCGAGCAGAACCGCGGCCACTGGACCCGCGCCCGCGAACTGCTCGCCCAGGCCGCCGAGGGCCCGGCGTTCGACGCGTTCGTGGCCAGACGGCTCGGCCTCATCGACCACCTTCGCGGCGACCTCGACGCGGCCCTGGCCATGTACACGAGAGGCCACGACTACGGCCTGCCGCTCGCCGACTCCGCCATGTGCGCCGCGTCCCAGGCATCCGTGCTCTGGCTGAAGGGTGACAGGGCAGGCTGTGCAGAGCTCGCGGACAAAGCGCTCGAGCAGGCCAGCATCCTCGGCGACGCGAGCGCCCTCGCCATGGCCAACACAGTGCTCGCGATGCTCGCCGCGCTCGACGGCGACCGCCGCGCGAACGACGCCCACTACCTGCGCGCCCTGGAGTACGCCGAGCGAGCGGGCGACATCGTCCAGCTCATCCGCATCCACGCCAACCGGGCCTCCCGCTATCTGGACGAGGGGGCCTACGCCGACGCGCTGGCCGAGACGGAGCTCGGCGGCAGGCTGTCCGACCTGGTGTCGTTCGCCCCCTACGCCGCCCTGAACGTCTCCAACCGCGCCAAGGCCCTGATCGGCCTGGGTCGCCTGGAGGAGGCGGCCACCGAGGCGGCCGACGCGGTGGCCAGGTGGGAGGCGATGGGCTCCAGTCTGGTCGGCACCGGCCTGAACAGGCTCGCGGAGATCCACGTGCTGCGCGGCGACCGCAGGACGGCGGACGCGATCTACCGGCGGATCATCGCGGACTCGGCGCCGTCGGGCGAGGTGCAGTCGCTCTCCAACGCGCTCAACGGCCTCGCCGAGCTGCTGGCCGACGAGGATCCGGCCGAGGCCGCCCGCGTCGCCGAGCAGGCGCTCGAGCACACCGAGGGCATCGCGGGGGTGACCGCCAGGGTCGCGGCCGCCCGCGTGGCGCTGGCGGGCGGGCGGCCCGGCGACGCCAGGGCCCTGCTCGACGAGACCGAGCCCGTCGCGGTGAGCCGCAGGGACCACGCCGCGCAGGCCGCCATCGCCGAGCTGCGGGCCGAGCTGGACGGCGATGTCCGGTCGGCCGACGAGGCGGTGCGCAGGTGGACCATGCTGGGCGACCCGATCGGGCAGGCCAGGGCCGAGCTGGTCAGGGCGGCGCTGGCCGACCCGGCGGCCGGCGGCGGCATGGCCGCGAGGGTGCGCGAGCGTATGCACGCGATCGGCTGCCGTGCGCTCGACGACCGGATCGACGCGCTGATCGCGCGCGCCGCTCCCGCGCCGGGCGCGAGAGTGGTCGTGGAGACCATGGGAACGTTCCGGGTGCTGCGCGGCGGCGTGCCTGTCCCCCGTACGGCCTGGCAGTCCCGCAAGGCCCGCGACCTGCTGAAGATCCTGGTCAGCCGCAGGGGCGGCGGGATCGGCAGAGAGCGGCTGGTCGAGATCCTCTGGCCGGAGCAGGAGGGCGAGGCGGTCGGGCTGCGGCGGCTGAACGTCATGGTGTCCACGCTCCGTGCGGTGCTGGACCCGTCACACGAAAGGCCGGCGGACGAGATCGTGGTCTCGGACGAGGGCACGTTGCGGCTGGATCTGTCGAACGTCGACGTCGATGTCGAGATATTTCTGGATCTGGTGGCTGAGGCTGTACGGCTCGATCAGGCAGGGCGTACCGCCGAGGCGCTCGAGCGGTGGGCGGCGGCCGAGAGCGCGTACGGCGGGGAGTTCTGCGAGGAGGACCCGTACGCGGACTGGGCCGTGGGACTGCGCGAGCAGGCCCGGCTGGCGTACACGCAGGCGGCGGCCAGGCTCGCCACGGCGCGGTCGGAGGAGCGGCGCTACGACGAGGCCGCCCGCTACTGGCTGCGGCTGCTGGAGCGCGACCGCTACGACGAGCGCGCCCACCTCGGCCTGGTGCGCGTGCTCGACCGCGCGGGCCGCCGCGGCGACGCGCGCAGGCGTTACCACTTATACGCAGAACGCATGCGTGAGCTGGAGGTCGAGCCCGCCCCGTATCCCGCCTGAACCAGACCTGAACCGCCCAGCGAGATGGTTTCCAGATGAGAACGGTCATCGTCCGGCTGGTCGAGCCAGAACAATCCGGCGGCCAGCTCCGCGGGCTGCTCGAAGAGGTAGGGGGCGAGGCGGTGCCGTTCACCGGCACGGACGCGCTCATCGAGCTGCTGTGCAGCGCCGCCGGACTGAAGCGAGATAGGGCCTGAACCTCGCGCGAACCTCCGTCCCGACGATGGGTGTCGAGAGGAGGCGCGATGAGCGAGCAGGGGAGCGGTTGGCCGTTCGTCGGGCGAGGGGGGCCGCTCGCGGCCGTGCGTGCGACGCTGCGGTCGGGAGCAGGCGTGATGATCGCCGGTGAGGCAGGGGTCGGCAAGAGCAGGCTGGCGGCGGAGGCGCTGGCCGGGTTGCCGGGGTACGTGGTGGTGCGCGCGCTCGGCACGGAGACCGGGTCGATGATCCCGTTCGGCGCGTTCGCGCACGTGCTGACGGGGCCGCCGCAGGACGGCGAGAACCTGCTGCACTGGGCCGCCCGGCATCTGCGCGACCGCGCGCCGCGGGGCGAGCTGCTGGTGAGCGTGGACGACGCGCACCGGCTGGACCCGGCCTCGGCGGCGCTGGTGCACTACCTGGCGGAGAGCGGCACGGCACGCGTAGTGGTGACCGTACGCTCGGGCGAGCCACTGCCGGCCCCCGTGGCCGCGCTGTGGAAGGACGAGCTGCTCGACAGGATCGAGCTGCCGCCACTGACCAGGGACGAGGTCGGGCAGGTGCTCGCGGGCGCGCTCGGCGGCGAGGTGGCCGCGGAGACCGTACGTCACCTCGCCCGGGTCAGCGAGGGGAACGTGCTCTACCTGCGCGAAGTCGTGCATGCGGGGCGCAACAGCGGCTGCCTGGCCGAGCGGGACGGCCAGTGGCGCTGGCGCGGCGAGCTGTCCATGTCGACCCGGCTGCGCGAGCTGGTCGGCGAGCGCATCGGTCATCTCGACGAGGACGAGCGCGAGGTGCTGGAGCTGGTGGCGTTCGGGGAGCCGCTGGGCACGGAGCTGCTGGCGTCGCTGACATCGGCTCGGGCGGTCGAGCGGGTCGAGGACCGCGGCCTGGTCGTGGCCGTGAGCGAGGGCAGGCGCGAGCAGCTGCGGCTCGGCCACCCACTCTACGGAGAGGTGGTACGCGGCGGCTGCGGCACGATACGGACGCGGCGGCGGCTGCGCATGCTGGCCGACGCGCTGGAGTCCAGCGGGCTGCGGCGGCGCGAGGACGAGCTGCGGGCGGCAGTGTGGCGGCTCGACAGCGGGTCGGCCGCCGCCCCGGAGACGCTGGCGTCGGCCGCCCGGCTGGCCTGGGGCAGGCAGGACCCCAGGCTGGCCGAGCGCCTGGCGAGGGCCGCGATCGAGGCGGGCGCGGGCGTCGCCGCGGTCGCGCTGCTCGGCGAGGTGCTCATGGTCCTGGGCGACGCGGACTCGGCGCTGGCGACACTGCGGCGGGCGGCTCGCGACGCGGTCACCGAGGCCGATCGCGCCCAGTACGCCTACAGCCTGGGCATCAACCTGGCATGGGCGGGCGCGGACGCCGAGGCGTGCGAGGTGCTCGACGTGGCCACGCGCACGCTGACCGAACCCGCCTGGCTCCAGGAGGCCCACGTCTACCGGGCCGTGACCGACTGCTTCGCCGGTCGGCTGACCGGGGCGGCGCGGTCGCTGGCACGAGCCCGCACGTACGGGCCGATGTCGGTGCGCGCCGACGCGCACGCGGCGTCCATGGAGGCGTGGGTCGCGGCGTACTCGGGGCGTGCCGAGTCCAGCCTGGCCATCGCCGGGCGGACAATGCCCGCCCTGGAGAGCTGGCGGGACGAGGCGCCGCACGCGCTGCCGAGCTTCCTGGACGCGCTCTGTGCCGCGCAGGCGTTCTCCGGGCGGCTGGACGCGGCGGCCAGGACCGCGGAGCAGGGGATGGAGCTGCCGGCGGCCGAGCTCTCCGTGTCGGGGTTCGCGGCCTACCGGGCGATGGTCAGCCGGTTGCGCGGGGACGTCGCGGGCGCGCTGCGCTGGTGCGGGGACGATCTGGCCAGGACGCCCGCCCGGGAACCGTACCTGGGGCGGGTGCTGGCCGAGCAGGCGCACGCGCTGGCCCTGCTGGGCCGTACGGCGCAGGCTCGGGAGGTGCTGGCGGAGGCCTGGGCGCCGGCGTCCAGGTGGGCGTTCACCCGGCAGCACGCGATGCAGGCCGCGGTATGGGTGGCCGCGGCGGACGGCGACCTGGACGGTGCGGTACGGCTCTGCCTGGAGGCCGTGGACCACGCGGAGAAGCACGAGCTGCACGGCAACATGATGTTCGCTCTGCACGACCTGGTGCGGCTGGGAGTTCCGGCGGCGGACCGGCTTTCCGCGCTGGCGGAACGGGTGGACGGGCCTCTGGTCAGGCTTCTGTCCAGGCACGCGCGGGCCGCCTGCGACCCGGCTTCGCTGGGGGCGGTGGCCGGGGAGTTCGAGCGGCTGGGGCTGCTGCTCTTCGCGGCCGAGGCCACGGCGCAGGAGGCGGCGGCGTACCGGGACGCGGGTCGCGGCGCGCTGGCCAGGGGCGCGCAGACCAGGGCGTGGGCGCTGTCCAAGCGCTGCCCGGGCGTGTCGACTCCGGCGCTGGTGGAGCTGGCCACGCCTGAGCTCACGCCGCGCCAGCGGGAGATCGTCCAGCTCGCGGCGGCCGGTCTGACGAACCGCCAGATCGCCGACCGGCTGACGTTGTCCACGCGTACGGCCGCCAATCACCTGCAGGCGGCGTACGACAAGCTGGGTGTGAACGACCGCACGCAGGTGGGCCGGCTGCTGGCGTCTCTTTAGATCAGCTTCAGCAGGCCGTCGTACAGGGTCTGCCGCTCGTCCTCGGAGAGGATCTCGTACGGCGCGGCGGCCCGCAGGTTGGTGTCCGCCTCGATCCGGGCATGGACGGGCCCGTCCCGCAGGCCGACGATCTCGGCCACGGACAGGCCCTCCGCCTGCCAGGCCGCGGCATGCGCGTCGGCACGGTGATACCGGAGTGCGGCGAGCCGGTTGAACAGCAGCACCCCGGGGACGGCCCCGCCGGGCTCGTAGGGCGGCGCCATGAGCGCCAGGGCGCCGCCTGGCAGGCGTTCGGCGTGATCGAGCACCCTGCCCGCCAGCCGGGCCAGCCCGGGCAGGTCGTGGCCGGCCCAGATCCGGTCGACCACGGCGCCGTGCACGTCGTACAGGCGCCGGATGAACTCCAGCCCCACTGTCGTCACACTCAGCACCCCGTCACCGTCCTCGGTCAGGGTGCCCTCACGGAGGTGCTCCTGGATGCCGGACTCGCGCCCGCCGGCGTCTCCGTAGCGATAGATCGTGCCGAGGCCGGTTCGGGTCAGGGACCGGAGCGGCAGCGTGAACCGCAGGTCGGACAGGAACCCCGGGCTCACGCCGGAGGTCTCGGACAATTCGGCGACCGCCCTGCGAGCCGAGGCGTGTACGTTGACGTGAGCCGCGTCGATGACGGGCGCGATCGCCGCCGCATATCCAGACAGTTCCTGAAATTTCGGCATCGGCCGCCATTATGCCCCTCCTCGGTCTTCGCGTAGGTGCGCGTAACCGGGCACTCATGATCGCTGAAGGCTTGTCGTCTTCCACTCAAGGGTCTTCGGATGAGCGCCCTGGGGTGGATCCGTGCTTCTCGCTGTCAGTGACCACGGTTGGCGGCGCAGCTCACGGGAGGTGGCGCGGGCAAAGTGATCGGCTGCTGCTGCCGGTACTGCTCCAGGTCGATGAGGTTCCCGTTGATCGCGTTGCGCCTCTGGAGTTCCGCCCAGTACACCGGGTCGAGGAAGATCGCGGGGTTCCACAGCGACTGCGTCAGGTCCGTCAGTTGCCCCAGGTACAGCACGGCGTCGGCCAGCCTTCCCAAGGGGACGCCGCACAGCCGCGGCGCGTCCATGAACTGTCCCGCGTCGGTGGATTCCAGCCAGGTGCCCCGGCACGGGATCACGGTGCGCCGTGGACAGGTCGCCAGGCGGGGATGGCTACCGGCCACGATCACGTAGACGTGCTGGCCGGTCTGTTCCTCGATCAGCGGGACTCCGTGGTCGGCGTTCTGCCCCGGTGCCGGCGAGTGCATCACGTGCCCGCTGCCGTAGCAGATCAGTGCCCGGCGTTTCTTGGCGAGCACTTCCCGTTTCACCACTGACGCCATGTGGGCGTCGCGTTGGGCGAGAAAGACATCCACTTGGTCTTGGGTGGTGATGTGGGACCAGTCGATCGGCGGATCCCCGAGCAGCACCCGGATCCTCCGCTCCGCAGGCAGCGTCGCGTTGACGGCGCGGACCGTCCGGAAGAACTGTTCACGGATCGGCTGGTCGCCGGTGGCCCCGGGCGACTGCGTGGTGTTCCGCCAGACCTGCCGCAACACTTGGTCGTCGACAGCCGCGCCGGCGACGAACCGGTCAACGATCGGCTGGTACAGCGCGTTGCCGAACTCAACGACGATGTCGTCGACCACCCGCGGCAACCGCGGATCGGCAAGCAGCATCTGCTGCGCGTCACCGTGTTCCTGCTGGCCGTGTGACTCACCGATCGCAACGAGCCGGTGGCGCTCGAAGGCCGCGAGCACGCCCTGGGTGAGGTCCCGTGGGGCCGCGTCGGCCCCGCCCGCCGAGCCGGCCGTCAGCTGCCCGCCGGCGCTGCCCGTCGAGCCTGCCGTCAGCAGTCCACCGGCCGCCGTACCGGCACCGGTGACGGCGATGAACCTACGCCGCGTCAACCCTGGATCTCTCACATCTGGTCCTTTCCGAAGGGGAATTTCGCTCGTGTGACGGACACCGTGCTCACGGGTCGTGCCTGTCGTGGACGCCTTCCCGGGAAGGTTGTACGGCACGGCCGGTGTCAGCCGGGTGTCAGCGGCTGACACCCGGCCGACACCGGATCCCTGGCATCGTGAGCAGTGCGGCCGCGCCTACCGAACCCGGTGGACGGGGACGGCACCACCACCGGGCGAGAAGGAGGACGGTCGTGCGAGTTCTGGTCGTCGAAGACTTCGAGGTTCTGGCCAGGACGATCGGGACCGGGCTGCGCCGCGAGGGCATGGCGGTGGACGTCGTTCTCGACGGCGACGACGCTCTGGCCCACCTGGCCGCCACCCGATACGACGTGGTGGTGCTGGACCGCGACCTGCCCGGCACACCCGGCGACGACGTGTGCCGGAACATCGCCGCCGGTGGCGCCGGGTCGCGGGTGCTGATGCTCACCGCCGCAGGCACCGTGCGAGACCGGGTCGAGGGCCTGGATTTGGGCGCCGACGACTACCTGCCCAAACCGTTCGACTTCACCGAACTCGTGGCCCGCGTGCGCGCGCTGGGGCGCCGCTCGGCGCCCGCCGTTCCTCCGATCCTCCAGGCGGAAGATCTGACCCTGGACCCGAGCCGGCGGGTGGCCTTTCGTGGCGGACGGCGCTTGGAGCTCACCCCGAAGGAGTTCGCCCTGCTGGAATGCCTGCTGGCTGCCGGTGACCGGGTGGTGTCCACGGAGGAGTTGCTGGAACGGGTCTGGGACGAGGCCGCTGACCCGTTCACCACGGCCGTCAAGACGACGGTGCGCCGGTTGCGGGCCAAACTCGGCGAACCGCCGGTGATCGAAACCGTCCGTGAGGGCGGCTACCGGATCGGAGTCCCGCGATGAATCCCGCATCGGACCAAACGGCGGCCGGCCGCATCGGCCGCGCCCGGCACCACCTGCGACGGCCTTCCCTGCGCGCGCAGCTCACGACGCTGTACGCCGGCCTGGTTCTGACCGTCGTCGTCCCGATGCTGCTGCTCGCCGGCTTCCTCTTCGGCAGAGACCAGAGCCGCCTCCGGGCCGGGGACACCGTCCCTCCGCCCGACACGGCCACCCAGCAGGTCGATGCCGCGCTCGCGATCACCGCGATCATCGTCGTGGTCCTCACCGTGCTGACCGCCTGGTGGCTGGCCGGGCGCTTCCTCCGCCCGCTGCGCGCCATGACCGTGACCGCCCAGGAGATCTCCGCCACCAACCTCAACCGGCGGCTCGGCCTGCGCGGCCCGGACGACGAGCTGACCAAGCTGGGGCGCACCCTCGACGACCTGTTCGAGCGGCTGGACTCCTCGTTCGCGGCGCAGCGCCACTTCGTGGCCAACGCCTCGCATGAGCTGCGCACCCCGCTGGCCGGTCAGCGCGCCGTACTCCAGGTCGCGCTCGCCGACCCCGAAGCGAGCGAGGCCAGCCTGCGAGCCGCGTGCGAGGAAGCACTCGGTCTCGGAGAACAGCAGGAACGGTTGATCGACGCCCTGCTCACGCTGGCGGAAGGACAGAAGGGCATCGAGCACCGGGAAGTGGTCGACCTGGCTGATGTCACCAAGGGGGTGATGCTGTCACGCCGTGCGGAGGCCGACCGGCGAACCATCACGGTCCAGGCATCGCTGGACCCGGCACCGATCAGCGGTGACCCCGACCTCATCGCCAGCATGATCGGCAACCTGGTCGACAACGCCCTCCACCACAACATTCCCGACGGACACGTCACCATCGCCACCGAGCTCACGCATGGTTGCGCCCGCCTATCGGTCGGCAACACCGGCCCAACCATCCGATCACAGGACCTAGGACGGCTTTTCCAACCGTTCCAGCGACTCGGTACCCAACGAACCCACACCGCCGACGGCCACGGTCTAGGCCTGGTCATCGTGCAGGCCGTCGCCGAAGCACACGGCGCGCAGCTGACGGCCCACCCACGCCCCGGGGGCGGCTTGGACGTGACAGTACTGTTCGAGTGATTCCACCCGGCCGACGCCTCCTGTCCCTCACAGATGACGCATCGCCGCGCTGGTGGGACTCACGGACCTCCTGACGGCAAGGGCCGGACAAAGCCGGAGCGCGGCGGGCTTGGGGCTGGGCGTGACGATGATGCGCCGGTAAGGTCGGCCACATGTACTCGACGCGGGTCTCTCAGCACGTGAACGCGCCGCGTTCGGCCATTTACCAGGCACTCGTGGATGCGGACGCGATCGCAAAGTGGCGGGTGCCAGTGGGCATGAGCAGCCATGTCCACGAGTTCGACGCTCGCGAGGGCGGCTCGTTCCGGATCTCGCTCACCTACGGCGCCCCCGGACCGACCGGCAAGTCGGCATCGCACACCGACACGTACCACGGCCACTTCGCGGAGCTCGTTCCGGACGAGCGGGTGGTCGAGGTCCTCGAGTTCGAGACAGCGGATCCCGCGCTGCGCGGGACCATGACGATGACGACGACGCTCACCGACGCCGGTGACGGCACCGAGGTCGTCATGGTGCACGACGGGATCCCCGATGTCGTGCCCGCCGCCGACAACGAGACAGGCACACGGATGGCGCTGGCGAACCTGGCCGCACTCGTAGAAGAGGGCCATGCGTCAGCTCCCACCGAAACTGCAAGGTAGACACCGCTACTTGCCAGAGCTAAGACGTCCGGTGAATGGTCACCCGCGGCTTCGAGACAGACCCAGCGCTCTTGCCTGCGCAATGGGAGCGCAAATCGCCTCGCGCTGCGCCTTCAAGTGGGCAACGGCCGACGAAGTCAACGCGCTCGCGTCTCCAGCGTTCGGCATCCGCGTACTCGACGCCATGCAGGGCAGCGGAGTCCCGGCCATCCGTCACCACGACGGGGTTCACCTACTCGGATCCACAGGCTCACGCCCACGCCGGCAGTGACCTTCAGGGAGAAGCGGAAGCGGGGCGCAGTGCACGCCCTCCCGCGCTGTGTGTGGACTCCGTGCCGCTGTTCGCCAGTGGTAGCCCTCTCCTGGACGCCTCACCGCTTGGACGTCGTCGCCTTGGGCGACGCGCCGGCGGTGGGCGAACCCGAGGCGGGCGAGGTGGGCGTGGAAGAAGCCGGAGCGGGAGAGGTGGCGGTTGCGGCGGGTGAGGCCTTGTCCGGCGTGCTGATGGAGGTGAGCACCAGCGCCGCGGTCACCGCGGCCACCACCGTCACGACCGCGGCGGCGCCGTACAGGAACCTTCGTCTCAGACGCCTGCGGTGCTCCTGTAGCAAGGCCTCCTCGCGCCGCAGTGCGGCGCGCCTGCGCTTCACCTGTCGCTGTGACATGGGCAACTCCCGGAATCTCCTTGGGCGTCACCATAAGAGGGAGCGCGTAACACGGATCTAAGCTCCGTGGACCAGCCCCCGAGCAGGATCAGGCGGCCGTGGCCGCCGGCTCGCGGCGCGGGACGAGGCGGTTGCGCACCCAGCTCGCGGCGGCAGCGGCGGGCCAGAACCGGGAGGCCAGGTTCCGCGCGTCGATGCCGATCCGGGTGGCCGGGACCATCAACGCGGCGGCCGCCGCGACGTTGTCCTGCCTGGGGCCGACCAGAGTGCGGTGCTCGGCCTCGTAGCGGGCGAAGGCCGCCTGAGGGTCGCCGGGCGAGGCCGCCAGCTCCTTGGCCAGGGTGTAGGCGCCGGACATGGCCAGCGTGGAGCCGTCGCCGAACAGCGACACCGAGGAGGCGGCGTCGCCCAGCAGCGCCACGCGGCCGTCGTGCCAGCGATCGATGCGCACCTGACTGACCGAGTCGAACCACAGGTCCTCGGCGGCCCGGGCCCGCTCCAGCAGCTCCGGCACCTGCCAGCCGGCGCCGGCGTAGGCGTCGCCGAGGATGCGCATGTGCTGCTCGGTGTCGCGGTGGTCGAAGCCGTCGACGGCCGGGCCGCGGAAGATGAAGGCGGCCAGGGCGCGGCCGCGGACCGGGTGGATGGCGACCATGCGGCCGGGCGAGTTGTGGATGACCACCTCGCTCCGACGCTCGGCCGGGCCGTCCAGCGGCATCGTGGCGACGTAGAGGCCCATGTGGCGGACGAAGGCGCTCTCGGGGCCGAAGGCCAGCCGGCGCGTCATCGAGTGCAGCCCGTCGGCGCCGACCACCAGGTCGTACCGGCGCGGCGCGGCCTTCTCGAAGGTGACCTCGACACCGGTGTCGTCCTGGCTGATCGCGGTCATGGTGTCGCCGAACAGGTACTCGGCAGAGTCGCGGCCGGCCTCGTACAGGATGGTCGCCAGATCGGTGCGGGTCACCTCGACCTCGCGGCTCCCGCCGGCCCGCTGGATGGCCCGGGTGTTGACGCCGCCCACCCGCCGGCCCGCGTCGTTGACGAAGGCCATCCCGGTCGCGGTGGTGGCGGCGTCGCGCAGCCTGTCCATCACACCCATGCGCTCGGCCACCTCGACGGCCGGGCCGCGAACGTCGACCGGGCTGCCGCTGGAGCGCAGCCCCGCCGCGCGCTCGACGACGGTGGGGCGGAAGCCCTGCTCGGCCAGCCAGTACGCCAGGGTGCTGCCGGCGATGCCGGCTCCGGAGATCAGAACCGTGGGGGACATCTCGTGCTCCTCTCGTCTTGTGACGCCATCAACTTATGACTGATTTTGAAAATTAGTCAACAGATATCTTCCAGTTGACTAAAACTGACATCTGGTCATAATGCTGGTGTGAGCGAACGACTCCGGGACCCCGACCAGCGGGCCGAGCGCGGGACGCGCATCCTCGACGCGGCCGCCGACCTGCTCCAGCGCCACGGCTACAGACGAGTGACCATCGATGACGTGGCCGCCGGCGCCGGCATCGGCAAGGGCACCGTCTACCTGCACTGGAAGACCCGCGAGCAGCTGTTCGGCGCCGTCCTCACGCGCGAGGTCGGCTCGGCGATCGACCAGGTGCGGCAGGCCCTGCTGGCGGATCCGCAGGAGTGCCGGCTGCACCGTTTTGCCCGCGCCTACTTCCTGGCCATCACGTCCAGACCGCTGCTGCTGGGATTCCTCCTGGCCGACCCCGAGCTGCTCGGCAAGCTCACCGGCTCCCCCGATCGCGAGGAGCGGCACGCCAAGATGGGACGCGGCTACCTGGAGCTGCTGGCCGGGCGGGGCCTGCTCCGCGACGACCTGGACGTGGACCGGCTCGGCTACGCCTACCAGGCGACCTTCGAGGGTTTCCTGCGGGCGGAGGCCGGCGCCCCGGCGGACGGCCGGGAGCAGCGGGCCGACCTGCTCGCCGTCACGGTGCGGCGGGCGTTCGAGAGCGATGCGGCCCCCTCCGACGCCGAGCTGGGCGACCTCGCCACCGCGGTCACCGCCCTGTTCGGTGACGTGGTCGACGCCGACCGCGCCGAAGCCGGCATCCCCAGCGCCTGAAGGTCCGTGCGACTAGCCGTACGGGCCGCCGCTTGAAGCAGGGCGCACGGCGGCGGCGAGGTCGTCGGCGAGCCGGTGTATCTCGTCGGCGCGCAGGGGCGAGACGGTGAGGCGCAGGGCGGGCGGCGTGCCGATGCGGTTGCGCGCGCCGGGCGCGGCGGCCCAGCCGCGGGCCAGCAGGCGGGTGATCGCGGTGGCCTCGTCCGCGACGGGGACCCACACGTTGAGCCCGCTGCGCCCGTGCGCGCGTATGCCGCGTACGGCCAGCGCCGTCACCAGGCCGTCCCGGCGCCGCCCGTACGAGGCCGCCACCGCCGCCGTGTCCACCGCGTCCGTCCGCCAGAGGTGGGCGACGGCGCGCTGCAGCAGGTGGCTGACCCAGCCCGCGGCGAGCCGCTGCCGGCCGCGCAGCCGGTCGAGCGTGACCGGGTCTCCGGTGATCAGGGCGACGCGGAGGTCGGGGCTGAACGCCTTGGCCGTCGAACGCATGAGCACCCAGCGCCGCGTGACACCCGCCAGCGAGTGCAAGGGAAGGTCCACGAAGCCGGAGCCGTGGTCGTCCTCGACGAGCAGCACCTCCGGGTACGCCGCCAGCAACTCGCGCAGCACATGCGCGCGTCCGCCGGAGACGGCGGCGCCGGTCGGGTTCTGGGCGCGGGCCGTGATCACCACGGCGCGGACGCCCGCACGCAGGGCCCGGCCGAGCTCCGTGGGCAGGGGGCCTTCGTCGTCGAGCCGCATCGGCACGGGACGCAACCCCATGACGGCGACCAGGTCGAGCAGGGCCGTCCAGCCGGGATCCTCCACGGCCACCGCGTCGCCGGGGCGCAGACAGGCGGCCAGCACGCGTTCGGCCGCGTCGAGGGTGCCGGACGTGACCGCCACCGGCGCGGCCGGGATGCCGTCCGCGCGCATGCGCTCCCCGGCCAGGGCGAGCAGCTCCTCGTCATCACCCGTGCCGTACATGGCGGGCCGCTCCTCGTGCGCGCGGGCCGCGGCGGCGAGGGCGTCCCCGAGCGGTGGCAGGAGGGCCGGATCGGGGTTGCCCTTGGACAGGTCACGCACGCCCGGGGGCACCTCGACGCGGATCTCCTCCCGGAACGTGCTCGCGGGTCGCGGCCTGACCCGGGTGCCCCGCCGCCCGGCGGTCTCGATGACGCCCCGCTCGCGCAGCAGCCGGTACGCGGCCGCCGCCGTGCCGGGGCTGACTCCGGAGCCGGTGGCCAGCTCGCGCACAGGAGGGAGCATCGCGCCTGGTGGCAGCCGCCCCTCGGACACGGCGAGCTCGACCCCGGCCGCTATGTCGCTGGCCGTCCCACCGCTAATCAGGTATTTTTCTGCCACAAACTACATTATGTACTAATACAAAGAGGCGCGAGTGCTCATTCATCCTTGGGACGCGGCACATGACGGCGACGAATGGCGGACCTGGCTGCGTACGCGCGACTTCGGCCAGCTCGCCGTCAACGGCGTGGACGGCGGACCGCCGATCGTGGTGCCGACGCATTTCCTGTTCGACGGCGACAAGGAGGTCCTGCTCCACCTGGCCAGGCCCAACCCGATCTGGGCGGCGTTGGAGGCCAACCCGGTGGCGGTGGTGAGCGTGCACGACGACTACGCCTACATCCCCTCGACCTGGCGCTCCGACTCCCCCGATGACGGCGTGCCGACCAGCTACTACGCCTCGGTGCAGCTCACCTGCCGGGCGCGGATCGTGGACGACAAGGAGGGCAAGGCCGACATCCTGCGCCGCCAGCTGGCCCACCACCAGCCCGACGGCGGGTACGGCGAGGTGGCCGCGGACGCGGGGCCGTACCGCAGGATGTTGTCGGCGATCCGGGGGCTGCGGCTGGAGGTGGTGGGTGCGCGGGGCAAGTTCAAGTACGACGACCATCGGCCGGTCGAGTTCCGTGAGCGGATCAGGGAAGGGCTCGCCGACCGGGGCCTGCCAGGGGACGAGGGCGCGAAGGCACAGCTGGTCAGGCGGATGACCCGCTCGACCAGCTGACCGCTTGCGATGCCAGCAATTTCAGTTTAGTCTGAAATTGCTGGGCAAGATGCTGAACGTTAGGATGACCGCATGAGCACGCAGGACGGCCCCGACCGCGAGCGGGTGCTCGCGTGGGTCGAGCGGGTGGCGGCGTTCGTCTCTCAGGAGTGGGGCCTCGCCCCGATCACGGGCCGCGTCCTGGGCTGGCTCATGGCCTGCGACCCGCCGGCGCAGACCGCGAGCGACATCGCCGAGGCCATCGGCGCGAGCCGCGCGTCGCTGACGACGAACATGCACCTCCTGACGTCCATCAAATTGATCCGGCGGTTCCGCAAGCCCGGGGAGCGGAACGTCTACTACCAGATAGAGGACGACGCCTGGTCCAAGGTCATCCGGCAGAAGCTCGCCGCGTTCACCGCGTTCGACGAGCTGGCGGCGGAGGGCATGCGGCTCGGCTGGACCGACGAGGCGCAGACCAGGCGCATCGAGTCGGCCAGGACCGCCATCGCCGGCCTTGCCAAGGTGCTCGACCAGGCCTCCGGCTGAACCCCTGAGCGGACGCGGCGGGTTTCCGGGCCGCGCCGCGATCCCGCCATGCCTTCTCAGAAGGAAACACCCATGGACGACTTGATCTCGGTCGCCGCGCTGACGAAGTCGTACGGCGCGACCCGCGCACTCGACGGGCTCGACCTGTCCGTACGCGCCGGCGAGGTGCACGGCTTCCTCGGCCCGAACGGCGCGGGAAAGTCCACCACCATCCGCATCCTCCTCGGCCTCATCCGGGCCACCTCCGGCACGGTCAGGCTGCTCGGCGGCGACCCGTGGCGGCAGGCCACCGAGCTGCACCGGCGCCTGGCGTACGTGCCGGGCGACGTGACCCTGTGGCCCGCGCTCACCGGAGGCGAGGTGATCGACCTGCTCGGCCGGGCGAGAGGCGGACTCGACCGGCGACGCCGCGCCGAGCTGATGGACAGGTTCGAGCTCGACCCGCGCAAGAAGACCCGCACCTACTCCAAGGGCAACCGCCAGAAAGTCGCGCTGGTCGCCGCGCTCTCCTCCCGGGCCGAGCTGCTGATCCTCGACGAACCGACCTCGGGCCTCGACCCGCTGATGGAGGACGCCTTCCGTACGAGCGTGGCGGAGGAGAAGCGCGCGGGCCGCACGGTCCTGCTGTCCAGCCACATACTCTCCGAGGTCGAGGCTCTGTGCGACCGGGTCACCATCATCCGCGCGGGGCGCGCCGTGGAGTCGGGCACCCTCTCCGACCTGCGCCACCTCACCCGTACCTCGATCACCGCCGACCTGGTGGGCTCCCCCGGCTCCGTTCGCGACCTCCCCGGCGTGCACGACGTGCGGGTCGAGAACGGCCGCCTCACCTGCCAGGCCGACTCCGACGCGCTCGACGGGCTGCTCGCCCGCCTGTCCGCCGTCGGCGTACGCGGCCTGACCTGCAGCCCGCCGAGTCTGGAAGAGCTGTTCCTGCGTCACTACCAGGGGGCCGCGCGATGACCCTGCTGCTCAAGCTGGCGGTCCGCGGCGAACGCGTGCGCTCGGCCGTCTGGATCCTCGTCATCGTCATGCTCGGCGCCGGCCTGGTCTCCTACATCAAGGGCTATTTCCCCACCCAGGAGACGCTGCGCACGTACGCGCGGGTGATCTCCGGCAACCCGATCTTCCTCGGCCTCGGCGGCCCCGTGACCGAGCCCTCGATCGGCGCGATGGCGGCCTGGCGGAGCGGCGGGCTGCTCTTCCTGCTGACCGCCTGGATGGCCTTGACCATCGTCATCAGGCACACCAGGGCGGAGGAGGAGTCCGGGCGGCAGGAGCTGATGTTGTCCGGCGTGATAGGCCGGGCCGCGCCGCTCACCGCGGCCCTCGTCACCGCCGCCGTCGCCGCACTGCTCGCCGGGGCGCTCACCTCGGCCGTGCTCGTCGCGATCGGCATGGAGACGGCCGGGTCTCTCGCGTACGGGGCCGCGATCACTGCGGCGGGCTGGGTCTTCGCCGCGGTGGGTGCGGTGACCACGCAGCTCGCGCGGACCACGCGTACCGCGACCACGCTCGGGCTGCTCGTACTCGGCATGTCCTACGTGCTGCGCTACGCCGGCGACGCCTCTGGCGTGAGCCTGCTGACGTGGGTGTCGCCGCTCGGCTGGAGCCACCTGGTGCGCCCCTACGCGGCCGATCGATGGTGGGCGCTGATCGTGTCGCTGCTGGTGACCGCTGTCCTGCTGGTGCTCGCGTACGGACTGTCCGCACGTCGCGACCTGGACTCCGGTCTGCTTCCCGTACGCCCCGGGCCGGCCACGGGGCCGTACCTGAAGGGGGCGTTCGGCCTGGCCTGGCGGCTGCAGCGCGGCCTGCTGGTGAAGTGGGCCGTGGGCGTGACGGTGGCCGCGGCGCTCTTCTCGAGCCTCAGCAACGTCGCGCCCCGCCTCGCGGAGCAGCCGGGGCCGGTCCTGGACGCGTTCATCCAGCGGTACGGAGGGCCGTCCGGGGATCCGGTGGACGCGTACCTGTGGATCATCGTGCTCCTGCTGGCGTACACGGTCGCGCTCTACCCCGTGCTCGCCACGCTCGGGCTGCACCAGGAGGAGTACTCCGGCCACGCGGAGGCCCTGCTGTCCACCGCGGTGAGCCGGCTCCGCTGGGCGGCGGCGCACCTGGTCGTGGGCGCGCTCGGCACGCTGGTGCTGCTGGCCCTCGGCGGGTTCGTCACGGGGCTGGTCTACTCGCTGGCCATGGACGAACCCGCGGTGGGCAGGATGACGTCGGCCGCGCTCGAGCACGTGCCGGCGGCCTGGCTCGTGGGAGCGGTCGCCGCCTTCGCCGTGGGGGTGCTGCCGCGGGTGTCGGTGGCGCTGTCGTGGACGGTCTGGGGCGTGGTGGTCGTGGCGGGTGACCTGGTGGGGCCTCTGATCGGGCTGTGGGGGTGGAGCCGGATCGAGCCGTTCCACTACACGCCCAACACGGTGTCGGGAGAGCCGTTCAGCGTGGCGCCACTGGCCGTGATCCTGGGGCTGGCCGCGCTGCTCACCACCGCGGCGCTGATCCGCCTGCGCAACCGCGACCTGGGCTGACATGACGTACGGCGCCCCTGACGGTTGATGTCCGATCGTCACTAGTGGCCGCGGTCGGGAAACCGGAAGAGTAGGCCACATGCTCACAGACGAGGACGCGTACTCCGTGCTCAGAAGCCGGGACGGCCGTTTCGACGGCCGGTTCTTCGTCGCCGTCGTGACCACCGGCATCTACTGCCGCCCCAGTTGCCCGGCCGCGCTGCCCAAACGCCAGAACGTGCGCTTCTACCGATCCTCCGCGGCCGCCCTCAAGGCGGGCTTCCGCGCCTGCAAACGCTGCCGGCCAGACACCACCCCCGGCTCCCCCGAGTGGAACGTCCGGGCGGACGTGGTGGGCCGTGCGATGCAACTGATCGCCGACGGCCTCGTGGACCGCGAAGGAGTCGGGGGCCTGGCCGCCCGGCTCGGCTACAGCGAACGCCAGCTACACCGGCAGCTCACGGCCGACCTCGGCGCCGGCCCACAGGCCCTGGCCCGGGCCCAGCGAGCGGCCAACGCCAGGACGCTCCTGGAGACCACGGACCTGCCCGTGAGCGAGATAGCGTTCGCGGCCGGCTTCTCCACAATCCGCCAGTTCAACGACACCATGCGGAAGTTCTACGGCGTGACGCCCACCGCCCTGCGGGGTGCCCGCTCCACCGGCCGTCCCCCGGGCACGCTGCGCCTGCGCCTCGCCTACCGCCCGCCTCTGGACCTGACGGCGCTGTTCGCCTACCTCGCCGCCCGAGCGCTGCCCGGCCTGGAGGACGCCACCGCCGGCCACTACCGCCGCTCCCTGAACCTCCCCCACGGCCTGGGCCTGGTCACCCTACGCCCCGCGGACTCGTACGTCTCCTGCGAATTGCACCTGGAGGACCTGAAGGACCTCTCGGCGGCGGTACGCCGCTGCCGCCGCCTCCTGGACCTCGACGCCGACCCACGCGACATCACCGACCACCTCACCCGCGACCCTCTCCTGGCTCCCGCGGTGGCAGCGTGTCCGGGCCGACGAGTGCCCGGCCATGTGGACACGGCGGAGATGGCCGTACGCGCGATCCTGAACGAGGAGACGACCACCGGCAGAGCCCTCCTCACGCGCCTGGTCCACGCCTATGGCACCCCACTGTCCCGGTCATCGCCACCGGTGGATCCGACCGCCCTGGGCAGCGTCACCCATGCCTTCCCGCGCATGGAGGCGCTGGCGGATTCGGATGCGCCGACTCCGGTGACCGCCCTGGCCAGGGCGTTGCTCGCCGGCGTTCTCCACCTCGGCCCGGAAACCGGCCGCGACCAGATCGAACGCGAGCTCCTTGCCCTACCGGGCGTGGGCGCGGAAGCGGTGCCCCGGATCCGTATGCGAGCCCTCGGCGACCCCGACGTCTTCCTCCCCGCGGAACCAGCCGTACAGGAGGGGCTGCGGCACCTGGGACTCACGGCGGAGCACGCGCGACGCTGGCGCCCGTGGCGCTCGTACGCGATGCAGCATCTGAGCGCGGCATTCACCGAACGTTGAGCACCACACCTCACGATTCCGCTGTCCAAAGGAACCCTCGTTTCGTGTCGACCTACCTGTCCCTCCTCAAACGCAGGCGCGACTTCCGCAGCCTGTGGCTGGGCGCGTCCGTCTCCGTGATGGGCGACAGCATGACGTTCGTCGCCCTCTCCTGGCTCGTCCTGGCCCAGCCGGACGGAACGGCGAACCTGGGCATCCTGGCCGTCTGTTACACCGCCCCTGTCATGGTCGGCGGACTGGTGGCGGGCCCGCTGCTCGACCGGTTCGACAAGCGGACAGCCCTGATCGCCGACAGCGTCCTGCGCGGCGTCGCGGTCGGATCCATCCCCTTCGCCGCAGCCGTCGCGACCGTGCCGGCCTGGCTCCCCTTCCTCGTCGCCGCCCTCTACGGTCTGCTGAAAATGCTCCCCATGGCCGCCGTCCCAGCCGCCATCCCCGACCTGGTCGCCCCGAAGGAACGCGACGCCGCCAACGCGCTGGAATCCGTGAGCTACTCCTTGTCCGGAATCATGGGCTTCACCTTGGCCGCTCCTCTCTTGGAGACCGTCGGCCCGGCGAACATCCTGGCCTTGGACGCCGTCACCTACGCCTGCTTCGCCACGGCCGTGACCATGATCCGTCACCCCCTACGCCCTCTTGAAAGGACAGAAGCCGGGACAGCCCCCAAGACGGTCTTCCGCGACAAGGTGCTCATCAGCACCACGCTGGCCTTCATGGCGTTCAATCTCGCCGAGGGCGCGATGACCATGGTCGTCGCGCCCTGGCTGGCCAAAGAGCGCCTTCCTGACGGCGGCGCCGCCCTCGCCCTCCTCCTGGCCGCCTTGTCGGCGGGCGAACTTCTGGGCGGGCTCGCGGCCGGCGCCTGGCGCCCCAAAGCCGGCAGGCTGGTCGCGATCGCCATGGTCGAGCTGGGGGCGGCGGCAGGCTTCCCGGCAGTCCTGGGCTCCCCCGGCTGGATCCCGGTGGCCACGGGCTTCCTGGTCATCGGCGCGTTCAGCGCACCCATGACCGTCTGGGCGCAGTCGCTGCGCATGGAGCGCATCCCGCCATCCCAGCGCGGCCGCGTCTTCAGCGTCTTCCGCACGATGATGCAGGCCACCCCGCCCATCGGCGCCGCCATGGTCACCCCGCTGCTGGTAACCGGCAACCTGGCGGGAGCCGTGATCCTGATGACCGCTCTGGCCGCTCTCCCGGCCTTCGCCCTGCTACTTGTACGCGAAAGTCACGAGTCCCCCCAGACGCGCGCCATCCGTCAGACTTCTCCACAGGACACCCGGGCACCCCGAGGAGGCAACGTTGATCGCTAGGATCTGGCACGCCACCGCCACCCCCACCGGAGCCGAGGCCTATCAGCGGCACTTCACGAACGCGGTCCTCCCCGAACTGCGGCAGCTCGACGGCCATCAAGGCGCCTACCTCCTCCAGCGCGCCACGGCCGACCATGTGGACATCCAGGTCGTCACCCTCTGGGAGTCGCTCGAAGCGATCGCGGACTTCGCCGGGCCGGACCTCGACACGGCAGTCGTCGAACCGGATGCACAGGCCGCCCTCCTCACCTACGGCACGACCGTCACCCACCACGAGGTGCTCGTCGCCGCGCCGTGAAGCATCATCGCCGTACCAGAACCCTCCGGCGAGCGCCAACTTCACAACTGTGGATAACCGGCTCCCCCTGTGGATAACTTCACCCGCACGCGGCCCTCACCGGCGCCGCCCGACGCCCCATCGCCGACTGCCCCACAAGGCCCCAGCCCCGGCAGATACCGCGAAAGCGGGCCTGACGGACCCCCTGTACGACCCGGGAAGCCTCCACGCTCCAATGCACAAACCGGTGCACACAGCCTGTGGATGAAGACGGCCGACGGCTAGGCGTGACCCACGCCGGCCGCGACGATCCTGGCCACCTCGGCAGGCTGCAGCTCCGTCGTGTCGACGACCCGGCCTTCGCGGCTGAGCCAGGGAAAAGCGTCCTCGTACACCGGCAAATGATCCAGCCGCCACCCACTGATCGTCGCCGAGTCGCCCTTGATCCGGCGGGCGAGCGTCGCCTGGTCGGTGTGCAGCACGAAATGGTGAAGCGGAATCCCGGCTTTCCCCAGGCCGGCGTGGATCTCCCGCCAGTACTCCTCGACCAGCACGGTCTGCGGCATCACGAGCACCCCGCCCAGATAGTCGAGCAGCCGCACCGCCGTTTCCACGACGAGAGCCCGCCACGGGTTCCAGTGCTGGAAATCCCCCACCGGGGGCATGTCCGAGACGGTCTGCAACATCATGCCGACCTGCTCAGGATCGAAGTAACGAGCACCGGGAATGAGCGGGATGAGCTCGTTCGCGGTGCTCGTCTTCCCCGCGCCGAACGTCCCGTTCAGCCAGACAATCATCGTGGATCACCAATCCCAGTACGAGCGTGCCTCCGACAGCCAGTTCTTCGGGAAATACTGCTGGATCTTGAACGCCATGCCAAGGCCGCGGGCGATGTACTGGTCGCGCTCCAGCTTCTTGGCGATCGGCTTGCCCGGGGCACCGTTGTTGTCCCACCAGGATTCCCACTGCTTGACGCAGGTCTTCCCGCTGAGATACCGGTTCGAGCAGGGGGCGGGCGGCGACCAGATCTGGGTGTGGCCGAAGTCGACGACCTTCCCCGACGACCGCTCGGTGATCGTCCCCCACGCCTTCAGGCAATATCCCTGTGCGGGGATGTCCCACTTCACGTAGTGCTGCTGTCCGGAGGTGGCGAACGTCCATAGGTTGCCGCATTTCGCGTCGCCGATCTGCTCTTTGGTGACCCGGACCGTGTAGTACGTGCCGTTGTCCCGCCACCCGTCCAGCATCAGCCAGTCGCCATTGTGGACGAACTTCTCCGCGTAGTCCGGCGGCCAGTTCTTCGGGTCGCCCCAGCTGATCTCCGACGTCGTGGACGACAGGGGCTTCCACGTCCATTGCCCGGCCGCCTGCCCGTCGGCCCAGTGCTGCCCGGCGCTGCGCTCCGCGAACATGGAGTACTGACCGTAGTTCTCCCCGGCGCGAGCCGGCCCGCTCATCCCCGTGAGCGCTGTGACCATCGATGTCCCTGCGACGAGGAACGGCCTCGCCCTCACCATCTGGATCTTCACCGGCAGCACGTTATCGGGGCCGCCGACCGGGACGAGCCAAACATCCAGAATCTTCGAAGAGTTCCTATTCCGCCTTCGGGGCCGTGCGAAGAAGAAACGCGGCACCATCGTGCTCTGGGATCTCCACCACAAGCCCGGTGCCGGCCAGGACGTCCGCGATCAGCTCCCGGTCACCGGCCCATTGGAGCGCCAGCTCGTCCACCAGATCGCCGTAGGTGTCGAAGCAGGACGTGTGCGCCTGGGTGGTCCAGAAGACGGCCTTGGGCCCTTCCCCGGCCGGGGTCATCTCATAGACCTGCTCCCAGGCCCCGGAGGCGGTCGGCCAGAGGTCCGGCTCGGCGAGGTAGCCGTGCACGGCGAGCCGGTCGAATGCCCGTACGATCCGGCACAGGTCGGAAGATCGGTCGGCGGCCAGGCAGGTCACGACCCCTTCCTCCCGTTTGTTCAGGCCATGGACCGCGGCGAAGAGCGCGTCCATCGCGGCGTCGGCCTGCCTTCCCAGCTCATCGGCGTCCATGTCCAGCATCGCGTCGAACTCGTCGCGGTCCGCCTGTCCGGGAACGGAGACCACCAGGCCCGCCCGGGCGAACGCCGCCTGGATGTTGGAGGGCAGCCCGCCCCGCCACGCGATGGGCACATCCCTGACCAGCTCACCGTCCGGGGCGAAGTGGCCGTCGAGGTCGTCGGCCGGGCTCAGCAGGCCGCTGGTTTCGGTGTCGGAGGCGAAAAGCTTGGCGTCGACGATCTGCCAGCCCTCGCTCTCCAATCGACTGAGAGCCCGGTCGAAACCGTCGCGCTGTGAGCGGTACGGCGAGGAGGCTTCCTCGATCGCGCTGGACAGCGTGTCGGCGATCTCCGCGCGGCGCTGTTCGAGGAACGCGCGCGTCTCGGCGATGTAATTCCGGCTCATCAGGGTGTCCATCACCATGGACCACCAGGCCTCGGCATCGTTGAAGGCATCCGGATCGACTTCCTTCAGTGAAAGCCACAGCTCCTGCGTATAGCGCTGAGCGGCCTCCGGGGACTCCCCGTTCAACGCCTGCTGGCGCAGTCTGATCCGGTAGAGGAACTCGAGGAAGTTCGCCAGGGAGCTGTTGACCTTTTCCGCCTGCGGCTTCTCGTCCATCGAGAGCAGGCCAACGACGCCGTTCCGGATGTCCAGGAAGTAGCGCATGCCCGTGTCCCCCGACGTCCCGCCGAGCGTGAGGACGTCGACATCGCCGTGGCCCGTCTTGAACACGACCAGAGAGCCCAGCCGCGGTTCGGCTTCGATGAAGGTGGTGAAGGCCAGATCCGCGCGTACCGGCAACCCGACCTCGGACAGGATCCGTGTGTCCTCTTCCGACACGCCCTTCTCGCGGCACCGCTCGGCGTCCATCAGCAGCAGGCCTTCGTCACCGAACGCTTCGACCATATCTTCGTGCGTGACCACGATTCAGCACCTTGTCGTTGGGATGCACCGAGGACCCCTAAGCGTATGGGATCTTGAGTTCCCAGCGGACCTCGCCGTCGTGCCATTGATCAGTGCGGCACAGGCCGGCGGAGGCGGCGACGGCGGCCGAGGCGGCATGGTCAGTGTGGATATGCGCGATGACCGTGTCGATCCCCTCCTCCGCGAGCCGGCCGACCAGGGCCTTGGCCGCCGCGGTGGCCAGTCCGCGGCCCTGCCAAGGCGTCCCGATCACCCATGCGATCTCAGCGGAACCGGCGTCGATCGTCGCCTGCACGTACCCGACCAGGCGTTCTTCCTCACGCGACCAGACCACCCAGTTGCGCCAGCCGGGCGGCCCGGCGACCAGCCGCTCGTAGCGGACGCGCAGCTCCTGCGCGGTGAGAGGCGCCCCTCCGATGAACGTGTGCAGTGCCGGGTCGGACAGCACGACGGCCATCTCGTCGGCGTGCTCCGGGCGCAACGGGAGGAGAACGAGCGCAGGGGTCTCGATGCGGTCCACTCGGCCACGATATTCGCACCCATACGATCCCCTAACCCGAGGCGAGATCGCGGCGGCGCAGGCCGTACAGGCCGAGGATCATCAACGCGGCGGCGAGTGCGGTCAGCACCACCGTGGCCACCGGGGCGAAGGCTCCCAACGGGTGCCAGGGAAGGTGGGACAGCACCGACGTGTTCACCAGCCACCCGGGCACCTGCATGTAGGACCCCAGGATCTGCATGAATCCGCTGTACACGACCACGGCCCAGCTCACGTTCATGGCCCGCGGGGCGAGCCCGAGCAGCGCGGCGGGGACCGCGAGCAGCACCAGCACCTCCGGGGTGCGGAGCAGGCTCGCCCGGATGACCTCCCCGGCGAGGCCGGGATCGCCGGTCGACACGGCGGCCCCGATACCGAGCGCGGCGCCGTACACCGCCGGCAGTACGACCACGGCGAGCGCGGTGACCAGCAGGGACGACCAGAACCAGGTCGATCTGCCGGTCGGCCCGGCCAGCACGGGACCGATCCGGCCGCGCACCTCCTCCGCACGGAGCCGGATGACCGACAGGACCGCGAAGACACCGGTGTAGAGCGACCCGGTGAACACCATGAGGCTGAGCCAGGCCCGCCCGAAGTCCGCGCCGGAGAAGATGGGGAGATCGGTGTTCGCCATCCCGCCGGTCATGGCGCCCAAGACGAAGCCGATGGCGAGGAACGCGGCTCCCCACCCGACGATGGCCGCCTGTTGGAGCCTCAGAGCGAGCGCGAACGGCGAGCGCAGCCAGGAAGGCGCCGAGGCCCGGCCGGGACGCGGGGCCACCAAGGAGGCGCCGAGATCCCTGCGGCTCGCCAGGGAGTAGGCGCACACGACCAGCAGCCCGGCGAGAAGTACGGAAAGGCCGAGCGGCCACCAGCGCTCCTCGGCCAGCACCCGGGTCTGCTGTGACCAGCCGATCGGGGACAGCCAGAACAGCGGACCGCCCTCCTGGCTCTGCATCGCTCCCGCGCCGCGGAGCAACCAGACCGCGATGAGCACGACGCCCGCGAGCCCGTTGGCGCCTCTGGGGTGCTCGGTGACCTGGGCGGTGACCGCGGTGACCCCGGCGAACACCAGCCCGGCCGCGGCGAGGGAGGCGCCGAACAGCAGTGCGCTGCCGACGGGAAACCCGATGCTGATCGTCGCGGCGGTGGTGAGGACCGCGAGCGCGGCATTGCTGATCAAGGCGACGATCAGCGCCCCAGTGAGCTGGGCGTGCCGGCCGACGACGGCCGCCCGGATGAGCTCGGCCCGGCCCGTCTGCTCTTCTGTCCGGGTGTGCCGGGTGATGAGCATCATGTTCATGATCGCGGCGGCCAGCAGGAACTCGACCCAGTAGGCGGCGAGGAAGTAGCTCCGCGTGGTGACGTCGCCGAAGAGGGGCCCGCCGAGCACCCTCATGAACGAGACCCTGATCATCTGCGAGGCTTCGGCCAAGGCCTCAGTCGTCGGGACGACCGAGGTCACGGCGGCGTAGTAGAAGCGTGGGACGAGGGCCGTGATGGCGACCAGCCAGATGGTGAGCTTGATCCGGTCGCGGCGCAGCGCCAGCCGTACCATGGCGCCGGTGCCGGTCAGGTGGCTGCTCACCGATCTCGATCCGGTACGGCTGCGCGCCGGGGAAACCGTGGTGGTCATGCCGCCTCCTTGTGCCCGTAGTGCCGGAGCATGAGCTCCTCGATCGTCGGCGGGTGGCTGACCAGCGAGTTGATGCCGAACCTGGTGAGGTGCCGGATGGCGCCGTCGAGGTGTTCGGCGTCCACGCTGAACCGCACGCTTCCGCCCTCGATCTTCTCGTTGTGGACGCCCGGCAGCTGGTCGAGGCCGGTGACCGGGGTGGCGGTGCCGGCCAGGATCGTCGTACGGGTCAGGTGCCGCATCTGCTCCAGCGTCCCCGACTCCACGACTTTCCCGTCCCGGATGATGGTGATCCGGTCGGCGAGGGTCTCGACCTGGGCGAGGATGTGACTGGACAGCAGGATGGTACGGCCGGCGGCTTTGGCCTCGGCGACGACCTGCTGGAACACCGCCTCCATCAGCGGGTCGAGCCCGCTCGTGGGCTCGTCGAGGATCAGCAGCTCCACGTCGGCGGAGAGGGCTGCGACGAGGGCGACCTTCTGCCGGTTGCCCTTGGAGTAGGTCCGCGCCTTCTTCTTCGGATCGAGCTCGAACCGCTCGATCAACTCGTTCCTGCGCTTGTCGCTGAGCCCGCCACGCAACCGGCCGAGCACGTCAATGGCCTCGCCTCCGGTGAGGTTGGGCCACAGCTCCACATCGCCCGGCACGTACGCCAGCCGCCGGTGCAGCGCGACGGCGTCGGCCCAGGGGTCCCCGCCCAGCAGACTGGCGCGGCCGGAGGTGGCTCGTATCAGGCCCAGCAGGATGCGGATGGTGGTGCTCTTTCCCGCCCCGTTCGGGCCGAGGAAGCCGTGCACCTCTCCGGCGTTCACGGTGAGGTCGAGCCCGTCGAGGGCTCGTGTCGGCCCGTAGGCCTTGACGAGCCCGGAAGTGGCGATGGCAGCGATCATGGGTTTCTCCGAATTGCGGATCTCGTTCGACGGGTAAAGGTGCCGACGCGCTTCAGGGGCGGCTCATGCGAGGCCGGCGATCCGTGCGTCGAACTCGCGGTCGGTAAGGGACCTGTTGAGCTCCAGGAGAGCTTCGGCCTGCCAGCCCACGACGTATCGCGTCTCCGGCCGGTCGGACTCGACGGCCTGCCGGATCGCCGTCGCGACGACGCCGGGGTCCGAGGGGCCGCCCTCCATCGGCATCTCGGCCGCGCGTGCCATGGCCTCGGCCATCCGCTTGTAGGCCCCGCTCCCGGAGATCTCCCGCAGTTGCCGCGCGGTCCCGGCCTCGAAATCGGTCTTGATGATGCCGGGTTGGACGACGACGACGTCGATGCCGAACTGCCCGGTCTCCATGCGGAGCGTGTCGGAGAAGGCCTCCAGGGCATGCTTGGAGGCGTAGTACCAGGCGCCGAGCGGAAGGGCCAGCTCGCCGCCGATCGAGGACACGTTGACGATCGTGCCCGATCGCTGCTCCCGCATCTGCGGCAGGACGAGCTGGATCAGCCGGGCCGGCGCGAACACGTTGACCTCGAACTCGTCTCGCGCCATCTCCAGCGGCGTGTCCTCGACCGCGCCGTGCACGACGGCCCCCGCGTTGTTCACCAGGACGTCGATCCGCTGGTGTTCGTCCAGGACGGTACGGACGACCCGCTGGAGATCTTCTTCCTTGGTCACGTCCATCGGCAGGGCGTGGCCTCCCGCTTCGCGGATCGCCTCCATCATGTGCACCCGCCGCGCCACGCCGTACACGATGTGTCCTGCGCGCAGGAGCTCGAGTGCGGTGGCGTGGCCGATGCCGGATGAGGCGCCGGTTACGAGGCATACCTTGGCAGCCATTGCCAGGGGTCTCCTTGTCTCAATAGTGATCTACGTCGTCCGCGGCGATCGTTCACGCACGTGGAAAAGCTACGGATGCGTTTAAGGATTCAGCAAGACGGAAACGTCGATACCGCAGGTCAGCCAGGGGTAATTGGCGCAACAACCGTGCTGGCAAATGCAACAACCTCAACGCCGCGTGTAGCAATCAGGCACGCTTGAAGGCATACTTGTGCGTCCGCGACGAGGGAGGGCGCATGCCGGGAGGCCACCTGACGTACGAGGACCGCCGCAAGATCGCCGAAGGACTGGTGGAAGGGCTCGCCTACGCGGAGATCGCCCGCCGTCTGGGGCGGCCGAGGTCGACCGTCGGCCGCGAGATCACACGCAACGGCGGCCCGCACGGCTACCGCGCGGCACGGGCGCAGCAGGCGACCGAATGGCGCGCCCGCCGCCGGCCTCACCCTCCGTCGGGTACGCCGGCGACCGCGGATGCCAGCGGGCGCGACCCTCAGGCAGTACGGCAACTCGAGCAGAAACTCACTGAGAGGTTCGGCGGGGTACCGACGATGGCGGCCAGGGTGATGGCCTCCCTGTTCACCAGCGATACCGGCAACCTGACCGTCGCCGACCTGACCGAGCGGCTGCGTGTCAGCCCCGCGTCGATCTCCAAGGGCGTCAACTGGCTCGAGCAGGTGGGGCTCGTCAAACGCGAGCGTGACAACCGGCGTGAGCGGTACAGCATCGACGCTGACGTCTGGTACCGGGCGTGGTTGGTGGGGATGAGGTCGATGACGTTGTGGGCCGATACCGTCCGGGAAGGCGTCGACGTCCTCGGCGCCCACACCCCGGCCGGCGTCCGGCTCCAGACGGCAAGCCGGTTCTTCGACCTCATCAGCTCCGACATGGCCCAGGCCGCCGAACATTACCGGCAGACCTTCGCCGGCACCGCGGACGCCACGGAGTGAAGAACCAGCGCCGCCGTCACCTCCCTCACGGACGAGATGGAGCTCACCGTCCCCGCTCATGGAACACGCTGGAGGGAAGTGAGCGGCGCTGATCGTCCTCGGCTCCCTACGGCGCCGGTGAGGCCAGGGCGATGTGCGGGCGGCCCGTTATGGGGTGCGGGCCGACGTGGGCACGTACGCCGAAGACCTCCTCGATGAAGGAGGGCGTCAGCACCTCCAGAGGCGGGCCGTGCCCGGCGACCCGGCCGTCGCGCAGGACGACGACCTGGTCGGCGTAGGCCGCGGCCTGGTCGAGGTCGTGCAGCGCGGCCAGCAGGGTGAGGCCGAGGGAACGGATCAGGTCCAGCAGGAGGAGCTGGGAGCCGACGTCCAGGTGGTTGGTGGGTTCGTCGAGCACCAGCAGCGGAGCCCCCTGCGCCAGGGCGCGGGCGAGCAGGACGCGTTGCCGTTCCCCTCCCGACAGGGTGGTCATCAGCCGGTCGGTGGCCCAGTCCATGCCGACCCGTTCCAGCGCGGTGACGACCACCGCGTGGTCGGCCGCCGTGTCCCGGTCGAGCGGCCGTTTGTGGCTGTGGCGGCCGGTGGCGACGACTTCGGCGACGGACAATCCGTCGGCGACCTGGTTGTGCTGCGGCAGTACGGCGCGATGGCGTGCGGCCTGGCGCGGCCGCATCCGCCACAGGTCCTGCCCGTCCAACCGGACCACGCCGCTGGATGGGCGCAGCGACCGGTATACGGTACGCAGCAGCGTGGACTTGCCGCTGCCGTTGGGACCGACCAGCGCGACGAACTCGCCAGGTCCGGCGGTCAGGTGGACGTCGTTGACGATGGGCCGGGCGTCGATGTGGGCGCTGACCCCGGCCAGGTCAAGTCGCATCGGTGCCTCCGCTTGATCGGCGGCGCAGCAGCCAGAGGAAGAACGGCACGCCGAGCCCGGTGGTGAAGATGCCGACGGGCAGCTCGTTGGGCCGGTCGGCGATCCGGGCGGCCAGGTCCACCAGCACCAGGAACAGCGCCCCTGCCAGCAGGGACACGGGTAGCACGCGGCGGTGCTCGGCACCGACGACGAACCGGACCATGTGCGGGACCATCAGCCCGATGAAGCCGATGCCGCCGACGACGCTCACCACGGTGGCCGTGAGCAGCGACCCGGCCACCAGCAGCCCGATCCGCAGCGTCGCCACCGGCACACCGATGGCGACGGCGGCTTCCTCGCCGGCCAGCAGCGCGTTCAGCGCCCGTGCCTGCAGTGACAGCCAGACCAGGCAGGCGACGATGAGCAGGGCCGGCATGCCCAGGTCGTCCCAGGACGCGCCGGCGACGCTGCCCATGAGCCAGAACATCATGCCCTGCAGCTCCGTCGGGTTGAGCTGGAGCTGCACGAACGTGGTGGCAGCCGTACACAGGTAGCCGACGGCGACACCGGTCAGGACCAGCCAGGAGTCCAGCAGCCGCCCGGCGCGCTGAGCCAGGACGTACACCAGCAGTGCCGACAACATGGCGGCGGCGAAGGCCGCGCCGGTGACGCCGAGCGCGCCGGCCAGGACCGTGCCGCCCAGCGCGGGCACCAGCACGGCTCCGAGAGATGCCGCCGAGGAAACGCCCAGCACGTACGGGTCGGCGAGCGGGTTGCGTACCAGGGACTGCAGCGCGACCCCGGCCACCGACAGGCCGGCTCCGGCGAGCGCGGCCAGCAGCGCACGCGGGGTGCGGATCTCCCAGACGACCTGGCTGAGCAGCGGGTCCGCCTGCGCGCCCCGCCCGGACATGTGCGCCCAGACCACCCCCCAGACCTGGCCGAGCGGGAGATTGACCGAGCCGACGGAGATGCCGACCACCAATGACCCGACCAGCCCCGCGACCAGGGCGGCCAGCAGCAACCCGGTCGCGGGTCCAGAGATCAGGTGCGGGCGCCGGGATGTCGGGGTGTCAGTCACCGGGGTGGACCACCTTGGAGATCTTCTCCACGGCCGAGGCGTTGAGCGGGCCGAGATACACGCCGTCGGAGACCACCGTGTACGTCTTGGACTTGGCCGCGGCCCATTGCGGGTAGGCGGCGAACAGCTTGGCCGCTTCCTCGTCTCCCTTCTCCTCCGGTGTGAACAGCCCGACCACCAGCACGTCGACCTGAGCGGTGGCGAGTTGCTCCTTGTTGAGGGTGCGCGTGGCGTCCGCGGTCTGGCCGGCGAAGGCGTTGACGCCACCGGCCGCCTTGATCACATCGTCGTAGATGCCGCCGGTCATCACGGCCGGCAGGCCGTTGGCGTTCATCATGGCCATGCCGGGATAGGCGATGAGCACCTTCTTGGCAGGCAATCCCCCCACGCGGGTCCGTACGGCCTCCACGCGGGCGCGCAACTTGCCGATCAGGTCGAGAGCGCGCTCCTGGACGTCGAACACCCGCCCCAGCAGGCTGATGAACTCCAGCGAGGAGTTGATCGACTGGTTGCGGAAGGCACGCTGCTCCTCCGGGGTCGCCTCAGGCTTGCCCATCGCGCAGTTGACCGGGTTGACCAGCGAGGTGATCCCCGCCGCGGCGAGCTGCTCGCGGGTGGCGAAGCCCTTCTTGGCGTCGAACCCGCCGGACCAGGTGGACACCACCAGGTCGGGCTTGAGCTTGAGCACCTGCTCGGCGGGGACGTCGAAGTTCTTGTTCATCGTCAGTCCGCCGGTCGGCAGCGCCTTGATCTTTTCGATCATCGACGGGTCGTCGGAGACGCCGTAGCTCTGGGCGTTGGCCAGGACGGTTTTGTCGAGGCCGAGCAGGATGAAGCTCTCGACCTCGCCCACGCTGGTCCCGTTGAGGATCAGTACGCGCTGCGGCGGCCGCTGGAAGGTGACCCGCATGCCGCAGTTGTCGAAGGTCAGGGGGTAGCCGGTCCGGCCGGCGGGTGCCGTGACGGCGGCGGCCGGTGCGCCGGACACACCCTCGGGGTCACCGCAGGCGGCTGCGGTCAGGGCAACGAGTGCGACGGCCAGCAGGCGTCGCAAAGGACGAAGGTTCATCGGTATGTGTGCTCTCTACGGGGTTGGAGGTACGCGCGACCCGCACCGGCCACAGTGGTGACCGGTGCGCCTGTGGAACCCGCAGTCGGCAACGAGGGTGATCGGTCGGTCCCGGGCATGCCGCCATGGCGCCACGTCCCGGAAGGAAAGGCCTCAAAGCCGGCTCAGACGGCCGGCACACGATCACCGATTCACACGAACACTGCGGGTCCGGCCTGTCCTCCAGGGGGTCCCCGCTGCACGAGGGCATATCTCAGGAAGAGCCGGATAAGCGCGGTCTCGTCCTCGCCCGTGTGCGCGATCGCCGGTGGCCGGGGAGAAGTCCATCCGGCCACCATGAAAAGCAAGATCAGCAGCGGGCGCAGCACCCAGCCGGCCAGCTGCCGTACCAGGGCGCACAGGCCCGCCTCGACCCACCGCAGCCACACGGAGGTCACCAGCACGCCCGCCGCGTGCATGAGCAGCATCCCCAAGCTCGAGGAGCCGTCGTGGTGCATCTGCTCCATGCCCGGAACGGGTGCCATCTCATGATGTGCGGCACTCTGGCCGAGCAGGACATGCAGGATGACCTGCGACAGAGCCGTCGCGGGCAGAATGCCGCCCAGGGTGCGTTCGCGCCCGGTCAAGGCCAGTGCGGGCAGCAGGACGAGCAGAAAACCGCTCAGCGCCGCTACCGGGTCGAAACAGCCCCCACCGGCCAGGTGCCCGAGCGTGGCCAGGGCAGCGCACGTACCGGCGAAGCTCGCCGCGCGCAACCACCGCACCACCGACAACGGACCCATCGCCGACAGATCCTCCCACACGACCACCGCCGTCTACAGAGCAGACGGCCGCCGGATCAGGCGACCACCCGATAGCCCGCCTCAACGATCGCCGCGCGCACCTGCGACTCCTGAAGCGACGGTCCCCCGCTCACCGTGACGCGGCCCTCCGGCACGTTCACCTCCACCCGCTCGACGCCCTGCAACGGCAGGACCTGCTCCCGGATCGCCGAGGCGCAGTGCCCGCAACTCATTCCCGATACCGCGACGGACAGGGTCATTGACCTGAACCTTTCCTGTGGAACGGCCAAGCGGCCTGTAGGTGGAGATACGCGGCCCGCGGCCTCCGGGTTCATCTCAAGCAAGTGAGAGGGTCCGGTCGCGGGCCAGTGCGGGCAGTTCCTTGGCCCTGGGGTCGCCGAACGGGTCAGCGGTTCGTGCGGGGCAGGGCCTGGACGAGGGCGGCGACCATCACGTCCAGCGCGACGAGGAGGAGCAGACCCATGGCGAAGGCGTGCGGGTAGGTGCCCAGCGCCCCGTAGAAGACCATGCCGATCACGGCCACGCCGATCGCGCCGCCCGCCTGCTGCGCGGTGCTCAGCACACCGGACGCGGCGGCCGCGTGCCTGGGATCCACACCGTTCAGGATCAGCGCGGGCAGCGGTGCCATGACCAGCCCCATCCCGGCGCCGGCGATCACGAGCCCGGGGATGATCCAGGCGATGGGCCCGTGGTCACCCAGGGTGGTGGCGGTTTGGGCGAGGACGCCGTAGCCGACGGCCATGATCAGCGCGCCCAGCGCGACGACCTGGCGGCCGAGTCTCGCCGCGACCTTGGCGGCCTGCGTCGAGGACGCGAAGTAGCCCAGGCCCAGCGGAAGGAAGATGAGCCCGGAGTCCAGGGCGTCCAGCCCGCGGCCCTGCTGGAGGTAGAGCGCCAGGATCAGGAAGAACGAGCCCATCGTCATCGAGTGCAGCAGGCTGACCACCGTGCCCGTGGAGAAGGAGCGATGCCGGAACAGCCCGGGATCGACCAGGGGCGCGGCGACCCGCCGCTGGTGGAGCGCGAAGGAGGTCAGCAGGACGGCCGCCGCCGCCAGGCACAGCCAGGTCCACGCGGGCCAGCCCTGCTCCCTGCCCTGCACGAGCGGGAAGACGATGGCGACCAGGCCGAGCGAGGCGAGTACGGTGCCGCCCAGGTCCAGCCGCGGGCCGCCGCCGGGGAGGCGGGATTCGGGCACCATGCGCGGGCCAGACCGATGGCGAGCGCGCCTATCGGCACGTTGATCAGGAAGATGGTGCGCCAGCCCAGCCCCGCCAGGTCCGCGTTGATCAGCACGCCGCCGATGAGCTGCCCGAACACGCCTCCGAAGCCCATCGTGACGCCGTACGCGTTGAAGGCCTTCGCCCGGTGCTCGCCGGTGTAGACAGTGTTGATGATCGCCAGGACCTGCGGCATCAGCAGCGCCGCGCCGAGTCCCTGGCCGACCCTGGCGCCGATCAGAACCCCGGCGGTGGGCGCCGCCCCGCAGAGCAGCGACGCCACCGTGAAGGCGGCCAGGCCCACGACGAACATCCGGCGCCGCCCGTACAGGTCACCCAGTCTCCCGGCGGTGATCAGTCCGGCGGCCAGCGCGAGGCCGAACCCGGCCACGACGAACTGGATCTGCGAAGGCGTGGCGTGCAGGTCGCGCTGGATGGCGGGGATCGCCACGTTGACGATGAAGAAGTCGAGGGTGGTGATGAAGAGGCCGGACAGGAGGACCAGCAGGGTCCCCCGCCCGGGATCGGCCGCCCGGGGAAGGGCGGACTCCGGTGCCTTGATGGCGGTCATGTCACTCTCCTGATGTGGTGGCCGCTGCAAGGTCGAGAATGCCGCCGGCACCTGCACCGTGGCGATTACGTGGGAGGTCATGCTCGGCGGACGCGGGTATGGCTGTTTGCGGCGAACGTCACTGGCGCCCGGTTCTGGAACAGGGCATCGGCCGCATCAGGCCCGTGAGCAACGTGGTGGTAGGAATGAACGAAATGAGTAGGCCGTACCTCGAGCCGGCCGACTGGTATGCGAGCCTGCCGACGGCATACGTCTCGGCGTGCATGCTGCTGACTGACGGCGACGACCGCGTCCTGCTCGTCAAGCCGGACTACCGCCCGCATTGGGCGATCCCTGGTGGCGTCGTCGAAGCCGGGGAGGCTCCGCATGAGTGCGCCATGCGGGAGATCCTCGAGGAGCTCGGGCTGGATGTCCGGCCTGGAGACCTGCTGGTGGTGGACTGGTCACCACCGCAGGGGGAACGGCCTCGCGCCATGATGAACTTCCTCTTCGGCGGCGGCACCATCACCGACCCCAGCCGGATCAGGCTCCAAGCCGACGAGCTCGATGACGCCGAGTTCCTCAGCTGGGAAGACGCCGAAGACCGGCTTCCCAGGAACACCTCGGCGCGGATCCCCGCCGCGCGCCGGGCTCGCGAAAGCGGCTGTACGGTCTACCTTCCCGCCGACCACACCGCGTCGCCCATCTCATGACGGCCTGGATGCGATCGCCGGCGCGAGGGGTTGCCTCGTACATGGGGCACCTGGAACGACACGGACTGATCGCCCGCCACGCCTATGCTCACCGTCCCCTGACCCGGTGACGGCGCGTCCGTCGAAGCGTCACGGTACGTCCGACGTGACCGCCGGTTCGACCAACGCGTTCACCAGAGGAGCCAGCCGCCGGAGCTCTTCCAGATGGGTGGCGCTGAGCAGGGCCAGCTTCGCCGCGCCCGCCTCCGTCAGTGTGAGGCGCACGACCCTGCGGTCCTTGCCCTGCCCCGTCCCGCGGTTGCGGGCGACGAGACCGAGCTGCTCCGCCCGATCGATCAGCTGCACCACACTGTGATGCCGGGTGCACAGATATCCGGCGAGCTCCCCGATGCTGGGCCCGCGCGAGTCCGGATGCCCTCGGATGGCCAGCAGCAGTTGGTGCTGACTGCCCGTGAGCCCGACCTCCGCCGCCTGCTGCTCACTCCATCGCAGGAACTGGCGGAGCCCGACCCGGAACTTGAGCAGCCTCGCGTACTCGTCCTCAGTGAGGTGTTGGCCTGTTGACGACATGACGGTCAATCTCCTGATGTGATATTATCATGTCATGATATATGAACCAAGCGGCGCCGGAACCGATATGGCCTGAGGCGGCCACTGGTTACGGTCCGTCTTGGTTCGAGAGCGCACTGCACCACAAGAGGGTGGTGAAAGACATGACAAGCGGGGACATGAGACTGCATCCCGACATCGTGCAGATGCGGGCGAAGTACGAGCTCGCCGCGGAGGCACCGACTGGCCAGGCAGTCGCTGGTCTTTCGTTCCTGACCGGGCTCTACCTCGCGATCTCGCCATGGGTTGTCGGGTTCACTCGATTCACGACCCTGACCGCGAACAACCTGATCGTCGGGATCGCCTTGGCGATGCTGGCTGTCGGGTTCGCTTCGGCGTACGGCCGGACTCACGGCATGGCCTGGATCGCGCCGCTGATCGGCGTGTGGACGATCATCGCTCCGTGGGTCGTCAGCGGCCAGGTCGCCACCACGGCGACGATCTGGAGCAACGTCGTGACCGGCGCGATCGCCCTCGTGCTAGGGCTGGGCGCGACGTTCCTGGGGATGAGCCGGAACCGCTGACTGCGGGGGCTTTTCGGAGCGGAGGCCGGACCCGGCGTGGGCCCGGCCTCCGCCCGAGACCGGACTCCAGATGGGAGACGAGGGCCCAGCACACGGCAGCGCCGCACCGCCCATCACCGCATCGAGGCAGATCAGACCACACCCGCCTCAGTTACGGAGCCAGCGTTTGGGGAAGCCTCAACGGGAGGCGGCCCGATCGAAACCCGTCCGAAAGGGCCTCTAACGGTGGGCATGGGTGATCACGACATGGGGGACACCTTTCCGCCTCGACACTCGTTCCCGTCGAGCAGGACATCGGAGAGGGCCGCCATTGATCATCATAATGATCTCTCTGGGGGCGGCGTGCCTTCTCGGCATCGGCTTCGTCGCCCAACAGCATGCCGCGTACCGCGAACCCCTTGAGGAGATGCTGCACCCGCGCCTGCTGCTGGACCTCATGCGCATGCCGTTGTGGCTGGTCGGGATCGGGCTGATGCTCGGTGGTCAACTCCTCAGTGCTGTCGCGCTGCGGGAGGCGGATGTGGCGCAGGTGACACCGCTTCTCGCGGTGAACCTGCTGTTCGCCCTGACCGCGGCCCATGTCATCTACAAGGAACCGTTCGGCCGCATGCTGCAACTGGGCGCCGTACTGGTGAGCGGAGGAGTGGCTCTTTTCCTCTTCGCCGGGCGGCCTCAAGGCGGCCATCTTCCAGATCCGGTTTCCCTGCGGTGGCTCGCGGCGCTCCCGGTGGTCATGGCCGCGGCGGCGCTGGTCCTGTTCGGTCTGCGGCGTTCCCTGAAGGTCAAGGCGATGTCGCTGGCGGCCGCGGCCGGAGTGCTGTACGGGGTACAGGACGTGCTGACCCGCAGTACCCTGCTCACCCTGAGCAACGGGCTGAGCGCGCTCGAGACCTGGCAACCGTACGTGCTGCCCTGCGTCGCCGTGGTGGGGTTGCTTCTCAACCAGAGCGCGTTCGACGCCGCTCCGCTGCAGATCTCGCTGCCGGCCACCACGGCCGCCGAGCCGATCATCGGGATCGTGCTCGGAGCGGCGATCTTCTCCGAGCATCTGCGGGTCACTCCGGAAGCGCTCGCAGGCGAGGTGGCCGGCCTGATCGCGCTGGTGGCGGGCATCGTCATCCTCGGCCGATCCCGGTTCCTGGCCAAGCACGCGCACCAGCAGCGGCGCCGGGAGGAGCAGTGATCTCCGTGGTGCCGGCGCCTCAGCGATGCGGCGTCGCGCGGCACGATCTCGGTGCCCCAGAGCAGGACCCCCGTATATCCGGTGCGTGCGTTTCGGGCATAGATGCAGTGGGAGACGTCGATGTCCGCGAACTCGGGGGATAGGCGGCACCACTTGACGCACGCCGTGCTCGATTGGGCCGCACGAAGAACGGTTACCGTGGTGGGCGGCCCTGCGCGGTTTCGGGTCATCGCCATGCTCGCATGCGTTCTCGCCCTTGTCACCGCCGACCAGGGAACCGTCGGAGCGGTGGGCGTGGAGATCAAGCAATCCCTGGGCATCACCAATACCGAACTCGGATCCTTGACCGCCGTCTCCTCCGCGGCCGGCGCCCTCGCCGTCCTGCCCGTCGGCGTCCTGACGGACCGCGTACGCCGAGTGAGGTTCCTCACTGGCTGTATCGCACTGTGGAGCCTGGCCATGCTGGTCGGCGGCCTGGCCGATTCGCTCTCGTGGCTCCTGCTCTCCCGGGTGGCAGTCGGGGCTCTGACCGCCGCGGCCGGGCCCACTGTCGTCTCGCTCGTCGGCGACTTCTTTCCCGCCGCCGAACGGGGCCGGATCTACGGCTTCATCTTGAGCGGTGAGATGCTCGGAGCCGGCTTCGGCCTGGTGGTCGGGAGCACCCTCGCGCACCTTCTGTCGTGGCACGCGGCGTTCTGGTTCCTCGCACTCCTGGGGATCGCCTTCGTATTCGTCATCGCACGCAAGCTGCCTGAGCCCAAGCGGGGCGGCCAGAGCCGATTGCCCGCGGATACGCTCACTTCGAGGGCGGAATTGGCCGGCAAGAGCGAGGACCGCAGCGGTGTAGGGCGGGATCACGATGACGCGGCGCGTCTCGCGGCGCGCCGTCGCGGGATCGGCCCCGATCCGGCGTTGGTGCTTCGCCGTGACCCCGTACGCATGTCCCTGTGGCAGGCGACGCAGTATGTACTGAGCATCCGGACGAACGTCGTCTTGATCATCGCCTCGGTGATCGGATATTTCTTCTTCGCCGGTCTGCGGACCTTCGCCGTCGTCTTCGTTCGTGGGCAGTACGGTGTCAGCCAAGCGGCGCTGACGGGCCTGGTCTTCCTCATCGGCGCCGGCGCGCTCCTGGGAGTGCTCAGTGGCGGGCGCGTCGCCGACCGGTTCGCCCGTCGCGGGCACATCAGCGCCCGCATGGTGATCCCCTCGGTAGCGTATTTCACCG
The DNA here is from genome assembly GCF_050944675.1 of Nonomuraea sp. CA-141351. Lineage (NCBI taxonomy): Bacteria > Bacillati > Actinomycetota > Actinomycetes > Streptosporangiales > Streptosporangiaceae > Nonomuraea > Nonomuraea sp. CA-141351. The sequence goes on from NZ_CP191982.1 coordinate 191,091, forward strand.
CCGCGGTCTTCTTCGTCCCCGGCTTGCTCACCACGTCGGTGGCGATCGCGCTGCCGTTCCTGTTCATCGCGGCCACGTCGTTGTCGGCGGCCAATCCCCCGCTGGAGGCCGCCCGCCTCGATGTCGTTCACTTCCGGCTCTGGGGCCGCGCGGAGAGCGTCCGAACGTTCCTCCGCGTGGGCGCGGAAGCCGTCGCCCCGGTGACCTTTGGCGTTCTGGCCGACGTCCTCGGCCCGGGCGGCACGACCAGCGCCCAGGGATTGCGGTACGCCTTCCTGATCATGCTGGTGCCGCTGGCGGCGAACGCGGTCGTGCTCCTGCGCGGCAGGCATGCCTATCCGCGCGACGTCGCCACAGCTGCCGCCTCCGAACGCCTGACAGGCGCTGATCGCAGACGAGTCCAATAGTCCCGCGCGTTCCCCCATGCGGGGGATGTGCGGAGCTCGGGGTGGCGCGACGTTTGAGACAGCACACCATGTTGCCCACCGGGTCAGGGGACGTCAGGACGATCCCGCGCCGGTCGGGTGTTCGGACAAGGAGACTCCTCATGACCGCGCGCGCCATCCTGGCGAAGTTGCACGGCCGTACCGCGGCGGGCGTGCCCCGCTGGGCCGTGTGGGCCGCGTACGCCACCACGCTGACCCCACTGCCCTCCGGCATCTGGCGGATCGCGGCCTTCAGCTTCGGCGTACCGCTGCTGGAGTACGGCGCGACGCCCCCGTCTGGCCACGGCCCGATGTTGATCGACGGCGGGTGGTGGTACATCCTCGCGCTCAGTGTGGTCAGCGAGGCGATGGCGTTCCTCACCGTCGGGCTGGTCGCCCAGTGGGGTGAGGTATGGCCGCGCTGGATCCCCGGCGTGGGTGGGCGCCGGGTGCCGGCCCTGGCGGCCGTCATCCCCGCCGGCCTCGGCGCGACGGTGCTGCTTGTCTTCCCGTACGCGCTGGTCATGTTCGCCTTCGGCCGGATGATCAACGGGAGCCCCACCGGCCTGATCGTGCACGGTTGGCAGACCGTCGCCTTCTGGGTCATGTACGCGCCGCTGGCCGCCTGGGGACCGCTGCTCGGCATCGTGACCGTGCACTACTACCGGCGGCGCCGCCGCGCCGAGCGGTCCGCCACCACCGAGGCCGGGCTCTCGACACCCCTGCCCGTCTCCTAGTCCCGGCACCGCGTTCAAGCTCCTCGTCCGCGAACACCCGCGTCACCACCGAACAACCTCCAGCCAGCTCCACCGGAGCATGAGCCAGGACGCCCCTTCAGCCATGTCCGCCCGATTTCGGCCAATACCACAGCACACCCCGACAGCACGACCCCTCGGCCTCAGTGAGCGTCGGTGTGACGCCGCCGCCCGGGCGCCAGACTTGGTTGAGCCTTCAACGCGTTGTCGGTGCGCACGTGGAGTGCGGTTGCCACCCGGCTCACGTACGGTGACGAGTCGCCCAGCCAGGTCCGCGCGGATCGCGCCAGACTGTGGGGCCGACGCGTCTGCACGGCGGCCGATGTTTGGCCCCCGGCGGGTCGGCGGTTGTTACGGTGGACGCCCTATCGGCGGGAGGGCGGCGTCAGGACATGCGGGTGACGATGACGAGCGCTGCCAAACGGGCTGACCGCGCGAACGAGGACTTCACCGGCGCCGTACCGAAGGCAGCGGTGCTGATCGACGGCGCCGGCATCCCCGGCACCGAATCGATCTGCCGGCACGGCGTGGCCTGGTACGCCAACCGCCTAGGAGGCAGCCTCCTCAGCCTCTTGTCACTCGTGCGGGACCGCAGTCTTTCGGCGCTGCTCGCCGAGGCCATCGAGCAGGTGACGGACGATCACCGGGACACCTGCGACGTCGCCGACCCCATCAGTCCGTCGGCGACCGTAGCCATCCTGCGCCTGTCCGACGGCCTCATCGAGTACCTGGTGCTCGGTGACTCGGTCCTCGTGCTCGACAGAGCCGACGCTGCGCCGCTCGTCGTCTCCGATCCCCGGGAGGTGATCATCAGCCGGTCGTACCAGCCCGCGCTCGAGGCCGCCGCCAAGGGTAGCGATGAATACCACCGAGTCCTCCGAGACTTGCGCGCCAACCGGAACCAGCCGGGCGGCTTCTGGGTGGCCAAGGATGACCCGCGGGCGGCGAACGAGGCGATCACCGGAAGCTGCCCGATCTCCGAGCTGACCGGCGCCGTCCTGCTCAGCAATGGAGCCAGCCGCATCGTGGACCGGTTTCAGCTCGCCGACTGGCCAGAGGTCATGGCCGTCCTGGCGTCGAGCGGGCCCGCCGAAATCATCCATCGTGTCCGGCAGGCGGAGGCGCGCCACGCGGTGCCGGCTGACGATGCGACGATCGCACACTGCACTGACCTCGGCGAGCCCTGACCGTCGCCGGCTCACCTCGAGCAAGAGGTTGCGAGCGTGGCGGTGAGTGCGTCAGCCGTACTCGGCTTTTCAGCTCCGGCGATCGTGCCGCTCGCGAACATCCGCCACCCGTCCGCCGCCCTGGGGTGCTCGGTATCGAGAACGACCGGGACACGGAGGGACGTTTCGAGCCGGAGCTCGTGGTCCGCGCGACGGCACTTCCCGCCGCGGGAGACGACGCGTAACAGGCCGTTGACACGGCCGCAACGCCGTCATTATGCTCCGCCCATGTCGTGAATCGATTCACGATCATGAAACCGTGGTGAATCACACCGCGTCCTGGAGGCACGATCATGAGATCGAAACGTCCCCACGCTACTGGCGGCGCTCGCCCGCAAGCACGTGCTAACCCGATGCGACGCACCCCTGGTGGAGGCTGCGAACGTCGTGACCGGGCAAGAGCTTCTGGTACGGATCTCGGGCCCCCGGCGAGGTGAAGGTCGCCATCCGGGAGACGATGCTCCCCGGATCGTGCGGGCTCACGGCCGAGGCGTGGAGCGCCGTCGACGGAGCCTGGACCGTAATCGAACGCGGTCATCGCCAGCAGGACACGACACCCACGGGCCGGAAGTCCGTCGTCCACAACTTGAAGATCGGTGGCGGCTCACGTCGAGGCCGCGCGCACCGGGCTTCGTCAGCGCGAACTGCTTGCCGGCCCACCCGCACCGCACGTCGACGGCTGCTCATTCTTCGCCAACGACACGTTCGACCACTTCGTGCCCCACGGCCCGATGGACGAGACCTTCGCGACCGGCCGTGTCGGTCGCCGCTGCGACACACCACTCCCGGTAGTCCTCGGATGGGCCCCTAGGAATGAGTCTCACATGAACCTCCGATCCCTCCACTCTCCCCGCCCGTCTCTCGTCTCCCGCCTGCTCGCGATCGGTTCCGTCATCGTCGGCATGGTGGCTGTCCTCGTCGCACCACAGGCCGCCGAAGCCGCGGTCGCCAACACGTCCATCTACCCGGTGCAGTCGATCTACGCGTTGTCGACCGACTACCGGCTGACGGTCAACGGCCGCAACGTGCCGGTGCAGACGTATGCGGGCTACAACGGCTACCAGGGCTACGACATTGCGCAGTTCGCGATGGGCGACGGCGACGCCACCCTGGCGGTAACGAAGATCAACAACACGAACATCGGCGCGTACAGCATCAGCCCTCAGAAGCTCGGTATCGTCGGCTCCATCAGCGGCCCCACCCTGACCTTCACCGTGCACGACAACGCGTACCTGATCGTCAAGCTCGATGGCCGGCCCAACCTCGTCATCGCGATCGACCCGGGGGAGGACAATCGACCCCCATCCAGCGGCACGGGGATCTTCAACGTCCGCAACGCTCCGTACTCCGTGGATCCGGGCAGCGGCTACGTCACCACCGCGTTCCAGCAGGCGCTGAACGACGCCGCCGCGTGGGGTTCGGCCAACGGCCGGCAGGGCATCGTCTACGTGCCGCCCGGCGTCTACACCGTCGGCAACCTCTACCTGCGCAGCGACCTCGCGCTCTACCTGGAGCAAGGCGCCGTGCTGCGATACACCGGCGAGCGGGCCAACTACACCACTCACTGGCACAAGGATTCCCAGAACCGCGACATCACCTGGTTCATATCGACCCGCTACTCGTCAAACAACATCTCGATCTACGGGCGTGGAGTCATCGACGGCAACGGGGCGGCGTCGCTGCAACCGAGCAATCTCGGCGTCAACCTGCTCACGCCCATCTACACGAACGGGTTCACCCTGGACGGGGTCACCTTCCGCGAGTCCAGCAGCTGGGCCATCATGCCGACCCGCTCGACGAACATGACCTTCCGCAACCTGAAGATCTTCAACCGCTTCGGCATGGGCGAGAACGACGGCATCGACGTCATGGAGTCGTCGAACGTGACCGTCAGCAACGCGATCGGCATCGGCCATGACGATCCGTTCAGTACCAAGACGTGGGACAACACCGTGGATCTGTTCCGCAACGTGCCCGGCGACCCAAGGCCGCTCTCCGGGGTGACCTTCGAAGACCTCATGTCGTGGACGTTCTGCTACGGGCTCAAGGTCGGCCAGGGCGTCATCCAGAACCAGGAGAGCGTGACGTTCCGCCGTGCGGTCGTCTACGACGCCGCCGTCGGCATAGGCGTCCACCACAAGTACGGCTCAGGCACGGCTTCCCAGATACGTTTCGAGGATGTCGACGTGGAGCGGCTGAGCTACAGCAACGACGACAACCGCACCTGGCTCGTCCTGTGGACCGGCAACACCTACGGCGTCGGCCCGGTCGACGGGGTCACCGTGACCAACGCACGGATCCGCAACGCCGGCACGACGCCAGGCCGGATCAACGGCCAGCCCGGCGCTCCGATCACCGGCGTCACGCTGGATCGGGTGTACATGCCCGGCAGTTCGACCCCGGCCACGTCCCTCAGCCAGATGAACATCACCAACCTCTCCGACTACGGCCCCGTCACCATCACTGGCTGACCAACGCGACCATCAACCTCCGTAGCGCCGGGCCATACGAGGTCGTCGTCCAGTCGATCGACGAAGGCACCCAGGTCGGGGTCCGGCTCACGAGGTCACAGCGACGACGTGGGCAGCGCACGATGCCTCTGACCACCTCGGACCAGGGAATCCAGACCGAAAACCGGCATTCTGACACGCTGATACTGGATCTTGCTTGATCCAGAGGAAGCGAGAAGACCGCCGATGGTGTTGAAGGACTACTCGGATGAGTCCAAGGCCGATGCCATGGCCCTGTGCGAGTCCACGCCCGGGGGGACCTATAAGGACATCGCCGCCGATCTGGGGGTGAGCCGGGGCAGCCTGCGCGAGTGGGTGCTGCGCGTGCTCGCGCCCGCCGAGGCGAGGCGCCGTCCGGGCCGCCGGCCGCGTCGCAGACCACCCGCACCCGGACACTGGTGAGCCGCTTCCAGTTCGTCGAAGACCATCGGGACGCCTTCGGAGTGAAGCAGCCGTGCCAGGTGATCGGTCTCAACCGGGTCGGCTACTACAACTGGCGCGACGGTGCTCGGGCCACCTCGAAAAGGGGCTTTTACCTGTTGGTGGGGCTACCAGGACCTGAACCTGGGACCCCTTCCTTATCAGGAAGATCATCGGGCGCGTGGTACGACTCCAGCCTCGCTCCGGATCGAGTTCGGTAACTGAGATCGTCCGGCAATGTTCGGGGCCGATGCGTAGGCTCCCGACATGTCTCTCACCTTTACTGCTTGCGTCGCAGGGGTCGATGAAGACCTTGAGCTTGAGTGTCTGTCGGCCGGCGTCGCTGAGAATCCCGACGGGACCGGCCAAAGCCTAATGTTTCAATGCTCTCTCTACGAGATCGAGGACGATGAGGAGATCGACGACGACTACACCTACTGCCTCGTCGTAGACAACGGGGTGGCTGCCTATGGCTGCGTGAGGGAGATCATCATGGACGATCAGCGGCTAACGGTGGTCCTAGACGACGCTGCGGCCAGTCTCTACTGCTTCGATGACCACATCATTGAACCTTTTTCAGGCTCCGTGGCGAGTGCCCTGGTCACAGCATGATCGCGATGCCGCTGTTCGGCCGGTGGCGTGAAGAAGCTCCTGGCAGACGGGTTGATCACCACAACCCACACCGTCGCAACCAGGAGCTTCAGGTGTTGTTCTATCGTGCTGCCGTCGATTTGTCGCATCAGACCCTGAACTACGTCGCCGGAGTCATCCGGCGTCACCGTAAGGCCATCGGATCGATCTGGCCGCGGCTCAACCCCGGCCGGCAGTCCCTGCTGGTGCTGGTCTACCTGCGCAAGGGCGAGACCTATACCGAGCTCGCGGCCGGTTTCGGGGTGTCGGCCTCGACCGCGTGGCGGTATGTGGAGGAGACAGTGGCACTGTTGTCGGCGCGCTCGCCCAAGCTGGGCCAGGCGCTGCGCAAGGCGAAGCGGGACGGGCTGCACTACCTGGTGCTGGACGGCACGCTGATCCGCACCGACCGGATCAAGGCCGACCGGCCCTACTTCTCCGGCAAACACCGGGTGCACGGCATGAACGTGCAGGTCATCGCCTCACCGGACGGCACCATCCTGTGGACGTCTGGAGCCCTGCCCGGCAAGGCCCACGATCTGAGCGCCGCCCGGATCTGGGGCATCCTGCGCGAACTCGAAAAGGCGGGGATCATCACCCTCGCCGACAAGGCATATCAGGGCGCCGAGGGCCCGGTCATCACGCCCTACAAGGGAGACCCTGCTGGCGAACTCGCGGCGCGCGTGGTGTGGTTCGTGATCTGCCGGGTCAGGTGGATCATGAAGGGCGGCCCTCGTTCCCTTATCCTGGCTGCGTTTGGGGTGTTCCGATGTCTGTGCAGCCATGCCCGTGGCCGGAGCCGTCGCTGTTGGTGGCTGAGGCGATCCGGGTGATGTACCGGGGGCGGCGGGAGATGCCGTTACCGGTTCGGGTGCGGGATGAGCTGGGTGAGTTGTTCGCCGATGAGCAGTTCGTGGCCGCGTTCGGGGCGGAGGGGCGGCCGGGCTGGTCTCCGGGCCGCCTGGCGTTAATCACAGTGTTGCAGCGAGTGGAGAACCTGACCGATCGGCGGGCCGCTGAAGCGGTCCGGACGGATCTGTCGTGGAAGTACGCGCTGGGACTGGAGCTGGATGATCCGGGATTTGACGCGAGTGTGTTGAGTGAGTTCCGGTCCCGGGTGATCGCGCATGGGCTGGAGGAACGGGTCCTGGATCTGCTGCTGGAGACGCTGAAGGACAAAGGGCTGGTGAAAGCGGGTGGGAAACAGCGCACCGATGCCACGCATGTGATCTCGGCGGTGCGGGACCTGAACCGGGTGGAGCTGGCCGGCGAATGCGTGCGGGCCGCTTTGGAAGCCCTCGCGGCTGCCGCGCCCGGCTGGGTGGAACAGGTTCTGGAGGTGTCGGACTGGGCGGATCGGTATCGGGCACGAGTCGACTCCTGGCGGCTTCCGGCCTCCAAGGCCAAGCAGGAGCAGCTCGCGCGGGCCTACGGCGCTGACGGGTACGCGCTTTGCGCGGCCCTCTACGCGCCGTTCTCCCCTGCCTGGCTGCGGGAACTACCCGCGGTGCAGGCGTTGCGCGTGATGTTGATCCAGAACTTCGTCCGGACCGTTGATGCCCGTGGGCGGGAGGTGATCCAACGGCGGCGGCCCCTGCGCGACGGCGGAGCGGGGCTGCCGCCCGGCAGACACCGGCTGGCCTCGCCCTACGATCTCGACACGCGCTGGTCGGCCAAAGCCGACGTGTTCTGGAACGGCTACAAAGTGCACATCAGCGAAACCTGCGGCACCAGCAGGAACGGCGAGGACGACGACGCGAGCTCGCCGCCGAACCTGATCACGAACGTGGCGACGACCGACGCGACCGTCGCGGACATGGCCATGACAGCCTCGATCCATCAAGGACTCCAGCGGCGGGATTTGCTTCCGGCCGAGCACTATGTCGATGCCGGATACGCCACGGCCGAACTGATCGTCTCAGCCCGTGATCTCTACGGGCTGGCCTTGGTCGCACCGGTGCGGTTCGACTCCTCTCCCCAGGCCCGCGCCGCTACCGGATACGGCCGGGCCGCGTTCACCATCGATTGGACCGCCAAGCAGGCCACCTGCCCCCAAGGACAGACCAGCATCTCCTGGACTCCGACCATCCAACGCGGCCTGGACACCATCGTGGTCAGATTCTCGGCGAAGACCTGCACGCCTTGCCCCGCCAGGACCGCATGCACCCGCAGCACCAGCGGCCGACGCCAGATCACCCTGCGCCACACCCAAGCCCAGCAACAAGCCCTCGACGCCGCCCGCTCCCAGCAGAGCAGCCAAAACTGGCAGCACAAGTACAAGATCCGCGCCGGAGTAGAGGGCACCATCCGGCAAGCCGTCGCCATCACCGGCATCCGCCGAGCCCGCTATCGCGGACCCCGCAAGGTCCACCTCGAACACGTCATCGCAGCTACTGCTCTCAATCTCTCCCGGCTCGATGCCTGGTGGAACGGCCACCCCCTCGACCGCACTCGTACTAGCCACCTCGCCCGCCTCGACCAGACCCTCACGGCCTGAACCCGAGTTGGCCAGCAGGGTCAAGGGCAAGGACAAGCCTGAATCTCAGAAGCGGGCCAACCGTGCCCACGCCAAATTCCGCGGACCCGGCGAACGCGCGAACGCCCAGCTGAAGAGCTGGAAGATCCTCCGAAAGCTACGCTGCAGCCCGTCCAAGGCCGGCCACCTGTGCAAGGCCATCGCCGTCCTTCAAAACCATCGCGTTGCCCAGGCCGTATGAGGCTGAAATAGGTTAATTGAGGTGACGCTGGCCATTGAGGCTCATGCGCGCGAGGAACTACGCGGCGCTCTCCGACGTATCTTTTCTTACGGGCGGCCAGATGCATGGCCTCGTCGCATGGAGCTGTTGTAGGGCACACGCGGCATCTCGCTCACGATGGAGATCTACACGCACGGCGATCAGGACGCACGCAGAGAAGCGATCGAAAAGATCTCGAGGAAGCTCTTCGGGGATTGAGTGCGAGTGACGTTGCCGTCGAAGGCCCGTCGGGGATTATCCGTACGGGCCTTCGAGCTGGGTGGGGCTACCAGGACTTGAACCTGGGACCTCTTCCTTATCAGGACTGCCCCTGCCATGTTCATCAGATCGCGCCAGGCTCCTGAGCAGTGCTGGATGGTCGTGTGGGTGGCTATGTGGCTCCCTTGCAGTACCAGACTCTGTAAAAGTGTGAGTCATGGCCTTCGTACTCGCGGTCAAGCCGACCGGTCCATGGCTCATCACCGAGAACGGTTCTTGGCTGGTTAGGTCCACTGAGCGGGGGACTCTGCCTCTGAGCTTCGATACAGCAGTGTGGCTGCTGCCGTTGCTTGAGAGATCAAGGGAATCCGTGGAAGCAGAGGTCACTGTGCACCGCGCGGAAGATACCCCCGACTTTGCTCAGGTGGTGCGCGTCATCATCGAGATGGAGTTGACCGCCCTAGCCCCATATTGGGTCTCACTCGCCGTTGATTGGATCCGCGTGGAAGAGGTTCCGGTGTTCGAAGAACTTCTCGTGGCGCTTCAGCAACATCGGGACATCAGCCAGCGAACACGGCACCAGGCCAAACGCCTCCTCAAAGCGAGTAGGCACGGTACGGCTTCGGCAGAGCGGCTACCGGGAATGCCCCCGCCTGCCTAGTTATCCCGTCTGCAAGGGCTGGGCTGCCAGCGGACGGGAATCGAATCCGCGCTGTCAGCTTGGGAACTGCAAAGATCTCAGCACGTGACGGCTCTGAGATGGGCGGAAACCCGGCCCCGGGTGACCGTGATTGATCCTCGTTACCCAGTCTAATTGCACGCCAATTGCACGGTGATCAGCCAACGACCTGGGGTTTCTGGGCCTTCCCCCAAGGCCAGGTAGTTAAGGTTTCTGAGCTGCTGGCAAGGGCGTTGCGGAGATCGGGTCGGCGGTGTAGACGCCTGGTTTGATCTTGTGGATGAGTCGGCTGGCGGCCCAGCGCGATAGCTGCCGATACATCGTGTTCAGAGTGACATCGCCGAGGTGTTGGGCGATGTCACGGGCCGGCCAGGGGCGGTTGGGGTCTTGGTGAAAGAGGGCCAGGACCTGCTGTTGTCTGCGGCGGTCGGTCGGGGCGATGGGTCGCTCGTCTCGGGACGCGGCAGGCAGTGTGGGTGGGGGTGGCAGGAGGGTGATGCCGAGGTCGGTGATGGTGCGGCTGTGGTCGGGTCTGCCGTCGTCGAGTCGTTCGTTGTAGCGGGAGATGGGTGATTTGACCTTGCGGGTGCTGACACGCGGGCGGCGGGGTGGCAGAATCGCGGCCAGGACGCGGCGTCCGATGGTTCCGACCAGGCCGGTGGCGTTGCCGGGGTTGTCGCCAGGCTGAAGCACCAGGTCGCGGGCGGCGTGCAGGGCGATGGAGAAGCCGCAGCGGTCGGGGTCGGTGCCGGGCCGGGTCTCGGCGGCGTCGACCATCACCGTGCGAAGGAGCTGATAGAGCGTGAGCACCGACCACATCTCCTGTTCCAGGCCGGCGGGGTCGCCTGAGCGCAGGATCCGCCCTTGCATGATCGTGTGGCGGAGCGCGTAGTAGGCGGACTCGTGTTCCCATCGCTGGTGGTAGAGCCTGACCAGGGCGGCGGCCGGGTAGCGGCGGGCATCGGTCAATGTGGTGGCCAGGCGGTAGGTGCCGGTGAAGGTGGTGCCGTCGCCGCAGGTCACTGTTATGCGGGCCTCGATGACGCGGATCTGCAAGGCGCCGATCACCGACAGGTAGGAGCCGTCGGTGAGCATGGCCAGGATGGGGGTGCGCCGGTTGCTGCGCAGCCGGCCGAGCACCTGGGCGCCGGTGGCGCTGACCTGGGCGAGGAAGGCGTTGCCGTCGAAGCCCTTGTCCCATAACACGAGCATGTCCGGCTTCAGCAGGTGCAGCAGGCGGCGGGCATAGCCGCTCTCGCCCTCGCCGGTGGGGCCGAAGACCGCGCCGATCAGGGCCCGCGTTCCGGTCTCGACGAGCGTCATCAGCTCCAGCAGGGGATAGCCGCCGTGGCCAGGGCTGCCCAGCCAGGCCCGGTTACGGACGGTGTCGGGGGCCTTGAGAGAACTGCAGCCGTCGAAGGAGACCGTGCGGTAGACCCCGAACCGTACTCCGGGCGTCGTGGGCTGGGCCAGCGGTCCGCTCAGGACCCCGAACAGGCGCTGCATCGGCGCGCCGCCGACCCTGCGGCGCAGATCACGCAGCGCTTTGGCAATGGGCGTCACGACCGGCAAGGCAGCCAGCGAAGCCGTCAGCTTCTGCCAGACCAGCAGGTAGCCGACCTCGGGAAACAGACACATCGCCAGCAGGAAGTAGACCCCGACACGCGAGGGCAGAGCGCGCAGACGACGCTGCACGTTACATGTCTCATCAAGGACCGCATCGACGAGCTCGAACGGCACGAGCGCGGTCAACTCCCCCAAATGCCCGGGAGCGAACAATCGCCCCGCTGCCGAACGGGGCGAAGAGTCCGTCTCGACAGCGTGGGAAACAGCAGAGCTGGCATACTCGGCAAGCAACGGAGATCCAGTTCTTCGACGGCTGGTTGTGGAAGATCACCGTTCTACTGGATCTCCGTTCCCATGTCCTGAGAACTCGTGGGCTTGACAGCGCCACGGCAACCTTAACTACCTGGCCTTGGGCCTTCCCCCACGGAAGTGGACACGCGCTGGGGTGTGTCATGCGGCCAGCGTCAGCCTAGCCGATCTTTGCTGGTGTAGGCGCTCGTAGGCGACAGGGCTGAGGTGCTGGTTGGCCGAATGCCTTCTGCGGGTGTTGTAGCGGGTCAGCCATCGAAAGACCGCGCGTCGGCAGGTAGCGGCATCTCCGTAGTGGGGTGTGCCCTGGAGCGTCTCGCGTTTGAGGGAGGCGTGGAAGCTCTCGCAGGCGGCGTTGTCGGCGCTGGTCCCGATGGCTTCCATGGACTGGGTGACGCCCAGCTCACGGCACAGGGCGGCGTAGTCCTTGGAGGTGTATTGCGCTCCGTGATCGCTGTGAAAGACCGAGCCGGCCAGGCCGCCACGGGTTGCCGCTGCCATCTTCAGCGCGTCGAGGACCAGGTCGGTGCGCATGTGATCGGCGATTGACCAGCCCACCACCCGGCGACTGAAACAGTCCAGTACGGTCGCCAGGCAGAGGACTACCATTCCCTCTCGGCGACCACATGCGGGCAGGTCGTGACAACGTACCTGGCCACCGGCGAAATCCGATTCTCCACGCTAAGCTCTGGCCGTCCTCAGGGACCATCCGCCTCTGGCCCGCCGTTGGCAGCTACTGAACGAAGGGATCAAGGCACATGACGCCCTGCTCGGACAGCCGACCACGCAGCAGCGGCTCGGGGTCGTTCGATCGCGAGGTGGACGCGGCTCGGGTCGTTGACGGCGGGGGTCAGGTTCGGGTGTCGGGTGGTTGGCCGGTCGGGCGGATGAGGTTAGTCTCACGCCAGAGCGGGTTCCGGTCTGCCGTCTCCCAGCGGACCGAAGCGCCATTCGCCTTCGCCGAGCAGCTCGAGTTCATGGGTGTGGTGCTGCTCGACCGTCGAGCGGTGGCTGACGCTGACGACGATGGTGCCGGGCAGCTCTGACCGCACTAGCTGATAGAGGATGAACTCCAGATCCTCATCCAACGCCGAGGTCGACTCGTCGAGGAACACCACCTTCGGCTTCGTCAGCAGAATCCGTGCGAACGCGATCCGCTGCTGTTCACCCGGGGAAAGCACCTTGGCCCAGTCCTGCACCTCGTCGAGCCGGGCCACGAGGTGCGACAGCGCGACCTTCTGCAGCGTGCCGCGCAGGGTCTCGTCATCGACGGTGCCTTCTTCTCCGGGATATGTGATGACAGCGCGCAGGTCGCCCAGCGGTACGTAGGGCAGCTGCGACAGGAACATCGTCTCGTTGGGCCCGCACGGCCGGGTCAGCGTGCCGGTGGTGAACGGCCACAACGCGGCGAGGCTGCGCAACAGCGTGGTCTTGCCGCTGCCGGATGGCCCGGTGACGACCAACGTGTCACCCACTTCGAGCCGCATGTCGAGCGGCTTGATCAACTGCCGTCCGTCAGGGGTGCGGACCTCGACGGCCTCCAGCTGAACCGCCCCATCGACGCAGGGCAGAGTCGTCACCTCCGGCAGCGCCCTTGCCTCTTCGTTGGCGACGACCAGACCGTGAAGCCGGATGATCGCCGCCCGGTACCCGGCGAAGGCGTCGTAGGCGTTCCGGAAGAACGACAGGCCGTCCTGGATCTCGTTGAATGCCGACGCCGACTGGGTGAGATCACCAAGCTGGATCTTGCCGGCGAACAGCCGCGGCGCCTGCAGAAGATAGGGCAGGGGCACGATGCTCTGGCTGATCGCGTAGTTCCAGGCGTTGAAGCCGATGGTCCTGTTCAGATACCGCTTGTAGTTGGCGACAACGGGGACGAACAGCCGCCGTAGCCCTGAGCGCTCCGCGAGCTCCCCGCCGTAGAACGCAATCGCCTCCGACGCATCGCGCAGGCGCACCAAGGCGTAACGGAACGCCGCGTTGAACTTCTCGTTTCGGAAGGCCAGCCAGATGATCGGCTTCCCGATCCAGAATGCGATGACGGAGGCGACGAGGACATAGACCAGCCCGATCCAGAACATCGCCCTGGGGATCTCGACCCCGAAGACGGAAAGCGAGCCCGAGAGATTCCACAGGATCGCCGTGAACGACACGATCGAGGTGACCGCGGAGATCGCGCCGAACAGCAGCGTGCTGGACGTCCCGCCGTTGCTCGGGAGGTTGGGCAGCGGTCCGTTTCCGGCGGTGACCAGGTCGATGTCGGACTGAATACGCTGATCGGGGTTGTCGATGGCGTCGTCAATGAATCGCAACCGGTAGTGGGCCTTGCCGTCGAGCCAGTCTCCGGTCAGCCTGTCGGTGAGCCAGACGCGCCAGGCCAGCGCGAACCGCTGGAGCAGGAACAGATCCAGCAGCAGTCGGGCGATGTGTATCGCCGCCAGGATGCAAAAGACACACAGGGACATCCAGAAGCCCCGTTCGCCGGAGCCTTTGACTTGACTGTCGTTGACGGCGATGCCCTGAACCGCGACCTGCAGGCTGGACAGCATGTCGTTGCCCTGGTAGCTGAGCAGCACGGCCAGCCGGACGCCGGTGACCACCGACAACAGCAGGCCGCTGAGCCAGAGCCAGACCTTGACGCTCCCCGGACCGGTGAAGTACGCGCCGGTGATGCGCCAGAATTGCCTGCCCCACGTCGTGAGCAGGCCGATCAGCACGAGGACCACCAAGGTGCACACCGCGGCGATCGCCCAGGCTTTGGCGATCCACGCCAGCGATGTCCAGACCTCGGAGCCCCAGTCGAGCGTCGGGGTGAACAACTCCATTCCGGAAACGTATATGCACAGAGTGTGACGAGCGACCTGGAGAGCTCAACTCGCGAAGGGAGTCGTTCGAGTCGCCAATCTTCGCCGGCGGCCACCGGTGGCCGCCGGCCTGGTCGGCGCACCGCGAGCACCTTGCGGCTGCTGAAGGAGCAGGGCCGGTTGGTGAGCGGGCCTCACCTCCGAACGCGGCCTGGCCGCCCCTCCAGGAGCGCCAGCGCGCCACCTCCCGAGGAAGTTCAGCGGCAGCGCGACCGCGGCGAGAGCGCCGAGGCCGCCGCGAGCAGGCTCGCACCGAGACCGCCACGGTGCGCGCGCAGCTGCGGGCCGCCGAGCAACGCCACCGTTCCTGGCGCCACTCCCTCTTCCGTCGGCGCAGGTGGCGATGTCGCAGACCGCCTGCAGCGCCCTGCCTCTGGCGCGATCAAGCCGATGAGGCCGGTGGCGAGGGCAATGATGCGGCGGATGGCAGACGCCGAGGACGGGTGACCGGGTACAGGACGGCGGCCGTCTGGAAGCGGGCGGCGGATTTGCTGGTGGGCATGAACGTCCGCTGCAAGCGGTTCCGGAGCTAGAGCCTGTACGAGGTTCGGATCTTCAGACCGGTCGGAGGCTTCGGATCCACAAGACGGCTCCGCGTAAGTGCAGGCCAGCCAGATAGCTGTCGGGCGTCTTATCGAACCGGAAGGCCAGCCCACGCCACTCCTTGATCCGATTGACGCACCGTTCCACCGTGTTGCGCTGCTTGTAGAGCTCGGCATCATGACCGACCGGTCGGCCGCCGCGGGAGCCGCGCTTCTTGCGGTTGGCCGCCTGGTCGGCCTTCTCCGGGATGACCGCCTTGATCCGGCGCCGGCGCAGGTAGACGCGGTTGCCGCGGGAGGAATAGGCCTTGTCGGCGGCCACTGCGCCCGGCCGGGTACGCGGACGGCCGATCGGCAAGCGGATCTTGATGCGCTCCAGCACCGCGCGAAACTGCGGGCTGTCTCCGGCCTGGCCGGGGGTAAGGACGAAGGACAGCGGACGGCATCGCCGGTCGGCCGACAGGTGCACCTTGCTGGTCAATCCGCCCCGCGAGCGACCCAGCTGGGCCGCCTTCAGTCGGAACCGGTGTCGGCGGCGTATCCGCCGTCGGCCGTCCCCGTCTTCGCGGAGGCCGTCGTCGCGGGGGTTTTGCCCCTTTGGCGTAGCCCCTTTTCCCGTTCGGCGGCCTCTTGCAGCGCTGCGGCCAACTCGCCGTCCAGGGCCATTCCGGCGGCGTGGTGGTGGGCGCGGGCCGTCGTGGAGTCCACGCTGACCAGGTCGAGGTCGGCCTGCCCACGGGCGGCGGCCTCGGCAATCATCGCCTGCATCAGCTGCTCGAATACGCCGTTGAGCGCCCAGGAGCGAAACCGGTCGTAGGCGGTGGACCATGGCCCGTACTCGACGGGCAGGTCCCGCCACGGGCTGCCGGTACGAAACCGCCACATCACCGCGTTGAACTGCTGCCGCAGGTCCGGGATCGGACCCCGCTCACCCAGCGGCAAGTGAGGCTCGATCAAGGACCATTCCTCGTCGGTGAGATCTCCACGCGCCATGCCCGATGGCCTACCAGGGTCCACGGCCGTACCGCAGGCGATCCCTCTGATCTCAACTCCGTACAGCCCCTAGATCGCTGATGTGAAATTTTGGTGATCGGCCGCGGGCGTGACGAAGGGCGTCCATTGTCGGTGTGTGAAGACTGACTTAGACGCCCTTCTGACCGCACTCTATGTGCATCTGGACGATCACGTGATGCCTTCGCGGGGACGGCCTCGCGGACGGGGCCGGCCGCCGGTGCTGACCCCGGCCGAGGCGGTGGTCGTGGCAGTGGCGCAGGTGCTGCTGCGGTGTGATGACGAACGCCGCTGGATGCGGATGGCGGCCAGCCGGATCGGGCACCTGTTCCCCAGGCTGCCGTCCCAGTCGCAGTACAACCGGCAACTGCGTGATCTGGGGCCGGCCATGTCGGCGGCGGCGTTGTGGCTGGCCCGCCAGGTCCCGACCTGGCACGAGCCTTTGCGGCTGATGGACGGCACCCCGATCCGCTGCGGCGCCTCGCGAGTGACGGTCAACAGATCACACCTGGGTGAGATCGCCGGATACGGCATGGACAAGTCCCACCACGCCTTCTACTGGGGCGCCAAGCTGATGCTGATCACTACCGCTGATGGCGCGGTGACCGGCTTCAGCCTGGCCCACCCCAAAGAGCTCGATGAACGCAAGCAGGCCCTGCACCTGCTGCACGTCCACCAGATAGCCGACGGGCCATGCCCGATCGTGTGCGACAAGGGATTCGCCGGAGCCGGCATCGAGAAGGCCGCCGCCGATCTGGGTCATCTCCTGATCCGGCCGACCCGCGAAGACGAGCCTGCACGCGCCCTGCCCTTTCCCGGCTGGCTGCGCCAGCGCATCGAGGCGATCATCTGGACACTGAAGAACCAGCTCGGCCTCGAACGCCACAACGCCCGCCACCCCGACGGCCTCTGGGCCCGTATCAGCCAGCGCATCCTCGCCCTCAACGCCGCAATCTGGCACAACTGGAACACCGACGCACCCGTGAAACGGTCCCTGACCGCCTACGACCACTAACCCAAATTCACATCAGCGATCTAGGCCGCCCGGACCAGGTTCTCGCCGAAGAACCCGGCGATCCTTTCGACGGCGAGGTCCACGTACTGCTTGTTGTCATAGAGGTCAACGTGGCTGGCGCCGTCGATCCAGTGGATCTCCTTGGGGCCGGTGGCGCGCTGGAAGGCTTCGACGCTCATCCACGACGTGACGGCGCGGGTGCCGACGATCATGAGCAGCGGCCGGCGCCCGATCAGCGGGATCGGCGCGAAGGCGTCGAAGGCCGCCATCTTGTCGATGCTGTTCCATGTGAGGAAGCCCGCCGAGCGGGGATGCCGGGCACGTTCGGTGCGGTAGTACTCGAAGCCCTCGGCACCGTGCTCTCCACCCAGCGCATAGGCCTGCTCGACGGTGTCGGGAAAGAGAGTCAGCACCGGCGGCTCCTCGCCCCGGGCCTCAGTGGTGCGGGCGTGGGCCGCGGCGTCCAGCATGCCGAGGAACACGGCCGGGTCCTGGGCGCCGTCGGCCCCCAGGCGGAACTGGCGGGCGACGTCGACGGCGCTGACGGTGGCGAGGGCCTTGACGCGGCGGTCGCCCGCGGTGGCCGAGAGGGCGTAGCCGCCGGAGGCGCAGATGCCGAGCACGCCAATGCGGTCCGGATCGACGTCGCCCCGGCTGGTGAGGAAGGAGACGGCGGCCTTGAGGTCCTCGACGCGCTGTGCGGGATCCTCCAGGCCGCGAGGTTCGCCGCCGCTCTCGCCCTGGTAGGCCGCGTCGTAGGCGAGCGCGACGAACCCCTTTTCGGCCAGGTGGCGGGCGTAGAGGCCGGCGGCCTGTTCCTTCACACCAGTGCCGGGGTGGCCGACGACGATCGCCGGACGCGGCCCCTCGGCCGGGGTGTCGGGAAGGTGGAGATGGCCGGCGAGCGGGATGCCGGCGCTGTGGAAGGTGACGTCGATCTTCGCCATGGGACTCTCCGCGGTCAGCCGGCCCGGCACGGTGCCGGGCACGTGTCCACAGTCGTCGCAGTCGTGGGGAGGCAAAAGCGGCGAGTTCTTGCCTGGGAAAAGACCTGCCCCCTCACCCTCACCACTTCAAGCCCGACAATGGAGGACATGAGCACCATGTCCGGCCCCGGCGAACTCGGCGCCTTCCTCAAGGCTCGCCGGGCACAACTGGCCCCGCAGGACCTCGGCCTGCCCGAGCAGGACTCTCGCCGCAAGGTCGCGGGGCTTCGCCGCGAGGAGGTCGCCCAGCTCGCCGCGATCAGCGTCGACTACTACACGCGGCTGGAGCAGGGTCGTGTCCGAGCCTCCGCGTCGGTGCTCGCCACGCTGGTTCAGGCACTGCGTCTCGACGACGACCAGCAGCGGTACCTGTATCAACTGGCCGGCAAGACCGACGCGCGGCCTCGAAGGCGTCGGCCCGCGCAGCGCGTGCGCCCCGCCATGCGGCGCCTGCTCGATCAGCTCACCGGTACCCCCGCCGTCGTTCTGGGCAAACGGCTGGACATCCTGGAATGGAACGCGGGCGCCGCCGCCTTGTACACCGACTTCTCGCAGCTCCCTGCGGACCGGCGCAACTACCTGTACCTGTTGTTCACCGACCCGATCATCCGGGGCATGCACCTGGAGTGGGAGCACGACGCCCGCGACGCGGTCGCCGCTCTACGCATGGAGTCCGCGGCCAACCCCGACGACCCCCAGCTCGCTCGCCTCGTCGGTGAGCTGTCCGTGGGGGACGCCGACTTCCGTACCTGGTGGGCGGAGCATCGCGTCAACAACGCCGCCTATGGCACCAAGCGCTACCGGCATCGGCTGGTCGGCGATCTCACCCTCGATTGCGACACCTGGAGCAGTCCCGACGGCTCGGGACAGCGCCTCATGGTCCTCACCGCCGAGCCCGGTTCCCCGTCGCACGATGCGCTGCTCATCCTCACCTCATGGGCGCCCGGGCAGCCGAGCGAGAGTCTCCCTTCCGCGCCGCGATGATGAGCGTGTCCCGGCCGAGCTCGGCCGATTGCCGGTACGGCCGTGCTCTTCCCTCCGCGGGCCGATCCGGCGGAGGTAGTGCGCCGCTGTCAGCCGCGGCGCGAACTCCGGAAGCAAGCATGGCCGAGCATCAGCGAATCATGGCTGGGTAACTCGTAGGTGTCGTCGTTCGGCCAGCTCCTCCGCGCTGACCAGGGTCAGAATCGGCGTACCCGGCGGCGCGAACATGGTCACCACCAGCTGCGACTGCGCGTCCGGAAGGTTGTTGGCGCCCTGGAGGTGGATCACGTCGCCTCCGGGCTCGAACAGGGCGTCACCGGCCTTGAGCACCCGAGGCGGCTGCCCCTCCAGCTCGAAGAGGATCTCGCCCTGGGTCACGTAGCCGAAGAGCGGCCCGGGGTGCCGGTGCGGTGGCGCGCCGGGGTCGCCGGGCGCCAGGGTGACCCGGATGGTCCTGGCCTCGGCGCCGGCCGGGATCCGGGCCGCCGCCTCCGGCAGGGTCGTGATCACCTCAACGCCTGGGGGCAGGTGTGCGTGCTCAGCGCTCATGTATTCCTCCATCCAAACAGGAACTGTCCAGAGTGAGGACAAGACGACCTCCCCGTTTGTGACAGCCCTACGCGGCGAACCTGCTCGGGGCCGCGCCGGAGATCCGGTCGCCCGAGCGGATGAGGGCGGGGTGTGCCCGTGCCCGGTGTGTCATCGCGGCGGCGGCAAGCCGGGAGGCGGTGGGGTCCGCGGGTGGAGCGCACCTTCCTGGGCGGTTGCATCTTCTCCGGCCGGGCCGCCGGGCGCGCGCTGAGCCGGTCGCTCGGCCGACGGGCTCGCCAGATCTACCTTCCCGCGTGCGCCGCGAGCCGGTCCATCGCCTCCTGCCTCGGCAGGCTCGCGCCACGCCGGTACGCCTCCAGGTAACCCTCGTCGCCGAGCTGCCCAGCCAGGACGGGCACCAGCCGGCGCAGATCGGGGTCGCCCTCGTCGAAGACGCCCCTGATCACGTGGCTCATCCCGAGCGCCGTCGCGGCCCCCGCCGGGTCGCCTTCCAGCCCGAGCAGCCTGGCCAACAGCTCCGCGCCCCGGGCCATGGCGTTGGCGTTGGTGTGCCCGAGCACGCCGCGCATCGCGCGGGGCAGCAGCTCGCGCGCCCGCTCCGCCGCCCCCTCGGTCACGAGGACGGCCATCCGGGAGGACACGATCACGTCGCTGTTCAGCTCGGGCGGGCCGGGTAGCCGGTGGATGACCGTCTCGAGCTCGTCCACGACCTGATGGGCCGGTTCCAGGTCGCCGGCGTGGCGGTGCGCCTCGGCGAGCGGGAACAGCATGCTGGCTTCCAGCCTCCGGTGACCGTGTTCGCGACCCTGGCGCCGCGCGGCGTGGATGTCGTGCAGTGCGCCGTCCAGGTCGCCACCGCGCATTCGGTTCTGGGCGAGATGCGACTTGGTTATGAAGAGGTGTTCCTCGGTGCCGAGCTCGGAGGCGATGGCGACGGCGCGCTCGCAGGCCGCGACCGCACGTTCGTGCTCGCCGCGCAGGCCGTGGACGCGGCTCTGCCGTACCAGGCTCATCACCAACCCCCAGCGGTCGCCGACCTGCTGGAACAGGCGCAGTGCCTCCTCCCTGTGGCGGGCGCCGGTCTCTTGGTCGCCCTGTTCCGTGAGGAGGAAGTCGTAGGCCCAGTGGGCGCTGGCGCGCACCCAGGGGTCGGGCGAGTCCAGCGCCTCCAGGTCCCGGGCGTCCTGGGTGGTGAGCTTGGAGATGCGGAGCAACGGCAGCGCGTTGTGGAACTTCGTCACCCCGGGACGGCGGAGGTTATCACGGATCTCCTGCCCGCCTCCCCGGCCCGACGTCGACCGCACCACCTCGAAGGCAGTGCGCGCGTCGGCCGGCAGCTCGTCGCCGAACGTCAGCACCTCGCTCAGGAAGGCGTCGGACTGGGTGGTCATCCCGCGCATGCCCCAGTACCAGATCATGGACCTGACCAACCGGGTGGCCGTGGCCGCGTCGCCCGCCTCGACGGCGGCCCGCAGCACGGCGACCAGGTTGTCGTGCTCGGCGTCGAAGACCTCGACGGCACGCAGCTGGTCCCTGGTACGCAGCAGCGGCTCGTTCTCCTCGGCCAGCGCCAGGAAGTACGCGCGGAAGCGGTCGGCGATCGGCTCTGCGAGTTCGGCCGCCGCGTAGGCGCGGATGGTCTCCAGCATCCGGTACCTGTCGCCGACCTGCTGGATCATGGACTTCTCGACCAGTGCACCCGCGACGTACACCATGTCGCCGGCGGGGAGGGACGCGTCAGAGCAGATCGCCTCGAGCGCGGCCAGGTCGGCTCCGCCGGGGAAGGCGGCCAGCCGGGCGGCCAGCACCCGCTCGGGCTCCTCCAGCAGGTCCCAGCTCCACTCCACCATCGCGAGCAGCGTGCGCTGGCGCGGCAGCGCGGTCCTGCTCCCCGAGGTGAGCAGGCGGAAACGGTCATCCAGCCGGCGGGCGATCTGCGCCACGCTCATCGCCCGCAGCTTGGCCGCGGCCAGTTCGAGCGCCAGTGGCATGCCGTCCAACCGGCGGCAGATCTCCATCACGGGCTCCAGGGTGGTCTGGTCGAGTGCGAAGCCCTGGCGCACGCTGGCAGCGCGCTCGACGAACAGCCGCACCGCGGCTGACTCGGCGGCCTCGGCCAGGTCCGCGTCCTCCACGGGCAGGTCGAGTGGGCCGAGGTGGCACAAGGCCTCGCCGGTGATCGCCAGAGCCTCCCTGCTGGTGGCCAGGATGCGCAGCTGCGGAAGCCGGACGAGCAGCTGCTCGGCGAGTTGGGCGGACGCCTCCACCAGGTGCTCGCAGTTGTCCAGCACCAGTACGGCGGGGCCGACATCGAGCTGGGCGGCCAGCCGCGCTGGGGCAGGAGCCTGCGGCTTGAACCCGCCCTCGAACAGGCCGCCGCAGGCGCTGAGCACCGCGTCTGCGATCTGGTCCGGCTGGGTGACCCCGGCAAGCGACACGAACCATGTCCGTTCCTCGACGTGGTCCGCGGCCTCCAACGCCAGCCTGGTCTTGCCCGCGCCGCCCGGTCCGACGATCGTCACCAGCCGCGCGCCGGCCATCAGCCGGGCGAGCTCGCCGAGTTCACGCTCCCGGCCGACGAAGCTGGTCAGCCTGGCCGGGAGCTGGCTGGGCGCGGCCTGCGGCCGTACGGAGGGCCGGTTCAGCTCCCCGCGGAGGAGGGCGAGGTGGACCGCGCTGAGCTCGGGCGAGGGATCCATGCCCAGCTCGTCGCCGAGCTTGCCGCGGACCTCCTCGTACACGGCCAGCGCCTCTGACTGGCGTCCGGCGGCCGACAGGGCCCGGATCCGCAGTTCGGCCAGGCGCTCGCTCAGCGGGCGGGCGACGGCCGCGGCGCCCAGCTCGGCCAGCACCTCGGCGTGGCGGCCGAGCCGTACCTCCGCGTCGAAGAAGTCCTCGGCGACGGTGGCGCGCAGCTCCTCCAACCGGGCCGCGACGTTGCGGGCGAACGACGCCTCCAGCACGTCCGCCAGCGCGGCGCCCCGCCATAGCTCCAGGGCGGCGCGGAGCAAGGAGGAGGCTTCACGCGGCCTGCCGGCCGCGAGCTCCAGCCTGGCCTGCCCGGCAAGCTGCTCGAATCGGTGCGCGTCCACGTCCTCGGGGCGCAGCGGCAGCCGGTAGCCGCCGGCCACCAGCTCCACGGACTCCGGCCCGCCCAGCGTCCTGCGCAACCGGGAGACCAGGCCATGCAGCGCGTTGACGGCTCCGGCGGGGGGCTCCTCGCCCCAGATGCCGTCGATCAGGGAGTCGGCTGACACCGGGCGGCCGGCCTCCAGCGCGAGCCGCGCCAGCAGCATCCGCAGGCGCGCGCCGGGGATGTCGATCGGGGAGGCGTCGTCAGAGGTGGCTTCGACCGGACCGAGGAGGGAGATCTGCACCGAGCCAGCTTCCCATCCGCGCCTTTCGGACGGTCGCCGGACCCCGGGGCCGTGATCGTCCCACATATGCCCCGCGCGTGCTGACCCGCGCCTGCCCATGGCGGCACTGCAACTCTCCCGCGACGGGCAGGCCGACGACGTCTACACCAAGCCCAGCCCACTGGCCATGCAGATCCTTCGCCACTCGCAGATCTCCGTGACCATGAAGGTGCACAGCGAAGTCTCGTCGGAGGACACACGCAAGGCGCTCAATCGACTCATGATCGTTTGGACCCGGTATTTTCCAGCTGTACAAGACCGAAAAGATCACTGCCCGATCGCGGGAGTGGCCCTTTATCTGCGGCGGAGCGTAGGAGTAATGATCGGGATGACACTGTGGGAGCGGCGGCTCCATCAAAGGGGTTCCGCTTCCGGGCTGGCGGTCGCGGAAGACTGCGTCGTCGTCCATGAACGCCACACTCGGCTTGTCTGC
Source organism: Nonomuraea sp. CA-141351 (assembly GCF_050944675.1). Lineage (NCBI taxonomy): Bacteria > Bacillati > Actinomycetota > Actinomycetes > Streptosporangiales > Streptosporangiaceae > Nonomuraea > Nonomuraea sp. CA-141351. The sequence goes on from NZ_CP191982.1 coordinate 214,368, forward strand.
CTGAATCGCAGCGACGGCTCGGTCCGCTGGGACATCCCGATAGGGACTTGGCCACGTGGCGTAGTGGTCGCCGGCGATCGTTGTCTCTGTCTGACACAGAACAACGATCAACTGTCCTGCATCGATCTCACGACGGGATCATTAGTGTGGCGCGTTGGCTTGAGGCCGTACTCGGGGCATGTCGTGGCCACCAGAGAGACGGTCATCGTGGGCGGCTGGCGTGGTTACACGCCCATTGCTGGTTTCAACTTGGACGACGGACGGCCACTATGGCTGACACCGCACCGCATGGACGCGGTGCTTCCGCTGCCCTGGGGCAGCGGCGTACTACTGGGGAGCGGCACGAAAGCATGGCTGATCGATCCACGAGAGGGCAGGGAGCTTCGCCGCTGGCAACTGCCGGAACCGCTGGCGGACACCGACAACCGCCCGGCGTTCACGTTGATCGATCCTGACCGTTGCCTGGCATTATGCGGCCCCCGGTCCATCGCAGCCATTCAGTCCTCATCGGATCTCGTGAGTCGGCTCTTCCGGCATGACGCCGACCTCATGGCGTCGGCTGCCCTGTTCACCGGTGGAGTGGTGTTGCTAGAAGAGCGGGGCGCCGGTTACGTCGCCGTCGACCCTGAGTACGGATCGGCGTTGTGGAACGTGGATGTCGGGCAGCCGCTCACCAAGGGAGTTGGGCTGGATGACAAGGGGTTCGTGCTGGTCAGCCAAGGTGGTGTGCTCTTTCGCCTGCGCTCCGACGGGCACGTTCTGGAGCGGTCCTCATCGGGCACCAGGGTTACCGCACTACTCGACCTTGGAGCGGGAGAGATGATCATGATGACGAAGGGAACTCTGAGGATGACTGTCATCGACCCGCGCTAGAGCAGTCGACCCCCGGCTCCTGCTTGCAATGGCGTACGCCGATTTTGCTTCACCAGTGCACCCCCTTATTACGGGGATCAATGGTCGCGACGTACCCGGGCTCCGGGCCGGTCACCAGTGACCGTGGTCGCCCTCCGTGACCCTGCCCCTTGGCCTGCTCGGCTTATCCTAGGTCGATGGCGGGCGGTATTGGGTCCTACCTCAGCCAGCTACGAGCAGGGATGAGTCGTCCGCGCCGCCCGCGGTGTATACACCGTCCCATGGTGACCGTACCGGCGCGCGTCACCGCGAACCGTCACCGTGCTCGGCCGGCACCAGGCGGTCGTGGCGGCCAGTGCGGCCGCGCATGAAGCGACCCCCGGGAAATGCCCTAAATCCCGGGGGTCTGTGAGCCGTCATGTCGTGGCACCAGCGGCGTTTAAGAGCGAAGGTCAGGCGTTACGATGTCGCGCTCTGCCATTAAGCCATGGGCGCACGTGGAGCACCCAGCGGGAGTCGAACCCGCATCTCGACAATCACTGCCTCCACCCGATCGATCTGGTATCCGACGGCGATGCTGAATCTGGAGCGAGAGTCTGAGACTGATCGGCTGCCTCTACCATCTGGGCTACCCCGGCCCGCAGTGCCGGGGGAAGGGATCGAACCTCCGCTGTCACCGTTGTTCAGGCTGAGCTTCATCTTCAGCTTGCGCTCCTTGCGCACCCGCCCACTTGGGGCGGGGGTCTTTGCAGGCTACCCGAGCAGGTAGCCGAACAGGGCGTCGCCGATCCGCCGGTCGGCGACCTCGACGCTGTTGGCCTCCTCGCGGGCGTACTTCACCGCGTCCTGAAGCTTGGTCAGCCGATCCAGCAGCTCGTTGACGCGCCGCTGAGGTGCAGCGCCGGAGAAGGCGACCTTCGTCCAGTAGCCCACCACCACGTCTTCGGTGAACACCTGCACCTGCGCCGGGTGATGCTCGGTTGCCTCCGCGAGCACGTGGTTGCGTGGCACCTTCTTGGTGCGGGTGGTCTTGACCGGTTCGGTGCGCCACGTGTCGGTGTTCTCGTCCAGCGTCCACGTCTCGGACGGGTCCAGCGTGGGCAGCTTCGAGATCAGCGTGCGCAGGTCGACGAGTTGCTTTTCCAGGAACAGCAGGTACGTGACCGGGACGTCTTCCAGGAGAACTCGCCCGTCTACGACGACGTCGGCCTTGGCCGAGCAGTTGGCGACGTCCTTGGTGGCGGTGACGTCGAACAGTCGCGTCAGGGCGTCCGCCGCGTCCTTGACGGCGTCCTCGACCTTCACCTGTACCCTGGTCGACTCCGGCGGCAGTTGCTCGCCCTCGTCGTCGATCGGCTGGTAGGTGCGCGAGATGCCCGACAGCAGAGGCGCCTTCTGCACCGTGTGGTAGACGTCGGACACCTTGCGCTGAACGTCGGCTTTGACGCCCTTCTCAACGGCGAGGATCTGGTTGAGCTTGGTCACGGCACGAACCTAGCGTTCTACCGTGACGCGCAACACCGAATATTGGGGCGAATCAGGCTCATCCGCTGTGAGCCGCCTCCAGCTGCGGGGAGTCGTCCGAAATGATCTTGATGTGGGCTTTCGATCAAGTGTGGGAACGCGCGCCGACAGCAGCTTCACGGTCTCGCCGATGACCTTCGAATCGGTCGTGTGTGAGCTATTCGGCTCCGCCCCGAATCGTGATCTGGTGGCTTGCCTCGGCTGGGAGGAAGGCCCAGTCTCCGGCCCACCTGACGATGTAGGTGTGCTCACCGACCTCGGGCGGGTTGTCGGCGAAGGTGAATGATCCGTCGCGGCCGAAAGTTACTGACGGCAGTGTGGTGGTGACGGTTCCATTGCGGTTGGTGACGGTCCTGGACCAGTTCGGCACCCCACCGGAACATACCTACGGCTCGGGGCGGTCTTCGACGCGATGCTGCTGCTCCACCACGGGCAGGCACCGGAGGTGCTGGAGCGGATGGCTTCTGAGCCCGGCGAGGTATGGAAATGGGTCACCTGGACCTGGCTCCACTGATATGTCGCGCTGCGCGCCGATTCCCCCTGTGGGGGGATGTCTGGCCATGGTGTCGCTGGGATCTTCATGGAGACCGGGCAGGCCCTGCCCCGAACCTTGGAGGATCACAATGACCGCCCTCGCGGAGACGCCTCCCGCGACCGGCCGGCTGCGTGCCGCGTGGACGGCCGCCCACGCGCCCGTGCCTGAAGTGCCACGTTGGACGCGGATCGCCGCCTACGCCGTCCCGTTCACCGCGTTGCCGGCCAGCCTCTGGCGGATCGCTGGAGTCACGTTCCACCTGCCGATCACCCACGGCGGGCAGGGCAGCGGGGAGGTGCCGCCGTGGCTGCCGATGGAGCTGTACGTGGTCCTGTTGTCGATTTTCTCGGAGGTGGTGGCCTTCGCCGCCATCGGGTTGATCGCCCGGTGGGGAGAGGTGTTCCCACGCTGGATACCCGGACTGCGTGGCCGAAGGGTGCCGCCGGCGGCCGCCATCGTTCCGGCCGCACTTGGGGCGGTCGTGCTGACGTCCATATGGACACTGGCAGCGGTCGCCTGTGCCCGTGGCCGCGACATCCATGGCCGCATATTGCCCGCGGACTTCCCTCTGGGGGTGCACGACTGGAAGGGCCTGCTGGCCATCGCCGCGTACGCGCCGCTACTGCTGTGGGGGCCATTGCTCGGCGCGCTCACCGTCGCCTACTGGCGGCGGACCCGGATCTCGAAATGAGGAATCACCGGGCCGCCACCGGCAGCATCCGTGAGCCGACCCGCATCCACAGGGACCGCCTCACCGAAAGTTTCAGCGCAAGCCAGGTGAGCCTTTTCCGCCCGGTCGCGACCATCACGCATACGAGTGCCTTCACCGCCCCTTTCACCACGCGGGCGCATGGTGTCGATCGCGTCGACACGCCTCGTCGCGGAAAGTCGATAAACCGGTGGGCGCCGAGAGAATCCGGTGTTCCCAGTTGTCCGCTTTATTGGGGCGGCGAAGGGTCCCGCTCGGGCGGGCGGCCCTCAGGTTTCGGGGCGGGCCGGGGACGCATCATCGACGGGTCGGCGTAGGTGAGGTAGCCGTACTGGGAGTACTGCTCGGCCCGCCGTAGATCCTTTTCCCGCCTCTCGAGGTCAGCCAGCGGCCCGCGACCACGAGGTGAACAGCCGCCACGGGCGGTTGGCCCGCACCATGCCGGCGAGCAGGCGCATCCGCCCGCGCAGGCCCGGCATGACGTAGCGATCGGGGGCGATCCGGCGAGGCTCGGCATACTCTGCGGCCGATCACGGGGACCTCACCAGCGACGCGGTCACGGCTGGTGGGCGGGTGGAGGAGCAGGCCGGTGACATTCACCACGGCTTCCATGGTCCGGCCGGCCAGGTGAAAGCCGCCGAGGGCGGGCGACCAGGGTGACGCGCATGTCCAGGGCGAACCCGCGAGACGCTCTCGCCCATCCTGGCTCGGCAGGGACCGGCGGTCACTCGCTCAGGCCGGTGACGAGGTTGATGGCCACGGCCAGGATGCCGGTGCTGAAGAAGTAGGACAGCAGCGCGTGCGCGAGGGCGACCTTGCGGATGTGAGTGTTGACCACATGGTTGTCGGTGACGCCGAAGGTCATCCCGACCGTGAACGCGAGGTAGGCGAAGTCGCTGTACGCGGGCGGGTTCTTCTGCCTGAAGTCGATGCCGCCATCCTCGTCCACGTAGTAGAGCCGGGCGTACTTGAAGGCGAACACCGTGTTCACCAGGCCCCACGATTGGACGACCGTCACCACGCTCAGGATGACCAGAGCCGTCGTCCAAGGGGTGTGGCTGGCGGTGCGGACCAGGGCGAGCGCGACCGCGCCAAGGCTGGCCACCGCGCCGATCAGCACGCCGGTGTCGGTGGAGCGAGTGTCGCCCTCTTCCTCGGCCAGCCGCTTGGTGTCCCGGTGGTCCTTGGGCCAGCTGATCAGCCACACCCAGGCCAGGCCCACCGTCGCGGCCACACCCCAGCCGAGCAGCGGGGCCAGCTCGGGCGCGCCCAGCAGCCAGGCTGCGACGGCCACGACGACCCCGGCGCCCAGGGATGTCAGCACGCGTCGTACCGACATGACGCGCTCTCCGGCGCGTCCCCTGGACGCGAACATCACCGCTCCAGCATCCCAACGAACGCCCGCATCCACGGCAACACGACCGGTGTGTCGCCGAACACCCGTGACAGGCCGGTGATCAGACCCGTGGTCAGGGCAGCATCGAGGCCAGGTCCTTCGGCAGGCCGGCCTTCACGTCCTCCCACTCACCGTCGGTAATGTGCCTCTTGAGTGCTTGCAAAACCTTCTTGACCAGGTCCTCCTCGCTCTCCTGGAGGTCGAAGGCCAGTTCGCCGCAGACGCGGTGGAGGAACTCCTCGCGATCGGCCTTGACCGGCACGGTGCTCGGCCGCCAGCCGTCGTAGTAGACCCCGCGGATCAGCAGCGGCAACTGGGCGGCGAGGTGGGCGCTCTCGTCCACGGTCAGCCGGTCGCGCAGGGCGTGCAGCACGGCCCGCAGGGCGGCGTAGGACTGGTTGCGGTGCTCGGGAGTCCAGCCGTGCGCCTCCTCGATCTCTCGCAGCACGCGGTTCGTCTTGTCGACCGTACGGTTGAACGGCGCATAACCGGTCTCCGCCATCTCCTTCACCCCTTCCTTACATCCTTGGGCAGGCCTCGGCTCCAGGCTCGGCGCGGCGGACGGGAGGTCACATCCCCCAGCCGAGTAGTGGTCCCCGGCGGGTGTGAAAGATCTTGGCGGGCTTGGGATTCACCGTTCCCCGTCGTGGCAGGCGGCTCATGGGGGGACAGCATGCGGGGACGCGATCGGGAGTGGCGTCACGTCGATGGCCTGCTGCGGGTGTTGCGGCGAGGTGCGGGCGGAACGCTGCTGGTGGACGGAGAACCCGGATCGGGGAAGAGCCGGTTGCTGGCCGAAGCCGTCGCCGAGGCGTCCGAACGCGGCATCGGGGTTGTACACGGCAGGGTGGAGGAGCTGGGCGAGGACGCCCCGTGCGGCATGTTGCTGGAGGCCCTCGATCTGCGCGCTGAGCCGGAAGCGGGCGACGCCACCGCCCGCTTCGGCCCGCCGGTCCTGGAGCGGCTGCGGGCAGGGTTCGAGCAGCTGGCCGCGTCACCGGTGCTGGCCGCGCTCGACGACCTGCAACGGGCGGACCCGGTGACGCTGAGGACGTTGCACAGCCTGCACGACCGGCTGGCCAACTGGCCCATCGGCTGGATGATGAGCCGCTCGACAGTGCCGGACGGGGGCCAGGCCGTGTCGCTGTTCGACATCCTGGAGCGGGAGGGGGCCGACAGGGTGACGCTCGCGCCACTGTCACCGGACGCGGTCGCGGCGCTGACGCAGGACACGCTCGGGCGGTCGCCGGACCCGGCGACGCGGGCGCTGGCGGCGGCCGCCGGAGGCAATCCGCTGCTGATCACCGAGCTGTTCGCGGGGCTGCGCGAGGAAGGGCTGCTGGGGGACGCGGCGCGGGCCCGCGTGCCCGACCGGCTGCGGATGGTGGTGCGGCGCTGGATCGACACGCTGAGCGCGGAGGCAAGGAGCCTGATGGAGACGATCGCAGTGCTGGGCCGGTCGTTGTCGCTGGAGCACGCCGCGTCGCTGCTGGACACCACGCCCGCCGCGCTGCTCCCGGTGACGGAGGAGGCCACGGCCGCGGGCATCCTCCTCGTGACCGAGGACGGCCTCACCTTCCGTCACGAACTCGTCGGGGACGTCGTCGCCGCGGGCATCCCCTCATCGGTGCGGCAGACCCTGCTCGACCAGTCCGGCGTTCTCATGGGCTCTGAGCGGCCGGGGTCGGCCGGCCTGCTCACCGGCCCGGCCTCCTCCGACATAGAAGCGGCGGTCGCCAGTGGCCGGCTGGACGAGGCCGAGCAGATGGTGCGTGGCCGCCTCGCCGAGCACGGCTCCGTGTACGGGGTGGCCGAGCTGCGCTGCCTGCTCGCGGACACCATGTACCTGACGGGCCGGGGTGAGGAGGCGATCCGCGAGGCCGAGACGGTGCTGGCGGTGCCGGGCCTCCCCCGCCACGTACGCGAGCGGGCGACCCTCGTGCATCTGTACGCCATGGTGCGCCTGCGGGAGGACGCCGGCTCGCGGCCGTTCGCGCAGGAGGTCATCGACGGAACGGATCGATACGGTCCCGCGGCCAGGACCGCCGCGCTGGTCGCCCTGGCCATCGCCGAGCGGCACGAGGGCAGGCTCACGGGCGCGCTGGCCCTGGCGGAGAGCGCCGGACGGCTGGCCGCCGCCGACGCGCCCGAGGACCGCCGCTACGAGGCCTGCCTGGCCAACGTCGCCGTGCTCGTCGACATCCACCGGCTGGACGAGGCACGGACGATGCTCCGCCAGGCACGCAAGGACATGTTCGGCCACGGTCATCTGGCCTGGGCGGCGGACGCCTCGGCGCTGGAGGCCCGCCTGGAGCTGCTCGCGGGCCGTTTCGATGATGCGGTCACCCAGGCGAATAGGGCCCTGGACCTGGCCGGTGCGCTCATCACGCCGCTGTCGGCCGCGGCGGCCCGCGCCGTGCTCGCCGCAGTCGCGCTGCGGCGCGGCGACCTGCAGGGGGTGGCGCATCACGTCGCGGAACAGCCCGGGGGCACGGCCGAGGCTCGCTTCCGGCACGCCTTGCTGTCCGCGCAGCTCGCGGAGGCACGAGATGGGCCGCGCAGCGCTATGCGCCTGCTCGCAGGGCTGCCCCGCCCGCTGCTGCTCAGCATGGAGCCTGCCGCCGGCCCCTGGATGGTCCGGGTCGCCCTGGCCGCCGGCGACCGGGCGGCGGCCGAGCACGTGGTGGCCGCCGCCGAGGCCCTCGGCCGGGCCAACCATGAGTTTCCCACGCTTGCCGCCGCCGCGGCGCATGCCAGGGGCCTGCTCGACGGGGATCGCGACGCGCTGGCCCTGGCCGCCGGGCGGGCCGAGGACGTGTGGGCGCGGGCCTCGGCCGAGGAGGATCTCGGCATGTTGCTCTCCACCGCCGGGCAGCGCGTGGCGGCGGCCGAGAGCCTGGACCGCGCCTTGGGCCTGTATCACGACATCGGCGCCCTGCGGGACTCCGCGCGCATCCGCCAGAGACTGCGCGGAATGGGGGTACGCCATCGCCACTGGAGCTATGCCGAACGCCCGGTCTCCGGCTGGGACAGCCTGACCGAGACCGAGCACGCCATCTCGTTGCTCGCGGCGGACGGATGGACCAACCCGCAGATAGCCGAACAGATGTTCATCAGTGTGCACACGGTCGCGTTCCACCTGAGGCACGTCTTCCGCAAGCTGAGCATCAGATCCCGGGTCGAGCTCGCGCGGCTCGCGGCGGAGCAGTCGAGGGACGCCTCGCCCGGCGGCGGCCGCGGCTGAGCCCCGGCCGCACGGAGTCGCGGCGATGACTACTCAGCTGGGGGATGTGCCCGCGAGACGCCTGGGCCAGGTTCGGAAATGTAGGTCGTTACATTTTTCGGCCTGTTCAGGAACCCATCCAGGAGGTCCAGATGGCACTGCTCACAGTACGTCGCAGGGGCGGCGAGATGTTCCCCGCCCGCGAGATCGAAGACGCCTACGACAGGCTGGGACAGCTCATGAACGCGGCTCTGGGCGAGGCTCTGGGCGCTCTTCCCGGCGATGGCGGCATGGGGGCTTGGGTGCCTATGGCGGACGTGTCGGAGACTGAGGACTCCTACGTTGTGGAGATCGATGTCCCTGGAGCGCGCAAGGACCAGATCGACGTCCAGCTGTCCGAGCGCGAGCTGATCGTCACCGGGCAGATCGAGGAGCAGGAGCGTCAGCGCCGGCACCGCAAGATGCGCAGGACCGGCCAGTTCGAGCTGCGCACGACGCTCCCGGGAGACGTCGACGCCGACCGCGTGGAGGCTCACCTGTCCGACGGTGTGCTGACCATCACCGTGCCCAAGGCGGAGGCCGCCAAGCCCAAGCACATCGAGGTTTCCGCCTGAGGCGGGGAGAGGAGGAGTCGTGCCCGTCGCGTCGTCAGGCCCCGCCACCACCAACCGGGAACCGATCGGGAGCTACCGCAGCTACGAGGAGGCGCAGAAAGTCGTCGACTACCTGGCTGACCATGGATTCCCCGTGCAGGGGACGTTGATCGTCGGCGCCGGGCTGCGCTCGGTGGAGCGGGTTCTCGCGCGGATGACCCTTCTGCGCGCGGCCGGATGGGGCGCGGCCGCCGGAGCCTGGTTCGGGCTGCTCATCGGTCTGTTCCTGGCGATTTTCTCGATCACGGCCTCGGCAGCGTTGCCTCTGGTGCTCTGGGGGCTGGTGTGGGGCGCGGTGGCGGGAACGATCTTCGGGCTGGTCTCGCACGCCCTGCAGGGCGGCCGGCGGGACTTTGTCTCCGAGAGCACCCTCGTGGCCGACAAGTACGAGGTTCTCGTCGATTCGGAACACGCGGTCAGGGCCCATGAGCTGCTCCGGGCGATGAGCGGATAGCAGTACGAGGGAGCGAGTAATGGCGAAAGCAGTCGGCATCGATCTCGGCACCACGAACTCGGTGATCGCCGCCACGGTGGACGGCCATCCCACGGTGTTGCCCAACGCGGAGGGCTCGCGGACGACGCCGTCCGTGGTGGCCTTCACCGATCAGGGCGAACGGCTGGTGGGCCAGATGGCCCGCCGCCAGGCCATACTGAACCCGAAGGGAACGATCTATTCCTCGAAACGATTCATCGGCCGCCGCTTCGACGAGGTCAAGAGCGAGATCCACGCGGTCTCCTTCGACGTGGTCGAGGGACCCCAGGGAGCCGTGCGCTTCCAGGTCGGCGGCAAGCAGTACGCGCCGGAGGAGGTCTCCGGCCTCGTCCTGCGGAAGCTGGCCGCCGATGCGGCGAAATACCTCGGTGAGAAGGTGACCGAGGCGGTCATCACCGTTCCGGCGTACTTCAATGACGCCCAGCGCCAGGCGACCAAGGACGCGGGGCGGATCGCGGGGCTCGAGGTCCTGCGGATCATCAACGAGCCGACGGCGGCGGCGCTCGCGTACGGGCTGGACAAGAAGACGAACGAGACCGTGCTGGTGTTCGACCTGGGCGGCGGCACCTTCGACGTCAGCATCCTGGACATCGGCGAAGGCGTGGTCGAGGTCCGCGCCACCTCCGGCGATGGCCACCTCGGCGGCGACGACTTCGACCGCAGGATCGTCGACCACCTGGCCGACGAGTTCCAGCGGGACCAGGGCATCGACCTGCGCAACGACCCGCAGGCCCTGCAGCGACTCTTCGAGGCGGCCGAGAAGGCCAAGGTGGAGCTCTCGGAGGTCACCCAGACCACGATCAGCCTGCCGTTCATCACGGCGGACGCCTCGGGGCCGAAGCACCTCAACACCACGCTCATGCGCTCCACGTTCGAGCAGATCACCGCCGACCTGGTCGAGCGTTGCATCGCCCCCGTCAAGCAGGCGATGGAGGACGCGAAGCTCAGGCCCGTGGACGTCGACGAAGTGATCCTCGTCGGCGGGGCGACCCGGATGCCCGCCGTGCAGAATCTCGTGCGCCGGCTCACCGAGGGCAAGGAGCCCAACATGACGGTGAACCCGGACGAGGTCGTCGCGATCGGCGCGGCTGTCCAGGCGGGGATCATCAAGGGCGAGGTGCAGGACGTCGTCCTGCTCGACGTCACGCCTCTGTCGCTGGGCGTCGAGACGCTCGGCGGGCTCATGACCAAGGTGATCGAGCGCAACACGACCATCCCCGCGCGCCGTACCGAGGTCTTCAGCACGGCCGAGGACAACCAGAACGCCGTCGACATCGTCGTCCTGCAGGGCGAGCGTGAGCGCGCCGCCGACAACCGGGTGCTCGGGCGCTTCCGGCTGGAGAACATCCGGCCCGCGCCGCGGGGGGTGCCGCAGATCGAGGTCACCTTCGACATCGACGCCAACGGCATACTCAACGTCTCGGCACGGGACAAGGACACCGGCACCGAGCAGCGGATCACCATCAGCGAGAGCTCCAACCTGGACAAGTCGGAGATCGAGCGGATGGTCGCCGATGCCGAGCGGCACCGTGCGGAGGACGCCAGACTCCGCGAGACCATAGACGCGCGCAACGAGCTGGACTCGGTCGCGTACCAGGTGGAGCGCCGGCTGGAGGAACTGGGCGACGCGGTTCCCGTGCACGAGAAGGCGAGGGCCGGGCAGCTCGTGGAGGAGGCCCGGCAGGCGATCAAGGAAGATGCGCCGATCGACCGGCTGCGCACACTCAGCGGCGAGCTGCAGCAGGTCTATCACAGCCTCGGAGCCGCCGCGGGCGGCGGGCCCAGCGTGCCGCCGCAGGGCAGGACGGAAGGTGTCCCTGGCGGTGAGGAGGACGTGATCGACGCCGAGTTCACGACGTCGGAGCCCGAGTGACATGAACGAGCACACACCCCAGGCCCAGGCCGGCGCGCAGGGTGAGGAAGCCATCTCGCCCGCGGAGACCGACGCGAAGCTCGCGGAGCTGGAGGACCGCTGGCTACGTGCCGTCGCCGACCTGGACAACCTGCGCAAGCGCATCTCCCGCGACGCCGAGCGGATCAGGGCGGAGGAACGGGCGAGGGTGGCGGCCGAGTGGCTGCCCATCCTGGACAACCTGGAGCTCGCGCTGAGCCACGCAGGCGACGGCGGCGCGGACGCGGTACTCGACGGGATACGGGCCGTGCGTGACCAGGCTGTCGCCCTCCTGGCCAAGCTCGGCTACCCCCGCCACGACGAGGTGGACGTGCCCTTCGATCCCGCCCGCCACGAGGCGGTGGCCACCGTCGAGCGGGCCGATGCCGACCCGGGCACTGTGGTGGAGGTGCTCCGTCCCGGCTATGGCGACGCCGAGCGGCAGCTCAGGCCGGCGATCGTGGCCGTCGCGAAGAAGGTGGAGTGATGGCCCCACGGCGCGACTACTACGAGGTGCTCGGCGTGGACAGGAACGCCGACGCCGACGAGATCCAGCGGGCCTACCGCAAACTTGTGCGCGCCTATCACCCTGATGTCAACAAGGATCCCGGCGCCGAGGACAAGTTCAAGGAGATCTCGGAGGCGTACTCCGTGCTCTCCGATCCGGAGACGCGCCGCCGCTACGACGCGTTCGGACACGATTTCCGTCAGGTGCCGCCCGATGTGGACCCCGCCGAGTGGGCCCGCGCCCGTGCCCGTGCGGGCGCCGGCGCGCGGGCCGGGGCGGGCGGCCAGTGGCGCCAGGCCGGGCCCGAGGACTTCGGCTTCGGCGAGGGGATCGATCTGGAGGACCTGCTCGGCGGCATGTTCGGCGGCCGGGGCAGACGGCACTGGGGCCCCGTGCCCGGCGCCGACCAGGAGGCGGAGCTGACGCTTTCCGTCGAGGAGGCCTACCACGGCGGGCGGCGCACCATCACGCTACCCGGCGGGAGGCGACTGGAGGTCAACATCCCGCCCGGGGTCACCAACGGTCAGCGGATCAGGCTGGCCGGCCAGGGCGGGCATGGAAGCGACGGAGCGCCGGCCGGCGACCTCCTACTGATCATGCGGATCGCCCCCCATCCCCGCTACCGCGTGGAGGGCCGCGACATCCACGCCTCGCTGCCTCTCACCCCGTGGGAGGCGGCGCTGGGCGCCACGGTCGCGCTGGACACCCCGGGCGGCGAGGCGAAGGTGAAGGTGCCGCCGGGCACGTCCTCGGGCCGCCGCCTGCGGCTGAAGGGCCGCGGTATGCCAAATCCGCGCGGGGCGCCCGGCGACTTCTTCGCCGAGGTCCGGATCATGGTGCCGGCCAGGCTCACGGACGAGGAGCGACGCCTGTTCGAGCAGCTCGCCGCCGTCTCTCACTTCGACCCGAGGGGGCGTTCATGACGTACGCGATCGTCCGCCCGATCCGGCTCGACCTGGACTCCTACGCGCGGGCCACGGGCCTGCACCCGCAGGCCGTGCGCCGGCTGGTGACGCTCGGCCTGCTGGAGCCGACCAGGGACGCCAGGGGGGAGTTGTGCTTCGCCCCCTCCCAGGTGGCAACCGCGGCCCGGATCCAGCGGCTGCACGAGGGACTGTCCATCAACTACGCCGCGATCGGCGTGGTGATCGACCTCCTCGACCGGATCGAGGAGCTGGAGGCCGCCCTGCGCGGCCTCTCACGACGCTAGGGGGCTGGAGTGGACCCGAACAGGATGACGCAGAAGTCGCAGGAAGCCCTGCACGACGCCCAGACCAAGGCCCTGCGCTTCGGCCACACCGAGGTCGACGGCGAGCATCTCCTGATGGCTCTGCTCGACCAGCCAGAAGGGCTGGCACCCAGGCTGGTGGAGCAGGCCGGAGCCGATCCGCAGCGCCTGCACGCCGACCTGGAGGCCGAGTTGTCGCGGCGGCCCAAGGTCAGCGGGCCGGGCGCCGCGCCGGGCCAGGTGTTCGTCACCCAGCGCCTGTCGCGGCTGCTCGACGCCGCCGACCGGGAGGCGAGCCGGCTGAAGGACGAGTACATCTCCGTCGAGCACCTGCTGCTGGCCCTGATCGAGGAGGGACCCACGACCGTGTCCGGTCGCCTGCTCCACGAGCAGGGGCTGACCAGGGACCGGTTCCTGGAGGCGCTCACCTCCGTACGCGGTCACCAGCGCGTCACCTCGGCCATGCCCGAGGTCGCGTACGAGGCGCTGGAGAAATACGGACGCGATCTGGTCGCCGACGCCCGGGCGGACAAGCTCGACCCGGTGATCGGCCGCGACACGGAGATCCGGCGGGTGATCCAGATCCTCTCCCGCAAGACCAAGAACAACCCGGTGCTGATCGGCGACCCCGGCGTCGGCAAAACGGCCGTCGTCGAAGGGCTCGCCCAGCGCATCGCCAACGGCGACGTCCCCGAGGGGCTGCACGACAAGACCGTCTTCAACCTGGACATGGGCGCGCTCGTGGCGGGCGCCAAGTACCGCGGGGAGTTCGAGGAACGCCTCAAGGCCGTGCTGAACGAGGTGAAGGCGGCGGAGGGCCGAATCCTGCTGTTCGTGGACGAGATGCACACGGTGGTGGGAGCCGGGGCGACCGAGGGAGCCATGGACGCGGGCAACATGCTCAAGCCGATGCTGGCCCGCGGCGAGCTGCACATGATCGGCGCGACCACGGTCGAGGAGTATCGCCTGCACATCGAGAAGGACGCCGCCCTGGAGCGCAGGTTCCAGCCGGTGCTGATCGACGAGCCCTCGGTCGAGGACACCATCTCGATCCTGCGCGGCCTGCGCGAGCGGCTGGAGGTCTTCCACGGCGTGAAGATCCAGGACAGCGCTCTCGTCGCCGCGGTGACGCTGAGCCACCGCTACATCTCCGACCGGTTCCTGCCCGACAAGGCGATCGACCTGGTCGACGAGGCGTGCGCGATGATCAGGACCGAGATCGACTCCATGCCGGCCGAGCTGGACGCCCTGACCAGGCGGGTGCGGCGGCTGGAGATCGAGGAGGCCGCCCTGGAGAAGGAGGAGGACCCGGCCAGCCGGGCCAGGCTCGGCGAGTTGCGCGCGGAGCTCTCCGCCCTGCGTTCCGAGGCCGACGCGATGCGGGCGCAGTGGGAGGCCGAGCGCTCGGCCCTGCGCAAGGTCCAGAGCCTGCGGCAGGAGATCGAGCACGTACGGCGGGAGGCCGAGCAGGCCGAACGCGACTACGACCTCAACCGCGCCGCCGAGCTGCGCCACGGCAAGCTCCCTGAGCTGGAGCGCCGGCTGCGCGCCGAGGAGGAGCGGCTGAGCAGCCGGCAGCACGGGCAGCGGCTGCTGCGCGAGGTGGTGACCGAGAACGAGATCGCGGACATCGTCTCGCGCTGGACCGGCATTCCCGTGTCCCGGCTGCAGGAAGCCGAGCGGGACAAGCTGCTCAAGCTCGACCAGATCCTGCACGAGCGGGTCGTCGGGCAGGAGGAGGCCGTGCGACTGGTGGCCGACGCCATCATCCGCGCCCGCTCCGGCATCAAGGATCCCCGTCGCCCCATCGGGTCGTTCCTCTTCCTCGGGCCGACCGGGGTCGGCAAGACCGAGCTGGCCAGGTCACTCGCGGCGGCCCTGTTCGACACCGAGGACAACATGGTCCGCATCGACATGAGCGAGTACCAGGAACGCCACACGGTCAGCCGCCTCGTCGGCGCCCCTCCCGGCTACGTCGGCTACGAGGAGGGCGGGCAGCTCACGGAGTCGGTGCGGCGCAAGCCGTACTCGGTGGTGTTGTTCGACGAGATCGAAAAGGCCCACGCGGACGTCTTCAACACGCTGCTGCAGGTCCTCGACGACGGCCGGCTGACCGACGCGCAGGGCCGCACGGTCAACTTCCGCAACACCGTGATCATCATGACCTCGAACATCGGCTCACACCACCTGCTCGACGGGATCACCCCCGACGGCGAGATCAAGCCCGAGGCCCACGACGGGGTGATGGCGGAACTGCGCCGGCACTTCCGCCCCGAGTTCCTCAACAGGATCGACGACGTCGTGCTGTTCAAGCCGCTGACCGAGGCGGAGATCGAGCGGATCGTCGAGCTGATGTTCAACGACATCAGGCAGCGCCTGGCCGAGCGGCGGCTCACGCTGGAGGTCACCGAGGACGCGCGCAAGCTCATCGCCAACCAGGGGTACGACCCCGTCTACGGCGCCAGGCCGCTGCGCCGCTTCATCGCCCGCGAGGTCGAGACCAGGATCGGCCGCGCCCTGCTGGCCGGCGACGTCCCCGACGGCTCGACCATCACGGTCGGCGCCGACAAGGGGGAGCTCAACGTCACCTTCCACCCGCCGAGGAGCTGACATGCACACCGTCGTGACCTGCGTGAACTGCGGGAGGCAGAACAGGGTTCCGGCCGCGGCCGACGGCCGGCCCCGCTGCGGGAACTGTCACCAGCCGCTGCCGTGGATCGCCGACGCCGGGGACGACACCTTCGCGGAGGTCGCGGAACGGGTGCACCTCCCCGTCCTCGTTGACTTCTGGGCGCAGTGGTGCGCGCCGTGCCGGGCGGTCACGCCCGCGCTCGAACAACTCGCCCACGAGATGGCCGGACGGGTGAAGCTCGTCAAGGTCGACGTGGACCGGGCCCCGGCCCTCTCGCAGCGGTTCACGATCACGGCCGTGCCGACGCTCATGATGCTCAACGAAGGCCGCGTCGTGGCACAACGCGCGGGCGGCGCCCCGCCGGCCCAGCTCCGCGAATGGGTCGAGGAGACGTTGAGGACACCGTCATGATGGAGTCGGCGGCCTCCCTGTCCGAGACACCGGACCTGCACGGGGCCTATCCCCGTCTGGACGAGCGGCGCGTCGCCGAGCTGTCGAAATGCGGCGAGCGCAGAACCGTGTCGCCCGGCGACGTGCTCTACCGGGAGGGTGAGCCGGCCCCGGAGTTCATCGTGATCCTGCGGGGCAAGGTGGCCACGGTCGAGGGGTACGGCGGCGAGGAGGAGCGGACGATCGCCGTCCACGGCCCCGGACGCTTTCTCGGCGAGCTCGGCCTCCTCACCGGCCAGGCCGGATTCCTGACCGCCGTCGTGCGGGAGCCCGGCGAGATCCTGGCTGTTCCGGCCGACCAGGTGCGCACGATGGTGGCCGGTGACCCGGCGTTCGGAGACCTCGTCCTGCGGGCCTACCTGACCCGCCGCACCATGCTGATCGGGATGGACGCCGGGTTCCGCATCATCGGCTCCCGCTATTCTCCCGACGCCCGCCGGTTGCGCGAGTTCGCCGCCCGCAACAGGCTCCCGCACCGATGGATCGACCTGGAGGAGGACGAGGAGACGGATGCGCTGCTCCGCCACCTCGGCATCTCCCCGCAGGAGACCCCGGTCGTGATCTGGCGCGGAGACCAGGTGCTGCGCAACCCGTCCGTCGCCACGCTGGCGAAGACCATCGGCCTGCCGGCGCCCCGGCCGGCCGACGGCGTGTGCGACCTGGTCGTCGTGGGCGCGGGCCCCGCCGGCCTGGCCGCGAGCGTGTACGGGGCCTCGGAGGGCCTGATCACGGTCGTGCTCGACGCGGTTGCCGCGGGCGGCCAGGCGAGTACCTCGTCCCGCATCGACAACTACCTCGGCTTCCCGTCGGGCATCTCGGGCGCCGAGCTCGCCGAGCGGGCCGTCATCCAGGCGGCCAAGTTCGGCGCCCGGCTGACCGTCCCGGCCGAGGCGAGCGGGCTGGAGGCGGACGACGGCCACTACACCGTCCACGTCGCTGGAGGGCCTGCCGTGCGGGGCCACGCCGTGCTGATCGCCACCGGCGCCCGCTACCGCAAACTCGACGTCCCCGATCTGGAGAAGTACGAAGGGTGCGGCGTCTACTACGCGGCGACGCCGTTCGAGCTGCGCATGTGCCGCCAGGCGCCGGTGGTCATCGTCGGCGGCGGCAACTCCGCGGGCCAGGCGGCACTGTACCTGGCCAGGAACGCCTCGTCGGTGCGCCTGCTCGTCCGCGGCGGCGACCTCAGCGGGAGCATGTCCCGCTACCTCGCCGATGCGATCACCAGGACTCCCGCCATCGAAATCATGTTCCACACCGAAGTACGCGAGCTCCTCGGCGACAGTTCTCTGCGGGCCGTGCGCGCCCAGAACAACCAGACCGGGCAGTTCATCGAGATCGAGACCAACGCGATGTTCGTCTTCATCGGCGCGGATCCGCACACTGGATGGCTGGAGGGCGCCGTCCCGCTGGACGACCGGGGCTTCGTCATCACAGGCGAGGGCTCGTCGTCACACTGGGAGGCCCTGCCCCTGGAGACCGGGCGGCCGGGCGTCTTCGCCGTGGGCGACGTCCGCAGCGGATCGATCAAACGGGTCGCGTCCGCCGTCGGAGAGGGCGCCATGGCGGTACGCCTGGTGCACGAAAGGTTCACCACGACAGGGAATCGACCGAGAGGACGGTGATCCGGATGCCGATGATCGCGATTTCCAGGTTCGAGCACTTCTTCCGCGCCGCCGCAGGACTCGACGTGGACAAGTCCGACCTCAAGCGCTACAGCGACTTCATCAACCGGAAGCTGTACGACATGCTCGTCGTCGCCGAGGCCGCGGCGAAGTCGAACAGGCGCGACATCATCGAGTTCTGGGACCTGCCCATCACCAAGGGGCTGCAGGAGAACATGCACGACTTCCGGGACCTGAACGAGGAGCTGGATCTGGCCCCGATCCTGACGGAGCTCCGGGCGCTGCCGCCACTCGACCTGTCCCTCAGCGAGGAGACCGAGTCGCGGCTGTCGGCCGTGGCGGGGGGACTCTCCATGGTGCTCGGCAAGGCGTTCACCATCGTCTATCCCACGCTGAAGAACCCGGCCAGCGAGCAGTGGGAGCGGCTGACCAGGCTCTTCAACCTGCTGTTGTGATCAACGCGGGCTGTGCAGTGGCACCACCTTCACCGGCTCCTACCGCTCTAGCCACGACTTCGACCGACGCGGGCCGCTATCCGGCCGCCCAACCTTGGGAAGCAACCCGCATGCCATCAGAAGCGACGTCATGGGCGCCACCCGTCCACGCCGTCACGGCGGGTCAGCGGCCGGCGGCCACCTGCTCCAGCCAGCGACGCGTCTTGGCGCGGCTCGTCAGGACCACCACCTGCTTGCCCGCCGCAAGCTCGTCGATCTTCGCCAGCACTTTGGGCCGCATGCGTCGCCGATAGGTGGCCACGTAGGTGATCACACCCCGGTGGATGCGGTTGTAGACGCCGGAGGCGTGCTGCCCGGCGCCGTGCTGGAGCTGGCGGGAGAAGATCCCCCACAGGGCTGCCCAGGTGGGCACGTCCATCATCACCACGGTGTCGCACGCCTCCAGCCGGACGTGCAGCGAGGAGTTGTAGTTGCCGTCGATCACCCAGCGCGGCGCCGCGACCAAGTCCCGTTGGGCTGCCTCGAACTTCTCCGGCGGCAGCGGGTTCCATTCGTCGTCGTAGTAGACCGCGTCGAGATGGGTGACCGGCGCCTCGAGCAGCCGGCCCAGTTCGCAGGCAACGTGGGATTTGCCGCTCCCGCCGGATCCGACGATGGCGATCCGGTTCATCTGCATGGTGCTCCACGATATTCATCCGCACCTCCAAGCTGTATGGGGGCGGAGGATGTCGAACGCGTCCAGGACTGTCTCCAACGTCTGGAACTGGCGGATGTAGTCGTGTCGAACAAGCCGACCACTGTCCGGCTGACGGATGAGCAGAAGGCGGGGGCTCGACGCCATTGGCGAGCGAGAGGACCGGAGTCGATCGTGGCTCATCTCGAAGGCCGTGGACGAGTACATCGCCCGGCATCTACGAAGCGAAGAGACAACTACGAACGGGGGGAACCTCAGTGAACGAACCGGCGCTGCTACAGCACACCCCTAGAAACGACTCAGGGAGCCCCTTTAGATCAAGGAACTCCCAGGTCAAACTGTGCGCGGCCGACAGGAGTCGAACCCGTAACCTTCTGATCCGTAGTCAGATGCTCTATCCATTGAGCTACGGCCGCTTGCTGCGTTAGCAAGCATAGCGGGTTTTGGGGAGTGCCTCGAACCAGATACCGCAATCTTGGGCTCGTCCGCTCCGTCCAGCGTGGTTGAGGGGCAGGGAGAGGGTGGTCATGGGTGTCTTGAGCGGGCCGGACACACAGTCGGCGTGGCGTGGCTGCCAGGTGAGGTGGGTCACGGCCGGTGGGAGGGTGGAGGAGGTCCCGTACGCGAGGCCCGGGACGAGCGAGTAGTCCGGTTTTGGTCCGCTGGGGAAACGGGGGTTGTGGATACATCGAAGGGTGTATCCACAGGCGGGTCCCTCGCAGGAGGGAAGTGGCCGGGCGGGGTGGTGAGATGGGGGCATGAAGCGGGAGGCGCTGGGAGCTGGGGCGGCCTTCGCGATGGGGATGGTGCTCATCGCGGGCGGGGCCTTTCTGCAACGTGGGGCGCCCACCTGGGTCTTGTGCGTGCCGCTGGCGATCACCTGTGCCGGGGTTGTGGTGCGGCAGCGGGCGCCACTGGCTTCGCTGGGGCTGGGGGTTGCCGGGGTCGCGATCGACGCCTTTGTGGGGCCGTCGCTGGCGACGGTCTTGATTTTCACCGACAACCTCTATGCGGCCGCGCTTTATGGGCCGGCTCGGTTCGCTCGGTGGTTGCTCTTCATTACCGCCGCGCTGGCGATTGCGGCCGGGGCCGTGGCCGGGGTCTTTGCCGAGGACTGGTGGATGCTCGCCGTCACGGGGGTGCAGGCGGGGCTGGTGCTGGTCGTCCCCGTTACCACTGCGCTGGTTCTGCGGGAGCAGCGGGATCGGGCCGCGGTGGAGCGGGTACGCGCCGAGCAGGTGGCTCATTTGGCCGAGCTCGATCGGCAGGCGGCCGTCGCGGCCGAGCGCACGCGGATGGCGCGTGAGCTGCACGACATGATCGCGAACCATTTCAGCGCCATCGCCATTCAGTCCACCGCCGCCCTTTCTCGCAAGGATCTGGATGCTGCGACGGTCCGGAAGGTCATGGAGTCCGTACGGGAGAACAGCGTGAAAGGGCTGGCCGAGATGCGAACCATGATCGGGCTGCTGCGTCAGGAGGGTGACGATCCCGCGGAAGCCACTCGGCCTCGGCTGGCCGATGCGGAGACATTGGTGGAGAGGGTCACACGCGCCGGACTGGTCGCCGAACTGCGGGTTCTTGGCGCGCTTCGGGAATTGCCCGCCTCTGTTGATCTGGCCGGTTATCGGATTCTGCAGGAGGCGCTCACCAACGCGCTCAAGCATGGCGACTCGCCTGTTCGGGTCGTCATTTCGTACGAGGTGGGGCGGGTCCTGGTGAGTGTCGAGAACGCGGTCGGCGGGCGTGGGGCGCGGTTGCCCGGGGCCGGAGCCGGGCTGATCGGCATGCGGGAGCGGGCTTTGTTGGTCGGCGGATCTTTTGAGGCCGGGTCTTCGGGCGACGGTGATGTGTGGCGGGTGGTGGCCGCGCTTCCCACCGCCGATGATCAGGCCGTGCCGGTCGGTGGCTCCGATCGGGATCTGGTGCCGGGCTTTCGTGGGGAAGGAGAACGGTCCCTGTCCGTTCTGGAAGTACGGCCGGAGGGGGCGTGAGCCGATGACCATCAGGGTGCTGGTTGCCGACGATCATGCGGCCGTCCGAGTGGGGATCGTGCTGATCCTGGAGGGGGCCGGCGATATCGAGGTCGTCGGTGAGGCGGGGGACGGGGAGCAGGCCGTGACCATGGCCCGGGAGATGCGGCCCGATGTGGTGTTGATGGATGTGCGCATGCCGCGCCTCGACGGCATTTCCGCGACCCGGGAGTTGGCGGGCATCAGTGAGGTGCTGATCCTTACCACGTTCGACCTCGATGAATATGTTTTCGGAGCGCTGCGGGCGGGAGCCGCCGGATTCTTGCTGAAGAACACGGACGCCGACTCGCTGATCGAGGCCGTCCGGTTGGTGGCGCGTGGAGAGGGACTGATCTCACCCGGGGTTACGCGCAAGTTGATCGCGGCGTTCGCCGGGCAACTACCGCGCAGGGAGCCGGCGGCCGATCCGGGGAGCCTGACCCCTCGCGAACGGGAGGTGCTGGCGTGCATCGGGCGGGGGCTGTCCAATGCCGAGATCGCCAGGGAGCTCGATATGGCGGAGGCCACGACGAAGACACATGTCAGCCGGGTGCTGAACAAGCTGGGGTTGAAGAGCCGGGTGCAGGCCGCGATTTACTACTCGGGAGAAGGGATCTAGAGGCTTAGTCTGGGCGTTGTGAGCACGCCGCCGCCCCCGCAGCCGGGAGAGCCCACCCCGCCTCAGGAAGGCTCGTCTGAAGGGCAGGCGGGCTGGGTACCGCCATCTCAGGTGCCGCCCGCCTCCACCGGCGTGCTGATCGCGTTGATGTTCGCCGGCCTGGCCATCTACAGCGTCCTCAACGTCGTCATCGGAGTCCTCGTGGTCGTCGGCATGGGCTCCGACGACGCCAACGCCACCCCTTACCTGATCGCCGGCACGGTCGTGCTCGCCCTAATCGGTCTCGGCGCGGGCATCGGCCTGCTCTTCGTACGCAGGCCGTGGACCAAAGGCATCGGCCTCGGCCTCATGATCGGGTGGGCCCTCTGGTCCATCGTGTCCGCCGGCTACTGCACAGGTCTCAACCCGGGCCTGTACGGCTGACATGCCCTACCACGAGATCTTCGTCGGCCTGGGCGTACTCGTGGCCTCCGTCGTCTTCGTACGGGAGGCGAGGAGGAGGGGCGCGCTCAACGAGCAGTCGTTGACGGCGGTCGCCGGAGCCCTGGTCGGGGGAGCCATCGGGATGCGGCTGGCGGGCTGGCTAGAGACGCTCGACCTGCAGGACCTCTGGCTGTACGGCTCCCGCAGCATCCTCGGCGGCCTGACCGGCGCGTACGTGGGTGTGCTGGTGGCCAAGAGGATCGTCGGCTACAAGGAGCGGACGGGCGACCTGTTCGCCCCGGCGGTCGCGCTCGGAATGGCGGTCGGCAGGATCGGGTGTCACCTGACAGAGGCGCCGGGCAGGCCGACCGATCTGCCGTGGGGAGTACACGCGCCCCCGACCACCCCCGAGTGCCCCGGCTGTCTCACCGGCCAGGCCATGCATCCGTCGTTCGTCTACGAGATCGTCTTCCAGCTGGTGGCGTTCGCCGTACTCCAGTGGGCGCGCAAGCGGCTGATCCAGCCGGGCGAGCTGTTCACGCTCTACTTGGCCGCGTACGCCGCCTTCCGCTTCTTCGTGGAGTTCACCAGGGCGAATGAGACGGTCTGGCTCGACCTGACCAGGCCCCAGTGGTTCCTGATCCCGAGCCTGCTGCTGCTCGCCATCAGGCTCGGGTACGGCTGGCGGCGCGGCTACTACGACCCCCTCTTCGAGCGAAAGGTCACGACATGAGCGCAGGCATGGGTTTGCGGGGCGATCGCATCCACAGGTACGTCAACGCGTTCTGCCCTCACTGCCACGGTCAGGAACTCGACAGGGTCGAACGGCTGAGCGGCTACCTGGCCGAGCGCGACGGCAAGGTGTGGCTGGAGCGCGGCTGCCGCGAGCACGGCCTAATCCGGACGTTGTACGACGAAGACCCAGAAATCCTGAAATATCTCGAAGAGTGGACCGCCCCGACAAAGCAGCACGTACCCGATATTTCCGGGAACTTCCGTCCGATACCCTCCGCCTACCTCCACGGCCTCCCCGAGATGCAGACCCAGCACACCTGCATCCTCCTGGAAGACATAGCCGAAGCCTGCAACCTCCGCTGCCCCACCTGCTTCGCCGACAGCTCCCCTGACCTGACCGGCATCGTCCCCGTACAAGACATCCTCGCGAACGTCGACCAGCGCCTCGAAAGAGAGAACGGCAAGCTCGACGTCCTCATGCTGAGCGGCGGCGAGCCCACGCTCCATCCCGAGCTCAAAACCCTCCTCACCGAGCTCGAA
This sequence comes from Nonomuraea sp. CA-141351, assembly GCF_050944675.1. Lineage (NCBI taxonomy): Bacteria > Bacillati > Actinomycetota > Actinomycetes > Streptosporangiales > Streptosporangiaceae > Nonomuraea > Nonomuraea sp. CA-141351. The sequence goes on from NZ_CP191982.1 coordinate 237,565, forward strand.
GCGCGCCCGATCACCCGCATCCTGATCAACACCAACGGCGTGCTCATAGCCAGGGACGACTCCCTCCTCGACCTCCTCACGGGACACAGGGAGCGGGTGGAGGTCTACCTCCAGTACGACGGCCCGTCGGCCGAGGCCTCGAAACACCACAGGGGAGGCGACCTCACCCGCGTCAAGGCCCAGGCGATCAGTGCGCTGTCCGAGCGTGAGATCTTCACCACCCTCGTCATGACCGCCGCGCTGGGGGTCAACGACGGCGAGATCGGCGAAGTCGTACGGCTCGCCCTCGACACCCCGTACGTCGGAGGAGTGTCGATCCAGCCCCAGTTCGCGTCGGGCAGATCGGGCGCCGTCGACCCCACGAACAGGCTCACGCACACCGGCGTGCTCAAGCGCCTCGGCCCCCAGACCGAAGGCCTCGTGACCTGGCGCGACCTGACCGCCCTGCCCTGCTCCCACCCTCACTGCTGCTCGGTCGGCTACCTCCTCCGCGACGACTCGAGTAGGTGGCGCTCGCTCACTGCGCTGATCGGGCACGACCGCCTCAAGGAGAACCTCGGCCTGGTCTCCAACCGCATCGCCGACACCGAGCTCCCGCGCGAGCTGCGCCTGGCCGTACAGGAGTCCCTTCTCGGTCTGCTGTCGGAGCAGTCGTCGTTGTCGCATCCCCAGATCGGCGACGTGTGGCGGACCATCTGCGAGAACTGCGACCTCGGCATGTCCACGCTGCTCGCCCTGACGGTCCGGCGGAAGAAGCTGCGCAGAATGCTGGGGGAGCGGGTGGTGCGCATCACTGTCAAGCCGTTCATGGACATCTCCACCATGATCGAGGAACGGCTCACGCAGTGCTGCGTGCACGTGGGGACGCGGGCCGAGCAGGACCAGTGCGCGCCGTTCTGCGCCGTGCAGGCCTGGCCGCAGCTCTCCAGGCAGCGGCTGTCGGTGGTGGCGTCGTGACGGCGCCGGGATCCGCTCCGGCTGCTGGCGGTGGCCCGGCGAAGGCCCAGCCGTATGATCCGCTCCGGTTGTGCGTGTACGCGACCGTCGCGCTACTTGCCTGGCTGCTCGGGCCGTGGGCGGTGCTGGGGTTCGCGGTGCTGGGGTTCGCCGGTTACTGGAAGGCGCGGCGAGCCGGGCTGACCCGGAGCAAGTGCCTGCTCAGGGACACCCGGCTCGTCCTGGCCTACCTCGGGCTCCTCGCCGTCGTGGCGGTGGTGGCGATCATCCTCTGACAGCCAGAAGGACAGTCCACGCGCGTGCCGGGGATCCGCTCGCCGAACCCTGCCACCGCCCCGGGCTCGGACGAACTCGTCGAAATCATCCACGAACCCAGGGATCGGCGAGGGCGCGTTACTGTTGACGGCCTATTCGGCGGGGACGTACAGGCTGAGCGTCTCGGCGACGCAGGACGGCCGCTTCTCGCCCTCGACCTCGATCGTCATCTTCAGGCTGGACAGGTAGCCGGCCGGCGTGCCCTTGACGTCGAGCAGCTCGCCCACGGCCCTGATCCGCGCGCCGACGGGGATCGGCCGGGGGAAGCGGACCTTGTTGAGGCCGTAGTTGACCCCCATCGCGATGCCCTCGACCTTGACCAGCTCGAACATGAACGACGGCAGCAGCGAAAGGCTCAGGTAGCCGTGGGCGATCGTGCCCCCGAACGGCCCCTCCTTGGCCCGCTCCACGTCAACGTGGATCCACTGGTGGTCGTCGGTGGCGTCGGCGAAGAGGTTGACCTGGTCCTGGGTGACGGTGCGCCACTCGGTCGGGCCGAACTTCTCGCCGACGGCCGCCTTGAGCTCCTGAACATTCGCGAAGGTCCGCATGAATCCGAACGCTATTGCGCGGGCGGGACGGCTGCCAAGTTCAGCACCCGCGGTCGAGGGTCGGCGCCCCGCGCGCGGACGAATCCTCGAACCCCACAACACCGATGCGCGCGAGGATGCTCGGCCTGTTGCAAAGATCTTTACTCGAAACCATCGCATAGGTGTTCGAGTCCGCGCTACAGTTCTAGGTACCGCAATCGAACAAGGGTTCGGCCTGGTGAGAGGGGGTGTGTCCGATGACGGTGCTCGCAACCGCCCCTGCTCGGACACGCCGTAGCACTTTCTTCCCAAATCTAAGACGGCCGCTATATCCGGCAATAAAGTCCGAGAGCGTGGACCCTGTGCGAAACCCCTACGCCCCCGGCGCCGGACAGCGTCCGCCGGAGCTCGCCGGGCGTGACCGTGAGCTGCAGCAGTTCGAAGTCGTGCTGGAGCGGGTGGCCCGTGGCCGTCCCGAGCGCAGCATGGTCGTCACCGGCCTGCGGGGCGTCGGCAAGACCGTCCTGCTCAACACGTTCAAGTCCATGGCCATGCAGCGGCTGTGGGGCACGGGCAAGATCGAGGCCCGGCCCGACCAGTCGATCAGGCGTCCCGTGGCGGCCGCGCTGCACATGGCCATCCGCGAGCTGGCCCCACGCCACCGCGCGCCCGAGCGCATCGAGGAGTTCCTCGGGGTGCTGAAGGCGTTCGCCATGCGGGATCCGGCGGCGGCCAAGGGCACCTCGCACTGGTCGCCCGGCATCGAGGTGCCGGCCAGTCGCGGGCGCGCCGACTCCGGCGACCTGGAGATCGACCTCACCGAGCTTTTCGTCGACGCGGCGAGTGTGGCCACCGACCTGGCGGTGGGCATCGCGCTGTTCATCGACGAAATGCAGGACGTGCAGCCCGCCGACGTCTCCGCGCTCTGCGCCGCCTGCCACGAGCTGTCGCAGTCGGGCGGGCCGCTGATCGTCGTGGGCGCCGGGCTGCCGCACCTGCCGAGCGTGCTGTCGGCCAGCAAGAGCTATTCCGAGCGGCTTTTCCGCTACGCGCGCATCGACAAGCTCGACCGGGAGGCGGCCGATCTCGCGCTGATCCTGCCGGCGCGCGAGGAAGAGGTGGAGTTCACCCCGGATGCCCTCGACGCCCTCTATGAGGCGGCCGACGGCTATCCCTACTTCGTGCAGGCGTACGGCAAGGTCGCCTGGGATCTCGCCCCGCGCAGCCCGATCACCCTCGACGACGTCAAGGTCTCCGCGCCGGAGGCTGAGGAGGAGCTCGCGGTCGGGTTCTTCGGCAGCCGCTACGAGCGGGCCACCCCGGCCGAACGCGACTACATGCACGCCATGGCCCAGATCGGCGACGAGCCGGTCGCCACCGCGGAGGTGGCCGACGCCCTCGGGCGAAAGCCGTCCAGCCTCTCGCCGGCCCGTGACAGCCTCATCAAGAAAGGGCTCATCTACAGCGCCGAGCGTGGTCTGATCGCGTTCACCGTGCCGCACTTCGGGAAGTTCCTGCGCGCTCAGCCGGTCTGAGTCGCGCCCCTAGACCTCTATTGGGCTGTCTAGTGGGGAAGCTAGACAGCCCAATAGAGCTATATCGTCGTGCCTGTCGAGCGGAATCTAACGCTTTATAGCGTCAGGCCGATACTGGCGTATATTCCGGCAGAGATCCGCTGCCCTCCCCGCTGACCACGGCCATCCGCACCGCCGGGCGCCGGCCGCTGAGGTAGACGGCGAAGACGACGTCGTCCTGGTCGCGGTTCTGGAAGGCGAAGAAGCGCCAGCACAGCTCGCGCCAGGTGTCGTACGGCTCGGCCGAGGTCAGCTCGCCCTCGTGGGCCCGCCAGGTGCCGCTCGCCCTGAGGCGCGCGAGCGTGGCCGACTCGGCGGGGCCGCGGCGCTGCTCGCAGGGGGCGCGGAACCGTACGCGATCGATCAGTTCCTCGAGCTCGGGGGAGAGGAGCGCGAGCACAACGACTCCCGCGGCCGTCAGCCAGGAAGGGTGCATCATGGCCGCCCACCCCGGCACCGGCGCCCACACCGACACCCCGGCCATCCCGGTCAGGGCGATCGTCCTGCCGATCGAGCGCAATCCGACCGGCGCGGAGCTCACCTCGCCGAAGCAGCCGCAGCCCGCGTCCGGCCGCCGCCTGCGCAGCTCCAGCAGCACGTACGTGGACATGGCGAAGAAGGCGACCGTACCCCACCTGAAGATCGGATGCGTGGTGACCAGCAGCCCCGTGGCCAGCGTCACCTCGCCACTCGCGCAGATCAGCAGCGCGGGGGCCTGCATGCGGCCCGGCACCAGGACCGCGGGCCCGAGCCTGGACAGCGCGCCAGGTTCACCCCCGGAGCGTACGGTGCTCACCTTGGCCACCGTGCCCGCGAGGAGCAGCACGATCAGAAGCGGCAGCTGCGATTCGAGCACGCCCGCGTCACCCCAATCCGATCTGAGCGTTGAAGCACCCTTTGACCAAGTCACCGCCGAGTTCCACATAGGAGAACGGCGACAGCTCCACGATCCGGCCGCGCGGCGAGGTGTCGCACTCGACGCAGCGGTCGCAGAAACGCCCGGCCACGCATCCGCACGCCACCACGGGGACGTTGGCGTTCCGCTGCGAGCACAGGTTCCTGACCTGCAGCAATGACCCGACCGCGAGGTACGGCAGCCCCGTGCATGACACCCCGGCATCCGGGCAGCCGGTGTCCTGTCGCTCCAGCATCGGGTACGCGGCGCCCCGCTCTTCCTGGTCGAACGTGTCCGACCAGGTCGCGGGGCCCGAGATGCGGGACTGCAGCCCGGCGTACGCGGGCGGCGGGGCGGGCACGGCGCGGGCCGGGTACGGCGGCTGCGAGGCCGCGGGCAGCAGGGCCAGGCCCGCCCCCTCCTTCCTGATCCCGATCGCGTCGAACAGGTACCCGGGCTCGAACATGGGATGCCGCACCTGCAGCCGCCCCGACGCCCGGTAGGGGATGGTGATCGTCCGATGGCCGCGGTGGGGCCCGCAGTCCAGCTCGACCGTCAGGTCCCTGCGTCCGCTGATCGACAGGATCGTTCCGGTGATGCGGGTGGTGTCGGCCCAGATCCGCTCGACGACGCGCCCCGCGCGCGTCCGCATCGTGACCATGGAGCCCCCGGGGAGATCGGCGGGGGCGACGTCCTGCCCGTGCCAGGCGGTGGCCCAGGGGGCGATCACGAGCCGTTCCTCGGCGCCCGCGGGGGTCTCGATGATGATCAGGTGCGGGCTGACGTCCAGGATCTCGCCGGCGACGGCGCGTAAGGGCTCTCCGTTGTCCGGGTCGGGGCCTGGAACGCCGGAGTCGCGACCGAGCGCGGCCGCGGCGAGCACCCTGCGGCGCTCAACGCTCGGATACCCCATCGGCCCCTCCCTCGTCGGGTACTAGATTCACACGACTTGGGCGTAGCTCACACCGTACCGGCGCAGATGGGATCAAAATACGCATCCCCGGGGAAGTGAGTTGACACCCGGCGACGAACAAACCGCCACCGACCTTGACCGACCTTTGTCGTTGGCGGACCGAAACCTGAATTCTGGTTCAGGCTCAAAAGGGCATCAGGCTGCGATTCTGGCCACGATGCAGACCACCAGCTGGGAAGACGAGTTCCGCGAGTACGTGAGGGCGCGCGGTCCCGCCCTGCTGCGCACCGCCCACCAGCTCACCGGTCATCCGCTGGACGCGGAGGATCTGCTGCAGAACGCGCTGACCAAGACGTACCTGGCCTGGGACCGGATCGAGGACAGGGGGGCGCTGGACGGCTATGTGCGGCGGGCCATGGTGAACATCAACATCTCGCAGTGGCGGCGGCGCAAGCTGGAGGAGTACCCGTCGGACGAGTTGCCCGAGGTGGGCACCTCTCCGGAAGAGCCGCAGGGGGACGTGCACGAGCAGCTCGAGCAGGCCTTGGGCGAGCTGCCTGAGCGGATGCGGGCGGCGATCGTGCTGCGGTACTACGAGGACATGACCGAGCCGGAGATCGCGAGGACGCTGGGGATCAGCGTGGGCACGGTCAAGAGCACGGTGTCGCGGGCCATGGCCAAGCTCAGGAACGCACTGGGACGACGCCCTTCCTGATTATGAGCCCTGGCCTGCGGCTTCCGCCTGATGTGGCTCATGGGCGCCGGCGGTGGCGCAGGGTCGTACGACGTCCCTGATCTTCCGCAACGTGGCCAGGAACGCCTCCAGCTCGTCCGCGCTCAGCAACCCGGTGAACCAGTCTTCGATGTCCTTCAAGTGCTGCGGCACCACGGACTCCAGTCGTGCCCGCCCGGCCTCGGTGAGCACTGCGTAGGAGGCCCGCCGGTCGCTGGCGCACGCCTGCCTGGTCACCAGTCCCTCCCGCTCCAGCCGGTCGACGACCCTGGTCACCCCGCTCGTCGACAGCTCGGTCTGCGCGGCCAGATCGCTCATCCGCAGCCGCTGCCCCGGCGAACGGGCCAGCCTGATGACGGTCTCGAAATCGATCTCAGACAACCCCGCGGCGCCGAGCACCGGCTGGAACCTGGCCATCAGCCCGGCGTGCGCCTCCGCCAGCAGTCCAACGGCCGTCAAGCGAGGGTCGTCAAAATTCATCACGTCCATAGCGTAGCCGACGATAGTTGACTGGAGGAATATTCCTCGTGTAGAAATTTGTTGCCGCAGACATCCGCACAGCAACTATCCCTTGAGGAGAACCCCATGACCACCCGTACCTGGGAGTCCTTGACCGTCCCCGCCGCCGGGACCTACAACCTGGACGTTGCCCACACCCGCATCGGTTTCATGGTCAAGCACATGATGGTCAGCAAGGTCCGCGGTCACTTCGGCGCCTTCAGCGGCTCGGTCACGATCGCCGAGAACCCGCTGGAGTCCACCGCCGAGCTCACCATCGAGACCGGCAGCATCGACACGGGCATGGCCGACCGCGACGGCCACCTGCGCAGCGACGACTTCCTGTCCGCGGAGAAGTTCCCGCAGATCACCTTCGGGAACGCGCGCGTGGTCAGCCACTCGGGCGACGAGTTCACCGTCGTCGGCGACCTGACCATCCGTGACGTGACCAAGGAGGTCGAGCTCACGGTCGAGTACGGCGGCGCGGGCACCAACCCGTGGGGCGGCTCGGTCTGGGGCTTCTCCATCACCACGGAGTTCGACCGCGAGGACTTCGGCCTGACCTGGAACCAGGCCCTGGAGACCGGCGGCGTCCTGGTGGGCAAGAAGGTCAAGATCGAGATCGAGGGCGAGGCGAACCCGGCCGCGTAACCCGGAACACCGGCGTTCGATGGACGTTATCCACAACCCCGAAGCCCGTCCACGCTCTGGGCGGGCTTCATCCACAGGCAGTTACCCACAGGCTGTTGATAACTCTTGGTGAAGGGCGGGGGAGCAATCGCTTTGCCGCCTCGCCCGAAGGCCGGTACGCTGTGCTGAGCCGCGATGGCTTCCAGGAGGATTCGCCTAGTCAGGTCTATGGCGCCGCACTGCTAATGCGGTTTGGGTTTACCGCCCATCCGGGGTTCAAATCCCCGATCCTCCGCAGGTAGAAGGCCCTCTCCCGATCTCCGGGGGAGGGCCTTTCGATCTTCTATGGGGGCCAGGGTTGCAGTTTGGGTTGCAGTTGCCCGTCAGAGCTGTCCCCAGAGGGCCTGGTCCATGCGGTTGCTGGCGTCCTTCATCTGGAGCGTGGCCACGTGTGTATAGCGCTCTGTGGTGGTCACACGGGTGTGGCCGAGGATCTCCTGTACGACTCGGATGTGGACGCCCTGTTCGATGAGCAGGGTTGCCGCGGTGTGGCGGGCGTCGTGAACGCGGGCGTCGCGTACGCCGGCCTGCTTGAGGATGGACTTCCACTGCTTCCAGTCCTCGGTGCGCTCGATCGGGCCGGCGAGCTGCGTTGTGAAGACCAGATCGTGATCGGTCCACTTTTCCCCAGCCTTGAGCCGTTCGGCGGCCTGGAGCTTCTTGTGGGTTCGTAGGAGAGCCAGGAGTGCTGGCGGGCATTGGAGGGTGAGCTTGCTCTTGCCCTTGCGTTGCCGAAAGATCAGCCCGCCGCCGGTGCGCTTCGGGCACTTGTCTGCGTGGCTCGTACAGTCCTTGAGGCATGGGCGCCTGTAGCAGCGGTGGGAGCGCTTCTTGCAGTCGCGATCATGCTTATGCTCTTTGCAGCTCTTCTTGCACGCCTTGCGGTGCCACTTCTCTCCACAGGTGTGCGGATCGTTGCAGCCGTGCTGCCACTCTGACCGCTGGATCTGGAACCACGCCCTGATCTCCCCCGTGTTCAGATCGATGTACGACCAGCGGAGCCCGAGAGCCTCGCCTTGCCGGATGCCGAGCGCGAGAGCCACCGACCAGCGTGCGCCGTTCCTCCTGGTCTTGGCGACGTCGAGGATGCGCCGCGCCTCCTCTCCTGTCAGGGGTTCGATCTCCGTTGTGGCGGCAGAAGGAGCGTCCACCAACGTGGCCACGTTTCGTGCGATGCGGCCTCGCCGTACGGCGATCGTGAGGGCACGAGACAGGATGCGGTGGACCTTGAGAACGCTGCTGGAGGAGAGGCCCTCTTCGAGCATCGTGGTGTAGGCGGTGTCCAGGTGCTCAGGGGCGAGTCGATCGAGGCGATGCTTGCCGAGGAGCGGCACGATCCAGTTTCTCGACTTGGACCGGTAGTCGGTGAGTGTGCGAGGAGCCATCTTCTCCGACAGGACCAGGCGCTCGCAGATCACGTCGAGGAACTCGGACATCCACTCCGCGACGGTTGGAGCACGGCCGGCCTTGCTCACTCGGCTCGAGTCTCGCTGATTCTCCAATTCGCGGACCTTGCGCGTTACCTCGGTCTCGGTCTTGCCCTTGCGGTGGCGTCGGTCCGGCGAGCCGTCCGGCTTGATCCCCACCGTCACCCAGCCGTGCCACAGCCCGTCCTTGCCGAGGAAGATCGAGGAGCGTCCATTGGGCTTTCTGGCGGACATCAGGCCACCTCCTTGGACGCTTGGGCCTCAAGAGCGCGGGCGTAATCGAGGAGGGCGGCACCGGGGATGAGCCGGTAGCCGTTGTGCTTGATCGATCGAAGTTCACCCGACTTGATCAGACGGAACACGGCTGTTCGGCTCATGCCAAGCACGGAAGCGGCGTCTTTCGGGCGGTAGAACAGCTTGTCCATGTCAGGCCGCCTCTCCAGTTGCCGAAGGATCTTGTCCGTCTGCTCTGGCCTGGAGTTCCGCCATGTGGGCGCGCCAGCGTTCACGTTCGGCGACGGCGCGGAGGAGGCGCACGGCCAGTGGGGGCACGTTGGCGTCTCCGGCCGGGACGGGTTTCCAGACGTAGCGGTGTGGGTCAGTGGGTTGGTCGGTCTGGCCGAGGGCTTCCAGGACCCAGGTACGGCGGTCCTGCTTGTGTTCGGCGAGGGTCTTGTTGGACCACTTGCGGGAGACCAGGACGCGGCGTCCGGCGTAGCCCAGGTGGTCAGGCTTGTGGGCCTTGCCGCGGCATCGGCCGGGGGTCATGCGCGACTTGGCACCCTTGGGCTGGATCCCGTAGCGCAGCCAGTTGGCGCACGTGGGGGAGCAGGGTTCGAGCCGCAGCGCCTCCAGCATGCGTTCGGCGTGCCGACGCTGAGCTGGGCGGTTAGGGTTCCAGCCGCCGCCGAGGGACTTGGTCAGATACTTCGACAGGTACCGGATGCACTGGTCGGCGTCTGGAGTGCCGGCCAGGACGCCTTTCACGTCCACCTGTGCACCGAAGCGGACCACGTGCAGTGGTTGGGCGCTTTCGTTGGCGTCGAGCTGATCGAGTGCTTCGTCCCAGGTGGGCAGTACCTCGCCTGTGTCGGGATCGAGGTAGCCGACGCCGTTCTCCCACACGGGCAGGTGGTCACCGTCGTAGATGGCGCGATCGGTGGGCGGCCACCACACCTGATGGTAGGTGGCCGCGGCGATTTGCTTGATCTCGGCGCGTGGCAGGGTGCCTCGGATGGCCATGTGCAGGTGCGGGGCGAGCCGCTTCTGTGGTTCGACGGTGGCGAAGTACTGCACGTCGTAGTCGGCCACGCGGCGTAGGTTCTGCACGAAGCGGTCCACCAGCTTGGAGAAGTGCAGGGCGTCCCGGGCCGCTCGAGCGTAGTCGTAGGTGTCGGGATCGAGGGGGACGCCATCGCGGATCTTGCCGTATGAGGGCAGGGTCAGCGTGACGAACAGCGAGGGTCGGTAGGTCTTGCCGTCCGAGCTGGTGAAGGTCCGGCCCAGCGTCGTGTTCGCCATCTTGCGCTGGGGCAGGTCTGGGGCGTCCTGGCGCCTCCTGGTCGAGCGGTTCCGCTTGCCTCCAGCGCCCGCCAGCAGGTTGCCGCGCATACCTGCCGTGTTGATCTCTTCATCGAGACCAGCGATGACCGCGTCCAGGTCTGTCGTGTCTTGCTGCGCTTGGTCTACCTGGTCGCGCTTAGCTTGTATGTCGGCGCGGAATTCGATCAGCCAGCGTTGCTCGTCGTTGGGCTCGTCCGGTGTGATGGTCGGTTCGTGGTCGAGGTGCCAGCCCTCCCGGCATTGGGCCATGCGGAGTTGTCGGTTGCGCTTGGCGCATGGCGGGCACGCGGCGTCCAAGGTGGCGCCGCACGGGACGTCGATGATCTCGCGCTGGCCGGTGTGCGTGTCGAGCCGTTGGAGGGCTATGGGGCGGATACAGACGCCGTGTTGTTCAGCGACCTCTCGGGCGACATCGCGCGCCCGGGGCATGCGCTGGCGCTCGGCGCGAGGTAGGGAACGGTCGTAGGTCACAGCTCCTCCCGTGCGTCGAGGGGGACGAGCGCGCCTTGGCCGCACTCGGGGCACTCGACCAAGCCCGCCGCCAGGTCGATCCACAGAGTGCTCTCGGCGTGGCAGCACGAGCAGCGCAGCCCCTCCAGGAGGTAGGCCAGCTCACGCATGGTCGCTCACCTCCGTCTCCGCCAGGTCGGCGCACAGCTGGTAGCGCTCCTGGTAGGGGTGGCGCAGCACATGCGGGTAAAAGATCTCGAAGACCCGCAGCCGGGGCAGATCCCGGGCGGTGAGTAGGACGAGCATCGGGCGGCCCGCGACCAAAGCGATCTCCTCGGCGGTGCCGTGGAAGCAGACCCGCATCACGCACCCCCGCCGAAGGCGAAAGTGCTGGCCATGGCGCGGATGTCAGCGTCGGAGACGTAAGCCGCGCGGACCCGGATCGGGTCAGGGCTGATCTCCAGCCGGACATAGCCGACGCCCGCGCCGAGCTCAGGGACAGGGGAGATGTGATCGGCCAACGCGCCACGGTCGCGTGCGCCGTCACCGAGCACCATGTCCACTTGTTCGGACTCGTCGAGCCGGAGGGCGATCTTGTCGGGGAACAGGTTGCGGATGTTCATGACCTCCTTGCGGGGGTCCTGGAGCGCCGCGAGCACGCCGACGCCGACCGCGCGCCCTTGGGTGGTCAGGGTGGCCAGGGCAGCGGAGATGCGGCGTCTGAGGTCCTTGTCGGACTGGTAGGCGGTCAGGAACGCCACCTCGTCGACGACGACCAGAATGAACGGGTCATCGACGGTGGGGACGTGGTTGCGCTGGCGTCCGGCGAAGCGCGCCGCGCGTTTCTGCATGACCTGGACCGCCAGTTCAAGCAGGTCGGCGCAGTCTTCCGGGGTGGCCGCGTAGCGGGGGCCGAAGAGCGCGCGGCCATAGGAGAGCTCCATCAGCTTGGGATCCAGCGCCCACAGCTCCACGAGGCCTGCCCGCACGGCCGGGAGGAGCCCCCGGATGACAGACCAGATGATTGAGCCCTTGCCCGCTCCGGTGGCGCCGGCGATCAGGACGTGTGTGCCGTGCACCTTGAGTCGCCATGGCCGCCCGTCCTCCTGCTTGCCGACCTCGACCGCACCCACGCTCGGCTCAGCGGGTAGAGGAACGGCCGGGATCGGCGTGGCCAGCGGATCGGTGCGCGGGAACGTCAGTGTGATCCGGCCCGCCTGTGCCAGCGCCACACGGCAGGAGGTGGCGCCGAAGCCCTGGACAAGATGATCGATGCGGTCGGCCCAGTCCTTAACCGCTTGCCCCTTGAGCATGCGCACGCTGACCAGATCGGCCCACGGCGTACAGGTGACCTTCGCCAGTCGTGGCAGGTAGTCGCGGCCGCGGATGTGCCGTCCGAGACCGGAGACGATCATGACGGGTTGCCAGTGTCGCCGGTAGACCCAGATCAGCCGCCACCAGGCCAGCAGCCGCCAGCCGACCAGTCGGGCGAACGAGACGGGGTTGGTGAGTGCCCAGGCGATCAGCCCGACCGGAGTCGGCGCGCTGAGCAGGAGGGCGACGCGCCAGCCGTACAACAGCGTGAGTACGCCCGGCGTGACGGCGGCGAGCATGGCGATGGGGTGTCGCCAGGTCACCCGGACGAGGCCGGCCAGGATGCGTCCGGCGAGGATGATCAGGGTGAGGATGGCTGGGGTGGTGACCACGGCCGGGCGGAAGACGACGGCCGTGTCCGGCGTGGTGGTGACCAGGTCGCGTGCCTGGTCACCAGGGAGCCGCCTGAACATAAGCTTGGTACCTCTCGTGATGTGGAAGTCAGGGGAGAACCGAAGGGGCTGCCGGAAGTTGCCGCTTCTGGCGGCCCCGCCTTGGTGTGTCAGGCCGCCGGGTTGTGGGCGTCCTTGGGGGTGGCCGACTGTTCGGCGTGGAGACGCTCGCACTCGGCCAGGTAGCGAGCGGCAGCGTTGAAGATGTCGCGAGCGGTGTCCAGGTCGGCGTCGGTGACTGGTCCGGCCGCGGTGGTGGAGACGTGCACGTCTGCCTCGCTGGAGCTGAGCGACAGGTACGGTCGGACGTCACTGCGCAGTAGGCCGGACCTGACCCGCAGCTCGGGCGTGTGGAACGAGATGCCCAGGTGCGGGGTGGAGTCCCGACTCATTGACAACGTGACGTAGGTGTACGGCTCGGAGCTCATGCCGCCGTCTCCCTGCTGCTAGGCGCCGCCTGCTGCTTAGGACGGGCCGGGCGCATGCCGGTGGCCCGGTAGGAGTAGGCGAGCCGTCCGGCCGGGTTGACGTACGGGGTTACGGTCATGCCGGTGAACTCGACCGGCGCGATCGGCAGACCGGACACCGGGGGCGGCGCGACGGGCGGGGTCTGGGAAAGGATCTTGACTGCGACCGTCTTCTGGCCGGCCTTGAGGGTGGTGTCGCCGTCCATGACCGGGACCTGCCAGATCGGCTCGCCAGTGGCCTTGTCCTTGGCATAGACGGTCTTGCCGTTGGTGGATGCCTCGAAGTTCTTGACCTGTTCCACCTGTCCGACCAGGAAGCAGCCGTGCGGGAACGCCTGCTCGAACGTGATCGAAATGGGGCCTTGAAGTGCCATGGTGTTCCTCTCACTCAGGACGCGCTCCTCGTTCGCTCGTCCACTTGTCCGCATGAGTTGAGAGTAAGCGAGCACACTCGTCCGCACAAGTGGTTAAGACGGACGCGGCGGGTAAGAGTTAGCTCACCTTGAAGACATCCTCAAGCTCGTGCAGGCTCCCCGGAAGCGCCACGCTAACCACCATCAACACCACGCCGGCCGGATCGTGCACCGTAGCCAGGACACCGAGCACCGGGTTGGAGGAGCCGAGCAACTCGGCCTCCTCCTTGGTCGGCTTGCGCGCGGTCACCCGCTCGGTGATGTGATCGAAGCGCAGGTGCTTGACCGCCTGGAGATGCTGGCGAATCCCGCGTCGCAGCGGCTCGGGCTTGTCCAGGTCGGTGCCCAGCGCGTGCTCCAAGGGCACCCAGAACGCCTCCACAGCCGAGACCACGTCACCCTGGCGGGCAAGACGCTTCCGCATGATCACTGGGGTGTGCTCAGCGACACCAAGCAGACGCGCCACATGCCGAGGAGCCGGAACACGCCCCGCTTCCACCACGGCATCAGAACTCTCGCCCTGCTCGGTCGTCGACTGGCTGGGCCGAACCCGATCAGCGGCACTCTCTGGACGCCCCTTCACGAAGGAGCCGCGCCCGTGCTCGCGCTCGATCCACCCCTGCATGGCCAACGTCTGAAGCGCCCGCACCACGGTGGTACGGCCAACGCCGAGCTCCCGCACCAACTGCGTCTCGGACGGCAGCATGTCGCCCGGGGCATACTCGCCCGACTCGATCCGCTCTTGAATGGCCCGCATCACCTGGGCGTATTTAGGTGGGGCGAAGTCCATACTCATCTCAACCGCCCGTTCACTCTTGCACTCGTGCGCATAAGTACAGTACCGGTTGAGAACGCATCTGTCAGGACCCGCCAAGTGCAGGCATAGCTGACCCTTCACGCCCTTCCAATCGGGAGCCGTCAACCAGCATGACGCACTTCGGGCACGCCTGAGGAACGGTAGGGGAGAAGGACAGAGACCACCCGCAGAACGGCAATGGGTTGACCGGCGCCGAGCACACAGCTACATCCGTCCCAGGCAGCACCGCGTGCTGCTCCAAGGTGCGGCCAGCTTTCGAGAACCCCGCCACGTACGTCTGGGCAGAAACATCTGGCATGCTCGCCCGCTCCCCCAAAACCAGATCATCCCAGGCCACAGGCCAGCGACGCGCTCCCTGCGGCAACTCATAGGACTCGTCGTCGAGTTTGACGAGAGCGACCTTGGTGTTGCGCAGCAAAGCCACTACGACACCTTCACGAAGGAGCAGCATGGAACCATAGGTGCGCGTGGACCTGGGGCTATGTTCCATGGTCACGATCGTCACGCGATATCCGACTCGCGCCCACACCCCGCTCACTGCGGATCTCCCGGGAACGCCTCGTGTCGACCCGCCGCACGCAAGTCGTCGACCCCTTGCTGAGTACGCAATTCGGCGTACCGCATGGCGATACGGCGAGCCGCCCGAAATGGATCAGTCGCCGGATGCCACGCATAAATGACACGCCGACGACCGGCATTCCACCCAGTACGCCACCAAAAGCGCCCGCCATCGCACCAGACGACCAGGCCCACCCAGACCGAAACCAGCGCCAGGCCATAACCGTCATGAACATCGGCGTTGATTCCGTCGCGCCGCAAAGCCTCCCGGAGAAGGCTGGCCGACCAGCACGGATCGACCGTCATCGTAACCGGGTAGATCACTTGACTACCCGCTCGAATCGCACAGATCCCGCCGGATCGACGAACGCACGGAAAATCTCGCGCTTGGACCAGCCGTCATCGCCCGCGCCGAAGTCGAAGACCATGTGCGCGATGCCGCCCCGGATCGAGACGTCTCGCGACATGCCTCGCATCGCCTTGCGCAGCTCGTCCATGGCCGTGGCCTGGAAAGCACTGGAACCACACGGCCCCAGCGCCTCACCCTGCGCCGATGCGATACGAACTTCCCACTCGAACCGCTCGTGCGGCGTCTCGGCCGGAGTGGGGCAGTACAGGCATTCCTCGCGGGCGGATACCGCCAGGCCAACCCCGGAGGCAGTCACATGGCCGCGCCGGGTAATGATCTTCCAGCCGCGTCCTTCGCATTCTGTGCATCTGACTGGCGTTGTCATGCCGGACAGCATGGGAGCCATACCGTTTGAGACCTATCCCACGCTGGTATCCCAACATGAGATGTAGGCTCGCCAATACCTCAATGCATGATTCCCGGGTCCCACAAGTTGGAGGTCCAGAATGCAAAAGGGCGTGGCCAGCCGGATCGATATACCCGCATCCGTCTGGGACTCCGACGACACCCGGGAATACTCAGAAGACGCGATTTCGCCGGACTTTTCGCCATAGCCGTCAAATATGGCGCCAGTCAGGTACGCATCGGAGCAGTCGCCGAACTCGGACAACCCGCCGTAAACGCGATCCTGCACGGCAAACGATCAATCGCCGAACTCCACGTCATCGAACGCGTAGCCACCGGCTTCAACCTCCCCGACCACGCCCGCATGCTGCTCGGTCTGGCCCCACAAGACATCGCCTCACCCACTGGCGACCACAACGACGAACACGAGGAACAAACCACCGAACTGATCGGCCGCCTCGATTTCGCCGCCACCATCGACCCGACCACGGTCATGATCCTGCGCACCGACACCAACAACTTGCGCTACCTGGACCGCAAGCTCGGAGGCCCCGCCATCGCTGACAAGATGCGAGCCCAGATAGCCCAGATCGAACGCGCCCACAGTCACGCCGTACGTCCTGGCATCCGCGCCCAACTCGCCCACCTGCTGGCGGAGACCGCCTCACTGGCCGGATGGCAGGCGATCAACACTCTCGCGCTCAACGACGCCTGGACCCACTACGAACACGCCAAGGCCGCCGCCTACGAAGCCGAAGACCCCGCCGTACTCGCCTACGTCTCCGGCGAACAGGCATACGTCCTGATGGACTCGGCCGACCCGCCGAAGCTACCGAACTCCTCCAACACGTCCACGCCCAACACCGCCATCACGTACCGGCCCGCCTGCGCACCTGGCTCTCAGCCGCCGAGGCAGAAGCCGCCGCCATCCTCGGCGACGAAACCACCTGCCGCGCAGCCCTCGACCAAGCCACCGCCCTCCTCCCCGAAGGCGACAGCGACCCGGACATGCCCTACCTGTTCATCAACGCCCACCACGTAGCCCGCTGGCGCGGCAACTGCCTCGTACGCTTCGGAGACCCAGACACCGCCGACGACCTCCGCTCAGCTCTTGCGGGCATGGACGGCACCTACAACAGAGCCGAATCCGGCGTCCGCTGCGACCTCGGCCACGCCCTCCTGGCCGCCGGCGACCCCGAAGCCGCCCAACCCCACATCCACCGCGCCCAGCAACTCGCCACCATGACCGGCAGTCGCCGACAGCGCCGCCGCATCGACGAACTGTCGAAAGCCGTCAACCGCGCCCTCGGCCGTTGAGCCACACCTGAGCCTGAAGCAGCCCGATCAAGGTCCCTGATGTCCAGATGTCTCCGCGGGCAATCATCGAGGGAATCTCCGCCATCGGAACCCACTCAATCCGATCGGCCTCCACCTCACCCATGGGTTTGCCGATCAACTCTGCCCCGCGTGCCACGAATAGGAGATGCTCGGAGTCCACCATGCCGGCCATCGGCTGATAGCTCACCAGTTGCTCAACGTTCTTGGGCCGATACCCGGTCTCCTCCTCAACTTCCCGGATAGCGGTCGCCATCGGGCCCTCGCCAGCATCGACAAGGCCCCCGGGAAGCTCCCACCCCCAGCGATCGAACACGAACCGATGCCGCCACATCAGCAAGACGCGATCCTGCTCGTCCAGCACAACCGCGATCGCCGCCCGATCCAGGTGAACTACGTGATGCTCGAAGCGCTCTCCGCCAGGGATTTCCACATCGGCCAGCCCGAGCCGAATCCACCGGTTGTCGTAGATCAGTCGTTCGCCGTGCACAACCCAGCGCGTAAGCTCAGCGTCATCAGCCACACCGTGAAGTTACCGTCTCCCACATCGTGTGGTACATGCCTTCCAACGAAGAACCACCAGCGAAGGGCTGACCGTGCCTCGGGCCGCTGGTGGTTAGCGTCCACGGGAGTGGTGTACGGGTTTGAACCTACTCGTCACCTTGATGCCCGTGAGGGAAGATCGATGTGACATGGGGGCGGCCACTCCGCGATCCTTCACAGCTGTCGAAGGCATAAGAAGGAGAACGAGAAGTGGCCGCTATGGACATTCTGCCTGCTGAGGGTGAGTGGTTCGACGAGACCCTGGCGCAGGCATCGCCCGATGTGCTGCGCGAGATGGTCGTGCGGATGGCGCAGATGATGATGGACGCCGAGGTCGAGCAGCGCTGCGGCGCCGGCTACGGCGAGGTATCGGACCAGCGCGTCAACTCGCGTAACGGCTACCGGCGGCGCGAGTGGGACACCCGCGCGGGCACGGTCGAACTTGCCATCCCCAAGCTGCGGCAGGGGTCGTACTACCCGGACTGGCTGCTGGAGCGGCAGCGGCGGGCCGAACGGGCGCTGGCCTCGGTGGTGGCGACCTCGTACCTGCTGGGCGTCTCGACCCGGCGGGTGGAGAGGCTGGCCGAGCAGCTCGGGGTGACCAAGCTGTCCAAGTCGCAGGTCAGCGTGATGTCCCGGGAGCTGGATCAGATGGTGAGTGAGTTCCGTAACCGGCCGTTGGATGCCGGGCCGTACACGTTCGTGTGGATCGACGCGTTGACGCAGAAGGTGCGTGAGGGCGGACGGACGGTCAACGTGCACGCCCTGGTCGCGACCGGCGTCAACGCCGACGGCCACCGCGAGATCCTCGGCATCGACGTCGTCTCCAGCGAGGATGGCGCGGGCTGGCTGGCGTTCCTGCGCGGCCTGGTCGCCCGCGGCTTGTCGGGGGTCAGTCTGGTCATCTCCGATTGCCATGCCGGGCTGCGCGACGCGATCGGCTCCACGCTGCCTGGCGCCTCTTGGCAGAGGTGTCGCGCCCACTACGCGCGTAATCTTTCGACGACTGTTCCGAAGGTGGCCCAGCCGTGGGTGGCCACCATGCTGCGCACCATCTTCGAGCAGCCCGACACGGCCTCGGTGCGAGCGCAGCACCGCCAGGTCGTCCAAGCGCTGGAGGACAAGTATCCCAAGGCCGCCGAGCACCTGGATGACGCACGCGAGGACATCTTGGCCTTCGCTGTCTATCCCAAGGCCGTGTGGCGGCAGATCTGGTCCAACAACCCCCAGGAGCGGCTGAACAAGGAGATCCGCCGCCGCACCGACGTGGTCGGCATCTTCCCCAACCGTGATGCCATCATCCGGCTGGTGGGCGCGGTGCTGGCCGAGCAGCACGATGAGTGGACCGAAGGCCGGCGCTACCTCGGCCTGGAAATCCTCGCCGACTGCCGCAAGGCCGCGGAGAGAAAGGAAAGAGAAGACGCTAGTGACACTAATGTGACTATCGATGCGATTGCTGCTTAAATAGGAATTAGATCGCAGAGTGGTCGAATCTCATACACCACGATCTTGGACGCGGCCCCGCTGGTGTGGTGGCCAGTCATGATTTGACAGTCATATCATTTCGATGCGTCCAACATGTTCTCCAATCTCGGCAAGCCGGTGCTGGAGGTTTGCCTCTTCCAGGATTCGATTTATGTGCCAGCGGTACAGTCTTCTTCCGGACTCTGTTGCAAAGCAAGAATAGTGCGTCCCACAGTTTGCAAAGCTGTGATACCAAGACTCGCGCGGCCTAGACACCAAGTCATGAAAGACTTCGACAAGTCCGAAGAAGGTGTCATCGTCCCATGAGTCTGGCTCCAGAGGCCAACTGATCGGAGCTCCTAGCCTTTCTTCTATCTCCAGCGCGGGATTAGAGGGAACGCGGTCGTAATCGTCCACGCAATCCTTAGGGAACTTCTGTGCCAGATAGCCGTTCTCTTCGAAGTCGCTAATGAGTGAAGCAAACGCTGCGCGAGCCTTGGCCATGTCGGGATGGGACGGTGTTGAGACTTCACCTCGCTTGCGGTTCCAGTACTGTCGCGGGACGCTATGCACCGGAATCTCGTATGCTCGTGCCACGAGCTCCCGAATAAAATCTTCTGGAGTCAGTCCCGATGAGTTTTCAAGTCCAAATACCAATCCGTTAGTGAGTGCATTGAAATCATCTGCGACGTTTGAGTCTCTAAATGCTTCTCTGAGGAGAAGATCGATTGCCCTCTGGTTGTCGCGCATGCGTTGGCTGCCACGTATTATCTTCGTGGCCTCCTCTACGAAAAGATGGGGAGGCCACATAAGTTCATAGTCGCCAAGATCTATGTCGCCCTGAGAATGGGCGCTCTCCTCTGGAGGTGAAAATACTGGAGTCCGAGGAGGTGGTGGAATGGAGTGCGTGGAAACCGCCTGAGGTGCCGATCTTTGCTCGTCCGATCGCGCTTGAAGTCGTTGGAGTTGCCGTTTGTATAGCAGCATGGCCTGCCTGTCGATCTCGCCCCGATCATATCTAGCGTGACAGGTGGGGCAGAGAGCGATGAGGTTCTCGGGCTTATGCTCCCGAACCTTGGCCCATGGATCGATGTGAGCGATTTCTAGCTGGGTTGCTCGGCAAGTAGGGATGGCGCATCGGTGCCCAGCTTCAACGAGGATCATGCGCTCCATCGGCCGAGGGATGGCAGGCCGCGAATCAGACACGACAGCAGGGTATAGGAGAGCTCCGACAACATCGGGTCTCCTGGCCAAACGATCATGTGTCCAGCTCGGACACGGCTCCCCGCTCATACAATCGACCTCGCACTCCATAGCGCTTGATGTGCCTCTGCACCAAGTGCTATGGACACTTCTTGCAGGATTGTTCTTGTGAAGATCAAGGCGGCGCTGTGCGCCGCCGACGCGGCCCGCGCACGCCCGCACGCTGCGCGTGCGGCCTGGGGGCCGTTCTCGCGCGCGACGCGCGCGGCCCGCGTCACTGAAGCACCGATGGAGCCCACATGAACGAGCCGGAAGCCCTCCAAGAGCGAGCTGAGTCTGTACGGCGCATGATTCGAAGCTGCCACAAGAAGCACATCATGCTGGCCGAATCGCGATGCCCGCGGGACGGCCGACTGCTGGCAGCAGCCTTGGAACTTCCAGACGGATATTGGATCTGGCAGGCCGGGAACCGCCTCACGAAGCGGCAGAGTCGGCAAGAGATTGAGGCGCCGTATCTCACCGCCTACGACGAACCCGATTGGGATGAAGAGTTCCTGAATGCTGTGCGGCAAGCCGGTCTTGAAGACCTTCCTGAGAACGTCCGACTTGAGACTGAGGATAGGGCCGCGAAGTTGGTCGTCACCGGGCTTGACGACCCCATACAGATCTTCCAGCCACCAGACTGGCGGCCAACTAGCCTTCTCGATCGCAGTTGGGTGACCTGTGGCTGTCATCGGAACTTCCGCCTCAACATCCTCGGCTTGCAAGTCGTGGCGGTGAGGCGTGCGCTCGGTGTCGGCCGGCGTTCGCTCGAACGCATCCCCGTCACACCGCTGGGACGCTTCCCCTTCACCCGCCCGAAAGACCCGGAGTCACGTTAGACTCGTGTCACAAGTTGAGAGCCCGTGCGTGCAACGCCGCCCCCGTGAATTGGGCATCACGGACTGGAGCCCAGGAGGGCTATTCAGTCATGGGCGCTTTGTCGTGGACCACCGCGCTGATCGTGGGCCTTCACATCGTTTCACGTCTGATCGTGGTGCTCGTCGCCCTGAGAGGGACGAATCCGAGGCAACGTGTCGAGATCCTTAAGGTCCTGATGCCTCCGGCGGGGGCACTCCAACTCCGGGATGATCGCCGTCGCAGGACCAAGTCCGTAGGTAGCTGAGGTGAGACCTGATCATCCCGTCCGCCATCGACCCGGGACAAGCCGAGCGTGTCAGAGCCACGGACACAAGGTCGTTCCTCCAGTAGGGGGCTCCACCTTGTCCCCGTGGCCCTGACACGCTTCCCCTTTGGGCGGGTCGACGGCTGACGGCAGACGGGATGATCAGGCGGTCATGGCGCTCGCCGTGACCACCACCTCTCTCGCCGCGTCCGACGAACGCATCGCGCCTGCGCCTGGTTATGACGGACCAAATTTGGTGATCAGCCCGTGTGCCAGGGGACTCTCTTACAGGACGCGACGACGAGGATACGACAACAAGATCCACCGCTACATCACAGATGCACTGGTGCGGTGCGCAGTCATGTTTCGAAGAAGCTCAGCTAGTCGTTGATTGTGGCAAATGTGGACATTTCACGTATCGGGCGGCTAGTGCCAGCCTCGGTCCGAGCGGCTATCGGAGACCGTTTCAGCAGTTCACGGCTAGTCAGGCCAAAGCGACGGTGATCAACTCCGTCAATATTGGCTCGATGGGTGACACCCTGACCGCACCGAGGACTAGCATGAGGACATGCCCAAGCTGAAGGATCTACGCATCGGCGCGCTTGCAGCCGAAAGCGATGAGGAACTCTTCGCCTACTTTGTCGTTACGCCGGACGCTGAAACTATAGTGCGGGAACGGATCGGTCTGGTTCTCGGCCGGAAGGGTTCAGGAAAGACTGCGCTTTTTCGGCAAGGCGAAGAGCTTCTGCAGCAGTTCGGCCTGGGTCACGTGTCTGTCATTCGTCTCAACATGGACGACCATGCATGGGGAGCTTTCAAGGATTTTAAAGAGCTAGGCTTGTCGACGGAGCACGCCGCAACCGTGTCGTGGCAACTTGCGCTACTTCTACAACTGGCGGTTGCGCTGTCCGGGAGTCAGCAACACGGTTGGTCTGCGGCGGCTCGGGATGACGTCAAAGTTCTTCGTGAATTCATTCGCGATAACTTCGGTGAAATCCGGCCAAGCCTAGCCAAGTCGAGCAAGATGATAGGGCAAATAAGTGCGCTCAAGGTGGGCGCCTTTGGCACCGCATTGGAAGCACAATGGCGCAACGAAAATACGGCACGCGAACTGGTTCCTGGCCTTGTTGACACGATTAGCCAGCACCTTAAAGGCCCGCTGCATGAGAGCGCGTGGTTGTTCATGCTCGATCAACTCGATGAGTCATGGGATGGAACGGCGGACAAGAAGCAGTTGCTGGTTGGTCTGGTAAAGGCGGTGAAGCGTATTAATGATGACTTCGGGTGGCGTGGTGACCCCATTCAGGGCGCCCGAGCAGTAGCCTTCTTGCGGACCGACATTTACGAAGCCCTTAGTTTTGACGACAAAGATAAGCTCAGAGACACGGTGAAGGAGATAAGCTGGAGTTTTGAAGAGCTGAGCAAGATGCTCGAGTCCCGGCTACGCCTTCCAGCTTCTTCGATTTTTGAATCGAAGGCCACTACCCATAAGGGTAGAATCGCTAAGGGATCCCTGAGTCATCTCGTTAATCGGACATTTATGCGGCCTCGGGATTTGCTTCAATTCTTCCAGGCGATCCGTAGTGACCACCCCTCCGAAGAGCGCATCACTAAAAGAATGGTTGAGAAGACGGAACCGAGATACAGTCGCGACAAAGTGGATGACTTGCGGCAAGAGTATCGGAGGGGCGCACCTTGGATCGACGCCGCGTTGGATGCGCTGAAGCAGGGTTCAAACAAGTTTGAATCTCGGGCGGCGGTGGAGGAGAGGCTTGCCACTCGTATTGACAGTGACAGCCTGAAAGAGTGGCGCATATCCGTTGATGACTTGATCGACTGGCTGACCGAGATCAGCGTTCTCGGCGCTGCTCCACGCCAGGTTCGCAGGCAAAAGATAAGGTTCCGATGTGAAGGCGACAACGTCTCCATTGAGGGAGATAGCACAGTCTGGGTACATCCCGCGCTATTCCTCGGCCTATCGCTAACCGAGCCGCGGCCTCGTCGTGGCTAATCGCATTCGACGACGGCAAGTATGTCGGGCCGTGTAGACGGCGTGTACTCGCTGGTCCGTACAAGGATGTCACGGGTTGCAGTTTGGCTTGCAGTTCCGCGCCGTACCAGCCCGTCCCGGGACGAGCGTCCAGTCGTGTCGGTCCATGTTGAACGCCCTGGGACGATCGTCCTTCGAGCTGCTAATGCGGTTTGGGTTTACCGCCCATCCGGGGTTCAAATCCCCGATCCTCCGCAGGCGGAAGGCCCTCTCCCTTGAACGGGGAGAGGGCCTTTTTGATCTTCGAGGGCGTCGTAGTTGGAACGGCTGGGGATTTCCTCAGAGAGTGGAGGCGAGCCGCTCCCCTGCATCGCGCATCAAGGGTGTGGATACGTGGGTGTAGCGCTCGGTGGTGGTCACTCGCGTGTGACCGAGGACCTGCTGGACCACCCGGATGTTCACACCCTGCTCGGTGAGGAGCGTTGCGGCCGTGTGCCGGGCGTCGTGCACTCGGACGCCGGCCTGCTTGTGCATGGCCTTCCAGCGTCCAGTCCTCGGTGCGCTCTATGGGAGTGCCGTGCTTGGTGGCGAACATCAATTCGTGTTCATCCCACAGGTCTTGAGCTTTGTCGCGCCCGGTGTCCTGTATCTCGCGGTGTGCCTCGAGTTGGGCGAGCAGCTCGGGTGGGCGCTGGAGGGTGAGCTTGCCCTTGCGTTGGCGGAAGATCAATCCGCCGCCTGTGCGCTTGGGGCGCTTCTCCATGTGTCCGGTGGAGTCCTTGAAGCAGGGCCGCTTGTAGCAGACGTAGCTCGGCTTGTCGTTATTGACTCGCTCGGCGGCTGTTCAGACCCAGTCCAAGACTCCGACAAGGTCGCTGCGCGCTCGTGCGTCCAAGCGTCAACGGTACATAAGAGGCATATGGGATATGTAGGGGGCCGTCAGTCGGCGGCCCTACGATCGTCTCATTCAGTTAGTGCTCGGGCAGCATCCGAGACACGGCTGGGGGCGTTACGATAGCTGATAAGGATCTCCGCCTGGGCAGCTACGTAGACCGCATCGGGAGACCATGTGTCGCGCACGTGGCAGGTAGTCGGCTTTGTCTTAGGTGTCTTGGCCTTTGGGATAGCGGTCTTTCAGTTCACCGTTTCAGACCCAGTAAGCGGGCCCTGGATTCGAGAGCAGGCTGTGCCTTGGGTCTCAGCGCTTCCTGCCGTCCTTCGCGACTACTATCTGGGATTACTGGATGGTTCTATTTACGTATGGTGGGCGAACCCACTTGCCGGTCTTCTCCTCGCTGCCCTGCTCTATAGACTGGGCCTTGTGATGGTCAAGGCGTACAAGGACGTGAAATTCGGGCGCGAGCGAGACCATCCGTTCTTTGGCTGGTCCCGCGTCGGATGGTATGCCTTCGTGTTCCTCTTGGCGGCCGCATTCTTCTTCTACGCCTGTCGTAATGCGGAGTGGTATTACAACGTCGGCATGCTTTGCGCCGCAGCCGCAGGGGTCGGGCACGGCGTGTTCTTCTCGAAAGTGTGGAGAAGCGGGTGGGGCGGCCGCGTTTACCGGTAGGGATCGTCACACTGTCCCGTTGAGTCCCCTACGAGAGTGGTAGAGCTCTGCTCTCTTAAAGGCTGCAATGGGGACCGTGTGTAGGACCGTGGTGGAGGAGGTGCTGAGGCTCTGACACGACAGCAGCACAAATGGGCCTTGGTGCCGCTGTTTCGGTTAGGTAGGTTTCGTCCATGAAGGCAGCGGTTCATTCCAGGTACGGCCCGCCGGACGTGGTTCGGATCGCCGAGGTGGATGAGCCCTCGGTCGGGGACAAGGACGTTCTGGTCAGGGTGCATGCAACGACGGTGAACCGGACGGACTGTGCCTACCGAGCGGCCAAGCCCTTCTTCATGCGGATGATCATCGGCCTTACCCAGCCGCGGCGCAGGGTCCTCGGAACCGAGTTCGCGGGGGTGGTGGAGGCGGTCGGCAGCGGCGTCACGTCGTTCGCCGTGGGCGAGCGGGTATTCGGGTACAACGAGGGCGCGTTCGGAACGCACGCCGAGTACCTGTCGGTTCCCGAAGACGGCATGATCGCGACCATGCCGGCGGACGCGACCTTCGCCGAGGCCGCTCCCGGCACCGAAGGTTCGCATTATGCGCTCTCGTTCATCAGGACGAGCGGGATCCGGCCCGGGCAGGACGTTCTCGTCCATGGGGCGACCGGTGCGATCGGCTCGGCGGCGGTGCAACTGCTGAAGAGCCTCGGCGTCACGGTGACCGCAGTGTGTGACACGGCGAACCTGGAGCTGGTGCGGAGCCTGGGCGCCGACCGGGTCGTCGACTACACGGCCCAGGACTTCACCAGGGACGCGCAGGCCTACGACGCGGTATTCGACGCGGTCGGCAAGAGCACGTTCGGCCGCTGCAAGGGGCTGCTGAAGCCGGGTGGGGCGTACCTGTCCTCCGAGCTGGGGCCCTGGTGTCAGAACGTGATCCTGCCGCTGGTCACGCCGTTGCTCGGCGGCAAGAAGGTGAAGTTCCCCATCCCGAGGAATGACCGGGAGATGGTGTGGCATCTTCGGGAGCTGATCGAGTCCGGACAGTTCAAGCCGGTCATCGACCGGCGGTACCCGTTGGACCAGATCGTCGACGCCTACCGCTACGTGGAGACCGGGAAGAAGATCGGCAACGTCATCATCGACGTCGTACCGCCGAGCTGACCGACCCCTTGGCGGCCATGGCACTCCAGGGCCACAAACTGCGGCGGAGTACTAACGCCCGGGTTCGGCCGCTGCCAGGTGGTGGCCGGACCCGCAGCAGATTCG
Source organism: Nonomuraea sp. CA-141351 (assembly GCF_050944675.1). NCBI lineage: Bacteria > Bacillati > Actinomycetota > Actinomycetes > Streptosporangiales > Streptosporangiaceae > Nonomuraea > Nonomuraea sp. CA-141351. The sequence continues at coordinate 263,405 of NZ_CP191982.1, forward strand.
AGCTGCTGATGCGGTTTGGGTTTACCGCCCATCCGGGGCCAAAATCTCCGATTCTCCTGTCAGAGATCATTTCGAAAGGTGCTCAGGAGTCGGCGAGGCGTTCCATGATCTGCGCCGCCTCGGCCAGGGTCCGGGGTTTCATTGGCTAACGTCCGAAATCTACGGGGCTTCCAGGCCTTATGGGAGGCCGTTAGTGAGCAGAAAACGCTTGCAGACCGTCCGCGAAAGTGTGCCCGTACCGGACTTCCTCGGTTTCCTTATGGATGGCGTGAGGTCCATCGGAGGCCGAGCGAGGAAGAAACACGTTATAGCGGCCAGAATCCAGAGAGCGCCAAGGCCAATGCCCTTCCATCCACTAATTATCAGAGGCTCATGGGACGCATCAGCGTGCGGCGTGCTTCCGAAATACTGTTTCTCTTGCACGAGTGTCCAGTATTCGCTATATCTGGCCTTCTCTCTGGCATCCTGTGCGTATCGTTCTAGAAGGACGCTGGGAACGAGAACCAGGCAGCCGATCCACATCAGAACGAAACGCGCGCGCCTTACGGTCACTTGCCGCCTCCCTCCCTCAAGGTGGGATGAGAGTAGTTGAGCGCCCGAAACGACCACAAGAGAGGGCCTATGGCGTGCCCGATCGGATGGGAAAGCAGGGAGAATGGTGGGGCGTCACAGGGGACACGATCAGCATCCTGAACAGCAACTACGCAGGTCACTCAAGATCGTCGTAGCTAAGCGCCCGCTGGTTCGCCAACGAATCTGCCTCATCCGGCGATGACAAAATCACCGTCTCCGACTGCCTGATAGGTGGTCCAGCAGCATATCCAGCGGCCGCGGCACGCGATCGAGATCGAGTGCCGCTACGAGCAGGCCAGAGTAGCGGATCTTGCGGCCACTGCCTGATCCCATGAACCGGCGCAGCTGGTCGTGAGTGCTGCCCCCGCGCCATGCGGGTTGCTTCTGGAGCGTGCGAAATGAGCGGAGGTCGCCCTCGGCATCGACAACGCGCTCAACCGCGGCGGTGCCGAGGGCGCGGATCAGCTCGTCTTCCAGGTCAGCGACGCACACGAAGAATCCGAGCGCCTCCAGATCGGATCCAAGGCCGGCGCGCTCGAGACCCCTCCGGAAGTCACCTTCCTCCCCGACGTCGACCAGACCGGCCAGCCGGAGATTGCGACCGGGAGGGCCGAACCTGCCGATATACGTTCCGATGTTCGTGGCACCGCCCATCGCCACCAGGGAGATGCCTTCGGCCTCGAGGTTCCGGCCGCGGCGTTCGGCCAACGCTTCGATGGCCGACTTGTCACTGGCTCCCTCGACCAGGACCACGGTTTGCGTGTCGCTCACGAGCCCAGCCTCGCACTGAACCTGGAGAGGTTCATCCCCTTTTACCCGCTGCAAGGGACCGGCCGCAGACCACGATCGGCGTGCGTGATGTGGCCGACGCCGTGCAGTCGCACGAGAGGGACGATTCGTCAGTGTGGTCCTCGCGGGACTGGCGGGGACATCCTCCTGATCAGAAAGCATGTCTGTCATTTTTCTGCGAGGTGTCGATCTGCGGGGGTGCGGCTCGTATGGAGAGCAGAAGGCCGGACAGGCCGGCCGAGCCGCGAGATCGACCTGGAGGAGCAGAGCAATGTCTGACACGAGCATCCTGTTGAGCGGGCTTGCGATCGGCGAATCGCCGCGGTGGCACGAGGACCGCCTGTGGTTCTCGAACTGGGGGACTCAGGAGATCATCGCCCTCGACACCGACGGCGCCGGCGAAGTGATGATGCGGGTGCCGACCACTGTTCCGTTCAGCATCGACTGGCTGCCGGACGGCACTTTGCTGGTCGTGCAGGGGCCCGAGGCGCTGCTGCTGCGCCAAGAGCGGGATGGTGCGCTGGTGCCTTACGCGGACCTGGGCCCGATCGCCAAGGGCTGGAACGAGATCGTGGTGGATCGCCGCGGCTTCACCTATGTCAACGGCAGCGACTTCGATTTCATGGGCGGCGGGCCGTTCGTTCCCGGGCTGATCGCGCTGGTCACCCCGGACGGGGTGGTCCGGCAGGTGGCCGACGGCATCGAGTTCGGCAACGGCATGGTGGTGACGCCGGACGGCGGCACGCTGATCGTGGCGGAGTCGTTCGCCTCCCGGCTGACCGCCTTCGACATCGCCGCCGACGGCGGCCTGTCCAACCGGCGGGTGTGGGCTCAGCTGGAAACCGGCCCGGATGGCATCTGCCTGGATGCCGAGGGCGCGGTCTGGGCCGCCTCGATGGGCCGGTGCGTACGGGTCCGGGAGGGCGGCGAGATACTGGGGCAGGTCGTGGTCCCTGAGGGGCTGAGCTGTTTCGCCTGCGCACTGGGCGGCGCGGACCGTAGGACACTGTTCGTGATGGCGGCCCAGTGGCTTGGGGTCGAGAACATGTTCGGCCCTGACCGGACCGGCCAAGTGCGCACGACCCGGGTGGCCGTACCGGGCATCGCCTAGGCTGTCCGAGCACACGACTCCACGCACCACCGACCTTCGTTGAGCCGGCGGGAAGCGGTCCTGTCGTGATGGACCGGCGTTTGCGACAACGGGATCGTCGGCGAGGATCTGGAGACTCATCTTCTGGAACGGTTGCCCGACACAACGAGTCCCGACCGCATTGTTTGTCAAGGAGTCTTTTCGTCTTGAGCAGCGGTCTTCTTCGATGAACCGTAGGACGAGGATGGCCTGCACGAGCGCGGTCGCGCGGCGGGGCGGCAGCGCAGCTTGGTCAGTACCTTCCAGGTCTTCAGCGTCACGATGACACGCTCGCCGATGGCCCGGATGCGGGCGTGGGATCGGTCAGTCGTCCTCATCGACCCGTCAGATGAGAATGTACGAATGCAGACAGCCCCGTGGATGATCCTCATCGGTCCGGCCGCGGCAGGAAAGAGCACTCTTGGGAACGGACTGGCCTCAGCGACAGGAAGAAGCTTTGTCGACGTGGACGCACTCGGTGAGAGCTATTACGCCGAGGTGGGATGGAGCATGGACAAGCTGCGTGACCGAATCCAGGCCGTAGGCAGAGTCGCAGCCGAACATGAGTGGGAACCAGCGCGTGCTCATGCTGTGGAACGCATCGTGGCTGACCACCCAGGCACGATCATTTCCCTGGGGGCCGGCCACAGCCACTACACGCAGCCGGAGTTGTTCCGGCGTGTTCGGGCCGCGCTTCGCCCTGTCGACCATGTGGTGCTTGTGCTGCCCTCCCCTGACCATGAACGATCCGTTCAGGTTCTGCGGCAGCGCAGTCTCGCGACGAAGGGAACCGACTGGATCAGCAGGGACGGGCACGACTTTCTCTGCCAGTGGGTGCACGATCCTGGAAACCGCGTTCTCGCAACGACAGTCCTCCACACAGAGGGAGAAGAACCTGAGCAGAGCGTCAGTCGCCTCTTGACCATGTGCGAGTGATCTCAAATGCTGGAAGCAGACGCGCGCGTACTCATGCCACCCTCACGAACGCCTGACGATGGCTGATCTTCGTACGTGGCCTGGGCTCTTTGATTACCCGATGCCGGACTTCATGCCAGAGTTCTGAGCACCTCGCGGCTATCAACGACGGCTTCGGACGGCGTCGTTGCGACTCCAGATCAGGGGCCGGAGTTCCGCAGGTTCGCAGGGTGTGTTCTCGGCGGCAAGCACCTCTCTACGGGAGATCTTGGCGACGGACACTCGCTGATGGTAATCGTGGAAGGTCTGCACCTCGCCGTCGCTCCGGCAGGGTTCCCACTTTGGGCCGTCCAACTCGGTGTACGACATGCCCCCGTCTACATAGTCATGCATCGTGGCCACGTAGACCGCCCAGCGGCGGAGCAAAGAAGATGAGGCCCGTACGTTGAGCAGCCCATCCAGCCGTGTTACCTCGGCGGCCCGAATATCTTCCTCTGGGCGCCATCGCCGCCACCAAGTGCCGTCGGCCCGCTGAGTGCGCCACTCGTTGACTGCCACGTCGAGGCCCCAGGTATGCCACCGGACAGTTCCGGACATGGTCCCCGGTACGGCGGCGCGCCGGCCGAGGTGCCGGGCGGTCCGCGCCGGCAGATGCGTCAGGTCGGCTGGAACGAGAGCGATGGGGTCGCCTTGTTCGGCGTCGAATGGGTTGGGGTCGATGAATCGACGATCAATGACCACAACCGTGTCAGGTTGCCGTTGAAAGGACAGGCCCACAGCAGGCGGCTGAGGAGCAGCGCGCCGTGCGGATCGGAGAGGATATGCCAGGTCCCGTGGTAGAAGTTCGTGGAGAATCGGGCTCTGGTGCCGGGGCGAAGTGTGATCACTCTGTAGTCTCGGCCATCGGCTCGGAGACGGTGCCGATGAAGTTTGAGGCGGTCTCCGACCTGGCGCGTGTTGGATGGCCTGGGCTCCTTATGTTCCGGCACAGTTCACCACGGTCTTTTTCCTTCTGCTCGTTGATCTTATGAAAGCGTGTCGCGCGCACCGTTCTCAACGGGATTTCAGAAGGGGAATGCCGTGACGCGATCTTGTCGAAGAACAGGTTGCGGATGCTCACGACCTCCTTGCGAGGGTCCTGAAGCGCCGCGAACACACCGTCGCTCCATGTCTTGGGCGATCCAGTATCTCGTCACCCGTCACTGGCGCACTCACGATCAGTTCTGACGCGGACAGGTGGCGGGGCGCCTACGAGACCGGGTCAGGACAGCAGCTTGGCATAGCAGCGACTGAGCGGTTCGTGCTGGTAGGGCGGATAGTTGGGGATGATCGTGTAGCCGGCGCGGGTGTACAGCGCGATGGCCTCGGGCTGGTGGATACCGGTCTCCAGGCGGATCTCGGGGTGGCCGAGGGTGGTGGCGATGCGTTCGGCCTCGTCCAGCAGCCGTCTGGCGATACCGCGGCCGCGGGCCGCGGGGGTCACATACATGCGCTTGAGCTCAGTGGCGCCGTCGGGGAAGGGCTGGATGGCGCAGCAACCGACTGGCCGGCCGTCGAACTCGGCGAGCAGGAAGCGGATGGCCGGGTCGAGGTTGGCCCCGGTGCCACCGGTGTCGTGGGGGTAGCGACTGGCGAGGTCGGCGTCCAGGTCGCGGACCAACCGCCTGATCCTGGGATCGTCGCTCGTGGCAGAGGTGATGGACAAGTCGGCGGTTGTCATGGGTGCGCGGTTCCTTCCGGGGTTGCGAGGACCAGGTCGAGGTGAGTCGCAAGGACGCGGCGCAGGAGCTCGGGCGGGTAGGCGCTGGGATCGGCCACGGCGTTCAGCGCCAGGCCGTCCAGGCAGGCGACCAGACTCTGGACCCGCTCTTCCAGGTCCGTGGGCTCCGGCTGGCCGAGAGCGGCGCGCATGAGGCCGGTGAGGCGGCGGACCCAGGAGGCGTGAGCCGACGCATGCAGGTTGAGCAGCTCGGCATCGGCGCGGGCGGAGAGCTGGAAGTGCATCCACACGACGGTCTCCAGACGCCGTTCGTCATCCAGCGGCAATGCCTGCTCGCACACCGACCGCAGTGTCTCGCGGGCGGTGCCCTCGGCGGCGAGCGCGTCGACGCGGTGGGCCATGCGGTCGTGCATGACGGATCTGGCGTGGGCCATCAGCGCCTTCTTGTCGCGGAAGTAGTGGGTCACCATGCCGGTCGTGCATCCGGCCGCGTCGGCGACCGCCCGCATGGTCAGCCCGTCCATGCCGCGCTCCGCGACGACCCGCCACACGGCTTCGGACATCGCCTGACGGCGCTCGGCCTGATCGACCTGCTTGGGCACATGCCTCTCCGGGATGCGAAACGTTTGTTACGTAACAAGCGTGATGCTACACCCGCGGAACTACCGGCGGAGACGTCCCGTGACGAGTTCGCCCAGTCTCTGAGACAGGCCCAGGCCGACCGCCGCGCCGAGGCAGGAGGGATCGACTTCGGCTGCTGCTCGCGGACCACCTGCCCAAGTTTCCGGACACAGGCGGAGGTGGGGAGGTACCGGGCCTCGCGGTCGCTGGTAGGTCTGGAGCGGAGCGCCGGTGACTGGAACTGGCGCAGCGAGGGGTCCGCACCCCACGTTTCACCGTTTGAACTGTGGATCTACTGACAGGTTCAGGGCCCCGAGCGCCCGGTGGGCGTCGGGGCCACAAGGTGCTGTCAGTCGAGGATGTGGGAGGTGGCGCGGGCGTAGCGGTGGCGGATTTCCGGAACGGCCTCCCCCTCGTACGTCTCCGTCTCCTCCGACCGCCACTCCGGCGAAGTGACCAGCGTGGCGGCCTGGTACGCGGCGCCGTTGGCGACGTACTCGGCCGGGGGCGGCACCGTGATCGGGGCGCCGAAGATCGTGGGGGCGATGCGGCGGACCGCCTCCGAACGGGCCGCGCCGCCGATCAGCAGCACCCGCTCGGGCTTCGTGCCCAGCGCGTCGAGAGCGTCGGCCAGGCCGCACAGCATGCCTTCGATGGCCGCGCGTGCCAGGTGGGCGGGGGTGGAGGTGGCCAGGGTCAGCCCGTGGACGGAGCCCGTCGCGGTGGGGCGGTTGGGGGTGCGCTCGCCCTCCAGGTACGGCACGAGCGTCAGCCCGCCCGCACCCGGCGGTGCCTGGAGGGCCAGATCACTCAGCTCGTCAAGGCTCACACCGGCGATGCGGGCGGCGGCGTCCATCACCCGGGCGGCGTTGAGCGTGCACACCAGCGGCAGGAAGTGCCCGGTCGCGTCGGCGAACCCGGCCACCGCGCCCGTGGGGTCGGCGCTGGCCGACTCCGCGACCGCGAACACCGTGCCGGAGGTGCCCAGCGAAACCACGACGTCACCAGGCCGGGCGCCCACTCCGAGTGCGGCCGCCATGTTGTCGCCCGTCCCCGGTGCGATCATGACCGCGCCCCCCTCGAAGGCCGCGTCCGTCGGACCCAGCACCTGGGGGAGGAGCGGGACCGCCCCGAACGCCAGCTTCAGCAGATCCGTGCGGTACGCCCCCGTCGCCGGCGACCAGTAGCCCGTCCCCGAGGCGTCCCCCCGATCCGTGGTGAGCTGGTCGATCGGTGGCGTAGGAGCGTCGGGGGAGAAGGTCCCCGAGGCGAGCGCGCCGGCCAGGCGCCACGTGAGCCAGTCGTGCGGCAGGCAGACCGCGGCAGTACGGGCGGCGTTGCCCGGCTCGTTCTCGGCCAGCCACCGCAGCTTGGTCACCGTGAACGAGGCGACCGGCACCGAGCCGACCGCGGAGGCCCAGGCCTGCGGCCCGCCCAGCTCTGCGATCAGGTCGGTGGCTGCCTGGGCGGAGCGGGTGTCGTTCCAGAGCAGAGCGTCGCGTACGACATTTCCGGACTCGTCCAGGCAGACCATGCCATGCTGCTGCCCCGCCACGCTGATGGCCAGCACGTCGGAGAGCCCGCCGGCCTCCTCGATGGCCCGCAGCAACGCGGACCACCAGTGCGACGGATGGACCTCCGTGCCGTCGGGATGCGGCGCGCGGCCCTGCCGCACCAGCGCGCCCGTCTCCGCGTCACGAATGACGACCTTGCAACTTTGTGTCGAGGAATCGACCCCAGCGACCAGCGTCACCCACGAACTCCTAACAAGTGCTCCAGCGCAAGCTGGTTGAGATGCGTGAAATGGTATCCGCGCGCGGCGGCGACCTCAGGATCGAAGTCGTCGTAGGCCAGATCGGCCAGTGTCTCGCCGCGGTTGAGCGTGGGCAGGCCGAGCTCCTCGACGCGGGAGGCCCTGAGTGCGTCTCGTACCTCGGGGTCGGCCCGGAAGGCCCGTGCCTTCTCACGGAGGATGAGGTACGTCCGCATGTTGGCGACGGCCGACACCCACACGTCCGAAGGGTCCTCCGTACGCGACGGCTTGTAGTCGAAGTGGCGCGGCCCGTCGTAGCCGCCGTGCTCCAGCAGGTCGACCAGGAAGAACGCGCTCATCACGTCGCCGTGGCCGAAGACCAGGTCCTGGTCGAACCGCGGCCCGTGCTGGCCGTTGAGGTCGATGTGGAACAGCTTGCCGTGCCACAGCGCCTGCGCGATGCCGTGCACGAAGTTGAGGCCGGCCATCTGCTCGTGGCCGACCTCGGGATTGAGCCCCACCATTTCCGGATGTTCCAGCTCGCCGATGAAGGCCAGCGCGTGCCCGATCGTCGGCAGCAGGATGTCGCCGCGCGGCTCATTGGGCTTGGGCTCGAGAGCGAAGCGGATGCCGTAGCCGTGCTCGCGCACATAGCCGCAGAGCAGGTCGATGGCCTCCTTGTAGCGCCCGAGCGCCGAGCGTACGTCCTTGGCCGCATCGGACTCGGCACCCTCCCTGCCGCCCCAGCACACGTAGGTGGTGGCGCCCAGGGAGGCGGCCAGGTCGAGGTTGCGCATGACCTTGCGCAGGGCGTGTCGCCGCACGTCACGGTCGTTGCTGGTGAAGGCGCCGTCGCGGAAGACGGGGTGTGTGAACAGGTTGGTGGTGGCCATGGGCACTTTCAGCCCGGTCTCGGCAAGCGCTTTCCGGAAGGCCGCGATCGCCCGGTCGCGATCGGGCTGCACGGCGAGCAGGTCGTCGTCGTGGAATGTGACGCCGTAGGCCCCGAGTTCGGCCAGCCGATGCACGCTCTCGACGGGGTCGAGGGGCGCCCGAGCGGCGTCCCCGAACGGATCGCGCGCCTGCCAGCCGACCGTCCACAGACCGAAGGTGAATCGATCTTCAGGGGTTGGCTCGTACATGTCTCGATGCTCCCCTGCTGATCAGTTGTTCACAAGCCCGAGGGATCACGTCCGACGCTGATCTCCTCGGCGATCTTGCGGATCTCCGCCACCTCGAGGCCGGGGGCCTTGGGAAGGTGGCGCAGCAGCGCCTCCATCACCACGGGCACGGGCTGGCCGGCGAACCGCCCGGCAATGCCGTGGACCGCCCTGAACAGCGCCTCATCGGTGTCGTGCATCGGCCTCTCCTTCGTCGGGTACCCGGAGAACGGTACGGCCTCGGCCCGACAGTTTCTCACTATCCCTCCAGCGTGTTCCGCACCGCGACGCAAATCTCGTCGAGCCGGCGTACCTGTTCGGGTGTCAGCACGTCGAACAGGCTCCGCCGTACCTCCTCCACATGCCCGGGCGCCGCGGCGGCCAGCGCGGCGAACCCGTCGTCCGTGAGCACGGCGAGGTTGCCGCGCCGGTCGGCGGGGCAGCGTTCGCGGCGGACCCAGCCGCGCTCCTCCAGGCGGGCGACGGCGTGCGAGAGACGGCTCTGGGAGCTCTGCGCCCTGGCGGCCAGTTCGCTCATCCGCATCGACCGCTCGGGCGCCTCGGAGAGCGCAACGAGGATCATGTAGTAAGTGTGCGGCATGCTCGCGTCCCGCTGGAGCTGGCGGTCGAGCGTCTCGTTGATGAGCTGGGTCGCCGCCAGGAAGTTCCGCCAGGTGTGCTGTTCGTCCGCATCCAGCCATCTCGTCACGGGGTCAATTTAGTTGAACGCTCATATACTTAGCGAGGGACTCGGCTGAAAGGGGAAAACCATGCCTGTCCAGCGACTCAACCACGCGGTCCTTTACGTCCGTGACGTGGAACGCAGCGTCGCCTTTTACCGCGAGGCCCTCGGCTTCGAGATCGTGATGGGCATGCGGGGCGCCGCCTTCCTGCAGGCTCCCGGCTCGACGAACGACCACGACCTGGGCCTGTTCGAGATCGGCGCGAGCGCGGAGCCCTCGCCGGCCGGGCGCACGTCCGTCGGCCTCTACCATCTGGCGTGGGAGGTCGACACCCTCGACGAGCTGGAGCGCGTCGCGGCCAAGCTGACCGAGCTGGGCGCCCTGGTGGGCGCGTCCGACCACGGCACCACGAAGGCGCTGTACGCCAAGGACCCCGACGGGCTGGAGTTCGAGGTGTCGTGGCTGGTGCCGGCCTCGCTGCTCACCGACGAGATCCTCGCCGCGCGCGCCGGCATCCGTCCGCTCGACCTGGGCGCCGACAAGGAGAGGTTCGGCGCGCAGACTCGTGGCGGAGTGGGGGTCTCGATCCAGGCCTGAAGTACCGTGGGTTGTATACGGCCCTTCTTCCACGGAGAACGGTCATGCCAACCGATCCTGACCATGTGCTCGACGCCATCGACGGCGTCGTCGACGAGTGGGAGACGCTGAGCGCGGACGCCATGCGCTGGGCGCCTCCCGAGGACAAGAGTCCCGATTTCATGACCGAGATGACGGAGATCTTCGGTCCGCTGGTCAATGCCTTCGCACAGGCGTTGCGGCCCGTGAGCGACGCGTTCGAGCGGGTGCTGCACACCTTTGACGAGGACGACTAGCCGGTGCGCCGCCGCCGCGTCCGCCGCGGGTACGCCTTGGCCGTCTCGGCCAGCCGTGCGGCGTGCTCGGCCTGCTTGCGCCAGTGCCCGTAGGCGTCCCCGCGCTGTGCCAGCCGGTCGAGCTCGCTCATGGTGGCCAGCGGGATGAACGCGGGCTCGGCGTCCCGCCACGGCGTGCCGGGCAGCGGCATGAACGTGTGGGTGTGGATGCGGGCGCCCAGCTCTGCCAGGTCGGCGGCCAGCTCCAGCGACTGGCCCTGGTCCTCCTCGGTCTCGCCCGGCATGCCGAAGATGAAGTCGACGTTCGGCCGGAAGCCGTGCTCGATCGCGATCCTGACGGCGTCGCGCACCGGCGAGGTGTCGTGGCCGCGCCCGGAGGCGGCCAGCACCTTGTCGGAGCCCGACTGGGCGCCGATGATCAGGTTGTCGTTGGCCACATAGCGCTTGAGCAGCCGCATGGCCTCGGGCGTGACGTGCTCGGGGCGTACCTCTGAAGGAAAGCTCCCGAAGAACACCCGGCCGTCCGGCGGCAGCTCCTCCTTGACCCCGGCCAGCAGCTCCTCCACCTTGCCGAGGTCGGGATCGGGCCCTGGGGAGCCGTACGAGAGCGAGGTCGGCGTGATGAACCGGATGTCGCGCAGGCCCCTGGCGACCATCCCGCGCACGTGCTCGCGCACACTGGCGACCGAGCGGTGGCGGAACTGCCCGCCGAACATGAACGGCGTCTGGCAGAAGCGGCACGTGTAGCGGCAGCCGCGGGTGATCTCGATCGGTCCCTTCCTGCCCAGGAACGAGGGGAACGCGTCGAGCGGGAGTTGCGGCGCCGGCCTGGTGCGCAGCGCGACGCCGTCACCGTCCTTGATCGCCAGGCCCGGGACCGAGGTGAGCGGCTCGTCCCGCTGGAGAGCCCGGACGAGGGAGATGATCGTGGACTCGCCCTCGCCGATCCCCGCCAGGTCCCAGCCCGCGTCGATGACCTGCTGCGGCTCGGCCGTGGCGTGCACGCCGCCGGCGATGTGCAGCCCGCGGCCGCCGCTCAGTGACCTGACCGTGGCCAGCTCGGCTGCCATGGCCTCGGCGTCCGGCGAGTAGAACGACCACAGCACCAGCACCCGGTCGGCCCCGCTGGCGGAGATGTGCTCGGCGGTCTCCTCGGGGGTCGTCCCGAGTCTCAGCTCGTGCTCGACCCCCGCGGTCTCCAGGGCGGCGAGCAGCGCGTGCACGCCGTACGTCACCGCCTTGCGGTATCGGACCACCACACTCACAGCCAGCGCCACGTCCCGCAGCGTAGCTCAGCCCTGACGTACCGGGCGCAGCGCGCCGGCCAGCCTGGCCAGCTCGGCGAGCATGTCGTCGGCCGCGGACTCCATGACCTCGTTGGCGTGCACCTTGCCGTCCTCGCCGATGAATTGCGAGTAGAACGGGATGTTCACCGCCTCGAGCACCGGGACCATCTTCAGCGTGCTGACCACCTGGCGCAGGCTGTGCGTGGCGCGGGTGCCGCCGGAGACCCCTCCGTAGCTGACGAACCCGGCCGGCTTGTGGTGCCACTCGTGGTGCAGGTAGTCGAGGGCGTTCTTCAGCACGGCGTTGAAGCTGTGGTTGTACTCCGGGGTCACGAAGACGTACGCGTCACCCCGGTCGATGGTGGCGCTCCACTCCTTGGTGTGAGCGTTCACATACTGCTTGAGCCGCGGGTGGTTGGGCTCGTCCAGGAACGGCAGCCCGACCTCGGCCAGGTCGACCAGCTCCACCTCGAAGAGTCCCGAGTCCACGGCCTTGCCCTGGAACCAGTCGGCGATGGAACGGCCGGCGCGACCGGGACGGGTGCTCGCGACGATGATCTGCAGAACGGGCCTGTTCATTTTTCAACTCCTGTGCTCGGTAAGACATCTGCTCAACATTATTGAGTAGCTTTACCTTCCTGAGCAAATGCTAGGATCTTCTCGTGAGTCTCAACTCGGTGTGCACTCGCTTCCACATCGCCCTGGAGCTGATCGGCGCCCGCTGGTCGGGAGCGCTGATCCACATGATCTTCAAGGGCGCCCACCGCTACGCCGACCTCAAGGCGGCCATTCCCGGCATCAACGACACGATGCTGGCCCGGCGGCTGCGCGAGCTGGAGGCCGCCGGGCTCATCGAGCGCCGCGTGCTGGCCACGTCGCCCGTGCGGGTCGAATACCACCTGACCGAGATGGGGCAGGAGCTGCGGCCCGTGCTGGACGAGCTCGTGACGTGGGCGCACAAGTGGGTCCCGCTGCCGGAGGCTAAGTCTGCTTAGCCATCCTGCCGGTCACGGCCGCGAGCGTGTCGGCCAGCCCTGGGCCGTGGCCGGCGTCGTCGACCATGATCAGCTCGCAGCCGGGCCACGCCCGCGACAGCTTCCATGCGGTCTCCAATGCCGTGCTCACGTCCAGCCGCCCGTGCACCAGCACTCCGGGAACGTGCCCCAGCCCCACCACGCCCCGCAGCAGCTCGTCGTCCCCCAGCCAGGCGGCGTGCCGCCAGTAGTGGGTGACCAGGCGTGCGAACGTGACGCGGAAGTCCCGGTCGTCGTACCTCGGATCCCGCTCGAGCGCTGAGCGCAGCTGTACGTGCCGGTCCTCCCACTCGCACCAGTCGACCGCCGCCTTCTCCCGCACCGCGAGATCCGGATGCTCCATCAGCCTGGCGTAGGCGTCGGCCAGGTTCCCGTCCCTGTCCTGTTCGGGCACGCCGTCCCTGAACCGCTCCCACTCCTCGGGAAAGACCCGGCCCATCTCGCGGGTGATCCACTCCACCTCGCGCCTGGTGGTGGTGCCGACTCCGAACAGCACGACCTCAGAGACCCTCTCCGGATGTCGTACGGCGTACGCCAGCCCCAGCGTCGCGCCCCACGACCCGCCGAACAGCATCCACTTGCCGATCCCGAGGTGCTCCCGCAGCAGCTCCATGTCCGCGACCAGGTGATGCGTGGTGTTGGCGTCGAGGCTCACCGCCCAGTCGCCGACGTTCGGCGTGCTCCTGCCGCAGCCCCGCTGGTCGAAGAGCACCACCTTGTAAGTGTCGAGGTCGAAGTGCCGGTACCAGCCGGGCCCCGCTCCTGAGCCGGGCCCGCCGTGCACGACCACGGCCGGCTTGCCCGCCGGATTGCCCGCCACCTCCCAGTACACGAGGTTGCCGTCGCCGACGTCGAGCATCCCCTTGTCGTACGGATCCATGCGCTCATCCCTTCTTGTCTAACAGCGCTGTTATATTAGCCCTTATGATTTCCCTGGGCACGCTGATGCGCCACGTTCACGAGCTGATGGACGGCGCCATCGCGGACATCTACGCGGACCTCGGCATGCCCGAATACCGCCCCCGCTTCTCCCCGGTCGTGCGCACGCTGGTGGCGCGGGGCCCGATGGCCATCCGCGACCTGGCCGAGGCCATCGGCGTCACGCACTCGGCGGCCAGCCAGACCGTGATCCAGATGCGCCGCCACGACTTCGTCACCTTGGAGAAGGGCGCCGATGCCCGCCACCGCATCGTCCACCTCACCTCCAAGGCCCGCGCCGCGCTTCCCGCGATCGAGGCCGAGTGGGCGGCGACCGAGCGAGCGATGCGGGAGCTGGACGAGGAGCTGCCGGTGCCGCTGGCCGACATGCTGCGGGCCATGGTGGAGGCGCTGGAACGCCGCCCGTTCCGCACCCGCGTCGAAGGGCTCATGCGGCTAGACTCGTCGGCATGACCTGGCGACATTGATCCATAACCAAGGGCCGGCGCGGGGCGCGCGGGCCTCCGAGGCTTTCAGGCACTCGGAGTCCCTACTCGTCCCCTGGAAGGCCTCATGCTTGTCGCTTCGCTGTACGTCTACACGTTTCTCGGCGAGTTCATCCTGCTCTACCCGGTTTACACGCTGCTGTTCGCGGACGCCGGGTTATCGGTAGCGGAGACCTCGTCCCTGTTCGTCATCTGGTCGGTGACGGGCATGGTGCTGGAGATCCCGTCGGGTGCCTGGGCCGACAGGGTCTCCAGGCGCCTGCTGCTCTGCCTGGGGCCGCTGCTGGCCGGCCTGGGCTTCGGGCTGTGGGTCCTGTTCCCCTCGTACTGGGCCTTCGCGCTCGGGTTCGTGTTGTGGGGGGCCGAGGGGGCGCTCGTCTCGGGCGCGTTCGAGGCGCTGTCGTACGAGGAGCTCTCGCGTCGGGGGCTCGAGACCCGCTACGTCACCGTCATGGGCCGGGCCACCTCCGTCGGCCTCGTCGCGGACGCGCTCGCCATCGGCCTGGCCGTGCCCGTCTTCGCCGCCGGGGGTTACCTCGCCGTGGGGGCGGCCAGCGTGCTGGCCTGCGCCCTGTGCGCCGCTGTGGCGCTGACGCTGCCCGAGCGCAGGACGCGGGGGACTGAGCAGCCCAAGTCCAGATATTTGGCGATATTGAGGGAGGGTGTCACAGAGGCCCGCACGGACCCCGGGGTGTTGCACGCCGTCCTGCAGGTCTCGCTCGTGACGGCGATCTGGGGGGCCTTGGAGGAGTACGTCCCCTTCCTGGCGGCCGAGACGGGCGTGGCCAAGACCACCATTCCGCTGCTGATCCTGCTCGTCTGGATCGGCGCCACGGCGGGCGGCCTGCTGTCCGGCGTGGTGTCCGCGTACGCCCCCCTGCTCGCGCTGGGGGCGGTGGCCATGGCCGCGGGGGCTCTCGTGGGGCATCCGGCGGGTTTCGGGCTGATCGCCGTGGCGTTCGGGGCGTTCCAGCTGGCCGGGGTTCTGGCCGGCGCGCGGCTCCAGGAGCGGATCACGGGCACGGCGCGGGCCACAGTGACCTCTGTCGCCGGGTTGGGGACGAATCTGGTCACGGTGGTGGTCTACGTCGTCTACGGGGCGACCTCGTCGTACGTGTCGCACGGCACGACGTTCGCGATCCTGGTCCTTCCGTACCTGCTGATCTCAGTGGCGGGACGACGACGGGATCCGCTTGGGCAGGGGCGGCGGCTCCGGGACTTCCTGCGGCGGAGGCGGGTCGGTCCTGGCGCCCCGCCAGCGTGAGGGGAAGGCCGAAGCGGCCAGCAGGACGCACCCCGTGGGGAGCGACCAGGTGTAGAGCAGGGACATGTAGCCCTCGAGAAACTCGCTCGGCACCTGGTCGAATCCCATCCGGTGGTCGCCGCCCATGGCGATGCGCACCAGGGCCGCCCCGATGAATCCGGTGAAGGCGAGGCCCGGCAGCAAGGAGGCGAGCGGTGAGATCCGCGACCCCGCCAAAGCGCCGATGAGGACCAATGTGCCGATGAACACGGCCATCACAGTCCAATCGACGCTCATGACCGCCGTGGCGCGAAAGCGCTCGATCCCGACGATGAAACCGGCCGCGATGAGCGGGGTGGCCAGCAGTCCTGCGCCGGCGCCGAGCACATGACGAACACCATTACGCACAGAGAACACCTCCAGCCACGGGACCCTACCGACCCACCAATCCGCTCACCTTTAAGGCGGTAAATCCGCGATTCGGACCCATGACCAAAAAGCCCCCATAACACCGAAATAGAGGCTCTTTGGCATGCTGGCAGAGCCAGTAGCAAACGTTAGCTTGACAGCACCCCCACCCGAGGAGTGCACATGTTGAGTAAGCGCTGTGCGCTGGTGGGCGGCGTCATCCTCGCCGCCTGCCTGGCCACCCCCATCAGCCCCGCAGCAGCTGCCCCGGCACCTCAATCCGCCTCCCCAACCCCGCCTCCCGCCGTGGTCGACGCGTTGGAGCGGGACCTCGGCCTCTCCGAGCAGCAGGTGCTCACCCGGCTGGCCAACGAGGAACGCGCCGCGGCCACGGAGGCCACGCTGACCTCCCAGCTCGGCGCGTCGTACGGCGGCGCCTGGCTGAACGACGACGCCTCCAGGCTCCTGGTCGCCACCACCGACCCCAACACCACCGCCACCATCGAGTCGCAGGGCGCGCAGCCGGTCGTGGTCACGCGGTCCCTCGCCCAGCTCGACGCGATCATGCGGCAGATCGACCAGGCCCCGAGGCGTGCCAGGGCCGCGGCCGCGCTCTGGTACGTGGACGTGAAGAGCAACAGCGTCGCCGTCCAGGCGCCCACGGTCGAGGCCGCGGAGGCGCTGGCCACGGCCGCGCGCGTGGATCGTAACGCGGTCAGCGTGTCGGCGACCGCCGAGCGGCCCACGCCGTACATCAACATCGTCGGCGGCGCCCCGTACTACATCGGCTCCAGCCGCTGCAGCGTCGGCTTCTCCGTCACCAAGGGCAGCACCCCCGGCTTCGTCACCGCCGGGCACTGCCGCCTGGCCGGCAGCCGGACCACCAACCCGACGGGCACCTTCCAGGGCGCGTCCTTCCCGGGCAACGACTACGCCTGGGTCGCCGCCCCCGGCAACACCCCGCAGCCGTGGGTACGCGGCTCGGGCGGCTCCACCGTGATCGTCCGCGGCTCGACCCAGGCCGCGGTCGGCTCGTCCATCTGCCGCTCCGGTTCGACCACCGGCTGGCGCTGCGGAACCATCCAGCAGCACAACGCCACCGTCACGTACTCGCAGGGCACCGTCACCGGCCTGACCCGCACCAGCGCGTGCGCCGAGCCGGGCGACTCGGGCGGCTCGTTCATCTCGGGCAACCAGGCCCAGGGCGTGACCTCGGGCGGCTCGGGCAACTGCACCAGCGGCGGTACGACGTACCACCAGCCCGTAAATGAGATCTTGAGCGTGTACGGCCTCACGCTCACCACCGGCTGAGCCCCCACCGGCTCTGCTGACCGAAACCCCGCGCCGCGTGCCCTGGCAGACCCCGGGCACGCGGCGCGGCGATTTTTTGCCCGGCTCACCGATGACTTTTCGCGCCGCGCCTGGTCTGCATCTCCGCAAGAGATCTGGATCCACCAGTAGAGGAGTTCGCGATGAAGCGACCCGTCGTCGGCGGCATGCTGCTCGCCAGCACCAACCCCGAGCGCCTGCGCACCTGGTACGTCACCGCGCTCGACCCGGAGGAGAACACCGACGTCCAGCAGTACGGAGTGCTCAAGTTCGGTGAGTTCTACCTGTTCATCGACACGCGGTCGGACGTGACCGACAAGAATCCGGAGCCCGGCCGGACGATATTGAACTTCCACGTGGCCGACGCCCGCGCCGTCGCGGCCCGCATGGAGCAGGCGGGCGCGTCGTGGCTGGCGCCGCTCGAGGACCGTGACGGCAGCCTGTTCGCCACCGCGATCGACCCGGACGGCAACTACGTGCAGATCATCCAGCTCAGTGAAGCCGCTCTCGCGGCCATGTGAGGCGATCATGTTCGAAAACACAAAGGCGTTCAGCGGGTTCTCGGTGAACGACATCGCGGCGGCGAAGAGGTTCTACGGCGAGACGCTGGGACTGCGCGTCTCGGAAGATCACGGACTGCTCACCCTGCACATCGCGGGCGGCACCGACATCCTCGTCTACCCGAAGGACACGCACACTCCGGCCACGTTCACGATCCTCAACTTCCCGGTCGAGGACATCGACAAGGCGGTGGACGAGCTGACGGCGCAGGGAGTGCGCTTCGAGCGCTACGAGGGGTTCCCGGTGGACTCGAAGGGCGTTCTCCGCGGCCAGGGGCCGCCCATCGCGTGGTTCACGGACCCGGCGGGCAACATTCTGTCGGTCATCCAGCAGTAGCGGTGGTGTCGTATCGGGGCGGCACCTCCACGTAGGCCTGCCGCCCCGCGCGGCTCACCCGGCTTCGGCCAGAGGTCAGGGTCGAGTCAGGGGTGGGTCGGGGTGGAGCCGGATGTGGGACGGGGCCCGCGGGCGGGAAAGTGGGCTCATGACCGCAGTGAAGAGGCTCTACCCCCTGATCGCCTGCGCCTCCATCCTGTTCTCGGTGGTCGCCGTCGTGGCCGGGCAGTTCGGGCCCGACCCCTACCTGGACCCGCTCAATGTGACCATCAGCGAATACGCCGTGTCTGACCGCGGGGGCGTCACGGAGGTCGCTATGGCAGTGCTCGGGGTCGGGTCGCTGGCGCTGCTGGCGGGGCTGCGGGCGGCAGGGGCGCCGGTGCGGGGGATGCCTGAGTGGTTGCTCGGGGTTTGGTCGGGGGCGCTCATGGTGGCGGCTCTGGTCCCGACCACGCCCATCGGGGCGGACCTCGATCTGGCGGCTCAGGTTCACCGGTACGTGTCGGTCGTGGCGTTCGTCAGCCTGCCGGCCGCCGGGGCGTTGCTGGTGCCCCGGCTGGCCTCAGACGAACGCTGGAAGCCTGTGGCGCGGGTGGTGGAGTGGGTGGCCCTGGCCGGGGGGTTCGGGCTGCTGGCGATCACGTACGTGGCCATGCCGGGGGAGCGGGTGATGATCGGGCTCGTCGAGCGGTTGTTGCTCGGGGCCGAGGTGGCCTTGCTGGGCGTGCTGGCCGGCTGGCTGCTCTGGACGACGGTGAGCCCGCGGCTCTCGGCCGGCCGGCTCGTTCCGTTCGGGGGCCGGGGCGGTGAAGGAGATCGTGTAGCTGCTGGTTCGGCCCTCGGGGGAGCCTCGTGGAGGAGCGCGGCCTAGGCCCGCCTCGCAGTCACAGGAGGCAGGAATTTCCTGACATATCACAGATTTATCGCTAATCGATCTTAAAACCATCTGTTCGGGTGCTATTCTCTCCGCGATCTTCTATCCGGGAGCAGGTGTCATGGCATCGGGCAGATCCATCAGATTCAAGATCTCGACGCTGCTCGTCATCCCCTTGATCTCCCTGATCGCGCTCTGGGGCTTCGCCGCGAGCACCACGTTGGGGGAGGCGCTCAGCCTGCTCAAGGTCGAGACGATCTGGACGGGCGTCATCAACCACGCCGACGGCCTGATCTCCAACCTCCAGGCCGAACGGCTGGCCTCCGCCGAGCAACTGGCGGGCACAATCACGGCCCCCGACGCGCTGAGCAAGGCGCGGGCCAAGGTCGACAACAGCAGGAAGACGCTGCGCGAGCAGTCGATGGCCCAGGACACGCAGGCGGCGCTCACGCAGGACATGAAGACCCAGCTCCAGACAGTGTTCGAGGCGATCAACCGGATACCGGACATCCGGCACAAGGTGGACGACCGCAAGCTCACCCCCGGCACTCTCGTCACCGAGTACGCGAAGATCTCCGACGAGATCCACCTGCTCTACTCCCGGATGACGGTCAGCACCGACCTCGAGCTGGCGCTCCAGGCGCAGGGCCTGATCGCCGCCGACGAGGTACGCGAGATCCTGAGCCGGGAGCACGCGCTGATCGTGGCCTCGAACGGCCGAATCAGCATGCACGACCTCCACATGCTGGCCGGTCTCGACAGCACCAGGACGTACCTGTTCCCCAAGGCGCTGGCCAACCTCGACACCGAGCTGCGGGCCCCCTTCGAGAAGCTGTACTACTCTCCGCGCTACAACACGATGGAGAACCTGCTGGAGAGCTACATCACCGGCCAGCCGGTGGACGTCGAGCTCTGGCGGGGCGTGGCCGAGCAGGTGCAGAAGGAGTACAGGGACGCCGTCTGGCGCACCGGCGACAAGCTGCTGGCCAGGATGGAGCCCGCGGGCGTGGGCGTCTTGGTGCGGGCCGGCATAGCGGGCCTGCTCGGCCTGGTCGCGGTCGTGTTCTCCGTCATCATCTCGATCAAGGTCGGCCGCAGGCTCACCCGCGAGCTGGGGGCGCTGCGCCGTACCGCGTTGGACCTGGCCGAGATCAGGCTGCCCGACGTCGTGGCGAAGCTGCGCAAGGGCGAGAGCGTGGACATCGCGACCGAGGCGCCGCCCATCACGGTGGGCCGGAACGCGACCAGCGAGGTCAGCGACCTGGCCGCGGCGTTCGACAGCGTGCAGAGCACGGCCGTGGACGCGGCCGTCGAGCAGGCCAGGCTGCGCGAGGGCGTGTCCGAGGCGCTGCGTAACCTCGCCAGGCGCAGCCAGTCGCTGCTGCAGCGCCAGCTCAAGATGCTGGACGAGATGCAGCGCCAGACGGAGGAGCCCGAGGCGCTCGAGCGGCTGTTCAGGCTCGACCACCTGACCACGCGCATGCGCCGCCACGCCGAGGGCCTGGTGCTGCTGTCGGGCGGCTCGGCGGGCCGCAGGTGGCGCGGGGTCATCCCCGTCGAGGACGTGCTGAGCGGCGCGGCGGCCCAGGTCGAGGAGTACACCCGGGTACGCGTCTACCCGATGTCCGAGTGCGGCGTCTCGGGCGCGTCCGTGGCCGACCTCATGCACCTGTTCGCCGAGCTGATCGAGAACGCCGCCTCCTTCTCCTCGCCCAGCAACGAGGTCTCCGTACGCGGTGAGATGGTCGGCAGGGGCTTCGCCGTCGAGATCGAGGACCGCGGCCTGGGCATGGACCCGGCCACCCGCAGGGCCATCAACGAGCGCCTGGCCAGCCCGCCGGAATTCGATCCCGCGCAGACGGAGCGACTCGGCTTCGCGGTGGTCGGCATGCTCGCGGCCAGGCACGGCGTCAGGGTGACGCTCAAGCCCTCACCGTACGGCGGCACCACCGCCATCGTGCTCTTGCCGGGCTCGCTGGTCGAGCCCATGGCGACGCCGGTGCAGCCGCTCGAGTTCGAGTCCGTCTCCGTGTCGGTCGTACGGTCCGAGCCCACAGGGCCCGGCGAGCTCCCGCGCCGTGTCCGTACCAGCAAGCGCGGCGGCGCTCCGGCGATGAACGAGCTGCCCCAGCAGTTGCCGCAACAGCCTCAGCAGCTGCCGCAACAGCATGAGCGGCAGGACTCGGAGCTGCCCCGCCGCCAGCGGCAGAGGGAGACGGGCCTGCCGCGGCGTGAACGGCAGGCCGGCCTGCCGCAGCGGCTCAAGCAGGCGCCGCCCCCGGTGCCGCCGGCCGAGGAGCGCTCGCCCGAAGAGGCCAGGGCGCTGCTCTCCTCGCTTCAGTCGGGCTGGCAGCGCGGGCGGCAGGACAGCGAGCAGGATGGGGGATCTCAGTCGTGAGCCGCGAGCACGAGTGGGTCGATGAGGAGGCAGGTCCCGTCGTACGGCCGTACGCGGTCGCCCGCGGGCGCACCAAGCCCGCCTCCTCCTCCACGCTCGACCTGCTGGCGACCGTCGTCTCGACGGGGTTGCCCATCCCGGCGAAGGCGGAGCTCAGCGCTCAGCACCGGCGGCTGCTGAGCGCCGCGTCCGGCGAGACCAGGCCCGTCGCCGAGATCGCCTCGGATCTGGGCCTGCCCGTCGCCGTCGTGAGGGTGCTGCTGGGGGACCTGCTCGAGCACGGCCTGATCACGGTGCGCCCGCCGCGCGACAAGGCCGCCACGCCCACGGAGAGCCTTCTCCGAGAGGTGATCAACGGCCTCAGAGCGCTCTAGGCCGCCCGGGGGTTCTCCAGGCGGCTAGTTCGCCGAGGTCAGCGTCCGCAGGGAGTGCTCGACCAGAGTGATCATGACTTCCTTGGCGGACGCGCGCCGCCGCACGTCGCACAGCATGATCGGCACGTCGTCGTCCAGGTCCAGCGCGATGCGCACGTCCTCCACGCTGTGCCTGGAGGCCCCGTCGAAGCAGTTGACGGCGACCACGAACGGCGTGCCGCGCTGCTCGAAGTAGTCGATGGACGGGAAGCAGTCGGTCAGCCGCCGCGTGTCCGCGATCACGACCGCGCCCAGCGCGCCATAGGACAGCTCGTCCCACATGAACCAGAACCGCTCCTGCCCAGGGGTCCCGAACAGGTACACGACCAGCCCGTCGCGGATGGTGATGCGGCCGAAGTCCATCGCCACGGTCGTGGTGTTCTTACCCTCCACGCCGTCGAGGTCGTCGACCCCGATCCCGCGGTCGGAGAGCACCTCCTCCGTGCGCAGCGGCTTGATCTCGCTGATCGACCCGACCAGTGTGGTCTTGCCGACGCCGAACCCTCCTGCGATGAGAATCTTCAGCGCAACGGGGTCCTCAGAGAGCACGGAGTCCATTGATCACTTCCTTGAGAATGCGCTCATTCGACCGCGACCCTCTAGCGGAGGGCGACGTCACCGAGATGAGGCCGTGGTCACGCAGGTCGCCCAGCAGGACCCGGACGACGCCTACGGGCAGGTCGAGCTCGACGGCCAGGTCGGCCACCGAGATCGCGTCACGAGCCGCCCGCAGGATGAGTTGTTGTTCGGGACCGAGCTCGCCAGGCGGGTCGCCGATGGCGCGCACGGATGCCACGAGGTCGAACGCGTCCCCTGAGGAGCGCGTGCGACCGCGGATGAGAGCATAGGGCCGGACGACGGGCCCCGCGTCCTCATCGAACCACTGCGGGCTATCGCTCATGACGCTCCAGCGCGCGGATTGGTGGTGATGTGCTGGCCCACCCGCTTGACCAGCATCGCCATCTCATAGGCGATGTGGCCGACGTCCACGTTCGCATCGGCGATCACGGCCAGGCACGTGCCCTGTCCCGCCGCGGTGACGAACAGGAACGCCGTCTCCATCTCCACAATGGTCTGGCGCACGTCGCCGCCGCCGAAATGGCGTCCGGTGCCACGCGCAAGACTCTGGAACCCGGCGGCCACAGCCGACAGATGCTCGGCATCCTCCCGGGACAACCCCTTGGAGTAGCCCACCGCCAGGCCGTCGGTCGACAACAGGACCGCCTGGCGTACGGCGGCGACCCTGGTGGCCAGGTCGTCGAGCAGCCAGTTCAGCTCACCAGTGTTGGCGGTCGGCGCAGTCATGCATCCCCCTTAGTCATGGCCCCTCCTCAGAGGCTTCTTCTCGGGCGCGTTGGGTTCCCCGCTGGAAGGCGGAGAACAAGTCCCTAACCTCGTCGGGAGAGCGTTCGGGCCGAGGCTCCTGCTCGGCAGGCCGCTCCTGCCCACGCGACTCCGGCTCGGAGGGCTGCTCCTTGAGCTGCGGCGCCAGGTTGGCCTGGCGTACCCGCCTGGGCAGCCCCGCGTGGGTGCCCGAGGTCACCACGGCGAGCGCCTTCTTCCGCGTACGGCTCGGCAGCTCGGCCTTGCCGCCGCCGTCGCCCGCGGCCAGCGCCGCCTGCTCGGTCACCATCGAACGCGGCACCAGCACCACCGCCGCCGTCCCGCCGAAAGGCGAGCGCCGCAGCAGCACCTTGATCCCGTGCCGTTCCGCCAGCCTGGCCACCACGAACAGACCCAGCCTGTCACTGTCGGCCAGGTCGAACTCCGGCGGCGCGGCCAGCAGCGCGTTGAACGCAGAGTACTCGCCGGTCGACAGCCCGAGCCCTCTGTCCTCGATCTCAATGACGTAACCGTTGCTCACCAGGTCGCCGCGCACCTGGACCGTGGTGTCCGGCGGCGAGTAGAGGGAGGCGTTCTCGACCAGCTCGGCCAGCAGATGGGTGACGTCGGCCGCGGCCGTCCCGTCGATCGCGCTGGCCGGCATGGTCTCGACGTCCACCCTGGTGTAGTCCTCGACCTCCGCGACGGCGGCCCTGACGATGTCGATCACGGACACCGGCTTGCGCCACGCCCGCCCGGGCGCGGCCCCGGAGAGGATCATCAGGCTCTCCGAGTGCCGGCGCATGCGGGTGGTCAGGTGGTCGAGGCGGAAGAGCTCCTCCAGCCGGTCAGGGTCGTGCGTACGGCGCTGCATGCCGTCCAGCAGCGCGAGCTGGCGGTGCAGCAGGCCCTGCTTGCGCCGGGCGAGATTGAGGAAGACCTGGCCGACCCCGTGCCGCATGGCCGCCTGGCCGACCGCCGCCGTCACGGCGGTGCGCTGCACGGAGCCGAAGGCCCTGGCCACGTCGGTGATCTCAGCGGAACCGCTCACCTTGATCGCCTTGGCCTCCTTCTTCACGTCGACGTCCTCGCCCCTGCGCAGCCGCTCGACGATGTCGGGCAGTCGTGTCCCCGACAGCTCGACCGCGGCGGAACGCAGCCCGGCCAGCTCTCCGGCCAGGCGACGACCGAAGCGTACAGAGATGATGATCGACGAGAGCACCGCGATCAAGCCGAGGCCGCCCGCGATGGAGATCTTGACGATGGTGGAGGTGGCGGCCTCGGACGCACGCGAGGCCAGGACTTCCGCCGAGGCGGAGCCGAGCTGGTCGAGCCGGGAGGTGAGTCTGTCGAGTGACTGGTTCCAGGTGTCGGCGACCGGAGGCGGGGCGCCGGTCTTGGTGATCTGCGCCTCCATGGTGGCGAAGCCGAGGAACGGCTCGGTGGCGAAGACCTCCTCGTACGGCCTGCGCAACTGCACGTCGAGCCCGGCGAGGCCGCGCGCGTGCAGGAACTTCCTGGAGGCCGCGTACTCGGTGAAGGCGGCCACCTCGGGCTGGGTGAGCCGGTGGTCGGCCAGCGCCCCGATGATGAGCGCGTGCTCCCTGGCGACGTACTCCCTGGCCATGCCCATGGCCTGCAGCGAGGAGGCCTGCTGGAAGATCGTCAGGTCGGAGACCGAGACCAGGTGGTCGTAGAGGGTGAAGATCGCATCGAGGATGCGGTTGTACTCGTTCAGACCGGCGAGGCGGGAGCCGAGGCCGCCGTCGATGTCGGCCCTGATCGGGCCGAGCCGGTCGAGGGCGGAGTCAAGGGTGCCGAGTGACAGGCGCAGGTCGTCGCCGACCGCGCTGCCGGCCTCCATGACGGCCAGTTTGAAGTCGGTGACGGACCTGTTGGTGCGGGCACGCTGGGCGCTGAGGGCCGTCGTGAGTTTACGCGTAGTGAGCGTCTCCGCCGAGCGGGCTCGCTCCGCCTGCAACTGTAATCCCAGGTCGGTGGAGGTGACGCCGAGAGTCTGGTAGAGGGTGTTCGCGCGAAGCAGTGACTGGGCGTCGCCCATGGTGAGGTTGAGGACGAAACCCCAGAGCGCGCTCAGAGACAGGAGCGGTAGCAGCAGCAATAAGAAGATCTTGAACCGAATTGACCGGTTTCGCGAACCCATGTCCCAACCTCGAGTCGGGGGCATTTCCACACCTTGTGTAAATACACCTCCGGAAGATCGCATAGGAGACTAGCACCGTTTATGCTTCCGGCGCAGTGGGAGGAACACGTTCATTACCGTGATTATTGGGACAAGATCTTGGGGCCTCGGCGGACCGAGGCGATGATCGCTCGCAGTCAGACCAGCGCTACCAGCGAGATCGCGCTCTCACGGCCTCACGGGCGCCAGCTCGTCCACCGCGCGCAGGGCGGCCGTGACGGCGCCGCCCGGCTCCGGCTCCGAGTCGGAGCCCGCGATGGCGATCCGGCCGAACCGCCTGCGCGCCACGTCCGCGGGGAACGGCCCGTCCGGATAGAACGTGTGCCAGGGCCGGCAGTACTCGGGCGCTCTCCCGTGGCCCCAGCGGTCGACCGTGATCGCCTCGATGTCCCGGGCCGGGTCGAAGCCGCCGGGGCCGAGCAGCCGGTCGAGCTGGTCGCGCACGGTGTGCTCCAGCTGGCTGTACGGCGTCCTGAACAGCTCCCGCCTGCCCGCGACCGAGCCCTTGTCCGGCCCCAGCTCCGAACGGCACGGCGTGGCCAGCAGGCGCACCTCGGACGGCGGGGCGAGCTCTGACAGGCACCAGTACGCGCCGGTCCAGCGGACCCGGCGGACGCCGACCCGCCGCCACGCGCCCCGGTCGCGCACCCGTACCGTGGCGTGCAGCAGCGGCACCCTGACGGCCAGGCTCAGCGCCCGCCGCTGGTCGAGGGGGAGGTCGGGCACGAGGTACGGGATGACGGCGCTCCAGCAGGCCAGGACCACCGCCCCGGCCTCGACGGTCATGACCCGGTGGCCGTCGAAGTAGCCCACGGTCGCCGAGGAGGCGCCGTCGCGTACCGACACCACCGGGCTGGACGGGCGGAACAGCACGCGGCCGTCCAGCGGCAAGGGGCCGGCCTCGACCGGGCCCTCCTTCACGGTGGGCGAGTTGAACCGCGATGGTTTGTCCCGATCGAGCCCCAGGCCCTCGAACCCCGGATACCCGGTGCCCCAGGCGTCGATGGCCCCGAACGCCCGCGTGTCGTACCCCCACGCCCGGCACGACATGGTCCGGCAGAACCGCTCGACGTCGGGGTGCGCCCCGCAGACCTCCAGCAGGAACCGCGAGTAGGTCAGCCCCGCCAGCCGCTCCTGCTTCTCCTCGGCCGAGAGCCCGGGGAGCCAGTCGGGCGGGTCGCGGTGGAGCATGAGCAGGTCCTGCCTGGCGCGTTCGGCGATCGGCAGCCGGGCGCTCCAGCCGGAGGTGAGCCTGACCAGGGTGTCGGATCCGAAGCTCTCCCGGTCGCACATCACGCCGTCCTCCGGCGGCCCGAAGCGGGGCCGGCCGGGAGACGAGATCCTGTCGTGGTTGTCGAGGACGAGGACGCCGTCGCGGGGACGCCGCCGCAGCCACTCACGCGCCGCGCTCACCCCGCTCGTCCCGCCGCCGACCACCACCAGGTCGTAGCTCTCGCCGGTCGGCTCCGGCCGGCCCGCGTGCCGCCAGAAACGGCCGTCCCGCAGCGCGTGCGGCACGCTGAGCGCCTCCGCCGCCCCGCCGCGCACA
The DNA here is from genome assembly GCF_050944675.1 of Nonomuraea sp. CA-141351. Classification (NCBI taxonomy): domain Bacteria; kingdom Bacillati; phylum Actinomycetota; class Actinomycetes; order Streptosporangiales; family Streptosporangiaceae; genus Nonomuraea; species Nonomuraea sp. CA-141351. Next base: position 290,001 of record NZ_CP191982.1, read on the forward strand.
GTGAATGGCTCCGGCGAGCATGCGGTCTCACGAGACCTCTCAGTCACTACGCACCCCAGGGCCATCCCGTCGAAGAAGTCGCGGCGGGAAATGGGATGGTTCATCACGAGGTCTCGCGGAGTGGAGCTCATGGCGCGATCATCAGCAGACGGGCGAAAAGCCGGGCGAGCGACGCGCAGCGCCTCGGGAAACATTTTGCGCGGGCTATTACCGCGAATGCCCGTTTGGAGTAGCGTCCGGAATATCGCGAGCGGGGGGAGTCCGGTGGTCGGCAAGCAGGGCAGGGTCACGGGGAAGATCGGCCCAGGGCTCGTCGGCGAGGTCATGATCCCGGTCAGGGGTGGCGTCGAGGCCTTCTACGCCCACCCCAGCGTGCCCGACGAGGAGTTCACCATCGGATCGATCGTGATCGTCGTCGAGTACTTCCCTCCGCGGACGGTCTACGTGGCCAGAGCACTCGTCTGAGGGAGGCCCTCCGATGTCCCCCGAGGTCTACATCGCCGCCGCCGGTGTCGTCGTCGCGGCCGTCATCATCATCCTGCTGTTCAAGGCCGTGTGGCGGGTCGCGGAGCCCAACGAGGCCCTGATCATCTCCGGGCTGGGCGCCCGCCGCCGCGCTGAGGGCGTCGACAGCCTGGGCTTCAAGATCATTACTGGCAAGGGTGCCGCGGTGCTGCCGGGGTTCCAGGCGGCCAGGCGGCTGCGGCTGGACACCAGGGCCGCCAACCTCCAGGTCTCGTGCGTCACCCAGCAGGGCATCCCCGTGCACATCCGCGGCGTGGTGATCTACAAGGTCGGCGACGACCTGTCCTCCATCGCCAACGCCGCCCGCCGCTTCCTCGACCAGCAGGACTTCATGACCAGCGCGATCCACGAGCTGTTCACCGGCCATCTGCGCTCGATCATCGGCAACCTCACCATCGAGGACCTCATACTCAACCGCGAGCGCCTGACCAGCGAGACCAGGGCGTCGGCCGCCGACGAGATGAGCAAGCTGGGCCTGATCGTGGACTCGCTGCAGATCCAGGAGATCGACGACGAGACCGGCTACATCGTCAACCTCGGCAAGCCGCACGCCGCCAAGGTCGCCGCCACGGCGCGCATCGCCCAGGCCCAGCGGGACCAGGAGGCCACCGAGGCCGAGCAGATCGCCGCCGCCAACATGGCCGCCGCCCGCCGGGACTCCCGCATCAAGGAGGCCTCCTATCAGGCCGAGATCGACCAGGCCCAGGCCACCGCCCGCCAGGCGGGCCCGCTGTCGGAGGCGACCGCCCGCCAGGAGGTGGTCGTCCAGGAGACGAAGGCCGCCGAACTGGAGGCCAAGCTCGCCGAGCAGCGGCTGCAGTCGCAGGTGCGCAAGCCCGCCGACGCCAAGGCGTACGAGACCGTCACGCTCTCCCAGGCCGAGCGGGACGCCCGCATCGCGCAGGCGGAGGCGGAGGCGAAGGAGACCGAGCTGCGCGCCGCCGCGCAGGCCTCGCAGGTCAAGCTGGCCGCCGCGGCCGAGGCCGAGTCGGTACGCCTGCGCGGCGAGGCCGCGGGAGCCGCCACGAAGATCGCCGGTGAGGCCGAGGCTCAGGCCGCGCAGGCCCGCGGTCTGGCCCAGGCGGAGGCCGCCAAGGCGCTCGGCCTGGCCGAGGCCAAGGCGTCGGAGGCCAAGGGCCTGGCGGAGGCCCAGGCGATCAGGGCGCGCGCCGAGGCGCTGAAGGAGAACCAGGAGGCGGTCATCGCCCAGCAGCTCGCCGAGCGATGGCCGGAGGTCGTGGAGGCGGGCGCGAAGGCGTTCGGGAATGTGGACCACATGGTCGTGCTGAACGGCGCCGAGGGCGTCGAGGAGCTTCTGGCCAAGGCCCTCACACTCGGCGGCGCCGGGATCGGCCTGGCCAGAGCGCTGCTCAATGGCGCCACTCCCAATGGGGCGGAACCGTCTGGTAAAGCGCCGTGATCGGGCGTACCGTCAAATCGGGGCGAGCCGGGAAGTCTGGTCGGCGATGTACACGACGACGTCCTCCCGGAGCGGATCATGGACTTAATGCTCGCAGGCATCATCGCCGCAATCGCCCTCATCTGCGTCGTGGCGTTCAAGCTGATCTGGCGGGTCGCCGAACCGAACGAGGCGATCCTCATCTCGGGCCTCGGCGCGCGGGGCAGGGAGACGCTCGGCTTCAAGATCGTCACCGGTAAGGGTGCGCTGGTCATCCCGGGGTTCCAGACCGCGCGCCGCATGTCTCTCGACAGCCGGGTCTCGCAGCTCGAGGTCAACTGCGTGACCAAGCAGGGCATCCCGGTGCACGTGCGGGGCGTGGTGATCTACAAGGTGGGCGACGACTTCGTCTCCATCGCCAACGCCGCCCGGCGCTTCCTCGACCAGCAGAAGACCGTGGACGACAAGACGCACCAGCTCTTCTCCGGCCACCTGCGCTCGATCATCGGCAACCTCACGGTCGAGGATCTGATCATCAACCGCGACGCGCTCACCAACGAGATCCGCACGTCGTCGGCCGACGAGATGAGCAAGCTCGGCCTGAACGTGGACTCCCTGCAGATCCAGGAGATCGAGGACGCCACCGGCTACATCGTCAACCTCGGACGCCCGCACGCGGCCGCCGTGGCCTCGGCGGCCAGGATCGCCGAGGCGCACAGCGACCAGGAGGCCAACGCCGCCGAGCAGGAGGCGGCCATCAAGAAGGCCGCCGCGGTCCGCCAGGCCCGCATCCAGCAGGCCGGGTACCAGGCCGAGGTCGACCGGGCGGCGGCCGCGGCCAAGCAGGCGGGCCCGCTGGCCGAGGCCACCGCCCGGCAGGAGGTCGTGGTCCAGCAGACGACCGCCGCCGAGCGGGAGGCCCTGCTCGCGGAGAAGCGGCTGGAGGGCGAGGTGCGCAGGCCCGCGGACGCCAAGGCGTACGAGCAGGTCACGCTGGCGGAGGCGGCGCGGCGCGCGGCGGTCGCCCAGGCGCAGGCCGAGGCCGAGGGCATCAGGCTGCGCGGCGAGGCGGAGTCGGAGGCGACCAGGCTGCGCGGCATGGCCGAGGCGGACGCGGCCAGGGCCAAGGGGCTGGCGCAGGCGGAGGCCATCAAGGCCCGCGCGGAGGCGCTGGCGAGCAACCAGGAGGCGGTCGTCGCGCAGCAACTCGCCGAGCACTGGCCGGAAATCGTCGAGGCGGCTTCCAAGGCGTTCGGGAACGTGGACCACATGGTGGTGCTGAACGGCGCTCAGGGCGTCGAGGAAATGCTCGCCAAGGCGCTCACACTCGGCGGCACCGGATTGGGCCTGGCCAGGGCCCTGCTCAACGGCGGAACGCCAAACGGCGTTGAACCGGAAATCGTTCGTAAAACCGCTGAATCCCGCGAATAGCGACGTTACCCGGCTCCTTCCTCTTCACATCCTCTAGCGTTTTGAAAAATGCCGTTAGAGCGAATTGGAGAGGCCCATGATAAAGGCCATTTCCGGCATATTCCTGAGTATGGTGGCCATTGCCGGATGTTCCGGTGGCGACACCACCCCGTCGGCGATCCCCACGGGCACGCAGGCGCCCGGGCCGCAGCCGTCCGCCGACACGTCCAGGCTCCGCGCCGCCCTGCTGCCGGTGCCCAAGGGCATGCGCGTCGCGTACGGCCCCGAGCTGGGCGCGTTCGGCTCGCTCAAGGCCACCCAGCAGGGCCTGGCGGCGGTGCGTCAGGCGAAGCTGCAGCGGCCCGAGTGCGCCGGGGCGGCCCAGCTCGACGCCGCCAAGCCCGGCATCGCCCAGGCGCCCGCGGCGGTGATCGCCTTCGCCGCCGACCGCGGCTCCATCACGCAGGCCGTCGTGTCGCTGCCGTCCACGGCGTTCCCCGCGCCGCTGCCCAAGCAGTGCGCCTCGTACACCGCGAACGTCGGCGGCACGCAGGTGACCTACAAGACCCGCACCCTCGCCATGCCGGCCAGGGGAGACGAGTCACGGGCCTATCTCACGACGGCGGCGGGCGCCAAGAAGAACGCGCAGATCGGCTCGGTCGTGATCAGGAGAGGGACGCTGATCATGAGCATGCTGGTGGTCGGCCAGCGGGTCAAGCCGCAGGGGCTGTTCGAGCTGGCCCGCCTCGCCGACCAGAACCTGGAGCGGGTCACCAGTTAGCACCCCGCGGTGCGCGGCCGGTGCGTACGCGGTGCGCGCCCGCGCCGAGGCTCCTGCCATCGGAACGATGACGAGGAGCACCGATGAGCAAGAGCATCCTGATCTCCGGCGCCAGTCTGGCCGGCCCCGCGCTCGCCTGCTGGCTGACCCGGGCGGGCCACCGGGTCACGGTCGTGGAGCGCGCCCCGGCTCTGCGCGAAGGCGGCCAGAACGTGGACTTCCGCGGCGAGGCGCACCTGACCATGCTGCGCAGGATGGGCATCCTGGAGGAGATCCACCGCCGGCGGACACACCCGGGGCCACTGCGGATCATTGACGGGTCGGGCGCGGTGCGGGCCACACTGCCCGCCTCTTTCACGGGCGGTGCCGTGGAGATCGGCCGGGGGGATCTGAGCCGGCTGCTGCACGACATGAGCAAGGACCGGGCCGAGTACGTCTTCTCCGACTCGATCGCCTCGATGGCCGAGCACGACGGGGCTGTGGACGTGACCTTCGACAGCGGGCGGCAGCGCACGTTCGACCTGGTGATGGGGGCGGACGGGCTGCACTCCAACGTGCGGCGGCTGGCGTTCGGGCCCGAGTCGGGTTACGTCAGGCCGTCCGGATATTACGTGGCGCTCTTCGACGCCGCGGACGGGCCGGGCGGGGCGGTCCTCTACAGCGAGCCGGGCAGGGGCGTCATGGTGGACGACGAGAACGTCTTGTGCGTGTTCGCCTCCGAGCCCCTGGACTACCACCGCCGGGACGTGGCCACCCAGAAGCGGCTGGTCGCCAAGGCGTTCGCGGGGATGGGGTGGGAGACCTCCCGCTTCCTCGCAGGGCTCGAGGGCGCCCGTGACTTCTACTTCGACTCGATCGGCATGGTGCAGATGGACGGCTACGCCAAGGGCCGGGTCGCGCTGGTCGGGGACGCGGGCTACGGGGCCACGATGGGCGGGTTGGGGGCCGGGATGTCGCTGGTCGCCTCGTACGTGCTGACGGGCGAGCTGGCCGTCCACGGGGACCACGTACGGGCCTTCGCGGCGTACGAGCGGGTGATCCGCCCGTACGCCAAGGCGTGCCAGCGCCTGGCGGGCAACGCGGGCTCCTTCTTCGCGCCCAGGACCGCCCGTGGCATCCGGCTCCGCGACGGCGCGCACCGGATCCTGACCTCGCGCCTGTTCGCGCGCTACCTGGACAAGCTCACCACGAAGGCCGCGAACTCCATCACTCTCAAGGACTACCCGATCGCCTGACCTGGTCGCCTGCGTCGGGAAGGGTCGTCAGATGAGGACGTGGTCGTCGGGGCGGCCGACTCTCTCCCCATGGGACCCCAGCCGACCCGCGTCGGGGAGGGCCGTCAGATGAGGACGTGGTCGTCGGGGCGGCCGACGAAGGAGAATTGCGCGTTGCGGGTCAGTTTGATGTGGTCGGCCTGCCACGTGTGCATCGAGGTGTCGGCACTACGCCAGTAGACGAAGTTGAAGCGGTCCGCCGAGTAGATCTTGACGGAGTCCTCCTTCAGCCGCCGCACGAGGTGGGTGTCCTCGCCACGCGTGATGTCCGCGAAGCCGTACGAGCGGAACATGTCGGCCTTGCCGAGGAACGTGCCGCCCTGGACCAGGAACGAGTAGCGGTGCTCCAGTCCCGGCAGGCGGAGCATGGTCGTGTTGCTCCCCTCGAAGTACGCGTAGTGCGCCCCCTTGCCGACCAGCTCCGCATCCGAGTAGTCGAACGCGCGCACCAGGTCCGACAGGTAATGGTCCCCGTACAGGTTGTCGTCGTCCATCTTCGCGATCAGGCCGCCCTCGGCGGCGGCGATGCCGAGGTTCATGCACGCGCCGAGCGACAGCGAGGCGTCGGCGGGCAGGACCACGACGTCCGTGATGCCCGCCATGCGGGCCTTGTCGGCGACCACCACGGGATCGATGTCGAGCCCGTGCAGCACCATGACGAGCTGGAGCGGCCGGTGGAGCTGGCGGGCCACCGAGGAGATGGCGTGCTCGATCTGGGAGGCGCGGTTGGTGGGCAGCACGACCGAGATCGAGCGGGATCTGGACCCCACCTGGTGCCCGAGGTTCTGCAGGATCTGGTCCACCCGGTGCGAGAACAGGTGCTTGTCGAAGACCTCGCGCATCGCGAGGTGCCCCATCCTGGCCCGCAGCTCGGGGCTGTTGATCAGGTGCAGCACCTGGTTGTACGACTCGACCGGCTCCCGGGCGATGGGAACGAGGTCGCCGAAGGTCTCCTCGATGGCGCGCGACCATCCCGAGACCACCGGCGTCGCGCAGGCGGACAGCTCGAAGACCCGGCGGGCGCACATGGTCGGCGAGTCGAGCACCGAGTTGACGTTGAGGAAGACCTTGTACATCCGGTACGCGGCCAGCATCTGGTCGTACGGGAGCTCGCCCACGATGTGCGGCCGGTACTTCTCCGGCCAGGCGTACTTCTCGTCCACCTCGCCGTTGCGCGCGAAGATGTGCAGGCCCAGCTCCCTGACCGGGTCGAGCACGGTCTCCATCTGCTCGCGGCGCTCGGGGTGCTTGTCGCGGAAGTACATCCCGGCGAAGACCACGTCGTGCAGGCGGCCCTGCCGCTGCTGGATCGGGTTGTGCACGCGGGGCTGGGCGGCGAACTGCAGCACATCAACCCGGTCGTGTCCCAAAGTTTCCCGATATTTCGGGAGCATGTCACCGTCGCAGGTGAACACGTAGTCGAACAGCTTGGCCGTGTCGATGAAGAAGTCGAAGTTCGGCGGGTCCTCCTTGTTCCAGAAGACCGTCGGGATGCCCTCCTGCTTGCACCAGGCCACCAGGTCGCGCAGCGGCTCCTTGGGCGCGTTGGTGCCGGTCATCTGGTAGCGCCAGCGCCCCTGGTTCCCGTGCCACGCCGACTCACAGAACAGCAGGTCGGGCCGCTTCTCGGCGAAGATCTCCGGCCAGTCCTTGAGCCCGAACTCGATCTGGTCCCACTCGTACTTGAAGGCCATCCTGGAGAAGTCGTCCAGGATCACGGCGACCTTCAGGTCGGGCCTGTCGACCGGCCCCTTCGGCCACTTCACCGGCGGCACCTCGACCAGCGGCGGCCGGTTGTTGGCGATCTCGGTCGCCTCGGTGACCGGGATGGGCGGCTTGGGCGCCTTCTCCTTCGACCTGACCGCCTGGACGATCTTTCCCGGGCTCTTCGAGCCCAGGGCCTCACCCAGCTTGAACGTCCGCTTCGCCTGCGTGGCCTCCAGCTTCCAGCCCGCGTACGCGGCCTTGGCCTCGGCGATCTCCAGCCGCCTCCGGAGCTCCCTGACCTCGGCCTCGAACCGCTCGACGAGCTTGCGCTCCTCGGGCAGCCAGTTGACGGGGCCGAGCCGCTGGTACGTGGGCTCTTCGGGGGTTTCGGCCATGGTGATACGCCTATCGCTTAGCGGAGGTTTGTCATATTACGGCGGATACGACCGCTATTCGGGGCGTTTGGCCTGAGAGGCGGGGGCGAGGTTGTCGCCCTTCAGCCAGGCGGAGATCACCTTGGCGATTCGCGGCCCGGCCTGGCCGTCCCAGAGCACCGGCAACTCGCCGGCCGGAGTGGCGGCCCCGTCGGCCAGCGCCTTCTCCGCGGCGGCGGGCAGCAGAGCGGGCGTGACCAGCCGGTTCGTGCCGTGCGTGACCGTGATCGGCCGCTCGGTGTTGGGGCGCAGGGTCAGGCAGGGGACGCCCAGCACGGTCGTCTCCTCCTGGACGCCGCCGGAGTCCGTGACGACCAGAGCGGCGCCGCGTACGAGTGAGAGGAAGTCCACATAGCCCAGCGGGTCGACGACCTTGATCGATTCGCCGTCGACCAGACCGGCCTCGGCCAGGCGCGCCTTGCCGCGAGGGTGGACCGGCACCACGATCGGGATCTGCCGCGAGACCTCCAGCACGGCGTCCACCAGCTCCTTGGCGGCCTCCGGCGTGTCCACGTTGGCGGGCCTGTGGAGGGTCGCCACGGCATAAGGAGCCGGTATGCCCAGCCGCTCCACCACGGGCGCCGGGTCCAGCGACGGCAGCGCGGAGTACAGACTGTCGATCATGGGGTTGCCCACCAGGTGCACCTTGGACGCGGGCACGCCCTCGTTCGCCAGGTAGGCCAGGGCCTCGGGCGAGGTGGCGAAGAGCAGGTCGGCCAGCGCGTCGGTGACGACCCGGTTGACCTCTTCAGGCATGCCCCGGTCGAACGAGCGCAGCCCCGCCTCCACGTGCGCGGTCCTGACGCCCAGCTTGGCGCAGACCAGGATCGCGGCCAGCGTCGAGTTCACGTCGCCGTAGACCACGACCAGGTCGGGGTCCTGTTCCTGGACGATCTCCTCCAGGCCGACGAGCAGCGCCGCGGTCTGCTTGGCGTGGGTGCCAGAGCCGACCCCCAGGTTCGCCACGGGCTCCGGCAGCCCGAGATCGGCGAAGAAGACGTCCGACATCAGCGCGTCATAGTGCTGACCAGTGTGGATGATGCCCTGCCGCACGCCGAGTTCACCGAGTGCTCGTACCACCGGGGCCGCTTTCACGAAATTGGGACGAGCACCCAATACGTGCAGGACCAGGGGGTTCTCCCTCATTGACCTCGCCTTTCATAGCGGAAGGGGAAAAACGTTGCCTATGGTACGGTCACCGCGTGGCATCCGACGCCAGTCGTCAAGACTCCTCAAAGGTTTCCGCGAAGTCCGCCCGTGCCGGCGTCGGTGGACTTCTCAAAGGCTTCGTCCAGCACCCGATCATCGTCTCCCGCGTCGTCGTGACGAAGGTCAAGTCCGACCCCGTCCGCGTGGCTCAGGCCGCGGCCGACGCGCTCCCGCCCCGGCTGCGCCCCGTCGTGGGCAGCGTGGCCTGGCCCGCCGCGCGCCGTGCCCGGCGGATCGTGCGCAAGTTCGGCATGCGCGTGGTCAAGGGGCCGTGGAACGAGGCCAAGGATCTGTGGAACGCCGGCCGGGTGAGCGAGGCCGCCGAGGTGCTCGAAACCCACACCAAGTACCCCTTCGTCAAGCGCAGGGCGGCCTACTACCGGGGTGAGGTGGCCGCGATCAGCCCCGACCCGATCCCGCCCGGGCCCAAGGTGGCCGTCACGGAGCGCGTCGAGGGCCGGGTGCTGCACATGGTCACGAACGCGCTGCCGTACACGCAGGCCGGTTACACCGTCCGCACCCACCGCATCGTCACCTCGCAGAAGGCCGCGGGGCTCGACCCGCACGTGGTCTCGAGCTGGGGCTGGCCGATGCTGCAGGGGCACGCGGGCGCGCCGCCGTTCGAGGAGATCGACGGCGTCCCCTACTACCGGCTGCTGCCCGACGGGCACGGCGAGATGCCGTTCGAGATGCGCGGGCGCATGATCAAGGGCGCCGACGCGGTCACCAAGCTGGTCACCCAGCTCAGACCGCAGGTCCTGCACGCCGCCACCGACCACCGCAACGGCTCCGTGGCCCACGCCGTACGCGACAGGACGGGCACGCCGTTCGTCTACGAGGTACGCGGCTTCCTGGAGGAGACCTGGGCCTCGCGCGACCCGATCCGCGTGGGCAGCCAGCGGCACGTGCTCCAGCGCGAGCGCGAGGCGTTCCTCATGCGCGAGGCCGACGCCGTGGTCACGCTGGCCGAGACCATGGCCACGGAGATCGTCGAGCGTGGCGTGCCTCGGGAGCGGATCCACCTGGCGCCCAACGCCGTGGACGACTCGCTGCTGACAGCCCACTACGACGGAGCGTCGTTCAGGGCCGCGTACGGGATCGCCCCCGGCGAGATCGTCGTCGGCTCCGTGTCCAGCATCGTGGCCTACGAGGGGTTCGCCACCCTGCTCCGGGCCGCGGCGCTGCTGCGTGACGACGGCACGCCGGTGCGGGTGCTCATCGTGGGCGACGGCGCCGAGCGCGAGAACCTCCTGGAACTGGTCGGCGAGCTGGGCCTCGACGACGCCGTCCTGCCGGGCCGGGTCGGACCTGACGAGGCGCTGCAGGCACAGGACGCCATCGACATCTTCGCGTGCCCGCGCGAGGACCTGCGGGTGTGCCGACTTGTTACGCCATTGAAACCCGTCGAGGCGATGGCGCTCGGCAAGCCGGTCGTGCTCAGCGACCTGCCCGCGCTGTCCGAGCTCGTCGGCTCCGACGGCGCCGGTCTCCTCGTCCCGCCGGGGGATCCGGCCGAACTCGCCAAGGCCATCGCCGGGCTCCGGGAGGACCCGTCCCGGCGCGCTGAGATGGGTGAGGCAGGACGGGCCGAAGTGGCGGCCAAGCGGACTTGGAGCCGCGTTGCCGAGACTTACCAAGCTCTATACCGATCGCTTACCTAATGATGACCTTCATGTTGGCTGTCACTTCCGACGGGTTCGGTCGCATTAGGCGTGAGCTAGGTGGACTTGAGATAACCTTTGCCACCATGAAGTGTTGTTTCCGGCTCCCAAAGGCACTGCAGTGACAGAAATCGACTTGGCTGTCATCGGCCTCGGCTACGTCGGCATGCCCCTCGCCAAGGAGGCGGTGAACGCCGGCCTGCGGGTCGTCGGCCTGGACGTCGACCCCGCCAAGGTCGACGCGCTCAACGCCGGGCAGTCGTACATCGATGACCTGACCGACGCCGACCTCGAGCACATGCTGGCCAACGGGTTCAGCGCCACGCTCGACGAGACCGTGCTGGCCAGAAGCAACACGATCGTCATATGCGTGCCCACCCCGCTGGACGAGGACCACCGCCCGGACCTGTCCGCCGTGGAGGGCGCCACCAAGGCCGTCGCCCGCAACCTGAGCAAGGGCACGCTCGTCGTGCTCGAGTCCACCACCTGGCCGGGCACCACCGACGAGGTGGCCAGGCCGCTGCTGGAGAGCTCGGGGCTCGTCGCGGGCGAGGGCTTCTACCTCGCCTTCTCGCCTGAGCGCATCGACCCGGGCAACCCCAAGTTCGGGCTGCGGAACACGCCCAAGGTCGTGGGCGGGTACACGGCGGTCTGCCGCGACCGCGCCACGGCGTTCTACGGGCAGTTCATCGAGCAGGTGGTGCCGGTCAGCGGCACTCGTGAGGCCGAGATGGCCAAGCTGCTCGAGAACACCTACAGGCACGTCAACATCGCTCTCGTCAACGAGATGGCGATCTTCTGCGACGAGCTGGGGATCGACCTGTGGGAGTCGATCGAGGCCGCGGCGACCAAGCCGTTCGGCTTCCAGAAGTTCCTGCCGGGTCCCGGCGTCGGCGGGCACTGCATCCCCGTCGACCCGTCGTACCTGTCGTACACGGTGCGCAAGCTGGGCTACCCGTTCAGGTTCGTGGAGCTGGCGCAGGAGATCAACGAGCGGATGCCGTCGTACGTGGTGGCCCGCGTTCAGCGTCTCCTGAATAGGCATAAAAAGCCCGTAAACGGCGCCAGAGTCGTTATGCTCGGCGTCACCTACAAACCGGATATCGCTGACGAACGCGAGACCCCGGCGCTCCCTGTGGCGCGTGCGCTGCTGGAGCTGGGCGCCGACCTCTCGTTCGCGGACCCGTACGTCAAGGAGTGGGCTGTCGACGGCACTGTGGTGCCGCGTGAGGAGGATCTGGCCGAGGCCGTGATCAACGCGGACGTGACGCTGCTGATGCAGCAGCACGCCGCGTTCGACCTCGACATGGTCCAGGCGCAGGCCAGGCTCGTGCTGGACACCCGCGGTGTGCTCACCGAGGGTGAACGGGTCGAGCGGCTCTAGCGACGGAGGGCTGCACGCAGTGAACGTGCTCGTCATGACGGTGGTGCATAACCCCGAGGACGCTCGAATTCTGCACAGGCAGATTCGTGCCCTTGTGGATGCCGGTCATGAGGTCACGTACGCCGCGTCGTTCACCGCGCACGGCGTCGTGCCGAGACCCTGGGTCACCGGCGTGGACCTCCCTCGCGCCGCACAGCGTAAGCGGGTGGCGGCCGTGTGGGCCGCACGGCGGCTGTTCAAGCGGATGCGCGACAAGGTCGACCTCGTCCTCATCCACGACCCCGAGCTGCTGTTCGCCGTCTGGGGCGTGCGGAACCGGCCGCCCGTGGTGTGGGACGTGCACGAGGACACCCCCGCCACGCTCTCGCTCAAGCCGTGGCTGCCCGCGCCGCTGCGGCCTCCCGCGCGGTTCCTCGCCCGCATGCTGGAGGGCACCGCCGAGCGCCGCATGCACCTGCTGCTGGCCGAGACGGCGTACGCGGGCCGGTTCAAGGACGCTCACCTGATCGTGCCCAACGAGACCTGGGTGCCCGACTCCGTGACGCCTCCCGGCGACGACCGGGTGGTCTACCTCGGCTGGCTGTCCAAGGCCCGGGGCGTGATCGAGGCCGTCGAGGTGGCGAAGCTGCTGCAGCCGTACCGCGTGGCCGTGGAGCTGATCGGGTACGCCGACCCGCAGAGCCGTCCCATGCTCAACCAGGCCGTCTCCGAGGGCCTGCTGGAGTGGCGCGACTTCATGCCCAACGACGAGGCGCTCAAGCGGCTCGACGGCGCGCTGGCCGGGCTGTCGCTGCTGCACGACGAGCCCAACTACCGCCACTCCATGCCCACGAAGATCGTGGAGTACATGGCGCACGGCATCCCCGTCATCACGACCCCGTCACCGCGCGCCGTCGAGCTGGTGGAACGCTATGACAGCGGCGTCGTGGTGCCCTGGGAGGACCCCAAGGCCGTCGCCCAGGCCGTGCTGACCCTGCGCGACGATGTACGCGAGCGGCGGGCGCAGGGCGCGCGCGGCTACGCGGCCGCCCGCGCGAACCACCACTGGCCCAACTCGGCCAAGCGCTTCGTGGCCCAGCTGGAGTCCTGGGCCGGGGTCAAGCGGTAGTCATCAGGAGCGGTCTGAACGTGCGCTGGCTCTTAGTGGTCGCTGGCCTTGCCATCCTGGCCGTGGCCGCCACCGTGATCATCGTCCTGCCGTCCTCTTCGGACAAGCCTCCGGCCACCGCTTCGCATACGCCCAAGCCGACCCGCACCGCGCCGACGCCGAAGGTGACGAAGTTCACCGACCCCTGTGGAACGTTCGAGACCAAGGAGCGGGCTCCGTACGCCGTGACCGGCTACTGGATCACGCCCAGGTCGAACCCCTGCACCTGGCGCAGCCAGCTGGAGGAGATCCACAACGTCGGCGGCGACACGATCATCAGGATCGGGTACGGCCTGCAGTTCCGCACGGTCTCGGACTCGGGCGAGATCCTGACCAGGGACGGGGAGCTCGACCCGCTCTACAAGGCGTGCCAGGAGGACGGACTGACCTGCCACGACGCGGCCGAGCGCGACCTGCGCGAGGCCAACCCGGGCAACAGGATCGGCCGCACGTACGTCTACCGCACGGACGAGTCGTTCAGCTCCGGCCTGTTCCGCTGCCCCCAGATGGAGCACCCCATCAAGGCGGGCAACCGGGTCTACTACCGGCTCATCACCCAGCCGGACGGCTCGGACGACGCCACGTGCGACTTCTCCAGCAAGGCCACCTCCTACGACATGATCCTGGTGGCCGGCTCGGACAAGGACAGCCTGAGGGAGCTGCTCGACCTGGGTGAGCAGTTCGGCATGCAGATCTTCCCGGCGCTGCCGCTGGCGCCGCGCGACCCCGCGATGCCGATCAGGGCGTACAAGAAGCATCTCGGCACGCTGACCACGCTGACCAGGCGCATCCTGCAGGACTACGGCGCGCGCTTCGCCGACCGGAAGTCGCTGGGAGGCGTCTACCAGCCGTTCGAAGTCCAGATGGCCGCCACCCTGGCCACGAACCCGACGCTGGAGGTGTACGCCGACCAGCACACGATCGTCGAGCAGGAGCTTCCCGGCAAGCCCATCCTGATCAGCCCCTACATGGACGCGCGCAAGCGGGTGCCCTTCGGGCAGACGCCCAAGCAGGTGGCCGAGGGGTTCAAGGCGCTGGCCAAGACGGGAGTCGGCATCATCGCGCCGCAGGACAGCCGGGGGACCGGCAAGGTGGGGCTGTTCTGGCCTGACCAGCGCGACGACGAGGTGGACGAGCGGCTGCGGCCGGTGGTGGGGGAGTCGACGTACGGGACGGCGTACTACGGTTCCACGCGCGACTACTACCGGGAGATGTCGGTCGCCCGCGAGGAGATGGTCAAGGCCGGCTACCAGGTGGACCTGTGGGCGAACGTCGAGGCGTTCGAGCCGTCGGGCAAGGAGCCGTGCGCCCCGCAGGGCACGCGGGGCAAGACGGACAAGAAACGCCTGGACCAGGCCGTCACGATGGCGGGGCGTTATGTACAGAAGGTCGTCTCTTATATGTGGAGCGACTTCATGACATGCGGGACTCCCTCCCTCGAAAAGGAGATCACCACCGACTGGCGGCGCCCGATCGCGGTGGACGCCATCAGGCGAGGCCGTGACGTCCAGGACGGGGTGGAGGTACGCGGCTACAACTTCGAGGACAGCACCATCACGATCACGTGGTCCGGGGGCACCAAGGATCTGGTGGTGTCGGCGGTGGGGTGGCTGGACGAGCACCCGATCGAGGAGCTGCCCGAGGGGATGTCCACGGCGTGGGTGCCGTTCGACTGGACGCAGGTGCCCGCGGGCGAGTGGGTCGAGATCACCGTCAAGGCCCCGTCGGGGCAGGCGACGACGGAGCCGTTACACGTACGCATCGTGACGTAGGGCCGCTTCCCCACAGTTCGCTCCGTACATGCGACAGCGTGTAACGTGCCTGCATGGTCCCGAGCGTGCCGGTCAGCGTCGACCTGGTGGTGCTCACCGTCCGAAACCAGGCTCTGAGCGCTCTGGTGTGGCGCCGTGACAACCCGCCGTTCCTTCGCCGCTGGTCCCTGTCGGGGGGCTTCATCCAGCTGGACGAGGACCTCCCGGCCGCCGCCCAGCGCATCCTCGCGGAGCGAGCCGGCCTCCCGGGCGCGCCGGTCCACCTCGAGCAGCTCCAGACGTACGGCTACCCGGACCGGGACCCGCGCCAGAGGGTCCTGAGCGTCGCCTACCTGGGCCTGGCCCCGGACCTCCCGGCGTCGGAGAAGGCCCACATGAGCTGGCAGCCGGTGGACTCCCTCACGGTCATGGCCTTCGACCACCGCCGCATCATGCAGGACGGCATCGAGCGCGCGCGGGCCAAGCTCGAGTACACGTCGCTGGGCGCGGCCTTCTGTCCGCCGGAGTTCACGGTGGCTGATCTGCGGCGCGTCTACGAAATAGTCTGGGGCCGGCCGCTGGATCCCAGGAACTTCCACAGGAAGGTCACCAAGGCGGAGGGCTTCCTGGTGGAGACGGGCGGCACGACGACCCGGGACGGTGGCCGCCCGGCCAAGCTCTTCCGCCGCGGCCCCGCCGAGCTCCTCCACCCCCCGATGCTCCGCAGCCTCAAGGAGTAACCGCTCAGGCCGACAAGCGTGCCGCCGCCGATGGGGCGTCTTAGGGACCTCCGCCCCCGCAACGTCCGCTTGTTCTTCGAAGGACCTGTGCCGGCCGGGAGTCAGGGATTCAGGACGGCGGCGGTCATAGGGGTGTGGAGGGTCCAGCCGAGGGTCTCGTAGAGGGCCTGTCCGGCCGCCGTGGCCACCAGCACGCCCGTTCGTCCCCCCATCGACGCGGCCGTGGACGCCAGGGTCTGCATGACCACCGTGCCGAGCCCGCGGCGGCGGTGGTTGCCGGCCGTCTCCACCTGGTCCACGACGGCCGTGCGGCCCGCCAGCGCGAACTGGCCTCTGGCCGCGATCTCGCCCGCCGCCGTCAGCAGGCGGGCCGCCGTGACGCCGGCACGGGTCGTGACGGCGAGCGTGTAGCCGGAGGGTACCCGGGGCGTCCTGCGGGTCAGGGACACCGTCATCATGAACTCAGGATCCTGGACGACCCACCGCGCCGGCAGGAGCGGGGCGACGGTGGAGGCGGAGGCGCAGAGCTTCAGCCATGTGCCCGGCGTGGTGATGGTGCTGGTCAGATCGTGGAGAATCCCAGGCGTCGGAGCGGCGACGATGTGGCGGGCCACATGGCCGGGGAGGCCCACGTCCACCCGCAGGCCCCACGGCTCGAGCACGGGGCGAGGGGCGTTGCGGGAGATCACCCAGCCGTCCACCCAAGCCCGGACTGTTGCGGGATGGGCAGTTTTGAGAACCTCCGTCATAATGCCCAGCTTATGGTCTGCCCCTGACTGTCGACCGGGGCGTAGCAGGATAAAAAGGACACGGCGTGGCATCGCCGAGTCGTGCCCCGCGCCAGGTAGTGTCCCCGTTGTGCGCGTTGAGATACATGGTCACCGGGGAGCTCGGGGCCTCTGGCCGGAGAACACCCTGCCGGGGATGAGCCGCACGATGGAGCTCGGCGTCCACGCGCTCGAGCTCGACGTCGCCCTTACTGCCGATCGCCGCCTCGTGCTCACGCACGACCTCACGGTCTCCGCCGTGACCAGTGCCGACCGGCGGCCGATCAAGGCAGGCGATCCGCTGTTCCCGTACGTCGGAAAGCCGATCAACGCACTCACACTGGCGCAGCTGCGCACGCTCGACGTGGGCGTACGGCTGCCGCGCCATCCCGACGACCCGTTCGCGCTGACGCAGGTCCCCATGCCCGAGACCAGGATGCCGACGTTCGGCGCGGTGCTGGGGCTGGTGAACGCCTACGAGGCGGAGGGCGTACGGCTGCACGTCGAGCTGAAGTCCGACCCCACCAGGCCGGAGCTGACGCCCGACCCCGAGCTCTTCACCGAGCTGGTCGTCGAGGAGCTCGACCGGCACGGCAGGCTCGGCAACGTCGCCATCCTCAGCTTCGACTGGCGGATCATCACTCATGCCGCCGGGCTCGCCCCGGGCACGCGGCGGTTCGCGCTGATCGAGCTGGACACCCTGCACTGGCACGACGACCTGGGCGACGACATACCGGCCGCGGCCCGCGAAGCCGGAGCGACCACGCTCTCGCCCGAGCACATCATGGTGGACGAGGCGTTGATGGCCCAGGCGAACGCCGCCGGGCTCGACGTGGCGGTCTGGACCGTCAACGAGACCGGCCTGGCGGCGAGGATGCTGGACCTGGGGGTGGCCGGGATCGTCACCGACTACCCCGATCGGATGCGGGAGCTCTGGCGGGAGCGGGGGCTGGAGCTGCCTGAGCCCGTGGGCCCGCTGAAGCCGGTGGGGGTCTAGAGCCAGCCGTTCCTGCGGAAGCCCCGATGCAGGAGCACGCAGGCGGTGACCATGACGGCCAGCACCGCGGGGTAGCCCCAGGGCTGGTGGATCTCCGGCATGAAGTCGAAGTTCATGCCGTAGATCCCGGCGATCATCGTGGGCACGGCCAGGATGGCGACCCAGGAGGAGATCTTGCGCATGTCCTCGTTGGCCAGCGCGTTCGAACGGGCGAGGGCGGCCTGCAGGATCGAGCTGCACAGTTCGTTAGAGGACTCGACCTGCTCGCAGACCCGCGAGAGGTGGTCGCCGACGTCGCGGAAGTACTCGCGCATCTCGGAGGGGATGACACGGCGCTGCGGCAATGCGGACAGCGGGGAGAGCAGTGGGGTGACGGCCCGCTTCATCTCCAGCATCTCCCGCTTGAGCTGGTAGATCCGGTTGATGTCGCGGGAGCTGACGTCGGCGAAAACCGTGGCCTCGACCTCTTCCAGCTCGAGCTGCATGAGGTCGGCGACCTGGAGGTACTGGTCGACGACGTGGTCGGCGATGGCGTGCAGGACGCCGGCGGGGCCGCGGTTCATCAGCTTGGGCTTGTCCTCGAGGCGCTCGCGGACCACGGTGAGGGGGCAGTGCCTGCCGTGGCGCACCGTCACCACGAAGTCCACACCGAGGAACACCATGATCTCGCCGGTGGCGATGATCTCGCTGTTGGCGGTCAGCTCGTCGTGGTCGAGGTAGGCGACGGTCTTGAGCACCATGAACAGCGACTCGCCGAACCGCTCCACCTTGGGGCGCTGATGGGCCTTGACGGCGTCCTCTACGGCCAGCGGGTGCAGCCCGAACACCTCGGAGAGCCACTCCACCTCGGGAGCCTCCGGCTCGTGCAGGCCCACCCAGACGAACGCGTTGGCGCCGTCGGAGGTCTTGTTGTGCTCGCGTACGAGGTCGAGCGCCTCGACGATGCCGGAGGCGGCGACCTTCTTGCCCTGGACGTAGGCGCCGTACTCGACGATGGAGTCACCGGGGGGCACGCAGACCTCACGCATCGGCTCGGCGAGCTGGAGCGCGGTACGCGGACGAACAGGGTGACGGTTGATGCGACGGAAAAGCGTGGACGAGCGCATGGCAGTCCCTTTCCGCCCGACCTGGCACGCTCCACGCGCGACGAAAAGTCACCTCACAGAATGCGCGGAGGCACGATCAGGCTGCCGGATTGGAGTGGTCGGGGGTATGCACGGTGTACGTGGGCGAGCACGTACTGCTGGGATCACCAGGATTCATCCCGGACCACCTCCAATCGCATTGGGACGCCGCGAAGCCGCCCTAACTTACCACAGGCGGGTGAACTTACTTGACGATACTCGCAGGGACGCTCTCGACTCAGGTAGAACTCGACAAAGTTCCGGTGCTATTCCGGCGATCGGTGTGCTCGCGCACCCTCGCGTGTGCCGGGCGGCGGGCCTGCGACAATGGACCGCGTGCGCGTTCTAGTCATTGGTTCCGGAGGGCGTGAGCACGCCCTGTGCCGTTCACTCAGGCTCGATCCCCAGGTCAGCGAGCTCCACTGTGCCCCAGGCAACGCGGGCATCGAGGAGGTGGCGACCGTTCACCCCGTCGATCCGCTCGACCCCGGGCAGGTGGCCGAGCTGGCCCTGCGGCTGCGGGTCGATCTCGTGGTGGTGGGGCCGGAGGCGCCGCTCGTGGCGGGGGTGGCCGACGCCGTGCGCGACGCGGGCATCGCCTGCTTCGGGCCGTCGAGAGACGCCGCCATGATCGAGGGCTCCAAGACGTTCGCCAAGGAGATCATGAACGCGGCCGACGTGCCGACTGCGCGGGCCAGGACGTGTGTCACGGAGGAGGAGGCGGCCGCCGCCCTCGACGAGTTCGGGGCCCCCTATGTGGTCAAGGACGACGGGCTGGCCGCCGGCAAGGGCGTGGTCGTCACCGGGGACAGGGAGAAGGCGCTGGCGCACGCGCGGGCGTGCGAGCGGGTGGTGATCGAGGAGTTCCTCGACGGGCCCGAGGTGTCGCTGTTCGCGCTGTGCGACGGGAGCACCGCCGTGCCGCTGCAGCTCGCTCAGGACTTCAAGCGGGCCTACGACGGCGACGAGGGCCCCAACACCGGCGGCATGGGCGCCTACACACCGCTCCCGTGGGCGCCTGAGGGGCTCACCGACCAGGTCATGCGGGAGGTCGTGCACCCGACGATCGGAGAGTTGGCCCGGCGCGGGCTGCCTTACCAAGGCGTGCTCTACGTGGGATTGGCTCTGACCTCGAAGGGGCCGAAGGTCGTCGAGTTCAACGCGCGCTTCGGCGATCCGGAGACGGAGGTGCTGCTCGACCGGCTGGAGACGCCGCTGGGTGGGCTGCTGATGGCGAGCGCGACGGGCGAGCTGGGGCTCGACCCGGTGTTCAAGGACGGCTCGGCCGTGACCGTGGTGATCGCATCGGAAAACTACCCTGAAGCGCCGGTCAAGGGCGACGTGATCACGGGGCTGCAGGAGACCGGGAACGCGTACGTGCTCCACGCCGGCACCAGGCGGCAGGGCGACGACGTGGTCTCCAACGGCGGGCGGGTCCTCAACGTGGTCGGCCACGGACCCGACCAGGAGAGCGCGCGCCAGGCCGCCTATGACCTCGTCGGCAGGATCCAGCTGCGAGGCTCCTTCCACAGGACGGACATCGCCCGATGAAGCACGTGCACTCCGGCAAAGTACGCGACCTCTACGAGACCGACGAGGGCCTGCTGCTGATGGTCGCCTCCGACCGGATCTCGGTCTTCGACTACGTGCTGGAGACCGAGATCCCCGACAAGGGGGCCATCCTCACGCAGATGTCGCTGTGGTGGTTCGACCAGCTCAAGGACGTCGTGCCCAACCATGTCGTGGCGCCCGGCGACGACGCCCGCAGCGTGCTGTGCCGGCCGCTGCGGATGGTGCAGGTCGAGTGCGTGGCGCGGGGCTACCTCGCGGGCGGCGGGCTGAACGAATACCGCGCCGACGGCACGGTCTCGGGTGTCCGCCTGCCCGAGGGGCTCGAGGACGGCTCCCGGCTGCCGGAGCCTATCTTCACGCCGTCCACGAAGGCGCCCATGGGGCAGCACGACGAGCCGATCTCGTACGAGCAGGTCATCCAGGAGGTGGGCGAGGAGACCGCCGGGGAGCTGCGGCGGGTCACTCTGGCCGTCTACGCGCGCGGCGCGGAGATCGCGCGAGAGCGCGGCATCATCGTGGCCGACACCAAGATCGAGCTCGGCTGGGACGCCGACGGGGTGCTGACGCTGGGCGACGAGGTGCTTACGCCCGACTCGTCGCGATTCTGGCCGGCCGACCAGTGGCAGCCCGGCCATGCGCAGCATTCTTTTGACAAGCAATTTGTACGCGATTGGTTGCTGTCGCCCGAATCAGGATGGGACAAATCCTCCGGAAACCCCCCACCTCCCCTTCCTGACCACGTGATCGAGCGCACGAGGCAGCGATACCTAGAAGCATATGAGCGCGTCACGGGGGCTTCCTTTAGCGGATGATTCGGCTGGGTCATGTGGTGTTAGCGACTACTGTTGGCCCGATCAAGCCTCACCGTTGATTTCAAGGAGCCGCACGAAATGGTCCGTTACCGCGTGCGCGGTGGCAACGCACTGCGTGGAACCGCGTTCATCCAGGGCGCGAAGAACGCCGTGCTACCCATGATCGGTGCGGCTCTGCTCGCCGCCAAGGGCCGCACCGTCCTGCGCAACGTGCCGATCATCGAGGACGTCCGCCGCGCGGTCGAGCTGGCCGAGTCCGTCGGCGCGTACGTCGAGCTGCACGAGTCCGAGCGCACGCTGGTCATCGACGCCTCCAGGGTGGACAGCCCCGTGCTGCCGGCCGCCATCGCCAGGCGTTTCCGCGGTTCGGTCCTGTTCACCCCCGCGCTGCTCCACCGGCTGGGCGAGGCGATCGTGGAGGGCGTCGGCGGCTGCAACCTCGGCAGCCGCAACCTCGACTTCCACTACCTCGGCTACAAACGGCTGGGCGCCATCGTGGACGAGGGCGACACCGTCATCCACGTCAAGGCGTCCGGCCTGACCGGCGCGACCCTCTATCTCGACACCCCGTCACACACCGGCACCGAGAACCTCATCATGGCCGCCGCCCTGGCCAAGGGCACGACGGTGATCGAGAACGCGGCGCTGGAACCCGAGGTGCTCGACGTCATCGACATGCTCACCAAAATGGGCGCGAGGATCCGCGGCGGCGGCACGGGGTTCATCACCGTGGAGGGCGTGGACGAACTGCACGCCGTCGAGCACACGGTGATGCCCGACCGGCTCGACGCCGGCGTGTTCGCGATGGCCGCGGCCATCACCGGGGGCGAGCTGAGCCTCGTGGGCACGGGGCTCGACCTCGGCGTCGTCCGCTACAAGCTGGAGCAGATGGGCGTCGAGTTCGCCCGCCAGGGCGCCGTGCTGCACGTGCGGTGCGAGGGCCCTCTGCGGCCGATCAACATCATCACCGACACCTACCCCGGCTTCGCCACCGACCTGCAGTCCCCGATGATGACCGTCGCGGCGCTCGCCGACGGCACCAGCTACATCCACGAGCGCATCTTCGACGGCAGGTTCGCCCTGGCCGGAGAGCTGAACAAGATGGGCGCGAACGTCGAGGTCGACGGCAGCCGGGCCGTCGTGCGCGGCAGTACGCCGCTGACCGGGACCCAGGTGACGGCCCACGACCTGCGCTCCGGCATCGCCCTGGTGCTCGCCGGGCTCGCCGCCGAGGGGGAGACCGTGATCGACTCCGGATACCTCATCGATCGCGGGCACGCGCATCTCGCCGCCCGAATGCGCGCGCTCGGCGCGGACATTACACGAGAGATTTCAGAGCGCTAAAAGGCGCCAGAAAAACCTCGTTGAGCTGCTAGGACATCTTGTCGGGCGGTCAACCTCAACGGCTTTCCGGAAAAGTCGGGCGTGACATTACGGCCCCCGCGAGCGATCGTTCCAAAAGAGAGCATTGCAACGGACGGCAGGATGGGACGAACATTGGTCGATAGGGCCGAAGAAACTCCCCGAGTGTCACGCCCGGGCGCTATGACACCGGACCTCACCATCGGCGTGGTCGGACCCCACGACCTGGTCGAGCGAGTCATGCTGATGGGTCACGCCGCGGCGCCGCTGCCGTGTCGCCTGGTCGCGGCCGCGTACCGCGACGAGCAGGAGGCGCCCGACAAGGTGACGCGGCTCGGTCCCGGAGTCGACGCATGCCTGTTCGCCAGCCCGGTCCCCTATGACCTGGCCAGGCGTTCCGGCGTGCTGACCATGCCCGCGACGTACGTCCAACTCGGTGGAGCAGCACTGGTGGCGGCGCTGGCCAAGGCCGCGCTCGACCCTCGCATCGACCCCCAGCGGGTCAGCATCGACGTGGTGAGCAGGGCCGATGTCGAGGAGGCGTACACCGACCTCGGCATCCCCGCCTCGGACGTGCACAGCCGCGACGAGCCGGGCGCCACCGGCACGATCGCGGCCTACCACGAGCGCCTGGTCAGGCAGGGCGCCACCTCGGGGGCGCTGACGTGCCTGCCCTCGGTGGCCGAGCGCCTGCACGCGGCGGGCGTGCCGGTCATCAGGATCAGGCCGACCTCGGGCGCGGTACGCACGGCGCTGCACACGGCCGCGCTGCTGGGCGCGCATCACCGGCTGGAGGAGTCGCAGCTGACTGTGGTGCTGGTGGAGGTGCCGACGCTGCGCGAACCCGTGCGCCGCGCCGCGCCCCGCTACTGGCGCGACGAGCTACGGCTGTCGCTGCACCGGCTCCTGGTCCAGGAGGCGAACCGGATGAACGCCACCGTCTGGCCCATCGACGATCACAGCTACCTGGTTACCGCTACCAGGGGCTCGATCGTGGCGGCGACGGACGGGTTCAGGGTGCTGCCGTTCGCGGCGAGGATCAGGGACGAGCTGGGGCTGGCGGTCGAGGTCGGCGTGGGCATGGGGCGCACGACGCACGACGCGGAGTCGCACGCCCGGGCGGCGCTGGCCCGCACGCAGGCGGGCAAGCAGGCGCAGGGGTTCGCGGTGGACCGCGAGGGGCGCGCGCTCATCCCCGCCCCGCGCATGCCACCGACCGGATCCGCCGCACTGAAGCCGAAGGGAGTGGAGGTGCTGGCCCGGCTGGCGGCCAAGCTGGAGGGCGGAGACACTGTGGTCGACGCCGAGGGGGCGGGCAAGATGCTGGGAGTCACGCCTCGCACGGCTCGGCGGTTGCTGCGCACGCTGGTTGACGAGGGACTCGCGTGGCCGCTCCCGCCGAACCGCACCCCGCAGCCGGGTCGTCCGCGCCAGCTGTATCGACTGATTGTCGAGAAGCTCGGCCCGCGCTGAGCGCCATCTTTGGGCCCGTCGTCTCTGTACGGCGGGCTCTCGGCTTTATACAGGCTCTCGGCTTCAAACCCCACCCATCCTGTACGGCGGAGCCAACGAGACGCCACCCGCCGCACAAGGCTCAGGGCCTCCAGGGAGACGCTCGCTGACCCGCACGGGGCTGAGCGCCGTTACGGCGCCTGGTGAGGCGATTGAGGGCTTTGTCGTGACCTGGGGCAGACGATGATATTGACAACCAATGTCATCTTTGCGAACTCACCCATTGACTCCGGTGAAGTTATTGGTTGACCCGTGTAGATGCGGGTATGTTCTCGAACGCCCCCGATCGACAAGATTCGGACGGGGGCGCCAAATTATTCGAGCGCGTTGAGTCGCTCGTTCGGTGTGCGCGTTTCTGGCCGCGGTGGCGCGGTTTCATCCAACACCATGTGCCTCGGGGAGCCCTTGCCGCTCGGGAGGCAGCATCCGTGGTAGCGATCCGGCCGGTTTCGGGCTGATTTGCCGCGCTTTGCGGGCCTGTGCGGGCCGCTGGCAGGTCGGGACGCCCTCCGTATACCTACACTGCCGCAAGACCCTCCAGCGGGCCTTTGAGGACGTTGTGCGGCCCACTCAGCAGGCGCGGACGATGTCGGGCACCGGGGCGGCACGGTTGACGCCGTTGTGTACGGCGCCCTCGATGTGGCCCTGGTCCCAGCTCTCCTGACTGCGCGAGCCGACGACCGCGATGCCGGGGGCCCCAGCGGCCGCGGTGGACGCTTGGCCTCGAAGTCCAGGCCGATGTCGAAGTGGGCAGGGCGGCGGCGTTGTCGGCGTCGGTGAATTGTCACAGTCAAGTCCGATAGCCGCCGGAATGCGTCAGTGCCGACCTGTATTGTCATCAGTCATGAAGGCGAACACCACTGACAGTCGTGCGCTCATGGTCTGGGGCGCCTTGGCGATCGTCTATGTGGTGTGGGGTTCGACGTATCTCGGCATCGGCATCGCGATCGAGTCGATCCCGCCCATGCTCAGCGCGGCCGTGCGGTTCATCACCGCCGCCGCCCTGCTCGCCGGTTTCCTGCTGGTGCGGTCAGGGCCGGCGGCGTTCAAGATGTCGCGCAGGCAGGCCCTCGGCGCGGCGATCGCGGGCGTGCTCCTGCTGACCACGGGCAACGGGCTGCTGGCGGTGGCCGAGCAGTACATCTCCACGGGCCTGTCCGCGCTCCTGGTGGCCTCGGTGCCGCTGTGGCTGGTCGTGTTCAGATTCGCCGTGCGCGACCGTCCCAAGGTGCTCACGCTCGCGGGCGTGCTGGTCGGGCTCGTCGGAGTCGGGGCGCTGTCGCTTACCGGCGCCCAGGGCGGCAGTGGCGTCGGGATCGTGGTGGTGCTGCTCGGCTCGGTGTCGTGGGCCGTGGGCTCGTTCCTGTCCAGCAGGATCGAGATGCCCGCCAACGCGCTCGCCACCAGCGTGATCGAGATGGTCGTGGGCGGTGCCGGGCTGCTGGTGCTCGGCACCGGGTTCGGCGAGCGGCTCGACGTGTCGGCCGTCACCACCAGGTCCTGGGTGGCGCTGGCCTACCTGGTCCTGGTGGGGTCCCTGATCGGTTTCACCGCGTTCTCGTGGCTGCTGGGCAACGCCCCCATCTCGCTGGTGTCCACCTACGCCTACGTCAACCCGGCCGTGGCGGTCGCGCTCGGCACGCTCGTGCTGCACGAGCCGCTCACGACCCAGGTGGTCGCCGGCGGCCTGGTCATCCTGGTCGGCGTGGCACTGGTGATCTCAACCGAGCGGAAGGGCCCGAAGCGCGCCCTCGAAGACCTCGACGGTGGCGGCGACGTCCGCCTCGGTGTGAGCGGTGGACAGGAACCACAGCCCACGCGGCACCATGTTG
Source organism: Nonomuraea sp. CA-141351 (assembly GCF_050944675.1). Lineage (NCBI taxonomy): Bacteria > Bacillati > Actinomycetota > Actinomycetes > Streptosporangiales > Streptosporangiaceae > Nonomuraea > Nonomuraea sp. CA-141351. The sequence goes on from NZ_CP191982.1 coordinate 315,401, forward strand.
ACCCCGCGGTCGAGCAGCGCGGCGTGTAGGCGGGCCATCATGGCGCGGTCGGTCTTGGCGAAGTCGCGGTAGTCGCGCACCGCGGACTGGTCGGTGAAGTACGTCTGGAAGACCGGCCCGGGCCCGTCCACCAGCATCGGGACACCCACCCTTGCCGCAGCCTCGCGCAGGCCGCTCATGAGCTGCCGGCCCCGGGCGTAGAGGGTGCCGTAGACCTCCTCGCGCTGCTCGTCCAGGATGCGGAGGGTGGCCTCGGCGGCGGCGATGCCGACGGGCTGCGAGTTGAACGTCCCCGCGTGCGCGACCTTGCCCGAGGAGATGGCGTCCATCACAAATGCCCGACCCGCCAGCGCGGACACCTGCATGCCGCCCGCCATCGCCTTGCCGAAGACCGACAGGTCGGGGCTGACGCCGAGGTACTCCTGCGCGCCTCCGGGGGCGAGCCGGAAACCGGTGATGATCTCGTCGAAGATCAGCAGGCTGCCGTGGCGGTCGCACAGCTCGCGCACCGCCTGGAGGTAGCCGGGATCCGGCTCGATGGCGCCGGTGTTGCAGAGCACCGGCTCCGTGACGATGGCGGCGATCTGTCCCGCGTGCTCCTCCATGAGGCGGGTGAGCGCGTCCAGGTCGTTCCAGGGGCAGATCACCAGGTCGGCGGCGGGTGGCTGGCCCGCGGTGCCGGGGACGGCGCGAGGGTGGTCCTGCGGGCCCGCGTCGTCCAGGGACGGGTGCACGCTGTAGAGGACCGGGTCGAGCCAGCCGTGGTAATGGCCCTCGAACTTGAGGATCTTGGGGCGTCCCGTGAAGCCGCGAGCCAGGCGCCAGGCGGCGTGCGCGGCCTCGGAGCCGACGGTGTTGAAGCGGACGCGTTCCGCCGACGGCACCATCGAGCACAACCGCTCGGCGACGCGGGCCTCCGCCGCGTGCTGGGCGGAGTAGACGATGCCGCGTGCCACCTGCGCGGTGACGGCCTCCACCACGGCGGGCGGGCAGTGACCGAGCAGCGCGGGGCCCTGGCCGAGCACATAGTCGATGTAGGCGTTGCCGTCGACGTCCCAGAGCCTGGCTCCCGATGCCCTGTCCACGTAGAGCGGCACGCCCGCGGTACGGCGGGCGTCGCTCGAGACGCCGCCTGCGATGTAACGCTGGGCAGTGGTGTAGAGGTCGCGCGTGACATCCAGAGTCCGGGTCATGCCGACCATCAAACGGTGGCATATCGCCTGACGACAAGAAAGAGAGCAAGAAGCGGGTCGTAAGCGCAAATTTCGGTTCTTGTGGAGGTCACTGGCCCTTGATGGGCTTACGGACATGTTTCTTGGACGCATTCGGCGTACCCCCTCCGGCCCCGTCGAGCTGGTGGCCCGGCGCGCGGCCGGCGAGCTGGTGAGCCTGGCCGGCCTCGGACCGGATCTCGGATCAGACCCGGTGGCGGCCCTGGACACGCACGGGCTCGACCGCCTGGCCGAGCTGGTGGCCGGCCACGACGGCCCCACGCTGGACGAGAGCGCGGTGATCTTCGAGCCGCCCGTGGCCACCTGCACGAAGATCTGCTGCCTGGCGCTGAACTACCAGGAGCACGCGGAGGAGAGCGGCCTGGAGGTCCCGCCGGAGCCGGTGCTGTTCTTCAAGCCGCCGTCCGCGCTCGTGGGCCACAACCACCCGGTCATCGCCCCCGCCCGCACCCGCCATCTGGAGCACGAAGTGGAGCTGGCCGTGGTCATCGGCAAGGTGACCAGGGATCTGCCGGCCGAGCGGTGGCGCGAGGCGGTCGCCGGATACACCGTGATCAACGACATGACGGCCCGCGACCTGCAACTGGCCAACATCGCCCGCAACGTGCCGTGGGACCAGTCGAAGGGCTTCGACACCTTCGCGCCCGCGGGCCCGTACCTGGCGACGGTGGACGAAGTGCCCGACCCGCAGGCGCTCGAGCTGACCCTGGAGGTGGACGGCCAGGTCAGGCAGCGGGCCAACACCAGGCAGATGGTCTTCGGCCTCCCGCGGCTCATCGCCGATCTGTCCGACGGGATGACGCTGATGCCGGGCGACCTCATCGCGACCGGCACCATCGCCGGGATCGCCCCGCTCAAGGACGGCGACACCATGCGGGCCACGGTGGAGAAAATCGGGACGCTGGCGAATACGGTCAAATTTCGGTCCGCCTAAAGTAGGGGCATGACCTACGCTGTGGCCGCCCTGGTGGACATCGACGACTTCATGGTTTCTGAGCAGGCTCGGGGGCGGTCGTGGGCGCATCGCCAGCTCCAGCACGCCGACCAGGCGGTGCGCGCGGCCACCAGCGGCCGTCCGGGGGCGACCTGCCGCTCGCAGCCGCCGGAGGAGTGGCTCGTCCTGCTGACGGGCGTCGATCCCGACGCGCTGATGTCAGACGCGGCCGCGCTGGCGGAGGAGGTACGCGCGAGGATCGTCCGCGAGACGGCGTGGACCGCCACCGTCAGCCTGGGCTCCCCCAGCGTGGGCGCGATCGCGGCCGAGCGGGACGCCCGGCGGGTCAACGGCTACAAGCTCGTGCTCGGTGGCGACCGGGTGATCGAACCGCCCTCCGGTGGCGGTGTGGCCACGACGCCGCCCGTAAGGATCGAGCGGGAGCTGACCAGGCGCGTCCGCGCGGGCGACAGCAACGGCGCGGCCGGGCTGCTGGCGAGCTGGGTCGACAGGTGCGCCCGCGATGCCGACCCCCAGACTCTGCGCAACTGGCTCATCGGGCAGCTGCTGTTCGTCGTGGACGTGGCCGACCGGGCCAGGCTGGCCGACGGCTCGACCGACTGGGTCGTGGCGTGCGCCAGACTGCCCATCGAGGACATCATCACGGTCGGCGACATCCACGAGCGCTCCTACCTGCACATGTGGCTGCGCGAGACCCTCGGGCGGCTGATGCCCGAGCAGCCGCGCAGGGATGTGCTCGCGCTCGCGGAGTCGTACATGGCCGAGCATTACACCGACGCCGGGCTCCGCCTGGCCACGGTGGCGGAGGCGGTGAGCGCGAGCCCGTTCTACATCTCGCACCTGTTCGCGGAGGAGCGCCGCACCACGTTCCTGCGCCACCTGACGGGCCTGCGCCTGCGGCATGCGCGCCGGCTGCTGTCCACCTCCACCCTGTCGGTGGACGTGATCGCCGCGCACACCGGCTACCCGAGCGCCAAGGCGTTGCGGACCGCGTTCAGCCGGTACGTCGGCTGCTCTCCCACCGAGTACCGCCGGGCCGGATTCCGGCCCGGCGCCTAGCTCCGCACGAGCCGGTACGGCTGACGGGGCCTGCCTGCCTGGGTGCCCTTGACCGGGGGCATCGGCCAGGCCAGCCCCTCCTCCGCGAGGCTCTGGAGGACCCGGCGGGCGCTGCGAGGAGAGATCGCCAGCACGTCCGCGACGACCTCGGCGTCGACCACCATCGTGTCGCCGTCGTGGAGACCCTCCACCAGGCGTTCGAGCAGTTTGGCCGCCTTGGTGGTGACGACGGGCTCGCTCTCCTGTCGCCGGCGCCTGCGCACCGGCAGCGACAGCACGGTGCCGTCGCCACTGACCAGGTACGCGGCGGCGGCCCCCGCGTTGCGCGCCTTCTCGACGGCCGCCAGCGCGTTGGCGTCGGCGTCGCGGGCCGTGCTGCCGAGCCCGATGCCGACCTCGACGTCGACCCCCACGTCGGAGCGGATCCGGTCCATGAACGGCGCCATCCTGAACCCCTCGGTGGCCTGGCCGAGAGCGCCGACTGTGGCGGTGACGACGTAGCTGTTGTCGTCCCGGGGCACCACGGTGGCGCCCATCAGCCGCGCGTCGGCGAGCAGCGACCGGTGCAGTGACAGCTTCAGCTCCTGCTGCCAGTAGTTGCCCGGCCCGGAGTAACTGGGCTTGGCGGAGGCGGCGATCTCGACGACCAGGATGGCGATCTGCGCGTCCTCCAGCCTGCTGCCGGTGCCGAGCAGGGCGGCGGTGTTGAGCGCGATGCGCAACGTGTGAGAGGTCGGCAGCAGGCGGAGCACGGGCACCCCGGCGGCGCTCAGCCTGTTGGCGACACTCCTTATCGTGGTGAGCGCCGCGGTGGTCTCACCCTGGCGGTAGAGCTGCTCGTGGAAGGCGCTGAAACCGCGTGCCGACTCCGGCCGGTCGTACTCGGAAAGGTGCACGCCGGCCGTGCTCACGCCGATCTCGCCGTACGCCTCCTCCACGTCCGCGGCGGGCAGCGAGTCGATGCTCACCCTGGACGGGTCGATCCCGTGGCTGAGCACCCCGCGCAGCAGGCTGGCGTACAGGCTGGCCCCGCTCATGGGCACGAACGTGGCGGGGACGGGCAGTTCGCCCGCCTGCCTGGCCAGGTCATGCTGGAGGGGCCCGGTGAACAGCACCACATCGATGCTGTCGGCGATCCTCGAGAACTTCTCGTAGGTCTCGTGCTCCTCGGCATGCGGCGCGCCGACCAGCCGCCAGTCCGCGGCGGCCGGAAGGTCGGCGCCGATCATCATGATCTCTTCGACGAGATCGTGCGGCCCTACGACCCCGATCGTCACCCTGGGCCGCGACTCCGAACGCAGCCGATCCATGATCTTGATCACCCCAGTCCAGATCTCCACTGAAGCAAGCGGGTCATCGTCGCACCGAGCACCGCGGCCTGGTCCCCCTCTGCGAGGCCACTGAAGATTACCCTCCCCAAGGAGATCCGAAGATCGATGAAGGGGAAGTCGGATCCGTAGACGACTCGGTCGTGACCGACCTCCCGCACCATCCTGGCGATGTCGGGCCCGGTGTTGAAGGACCCGCACACCTCCAGAATGACCCCTCGATGCCGCTGTGCCACCTCGATGGCCTTGTCGAAACCGAGCGGGGTCGCGCCCGCGTGCCCTGCGACGATCACCGCGTCAGGGTGCTCCGACGCGACGGCGTCCACCGCGGCCAGATCGTTGTAGGGGGAGCCGTCGTAGGTGTGGGTGAGCACCGGGCAGCCGGTGCGCTGCGCGAACTCCCACACGCGGGCGTAGCGCCTGCCGGTGAGCGGGTAGTCGTGCAGGTCGGGGTGGAGTTTGATGCCGCCGAAGCGCGGATCCGCGCTCCATTTGTCCAGCTCGCCGTCGGGATCCTGCCAGGGATTGATCGTCAGGTATCCGGTGAACCGATCCGGCGCGCGTTCCACCGCCTCGGCGGTCGCGGCGTTCCCCGCCGCCGCGTCGAGCTGGATCGCCAGGTGGCTGGAGATGACGGCGTGCGCCACGCCGCACCTGTCCATCACCCTGACCATCGCGTCGGAAGAGGACTCGGGGATGAAGAACAGGCTGTAGGGGCCGGCGTGCGCGTGCGCGTCGACGATCCGGACACTGGTCTGCGGGCGCCGCTGCCACAGCGCTGCGGTGATCGCGTTCACACCGCCCCCACGGGCAGCAGTCCCAGCAGGGTGCCGGCGCCGATGGTGGCCACGGTGTCGTCGTCGAGCTCCGCCCACAGCAGCCGGGTGACCGCCTCGGCGGGATCCCTGAGCGGTGCCCCCGTGCCGAAGACGAGGCGCCGGACGCCGTACCGCTCGACGAGCCATTCGAGCCCGCAGTGCGAGGACAGGTTGGCCAGCCCCAGGTAGACGTTGCCGGTGCGGGAGAGCACCCCCGCCGCCTGCCTCAGCTGGCGGTAGCCGAGCGCTCCGACCACGACCTTCAGCTCCGGGTGCGCGGTGGAGACGGACTCGACGGCGGGCCAACCGGTTTGGGCCGCGTCCACGAGCAGCGGCAGCCCGGCCTCCGCGATGGCGGAGAGCATGGCCGCGCAGTCGCCGCCCGCGAGCTCGTAACCGTGGTCGGCGGGGTAGGCGCGGACAGCGCACACCCCGCCCTCCAGCGCCGCGGTCACGAACTCGTCCGGTGTGCCGGTCTCGCCGCAGGTGTCGGGGAGCATCACCCAGCAGGGACGCAGCCTGGGCCGGCCGGCGACCAGGCGGAGCAGCTCCCTGTTGCCCGTGGCGGGGTCGTGCAGCCACGACAGGGTGTGGCTGACCACGGCCTCCGCGATGCCGAAGCGGTCCATTCTGTCCAGCGCCTCCGTGATCGAGCCCGTGCCCGCGTCCCTGCGGGGGTAGCGGCCGAGCATCGCGTCAGCGTCGATCAGCATGAACCGTCCAATCGTCGGGGATAGAGGGGGGCTCGTCTCGGTAGGGGAAGATGCCGACGGTGAACCTGCCGTCGGCACGCCTCAGCCCGAGCGAGTGGATCTCGCCGTACTCGGCGGTCCTGGTGGCGGGGTCCGGGATCCTGGCCGGACCCGTCCCGTACAGCACCTCGTCGGGTGGTTCCAGGGGCACCACGAGGATGCCCGGGCCACGGGTGCCCGCGAATCCGCCGTCGCGCTCCACCCACGGCGTCAGGCCGTGGACCTGCCAGACCGCCTCCGCGTCGATCCGGTCGGTGACGATCCAGTACGGGTCGTCGCCCTTGACGAAGACGATCTCGCGGTCATGCCGCACGCTGTAGCCGTGGTGGTGCCCGGCGAAGACGTCGGCCTCCGCGGAGACGGAGAACAGGTCACAGGCGGCGCGGCGGTCCTCGGTGTAGTCCTCGCCCGGCACGAGCAGCGTGTTGTGCGCCCTGGTCGCCTGGTACCAGTCGTAGTAGCCGGGGTCGTCGTAGGACGGCGGACCGCCCCCTTCCCAGGCCAGCGGCACACCCCAGCCCGACAGCACGAAGTCGAGCGCCGCGTGGTGGCTGTGCGGCTCGAGCTCGTGCCCGACGTACGGACCGTAGTTGACGACGGTGTGGAAGTCGCCGTGGCGGAAGGTCGCGTAGCCGCTGGCCTCCAGGTTGTGGGAGCTCTCGACCGGCTCGACGCCCTCCGGCCAGATCAGGCCGCTGTCCTGTAGGTGCGGCACCCAGCCGCCGGACGTCGTGAGGACGCTCAGCCAGCGGTACATGGCCTGGCGGCGCGGGTGCCGCGCGAGCGAGGGCTCGACGGCCACGGCGCGTTCGAGGTTCTCCAGGCACATGAGGTGGTAGCTGGGCGAGCGCTCGTGGTGGCCGCCGTCGGCGCGCACGTCCCGGTCGAGGTGCTCCAGGATGCGTGCCGTGGCGACCTCGGCCCACTGCCCCGCCTCGGGGAGGTCGGCGAACACCCTGGCCGTGTGCAGCAGCTCGCACGCGTTGACGAACTGCCAGTTGCCGTGGCGGAACTCGTCGTGCTCCTCGGCCGACCACCTGGCGCCGCCGAGGACCGTCTTCATCATTCGCAGCCAGCACTCGTCGCCCAGCGCCGGCTCGTCCGCGAAGACGGCCAGCGCCTCGGTGACGTACATGGCTCGGGCGCGGACGCCGAGCGAATACCAGACCACGTCGAGCCCCGGCCAGTCACCCTTGACCCGGTCGCGGTCGTCGTACCACTGGCGGAACAGGCGGTCCCACTCGGCGGCGTAGCGGGGGTCCCCGGTCTCGGCGTAGGCCGTGATCAGCGGGGACATCCAGCGCAGGTAGTGGAAGCCGTACAGCAGTGAGCGGCCGTGGCCCTTGTCGAGGAAGTCGGCCTCGATCCCGAGCAGGGCGTCCGCGCCCTCCGCGCCGAGGGCCGCGGGGACCGGCCGTCGCCGTCGCCAGGCCCTGGCCTCGGAGACGTCGCTCGTTCCGAGCGCTTCGAAGAGCGCCTCGTCACTGATGTGCCGCATGCGCGTGGGATGCACGTGCGGCGGTTTCTCTACGAACATGGCACCGGCCGTCCGGTGCGGGCGGACTCGTGCGCGGCGGCGAGCACGGCGGTCACGTGCCGCGAGCTCTCCACGCTGACCAGCGGCGCGGTGCCGGTGCGGGCGCAGTCGACGAAGTGGTGGATCGCGTCGCGGTAGGCGCCCGCGGGGATGCCGTGCACGACCCGCTGGAGCATGTTGCGCGGGTAGGAGTAGGACTTCTCGGTGGCGAGCTGGATGTTCTCCTTCTGCCTGTCGAGCTGGATGACGCCCGACTCGCCGGCCACGGTGATGTAGCTGTCGACCATGGTCGGGAAGGTGTTCGGGTAGATCCAGGCCGACTCGAAGGTGGCGACGGCGCCCCGGCTGAAGCGGGCCTGGATCTGCATCGCGTCGGGGGTGTCGATGCCCATCCCGCGCAGCTTGCCGTGGCGGGCGGTGGCGAACACCTCCACCACGTGGTCGTCGTAGAGCCAGGTGACCAGGTCGATGTCGTGGCTCGACAGGAACCAGGCGCAGGTCGTCCGGTCGGCCCAGCCGATCATCTCGGTGGGCACGTAGATCGTGTCGTCCTTGCGGGCATAGCCCACGACCGGCTCACCGATCAGCTCCATCTGCTGCTTGGCCTGCGCGTACGCGGGCACCCAGCGGTGGTTGAACAGGCACATCGCGGTGACGCCTGCCTGCCGGATCGCGGCCACGGAGCGGTCGGCGTCCTCGACCGTGGTCGTGAACGGCTTCTCGACCAGGATGTGCACCCCGGCCTCCGCCGCCGCCACCATCACGTCCGCGTGCAGGTGGTCGGGGGTGGTGATCGACACGGCGTCGACCGTGCCGGACGCGAGCAGTTCGCGGTAGCCGGGGTAGACGGCCGCCTGCGGGGCGGCGTCAAGAGCGTGCCGCGCGACGGCTGTGACCTCGGCGTCCGGGTGGGCGGACAGGACCTCGGCGTGGCCGCGACCCATGATCCCGGCCCCGACGATCCCGACTCTGAGCTTAGGCAAGTGCGTCATTCCATTGTTTCTCTGCGGCGTCGAGCGCCTCCTTGGCGCTCTTCGATCCCTGGAGGAAGGCTCTGATCTCCTCGGCCAGCGACTCCGCCAGTTCGGCGTCCTTGGCCGTGCCCAGCGGGACGTACTCCAGCTTCGGCAGACCCTTGACGATCACCTGCCGGGCCACGTCCATCGGGTCGTCGCCGCCGGCGCCGGTGAAGAAGGCGTCCTTGGTGGAGGAGATCGTCGAGGGGTAGATCGGCACCAGCTTGCAGAACGCGAGCTGATTGGCGCCGTTGGTGAAGAACTTGATGAACTCGGCCGCCGCCCGCTGATGCTTCGACGCCTTGGGGATGGCCATGGTCTGCTGGGCGAGCAGCAGGTATCCGCCGGTCTTGGTCTGCACGGCCTCGGTGACGACCAGGTCCTTGTAGACGTCGGGGGCGTTCTTCTGGATGTTGACCAGCGTCGCCGCCGCCGCGTTCGCGGCCATCGCGAGCTGGCCGTTCTCCAGGGTCTGCGGGAAGTTCCTGACGTCCTTGGAGACCGTTCCCGGTGCGAGGCCGTGCTTGTCGTAGCTCTTCTTGAACGTGTCCAGCAGCTCGGCGACCTCGGGCGTGTTGAACGTCGCCTTCTTCTTGTCGGCGCTCAGCAGGTCGATGCCGTAGTAGCGCAGCACCGAGGCCGCGTTGACGCCGGGGATGTCGTTGGTGCCGTAGACCTTGGTCTCGGCGTGGACCTTGTCGGCCAGGGCGAGCGCCTCGGCGTACGACTTCGGCGGGGCGTTCTCGTCGAAGCCCGCCTTGCTGACGACGGACTTGCGGTAGATGCCCACGGGCGTGCCGCCGTTGTACCACGGCACGGCGTACAGCTTGCCCGACACGCGCAGCGGCTCGACCAGGTTCGGCTGGAAGTCGGCGAGGTCGGCGGGTTTGAGCAGCTCGTCGAGAGGGGCCAGCGACGGGGTGAACCTGCCGAGGTCGGGGGAGGCGATGTTGACCGCGTCGGGCACGTCGCCGCTGGCGACCGCCGCGAGCAGCTTGGTCGCGATGTCCTGCCCGGGCACGTCGACCCACTTGACGGTGACCTTGGGGTGGTCCTTCTGGTACTGGGCGATCAGGCCGTCGACGTAGGCGCCGAAGTTCTTCTTCAGGTTGATCGTCCAGAATTCGACCTCGCCCTCGAACGGCTGGTCATCCGCTTGCCCCCCGGACGTGCTCCCCGAGGTTCCGGCGACGCAGCCGGACGACATGAGAGCCAGCGCGAGCGCGCCTGCCCCCACCAAGGCTCTTCTCCTCAACACCCGGGACCTCCTGCCAAATTATGGCCGTCCTTAATGATTCTTTCGGCACGATGTCAGTCCTCGGCCTGGCGCGTCAAGAGCCAGATCTTGACGGTCTTCTTGGGCCGTCTATAGGCTGCGTCAAAATTCCGGCCAACTCTTATCGAGGCTTTGGACGTCACTATTAAGACCGAAGGATGTGAGGCCGGTGGCCACCAGCCGGATTCCAGGGCAGCGCTGGTACACGCCGTACCTCTTCCCGATACCGGCCCTGGTGCTGTTCGGGGTGTTCTTCGCCTGGCCGGCCGTCACCGCGCTCCAGCTCTCCTTCACCGACTACGACGGCGTCAGCCCGCCCGTCTTCACGGGGCTGGACAACTTCGTCAAGATCCTCGACGACGCCCGGTTCTGGACCGCCCTGCGCAACTCGCTGGTGTTCCTCGTGGGGCTGTTCCCGCTGCTCGTCGTGTTCCCGCTGCCGCTGGCCGTGCTGGTCAACCAGAAGCTGCCCGGCATCAGGACGTTCAGGATGCTCTACTACCTGCCGGTCGTGACCTCGATGGTCGCGGTCGCGGTGACCTGGAACTACGTCTTCCACCAGCAGGGCGTCGTCAACTGGCTGCTCACCGGCTTCGGCATCCTGGACCAGCCCATCCAGTACCTCCTCGACCCCGTCTGGGCGCTGCCCGCGCTGACCCTGGTCGAGGGCTGGAAGAACATGGGCGTCTACATGATGATCTATCTCGCGGGCCTCCAGACGATCCCGTCGGACCTCTACGAGGCCGCCAAGATAGACGGCGCCAACGGCTGGCACCGGATGCGGCGCATCACCGTCCCCCTGATGGTCCCCTTCATCGCGGTCGCCGTCACGATGGTCATGCTCGACGCGATGCAGGCGTTCACCACCGTCTTCGTGATGACCAAGGGCGGCCCGCAGGACGCCACCCTGATGCTCGGTTACTACATCTGGTCCGAGGCGTTCGAGAAGTACGACATGGGCTACGCCAGCGCCGTCGGCCTCGTCCTGTGGGTCCTGCTGATCGTGATGGCCCTGCTCAACTACCGGCTCACCAGCGGAAAGAAGGACGAGCGTTGACTCACAGGCTCGGCTGGTGGATGCGCCGCATAGGCATGTACGTGCTGCTCACCGCGATCGCCCTGGTGTTCGTCGGCCCGTTTCTCGTTCTGCTGTCGGCGGCGTTGAAGCCGGCGGGCCAGCCCGTCTTCTCCTTCCCGCCGGACATCATCCCCCGGCCCCCTGTGCTCACCTGGGCCAAGGAGGCGTGGACGGCCATCCCGTTCCCGCGCTACCTGTTCAACTCGGTGCTCCTCGTCGTGGTGATGGTGCCGCTCTACATCCTGGTCTCGGCGCTGTGCGCGTACCCGCTGGCACAGATGGCCTTCCGCGGCCGGAGCCTGATCTTCTTCGCGATCCTCGCCACCATGTTCATGCCCGGCGAGGTCATGCTGCTGCCGAGGTTCCTGGTGGTCTCCCAGATCGGGATGGCCGACAGCTACCTGGGAGTGATCCTGCCCGGCCTGCTCTCGGCGTTCGGGATCTTCCTGCTCCGGCAGACCTTCGCCGGGGTGCCACGCGAGGTGGTGGACGCCGCCAGGACCGACGGCTGTCACGAACTACGCATCTTCTGGCACGTCATGCTGCCCGCCGCCCGCCCCACCCTGGCCATCCTCGCCGTCTTCGGCTTCATCTCGGTCTGGAACAGCTTCATCTGGCCGATGGTCGTGCTGAAGGACTCCTCGCTGTATCCCGTCTCGCTGGGGATCGCCTACCTGGCCGGAATCACCGGCACCGACGTCCGCAGCCTGGCGGCCGGCACGATCATCTCGATCCTGCCCGTCGTCGTCTTTTTCATGATCATGCAACGACACGTCCTGGAAGGCATGCGCGGCGCGGTCAAGAGCTGACGCCGCCCGCTCGTGAAAGGGTCATCCATGCTTACTCGCCGCCAATTCGGTCTGGGCGCGCTCTCCCTCGGCGTCCTGGCATTACCCGGCACGGCACGCGCCGCGGCAGGCTACGACTACACCGCGCGCGAAACGTTCGACCTGTTCGACAAGGTGTTCCGCGAGAGCGGCGCCCTCGGCCAGCCCACCGACACCAACGAGGCGGGCGGTCTCGGCTGGGGCGCGTCCTACGTGATGGCCGCCTACATCAGGATGTACGAGGCCTACCGCGACACCTCCTACCTGGACCGGCTCATCGACTATGCCGACCACGTGCTGGGCAACCGTGACTCCGAGCGCGGCGTCACCGACTACCGAGGCCTGTCGCTGCCCGCCTGGAGCAGCCTCGTCTACAGCGCGGGCGGCGTGAGCCTGCTCGACGCGTCGGGGCATCCGCTCCTCGAGGTGCGCAGCGCGCTGACCAACGTCAACGACGCGGTGGCCACCGTACGGGCGGGCACCTCGGAGGGGCGTTTCACGTTGGAGGTGAGCAACCCCGTCAAGAGCAAGGTGTCCACCTTCGCCGACCTGACGATGGACCCCGAAAGCCCCGGCTACGCCGTGAAGCGGATCCTCGACGCCTACCCGTCGGCGACCATGGCGACGGCCAAGGACCTGCGGCCCTCGCCCGCGGGGGCCGCGATGCCGGCGCTGGGGACGTTCAAGCTGGCCGCCGCGCCGGTGATCTTCTCCGTGCACACCGGCATGATCACCTACCCGCTCGCGTCGTTCGTCCGGATCGTCCGCCGCGACCCGCGCCTGCGCGCCACGGCCCGCTACCGCGCCAAGGCCGCCGAGTACCTCGAGGCCTGCCGGGCCGCCGCAGCCGTGCACGACCCCGAATGGGTGGCGGACGGCTACTACATCTGGCCCAAGGGCATGCCCGTCCCCTACGACGGCGTCGAACAGCCGATCAACCAGAGCGTCTCCCTCGGCCAGACCTACGCGGAGCTGGCGGCGGCGACCGGCGAATCGCTCTTCCGCGACCGCACCCGCCGGCTCGCCGCGACGTTCGCCCGCGACCTCAAGATCAACGACAAGGACGCCTACTACTGGCCGTACTGGCCGAGCTTCGGCAAGCTCTACAGCGGCTACACCAAGGCCGACGGCGTCTCCGAGTGGACCCCGTCCTACGGCTCGCCGCCCAAGGGCGCGCAGCAGATGGAGGACCTCAGCCACGGCGGGATCGACGTCGAGTTCGCCGCCGTCGCGCACCGGTGGGGCCTCGGCTTCAGCGGCGGCGACATGGCCCGCTTCGCCCGCAGCTACACCAAGAACATGGCCACGACCGACAGCGGCGTCGCGACGACCTTCCTGAGGGTGGACGGCAGCGGAGGCCTGGCCCCCGCCGGGCAGTACCTCCAGGCGCCGCGCTTCATGCCGGTGGCCCGGTGGGACGAGGCACTGTTCACGCACGCGCTGGCGGTCTACGCCGACCACGCCGTCGAGTCGCAGTACGGCTCCACGCTGCTGTCGGTCGCCTACCTCAACTGGCAGGGCCGCCGCAGCTGATCAGCCGCGGAAGGCGCTCGCCGCCGCGAGGAACGCGTCGTTGGCCTCCGGGTCGCCGATCGACACGCGGGCGCCTTCCCCCGCGAACGGCCGCACGGCCACCCCCTCGACCGCGCATGCCGCGGCGAAGTCGAGAGTGCGCTCGCCGAGCCTGAGCCAGACGAAGTTCGCCTCGGTGGGCGGCACCGTCCAGCCCTGGGCGATGAGCGACTCGCGGACCCGCGTGCGCTCCTTGACCACCCGCTCGACCCGCTCCAGCAGCTCGTCCTCGGCCTTGAGCGAGGCGATGGCCGCCACCTGGGCGAGCTGGTTGACCGCGAACGGGATGATCGTCTTGCGCACGGCCGTCGCCACCGGCTCGTGCGCGATCATGTAGCCGACCCGCAGGCCCGCCAGCCCGTACGCCTTGGAGAACGTGCGCAGGACGCAGACGTTGGGACGGTCGCGGTAGAGGGTGAGGCCGTCGGGGACGTCCTCGTCGCGCACGTACTCCCGGTAGGCCTCGTCCAGCACCACCAGCACGTGCTCGGGCACCCGGTCCAGGAACGCCTCCAGCGGCGCCCGGCGGATGGCGGTGCCGGTGGGGTTGTTCGGGTTGCAGACGAACACCATGCGGGTGTTGTCGTTGATCGCCTCCGCCATGGCGTCCAGGTCGTGGTCCTCTCCGGCCAGCGGCACCATGACCGACTTCACCCCGGCCAGGTCGGCCAGCAGCGGGTACGCCTCGAACGACCGCCACGCGTACACGACCTCGACCCCGGGATCCCCGACCGACTCGAACAGCTGCTGCGCCACCGTGACGGACCCCGCTCCGAGAGCGATGTGCTCGAACGGCACGCCGAACCGTTCGGCGATGGCCTCGGTCAGCTTGACCGCGCCGGGGTCGGGATAGCGGTTGATCTGCCGCGCTCCCTCGGCGATGGCCTCGACCACGGACGGCAGCGGGTCGTACGGGGATTCGTTCGAGGACAGCTTGTACGACCGGCCGTCGGGGGCCACTACGGCCTTGCCCGGCTTGTAGGCGGCCATGGTGTCCAGGATCTGGCGGAAACGAGGCATGACCCAACCTTATGAGGCCCGGCAGGATGAGGCATCAACCAGGGCGCGCTAGCGATACTTGCCGATGCCCGCCGCGACCAGCTTGGCCGCCCGGTCGGCGGTGGCGAATCCGGGCTGCCGGTGGGTGAGGGTGAGCATCACCCAGGCGTTCGACAGGCGGAAGGAGATCTCCGTCCGGTAGCGCGGGGCCCCGAAGCTGATCGCCTTCTGGGTGAAGCTGTACGCCTCGTCACCGACGTCCGGCCCCTTGCGCACCTTGGTCCCCGGGACGCGCTTCGGCTCGTCCTTCATGGTCTTGACCAACTGCTCAAAGTAGGCGGTACTGCCCCAGTTGGAGCGCATGGCCATGAGGGTCAGTGCGGTGCCGTCCCCCTTGTTCCACATGCAACTGCTGGCGGCCATCCACTGGCGCTTGGCAGAGCCGCCCAGCAACGAGCGCACCTGGGCGCTGGTCAGCAGGTCACACGCCTCGAAGTCGCGTTTGATCTGCGGCGTGGCCGCCGTCGGCGGGCCGAATGTCGGCACGGAGTAGGTGATCCGGGGTGAGAGCGCGAAGCCGAGCATGCGGATGACGTTCGGAAACAGGTACGGCACGACCACGACCGACGCCGCCACGACCAGCACCATCGCCAGCACGGCGCCCACGACGAGCTTGGTCCGGCCGCGTCGAGGCGGGCGTACCGGCCTGGTCTGCTTCTGTCTCGGTGCCGGGGCGGTCGCGGGGTTTCCCCGGGAGATGGCATCCAGCGAGCCGGCCACCTCGTCCGGGAGGCAGCGCCGTTCCGGGTCCTTCTCCAGGACCGCGGCCAGCACGGGGGCGAGCGGCCCTGCCAGCCGGAAAGGGGCGGGCTCCTGCATCAGCACGGCCGCCAGCACGGCGGCCGTGTTCGGACCGGCGAACGGCGGGCCGCCCTCCACCGCCGTGAAGAGCGTGGCGCCGAGCGACCACAGGTCGGCTGGCGGGCCGTCGGTCTCACCCCGCAGGCGCTCCGGGGCGATGTAGCCGGGCGAGCCGGTCAGGAACCCGGACTGGGTGAGCGCGGAGTCCCCGGCGATGGTCGCGATGCCGAAGTCGGTCAGCAGCACCCGCCCGTCGTCGGTGAGCATGACATTGGCGGGTTTGACGTCCCGGTGCAGGACCCCCGACGCGTGGGCGGCCGCGAGGGCGTCGAGCACCCGCAGGCCGATCCCGGCGACCTGTCGCGGCGGCAGCGGGCCGTCGTCACGTACGGCCTGGTCGAGGGAGCGGCCGCGGACCAGCTCCATGACGATCCACGGCCGCCCGCCGTCGAGGACGACGTCATGCACGGTGACGATGGAGGGATGGGAACGCAGTCGCGCAGCGGCCCGTGCCTCGCGGAGCGTGCGTTCGGTCAGCTCGGTCCGCGAGGCCTCGTCGAGGTCCGGCGGTAACTTCACCTCTTTGACGGCCACCTCCTGCTGGAGCAGCTCGTCCATCGCCCGCCAGACCGTACCCATGCCGCCCTCGCCGAGCTGCGACTGCAGCCGATAGCGACCCGCGAGCAGCGTCACCCGCGCCCCCTCTCCGACCATCCGTGGCCCTCTGTCAATATCACGACCGATAGGCGCAAATCAGGTAGTAAAGGAGAACGGGTGGGAACATCGGGGTCCGCCGCGATACGTGCGGACCCCGAACGCTCAAACGAGCGAGCGCACCACCACGGTCTGGTCGCGGCCGGGGCCGACGCCGATGGCCGAGATCGGGGCGCCGCTCATCTCCTCAAGCGCCCGCACGTACGCCTGCGCGTTGGGCGGCAGGTCGTCGAACGACTTCGCGCTGGTGATGTCCTCCTGCCACCCCGGCAACTCCTCGTAAACCGGCACGGCGTGGTGGAAGTCCGTCTGCGTCATCGGGATCTCGTCGTGCCGAACCCCGTCCACTTCGTAGGCGACGCACACCGGGATCCGCTCCAGCCCCGACAGCACGTCGAGCTTGGTGAGGAAGTAGTCGGTGATCCCGTTGATCCGGGTCGCGTAGCGGGCGATGACCGCGTCGAACCACCCGCAGCGCCGGTTACGGCCGGTGGTGACGCCGTACTCGCCGCCCGTCTGGCGCAGCCAGTCGCCCATCTCGTCGGTCAGCTCGGTGGGGAAGGGCCCGGAGCCGACGCGGGTGGTGTACGCCTTGAGGATGCCGATGATCTTGGTGAGGCGGTTCGGCGGGATGCCTGCACCGGCGCAGGCGCCGCCCGAGGTGGGCGAGGAGGACGTGACGAAGGGGTAGGTGCCGTGGTCGATGTCCAGCAGCGTGCCCTGGCCGCCCTCCAGCAGCACGAACTTGCCCTCGTCCAGCGCCTTGGACAGCACCAGCGAGGTGTCGGCGATGTGTGGCTTGAGGCGTTCGGCGTAGGCGAGGTACTCCTCCAGTACGGCGGAGGGCTCGATGCCGCGCCGGTTGTAGACCTTGGTCAGCACCTGGTTCTTCTCGGTCAGGGCGACCTCGATCTTCTTCGCCAGGATGCCCGGGTCGAGCAGGTCCTGGACGCGCACGCCCATGCGGGCGATCTTGTCGCCGTACGCCGGCCCGATACCGCGCCCCGTGGTGCCGATCTTGGCCTTGCCGAGGTAGCGCTCGGTCACCTTGTCCAGGGCCTTGTGGTGAGGCATGATCAGGTGCGCGTTCGAGGAGATCAGCAGCCGCTCGGCGGAGATGCCGCGCGCGGCCAGCCCGTCGATCTCGCTCAGCAGCACCCCTGGGTCGATGACCACGCCGTTGCCTATCACCGGAACCACGTCAGGCGACAGGATCCCCGTGGGTAGGAGGTGAAGCGCGTATTTCTGGTCCCCGATGACCACGGTGTGTCCCGCGTTGTTGCCACCCTGATAGCGGACGACGTAGTCGACGTCGCCACCGAGCAGGTCGGTGGCCTTGCCCTTGCCCTCATCGCCCCACTGGGCGCCAACGAGAACGGCAGCCGGCATGGTTCTGTCTCCCGTGCACAAATCGAAACCCCTGGCGCAAGCGCGACAGGGGCTCTTGCGTTGAGAGACTACCCGAACGTGCCTATTCGTCCCAAGACAGCGATTGCTAGCCCCTGGTGAGCGCGTCGTAACCGGTCTCCGTGCTGTCCCTCAGGAACTGCAGGCACCGCTCGGCCTCGTCCTTCTCGCCGATCGCCTGGGCGGCCCTGGACAGGGCGTACAGGCAGCGCAGGAAGCCGCGGTTGGGCTCGTGCTCCCACGGGATGGGCCCGTGTCCCTTCCAGCCGTTGCGACGCAGCTGGTCGAGGCCGCGGTGGTAGCCAGTGCGGGCGAAGGCGTAGGAGGTGACAGCGTGCCCCTGCGCGAAGTACTCCTCCGCGAGCACCGCCCACGCCGCCGGGTGGGCGGGGAAGCGGGCGGCCACGTCGGCGGCCTTGGCGCCGGATTCGAGCGCCGCCCTGGCCTCGGGCAGATCCGGCAGGTGAGTCGGGGGCGGCCCGGCGAGAAGGTTATCCATACGACAAGTCATACCCGCCGGGCCGCCTTAGTGGCTAGGAGATCTTCGTCCCAGTCGACTTCAGGTTCTCGCACGCCTCCACGACTCGCGCGGCCATCCCGGCCTCGGCGGCCTTGCCGTACGAGCGCGGGTCGTACGCCTTCTTGTTGCCCACCTCGCCGTCCACCTTCAGCACGCCGTCGTAGTTGCGGAACATGTGGTCCGCGACCGGCCTGGTGAAGGCGTACTGGGTGTCGGTGTCGATGTTCATCTTGACGACGCCGTACGAGATCGCCTCGTGGATCTCCTCGAGCGACGAGCCGGAGCCGCCGTGGAAGACCAGGTCGAACGGCTTCTCCTTGCTGTATTTGGCCCCGACCGCGTCCTGGATCTCCTTGAGCACGCTCGGCCGCAGCTTGACGTGGCCCGGCTTGTAGACGCCGTGCACGTTGCCGAACGTCGCGGCCAGCATGTAGCGGCCCTTCTCGCCGAGGCCCACGGCCTCCGCGGTGGCCAGCGCGTCCTCGGAGGTCGTGTAGAGCTTCTCGTTGATCTCGCCGACGACGCCGTCCTCCTCGCCGCCGACGACCCCGATCTCCATCTCCATGATGACCCGCGCCCTGGCGCACTTCTCGATGAGCTCCTTGGCTATCTCCAGGTTCTCGTCGAGAGGCACGGCCGAGCCGTCCCACATGTGCGACTGGAAGAGCGGGTCGAGGCCCTTGGAGACCCGCTCCAGGGAGATGTCGATCAGCGGCCGCATGAAGCCGTCGAGCTTGTCCTTCGGGCAGTGGTCGGTGTGCAGCGCCACCGTGACCGGATATTTGGCGGCCACCACCCGCGCGTACTCGGCAAGCGCCGTCGCGCCCGTGACCATGTCCTTTACGGTCGAGCCGGAGAGGAACTCGGCGCCGCCCGTGGAGACCTGGATGATGCCGTCGCTTTCGGCTTCGGCGAAGCCGCGCAGGGCGGCGTTCAACGTCTGTGATGACGTCACATTGATCGCCGGGTAGGCGAATCCGCCGGCCTTGGCCCGGTCGAGCATCTCAGCGTAGACCTCTGGAGTCGCAATAGGCATGATTCTCTCCCTGAGAAGTTACGGCTTCGCGCCAGGCCCAGTATCCCGGGTCACTACCCCCTGTGGTAGATACAACGCGCTCGTCGCTGCTGCGGGTAGGCTCTCGGCGTGGACTGGCTCTGGAATCTCCTCGACCCGACGTGGTGGCTGACCTTGTTCGGGGCTTTCGCGACGATCGGCGTTCTCGCGATCATCTTCGCCGAAACCGGTTTGCTGCTCGGGTTCTTCCTGCCTGGCGACTCACTGCTGGTGGCCGCGGGGATTTTCAGCTCAGCCGCGGTGGCCAAGGGAATAGGCATCGAGCCCCTTTCCTGGCCCGTGCTGTTGATCGGCACGCCGCTGTGCGCCATTGCGGGCGCTCAACTCGGGCATTTCCTGGGAGCCAGATTCGGCCGCAAAATGTTCGACAGACCTGATTCGCGGCTGTTCAAGAGGGAGCACGTCGACAGGGCCGAGGAGTTCTTCGAGAAGTTCGGCCCGGCCAGAGCGGTGATCCTGGCCAGGTTCGTGCCGATCGTGCGCACGTTCATGAATCCCGTCGCGGGCGTGCTGGAGATGCCGGCCAGGCGCTTCTTCCTGTGGAACGTCATCGGCGGTGTGGTCTGGGTCGAGGGCCTGCTCCTGCTCGGCCACTTCCTCGGCAGCAAGGTCGAGCCCAAGCAGATCGACAAGTACATCCTGCCGGGCGTCTTCCTCATCGTGTTGATCTCCCTGATCCCGATCATCGTCGAGGTGATCAAGAAGCGCAGGGAGCGCAAGCACCTTCCCGAGCCCAACGGCAAGCACCACCGCGTGCACTGACCCGGAAACCGGGGTTACCCGGGGTACGCTGCCGACTGTGGGACGCCACAGGTCAGATCCGATGGGCCTCGCCCGCTTGGCGCTCGCCGTCCTCGCAGCGGGCGCCGTGGTGACGCTCCTGGTCATCGGCGCTCGTGCGCTGCTCGGCTCGTCCGGCGCGACGCAAGAGCGCGAGCGTGCCGTCGCCGCCACGACCGGCCCCGTCACGGAGGCCACCGCGCGGGTGCCGACCGTGCGCATCGAATGCGTCGCCGACACCTGCCCCATCGTCACGGTACGCGTGCCGGGCGGCGACGTGCTCCAGTACCGCGACATGAGCAGGGGCGAGGAGGTCAGCTACTTCGAGCCGGAGCTCGACGTCGTGCTCAGCGACGCGGGCACGGTCCGCGTCACCGAGAACGGCAAGCCCCGGGAGCAGGGTAAGGACGGCGAACGCGAGGCGTTCACCGTCAAGGGCCCGGGCGGCTAGAGCCCGAGGTCTTCGAGGGTGAAGACCGAGCGATATTCCAGGCCCTCCCCGGTGATGCGCTCCCTGGCGCCCCTGTCGATGATCGTCGCCACGGCCACGACCTCGGCCCCCGCCTCCCGCAGCGCCTCCACGGCCGTCAGCGGCGAGCCCCCCGTCGTGGAGGTGTCCTCGACGACCAGCACGCGCCGCCCCTTCACCTCGGGCCCCTCGATCCTGCGCTGCATGCCGTGCTGCTTCTGCGCCTTGCGCACCACGAACGCGTCGAGCGTGCGCCCGCGCGCCGCCGCCGCGTGCAGCATCGCGACCGCCACTGGGTCGGCCCCCAGCGTCAGCCCGCCCACCGCGTCGAACTCCAGGTCCGCCGTGAGGTCGAGCATCACCCTGCCGACGAGGGGCGCGGCCGCGCCGTCGAGCGTGATGCGGCGCAGGTCGAGGTAGAAGTCGGCCTCCATGCCGGAGGAGAGGATGACCTTGCCGTGGACGACGGCCTTGCTCTCGATCTCGGCCAGCAGGTTGTCGCGATCCGTCATGCGTCCAAGCTTATGGGCCTGCTCGAAGGTCACGGCTCAGAGGCAAAGGCGCGGACGCGGTTTAGTCACGACGGGGAGTGCGGAATGAATGCGCGGGGCAACCCCGCGTAATCGTGAGGTCACTATGAGTGTCGAATCGCCGCAAAGCGATGCAGAGCTTCTTCAGGCGGTCAGGGAGGGCAACGCCGCCGCCTACGGGCAGCTCTACGAGCGCCACGTCGCCGCCGCCCGCGCGCTGGCCAGGCAGCTCGTCAGGCGCGCCGAGGTCGAGGACGTGGTCGCGGAGTCGTTCACGAAGATCCTCGATCTGGTCGGCAGGGGCGGTGGGCCCGACTCCGGCTTCCGCACCTACCTGCTGACCGTGGTGCGGCACACGGTCCACGACCGCTCCAGGTTCGAGAGCGGCGAGATGACCACGGGAGAGATCGGAGAGTACGACCCGGGGGTGCCGTTCGTCGATCCGTCGCTCGTCGGGCTGGAGAAGTCGCTGATCGCCAGGGCGTTCCTGTCGCTGCCCGAGCGGTGGCGGGCGGTGCTCTGGCACACCGAGGTGGAGAGGTGCAGGCCGGCCGAGGTGGCCTCGCTGCTGGGACTGTCCGCCAACGGCCTGGCGGCGCTCGCGTACCGGGCGCGGGAGGGGCTGCGGCAGGCGTACCTGCAGATACACCTGGGCTCGCCGCCGCGGCACGACTGCCGCCCCGTGCTCGGCAAGATGGGCGCGTACGTGCGAGGCGGGCTGACCAGGCGCGACGCCAAGGAGGTCGACGAGCATGTGAGCGCCTGCGAGGAGTGCCACGGGGTTCTGCTGGAGCTGACCGACGTCAACCGCGGGCTGCGCGTCATGGTCGGGCCGCTGATCGCAGGGCCGGTCTTCGGCGGCTACGCGGCTGCGCTGGCCAAGCCGGCCGCGGCGGGCGCCGGCGCGGGCGGGCTGTTGCGGCTGCTCGGCCGGGTGTGGCGGGCTCCCAAGCACCAGCAGGCCGCGATGGTCGGCGGCGTCGCCGTGACGGTGGCCGTGGCGGCCGGGCTGCTGCTGATCTCCGACGAGAAGCCGATCAGGAAGCCCGTCGCCGCTCCGATGATGGGGCCGCCGGCCTCGGTGCAACCGGTGCCGGTGCCGCCGCAGAGCGAGGAGCCCGCCCGGGTCCCCCCGCCGCCGGCCAGGAGCAGGCCGCCGGCCCAGGCGCGGCTGAGCGCCACGATCGACGCGCTCGGATCGCTCGTACGGGCCCGGCCCGGCATCGTCGGCATGCGGCTGCGCAACTACGGCGAGGCCGCGAGCGAGAAGCTGACGGCGTTGGTCTACCTGCCGGCGGGCGTGACGCTGATCCCGCCCGCGCGGCGCGGCCGCCAAGGCACCGCGGGCACCGTGGACGGCTGGTCGTGCCGCCCAGCGGTACGCGGCGCGCGGTGCGCCAGGGCGCCGCTCGCTGCGGGGCAGGGCACCGCGCTGTTCCTGCGGGTGCGGGTGTCCGGCGAGGCGCGGGAGGGCGCGGTGCCCGCCGTCCGGATCGAGGCGGGCGCGCTGCACGTCAAGGCGCAGGCCGAGGAGGGCGTACGGCTGACGGGCGCGCCGGCCAGGTTCGCCACCGACGGGAGGGTGGCCGTCAGGGCGATCGGCAACTCGCTGCTGAGCTGCCCCGAGGAGCGCGCGGGCTGCCTGGAGGCCAGGAAGCGCCTACGCGGTCAGCGCGACAACGATCTCTGGCCGATGACCGCGCTCGACCGGGACGACAACCCCCGCACCGGCGCGTCCAGCGGAGCCGAGCTGACCCTGCCGAAGGGGAGCAAGGTCGTGTGGGCCGGGCTCTACTGGTCCGCGAGCACCGCGAAGGCCGGGCCCATCAAGATCCGGCCGCCGGGGCGGCGCGACTACGTGACGGTCCAGCCCGGTGACGTCGCGGTCCGCGAGCTGCCGCTGGGTCCCGTCTACCAGGCGTACGCCGACATCAGCGAGCTGGTCGCCGCCTCCCGCAGGAACGGCACCTGGTGGGCGGCCGACGCGCCGCTGGAGGAAGGGGTGTCCAGGCATGCCGGGTGGAGCCTGCTGGTGATCGTCACGGATCCCGCCGAGCCGTACAGCCAGGCCGTGGTGCTCGACGCGGCCACCGTGGTCGGAGGCGCGGCCAGGCGGCTGCGCCTCCCCCTCGGCGGGCTGAGCCCGGCCGCCACGCCCGCGAGGGTCGAGCTGGTGACGTGGGAGGGGGACGCCGATCTCGGGGGCGACAAGGTCTCCCTCGGGTCCGGCGCGCTCACCCCGGCGAACGGTGATCGAGATCCCGCGAACATCTTCGACGAATCGTCGAGTGGCGCGGCGGAGATGACGTTCGGTGTCGACGTCGATACGGTCAGCGCCGAGCTCGGGGTGGATCCCGGGCTGACGATCGCCACGGACAAGGACGTCGTCCTGTTCGGAGCCGCCGCGTTGAGCGTGCGTGCGCGATCGTGACCACAATCTGGACAAACTGGTACGGTTTCCCTGGTCGGCCCGGGTGGTTAGCGGGTGGGTGCCGAATCGTCTGGATTAACCCCCGCGCGATCACCTGCTTTCATTACCCTGAGAGAGGGCCGCCGAGTCCGGTCTCTGACGGTGCAGAGCCAGCAAGGTCGGACCACCAGGAAAGGGGCGGTGCTAGTGGATCGCTGTGCGCTGTTCGTGGACGCTGGCTATCTGCTGGCTGACGGAGCGATGGCCGTCCACGGCACACGTCATCGCGAAGCGGTTGCCTGGGACTATCCGGGGCTGCTCCAGCTGATGACCGGCCTGTCGCGCGAGCGCACCGGCCTGCCGCTGCTCCGGTGCTACTGGTACGAGGCGACTGTCGAAGGCCGCCGCACGCCGGAGCATGACGCGCTGGCCGACATACCGGGCCTCAAGCTGAGACTGTCGCGCATCCGGCCGGGCCGGCGCGAGGGCGTCGACGCCCAGGTTCATCGTGATCTGATGACGCTCGCCCGCAACAACGCCATCTGCGACGCGGTGGTCGTGAGCGGCGACGAGGATCTCGCGCAGGTCGTGTGCGACGCGCAGGATCTCGGCATCAGGGTGAGCGTGATCCACGTCGCGGCCGAGGGCGGCTGGGCCGTGTCTCGCTCGCTGCGGCAGGAGTGCGACGATCTGGTCGAGCTGGGCGTCGTACACCTGCGCCCCTACGTCAACCTGGTCACGGGGGCCACCGAGTCGTCCAACGGGCACCAGCCGGTCAGCAACGGTCAGGCCGCCCACTCGCTGCCGCCCGCCCAGCCGTCCCTTCCCCCGTCGCTGCCCCAGATGCCGTCCTCCAGCGGCAGCCACGCCGCCGGCTCCACCTCGGCCGCGCCGTCCCAGCCCTCGTCCAACGGATCGTCGTCCGGTCGCGGGCAGTCGTCCACGCCGCCCGTGCTCCCGACGTACTCGAGTTACCAGCCCGAGCAGCCGCCGGCCACGCCACCGTCGTCGGCTCCCGTCACCGGGTCCATCCAGTCGCAGTCGCAGTCGGCCAGCACCGGGCAGTTCGCCGCGCCGTCCAGCGGGGCGTACCAGCCTTCGCAACTGGGGCCGTACACGGGGCCGCAGCCCGCGCCCGTCAACCCGCCGCCCGCCGCCACCGCCGGCGCCACCACGCTGGCGGACGCGGTCAAGTCCGCCCATCGGGAGGGGCACGACTTCGGCGAGTCCGTCGCCCGCGACGCGCCCGCGCTGTGGCTGGAGGCCGTGCTGGCGCGCAAGCCGCGCATGCCCTCCGATCTTGAGGCGCGGCTGCTGCAGGGGTCTTCTCTGCCGATCGACTTCCTGCTGCACGACGAGGTACGGCACGCGCTGCGGCGTGGCTTCTGGGATGCTTTGGAACGCGCCCGCCACTGACCCGCTCTCGGCCCTCTTCACCATCTCGCGGCTGCGCGGATTCCCGCTTTTCTCGCCATGGCGGACTCCTGGCCCATGCGGCCCCTCGCTACGCGGCTTCCCGGTTACGGCGACTCCCGGCTGCACGCCGCCCCCTCGCCACGGCGATTCCGACCAAGCCGCCTCCTGACTATGGCGCCCCCTGATCACGCCGCCTCCCCAGTGTGCCGCCTCCTGACTACGGCGCCCCTTGACCACGCCGCCCTCTGGCGGTGCCGCCACCTTGATGCCCACCTCGGGCGCCGTTCGCATTGCGCCGGGTGCCGCCGCGCGCCGTCTCGCCGATCCGGCGCCTGCTGGGGCCGTCTTGGAGCGCCGACGCGTGACTACGTCGTGTCGATCACGTTGCCCAGGACACCGTCGACCCGGCGCTCGCGGCGGCGTGGCGCGCCTCGGGGGTGCGGGGCTCGATCGGCGGCAGTGTGGCTGCGTGGAGCCGTTCTCCGAGCACATGCTGCCTATGCGGGGGTGGGGCCGTGGCGCCGGGCACCTGCCGTCTTGCAGCGCCGTCGCGTGACGACGCCCTCGCACACGGTGCGCCGGTACGGACGCGCAGGTGCCTGGGCGTGGGGCGAGGTCAGGACAGGGCGTCGAAGCCGGCGCGGAGGTGGGTGAGCCGGTCGGCCAGGTCGGACAGGGGTGCGGCGAGCGCCGGGTCCTGGGTCTTGCGGGCCAGCTCCCGTACCCGGTCCAGCTCGTCCTCCACGGCCGTGAGCCGCCGCGACAGCTCGGGCAGCACCGACGCGTGATCCCCGACCCCGGGCGGCAGTTCGCCGCTCAGGCGGTCGCGGAGCATGGACGCCTGCTCGGCCAGCCGCTTGTTCATGTTGTACAGCTCCGCGAACACCGACACCTTCGCCCGCAGCACCCAGGGGTCGAAGGGCTTGGTCAGGTAGTCGACCGCCCCGGCCGCGTAGCCGCGGAAGGCGTAGTCGGGCGCGCTGTCCACGACGGTCAGGAAGATGATCGGGATGTTCCTGGTCCGTTCTCGCCGCTTGATGTGCGCGGCCGTCTCGAAGCCGTCCATGCCGGGCATGCGCACGTCCAGCAGGATCAGCGCGAACTCGGTGTTGAGCAGCGCCTTGAGCGCCTCCTCGCCCGACCGGGCGCGCACCGGCACCAGGTCGAGCGAGCTGAGGATCGCTTCGAGAGCGATCAGGTTCTCCTCGCGGTCGTCAACGAGGAGGATCTTGGCTCGATCCGGCATCGATCACGACCCTTCGGCTGCTGTGGCTGTGGAGTCGGGCGTGGACCCGCGCCCGCGGCTGAGCCAGCCACGCAGCCGTTCGAGCAGACGGTCCACGTCGACCGGCTTGGGTACGTAGTCGGACGCGCCCGAGGCGATGCTCTTCTCGCGGTCGCCCCGCATGACCTTGGCGGTCAGCGCGATGATCGGCAGGTCGGCGAACTGGGGCATGCGCCGGATGGCCGAGGTCGTGGCCCAGCCGTCCATCTCCGGCATCATGATGTCCATCAGCACGAGCGCGACGTCCTCGTTCCGTTCGAGCTGCTCGATCCCCTCCCGACCATTTTCAGCGTAGACGACTGTGGAGCCGTGTCGCTCCAAGACGCTGGTCAACGCGAAGACGTTTCGGATGTCGTCATCCACGATGAGGATCTTGGCGCCGCTGAGCGGGTCGTCGCCCTGCCACTGGACCGGCGTCTCCGCCGGCGGCTCGACGAGCTCCGGCATCGGCAGGTCGAGCGGCAGCGGCGGCTCGACCGAGGCCGTCGCGGCCGCCTCCTCCGCCGGCGCCGCCAGCAGCTGCCGCCGTGTCCCGCCGCTCTCGGTTACGGCCAGCGGGCCGGTGTACGAGGCCGGCAGGTAGAGGACGAACGTGCTGCCCTTGCCCAGCTCGCTGTCGACGTGGATCTCCCCGCCGAGCAGCCTGGCGATGTCGCGGCAGATCGCGAGGCCCAGGCCCGTGCCGCCGTACTTGCGGCTCGTGGTGCCGTCGGCCTGCCTGAACGCCTCGAAGATGACGTCCCGCTTGTCGGGCGCGATGCCGATGCCGGTGTCGATCACCTGGAAGGCCAGCAGGTCGTCGGCCTCGTGCAGACTGTCGTCGTCGAAGTCGACGCCGGGCGGCGCCATCGAGACGCGCAGTTTCACCTCGCCCCGAGGCGTGAACTTCACCGCGTTGGAGAGCAGGTTACGCAGCACCTGCTGCAGGCGCTGCTCGTCGGCGCGCAGCTCCTGCGGCACGTCGGACTCGACGTCGACGTTGAACGACAGCCCCTTGTCCTGCGCCAGCGGCGCGAACGCGGCCTCCAGCAGGTCGACCATCTTCGGCAGCGACACCTGGATCGGGTGGATGTCCATCCGGCCCGCCTCGACCTTGGACAGGTCGAGCATGTCGTTGATCAGCTGGAGCAGCGCCGAGCCCGCGCTGTGGATCGTACGGGCGAACTCCACCTGCTGCGAGGTCAGGTTGCCCTCGGCGTTCTCGGTCAGCAGCTTGGCCAGCACCAGCAGGCTGTTGAGCGGTGTGCGCAGCTCGTGGGACATGTTCGCGAGGAACTCGGACTTGTAGCGCGAGGACACCGCGAGCTGCTCGGCGCGCTCCTCCAGCGTGCGGCGGGCCTGCTCGATCTGGAAGTTCTGGATCTCGATCGCGCGGTTCTGCTTGGCCAGCAGGGCCGCCTTGTCCTCCAGCTCGGCGTTCGACCTGCGCAGCTCCTCCTGCTGGCGCTGCAGCTCGTCGGAGCGCTCCTGCAGCTCCCTGGTGAGCCGCTGCGACTCGGTCAGCAGGTCTTCGGTGCGGGAGTTGGCGATGATCGTGTTCATCGTGACACCGATGGTCTCGACGAGCTGGCGCAGGAAGTCGAGGTGCACCTCGCCGAACGGCGTGAACGAGGCCAGCTCCAGCACGCCGAGCACCCGGTTCTCGAACAGGATCGGCAGCACCACGATCTGCGCGGGCGTGGACTGGCTGAGCCCGCTGTCGATGGTGATGAACTGCGGCGGCACGTCGTCGAGCATGATGTGCCGGCCCTCGGCCGCCGCCTGACCGACGATGCCCTCGCCGATCGCGAAGCGCTGGCGCGGCCCCCGGTCGGGGCGCACGCCGTACCCGCCGATCAGCAACAGCTCGTGGTCGCCCTCGGGATCGATGCTGTAGAAGGCGCCGTAGCGGGCCGAGACCAGCGGTGTCAGCTCGCTCATCGTCAGCTTGGCCACCTCGAGCAGGTCGCGGTGGCCCTGCATCAGCCTGGAGATGCGGGCCAGGTTGGACTTGAGCCAGTCTTGCTCCTGGTTGGCCTGCGTGGTCTCGCGGAGGTTGGCCACCATCGAGTTGATGTTGTCCTTCAGCTCCGCCAGCTCGCCCTTCGCCTCGACGGCGATCGAGCGGGTCAGGTCACCGCGGGCCACGGCGCTGGTCACGGTCGCGATGGCGCGCACCTGGGTGGTGAGGTTTCCGGCCAGCTCGTTGACGCTCTCGGTGAGCCGCTTCCACGTGCCCTCGACGCCCTCGACCCGCGCCTGGCCGCCGAGCTGCCCCTCGGAGCCCACCTCTCGGGCGACTCGGGTCACCTCGGAGGCGAACGACGACAGCTGGTCCACCATGCGGTTGATGGTGGTCTTCAGTGCCAGGATCTCGCCCTGGGCGTCCACGTCGATCTTGCGGGTGAGGTCGCCGTTGGCCACGGCCGTGGTGACCTCGGCGATGTTACGCACCTGGGAGGTCAGGTTGTTGGCCATGAAGTTGACGTTGTCGGTGAGGTCCTTCCAGACGCCCGACACGCCGGTCACCCGGGCCTGGCCGCCGAGCTGCCCCTGCGTGCCGACCTCTCGGGCGACTCGGGTCACCTCGTCGGCGAAGGAGGACAGCTGGTCCACCATCGTGTTGAGGGTGTCCTTGAGCTGCAGGATCTCGCCCTGCGCGTCGACGGTGATCTTCTTCGACAGGTTGCCCTGGGCCACCGCGGACGACACGGCCGCGATCTGGCGCACCTGAGAGGTCAGGTTGTTGGCCATGGAGTTGACGTTGTCCGTCAGGTCCTTCCAGACCCCGGACACGCCGCGCACCTGCGCCTGGCCGCCCAACTGGCCCTCGGTGCCCACCTCGCGGGCGACTCGGGTCACCTCGGAGGCGAACGACGACAGCTGCTCGACCATCGTGTTCATGGTCGACTTGAGCTCGAGGATCTCGCCCTGGGCGTCCACGTCGATCTTGCGGGTGAGGTCGCCGTTGGCCACGGCCGTGGTCACCTGGGCGATGTTGCGCACCTGGTAGGTCAGATTGTTGGCCATCGAGTTGACGTTGTCCGTCAGGTCCTTCCAGACCCCGGACACGCCCTTCACCTCGGCCCGGCCGCCCAGCTTGCCCTCGGTGCCCACCTCGCGGGCGACTCGGGTGACCTCGTCGGCGAAGGAGGACAGCTGGTCCACCATCGTGTTGAGGGTGTCCTTGAGCTGCAGGATCTCGCCCTGCGCGTCGACGGTGATCTTCTTCGACAGGTTGCCCTGGGCCACCGCCGTCGCCACGGTCGCGATGCTGCGCACCTGGGAGGTCAGGTTGTTGGCCATGAAGTTGACGTTGTCGGTGAGGTCCTTCCAGACGCCCGACACGCCGGTCACCTGCGCCTGGCCGCCGAGTTGTCCTTCGGTGCCCACCTCGCGGGCGACTCGGGTCACCTCCTCGGCGAAGCCGGACAGCTGGTCCACCATCGTGTTGACGGTGTTCTTCAGCTCGAACATCTCGCCCACGGCGTCGACCGTCACCTTGCGGCTCAGGTCGCCCTTGGCCACCGCGGTGGTCACCACGGCGATGTCGCGAACCTGCGCGGCCACGCGGGACGACATCGTGTTGACGGCCTCGGTGAGATCGCGCCAGCTCCCCGACATGCCGCGCAGGTTGGCGCTGCCGCCCAGCCGGCCCTCCGTGCCGGCCTCGCGCGCCACCCTGGTCACCTCACCGTTGAACAGCGCGAGCTGGTCGACCATGCCGTTGATGGCCTTGCCCAGGCGCCGCACCTCGCCCCTGGCCGATCGGTCGAGGTCGATCCGGCGCGACAGGTCGCCCTTGGCGACCGCGTCGATCACGTCGGCCGCGCCGCTCACTGGGCTCACCAGGGCGTCGATCAGCTGGTTGACCGACTCGACGCTCTCCGCCCACGCGCCGACGCCGGGACCAGGGGTCAGCCGCTCCCCGAATCGGCCTTCTTTGACGACTTCTTTGCGAACGCGCACCAGCTCGTTCGCCAGATGCTCCCGGCGGTCGGCCACTTCGTTGAGCAGCAGCCGGACCTCGCTGAGGATCCCGGGAGGCGCATGAGGAACACGACGCCGGAAATCGCCATCACGCCAAGAGAAAAGTGTCTCAAGGATGGGCACAAGATCCGACTCGGTGTAGGTCCTCTCCTCCGGGGTTGGCGTGGCCTTGGCCGTGGTCATGGGGCCTCCTTCACTCGCGGCGGGCTCCGGCGAGTGATTCAAGTCTGTCACGATGAGTAGCTCGTAGTCCTGTCCTTGGATTTACCCCAACTCACCTGGAAGTGTGGTAGGCACGTTGGGATGACTGGTTCTCCCCATGCGGTGCTCGCTGCGACCTTCGCGCCGGGCGAGACCGCTGTGACGGCTGCGATGAGGTTCACGCGCGAGGTGATGACCGCGTGGGCCACCGGCGGCATGCTCCATACCGCCGAGCAAGTCGCGGGAGACTTGGCCGAACAGGTCGCCGATGAGCCGTTTGAGGTGATTTGGAAGCATTTCGGAGATGCAGTACAGGTTGAGTTGAGGCAGCGAAACCTTTCCCAGGGTGATCCAAAAGCTCCTTCCGCGAATGTCGAAGAGTGGGGTGTCACCTTCACGGGCGATTCCCGTGTCCACTGGGCTAGGCTCACGCTACCTGGCTCCGCGGACAGAGTGGCAGCCGAATGGCTGGAGGAGAGCTCCAGAGGGCCGCATTGGCTCGGGTTCCTGGCCGACGCCAGCGACCTGCTCGCGGGCACTCTCGACCCCGACATGGTTCCGGCGATCATCGCCCAGGTCGTGGTGCCGCGGTTGTCGAGCTGGTGCGCCGTCTACACCGCTGACAACTCCCTCGGGCCGCTGCGGCTGGTCTACCTCTGGCACGCCGACGAGGCCAGGATCGACGGGCTGCGCGAGCAGCTCGCCGACATGGACGTCTCCGCGGCCGACACCAGGGTGACCTCGGCCATCCACCTGGCCGACTCGCAGGTGCTCGCCGTGCCGCTCATGGCGCGCGGGCGCGGCCTCGGCATGATGTGCCTGGGCCGGCCTGACCGCTTCCCCGACGAGGTCATCCAGTTCGCCGAGGACATCGGCAGGCGTGCCGCGCTGGCCATGGACAACGCCAGGCTCTACGCCCAGCAGGCCGCCGCCAACCGGGCGCTCCAGCGCAGCCTGCTGCCGCCCAACGAGCCCGAGGTCCCCGGGCTCGACTACGGCGTCATCTACGAGCCGGCCGGCGAGCTCAACGAGGTCGGCGGCGACTTCTACGATCTGTTCAAGTCGGGGGACGACTCGTGGCGGTTCGCGATCGGCGACGTCTGCGGCACCGGCCCTGAGGCCGCCGCCGTGACCGGGCTGGCCCGCCACACGCTGCGGCTGCTGGCCCGCGAGGGGTACGGCGTCGCGGCGGTGCTCGGGCGGCTCAACCAGGCGATCCTCGAGGAGGGCGAGCGCGCCAGGTTCCTCACGCTGCTGCACGGCGACATCACGCCCGTGGAGACCGGCCTCGAGGTGCGCCTGGTCTCGGCCGGACACCCCGAGGCGCTGCGGCTCAAGCCCAGCGGCAAGGTCGAGGCGGTGACCACGCCGCAGTCGTTGCTGGGGGTCTTCCACGAGGTCGTGTTCGAGGCCGACACCGTGCACCTTGACCACGGCGACGTGCTCCTGGCCGTGACCGACGGGGTGACGGAGCGGCGCTCGGGCGGCCGGCTGCTCGACGACGACGGCGGACTGGCCAAGCTGCTGGCCGAGTGCGCGGGGCTGTCGGCCAGGGCGGTGGCGGAGCGCATCCGCAGGGGCGCGGCCGACTTCGCCTCGGAGCCGAGCCAGGACGACCTGGCGATCGTGGTGTTGCGCGCCCGCTAGCGCCCTGCTCAATGACGCCTCCCAGTGACTGCGTGGGCGCATGCTGTCAACGGGATCGACCGACGGTCAAGTCAACTGGTCAGCCATCTTCTTACAGTGTGTCAAGTCTCACTGTGGATTTACGTGCTTTCTGGCGAAATCGAGCTGGAGCGCGAGCTGCGCCATCCGCTCGGAGACCACGAGTGAGCCGCGGATGGCGTCGTAGGTGTAGAGCTCGTAGTCGCGCCCATGCTCGGCGAGCTTGGCCACGTACTTCTCGATCTGGCGCAGCGGGCAGCGCGTGTCGTCCTCGCCCGCGATGATCAGCAGCGGGCTCTTGACCTGGTCGACGTAGGTGATGGGGGAGCTGCCCGCGTACTGCTCGGGCTGCTCGTCGGGTGAGCCGCCGAGCAGCGCGCGGTGGTAGGCGCGCAGGCTCTCCGCCTCGTCCTCGTACGCGGTCTGATGGCAGGCGATCGGCGCCGCCGCGACGCCGGCCGCCCACAGGTCCGGCTGCGTGCCGAGGCCGAGCAGCGTGAGGTAGCCGCCCCACCCCGAGCCGGCCAGCACGATCTTGTGCTCGTCGGCGATGCCGCGATCGATCACGCTCTGGCGTACGGCGGCCACGTCGGCCAGCTCGATGTGCCCGACGTCGCCGTGCAGCGCGTCGCGCCAGGCGGAGCCGTACCCGGTGGAGCCCCGGTAGTTGACCCGCACCACCGCGAACCCCGCGTCCACCCACGCGGCGGCCTCGGGCGAGAACGCGTCGCGGTCGTGCGCCGTCGGGCCGCCGTGCAGCAGGAAGACCGTGGGGTACGGGGTGACGCCCACCTCGGGCTTGGAGACCAGCGCGTGGATGCGGCCGCCCTCGCCCTCGACGTCGATGTCCTCGACGGGGACGCTCGGCGGGGCGGGTGGGCCGCTCGGATTGACCACGACCTGGCCGTTGGTGGACCGGATGATCGGCGGGCGCGAGGCGCTGGACCAGGAGTACTCGACGTGGCCGCCGGGGCGGGGGGCCGCCTCGTCGATCACGCCGTGCGGCGTCTCGATGGGGCTCAGGCCGCCGCCCGCGAGGTCGTAGCGGTGCAGGTAGCTGCGGGCGCGGTGGTCGCGAAGGATGAGCAGGCCGCGGCCGTCGTCGTACCAGTCGGCGTCGAGGTCGCCGGAGTCCTTGAGCCAGATCTCGCGCTGCTCGCCGGTCACCGGGTCCCAGACCAGGGGCTCGTGGCGCTCGCGGCGCTCGTGCAGGGCGAGCAGGCGGCGGTCGCCGACGACCGGGGCGAATCTGAGGCCGGTGACGCCCTTGGTGGGGCCGTCGTACAGCTCGCCCACGGTGTTGCCGTTCTGGCGGACGACGCGGAGGGCCGGGTGACGGAAGTCGCCGTACTCGCCGTGGTTTATCGCGATAAGTGACCCGTCGAGGGACATGTCGGCTACCCACGCGGCCTCGGTGTGCTCGTACAGGAGCCTTGCCGGCTCGCCGTCGCGTACGAGATAGACCCGGAACCTGCCCTCGCTGGCCAGGGTGATCGCCGCGATGCCCGTCGTGGCCAGGGCGATGCCGCCGGGCTGGCCCGGCGGCAGGTCGGGGGCGACCGGCTCGTTGGGGCCGCCGTTGAACGGCTGGCGCCACCACACGCCGAACTCGTCGCCGTCGGTGTCGGCGAACCAGTAGATCCACTGGCCGTTGGGGTCGATGGCCGCGTACGCGGTGCCCTTGGGGCGGTCGGTGACCTGCCGGGTGCCGCCGGTCACGCGGTCCCAGGCGTAGACCTCCCACGTACCGGTGGCGTTGGAGCGGTAGATGGAGCGGTTCGGGGCCTGGCGCGCCCAGGACGGCAGTGTCATGCGCGACGCCCGGAACCTGGCCTGCCAGCGTTCCTCCGCCTTCATCCGGCGCGCCCCCTCCCTTTGATGGCCCCCACGTCCGGGTGAGGGATGTCGTCCAGTATTGCGCCTGTGCCGGGGAAATACTCAGGGAATGTGGGGGAATTTCGGACTAAATGCCCCATCAGTAACACCAGTCGCACATGCCCGTCAAGGAACAGGCCTTGATCAGGTTGCGGGCTCGAAGATAGACAGATGAAACGACGCTTGCGTAACTACTTTTTGCTGTCTTTTCGCGACATTCCGGGAGACAAATGCCGCTATTCGCTCAGTTAGCTCGCCCGGGTCGGTATGCCACGCACTTGGGCCCATCCCGACTACCTGCGCGATGTCGTCATGCCCCAGCTCCATCTCGAATTCGATCGAGCGCCGCGCCGACTCGGCGAAGCCCTCCAGGCTGCGCGCCAGCCTGCGTTCCTTCTCCTCATCCACGGAGAGCAGGCCGAGCTCCTCGACGAGCGGGCTCAGGTGCCGCCCGGCCGGGGTCACGACCACAGCGACGCCGCCGGGCCGCAGGATCCTCCCGAACTCGGGCCCGTTCCTGGGCGCGAACACGTCGATCACCACGTCGGCCACCCCGTCCCTGATGGGGAGCGGGCGCCACACGTCGGCCACGAACGCCCCTGCCCTGGGATGCACCCGCGCCGCCCGGCGTACAGCGTGCTTCGACACATCGAACGCCATCCCGATGCCATCGTTGACCGCATTGAGCGCGGCCGCCAGATAGTGTCCGGTGCCCGCGCCCGCGTCGACGATCAACGGCGCGGCCCTACCCTCCGCGCGACGACCGTCTGCTATTTCCGGCCCGTACGCGGGACCTCCTGGTCCTGCGCCGTAACCGGCCTCCACTCCCGCCCCACGGTACGCCCTCAACTCCTCGCCGTCATTCGTTTCGGTGGAGTACTCACGTTTGGCTGGAACGTTCTTGTCGCATGCGTACTTTCGTACGGTTTCTGCCACTGCATCTTGCAGCGGTGCGTAGTGACCTGCGTCGAGAAATCGTGCCCTCGCGGCCACCATCTCGGCGCTGTCGGCCGTTCCCGGGGGCTTGTTGCCTATGAGGAGGCTGACGTAGCCCTGCTTGGCCACGTCGAACGCATGCCCGTTGGCGCACCGCAGCGCGTCGGCGTCGAGCCGCACATCGGCTCGGCAGACGGGGCAGACGAGGAATTCGACGATGTCGGCCAGCATGCCGCCCATTCTCGTCCACCACCCGGGGACCCTTCCCGACGGGGGTTACGGCTCCTCGGCCCGGTGCGGGCGCCGCCTTGGGTGTGCACGCCGTGAGGAGCACGGCGATTGGCGGAGAGCGGAGATCGTAAGGCGCCGGTGCGAGAGGCCGGAGGCCGTGGGCGTCGTGAGGACCGAAGCTCGTCGGGAGCGCGGAGGCCGTGATAGCCGGAGCCGCCGGACGTGGGCGCTAAAGGCCGTGAGCGGGGGGCCGTAGATCGTGGGGCGGGAAATCGGGGGCCGTAAGGGGGAGCAGGGCACGGGGGTCAGGCGGCGGCGGCTTCGAGGAGGAAGGCGGCGTTGGAGGGGGTGGAGCGGAGCTTGCCGATGAGGACCTCGAGCCCTTGCTGCTTCTCCAGCCCCGTGAGCATCCGGCGCAGCCGCCACACCACCTGCCGTTCCTCGGAGTGCAGCAGGATCTCCTCCCGCCGCGTCCCGGAGGCGTCCAGGTCCACGGCCGGGAACAGCCGGCGTTCGGCCAGCTCGCGGACGAGGTGCAGCTCCATGTTCCCCGTCCCCTTGAACTCCTCGTACAGGTTGTTGTCCATCCGCGACCCCGTGTCGACCAGCGCGGTGGCGAGGATCGTGAGGGAGCCGCCGCCCTCGACGTTGCGGGCGGCGCCGAAGAAGCGCTTGGGCGGGTAGAGGGCCCCGGCGTCGATGCCGCCCGTGAGGACCCGGCCGCCACTGGGAGCGAGGTTGTTGTACGCCCGCCCCAGCCGCGTCAGCGAGTCGAGCAGCAGCACGACGTCCTGTCCGGACTCCACGAGCCGCTTGGCCCGTTCGATGGCCAGCTCGGCGACGGCGGCGTGATCGCGGTCGGGGTGGTCGAAGGTCGAGTAGAAGATCTCGCCGGAGATCGTGGCGCGCATCTCGGTGACCTCCTCGGGCCGCTCGCCCACGAGGACCACCATGAGGTGCACCTCGGGATGGTTGCGGGTGATCCCGGCGGCCAGGGCCTGCAGGACCATGGTCTTGCCGGCCTTGGGCGGCGCGACGATGAGGCCGCGCTGACCCTTGCCGATAGGAGCGAAGAGGTCGACGACGCGCGTGCTGAGCGACTCGGTCTCGATGTTGAGCCGCTCGGTCGGATGTACGGGTGTCAGCTCGGCGAACCGGGGCCGATCGCGCCATTGCGCGGCGCCGTTGACGGACGCGACGCCGGCGAGCTTGTTGCCGGCGAACGACGCGACGACGTGGTCGCCGGGCCGCAGGTCGAACTGCCGTACCTTGTCGGGCGGAAGGCGGACGTCGCCGGGGCCGGGCAGGTGGCCGGCCCGGATGAACGCGGACTTGTCGCGTACGTCCAGGAGGCCCTCAACCTGGCGGACAGGCACATCCGCACGCTGTTCAGGAATGTGTACAGACATGGTGAACCCCTTGAGGGAGACGCGCCGGGCCAGGCCGGGCGCGGTGATGAAAAGGAAGCCGGGCCCCGCGAGAAGGCGGGACGAGACTCAGATGAAGAACCAGCGGAGCGGAAGCTCAACGCTTGGTGGCAAGATACCACACCATCTGGCCCAGTAAACGCCTAGCCCTCTTGGGCTATTCCCGGGCCGTTCTCGGAGTTTCTCCCACGGACACGAGACGGGGCGCGTGACAATGTTCTTCTCGGCACCGTACTGCGAGGAAAATTACCGCGCCCGGTGTAGCCGAGGGCACAGAACCCCCATCGACGCAGCGTCATCGTGTCAAGTGACATGCAGGACCCCTGCAACCCGGTGAGGGTTCCATAGGACAAACAGCACTCCTTGGGGGAGCACCATGAAGACCGTCAACCACTGCCCGCAGTGCCACCACGAGCTCGACGAAGGCCCGATCATGTACAGGTGCGCGCACTGCTGCCGCGCCGTCTACGCCGCCGACATCGAGAACGAGTTCGTACCGCTCCAGCCCGTAGCCGCCTAATCTGGGCGAGTGCCACACAGACCTATAACCGTCTCCGGCGTCGAGGTGACACCGCTCTGCGACGCCGTGGGCCCCATGGGAGCGGCGATCCGCCGCCCGCTCGCCGAGATGTTCCCCGGTTCCGGGCTCCAGGACGAGCAGTGGGTCCTGCACTTCCACTGCTATCTGATCCGTGACGCGGCCGGTCGGCTGACTCTCGTCGACACCGGCATAGGTGGCGCGGATTCGCCGGCCGCGAGCTGGGCGCCGGTCCCCGGAACGCTGGCCGGCGAGCTGGCAGCCGCGGGTGTCGCGCCCGCCGAGATCGGCACCGTCGTACTCACCCACCTGCACAGTGACCACGCCAGCGGCGTGGTGACGGACGGCAGGCCGGCGTTCGAGAACGCGCGATACGTGCTCCAGCAGGCCGAGCTGGACGCCGCGCGCGGTCCGGTGCTCGACCGGCTGGTGACCCCGATCAAGGGCCAGCTGCATGCGGTCGACGGCGATGCCGAGGTCTCGCCGGGAGTCCACGTGCGCCTCGCGCCCGGCCACACCCCCGGCCACCAGATCGCCAGGGTCGGCGAGGTGGCCATGACCGGAGACCTCGTGCTCCACCCCGTGCAGCTCGACGACCCGGCCATCCGGTACGTCTACGACGACGACCAGGAGACGGCCGCGCGCACCCGAGCCGAGGTGCTCAGTGCGCTCAGGGCCGAGCGGGCAATTCTCGCCACCGCTCATTTCGGCGAGCCGTTCCTGCGTCTTCAAGAGAGTTCCAGGCACGATGTGTAGCCATGAAGACACACGTCGTGACCGGCGTCGCTCTTGGCGCCGTTCTGGTGTTCTCGTCGGCAGCGTCGCCGGCGTCGGCAGCGCCCACGCCTGATCTGTCGGGCGCCGTCTACGCCGGCATCGGAAATCAGCTCACCCGGTACGCGAACGGCGAGTGGAGCACGCTCGCCGAGATCGGTGCCACGCCGCAGTTCGCCGCGTCGCCCGACGGCACGAAGGCGGCCTGGGTGACCGAAAACGGTGAGCTCCAGGTCAGGCAGGGCGGCAAGACCACCACGCTCGTGAGCGGGCTCCAGGGCGGCACGCCGTGCCTGACCCCGGTCTGGTCCGCCGACTCGAGCAGGGTGGCCTACCCGGCCCAGGGCGACGCGATCATGTCCGCCAAGGCCGACGCCAGCGCTCCTCCGCACAAGCTGGGCACGTCCCCGGGCGTCTGCCACCTCGCCTGGTCGGCCAACGGCCGCTACCTCGCCGGCTACAACACCCAGGGCGACGGCCTCTACCGGCTCAACGCCAAGACCGGCAAGAGCGTCCCGGCCAAGGGTGTCAAGTACATCAACCACGTGCAGAGCCTGTCGCCCGACGGCAGCAAGGCGGTCGTCGCGTTCCCGGACAGCCCGGAGACGCTCGGCGACGGGACCTGGCCCGCCTCGTTCAAGCCGGTCGTGCTCGACATCGAGACGGGCGAGAGGCAGCGGCCGGAGGTCAAGGGCAAGCAGCTCGGCGCCTTCTACCTGCCCGACGGCCGCCTGGTGGTGCGTACGGCCGGCACGCGCGGCCAGTCCGGGACCGGCGACCCCGCGCACAACTCGCTGGTCGTGCTCGACAGCGAAGGGCAGCCGGTCCAGCGGATCGCCGAACCGGCCAAGGCCAGGAACCGGGCGCTGCTCCAGGTGCTGCCGTAGCGGCTAACGCCCGCTCATGACCGGCTGATCGGCCAGGATCGACACGGGCAGGGCGACCATCGCGGTCAGGCCGCCGTACGGGGAGGGCGCGAGAGTGACCTTGATGCCGTGCCTGGCCGCGAGCCTGCCCACCACGAACAGGCCGAGCCGGTCGCTCTGCGCCAGGTCGAACTCCGGCATCTTGGCCAGCCGCTCGTTGAGCTCGTCCAGCTCCGCGCGGGGCAGGCCGAGGCCGCGGTCCTCGATCTCGATCATGAGGCCGTGCGGCGTGGTCGCGCTGCGCACGTCCACCCGGGTCTGGGGTGGCGAGAAAAGCGTGGCGTTCTCGATCAGCTCGGCCACCAGGTGGGCCACGTCCGTGACCACCGCGCCCAGCAGTGCGATCGGCGGCGGCTGGATGACCTCGATCCGCTCGTACTCCTCCACCTCCGCCACGGCGGCGCGCAGCACGTCGAGGATGGGCACCGGGTTGCGCCAGCCGCGGCCCGGAGCCTGGTCCGACAGGATGATGAGGCTCTCGGCGTGCCTGCGCATGCGGGTGGTGAGGTGGTCGAGCTTGAACAGGTCCGCCAGTGCCTCGGGCTCCTCCGTCGCCCGCTCCATGCTGTCGAGCTGGAGCAGCTGCCGGTGGAGCAGCGACTGGTTGCGCCTCGCGAGGTTCACGAAGACCTGGCTGACGCCGTGCCGGAGCCTGGCCTGGCTCACCGCGGCCTCGACCGCCGTGGACTGCACGTCGTTGAATGCCTGGACGATGTCGCGGATCTCGGACGTGCGGGTCTTGACCTCGATCGGGGCGATCTCTTCGGTGGTGGGCGGGGCCGCGTTCGTGCGCAGCCGCCTGACCAGGCCGGCCAGGCGCACCTCGGCCAGCTCCGTCGCGGCGTCGCGGAGCCCGGCCAGCTCGCGCACCAGCCGCTTGCGGAAACGCAGCGAGAGCAGGATCGAGGCGATGACGGCTATCAGGCCCACGCCGCCGGCCACGCCGACCTTGATCAGCATGCCGATGGCCGTCGGCGTCACCCGCCGCACGAGGCTCTGCACGGCCAGGGCCTGGTTGCGCTCGACCGCCGCCCACAGGTTCTGGCCGTCGATGGGCCAGGTGGCGGCCGTGGCGGGCAGGCCGTTCGTGACCGCCTGACCCCGGATGGCGTCCTCGGCGTCCAGGAACTCCTTGTAGACCGGTGACGCGGCCATCCGCTCGTACGGCCTGCGCAGGCCGGAGTCCAGGTGCGAGAGCGCCTGGGAGAACAGCAGCCGCCTGGTGGCCACCAGGCCCGTGAACGCCTCGTGTTCCCGGGGTTCGACCCTGCCCTTGGCCAGCACGATCGAGACCATGGCCCGCTCCCTGGACAGCACGTCCTTGGCCTCGCCCAGCATGGTCACGGCCCTGGCCTGCTTGTAGAGGGCCATGTCGGGCACCAGGACCATGGCGTCGTAGAGGCGGAAGGACGCGTCCACGATCTGGCTGTAGGCGTTGATCACGTCGAGCGGCGCGACGGTGGTGGCGTCCACGTCGCGGCGGACGTCCGCGAGATGGTCGAGCTTGGCGTTCAGCGCGGTCAGCTGCGCGGTCATCTCGGGTGACAGGTCGCGCAGGGTCTTGGACAGCGTGCGGAACGTGGCCACGGCCTTGTCCGTGTCACCGCGCTGCTTGGCCACCTTGTTCGCGCCCTGGCCGGTGACCAGGAACTCCGCGGAGGCCAGCCGTTCGTCCTGCAGCTCGATGTTGACCCGCTCCGAAGGGTTGGCCAGCTTGGTCGCCAGGTCGTTGATGCCCAGCAGGCGCATGCCGTCGCCGCCGGTCAGGGCCGCGGCGAACGCCCACAGGCCCACCAGGGAGACCAGAGGGACGAGAAGCAGGACGAGGAGTTTCACTGCGATGGGACGGCCACGCGTGGGGGGCATGCGACCTCCGGGTGCATGATGAGATCGCCTCGCAGATTACACCCCCCTTTGGAAGGATTTCTGTGCGTCTTCCGCGTTCTTTCTCCGGCTGGACCATCGCGGTCTTCGGCCTCCTCTCCTTCGTGCTCGGCCTGCTCGGGTTGATCTCGCCCGACACCTTGCTGGCCATGCTGGGTTTCGAGGTGGTCGACGTGCGGCCCGCCGGGGACTACACGCTGGTCTATATGGCCGCCTCATCGATGGCGGCGGTGAACATGGGCGTCTATTACATTTTCGCGTCGTCGGCGAACTACACGCCGTTCTTCCGCTGGACTGTGCCGTTCAGGCTCGTGACGTTCACGGTCTTCACCACGCTGGTGGTGACCGGAGCGGCGCCGGGCAAGTTCTTCGGCGTCGGGCTCTGGGAGGGGCTCGGCGCGGTCATCACCGGCTTCGCGCTCTGGCGCGAGGGCAACCTGGTGCCCTCGCGCCAATGAGTCACGGCCTCGTGTCCTCGGAGCCGCGGGCGACGAGGCGGTCGCTGGGTTCGGGGCTGCGTTCCAGCCGCCGCTCCAGCTCTCGCTTCTCATCCTCCAGCCGGGCCATCCGGCTGGAGGCCTCGGCCTTTGCGCCGCGCAGCGCGCGGCGGCGTTTTGCGGACCTGCGTGAGCCCGAGCCCAACAGCCAGAGACCCAGCAGCAGGACGACACCAGCGGCCGCCCCCGCGAAGAACATCTCCACCTGATTGGGCTCGAAGGTATATCCGAACAGGATGTACCTGGCGCTCTCCTCGGTCAGGACCAAGGCGAAGGCGCCGCCGGCGAGCAGGACCAAGATCAGTCCAAGCAGGATCATCCAACTCACCCCTTGTCGTCAGAGCCCGCTTCCACTGCCCCGACGGCGCAGGGGTATGCGCCATGATTGCGTTCATGAGACCCGAGCCGGGACAGGTGCTCCACTTCTCCGAAGACCCGACGATCGAGCGGTTCGTGCCGCACGTGGCACCGACGTCCAGCTTGAAGGAGTCGTACGTGTGGGCGGTCGGTCACGACCGCTGCCCCGACTACTGGTTCCCGCGCGCCTGCCCGCGGGCCATGGCCTGGGTCGGGCCGCGCACCATCGAGGAGGACGCGGCCCGGATCATCGGCGCGGGGTGCGGCGAGCGGGTGCACGCCATCGAGTACGGCTGGCTGAAGCCGATCCGGGAGGTGCGGCTGTACGCCTACCGCCTGCCCGCGAACGACTTCAAGCCCATCGGTGACCCGCCGTCCGCCGTGGTCTCCACGGCCCCCGTGACGCCGCTGGGCCCGCCGGAGCGCGTGGGAGACCTGTTCGAGCTGCATGAGGAGGCGGGGATCCAGCTCAGGGTGCTGCCCCGCCTGTGGCCGTTCTGGGACGAGGTGATCGCCAGCACGCTGGAGTTCAGCGGGATCAGGCTGCGGAACGCCTGTCGATGAGCGCCAGCAGGGTCTCCAGCGGCATCGAGCCCGGCGGCCGCTTCTCCTTGGCGAACCTGTTGGCCTCGCGCCGCAGCACCTCGTTGACCGGGGTGGGCACGCCGTGCAGGCGGCCGAGCAGCACGATCTCGCCGTTGAGGTAGTCGGCCTCGATCGAGCCGCTGCTCCTTGCCAGGCTCTGCCACGACGAGCCGCCGCCGCGGGCGATGCCCTCGATGGGCTGGACGTCCACCTTGCGGCCGCGTACGCGGGCCTCCTCCTCGGGCGTCGAGTACGCGATCCCGGCCCGGTCCAGCACGGTCATGGCCTCGGCTCTGGCCCGCTCGAGCACCGTCTCCATGCCGGGAACGTGGCCCAGGAGCGCCTCCACGGCGTTGCCCAGGTTGCCGATCAGCTTGCCGTACTTCCAGCGCATGACGTCGGTCTGGGCCAGGCCCACCAGGCCGTGCTTGCTCAGGTCGTCGGCGATCCGCTGGGCGAGTTCGTCCACACCCTGGGGATAGCGGCCGACGTGCAGCATGCCGGAGTACGGATGCGCGTGCGCGGCCACGACGCCGGGCTCCAGGTGCTGCGCGGGCAGCCACACGCACATGCCGTAAACGCGCTCGAAGCGCCGCAGGACGGTGCGCTCATTGTCCACACCGTTCTGGGCGCACACCACGGGCAGATCAGATGGCCAGCCGTCGAGTGCGGCGATCGTGTCCTGCGACTTGGTCGCCACGATCAGTACGTCGTCGTCGCGCGCCGGCACGGGGCCGTCGGCGGTGGGGATGTCGAGGGTCTCGGATGACTCGGGGGTGATCAGGCGCAGGCCGTCACGTTTGAGCGCCTCATAATGGGCGCCTCTGGCGATGAGGACGACCTCGTGCCCGCCCTGGTGGAGGCGGGCGCCGATGGTGCCGCCGACTGCTCCTGCTCCGATCACTATGTAGCGCATTGTCCAAGGATGTCACTTTGCGAGCGCAACTTGCGTCTGCCCCGTCACGGCAGACCCTCGCGTACGCTCCCGCATGATCGTCTTGAGCACGCGCCAGCCGTCGCGCACCGCGTGCAGGTTGCTCGCGCCGTGGATGCGTGAGCGCTCGTGGCTGGGGACCTCGCGGATGACGAGGCCGGCCTGGGCGGCGCGGACGTTCATCAGCGTCTCGATCTCGAAGCCGTCGCAGTCGAGCTCGAGGGCGTCGAGGTGGCAGGCCCAGAAGGCGTTGTAGCCGTAGCAGAGGTCGGTGTAGCGGGTGCCGTAGAGGAGGTTCGTCAGCCCGGTGAGGAACTTGTTGCCGAACGAGCGGATCGGACTGAGGTCGTCCGAGCCGCCACCAGGGGCGTACCTGGAGCCCTTGGCGAAGTCGGCGCCGTTGACGAGCGTGGTGACGAAGGAGTGGATCTCCCGGCCGTCGGTCGAGCCGTCGGCGTCGATCATGACGATGATGTCGCCCCGGGCGGCCTGGAAGCCCTCGATCAGGGCGTTGCCCTTGCCGCGCCGGGACTGCACGACGACCCGGAGGTCGGGGCGCAGCCTGCGCGCGACGGCGACGGTGTCGTCGGTCGAGTTGCCGTCAACGAGGATTACCTCGTCGATCCATTCGGGCAGCGTGGCGAAGACGTGGGGGAGGTTCTCGGCCTCGTTCATCGCGGGGACGATGACACTGACGCTGGCGGCGAAAGGCTGCTTGTTCATGTGCTAAAGGTCACCCGGCGCACATGCAAGTCACTTGACGCTTCCTTGCATTGGTCTGTTTTTACAAGATCTTCGCTTCCGCGGCCCTCTTGATGATCTCGTCAACGGTCTCCTGGGGTGTTTGCCGGGTGGTGTCGAGCCACAGGCCGATGCGCGGGGTTTCCCTGCGGAGCACCGCGTCAAGCTGGGCAATCGTCCATCCGCCGCCATATCCGATCTTGGCTCGGGCCCGCTCACGATGATCGACTTCATCCGGGTCGGGCGCCAGGACGATTACACGAAGAGGGCGGGTGCGAATAAGTGCCGTAAACCGTTCCAAGTCCTCGCCGAGAATGACGTCCTGGACTATTGGCGTGAATCCGGCGTCAAAATACATGTCCGCCGTGTTGGCCGCTATCCGGTAACGCAGGTTGAGCTGGCGGACGGCCTCGTCGGTGGATTCGGGGGTCATCTCGGCGCGGCCGCCGACGACCATGCGCCTGAACGTGTCGCCGCGCACGTGGGCGGAGCGCGGCAGCCGTTCGGCCAGGGCCTGCGCCACGGTGGACTTGCCGGCGGCCGAGATGCCGGTGATCAGGACGACGCCGTTCACACTCCCACGAGTTTCCGCACCCGGTCGGCGCCCACGGCCAGCAGCAGCGTGGGGAGCCTCGGACCGGTGTCGCGGCCGACCAGGAGCTTGTAGAGCAGGGCGAAGAAGGCCCGCTGCGCCGCCTTCAGCTCCGGCGACGCCTCGGCGTCCGCCGGCAGCCCGGCCTGGAGCTTCGGCACGCCGTACACCAGTGTGGTCAGGCCTGCCAGCGACCAGTCGTCCAGGCCGTCGGCCAGCAGCCGCAGCGACTCGCGCTCGGCGGGGCCGAGCGAGTCGAGCAGCTCCTCGTCGGGCTCCTCGCGCACGCGCGTGCGCTGGTCGGCGGGCACGTGGCCGTCGATCCAGCGCTGGGCCCTGTCCAGGCGGGGGCGGGCCTCGTCGAGCGTCTCGATGGCGTCGAGGTCGCGCAGGATGCGCACGGTCTGCTCGGCATCGCCGGTCGTGATGTCGGCGATGGAGGCCAGCGTGCGGTAGGGGACCGGGTGAGGGGTCGCTGGGAGCGGGCCCGCGGCCGTGCTCACGGCCCGGTTGTACGCGGCCAGCTCGGCGGGCTGGGCCCGGCCTTCCGCGACCTTGCGGCCCAGGGCGTCCCACTCGTCGTAGAGCCGCTGGATCTCCTGGTCGAAGGCGATCTTGAAGGACTGGGCCGGCTTGCGGCGGGCGTACAGCCAGCGCAGCACCGGCGCCTCCATGATCTCCAGGGCGTCGGCGGGGATCGGCACGTCGCCCTTGGAGCTGCTCATCTTGGC
This sequence comes from Nonomuraea sp. CA-141351, assembly GCF_050944675.1. Lineage (NCBI taxonomy): Bacteria > Bacillati > Actinomycetota > Actinomycetes > Streptosporangiales > Streptosporangiaceae > Nonomuraea > Nonomuraea sp. CA-141351. The sequence continues at coordinate 360,180 of NZ_CP191982.1, forward strand.
CATGCCGGTGATGCCGACGAACGCGTACATGGGGCCGATCGGCTGCTGCCCGCCGAACACCTCGCCCACGAGCTGGCCGCCGACGATCCACGCCGACCCGGGAGAGTGGTGATCGACCCCGGACGGCTCGAACACCACGCCCTCGTAGGCCCAGCGCATCGGCCAGTCGACCTTCCACACCAGCTTGCCGCGGTCGTGTTCGGCCAGCCGCACGGTCTCGCCGAAGCCGCACTCGCAGGTGTAGGCCAGCTCGGTGGTCGCGTCGTCGTAGGCGGTGACCCGGGTCAGGTCACGCTCGCACAGGTCGCAGTACGGCTTGTACGGGAAGTACTCCTCCACCTGCTTCGAGCGGTAGCGCGACAGCACGGCGTCGATCCTGACGCGCTCGCGCACGGCCAGCAGGATCTGCTCGCGGTAGGTGCCTTTCGTGTACTGCTCCGTCTGGCTGATGCCCAGGTATTCGACGCCCAGCTCCTCCAGCGCCGCGATCATGGGCGCCTTGAAGTGCTCGGCCCAGTTGGCGTGCGTGCTGCCCGGAGGCGCGGGGACCGAGGTCAGCGGCTTGCCGATGTGCTCGGCCCAGGAGGGGTCGACGCCCGCGGGCACCCTGCGGAAACGGTCGTAGTCGTCCCAGGACAGCAGGTGCACGCACTCGACGCCGCGCCGCCGGATCTCGTCGGCGACCAGGTGAGGGGTCATGACCTCGCGCAGGTTGCCCAGGTGGATCGGGCCCGACGGGCTCAGGCCCGAGGCGCACACGACCGGTTTGCCGGGCGCGCGTCGCTCCGCCTCGGAGATGACCTCGTCCGCGAACCTGGAGACCCAGTCGGTCTCGCCACTCTCCACCATCGTGCCATTCTCGCGGCTCGGTGCTGCGCAAGCCAACGTGTTACCTGGTTGCGTCCGTCGCGCCCCGCGACTGAGGGCGGGAGGCGTGCAACCGTCGTGGTGGAGGTCATGGTGCGGCGCCCGGCGCCATGGGCGGCGGGCGCCGCGGATCGGGTCAAAGAGTCGACGCGTACGGGTCCCAGTCCGCCGGGAGCGGCTCCGGCGCTGTGGTGGTGGACGTGATGGGCTGGAACTCCGAGCGTTCGCCCGACTCCGAGATGGCGGACATGAGCTCCAGCACATGGAACGCCAGCTCGCCCGAGGCGCGGTGCGGCGCGCCCGACCGGAGCGACCTGGCCAGGTCGAGCACGCCGATGCCGCGCCCGGCCGTGGTGCCGGAGACCGGCAGCTCACGCCAGTCCGTGTCATGCAGCCCTCGGGCCAGCAGTGGCCCCTCGAAGGTGTTGGGGTCGGGGAGCGAAAGGGCGCCCTCGGAGCCGATGATCTCGATGGCCCGCCGGTTGATCGGCGAGTCGAAACTGAAGGTGGCAGAGGCGGTGGCCGCCCCCGGGAAGTCCAGCAACGCGTTGACATGCGTCGGGACGTCCACGGGGAAGACCTTGCCCTCCTTGGGCCCTGAGCCGACGACGCGGTGCAGGCGTGCCCTGCGCGTCCCGGCCGCCACCCGGGCGACGGGGCCGAGCAGCGACACCAGGGCGGTCAGGTAGTACGGGCCCAGGTCGAAGAGCGGGCCGCCGCCCGGCTGGTAGAAGAACTCGGGGTTGGGATGCCAGGACTCCGGGCCGAGGCTCTGCGTGGCCGCCGTGACGGCGACCGGCTCGCCGATGAGGCCGGAACGCAGGGCGTGCAGGGCCGACTGGAGCCCTGCCCCTAAGAAGGTGTCGGGCGCGCCGCCCACCCGCAGGCCCAGGTTGGCGGCCTCGTCCACGATCTTGGTCGCCTGGTCCACGTCCGTGGCCAGCGGCTTCTCACCGTACACATGCTTGCCGGCGCGCAGGGACTCCAGCGCGACGGCGGCGTGCGCGGTCGGGATGGTGAGGTTGACGACGATCTCGACCTCCGGCACCTCCAGGACGGTGGCGAGGGCACCCGACACGGGCACGCCGTACTCGCCGGCGACCGCGGCGGCCCGCTCGGTGTCGATGTCCGCGACGCCGAGCACTCGTACGTCGGGGAAGGCTGTGAGGTTGCGAAGGTACTGGCCACTGATGTTTCCGGCGCCGACCAGGGCGACGCCGACGGGGCCGTTGCTCAAGAGCTCTCCAGGGAGGTGAGATAGGCGTGGCTGTCCGCGAGAGCGGCGAAGACGTCGGTCGCGCACTCGTCGAGCTCGACGATGCGCCAGGACTCGGGGGCGGCGGCGAGGATCTCGGGCACGGGCATGACGCCCCTGCCCACCGCGGTGTGCGGCTCGCCCTTGACCACCGGCCCGTCCTTGACGTGCAGCGCCAGTGTGCGCTCGGCCAGGCGGCCGAGCAGGGCGGGCACATCGGCGCCGCCCACGGCTGCCCAGTACGTGTCGATCTCCAGGAACACCTCGGGGGCGAGCAGGTCGGCCAGCGCCTCGAGGGCGTGCCGGCCGTCGATCTCCGGCTCGATCTCCCACCAGTGGTTGTGGTAACCGATCCGCATCCCGTGCCGGGCCGCCTGCTCGGCCAGGCCGTTCAGCAGGTCGGCCGTGCGCGAGAGGCCGTCGCGCGTGGTGAACTCCTCGTGCGCGATGCCGCCAGGGAGGATCACCAGGTCGGTGCCGATCGTGGCGATGGCGTCGAAGACCTCGGTGGGCTCCTTGCTCAGCAGCGCGTACGCGTGCGTGCTCGACACGCTCAACCCGAGGTCGTCGATCACCTCGCGGAAGCCCTTGGGATCGGTCGTGGGATCGTAGGGCTCCACGGCCCGGTAGCCGATCTCCGCGATCTGGCTCAGCACCGTGTCGCGGTCGGCCGCCAGCGCGTCCCTGACGGTGTAGAGCTGGACACTGATGGGTTTCGTCATCCGCGTACCCCCAGGAGGTGCTCGAGTGCGAGCTGGTTGAGCCGGGTGAAGTGGAAGCCGCGCGCGGCCGCCACCTCCGGGTCGAAGTCGTCCTTGGCCAGGTCGGCCCAGGTCTCGCCCGGCGCCAGCGTAGGCTGCGCCAGCTCGTCCACGCGGGAGGCGCGCAGGGCCTCCTGCACCTCGGGGTCGGCGCGGAAGACGCGCGACTTCTCCTTGAGGATCAGGTAGGTGCGCATGTTCGCCGCGGCCGAGTCCCACACGTCCTCGGGGTCATCGGTACGCAGCGGCTTGTAGTCGAAGACGAGCGGGCCGTCGTAACCGTCGGACTCCAGCAGGTCCACCAGGAAGAACGCGCTCTTCAGATCGCCGTGTCCGAAGATCAGGTCCTGGTCGTACTTCGGGCCGTGCTGGCCGTTGAGGTCGATGTGGAAGAGCTTGCCGTGCCACAGGGCCTGGGCGATGCCGTGCACGAAGTTGAGCCCGGCCATCTGCTCATGGCCGACCTCGGGGTTGACGCCCACCATCTCGGGGCGCTCCAGCTCGTTGATCAGGGCCAGGGCGTGGCCGATCGTGGGCAGGAGGATGTCGCCGCGGGGCTCGTTCGGCTTGGGCTCGATGGCGAAGCGGATGTCGTAGCCCTGGTCGATGACGTACTGGCAGAGGAGGTCCAGGGCCTCCTTGTAGCGGTCCATCGCGGCCTTGACGTCCTTGGCGGCGTCGGACTCGGCGCCCTCGCGCCCGCCCCAGCACACGTACGTCCTCGCGCCGAGCGAGGCGGCCAGGTCGAGGTTGCGCATGACCTTGCGCAGGGCGTAGCGGCGCACGTCGCGGTCGTTGCTGGTGAAGGCGCCGTCCTTGAACACCGGGTGGGTGAACAGGTTCGTGGTGGCCGCGGGGACCTTCATGCCGGTCTCGTCCAGGGCCTTCCTGAAGGCGGCGATGGCTTTGTCCCGGTCGGGCTCGACGGCGAGCAGGTCGTCGTCGTGGAAGCTGACGCCGTGGGCACCCAGCTCGGCCAGGCGGTGCACGGTCTCCACCGGGTCGAGAGCGGGGCGGGAGGCGTCGCCGAACGGGTCGCGCGCCTGCCAGCCGACCGTCCACAGGCCGAAGGTGAAGCGGTCGTCAGGGGTCGGGGTGAATGCGGACATTCGGATGCGCTCCTCAGGATTAGTCCATAATCTGTACATAATCCTGAGGAGGTGGGCATGGTGGCGTCAAGGGGGGTCAGGCATGATTCCATGCGCGCCCGTAACCTGGCCGTAGTACTGGGTGCCATCCACCGATCAGGACCTCACACCAGGGCGGCGCTCGCTGAGATGACGGGGCTGACCAAGACCACCGTGTCCAGCCTGGTCTCCGACCTCCTGGAGGCGGGGGTGGTGACCGAGAGCGGGGCCGTGCGGGGCGGGGAGCGCGGGCGGCCGGGGGTGGCGGTGAGCCTGAGCGGGCACCGGGTGGCCACGCTGGGGCTGGAGATCAACATCGACTATCTGGCCGCGTGCGTCGTCGATCTCACCCGGGCCGTGCGGCTGCGCCGTACGCGGCGGGCCGACAACCGCAACTCCGACCCCGTGGAGATCCTGGAGAGCCTGCGCGACCTCGTGAAGGAGACGACGGCCGAGGCCGAGCAGAGCGGGCTGCGGATCATCGGCGCGGCACTGGCCGTGCCCGGCACGGTCGAGGGCGAGGTCCTGCGTAACGCGCCGCACCTCGGCTGGCGGGACGTACGCGTGCCGGACCTGGTCGATCTGCCGTTCGCGATCGACAACGAGGCGAACCTGGCGGCGCTCGGCGAGCTGTGGTTCGGCTCGCGGGCGCCGGACTTCCTCTACGTGTCCGGCGAGATCGGCATCGGGGCCGGGCTCGTGGTGGGCGGGACGGTGTTCAGGGGGACGTTCGGGCTGGCGGGCGAGCTGGGCCACGTCGTCATCGTGCCCGACGGGCCGGCGTGCCGGTGCGGCGGGCGGGGCTGCCTGGAGGTGTACGCCGGCCAGGACGCCCTGCTCGGCGCGCTGTCCTCGGTCACCTCGCTGGTCGCGCGGCTGGAGTCGGGCGACCGGCGGGCGCTGGAGGCGTGCGAGCGGGCCGGGCACGCCCTCGGCGTGGCGCTCACCTCGGCTGTCCACCTCCTCGACCCCGGCAGGATCGTGCTGGGCGGTATCTACGCGCCGCTGTTCCCCTGGCTCGAAGGGCCGGTGTCGGAGGGGTTGGGGGCCAGGCTGGGGCAGATGCGCGGCACGCCGCCCGCCCTCGTGGTGTCGGAGATCGGCCCGGACGCGGCCGTGCTGGGCGCGGCGGGGTTGATCATCCAGCAGGTCATCGCCGAGCCCGCCCAGGTGCTCGGTCTCTAGCCCCGCCGTACGGCTACTCGCCCTAAAGGGACCGCACCGAAGCCCCACTGCTTGCCCTAAAGGAACCGCACCGACGTCCCATCCCCTCCTCCTCAAGGGACCGCACCGAAGTGCGGCGGGTGGCCGAGGAACGCAGGGAGCCGGGGAGCCTGGTCAGTAGTAGCCCTTGGCGCCGTCGAGCAGCTCCCTGATCGTGTCCAGGTGGCCGGCGTGCCTGGCCGTCTCCTCGACCATGTGGATCAGCATCCAGCGCAGGGAGGCGGACCCGGAGCGGAAGTCAGGGTGTTTGCCCACGTCGTCCAGCGAGTGGGCGGCAATGATCTCGTTCGAGATCTGGCACTGGCGCTCGTACTCGTCGAGGAGCCGCGCCAGCGGGACGCCGTCGACCTTCATGTCGGCGTCCTCCACAGTCTCGTCGAACTGCGGGTTCTCGTCCTGATGGCGGCCCAGGAAGAGCACCTCGAACCAGCAGTGCTCGGTCCAGCGCATGTGAGAGACGAGGCCCGCGACCGTCATGAGCGGCGAGGTCGGCAGGACCGGCCGGTGGGCGTCCTCCTCCGACAGGCCCTCGCATTTCCACTGGACAATCGCGCGCTGCATGTCGAGCCAGCCGACGAGCTGGGTACGTTCGTCTGCCACGAGGGGAGGGCGTACGCGGGGGAGGGTCATGGGCGCCGACGCTACTTCAGGGGCGGCGGCACCGCACCGCATTTTCCGCGGGGCCCCGATGGACCGGCAGGTACGGGTGCGCTGGGCGGACCAGGACGGCCCGCCCCAGCGCGCTACCCCGCCTCTAACCGTTGGCCGCGTCCACCAGACCCTGGAGCTCGATCTTCTGCATGCCGAGCATGGCCTTCATGGCCCGCTGAGCCCTGGCCGGGTCGGGGTCGGTGAGCAACTCCTGGAGCCGGCGCGGGATGATCTGCCAGGACAGGCCGTACTTGTCCTTCAGCCAGCCGCACTGCGACTCCTCCCCGCCCTCGGTGAGCTTCGCCCACAGCTCGTCGACCTCCTCCTGCGAGTCGCAGTCGACGTAGAGCGAGATGGCCTCGGTGAACTTGAACTCCGGGCCGCCGTTCAGCGCGATGAACCGCTGCCCGGCCAGCTCGAACGTCACGACCATCGCCGTACCGGCGGGGCCGGGCCCGCCCTCGCCGTAGCGCTGGACGTCCAGGACGCGCGAGTCCTTGAAGAGCGAGGTGTAGAACGTGGCGGCCTCCTCGGCCTGGTTGTCGAACCAGAGGTACGTGGTGATCTTCTGCATGGCGTTTCCTTCCGGTGAGTTCTCTCACCAACGCGTCGACCTCGCCCGGGCCGGATCGACAGACCAGACATCGGTTTTTTCTTTTTTTCTGACGCTGCGTACGGTCCCCGGCATCCACCACGCAGCTCTCATCGGGCCTCGCCGCGGAATGAGAAGGGGTGACCGTCCTGCTCGTAGTCTGGAAGAGGGGACGCTCGCCGGTCGAGCGCGACCGCGCGCGCCCGCGGCACTCGTGCCCTCGGGGGTGAGGATGATGGGGCTCCACGACGTGTGGTTCACGGGGACCGCGACGGCCGCGTTGACGGCCGCGCTGGTCGCCGGCACACCAGCGGCCACGGCACACGCGGCCCAGCAGTGCACCCCTCCGCCGCTGCCGGGCAAGGTAGTGGACGTGAAGCTGACCGACACGACGGCAGGGCCGATGCGCGTGACGGTGACCCCGGCCGAGGTCCCGGCGGGCGCCGTGTCGTTCCGTACGTCCAACACGGGCACAGTGGCCCACGAACTCGTCGTACTGCCGCTCGCGAAAGGACAGGTCATCGGGAAGCGGCAGGTGGGATCCGATGCTCGCGTGAGCGAGACGGGCAGCCTCGGCGAGGCGTCGCGTAACTGCGGAGAGGGTAAGGGTGCGGGCATCGCGCCGGGCTCCACGGGCTGGGTGACGCTGAAGCTGCACCCTGGACGGTACGAACTGGTGTGCAACTTTCCCGGGCATTACGCCTCGGGGATGCACACGGCATTCGACGTCACCAAGTGAGTACGACTCTCGGGGTCCCCGGGCAGGCTCCGCGTGTTAGGTTCCGTTCCGGACGTTCTGCTTCCGGATTGCGGGGATGTTGTGAAGCCCGACACGAGCCCCACCGCACGGGCGCTGCTGGCCCTCGAACTGGTCCAGGGCAGCCCGGGCATCACCGCGGACCGCCTCGCCGGCAAGCTAGGCGTTTCGGAGCGGGCCGCCCGGCGGTACGTCGAGATCCTCCGCGAGGCCGGCATCCCGATCGAGTCCCTCCGCGGACCCTACGGCGGCTACCGCATCGGGCGCGGCCTGCGGCCTCCGCCCTTGATGTTCAGCGCCGCCGAGGCACTCGGCCTGGTCATGGCCGTGCTCGACGGCCACCACGACGCGAGCGATCCCACCGGCCCGGTCGGCAGCGCGCTCGGCAAGATCGTACGGGCGCTCCCGGAGCCGGTGGCCGTCCAGGTCGAGGCCGTACGCCGGACCACGGCGCCCGCCCCCGACCGCGCCGCCGCCCGGCCCGACCCCGCCACCACGAGCGCCCTCGTGCAGGCCTGCTCGAACCACCGGCAGGTGCGCCTCGGCTACCGCTCCGAGGCCGGGTCGGAGTCGGTCATCGAGGTCGACCCGTGGGCCGTCGTCGTACGTCACGGCCGGTGGTACCTGCTGTGCCGGTCCCATCCCGCCGACGCCCGCCGGGCATACCGGATCGACCGCGTCCGCGAAGTGGAGGTGCTCGACGACACCTTCAGCCCACCCGCCGACCTCGACCCGGTCGCCACGCTGGAGGAGCATCTCGCCGTCGGATGGGAGTACGACGTCGAGGTCGTCATCGACGCCCCTGCCGACACCGTGGCCCGTTGCCTTCCCCGCGCGCTAGGACGGCTCCAGCCGCTCGATGCCAAGACCTCCCGGCTGGTCGGCAGCACCAGCAACCCGGTGTGGTACGCCGAGCAACTCGCCGCGATCCCGGCGCCGTACCGGATCGTCAGGTGCCCCGAAGTCCAGCAGGCCGCACGCGACCTCGGGCAGCGGCTGCTGGCGGCGGGCGAAAGTCACGACTCAGCTGAAACGGGGTAGCCCCGCTTGCTGGTGCGGAGAAACCGGTGCGCACCACGAGCAGACCATCTTCCGCCGGAAGCATGGTCACTGGCACTTGCCCTTGAGCCAGGCGCTGAACTGGGGTGTGTAGTCGGTGGCCACCCGCTTGGCGCCGCTCTCGAGCGCCGCCTTCCACGCGTTCTCGTTCAGAGTCCACGAGGGAGGCGGCTCCTCCCACTTGGTGACCTCCGGCCAGATGGGCCCGCCACTCAGCACCTTTGTCATGCCCGCGGCGCTCACCCGGTTCTTGAGCTCGGCGGTCAGTGCGCTGTCGTGGGAGTACAGGATGATCTCCTGCGACTGGTAGTTCTCCCTGACGGGGTCGAGCACCTCGGCCCAGGCCCGCGACTTGATCGTGGCGTTGGAGCTGAGCAGCGACTGCCGGGCCTCCGGCTTGATCTCGACCAGCCCGACCATGCCGGCGGACTTCATCGCGGCCAGCCACTCACGGAAGGTGTAGACGGTCTCGCCCTGGAACAGGCCGCGGTTGATGGTCCGCCCCTTGAGCGCGGTGTCACCCGCTGCCCACCAGATGTCGGTGATGTTCTTCTTGACGCCCGTCAGTCCCCATGTAGAGGTGTTGTGCCACATGACGGCCTTGGTGCCGTCCTTGGTGAGCTGCAGATCGGCCTCGACGCCTGAGGCGCCCCAGCCCTGGTAGCGACGGATGGCTGTCGGATTGTTGGGCTGACGCACCTGGTCCCTCTCCCAGGCGTTCGCGCCGGTGGGATAGCCGCCGTGCCCGAAGATCTGCGGGCACGCGGGCAGGGCGGCGGAGGGAGAGGCGAGTAACGAGGCCAGCATCAATGCGGCGAGGGAGACTGACAAGGCTCACACCTTTCGATCTTGTTGTCCCCGAACTCTGCCATAGCCGGTGCGACGCGCCTAGCTCAGGCGCGCCAGCCAGCGGCCGTGTGCCGTCCAGCGCTCCACCTCTGGAAACCCGGCGGCGTAGGCAAGGCGCTGGATGTCGCTCATCGACACGGTCGCCCAGCCGAACCAGTCCCCGACGAGCGAGCCGCGGCGCAGCCGTACCCGGTCCACCCGGCTCTTCGTGTCGGGCGGCGCGACCTCGGCCAGGACGGTGCCGCCCGGCCGGACCAGTTGCCTGACCCGGCGCAGCAGCGCTTCCGGATGGCCGCCTATGCCGATGTTGCCGTCGGCCAGCAGCGCCGTCGTCCACTGGCCGCTGCCCGGCACCTCGTCGAAGACGTCCCGGAGCAGGGCGAAGCCGCCCGCCCTGCGGGTCAGGGCGACGGCGCGAGGCGTGATGTCGATGCCGAGCGCTCGCACGCCGCGGCGGGTCAGCGCGACCGTGAGCCGGCCGGGTCCGGAGCCGATGTCGAGCGTCGGGCTGGCGCACCGCTCCAGCAGCGCCTCGTCGCCGTCGATCAGGTCGAACCAGCGCGCGGCCTCCAGCGCGACGCGCCTGCCGTCCACGTACTCGAGCTCGGCGATCGCTCCGCCGAGCGCGTCGGCGTAGAGCTGCCCCATCATCGGCCCAGCTCCCGCAGCGTGGCGGCGAAGTGAGAGCCTGGTGCCTGGGCGGCCACGGTGGCGGCGTCGGCCGCGGTGTCGACGTCGATCAGTTCGGGCAGCAGATGGACGGCCAGGCCCGCCCGGTCCAGCCGGTCGAGCTGGAGCTTGCCGGTCTCCGGATGCGACATCGGCACGCCCAGCAGCAGCGCGGGGTCCGGCCGGCGCAGGCCGAGCAGCCAGAAGCCGCCGTCGGCCGCCGGGCCGTAGACCGCGTCGTTACGCTCCAGCGCATCGACCGCCTCGCCGAGCAGGGTGGGAGTCACCTGCGGGGTGTCCATGCCGATCAGTACGACGGGGTCCGGCCGGAGCCGGTAGGCGTCCGAGAAAGCCGCCGCGAGGCGCTCGTCCAGGCCCGAGCCGCGCTGGGGGATGACCGCGAATCCGGCGGGCAGCCAGCTGCCCGGCAGCCCGTCCAGGGCGAGCAGCCGCTGGCTGGCAGGCGTGTCGGACACGGCGCGCAGGCTGTCGCGGAGGGCGGCCTCGGCGAGCGCGGCGGCCTGCTCCGGCCTGAACGGCGGGGTCAGCCGGGTCTTGACCCGCCCGGCCACAGGTTCCTTGGCGATGATCATTATTTGCGCCGTACAACTTGGCGACATGCGTGGTCCTTACGAGACGGAGACAGACGAGTGCGACGTACGTGATCCTGCCCAGGTCGAGGGCTAAGTTGAGGCCGTGGTCGAGCGGGAGGATCCAAGGGCTGCCGGTCCTGTGTTGGATCGCCGGCGTACGGCCCAGCCGACCAGCACGGCCAGCGCCGCCGCGGCGTAGAAAACGGTCGCGGGGCTGTCGCGCGCCATCGGGCCCGCGACATAGGCGACCCCGCCCGCCAGGGCCACCCCCAGCCACTCCCACCGGCCGTCCATCGCGGCCAGTGCGACGACCAGCAGCGCGTACCAGGAGTAGCCCGGCGTGAAGAGCAGCAGCAGCGACCCGCTGACGATGAGCGCGCCGTGCCACGGGCGTTCGGGCTCGCCGTACCGCAGGACGTAGAGAGCGACCAGGACGAGCAGCACGATCACGGCCCAGGGCGCCCAGGAGTCCGGCATCACCAGCCGTACGAGGGCGTAGCGGTTGCCGTCGGCAGGGCTCTCGTAGCGCTCCTCCTGCAGGTAGCCCGGCAGGTAACCCACGACGGACGCCTGTGAGACCAGCGCGTAGGGCAGGTAGGCGAGCGCCACGACCAGGGTGGCGGGCACAAGGATCTTGAGGAGGCGCCGCCAGTCCACCCCGTTCGCCAGGACTCCCGACAGCGCGCCGGGCAGCGTCGCGGCGGGCAGTAACTTGGCCGCCACGGCCGCGCCGAGCAGCGCCCCGCGGGCGCGTGCGGCGCGCATGGCGAGCACGACCAGCAGCACGGCGAGCATGTCGACGTGCGCGTTGTTCACGGCCTCGATGGGGACGGCGGGGCACCACGCCCAGTAGGTGGCCGTCCTGACGTTCCACCTGCACAGTGCGAGCAACGCGACGACGGCCATCACCCAGCCGCCGAGCTGCAGGACCTTGTGCCGGGAGCCGTCCGGCGAGAGCCAGTGAACCAGGAGGAAGTAGCCCTGGGCGACCGGCGGGTAGATGGTGGGCACGGTGGGGCGGTTGATCCTGGTGCACCCTCCGTCCGGGAGCGGCCACAGGCCGCGGGCCTCGCACCCGGAGGGGAAGAGCCAGGCGTCGCGCAGCCCGGCGAGCGCCGGGTCGGCCGGCGGATGGTCGTACGGGGAGATGCCGGCGGCCTGGACCCGGCCGTCCCAGGCGTACCGGAAGGAGTCGGTGCTGCTGCTCGGCGGCGCCGACAGCCCGGTCGTGACCATCACGATGCCGCCGACGACGACCAGCACGGCCAGCCGCCTGTCCGGCGCCTGCCGCGCCAGCCACACCGCCACGGCGAACAGCGCCCAGGCGAGCAGGTACCAGCCCAGACCGGGCGCCCCGGCCACCGTCCGCACCAGAACGAAGGCCAGGCCCACGAGCACGACGATGAGCTTCACGGCGGCAGCCTCACATCCCGGAGGCGGTTCGTGGCCGCTGGAGAGCCAGACGTTCGCACTCCATAAGAACCCTTACGAAGTGCGAACGTCGCTACAGACCGGCCGCGAGGCGGGGCTAACGTCGGCCAGGTGAGAGTGATGGTCACCGGCTCGGCCGGATTCATCGGTGGTCACGTGGTCGAGGCACTCGAGGCCGAGGGGCACGAGGTCGTCGGCCTCGACCTGCGCACCGGTGCCGACGTGCGCGACGTTGCGGTGCTGGATCGGCTGCTGCCGGGCGTGGACCTCGTGGTGCACCAGGCCGCCAAGGTCGGTCTCGGCGTGGACGTCTCCGACCTGCCGGACTACGCCTCGATCAACATGTACGGCACGGCCGTGCTGCTGGCGGCCATGGCGCGCCATCGGGTCGAGCGGCTGGTGCTGGCCTCCTCGATGGTGGTCTACGGCGAGGGCTCCTACGAGTGCCCCGGGCACGGCCGGGTGCGCCCGGGCCCGCGCACGAGACGGGACCTGGAGCGGGGCCGGTTCGACCCGGCCTGCCCTGACTGCGGCATACCGGTCCGCTGCGTCACCATCGCCGAGGACGCGCCGCTCGATCCGCGCAACGCCTACGCCACCAGCAAGCTCGCCCAGGAGCACCTGGCCGCCAACTGGGCAAGGGAGACCGGCGGCAGCGTCGTCGCACTCCGGTACCACAACGTCTACGGCCCGCGTATGCCCCGCGACACCCCCTACGCCGGAGTCGCCGCGATCTTCCGTTCCGAGCTGGAGGCGGGACGGCCGCCGAAGGTCTTCGAAGACGGCGGCCAGCTCCGCGACTTCGTGCACGTACGCGACGTCGCCCGGGCGAACCTGGCGGCCGCCCTCGCGCCCGCGCATCCCGGCGAGCCGCGCGCCTACAACATCGCCAGCGGCACCCCGCACACCGTCGGCGAGATGGCCGCCGCACTGGCCGCCGAGCGGGGCGGGCCGGCCCCGCGGATCACCGGCGGCTACCGGCTCGGGGACGTCCGCCACATCGTCGCCTCTCCCGAGCGGGCAGGCCGCGAGCTCGGCTTCCACGCCGAGATCGGGTTCGAGGCGGGCATGAAGGAGTTCGCGTGGTCATGACCGTCGAGGTGATCCTGCCCTGCCTGAACGAGGAGGCCGCGCTCGGCTGGGTGCTCGGTCGCATGCCCGAGGGCTACCGTGCCCTGGTGGTCGACAACGGTTCCACCGACCGCTCCGCCGAGGTCGCCCGCGACCTCGGCGCCCGTGTGGTGCACGAGCCGCGCCGCGGCTTCGGTGCCGCCTGCCATGCGGGGCTGCTGGCCGCGAGCGCGGAGGTGGTCTGCTTCATGGACGCCGACGCCTCCCTCGACCCCCGCCAGCTCCCGAGAGTCGCAGAACCCGTCATAGGCGGCCACGCCGACCTGGTGCTCGGCGCCCGCCGGCCGTGCGAGGCAGGCGCCTGGCCCTGGCACGCCCGGCTCGGCAACGCCGTCATCGCCCGCGGCCTGCGTCGCCGCACCGGGGCGCCGCTGCACGACCTCGGGCCCATGCGGGCCGCCGGACGGTCCCGGCTGCTGGCGCTCGGGCTGAACGACCGCCGGTTCGGCTACCCGCTCGAAATGGTGCTGCGCGCGGCCGCCTCCGGCTGGCGGATCGCGGAGGTGGAGGTGGACTACCTGCGTCGAGCGGGCCGTTCCAAGGTCACCGGCACCGTCCGGGGCACCCTGCGGGCCGCCTCCGACATGCGGCGGGTCATGGCCGAACACATGAGGTGACGCAGCCACAGGTAGGCGTGGACGGACGCGGGCGCCGGCCGTTCGCGCCTTGCTTGCTCAGGCGGCGCGGCGGCCCAGGCTGCGCAGTTGGTCGGCGGTCAGTGCGGAGACGTTCTGGTCGATGGGGGTTTCGGTGTACTGGTGGATGGTCCAGGACTTCCAGTCGGCGGGTGGGGTGATCGCTCCCTTGGCCTTGCTGTAGTGGGCGACCCACAGTGGGTACTCGGCCAGGCCCCTGCCGTAGGTGTTGGCGAAGTTCCAGCCGCTGTAGAACATCGGGGTGATCCCGGTCTTGTCCTTCACGTACGACAGCCACGTCTTGGCCCAGGCGTTGACCTCGGTGACGGACTTGCCGTCCGTGGTCTCCAGGTCAAGGACCAGCAGGTCGCCGGGCTTGGCGGGCTGGGAGTTCACCACGGACAGGAAGTGCTCGGCCTCCGCGACGGGGTCGTTGCCGGGGTGGCCGTAGTGGTAGGCCCCGCGCACGATCCCCTTCTTGCCCAGCTGGAGCCAGTGCCTGGCGAAGGAGGCGTCGCGGTAGCTCGTGCCTTCCGTGGCCTTGATGATGCCGAACTTGGCCGTGCTGGCGTTCCAGTCGTACTGGGGCTCGTAGTTGGAGATGTCCAGGCCGTAGGTGAGAGATCCGGTCTCGTGCTGAGCCGCGTGTTCCGGGCCGTTCTCCGTGGAGGATGCGAGCGCCATGCCGGCCACGCTGGCGACGGCGGCGGTCCCGGCGAGGATCGCACCGGCGACGACGAAGCTGAGGCGCTGGGTGAGGGGATCGAAGTGATGCTTGAGGGCGTGGGCGACTGTGGCAAGCCGAGGCTTGGGCATGACGGCATTGACTCCTTGCTTCCATGCCGCCTACCGGGTTAGCTGACGGGTTCGGGCCTGGAAGTGCCCTACGAGCGCAGCCTGGGCTGGCGTCCGATTCACCCCAAGAGGTGGGTCCCCGGCTCCGCTGGGCGCGGATTCGGCGGCCGAACGCTGTCCCCGGAGAGTTCTGAGGGCAGCGCACGGTCTGGTCAACGAAGCGGCAACGATGCGGCGAAAGTCGTCCCATCTATGCCTTGATTAGGCAAAAGATAGACATCTACCCATAGATAGTGCAAGTAGGGCAAAATGTGATTTCCGCATATCAGCCGCTGAATAGCGCTGAAGTGCCGTGCCTGTAAGGGTTTTCGGGCTCGGTAAAGTTTGAGGGCCGCCTCTTCCAGGCCCCGCTCAGGCGATGCGAAGACCTACGATTGTCAACATACGGGGGCGAATCACCCGTACGTTGCTATTGTGACTTGGCATCATTCCACGGGTAATCGGGACGCGAGTCGATGACGCTCGATCTCACCTTATTGAACGAGGCCGGTCCGGCGTTCCTGCGCGGCGCGCTCGGCGGATCGTGCCCACCGGCCCTGCTGCGGGCCTATCGCCGGGCGCTCCCGCGGCTTCTCGCTCTACCCGGCCCCGAACGGCTCGAGCACCTGCGCGCGACCGCCGCTGCCGAGGAACCGGAAGCCCTGACAGCATTCGATGCGGTAGATCCGGGGACATGGACTCTGGCATGGGAAACCGGCGAGCGGCCCACGGCCTTCCACGTGTGCACGGCCCGGCACGACGGCCCGGTCTGGGCGGTGGCGATGGGCGAGTTCGAGGGCCGCACGTTCGTGGCCAGTGGCGGCGAGGACCACGTGGTACGGCTTCGCGACGCGTTCGACCAGTCAGGGCCGGACCTGGAGGGCCATACGGCGAGTGTCCGTGCCCTGGCGTTCGGCGTGGTGGACGGCCGCCCGGTGCTGGCCGGCGGCGACCACGACGGCACGATCCGTACCTGGGACCCGCTCACCGGAGCGAGCGGGTTCACCCGTGACACGACCGGAGGCCACCCGACAGCCATGGCCTTCGTCGAGGCCGAGGGCGGGCGGATGCTGCTCGCCGTGGCGATCGGCTTCGACAACCGCGGCATCCCGGCCGAAGACGAGGACGGGCGCGTCGACCTGCTGGACCCGGCCACCGGCGAGCTCGTGCGAGAGCTGCGTGCGGAGGAGAGGGACGGGATACTCGACCTCGCGGTGGCGAAGCTGGGCGAGCGGACCGTACTCGCCTCTCTGAGCCCCTACGAGCTGTACGTGTGGGACGTCGCCACCGGCGAGCAGTTGGGGACCGCCGAACTGAGCGATGTCTGGGAGGACATGGAGCAGGACGGGTTCGCTCCGCCCCTGCTCGTGGGCGTAGGGAGTGGGCGGCCCGAAGTCGGCGTGGTGGTCCGGATCGAACACCCGCCGGGCTACACGGTGCAAAGCCGCAAGGTGGTCTACCTGAAACTGGAGAACCTCGGCGAAAGGACCCCCAGTCAGGGGTTCGACCGCGACCAGGGGCCGGTGACCATGACGACTCACGACGGGCGGAACGTGATGCTCGTGGCGAACCACACCGGAGCCGTCGGGGCGTGGGAACGGCCTGCCAAGGCCGTGATCTGGCACCCGGGCCACGAGACGGACGTCGACCTGGACGCCGACACCCGCCTGATCACGGCCGCCGCCTTCGGGCGCCTGGAGGAACGCCTCTGCCTGGCCACGGCCGGTCTCGACGGGACGGTGCAGGTCTGGGACGCGCAGACGCCTCACAGACACCGGCGGACCGGCTACGGCGGGTCGGGGCTGGCGGTGTTCACCACAGTGCAGGGCGCGCCCGCGCTGGCCGTCGGCACGCACAGTGACACCGTGCTCCTGGTGGACGCGGCGAGTGGAAAGAAGATCGGTTCGGTGGGTTGCCGTCAGAGCGGCCGCGGGCACGACTGCGACATCTCGCCTTACGACCACTGCTGCCGAGGACTGGCAGCCGGAAATGTGGCCGGTCGGCCGTACATCGCGAGCAGCGGCTGTGCCGCCTACGGCACCATGCTGTGGCAGCCGCTGAGCGAGATCCGTGGGATCACCAGGAAGGGAGATGCCAAGGACGGCCAGGTCACCTTCGGCGGCATGGATCACGCCTCACCCACCGCTCTCGCCTTCGGCGAGGCCGACGGCCGGGCGCTGCTCGCAGCCGGCGCCGACGTGTGGGACCCGGTCACGCAGGAGCGCGTGGCCAAGCTGCCCAGGTGGGGGTTCTCGCTGAGCGAGAGCGCCTTCGGCAAAGCCGGGGACCAGTCGGTGCTGGCCACACGGTGCGGCAGCAAGGTGGACCTCTGGAACCCGCTGACCGGCCGGCACATCCGGGCGCTCGGCGTGGACGACGCCGGCGAGGGTCTGGCCATGGGCCGGATCGCCGATCTTGACGTACTCGCCGTCGGCAGCGGGAGGTACGTGCACCTGTGGGACGCCACCACCGGGGAACGCCGGGAGTGGATTCCGCATACATCGACCGTCACCTGCCTGAGTCTGGTCGAGCACGGTGACCGGGTCCTGCTGGTGACTGGGACCGAGGACGGCACAGTGGGGCTGTGGGACGCCGCCTCCCAGCGCCGCCTCGCCATCCTTGGCGCGTTCGCCCGCCCGGTACGCTCCGTCGCCGCGGCGGCCATCCGCGGGAACCTGCACGTGTACGGCCAGTCTCACTACGGCCGCGTGCTCGCTTGGCACGTCGACGTACCGGGCTGATCGGGCCGGTCCGTCACGGGGAGCGGCGGAAGCTCGAGCGCCTTGGGCATACGGGGCTGACTCCGGGTGATATGGGCCGTCCGAACGTGTGAGAAGAACGCTGTGTATTTGCCTGCTCACCCAGTAGATTCGAGGTTCCTGGCGATCGGCGAGGGGAGAACGGGTGGTGCGCCACGGCATGACGGTCGGCGGGCGCTACCGCCAGGAGACCTGCCTCGTCAGCAGCCGCGCCACGGAGGTCTGGGTGGCCCGCGACCTGCGGCTGAACCGGGATGTCGTGCTCAAACGCATGCTCGTGGACAGCGCCGGCTTCAGCCGCTTACAGGCCGAGGCCCGCGCCCTGGCCGCCTTCAACCACCCGCATGTGGTCACCCTGTACGACGCCGTGCAGGACGAGGACGAGGCGGCGTCGTGGATGGTGATGGAGCACGTGCCCGGCGGCAGCCTCGACGAACACCCGCCCATGCCGCCGGAGCAGGCGGCTCGGCTCGGCGCGCAGATCGCCGGCGCGCTGGCCGCCCTGCACGCCAAGGGCATCGTGCATCTGGACGTCAAGCCGGGCAACATCATCCTTACCGACGACGGCGTGGCCAAGCTGGCCGACTTCGGCGCCGCGTACCGGGTCGGCGGCAGAGAGACGATCACACCCAACGGCGCCATCAGCTACACCGCCGACTACGCCTCACCCGAGGTGGTCCTGGGGCAGCCGGAGCCGGTCTCGGATGTGTTCTCTCTCGGCGCCACCCTGTATGCGCTGGTCGCCGGGCGCCCGCCGCGGCCGGGGGCGAGTGAGGAGGAGTCCGACACGTACGTCACGGCGTGGGAGGCCGCGCGTGGCGCCGTCGAGATGACGGCCGACGTCGGGCCGCTGGAGAGACTGCTGGCGGACATGCTGCAGCGTGAGCCGGTGAAGCGGCCGAGCGCCGTTGAGGTTCGGCGGCGGCTGGAGAAGATCGCGGGATCCGCGCCGCCCCGTCCCCGGCGGTGGCCGTTCATCGTGGCGGGCGCGGCGTTGGTCGTTGTCGTCGCCGCTTACGCGGTATACCGCACGCTGAGCGGGCCGCCGGGCGAAAGGAACCCGGACGCGCTCACGGCAAGCTCGGCCGGCACGGTTACTCCTTCGGTCAGCTCGTCGGCTTCCCTGATCGGTGACCCGCGCACCGCCGATCCGTGCGCCCTGACCGACCCCACCGCGCTCGGCCGGTTCGGCAGGACGGAGCTCGACGTCGACTACGGCAACTTCGACCGGTGCGACGTCATCGTGCTCCCGCCAACGGGCGGCGCCGTTGACGTCAAGGTGTGGTTCGACCGCGACCCGCCGCCCGAGCAGGCCCGGCCGGCCAGGACCGTGGGCCCGATCGAGGTCATCGACAACCCCGCCGGGAGCGAGGTGTGCTGGCGCACGCTCTTGCTGCCCGGCGTCGACGACACCGTCGTGAAGGTCGTCGTGGATATGGAGGAGGACGGCAAGGCCGACCTGTGCGCCATCGCCGACGCCGCTACCACCACTGCGGCCCAGGCACTCGCAGGCGGCCCGATCAAACGCCGCTCCACGCCACTGCCCGCCGCCTCCCTGGCCCAGAAGGACGCCTGCGCGCTGCTGCGCGGCAACGCCCTCGAGGTCGTCCCAGGCGTCGACGCCGCTGACCCCGACCTCGGGTTCGGCGGATGGCAGTGCTCGTGGGACAGCACCACCAGCGACACGTGGGTGGACCTGCGGTTCGACCGCGAGTCGCTGCGGAACACCGAGGACGACGGGACGCCCACGCGCGTCAACGGCTACCGGGCCTTCGTCACGCCGAAGGGCGAGGGCGGCGGGACCTGCCTGCTCCAGGTGGTCTACCGGTCGTACGCCGACCAGCGTGGCAAGACCGCGGTCGAGAAGGTACGCATCGTGGTCGGCGGCTCACGCCCCATGGACCGGCTGTGCCGGATGGCCACCGACCTCGCTCGCTCCGCCACCGCCCAGCTCCGCGGATCGTGACCTCCGGGACCGCGCATCCGACCACCACCAAAGGAGGCGAACCGTTGAGTGGCAGCCTCCCAAGCGGGACGACCGGTGCGTCGTTCACTGGACGTTCCGGCCCTGCGAACGGTCCCGGCTTCGGCCGGCGGCAGCGGGGCCGGACCTCGCCGTGAAGGCGGCTGCCACTTCCTCCTGGCGCTCGGCACACCACGCCAGCAATCGCTCCGTCGGGACGACCAGCTCGGCAGCGCCGTGGTTGCCCCGGTTGTAGTGGTGGTCCAACTGCCAGAAACTCGTCAGGCGTCTCCACCACAACCGGTCGAGAGCGTCCGCCACTTCCTCCGACCGCAGCGGTATGAGACTGCGGTAGCCGGCCGACGAACGCGCCGACGCGTTCCAGATCCAAGAGGCCTTCCTTGGAAGTGAACTGGACCATCGCCGTACGGGTGACTTCTTCAGCGAATGTCCGGACCTGGATGCGGTCCCAGTCCAGCACGGTTGCGATCTCTCCGTCGTGCCACAGAAGGTTGCGGTACTGCAGGTCGCCGTGTGTCCATCCGGCCGGCCCGGCGGGTGAGTCGCCGGCGGGCCGTCGCTCTCCGTACTCCTGGAGAAGGATCTTCCGCTGCTCCAGCAGCTCGGCCACAGTCACGTCGAACGGCTCCCGGACCTCAAGGGAGGAGATCAGCCGCAGGTAGCGATCCGCTTCGGCGATGGCGGCATCCTGGTCGGTGACCTTGGAACGCGGAGCGGCCGTCACCCGGGCCAGGCCGGATTCTGGTGGGAGGCCGTTCAGCCGGTGGTGGATGTGCCCGACCAGCCGGCCGAATCGCCTGGCCTGCTCCAGCGACAGCCCCGGACCCGGCAGGTGGGAGCCCTCGGCCCAGGGGAGGAGACAGTAGCCGCGGCCGGCCGCTTCCACGACGACGTCACCATCAATACTCATTTCGGGCACGCATGCGGGAATTCCGTCCGCGGCGAGCATGGCCTGAACGCGCAGGTTACGTCGTGCCGTGCCCAGCGGCACGTCCAGGATCTGCTTCAACGCGTACGTGCCGCGGCCAGTGCGTACATGCCAGTTACGGTTCATCATCCCGTCAGGGAGATACGTCAGATCCTCGGCGTTGAGCATGCCGAGGCCGAACGCCTGCTGAATGAGAGGGAGGTCCTCGGCGATGTCGGGGGTGATCCCGGGCGTCGTCGGTCACGTCGAGTAACGTACGCGACCGCCGTGAGAAGTATCCCGCGCTCGAGCCTGTCCAAGGATCTCGCCATGTCCAACCGTCGGACCGAGGGACTCGCAGGACAGCTTCAGGCATCGGAAGAAACCATCGAGTCGTTTCGTCTTGCCCTGTGCAAGACCATGCGTGCGATCCCAGGTACCTGATCGCTACGGGCGGGGCGACGGAGTCGGCGCGGGCCCGGCCCCGGGACCGGGGATGACGGTCACCTCGATCGTGTCGGAGCTGTACGCCCGGGAGCTCTCGACGATCCAGCCGTCCTTGATCCGATCGGCCGGCTCCCGGCAAGTGATCGTTAAGCGTTTTCCAACCACGGTCCCTTACGTTGCGGGCATGTCCAACGTCGGTTTAATCGAGATCATCTTCATGTTTCTCATCCCCCTGGCGGCTCTCTGGGTCGTCATCTACACCGCCGTACGGGCGGCGATCCGCCACAGCAGGTGACACCTCGGCCGACACGCGAAAGGGGCTTCTGACGTGCAGGGCCGCCCTGCCCGGCCCGCGCCTGGCCATTGGCTGGGCCGAACGGGACCGAACAGCCGTGCGCCGGCACCGATGTGATCCCCGGATGGGCGCTCCAGGTGGTGTTCCCGCAAGCCAAGCGGTGCTAAGTGGGGAGAGCTGCAGCCGTTTCTCCCACCTGTCAGCTGCCCGGGCGAAAAAAGGAATCTAGATTCCAGCGGTTGGACGCGGGGTCGCTCCGCCCTGACGCTACCGGGCGGGGGCCGCGGCCGACGCCCGGTAGCGTCAGGCGGACCGGCGGAGGCGAAGGGCGGGCCCGCCTTCGGCGGTGCCCCACTGTGGCTGCTCCCCCGGGCGGCCGCCGGGTCCCGCGTCATGCCCGCGGCGGATCACGTCGTCGAGGGCGGTACGGGCGTCCTGCAGTTCCTCGATGGCCCGGTCCAGGCGGTCGCGTTCGCCGCGCAGTCGTTCGACGACTCCCGAGCAGGTCGGGGCGGGCAGCGCATCCTCCCGTAGACACGAACTGACTTGGGCGATGGTGGCGGTGGACAGCCCGGCGGCCAGCAGCGTCCGGATCTTCAGCACGGTGCCGACGTCCGTCTCGGCATACTCGCGGTAGCCGTTCGGGGAGCGCTCGGGCGCCAGCAGCCCTTGCTTCTCGTAGTAGCGCAGTAGCTGCTCGTCGACGCCGGTGCGCCTGGACAGTTCCCCGATGCGCATGCGGACCATCTTCCCCCTTGACGTTGTAATCGGTTACAGACCCTACCTTTGCGATGAACCACCCGATCAATAGAACTGAAGGGAATTCATCACTATGTCGACACGGCGGGAAGTGCTTCTGGTGGGTTCGACCGGACTCCTCGGCAACCGGCTTGCGTCTGCCCTCCTGGATCGGGGAGCCACCGTGCGCGCCCTGGTGCGGCCCGGGGCCGCCGGGGAGAAGCAGCGCGTGCTCGACGATCTGCGGGCCAGGGGTGTACAGCTGGTCGAGGGCGATCTCACCGATCCCGTCGACCGGTTGGCCGCAGCAGTCGGCGAGGCGTCGGCGGTCGTTTCGGCTGTCCAGGGCGGACCCGAGGTGATCGTGGAGGGCCAGGCGAACCTGCTGAGGGCCGCGGAGCGGGCCGGGGCTGATCGGTTCGTCCCGTCGGACTTCGCCATCGACATCACCCGGCTCGACGACGGCGACAACTTCATGATCGATTGGCGGCGGCAGGCAGCGGCCCGGTTCGCCGGGTCCCCGCTGGGTGTGCTGTCGGTGCTCAACGGCGCCTTCATCGAGGTGATGGTGGGCTTCATGGGGCTGGTCGACTGGGACAGTGGGACCTTCTCGCACTGGGGCGACCTCGACCAGCCGCTGGATGTGACCACCGTTCAGGACACCGCCGACTACACCGCGGCCGCCGTCTTGGACCCCGCATTGGCGGACGGTGGGACGGTGCGGTTCGCCGGCGAGGTCCTCTCGATGCGCGGGTTCCACGAGGCGGTCGAGCGCGGCAGCGGCCGCAGGCTGCAACTGCGGACCCTGGGCACCGCTGACGATCTGCGGGCCGAGATCGAGCGCCGGGCTGCACAGAACCAGAACCCGTTCGACTATGTGGCCCTGCAGTACCAGTGGTGCATGGTGACCGGGAAGGCCAAGTTCGACGCCCTCGACAACGACCGCTACCCGGAGGTCAAGCCGACCACCGTCGAGCGGTTCGTGCGCGATGCCGACTCGGCGGCCTGATACCGCAGCCGATGTCCTGGCACTCCTGGGCGCCTTTGTTCTTGCCCGCGGACGCTGGCCGCCGGGAGTGACCGCAGCGTCAACATCTTGGTGAACGAGTCGACCATATAGCGAGCGGGGTTCATACCCCAGGCCGTGCCTTAAGGTGATCTAGATCCAATGCCGCTTAGTTAACGTGGTGGCGGCCGTGTCAAGCTCGTGAAGACGACAACGGAGCTCCTGCTAGAACGGTGTCGACCAAGATCACTGTTCGGCGGGAGCTCCGTTGGATGTCCAGTCTGTCATGCGTCGTGATGTTGTGGTGGCCGCAGGCGCGTTCGCGCCCGGCCATCTGGGTGAACTGACCCGGCTCATTCCGTTCGAAATGGTCGATGAGGCGCTGACACGCACCGGCAGGACGCAGGTGCGGGTGCGGGATCTGCCCTCGCGGGTGGTGGTGTATCTGCTGCTGGCCGGATGCTTGTTCCCCGAGTTGGGGTGGCGGCAGGTCTGGCAGCGGCTGACAGCCGGGCTGACCGGACTGAAGCTCGCCGTCCCGACCGCGGCTGCGCTGGTGCAGGCCCGCCGACGGGTGGGTGTCGAACCGGTGCGGTGGCTGTGGGAGCTGCTGCGTGGCCCGGCCGCGGGGATCGCCACCACAGGCGTGTGGTGGCGGGGACTGCGCATCTGCGCGATCGACGGCACCACCATGGCGGCGCCCGACACTGCGGCCAATCTGAGCAGGTTCACCAAGCATCGCTGCAACAACGGCGGCTCGGGCTATCCGCAGATCCGGCTGCTGGTACTGGTCTCCTGCGGCACCCGCGCCCTGCTGGACGCGGTGTTCGGCACGACCGCGCACGGAGAGACCACGTATGCACCGCGTCTGTTACGCAGCCTGCACGCGGGCATGATCGTGCTGCTGGACCGCAGCTTCGCCGACCAGTCCCTGATAGCGGCGATCGTGGCAACCGGTGCCCAGACACTGGTCCGTATCAAGAACAGCCGCCGGCTGCCCGTGCTGCGCCGCCTGGCCGACGGCTCCTACCGGTCGATGCTGGGCACCGTCGCGGTCCGCGTCATCGACTGCGAGATCACCATCGCCACCGCCACCGGCCGCCGCACCAGCCTGTACCGGCTGGTCACCACCCTGACCGATCATCGCACCCACCCCGCCGCCGAACTGGTCACGCTCTACCACGAGCGGTGGGAGATCGAAACAGCCTTCCTGGAGATCAAATCCACCATCCTCGGCGGTCGAGTGTTGCGCGCCCGCACTCCCGACGGCATCGACCAGGAGATCTACGCCCTGCTACTCACCTACCAACTCCTGCGCCTGGCGATGGCCGACGCCACCGGCACCCAGCCCGAGATCGACCCTGACCGGGCCAGCTTCACGACCGCCCTGCACACCGCCCGCGACCTCGTCATCCAAGCCACGGGCATCATCGCCGACACCGTCATCGACCTCGTTGGCACCATCGGCCGCCACGTTCTAGCCGACCTCATGCCCGCCCGGCGCATCCGGACCCGGCCACGCGTCGTCAAACGTGCGATCTCCAAATACAACGCCAAGGGTACCGTCGACCGGACCAGCTACAAGGCCACCATCAGCATCGACATCCTCATCACAGACCCTTGACCCACAGCCCGAACCCTTAACTTTCTGGCATTGGATCTAGATCCGAGACCGTCTCTGGCGTGATGCGCCGTCATGAGTTAACTGATGAGGAGTGGGAGAAGCTACGCGCGTGGGGATATCGACTGGCTGGTAGCGGTCGACTCCACCATCGTGCGCGCCCGTCAGCACGCGGCCGGCGCCCGAAAAAGGGGGCACCGGCCAGGAGAGCCACCGGATCACGCCCTCGGCCGATCCCGTGGTGCACTGACCAGCAAGATCCACCTGGCTTGCGACGGTGACGGGCGCCCGCTGGCGTTCTGCTTGACCAGCGGCAACGTCAACGACTGCACCCGCTTGGGGCAGGTCCTGGCCGGCATCCGCGTGCCCCGTCCGGCGGGCGAACGGCCACGCGCCCGTCCCGATCACGTGGTGGCCGACAAGGGCTACAGCTCACGGGCGATCCGCGCCTACCTGCGCCGCCGAGGGATCGCCCACACCATCCCCGAACGCAGCGACCAGATCGCCGGTCGCAAACGGCGCGGTAGCCGAGGCGGCCGCCCACCAGGCTTCGACCGCGGCATCCATAAACGTCGCAACGTCGTCGAGGTTTCCTCTCCCAGTGGGGGTGGCGGTCGCGGCCGACTCCGTGTGCGATGACGGGGTCGAGGAACGACGGGACAGCCATTGGCGGTGAGCTGGATCACGGTGCAGATGGCCACTGTGACCTGCGGAAACGCGCAGCCCGGGCCCGCAGCGGTAACTCAGCGCGATCGAGACTCGATCAGATCGCGGAGCTGCTGAGTCACAGGATCGTGCGGGCGAGCGGCGTGGGATATGTGCAGCCAGCCGTCGGCGTCGGTTCGGAGGAGATCGTCGCGGATGGATGGGTCGGCACCGCGTTCCAGAAGCAGGCGGATGACTTGGAGACGACCGCCCGGGATTGCCCAGTGCAGGCCGGTCCGCCCGAGGTAGGGCGCGACGTCGGGATGGACGCCGCGGTCGAGGAACCAGCGCACGACCTCGATCCGGCCGTGCTGGCAGGCATGGACGAACGCCTCTCCCACTATCTCCTCCGGATCATCGGTCGGCGGCAACCGGGAAGGAAAGCCCGCGCCGGTGTTGGCGAGGTCGGGGCGCGCCCATGCGGCGTCCGGCCGGAGCCTGCCGTCCGCGTCGAAAGAGGCCCGCACCAGATCCAGCCGGCCGCAGGCGGCATACGTCCAGAGCGCCTGCGGGACGATTCCGTGCCCGGCGAGCAGGTCGACGACCTCCGTGTTGTCGTGGTAAATGGCGTCCTCCAGCGGGGTGATGCCCCATTTCCGGATGCCGGGGTCGGCGCCGGCGTCGAGCAGCAGGCGCACGTATTCGACCCGGTTGAAGCGGGCAGCCCTCGTGAGCGGGAGATCCAGGTTGGTGGCCTTGCCGAGCAGGACATCGACTGCGGCGCGCGGCACGCCGAGCTCCTTATCGAGCCGGACACCGGGGATCGTCTCGGGGCCTGCGAGCATGTGCAGCAGGGTATCGGCCTGCTCGGCGGTCAGATGGGCCAGCCGATCGGTGTCGCCGGCCAGCAGGGCTTCGGCCTCGCGGCGCAGCTGCCGCCACTTCTGCCGACGTTCGTCGAGATCGCGCCGGGATTTCTCGGTGAACGACACGAGCTCCTGCCAGGTCGGGAAGCCTAGCTCCCGCGCGATGATCAGCAGTGCGTCGCGAAGCTCGGCGGTCGCGGCGGAGGTCGCGGTGGCGTGCCGGGGCACGTAGGCCCGCAACCGTTGCAGCGCGCCGGGATCGTCGCTGCGCAACTCGACGAGGAGGGTGTCGGCCATCGAGACGTAGATGCCCGGCCTGATTCCCATGAGACGGGAGACCGGCCGTTCTTCGGTGGTGCTGCGGCTTTCGACGTGGGCGCGGAACTCGGTCCAGGTCCGGAATCCGTGTTCCTGAGCGAGCACGAACTGGGCGTCGCTGAGCAGGAACCGCTCGGCGGCCCGCTCGCCCAGCACGTCGGCAACCCGGGCTTCGGCTGCCGCATCGCCCGCCGCGTACGCGTGAAGCAGGTGCTTGGCCTGCTTGCGGTAGTACTCCAGGTTCGGATGGGCCGGCAGCTCGAAATGACGATCGGACATCGCGACCTCCTTCGTCGCCGAGGTCCGCTTGCCCGGCCGGAAAGAGGTGGGTCTTGTCCAGTGCGTTGACGTGCTGCTCGAGGTGGGAAAATCCCTGCCCGCGGACTGGCAGCGCCCTCGCACGCTCCTTTCAGATTAGTGATCGGCTCTGTGTGGAGGCAACCGTTAGGAAGCGTCGAAGAGTCTTCCGGGGGTCCGGCGGTTATCTGGGGTCGTCAAACGAACTTGCGGGTCAGCCGCAGCAGACCCCGCACAACTGAAGGCGAGGTGGCCGGGTCCGCCGCGCCGGTCGACCGTCGAGAGGTCCATCAGCGCCGTACCGACTTCCCCCGCGATTGAGGTGGGGATGTGAAGCGGGCGATGGTGTGGTGGCAGCCCGCCCGATCGCCGTCCTGGCAAGATAGCGACATGGAACGTGTGTTTGGAATCGGTGGATACTTCATGCGGGCCGCCGACCCGGTGGCCCTGGGCGCGTGGTATCGCGATTGCCTAGGCCTGGACGCCGATGACAACGGCCTGTGGCGTCAGGAAGCCGGGCCGACGGTGTTCGCGACGTTTGAGTCCGAGACCGATTACTTCGGGTCCCGCGCCCAGCACGTAATGATCAACTTCCGGGTCCGCGACCTGGAGGCGATGCTCGCGCAACTGCGCGCCAAGGGAGCGGACGTGGCTGCAGAGACGCAGGACATGGAGGGTGTCGGTCGATTCGGCTGGGTCACCGATCCCGAGGGAAATCGGATCGAGCTGTGGCAGCCCGCCTGACCGTTCCACCTAGGCCCCACCTTCGACGAGGGCGCCGTCCAGCTGTTGCAGGACCCCGGGTCGCCGGTACGGAAACCGGCCCGGATCCAGTGCTTGACGTTGTCGTCCCGGACGTATCCCAGGACCTTGTTCCAGTCCTCGGTGGTCCTGCCCTTGATCGGCCAGACGCTCTGTAAGAAGGCGCCGCCCAGACATTCGACCTGCAGGTAAATGCGTCGGGACTGCTCCTGGTGCCCGGCTTTGCTGCCGGCCCTGAGGTCTCGCAATATCACGCCTCGGAATCCCGGCTCCCTTCTTCCTCGGAACCGCAATGTACGCAGACTGCTAAGGGGGATCTCCCTTTCAGGCGCCGGCGCCGCCATCCACCGGCACGATCGCGCCGGTCACCATCGATGCCCGGTCGCTGAGCAGCCACGCGGCCACCTCGGCGATTTCGTGGGGCTCGGCCATCCGTCCGAGCGGGATCGATGCCGTCACTTGCTCGACGATGCCGGGGGTCGCCGCCTCCCATGCGTCGATCATCTCCGTGGCGGTGCCGCCGGGGGTGATGCCGTTCACCCGGATGCCATCACGGGCCCAGCTCACCGCGGCGGTCTCGGTGATGCTGTTGAGCGCGCGCTTCATGGCGCCGTATGCGGGGAGGGCGGGGTTCGCGCGGCGGCTGCCGATGCTCGAGGTGTTGACGATCGCCCCGCCACCGTTCCGTCGCATGAGTGCGGCCTCAGCCGTCATGGCGGCCCAGTGCGCCCGGAAGTTCACGGCGAACTGCTGCTCGACGTCCTCGTCGCTCGTGGTGTCGAGGGGGCCGGGCTGCTGGCCCACCCCGCCGTTGTTGAACGCGCCGTCGAGCCGCCCGTGCAGCTCCTCGACGCGGTCGACCGCCGCACGGATGCTCGCACGGTCGGCGAGGTCCAAGGTGACGGCGTCGGCGACGCCTCCGTCGGCGCGGACCTCGGTGACGATCCGCTGCAGGGCGTCGGTGCTGCGGGCGGCGAGCACGACGGCGGCACCCTCGGAGGCGAAGAGCCGGGCCGCGGCCGCCCCGATGCCGCGGCTGGCGCCGGTGATGAACACAACCTTGCCGGTGAGCAGGCCGATGGGTGCGATGTCGATGTTGTTCGTCATGACGACAGTGTCAGGCCGGCCACCAGGCCGGATGCAGGCACAGGCGGTACCAGGATCCATCGCCGCGCAGCGTGCACACTTGGGATATGGACAAACAGGAACTCGGGGCGTTCCTCCGCACCCGTCGCGAGCGGCTCCGGCCGCAGGACGTCGGCCTCCCCTCGGGCCCGCGACGCCGGACACCGGGACTTCGCCGTGAGGAGGTCGCGGTCCTCGCACACATCTCCACGGAGTACTACGTCCGTCTCGAGCAGGGCAGGGCGCCGCGACCGTCGGGCGAGGTCCTCGCCGGGATCGCAGGCGCACTGCGGCTCACGGACGCCGAGTCCGACCACCTCCACGTCCTCGCGGGTACTGCGCCGATCCGTACCGGACTGCACCGGCGCGACGTCCGCCCGAGCATCCTCACGCTCCTCGA
The DNA here is from genome assembly GCF_050944675.1 of Nonomuraea sp. CA-141351. Taxonomy (NCBI): domain Bacteria; kingdom Bacillati; phylum Actinomycetota; class Actinomycetes; order Streptosporangiales; family Streptosporangiaceae; genus Nonomuraea; species Nonomuraea sp. CA-141351. Next base: position 388,785 of record NZ_CP191982.1, read on the forward strand.
GCGGCTGCCGCAGACGGCCGCTTTCGTGATCTCCGCCACGTTCGAGGTCCTCGCGTGGAACGACCTCGCGGCCGCGCTCATGGAGGACTTCGCCGAGCTCGCCCCGCGGGACCGCAATCTCGCGCGCTGGGCTTTCCTCGGGCCGGCGCGCGCCGACGCGACGCTGTACGGAATCTCCGACGCCGCGGAGTTCCGGCACCAGGTCGTCATGCAGCTGCGATCCACCCTCGCCCGATACCCGTCCGACCCCGCGGTGACCGAACTCGTCGACGAACTCCGCGACGCCAGCCCCGAGTTCGCCCGGCTTTGGGAGCGGCACGACGTGCAGGCCGCGCCGACGCTCACGAAGACTTTCCGTCACCCCGTCGTCGGGGAGATCACCGTCGACTGCGACTCGCTCTCACTCACGGACCGCGACCAGCACCTCGTCCTCTACAGTGCGCCGCCAGGATCACCTGGCGCCGAAGCCCTGGCTCTTCTGAACGTCCTTGGCTCCGAGGCCAGTGGTTATCTGCGGTAGCGTCGCAGCCGGCCACGGCGGACACCCTCGCCGGCAGGGCCCTTGCGGGGACTCGGTGATTGTCACGCAGTTTGTCACTCGCTGGGACCTCGAGGCGGGTGCTTCACGCGCCTTCTCGGGATGTTGCTCCCATCACAGCGGCTGCAACATGTTTTCCGTGTTGCAGCCGCTCGTTTGCGCGTAGCGTTTCAGGAAGGCGGGCGGAGCGCCGTCACCGGGCTCATGTTCTTCAGGTCTTTGCTTAAGCCTCCCCGGTACGGACTGCCAGATCATCGATCTGGAACGCGGGCCCGGCGGTGCTCGCGTTCCAGACAAAGGTGCCCGTAGGTGTCGTGCCGCTTGATCCCCACCCCGGCCAGATGTTCGCCGGTCTCGGGATCCGTGGCCACCAGGACGTCTCCGCCGAAGGGCAGCAGCCAGTCCGGTACGCCGGGGGCGTCCGCGGCCATCCAGGTGCCGTCGTCGGGGAAGGGCTCGGGGCGGGTGGTCCACCGGTAGACGGCGGTGAACCAGCCGCGCTCGGGGAAGCCCACCAGGGCGGGAATCTGCGGCCCCAGCACGGCGAGGTCCTTGTCCTCGGCGTACTGCTCGGCCACGGCCGTGACGGCGTGCGGCGGGACCGACAACACGCCTGCCTCGGGGCTGGACATCCCGATCGCAGGATGGATCTTGCCGTCCCAGCCGGGATGACCTCGCTCGTCCGCTCCGATGATGTCCAGCTCGGTCACGGCGGGCCAGCCGCCGAGCCAGTGGGACAAATGGTCAATGAGCAGTCGCTCCATGCCTTCCCCACTATACGGTAGGGGGGTATAGTACATTGGGTGTCTTGAGGAGGACATATGCGACGTCTCGTCCCGCTTGAGCCCGCTGGCGCCCCGGCCAAGTCCAAGGAACTGCTGAATGACATCCTCGACAGGAGAGGCAGCGTGGGGGAGATGATCGCCACCATGGCGCACTCGCCGGCGCTGCTTGAGGGCTACCTGAACTTCTCGCGTGCCATGAAGCGGGTCAAGCTGCCCCGTGCCCTCAGCGAGAAGGTCTCGCTCGCCGTCCAGGAGTGGATCGGATGTGGCACCTGCCTGCAGGCGCACGTCGAGGCGGGGCGCGCGGCCGGGCTCAGCGAGGCCGACATCGTGCTGGCCCGGCAGGGCACGTCCACCGACGTCAGGGAGGCGGCCCTGATCGCCGTGGCCATACGGGTGCTGGCGGAGCCGTCATCCATCACCGATGCGGATGTCGCCGACCTCCGGGCGCATGGCTGGAGTGACCGCATCATCGCGGAGATCGTCGGCGTGGTCACCCTCAACCTGCTGACCGGAGCCTTCAACCTCCTGGCCGGCCTGCAACCAGTGAACTGAGCGGTGGCACGATGCCCTGCGTTCACCCCCTGCGGAATCGCCGTAACGCCGTGTGGCCCGTGGCACGTCTCCCGCGTGGCTCATCGGCTGTCGTCGGAGCACAACCGTACGACGGCGTCGGCGAGCTGTTCCGCGCTACCGCACGGCGCCCCCGCGATGGCGTTGATCCGGATGCTGGAGGAGGAGGCGTGGTCCTGTGCTGCCGTGCCGGTCAGCTCTGCCACCGCGGTCTGCGCGACGACGCTCGTCGCCAGATTGACGATGTGGCCGTCGCCCGTGCGCCGCATCGCGGCGAGCTGGTAGGTCATCGCCACGAGCAGCTCACGTGCCCGAAGATGATTGACGGCGATGTCGAGCCGGCCGAACGCACCGAGCGTCTGCTCGACGAGCCGCCGCATCGAGGCTCGGCTGGTGACGTCCGCCGGGACGGCCACTGCTTGGCCTCCCGCCGCGACGATGCCCGCGGTCAGCGCCGTCAGGGCGGGGTCGGGGCGGGACGCGATGACCACGCCGGCGCCGGCCCGGCTCAGCGCGTACGCCACGGCGGCGCTGACCCCGATGTCGGACCCGACGACGATGGCGGTGCGACCGCTCAACGCTGTTCGCGTCACGTTGATCTCGTCCTTGTCTGCGCGGCTGTAGGGTGTTCGACGGTAGGAGAGCCATGGCTGGAGCCGCATCGGTGAAGTCGCCGGTCCCGGCGCATCGTGCCCGCATCGTCGCACGTGCCGACGCTTCTCACGCTCGGCGTGTGCTGGGCAGGGACGACGAGCTCCGGCTGCTCGAGTCGTTGCTCATGCACGCCTCCCAGGGCCGCGGCGGCGGGGTGATTCTGCAGGGCGAGCCCGGCATCGGCAAGAGCGCGCTGCTGTCCTGCGCCGAGGAACGGGCCGTCGGCTTCCGGGTGCTGCGCGCCGTCGGTGCCGAGCCGGAGTCCGACCTCGCCTATGCGACGTTGCACCAGCTCCTGCTGCCCGTGCTCGGCCAGGTCGACGGGCTGCCGGGCCCGCAGGCGCAGGCCCTGGACGTGCTGTTCGGGCGCATCCACGGAGCACCACCTGATCCGTTCCTGGTCGCCCTGTCGACCCTGTCGGTGCTGTCTCTGCTGGCCGGCGATCGGCCGGTGCTGTGCGTCGTCGACGACGCGCATTGGGCGGACCAGCCGACGCTGAAGACCCTGGCATTCGTCGCCCGCCGCCTGACCGACGAGCCTGCCGTGCTGCTGCTCGCCGCACGGGCCGACGAAGGGCACGGTGCCGATCTGCCCGACCTGCGCCGCGTCCCGCTCATGGGCCTGGACCGGGAATCGGCCAAGTCCCTGCTCACCGAGCGGCGGATGACCGGCAGCGAACAGAACCGCCTGCTGGCCGTCACCGGCGGCAACCCGTTGGCCCTGATCGAGCTCGCCGGACAACCGTTGCCCCCGGAGGGCACGCCCGAGCCGCCGGCCTTGCACGACGAGCTGCGGCGGTCGTTCCTGGCGAAGGTCCAGGCGCGGCACGCCGAATCGTTGCCGCTGCTCCAGCTGATCGCCGCCGGCGGCTCCGGCAGCCTCGACGGCTTCGAACGGGCCGCCGCGTTGCTGCGGGTCGACTCCGGCCCGCTGCACCGCGCCGAGCTCGACGAGCTGCTGTCCTACGACGGGACGCAGCTGGCGTTCCGGCACCCGCTGATCCGGTCCGCGATCTATCACAGCGCCCCCGCCGATCGGCGGGCGGCGATCCACCGTGCCCTCGCCGCGGCTTTCGACGGTCCGACCGACCAGCATCGCCGTGCCTGGCACCTCGGGCAGGCCGCGGTCGGCCCCGACGAACGGACCGCCGAGCAGCTCGAACGCTCGGCCGAGCAGGTGGCCGAGCGCGGTGGCCCGGCTGCTGCCATGGCCGCGCTATCGCGAGCGGCCGAGCTCACCGCAGACGGCCGACGCCGGGGACGGCGGCTGTGGACTGCCGCGCACGCTGCCCTGCACGGCGGGTTCACCGCGAGGGCCATGGAACTGCTCGACCGCGCCGAGCGCGAACCCAACTTGGACGAAGCCGACCGGATCCCGTTGGCGGTGATGCGCGCCATCGTGGCCGAGTTCGCCGGATCTCCCGAGGACGCGCTGAGCCTCATCCGGCCCTGGATCCCGCGCGTGCTGCGCCTTGACCGGCGTCGTTTCGCCCCGACCGTCGCGATGTATGCCGATCTTGGCACCCGTACCCGCCGCTCTGGGGTCTGGGCCGACCTCGCCGGCTGGCTCCAGGGAATCCCGCTGGAGCCCGACGACCCGGAAGACGCGGTGCTGCTGCTCCTGCGCCACGCCAGCCAAGCCCGTACCGGCCAGGACCTCGCGATCGCGCGATGGGACGGCGCCGCGCTCGATGCGCTGACCGATCCGATCCTGATGACCATGGCCGGCGCTGTGGCGCGCGGGCTCGGGGACCACGAGCTGGGCAGGCGCTTGTACCGCGATGCCGGGCAGCTCGCGCGCGTCGGCGGATCACTCGGCGCGCTGGCGTGGAATCTGGAGTATCAGGCCGCTGACGAGCTCGCGCACGGCAGGCTCGGGCTCGCTGAGGCCCAAGCGGAGGAGGGCTACCAGTTCGCCGTCGAGGTCGGTCAGCCGAGCACGGCCTGCCGCAACCGCGGCCTTCTCGCCCTGTGTGCGGCCATGCGCGGCCGCCCGGACGCCGCCGAGCTGGCCGCCGGCGTGCTGGCCGAGGCGACTGAGCGCAGGCTGCCCGATGCGATGGTCTACGCCTGGCGGGCACTTGGCCTCATCGAGCTGGCCGCCGGCAGGTACCACGAAGCCATAAGGCACCTCACGGCGGTCGGCGACTGGGACGTCAGCGCGCCCGCCGACCTCGTCATGGGAATCGTCCCCGACCTCGTCGAGGCCCTGGTCCGCGCCGGTGAGCAGGACCGGGCCGCCGCGGCCTCAGCTCGCTACGAACAGTGGAGCCGGCACACTACCTCACCCGAGCAGGCCGCCCTCGCGGCGCGCTGCCGGGCGCTGCTGTCCACCGGCGGCGCCGCCGACGGGCACTTCGAGCAGAGCCTGCGCCTGCACACCAGGTCCGACTCCGCGCTGGAGCACGCCAGGACACAACTGCTGCTCGGCGAGCAACTGCGCAGAGGCCGACGACGTTCGCAGGCTCAGCAACACCTGCGCGCCGCGGCGGAGACGTTCCGCAGCCTTGGCACGCTCGCCTGGGAGGATCGGGTGCTGGGCGAGCTGCGCGCCGCGGGGGAGTCCGCGCGGCCCCACCACACGGGCGCCTTGAGCACACTCACCCCGCAGGAGCTGCGCATCACCCTGGCCGTCGGCGAAGGCCTGACCAACCGGGAGATCGCCGCCCGGCTCTTCCTCAGCCCACGAACCGTGGACTACCACCTGCGCAAGGTCTTCCAGAAGATCGACATCACCTCGCGCGCCGAGCTCATGCGGCTGGTCCTCGCCGAGCGCCCGAACTGACACGGACCTGCCCAGATCCGCTGGGACCAGCGACTTCACTGATTCGGCGACCGCCCGGACCTTCCTAACGTTGGCGCGGTCACGTCCGGCGGTCTGACACGCCCGCCGGACCACTCCCGACCGAAGGAACACCTCATGTCACCCGTGGACATCGACGACGGCCAGCGCGCCGGCCTCAGACAATGGGCGGGGCTGGGGGTGCTGGTCCTGCCCGCCATGTTGCTGTTCATGATGCTCACCATCCTGTTCCTGGCCATCCCCCAGCTGGCCGCGGACCTGAAGCCGAGCAGCACCCAAACGCTGTGGATCATCGACATCTACGGCTTCCTGATGGCCGGCCTCCTGGTCACCATGGGCACCTTGGGGGACCGCATCGGCCACCGCCGGCTGCTGATTTCCGGCGCCGCCGTCTTCGCCGTCGTGTCGGTGATTGCCGCCAACACCTCCGACCCCGCGCTGATGATCGTCTGGCGAGCGGTCCTGGGCATCGCCGCGGCCACCCAGATGCCCGCCACCCTCGGGCTGATCTTCAGCACGTTCGCCGACCCCCGGCAGCGCGGCATCGCGGTCGGCATCTGGTCGGGCGGCATCTCCGTCGGCACCGGGCTCGGCCCGGTGATCGGCGGGGCGCTGCTGGAGGCGTACTCCTGGCGCGCGGCCTTCCTGGTCGCGGTGCCCATCATGGCCGTCGTGGCGATCGGCGCCCCGCTGCTGCTGCCCAACCCCCGCAACCCGGCCGCCGGCCGCCTCGACCTGTTCAGCGTGCTGCTGTCGCTGGCGACCCTGCTGCCGATCGTCTACGGGGTCAAGGAGCTGGCCAGGCCGGACTCGCTCCTGCCCGCGCTGGCCGGCATCGTGCTCGGGCTGGCGTTCGGCGCCTGGTTCCTCGTCCGGCAGCTCCGCCTACCCGAGCCGCTGCTCGACGTGCGGCTGTTCACCAACCGCGCGGTCAGCGGCGCGCTGGGCGTCTTCCTACTCGCCGCGACCGCGCTCGGCGGCATCTACCTGCTGTTCACCCAGTACCTGCAGCTCGTCGAGGGGCTCTCGCCGCTGAAGGCGGGGCTGTGGGTGCTGCCCGGGGCGGCCCTGCTGGTGGTGGTCTCCACGCTCTCACCCGTCCTGGTACGGCGCATCCGCCCCGGTCACCTGATCGCCGCCGGGCTGGCCGTACAGGTGATCGGTTACCTGATGCTCACCCAGGTCAACGTCGCAGGCGGGCTGCCGCTCCTGGTCGCGGGCTTCATGGTCCTCTATCCCGCCGTCGCGCCGTCCATGGCGCTGACCACCAACCTCGTCGTCGGCTCGGTGCCGCCGCAGAAGGCAGGGGCGGCCTCCGGACTGGCCACCACCTGCAGCGACCTCGGCATCTCGCTCGGCATCGCCGTCATCGGCAGCATCGGCGCCGTCGTCTACCGATCCCAGGCCGCCACTACGCTGCCCGCCAGCCTGCCACCCGAGGCCGCCGCGGCCAGCCGCGACAGCCTCGACGGAGCGGTGTCGGCGGCCCAGGGGCTCCCAGCCGACCTCGCCGCGGCGGTGCTCGCCCCCGCCCGTGAAGCATTCGCCGGCGGGCTCAACGTGGCGGCCGTTGTCGCGGCGGTCATCGCGGCCGGCGCCGCGATCCTGGCGCTCCACCAGCTCCGTCACATCCCACCCACCGGCTGAGAGAGCAGGTATCCATCATGGTGTCGATCCGTCGCGCGACGGCGGCCGACGCGGCGACCGTTCATGCGTTGATGTGCGAGCTGGCCGGGCATCAGGGCCAGCCGTCCGCGGTCAGCGTGAGCGTCGAACGCATGCGAGAGCTGCTCGCACGCCCAGAGATCACCTATCTGCTCGCAGAGCGGGACGGGCGGGCGATCGGCTACGTGTCCTGGCTCGTGCGGGTCAGCCTGTGGTCGGGCGGCGACTATCTCGCCCTGGACGACCTCTTCGTCCGCGCTGGGGAGCGCGGCCACGGGGTGGGGGAGCGGCTGATGCGCGCGGTCTCCGAAGCCGCGGCCGGCCGGGCGATCCGCTGGGAGGTCGCCGCGGCCAACGTGGCGGCACAGCGCTTCTACCAGCGTATCGGGGCCGACCTGATCCCTAAGATAATCTGCCGGTGGCAGGTGGAGCCCGGCGCCGCCGCGGAGTCGTGAGGGAGCCAGACTGTGAAGCTGCGTCCCGCGAGAGATGAAGACGCGCAGGAGATTGCCAGGATCTGGCACGAGGGCTGGGGCGACGGGCACCGCGGCAACGTCCCTGACGCACTCGCGGCGGCCCGGACCCCGGAATCGTTCGCCGAACGCGCGGAGCAGCGGATCGCAGATACGGTCGTTGCCACCGTCGAGGACACCGTGGCCGGGTTCGTGATGGTGGTCGAGGACGAGGTGGAGCAGGTTTACGTCGCCAGGCAGCACCGCGGCACCGCCGTGGCGACCGCCCTACTCGCCGAGGCTGAACGCCTTGTCGCGGCGAACGGTCACGAGCGGGCCTGGCTGGCGGTCGTCGCGGGTAACGCCCGCGCCCGCCGGTTCTACGAGCGGAACGGCTGGGTCGACGAGGGCCTGTTCGACCACCTCGCACCGAGCGAGACCGGACCCATCGTCGTTCCGGCCCACCGCTACGTGAAACCCCAGCAAGACCCTGCTGGTGTGACTCCACGATCACCGGATTGATCGGAGGCGGTTCAGAGGTGTAGGTATCGGCGGTGAAGGCACTGGAGGTGTGGCCCAGGGTTTCCTGTATCACCTTCATCTCCACCCCGGCTGCCAACATCAGCGAAGCCGCGCCATGGCGGAGGTCGTGGAGCCGGATGGGCGGCAGGCCCGCCAGGTAGGCGCGCGGGGCCGACGCGACAAGTGGGGCGCTCGCGCGAAGACCCACGGGAACACCCCCGCGTGCGCGGGGCCGACTGGACGGGTGTCGAATCGGCGTCCACCTGGATCGGAACACCCCCGCCCCTGGTGATGCCGACCCGAGTAGGGGCGTGGGTACAGCCCCGATGCAGCTCGATCTCGGCGGCCGCCCTCGACTCGAGGGGCAAGCGGGGTAGCGGGCCGAGAGGGTCGATGAGGGGGCGCACCGCGTCGTCGCGGATAGGGAAAGCGTGCACATCCTCCTACGTGCGAAGCAGCCGATACCGAGCAACTGTGTTCGCTTCCCGAGATCAACAAGGAGGAGCTGACCTGGTGCTTCACGCGACGTCTGCTGACGTGGCGTTCGTCGATCCGGTTGTGGGCGGGACATGGGAGACCGGTCACGGATGATGGTCTGGATCGGTACGCTGCCGTGGCTCGGGTTGGTGCCTGACGACGTTATATCCGAGCCGCCGGTGGCGGTGATCCCACGCCCCGCGAACAGCCGTCTTCCCACAGCCAACTCTCGAGAACCGTAGCCTCTATGGTCGGGACATCATGCGGCCGGAGGCGTCAACGGGCCGGCCGCCAAACCGTACAGGCTGCCATTGCCCGAGATGGCGGACGGCGAGTTCACCGGCATCGTCGACACTCCCGCGGCCGGTGTCTACCGCGTGCTCCTGCGGGCCGGGGGACGCTCGCTCCGCGGGGAGCAGTTCACTCGGGAAGAGCTGCGCACGATGGGTGTGGACCCGCGGCGACGATCGCGCCAACCTCAAGGCCGGGCGGGCACTCAACCAGTAGAAGGGCCCCTTTCGGAAGGCGCAGTGGCATTGGGGCGGTCCTGCTGGCCCAGGTGGCGCAGGATCGCGCCACCTGATGCGCGGTGCGGTTGGTAATGGGCAGGTGTCCGTCGAGCCGGGCCCGGTCGCGCCTCATCGACGTCCACCGTTCTTGCCTTGCTCGGCTTCCTCTCGTCGATGCGTTAGCCGGGCCGGAAGGACTCCCTGGGGAGCGAACCTCTCATGGGCGGACTGCGCCGAGTAGGCGGGTGCGCCAGTAGTCGTCGAGGTCGACGACCTTGATGACGTCTCCGGTCTGGGGTGCGTGGACCATCTTGCCGTTGCCGGCGTACATGCCCATGTGCCCCAGACCTTTGCTGAAGAGCAGGTCTCCGGGCTCCAAGGCGTTCAGGGGGACGCGGCGGTCGGCTCCCCAGCTCCACTGGGTCCAGGTTGTGCGAGGCAGATCGACGCCTGCCTGGCGCCAGGCGGCCTGGGTGAGGCCGGAGCAGTCGTAGGAGCCGGGGCCGGTGCCGCCGTAACGGTAGGGCTTGCCCACCTGGGCGAAGGCGAACTGGAGCGCCAGGCGGGCGTTGCCGGAGGCCGGCCCGGTGTAGGGGATGCCGGGGCTGTTGGGGTCGCCGGTCGTGAAGCCGCCGAGTCTCCGCAGGAGCTTGGTCTGCTCGGCGATCAGCTTCTCGATCTTGGCTTTCTCGTCGCGAACCTTGCCACGGGCGGTCTCAGCCTCTTCGAGGACGGTCTTGGCCTGGTTACGCTGGTCGCGCAGTTCCTTGGTGGTGGCCTCGTAGGCACGTATCTTGGCCGCCCTGGCCTGTGCCATCTGCTGGACGGAGGCCATACCGCTCAAGATCGCCCCGGGATCGCCCTGGCCGGCGAATCGCTCCAAGCCGCGGTATGGGCCGAGCTGGTAGTCGCTGACGGCCAGCCGGGCCAGGTCCGCGCGCAGGGCGGTGGCTCGGGCATCCTTGCGGCCGAGTTCGGCGTTGAGGGCGTCGTACTTCTTCTTCGCCTTCTTGTAGGCCTCGGTGGCTTGGTTGTACTGCTCGACCACCTGGTCGGCCTGCTCGTTCAGTTTCACCAGCTTGGCCCTGGCCTTGGCGGGTGAGGGCTCGGCGACGGCGGCGCCGGGGCTGGAGATCAATGCAGCTAATGTCAGCGCTACGGCCACTGCTGCCTGCCCAAGCCTTGTCGGCATGGCCACTACGACGCCTCCTCGTAAATCTCCGAACCTGGGGCGAAATAGTACAGAAGCGAAGAGGGTGGCTAGCCTGTTCGCGCCAATTTGCACCAGTGGGCGGAACGTACTATCTGAGATAGCCGTGTCGCCCCGTGTGGAGATACGCGCGTCGCCTCCAGAGCGTTCACGTGCGGGCGCCCGGCTCCCATGCTCGGGGAGCCGGGCGCGGTCCGTCAGCGGTGGGCGGCGGCCGGAGAGTTGTCTCGAATGATCAGCTTGGGCTGGCCCATCTTCCAGGGCGGATGGTCTTCCAGCGGGCGGCAAAGTCGTCCGACGGTTCGCATACGGTTAGCTCTGCGTGACGGCGGTTTCGTCGGCGGGCTCGGTGTGTACAGTCCTGCGCGTGCGCAGGGTTGCCGCGGCGAGCAGGGCGCCGACGCCGGCGATACCGGCGGCTCCGACGAATGCGGCGGAGAAGCCGCCGGTGAGCGCGGGGAGGTTGCCCAGCTGGCCTGAGCCGTTGGCGGCGGCGACGGCGGTCATGGCGGCCAGTCCGAGGGCGGAGCCGACCTGGTAGCTGGTGTTGACGATGCCGGAGGCGAGGCCGCCCTCCTCGGGACGGGCTGAGGAGATGGCGGTGCCCAGGGAGGGGATGAAGGCCAGCGACATGCCGAGTGCGGCGACGAGGCTGGCGGGCAGGACGTCGGCGGCGAAGCTGCCCTGGGGGCTGATCAGCGACAGCCAGGCCATCCCGGCGGCGAGCAGGATCAGGCCGGTGACGGTGGTCGTCTTGGGGCCGAACCGGTTGATGGCCCGGGGTGCCAGGACGATCATGCCGAGCATGATGAGGACGGTCATGGGCAGCAGGGCGGCGCCGCTGGGGAAGGCGCTGTAGCCGAGGACCTGCTGCAGGTAGAGGTTGAGGAAGAACCACATCGGGATCCAGGCTCCGCCGAGCAACAGCTGGGTCAGGTTGGCGGCGGCCAGGTTCGGGGTGCGGAAGATCGACAGTCGCATGAGCGGCTGGCGGCGGCGGGCCTGGATGGCGACGAACGCGCCCAGCAGTACCACGGCGCCGGCCAGTACGAGCCATGTCTGTGCCGAGCCCCAGCCGACCTCGGGGGCCCGGACGATGGCGTAGACCGCGGCGCCCAGGCCGGCGGTGACGGTCAGCGCGCCGGTGACGTCGATGGTGCCGCGTTGAGGCTGGGCGGCGGGCATGAGGGGTGCGGTGGACAGCAGCGCGGCGAGCGCGATGGGGATGTTGATGTAGAAGACCCACGGCCAGCTCAGGTACTCGGTGATGACGCCGCCGAGGAACACCCCTGCGGTGCCGCCCGCCGGAGCGGCCGCGCCGTACAGGGCGAGGGCCTTGGTGAGCTCCTTGGGGTCGTGGCCGAACAGCATCATCAGCAGCGTGAGCGCGGACGGTGCGATCAGGGCCGCGCCGACGCCCTGCACGGCGCGACCGGTCAGCTCGACCCAAACCTCGGGGGCGATGCCGGCGACCAGGGAACCGACAAGCAGGACGAGCCAGCCGGCGCCGAACAGTCTTCGGGCGCCGAACAGGTCCGACAGGCGGCCGCCGAGCAGCAGGAGGCCGCCGAAGGCGACGACGTAGGCGTTGAAGACCCAGGACAGGCTCTGCTGGGAGAAGCCGAGGTCTTCCTGGATGTGGGGGAGGGCCACGCCGATGATCGACGTGTCCATGATGACGATGAACTGGGCCGTGGCGATCAGGGCCAGGGCCGTCCAGCGCCGCGGTGATGGTCGGGACATTGAGCACTCTCCGGGCTTTGCCCTACCGGGGTAGGGTATAGAGATCAACTTTGCCCCGTACGGGAGACATGCGGCTGGATGTCGCACCTCTATACCTATAGGGGGTATAGGAGAAGAGATATATACACCCGGGGGGTATGTGTCAAGAGGGACTTTCCGTGGCGGATGCTGCGTTGTACATGCCTCGTCCCCTCCGGGTGGGGCGTTGGATCGTGGCATGCCGCTCTGAGCGGTGCAGTGCAGGTAGGCAGGGTGCAGGCACAAGCGGCGATTCAGCGAGCTGGACAGCCCCAGGCGGCGGCTGGCCCTAATGAACCTGAGCGTTCGGCTTTGCGTATCTCGGTACTATCAGACGTAGTCGGACGAACCTGTGTGGCGCTATCAGGTGTTGATTGCTGGCGGCATGTTCTGAGGAGGGGGCGTATGGGCAAGCGGGCTCAGCGGTTGCCCCTCCCATGCCGGCGATGGCTGTTGCCGGTCATGCTGGTGCTGGGTGTCTGGGGCATGCACACGCTCGGGCACCTCAGCTCCCACCACAGTGAGACTGCCTCATTCGGCTCGTACACCATGTCCCTGGACGTGAGTGCACACGGCGGCACGGAGCGCCGCGCTGAGCTCGTCGGGACGGTCCCAGCCGCGGACACGCCCAGCATGCCGTGGCTCGATCCGACCGCTGTATGCCTGGCCGTGCTGTCCTCTGTTGTCGCCCTGTTGATCGTGGTGACGTGGGTCGCGGGGCGGCGGTGGCTGGGCGGCTCGCCCGGCAGGGCGCCGTGGGCTGGTCGGGTGGCCAGGCCGCCCCCGCGTCGCCTGGCGCCGGCTCTGGCGGGGCTCTCGGTGATGCGTATATAGGCCGAACCATCCTCGGACGACCTTCCGGTCGTCCGAGATGTCGGCTCATGTACGCCATTTACCAGAGAGACAACCATGTTCACGAATATCAGGAAATTCTCCCCCGCCGCCGTCGCGTCGGGTGCTGCGCTGGCTCTGCTGACCGCTTGCGGCGGCACGGATAACAACTCCATGAGCGGTCACGACATGTCCACCATGTCCAGCAGTGCTCCGGCCGCCACGACGGCGAGTGCCCAGCCGAGCGCGACGTTCACCGACGCGGACGTGATGTTCGCGCAGATGATGATCCCGCACCATCAGCAGGCGGTTGAGATGGCTGAGCTGGCTGACACGCGGGCCTCGGACAAGGAGATCAAGGACCTGGCGGCGAAGATCAAGGCGGCTCAGGATCCGGAGATCCAGACCATGCAGGGCTGGCTCGCGGCGTGGGGCAAGCCGATGCCGTCCGGGGGCATGGACGACGGGATGGGGCATGACATGCCCGGGATGATGTCCGAGGAGGACATGAAGAAGCTGGAGGACGCCAAGGGCGCGGCGTTCGACAAGCAGTTCGCCCAGCTCATGATCGCTCACCACAACGGGGCGATCGAGATGGCGCGTACCGAGCAGTCCCAGGGGGCCAATCCCGAGGCCAAGGAACTGGCCAAGACCATCGAGACCGCCCAGCAGACCGAGGTGGAGCAGATGAGGAAGATCCTCAAGCGGCTCTAGGCATGACTGTCGGCTGCCCGGCCACCGGGCAGCCGACCGGGACCGTCGGTGCGAGAGGGAGCACGGTAGCGAGGACCGTTCCAGGGAAGGTGTGGGCTGGTCAGCTTAGGTCTACTCGCAGGTGACGTCCTGCGGTCGGGGGTACGGAGACCATGATCACCAAGCCGCGTGCTGTAGCACTGGTCACGGGAACGCTGGTCCTCTCTGCTTGTGGCAGCGTGACGGCGGGCCAGGATACGACTGCTGTGTCCAACGCCGCCCCTGTCATGACGACGTCGAGCGCTCAGCCGAGCGCCGACTTCAACGAGGCGGACGTGATGTTCGCGCAGATGATGCTCCAGCATCACCGGCAAGCGGTCGAGATGGCCGACCTGGCCGGTACGCGGGCATCCGACAAGGAGGTCAAGGACCTGGCGGCGAAGATCAAGGCTGCTCAGGAGCCGGAGATCCAAACGATGCAGAGCTGGCTGAAGGCCTGGGGCAAGCCGATGCCGACCGGAGGAACGATGGAGCCTGGGATGCCAGGAGGCATGTCCGAGAGGGACATGGAGAGGCTGAAGGCGTCCACGGGCTCCGCCTTCGACAAGGAGTTCCTCCGGATGATGATCCGTCATCACAAGGGCGCGATCGCCATGGCCCGCGCCGAGCAGGCGCGAGGGACGAACCCGCAAGCGAAGCAGCTGGCCGGCACGATCGTGACCGACCAGCAGGCCGAAGTGGAACAGATGCGGAAGATCCTCGATCGGCTTCAGTAGCGCGACGGGTTCGACCTCAGTGGGGGACCACTCCATCCGCCAGAACCCGGCGGTAGGCGGCCACGCGGTCCTCCACGCTGTCCAGGCAGCAACTGGAGCACTTCACCGCCTCGTCGGAGGTGTAGTACAGGCAGCACGTGTTGCGCAGGTAGAACAGCCCTTCGCGATCACCCTCTCGCAGTCTGATCACTTCGCCGAGCTTTTCGAGGCCACCGGTGGAGGCGGCGAGGAACTCTTCGTAGGCCCGTTGCAGCAGGTCGACGTCGCCGCCGCGCCGACTGGCGATGCAGAATGCCGCCGCGCACCCGTGCGCCACTCCGCCATAGAGCTGGCGCAAGCCCGCCCGGGTCCGCGCACGCATGGCGCGCGCGAGCGGGAGAAGATGCTCACCGAGCACCCAGGAGACAAGTGTCTCAACGGGCGCCTCCACGGTGCGCGGCTCGCGTAGCGCGACCGCCTCGAACCCGTGGTGCTCGGAAAGCCGGATGGCGACGTTGTGCGGCCGCATGTCCACGACCGCCCTGTCGAGCGCCCATGCAAGCAGCGCGGACGCGGTCACCGTTCCCGCGTACACGGCCATGACCGTCAGTGCGGTGGCGTGATCAGATTTCTGACCGCTGGCCACGCGCTCGGCCTCCAGTACGCGCGAAAGCTCCTCCGATGAGGAGTCGAGCAGCCGGTCGCAGGCGATCCAGTCGTCGTGCGACGCCAGGCCACGTGCAAGCCGGAAGCGCTCCCCGAAGGACTCCAGCCGCGAAAAGACATCCATCACAGCGGAGCCGCACTACGTATCGCCATAGTAGGCGATCATACCGGTAACGGGTATACCGTAGGAAGCGTTGGGGTCGCCAGATCGCCGGCGTTACGGATATGCAGGAGGACCTCGCCACCGGCTGGTCTATATGGAATGCGAAGCGCCTATCGACGACGCTGCGATGAGGGGGCCGTCGAGGAAGCCGGTTACGAGCTGGCCGAGATCTCGTAGGCCGCGCTTCAGCGCTCGATGAGTGCGGTGACCACGCAGCGCATGCGTTCGCGTAGGTCCGGGGCGTGCGGGCCGCGGGTGAGAAGTAGCTGGTGTGCCGCGCCGACCAGGGCGAGGGCCAGTGAGGCGGTGTCGGCGTCGGCAGGGATACGGCCGAGCCGCTGTTCGGCCTCCAGGTAGGTGGCGAACAGCCGTTCGCCCGCGTCCAGCTCCAGCGTGCCCTCGCCGAGCGCCTCACCCAGGCGGGGCACGATGGACGGCCTGGCCAGCGCGAGTCCGGCCAGCGCCAACAGGTTTCCGGCGAACAGCATCTCGAGCGCCGCCATCAGGTTGTCCGCCACGGTCGCCGTTCCGGCCCGAGTGGGCAGATCTTGCAGACGCCGCGTCGCTGTCTGCGCCCGGTCGACGAAGAGCGCGGCCAGGAAGCTGTCCAGGTCGCCGAAGTGGTTGTGAAGCAGCCCGGTGGCGACGCCCGCTTCGCGGGTGATCGCTCTGCCGGTCAGCCCGGAGGGGCCCTCGCGCAGCAGGACTTGCTCGGCGGCGTCGAAGAGCTGCTGCCGTACTTCGGGGATGGTGACGCCACGCGGTGACATGTCTCCGAACTTTACTCGCCTTGCCAGAATGAACACTCGCTCATACTGTATGAGCGAGTGTTCATTCTAGGGAGGGGTATGGAGACGCGAGAGTTCGTATGGACGCGCGAACATGTGTTCGCCCTGATCGCGCTCTGCCTGGCCCAGGTGCTCGACGCGGTCGACACCACGGTGGTGATTTGCCACACCGAGGCGCCTGCGTTCTGCTCGCTTCGAGCGGATGGGCTTGATCTCCATCTCAACCACGCTGAATGAGTTCGATTCATCGACGGAAGTTGTCAAGAGTCTTCTACGACTCTTCCTAGTAGAGATCGATATGCCCTTGACCAGCATGTTAAGGCGCTCTATGGGTATCCGCCGGTGAGTGATAGTAGGCATTGCCGTAGTATCTGTCGCATGACACGAGCGTGGCAGGCAGCCCAGCGCCTGCTGCTGCTCATGCTTCTCGCTACGGGCGTCGCAGCAATGCACACGGTGGGGCACCTCGACGGGCATCTCTCCTCCCCGAGCCATGGGGTTCACCTGGTGCACGCCGCAGAAACGTCCCTCAGCGTCGGCGCCGAGTCAGGACACGCCCCGAGCGAACCCGCCACGTCGGTTTGGATGTGCCTGGCCGTCCTGGGCCTGGGCATGGCCTGGCTGCTGCGTCTCCTCTTCGTCGCCGTCTTCGACTTCCTGACCGCTGTCGGTTCGCGCGTGCGCCTCTGGCCGGATCTGGGGCGCGGGCCGCCGCTACCTCTGCTCACGCGCATGGTCGTCCTCCGGATCTAGAGCGCAACCCGGGCCTACCGGTCCGGGTTCGCAGTCATCCCTGGGCACGACCTATCAAGCGAGGCATCAATCATGGACATGGATCGACGTACCCTGCTGAAGGCTGGGATCGGCTTGCTCGGTGGAGCGGCGCTCACCGCGTGTGGTGGGAATGCGTCGCCCGCCTTCGTCAGACCGAGCGGCGCCGAAGTGCGTGCCGCCGAGCAGGCTCGGCGTCCGGGCGCAATAAGAAGCTTCCGGCTGGCCGCAGCGGAAAGCCAGGCAGACCTCGGTGGCCCTGTGGTCCGTACGTGGGCTTACGACGGTCGGATCCCCGGCACCCCCATCCGTGTCACCTTGGGGGAGAGGGTACGGGCAACGCTCGTCAACCGGTTGCCCGTCGACACCTCCATCCACTGGCACGGACTGGCGCTGCGCAATGACGCTGACGGCGTGCCGGGCGTCACCCAGCAGCCGATCAGGCCGGGATCCGAATTCGTCTACGAGTTCACTGCGTCCCATCCCGGCACGTACTGGTTCCACCCACACTCTGGAACTCAGCTGGACCGGGGGCTGTATGCGCCGCTCATAGTCGACGACCCGCTCGAGCGGCTGGACTACGACGAGGAGTGGATCGTGGTCCTGGATGACTGGCTCGACGGCGTCACCGGAACCCCCGACGAGGTGCTCGCCGAGCTCTCACGCGGCATGGGTATGGACCACGCAGGCATGGGCGAGCACATGCTCATGGGGGCCACGAGTCCCTTGCTGGGTGGCGACGCGGGCGATGTACGGTACCCGCATTTCCTCCTCAATGGGCGCATCCCTTCCCAGCCGCAGACCTTTCGCTCCAGGCCGGGCGCTCGCCTGCGCATCCGCCTCATCAACGCCGCCGGCGACACCGCCTTCCGCGTCGCACTGGCCGGGCACCGGCTGACGGTCACCCACACCGACGGCTTCCCCGTACAGGCCGTCGAATCCGACGCGGTGTTGATCGGTATGGGAGAGCGTTACGACGTGCTGGTCACGCTGAAGGACGGAGTCTTTCCCCTGGTTGCGCTGGCCGAGGGGAAGGAGGCGGTGGCTCGGGGCCTGATCCGCACCAGCGGCCGGACGGCTGCTCCCGGCCCCGGCCTCCGGCCTCGGACATTGGACGGCGAGGTCGTCAGTTATGACCAGCTCATGCCCCGGGAGTCGCTACGGCTCGCGCCCAAGCGACCGGATCGCACCATCAAGCTTGAGCTCTCCGGCAGCATGATGGCCTACGACTGGGCCATCAACGGCAAGAAGTATGATCCCGCCCGCATTTACCCGGTGCGGTCTGGGGAGCGGGTGCGGCTGTCGTTCGTCAACCGCACGATGATGTGGCATCCCATGCATCTGCACGGCCACACCTTCGCCCTGCCGAGCGGTGCCCGTAAGGACACCGCCATCGTGCTGCCCAACGAGACGCTGGAGGTTGACTTCAACGCCGACAATCCAGGCGTCTGGATGATCCACTGCCACAACATCTATCACGCCGAGTCGGGGATGATGACGCTGCTCGGCTACCAGCAGCTCTGACAGAGCAAGGCGGTCACGACGCGTTCGCCGTCTGTCTCCGGGCGGCGGGCGCTCATGTCCGGTAGTACGACAGGAACATATCGATCCCTTGGACGATGAGCCGTTCGTCGCGGAGGAACTCGTACATGCATGTTCGGCTCCTTGGCAATCAATGGCTACAGTAACTCGTACAGGCATGTTCGAGTTAGAAGGCTCTCGTGACTGACACAGCCATCCAAGCGCCACCAAATTCGCGGCGATTGACCGCTCTGGTGCTGCTCTGCATTGGCCAGTTCATGCTGGTCCTTGACGTCACAGTGATCAATATGGCGCTGCCCACCCCAAGCCCGGACGCCGCTGCCGAGGAACTGGAGCGTGCCGCTTCCCAGCCAGGCCTGCGTGGTGCGCTGGTCAACGACCTCACCGCCGGACGCCTACTCGGACTCGGATCCATGCGAAGGCTGAGAGCGCCTGGCTCACCACCGCATCTGGGGTTGCGTACCAAGGGGTTCCGCCCATACCAAGGAGGGTCTAGTGCCTAGCAAAACGTCCATAAAGGTGCGGTTGTCGGTGAACGGCCACCGTCACGAACTGGAGCTCGACACCCGCGTCAGCCTGCTCGACTGTCTACGCGAGCACCTCGGCCTGACCGGCACCAAGAAGGGCTGCGACCAGGGCGCCTGCGGTGCCTGCACGGTGTTGTTGGACGGGGAGCGGGTCAACTCCTGCCTCGTGCTCGCCGCCCAATGCGAGGACGCAGAGATCACGACCATCGAGGGGCTCGCCGAGGCGGGTCGGGCGATGCAGGAGGCGTTCGTGCGTCACGACGCCTTGCAATGCGGCTACTGCACGCCGGGTCAGATCTGCTCTGTGGTGGCCATGCTTGCTGAGTACGAGGCCGGAGTGCCGAGCGCCGTGGGCGCGTCAAGCCTTACGGACGCCGAGATCAGGGAGCGGCTGGCAGGGAACCTGTGCCGGTGCGGCGCCCACAACGGGATCCTCGCCGCCGTGAGAGAGGTCAGCCGGTGAAGCCCTTCTCGTACGTCACCGCCACCGACATGTCATCGGTCATCGACGTGGCCACCACTGAATCCAAGTACCTGGCGGGCGGCACCAACCTCGTCGACCTGATGCGGGCGGGGATCGAGACGCCGGAGTGTCTAGTGGACATCAGCCGGTTGCCGCTGGCCGGGATCGAGGATCTGCCAGGTGGCGGGCTGCGGATCGGCGCCCTGGCCCGGAATACGCGTGTGGCCGCTGATGCCCGGATCGGCGATCGCTACCCCGTGCTGGCCCAGGCCATCCTGAACGGTGCCTCGCCGCAACTGCGCAACCGGGCGACGGTGGGCGGTAACCTCCTGCAGCGCACCCGCTGCGGCTACTTCTACGATCGCCACTCGGCCTGCAACAAGCGCGACCGGGGCGCCGGGTGTGACGCCCTGGACGGATTCAACCGCATGCATGCCATCCTCGGCGCCAGCCAGAGCTGCATCGCCGTGCACCCGTCGGACATGTGCGTGGCCCTGGCCGCCCTGGACGCCCAAGTCAACATCGCCGGCCGCGACCCCGTACCGCTCGCGGACTTCCACCGCCTCCCCGCAGACACTCCGCACGTCGAGACGGTGCTCGGGCCCGGCGAGTTGATCACGTCGGTCGACTTGCCGGCTGCCCTTCCCGGGTACTCGGTCTACCTCAAGGTCCGAGATCGGGCGAGCTACGCTTTCGCGCTGGTCAGCGTGGCCGTACTGGTACGGATGGAGGGCGGGCAGGCGGCCTCCGTTCGCATCGCGCTCGGCGGCGTCGCGCACAAGCCGTGGCGCGCGTACGAGGCCGAACGGTTGCTGACCGGCACGCCACTCGACGACAACCTCATCCACCAGGCAGCCGAGCAGGCCCTCGCGGACGCCCGCCCGCTCCAGCACAACGCGTTCAAGCCCGAACTGGCCAGACGCCTGATCTACCGAGCGCTGAAAGGAGCCGTCTCATGAGCCTCGCCTCACGCGGCTTCGCCCTCGCCAGCAAGGCGATGAGCAAACTGGGCAGGCTCCTCCCCGATGGCAAGCCGGACCCCCTGGCCCACGGTCTCGGCGAGATCGGCCGGCCCGCCGACAGGCTGGACGGCCACGCCAAGGCTACTGGCGCCGTCCAGTACACAGCAGACCACCGACTGCCGGGCCTCGCCTACGCCGTCGTGGTCGGCAGCACCGTCGCCAAGGGCCGCATCACCACCATCCACATCCCTCCGGCGCCCGGCGTGCTGCTGGTGATGACGCACCACAACGCGCCCGCGATGAAGCGCACCTCCGCCTACGCCACCCTCCGGGGCCCGCTCGGCGCAGCCGCGATGAGCCTGCCCGTGCTCAACACCGACGAGATCTTCTGGTACGGCCAGCCCATTGCGGTCGTCGTCGCCGAGTCCCTGGAACAGGCCAGGTACGCGGCCTCACTGATCCACGCCGACTACCGGCCGCAGCGGGCCACTCTTTCGATGATCGGAGCGAAACCGTTCACGCCCGCGCACGCCGTACTGGAAGAGCCCGTCACCAAGCTCGGCGACGCCCGCGCCGCGCTCGCCAGCGCCGCGGCCGTGGTCGAGGCCGAGTACACCACGCCGCTCGAACACCACAACGCGATGGAGCCGCACGCCACTCTCGCGCACTGGGAGGGTGACCGGCTCACGGTCCACGACACCTCGCAGTACCCATACGGCGTCAAAGAGATGCTGGCCAAGAAGTTCTCCCTCCCAGAAGAACGCGTACAAGTGCTGTCACCCTTCATCGGCGGTGGTTTCGGTGGCAAGACGTGCGCCTGGCCGCACGTCTCGCTCGCCGTGGCGGCGGCTAAGCTCTCCGGCCGGCCCGTCAAACTTGTCCTCTCGCGCGCCGACGTCTTCACCATGACCGGCGGGCGGGCCCCGACACGCAGTCGCGTCTCACTCGGCGCCGACGCCGAGGGCCGGCTCACCGCACTGGAACACCACGCCTTGTCCTCGTGCACCACCGACGAATTCGCCGAGGCGGCCGCCATCGCCTCCCGCCACCTGTACGCCTGCCCCAACCTGCACGCCACTCAGCAGGTCGTGCGCCTGGATCGCATCCAGAACGCCTTCTTCCGCGGCCCGGGCGTCGCACCCGGATCCTTTGCCCTGGAGTCGGCCATGGACGAGCTGGCCTGGCGGCTCGGCCTAGATCCGCTCGAGCTCCGCCTCCGCAACGAGCCGGAACGCGACCCGGCGAGCGGCATCCGTTTCGCCAGCCGCCACCTGCGCGAGGCGTACGCCCTCGGTGCCGACGCGTTCGGGTGGTCATCGCGCCCACCCACGACGCGCGCGGTCCCCGACGGCCACTGGCTCGTCGGGTACGGCATGGCCGCGGCGATCAATCCCGACGCCGTACTCATCGCCGGAGTGAAGCTGCGCCTGACCACCGACGGCACCGTGACCATCCACAGCAGCACCAACGAGCTGGGCGCTGGCACCTCGACGGCGCAGAGCCAGGCCGCGGCGGACCGCCTCGGACTGCCCCTCGACCGGATCCGCTTCGAACAGGGCGACTCCGACGTGGCCAAGACGCGAATCCCCGGCGCCTCCGCCGCCACGACGACGCTCAGCTCGGCCATCTGGTCCGCCCGCGACAACCTCGTACGCGAGCTGCTCAAGCTGGTACGCGACACCGACTCGCCGCTGGCGGGACGACCGTCCAGCGAGGTCGAGACCCGCGACGGCGGCCTGTTCCTGATCAGCTCACGCAGGGGCGAGAGCTACGAGCGCATCCTGGCCAGGGCCGGCCTGGAGGCCGTGGAGGTGGAGGGAAGGTCGGCGTTGCCGTTCCAGACCATCAAGCGGGGCACCTACACCTACGGCGCGCACTTCTGCGAGGTACGAGTGGACGAGGACACCGGTGAGGTACGCGTCACGCGGTGGGTCGGGGCGTTCGACGGCGGCCGGATCGTCAACCCCAAGCAGGCCGCCAGCCAGATGCGTGGCGGGATCATCATGGGCATCGGCATGGCGTTGACCGAGGAGACGCTGCTCGACGAGCGCACGGGCCGGATCGTCAACCGCAGCCTGGCTGAATACCACGTGCCGACCCATGCCGACGTGCCCGACATCGAGATCCGCTTCGTCGACCGGCCTGACCCGCAGACCCCACTCGGCGCCAAGGGCATCGGCGAGCTCGGCATCGTGGGCGTGGCGGGCGCGATCGCCAACGCTGTCTACCACGCGACCGGCAAACGCGTCCGAACCCTGCCCATCACACCTGACAAGCTGATGTAGCGTGCGAGCGCCAGGCCGCTCATGTGGCATGGACGCATGCAGGAGTTGGGTCGTGTTGGTGCGCCGGAGATAGGGCGCTTCGGGGGCGATTATCCCTGACACGACTGTTGGGGATGGACTCACAAGAGTTGGGCACGGACGAACCCGGCCAGAAGGACCGCGAAGCCGCCCACCTCGGCGACGATGAGCGTGATCATGAACACGCTCGTGCCCGGAGCGCGGTCGCGCAGTTGGTTATCGGTGTCGCGCCGCCAGCCGTGGTACACATACGTGCCGATCGCGGCCACGAAGAACAGGATCATCGCGCCAGACGCCATGAGGTTGACCACGACGTTCCACGCGCCGAACTCGACGAAGACCGCGACCAACAGGGTGGCGAACGCGTACAGAAGGGCCGCCCGATGGGCGGTGTCGACGTAAAAGTGTGCCTGGTGATCCGTATTCGTCATCATCTGCCGGTATTTCCAGACGCCCAGCAGCAGCGCCCACAGGAAGATCGCCCCTGATGCCAGTACGACGACCCTTGTATCGATCCCTAACTCACCCATATCTCGTACATTAGTGTACGAGATATGGGGTGGGCTCCCCATGCCGTCCGCCCCTGCGGGCGAACCCACGGTTCATAGGGGCATGGATGCTTGAAGGAGCTGGGTCGTGTAGGTGTGGGCGGGGGATCGGGCAACCTCTTCGGCGCGGCCGTGCTCCACGATCTCGCCTGCTTGGAGAACCAGGATGCGGTCGCAGGACTGAACGGCTTCGCCCAGGTCGTGGGTGACGAACAGGACGGCGAGGCCGTGGTCGGTGGCCAGGGAGCGGAGCGTGGTGGCGATGCTCGCCCGGGTGGAGACGTCGAGCATGGAGGTGGCCTCGTCCGCGATGAGCAGTACAGAACCGGAGGCGAGGGCGCGGGCAATGGACACCCGCTGGCGTTGGCCGCCGGAGAGCTGACCAGGGAAGCGGGCGAGGAATTCGGGGTCGTCCGGCAGCCCGGCGGCGGCCAGCGACTCCCGCACGCGGGCGAGCCGCTCACGACGGGGCACTCCGGCCACCGCCATCGGCTCGGCCACGAGCGCCGCGACGCGCATCCCGGGGTGGAGTGCGTCGTAGGGGTCCTGATGAACGAAGCCGACGCGCTGCCGCAGGTGCCGTAGGGCGCGGCCCCGGCGGGCCGTCAGCTCCTGGCCTTCGAGGGTGACGCGACCTGCGGTCGGTTTGATGAGGCCGAGCAGGATCCGGGCGAGTGTGCTTTTGCCGGATCCGCTTTCGCCCACGAGGCCGACGATCTCGCCGGCGCGGATCTCCACGTTGACGTCGCGAAGTGCGTCCACGACTCGGGAGCGAGTCCGGTAGGTGTGCCGGATTCCCGAGGCGGTGACGACGGCGCTTCCTGAGGTGCCGTCAGCACGTGGCACCTTCGGGTAGGAGGGGCGTTCCGGTTCCGTGTGACGGTGGCAGGCGATCTGCGCCTCTCCCTGTGCGACCAGCGGGGGCGTCTCCTGGCGGCAGCGGTCGATGGCGAGCGGGCAGCGCGTCGTAAAGGCACAGCCGGACAGGGCGTGGCCGAGAGCCGGGGCGGATCCAGGGATGCTGCCCCACGCGACCTGGCGGTCGGCGACCGGGGTCGCGGTGAGCAGCCCCGCGGTGTAGGGGTGAGCGGTGTAGGGGGAGAGCGTGCGGGCCGGACGCATCTCAGCGAGGCGGCCCGCGTACATGATGGCGATGCGGTCGGCGTATGGCAGCAGCCCGGCCAGGTCGTGCGAGACGATCAGCATGCTGGTGCCGAGCTCGGCCAGTAGGGCGAGGATCTGCCGCTGGGTGATGGCGTCCAGTCCTGTGGTGGGCTCGTCCGCGACCAGGAGGTCCGGCTCCCCTGCCAGGGCGAGCGCGATGGCTACCCGCTGGCGCTGGCCGCCGGACAGCTCGTGAGGATAGGACCTGAGCATTGCCCGTGCCAGTCCAACCCGGTCGAGCAGGTCGGCAGGTTGAGCCGTGCCGCTGTGCAGGGTGAGCATCTCGGCTAACTGTGCGGCGATCCGGTGCACAGGGCTGAGTCCGGTCATCGCGCCCTGAGGAACGGTGGCGATGCGGGTCCCGCGAACCCCGCTCCAGTCCATGCGCCCGACCAACTCGTGCTCGCCCAGCAGCGCGGACCCGCTGGCCTGTGCTGTGGCAGGGAGGAGTCCGAGCAGCGTGCGGGCCAGAGAGGTCTTGCCGCAGCCGCTCTCGCCGACCAGCGCCAGAATCTCGCCGTCCGTGATGTCGAGGTCGATCTTCTCCACGGCTGCCAGGCCGCCGTAGCGGACGGTCAGGTCGCGTACTTTCAGGGTCATCGGGCAGCCTCCCGCAGGGCCGGGTTGAGCCGTTCCTCCGCTGCGACGCCGATCAGGGCTAGGGAGAGCACCGTGAGCGTGATGGCGGCGCCCGGCGGCAGCGCCCACCACAGCCAGGCGTCGGAGAGGAAGACGCCGTTGGTCTGCACCCAGTAGAGCGTGGTGCCCCAGCTCGGCGAGGTCGGGTCGCCGAGGCCGAGGAACGACAGGGTGGCGTCGTAGATGATCGCGACCTTCGCGGTGCGGACGAAGACCGGGATGAGCAGCGGCCCGATGAGGTACGTGCCGTGCCGGGCCAGCAGCCACCAGGCAGGTGCGCCCATGGCCCGCGACACTTCCAGATGGCCGCGCGACCAGGCGGTGAGCACCCCGGCTCGCAGGACGCGGGCGGGCACCGGCCACAGGATCAGGGCCAGGATCGCGGCCCTGACGCCGAACGACTGGCCGAGGAACGCGGCGGCCAGGATGTAGAGGATCAGCTCGGGCAGGATCAGCAGGACGTCCGCGCCACGCATCAGCGTGACCGACAGCCAGTGCGGCCCGATCCCGGCGGCGCCGCCGATGATCGCGGCCAGCAGGGTGGTGGTAGCGGCGACGATGAAGGCCAGGCCCAGGGACGTGCCGGCGCCCACGATGAGCTGGTCGAGCAGGTCTCGGCCGAGATCGTCGGAACCCAGCGGCAAGCCTGCCCGTGGTGGCGCGTACGGCTCGGCCACGCGCTCGCGCCCTGCGCCGTCGGGCAAGGTGACTCCATACGTCGCGATGGCGACTATCGCGACGAGGACGCCTACGCCGATCATTCCTTGCGCGCCGAGCAGGTTACGGCGCGGCGCTTTGAGGAACATCATCTCCGGTCTCCGGTTCTGGCGCGGGGATCCAGCAGCGGGTACGTCGCGTCGGCCAGCGCGTTCATGAGGACCACCATCACGGTGAGCACCAGGAAGGCGCCCTGCATGAGCGGGTAGTCGCGGGCGGTGATCGCGTCGAACGTGAGCCGTCCGAGCCCGGGATAGGCGAAGACGGTCTCGACCACGATCGCCCCGGCGGCCAGAAAACCGATCTCCAACATGAGGATCGTGTGCACCGGCAACAGCGCCGGGCGCAGGGCGTGCCTGCGCACCAGCCTGCCGTACGGCACCCCGCGGGCGTGCGCGTGCTGCACCGGCTCACTGGTCAGCACAGTGAGCAGCGACGAGCGCGTGTACAGGAACAGGTAGCCCATGCCGGTGACGGTCAGCGTCGTCACCGGAAGGATCAGGTGCTGCAGGACCCCGCTGAGCGTCACCCCTTCGGGCCCGGAGACGCCATACGTGGGCAGCAGCTGCAGCTTCACCCCGAACAGGACGATCAGCAGCATGCCGAGCCAGAACTGGGGGATCGAGTCGGCGACCACGGCGGCACCGAGCAGCCCGGAGCCCTTGCCCCGGCGCCGGCGCAGGGCGCCCGCCACGCCCAGCGTCACCCCGAGGACGGCGGTGACCGCGGTGCTCGTACCTACCAGTAGGAGCGTCCACGGCAGCGCGTCCGCCAGCGCCTGGGTGACCGAGCGGCCATCCGACAGCGAGGTGCCGAGGTCCAGGGTGAACACGCCGGTCAGGTAGTCGAGGAACTGCTGGGGGAGCGGTCGGCCGAAGCCGTACTGCGTGGCGATCTGCGCCCGCTCGTCGGCCGTCAGCCTGGCCAGCGCCTCCGGACTGCCGAACAGCTTGAGCGGGCCGCCGGGCAGCGCCCGGGGCAGCGCGAAGTTGAGCGTGAGCGCGACCAGCAGCACCGTGAGGTACTCGGCCAGCCTGCCGGCGAGGTAGCGGGGGTAGCGGAGGCGGCCGGCTTGGATCGCCGTCATCAGAGGCGGTAGTCGACGAGGGAGAACTTGTTCAGCGCGGCGGCGCCGTTCTGCCAGGTCCAGCCGCTGTAGATGTCCTTGCGGAAGGCGTAGGCGCCGTTGCGGTAGTACAGGGTGAGGAACGGCATCTGCTCTGCGATCTGTGCCTGAAGCTTCTTGGCCGCCTCCGTGCGGGCCTCCATAGTGGGGGCGGCCGTCATGGTGGTGATGGTGTCGTCGACGGCAGGGTTCTTGAAGCCAACGACGTTCAGGCTGCCGTCGTCCGGGTCGGAGGCCAGGAGCTGGGCAATGGTGCCGCTGCTGAGCATGACGGGAGCGGACCAGCCCCACATGGACATGTCGTAGTTGCGACCTTTGCGGACGTCGTAGTCGGGCCACACCTTGGCGTCGAGGGAGTCGGAGTCGAGCGAGGTGACCTTGACCGCGACGCCCACGTTCTTCAGCATGTCGCGGATCAGCTCAGCACTGCGCAGCCGATCGGTGGAGGTGCTCTGCACCAGCAGCTCGTACGACATGGGCTTGCCTTCCAGCACCCGGATCCCGTCCGGTCCAGGCTTGGCGCCGAGAGCGTCGAGCTCGCGCTTGGCCGCCTCAGCGTCGAAGATCGGCGGAAGCTGGTCGCCCTTGATGGGCGACTCCGCGTGGATGAATCCAGGATTGCCAGGCGTGCCCTGGCCGAGCAGCGCCGTCTTGACCAGATCTCCCGTGTCGATGGCCTTGGCCAGAGCCCGTCGTACCTCGGGCCGGTCGAACGGCGGCCTGGTCGTGTTGAACACCAGCAGCGTGGAGGCGAATTCGGTGCCCTTGACCAC
Source organism: Nonomuraea sp. CA-141351 (assembly GCF_050944675.1). NCBI lineage: Bacteria > Bacillati > Actinomycetota > Actinomycetes > Streptosporangiales > Streptosporangiaceae > Nonomuraea > Nonomuraea sp. CA-141351. Next base: position 416,165 of record NZ_CP191982.1, read on the forward strand.
TCCGATGTTCGGCTGCCTTTCCAGCGTCGCGAGCTGCTGCGGGGGCACGATGCGCGCCGACATGTGCACCTCGCCGGTCCGCAGGGCGGCGAACTGTGTGGACTCCTCGGGGATCACCGCCACCTTGATCGAGTCCACCTTCGGTTTGCCCAGGACGTAGGCGGGGTTGGCGGTGAGGGTGTAGCCGCGGGCGTTGTCATACTGGCTCAGCTTGTACGGCCCGCTGCCGACGGCCTTGTCCGCCCCAGCCGCGCTCACCTTCTGCACCGAATCCCACAGGTGCTTGGGCAGGATCGCCATGTCGGCCAGGATTCGGCGGGGGAACTCGGGATCGGGCGCCTTGAGCGTCATGGTCACGGTGTCGCCGCTCGCGCTGACCTCCTCGATCGGGCGGACGTCGATCGAGGAGTCGCCCTCCATGTTCTTGCGATAGAACTCGACGCTGAACAGCACGTCGTCGGCGGTGAGCGGCTTGCCGTCATGCCAGGTGACGCCTGGCCGGAGCGGCATGGTGAACGTCTTGTTGTCAGAGGTCTTGATCTCCTTGGCCAGGAGCGGTGTGACGCCGTCGCCCCGCACGATGACCAGCGTGTCGAAGAGCAGCTTCACCAGGTTGTTGCCTGGGTAACCGGTCTGGTTGGTGAACGGCGTGAGCGTGCCCTCATCCGAGGAGATGGCGATCGTGATGCTCTTCGTCTGCTGGGTGCCGGGCGCGGTGGGTGTCGTGCTGGTGCTGGATCCACATGCCGTCAGGAGCGCGAGGGAGAGCAGTGCAGCCGCGGTTCGGTGGTACAACAAAACCTCCGGGGGGTATATGAGGTACAAGATGACCCCATCGGGGAGGGCGCGCGTTGCACGTGACTCTATAGGTCTGTTACGTAGATGCAAGAGTCCGTTGTGTAAATACCATGATTCACGTTGAGCTGGGATGATACGTCAGCCAGGACTTCTTCGGTCGGAGCTCTTGTATGGGATGGATGCGGACTCTACTATGCCGCCTAATATTCACTCCAGCGATTAGCCCTGCTCGGCGTACTCCGTGATGATGCGTGCATAGCCCTGCGTGGGCTCGGCCAGTCCGGGCATCTGGGATCCGTGAATGGCGGCGGGGAAGCCCAGTGAACCCCTCTACGTTTCGGGCCTACACACCTAAGCCGACGGCGGTCTCAGATGGCCTCTGGCAACGCGTGGCCGCCGGGGAGGTGGCCGTCTCGTTCGGTCTCGGCACCGATGGAGGTCTCACGCCAGGGAGCAGGGTGAACAGTCAAGGGCGGGTCGTACGCGTCGGTGCGCACGCCACTATGGGGTTGGACGCCGTGGATGCTGTCGTGTCTCAGAGCATGGCCCGAACACTTGGCTTTCCCCGGGACAACGCGCTTTTGATCAATGCCCCCGAAGCAGATTCGACCCAGATACGGGACGCGCTGCGGAAGGCGCTGCCTCGGGGTACCCAAGTGGTCGTGCTCAAGCCCACCTTCACTTCGTCCCGCCGTCAGCCTGTTCCGACCAGCCGGATCAGCGTGGCCCTGGCTGCGGCCGCCGGCAAACTGGGCGCGCCGTACGTCTGGGGTGCTGAGGGGCCCGACGCCTTCGACTGCTCTGGCTTTATCCAGTGGGCCTTCGGGCAGGCGGGAGTGCGGCTGCCGCGCGTGACGCACCGGCAGTTCGCCAGTGGACCCAAGGTTCCCTTCTCGCAGATGCGCCCAGGCGACCTGATCTTCTGGCGGCTCGACCCCACCAACCCCGGCTACATCTCGCATGCCGCGATCTACTGGGGAGACGGGAAGATGATCCAAGCGCCGCGGACGGGGGACGTCGTCAAAATCGTTCCCGTCCACACGCGCAATCTCGCTGGGGTGGTGAGGGTGAGAAGCTGATCGCGAGGCCCCTGGCGTGCGCAAGCGGCGGGTTACGGTCAAGTCGGCGCTCAGTCTCCGGCAGTGGTAGGGCGGGGCAGGCGGAGCCCTTTGAGGGCGAGTGCGTTGACGGCGACGATGAAGCTCGATCCGGACATCGACAGGGCGGCGATCTCTGGGCGCAGTACGAGGCCGAAGGCGGGTTCGAAGACGCCGGCCGCGATCGGCAGCGCGATGGTGTTGTAGCCGATGGCCCAGCCCAGGTTCTGTCGCATCTTGCGCAGTGTGCCGTGGCCGATGGCCAGCGCCGTCGGCACGTCGAGCGGGTCGGATCGCATGAGCACGACGTCGGCGGTCTCGATGGCGACGTCGGTCCCGGCGCCGATCGCGATGCCGAGATCGGCCTGGGCGAGCGCTGGTGCGTCGTTGACGCCGTCGCCGACCATCGCGACCTTGCGCCCGCCGCGCTGCAGCTCGGTGATCTTGTCGGCCTTGTCGCCCGGCAACACCTCGGCGATCACCGCGTCGATGCCGAGCTGATCGGCGATCCGCCGGGCGGTGGCCTCGCTGTCGCCGGTCAGCATGACGATCTCCACGCCGGCCTCGTGCAGCGCTGCCACCGCGGCCGCGGAGCTGTCGCGGGCAGCGTCGGCGATACCGATCACCCCGGACGCGTGGCCGTCCACGGCGGCGATGACCGCGGTGCGCCCGCCGGCGGCCAGTTCCTCGCGCCGGGAGGTCAGCACGCCGAGGTCGATGCCTTCGACCTGCATCAGCTTCGTGTTGCCCACCACGACCCGGCGTCCGTCGACCTGAGCCGTCGCACCGTGACCAGGGACGTTCTCGAACCTGGTGGCCTGCAGGACGCCGGGAGCGTGCGAGTCGGCGTAGCGGACCACGGCCTCGGCCAGCGGGTGCTCGGACTCCCGCTCGACGGCGGCGACCAGCCGCAGCAGTTCGGCCTCCTCCAGCCCGTCGACGATCACATCGGTGACCTCGGGCTCGCCCCTGGTCAGGGTGCCGGTCTTGTCCATGACCACGGTTTGGATGCGGGCCGCGGTCTCCAGTGCCATGGCGTTCTTGAACAGCACGCCGCGCTTGGCGCCCAGACCGGTGCCCACCATGATCGCGGTTGGGGTGGCCAGGCCGAGCGCGTCCGGGCAGGTGATCACGACGACGGTGATGGCGAACAACATCGCCGTACCGGCCGCCGCGCCCGCCAGTAGCCACACCGCCAGGGTCAGGGCGCCGCCGATGAGCGCGACGAAGACCAGCCAGAACGCAGCCCGGTCGGCCAGGCGCTGCCCGGGGGCCTTGGAGTTCTGGGCCTGCTGGACGAGCTTGACGATCTGAGCCAGGGCGGTGTCCGCGCCAACCTTGGTGGCCCGTACCCGTAGAGTGCCGTTCTTGTTGATGGTCGCGCCGACCACCGCGGAGCCTGGGGCCTTGTGCACCGGCAGGCTCTCGCCGGTGACCATCGACTCGTTGACCTCGCTCTCGCCCTCCACGACCTCGCCGTCGACGGCGATCTTCGCGCCGGGACGGATCAGCAGTACGTCCCCGACCACGACCTCGGCCGTGGGGATCTCCACCTGCTCTCCGTCGCGGATCACCACCGCTTGAGGCGGGGCCAGGTCGAGCAGCGCGCGGATCGCGTCGTTGGCGCCGCCTCTGGCCCGCATCTCGAACCAGTGCCCCAGCAGCACGAACGCCGCCAGCACGGTCGCCGCCTCGTAGAACACCTCGCCGCCGCCGGTCAGCGTGATGTACAACGAGTACAGCCATCCCGCCCCGATCGCCACGGCGACCAGCACCATCATGTCCAGCGTGCGCGCCCGCAACGCCCGTACGGCGCCGTCGAAGAAGATCCACGACGAGTAGAAGATCACCGGCAGGCTGAGCAGCAGCGCCCACACGTCCTCGCGCAGCCCGAAGGGCGCCGGCACGTCCAGTCCCAGCACCTCGCGGCCGATCGGCGACCAGATCAGGATCGGGACCGACAGCACGGCCGCCACCACGAACCGGTTACGCATGTCGGCCACCATGGCCTCCATCGACATGGCGCCGTGGCCCCCGTGCCCCATCATCTCGTGCGGCGACGGACCCGCCGCAGGGCCGACGTGTTCTCCATGCTCGGCAGGTGCCTCCCGGACGGCCGAAGCGGTGTGGTGCGCATGCTCGCCGACTGGCGGATCGGGTTCTGCCATGGGATCGCAGACGTGCGACGGTACGGACTGCCCCGCGCAGTGATAGCCGCATTCCTGTATCCAGCGGCGAAGCTCGGCCACGGACGTGGCCCTCGGATCGAACACCACGGTGGCGGTCTGCCCGACCGGGTTCACCTCGGCCTCGATCACGCCAGGGCGGCGGCTCAGGGCAGCACGCACGACCTGCTGCTCCGAGGCCCACTGCAGCCCGCTCACGTCGAGAACCGCCGTGCTGCGATCCTTGGAATCCCCGGTCGTCATGGTTCCCCCCACACCCGCCCGGTGGCGTGCTCGTAGAAGCGCTCGATCTACCATTAGTAATAGTAGTCATCGGCCCTGAGGCGCCGTATGCCGACCTCGAAGAGCCTGGCTCACACCCGTACGTGTGGCGGAGGCGATAGAGAGATCCGCTCCGCGACCATGGACTGGAAATGAGGGCAACTGGTGAAGTCCTCGTGATCGCAGTCCAGCGCGCAGTCGATGAGCTCGAGCGAGGCCTGCGCCTCGGCGATGTGCCGGGCGAGCTCTGCGCGGCGTCGCAGCAGGACAGCACGCCGTTCCGCTGCGTCCGAGGTGGCCGTCATCTCGTGGATCTCTTCCAGGCTGAACCCGGCTTCTTTGGCGCGCAGGATCACGGCCACCCGGTAGAGGTCGTCAGGCCCGTAGCGGCGGCGCTCGCCACCGATACGGACCGGCCTGAGCAGGCCCATTGCCTCCCAGTGCCGCAGGACATGCGTGGCCAGTCCGAACCGCTCGGCGATGTCGCCGATGCTCATGGTCGCATTTGACTTCATGTCGACATTAAGTCGCATGCTGGCTCACATGTCCAAAACCAACCAGATGGAATCCCTCATCCGGCTGCTCGACGTCGCCGACGCGTTGCCCGGGGCTGTCGCATTGCGCGCGCGTTCGTACGACCTGCTCACCCTTCACGACGGCGCGGCCGTGGTAGATGTCGGCTGCGGCGCTGGGCGCGCGGTCGACGAGCTAGAGGAACGTGGGATGAAAGCGATCGGCGTGGACGTCAGCGAAGAGATGATCGCGGCAGCCCGCCACCGCTGGCCGCAGGCCGACTTCAGAATCGGCGATGCCTTCGACCTGCCACTAGAAGACGGGGAGGTCGCCGGGTATCGGGCCGACAAGGTGTACCACGAGCTCGCCGACGCGGCCAAGGCGCTGGAGGAGGCCAAGCGGGTGCTCGCTCCAGGCGGGCGCATCGTGCTCATCGGGCAGGACTGGGACACCTTCATCATCGACTCCGACGACCCGGCACTGACCAGGACCATCGTGCACGCACGCGCTGACATGAACCCGAACCCACGTGCGGCCCGCCGCTACCGCAACCTGCTGCTCGACACCGGCTTTCAGGACGTCCAGGTGGAGGCACACGTCGGTGTCTTCACCGACGCGGCCATGCTCCCCATGCTCACCGGCATCGCGGAGGGCGCCCGCGTCGCGGGAGCCATCACGCCCGAACAAGAAACGGCCTGGGTGACCGAGCAGACGGAGCGAGCCCGGTCGGGACGCATGTTCCTGGCGCTGCCCATCTTCGTGGCGTCAGCCTCACGATCAGGGGAATAGCGCAGGCGACGCTGTTCGTCCAGGCCTTCGTCACGCTGTTCGTCATCTTCGACCCGCTCGCGGCCATCCCGATCTTCCTCACGCTCACCAGGAGCCAGGACCCGGCGGCACGCCGCCGTACCGCCAGGATCTCCGTGCTGGTGGCCGCCGGTATCGTCGCCGTCTTCGCGGTGCTCGGCAACGGGTTGCTCGACGCTCTGGGCATCTCGTTGCAGGCGCTGCAGGTGGCCGGCGGTGTGCTGCTCGCGCTCATCGCGCTCGATCTCTTAAAAGCAGACTGCGCACGTAACCGGGCCAGCGCTGAGAGCGGCGCCGTCGCGTTCGTCCCCCTTGGCACGCCCCCGCTGGCGGGGCCCGGCGCCATTGCCGCGACCATGCTCTACATGGAGAAGGCCACCGGCGTCTCCGCGGTGCTGGAGGTCGCGCTGGCGCTGGTGGCGGCGCTCATGTTGACCTGGCTGACGCTGCGCTTCTCGGCAGTGATCGGCCGCCTGCTCAAGGACAACGGGCTCAACCTGGTCACCCGCGTCATGGGACTGCTCGCCGCCGCGATGGCGGTGCAGCTCGTCGCGGGAGCCGTCCAGCACTGGATGCGCTGGGGCGTCGCATAGCCGGCGAAATCGGGCCTGCTGGTGAACGCCAGCAGGCCTGCACCGACGGTCACCTGCCCGCGGCCAAGGAGAACGTCCATGTCGACGTGAGCGGAGCATGACGTGGTAGCGCGATTCGACGTACTGAGTAGGACTGCCGCTGTAAATCAGCCGCTGATGGGGCGGAAAATGAGGGTGAAGTCCGTGCCGCCGTTCGTCGATTCGTACACGGTGCCGTCCTCGGTTGCGGAGAGGAGGCGTTGCCGGTCGACGGCGGTGAACGCGGCAGCCGGGGCCGGGAGCCGGCCGCTCGTCTGCCATGTTTTGCCGCTGTCGGTGCTCAGGCGCACCTGGCCTTCGGCGTCCGTTCCGATCAAGAGGTCGGCTGTGGGAGCTTCGATCTGGCCGAGCAGGGGTGCGTTCTTCACCGGCTCGAAGTCCATGCCGCCGTTCTCGCTCACTTGCACGCCGTTGGTCGTGGCCGCGTAGACGCGTTCAGGCCGCGCGGCGTTCGCGGCGAGGTCGATGATCTCCCCCTCGGCGCCCAACCGCCAGGTCGCACCCCCGTCCACGCTTGCTCGAAGACGACTGGTCTGGCTGTCGTAGGCGTAGAGGGTGCTCCCAGCCGGCTGCAGTGCGTGGAAGTCGGCGGCGCCGCGCTCGGAGATCGTTGCCCACGTTGTGCCGGCATCGGTGGTACGGATCAAGCCGAGGTGGGGCGGCGAGTCGGTGTCAGCCTCACCGGGATGTCCGCTAGCGAGGAATGTCTTGGGGCCGATCACGGTGAATCCCATGTGGTCCTGTACGCGTCCAGCCACACGCTGAGCGGTGTTGGCGGACGTGACCCTGAACAAGCCGTAGTGGCCGGCGAGGTAGAGGGCACCGTCGGCGGGATCGACGCCGATGCCGTGAATATGCCCGACGCCCGGATCCTCGGTCTGCGCCGGCTCGCCGGACTGCCCGCAGGCCCCTAGCACCAGCACCAGGAGCGCCAGCGCGGCAGCGTGAATTCCTCGCATGGCGCAAGTCTACTATCAGCCATCGTAGGTCAGAGAGTCAGGAGCGAGTGGCAGTGATGGGCCAGGAAGGAGCTGAAACCGGGCACCAACGCGACCATCGCGGGGCCGCCCAGCAATACGGCGACCGCCAGCAGCCCGGTCAGACGCTCGCGGCGGCAGAGCGGCGCCTCGGGGTTGAGCATGCGGCGCACGCGGGTGAGCGCGGTTTCGCCGCCCGCCCCCAGCGTGAACGCAGGCACGCGACCGGTGGCCAGGCGGACCAGCGCGGCGGCGATCTGTATGCGCGGGTGGCGGCGGGCGGCGACGTCGTCGGCCAGCAGCTCGATCAGCCTGGCGATCTCCGTCCTGGCCCGCTCGAACAGTGGGATGCGCGGAAACGCCCTGGCCAGAGTCTCGGCGCCGGCGAGCACGAGATGGTGGCGGCCACGCAGATGGGCCCGCTCGTGCTCCAGGACCGCGGCGACCTGCTCAGGAGCCAGACTTTGGAGCGCTCCCGTGGTGATGACCATCTGGGCGTGCCTGCCGGGCACACAATAGGCCAGCCGCTCGTCGTAGTCGATCACGACCGCGCCGAGGTCGCTGTCGCGCCGACCCAGGAGACTGAGCAGCGCCGCGTGCTCGCGACGCTCCACGCGGGCTCTGACCAGGACGGCCGCGCCGCAGTAGGCGACTCGGGCCAGCACCGCGCCCGCCGTCAGCAGCGCACCGGCACCCGCCCGCGTCAGGCCGGACCCGTCGTTCAGCATGTCGGCGCAGGCCTCGAACAGCCCGGCCAGGCCGTGCCCCACGACCTCGGGGGGTACGGCGAAGGCCATCGCGGCCAACACCGCCGAGGCGACCACCGAAGCGGCCGCCGCCTGCCAGAGCGCGATGGCCAGCCGCGGCGCCCGGTCGGCCCAGCGCGCCGCCTGCCGCCCCAGCCTGGGCAGCCAGATCGCGGCCACGACCGTATAAAGCAGCAGGACGATGGCGGCGATCATGCGCGACTGCCTCGGTGCGGGAACACCTGCAACGCCGCCTCCAGCGCCGCGGCCTCCTCCGACGTCAGCCGCTCCAGGAAGTGCACCAGCGTGGCGGCCTGGTTGCCGCTGCCCGCCAGCGCGCTGCGCATCAGGTCGGCGGTGTACGCCTCTTTGGAGGCGACCGGCTCGTAGACGTACGCCCGCCCCACGGGCTGGCGCTTGAGCAGACCCTTGGTGTGGAGCTTGTCCATCACGGTCATCACGGTGGTGTAGGCGATGGTCCGCTCCTGGCGGAGATCGTCCAAGACGTCTCGTACGGAGGCGGGCCGGCGCCGGGCCCACATCCGGTCCATGATCGTGGATTCGAGTTCGCCGAGGCCGCGCATCATGCCGGCAATGCTACCCGCGATCGTAGTCAGACCGTTTCGCGTGCTGTGATCGCTCGCTTGAGCTTGATCAGGTCCTTGGGCGAGTTGACCGCGACCGCGCCCACCAGCACGCCGCCCCGGGTGAAGGCCACGGCGAAGCGATCCTCTTCGGGACTGCCTGCGGTGATGCCCGCCGTGTCCCCGAGGTGCGGCAGCCCGGCCGTCTGGATGCGGGCGCCGTGGACATGGGTGGCGAAGTTCGGCACGTCCAGGAATGGCTGGGCGTTCTCCGGCCCGGCCAGGAGGTTGCGGGCGGCGACCGCGCCCTGCTCGTTGGCGTTGGACCAGTGCTCGATACGCACCATCTCCCCGCCGAAGAGGCCATGCGGCCAGCGAGCCACGTCGCCGGCGGCCACGATGTCGGTCGAGTTCGTCGCGAAGAGCGTCGGTTCGCACAGCACGCCGTCGTCCACGGCCAGGCCGCTGCCGTCCAGCCATTCGGTGCTCGGCACCACGCCCATGCCGCCGACCACCAGGTCCGCGGCGATGGAGCGGCCGTCGCTGAGCCGGACGTGGCCGCCTCCCACGGCGGTGACACGGACGTTCCTGATGAGCTCAACGCCGTTGCGCTCATGGTGCGTGGCCAGCCAGCGCGAGGCCGCCTCGCCCAGCCCGGCATGCATCGGGTACGGCGCGGATTCGACCAGGGTGACCTTCCGGCCGAGCTGCCGCGCGGTGGAGGCCACCTCACCGCCGATGAACCCGCCGCCGATGACCAGCACGTGCTCGTGTCCCGACTCGAGCTCCGCGCGCAACGCCAGCGCGTCTTCGAGGGTGCGAAGGGTGTGCACGCCGTCGAGCCGCCGCGGGCGCGCGCCGGTGGCGATGACGAGTCCGTCGTAGCCGAGCTCGGTGCCGTCGTCGAGGGTGACCGTCCGGCTTTGGACGTCAAGGTGTACGGCCTGCCGGCCGCGCAGCCACTGATCGCCGAGTTCCTCAGCGCCCGGGAGCGTGACGTCGTCGTCGCCGCGCAGCACGCTCTTCGACAGAGGCGGGCGGTTGTACGGCACATGCGTCTCGGCTCCGACGAGCGTGACCTCGCCCTCGAAGCCCTCCCGGCGCAGTGCCTGCACGGCCCGCAACCCCGCCAGAGATGCGCCGACGACGGCGATCTTGTTGAGTCTTCTCATGCCTCCGCACAATACCTATAGGGGGTATATAGCCAGCAATGTGACATGAGTCTCATATACCCCTCATCCGTATGCCTTGCCTTGGAAGTGATCACGGCGTACCGTCTCCTTTGCCTATACCTGGTAGGGGTATGGATGAGAGGAGATGTGGCGATGAGCACGAGCACGTACAAGGTGTCGGGGATGACCTGCAGCGGGTGCGCCGGCAAGGTGAAGACCGAGATCAGCAAGGTCGCCGGGGTCTCCTCCGTGGATGTCGAGCTGGCGACGGGGCAGGTGACCGTGACTTCGGACGGTCCGCTCGACGACGCGGAGATCAGGGATGTCGTGGAAGAGGTCGGTTACGAAGTGGTCGCCGGCTGAACCGCCGAGGTGCTGCCGGGCAAGCGAGCGACGTGGGCAGCCCGGCAGCACCGGGCGGATCGATGAACGAGGGACACCGTTCGGCGTAGATCAGGTGCCGCTTGGGTGACCGCAATAACCGCGTGGCCACCACTACGGCAAACGGCCAAGAAGGCGTGCCGCGTGGTGGTTCGGTCGTGGCCGCACCCTGATCTTCTGGCCCGCCTCTCCTGGCCAGCGCCGTTTTCAGATGCTTGGCCGCCATGACATGACCCGGAGAGAGTTCCAGAACGCGTTGGAATCCCGGAACGGCCTGGCCGTAGTAGCGGTTGTGGAAGCGAGTCAGCGAAGCCTCAAAGGCTGTGTCGATCGGGCCTCTGCGTGCGGTGACGCCGGCGCGCTGCAGCGCCGAGGTGATCTCGCGGACGCCGATCATCCTCGCGTCCTTACCGCCGCCGGTCAGCAGGCCTATGACGTGCCCGTCCTTGTCGCCGATCACCGGCCCGCCGAGCAGTCCTCGGTCGACCCAGCCGCCGAGCTTGACCGGCTCGTCGACCTTCTTCTGCGGATCGGCGAACCCTCGGCCCGTCGCGCCGGTGCCGCCTTTGCCCAAATGAGCTACGTCGACGTGATCCCCCTTGCCTGCGGACGGACGGCCCAGGAACCCGGCGACATTCACCGCTGAGCCTTCCACGCTCGGAGCCTGGGCTGCGAGTGGCGCGGTGGGAAGCTCGGTGCCGGTCCCCCCGGATATCGCGAGGACCGCGGGGCTGTCGGGCGTGCCAACCTGCACGATCTCGGCCGTGACCCCTTGTGTATGGGTGGCAGGGTGTTGCGCAATATCGTCACCGTACTCGTGGTGTCCACAGCGCAGGCCGACGTCGCCTTCTCTGGCGAGTAACACTGCTGGAGCTGCTCGTTGAGCCGTTTGTCGCTGACCGTGTGCTTGGCGAAGTCGCCGGGAATGTTCACCTTGTAGTGCTCGGCGAAGATCCTGTTGGCGGCGTGGACGGAAGTGTTTCGCTCGCTCTTGACCACGCTGCTGAGCGTCGCTATCGCCCCGTCAGGGGTGACTGCTATGCCCGATCCGGAAGCGATCGGCACGTCGTAGCTACGCTCGACCCGACGCAGCCCGTTGGTGTGATCGGTCAACGTGATTTTGATGTGAGCGAACGCTTCGACGCGGATGACCACAGGTGTGACCAGGTCGCTGATGCCGTTTGGGTGATCATGCGCCAGGGCGGGAGCCGGGAGGAGCAGGGCCAACGTAGCAGCACTGGCTGCGAGCAGAGCAAGGCGCCGCATCGTCGCCCCTCCTATGACGGCTAGTACAAGAATCCCCATTGCCTTGCCGAAGTCAAAGCGGAGGAATGCACTCTGGCGAGCCAAGCGCCGAGTCGGCCGGTAGCGGCTGGTCCTCCGCTGTCGCCGCTGATGGGCACCGCCCTCATGGCTGCCGCATGGCGACTACGAAAAGGCGAAGTTCGGCCCGCCGGCAAGCCGCAACGCGCATGGACGGTGGGTCGGAGAGCGACTGGCGTCGCATCCCCGCGCCACATGGTTGATCATCAATTCGAGACAAAGTGTCTATATTGCGGCCAAATGCATCCTTTATGTCGCCTCGTACACTGGCTGGGTGCCAAAGCTGTGGAACGAGACGATCGAGGCGCACCGCCGTACCGTGCACGACGCGATTCTGGACGCCACCGTCGAGTTGGTGGGCGAGCGGGGGTTGCTGTCGGTGACGATGTCGCAGATCGCCGAGAAGACCGGCATCGGCCGGGCCACGCTCTACAAGTACTTCCCTGACGTCGAGACGATTCTGGTGGCCTGGCACAGCCGCCAGATCGCCGGGCATCTGGAGCACCTCTCCCGAGCAGGGCAGCATAAGGGCGATGCCGGGCAGCGGCTCGAGGCCATGCTGGAGACGTACGCGCTCATCCATCAGCAGATGGCACGGCACGGTTTCGGCCCCGATCTGGTCGCGCTCCTGCACCGGTCGAGGGACGTCGGTCACGCCCAGCATCAGCTGCACGCCTTGCTGCGCGACGCGCTGGCCGAGGCCGTGCGGGCCGGTGCCGTACGTGACGACGTGGCGGCGGAGGAGCTCGCCACGTTCTGCTTGCACGCGCTGCACGCGGCTGCCGTCCTTCCCTCGAAGGTTGCCGTCCAGCGGCTCGTCGCGGTCACCCTGGGCGGGTTGCGAGCTCGCTGAGCCGGTTTCGGCGGCCTGGCCGGCATGCTTTTGTTTCAGCCGGCCTTGGTGGATGAGCGGCGGCGGCGCCAGACGTGGGCCGCTACGAAGGCGACCTTCACCAGGACGGCCACCAGGACGACGTCCGCGCCCAGTCCCGCCCACTGTGGGATGGCCAGTATGCCTGCGGCGAGGGCCACGTGTACGGCGACGGCCAGGACGGCGGCCAGGGTGAGGCCGAGCACGGTGTGTCGTCCTCGACGGGGCGCGGGGTTCGTGACGGTCGCGTCGGAGGTTCCGCTGGGTCGGCTCCAGTCCACGGTCAGGTTGTCGCGCCTGCCCATTCTGGTGAGGTTCCTGGTGACGAGGGCCTGAACGCGTTGCAACCGGTCCTCGTCCTCGGCCTCGATACGCAAGGTCAACACGCCCGGGGCAGCCTGCAGGAAGCAGGTTGCCCCGTCGGCAGTGATGGTCCCCTCGGTTTCCGACCACTCGGCTTTGATGTCTTTGGGCCTTTCGCCGCCCATATGGGGACCCCGGCCGGGATGAGTGGGGAACCCGTGGCCCATTTGGGCGGCGTGTCGGCAGAGCTGGACGAGGTACCGGCCGGCGCGGTCGGTTGTGATGTGGGCTTCGACGGTTGGCATCGCATTCCTTTCGGGGATTTCGTGAGGGGATCAGGTTCGGGTGACTGCGGCGAGCCAGGCCAGGACGCCTTCGGGGATGACGGCGTTCTCGATCGTGGTTGCCGCGATCGAGCCGATCTTCCAGCCGTCGTTGAACGCGGCCGTGATCTCCTCCCGGGTCACGCGCCGCGGCCCGTACTCGCCCTCGCCTGGTTGCCTGTCGCTGAAGCACAGCAGGAACAGCCGGCCACCCGGTTTGATCGCCGAGCCGAGGCTCTCGACGTAGGCGGCCCGGTCGTCGTCACTGAAGATGTGGAACACCAGCGAGTCGAGCACGGTGTCGAAGGATTCGCCGAGTTCGGCCAGCCGGAGCGCGTCGTGGCGGAGGAACCGCGCGGTCAGTCCCCGTTCGCGTGCCTTGTCCTGGGCGAGGCCGATGGCTCTCGGGGCGAGGTCGACGCCGGTGCTGTCCAGGCCCAGGGCGGCGCACATGAGCGTGTGTTCGCCCGTGCCGCAGCCGATGTCGAGCACCCGTCCCTGGATGGCGTTGGCCCGGGCGAGGTCGAGGAACGCCTGTTGGGGCCGACCGATGTCCCAGGGAAGGGGGCCGCTGTAGAGCTCTTCCTCCGACCCGTGCGGCGTGTCTGTCATGGAGATGCCCTTCTGTCCGGGATACCGACACATATGGTTCTTTCCGAGCAAGCTGTATCTAAGATATACACTATGTATCTCAAAATGCCGCGACAGCGCCAATCATGTGAGGAGTGCAAGGCATATGAGCACACTCGAAGTGCACGGAGCTCGTCTCTACTACGAGACCCACGGCAGCGGCCCGCTGATGGTCGTGATTAGCGGAGCGCCGGGTGTGGCCGATGTGTACCGGGCGGTTGTCCAGCACCTGGGCGAGCATCACACCGTCGCCGTCTACGATCGCCGTGGCTTCTCCAGAAGCCGCCTCGACGGCCCGCAGGACTACGACCGCCGATTGGAGACCGATGCCGACGACGTGGAACGCCTGATCAAGCACCTTGGACTCGGGCCGGCGATCGTTTTCGGTGCCAGTTCCGGAGCCACCGTCGCCCTGGAGCTCCTCGTCCGCCACCCGTCCGTGGTCCGCACTCTCATCCCGTACGAGCCGCCCGCCCTGCGACTGCTCCCCGACGGGGGCAAGTGGGCGGACTTCTTTTCCGAGGTCTACGACGTCTACCGGCGCGAAGGGATCGAGCCGGCGATGAAGACGTTCAGGGAGCGGACGTTCGCGCCGTCGGACCAGCAGCACATGGCCCGCGCTCCGAGGAACGACGCCAACGCCGCCTACTGGTTCGAGCATGAGCTACGTCAGTATCCGCCCGTCGCGCTCGATTTGACCGCGCTCGCCGCACACGCCGATCGCATCGTCCCCGCAGCTGGTCGCGCATCGCAGGGCTACCCCTGCTATCAGGCGGCGGTGGGGCTGGCCAGGTACCTGGCCAAGGATGTGGTCGAGCTGCCAGGCGGCCATATCGGCTTCGTCACCGACGCTTCCCGATTCGCCGCAGAGCTCGCCCGGCTCCTCGCAGGCACAATGTTCTGAATGTTGCCTCTGTCTTGATGGGCCAGGTGTGGCGGGGAGACGCCCCTTACGAGATGGCTGGCGCGGTGCGGAACCGTCCCGTTCTGATCAGCGTGAAAAGGACTGCCGCACAAGCCCAGCCCAGGCTGAGTAGCGTCCACCAGGGCAGTGCGGGCAGTGTGAGTGACCGGGCGGCGTCGAGCGCGGCGCCGATTGCCAGGTTTCCTATCGCGATGCCCAGCCCGGAGATGGTGTTGTAGCAGCCGTAATACGTGCCGACCCGGTGATCGCCGCCGAACCGGGCGATCGTAGTCATCTCGAACGGGTAGAGGATCATCGTGCCCAGCGTCAGCAGGAGCGTGGTCAGCAACACGGCGGCCAGCGTGGCGGCGAGGGGAAGCGGTACGGCCAGCGGGAGAAAGCTTGCTCCCATCAGCCATAGGCCACGTCCCATCGCTTGTTCAGGCTCCCATCGCTCCTTGATCCACTGGGTGAGCCGTACTTGCCCGAGCGCCGCCAGGCCGCCGGAGAGCGCGAAGATCAGGGCGACGCCGAGTTCTCCGCCCGTGGCGCGGCGGGCCTCGATCGGCAGGCTCAGGTAGATCTGGAAGTTGAGCACGTACGAGCCGGTCATCACCACGGCGAACAACAGGAACGGGCGGTTGCGGGCGACCTCGCGCCAGCCTTTGAGCAGACCGGCTCTTGGGTTCCCCGGCCGGGCGGGCAGAGCTTTGGCCTGGGCGGCGGCCAGCAGCGCGAACACCCCTGCGGCCACCAGACACGTGATCTGGAAGGCTGTGGCTTGCAGGAGCAGGCCGATGATCGGGCCGATGAGGATGCCGCACTGGTAGAAGACGTTGAAGACGGCGAAGGCCTCTACTTTGCGTTCGCCCGCCTCCTGCGCGAGGTAGGCGCGCGCAGCCGGATTGAACAGTGCCCCGGCCAGTCCGGTGAGAGCGGACGCGACGATCAGCGCGGGGACGGCGTGAACGAGCCCGAGCAGGCCGAAGCCGATCGTTCGCAGCGCCAGCCCAGCGAGGATCATGGGTTTGTATCCGAGTCTGTCGGCGAGGCTGCCGCCCAGCAGGAACATGCCCTGCTGGCTGAGGTTGCGTACGCCGAGGATGAGCCCCGCCATCCAGACTGCCAGCCCGAGGTCGTCGGTGAGGTAGGTGGCGAGGTAGGGCATCAGCATGTAGAAGCCGATGTTGATGGTGAGCTGGTTGACCAGCAACAGCCGGACCGGCCGGTTGAACGAGCGGGCCTGTGCGAGCGTGCTTTTCATCGGGCAGCCTCGGCTGGCGCGGTCACCGTGGTGCAGCGGGTCCAGCTTCGCGCCTCCGCCTCTGCCGGGTGGACGAGCACACCCGGGTCGGGTGGTGGTCCGCCATCGAGGAGCTCGTGGCGGGCGCAGTAGGCGTCGTTGTAGATGGTGTCGAAGTAGCGGTGCGGGCCGTCGGGGAAGACAGCGACGATCTTGGCGTCGGGGGGTTCCGTTCTGGCGAGCCAGGAGGCGACCAGCGCGACGGCGCCCACGCTCCAGCCGCCGGTGGCGTAACGGCCGGCCGCGAGGCGGCGGCAGGCCCACACCGCCTCGGCGGGCGCCACCCAATGGACCTCGCTGAAATGCTCGTAGCGCACGTTGCGCGGGTAGATGCTGCTGCCCAGACCGCGCATCAGGCGGGGACGGGCGGGCTGGCCGAAGATGGTGGAGCCGATCGTGTCCACGCCGACCAGGCGCACGCCGGGGCTGAGCCGCCGGAGCGTCCGGTAGACGCCCGCGCTGTGCCCGCCCGTGCCGACGCTGCACACCAGCACGTCAACCTGGCCGAGCTGCTCGGCCAGCTCCCGCGCGAGCAGGTCGTAGGCGCCGACATTGTCCGGGTTGTGGTACTGGTCCGGGCAGTAGGAGCCGGGATGCTCCTTGAGGAGTGCGCGTACGCGTTCCCGCCTGGCCTCCTGCCACCCGCCGGTGGGCAGCGGCTCGACCACCAGCTCGACCTGGGCGCCGTATGCGCTCAGCAGCCGGTGCATGATCGGCTCCATGCCTGGGTCGCTGACCAGGATGACAGGGTGCCCGTAGGCGATCCCGGCCAGAGCGAGCCCCAGGCCGAGCGTGCCGCTAGTGGACTCGATGATCGGCGCTCCGGGGCGGAGCTCGCTGCGGCAGCGGGCCTGGCCGATCATGTGCAGTGCCGGGCGGTCCTTGATGCCGCCGGGGTTGTGGCCTTCGAGCTTCGCCCAGAAGCCGCGCCCATGCTCGTCCCACAGTTCGGGGATCCACAGCACGGGTGTCCCGCCGACTAGACCGGCAAGGGAAGAGCGGCCGGCCCATATGCGGGCAGGCTGACGCCGATGGATGGTGTTCATGGTGATGGGTCCTCGCCACAGTCACGGATGCCTGGATGTACGGCAGGCGCGGCCGAACCGGCGCACGCCGGGCACGGCTATACCCGTGACACGCAAACGGCTGTGAGCAAGGCGGTCCCCGAACGCGGCGCGCCTCCCGCCGGCGCCGGGACCGGAAGATCGTCCGGTCCATGTGGCATGGCGGTGGTGATCCTCGCGCCAGGGGGCGGAGCCATCACCGGAGCGGACTCGATGGTGGGATCCTCGCACGTTGCTGCGTGGTGGTCGCCATCCCCTCCGTGATCGTGTGAGATCAGCTGATGGTGCGCGCTGGACAGGCTGCCATGGGCGTGTGGCCCGATGTCGCAGAGCAGGAGATGGAACGTGGTGATGATCGTGAACACCACGAGCAACCAGCCGTGTCCGCGGCCGCTCCGGTGCATGTCAACGATCACATGCAGCAGCCTATATCGCTCTCCGCACATGTACGGTTGGCTCTAAGTAATCATTTTTTGCACGTGAGACGGGGTTCGGGATCGTAGACGGTGTGGAAGCGCTGCTTGCGCACGACCTTCCCCTTCTGCTCGAAGATGCGCCACACGTCGATGGCGAAGCCTTCCACGCCGTCCATCGGGATGCACTCGGACCCGGAGTCGGTAAGGGTCGGGATGGGCTTGACGTCATATCGCTCGGAGCTCTGCGACTTGATGTCGTAGCGCTTGGTGCTCCAGAACTGCACGGTGGCCGACGTGGCCGTGTACGAGGTCTTGATCAGCACACCGTAGGGGGAGTCGTTGCGCCAGCGGAAGTCCGGCTGGGGGTAGGACACCGTGGACTCCCGCCCGGCGGGATAGCGGGAGATGTAGTACTGGTGCGGCATGTGCTGAACGTCCTGAAAGCCGCTGAAGAACACCGCGTTGAACATCGTCGTGGCGAACTGCGACACCCCGCCACCGACGTCGTTGACGAACCGGTTGTTGAGAATCATTGGCGCCTCGACGAAGCCACGCGCCTTGTCGCGCCTGCCGACTACGCCGTTGAGCGAGAACGTCTCCCCAGGCTGAACCACGTAACCGTCGACGATGTCGGCGATGCGGTGGATGTTGGTCACGCGAGGCGCGCAACACGGATATTGCGTGGTGAACGAGCTGACCTTCTCTTTCACGCCGAGCTTCTTCGCCTCGCCCGTGGTAACCCGGGGCTGCCGCTCGGTGGCAGGTAGATCGACGCGGCGGCTGCCTGCCGCCACGACCTTGGAGATCGCCGGGCCGAGTGTCCTGATGTCGACGCCATGGCCTGCCCTGGATGGGACGACCTGTGGTCTGCCGTTGACGATCTTGAAGGAAGCGTCTTTCGGCGGGGTGATCAGCAGCGTTTCGGCCACGCCTGCGGAAATCTTGGCAGCGTCGTAGGACGGGCGCAGACTTCCCCGGCCGTCAGAGACGAAGCGGAGGCCGGCGGCCAGTTGCTCCCGGGACACGGTGGCCTGCTTGCCGCCGCTGGCCAGCGTGAGCGGGGCCCCGATCGCCGTGCGTGCCGTGCTCGTGGCGATGCGGCGGACTTCATCGGGGGTGACGTTCGGAGACGTCGCCTGGACGTCCAACTCGACGGAGGTGCGTGCGGCCGCGAAGGCCGCCCGCACGGCTTGTGCCGCACCGTTGCGGTCCAGCGTGCGTCCGGGCTTCGGCAGCAGCGCTCGCGGTTCCAGTCCCTGATAGCGGATGCCGCCCTCGACCGGTTTGGTATCCACGCTCTTGGCCAGACCGGCGAGCCCGGCAGTTAGACGCTGCTCGTCCACTGTGATCTCGGGTGCGATCTGGCGACTGCCGAAGAGGGAACGGGCAACGCCCATCGGAGTGGCGGCGCCCGCCATCGCGGCCTCGACTGTCGCTTGGGTATCGAAGCCCAGCCCCAGCTCCGCAGGCGTAGCCTCCTTCCGCTTACCCGCCGCGATCAGCGTCAATGGCTGGTTCACCCGCTTGCCCAGCTCCGCTTCGAGGCGAGAGCGAGCAGCCTCCGGAGACAGACCGCCGATGTCCACGTCGCCCACCCGTGTGCCTGGCGGAATCTTCCCGGCCAGCGCGATTGCTGACACGGCATAGGCCAGCACCGCCACGAGCACGACGGCGGTCGGAATGAGCATGCGCCGCGAACGCAGCACGCTCACGGCGCCGCGAGATGGAGCGCGACGACGGTTAAACTCGCGGACGCTCATGAGACCGCGGGTCGGAACGCGACGGTGAAGTCGACACCGCCGTTCCGGGACTCGTAAACAGTTCCATCCTCCGTTGCGGCCGGCATCCGGTTGCTGTCGACGGCGGCGAACGCGGTGGCCTGACCGGGCAGCGCGCCGCCCGCCCGCCAAGTGCGCTCCTCATCCCGGCTGGTGCGCACCCGTCCCCCGGCGTCGGGGCCCACCAGCACACCCCTTGCACGAAGCCGTGGATAGCGCATAGCGCAGATACTACTAGTTCATGTAGTAGGCCAGGTGGCGAGCCCAGTGTCGAGCTCAGTGGCGCTTGACACGCGAGCCGTCGCCGCCGCGCGCCCCTGCGGGTATGACGGCAACCAACTGCGACGCCATCCCTACCGCACCGTTCCTAGCGAACAGAGATGTTTGGGTAGTCGTAGTAGTTGGCGGTTACGCCACGGCGGTCGCTCATCGCCTTTCACGTTCCCGTGCGGACGTGCCAGATGCGCTGCTTGTAGATCACGTACTGATGCCCAGCCGCTTGGCGTTCTCGATCTTCCCGGCGGAGATCTGATGCCCCAGCTTCGCCTGCTCTGGCGCGGGCATCGCTGCCTGTGGTGGTTGCGCGTTGAGATGTGAGTCATCCCGCGTGTCCCCCGCAGGTGGCTCGCCGGTGAGTGTGGGCGGCGCCGGAGGGGCGTGATGGTCCCCGGCGCTGCGTTGGTCAGCGTAATCTGCATCGCCGTTGTGCTCACCTCGGTGAGGAGCCGGCGCCAGCCGTCGGGCAGACATGCGCGCCACGCCGGACGCCACCGGGCCGCGACTGTCTGAGGGTCCTCCACCACCGTCCGACGGCCAGTCTCTCTGCCCCCTGATCGGGCGGAGAATGTCCAGGAAGAAGGTAAAGAATTCCCAACTGAAAACCTTGCCTGGTAAGGGATGCTCGTAAGTTTTACCCGGAATCGCATGGTTCTGTCTTGCACTGCTCTATGGGGAATACTTACCTTAGGGGGGTACTTGGGGCGCACGACTAGGACCCTTTACAGGTGTGCGTCCTTCATTGCCGAGACCGTGCTCTACCTGCGCCAGCAGCATGCCAGCGGGTAGGCGCGGCCGCCGAATCCGCGAAGAGCGGAACCGGGGACCCAATTCTTTGGGGTGAATCGGAACACTCGCAGAGCCGTTCCGTAGGGCACTTCCAGGCCCGAACCCGTCAGCTAACCCGGTAGGCGGCATGGAAGCAAGGAGCAACCCCCAGCATGACCAAGACCGTACTTTCGCGCACCCTGAAGCCGATGAACATCGCGGTCGCAGCCGCCGTCACCGCGGGCGCGTTCATCACTGGCACCCCCGCCTTTGCCGCCGAGCACCAGAACGACCGTGCGCACGCCGCAGAGGTCGCCCAGCGGAAGCCCGGCCAGGTCGCGGCGGACGCGGTAATCAAGATCGCGGAGTCCCAGGTGGGCGTTACCGAGAACGCCGCAGGAGGCGGGACGCCGTTCCACCAGTGGTACATGTCCTCGCCTCGTGCGCAGGAGACCGTGGCCCGTGACGGCGGGAGCATCCAGGCCTACGCGAACGCTCCATGGTGTGCGATGTTCGTCTCCTGGGTCGGCGATAAGGCCGGCGCTCGGCCTACCGTCGGGTGGGACGCCTACACCATCACCTGGGCCAAGTGGTTCCAGAACAACGGCCGGTGGGGCACCGTCGCCAAGCCAGGCGCCGTCGTCTACTTCTCCTGGGACGACAAGACCGTCGACAGCATTGACCACATGGGCCTGGTCAAGAAGGACAACGGGGACGGCACGATCACCACGATCGAGGGCAACACCGGCAACGGCAAGGTGGAGGAGCGGATCCGCCCCACGTCGCAGGTCGTGGGGTACGGCTACCCGCAGTACAAGGCCTGACAGGCGAAATTCCGGGGCGGGACCTACGAAGGTCCCGCCCCGACCTGTCCCTTCAATGAGCACCATGAGCGCTCCTACTGGGTCAACTGTCGGCCCGCCGCAGGCAGGGTGCGCAGGACGATAGCGAGAGTGATCGGCTTCAGGCATGGGGTGGGGACGAGTGGCGTGCCCCCTCGAGCGCGACAGCGGTCCCTGTGCGGTGAAGGTGTCCCGACAGTGGCTGGAGCAGAACCAGTAGGTGCTGCCGCCTTGTTTGGAGTGAGGCGGTGGCGGTGGCGCGATCGACCTGCATGCCGCAGACCGGATCGATGGTCTCCTCCGGCTCGGCGCCTGGCTCGACGGTGACGGGCAGTTCGGCCGGGGGTTCCGCGGCGGGCTGGAGAGGTGGCGGGGTGAAGCGGCGCAGCCGGTTGGCGTTAGCGACGACTGACAGCGAGGACAGGGCCATCGCGGCGGCGGCGATGATGGGGGAGAGCCGGATGCCGAGGAATGGGTACAGGATGCCGGCGGCCATGGGAATGCCGACCACGTTGTAGACGAAGGCCAGGAACAGGTTCTGGCGGATGTTACGCAGGGTGGCGCGGGAGAGCCACACCGCGGTGAGGATGCCGATGAGCGCGCCGGAGATCAGCGTGATGTCGGAGGCCTCGATCGCCACGTCCGTGCCGGTGCCGATGGCGAAGCCGACGTCAGCCTGGGCCAGGGCGGGAGCATCGTTGATGCCGTCGCCGACCATGCCGACCCGACGGCCCTCGCTTTGGAGCCGGGCGATCTCGGCGGCTTTGTGCTGGGGCAGCACCTCTGCCAGCACGCGGGTGATGCCGACCTGGCGGGCGATCGCCTCGGCGGTGCGCCGGTTGTCGCCAGTGATCATCACGACCTGCAGGCCGAGTTGCTGGAGCGCGGCGACGGCGACGCGCGAGTCGTCCTTGACGGTGTCGGCCACGCCGAGCACCCCGGCGGGCTCTCCGTCTACGGCCACCATGATGGGGGTACGGCCCGCCGCGGCCAGCCGATCGGCGGCCGGTTCGAGGTTCACGGCGGGCACGCCCGCGTCGGCCAGCAGGCGTCGGCCGCCGATCAGCAGATGACGTGCCTCGACGGTGGCGGAGAGGCCCTCGCCGGTGACCGAGTCGAAGTCCGATGGGTCGGTCAAGGGCAGGCCGCGTTCGATTGCGCCGGCGACAACGGCTTGTCCGAGCGGGTGCTCGGAGGAGCGTTCGGCGGAAGCGGCCAGGCGCAGGAGATCATCGACGGTCCAGGAGGCGAGCGGCTCGACGTCGGTGAGCGCCGGGCGGCCGCGGGTGATGGTGCCCGTCTTGTCCAGGACGATCGTGTCCAGCTTGTGCGCGGTCTCCAGGGCCGCCGCATCGCGGATCAGGACGCCGGCCTGAGCGGCCTTGCCGGTGCCCACCATGATGGACAGGGGGGTGGCCAGGCCGAGAGCGCACGGGCAGGCGATGATGAGCACCGAGACCGCCGCCACGAGGGCGAGCGTGAACGCGGGGGAGGGGCCCGCGACGTACCACGCCGCGAATGTGACCACGGCGATGGCCATGACCGCCGGGACGAAGTAGCCCGACACCAGGTCAGCCAGACGCTGGATGGGGGCCCTGGACGCCTGCGCCGCCCGAACGAGGCGGATGATCTGGGCCAGGACGGTCTGTGCGCAGACCTTCTCGGCGCGGAAGGTGAACGCGCCGGTCTGGTTGACGGTCGCCCCGACCACCTGGTCGCCGGGCTGTTTCTCCACAGGGATCGACTCGCCGGTGACCATGGACTCGTCCAGCGTGGAACGGCCGTCGACGACCACGCCGTCCACCGGCACCTTCTCGCCCGGCCGGACGATCACCAGGTCGCCGGGCAGCACCTCGGCGATGGGAATCTCGCGCTCCGTGTCGTCGCGGCGTACCCGAGCGGTTCTGGCCTGCAGACCGATCAGCTTGCGGATCGCCTCTCCGGCCCCGGCCTTGGCGCGCGATTCCAGAAGGCGGCCGAGCAGGATCAGGGTCAGGATGACGCCGACGGCCTCGTAGTACACATCCCGCAGCTCAGCCGGCAGCAACCCCGGGGCAGCGGTGACCAGCAGGCTGTAGACGTAAGCGGCGCTCGTGCCGAGCGTGATGAGGCTGTTCATCTCCGCGGCCCGGTGGCGCAGGCTCAGCCAACCCACCCGGTGGATCGGCCAGCCCGCGTAGAACATCACCGGCGTGATCAGTGCGAGCTGCACCCAGCGGTCGAGCAGGAGGCCGGGCACCCAGGTAGCGCCGAAGAGCTCGTGCGCCATCACCGTCGGCGCCACCGGCGCTGTCAGCACCGCCCCGATCAGCACTCGCCGCGACAGGTCCCGGATCTCCGCCCGCCGATCGGCGGCCTCAGTGTCGTCTTCGGCCTGGCCACCTGTGTGATCTGCGACGGTCAGTGCTAGACCGTGGGCAATAGTGAGGGCGATGCGTCCTGGAGCTGTTCGAACTCCGTTGTTCGTACTCCGCTATGGGTGGGCTGGGCCTCTGAGACATGGCATGACCTCCTTACCCCAGGGCACTGAGCTGGCATGAACGTACTGGTCATCGGTGCCGGCATCGGAGGGCTTTCGACGGCGCTCAGTCTGCACGCCGCAGGGATCGACTGCGCGATCGTGGAGGCGGTATCGGACCTGCGGCCGCTGGGGGTCGGCATCAACCTGCAGCCGCACGCGGTGCGGGAACTGGTGGAGCTGGGCTTCAGCGAAGCACTGGAGGGGACTGGGATACCGACGAACGCCCTGATCTACACCACCCGGCATGGTGACGTGGTTCTCACACTGCCGCGCGGTCGGAACGCGGGATACCACTGGCCGCAATACTCCATTCACCGTGGCCGTCTGCAGATGATCCTCCTGGATGCGGTGCTGGAGCGGCTGGGCCCGGACGCGGTGAGCCTCGGCGTGGCCTTTGAGGACTTCGAGTACGGGGCGGGAGAAGCCGGTGCGGAGCCGGTGGGGGTACGGCTGCGCGAGGTGGCCACCGGCCGGACGGTGGTGCGGACGGCGGATGTGCTGGTCGGCGCTGACGGCCTCCACTCAACGGTCAGGGCACGGCTGCATCCGGACGGCGATCCGCTGCGATGGAGCGGAATCACGATGTGGCGGGGCATCACGGAGTTGGAGTCATGTCTCGACGGGGCCTCCATGGTGGTCGCCGGGGCCGACGACGCGGCCAAGATCGTGGCGTATCCGATATGCGCGCAGACCCGCGCGCGGGGGCGGGCGCTGGTGAACTGGGTGGCCGAGGTGCGGGTGGCCGAGCCGGGGCCGGCGGTGGCCAAGGCGGACTGGCGGCGTGAGGGGCGGCTTGATGACGTGCTCCCGCATTTCGCCGGGTGGCGTCTGCCTTTCCTGGACGTGCCGACGCTGATCGCCGGGGCCGGTCAAGTCCTGGAATATCCGATGGTGGACAGGGATCCATTGCCTTTTTGGGGTGTCGGACGTGTGACGCTGGTGGGAGATGCGGCGCATCCGATGTATCCGGTGGGTTCCAACGGTGGTTCGCAGGCGGTTCTGGATGCGCGGTTCTTGGCCATGGCGCTCGCGTATGCCGGCGATCCGGTCAAGGGTTTGGCCGAATACGAAAGGCGGCGCCGGTCGGCGACGATCGACCTCGTCCTGGCCAGTCGGCGGTTCCCGGTGGACGAAACCGTCAAGCTGGTCGAACAACGTGCGCCCGGCGGTTTTTCCGACATCAGGGAGGTGCTCACCGTGCAGGAGCTGTCCAGGATGGCGGACGCCCACAAGACGGTCGCCGACGTGGACGTCAAGATGCTGAACGAACGCCCGTCTTGGACGGCGCCCCAGTGACGGTGTCCTGGTTCTCGAGGTGTCTTCCGACCTTGGAGGCTTTGGCCCGGTGACGCACGAAGGTCTCCGCTCTGGGCAGTTTCTCTGCTCCGTGGTGGCCACGGAATTGTCGGCTGCGCCCGAGCTTCACCTTGGCTGTCACACTGGTGGCACCGGGCTTGAGCTCGGTGCGACTGCATCTCTCGTCGACCTGGAGCCTCCGTCGGGCGTCTACCGACAGCGGCTGCGGCTGGGTCAAGCAGTCATTCCGAGGAAAGCTCGTACGGCCACGTGCATGAGAAAACGTCGAGCTACCCAGCTACGGGGGCGTTCACGATCAGGCAATACAAACCGGCTACCAGTAGCTACGCTCAACGGCGTCGCCCGGATGCGGACAGGCGGTCCCATGGCGAACGCCCTACGCGGTCTTGTCAGCTGATTCCAGGCCGGCCAGCAGGTTGAAGGAGCCGGTCAGCAAGTTAAGGGCAACCAGGCCGGGGATCTCTGCGATGATCCGCCCGCTCCCGCCATGAGCCCTTAGCTCGGCGACATCCTTGTCTGTCAGAGATGACGGTTCGGCCAGCACACGGGTGGCCACCGCGATCAGCGCTGCTTCCCGGGCGTCAGTGGAGGTGCCCTGGCGGGCGAGGGTGATGTCGGCCTCGCTCAATCCTGCCGCCCGGCCCACCGCGGCATGTGCGTCGAGGCAGAGCCCGCAACCGATCCACTCTTGCAGGGCGAGCGAGATCTTCTCGCTGAGGGCACGCGGCAGCTTGCTGCGCTTCATGGCCCGCGACAGTTCCAGGTAGCCCTGGAGCAGGGCTGGCGAGTGCGCCATGGTGGAGACCATCTCGCCGACTCCGCCCCTGCGGCTGATGATGTCGTTCAGCACTTCCCGGGATTTCTCCGGCGCTTCAGCAGGTGCGAGCGCGTTCAGTCGGCGCGTTTCATTTCTCCTCTTCAGGTTATAGCGATGCATACTGTACCCCCGCATAGTATTGCCGCGGGAGGCTAATCCTCGATCCGGGGATGTCCTTGGTATCTGTTGTCCGGCCGAGCGCTTCGGTCGGGGCACGGCCAGCGGCCGCGGGACTGCGCCCGGCTGGGAGAGCCCCGCGCAGGACGCAGCCCGCTCGGCTTACGCTGCCGGCTCCCGCGCCCCTTCCTAACAGAGGAGGCCTACCCTTCGCGCAAAATCACGCAGAGCTGGGCGACCTCCTCCTCCGTGTTGTAGTAGTGCACGGAGGCGCGTACCAGCTCTTCCAGACCGCGGTCCGTCATGTCGAGTCGCGTCGACGGTGCGCGGGACACACTGACGTTAATCGACTGAGCGGCCAGCCGTGCCTTGACCTCGTCGGCGGGCGTGCCGTCCAGGGTGAAGGTGACGATGCCGCACCGCTCGGCTCCTTGGTCGTGCACCTGGCAGCCGGGCAGTTCGGTCAGCTGCTCCCGCAGGTGGTCCGCCAGCGTGTAGACCCGGTCCCGGATGTTCTCCGGCCCCCAGCTGAGCGCCTCGTCGATGGCCACGCCCAGGCCGAGCCGGGCGGCCACGCTGTACTCCCAGTTCTCGAAGCGGCGCGCGCCCGGCTGCACCTCGTAGCGTGCGGGCGCCACCCAGCGGGCACCGTGGAGGTCGAGGAAGGGCGGGTCGAGTCGGTCGAGCGCCGCCCGGCGTACGTAGAGCAGGCCCGTGCCGCGGGGGGCGCGCAGGTACTTGCGGCCGGTGGTGGACAGCAGATGGCAGCCGATCTGCGCGACGTCGATCGGGAGCTGGCCGACAGACTGGCAGGCGTCCAGCAGGAACAGCGCGCCGACCTCCGCGGCCACCTTGCCCACCTGTGCCGCCGGGTTGACCAGGCCGCCGTTGGTCGGGATGTGCGTGAGCGAGATGAGCCGGACGCGCTCATCGGCCATCCGGCGTAGAGCGTCGACGGAGATCTGGCCGAGCCCGTCGTTGGGCACCACCTCCACCTGGACCCCGAAACGCTCGGCGACCTGGAGGTAGGCGATGAAGTTGCTGGCGTACTCCGCCTTGCTGGTGAGGATACGGTCGCCGGCCCGCCACGGCACCGCGTAGAAGGCCAGATCCCACGCGCGGGTTGCGCTGTCGACGACCGCGATCTCGTCCGGCGCGCAGTTCAGCAGACGGGCCGCCGAGGCATGGACCTCGGCGAGCTGATCGGCGACCTTCGCCGCCGCCTCGTATCCGCCTATTTCCGCTTCCAGCCGCAAGTGGTCGATGACGGTGGACAGCACACCGCTCGAGGGCAACGCGGATCCCGCGTTGTTGAAATGAGCGACATTTCCGACGCCGGGCGTCAGCGCCCGGGCCGCAGCGACGTCGATCATGAGGCCACCAGCCGCAGGAAGGCCCGGACCCGCGGATGATCGGGCGTGGTGAAGAACCGCGACGGCGGCCCTTCCTCGATCACCATACCGCCGTCCATGAACACGACCCGGTCGGCCACCTCCCGCGCGAACGCGGTCTCGTGCGTCACCACCACCATCGTCATCCCCTCTCCCGCGAGCTCGCGCATAACCTGGAGCACCTCCGCGTGCAGCTCGGGGTCGAGCGCCGAGGTGGGCTCGTCGAACAGGATCACTTCGGGCTCCATGGCCAGTGCCCGGGCGATGGCGACCCGCTGTTTCTGCCCGCCCGACAGCTTCGCCGGGTAGCAGTCGCACTTGTCCGCCAGTCCCACCCGAGCCAACAGTTCCCGACCTCGGGCCGCCGCCTGGGCACGCGGGACTCGCCGTACGGAAACCGGGCCCTCCATGACGTTCTGCAGGGCAGTCAGGTGCGGGAACAGGTTGAACTGCTGGAAGACCATGGCGGTACGGCGGCGCAGCTCCCGGAGCTGCCCAGCCGGGTGGCGCACGCCGCAGGCCAGCTCGGTGCCACAGACGCTGACCGTGCCGGCCTCCGGCTCCTCGAGCAGGTTCAGGCAGCGGATCAGCGTGGTCTTGCCCGAGCCGGACGGGCCCATGACCACGACCACCTCGCCCCGCCCCACGTCGAGGTCGACGCCCTTGAGCACCTCCAGGTCCCCGAAGCGCTTACGCAACCCGCGAACGCTGACGATCATGCGTACGCCCTCCTCATCCGCCGCTCCAGCGCCTGCTGGCCGATCTGCAGCAGTGTGTTGACCACCCAGTACAGGAGTCCGACCAGCAACAGCGCCTCCATATAGCGGAAGGTCGAGGTCCCGATGCCCTCGGCCACCCGGGTCAGCTCGACGACGGTGACCGCCGAGGCGAGCGAGGTGTCCTTCATCAGCGCGACGAACCTGCTCCCCACGGCCGGGGTCGCGATCCTGATCGCCTGCGGGAAGATGATCCTGCGCAGGGTCTTCCAGTACGGCATGGCCATCGAGGCCGCCGCCTCCCACTGTCCCTTGTCGACGCCGAGCACCCCGGCGCGGAAGTTCTCGCTCAGGTAGGCGGCGCTGAACAAGGTGAAGGCGATGATCGCGGACGGGATGGGCGGGATCTCGAGCCCGAGCTGCGGGAGCCCGAAGTAGACGATCATTACCTGGATGAGCAGAGGCGTGCCCCGGAACACCGATACGTAGGCGGCGGCCAGCGCCCGCAGCACACGGCTGGACGAGATGCGGGCGAGCGTCACCAGGGCGCCCACCGCGCTACCGAGGACGAACGAGACCACGCCCAGGACGAGCGTGACGCCAAGACCGGTGAGCAGGTCGGGCAGGAAGTCGATCAGGAGGTCCATCAGACCCCCTTGAGCTGCTCGGCCATGTCGAGGCCGCCGAGCCACTTCTTCGAGATCGCGCTCAGCGTCCCGTCGGAGATCATGTCGCCCAGGGCCTTGTCCACGGCCTGCTTGAAGGTCGTCGAACCCTTGGCGAAGGAGATGCCGTTGACTTCCGACTCCAGCAGAGGACCCGCTGGCTTCACCGTGAGGCCGTTCTTCTGAGCCAGGAAGGCGCCCTGGAAGCGGGAGACCAGGGCGGCGTCCGCTCGGCTCCTGGACACCTCGGTCAGACCCAGCGTGGCGTTGTCGTAGGTCTTGATGTCGGCGCCTGGGATCGACTTCTTGGCGAACGCGGCCTGGGTCGTGCCCGCGGTGACCGCGACCTTCTTGCCTTTCAGATCGGTCAGACCGCCGATGTTCGACCCGGCCGCCACGAAAATTGAGATGCCGTTGACCTCGTAGGGGCGGGAGAAGTCGACCTGTTTCTTCCGCTCGTCGGTGATGGTCTGGCCCGAGATCACCGCGTCGAACCTGCCCGCCTGGACTCCGGCGATGAAGCTCTGAAAGTTGGAGGGGACGAACTCGACCTTGGCGATCCCGAGCCGCTTGGCCAGTTCATTGGCCACGTCTACGTCATAGCCTGCGGGCTTGCCGTTCTCCAGGAAGTTCCATGGCGGGTTGGCCTGGGTCTGCGCCACCCGGATGACGCCTGCGGCCTTGACTCGTTGGAGGAGATCACTCTGGGCTTGGCCGGAGCCGCATCCGGCGACTGCGGCGATTAGGACGATGGAGAGTGAGGAGCGGATCATGGCGTGGACCCTTCATACCTCTGGGGGGTACAGCCGTCCGGTCTACGGTCTCTCTGGCCCGCATACTTCGTCAAGTACCCCCAAGGGGTAACTTTCGGACAAACCGAAGTGTGCCATTTGTGCCGTGTCCGCGCAGGAAGGCAGTGTTTCGCCGTCGCGAGGCAGGCTCGCCAGTTTGGTGCCGGTGTGCGACGGTGCACTGGCACTGGCGTGCGTACGGAGTCCAAGGTGCCTTGCCAGGCAGGCCGCCAGCCATCGGACCGGTGCGGGTGGTGCACGACCCAGCAGAAGTCCTGCGCGTTCGGCCCGGGGACGTGTCCATCGACACCAGCACGTCATCCGACGCCGGTGACAGGGTTGAGCAGGGCTTGGGCGGCGACGAAGGCGGCCACGGCGAAGACGAGATAGGCGAACCATCGGCGCAGTCGTCCGGCGTCGAGGAAACGGGCCAGGCGGGCGGTGGCCAGTGCCCCCGTCACCGCGGCCAACGTGAAGGCCGCGGTGACGGTGTAGTCCAGCCGGACGTCCGCGGTGTGGGCGACGAAACCGGCCACCGAGTTGACCAGCACGATGAGCAGGGATGTGCCAACCGCGGCCGTCATCGGCAGCCCGAGCCCGAGCACCAGCGCCGGGATGACGAGGAAGCCGCCGCCGACCCCGAACAGGCCGGTCAGCAGGCCCACGGCCGCCCCGGCGGCGACGGCCTTGGGCAGGCAGCCGCGCCAGTTCACCGCGCCGCCGGGCAGCGCGCACGCCCCGCCACGTACGGCCTGCTCGGCGAGCATCCGCCAGCCGGCCGCCATCATGAGCGCGGCGAACCCGATCAGCACGGCCTGGGCGGGCAGCAGCCGGTTCAGGGCGGCGCCGCCGAACGCCGCTGTCGCGCCCGCGGCGCCGAACACCGCGGTGATGCGCCAGCGCACCTGCCCTGCGCGGATCCGGGGGAGCGCGGCGGCGGCCGAGGAGATTCCCACGACCAGCAGTGATGCCGGGACTGCGGAGGCCAGTGGCATGCCCGCGCCGTAGATCAGGGCGGGCATGGCGAGGATCGATCCGCCGCCGCCCAGCAGGCCGAGCAGCACGCCGATCATCAGGCCCAGGCCGAGCGCGGCTAGCACGGCCAGTCTCCGCCGCCCGCCGCGGGGGCACCGTGCTGACGGCTCACGCGCCTCTTTTCTCTGTGGTCAGGCCGCTCAACACGTTTGCCAAGTCGGTACGCGGGCCGCGGTTGTAGGGCAACCTGGCTAGGGCCATGCCCATGGCGCACGTACCCGAGACCGCGGCGAAGACCAGGCCGCCGCCGATGAGCGCCGCGAACCATTTGGCCGCCGGGAAGGCGACGCTGGCCAGGATCGAGACCAGCACGACGGAGCCGGCGACCAGGCGGACCTGGCGTTCGAGATCCCAGCGGGGGCGCCCGGTCTCCACGGGCGCGCCGGTGGCCTGCCAGGCGACGAGCCCGCCTTCGAGGACCCGAATGTGGGGTAGCCCCGCGTCGGTCAGGGCTTGGGCGGCGATGGTGGCGCGCTGCCCGGAGCGGCAGATCAGCACCGCTTGCTCGTCCAGGTGGGGCCGCAGCTCGTCGCGGTGCTCGCGCAGCAGGTCCAGCGGGACGTTACGAGAGCCGGGGACGTGTGCGGCCTCGTACTCGCCGGGAGTGCGCACGTCGATCAGCCGTGGCGCGTCGCCTGAGTTCAGCAGGTGCCCCAGCGCCGCGGTGTCGATGGTGGTCAAGAGGTCTCCTGTTCAGGTGTGGTGGTGATAGGTAGCCCGGCGTCGGCGGCTCGGGCGTAGGTGTCGTCGATGTGCACCACGCGGCGGCCGGCGCGGGCCAGCAGGCTCGCGGCCGCCGCGGCCCGGTAGCCGGTGCCGCAGTGCACCCACACCGTTCCTTCCGGCACCTCGCCCAGGCGTTCCGGCAGCGCTGGGAGCGGGATGTGCACGGCGCCGTCCACGTGGCCAGCGCGCCATTCCTTGCCCATGCGCACGTCCAGCACCACACCGGGCATGGGCAGATCACCGGCCGGGCGGCCCGCGTGGGCGGCGGCCAGGTCCGCGAAGGTCGCGGTGGCCAACCCAGTGAGCAGATCCTGGTC
Source organism: Nonomuraea sp. CA-141351 (assembly GCF_050944675.1). Lineage (NCBI taxonomy): Bacteria > Bacillati > Actinomycetota > Actinomycetes > Streptosporangiales > Streptosporangiaceae > Nonomuraea > Nonomuraea sp. CA-141351. The sequence continues at coordinate 447,533 of NZ_CP191982.1, forward strand.
GTGCCCGGCCCACTGCTCGACCGTGCCGGTCGCTACGGCGGCCGGGCGGTCGACGCCGATGCGGGCCAGCTCGCGCTGGGCGGCGGCGACCTGCTCGGCCGAATCGCCGAGCAGCGTGACGGGCGCGCCCCAGGGGGCCAGCCAGCCCAGCCAGGTCGCCATCGGCCCGTCCAGGCCGAAGCTGAGCGTGCCGGCCAGGTGCCGGTGCGCGAAGGCCTTGCGAGAGCGCAGGTCCACCACCCACTCGCCGGCCTGGACGCGGGCCCGCAACTCCGCGCTGTCGGCCGGCCGCACCGGGGTCAGGTCGATCGGCTCCGCGCCGGCGGCGTTGTGCGCCCCCATATGGGCGTAATAGGCCGGGTAGGCGTCCAGCTCGTCCAGGACGTGGGCGACGAAGTCGTCAGCCTCCAGCTGCAGCACCGCGTTGACGTCCTTCTCCCGGCCGATGGTCGAGCCGACCGCGTCGGACTGCGTGGCCGCGCAGAAGCTGCCGAACCCGTGCGTGGGCCAGATCCGCGCACCGTCGGGCAGCAGATCGGCCAGTCGCCGCGCGGAGGCGTGCTGGTGGCGGGCCAGGGGCCGGGCGTGCTCGGCGCCCAGGAGATCGGTACGCCCGGTGCTGCCGAACAGCAGCGACCCCCCGGTGAACACCCCCGCCGGCTCGCCTGGACCGGCCAGCACGTAGGACAGGTGGTGGAAGGTGTGCCCCGGCGTACCCACCGCCTCCAGCCACATTTGCCCGGAAACGGCAATCCGATCGCCATCGGCGACCGGCACCCGGTCGAAGGCGACCTCCTCGGCCCCGGCGACCAGGTACGCCGCTCCGCTCACCCGGGCCAGCGCCAAACCGCCGGAGACGTAATCGTTGTGCAGGTGGGTCTCCACCACCTGGGTGACACGCACGCCCAGCCGTCCGGCCAGGGCGAGGACGCGATCGATGTCGCGCTGCGGGTCGATCACCACCGCGACCCGCCCGTCGTGGGCCAGGTAACTGCGATCGCCCAAGGAAGAGGTCTCGATCACCTCGACCTGAATCGTCATCTTTTACACTCCTTTCAAATACCCGGGGGGGTATCCTGACGACAGACGAGCGCACCCGCCTTCCCCATCAAGAGGTCACGAAAGAGCGAGGAACAGCTTCTCCAACCGCTCAGGACTGATCGGCGGCGTCTCGCCGCGCTCGCGCGCCACCTGACACTGCTGCAACCCGGTCGATATGATCTTGAACCCGGCCCGGTCAAGTGCCTTGGACACCGCCGCCAACTGCGTTAACACCTTCTCGCAGTCCTCGGCGTTCTCGATCATCGCGATCACCCCGCCCAGCTGGCCATGAGCCCGCTTCAACCGGGTCAGCGCGTCACCCAGGACGGTCGCGTCCATCTCCACCCCAACCACCTCCGGGCCCAGGATACCCCCAGGGGTACATGGCATCGACGGGCCGGATCATCCGCCGGTAGCCCTCGTCGTGGAGGAACTGCAGCACGGTTGGGTGGGAAACGGCCACCCTGACCCCGTAATCGGCTTGTTCCGTTTGAAGATCTCGGCGGGGCTGTGGCGCCGACGGCTCTTGTCATTGCCGCGGTCGCGCGCATCATCGCCAGCACCCGCCATCCCGCCTCCTCGACGGCTGTCCCGACACGTCGGGAGGGGCCATGGGGCGTCTGAACGGGGCTTCTGCTGCTCGTCGGCACGCGCATGGATCAGGTGCCCCCGGAAACCCATTTGAACCCGCCAATGCCATGGAGAGGCGTTCATACGGACGGTCAAATGACGGTCAAATGATCAAGGGCCCGGCTCTCAATCTTGAGAACCAGGCCCTTAACCTGCGACAACTCTGTCGGGGTGGCGGGATTTGAACCCACGACCTCTTCGTCCCGAACGAAGCGCGCTGCCAAGCTGCGCTACACCCCGGTGCACGCCGTCTTGCGCGTGCTTGGAAAAGTCTAGCGGACTCCCAAGGTACTTGTGACCGTGTCAGCGGCGGGGAACGAGCGTGAGCAACGATGCCTCCGGGAAGCAGGCGAAGCGGGCCGGGGCGTACGGGGAGGTGCCGAGGCCCGCGGAGACGTGGAGCCAGGCGTTGTCGTGGCGGCTCAGGCCCTTGACTCTGGCCCGGTCGATGCCGCAGTTGGTGACCAGGGCGCCGTAGAAGGGGATGCAGAGCTGGCCGCCGTGGGTGTGGCCGGCGAGCAGGAACTGGTAGCCGTCCTCGGCGAAGCGGGTCATGTTGCGCGGCTCGGGTGAGTGCATGACGCCCAGGCGGAGGTCGGCGTCCGCGGGGGCGGGACCGGCCACGAGATCGTAGCGGTCGCGGGAGATGTGGGAGTCGTGGATGCCCGCCACCGCCACGTCCAGGTCGCCCACCTTGATGCGGGCCGTGGTGTTGTTCATGTCGAGCCAGCCCTCGGCGGCCATGCCCGCTCCCAGCTCCTCCCAGGGCAGGGTGGGGATGTGCTGGCGGCGCTCGTTCTTGGACGTGCGCCAGAGGTAGCGGGCCGGGTTTTTGGGCTTCGGGGCGTAAAGGTCGTTGGAGCCGTAGACGAAGAGGCCCGGGCGGGAGAGCAGGGGCTCCAGGGCGTACAGGAGTGAGGGGACGGCGTCCGGGTGGGCGATCGAGTCGCCGGTGTTGACGACCAGGTCCGGCTTCAGCGCGCCCAGGGAGCGCACCCAGTTGATGAGCATCGTACGGCGGGGCGTCAGATGCAGGTCGGAGAGGTGGAGAACGCGTACGGGACGCTGGCCGCGCTCCAGCACGGGCACGTCGAAGCGGCGCAGCCGGAACCAGTTGCGCTCCACCACAGAGGCGTAACCCAGCCCGGCGAGGCCGAGACCAAGCATGGACAGTGGCACTGCGACGGCTTTTCTCACGTACTCATGATGCCCGACATCCGGCGCGAGGCGTCCGCGCCGGTCCGCGCAGACGGCAAGATGGACCGCATGAGCGCAATGAAGGACAAGCTGAAGGCCGACCTGACGGCCTCCATGAAGAGCCGGGACGAGCTACGTCTCCGGACGATCCGGATGGCACTGGCCGCGGTGAACGTCGAGGAGGTCGCCGGCAAGGAGGCCAGGGAGCTGACCGACGACGAGATCATCAAGGTGCTGACCAAGGAGGCCAAGAAGCGCCGGGAGGCGGCCGAGGCGTTCGGGAACGCGGGGCGGGCCGAGCAGGCGCAGGCCGAGTTGGACGAGCAGGCGGTGCTGGAGGAGTACCTTCCGGCGCAGCTCTCCGACGAGGAGCTGGAGGCCATCGTCGACGCCGCCGTCGCGGAGACCGGCGCTGCCGGGCCGCAGGCCATGGGGCAGGTCATGAAGGTCGTCAACCCGAAGATCGCGGGACGGGCCGAGGGCGGACGCGTCGCCGCGGCCGTTCGCGCGCGTCTGGCGGGCAAGTAGCGGTTTGGGCAGCGGCCGGTCGTGACGACGGGGCCGGTGACCTACCGCCCGCGCCCGTGGCCCTGCCCGTTACCCGGCTGGTCCCCGTTCGGCGGGTTGAAGATGTCGAACGGGTCACCGCCGTCCGTAGGCCCCTGCCCGTCCTTGTTGTCCTTCTTCTTGGGCGGCTTGGGCGCGCAGTTCTCCGTGCATCCGCCGAACCGCGACTTGTCCACCGGGGTGAACTCCGTCGGCTCGACCCCCTTCAGCGCGGACATCATCGAGTCTTTCCAGATCCGCCCGGAAATGGAGGCACCGTACACGTACGAGTAGTACCGCCCCCCGATCGTGATCCCGATCAGCTTGTGGGACGAGGTGCCGCGCGGGTCGCCCAGGCTGACGGCTGAGGCCAGGTTGGGGGTGTAGCCGGCGAACCAGGCCGACATGTAGTTGTCGGTCGTGCCCGTCTTGCCGGCCGCGTCCCGCCCGATGCCGCCCACCTCGCGCATCGTGCCCTTGGTGAACACCCCGGACAGGATGCCGCTGACCGCGTCGGCGACCTCCTCCTCCAGCACCTGCGAGCACTTCGGCTTGTACTGCTTGGCCTTGCCGTTCCTGTCCTTGATCTCCGTGATCGCGAGCGGCTTGCAGTACTGCCCGCGCGAGGCGAACACCGCGTACGCGCTGGAGATCGTCACGGGGTCGACCTCGTTGACCCCCAACGTGAACGTCTCCACCTCGGACAGCTTGTCACCGTCGGCCCGCTTGACCCCGAGCTTCTTGGCCATCTTGACCACGCTGCAGAGCCCGACCTCCTGCTCCAGCCTGAGGAAGAACGTGTTCACCGAGCCCCAGGTGCCGGTCTCGAGCGTCTTGAAGCCGCCGCCGCCCTCGCTGGAGTTGCGCACGGTGTGGGACGGGTCGCCGACGTTCTCGCCCTTGCAGTTCTTGAACGTGCTGTAGCCGCCGGCCGTGTAGCCCGCGGGGGCGGGGAAGCCGTCGCCGTACTTGAGCCCTTCCTCCAACGCCGTGGCCAGCGTGTAGACCTTGGCCGTCGAGCCCTGCTGGAACCCGCGCCCGCCGCCGTGCGCCGCGTCGGCCACGATGTTGTAGCTCATCTCGTTCTTCTTCTTGCTCCCGCCGAACTTCCGCGAGGCGGCCATCGCCTTGATCTCGCCGGTGCCGGGAACGACCATGGCCTGCGAGGCCACGGGCTTGTCCTTCTTGGAGACGTACTTCTTGATCGCCTTCTCGGCGGCGGCCTGCATCTTCGGGTCGATCGTGGTCTTGATCTCCAGGCCGCCGCGCTGGAGCAGCTTCCTGCGCTCGTCCTGGTTCTTCCCGAAGTCCTCGTTGTTGAGGATCTCGTACTGGACGTAGAGGCAGAAGTACGGGAATTTGCTGGCCTCGCAGCCGCCGGGCGCCTTGATGTTCTTCCAGCCCAGCTTCTTCGCCTTGGCCTCGTTGGCCTCCTGAAGCGAGATCTTGCCGATCTGGGCCATCCGGTCGAGCACGGTGTTGCGCCGCTGCAGGAGCCGCTCCCGCGACTCGGGGCCGACGCTCGGGTCGGTCCTGGCGGGGTTCTGTACGGCGCCGGCGAGCGTGGCCGCCTCTACGAGGTTGAGCTCGGAGGCCGGCTTGTCGAAGAAGCGCCTGGCCGCGGCCTGGACGCCGTGGGCGCCGGCGCCGAAGTAGGCGATGTTCAGATATTTCTCGAGGATCTGGTTCTTGGTGTACTTCTTCTCGATGGCCATCGCATAGCGCAGCTCCGACAGCTTGCGCGAGAGCGTCGGGGCGATGGCGGCCTGCTGCTCCTCGGGCGTCTCGGCCTTGTTGAGCAGCACCTGCTTGACGTACTGCTGCGTGATGGACGAGCCGCCCTGCATCACGCCGCCGCTCGAGAAATTCTTGAGGAGAGCTCTCGCCGTTCCCTCAACATCGATCGGCCCGTGCTGGTAGAAACGGAAGTCCTCGATCGCGATCAGGGCCGTCTGCATGATCGGGGCGACCTTGTCGAGGGGCACGGACTGGCGGTTCTCGTAGTAGAACTGCGCGATCTGCTTGCCGTTCGCGTCCCTCAGGAGCGTGCGCTCGGGCAGAGGGGGTTCGTCGAGCTCTTCGGGCTTGAGGTTGAGGCTTTCCACAGCGCTCTTCGTGGAGATCCCCGCCCCGCCGACCGCGGGAAGGGCCACGGCGGCCGCGAGCACCCCGGCAGTGGTTCCCGCGATGATCAGACGCAGGATGCCGAGGACAGGGTTGGAGCGATCTTTGCGCTGCGCTTGCACGCTACCAAGGGTACGTCGAAACTCTGACCTTTCCGGTAGCACGACACCATTTCACCTTGACTGATGGGGGTGACTAGTCATTCCCGGTCAAGACTGCCGCGAGAAATTGGTCCTCTGGGGTCTGTCGGCCCGAACGTGAAGTTGCGTACGTTCTTCCTCTGCGGCAACTGAATACGGAGGCTCGGCGCCCGCGCCCGTCGGCCCCAAATGACGACTGACCACCTAAGGGGAGTGGGGTCGAACAATGTGGATCACGGATTGGACCTCCCGTGCCGCCTGTAAGGGTGCGGATCCGGATGCCCTGTTCGTGCAGGGCGCCGCGCAGAACAGGGCCAAGCTCATCTGCCGTGGCTGCCCGGTCCGTACTGAATGCCTCGCCGATGCACTGGACAACCGCATCGAGTTCGGGGTGTGGGGCGGTATGACCGAACGCGAACGGCGTGCACTGCTTCGACGGCGGCCTGACGTGGACTCGTGGCGCGACCTGCTCGAGTCGGCCAAGGAAGAGTACGAACGAACCAACGAGCTGATCGCGGGCTGAGTCAAGCCCGGCGAGCCGAGTACGGCCGGCGCCGTCCGCCGGCCGTACTTTTTATGCGCTCGCCAGCAGGGCCCCGATCTGCCGCAGACCAGTGAGATCGTGGACGTCCTCGGACATGGCGCGAACCTGCACCACGGGCACCGTGGGGTGGGCCGAGATGAAATGCTCCTGCTCACGGCCTTCGCGGGCCGCGAGCTGCATACGCCCGGCGTGCAGCCGCAGCACGGCGGCGGTCAGCTCGTGCTCACCCCGCGACTCCAGGGCTTCCGCGGCCGCGGCGCTACGGGCGGCTGAGAGGACCGTGGCGGGTGACATGTGCACGCGGTTGACCACCAGGCCGGCCAGCGGCATGCGCTCCTCGGCGAGCCGCTCGACGAAGTAGGACGCCTCCCGCATGGCGTCCCGCTCGGGCGCGGCCACCACCAGGAAGGCCGTGCCGGGGGCCTGCAGCAGCTTGTACGTCATCTCGGCCCGCTGCCTGAACCCGCCGAAGACGGCGTCCAGGGCGGACACGAACGTCTGCAGATCCTTGATCACCTGCGCGCCCAGCAGCTTGGTCATCACGCCTGCCATCAGCCCGAACCCGGCGTTGAGCAGCCGGAACGCGCTGCGTCCTCCGGCCTTGGCGGGCGCCGTGAGCAGCCGGATGAACCGCCCGTCGAGGAAGCGCCCGAGCCGCTCGGGAGCGTCGAGGAAGTCGAGCGCGGACCGCGATGGCGGCGTGTCCACGATGATCAGGTCCCACTCGTCCGAGCGGCGGAGCTGGCCCAGCTTCTCCATGGCCATGTACTCCTGCGTGCCGGAGAAGCTGGAGGAAAGCGACTGGTAGAAGGGGTTCGACAGGATCTGGCGGGCCCGCTCGGGGTCGGCGTGCGCCTCGATGATCTCGTCGAACGTGCGCTTCATGTCGAGCATCATGGCGTAGAGCTGGCCGCCGCCATCGGGCGAGGTGACCAGGCGCGGGGTGTTGTCCAGCTCGGTCAGCCCCATCGACTGGGCCAGGCGCCGCGCGGGGTCAACGGTGAGTACGACCGCGCACCTGCCGCGCTCGGCCGCCCGCAGCCCGAGCGCCGCCGCGGTCGTGGTCTTGCCCACGCCGCCGGAGCCGCAGCAGACGATGATCCTGGTGCCCTGGTCGTCGAGAATCGCGTCGATGTCGAGCGCTGCCGGCTTCTTCACGCTGCTCCTTGGGTGCGCATGCTCTCTGCCAGCTCGTAGAGGCCGGCCAGGTCCACGCCGTCGGCCAGCAGCGGCAGCTCGTAGCTCTTCAGCCCCGCCTCGGCCAGCGAGTCGCGCTCGGCGCTCTCCAGCTCGGTGCGGCGGGCGTGCTCGACGATCTCTTCCGCGAGCGCCTCGGCGAACGCCGAGGCCTCCGCGCCGTCGGCCACCCCGGCCGCCTTGAGTCCGAGCACGAGCTCCCCGGTGTCGAATCGGCCGTTGACAGCAGTGTCAAGAGCGGCCTGCGGGAGCAGTGATTCGCGGACCATATTGATGAAAATTCCACCAGCGGGGAGCCCCGCTGATCGCAATTCGGAGATGCCGTCAAGGGTCTCCTGGACGGGCATCTCCTCCAGCAGTGTCACGAAGTGCACGGCCGTTTCGGGAGATTTCACGACTCCGTTGACCAGGTCGGAGTGGTTCTTGATCGGCCCGACCTTGGCCAGGCCGGCCACCTCCTGGGTGACGTTCAGGAAGCGCGTGATGCGACCGGTCGGCGGCGCGTCGAGGACGACCGCGTCATAGACCCTGCGGCCGTTCTTGCCCCGCCTGCGCACGGCCTCGGTCGTCTTGCCGGTGACGAGCACGTCGCGAAAGCCGGGGGCCACGGTGGTGGCGAAGTCGACGATGCCCATCTTGGTCAGCGCCCGGCCCGCCCTGCGCATCCCGTAGAACATCTCCATGTAGTCGAGCATGGCCTCTTCGGGATCGATGGCCAGCGCGTACACGTCGCCGCCGGCGGGCGCGACGGCGATCTTGCGTTCCTCGTAGGGCAGCGGTGGCAGATCGAAGATCTGCGCGATGCCTTGCCTGCCCTCTACCTCGACGAGCAGCACCTTGCGGCCGCCGGCGGCCAAGGCGAGCGCGAGAGCGGCGGCCACGGTCGTCTTGCCGGTGCCGCCCTTGCCTGTGACCACATGCAGCCGCACGCCGGCCCAATCCGTGTCCGGAGACTCCACGACTCGAGGCTACCGAAGGGTCACTTGCGGAGAGCCGAGGACCACCCTTTGAGATTGCTCACACTATGGTGCGCCGCGTTCAGCGGTGCGCCACAGGCTGCGGGTCTCAGGGCCTACTCTGGCCCTCATGAAGAAATGGGAGTACCTCACGGCCCCCTTGCTGATCCACAACACCAAGATGATCCTGGACAACTTCGGCTCCGACGGCTGGGAGCTGGTCCAGATCGTGCAGGGTGCCTCGCCCGAGCAGCTGGTGGCCTACTTCAAGCGGGAGAAGCAGTGACGCCGGAGCAGAAGATCGCGGATCTGGGCCTGAAGCTGCCCGAGGTGCCGGCGCCGGCGGGGGCCTACGTGCCTGCCGTGCGCACGGGAAATCTCGTCTACACCTCCGGGCAGGTGCCGTTCGTCGACGGCAAGCTGCAGAGGACCGGCAAGGTCGGGGCCGACCTGACCACTGAGGAGGGCGCGGAGCAGGCCCGCATCTGCGCGCTCAACGCCCTGGCCGTGCTGAAGGCCGAGGTGGGCGACCTGCGGAAGGTCGTGCGCATCGTCAAGGTCGTGGTGTTCGTGGCCAGCGATCCGGCCTTCACCGAGCAGCCCAAGGTCGGCAACGGCGCCAGTGAGCTGCTCGCCGAGGTGCTGGGCGAGCCGGGCAGGCATGCCCGCAGCGCGGTGGGCGTGGCGGCCCTTCCGCTGGACGCACCCGTGGAAGTGGAGCTTATCGCCGAAGTAGCCTGAGGCACTATGACCGATGTGACCGGGTTGCTGCTTCCAGCCGAGCTCGCCGCGCGGGCGCGGGACCTCCTCGCGGGGCGGGTCGAGCCGGTCCCGACACGCGATGCCGCCACAGTCGTCATCTTGCGAGAGGGACTGGAGGTCTACCTGCTGCGGCGGAAGTCCACGATGGCCTTCGCGGCGGGCGCGTACGTCTTCCCCGGCGGCTCGGTGGACGTCCGCGACACCGACCAGGCCGTGGCCTGGGCCGGCCCGTCACCGGCGGAGTGGGGCGCGGTCTTCAACGCCGGCGAGGAGGTCGCGCGGGGCCTGGTGTGCGCGGCCGTGCGCGAGACGTTCGAGGAGTCGGGCGTGCTGCTGGCCGGTCCCGGGCCCGACTCCGTGGTCGCCGACACGACGGGGGACGACTGGGAGTCGGACCGGGTGGCGCTGATCGACAGGAGCCTGTCCTTCGCCGACTTCCTCGCCAGGCGGGGCCTGGTGCTCCGGTCCGACCTGCTCAAGCCGTGGGCCCACTGGATCACGCCGGAGATCGAGCACAGACGCTTCGACACGCGGTTCTTCGTCGCCGTGCTGCCGGAGGGCCAGCGCACCCGTGACGTCGGCGGTGAGGCCGACCACGTGGCCTGGAAACGCCCGGCGGAGGCGATCGAGCTGGCGCACCAGGGCGAGATCTTCCTGATGCCGCCCACTTACCGTACGCTGACCGAGCTGTCGGCCCATGACAGCGTGGCGGGGGTCCTGGCCGAGCGCCGGGAGATCGTGCCGATCATGCCGAGGGCCGTCGAGATCGAGGGCGAGATGCGGCTGGTGACCAGGTGAGCGGACTGCACATCCCCATCGGCACGCCCGACGGCTCCCGTACGCGACACGCCGAGAACCTGCTCGCCCCCAACCCCTCCGTCATGACGCTCGACGGAACCAACACCTGGGTCATCGGCGAGCACGAGGTGGTCGTCGTCGATCCCGGGCCCGACGACGAGTCGCACCTGCGCCGCGTACGCGACCATCTGGGGGAGCGTCGCGTCACCGAGATCCTGCTCACCCACGGGCACATCGACCACAGCGGCGGCGCCAAGCGGTTCGCGGAGATGGTGCGCGCCCCCGTGCGGGCGCTCGACCCGCGACACCGGCTCGGCGACGAGGGACTCGCCGACGGCGACGTGGTCACCGTGGACGGCCTGGAGATCCACGTGTACGGCACGCCGGGCCACTCGTTCGACTCGCTCTGCTTCTGGCTGCCGCAGGACCGCGCGATGCTGACCGGCGACACCGTGCTCGGCAGGGGCACCACGATCATCGCCCGCGACGGCGGCCTGGCCGACTACCTCCGCAGCCTCGACCGGCTGAGAGCGGCCGCGGAGAGCCTGGAGGCGCGGGCGCTGCTGCCCGGCCACGGCCCGGTGCTGCCCGACCCGATCGGCGCGCTCGACGGCTACATCGCCCACAGGCGCGAACGGCTCGACCAGATCAGGGCGGCGCGCGAGCAGGGCGCGCGCACGCCGCGCGAGATCGTCAAGGTCGTGTACGCCGACGTCGACCGCTCACTCTGGGCCGCCGCCGAGATGTCCGTCGTGGCCCAGCTCGACTACCTCGACCGGTTGTAGAGCCGGTCCATGTCGAGGATGACCACGGCCTTGGCCTCGATCCGCAGCCAGCCGCGCTGGGCGAAGTCGGCCAGCGCCTTGTTGACCGTCTCGCGCGAGGCGCCGACGAGCTGGGCCAGCTCCTCCTGGGTCAGGTCGTGGTGGACCCGCAGACCGTCGTCGGTCTTGGTGCCGAACCGCTCGGCCAGGTCGAGCAGCTGCTTGGCCACCCGCCCCGGCACGTCGGTGAAGACCAGGTCGGCCAGCACGTCGTTGGTGCGGCGCAGTCGCTGGGCGAGCGCGCGCAGCAGGTGGAGCGCCACCTCTGGGCGGCCGGTCAGCCAGGGCCGCAGGTCGTCGTGGCCGAGCCCGGCCAGACGCACGTCGGTCAGCGCCGTCGCGGAGGCCGTGCGCGGCCTCGGGTCGAACAGCGACAGCTCGCCGAACATCTCGCTCGGCCCGAGCACGCTCAGCAGGTTTTCCCGTCCGTCAGGTGAGGTGCGGGACAGCTTGATCTTGCCTTCCAGCACGACGTAGAGGCGGTCGCCGGTCTCGTTCTCGTGGAAAAGCGTCTGTCCCTTGGAGAGCTGGACCTCAGTGATGCTCGTACGCAGCGCCGCGGCGCTCTCGCGGTCCAGCGCGGCGAACAGGGGGGCCTTGCCCAGCACATCTTCGGTGTTCACTCTGCCTCCTCTGCTGCCATTGTGACTCACCCCACTCCGCGTGGCACACACAGGTTATGGGAATGCCGGAGTGTTCTGCGCTTTTAGGATGAGTCGCATCCAGGGGAAAGTTACCGGATGCCCTGATTTCAGGGCGTATCGGCCCTCTCCTGAGGCGTCAGGAAGCCAGAAGGTCGTCCACCGAGGCCACCGCCGCGGCCACCGATTGGCCGAGCAGCACGCGCAGTACGTCGGCCGCCCGGGGGCGGGTCGTGGGGTCGGGCCGGCGGCACTGCCGTACCGCGAGGCGCAGGGCGGGAGGCAGAGCGGCGGTGTCGCCGTCAGTGCGGCCGGTCCCCGCGAAGACCACCAGGTCGGCCCAGGCCCACATGTCCTCGGCCGCGGAGCCCGGCGTGACGCCGGGCCGCCAGCCGATCAGCACCTGGCCGTTGCCGCCGAGCGCGACGCTCTCATGGCTGAGCCCGAGCCCGACGTTGCCCCGCGCGTGCAGTCTGGCCACGGCGGAGGCGCAGGCCAGGGCCAGGCGATGCAGCGCCTGCCCGTTGAGCGGCCCCGATGTACGCACGAACTCCGACAGCACCGCACCCTGACCGCTCATGGCCACCGCCTCCTGTGTCGCCAGGTTGTACGCGAGCAGGGCCGTCCTGGGTTCAATCGTTCGCGAGAGCTTCTAGTCTTGCGGCATGGGCACGAACGCGGCGGGGCGCAAGCCGGAGACCCAGCTCGCACTGGTACGTCGGGCGCGCAAGATGAACCGCATCCTCGCGGAGACCTACCCAGAGGCCCACTGCGAGCTCGACTTCGGCAACCCGTTAGAACTTCTGGTCGCGACCATCCTGTCCGCGCAGTGCACGGACAAGCGGGTCAACATGGTCACTCCCATCCTCTTCGCGAAATATCCGACGGTGACCGACTATGCCGCCGCGGATCCGTCCGAGATGGAAGAGATCATCCGCTCGACCGGCTTCTTCCGCGCGAAGACCAACAGCATCATCGGCATGGCCAGGACGGTGTGCGAGCGTTACGGCGGAGAGGTGCCCGGCAAGCTGAAGGACCTGGTCACCCTGCCGGGCGTGGGCCGCAAGACCGCCAACGTGGTGCTGGGCAACGCGTTCGACGTGCCGGGGCTCACCGTCGACACCCACTTCCAACGGCTGGTGCGCCGCTTCGGCTGGACCGAGGAGACCGATCCCGTCAAGATCGAGCACGCCGTGGGGGAGCTGCTGCCCAGGCGCGAGTGGACGATCTTCTCGCACCGGGTGATCTGGCACGGCCGCCGCATGTGCCACGCCCGTCGGCCCGCGTGCGGCGTGTGCCCGCTGGCCGCGCTCTGCCCGTCGTACGGCACCGGCCCCACGGCGACGGCCGAGGCCGCGAAGCTCGTCAGGTCCGGACCCTTCTCCTGATCAAGGGAAGTCCCCGGAGGCCCGGCGTGTTGGAGGATGCGTGACCGAAGTGCCCGACTGGCTCGACATACTGGCGGCGCAGGCCCAGCGGATCAGAGTGCCCAAATACCTGCGCCCTCCGGACGGGGCCGGGCGGGTCGCGGCGGTGCTGATGTTGTTCGGCGAGGGGCCGCTGGGTCCCGATGTCCTGCTCATCCAGCGCAGCACGCATGGGCGCAGGCACGCCGGCCAGCCCGCGTTCCCCGGCGGCGGCGTGGATCCCGACGACGGAGGGCCCGTCGAGGCGGCGCTGCGCGAGGCCGAGGAGGAGACGGGCGTCGACCCCTCCGGGGTCCACGTGCTGTGCACCATGCCCGAGCTGTACCTCAACCACAGCGACAACCGGGTCACGCCCGTGATCGCCTGGTGGCGCGAGCCGTCCGCCGTGCACGCGGCCTCACCCCGCGAGGTCGAGTCCGTGGAGCGGGTGCCGATCGCCGAGCTGGTCGATCCCGGCAACCGGGTCATGCTGCGGCATCCCAGCGGGATGGCGGGGCCGGCGTTCCGGGTGCGGGGGATGCTCGTGTGGGGGTTCACGGCCATGGTCCTGGACACCGTGCTGCGCGAGGGCGGGCTCGAACGCCCGTGGGATCCCACGCGGGGTGGAGGACCTCCCGCAGGAAACGATCAGGAGCTAGCGGGCCGATCTCAGCGCCACGCCGAGTGAGGCCCAGCCCGCCACGTCCTTGTCGCTGTCGGCCGCCAATGCGCGCAGCGTCTCCAGGCCCGCCCGGTCAGGGGGGTCGCCGAGCACGTGCTGCAGCGCGTACGCGGCGCCGTACCGCACCCTCGCGTCGTCGTGGCCGGCCAGCTCGATCACCGACGGCAGCGACCGCGGGTCGGCCAGGTGGCCGAAGGCGATCAGCACCGAGTAGAGGACCATGGCGTCGTCCTCGCTGGCGGCAAGGTAGCGCAGGACCGGCAGCGTACGGTCCACGAACGGCCGCAGCATCCCCATGATGTCCACGCCGAGCAGGCGTTCGGTCACGGTTTCCCCGGCGCACAGCCGGCGGGCCTCGATGAACGACTCCAGGTCGCCGCGCTGGCGCAGCACGGAGATCACGTGCCAGCGCAGGGGGCCGTCAGGATCGGGGTCGCACAGAGCGGCCTCGATGAGATCGCGCACAGTTCCCTCGGCCGGCGGCATACCGCCCAAGGTAGACACGCTGTAGCGCGGTCCTGGCCGAAGACGTGCACACTTGACCGTATCCCTGGTTACCTTTGAAGCGTGCGCGGTGATCTGCTTGACCTCATCTTGATCGGCCTCGTGATCGCCTTCGGTATCTCGGGTTACCGGCAGGGCTTCATCATCGGAGTGATGAGCTTCGTGGGGTTCGTGGGCGGAGCCGTGCTCGGCGTCTTCATCGCGCCGCCCATCTCCAAGGCCGTGGTCAGCGGCGACACACCGCAGGCGCTGCTGGCCATCGTGATCGTCTTCCTCGCCGCCACCATCGGCCAGTTCGCCTCCTCGACCCTCGGCGCCGTCGTGCGCAGCCACGTGACCTGGGAGCCCGCCAGGGTGGCCGACGCGGTCGGGGGCACGTTCTCCAGCGCACTGTCCGTGCTGGTCATCGCCTGGCTGATCGGCTCGCTGATCGTCTCCACGGCCTTCACCCCGCTCGTCGACCAGGTGAAGAACTCCGCGCTGCTGACCACGGTCGACGAGGCGATCCCGCAGGCCGCGCGCGACTGGCAGCAGCCGTTCAAGAAGTTCATCGACCGCTCGGAGTTCCCGCCCGTCTTCGACGCGATCGGCGCGGACCAGCTCATCGACGTGCCGCCGCCCGATCAGAGCGTGCTGCAGGGCGCCAAGCTGAGCCGGGCCCGCCGGGGCATCGTCAAGGTCCAGGGCAACGCCGAGAGCTGCAACAAGCACATCGAGGGCACCGGCTTCGTCTACGCTCCTGACCGGATCATGACCAACGCCCACGTGGTGGCGGGCGTCACCCGCGACCTACAGGTCATCGACTCCAACAACACGCCGCACGCGGCCACCGTCGTGCGCTACAACCCGCGGCGCGACATCGCCATCCTGTACGTGCCCGGGCTGAGCCTGCCGCAGCTCGCCTTCGACGGCGACGGCGGGCGGGGCGACAACGCGATCATCGCCGGGTTCCCCAAGAGCAAGGGGTTCACCGCCGAGCCGGCCAGGATCGGCCGCCAGCTCGACGCCGAGGGGCCCGACATCTACCGCGACACCACGGTCCGGCGCAAGGTCTACGCGATCCGCGGCCGGGTGCTGCCCGGCAACTCGGGCGGCCCGCTGCTCACGGTGGACGGCCGCGTCTACGGCGTGATCTTCGCCGCCGCGACCAACGAGGCCGACACCGGCTACGTCCTGACGGCCGAGGAGGTCGCCCCCGACGCGGCCCAGGGCAGAAACGACACCACGCAGGCCAGCACCCAGCAGTGCGACTGACCGTCCCGTAGGGCCCGCTCCCTGCCGGCTAGCCGGGGAGCTTGTCCAGGATCAGGGCGATGGCCTCGTCGGGGTCGCTGTCCTGGCTCAGGCCGGAGGCCGCCTTGCCGACCGGGTCGTACGCGCCGCCGTACCCCTGGGCCTTGGCGGCGCCCCGGCTGAAGAGGGTCACCGCCCCGCGCCCGTTGCCGCGCTGGAGGTGCGTCAGCCCGACGCAGATCTGCGCGAGGCCCTGCCACAGGTCGCGCTCCTCCTCGGGAGCGCATTTCCAGCGGCCCTCGAACACCTCGTGCGCGTTGAACGGCAGGCCCTCGCTCAGGAAGCGGCGGCCGTCGGCCAGGGCCTGCTCTGTGGTGGGCGAGTAGTCGTCGGGGACCCTGGCCACGCCGGGCTCGCCGTAGGGGAGCGGCCTGCCGTACGCGTCGCGCGGCCTGGCGCTACGCGGCCTGCCCTCGGAATCGCGGTCTCTCATCGGTCGGGCTCCGGATCGGCCAGCCAGCCGAGCAACTCGGTGTCGAACACGTCGGGGATCTCCTCGTGGGGGAAGTGGCCGGCTCCTTCGAGCAGCCGCCACCGGTACGGAGCCGCCACATAGCGGCTCGAACCCTGCGCCGTACGTGGCAGGAGGCGCGGGTCGAGCGCCCCGTGCAGGTGCAGCGTGGGGGCCTCGATCTCGGTGCGCATGGCCCTGGCGTAGCGGCGGCCGTCGGGGCGCAGCTGGGAGCGGCCGAACCAGCGGTGGTACTCCAGAGCCGAGTGTGCCACGGCAGGGATGCGGAACGCCTCGCGGTAGATCCGCGCGGTCTCAGGGTCGGGCCACCCAGGGCGCGACCACTCGTCCAGCAGCCGGCCCACCAGGGCCGCTTCGCGGCGCCTGAGCCGGTGCTCCGGCAGCAGCGGCAACTGGTGGCCGAACGTCTGCCCGCTGGCCTTGAGCTGGCCGAACAGATCGGTGAGCAGCGCGCTGCGCAGCCGCAGCGGATGCGCGGCGGACACGGCGACCAGCCGGCGCACGCACTTGGGGTCGAGCACGGCCATCGTCCAGGCCAGCAACCCGCCCCAGTCGTGCCCGACCACGATCGCCCCGGTCTCGCCCAGCGCCCTGATCAGCCCGGTCGCGTCGGCGGCCAGCGTGGGCAGGTCGTAGCCGCGCGGCGGCTTGTCGCTGCCGCCGTAGCCGCGCAGATCGGCCGCGACCGCCCGGTATCCGGCCTTCGGTAGCGAGACGAGCTGGTTGCGCCAGGTCCACCAGAACTGCGGGAACCCGTGCAGCAGCAGCACCAGCGGTCCCTCGCCCGCCTCGACGACGTGGAAGCGGGTGCCGCCCGCGTGGACCGCGCGATGCGTCCAGGGCCCCTCGATCTGTACGACCGACTCGTCAGGTGCCATCGCGTGTCACCGGCCCGCGATCGGGACGGAGCGCGGGGAGCGCCTCGTCCTCGGGCGTGGCGATCTCCTTGAGCCCCTTGATCGACCTTGCGGTGCGCTTCATCCCGGCCAGCCCCTTGAGCCGCCTGATCCCGAGGAACACTCCCAGACCCGCGAGCAGCAAGTAGATCACGGTCACGATGAGGAAGGCGAGCCAGATGGGCATCACCAGGGCCAGCGCGTACGCGATCGCGAAAGAGGCGAGGATCAGGCACAGGTGCGCCATGAAGGCGGCCGCGGCGAACAGGCCGCCGGCGGTGCCGACCCGCTTGGCGTCGAACCTGAGCTCGGACTTGGCCAGCTCGATCTCCGAGCGGACCAGGTCCGAGATGTGACTGCTCGCCTGGGCGACCAACGAGCCCAGGGATTCTTCCTCGGGAGTCTGCGGCATGAACGTCTCCTATCGAGGCCTGGCGGCCGTGTCAAACATCATCCAGTGCAATGCGACGCTTGCGCACCCTCACGTGAAGCAGCACCGCCGCCAGGATCGACGCGACGAGGCTGGCCGCGAGGATCCCGGTGGTGACGGCTTCGGCCCGCTGCCGGTCGTCGCCGTACGCCAGGTCGCCGATCAGCAGTGAAACCGTGAACCCGATCCCGGCCAGCAACGACACCGCCGCCATGTCCCGCCAATGGAGCTCATCCGACAGTTTCGCCAGGCCGAGCCGCACCGACAGCCAGGCGCCGCCGAACACGCCGAGGAACTTACCGAGCACGAGTCCCGCTATCACTCCCAGAACTACCCGATCGGACAAGATAGCGCCCAGGCTGGATCCGTCCAGCTTCACCCCCGCCGACAGGAATGCGAACACGGGCACCGCCAGACCGGCCGAAATCGGGCGGAAGTAGTGGTCGGCCGCCTCCGCGGGGGAGCGTCCCTGGTTCGCGGTCGTACGGGTCAGCAGGCCCAGTGCCACTCCCGCCACGGTGGCGTGCACGCCACTGGCCTCGACGGCGTACCAGGCGGCCACGCCCAGCGGCACGAGTGTGAGCTTCTGGTGCGGCAGCAGGCCGTACGCGGCCAGCAGGGCCGCCCCCAGGAGCAGCATGAGGACGTCGACGTGGCTGGTGTAGAAGACGGCGATGACCGTGATCGCGCCCAGGTCGTCCACGACCGCGCAGGTCAGCAGGAACGCGCGGAGCGCCGCCGGCATCGCGCCGGCCGTCACGGCGAGCACGGCGAGCGCGAAGGCGATGTCGGTGGCCGTCGGGATCGCCCAGCCGCGGGCGGCGTCGCGCGCACCCCAGCTGACCAGCAGGTAGACGATGGCCGGCACGACCATTCCGGCCAGGGACGCGATGATCGGGAGGGCGGCCTTGCGGACGTTCGCCAGCTCGCCGTGGACCAGTTCCTCCTTGACCTCCAGGCCGGCCACGAAGAAGAAGATCGTCAGCAGGCCGTTCTGGGCCCACTTGTACAGCTCCATGGGGCCGAGCCGGGTCTCGCGGAGCGCGTCATAGCCGTCGGGGGACATGTTCGCCCAGGCCAGGGCGGCGACCGTGGCGGTGAGCATGATGACTCCGCCGATGGTCTCGGTGCGGAGGGCTTCGGCGAGGGCGCGGGCAGGGCGGCTCGTGGCGGTACGCATGGGACGTCTCTCTGTCGGCATGTCTCTGTCGTCACGCCGACCAGGCTTCCCGGCACACCTAGGTATCAGCGTACCCGTAAAGGGCGTATGTCCCTATATGGAGACATACGCCCTTTACGCGGCCTCAGTCCTCGGACTTCGCCGACGGGAGCTTCTCTGAGATCAGGTTCATCACCGTGCTGTCGGCCAGGGTGGTGACGTCGCCGATGCTGCGGTTCTCCGCCACGTCGCGCAGGAGGCGGCGCATGATCTTGCCGGAGCGGGTCTTGGGCAGCTCGGGCACGACCAGGATCTGGCGCGGCTTGGCGATCGGGCCCAGGGTCTTGGCCACGTGGTTGCGCAGGTCGGCGGCGATGTCGTCGCTCTCCTCCGCAGTGCCGCGCAGGATCACGAACGACACGATCGCCTGGCCCGTCACCGGGTCGGTCGCGCCGACCACGGCCGCCTCGGCCACCTTCGGGTGGCTGACCAGCGCGCTCTCCACCTCGGTGGTGGAGATGTTGTGGCCGGAGACGAGCATGACGTCGTCCACGCGGCCGAGCAGCCACAGGTCGCCGTCCTCGTCCTTCTTGGCGCCGTCGCCGGGGAAGTACATCCCGTCGAACCTGCTCCAGTACGTGTCGATGTAGCGCTGGTCGTCACCCCAGATCGTGCGCAGCATCGACGGCCACGGCTCGCGGACCACGAGGAAGCCGCCGCCTCCGTTCGGGACGCTGTTGCCCTGGTCGTCGACCACGTCCGCGGTGATGCCCGGGAGCGGGCGCATCGCGGCGCCCGGCTTGCCCGCGGTGACGCCAGGGAGCGGGCTGATCATGATGGCGCCCGTTTCCGTCTGCCACCAGGTGTCCACGACGGGGCAGCGCTCGTGGCCGATGTGCTCGCGGTACCAGACGTACGCCTCGGGGTTGATCGGCTCGCCGACGGAGCCCAGGATGCGCAGGCTGGACATGTCGTACTTCGCGGGGATGTCGTCTCCCCACTTCATGAACGTCCTGATGGCCGTGGGGGCGGTGTAGAGGATCGTGATCTTGTACTTCTGCACGATCTCCCAGAACCTGCCGCGGTGCGGGGTGTCGGGGGTGCCCTCGTAGATGACGCTCGTGGCGCCGTTGGCCAGGGGGCCGTACACGATGTAGGAGTGGCCCGTCACCCAGCCGATGTCGGCCGTGCACCAGTAGATGTCGGTGTCGGGCTTGAGGTCGAAGACCGCGTGGTGGGTCCAGGCGGTCTGGGTCAGGTAGCCGCCGGTGGTGTGCAGGATGCCCTTGGGGTTTCCGGTGGTGCCGCTGGTGTAGAGGATGTACAGCGGGTCCTCGGCGTCGTGGGGCTCGGCGGTGTGCTGGTCGCTCTGGCGCTCGACCGCGTCGTGCCACCACACGTCCTTGTCGCCGAAGGCGACGTCCTGGCCGGTACGGCGTACGACGAGGACGTGCTCGACCTGGGGGCACTCGGCGACGGCCTCGTCCACCGTGGGCTTGAGCGCCGACGGGTTGCCCCTGCGGTAGCCGCCGTCGGCGGTGATGACGAGCTTGGCGTCGGCGTCGTCGATGCGGCTCTTCAGCGCTGAGGCCGAGAACCCGCCGAACACGACCGAGTGGATCGCTCCGATGCGGGCGCAGGCCAGCATCGCGACCGGCAGCTCGGGGATCATCGGCATGTAGATGGCCACACGGTCGCCCTTGGCGACGCCCAGCTCCTGAAGGGCGTTGGCGGCCTTGCTGACCTCACGCTTGAGGTCGTTGTAGGTGAGGGTACGGGTGTCGCCGTCCGGCTCGCCCTCCCAGTAGTAGGCGACCTTGTCACCGCGGCCCTCGTCGACGTGGCGGTCGACGCAGTTGTAGGCCACGTTGAGCTGCCCGCCGGTGAACCACTTGGCGAACGGCGGATTCCACTCGAGCGTCTTCTCCCACCGTTTGGCCCAGGTCAGCCGCTCGGCTGCGCGCTCCCAGAAAGCGAGACGGTCGGCGGCGGCCTCGTCATATGCGGCGGCGGTCACGTTCGCGGCCGCCGCCAGGTCAGCCGGCGGTGCGAACCGGCGGTTCTCCTGCAGCAGGTTGGACAGCGCCTGGGTCTCGTTGCCAGGGGTCTCCGGGGCCACTTCGTTGCTCCTTCTATGGCCAGATTGGATACGTCGTGTCCCACTTCACCAGCTCACAGGCTCCACACACAAGAGGTCTAGACAGGTCCGTACCGACAGGCGCTGCTTATCAGGTCGAATGACAAACGCTATTGAAATGTTGTCATCCTGAAATCGGGAGGGGACCCATAAAGGCTTGTCGATATTCGATTGCCCCGCTTTCTCGGCCCTGCCGCGGCTCTCGGGAGGCTGGTACGGTCGGGCCGTACCCGCGGGTAGGGTCGGTCCCCGTGAGTGACCCATTGGCTGTCATCGCGGAGTTCCCCGGCGTGGCCGAGGCCGTGGAATCGGCGCGGCAGGCCGTTGACAGGCTGTATCGCCACCGCGTCCTGCGCCGGGCCAGCCCGGCGGTGTCCGCGGAGTCGTCGCTGCGCGGCGCCCGGGCGTCGGCCTGCTTGGAAGGCGTGGACGTGTCCCTCGAGGCCCTGCGCCGGGACGAGGTCCGCGACCCCCTGGTCCAGGGGGCGCTGCGTGCGTCGGCGGAGATGGGCCGGATGGGCTCGACCTGGCGTACGGCGCCCAGACAGGTGCTCGCCCGCCTGCACACGGTGGCGGCCGCCGGCCTCGCGCCGCACCCTTCCCTGGGCCGTCCGCGGTTGACGGACGAGGCGTCGGATCCGCTCGGCATGGGGCCCGCGCCGGGGGCCTCGGAGGCGGCGGCTCGCATAGACGGGCTGTTCGGCCTGCTGGAGCGGCCCACCAAGGCGCCCGCGGTCGTGCTGGCCGCCGTGGTGCACGCCGAGCTGGCCGTACTGCGGCCCTTCGGCACGGCGGACGGGATCGTGGCGCGCTCGGCCGAGCGGCTGACCCTGGTGGAGTACGGGCTGGACCCGAAGTCCCTGGTGGCCGTGGAGGTGGGGCACCTGGAGGTGGCCTATGCCGACGGGCTGCGGGCGTACCTGAGCGGGACCCCCGAGGGCGTCGCGCAGTGGGTACAGCAGTGTGCCTCCGCGGTAACCCTCGGAGTGCGCGAGACGACCGCCATCTGCGAGGCCATGCAAAGGGGCTGAGCGCTCGGCGGGCGGGGGTGCTGACATAGCTGACGGCGTCTCAGTCAAGAGACGCCGTCTGCCGGTGCATCACGCCGGGTTACCAAGCGTGCACCTCTATTCGTCGGAGCGGGTCAAGCCCGTCACGACGCGCCTCCCGCGGCTGGTCGCGCGTGGGTGCCCGGTGGATGCACCCGGACAAGGGGTCCGTGACTCCTTTCTATGCCGGATCCACCCTGATGGGAACCCCTTGGAGCAAGACCTTTACCCGCCTATGAGGCCAGGCCAGGCATATGCCTCCACCAGTACCTCCGGCCACCTGGTTACCAACCCGTGACGATCACGGAGAGTGATCTCCTTTATGTGATCGTTATGCCGTGGACAAAAAACTTGGCGAAAATGCGAGATTGCTCCTCGACGAAACTCGAGTCGATCGGGCAGCATACGTTGGTATCGCCCGAAACTGGAGCGACCGTGCACGGGTGGCTTTGCCAGTCCCTTGCCAGGCTCTGGTGAAGTGTTGAAAGCTTTCTTCTGAAACGGGACCGGCTCTACCCCCCCGGAGCCGGACCGATGAGGCGACCCCCGCTCTCCCCCCCGGCGGGGGTCGCCCCTTTTCCACCCCCTGGCCCTTCTCCAAGGCGCCCCGGGCCACCGCGCCGCCGATACGGCACTGTTGTGGCGCCGTCCGTCGCCCTCAGCCGGAGATTCGCCGTTGCGACCCATCCATCGCCCTCGGCCGCCGCCGGCCATCGCTTGGAGCGCGCTGTCTTCAAAAGAGCGGCACTAACCCACTACCCACGTCGCCGAGCCCTTCGGCGATCGCGCCCGATCACTCCAGCACCAACACCCCGCTGAGGCGCCTCGCAGATTCCCGGGCCGCAAGCGCCGGTTATCCACAGCCGCTCCACAACAGCAACCCACGATCCCCAGAACCCCGTTCACCATCTCCCCATCCCATCCACCTCCAGCAACGTTGGCCTCCCAACCCCAGCCACCAGGGAGCCCGGCAATGCACCGTCCGCTAGTCATCACCGAAGACCACGCCCTGCTCGACGACCTCGTCCGCATAGCAGCCGCGGCAGGCGCCCAGCTCGACGTGGCGCACGCCCCAGCTCACGCCCGCCCGTTCTGGAACCTGGCCCCGCTGATCGCGGTAGGCGCCGACCAGGCAGACGCCGTGGCGGCGACCTCACCGCCCACCCGAGACCAGGTCCTCCTCGTCACCCGAGCCGCCGAAGACCCGGACAGCTGGCGAAAATGCGTGGCGGTAGGCGCCCAGGCCGTCGTGGCGCTCCCCGACGACGAGCGCCACCTGGTGGAGCGGTTGGCGGACGCCATGGAGCCCGATCCCCGCTCGGGATCCGTGATCTGCGTGGTCGGCGGACGTGGCGGAGCGGGCGCGAGCGTCCTGTCGGCTTGCCTGGCCCTGCGCGCCTCGGGGGATCATCTCCGCACGCTGCTGGTTGACGCCGACCCCCTCGGCGGAGGCATCGACGCGCTCCTGGGCCAGGAGGAGGCTTCGGGCGCCCGCTGGGGAGACCTGGTGGCCCGCGAGGGCCGGATCAACTCCAGCGCACTTCAGGCGGCCCTGCCATCGTTCGGCGACCTGGCGGTGCTCTCCTTCCACAGAGGCGAGGTGGCGGCGATCCCGGCCCAGGCCATGCGCTCAGTCCTGGAGGCAGGTCAGCGGGGCTTCGACCTGATAGTCGTCGACCTCCCACGCCACCTGGACGCCGCCGCGATCGAGGCTCTGACCAGAGCGAAAACCACGTTGGTGGTGACCACGGCGGACGTACGCGGCATCTTGTCGACCGTCCAGGTGCTGGGCGAAGCGCGCAAACACACTTCCGACATCCGCGCGGTGCTCAGGCCAGGGGTTCTGGATGACGACACGGCCGCGGGTTCGCTGGGCATCCCGTCCGCCGGCACCCTGCCTGACCAGCCAAGGCTCACCGCCACCCTCAACCGCGGCGAACTCCCCAAACTGGGCCCCCGCACCGTGCTGGGTGCCCTCTGCACCACCCTCCTACGAGACCTCCTCCCGACATGACCATCCTGCCCTCATCCCAAGGCGCCGTCTCGCCGGAGCTGGTGGAAGCGGTTCGCGTACGTCTGGCCCGGGCGGGTGTCGAGCCCAGCGCCGCCCAGGTGGCAGTGGCTCTGAGAGCCGAGAAATCCGTGTACGGCGACGCGGAGATCCTCGCGGTGGCCAGGGCGCTCTGCGCCGACCTGATAGGCGCAGGACCACTGGAGCCGCTCCTGGCCAAACCGGACGTAACGGACGTCCTGGTCAACGGCCCCCGCGAGGTGTGGGTAGACGACGGGGGCGGCCTACGCCGTACCCAGGTCACCTTCACGGACGACGGAGCCGTCCGCAGGCTGGCCCAGCGCCTCGCGGCCGCCGCCGGCAGGAGGCTGGACGACGCCTCCCCGTACGTGGACGCCAGACTCGCGGGTGGCGTCCGTCTGCACGCCGTGCTCCCACCGGTGGCGTCGGGCGGCACCTGTGTGTCGCTGCGCCTGCCGCCGCGTCGCACGTTCACCCTGGAAGATCTGGTGTCGGCGGGGACGGTCACCCCGTCCGCGATCTCGGTGCTGACCGCCATGGTGACAGCCAGGCTGGCGTTCCTGGTGACAGGCGGCACCGGCACGGGCAAGACCACCCTCCTGTCGGCGTTGCTGTCGCTGGCGGACCCGGCAGAGCGCCTCCTCCTGGTGGAGGACTCCGCCGAGCTGCGCCCCCTCCACCCCCACGTGGTCCGCCTGGAAACCCGCCCGGCCAACCTGGAGGGCGCGGGCGGGGTGGGCCTACGCGACCTGGTACGCCAGGCGCTGCGCATGCGCCCGGACCGCCTGGTGGTGGGAGAGGTGAGGGGCAGTGAGGTGGTCGATCTGCTGGCCGCGCTGAACACGGGTCACGAGGGCGGCTGCGGCACCCTTCACGCGAACACTGCTGCCGACGTGCCACCTCGCCTGGAGGCGCTGGGTTGCGCGGCGGGCCTGACCCGAGAAGCCGTGCACAGCCAGCTGGCCGCAGCGCTCGACGCGGTCATCCACCTGACCCGCGGCCGCCCGGACGGCCGACGCCGCATAGCTGAGATCTGCCTGCTCTCCAGAACGTCAACCGGCTTCGTCGAGTCCATCCCCGCCCTCACCTTCGACACCCAGGGAAACTTCCGGCCCGGCCCGGCCTACGAGGCCCTGTCCCGAAGAGCACATCCATGAGGGCCCACCCACCTCAGCCGGAGCGCGACAGCCTGGCTCTACGCGGCCTTGTCGCAAAGAGCACGTCCATGAAGGCCCAGCCGGAGCGCGGCGGCTCGGCTGGACCGGACGGCGTCCTCAGGGCGCCGATGTCCATGCACCCGAGCACGGCTCAGGCGCCCTCGAGGCGCCTGCCATCGTGCACCGCCGCCACGCCGAGCAGGATCGTCCCGTCGTCCCAGACGCAACGCCGTTCGCACGTCGGAAGCAGGCGATGACCGGCACGCTGAAAGCCGCAGCGTCCAGCCGGGAGGGGTGCGGTGATCGGCCTCCTTATAGCCGCAGCGTCCAGCCCGGAGGGAGCCCGATGACCGGCCCCCTTATAGCCGCAGCGTGCACGCCGGAGGAAGCGTGATGACCAGCGCTCTGATAGCCGCGTTGTCCACAGCTTGCGCCGTATGGCTGTGGACAGCCCCCGACACTCCCACAACCCGCCTGGCCAGGCTGACCGTGGGCGGGCAGAAGCCCCAACGGAGATCCCTGAGCAGGCTGCTCACCCGCCCAACGCCCGCACGCCGAGCGGAGTCCTGGCGCCGGGCGTCAATAGAGCTATGCCAGGCCCTGTCCGCGGAGCTCTCGGCCGGCCGCACCCCGGGGGAGGCATTGACCAGGGCAATAGCAGCCGTGGACCTCCCGGCCCCGGAAGCCCTGCGTCCCGTCATCGCGGCGGCAAGGGACGGCGGCGACGTCTCCGCGGCCCTCACCTCGTCGGCCCCACCCCAAGGAGGCGAGGGCCTACGCCAACTGGCAGCCTGCTGGGAGGTGGGTGTCACGGTGGGCGCGGGCCTGGCCGCACTGGTCGAGCGAGTCGGCAGCACGTTACGCACAGCCCAAGCTCATCGCCAGGACGTCGCCGCCCAGTTGGCAGGCCCCCGCACCACGGCCAGGCTCCTCGCCGTCCTCCCGGCCCTCGGTCTCCTGATGGCCGTGGCCCTGAACATGCACCCCCTGGACTTCCTGTTCGGCAGCCTGCCCGGCCTCATGTGCGTGATCGCAGGCATCGCCCTGGACGCCTGCGGCCTGTGGTGGACCAATCGCATGGCAGCTCAAGCACAAGCCTGAACCCACAGCCGAGTCACGTACCAATCCTGATAGGACCTGGCCGATGCTCCAGTTGCTGTCCGCATTGTTCGCCGGCATGTCCACCTGGCTGTGGTTCTCACCAAGAACACCAGTGGAACGCCTGTCCCTCCTGCGCCCGCCGAAGAGACTCCACTCCGAGAACCAACGAGCGCAAAACCAGAACGAGGAGCCACATCATCCGACCTGGCTGGATTTGGCGCCACCTCGCATCACCCGCAAGACGATCATCATCGCCGCAGGCACAGGCCTGATCCTCGCCCTTCTGATCGGCGGCGTCGCCGGAGCCCTCGCGGGTATCTTGATCACTCCAGCAGTCGCGATATTCCTCCACAAAAAGCAAGCTCAGCGGCCCCACCGTGACTGCCGGCGAATCGCGGCCGACCTTCCGTTCGCCGCCGATCTGATGACGGCATGCCTCCTCGCAGGCCGCCCGGTGAGCGCCGCCACAGACATAGCCGCCGAAGCGATCGGCGGCCCACTCGGCCAACGGTTGAAATGGGTCAGCACGCAGCTACGTCTCGGCGCCGACCCCGAACCCACGTGGGGCACCCTCGCCAAGGACCCGGCCACGGCCCAGCTCTCCCGAGCCATGAGCCGAGCAGCTCAAAGCGGCGCCCCGGTGGCGGATGTCCTGACTCGCCTGGCCGACGACGCCCGCGACGCCGCCAGAGCCGCCTCCGTAGCCTCCGCCAGAAGCGTCGGCGTAAAAGCGGTGGCCCCCTTGGGCCTGTGCTTCCTACCGGCATTCGTCCTGCTAGGAATCATCCCGGTAATAGCCGGCCTGGCCGCCACGATCGTCATCCCGTAGAGCCACAGCCGACCCAATCCTGGAAGAGGACAAGCTGATCGCGCCGCTCCCAGCCGAGCTGCCGATCAACAGGCGACCGTCTTTCACGAGCCGCGCCATCGCAGTGCATCTCGCAAATCACCCGCAAGCCCCTTGCCGACGGGCTTGGCGACGGCGACGGATCACCCGCCGAGGTGCTCCGAGGGCGTGACAGCTTGCCGCCCGAGACACTTCCCACGACGAGGACCGCCCACGGGCTTCTCGCCCACGAGCACGGACTCCTCGCCCATGACAAGGGTCACCCACGTGAAGGGACTCCTCGCCGGCAAGGAGAGACCACTCGCCACGCGTAAGACCATTCGCCTCCCGCAGGACCACACGCCTCCCGCAAGATCATTCGGCTTCCGCATGGACCACTCGTCTCCCGTAGGACGATTCGCCACCGGCATGACTATTCGCCTTCGTAGGACGCCACCGGCAGGACCGTTCGCCTCCCGCAGGAGCACTCGCCTGCGCGGACGGACCGCTTATCCACAAGGACGGACTGCCGACCATCGTCAATCCACAGAACGCCGCTCGGTCCACCGGCCACCACCCCGCTTCCGCCAACCTAAGGACTCCCGCCGGACAAACCCCGGCTCCGAGCACCACCTGGAGGCACGATGCACAGTCCCGCCACCACGCCAGACGACATCAAAGCCGCCTCGAAACCGAGCCCCCACACGACGCCAGGCAGAGAGACAACAGACAAGATCCCTCAGAGCCGCAGCCACACACCCCGAAACAACCCGACAGCACCCGACACCGCCGAATCAGCGCATCCAACCGCCAAGCCGCCAAGGGACATCCCCACACCGCCCGGCGCACGAAACGAATCACCCACGAGTGCCCGATCCGGCCCCAGCCGTTCGCGCAGCAACAGATGGCTCCACTTCGCGGCCGTCAACCGGCAGCGAGGCATGTCGACGGCCGAATACGCGGTGGGCACCATCGCGGCCTGCGCCTTCGCCGCGCTCCTGTTCAAGGTAGTGAGCAGCCCAGAGGTCCAGGAAATGCTGACATCGCTCATCGACCGAGCACTCAAAACCGCCAACGGATGACCCTCCGCCACCCGCGGACCTCCATGGGCGCGAAGCGGTCGGCATCGCGGGGGTCGGTCACGGCCGAGACCGCCGCGATGCTGCCCGCGCTCATGGTCGTCCTGGCAGCCGCGTTGTGGGCCATCCAAGCCGTCGGCGCCCAGTTCGAGTGCGTGGACGCGGCCCGCGCGGCAGCGCGAGCCGCAGCCAGAGGCGAGCCACTGGAGCAGGTCAGCGCCCGAGCCCGCTCAGCCAGCCGCGCGGACGCACAGGTGACCGTAACCCGCGAAACGAAGACCACAAGAGTCGAGATCACGGTAGAAGTACGACCGCCCTGGGCCCAGCCCCTACCGGCGGTCCGCATATCCGCAACGGCTACGGCCGACACCGAGCCCGGATATCCCTGATGCAGTGAGGAAGGCGGCACCGCCGACGGGCGGGCGCCACGAAGCAACGAGACTCAGCAGGAGAGGGGAGGCACCGATCAATCCCAAGGAAAGAGGCTCAGCCACACTCTGGGGCGTAGCCCTCATGGGCCTCTTGATGGTGGTCGCCACCGCGTTCGCCACGGTCGGCTCAGTACGCGTGGCACTCCACCGCGTGAACGGCGCCGCCGACCTCAGCGCCCTGGCAGCAGCCAAACTAGCGATCATCAACCCTGAAGGCGCCTGCGCCGGAGCCGCCGCCCTCGCCACACAGAACGGCGTCGAGCTCACCCAATGCGAAATCACCAACGAGGTCGCCGACGTCCGGACCTCATTGCCGTTCTCGCTACCGCTATTAGGTACACGCACGTTGACAGGCAGAGCCCGCGCCGGCCCAGCTGTGACAACACCATGATCGAGTAATCGGCCAAGCCAGGCATCGCGACCTCGAAGGCACCGGAAATCACCGGGTACGGCATCGCGGCCTCGAAGGGGAGAGGAGCCGCCGGGTATGGCGCCGCGACCTCGGAGGTAAAGAGGAACCACCCGATATGGCGCCGCGCCTCGGAGGTAAAGAGGAACCATCTGGGTACGGCGGCGCGGCCTCGAAGGCAGAGAGGAACCGCCTCCGTGCGGCGTTGCGACCTCGAAGGCAGAGAGGAATCTCCGGGACGGAGGGCCGGCCTCAACGGCAAAGAGCATTCATCCGGTACGCGTACCGGCAAGCAGCAGGAAGAGCGGAACACGACGCCGACGCGCCAGTTCAGCGACATCACCGTTGAAGCGATCCTCCCTGGGCGCGCACTCCCGCAGAGAAGTCAGGGTAAAACCCGTCCTCATCAGGGCGGCCACATAATCCTCAACGGTGCGATGAAACCAGGTGACGGTGCCGCCCATCCAGCTCCTCGCCCGCGGCCCGTCGACGAAGTAGTCATCGACAACCCACGAAGTGCGCTTCTCCCGAGTCCCGGAGTCGTACGAAGTCAGAACGGGATGAACGACGGTGAAAACGATGCGCCCGCCGGGTGACAGGCACGCATGACAGGCGGCCAGCACGGGCTGGATGTCATTGACATAGTGAAAAGCCAACCGCGAAACGATCAGATCGAAAGACGACGGTGGAGCGGAGAAGTCCTCGATGTCGGCCATCTCCACGCGGCCAGATGTTCCGTGCAAGGCCGCATTGCCCGCCTCGACCATCGCCGCCGAGCCGTCCAGTCCCAGGTAACTACGGCAACCAGCGTTCAACAGGACCTGCCCGATGGCCGCGTCACCGCAGCCGAGATCCAACACCCGAAGCCCCGCGACCGTGCCCAACTCCTCCAGAAGAGCCGGTTCCTCCATCACGTAGTTGGGGCTCGACACGCCGCTGTGCCGAAGACCGAGGTACCGCTCGAAGACATGAGGCACGTCATAGAAGGAGCCACCACGTCCGCTTCCAGTCACGGCCAGGAGTGTAGACAGACAAATGCGCCAAGGCTCTCGTCCCCCAAAATCCGCTGGCCATGAGGGCAGGGGGATAGAGCATGATCTGACCCGGCACATGACTCGAATGGCGCGAAAAGCGATGTGGCGCTTGAGGCTGACGGGGTTAGGTCGCAATCCAGTCACGACTACTTAGACGTGGTGTCCAAGAGTTGTGTATGTCCCGTAAGGTTCCGCTTACCCTCAGTCCATGCCGTATGCGACAGGACGCTTGGGAGAGCTGGGACGAAGTCGCTAGGGTGCGGGTCCGGGGGCGGTCGGTGACCGTATCGGCCGGGCGGACTGCACTTCCGGTCGTCGCGTGAACGCCCCCAGGCGGTCAGGCGGCGCGAGGCTCTCGATGGAGGAAGCGTCGTGACGGTAGTCGGCAGAGTGGTGGCCGCAGGCGTGATCGTGGCGGGAACCATCGCACTTGGCGGATCCGCTCAGGCCGCCGCGGTGACGTTGCGGGCCGACGGGCAGATCACCTCGCCCTCAGACGGTCAGGTGGTTGCGAACTCGTCTGTGACAGTTTCCGCGCATACGGGCGTGATGCAGCTGAATGTGGGCCTGTACGTCGAAGGCCCCTCCACGCCCAGCCGGAAGGTCGCCGGAGGTGGAGCGAGCCAGACGATCTCCGGGACGTTCGACGCCGGTAACGCCCCCAACGGCACCTTCACTGTGACCCTCAAGGGAGAGATCACCGGCACCGGGTACGCGACCAGCACGTTCAAGCTGCGGCGGCCGCCCGAAGTGCCGGGCAACGTGAACGCGACCAGGCAGGGCACCACCAAGGTCCTCGTGACCTGGAGCAAGGGCTCCGAGCCGGACCTGCAGTCGTATGAGGTCTCCAACAGCCAGTCCGGCATCGTGGGGAGACTGCCCGCCGACAGCGCGTGCTCCGGATCCTCGTGCCAGGCGGCACTGGCCGTGCCGAGCAAGGCCAACGGGCAGAAGGTGGGGTTCACGGTCAAGGCGTTCAGGGGTGACGGTGACGGCGGCTCGATCGGATCGGGCAATTCGGCCGCCGCATACGTCACTTTCCCGGCGGCGCCCAAGCCCAAGAAGACCGCCGATGCCCGGACGCCCAAGACCAAGAACGTCGATTCGCTGCCCACTCTCCCGGCCAAGAAGCAGACCCTGCCGACGAGCAAGCCGACGACCCACAAGAGGCCGACCAGCAAGCTGCCGGCCATACCCGACACCGACCCCAACGGCAACCTCCCGATCCCGACCGCCGACCCGACGGGAGGTCTCACCCCAGCCGATACGAAGAACGGCGCACAGTCCGTTCCCGTGCAGCCCGTCGACGCGAAGGCGCAGTCGGGTGAGTCGCCGATCGGGAACCTCGGCCAGTACGGCGTCTACGTCGCGGGAGGCATCCTCCTGTTGCTGGTCGGCGCCCACGCGGGTGCCTGGGCGCGTCGGCGCGCGCTCGCCGCGGTCGCGGAAGGCGGCCCCGCATCCCGTACGACCGCTGCGGCTGCGGGAACGTCGTCGGCCGGTGGGGCGCAGGTCAATCAGGGGAGCGACAGCGTTCCTGTCGCCACGGCGGTGCCCCGCCGACGGCCCGCGGTGATCCTGGCGGTGGCCAAGACTCGCGTTCCCGACCGGTCGCAGGCCCAGCAGCCGTTATCAGCGGAGCGGCCTGACACGGCGGATTCCGACCGGACGCCGTCGCCCGCGCTCGATCAGAAGCGCAAGGAGGTGCCCGCCGTGCTTCCGCTCCAGGCTGAAGTGGGAGAGGTTCGAGGCATCGCGGAGACCCGTCAGGGGCCGGTCCGTATCGCCTTGCCCAGTTCCGCGGTCACGGACGTTCCGGAGTCCGACGCCTCCCCCGCGCGGCCCGCCGTACGGATCGAAGATCGGTGGGACGACTACCTGCCGCCGTCGCCCAGGTCCATGGAGGACAGTGGTTTCTGGGAGCGCCCACAGCCTGGGTCGGCCGATTTCTGGGCTGCCGACGATGACAATAAGGAAGCGGACGAGGAACGCGCTTACGCCCTTCGGCGGCACACGGGCGGCGAGAGCTGAATTCATTTTGAAGAACGGCTATGTCAGGGCCCTTACAAAAAGGGTCCTGGCGTAGGTGTAGAGCGTGGACGTCGGTCGGCCGAAGCTGGGCGTGGGAGCGGCGTCGGCTCGGATGGCCGCGCGACGTTGCAGGTGGAGCGGCACTCCCTCTTGGAGCTTGGGTGACAGTGTTACCCGCCTGGATGAAATGAGTTCAGAGGGTCTTGGCGGGGGTGGTGGGCGTTGCCGCGCGCGCCACAGCAGCTTTTATTGAGGTGTCAGCAGCGTGTTGAGGAGGCGAACGGCGCCTCGTTTGTCCAGAGGTTCGTTGCCGTTGCCGCATTTCGGGGACTGGATGCAGGAAGGGCAGCCCCGTTCGCATTCGCAGGACGTTATGGCCTCGCGCGTGGCGGTCAGCCAGTCCGCCGCCCGGGCGTAGCCGCGTTCGGCGAATCCCGCGCCGCCCTCGTGGCCGTCGTACACGAAGACCGTGAGGAGCCCTGTGTCGGCGTGGAGTTCGGTGGAGACGCCGCCGATGTCCCAGCGGTCGCAGGTGGCGAAGAGGGGGAGCAGGCCGATGGCGGCGTGCTCGGCGGCGTGGGCGGCTCCGCCGAGGTCGATGCCGGCCTCCGCGAGAGATGCCACGGCCGAGGCGGGGAGCGTCCACCAGACGGCGCGGGTGCGGAGGGTGCGTGGCGGCAGGTCGAGGGGCTCATCGCCGAGCATTTCGCCTGATTGGAGGCGTCTCTTGAGGTAGGAGACCACTTGCCGGGTCACCTCCACCTCGCCGAAGTGCAGGGTGCCGGGGCCCAGTGGGTGGGAGCGTTGGGTGGCGAGGATGGAAATGTCGGTTATGTCGCGAGCGAACGTGGTGAAGTCGGGGTTGGCGCTCGAGACGAGGGCCACTCCTGCCTCCAGATCGAGGAGCTCCACCAGGAAGGTCTCGCCCTGGTGGAGATAGACCGCGCCTGTGTGCACCGTGGTGTGGGCGGACGGCTCGTCCACGCTGCCCAGGAGGCGGCCGGTGGACGACTCCACGACCTGGATGGGGGCGCCTCCACCGCCCCGGATGTCGGCGAGATCGGTGGCGCGCTCGCGTCTGGTCCAGAACCAGCCCGCGGGACGCCTTCTGAGCAACCCCTGGGCGACCAGGTCCTCGAGGACGGTTGAGGTGGTGGCGCCGAAGATGTGCAGGTCGTCGTCGGTCAGCGGGATCTCGGCGGCCGCGGCGCAGAGGTGCGGGCCCAGCACGTACGGGTTGTCGGGATCGAGGACGATCGTCTCGACGGGCCGGCCGAACAGGGCCTGGGGGTGGTGTACGAGGTAGGTGTCCAATGGGTCGTCCCTGGCGATCAGCACGGCGAGTGCGTCCCGGCCGTCGCGGCCGGCCCGGCCCGCTTGCTGCCAGAGGGAGGCACGGGTGCCGGGCCAGCCTGCGATCAGCACGGCGTCCAGGCCTGAGACATCCACGCCCAGCTCGAGGGCGTTCGTGGTGGCGAGGCCCATGAGCGTTCCTGCGCGGAGGGCCTTTTCCAGGACCCTGCGGTCTTCCGCGAGGTAACCGGCCCGGTAGGCGGCGATCTTGTTGGGGAGGTCGGACCAGTCCGGATGGGTGGGGGTGTCTGGGATTGCCCAGGTGAGTGCGCTTTCCGGAACTGGTCCGCTCGCTTCACCACCGTGGCCGGTGGCGCGACTTGCGTTGGGCGTCCCCGTAAGGCTGTCCACCATCCGGAGTGCGCCAGAAGTGTCTGCCTTGGTTGCGCCTCGGGCGTCCGTTGAGGTGACAGTCGTCCGGCCCGCGTCAGACGGGTGGGTGGAGGTGCCTGCTGTCTGGCCCACGTCAGACGGGTCGGTGGAGGTGTCAGTCGTCCGGGCCGCGTCAGACGGGCGGGTGGAGGTGCCTGCTGTCTGGCCCGCGTCAGACGGATCGGTGGAGGTGTCAGTCGTCCGGATCGCGTCAGACGAGTCCGTGGAAGTCCCCGCTGTCTGGGTCGCCTCAGACGGGTCCGTGGAGGTGCCCCCTGCCGGGGTTGCGTCAGAGGGGTCCGTTGAGGTGTTCGTCGTCTGGGTTGCGCCAGATACATCCGCTGGAGCGTCTGTCCTATGGGGGGCGTTCGTTGGGGTGCTTGCCGTCTGGTTGGCAGCTGGGATGTTCGTCGGAGTTTGTGTCGTCCGGGGTGCGTCGGTCGGGGTGGGCGTACTCGGGAAGCGGGCTGAGAGAGAGAAGGCCACGTCGGCGAGTTTGGCGCGGGCCGTCAGGGCGACCGTCTCGGCGCCGCGGCGGGAGCGGACGAAGGCGAGCGTGCGGACGTCCGCCAGGACGAGATCCGCCAGCAGGTCCGCCGCCTCCGCCGTAGCCGTCCGCCGTACAGGTGCCCCTCCCTCGCCCCGTAGCTCCGTCAGAGGCGGCTCCCACAGCGCGATGGTGGTCGCACCCTTGGGCGAGGCGTCCACCGTCACCTCGTCCATCTCAAGCCCCGTCAGCCTCATCGCGAACGCCCCCGGCTCGCTGGCCGTCGCCGACGCGAGCAGGAATGTGGGGCGCGAGCCGTACCGGGCGCAGACGCGACGCAGGCGGCGCAGGATCTGGGCGACGTGGGAGCCGAAGACGCCGCGGTAGCCGTGGCACTCGTCCACGACGACCATGCGCAACCGGCGGAAGAACGACGACCATTGGGCGTGACGAGGGAGGATGCTTCGGTGCAGCATGTCCGGGTTCGTCAGGACGTAGTTGGCGTGCTGGCGCACCCATGTACGTTCCTCGAACGGAGTGTCGCCGTCGAAGCAGGCGGCGCGCAGCTGGGTGATGCGTAGTTCGCGCAGACTGCGCAACTGGTCGGCGGCCAGGGCCTTGGTCGGCGTGAGGTACAGGATCGTGCCGCCGTCGAGGCAGGTGGCGACCGCGGGAGTCAGGTACGCGAGGGACTTCCCCGAGGCCGTGCCGGTGGAGATGATCACGTTTCGGCCACGGAATGCCAGGTCGGCGGCCTCGTACTGGTGAGGCCAGAGTCCTGTCACCCCGTGGTTCGCCAAGCGCGTAACAAGGACTTCTGGCGTCCATTTGGGCCATTGGACTTGACCGGCCTGACGTGCTGGAACATGCTCCATATGGGTGACACGCTCATGACGTGCGGGAACACCAAGCAGGTGGCGGAGGAGTGGACCTGCCTGTTGTGGGGAGGATGCGGAGGAAGTCACTGTTTCCAGTCTTGCATCTGTGGGCAAAGTCGCCGGGAATCGTGATTTCGTATAGACACAAGCCAGACGCATGGTTGAATGCCGCGCGTCAGGGTCGGACGATCTGGGGCCACGCTCCAGATTGCCAACCCCAAGAGAGTACTTTCGCAGGCGAGGCGCTGGAGGATCTGTGGATCTGAAGTTGGATCACCGCACCGAAGACCGACTCACCATCGTGGAGGTCGAGGGTGAGATCGATGTCTACACGGCGCCGAGATTGCGTGAGCTCCTCATTGACCTGGTCAACAAGGGCAACTTCCACCTTCTCGTCAACATGGAGAAGGTGGACTTCCTCGACTCCACGGGCCTCGGTGTCCTGGTCGGGGGGCTCAAGCGGGTTCGTGCACACGACGGCTCGCTCGAGCTGGTCTGCACGCAGGAGCGCATCCTCAAGATCTTCCGGATCACCGGACTGACCAAGGTCTTCGGGATCTACGCTTCGGTTGACGAGGCCAAGGAAGCTCACGGCAAAGACAAGTAGCATGGCTACCGTCGAGCTGACGTTCAGCGCACTTCCCGCACACGTGCGGACCGCCCGGCTGGTGGCGACGGCGATAGCCCGCCGCACCGGCGTGGAGGAGTCGCTGCTGGACGAGGTCAGGCTCGCCGTGGGTGAGGCGTGCTCCCGGGCAGTCGAGGCGCACCGCGTCCACTGTCCGGGCGAGCCCATCCGCATCGAGCTGCGTGACGATTCGGGGCGTTTCGAAGTCACGGTCAGCGATCAGGCCCCTAGCGATGAGATCAAGCAAGAGCAGCCCCTGGATCTGGGCATGCTCTCAGACTCGTTCATGTCAGGCTTCGGCATCGCGGTCATCGCAGGCCTGGCCGACGACGTCGAGGTCTTCCCCAGCCCGAAGGGCACGAACATCCGCATGAGCTGGCCCGCCGCCGGCAACGTGGGCTGAGCCCACTTCATGCCTCGCTCGCCGCGCTGGGCGCCGCGCCTTTCGACGCCCAGCCCGGCGATGCCGACCATGGCCGGCTCGCACGTGGCGGGTGGATTTCTTTTTGTTACGGCGGGGCCGACTTGGCGCCACCCGCCGTACGTGGCTGGGGGCCTCCAGAGAGACGCCGGCTGACCCGCACGTGGCCGGCCACCGTCACGGCGCCCAGACACCGTGGCTTCCGTTTCGGCTGACCAGAAGCGCTTGCGTTTCGGCTGATCCGGAGGCGCCTTCCGGCTTCGGCTTGCCCCGCAGCGGATGGCGGACGAGCGTCGGCGGACCAGGGGCGAGGAACTCCGGTGCGGCTGGGTGCCGCTGTGGGTGAAGGTTCCGGTGGGACGTCAGGTTCTCGGATGAGGTGCGGACGGCACGTTCGAGCCCCGGTGTCCGGGTGCGGATGAAACGCCAGGCTCGCGGGTGATCTGCGGACGGCAGGCCCGAGTAGAGGTGCGCGGTGGCAGCCTGGGACATGGGGTCGGGCCGGCCTGTGGAGGGCCGGCGGGGTTTCGGCGGGGGCGTGAGGTTGGTGGCCGTGCTGGCATGGTGCTGGCGGCCCGGGTTCCGGTCCGGACATATCGATAGGTTTTCATGACCGTAAACCCGGGGAAATTTCACCTGTCAGGCCGCAAACCGGGTCGCTGTCAGGGGATTACCAGACGGACGCACAAATAGCCGCCTCGAGAGCCTTCATATCCGTTGAGTGCCTGCGTAGACTCCCGGCACCGGCCAAGGTGATCCGGCGGAACGCGGATTCAACCGGAAGCGGCACCCACAACCCGGATGGTGCCGCAACACCCGCCGAGGAAAACTGCAGCACCGCCCGGGCAGGACGACCGGTCTTGCCGAGGAGAACGATGAGCAGGCACATGCTGGCAGCGGAGCCAGCGTCCAATCTGGCCCTGAGTGGAAACAATCTCACCATCGTGATCGTGGTCGCCGCGGTCGCACTGATCGCACTAGCCGTCGCAGGCGGCCTGGTGCGCGAAGTGCTGGCCGCCGGCCAGGGCACGGAACGCATGCAGAACATCGCGCGCGCCGTACAAGAAGGCGCCGCCGCCTACCTCACACGTCAATTCCGCACGTTGGCGATCTTCGTCATCGTGATTCCCTTCCTGTTGCTCCTCCTACCTGCGGAAACGACGGATCTCCGCATAGGACGTTCGATCTTCTTCGTGGTCGGGGCGGTGTTCTCCGCGCTGACCGGGTTCATGGGCATGTGGCTGGCCGTGCGCGGGAACGTCCGCGTCGCCGCCGCGGCCAACGAAGCGGGCGAGAAGCGCGCCATGCGCATCGCGTTCCGTACCGGCGGCGTGGCCGGGATGTTCACCGTGGGCCTCGGCCTGTTCGGCGCGGCCGTGGTCGTGTTCGTCTACCAGGGCAACGCGCCCGGCGTGCTCGAAGGCTTCGGATTCGGGGCGGCGCTGCTGGCGATGTTCATGCGAGTCGGCGGCGGCATCTTCACCAAGGCCGCCGACGTCGGCGCCGACCTGGTCGGCAAGGTCGAGCAGGGCATCCCGGAGGACGACCCGCGCAACGCCGCCACCATCGCCGACAATGTGGGCGACAACGTCGGCGACTGCGCCGGCATGGCGGCCGACCTGTTCGAGTCGTACGCGGTCATGCTGGTCGCCAGCCTCATCCTGGGAAAGGTGGCCTTCGGCGAGCAGGGACTGATCTTCCCCCTGATCGTCCCCATGGTCGGTGTGATCACCGCGATCATCGGCATCTTCGTCACCGGGATGCGCGACCGCGACCGCAGCGGCATGGCCGCGATCAACCGCAGCTTCTTCATCTCGGCCGCGATCTCCGCGGTCCTCGTCGCGGTGGCCGCGTTCCTGTACCTGCCCGACAGCTTCAGCGGCCTGACCGGCGCCTCCGTGCAGTCCGACGCCGACCCGAGGCTCATCGCCATCGGCGCGGTGCTCATCGGCCTCGTGCTGGCCAGCGCCATCCAGCTGCTGACCGGCTACTTCACCGAGACCACCCGCCGTCCCGTACGCGAGATCGGCGAGAGCTCGGCCACCGGCGCGGCCACCGTCATCCTGTCCGGCATCAGCGTCGGCCTGGAGTCGGCCGTCTACTCGGCCCTGGTCATCGGCGGCGCGGTCTACGGCGCGTTCCTGCTCGGGTTCGGGAACGTGACGATCGCGCTGTTCGCGGTGGCCCTGGCGGGCACCGGCCTGCTGACCACGGTCGGCGTCATCGTGTCCATGGACACGTTCGGCCCGGTCTCCGACAACGCCCAGGGCATCGCTGAGATGTCGGGCGACGTCGAGGGCGACGGTGCCCGCGTGCTCACCAGCCTCGACGCGGTCGGCAACACGACCAAGGCCATCACCAAGGGCATCGCCATCGCCACGGCCGTGCTGGCGGCGACCGCGCTGTTCGGCGCCTTCCGCACCGCGGTGGAGACCGAGCTGGCCAAGGCGACCGCGGACATCAAGTCGGCGCTCGGCGGCTTCTCCACCTTCACCCTCGGCGTCGACCAGCCGAACGTCCTGGTGGGCCTGATCATCGGCGCCGCGGTCGTGTTCCTCTTCGCAGGGCTCGCGATCATGGCGGTCGGACGGGCCGCGATGCGCGTGGTCTTCGAGGTACGCGACCAGTTCCGCAACAAGCCGGGCATCATGGACGGCTCTGAGAAGCCGGAGTACGGCCGCGTCGTGGACATCTGCACCCGCGACTCGCTCCGCGAGCTGGCCACGCCCGGCCTGCTGGCGGTCATGACGCCGATCGCGGTCGGGTTCGCGCTCGGGTACGCGCCGCTGGGCGCCTACCTCGCGGGCGCCATCGCCTGCGGCACGCTGATGGCCGTCTTCCTGGCGAACTCGGGTGGTGCCTGGGACAACGCCAAGAAGCTGGTGGAGGACGGTCACCACGGCGGCAAGGGCTCGGAGGCGCACGCCGCCACGGTCATCGGTGACACGGTCGGCGACCCGTTCAAGGACACGGCCGGCCCTGCCATCAACCCGCTGATCAAGGTGATGAACCTGGTGGCGCTGCTGGTCGCCCCGGCCGTCGTGCTGTACGCGGGCAACCCGGCCGTCCGCATCAGCGTCACGGTGGTGGCGGTGGCCGTGGTGGTGGGCGCCATCGTGGTGTCGAAGCGGCGCTCCGTGACCACCGAGCCGGCCAACAACGACGAACGGGAGCACGCTCCGGTCGCGTCATAGCCCGGCAACACACCCTCCAGACGCCCGCCCCACTGCGTAGGGGCGGGCGTCTCGCTTTCCGGGTTCGGCTTGCCGGCTTCCTCGTTCCCGGTGGTGAAGTGGAGTGGGGGCCGGTGGGCGCAACGTGAACGGCGCTCAGGGGCGGCGTATGGGCAGATCCACGGTGTCGCGGACCCTTGTGGTGCGGCACCCAGCCAGGACGAGGTGCCGGACACGTGCGAGGCATGTGGCGCTGCTTCGGGACGCCGAGGTTGAAGGCGGGCGTGGAAGCGCGCCCCCTCGGTGGGAAACTGGGCGCGTGAAAGGCGACAAGCAGCCCAGCGGCGGAAAGACCCTGGGCCTCATTCTGCTGGCGATGCTCGTCATCCTGGCCGCGATAGTCGTGCTGGCCGTCTGGGCCTCGAGGACAGGGTGATCTGGTGCGGACGTTGATTGTGCTGCGGCACGCGAAAGCCGCCCACGTCCCCGGGCTGGCCGATCGGGAGCGGCCGCTGACCGGACGGGGTGAGCGGGACGCCAAGCGGGCAGGCGATGAGATCAGGGCGGCCGGGCTCGACCCGGACGTCGTGCTCTGCTCTCCGGCGCTCAGGACCAAGCGCACCGCCGAGATCGCCTTCCCCGAGGTGGAGATCAGCTACGAGCGGGACATCTACGAGGCGTACCCGGAGGAGCTGCTCGAGCTGGTCCGCCGGGCCGATCCCGAGCTGAGCACCGTGGTGCTCTGCGGGCACAATCCGGGCGTGCACGAGCTGGCCCTGGGGCTCGCCGGAGGCGACTACGTCTTCCGGCCGGGGGCGTTCGCGGTGATCGAGGTGGAATCAGCCTGGGAGGAACTCTGGCCGGGTGAGGGACGCCTGGTCACGCACTGGGACCCCAAGGAGAGCTGACCCAGGGGGTCATATCGTCAGTGCGCCGTCCTCCGCGTCCGCCGCCTCGACCTCGTCCCGCGAGATCCCCAGCAGGTAAAGGATCGAGTCCAGGTAAGGCGTGTTGACCGCCGTGTCGGCCGCCTGCCGCACCACGGGCTTGGCGTTGAAGGCCACCCCCAGCCCGGCGGCCGCGATCATGTCCAGGTCGTTGGCCCCGTCACCGATGGCGACCGTCTGCGAGATCGGCAGGCCGGCCTCGCGCGCGAACCTCTCCAGCGCCCGCGCCTTACCCGGCCGGTCCACGATCTCGCCCACGACCCGGCCGGTCAGCTGCCCGTCGATGACCTCGAGGACGTTCGCCGCCGAGTAGTCGATCCCGAGCTCCTCCACCAGCCCGTCGGTGATCTGCGTGAACCCACCGCTGACGATGGCGAAGCGGTAGTCGAGCCGCTTCAACGTGCGCACCAGCGTACGGGCGCCGGGCGTGAGCACGACCTCCTTGCGCACTTCCTCGAACACCTCGGCGGGCAGCCCTTCGAGCAGCGCCACCCGGCGCCGCAGCGACTCGGCGAAGTCCAGCTCGCCGCGCATGGCCTGCTCGGTGACCCTGGCCACCTCCTCCAGGCACCCGGCGTGGGCCGCCAGCAGCTCGATGACCTCGCCCTGGATGAGCGTCGAGTCGACGTCCATGACGATCAGCCGCTTGGCCCGCCGCGACAGGCCGGTGCGCTGCACCGCCACGTCCACCTCTTGGATCGCCGCCTCGGCCGCCAGCTCGACCCGCATGGAGTCGGGGTCGGCGCCGGAGACGGACAGCTCGATGCAGGTGACGGGCCACTGGGCGAGGCGTTCGATGCGGTCGATGTTCGCGCCGGCGGCGGCGATGCGTCCGGCGATGCCCGCGATGGCCGCGGGCTGGAGCGTGGCGCCCAGCACGCTGACCGACAGGCGGCCGCGGCGGCGCTGCTCCTTGGTCTGGGAGCCGGTGGAGAGCTCCACCTCCATGCCGAGGTCCTCGGCCACGCGCTCGACGGCGGTCCACATGGCGCCGAGGGTGGTGCCGGTGCCGGTCGAGGGGCCGCCCGCGTACGCGACGAGCACGCCGAGCGTGAGCCGGCCGCGGATGACGACCTGCTCGATATCCGCCACCGTCACAGGAAAGGCGGACAAAACGGAGAAAAGCCGTGAAGTCACGCCAGGCCGGTCGGGGCCGGTCAGGGTGATGAGGAGGGTGCGCTGGTCCACATCGAGCCACGGTACTGCGCCCGGCCCGATGCTCGCGAAGCAGGTCGGGCATTCGGGTGCAGGGCGGAGGTGAACGTTCCGTAAATGAACGCGGCGGCATCATCCCAGCTGAAAGGGCGGTGAACGGCCGATGAACGCAGCGGACCGCGCCCCGGAGGACGCGGTCCGAAACGTTCCAGAGCTAGCGGACGACCTTGGTCTTGACCGTCTTCCCATAGCCGTGCGAGGGGATGCCGAGCCGCTCGAGCTCTTCCTTGCTCATGTTGTCCATGCCCGTCTGGACGTCATAGGAGACCACGCCGAGCGTGGCCGTCTGCGTGCCCGTCGCGGTCTTCTTCAGCTTGGCCTCGAAGGTCATCTCGATGGAGTCGCCCTTCTTGAGGACCTTCGGCAGGAGGCAGAAGAACGCACGGCCTTCGAGGCCGCAGGCGGTCTTCTTGACACTCGTCGTGTACATGATCCGCTTGAAATCGACGCCCTTGGGGAACTCGCCGCCGACGAACCAGGCGTCAGCGTCGTAGGGCCCCTTGTTGGTGGCGACGATGGAGTACTTGATCTTGCCGCCGGCCTTGGCCGTCTTCGACGCCTTCACTTTGACGTCGAAGACCGAGAACGGATCGTCAGCGACAGTTGTGGCGGAAGCGGGAACAGCCGGGACAAGCAGGGCGCCCGCCAGCAATGCCAGCGACACGACCTTGGTCAGGTTACGCATTAAACGTCTCCGGTGAGGAAGTGGGCACGGGGACGCAGATGCACTCAGCCCCCGTTAAATGCCCGCTGTTCCTATCATGAAGGCAAAATCTGTGTAAAGACTATTTCTTCAGAATCAGGTGTGTGTCGCCGAACTCATGCCACAGATATCCCTTCCGTAGCGCCTCCTCGTATGCCCGTGCCAGCGCTTTCTCGCCCGCTATCGCGCTCAGCATGAGCAGGTGGCTGGATCGCGGCTCGTGCAGCCCGGTGATCAGTCCCGTGACGGCCCGTACGCCGCTCTGAGGCGTGACGACGTGCCGGGTCCAGCCGGCCGCGGGAGCCACCCGCCCGTCCTCGCCCGCGGCCGTCTCCAGAGCCCGTACGGCGGTCGTCCCGGCGGCCACCACCCGGTTGC
The DNA here is from genome assembly GCF_050944675.1 of Nonomuraea sp. CA-141351. Classification (NCBI taxonomy): domain Bacteria; kingdom Bacillati; phylum Actinomycetota; class Actinomycetes; order Streptosporangiales; family Streptosporangiaceae; genus Nonomuraea; species Nonomuraea sp. CA-141351. Next base: position 489,616 of record NZ_CP191982.1, read on the forward strand.
CGCTCTCGATCGCCAGGTTGACCAGCCGCGCCGTGGTCGCCGGCACCTCGTACCGCTCGGCGTAGGGCGGCTCGTCCTTCTCCGGCGAGGCCACCCCCGTGTGCAGGGTGATCGGCGCGATCCCGACCCCACGCGACACGAGAGCCGTCACCAGCTCCGTGGTGAACGGCCGCGCGGCGCTCGGCATCTCCGCGCTCCCCGGCACGGTCGCGAACACGGTCTGGTAGGCCTCGATCGGCCAGTCCCCGCTCACGTACGAGTACCGGATCGGCGCCCCGTGCACCCGCAGGTACGCCTCCACGTCCCGGTCGAGCGACGCCCGCCACAGCCGCGGCGTCTCCCGTTCGATCAGCCGCAACGTGGCCCGCCCGGGCAGCGGCAGCCATTCACCCGGCTCGCCCCCGCCGTAGGGCTCGGAGGCCGTGGCGGTACGGCGGCGCAGCTCGACCAGCCAGGTGCCGTCCTCTCTGGCGGTGGAGAAGTGCACGGCCAGCCGGTCGAGCCGGACGGCCGCGGGGAGAGTCGCCGAGTTGTTCACCACGATCAGGTCCCCGGGGTCGAGCAGCTTCGGCAGGTCGCTGAAGTGGTGGTGCGAGGGGTCGAGGTCGCCGCGGGAGACCATGAGGCGTACCGCGTCCCTGGACATTCCCCTCGCCTCGGGAGGCTCGCCGGCGGACAGCCCGGGCGGCAGCGCGAAGTCGAGCGCGAGCGTCATTGCAGGCTCACTTTCCCGCTGGCCGGACGGGCCTTGACCAGGTCGTGCAGGGCGGCGGCAACCTTGGCGGGGTCGGCGGCGGCCGCGGCCTCCTCGGCGCCCACGGCGTCGGCGAGCATGCGGGTGTTCATCTCGCCCGGGTCGACCCACCAGACCCGTACCCCGGGCTCCTCGGCCGAGAGCACGTTGGAGAGCTGCTCGAGTGCGGCCTTGGTGGCGCCGTAGCCGCCCCAGCCCTCGTACGCGCCCGTGGCGGCGTCCGAGGTGATGTTGACGACGGCCCCGCCCGCCGTGCGGAGGGCGGGCAGTGTGGCCTGGAGGAGGGCGAGGGGAGCGGTCACGTTGGTCTCCAGCAGCACCCTGAACGCCTCCAACGGATAGCCCGCCAGCGGCGGCAGCGGGGTGACCCCGAGGTCGCTCGCGTTGTTCACCAGGAGGTCCAGTTCGGGCACCGCGCGGGCCAGCCGCCGAACGTGCTCGGGCTCGGTCACGTCGCCGGGGATCGCGGTGGCGCCCAGCTCGGCCGCGGCCCGCTCGAGGTCGTCCGCGCCGCGGGCGGTGAGAACGAGGTTCCAGCCCGCACCTGCCAGCGACCTCGCCAGGGCGAGGCCGAGGCCGCGGGAAGCGCCGGTGATGAGTGCGGTGTTCGTCATGATGCCGACGCTAGAAACACGGCGGGCGGCGCACATCGGGCTGAAGGCCCGCCGCCGCATGGGCACATCGTCCTAGGACCATAAGCTGGGTGCCGTGTCCTCCGACCGAGACGAGATACTCCAGGCGGTGAGCTCGGCGGTGCTCGCCGTCACCCGTCACCTGTCGGTCCGCGAGGTGCTGCAGGTCATCGTACGCTCGGCGCAGCGGCTCCTCGACGCCCGCTACGCCGCGCTCGGCGTGCCTGACGAGGACGGGTCGTTCGCCGAGTTCGTCGCCGAGGGCCTCACCGACAAGCAGTGGGACGCGATCGGGCCGCTGCCCAGACAGCACGGCATGCTCGGCGCGATGCTCCGCGACGGCACCCCTGCCAGGCTGCCCGACCTGCGCAAGGACCCGAGGTTTGAGTGGTGGCCGAAGGCACACCCGGTCATGAAGGACTTCCTCGGGGTGCCGATTCGCGACGGCGAGCAGGTGCTCGGCATCATCTTCCTGGCAAACAAGCGCACGCCCGGCGGCTTCACGCAGGCGGACGAGGATCTGCTCACGCTGTTCGCGGCGCACGCCGCCATCGCGCTCATCAACGCCAGGCTGTACGAGCGCGGTCGCGAGCTGGCCATGCTGGAGGAGCGCAACCGGATGGCCCGCGAGCTGCACGACGCGGTGACGCAGAAGCTGTTCTCGCTCAGGCTCACCGCGCAGGCCGCCTCCGCCATGCTCGAGCGGGCGCCCGAGAAGGCGGCTCAGGAGCTCGAACGCGTCCAGCGCCTTGCCGGGGAGGCGCTGTCCGAGCTGCGGGCCGTGATCGTCGAGCTGCGACCGGCCGAGCTCGACCGGCACGGCCTGGCCGAGACACTGCGCAAGCATGTGCGCCTGCTCGACCGGCTCCACCCGTCCCTGGTCACGTTCGAGTGCGCGGAGCTGCCGGAGGTCGACTCCGTGGTCGAGGTGGCGGTGCTGAGGGTGGCCCAGGAGGCGCTGCACAACGCGCTGAGGCACTCGGAGGGCGTGAGCGTCTCCGTGCGCCTGGCATACGAGGACGGCAAGCTGGCGTTGACCGTACGCGATGACGGCAGGGGCTTCGAGCAGGCGGAGTCGCGCGGCCTGGGTCTGGTGTCGATGCGCGACAGGGCGGAGTCCGTGGGCGGGGTCATGACCGTCGAGTCGGCCCGCGACAGGGGGACCACGGTACGCATGGAGGTGGGCGTTTGATCCGGGTGCTGATCGCCGACGATCATCCGGTGGTGCGGCAGGGCCTGCGTACGTTCCTCGACCTGCATGACGACATCACGGTCGTCGGCGAGGCGGGCGACGGGGCGCAGGCCGTCGAGCTGGTCGCGGAGCTGGCGCCCGACGTGCTGCTGCTGGATCTGAAGATGCCGGTGCTCGACGGGCTGGGCGCGCTCGAGCGGCTGGCCGGGTCGGCGACCAGGGTGGTCGTGCTGACGTCGGTGAGCGATCGTTCAGACGTGGGCCCGGCGATGCGGGCGGGGGCGTCGGGGTTCCTCTACAAGGACGTCGATCCGCCCGCGCTGGTCCAGGCCGTGCGCGCCGTACACGGAGGGCAGGTGCTCCTGGCCCCCGAGGCGGCCGAGGCGATGCTGTCGCCGCAGAACGACCCGCCGGGGCCCGTGCCGCTGACCGAGCGCGAGCGTGAGGTGCTCGCGCTCATCGCGGCAGGCCGGTCCAACAGGGAGATCGCGAGGAGCCTCGCCGTGGCCGAGAAGACGGTCAAGACCCACGTCTCCAACGTGCTGATGAAGCTGGGCGTTCAGGACCGCACCCAGGCCGCCCTCTACGCGGTACGGCACGGCCTGGGGTGATTTAGGTCAGGTGTCCTTCTTCTTGTTCGTTTCCTCGTGGCTGGCCGGCGGGTTGTAGGTCTTGACCGGGGGCGGCGGCGTCCAGGTCCGGCCCGGCCGCGGCGGGGTGACGATCTGGGTCTTGACCTTCTTGAGCCACAGGTAGCCCTTGATGCCGAGGCGCTTGAGCTCTTCCTCGTCGATGTTCTCCATGCCCTGGTCGACGTCGAACGACATCACGCCGACGCGCGCCGAGACCGTGCCCCTGGTGCCCGGCTTCAGGGTCAGCTGGAAGTTGAGCCAGTCGGTCTTGCCCTTCTCCAGCCGAAGCGGCCCCCAGCACCAGAACCACTGGCCCTCCCAGGTGCACTTGGTGCCCTTCGGGCCGCCCCAGCGCAGGGTGGGCCGGACGCCCTTGGGCACCTGGCCGCCCATCCAGTAGTAGTCGGCGTAGAAGGGGCCGAGGTTCTTCGCCCGGACGTAGTACGTGATCTTGCCGCCGCGCTTGGTACGTGTGGTGTGCTTGACGGAGATCTTGAATTTCGAGAACGGCTTCACGTGCGCGACGGTCGCGGCAGGGGGCACGGTCGTGGTGGTGGCGCTCGCCTGGGCGGGCACGGCCAGCGGTGCGGCGGCCAGACCGCCGGCTAAGAACAGACTGACGCTTCTGCGCATGGGACGGCTCCCCGTACGGTGCTGGAAATTGCCGATCATCTCCAGGATTATTGCGTAGGGCAAATTTTTCGCAAAGAGCGATGATCTTTCGTGACCTGGGATGGCTTGCGGGTTTTCGCCGGGACCCATCACGCTTGTGATCGGGGGTCTAGCACGACGGGGAGGGCCAGGTGCCGGAAACGCACCCCTTACAGCCGACCGATCCTCGGACATTGGGCGATTACCGGCTGATCGGCCGCCTGGGCAAGGGGGCGCAGGGGATCGTTTTCGAAGCCGAGTCGCCTGACGGGCGGCGCGTGGCGATCAAATTACTCCACACCCGGCTGGACAAGCCGGGTCTGGACGCCGAGCGATTCATGCGCGAGGTGGCGGCCGCGCGCCGGGTCGCCCAGTTCTGCACCGCCCAGGTCCTGGGGGCTCACATGGACGGCGAGCAGCCGTACATCGTCAGCGAGCTGGTGGACGGGATCTCGCTGCAGGCGGTGGTGCAGCGGGTGGGACCGCGTACGGGCGGCGCGCTCTACCGCCTGGCCGTCGGCACGGTCACCGCCCTGGCAGCCATCCACCGCGCCGGGGTCGTGCACAGGGACTTCAAACCCAGCAACGTGCTGCTCGGGCCGGACGGGCCGCGGGTGATCGACTTCGGCATCGCGCGGGCGCAGGACTCGGCCATGACGCTCAGCAGCGGGATCGTGGGGACGCCCGCGTACATGTCGCCCGAGCAGGTCTCGGGCGAGCGGGTGGGTCCGGCCGGCGACATGTTCAGCTGGGCCCTGACCATGGTGTTCGCGGCCACGGGGCGGCCCGCGTTCGGCGAGGACAGCCTGCCCGCGGTCATCTACCGGGTGATGCACGACGACCCTGACCTCTCTACGCTGCCCGAGGACCTGCGGCCGATCGTGCAGGCGTGCCTTCGCAAGCGGGCCGACGAGCGGCCTACGGCGGCCGAGGCGCTGTTCGCGCTGCTGGCGAACGAGGGGGAGTCGCCGGGGCCCGACGACGTGGTCGCACTCAACACGGGGTCTCAACTCGCCGCCGAACGCACCCCCGCGGACCCACCCCCGCTTGCGGTGAACTGGCGAACGCCCCCCTCCGGTCCGGGTGCGGCCCCTGGGGCGCCGGTGTCTTCCGCGGGGAGTGGCTGGGCGAGTCCCGATGGTCGTACGCCTCCCACCGGCCCTGGCGGGTCGCCCGGGTGGGCGAATCCGCCGGGGCAGTGGCAGGTGCCGCCGCCGTACCCGATGAACGCAGCGCCCCATACGCCTCCGCCTCCTTCAGCGGCTTCCCGGCCGAAAGCTCCGGGGGCCGGTGAGGCGCCGTCCGGGCGGGTGCCGGAGCCCGTCGGGCAGGTGGACAACGACGCGTTCTTCAAGCACGCGCCGGTCGTGGAGCAGCCGGACGAGGTCAGGGTCAGGCGCAGGCGGGCGGCCATGGTGTCCGGCGCGCTCGTCGTGGCGCTCGCCCTGGCCGGAGGGGTGCTGTACCTCGGGCCGAAGATGTTCGGCACCAGCCGGCAAACCGGCGGGAACGGGGCGCAGGCGACCACCTCCGTCAGCACGAGCCCCGTACCAGCCCAGACCCAGAGCCCGAGCCAGGCCCCGACCGCGACGCCGACCCCCACCCCGACCGTCGCCCCCACGCAGGCGGTCGTCCCCGTGCTCGGCAAGCAGGACGGGAAGGCGTTCAAAGGCCACACCAAGGGCGTGCAGACGCTCTCCGCCCTGTCGGCGAGAGGCAGGACGTGGCTGGTCACCGGTGGTCAGGACGGCCGGGTACGCCTGTGGGACCTCGCCGGGCACAAGTCGCTGGCAACCATGAAGGGCCACAGCGAGGAGGTGTACGCGGTCGCCTGCGTGATGGTCGGCAAGACCCCCATGGCCGTCTCCGGCGGCTATGACGGCAGCGTGCGCCTGTGGAACCTCAAGACCCACAAGGGCAAGGTCCTCGGCCGGCACGGCGAGGCCGTCTACGCGGTCGCGGTGACCAAGGTGAAGGACAAGTACGTCGCGGTCACCGGCGACGCCGACGGCTATCTGCGGTTCTGGGACCTGAAGAAGCGCAAGGCCACGGGCAAGAGCATCAGGGCCCACCGCAAGCCGGTCAACTGGCTCAGCGCCACCCATATCGGTGACCGGGCCGTCGCCATCTCCGCCAGCGAGGACGAGACGGTCCGGATGTGGGACATGGCCAGGCGCAAGGTGTACGGGAAGGCGTACAAGGGTCATTCCAGGGGCGTCTACTCGGTCACCGTCGGCAAGGTGGACGGGAAGACGGTCATAGCGTCGGGCGGTAAAGACGGAAAAATCCGGATCTGGGATCCGCAGACCCGCAAGACCATCGCCACCCTCTCCGGCCACAAGAAGATCGTTTACTCACTCTCCTTCGGGACCCTCGACGGCCGGACGGTGCTGCTGTCCGGCAGCACCGACGGCACGATCAGACTCTGGGACCCCGAGACCCACAAGACGCTCGGCAAGCCGGTCAAGGCGCACAAGAAGGGCGTGTACGCCGTGGGCATCGTCCCCCTCGACGGGGGCGCGGCCATCGTGTCCGCGGGCAAGGACAAGGTGGTCAGGCTGTGGAAGATCAGTCCCTGAGCGGTTCGAAGATCGCGTGATGGGCCGCCACGAGCGCACGGCGTACCGCGCGGTCCAGCTCGCGCAGAGCCGCGGTGCGGGCGGCGATCTGCCCCGACGTGAGGCCGCGCTCGTCGGCCAGCGGCAACACGCCGGCCAGCCGGGCGGCGAGGGTGGCGACGCGGTGCGCCCGCGCGGGGTAGCCGGGCGCCAGTTCCCCGCCCCCGCGCCCCACGGCCGAGGGACGGGCCTGCGCGGGACCTTCGACGGAGGACAGTGCCTCGGTGGCCGAGCGCATGGCGTCCGACAGTTCCCGCTCGGCCTCCGCGAGAGACGGCAGATCATGGCGTACGGGCCCGGAGTCGTGCACCTCCAGGCGTACCCCGACATAAGAAGACCCGCGAAGATCCGGAGTGGGCACCAAACCGAGGTTGCGTTCGTCGAGCACCGCGATGGCGGCCTGGCCGGCGTCCACCGCCGCCGAGTTGAACGGCGCGGGCCCGGACAGACCCAGCGGATCGCCGGGGGCGGGCAGGGCGAGCCGGAGCTCCCGCAGCCCGTCGGCACGTAGGTTTGCGAGGTATTTACGCAACGGGAGGTCGCCGGCGACGGCGGGACCGCCGGTGGCTTCCACGTGGTCAGCCGCCTCGTCGAGGCCGACGTGACCGGCGAGCCACGCGTTGCCCCAGGCGACCAGTGAGGGACAGACAGGCGATTCAGGGCGCACCGGTCCACGATAAGCGCTCGCCCTGCAATAGGTTTGTCCCGAGCGTGACTCCTAAGGAGGGATCGGGGATGGGTGGTCAGGTGCTGCGGCTACAGGACGTCGCCGTCAGGCGGGACGGATCGGCCCTGCTGCGCGGCATCGACTGGACGGTCAACGCGGACGAGCGATGGGTCGTCATCGGGCCCAACGGTGCGGGCAAGACCACGTTGCTGCAGGTCGCGGGCACGTTGCTGTATCCGAGTGAAGGTTTGGTCGAGGTTCTCGGAGAGCGGCTCGGGCAGGCGGACGTGTTCGACCTGCGGCCGCGGATCGGGCTGGCGAGCGCCGCGCTGGCCGAGCGCATCCCGCCCGAGGAGAAGGTCATCGACCTCGTGCTGACCGCCTCGTACGGGATCATGGGCCGCTGGACGGAGGAGTACGACTCCAACGACGTGACCAGGGCCGTCGAGCTGATCGACATGATGGGCGCGGCCCACCTGATCAGGCGGCGGTTCGGGACGCTGTCGGAGGGGGAGCGCAAGCGGGTGCAGATCGCCCGCGCGCTCATGCCCGACCCCGAGATGCTCCTGCTCGACGAGCCCGCGGCCGGGCTCGACCTGGGCGGGCGCGAAGACCTGGTGCGCCGGCTGTCGGTGCTGGCGGGCGACTACCGCTCGCCGACGCTCGTGCTGGTGACGCACCACGTCGAGGAGGTGCCGAGCGGGTTCACCCATGGGCTGCTGCTGAAGCACGGCTCGGTGGTGGCCCAGGGGCCGCTGGAGCACGTGATGACGCCCGACAACCTGTCGCAGACGTTCGGGGTGCCGCTGACGCTGGACCGCAGCGCCGAGGGACGCTGGTACGCCCGGGCCTACTAGATCACCATTTATGTATATGAAGACCGCCAAAGGCTGAAACGAAATAGGATTTACGGAGTCGGTCCCCTCGACTTCGGAGCGTCGCCATGTCCGTCGAGCAGCTCATCGTCGCCCTGGTCGTGGTCGCGGCGGTGGGCTTCGGGGTGGCCCGCACGATCCGCATCATCCCGCAGGCCACGGCCGCTATCATCGAGCGTCTCGGCCGCTATCACAGGACGCTGACCCCGGGGCTCAACCTCGTGGTGCCGTTCATCGACCGCATCAAGGACATGATCGACCTGCGGGAGCAGGTGGTGTCGTTCCCGCCGCAGCCGGTCATCACCTCCGACAACCTCGTCGTGTCCATCGACACCGTCATCTACTTCCAGGTGACCAATCCGAAGGCGGCCACGTACGAGATCGCGAACTTCCTGATCGGCGTCGAGCAGCTCACGGTCACGACGTTGCGCAACGTGGTCGGCGGCATGGACCTGGAGCGCACGCTGACCTCGCGTGAGGACATCAACACCGCGCTGCGCGGCGTGCTCGACGAGGCGACCGGCAAGTGGGGCATCCGAGTCAACAGGGTCGAGCTCAAGGCCATCGACCCGCCCGCCTCCATCCAGGACTCGATGGAGAAGCAGATGCGCGCCGACCGCGACAAGCGCGCCGCCGTGCTGACCGCCGAGGGGCAGCGCCAGGCGGCGATCCTGCAGGCCGAGGGCGAGAAGCAGGCGTCGGTGCTGCGGGCCCGCGGAGAGGCGGAGGCGGCCGTGCTGCGCGCCCAGGCGGAGGCCGAGGCCCAGGCCATGCGCGCCAAGGGCCAGGCGGACGCGATCGGCATGGTGTTCAGGGCCATCCACGAGGGAAGGCCGGACCAGCACCTCCTCGCCTACCAGTACCTGCAGACCCTGCCCGAGATCGCCAAGGGCGACGCCAATAAGATCTGGATCGTCCCGTCGGAGATGGGCAAGGTCCTGGAGAACCTCGGCGGCCTCTTCACACCCCCCAAGAGCCCGGACACGTAAAAGGAGGGTTCGTGACGGGGTGGGAGCTGGCCGCGGTCTGCGCGGCCGGTGTGATGGCCGGTGCGATCAACGCCGTCGTCGGGTCGGGTTCGCTGATCACCTTCCCCACGCTGATCGCCGTGGGCGTCGATCCCGTCACCGCCAACGTCTCCAACACCATCGGGCTCGTGCCGGGCTCGTTCACGGCCGCGTACGGCTACCGTCCCGAGCTCCAGGGGCAGCGCGAGCGCCTGCTGCGGCTGGGCCTGGCCTCGGCGCTCGGGGCGCTGATCGGCGGGATCCTGCTGCTGTTCCTGGATCCCGGCGTGTTCCACGTGGTCGTCGTCGTGCTGATCGCGCTGGCCTGCGTGCTGATCCTGGCGCAGCCCGTGCTCAACCGGTGGCTGGCCGAGCGGCGCCGGCACGCGCACCCCCACGGGGGCGTGGCGCTGTGGCTCGGGGTGCTGGCCGCGGGCGTCTACGGCGGATACTTCGGCGCGGCCCAGGGGGTGCTGCTGATCGGGCTGCTCGGCAGCTTCCTCGACGACCATCTCCAGCGGGTGAACGCCGCCAAGAACGTGCTCGCGCTGATCGTGAACGCCGTGGCCGCGGTGCTGTTCGTGGCGGTCGCGCACGTGGACTGGCTCGCCGTGGCAGGGGTCGCGCTGGGGTCGGTGGCTGGCGGGTTCCTGGGTGCCAGGCTGGGGCGGCGCATCCCGGCGTCCGTACTGCGAGGGGTCATTGTGTGTGTGGGCGTCGCAGCTATTTTCGTACTGGTGTACGGATAATTCCAGACTCATATGGGTATGAATCCGTACATGAAGGGTGATCGGGTGGAGATCGTCATCGATGCCGGTGGAACGCCGCGTACTTACGAGATCAGGGCCACCCGCGCCGGTCGGCGGGTCGAGGTGACCACCAGGCGGGGGCTCGTCGAGGTGAGTGAGGTCACCCGTGGCGGCACGCCGGTGCGGACGGCCAGGTTCATGTCCAGCCGCATCCTCGCCCTCGTCGAGCACCCCGCGGGCGAGATCAACTGAAGTCCGCGGCGTGGTCGCGCGCCCACTCCTCGAACGTCAGCGCGGGCCGGCCGAGCAGTCGCTCCACGGTGTCGGTGACCGGCTCCGGAGCCGTCACGAGGCTCGCCCACGCCTTCAGCGCGCTGTCCACGAAGCCCGCGTCGCCCCAGGCCGCCAAGAGGTGCTCGCGGGCCACGTCCGCCGGCAGGTCCTCCCAGCGCACCTCGCGCCCGACCGCCTCACCGATCACGCGTACCTGCTCGGCCTGGGTCAACTGCTCGGGGCCGCTGAGCACGTACGTGGCGCCGTTGTGGCCCGCGGAGGTGAGCACGTGCACGGCCACCGCCGCGATGTCCTTCTCGTGGATCAAGGACCTCGAGGCCTGCCCGTACGGCCAGTGCACCACGCCCTCCCTGATCTGTCCCGCCCAGCCCAGCGTGTTGGCCGCGAAGCCGCCGGGCCGCAGGAACGTCCAGCTCAGCCCCGAATGCCGGATCAGCCGCTCGACCTCGTGGTAGTGCGTCTCCGGCTCGTCCGGCACGTTCGCCGACAGGTACACCGCGCGGCGCGCGTGTCCGGCGATGGCCGCGACCACGTCCGCCGCATGGTCCGCCGTGAAAGCCGGCCAGAGCAGGAACACGCTCTCCACGTCTTTCAGCGCCGGCTCGAGCGTCTCGGGCGCGGTCAGGTCGCCGCGCACCACCTCGACCCGTTCCGGCAGTCGCGCGCGCTCCGGGTCCCTGACGAGCGCCCGCACGTCCAGCCCCGCCTCCGCGAGCTGGGACACCACATGCCTGCCTACATTGCCGGTCGCGCCGGTCACAAGAATCGTGCTCATGAGGCCGACGGTAAAACCTCAAGCCAACTTCAGGTCAAGCCGGGCCGTACCTGGATCGTGCCGTCACGCCGGATCCGCGTCTCGAACATGGGCGCGGGCGCCGTCGCGGGTCCGTGCCGCACCGAGCCGTCGTCCAGCCTGAACGTGCTGCCGTGCCACGGGCAGACCACGCACGCCTCCCCGTTCTCGATGACCAGCCTGCCCTGGTGCAGCGGGCCGGCCAGGTGCGGGCAGCGGTCGGCGAGCACGGTCACGGCCTCGCCCTGGCGCAGCACGAAGAGCTGGATGTAGCCGAGCCGCCGCGCCACGGGGCGGCCCTCCGGCAGGTCCCTGAGCAGGCACAGGTCGTGCCAGCCCAGCGGCACGAGATGGGAGATCTGCGGGGCGTGGTTGGCTCCGGCCGCCTGCCGGTAGGCCATGTGGCCGCCGAGGTAGCCGCCGAGCCCGGCCATCCCGAGCCCGGCCATGGTCAGGGTGCGGCCCGTCCGCTCATGCCCGCGCACCCGGGCCAGCAGGGAGGCGGTGAACAGGCCGAGCGCGGTCACGTTGGACAACATGTGGACGAAGCCCACCCGCTGCTGCTCGCGGTGGAGAGAGGACCAGTCGGTCAGCCCGGCCGCCGCCGTCGGCAGCGCGTTGGCGATGCCGGTGGCGAGCAGCACACGCGTGGCCTTCGGCTCGCCCCCGGCCAGGTCGAGCACGGCCGCGGAGAGCCAGCAGCCGAGGCTGACCGTGGCCAGCGGCGGGTGCAGCGGTTTGCCCGTGGGAACGCCGTGCAGCAGGTCGCGTAGCAGGCCAGGGCGGATGCGCTGGCGTACGGCCTTGGCCAGCACCCTGACCGGCGTGTCGAAGGTCTTGGTTTTCTCGAGCCGATCGGCGAGGGCGACCGGCCCGGCGAGACCCCGCAGCTGCCGACGTTTCGCTCGCACTTCCTCTTTCACGACAAGTCCCCTACCCCACCCATGTGGGGATCACTCGGACAGGTGTCCCCTGGCCACGGAGAGTTCGACCAGTTCGAGGGCGTACGTGCCGAGCGACGGCGAGCCCTCCTCGATGATCCGCACCTTCTCCCTGACCTGGGCGGCCTTGACCTTGAACAGCGGCCACGTGCCACCCTCGGTGTGGTGGTTGGCCAGGATCGGGGCGAAGCGGTCGAGCGCCTTGGCGAATCTGGCCTCCGGCGTCTTCCTGGCCTCGAACTCATCCCAAAGCTCCCGTATCCACCTGGTCTGGTCGGCGGGCAGCAGGCCGAAGATGCGGTCGGCGGCGGCGCGCTCGGCGTCGGCCTGCGCGGCCACCTCCACCGGGTCGTAGATGAACGTGTCACCGGCGTCGATCTCGACCAGGTCGTGCACCAGCAACATGGCGACAACCCGCTGGAGATCGGTCCCCGGCGGGGCATGCTCGCCCAGGACCATCGCCAGCGTGCCCACGTACCAGGAGTGCTCTGCGGTGTTCTCCCGCCGCGAGCCGTCTATCAGGTGGTTGCGGCGGATGATCCGCTTCAACTTGTCGATTTCGATGGCGAAGGCGATCTGGGCGTTCAGGCGGTCCTCTTCTGGCGCGATAGTCACGCGCGACACCCTATTGTGCGATGATCACCCCAGTTGGTGAAATCGTGACCGGAACTCCGTTGAACACCGCGTTACCACTTGGAACGTCGATGGCGGATTCGTCCGTGAGTGCGTTGACGCTGACCCCCGCGTGCTCGGCGGCCACGCTCTGTGTGGTGCCCGCGTGCCCCCATCCGTGCGGCAGGCTGACCACCCCCGGCATGATCGTGTCGGTCGGTTCGAGCGGCACCGTGAGCTCCCCTGTCGCGGAGCGGACCACCGCCTCGCCGTCGAGTCCGAGCCTGGCCACGTCGGCCGGGTTGATCTGCAGCGTGCAGGTGTTGCTGCCGCCGACCAGCGGGCCGACGTTGTGCAGCCAGCTGTTGTTGGAACGCAGGTGGCGCCGCCCGATCAGGACGATCTCCGGCGGCACTTCGTCCAGCTTGACGCGTAGCCGTTCGACGTCCTCGATGAGCTGCGGCGGCGCCAGCTCGATCAGCCCGGAGCGGGTCTTCAGCACCTCGCCCAGCCTGGGCTCCAACGGGCCCAGGTCCAGGCCGTGCGGGTTGTCGAGCAGCTTGCGCAGCGACAGGTCGCCCTTGCCGGCCCACTCGCCGTAGGGGCCGAGCCTGAGCATGAGGTCGAGCCGGCGCTCACTGCCCGTCTCGCCGTCCAGCGCGGCGCGCAACTCCGCCACGTCCCGCCCCTCGATGCCCGAGCCGGGCGTCTCGGCGGCCTTGCGCAGCGTCTCGCCGATAACGAACTCGTCCAGGTCTCCTTCGAGGCCAGAGGCGATCATGGCCAGCCTGGCCAGGATCTCGGCCTCGGAGGGCTGCCCGTCCAGCGGCAGCAGGGGCGGCGAGTACCGCGCGTAGTTGCGTACCGCGAACCCGAGCAGCGCGAAGTCGTAGTGGCCCGACTGCAGCATGCGCGGCGGCGGCAGGATGACGTTCGCGTGCCTGGTGGTCTCGTTGAGGTACGGGTCCACGCTGACCATGAAGTCCAGCCGCGCGAAGGCCGCGTCGAGCCTGTCCCCGTGGGGGGCCGACAGCACGGGGTTGCCCGCGACCGTGACCAGGAACGTGACCTGCCCGTCGCCGGGTGTCTCGATCTCGTCGGCCAGCGTGGCCACCGGCAGCTCGCCGTTGGTCTCCGGCAACCCTCGGACGCGGCTCTTCCACCTGCCCACTTCGTACGGCCGTCGCCGCGCCCCGAACTCCGTGGCGGGCTTGGGGAACATGGCGCCGCCGGGCCGGTCGAGGTTGCCGGTGAGCACGTTCAGCACGTCCACGAGCCACTGGGCCAGCGTGCCGAACTCGGCCGTGCAGGTGCCGATCCTGGCGTAGACGGCGGCCGTACGCGCTCCCGCCAGTTCCCTGGCCAGTCGCACGATCACCTCGGCCGGCACTCCGGTGCGCCGGGAGACCGACTCGGGCGGGAAGTGCTTGGCCGCCTCGCGGACCTCGGCCAGCCCGTTGACCTGCCGCGAAGGCGTGACCAGGTCCTCGGCGAACAGCACATGGACGATGCCGAACAGCAGGTGGGCGTCCGTCCCCGGGCGGACGAAGACGTGCTCGTCGGCCAGCGCGGCGGTCCGTGTGCGGCGCGGGTCGACCACCACGAGCCGGCCGCCGCGCCGGCGCAGGGCCTTCAGCCGTCCGGGGAAGTCGGGCGCCGTGCACACGGAGCCGTTGGACTCCAGCGGGTTTGCCCCCAGCATCAGCAGGTAGTCGGTCCTGTCCAGGTCGGGGACCGCGATGGCCAGCGGATGTCCGAACATGAGTCCGCTCGCGACATGCTTGGGCATCTGGTCGGCGGTGCTGGCGGTGTAGACGTTGCGGGTACCGAGCGACTTGATCAGCGGCGCGCTGTACAGGGCGCCCGCCATGGTGTGCGCGTTCGGGTTGCCGAGGTAGACCGCGACCGAACGGCGGTCGGCGACCCGATCGAGGCCCGCCTTCACGGCGGCGAACGCCTCCTCCCAGCCGACCTCGCGCCACAGGTCGCCCTCCCTGATCAGCGGCTTGCGCAGCCGGTCGGGGTCCTCGTCGAGCCGGCCGAGACTGGCGCCCTTCGGGCAGATGAACCCCTTGCTGAACGGATCGTTCTTGTCGCCGCGGACGCTGGTCACGTGCCCGCCCTCGTCGAGGGTGAGCGTGAGGCCGCAGACGGCCTCGCAGAGGGGACAAGTCCGGTGGACGGTCGACGTCATCACGACTCCTGAGTTCGCCAGATGAACTCATCTTGGCTCGTGCCGGACACATGGGGAAGCCCCGGAGCCCCCGCGGCCTCCGGGGCTTCCCGCCCAGGGGAATGTCCCGGATTCCCCTAGGTCCCTAGCCCGCCTGCGACAGCGCGACCTTCGGCCGCAGATCAGGCGGCTCCTCGAGGTCGGGTCTCACCGAGACCCAGGCTCGTCTGCCGTACAGCCGCTCCAGGCCGGGAGAGGCCGCTCCGGGGACCTCGTCGCGCCTGACGATCTCCACGATCACGAACTGTGCCCGCCGGCGGTGCCGGTAGACGTTCGCGCTCCTGGCCCAGCAGGCCGCCGCGATCTCCTCGCTGTACGCCTCGAACTCCTCGGCGCAGATCCCGGCCCTGGTCATGACCAGTGCCTTCTCACCCGTGGTCGTCGGCGTGATCCACAGGATCAGCGGGATCCGCCCCGCCCTGGTGTGCATCGTCGTCTCCAGGCACACCCGCTGCAGGCGGTGCCTGGAGACCACGCACCAGAAGTGGCCGGCCACCCAGTTGCGCCCCGTCCTGGTGGCGGCCGGGACGGAGACGGCGCTCGTCAGCAGGACGAACGGCCACCACCGGCCCTCCTGCGTGGCGCCGAGCAAGGTCAGCGTCAGCAGCGCCAGCGCGGAGAGCAGCACCAGCTCGGTACGGATGCGCCAGAGCCTGACCAGCGGCCCGCCGTGCCCGGCGGCGGGAAGGTCCTCGTTGGCCGGGTACATCTGGTTGCGCGGGTTCCTCGGCACGTCAGGACACCTCCTCTGTCACGCGGTGTGGCACGCTGAGCTGGTCAAAGCGTGGGTCACGGTAGCGACGGGAGCCGAACCCCGTCCTGGTCACGGTCCAGCCGACGTGGTGCGCGAATTCGTCCGGCTCCATGCAGATTTCGCGATCGGCCCATGCGATGAGTTCCCGGATCCGGGACTTGATTCGGCCGAGTCCCTTGGTACCTTGTGAGTACATGAGAAGACCCCTTTCGCGGCATTTTCAGAGGTGGCTTCTTCGCCGGTCCGACGGCTGATGACCGGTCTCGCCGCAGGGTGGCAGCCCAAATGCGGCGCGCTGGTGATCGGCCTCGGCCCGGCTTTTTACATGCTCGAATGAGCGGACAGTCGCTGAGTTCTTCAGACGATTCCGAGATCCTTCCGGCAAGTGGCCTCCCTGGCGCAGAGTTTCGTTTCCGGGACGGCGACGTTGCCGGCGAGGCGGCCCGAGCGGGGCCGCGCGATCTTCGACGGAAGGCCCGATGCGTACGGCCGTGTCGTCATTCGCGGCCTCCTCACACCCGAGAGCCCTCCTGTAACCGATCGTCCCCCGAGGTGCGCGATGCTGCAATACATTCAGCAAGGGAAGATTTAATTTTCTTCACAGTTGCGGTGCAACTTGCACGAGAACTGTCAGGCCGACGGGGGGCGAGAGGACTTCCGCCTTGCACCCACCCCTACGTGGAGTTTGTCTTGCCCCTAGGCTCGTCTCATGTAAGCCTTCAGGCAAGGCCGCGCGGCACTCTACGTGCAACTTGCAGTGTAAGATTGGGCGAACGGCCCAGAAAGCCGGGCCCCAAACGACCCCTTCCCGTTACACCTTCATTCCCGACAAGGAGAGTGGACGGTGCCATCGCAGCAGGGCAGTCCGACAGTACGCAGGCTCCGGCTAGGCCAGGAACTGCGCCTTCTCCGGGAGCGAAGAGCGCTCACCGGTGCCAAGGCGGCCAGGGAGCTCGGCTGGTCCGCGAGCAAGGTGAGTCGGATCGAGGCGGCCAAGACCATGCCGAGCGCCGACGACATCAAGGCCATGGCCGGGCTCTACCGCCTCGACGGGGCGAAACTTGACGAACTCTTCGGCCTGTTGCGAGATGCGGAGCAGCGGGGGTGGTGGGAAGATTACGAAGACACTCTGCCCGAGGAGTACACAAGATTCCTCGGGTTAGAGGCCGAGGCGAATTTCCAGCGCAACTGGGAACCCCAGATCGTGCCGGGCATCCTGCAGACCGAGGACTACGCCAGGGAGGTAATCCTGGCTACTCGTGGCATCGCGCGCATCACGCACAGCGGCGTCAGGAGCCGGGTCGAGGCCCGCCTCGACAGACAGCAGCGGGTTCTGCACCGGGCGGATCCCTGCGAGCTGACCGTGGTTCTCGACGAGTCGGCGTTGATGCGCCGCTTCGGCGAGCCCTCGGTGATGCGAGAGCAGATGGAGCTTCTCCTGGAGGTCTCTATGCTGCCGCACATCAGTATTCATGTCCTGACTCTGGACTCGCTTCATCCGGTTAACACCGGTGCGTTTATCCATCTGAAGTTTTCCGCTTTTGATGATGTTGTGTACCTAGAACAGCTGTATACTGCTCACTTCGTCGATGATCTCGAACGAGTGGCCGGATACGAAGCGGCTTTCGACCACATCAGGTCGGAGGCCCTGGATGAGGACGAATCTCGCGTGCTTATTCAGCGCAAGGCCATGCTCTGGCGACGATAGCGACGAAAGCCTCAGGAAGGGGCAATGGTGCCCCTTTACTTATTTGGGGAGAAAATGTACATCCATACTACGGCGGCCGCCTGGCGGAAGAGCAGATTCTGCAACGGCGCATCGGCCTGCGTCGAGGTCGCCCCCCTTGCCGACGGCAACATCGCGTTGCGTGACAGCAAGGAGCAAGACGGTCCGGTGCTCGTGTTCACTCCTTCGGAGTGGGCCGCCTTCACCGCAGGGGTCCGGGAGGGCGAATTCGATCCGGACACGCTGACCGCCAGTGCGTGATAAACGGCCCTGGCGCCTTGTGCCAGCAAGTTGACCAGGGCCGTTCATCGAAGAGGCATCGGACGCGCCTCATCACTCACATCGCCCACCAGCGTGGGCACAGAAACCTGCACATCATGGCAAACGGAGTCAGGATGTGCAAGCTCTAACGCGACTTTGATCAAGGTCGCGTCTGGGCCCGCTCTCCCAGGAGTGCGGGTCTGCCACAGCTTGTCATGACCGCGTCCACGTGCCGTCGCATTCCGTATCACCCTCCGGTTTCATCCAGGAGATAGCGATGGAGAAGTGGTCTCCCCCCGACCGTAGATCGCAAAATCGGTGCCTGTTCCAGATCGCGCGGTTTTTCGACACGGTGCCGGACACGTCCTTCGACGTGGAAATCGAAATCGATGGCCCACGCGTTATTCAGTCTCCGAATCTGTCTGTCGCCCTCGCGGACGATCAAGCGCGAACCGTCATGCTGACCGTACGGCCGACGGGCAATGGCCACCCGGCCGGCGATTGGCAAATTCAGGTCTACGCGGTTCGCGACGTGCGGAGGGCTGAAATCGAGCTCTGCGCATTCCGTCAGGTGCCGCAGGACGTGTGGGACGGGTTGACCGCAGTGGTCTACCCCTACTGCAAGACGCCTAAGAAACGATTCCCGCCGATCAGGCTCTTAGGAAGCTGGATCCGCTCCCACGTATGGGCCAAGTTCGTGCTCCCTGTCATGGTCATCGTGGTGGCAACCGGGCTGACGGTGTGGATCGGCTGGAAGGGCTGACGTTCAAGTGGCGGCGCGTTCCCCTGCGAAGGGGGACACGCCGCCACCTTGCCAGGAGACGCCCAGGCCCTGTCCGACTGCTCACGAGGTCCAAGTTCAGGCATGTGCCGGTACGCGGCGCCGTACGAGGAAGATCGAGCTCAGCCCCGCGAGCACGGCCAGGCCGGCCATGGCGTAGGAGGACGTCAGGGCGGCGGAGACCGTGCTGTGGCCCTGGCTGAGCGTGATGAACAGCGTTCCCACCGTGGAGACGCCGATGACCTGCCCGAGCTGCATCACGGTGAGCAGCGCGCCGCTCGCGTCCGCCGCGTACGCGCCGTCCACCTGCTCGGTCGCCATGTTGGTCACCGCGACCTGCACGCCGAGCCCGGCGCCGACGAGAGCGCTCATGATCGCGTACGGGAGACCGCCGCCGGCGGCGAGCCCCAGGCCCAGGTAGGCGGGTGCGGCCACCACATAGCCGAAGGGCACCAGCGGGCGCTGCAGGCGGGCGGGCAGTTTCGGCCAGCCCAGCCCGACGAGGCCGAAGGCCAGCGCGCACGGCACCAGCATCATGCCGGAGGCCAGCGGGGTCAGGTGCAGCTCGCCCTGTAGGTGCAGGGCGGAGGTGAACAGGAACGCGCCCCAGGTCGCCGGGCCGAACAGCAGGACCGCCAGCCCCGGCCGCATGCCGGGCGCGCGCAGCACACGTGCGTCCACCAGCGGACGGCCGCCGCGGGCGGTCACCCAGCGCTCGATGCGGACGAACGCCGCGAACATCGCCACGCTCAGCGCCATCGAGATCCAGCCCCACAGCGGCCACCCGAGCTCGCGGCCCAGCACCATCGGCACCACGAGCAGGAGCACGGCGGCCGACAGGCTCACCAGGCCCCACGGGTCGAGGCCCGCCCTGCCGCCGCCGTTGTCGGCCGGCAGCACCTTCAATCCGGCGCCCAGCAGGAGCGCGCCGATCGGGACGAGCACCAGGAACACGATCCGCCAGCCCGCGCCGATGCCCAGCAGGATGCCGCCGAGCGCCTGGCCGACCACGATGCCGCCGCTGATCACCAAGGACCACAGGCCGATCGCCCGGCCTCTGGCCGCGCCCTGGTAGTTACGCTGGATCAACGTCAGGACCTGCGGCATCATCAGTGCCGCTCCGGCGCCCTGGAGCAAGCGGAAGACCACCAGCCAGCCCGTCGAGGGCGCCAGGCCCGCGCCGAGCGTGGTGACGGTGAAAAGCGTGAGCCCGCCCAAGAACGCGTTGCGGTAGCCGAACAGGTCGCCGACCCTGGCTCCGGTGATCAGCAAGACGGCATAGACAATGGTGTATCCGGCGACGATCATCTGCAGCCCGGCGCCCGAGGAGTGCAGGTCGGACTCGATGGTCGGGGTGGCCACGTTGACGATGTTGACGTTCAGGATGGCCAGGAACTGCCCCACGAGGATGATCGCAAGGAGCAGGCCGCTGGCTCTGGTCCCTTCCTTCGGTGTTGTGCCCGCGGAAGGGGTGATGGCGGCAGTTTGCGTCATGTGGATCAGTCTGCCGGGGATCCAGTACCAGTAACGAGAGCCCCTTTATACTGGTATTGAGGCTAACTGGCTAATATCTGCCGCTTCGCTCCATAGCGGAGGTATGAGCGTGACAGAAGCAAGGCGTACTGATCTGTCGGCGTTCCTGCGCACTCGTCGCGAGCGGATCACCCCGGAGATGGTCGACCTCGCGCCCGGCCCGCGCAGGCGGACTCCCGGCCTGCGGCGCGAGGAGGTCGCCCAGCTCGCCGGCGTGGGCGTGACCTGGTACACGTGGCTGGAGCAGGGCCGCCCGATCAACGCCAGCGCTCAGGTGCTGGACGCCATCTCCCGTACGCTGCGGCTCGACAGCGCCGAGCGCCAGCACCTCTACCGGCTGGCCGGGCACGCGGAGACGATCGCCGGCGATTCGGGCCACGTGACGCCCGAGATGCAGCAGATCCTCGACCGGCTCGGCGACATGCCCGCCTGCGTGGCCAACAGCCGGTGCGACGCCCTGGCCTGGAACGCCGCGTACGCCGCGCTCTTCCCCGAGATGGTCAACGCGCCCGAGGGTGAGCGGAACTCGCTCTGGCACACCTGCCTCACTCCCAATCCCACGACCCTGCTGCTCAACCGCGACCAGGAGCTCTCGCGGGCCGTTGCGGTGTTCAGGGGCGCGTACAGCCGCCACGCGGACGACCCGTGCTGGCAGGACTTCGTGCGCCGGCTCAGCTCCGAGAGCGCCGAGTTCGCGCGGATGTGGGCCAGGCAGGACGTGGCCGAGCCAGGGCCGAGGGAGAAGGCGTTCAAGCATGCGGAGCTGGGGGAGCTGCGCTTCAGCACAACCAGTCTCACGGCTGTCCCTGAGATCCGGCTGATCGTCTACACGCCGATGGACGATCAAACTTGGGATGCGATGCGTAGATTGATGGAGAAGTAGCCGCCTGTGCAGTATTCCGTCCCTTCATGGCATGCTCGATCCCTGAATGACAGGATTCGAGCGGAAGTGGCGGCAGATGAGATTCCCCCGTGCCCTCCCGTTGCTCGCTGTCGGCGTGTCGCTGGCGGCCTGCTCCTCGGCGCCCGAGAAGGAGCCGCAGAGCAAGCAGGTGGACCACCAGGTGACCGCGTCGCCGACGGCGAAGCCGACGCGGGAGCGGCGCCCGTACACGATCTCCTTCGGCGGGGACGTGCACTTCGAGGGAGGGTTGCGGGCGCGGCTGGCCAACCCGGCCACGGCGCTCGGGCCGATCGCCGGCGTGCTCCGCAAGGCCGATTTATCGATGGTGAACCTCGAGACGGCGATCACCACAGGGGGGACGCCCGCGCCGGGGAAGCAGTTCACGTTCCGGGCGCCGCCGACCGCGTTCGGCGCGTTGAAGGCCGCCGGGGTCGACGTCGTGTCCATGGCCAACAACCACGGCATGGACTACATGGAGACCGGGCTGGCGGACTCGCTGGCGGCCATCAGGAGCAGCAAGTTCCCCGTGGTGGGGATCGGTAAGGACGCGGCGCAGGCGTACAGGCCGTTCCGCAAGATCGTGAACGGGAACAGGGTGGCCATCATCGGGGCCACGCAGGTGCTCGACGCGGAGTTCATCCAGTCGTGGACGGCCACCGCAGACAAGGGCGGGCTCGCCTCGGCCAAGGACGAGGCCAGCCTGTTGCGGGCCGTACGGCAGGCGCGCAAGAACTCCGACACCGTGATCGTCCACCTGCACTGGGGCACCGAGATGCAGAAGTGCCCCAACCCGGCACAGCTCTCGCTGGCTCCCAAGCTGGTCCAGGCAGGCGCCGACGTGGTGGTCGGCGGGCACGCGCACATCCTGCTCGGGTCGGGATATCTGGACAACGCGTACGTCAATTACGGCATGGGCAACTTCGTCTTCTACAACTCCACCCCCGGCACCACCGGCAGGACCGGCGTGCTGACGCTGACCATCAACGGGCGGAAGGTGCTGAAGGACAGCTGGACCCCGGCCACCATCCAGGGTGGTCTCCCCATTCCGATGACGGGGCCCGCGCGGACGCAGGCCATCGTGGACTGGAAGGCGCTGCGTACCTGCGCCGGGCTGGCCGCGCGACCCTGATCGATCTATGCTCCTGGACGAGACGTCCAATAGGAGGTCGCGATGCGGCGAGTTGAGTCAGGTGCGGTCTTCGAGGGGCGGCTGGTCGTCGTCACGGGGGCGGGGTCCGGGATCGGGCTGGCGACCGCGCGGGCGTTCGCGGCCCATGGGGCCGAGGTGGTGTGCGCGGACATCGACGCCGACGCCGCGGCGCGGGTCGCCGACGCCATTGCCAAGGACCTCGGGGGTACGGGGCACGCAGCGCAGGTCGATGTATCCAGCAGCGATCAAATGGAAGATTTTTCGCGAAATATCATCGCTGAATATGGCGTGCCGGACATTGTCGTGAACAATGCGGGGATCGCCGTCGCCGGGCCATTTCTTGATCACACGGTGGACGACTGGCGCAGGACCATCGACGTCAATCTGTGGGGTGTCATCCATGGGTGCCGGCTGTTCGGCGGCGCCATGGTCGAGCGCGGCGAGGGCGGGCACATCGTGAACGTCGCCTCCCTGGCCGCGTTCGCGCCGTCGCGGCTGCTGCCGGCGTACTCGACCTCCAAGGCGGCCGTGAAGATGCTCAGCGACTGTCTCAGGGCCGAGCTGGCCGGGCACGGGATCGGGGTCAGCGTCATCTGCCCGGGATTCATCTCCACACCGATCGCGAGCCACGCCACGTACGTGGGTCCGGACGTGCGCGAGGCGGCCGTGCGGGGGCTCGCGCGGCGCGGGTATCCGGCCGAGCGGGTGGCCGCGCACATTCTGCGAGCCGTACACAGAAATCAGGCCGTTGTGCCGGTCAACCTGGAAGGCAAAATCGGATATGCCCTGTCCAGGATTTCGCCGGCGGCCATGCGCGGGCTCGCGCGATGGAGCGGGATCATGGGAAATCGAGGAATTGGGAGGTAAGGATCGCCTCCAAGGGAGAAGATGAATCCGTGTCCTCGCCGCAAATAGATGATGATTGCGCCCAGCCCAAGGCACTCAGGCGGCAGCCGGCGCAGCGCCGCAGCGCCCGGCGCGTGGAGCGGATGCTCGACGCGTGCGCGCAGCTGCTCGACGAGACCGGATACGACGCGCTGTCCACCACCCGCATAGCCGAGCGGGCCGGCGTGGCGATCGGATCGATCTACCAGTTCTTTCCCGACAAACGAGCCATCACCCAGGAGCTCACCCGGCGCAACGTCGAGGAGTTCGTCCGCAGAGTGGACCGCAGGTTCCTGACCGAGGAATATCGCGGCTGGTGGGAGGCCATCGACGCGATCATCGACGAGTACGTCGACATGCACAGGACCGTTCCCGGCTTCAAGAGCCTCCACTTCGGCGACGTCGTGGACCTCAACCTGCTCGACTCCGACTCCGACAACAACACGGTGATCGCGGGCCGGCTGCGCGGGCTGCTGCTCAAGGAGTTCGGGCTGGCCGACAGCCCCGAGCTCGACCTGGCCGTGCTGGTGGCGGTCGAGGCGGGCGACGCCGTGCTGAAGCTGGCCTTCCGCCACGACACCAGGGGCGCACCGGAGATCATCGACGCCGCGAAACAACTGATCCGCGGTTTCCTGGCCCGGCAGCTGAAATCCTGGTCCCCGCGTTAGTCCCGCTCGAGGTCCCCGACTTCCCTGACCAGCCCGGCCAGCCAGCCCGGCAGGCGCTTCCCGCGCTCGCCGAGCGCGGCCGCGGGCACCTGCTGGAATCGCGGGGTGGCCGGCGTACGCAGGCACGGCCCGAGGAACGAGACAGGACGCGTGTCTCTCGCCTCGCGCGTATGGAGCCTGGCCTCCAGGGCTTGCAGGTTGCGTTCGGCTGTTTCGAGGGCCTCCAGGCGGGCCGACAGATAGCCCGCCACACCGGGAACAAAGGCCGACAACACGACGACACAGGCCAGCGTGAAGGTCATCTGCTTGGACATGCCCATCACAGCCCCCTTGCTCGCGTAGCAGCAAAGCGACTGGTATATGCCCTGCCACCTGCGCGGACACGCTGACTGTGACCACTAATGGACATGGGGTTACCGAATTTGTGTCTGACCGGCGATGCGCATTGACCGGGCAAAGGGCCGGGCGGCTCGGTAGTCTCGCGGTGTGGCGCATGTGACCCGTGAGCACCTTGATCGTCTGCTTGAGCAGGCCCTATTGGCCGACGACCACAGTTCCCTGGCCAGTCGGCTATACGACGTCGCGCTCGGCTATTCGTCCGGCGACGTCTCCCGGGCGTCCATCCTGGTCCTCGCCGCCGAGGAGTGGCGGGCGGACGGCCAGCCGGCGCGCGCTATGGAGTGTTTCCAGCTCGCGGTCGAGGACGGTGGCGAGGCGGGTTTCGACCCGCGTGCAGGCATCGCCGACACGCTCTTCGAGCTCGACAGGCCCGATGAGGCCAGGGAGGTCATCGAGACGATACGCGCGGAGGGCGGCGTCTCCACGGCGACCGCTCACACGATCGCCGAGACGCTGGTCGCCTACGGGGATCTCCAGGGAGGGCTCGAATGGGCCACCCAGGCGGTCCTGGGGTGCGACGAGAACGATCCGGAGCAGGTGGCGGTCCTGCGTACCCGCTACCGGATCCGGGTCGACCTCGGGCTCCCTGAGGACGAACTGGACGAACTCGTCCACTGACCCGCCCGCTCGGGACGGCCTCCTGATGTGAGGTCGCCTCTCAGGGCAACCGCGTCTCTGAACGGCCTCCTGGCCGAGGGCGCGCGTCTCGAGGCAGCCGCGTCTCGGGACCGTCTCCTGGCGTGAGGGTCGCGTCTCGATGCAGCCGCGTCTGGGGACGGCATCGTGACCCGAGGACGTAACTCATGGCCGCCGGGCCTCGGGGCCGGACGCGTCTGCGGAGCGCACCGCCTCATGGCCGCCTGTCACGGCGGCTCGGCTGCCCGGGCGGCGCCGTTCCACGTGGGGCGTGCCGTCCATCCCCAAGGCGAGCAACGACCGCGTCCCGGATGGCGCGCGTACGTCGCAGGGCGTGGGTCGTGTGCCTGTGCGGCGGCGATTTGCCGTGCGGCGGCCGTCGGCATGCGGTGGCGTGCCGTGGCGGCACGGTGGTGCCGCGAGCACAGCGCATTCGCCGACCATGCGCTCGGTGCACATGCGCCGGGGATGGCGCGGGTGCGGGATGTCAGGGGCGAAGAGGCCGCGACCACTGGCGGTCGCGGCCTCTTCGGTTGGGGGATGCCGGGCGCGGCAGGCACGGTCCGCGCCCGGACAAGGTGGCTCAGCGCAGCGCCAGCTCCGGCACCAGCCCCGAGAAGCCCGCCATCGTGGTCTGGCCGCCTGCCAGCAGCGAGGTGTCCTCGATGCTCTCCACCGTCTTGGGCAGCAGGACGTCGACCACCTCGGCACCGACCTCCTCCACCGGCCGCTTCAGAGTCGTCGCCGACTCGATGCCGGAGCCCGCGAAGCGGTCGCGGTAGGGGGTGTGCCCGAGGGACAGTTCGGGCAGCTTGACCCCCACCGGCCTCGGCGGCACCTCGGGGAGGGCGGGCAGCGCGGGGATCCCCGCCATCGTGGACAGATCCTGCATCCCCACCGATCCGGGCACCTTGGGGAACAGCGCCGGGGACGGCATCCCCCAGGTCGCCGCCACCCCGCCCATGTCGGCCGCGCCCAGCACCTCGCGCGCGGTCGCCAGGCCGGTCAGGCCGAGCTGCGTGGCCATCCGCCCGGCCGCCATGGCCAGCTTGTCGCTCTCGTCGGTGACCGTCCCGCCGCCGCCGAGCGCGTCGTCGTTCACCGCGTGCTCGCCGCAGTACGAGGCGATCGCCTGGGACGACAGCTGAGCACGCTCGGCCTTGCAGGAGTCCGCCGCCGAGGGGCCCACGGCCAGCCAGGTGACGCCGGCGGTCAGCGTGGCCACCGCGAGGATGCTCCGGATCTTCTGAGATGACACTTCAGGTCCCCTGATCGAGTTCCGTGATCTGACGAACGCTGAACGTAGTCACACCACCGGCCGCGAGAGTGCGGCTTGTCCGAAGAGTGGACCGGACCTTACCGAAGACCAGCAGGGATGACCGAGCCATGACACGCCAGGAGCCCGGAGACCCCATGGGTCCCGGGCTCCCGATACGTGGTCAGGCGCGCTGGACGAGGAGCTCGTCGTCCCCGAGATCGACCTTGACCTTGTCGCCGTCCACGACCTGCCCCGACAGCACCGCCTTGGCCAGCTTGTCGCCGATGGCGGACTGGACCAGACGGCGCAGCGGGCGGGCGCCGTACAGCGGGTCGAAGCCCGTCAACGCCAGCCACTCGCGGGCCGCGGCCGTGACCTCCAGCGTCAGCCTGCGGTCGGCCAGGCGCCGCGCCAGCCGGTCGACCTGCAGGTCGACGATCTGCGCCAGCTCCTCCGTGCCCAGGGCGTCGAAGAGGATCACCTCGTCGAGCCGGTTGAGGAACTCCGGCTTGAACGAGCTCCGCACCGCCGCCATGACGGCGTCGCGCTTGGCGCCGTTCTCCAGCTTGGGGTCGATGAGGAACTGCGAGCCGATGTTGGAGGTGAGGATCAGGATCGTGTTGCGGAAGTCGACCGTGCGCCCCTGCCCGTCGGTCAGCCGCCCGTCGTCGAGCACCTGGAGGAGGATGTCGAAGACCTCGGGGTGGGCCTTCTCCACCTCGTCCAGCAGCACGACCGTGTACGGGCGCCGCCTGACGGCCTCGGTGAGCTGGCCGCCCTCCTCGTAGCCGATGTAGCCGGGAGGCGCGCCGACGAGCCTGGCCACGCTGTGCTTCTCGGAGTATTCGCTCATGTCGATCCGGGTCATCGCCCGCTCGTCGTCGAACAGGAACTCCGCCAGCGCCTTGGCCAGCTCGGTCTTGCCCACACCCGTGGGCCCGAGGAAGAGGAACGAGCCCGTGGGCCGATCGATGTCGGCGATGCCGGCCCGGCTCCGGCGTACGGCGTCGGAGACGGCCTGTACGGCCTGCTGCTGCCCGATCAGCCGCTTGCCCAGCTCCTGCTCCATGCGCAGCAGCTTGGCCGTCTCAGCCTCCAGGAGGCGCCCGGCGGGGATGCCGGTCCACGACGAGATCACCTCGGCGATGTCGTCGGCGCCGACCTCCTCCTTGACCATGGCGTTGTCCGGCGGCGCGGCGTCGGAAGCCACCTTCAGCGCCTGCTCCAGCCGGGGCACGTCGGCGTACATGAGCCTGGACGCGGTCTCGAAGTCGCCGTCGCGCTGAGCCCGCTCGGCGGCGCCGCGCGCCTCGTCGAGCTGCTTCTTCAGCTCGCCGACCTTGTTGAGGCCGGCCTTCTCGTGCTCCCAGCGGCCGACGAGGGCGTTGAGCTCCTCCTGGCGGTCGGCCAGCTCCTGGCGGAGGCGTTCGAGCCGCTGGACGGAGGCCTCGTCGGTCTCCTTGGACAGGGCCAGCTCCTCCATCTTCAGCCGGTCGACACTGCGCTGGAGCTGGTCGATCTCCACGGGACGGGAGTCGATCTCCATGCGCAGCCGCGAGGCGGCCTCGTCGACCAGGTCGATGGCCTTGTCGGGGAGGAAGCGGTTGGTGATGTAGCGGTCGGACAGCGCGGCGGCGGCCACCAGCGCGCTGTCGGCGATCTGCACCTGGTGGTGGGCCTCGTAGCGGCTCTTCAGCCCGCGCAGGATCGCGATGGTGTCCTCGACCGTGGGCTCACCCACGTAGACCTGCTGGAAGCGCCGCTCGAGCGCCGGATCCTTCTCGATGCGCTCGCGGTATTCGTCGAGCGTGGTCGCGCCGATCATGCGCAGCTCACCGCGGGCCAGCATCGGCTTGAGCATGTTGCCCGCGTCCATCGCCCCCTCGGCGGCCCCCGCGCCGACGACGGTGTGCAGCTCGTCGATGAACGTCACGATCTGCCCGTTGCTCTCCTTGATCTCGGAGAGCACGGCCTTGAGCCGCTCCTCGAACTCGCCGCGGTATTTCGCGCCGGCCACCATCGCGCCCAGGTCGAGCGCGATCAGCCGCTTGTTGCGCAGCGACTCGGGCACGTCGCCGGCCACGATGCGCTGGGCCAGGCCCTCGACCACCGCGGTCTTGCCGACGCCGGGCTCGCCGATGAGCACGGGGTTGTTCTTGGTGCGCCGGCTGAGCACCTGGACGACGCGGCGGATCTCGGAGTCGCGGCCGATGACCGGGTCGAGCTTGCCGGAGCGGGCCCGCTCGGTCAGGTCGACGCCGTACTTCTCCAGCGCCTGGTAGGTGTCCTCAGGGGTCTCGCTGGTGACGCGGGCGTGGCCGCGTACCTTCTCGAACGCGTCGAGCAGCGCCTGCGGCGTCGCGCCCTGCGACTTGAGCAGCTCGGCCGCCTGGCCGCCGTCGGCGGCCAGGCCGACGAGCAGGTGCTCGGTCGAGACGTAGAGGTCCTCGAGCCGGTTGGCGTGCTGGGCGGCGGTGTTCATCACCGTGAGGAGCTGGCGTGAGCTCGACGGCGCCCCCACCGTCGCGCCCTGTGCCTTGGGCAGCGCCGCGAGCAGCTCCTCCGCCCGTGCCCGCAGCGTGCGCCAGTCGGCGCCGACGGCCTCGAGCAGCGGTACGGCGGTGCCGCCCGTCTGGGAGAGCAGGGTGGTCAGGAGGTGAACCGGGGAGATCTCAGGGTTGCCGTCCGCGGCGGCACGCCGCATGGCACCTGAGAGCGCTTCCTGGCTCTTCTGGGTGAGCTTGTAGTCCATTCTTTCTAGGCCCCCGGTGGCAGCTCGTAGCGGATCAGCGCTCTGACCATGCGCATCTCGGCGCGCAGGCGGTGAACCTCCTCACGCAGCCGCAGAGCTTCGTTCTCGAGCTCGAGGATCCGCTTGATGCCCGCGAGGTTGATGCCCTCCTCCTGGGAGAGCCGCTGAACCTCGCGGAGCTGGATGATGTCTCTCGTGGAGTAGAGGCGGCCGCGCCCTGCCGTGCGTCCAGGACTGACCAGGCCGAGCCGGTCGTACTGGCGCAGGGTCTGAGGGTGTAGCCCCGACAGCTGCGCGGCCACCGAAATCACATAGACAGGCGTGTCGTCTGACAGGTCGAAGTAGTTGGCGTCCATCGGCTACTCGCTTCTGGCTCGCTGAATCAGCTCGGCGCGCGGGTCCTCACCCGCGGTCGCGGTGTTGAACTCGCTGAGGAGCTCGCGTGACTTGTCGTCGAGCGTCTTCGGCACCACGACCTCGACGCTGGCGAGCAGGTCACCCTTGGTGCCGTCTTTGCGGGTGACGCCCCTGCCGCGCACGCGGAACGTGCGCCCGTTGGGCGTGCCCGCGGGGATGCGCAGCGTGACCGGCATGCCCTTGAGGATCGGCACCTTGATCTCCGCGCCGAGCGCGGCCTCCGTGAACGTCACCGGGACGGTGATCGTCAGGTTCTCGCCCGACCTGCCGAAGACGGCGTGCGGCTTGACGTGCGTCAGGATGTAGAGGTCGCCGGCGGGGCCGCCGTTCTCGCCCGGCGCCCCCTTGGCCTTGAGCTTGACCCGCTGGCCGTCGGCCACGCCGGCGGGGATGCGGGCCTGGATGGTGCGGGTGCTCTTGGCGCGGCCGCTGCCCTCGCACACGGGGCAGGGGTCGTCCACGATCAGCCCGCGGCCCTTGCAGTCGCGGCAGGGCTCGGAGAAGGCGAAGTTGCCCAGGTTGCGGCTGGCCGCGCCGGTGCCGTCACAGGTGGGGCAGACCCTGGGGGTCGTGCCCGCCTTGGCGCCGGTGCCGGTGCACGCGGCGCAGGCGGCCGAGCTGGTCAGCCTGAGCGACACCGTGGTGCCCTCGGCCGCTTCGGTGAACGTCAGCGTGACCTCGGACTCGATGTCCTGGCCGCGCCTCGGCCTGGTCGTGGTGGTGGTGCGGGTGGTGCCGCCGCCCCGGTTGAACAGCCCGCCGAACAGGTCGCCGAGCCGCTCGCCCGCACCGCCGCTCGTGCCCTGTCCGGTGCCGCCGAACAGGTCACCGAAGTCGAACGAGAAACCGCCACCGCCGGGGCGCTGGCCACCCACCCCGGATCCGAACAGCGTCCGCGCCTCGTCGTACTCCTTGCGGCGCTTGGTGTCGGACAGGACGTCGTACGCCTCGGAGACCTCCTTGAACTTGGCCTCTTTGGACGGGTCGCCCTGGTTGCTGTCGGGGTGGTACTGCCTGGCCAGCTTCCGATAAGCCTTCTTGATCTCCTCGGCGGTGGCGGTCTTGGGCACACCAAGGACGGCGTAGTAGTCCTTCTCCAGGTAGTCCTTGGTGCTCATCTACGGCCCTTCGTCCTCGTGTCAGTTTTCGTCGTCGTCATTGGACGCGGGAGTGGCGTCCCCGGGCTCCGCGACGGCCACTCGCGCCGGACGCAGCACCCTGTCACCCAGCCGGTATCCAGGCTGCAGCACCTCGATCGCCGTCGGCTCGGTCACGTCCGGCGAGTAGCTGTGCAACAGCGCCTCGTGGACGGTCGGGTCGAACGGCTCGCCCTTCTGACCGAAGGAGCTGAGGCCCAGCTTGGTGAGCGCCGACTCCAGCGACTCCGCCACCTTCGCGAAGCCCCCGGTCAGCTCGCCGTGGTCGCGGGCTCTGCCGATGTCGTCGAGCACGGGCAGGAGATCCGCCAGCGCGCCCGCGACCGCCTGCTCCCTGACCGCGGCGCGGTCGCGCTCGACCCGCCTGCGGTAGTTCACATATTCGGCCTGGAGTCGCTGCAGGTCGGCGGTCCGCTCGGCGAGCTGGGCCTCCAGCTCGCCGTTGGCGGCGGCCGCCGCGGGCGGCTGCTCGGCAGCCTGCTCGGCGGCGGATACATCCCTGACCTGCCCCGTCTCCGGGTCGATCTTGCGGTTGTCGCGGATCACCGGCTGGTCTTGCCCGTTTTCACGCGGCGGCATCACTTGTCCTTCTTCGGCTCGTCGTCGACGATCTCGGCCTCGACCACGTCCTCGTCGGCCTTCTGGCCGTCACCGGCGGCGGCGTCCTGCGGGGCGCCCTCGCCACCGGCCTGCTGGCCCTGGCTCGCGGCGTAGATCGCCGAACCCATCTTCTGGCTGACCGTGGCGAGCTTCTCCGCGGAGGTGCGGATGACGTCGGTGTCGGTGCCCTCCAGAGCCTTCTTCAGCTCGGACAGGGCGTCGTTGACCTCGGTCTTGATGTCGCCGGGAACCTTGTCGTCGTTCTCGCGGAGGAACTTCTCCGTCTGGTAGGCGAGCCCGTCCGCGTTGTTGCGGACCTCGGCCTCCTCGCGGCGCTTCTTGTCCTCCTCGGCGTACGACTCGGCCTCGCGCATCATCCGCTCGATGTCGTCCTTCGGCAGCGCCGAGCCGCCGGTGATCGTCATCGACTGCTCCTTGCCCGTGCCCAGGTCCTTGGCGGAGACGTTGACGATGCCGTTGGCGTCGATGTCGAAGGTGACCTCGATCTGCGGGATGCCGCGCGGAGCCGGCGCGATGCCGGTCAGCTCGAAGGTCGCCAGCTTCTTGTTGTACGAGGCGATCTCGCGCTCACCCTGGAAGACCTGGATCTGCACCGACGGCTGGTTGTCCTCGGCCGTGGTGAAGACCTCGGAGCGCTTGGTCGGGATCGTCGTGTTGCGCTCGATGATCTTGGTGAAGATGCCGCCCTTGGTCTCGATGCCCAGCGACAGCGGGGTCACGTCGAGCAGCAGGACGTCCTTGACCTCACCCTTGAGCACACCGGCCTGCAGGGCGGCGCCGATGGCGACGACCTCGTCCGGGTTGACGCCCTTGTTGGGCTCCTTGCCGCCGGTCAGCTCCCTGACCAGCTCGGTCACGGCGGGCATGCGGGTCGAGCCGCCGACGAGCACCACGTGGGCGATGTCGGAGACCTTGATACCGGCGTCCTTGATGACCTGGTGGAACGGGCCCTTGGTCCGCTCGAGCAGGTCGGCCGTCAGCCGCTGGAACTCGGAGCGGGTCAGCTTCTCGTCGAGGTGCAGCGGGCCCTCGGACGAGGCCGTGATGTAGGGCAGGTTGATGTTGGTCTCGGACTGGCTGGACAGCTCGATCTTGGCCTTCTCGGCCGCCTCGCGCAGGCGCTGGAGCGCCATCTTGTCCTTGGCCAGGTCGACGCCGTGAGCGTTCTGGAAGCGCTTGACGAGTTCGTCGACGATGCGCTGGTCCCAGTCGTCACCACCGAGGTGGTTGTCACCGGAGGTGGCCTTGACCTCGACGAAGCCGTGGCCGTCCTCCTGGCCGACGTCGAGCAGCGACACGTCGAAGGTGCCGCCACCGAGGTCGAAGACCAGGATGGTCTGGTCCTGCTCCTTGTCGAGCCCGTAGGCGAGGGCCGCGGCGGTCGGCTCGTTGATGATGCGGAGCACGTTGAGGCCCGCCACCGTGCCGGCCTCCTTGGTGGCCTGCCGCTGGGCGTCGTTGAAGTAGGCCGGGACGGTGACCACCGCGTCGGTGATCTTCTCGCCGAGGTAGGCCTCCGCGTCCTGCTTCAGCTTCTGCAGGACGAAGGCGCTGATCTGCTGGGGCGAGAACTTCTTCCCGTCGATCTCCTGGGACCAGTTGGTGCCCATCTCCCGCTTGACTGAGCGGATCGTGCGGTCCACATTGGTGACGGCCTGCCGCTTGGCGACCTCACCGACGAGGACCTCGCCGTTCTTCGCGAAGGCGACCACGGACGGCGTGGTCCGCGAGCCCTGCGCGTTGGCGATGACGGTGGGCTCACCGCCCTCGAGGATCGAGACGACGGAGTTGGTCGTCCCCAGGTCGATACCTACCGCACGTGCCATGAGTACGTCCTTGTAGTCAAAGTTGAGTCTTGTGGACTCAAGCTACGAATGCCAGTCGGCTTTGTCAAACGACTTGAGCCTACTCGACTCAACCCTCGTGAGCGCGCGGGCATTCCTCCTAACGGACGCGAATTCCAGGAAGGTTCCTGACGCGAAAGCGGACCCCGGCGCGGTGGGTGCGCACCGGGGTCCACATGGGTGATGGCGTCAGCAGACAGGCGCCTACGGAGGGATGTCCGTTGGCGGACGCGTTACTTGGCGCCGTCCACGATCTTGCGCTTGCCGATCGGCTTCTTGAGCTTGACCGTCGTGGTCTTCTCGATCGCGATCATGATGCACGACACGTTCCTGGCCTTGGGTGAGGTGCCCTCGTACAGGGTGATCGTGACGTTCTTGGCCGTCTCCTTCACCTTGACCCGGTCGAGGACCGTGCACGGGGCGACGCCCGACCACCAGGTGAGCTGGACCTTCATGCCCTTGGACACCGGCTTGGCCTTGGTCCAGCGGACCTTGTGGACGTTGATGGCGTTGCCGGTTGGTTTGGTCGGCTCCGGGCCCTTTGTTGGAGTGGTGGTGGCCGGGTTCGCCACGACGGGTGGTTGTTGCAGGGGCGTGGAGGCGGCCCGCTCGGCAGACGGGGCCGCACCGCAGCTCGTCGCGAGCACGAGACATCCGGCCAGAGCAGTCGCTGTCATTGCACGCATACCTATTCGACGAACAGGACGGGTCCCCGGTTCATTTCTCGGAAGTTAGTGTGGTTCGCGTGCTCCGTCAGGCTCTCCTCGGGATCTCCAAGAGCGAACGCGCCGAGCGCGTCATCTCCACCTCGCGGCTGACCGCCGACGTGGTGAGGCGCTACGTCGCGGACGACGTCGGCGCCGTGATCGGCGAGCTGACCCGCAAGGGGCTGCTTGTCACGGTCGACCATCTCGGCGAGGAGGTGACGGAGCGGGGCCAGGCCGAGGCGGCGGTCGACGAATACCTGCGGCTGCTCGGGCTGCTGCCCGCGGGCGCCGACGTGTCGGTCAAGCTCACCGCGCTCGGCTTGCGGCTGTCGGAGGGGCTCGCGCTCGACCACGCCGCCACGATCTGCCGGGCCGCCGCGGACAGGGACGTCACGGTGACGCTCGACGCCGAGGAGCACGACACGATCCGCGGGCTCCACTCCGTGCACGCCGCCCTGCACGCGGACCATCCCGACGTGGGCGTGGTGGTGCAGGCGTACCTTCCGGACGCGCTGGAGCGCTGTGAGAGCCTGGGCGGGGCCCGCGTACGTCTGTGCAAGGGGGCGTACACCGCTCCTGGGGCCTACACCAAGCCCGGCGACATCGACCGCTCGTTCGTACGGTGCCTGAGGATCCTGATGGCGGGCACCGCCTATCCCATGGTCGCCACCCACGACCCCAGGATGGTGCGCATCGCCTCCACGCTGGCCGTGCTCGAGGGCCGCGACGTGACCGGCTACGAGCACCAGATGCTGTACGGCGTGCGCCCCGACGAGCAGCTCCGCCTGGCGGGCCAGGGCGCGAGGATGCGCGTCTACGTCCCCTACGGCTCCGACTGGTACGCCTACCTCATGCGCCGCCTGGCCGAGCGCCCCCGCAACCTGGCCTTCTTCCTCAGGTCGCTGCTCTCACGGCGCTGACCCCGCCCTGTCCTCGGGGGACGACACCCGGCACCTACCCGCAGTTAGTAGGCTGCCAGCGTGATTGCGATTCTGGGCACGGGAAAGATGGGCGAGGCCCTGCTGTCCGGGCTGCTGCGCGCCGGGTTCAAGCCGGGCGACATCATGGCGACCACCCGCAGGGCCGAGCGGGCGCAGGCGCTGCGCGAGACGTACGGCGTGCGCACGGTCTCCAACTCCGAGGCCGCCAAGTCGGCCGACACGCTCGTCCTGGCCGTCAAGCCGCAGGACATGGCCACGCTGCTGGCCGAGATCGCCCCCTACGTGCCCGCCGACCGCCTGGTGATCACGGCCGCGGCCGGCATCACGACGGCCTTCGTGGAGCAGCGGCTCGGGGTGGACGTGCCCGTGGTGCGGGTGATGTCCAACACGCCGATCAGGTTCGACGAGGCGATGAGCGTGATCTCGGCGGGCGCGCACGCGGGCGAGGAGCACCTCGAGCTCACCGAGGGCCTGCTCAGCCCGGTCGGCAAGGTGCTGCGCATCCCCGAGTCCCAGCAGGACGCCGCCACCGCGCTCTCCGGCAGCGGCCCGGCCTACTTCTTCTACCTGGTCGAGGCCATGGTCGACGCGGGCATCCTGCTCGGCATGCCGCGGGCCGCCGCGCTCGACATGGTCATCCAGTCCATCGTCGGTGCCGCCGTGATGCTGCGCGACTCGGGCGAGCACCCGGTGATCCTGCGCGAGGCCGTCACCTCGCCGGGCGGCACGACGATCGCCGCCATCGCCGAGCTTGAGCGGCACAGCGTTCGGGCCGCGTTCCTGGCCGCCATCGAGGCCGCCCGCGACCGGGGGCGCCAGCTCGCCTCCGGCTGAGAGACCGGCCCGCCCCGCTCCTACGATGGGTCGGGTGACGTTACGTCGCGGCATCACGCCGCTGCTCGTCCTTTTCGCACTGACCGGCTGCACCTCCGACAAACCGCCGAGCGTCCAGGTCGGTGAGGTCAGGCGGGGTCCGGTCACCGAGGTCGTCGAGGCTCCCGCCACGATCGGCGCGCGTGCGTCCGCGACGCTCCGCTCGCCCGCCCAGGGCACGATCGCCAAGCTGTACGTCCGCGAGGGCGACCACGTGCGCAAGGGCGAGATCCTGGCCAAGATCAGTTCGCCGGAGGCCCAGAGCCGCCTCCGGCAGGCCCGCCAGGCGTCCAAGGCGGCCACGCCCGCGAGCTTCACCCCCGACGTGCGGCTGCCGTCGTTCGACACCACGGCGTTCGACCGCACAGTGGCCGCCCACTTCGCCAAGGCCCGCAAGGAGGCCAGGAAGGTCGAGGACGCCGGGGCGCGCAAGCAGCTCCTGAACGCCATCGACCTGGCGCAGGCCCAGCACAAGGCGCAGACCAGGGCCCTGGCCTCGATCACCGTCCAGCTCAACCGCTCGATCAGCGGCATCCTGTCCGGCGTGACCAGCGGCCTGGCCGGGTCCATGGCCTCGCTGCAGGCCGCGTCGAAGTCGCAGGCCAAGGCGGCGCTCAAGGCGGCGGAGAGCACGGTCAAGTCGCTCACGATCAAGGCGCCGTTCGGCGGCGTCGTCACGCTGGGCCGCGCCTCGGCGGGCGGTGGCGTGCCGAGCGGCGTGGAAGGACTGCTCAGCCAGCTTCCCGGCGGCGGACAGCAGGTGCCGTCCCTGCCCTCGACGGGTTCGTCGTCCGGCAGCCCGGTCGCGACCGGCGTCCCCGTCTCGGCGGGCGACTCGATCCTCACCGTCACCGACGTCTCCAAGCTCACCCTGGACGCCGACGTCGACGAGACGGACGTGCTGCTGGTCAAGAAGGGCGTGCGGGCCGCCGTGGAGCTGGACGCTGTGCCCGGCGCCACGTACACGGCCGTGGTGACCGGCATCGGCGTCACGCCCACGGAGGGCACCACGGGCGGGGTCAGCTACCCGGTGCGGCTCGCACTCGGCCCCGGCGCCTTCGACGACGGCTCCAAGGCGCCCACGCCCAAGCCGGGCATGAGCGCCGTCACGCGGCTGACCGTGCGCGAGTCGCCGGCCGCCGTCTCGGCGCCGGCCTCGGCCATCGTCTCCAGCGGGCGCGAGAGCGTGGTCTGGGCGATCAGGAACGGCGTGGCCGAGCGGCGCGTGGTCAAGCTCGGGGCCCAGGGGGACGCCGTGGTGGAGGTGCTGAGCGGGCTGTCCGTGGGCGACCGGATCGTGGTCAAGGGCGCGGACTCCGTACGGCAAGGGCAGCAGCTCCCATGACGCCCGCGATCGAGGCCGTGGACCTCACCCGGCGGTACCAGCTCGACGGCGTGGCCGTGGAGGCGTTGCGCGGCGTGTCGCTCCGGATCGATCAGGGCGAGTTCGCCGCCATCGTGGGCCCGTCGGGGTCCGGCAAGTCGACGCTCATGCACCTGCTCGGCTGCCTCGACCGCCCCAGCTCGGGCGTGCTCATGGTCAACGGCGTGGAAATATCCGGATTGTCCGACACCGACCTGGCCGAGCTGCGCAACAAGACGATCGGGTTCGTCTTCCAGTCGTTCCACCTGCTGGCCAGGACCTCGGCGCTGGACAACGTGGCGCTGCCGCTGGTCTACCGGGGAATCGGCCGGGCCGAGCGGCGATCCAAGGCCCGCGCGGCGCTGGAGGCGGTCGGACTCGGGCACCGCCTGGAACACCGCCCGTCCCAGATGTCCGGCGGGGAGCAGCAGCGCGTGGCCATCGCCAGGGCGCTGGTCGGCGAGCCGAAGGTGCTGCTCGCCGATGAGCCCACGGGCAACCTCGACACCGCCAACGGGGCCGAGGTCATGGCCATACTCGACCGGCTCAACGGCGAGGGCGGCGTGGCCGTGGTGCTCGTGACGCACGAGGCGGAGATCGCCGCCCACGCCCGGCGCCAGATCCACGTCCGCGACGGGCTGATCGAGCGGGACACGGCACGGCTCCCGGGGGTCGAGTGAGGCCATGAACACAGAAGCGCTGTTCATGGCGCTCGAAGCCCTGCGCGTGAACCGGCTGCGAAGCGCGCTGACCATGCTCGGTGTGATCATCGGCGTGCTGGCCGTGGTGATCCTGGTGGCCATCGGCACGGGCGCCAAGGACGAGATCGAGAAGCAGATCTCCGGCCTCGGCACGAACATCATCCTCGTCGTCCCCGGCCGCATCAGCCTGGGCGCCGCTCCGACGCAGAGCAAACTCGGCCTGGCCGACGTCGCCTATGTGCGGCGCGTGGTGGGCGACCCGTCGAAGGTGACGGTCTCGCTGCAGTCGGGCGAGACCGTACGCGTCGGCAGGGCCGAGGCGTTCGTCACGGTGATCGGCACCGACCAGAACCTCGTCAACATCTTCGAGCGCCCCCTCGACAAGGGCCGCCCGCTGAGCGAGACCGACGTGGACACCCGGCGCAGGGTGGCGGTGCTCGGATCGCAGGTGGCCGACCGGCTGTTCGGCGACCTGGACCCGATCGGGCGGCAGGTGACGGTGGCCGGGGCCAGGTTCCGGGTGGTGGGCGTGTACGCCGAGGTCGGGCAGACGTTCGGGCTCTCGCGCGACCAGGAGATCCACATCCCGGTGACGACGGCACAGCGGCTGCTCGGAATCGAGCGGATCAACGGGCTCGCGGTCGGCGCGTCCGGGCCCGACGAGATCGACCCGCTCTCGGAGAGGGTGACGGCGGCGCTGCGGGCGCGGTATCCGGGCGAGCAGTTCTCCGCGGTCACGCAAACCGCGCTGCTCGGCACGATCGGCAGCGTGCTCGGCATGCTCACCGGCGTGCTGGCCGCCATCGCGGGTATTTCGCTGCTGGTCGGCGGCGTCGGCGTGTCGAACATCATGCTGGTCAGCGTGCGCGAGCGCACCCGCGAGATCGGGCTGCGCAAGGCGCTGGGGGCCAGGCAGCGCGACATCCTGGCCCAGTTCCTCTTCGAGGCGGTGCTGCTGACCACGATCGGCGGGCTCGCCGGGATCGTGCTCGGAGTGGGCGGGGCGGTGGCCATCGCGGCGTTCACGGAGGTGCCCGCGTCGATCACGTGGTGGTCGATCGCGCTGGCGTTCGGGGTGTCGGTGGCGGTCGGGGTGTTCTTCGGCGTGGCACCGGCGCGGAGGGCGGGCAGACTGGACCCCGTCATCGCCCTCCGCGCCGAGTGACCTCAGGCGTCCCGCTTCTGCATCAGGACGGCCCCCGCGATCATGGCGACCGCGATCCAGGCGAGGTAGACGCCGAAGCCGCTCCACGGGCCGAGCGAATTGCTCCCTTGGTGCATCACGATCTGCGAGCCCGCGTTGGTGGTGAAGTAGTCGGACACGGTCTTGCCCCACTGCCCGGGCAGCATGGTCGTCATCTGGGGCAGCACCAGCATCATCGCGATGGCCGAGACGATCGCGCCCGGCGTGTGACGTATGACCGCGCCGAGCCCCAGCCCGAACAGGCCGCAGGCGGTCAGGTACAGGCCGCCCCCGACCACCGCCTGCACCACCGCGCCGGTCTCGAGCGACGGCGGCCGCGTGATCGTCAGGCCGACGAGGAGCGAGGCGGCGGAGGCGACCGTGCAGACGACCAGGGACACCGCCGTGAACACCACGATCTTGCCGGTCAGCAGGCTCATGCGCTTGGGCACGGCCATCAGCGACGTGCGGATGCCGCCCGTGCGGTATTCGCTGGAGATCACCAGGACGCCCAGCGTGGCCATGGACAGCGAGGCGAACATGGTGCCGATCAGGCCCATCGCGATCGCGGCATCGGCGGGGATGGGCCCGTCGGCCGAGCCCTTGGCGGAGGCGCTGATGAGCGTGGCGATGCCCAGCATCAGGAGTGCGGTGACGGCCAGCGTCCACACCGTCGAGCGGACAGAGCGGATCTTGGTCCATTCGGACCTGAGGATGTCGGTCATGACGAGAACTCCAGGCTGTCCTTGGTCAGCTCCATGTAGGCCGCCTCGAGCGACGGCTGCACGAACGTCAGCTCCTCCAGCGGGATCCCCGCCCGCGCGGTGAGCGTGCCGATCTCGAGCGTGCTCATCGCGGTCACGCGCAGGTGGTCGGGGTACAGCTCGCCCACCTTGACCAGCTCCGCCACCTCGGCCAGCCGGGGCGAGCGCACCCGTACGTAGCCCTGCGAGCTGCGCCCGATGAACTCCTGCACGCTCGTGTCGGCGATGAGCCGCCCCTTGCCGATCACGATCAGGTGGTCGGCGGTCTGCGCCATCTCGCTCATCAGGTGGCTGGAGACGAACACCGTGCGACCTTCCGCGGCCAGCTTGCGCATGAACGTGCGGATCCACAGGATGCCGTCGGGGTCGAGCCCGTTGACGGGCTCGTCGAAGATCAGGATCTCCGGGTCTCCCAGCAGCGCCGCGGCGATGCCCAGCCGTTGCGACATGCCCAGCGAGAACCCGCCGACCCGCCGCTTGCTGACCTCGCGCAGGCCCACCGCCTCCAGCACCTCGCCCACGCGGCTCGCTGGGATGCCGTTGCTCTGCGCGATGGCCAGCAGATGGTTGTACGCGCTGCGCCCGCCGTGCACGGCCTTGGCGTCCAGCAGCGCGCCCACCTTGCGCAGGGGATGCCGTAACTCCGCGTACGGCCGCCCGTCCACGAGCACCGAGCCACCGGACGGCCGGTCGAGCCCGAGGATCATGCGCATGGTCGTCGATTTGCCGGCTCCGTTCGGGCCGAGGAAACCGGTCACCTGACCGGGCTCGACGTCGAACGACAGGTCCGACACGGCGGCGGTGCCGCCGTAGCGTTTGCTCAGGTTCGTTGCGCGAATCGCGGTCATGATCCCAGCGTGCCGTCGCCCGCGCCCGGTTTCTTCCTGCCCGGGAACCGTTTCCCGGGAGGCGGTCTAGGAGCCTGCTCCTACTCTCCTGGGCGGATCAGCCCCGCCTCGTAGGCCACGATCACGGCCTGCGCCCGGTCCCTGGCGCCGATCTTGGCGAACAGGCTCGTCACGTGGTTCTTGATGGTCGAGGGGGAGACGGACAGCTCGGCGGCGATCTCGGGGTTCGACCGGCCGCGTGCGATGAGTACGAGGATCTCCCCCTCGCGGTCGGTCAGCCCGGCCAGCTCCGCAGGAACCGGTTTCGGGTGGGACGCCCGTACGAACGTGCCGATCAGCCGGCTCAGCAGGCGCGGCGCGACGGCCGACTCGCCCCGGTGCACCACGCGCACGCCTTCGATGAGTTCCTCGGGGGAGACGTCCTTGGGCAGGAACCCGCCGGCGCCCGCCCTGAGCGCGGCGACCACGTTCTCGTCCAGGTCGAACGTGCTCAGCGCGAGCACCCGCACCTCCGGCAGCTCCGCGGTGATCAGCTCGGTCGCGCGCACCCCGTCGAGGCCCGGCATGTGCAGGTCCATCAGCACCACGTCCGGCCGCAGCCGCCTGCTCAGCTCCACCGCCTCCGCGCCGTCCGCGGCCTCGCCGACCACCCCGAGGTCGGGCTGCGCGTCGAGCATCAGCTTGAAGCCCTTGCGGACCAGCGCGTGGTCGTCCACGAGCAATACCTTGATCTTCTCGTCAGGGATCACGTCGTCTCCAGGGGGATGCGGGCATGCACGCGGAAACCGCCTTCCGGGCGCGGCCCGGTCGAGAGCCGGCCGCCGCATAACGCAACCCGCTCGGCCATGCCGCCCAGCCCGAACCCCGGCGCGCCGCCGACCATCGCCATCCCGTCGTCCACCACCTCGACCTCCACCGCCGAGGGCTCGTACGCCAGCCGCACGCTCGCCCTGGCGCTGACCGCGTGCTTGCGGGTGTTCGTGAGCGCCTCCTGCACGATCCGGTAGACGGCGTGGTCCACGGCCGCGGGCAGCTCGACGGGCTCGCCCGTCACGGTCAGGCTGGCCGGCAGCCCCGCCGACCTCGCCTCCTTGATCAGCGAGGGTAGCCGGTCCGCGCCCACCCCCGTCGCGGCGTCCGGCCCCTCGCTGCCGTCGGCCCTGAGCACGTCGAGCAGGCGGCGCATCTCGGACATCGCCTGCCGGGCGGTCTGCTCGGCGCTCTCCAGCGCGTTCCTGGTGACCTCCTGCCCGGGCGGCAGCGTGGCGCGCGCGCCGCCGACCAGCGCGTTGATGACGGTGATGTGGTGGGCGACCACGTCGTGCAACTCCCTGGCGATGCGGCGCCGCTCGGCGCGTACGGCGGCGTCGGCGGCCTCGCGCCTGCCGCGCTCGGCCAGCTCCGCCCTGAGCCGGACAATCAGCCCGATCCCCACAGGCACGCCAACGTTGAACAACGCCGCTACCCAATTGCTCGTGTCCGGCCTGCTCAGCTGGAGGGCCGCCGCGTACACCGCGCACGCCGCCGTCGCCGTGATCGCGGTCGTCCGTCCTGCCGTGTAGCGGCCCACGCTGTACAACGCGATGGCCGCGGGCACGTTGGCGGTGCTCACCACCTCAGTCGCGATGGCCACGGCGTCGATCGCGGTCACCAGCCCGAGAGTCACTATGGGCCGCCGGCGGCGCATGAGCAGGGCCGCCATGCCCGCCAGGTAGGGCACCGAGCCCAGGGCTGTCGACGTATGGCCCGTAGCGATCATGACCGGCAGCGCGACCAGGGCGGGGGAGGAGAAGACGATCACCAACGTGGTGTCGAAGACCCTCGGCCGCCTGAAGAAGCGGACGATCTTGAGGAAGGTTCGCCGCACGCTCACGACACTAAGCCACGAAATTCGCGGATCACCGCCTACAACGAGGCGTCTGCGCTGCGGTAACGTCGGCCCCACGGTGCGAGGGAGAGGACAGCAATGAGCCGGTCGGCACGGGTGATCTGGGACGACGCTCTCACCTCCTACAACTTCGGTCCGAGCCATCCGCTCGCCCCCGTGCGGGTGGAGCTGACCATGGCCCTCGCCCGCGCGCTCGGCGTGCTCGACAAGGTCGAGATGGCCGGCTGCGAGCCCGCGACCGACGCCGAGCTGTTCATGGTCCATGAGCCCGGATACATCGAGGCCGTCAAACGCGTGTCCGCCTCGGGGCAGCCCGACCTCGGCGCCGGGCTCGGCACGGCGGACAACCCCTCGTTCAAGGGCGTGCACGAGGCCTCCGCGCTGATCGCCGGCGCGTCGCTGGCCGCCGCCCGCTCGGTCTGGGAGGGCACGGCCGAGCACGCGGTCAACGTCGCCGGCGGCCTGCACCACGCGATGTCCGCCTCGGCCAGCGGTTTCTGCGTCTACAACGATCCCGCGCTGGCCATCGCGTGGCTGCTGAGGCAGGGGGCCGGCCGCATCGCGTACGTGGACGTGGACGTCCACCACGGCGACGGCGTGCAGGCCGCCTTCTACGACGACCCCAGGGTCCTGACGATCAGCCTGCACGAGAGCCCGCGCACGCTGTTCCCCGGCACCGGGTTCCCCGAGGAGACCGGCGCGGAGGGCACGGCCGTCAACGTCGCGCTCCCGGCGGGGACCGGCGACTCGGGGTGGCTGCGGGCCTTCCACGCGGTCGTGCCGCCGCTGCTGCACGAGTTCCGGCCGGAGATCCTGGTCACTCAGCACGGCTGCGACAGCCACGCGCTCGACCCCCTGGCCAACCTGATGCTCAGCGTCGACGGCCAGCGGGCCGCGTACGCCGCCCTGCACCGCCTGGCC
Source organism: Nonomuraea sp. CA-141351 (assembly GCF_050944675.1). NCBI lineage: Bacteria > Bacillati > Actinomycetota > Actinomycetes > Streptosporangiales > Streptosporangiaceae > Nonomuraea > Nonomuraea sp. CA-141351. Next base: position 532,201 of record NZ_CP191982.1, read on the forward strand.
CACGAGGCGGCCGGCGGCCGGTGGATCGCCACCGGTGGCGGCGGTTACGAGCTGGTGCAGGTGGTGCCGCGGGCGTGGACCCATCTCATCGCCGAACTGGCGGGTCACCCGGTCGATCCGGCCACCCCCACGAGCCAGAGCTGGCGCCAGTTGGTCAGGGAACGCACGGGCGAGACGCCGCCGCTGACGATGACGGATGGTCGCAGCCCGGAATTTAGTGACCTGTCTGGTGGTTATGACCCAGCGGACCCCATTGACCGTGCGATCATGGCGACCCGACATGCGGTCTTCCCCCTGCACGGCCTCGATCCAATGCCCTGACAAGGAAGAAGCTGTGCTGAGCCGCGACAAATTCCGAGAGCATCTTGTCCAGACTCGAATAGCCGGCGACGTCGCGACTCCCCGCGAGAACAACCTCGACCACTTCAGCTCGCTCGCCAACGGCGACCCGTACTACAGGCTGGGCCTGACCTTCGACCAGCCGTGGCCGTATCGCGACATCCTGGCGCTGATGGCCAAGTCCGCGGGTGTGGTCTCCGACGCCGGCCACCGCTGGGGCCAGGACACCATCGACCCCGATCTGACGATCGACGCGCTCGACGCCATGGCCGAGGCCATCGCCGCGGTGCTGTCGCGAGAGAACCCGCGCATCCTGTTCGCCACCGGCCACCCGACCGGGCTGCTCGCCGTGCACCTGCCGCTGGCGCGCCTGTGCGCCGAGCGCGGGGCCGAGCTGCTCACGCCGGGCGAGGGATGGTCCTATTCCGGATCGAATTTCGGACGCCGACGCAAGGTCCGTTATTTGCAGGACGTCGCAATGCTCGACGACAGGGGCGCATTCGTGCACACCCACGACGCGGCCCCCATGCGCCACATGATCGAGGAGCTCGGCGGGGAGCTTCCCGACCTCGTGATCGCCGACCACGGCTGGGCGGGAGCGGCGGGAGAGGCTGGTGCGCGCACCGTGGCGTTCGCCGACTGCAACGACCCCGGGCTGTTCCTCGGCGAGGCCGAAGGCAAGATCGACGTGGTCGTACCACTTGATGACAACGTGCTACCGCGCTTTTACGCTCCGCTGACGGAGCGACTCGTCACTCAGGTCTCACGAGCCCTTTGAGTCGAATTCGGTCCTCCCGATACGGTCTTTTCGCGCCTGCATTCCAAGAGGCTCGCTGTCCCTTTGCCAACTTTTGATGGGGCTCCGGCGACTCTTATGTGTGACAACTTGGACAGTTCCAACGTCCAAGTGAGGTGCTCGGCCCGGCTGCTGGCCAGCGATTTCGCTGGTTCGGCTGACAGGTGGCTCCGGCGACTGAGAAACTAGGGGGTTTGCGCACCCGGAGTCCCGACTTACGCTGACGGCAGTACACGTGCGTGAGCAATGGCACCAGTGGGGATAACCCGGAAACACGTGCGGAAGAGGCGTCCGATGGGTGCAGGCGAAAGACCTCTCAGCGAGGTGAAGTTCCTGACCGTAGCGGAAGTGGCGACGGTCATGAGGGTGTCCAAGATGACGGTGTACCGGCTCGTCCACTCTGGCGAGTTGCCGGCCATCCGTGTCGGCCGGTCGTTCAGAGTGCCTGAGCAGGCGGTACACGACTATCTGCGGGAGGCCTACATCGAGGCAGGTTGAAGTAGCGACGTGACGCGTCATGTCGTGAATGCTGTCGCGGGAGGGGCCCGGCCGTCATAACGACGCGACCGGGCTCTCACCCCCCGGTGGGGCGATCTACCGTCCATCGCCGGTAGTCTGTGAGCCGGTGTGCGCTCGCACTCCGTTAAGACTTGCTACCAGACCTGGGGGTCCCGTGGGCTCTGTGATCAAGAAGCGCCGCAAGCGGATGGCTAAGAAGAAGCACCGCAAGCTGCTCAAGAAGACGCGCATCCAGCGGCGTAACAAGAAGTAACCTACGCAGCTGCGAGGCGCGCTGATGACCCACACCGTGCTTGTCACCGGGGTCTCGCGCCACATAGGCGCCCGGGTGGCGAGCGTTCTGTCTTCCGACCCGGACATCAGCCGCGTCATTGGAGTTGACACCGTGCCGCCCCCCTCGCTGATGCGGGACGGCGGCATCTCTCTCGGCCGGACTGAGTTCGTCCGCGTGGATTTGCGCAGCCCTGACATCGCTCAGGTGATCGCGGCTGCCGACATCGACACCGTTGTGCACATGAGCCTGGTCAGTGCTCCTTCGCGGAGCAGTGGCAGGGCTGCGATGAAAGAGCACAACGTCATCGGCACCATGCAGCTGCTCGGTGCCTGCCAGCGGTCGGCGACCGTGCGGCGCGTGGTGGTGCGCTCCACCACCGCCGTCTACGGCTCGTCGCCACGGGATCCCGCGGTGTTCACCGAGGACCTGGAGCCCCAAGACGGCCCCACCCACGGCTACGCCAAGGACGCGGCCGAGGTCGAGGGCTACGTGCGGGGCTTCGCGCGCCGTCGCCCCGACGTGACGGTGTCGATGCTGCGCTTCGCCAACTTCATGGGACCTGGCGTCGACTCGCCGTTGACGCGTTACTTCACCCAGCCGGTGCTGCCGACCGTGTTCGGCTTCGACCCGCGGCTGCAGTTCGTCCACGAGGACGACGCGGTCGAGGTGCTGCGCCGGATGGCGACCGAAGACCACCCTGGCACGTTCAACGTGGCCGGGGCAGGAGTGCTGCTGCTGTCGCAGTGCGCCAGGCGTGCGGGGCGGCCGTCGTTGCCGCTGCCCTCGCCCGCCTTCAAGGTGCTGGGCGACACCGCACGCAGGATGGGGCTGGTCGAATACTCGCCCGAGCAGGTCAGGCTGCTGTGCCATGGCCGCGCGGTCGACACCTCCGCGCTGGAGGCGGCGCTCGGCTGGAAGCCCAAGTTCACGACCGGGGCGGCGTTCGACGACTTCCTGCGCACACGCGGCCTCCACCCGTTCGGAGGTGTGCGGAGTTGAGCGTTGCGCATCACGACGCTCGCGTGATCCCGATCAGCGCGGCGCCGTCTTTCGAGAAGCCCGATCGCGTGGCCAGGATGCTGGCCTTCCTTCGCCGGCGCGTCGAGGGCGACTACGAGGTCGACGAGTTCGGCTACGACGCCGAGCTGACCGACAAGGTGATCCTCGAGCTGATCAGGCCTCTCTACACCGACTGGTTCAGGGTGGAGACGGTCCAGCTGAAGAACATCCCCGGCGAGAGCGGGGCGCTGGTCGTCGCCAACCACTCCGGCACGCTGCCGCTCGACGCGCTGATGTTGCAGGTGGCCCTGCACGACGAGGCAGGCAGGCCGCTGCGGCTGCTCGGGGCGGACCTGGTCTACCAGCTCCCGGTGCTCAGCCACCTGGCCCGCAAGACCGGCCACACGCTGGCCTGCCCCGAGGACGCCGACCGGTTGCTGCGCAAGGGCGAGCTGGTCGGGGTGTTCCCCGAGGGGTTCAAGGGCGTGGGCAAGCCGTTCGCCGAGCGTTACAAGCTGCAGCGGTTCGGCCGCGGCGGCTTCGTGGCCTCGGCGATCCGCGCCGGGGTGCCGATCGTGCCGACCGCGATCGTCGGGGCGGAGGAGATCTATCCCAAGGTCGGCGACCTGAAGTTCCTGGCCAGGCTGCTCGGGCTGCCCTACCTGCCGATCACGCCGTTCTTCCCGCTGCTCGGGCCGCTCGGGCTGATGCCGCTGCCGTCCAAGTGGATGATCGAGTTCGGCGAGCCGATCCGCACCGACGAGTACGAGCCGTCGGCTGCCGACGACCCCATGCTGGTGTTCAACCTCACCGACCACGTACGCGAGGTCATCCAGCAGATGCTGAACGAGCTGCGGCTGCGCAGAGGACACGCGTTCCCGCCCCTTCTGTGAAACCGGCGCGGGGCCTCCGGTGTTCATAGGGCGATTCGCTCATTGAACACCGGAAGGAATCCCATGGATCTTCAGCTCTCCGGCCGCGTCGCCGTCGTCACCGGCGCGTCCAAGGGCATCGGACTGGCCGTGGCGCGCACCCTGGCCGAGGAGGGTGCCCACGTCGTGGCCGTCTCGCGGACCCGTACGGACGAATGGCCCGACAAGGTCGTGCACGTGGCCGCCGACCTGATGGACCCCGAGGCGCCCGCGCGGGTCGTGGCACGGGCCGTGGAGGAGTTCGGCGGGGTGGACATCCTGGTCAACAACGCCGGCGGCCCGCCGCCCGGGGTGACGCTGCCGCAGGTGGGGTTCATGACCCCCGGCGACGACGACTGGCGCGCGATGTTCGAGTTCAACCTGTTCTCGGCCGTACGCATGATCCGCGCCGCCGTGCCCCTCATGGTCGAGCGGGGCGGCGGCTCGATCGTCAACGTCTCCTCCACCATGGCCAGGCAGCCCGGCGCCATGAACGTCGACTACGGCGCCGCGAAGGCGGCCCTGAGCCACGTCGGCAAGGCCGTCTCCGAGGAGTACGGCCCCCAGGGCGTCAGGGTCAACACCGTGACGCCCGGCCCCGTACTCACCGACTGGTGGACCAAGGAGGGCGGCGCGGCCGAGGTCATCGCGGGCATGGCCGGCTCGGACAAGGACAGTGTGATCTCCGAGGTCGCTCCTGCCATGATGAAGCTCGCCACCGGGCGGCTCGTCCACCCGCAGGAGATCGCCGACGCGGTCGCCCTGCTCGTGTCACCGCGCTCGGGCAGCACGACCGGCGCCGCGTTCGTGATCGACGGAGGCCAGCTCAAAGAGCTCTGACTCCTGCCGCGTGAACCCTGGAGGCGGGTTGCGGCAAGACATCCGTGACCGATCCCCCACAGAAGGGCGGAGATGATCACGCAACCCGCCACCAGGGGTGCGGACTCGGAGCTCGTGAACGCCTCGTGGACCGAACCCGAGGCGTTCGCCGAGCTGTTCGACCGCTACTCCGCCATGCTCTACAGGTACGTCTCCAAACGCCTCGGCCCCGAGCCCGCCGAGGACCTCGTCGGAGAGACGTTCCTGATCGCCTTCTCACGCAGGAAGAGCTACGACCTGGCGTACCCGGACGCCCGGCCGTGGCTCTTCGGCATCCTCACCAAGCTCATCTCCCGGCACCACCGCAAGGAGGCCGCCCGCTACCGCGCCCTCCTGCGTGCCCCTGTCGACTCCGACGTCGAGTCGCCCGCCGACCGGGTGGCCGCCGGGGTGACCGCCCAGGCCGTCCGCGCCGAGCTGGCCGGGGCCCTCGCGGCACTGCCCGCCAAGGACCGCGACGTGCTGCTGCTGATCGCCTGGGGCGATCTCACATATGAGGAGGTCGGGCGGGCGCTCGGCATCCCCGTCGGAACCGTGCGCTCCCGCCTCAACAGGGGCAGGCGGAAGGTGCGGGCCGCGCTCGGCGACACCAACCCCATGGAGGAGGAGTGACGATGGACGACCTGAAGCTGCTCCGGGACCTCGGAGGGGAGCTGGGGCACGAGCCGCCCGCGACGCTCGTCCGCCAGCGCGAGCGCCTGCTGCGCGACCGTTCCCGGCGCCGTTGGGCGGGCTGGTGGACGGCCGGGCTGGTCGCCGTCGCCACGGCCGCCGCGGTCGCCGTGCCCACCGTCCTGATCGCCGACCGCCACACTGCCGCACCGCCCGCGGGGGGCCGGACCGTGGACATGAGCGGGACCAGGAACGTCCTGGTGATCGGCTCGGACATCCGAGAGGGGCCCGGGAACGCCAAGTACGGGCCCATGCAGGCCAGGCAGGGCGGGGATAAGCGCTCCGACACCATCATGATCGTCCACGTCCCCGCCGACCGGGGCCTGGCCACGGCGGTGAGCATCCCGCGTGACTCCATGGTCGCGATCCCACGCTGCGGCTCGTCGCCCGCCAGGACCGGCATGATCAATTCGGCATACGACACCGACGGGGCCGAGTGCCTCAAGCGCACTCTGGAGTCCCTGACCGGGCTGCGGATCCAGCACTCGGTCGAGGTGGACTTCGCCGGCTTCAAGGGCCTGGTCGACGCGCTCGGGGGCGTGGAGGTCACGCTGCCCGAGGCGGTGGACGACAAGGCGTCCAAGCTCAAGCTGCCCGCGGGCAAGCAGCTGCTCAACGGGGAGGCGGCGCTCGGGTATGTCCGGCTGAGGCATTACGGCGACGGGTCCGACGTCGCGCGGATCAAGCGGCAGCAGGCACTCGTGTTGTCGATGCTGAAGAAGGTCCGGTCGGGGATGTCCTCGCCTGACCGCCTCAAGTCTTTCCTGGGGGAGGTCCGCAAGGCGGTCAAGACGGATTTGAGCCTGGAATCCATGTACGAGCTGGCCACTGAGCTGTCCCACACCAAGGTGGACCTGACGACAGTGCCCTGGGAGCCGTATCCGGAGGACCGGAACCGGTTGCAGTGGAAGGAGCCGGAAGCCGGCCGGCTGTTCAAACGGCTCGGGTAACGGTTCGTCGTAACGGCGCCCGGCCCCGCACACCACACGACCGTCTCCCTGGACAGAGCCCGGCCCCGTGCGGTGGGTGGGCCGGCCGTGCGCAGCCGTACAAGATGGAAAGCAGCTAGAGGCGCCGATAGTGACGGCGGAGGGCGATGCCCGCCGCGACGCCGCCCGCTACGGCGCCGGCGGCGGCGGCGATGGGCAGGGCCGTGAGGGTGGCCTTGCGGCCGGTGCGGAAGTCCTTGATCGGCCACTCGTGCTTCCTGGCGTGCTCCCGCAGCTCGCTGTCCGGGTTGATGGCCACCGCCGAACCCACCAGCGAGAGCATGGGCAGGTCGTTGGCCGAGTCGCTGTAGGCCGTGCAGCGGGTCAGGTCGAGCCCCTCGCGGCGGGCCAGCGCGCGCACCGCCTCCGCCTTGGCCGGCCCGTGCAGCAGGTCGCCCACCAGCCGCCCCGTGTAGACCCCGTCGTTGGTCTCCGCGACCGTCCCGAGCGCGCCCGTCAGGCCCAGCCGTTGCGCGATGACGCGGGCCAGCTCCACGGGCGTGGCGGTCACGAGCCAGACGCGCTGGCCGGCGTCCAGGTGGCTCTGGGCGAGCGCTCTGGTGCCGCCCCAGATGCGGTCGGCCATGACCTCGTCGTAGATCTCCTCGCCGAGGCGTACGACGTCATCGACCTTGGCCCCCGCGACGAACGCCAGCGCCGTCTCCCTGGCCACCGCGATGTGCTCGGGGTTCTCGTTGCCGCGCAGCCTGAACACCGCCTGCCCGACGGCGAACTTCAGCAGGTCGGAGGTCGTGAACATGCCACGCGTGGCCAGCCCCCTGGCGAAGTGGTAGATCGAGGCCCCGCGCATCATCGTGTTGTCGACGTCGAAGAAGGCCGCCGCCTGGAGGTCCGGCTCGACAGGGGCGACGGTGGCCGCCGCCTGCGCCGCGGCCTCGCCTGCGGCCTCTGGCTCCACCTGGTGTCGTCGAATTAGCCGCCACATAGGGCCCCAGCTTACTTTCCTAGTCAGGCGCGGCCAGACCGTTGATGTAGTCAAGGTATCCCTCTGCTTGGGCCAGCTGGGAGTCGTCGAGCTGCTTGAGCATAGGCCCGACCACCTTCTTCTGGTCCCGCGCGAAGTTCTTGATCTTCGTCGAGCGCGGCTCCGCCCGCTCGAGGCGGCTGATGCCCGCGCGCGTGGACTCCTCCATGTCCTTCAGCGTCTTGTCGACCAGCGGGCCTCCATCGGACGAGCCGAGCAGGCTGGCGACCTCCCTGGCCCGGGCCTGGGCCGAGTCGAGCTCGCGCGCCCCGCGTTCGGCGTCGTCGCTGCTGAGACGTACGAGCGTGCTCTCCGCCGCGCGCTTGAGTGGATATAGGGAGTCTCCCGGCACCGACTGGTACGTGGCGAAGGCGGAGACCATCATGGCCGCCGCCAGCCCTAACGTGGCCAGCTGCGACAGCGGCGGCCGGCGGCGCGCCGGGCGGCGATGCGTGTGCTTCCCGGCCTCGGGCTCCTCGGCGAGGAGCACGCCGGAAACCAGCTGCGCCCGCAGGCGCTCGCGGAAGGCGGGCTCCGGGGCGCCGCCGAGAGGCAGGTCGCGCAGCTCCGTGAGGTGTTCGAGCACGCGCTCCCGCCGACTGCGCGCCCTACCCATGACAGCCCCCTGACGGCTCCGGTAGTGACATCTGACTAACGACGCGCGGATGGGGGAGGTTACGCCAGGTCGTGCTTGAGTGCCCTGGCCAGCGCCCGAATGGCGCGGAACTGCAGCGCTTTGATCGCTCCACTCTTCTTCCCCATGATCAGCGCGGTTTCCGCGAGCGAGAGGCCGTGCAGGAAGCGCAGGACCACGCATTCCTGCTGTTCGGGATTGAGATCTCGTACGGCACGCAGCATCCGGTCGTTGATGATGGCGTTCACCACGGCGTTCTCGGGAATGTGCGAACCGTCGAGCGGCACGTCGATGATCTCGCCCGTCGGGATCTCCAGCCGGTAGCGCCCCGACTTGAAGTGGTCGGTGACCAAGTTCCTCGCGATGGTCACGAGCCAGGCGCCGAAGTCGCGCCCCTGCCACGTGAAGTCGCCGATCCTGCGCAGCGCGCGCAGGAAGGTCTCGCTGGTGAGGTCCTCGGCTAATTGGTGCGATCCCACCCGGAAGTAGATGTAACGGTAGACGAGGTCCACATACCGGTCATAGAGCGTGCCAAAGGAATCCGTGGATCCACTCTTGGCATCCAGCACCAGCAGGCGGACGTCGTCGGGCACTTCTTCGCGCACGGCAGGCGGCACTTCTTCGCGCACGGCGGGCTCGCCCGTCCGGGCAGGCACAGCGACCGCTGGCACAAGCAGCCCGGCGAACGGTGACGAGTCAGGCATCCGGTATCCCTAGGGGTAAGGGGTGCGGCGTGCTCGAACACTCTAGAAATCATCCGGAAATTCCACAATCCACAGCTTGCTGGCATGACTAGGCGTAATCGCCGGATACGGTGTCATCCGACCCCTTCCCTCTTCGGCTACCGGCTGGGAGGCATAGTCCGGCAGCATTGGAGTCACCATGGAGATCCTCGTTGCTGTCATAGCTTTCGCCGGTGCGCTCATGGCCGCGGTCGCCGCCGGCGCCCTGATCCAACGGCTTCGCGACGAGTCCGAGGGGTGGTTGATCGCCTGGACCGTTGCAGTCGTGGCGCTGTGCCTTTCACTCGGTGTGATCGGCATCGGCTACATCTTCGGGTTCGGCGGCGTGACGTTCCGTCTCTACCAGGTGACGGGGTCGATGCTGGTGCCGCTCTGGCTGGCGGTCGGCCTGATCCAGCTGCTGGCGGAGAAGGTGCCGCCGAGGTTCCTCGCATGGCTGTTCGGCATCGCGCTGACCATCGTCGCCGGCACGATCATGATCTTCGACCCGCTCAAGGCCGAGGTGACGGGCAAGACGCTGCCGGCGGGCTCCAACTTCTGGGGGATCTTCCCGAACTACCTGCTGATCGGCGTCCACGCTATCGCCGTGGTGGTCATGCTGGCCATGCTCGCGGTCGCCGGGCTCAAGTGGCGCCAGGGCGACGAGTACGACACCGACAACATGCACGCGGCCCTGGTCATCGTCCCCTCGGGGCTGGCGCTCGTGGGCGCGATGAGGTTCACGGTGGCCGCGCTCTTCACCACCGCGCTGCTCGTCGTCGCCGGGGCGGCCGTCTGGTACACCGTGCTGCGGCCCCTGGCGCCGTACGAGGACGACGACGAGGACGACTTCGGTCCAGACCACGACGAGAGGTCCCCGCGCCGGGACGATCGCTCTCAGCGCCGCGACGAGCGTGCGCAGCACCACGAGGAGCGTCCCATGTATCGCGACCAAGGGCCTGTGCGACCCGACCAGGGGCCCATGCAGCCTCAGCCGGGTCACAGGGGCATGCCCGAGCCCGTGCCCGGCGCCCCCGGCCTGCCTCCCTCGCCGCCACGCCGGGCATCGGGGCTGGGAGACCTGGTGGCCGAATACCGCGCGGGCGACCAGGAGGTCGACTACGCCGCGCGTATGGCGCCGCAGCCCGACTCGGGGCCCGCGACCGGCTACATCATGAACGGCGCGCCGCCCATGGGACAGGCGCCGGCCCAGCGCCCCGACTACGCCATGCCGGCGACGGGGGCGGTCTATCCGGGCGCCGAGATGCTCTCGCCCGCGGCGCAGCAGCAGCCGGCCTCCAGCAAGCCCTCGCCGAGCATCTACGGCCTGCTCACCGTCTTCACGCTCATGGACGGCGCCGGAGAGGCGTTCGACCGGCTGGCCGAGGCGACCGTCGAGGCCGTGCGCCGCGGCGAGCCCGACACCCTCGTGTACGCCTGCCACGCGGTCAAGTCGGCCAACCTGCAGCGCATCGTCTACGAGCTCTACCGCGACGAGGTCGCCTACCGCGACCACCAGCGCCAGCCGCACGTCGAGAGGTTCGTCAACGAGCGGCAGTCGATGGTGCTGGCCACCAACGTCATCGAGCTCAACGTCAACGCCGCGAAGGTGGTGCCGCTGCCGACGGCTATGTACTGAGGGCCGCCCTCAGCCGAGCCTCGTCCACCCGCCAGAAGTCGTGCTGCACCCCGTCGATCAGTGTGACCGGGATCATCTCCCAGTACTTCTCCTGGAGCTCCTCGGAGGACTCGATGCTGACCTCCTCCCACGGCACGCCGAGCTCGCCCGCCACCCTGGCGATGACCGCGCGCGCGTCCTCACACAGGTGACAGCCGGGCTTGCCGAGCAAGGTGATGCGATGCATACGCCCACGGTACCCCTGGTATTGCCCCTACTCCCCCTACGACTTTGTGCATCGGTTCACAAAGGGATTAACCTGAAAGACGGTTCGATTCCGTTCACGCGGTCCCCAAGCCGCCCGTCCCCTGGAGCTCCGGCACGTGAAGAGCCCGTCCCAATCCCGTGACCGCGGCATCCCCGAGGCGACGGTCGCCAGGCTTCCGTTGTACCTCAGGGCGCTGCACGGGATGGCCGAGCGGGGCGTCGCGACCGTCAGTTCCGAGGACCTGGCCGTGGCGGCCGGGGTCAATTCCGCCAAATTGCGCAAGGATCTGTCACATCTGGGCTCATATGGCACGCGAGGCGTAGGCTATGACGTCGAGTACCTCGTCTACCAGATCTCCCGTGAGCTCGGCCTGACGCAAGACTGGGCGGTCGCGATCGTCGGAGTCGGTAACCTCGGCCGCGCGCTGGCCAACTACGGCGGCTTCGTCTCCCGAGGCTTCCGGGTGGCGGCCCTCGTGGACGCCGACCCCGAAGTGGTGGGCGACACCATCGCGGGGTTGAATGTTGAACACATCGACGAACTGGAAGCCGTCATCAAGCGGCGTGGAGTCTCGATCGTGGTTCTGGCGACACCGGCGGCAGCGGCGCAGGAAGTGTGCGATCGCGTGATTTCCGTGGGCGTGACCAGCATCCTAAACTTCGCCCCGGTTGTGCTTTCTGTGCCGGAAAGTGTCGATGTCCGTAAGGTCGACCTATCAATCGAACTGCAGATTCTCGCGTTCCACGAGCAACGCAAGGCTGGGGGGCCACTCATGGCGATGGACAGTCAATGAGTGTTCTGGCTATCGGACTCAGCCACCGGACTGCTCCGGTGGCCCTGCTGGAGCGCGTCTCGGTCACGGGCGACGCGCTCGCCAAGCTGCTGCACGACGTGCAGCAGGATCCATGCGTCGCGGAGGCCATGGTGGTCTCGTCCTGCAACAGGGTCGAGGTCTACGTCACGGTCGACCGCTTCCACGCCGCCGTGACCGCCGTCACCGGCCTGCTGGGCGTCCACTCGGGCGTCCCGGTCGAGGAGCTGACGCCGCACCTCTACGTGCACTACGAGGAGCGGGCCGTCGAGCACCTGTTCTCCGTGGTGTGCGGGCTCGACTCCATGGTCGTGGGCGAGGGCCAGGTCCTCGGTCAGGTCCGCCAGGCGTTCAAGCTGGCGCAGCGCCACGGCACCGTCGGCGCCACCCTCAACGAGCTGGTCCAGCAGGCGCTGCGGGTCGGCAAGCGGGCGCACCACGAGACCGGCATCGACAAGGCCGGCCCCTCCCTCGTCTCCGCCGGCCTGGCCCTGGCGGGCGAGCTGCCCGGTCGGCGGGCGCTGGTGATCGGGGCCGGCTCCATGAGCTCGCTGGCCGCCGTCACGCTGGCGCGCGCCGGGGTCACCGACATCGTGGTGGCCAACCGTACGTTCGAGCGCGGCGCCCGGCTCGCCGAGTCGGTCGGCGGCAGGGCCGTGACCTTCTCCACGGTGGCCGACGAACTCCCCGACGCCGACATCGTCATCACCTGCACCGGCGCCGGTCGCCACATCATCACCCCCGACATGCTGAACGGGCCCGCGTTCCTCCTGGACCTGGCGCTTCCCCACGACATCGACCCGGCCGTGCGCGCCGTGCCCGGCGTCACGCTGGTGGACCTGGAGACGATCAAGCAGTCCGGCATCGGCTCTCGCGAGGGCGACTCCGTGGCCTCCGTACGCGGGCTCGTCGCCGAGGAGCTGCGCGCATACCTCAACGCCGAGCGGGCCGCCAAGGTCACCCCGACCGTGGTGGCGCTGCGCAGCAAGGCGGCGAGCGTGGTCGAGTCGGAGCTCGGGCGCCTCCTCATGCGCGTGCCGAACCTCGACGAGCGGGCGCGGGACGAGGTCGCCATGACCGTTCAGCGGGTCGTTGACAAACTGCTTCACGAGCCCACTGTGCGTGTCAAGCAGCTCGCCACCTGCCCCGGAGGCGATCATTATGCGGAAGCGCTGCGTGAGCTGTTCAATCTCGATCCCAAGATGCCCGAGGCCGTGAGTGAGGTGGAGCTGTGACGTCGGGGGCTCTGCGGCTGGGGACCCGCCGCAGTCTGATGGCGACCACGCAGTCGCAGATGGTGGCCGACGCCTACACCCGGCTCACCGGACGCGCGGTCGAACTGGTCGGCGTCACGACGTTCGGTGACGTCACCAAGGCCCACCTCGCACAGCTCGGCGGCACGGGCGTCTTCGTCAGCGCGCTGCGCGACAAGCTCCTCGAGGACGAGGTCGACTTCGCCGTTCACTCGCTGAAGGATCTGCCGACCACGCAGGACCCCCAGTTCACGCTGGCCGCCATCCCCGCCCGTCACGACCACCGCGACGCGCTGGTCGGCCCGCGCAAGTTCGCCGACCTGGCGCCGGGCGCCAGGGTCGGCACCGGCTCGCCGCGCAGGATCGCCATGCTCAGCGTGCTCCGCCCCGACCTGGAGTATGTCCCGATCCGCGGCAACGCCGACACCCGTATCGGCAAGGTAACCTCAGGTGAGCTCGACGCGGTCGTGCTGGCCTCGGCCGGCCTGACCAGGATCGGCCGTGACGCCGACATCGCGCAGATCTTCGAGGTGGAGGAGTTGCTGCCCGCTCCCGGTCAGGGTGCGCTGGCCGTGGAGTGCAGGTCCGACAGGACCGACCTCATCGAGTTCTTGAGTGTGCTCGACGACCCGCGCACGCGCTCCGCGGTGACCGCCGAGCGAGCGGTGCTGTCGGCTCTAGAGGCCGGCTGCTCCGCTCCGGTGGGTGCTTTCGCGGTCGATGACGGGCACACTCTGAACCTGACCGCCGTGGTCGTCTCCATCGACGGCCGCGAGGCGGTCCGCAAGTCCGCCGCCGGCTCTCCTTCGGAGGCTGTAAACCTGGGCCGCCGCCTGGCAGCCGAGATGATCGCCGAAGGAGCCGACAGATTGATGGGGGAGCAATCCCATTGAGCTCCGATAGTCCAACCTCCGGTTTCGTCGCGTTCGTGGGCGCGGGACCCGGCGATCCCAACCTGCTCACGCTCCGTGCCGCCGAGTTGCTCTCCAAGGCCGACGCCGTGGTGCTCGGCGACGAAACGTACCGCCCGCTGCTGCGCCACTGCCGCGAAGACGTCGAGGTCATCGAGAACGACCTGGTCAAACGCGCCAAGCGCGGGCAGCTCGTGGTGCGCCTGTGCGAGGGCGACCCCATGCTGTTCTCCTCGATCACCGAGGAGGTCGCGGCCTGCACCGCGGCGGAGGTGGACTTCGAGATCGTGCCCGGCGTGCCGCCCGCGACCGCCGTGCTCACGTACGCGGGCATCCCCCCGGCGACCTCCGTGCCCGAGTTCCGCGTCGTGGACGCCGCGCAGGAGCAGGACTGGTCCGTCCACGCCGCCTGCCGCGGCACGCTGGTGATCTACAACGGCATCTCCGACGCCGTGGTCATCGGCAAGGCCCTCATCTCGGGCGGCAAGCCCGACACCACGCCCGTCGCCGTCAGCAGCGGCGGCACCACCACCGAGCAGTACACCGTGGTGTCCTCGCTCGGCCGGCTCCAGGCCGACCTCAAGCACGCCGGGTTCACCGAGCCGGCGCTCATCGTGGTCGGCGAGGCCGTGGGGCTGCGTGACAAGCTGTCGTGGTTCGAGACCAAGCCGCTGTTCGGGTGGCGGGTGCTGGTGCCCCGCACGAAGGAGCAGTCGCAGAGCCTGTCCGAGCAGCTCGTCGCGTACGGCGCGGTGCCCGAGGAGGTGCCGACCATCTCGGTCGAGCCGCCCCGCACGCCGCAGCAAATGGACCGCGCCATCAAGGGGCTCGTCACGGGCCGCTACGAGTGGGTGGCCTTCACCAGCGCCAACGCGGTCAAGGCCGTGCGTGAGAAGTTCGAGGAATACGGGCTCGACGCGCGGGCCTTCGCGGGGCTCAAGGTGGCGGCCGTGGGCGACGCGACCGCGCGGGCCCTGGTCGAGTTCGGGGTCAAGCCCGATCTGCTGCCGTCGGGGGAGCAGTCCTCCGAGGGGCTGGTGGCCGAGTGGCCGCCGTACGACTCGATGCTCGACCCGATCAACCGCGTGCTGCTGCCACGGGCCGACATCTCCACGGACACGCTGGTGGCCGGGCTCACCGAGCTGGGCTGGGAGTGCGACGACGTCACCGCGTACCGCACCGTGCGGGCCGCGCCGCCGCCCGCGCCCATCCGCGAGGCGATCAAGGGTGGCGGCTTCGACGCCGTGCTCTTCACGTCGTCGTCCACCGTGCGCAACCTGGTGGGCATCGCGGGCAAGCCGCACAACGTGACCGTGATCGCGGTCATCGGTCCGCAGACCGCCAAGACGGCCGAGGAGTTCGGGCTCCGCGTGGACGTCATGGCCGACAAGCCGTCCGCGTCCGCTCTGGCGGCCGCCGTGGCCGAGTACGGAGCCAAGCAGCGTCAAGCGGCCCTGGCGGCGGGCGACAGCCCGCGCAAGCCCTCGCAGAACCGCCGGGGCGCCAGAAGGAGAGGCAAATGAGCGCTGAATTCCCCATCGCCCGGCCTCGGCGGCTGCGGCGCAGCCCCGCTCTGCGGCGGATGGTGGCGGGCACCAGGCTGCACGCCGCCGACCTGATCCTGCCCCTGTTCGCCAAGGAAGGCATCGCCGAGCCGCAGCCCGTGGCCTCGATGCCGGGCGTCTTCCAGCACACTCGCGACTCGCTGCGCAAGGCCGCGCGCGAGGCGGCGGAAGCGGGCGTGGGCGGGCTCATACTGTTCGGCATCCCCGCGGTGAAGGACGCCTGGGGCTCGGCCGCCGACGATCCCGACGGGATCCTGCAGGTGGCGCTCCGTGACGTGAACGCCGAGGTCGGCGACGCGATCGTGGTCATGGCCGACACGTGCCTCGACGAGTTCACCGACAACGGGCACTGCGGGATTCTCACCCCGTCCGGCGACGTGGACAACGACGCCACGCTGGAGCGGTACGCCTCGATCGCGGTGGCCCAGGCCGCCGCAGGGTCGCAGATGGTGGCGCCGAGCGGGATGATGGACGGCCAGGTCGGGGCGATCCGGTCGGCTCTGGACGGGGCCGGTTACGGAAATATCCCGATTTTGTCCTACTCGGTCAAGTACGCCTCTGCCTTCTACGGGCCCTTCCGCGACGCCGCCGAGTGCGCGCCGCAGTTCGGCGACCGCAGCACCCACCAGCAGGATCCCGCGGGGCCGCTGGACGAGGCGCTGCGCGAGGTCCGGCTCGACCTCGCCGAGGGCGCCGACGCCGTCATGGTCAAGCCCGCGCTGGCCTACCTCGACGTCATCACCCGCGTCCGCGACGAGGTGGACGTGCCGGTGGCGGCGTACCAGGTGAGCGGCGAGTACTCCATGATCGAGGCGGCCGCGGCCAACGGCTGGGTCGACCGGGATCGGATGATCATGGAATCGCTGGTGGCGATCAAGCGTGCCGGGGCCGATCTGATCCTCACGTACTGGGCAACGGAAGTGGCACGACGTCTCTAACCTTGGGGTTTCCCGTCGACTCGTGAGGCGTGTGCGTTAGAGTGCGATAACAAGTGCTGGTGTGTCCCGCGTGGTGAGTGCTGCTGCCCCCGGAGCCGGGACCTCCTCAGGCGCTGGACTCGACGGGAGACACCATGGTGGGGGTACCACTGGCTCGGCGTACCAGAAAGCGGGCGCGGCCGACACGCATCGGCGCCGTGCTCGAATACGCCGCCATGGGCTGGCCCGTCGTGCCGGGCGCCTACCCGCTGCGACACGGGCCGCGTGCCTGTTCCTGTGACCGCCTCGGCTGTCCAGACCCGGGCGCCCATCCGCTCTCGCCTGCCTGGCACATGCAGGCCACGACGGACACCGCCCAGCTGACGCGCTGGTGGCGGGCAGAGCCCGAGGCCAATGTGATTCTGCCCACTGGTCGCGTCTTCGACATCTTCGACGTACCGCTCGCCCTCGGCCTGTCGGCCCTCACCCGGATCGACAACGCGGGAGCGGACCCCGGCCCGGTCGCCGCCAACGGCGACCGGGTCTTGTTTTATGTGGCCACGCGCGGCAATCCCGAGGACGAGGACGAGTGGTGGTCGTGCCACCTCGACTGCGATCCGGCGACGATCGACGACACGCCCGGGCTGCGGTGGCACTGCCGCGACAGCTACGTCCTCGCACCGCCGTCCACCCTGCCCACCGGCCAACCCGTCTCCTGGCTCCGCCCGCCGAACGGCCGGCCGCTGCCCGACCCGCTGCGCATCCTGGAGTGGCTGGCCGACTGAGGTCAGAACCGGCGGATGTCGCGCTGGTCCACCTCTGTCATGACCTTCGCCACTGTGGCGAAGTCGTCGTCAACGTGCAGCACCGTGAGTCCGTGGTGGACGGCCGTGGCGCACAGCAGTAGATCGACCACTCCGGCAGAACAGTGCTGTCCCCGCTGCGTCAGCTTGTACTGTGCGTTCTCCACCCATCGCCAGGCGGATTTGGGGACGGGCGCGAGTTCGCAGAGGGTGTTGAGTTCGTCCTCCAGTTCGTCCCTGTGAGCAGGGCCTGTGGCCGAATAGAGGAATTCCGTCCTTGTCGGCTCGCAGATCCGCAGCGGTTGCGCGGTGATCCGCTCACCCCACGTCTCGAGCACTTCGGTGTTCCGCAGGAGATACCACAGCGCGGAGGCGTCGATGAGGTAGGTCATCAGGAGATGGCCTGTTTCCAAGCTGCTTTCGCTGCCTGGCGCGCGGCGGACACCTCGTCGAACTCGCCGCGCTGGGCGCGGGCCGCCAGCTTCTCCAGCGCCTCGATCCGCTTGACCCGTGCGACGTACTCCCGAAGGGCGAGGTTGACGGTCTCCTTCTTGGTCGTCGTCCCCATCATGCGCATGGCCTCTTTGAGGGCGTCGTCGTCAATGTCGATCTGAGTGACTGACACGTTTCCTCCTGATGTTGGTAACCACTAAAGGTTACATACATCATCACTATAGCCTTCGATGCGCCCGCTCCGAGGACCGGTGGCTGATCCGGCTAACCTGGGTCGGGTGAGCCGTACACAGAATTCCGAGGACCTGTTCGCCCGCGCCCGCCAGATCGTGCCCGGAGGCGTCAACTCCCCGGTGCGCGCGTTCGGCGCGGTCGGTGGGACGCCGCGCTTCATGGTCTCCGGCCAGGGGCCGTACATCACCGATGTGGACGGCAACCGGTACGTCGATCTGGTGTGCTCCTGGGGCCCCATGATCCTCGGGCATCGCCACCCCGCGGTCGTCGAGGCCGTGTCCGGGGCGGCCGCCAACGGGTTCTCGTACGGCACCGCCACGCCCGGCGAGGTGGAGCTGGCCGAGGAGATCGTCGCCAGGGTGGCGCCGGTGGAGAAGGTACGGCTGGTCAGCTCGGGCACCGAGGCGACGATGAGCGCGGTGCGCCTGGCCAGGGGGTTCACCGGGCGGTCCAAGGTGATCAAGTTCGCGGGGTGCTACCACGGGCACGTCGACGCGCTGCTGGCCTCGGCAGGGTCCGGGGTGGCGACGTTCGGGCTGCCCGACACGCCAGGCGTGACGGGGGCGTCGGCGGTGGACACGATCGTGCTGCCGTACAACTCCATCGAGGCCGTCGAGGCGGCCTTCGCGGAGGTGGAGGTCGCGTGTGTGATCACCGAGGCCTGCCCCGCGAACATGGGGATCGTCCCGCCGAAGGAAGGCTTCAACGCGCGGCTGCGCGAGCTGTGCACGGCCAACGGCGCGCTGCTCATCGTCGACGAGGTGCTCACGGGCTTCCGCGTCTCGTCCGCGGGCTGGTACGGCCTGGACCCGGTGGAAGCCGACCTGATGACGTTCGGGAAGGTCATGGGCGGCGGCCTGCCCGCCGCGGCCTTCGGGGGACGGGCCGACGTCATGGCCCAGCTCGCGCCCGAGGGGCCGGTCTACCAGGCGGGGACGCTGTCCGGTAACCCGCTGGCCTGCGCGGCCGGGCTGGCCACACTGCGTGCTCTTGACGCCGAGGCATATGAGCGGGTGGACGCCGCCGCTCTCGCCGTCGGCGACGCCGCCTCCGAAGCGCTCTCCGCGGCGGGCGTGCCGCACCGGCTGCAGCGGGCGGGCAACCTGTTCTCGATCTTCTTCACGGACGCCGAGGTGACGAACTTCACCGAGGCCAAGACACAGAACACGGCCGCGTTCACCGCGTTCTTCCACGCCATGCTCGACCAGGGCGTCTACCTGCCGCCCTCGGCGTACGAGGCCTGGTTCCTGTCGGCGGCCCACGACGACGAGGCGCTCGACCACGTCGCCGACGCTCTTCCGGCTGCTGCGAAGGCCGCCGCCGCCGTCCTCTAGCCGTCCGGGCTAGCGCGCGGTGACGAGCGCGCGGCGGGGCTTGGTGCCCGCGTACAGGACGCCCGAGACGATCAGGGCCGCCGCCAGCAGGTTCTGCCAGGAGATCGGCTCGCCGGTCATCAAGGCGGCCGACGACATGCCGAACACCGGCACCAGCAGCGTGTACGGCGCCACCGTCGAAGCGTCGTACCGGCGCAGGAGCCAGCCCCAGACGCCGAAGCCGCCCAGCGTGGAGATGAACGCCACGTACACGAGCGACAGCCAGCCCTCCACGGACGGGCTCAACGTGGGCACGCCCTCCAGCCAGAGCGACAGAAGGAGGAGCGGGAGCGAGGAGAAGGCGCTGACCCACACCATGAAGCGGAGCGAGTCAGGCGGCGCGGCCCTGCGCTGGATCACGTTGCCGAGGCCCCAGGCGACCGCGGCGGCCACGCAGAGGGCGAAGGCGCCGAGCGGACCCGACACGCCGAAGTCGAGCGCGACCAGGGCCAGGCCGCCGAAGGCGACGGCCAGTCCGAGGACGCGGCGGGCGGTGAGCCGCTCCCCGAGCAGCGTCACCGCGAACAACACGGTGAACAGCGCCTGCATCTGCAGGACGAGAGAGGTCAGCCCGGCCGGCATGCCCGCTCGCATGCCCACGAGCAGGAAACCGAACTGGCCGACCCCGATGGTCGCCGCCACCCCGGCGACCCAGCGCCACGGGACCCCTGGGCGCCCCACGAACAGCAGGGCGGGGAACGCGGCCATCGTGAACCTGATTCCCGCGTACAGGAGGGGCGGGAAGTGCCGCAGGCCCACCTGCATGACCACGAAGTTGAAGCCCCAGACGGCCGCGAGGCCGACGGCGAGGGCGAGGTGGCGGGGGCGCACTCAGCGAGCGGGCTTCTGGTAGCGGATGCGCTGGTCGCGGGCCTGCTCGGCGAGCACCTTGAGGTACGACACGGAGCCGGACTGCTGCTTCTTCGACTTAAGGATTCTCATGCATCTATTTTCAAACGCTACAGATTGAAGGACAAGCGAGACTTTCTACGCTAAACCGTTTAGGCTGGCTTACATGTTGGACTTGAACCGGCTCAAGGCCCTTCACGCAGTTCACGTCTATGGGTCGGTCGGAGCGGCGGCCGACGCGCTCATGGTCACGCCGTCGGCGGTGTCCCAGCAGATCGCCAAGCTGGAGCGCGAGACCGGGGCCAGGCTCATGGAGCGCAACGGGCGCGGCGTGCGGCTGACGGACGCGGCCGGGCTGCTCGCCGAGCACGCCGAGCGCATCCTCGCCCTGGTCGAGACCGCCGAGGCGGACTTCGAGGCGCTGCGCGGCGAGGTCGTCGGCCGCCTGAACATCGCAGCCTTTCCCACCGCCGTGCGGGGCCTCATGCCCACCGCGCTCGCCTCGCTCAGGGATCGCCATCCCGACCTGTGGATCCAGCTCAACGAGCGTGAGCCCGAGCGGGTGGTACGCGAGGTGTCCAGAGGCGAGCTGGACCTGGGCGTGATCCAGGACTGGCTCAACCGGCCCATGGCCCTGCCCGACGGCCTGTCCAAGGCCACGCTGCTCGACGACGTGGCCGACATCGCGGTGCCCGACGACCACCCGCTGGCGGACGGCAAGGAGCTGGAGCTGGCCCAGTTGCGCGGCGAGCGGTGGATCAGCGGGTCTCCCGGCACCGTCTGCCACGACTGGCTGGTCTTCACGCTGCGCAACGCCTCGGTGGAGCCCGTGATCGCCTGCATGGCCGACGAGTACCCGACCCAGCTCGCGCTGGTGGCGGGCGGGCTGGGCTGCGCGATCGTGCCGAGGCTGGGACGGGACTGCGTGCCGGACGGTGTGCGGCTCGTGCCGATCAGGCCGCGCCAGACGCGGCGCATCTACGCGGTGTGGCGCACGGACGCGGCCCGCCGTCCCGCGATCAGGGCCATGGTCGAGGCGCTGGCCGAGTCGAGCAGGAATCAGGAGAACGCCTGGGCCGTCAGCTGAGCCCACGCGGGGCCCCGGCCGGGTGCTGAGGTGGAGCGGATAAGCTGTGCCACACCATGGCTGAAACCACCGTCGTCCATCTGCTGCGCCACGGAGAGGTGCACAATCCCAGCGGCGTCCTGTACGGCAGGCTGCCCGGCTACCACCTGTCCGAGACGGGTCGGCTCATGGCCGAGACGGTCGCCAAGGCCGTGGGCGGCCGTGACATCGTCGCCCTCTACAGCTCGCCGCTCGAGCGCGCGCTGGAGACCGCGGCACCCCTCGCCGACAAGCTCGGCCTCGGCATCGTCCAGGACGAGCGCCTGATCGAGGCGGGCAACATGCTCCAGGGCCGCCCGGTGGGTCAGGGCCTGGAAATCCTGCGAAATCCTCGCAACTACCGCTATTTCTGGAATCCGCTGCGTCCGTCCTGGGGTGAGCCGTACCCGTCCATCGTCCGGCGCATGAAGTCGATGATCGACGACGCCAGGGCCGCGGCACGCGGGCACGAGGTGGTGCTCGTCAGCCACCAGCTCCCGATCTGGACGATCAGGATGGCCGCCGAGGGCCGCAGGCTCTGGCACGACCCGCGGCGCAGGCAGTGCGCGCTGGCCAGCCTCACCACGTTCACCTTCGACGGCGACCGCCTGGTCAGCGTCGGCTACAGCGAGCCGGCGGGATCGCTTGAGACGGGTCCGTCCGTTCCCGGGGCCTGATGTCCGGAGCGCCCGGCCTCACCGGTAGAGTTGCAAGCTCTACCGCTTGTAGTACAAGGAGATCTTCCTCCGTGCGCGCCAAGTCCATCCTCCTCGTTCTCCTGGGCCTGCTGGTCGCGGGCTGCGCCGGCAACCAGAGCGGCCAGCCGCAGGCGGGCGACACCCGGTTCGTCGCGGGCGACGGGAAGATGCAGGTGTTCGGCGCGAGCGACCGCAAGCCGGCGCCCGCGATCCAGGGGCCGACCCTCGACGGGGCCACCGCCTCGCTCGCCGCGCACAAGGGCAAGGTCGTGGTGCTCAACTTCTGGGCGTCCTGGTGCGGCCCGTGCCGCGCGGAGGCGCCGGTGCTCAAGGAGGTCGCGGCCCAGACCAAGAGCAGCGGCGTGGAGTTCATCGGCGTCGACTTCAAGGACCGCCAGGCCGACGCGCTGGCGTTCGAGCGCAACGAGAAGACCGGCTACCCGCACATCTTCGACCAGCCGGGCAAGGTGGCGCTGGCCTTCCAGGGCACGGTGCCGCCCGCGGCCATCCCGTCCACGCTGATCATCGACAAGCAGGGCAGGGTCGCCGCCAGGGCGCTCGGCGCGGTCAAGTACACCGACCTGTTCAACACCGTGACCAAGGTGCGCGATGAGTGACCTCGTGGCCTCGGGCTCGCTGCTGGTCGCCGTGCCGATCGCGGTGCTGGCCGGGGTGGTGTCGTTCCTTTCGCCGTGCGTGCTGCCGCTGGTGCCCGGCTACCTGTCGTACGTGACCGGGATGAGCGCCGACCCCAGGCGGGGGCGGCTGGTGCTGGGCACGGCGCTGTTCGTGAGCGGGTTCGGGCTGGTGTTCGTGCTCAGCGGGGCGCTGTTCGGCGGGCTCGGCTCGGTCATGCTGGGCCACGCCGAGATCATCACGCGGGTGCTCGGCGTGCTGACCATCCTGCTCGGGCTGGCGTTCCTGGGGATCATCCCCGGGCTGATGCGTGACGTGCGCATCCACCGGGTGCCGGCCGCGGGGCTGGCGGGCGCGCCGCTGCTGGGGGTGGTGTTCGGGCTGGGGTGGACGCCGTGCATCGGGCCCACGCTCGCCGTCGTGCTCGCGCTCGGGCTCAACGAGGGCAGCGCCGCCCGTGGCGCCCTCCTGGCCGTCGCGTACGCCCTGGGCCTCGGGCTGCCGTTCGTGGGCGCGGCTCTCGCGTACAGCAAGGCCCTGCGCACGTTCCGGGCCATCCGCAAGCACTCGCGCCTGATCACCAGGATCGGCGGCGGCATGATGGTGGCCGTCGGAGTGCTGCTCGTGACCGGGCTGTGGGGACAGATGATCGCTGCCATGCAGGGTCTGATCGGCGCCTTCGAGCCGGTGATCTGATGAGCGTTCAGGAGCTGGCCAAAGAGCAGGAGCCCAAGCAGGTCAAGCTCGGGCCGGTCGGCTGGCTGCGGTGGGGCTGGCGCACGCTCACTTCGATGAAGACGGCGCTGATCCTGCTGTTCCTGCTGGCGCTCGCCTCGGTGCCGGGCTCGCTCGTCCCCCAGCGCGGTGTCGACCCCGACAAGGTGGCGCGGCTCTACGAGCAGAGCCCCACGCTGGCCGAGTGGTACGACAAGTTCCAGCTCTTCGAGGTGTTCACCTCGGTCTGGTTCGCGGCGATCTACCTGTTGCTGTTCACCTCGCTCATCGGCTGTGTCCTCCCGCGCACCGCGACGTACGTGCGGGAGCTGCGCCGCAAACCGCCCGCCGCGCCGAAGAAACTGTCCCGCCTGCCGCATTTCGCCTCTTTCGAGAGCGATCTGGAGGTAGAGAGGGCCGCGCTGCGGCTGCGTAAGATGCGTTTCCGCGTCGTGACCGGCGACGGCTGGGTCTCCGCGGAGAAGGGCTACCTGCGCGAGACCGGCAACCTGTTCTTCCACGTCGCCCTGCTGGGCATCCTGCTCGCGGTCGGCTTCGGCTCCCTGTTCGGCTACCGCGGCAACGTCCTGATCGTGGAGGGCGACGGGTTCGCCAACACCGTGGCCGCCTACGACCGGTTCATTCCCGGCAGCCAGGTCTCGGCCGAGTCGCTGGAGCCGTTCTCCTTCCAGCTGACCGACTTCAAGGTCGCCTACCAGGTCACGGGCGAGAAGAAGGGCCAGGCGCTCGACTACACCGCCCACCTGAAGGTCAACGACTCGCCCGGCTCGCCCACCCGCGACTACGACCTCAAGGTCAACGACCCGCTCGAGATCGACGGCACGCAGACGTACCTGATCGGCAACGGCTACGCCCCTGTCTTCAAGGTCACCGACGGCAAGGGGCAGGTGGCCTTCGAGGGCCCGGTGCCTTGCCTGATCGAGGCCAAGGCCACGATGACCTCGGGGTGCGTGGTGAAGGTACCCGACGCGCAGCCGTCGCAGCTCGGGTTCCTGCTGCAGTTCCTGCCCACCAGCGTGCCGCTGACGGACGGCTCGTACGCCTCCGCCTTCCCCGGCGAGCTCAACCCCGAGGTGCAGCTCATCGGGGCCTTCACCGGCGACCTCGGCCTGCGTTCCGGCAAGCCGCAGTCGGTCTACGAGCTGGCGCCGCCCGAGGTGCTGAAGAAGCTCACTCCGCTCCTCATGGGCAAGAACGTGCCCAAGCCGCTCGCGGTCGGGCAGTCGGTCGACCTGCCGAAGGGCGCGGGCAAACTCGAGTTCACCGGGGTCAAGCAGTGGGTCACGCTCCAGACCGCCTACGACCCCGGTCGCATGCCCGCACTGATCGCCGCGGGCACGGCGGTCGTCGCCATCGCGCTGTCGCTGCAGATCCGCCGCCGCAGGGTGTTCGTACGGATAGGGAAGGGCGTGGTCGACGTGGGCGGCCTGACCCGCACAGAAGGCTCCGCGGCGGGCTTCGCCGAGGAGTTCGCCGAGATCGTCAAGGTTCTATCAGCAGGAGACAAGGATGTCCGCTGAGCAACTCGCCGGGCTGAGCGACCTTTTCGTCGTCGCCGCCGTCCTCCTCTACGTCTTCGCCATGGTCGCCTTCGCGATCGAGCTCGCCCTCGGAAAGGGGCAGCCCGACAAGGCGGCCGTCGCCGAGCGGTCGGAAGCCAAGCGGCCGGTCGCGGTCGGAGCGGGTGCCGGCGGGTCGGACGGCGCGGTCGGGACGCTTCCCGTCGACGGCACTGACGAAGCCGAGACGCCCGCTGCCAAGGGCCTCGGGGCGGTCAGGGCCGGGAAGGTGGCTCTGGCGCTCGCCTGGCTGGGCTGGGCCGCCCACCTCGCCGCCATCGCCACCCGCGGCCTGTCCGTGGGCAGGTGGCCGTGGGGCAACATGTACGAGTTCGTGATCGCCATCTGCTTCGCCGCCGTGACGGCGTTCCTCGGCAGCCAGCTCCGCTACAACGTGCGTTTCCTCGGCGCCTTCGTGATGGTGGCGGCCGCGCTGGGCCTCGGCCTGGCGGTCAAGTTCTTCTACACGGCCGCTGGGCCCGTGGTGCCCGCGCTGAACTCGTACTGGATCGCCATCCACGTCACCGCCGCGATCATCGCCAGCGGTCTGTTCACGATGGCCGGTGTGTCAGGCATCCTCTACCTGGTGCGCGGCGACGGGGTGTCGCGCCTGCCGACCCGCGCCGACCTGGAGCGGGTGGCGCACCGCGCGATCGTGCTGGCGTTCCCGGTGTGGACGTTCGCGGTGATCGCGGGTGCGCTCTGGGCGGACCGGGCGTGGGGCCGCTACTGGGGCTGGGACCCCAAGGAGGTCTGGTCGTTCATCACCTGGGTGGCCTACGCGGCCTACCTGCACTCCAAGGTGACGGCCGGATGGCGGGGCAGGGCCGCGACGATCGTGCAGCTCGTGGCGTTCGGCTGCCTGATGTTCAACCTGATCGGCGTCAACATCTTCATCAGCGGGCTGCACAGCTACGCCGACGTCTGATCGGCTCAGGTGTCGTCGCCGCGCATGCGGCGGTCGAGGTCGCGCAGGAAGTCGGGGTCGTCGTCCGGCCCCTTCGGCATGCCCGGCCCCTTCGGCACGCCTGGACCCGGGGGAACGGGCCATGCGGCGCGCGGAGCCCGCGGCCGGCCGCGGGCCATCCAGACCAGGCCGCCGAGCAACGGGATCAGTACGACGATCAGGATCCACAGGGCCTTTGGTACGTTCCGAACCTCATCTTCGGGTGTGGTGACCACGTCAAACAGTGAGAAGAGCCAGAAGGCCAGCAGCGCCAGGCCGATCAGTACACCTGCCATGCCCGAACTGTAAGCCATCCGCGACGTGATCGTGCTTCCCGTTGTCCCATTTCGGGTGACTAGGGGAAGATCGGCGTCGTACCGTGGAAGTCGATGCGGCGGTCTCGCCGGACTCCACGGGCGTTGAGAGGTGCGATGGCCTTTTCTGACTCCAAGGTGTCTGGCGACAAGGGAAGACACCGGCGCGGTCGTTGGTGGCGGCGCGGGTCGTATCTCTTCTCGCGCCGCAGGGAGGCGCCCCCTGAAGCCGAGCGCTCGTTCTGGTCCAGCGCCTTTGAGAAGCACCACGAGGCCCGTCCGGGCGCCAAGGCACGCAAGGGCCGCGGAGCGGCCGGAGACGTGCCCAGCGGGCGTCCTGAGCGGGTGACGTGGCCGGGCGCCGAGCAGTCCGAGCGGATGGCATGGCCAGGAGAAGAGGCAGGTCGCCGCTGGGATGCGTTCGCGTTACGCGAACGCCGCGAAAGACTGCCCGCCGCCGTGGTCGAGCGCCCCCGCTACACCTGGTACGACTTCGAGCTCGACGAGCAGCCCAGGGCCCAGCCCAACCGGCCGGACCTGCCGTCCATGGGAGACGGCCTGCGCCACTGCGGCAAGCTGGAGACGATCCTGCACCGCCAGTGGGACGCGAGACAGGGCCCGCCCTCGGTCGACGTCGTACGTGCCGTGGAGAGCCTCGCCAGGCTGCCGGACCGGCTCAAGGAGAAGCTCGCGGCCGGCCTGGAGGGCATCTACGTCGGCCGCGGCGGCGTCCCCGACCTCGACGACATGGGCTACCTACGCGGCGCCCCGCTCCCGTCGGGCCGCGCCACGTGGGACATCTGCGCCGGCGCGTACGGCGACCGCAAGATCGTCGTGGGCGACCGCCCGTCGCCGACCCCGGACGTGATGATGCACGAGGTCGGCCACGCCATCGACGACATCGACTCGCCCTACGGCGACTGGGTCTCCGACTCGCCGGAGTTCGTGCGCCTGTACGACACGGCCCTGCCGCTGCTGGCCTCCACCTTCCACCGCCAGGGAGGCGGGCTGGGCCGCAAGGAGTTCTTCGCCGACGCCTTCGCCGCCATCGCCTCCCGCCAGCGTCCGGCCCTCGTGGACATGCTCGGGGGAGACACGCGGATGGCGCTCGACATCATGCTCTTCTTCAACCGGCGCTACGGAATCTAGGTGATCGGACATGTACGTCATCCGGCTCGCGGACGGGACCCTGCGCGTGCCGCAGAGCCTGACCAGCGAAGACGGGCGTCTGATCGGCAACGCGTACGTGGAGGTGCAGCCTGGTGATCCCGACTACGAGCAGTGGCTGCCCGAGGCGCTGACGGAGGAGGAGGCGGCCGAGCGCCGCAAGCGCTGGGAAGAGGAGAACGACGACCTCGAGCGCGAGTTCCTGGAGTTCAAGGCGGCGCAGGAGGACGCCTGATCGGGCAGCCGGACAGGCGCCAGCCACGATCAGCGGTTGGCGCCGCCCCATGCTTGCCCTACGGAAGTGTGGCCGGGAAGCACGCGAACAGTGCGTTGCGCCGGCGGTGATCCTGCCATCGCAGGACCACCGTCTGCACGGTCAGACGCGCGGGGACTCACCTGCCGGCCTGTCGGCCGTCAAAACGTCCTCGCCTCGGAGAAGGGCGTGCACTTCCGACTCGCGGAAGCGCCGGTGCCCTCCGGGGGTGCGGATACTGCTGATGCGGCCTGCCGCAGCCCAGCGTGTAACCGTCTTTGGGTCTACCCGGAAGAGGGCGGCAACCTCTCCTGGGGTCAGCAGACGCTCGCTGCTACTCTCCACCAATCTCTCCCCCTCGCATCCCGCTTCCTGCCAGCGGGCGGACAGGTAACCAGTGTGTCGAGCGAAGCCTGATTTATCCGTGGTTTTCTACAAAGATCACGGGTTGTTATCAGCTGACTGCCCGATTGTTATATGATAGAGCCTCTTTGGGGCTCTCGTGGGTGTTTCTTTACGAAACTCCCTGACTGGGAACAGTAGCAGCGCTCGCGCCCGATGCGAAGAGCGACCGGTCCACGGGTCCGAGTAACCTCGAACATGTGCGTCCCGTTCTCGTTTACACCGCGTCGCGGATCGTCCTGTTTGTCGTGACCCTCGGTGTGCTGCGCTTGCTCGGCCTGCAAAACCCGCTCGTGCTGATCTTGGCGGCTTTCTTGGTCAGCGGCATAGCGAGCTATGTCCTGCTCAGCAAGCAGCGTGACGCCGTGAGCCAACGCATCAGCAACAAGATCGACCGGCCGGAGTCGCAGGACGACTAGGACTGGGGGAACATGCCAATCCGGGCATGGTACTCCCGTCCGAGTCGGGTTGTGTCGCTACCGACAAGTAGTCCGCTGCCATGCGCGTAAAATGCCTTCACGCCGATGCCGCGCTCGCGCGTCGGATTCCAACTCAGCGCCTTTCCCGTAGTCGGATGAATGGCCCCGATGCCGGGTCGTGACACCGCTCCGGGGCCAGCCGTGTCGCGGCCCTGCGGATTGTCCAGCCAGCGCTGATGCCCGCCGACGTAGATCGCCGCTCCCGTCACGCAAACCGCGTAGAGCGAGTCGCCTCCCGTGGCGTTGACCCAGGTGGGCTTGATGCGGGAGCCCGTGGCGTACGTCTCGAATCTGGCGGCCGTGTCGCACATGCCGCCTACAGGGCCTCCCGTGGTGACGACCGCGAAATAGCGTCCGTCGGACGAGAAATCCAGGCCGCGCACGTACGAGGGGAATGCGTCCCTGCATCGGCGCGCGTACGCCTCGGTCCGCCAGGAGGCGACCTTGGCGGTGGCTCCGCCGATGTCGATCAGACCGAGCTGCGGCCTGGAGTGGCCGTCGAGCGTGGTGAACGAGCCGTCCACGGCGAGCCGGTAGCGGGTGGCGGCGATCCCGTAGACCTTGACGCTGGGCGTGAGCGGCCTCCCCGGCGTGACGTTGAAGGCAGGGTCGGCATCGCCCGTGCTCGCGTCGAGCCTGGCCAGCGCGGTGCGCGGGCTGATGAAGTCGCCACCGACGTAGAGCTTCGAGCCCTGTCTGACCACCGCGTTCACCATGCCGCCGCCTATCCGGGGCGTGAAGCCGGTCACGAGCGAGCCGTCGGAGAGCTTGAGCCTGGCCAGCGCGTTGGAGCCCGTGTCGTTGACGCCGGCGAACTCTCCGCCGACGTAGACGGTGCCGCCGTCGCCGGCGGCCAGGCCGTACACGGTGCCCGGGACGATCGGCGCGAAGTTCTCCAGGACGCGGCCGGTGGCCAGGTCGTAGGCGAACAGGTTCTCGCGCGGGTACGTGGTGGAGCGGGCGGCGTCGCTCACTTCGCTGAACGAGCCGCCGACCACGACGGTCCGTCCCACAACGGTGATGGCGTTGACGATGCCGTCGAGTACGTGCGGTGTGTTGTCGACCGGGTCGGCGGAGACCACGCGTACATGCGGCGTGGGGGACCAGGCGAGGATCGCTGCAAGGGCGACACGGGCAAGCATTTGCCAATTGTTAGCAGACGTTCGGTAGTCACGTTGCTACTTTCCGTCGCGACAGTGCTCGCTCGCTGGTGGCGGAGGGGTCCCAATAGGCTTTGCATATGACGCGCGCTCAATTGGACAAACAGCCGGGCGAGGTCGCCGCGATGTTCGATCGCACCGCCCGGCGCTACGACCTGGTCAACGACGTGATCTCCCTCGGGCAGGTCAGGCTCTGGCGCAAGGCGGTGGCCGCGGCCGTCGACGCGGGCCCAGGTGAGCTCGTGCTCGACCTGGGCGCGGGCACCGGCACGTCCACCGACGCGTTCACCACGCTGGGCGCGCGGGCCATCGCGTCCGACTTCTCGCTGGGCATGCTCCGCACCGGCGTACGGCGTCACGGCGGCAACGCGCTGTCGGGCGACGGGGTGCCGTTCATCGCGGGCGACGCGATGCGGCTGCCGTTCGCCGACGACGCCTTCGACGCGGTGACGATCTCGGTGGCGCTGCGCAACGTGCACGACACCTCGCAGGCGCTGCGCGAGATGTTGCGCGTGACGAAGCCCGGCGGCCGGCTGGTGGTGCTGGAGTTCTCGCATGTCACCTTCGCGCCGTTCGATCTTGTCTATCGCGAATATCTGATGAGGCTGCTGCCAAAAGTGGCCAAGGTGTTCGGGTCCAATGACGATTCCTACGAATATCTGGCGGAGTCGATCAGGGATTGGCCCGACCAGCGCACGCTCGCCGGGATCATTCAGCAGGCCGGCTGGGAGCGGGCGGCGTGGCGCAATCTCACGATGGGGATCGTGGCGCTGCACAGAGGGTTCAAGCCGGCGTGAGACCACACGCGACACGCCGTTCCACTTGGATCACGGAACGGCACCCCGACTGCCACTATGTACTGGAAAAGCAGTAGACTGCAGGCCGACAAGTTTGTGAAGGGGTTCACAAAGGAACGAAGGCAGCACACCCCCGAGGCCTTCGAAGGACAGGACAGTCCAGTGACGGTGCCAACAGCCACGCAGGTAGACGCCGACGTCATCGTCGTCGGCGCCGGGCCCGCAGGTTCCGCGACCGCCTTTTACCTCGCTCGATCCGGGCTTGACGTGCTGCTCCTGGAGAAGACCAGGTTCCCCCGAGAGAAGGTCTGCGGCGACGGCCTGACTCCGCGCGCGGTCAAGCAGCTGCTCAACATGGGCATCGACGTCGACGCCCCCGGCTGGATCAGGAACAAGGGCCTGCGCGTCGTCGGTGGCGGCCACCGGTTCGACCTCGACTGGCCCCAGCTTGAGAGCTTCCCCGACTTCGGGCTGGTCCGCACCCGCCAGGACTTCGACGAGATCCTCGCCGCCAACGCGGTCAAGAACGGTGTGCGGATGATGGAGGGCGTCACCGTGACGGCGCCCATCCTCGACGACCGCAGCGGCCACATCGTCGGCGTGACGACCAAGGACGGCCGCGAATACCGCAGCCGCCTGGTGGTGGCCGCCGACGGCAACAGCACCCGGCTGGCCGTCGGCATGGGCCTGCACAAGCGGGAGGACCGGCCGATGGGCGTGGCCGTGCGGACGTACTTCGAGAGCCCGCGCCACGACGACGACTACCTCGAGATCTGGCTTGAGCTGTGGGCCGAGGACAAGCTGCTGCCCGGCTACGGCTGGATCTTCGGCGTCGGCGACGGCACCGCCAACGTGGGGCTCGGGCTGCTCAACACGAGCGCCCAGTTCAAGAACATCGACTACCGGGACCTGCTGCGGCGCTGGTGCAAGGCCATGCCCGCCGAGTGGGAGTTCACCGAGGAGAACATGACGGCCCCCATTCGCGGCGCCGCGCTCCCGATGGCCTTCAACCGGCAGCCCCACTACTCGCGCGGCCTGATGCTCGTCGGCGACTCGGGCGGGTCGATCAACCCGTTCAACGGCGAGGGCATCGCCTACGCGATGGAGACCGGCGAGATCGCCGCCGAGATCATCGTCAAGGCCCTCAAGGGGACCACCCCCGCGCAGCGCGAACGTACTCTGCGGACATATCCTCAGGTGCTGAAGGACGCCTACGGCGGATATTTCACGCTGGGCAGGTTGTTCGTCGAGGCAATTGGGAAGCCGGGTGTGATGAGCTTCGGCACCAGGCACGGGCTCCCTCACCCCAGGCTGATGCGCTTCGCACTCAAGCTCCTTGGTAATCTCACCGACCGGCGAGGCGATGCGTCAGACATGATCATCAACGCACTCTCAAAGGTCGCCCCACCAGCATGAACCTCAGAACTAACAGATCCGGCTGCGCGCCCGCGCGCGCGGCGACTCCAGAGGAGGCGTAGCGATGGACCTTTACGTGCCCATCCTGGTGCTCGCCGTTCTCGCGGGGGGCTTCGCGATCTTCTCGGTCGCCATCGCTCCCTTCACCGGTCCCAAGCGCTGGAACCGCGCCAAGCTTGACGCCTATGAATGCGGCATCGAGCCGACGCCCCAGCCTGTCGGTGGTGGACGGTTCCCGCTCAAATACATGATCACCGCGATGCTCTTCATCGTGTTCGACATCGAGATCATCTTCCTTTACCCGTGGGCGGTCTCGTTCGCGCCGCAGACGAACGACGCGGGCCAGGTGCTCTCCTCCGGCCTGGGGCTGTTCGGCCTCGTGGAGATGCTGCTGTTCATCGTCACCGTGCTCGTGGCCTACGCGTACGTGTGGCGCCGCAAGGGTCTGGACTGGGACTGAAAATGGGACTTGAAGAGAAACTCCCCAGCGGGTTCATCCTCAGCACGGTCGAAGCGGCCGCCGGATGGGCGCGCAAGAACTCCGTGTGGCCGGCCACGTTCGGCCTGGCGTGCTGCGCCATCGAGCTGATGGCCACTGGTGGCCCCCACTACGACCTCGCGCGCTTCGGCATGGAGCGCGCTTCGGCGTCTCCCCGCCAGGCCGACCTGATGATCGTCGCCGGGCGCGTCTCGCAGAAGATGGCCCCCGTGCTGCGGCAGATCTACGACCAGATGGCCGAGCCGAAGTGGGTCATCTCCATGGGCGTGTGCGCCTCCAGCGGCGGCATGTTCAACAACTACGCGATCGTGCAGGGCGTCGACCACGTCGTGCCCGTCGACATCTACCTGCCGGGCTGCCCGCCGCGGCCGGAGATGCTGATCGACGCGATCGTGAAGCTGCACGACAAGATCCAGAACATGAAGTTCGGCGCGCACCGGGCCAAGCAGATCGAGGAGCTCGAGCTCCAGGCGCTGCGCCCGCTGCCGCTGATCGACCAGGGGGCAGTGAAGTGACCTCGCCCGACAACCTCCCCGGCAGCCCGGACAGCGGGGAAACCCCCGAAGTTCCGGTTCCCGCGGTGCCAGAGGCGCCGATCGCCAGGCGCGGCATGTTCGGCGCCGAGGACTCCGGCGACACCTCCGGCTACGGCGGACTCGTTGTGCGCCGGGCGCCGCAGCTGTCCACGCCCCGCCCGTACGGCGGCTACTTCGACGAGCTCGTCGACGCCCTCGGGCTCGACGACGCCATCGAGCGCGTGGTGGTCGACCGCGGCGAGCTGACCCTGCACGTCAAGCGCGAGCGGCTGGTCGAGGTCTGCCAGAAGCTGCGCGACGACCCGGCGCTGCGTTTCGAGCTCTCGCTCGGCGTGTCCGGCGTGCACTACCCGCACCTGGCGGGCGAGGAGCTGCACTCGGTCATCCACCTGTGCTCGATCACCCACAACCGGCGCGTGCGCGTCGAGGCCAGCGCACCGGACTCCGACCCGCACATTCCATCGACTGTCGGCGTTTACCCTGGTCACGACTGGCATGAGCGCGAGGCGTACGACTTTTTCGGGATCGTCTTCGACGGTCACCCCGCGCTCACCCGGATCATGATGCCGGACGACTGGGACGGACACCCCCAGCGGAAGGACTACCCGCTCGGCGGCATCCCGGTCGAATACCGGGGAGCCACCATCCCCTCGCCGGACCAGAGGAGGTCCTACTCGTGAGCACCGCTTATGACGAGGCGACCGAGGGCAAGGTCTACTCGGTCAACGGCGGCGACTGGGACCAGGTCGTCACCGGGGCGCGCGACACCGAAGAAGAGCGCCTGGTCATCAACATGGGCCCGCAGCACCCGTCCACGCACGGCGTGCTCCGCCTGGTCCTGACCCTCGACGGTGAGACGGTGACCGAGGCGCGCAGCGTCATCGGCTACCTGCACACCGGCATCGAGAAGAACATGGAATTCCGGACGTGGACGCAGGGCACCACGTTCGTGACCCGCATGGACTACCTCTCGCCGATCTTCAACGAGACCGCGTACTGCCTGGGCGTGGAGAGGCTGCTCGGCATCGAGGACCGCATCCCTGACCGGGCGCAGGCCATCCGCGTGATGATGATGGAGCTCAACCGCATCTCCTCGCACCTGGTCGCGATGGGTACGTTCGGCATGGAACTGGGCGCGACCACGCCGTTCCTGTTCGGCTACCGCGACCGCGAGATGGTGATGGACCTCTTCGAGTACATCACCGGCCTGCGCATGAACCACGCCTACATCCGGCCTGGCGGCGTGAGTGTCGACCTGCCCGCGGGCGCGGTCGACAAGGTCGGCGAGTTCCTCAAGGAGATGCCCAAGCGGATCAAGGACATCCGCAAGCTCCTCGACGAGAACCCGGTCTACGTGCGCCGCACCAGGGACGTGGGCTACCTCGACCTGACCGGCTGCATGGCCCTAGGCATCACAGGCCCGATCATGCGCGCCGCCGGGCTCCCGTGGGACCTGCGCAAGTCGCAGCCCTACTGCGGCTACGAGACGTACGAGTTCGACGTCGCCACCGAGCGCGGCTGTGACGTCTACTCGCGCTACCTCGTGCGCATGAGGGAGATGGAAGAGTCCCTCAAGATCATTGAGCAGGCCCTGGACCGCATCGCCGGCCCGCTCAAGGGTGACCCGGTGATGATCGAGGACAAGAAGATCGGCTGGCCCGCGCAGCTCGCGCTCGGCCCCGACGGGTTCGGCAACTCGCCCGACCACATCGCCCACATCATGGGCACCTCGATGGAAGCGCTCATCCACCACTTCAAGCTGGTGACCGAGGGCTTCCGGGTGCCGGCCGGGCAGGCGTACGCCAGCATCGAGTCGCCCAAGGGTGAGCTCGGCGCCCACGTGGTCAGCGACGGCGGCACCCGCCCGTACCGCGTGCACTTCCGCGAGCCGTCCTTCTGCAACCTGCAGGGTTTCCCCGCGATGGCAGAGGGCGGCCAGGTCGCCGACGTGATCGCCGCGGTGGCTTCAATCGACCCCGTCATGGGAGGTGTGGACCGGTGACTTATTCACCGGAGATCCGTGAGCGTCTGGAGAAGGACGCCAAGGAGATCATCGGGCGCTACCCGAAGACGCGGTCCGCCCTGCTGCCGCTGCTCCACCTCGTGCAGTCGGAGGACGGCTACGTCTCCGACGACGGGCAGGAGTTCTGTGCCGAGCTGCTCGGCATCAGCAAGGCCGAGGTCACGGGCGTCGCGACCTTCTACACCATGTACAAGCGCAAGCCCGCCGGCGACTATCACGTCGGCGTGTGCATCAACGCTCTGTGCGCGGTCATGGGCGGCGACCAGATCTGGGAGGAGCTGTCGGAGCACGTCGGCGTCGGTCACGAAGAGGCGACCTCCGACGGCAAGGTCTCGCTGGAGCGCATCGAGTGCAACGCGGCCTGCGACTTCGCCCCGGTCATGATGGTCAACTGGGAGTTCTTCGACAACCAGACCCCCGAGTCGGCCAAGCAGCTCGTGGACGACCTGCGCGACGGCAAGGAGGTGCGCCCGACCCGCGGTCCGAAGAAGCTGTGCACCTTCAAGGAGGCCTCGCGCGTGCTCTCCGGCCTGCCCGACGACCTGGCGGGTGACGGCCCCTCGGCCGCCGGCCCCTCGCTCGAGGGCCTGAAGGTCGCCAAGGCCAACGGATGGAAGGCCCCCGAGGCATGAGCACGACTTTGACACCGGTTCTGACAGCGAACTGGGACCAGCCGAACTCCTTCACCCTCGACGTCTACGGCGAGTACGAGGCGGCGAAGAAGGCGCTGGGCATGGACCCGGACGCCGTCATCCAGGCCGTCAAGGACTCCGGCCTGCGCGGCCGCGGCGGCGCGGGCTTCCCGACCGGCATGAAGTGGGGCTTCATCCCGCAGGGTGACGGCAAGCCGCACTATCTCGTCGTCAACGCCGACGAGTCGGAGCCGGGCACCTGCAAGGACATCCCGCTGATGATGGCCAACCCCCACGCGCTGGTCGAGGGCATCATCATCACGTCCTACGCGATCCGGGCCAAGCACGCCTTCATCTACGTGCGCGGCGAGGTGCTCCACGTCATCCGGCGGCTGCACGCGGCCGTGCGGGAGGCGTACGAGAAGGGCTACCTCGGCACCGACATCTTCGGCTCCGGCTTCGACCTCGAGCTGGTCGTGCACAGCGGCGCGGGCGCGTACATCTGCGGCGAGGAGACGGCGCTGCTCGACTCGCTGGAAGGCTTCAGAGGTCAACCGCGACTCAAGCCCCCGTTCCCGGCCGTGGCGGGCCTGTACGCCTCGCCTACTGTCGTGAACAACGTCGAGTCGATCGCCAGTGTTCCCTCGATCATCGGCAACGGCGCCGACTGGTTCGCCGGCATGGGCACCGAGAAGTCCAAGGGCTTCGGCATCTTCTCGCTGAGCGGCCACGTCACCAGGCCCGGCCAGTACGAGGCGCCACTCGGCATCACGCTGCGCGAGCTCCTCGACATGGCGGGCGGCATCAGGGCCGGGCACCAGATCAAGTTCTGGACCCCGGGCGGCTCCTCCACGCCGATCTTCACCGACGAGCACCTCGACGTGCCGCTCGACTTCGAGGCGGTCGGCGCCAAGGGGTCCATGCTGGGCACCCGCGCCCTGCAGATCTTCGACGAGACCACCTGCGTGGTCCGCACGGTGCTGCGCTGGACCGAGTTCTACGCCCACGAGTCCTGCGGCAAGTGCACGCCCTGCCGCGAGGGCACGTACTGGCTCAAGCAGGTGCTCAAGCGCCTGGAGAAGGGCCAGGGCACCGAGGAGGACCTGTCCACGATCACCGACATCGCGGACAACATCCTGGGCCGCTCGTTCTGCGCCCTGGGCGACGGTGCGACCAGCCCGATCCACTCCTCCGTGAAGTACTTCCGCGACGAGTACCTCAAGCACTTCGAGATCGGCGGCTGCCCGTTCGACCCGAAGAAGTCCACTCTCTGGGGTGAGCAGTGACAGTCGTAGAGACCGAGACGAACCTGGTGACCCTGACCATCGACGGGTTCCAGGTCAGTGTGCCCAAGGGCACGTTGATCATCAGGGCAGCCGAGCTGCTGGGCATCCAGATCCCCAGGTTCTGCGACCACCCGCTGCTCGACCCGGCGGCCAACTGCCGCCAGTGCCTGGTCGACATCCCCGACGCGGGCAACGGCCGCGGCTTCCCCAAGCCGCAGCCGTCGTGCGCGATCGAGGTCGCCGAGGGCATGGTCGTGCAGACGCAGCTCACCTCGCCGGTCGCCGAGAAGGCACAGCGCGGGGCCATGGAGCTGCTGCTCATGAACCACCCGCTCGACTGCCCGGTCTGCGACAAGGGCGGCGAGTGCCCCCTGCAGAACCAGGCCATGTCCAACGGTCAGGGCGAGTCCAGGTTCCAGGAGCAGAAGCGGACCTTCCCCAAGCCGCTGCCGCTGTCCACGCAGGTGCTGCTCGACCGCGAGCGCTGCGTCCAGTGCGCCCGGTGCATCCGCTTCTCCGACCAGATCGCCGGTGACCCGCTCATCGAGTTCTTCGAGCGCGGGGCCAAGGAGCAGGTGCGGGTCGCGGACGGCAAGCCGTTCAACTCCTACTTCTCCGGCAACACGGTGCAGATCTGCCCGGTCGGCGCGCTCACCGGCGCCGCCTACCGGTTCAGGGCCCGCCCGTTCGACCTGGTCTCCACGCCGAGCGCGTGCGAGCACTGCGCCTCCGGCTGCGCCCAGCGCACCGACCACCGGCGCGGCCGGGTCACCCGTCGCCTGGCGGGCAACGACCCGCAGGTCAACGAGGAGTGGAACTGCGACAAGGGCCGCTGGGCCTTCGCCTACGCCCAGCAGCCCGACCGGCTCAAGACGCCGCTGGTCCGCAACGAGGAGGGCGTGCTGGTGCCGGCCTCGTGGCCGGAGGCGCTGACGGTGGCGGCCGAGGGCCTGGCCAAGGCGCGCGGCAAGGCCGGCGTGCTGGTCGGTGGCCGGGTCACGGTCGAGGACGCGTACGCGTACGCCAAGTTCGCCCGGGTCGCCCTCCACAGCAACGACGTCGACTTCCGCGCCAGGCCGCACTCCGCCGAGGAGGCGCAGTTCCTGGCCCACGCGGTGGCCGGCAAGGGCATCGAGATCAGCTACACCGACCTCGAGAACGCCCCCCACGTGCTGCTCGTCGGGTTCGAGCCCGAGGATGAGTCGCCCATCGTCTTCCTGCGCCTGCGCAAGGCGTGGATGAAGAAGGGGCTCAAGGTCTCCGCCATCGCCCCGTTCGCCTCACCCGGCCTGGCCAAGATGGGCGGCACGCTCATCCGCACCGCGCCGGGCGGCGAGGCCGACGCCATCGGCGACCTGGTCGGCACGCTGGCCGAGGGCACGATCGTGCTCGCGGGAGAGCGCCTCGCCACTGTGCCGGGCGCCCTGTCCGCCCTCGTACGGCTCGCCACCGCCTCCGACGCCAGGGTCGCCTGGATCCCGCGCAGGGCGGGCGAGCGCGGCGCGGTCGAGGCCGGCGCGCTGCCCAACCTGCTGCCGATCGGCCGTCCGGTCGACGACGAGACCGCCAGGGCCGAGGTCGCCAGGGCGTGGGACGTGGCCTCGCTGCCCGCCACGCCGGGCCGCGACACCTCCGGCATCCTGGAGGCCGCCCGCGCCGGCGAGCTGGACGCGCTGATCGTGGCCGGTGTCGACCCCTACGACCTGGCCGACCCTGCCGCGGCGCTCGAGGCCCTGGAGCACACGCCGTTCATCGTCAGCCTGGAGATCCGCGCCAGCGCCGTCACCGACCGCGCCGACGTGGTCCTGCCCGTCGCCGCGGTTCAGGAGAAGGGCGGCACGTTCGTCAACTGGGAGGGCAGGGGCCGCTCGTTCGAGGCGCCGCTCAAGGTGCCGGGGCTGCAGAGCGACCTGGCCGTGATCGGCAACCTGGCCGACCGGATGGACGTCCACCTGGGCCTGCCGGACGCCAAGTCCGCCAGGCGCGAGCTGTCCAGCCTGGGGGCGTGGCGCGGCAGCCGCGTCACCGCGCCGCACTCCGCCACCCGCGCCCAGGTCGCCCCGGCGACCGGCGAGGCGCTGCTGGCGACCTGGCACCTGCTGCTCGACGAGGGCAGGCTGCAGGACGGCGAGCCGTACCTCGCGGGCACCGCCCGCGCCGCCGAAGCACTGGTCTCCGAGAGCACGGCAGCCGAGCTCGGGGTCGCGGACGGCGACAAGCTCGTCGTCGGCGGCAACGTGACGCTGCCCGTGCGCGTCGCCGACCTGCCGGACCGCGTGGTCTGGGTGCCGACGAACTCCGGCGGCTGCTCGGTCACGCGCGACCTGCGCGCGGTGGCCGGCGATATCGTCACCATCGGGAGCGCCTCATGACCCACGTTCTCGCGGCCGATCCCACCCTCGCCGACTTCGGCAAGGACCCGCTGTGGATCACGATCATCAAGGCCGTGCTGCTCTTCGTCTTCCTGATGCTGGGCGTCCTGTTCGGCGTCTGGTTCGAGCGCAAGCTCATCTCCAGGATGCAGAACCGGTACGGTCCCAACCGGGCCGGCAAGTTCGGCCTGCTGCAGTCGGTGGCCGACGGCCTGAAGATGGGTCTGAAGGAGGACCTCTTCCCGCGGACCGTCGACAAGGTGCTCTACCTGCTGGCCCCGGTCATCATGGTGGTGCCGGCCTTCCTGGCCTTCTCGATCGTGCCGATCGCGCCGATGGTCAACCTGTTCGGCGTGCGGACGCCGCTGCAGCTGGTGGACCTGCCCGTGGCCGTGCTGTTCATGCTGGCCATGGGGGCCGTGTCGGTCTACGGCGTGGTGCTGGCCGGGTGGTCGTCGCGCTCGCCGTACGCGCTGCTCGGCGGTCTGCGGTCGGCGGCGCAGGTGGTCTCGTACGAGATCGCGATGGGCCTGTCGTTCGTGGCCATCTTCCTGTTCGCCGGGACGCTGTCCACCTCGGAGATCGTCAAGGCGCAGGAGCAGACCTGGTTCGTGGTCCTGCTCATCCCGTCCTTCCTGGTCTACGTGATCTGCATGTTCGGCGAGGCCGCGCGCATCCCGTTCGACCTGCCCGAGGGCGAGGGCGAGCTGGTCGGCGGATTCCAGACCGAATACTCCTCGTCGCTGAAGTTCGCCCTGATC
Organism: Nonomuraea sp. CA-141351; assembly: GCF_050944675.1. Classification (NCBI taxonomy): domain Bacteria; kingdom Bacillati; phylum Actinomycetota; class Actinomycetes; order Streptosporangiales; family Streptosporangiaceae; genus Nonomuraea; species Nonomuraea sp. CA-141351. Next base: position 571,751 of record NZ_CP191982.1, read on the forward strand.
ATGATGGGCGAGTACCTGCACACCTTCACCGCCTCCGGCATCGCCGTGACGCTGTTCCTCGGCGGTTGGCGGGCGCCGTTCCCGATCTCGCTGTGGGAGGGCGCCAACCAGGGCTACTGGCCGGTGCTGTGGTTCTTCATCAAGTTCGTGCTCACCTTCTGCTTCGTCATCTGGGTGCGGGCCTCGCTGCCGCGGGTTCGCTACGACCAGCTCATGTCGCTGGGCTGGAAGGTGCTGATCCCGGTCAACCTGGCGTGGATCCTGCTGGTGGCCGCCGTGCGCAACGTGGTGGTCAACGACGGCAACAAGACGCTCGGCATCGGACTCGGCGTGGTCATCGTGATCGGGGCGCTGGCCATCTGGATGCGGTTCGACACCGTCAACCAGCGGCGCAAGGAAGCCAGAAAGGCTCAGGTCGAGGCCGAGTTCCAGGAACTGTCCGAAGAGCCGACGGCCGGCGGCTTCCCGGTGCCGCCGCTCGATCTGCCGCACTACCACGGGGTGCAGCACAAGGAGATTCCCAGTGGGACTAACTGATTGGCTGAACCCCGTCAAGGGCTTCGGGGTCACCTTCCACACAATGTTCAAGAAGCCCGTCACGGTGAACTACCCGGAGGAGAAGAGGCCGACGGCCCCTCGCTTCCACGGGCGTCACCAGCTCAACCGCTGGCCTGACGGGCTGGAGAAGTGCGTCGGGTGCGAGCTCTGCGCCTGGGCGTGTCCGGCCGACGCGATCTTCGTCGAGGGCGCGGACAACACCGAGGAGGAGCGGTTCTCGCCGGGTGAGCGTTACGGACGCACGTACCAGATCAACTATCTGCGGTGCATCCTGTGCGGCCTGTGCATCGAGGCCTGCCCGACTCGCGCGCTCACCATGACCAACGAGTACGAGCTCGCCGACACCACGCGCGAGAGCCTCATCTACACCAAGGAGATGCTCCTCGCGCCCCTGACCCAGGGCATGGAGCAGCCGCCGCACCCCATGCGGCTCGGTGAGACCGAAGAGGACTACTACCGGCTGGGGCGGACCAATGGGTGAGACGGTCACGTTCTGGGTGCTCGCCGTCGTGTCCGTCGGCGCCGCGCTCGGCATGGTCTTCAACAGGAAGGCCGTGTACTCCGCGCTGATGCTCGGCACGGTGATGCTCTGCCTCGCGGTCCTGTACGCCGCGCAGGACGCGCCCTTCCTGGCCGCGGTGCAGATCATCGTCTACACCGGCGCGGTCATGATGCTGTTCCTGTTCGTGCTCATGCTGGTGGGAGTCGACTCCTCCGACTCCCTCGTCGAGACGCTCAAGGGCCAGCGCTTCTGGGCGGCCATCGCGGCCATCGGCTTCGTGGTCCTGATCATCCTCGCCTTCGGCAACGCGATCTTCGCGAACCAGGCCGGGCTGGCGCAGGCCACGGCGCAGGGCGGCTACATCCGCTCGATCGCGCTGCTGCTGTTCACCAGGTACGTGTTCGCGTTCGAGATCACCTCGGCGCTGCTGATCACGGCGGCGCTGGGCGCGATGGTGCTGGCGCACCGCGAGAAGCTCGTCGAGAAGCCCACGCAGAAGGACCTGGCCCGCGCCCGGTTCCTCGGCGACCGCCCGTCGCCGCTGCCGGGCCCCGGCACCTACGCCAGGAGCAACGCCATCGACATGCCGGCGCTGCTGCCCGACGGAACGGCGGCCGAGTCCTCGGTCAACCGCTACATCGCGCGCTACGACGTCGAGCACGGCCACCTCCCCGAGGACCCGAGGCTCGCCGAGGCCATCCAGCACACGGCCGAGGAAGACGCCGAGGAGCGTGGCATCGAGCCGCGCGGCGTCGAGCAGAACAATGAGGTGACCAAGTGACGACGCACTACCTCGTACTGTCCGGCCTGCTGTTCGGCATCGGCGCCCTGGGCGTGCTGATCCGGCGTAACGCGATCGTGGTGTTCATGTGCGTGGAGCTCATGCTCAACGCCTGCAACCTCGCCTTCGTCACCTTCTCCAGGCAGGTCGGCAACCTGGAAGGCCAGATCATCGCGTTCTTCGTGATGGTGGTGGCCGCGGCCGAGGTCGTGGTCGGCCTGGCAATCATCGTGACGATCTTCCGAACCCGCAGGTCCGCGTCGGTCGACGACGCCAACCTGCTGAAGTACTAAGAGGTGACTGGTGCAATCTGAAATCGCTCAGATCACCCAGCACACCGGCGGCGTGATCGGAGTCTCCTGGCTGATGATCGCCTTCCCCCTGGTGGGAGCGCTCATCCTCCTGGTGTTCAACCGGTTCACGAACCGCTGGGGCCATCTGCTGGGCGTGGCCATGTCCCTCGCCTCGTTCGTCGTGGCGGTGCTGGCGTTCTTCGAGCTCATAGGGTTCGGGGAAGAGGAGCGCCGGCGGGCCGTCGAGCTCTACGACTTCATCCCCGGCCTGGTGAAGATGGGGCTGCTGATCGACCCCTTGTCGATCAGCTTCGCGCTGCTGATCACCGGTGTGGGCTCGCTGATCCACATCTACTCCATCGGCTACATGGCCCATGACGAGCACCGGCGCAGGTTCTTCTCCTACCTGAACCTGTTCGTGGCCGCGATGCTCCTGCTGGTGCTGGCCGACAACTACGTGGGTCTGTTCATCGGCTGGGAGGGCGTCGGCCTGGCCTCGTACCTGCTGATCGGGTTCTGGCAGTTCAAGCCGTCGGCGGCGGTCGCGGCGAAGAAGGCGTTCATCGTCAACCGCGTCGGTGACTTCGGCCTGCTGGTCGGCATGTTCGTCATCTGGACGTCGTTCGGCACCCTCGCCTTCAAGGACCTCGGGGCCAAGGTGAGCGGCGTCGAGAACGGCACCACGCTGGCCATCGGCCTGCTGCTGCTCCTCGGCGCGTGCGGCAAGTCCGCGCAGCTCCCGCTGCAGTCCTGGCTCCTGGACGCCATGGAGGGCCCGACCCCCGTGTCGGCCCTGATCCACGCGGCCACCATGGTGACCGCCGGCGTCTACCTGGTGGTCCGCTCCGGGGCGTTCTTCTTCCCCGAGGGCTCGGGCGCCGCGCTCGCGGTGTCCATCGTCGGCGCGGCAACGCTGCTCGCCGGTGCGATCATCGGTTGCGCCAAGGACGACATCAAGAAGGGCCTGGCCGGTTCGACGATGTCGCAGATCGGCTACATGATGCTCGGCGCTGGCCTCGGCCCTGCCGGGTACGCGTTCGCGATCGGCCACCTGATCACGCACGGCTTCTTCAAGGCCGACATGTTCCTCGGCGCCGGCTCGGTCATGCACGGCATGAACGACGAGGTGAACATGCGGAAGTACGGCGGGCTGCGCAAGTACATGCCGGTCACTTTCGTCACGTTCTTCATCGGCTACCTGGCGATCATCGGCTTCCCGCTGCTGTCCGGTTACTTCACCAAGGACGGCATCATCGAGACCGCGGTCGAGCACAACCAGGTTCTCGGCTGGCTGGCCGTGCTGGGCGCCGGCATCACCGGCTTCTACATGTCGCGGATGGTCTTCATGACCTTCTTCGGCGAGAAGCGCTGGGCGGAGGACGCTCACCCGCACGAGTCTCCGGCGGTCATGACCTGGCCGCTGATCATCCTGTCGATCGGCTCGATCGGGCTGGGCGGTTACCTCATCCTGAGCAACCGGCTCATGCTGTTCCTCGCCCCGGCCGTCGGCCGGCCGGAGGAGCTGCCCTCCTTCCACTTCGCCAGCGTGCCTGGCCTGGTTACGCTCGCGCTCGTCGCGGTCGGCGCCGGCTTCGCCTGGGTGAAGTACGGCAGGGCCGAGGTGCCGGCCGTGCAGCCGCGCGGGTCGTTCGTCACCACGTTCGCCCGGCGCGACCTGTACGGTGACGCCCTCAACGAGTCGCTCTTCATGCGCCCCGGTCAGTGGCTGACCCGCATCGCGGTGTTCTTCGACAACCGCGGCGTCGACGGGCTGGTCAACGGCCTGGCCGCGGGCATCGGGGGCAGCTCCGGGCGCCTGCGGAGGCTCCAGACGGGCTTCGCAAGAACGTACGCGCTGTCCATCTTCATCGGTGCCGCCCTGCTGACCGGCGCCCTGCTCCTCGTTGGGAACATCTGATGTCACCCTGGCTTCCGATACTCATGGCGGTGCCCGTGGTGGGCGCCATCGTGGTGGCCCTGCTTCCCAAGGGCAGTGACAAGCTGGCCAAGCAGGTCACGCTGCTGGTCTCGCTGCTGACGCTGGTCCTCACGGGTGTCATGGCCGCCGGGTACAAGCCGACGGGCCCGCGCTTCCAGTTCACCGCCGAGTACAACTGGATCCCGAGCTTCGGCGTGAAGTTCGGAGTCGGCGTCGACGGCGTCGCACTCGTGCTGATCGCCCTGTCGGTGGTGCTGGTGCCGATCGTGGTGCTGGCCTCCTGGCACGATGCCGACGGCGTCAAGACCGCCGACGGCACGCTCATCACGCCCAAGCGGTCGGTGAAGACGTACTTCTCGCTGCTGCTAGTGCTCGAGACGATGATGATCGGCGTCTTCGCGGCGACCGACATCTTCCTCTTCTACGTCTTCTTCGAAGCCATGCTGATCCCGATGTACTTCATGATCGGGTCGTACGGCGGTGCCCAGCGGTCCTACGCGGCCGTCAAGTTCCTGCTGTACTCCCTGTTCGGCGGCCTGCTCATGCTGGTCGCGGTCATCGGGCTCTACTTCGTGGCCGGCAAGTCCACGTTCATGTTCCCCGAGCTGATCGGGGCCATCAAGGACCCGGCCATGCAGAAGTGGCTGTTCGGCGGCTTCTTCATCGCCTTCGCGATCAAGGCGCCGCTCTGGCCGGTGCACACCTGGCTGCCCGACGCGGCCGCGCAGGCTCCGGCCGGGGCCGCCGTGCTGCTGGTGGGCGTGCTGGACAAGGTCGGCACGTTCGGGATGCTCCGCTTCTGCCTGGAGCTCTTCCCCGACGCGGCCAAGGCGTTCACGATGCCGATCGTCGTACTGGCGGTCATCAGCATCATCTACGGCGCCATCGTGGCCATCGGGCAGACCGACATGAAGCGGCTCATCGCGTACACGTCGATCTCGCACTTCGGGTTCATCGTGCTCGGCGTGTTCGCCATGTCGGACGTCGCCCAGTCCGGTGCGGCCCTCTACATGGTCAACCACGGCTTCGCCACCGGCGCGCTGTTCCTGGCCGCGGGCTTCCTCATCGCCAGGCGCGGCTCGCCGTTCATCGGGGACTACGGAGGCGTGCAGAAGGTCGCGCCGCTGCTCGCGGGCTTCTTCCTGGTCGCCGGTCTGGCCGGTCTCTCGCTGCCCGGACTGTCGTCGTTCGTGAGCGAGTTCATGGTCATGATCGGGACGTACTCCAGCAAGGCCCACGGCTCGGGGGCCCTGACGGTGGCCGCGGTGATCTCCGCGGTGGCCGTGATCCTCGCCGCCGTCTACATCCTGTGGATGGTCCAGCGCGCCATGAACGGGCCGACCGCCGAGCCGGTCAAGGCGTTCAAGGACCTGAACGCCCGCGAGGTCTGGGTGCTGGCCCCGCTCGTCGCTCTGATCATCGGGTTCGGCTTCTTCCCCAAGCCGCTGCTCGACGTGATCAACCCGTCGGTGCAGCAGACGCTGACCAACGTGCATGTGCCGGCCTCCACCATCGCTGAGAAGGGGACAGGTCAGTGAACTCCATCCCAGCGCCGACGATCGAGTACGGCACGCTGGCGCCGCTGCTGGTGGTTTTCGGCGCGGCCATCATCGGGGTGCTCGTAGAGGCGTTCGCGCCGCGATACCTGCGCAAGTCGATCCACGTGCCACTCACCCTGCTGAGCCTGTTCGGCGCGTTCATGCTGGTGCTCGTGCAGGTCATGCGGGGCAACGTGCCGACCGCACCGGTCGCCATGGGTGCGGTCGCGGTGGACGGGCCCGCGCTGTTCATCTGGGGCGTCATCCTCGTCCTGTCGTTCGTGTGCGTGCTGCTGATCAACGACGAGGGCCACTTCGTCGCCTCGGCCGCGGCCGTGCCCGGCAGCGGCGACGAGGAGGAGGCCGAGGCGGCGGGCGGCGGTCACACCGAGGTGTACCCGCTGGTGCTCTTCGCGGTGGGCGGCATGCTGCTCTTCCCGGCCTCCCACGACCTGCTGATGATGTTCGTGGGCCTCGAGGTCATGTCGCTGCCGCTCTACCTGCTGTGCGGCCTGGCCCGCCGGCGTCGCCTGCTGTCGCAGGAGGCGTCGATGAAGTACTTCCTGCTGGGCGCGTTCTCCTCGGCCTTCTTCCTGTACGGCACCGCGATGGTGTACGGCTTCGCCGGCACCGTCTCGCTGCCCGGCATCAACGCGGCCATGGGCAAGAGCGCGTCGCTCGACCCGATCCTGATGCTCGGGCTCGCGCTGCTCGGCGTCGGCCTGCTGTTCAAGATCGGCGCTGCGCCGTTCCAGGCCTGGAAGCCGGACGTCTACCAGGGCGCTCCCACCCCGATCACCGCTCTGATGGCCTCCGGCACGCTGGTCGCGGCCGTGGGCGCCGTGCTGCGGGTGTTCTGGGTGGGTCTGGGCAACCTCGACTGGAACTGGCGGCCGATCTTCTGGGGCGTCGCCGCGCTCACGATGATCGTCGGCTCGATCCTGGCGATCACGCAGACCGAGATCAAGCGGATGCTGGCGTACTCGTCCATCGCCCACGCGGGCTTCCTGCTCGTCGGCGTGATGGCCACATTCGGCTCCGCGGCCCAGAACGCCGTGTCCCTGAAGGCGATCCTGTTCTACCTGGCGGTCTACGGCATCACCACGGTGGGCGCGTTCGCGGTGGTCACGCTCGTGCGCGACCCCGGCGGCGAGGCCGGGCACCTGTCGCGCTGGGCCGGGCTCGGCAAGCGCGCGCCGGTGCTGGCCGGGGTGTTCGCCTTCTTCCTGCTGGCCTTCGCCGGCATCCCGATGACGAGCGGCTTCTTCGGCAAGTACGCCGTCTTCGCGGCCGCTCTGAACAGCGGAACGCAGCCCGGCGACTCGATGGGCGGCTGGATGGCCGGCCTGGTCGTGGTGGGTGTGGTGGCCTCGGCCATCGCCGCGTTCTTCTACGTCCGCGTCATCGTGCTGATGTTCTTCAGCGAACCCGCGGCCGACGGCCCGGCGATCGCGGTGCCCAGTATGGGGACCGTGGCCGTCATCGCCGTCTCCCTGCTGGTTACCGTAGGAGTGGGGCTCTACCCGGAGTCCGTGCTTGGTGTTGCCAACGACGCTGCTCACAGCCTGTTCATTAGATAAGGGGATCTCGTATGTCTGCGCCTCCCGTGGTTGACCTTCCCATCGAGGACGAGCGGTTGGCGCAGGACCTAGCCACCGGAATGGCTGCGGTCGAGAAGCTCCTGCGCTCGTCGGTGGAGAGCGAGGACGCCTTCGTCACGGAGGCGTCCAAGCACCTCATCGAGGCCGGCGGCAAGCGGTTCCGAACGTTGATGCTGCTGCTCGCCGCGCAGTTCGGCGATCCGTCCGCGCCGGGCGTGGTGCCCGGCGCGGTGGTGATCGAGCTGACCCACCTGGGCTCGCTCTACCACGACGACGTCATGGACGAGGCCCCGGTACGCCGGGGCTCACCGTCCGCCAACGCCCGGTGGGACAACACCGTGGCGATCCTCACCGGCGACTATCTGTTCGCCCAGGCGTCCGACATCCTCGCGGACCTCGGTCCGGAGCTGATCCGCATCCAGGCGCAGACGTTCTCCCGTCTCGTGCAGGGGCAGATCCGCGAGACCATCGGCCCCCGCGACGGTGAGGACCCGATCGCTCACTACCTGGGCGTGCTGGCCGACAAGACCGGCTCCCTGATCGCCGCGTCCGGCCGGTTCGGCGCGCTGCTGTCCGGTGCTCCCGCGGACGTCGAGGAGCGGCTCAGCCGGGCGTGCGAGGCCATCGGCGTGGCCTGGCAGCTCGGAGACGACCTGCTGGACGTGGCGTCCTCCGGTGCCGAGTCGGGCAAGACGCCGGGGACGGACCTGCGCGAGGGCATCAAGACGCTGCCGGTCCTGTACGCGCTGGCGCCGGGGGAGGCTTCCCGCCTGGGCGAGCTGCTGTCGGGGCCGGTGGCGGATGAGAACGTGGACGAGGCATTGACCTTGCTCCGCGCTCACCCTGCCATGGGGCAGGCTCGGGCGGAGCTGGAATCGTGGGTGGACCGGGCTCGTACCGACATCTCCGGCCTCCCCGACATCCCAGCCAGGTCCGCATTTTTGGCGCTATGTGACTATGTGGTCGAGCGTTCCGGCTGATTGCCGGACTCGCCGTGCGGCCCGGGCCGTCCTGAAGCTGTCGTACGTGAAGATCGCCAAGGCCACCCAGACGATCGAGAAGCCGATCCACCGGCTGGACGGCATGGTCTCCTTGGCGATCAGAACGCCGCAGGCGAACTGCAGGATCGGCGCGATGTACTGCAGAAGCCCGATGGTGCTGAGCGGCACCCGGATGGCCGCCGCCCCGAAGCAGATCAGCGGGATGGCGGTGGCCACCCCGCCGCCGATCAGCAACAGGGCATGCCCGAGGCCTTCACCGGTGAACGTCCCCTGCCCGCCCGTCTGCAGGAAGAAGAGGTAGCCGAGTGCGGGCAGGAACAGAACCAGGGTCTCGATGGCGAGACTCTCGGTGGCCGCCACGTTGGCCTGCTTCTTGACCAGCCCGTACACGCCGAAGGTGATGGCCAGCGTGAGCGCGATCCACGGCAGCCGCCCGTAGTCGACCGTCAGCACCAGCACCGCCAGCGCCCCGAACCCGACGGCCACCCACTGCAGCGGCCGCAGCCGCTCCCGCAGCAGCACCACCCCGAACAGCACGCTGACGAGCGGGTTGATGAAGTAGCCCAGAGCGCTCTCGACGACGTGCCCGCTGTTGACCGCGTAGATGTAGACGCCCCAGTTCACGGTGACGAGCACGGCGGCCAGCACCAGCAGGCCCAGCTTCATGGGCTGCCTGATCAGGGGACGAAACCACGACCAATGCCGGCGGACGACCAGCACGGCGGCGACCACGACCAGCGACCACACCATGCGGTGGGCCAGGATCTCGACGGCCCCGGACGGCTTGAGCAGCGGCCAGTAGAGGGGGAACAGGCCCCAGATGGTGTAGGCGGCGATCCCGAACAGGACACCACGCCGAAGGTCAGGCATGAACCCCATCTTCGGCCATTACCACCTTTAAACACAAATTTCGTTCACTATACGGAATTGTGTAGTGACTCTAAAGCGTTCACGCCTATGTACTCTGGGACAAGACCTAGTGGAGGTAGTGCCATGGGCTGGCTTTTCGGCGGCAACAAGACCTCGATGGTCCGACCCGAGGACGCCCTCCCGGGCCGCCCGGACCCCATGCCGATCCCGTCCCGCCACGCGGTCCTCGACGCCCCCCTCACCCCGCCCCCGGGCCTGGAGATCGCCGACTTCGGCCTCGGCTGCTTCTGGGGCGCCGAGCGCAAGTTCTGGCAGACACCCGGGGTCGTCACGACTGCGGTCGGTTACCAGGGCGGGTACACGCCCAACCCGACGTACGAGGAGGTCTGCAGCGGCCTCACGGGGCACGCGGAGGTCGTCCGGGTGGCGTTCGACCCGGCGAAGGTGTCGTACGAGGAGCTCCTGAAGGTCTTCTGGGAGGCCCACGACCCGACGCAGGGCATGCGCCAGGGCAACGACGTGGGGACGCAGTACCGTTCGGCCATCTATTATCACTCGCCGGAGCAGCAGAAGGCGGCTGAGGCCTCTCGGGATGCGTACCAGGGGGTGCTGAAGGCGGCCGGCTATGGCGAGATCTCCACGGAGATCGCCCCCGCGGGGCCGTTCTACTACGCCGAGGATTATCACCAGCAATACCTTTTAAAGCGCCGAACGGCTACTGCGGCCTCGGTGGCACGGGTGTGTCCTGTCCGATGGGTCTGACGGCCTCAGGGGAGTAGTCCCGAATCTTGAGACCTCCGGGTACGGCGAGCACGCCGTACGGGGGTCTCAGTCGTTTCCACAGGGCTCGTGCCTGTGGCCGCCGCCCGTTTCTTCGATGAGCACGTGGGCGAGCCTGGCGGTGAACGCGGCGGGGTGGGTGACGAACCCTGTGTGGTTGCCGGGGAACTCCGCCAGCGGCGTGCCGAGGCGGCGAGCCAACTCGGCCGCGCACCGAAAAGGAAAGAAGTCGCGTCCCTCCGCCCCTCCGCCCGGGATGACCCTGGTCCCGGCCAGTGTGTCGAGGTCGGCTCGGTAGCGGGCCAGCATGCCGGATCCCACCTCTGTTCCCAAGAAGTACTCGGCTGCCTCGGGCGAGGACTGTTGGCCGCGGTCGACCCCCAGGCGGGCGGCGAAGGCGCGTAGCGCGCTCTCGGCGCCGTCTGCGCGGAAGGCCTGATGCAGGTCGAGCCGTGGCCGCTCGTCGGCGGGCAGCAGGTGGAGCAGCGGAGGCTCGTGGGCGACCAGCGCGCGCACGCTGCCCGCGTGTCGCACGGCCAACTCCAGCCCGATCAGCGCCCCGATGGAGCTGCCGAAGACGTAGGCGGGCGCGAACGGTTCCAGCAGACGGCCGGCGTCGTCGGCGTGGGCCGCGATGCTGGGCCGCTCCCGGGTGGAGTCGCGGTCATAGGTCACCACGGTGAAGGTTCCGGCCAACTGTTCCGCGATAGTCCGCAGAGCGCTCGCCCGCCCGGCTCCCGGGGAGATCATCAGTAGCGGCGGTCCCGAGCCGATGACGCGGTGGTGCAGCTCAGTCATGGACGCGCGCCCTACGCAGGTAGACCGCCATCACGGCGGCCCCGACCGCGATGATGCCCCAGCCGGCCAGCCGGGAAGCGGCCAGGAACGTGGCGGTCGGCAGAGTCAGCGCCAGCACGATATGGACCACGGTGTGCACGACGAGGGTGCATCCCACGATTGCCGTGATGATGGAGGAGTGTCGGCGATTCGCTTTCGGCATCCGGCGTATGCGCGTGACCAGGTCGTGGAGTGGGTGCCCGACCGCGACCGACACCAGGCAGGCCAATCCGAGCGGACCGACCAGGAGCGCCATGTCCAGCTTCAGCGGGAGCGAGCTGCCGCCGAACGCCAGCGAGGCCAGCGCCGAAATGGCGAAGGCTGTGATGGCTACCAGGCCGATGACGTCTACCCGGCGCCGCCGGGCGAAGAGGAACACCGTCCTGCCTGCCGCGATGGCACCGCCCAGGGCCAGGGCGAGGGCGTCGCTGCCGACGTGCGGGCGGATCAGCAGGAAGGCGACGAGGGGTAACGCGGCGTTGATAGCAAGGCTCATCAGCAGGGGCCGCAGCGGCGGCCGGTCGACGCTCATGCGGGCAGCACCTGGGCGAGTGCCTGGCGCAGGAGGTCCGGCAGTGGTCTGTCCACGGCGCGGGTGAGCCAGAAGAAGACCGCCCTGCGCTCGGCCGCCGATACGGCCGCGGCCAGTACCCACGGCTCCAGGTCCCTGTCGAGGTCGGCGCCGGTCCGTTCGGCGATGGCCTCGGCCATGGTGCGCTCCATGGCCTGGGTGGCCCTCAGGTACTCGGCCTGCAGCGATGGCACGGACATGATCAGCTGGCGTCGGTTGCGCCACAAGGTGCCCGTCGAGGACGGTTGGGCCGCCGCCTGATACTGCTCCAGGACGGCCTCGGCGATTGCTGCTGACAGCGGTTCGCCGGTCGGGCGTTGTCGCAGCGCCTGTCCGGCGTTGCTCGCGCGCTCGATGGCGACAGCGACGATTGCTTCCTCCTTGCTGGAGAAATAGTTCCTGAAGGTGCGCTCGGCGACCCCGGCCGCCGTCGCGATATCGGCGATTCGTACCTGATCGAAGCCCCTCTCCAGGACGAGGCGCATGGCGGTCTGCGCGAGCTCCTCGCGCGTGATCTGCTTCTGGCGCTCTCTGAGGTTCACGTAACGACAGTATCTAAAACTTGCCGACTCGGCAATGACTGCCTAAACGGCAAGATTGATAGCGGTAAATGCCGTGCGCTCTTGGGCGCTGGAGTCGCATGCCCGGTAGGCCTGACGTCCGGCGAGGCGGGAGCCGATGTCCGGTCGAGGATCGCGATCCTGTGCAGAAAGATGCACAGTTGGGGATGGCCGTTCTGCACGACGCTACTGAGCTGGGCGTTACAGAGGCCGCCCAGCGAGGGGTTGCCCGGCTGGTGGCCGATGCGGAGCGGGGGGCCGATCTAGTAGTCACCCGCCGGCATCATCCGGTGGCGGCCGTGGTGAGCATTCGTCGGCTCGACGAACTGGAGGAAGTGGCGGCTACCTGCGTGACCTGGCGCTTGCGCTTGCCCGATCGGTCACGGAAACGGGTGAGCGAGTCTCGCTTGATGAGGTGCTGGATGCTTTCGGGCACACTCCCGAGTCGCTGGCAGCTATCCCGGACGACGAGTGATCCGTGACAGCCGTCGCCTTCACGGCCCCAGCGATGGAGAACCCCGAGGCTGGTTGTCCGCGGGGAGGAGAGCTGGCTGGCTTCCGAAAGCTTGTGGTCGGCCGCAGTATTTTGCTACTTCGAGTAGTAAACTGAGTGTATGAGCATGCCAGAGCGAGACTTCGCCCCGGGAGACGGCCCGGCCGCCAAGGTCAGTGTGTCTCTGAGAGCGGGCAACATTCGCGCTGTCCGAGAGCGAGTCGGGGCCCGTGGGTTTTCCGCCTACGTTGATGCCGCTGTGGAGCGCCAGATCGAGCGGGATCTCTTGGAGGAGGCTCTGCAGGCGAACGAGGCCGCTTCTGGGCCGATCCCACAGGCTTTGCGTGATGAGGCGGCGGAGTTGTTCCGCCGCGTCAAGTCCGCACCCGAGCTCCATGAGGACGACGGATGGCGCGCCCACGAAGCCGGTTGAGCGCGGGCACTGTCGTTCTCGATTGCGAGGGGCTCGTAAAGTGGTGCGAGGCCGACCAGCGGGTGACGGCGTTCGTGCGGGAGGCGCAGGACAACGACTTTCGGGTTGTGGTCAGCGCCATGACACCGATCGAGGCGCAAGACGTCCGTGTCAGAAGCGATCGTCTCAGGTGGTATCTGTCCCGGCTGAAGATCGAGCCGGTGACCGAGGACATATCGGCGCGAGCGATCGAGCTTCTTCGAGATGCTCGCCTGCACGGTCACAAGTACGCCATCGACGCTGTGGTCGCGGCCACCGCACTGCGCTCGGTGCGCCCTGCCGTCGTTCTGACGTCTGACGAGGACGACATGAGCAAGCTGTGCGGGAAGGCAATGCAGGTGGTCCCTGTCTAAGACTGCTTGAGGGTCAAGCGGGAGTCGCCGAACTATTGCGGGAGGCGAACCACTACCACCAGCAATATCTGTACAAAGTGCCCAATGGGTACTGCGGCATCGGCGGTACCGGCGTGGCGTGTCCGGTCGGCCTGACCTCCGGTGAGGCGTGAGCAAGCGGAGTATCGGGAGGATGCGTATAGTCCCACCCGGCGAAAGGGACCGGCCATGCGCCCCATGTAAGCGAGAGATGCATGGCCGGCTGTCTGGCTGGTAGTTGGAGGATCTCGCAGCTATCGCATCATCGGAGACGTTCCCCCTGAAGGGCTCTCGCCGCGGCAGACCGTGAGGACGAGCGCGATCGGGCGCTGGCGACTGCGTCCCGAACTTTCCCTGCCTCGTTCAAGCGCATGTTGTTCGGTTCACTTATTTTTGCTGAGACGAACAACTCGGGATGACTTTGTTCGGTACGGTTAATTTGGTCCAGCCGAACAAGATCTTGGAGGTGTAGGTGTCAGGACCGGGCAGGCCGTCGAGGGCAACTGTGTATCAGCGCCTTGAGGAGGCCGTTCGAGAGCTGCGTGACCGCTTGGGCGGTCTACCGTCCCCAGCTGAGGCAGAGGACATCTGGTCCGACATCTGGCATCAAGAGGCCCACAACAGCACTGCGATCGAAGGCAACACCCTTGTTCTGCAGGAGGTGGAGAAGCTCCTGGAGGAGGGGCGAGCCGTCGGCGCCAAGCCGCTCAGGGATTACATGGAGGTTAAAGGTTACGGCGACGCCGCGAAGTGGGTATACGGGCAGGCGCTGGAGCCGGGAGACTGGCAGAACGGCGAACTCATCACTCTTCAGGAGATCCGTCAGATACACCACACGGCTATGTCGCTCGTCTGGGCTGTGGCACCCCACCCGCATGCGACCGTTGCCGAAGAACCAGGTAATTTCCGGCAGCACGAGATCGCCAAGTTTCCCGGAGGCATGAAGCCGCCGCCGTGGCCGGAGGTCGACCCTCAGATGCGGGACTGGGTGAAGGCGGTCGACGCCCTTCGCGTCGATACGGATGAGGCGCTTCCCGAACGTTTGGCCCGCGTGCATAATCGGTTCGAACAGATACACCCGTTTCTCGATGGCAACGGACGTACGGGTCGGTTGGTGCTCAACCTGATGCTCTGCCGAACGGGGTATCCTCCAGCGATCATCTACAAGCGTGACCGAGACAAGTACCTCCAAGCCATGCGTCGAGCCGACAGTGAGGAGTTCGGCCCGCTAGGTGAACTGATCGCCCGTAGCGTGACAACAAATCTGTACCGCTTCGTCATGCCGGCGGTGGCCGGTCCTGTCAAGCTTGTCCCTCTACCCGCTCTTTCGACGCATGACGTGACCGAGAACGCACTTCGGGTCGCTGCAGCGAGGGGACGGCTACGTGCGGTCAAGGGGGACGACGGTATGTGGCGCAGCAGCAAGAAGTGGGTGGATGACTACCTCAAGTCCAGGCAGCGTCGACCGTGACCGGGGGCTCTGAGCGGACGCTGGCCACCGCGTCCCGGCTGTTCCTAGCCTTGATCAAGCATGATCCCACCGCGCGTGCGCTGGTCATAGCCATGCCGGAGGTCTTCCCGTGGGTTCGCCACCTGTCCTCGGACGAACTGCGTGCCTTCACTCTGGAACTGGTTGAAGCGCTCTCCGACGCGGCCGAACTGGATGTCGATGCCACCACCCAGGAGGTCATCGCGGGCTGGCGGACCACTGCGAGAATCAAGGCCGACCCTGCACGCTACGCCGAGGCTCGCAAGCCCACGAGCGGCGACTTCGGGCCGGTGCAGGTTTCGGCATGAGCCCGAAGCGCGGAGATCGCGTTACAGTGCCACCGCCGGATGACGAGTGGATGCCCGGTTCGGTTCCAGCGACGCGGTCAGGGGCTGGGAAGAGCTGTGCCGTCATGCCCTGGCCAATACGCGCCGATGCTTCGAGGTGCTGCGGGTTGATCCCCGTTCACGCTCCAGCCACGACCGTCAGCATCGCCTGCGCGGCGATCTCGCGACTCACCGTCACAACGGCAAGGACTTGGAGCAGTGGGAATTCGAGGTCACCAGCGGCGGGCGTGTGCGCTATGCCATCGATGACATCACCCGTACTGTCTGGGTGATCTATGCATCGCCTCGACACCCCAAAGACACCGAATAGCCGCTGCGCAAACCGGACGGCGGCTGAGCTTGTGCCCAGCGCGCGCCAGTCGGCATTGCGATGGAGGAGCACGGTCAGCGCTTGACAGCTCGTAGGACGACGAACTTGGCGTTACTCGCGGCGACCTCGCAATTGCCGAACAACCTGCGCAGCTTCACGTGGTAGCCGAGGTGCCGGTTGGCGATCACCCAAAGTTCGCCGCCGCGGCGAAGTGCCGCGCGTGAACCGTTGAACATGCGCCAAGCCGTCGCGTCGGTCCTCGCGCGGTGCGTGTGGAACGGCGGGTTGGTCAGGACCAGATCCACCGTCCCTGCCGGTACACCAGACATGCCGTCGGCCGCCAGGAACGTCGCGTTGCTGCTCATATCGACGTTCGCTCGGAGAGTGGCCTCCGCCGAAGCCAGCGCCTGGTAGGACTCGTCGATGAACGACACCTTGGCTTCGCTGTCGGTCAGTGTCGCAGCGAGCCCGATCACCCCGTTGCCGCAGCCCAGGTCCACGACATGCTCACGGCCCCGGAGAGGCGGCAGGTTCTGCAGGAAGAACCGGGTGCCGATGTCGAGGCGGTCGGCGCAGAAGGTGCCGGCGTGATTGGTCACGGTGAGTCCTGAGACCGCTCCGACATCGGTGGGGAGCGTGTAGCTTCGCGGCCACGGGCTGGCACGACGCGGCATCTGAGAATCGGGCGAGCAGAAGATGAGCCGCGCCTTCTTCGCCGCCGGCGACGTCTTGGTCGGCCCGAGAGTACGTTCGAACAGCTCCAGGGTCGAGGTGTGGATCTCGGTGACCATTCCCGCGCCGACGATCACGGTGCCCGCATGCACGTGCGGTGCGAGACGGTGCAATTGGTCCTCAAGGAGCGAGAGCCCCTTGGGCACCCGGATCAGCAGCACATCGATCCGGGGCGGTGGCGCATCCATGGTCGTACAGAGGCGCACCGTGTCCTGGGCGATCTTGTTGCGACTCAGGTTCGCTCGGGTCGCCTGCTGGGTGAGGTAGGAGTCGGTGATCTGTACGGGTCGGTGATCGGCGAGCGCGGTGACCAGGGCACCCCAGCGGTCGCCCAGCACGACCACGGTGCCCGACAGGTCGATTGATTCGCCGTCGATTCCCTCGAGATGCCGCAGCAGGTACTCGTCGGCGGCGTCCCAGGCGCGTAGCGGGTCACGGGGATCTTCGGGGAAGCGGGTGAGACCGAACTCATCTCGCGACGTCCTCAAACGGTTCATCGTGACTCAGGCTAGCGAGTCGCGCGATGCGTCCGGCACATGCCTGCCTCACCTCGGCTGACCGCCGCCCTGGTAAGCGGACAATGTCATCCTGGCCAGCGGCCACGGAAACCACAGGTGGGCGGTCAACCGTGGTCCTGGCGGACGTCCCGCACGATCTTGGGCCTGTTCGTCCAGGACGCCATCCCTCTACGACAACTACTCAAGATTTCCTGGAAGAATCGCACGCTTGCGGGCAAACAAGGGTGTGATCACTGCTCCTGACGTCTTCGAGGCCGTCTTCCAGGCCCATTACGAGGAGATCCGGCGCTACATCGGCCGCAGGCTCGACCTCGACGTAGCCGAAGACCTGGCGGCGGAGACGTTCCTCATCGCCTTCAGGCAGCGCGACCGCTTCAACGCGGCAGCAGGCGGGGTCAGGCCGTGGCTGTACGGCATCGCCACCAACCTCATCGGCAGGCATCGGCGCGCCGAGGTGCGTAGGTACCGCGCGATGGCCAGGACGGGGCCGCCATCTGACGATGAAGGACACGATCAGCGGATCGTGGACAGGCTCAGCGCGAGGGTGACGGTCGACCGGCTGGCGGGGGCGCTGGCGCGGCTGTCGCAGGGTGAGCGCGACGTGGTGCTGCTCATCGCGTACGCCGGGCTGAGGTACGACGAGGTGGCGGCGGCGCTCGGAATCGCCTCGGGGACGGTCGCGTCCCG
Organism: Nonomuraea sp. CA-141351; assembly: GCF_050944675.1. Lineage (NCBI taxonomy): Bacteria > Bacillati > Actinomycetota > Actinomycetes > Streptosporangiales > Streptosporangiaceae > Nonomuraea > Nonomuraea sp. CA-141351. Next base: position 589,001 of record NZ_CP191982.1, read on the forward strand.
GTTGAGCAGGGCCAGGACCAAGCTTCGTGAGGGGTTGGGATGAACGAGTTCCAGGTCATCGACTCGGTGATGCCCGACGTGCCACCCCCATCGGCCGACCAGCTGACGGCGGCGCGGGCGCGGGTACTCGCAGCCGCACCGATTCCCCCTGTGTCCAGGGCACGGATAGGCATGAAGTCGTGGACGGGCATGGCGCTTGTGGCGGCGGCCGTCGCGCTCGTGGTCGGCGCTGTAGTGATTCTCGTGCCTCGACCTGCGGTGGAGCCTGTCGCGGTCACGCCCATGCAGAAGCTGGAGGGTGCGGCCGCCAGGCTCGCGGCGGCACCGGAGGCGAAGGGTCGTTTCTGGCGACGAGACACCGAGGAGGTCATGCGGACGAAGAACGGGTATCGCTACCAGGTCGAGGAACGGGCCATGGATGTGCTCGCCTTCGGGCCCTACCGCGAGATCTACGGCTGGCGCGAGCCGATGTCGTCGAAGCCGTACACGGCCGAGGGCCTGAAGGCGTGGCGACGGGACGGCTCGCCCAAGCTGTGCCCCGCGCAGGGGTGCGACAAGAACATGCCCGCATACTCCTCGACGGACCTGAGGTTGGGACTGGAGCTCGCCGAGGGGTTGAAGCCGACGCTGACGGAACTGCGGAACCTGCCCAAGGAGCCGGCGGCGCTCAGGGCGCGGCTGCTGGAAAGCTACGACCCTCAGGTGGCCGCTGAGCGCGAGCCATGGCTCACGGGGGCCGCCTCGCGGCTCATCGACTCACCGGCGACTCCCGGCACCAGGGCTGCCGCTTACCTTCTCCTGGCGAAGTCGCCGGGCGTCAAAGTGGTCGACGGGGTTCCCGGCACGTTCGGGCTCCACGGGCTGGGCCTCCAATACGCGGGAGGTCAGCTGGTGATCGACCCCGGGACTGGACAGTTGCTCGGGAGGCAACGGCTGACTCCCGATGGCGTTGCGTGGAGCGCCGAGATCGTCAGGAAGGCGGGCTGGAGCGATGTGCGGCCGGTGGTGCCTCCCAGGTGCCATGGCTGTACAGCCCAGCTCTAGAACGTGTGGCGGCGAGCACGTAGAGCGCATCCGGGACTCTGCTTGTGGGGAAGCCGCCTCGCGGGTAGCCGAGCACGATGGGTGGGACTCGGGTCTGCCCGGTCGGCCTGACGTCGGGTGAGGCGTGATCGGCCTGGCCTGACCCGTGCCAGTCCGGCTGACATCGGACAGTTAGGTGCAGTGATGGACAAAAGGTTCGCTAACCTCTTTACGTGATCTCCTACCGTGCGATCGTCCCTGCGGACCTCCACCGCGTGACCGCTTGGGTCGTGACCGAGCCCGTCGGCTGGATCCCCGCCGACCGTTACCTCGCGGAACTGGCCGAGGACATGTACCGGCCGGAATGGACCTGGATCGCCGAGGTCGGCGACCGGGTCGTGGGACGGGCGCTGTGGTGGGGCCCGAGGGGCAGCGAGTACCCGGTCGCGCTCGATTGCCTCGACGTGGATCCCACCGTGGGTGAGCGCACCGTCGTCGCCGCCGAGCTGATCAGGGCCGCGCTGGCCGGATTCCCGCGGCCGGTGCAGTACGCGATCAAGGCGGCGGGCAGCTGGCGTGACGATGCGGACACCTCGGCGGCCGTGGAATGGCGGCGAGCGGCAGCACACGCGGCCGGCCTCACCCGGGAGGTGGAGCGGCTGCAGTTCGAGTGGGAGCCGGCTGACGGGGTGCCCCCGGCGACCGGCGTACTGCGGTTCGCCGAGGCGTCCGATGAGGAGTTCCTGGCGGTGTTCACGAGAATCGCCGAGGGCAGCCTGGATGCCCAGACCCGGGCGAGCGTGGCGGCCAAGGGCGTGGACGTGACCGCGCGCGAAGAGCTGGACTTCTATCTCAGGGCGCCAGGCAAGCGGGAGTGGTGGCGGATCGCCTATACGCACGAGGGCGAGGTGGCAGGTATGGCGATCCCCTCGGCGACGCCGTACAGCGTGAACGTGGGGTATCTCGGGGTGGTCCCGGAGTTCCGGGGGCGCGGTTACGTGGACGAGGTGCTCGCCGAGATCACCCGCATCCACGCGGCCAACGGAGAGTCGCGCGTCACCGCCACCACCGACGTGGGCAACGAGCCGATGGCGGCCGCGTTCCGGCGCGCCGGATTCCGCAACACGGAGATCCGGATCAACCTCTCCAACGACCTCCGGCCCTGAGAACTGCTACCAGGAGCGAACCGCTACCACCAGCGACACCTGTACAAAGTGCCCAATGGGTACTTCGGGATCGGTGGCACAGGCGTTGAATGTCCGGTGGGCCTGACATCCGGCGAGGCGTAGCCCCGGTGGCGGTCGGGCTTGCGTAGAGCTAGGGTCCGTCTTTTTGCTACTTCGGGTAGTAAACTGGTTCCATGAGCATGCCTGAGCGGGAGTTCGCCCCGGGTGACGGGCCGGCGGCCAAGGTCAGCGTGTCCCTGAGGGCGGGCAACATTCGCGCTGTCCGAGAGCGGGTAGGGGCCCGTGGATTTTCCGCTTACGTTGATGCCGCTGTGGAGCGCCAGATCGAGCGGGATCTCTTGGAAGAGGCCCTGCAGGCGAACGAGGCCGCTTCTGGGCCGATCCCGCAGGCTTTGCGTGACGAGGCGGCGGAGCTGTTCCGCCACGTCAAGTCGGCGCCGGAACTCCATGAGGAGGACGGATGGCGCGCGCACGAAGCAGGCTGAGCGCGGGCACCGTGGTTCTCGACTGTGAGGCGCTCGTGAAGTGGTGCGAGGCAGACCGGCGGGTGACTGCGTTCGTACGAGAAGCGCAGGACAACGACTTTCGGGTTGTGGTCAGTGCGATGACGCCGATCGAGGCGCAAGACGTTCGCGTCAAAAGCGACCGTCTCAGGTGGTATCTCTCCCGGCTGAAGATCGAACCTGTGACCGAGGACATCTCGTCACGGGCGATCGAGCTTCTTCGAGATGCCCGCCTGCATGGTCACAAGTACGCCATCGACGCTGTGGTCGCGGCTACCGCACTGCGCTCGGTGCGCCCGGTCATCGTTCTGACATCTGATGAGGACGACATGAGCAAACTGTGCGGGAAAACCGTGCAGGTGGTCTCTGCCTGAGACTGCTCGCAGGGTGACCGAGCGCGAGCGTCCAGAACTGTTGCGGTAGGCGTGCTCCGCGGTTTCCCTTCCGCCGCTCTGAGATATGGCGTCGCGTGACTCATCGCTGATCTCGAGCGCCGAGACGGTGGCGATTCGACGCCACTTGCCGGGATCGTCTCGTCTTCGGTCGCGCGCGGATCGATCCGTGTTTCCGGCCGCGCCTGTCACGACCGGGGTGCAGGCGTTTCGAGGTTCGGGGGCGTCGGGGAGGTGCGCGCTTTGGCGCCCCTGGTGGCGAAGGCGGAATATCGCGGGACCCAGCGGATCAGCGCGATGGCGGCCAGCACGCCTATCACGCCCATGGCCCCGATACCTGAGGCCAGGCTGCCCAGCCCCGCGGCGGTGGAGACGAGCAGCGGTCCGCTGGCGCCACCGGAGTCGGCGCACAGCCGCCACACGCCCAGGAACTGCGATCTGGTCTTCGGCGGTGCGACGTCCGCGCCGAGGGTCATCAGGAGGCCGCTGCCCATCCCGTTGCCGAACCCCATCAGCATGGCGACGACGGCCAGCGGCACCAGGCCGTGGCAGAGCGGCAGCGCGGCCTGGGACAGCCCCAGGACGAGCATTGACGGCACGGCGACCCAGAGCCTGCCCGCGCGGTCCATGATCTTCCCGGAAGGGTAGAACATCATGGTGTCCACCAAGCCGGCGAGCCCGAAGACGACGCCGATGGTCGAGGGACTTAGACCGATATGGTCGGCCCACAGCGGCAGCACCGTCTGGCGGGTGGCGCGCACCGACGACACGAGGAAGACGGTCAGACCGAGGGTCAGGAACACGTGACGGTGCCGCGTCACGACCGAACGGATGGAGACGGGTGCGTGCCGGCGCTGCCGCGCCGCATCCGGGTGGGCCACCTCGGGTACGAACAGGACGACGAGTCCCGCCACCAGCGCGCAGGCCAGTGCCAGCCAGTAGACGTCGCGGATCGGGCGGGCGTGCACGACCGCGGCGCCGAGGAACGGCCCGATGAACGCGCCGATTCGCGACATTCCGCCGAGCGTCGACAGCGCTCTGGCCCGCAGCTCTTCAGGGATGATCTCTGTCAGGTATGACTGGCGTGCGAGCATGAACACCGAGTTCGTCGCACCGGTGGCTGCGACGGCCAGTGCCAGTTGCCAGAGCTGGGTGGCCAGCGCGCATCCTAGGAGGGTGAGTACGGCGACGCCGGCGGCGATGAGCATGGCCTTGCGGTCGCCCAGCCGGGCGGCGAGGGCGCCGGCCGGCACGTCCGCCAAGATCTGCCCCAGCCCCAGCAACGCCAGCACCAGGCCGGCGGCGCCGACGGAGGCGCCGAGGGCGCGCCCGCTGAGCGCAATCATGGGGGTGACCGCGCCCACCCCGATTTCGAAGATCAGTGTGGGGAGGAAGACGGCCGGTGCGACTCGGACAAGCGACACTGGCCGGGGGCTCACCTTGCTGACCTCGCTTTACATGCTCGCGATGGGGATAAGGGGAATCCTAGGCATGGCAGCTGGAACCGCCGCCTCCGGGTCTGGCAAGCCCTGTTCGGCTGGTGGGCAGGCGGCGCTCGTTGCGGACGGAGTGGTCTACGGCTACGTCCGTGGGAAGGCTGGACTCCGACACCGGCAACAGGGCGGCTTTGGAGGCGGCGTAGTCCGCGATCGAGGCGTCGGGCGACCGAGCCGCCTCGCTGGCGACGTGGACGATGCTGCCCCCGCCGGGGTTCTTCTGCGGGTATGGCAGGGCCGCGCGGGTGGGGACAGTGATCAGGCGTGGGCCGTGTGCCGCTTGGTGCGCAGGGCGACGGCGGCGATGAGGACGCCGAGCAGGACGAGGGCGGCGTTGGCGGCGATCGCGATGGTGACGCCGTGCAGGATCGCTCCGGCGGTGACGGCTCCGGCGGTGGTGGCGGTGACGATCGCGGACATGATCGGGGTGCCCATGGTGATGCCGACCTGCTGGGACATCGAGGCGAGTCCGGTGGCCAGCCCCTGCTCGTGGTCGGGCAGGCCGGTGGTGGCGGTGACCATGAAGCCGACGATGACCAGCATGTTGCCGACGCCGCCGAGGAAGGTGGCGGGCAGCAGCAGCCCCATCGAGGCGGAGGTGTCGCCGAGGAACAGCAGCACGGCGGTGAATACCGTCTGCAGCAGGCCGCCCGCGATCAGTGTGGTCAGCGTGGAGGTCCGGGCCATGACCTTCGGTGCGATCATGCCGCCGACGACGGTACCCGCGCCCAGTACGCCGAAGGAGATCCCCGCGGTGAGCGCGGAGAAGCCGAGGGTCTTCTGCAAGTACAGGGTGAGCAGGTAGACGAGCGAGGTTTCGGTGACGAAGGCCAGCAGACCGAGCACGTTGCCCCAGGCCACATTGCGCTTCTTCAGCACGTGGACGGGGACGAGCGGCTGGGCGGTCTTGCGCTCGATGAAGTAGAAGGTGATCAGCAGCACGATGCCGGCCAGCAGGGAGGCCAGGGCGACCGGGTGGGTCCAGCCGTGTTCGCCGGCCTGGGTGAGGCCGAAGACCAGGGCGAGCAGACCGAGGGTGACGGCCAGGGCGCCGGGCAGGTCGACCTTGGGACGTGTGGTGGGACGCAACTCCTTGATGACGGCGGGGGCGATCAGCAGGACGGCCAGGGCGACGGGGACGTTGATGAAGAACGCCCACCGCCAGGAGAGCAGGTCGGTCAGCACGCCGCCGAGGACGGCGCCCGCGGTGAAGCCGGCGGACATCAGGGCGCCGTTCAGGCCGAGCGCCTTCCGCCGCAGTGGGCCCTCGGGGAATGAGATGGTGAGCAGGGCGAGCCCTGCCGGAGTGGCCGCGGCCGTCGCCAGGCCCTGGGCGACGCGGGCGACGATGAGGATCTCGGGAGTGGCCGCCAGGCCGCCGGCCAAAGAGGACAGGCCGAGTAGCGCCAGACTTCCGAGGAAGATCCGCTTACGGCCGACGAGGTCGCCGACCCGCCCGAAGAAGAGGGTGAAGCCGGCGGCGGACAGGGCGAAGGCGGTGGCGATCCACTGAAGGTCGGCCAGGGAGAAGCCGAGGCCATCGCCGATCGCGGGCAAGGCGACGTTCAGGATCGAGAAGTCGACCGCCAGCATGAACTGGGCGACCAGAAGGACCGCGAGGACCAGCTTGAGGCGGCCGGTGAGGTGCTGTGGAGGGACTCCGGCGGACGAGTCGGCCTCCGGTGCCGGCGCAGGCTTGGTTATGGACATGACGGGGGATTCCTTTCGGTTCGCCGTCGCATCGCGGTGGCGGGCATCCAAGGGAGCCAACGACCCGCCTAAACGGGTCTTTAGTTCCGTTACGATGAAGAACATAGCACCACAACTCCATCTAATGGAACTAGATTCCCGTTTAAGGCTCCCAGGAGTCAGCCATGACGACCTCACCGCCGCCCGGCAGCGTCCGCCCAGGCGGCCGCACCGCACGCGTCCGCGACGCCGTACTGAAAGCTGCGAGCGACGCGCTCGCGGAACACGGCTTCCACGCCTTGGACCTCACCGAGATCGCCCGAGCGGCGGGCGTCGGCAAGACCACCGTCTACCGCCGCTGGGCCACCCCAGGGGCCCTCGCCGCCGACCTCCTCGACGACATGGCCGCCCAGTCCCTCCCGCGCACCCATACCGGCAACATCGGCGACGACCTGCGGGCCAACGCCCGGCTGGTCGTCAAGACCCTCACCGACCCACGCCAGGGCCCCCTGTTCAAAGCCCTCATCGCCGCCTCCCTCTGCAACGAGCAGGCCGCGACCGCCCTCCATCGCTTCTACGCCGTCCGCATAGAGGAATGGGCCGGCTGCGCCACCGACGCCGTCGAACGCGGCGAACTCCCGGCCGGAACCGGCCCCCACCGGGTCATCGCAGCCGTCTCCGCCCCTCTCTACTACGCCTTCCTCAACACCGGCGAATCTCTCGACGAACGCGCCGCCGACCGTGCCGCCGCGGCTGCTCTCGCAGCCGCGCGAGCAGGAGCACTCTGACGACGCGGCGCCGGCTCGCTCCGGGCCAGGCGCAGCACGGCCCGCATCTCCTCGCCGTACCCGATGGCGACCTCCTCTGTGATCGCGCCCGCTGAGCGACTGAACGTTGCGGAGGTTGCCACGCTCGATCGGCGTCAGTGACGAAGTCCAGGGCGGCCGGCCCTGCGGTGACGCCCTTCGCAGTGGCGTGATCCCCTAAAAGGGACGTTGGTCCCGGTGCATTCGGGGCCTATAGAGTCTGGCTTGAGATCAGCGTGACGCCAGATCCGAGGAGGGGGATGTCCATCACGCCGCTGTCGCTGCCGCAGCCGCCTGAAAGGGCGCCGGAGTTCGGGCGGGACGCGCTGATCGCCTGCGAGAGCCTGGTGCGGATCTACCAGTCCGGATCGGTCGAGGTGCAGGCGCTGCAAGGCCTGGACCTGGTCGTGGACAGCGGCGAGATGGTCGCCGTCGTCGGGGCGTCAGGATCGGGCAAGTCGACGTTGCTGTCCATACTCGCCGGGGTCGACGCGCCCACCGCCGGGCGGGCTCGCGTCGATCGGTGGAACCTGCTGGCGATGTCCCGTGCCGATCGCGTGCACTACCGGCGGCACACCGTCGGATTCGTCCGGCAACAGACGGCCAGCAACCTCGTGCCGTACCTGACCGCACGGCAGATGGTCGACCTGCCGATGACGGTGGCCCGCACGCCGGCCCGCACCCGCCGCGCCCGGACCGCCGAACTGCTGGGCGCCCTCGGCGTCGCCGACTGCGCCGACCGGCGTCCGACGCAGCTGTCCGGCGGGCAGCAGATGCGGGTCGCCATCGCGGTGGCCCTCGCCAACGAGCCCCGCGTCCTGCTGGCCGACGAGCCGACCGGCGAGCTGGACACCGCCACCTCTGCCGAGGTCTTCGGGACGTTGCGGGAGGTCAACCGGCAACTCGGTGTCACCGTCGTCATCGTGACCCACGACCCTGCGGTCAGCGGCCAGGTCGAGCGGACCGTGGCGATCCGCGACGGGCGCACCAGCAGCGAGGTGCTGCGCCGTACCTCCACCGGCGCCGACGGCGACACGCACGTGATCGCAGAGGAGTACGCCGTGATGGATCGTGCCGGGCGGGTCCAGGTGCCGCGCGACTACCGGGAGGCGCTGGCGCTGACCAGGCGGGTCCGGCTGGCGCTGGAGGCCGACCACGTCGCGATCCGCCCCGACCTCGGCGAGCACCCATGACCGCCGGGCCGCTGCTCACCGTGCGCGGCGTCCACCGGCGCTTCGGCACCGGGCCGACCGCCGTCCACGCCTTGCGGGACGTGTCGTTCGACCTCGCCGCCGGCACCATGGCCGCCCTCATCGGCCGGTCCGGCTCCGGTAAGACCACCCTGCTCAACGTCATCGGCGGCCTGGACCGCCCGGACTCCGGTACCGTCCTCGTCGACGGCACCGACGTCACAGCCCTCGACGAGGACGGCCTGTCCCGGTTACGGCGCGAGAAGGTCTCCTATGTGTTCCAGACATTCGGCCTGATCCCGGTGCTGTCGGCCGCGGAGAACGTCGGCGCCCCGTTACGGCTGGCGCGCGTCTCACCGGGCGAACGCGAGCGCCGTGTCGAGCTGCTGCTGGAGCTGGTAGGCCTGGCCGACCACGCCCAGCAGCGTCCTGCCGAGCTGTCCGGAGGCCAGCAGCAGCGGGTGGCGATCGCCCGGGCACTGGCGGCCTCGCCCCGGCTGCTGATCGCCGACGAGCCGACCGGGCAACTGGACGCCGAGACGGGTCTGTCGGTGATGGCGCTGCTGCGCGGGGTGGTGGAGTCCGAGGGCGTGACGGCGCTGGTGTCCACGCACGACCCTACGATGGTCGCGCTGGCGGACCGGGTGATCCAGATCAACGACGGGCGGCTCGACCAGCAGGGAGCCTCGTGCTGAGGCTGCTCGCCCACCGAGCCCGCACGCAGTGGCCGCTGCTGGCAGCTCTCCTGGTGGTCGCCATGGTCGGTCCCACCCTGCTGGGCACCTGCGCCCTTCTCGTCACCCGCACCGCCGAGCAGGCGCTGGAGGTCGCCGCGTCCCGCGCCACCCCCGACCAGATCGACGTCACCGCCTACGCCGTCACCGTCCGCGGCCCGGACGCGCGATCCGTCGCCGACGACACCCGCGGCGTGCTGACCTCGGCACTCGCTCCGCTCGCCGCGACGACGGCCGCGCGCGCGTCGTCCGTGATGCGCTCGCTGCCGGCGAGGCGTGGCGGCGGAGACGGCGTCCCCGCCGAGACCTACCTGTCGGGTGTGGAGGACCTGCCTGCCCGCGCCCAGTTGACCGCTGGACGCTGGGCGCGGGCAGCGGCCGGCGGCCCGCACCCCGCCGGGCCGCTGGAGGCCGTCGTGCTCGAGCCCACCGCGCGGCTGCTCGGCCTCACCCTCGGCAGCCGCGTCCACCTCGGCGTGGAGCTGTCCGACGACCCCGCCGCCCAGGCGGTCGACGTAACCGTCGTCGGCGTCGTACGCCCGCTGCCGGGCAGGGGCTGGGATCGCGACCTCCTCGCCGGCGCCGGCTACGACCTCGCCTACCACGACGGCCGCTCCGTGCGGCCGGTCCACGCCTACGGGCCGTTCATCGTCGACCTCGCCGACCTGCTCGCCGGCGGCTCCACCATCGACCGGCTGGAGATCACTGCCCACCCCGACCTGTCCACCCCCACCCGCCGCGACCTCGACACCGCCGCCGAGGCCGTGCTCGGCGCCGACCGCAGGCTGGCGCGCACCCTCGGCAACCGGGTACGGATCGAACGCGTCGCCTCCCAGCTGCCGTCGACCCTGCTGGGCGCCCACGACCAGCAGCAGGTCACCGCCGCCGCGGTGCTCGCCGTCGCCGCCACCGGCATCGTCCTGACCGCGACCGCTCTCGCCCTCGCCGGCCGGCTCACCGCGGGCGTGCGCGCCGGCGAGACCGCCCTGCTGTCCGCGCTGGGCGTCAGCCGCGGCCAGCTCGCCGCAGCCGCCACCGTCGAGGCCAGCGCACTCGCCGTCCTCGCCACCGCGCTCGCGATCCCCGCCTCGTCCGTCCTGCACGCCGGCCTGACCCGCCTGCCGCCGATGGCGGGGGCCGGGCTCGCCGTCCAACCGGGCGTGACCGGCGTCCATGCGCTCGCCGTCGCCGGCAGCGCGCTGGCGCTCGCGGCGGTGCTGGTCGCCCTCTCGGTGCGGCCCGCCCCCGATACCGGCGACCGGCGCCACCGGCGCGAACTGCTGGCCCGCTCCGGGGCCGACCTGCTGCTCGTGGCGTTCGCCGCCGTCGGCTGGTGGCAACTGCGCGATCAGCCCACCGGCTCCGGCTCGCCCGCCGACGCCGTCCGCGTGCTCGCTCCCGCGCTGCTCCTCACCGCCGGCTCCGCGCTGGCTCTGCGTCCGGTGTGGCCCGCGCTGCGTGGCGCAGAGCGGCTGGCGCGCCGCGCTCGCGGGCTGGTGCTCCCGCTGGCCGCGTTCGAAGCCGCCCGCCGGCCGCAGGCGGTCGCCGCGGGGTTGCTGATCGGCCTGGCCTGCGCGGCGGCCACGTTCGGGATCGGCTTCGACGCCACATGGCAGCGCTCCCAGCACGACCAGGCCGACCTGTCCGTCGGCACCGACCTCGCTCTCACCCTCACCGCCCCGCCGGACGCCAGGCAGGGCGCGGCTGTCGGCGCGGCTACCGGAGGAGCGGTGAGCCCGGCCACCGACCGCGGCATCGCGGTCGGGCAGTGGCTCGGCGGCGCCGGCGGCGCACCGCGGCTGGTCGCCGTCGACACCACCCGAGCCGAGGCTCTGCTGCGCGGCCGGCTGAACGACGGACGCAGTTGGACGGACGTGGGCGCCGCCCTCGCGCCACCGACCCGCGCCGTCGGCGTCCCCGTCCCGGCCGGCGCCGCGCTCAGCCTGACGGGGACGGCGACAGGTGCGACCCCGCTCACCGTGACCCCCCGGCTGCTGCTGCAGGACGCCACGGGCCTGCGGATTCCCTGCACAGGAACGCCCGTTCCGCTGGACGGCAGGGCGCACCGCGTGCCGGCATGCGCGACGGCCGGAGGGCTGCGGCTGGTCGCGGTGTCCCTCCCGTTCGCGGGCGACGTGACCGCACCGGGGAACGTCGGCATCGGCTACTCCGATGCCTCGGGGCTCCCGGCAGGGACCGGCGACAGCCGCGTCGCCGTCACGCTCACAGTGCCCGGGGCTCCCGTCGACGCCGGCGGGTCGCCCTGGACCGCCACCTCAGCCGCGCCCGCTCCCGGGCAACTCGTCGATCCCGCCGTCGCCCTCGCCGGCAACCAGTTGAGGATGACGACGACCGTCAGGCTCAAGGGCCCCCCGGACGCCGCCCGAGACCTGGTCGCCACCGCCTTCCCGGCCCCAGGACCGGTGCCCGTCGCCGTCTCCACCCGCTTCGCCGACGAGGTCGGTGCCCGTCGCGGCTCCCGGCTCAGCCTCACGGTCGGCCTCACCGCCGTACCGGTCATCGTGACCGAGGTGCTGCCCACCGTTCCTTCCGCCCCCGGCGCCGCAGCCATCCTGGCCGACCTGGACGCCCTCTCCCGCGCCCTCGTCGTCAGCGGCAACCTCGACTTCCCCGTGGACGCCTGGTGGGTCGGCCGTCCCACCAGGGTCGACGCCGCCCTACGCGTCAACGCCCTCCACCTCGGCACCGTCACCACTCGCGCAGCCGAGACCGCCCGCCTCACCGGCGGCCCCCTGCGCGCCGGACTGCCCGCCGCGCTCCGGCTGCTCGTCCCGGCCGCGGCCCTGCTGCTGCTCGCCGGCGTCGTCCTGCATGTGACCTTCGACCTCCAGAGCCGCGCGCTCGAGGTGGCGCGGCTGCGGGGCCTGGGGATGACCCGGCGCGAGGTCCGTGCCGTACTGCTCGGCCAGCACGTCGGCATCCTGCTGCCCCTGCTCGCCATGGGCGCGGCCGTCGGCGCGCTCGCCACCCGCGTCGTCGCGCCCTTGCTCGTGCGCTCCGACACCGGCGCCGCGCCCGTCCCGGCCGCCCTGCCCATCTGGCCGTGGCCTGCCGAGGCCGCCCTGCTCGGCCTGCTGCTGGCGGGGTGCACGCTCGCGGTGACCGTCGTGGTCATCGTCCAGGCTCGCCGCGTCGACGCCGCGCACCTGCGGGTGGCGTCGTGACGTGGCGCACCGCCCTGCGAGGTGGCGGCGTGAGGTGGCGCACCGCCCTGTCGCAAGGCGGTCGCCAGTGGCTGCCCGCCCTGCACTGGCCCAGCATCCGCGGCCGCGCCCGCGCCGACGCCGGGCCCCTGCTCCTGGCCGCCGCCGTCGTGGCGGTCGTCACCCTGCTCGCCGGCGCTGTGGCGCCGCTGCTGCGCGCGACCGCCGGCGACGCCGTCCAGGACGCGGTTCGCCGGGCCGGCGGCGACGGCGACGTCCTGGTCCACGCCCGCATAGAACGCGACGACGGGCCCAACGGCGGACGCGTCCGCGCTCCCCGCCTCGCCGAGGACGTCGACGACTTCCGCGACAGGGCCACGGACGCGCTCGGCCCCGGCCTGCGCGCCGCGCTGCGTCCGCCCGTCGCCGCCGTCATCAGCCCCACACTCAAGATCACTGATGGCAGCGTGCTGCGCACCTTCCAGCTCGCCTACCTGGCGAAGGACCACGGCGCCGGCGGTGGGCCGCACGTGACCTGGATCGCGGGCGGCCCGCCCCGGCCCGCCGTTTCGGCGGCGGACAGTCACGCCGAGGTTCCCTTCAAGGGGCCGTCCCGGCCGGTGCAGGTCGGTCTGTCGGAAACGGACGCCGACGCCCTCAAGCTGCGTCCCGGCGCTCGCATACCGCTCGCGGACAACCAGGGAAACATCAAGAAGGTGCAGGTCAGCGGCATCTTCCGGGCGAGGGACAGCGCCGATCCCGCCTGGCGGCTCGCGCCCTCGCTGCTGCATCCCGTCTCCGGCGCGGACGGTGTGGGCACCACCCGGTTCGCCGGCCTGCTGTCGCCCGACTCCCTGCCCGATGCCCGCCTCGCCTTCGAGCAGGACGAGCTGCAGCGCACCGCCTGGTTCACCCCCGACGCGAGCCTGCTCACCTGGGATTCCGCCGAGGCCATCGCCGCGAAGGTGGTCGCGCTCAAGGCGACCTCCGGCTCCTCCGGCGCTCTCGACGGCTCCCTGAAGTGGGAGACGCAGCTCGACGGCGTGCTGCGGAACGTACGGACCCAGGTCGGCGCCGCGTCCGCGCAGGCGTCGGTGCTGCTCATCAGCGTGCTGGCCGCCGCGGTACTGGTCCTGCTGCTCGCCGCCGACCTGTTGGTCCGCCGCCGCGCCCCGGCGCTGGCCGCCGCGCGGCAACGGGGGGCGGCCCTGCCCGGACTCGGTGCCGAGCTGCTGCTCGAGTCCGCCGCGGTGGCGCTGTCGGCCGCCGCGGCCGGGCTCGCGCTGGCCGGTGCGGTCGCCCCGGGCGCCTCCTGGGGGTGGGTGGTCCCCGTGGTCCTCGCCGCTGCCGTCGCCGGCCCGGCCTTCGGCACGCTCGCCGCCGCCCGTTCCACCCGCGATCGGCGTGTCCCGGCCAACCGGACCGCGCGTCGCTGGGCCCGCCACAGCGTCCAACTGCGCCGCGCCGCCCTCGAGGCCGCGGTCCTGATCGCCGCGGTCGCCGGCTTCGTGGCGCTGCACCAGCGCGGGATCCTCCCTGCCGCCCCCTCCGGAGGTGCGGCCGGGCCTGCCGACGGCGGGGTGCTGCCCGCGAGCGCGCCCACCCTCGGCGTTCTCGCCGGCACGCTTCTCCTGTTGCGGCTGCTACCGGCAGGGACGGGTCTGGCACTCAAGCAGGCCCTGCGCTCGCGCCGCCCGCTGGCGGTGTTCGGCACCGCGCGTGCTGCCGCGACGTCCGCGCGCGTGCTGCCGCTTCTGGTTTTGGTGACCTCCGCCGCTTTGGCGTCGTTCGCGCTCACCCTGGACGCCACCGCCGGTCAGGGCCTGGCGGACGGCGCGTGGCGCACCGTCGGCGCCGATGCCCGCCTCGACGTCGTCCCCGCCGCCGCGAACTCCACACCCGTGCTCGCCCGGCGCATCGCCGCCGCGCCGGGAGTACGGCAGGCCGTCGCCGCGCAGGTGACCGACAGGGCGCGCGTCGTCGCCGACTCGCTGGTCGTCGCTCCGCGCCTGGTGATCGTGGACGCCTCCGCTTTCCAGCGGCTGCTGGCCTCCACTCCGCTGCCGGACGGGCCGGCGCTTGCCCGGCTCGTGGCGGCCGGTCACGGCGACGTTCCTGCGCTGGTGCGCTCGAGCGACGGCGGCCTGCGGTCAGGCATGCGGCTGCAACTGCTCCGGGACGGCGCCCCCGCCATCCGGCTCACCACCGTCGGTACGGCACCCGCCATCGGCGACGCCGATGACGTCGTCCTCGTGGACGCCGCGACCCTCGCCGCCGCCGGCATGCCCTCCGTCCCGAACACGGTGTGGGTGACCGGCCCCGGAGCGGCGCGGGCGGTCGCCGCGAGCGCCGGGAGCTCCGTCGCCGCGGACACCGTGCTGCGCGAGGAGGTGCTGCGCGCACGCCGCGCGGCGCCGCTGACCTCAGGGCTGCTGCGGTTGGCGTGGGTCTCGGCCGCGACCCTGCTGGCCCTGGGACTGCTGGGGCTCGCTCTCGGCGCCGCCGCGAGCGCGCCGGAGCGGTGGCAGACGCTGACCCGGCTGCGCACCCTCGGACTGCGGCCACGGGACGCCCGTTGGATCGCCGCGGGGGAGTTGCTGCCGCCGGTGATGGTCGCCGCCGTGGGTGGCCCACTGCTCGGGGTGCTGCTCGCACGCCTGACGCTCGGTTCGCTCGCGCTGCGGCTGCTCACCGGGCAGGCTGCCGATCCGGCCCTGGTGCTGCCGTGGTGGCAGCTCGGTCTGGTGACCGTCGCGTTGCCGGCAGCGGTCGCTGTCGTGGTGCCCATCGAGTCGGCGCTGCGGCGCCGCCGGCGGCTGAGCGAGGTGCTCCGCGCGGGCGACGCATAGCCGGTGCCCGAAGCCGGGTGGCCCTGACGGCTGTGTCGTATGTCACACCGATGTCATGTCACGGGCCGGAGGTCAGCTTGCATCACGTGGTCGTCCGCATGAGGAGAAAGGCACAATGATGACCACACACCACGTTCTGATTCTGGGGGCGGGGTACGCGGGCCTCGCGGCGGCGATCCAGCTCGCAGCTCGGACCAAGGGACGCGAGGACGTGCAGGTGACCCTGGTGAACCCGCAGGAGCGGTTCACCGAGCGGTTGCGGCTGCACATGTCGGCGACCGGGCAGCAGGTCGGCGAGATGAACATTCCGGAGTTGCTGGAGGGCACGGGTGCGGGGTTCGTACGCGGCTGGGTGACGGCGGTGGACGCGACCGCGAAGATCGTACGGATCGACGACAACCGGGTGCTGCACTACGACACGCTGGTCTACGGGCTGGGCAGCATGGCGGACACGGCGGCGGTCCCGGGCGTGGAGCACCACGCGTACACCCTCAACAGTGTCCAGGACGCCGAGTTGCTGGCCGACCGGCTGGCTCGGCTCGACAGCGGCACGGTCGTGGTCTGCGGCAGCGGGTTGACCGGCATCGAGTCGGCCGCGGAGATCGCCGAACGGCACCCGGAACTGAACGTCGTGCTGCTGGGCCGGCAGGAGCCCGGCGCGGCCATGAGCCCCAAGCCGAAGGCGTACCTGCAGGCCGCGCTCGCGCGCCTGGGTGTCCGGGTGCGGACCGGGATCGAAGTGGTGAAGGTGCTGCCCGACTCGGTCGAGCTGGCGGGCGGGGAGAGCATCGCCGCCGATGCCGTCCTGTGGACGAGCGGTACGCGGGTGTCGCCGCTGGCGGCCGCCGCCGGTCTGACCGTTGACGAGCGTGGCCGCGTCGTCACCGACGCCGCGCTGCGGTCGGTGTCGCACCCGGATGTGTACGCCGTGGGCGACGCCGCCGCGATCCGCCAGGGCTACGGCGTCATGCACGGCACCTGCCAGGGCGGCATGCCGACCGGTGTGCATGCCGCGGTGTCGATCGTCCGCGCGCTGGACGGCAAGCAGCCCAAGCCGTTCCGCTTCGGCTACTACCACACGCCGGTGAGCCTGGGACGGCACGATGCGGTCGTTCAGTTCACCCACCCCGACGACAGCCCCCGACGGGTGTATCTGACCGGCCGCATGGCGGCACGGTATAAGGAGACGGTGACTGCTTCGCCCTGGCCGACCTATGGCCGCATGAAGAAGGTGCCTGCCTCGGGCGCGTTCTGGCCCCACGGCGGCCGCTTCACCCGTATCCGGGGTGTGCGGTGACCCACGTGTCCCCCGACCACGACCAGCAGGTGTTCAACCAGCATCGCAACCTGCTGTTCTCGGTGGCCTACCGCATCCTCGGCACCGCTGCCGACGCCGAGGACGCGGTCCAGGACGCCTGGATCAGGTGGTCGGCCGACGAGCGTTCGCAGGTGGCCGATCCCAAGGCCTATTTGGCGCGGATCGTGTCGAATCTGGCGCTGCAACGGCTGCGCTCCACTCAGCACCAGCGCGAGACCTATGTGGGGCCGTGGCTTCCGGAGCCCATCCTCACCAGCGGTGACACCGCCGACGACATCACGAACGCCGAGTCGGTATCGACGGCGATGCTGGTGGTGCTGGAAACCCTGAGCCCGCTTGAGCGTGCGGTGTTCGTGCTGAAGGAGGTCTTCGACTTCAGCCATGCCGAGATCGCGGAGGCGGTGGAGCGTTCCGAGGCCGCGGTGCGCCAGGCCGCGCACCGCGCTCGCGAGCACGTGCAGGCCCGGCGGCCGCGCTTCACCGCGGACCGGTCGCGGCAGCGCGACGTCACCGAGCGGTTCCTCGCCGCCGCGACCGGGGGTGACATCAACACCCTCATGGAACTGCTGTCCCCGGACGTCACACTGTGGACCGACGGCGGGGGCAAGGTCCGCCAGGCACTGCGTCCGGTCGTGGGCGCACAAACGGTGGCCTCCTGGTTCGCCGGCATCGGCAAGGTCACCTACCAGGGCGTCGAGCCTGCCGACATGAACGCCGAACTGGTCGAGATCAACGGCGGTCCAGGCATGGTGTTCAGCGGCCTGGGGCGCGTGATCGCCACTGTCACTTTCGATTTCGACGCTGACGGCCGCATCACCACCATCCACAACGTTGCCAACCCGGACAAACTCCGGGCCATTGCCGGCGGGACCACCCGCGACGTCGGCACGCCCTGAGACCTGCGCGGGTGCACGGCCGGCGCCTGGTCATCAGGCACCGTTTGCCGGAGTGCCTCGACGGGGAGCGAGAGGCGGGAAGATCTCAGGGCGTGCGCGTCGCCTGCTTGCCGGCTGGGACCAGCCGCAGGGTCTGCGCTCGGGAGATGTTCGCCAGCGGGTAGACCTCGTGCCCGATCTTCACGACCCGCTTGCTGATGCGGATCTCACCGACCCTCTGCTTCGCCATCCCGCCGTCCTCGCTTCCGGCTGCCTCGAAGTCCTCATAGTCGTCCAGATCGTGGCGGCGCGAATGAGTACCCCTACCTATTTCTCTGGCTCCCGCCGGACAACCCGCCTACGGCGAATAGGCGTGCACGCAATCGATATCCGGCTCCGCTCGACCTGTCGTGTTTACTTCACCGTCATCCGGCTCTTTCATTATTTGAAGTACGAGTTACGGCGGGGGGCGGGTGTCAGCCGCCGAATCGGCGTCCAACCAGCTTGCACCGGCAGGTGGACAGCGAGATTCGGGGCAGAGCGAGCGGAGGTATGCATGGACGTACGCCTGGACCATCTCGTCTGCTGGGTCGCCGACCAGCTCAGCTCCTTGCGCTTCTACGAGCAGGTGATCGGCCTGCCCGGGGTGCGGGCTGAGGAGTTTCGTGAGGGAGAGGCGGCCTTTCCGAGCGTGCGGGTCTCCTCCGAGACCATCCTCGACCTGATGGCGTACGACGCCTCCAGGGGCGTGGAAGAGGGCACCGGCATCAAGGGGAGCGCCGGGCATCCGATCAACCATTTCTGCCTGGCCGTCGGCAAGGAGGACTTCGACGCGCTCCAGGTCAGGCTGAAGCAGCACGGAGTCGAGATCAGCGGCACCGGGACCAACTCGTTCGGCGCGCAGGGCATCGCGCCGGAGACGATTTTCTTCCCCGATCCCGACGGCAACGTCCTGGAAGTCCGCTATTACGAGTGACGGCGAAGGCGGGCCCGGGCGGCGCGGCGTACCAGGGGGCCCATGTCGTCCAGGGCCGTCGCCAGCGTGGCCAGCCCCTCCAGGGCGTCGAACGCGTGCTTCGCGCCTTCCGGGTCCACGCCCTCGTAGAGCTCCAGGCCCACGAACGCGGCCGCCGTGGCCTTGGCCAGCCCCGGCACGTCCACGAACTCGGCCAGCGGCGACGTCGCCAGCACCCTGCCCAGCGCCCGTTCCACCTCCTCGATCCACAGGTTGAGGCCGGTGGCGGTCGCCGGGACGAGTTTCGGCTCGGTCTGGCTGCCTGCGAGGAGCTGGGCCAGCGCCGCCACGCTCCCTTCCGCCCGTTCCTCGGCGTGCAGCGAGCGGCCGAGGTCGAGGAGCTCGCGCAGGGTGGTAACGGCGGCGAAGCGGGCGCGGTAGAGGGCTATGCGCTGCTGCGCGCCGTGTTCGCAGGCGGCGGCGAGGAGCTGGTCGACGCTGCCGAAGTGGTAGAAGACCAGGGCCTGGTTCACCCCCGCCTCGGCCGCGATCGTACGGGCGGAGACGCCCGCCATGCCGTGCTTCCTCAACGTCACGAGCGCGGCTTCGAGCAGCTTGGTACGTGTGTCGGCCACCGGGGTTCCTTACGCGTCAGCAGCGGGCGTCCTCTCGCCTGGGCCTCACCGTAGCGGGAACGCCGTGCTCCGCGACGTCCACGTACTCGGCCGTGAAGCTGCCCCAGTAGCCGAAGATCCGGCCCAGCCACGGGTTGGACACCGTCACCGCGATCCTGAACCGCCCCGCCTGGTCGTCGAAGTGCTCGCTGACCACCGCCGTGCCCGTGGCGGCCGGCGGGATGGTGACGGCGAGCGGGCCTTCGAGGAAACGCTGGCGGCCCGAGCGGATGACCAGCCCGCCCAGATCGTCGACGGAGAGGTCGAGCGGGGTGGCCAGGTGCTGGTGGGTGCCTAAATAGTCGACGACCCGGGCGCGGGCGTCGTCGTAGACCATGGTGGCGTCGAACCGGCCGCGGGGGAACGTGCGGACGAACGTGACGGTCTCACGGCCGTACGAATCGAGGTAGGGGTAGTTCTCGATCCGGAAGGGGATGTCCGCTCCGACATCCGGGACGAGGACGTTTCTGCGGCTGCCGAGCGCCAGGAACGGGCGGATGTGGGGGCCGGCGTTCCATATGCGGCTCATGACACCCCTGCCTATGCACGCTTCGCCGCTGTCGAGCCCGACGCCGAACCGGCGCTGGAGCTGGGGGTGGAGGCGGTCGAACGCGCCGCCGAGCGCGCGCTGGAAGATCGAGGGCATGGTGCTCCAATCCGTCGTCTGTCTTGTTCGGGTGGCCGGCGCAGGCAGCGGCGGGCCGCTGGGGTGCCCGGCAATGGAGGCAGGGCCAGGGCGGCCCCGAGTACGGCGAGCGCGAGCAGGGGCGGCAGGACCGCGGCCGCGAGCAGCACCGAGACCGCTCTCGCCCCGGCCTCGGCCAGGGCCCGGCGCAGCGAACGCTCCGGTGTCCTGCCGGTCTCCAGCCACAGGCGCAACCGGTCGAACGACCATGCGGTGGCCCACCACATCAGCCGGCCGGGCAGCACGCGCGGGCGGTAGTCGTACGAGGTGAGGAACCTCACGCCGTCCGCCACCGGGACGTAGCGCCAGTAGCCGGAACCCGCGCGGATGGGCGAGAGCGGGTGGCTCGAGCCGAATCGCAGCGCCGACGTCCGGCCTCCGTCCGGCCCGTGCCGGTTGCCCGTGCTGACCCCCACGCCGCTGACGCCCAGCGTGGAGTAGCGGAACGCCTGTCCGCCGCTGCCTGGGGCGAGGTATTCGATGCGGCCGAACCGCAGGTCCCAGCGCTGGTGCCGGGACGGGTCCTGGGTGGCCTGCCATACGTCTTCCAGGTCCGCCTTGATCCGGGTCTCGATGTAGAGCCGCATGTGCGTCACGTCCCCTTTAAGCGACTGCTCAAATATAGGCATGATTTGAGCGACTGCTCAACCCTCACTGGGAAGTGTCGGCCGGGTCTGGTACACAGGCGGCATGGGTGTGAGCGTCGATGAGTTCCTCGAGATGTTGGAGAAGCTGCCAGAGGTCCGGATGGGCCATGGCGGCGAGTGGATCGGCCTCAAGGTGCGCGACAAGGGCTTCGGCTACCTGTGGGAGGCCACCGAGACGGTCGGGCTCAAGGCCACGATCGAAGAGCAGATCGCGCTGGTGGCCGAGCGGCCTGAGGTGTTCGAGGTGCAGTTCACGGCCGGGCGGTTCGGCTGGGTGGTGGTGCACCTCGACAAGATCGACTCTGACGAGTTGTTCGAGCTGGTGGCCGAGGCGTGGTGCCTGACCGCGCCCAAGGGGATGGTCGCCGAGTTCGAGGCGGCTCATCAAATAGGGCAGCAGGCCTCATAGCCTCATCAAAGGGTAATCTCCGACAATGTGGACGTTCGGTTGCGGGAGTGGCGTGAGGACGATGCCCCGGTCGTGCTGCGGGCCTTTCAGTCCGCGGATCTCCGTACGCAGGCGCCCCTCCCCGTTGTCACGCTCAAGGACGCCATGGGATGGATCGCCGGGTGGACCGGCGTCGGCCACGCGTTCGCCGTGACAGTGGACGGGCGAGTTGTCGGGAATGCCGCGGTTTCCCGGATCGATGATCATGACACTGGGTGGGTGTCCTACTGGGTCGTGCCCGAGGCCAGGGGGCGGGGCATCGCCGTGGCGGCCACCGAGGAGCTGGCGCGGTGGGCGTTCGGCGAGCGGGGGCTTTACCGGCTGGAGCTTGGGCACCGTACGAACAATCCGGCATCGTGCAGGGTCGCCACGAAGGCGGGGTTCCGGCCAGAGGGCATCGAGCGCGGCAAGCTCTCTTACGAGGGCGTCCGGTACGACGTCGAACGGCACGCCCGCCTGGCCACCGATCCCCCTGCCACCGTCACGCACAGCTGACCACGATGAGCGGTAGGTGGCCTCCTGACCATTCGGTGATCTACCCTTTCTTGGTGGACAGCGAGAGTCTGGCCGCGGCCGGCCTCCTCGAGACCCTGAGCCGGGCGTCAGGGATGCTCGCCGAATTACACCACCCCTTCGTCAGAAGCGAGCCCTTCTCCTATTTCCTCCCGCCCGCGGGAGCCCGCATCGGCGCCGACCTCACGCTGCCCGACGGCCGCGTGGTCCGATTCGAGGTCGCCATCAGCGCCTCCAACGGCGCCTTCCACGTCGAGGGATCGATCACCGCGGAGGACGAGACGCTGCTCGAGCTGCCGCGCAAGAGCGTTCCCAGCATCCATGACGGCCTGGCCGTGCTCGACGACTATGCGGGGGAGGTGATCGCCCCGGCCGGACGGCTGATCGACCGGCTACTGGACGAGATTGTCTAATTGTCAGACAATGAGGCCCATGAGAAATGGACCCCTCGCGGTTGTCGCTGCCTCCGTACTCTGGGGCACGGCCGGGACGGCAGGACTGCTCGTCTCCGCCGACTCCGTCGCACTGGCCGCCGCGCGGCTGGTCATCGGGGGTGCGGCGCTCGCTCTTCTGGCCGGTGCGAGCGTCAGGAAGGCGATCAGGCCGAGTCTGCTGCTGGCCGCCGTCGCGGTGGCCGCCTACCAGCTCTGCTTCTTCGCGGCCGTCAGCCGCACAGGAGTCGCCATCGGGACCGTGGTGGCGATCGGGAGCGGTCCCGTCTTCACGGGACTGCTCTCCTGGGTCCTCCACGGGCGCCGCCCGAGCGGGCGCTGGACCGCGGCGACAGCGGCGGCCATCTGCGGATGCGCGGCGCTGATCGTCGGAGGCGGCGCCGAGGCGGGTGGGCAGGTGGTGTCCGGGGTGCTGTTCGCGCTGCTCGGCGGCGTGCTCTACGCCTTCTACGCGGTGATGGCGGCGCAGGCGATCGGCCAGGGGGCCCGGTCCGACGCGGTGATGGGGGTGCTGTTCGGCGGGGCAGCCGTGATCATGCTGCCGGTGCTGCTGGTGAGCGGGATCGGATGGATGGGGGAGCCGCGCGGGCTGCTCGCCGTGCTCTATCTGGGTCTCGGCACCACCGCCCTGTCCTACTTCCTGTACGGCCGGGGCCTGCGGGCCACTCCGGTGGCCACGGCAGCCACGCTGGCGCTCGCCGAGCCGGCCGTCGCGGCGCTGCTGGGCCTGGTGGTGCTCGGCGAGCGGCTGACCCCGGTCTCGATCGCGGGGCTGGTGATGCTGGCACTCAGCCTCGTGGCGGTCGCCGTACCCGAGAAGGCGGGAGAGGAAGCCGTACCGGAAAGGGAGCTAGAGTCGCAGCCGTGACGTTGCCGCTCAGACCCGTCTCCACCGTCGGCGCGCTCGCCGACGCCCTGCGCAGCAGGGTGCTCTCCGGCGAGATCGCGCCCGGCACCCCGCTGCCCGAGCAGGAGATCGCCGCGTCGTACGGCGTCGCCAGGCCGACCGTGCGGGAGGCGCTGGCGAGCCTCGTCCACGAAGGACTGCTGAGGCGCGAGCGCAACCGCAGCGCCTATGTCCCAGAGGTGACGCTTTCGGACCTCGACGATCTCATGTACGTACGCCGCCCGCTCGAAGACCTGATGGCGCGGGCCATGGCCGGGCGGCGGGTGCCGGAGGCCGAGTCCGCCCTGCACCGCATGGCCGCGCTGCCTGCCGACGCGCCCTGGTCGGAGAGCGTGGCCGAGCACATGGCGCTGCACCAGGCACTGATCGAGGCCGTGGGGAGTCCGCGGCTGGAGCGCCTCTACGGCGTCCTGGCGGCCGAGACGCGGCTCGGGCTGGTGCGGTTGCGCGAGGTCTACACCGACAGGGACGTGCTGGTGCGCGAGCACCGCGAGCTGCTCGACGCGATCGCCGGCGGGCCGGAGGACGCCGCCAGGGCGGCGGTCGCGGCGCACCTCAGCCACTCATGGGGCGGCGCCTGAGGGGCCGAGGCGCACCATTGCGCGCGAACCCTTGCGGGACAGCCCCGGAACTCGCAAGAATCGCGGCCATGCACGGCAATCCGATGCCGGACTCCTACGTGTATGTCACGGAAGAGGGCGTCACTCGTCACTACGCGGACGGTAGCGTCGAGGCTCTCGCATGGGAGGACGTGGTCGAGGTCCGTGTCGTCACCGAATCCGGAGAAGACGTCCTCTACATTCTGCTCGACCGCGACGGCGAAGGCTGCGTCGTCCCGCGCTCGGCCACGGACGCCACGTTCCTGGCGCGCCTGCGCTATCTGCCGGATTTCGACCTCGAACGGCTGACCCTGGCCGCCGACTCCGCGCATGACGGGGTTGTGGTCGTCTGGCGCAGTCCGGACCCGCCGACCGCATTGCCGGACCTGGAGTACGACTAGCGGGCTCGTAACGCGACAACCTGGCGAAATGTTGCCGTAAACCGCACATTTTCTCAGCGGGTCCGCTGCACTTATGGACCGTTCCGTCAAGCCCCAAGACCACCCGACATTCGTCCAGTTGTGGACATTTGACGTTATTCCCCATGTCGGAATGGATCTTTACTCTTTATTGGGGGCCGCCGCCCTTGATTGTGCGTGGGACCTGTCAACCCATGTGGTTCAAGGAACGTCCAGTTATCGCGGTGCACAGAGTTGTCAGGGTGGTGCTATGAGGGTGGGGACTGGGGAGTCCGCTGTCGTGCTCCTCGGGGCCGTGCCGCGTCACGCGTCGAGCATCTGGACGCGCGCGTACCTACGGCTCCTGTTATGTGGGGACACGATGTGCGCTCTGCTGGCATGCGTATGCGTGCTCGGCATCCGGCTGATGGCCGGCGTGTTCATTCCGGTGGTCGAGTTCATGCTCGGATTCGGCCTGATCGTCGCCTGGCCCGTCGCGCTCATGATGGGCGGGGCGTACCGCCAGCGCGCGCACGGCGAGGGAACGGAGGAGTTCAAGGCCGTCTTCAACGGCGGCGTCGGCCTGATGGCCACGGTCGCCATCATGGCCTACGCCACGCAGACCGTCATCGCGCGTAGTTTCGTGATGGCGATGCTGCCGCTGGCGCTGCTTTCCACGCTCTATTACCGCTACCGGATGCGTAAACGTCTCCACCGGAAGAGAGCGGTGGGCGACTACATGCGTCAGGTGATCGCGGTAGGGCATCGGGAGTCGATTCTCGACCTGGTGATGCAGTTCAGGCGTCAGCCGTATCACGGAATGCAGGTGGTGGGAGCCTGCCTTCCTGAGCACGCGATGGACGTCGATCTGGACGGCATCCCCGTGCTCGGCTCCTTCGGCGACGTGGCGGCGGTGGTCGAGCGCGAACGGGCCGACGCCGTGGCCGTGCTGGCCTGCCCGGAGCTGGACGGGGCCACGCTGCGGCGCCTGGCCTGGAGCCTGGAGACCGCGCGTACCGATCTCTTCGTGGCTCCCGCGCTCATGGACGTGGCCGGGCCGCGCATCAGCATCAGGCCGGTCGCGGGGATGCCGCTCCTGCACCTTGAGCATCCCGAGTTCGACGGCACCAAGCAGGTCGTGAAGACCGTGTTCGACCGCCTGGTCGCGACGGTGGCGCTGTTGCTCCTGGCGCTGCCGCTGCTGGCCATCGCGCTGGTGATCCGCCTCACCAGCAGGGGGCCCGCGCTGTTCCACCAGACTCGCGTCGGAAAAGGCGGCAAAGAGTTCCGGGTCGTGAAATTTCGTACGATGGTGGCGGATGCCGAGCAGCTCAAGGACGCACTCCTCGACGCGAACGAGTTCGACGGGGTGCTCTTCAAGATTAGGAACGATCCAAGAATCACTCGGGTAGGCGCTTTCCTGCGGAAATACTCGCTCGATGAGCTGCCCCAGCTGCTCAATGTTCTACGCGGCGAGATGTCTCTCGTCGGCCCGCGCCCACCGCTGCCGGAAGAGGTGGACAAGTACGGCATCGACGTCCGCCGCCGCCTGGTGGTCAAGCCGGGCATGACCGGGCTCTGGCAGGTCAGCGGCCGCTCCAACCTGACGTGGGAGGAGTCCGTACGCCTCGACCTGCGGTATGTGGAGAACTGGTCGCTCATCCTCGACCTGCAGATCCTCTGGAAGACCTGGTCCGTCGTCACCCGTGGAGAAGGGGCTTACTAGCGGTGAAAGCACTCGTGCTCGCCGGGGGATCGGGCACACGGCTCCGACCCATCACCCACACGTCGGCCAAGCAACTGGTCCCTGTCGCGAACAAGCCGGTCCTGTTCTACGGGCTGGAGGCGATCGCCGCGGCGGGGATCAGGGAGCTCGGCCTGGTGGTCGGGGACACGCAGGCCGAGATCGAGTCGGCCGTGGGTGACGGCTCGGCGTTCGGCCTGCAGGTGACCTACCTGCGGCAGGAGGCACCCCTCGGGCTGGCGCACGGGGTGCTGATCGCCCGAGAGTTCCTCGGCGACGAGGACTTCGTCATGTACCTGGGCGACAACTTCATCGTGGGCGGCATCAACGGCCTGGTCGACAGGTTCGCCCGCGAGCGGCCCGCCGCCCAGATCATGCTCACCAGGGTCGGCGACCCGCGCCAGTTCGGGGTGGCCGAGCTCGACACCAAGGGCCGCGTGGTCGGACTGGAGGAGAAGCCCGCGCGGCCGAAGAGCGACCTGGCGCTGGTCGGCGTCTACCTGTTCAGCCCGGACATCCACGCGGCGGTGGCGGAGCTCAAGCCGTCCTGGCGGGGCGAGCTGGAGATCACCGACGCCATCCAGTGGCTGATCGAGGCCGGCCTGCGCGTCGAGTCCTCGGTGATCTCCGGCTACTGGAAGGACACCGGCAACGTCACCGACATGCTGGAGGTCAACCGGCTGGTACTGGAGTCGGTCGAGCCCAGGGTACGCGGACACGTGGACGAGGTCAGCGAGCTGGTGGGCCGGGTGGTCATCGAGAAGGGGGCCGTGGTCGAGCGGTCCAGGATCGTCGGCCCGGTGATCATCGGCCAGGCCGCGCGGATCCGGGACAGCTACGTCGGCCCCTTCACCTCCATCGGCGCCGACTGCGCCGTCACCGGCAGCGAGATCGAGTATTCGATCGTGTTACCCAGGGCTTCCATCGCCGGGGTCGGCCGCATCGAGTCGTCGCTGATCGGCCACGACGTCGAGGTCACTCCCGCGCCCAATACCCCCAAAGCCCACCGTCTCGTGCTGGGCGATCACAGCAAGGTACAGATCAGTTCATGACACGGATTCTGGTGACAGGCGGTGCGGGCTTCATCGGCTCTCACTTCGTCCGCAATCTGCACGATGTCTACGTCACGGTGCTGGACAAGCTCACTTATGCCGGCAACCGGGCCAACCTCGAAGGGGTGCGGCACGAGTTCGTGCACGGGGACATCTGCGACGCCGAGTTGCTCAGCCAGGTCGTGCCCGGCCACGACCTGGTGGTGAACTTCGCGGCCGAGTCACACGTCGACCGGTCGATCGAGGGCGCCGCCGAGTTCATGCGCACCAACGCGCTGGGCACCCAGACCCTGCTCCAGGCGTGCCTGGAGGCCGAGGTCCCGAAGGTGGTCCAGGTGTCCACCGACGAGGTGTACGGCTCCATCGACATCGGCTCGTGGGACGAGGACGCGCCGCTGCGGCCGCGCTCGCCGTACGCGGCCTCGAAGGCCGGTGGCGACCTGATCGCCCGCGCCTACGCGATCACCTATGGCCTGGACGTCTCGATCACCAGGTGCGGCAACAACTACGGTCCGAGACAGTACCCGGAGAAGCTCATCCCGCTGTTCGTCACGAACCTGCTGCGCGGCCGGAAGGTCCCCCTGTACGGCGACGGTGGCAACATCCGCGACTGGATCCACGTCGAGGACCACTGCGCCGGCATCCGGCTGGTCGCCGAGAAGGGCGAGCCAGGCGAGGTCTACAACATCGCGGGCACGGCCGAGCTGACCAACAAGGAGCTGACCGGCCGCCTGCTCCAAGCCTGCGGCAGGGACTGGGACGCGGTCGAGTACGTCGAGGACCGCAAGGGTCACGACCGGAGGTACTCGATGGACGACGCCAAGCTGCGAGGGCTCGGCTACCGCCCCGAGATCTCGTTCGAGCAGGGGCTGAAGGACACGGTCCGCTGGTACGCCGAGCACGAGGACTGGTGGACCGCGTGATTGGGGAGGCGGCGTGAGATGGCTCATCACGGGGGCGGGCGGCATGCTCGCCGCCGACGTCCTCGACAGGGCGGCGCTGACCGGCGAGCCGGTGCTCGCGCTCGGGCGGGCCGAGCTGGACCTGCGCGACAGGCGCGCGGTACGCGACTTCGTGTCCGCCTACCGGCCCAGGGCCGTGATCAACTGTGCCGCCTGGACCGCCGTGGACGACGCCGAGACGCACGAGGCCGAGGCGCTGGCGGTCAACGGGCACGCGGTGCGCTGGCTGGCCGAGGCCTGCCATCTGGCCGGGGCGCGGCTGGTGCACGTCTCCACCGACTACGTCTTCGACGGGACCGCCAAGAAGCCATACCGCGAGGACGCCCTGACGGGCCCGGTCAACGCGTACGGGCGGACCAAGCTGGCGGGGGAGCGCGCCGCGCTGGAGCTCGGGCACTATGTGGTGCGCAGCGCCTGGTTGTACGGGGCCGAGGGCGGGAACTTCGCGCAGACCATGATCCGATTGGCGCGGGAGCGGCCCACGGTCGACGTGGTGGACGACCAGCGCGGGCAACCGACCTGGACGGCCGACCTGGCGGACTACCTCGTCCGGTTGGCGCAGTCTGATCTTTCCCCGGGCGTTTACCACGGCACCAGCGCGGGCGAGACCACCTGGTGCGGGTTCGCCAAGGAGATCTTCAAGCTGCTCGGCGCAGACCCGGAGCGCGTGCGCCCCATCCCCAGTACCGCCTACCCTCTCCCGGCCAAGCGCCCGGCCAACAGCGTGCTCGCGCACACCCGGGGGGAGCCGATCCGGCACTGGCGCCAGGCGCTGCACGCGGCCTGGCCGGTGCTGATGCGTGGGCGCCAGTGCAGCGTCGTCTAGGAGACTCGGTGCTGTGGCTCATGGTGGCCGCGCTCGCCGGGTGGGCGAGCCTGCGCCTGTGCGGATGGGAGCCGAAGTTCTTCTGGTCCCAGCTGGTGTCGTTCACTCCCTACGCGGCTGCCCTCTCGCTGGTGCCGTTGGGTTTCGCGGCCTTCCAGCGCGCCGGGACGCTGCTGGTGGCCGCCCTCATGGTGACCGGCGCCTTCGCGGTGGCCGTCCTGCCACGCGCGGTGCCGGCGCGCAACCCGCCCGCCGCAGGTCCGGTGCTGCGGGTGATGGCCGTCAATCTGCTGCACTCCTCCGTGCTGCCGCCCGTCCTGGTCGACGCGGTCGAGCGCGATCGGCCGGACGTGCTGAACCTGCTGGAGTTCACCGACCTGATGAGGGAACGGGTGGAGGAGCTCGGGCTGGGGAGGCTGCTGCCGTACAAGATCGTCCTGCCGGGGACGGACTCCGAGGGGGCGGCGATCTACTCGCGCTACCCGCTGCGGCCGGCGGACGCGCCGATCGCGGCCCCCGCCTTCCAAGGGAGTCCGCGCCACCTGCCCGCCGTTGTCACCCTGCCGGGCGGGCGGGAGGTGGACCTCGTCGCGGTCCACGCGTGCGCGCCCTCCGAGGGCTGGCGTACGGCGTGCTGGGCGTCGAGCATCCGGGCACTGCCACCCGCCGGCGGGCGGCTGCGGGTGCTGGCCGGAGATTTCAACTCCACCCTGGACCACGCGGTGCTCCGTGACCTGATCGCCACCGGCTACCGGGACGCCGCCGACGTCACCGGAAAGGGGCTGTCCATGACCTGGCCCTACTACGAGCAACCGCGGTTGTTCCCGAAGGTGGCCATCGACCATGTGCTGGCCGATCGCCGGATCGCGATCCGGAGCTTCCAGACCCTGCGGATGCCCCGGACGGACCATCGCGCGACGCTCACCGAGCTGGTTCTCCCGTGATGTCACGTTTCCGGAGCTGGGACCGATATGTCATGGACACCCAGGGGGATGGATGACGAGGTTGCCGGAGCAGGCTTCCAGGAAAACGTTGTTCGGCACCGCACTGGACGCCCTCACCATGAGCCAGGTGATCGCGCAGTGCGTGGCGGCGGTCTCGGAGAAGAGGCGGCTCACCATCGGCGTGGTGAACGCCGCCAAGGTGGTCAACATGCGTACGGACGCCGCGTTGCGGCAGTCCGTTCTCGACAGCGATCTCGTGCTGGCCGACGGGCAGGCGGTGGTCTGGGCCGCGCGGATGCTCGGTCACCGGCTTCCCGAGCGGGTGGCGGGCATCGACCTGTTCACCGAGCTGATGGCCGAGGGAGGCCGGCGCGGCTACCGCGCCTATTTCCTTGGTGCGACCGATGAGGTGCTGGCCGGAGTCCTGGCAGAGGTACGGCTGCGCTATCCCGGACTGAGCATCGCCGGCTCGCGTGACGGCTATTTCCGGGCAGAGGACTCGGCCGAGGTCGCCGCCGAGATCGCCGAGTCCCAGGCCGACCTGCTGTTCCTGGGCATCACTTCGCCGAAGAAGGAGATCTTCATCCGCGAGTGGGGCGAGAGCACCCAGGCGCGGATCATCCACGGCGTGGGCGGCTCGTTCGACGTGCTCGCCGGGCGCACCCGCAGGGCGCCTCTGGGCTGGCAGCGCCTGGGCCTGGAATGGCTCTACCGCATGCTGCAGGAGCCGCTGCGGCTCGGACCGCGCTACGTGCGGACCAACGGCAGATTCCTGCTCCTGGTCGTCCGGGAGTGGGCCGGTGTCAGACGCAGGATCGAGGAGACGACGTGACGGATCACCGGATCGCTCTGCTGAGCTCCGGACATCAGGACTTCGTGACGGGCATGGTGGACCTGGCGGTGCGCGGGCTGCCGCCGGGATACGCCGACGGCGAGTTCGTGTTCACCCGCCGCGGCCGCCAGGACGCCGACGGGACGTGGACGGCGGTGCCTGAAGGGCGCAGCATCCGTTACTCGGCGATCGTCGCGCTCGGCGTGGCGCACCTGGAGGAGGAGCGGCAGCGGGCGGCACTGGCCGGTGACACCCTCCTCGACCTGGTGGGCAACCTGGTGAAACGGCTGCCGGAGGTGACGGGGCCTGGCGATGCCGCGCTGACCTGCTGGGCCGCTGCGGAGGCCGGGCACGCCGATCTCGATCTGGCGCTGAGCCGTCTCGCGGAGCTGGACGCGGGTGCCCAGATCTACACCGTGGAAGCGGCGTGGGTGCTGGCCGCTCTGGTCGCGGCCGGTGTGACCGACGGCCGGGTCGAGCGCGCCCGTGAGCGGCTGCTCGGCGGGCTGGCGGGCAACCGGCTCTACCCGCACGCGCTCGGGAAGGGGCCGCTGGTCCCCCGCTATCGTGCCCACGTGGGCTGCTTCGCCGATCAGGTCTACCCGCTGCAGGCGCTGGCCAGGCTGCACGCCGCCGCCGGGGACGCCGAGGCGTTGCGCGCGGCCGAGCAGGTGGCGCTGGGCATCTGCCAGGCCCAGGGGCCGCAGGGGGAGTGGTGGTGGCACTACGACGCCCGCACCGGGTCGGTGGTCGAGGGGTATCCGGTCTACAGCGTTCATCAGCTGTCGATGGGGCCGATGGCATTGCTCGATCTGGCCGACGCTGGGGGCACCGCCTACGTGGCGGAGATCTCCAAGGGACTCGACTGGATGATCGAGCGGCCCGCCTTCGTGCTCGACGAGCTCGCCCTGACGTGGCGTAAGGAGGCCAGGGCGGATCCGCGCAAACTGGTGCGCGGCCTGCGGGCGGCGGCGACGGGAGTGCATCGGGGAATCCGCCTCGGCCTGCTGGACCGGGTCTATCCGCCGGTTGCCGTTGACCGGGAGTGCCGGCCGTACGAGCTGGGGTGGTTGCTCTACGCCTGGCTGGCCACATGTGGACAGGCCTCGTGACTTCCGCCTGAATCAGTGCGATAGATCGAGTTCAGGGCTCGGGGGAGTTTCGGCTCAAGGGGGTTCTCGTGTTGAGGCGGCTTCGCCATGCGCTCCTATCTGTCTTGCTGCTCACCACCGGCCTGGCACTCATCGCGCCGTCCGCCGCGCAGGCGCTGCCGGGCAGCTTCCAGAAACAGGTCGTCTTCAGCGGACTGACCAACCCGACCAACATCGAGTTCGCCTCGGACGGCCGGGTGTTCGTCGCCGAGAAGAGCGGCCTGATCAAGGTCTTCGGCTCCATCACCGACACCACGCCGACGATCTACGCCGACCTGCGTACGCAGGTGCACAACTTCTGGGACCGCGGGCTCCTCGGCATGGCCCTGCACCCCGATTTCCCGGCCGACCCGCGCATCTACGTCCTGTACTCCTACGACGCGGTGCCCGGTGGCACCGCGCCACGCTGGGGGACGGCAGGCGTGAGCGGTGACCCCTGCCCGACCCCGCCCGGCGCCACCGGTGACGGCTGCCTCATCACGGGACGCCTGTCGGTGATCTCCCCGACCGGCGCCGAGACCCCGTTGATCACGGACTGGTGCCAGCAGCATCCCAGCCACTCCGTCGGCGACCTCAAGTTCGGCCCCGACGGCATGCTCTACGCCAGCGGCGGCGACGGTGCCAGCTTCAACTTCGCCGACTACGGCCAGGACAACCTGACCAGCTCGGACGTCACCCCGGACAACCCCTGCGGCGACCCGCCGTCGCCGGTCGGCACGGCGCTCACCCCGCCGGCGGCCGAGGGCGGCGCGCTGCGCTCGCAGGACCTGCGCACCGGCGGTGACCCCGCGGGCCTCAACGGCAGCATCATCAGGATCGACCCGGACACCGGCGCGGCCGCTCCTGGCAACCCGAACGCCGGCAGCAGCGATCCCAACGTGGCCAGGATCATCGCCTACGGCCAGCGCAACCCGTTCCGTTTCACCATCCGGCCGGGCACCAGCGAGGTCTGGGCCGGTGAAGTCGGCTGGAACACGTGGGAGGAGATCAACCGGATCGCCGACCCCACCGGTCAGGTGAACAACTTCGGCTGGCCCTGCTACGAGGGCTCCGCCCGGCAGGGAGGGTACGACAATCTCAACCTGACCCTCTGCGAAAACCTGTACGCGGCGGGGGCGGCGGCTCACACGCCGCCGTACTTCTCCTGGAACCACGGTTCCAAGCCCGCGCCGAACGACCCGTGCCCGTCCGGCGGCTCCTCTTCCAGCGGCGTGGCCTTCTACAACGGCGGCTCCTACCCCGACTCCTACGACGGCGCGATGTTCTTCTCCGACTACAGCCGATCGTGCGTCTGGGTCATGACCAAGGGCGCGGGCGGCCTGCCCGACCCGGCGACCGTCACCACGTTCGACTCGGGCATCCCCGCCGTGGAGTTGCAGACCGGCCCCGGCGGAGACCTCTTCGCGGTCGACTTCACCAACGGGCAGATCATCCGCTACATCTACAACAACGTCCCGCCGACCGCGGTCATCGGCGCGAGCGCCACGTCGGGCAACGCGCCGCTCGCGGTGAACTTCACCTCCGCCGGATCCGCGGACGCCGACGGCGACCCGCTCACCTTCCGGTGGGACCTGGACGGCGACGGCGACTTCGACGACTCGACCTCGGCCACCCCGTCCTTCACCTACACCCAGCCGGGCTCCTACGTGGTGAAGCTGCGAGCCGACGACGGGCGTGGCGGCC
Organism: Nonomuraea sp. CA-141351; assembly: GCF_050944675.1. NCBI lineage: Bacteria > Bacillati > Actinomycetota > Actinomycetes > Streptosporangiales > Streptosporangiaceae > Nonomuraea > Nonomuraea sp. CA-141351. The sequence goes on from NZ_CP191982.1 coordinate 621,699, forward strand.
AGGGAGACGCCACCGTCACGATCAACGTGAACAACACGCCGCCGACCGCGACCATCAACTCCCCGTCGTCCTCCCTCACCTGGGCAGTCGGGGACACGATCTCGTTCTCCGGCACCGGCACGGACGCCCAGGACGGCACGATCCCCGGGTCGCGGATGTCGTGGAAGCTGATCATGCATCACTGCCCCAGCACCTGCCACGAGCACGAGATCACCACATTCACCGGCACGAGCGGGTCCTTCGCCCCACCGGACCACGAATATCCCTCTCACCTGGAGCTCAGGCTGACCGTGACGGACGCGCACGGCCTCACCGACACCAAGAGCGTGACACTCCAGCCGAAGACGGTGAACCTGACCTTCCAGACCGCGCCCGCCGGGCTGCAACTCGGCTTCAACAGTGAGCAGACCGTCGCCCCCTTCACCCGGACGGTGATCGTGGGCTCGCACAACTCGATCTCCGCACCCTCGCCGCAGAGTGCCGACGGCTTCAGCTACACGCTCACCTCCTGGTCCGACGGCGGCGCGGCCAACCACAACATCACCGCGCCCGCCACCGCGGCGACCTACTCCGCGACCTACCAGCGGTCACAGGCGCCGGACGGCCTGGTGGCCGCGTACGCGATGGACACGGGCACCGGCACGGCCGTCAGCGACGCCTCCGGCATGGGCAACAACGGCACCGTCGCGAACACCACATGGGCCGTCACCGGCAAGTACGGTCAGGCGTTGTCGTTCAACGGCACGTCGAGTTGGGTGACGGTGGCTGATTCGAGCTCGTTGCGGTTGACCGGCGGGATGACGTTGGAGGCGTGGGTGCGTCCGGCGAGCGTGTCGGGGTGGCGGACGGTGTTGATGAAGGAGTTCGGCGCCGATCTGGCTTACGCGATCATGGGGAGTGGGAGTAGTGGTCCGGCGGCGTTCATCTATACGTCGTCGGGGGCGAACGCGCCGGCTGCGAGCAATCTGCCGTTGAATGCGTGGAGTCATGTGGCGGCCACGTATGACGGGTCGACGTTGCGGATGTTCGTGAACGGTACGCAGGTGGCCACCAACCCGACGGGTGGCAACCTGCGTACCGGGACGAGTCCGTTGCGGATCGGTGGCAACAGTGGTTCGGGTGAGTACTTCAGTGGTCTCATCGACGAGGTGCGGGTCTACAACAAGGCGCTCACCGCGGCACAGATCACCACCGACATGAACACGCCCGTCGGCCAGCAGGGACCGCCCGACACTCAGGCGCCCACCGCACCGGGCTCGCTGGCGGCGACCGGCGGCCAGGGCAGCGCCCAGCTGAGCTGGACGGCCTCGACCGACAACGTGGGCGTGACCGGGTACACCGTCCACCGCTCCGCCACCGCCGGATTCACCCCATCCGGCGCCAACCAGGTGGGCTCGACCGCGAGCACGTCCTTCACCGACTCAGGTGTCGCGGCGGGCACGTATTACTACCGCGTCGTGGCCTTCGACGGGTCCAGCAACACCAGCCCGTCGTCCAACGAGGCGTCGGCCGTCGTGACCCAGCCGCCCACGGTCAGCGGCCTGGTGGCCGCCTACGGAATGAACGCGGGCACCGGCACCGCCGTCGCCGACACCTCCGGCAACGGAAACAACGGCACGGCCACCTCGGCGACCTGGTCGGCCGGCAAATACGGTCAGGCGTTGTCGTTCAACGGCACGTCGAGTTGGGTGACGGTGGCCGATTCGAGCTCGTTGCGGTTGACCGGCGGGATGACGTTGGAGGCGTGGGTCCGTCCGACCAGTGTGTCGGGGTGGCGGACGGTGTTGATGAAGGAGTTCGGCGCCGATCTGGCTTACGCGATCATGGGGAGTGGGAGTAGTGGTCCGGCGGCGTTCATCTATACGTCGTCGGGGGCGAACGCGCCGGCTGCGAGCAATCTGCCGTTGAATGCGTGGAGTCATGTGGCGGCCACGTATGACGGGTCGACGTTGCGGATGTTCGTGAACGGTACGCAGGTGGCCACCAACCCGACGGGTGGCAACCTGCGTACCGGGACGAGTCCGTTGCGGATCGGTGGCAACAGTGGTTCGGGTGAGTACTTCAGCGGTCTCATCGACGAGGTGCGGGTCTACAACAAGGCGCTCACCGCGGCACAGATCACCACCGACATGAACACGCCGGTCAGTTAGCCCGGCTGCTCTCGTCCCGCAGCCAGGTGGTGTAGTCGCCCGCGCGGATCGCGCGGGCGGCTCTCCGCCTGGCCAGCACGGCCACCATGGCGAAGACGACCGCCGCGCCCACCAGGCGTGGCTCTTTGGCCACGATGGCCATCAGGTCGCGTACACCCGTGCGCTCCCCGGCCGTGGCCGTGGTCTGTTCCAGCTCGCTCACGCTGGTCATGGCGCGCACCCGGCGGCGCAGCAGATCGCCGACCGTACGCGGAGTCTGGATCATCGCACGGGCGCCGGTCACGATCACGCGCTCGTCGGGTGAGAACGCGAGCGAGGCGGCCAGGTCGTCGGCCATCGCCGGTGGCAGGGCACGGACGCGTGCATTGCCCGCGTCGTTCACCGCGATGACGCCCCGGCCGAACAGCCCGGCACGCACGTGCGGCAGCCGTGTCCAGATCGCGTAATAGGCGCGGATCGGCCATGGGCGATCGGCCAGCGCCAGCTCCCGTTCGGGTGCGGCGGCGAGCGGCCCGTCCGGCGCGGCCAGCACGGCCGCCAGCGCGCGAGCGGAGGCGGTGCTCAGCTCGATGTCGGCGTCCACGTACAGCCGGGGATATCCACGCGCCGCCTCATCGCCCATCCGCAGCGCCTCGCGCTTGGAGGGGACCGGCGTCGTCAGGACGCGGACATCGTACGGCTGCGCCACGGCGACCGTGCCGTCGGTGCAGCCGTTGGCCACCACCACGACATCGAACTCGCCCGGCGCGGCCTCACCGAGCAGGCCGTCCAGCAGACGGCCGATCACCTTGGCCTCGTTGTGGGCCGGTATCACGACGCTCACCACGATGGCAGTATCCCTGCGTCGAGAGCCTGCTTGAGCGTCGGCGCCGCGGCGTCCTTGGCCGAGAGGAGCGGCTCCACGTCGAGCGGCCATTCGATGCCGAGATCCGGATCCAGCGGGTGGATGCCGTGCTCACGCGCCGGGTCGTACGCGGTGGAGCAGAAGTAGACGACCGTGGCCGATTCGCTGAGCGCCAGGAAGGCATGCCCTAAGCCCTCGGCGAGGTAGATCCCGCAGCGCGACATGTCGTCCAGCCGCACCGCCTCCCACTGGCCGAAGGTGGGCGAGCCCACGCGCACGTCCACGACGACGTCCAGCACATCGCCCGAGACGCACATGACGTATTTGGCCTGACCTGGCGGGACGTCGGCGAAGTGGACGCCGCGCAGCACGCCACGTCTGGAGACCGAGCAGTTCGCCTGGGCGAGCTCGATCGAGTGCCCCAGCGCCTCCCGCAGGTCGGCGGCGCGGAAGGCTTCCAGGAAGTCGCCCCGTGGATCGCTGTGGATGCGGGGGGTGTAGAGCAATGCTCCATCGATGCTCAGGCGTTTCATGAAGACACTTGTAACACTCCTAGGCGCTCACCCGAAGTACGGCTGTGGGTTGCCAAAGGGGGAAATCTTGTCTTTTTCGGGTGGGGCCCATTGTTGAAAACATCGTGCCGGCTGTGTGGCTCGGCTGACCTGGTCGGCGTGGTGGATCTCGGGGCGACACCGCCCTGTGAACTCTTCCTCACCGAGGAGCAGCTCGACCAGCCCGAGCTGACCTATCCACTTCACCTGCGGGTCTGTACCAGCTGCTGGCTGGCTCAGATACCACCGCTGATCACGCCTGAAGAGACATTCACCGAATACGCCTATTTCGCGTCCTTTTCCGCCTCCTGGGTGGAGCACGCGCGGCAGTTCGCCGACGCCGCTGTGGAACGTTTGAAGCCGTCGTTCGTGGTCGAGGTGGCCAGCAACGACGGCTACCTGCTGCAGCACGTGGTCGAACGCGGCATCAGATGCCTGGGCATCGAACCGTCGGCCAACGTGGGACAGGCGGCCAAGGACAAGGGCGTGCCGACGCTCACCGCGTTCCTGACACCGGAGACGGGCGCCGCGGTGCGGGCCGGGAACGGTCCCGCCGACCTGGTCGTGGCCAACAACGTCTACGCGCACATCCCCGACGTGATCGGCTTCACCGAAGGGCTGCGCGCCCTGGTGGCCGATGACGGATGGGTGTCGATCGAGGTCCAGCACCTGCTGACGCTCATGGAGCTGAACCAGTACGACACGATCTACCACGAGCACTTCCAGTACTACACGGTCGCCTCCGCGCAGCGGGCGCTGGCCAGTGGCGGGCTGACGCTGGTGGACGTCGAGCTGCTGCCCACCCATGGCGGATCCATCCGGCTGTGGGCGCGGCCGTCGGGGAGCCCGTCCGAGCGGGTGCTCGACGTGCTCGCGCGGGAGAAGGCCGCCGGACTTCACGATCTCTCCGGCTACGCCGACTTCGCCGACCGGGTCGCACGCGTCCGCCGCGACCTGCTCCGCTTCCTGATCAACGCCGCGGAAGAAGGCAAGACGGTCGTCGGGTACGGCGCCCCGGGGAAGGGCAACACGCTGCTCAACCACTGCGGCATCCGCCAGGACCTGCTGGCCTACACGGTCGACCGCAACCCCTACAAGCACGGCAGGTTCACTCCGGGCACCCGGATCCCGATCGCTCCGCCGGAGCGCATCGCTCAAGATCGTCCCGACTATGTGCTGGTCCTGCCGTGGAACCTGCGCGAAGAGCTCACCGCTCAGCTCTCTTATGTGCAGGAATGGGGAGGCCGTCTGGTCTTCCCGATCCCACACCTGGAGGTCGTGTGAAGGTCGTCCTGTTCTGCGGAGGCTTTGGCACGCGCATGAGGACCGGGGTGCCGGGCGAGGTGCCCAAGCCGATGGCGCTCGTCGGCCCGCGACCGCTGCTCTGGCACGTCATGCGGTACTACGCGCACTTCGGGCACAACGAGTTCATCCTGTGCCTGGGCTACGGCGCTCACCACATCAAGGACTTCTTCCTCGGTTACCAGGAGGCCACGTCCAACGATTTCGTGTTACGTGGCGGCAAGGTCGAGCTGCTGTCGAGCGACATCTCCGACTGGTCCATTTCGTTCGTGCAGACCGGGACCAACTCCCCGATCGGCGAACGACTGCGCCGCGTCCGCCCTTACCTGGACGGCGACGAGATGTTCCTCGCCAACTACGCGGACGTGCTCACCGACGCGCCGCTGCCCGACATCATCGACCGCTTCGTCGAAACGGGCGCGGCCGCCTCGATGATGGTCGTGCCGCCGTCCCAGACCTTCCACTGCGTGGACGTGGGTGAGGACGGCCTGGTCGGGGGGATCTCGCCGGTCAGCGAGATGCCGGTGTGGGTCAACGGCGGCTACTTCGTGCTGACCCAGGAGGTCTTCGAGCACATCCCGGAGAACGGGGACCTGGTCGCCGACGGCTGCGTGGAGCTGGCCAAGCGCGGACGCCTGCTGGCCTACCCGCACCGCGGCTACTGGCGGCCGACCGACACCGTGAACCAGCGGATGGAACTGGACGAGGCCTACTCCCGCGGTGAGCGCCCGTGGGCCCTGTGGGAACGGTCCCGGTGATCGGTCTGAGCCCAGGGCGGCTCACCGGCATCGTGGCGCTCGCCGCCCACTGTGACGACCTGGCGATCGGCGCGGGCGGCAGCCTGCTGACGATCTGCGCCGCCCGCCCCGGCATCCGCGTGGACGCGCTGGTGCTGTCCGGCGGCGGCACCGAGCGGGAGTACGAGGAGCGCGCCGCGCTGGCGGACTTCTGCCCGGACGCGGATCTCCGGGTCACCGTGCTGAAGCTGCCCGACGGCTACCTGCCGGCCAGGTGGGAGGAGGCCAAGGCCGCGGTGGAGGAGCTGCGCGCCCGTACCGAGCCCGGCCTGATCTTCGCGCCCTGGCGGGGTGACGCCCACCAGGACCACCGGGGGCTGGCCAAGCTCGTGCCCACGGCCTTCCGCGACCACCTGACGCTCGGCTACGAGATCGTCAAATGGGACGGCGACCTCGCCGCGCCCGCCGTGTTCCAGCCACTCACGCAGGAGGTGGCGGAGCTGAAGGTGGACCTGCTCCAGCGCCACTACGCCTCCCAGCGGCACAGGCCCTGGTACGACCGCGAGGCGTTCCTGGGCCTGGCCCGCATCCGCGGCATCGAGTGCCACACGCGCTATGCCGAGGCGTTCCACGTATCCAAGCTGACCGTCGATCTGGAGAACTGATGCGGGTACTTCTCACCGGCCACCAGGGCTACCTGGGCAGCGTGATGGCCCCCATGCTGGCCGAGGCCGGGCACCAGGTGGTCGGCCTGGACTCCGGCCTGTTCGCCGACTGCCTGCTCGGCCCAGCGCCCGAGACGATCGAGGCGCACGCCGTGGACCTGCGTGACGCGGGCCCTGACCACGTGGCCGGGTTCGACGCGGTGGTCCACCTGGCCGCGCTGTCCAACGACCCGCTCGGCGCGCTCGCGCCCGACCTCACCTACGACATCAACCACCACGCCTCCGTCCGGCTGGCCCGGCTGGCCAAGGAGGCGGGCGTGCGCCGCTTCCTGTACGCCTCCACCTGCTCGGTCTACGGTGCGTCCGGAGGCGAGGACCTGCTGGACGAGGACGCGCCGCTGCGCCCGGTGACGCCGTACGCCGAGTCCAAGGTGCGGGTCGAAGACGACCTGGCCGAGCTGGCCGACGACCACTTCACGCCGGTGTTCCTGCGCAACGCCACCGCCTTCGGCTTCTCTCCGAGGCTGCGCGCCGACATCGTGCTGAACAACCTGGTGGGCCACGCGCACCTGACCGGCGAGGTCCGGGTGCTGTCCGACGGCACCCCCTGGCGCCCGCTGGTCCACGCCAGGGACATCGCCGAGGCGTTCGCGGCCGCTCTCGTCGCGCCTCGCGAAGCCGTGCACGCGACGGCCTTCAACGTGGGCACCGAGGTCAACAACGTGACCGTCGCCGAGATCGCGGCCGAGGTCGTCGCCGCGGTGCCTGGATCGACGCTCACCATCACCGGCGAGACGGGAGCCGATCCGCGCTCCTACCGCGTCGACTTCTCCCGGCTCAGGGCCGCGCTGGGCTACGAGGCCCGCTGGACGGTCAAGGCGGGGGCGGTGGAGCTGATCGACGCCTACCGCGAATATGGACTGACCAAGCAGGACTTCGAACGCCGCTTCACCAGGCTGGCCCGGCTCGCCGACCGGCGCGCGGCGGGCACCGTCGACGACACCCTACGACCATGACCGGAAGCGAGATGCACAACCTGGTACGGCGGCTCTACCCGCTGTGCCGGAGCATCACCGGCGCCGGACTGCGGCGCACCCTGGAGATCATCGGCGAGTCGATCCCGCTGGAGATCACCGAGGTGCCGACAGGGACCGGAGTCCTCGACTGGACGATCCCCCGGGAATGGAACATCCGCGACGCCTACATCATGGACGCCGCGGGCAACAAGGTGGTCGACTTCCAGGACTCCAACCTGCACGTCGTCGGATACAGCGTGCCGGTCGAGGCGACCATGTCCCTGGAGGAGCTGCGCCCGCACCTGCACACCCTGCCCGACCAGCCGGATCTGATCCCGTACCGGACCAGCTACTACGCCGAGACCTGGGGCTTCTGCCTGAGCCAGAACACCTTGGACCGGCTGACGGACGGGCCGTACAAGGTCAAGATCGACGCCACGCTCGCCGACGGGCACCTGACCTACGGCGAGCACGTGATCCGCGGCAGCAGCTCCCAGGAGGTGCTGATCTCCTGCCACATCTGCCATCCCTCGCTGGCCAACGACAACCTGGCCGGGGTCGCGGTGGCCGTCGCGCTGGCGCGGCGGCTGACCGATCCCTGGTACACCTATCGGTTCATCTTCGCGCCCGGCACCATCGGCGCGATCACCTGGCTCGCGCTGAACCGGGAGAACACCGGCCGGATCAGTCACGGCGTTACCCTGGCCTGCGCGGGAGACAGCGGCGCGATCACCTACAAGCGCAGCAGGCGTGGCGACGCCGAGATCGACCAGGTCTTCGCACATGTGCTGAAGGACAGGCCGCACACCATCCTGGACTTCTCCCCGTACGGCTACGACGAGCGGCAGTACTGCTCGCCGGGGTTCAACCTCGCCGTCGGCTCGCTGACCAGGACGCCCTACGGAAGCTACCCGGAATATCACACCTCGGCTGACAATCCCGACTTCGTGCGCCCCGAGGCGATGGAGGACACCCTGGAGACGCTGTGGACGGCCGTGCGGGTCCTGGAGGGCAACCGCCGTTACCAGAACCTCAGTCCGTACGGCGAGCCTCAGCTGGGGACACGCGGCCTGTACGGGTCACTTGGCGGGCGCAGTGATACGAAACAGGCGCAGATGGCGATGTTGTGGGTGCTGAACCTTTCCGACGGCCTGAACAGCCTGCTGGACATCGCGGAACGGTCGAACCTGCCGTTCCAGGCATTGGCGGAAGCGGCACATGCCCTGCGGAACGCGGGCCTGGTGAAGGAGTGTATGGGTTGAATCTGGCGCTGAAAGTCGGCGACGTGGTCGAGGTCCTCAGCGCGGAGGAGATCCTCGCCACCCTCGATGAGAAGGGCGAGCTGGACAGCCTCCCTTTCATGCCGGAGATGTTGAAGTTCTGCGGGCAGCGGCTCACCGTGCAGAAGGTGGCCAACAAGCTCTGCGACACGATCAGTGGGACCGGGATGCGGCGGATGGACGACGCCGTCCACCTGACGGCCGCCCGTTGCGACGGTTCGGCCCATGGCGGCTGCCAGACCGCCTGTCTGCTCTACTGGAAGTCCGCCTGGCTCAGGCGGGTGGACGGGCCGCCCACCTCGGAGCCGGTCCGCGTCGAACGGCCGCTGCTGCCCATCCTGGAGGTCAACACCCGGAAGGAACCGGCGCCGGACGGCGAGGAACGCTTCCGCTGCCAGGCGACGGAGCTGCTGCGTGCCGCCCCCGAGCGCCTCCCGTTCCGTGACCTGGGGCAGTACGTCACAGACGTCCAGGTGGGGAACGCCGGAATCGCATCGACCCTCCGCACGCTCTTCTTCGGGCTGTTCAACCGCTACCAGAGACTCTCCAGGAAGTTCCCACGACCGCTGCGCATCAAGGGCGGCCTGGCGTGGGGCTTCGTGCGACCGGGTCCGCACACCGGCCCCACCCCGACGGGCACGATCGACCTTCAGCCGGGTGAGCTGGTCCGGATCAAGTCCAAGGAAGAGATCGTCGCCACGCTGAGCACCAAGGGGTTCAACCGCGGTCTGGGATTCGAGGAGGACATGGCGCGTTCGTGCGGGCGCGTCGCCCGCGTGACCGCCCGCGTCGAGCGCTGCATCGACGAGAAGACAGGCAAGATGCTGGAGATGAAGAACCCCTGCATCGCGCTCGAGGGGATCGTCTGTGACGGCTTCTACAAATCCAACTGCCCCCGCGCGTTCGTCCCGTTCTGGCGGGAGATCTGGCTGGAGCGGATCAGCGAGCCGAGTTAGGCGGGCATGGTGGAGCAAACGGGCCCAGACATCAGTGACATCGGGCGCAAGGCGGGCCGGGGGGCGGTGTGGAGCCTTATCGGCACACTGGTCACCCGCGCGGGCTCGTTCATCCTCGGCCTGATCCTGGCCAGGCTCCTCGCGCCGGCGGACTTCGGCACCTATGCCGTCGCGCTCGCGGCCACCCAGTTCGTCATGGTGATCAAGGACGTCGGCGTCATGTCGGCCGTCGTGCAGTGGCGTGGGCGGCTGGAGGACATCGCGCCCACGGCCACGACCCTGACGATGATCTCCGCGCTGGGCCTGTACGGGATCTTCTGGACGGGCGCGCCGTACTTCTCGATGCTGGCGGGCAGCGAGGAGGCCACGCCCGTGGTGCGGATCCTCACCGCGGTCATCCTCGTCGAGGCGGTCACGGCGGTGCGCAGCGCGGCCCTGTTGCGCTGGTTCCGTACGGGCAAGAACGCCAAGGCGGTCCTCGCGGGCTTCCTGGTCAACGCGCCGGTGGCGATCATCCTGGCGGTCAACGGGGCGGGGGCGTACAGCTTCGCCTGGGGGCAGCTCGCGGGGGCCGTGGTCACCGGCGTCTTCATGCTGATCTACGCGCGGCTGCCCTACCGGTTCGGGTTCGACCGGCAGATCGCGGCCCGGCTGCTGAGGTTCGGCATCCCCTCGGCGGCGGGGATCGCGCTGGAGGTCATGCTGCTCAACGTGGGCTACATCATCGTCGGCAACATCATGGGCGACGAGTGGCTGGGCTTCTACCTGATGGCGTTCAACGTCTCGAGCTGGGTGCCCGGCATCATCGGCAGCGCCATCCGCATGGTGTCGATCGCCGGCTTCTCCCGGCTGGCCGAGCGTGACGAGGAGTCCCTGTCGCTCGGCGTCCAGAGAACCGTGCCGCTGCTCATCGCCATGGTGCTGCCGCTGGCCGTCTTCATGGCGGTGCTCGCGCACTCATTGATCATCTTCATCTACGGCCCGGAGTGGGAGCAGGCCGCCGGCGTGCTGCGGTTCCTGGCGGTCCTGATGGTGGTGCGCATGCTCACCGCCTTCGCCCTCGACATCCTGAACGGTCAGGGTGCCACCCGCTCGACGGTCTGGATGAACCTCGGGCACGCGGCGGCGATGATCCCGGCGGTCATCGTCGGCACGAATCTCGACGGCATCCGGGGCGCCGCGATCGGGCAGGCGGTCGCGGCGGTGGTGGTCGCCCTTCCGCTCGCCATGCTCGCCGTGCAGCGGGCCGGGGTACGGCTCGCGCCGGTCCTGCCCGGTCTCGTCCGGCCGGCAGTCGGTGCGCTGATCTGCGCGGGCGTCATGCTGGGCCTCGCGATGCTGACCCAGGGGAGCTTCTTCATCCAGCTCGTCGTGGCGGGTGGAGGCGGCCTGCTGGCGTACGTGCTGGTCGTGGTGACCCGCGACCAGTTCCACATTGTGAGCGATCGCCTGGTGCGGCTGCTTCCCGCCCGCGCGCGATGACCTCGAGGAGAAGCGATGCTGGTGTCCATCGGAATTCCGGTCCGCAACGGTGCGGACCGCCTGGAGGCGGCCGTGCGATCGGCGCTCGCCCAGGATCACACCGAGCTCGAGGTGGTGATCTCGGACAACGCCTCCACCGACGACACAGAGGAGCTCTGCCGCGAGCTGGCGAGGCAGGACAGCCGGATCGCCTACTACCGGCAGCCACGCGATCTGCACGTGGTCGGGAACTTCGTGGAGGTGCTCCGGCGCGCTCGGGGAGAGTTCTTCCGCTGGATGGGCGACGACGACCTCCTCGAACCGGGCTACGTCTCCCGGACCCTGGAGCCCTTCCTGGCCGACGAGCGGCTCATCCTGGTCACCTCGGACGTCAGGTACACCGGGGCGGACGGGACGGTCCATGAGCCGCGCTACCGCGGCACCCGGATGCTCTCCGACGATCCCATCGACCGCCTGGACGAGTTGTGGGACGTGGTCACCACCCAGCACCACGGACTCGATCCCCTCTACGGCCTGATGCGGCGGGAGCGGGTGACCGCCGTGCCGCGACCGCTGATGATCCGTGAGGACGAGGTCTACGCGACCATGCTCGCGCTGACCGCGCCCTGGGGTCACGTGCCGGAGGTGCTCGCACACCGCAACCTGCGCGAGCGGCGCCTGTCAGGGATCGCCGCGGCGCTCGGCGTCCCGGCCTGGACCGCGCATTTCGCCACCACGCTGCAGTTCCGGGCGATGCATCGGGCCCTGGGCATCACGGAACTGTCGGCGGGGCAACGCAGCCGCGCCAACGCCGTGCTGCTGCGTACCTATTGGCGCCGGCAGCAGCAGATGCTGGCGCACCGCAGCCGCAAACTCGCCGGGTTGGCCACCCGACTCGTCTCCTCGAAAGGGTGATCTCCCCGTGTTGATTCGCATCGTGCGGCTGCTCATGCAGCCGGGCCGGATCCTGCTGGCCATCATGCGGCGACTGCCGTTCGGCTCGTACGAGCTGCGCTGCGCGCTCGACCTCTACCCGAGGCCGCACTACGCGTACGGCGTGCAGCAGGCGGCCGAACTGGCCAGGCGCCTCGGCGTCGGCCGGATCAGCGTGGTCGAGTTCGGCGTCGCGGGCGGCGCGGGCATGGTCGAGCTCAACCGCATGGCGGCGCTGGCGACGGCCGCCTCGGGCGTGAAGATCGACGTCTACGGCTTCGACACCGGTGCCGGGCTGCCCAAACCCACCGACTACCGGGACCTGCCCTACATCTGGCGCGAAGGCGACTTCGTCATGGACGTCGTCGCCCTCCGGGCTCGTCTGGGAACGGCGAGTCTGATCCTGGGGAACATCGAGGACACCGTGGGCGAGTTCCTCGACAACGAGCGGCCGGCGCCGATCGGGTTCGTCTCCATAGACGTGGACTTCTACTCCTCGACCGCGGCGGCGCTGAGGCTGTTCAGGGGCGACCACAAGTACTTCCTGCCCCGCGTGTTCTGCTACCTCGACGACACCGTCGGCGACGACGACCAGATCATCCACAACGACTATGTCGGCGAGCTCAGCGCGATCCGGGAGTTCAACCAGGACAACAAGCTGATGAAGCTGGCCCCGATCAACGGTCTGCGGCACAAGCGCGCGGTTCCCGCCCCCTGGAACGACAACATCCAGGCGCTGCACCGCTTCGATCACCCGGACTACTCGGTCTACGTGGGCAGGCCGGACACAGAGACACAGCTCCCCCTGTAATTCCCCTGTAACGAACCAGTGGGCTACGGCGAGAGAAGGTAAAAGAACGACGCGAGGGGGAATATCTCGCTATGTCCGTTATATTAGCCAATAGCCGAATTAACGATGATGTTCGGCGTCAAAAGATCTTCCTGGGGGACGTCTTCCTCTACTCCGCGACGCCCGCCTCGACCAAGTTGATCGAGTTCGCCCGCGAGTTGATCGAGGAGGCGTTCGAGGGCCGCGACCCCCAGACCGCCCAGCACGAGATGCCGGTCGAGGAGTTCGCCGCGCTGCTCGCGGACCTCAAGCCGCGCTTCATCCACCACCCCACCAGCAAGAAGATCATCGCCGCGCTGCTGGACGAGCTGGGCATGGCGCTGGACAAGACCTACTTCGACGTGCCGAGGTTGCGTACCTCCACCGCCGATCACTACCTCGACTCCGGCATCTCCTACGCCTACCACGCGCACCGCGACTGCTGGTACGCCGCGCCGTTCTGCCAGGTCAACTGGTGGATGCCCGTCTACGAGGTGGTCCCGGAGAACGTCTTCGCCCTGCACCCGCAGTACTTCGACCGCCCCGTACGCAACGGCAGCGGCCGCTACGACTACGCGGAATGGACCGCTGTAAGCCGGCCCACCGCCGCGCGGCACATCTACAGCGACACCCGGGAGCAGCCCAAGCCGGAGGAGGCGCTCGACCTCGAGACCGAGCTCCGGCTGGTGCCGGAGCCGGGTGGCATGATGCTCTTCTCCGGGGCGCACCTGCACTCCACCGTCGCCAACACCTCCGGCAGGACCCGCTTCAGCATCGACTTCCGCACCGTCCACATCGACGACGTCCGGTCCCGCGCGGCGGCGCCCAACGTGGACGCCACCTGTCGTGGCACCACCCTGCGTGACTTCTACCGCGCCGACGACCTGACGCGCATCCCGGAGGAGCTCGCAGCGGAATACGAGGCTGAAGCGCTGGCCAAGCTCACCTGACCAACCGCGCACGTACGGCGTCGCGTAGGCCCTTCCAGCTCCGGTGCCGTTGGAAGGGCAGTTCGAAGACCGAGGCGAACAACCACGCAGCCCCCACGCTCACCGGCACCGCCAGGGCGAGCGTGAGGAGGAACGCCGGCATGCCGCGTGGCACGTGCGGGGCTACGACGAGCCGGTTCACCATGACGACGAGCGGCGAGTGGATCAGGTAGAGGCTGTAGGAGAAGGAGCCCAGCCGCCGCAGTGGACCGGTGTCGAGCAGCCGTACGAGCCACACCGGCTTGCCCGTCGCCACACCGGTCAGCAACAACCCGGCGGCCGGGCCGACCGCCAGATCAACCCAGAAGAAGTTCGCGACCACCCATTCCGGCCCGGCCACCACGATCATCAGGAGCACCGGGACCGCGGCGGCCGCCGCGAACCAGTGCCAGGCCCGGCGGCTCGTACGCTCCTGCGCGCGCACGATGCCGGCGCAGACCGCGCCCATGGCGAAGAGCGCGGCGAACTGGGGAGTCAGCCGCATCAGCAGATCCACGGCCGGTACGGAAGGCGCCAGCGCGCCCACCGCCACGACGATCAAGGTAACGATGCCGAGCATCACCGCCGCGCCCATCTTGCGCAGGACCAGCAGCATCAGCGGGAACACCAGGTAGAGCTGCGCCTCGACGGCGATCGACCACAGAGCCCCGTTGGGGCTGGGGGAGCCGAAGACGTCCTGCAGAAGCAGCCCGTAGATGAGGGCCGACTGCCCGGTGGGCGTCTGCTGCCCGGGCTGCGGGATGACCGTCCACGCGATCACCAGGCTGAACAGCAGCGCCGCCCAGTACGGCGGCAGGATGCGCCAGGCGCGGCGGTTGAAGAACGTGGGGATGCCACCCAGCCGCCAGCCGGACCGGGCGGGTGAGACCGCCAGCGAGAAGCCGGACAGGACGATGAACACCACGACCGCGAAATGGCCGTAGAGCAGCCATCCCGTCCACCCGGGCGCGTCGTTGACCGGAAATCCGGGAAAGGACAGCAACCAGCAATGGTGAAGGACGACGAACAACGCGGCCAGGCCCCGTAAGCCGTCGAGTCCGGCGAGCCTTTCCCGCGTTGCCGGACGCTCTACTGTCAGCCCCACTGGAAACCCCCGTCGCCGTAGTCGTTGGTCTATCGCTCCGACTTCGGGCGATGTAACCGTTCTGTGGGGATGTAACGTCTGCCCGTGGTTGGGCGATGGTCCGCTATAGGGCAAGCATTGCTGATGCGGGGGAACGTACCAAAATGGAGTTCTGGAAGGCGTTTCTTGGTCTTCTCCGACGAAAATTCATTGGCCCGCCGCTGATCCTTCTCTCGATCTTGGTGGGTGTTGTGGTGTACGCCGTCATCCCGGCGCACTACACGACCGACGTCTCCCTCGTTCTGGCCACGCCGGTCAACGGAGGCACCGTCTCCACCGACAAGACCAAGCAAGGGCTCACCAACCCCTTCCTCTCCTTCAACGACGCGCTCAAGACCGGGGCCAGCATCGTCATCCTGGCGATGAACACACAGGACGTCTGGACGCAGCTCGGCGCGCCCAAGAACGGCCCGACGGAGATCACGATCGACGACGGGCGCACCAACCCCAACGTCCTGGACATCAACGGGCCCTACATCTACATCAGGGTCCAGAGCGAGTCTCCGCGGCAGGCCTTGGCCGTGCTCATGGCGGCACGCCAGCGCGTGGCTACCGAGTTGTTCAAATGGCAGAAGACGCTCGGCGCTCCGGCGAACACCTTCATCACCTCCACCGACATCGTGCCGCCGTCCACACCCGAGGCCGACTACAGCGTGAACTGGCAGGGAGCGATCGGCGGCGCCGTACTCTGCCTGTTCCTGGGCCTCGGCATCGCCTACGGCGTGGTGGTCAGGCGCGCGCCCAAGCCGCTGCAGCGGCCGGAACCCTCAGCTCCCGTGGCAGCACCCTCGGCGCCGGTGGAAGCGCCGGTCGGCGAACCAGTCGAGTTACCGGAACTCGACGATGACAGCTCCGCCACCATGGAGTTCCCCGCCTACCGGGGGGAGCCCCTGTCTCCCGTGCCCGGGCCCAGGAAGGCGAACCAGGACGACGGCGAGGGATGAGGCCCGCCATGGACTTCTGGGCGACGGCGACAGTTCTGTTCAAGCGTTGGTACGTGACGATTCCGGCCTTCCTGCTCACGGTCGTAGGAGCCGTCGGCGTGTTCGCCGTGGCGCCCAAGACCTTCATCTCCAGCTCGGCGCTCGTTCTCACCCTGCCGGTCACCGGCGGCAGCGTGCCGAGCGACCCCAAGTTCCCCAACCCGCGGACCAACCCCCTGGTCTCCTTCGACCAGGGGCTGAGCATGACCTCGTCGATCCTCATCCAGGCGCTGAACACCCCTCAGATCGCCGCCAAGGTCGGCGCGCCGATCGGTGGCGACGTCACACTCAAGATCACCAGCGGCGGGACCAACCCCGAGATGATGCCGGCGACCCCCTTCATCGTCATCACCTGCGAGGCGCCGAGCGCTGAGCTGGCCCATGGCATCGTCGTGAAGGTCACCGCGCTGGCCCAGCAGGAGCTTCGTGACCGGCAGCAGCAGGTCAAGGCGCCGCCCACCACCTACGTGGGCGCCACCGTCGTGGTGCCGCCCACCCAACCCGACGAGAAGAAGGGCAGCCGGATGCGCGCCGCGGTGGTCACCGGGGCGCTGGCGTTCTTCATGAGCCTGTTCGCCGCCTTCGCAGCCGAGAGCTTCGCCCGCCATCGCCGGGCGCGCCGCCCGGCCATGGGTGAGCCCATGCGGCTCGAGCCGGTCACCAGCAACGGAACGCGGTCACTGGCTGGACTCGAAGGATGAGCGCGACCGTCCTCCCGCGCCGCGCCGACGGCGCCACGTTGGTCTGCTTGTTCGTCCTGTTCCTGCTGATCCTCCCGGCCCGCCTGGCGGTGGCCGGGCTTCCGCTGTCGCTCACGCCCGCCGAGATCATGGCTCTGGCGCTGGGCGTGGTGTGGGTGTGCGCGCAGATGATCAGCACGACGGGGGTGGCCAAGGGCGGCAATCCGGTCCGCACCTCGATCTTCGTGTACGGCATGCTCCTGCTGGCCGTCTACGGGTACACGACCTACCTGTACCTGCCCTCCGACGAGCTCAACCTCGCCGACCACACGTTCGTGCTCTACCTGGGTTACGTGAGCCTGCTGCTGGTGGCCTGCGACGGGATCGGCAGTCGCGAGCGCCTCGACTTCGTGCTCAAGGCGGTCGTGATCGGTGGCACGTTCGCGGCGATCGTCGCCCTGCTGCAGTTCAGGTTCGACTTCGACCTCACCAAGTACATGCAGATCCCCGGGCTCCGCCACTCCTCCGTCGAGGAGGTGCCGACCGTGATCTCCCGATCGGACCTGCGCCGCGTCGCCGGCACGCTCGGGCACCCGATCGAGTTCGGCGCGGTGTCGGCGATGCTGTTGCCTCTGGCCGCGCATCTCGGCTTCCAGGCGCGCAGCCGCGGTCAGGCCGCGACCCGCTGGTGGATCTGCGCCGTCATCATCGCGGCCGGCCTCATGTTCTCGGTCTCCAGGACCGCCGTGCTCGGCCTGGCGGGGGCGGGGCTGATACTCCTGATCGGCTGG
This sequence comes from Nonomuraea sp. CA-141351, assembly GCF_050944675.1. Lineage (NCBI taxonomy): Bacteria > Bacillati > Actinomycetota > Actinomycetes > Streptosporangiales > Streptosporangiaceae > Nonomuraea > Nonomuraea sp. CA-141351. The sequence continues at coordinate 638,989 of NZ_CP191982.1, forward strand.
TCCAACCGGCGCCGGATCGTCACCATCGGCGCGTTCGTGGTGTTCCTGGGGTTCATGAAGGTCCTGGCGCCGGGCCTGCTTGGCACGTTCTACAACCTGTTCGCCGGCGCCGGCGAGGACAGCAGCATCATCTACCGAACCCACGACTACCCCTTCGCGATGCGGGAGGTCGTCAAGAGCCCGATCTTCGGCCGTGGGCTCGGCACCTGGTATCCCTTCAAGCATCAGGTGTTCGACAACCAGTACCTGCTGTCACTGGTCGAGACCGGGGTGGTCGGCGTGCTGGGCTTCGTCGGCGTGATCGTGTGCGGGATCGTCGTCGCCCTCTGGGTTCGCCGGCTGAGCACCGACCCGAACGTACGCAACCTGGGGCTGACCATCGCCGCCTGCCTGGTGATCCCGCTGCTGGGTGCGGCCACCTTCGACCTGCTCTCCTTCCCCGGCATCACCAGCGTGATGTTCCTGCTCGTCGGCGCGGCCGGGGCGCTGCTGCGGTTCGAGCGCGGAGATCAGGCGAACAAGCTGCTCCTGAGCTCCTTCCAGGAGCCCGCCGACCGGTCGCGCTCGCTGATCGCGGCGACCGGCAACGGCCAGGGCAGCGCGAGGTCGGGATCGTCGTAGCGGACGGCCAGGTCCTCGGCGGGGTCGTGCTCCCTGTCGATGCGGTAGCAGACATCGGCATGCTCGGTCAGCGCCTGGTAGCCGTGCAGGATCCCCGGCGGCACGTAGAGGTTCGCGAACCACACATCGTCGAGCCGGATGGTGATGTGGGAGCCGAACGTCGGTGAGGCCGGCCGCGCGTCCACCAGGATGTCGAGTACGGCGCCGTGCGCCGCCCGCACCAGCTTGGCCTCGCCGCGGCCCGAGCGGCCGTGCATCCCCCTGATCGTGCCCAGGCGCGAGCGTGACTGGCTGTCCTGGACGAACGCGGTGTGGTCCAGCCCGTGCTCCGCGGCGACCGCGGCGTCGAAGGTCCTGGTGAAGAAGCCTCGATCGTCGTGGCTCGGCGTCGGCACGAACAGCAGCACGCCCTCCAGCGCCAGATGCTCGACTCTCATGGTGTTCCTCTCATCCAGGTAGGGTCCGCAGCCGGCGGGAGGGTCTGAGCAGGGCCACGACCGACGCCCTGGCCGTGCGGCGGCCCGCGGCGGCCCGCATCGCCTCGCCGAGCAGAACGGCGAGATAGAAGCCCGCAGTCGCGATCCTGCCCCTGCGCCGCCGGAACAGCCGCACGCGGTTGACGGTGAGCAGCGCGGCCAGCATCGGGCTGGTCTTCGCCTCGCCGCCGATGTGCTCGACGACCGCGGCGGGTTCGTACCAGAGCGTCCAGCCCTCGTCCGCGGCCCGCAGCGCGTACTCGGTCTCTTCGCTGTAAAGCAGGAAGGACTCGTCCCACGGGCCGACTTCGGTGAGCGCCGCGGCTGAGATGAGCATGGCGGCTCCGGTGGCCCAGTCCGCGGGGCCCGGCCGCTCGTAGTGGCCGGGATCGACGATCATCTCGCCCAGCGTGCCGATGCGGCCCGCCAGACGCCCGCCGATCAGCGCCTCGGCCAGCGCACGGCGTACGGCCGGCACGCGACGGAGCGAGTGATGGAGCACGCCATCGGTGCTGACCAGCCGGGGGACGGCGATGCCGGTGCCCGGACGGTCGAGGGCCTTGCTCAGCGCGGCCAGCGAACCGGGGCGAAGGCGGCAGTCGGGGTTCATCACGAAGATCGCATCGAGCTCATGGAGGTCGAGCGCCGCGATCGCGGCGTTGACCCCAGCCGCGTAACCGGCGTTCCTGCCCACTTGCACGGGATGGACGGGCAGGCCGGTGGCCTGTTCCGCCAGGCGGAGCGAGTCGTCCTTGGAGGCGTTGTCCACCACGACGACGGCGCTCAGCCGTACCCCCTCAGCGCCCTCAGGCAGAGAGGCCAGGCAACCGCCGAGGACCGGCGCGCTGTTGTAGGTCACGATCACGATCGCAACTCGGGGAGGGCCGGACGTCACATGTCGCCATCGCGGCCCGGCAATGGATCGTTACAAGTAACAGATGACACAGCTGGGGCGATGAGGGGGTAGGGGCCGGTGTCGTAGAGACGGAGACACATTTCATGCAGGATCTGCAGGCTTTCACCTTTCGCCGGGATGAGCTGTTCCCGCTGGCGGACAAGTATTCCGAGCAGTTCCGTACGGCCTCGCCGTTCCGTCACGTGGTCATCGACGACTTCCTGCCACCCCACGTGCTGGAGCCCGTGCTCGAGGAGTTCCCCGAGCCGCGCGATGCCACCTGGCAGCGGTTCGACACCGCGCGCGAGGTGAAGCTGGCGCTGGCCGATCCCGAGCGCATGGGACCGGCCACCAGGCACCTGCTGGCGGAGTTCAACAGCGGTGTGTTCGTCGAGTTCCTCGAGCGGCTGACCGGCATCACGCAACTGGTCTCCGACCCGCACTTCGAAGGCGGAGGCCTGCACCAGATCCGGCCGGGTGGCTTCCTCAAGGTGCACGCCGACTTCAACAAGAGCCGGAAGCTCAACCTCGACCGCCGGCTCAACGGCCTGCTCTACCTCAACAAGGACTGGGAAGAGAGCTACGGCGGGCACTTGCAGCTGTGGAACAAGGACATGACCGAGTGCGAGGGCAAGATCCTCCCGGTCTTCAACCGGTTCGTGCTGTTCGCCACGACCGATGACGCCAACCACGGGCACCCGGACCCCCTCACCTGTCCGCAGGACCGGGCACGGCGCTCGATGGCGCTCTACTACTACTCCAACGGCAGGCCCGACGACGAGGTCACCGCCGACCACACCACGCTGTTCAAGCAGCGGCCCGGTGAGGCGTGGAAGAGCAACCTCCGCCAGGTCGCCAAGCGCTGGACGCCCCCCGCGCTGGCCGACCTCGTCGGCGGCCGGAAGACCAAGGGCGAGTGAGGTCGTACGCCGGAGGCTGGTGTCTCGGCGTGGGCCTGATCATGCTGCTGAGCGGGTGCCAGAGTTCCGGCGCCCAGGAGAAGCCGGTCGTCTCCCAGCAGCCCGCCACGGCTGCGTCCCAGCCCGGCTCTCCACCGCCGTCGAAGCCGCCCGCCTGGCCCGGTCCTGACAACACGGGTGTGCCCAAGGACCTGGAACTGCGCAAGTCCGGGCCCATGCGGGTGACCAAGAGCGGCACGGTCATCGACGGCGTCGAGGTGACCGGCTACATCACGGTCGAGGCCGACAACGTGACCATCCGCAACACCCGAGTCCGGGGAACCAAGGGCTGGTGGGGGATCCTCCAGCGCGAGGGCTTCACGGGGCTCAAGGTCGAGGACAGTGAGATCTTCGGCAACGGCAGGCAGCGCACCCAGTTCGGCATCCTCAACCAGGGCAAGATGATCAACGTGCGCCGGGTCGACATCCACACGATCTCCAACGGGATCCTGACCCAGCAGGGTGTGGTCGAGGACTCCTACGTGCACGACCCGAAGTACTACTCCGGCGACCACACCGACATGATCATGTCGACCGGGCCGCCCGCCGCCGGCACCGAGCTGATCATCCGGCACAACACGGTGATCAACACGCTCGACCAGACGGGTGCGATCGCGCTGTTCCAGGACTTCGGGGTGGTCAAGGACGTGACGGTGGAGGGCAACCTGCTGGCCGGGGGTGGCTGGTCGCTGTACGCGGGTGCCGGGGTCAAGGGCAAGTCGTCGAATATCAAGGTGATCGACAACGTCTTCAGCCGCAGGGTGTGGTCCAAGGGGGGATCTGCGGGGCCGGTTTCTTATTGGGATAATGACGGGCCCGGAAACCTGTGGCGGGGTAACACCTGGGAAGACGGTGGGACGGTAACACCGGGCTGACAACCATTTGTCGATTTTTTCGGTGATAGCTGAGAAAGTCGGGCTTCTTGTGAATTGAGGGGAAAGCGAGTCCTTTTCGTTAAAAACCCCTCTTGGTGCTTCCGGCATGGTTACTCTCTCCCCTTGGGGGACTCGGCGTGGCCATGATCGGAAGGAGTCGCCTGTGTCAAGGCATCGAAGGCGTAAGAGGCGGATCGGGTGGTTATCCCTGGCCGGCGTCTCCGCAGTGGCGGTGCTGGCCGGCGGATACGGCATTGTCGCCTCTGACATGCTGGAGCCTCGGGCGGTCCTGACGGACGCGAGCGGGGCGAGAGTCGCGGCTTCACCGCACGCCGCGGGTGGCCAGCGTTCCCGGCCACGTCCCACCACCGACAAACCCCAGCCTGGGAAGGTCCGGACCAAGGGTCCGTGGTGGTGGCCCAGACGGCCTACCAAGAAGCCGACCTCGCGGCCGACGCGCAGACCGACCCGTACGGCGACGCCGATCGCGAGCCCCTCCGCGACTCCGACCGAGACGTCCACGAAGACGCCGACCATGCCGCCCACCGCGACGCCGACGACCACGCGCACCGCGACGCCGACGACCACGCGCACCGCGACGCCGACGACCACGCCCAGCGTGACGCCGACGACGACGCCCAGCGTGACGCCGACCGTGACGCCTACGAAGACGCCGACCGCGACTCCGACGAGGAGCCCGTCTGAGACTCCTACGAAGACGCCTACCGAGACTTCGACGGCGACCCCCACGAAGACGCCCACCGAGACCCCGACGCCGACGCCTACCAAGACGTCCACGACTGCCCCGCCGCCGAGCGGTGGCTGGCCCGGAACCGGTAACACCGGCGTTCCCGCCGGCACCGAGCTGGTCAAGAAGACCGGCTCGATCGTCATCAAGGAAGACGGCAAGGTCATCGACGGCTGGGACATCACCGGCGACATCACGGTCGAGGCCGACAATGTGACCATCCGTAACACCCGAGTGCGCGGGCAGACCGACTATTGGGGCATCCTCCAGCGCGAGGGCTTCTCGGGCCTCAAGGTCGAGGACAGCGAGATCTTCGGCAACGGCAAGCAGCGCACCCAGTTCGGCATCCTCAACCAGGGGAAGATGATCACCGTACGCCGCGTGGACATCCACACGATCTCCAACGGCATCCTCACCGACCAGGGACTGGTCGAGGACTCCTATGTGCACGACCCGAAGTACTACTCCGGGGACCACACCGACATGATCATGTCAACCGGCACCGCCGCCGCCGGTACCTCGCTGATCATCCGGCACAACACCGTGATCAACACGCTCGACCAGACGGGCGCGATCGCCCTCTTCCAGGACTTCGGCGTGACCCGCAACGTCACCGTGGAGGGCAACCTGCTGGCCGGTGGCGGCTGGTCGCTCTACGCGGGCGCCGGCACGAAGGGGCTGTCGTCGAATATCAAGGTGATCGACAACGTCTTCAGCCGGAGGGTGTGGCCGAAGGGTGGCTCCGCCGGCCCGGTGTCGTACTGGGACTCCGACGGGCCGGGCAACGTCTGGCGAGGCAACACCTGGGAGAGCGGCGGCGCGAGCGTGCCGGCCTCGGACTAGCTGCGGATCGCGATGACCGACTTCACCAGCCCGGCGAGCCGTTCGAAGCGGATCTGGGATTTGGGGAAGTAGTGTCGCATCTCGGTCACGCTGAGCAGCTCGACCTCCATGGCGATCATGCGGGCGGCGTCCCGGTCGGAGGTCGGGGTGTGGACGAGTGGCCAGCGGCGCAGGATCGTCGTCCGTGCGGCGAGCGGCAGGAACTGGAACCCCGGGAACAGGAAGTGCGGCTCGACCGGGAAGTAGCGGTAGGGCGTCTGCACCCAGTGCCGTTCGGCCAGCTCGTGCACGGTGTCGGCGAACTGCTGCCGGCGCTGGTGCCCGCCGACATGTTCGATCACCGCGTTGGAGAACACCAGGTCGTACTGCGTGCCACGGATCGCGGGCGGCAGGTCGCAGGCGTCGGCGACATCGGCTCGCAGCCACGTCGGCAGGTCGGTGGGCGGCTGCTCGAGGTTGACGATGTGTACGTGCGCCGGCCTCACCGGAGCGCGCATCCAGGCCCCTGCCGTACCGCCGAGGTCGAGGACGTTCATCTGGTCGAGGTCCGGGAACCGGCCGGCGAACCACTGCCACCTTCGCGCCCGTGCCTTGGCTCCCAGTGAGTCCGGAGCGTCCACGAAACGACTGCGCAGGGCATTCAGACGGCTCATAAAGGGGCTCCTCCGGCCAGATAAGTACCCCTATGCTCCCAGAATTCTGCCTACGCGGCTAAGCGTGCGATTCTTTGTGACATTCTTGCGATCGATACCAATCGACAGTTCGGCGCAACCCCTCGTCCAATTCCGTGACAGGACGCCAGCCGAGCCGGTCCGCGGCAGGCGCGATGTCGCCCACCTGCATAATATCGTGCGGGCGATCGGGGGCCGTTCCGAATTCGGGTGGCGTGCTCGCACCGATGATCCGATAAAGCCTCTCGACGATCCCATGGGCCGGGGTCTTGAGACCCGTCCCGATATCGAGAGTGTGTCCGGTCGCCTTGTCCGACTCTCCCGCCAGGACGAACGCGTCGACGACATCGTCGACGTAGATCCAGTCGGCGAGCTTGGTGGCCCTGGTAAGCCGGGGACGCCGGCCCTGCAGGAGGCAGAGCGTCACGTAGGGCACGAGCTTGGTGATGTCGGGCTGGGCCGGCCCGTAGACCATGCTGGGGCGCAGCACGGTGACGGGCAGATCCCAGAGCCGATGGTAGAGCTGCGCATAGCCGGTGGCGGCCCACTTGGACATCGCGTAGGCCGACGACGGCGGGGCCTGGTCGTTGCCCGGGCGCGGCTCCTCGATGGAGCCGGTGAAGACGGTCTTGACGCCGCATTCGTGGGCGGCGGCCAGCACGTTGACCCCGCCTATGACGTTGCTCTCCAGGGTGGCGCGGAGGACCTCATCACCTCTCGAACCAGTGACTTCGCCGGCGAGGTGGAAGAGGAGGCTGGGCCGTACCGACCGGAAAAGCCGGGTCGTCGCGCCGGCGTCGTTGAGATGCGCCACGTGCCAGATCTCGCCGTGACGAGCCTGCTGGGGGCGGCGGCTGACGGCGTGCACCTGAGCGCCGAGCGCTCGTAAGCGCGTCACCAGATGCGAGCCGATGAATCCGGCCGCCCCTGTCACCAGCACCACGGTCTCCGGCCAATACGACATCGTGGATTGACCTCCGCGTTGAATGGTCGCGCTCACTTGGCCCTCGCTGGTCACGCGAGCTACCGCTCTCGGGCCTGAACGTTCGCCGCTCCGTGGTGGATGGAGCCGTTCGGGCCGACGGCTCCATCTAATCATCAACTAGCCGATACGCCAGGTGTCTCCACCCATGAGCAGCTCGCTCAGGTCGCCGGGACCCTTCTGGGCGACGGCCTCCTCGAGCTGCTCGGCCATCAGCACGTCGTACGCCGGCCGGTCGACCTGGCGGAAGATCCCGATCGGCACGTGCTCGAACGCCGGCTCGTCGAGCCTGCTGAGCGCGAAGGCCACCGACGGGTCGGGGTTGTGCGCGTCGTGCACGAGGATCTGGTCCTCGCTCACGCTGTCACGCGCCACGACCTCGATGCCGCCGTTCGCCGCACGCACGACGGCCTTGGAGGCGCTCACGATCGGCTGGTCGTGCTCCAGGCGCAGCGTGATGTCGTCGCGGACGCCGGGGTCCTTGAGCTGCTCGAACGCGTTGTCGTTGAAGATGTTGCAGTTTTGGTAGATCTCCACCAGCGACGTGCCGCGGTGCGCGGTGGCCTCGCGCAGCACCGACTGCAGGTGCTTGCGGTCGGAGTCGATGGTGCGGGCCACGAACGACGCCTCGGCGCCGATGGCCAGCGAGATCGGGTTGAACGGCTTGTCCAGCGACCCCATCGGCGTCGACTTGGTGATCTTGCCGACCTCGGAGGTGGGAGAGTACTGGCCCTTGGTCAGCCCGTAGATCCTGTTGTTGAACAGCAGGATGTTCAGGTTGACGTTGCGCCGCAGCGCGTGGATCAGGTGGTTGCCGCCGATCGACAGCGCGTCGCCGTCACCGGTGATCACCCACACGCTCAGGTCGGGCCGGGAGGCGGCCAGCCCCGTCGCGATGGCGGGCGCGCGACCGTGGATCGAGTGGAACCCGTACGTGTTGAGGTAGTACGGGAACCGCGACGAGCAGCCGATGCCCGAGACGAACACGATGTTCTCGCGCTTGAGCCCCAGCTCCGGCAGGAAACTCTGCACCGCCGCCAGGATCGCGTAGTCGCCGCAGCCCGGGCACCAGCGCACTTCCTGGTCGGACTTGAAGTCCTTCAGGCTCTGCTTCACGTCGGTCTTGGGAACGAGCGACAGGCCCTTCCCGTTCAGGAGCTCAGTCATTGTCGATCACGTCCTGGATGACTCCGGCCAGCTCCTCCGCCTTGAACGGGAGCCCGCGCACACGGTTGTAGCTGATCACGTCGACGAGGTAGCGGGCCCGCAGCAGCAGGGCGAGCTGGCCGAGGTTGATCTCGGGCAGCAGCACCCTGTCGTAGCGCTTGAGTACCTCGCCGGTGTTGGCGGGGAGCGGGTTGAGGTGGCGCAGGTGGGCCTGGGCGACCTTGCCGCCGCTCTTCCTGATCCGCCGGACGGCCGCGGCGATCGGCCCGTACGTCGAACCCCACCCGATGACCAGCACGTTCGCGTCGCCGTCCGGGTCGTCGACCTCCAGCGGGGGAACGTCGATCCCGGCGATCTTGGCGGCTCGCGTGCGGACCATCAGGTCGTGGTTGTTCGGGTCGTAGGAGATGTTGCCGGTGCCGTCGGCCTTCTCGATGCCGCCGATGCGGTGCTCGAGGCCCGGCGTGCCGGGGATGGCCCAGGGGCGGGCGAGCGTCTCGGTGTCGCGCTTGAACGGCAGGAACTCGCCGTCGGCGCCGTTCGGGGCGCTGGTGAAAGGCTGCGAAATATCCGGCAAGTCGGAAACTTCAGGCAGTCGCCAGGGCTCCGAGCCGTTGGCCAGGTAACCATCCGAGAGCAGCATGACCGGAGTGCGGTACTTGATGGCGATCCTGGCGGCCTCGACGGCAGCGTCGAAGCAGTCGCTCGGCGACATCGGCGCCACGATCGGCACCGGCGACTCGCCGTTGCGGCCGAACATGGCCATCAGCAGGTCGGTCTGCTCGGTCTTGGTGGGCATGCCGGTGCTCGGCCCGGCCCGCTGCACGTCCACGATGATCAGCGGCAGCTCGGTGGTGACCGCGAGGCCGACCGTCTCGGCCTTCAGCGCCACGCCGGGGCCGGAGGTGGTGGTCACGCCCAGCGCACCGCCGAACGCGGCCCCGAGCGCCGCGCCGACGCCGGCGATCTCGTCCTCGGCCTGGAAGGTGCGGATGCCGAACCGCTTGTGCTTGCTCAGCTCGTGCAGGATGTCGCTGGCCGGGGTGATCGGGTACGAGCCCAGGAACAGCGGCAGCTTGGACTGCACGCTGGCGGCGATCAGACCGTACGCCAAGGCCTGATTGCCGGAAATATTGCGATAGACGCCGGGGGCGAGCCTGGCGGGCTTGACCTCGTACGAGACGGAGAAGGACTCGGTGGTCTCGCCGTAGTTCCACCCGGCCTGGAAGGCCGCGATGTTGGCCTTGGCGATGTCGGGCTTCTTCGCGAACTTCTGCTCGAGGAAGGTGATGGTGTGCTCGGTCGGCCGGTGGTACAGCCAGCTGAGCAGGCCCAGGGCGAACATGTTCTTCGAGCGCTCGGCGTCCTTCTTGGACAGCTCGAAGCCCTCGAGAGCCTTGACGGTGAGGGAGGTCAGCGGCACCGCGTGCACGTGCCACTCGCTGAGCGACTCGTCCTCCAGCGGGTTGGCGTCGTAGCCGACCTTCTGCAGGTTGCGCTTGGTGAACTCGTCGGTGTTCGCGATGATGTCCGCGCCCCTGGGCAGGTCGCCCAGGTTGGCCTTGAGCGCCGCCGGGTTCATGGCCACGAGCACGTTCGGCGCGTCGCCGGGCGTGAGGATGTCGTGGTCGGCGAAGTGCAGCTGGAAGCTCGACACGCCGGGCAGAGTGCCTGCGGGCGCGCGGATCTCGGCGGGGAAGTTGGGGAGCGTCGACAGGTCGTTGCCGAACTCCGCCGTGCCCGCGGTAAAGCGGTCGCCGGTGAGCTGCATGCCGTCGCCGGAGTCTCCGGCGAATCTGATGATCACGCGGTCGAGCTGCTGGACCTGCTTGTTCATAGCGTCTCCTTCACCGGCGCTATGAACGAAGGTCGACTGTGCTCATTGGCGCCCTCGCTACGCTCGGTCACAGCTCAGTCCTCCTCGACGCGCCAATGCGCGTTGCCTTGGGCGCGTTCTCTGTTTCCATGCTAGATCCTCGGAAGGTCGCGCGTTTGTATCCCGCAAAGAGCGGGTAAACGCGGTCGGCGTCAGTTTGAGGCGGGAGAACGACGACACAGCCCGGACGCGAGCCTGCAGAGGTCGACATGCAGGCGGGCGAAGAGGGCGGTTCGGGTCACGAACGCCAACTATACGTCCCCCCAACACGTGTGTTACGTCAGGGGCTGCTTACCCGGCAGCTCGTTTCCCGACCTGTACAGGCGTCCGGCCTGCATCCCTGCCGAGCCGTACAACTCAGGAACGGTGACGAAGCTGTAACCCTTCCTGCGCAGCCTTTCGAGGATGTCCGGAACCGCGTCAACGGATTCCCGGTGGATGTCGTGCATGAGAATGATCGCACCTGGATGCGCCTGACGCACGGCAAGGTCCACGATGTCGCCCGCTTTCTCTTCGAGCTGATCTTTGGTGTCGACATCCCAGTTGACCAGCGAGATCCCCCTCTGGGCTGCGACGTCGCTCAGGGCCTGGCTCACGGCCCCGTACGGCGGACGCAGAAGCGTCGGTCTCTGCCCGATGGCGGCCTCGATCGCGGACTCGGTGTGCCCGACGGAGTCGATGATCTTGCTGGTCGCCTGCTTCGACAGGTCCTTGTGCGCCCAGCTGTGGTTGCCGACCAGGTGCCCTTCGGCGCTCATCCTTCTGATCAGCTCGGGTTGGGCGGCGGCATTGACGCCGACCGTGAAGAACGTGGCCCTCGCCTGGCTTTCCCGCAGAATGTCGAGCAACCTGCCGGTATATGAGCCAGGCCCGTCGTCGAACGTCAACGCCACGCACTTGGCCTTGGCGCAGTCAACGGTCCCGGCCCGGTTGCTGGCAGCCGGCGGGATGCTCGCGGACGACGGAGGCATCGTCCCCGGCGTGTACGGCGTCTCCGGCGTGCCGAGCCGCGTCCGCCCTTCCACGCTTGACTGGGCCCGCCGCCCGAACACGGACAGCAGCGGCCGTACCTGCCGCTCCGGGACCGCCACGGCCAGCCGTCCCAGCGAGCACGGCCCGATCTGGCAGTCGTCGAACTCGACCACCAGGTCTCCGCCCCGGTTGAAGGCCATCGAGTCGAACTGGTCGCCCCGCGCCGTCACTCCGTCCCGCTCGACCTGCGACCCGCGTGTCTTGAGCTGCTCCCTCACCAGCCCCGCGAGGCGGTTCAGGGCGTTCTTGCCGTCGAGCAGCCCGCTGGACTCCACGGCCTTGCCGTCACGAGGGTCGAACCAGTACGTACGGGTGGAGTTGCCCCAGCTCGCGCCCAGGAACATGCCGGTGCGCAGCCGTACCGCGATCGCCTGGGAGGATGCGGCGGCCAGCTGCCATTCCACGTTCAGCTCGGGCCGCGGGTAGGCGTAGGGGTCCGGGGTCCGTCCGCGGAATTCGCGCCACTGCTGCTCGGCCTGGGTGCGCAGGGTTTCGTTCAGCGCGGGGGCGTTCTTGAGCTCGGGGTAGCTGATGTGCACGTATCGGCCGCGGGTGGAGTGGCCCTCGGTCAGCGTTCTGGCGGACAGGCCGGCGATGGACGAGGGATCGACAAAGTCGATCATCGTCGGCTCTGCCGGGACCACGACTTTCCTCTCGGGGGAGGTGGCCAGCCCGCAGCCGGAGGCCGAGAGGACCAGCAGGGCGATTCCGGAGAAGAATCGCTTTTTGTACATGGATGTCAGGGTATGTCGGCGATCTTCCTGTTTACCTCGTCTTGGCATGATCACTCCCGAGGCTTTGACTGCGCTGGGTAACGAGGCCAAGACGCCTTTAAACTTTGACCGCTTCACGACCCCATCCCGCCCATAGCTTCCGGCTCGGGTCATGTGCTCGGGAACCCCGACTCCGCCCCAGCTTGCGGGCGTAACTCCGTGTGGGGTGTTTGCCCATGGCGGGTCGGGTTACGATCACGGCATGGACGGCTATTTCGGGTCATATGTACTCGTCGCCGCGCTACTCGCCATAGGCGTCGCCATCGTGGCCGGAGCCCTGATGGCCAACCGCCTCCTCCGCCCGACCCGTCCGACCCCGGAGAAGCTGACCACGTACGAGTGCGGGGTCGACCCGGTCGGTGAGGGCTGGGCGCAGTCGCAGGTCCGCTACTACGTCTTCACGTACCTGTACGTGGTGTTCGCGGTGGACGCCGTCTTCCTGTTCCCGTGGGCCACGGTCTTCGACGCCCCGGGCTACGGGCTGACGACGCTCGTGGAGATGTTCGTCTTCCTGGGCTTCATCGCCCTGGGCATCCTGTACGCCTGGCGCAAGCGCGTACTCACCTGGACCTAGCGTGCTTTCCTTTGCCTGACCTGCGATTCGCGTAAGAATGGACAGTATGGCAGCAACGGATCTCCCGATGCCCACGGTGGGCCCCGTCTCCAGGTTGGCGCCCAAGCCGATGCGCTTCGTGCTCAACTGGGGGAGGCGCTATTCGCTGTGGGTGTTCAACTTCGGGCTGGCCTGCTGCGCCATCGAGTTCATCGCGACCTCGACGAGCAGGCACGACTTCATCAGGTTCGGCGTGATCCCGTTCGCGAACGGCCCGCGCCAGGCCGACCTGATGATCGTCTCGGGCACGGTCACCGACAAGATGGCCCCGGCCGTGAAGCGCCTCTACGAGCAGATGCCCGACCCGAAGTACGTCATCTCGTTCGGCGCCTGCTCCAACACCGGCGGCCCGTACTGGGACTCCTATTGCGTGACCAACGGGGTTGACCAGATCATCCCGGTTGACGTCTATGTTCCTGGCTGTCCGCCCCGGCCCGAGGCTCTCCTTTACGGCATCATGAAGCTCCAGGAGAAGATCGCCGGAGAGAAGCTCAGCGACCGCTACGTGTGGTCCCGCTCTCACGCGGAGGACGCGTGAACCCCGCGGGCCCCCGGCTTTCGGAGCGGTTCGGCGGCGACCGCGCCGAGATCTCGGAGTCGTACGGCGACACCACGGTCGACGTGGCGCCCACCGACTGGACAGAGCTCCTGACCTACGTCCGGGACGACCTCGGCTACGCGTTCTTCGACTGGCTGACCGGCGTCGACGACCCACCGGACTCCTTCGTCGTCGTGGCCCACGTCTACAACCCGGCCGCCGGCGAACGCCTGCTGCTCCGCACCCGCGTCCCGCGTGAGAACCCCCACCTCCCCAGCGCGGTGGGCGTCTACCGGGGCGCGAACTGGCACGAGCGCGAGACGTACGAGATGTTCGGCGTGATCTTCGACGACCACCCCAATCTCGTGCCGCTCCTCCTGCCCGACGGCTTCGAGGGCCACCCGCTCCGCAAGGACTTCATCCTGGCCGCCCGCGTGGCCAAGGCGTGGCCCGGCGCCAAGGAGCCCGGCGAATCTGGACATGGCGCCCCGAGCCGCCGCAAGACGCTTCCACCAGGAGTCCCAGCCGACTGGGGGCCGCCCGATGCTTGAAGTGGTGCTGAGCTTCGTCGTCATCCTCATCGTGTTCCTGGTGCTGCCGCTGATCGTCGGGCAGACCGAGCACAAGGTCATGGCTCACATGCAGTCGCGGCTGGGCCCCATGTACGCGGGGCGCTTCCACGGCTGGGCGCAGCTCATCGCCGACGGGGTCAAGTTCGCGCAGAAGGAGGATGTCATCCCGGCCGCGGCCGACCGCCGCATCTTCATGATCGCCCCCGGCGTGGCACTCGTCCCGTACCTGGTCGTGCTGATCGCCATCCCCATCGACCGCGGCCTCGTCGCCGTGAACCTCGACCTCGGCCTCTTCTTCGTCCTCGCCGTCATGGGCATCGGCGTCCTGGGCTCGATCATGGCCGGCTGGGCTTCGGGCAACAAATACTCGGTGCTCGGCGGCATGCGCTCGGCCGCCCAGCTCATGTCGTACGAGCTGCCGCTCGTGCTGGCGGCCTCCTCCGTCGCGATGGCCGCGGGCACGCTGTCGATCCCCGCCATCGTGGAGGCATGGCAGTGGTGGTGGTTGCCGTGGCAGGCGGTCGGCGGCGTCGTCTTCTTCCTGGCCGGGCTGGCTGAGCTGCGCCGTCCTCCGTTCGACATGCCGATCGCCGAGTCCGAGATCATCATGGGCCCGATGACCGAGTACACAGGCATGCGCTTCGCGCTGTTCATGCTCTCCGAGTACGTCGGGATCGTGGTCCTGTCGTTCCTGACCACCGTTCTGTTCCTGGGCGGCTGGCACGGCCCGTTCCTCCCGGGCTGGCTGTGGACCCTGGTCAAGGTCTTCCTGCTGTCGTTCGTCGTGATCTGGCTGCGCGTCACGTACCCCCGGCTCCGCGAGGACCAGCTCCAGAAACTCGCCTGGGCCGTCCTGGTCCCCCTGGCCCTGGCTCAATTGGCGCTGACCGGCGTCATCAAGGTCCTCATCTAGACCCCGCGTCGCGTGTGGAAACTTTACGTTTCCCTTATTCGTCATACCTGCACAGGGGGCCTCTGGGGGGATGACCATTGAATCAACTCGTTCCATTAGCAGGCGCGACAAAAGGCGGCCGCTGCCCGCAAACCGTCCTGACGTCGGACGGCCGGACCATTACCGTCACCGACGGCGCCTCGGGCCATTCCGTACGCGTGACACCCGCCAGCCTCTACCGCTACGACTGCCATCGGCCAACCAGCGGCAAGAAGGGCGAAACCCAGATTGTCCACGGCGTGGCGGCCCTGGACGCGGACGGCCTGGTCCTGCTCGACCTGCCAGGCGACTGGTACGGCCCTGACCTGGCGCACTTCGCCCATGTGGCCGGTATCCCGCTGGTGGACGCCCGCTCCCACTTCCCGGCTCGCGTACGTGCGGTCCTGGCGGGCCGCGCCCCAGGCTGGCAGCGCGTCCGCGGCCTCCCGCCACTCTCACCGGCCAAATGGCGCAAGCCGGTGGCCATTTGCGCGGGAGTCATCGGCATAGGGCTGATGGCCTACCTGGCGTCCCTGGGAATGTGGAGCGCCTGGCGCGGCATCTCCTCAATAGGCCGATTTCTGCTGGACATTCTCGAAGCCAAATGGCTGATGGTGGTCTTCAGCCCCGCGCTGCTGGTCCTACGCCCCGTCTTCGCGAGGGTCCGCCGCTTGCAGGTAAGAAGAGGCACACTCCTGCTTTCAGCGAGCGGCTCAGCCATCAAAGGCGGCTCCTCCAACAGACTCCAGATATTCCAAGGCCTCGAACTCACGGCCACCCTGTCCATGGGCGAATCCCCGGGCGAAGCCTTCGGCCTCCTCTATCTACCGATACGAGGACCTGACCGGCCTGTTCATCCTGGACCGCCCCTGCCGTCCCCTCCACCATCTCCCGGGCCGGTGGTCCCCGGAAGCCGCACAACGCTTCGCAGAGCGTCACGACCTCTTCCTGGCCGTGCACAGCGTGTCACGCGAGGAGTACCTCAACCTCACCAAGGCCGCCGGCGAAGCCACCCCTTAACGCGTAAGAGCGTTGAAAGAGGCCGCAGGCCTGCCCGTCCCCGGTCGATCGAGGGCGGGCCGGCAGGTGATTACCGACGCCACCGGCATCCGGATGCGCGGCGCCGACCGCGAGATGTCACCCGACTTCTGCCACTGCTGGATGTGATTCCGAACGCGCGGGGCGAGCACCTGGTCCGCTCCTGGGGAGGTCCTCAGACTGCCGCCCAAGACCCCGGGACTCCGGGAACCGGTCAATGCACGATCGCCAGCATCACATCAGAAGCGGAAGGCCGATCCTCGGGACGCTTGTTCAGGCACGTCCCCATAACTCCCCGCAGCGCAGGCGGCAACGGCGATAAGTCCGGGTGAAAGGTGAGCACCCGGTTGAACACGGCAGGCACGGTGTCCTCCCCGAACGCCGGTCTCCCTGTGGCCGCGAACATGATCGTCACAGCCCAGCTGAACACATCGGAAGCCGGGCCGACGGCCTCCCCGGTCAACTGCTCAGGCGACATGTACGGCGGCGTCCCGACCATCTTCCCCGACGTCATCATCGTCACCTGATCGAGCGCCCGGGCGATCCCGAAGTCGATCACGCGAGGCCCGTCGTTCCCGATCAGTACATTGCTCGGCTTGAAATCACGATGCACGATCCCCGCCTTGTGGATGGCCGCCAGCGCCCCGGCTGTGGATAACGCCAGCCGGGTCAGACTGTCCTCGTCGCGCGGCCCGTGCTTCTTGACGAGCTGCTCCAGCGAGGGCCCCTCCACGTATTCGCTGACGATGTAGGCATGCTGCCCGGAGATGTTCACGTCGAGCACGCGGGCTGTGGAAAACGTCGCCACTCGCCGGGCCACGTCCACCTCCCGCGCGAACCTGGCCCGCGCCGTCTCATCGACGAGATCGTGCAGCACCTTGACCGCCACCCGCGCCCCATTGGGCGCGGCAGCCAGATAAACCGCCCCTTGGCCCCCGCGCCCGAGCGACTGGAGCACCCGATAATGCCCGATCCACTCAGGCTCCCCGGGACGCCGCTGATGAGATCCGCGCTCTCCAGAAGGCCGCCGGTAGGACTCGGACTCTCCGGGCCGCCGCAGATAGGACTCGGGCTGCCCGGCCCGCCGCGGATGGGACGCAGGCTCTCCGGGCCGCCGCTGGTAGGACTCGAACTGCCGATGACGCTGCTGATTGGGCGCCGTGGTCCGCTGGTGCAGATCCATGTGCGGCTGGTGCGTCGGCCCCCCGAGAGACGCCCAACGCCGCGCCCGCGCCATGGCGCGCACCAGGATTCCCGAGTGAATGACCCCGCCGAACCAGCTGACCAACAGCCCGAACGAGGCCAGCCCGGACAGCGGCTGAGGAATATCCTCGAAGGTGTCGTACGCCAGCACCGCGATCACGAACGACCCGATGCAGACCAGATAAGCGGAAGCCGCGAAGACCTGCCAGATGCTCCGCAGCCAGAACGCCGCGAACCCGATCGTGAACGGGGTCGCCAGCCCGCATGTGAACAAGGGCAGACAGGCCCACACGACGGCGGCCGCCCACGCCCCGCCACCGGGACGGACCTGATGGCTCTGCTGCATGGCCGAGAGACTATCGCCCCGCCACGGTTCATACCGGGCATGCGCACAGCTTGTGGATAACCTCCCGCTAACCTGTGGATGACTGTGGAAAAACTGGGGACAACGCCCCCACTCGTTCACCTGCGAGGCGAGTTGGGTCATGATGTTGAACATGGCGCGGATACCGGGAGTCGGACTGGCAAAGGGGCTATCCATCACCCTTCGCCACATGCTGCGCAAATCTGTGACGCAGCAGTATCCCGAGGTCAAACCTGCCCTCCCACCCCGTAGCCGAGGCGTCATCGCCCTGGTCGAGGAAAACTGCACCTCTTGCATGCTTTGTGCCCGAGAGTGCCCCGACTGGTGCATCTACATCGATTCCCACAAGGAGACCATCCCGGCCCCTGAGGGCGGCCGCCCCCGCCAGCGCAACGTCCTCGACCGCTTCGCCATCGACTTCTCGTTGTGCATGTACTGCGGCATCTGCATCGAGGTGTGCCCCTTCGACGCCCTCTTCTGGTCGCCGGAGTTCGAGTACGCGGAAGGGGACATCCGCAACCTCATCCACGAAAAGGACAAGCTGGCCGCCTGGACCCAGACGGTCCCTCCGCCTCCGGCCCACGACCCAGGCGCCGAATCCCCCAAGGAACTCACCGCCGCCCCCCGCCGTCCCGCGACCGCCCGCACGCCAGGGGGATCGAGGGCCTCGGTTCCCACAAGCACCACGCAAGAACCGAAGCCCAGGCCAGAAGCGGAAGAGCGGGAAAGCACGACCGGGTCAGCGGAAACGCGACGCGCCAAAGGCGCGCAGCCCAGCCCAGACACCAGGGACATCCAGGTCACGGCGGGCACTGAGGAGACGACGCCGAAGTCCGGCCCTGCCGAGACCGCTGCCCAGGATGCGGGGCCCGCCGCAAACGCCCCCGAAGCAGGTCCTGCCACCCCTTCACGCACTCAGGGCGTCGGCGGACGCCCACGCCGGCCGATGCAGAACGTACGGGGAATCCGCCCCCCAGGCGCCCTCCCGTCCCCCTCTGAGGACGAGACCCCCACATCCTCCGCCGAGGGCGGGCCGCCCAGCCGCCCCGCCACACCAGGCGGGACGAACGCCGGCGCAGAGGCCGAGCCGGACTCCACCCTTTCCACGGAGGACGGCCGACCGACTACGACCCCCTCAGGGGAGGACGGTCAGGCGACCACGACCTCTTCTGAGGAGGACGGCGCCTCCTCTGGAGAGGATGGCGGGACGACGGCGAGCTCCACGAGGGAGGATGGCGAGCCGACCCCCGACCCTTCCGGCGAGCAGCCATCCCCGGGCATGGCTTCATCCACAGACAAGCCGTCCCCGGAAAAGTTGTCCACAGCCTCGGGCGCACCGCAACCGGAGCCCGATCCAGGGCAGCAAACTTCTGCCACGAGCCCCCGCAGACGCAGGATGGCCGATCCACGGTCCATCCGACCACCCGGGCGGCTCGGTCCTGACGAAACAGGGGAGTCCGAGGAGGAGTCGTGACCGAGGCAGTGCCCTCCTACCTGTCACCCACCGGGCAAGAGATCGTGTTCTTGCTGCTGGGCGCGGTAGCGGTTGGATCGGCGCTGCTTGTCGTCACGACCAGACAACTCGTCCACGCCGCCCTCTGGCTCGTGGTCTGCTTCGGCGCCCTGGCAGGCGGCTATCTCGTTCTGACCGCCGAGTTCGTCGCCTGGGTCCAGGTGCTGATCTACGTGGGCGCGGTGGTCGTGCTGCTGCTGTTCGGCATCATGCTCACCCGCGCTCCCATCGGCCGGTCCACAGACCTCGACAGCGGCAACCGCCTCGTCTCAGCCGTGGTGGCAGTGGCAACGGCAGCGACCCTCGTCACGGTAGTGATCGACGGATTCCGCACGGCGTACACACCGCTGCGCCCCGGCTCAGGGGCGGCAAAGGAGCTGGGCGCCAGCGTGTTCGCCACCTGGGTGCTGCCGTTCGAGGCCCTGTCGGTGCTCCTGCTCGCCGCCCTGATCGGCGCCATCGTACTGTCCCGCACCGATATCCCTGGAGGCTCACCACCTGACCGGACCGGCGGCAACTCGCCAGGCGACCGAACGGGAGCAAGCGCACCACCCCCCGAGACAGGGCACCGCTCGACAGCCGGCCAGTCCGGCGACGCGGTGCCCGACGGGACCGGGGGTAATCCGCCGCCCGATCACACCGGGGGTCATTAGTGCACATCGTCTACCCGGCGGTCGTCTCCGCGCTGCTCTTCTCTGTCGGCGTCTACGGCGTGCTCGCCCGGCGCAACACGATCCTCGTCCTGATGTCGGTCGAGCTGATGCTCAACGCCGTCAACCTCAACCTGGTCGCGTTCGACGTGTGGCTGGGTGACCGCCTGCACAGCGGCCAGGTCCTCACCCTCTTCGTCATCGTCATCGCGGCCGCCGAAGTGGGCCTGGGCCTGGCGATCGTGCTGGCGCTCTTCCGCAACCGCCGCACCGTCGACATAGACCACCTCCGCGACCTCGCCGAGCCCGCCGACGACCCCCCGTCCTCTCCGACGGCACCGGTACGCGGCCACGCCGACGCCCCGGAACGTATCTCGGAGCCCGCCAGACTGCTCGACGAGGCGGGCGAGCCGATCGAGAGCCGTCCGCGCGCCACCGGCGAGCGCAACGAGCACCACCACGACCCAACAGCCCCATCACAACGGGCGCAGAGCGAAGGCGGCCGCGGCGGCGAGCAGCCCGTCAAGCGAGGTGGCAGGCTATGACGACATTCCCGCTCATCGCCGTGCTCCTGCCCTTCGTGGCCGCGGCCGCGGGCCTGCTGCTCTCACGCCGGCCCCACCGGCGTCCCGCCGGCCCGGACGAGCGGGCCAACACCAGGGCAGCCTGGATCGCCGTCCTCCCGACGGCCGTCTCAGCGGTCCTCGCCGCCTGGCTCGCCTGGGGTCCTGGCTTCGCCTTCCTCAACGGCGTCACCACCTCCCCACCCACAGGGCAGACGTACGGCACGATCGTCACCGGCGGCATCCCGATCACGCTCATCCTGCAGGCCGACAACCTGTCGAGCATCCTCGGCGTCCTGGTGACCCTCGTCGCCCTGGCCGTGCAGGTCTACTCGGTCGGCTACCTCAGAGACGACCCGCGCTACCCCTCCTACAGCGCGTTCATCAGCCTGTTCACCAGCGCCATGCTCCTGGTGGTCTACGCGGGCGACCTCCTGGTCCTCTACGTGGGCTGGGAGATCATGGGCCTCTGTTCGTACCTCCTCATCGGCCACTGGTGGGAAGAACGGAGCAATTCGCGCGCGGCGATCAAGGCGTTCCTCGTCACCCGCCTGGGCGACGTCGGCTTCCTCTTCGGCATCTTCGTACTCGGCCTGGCGGCAGGCAGCTTCCGCGTCAGCGACGTGCTGGAGAAGGTGCCGGACATGTCCACGACCACGCTCGTGACCGCCACGATGCTCCTCCTGGCAGGGGTGGCCGGCAAGAGCGCGCAGGTCCCGCTGCACACGTGGCTCCCCGACGCGATGGCGGGCCCGACGCCGATCAGCGCCCTGATCCATGCCGCCACCATGGTCGCCGCCGGGATCTTCATCGTGGCCAGGCTGTTCCCGGCGTTCCTCGCCGCCAGGCCCACGCTCGACGTGCTCGCCGTCATCGCGGCCCTCGGCATGCTGGGCGCCGCCCTGGCCGCGCTGGCCCAGGACGACCTGAAACGCGTGCTCGCCTACTCCACGATCAGCCAGCTCGCGTACATGGCGGGCGGTCTGGCCGCGGGCTCGGACACGGCGGCCATCTTCCACCTGCTGACGCACGGCGCGTTCAAGGCCCTGCTGTTCCTCTGCGCGGGCGCGGTGATCCACCACGTCGGCTCCAACCTGATGACCCAGATGGGGGGCCTGCGCCGCGAGCTCCCGGTGACGTTCGTGACGATGACGATAGGTTTCGCCGCGTTGATGGGCATCCCTCCGGCCAGCGGTTTCTTCAGCAAGGACGGCATCCTGCTCGCCATGGACGGCGCCCTGTCCAAGGGGAGCCTGACGGACGCGGCCGCCCTCCTCCTGTACGGGAGTGCGCTCGCCACCGTGGCCGTCACCGGCGCGTACGCCACCAGGGCATGGCTGCGCACGTTCTTCGGCGAGGCGCGGGCCGTGGCGCTACCGGAGCCGGCGCCCGGTATGGCCCATGTCGTGGACATCACCGAGGCTCCACGCACGATGCTCGTGCCCGTCATCATCCTCGCCGTCCCCGCCCTGCTGCTGGGGTTCGCCGGGGAGCCGCACCTGGACCTCGGCGTGGCGGCCATCAGCATCGTGCTGGCGGTGCTGGGCGCCGGGATCGTGTACGCGTTCTGGCGCAGCGACCCCGTCGCGGACCCGGCCCGGCTGCTTGGGCCGCTGAGGGCGCCGTGCGAGCGAGCGTTCTACGTGGACGGCCTCTACGCCACGCTGTTCGCACGCCCGATCCTGGCGCTGTCCAGGCTCGTGGTCAGAACGGACGACGTGGTCGTGGACGGGGCGGTGCGCGGGTCCGGCAAGTCGGCGCGCGGATTGTCCGGAGTGCTACGACTGGCCCAGAACGGCAACGTTCAGCTCTACGTGAGCGGCGTGCTGGCCGGTGTCCTGCTGATCGCGGTGGGGGCGGTGGTGTTCGCATGATGGGCTGGCTCACTGTCGCGCTGCTGGCCGTGCCGTTGCTCGGGGCGCTCGTGCTCCTCCTCGCGCCGCACCGGCTCCGCCCCCTGCTGCACACGTACGGGCTGGCCCTGTCGGGCCTCACGCTGGCGCTCGCCGTCCTGCTGGCGGCGACGTTCGACTACGGCCAGGGCGCACGGCCGCAGTTCGAGGTGGACCGGCCGTGGATCCCGGGACTGGGCCTGCGCTTCCACCTCGGCGTCGACGGGATCTCCCTGCCGCTGATCACACTGACGGCCCTGCTGACGTTCCTGTGCTTCGTCTATCTGTGCTGGGGCGGCGCGCGGCGGGAGTTCGTGAGGGCGAGGCCGAGGGCGCTGGTGTTCACGCTGCTCGTGCTCGAAGTAGGCATGATCGGTACGTTCCTCGCCCTCGACCTGCTGCTCTTCTTCGTGTTCTTCGAGATCGTCCTCGTCCCGATGTACTTCCTGATCGGCATCTGGGGCGGCGAGGGGCGCAGGGCGGCGTCGATCAAGTTCATCCTGTACACGCTGCTCGGCTCGGTCGTGATGCTCCTCGGCCTGCTGCTCGTGTGGGCCCAGACCGGCACACTCGACATCGAGGCGCTGAGCGCGGCCCACGGCGCCGGTATGCCCAGATCCGTGCAGGTCCTGGCGTTCGTGGCGATCGGCATCGGCCTGGCGGTGAAGACCCCCATGTGGCCGCTGCACACATGGCTGCCCGACGCCCACACGGAGGCTCCCACCGCGGGCTCGGTGCTGCTCGCCGGGGTCCTGCTGAAGATGGGCACGTACGGCTTCGCCAGGATCGCCATCCCCATCCTTCCCGAGGGGGCGGCGGTGGTGGCCCCGTGGCTGGGTGCGTTCGCCGTGGTGGGCATCGTCTACGGCGCTCTGGCGTGCCTCGCCCAGCGCGACCTCAAACGCATGATCGCCTACTCGTCGGTCGGTCACATGGGCTTCGTCCTGCTGGGGTTCGCCACGCTGACTCCGGTGGGCATCAACGGCGCCCTCTTCGCGAACGTCGCCCACGGCCTGATCACCGGCCTGCTGTTCTTCCTGGCCGGCGCGATCAAGGACCGCTACCACACCGCTGACATGCCTTCCCTGGGTGGCGGCATGCTGGGGACGCTGCCGCGCCTGGGGTCGGTGCTCACGTTCGCGGCGATCGCCTCGCTGGGGCTGCCGGGGCTGGCCGGGTTCTGGGGCGAGATGCTGGCGCTGTTCGGGGCGTTCCAACCGGCGGAGGGGCTGCCGCGCGCGCTGTTCCTGGCGTACATGGTGATCGGGGGACTGGGTGCGGTCCTGACGGCCGCGTACTTCGTCGTCATGCTGTCCCGTGTCACCCATGGCCGTCCCCAGGAAGCCACCAGGGGACACGCCGGCGTGCGAACGCCTGGCGGAGGCGCGGACGTCCTGCCGGACGAGGGGCCGTGGGAGGGGCCTTGGGAGGGCATCACCCCCGACGAACGCCCTGTCGTACCTCTCGGCTCGCCGGAGAAGCGCTCGGCGACGGCCACCTTGGAGCCGAGCCCGGCGCCGGTGCCCTCCGGCGCCTTGAACGAGCCGGCAACCGGCGGCGAGCCCCTAGGCGATGCCGGATCCGCGCGCGGCGGCGCTCTTTCGGGCGATACCGGGTCCGGGAGAGATGGCGGGCCCTTGGGCGGCGCGCGACGGGTGATCGATGACATCAGGAGCTACGAATTGCTGGCATGGACGCCGCTGGTCGTCCTGAT
Organism: Nonomuraea sp. CA-141351; assembly: GCF_050944675.1. Classification (NCBI taxonomy): domain Bacteria; kingdom Bacillati; phylum Actinomycetota; class Actinomycetes; order Streptosporangiales; family Streptosporangiaceae; genus Nonomuraea; species Nonomuraea sp. CA-141351. The sequence goes on from NZ_CP191982.1 coordinate 662,498, forward strand.
CCTGCTCTTCGGGCTCTGGCCCGGGCTCCTCCTGTCGCTCACCACACCGGCCGTCCAGACCCTGCTGGGAGTCGCCTCATGATCCAGCAGATCGATTATTTCGTGATCGCGCCTCCGTTGGCGCTCGTGCTGGTGGCCGGCCTGGTGCTGATGCTGGACGCGTTCCTCCCGGCTCGCCCCAGCACGAAGACCGTGCTTGGATTGGTCACGCTGGCAGGCGTCCTGGTCTCCCTGGGACTCGTCGTCACCCAGGCGATCAAGGGCGGCCCGCCGCGGTCGACTTTCTGCGTCCCGCCCGACCTCGCTGGACCTGCCCGGCTGTGCTCGTTCGTGGCGGACCGGTTCTCGCTGGTGTTCGCGGGCATGGTGCTCGTCGCGGCCGTGGTGATCGTACTGATGTCGATGACCGAGCTGGTGGCCGGCGGCATCCCGGTCGGAGAGTGGTACTTCCTGCTCCTCTGCACCCTCGTCGGCGCGGTGACACTGCCCGCGTCCCGAGACTTGATCATGCTCGTGGTGGCGCTCGAACTGGTCTCGCTCCCGGTCTTCGCCCTCACCGCGATGAAGCGGTACGACGGTCGCTCCTCCGAGGCCGCCGTGAAGCTCTTCGTCGTGTCCGTCGTGTCCACGGCCGTCATGCTGTTCGGCGTGTCGCTTCTGTACGGCATCGCGGGCACGGTCTACCTGTCCCGCCAGGCGGCCGTGTTCAGCGGCCAGGCCCCGGCACCCGGCGTGGCGGAGAGCGCGGGGCTGGCGACCGGCCAGGACCTGCCCGCCGTCGGCACGGTCGGCGTCGTTCTGGTGGTGGCGGGGTTCGCCTTCAAGATCGCCGCGGTGCCGTTCCACTCCTGGGCGGCCGACGTCTACCAGGGTGCTCCCGTCCCGGTGGCCGCTCTGCTCTCGGTGATCTCCAAGGCGGCCGGGTTCGCGGGCCTGATTCTCGTACTGGTCACCGGACTGTCCGGGCAGGCCGCCACCTGGGCGCCCATCGTGGGGATCATCGCCGCGTTGACCATGACCGCGGGCAATCTGCTCGCCATGCGTCAACGCTCCGCCGTACGCCTGCTGGCCTGGTCCTCCGTCGCGCAGTCCGGCTACATCCTGGCGCCCCTGGCAGTGACGGCCACAGCGCAGGCCGGGCCCGCCGCCGCGGTCGCCTCGGCCGTGCCCCCGGAGACCGTGGCAACGGGGGCGATCGGCGCCTCCATGGCGTACCTGGTCATCTACGCCGCCATGAACCTCGGCGCGTTCGCGGTGGTCATGCTCGTCTCCAGAACCGCCACCCGCAACGAGCTCGACGACTACCGCGGCCTGGCGTTCCGGCGCCCGGCGGCAGGGCTTGCGCTGGCGTTCTGCCTGGTCTGCCTGGCAGGCCTTCCACCGGGCCTGGCCGGGCTCTTCGCGAAGGTGTTCGTCTTCCGCGAGATCATCGAAGGCGGCTCAGGCTGGCTGGCACTGATCATGGCCGTCAACACCGTGATCGGCCTCTACTACTACGCCGTCTGGACGGCACGCCTCCTCACCCCGGCAGGAGCGACGGCACCAACCCAGCACCGGGCGCCTCCGGCGACGTGGCTGGCCATCGGTCTCGCCCTGGTGGCGGCCGTCCTGTTCTCGATCGCCCCGCAGCTGGTCCTGGACATGACCTCCTTCTCAGCCTTCGGTTAGGGCCCGAACCAGGCACGGAAGGAGAAAGCCGCACCCGTCTGGGACCCCCGAGCCGGAGGAGAAACCGAGCCTCGGAGGTCGCGCTGCGCCCCCGATCGAGCACGGCGCGATACGAGCGAGGGACGGTTGGGGAACGAAGGACCGGGTCATCATCGTTGGACCAGGTGAACCCAGACCACGAAGGGGGGAGCCTTGCACCACAACGGTCTGCGCACCGCCGTTCTGCTCGGCGGCCTGTCGGCGCTGATTGTCGCGGCGGGCGCGTGGTTGGGCGGCGGCGCCGGTGTGCAGATCGCGCTCGTGCTGGCTCTGGCGAGCAACGGCATCGCCTACTTCTTCTCCGACCGCATCGCTCTTTCGGCCATGCGTGCCAGGCCGGTCAGCGAGGTCGAGCAGCCCACGCTCTACCGGATCGTGCGAGAGCTCTCCACCGAGGCGCGCCAGCCGATGCCACGCCTGTACATCTCGCCGACGGTGCAGCCGAACGCGTTCGCGACGGGTAGAAGCCCTCGCCAGGCCGCGGTGTGCGTGACGTACGGCCTGACCAAGCTGCTCGACGAGGCGGAGCTGCGCGGAGTGATCGGGCACGAGCTGTCACACGTGTACAACCGGGACATTCTCGTCTCCTCTGTGGCCGGCGCGCTGGCCACGATGATCACCTGGCTCAGCTACGTGGCCGTGTTCTTCGGCGGCTCGGACGACGACGAGGGCCCGGGCTTCGTGGGTGCGCTGCTGATGATGGTGCTCGGACCGGTGGCGGCTGGGATGGTGCAGATGGCGATCTCCCGGACAAGGGAGTTCCAGGCCGACGAATCGGGCGCCAGGCTCACCGGCGACCCGCTCGCCCTGGCCTCGGCGCTCCGCAAGATCGAGATGGGCGCCCGCAGGCTTCCGCTCCCCGAGAACAGCCGCCTGACCTCCGCCTCCCACATGATGATCGCGAACCCGTTCAGCGGCTCCGGCTTCGGCCGCCTGTTCTCCACACACCCGCCCACGTCCGAGCGGGTCGCCCGCCTCGAGCGCATGGCCGGCTACCGCCGCTGATCACATGCGCCGATTAACCAAGGCGGAGCGGAGACTCTGGAACGCGTTCCCCACAGGCGAAACCGTCGAGCTGGGCCCGTTCCAGATCGGGACCAGCCGCACTGCCGGGGCGAACGCGCCCGCGGACGGCCACACCTGGGGCCGCGAACGCTCGATCAGGGCCGAGGTGATCGCTCAGCTGCTGCTCGGTGCCCGCGACGCGGGCAGCGGCTCGGCCCCGGCGGTACGTCTGCGCGGCGCCAGGATCATCGGCCAGCTCGCGATCGTGGGCGGCACGATCCCACACGAACTCAACCTGAGCGGCTGCCATCTGGACGAACCGATCCGATTGACCGACTCCACCACCCGCACCGTACGCCTGACCGATTGCCACCTCCCGGGGCTCAGCGGCGGCGGCATGCGGGTGGCCGGGCACCTCAGCCTGTCCGGCTCGAACATCACCGGCACCGTCCGCCTGAACCGGGCCCAGTTCGAGAGCGGCCTGTGGCTGGGCGGCACCAAAGTGGTGGCCGACGACGACGAAGATTGGGCGTTCTACGCGAACGCTGCAGTCGTGGACTCCGGCACGTACATGCGCAACGCCGACTTCACCGGAGGAATCGGCTTGGTCGGCTCCCGCCTCAATGGCGGACTCTTCCTGCAAGGCGCAACTCTCCGCAACCCGGGCAAGGAGGCTCTCGCCGCCGACAACATGGTCGTCGAGAACGTCATGCGCTGCACCGACGGATTCCAGGCATTGGGCTGTGTACGGTTACGCGGCGCGCGAATCAACGGGACGCTCTCGCTCGACGGAACCGTACGAAGTCCGGACACCCGCTACGCCTTCCACGCGAGCCACATGGAGATCCGCGAGCTCTACCTCAAGCCCGCAAAGCCCATCGAAGGCGTTGTGACCCTCGCACACACCGCAGTCGGCACACTGCACGACAATCCAGCCACCTGGCCCGAGAAACTACGCCTCAACGGCCTGACCTACCACCGCCTGCGCGGTTCGGGGGTAACCCAGCGAATCGACTGGGTAAGTCGCGATCCGGAGGGGTTCAGGCCGCAGCCGTACGAGCAACTGGCCGCCTGGTACCTCAGCGATGGCAACGACGCGCTCGCCCGTCGCGCCCAGCTCGCCAAGCTCCGCGCCAGGCGGCAGACGCAGGGGGTCGGGGGCCGGGCATGGGGGCGGCTGCTCGACGTCGCGGTCGGGTACGGCTACCGCCCCTGGCTGGCGGGCATGTGGTTCGCGCTGCTGCTGACGCTCGGAACGATCGTCTTCGGCCTCAACCCGCCCAGAGCGCTCAAACCCTCCGAGAGCCCCGATTTCAACGCCTTCGCCTACACCTTTGACCTTCTGCTCCCGATCCCGGCATTCGGGCAACGAGAGCTGTTCGACCCGGCCGGGTGGACGCAGTGGCTCGCGTACGGACTGATCGTTTCCGGCTGGATCCTGGCGACGGCCCTCATAGCGGGCGCTACACGGATCCTCCGCCCTCAGTGATCGGGGAGCCGCCCGCGATGATCTTACGCAAGAGCGACGCAAGATCTTCGGGAAAGAAGACCTCCTCGGTGCCCTCGAGCTCATCCGCGCTCCACCACCGGTAGGCCGTCGTCGTGTCCTTCTCGATCTGCTCCATGTGGTCGAACGACACGACCGCGTCGTCGCCCACCCGGATCGCGAAGAACGTCTGCTCCTGCGTGATGGCGTACTGAGCCCAGAAAAACTCGATCACGCTGTTGCCGTACGGGCCGCTGAACTCGTCCGCATTCGCCCGGATCCCGACCTCCTCGAACAGCTCGCGCGCCGCCGCCTCCTGCAGCGTCTCGCCATCCTCCGTAGCCCCGCCGATCGTGAACCAGAACGGCTGATCCGGCCTCGCCGGATCAAAGCCATAAAGCAGGAGAACCCGGTCTTGGTCGTCGATGGGCAGGGCACGTGCCGTAAAGCGGCGCAGGGGGATCTTCGTCACGATTACTGAGCTTACGGTCGCGACATGGCACGCCGAGGCACCGGTAAGCAGCATCGCCCACGTTTCGTGGACAACGCACCCGGCCAAGTGCCCCGGACCTGCCCCGCACCCGGCTCCGGCTCCATGCCGGTCAGCGGTAGTTCACAAACTGGAGGGCGATGTCCAGATCCTTACCCTTCAGCATTGAAATGACCTCCTGGAGGTCGTCCTTCTTCTTCGAGCTGACCCGAAGCTCCTCGCCCTGAATCTGCGCCTTGATCCCCTTCGGCCCCTCGTCACGGATCAGCTTGGAGATCTTCTTGGCGTTCTCCTGGTCAATGCCCTCCTTCAGGCTGACCACCATGCGGTACTCCTTGCCCGACAGCTTGGGCTCGCCCGCGTCCAGGATCTTCAGCGACAGACCCCGCTTGACCACCTTCTCCTTGAACACGTCGAGCGCGGCATTCGCCCGCTCCTCACTGTTCGCCTTGATCTCGATGTTGTCCTGTCCAGACCAACTGATCGCGGCCCCGGTCCCCTTGAAGTCGAAGCGGTGCCCGATCTCTTTGACCGTCTGGTTCAGTGCGTTGTCGACCTCTTGACGGTCGATCTTGCTGACGATGTCGAAAGATGAATCGGCCAAAACACCCATCCTCTCAGCTGCGAAAGCACTACCCGGATCCCGCTTCCCCGCCGTACGCGAAACGCTAGGGACCCAGCGAACGAGCCTAGCCAGCATCGGCCCGCCGTGCAGGACACCGCCCTTTGTATGGAGGACCGTCCCGCTTTGCGCCCTCCCACCCCTGCGCCACCTCCCCCGTTTCGGCACGGCACGTACCGGGGATCCGGCTCCGGACAAACCGGTGTCACGTACACCTCGGAAGTCCGCTATTCTTCTGTGTGTCGCCGCGAGAGCGGATGACAAGGCAGGTTGCCCGAGTGGCCAAAGGGAGCGGTCTGTAAAACCGTCGGCTCAGCCTACGCAAGTTCGAACCTTGCACCTGCCACACGCAGTTAGCGCAGCTCAGAGGCCCTACGGGGCCTCTTCTGCGTTTCTGGGGTACGCAGCCAGATGCCATCGAGAGCGACCGTATGATCGAGAGCGACCGTATGTCGGTGGCCCACCAATATACGTGCAACGATCTTGACGGCGTTTCCGCTGGTCGGGTGCCGATTTGGGGACTTGGGTAGCGCACTTGACTGGGATCAGATCGGTGCGCGCGACCTGCCCGGCTGTCCCACCTGTCTGGGCCGAGGGTCGGTTATCCACCTCGGGGACTCCAGGCCCGCGCGTACGCTCGTCCGCGCGCCCCGTCCCACCTGCTCCGGCACTTCGGCATAGATCGGTGTGGCCTGACCGATGATTTTTCCGCGCCGTGCTGGTCTGTACGCCGAGTACCGACTTACAGGAGGCTGACGCCATGCGCAAACTGACCTTCGGCATGAACCTGAGCCTGGACGGCTACATCGCCGCGCCCGGCGACGACCTCGGCTGGAGCGTGCCGAGCGACGAGCTGTTCCAGTGGTGGTCCGACCGGGTGGGCGCGACGGGCCTGGCGCTGTACGGGCGCAAACTGTGGGAGACGATGAGCTCCCACTGGCCGACCGCCGACCAGCAGCCTGGCGCCACACCGGCGGAGATCGAGTACGCCCGCCGCTGGCGGGACATGCCGAAGGTGGTGTTCTCCTCGACGATCAGCACGGTCGACTGGAACACCCGCCTGGTCACTGGCGACGCGGTCACCGAGATCACCCGGCTCAAGGCCGAGGACGGTGGCCCCATGGACATCTGCGGCGCCACACTTGCCGCAGCGGCCACACGGGCCGAGCTGATCGACGAGTACGTGCTGGTCACCGCACCGGTCTTGTTGGGCAGCGGCACGCCGTTCTTTACGGCCCTGGACAACTGGGTGAACCTGACCCTGATGGAGACCCGGACGTTCCCCGGCGGCGTACTCCTGACCAGGTACGAGACCAGGCGCTGAGTACCCAACCTCGGATCGGCCCGTGCTTCGGGCCACCCAGGGAAGGGGCGCACGGTACAGCCGAGAAGTACAGCAACCGGCGGGATCGTCAGCGAACTCCGGCGAACGCCGACGATCCCGCAACCTTGAGCCGTTCGAATGATCGCTCGATTGCCGAGGTCTGGGGGTCACGGGGCCGCAGGTCCAGACCCGGCCAGTGCGAGCGAGTCATGGAACGGCGAAGGGCCCCGGCTGGTGTCCGGAGCCCTGTGGGTTGGCTGCGTATCACGCCGCCAGTGCCTCGCCGATCCGCTTGTTGGCGATCTCCTCCTGACCGTCGATGCACTTCGCATTGACGCGGAGCAGGACATCCACCCCGTGGCCAGCACCCGGCCGGTAGTCATCCGCGTAGTAGTGACAGACCTGACCACGTGTCCTTCAATGACCGGATGCCGTCGGGCCGGGCAGCCGCCGTCGGGTCATTGACGAAATAGCCGCCGGACCTGGCCACTGTCGCTGATGCGTATGGCCTCGGTGGTATCCACCGGCGATCTGGGAGCGATCGTCGATGTCGCCCGGGTAGAGCTGCACCCGCGGCCGGTGGGCGTGCGAGGCTCCGATCAGTAGTAGCCGCTGATGACGGCGGAGTTGAAGCCGCGCGTCTGGCCGCTGCGGAAGTCGACCAGGTCGATGTGGCCGTAGAGCTCGTCGACGTAACCGTCGAAGTATCCGTCGTCCTCGTTGAGCTGGGCGAAGGTCGCCAGCCGATCGAACTCGGCCGACAGCCCGCCGTCCCACGCGGCGCTCCAGGTAACCGGCACGGACACCAGGCCGTTGTCGTAGACGGGGTCGTCGCCGAAGATCTTCGCGGAGAACTCCTCGCCGGGGTGATCGATGATGGCCTGGGCGTCCGCGCGGCTCATGGCCACGTCGATGCCGAGGTGGACGGCGATGTTCCCGTCGTCCTGCCGGTCGAGGCTGAAGCAGATCGTGTAGCCCGTGCCGCCCGTGCACTTGTTCACGGGGTCGGCCGACGCGGGGCCTGCCAGTGCGACGGCGGCCACGAGAACCGCCGAGGTGACGATCAGCATCCGGCCGATGCGGCCGAACCGCTTCTTCTGGATCAGGGAAGGAAGGACACAGTGGTTGGCGCCCATAGAGGCTCCTTCACAGTCAGGCCCCGAAGCCGCCGATCCGGCCGTCTACCATTATGCGTTCCATCCCGTTCCATGCGGATCCCTGCGAGCGTCCGGCACTCGGCGATAGATCGAACCGGGGCGGTTTTCCAGTCGGGTCTGGCGACGCTGTGCCGCAGCACCTGATCGGAGCAGAGGAAGCACCTGTAGATGATGGTCGCCACCTCACGCCAGTCCCGGCGCAGTGTCGTACTCGCGCAGCATCGTGCCGAGCTAAATCGCGGTCAGACGGTGGAAACGTGGTCGGCCCAGCCGCCTGCGGCGCGCCCGGAGGTACCGACCGATTCGCCGTGGTCGCACACGCCCTGCTGTCACTGCTCTGGGTCATGCCGGCGGGGAGTGGCCTTCCACCGCCGCAATCGGCCGTACCGGTCCTGCAGCTCGGTCCTGGCCAGGGTGCGTTCGCGCTCCCGACCGAGGGCCTCGGGATACGTAGCTCCGGATCTCCCAGAGCACCATAAGGACGTTCAGCTGCTCATCGTGCCCGGGGCCGAGCACCACGTTCATCGACTACTACGCGGCCATGGGGGTCCTGCCCCGCCGGCTACTTCCCGCCGTATGTCAGCGGCTGCGTCAGGACGGCGACGGCCCGGTATCAGAGCGGTTGGCGATGGTGGGTATCGAAACAACGCAAGCACAAGGAGCACATCATGCAGAAGTTCGACACCCCCGCCCCGATCTCCGCCGTCCTGGACATCCCCGCGGGACGCGTCCAGTTCGTCGCCGCCGACCGCGCCGACACCGCGGTCGAGGTCCGGCCCGCGAACGCCTCAAAGAGCCGCGATGTGACGGCAGCGGAGCAGACCAGGGTCGAATACGCCGACGGCGTCCTGCGGATCGAGACTTCGGTGAAGAACCAGTACTTCGGCCCGTCTGGATCCATCGAGGTGACGGTCAAGCTGCCCGCCGGCTCCCGCATCGAGGCCAAAGCCGCCAGCGCCGAACTCCGGACCGTCGGCCGCCTCGGCGACGTCGCCTTCGAAGGCGCGTACCGCCAGATCAAGCTCGACGAGACCGCGAGCCTGCGCCTCACCGCGACCGACGGCGACGTCGAGGTCGGCCGCCTGGGCGGCCCGGCGGAGATCAGCACCGCAAATGGCGCAATCCGGATCGCCGAGGCCATCAGCGGCAAGGTCGTGCTCCGCACCCAGTCCGGTGACATCTCGATCGCCGCTGCCGCCGGAGTCTCGGCCGCCTTGGACGCCGGCACCAGCCACGGCCGCATCACCAACGCTCTCAAGAACGACGGCACCGCCGAACTCGACATCCACGCCACCACTTCCAACGGCGACATCACCGCCCGCAGCCTGTGACCCGCAGCCTCCGAAGGGGAGGTAGATGCCCGTGCTACGCCAGCCACCTCAAGACCGAAGGCTGTCGTGACAGCTGTAGTTCACAGAGCTCTCCAGGTGGGCGAGCGTGCTGTCCAACACCGCCGGGGCGTCCATCTCCGGGTCCTTGGCCCAGTCCAGCCAGACCGACAGCAGGATGCCGAACACCGCGCCTGCGACGGCCCGCACTCGGTCGTCGTGTTGCGGACGGCCGAGCCTGGCTGCGACCAGTTCGGTGAGCGTCTGCTTGGTCCTGCTGATGTTGGCGAGGCTGGCCGCCCACAGTGAGGGGACACTGAGCACCAGCGCCTGGCGCTCCCGCTTCGCGGTTACGTCTGCGTCGGTCAGGTCGGTGAACACGGCCCGGAAGGCGTTGCGCAGCGCCGGCACCGGGCCGAGTTCCGGCGGCTGGGCCGCGCACGCCTCGGCGATGAGGCTGTCGTAGTCATCGAGGGTGACCAGCGCTTCCTTGGTCGGGAAGTAGCGGAACACCGTCCGGTGCGAGACTTCGGCCGCTTGGGCGATCTGCTCGACGCTGGTGGCGTCGTAACCCTGCTCACGGAACAGGCGCAGCGCATGCCGCTGAATGGCGGCGCGAGTGCCGGCCTTCTTGCGCTCCCGCAGCCCGGGCTGCTCGGAATCTGACATCATGCGAAATCCTTCAGCGGGATGACCGTCCGATACTTTCCGCCGGGGGATTGCTGCGGCGGCTCCTCAGCGCGTTCCAGGATGACATGATCCAGCTTGTGGTCGGCGAGCAGGGCGCCGATCCTGTCACGTACCGCCCGCCACACCGTTTCCGGGTCCGCCCCAGGCGAGGGCCGCATCCGTATGCGCAGGCTCGCTGGGCTTGTTTGGACGATCTGGTACAGCTGTACTCCCGGCGTGCGGTCCACCAGCGTGTTGAGCATCAGCGGCGCGATGACAACCTCGCCCTGCCCGGTGGCGAACGTGAGCACGTTGGCCACGCGTCCCTGTACCCGTATGGCTGGCAGGGGGTTGCCGCACGGGCATGGGTCAGGCAGTTGTAAGACGCTGTCGCCGAGGTCGTAGCGCAGGATCGGCTGTACTCGGTTGGCCAGATTGGTCACCAAAACGGTGTGGGATTGCCTGCCCGGCGGGGTCGGGGAGTAGTCGGCTTCGACCGGTTCGACCAGGGCCCAGTCGCTGTTGACGTGATACCAGCCGTACGCGCAGCCCTCGGTGAGGAAGGGACACTCGCTGGCGCCGTAGGTGTCGCGTACCTTGGCTTCGAAGGCGCGGGCCATCCGCGCGTAATCACCGCTGGTCAGCGTCTCGCCGGCAGGTTCAACCACTACCGGCGCGATGTGCAGCCGTCCCGACTCTTGCTCGGCGGCGAGCATGCTAAGGACGCTGCCGTATCCGAGCAGGAGGGCGGGGCGGAACTGGTTGAGCGCCCCGACCAGTGCACCAAGAGGGGTGTGCACGGAGAAGAGGCGGATGGTCTTGCGCTGGAGCCGGTGTGCGCGCATGCGGGCGGCGCCAGCCGAGACCAGGAAATGACCGTTTGTCGCGGCCACGATGGCCATCCGTCCGCCGCCTGCCACGATCCGGGTGATATCGCCGAGGTCCAGCCAGGAGCCCATCATCCGCATGCTGAGGGCGTAGTTGACGGCGATGTCCCGATCGTCCTTGACGAAGATCGCGGGGTTTCCTGTGGTGCCTGAGGTGGTGACCACCAGGTAGCGGTTGAGGAACCGTCCACCTACCAGTTGCGGATCCGCGGCGAAGGCGCGCGCCCGTGCCAGCGTTACTTCGCCGTCGGTGGCCCAATGGTCGTAGTGCGCCATCAGCGCCTTCTTATCGGTGACGGGCAGCGATGCAGAGTCGTCGACGCAGGGAGGCAGGCCGCTGTAGAGATCCCGGTAGTAGGGCGAGCGGGCGCGGGCGTGCTCGACGATCTCGGCGAGCCGCCGTCGCTGGACTGTCGCCCACTCCTGGTGCCTTCTGGTGCGGCGTGCGTCTTGCAGCAGCCGTGGAACGCTTTCCTTCATGCCGACATTCTGTCACACGGATGTCAAATGTTAGCCCTATGACAGATTTGACTGTCCCAGTGGTCAAGGAAGATCGTGCTCCCGATCCTGGCGGCCCTGATGAAGGGGGGTCAGTCAGCAGGGTTGCAATACGAGGCCGTTCAGGACGGATCGAGCGCAGGCGTTGACCTGCATTGAACGATCCGGAACGGCTCGAACTGGATCTTTTAATCCGCAGGTCCCGGGAGCGATCGTGGCTGGCCCTGCCTCGCGGGATATACGCGGGATGATCTTCCCGGGTAGGGGAAGGTGAGAGCCGTAGCCCGAGGTCAGGGGCCTGATGCAGTCAGGAACGTCGGCCCGCCGCAAAACCGTCGGCTCAGCCTGCGCAAGTTCGAACCTTGCACCTGCCACACGCAGTTAGCGCAGCTCAGAGGCCCTACGGGGCCTCTCTGCATTTCAGGGGTGTGCAGCCGGATGTCGCTTTGAGCGGACCGTTGTCGCTGGTCCACCAATATACGTGCAATGATCTTGAGCGTGTTTCCGCAGGTCGATGGCTGGATTCGGCCGATACGCGGCCAAGCGGAAGAGCCCCGGTGGTGGGCCGGGGCTCTGGGTGCGGTTGGTACGTGGTCATGCGGCGAAGACGTCGCCGATCCGCTTGTTGGCGATCTCCTGTTGGCCGTCGATGCACTTGGCGTAGACCCTCAGGTGGACATCGACGCTGTGGCCGGCTCGTTCGGCCACGTCCGGGGCTGGGACGCCCGCGTTGAGCCAGAGTGAGATGGCCGCATGCCGGAGATCGTATGGGCGCTTGGCGAGCGGAGATGCGGCCTGGGCGGGTGTGAAGGCCAGGAGGTGGGCGTCCTGCGAGACCTCGGTTTAGGCGGTTGAGACCACGACGCCGCCGCGTTCGCTGCTGAAGATGCGGCCGTCCTTGGCAGTGCCGTATTCCGCGATGTGCTCGCGAAGGATCTTGACCAGTTCCGGTGGGATGGGCGCCGGGCGGACGCCTTGTCAGCCCAGGTGCTTGAGGCCGCGTTCTTCGTGGGCGTCTCCACTGTCGGTTCACTGGGTGTTGACCTCTGGCCGGGACACATCGATCCTCAGCCGTCCCCAGCCGGACGCGGGCAGGCGGCAGTCCTGCAGTCGCAGGCCGACTGCTTCGGCCGGACGTAGGGCGGCGTAGTACATGCAGGCGAAGAGGGACATGAGGCGCCGGCCCCTGCCTCGCTGTCCTACGTAGGTCACCGCGGCCAGCAGCTCCCGCGCCTGACGCGGATTCACCACAATGCGAGGGTCCACCGTCTCCGTCGTCTTGGGCGGCTTCCACTTGATCTTGTGCAGCGGATTTGCCGAAAGTTCCTCCAGCTCCACCGCGTACTCCAAGAGGGCGTGGAAGACGGCGCGCTTGCGGGTGATGGTTGTGGAGGCCGCCGCCTTGCCGTCAAGCGGCGGCGCGCCGCGCCGCCGTACGCCCCGTGCCAGCGTTCCCGCGCCGCGCTGCGGCCTGGGGGCCGGTCACGGCACGGGCGTCACGCGGGGCATCGCCGCACGCACGCGCCACCGTACCCACCCATGTCGCCGACCCGGGCGCCGCGCCGCCGCCAGGTCACCCGCCGAGTCCCGAAGCGACAGCCTATGAGCCGCCATCGTCCGCCCCATCCGGATCATCGGTCGCTCGACGTGCCCACCAGCGAATGACCAGCACCCCGCCGAACCAGCCGGCCCCGAACACAACGGGCCGCGCGATGAGATACGCCGTCGTGATCCTCTCCGGTCCTTCGCTGATGAGATCTGAGGCCAGCATCGCCAAGAAGCAGCCCACCACCCAGCTGGTCCAGCCCAGCAGGGCTTTACGCGCCTCCCGGCCCCATGTCTTTCGATGATCCGCCACTCGTGTCTCCGACCACATGCGAGCAAGCACCCATCCCGCGCCTGCTCCAAACCATTGCCTCCGGCAGGGGCCTCAGGCTCCGGGATGATCACCCATCCTCGAGGTCCAGGTCCGTAGGTGGCAGAGGTGGAAGCCCGATCATCCCGCTCACTATCGACCCGGGACAAGCCGAGCAGACCAGGGCCACGGATGCCAGATCATTCGTTCAGGGGGCGCTCCATCTGGTATCCGTGGCCATGGCCTGCTTCCACTGTGGGCGAACCGATAGCAGACAGGATGATCAGGTAGGTGAGTGCTGTGAGTGACGGGCTGCCTCTACTTCCACGTACGGATCCAAGCCTCTAATCTGTCGCCAGCTCGGGAGACGCAATACGAAGTACGGGAGGATCCGGGTGGGCGATATGTACGAGTACTTCCGCGCCGCGGATAGGCATGCCGCCGTAGTCAAGCCGGATTACCCCCGCGCGGTCGAGAAGCCCCTTCCCGGCATCCCTGCCTTCGATGCCGTGGAGACCAAGTGGATCATTCCATCCGACTCGCTGGCACAACTGATCGCGCTGATCAGAAACGTGCCCTACGCCGATGACCTCGTACAAACGGTTGACCTCTACCCGCCCCCGGACGGTGCACCGAAGACAGATGAGGAGTGGGATGCCCTTCCTGAGGATTCGCCGTACTTTGTGGGGCCGGGCATCGAAGAGCTGCCGGCGGACGTCCGCGACACTCTGGCCGATGTCCCCGACGCGAGGCTCGTCGAGCTCGGCGAGCAATGGGCCGCGGGTGACGATTCCTTCTTGCCCAGATCTGATCCCCGGGAGTTGTCCACACTGATCGCGGAGCTGCGGGACCTGGCCCGCCGCGCCCGTCGCGAAGATTAGTTGCTCTATTGCTGGAGCTCCTGATGTAAGCGGCCGGTTGGAGTCGCAGATGATCTGCTGCAGGAATGGAAGGGCCGGCGAGAAGGCCCTGGTCTCATGGTTCTGGAAGGCTTGGGGCGGCTGACAGAGGAGCAGCTTCACGACATCTTCGTCCAGCTTCTCGGCCACGTTCCCATCGGGATGGGATGGCAAGAACCGTGGTGGCGAGACCGGATCGCGGATGCGTCCCAGCGCGCTGACTGTCGGCAGCATCCGCAGCGATCTGGGCTGCCTGTTGGCCTGCGGACTGAGCGTGGTGCCCCGAGTGCAACCGCGAGCACGAACGAGTGCGATTAGCGACGGTTGAGCCATCCAGCGATCCAGTGCGATGGTCAGGCGGCGGACGGGCGTGGACGGCCGCCAGCCAAGGCGATGACCGCGAGATAGACGGCCTCGCGCAGCGGACGACTTGACATGGTGCAGGCGCTGCTTCCCTCTGGGGGTGGCCAGGGGAGGATGGTGGGGTGCTGGTTCGCATTGAGGCGTCGCAATTGCCCGGTCGGGAGTGTGGTCAAGCACCGGGGTTCCCGGGCTATCGCAATATCCATGTGGGGGTGCAGCGGCGGGACCGTCGCCAGGAGATTCTCGGTCTGTGTCCGGGCGATGCCGCCTCGGCGGTGTGGGAGTTGGAGGTCATCGCTACGCCCGCCGAGACGGGGTGGGATCTTCGTGGCCCGTACGTGCAGGGTCGGCCGGGCGGCCGGTTCGTGTACGTGTCGTGGGGGGTGGTGGAGGGCGAGGTGTTCACGATGTTCCGGCGGGCCAAGCTGTGGTTCGACGGCGTCGCCCCGGACATCCTGGACGCCGCGGTGCGGGGCGGGGTTTTGGTGGGCCGGCTCGGCCTGACGGACGGGCGTGGTCATCCGTTGTGCGCGGCGGTCCGCCCGCCTTTGATCGAGTGGTCGGCTACCTCGGTGTGACCTGCTGTCACGGGCCGGGTGGCGGCGGCCAGGATGATGCATATCTGCTCGGCTGAGCAGTCGATGGGGTTGGTGTGGCGCTTTCTGCCTCTCGCCCCGTTCCTGACCGCGCTCAGCCGGACAAGACGCGGAAACCGGCGTCCACGGGGATGTGGACTCCCGTGGTTCTGTCGGTAGTTGGTGACGTCAGTTGTTCGTGAAAGCTGACGGCACCAGGTGATGGCCCAGAAAGATGTTCGCGAATTCTGACGTCACCATCGGGGTTGCGGTGTCAAGCTGGATGTGCTCAGTAAAGGAGCACCCCCGATGCCGCCTGGTCAGTCGAAGATCGAATTGTACGCTGCGCTGCGGCGCGACTCCCGCGATGGCATGTCGAACCGGGC
This sequence comes from Nonomuraea sp. CA-141351, assembly GCF_050944675.1. Lineage (NCBI taxonomy): Bacteria > Bacillati > Actinomycetota > Actinomycetes > Streptosporangiales > Streptosporangiaceae > Nonomuraea > Nonomuraea sp. CA-141351. The sequence continues at coordinate 677,749 of NZ_CP191982.1, forward strand.
GTTGCAGTGCAAGTACGGCGTCACCTGGAGCACGGTCAACAAGGCCCTGACCTCGGCTTGGCCGCAGCCACGCACGACAACCGCTTCGGCGGGGCCGTCGAAGCTGGATCCTTTGAAGCTGCTGATCGACGAGATCCTGCTCATTGATCTGGACGCGACCAGGAAACAGCGCCACACCGTCACCCCGGATCTACCGCCGTCTGATCGACGAGCACTCCTCGTCCGAGGCGTTGCGTTGACCACTTGAACCCGCACCGATGAGAGGGCGCAAGCGTCCTGCGAGCAACCGCGTGGTCCGGCCAGGGACTGAGAGTCCGGTGTTTATACCTTGCTCGCGACCACCATGTAGTTCTCGGCCTCAAGATCGAACGTGCTCAGTTCCGTCTGGAGTCCGACCCGGTGCAACTCGACTTCGAGTTCCTCGTACCGGTAGGGCCAGCAGGACAGCAGTTCCGAGCGGACAAGAACCAACCCGGTCGCATCAACTTGCGCGATCGCAATCTCGATGTGGTGCTCCTCCTCCCAATGCGGCGCAATCTCCCAGCGGTAGACCACGACGGCATCGCGACCGTTCCGGCGGACGAGTCGGTCACTGATGTCCAGCCGGGAACCTCTGGCCCTCACGAGTTCCCAAGTGCGGGATGTGAGTACCAAGCGCCCGCCAGGGCGCAGAAGCCGTGACATCGACTCCAGAGCAGCAGCCCTGCCTGTCGCGCCCGCGGCATGGTGAAGCGAGTTGCCAACGCAGAACACCATGTCGAACGTGTTGTCCTGGAAATGGTCGGGCAACTCCTCCCAGTTCGCCCGTACTGCCCGGACGGATGCCCCGAACTCCTCAGACAACTCTGCAGTCCGACGAACCATCGCCTCGCTGGCGTCAGTTGCGACAACCTGCATGCCACGACCGGCGAGGCCAACCGCCAACTGTCCGGTTCCGCACGAACAGTCGAGGACGTGAGCGTTCGACGGCAGGAGATTGAGGACGTCGTCGAACGACGCAGCGAACTCGGCTGGAGGCAACTTTGCATCCGAGATGAGCCATTCGTACACCTCGGCAAGCACGTCATAACCTGTCACAACCACTACCTCCGTCGAGGATCGCGCCGATCAGGGCGACGTTCTCCGGTCGAGCCTCGTTGATCATCCGTAAGTGCCCCTGATTTCCCTTGGTTTCCTGTCGCATCTGGCACGCGATCACGGGTCTGATCTTCTGTAGACGTACACGCCCGTATCCCGACAGGAAGATCCGGCCCGCCTCAGCCACCCACTGCCCCGTGTTGGTCGCGATCATCTCGGAGTCTGAGGCCCCCGCCGGAGGCTGCTTGAAGCGCACCCCGTGAAGAGATAGCGGCGTGGCCGGCTACGACCTCGAAGGCCCGGGATCAGCCATGGGTATCCAGCCCTTTGCGATCGAGCGCTGCTCGGATCTGGCTGAGCCACTCTGTGCCCAGCCGGCGTCCGTTCGGGAGTTGGTCGCCTCGGTCCCAGCGCCAGGTTGTGATCATCGCCAGCACGAGGATCCGGCACTCGCGCAGCAAGGCTTGATCGACACCCGGATAGTGCTCGCTGACTTCTTCGGGCGCATGGGCGAGGTCGAATTCGACAGGCCCTCGGCAACACGTCTCGAGATCTATGAACAGCAGCCCGTTCTCCGTGGTGAGGACGTTGCCCGGGTGCGGCTCGCCGTGCAGCAGCTGCTCGGCGCCGCCGCGCTCGCCGATCACTCGTCTCAGGCTTCGTAACGTGTCGCCGAGCAGCTCCCGGTCCGCGTCGGCGAGCGCCGGAGTGTGATCGCGGCTCGCCACGAGTTGTTGAGCCTGCTCGACTCGATCCGTGAAATGCGGCGTCGGGACATCGAGCTTGCGCATGCCGGCATGCAGCCGCTCGAGCGCATTGGCGTATTCGGCTGGTGAGACCTCTCGAGGTGTCACAGGTTCGTAGTAGGTCCACAGCGTGACCACGAAGCCATCACGCTCATAGACGCGTGGCTCCACTCGAGGCTCGAGAGCAGCCACAGGGGCCCCGGATTCGGCGAGCCGTTGAGCAAGCTCGATTTCGAACTGTGCGACCTGATGCGCTACAGGTGCCACCCGGGCCAGGACGTCACAAGGCAGCAGACGCAGAGTGAGCTTGTTCGAGTCGTGAAGAACGATCGCGTCGTCGACCGCCAGGTCAAGTGATGAGGCGGTCGACATGGCCGCAGCCACCGCACGCCGGACGTCTGACGCCTGCATCGTCGCCTGGCCCCTCTCCCTCGAGCGCTGCCATACTCTCCGAGCGGTGCAATCTGGGCACCATACCAAGTTGTCGATAGAGAGCCGCGGTAGTGCGACGGGCGGAGCGCGACCGAATCGTCGATCGGCCTCCTTCGGCCGTCAGTTCGAAGCGACTATGCAGTCGGTGATCTGCGCGGATGTGTGCCTAGTCGGCCATCCACCGAGGGCAGCGGTGGCCGTATGGGCTCCGCGGAGATGCACGCCGCGCACTCGCGCCCTGCGCGACGTAGTGATCCAGCTTCATGCCGCCTGACCGGGGCTGCTACCCGAACGAGCCGTCCTCGCGGCCGACGAACCGCACGCAGCCGTCGTGCTCGAAACGCACCCGCCCGTCAAACGACGAGGCGCGGTTGGTGCAGGCCCCGTAGTCCAGGCCGAGCTGACCGCTCAAGGCGATCCAGAAACGGCATCCTCCGCACTGGGCGTAGTACCACTCGTCCAGATACCCAGGCTGGGCGGTGGAGCGATTCAACGACGCACCCCACCGCGCATGGCACTGATCGTTGTGACCTCGATCGTTACCCGTCCAAGGTTCACCAGTGGCCATTCTCGGTGCCCCGTCTCAACTCGTGACCGTCAGCTCCGGGGGCGGGGCCGCGTGAGAAGGCGGCCTCCGCAACTTGATCAGCAGCCGCAGGGTGCGGCTCTACGGCTGACTACGGTTGATCGTTCCTATACGTTCCCAAACGATCAAGGTCAGCAGGTCGTGATCGCCTTCTGAGCACCACCCCGACCGGGACCAGGACCTCCGTCGACACGACCCCTCCCGGCCCAGCCGGGGCCGGGGCCGGGAAACGGCAGAGCCGAGGCTGCCGATAGTCTCCGCTGACCCCTGCACCGCTGACCGGCGCATGAGAGGAGACCCATGACCCACGTGCTGCTCACCGGATTCGAGCCGTTCGACGGCTCCGGCGTCAATCCGTCGTGGCAGGCGGTGCAACTGGCCGCGACCACGCCGCCGGAAGGGGTGTCGCTGACGACAGTGATGCTGCCGGTGGTCTTCCACGACGCCATCGCACGGCTACGCGCGGCCGTCGAGGAGTCCGGTGCCGAGGTCGTCGTCTGTGTCGGGCAGGCGGGCGGGAGACCGGGCATCACGGTTGAGCGCGTCGCCATCAACCTCGATGACGCTCGCATCCCCGACAACAAGGGCGCCCAGCCCGTCGACGAGCCCGTCGTCATGGACGGCCCGGCAGCGTACTTCTCCACCCTCCCGGTGAAGGCGTGCGTGGCCGCCGTCCGCGACGCCGGCCTGCCGGCGTCCGTCTCGCACACGGCGGGCACGTTCCTCTGCAACCATGTCTTTTACGGACTGATGCATCTCATCGAGTCCGGCCGGCCGGGGGTGCGCGGTGGCTTCGTGCACGTGCCTCACCTTCCCGAACAGGTCCCGGGTGGCGACGCGCCGTCGATGTCCGTCCAGTCGATCGCCGAAGCGCTGACGGCGATAGTGTCCGTGGCGGTCACCACGACCGCAGATCTGAAGGAGACCGGTGGCTCTCTCCACTGATCCACTGCCGACCGTCGCCGATCTCGCCCACCGCTTCGCCGGCCTCGCTCTGGAGAACGTGACGCGGGAGTTCCCGAACGCTCCGCAGCACCTCGTCACGGGTCCGGGCGACACCGTGCTGCCGCGCGTCCACCATCCGGCCTTCTACGGCTCCTATGACTGGCACTCCGCGGTGCACATGCACTGGCTGCTGGTCCGGCTGCTGCGGCGGAACCGGGCGGAGATCGACGAGGCCGCCGTTCGCGAGGTGCTGGACCGGCACCTGACGCCCGAGCACCTGATGACCGAGGCCGTCTACCTGCGGGCCAACCCGACGTTCGAGCGGCCCTACGGCTGGGCCTGGCTGCTCGCGCTGGCGGCTGAATGCGAATCGGCCGGCGGCGACGGTGCTCGGTGGGCGGGCGCGCTGCGCCCGGCGGTGACGGCCGTCGCCGAACTCGTCGAGGGGTGGCTGGCCAAGGCCACCTATCCGGTCCGCCATGGCGTTCATGCCAACAGCGCGTTCGCGCTGGGATTGGCACTGGACTCGGCCGAGCCGGCAGGGTGCGCGGCACTCGCGGGTGCCGTCACCGAGACCGCCCGGCGCTGGTTCGGCACCGATCGCGACTATCCGGCGGCCTGGGAACCGTCCGGGCAGGACTTCGTGTCGCCGGCCCTCACCGAGGCGGATCTGATGCGGCGGGTACTGACTCGCGAGGAGTTCGCGGCGTGGCTATCGGCGTTCCTGCCGGGGCTGGCACACGGTGAGCCGCAGGCTCTGTTGGAGCCGCCGATCGTGTCCGATCGTCGCGATCCGCAAATCGGGCACCTGATCGGGCTCGCGCTCAGCCGCGCGGCGGCGCTGTGGGCCATCGCCGCCGCGCTCCCAGCGGACGATGGGCGGCGTCCGCGGCTCACCGCTGCCGCCGAGGCGCAGCTGAAGGCCGCTCTGCCCCAGGTGATCGCCGGTGACTTCGTCAGCGATCATTGGCTCGCCACGTTCGCCGTGCTCGCCTTGGACGCCGCCGATGCGGTGTGATGCCTGCCTGGCGTGGTCCGTCGTGGGAATGGTCGTGCTGCAGTGAACCGGCTTCGGGCAGAACGTCTACGCCATCGGCGGCAACGAACAGGCCGCCGCGCCGATGCGCGTGCTCGGCTTCCCGCAGCCTGGTCGTGATCGCTCAGGACCTGCCGAGCGGGGCGCGGCGGCCCACTCGCTTGGATTCCGAGCGGGAAGCCATGGCGGCCACGGAGTCGGACGAACCTGGCCGGCATGAGCACTTGGGCCGTCACCTGTTCTCGGGACTGTGGGTGGCCGCCGGTAGTGACGACCGCGCCGGACGACCCGGCCACCGCGCTGCCCGGGCGCCCGCCCGTCGTTGACCTGGCCACCTGGCAGGCCGCCCGTGACGAGCTTCTGGTCCGCGAGAAGGCCCACACCCGCGAGGGCGACGCCCCCGCCGCCGGCTGCCGATGGTGGTGCTCGACGGGATGGTCGAGGTCGTCGGACCTGGCCCTCCACTCCGAATGCGTGTCCCTTTGCTCGCGCGAGACCCTCAGTCGTGACGGCCTGGTGAGTCGGCTTCAGCGCGGGTCGGCGGCGAAGGCGAAGGCTGCGGCTCGATCCCGCAGCAGGGCGGCGAGCCCGGGAGAGTCGATCACCTCGAAGGGCCATCGCACCCAGAGCAGGCCGCCGGCGAGGACCTCGAGACGTACGTCGGCGATGCGCCAGTGTGTCGCTGCTTGACCGGTGGCGGTTGTCGTCGGCGCGAAGTCCGCGGCGAAGCCACCCATGTACGCCTGTACCTGTTCGATCGGGGCGTGGATCAGGATCGTCGCTGTATGTTTCCGAGGCGGGGCGCCGAGCTGGCTGGTGACGAACGCGACCGGGTCGCCTCCGGGGACCTCCTGCGGCTCGAAGCGCACGCCCGTCGCTGATGCTCGCGTGATCCGATCGACGCGCAACACCCGCCAGCCACGGTCGAGGTCGCGGCACACGAGGAACCACCGGGTCTGCCGGGGTACCAGGGCGGCAGGCTCGACGTGGCGCGGGGACTCCCGTCCGGCGTCGGCACCCCCGGTGCTCATCACGCGCAGTTGGACCCGCTCCGCATCCCGGCATGCCAGCGCCAGGACTGCCAGCACGTCGGCGTTCATGGGAGCCGGATACGCGCCGGCCACTGCATTCGGTGTGCCGCCGAGGGCGACCGAGGAGCGCAGCGCCCGCACCCGCCGGCGCACCGCCAGGGGCATCACCTGTTCCATTTTGGCCAGGGCGGTGAGCGCGACCTCGCCCCCGCCGGCGGCGCCGTTAGCAGCCGACGAGGCGAGGGCGGCGGCCACGGCGAGCGCCTCATCCGGGGTGAACACCAGCGGCGGCAGGTCGCTGCCCGTGGACAGTCGGTAGCCGCCGTCGGGGCCGCGGCGTGCCTCGATGTGATAGCCGAGGCCCCGCAGCCGCTCCACGTCCCGCCGGAGTGTGCGGCCGTCGACGCCGAGGCGGTCGGCGAGCTCGCCGCCGCTCCAGGACCGGCGGGCCTGCAGCAGCTCCAGCAGGCGCAGCGCCCGCTCAGTCGTGGTCTGTTCCGACATGCTCATCAAGTCTAGTAAAAATACGGACAGAAAATGACCTAAACCTTCCTTAGGCTGGAGTTCAAGCCGGGCGGACCGGCACTACTTCCCTAAGGTGAGCCATCTTGACCATCCTTGTTACCGGCGCGACCGGCGCTGTCGGTCGTCACCTCGTCACGACCCTGCTCGCCCGCGGCGCCGCCGTACGTGCGCTGACCCGCAAGCCTGATGACGCAGACCTGCCGGCCGGGGTCGAGGTCGTCGCAGGTGACCTGGCCGACGCCACCACGCTCGGGTCGAAGGTGTTCGATGATGTCGATCGTGCCTTCGTCTTCCCCGCCCAGGGCGTCGACGCGTTCGTCACCGCGGCCACCGCCCACGGCGTTCACCGCTTCACCGTGCTGTCCTCCCTGGCTGCCGCGAAGGAGTTCCAGCGCGACCACGGCTCGGCGAGTCAGCTCCACCACACCGCGGTCGAGGCCGCCGTGACCGACCGCACCGATGCCTGGACGATCCTGCGGCCCGGCACCTTCGCCAACAACCTGCTCTCCTGGGCCTGGCAGATCCGCTCCGGCGCACCGATCCGGGCACCATACCTCGCATCGGCACAGGCCCCGATCCACGAGTACGACGTCGCCGAGGCCGCCGCCGAGACCCTGTTCTCCGACAATCATCTGGGTGAGGCGATCCCGCTCACCGGCCCGAAAGCCCTGCCCCGCTCCGAGCAGGTGGCGATCATCGGTGAGACCCTGGGACGGGAAATCCCGCTGGTGGAGATCACGCCCGAGGAGTTCCGCACCGAGACCGCACAGTTCATCCCCGAGCCCGTGATGAAGATGCTGCTCGACTACTGGCACGACACCCTCACCGTCCCGGACGTCCCACGTCCCGTTACCGTAGTGACCGGGCGGCCGGGCCGCGCTCTGGCAGAGTGGGCCGCCGACCACCGAGCCGACTTCGAGGCCGCCTGACGGGACCGGGCAGACGCGATGGTCGGGCAGGAGCCGCCGAAACCGAATCCGCCCGACCATCGTGAGCTGCCAGGACTGAGCCTGTGCGGACCGCGCTGGCCGGTCCCGTCCCCTCGATCGACCTGATCAGGGGACGGAGGGGGTCAGCCAGCGAGGTCGAGGTCGAGGCGGCGGCCCATGTCGATATCGATGGTGCCGTAGAGGTTGGCGTTGGACCAGAACAGGGGCGACAGGCCCCGCTTGTCGGCATCGGTCATCTTCTGCTGCCAGGCGGTGTCCTTGAGGACGGACTGGACGAGCAGGGTGTTGATGAACACCAGCGCGGTCTGACGCTCATGTGGGTGATGACCTCCAGGGTCACGCTCGTCCCGCCGGCCGGGCTCACCCACCCTTCACCACGGCGCTACCCAGGTCCGCTGGGCTTCTGAGCAACTTGTACGCGCGGGCCAGATCGGCGACCCGCTGGAGTTCTGTCAGGTCCAGCTTGGCGGGATAGGAGCCGGGCGCAACGCCTGCGGCCACCTCCCTGGGGATTTTCGTGTAGGTGGGCAGCACGTCGCGCACCTGTTGGGGATCGCTCGCGATCAGGCGCTGCGCCTTGGACAGCGCGCGCTGGAAGGCCGCCAGCGTGTGAGGATTTCGCCGGATCCACTCGTCGGTGGCGGTCATGCCCGCGGTGTACAGGTTCGCGAACTCCCGGGTCATCGCGTCCTCCACGATCCGCGTGTGCTTGGTCTCGCGGCCAACAGTGACGAACGGCTCGGCCAGCAGGGCGGCATCGGCCTGCCCACTGTCCATCGCGTTGAGCATCTCGGGATAGGGCTTCTCGACCAGCACGACGTCCCTCAGCGTCAGCCCAGCCCGCTTCAGCACGGCTGCCAATGCCAAGGGCCCGAGCCCCGCAAGGTTCGTGATCGCGACCTTTTTGCGCTTGAGGTCGGTCGCCGTCCTGATCTTCGACTTGGCGTTCACGACGACCGCGAAACTTCCTGGCGCGGCCTGGTACAGGCTGGAGACGATCTTTAATTCCTTGCCTGCCTTGTTCGCACTGAAGACCGTGGCATAGTCAGTCTGTGTCAGGTCCAGCGCGCCACTTTGGACCAGGGGCACCGCGGCCGCCGCGCCGGTGATGATCCACGTTTTCACCGTCAGCCCTTCCTCCTCGAAGTAGTTCTTGGCCAAGGCCACGAACACGGGCGCCGACTCCACACTCGGCACCACCCCGACCTTGATGGTGGACTGCTCGGGCGGGCTGGACGGGCGGGCGGCGGCGCGCGGCTCCGCGGGCAGTGCCCGTACCCCGACGGTGGCGGCGAGCACGGTGAGGACGACCACCGCGGCGGCGGCGAGCGCCATGAAATTGCGCCGCCTGCGCTGATGGATCTCGATCGCCCTGGCGCCCAGGTCGCGCTCCGGCATGTCGTCCGCGATGCGGCCGAGCTGTTCTCCGAGCCAGGTCATCGGCGTGCCCCCTCATTATGGGCCGGGTCGTCCAGTACGGGCAGCCGCGGCGCCAGCTCAGGCGCCAGCGCACGCAGCCGGGCCAGGGCGTGGTGCGCCTGGCTCTTTACGGTGCCGACGGAGCATCCCAGCAGGTCGGCGACGTCACGTTCTGTCCGGTCCTCGTAGAAGCGCAGGACGAGCACCGCGCGCTGCTTGGGCGTCAGCCGCATGAGCGCCTGGCGCAGGACGATCCGGAGGACGGCGGAGTCCTCGGACGAGTAGGTGCGGTCAGGCGGCTCGGCGCTCGGCACCTCGCCGGAGCCGCGGCGCCGCCGCCACGAGATGTACTGGTTCACCATGGTCTTGCGCGCGTAAGCGTCAAGGTTGTGGATGTGGCGTAATTTCGACCACCGCCCGATCATGCGGACCAGCACACTCTGTAGGAGGTCCTCTGCGAGGTGGACCTCTCCTGTGAGCAGGTATGCCAGGCGCATCAACGGGCGTTGGTGAGCATCCACGAACGCCTGGAAGCTGGCATCGCGATCCAACGTCTCTCCTCATGTCGGTACCCTCCAGACGCCGTGGGCGCGGCAAAAGGTTGGCACTCCTGAGAAGCGGCGTACGGAAGTGACAGGCACACCGCCCTGCGGCAGTTCGCGTATGGGTGCGGTGGTGGCGAGCATGATTGGTGGGATGGAGCGGTAGCGAGAAACAGGTAGGCCGATCGCCTTGACCCGCTCCAGCTTGACGATCTCGGCCAGCGACGTCTCGAGCTGCAGCGGCCCCGGGTCCTCCTTCCACTCCTGCTGGAAGCTACGCCGCCGCCTACCCTCACCGTCCGAGTCCGGATCGGGGACCGCGATGAAGCTCCTCTAACGCGGCCACCGCCGTGGTGGTGGTGAACTTCCGCTCGAACATCGCTTCGGCCGGCCCTCACCAGCCGACCAAAGATCGCTAGAGGCTGCCGAAATCAGGAAGGGTGATCGAACCGTCATCGGCGAGGGGGATCCCGGGGTTGTGCGCGATCTCCCAGGCGTGGCCGTCTGGATCGACGAAGGCGCCGGAGTAGAACCCAATGGCGTTGATGGTCGCGCGCTTGGTGATGGTCCCACCAGCCTGCTCCACTGCCGCGAGCAGAGCATCAACCTCCGCATCGGACCGGACGTTGTGTGCCAGGGCGATCCCGCCGAAACCGCCCGCCGGCCCAGGCTCCAGGCCGCAGTCCTTCGCAAGTTTGTCGCGACCCCACAGGATCAGTCCCAGACCCCCGGCCTGGAAGAAGACGGTCTCCTCGACTTCTTGCCCCCGCCAGCCCAGGGCCTCGTAAAAGCCCTTGGCGCGCGCGAGATCCGAGACCCCCAGCGTGACCAGAGTGATTCGCTGTTCCATGCAATCACGCTACTCCGCGCCGTGGTGGCCAACCGCACCCCTGAACGCGGGCTTTCGCGGCGAATTTCGCGCAAGTTGATCAGCTGTATGAGAAACGCGCTTCTTGAGCTGGAGGGTGGGGCTTGTCGAAGGTCCTTTGCCCGCCAGATCGAGAAGCTGCACGTGGGGTGGTCGTTGTGGTGCGCGTATGCCGTGTGGTATGCGCTGCGGGACTCCCATCCGCGATCGGCGTTGCTGTCGTGGATCTTTCCGCTGGATATGGCGGCAGTCGTGCGCATCACGGGGAACCATACGCGCTCGACATCGCCGGAAGCGCCGTGTTGCCGGCCGTCTCCATCGCTGTCGTATCAGCGCGGGGCCACCTTGCCGAGCACCGGGCGTCCGTCACGCTGGTCACCAGCCTGCTCGCCCCAGGCGATGGGAGACGCTCAACCTTCGTCGCATAGGTCAGCTCAGCAGGGGCATAGCTCGCATGCATAAAAGCGGTTGCCGTGTCGGCGCTCATCCCGAATGATCACGTCCCGTGATAGCCGCTGATGAGAAGCATTCCTCGAACGTTCCCCGCCCATTGGCGCTGGTGACCGGCGTCGGGCGCACCGTCGGCATCGGTGCGGGCATCGCTCGCCAACTGGCCTCTACGGGGTGGAATGTCGCATTCACTTACTGGACTCCCTATGACCAGCGCATGAGCTGGGGCATCGAGCAAGGAGCGACAGACGCCATCGCCAACGCCCTCGCCGAATGCGGCGCCGCCACTGCCGCCATCGAGGCGGATCTCGCCGACCCAGGGAGCCCCGCGCGCATCTTCGACCAAGTTGAACGCCTCCTCGGTGGGATCACGGCCTTGGTGATGTGCCACTGCGAATCGGTCGACTCTGGCCTGCTCGACACCACCGTCGAAAGCTTCGACCGCCACTTCGCGGTCAACGCGCGCGCCACCTGGCTGCTGATCCGCGAGTACGGTCGGCGCTTCAACGGCACACCAGGAACCGGACGAGTCATCAGCCTCACCAGCGACCACACCGTCGGAAACCTCCCCTACGGCGCGAGCAAGGGGGCTCTGGACCGCATCACCCTGGCCGCCGCGCACGAACTCGCTCACCTCGGTGTCACCGCCAACGTCATCAATCCGGGGCCGGTTGACACTGGCTGGATGTCCGACGAAGTGCGAGAGCACGTGCTCCGTCAGACGCCGTCCAGCCGCCTTGGTACGCCGCAAGACACCGCGAACCTTGTGGGCTTCCTATGCTCACTACAGGGTCAATGGATCAACGGGCAATTGCTGATGAGCAACGGTGGCTTCGCCTAGGACGGGGACAGCGGGCCACTCGCCGCCGACCGGCCCCGCCGTACCTGTGCGCCCCATCACATGTGGGCCACGCCGCCGCTACGCCCCATAATGCGAGCGTGAGACTCCGAATCGATCCGGACCGAGACATTCAGACTGGCATCTGCGATTGCTGCCAGACCCCCTTCGAACGCGTGACAGGCTTCATCAACAACGACGACGGGGCTTACGCGATCTACTACGCGTCCTGCTACCACCACGACGGAATCCACGAAGCGTGGGTCGACGTCATCATCGATGACGCCTGGGTGCCTGACGAGCCGGTCAGCCGTCCCGGCCCCAACCGGGTCACGTTCGGATGCCGTATCGGTCCGGTAGAAAACTCGCCCGCGCCAGCCTGCACCTTGGTGACGGGCGCGGCAGTCGCACCCGACGAACCGTACTACGGACGCAAACTGGCCCGAGAGGAAGCCCTCACGCACCCATGGCTCTCCGACTACTGGGAGACCATCGATCACATCTTGGAGAACGACCCCACAGTGGTTCAGCACCTCTACGGCGTGACCCTGAACGATCACGCCGCGGGCGGGTGCGCTCCGACTGCGGGGTGATCGCGGGGGCGAGTGCCAGACGGGAACCGGCACACCACCGGCAAGCAGGTAGCGCTCCTCGTACAGCGGGCTGGTCCGCACCTCGCCGAGGTCCTCCTCGTCGTCGAGGTACGTCATTGCCATGTCGATCTCGAACTCGGCCAGCCGCCGCGCGATCTCCCGGGATGACAGCGAGGTGAGCAGCACCCGGACATGCGGGTAGCGCCCGCAGAACGGCGTGGTCAGCAACGAGGTGGCGGTCAGCGCGGTCGGGATCGCCCCCATCCGCAAGGTGCCCGACAATCCCTCACGCATCCTGGACAGGTCCTGAGCGCAGGGCGTCGGCATCGGCCAGGAGCTGTTCCTGCCATCGCCGGCGCACTGCGTACCCTCACGTCCGAACCCGCCTGAACGTTCCTCAACGTCGCTTGGAGGTCCTTTGCCCGCCACGCTCGCCGGAGATTTCGACTACGACCGCCACGGCCACGGCTACGCCGTGCAGCGCCGTACCGATCCGCGCATCGCCGCCCACGTCCACGCGGCGCTCGGCCAGGCCCGGACCGTCATCAACGTGGGCGCCGGCGCGGGTTCCTACGAGCCGGACGACCGCCACGTCGTGGCGGTCGAGCCCTCGGCGGCGATGCGCGCCCAGCGCCCCCGCCACCTGGCTCCCGCCCTGGACGCCACTGCCGAGCACCTGCCCTTCGACGACGACGCCTTCGACGCAGCCATGGCCACCGTCACCGTCCACCAGTGGAGCGACACCGAACGGGGCCTGCGCGAGCTGCGCCGGGTCAGCCGCGGCCCGGTAGTCATCCTCACCTTCGACGGCGACGCCCTGGACCTGCTCTGGCTCGCCGAGTACGCGCCCGAGCTGATCACCGCCGAACGCCGCCGCTATCCGCCGATCGACCTGATCGCCTCCCACGTCGGCAGCCGTGCCGACGTCCTGCCGATCGCGATCCCGATCGACTGCGTCGACGGCTTCACCGAGGCCTACTACGCCCGTCCGGAACGCTTCCTCGACCCGCAGGTCCGCGCGTCGCAGTCGGCGTGGGGCTTCGTCGACGACGCCGCTGAGGCCCGTGCCGTCGACACGTTGCGGCGCGACCTCGACAGCGGCGTCTGGGACGATCGCTTCGGCCACCTGCGCGAGCAACCCGAGTTCCTCGGCTCGCTCAGGCTCATCGTCGGACAGCCGTGAGCTGAGCCTGCGGCCATCGGCCGTGACTTGCGCCGGCGTCCGCCAGTTACGCGATCACGGCCGAGCCGCCGGCGGGACCAGGCAAGTTCGGTGCGCTGGTAGTGCAGGCGAACATGACGGCGGTCGTGATCGGCCTGCCAGAACTCGACGTCCTGAGCAGTGACGGCGTACAGGGTCCAGGCCGGGGCCGGCGGCGATTCTCGCCTGAGCCTGCTCGAAGGCGACGTCGAGATCGGCCGGGTCATCGAGGATTTCGGACTGGCGGCCGATGAGTGCCTCGGCGCGCGAGCCCGCCGGGCGGGCCAGGAAGTCGGCGGCGCCGGCTGGTGCGGCGGCTCCGCGGATGCGGATCTGACGGCCCAGCTGGGGCCAGTAGCACAAACGGAATCTCTGTCTGATTGTGGCTATGGTGCTGGTCGTTACGCGGGGTTCGTCACATCCAGCACCCCGACCGTCTGGCCCCCGCTCTTCTCGCCTGTGAGGTGGAACCCGAGCTTCCGGTAGAAGCCCTCGGGCCCGTCCTCTCCCGGCTCCCATGTGACATACATCCGCTTGCCGCCACGGCGCCTTACTTCGGCGGCCACTGATTCGACGGCGAAGCGGCCGACACCGCGCCCCTGTGCGTCGGGTGTCACATTGAGACGCCACAAGCCGGACCGGAAGTCGACTCCCTTGCCGTTCCAGTCGATATCGAGGAAGGCCATGAGAAAGCCCACGGCACGGTCACCGTCGAGTATGAGGCGTGGCCAGGCCACATTCGGGTGGACGTAAGCCTCGGCCAGCGACTTCGTCACCGGTGAGACGAAGCGCTCTTGGTCGGGACGGACTTTCACTGCAAGCGCGGTCTCGATGTTGGCAGGCGTGACAGGCACAAGGCGGAGGCTTTCAGTCATGCGAGAACATTAGGGGTTGTCTCGCCGACACCGAACCTTTGCCTTTGGCATCGGCACAGCAGGCAACGCGGGGGGTATCGCCGCTTCGTGAACGTGCCGGACACCCCGGAACCGAGCATCCTCTTCGAGCCCGAACGACCACATCAAGCCCGTCATGTTGACGATCACCCGGTCACGGAGGATGCCCGCGACGCTGACCAGGACGAGATCCAACGCGAAATCGCGCCCGTCCTGCCGGCCGTCGCGGGCCGGCATGTCATCAGATGGGAGCGAAACATGAAGCAGACTCAGACGATTCCGGAGACGTTTCTCGGGGTCGGTTACACAAGAGACCGAGCTGGGCTGCCGCTTGAGGCGGTGCGTGTTCCCGTCCCGCAGCCGGCGGCCGACCAGGTTCTGATCCGCGTCGCCGCCTCGTCGCTCAACCCGCTGGAGTACAAGCTGGCCGACCTCAATTTCATGGGACGGACGCCCCCCGTCGTTCTCGGTCTTGATCTCGCTGGCGTCGTGGTCGCTGTGGGCAATGGTGTGAATGGCGTAGCCGTCGGCGACGCGGTGGCCGCCATGGCCGATCTGAACGGTGATGGCGGCTGGGTCGCAACGGGTGGGAGCGGAGGGGAAGGCGGCTATGCCGTCGCACGCCAATTCCTCACCGTCCCCAAGCCGCCGTCTCTGAGCTTCCGCGATGCGGCGGCGCTTCCCATGTGCTTCCTGTCCGCTTTCGTGGGTCTTTACCGGGCCGTCCAGTCCGGTGACACGATCTATATTCCGGGCGGTGGGGGCGGCGTCGGGCATCTCGCCGTACAAATGGCGGCGCGTGCCCTGGGGGCCGGACTAGTCATCAGCAGCGGCAGCACGCCACAATCGCTGGCGCTGGCCCAGCAGTCCGGCGCCCATCACGTTTTCAATTACAAGCGCGACGACATCGCCGCCGAAATCGCGAAGCTGACCAGCGGGCGGGGCGTTGACCTCGTCTTCGACGCGACGTACAGCGAGCACGGCTTTGTCGAGACCGCGAAGACCGTCCGGCGGGGTGGCAGCTGGATCGTGCTCGGCGTCGGCCCCGGCAAGACGACACGCTTGGCCGAAACGCACAGCCCGGTGGGTGCCATCCTGGCCGAGCGGGGCGCCAAGCAGGTCAACGTCAATCTGCTGCGCTACTTCTCCGAACCCGCCACGCTCGACAGCGAGGCGCATGCCTTTCTCCAGCGCGGGATGGCTCTGGCGATGGAATGGGCGACGCAGGAACTTGTGGTCCCGCACGTCAGCCAGACGATTGACAGCACCGTCGAGGCGATCAATGCGGGACTGCAGTCGCTGAAGGCGGGCCGTGGCGTACCGGGCAAGGTGGCGGTGATCGTGGATCGCGACCTGGCCGCGGGGAAGTGACGGGCGGTCGTCTGTTTCCAAGGTCTGACCTACCCCACCGGACGTGGTCGCCCTCTACCGGCACGGACACACCATCCACCGGCATTCACCGCAGGGTGAGCGGGGTCTCGGAGTCGATGCGGGTCAGCTTCTCCGGGTTGCGGACGTAGTAGAGGCCGGTGATGCGGGCGTCCTCGACACGGATCGCTATGACGCCGTCGATCTCGCCGTCCACGCGTAGGACGAGTGCCGGGTTGCCGTTGACCACGGTGGGGTCACCGGTGAGCACGACTTCCGCCTTGCGGAGGCCGCCGACGATGAAACGGGCCACCTTGTCGCCGCCGGTGATCGGCCGCGGCGCGGCCTGCTTGACGCCGCCGCCGTCGCTCACCAGGACGACCTCAGGGGCGAGCACGTCAAGGAGACCCTGCAGGTCCCCGGCTTCGAGAGCGCGCTGGAACGACTCCAGAGCCGCCCGGGTCTGGCTCGGGGAGACCGCCTCGCGAGGGCGGCGGGCTTCGACGTGCCGGCGGGCGCGGTGCGCGATCTGGCGGACGGCTGCCGGGCTCTTGTCGACGGCGGTCGCGATCTCGTCGTAGCCGACGTCGAAGGCCTCGCGCAGCACGAAGACGGCGCGCTCGGTCGGCGACAGCGTCTCCAGGACGAGCATGAGCGCCATCGACACGCTCTCGGCGAGCTCGACGTCCTCGGCCACGTCCGGCGCGGTGAGCAGCGGCTCGGGCAGCCAGGGGCCGACATACGCCTCCTTGCGGCGCCTCATGGTGCGCAGCCGGTCGAGCGACCGCCGGGTGGCGATCCGGACCAGGTAGGCGCGCTGGTCGCGCACCTGCCCCACGTCGACCTTCGTCCACCGCAGCCAGGTTTCCTGCAGGACGTCCTCGGCGTCGGCCGCCGACCCGAGCATCTCGTACGCGACGGTGAAGAGCAGGTTGCGGTGGGCGACGAACGCCTCGGTGGCGGAGTCCATCCGGCCGCCACCGGCGAGCGGCTCGGCTGTGCCCGTCGTTGGCTCGCTGCGCTCGTTCATACCTGGCTCCTGCCTGTTCACCCTCAGCTCCTGCTCCATGCACAAGGCGCCGGCGCCCACCGCTGTGTGACACCCGTGATCGGTGACACATGTCACATGACCGCACTGTCACAAAGTTCGGGGCGCCGACGCCGAATGGTCGTCAGGACGCCGCGCGAACGATCCGCGCGGCACACAGCTCCGCGAGTGATCGCCTTGGCCCCGTTGCGTGGTGACCGCCGCGCAACCGCCGCCGCAGAAAGAACGGTAAGACATCATGAGCAAGGTCTGGTTCGTGACCGGTTCGTCCCGCGGCCTCGGCCGCAATTTCGTCGAGGCCGCCCTGTCGCGCGGCGACAAGGTGGCCGCGACCGCCCGCAACACCGGAAGCCTCGATGACCTGGTCGCCGCATACGGTGACGCGGTGCTTCCGCTGGAGATGGACGTGACCGACAAGGCCGCCGTCTTCGAGAGCGTGAAGCGGGCCAAGGAACACTTCGGCCGTCTGGACGTCATCGTGAACAACGCCGGCTACGCCCAGGTCGGCGCGATCGAGGAGCTGACCGAGCAGGAACTGCGAGACCAGATGGAGACCAACGTGTTCGGTGCGGTGTGGGTGATCCAGGCCGCGCTGCCCTACCTGCGCGAGCAGGGTGAAGGGCACATCGTCCAGTTGTCCTCGGCGGCCGGGCTCATGGCCATGCCGCTCGGCGGCGCATACCACGCCTCCAAGTGGGCCCTCGAAGGCCTGAATGAATCCCTCGCCCAGGAGGTCGCCGACTTCGGCATCAAGGTGACCGTGGTCGAGCCCGCCGGCTTCGCCACCCGGTCCGGCAAGAACCCCGATCCCCTCAACAACGGCCACCTGGCCGAAACCAACCCGATCTACGACGGCCTCCGCCGGCGCCTCGCCGGGTTCGCGGGAAACAAGCCCGCCGGCGACCCGGCCGCCGCGGCGCAGGCACTCCTCAAGATCGTCGATTCCGACAACCCACCCCTGCGGGTGCTCTTCGGCCAGGGCTTCTACCCGATGCTCCAGCAGGTCTACGCCGACCGGCTCAAGACCTGGGCCGACTGGCAGGACCTTTCGGCGGAGGCTCACGGCAACCTCGATCAAGAAGGTCGGTGACCCCCGGTCTGAGCTTCTTGCGGACGCCCCCGGTTCGGGGTCGCGAGTGCGTGAGCTGTACGGCTGCGCGCCTCCTACTCGCGGATCCCCTGGCGCGACTTCACCAGCTGGGCCCGCAAGCAGTGGATCGGAGGATATGACCAAGCTCACCCTCGCCAATGGCCCGTCGGCTGTCACATTGCCCCGGCCAATGTCGTCTAGGAGGTGAAGTCGAAACGAGGAGGGGGCCCGATGCGCGCGCTGGTGCTGAAACGTCAGTCGTTCCGGTTCGGTCATTGGTCGTTCATGTTCGCCGAAGTGGCAATCTGGTCTTTCGTCGTCCTGGTGGTGACCGGACTGTTCCTCATGGTGTTCTTCGACCCCGACATGTCTCCGGTGCTTTACCAGGGTGTGTACACGCCACTGCGAGGCATTCCGGTCAGCAAGGCATTCGACTCGACGATGCACCTGAGCCTGGAGGTGCGCGGCGGTCTTTTCGTCCGGCAGGTGCATCACTGGGCGGCGCTCGTGTTCGTGGCGGCGGTCGCGCTCCAGCTGTTGCGAGTGTTCCTCACCGGTGCGTTCCGCCGCCCACGCATGCTGCAATGGCTGATCTGGGTGACGCTGCTACCGCTGGGAATGGCCGCCGGGGAGACCGGCAACATCCTGCCCGACGACATGCTTTCCGGCGGGAGCCTGTGGTTGATCCAGTCGGTTCTCCTGTCGATCCCCGTGGTGGGCTCCTACGCGGTGCAGTTGCTTTTCGGCCCGGCGTTTCCCGGGGAAAGCATCATTCCCATCATGCACTGGGCGCACGTGCTGGTGATTCCGGCCGCCGTCGCCGTCCTTCTCGTCGCCCGCGAGTGGCTGGTGCGACGGCACGGACATTCGCGGTTCGCCGCGTCGGTGTCGGGGCGAACGGCCGCACGCCCCCTGATGGCGGGCGCGACGATCGGGGTGCTCGTCATTCTCGGGATGGGCTTTCAGATCGCACCGATCTGGTTGTACGGCCCGGCGGGCCCGGGCCAGATCTCGGCGGGGTCGGTGCCCGACTGGTACATGGGTTTCCTCGACGGCGCTCTGCGGATCATGCCGGGGTGGGAGCTCACCCTCGGGGGATACACGCTCAGCCTCGCGGTCTTGGTTCCCGCGCTGGTCGTGCCCGGCCTCTTCTTCACCGTCCTGGCCGGCTACCCCATGGCGGAGCGCCTCATCGTCCGGCGCCTTGCCCGGTACGACGCGCTCGGCCGGCCCAAGACCAAGAGCCGCATGGCCAACGAGTGGACCGGCCCCGTCGTACTCGACCGGCCGCGCGAGGCGCCGGTGAAAACCGGTATCGCAGCCGCCGGCGTCGTCTTCTACGGACTGCTGTGGGCCGCCGCGGCCAACGACCAACTGGCCCACGAGTTCCAGCTGTCGGTGGAGGCAGTAACGATCTTCTTCAGGTTCGCCGTGGTCATCGGCCCGGTCATCGCCTTCTGGGTGACCCATCGGCTCTGCCTGGGTCTACAACTGCAAGATCGGCACAGCAACGAGCACGGACCGGAGAGCGGAGTGATCGTCCGGAATGCACAGGGCGGGTTCCACGATCGATCCGACCAAGAAGATCACGAGGGGGAGTTGGCCATCACCGCGCCGGCCGACTGATCATTTCAGGCCGCGCAAGGCCGGTACGGGCGACGCGGTGTTGCGGCGCTGCCAGGATTGGCGCATGTCCCGCGATCTTCGGCTGCGAGCCACCTTCGACAAAGCGGCCGCCTTCTATCAAGACGCGCGCCCCGACTACCCGGCCGAGCTGTATTCCGACCTGCTTGCGATCACCGGGGTTACGCCGCCGGCGCACCTGCTCGAAGTCGGATGCGGCCCGGGGAAAGCCACGCTGCCCTTGGCACGGATGGGCTTCCGGATCACCGCGGTCGAACTCGGAGATGCACTGGCGGCGGAGGCACGGCACCGCCTCGCCGAATTCTCCGACGTCTCGGTGATCTCGTCGTCATTCGAAGGCTGGGAGCCGCCGACAGGGGCCCGCTTCGATCTCGCCTACGCGGCCACGGCCTGGAAATGGGTAGATCCGGAGGTCAAGTACGCGAAAGCAGCCAAGCTGCTCGCCCCAGGCGGCCACTTGGCCGTATGGAACGCCGACCACGCAATGCCGGCAGGCTTCGACCCCTTCTTCACCGAGATCCAAAAGGTCTATGAAGAGATCGGCGAAGGCCATGACGGCCCGTGGCCCCCACCGCCGCCCGAGGACCAGCCTGACCCCATGGCCGCCGAGTTCGAAGCCTCCGGACACTTCACGGTCGTCGGTACGAAGCTCTACGTATGGGCCCTGCGCTACACGGCAGACGAATACATCGCCCTGCTGGACACGTTCTCCGGCCACATCGCCATGGAGCCGGCCAAGCGCGAACACCTCTACCAGGAGATACGCCGCCGCCTCGCCGCGCGCCCGGGCGGACGACTCACCCGCCACTGGTCGGCCGTACTCACCATCGGCCGACGCCTGTGACGTTGAGGTAAGGGCCGCGGCTGCATGCAAAATCGGACCTCCATCGCAGACCGAAATCGGCCCTGTCCCTCAATCCAATCCGCCAGCAGCGCGATGGCATCCGCGCGGGCCGTCTGCGCCACGGCACCTCGCTTCCCTCCTCGCGCCGGCTCGCCACCGAGCTCGGCGTCTCCCGGGGCGTCGTGGTCGAGGCCTACGACCAGCTCGTCGCCGAGGGGTACCTCACCAGCACGCCCGGCTCCTACACACGGGTGGCCGCCGTAGACGGGCAGGCCGCCGCCGTACCCCCGCCGCCGCAAACCGCCCGCCCGCACATCGACTTCGGGTACGGCCGCATCGACCCGGCCAGCTTCCCTCGCGCGGCCTGGTTGCGCTCGCTGAGGCGGGTGCTGACCGACGCGCCGCACAGCCGGCTCAACTACCTCGACGGGTACGGTCTGCCCGAGCTGCGCACGGCTCTGGCCGACTACCTCAACCGCGTCCGCGGCACTTCCGCCGACCCCTCGCAGGTGCTCATCACCAGCGGCTACGGGCAGGCGGCCGCACTGATCACCGGCGTACTGGCCGGCCGCGGCGCGCGCCGGGTCGCCGTGGAGGACCCGTCGGCCGACGACGTCCGGCTGCTCGCGCACCTGCACGGGCTGGACGTCGTTCCCCTGCCGGTGACCGGCGAGGGCATCGAGCCGGCCGCGCTGGAGCGCGCGGATGCCGATCTGGTCGTCCTCACCCCTTCGCACCAGTGGCCCCTCGGCGGCGTGCTGCCGGCCAGGGCACGGACGGAGGTGGTTCGGTGGGCCCTGGCCCGCGGCGCGGTCGTCGTGGAGGACGGCTACGACGCCGAATACCGCTATGACCGCGCCCCCATCGGAGCCATGCAGGGCCTCGCGCCCGACGTGGTGCTCTACGCGGGCTCACTCAGCAAGATCCTCGCTCCTGGGCTCCGCCTGGGCTGGCTCGTGGTGCCGGCGCACCTGGCCGGCGCGGTCGCCGAGGCCAAGCTGCTGGCCGATCGCGGCTCGCCGGCCATCGAACAGCTCGCCTTCGCCGACTTCCTCGTACGCGGCGAGCTCGACCGCCACCTGCGCCGGATGCGCCCCGTCTACCGGCGCCGCCGCGACGTCCTGCTCGCCCGGCTCGCCGTGTCTCTGCCCGGCTTCGAACCCACCGGGGTGGCGGCCGGGCTACATGTCGTGGTCTGGCTACCGGACGGTATGCGGGAGGACGACGTGGTGGCGGCGGTCGCCGCGCCCGGCGTCCGCGTCGCCGGCGTCGGGCCGTACCGGCTGGCCGGGCCGGGGCGGCAGGGGCTGATCCTCGGCTACGGGGGCCTGGCCGAGGGCGGGATCGCCGAAGGCGTGGCGGCGCTGGCGGCCGCGGTACGCACCCTCCGCGAACGGCCATCGGCCGGGTTGTGTACCCCGTGAGAAGGTTGTCCGTCAACAGCGGACGATGAAGGGAAAGGGGGAGCACCCGCTCCTTTCCACTCTCAACGTATAGCGCACCGGGGGGCTTGCGGCAAGACCCCGGTCATGCCGCAGAATCGTCGGCCGAGGCCAGAACCTGCGGAAATGGAGTACGCGAAGTGCGTGTGTTGTTGTCGACGTATGGGTCGCGCGGGGACGTCGAACCGCTCGTGGCACTCGCGGTGCGGTTGCGGGAACTCGGTGCGGAGGTGCGGGTGTGCGCGCCGCCGGACGAGGACTTCGCGCAGCGGCTGGCCGGTGTCGGCGTGGCGATGGTGCCCGTCGGCCAGTCGGCGCGCGCGCTGACGACCGGGGCGCCGCCGTCGCCGGCGGACCTGCCCCGGCGCGCGGCCGAGTTGATCGCCAGCCAGTTCGACGCGGTCACCGCGGCGGCCGAGGGATGTGACGTGCTGGTGGCGACCGGCATGATGCCGGCCGCGGCCGGCGCGCGGTCGGTGGCCGAGAAACTGGGCATCCGCTCCGTGTCCGTGACCTTCCAGCAGCTCACCCTGCCGTCGCCGCACCACCCGCCGCTGGCGTACCCGGGCCGGCCGTTCCCGCCGGAGGTGACCGGCAACCGGGCGCTGTGGGACCTGGACGCCCAGAGCATCAACGCGCTGTTCGGTGAGGCGCTCAACACCAACCGGACGTCGAACGGACTGCCACCGGTGGACAACGTCCGCGACTACGTCATCGGCGACCAGCCGTGGCTGGCGTCGGACCCGACCCTGGACCCGTGGCAGGAGACGCCGGACCTCGACGTCGTACAGACCGGCGCGTGGATCCTGCCCGACGGTCGCCCGCTCCCGGCCGAGTTGGTGGCGTTCCTGGACGCCGGCGCACCACCGGTGTACGTGGGCTTCGGCAGCATGCCCATGCGCGCATCGACGGACGCCGCCCAGGTGGCCATCGAGGCGATCCGCGCGCAGGGCCGCCGCGCACTCGTCGGGCGCGGCTGGGCCGACCTGGCTCTGATCGACGGCCGGGACGACTGCTTCGTCGTCGGCGAGGTCAACCATCAGGCACTGTTCGGCCGGGTGGCCGCTGTCGTGCACCATGGTGGCGCGGGCACGACGTCGACGGCCGCCCGGGCCGGCGCGCCTCAGGTGGTGGTACCCCAGGCGGCGGACCAGCCGTACTGGGCCGGCCGGGTGGCCGAGCTGGGCATCGGCGCGGCACACGACGGTCCGGCTCCGACCTTCGA
The DNA here is from genome assembly GCF_050944675.1 of Nonomuraea sp. CA-141351. Lineage (NCBI taxonomy): Bacteria > Bacillati > Actinomycetota > Actinomycetes > Streptosporangiales > Streptosporangiaceae > Nonomuraea > Nonomuraea sp. CA-141351. Next base: position 700,542 of record NZ_CP191982.1, read on the forward strand.
GTCCTTGTCGGCCGCGCTCAAGACGGCCCTGGCCCCCGAGGCCGGCGCACGAGCGATGGCAGTGGCCGGCACGATCCGCACCGACGGGGCGGCGGTGGCCGCGAAACTGCTGCTCGACGCGATCAGCCGGGAAAGGCCGCCAGTGTCCGCGTGAACCACGCGGGATCGTCGATGTCAGGACCCAGAACACGAGAACGTGCAAACGCTGGCGACCTGAACCGGCAACGGCCACGGTGTCCACGTCAGGCGGAGCGTTTGCTCGTCATGGCCACCGGGTCCGTCACGCCGGTCCAGACGCCTTGCTGCGCGTAATGGTCGCAAGCGACCTCAGATCGGAGCTAAAGACGTGAACCCACTGACTACCAGCGCGTTTGACCTTCCCGACAACCTCGCCCCCAAGGCCGACCCGACGCTGATCGCCGGCGATGAGCAGCACTTCGCGGCCATCGCGGCGAGCCTTGAGCAGTCGATCGCCGAGCTGTCCGACCGCCTCGATGCCGAGCGGAAGGCGCCCGGCGGCAAAGGCCGGCAGGCGCTGGACCGGGACATGGAGATCCACCGGCTGACGGCTCGCCTGCGCGCACTGCGTCGCTTCGGTTTGGACCTGTGCCTCGGACACATGGTCAGCGCGGACAACCCCGAGCCCGTGTACGTCGGACGACTCGGCCTTACGGACAGCGCGGGTCGTCGGCTGCTGCTCGACTGGCGCTCCCCCGCGGCTGAGCCGTTCTTCGGAGCCACCCACGCCAACCCGATGGGTCTGGCAAGCCGCCGCCGGTATCGCTGGACCCGCGGCCGGATCAGCGACTACTGGGACGAGGTGTTCACCGCTGACGGATTCGAAGGGCACGCCGCGCTCGACGACCAGTCCGCCTTCATCGCCAGCCTGGGCAGCAACCGGTCGGCACGGATGCGAGACGTGCTCGGCACCATCCAGGCCGACCAGGACGCCATCATCCGCGCGGGATCGCAGGGCGCTCTCGTCGTCGACGGCGGTCCGGGTACGGGGAAGACCGTCGTCGCTCTGCACCGCTCCGCCTACCTCCTCTACTCCGACCCCCGCCTCGGTCACCGCCGGGGCGGCGTGCTGTTCGTCGGCCCGCACCAGCCGTACCTGGCCTACGTCTCCGACGTCCTCCCCAGCCTCGGGGAGGAGGGCGTGCAGACCTGCACCCTGCGGGACCTCGTCGCCGAGGGAGCCGCGGCAGCGATCGAGACCGACCCGGACGTGGCCTGCCTGAAGTCGTCCGCGAACCTGGTCAAGGCGATCGAGCCGGCCGTCAGGTTCTACGAGAACCCGCCCACCAAGGGGATGACGGTCACGACCCACTGGTCCGACATCTGGCTGAGCCCCGACGATTGGGCCGAGGCGTTCGAAGCAGCAGAACCCGGTACTCCGCACAACGAGGCGCGCGACCAGATCTGGGAGGAGTTGCTCACGATCCTGGCGGACAAACACGACGATGACGACATCTCGGCTGACCTGCTCCGCAAGTCGCTGCTGCAGAACAGGGAACTGCTCACGACCTTCAACCGCGCGTGGCCGCTGCTCGAAGCGACTGACCTCGTCGGAGACCTGTGGTCGGTGCCCGCCTACCTGCGGATGTGCGCTCCCTGGCTCAGCCCCGACGACGTTCGGAAGCTGCAGCGCGGGGACGCCCAGGCCTGGACGGTGTCCGACCTGCCGCTGCTGGACGCGGCACGGCAGCGGCTCGGCGACCCGGAGGCGTCGCGGCGCAAGCGTCGGCATGACGCCTCTGTCGCCGCCGAACGCGAGCGCATGGCCAGGGTCGTCGACGACCTGCTTGAGGCCGATGACGACGGTGAAGGTGCGGTGACGATGCTGCGCGGACGGGACATACAGGATGCCCTGGTCGACGAGAGCGCATCGCCCAGCACCGAACCGGACCGGCTCGCCGGCCCGTTCGCGCACATCGTCGTGGACGAGGCTCAGGAACTCACCGACGCGGAGTGGCAGATGTTGCTGCTCCGGTGCCCGTCCCGGAGCTTCACCATCGTCGGGGATCGTGCCCAGGCCAGGCACGGGTTCACGGAGTCGTGGCAGGAACGGCTGGAGCGGGTCGGGCTCGACCGGATCAACCTGGCCTCCCTGACCGTCAACTACCGGACGCCGGAAGCGATCATGACGGAAGCCGAGCCGGTCATCCGGGCCGTGCTCCCGGACGCCAACGTGCCGACCTCCATCCGCAGCAGCGACATCCCCGTCGTACACGGATCCGTTTCGGATCTGAGCTCGATCCTCGACACCTGGCTCGCCGCACATGCCGAAGGGATCGCCTGCGTCATCGGCGATCCCACGTTCCGGGCGACGTCCCGCGTCCGGTCGCTGACCCCGGAGCTGTCGAAGGGGCTCGAGTTCGACCTGGTCGTCCTCATCGACCCAGAGGGGTTCGGCGAGGGCATCGAAGGAGCAGTCGACCGCTATGTCGCGATGACCCGAGCGACCCAGCAACTCGTCATTCTCACGAGCTCCTGACGTCGGCCGGACGAACGCCCGCTCCCGGCCGAGTCGGTGGCGTTCCTGGGCGTCGGCAGCAGCGTCTGGTAGGACGTCGCCCGGGTGGCGATCGAGGCGACGACCGCAGCCTGACGTGCGGTGCTAAACAGAGACACTGTGAGAGAGACAGCAATGGACCAAGGCACCCGCGGCGAGCTCATCAGTCGGCTGGCCGAGGCGATCAGGTCCGTCACGACCGCGCACCCGCTGCGGGTCGCCATCGACGGGCCACCCGCCGCCGGCAAGACCACGCTGGCCGACGAGCTCGCCGTCGTCCTGCGCGCGCAGGACCGCGACGTCATCCGCGCGACCATCGACGACTTCCTCTTCCCCCGTGCACAGCGCTACCGACGCGGCCAGTACTCGGCCGAAGGCTGCTACTTCGACGCTCACGACCACGCCGCGCTGTGCCGGGTCCTGCTCGATCCGCTGGGCCCAGGCGGAGACCGAAGGTTCCAACACGCGGTCTACGACAGAGACACCGACACCCCATCGTCCCCGCCGGCCACGACCGCCCCCGTAGACGCCGTACTGCTCTTCGACGGCGTCTTCCTCCTGCGCCCAGAACTCATCGACCGGTGGGACCTGCGCATCTTCGTGTCCGTCCCATTCGAGCAGACGGTAGATCGCGCCCTGGACCGAGGCACAGCGCTGACCGGATCCACCGCCGACACCGCCGAAATCGAACGGTCCTGGCGCGACCGCTATATCCCCTCCCAACAGCTCTACTTCGCCACAGCCCGCCCAACCGACCACGCCGACATCATCGTGTACAACGATCAGCTCCAACGGCCGACCTGGGAAGTGCGACCACACTCATCGATACACAGGATTTGACAATTGCTCGAGTTCGAGCTCCTCCAGGCCGGAGAGGTTCACATGCACGGCCGGGATTCGTGGGCTCTAACCGGTGTGCCAGAGCGCCCCGTGGTAGTGATTCCTCGAGCGGATCCAACCCAGCGCGTAGATCTCGTGACCAGTGGCCACCAGGTCTGTGACGTGCGGCATCGCACCCTTGTCAACAGGCAGGCGCTCCGCGGTCCAGTGCCCGCCGCTGAGGTGCCAGAGCGTTGAAGGGCAGTAATAACAGTGAGGCATCGCCGCCCAGAGCCCGCCGTTCCCGTCCGGCACTGCGTCCGTGAACTCATCCGTGAAGTTCTCCCGGTGGAAGGGGCCCCACGTACAGGTCCAGGTACCGTGTGCGTGGCGCAGCGCCACCAGCCGTCCGGCATCGGTGTCCTCGTCCTCGTCCAGGTAGTGGGTGCCGAACGCCGCCGTCCCGAGCACCCACGTCTCGTCCTCGCCGACGACCGCGACGGCCTGTGGATGGAAGGCGCCGCCTTGGACGTCGTGGATGGCCTCCTTCGCCTCGATCTGCAGCGCGAACTCCACCACTTGCGACACGCCGTCGCGCAGCCGCACGGCCTTGGGTCCTTTTGCGGGCACCGCCCAGGTTTCTTCGTTCGGGCCGAACAACCGGTATTCGGCGAAGAAATCCCCGCCAACCTGGTCGTCGGCGGGCAGATCCAGCCGCTTCCAGCTCGCGCCGTCCCAGTGGATGGCGGTGGCGCCGTAGCTGACCCAGCCGCCGTGCGCGCCGGCAGGGCCGTCCTCGATCCTGGGGCCCGGTACGGTCAGCGCCAGTTCCCGCCACCCGTCGCCCTCGCGCACGCCCCCCTTCCATGTCCCCGCCCCCGGCTCGACCGCCCAGATCCTGCCGTCGGGGCTCGTCGCCAGGGCCTTGACGACCTTCACTCCGGGCGGCATCGCCACCCGCTCCCAGCGGCCGCCCTTCCATCGCACCGGTGTCTTGGGGTCCTCCCCTGCGTCGTACAGCGCCCACAACGCCCCGTCCGAGGCCACAGCGCCGCCATGCAGGCCGAAGGTGTCGCTCTCGTCGGTTACTGAGAGTAGCTTCCAGCTCGGCCGGACGGCGTCCACCCGGAACCCGTCAGCAGCGCGGGCCGGCTCGGGGCAGTCCTTCCGGGAGACGATCATCGCCTCGGCACTCCTACCAGCAGGCGAGAGCACGGGCGCGACAGCCTTGGTGGACGTGCCTGACGGATCGCCCACCCCTGACGTGCACCCTGCTGAGACCAGCGCGAGCGCCACTCCCGCCATTGCGCCCGGCCACCTCATGAAGCCCCCACCCTCGTTCACCTCCCGGTCTGAGGAGACTATCCAGTACGGCTGTTGAAAGATCACGATCTCATGGTGGTGAGGTGCGTTCGGCGGCGCGAAAGCGTTCTTCGAGAGCCGACAGCCAGCCACGTTGACGGGGTGATGACCGGCTATCCGGGGGCTGGGACGCTCTTCCCGCGAAGGGCTTCATCGTTTATCGTCGATTAACGATGAATGAGCAGAAAGGTCCTCTGCCCCGTGCGGAGGCCGAGGAGTACGCGAGCTGGTTCAAGGCGCTGGCCGACGCCACTCGGATCCAGATCGTGTCGCTGCTGGCGCGGCAGCGGGCACCGATGAGCGTGGGCGAGATCGTGGCGGCCGCGGGGGTAGGGCAGTCCACCGTCTCGCATCACCTGAAGATCCTGGCCGAGGTGCGGTTCGTGCTGGTCGAGCGGCAGGGGACCTCCAGCCTGTACCGGATCAATGAGAACTGCGTGAGCTGTTTCCCGACCGCTGCCGATGTGGTCATGGGCAACCCCGCCCCCGGCGCGTCCAGCTGTGAGTGAAGGAGTGTCGTCATGGCGCATGACGAGATCATCGACCACTACTCCGGGCTGGCCCGGGCCGCGGCGGCCGGGCCAGGCGTGGAGATTCGGCGGATGCGAGAGACCGACGCCGAACAGGTGCTGGCCATCTACCAGGCCGGGCTGGACACCGGCCAGGCCAGCTTCGAAACGACCGCCCCGAGCTGGGAGGACTTCGCCTCCGCCAAGCTGCCGCACCTGTCCTATGTCGCCGCTGACACCACGACCGGCCAGGTCCTCGGCTGGGTGGCCGCCTCGCGGGTATCGGCGCGGCCGGTCTACGCGGGTGTGGTCGAGCACAGCATCTACGTTCATCCTGGTTGCCAGGCGCAGGGTATCGGCCGCGCGTTGCTGGAGGCGTTCATCGCCGCCGGCGAGGACTCCGGGGTTTGGACGATCCAGTCCGGCATCTTCAGCGAGAACGCCGCCAGCCTGGCCCTGCACCAGGCGGCAGGCTTCCGCGTGCTCGGCACCCGTGAGCGCATCGGCTGTCACTATGGTGTCTGGCGAGACGTGCTGATGATCGAACGCCGCAGCGCCGTGGCTGGGACCTAATCGTCGCTCAGGCCCGGCACGGGGAACATCCAACGGCCGGCGATGGTTACATACATCGTGGCCGGTGTGCCCAGTGTCCCCGGGCCTCACCTATTGCCTTCGCGGACTACCGTTCGGCTGGAGCCGCGTTGTGCCTTTCGCCGAGAGACGACACGCACACCGGTACGCATACGTTGAACCGAAGGCCCTGCCGACACCAGTCGGCGGGGCCTTCGGCGTGCTCAAGCGCAATGCAGCTCTTCGACCGGACTCAGCCGAGCCCTGCCGCCCCTTCCTGGTCCGGCCGGCTCGTGGGCAGGGCAAGGCGGGGGTGCTCCTCAGGGCTGTGGTCGGCGGCTCGCCCGGTCTCTGGCGTGTTGAGGGGGTGGAGCAACCGGACCAGGGCCACGCCGAGCGCGGCACCGATCAGTTGGGCGGCGACGAAGCCGGGCGCGGACGCGGGTGCGATGCCGGCGAAGGTGTCGGTGACGGTGCGGCCCAGGGTGACGGCGGGGTTGGCGAAGCTCGTGCTGCTGGTGAACCAGTACGCGGCGCCGATGTAGGCGCCGACGGCGGGCGGGGCCAGCGCGGCGCGGCCGGTGCGGACCAAGGCGAAGATCAGAGCGACGAGTCCGGCGGTGGCCACGATCTCGCCCAGCCACAGGGCGGGACCGGTCCGCTCGTGGGTGGAGGCAGCGGCGACAGGCAGCTCGAACATCAAGTTGGCCAGGACCGCCCCGCCGAGCGCACCCGCGATTTGGGCGGGCAGATAGGCCAGCAGGGTACGGCCGTCCAGCCCTTCGCCGGTGCGGCGGCCCAGCAGCCAGTCGGCCAGTGAGACGACCGGGTTGAAGTGAGCGCCGGATACCGGCCCCATGATGAGGATCAGCACCGTCAAGGCGAAGGCGGTGGCGATGGAGTTCTCCAGCAGTTGCAGGCCGGCATCGCTGGGCGAGAGCCGTTGCGCCATGATGCCGGAGCCGATCACCGCCGTCACCAGCAGGCCGGTGCCGACGGCTTCGGCCAGCGCCCGCCGGGCCAGGCCGGTCATGCGCCGCTCGCAGGGTCGCCGAGTTCGGCCAGCAGGGCGCGTACGCGGCGTTCGATCTCGTCACGGATGGGCCGTACCGCCTCCACCGACTGGCCGGCCGGGTCGGGCAGTTGCCAGTCCTCATAGCGCTTGCCGGGGAAGACCGGGCAGGCGTCGCCGCAGCCCATGGTGATGATGACGTCGGCGGCCTGGGCGATCTCCGTCGTCCACGGCTTGGGGAACTCACCGCTGATGTCGATGCCGCGCTCGCGCATCGCCTCGATCGCGGACGGGTTGATCCGCTCGCCCGGCTCCGAGCCGCCCGACCAGCCGATCGCCTGGTCGCCGGCCAGATGGGTGAGGAAGCCGAGGGCCATCTGGGAGCGACCGGCGTTGTGCACGCACAAGAACAGCACGATCGGCGTGCCGGTGGTGTCCTTGCCCTCGACGCGGGCCAGAGCGCGCAGGCGCTGGCGGGCGAAGCGTTCGGCCATCGGGGGCAGGAAGCCGGCCGCGGTGGCGCGGATGGCGAGCTGGTCGTAGCTGGTGTGCAGGAACCGTTCGACGGTCTCGGTGCCGAAGGTGCCGGCGAACTCGGCGGCCAGGTTGCGGGTGGCGGTCAGCAGGGCGTGCTGCTGATCGATGCTCAGGCTCACGGTGTGCCTTTCGCCGGGGAGTGGGCATCGGGGAGGGCGGTGGCGAGCCGGTCGACGCGGCCGGCCAGGTCGGTGAAGGTGCGTTCGAAGGCGTCGTCGGTGCCGGCGGTGACAGGGTCGGGCACCGACCAGTGCAGCGGTGGGCGGGTGGTGAGGTGTTCGTAGGCGTTGTCGCAGACGGCCACGACCAGGTCGCCGCTCTGGAGGGTGTCGCGGATGTGGGCGGTGGCGTGCGGGTCCAGCCTCAGGTGGTGGCGGCGTGCGGTGGCCAGCGCGCGCGGATGCACGTGTGCGGCGGGGTGGGTGCCTGCTGAGGCTGTGGGCAGGTGGCTCCGGCGCTGCCACAGGGCGGCGGCCAGCTGGGAACGGGCGGAGTTGCGGGTGCACACGAACACCACCCGGGTAGCCGGCATGGCGACGGAGACCGTGGGGATGAGCCCGGTCAGTACGTCCGGCAGCAGGCGTACGTAGCTGCGCCGGCGGTCGGCCTCCGAACGCGTCCGGACCACCAGCCCGGCCTCCTCCAGCACTTTCAGGTGATGGGCCAGCAGGTTGGAGGAGAGGCCGAAGGCCTCGCCGAGCTCCCCGGGCGAACGATCGCCCAGCAGCAGCGCATCGACCATGCTCAGCCGGACGGGATCGCCCAGCGCTGCATGCATCGCGGCACGCCGCGCCACATCAAGTATCTCAGTCATAATTGACTCAATTTTGGCTGAGATAAATCACGGGGTCAAGGCGGCCGCTCTGCGCGGGTCTGCAGGCAGGATGTGGTGCCGGTGTCAGACGATGATCGACTCGGCCAGTGGGGTGAACAGGGCCCCGAGCCGGGCCACCTGCTCAGGGATGATGCGGTAGTAGACCCAGGTGCCGCGGCGCTCGCCGTCGATCAGCCCGGCCGTGCGCAGTACCTTCAGATGGTGGCTGATGGTGGGGGCGGTCAGTTCGAAGGCGTCGGTCAGATCGCACACGCATGCCTCGCCCCCGGCGTGGGAGCCGATCATGGACAGTAGCCGCAGCCGGACCGGGTCGGCGACCGCCTTCAGCAGCCTGGCCAGCTCGGCGGCGTCGGATTCGGTCAGGGGCTCGCGGGCGATGGGCGCACAGCACGCCGCGCCCTGGCTGCTCTCGGCAAGGGGCGGGCTGGTGGCGATCATGCGGGAGCCTCCGAACGCGCGGTAGTTCGATGTCTGTCTAAATGATAGGCGGCGGGTGGATGGGGTTGCGTCAGCCGCAGCAGCCGCCCCCGGAGGTCGAGACGGTCACCAGCGGCAGAGGGCTGGCCAGCAGGCCGGTGGCGACGCCGACCCGCTGCTCCTGGGCCTCGGCCAGGTTGGAGGAGCACACGCCGGTCTCGGGGAGCTCCAGCTGCACGTCCCGGGCAGCCTCCCAGTCGCCGGCCAGCGCGGCGACGACCGAGCGGGCCTGCTCGTAGCCGGTGGCCAGCAGGAAGGTGGGGGCGCGGCCGTAGCTCTTGACGCCGATGGCGTAGTAGCCGCTCTCCGGGTGGGCCAGCTCGTCCACGCCGTGCGCCGGGACGGTGCCGCAGGAGTGGGCGTTGGGGTCGATCAGCGGCGCGAGCGCCCGGGTGGAGCCCAGGATCACATCAAGGTCGAGACGGAGCTCTGCGGCGATGGAGTGGTCGGGCCGGTAACCCGTGGCGGCCACGATGCGGTCGGCGATGATGGCCTGCTCGGCCCCGGACGGGTCGCGGCTGACCACCCGCACCTGCTCACCGTCGCGCTCGACCGCGTGGGTGAAGAAGCCGGTCGCCAGGCGGATGCGGCCGCGTTCGACGTGGGCGTGCAGGCGGGTGCCCAGCGCGCCGCGGGCCGGCAGGGCGTCGGCGTCGCCGCCGCCGTAGGTGCGGCCGGCGTGGCCCGCGCGGATCGCCCAGGTGATCGGGGTGTCCTCCAGCTGCGCCAGAGCGAGCAGGGTGGTGGCGGCCGAGTGGCCGGCACCGATGACCAGGACGTGCCTGCCCGCGTACCGGCCGCGATCGGCGCCGAGCACGTCCGGCAGGGCGTGGTCGACCAGGTCTCCCACGGTGTCCTCGCCGTGGGCGGGCAGGCCGCTTGCGCCCAGCACGTTGGGGGTGGCGTAGGTGCCGGAGGCGTCGATGACCGCGCGGGCGTGCAGCTCTCCGCCGTCGGCCAGGCGGATCAGGAACGGCGCCTGCTCGCGGCCCGCGGTGCGGACCCGATCGTAGCCGAGCCGGCTGATCGCGGTCGCCTTCGCGCCCAGCCGGACCTTGTCGCCGAACAGCTTGGCCAGCGGGGCCAGATAGTCGCCGATCAGCTCGGCACCGGTGGGTAGCCACTCGGGATCAGGCGCGCTCCAGCCGTCGGCCTCCAGCAGGCGGCGGGCGGCGGAGTCGATGTTGTACTTCCACGGGCTGAACACCCGCACGTGCCCCCACTTGGCTACTGAGGCACCCGCCTGCCCGCCGGCCTCCAGCACGAGGAAGTCGATGTCGCGTTCGGCCAGGTGGGCCGCTGCGGCAAGCCCGACCGGGCCGGCCCCGATCACCACGATCGGCAGCTCGTCCGCCGGCGTGGCCTGTGGGCTGGGCTCGAGCTCGACGGCGGTAGGACCACAGCATCCGCTCATGACGCGTCTCCTCGCGAGTTGCGGCGGGTCCCGGACCCGCACTGTTTTGAAATCTGTCTAAGCAGGCTCATCGGCAGGATGCCTGAGAACTTAGAGGGATGTCAAATTAGACCTTTATCGAATCAATTCGGAGGTGCGGGCGAGTGCGCCGACGACGTGACGGGCGTCGGATCCGACAAGACCTCGGGCATGATCGATACTGTGCCGGGATGAGTGAAGCGTTTCCCCGGCATGTGCTGTGCGTGCTCGGCTCCGGGCATCGCGCACGGCCGGGACCGCTGGCTCGCGCCGGCCGATCGGGCGGCCGACGTCACGGACGAGGGCCTGGCCGGCGCGCTCGTCGCCGCCTGGGTGAAACGGCCGATCTACGACGGCCAGGTGCTCTACAGCTGCGGCATGCACCTGCTCGGCGCCCCCGAGGTGGAGATCGAGATCGGCGAGGAGCATCCGGCAGAGGACGGACTGCTTGAGCTGGTCGCGCACCTGGACACGCTGGCGATCTACCTACTGACCGATCCGCGCGCGGAGGAGATCGAGGATGGCGCCGGGTTCCGGATGACCGGGGACGCCCCCCGCTGGTTGCTGCGCGCCGGCACATGCGACCGTTACGACGAGGACGATCTGTTCTTCAACCCGTACGGATAGGTCCGGCTGACTCGCGCCTAGCCCCTGAGGTGGTCAGCGCGCCTTGGAGAAGGCGGCGCGCAGCTGGGATCCGTTGATGACGAAAGCGGCTGCGCCGATCGCAAGGGCGCATGTGGCCTGCATCATGACGAACCACGCCGGGAGGATACCGGGGATCACGTCGATGGCGATGATCGCGGGCGGCATGATGATCGAGATGATGCGCACGCGTAGATAGGCCCATCGTGCTCCCCGTGAGGCGAGGACGGTCAGCCAGTAGGACACCGCGGCGCTCGCGAGCACTCCGGCTGATCGGCCCCACATGAACGATGTCACCGTTCGTTCGTTGATCGCGAGGATGGCGACCGTGATGAGGACCGCGGCGCTGAGCGCGCCGTAGGCCGCGACGAGGATCTTCGCCTTGCCGAAGGCTGCTTGAGCTCGTGGTGGATGGTTGAGGTGGGCGGTCTCGGCCGTGGTGTGGTTGGTGCTTCCCATGTCTCTTTCGTCCCTTGCGTTGTCTGGCGTGGTGTCGACGTTAGGGAGCGCATGGGTGGCGCGGTATGGGCCTGGACGTACGGGTCGGTGGGGCCAGACCTACTCCAGCGCCGATCTGGGGAGTAGCAGGCTCCGAGCGGTGCACAGTGGAAACGCCAAGCCGTACCGGCCAGATCGGCGCATTGCGGGTGCCACGGTCGGGTTGTGAAGTGAGAAGGAAGAATCATGCGACAGCTGGTGTCGTGGGTGGCGAGCGCCTGCGTGGGCTTCGTACGAGCGTGCGTCGTGATGGTCGTCGCCATGCTGGTCCCGGCCGTGTGGGCCGCTGCCGTGGCGCTGTGGATCTGGTGGTGGGGCGGAGATCCGTGGTCGGGGATGGTGCCGTTGGTGTGGGCGTGTATCGGGACGCTCGCCCTGTCCCGTCCGGTGTGCCGAATGGTCCGCTCCCTCGTCGCGAAGTGGACGGGCACCGTCATTCCCGCCGGATATCGGCAGGTCGGGCCGGTGACACGGATGGCAACCGGGTACTGGTGGAACGGGTACTCCTACGAGCGCACCAGCCGGGACGCCCGCCTGGACCAGCAATGGCGAACCCGGTGGAGCGATCCTGCCACCTGGCGTGATCTGCGGTTCGTCGCGATCGCGCCGATCACAGCAGGCGTGATCGCCGCCGTCCCGCCGGTCGGGATCGCGGGAGCGGCCTTCGGGCTCTCCCAGCCGTCGCTCGCCATGCGCGTCATCGGCGTGCTCGGCGCGGTCGTGGCCATCGCCGGCGCCCCGTACGCCTGGCGGGCCGTCGAGCCGGTGGCCGTCCGCTTCCTGCGCGCGTCGCCTGCGATGACGCTGGCGGGCCGGGTGGAGGAGCTGACGGACCAGCGCGCGGACATCACGGTGGCGCAGGCCGCCGAGATCCGCCGGATCGAGCGGGACCTGCACGACGGAGCGCAGGCGCGCCTGGTCACGCTCGGGCTCTCTTTGGCGACTGCGGAGAAGCTGATGGAAACCGACCCTGACCAGGCCAAGGCGCTGCTGCGGGAAGCGCGCGCCGGCGCCGCCACGTCGCTGACCGAGCTCCGCGAACTGGTCAAGGGCATCAGCCCGCCGGTGCTGAACGAGCGAGGGCTCATCGATGCCGTGCGCGCTCTTGCCCTGGACAGCCCGCTCGAAGCGACGGTCGACGCCGACCTTCAGCTACGCCTGGACCCGCCGATCGAGTCCGCCGTGTACTTCGGCATCGCCGAACTGCTGACCAACGCGATCAAGCACGCCCACGCGACCCGGGCGCGGATCGCCATCGCCCGGGACGACGCCGGCATCGTCGTTGACGTCGAGGACAACGGCCGGGGTGGGGCCGGCGTGCGAGCCGGCGGTGGACTCGATGGGCTACGCCGTCGCCTGGCGGTCTTCGACGGCACCTTGGAGATCACCAGTCCGGCCGGCGGCCCGACGCGTGTGAGGATGGTGGTGCCATGCGAATCGTTGTAGCCGAAGACCTCTACCTCCTGCGCGACGGGATGATCCGCCTCCTCGAGGCGTACGGACACCAGGTGGTGGCGACGGCGACCACCGGACCCGAGACGCTCGACGCGCTGCTGAGGTGGCGGCCGGACGTGTCCGTCGTCGACGTCCGCATGCCGCCGACCCAGTCGGACGAGGGCCTGCGGGCGGCCCTCGCCGCCCGCGGCGAACTGCCCGGACTGCCGGTCTTGATCCTTTCTCAGCACGTCGAACAGCTGTACGCCCGCGAACTCCTGGCCGACGGCGCCGGCGGCATCGGCTATTTCCTCAAAGAGAGCGTGTTCAACGCCGATCAGTTCATCGATGCCCTGGAACGCGTCGCCAATGGCGGGACCGCCATGGACCCGGCCGTCATCACCAGATTGCTGTCCAACGGATCGTCCAACCGGCGACTCGACCAGCTCACCGAACGCGAATACTCCGTGCTCAGCCTCATGGCAGAAGGATTGTCCAACCAGGCCATCGGCCAGCGGCTCTTCCTCAGCGAAAGCGCCATCAGCAAATACACCACCTCCATGTTCGGCAAACTCGGCATCACCGATGACGACAACAACAACCGCCGCGTCCTCGCCGTGCTCGCCTACCTGAACAAGCCCTGATGCGCTTCTCGGCCCCAGCGTGCGACTGCTTGCGTTCCAGTTGCCGCTGCTTGCGCTCAAGTCGGCGCCTGTCCCGCTGAAGACAGCCGCATGGCCGAAACGAGCTGTCCGAGGAGCGCCACGCGACATCCCGGTCTCGACGCTGATTCCCGATGATCGAGGTTGGTTGACAGCGTCCAGAGGCCAGGGAGATCTTAACCAGTTAAAGATCAACCCCTGCCAAGGGCCGACGGTGGAAGAGCGGATGAAGCTGATCAGCATGGGGCTACTCGCCGGTGTTCTCGTGGCGGCGGCCGGCGCCTTGGTGGCCCGCCGGCGCTACGTGGTGGTCACCGTCGAGGGGACGAGCATGGTCCCGACACTCAACGACGGCGACCGGGTGCTGGTACGGCGGCGCCAGATCGACCAGGTGTCCAGGGGCGATGTCGTGGTGCTGGAGCCTCCGCTTGATCCCGCCGGGCGGTTCATGCCCGGACCTCCCGGGGCGGACGGCCGGCACTGGAACATCAAGCGCGCCGTCGCCCTCCCGGGAGATCCGGTGCCGCCGGGCATCGGTGCCGCCGGGGATCGCGTGCCCGCGGGTGCGCTGGTGGTCTACGGCGACAACCCCAACAGTGTCGACTCGCGGCAGCGCGGCTTCTTCTCGGCCGATCGCCTGCTCGGGGTCGCGCTGCGCCGGTTGGGTGGGTCTGCCCTGTAGGCGGCGCGAGGTGAAGTTCCGGCTTCTCGGGCCGCTGCGGATCGAGGCCGACGGCTCGCCGGCGAGGATCACGGCGCCCAAGCAACGGACCGTCCTCGCCATGCTGCTCGCGCGGGCGGGCCACGTCGTCCCGATCCGGTCACTGGTGGCGGAGGTCTGGGACGACCAGCCGCCCCGCTCCGCGGTGGCGAACCTGCGCACGTACCTCATGCAGCTGCGCAAGCTGGTGCCTCCCGCGGCCGACCCGGCCGTCGAGCGCCTGGTCACGTCGGACGCCGGCTACCTGTTGCAGGTCGAGCCGGGGGAGTTCGATGTCTTCCAGTTCGAGGCGCTGTCCGCGCACGGTCGCCAGGCGCTGGCCAGGCGTGATCTCAGCGCCTCCCTGGACGCCTACACCCGCGCTCTCGCGCTGTGGCAGGGGATGGTGGCCGAGGACGTGCCGCTGGGGCCGACCCTGCGGGAGGTGGTCGCCCGTCTCACCGACCACTACCTGAGCGTGGTGGAGGAGCACGCGGAGATCCAGCTCGCCCTCGGCAGGTACGCGACGGCGGCCAAGCGGCTGCGCGAGGTGATCGGGCAGTACCCGCTGCGCGAGCGGCTGCACGGCCAGCTCATGGTGGCCCTGTACCAGAGCGGCGACGTGGTGGGCGCGCTGGACGCGTTTGGGGCCGCCCGCCGTCTCCTCGCCGATGAGCTGGGCATCGATCCGGGCCCTGACCTGCGCAGGTTGCATCAGTTGATCCTGCGCAGGGACTCCACCCTCCTGTCGGAGTACCCCGTCGACGATGGGCGATCCCGGCCACGCCAGTTGCCACGTGCGCCGACCGTGTTCGTGGGACGCTCGGCCGAACTCGCCCGGATCCACACGGTGTTGAGCGCCGATGCGGGGCCGCCCGTGCTGGCGCTGCACGGTCCCGGCGGGGTCGGCAAGTCCACGCTCGCGTTGAAGGCGGCGTACGGCGCGGCCGACCGCTATCCCGACGGTCACCTCTACGTCGACCTGCAGGGATCGACACCGAGCCTGCAGCCGTTGCGCCCCGATGAAGTGCTCGGCCGCTTCCTGCGCGCCCTGGGGGTGCCTCCTGGCGAGGTTCCGGCGGCGCCGGCAGAGGCGGCCGCCCTCTACCAGTCGTTGCTGGCCGACCGGCGCGTCCTGGTCGTCCTCGACAACGCCGTCAGCGCCGCCCAGCTGGCCCCCTTGCTGCCGGCGGGCGGTGGCTGCGCGGCGCTGGTCACCAGCCGGGCGGCGCTGACCACGTTGGACGCCGTGTCGATCGCCGTGAGCCCGTTCGACGAGGAGCAGTCGGTACGGATGCTCGCGTTGCTGGCCGGCCAGGCGCGAGTGGCCGCAGAACCGGAGGCGGCGGCGGAGATCGCGCGCTGGTGCTGCCACCATCCACTGGCGTTGCGCATCGCCGGCGCCCGCCTCGCGGGCCGGCCGGACTGGTCGCTCGCGAGCTTCAACGAGCGTCTGGGTAACCAGCGGCGGCGGCTGGACGAGCTGCAGGCGGCCGACCTGCGCCTTCGCTCCTGCTTCGAGGTCGGTTACGTGACCCTGACGAGCACCGCGAGGACTGCCTTCCGTCTGCTCGGCGTGCTGGAGGTGCCGGAAGCGGGCGTCGAGCTCGCCGCCGCGCTGATCGACGCCGACCGGAAATCCGCCGAGGCCGCGCTCGACGAGCTGGTCGAGGCGCGCCTGATCGAGCCGGTCGGCGAGAGCCGGTTCCGCATGCACGACCTGCTGCGGCTGTTCGCGGCGGAGCTGGCCGCCGCCCATGATCCGCCGGAGGAGCCGGCCCTGGCCGTACGGCGTGCCCTGGACTGGTACCTCGGCCTCTGCCACCAGATGCGCGATCTGCTGCAACCGCACCTGCGATCCGGCGACGGGAGCAGGGAGAGCGGGCGCGACACCGGCCCGCTCCTGCGTGACCCCGCCGCGGCGGTGCGGTGGCTAGACAGGGAGCTGCGGTGCCTGGTCGCGGCCGCCGTCCAGGCCGCGCGCGGGGAGCCGGACGTGGCGCGCTTCGTCACCGAACTGATGACCCTGGTCAGGGCCGTGGCGATGAAGGGCGGCTACTGGCGCGAGCTCGAGACCATCGCGCGGCTCGCCATCGAGGTGGCGCGGCGCGACGGCGACCGCGGCGCGGAGGCGTCCACGCTCGCGACATTGGGGTTGCTGGAATGGCGGATCGGCCAGATCGAGGCGGCTGACGGCCTCCTCCGGAGAGCTCTCGAGGTCTGGCGCGACCTGGGCGACCGCGAGGAGGAAGGGATGGCGCTGCACAACCTCGGCTGGCTGAGCATGCGAACCGGCGATCTCAGCGCCGCCCTCAGCCATATCAGCGCGAGCCTGCGGCTGCTCAAGGCGCACGGGTCGAAACGCGTCGGGCTGGCCGGCCACAATCTGGGCGAGGTCCTGCTCCAGCTGGGCAGGCACGCTGAGGCGGCGGATCGCTTCGAACGCTGCCTGACCGTCCGCCGGTCCGATCGCGACCTGTACGGCGAGAGCATCACGCTGGCGGCGCTCGGCCGCGCCTACTGCCTGCTCGACCACCGGGACAGGGCGCTGGCCGTGCTGCACGAGGCGCTGGCCCGCTGCGAGCAGACCGGCAACAGGGAGGACGAGTGGGAGGTGCTGCTCAGCAGGTCCGAGATCCGGCTGCGGCGCGACGCCCCCGCCGCGGCCGAGGCCGACCTGGCCAGGGCCCTGGAGCTGACCGCCCAGATCGGTGACGCGTACGGCTACGCCGCCTGCACCCGCCAGCTCGCCAGGGCCCGCGCGGCGTCGGGCGATCCGCGTGCCGCGGGCGACGCCCGGAGGGCGGAGGAGCTCTTCGCGGATCCGGCGATGCGACGGGATCCGGTGCTGGAGAGGCTGCTCACCGCCCAGGTGTAGCGCGGCTGTATCGGTCGCTGTATCTCCTCCAAATAGCGTTTCGGCCTGACCGCATCGCTACACAAGGAGCGAACATGACTGCTGTCTTGGGCAAGCTCGGCGACAGGATTCTCGAGAGGCTGGTGCCGAAGGCGTCCGCGAAGGCGGAAGCCGAGTGGTACGTGCACTGCTACTGCAGGGAGCGTTCCGACTACAGGAAGCTCTGCACGACCGCCGGCTGCGGGTCCTGCTACGCGTACAGAATCTGCGGCGGCTAGATAGAACGCGTGAGCCGGCGGCGGCGGTGGACGCCGCCGCCGGCCCCCGGGCACGAGGGTGACGACGTGCTGTATCTCGTGATCACGTGTCGGGCGCTGCCGGCCGCCGTCTTCGCGATCGCGGGGAAGGTCCGCGGCCGGTCGGTGTAGCTCTCGCCGCCGCCGCCGTGGGCGCTCTGCTCGTGGTGCGCCTCGACGACCTGTTGGAGCTGTTCACCGCCTGAATAGGGGTTGTCCGATGTCTTTCCTGATCGCCGTTGTCGTGTTGGTCGGCATACTTTGCCTGTTCGACCTGGTGCTCACCTTGGGAGTGCTGCGCCGCCTCCGTGAGCACACCGCCGAGCTGCAGCGCCTCGCGGGGACGTCGACGCTCATGCCGTACGATCCCGGCGTGCTGGTCGGGCGCACGCTGCCGCAGGACGTGGCCGGACCGCGGCTCGTGGGGTTCTTCGACGTCAGTTGCGACACCTGTCACGAGCGCGCGCCGCAGTTCGCCGCGGAGGCCGCGGACCAGAGCGCCCTGGCGGTCATCGCCGGCGACGCCGGTGAGGCCGGCGACCTCGTCGAGGTGGTGGGCGGCGTGGCGACCGTCGTCACGGGCGAGGACGCGCTCCGTATCGTGCACGCTCTCGGCGTCCAGGCGTTCCCGACGTTCCTGAGGACCGGCCAGGACGGCAGGATCGTGGCCGCGCACACGGATCTGGACGACCTCGCCGCCGTGGTGCCGGCGACGTGACCGAGTCCCCGGACGTCACGCGGGGACCGCTGCGGCGCGCCGCCGCCCTGGCGCTGCTGTGCCGGCGAACCGGACCGGTGCTGGCGGTTTCCCAACTGGGTGCCACCGTCCTGGCCGGGCTGCTGCCCACGGGCACCGTGTGGACGACCAAGACGCTCGTCGACGGGCTGACGACAGGTCAGCGGGAGCAGGTACTGGTGCCGGTCGCCGCCCTCGTCGTGCTGGGGCTGGTCGCCGGGGTGCTGCCGCATCTGACCGGGTATCTGCGGGCCGAGTCGGATCGCCGGCTGGACCTGCTGCTGCAGGATCGCCTGTACGAGCGGGTGAACGGGTTCCACGGCCTGTCGCGGTTCGAGAATCCGGTGTTCCTCGACGAGCTGCGCATGGCCGCGCAGGCGACGGGCAACGCGATGGGGCCGATCACCTCGGGCCTGTTCGACCTCGGGCGCAACGTCATCTCCCTGGCCGGGCTCCTCGCCGCCCTCGCCGTGCTGAGCCCGCTCATGGCGGGCCTGGTGGCGCTCGCGGCGCTGCCCATCCTCGCGGCGAGGATGTCCCTGGAGAAGCGGCGGATCAAGGTGATCGCCGGGCAGTCCGCCGCGGCCCGGCGGCAGATCTTCTACTCCTCCCTGATCACCGATGTGGCGGCCGCCAAGGAGGTCCGGCTCTTCGGGCTCGGCGGCTTCCTCAAGCGCCGGGTACTCGGCGAGCTGGCCGTCCTGCAGGCAGGGGAGCGGCGGCTGGACCGGCGGGAGGCGTTCACGCAGTCGTCGCTCGCGGCGCTCTCCGCCGCGGTCAGCGGCGCCGGGTTGCTCTGGGCGGTGCACTCCGCCCTGGCCGGCCGGCTCACCCTCGGCGACGTGACCGCCTTCGCCGCCGCCGTGGCCGGAACACAGGCCGCGCTGGTCGCCACCGTGGACAACGCCGCGAACGCACGCCAGGCGCTGCTTCTCTTCGCCCACCACGAACGGGTGATGTCATCGCCCGGCGACCTGCCGGCGCCCGGGGAGCCGGAGGCGCTGCCCGCGCTGCGCCGCGGCATCGAGCTCCGCGACGTGTGGTTCAGGTACGACGAGAGCCATCCCTGGGTGTTGCGAGGGGTGGACCTGACGATCCCCCACGGCGCCTCCGTCGCGCTGGTGGGACTCAACGGCGCCGGCAAGAGCACGCTGATCAAGCTGCTGTGCCGCTTCTACGATCCGTCCCGCGGCGCGATCCTCTGGGACGGCATCGACATTCGCGACGTACCACCCGCCGAGCTGCGCGCCAGGATGGGCGTGCTCTTCCAGGACTACATGAGCTACGACCTGACCGCGTCCGAGAACATCGGGGTGGGCGAGATCGAGGCGATGTCCGACCGCGCCAGGATCCAGGCCGCCGCCGAGTTGGCGGGTGCGCACGAAACCGTCCAGGCACTGCCCCGGGGCTACGACACCATGCTGAGCCGCGTCTTCTTCGGCCCCGAGGACGACGACCCGCAGGCAGGCGTGATGCTCTCCGGAGGTCAGTGGCAACGCCTGGCCCTGGCCCGCGCGCTGGTACGCGAGCGCCGCGACCTGCTCATCCTCGACGAGCCCAGCTCCGGCCTGGACGCGCAGGCCGAGTACGAGGTGCACCGGCGGCTGCGCGAGCACCGCGAGGGACGTACCAGCCTGCTGGTCTCGCACCGGCTCGGGGCGGTCCGCGACGCGGACCTGATCGTGGTGCTCGGCGACGGCCGGATCGTCGAGCAGGGTACGCACCACGAGCTCATGTCCATGGGCAGCCGGTACGCCCACCTCTTCGACACCCAGGCCAGCGGCTACCGTGAGGGCGCCGACATCGGGTGACCGGACGCGGTGCTCTTGCCGGATCTGCTCGGCCGTGGCAGGTTGCGATCATGCAGTACGTCGATGTCGCGAGCAGGCTGCTGCTGCTCACGGTGTTCGCCCTCGCCCTCGGGAGCAAGATCTCCAGCCGTGGCGCCTGGAGCGAGTTCGTCGCGTCGACCAGAGCGATGGCGGTGGTCGCCGACGCGAAGGTGCCGGTGGCCGCAGCGGCGACGGCGGTGGCCGAGGCGGGTGTCATCGCTCTGGCCGTGCTTCCCTTCCGGTGGGCCGGATCAGCGGCGTTCGTCCTCGCGGCGGGGCTGCTCGGCTGCCTCACGGTCGCGGTCACCATGGTCGTCCGGAGAGGCGCCGCCGTTCCCTGCCGGTGCTTCGGCGCCTCCCAGACGCCCTTGGGCGTGGAGCACGTGGTCCGCAACGTCATTCTGGTCGTGACAGCCCTGCTCGGGCTGGCGGGCTCCTTGGTGGACGGTTCCTTCGATCCGGGTTTCAGCGTCGTCGCCGGTGTCTTCGGCGCCGCTCTGGGACTGCTCATGGCCCGATGGGATGATCTCGTCTCACTGGTGCGGACGTCCTGAGGCGAGCCGGCTCCCGATGAGTTCAAGCAGCGCGGAGTGCGTCTCCCGGTCGGCCGCCACGACGAGTCCGCCCGCGCCGGTGTGCAGTGGCTGACCGTGGATGCCGGTGACCACGCATCCGGCGGCCTGGCACAACGCGATCCCGCTGGCGAAGTGCACGCTGTCCCGCAGATGGCCGTCGGTGACGTACGCGGCCCGGCGACCGGCGGCGACCCACGCCACCGCCAGGGTGGTGGAGACGACGCGCGGGCGGAAGCGCTCGGCGAATCCCGGGTCGGCGAGCAGCCGGACAGCCCGGAAGCTCGGTTCGTTCGGGAACGGCGGATCGAGGTTGACGTCCACCAGTCGCGAACCGGACGACGGCGTGAGCCGCTCGTCCACGCCGTCGCGGCGGACGTACGCGTGAGCGCCATCCGTCCAGAACACCTCGCCGGCGAACGGGTCGGCCGCGGCCGCCACCGTGATGTCGGAGCCCACGCGCAGGGCGACGTTCACCGCGACCAACATGTTCCGTACAGCGTAGTTCAGCGTGCCGCACAGGGGATCGACCAGCCACATGCGCTCCGCACCGTCCCCACCCGTGCGTCCGCCCTCCTCGCCTGTCACGGCGTCGTCCGGCCGAGCGGTGCGAATGACGTCGAGGATGGCCTTTTCCGCTTCGACGTCCGCATCTGTGGCGAAGTCCCCCGCGGATTTCTCGAAGCGCGTCAGCGCCGCACCGTACTTGGCGTGCACGACGGCGGCTCCTGCTTGCGCCGCCGTCAGAGCCAGTTCCTCGTCCGTGATCGACATGTGCGCAGGATAACGGCGCTGGAAGTCATGCTGTATTTGTCCAGAATCCTGTTGACGCCGTCCCGGTGGCGCGGGCATGATCCTGTTCACCAAGATTCATCCAGAGGATCCGAGGGACCTGGCCCTGTGACGGTCCGGCAACCTGCCTGCGGGAAAGGTGCCAATGCCAGGAGCGATGAGGAGGCCTGATGAGCCTGCGGCTCGATGTTCCCGTGCTCCGAGGATCACTTGTCCGGCTGGAGCCGCTCACGATGGCGCATGCGCCGGATCTGGCGCGGGCTGTTGAGGAGGATCGTTCGTCGTACGCGTTCACGTTGGTGCCCCGGGCCGCCGAGGTGGAGGCTTACCTGGAGGCTCAGCTCCGTCGCGAGGGTCTGACGCCCTTCGCGCAGGTTCGCGTACGGGACGGGGCGGCGGTGGGGTGCACGGCGTTCTGGGATCCCCGGACGTGGCCGGAGCGGGACGGTCTGCGGGCCGTCGAGATCGGGTGGACGTGGCTGGCGGCGTCCGCTCAGGGCACGGGGATCAACGCCGAGGCGAAGCTCCTGCTCTTCACGTACGCGTTCGAGACGTTCGGGGTGGCCCGCGTCGACCTCAAGACGGATGCGCGCAACCAGCGGTCACGGCGGGCCATCGAGGGGGTCGGCGCGCGGTTCGAGGGCGTGTTGCGCAACTGGTCGCCGTCGTGGGCGCCGGGTGAGGCGGGGAGGCTGCGGGACTCTGCCATGTTCTCCGTGGTCGCCGCGGAGTGGCCGGATGTCAAGGCGGGGCTGCGCGGCCGGCTCGGTGCCCAGCGGGTCTAGAGCGGGCCCGCTCCGTCCAGCAGGGATAGCCAGGTGCGGTCGGGGCACAGGCGGTTGATCTCCGACGGCCGCAGCCAGGCCGCGCTGGTGCTTTCCGAGCCCGCCGGTGGGTGGGTCGGCGGGCCCGGGTGGGGGAGACGCGCCCTGAACATCGCCATGTACGTCAGAGGCGGGTAACGGTAGTCGGCGGGGGCGGCGTCGAGGAGCTCGATGCGTTGCCAGGCGAAGAGGGACAGGGCGGAAGGAGTCAGGCGGAGGCCGGTTTCTTCATACAGCTCCCGGGCTGCGGCTTCGGTCGCCGTCTCGCCGGGTTCGAGGTGGCCGCCGGGGATGTCCCAGCCGCGGCCCTCCTTGTCCACGCAGGTCATGAGGGTTCTGCCGGTCTGGTCCGAGACGAAGGCGAACGCCGACGTGGTCTTGTCCAAGGGCGGGAGCGATTGGGAGAGGATCACGTCGAGCCGGTGGCGCACGGGTATCCAGGGGACCGTCAGATGAGTCACCCATCAAGGGTCTCAGACGCCCTGGCGCATGGCGCGGTTGCCCAGATAGAGGCCGACCGCGGCTATCGCGCACGCGGCAGCGGTCCCGTAGAGGATCGAGGGGTTCGTCAGGTTGCCGGCGAAGAGGGCTCTCTGCGCGTCGACAATGTACGTGACCGGGTTGACGTGCCCGAGCACCCGTAGCCAGGCCGGGGCCGTGTCCAGGGGGAGCAGCACCCCGGAGAGGAGCAGCAGCGGGAAGAGGATCGACTGGCTGACGATGTAGAACAGCGTGCCGCCGGGTGCCGACTTGATGGCCAGGACGAACGAGAACGCGCCCAGGCCGACGCCGAACACGACCAGCTGGGCCAGGCCCGCCAGGACACCGGCCAGGTGCAGGTCGAAGCCCAGGGGGAGAGCCAGGAGGATGATCAGGACGGCTTGCGCCAGGAGGACGATCATGGCCTTCATGGTGCGGCCCACCAGCATCGCCGTACGGTTCAGCGGAGTGACCAGCAGACGCTCCATTGATCCGCCGATCAGCTCGACCAGCAGCGTGTAACCGGCGCCCATGGGGCCGGTCAGGCACATCATGACCAGGATCCCCGGCACGAACCACTGCCACGACGACCCCACGGCCCCGTCGAGCTGCGACCCGAACAGGAACAGGAACAGCAGCGGCTGCCCCATCTCGAAGAGCAGGCTGACGGGCTCGCGCACGACCGGCTTGAACTCGCGGGAGAAAACGGTGGCGGTGTCACGCAGGAATGTCGTCATCGGTGAGGCTTCTCCCGGTAAGAGCGAGGAACACGTCATCGAGGGTCGGTCGGGCGGTCTCGGCGGTGGTGACCTTGATGCCGGAGCCGTCCAGGGTTCTGAGGTAGTCGGGGAGTGCGGCGGCCGCGTTGGGGACGCGAAGGCGCACGGTCGTCCCCTCGGCGGTGCCGCCGCCGACGCCGGCGGCCCTGCCCGCCTCCTCCTCCGTGCTGGTGGTGATCGTGATGTGGTCGCCGGCCAGGTCGTTCTTGAGCTGCTCGGCGGTGCCGTCCGCGATGATCCGGCCGTTGTCGATGATCACCACGCGTTCGGCCATGTTGTCGGCTTCCTCCAGGTAGTGGGTCGTCAGGAACAGCGTCGTCCCGTACGTCTCCCGCAGCCGGAGGATGTGCTGCCAGATGTCCGCGCGGCTCGTCGGATCGAGGCCGGTCGAGGGCTCGTCCAGGAAGAGCAGGCCAGGGCGGTGGATGAGGCCGAGCGCGATGTCCAGGCGACGGCGCTGGCCGCCCGAGAGCGTGCCGGGCCGCCGCCTGGCCAGCGGCCTGAGGTCGAGCAGGTCGAGCAGTTCGTCGGCGCGGGCGGCCGCCTGCCTGGCGGCGAGGCCGTAGCAGCGGCCCTGGGTGACGAGCTCCTCGCGGACGAGGAAGTTCTCTCCGGCGCTGTTGCGCTGGCCCACGTACCCGATGCGGGCGCGCACGCCCGCCGGGTCCCGCGCCACGTCGCGGCCCGCCACCGTGGCGGTGCCGGAGGTGAGCGGCAGGAGGGTGGTGAGCATGCGCAGCGTGGTGGACTTGCCCGCGCCGTTCGGGCCGAGGAAGGCGACGAGCTGACCCGCCTCCACGTCGAGGTCGATGCCGCGTACGGCTTCCACTCTCTCCTTCTTGACTTTGAACACTCGGGTCAGTCCCCGGGCATGGATCACGGTCGCCCTCCTCCGGGCATGGCAAAGAAACCCCTGGTCGGGGGCGCGATTGAGGATCGAACCAAGTTTGTGCGGCCCGAATCCGGTTTGGCAAACGCGAACGTGACTTTCATGAACCTCTCCCACCTGCGGAAACACCGTCTTTCGCCGTTGCCTCCGACGGCGAATTTCAGAGGGCTGAGCTGCGGGTTTCCCGGTGCGCGGAAGTTTTTCCGCCGCTTCTGGCACGATGCTTGGTCGTGTGCCGACTGGTGGTGCTGGTGAACGGGTTGCCTGGGGCCGGGAAGACCACGGTCGCCCGGGCGCTGGGGCGAGCGCTCGGCTTGCCGGTCTTCAGCAAGGACGACCTCAAGGAGACGCTGGCCGACATGCTCGACCGGCCTTCCGGGGTGGGCGACCGGGAGTGGAGCAGGCGGCTTGGGGCCGCTGCGGGGGAGAGCATGTGGACGCTGCTGGCGAGCGCGGGGCGGGGCGCTGTGCTGGAAAGTCCGTGGCTGGCGCCGCTGCGACGACGGTGGTGGCCGGGCTCGCGCGGGCCGGCGTCGAGGCCGGGACGGAGGTGCGCGAGGTCTGGTGCGAGGTGGCGCCCGAGCTGGCCAGGCGCCGTTACGAGCGGCGGGTGCGGCATGCGATACACGGCGACGTGGAGCTCGGCGACGAACGGTGGCGGGAGTGGGTGGCGGGGGCGCGGCCGCTTGGGCTCGGGGCGGTCTATTGCGTCGATACGTCGAAAGCAGTTGATATTTCGAGACTTGCGGCGTTGTGTGCTGTTCCGCAATGATCTCCCGCGTGAAACGTCTGTGGTTATTCGCGGTAATTGCCGTTTTAGGGATGGGCGGGGTCGCCGAAGCGGCCGATGGCGTTCCCGGGGTCGATGTCAGTAACTGGACGGGCGACGTCGACTGGGAAAGTGTCGCCTCAGGAGGCGGGAAATTCGCGTTCGTCCAGGCCACCGAGGGGACGAACTACCGGGACCCACGTTTTGACGCGCAGTTCGGCGGCGCCGCGGGCGCGGGGCTGATCCGGGGCGCATATCACTTTGCGCAACCACACGAATCCGATGGGACGACTCAAGCCGACTATTTCCTCCAGAACGGCGGAAACTGGAGCAGCGACGGCCAAACGCTCCCGGGAGTGCTCGATATCGAGGACAACCCGTACAAGGACAAGAACGGCAAGAACAACTGCTACGGCCTGTCTACCGAGGACATGGTCACCTGGATCAAGGACTTCACCAAGAAGTACCGTCAGGCGACCGGGCGCCACGCGATCATCTACACCACCACGAGCTGGTGGCAGACCTGCACGGGGAACTCCGACGCGTTCAAGTCCAACCCCCTCTGGATCGCCCGCTGGGGCGACGACCCCGGTGAGCTGCCGAAGAGCTGGAAGAAGCACACGTTCTGGCAGTCGGCGGAGAAGGGCACGCTGGCCGGCGGCCAGAACTCGTACAACGGCTCAGAGTCCCAGCTGAAGGAGCTGGCCAACCCTCCGGCCGAGGTGACGGTCTCGGGGGCGGCGAAGAGCAGGAAGACGTACACGGTGACCGTCTCGAACACGGGCCCGCACCCCGTCAAGGACGTCAAGGTGTCGGGGCGGACGTTCGGCGGGCAGCGCGTGGTGAAGGCGCCCGGGTGCAAGTTCAGCGGCACGGCGGTGCTGTGCCAGATCGGGGAGCTGGCGCGGGGGAAGAAGGTGACGTTCACGATCACCACCAAGCCGTCCCGGTCGAAGGGCACGGTCGGCATGAACGTCACTGTCGGGTCGGTGAAGCTCACCCTCAAAGCGGGATGAAGCGGCGTAAGGCAGGATGATTCCTGGAGCTATTGAAAGCTGTCGGGGGTCGGGATGAGGCGGTGGCGGTCGGCGGCCGGGGTGGCGGTGCTGGTTCTGGTGGCCGCCACGGCCTCCGTGCCGCTCGAGCTGTACGTGGCGCCGAACATCGTGCGGATCGCGTACGAGGTCGAGCAGCGCGGGATCGTCTACTCATGGGGCGGCGGCCATGACGCGGAGCCGGGGCCGTCGGCGGGGACCTGCAAGGGTTATCAGGGGAAGATCAAGCCCTGCCCGGCCGCGTGGACGCGCGGGCTCGACTGCTCGGGGTTCGCGCGGTGGGTGTACGCCCTGGCGCACGGGTCTGACGTGCTGGGGCCGGGGAACACCAATGATCATGTACGGCGGATGCGCCGGGTCGCGGCGGCCATGCCTGGGGATCTGGTCTTTTTTGGAAAAATCACCGAAAAGGATGTCAAAACCCATCATGTAGGCATCTATCTCGGCGGCGGGAAGATGATGGACGCCCCCGAGACCGGTGCCGTGGTGCGCGTCGACGACATCGCGCGGAGGAAGGACTTCGCGGGCTTCTATCGGCTCTGAACCGATTCGGTATGTCTGTAACGCGTGTGGCGTGGCAAAAATTGAGAGACCCGGCGGATACTCTGTGCCGCTATGGAAAGGCGATGGGTCGGCCTTGACGGCTACGAGGTCGTGGGCTTGGTGTGCGCTGGGCGGCAGGTGCTGCGGGTGCGCCGGCACGGGTGGGTGGTCGCCGACTGCACCTCTGTCGCGGAGGTGGCCAGGCACGTCGACCTGGCGGATCTGTGCGAGGTCATCGAGCTGCCCTTGCGGTGGCGGGCTGAGGAGCGCGCGGAGGCCAGAACGAGTTCGCATCATCGGTGAGTGCCGTGTATGGTTACACCTGTCCGCAGCGCCGGACAGGCCCCTATAGCTCAGTCGGCAGAGCGTCTCCATGGTAAGGAGAAGGTCAACGGTTCGATTCCGTTTGGGGGCTCGCACACTGACCAGGATGAACGCCCGACCCGCAGGAACGCGGAGTCGGGCGTTTCTCGTTTGCGCGAGTTCTACGCGGCAAAGAGCAGCGCCGTCGGCGCCTGGCGGGCAGGCGGCGAGGGCGCGGCGGCACCCGCAAAGCGACCTTCAACGCGGTCACCGAGCCGGCCGGCCAGCTGGTCGATGCCGAGGGGTCGCCGGGGCCGGTCGTGGACCTCGAGACACATGGGCCCTGGTTGCGGCTCGGGCGGGTGTGCCGCGGGATCTCCCGCGTGCGCGGGCGCTTGGGGCTTCGCGCCCATCGCCGGTCGCTGCTACGCTGACCTTCGCTATGGCTTGAGGTGATCCGGGCCGTTCGGGGGTGGACGGCGCCGGCTGTTAATGGATTTCGGTTGTCGGGGGTTCCTGAGGCATACTGGGAGCACCCCACCCGTTCGGGCGAGTTACGAATGTGCTCGCTGCGTCGGGTATCCTCTACGGGGCCGGGGTCGTTACCGGCTCAAAGGCGGAGTAGCTCAGTCAGGCAGAGCAAACGGCTCATAATCGTTGTGTCGCCGGTTCAAGTCCGGCCTCCGCTACTGCCCATCCCCAGGTCGAATGGCCTGGGTACGGGCGTGTCCATGTCCCGAACGTAGAAAGGCACTCCCAAGTGGCTGCCACAGACGTTAGGCCGAAGATCACGCTGGCCTGCCAGGAGTGCAAGCACCGCAACTACATCACGCGGAAGAACCGGCGCAACGACCCGGATCGGCTTGAGCTGAAGAAGTACTGCCCCAACTGCCGCTGCCACCGCGCGCACCGCGAGACCCGCTAGGTCTCCGGGCAGGGCTTCTGCCCCGCTTATCCTCCATATCGCACGAACCGGCGTCCTACTGCAGGGCGCCGGTTCGTCGCGTCTCCACGGCCCTGCACCCTGTCTCGCCGGCCCGGCCCAGCCCGGCTCGCGCCAAGGGGTTGGGTCGTGCATTCTCGCCAACGGGTCCGGTTTGTGTGCTCTCGCTGACTGGGCTCGGTTCATGCCTTCTCGCTGACTGGCCCAAGCCTGCGGGCTCGCGCTGACTGGCCCGGCTCGCCTGTTCCTCGCCGCTCGCCGGTGTTTGGGTGCTCGCTGGTGGCGGACGCTGGCTCTGTGTCGCGCCGTCGCCTTCGTGGTGTGTGTCTTTGGCGTCGTCTCGCTGTGTGTCCGTGGGTGCCGGGTTGTCCCACCCAGGCGGTTAAGCGGGCGCCGTAACGGCGGCCGACCACGTGGCGGTCAGCGGGCGTCACCCTGGAGGCCATCAGCCACGTATGGCGGGTGGGGCCGGCTGGGCGCAGCCGTACGAGATGAGATTGGAAGCGAGTGCGGCGGGACGATTGGCTGGGCGCGGCCGTACGAGATGGGGGTTGGGAACGAGTGCGGTGGGATGAGTCGGTGCGGCGAGAAGCGGCAAAGACAAGATAATCAGCGGCGACAGCCGAACCTTGTTCTGTTACCGTCGGCCTCAGCAGCGCTCGTTGGAGACATGCGAGGGAGCACTGATGGCCTTGAACCGTGACTTCGTGGGCCGGACCTATCCGCCCAGCGCGCCGTACGAGGTCAGCCGGGTGAAGATCAGGGAATTCGCGGCCGCGATCGGTGACAACAACCCGCTCTACCGGGACAAGGAGGCCGCCCAGGCCGCCGGCTATCCCGATGTGATCGCGCCGCCGACGTTCCCCATCGTGTTCAGCCTGCAGAGCGGCGGCGAGGCGCTCGTCGATCCCGATCTCGGACTGAACTTCGCCATGGTGGTCCACGGTGAGCAGCGCTTCGAGTACGTGCGGCCGGTCTGCGCCGGGGACCAGCTGGTCATGACGGCGACGATCACCGACATACGCACAGCCGGGCGCAACGAGCTGCTGACGGTCAGGAGCGATGTGACGACCGTCGACGGCGAGCCGGTCTGCGTCACCTACAACACGATCGTCGAGCGTGGAGGGGCCGGTTGAGATGACCGCCACGGTGAAGTACGACCAAGTTGAGGTCGGGCAGGAGATCCCGGCCGTGGACTACAACGTGCGCCGGCTCAACCTGGTGATGTATGCCGGGGCTTCGGGGGACTTCAACCAGATCCACTGGAACGAGCGGTTCGCCAAGATGGTGGGGCTGCCCGACGTGATCGCGCACGGGATGTACACGATGTCGCAGGCCGGGCGGTTCGTCACGGATTGGGTCGGGGATCCTGGAGCGGTCGTGGACTTCGGGGTGCGGTTCTCGTCGATGGTGGTCGTCCCCGACGACGATCAGGGGGCGACCGTCACGGTGAGCGGGGTGGTCGAGGAGAAACTCGAGGACAAGCGGGTGGTCATCGGGCTCACCGCCAAGTCGGACGACGCGCGGGTGCTGTCCAAGGCCCGGGCGGTGGTCCAGCTGTCCTGATCGGGATGATATGTCGGGCGGGTCCCGGGTAGCGCGTGTGCTTATGAGTGAAGCTGCGCGACAGGTCTGGCCCACGGTTCGATCGATTCCGGTCTCCGCGGTGACCGATGCCAAGCCGCCCGCGCACCTGCGGCCCGCGCGGGCCGAGCAGGTGGCGGGAGGCTCCGGCACCGGGCGGGACACGGCGGGCGGCGCGAGCGCCAAGACCGGGGCTGGTGCCGGTGCCCACGTTGAGGCCGGAAAGAATGCGACGGGGGTCGGGACGGCGGGGGCGCACGCTCGGCTCGAGCCCGCCGCCGAGCTGGGTTTCTCCGGGGACCCAGGACAGCACGACGACACGGATGAGGCCATGCTGCACGCCCAGCGCACCTGGGACGGCACGCTGGCCACCAACCGCCTCGACGCGCTCGGCGTCGATCAGGAACGCCGGCGCATGGAGACCAAGGACGTCACCGTCAGTGTGAGCCTGCTGGTCGACGGCTGGCCCGTGGACGTCAGGAAGAGCGTGCAGTCGGTCATCGACCACACGAACGCACAGGTGCTCGCCCTCGACCTGGGCAACATCGAGGGCTCGGGTGACGTGCTGAACGAACTGGCCGACCGGTATCCGGACCGGATCGCCGTGTGGCACGTCTCCGAGTTGCCGCACTGGCGAGGGGGCACGGCGACCTGGGGCGAGTGCCGTACCAAGCTGCTGCGGCTCGACGAGGCGGAAGTGCACGTGCTGATGGAGACGAACATCGTGCTCCGCGGCGACGCGCTGACCCCGCTGGTCGCGGCCGTCGTCGAGGGCGCTGTGGCGGCCGGGTGGCAGGGCATGGAGCCCGTGCACGAGCAGCAGGCCGTACCAGATACGCAAAGGCCGCGAGACGGCGCGGCAGGGCCGGGGAAGGTGCGGGCGCTCACAGGGGAGCTCATGGCGGTACGCCGGTCCGCGGCGCTGGGTGCGCTGCCCGAGGACGCCAACTACGGCAGGAACGCCGATCTGGAGCTCTCGCTCGCCCTCCACGGCGAGCTGATCGTCCCAGAGGAACCCCTGCCGGTGGTACGCCTGGAATCCCACGACGTCGACCCCGGCTACGAGGAGCGGGAGTCCAAGCGGAACTACGACGCCGTGCTTCACCTCCTGGGCACCTCATAAGCTAGTTGCTCATGGAGATGCTCGCGCCGTATACCACCCTGCGCCTTGGCGGCCCCGCCCGCGACTTCGCCGAAGCGACCACGGCGGAGCAACTCGTGTCCCTGGTGGCCGAGGCGGACATGAAGGAAGTGCCCACGCTGGTGCTCGGCGGAGGCAGCAACGTCGTGGTGGCCGACGAGGGGTTCGACGGGCTGGTCGTCAAGGTCTCGACCCAGGGCGTGACCGTCTCGCGCGACGGCGAGCAGGTGGTGGTCACGGTCGAGGCGGGCGAGGACTGGGATCCGCTGGTCGCCCGCGCCGTGGCCGAGGGATGGTCGGGCATCGAGTGCATGTCGGGCATCCCCGGGCAGGTCGGCTCGACGCCCATCCAGAACGTCGGCGCGTACGGGCAGGAGGTGTCCCAGACCATCCGGTGTGTGCGTGCTTACGACCGCCGCACCAGGCAGGTGGTGGATGTGGAGGCCCGGCAGTGCGGGTTCTCCTACCGTGACAGCGCCTTCAAGCGCGACCTGGCGCGGTATGTGGTGCTGGCGGTGACGTACGCGCTGGATATTTCGGAAATGTCCGGCCCGGTGGCGTACGAGGAGCTGGCAGGGCGGCTGTCCACCGAGGTCGGCGGCCGGGTGCCGCTCGCGCGGGCCCGCGAGACGGTGCTGGCGCTGCGGCGCGGCAAGGGCATGGTGCTCGACCCCGACGATCCCGACACGCGTAGCGCCGGCTCGTTCTTCACCAACCCGATCCTGTCGCCCGAGGAGGCGGAGGCGCTGGCGGCCCGCGCCCCCGGGCATCCGCGCTGGGAGCAGCCGGACGGGTCGATCAAGGTGCCCGCCGCGTGGCTGATCGAGCAGGCGGGCTACCCGAAGGGGTACGAACGCGGGCCCGTACGCATCTCCACCAAGCACACGCTGGCGCTGACCAACCCCGACGGCGTCGCCACCACCGGCGACCTGCTCGCCCTGGCGAGGGAGGTCAGGGACGGGGTGCGGGAGAAGTTCGGGGTCACGCTGGTCAACGAGCCCGTGCTGGTCGGGTGTTCTCTGGCGGAATAGGCACCCGCCGCGGGCTGTTATGGTTGTCTGGAATTACCGAAGGGGAGTAGTCCCAATCGCGTGATCGACATACTGGCGCTTCTGGCGCCCGGTCACGCGGGCCTCACACGGGCGGACGAGACCTTCGGCCTGGTAGCTATGCGACAAGACGCTGCCGGGCCGAAGCCGTGCCCGAAAACTCCCCGGGTCCCGCCTTCCGGCTCGGCCGCGCGGAAGAGGACCGTTTGGAAGCGTTCTGGATCAGTCTGGCCGTCATTTTCGTGGCGGAGCTCGGCGACAAGAGCCAGCTCATGGCGATGACGTTCGCGACCCGTTTCAAGACCTGGCCCGTGCTCGCGGGCATCACGATCGCCACGGCCGTCGTGCACCTCGTCAGCGTCGCCGTGGGCGGCCTCATCGGGGACGCGTTGCCGACGACGGCCATCGCGGTGGTGGCCGGGCTGGCCTTTCTCGGGTTCGCCGCATGGACGTTGCGCGGCGACGAGCTGACCGAGGACGAGTCGAAAAAGGCCCAGCGCACCACCAGGAACGCGTTGATCGCGGTGACCGTGGCGTTCTTCCTGAGCGAGCTGGGCGACAAGACCATGCTGGCCACCATCACTCTGGCGACGCAGCACGGCTGGTTCGGCACCTGGATCGGCTCCACCGTCGGCATGGTGGCGGCGGACGCGCTGGCCATCCTGGTGGGGCGGCTGCTGGGCAAGCACCTGCCGGAGAAGTTCATCCGGTACGGGGCCGCGGCGGCGTTCGCCGTGTTCGGCGTCGTGCTGCTGGCCGAGGCGCTCCTCTAAGCGGCCCCGCCGCCAACGGGAAACCCGCTGCCACCGATCAAGAGGACAGCAGGGACAGGCGGTGGGCCGCTGCGGCGGCCTCACCGCGGGTGGTGACGCCGAGCTTGGCGAGGATGTTGGACACGTGCACGCTCACCGTCTTCGCCGAGATGAACAGCTCGGCCGCGATGTCCCTGTTGGTCCTGCCCTGCGTCACCAGCCGCAGCACCTCCAGCTCGCGCGGCGTCAGCAGCTCGGAAGGCTCCTGTGAGGGTTGGAGCCCGCCCACCCGTCGCGACAGGGCCTCGATCTCCTCGATCAGCGGGGTCGCGCGCAGGGCCTCGGCCAGCGGGAGCGCCACCTTCAGCCGGGCCGCCGCCCCCTCACGATCGCCCCCGCGGGCGGCCACGGTGGCTGCCCGCAGCAGGGCCTTGGACTGGTTGTGCGGGCGGTTGAGCCGCTCCCAGGCCCCTGCCGCGGCGTCGAAGTCGCCGCTGTAGGCCAGCCGGTACGCCTCCACGACCGGCCCGATGACCGACAGCTCGGCCGCCACCTCCGCGGCCAGCTCGCGCACCCTGGCGGTCCGTTCGGGTTCGGTGGCCTCGGCGGCGTCGCAGACCGTGCGGAGCAGCGACAGCAGCCGCCAGCCGAGCATGGCCTTGCTCGACTGCTTGTGATGCGAGAGCACCCGCTCGGCCACGCCCAGCGCGGCGCCGGGCTCGCCCTTGGTCAGGTGCCAGCCGATGTGCAGGCGGGCGTTGTTGATGATGTCCTGGACGAACTCCTCGGGGCGGTCCTTGAGCACGCCGACCTCTGACAGGATGCCCTCGACCAGTTGCAGCTCGCCCCTGGCCAGGGCGATGTCGGCGCGCACGCGGAGCAGCGCGTACCTGGTGCGCAGCGCGGGCCCGTGGCCGAGTGCGCCCTCGACGATCTCGATGGCCTCGTCCCAGCGGCCGATGGACTCCAGGACCTCGGCCCAGTTGTTCTTGATGAACAGGCCGCTGCCGCGCAGCCTGCCGTACTTCTTGGCCAGCTCCCAGCCGTCCGCCGACAGGCGCAGCGCCTCCTCGTGGCGGCCCATGTCGATCAGCGCGTCGATGTTGTTGCCGATCGCCCTGGTGATCAGGCGGCCGGAGCCCTCCTGCTTGCCGATCTCCAGCGCCTGCTGGTTGACGAGGGTCGTGGACTCGTTCTCGCCGTTGAGCGAGTGGCCGAGCGCCAGGTTCATCAGCAGGTCGGCTTCGAGGCACCGGTCGCCGTGCTCCCTGGCCAGGCGCAGGCCCTCGGCGATCAGCTCGCTCGCCTCGGTGATCTCGCCTCGCAGCATGAGGTGGCGACTCAGCACCGTGACGACCTCGGCCCGGTCGGGGCCGTCGCCGGGCACGAGCCGCAGTGCGCGCCTGAGATCCTCGATGACGCCGAGCTGGCCCTTGGAGCTCTTGAACGCGGCCCGCCGCACGATGAGCTGGGCCACTCGGGCCGGCTCCCGGGTCTCGTCCAGCTCCGACAGCGCGGCCTTGACGAACTTGGCGCCCTTGTCCACGTCGCCGCCGGCGTTCGCGGCCTCGGAGGCCCGTTCCAGCACGGCGGTGTGGTCGGCGCTGATGAGCTCGGCCGCGTCGGGCACGCGGTCCCAGAGCATGAGTACGCGTTCGAGCAGGGGGACGGCCTCGGTGTAGGCGAACGCCTTGAACGACTTCTGCGCCGCATCCCACGCGGAGATCAGCGCCCAGGTGTCGTTGCGGGCGCCGTACCAGTGGTGTGCCAGCTCGACGGCGGCACGGCCGGGCGGGACCAGCCCGCGGTCCTTGGAGATCTCCTCGGCGAACCTGGCGTGCAGGCGCTGGTGCTCGCCGGGCAGCAGCTCGTCGTGTACGGCTTCGCGGATGAGGGAGTGCCTGAAGACGTACGCGCGGTTGTCGGCGATCTGCAGGACGTTGCGCGCGATGGCGGGCCGTAGCGCGGTCTCCAGCTCGACGTCGGACAGGCCGCTCACGGCGGCCAGCAGCTTGTGGCTGACCCGGATGCCGCCGGCGGCGGCCACGCGCAGCACGCGCTGGGTCTCCTCGGGCAGCCGCTCGACGGAGTTGAGAATGAGGTCCTGCATGGACTCGGGGAACGTGCAGTCCTCGCCGCCCTCCAGCATGGCCTCCACGAACAAGGGGATGCCCTCGCTGCGCTCGTAGACCTTCTCGACCTTGGTGTACTGGGGGACCTCGCCGAGGATGCCGGCCATCTGCTGGGCGACCTCGTCCCTCGACAGGCGGGGCAGGTCGAGCCGGTGCACGCCGTTGACCCGGCCCAGCTCGGCCAGCACCGGCCGGAGCGGGTGCTGGCGGTGCAGGTCGTCGGAGCGGTAGGTCATGACGATCAGCACCTGCGGGGCGTGCAGGTTGCGGCAGAGAAAGGCGATGAGGTCGCGGCTGGACCTGTCGGCCCAGTGGATGTCCTCGATGATGAGGACGGTGGGACGGGAGTCGGCGAGGCGTTCGAGGAGGGTGAGGAACTGTTCGAAGAGGCGGGCGCGACCGGTGTCGGTCTCGCCGTCGCCGCTCGGCTCGCCGAACTCGGGCAGCAGCCGGGCGAGATCGCGCTCGGCCCCCTCCGGCAGCAGCCCGGCGACGGCCGCCGGGCCCTGTTCCCGGACGAGCTGCCGGAGCGCGGCGGTGAACGGCGCGTACGCCAGGCCCTCCGTGGACAGCTCGACGCACCCGCCGAACAGCACGTGCGCGCCGTCGGCCTGGCACTGCTCGGCGAACCGCTGGACGAGCCTGGTCTTGCCGACCCCGGCCTCGCCGCCGAGCAGGAGGGACGTCACCGTCCCTTTTCGTGCCTCGTCGAAGCTGTCAGACAGAGCCGCCAGCTCCTCTTCCCGCCCGACGAAGACGGGACTGACAGAACGTCCCCGCATGTCATCAAGCATGTCATGCCCGTTCCATTACTTTCGACGCTTTTATGGGCGTGCCTTTAAGGGGGCATCGAGGCCCGGCCACGAGGGAGGTGGTGGCCGGGCTCTCGTGAGGTGGTCATGAGGAACGGCGCTTGCCGAAGACCGAGCGGCGCTCGGACTTGTTGGCCCGCTCCGCCTCGCGTACTCGCCGGTGGTGGGCGGCGGCCTCGCGCAGCTCGTTCGCGTGGTTCTTCATGAGCTCGTACTCAATTTCGGGGTGCATGGGGTGTCTCCTGAGATTTGGTGCTTCTTCCTGACACCTTTAAGACTCGGGCTAAGGCCCCGCCTCGCACATCGGGTGGATGCCCTATCTCCGGTACGCAGACGCGTACGGCATACCTAGGACCTGGGCGCCTGCCGCCTAAGGCGGTCCGGTTTGGAGCTCACGGGCCTGGTCGGCGATGCTGTGATGGTGTCAACTGTGACTACCTCGCTCGCGGACGTGACCTCTTCGGAGACGGCGTTGCGAGCTTTCCTGCATGGCCTGCCCGGGGTTGACCGGGTCGGCGCGGACCAGCGGGCGGCGATGCTGGGCACCCGTTCGATCAAGACGACGGCCAAGGCGCAGGCGATTGACCTGGCCATCTCGATGGTCGATCTGACCACTCTGGAAGGAGCCGACACGGCCGGCAAGGTGCGGGCGATGTGCGCCAAGGCCGTCCATCCCGGTGGCGGCGCCCCTCACGTGGCGGCCGTGTGCGTGTATCCCGATCTGGTGTCGGTGTCGGTCGAGGCGTTGGGCGGGTCGGGGGTCAAGGTGGCCTCGGTGGCCACCGCGTTCCCCAGCGGGCGTTCCTCGCTGGAGGTGAAGGTGAGCGAGACCGCGCTGGCGGTGGCGGCGGGCGCTGATGAGATCGACATGGTGATCGATCGGGGGGCGTTCTTGTCCGGCCGCTATCTGAAGGTGGTGGAGGAGATCGTCGCGGTCAAGGCCGCCTGCGGGGACGCCCATCTGAAGGTGATCTTGGAGACGGGTGAGCTGGCCACCTACGACAACGTGCGGCGGGCGTCCTGGCTGGCGATGCTGGCGGGCGCGGACTTCATCAAGACCTCGACGGGTAAGGTGTCGCCGGCGGCGACCCCGCCGGTGACGTTGGTCATGCTGGAGGCGGTGCGGGACTTCCGCGCGGTGACGGGCCGGCAGGTGGGGGTCAAGCCGGCGGGCGGGATCCGTACGACCAAGGACGCCATCAAGAACCTGGTGCTGGTGCATGAGACGGCCGGCGATGACTGGCTGTCTGCGGACTGGTTCCGGTTGGGTGCCTCCTCGTTGCTGAACGATCTGCTGATGCAGCGGCAGAAGCTGGCCACCGGCCGGTATGCCGGTCCCGACTACTTCACTTTGGACTAGGTGATGGCGATCTTCGAGTACGCGCCCGCGCCCGAGGCGCGCGACATTGTCGATGTCAAGCCGTCGTACGGGCTGTTCATCGACGGCGAGTTCACCGATGGGACGGGCACGCCGTTCAAGACGATCAACCCGGCGACTGAGGAGACGCTGGCTGAGGTGGCCACCGCCTCGGCTGATGATGTGGATCGGGCGGTGCGGGCGGCGCGTAAGGCGTTCGGGGTGTGGAGTGCGTTGCCGGGGGCGGAGCGGGCCAAGTACCTGTTCCGGATC
The DNA here is from genome assembly GCF_050944675.1 of Nonomuraea sp. CA-141351. Lineage (NCBI taxonomy): Bacteria > Bacillati > Actinomycetota > Actinomycetes > Streptosporangiales > Streptosporangiaceae > Nonomuraea > Nonomuraea sp. CA-141351. The sequence goes on from NZ_CP191982.1 coordinate 737,319, forward strand.
GCGCGGATCATTCAGGAGCGGGCGCGGGAGTTGGCGGTGCTGGAGTCGCTGGACAACGGCAAGCCGATCCGTGAGTCGCGGGATGTGGATGTGCCGTTGGTGGCGGCGCATTTCTTCTACTACGCCGGCTGGGCGGACAAGCTGGAGTACGCGGGGTTCGGTACCAGGGCGTTGGGGGTGGCGGGGCAGGTCATTCCGTGGAACTTCCCGCTGCTGATGCTGGCCTGGAAGATCGCGCCGGCGTTGGCGTGCGGGAACACGGTGGTGCTCAAGCCGGCCGAGACGACGCCGTTGACGGCGTTGTTGTTCGCCGACATCTGCCGGCAGGCTGATCTGCCGGCGGGGGTGGTGAATATCGTGACCGGGGCGGGGGAGAGCGGCGCGGCGGTGGTGGGCCACCCGGATGTGGACAAGGTGGCTTTCACCGGTTCGACCGAGGTGGGGCGGGTCATCGCCCGGGCGGTGGCCGGCACTGGTAAGAAGCTGACGTTGGAGCTGGGTGGCAAGGCGGCCAACATCGTGTTCGCCGATGCCGCGATCGATCAGGCGGTGGAGGGGATCGTCAATGGGATCTTCTTCAATCAGGGGCATGTGTGCTGTGCGGGGTCGCGGCTGCTGGTGCAGGAGTCGGTGCAGGAGGAGTTGCTGGTCGCGTTGAAGCGCCGGCTGGCGAGGTTGCGGGTGGGTGATCCGCTGGACAAGAACACCGATGTGGGGGCGATCAACTCGGCTGAGCAGCTGGCGAAGATCCGGCAGTTGTCGCAGATCGGGGAGTCGGAGGGGGCCGAGCGGTGGTCGCCGGTGTGTGAGTTGCCGGAGCGGGGGTTCTGGTTCCCGCCGACGATCTTCACGGGGGTGGCGCAGTCGCACACCATCGCCCGGGAGGAGATTTTCGGGCCGGTGTTGTCGGTGCTGACGTTCCGTACGCCGGCTGAGGCGGTGGAGAAGGCCAACAACACCCCGTACGGGTTGTCGGCCGGGATCTGGACGGAGAAGGGCTCGCGCATCTTGTGGATGGCCGACAAGCTGCGGGCGGGGGTCGTGTGGGCCAACACATTCAACAAGTTCGACCCCACCTCGCCGTTCGGCGGCTACAAGGAATCCGGCTACGGCCGCGAGGGCGGGTTGCACGGGTTGGAGGCTTACCTCGATGTGTGATCATCGCCGTCCCCGCCGCGCCAAGCGGCGGGCGCAGGCCACCAGGGGCCACGCCTTCGCCAGGGCCGGGCGGCCCGTACGCACCGGGTGGTACGCCCACCGCTGCGGCGTGAGCCGGTGCGGCCAGGTCTTCGTGCCGGTCGAGATGTCGCAGGAGTCCACGTGGAGAGGGCGGGGCGATGAGTAGGTTGTCCGTCAGAAAGACCTACAAGCTGTTCATCGGAGGGGCGTTCCCGCGCTCGGAGAGTGGGAGGTCCTACCCCGTGACCTCGGCCAAGGGCGAGTTTCTCGCCAACGCGTCCCGCGCTTCCCGCAAGGACGCCCGCGACGCCGTGGTGGCCGCGCGCAAGGCGTTCCCCGGCTGGTCGGGCGCCACGCCGTACAACCGGGGCCAGATCCTCTACCGCGTCGCCGAGATGCTGGAGGGGCGGCGCGGGCAGTTCGCCGAGGAGTTGGGCGGCGGCAAGAAGGCGGCGCTCGAGCAGGTGGACGCCACGGTGGACCGGCTGGTCTGGTACGCGGGGTGGTCCGACAAGATCGCCGCGGTGCGTGGATCGGCCAACCCGGTCGCGGGGCCGTACTTCAACCTGTCCTCGCCCGAGCCGACCGGCGTGGTGGCCGTGATCGCGCCCGCCGATCCGCTGCTAGGGCTGGTGTCGGTGGTGGCGCCCGTGATCGTGACGGGCAACACGTGCGTCGTCGTGGCGTCCGAGCGCCAGCCGCTCGCGTCGATCACGCTGGCGGAGGTCCTGGCCACGTCCGACCTGCCGGGTGGCGTCGTGAACGTCCTCACCGGGCACCAGGCCGAGCTGGCGCCCTGGCTGGCGGCGCACATGGACGTCAACGCGCTCGACCTGACCGGGGTCGAGGACGCCGACCTGGCGCTGAGCTGCGAGCAGGCGGCGGCCGAGAACCTCAAGCGCGTCCTGCGCCCGTCCCGCGAGGACTGGACGGCCGATCCCGGGACCGGCCGGATGACGCGGTTCCTGGAGACCAAGACCGTCTGGCATCCGGTCGGGATCTGAGCCGCACGTTCGTCAGCCGCTGAGCAGGCCTCGGGCACGTAGATCGGAGAGGATGTCGGAGGGCAGTGCCGGGCATTCCGCCACGGTGACCTCCTTCAGTCCTGGCAGGTCGGCGACCGACCCGAGGTCGCTCAGCGCGGAGCATCTCCAGAGCTCCAGCGTCCGCAGGGCGGGCAGGCCGCGAGGGTCGCCGAGGTGGTCCATGCCCTGGAGGGTCAGCTCGCGCAGGGCCGGCATGCGGGCCAGCGCGGAGAGGTCGGTCAGGGTCGTGGCGTAGCACAGGTTGATCTCGCTGATCGACGGGTGCCCTTCGAGCCCGTCGAGCGAGGTGAGCTGCTGCCACTTGTCGATCGTGAGCTCGGTCAGGGGGTGGCACGGACAATCGGCGCGCGAATCAGAAGGCGAATCCCGGCGGTCTCAGCGGGGGGTGGGCCGACTGGAGCTGGGAGGCCAGGCCGAGCAGGTGGGGCTCCCCGCCGGGCGGAGCGACGATCTGGACGCCGATGGGCAACCCGCTGGAGTGCGTGGCCAGGGGGACGGTGATGGCGGGCCAGCCGCACATGTTCCAGGGGCCGGTCGCGGGGGCGTACCTGACGTTGGTCAGCGCGTTGCGGACGAAACCGCGCTCGCCCCAGCGCTCGGCCTTCGGCGGGACGGCGGCGAGGGCCGGCATGACCAGCACGTCCGCGTCGCCGAACCACTGGTCAGCCCCGTAGCCGCTCCAGCGTTCGCGGCCGCGTACGCCGTCGAGCTTGAGCGCGCCGAGCACCCGGCCGACACGGGCGAGCGCGAGGGTACGGCGTTCGAGCCTGCGCCGGTCGAGGTCGCTCACCGAGGCCGCGGCCCTGGTGAGCCAGGTGGCGATCGTGGCCGGGCCGAGCCAGGCAGGCAGCCTGGCGCCGTGCTCGACCACCGTGTGCCCGGCCAGACGCAGCGTCTCCGCCGCCCCCCGCACCGCGGCCTGGAACTCCCTGTCCATGGGCAGCCCGGCGGGCAGCGGCTGGGGCGCATACGCCACCCGCAAGTCGAACGGCTCCGGGCTGTCCTGCGGCGGCTGCGGCTCCCAGATCTCGTCGTCGTCCGCCCAGACCGAGCGCAGCATGGGCGGCCGGGGCTCGACGCGGCTGCCGCCGCGCCACGCCTCCGCCAGCGCCGGGTCCGCGGCCAGCACGGACAGCGCCAGCGCCAGGTCGGACGCGGTCGTCGCGAAGGGGCCGTTCTCCGACAGCAGGTCCCAGTCGTCGGCCGGCGCCGGCACGAGCCCGGCGCCCGGCTTGATGGCCAGCACGCCGCAGCAGGCCGCCGGGATGCGGAGCGAGCCCATGCCGTCGTTGCCGAGCGCGATCGGCACCATGCCCGCCGCCACGGCCGCGGCGCTGCCCGACGACGACCCGCCTGCCGTGCGCGACGGGTTCCAGGGGTTGCGTACGATGCCGTACGCGCTGTCGCCGAACGCCGTCAGGCCCAGCTCGGGCATGTTCGTCAGGCCGACGACCACCGCGCCCGCCGCGCGCAGGCGTGCCACCGTCTCGTGGTCGTCCCGCGCGGGCGCGTCCGCCGTGGCCCCGGACCCGGCGCGGGTGGACTCGCCCGCGACCTCCACGTTGTCCTTCACCGCGACCGGCACACCGGCGAGCGGCAACTCCGCCAGGTCGCGCCGCTTCTGCAGGGCCTTCGACTCCTCCACGGCCTGCTCTCTGACCAGCCGGAACGCCCCTACCTTGGAATCCCGCTCCGAGATTGCGTGAAGGTGCTCCTCGACGACGGTCGTGGCCGTGACGTCCCCACGCCGGACAGCCGTCGCGATCTCGATAGCGGACCTGCCTGCCCACAACATGACTAGAGTCTGCATCCTGCTCGCCCGCCCCGATAGGGTCGGTACGCGTGAACGGACCGTCCCTTGCACTGAGCCGGCGCTCCCTGGGCGACCCGGCGACCGAGTTCCCGCTCTTCCCGCCGCTGACGCGGGCGGGCACCGTGGGGGCGTGGCGGTGCGGGACAGCGGGGGTGCGGCCCTGCTCGTGACGGACGTGGGGGTGGGGGCCGAGCGGTTCCCCGTTCTGGAGAACCCGACTCTAGGCGATCTTGCTCCAGACGCGTAGGGGGCCGATCGTGGTGAAGCCGTGGCGCACGGCGTCTTCCGGGTCGATCTCCCAGCCGACCAGGGGGCGGCCGGGGTAGAGGCCGGCCGCCATGGCCAGGGTGCCTTCCCATGGGGCGTCCCCGAACACGTTGGAGACGCCCACGACCTGTTCACGCGGGCTGAGCACGGAGCCGGAGACGATGGCGTCCCCTTGCCGGCCGCACAGGACCGTGACCTCGTCGAGGATCGCGGGCAGGAAGAGGTCCTTGATCTCGCCGTCGAAGCAGGCCTGCTCCCAGTCGCTCAGCGTGGCGGCGTCCTTGACCAGCTCCCAGGCGATCGCGGGCTCGCGCCGCTCCGGTGGCTCGCGGTGGATCCACTGCGCCTCGAACAGCACGTCGAAGCCCGGCAGGTCGAGCGTGGCGAAGCTGTCCTTGACCGACGCGCCCGGGCCGGCGTCGATGTGGCCGAGCAGGTCGGCCGCCGTTACCTCGGGAGAGAGGGTGACGGCGTCCGGGTAGAAGGGCGGGGTCCTGGTGGGGTGGGTCCAGGCCTGGGCGGTGAACGTGCCGGACGAGCCGTGCGCGCGGCACATCGCGTCACACCACTCGGCGTTGTCGCGGGCGGCCGCCGTCACGTTCGTCATGGTCGTCTCTCTTTGGTCCGGCGGGTGGGTGGCGCGGTGAGCGGATCCTCCGGCCAGGGGTGCTTGGGGTAGCGGCCGCGGAGCTCCGCGCGTACGGAACGGTAGCCGTCGCGCCAGAACGACGCCAGGTCCGCGGTGACGGCCACCGGGCGGCCCGCCGGGGAGAGCAGGTGCACCAGGACGGGCACGCCGGAGATCTCGGGCGTCTCCTGCCAGCCGAACAGCTCCTGCAGCTTCACCGCCAGCACCGGCTGGTCGCCCGAATAGTCCACGCGGATGTGGGAGCCGCTCGGCACCTCGATGCGTTCGGGGGCGGCCTGCTCCAGGCGTTCGCTCCACGGAATCAGGCGCTTCAGCGCCGCGGCCACGTCGATGCGTTCGAGATCGGCGCGGCGGCGGACTCTGGACAGCTCCGGTTCCAGCCACTGGCCGGCCAGGTCGATGAGCGCGTCCATCGAGGGCCAGGGGTCGCCGATGGCGCGGTGGCAGAACGCCAGGCGGTTCTTCAGGTCTTTGGCCTGTTTCGTCCAGGTGAGGACGTCGGGCTCCGTGCGGAGCCCGTACAGGATGGCCTCGCGGACGTCGGCGCCCTTGAGCGGGGCGGCCGACAGCTCGATCGCGCCCAGGCGCTCGACCGTGCGGGCGAGCACGTCGCCGCGTCGCTCGCCCGGGGGCACGTGCCAGGTGATCTCGTCCTCGGTGGTGGTGGGATGGGCCAGCCTGGCGGTCTCCTCGTCGATCTCCACGGCCTGCCTGATGCGGGCCGACGCGGATCCCGCCGGTCTGTCGGCGATCGCGATGGCCAGCCAAGGGGCGGTGTGCAGCTTGGAGCCCTCCGGGAGCTGGGCCTGGGTACCGGAGGCCATGAGGTAGCCGCCGCCCCGCCTGCGCGCCACCCGCTCGGGAAACGCCAGCGCCACCGCCATGCCCGCCAGGGCGTCATCGGGCACATCGCGGCCGTTCACGGAGGTCGCTCGCTGGAGGCGTCTGGTCTCCTGGCGCCAGCGGGCGGCGAAGCCGGTGCCGCCGCGGCGGGCCGTGCGCCAGACCTCGACCAGGTCGTCGCTCGCGTCCCGGGGGAGCTGCTCCGACAGGAGGGCCACCACCTCGGCGGCTCGCGGGCCGAGGTCGAGCAGGGCCCGGGCCAGACGGGGTTGTACGCCCGCGAGCGCCATCCGGCGGCCCCGGTCCGTCACCCGTGAGGCGCCGTCGAGCGCGCCGAGCGCCTCCAGGGTGCGGGCGGCGGCGGACATGGCGGCGGGCGGCGGCGGGTCCAGGAGGGCCAGGCCCGAGGCGTCGGGAGCGCCCCAGCAGGCCGCCTGCAACGCGAACCCCGTCAGGTCGGCGAGCGCGATCTCCGGGCGCGCGTGCTCGGCGAGGCGCTCGTGGTCGGCCGCCGACCAGCAGCGGTACACCGTGCCCTCCGCCTCGCGGCCGGCCCGGCCCGCGCGTTGGCCGGCCGAGGCCTTCGAGACCCTGACCGTGGTGAGGGAGCCGAGGCCACGGGCGTGATCGGTACGCGGCTCGCGGGCCAGGCCGGAGTCGACCACGACCCGCACACCCGGGACGGTCAGGCTCGACTCGGCGACCGACGTGGCCAGAACCACCCTGCGGGCTGTGCCCGGCGAGAGCACGGCGTCCTGAACGTGGGCCGGGGCCTGGCCGTGCACCTGGAGGACCTCGACACCGTCCAGCATCCCCGCGACCCTGGTGATCTCGCCCACGCCAGGGAGGAAGCACAGCACGTCGCCGTCCTGCTCCGCCAGCGCTCTTCGCACCACCGAGGCGACGTGGGACAGCAGGGCGGGATCGACGCGGAGGCCGTGTGGCGGGGCGACCGGGCGCGCGGGCGGGGCCCACACCGTCTCGACGGGGTACGTGGCGCCGGTGGCCGCGACAACGGGGCCGCCGAGCAGCCGGGACCAGGGCTCGGCGTCGGCGGTGGCGGAGGTGGCCAGCAGGCGCAGGTCCGGGCGGAGCGTGTCGCGAACGTCCATGAGGAACGCCAGCGCCGTGTCCGCGTCGAGGTGGCGCTCGTGGCACTCGTCGAGCATGACCGCGTCCACGCCGGCCAGCTCCTGGTCCCGCTGGAGTCGCTGGAGCAGGACGCCTGTCGTGACGACCTCGACCATGGGATTGGCGCCCGTGTGCCGCTCGCCCCTGATGGTGTAGCTCACGCCCATCCGCCGGGCCGCCGCGCGTACGGCCAGGCGCCGCGGCTCGGCCACCAGCACCCGCATGCCCGCCTCGGCCAGGGCAAGTGGCACGACCGTCGTCTTGCCCGTGCCGGGAGGGGCCGTGAGCACCGCGCTGCCGTGCCGGTCGAGCACGGCGAGCAGCTCGGGCAGTACGTGCCGGATGGGCAGCGAGTCGCGCCGCATCAACGCTGGGTGGGGACGCCGGGGCTCGGGATCCCGGCGGCGGAGAGGACCGAGTCGAGCAGGCCGGGGAAGCGGGACTCGAGGTCGTCGCGCCGCAGGCTCATGTACTTCAGCCGCCCCTCCTGCTTGGTGAGAACCACGCCGGACTCACGCAGGGTGCGGTAGTGGTGCGAGGCGGTCGACTTGTGCACGCCGAGGTCGTCGCCCGCGACGCCGCAGGTCATCTCGCCTCTCAGGGCGAGGCGTACGACGATCTCCATGCGTACGGGGTCGGACAGCGCCCGCAGAACCTCCGTGAGCTGGATGTCCTCCGTTGCGGGGTGCGGCAGCAGGCGCATGGTGAAACCCTATCTCCGGTTTATTGTTTGACAACAATCCAACTATACGACAGTTTGATGCATGTCCAACTTTTGTGGCGTGCTGGAGGATCTATGAACTCCCGGCTCTACCCGCTTGCTGTCGGAAATTTCGCGATCGGTACGGGCATGTTCGTGACCGCGGGGCTGTTAACGCCCATCTCGAAGGATCTGGGGATCTCGTCGTCGGCGGCCGGGCAGCTCATGACCGTGTTCGCGCTCGCGTACGCGGTGCTGTCGCCGGTCCTCGCCGCCCTGACCGCCCGCCTGTCACGTAAGAACGTGCTGCTGGTGGCCATGGGGGTGTTCGTCCTCGGCAACGTGCTGACCGCGCTGGCCCCGACGTACCCGCTGGTGATGGCCACCCGGGTGATCTCGGCGGCCGGCGCGGCGATGTTCACGCCGACCGCCTCGGGGGTGGCGAACACGCTGACCGAGCCCGAGCGCCGCGGGCGCGCGCTCGCGCTGGTGATGGGCGGGCTGACCGTGTCATCCGCGATCGGCGTGCCGCTGGGCACCTGGCTGGGCACGGCCTCCGGCTGGCGGGCCACGCTCTGGATGGTGGCGGTGCTGGGTGTGATCGGGTTCATCGGTGTCGCGGCCGTGGTGCCCGCGGTGCGGATCCCGGTGTCGGGGCGGCTCCGGGAGCGGTTCGCGCCGCTGGGCGACCGGCGGGTGCTGGCGGTGCTGACGACGCAGCTGCTGATGTTCGCGGCCGCGTTCACCGCGTACACCTACATCGGGTCGCTGTTCGACCTGCCGCTGCCGGCGGTGCTGTGGGCGTGGGGGCTCGGCGGCATCGTGGGCAACCAGCTCGGCGGGCGCTTCACCGACCTGTACGGGCCACGCAGGATGATCGTGCTCGGCCTGGCCGCGAGCACCGTGTTCCTGGCTCTCATCCCCGTCGCCAACATCGCCCTGCCCGTCGCCCTGCTGTGGGCGTTCCTGTGGGGCGCGCTCGGCTGGCTGGTGGCCCCGGCCCAGCAGTTCAGGACGGTCGCCGCCGTGCCCGGCAATGTGCCGATCGGCCTGGGACTGTTGTCGTCCGCGCAGTACATCGGGCTCTTCGTGGCCGGGCTGGCCGGCGGCGCCGCGCTCGACTGGTACGGCCGGGTGGGCGTGGTCGTGCTGTCCACCGTGCTCGGGCTGGTGGGACTGCTGTTCACGCTGGTGACCTATCGCCCGGCGGCGGTCTCCCCCAAGGAGAGCGTGCCTGCCGGGTAGTGCGGCGCGATCTTCTCCGCCGCTCAGGTGACGTCCAGTCGATCCGCAGGCGGACGACTACCGGTGGTCCAGGCGCCTACCGTCGCACCCATGTTGAACAACCAGGTGACATTCCGGCGCGTCGCTGCAGGCGTGCTGCTCGTCGTGGCCCCGCTGCTCCAGGCCGTCGCCGTCGTCGTCGACCCCGGCACTTGGGGCGACGACAGGGAGGCGGTCAGCTACGGCGACAACCCCGCGCTCGCGCAGACCGAATCGGCGCTCTACCACTGGAGCTGGCTGCTGATGGCCATCGCGGCCCTGGGCCTGGTCCACCTCACCAGGCGCAGGGCCACCAGGCTCGGCCATGTCGCGGGCGCCGCGACGGTGGTCGGCTACATCTCCACCTCGGCCCTGCTGATGATCGACCCCGTCGAGTGGTGGCTGGGCCGGCACAACCCGCCGGAGCAGGCGCAGAAGATCCTCGACGAGATGCTGAACCTGCCCGGGGTCATCTTCGGCTTCCAGATGCCGTGGATGTTCTTCGCGGTCCTCGGCCTGCCGCTGCTGACCGTGGCCGTGTGGCGGACGGGCTTCGTCGGGTGGTGGGTGCCGCTGCTCGTCTTCGTCGGCTACGTCGTCTCGTTCCCGATCCCGTACGGGCCGGTGACCGTGCTCTTCTGGAGCCTGCCCGTCCTCGGGCTGGGCTGGACCGGGCTCAAGATCCTGCGCATGGGCGACGAGGCGTGGGCGGCCTACTACCCCGCCCACGAGAGGGTCGCCGTGTCAGCCTAGGGCCGGGATCCAGCCCGTGCTGACCGCGAGGATGACGAAGAAGCCGAGGATGATCCGATAGATGACGAAGCCGGTGAAGCGGTGGTGGCTGATGTAGCGCAGGAACCAGGCCACGGCCGCGTAGCCGACGATGAACGAGATGATCGTGGCCAGGATCGTGGGCCCCCAGGCGGGAGCGGGGCCCTCGCCGATCTTGGACAGCTCCAGCAGGCCCGACGACAGCACGGCCGGGATGGCCAGCAGGAACGAGTATTTCGCCGCGTCCTCGCGCCGGTAGTCGAGCAGCAGGCCCGCGGTGATGGTGCCGCCGGAGCGGGACACGCCGGGGATGAGGGCGAGCGCCTGGGCGAAGCCGTACACGAGGGCGTGAGCGAAGCTCAGGTGCTTTTCGAGTGTCAGCTTGTTGCGGGCGGTGTGGTCGGCGAACCACAGGATGCAGCCGAACACGATCAGCGTCGTGCCCACCAGGCGCAGGTCGCGGAAGACCGTCTCGATCTGGTCCTTGAACACCACGCCGAGCACGCCGATGGGCAGCGAGCCGACGATGACGTACCAGCCCATGCGGGCGGCCCAGTGGGTGCGCAGCTCCTTGACGAACAGCGAGCGGACCCAGGTGGAGATGATCTCCCAGATCTCCTGGCGGAAGTAGATCAGCACGGCCGCCTCCGTGCCGAGCTGGATCACCGCCGTGAACGCCGCCCCCGGGTCCTGCCAGCCGGCGAAAGCGGAGACCACCCGGATGTGGGCGCTGGAGGAGATCGGCAGGAACTCTGTGAGCCCCTGAACCAGCCCCAGAACCACCGCTTCAAGCCAGCCGATCACGACGACACCTTCCGAGGACGCGGCACTGACGAGGTGAGGCTAGCGGATCCTGGGACCGATGAGTTGCTCGCGTAGGGCGTTCAGCTGGTGGGAATGTTCGACCGAGCGGTTCTCGTCGAGCGAGTCGAGCGCCAGGAGCAGTGCGTCGCCCACGATGATGCCGGTCAGCGGCTCGGCTGTGATGCCGGTGGGCGTGTGGGGGGCCGCGAGCACCGCGTCGACGCGTTCGGCGAACTCGCCGCCGAGCTCGTCGGAGATCAACACGATCCCCGCCCCCACCGCGTGCGCCCGGTCGATCAGCACGGTGATCTCCTTGAGCCTGCGGCCCGGCTGGAAGATGACCAGCACGTCGCCGTGGGCGAGCGCGAGCAGTTCGTCGGCCAGCCCGAACCCCGTCGCCGAGGTGGACCGGGCGCGGTGGCCGCGGCGGCCCAGCTTGAGCGCCAGGTGCCGCGCGGCCGGGTCAGACGCGCCCGCGCCGAACACGAGCACCCCGGGCGCGTTGACCAGCAGTTCGACCGCCTTCTTGAACGCCTCCTGGTCGAAGAGCCTGCGGCAGTGGTCGACCCGTTCGCGGGCCTCGTCGAAGACCCGCTCCCAGATGCCCGACAGGTCCTGCCCGACGTGGCTGATGCGCTGTTTGAGGCGCACGTCGGGAGCCACGGACGAGGTGAACTCGGCCGCCAGCGCCCGCTTGAGCCCCGGTAGCCCGCCGAAGCCCAGCCGCTGCATCGTGCGTACCACGGTGGCGTTGCTGGTGCCCGTCGCACCGCCGAGCTCCTGCGCGCTCGCGAAGAGGATCTGCTCGGGCGAGGTGGAGATCAGATAGTGGCACACCGCGCGCTCGGCAGGCGACAGATCGTCCCACAGCTGTCTGACCGTGGCTCTGAGCTGCTCGATCGGGCTGTGTGAATTTTCCATTACGGTCCTTGACTCTTTTGTATCACTCATTACTCTGGCTTGGAAACGACCGCTACAGCCTCGCCGCCTCCTTGAAATGAACGTTACAGGCTAGGAGCTCCCTTGCGCCTCACATCCCTGCCCATCGTCGAGATCTCAGGCGCTCCACGCGAGCGCGGGCGTCAGTACGGCGAGCAGGCCCGCGACCGCGTGCACCGCGCGCTGACCTATTACGCCGAGGCGTTCGCGCACTCCAGCGGGCTGTCATGGGATCAGGTCCTCGGACGTGCGGCCCGCTGGGTGGCGCCGAGCAGGGCGTTCGCGCCCGAGCTGGTCGAAGAGATGGAGGGCATCGCCGAGGGCGCGGGCGTCGGCTTCCTCGACGTCCTCGCGCTCAACGCGCGCGGCGAGATCATCTACGACACCACGTTCAGCGCCATGGAGCCCGACGGCTGCACGTCGTTCGCGCTGATGGACGAGGCCTCCGGCGACGGTCACGTCTACGCCGGGCAGAACTGGGACTGGCGGCACGGCGTTTCCGACACGCTCATGGTGCTGAGGGTGATCCAGCCGGGCAAGCCCACGGTGATCATGCATGTGGAGGCGGGCCAGGTCGGGCGGCAGGGGGCCAACTCGGCGGGCATCGCGCTCAACGCCAACGGCCTCGGCGGGCGCTTCGACGACACGGTCGGCGTGCCGCAGACACTGATCAGGCGGAGGGTGCTCGACAGCGCGCACCTCCACCTCGCGCTGGAGGCGCTGACCAGGTCGCGGGCCCACATCGCGAGCAACGCGCTGGTCACGCACCGCGCGGGGTTCGCGATCGACCTGGAGACCACGCCGGGCGCGGTCGGCTGGATGTATCCGGCCGACGGGCTGCTCGTGCACGGCAACCACTACCAGGCGTTCGTGCCGCCGCAGCTGGCCGCCACCTACCGCCCGAGCTCGGCCGACTCGCTGTTCCGCGTGCCCAGGGCCGAGGGCGGGCTGCGGGCCGTGCGCGAGGCGTCCGGCACCGACGAGGCCCGCAAGCGGATCAGGCTCGCCATGTCCGACCACCTGGGCTATCCCGAGTCACTCTGCACCCACCCCGACGAGACCCAGCCCGCCGTCAAGCGGTGGGCGACCCTGCTGTCGAGCTGCGTCGACCTCACCACGGGCGACTACTTGATCGCGGCCGGCACGCCCTGCGACCACGAGTACGAGCGCGTGCCCTGGAACCTCTACGACGGACCGCATGGAGAAACGACCCCGTGAAGAAGACACTCGCCCTCATAGGGCTCATCGGTCTCACCGCGGCCTGTGGCGGCCCGGCCGCCACCACCAAGGCTCCTGACCCCGCCAAGCTCACCCTGGTCGACCGCACGGCCAAGGCGGCAGGCCCGCTCGACAACGCCGTCTGGCTGCTCAGCGAGGAGCCGGGCACGCTCGACCTCGACGCCGACGGCGGCACCGACAACCGTACGATCCTCGCGAATGTCTGCGAGCGCCTCATGCAGACCCAGCCCGACATGACCGTCAAGCCATGGCTGGCGGAGAAGGCTGAACGGCCCGACCCGAAGACGCTGGTGCTCACGCTGCGCCAGGACGCCACATTTCACGACGGCTCACCCGTCACGGCCGACGACGTGGTGTGGAGCCTCAAGAGGCACTCGGGCGAGGGCATGGACGAGTCCGACGAGTTCGAGGACGTCGCCTCCATCAGCAAGACCGGCGACCACGAGGTGACGGTCGCGTTCAAGCGGCCCAACGCGCTGTTCGACCAGGCCATCGCCGGGGGCGCGGGCATCGTGCTCAACAAGGAGGTCGTGGAGAAGCTGGGCAAGGAGTACGGCACGCCGGAGTCCGCGGACGCCTGCAGCGGGCCGTACACGCTCAAGGAGTGGAAGTCCGGCAGCCAGATCACGATCGAGCGCTACGACGCTTACTGGAACAAGGACGTCAAGCCGCTCGCCAAGAGCGTCACCTTCAAGTGGGCCGATGACACGGCGCTGGTCAACAGCCTGGTGACGGGGGCGGCGCAGGGCGCTTATCTCTCGGACACCGGACCCGCGGTCGCGTTGCAGGCCAACCAGGCGGTGAGCGTGGCGTACGGGGCGACCACGCGGGTGTTCGTACTGCTGCCGACCGACCGCGGCGTCATGAAGGACCCGAAGATCAGGCGAGCGCTGTCGCTGGCCGTCGATCGGGCGGGCATCGCGAAGTCCGGGTTCGCCGGGCTGGCCAGGCCGTGGAAGGTGCCGGTCGGGGCGGGGGCCTGGTCGTACGAGAAGGAGGCGTTCCAGGCGGCCTACGACCAGCTCCAGGGATCGCCCGACACGCCGCGGCTCGAGGAGGCGAAGAAGCTCGTGCAGGAGGCCGGCTCGCCGAAGGAGCCGATCATCGTGGCGACCAACGGCGAGCAGGCCCGCACGGTCATCGCCAACGCGGTCGTGGACGCGGCCAAGAAGATCGGGATGACGGCGCAGATCAAGACCGTGCCGCCGTCCGAGTTCGGCAGCTTCTACACGGACAAGTCCCTCCGGGCCCAGGTCGACCTCGTGCCCGACGACTGGTACATCACCAAGGCCGACCCCATCGGCTTCTACGACAACGGGCTGACCGGCTCCGCCAACAACTGGGTCGGCTACAGCTCACCCGCCTACGACAAGCTCGTGGCCAAGGCGCTGGAGACCGCCGACCCCGCCGCCCGCGCCAAGGACGTCATCGAGCTGCAGCGCCAGTTCACCGCCGACATGGTGTGGATCTCGCTGGTCGAGGTGCCCAACGCGGTCGTTCTCGGCAGCAAGGTGACCGGCCCGCCGGCCTCCCAGGTCCACATGGGCTACCCGTGGGCGGCCGATCTCGGGGCCAAGGGCTGAGCCGTGGTGCGCAAGCTGGCCGGCCTCGTGCTCACGCTGCTGGCCACCTCCTTCGTGATCTTCGTGGCGTCGTACGCGGCGCCCGGCGATCCGGTCACGTTCCTGGCGGGCGGCAAGGAGAACCTCTCACCCGAATACCTGGCCGCGATTCGGGCCCAGTACCACCTGGACGACCCGTTCCTGGTGCAGTACGGGCGCTGGCTCGGCGACGCGCTGACCGGGGACCTCGGGCGCTCGACTCAGTACAACGACCAGGTCGGCGACCTGCTGCTGGCACGGCTGCCCAGCACGCTGGGCCTGGTGGCGTACGCGTCCGCGTTGTTCGTGGTGTTCGGGGTCGCGCTCGGGGTGCTGGCGGCGGTGCGCGGCGGGCGCACGGACTCGGCGGTGGTGGCGGGCACGACGTTCGCCACCTCGGTGCCGCCGTTCGTCGTGGCCACGGCGCTGATCTCGCTGTTCGGCGTGCAGCTCGGCTGGTTCCCGGTCATGGGCGGCGGGTCGCTCTGGCACCTGACGCTGCCCGCCGTGACGCTGGCGCTCGGCGCGCTGGCCATCATCAGCCGGGTGACCAGGCAGTCGATGGTCGAGCAGCGTGAGCTCGACCACGTGACCGTGGCCCGCGCGTCCGGGCTGACGGAGCGGCTGATCGTGGTCAGGCACGTGTTCAGGGGCGCGCTCGGGCCGATCGTGACCATGTGCGGGCTGGTCACGGCCGGCATGCTGGCCGGGACGGTGACCGTTGAGACCGCGTTCGGTCTCAACGGCATCGGCTCGCTGCTGGTGAACGCGATCAACACGCACGACTTCCCCGTGACGCAGGCGGTGATGCTGCTCATGGTCACCGCGTACATCGTCGTGACCACGCTGGTCGAGCTCGTGCAGCCGCTGATCGATCCGCGGGTGAGGAGGCGGGCATGACCACCGTGGTAGCCACACTCTCCCCCAAGAGCGCGCGACCGCTCGGCTACTGGCTGGCCAGTGCGTTCCTCGTGCTGGTCGTGGCAGCGGCGGTGCTCGCGCCGCTGGTGACGCCGTACGAGCCGGACGCCGTCGACTTCGCCGCCACCCTGGCGCCGCTCTCGCCCGATCACCTGCTCGGCGCCGACCAGTCGGGCCGCGACCTGCTCTCCAGGGTCGTGTACGGCGCCCGCACCTCGCTGATCGGGCCGCTGGCGCTGCTGGCCATCGCCTCCGTCCTCGGGGTCGCGCTCGGCACGCTGGCCGCCTGGCACCGGGGCTGGGTGGACGCCGTCGTGTCCAGGGTGACCGACGTGATGTACGCCTTCCCTGGGCTGCTGTTCGTGGTGCTGATCGTGGCGGTGTTCGGCAACGGGATGACCACGGCGGTCATCGCGCTCGGCCTGGCCTACACGCCCACGATCGCCCGCTACACCAGGAGCGTCGCGCTGGGCGAGTGCAGCAAGCCGTACATCGACGCCTACCGGGTGCAGGGCATGGGCGGGTTCGCGATCTGCGTGCGGCACCTGATCCCGAACATGGCCCGCTCGATCGTCGGCTACCTCGTCGTGCTGTTCGGCGAGGGGCTGATGAGCCTGGCCACGCTGAGCTTCCTCGGGTTCGGGGCGCAGCCGCCGTCCTCTGACTGGGGGCTGATGGTCAAGGAGGGGCAGCCGGCGATCGTGCAGGGGGCGTTCCTGCCGGTGCTGGTGCCGGGCGCGGCCATCGCTCTGGTGGTCGTGTCGTTCAACGTGATCGGCGTACGGCTCGCCGACCGCATGGGCGTGAGGGGGTCGTGATGTTGTTGTCCGTGGAGGGCCTGACGATTGAGGCGGGCGGGCGGCGGCCGATCCTGCGCGAGGTGTCGCTGACCGTCGGCAAGGGCGAGATCGTGGGCCTGGTGGGCGAGTCGGGGTCGGGCAAGTCCACGTTGGCCCGTTCGGTGCTGCGCCTGCTTCCCGCTGGGGCGTCGGCGTCCGGGCGGGTGCTGGTCTCGGGCGAGGACGTGCTCGCGATGGGCCCTTCGGCGCTCAGGGACCTGCGGGCCTCCCAGGTGTCGATGATCTACCAGGACCCGCGCTCGTCGCTCAATCCGGTCCGCCGGGTCGGTGACTTCCTGACCGAGCGCATGATCCACACGCTGGGCCGCCCCAGGGCCGAGGCCCGCGCGCGGGCGCTGGAGCTGCTGGCCGCCGTCGGCATGCGCGAGCCCGAGCTACGCATGCGGCAGTACCCGCATGAGCTGTCTGGCGGCATGTTGCAGCGCGTGGTGATCGCCGCCGCGCTGGCCGCCGGCCCGGCGCTGCTGCTGGCCGACGAGGCGACGAGCGCGCTCGACGTCACCACCCAGGCCGAGACGCTCGCCCTGCTCCGCCGCGTCCAGGCCGAGCGGGAGCTGGGCATGTTGTTCATCACGCACGACCTGCACCTGGCGGCCGCGTTCTGCGACCGGGTGCACGTCTTGTACGCCGGGACCGTGGTCGAGTCGCGGCCGGCCAAGGAGCTCTTCGCCGATCCGCGGCATCCGTACACCGCCGGCCTGCTGGCCTGCACGCCCGAGCTGGACGATTCCCGGACGCTCCGGCCCATTCCGGGCCGGCCGCCCTCGCTGGACGACGCCTTCGCCGGATGCCCGTTCGCGCCCCGATGCCCCGACTCCAGCGGTCCATGTGAGTCCTGGCAGCCGGAGCCCGTGGCCGTGTCCGGCGGTTTCGCCGCGTGCCGTCTGGTGGAGGTCTGATGCTCGACGTAGAGGGATTGCGCAAGTCCTTCGGCGGTACGGTCGCCGCCGCGGACGTCTCGTTCACGCTGGCCCCGGGTGGGTCGCTCGGGCTGGTCGGCGAGTCGGGCTCCGGGAAGACCACGATCGCCCGCATGCTCGTCGGCCTCGTCACCCCCGACTCCGGCACGATCACGGTGAACGGGCGGGAGCGTGCCGGCCGCGGCAAGGCTGCCCGGTTGCGGCGGGCGCGAGAGATCCAGATGGTGTTCCAGGACCCTTACCTCTCGCTTGACCCCCGGCTGACCGCGGCCGAGTGCCTCCGTACCGCGCTCAGACTGCACGGCAAGGACCGATCGCGCGTTTCCGAGCTGCTGGACCAGGTCGGGCTCGGCACCCGCGAGGCCGGGGCCCGGCCGCACCAGCTCAGCGGCGGCCAGCGCCAGCGCCTGGCCATCGCGAGGGCGCTGGCGGTGGAGCCGTCCGTGCTCGTGCTGGACGAGGCGGTGGCCGCGCTGGACGTGTCGATCCAGGCGCAGATCCTCGAGCTGCTCGCCCAGGTCCGGCGGGACTCCGGCGTCGCGCTGCTGTTCGTCAGCCACGATCTGGCCGTGGTGCGGCACCTGTGCGAGGACACGCTGGTGCTGCATCGCGGGGTGGTGGTGGAGCGGGGCCCGGTCGAGCGGGTGCTGGCCGAGCCGGAGCACTCCTACACGCGCCTGCTGCTCGACTCGGTGCCGCGGCCCGGGCGTTAGGACTTCTTCCACACCGCGGCGTTGGCGGCGGCGTACTCGGCGAAGTCGCGGGCCGGGCGGCCGAGGGCCTGTCGCACGCCGTCCACGACGTGGGCGTTGCGGCCGTCCAGGATGCCGGTGAACAGCGCGGCCAGGCCCTCGGCCTCCTCCCGCGGCATCCCCTGCGCGCTGGCCCCGGCCACGTACTCCTCCGGCGTCACCCGTACGAACGAGATCGGCCTGCCGGTGGCCTCGGACAGTTCGCTCGCCACTTGCGCGAATGTGAGCAGTCTGGGCCCGGTCAGCTCGTACAGCTTCCCGACGTGTCCGTCCTGGCTGAGCGCGGCGGCGGCCACGTCGGCGATGTCATCCACGTCCACGAACGGCTCGGGCACGTCGGCGGCCGGAAGCGCGATGACGCCCTGGAGCACCGGCTCGAGGAGGAAGCTCTCGCTGAAGTTCTGCATGAACCAGCTGCAGCGGACCACCGTCCACTCGGCGCCGGACTCCTGGACGGTGCGCTCGCTGGCCTGCGCCTCCGGCTCGCCCCGCCCGGA
Source organism: Nonomuraea sp. CA-141351 (assembly GCF_050944675.1). Taxonomy (NCBI): domain Bacteria; kingdom Bacillati; phylum Actinomycetota; class Actinomycetes; order Streptosporangiales; family Streptosporangiaceae; genus Nonomuraea; species Nonomuraea sp. CA-141351. Next base: position 755,514 of record NZ_CP191982.1, read on the forward strand.
CAGCAGGACCAGCCGCCGCACGCCGCCGCTCACGGCCAGCTCCGTGAACGCCTTGATGTCGTCGTACGCGCCGGGGAAGGCGAGGTCGGGATAGTAGGAGAGGTAGACGGCCGTCACGCCGTCGAGGGCCTTCGGCCACGTGGCGCGGTCCTGCCAGTCGAAGAGCGGTCGTGACCCGATCCGCACGGGCAGGTCGAGAGCGGTGAGTCGGTCAGCCACACGGCGGCCGGTCTTGCCCGTGCCACCAAGCACCAGAATCGTCATATACCTAGTAAGCCGCCATACCCATAAGACTCTCCATGGTTGAGAAGCGCATTCGCATATGCGATCGTCTAGCCCATGGACCACCTCGCGGCGCTACTCGACGGCCCGCGAGCCCGCGGCGCCTTCCTGCTCCGGTCGATCCTTGATCCGCCCTGGTCGCTGCGGATCCAGGACGAGGCCCCGCTGTCGGTGATCGCGCAGGTGGGCGGGGAGTCGTGGATCGTGCTCGACGGCGCCGACCCCGTGCGCCTCGCGCCGGGGGAGGTCGCGATCAGCCGGGGGCCGGAGCCGTACACGGTGGCCTCGGATCCGGACATCGCGCCGCAGATCATCATCCACCCCGGCCAGCACTGCTCGACGCCCGACGGTCAGTCGCTCCACCAGGCGATGGACCTGGGCGTCCGTACGTGGGGCAACGACCCAGACGGGAGCACGGTGCTGCTCACCGGCACGTACAACCTGGAGGGAGAGGTCAGCAGGCGGCTGCTCGAGGCGCTGCCTCCGCTGCTCACGCAGCCGGGCGACCCGATCATCTCGTGGCTCGGCGCCGAGATCGTCAAGGACGAGCCGGGGCAGGAGGCGGTCCTCGACCGGCTGCTCGACCTGCTGCTCATCGCGGTGCTGCGCTCATGGTTCGCCACTCACTCGAATGAGGCGCCCGGCTGGTACCGCGCGATGAGCGACCCGGTGGTGGGCAAGGCCATGCGCCTGATGCAGCACAATCCGGCCCACCCGTGGACGGTCGCCGCGCTGGCCGCCCAGGTGGGCGTCTCCAGGGCATCGCTGGCCAGGCGCTTCACCGAGCTGGTGGGCGAACCGCCGATGGCCTTCCTCACGGACTGGCGCCTGGCGCTCGCCGCCGACCTGCTGCGCGAGCCCGACGCGACGATCGGGTCGGTGGCCAGGAAGGTGGGGTACGGGAGCCCGTTCGCGCTCAGCGCGGCCTTCAAGCGCGTACGGGGGATCAGCCCGCAGGAGTATCGAGCCGGATGAAACCTCTCCTCCTGCTGGACGTGGACGGGGTGCTCAACCCGATGGGACGGCCCACCCCCGACTTCAGGCGCTACCGGTGCACGATCGGCGGCGAGGTCTACATCGTGAACCTCAACCCGGGACACGGCCGCCGGCTGCTCGAGCTGGCCCTGTCGACCGGCTCGGAGCTGGTCTGGGCGACGACGTGGGAGCAGCACGCCAACGAGTGGATCGCGCCCAGGATCGGCCTGCCCTCGCTCCCCGTCATCTCCCTGAACCCGGACGTGCCGTCCGAGCACGGGGAGATGTTCAAGACGCCGCACGTGGCCGCGTACGCGGGGCGGCGGCCGTTCGTCTGGTTCGACGACCAGGTGTGGGCGGAGGACGAGGAGTACCTCAGGGTGCATCAGGGTCTGGATGATTTCCTCCTCATCCACGTGGACCCCAGAACAGGACTGACCAGCCGACATCTGGGCATGGCGCATGAATGGCTGACCCTTACAGGGTTTTCTCAGGGTTCCTGACGGGAGTCCGTGGGCCTGGCTGTCCGTTTCACAGGTAGGTGTCACACACGGAGGAAACATCATGTACCGCTCACGAGAGCACAGGATTCTGGCCGGGGTCTGCGGCGGTCTCGCCGACAAGCTGGGCATGCCGCCCACCCTCGTCCGCATCCTCTGGCTGCTGCTGTCGCTCATCCCTGGGCCGTTGTGGGTCGTCTACGTCGCCATGTGGATCCTCATCCCGGAGGAGCCGAGGGGCTACCGTACGGCGGCGTAGCGTGCGCGGCGAGGATGCCGACGGGCCGCCCGCCACGGGACCGGCGGACGGCCTGCTTCGGCTGACCGCCAGTCGCCGGCGCGTCCGGCTCGCACTTCGTCCCCGGCGTGGCGGCAGGTCCGTCTGGGATCCCGAGTCCGGGCTGGTCGGGATGCGGCTTATCCTCGAAGGATGAGGGCAAGGCCGCTGACACTCATTCAGGACGATCTCGTCGACTACGACACGGCGATGGAGCAGATGACCGACATGGTCGGCCAGCGCCAGCAGGACGCGCGGCCGGACACGTTGTGGTTGCTCAGCCACCCGTCCGTCTACACGATCGGGCGCCGCACTCCGATGGCCCACCTGCCCGACCCCTCCCGGGGCATCCCCGTCATGGAGACCGGGCGTGGCGGCCAGCTCACCTACCACGGGCCTGGGCAGCTCGTCGGCTACCTCATCGTCAAGCTCGCCGAGGACCAGGGCATCGTCGACTACGTGCGCGAGGTGGAGCTGCGGCTGGTCGAGGCGCTGGGCAAGCTGGGCCTGCCCGCGGAGCGCCGCGACACGCCGCCGGGCTCAGAGCTGCTGACCGGCGTCTGGACGACCGAGACCGACCGCAAGATCATCTCGATCGGGATGCGGCAGAGCAGGGGTGTCACGAGCCACGGGTTCGCGCTCAACGTCGACGGCGACCTGTCGCCGTGGGACTGGGCGATCGCCTGCGGGATGCCCGACGTGGACATGACCTCGCTCAAGCGCGAGCTGGGCACGGCCTCGATGGACGAGGTCCGCACGGCCGTGGCCGCCGCCTTCGAGGCGTCCTGACCTTCAGCTGCGCGGGAAGACCTGCACGTCGGCGCCATGCCCGCCGCCGTTGAGCTCGACATCCGCCTCGCATCCCGTCAAAGCCTCGACTCACGCGGACGAGTCGATGATGATCTGCCCTCATGAACGGCGTCGAGGATGTCAGCGGTAGACGGCCCCTGGGAGCGATCCCGGGACTTTGAGCCGGTTGACTGTTTCGGCATTGGTCGGTCTGGCGGCGACAACTGCCAACTCCCGCGCGACGTAAGCCGAAAGGGACATGCCCGCTTCAGCCGCGTGCTCCTTCAACAAGTCGGCGATCGGCTCTGGGACATCGCGGATGTAGAACGTTGCCATGCGCAACTTGCTAACACGTGGGTACGGCCGGCGTCAGCCGTACCCACGTGAGGGTCAGGAGACCGGGACCTCGTCGACGGTGCGGCGGGGGCCCGTGAACCAGTGCCTGGCCGACAGCGTCCACCACAGGGCGATGCCGATCAGCACGACTCCGACCGCGATCGGGGCATAGTTGACCGAGGTCCAGGTGAAGGCCTTGTTGCCGGGCACCCCGGCGGGCGAGAACGGCATGACGAAGTAGATCGAGATGATCACGATCTCGACGCACGCGATCCAGCACAGCGCCTTGTACTTCCTGCCCAGCGTCCACGGACCGGGGACGAACTTGTCGCCCATCCGCAGCCGCAGCCAGATCGGGATCAGGAACGCCAGGTAGAGGCCGATGACCGCGATCGAAACGACGGCGAAGAACGCGACCGGAGTGGTCGAGCCGGCAGGGGCGTAGAGGGCGGGCAGCGTGATCAGCGCGGCCACGGCGCAGCCGGCCAGGATGGCGTTGACGGGGGTGCGGTTGCGGTCCACCTTCGACCACAGCCGCCAGCCGGGCACCGCGCCGTCCCGGGAGAACGCGTACGTCATGCGCGACATCGAGGTGACGCAGCTCATCCCGCAGAAGAACTGGCCGATCGTGGAGATCGCGAAGATCGCGGTGGCCAGCGGCGAGGAGAGCGCGGTCGTGAAGATCGCGCCGACGAAGCCCAGTTGCTTGTTGATCTCGTCGACATTCGTGGCCGCGAACAGGAACGACAGCAGGAGGATCCAGCCGCCGATCGCCGAGTAGAAGATCGACTGCCACAGGCCGCGGGCGGCGGTCTTGGCCGCGCCCTGCGTCTCCTCCGACACGTGCGCACAGGCGTCGAAGCCGGTGATCGTGTACTGGGTGAGCAGGAAGCCGAGCGGCAGCACGTACAGCCAGAAGGGGAGTCCCCGATCGTCCGGCGAGCCGAAGCCGGAGTTGTTGATCATCTCGGTGAACACGAAACCGAGTGACTGGTGCCGGGTGGGCGCGAAGATCAGGATGGCGACCACGACCGCCGCGCCGGCGACGTGCCACCAGACCGAGATGTTCTGCAGCAGCGAGATGAGCTTGTGGCTGTAGATGTTGATCAGGGCGTGCAGGACCAGGATGATCACGAACAGCAGGAACGCCTGGTGGAGCGTGCCCTCCCAGCCGCCGCTGGTCAGGCGGCTGATCGTGATGTTGAGGAACGTGGCACAGCCGTAGTCGACCGACGCGGTGACGGCGATGAGGCCGATCAGGTTGAGCCAGCCGGTGAACCAGCCGTGGATCGGCTTGCCCAGCGTGGCGGCCCACCAGTAGATGCCGCCCGCCGTCGGGTACGCCGACACCAGCTCCGACATGCAGAACCCGATGATCAGGATGAACAGGGAGATCAGCGGCCAGCCCCACGAGATGGCGATGGGGCCGCCGTTGTTCCAAGCTTGTCCGAAGGTCGTGAAGCAACCGGCGAGGATGGAGATGATCGAGAAGGAGATGGCGAAGTTCGAGAAACCGCTCCAGGTGCGGGCCAGCTCCTGCTTGTAGCCGAGCTCGGCGAGTCGCCTGGAATCCTCTTCAGTGGTCATTGAGGTCTCCCTGGGGGGTGCGGAGGACGCTCCATTTGGACTACATCTAGACCATTTCCCTCTCGAGGACAAGGCGTTACAGGTGGGTTTCGGGCTCGTCAGGCTGCTTGGCCAACTTCGAGGGTGATCTTTCCGGCGACGGAACGGTCGAGCTGGGCGGCCTTCGCGCCCTCGAGGTCTCCCCATGGGCCGTGCCGGCCGATTTCGACGGACAGTTCGCCGGTGGCCATGAGGGCGAGGAGTTGGGCCAGGTCCGCGGCGGGGGCCGCCACGTCGCCGAACGAGTTGAGCGACTTGGCCGGGCCCAGGGAGAAGGTCGAGTTCGGGGGGAAGGTGGCGGACTGTTCTGACGCCCAGCCGATGCTCTGAAGGTTGCCGCCGGGCTTCAGCAGGGACCATGCGGTGACGAGCGTCGGACCGCCGACCGTCTCGATCACGATGTCGACCGGTTCGACGCCGTCGAGCCCCACGACCACCTCGACGGTGGCGGTGTCGGGCAGGAGGTGGGCGCGTTCCGGCCTGCTGACGGAGGCGATGACGTGCGCACCCGACCGCCGGGCCAGCTGCACGGCCAGCCGCCCCACCGCACCCGACGCCCCGGTGACCAGGACGCGGGAGCCCGGCGCGGGCCCTGCGGCCCGGAGCGAGCGCAGCGCCGTGAGGCCGGTCATCGGGAGCGCGGCCGCCCGCACGAGATCCACTTGCTCGGGCACCACGGCGATCGAGTCCGTGTCGAACGCCGCCCGCTCGGCCCACGCCCCCGCACCGAACGCCGCCACCCTCGCGCCCACGCCGGGACCCGTGCCGTCCTCGGCGGCCCGCAGGACGACCCCGGCCGCGTCGTAGCCGAGCATCGTGCCCTGCGGCAGGCGGCCCATGTGCCGCAGGTCGCTGAAGTTCACGGACACGTGGTGGATCTCCACTAGCGCCTGACCCGGGCCCGGCACGGGCTCGGGCACCTCCGCGAATCGTCCCTCGGCCCCTGGACCCGCCACCAATGCGCGCATGCGCTACCTCCCTGGCTCACAGATGCGGACTAGCGGTCCGCTTCGATGGCAGGGATAGTATGAGGACCGACGGTCCGTTTGCAACCGAGGAGAGTGGAGTGCGATCAGACGCCACGCGCAACCGAGAGGCGATCCTGCGGGCCACGGAAGAGCTGCTCGCCACCTACGGCGCCGAGCACATCTCACTCGACCGGGTGGCCGCGGCGGCGGGTGTGGGCAAGGGCACGCTGTTCCGGCGCTTCGGCAGCAGGACCGGGCTCTTCCAGGAGCTGCTCGCCGAACGGGCCGCCGCGCTGGCGCTCGCCATCGAGTCGCCCGGCTCGGTGCTCGGGCCCGGCACGCCGCCCAGAGAGCGGCTGATGGCCTTCCTCGACGAGCTGGCCGAGCTCGCCCAGCGCAATCTCGCCCTCTTCGCCGCCCACGAGCGGGCCTGCGCCGATGACAAGTATCTCGATCCGACCTATCTGCGCTGGCACGCCCATGTGACCGCGCTGATCGCCGAGGCCGGGCCGGGCGGCGAAGGCCGCCTCGACGCGGAGTTCGCCGCCCACGCGCTGCTCGGCTCCTTCGACGCCGACCTGGCCCGGCACGTCATGGCGGACGGCGGGGTGGCCCGGCTCAAGTCCTCGGTCCGGGGCCTGGCCGAAGCCCTCCTCGCCTGAAACTACGGCTGCTCCTCGCCGAACGCGTCGGTCGCGGCCTGGCAGAACGCCTTGAGATCGTCCGGCTTGCGGCTGGTGACCAAGGTGTTCGGCCCTTCCGTGCACACCATGACCTCCTGGTCCACCCACGTCGCCCCCGCATTGCGCAGGTCCGTCTGCAGACTGGGCCAGGAAGTGACGGTACGGCCGCGTACGACGTCCGCCTCGATCAGGGTCCAGGGCGCGTGGCAGATGGCGGCCACGGGCTTCCCCGTGTCGAAGAAGGCGCGGGCGAACCGCACGGCCTGCGGCACCATGCGCAGGAAGTCGGGGTTCGCGACGCCTCCAGGAAGCACGAGGCCGTCGAATGAGCCCGGGTCGGCGTCGTCCACCGTTTCGTCCACGGCGAACCTGTCGGCCTTGTCCAGGTGGTGGAACGCCTGGATCTGGCCCGACCGGGTGGAGACGAGCTTGGGAGTGCCGCCCGCCTGCTTGACCGCCTTCCACGGCTCGGTGAGCTCTACCTGCTCGACTCCTTCGGGAGCGACCAGGAATGCGATGGTCTTGCCGTCCAACATGTGAACTCCCCCTTGGGCTGCATCTCCTCTCCCCCTAACCGAGGGGGCCGGATGTATGCGGGGAGGCTCGTCCGCGGGGGCGCGGGCCCCGCGTCGGTACCAAGGTTGGTGAAAATTTACACCGAAAAAGGAAACGAGAATGAAACAATTTTCCGCCACGCGTTGACACGCGGACTCCGTATGGTGTGCCTTTCTCTACACAGGAAACCCCCGCCTGAAGGTGAGGCACTTATGAGGAAATGGTTCGCGCGCCTGGCTGTGCTGGGCGTCGCGCTATTAGTAGCAGGTCAGGGCGCGACAGCGGCCCATGCTCAGGAACCTGCGGCGGGGAAGAAGATCGTCCGCATCGGGGCCACACAGTCCATGGACTCGATGAACCCGTTCCTGGCAGTCCGTCTGGTCTCCACGTCGATCCACCGCTGGATGTACGGCTTCCTCACGGTGCCCGACTCCAAGACGCTGCAGCCCAGCCCGGACCTGGCCGAGTCGTGGACCACGTCGCCCGACGGGCTCACGTGGACGTTCAAGATCCGCCAGGCCAAGTGGTCGGACGGCCAGCCGATCACGGCCGATGACGCGGCGTGGACGTTCAACAAGATCATGACGGACGAGGCCGCCAAGACGGCCAACGGTCCGGCGGTGGAGAACTACGAGAGTGTCACGGCCAGCGGCCAGGACCTGACGATCAAGCTCAAGGCCCCGCAGGCGTCCATGCTGGAAAACCCGATCCCGATCATGCCCAAGCATGTCTGGGAGTCGGTCACCGACATGGCCAACTACGACGCCGAGAAGTACCCGGCCGTCACGAGCGGCCCGTACATCGCGATCGAGCACAAGAAGGACCAGTACGTCAAGCTGCAGGCCAACCCCAACTACTGGCGGGGCAAGCCCAAGGTCGACGAGCTGCAGGTCATCTTCTACGACAACCCGCAGGCCGCCGTCGCAGGCCTCAAGAACGGTGACATCGACCTGCTCGGCCGCATGGCCCCGCCGGAGTTCGAGGCCATCCAGAACGACCCGAACATCGAGGCGTGGAACACCCAGGGCCGCCGCGCGGCGTACCTGCAGATCAACCACGGCGCCACCACCACCGACAACAAGCCCGTCGGCGACGGTCATCCGGCGCTGAAGGACGTCAAGGTGCGCCAGGCGCTGCACTACGCCATCGACAAGCAGAAGCTGGTCGACGAGGTCCAGAACGGCCTGGCCAAGCCCGCCGACGGCTCCATCGTGCCGCCGATGTACAAGGACTTCTTCTGGGAGGCCTCCGGCGACGAGAAGGTCACCTACGACCCCGCCAAGGCCAACAAGATCCTCGACGACGCCGGCTACAAGAAGGGCGCCGACGGCGTCCGTACGATGCCCGACGGCAAGCGCAAGCTGGAGTTCCGCTTCAGCATCCACACCGACACCCCGATCGAGGACAAGCTCGCCGAGTACCTGACCGGCTTCTTCAAGGAGATCGGCATCACGCTGACCACCAAGAAGCTCGACTCCAGCAAGTTCACGGAGGAGACGGGCGTCACCGGCCTGTTCGACATCGCGATCAGCGGCTGGTCGGTCAACCCCGACCCCGAGGAGGTCCTGGCCACGCACCTGTGCAGCCGCAGGCCGGCCCCGGGCGGCGAGGGCGGCGGCACCGAGTCGTTCTTCTGCGACGAGACCTTCGAGAAGCTCTACCAGGAGCAGCTGAAGGAGCTCGACCGGCCCAAGCGCGCCGAGACCATCAAGAAGATGGAGGAGCGGCTCTACACCGAGGCCCCGATCATCGCGATCTACTACCCGAACGACCTCGAGGGCTACCGCAAGGACCGGATCACCAGCATCACCCCGATCCCTGAGGACAAGGGCCTCCTGTACGGCGGCAGCGGCTACTGGCCGTTCTACACCGTGGACGTCAAGGCCGCGGCGGCGAGCGGCGGCAGCGGCGGCGGCGGCTCCAACACCGGCCTCATCGTCGGCATCGTGGGCGGCGTCGTGGTCATCGGACTGGCGGTCTTCCTCCTGAGCAGGCGGCGCAAGAGCGTCGCAGACGAACGCGAATGACCACTCCGCTAGAAGCAGCAGAGCCCGCCGTCCAGGCGGCGGGCTCTGGTGACGAGCGCTCCACCCGCCGCGGCACGCTGCAGTACGCGCTGTCCAAGGCCGGTGGGGCGCTGTTCAGCATCGCCATGGTGATCGTCGGGACGTTCTTCGTGTTCCGGCTGCTGCCCGGCGACCCGGTGCGGAACCTTGCGCAGGGCCGCAACATGACGCCGGACCAGCTCAACCTCGAACGCCACCGGCTCGGCCTGGACAAGCCGGTGCTCCAGCAGTTCTTCGACTTCGTGGGCAACACGCTCAGGCTCGACCTGGGCACGTCCTACGAGTACAAGCGGCCGGTCCTGGACCTGATCGGCGAGCGCATCGGCCCGACGTTGCTCCTCGCGGGCACGGGTCTGGTCATCGCCGTCAGCCTCGGGATCTGGCAGGGCACGCGGGCCGGATGGCGGCCGGGCACCAGGTCCGACCGCTTCTCCACCGGCGTGTCGCTGGTGCTCTGGTCGGTGCCCACGTTCTGGCTGGGGCTGCTGCTGATGATGGTGCTCGGCGTCGGCATCGGGCCCATTCCCGGCCTCTTCCCGTTCAGGGGCATCGAGAGCGTGGACGCGCCGGACGGCTTCGCGTACGTGCTGGACGTGGCCTCGCACATGGTCCTGCCGTGCCTGACCCTGGTGGGCGTGGTGTACGCCCAATACCTGCTGATCATGCGCTCGTCGCTGCTGGAGGAGGTCAGCCAGGACTACGTGACCGTGGCCAGGGCCAAGGGGCTCCGGGACGACGAGGTCCGGCGCCGCCACGCGGTGCCCAACGCCCTGCTGCCCACGGTGACGCTGGTGTTCATGCGCATCGGCTTCGTGGTCGGCGGCGCGGTCACCGTGGAGACGATCTTCACCTGGCCCGGGCTGGGGCAGCTGTTCTACCGCGCGATCAAGGTGCCTGACTTCACCCTCATGCAGGGGACGTTCCTGCTGATCACCGTGGCCGTGATCCTCATGAACACGCTGGCCGACGTGGTCTACCACATGCTCGACCCGAGAGTGAGGTCGGCATGACCAGCGTCGCCGCGGCCCGCAGAAGGCTCGCCGTGAGCCGGTTCTGGGCCGGCTTCCGCACCCACAGAGCAGGCGTCGCCGGGACGGTGGTCCTGCTCGTAGCCGTGGTGCTCGCACTGATCGCGCCGCTGTTCATCGACGAGAGCGTGACCAGCGTCGTCGATGCCACCGGCGACAAATTCGCCGCGCCGAGCCTGGACTTCCCCTTCGGGACCGACGAGTCCGGCCGCTCGATCCTGCTGATGGTCTGGTGGGGCTCGCGCACGTCGCTGCTCATCGGCTTCCTCGCCGCCCTGCTCAGCATCGTGATCGGCACGGTCATCGGCATCGCCGCAGGGCACTTCCGCGGATGGGTCGGCGGCGTGCTCATGCGGGTCACGGACTGGTTCCTGGTGCTGCCTTCGCTGGTGACCGCACTGGTGCTGGCGGCCATTCTGGGCGGCACCACGTTCACGGTGATCATGGCGATCGCGGTCACCTCCTGGCCGTCCACCGCCCGACTGATCAGAGCCCAGACGCTCGCCGTCGAGGCCAGGCCCTACATCGAGCGGTCGAAGGCGCTCGGCGCCGGGCACTGGCACATCACGACCAGGCACGTGCTTCCCAACGTGGCGCCGCTGCTGCTGGCCAGCACCACGCTGGAGGTGGCCAGCGCGATCGTCACCGAGTCCACGCTGGCCTTCCTGGGCGCCAGCGCGAACAAGACGTCATGGGGGACCATGCTGCGCTCCTCCTACGACTTCGGCGCGGCCACGCAGGGCGCGTGGTGGTACATCCTCATTCCCGGTCTGGCCATCCTCGTCGTCGTCATGGCGTTCACCCTGGTCGGGCGGGCTCTGGAGGCCGTGCTGAACCCGCGGCTCAGGAGGGCGGCATGACTCTTCTCGAACTCGACGACGTGTCGGTGACGTACCGGATCGCCTCGGGCGAGGTGCCCGCCGTGCGCGGTGTGTCGCTGACGCTCGACTCCGGAGCGGCACTCGGAGTCGCCGGCGAGTCGGGATCCGGCAAGTCGACGCTGGCCATGGCGCTGCTGCGGCTCCTGCCCCGCGACGCGCGCGTCGGCGGCCGGATCCTGCTCGACGGTGAGGACGTGCTCACCATGAAGTGGGGTCGCATGCGTGCCGTGCGGTGGGCCGAGGCCTCGATCGTGTTCCAGGGCGCGCAGCACGGGCTCAACCCGGTGCGCAGGATCGGCGACCAGATCGCCGAGCCGCTGCTCGTACACGGCCTGGCCAAGCCGGAGGCCGCCCGCAAGCGCGTGACCGAGCTGCTCGAACAGGTCGGCCTGCCCGCCTGGCGGGCCCGCAGCTACCCGCACGAGTTGTCGGGCGGGCAGCGGCAGCGCGTGATGATCGCGATGGCGCTGGCCTGCTCGCCGCGGCTGATCATCGCCGACGAGCCGACCACCGCGCTCGACGTGATGGTGCAGGCGCAGGTCCTGACGCTGATCAAGGAGCTGGTCGCCGAGCACGGCATCTCGCTGATCATGATCTCGCACGACCTGTCGGTCCTGGCGGACGTGTGCGACCAGCTCGCCGTCATGTACGCGGGCCGCGTCGTCGAACACGGTCCGTCCGCCGAGGTGTTCCACGACGCCAAGCACCCCTACAGCCGGGCGCTGGCGGCGGCGTTCCCCACGGTGGGCGACCCGGCCTCGCGGCTGGCGCCGAAGGGCCTCGGCGGCGACCCGCCGGACCCGATGCAGCTCCCGGGCGGCTGCGCGTTCCACCCGCGCTGCCCCGTGGCGCTGGACGAGTGCGCGACGCTGGACGTGGAGCTGTGGCCCGCGGGCGAGCGCCGTACCGCCGCTTGCGTGCACGTACGCGAGAAGGAGGGGGCCTCATGACCGAGACGCAGACCACCACAGAGGCGGTCTCGACGGCCCGGCCGAGCCTGCTGGAGGCCCGAGACCTGCACGTGGAGTTCTCCGCGCGCGGGCGACGCGCCAGGGCCGTGGACGGCGTGAACCTCGCCATCGGCGAGGGCGAGATCGTGGCGCTGGTCGGCGAGTCCGGCTGCGGCAAGACCACCCTGGCGCGCACGCTGCTCGGCCTCGAGCGCCCCACCTCGGGCGAGATCCGGTACGGCGGCGCCGCGCTGAGCTACGGCTCCAAGGCTCTCAAGGCGTACCGCAGGCAGGTCCAGCTCGTCCTGCAGGACCCGATGGGCTCGCTCAACCCCAGGCACACCGTGTACGAGGCGGTCGCCGAGGGGCCGCGCATCCATGGCCTGGCGGACGAGCGGGAGGTCGTGACCGAGGCGCTGTCCAGGGCTGGGCTGCGGCCGCCCGACCGGTTCTTCCTGCGCTATCCGCACGAGCTGTCGGGCGGGCAGCGGCAGCGCGTGGTGATCGCCGGAGCGCTGGCGCTGAACCCCAAGGTGCTGATCGCCGACGAGCCGGTGGCCTCGCTGGACGCCTCCGTACGCGGTGAGATCCTCGCCCTGCTGCTCAGGCTCCGCGAGGAGCTGGGGCTGTCGGCGCTGGTCGTCACCCATGACCTGGGCCTGGCCTGGAACATCGCCGACCGGGTGGCGGTCATGTACCTGGGCCGGATCGTCGAGTCGGGTCCTGTGGAGCAGGTCCTGACGGCGCCGCGGCACCCGTACACGCAGGCCCTGCTGTCGGTGCTGCCGGAGTCTCCCGAGCGGATCGTGCTCACCGGCGAGCCGCCGGACCCGACGAGGATCCCCGGCGGGTGCCGCTTCCACGCCCGCTGCCAGGTGCTCGCCTCCAGGAAGGCGGCCGAGGCGGGGGTGGACACCAAGTGCCGGTCCGATCTGCTGGACATCCTGCCCGCCGTCCCCGAGGCGCAGGCGGCCTGCTACTACGCGGACGCCGTCGGCTAGCCGAGGTCCGCGTCGTGGACCAGGATGGCGGCCTGGACGCGGTTGGCCAGGCCCAGCTTGGCCAGCACGCGGCTGACGTGCGCCTTCACCGTGGCCTCGGTCAGGTGCAGCTCGCGGCCTATCTCCGCGTTGGACAGGCCGCGGGCCAGCGCCCTGATCACTTCCTCCTCACGGCCGGTGAGCTGGGCGAGCTGCCTGCGCGCGGCCTCGGCCCGTGAGGGCGCGCGGTCCACGTACGCGGCGAGCAGGCGCTTGGTGACCGAAGGGGAGAGCATGGCCTGACCGCCGGCGACCGTGCGGACGGCGGCGGCCAGCTCCCTCGGCGGGGTGTCCTTGAGCAGGAACCCGACAGCGCCCAGGCGCAGCGCCTCGTGTACGTACTCGTCGAGGTCGAACGTCGTCAGCATGATCAGCTTGGGCGCGTCCGGCTCGGACATGAGGCGGGCGGCGGCGGTCAGGCCGTCCATGCCCGGCATGCGTACGTCCATCAGCACGACCTCGGGCCGCAGCCGTCGCACGGCGGAGACCGCCTCGGCGCCGTCGCGCGCCTCGCCGGCGACCGCGATGTCACGAGCAGCGAGGCCGCGAACACAGCTCCGCCGAGCAGCACGAACCGCATGCCTGGCCCCATGCGTAGAACCCTCGCGACAGTCGCGATGTCCTTGGCGGTCCTCGCCGGAGCCGCCCCGGCGCAGGCCGCCGGCCTCGCCCTTCCGAAGCCGACCGGTCCGCGGCCGGTCGGCACGACCAGCCTGCACCTGGTCGACTCGAGCCGTCCCGACCCGTGGAACCCCGAGGCGTCCCAGCGGGAGCTGATGGTCTCGCTCTGGTACCCGGTGAAGAGTGCCGTGGGGCGCCCGGCGCCGTACGTGACGCCCCAGGAGTCCGCCGCCATCCTGAAAAGCTTCCCCAACGTCTTCCCGGACGCGCTCACCAAGACCAGGACGGACGCCAGGCTCGACGCTCCCGTGAGCCCGGGCAGGCTGCCCTTGGTCGTCATGTCGCCGGGCTTCTCCTTCCCGCGCGCCACCCTGACCTCGCTGGCCGAGGAGCTGGCGAGCAGGGGATACCTGGTGGCGGCGGTGGAGCACACGTACGAGTCGGTCGCGACCACGTTCCCCGACGGCCGGACCACCACCTGCCTGGCCTGCGTGAAGGGCCAGGACAACGCCAAGGTGGCCGCTGGGCGGGTCAAGGACGTGCGCTTCGTGCTCGGCGAGCTGGTCAAGGGCCGGTGGGGCAAGGTGGTCGACCGGTCGAGGATCGCCATGGCCGGCCACTCCATGGGCGGGTACGCCACCGCCCAGACCATGCTCGCCGACCCCCGGATCAGGGCCGGCGTCAACCTGGACGGCACGTTCGCGCTGGACGAGCCGCTCGACCGGCCGTTCATGCTGGTCGGGGCGCCGGAGCACGCGCCCGGCTACGGCTCGTGGGACAAGGCCTGGGCCAACCTGAAGGGCTGGAAGCGCTGGATCACGGTGGCGGGGACCGACCACTCGGCGTTCGTCGACTACGCCGTGCTCAGGCCGCGGCTCGGCCTCCCCGCGCAGGAGCTGGACGGCGCGCGGGCGCTGCGGATCACCCACGCTCACCTGGTCAGCTTTCTCGACCGGCACCTGCTCGGTAAGCGGACCCCGGTCGAGGACTATCCCGAGGTCACCGATCACACCCGGAACGCGTCGGCGTTCTCCGAGGCCCACTGAGCGAAGCCGCGCGCGTCCCGGCCGGTGATCTCGCGCACGGTCGGGACCACCGTGTAGCCGACCTCCGGGGTGTCGCCCAGGGCGTGGACGAGGAACTCGATGGTCTGCTCACCCATGCCGTCGGCGGCCCACTTGGCCCGCGCCTCGTCCACGGTCAGCTCCACGTACTCGATGTGCCGGCCGATCGACGCCCCCAGGATCTCGACCTTCTGCCTGAGCGTGATCGCCTCGGGGCCCGTCAACACGTACGTCCTGCCGCCGTGGCCGCCCTCGGCCAGCACCGTCGCGGCCACGGCCGCGATGTCGCGCTCGTGCACCAGGGCGCTCAGCCGGTCGCCGAAGGGCTCCTTGATGACGCCTTCCGTCTTCACCGTGTGGGCCCACCAGCGCAGCGTGTTGGACATGAACTCGACCGGGTTGAGCAGCGTCCACTCCAGGTCGGTCGCGGCCAGCGCCTGCTCCAGCGGGCCGTCCTCCCGGCCGCCCAGCACGGTGACCCGCCGCACACCCGCCTCGACGGCCAGCGCGACGAGCGCGGCTCCGTCGGGCAGGGCCGCGTAGTCGTCGCCCGCGAAGTTGATGAAGTGCACGCCGGTGACGCCCTCGAAGGCGTCCTTCAGCGACTCGGGCCGGGCGAGGTCTCCGGCGACGACCTCGACGCTCTCGGGAAGTCCGGCCTTGGCGGGGTTCCTGGTCAGGGCGCGTACGTGCTGCCCGGCCGCGAGGAGCTCCTCGACGACGAGACGGCCGACGGTCCCGGTGGCTCCGGTGACGAGGATGGTCATGGCGAACCCCTTCATTGGAACGGAATGTTCTGATCTCAGAATAGCAGAACGGAACGCTTCATTCCATATATGACTTGAGCGAGATGGCGTTCGCGGCGCGGTGGATGGGGCCGGCGATCCTGTCGATCATCCGGTCGCGGCCGGGCAGGTGGGGCAGCAACTTGATCATCTTGAGCTGGAACCAGAGGGCCGCACGCGACCCGATCACCATGCCCTTGACGTTGGCGGGCCCGAGTGCCTGGTTGGCCTCGACGAACGGGCGCATCTCGCGCTCGTAGCCCTCCGCGCCGCCGCCCTTCGCCAGCTCGCCCGCCAGCACGTACGCGCCCACGAGCGCCAGGCTCGTGCCCTGCCCCGAGGCGGGCGAGGCGCAGTATGCCGCGTCGCCCACGAGCACGACGCGCCCCTTCGACCAGCTGTCCATGTGGATCTGGGTGACCGAGTCGAAGTAGAAGTCCTCGGCGTCGCGTACGGACTCGAGCAGTTGGGGCACCTCCCATTCGACGCCCCGCATGGCCTTCATCAGGAGGTCCTTCTGGGCGTCGACGTCGCGGTGGTCGTGGGCCAGCGGCTCCGACGACCACATGAACAGGGCCTTGGCGCGGGTGTCCTGCCTGGTGCTGTAGACGTTCGCGGTCCTGCCGGGGGCCGCGTGCACGGCCTCCTCGCGATCGAGGCCCAGCTTGTTGGGGACCGTGCAGATCGAGATGTAGTAGCCGAGGTCGCGGGCGTACTCGGACTCCTCGCCGAAGGCGATCCTCCTGGTGTTGGAGTGCGCGCCGTCGGCCCCGACGACCAGGTCGAACCTGCGCGGCGCCGAACGCTCGAACCTCACCGTGCCGTCCTCGGCGATGCCCGTGACGGAGTCGCCGAAGACGTACTCGACGTCGTGGCGGGTGAGGTCGTACAGCAGCTCGTTCAGGTCGCCGCGCATGATCTCGACGTCGTCGCCCGTGCGCCCGCCGAACAGGTCGGCGTCCATCGTCGCGACCTTCCTGCCTCTGGCGTCGTAGTGGGTGGCGATCCGCATGTCCGTGCTCCTGACGCGGACCGCGTCCATGATCCCCATGCGCTCGATCACCTGGAGGGCGGCGCCCCGGATGTCCACCTTGTATCCGCCCTCGCGGATCGCGGGGGCCCGCTCGACCACTGTCACGTCGAAGCCGTGTCGCCTGAGCCAGTACGCCGTCGCGGTGCCGGCGATGCTCGCGCCGGAGATGAGGATGTTCGTCATGGCCATGACAGTACATACGTCTCAGACGCTTGTCTAGGACAAATTTTCAAGACAGTTGTGCTAGTCTCTGAGCATGGGAAACAGGGAAGACCTGCTGGCCGGGGCGAAGCGGTGCCTGATCGAGAAGGGCTATTCGCGTACGACGGCGCGCGACATAGCCAACGCTTCCGGGGTGAGCCTGGCGGGCATCGGCTACCACTTCAAGTCGAAGGAAGCGCTGATGAACGAGGCGCTCTTCGAGGCGATGCGCGAGTGGGGGGACGAGCTGGCGGTCGCTCTGTCGGCCGACGTCAAGGCGGACACGACGCCGCTGGAGCGGTTCGAGGCGGCCTGGGATCGGGTGACGGAGTCGTTCTCCAGGCTCCGGCCGCTCTGGGTGACGCAGTTCGAGCTGCTGGGGCAGATCGACCACGTGCCCGAGGTGCGCGAGCAGCTGGTGCGCTCCATCAAGGAGGCGCGGGTGGGTCTGGCCGAGCTGTTCGAGGGGCTTGAGCCCGGGAGCGATCCGGAGCGCGAGCGGCTGGTGGGGACGGTCTACCAGGCCATGCTGACGGGGTTCCTGTCGCAGTGGCTGCTGGACCCGGACAGCGCGCTGTCGGGCCGCGAGGTCGTCACGGCCCTGCGCATGATCGCCTCGTGAGCTAGAAGGCGCTTATGGTGGCCGGAGCGCGCTCGGCGCGGCTCAGGGTGCGGATGACCGCCGTCGGCCCGTGCCGGTGGACGGCGAGCCGGGCCAGCAGTTCCACCACGGGATCGATGACCGACGAGGGCAGCTCCGGCGTGTTCAGCCCCACGCTCGCCGCCAGGTCGTCCGAGTGCACGACCAGCTCCACCAGCCGCGTGAGCAGGAAGTCGTCGAGCCGCAGCGCCCAGCCCGACCAGGGCAGCTCCACGACCCGGCCGGCGGGCTCGGCCGGCAGGGCGGCGGTCAGCAGGTCGAGCAGCGCCTGCGTCCTTTCCACCAGCGCCCCGGGTCCGTCCGCCGCGGCCGCCTGCCCGCCGCGCCTGACGCTCACGTTGCTCTCGTGGTCGAGCCCCGCCTGCACCCACGGCGACCTCGAATAGTGCTCCAGGAGCTCGATCGGCTCCTGGACCTGCCCGTTCGGCACGAGCACGTCACGGACCCTGACGAGCTGGTGGGCCAGATGCCCGGCCAGCCCCGCGACGCTGAACTCGGTGAGCGCGCTCGGCTTGTCCCAGGCCGCCGCCACCGCGGGAGCGCGCAGCAGCGACACCGCCGACTCCGCGGCCACCAGATAGGACTGCCTGATTTCCCCCATTTGCTGCCCTTCTCCTGATTTCAGGCGGTAACTCGCGCCCACACTATCCGTTCGCTCGGTCAGGTCAGCGCCTTCCTGATCGCCGATCTGATGAACGCGCGGGCCAGCCGGCCCCTCCTGAAGCGGCTCAGCACCGGTGCCGCCGTCCCGTACCTGCGGGCTCGCACGTCGGCCACCACCTTCTCCGGCGCCCCCAGCTCGGGGAGCACGTCCAGGGCCTCCCGCTTGCTGATCAGCCGCCCCTCCCGCAGCGTGACCGTGGCCCTGGCGACCGTGAGCATGCCCAGGTCCACCCAGATGTCGCGCAGCCAGCGCCGCCGCCCGCGCGTCTTGATGAGCCAGTAGTCACGTAAGTCGGCCCGTACGTACTCGGCCACCTCGTCATCCGACACGGGAGGCAGCAGGCCGGCGGGTGGAGGGCCGTAGAGCCGGAGAGCCCCGTCGTGCAGCTCGCGGCGGGTGATCGCGGTGACGGGTCGGCGGAAGATCTGCTCGTGAGCCCACGTCACATGCTCGGTGGAGAGGTCGGCCAGCTCTTCCCTGGCCATGTAGGAGCAGTGCAGCCGGGCCGCCAGGGGCTGGTCGAGCGCCCGGTGGGCGGCCTTGATACGGCGCCACTGCTCCATTGTCACCGGCGTGTCGACGACCGCGACCAGGTCCAGGTCGCTGCGCCCGGGCTGGTAGTCGCCGGCAGCCAGCGAGCCGTGCGCCCAAAGTGCGACCAGGGGAACAGCCGGTTCGATGCCCTGGAGAAAGTCGCTCAGCAGTCGTTCGGTCGCTGCGTGCATATTGGCAACTATGATCGATTCGCGGCATAGGTGCCACCGGTCAGGTCATCAAGGTGCGTCGAACAGCGCGCTCACTGACTCGCCGTCGTGAATGCGGCGCATCGCCTCGGCCAGCGCGGGGGCGATCGACAACACGGTGAGCTTGTCGCTGGGCTTGGGTGGCGGCACGGTGTTGGTGGAGACGATCTCCGCGACCTCGGGCAGCGCGCTCAGCCGTTCGACCGCCCCGCTCGCGAACAGTCCGTGCGTGCACGCCACCCGCACCGTACGCGCGCCGCGCTCGCGCAGCCGGTCGAGCAGCTCGATGACCGTGCTGCCCTTGGCGATCTCGTCGTCCAGGATGATCACATCCTTGCCGGCGACGTCGCCGATCACCGAGCTGATCACCACCCGGTCGTCGCTGAAGCGCTGCTTGGCGCCCATCGCGACCCCGGTGCCGAGCAGGCGGGCGAAGTGGGCGGCCTCCTTGGCGTTGCCGAGGTCGGGGGAGACGACGACCGTGTTCGACAGGTCGTACTGGCGGAAGTGCGCGGCCAGCTCGCGCAGCGCGTGGAGGTGGTCGACGGGGACGCTGAAGAAGCCGTGCACCTGCGGTGAGTGCAGCGTCATCGCCAGCACTCGATTGGCGCCCGCGGTGACCATCAGGTCGGCGACCAGCCGCGCGCCGATCGAGATGCGCGGGGCGTCCTTCTTGTCCGATCGTGCGAACGCATAGTGAGGCAGAACCACGGTGGTCCTCGCGGCCGACGCGCCGCGGGCCGCGTCGAGCATCAGCAGCAGCTCGACCAGATGCTCTTGCACGGGCGGCACGAGCGGCTGGATGAGGAACACGTCGCGCTCGCGGCAGTTGGCCTGGAGCTGCACCTCGAGCACGTCATTGGCGAAGCGCTCGATCCTCACCGGGTGGAGTGGCGTGCCCAAGTGGCGGCAGATCTCTTCGGCCAGCTCGGGATGGGCGCTGCCGCTGAAAACCGTGATGTCTCGCACGATTCCGTAAGCATAGCCACCTGGCCTGGGGGTTCACGAAAGCGCCCCCGGGTTCAGGTGAGCAGCTCGGGGGTCAGCGCGTCGAGGTCGGGCAGGACGCGCCACGCCAGGGCCAGCGCGTCCGGCGCGGGCGGGTAGTGCGGATGGGGCACGGCGATCACCCGCATGCCCGCCGCGTGCGCCGAGCGCAGCCCGTTGCTCGAGTCCTCGACCGCGACGCACCCCCGGGGATCGACCCCGAGCCGCAGGGCCGCCTCCAGGTATCCGTCGGGCGCCGGCTTGCCGCGCGCGACCTCCTCGGTCGAGACGGTGGCCGCGAAGCACTGCTTCAGCTCGGCCGCGTCCAGGACCGCGTCGATCAGCGCACGCGGGGACGAGCTGGCCAGGCCCAGCGTGACCGTCTCGTACAGCCGCCGCACCGCCTTCACCGCCCCCGGCATCAGCGGCACCCCGTCGCGGTAGCGGGCGGCCATCTGGTCGACCACGCCCCGCGCGATCTCGTCAGGGGGCAGTGACACTCCGAGCGAGTGCAGGTACGCGGCCCACTCCGCGGTGCTCATGCCCATGAGCCTGGACTGCGTGTCCGGCTGCCACGTGCCGCCGTGGTCGGCGACGAAGGCCCGCCGTACCTCCTCCCACACCGGCTCGGAATCCACCAGCACACCATCAAGGTCGAACACGCACGCTTCCACGCGGCAAGCCAATCACATGGCAGCCCGACCTCAGGCCGCAATGTCCTTATTGCCCTAGATTCATGCTATTAGGGGCGTTCATTGAGCCTATCCGGGCCGATTCTCGGGCACTCGCCTTGGCATGGCAGACCTTCCATTTCACGACAAGGGCGACTTCGTGGACGCGGACCGCGGCTTCATCGGGAAGCTCAGCCCCGCAGTGGTCAAGACGGCGGATGGCAGGGTCATCTGGGACAACGACTCCTACGACTTCCTCCGGGGGGAGTGCCCGGACACGGCCCATCCGAGCCTCTGGCGGCAGGGCCAGCTGTGTGCCAGGCAGGGTCTGTACGAGGTCGCCGAGGGGGTTTACCAGGTACGCGGCCTGGATCTGTCGAACATGACCCTGGTCGAGGGCGAGCGCGGCGTCCTCGTGATCGACCCGCTGATCTCCACCGAATGCGCCGCAGCCGCGCTGAAGCTGTACCGCGACCACCGCGGCCCCCGCCCGGTCACCGGCGTGGTCTACACGCACTCGCACGTGGACCACTTCGGCGGCGTATGCGGCGTCACCCAGGGGGACGTGCCGATCCTGGCCCCCGCCGGTTTCATGGAGCACGCGGTGGCGGAGAACGTCTACGCCGGCCCCGCCATGACCCGCCGGGCCGTCTACATGTACGGCACGGCCCTGTCCCGCTCGCCCGAGGGCCAGATCGGCTGCGGCCTCGGCACGACCACCTCGACGGGCACCGTGTCGCTCATCCCGCCCACGCTGGACGTCACCCGTACCGGACAGGAGGAGACCGTCGACGGGATCCGGATGGTCTTCCAGCTCACACCGGGCGCTGAGGCCCCCGCCGAGATGACCTTCCTCTTTCCCGACCGCCGCGCCCTGTGCCTGGCCGAGAACGCCACCCACAACCAGCACAACATCCTCACCCTGCGCGGCGCCAGGGTCCGCGACGCCCGCGTCTGGGCGCGCTACCTGAACGAGGCCATCTCGCTGTTCGCCGACCGGGCCGACGTCGCCTTCGCCTCGCACCACTGGCCCACCTGGGGCCGCGACGGCGTCGTACGGTTCCTCGAGCAGCAGCGGGACATGTACGCCTACCTGCACGACCAGACGCTGCGACTGCTCAACAAGGGCCTGACCGGGCCCGAGATCGCCGAGGTCCTGCACCTGCCGCCCGAGCTGGAACAGGCCTGGCACGCGCGCGGCTACTACGGCTCGGTCAGCCACAACGTCAAGGCCGTCTACCAGCGCTACCTGGGGTGGTTCGACGGGAACCCGGCGCACCTGTGGGAACTCCCGCCGCGAGAGAGCGCGATCCGGTACGTCGAATGCCTGGGCGGCGGCTCGGCCGTGGTCGCGTTCGCCAGGCGCTACATCCATGAGAACGACCTGCGCTTCGCCGCCCAGTTGCTCAACCACGCCGTCTTCGCCGACGAGGGCAACAAGGAGGCGCGCGACCTGCTCGCCGAGGTCTACACCCGGCTCGGCCACGGCGCCGAGAACGCCACGTGGCGCAACTTCTACCTCACGGGCGCCCTCGAGCTGTCCGAGGGCATCGTGCCGGCCACCGTGGACACCACCTCGCCCGACCTGCTCACCCCGCTGACCGTGGAGCAGATCTTCGACTCGCTCGCCATCCGTGTGAACGGGCCGCGCGCCTGGAACGAGCGGCTGTCGATCGACTGGCATCTGACCGACCTGGGGGAGCGGCACCGTACGACGCTGTCCAACGGCGCGCTCATCCAGCAGCGGGAGCCGGTGGACGAGACCGCGGACCTGACGCTCCGGCTGACGAAGGACCAGCTCGTGGGGCTGCTGTCGGGCAAGGGCGTCGGTGGCGTGGAGCGCGAGGGGGACACGGGGGCGCTGCAGCGGCTGGTCGCCGTGCTCGACCGGCCGACGCCCGACTTCGCCATCGTCACGGCCTGATCCGTCAGTCCGGGCCCTCGACTTCGAGCGCCCTGCAGGCCAGCACCAGCAACGTCACCACGGCGGCCCCGACACCCGGGCCCACGATGAGCGGCACGGTCAGCTCGCCGGCATGCCACGCCGCCGCCAGGATCGCCGCCGACGTCAGCACCGCCACCCCGAACATCGCCGCCCACAGCGGCAGCAGGTCCAGGTACGCGAACAGCAGCGGGAACGCCAGCCAGACGAACGGCGGGGCCGCCACGGCCAGCACGAGCCATCCGGCCGTCACCAGCACGAGCCACACGGGGCCCCGCGCCTGGACCGCCGGCAGGCAGCCGGCGGCATAGGCCAGGCCGAGCAGCACGCCGGCGACGGCCACGGCAACGCGGTCCTCGCGCAACGAGCTCACCACGGCGATCGCGAGAAGCCCGCAGGCGGTGGCGTGCACCGCCCACCGCAGCAACCGCGACGGAACGTCCATCATTGCTCACACAGAGTAACAACGGACACGGTCGAGGTCACGTGCCCCGAGGCCGCCGGGTGAAGGTCGTGATGAGGAAGTACAGGACCCCGGCCAGCACGAGAGCGATGACCACACCGATGTTGGCCGCCCCGAACGTGCTCTTCTTCAGCTCGTCGCTCATGAGGAAGCCGACGACCTTGGCGATGTACGGATCGGCCGAGGCGATGAGCCCGAGCCCCACCACCGACGCCACGACCAGCGACACCAGCCCCGCCCAGTTGAGCGCGGGCGCGCCCGGCCGCAGCAGCCGCTCGTCGTATGACCTGCCGTCGGCCCGCAGCCGCCACATGTCCACCAGGAAGATCGCCACCCAGGCCGCCATCACCACCCCGATGATCGCCAGGAACGCCTGGAAGGTGCCGAAGAAGCTGGTGGACACGAACAGCAGGTAGCACCCGCCGAGCACCATGAGGACACCGTCGATCAGCACCGCATAATGCCGCCTGACGGGCACGCCGAGGGCCAGCATCGAGAGCCCGGACGAGTAGATGTCCATGATCGCCCCGGCCAGGAAGCCCCCGATGGCGGTCAGCAGGTACGGCAGCAGGAACCACGTCGGCAGCGCTCCGGCCAGCGCCGCCACCGGATCGGTCCCGGCGGCCCCCGCCAGCTTCGGATCGCCGCCCGCCAGCAGCACGCCGAACACGAGCAGCACCATGGGCGGCAGGGCGCCGCCCAGCGTCGTCCACAGCGCCACCGACCTCGGCCGGGAGCCCGAGGGCAGGTACCGGGAGTAGTCGGCGCCGCAGTTGACCCAACCCAGCCCCAGCAGCGTCATGGCGAAGATGACCCCGCCCACCCATCCGCCGGGGCCCGCCGTGGTCTCCAGCGCCCCACCGAGCCTCGGGACCATGAGGATCATGTAGATGACGGTCAGCACGACGAACGCGTACGTCAGGTACCGCTGCACCGCCATGATCAT
The DNA here is from genome assembly GCF_050944675.1 of Nonomuraea sp. CA-141351. Taxonomy (NCBI): domain Bacteria; kingdom Bacillati; phylum Actinomycetota; class Actinomycetes; order Streptosporangiales; family Streptosporangiaceae; genus Nonomuraea; species Nonomuraea sp. CA-141351. The sequence goes on from NZ_CP191982.1 coordinate 779,251, forward strand.
GGCGTGCCCGTACACGCCGATCGCGATCACCACGACGGCCGCGACGGCGAAGCACACGGCGGTCGCCGTCGTGGCGGGGATGCCGGGTGCGAGCCGCGCGAGGATGGCCGCGCCGCTCTGCGCGGAGAGCGTGACGAGCACGATCTCCCAGCCGACGTTCGAGATGTAAGAGAACAGCGCGGGCAGCTTGTTCCCCTGGTAGCCGAACGGCGCCCGTCCCAGGGTCATCGTCGGCACGCCCGACCGTGTCCCGCCGACGGCGACCAGGCCGACCAGCAGGAACGACAGCACGTACCCGATGGCGCCGGTGATGATCGCCGGGACCACGCCCAGGCCGAGACCGACGATGTACACCCCGAAGGCGACGCCGAACAGGGAGAGGTTGGAGCCGGCCCAGGGCCAGAACAGGTCCCTCGGGAGGCCGTGCCGCTCGGCTTCGGGAACGGCGTTGATGCCGTTCTGCTCGACGGTCATCGAATCCATGACCGGACGTTATCTGTCTTTTGGGTAGAAAAAGAACCCTTGCGCGCGGCGGGATGGCGGCTTCGCTCGCGAGGGTGCCCCCGCATGGTGATATTTCATGACTTCGAGGGCACTATGCCTGGAATGAGGGCGTCCGGGTTGGACACGCGCAGACGCGCGCTGGCCGTTTGCCTGGTGGCGGCTTTCATGACCGGGCTGGACGTGAGCATCGTCAACGTGGCGCTGCCATCGATCCGCGCGAGCCTGCACGCGACCGAGGACGGCCTGCAGTGGACCCTGTCCGGCTACGCCCTGACGTTCGGCCTGCTGCTGGTCCCGGCCGGGAGGCTGGGGGACGTCAGGAGTCGCAGGACGCTCTTCATATGGGGCGTGGCGCTGTTCACGCTGTCCAGCGCGGCGTGCGGTTTCGCCTGGGACCCGAAGGTGCTGATCGTGGCCCGGCTGGTGCAGGGCATGGCGGCCGGAACGACGAACCCGCAGGTCTCGGGTCTGATCCAGCACATGTTCCGCGGGTACGAGCGAGGACGGGCATTCGGCGCGCTCGGCGCCACCATCGGCGTCTCCACGGCCGCGGGCCCGCTGATCGGCGGCGTCCTGGTCACCGTCTTCGGGGCCGATCACGGCTGGCGATGGGTGTTCCTGGTGAACGTGCCGATCGGGATGGTCCTGCTGCCCCTGGCCTGGCGCGTCCTGCCGAGCCCCGACCCCGCCGTGCCGCGGCCGGAGCGGCGGGAGAGCATGGACCCGGTCGGCGTCCTGCTCCTCGGCGTCGGAGTGGCGGGCCTGCTCCTGCCCTTCATCCAGCGCCACCAATGGGAGGGGAACGCCAAGTGGGTGCTCATCCCCATCTCGTTCCTGATACTGGCCGGTTTCGTGACGTGGGAGCGGTTCTACCGCCGTGAGCCACTGGTCGACCTGGCACTCTTCAGGAAGCGCTCGTACAGCCTGGGCTCGGCCATCGCCCTGTTCTACTTCGCCGGCTTCACCGGGATCTTCTTCATCTTCACCCTGTACCTGCAGAGCGGCCTGGGATACAACCCTCTGCAGGCCGGCCTCTCGATCACCCCGTTCCCCCTCGGCTCCGCCTCGGCCAGCGTGGTCGGCGGACGACTGGTGCACCGCGTCGGCCGCCGCCTGGTCGCCCTCGGCCTGGCCACGGTGATCATCGGCATCTCCGCGACCATGGCCGCCACCGCCCTGGTCCCGGGACGCGGCGTGGGTCTGGCCACCGCGCTCCCCCTGCTGGTGGCGGGCATGGGCAGCGGCCTCGTCATCTCCCCCAACCAGGCCATCACCCTGTCGGAGGTCCCGCCCGCGGGCGGCGGCAGCGCGGCGGGAGTCCTGCAAACGGGCCAGCGCCTCGGCTCGGCCATCGGGATCGCCGCGATCGGCTCGACGTTCTTCGGCGCCCTGAACGAGGGCTGGCCGGCGGCGTTCCGCCACGGCCTGATGGTGGTGCTGCTCTTCATCCTGCTCGCCCTGTCAGCCGCCGCCTACGACCTCGTCCGCACGCCCTCTCGATTCACTTGACAGGCCTGCGGGCGATGAAAACGTACTCACGGCTGTCTTCGGTGAACGGCTCGCGGCCGAATCCGCCGTAAAGCGCTTCGAGCTCAAGGCCGGCGACGTCGATCAGCCCGAGCCACTCGTTCCTGGTCGCCCACCAGGAGGAGCTCGTCGCGCCGTCGTCGAGGACGATGTCGATCCTGTTGTCACCCACGGCGAATCGGGTGGTGTGGGGTACGGGCCTCTCCTCGCGCTCGCCGTCGAGGCGTGCGGCGATGTGATGGTCGAAGGCGATGGCGTTCCAGGCGAACCGCCCCTCCGGCAGCAGCGAGGCGGCAACCCGCTCGAAAGTACGGCGGCGGTCGGCCCAGGTCGGCAGGTGCTGGAGCGATCGGAAGGGGCAGTAGATCAACGCCGCCGGCTCGTCCAGGGTGAGGTCGCGCATGTCACCCTCGCGAAGGTCGAGTTCCACACCGTCTTGGGCCGCGCGGATGCGGGCTTGTTCGAGCATCGTCGCCGAGGCGTCCACCCCGATGACCCGCCGGCCGGTCTCCCTCGCGACCGAGATCGCGACGCGCCCGTTCCCGATCGCGAGCTCGACCAGCGGTCCGTCGGCCTCGCGCGCGAGGCCGACGTAGAAGGCGACGTCGGCCACCATGTGAGCCGACCATTCCTCGTATTCGTTCGCGAACGCCTCGTCCCAAGTCGTTGCCATCGACTCATGATCCCACCCGTCGCCGCCGATGGCCGTGCGGCATTCTGGGGGCTGTGTTCGCCGGCGCGGGAGAGGAGGCAACGTGAGGGCGAGGTTGCGCAAACTGTATGCGGGCGGGAGAGAGTTCGTATGGAGCGGCCGGCTCTACCACGTGGCCGGTGACCGCGACTGCCACAGGTGTGTCCGCCTGCGCGTTTGGGGCGCCGGGAAGAACAGCCACGCGCTCGAGGCGGATCTGTTGTCAAAGGCGATCCTGCCGTGGGGCTGCGCGACCGATGGCTCCTATCCGACCCCGCAGGACGTGCGGAACGTCATCGACTACGCCTTGACGCATGGCTGGGATCCCGGCCTCGTCGGCGGGACCTTCTTCCTGAGCGAGCGAGATCACGCGTTCGAACTGCCCGGCTTCCTCCTCACCGACCGCCTCAGAGACGACGGGGCGCCGGATCCGACCGCGCGAGTGTTCGGCGCCTCCGAACCCGGGACCACCGAGCCCCTGCCGGCTTCGGCGCCATAGCCCTTGGACTGGCTCATCAAGGGCTGAGCAACCTGCCCTGATGACGCCGCAGGACGGCTTTGGCCAGCTCGGCGGGTGTTCCGGTGCTGGTGTCCACCGTCATGTCGTACGCGACGCCGTGATCGTGAACCGTGCGCAGGTGTCCACGTGCGAGCCCGGGTTCGTTGCCCCGCGCCACCTCTCGTTCCTCGGCCACCGCCAAGGGACACATCACCCCCACCAGCAGCACGTCCAGGCCCGCCAGCGCGTCCATCCACACGGACAGCAGATCCGGGGTCAACAACATCTCGTCGATGACGAGGTTGTCGCCACCGTGGGCGAAGGCGGCCGCTGCGGTGCAGGCCGAATGCAGCATCCGGCGGCCGACCGGGCCGTAGCGGACCGTCAACAGCGGGTGGCCATCCTCGTCGCGGGCGGTGCGGTCGTACCAGAAGCCGACTCTGCTGAGCGGGCCGTCGCGACCGCCGCCCCAGTTCGGGGGGACGAGGCTGAACAGGGTGTCGATTCCCCAGTAGAGGAACGGGGCGTCGCTCTCGTCCTGGATGGCTTGGGCCAGCGTTGTCTTGCCTGAGCTCGATGTCCCGTTGAGGAAGATGACCCGACCTGGGGGTCTTACGTTCGGCACCACAGCCACTGTAATCAGCGCGGTGTGCTTGTCGAGTCCGGTACTCGGGCTCGCTGCTGTTGCTGAAGCCCCGTCCGGGTGTTTAGGTTGCTCCGGTGAGCGAGGTTACCGAGCCGAACAAACCTACTCTCCTCTACATAGTCGGACCGCCGGCGGTCGGCAAAATGACTGTCGGATATGAGATCGCGCGACTTACCGGGATGAAGGTCTTTCACAACCACTTGGCGATCGAGCCGGTGCTGCGGTTCTTCGAGTTCGGCAGCGAGCCGTTCACGCGTCTCGTCGGGGAGTTCCGGCGGCGGATCTTCGAGGAGGTGGCCGGCAGCCAGGCCGGTCTGATCTTCACGTACGTCTGGGCGTTCGACGTCCCGGCTGACGAGGCTGAGCTGGACCATTACGCTGCCCCGTTCCGTGACCGGGGCGGACGGATCCTTTATCTGGAGCTGTCCGCGAGCCAGGAGGTGCGCCTGAAGCGGAACAAAGGAGAGCTTCGCCTGGCCGAGAAGCCGTCCAAACGCGATCTCGACTGGTCGCGGCGAAACCTCCTGGAACTGGACGCCAAATACCGGCTCAACTCGAATGGCGAGTTCGATGGCCGGGCCGAGTACCTGCGGATCGACAACACCGAGTTGCCGGCGGCGGCGGTCGCGGAGCGAGCCATCCAGCACTTCGGCCTCGGGTAGCGGGGGACTGCGTGGCTTCATCGTGCGCGCGGCCCGCTGGACGTCCCGCGATGTGACCGTGACCAGGGTGGAGAGCCGCAGGTCCGTCGCGTTGGGCGTTCACGCGGTAGCCGGGTGTGCCACGGTTCGTGACCGGGTCGAGCGCTACCTCCGGCTCGTGAGTGCCTTGGTCCGCGGCCCGGGCTGACAGCCGAGTTACCGACCGCGACAGTGGATCGTTGCTCAGTCAAGAAAGGCGGCGAGGATGGGGTTGGCCTGCGCGGGGGCGTCCTCGTGGACGTTGTGGCCGGCGTCAGGGATGATGCGGACGGTGGCGCCGGTGATGCGGCGGCCGAGTTCGGCGGCCTGCCAGGGTTCGTCGAAAGCATCCTTGCCACCCCAAAGGATCAGCGTCGGAGCCTTCACATCACCAGGCACCGCTCGGTGAGGGTGTAGTCGAGGTTACGTTGCAGCATCCACATGGACGAACGACCTGGCCAGAGTGCCACCGTAGGTGGACTTGGTCATGAGCTTGCCGATCAGTTCTCCCACGATGGGGAACTCCAGCGGCCGGAAGTCCCAGCTGGAGGGGACGTCCAGACCGACGGAGTTCAGCAGGGCCAGCCGCTGGACCCGCTCGGGATGGCGCTCGGCCAGGTAGAGGGCGACGGCGCCGTTCCAGAAGTGCCCGACCAGCTGTAGATCCACAACGTACCGCCCGGCAGGAGCACGACCGGAGACCCGCTTCCGGCCTTGACGTAGTGGAAGCGCGCCACCGGGGTCTCCACGTAGCCGGAGCCGGCCAGGTCCGCCGAACGGAAGTTGCTTTCTTGCGACGGTTGCCAGACATAGGCCACCAGCAGTGCCACGGCGACCACCAGCGCGAGGAAGCCTGCCAGCCCGTACAGGAGGCGCCGCAACCACCGTCGCCCTGGCCGCCGCCGGGTGGTCTGCTGTTGCGCGGCCTCGGCTGAAGTCGGCTGCCGGGTCATGCTCATGGTCGCTCTGTCCCCTGAGTGGATGTGGATGATTTCCACGAACGGGACGGAGCACCCAGGCCATGCCGTGACAGCCCTGGTGTGTGAACTGAGTCACCGTAGGCGCGGCGCGGCTGAAGCGACGGGGCGCGCCCCGAATTCAGAGGTGGATCACCAGGCCATCGCGCCCTGACGGTCACGGAAGGTCCCGGTCGGTCCGTCCGCCCCGATGGTGGCGAGTTCGACGATCGCGTCGGTCCCCTCGGTCACTGTCTGCGGGCCGCTGTGCCCGTTGAAGTCGGTCGCGGTATAGCCCGGGTCGGCCGCGTTCACTTTCACGTCCGGCCAGGCCTTCGCATACTGCGTCGTCAGCATGGTCACGGCAGCCTTCGACGACGTGTAGAGCGGCGTGACAACCCTCGACTCGACGCGCTCGGCGTCGTGGGTTGCGGCGAACGACCCCATGCCGCTCGACACGTTGACGATGACCGGGTTCGCGGACTTGCGCAGTAGGGGCAGGAACGCGTGCGTCACCCGGACGATCCCCACGACATTGACCTCGAACACCGCGCTGGCGTCAGCGGCCGTGATCTGGTCGGCGGGGTTGTGCGTCCCGTGGATACCCGCGTTGTTGATGAGGACGTCGACGAACCCCTCGTGAGCCTCGACGTCGGCGGCGGCCGCAGCCACCGACGCGTCGTCGGTCACGTCGATCTGGACGAATCGGGCACCGAGTGCGTCTGCAGCTTCCTGGCCGCGTTCCGGATCGCGAGCGCCGATGAGGACGGTGTGGCCGGCCTCGATCAATCGGCGGGCGGTCTCGTACCCGAGGGATCTGTTGGCTCCTGTTATGAACGTTGTGGTCATGTGTTCACTCTCGGCCGGTGACGAGAGGAGAGCCAGTGCCCTCTGCGACGGTGGGACGGCCAGTACCAGGCAGAACGGCGATCCAGCGGACACAATGGTCGGGTGGACGAGACCCTCGGGACGGCATTGCGCCGCTGGCGCGACCGGCTTTCTCCCCTCGACATCGGGCGGACTGCGCGGCCCGGACGACGTGCGGCGGGGTTGCGACGCGAGGAACTGGCCGAGCTCGCAGGGCTGTCGGTCGACTATGTGGTCCGGCTGGAGCAGGGGCGCGCCACGAGCCCTTCGGCGCAGGTCGTCGCGAGCCTGGCCAGGGCACTGCAGCTGGAACCCACGGAGCGCGATTACTTCTACCGGCTGGCCGGCCTCCTCCCGCCACAGGAGGGGACGATCTCTACGCATGTTCCGGCGGGGGTTCAACGGGTGCTGGCTCGCCTCGGGGAGTTCCCTGTGGGCGTGTTCAGCGCCGACTGGACCTTGCTGTCCTGGACTCCCGCATGGGCAGTGCTGCTGGGCGACCCCGGCGCGCGGACGCATGCCGAACGGAACCTGGTGCGGGCGGTCTTCGCCACAGGGCCCAGAGGGCTCGCGGCCTGGCCCGTACTCCACGACGGCGACGCCCTGAACCGCGCCCTCGTCGCCGATCTGCGCACGGCTCTCGTCGACTACCCCCGTGACCGTGGACTGATCGACCTTGTCGCGGACCTGCGCTCCACCAGTACGGAGTTCACCCGGCTGTGGGACGAGGGTGCGGTCGGTCGGCACGTCTCGGCTCGCAAGATCATCGTGCACCCCCAGGCCGGCGAGGTGACGTGCGACTGCGACGTGCTCACCGTCCCAGGCTGCGACGTCCGGCTCATCGTCTACACGGTGGCCGCGGGTTCCGTCGATGCGGAAAAGTTGGAGTTCCTGCGGGTCACGAACGGGGTCCCCGCCGGCGGCTCCTCGCCTCCGGCGCCCGGCCCGTTCTCCACGCCGTAAACGATCTGGTCGGCGTCGGCCGGATCCCGTCCAGCAATCCATTCACTCCTGCCGGGTGGGCTGCACGGCCCGACGGCGCGTCAGCACGCGAGTGGTGCTGCCGTCACCTTCGGCTATGTCCCGGACGTGCTCGAAGCCGATCCTGTTCAGCACGGCCAGCGAGGCACTGTTTGACGCCGCCACGGTGGCGTACACCTCCGTGAGCCCCAGGGTGTCGAAGCCGTAGGCGACGATCGCCTCGGCCAGTTCTCTTCCCAGGCCCGATCCCCACACATCAGGGGCCAGCGCGTAGATGATCTCGTAGCCCTCGGCCACGTCGGTCGGCTTGATCTCAGCGTGTCCGATCAAGAGACCGTTCCGGCGAACGGCCCAGACATCGAACAGATCCTGGGCATAGACCTTTGTGAAGATCCGTCCGAACAGGGCACGGTCCTCCGCCTCGGTAGCAGGGCCGTCGCCCATCCACTGCGAAACCCTCCGGTCCTGGAACAGGGTGACGAAGTCTTCCTGGTCTTCGGGGGTGTACGGCTCCAGCAGCAAGCGCTCAGTGCGCAGAGTCGGAGGCACAGACGGCCAAGCTAGCCGCGCGCCACTCCTCCGACAAATCATTTCACCGGCGAGACTCGGCGCAGGCGCTCTCGCGCCCGCCGAAGCCATCGATGGGTGCTGCCTTACCGAGACATGCAAGTGATCCAAATCCGTGTGAGCTATCAACTGACGATGCTCCTGGACACCGGAGCCCAAGTGGACGTGGGAACCGAAGCCGTGCACAGTAAGGGCACCGCGCCCTGGGCGGTGAAGTGCGGCGCGGGCCACCGAACGGGTGCATCATGAGCGCTTCGTGACCGACCCCATTGCCCAACCCAGGGATGAACCGGACGTCCAGGCGCATGACTCCGAAGATCAGTAGCAAACCTGGCAGCCACACGGGGACGTGCGCCGGCTCGAAAGCAGACCGCAACCATGTGGTCCGGTGGACCGGTGTGGCGGGGAGTTCGAGAGGCCGCGGTCACTCCCGGAGGGCAGGGGTCTGAGCTGCCTGGGCGCGGAGCGCCTGTCCGGCGAAGGCGATGCAGGAGGCCGGTGGCGTGCAGGGCTCTCCGAGAGCGAACGAACCCGGGGACGACCTGGATCTCTCAAAGTTTGTACAGCTTGTTGAAAGGTGTCGTGAGTCGTTCCTGCCGCGATCCGAAATCGACGAACACGGCTACTTCGTCTTCCACACCGATGACGACGCCGAGACCAAATCGATCATGGGTCACCTGGTCGTTCACGCTGAACCGCTCGACAGGCGGGGCGGGAGGCGGAGGTTTGAACGGACTTGTGGACAGGTGGCGGCGGGGCGTGTCCTTTGCTGGCATGCCTCCAGTATGTGCTGCCTGTGAGAACGCTCGCGACGGGGGTTCGGCAAGTTCGCAAAACGATCGAGGCCCGGGCGAGGATTCGGCTCCTCACCGGGGCCCCTGAAGCTCGAGAGCGGGTGACGGAAATCGAATCCGCGCTGTCAGCTTGCGAACTGCGTCGATCATGGCTCGGCGGGGCGCTGAGCTGGGCGGGAACCGGTCCTGAGTGAGTCCCGCGCATGTCCGGCGTACCGATCCGCCACCTTGTTGAGATCTACGCCACCGAAGACGATCCCGCGCCGCTCCCTTGCCCCGAAGATCTCATCGTGGTTCCGCTGGATTCCTGGGAGTGATCAAGCCCGCTGGGCGGCGAGCCGCCCTGCGTACTCCTTGACGGCCAGCGTCAGGGCCAGGGCCTCGGGGCCCAGCAGCAGGCCGGCGCAGAGCAGCCGGTACCAGAACGCGGCCGCCAGAGGGCCCTCAGCCAGGCCGTCGGCCGCCCAGCGCAGGACCTCCGCGAAGACCGGCAGCAGCAGGACGCAGAACCAGGCGGCCACTCCGAGGAATCCCACCAGCCACACCCAGCGGAACCAGCGTCCGACGCGCAGGTCGGTTTCGGTTGAGTCCGCCAGTTCCTCGGCTTCCTCTGCCGTCAGCCTCCCGAAGGCCTCTCGCAGCATCAGCGACTTCACGCGCCACAGGTTGCGGCAGCCCAGGGCGTTGACCAGCACCGCGTAGAGATCGGTGCGAAGGAAGACCAGACTCTGCCAGAGCATCTGCATGACCTTGATGAACACCCAGGCGGCCAGCAGCGACCCGACCAGGTCCGCGGCCGACCAGTGGCCGGTGTCGATCAGCAACCGGCCGGTGAGCAGGACGGCGAGCAGCACGGAGTCCACGGCCAGGCCCGCCAGCAGCGGGCCGTACCGCTGGCGGCGCGGGAGCGTCCACAGCTGGGTGAGGTCTGTTTCGAAAACGAGCATCCACATGCGGCGGTCGACGCCGAAGCGGGTCTGGATGCCGAGGGCCCGCGCGCCGAGCCAGTGGCCGCACTCGTGGCTGGCCGCCGCGAACCACACGAAGGGTAGCCAGGCCAGCGCGCTCAGCCCGATGTCGTCGAAGGGGAAGGCGTCCTCGGCCGGGTCGGGAATCAGACCGGGACGGAGCGCGAAGACGCCCAGAGCGAAGAGCAGGCAGGCGGCATAGCAGGTCCAGGCCACGGGGCCGAAGAAGGGGCGTACCATCTCCGGGCGGATGCCGGTCATCCAGCGGCGGGCCTGTATGGGTGCGGTGCGTACGGGTTCCGCCGCGGCGCCGTCCCCCGGATTCTCGTCGCCCGCGTCCTCGGCCAGGAAGCCGAGCTCCCCGAGGGTGGCGACGAACGACGGCACATTGACCGGCTGGCCGGCGAACTCCTCGGCCTCGGCCGCCGCCTCGTCGAGGCTCGCTCCCCGCTGGAGGGCGGCGATCACCACCCCGCCGACCGCCGGAATCGTCACGAAGGTGCCGGTTGCCGGGTCGCCGACCAGAACCTCGTCCTCGCCCTCGGGAACGACGCTGAGCGGCCTGAGCCTGACCGTGGCGGAGCCGGGGACGGTCACCGACGCCCACCCTCGCGCGGCGGCGCCAGGCGGCAGACCGGGCACTCCGGATTCTTCGGCAGGGGCTGCCACTCGGGCACCAACCCCGTGCGCATATCGAGGGTGACCCGGAACCCGGCCGCGCGGGGAGGTTCGTAGCCGGTGAGGTAGCGCTGCGCCTCGAAGGCGAGCAGCGAGCCGACCTGCATCGCCATCGGTCCGGTGAGCGGGTTGCTCAGCTTCATGTTCTCCACGATCCGGTAGGCGATGCCCTCCGAGCTGTCCTCGGCGGGCCGGTCCGCGTAGTCACAGGCCAGGCACGCGGTCCGGCCCGGATCCACGGAGAGGTACATCAGCTGGCTGCGGTTGGCGCCCCCCAGGACGTACGGGACGCCGGCCCGAACCGCGGCCTCGTTCGCCCAGAGGTTGGCGTGCGGATGGCCGTCGAGGCCGCCCGCGATCAGGTCGATGCCCTGGACCAGGTCCGCGAGGTCCTCGGGGGCGGAGATCCAGCGGTCGACGGCGTGCACCTTGATGCTCGGGTCGTAGTCGCGCACCCACGCGGCCGCGCGCTCGGCCTTCGACAGGCCGATGTCCGCATGCCGGTAGAGGAACTGCCGGGCGAAGTTACGGGATTCGACGCGGTCCTGGTCGACCAGCGTCAGCTCGCCGACGCCGAGGCCGGCCAGGCACTGCACAAGGGAGGAGCCGCCTCCGCCGACGCCAAGCACCAGGACGTGGGCCTCGCGCATCGGCCGGAGAAACCCGGCGCGGTGGCGGTCCAGGGCGGCATGGGTGCCGTAGAAGCTGAGGTTGGAGAAGTGCCGTTCGTCCTCGTACGGGTCGCCGAGGGTCCTGCCGTCGGCGTCCTCGACCAGGCCCAGGGCGTCAAGACCGCTCAGGCCCCGGCTGACGTCCTCCTCGGAGAGGTGGAACCCGTGCCTGCCGAGGGCGACGCTCAGCTCGGCGGCGGTCTGCGGGGCCCGGCGCAGCTCGCTCAGGAGCGCGGCCACCTGCCCGTCGGGATCGCTCAAGGTCATCGCCTCGCGAGCGTCGAAGACAACCAGCAGATCCTCGCCGGTCGCCTCCCACTCGACTTCCTTCAACGCCACACGCATCGTGTCTCCCGCGCCAGTACGCATGTTGGACCCCGCGGGGAGGGGCGTGGCGCGCACGAGAGGCGCGTCTTGTCTCCCTCCCCGCGGGAGAAAATCGTCAGGCGGTGTCAGGGCCTCACGTGGCGGGGTTCTGGGTCGCCTTGACGGACTCGACCTTCTTGACCTTGATCTCCATGATGTGCCTCCTCATGAGATTGCGCGGCCGTAGGTGCCGCATGTGAAAAGCGTGCTGCGTGGTGCTGAAATGCCGCTGATTTTCTGCTGAATCGGCAGTTAGGCTGCCAAGTAATGATCAACCGGGCACTCACCGAGGCATTCACGTGGCTGGAGGCGGAGACGAGTGACCGTGGAGGGCGTTGAGTTCCGTCTGCTGGGACCGGTGGGAGTGTGGGACGCCGGGCGATGGCTGGGCCCGTCCACTGCGCAGCAGCGGACCGTGCTGGCGATGCTATTGCTCGAAACGGGCCGGCCGGTGCCCGTGGGGCGACTGGAGACCGCGCTGTGGGGCGCCGAACCGCCCGAGTTCTCCCGCAACGCCGTACAAGGGCACATCTCCAGGCTTCGCCGGCTGCTGACCCCGTTCACCGAGGCGGCGCTGGTGACCTCGGCGCGCGGCTACTGCCTGACGGTGGGGCGCGACCGTATCGACCTGCACCGCTTCCGTGACCTGGTTCGCGAGGCCGCCGGTGAGACGGAGCCGGAGCGCGCCGTCGACCTGCTGCGTGGGGGGCTGGCGCTGTGGCAGGGCGCGCCCCTGGCGGACGTCGCGGGCCGGTGGCTGCCCGACGTCGTCGTGCCGAGCCTCGAGGAGGAGCGGCTGACGGCACTGGAGCGGCGGGCCACGCTCGACCTGCGGCAGGGGCGGCATCAGGAGGTGGCGGCGGAGCTGGCGGCCCTGGTCGGTGAGAACCCGCTGCAGGAACGGCTGGTGTCCCTGCTGATGACGGCGTTGCTGAGATGCGACCGCAGGACCGCGGCGCTGGCCGTCTTCCGCCGCGTCAGGCGCCGCTTCGCCGAGGATCTGGGCATCGAGCCCGGCGAGGAACTGCAACGACTGCACCAGGCGGTCCTCTCCGGCCGGGAGGAGGCGGCCGGGGCGACCGGTACGGCCGCCCTCGCCGTGCCGCGGCACCTCCCCCGGGACACCGAGCTGTTCACCGCCCGCGAGGAGGAGCTGGCCACCCTGGACCGGCTCACGCTCCCGGCCGACGGCTCATCGCGTTCGGCGCACGCGATGGCGCCCTGTGTCATCACCGGCACCGGCGGCGTGGGCAAGACCACATTGGCCGTGCACTGGGCACACCGGGTACGCGACCGTTTCCCCGACGGTCAGCTCTACGTGAACCTGCAGGGTTTCGGCCCTACCCACATCGCCCGGCCGCCCGCCGAGGCGGTGCGGCTGTTCCTGGACGCCCTGCAGGTGCCGTCGCAGCTGATACCCGCCACGCTGGAGGCGCAGGTCGGGCTCTACCGCAGCCTGCTGGCGGAGCGGCGCATGCTGATCCTGCTCGACAACGCCCTCGACTGCGACCAGGTCCGGCCGCTGCTGCCCAACGCGCCCGGCTGTCTGGCGCTGGTCACCAGCCGCGCCGAGCTGACGGGCCTCGTCGCGGCGGAGGGCGCACGTACGCTGCCGCTGGGGCTGTTCTCTCCCGCGCACTCCCGTGAACTCCTGACGCGCCGGCTCGGCGTGGACAAGGTGGGCGCCGAGCCGCAGGCGGTCGACGACATCGTCTCCCGGTGTGCCGGGCTACCCCTGGCCCTGGCCATCGTGGCCGCCCAGGCCCATGCCCGCCCGGCGTTCCCGCTCGGCACGCTCATCTCGGGACTCGACGGCGTCGACGGCCTCGACGTCTTCGACGGCGGGGACGCGGCGACGAACATGCGCACGGTGTTCTCATGGTCCTATCGCGCGCTCAGCTCAGACGCCGCACGGCTGTTCCGGCTGCGCGGCCTGTTACCGGCGCCTGAGATCTCCACCGCCGCGGCCGCCAGCCTGGCCGGGATACCCGTGCGGCAGGCCCACCGCCTGCTGACCGAGCTGACGCGGGCCAATCTCGCGGCGGAGCGCTCCCCTGGGCGTTACGGTTGGCACGACCTGCTCCGGGCGTACGCCGAGGAACTGACCCGCCTCCACGACTCGGAGACCGAGCGCCGAGAGGCGCTGCACCGGCTGCTCGACCACTACCTGCACAGCGCCCGCCTCGGCGACCGGCTCCTGGACCTGTACCATCGCGTGCCGCTGGCCCTGGCGCCGCCGCGGCCCGGCGTGGTCCTGGCCCGCCTCACCGACCGCGCGCAGAGCCTGGCGTGGTTCGGTCGCGAGCACCGGACGCTGCTGGCGGCGATTCGGCATGCCGCACGCTCCGGGTTCGACGCGCATGCCTGGCAGCTGGCGGGCGCCTGCTGGGGCTTCCTGTCCCAGGAGGGGCGCTCGGACGACCAGGCAGCCATGCACCACATCGCGCTGGAGGCGGCGGTACGGCTGAACGACCCGGCCGCGGAGGCCCACGCCCGCGTCGGGCTCGCCCAGGCCCTCATCCGGCTGGGCCAGGACGGCGCGAGCGGGTCCCACCTGCGGGAGGCGCTCGGCCTGTTCGGCGGGATCGACGACCCTGTCGGACAGGGGATCTGCCTCATCTACCTCAGCGTGCTGAAGGACCGCCACGGCCAGTACGCGGAAGGGCTGGACCTGAGCGAGCAGGCGCTGCGGCTGTACCGTGCGGCCGGTGACCGGGCGGGCGAAGGCAGGGTCCTGAACAACATCGGCTGGTTCCACGCGCAGCTCGGGGCGTACGGGGAGGCGCTGCGCCGCTGCGAGGAGGCGCTGGCCATCCACCGCGAACTGGGCGACATGCCCGGTGAGTCGGCCACGCTCGACAGCATGGGTCACATCCATCACCTGCTCGGTCAGCACGAGGAGGCGATCGCCTACTACCGTCAGTCACTGGCCTGGCGCTGGGGCGGGAAACGCGCGCTCGGCGCCCGGACCCTACGGCGGCTGGGCGAGGCCCAACTGGCCGCGGGCCGGCTTCACGAGGGCAGATGCACCCTGCGGCGCGCCCTCGATCTCATCGCCGAACTGGCCCCCGGCGATGCGGACGCGCTCCGGGCGAGGATCAACGGCCTCAACGATCCGGACAAACCGCAGGTCTAGGGCCTGCCGGACGCCGACGAACGTGCTGCGGTCCGGGCGCGACCAGCACGTGAGGTCTCTGGACTGGACGAAGAACCGGTCCCGAGTGACCGTGATCGACTCCTCATCGCCCTCGCCCACTGCACGGCGATCATGCCTGTGACCTCTGCCGCAGCAGGGTGGCTGCTCCTGCGATACCACCCCGTGCCGCCGCCCTACCTGTCCTCCGTCGTCCCCTGCCCTCTGGTCTGCTCGAGCTTGTCTTGGGCGACGGCGGGAGAGCGTCAGTCCAGTGGTCTCGCGTCGTCAACGCGCGCATGACCGGTTGACGGATGTCCCGCTGAGCTGGCCCGCTTGCTTTGGACGCGCATATACCTTGACAGGCATATGCCGATGGGAGAATATAGAAGCCATGTCCGTCGATACGTTCTCCGTGCTGTCCGAGCCGACCCGGCGTCGGATTCTCGACCGGCTCCTGGAGGCCGAGAGCAGCGTGAACGAACTGGTTGAGGCGCTCGACGTCAGCCAGCCCACGGTGTCCAAGCAGCTGAAGGTGCTCAGGGAGGCTGGTTTCGTCACCTGCCGTACGGAGGCGCAGCGGCGGATCTACCGCATTCACGCAGGCCCCTTCCAGGCGCTCGACGACTGGCTTCAGCCGTATCGCGCCCTGTGGGACCGGCATCTCGACGCTCTCGAGCGCCACCTCGACAACCTGGAGTAGTCATGACCCCCAACGCATACCGCCCGAGCCCGCTGGCCCAGATCGACTGCGAGGCGACAGAAGACCGCTGGACCCTCGTCTTCACCCGCGACCTGCGCCACCCGCCCGAGAAAGTGTGGGCCGCGCTGACCGACCCCGAACAACTCGCCGCATGGGCGCCCTACACCGCTGACCGCAATCTCTCCGAGGCGGGCGGCGCCACAATCACGATGATCGACGATGAAAAGCCCCAGGACATGGCAGTCGAGGTCGTGCGCGCCCAACCACCGACGCTGCTCGAGTACACCCTCGGCACCGACCTGCTGCGCTGGGAACTGGTGGCCACCGACACCGGTGTCCGCCTGACACTGCGGCACACCGTCGAGGACCGCGACTGGCTCCCGAAGGTCGCGGCCGGCTGGCACCTCTGTCTCGACGTGGCCGAGAAACTGCTCGAAGGGCATCCGATCCCGCCGATCCGCGGCGCCGCGGCAGTCGACTTCGGCTGGTCCGAGCTCAACGATCAGTACGCGCAGAAGTTCAGCATCCCGAATACCGGCCTGCCCGAGCACCTGAAGGGTCAGGACGAGGCATCTTGATCGGCCGGGCACACATCGCGTGCCGCCGGGGCGCCGCTCCCGGCGGCGCGGCCGCGTACCGCTCGCCGCGCGGTGCGGAACCGCGCTCCCACTGAGGCGCTGAGCTGGGCGGAAGGTCGGTCCTGAGTGACCGTGGTTCACCCCTCTTATTGGCCCGGTGGTCAGCCCGCGACCTGGTGATTCTCGCGGTGCGCAACTCGCCGGCGGCGGTCCTCCCGACGCTAGCAAGGCGATCCCGAAGCAGCAGGAGGATGAGAGGTAGGATAGAGGGCATGAGCGAGGCTACTGGCAAATATTCGATCACCATGCCGCGTGACATCGCCGAGGCCGCCCGGTCCCGGAGCGGCCCTTCCGGTCTGTCCGCCTACGTCGCCGCCGCCGTCGCCCGCCAGATCGAGCGCGACAACCTCAGTGAGCTCATCCAAGTCGCCGAGGCCGAGCATGGACCCATCACCGACGAGGAGGTCCAGGCACTGCGCGACCAACTCCACCAGGCCCGGCGGGGACAGGCCAACGGTGGGGCGGATGCCGCGTGACCCGTTCTCCTGCCACTCCCGGCGGCACCCTTGTCCTCGACAGCGAGGGACTGGCCAAGGCCGTCCTGCGCGACCGTACGGTCACCGCATGGCTCGCTCTCGCTCGTGCCGACGACCTCCGCGTCATCACCTCCGCTGCCACCCTCGTCGAGGTGGTCCATCCTCGCGCCAACCGGCCGGCCCTGGAGTGGACGCTGTCCCGCCTTGTCGTCGAGCCGGTCACGGAACCAATCGCCCGCCACGCCGCCACGCTCCTGTCCGACGTTGGCCTGCACGGGCACAAGTACGCCATCGACGCCATGCTCAGCGCCACCGCCCTCGCTGCCCCAGGTCCCGTCACGGTCCTCACCTCCGACCCCGAGGACCTCGCTGTCCTGTGCGGCGGACGCGTCACCGTCATCAAAGTCTGAGCTGTGACCGTCTACGCCGTTGGCTGTGACGCAACGGGCAAGCCATAGGTCGTGGTCGAATCCGTGCTTCCCGGGGACAGTCACGAGCTTGAGGACGCTTACCCATTCGTTAGATCTCGGCGCACAGTCTTTGATCGACGGCCCGGCGGAACTCATCCGACTACGCCGGGCTGAATCGTATGATCCATTTCATGCCGATCCCCCGAGCGGTTGCCGTGGTCGTCGACGGTATCCGAGTCCTGGTCATCAAGCGGTTCCTCCGGCGCAGCCCCGGCGTCACCTGCGTCATGTGCGAGGCCGCCGGCTGGCGCGGGTCGCCGTGTCCCGGGCACCACTACGCGGTTCTTCCCGGGGGCCATGTGGAGGATGGCGAGTCGTCAGAGAGTGCGGCAGTTCGTGAACTCCGCGAGGAGACGACTCTCACTGGGACGATCGACCGACTGCTCTTCGCCGGCTCACACAATGGCCGGCGCGCAGTTCTGGAGAGCGGCGAGCTCGATCTTCCCTTCTGATCGAGCCTCCATCAAACCCGGGGTGGCTCAGGTTGCTCAGGCGTTAGTCGGGGTCGTCGCCGGCCCATACGTGCCGGGACCCCAGACGGTCGTCGCTCGGCGCCGGTACTTGCGAGCAAAGCCACGCAGCACGATGAACCGTGGAATGGCTGGGAGCAGGTGGATGACGACCTGATACCGGACGGGATCGATGCCGTCGATCACCCAGTGCGCCTCCTCACCGAGCTGCATGAGCGGCTTCGGCTTGATGTTGTGCTCCTGGTCCCAGGCATCCCACTCGGCGGCAGTGATGCTGGCAGACACGACCGGCATGGCCTCGTCCTCCTCGCGACGCAGATGCGGCAGTACCACTTCGCACAGGTTGTCCAAGGCGGCGAGCAGTTCGGTCCGGGCGGGCGCAGCGTCGTCACCGGCATACCCGGCGGCAGCCGCGGTGACCGTCTCCATCGCGGGCGCGATGCGCGCGTGGTCGGCGTCCATCGCCTCGAGGATTGCGGCGGAGTCCGGATTACGACTGAGTACTAGCGGCCACAGCCCGTTGTCCTCGCCGGTGTGGTGGTCATGAAGGAGCCGCATCAGCCAGGCCACGTGCTCGGCAATCGCTTCGCGGCGAGGTCCGTTCGGGTACGGCGGGGTGGCTAAGGCGTGGCGAGCGCGCTCGAAGTCGCGGCGGTACGCGTCGTGGACGACGCCCATCATGGTGGTGTCGGCAGGTCGTTGCGGATCCGGTTTCATCGTGGTGCTCCGATCGGTCAGGTCAAGGAATGGTGGACGGTAGTCGGCGCGAACCCCTGGCGGTCAGGGCGTGACTCCAGTCCGTTTCCGCCTCCCATTGTCGCTCTCGCCAGTCGCAGAGATATCTAGCTTTTCAAGAACTTCTTTAATACTTGTCGCCAACATCCAATTCCTGGCCTCGCGCGCGATCCTTGCTAGAGAATGACGCCGTGAGGGCTGCAGAGGTTCACCGTTAAGCACGGAATAGATGGCCTCTTTGCGGACAAGCCGGATCATTGGCAAACGACTGCAAACTTGACTAAAGGTGCACCACAACTGCGTATGGCACCTTGGCCCGTTCAGAAGAATCCGTGTCAGTTCAAGAACGCAGGTGTTGAGCGGCCCGACGGATGCCAGTGCTCACCGTATCGGAGGTGTTCGTACTCGCTGCTGCGGTGCCTCCCCGATTTCGCGCCCTGGTCCTCCTCGCCACGTTCGGCAGTCTGCGTTGGGGCGAACTAGCGGCCCTGCGCCGCCATAACCTCGATCTGGAAGCGCGCACGGTCAAGGTTGAGGCGTCGGTGCCTGAGATGAGGACGTAGCGCTGATCACGGGATGTCCCAAGTCGGATGCCGGTGCTCGGGTGGTCGCGCTTCCGGAGGTGATCATCGGTGATCTCGCCTGGCACCTTCAACGGGTTCAGCGAGTCGGCACCCGATGGTCTGGTGTTCGCAGGGGAGAAGAGCGCCCAGCTTCGGCGCGGCAACTTCATCAAAGTCTGGGCGAAAGCACTGGCCAAGGCGGGACTCCCGAAGATCCAAATCCATGACCTTCGGTACACGGGTAACACGCTGGCGGCAGCGACTGGCGCGACTCTCGAGGAGCTGATGACCCGCATGGGCCATTCCCAGCACGAAAGCGGCCACGGTCTATTTGCACGCCGCCAAGGACAGGGATCGTGCGATCGCTGAGGCCATCGGCGAGATGGTCAAGCAGGGACTCGACGCAAAGGACGACGGCGATGATCCGCCCCTCACTGAAGCCAAGATCTACTGATCTGGCACGCGAGTCAGTAACAGCCCCGAGAAAGATCAAGGCCCGTGTCAGGAATCATCCTCTGACCTGGGCCTTGATATGCGGAGCGGGTGACGGGAATCGAACCCGCGCTGTCAGCTTGGGAAGCCTCTCAAGATCATGGTTCCTGAGCGGGGGAAACGCTGACCTGGGCATACGCTGGGCGAGTGACCGTGAGTCCCCCCGTGGCTCCCCGCTGGTCGCTACGGGAACGGGCACGCGACGGGCACGTGGGGCTGACGGGGTCCCATCACCTCCGGCCAGGCTGGAAATCTGCTCGGCTGGCGTACGGACAGTCCTCACCCGTGGGGATGACCTGGCCGGCCGGGCGTGTCCGTTACGCCACCGGGACCAGCGTCAGATAGACGATCCCGAGGATCCCGCGGTAGCCGGTCAGGTACGAGGCGCGCTGCCGGTCGGTGTCGGCGCGCAGCTCCGCGGCCTTGGGATGGTCGGCGTTGGCGGCCAGCCATACTTCGATGTCGGCAAGATAGCCCGCCTCGAACTGGTCCCACTCTTCCTGGGAGGCGACTTCCAACCACTCCACCCTGAACCCGGCCTTCACTGCCGCCTCGACCATGCCGTCCAACGCAAGGTGGTCGTCGGGCTTGGCACCTGGCCACATCCTGGCCAGTTCCTCCGGCTGCGGCCGGCGCTCCCAGAAGCCCTCGCCGTACAGCACCCGGCCGCCGGGGTTGACCAGCCTGCGCAGTTCCTTCAGCGCCTCACCGAACTGGTCGGGTGCCGGGGCGTCGCTGAGCGCCTGCCCGGAGCCCACGCACAGCACCACGTCGGCGGGACCGCGCTGGGTACCAGTGGCGGACTCCTCCAGGTACTCCATCCGGTCGGCCAGACCGCGACTGGCCGCGAGAGTCCGGCCACGCTCCAGATCCCGGGCGAGCAGGTCGATGCCGATGCCCGTGGCACCAGGCGCGGCGGCAAGCAGCCGGAGGCTCAACTCGCCCCAGCCGCAGCCGATGTCCAGCACACTCTTCGGTTCCGTCGCAACCAGGCGCGCGAGGAACCCCGCGGCCCGCTCCTCACACAACGGCCCGTGGAAGGTCAGTCTGCTCCGATTCGAGGGCATCTGGTCGCCGGTCGTCTCGTCTGTCGTCTGATCAGTCACGAGCGGCAAGCCTAACCACGGCGGATATCCCCATGCACCTGCATTAAGCCTCAATCGAACTGGTCCCGGCGGGGTGATCCAAGAGCTAATGGCGGGTTTTGATGGCCCGCGAAGATCGAACAGGCCTACACATGATTGTCAGCGGTCGTGTGGACTGCCCCATCCGCGGACATGAAGAACCGCCACTGGCGCAGCGGATTTCCCCTATAGCTACTGGTTCTTGCTCCGCGGACAGCGATTCTCCCCGGGGAAGACATCGCCTTCCCCGGGGAGATGGATTCAGGCCAGGGCGACGACGCCGTTGCCGTTGGTTGCCTCGGACAAACGGTGGCTGTCGCCGGTGGTGACAACGACGTGGGCGTGGTGCAGCAGCCGGTCGACGGTCGCGGTGGCCAGCGTTTTGGGGCATGATCTCGTCGAATCCCGAGGGGTGGAGGTTCGAACTCACCGCCAGACTGCGCCGTTCGTATGCAGCATCGACCAGGCGGTAGAAGCCTTCGGCGGCGTCGGCGGAGACCGGGAGGAGGCCGATGTCGTCGACGATGACCAGGTCGGTACGGGTGATGCGGGCGAATGCCGGCTTCCTCCAGCAAGTCCGAGGCGCCGGGGCCGATCGCGAGGAACGCCTCCTCGGCTGCGTTGGTCGGCTTAGGGACCCGCAGTCCGCGCGTCGAGGCTGGGTAGTGCTCATCCAGGTTCACCGGGCTGCCCGGCGTGGACCGGGGGTGCCGGACGATCTCGGACGGGACGCCGTCGCTGATACCGGTCACCACCAGCTCGTCGCCGTGCCAGCGCACGAACACCTGCCGTCCGGCGTAGCGGTGGGGAACCGAGTAACGGACCTGGTCGACGCGGATCGTGGAGTCCTTGTCGTGGACTTGGCGGCTCTGCCCGAAGGCCGCGGTGTAGGGGTGGTCGGGGAGTCGGTGCAGCCGGAACCGTTCCTCGGCGACCACCTCGGCCGGAGCGGGTCTCACGGTGGACGCGTGCGTTGATCTCGGCCGTGAACGCCGCGCATGCCTGCTCGAGTTCGGCGAACGACGTGTAGGCCGCGCGCAGATTGACCGATGTGGGCACCAGATCCCGCTTGGCGAGCTTGACCGCGTTCTCCGCCCCGCCTTTGGAGGCGGGGTCGGCTGGAACGCAGGTGCGTACTACGGTTCCGTAGAACCGGCCGATCGGCAGATGTCCGGGTTGCGTACCGGGATCGTGGCTATGTGCCCGGTGGTCACCGTCTTCTCGTTGTCCGTCAGGCAGTATGTCGGCACCCCGCCGAAGGCGCGGAAGGAGGCGTCCAGGCAGGCCGCGATCGTCGGAATCGTCTTGTCCAGCACCGGGATCACCAGCCGGAACAACGCATCGATCATCTTCGCCCGCGAGGCCGGCGTAGCCGGATCTTGGCCGATCCCGCGCACCTGGACGTAGCGGCGGACGGTGTGGTGGTCGCAGCCGGCCAGCTCGGCGGCCTTACGGTAGCTGCCGGTCAGGTCGTAGGCGGCCAGAAATCTCCATGATCTCCTCGTTCGTCTTCACGGATGACCACGTGTGCGGCTCGCAAGCCGTGTGGGCGGTGGTTGCCGGTGGGGGAAAGGCCGCTTGAAACGCGGATCAGCGGTTTTCGGCACGGTTCTTGGATGCCGGTTCGTCATCGCGCACTGCCTCGTTCTGCGGCGGTCCGCGGGCAGGACGCGCGGCCGGGCGGCGGGCGCGTTGTTGTGCCCACGGCACCCGACCGCGTGTCGGTGTCAGACGGACAGCGGCTCGGCGGCGGGGGCGCGCAGCGGCTTTAGTGCCGCCGACCACGCGATGACCTCGTCGAGCATGGCGGCCAGGGCGTCGGCGTGGTGCGGGCCGGGCGTGCAGGTCCCCGGGTCGGTGGGGTCGGCCGGGTTGGTAAAGGTGAAGTCGGCGAACATCGACAGTGCCACCTGGGTGTGCACGTCGGCGATCTTCACCTCGGCCATGATCTGGCGCAGCTGTTCGACGGCGCGGGTACCGCCGTGGATGCCGTAGCCGACGAACCCGGCGGCCTTGTCGTGCCACTCGGCGTAGAGGAAGTCGATCGCGTTCTTCAGCGCCGCGGGGAAGGAGTGGTTGTACTCCGGGGTGACGAACACGAACCCGTCGAATCCTGCAACGGTGTCCGCCCAGCGGCGGGTGTGGGCATGGGCGTAGCTGGCGAACGCGGCGGGGACCGACTCGTCGAGCAGCGGCAGGTCGAAGGCCGCCAGGTCGACGACCTCGACCGCGGCTCGGCCGTCGATGACGGCGGGGTGTGCTGCGGCGGTGTCGGCGACCCAGCGGGCCACGGACTCGCCCCGGCGGCCGGGACGGGTGCTGCCGACGACGACGGCGATGCGGATCACGGTTGGCATCTCCTTGCGGTCATGATGGGGTGGGATCATCAGGGTCGGTAGGCGCCGACGGTCTCCAGGTGGGCGACGGTCGGCGGTTCGACGCAGATGTCGTCGAGCGCGGCGCGGTAGCGCTGGAACGAGGCGAGCCGGTGGTGCGCGGAGTCGCCTGGGCCACCGTCGGACTCGATAACGGCCAGGAACTGGCCGGTGCCCTCCACCTGGAACGTCTCGTAGCGCAATCCCGTCGGCCTGGTGCGTTCCAGGTCCGCGTAGACCGCGCGCAGCAATTCGGTGCTGCGGTGGATGTGCTCAGGTTTGATCGTGTAGCGGATCAGCACCCGCATGCCCGGCTCCTTTCGCTGTGCTAGGCAGGCCACTTTCATCGGACGGCCTGTATTTCGTCAGACAGCATGTCTTTCATAAGACGCTATGTCAAATGAATGCTAGGGTCGGGTTCATGCCCCGCACGCGGAAGTACGAGCAGCGGCTGCGCGCCCAGGCCGCCGTGGACACTAAGCGCCGCATCCTCGACGCGGTCTACCAGCAGCTCGTCGACGCGCCGTCCGAACCGGTCAGCCTGGACAAGGTCGCCAAACTCGCCGAGGTGGCCCGCTCGACCATTTACACGGTCTTCGGGTCTCGTGCGGGCCTGTTCGACGCGCTCGGCATGGATCTACTCCACGGCGGCGGCTTCACCGGCATGGTCCACGCGGTCCTGCAGCCCGACGCCCGGCAGGGCCTGCGCGACGGCATCCGCGGCAACGTGCACATGTACGCGGTTCACCGCGACGTCCTGCGCGCCCTGTTCTCCATGGCCCAACTCGACGCTGCCGCAGTCGGCGGGGCAGTCCAACGCCTGGAACAAGGCCGCGCCGAAGGCATGAACGGCCTCGCCCAACGCCTCCACGAACAGCACACGCTGCGCGACGGCGTCACCGCTGACCAGGCCTCCCACGTGCTATGGCTGCTCACCGGCTTCGACAGCTTCGACCTGTTGTTCACCGGCCGACAACTGTCCACCGACGCGGTCACCGCCACCCTGGCCGACACCGCCGAGCACGCGTTGTGCCGGCCTGCGCCGGACACTCGTCAGGATCGAACGACGCGTTGACCGCTGGCCCGCCAGACGCGATGCGCCGAGTCCGGAGGGTCCGATCGCAGTCCAGCGCAATGGGGACGACATGTCCGCGACTGGGGAGGTTCGCCGTCCGTAACCGGGGAGGGCTCAAGTCCGCGATCGGGGAACTTTCGGGCTCTGGCCCACTTTCCGTGGTCAGTAGGCGTGTAGGACATAGATGCGAAGAAGGTCGGCGTTGGCTCGCCCGTACATGGCTTGAGCGCCACAGTGGTGCTGGAGGAGACGTGGCCGGTGCTGGGCCGGCATGCGCGGGCGGCCGAGTGGCTGCGGATCTGGGTGGATCTGGGAAGGGCGCCGCGGACGATCGATGCCTACGCGCGCGGGTTGGCCGAGTACCTGGAGGTGTGCGAGCGCGAGGGCATCGACCCGGTGACGGCCAGCCGGGCGCACATCGGCGTGTTCGTGCGGGCGTTGACCGAGCGTCCCAGCCATCGGGGCGCGAACGTTGTCACGCTCGATTCGGGCTCCGGCTTGTCGAACGCCACCATCCAGCAGCGGATCGTGCCGGTCAGGCTGTTCTACGACCACCTCATGGAGGAGGGCCTGCGGGATTCCAACCCGGTCGGCAGAGGACGCTTCACACCGGGCCGGCGCGGCGGCGGGTCTTGGGGCGGGCATCAGCGTGGTCTGGTGCCCCGGTTGACGAAGCTGCCGTGGATCCCCACCGAGCAGCATGGAGGAACGTCCTGGCGGTCGCGGCCGAGGAACCCATCCGCAACCGCGTCATGCTCGCCTTGGCCTACGACGCCGCGTTGCGGCGCGAAGAGCTGTGCTTGCTGCGCACCGACGACCTCGACCCGGCGCACCGCACCCTGCGGATCAGGGCGGAGACCACGAAGAACCGGCTGGAACGTGTGGTGCCGTACTCGGCGGCGACCGGTGTGCTGCTGTCGAGGTATCTGGCCCATCGGGCAAGGATCAGCAGGGCGCGCGGGCCATTGTTCCTGTCGGAGTCGAGGCGCAATCACGCCCAGCCGTTGAGCTTGTGGACCTGGTCGAAGGTCGTCCGCCGAATCGCGCTGGCCGCCGAGGTTCCGCAGTTCTCCACCCACACCACGCGGCATCTGTGCCTGACGGACCTGGCCCGGATGGGCTGGGAGCTGCACGCAATCGCGACGTTTGCCGGGCATCGCCATACCGACTCCACCCTGCAGTACATCCACCTGTCCGGCCGAGACCTGGCCGACAAGCTCAGCCGCGGCATGGAACACATCCATGCGTGGCGCATAGCGATGCTCACCGGTATCGACACCCCAGCTGTGACCACGACGACCGGAACATCGCGATGATCGCCGCGCTGCCCGGGGCCGCCGGGGCTCCTGCGCCCCGCTGGTGCTCACCCCTTGCTGGGCACCGCTTCGACACAACGGTTGAGGTTCGCGCTGACGAGGCGCGGGGCATCGTCGAACTCGGTGTCCGCAACCTGAGGCGGCTGCAGTATCACGACCGGTCCGCGCCCGGCTGGACGACGATCGGACGGGTGCTGCGTCCGCTGGAGGTCGTCAACGCCGGGCTGGACGGCCCGGTCACGCAGCATCGGCGACGCGCCATGCTGGATGTCGTCGCGCTCCTGCTGCTGCGCTGCGCCGAGGAGGGCCGGACCTTCTGGGGCTGGACCGAGGAAGAATGGGTCCACCTGCTTGGCCGTGATCAAGGCGAATTTCATCGCAACGCGCCCGCTTGGGCCGGTGACGAGGTCCGCCCCTATCTGGCCGCGCACGCTTACCTGCTGGGCTCGTTCACCGGCTTCGACCGCCTCGGCAGCTTCCAACGCCTCACCCCGGCCCGGCAGATCTTCGGACGGGACCGGTTGAGTGAGGAGCTTGTTCAGGTTCGAGACGTCCTGGCCGAGTGGGGTTACCGGCTCGGCCGCGACAACGACACGTTGCTGCCGATGGTGGCCTGCCGGCTGTTCCTGCTCAACCGCAGCCCTCACGTTGACGAGCTGAGCACCGAGTTGTTCGATCGCGTGCGGCGCGAGCGTCTGCTCCCGGGCGCACAGATGAACACCTTGCACGCCCTGCAGCGGGCGGTGAGCGCGCTGGGATTCTGCGATCCGCCCCAGCAGGGCACCGGCCGTCACTCGGCCCGGGCCACCGGCGGCGCACCAGATTGGGAGCGGTGGGTCGACCGCTGGCATGCCACCTCGACGTTGACACCCCGCACCCGCAGCGGCATCCGCTCCAACCTGCTCAAAGTCGGCCGCTGGCTCCAGGCCGAAGATCCCGACGCTGCCGACCCGGCCGACTGGACCCGGCAGACCTGCGCGGCCTGGGTCGCTGCGCTCGACCGGATGAACGTCGGTGACTACGTCCAGCGCACCGTCGGCCTCAAGGACCGCATCGGCAAGCCGCTGGAAGCCAGCAGCAAGGAGGGGCAGCTCGCCGCGCTGCGCCGGTTCTTCACCGACTGCCAGGAATGGGAATGGCTGCCCCGCCGCTTCGACCCGCAACGCGCGCTGGCGACCCCACGCAGCATCGCCGCACTGCTCGGCCCGAACCCCCGCGTGATCGCCGACGAGATCTGGGCCAAGCTGTTATGGGCGGGCCTGGACCTCGACCAGGAAGACCTGCCGCAGACCAGATCTGGGCACTTCTATCCGATCGAGCTCGTCCGCGCGATCACCGTGACCTGGTTGTTCAGCGGGCTGCGCAGTGACGAGATCGCCCGGCTGCGCCTGGGATGCATCCGCTGGCAGCACCAGGACGCCCCGATTCCCGGCGACTCCGACCAGGTCCTGGCCCGCGACGCGGTCTGCCTCCTGGACGTTCCCACGCACAAGACCGGAACCGCGTTCACCAAGCCCATCGATCCGATCCTCGGCCAGGCCATCGATGTCTGGCAGGCCATCCGCCCCGGCCAGCCGCTCTTCGTCGACCGCCGCACCGGCGAGCAGGTGAACCTGCTGTTCGCCTTCCGGGCCCGCCGCATCTCCTCCTCCTACATCAACAACACCGTCATCCCCATGCTCTGCCGCAAGGCCGGCGTGCCGGCCACTGACGTCCGCGGGAACATCACCAGCCACCGGGCCCGCTCGACCATCGCCAGCCAGCTCTACAACGCCAAGGAACCGATGACGCTGTTCGAGCTGCAAGCCTGGCTCGGCACCGCTCCCCGCAGTCCACCCAGTACTACGCCAAGATCACCCCGGCGACGCTGACGCGGGCCTACACCGACGCCGGATACTTCGAACGCAACGTGCGCACCATCGAGGTGCTCATCGACCGGGACGCCGTGGAGAGCGGGGCCGCGGCCTCCGGAGAGCCGTGGCAGTACTACGACCTGGGCCACGGGTTCTGCAACTACACCTTCTTCGAACAGTGCCCGCACCGGATGGCCTGCGCCAAGTGCGACTTCTACAACCCGAAGGACTCCTCCAAGGCTCTGCTGCTGGAAGCCAAGGACAACCTGCAGCGCATGATCGCCGCCGTCCCGCTCACCGACGACGAGCGGGCCGCGGTCGACGACGGCCAAGCCGCCCTTGACCAGCTTCTGGAACGTCTCGCCGACGTCCCCACGCCGTCCGGTGCGACCCCGCAGCAGATCGGTGTTCCGGCCCCGGCGACGCTGCTTCCGATCATCGCCGTCAACCAGAAGCCGACATAATCAAGCTGCGGCAGGCCCCGCGACCAGGCAGCATGACGGCATGACGGATCTGCGATGGGACGAGGTCAGGGACTTCTTCGATCCCGACTTGATGGGCGCATTGCCGGACCTCTTTGTCCCGGACGCCACCGTCGAGGACTGGCAGACCGTCCTGGACTTGATCAGAACGCGTGGATGGCCGTGGCAGTACTCGCAAGGCGACACGGTGCTGCCGCTGCCCACCGCCGCCGAAGCGCTCGCGCGTCCACCCGGGGCTGAGACGGTGTCGCTGCGCGTCTGGCCCGCTCCGGGCGTGCTCGCCATCTTCCGGCTCATGGCGGAGACCGAGATCGACTTCGACGTCGACCTTCGTGAACTGCAAGGTCAAGAAGGGGTCGACACCCTCTGCGCCTTCCTGCGGGCGATCGGGAGCGCGCTCGGCAAGCCGGTGCCAATGACCCCGGAAGGCGGAAGCCAAGAACACCCGGTCCTCGGCTTCGATCCCGTTGTCAGCAAGGTCGTGCTGCTCGGCGATCCGGCACCAACTGACCGCGACCGATCGGCATGGCTTGACAAAACAGATTCCACATAATGATGCGGTTCACGTTGCCTTCCACCGCGCCGGAGCTGTAGGGCAGAGTGAGCCCAGCTTTGACCGCCGCCCAATCTCGACACAGCCCGGCGGTGAAGTCGCGCAGTTCCCGCGCGGGGCTGGCCTCCGCTCGCGCCGCCCAGTCTTCCAGGTCCTGCTCGCCGCGGCGGTGGACGAGCATTTCGGCGAACTGGCGTGCGTGATGAGCGTCTTGTCCGGCGACAGTTCCAGCTTGAGATCGTCACGCAGGAAATGCGCCAGACGCTGTTTGATTTCCTCTGCTTCCACCTTGGGTCCGGCGAACCCGAGCAGGGTCGCGCGTGAACGCCGCGAAGCATACGTCCGCGGATTCCAGCTCGGCGAGATCCGTCAGGCCGCCGGTGTCACTCAGGCTGAACTCGCCCACACCTTGGGAGTCAGCCAAGCTCGCATCTCCAAGATCGAGCACGGCGAAGTATCCGGCATCGACGTCGTGCGAGAGTACATCGCTGCGCTCGGGGGTCGCTTGGATCTCGTAGCTACGCTCGGCGACCGAACCTGGAAAGTCGCCTGAGGGGCACATCAACCTGCGGCCAAGCACTTCAGGGCTTCGACCATTTCAGCCCAAACACAAGCCTTCACTCCGGCTTTCCTGTGAGAGCGGGTGACGGGAATCGAACCCGCGCTGTCAGCTTGGGAACTGCATCGATCGTCGCTCAAGAGGGCGCTGAGCTGGGCGGAAAGCCGGTCCTGAGTGACCGTGAGTGCCCCTTCATTATCCCTGTTAATGGCCCGCTAATGGTCCAGCGATCAGGAGTCCGAGTCGCTGTCCCAGGGGGCTGGGGGCATAAGTGCCAGAGCGTGGCGGGCGAGAACTCTCAGGCGCTGCCATGTGGGATGGCTTTGCAGCCCCTCGGCGCTCCATGGCGCCGGGCCTTCCTCTGTCAGCTCGGCCGTGAGCCGGTCGATCTCGGCGAGAAGTCGTGACAGTTCGTTTCTGATCCACCCGGCTTCCCCAGGCATCCACGACACCCGGTACGCGTGATCGTAATCAAGGGCCAGCTCATCAGGGTGCATCATGGATCCGAGCCAGGCGATCTGATCGGGGGCAGACCAGGCCAGATGTCCCAGAGCGTCACGCAGGAGTCTCCAGGCTCCCCTGAGCATCGCCTCGTCCTCGTTGGGCTGCGGCATGGGTTCATCCTGCCGCGCGACGCGCGTACCCCGCCCGACTGATCATCCCGTCTGCCGTCGGCCCGCCCGAAGGGGAAGCGGGCCAGGGCCACGGGGACAAGGTGGAGCCCCCAACTGGAGGAACGACCTTGGCCCCGTGGCCCTGGTCTGCTCGGCTTGTCCCGGGTCGATGGTGGACGGGATGATTCAGGCTTCCACCTCAGCCACTTACGTCCCGCCCCTGCGAAGCGGCGATCATCCCGGAGTTGGAGTGCCCCCGCCGGAGGCACTGGGTGTCCAATAGGGAGGCCGTGTGATGCCGAGCTTTCGGACGCTAAGGGGAGAGAGCGTCATGGGTGTGAGCCATCCTTGCCGGGTCAGGACTACTTGGGCTGGCAGTGGTGCGGGTGGGTAGATCTCGATGCCGTGGGCCCAGTTGGTGAGGATGCCTTCGGTTCTGTCGGTGTCGGCCAGGATGACGCAGATGGGTTGCCGATCGTTGGCCCAGGCATTCCAGACGGCCCAGCCGTCCGCTGCCGGAGGTATCCCCAGTCGGGTGCAGATTTCTTCGTAGGTCCCCTCCATGTCCGGGGGGATCGTCTTTGGGCGGAGGAGGACGATCCCTGCGAGCTGCATGGGCGGGGGATCGTCTTCCAGGCAGCCGTCTCCGCTGAAGTGGTAGTGGTGGATCTGGCGGGCCAGTTCGTTCACGGCTCGGTGGAGTGCGGTGGCGGGTGTCGCGACACGGTCGTGGGTCAGCCATCCTTCTTCATTTGCGGCGTGTACGACATCGCGGGCGAGCAGTTCGATGTGACGCAGGTACTCCGTCTCGCTGAGGTTGGCTGGAGGCATGCGGCCCAGTCTGCACCTGCTTGCGGGTATGGCCCACGTGTTATTCGGCCGTCCACGCGCGGGGCTCCTAAGCGACGGCCCGGGCCGCTGCCGCCCGGGACCGGCCCCCAGGCCGCACGCCCGGGCGGCGGGCGGCGGAGGGCCGTCGGCGGCGCGCAGCGCCGCCGCTTGATACCTACAAGAACTATTCGGCAGTGCTCGGGCTATGTCTCGCGACTTTGTGGGCCTCGGCGATGAGTTCGATCAGAGGGGCAACGAGCTTGGGACTTGCGGCAATGGTTGCTTGGGCGGCCATGCTGTGGGGGCTGCCGTCGATGTCGATCACGCTGGCTCCGGCCTCGCGGGCGATGGTGACGCCAGCGGCGGTGTCCCAGGGGTTGTTGCTGAGCATGATGGTGGCATCAATCCTGCCTTGTGCTACCCAGGCTAGGTCGATCGCGGCTGAGCCGAACATGCGTATCCGCTGAACACGCGCGGCTAGCTCTTGGGTGATGGTGAGGCGGGGGCGGTTGCGCTCTTGGGCGTGCTCGCCCACGGCGTAGTCGCCGATGGCCACGATGGTTGTTTCCAGGTCGCGTGCGTCGCTCACCTGAATAGGGGACCTGTTGGCTTGGGCGCCGATTCCTTCGGCCGCTGTGTAGCGGATGTCGAGGAATGGTAGGTCGATGACTCCGAGTGTGGGCATGTCGTTGCTGACCAGACCTAGCGATACGGCGCAGAGAGGGATGCCGTGCAGGAAGTTGGCCGTCCCGTCCAACGGGTCGAGTGCCCACATCAGGCCGTCGCCGGTACGGCTGATGCCCTCCTCTTCGCCGAGGAATCCGATTTCGGGGGTTTCTTGGGTCAGGAACTCGCGTACGGCGTGTTCAACGGCGTAATCCACCTCGGTGGCCATGTCGCGGTCGCCCTTGGCGGTGATCGCACCGGGGACCTGCGTGCGAATGATGTCGCGGGCAATGGAGACGGCTTGTTCGGCGATGGGGAGGAGGGTTCGGGCTTCAATGGTCATACGGGCTTGCTCCGCTCCCACATCTCGCTGAAGACCTGGTCGAAGACGGGGAACAAGCCTTCTGCGGCGGTGTTGTCTCTGATCACGAGCGTGGGGGAGTCGACTCCCCGGGCCTGCGGGAGGTAAGGCTGCACGACGCAGAGCGCTCGGTCCACGATCAGGATGTTGAACCGGATCGTCTCGTCGTAGACGTGGAGTTCGAGGCGCTGGGCTGATGCAGGGTCGAGCCGGTCGCGCAGTCTGGTCAGCACGCTGATGTTGAGCGCGGTAAGAGTCGTCAGCGTGTTCTCTATATGGCCCTCTTCTGCTTCGCGGGCACGGATCGCTTGGCCGTTCGGATCGAGGAAGAGGCAGCGGATTCGGGTGCCCGACTCGAGTAGACGCCTGAGCTGGTAATCGGGGTAGTTCTGGCAGAGCATGTTGAGTGACAGGCCCGCGGCATTGATCCCCTTGGCCCTGTCGAGCAGGGCTGATGCGGGATAGGCCGAGGAGAAGGCGGAGCGGCTGCTGAAGACGGCGGTCACATCCGCCATGTGCGACAGGGCGCTGATCTGGGTTGTGGGGCCGGCGCTTCTGGCTGGCGCTGGCTGTGTTTTTGGCTCGTGCTCCTCGACGGCGTTTGCGGTAGAGAACAGCTCTTGAACTGACAGGCCGGGGAACATCGCTTCCAAGACGCGGCAGTGGCCCGAATAGGGCAGGCCTTTGAGTTCGCCGGTCAGCCAACGGTGGAGCTGCGCGCGGCTCGGCCATCCGCCCTGTAGTGAAGGGTCCACCTTCTTGGCCGCCTTGTCGTACTCCTTGCAGAACGTGCTGTATGTCTGCCAGTGGCGTTGCGTGAGGAGCTTCTTCAACAGGATCTGCTGGTCAGTCATGATCCGTGCCTTGGGCTGGAGGGCCATATGAGCCCAGGTTAGCGACAGAGACGAGCCCGGACGAGACAAAGACGAGACGAAGCGAAACGAGAAGATCACAGACGGTACTGGCGGGCGATCGAGACGTGACAGGTCCCCGGGCAATCCTCGCTTCATGACTGCGGAATGCGACTCCTGCTCAGGGCGGGGCTGGAAGTACGTGAGCCTCCGCCGGGCCATGGTGGCGGCTCAGACATCTCGTGACGCCGACTCGGGCGAGCGACGTAAGGACGCTTGCTGGCGGTGCGACGGGACCGGCACGGTGGGAGCGCAGTCATGATCGTGCGTACAGGCTGCCTGAGTCCTCATGTCGCTCCCGCGCAGCCGGATCACATGCGTCTGGTCTGGCGGGAGCCCTATAAGGGTGAGGAGCGAGTCCGCGTGTTCGCCTGGACGTGCGAGTGCCAGGACACCGTGTACGAGCTGCGTCACGCGGCCGGTCTTGCCTATATCCGCAGGAGGCGGCTCATCAACGGAGCGACAGAGCTCCGCGAGACGTATCGGTGGCGATTGGGGGAGGCGTACAGCGTCTGGGGCGCACTCCTGGGCGGGCAGGCCCGATAGGCCGGGCGTGGCGGTGTGATCAACCGGGTATTCATGCCATCGCGCCTTGGGGCGGTGGGGGGCTTCTGTGGCGCAGTCAGGTAGTCCCCCACCAGTCCGCCACGCTTCCTCTCCCCGAAGGGGAGACAGACAGCCCGACTCGAACTTGTCTTTACGACAAGTCGAGTTGTTGGATGGTCGTCATGTCGTCTGAAGAGTTCGCCCCGCCGAAGTATGCCCAGATCGTGCAGGCGATCAGGCAGAAGATCGCGGACGGGACCTATCCTCCCGGCTCCCTGCTGCCTTCGGAGACGCAACTTGTCCGTGAGTTTCGGGTAAGCCGTCCGACCGTCGTGCGGGCGCTCCAAGTGCTCCAGCTTCGTGGCGTCATCGAGAGAGAGCACGGCAAGGGCTCCTTCGTGAAGGCGACTCCGCCTGGATCACCGGAAGAGAACACCCGACCCGGAAGGGCCGTCCTGGATCGGGTGGAGGCCGATGAGAACGGGTCCGTCGTCGATGCGGGACCTTTCGCTGCCGATGCGGTTGTGGCGAAGCTGCTCGATGTGCCCAAGGGATCCCCCGTGGTTCGCCGGCGAGTCCTGTTCCGGGATGCTGAGCGGCCAACTGACCTGGTCACTCTCTGGTGTCCAGCCCATCAGGCCGACGACACGCAGCTCGGCGAGGCGGCACCGCTCACTTCCGGCCTCAGGCAGCATCTCCGGGCGAGGAAGGGCCTCAAGCTCCAGCATGTCGTCGAGCGGTTGAGTGCCCGGCATCCTTCGGCTGATGAGGCCAAGCTCCTTGAGCTACGCAAGACCGCTCCGGTTCTCGGGGTGTTGGCGAGCGTGTTCAACGGTGGCGGACGACCTGTAATGGTTGTTGATCTGGTGATGCCGGGCGATCTTCACGAGCTTGAGGATTCGTACTCGCTGTAGGACGCTCAGGTGTCGTAGGAGCCGTCCCAGGGTGGATAGAAGCCGATGTTATCGGGATAGAGCTCTGCGTACTCGTCGCCTTCGTAATTTTCCAGGACGAGGCCGAACACTACGCCGTCGAACTCCTGTCGAAATGGACGAATGGCGATGTCGCCGAACTCGACGTCGGGGAGTTCGGCGAGCCATTCGCTCAGTCGCTGGGCCGCGGCATCTACCGACTCTCTGTGCCTGTCGTCGGCTCCGGTGCACTCGATGCGCGAGTCAAGGTAGCTGCCATCAGGGCTGAAGCGGTGAAGCACGGCATACCACCGCTTATGGGACAACCAATCCTCGGTCATTGAGTAGTCCTCCCGGAAGGCGGCTACGACCCCGCCAAGGAACTGACCGTCGCGCCACTGGCCGATGCGGTCGGTGTGATAGTCGGGCTCATATGAAATCGGGATGACCTCGGGGTACGTCACGCCCCGAACCGTAGTCACCTTGTACGACAATCTCCGGTTTTGCCCTTCTCGAACGGCTGACGCTCTCAAATTGATTCGCTAACTCGTGTTGTCGAGTGCTCGAAACTGGGGTGCCTTCATGGCAACTCGACAAGACGAGTTAGCGACAAGACGACTATCTAGGTGCAAGCCTCATGGCACTGCAAGGTCCCATCCCCGTCACGTTCGACATGGTCTTCCCGCACGGCTGCTACATCGTGGGCGAGGTCGAGCCGGTCAAGGACTTCGATGCCTCGACCAACGGGCGCTTCGTCCAGACCCGCGACAAGCAGAGCGGAGAGCTCGTCTGGCAGGTCAGCGTCATGGACGCCGATCCGTCGCTCAAGGCCGCTCAGAAGACCGTGTCCGTGAAGATCCTCAACCCGGTTCAGCCGGTTCCCCCGGCGCCCATGGCTGGACTGCCGTTCACGCCGGTCGAGTTCGACCACATGACCGTCACGCCGTACGTCAACCAGGCAGGAAGGTTGGCGTACTCGATCAAGGTTCGCGAGATGCGCGCTCCTCGTCCCGCTGCCAAGGCGACCGCTAAGGACGCGGCGTGATGAGGCGGCGCAAGAGTTACCCGGCCAGCACGATCAATCTCAAGGTCGGCCAGGGCGCTGATGTGCGTACCCATCCGTATCCGCAGAGGTCGCCGGTCCTGGGGCTGGTCTTCGGCGGCACTCAGGTCCTCGTCACCACATCTGCGAACGATCATGTCACCCTCGACGACGTCGAATTCGCTCAGAGCCTGGCGTGCGAGGCCGCCATGTTCGCGGGTGCGGTGGAGCGCATGTTCCACGGACTCCCGAACGGCTTGGGGGTGGCGGGTCGATGACTCTCAGCCCGTACACCAAGGCCACTGCTGGCGAGGTGGCCTGATGCTCAGCGGGGCCGCAGGAAGCGGCAACTTCCGGCGGCCCCTCGGTCTTCCTCACATACGCGACATGCATGGAAGGACTTCACCCTAATGTTCAAGAGGATGCCCGGCGACGAGCCGCACCGCATCGTCTCCACCACCCCCGACACGGCGGTGGTCTTCAAACCGGCCGTGGTGCGAACCCCGGCCATCATCACCGGTCATCTTCGCCGCTCGCTTCGTCGCCGGCCTTTTCCGTCTCATATGGCGGCATCCCGTGGCACTGGCCGCGATCGTCGTTCCGGGCGCGCTCTGTTTCGTGTACGGCTGGAGCGTCGCGCTCCTGCTCGTCGCTCCTACTCTCGCTGGTCTGGGCGCATGGGCGGTCCTCGACAAGCCGACGTTCGCTAGATGGGTCGGCAGTGCGGGCAGCTCGTGACGCGCTGCACTTCTCCAAACTCGTGGACCGGTTCGTGCAGAACCTACGGAGGGTGGCTGGCTATGACGTGCAGTACTTCGCGACCGTAGAGTCTCAGAAGCGGCTCGCCCCGCACCTGCACATGGCCATACGGGGCACCTTGCCGCGCGCCGAGATGAAGCAGATCGCGGCGGCCACCTATCACCAGGTCTGGTGGCCCCAGGCCGAGGAAGCGCGTTTCGAGGGTGACCACCTGCCCGTCTGGAACGACGGCGTCGGCTACGTGGACCCTGACACAGGCGAGGTGCTGCCCACCTGGGACGAAGCTCTCGACCAGCTCGGTGACGAGCCCATGCATGTGATCCGCTTCGGCGATCAGGTGGACGTCAAGGGCGTGCTTGCCGGGTCGCCGGACGCTGACCACTGCATCCGGTACCTGTCCAAGTACCTGACGAAGAGCCTCGGCGAGACCTTGGACGGCCAGGCGCAGCGGGAGCACGCGGCCCGCTTCGTCGACGCCCTGCGCTACGAGCCGTGCGCGCCGACCTGCCCGAACTGGCTGCGATACGGCGTGCAGCCCAAGAACGCCAAGCCGGGCATGGTCCCCGGCCAGTGCAGGTCCAAGGCCCACAAGCCCGAACACCTCGGCTACGCCGGTCGCCGGGTCCTCGTCTCCCGCAAGTGGAGCAACAAGACGCTCGCCGAACACAAGCAGGACCGCCGTACCTGGGTCCTGGAAGCGCTCGGCCAGGCCGACGAGCCCACCGATCCGCATCGCTACGTCTGGCAGCCGGTCAGACCGGGCGATCCCGATGTCTCTCCTATCGGCGTCCGGCTCCTTCGATCCATCGCCGAACGCCAGCGATGGCGCGCTCACCTGAGACGGCTCGAAGAACTTTCGGCAACTCCAAAGGCAGCCTGAGAGGAGGAGATCTTGGACCAACTGTTCACCGTTCCGGAAGCGGCCGAACTGCTCAGCACCTTGGTTCGCTTCGTCCGCCGACTGATCGCCGAACGCCGGATCGAGTTCGTGAAGGTCGGGCGGCACGTCCGCATCCGAGAGTCCGCACTGATCGCCTTCGTCGTCGCCGGGACAGTCGCGCCCATGACGACCTTCGACGCAACCGGGAGGGCCGCCTGATGGCGAACAAGGACAACCACCGCCGTTTCGGCAGCATCCGCAAGCGAGAGTCCGGGCGTTACCAGATTCGCTATCCCGCACCGGATGGCCGGATGCGCACGGGCACCGAGACCTACGAACGCAAGTCCGACGCTGAGCGAGCGCTGTCCCTCATCGAGGCACAGATCATCAAGGGTGAATGGAACGATCCAGAACGTGGCAAGGTCAAGCTACGGGACTACGCCGAGATCTGGGTCGCCCAACGGCCCGGCCTACGGCCTCGAACTGTCGATCTCTATCGCTGGCTGCTCAAGAAGCACATCGCGCCGCATCTCGGCAATGTCCAGATCGCCAAAATCAGCACATCGACTGTTCCGCAGTGGCGGGCCGATCTGCTCGGCAACGGCGTATCGGTGAGCATGGCGGCCAAGGCTTACCGGCTGCTAAGAGCCGTACTGACGGCCGCCGCCGACGACCGCGTCATCCCGCAGAACCCGTGCCGGATCCGAGGGGCCGGCGACGAGCACGCGCAAGAGCGTCCCGTGCTCACTGTCGCCCAGGTGTTCGAGCTGGCCGACCGAGTCGGGCTACGTCCTATCGGCAATGTCCGCAAGATCAAGGATGGTGCGTACCGGCTGCGCTTCCAGCGGCACGGCGCGATGCGCACCCATCCGGAGATCTTCCTCACACGAGCGGCGGCCGAGCGGGCGCTGTGGAAGATGGCCATGGAGGGAAAGGCCGACGCCACCCAGGACCGGCGGTTCCGCGCGATGGTGCTCCTGGCCACGTTCGCGAGCCTGCGTTGGGGTGAGGTCAGCGCGCTACGCCGGATGGATGTCGATCTCGAGGTGCGCACGGTCCGCGTCCGGGTCGCCTTCGTCGAGCGCTCTGCGGGTGGGCTGGTGCTGGGGCCTCCCAAGTCCAAGGCCGGACGCCGCACGGTGGGCATCCCGCAGAGCATCGTCCCCATCCTCCGGGAGCACATGGACACCTACGTCCAGGACGAGCCGGGCGCCCTCATGTTCCCAGCGGCCAAGGGCGGCCCGATGCGCCGTAGCGGCTTCAACACCCGCACTCGTTGGGTGGATGTCGTCACGGAGATGGGCCTGCCTGGGCTCCATTTCCACGATCTGAGGCACACGGGCAACATGCTGGCCGCGGAGTCCGGCGCGGGGCTCAAGGACCTCATGGCCCGCATGGGACACGACAACGTCCGAGCGGCCATGATCTACCAGCACGCGGTCAGGGGAGCCGATGAGGCGATCACCAACGCCATCGATCGGCAACTCCAAACGCGCGACGATGACGACAAGGGCACGGCGGGCGCACTGGTCTCCACAGGGTGATCAAGAGCTAATGGCCCGTTAATGGCCCGCGAAGATCGAATCAGTCCGGAAACAATCAAGGCCCGGGTCGGGATTCATGTCCCTACCTGGGCCTTCACGATGAGAGCGGGTGACGGGAATCGAACCCGCGCTGTCAGCTTGGGAAGCTGATGTTCTGCCATTGAACTACACCCGCGTACGACCTCGACTCCCGAAGTCGCGTCCCCCACTGTAGCGGAAACTTGGCGTGCAACAGCAATCCCGACCCCACAGAGTTTCCGGTCGGGCGGTAGGTTGCTCACCGTGCTGCTATCTGACCGTGACATCCTTGCTGAGCTCGACGCCGGGCGGCTTGCGCTCGATCCCTTCGAACGGGAGATGATCCAGCCCTCCAGCATCGACGTACGGCTTGACCGGTTCTTCCGGGTGTTCGAGAACCATCGCTACCCCCACATCGACCCGTCCGTGGAGCAGCCGGATCTTACGCGGATGGTCGAGCCTGATGGGGACGAGCCGTTCATCCTGCATCCGGGTGAGTTCGTGCTGGCCTCCACCTATGAGGTCGTCACGTTGCCGGACGATCTCGCGTCGAGGTTGGAGGGGAAGAGCTCGCTCGGGCGGCTGGGGTTGCTGACGCATTCGACGGCGGGGTTCATCGATCCTGGGTTCAGCGGGCATGTCACGTTGGAGTTGTCGAACGTGGCCACGTTGCCGATCAAGCTCTGGCCGGGGATGAAGATCGGGCAGTTGTGCGTGTTCCGGCTCAGCTCGCCCGCGGAGCATCCCTACGGGTCGGCCAAGTACGGGTCGCGGTACCAAGGGCAGCGTGGGCCCACGCCGTCCCGGTCGTTCAAGGACTTTCACCGGACCAAGGTCTGATTGGGCTCCCCCTGGCGAAGGAAGAAAAGATCTAAAGGTAGCCTCTGTCCCGGTGTTGCACAACATACGCGGGGTAGCCAGGAGGAGAAGGGGACATGAAGTTCGCATTTCGCCTGGTAGCCCGTACCCTCTACACGGACCATCCCCGCACATCTGGAGAACGACGTGCGCCTGCGTCTCACGCCACGTGAGGACAGCTACTACGACCTGTTCGCAGACTCCGCGAACAATCTGGTCACCGCATCACGCTTGCTGGTGGAGATCATTAGCGAGGGATCGGACAGGGAGGCCCTGGCCGAGAAGATGCGTGCTTGTGAGCACGCCGGTGATGAGCGCACCCACGCGATCATGAACCGGCTCAACGAGAGCTTCATCACTCCGTTCGACCGCGAGGACATCTACCGCCTCGCGTCCAACCTCGACGACGTGATGGACGCCATGGAGGCCGCTTCCGACCTCATCGTTCTGTATCAGCTCGACCACCTGCCGAAGGACGTCGTCAGGCAGGTCGAGGTGCTCGAGCGGGCCGCCGAGCTGACGGCCGAGGCCATGCCGCGGCTGCGGTCCATGAAGAACCTCAACGAGTACTGGATCGAGGTCAACCGCCTCGAGAACCAGGGCGACCAGGTTTATCGCAGGCTGCTGGCCAAGCTGTTCAGCGGGGAGTACGACGCGCTCACCGTCATGAAGATGAAGGAGGTCGTCGACGCCCTGGAAGAGGCGGCCGACGCCTTCGAGCACGTGGCCAACACCGTCGAGTCGATCGCGGTCAAGGAAAGCTAGGCCAGGCCCAGTGGACCTCACGCTCGCCCTCGTCATCGGCGTGGTCGCAATCTCACTGCTCTTCGACTACACCAACGGGTTCCATGACGCGGCGAACGCCATCGCTACCTCCGTCTCGACCCGGGCTCTGACCCCCAGGGCCGCGCTGTTCATGGCCGCGGCCATGAACTTCATCGGCGCCCATCTGGGAACCCAGGTCGCTCAGACGGTCGGCAAGGGGATCATCGATGCTCCCAACGGCCCCCACGGGCTGGTCATCGTGGCCTCGTCGCTCATCGGAGCGATCGCCTGGAACCTCATCACCTGGTACTTCGGGCTGCCGTCCTCCTCCAGCCACGCGCTCATCGGCGGCCTGGTGGGCTCCGCCCTGGCCTCGGCCAGCGTGGTGCACTGGAACGGCGTCGTCGAGAAGGTCGTCATCCCGATGGTGCTTTCACCCTTGATCGGGTTCGCGCTGGCGGCCCTGGTCATGATCGCAATCTACTGGATCTTCCGCAACAGCCAGCCCGGCAAGACCAACCGGGGCTTCCGTTACGCGCAGACCGTCTCGGCGGCCGCCATGGCGCTCGGGCACGGGCTGCAGGACGCGCAGAAGACCATGGGTGTCATCTTCCTGGCGCTCACCGTCGGCGGCTTCGCCACTCCGTCCGATCCGATCCCGCAGTGGGTCATCCTGTCCGCCGCCGGGGCGATTTCCCTCGGTACGTACGCGGGTGGCTGGCGCATCATGCGTACGCTGGGGCGGCGCATCATCGCGCTGGACCCGCCGCAGGGCTTCGCCGCGGAGACGGCGGCGGCGTCCGTCCTGTACGCGGCCGCCATCGGGTTCGGGGCGCCGATCTCCACCACGCACACGATCACCTCGGCGATCATGGGGGTGGGAGCCACCAAGCGGCTCAGCGCCGTGCGGTGGGGGGTCGCCGGGAACATCGTGACCGCGTGGATCCTGACCATTCCGGCCGCC
The DNA here is from genome assembly GCF_050944675.1 of Nonomuraea sp. CA-141351. NCBI lineage: Bacteria > Bacillati > Actinomycetota > Actinomycetes > Streptosporangiales > Streptosporangiaceae > Nonomuraea > Nonomuraea sp. CA-141351. The sequence goes on from NZ_CP191982.1 coordinate 819,333, forward strand.
GCCCTGGTGGCCGCTCTCTCCTACTTCATCCTGCACTGGATAGTGGAGTAGGGGCGTACATCACGTCCACGTCCCAGCGGTTGAAGCCGAGGGACTCATAAAGCCTGATCGCCGCCGTGTTGGCCTCGTCCACGTACAGCATCGCCTGGGCGAGGCCGCGCGAGCGCAGGTGGCTCAGCCCGGCAAGGGTGAGCACCTTGCCCAGGCCCGTGCCCTGTTGCGTGGGATCGATGCCCACGACGTACACCTCGCCGAGGGGCTCGTGGCCGTGGGAGGAGGAGCCGTGGATCTTCGTCCAGTGGAAGCCGGCGAGCCGGTCGCCGCGGAAGGCCAGGAAGAACCCCTCCGGGTCGAACCACGGCTCCTGCTCGCGGCGGAGCAGGTCGTCCATCGTCCAGGCGCCCTGCTCGGGGTGGTGGGCGAAGGCCGCGGAGTTCACCTTGAGCCAGGCCTCCTCGTCCTGGCCGGGGACGAACGTGCGCAGCCGTACCCCATCGGGCAGGGCGAAAGCCGCGATGGGGGCGAAGAGGGAACGGCGCATCTGCCAGAGTGAGCGCACCCGCTCGAAGCCGAACTTGGCCGCCAGCGCCCCGGCCCCCGCGTGGTCGCCGTGCGCCCACAGGCGCGGCCTGCCGTCCGTCAGTTCCATGACGGAGCGCAGCAGCCGCGTGCCGTGCCCCTGGCGGCGGTGCTCGGGGTGGACGACGAGTTCCACGCTCGGGCCCTCGACCTCGTCCGTGGGATCGATGTGGGCGTAGCCCGCCAACGTGCCGCCGGCCTCAAGTAGCAGGGACCGGGCCTGCGGATCGCCGCCGTAGCGGAGGTGGAGCATCACGTGCTCGTTGAGCGGGCGCACGCCGTCGGTCTCCGTCGCCGCCTCGACCAGGCCGAGCACCTCGTCGATCTCGGTGTCATCGAGCCGTTCCCTGACCTTCACGTGTGCACTCACACAAGGAACTCTAGGCGTATCACTGGCAAATAACGCCATGTGACAACCTGGGAAATCGTTACCTTTGCGACATCGGCAGCATAGGTTCGCGCCGTAACGTCTTGGTCCATGACGTCTCGTTCATTCCTCCGGCTGGCGCTGGCCGGAGCCGTCGCCTCGGGTGCGGTGATGCTCTCCACCCTCCCGGCGGACGCGAGCAAGGCCCCCAAGACGGTCCCCGTCCGGCTGCTCGCGCTCAACGACTTCCACGGCAACCTCGAACCTCCCACCGGGTCCTCCGGCCGCATGGTGGACGAGAACGGCCAGACCGTCGACGCCGGTGGCGCCGCGTACATAGCCACGCACATGAAGGCCCTGGCCGACAAGAACACCATCGCCGTGGCCCAGGGCGACCTCATCGGGGCGTCGCCGCTGATCTCGGCGGCCTACCACGACGAGCCGTCGGTCGAGTTCATGGGCAAGCTGGGGCTCAAGGTGGCCGCGGTGGGCAACCACGAGTTCGACGAGGGCTACACCGAGCTGCGGCGGATCATGAAGGGCGGCTGCCACCCGGTGGACGGCTGCTCGCCCGCCGGCCCCTGGAAGGGTGCGGCGTTCGACTACGTCGGCGCGAACGTCCTGTTCAAGAACCCCAACGAGAAGACCGACGCGCTCGCCGCGCTCGGCGGCTCGAATTCGGCACAGGTCAAGCAGGTGCTCTCGGACTGGGGCGTGCCCGCGCTGCCGCCGGTCAGCATCAAGTGGATGAACGGCGTGCCGATCGGCTTCATCGGCCTGGTCACGCAGACCACGCCGAGCATCGTCACGAGCGAGGGGATCAAGGATCTCAAGTTCGTCGACGAGGTCAAGGCCGCGAACGTCGCCTCCAAGCTGCTGAAGCTGGTCGGGGTGAAGGCCCAGGTCGTGCTCGTGCACGAGGGTGACCAGGTGAACGCGAACCAGTCGCCCGACGCCTGCAGCGCCATCCCCGGTGCCGGCAACCGCATCGCCACGCAGGTGGACCCGGAGATCGACATCGTGCTCAGCGGGCACTCGCACCAGGCGTACCTGTGCAAGGTCAAGGACCCGGCGGGCAACGACCGCGTCTACTCGCAGGGCGGCTCGTTCGGCCGGGTCATCACGCAGGTGGACCTGAACGTGAACGTCAAGACGCGCGACATCGACCGCGCTTCGGTCGTGGCGGACAACCACATCGTGACTCGGACCGTGGCCCCGGATCCCGAAATTTCCGCGTTCGTCAAGACGTGGAATGACCGCGTCGCGCCCGTCGCCAACAAGCCCGTCGGCACGATCACCACCGACATCAAGAACGCGGCCGCGCCCTCCGGCGAGTCCGCGCTCGGCGACCTCATCGCCGACGGCCAGCTCGCCGCCACCAAGACCGGCGGTAACGCCCAGATCGCCCTGATGAACCCGGGCGGCGTGCGTGATTCCCTGACGTACGCTTCGTCCTCCGCCAACGAGGGCGACGGCGTGGTCACGTACGGCGAGGCCTTCAAGGTGCAGCCGTTCAACAACCTCATGCAGGTCGTCACGCTGACGGGCGCCCAGCTCAAGACGGTGCTCGAGCAGCAGTTCACCGGCGGCCCCAACAACCAGGCGTTCACCAAGATCCTGCAGCCCTCGGCGAACTTCACCTACACCTACAGCCGGAGCGCCGCCTGGGGTTCCAAGGTGTCCGACATGAAGATCGACGGGGTGCCGGTGACGGACACGCAGTCGATCCGGGTCGCGGCGAACAACTTCCTGGTGGGCGGCGGCGACGCGTTCCTCGCGTTCAAGGACGGCACCGACCTGTGGAGCGGGCCGCTGGACATCGACGCCTTCGTCGACCACCTCGGCAAGAACAACCCCATCGCCCCGCCCGCCACCAACCGCATCACCGCGACTGACTGATTCTTTCTCGCGGCTTTCCCGGGCCCGTCCGGCCCTCTTTCCCCGGTCGGGCCCTGCGGCCGCTTCGGCTTCCTTCGGGTTTTCATCTTGTACGGCAAAGCCAACGTGGCGCCTACCGCCGCACGTGGCTGAGGGCCTCCAGGGTGACGCTCGCTGACCCGCACGGGGCGGGCCGCCGCAACGGCGAAACGTTCACCGGCTGGCGGCCCGACGCCTTACCTTCCGTCGTAATGGCGAAACGTTCACCGGTCGGCGGCCCGGAGCCTTATCTTGTCGAGCCGAGCCCTTCCTGTTCGGTCACCGCGTCCTTCGGTTTCCAGGCCAGCCACTTCCGTGCGACCTCCGTCTCCAGGTCCACCCCGTGGTGGTGGGCCATGAGGATCACGTGGCACAGCACGTCGGCCAGCTCCGCGCGGAAGTCGATCTCGAGCTCCTCCGGCGTGCGTCCCTTGGTCCTGGCCCGGCCCGTGCGCATGAGGAACGCCTGCGTCAGCTCACCGAGCTCCTCCTGGAGCTTGAGCAGGAACCAGGTGTCGTCGCGCTCGATCCCGAGCCGTTCCGCGTACTGGCTGGAAATGGATTCGATCTCGGTGGCGAGCTGGCGTAGATCCATGCCAGCGAGTGTAGGAGCGCCTCGTGGGCCGGTCACGGGGGTCCGTAGAGCGGGAGGATGACCACGAAGCGGGCGCCGGGGAAGTGGTCGGCGATGGTGAGGCTGCCGCCGTGGGCGGCGGCGATCTCCCTGGACAGCGGCAGGCCCAGGCCGCTGCCGCCCTTGTCCTTGGCCCGGGCGCTCTCCAGGCGGGTGAAGCGTTCGAAGACCCGCTCCCGGTCCTGCGGCGGAATGCCCTCCCCGTCGTCGGTCACCGTCACGACCACCTTGACGCCCTCCACCGCCACCATCAGGTCGATCCTGGCGGCGGCGTGCCTGGTGGCGTTGTCGAGAAGGTTCGTGAGCAGGCGGTCGAGCTGCACGGGGGAGCCGAAGACCGGGGCTGCGGCGGACAGGTCGGGGATGATGGGCGCCCTGGAGCCTTCGCGGCGGCGGATCTGCTCCTGCGCCACCTGGGCCATGTCCACCACGCGCCGTTCCGTGACGGCACCCGCGTCCAGCCTGGCCAGCATGAGCAGCTCGTTGATGATGCTGGTGAGACGGTCGGCGGCGGCCAGCGCCCGCTCACCCGTGAGCTTCCAGTCCGTTTCCTCCGGGTAGGCGTTGGCCACTTCCAGCTGGGCGCGCAGAGCGGAGATGGGGCTGCGCAGCTCGTGCGAGGCGTCGGCGACGAAGCGGCGCTGGGTCTCGGCCGAACGTTCGAGGCGGTCGAGGGTGTCGTTCGTGGTGCGGGCCAGGTCGGTGATCTCGTCGCCGGTGTCGGGCACGGGCACGCGCCTGCTGAGGTCCTGGCCGGTGATCTCGGCCATCTCTGCGCGGATGCGTTCGACGGGACGCAGGGCGGACCCGACGGTGACCCAGGTGATGCCCGCGACGCTCACCAGGACGAGCGGAGTGCCGAGAAATACCAGGAGATATATCCATATGAGGGCACGGTCGACGTCGGTTAGTGAGGCCGCCCCCCACACAGTGACGGGGCCGTGGGGTGTCTGCGCCGTGAGTGCCATGATCAGGTAGTGGGCCTCGGGCTCGTCCGGGCTCCGGTACACAGTGCGCTCGACGGTGTAGACGGTCTCGGGCTTGGGCGGACGGACGCTCGTCAAGCGCAGGCCCTCGGGGATGCCTGGGCTTTTCGCGATCACCTTTCCGTCCGCCGAGACCACCTGCAGCAGGTGGCCGCGCGCCGGCGTGCTCAGCACCGGGGGCAGCTGTCCCGTACGTGCCTCGCTCGCGACCCGTCGCACGGCCACCTCGACTCTGGCGTGTACGACGCCTCGGAGGTTGTCCGGCACGGTGGTGAGTGTGATGGCGGTCGTGGCGGTGAAGACCAGTGCCGCTATCAAGGTCGCGACCGCGGTCAGGCGTGCCCGGATCGAGCGCGGAAAGAGCCGTCTCGCCATCCCATCCCATCCCCCCTCTGCGTGACTGTCTGTGACTTTTACCCGGCGGACAGCGATCGCAATATGGCCTTGTGTGACGCCATGGGAGGTCACGCGGCCCGGACGGGTCTCCCGGAGAACAGCGGCCATCACCGGTGGCCCGCCCTGGCACGGTGCCGCCCCGGCACGGCGCCGCGCCGTCGGGCGCAGTGGGGGTCGACAACCTGGGCGCTCCGCCGTCGTCCACCCGGCAGTCCGGCGAGTCCAAGCGACGGTAAGCAGCCGACGTCGATGACATGTGCGCCGATGTGGTGGCGGCGGCCCACGAACTCGGGCGGCGCAGGCTGGTGGGCAGGACTGGGCCGCGCCAAGGTGACCTCGACGCGCCACGATCGGCCACGCGATGCGGCCACCACCTGCCATGTGACGCCGCCACGATCGGCCACGCGATGCGGCCACCACCTGCCATGTGACGCGCCCACGATAGGCCCCGCCACGCGGCGCCATCGGCCACGTCATGTGCTCACCAACGGTCGTGCGACGCGCGCGATCAGCCAATCCCGGCTTTCGCTCGTGGCGATTCCGCTGATGGCGTGCGCACCTACCGCGTAGGAAGCCGGAGGGCCAAGGTGGATGCCATGAGGCTGTTGGTCCTGGGTGGCACGGAGTTCGTGGGTCGGGCGGTCGTCGAGGAGGCGTTGGCGCTGGGCTGGGAGGTGACGACGTTCAACCGCGGCAGCCATGAGCCGCCGGCGGGTGTGACGGCGTTGCGGGGCGACCGGACAGTGCCCGGCGGGTCGGCGGCGCTGGAGCGCGGAGAGTGGGACGTGGTGGTCGACACCTGGTCGTGGGCGCCGGTCGCGGTCAGGGACACCGCGTCGCTCCTGGCCGGCCGGGCAGGCCATTACGTCTACGTCTCCAGCCGCTCGGTCTACGCGCCGCCGGTGCCGTTCGGCGCGGACGAGAGTGCCCCGATCGTGGCGGCGTCCATGGATGACGAAGACGGCGACTACGCCAGGAACAAGGCGGGAGCCGAGCTGGGGGCGGTCGCGGCGTTCGGGGACCGGGCGCTGCTGGCACGCGCGGGCCTCATCCTCGGCCCGTACGAGAACATCGGACGCCTGCCGTGGTGGCTGGCCAGGATCGCCCGCGGCGGCCCGGTGCTCGCCCCGGCGCCGGCGGACCTGGCTCTGCAGTACATTGACGCCCGCGACCTGGCCATCTGGTGCTTGGAGGCGGCTCGGCTCGGGCTCGGCGGGGCGTACGACGTCGTGAGCCCGTCGGGGTTCGTGACGATGGGGCAGCTCCTGGAGACCTGCGTGAAGGTGACCGGATCCGACGCCGAGCTGCGGTGGGTGGAGGCCGAGCGGATCCTGGCGGCGGGCGTGTCACCATGGACCGACCTGCCGATCTGGCTGGTGGGCGAGGACTACGACTTTCTCCACGGGGCCGACGTGTCCAAGGCGGTGGCGGCGGGTCTGCGATGCTGCCCGGTGGAGGAGACGGTGAGGGACACTTGGAGGTGGCTGGAGAGCATCGGCGGCCGGCCCCCGATGCGCCCGGACCGCCCCAGCGTCGGCCTCGACCCCGAGTTGGAGGTCCGGCTGCTGAGGGAAGCGTAGGACTCCAAGGGCTGAAATCCCGCCACCGCGGCGACGACCTCGTCGTGCCGCCACTCCAGGTACGCGACCAGAGCATCGATGGCCCCTGCGCTGCAGCCGCCGGAGGGCCCATGCACGCAGGCCGGGGGCGCCGCGAATCATTGTCGCGACGCTGGGCGGTAAGCGGCTGGGTGGATGCCAGGCTCGGCGTAAGCGGCTAATGGGATGCGAAGCTCGGCGTAAGCGGCTGCTGAGATGCGACGGTGGAGGCGGACGAGATGCGTGCCGTCGCTGTCGAACCCGTCCCAGGGTCAGATCAGCCGGCGGCGGCGCGGCCGGCTTGGCGGCCGGAGAAGAGGCAGCCGCCCAGGAAGGTGCCCTCGAGAGCGTTGTACCCGTGAACCCCGCCACCGCCGAACCCGGCGATCTCTCCGGCCGCGAACAGCCCGTCGATGGGCTGCCCGTCCAGGCCGATGGCGCGCGAGTCGAGGTCGGTCTGGATGCCGCCGAGCGTCTTCCGGGTGAGTACGTGCAGCATGACCCCGATCAGGGGCCCGGCGGCCGGATCGAGGATCCGGTGCGGCGTGGCGGTGCGGCCCAGCCGGTCGCCGAGGTAGCGGCGGGCGTTGCGGATGCCCTGGATCTGGGAGTCCTTGCTGTACGGGTTGGCGAGCTGCAGGTCGCGGGCCTCGACCTGGCGGCGCACGAGCTCGGCGTCGAGCAGCGGCTCGATCGTGAGCTGGTTCATCTTGCCAACCAGCTCCTCCAAGGTGGAGGCGACGACGAAGTCCGCGCCGTTGCGCTTGAAGGCCTCCACCGGAGCGGGGGCGCCCTTGCCGAGCAGGCGTTCACGGAGGAAGGCCTTGCGGTCGTTGCTCGTGATGTCGGGGTTCTGCTCGGAGCCCGACAGCGCGAACTCCTTCTCGATGATCTTCTGGGTCAGCACGAACCACGAGTGGTCGTGGCCGGTCCCGCGCAGGTGGCGCAGTGTGCCCAGCGTGTCGTAGCCGGGCAGGCAGGGGTCCGGCAGTCGCCGGCCCAGCGCGTCGAACCACATCGAGGAGGGCCCGGGCAGGATCCGGATGCCGTGGCCCGGCCAGATCGGGTCCCAGTTGCGCAGGCCCTCGGTGTAGTGCCACATGCGGTCGCGGTTGACCAGGCGCACTCCGGCCTCGGCACTGATGTCGAGCATCCGGCCGTCGACGTAAGCGGGCACGCCGGTCACCATGCTCTCCGGGGCGCTGCCCATCCGCTCGGGCCAGTAGCGGCGCACCAGGTCGTGGTTGGCGCCGATGCCGCCGCTCGTGATGATCACTGCGGGTGCGGCGAGCTCGAACTCGCCGACCTCGTCGCGGTTGGAGGCGACCCCGCGCGGCGAGTCGTCCTCGGCGAGCAGCGTGCCACGCACTCCTTGTACGGCGCCGCCGCTCATGACCAGCTCGTCGACCCGGTGGCGGTGGTAGAAGGTGACCAGCCCGCGTTCGGCAGCCTGCCGGACCCCGCCGACGAACGGCCTCAGCACGCCCGGACCCGTGCCCCAGGTGACGTGGAATCGCGGTACGGAGTTGCCGTGTCCGTCCGCGCGCAGGTCGCCGCGCTCGGCCCAGCCGACGGTGGGCAGCAGCTTGATGCCGAGCCGGTCGAGCCAGGCGCGCTTCTCCCCGGCCGCGAACTCGACGTAGGCGCGCGCCCACCGTACGGCCCAGGAGTCCTCGTCCTCCAGGCGGTCGAACTGGGCGCTGCCCTGCCAGTCGTTCCAGGCCAGCTCGAAGGAGTCCTTCACGCCCATCCGCCGCTGCTGCGGCGAGTCGACCAGGAACAGGCCGCCGAAGGACCAGAATGCCTGGCCGCCCAGGTTGGCCGCGCTCTCCTGGTCGACCACGGCGACCTTCTTGCCCCTGGCCGTGAGTTCACAGGTCGCCACCAGGCCTGCCAGGCCCGCCCCGACGACGATGACGTCAGCGTTCATGCGCCGATGATTGCGTCTGGGACATCTCAATCACAAGCTAGACATTAAGCCCAGACAGGTCACTGCGCCTTGTCAGGGCCGAGGGGTAGCCCGCCGTTCCCGGTCCAGGGCAGGCGGCCAGGTCAGGAGGTCAGCGCCTCACGCGCCGTTTATCTCCAGCAGGCGATCAAGTCTGAGAGCGAGGTCGATCATTTCGCACCGGAGGGAGTCGAACTTCTCCATGATCTCGGACTGAGTGGATTTGAAGTGCTCGTTCGTTTGCGCGCGGAAGCCGGCGATCTCCACGATGAGAGCCTCGAAGTCCTGGCTCGTCTCCGTGCGGACGTCCGCGATCTCGGCCTTCAGTTCGGCGAGGCCGATGGACGTCTCCGAGTCAGGCATGTACGGGCCGGTCTGTGCCGGGACGAGGTCAGAGCGGCCGGGGTCGCTGCCGGAGCGCAGGATGGTTTCGAGAGCTTCCACTCGGCGTTTCAGGTCGAGGATCTCTGCCTCTACGTTCACGCACTTCTACCTTCGCCATAGCCGGATGGGATCCCCGTCGCGCGATGGCCGGGGCCCCACTTCGTGTGGACATGATGGCAAGCGGTTCATGATCAGGGGCGATCGATCGCCGAAGCAGGTGCGGATTTTTCCAGCCGGCGCTCCTGCCGTGGCGCACATGGTGACGGCCACCGCGTGGCGCCCCTCCGAAGAGCCACGGTTCACGTTCGAAGGAGAGCAGGGCGATGGCCGCAGGCACCAGTTTGCCGCCTGGCCGGTCGCCGGTGAAGCCCTGTCAGAATCGGTGACTCCTACTTGTCGGTCTGATCATCCGAGGCCAGGGTCCGGAGCTCCTTGCGCGACGGCAGGCCCAGCTTGCGTCGGGCAAACGTTTCGAAAACGACTACAGCGGGTAAGGCCGACGTAGATTTCTGAGCTGCCTGATACTCAGGAGCCCCAGATGTCCCGAATCACGTTGACGCCTGCCGCCCGTGAAGCGCTGCGCGACGAAGAAGTGGTGTTCTTCGACTGGCACGTGACCGGCCTCTGCTGCGCGGACGCGGGAGAGTTCTCCGTCAGGCCGCTGCGTCGCTCCCGTCTTCCCCGGCAGGCCCGCAGCCTCGGGACCGATCTGGTGTACGCCCATCCCGCCGCCTGGGTGCATCTCGCCGAGCTTCCCGTGACGATCGACTGCCGTCCGCTCTGGCGCTGGCGGCACTTCACCACCGATCTGCCGCCGGACGCCGGGCTGCGTTGTTGCCTGGGCCGCCCCATTCCTGGGAGGTAACGGGTGAAGCTGCGTTCCATCATCATCTGGACGGTGGTCGCCGTCGTCGGGGCCGCGGGGTGGGCGGTGCTCGCCCTGTCCAGAGGAGAGAACGTCAACGCGGTCTGGCTGCTGGCCGCCGCACTCGGTTCGTACGCCATCGCCTACCGTTTCTACGCCCGTTTCATCGTCCGCAAGGTGTTGGGCGCGGACGACCGCAGGGCCACCCCGGCCGAGCGGCTCGACAACGGCATCGACTACCAGCCGACCGACCGGCGCATCCTGTTCGGTCACCACTTCGCCGCCATCGCCGGGGCGGGTCCGCTGGTCGGGCCCGTGCTGGCGGCCCAGATGGGCTACCTTCCCGGCACCATCTGGATCGTCGCCGGGGTGATCTTCGCCGGGGCGGTGCAGGACATGGTGATCCTGTTCTTCTCCATGCGGCGCAACGGCAGGAGCCTCGGCCAGATGGCCCGTGAGGAGATCGGGCCTATCGGCGGGGCCGCGGCGCTCATCGCGGTCTTCGCCATCATGATCATCCTGCTGGCCGTGCTGGCGCTGGTCGTGGTCAACGCCCTGGCCAAGTCGCCGTGGGGCGTCTTCTCCATCGCCATGACCATCCCGATCGCCCTGTTCATGGGCTTCTACCTGCGGGTGCTCCGCCCGGGGAAGGTCGTCGAGACCACCGTGATCGGGGTCGCGCTCCTGCTGCTGTCGATCGTGGCCGGCGGCTGGGTGCAGGAGTCGAGCTGGGCGCCGTTCTTCACGCTGAGCCCGTCCGCGCTGGCGCTCTGGCTCATCGCGTACGGGTTCGTCGCCGCGGTGCTGCCCGTGTGGATGCTGCTGGCGCCGCGCGACTACCTTTCGACGTTCATGAAGATCGGCACCATCGTGCTGATCGCGATCGGCATCGCCATCACGATGCCGTCGCTGAAGACCACGGCGTTCACGGACTTCGCGTTCAACGGCAAGGGGCCGGTGTTCGCGGGTTCGCTGTTCCCGTTCGTGTTCATCATCATCGCCTGCGGGGCGCTGTCGGGCTTCCACGCGCTGATCTCGTCCGGCACGACCCCCAAGATGATCCAGAAGGAGACCCAGGTCCGGATGATCGGGTACGGCTCCATGCTCATGGAGTCGTTCGTGGCCGTCATGGCCATCACCGCGGCCTGCGTCCTGACCCCCGGGCTCTACTTGGCGATGAACTCCCCGGCCGCGGTCGTCGGGGCCACCGTGCAGAGCGCCTCGCAGGCGGTCGCGAACATGGGGTTCGTGATCACGCCCGAGCAGCTCCAGGCCGCGGCGGCGGCCGTACAGGAGCAGACCCTGATCGCCCGCACCGGCGGCGCGCCCACGCTCGCGGTGGGCATCTCGCAGATCTTCTCCGGGTTCATCGGGGGAGCGGGGCTGCAGGCGTTCTGGTACCACTTCGCGATCATGTTCGAGGCGCTGTTCATCCTCACCACGGTCGACGCGGGGACGCGGGTGGGGCGGTTCATGCTGCAGGACACGCTGGGCAACCTGTGGAAGCCGATCGCCAAGGTGAGCTGGTGGCCGGGGCTGGTGGCGGCCAGCGCCGTCGTGGTGGCGGCCTGGGGCTACTTCCTCTACGTGGGCGTCAACGACCCGCTGGGCGGCATCAACCAGCTCTTCCCGCTGTTCGGCATCGCCAACCAGCTGCTCGCCGCGGTGGCGCTCACCGTGGCCACGACGCTGCTGATCAAGAGCGGGCGGCTGAAATGGGCCTGGGTGACGGGGGTGCCGCTGGCCTGGGACGCCGCCGTCACGCTGACGGCCAGCTACCAGAAGGTGTTCTCCCCCGACCCCACGCTCGGCTTCTTCGCCCAGCGTGACCGCTATCAGGCGGCGCTGGACCAGGGGAAGCTGCTCGCGCCGGCCAAGACCCAGGGCGCGATGGAGCAGATCGTGGTCAACTCCACCGTGGACGGCATCCTGGCGGCGCTCTTCGCGGCCCTGATCATCATCGTGATCCTCGACGCGGTGCGCGTCTGGGTGAAGGCCGTCAGGACGCGGGAGGCGCTGCCGACCACGGAGGCGCCGTTCGAGGAGTCGAAGATCCTCGCCCCCGCCGGGCTCATCGCGACCCGGGAGGAGCGGGAGACGATGGCCAAGGCGCCTTCCTAGAAGTCGGTGATGACGCGGCTCAATGTGGCGTTCAGCTCGGCGAGACCGTCCTCGCCGAGCAGGGCCGCCAGGCGGCGCTCGACGCCGTCGATCGCGTCGTAGCCCGCCTTCAGCGCCTCGTCGCCGCGCTCGGTGAACACGATGAGCTTGGCCCGGCGGTCGGCCGGGTCGGGCACCCGGCGCAGGTGGCCCATCTCCTCCAGGTCGTCGACCAGCGCCCCCATCGCCTGCGGGGTCATCTGGGCCTTCTCCGCGAGCCTGCTCAGCCGGATGCCGTCGTGCTCCATGTGAAAGAACACCGCGGAGTGCGCGGGCCGGACGCGGGCGTCGTACGCCCGGCCCGCCTCGAGCACGACGTCCTGGAGCCGCAGGTACGCCTCGTAGAGCAGCGCGACGACATGCGGTGGGTGCGTGGCGGCCAATGCCCCTTCTCCAATTGCTAAGGAAGGCTTATATTAATGACACCTTAGCAAATTGGGGCGTGCGATGAATCAGGAAGAGATCTGGGCTGCCCTCGAGATCGAGCGGCGGAGCCTGGCCGACCTGCTCGGCTCGTTGCCGGTGGCCGACTGGGAGCGGCCTTCGCTCTGTGAGGGCTGGCGGGTGCGCGACGTGGCCGCCCACCTGGCGCTCGCCACCAGGGCGAGCGTCCCGCGGGCGATGGTGGAGTTCATCCGGGCGGGTGGGAACTTCGACCGCTTCATTCGGGACATGGCGATACGGCACGCCTGGCTGCCGACAGGCGAGATCGTCGGGCAGATACGCGAGTCGGCCACCTCGCACCGCAGGGCGCCGGCGACCAAACCGCTGGACCCGCTGTTCGACGTGCTCGTCCACGCCCAGGACATCACCGTGCCGCTGGGCATCGACCGGGCCATGCCGCTCGACGTCGCCCGCGCCTGCGCCACCCACATCTGGGAGCGCGGCTTCCCCTTCTACCCGCAGCGGCGCCTGAACGGGCTCCGGCTCGTGGCCACGGACGTGGACTGGGCGGTCGGCGAAGGGGATGTGGTGGAGGGGCCCGTACAGGCCCTGCTCCTGCTGCTGAGCGGACGGCCGGCGGCGGTGCCCAGCCTGAGAGGGGCGGGCGCGGAGCGCCTATAGGCGGAGTTCGGGCGGGAATCCGGTCCATCTGAGCTCGGGCGGCAGGTGTGCCATGTCGTTGTAGAAGAGCACCGAGGACGGCCGGTCGTGCGCGTACCTGATGACGGTCAGGGCGGCGTTGCAGTGGTTGAGGCCGAGCCAGCGCCAGGCGGGGGTGTCCAGCGCGGCGCGGACGAGCCAGCCGATCAGGAAGTTGTGCGTGACGACCAGCTCGTGGCGGGTGCCTTCCACCGGGCCGGTGAACAGCTCTTCGGCCTCGCGGACGAGCCGCGCGCCGCCGTCCTCCGGGAACTGGCCGACGAAGCCGAGGAGCCGGTCCGCGTGCTGTGGTGGCAGCTCCTCCCTTTCCGGTACGTACGGGACGAAGTCTCCGGCGGCCTCGGAGACCCGCACAGGGATGTCCGGGAGCTGCTCGGCGATCAGGCGGGCGGTCTGGGCGGCCCTGGGGAGCGGGCCGTGGTGGATGGCGGCGAAGGGGACGCCCTTCAGACGTTCGCCGAGCAGTGTGGCCTGGCGGCGGCCGTTCTCCGTCAGACCGCTCTCGTCCGGCGTGGCCTCGCCGTGGCGGGTGAGGTAGAGGTAGCGAGTCATCGGGCTCCTTTGTTGACCTCGGGTGCACGTCATGGGCATGGTAGGGCGTGGCCAGCGACGAGACGCGCGACGGGATTGCGCTCACCAACCTCGACCAGCCGCTCTTCGAGGGGGCGGGGGCGACCAAGCGTGACTTGGTCGACTACCTCGACGCCGTGAGCGACCGCATCGTCCCGGCGCTGCGCGACCGGGCGCTCTCGGTCATCCGAGTGCGTCCCGGGCAGGAGCCGTTCATGCAGAAGAACCTGCCCAAGTACGCCCCCGACTGGGTGAAGTCGGTCTCCGTGTGGGCCGAGGCGTCGCGCAGGCAGGTGACGTACGCGCTCTGCAACGACCGCCGGACGCTGCTCTGGTTCGCCAACCAGCGGGCGGTGGAGTACCACCCGGGTCTGTTCGTGGGCTCCCATCCCACGCACATGGTGCTCGACCTCGACCCGCCCGACGGCAGCGACGCCTTCGAGCTGGCCGTGCGCGGGGCCTTCCTGGTACGCCAGGCGCTGGAGGACGCCGGCCTGGCGGGCGCGGTGAAGACCAGCGGGGCCAAGGGCGTGCACGTGTTCGTGCCCGTGGTGGAGGGGACCGGCGTTGAGGATCTGGCGGCGGCCACCCGGGCGGTGGGCGCCCGCGCGGAGCGGATCGATCCGGCGGCGGCGACCACGGCGTTCATCCGCGAGGACCGCACGGGCAAGGTGTTCATCGACTCGACCAGGGCGGGCGGGGCCACGGTGGCGGCCGCGTACAGCCCGCGCATACGCCCCGGCGCGCCCGTGTCCTTCCCCGTGGACTGGGAGTCGCTCGACCGGGTCGCGCCCGCCGACTTCACCATTCACACCGCGGCGGAGCTGCTCAAGGACGCCGACCCGTGGGCCGATCTCATGCCCGAGCCGCAACGGCTGCCCGCCGACCTGGTCGAGGAGGGTCACACGATCCCGATCGCCCGCGTACAGGCGATGCACGAGGGCAAACGCCGCGCCCGCGCCCGTCGCGGCGAGTGACCGTACCCCGTCCAGCAGGGGGATCTTCATGCGCCGAATCGCCATCGCACTGATCACCGCGCTCGCCTTGCCACTCGCCATGGCCGCGCCGGCCAACGCCGTCGGCCTGGACGACGTCTTCGCCAAGCTGCTCGTCAAGCAGGTCAAGGGCGCGAACGTCAAGAAGCACCTCGAGGCCCTGCAGGTGATCGCCACCGCCAATGGCGGCACCCGCGCCGCAGGCACCTCCGGCTACAACGCCTCCCGCGACTACGTGGCGGGCAAGCTGCGTAGGGCCGGATACAAGGTCACGCTCCAGCCGATCGACTACGTCGAGAGCTGGACCGAGAACTCCCCGCCCACGCTCGCCCTGACCGCGCCCGGCTCGAAGGCGTACGTGCCGAACGAGGACTTCTACTCCTTCCAGCCCTCCCCGGCCGGTGACGTGACCGCGCAGGTCCAGGGCGTGGATCTGACGCTGCCGCCGACCCCGGCGCCCACCTCGACCAGCGGCTGTGAGGAGTCCGACTTCGCGGGCTTCGTTCCCGGCCGGATCGCGCTCATCCAGCGCGGCACCTGCGCCTTCGCCGAGAAGATCCGCAACGCGGGGCGCGCGGGAGCGTCCGGGATCATCGTGTTCAACGAGGGCCAGGCGGGGCGGAAGGAGGCGTTTCCGCTGGACATCGGCGAGTGGCGGGCCGGGCTCCCGATGGTGTTCGCCGACTTCGCCGTCGGCGACGAGCTGGCGGCCATGGCCGGGGCGACCGTCCGCCTCAAGGTCGACTCCAAGCTCGTGCTCGGCACGAACGACAACGTGATCGCGGAGTCCCGCTTCGGCGACCCGCGCAACGTCGTGATGACCGGTGCCCACCTCGACAGCGTCACCGCCGGCCCCGGCATCAACGACGACGGGTCGGGCAGCGCGTCGATCCTGGAGGTCGCCGAGGAGATGGCGCACCTCCCGGTCAAGAACAAGGTCCGCTTCGCCTTCTGGGCCGCCGAGGAGATCGGCCTGCTCGGGTCCGACCAGTACGTCGAGTCCCTGTCGGAGGCGGAGCGCGACCGGATCAGGGTGTATCTGAACTTCGACATGGTGGCCTCGCCGAACTACGCGTACAAGCTGTATGACGGGGACAACTCCGACAACGTCGGTTCCCCGGCAGGGCCGCCCGGATCCGCCGAGATCGAGAAGCAGCTCGAGGCCTTCTACGGCTCGCGCCGGCTGCCCACCGTCGGCACCGACTTCGACGGGCGCTCCGATTACGGCCCCTTCATCGCGGTGGGGATCCCGTCGGGTGGGATCTTCACGGGCGCCGAGGGGATCAAGACGGCCGAGGAGGCGGCGCTGTTCGGCGGCACGGCGGGGGTCGCGTACGACGTCTGCTACCACGCGGCGTGCGACACGATCGCCAACATCAACGACACGGCGCTGGACGTGGACGCCGACGCGATCGCGGACTCGATCGCCCGGTACGCCTTCAACCTCCGATCCATCCCATCGAGAACGGCTCCCACGGCGGCGACTCTGACCGCGAAGTCCGCCGGCTGACACCCGCCGCTCCGGCTCCCGCCGGAACGGACGGCTCCCCGGCCGGGGTATGGCTTTCCGCAGGGCATGCCGCGCCCCACTGGGTGCGGCGTGGCGGACCGCTAGATGGTGCTCATACCCGCCAAAACGGGATCGCCTGGGCCTACGAATGGAGGCTCAGGACGGGCCGCAGCGCCGCCAGGACAGCCTCGGGCTGGTCGGCGAAGAAACGGATCGAGGTGGCCTCGGCACGGCCGCCGAACGGGCGCACGAAGGAGATCGGCCCGGTCAGCTCGATCGTCATGTTCGTCTGCGAGGAGACCGCCACGCCGAGCCGTCCGTCCTTGAACGAGACCATGCTGCTCTCGTTGTAGTTGCGGCTCGTCCGTACGGCGGCGATCCGATCGACGGGTACGCGCAGGTCCAAGTACACGCCGTACCGGATGCGCAACTCGCTCGAGGTGATGACGTGGGGCCTGGTGACGCAGGCGGCGGCCAGCATGACCCCGAACAGCAGCCCGTACACGTCGGCGTAGAGCACCCCGAAGCGCACCCACGCCGGCACGCCGAGCGCGACCAGCAGCAGATCGATCACCACGGTCTCGACCGCCATCGCGAACAACATCAGCGACAGCATGAACGTCTGCGCCTTCGTGTAGGTCGCGACGACGGCCCCGTCCGGCACGCCATGACGGTGCCGCACCATCCACTGCCCGATGGCAGCCAGGCCTTTCAACTCGAATCCCACGATCCGCAGTACGGCTCTGACCATCGGGGTCATCGGGTTCCTCTCTCTCGGCGCGATGACCCCGATTAGAAACGTTGACGTCGCGTCAAGGTCAACCCGGCCGTGGGGGGGGCGGCGTCCTGCCCCCGCCACGGCGGCTACTTCACGAGGTAGGCCTCGGAGAGGATCTGCTGGACGGAGTTGCCGTCCTTGTCCTTCGCCTCGACCTTGATCGAGACTCTGCCCGGGCCCTTGGGGTTGAGCACGAGCACCTTGTCGCCGGGCAGCACCGTGGCACGGGCCCAGTGCGCGCCGTTGTCGTCGGAGATCCAGACTCCCCGCAGCGACGGCGACCTGCCGCCCTCGGGCTTGACGGTGAAGGTGAACGGCCTGCCGCCCTGGACTGTGTCGTTCTCCGGCAGCCTGAGCCCGTACTTGAGGCGGATCAGCGGCACCTGTTCGCAGGGCTGCTTGTCATCCCACAGCGCGGCGTCCAGGCAGGCGTACGGGGCGCTGTCGCCTGTCGGGCGGGCGGAGTGGAATGTCCAGGTGGTTTCGACGCTGGTGCCGGAGTGCTTGCCGGCGAACGCGTCCTTCCACGAGTCCGTGAGCCGGTACGCGCCGGACCCGGCGGGGACGGTGTAGTAGGGCAGGCCCAGGTCGTCGTGCTGCGGCTCGACCTCGGCGGCGCCGCTGAACAGGCGGATCTCCTCGGTCCCCGGCGTGCCCTGGTACATGTGGCTCGGGTCGGAGGCGTCGGAGTAGTAGCCGAAGCCGAGCGGGCTGAGCGCGCGCAGCCGCAGCCGGTCGCCTTGGCGGCAGCCGTCGCAGTAGATGGCCGGGCTGACCCAGCCCGGCAGGTCGGGGCCGGTCGTGAACTGCGCGGGAACGATGGCCTCGTTCCAGTCCTCCCGCTCCTTGGCGGCGCGGGTGAAGCCCCGGGCGGAGGAGGCGAAGCGGGCGCCACCCGTGGACGGGTCGATGAAGGCGTAGTCACGCTCCCACAGCACGTCCCGGCCGGGCGCGTTGTAGTACTCGGTCCTGGCCGTGGGCCCGGTGAAGCCGTGGGAGCCGCGGACGCTGAGGCGCTGCTCGGGGGAGTAGGTGTGGTTGACCTCGGTGAAGTTCGCGTTCGGCCCCCACGCGCCCGCCTGCGGGGAGAACTGCGCGTGGTAGGCGGTGTCGATCTCGGTGAGGTCGCGGCCCTTGGGGGCGAAGTTCAGGCGGCCCGCTGTGGCCCCCTTCACGTAGTAGGCCAGTTTGTACTCGAACGGGGTGGTGGGCGTGGCGCGCAGGGCGGCGCTCGGGTACGGCTTGCGGGCCAGAGCCTTGCCGAGCCGGTCGCCCTCGCCACTGTCGATCCACAGCACCGGGATCTTGTTCTGGGCCGTGTACGCCGAGGCGGTGAGCAACCAGGCGAACCGGTCACTGGTGACCACACCCGCGGCCCCCGCCTTGATGGCCAGGTTCAGGTCGGCCAGGAGGAGCTGGAGCGAGTCCCTGGCCGGGAGGTAGACGAGCTTGCCGCGCGCGTCCGCGCCGCCGCGCATGTCGTCGCCCGTGGTCAGGCTCAGGCGCTGGTCGGCGGTGAACTTCGGCGCCAGCGCGTCGTGCTCGCTGACGTAGTGGGGGTTGAGCTGAAGCCCCGGCACGGTCAGCTCGACCTCGGGGGCGCGGCGGATCTGGTCGAACAGCACCGTGGAGGTGCCCACCGTGGGCGCCTTCCGCATCGGTGTGACCCAGTACTTGCCTCTGTTGACCGGCTCGTAGCTCAGCAGGGACGCGCCTGCGTACATCTGGCCCGAGGCGGTCGTGCGGACGACCATCACGTTCATGAACACCGGCTCCGACGTGCGCGGCGTGTTCACCTGGATCGGCTCGACCTCGGTCGCGTCCAGGGTCACCGTGGTGTCGCCGTCGAGCTTGATCTCGGGGGCGAGCAGCGCGGCGTACTGGAGCTGCCGGTCCGGCTTGGTGTACCACCAGGGCATGTCGCCGATGGAGTAGACGCCGCCGTGAGCGAGCTTGAGCTCGGTCTCCAGCGTGCCGGGCGTGTCGGTGGTCCGCCAGTCCTCGGTGGCCGTGGTCATCGGCTCGCCTTGGAGAAGCGGGTCGGTGTCGCTGACCCGCAGGGCGGACAGGACGCCCGGGTTCAGCGTCCATTCCGGCCTGCCGACGAACCTGACGCGCACGGTGTCCATCTCGGCGCCCTTGTGGAGTGCGATCGGCGCGGTCAACCGGGTCGTGCCCGCGGTGGCCGTCAGGCGTCCCTCGTACCAGCCGGGGTCGCCGAGCGTGGGCTCGATGGTGAGGTCCGCGCTCGCGGCCCCGCCCGCGGGGACGGTCAGCGACGAGGGGCTGAGCGTGGCCATCCCGGAGGGCGGCTGGGCGTCGCCGCGCTTCAGCGTCATGGACAGGCCCAGCGTGACGGGCTCCTTGCCGGTGTTGCGGAAGGTCACCTTCCTGGTCAGCGTCTGGCCGGTGTACGGGTCGGTGAACCCGGCGTAGACCGTCGCCAGGTCGTCGAAGACCTGTTGCGTGACGGCCTGCCCGATGTCCAGGCGCCCCGAGCCCTGGTCGTAGACCGTGGCGTCGCCCGGCTTCGCGGTGCCCGTCAGAGCGGTCTTGAGCTGCTCGGGCGTCCAGTCGGGGTGCTGCGCGGCGAGGATTCCCGCCGAGGCCGCCACGTGCGGGGCGGCCATCGAGGTGCCGGACGCCGCGGTGTAGTAGTCGTCGATCGGGCCGCCGCCCGGGACGCTGCTGCCCTCGCCCAGCGAGGTGCCCGCCGCGCGCGCCGCGATGATGTTCACGCCGGGCGCGGTGATCTCCGGCTTGATCGCGAAGTCGTCGCTCAGGCGCGGGCCGCGGCTGGAGAACGAAGCGATCTTGTCGGCCGAGTCCACCGCGCCGACGGTGAGCGCCGAGGTCGCCGCGCCGGGAGAGGCGATGGTGTACCGGCCGGGGCCAGAGTTGCCCGCCGCGACCACGAACAGTGTGCCGTACTGGGCGGTCAGCTCGTTGGCCGCCTGGCTCAGCGGGTCGGTGCCATCGGTCGGGTTCCTGCTGCCCAGGCTCATGTTGACCACCCGGACATGCTCGGTGGCCGCCTGCCACTGCATCGCCGCGATGATCTCGGAATTGTTGCCGCTGCCCGTGTCGTCCAGCGCCTTGGCGATGCTCAGCTGGGTGCCGGGGGCGACGCCCTTGTACTTGCCGTTCGAGGCGGCGCCGCTGCCCGCGATGATGGACGCCACGTGGGTGCCGTGGCCGACCCGGTCGGTGACCTCCTCAGGGTTGCCGCCGCCCGGGGCGCCCGCGGGGACGAAGTTGCGGGCCGAGGCGATCCGGCCCTGCAGGTCGGGATGCCCGGTGTCGATGCCGGAGTCGATGATGCCCACCTTCGCGCCCGTGCCGTCATAGCCGGCCGTCCAGGCCGTGGGGGCGCCTATCTGCGGGTTGCTGACATCATCGAGCGCCTTGACCTTGCCGTCGAGCCACACCTTGCGCAGGCCGCCCGTCAGGGCCTTGACGCTGTTCTG
The DNA here is from genome assembly GCF_050944675.1 of Nonomuraea sp. CA-141351. Classification (NCBI taxonomy): domain Bacteria; kingdom Bacillati; phylum Actinomycetota; class Actinomycetes; order Streptosporangiales; family Streptosporangiaceae; genus Nonomuraea; species Nonomuraea sp. CA-141351. The sequence goes on from NZ_CP191982.1 coordinate 839,591, forward strand.
TCCCTCTCCAAGGGCCTGTCCTGCTCCAAGGGACTGCCAGAACGTGGTGGCCTGCTTCTTGTCCACCTTGATCGCGGCGCCGTCGATGCTCTCCAGCACCATCGGCTGCGCGCCGCCCTTCAGCGATCTCGCCTTGCCCGCCAGATCGCCGGCCTTGGTCTGCGGCTGGTACTGAACGATGAGCGGGATCTGCGCGGCCTTGGCGTCGCCGTACCCGTTGGCCGCCAGGTAGTCGACGTTGAACAGCTCCTTGTCCAGCAGTCCCTTGCTGACGTAGGGCCCGGCGTCAGCGGGGATCACGTAGTAGCCGTGGTCGTCCTGCTGGGCTTGGAACGTCCGCACCTCCCGGCCATCGCCGGGCTCCAGCGTGGCCGACGCGCGACCCGCACCGTCCTTGGCGTAGATGACGGTGTCCCCGGTGATCAGCGTGACCTTGACCGGAGGCGTGCCGGCTACCGGCGCATCCGCTTTGATGGCTGTGGTCGTCGCGGTGGCCGTTGCCGGGACCGCGATCAGCGGGACGGCGAGTACGGCTGCGAGTAAGGCCACGAGTCTGCGGCGCTGGGGGGTGGACAGCATGCGCACAACTTTCTCCAGATGTGAGAAACACCGGCCATCGGCGCCCGCGCGCGATGGAGATCGTTTCTTTGCTGACCTAATCTGGGAATCAGTCAGGGCACAAGTCCGCCGAATGGGCCAAAACCCGCCAGGTGGCGGTAATCCGCCGCCCCTGTCCCCCGGGAGAAGGGGTGTCGTCGATGCTCGAAGCGATCGGCCTCTCACCGGCCGAGAGCCGCCTGTACGCGACGCTCGTCGAGAACCCACGATCATCCGCCGACGAGCTCGCCACGCACTGCGGCGTCTCCACGCTCCTCGCGGCCCGCACGCTGGCGGCCTTCGCGCGGCGCGGCCTCGCCAGCAGGCTGCCGGGCCGCCGCGCCCGCTACGTCGCCGTCGCCCCCGACATCGCCATCAGGCCGCTGCTCACCCGCCAGGAGGAGGAGCTCCAGCAGGTGCGCACGGCCATCCACGAGCTCACCATGTCGTTCCATCTGGCCTCCCGCTACGCGACGCATCCGGCCGAGCAGGTGGAGGTCATCACCGGGACCGACAACATCATCAGCAGGGCGTACGCGCTGCAGGACAGCGCCCAGACCATGTTCCGTAACATCGACAAGCCCCCGTACGTCATGCGCGGCCACGCCGACAACGTCGAGCGCGAGCGGCGGATGCTCAAGGCGGGCATCGACTACCGCAGCGTGTACGACCGGGAATCCCTGGCGCTCCCCGGCAAGCTGCGCCTCGTCCAGGACTCCATGGCACACGGGGAAAAGGCCCGCGTGGTGGCCGGGGCGGCGGCCAAGATGTGGATCGCCGACGACGCGCTCGCGCTGATCCCCATCCGCAACGGGTCCTACTCCATCGACGCGGCGTTCATCCTGCACCAGTCCGCCCTGCTCGACGCGCTGATCGCGCTGTTCGAACTGGAGTGGCAGCGGGGGCTGCCCTTACGTGCGGCGGCCCGGGCCACCGCGTCCTCCGACGAGCCCGGCGAGCTGACCAGAGATCTGCTCGCCCTGCTCGCGGGCGGCCTGACGGACGAGGCCATCGCGCGGGCACTGGGGCTCGGGCTGCGCACGGTGCAGCGCCGCATCCACGCCGTCATGCGCGACCTGAACGCCATCACCCGCTTCCAGGCGGGGCTGGCGGCCCGGGAGCGCGGCTGGATCTAGCGCGGTGGGAAGACGGGTCGACGTGACGACGGTCGTTCTACCTCACACGACCGCGGCCGCGGCGATGGCCCCGAGGACGGCGGCTGTCACCGCTGCCGATTCCTCGTTCATATGTCTCGCGTGTGCATGGGCGGTTCCGGCCGCCGCGTCCGCCAGTGTCGGCCAGCGCCATTCACTCAGGTCGTGGTCGGGCCTGAAGCCCACGGCGGTGAACCGGTAGCAGCCCAACTCGGCGACGTATCCGGCAGTCCCGATCAGCTTCCTGCCGTTGATGTGCACTTGGGCGCCGCGCCGGTCGTAGTGGATCGTGTAATGAAAGGTGGGAGAGAAGTCGCCGCTGACCTTGACGCCCCGCGCCACGCCTTCCGCGTCCCACCAGATCTGCATCGTCTCCGACATCCTCTGCCCCCGTGTGATCTTGTCTCGACAAGCTGTGCAACGAGACAGCTCGCGCGGAAGTGCCCGAAGCGCGGTGACGGGTCATGCGCCCGGTGCTGCGACCGCGTCGGGTGGCAGGCGACGTGACAGGCGCAGGAGGGCGACGCTCGCCGGCGCGAGCAGGACGGTGAGCGTGGCCCACAGCAGCGAGGGCGCGGCAGCCAGCAGGGCCGAGAACGCGGCCGGGGCGACGACGGCCCCGATCGCCCAGGTCTGCTGGTGGATCGCCAGGTAGCGACCGCGGAGGGCGGGTGGTGCCGTCGCCGCGGCCAGGGCCCACGACGGGGTGGCGTGCATCAGCTCGCCCGCGGTGAAGACGAGTGTGGCCGCGACCAGGGCGATGACGCGTGGCGGTCCGGGGGGAAACGCGGCCGCCGCGGCGTACGCGCCGCACGACACGATCAGGACCGCCCCGCCGAGGGCCATGGCGTGCGTACGGCGTGCGGCGCGCTGCCGCCGCCGGACCGCGAGCTGCCCCACCGCCACCAGGATCGTGTTGAGCGTGTACAGCAGGCCCAGCAGCCAGGCGGGGGCGCCGAGCACCGTGACGGCGTACACCGGCAGCGCGACGGGGAGGACCATGCACGTCAACGTGAACGCCTGCTCGGCCGCCACCAGCCCGACGAAGGGCCGGTCCGCCAGCACCCGCCGATACCCACCCCGCTCCCGGGGCGCCGGATCCACCGGTGCGCGCCGCCCCGACAGAACCAGACACCCGGTGGCCACGACGAAGCTGGCCGCGTTGACCGACGCGATGATCACGAAGCCGGTCGTGCCGCCCAGCGACACCACCCCCGCCGACAGCAGCCCGCCCAGGCCGAACGCGACGTTCCTGGCGGTCGACATCAGCGCGTACAGCCGGTCCCGGTCCGCGCCCGTGGCCAGGACCGAGATGTAGCCGCCGGAGGCGGGATAGTAGGCCCGATCCCCGATCGCGACCAGCGCGGCGACGACGATCAGCCCGGCGAAGCCGTCCACGAACGGGTACGCGGCGAAGCCCACTCCGCGCAGCACGTACGTGCCCATCAGCACACGCCGTGCGTCGAACCGGTCGATGAGCACGCCGGCCACCGGATTGGCGGCCAGTCCCGCCGCGGCCGCCGCCGTCACCCCCAGCCCGACCACGGTCATGGGCAGGCCGGTGACCGTGTGGATGAACAGCAGGGTGAGCGGGACGTACAGGCCATTGCCCAGGGCGTCCACGAACATCCCGACGAGAAACGGCCGCACGCCCGACTGGCGCTCCGTGGAGACGATCGACATGACGAGGAGTATCGGCAGGCGCGGGGCCGTTCCGGATCGGCTGCCGGCCCTAGACGCTCTACGCCGATGGTCCTAGGTCACGCACCCGGCTCACGTACAGCAAGAAGCGCAAAGTGCCAGCCCTCTGCTCCTTCTGGTGGCTAAAGTGAGAATTCCAATATCGGCGGGATATTTCGGGATATCCGCAGCGCGAGGAGCCACGGGGTGAACCACCGCGTGACCGACGAGGCCATGGTCCGAGCCCTCTACCGCGAATATGGCGCTCCCCTGATGGCCTTCGCCGTCCGCCTGACGGGGGGCGATCGGCGCTGGGCCGAGGACGTCGTGCAAGAGACCCTGGTACGCGCCTGGCGCAACATCCACGACCTGCGTACCGAGTCCGGCTCGCTCATGCCCTGGCTGGCGACCGTGGCCCGCCGGGTGGTGATCGACAACCGGCGGCGCTCCGGCTCGCGCCCGCTCGACACCGTCGAGGACGTTCCGGAACGCGCCAACGCCGTGGCGGCGGAGGACGAGCGGCTGCTCCGCGAGATCGTCGTGACGGACGCGATGCTCTCGCTCTCGCCGGCCCACCGCCAGGTGCTCACGGAGACGTTCCTGCTGGATCGCACGGTCCAGGAGGCCGCGGAGATCATCGGCGTGCCCGTGGGCACCGTGAAGTCCCGCGTGTACTACGCCATGCGCGCGTTACGTGTGGCGCTGGAGGAAAGGGGGGTGACGCCGCCATGACCATTGAGCCGCGTCACGACGAAAGTCACGGGGAAAGGGGGTGACGCGCTCATGACCGAGGTGCGTCACGAGGACGTGGCCGCGTACGCGCTCGGCCTGCTCGGCGAGGAAGAACGCGCCGAGTTCGAACGCCACCTGCACGGCTGTGCCAGCTGCGCGGAGGAGGCCGGGGCGTTCGCGGCGATGGGGGAGCTGATCAAGGGCGTGCACCCGGACGATCTCCTGCCCCAGCCGCAGGACCCCCAGGTCGAATCGCTCCTGGTACGCCGTGCCGCCACCGAGCGCCGTCGCCGGCGGCTGCACCGCACGTTCATGTCCGCCGCCGCCTGCCTCGTCGTCGCGGCCGGTGTGTTCCTGGCGGTCAACTCGATGACCAGCGGCCCGAACCCCGACAGCATCCACAGCCCGGCCGCCGCGCTCCTCATGACCGGCCGCACGTACTCCGCCACCGACCCCACCACCGGCGTGTCCGCCCTCGTCGGCCTGGAGGACAAGGGCTGGGGCACCCACGTCGCGCTGCAGCTCAAGGGCGTCAAGGGCCCGCTGCAGTGCCGGCTCATGGCGGTGGGCAATGACGGCCGCTCCGAGGCGGTGGCGAGCTGGGGCGTCCCCGCCAAGGGGTACGGCGTGCCCGGCTCTCCCGACCCCCTGGTGCTGCACGGCGGCACCAGCCTCCCGCAGTCCGAGCTGAACCACTTCACGATCGAGACCTCCGACGGCCGCACCCTGGCCACCGTCCAAGTATGAGATCAGAGAGCCGATAAGCTCGCCCGCAGCTCGCTGACCTGCCGCGGCTCCGCGATCCCGTCCCAGGGGGCGAGCGCCGCCAGCCCTGCCGCCCGGTGCTCCGCGGCCCGTTCGGGCCGCAGCCGGGCCAGGTGGAGGTGGGTCAGCGCCATGCTCACCCCCGCCGGGGGCAGCCGCGGCTCCGCCTCCTCCAGCAGCGCCACCACCTCATCCGGCTGGTGATCGGGCTCGTCCAGCAGCGCCCCGGCCCGCTGCACGAGGCAGCGGGCCCGCCCGACCTCATCCGCGGTCTCCGCGTAGAGCCGCTCGGCCTCCTTCAGATGGGACTTCGCGTCGAAGGACAGCCCCAGGTAGTGATGCGCGAGCGCGAGCAGCTCCTGCGCGTGCGCCGCCGCGCTGGGGTCCGAGGCCCGCCCCGCCAGGTCCAGCGACTCGAACAGCACGGCGCGGGCGTCGGCGTACAGGCGGTGCGCCTCGGGGCCGTGCCTGTCGTGCTCGAGCGTCTGCCCCTTGCGCAGGAGCAGCGCGGCCACGTTCGTCAGCCGGAGTGAGTGACCCGCGAGGTCGCCACCGGACAGCGCCTGCCCGTAGAGCACGAGCGCCGACTCGACGGCGGTGAACTCGTCGCCGCCGGCCAGCAGGATGGCCGCGTGCTGCAGGTGGAGCTCAGCAGGCCACGTGACGCGCAGCGCGGCCGCCTGATTGAAGTGCTGGCGCGCCTTTTGCGGGTCTCCCCAGGTGAGCAGGATCGCGCACTGCCGCAGCTCGGCCGTTGCCTGAACGTGCTCGTCGCGCAGCGCCTTGGCCGCCTTGGCCAGCGCCTCCGCCGCCCGCAGCCGGTCCTCGTGCCGCTGTTCGAGCCGGAACCACGTCTCCAGCCCGTCCGCGATCCGCGCCAGCGCCCGCGCGGTCTTGGGTACGGGGTTCCCGAGCGCCAGCACCTGCAGCAGGACCCTGTCCTCGATCGCGAACCAGGCGCGGGCCTCGTCGCGGGGCAGCAGGGCGGCGTACGAGTCGGCCTCGTCGGCGAAGTGCTCGACGAGGCGCCGCCAGGCCGCGGCCTCCAGCGGCGTGCCGCCGCCGCGGAACGCGCCGGCCACCCTGACACGTGTCATCCGTACGGTCTCCACGAGGCCCAGGTCGGCCAGCTCCCGGATCGTGTCCTCGGCGGAGGGCACGCCGAGCAGCGCGGCGGCCGCCAGGTGGTCCACCTCGGCGATCGGCAGCCCCGCCAGCAGGACGAACAGCTGCTTGGCCATCGGCCTGAGCTGTGTGACGCTCCGCTCGAGCACGAAGTCGAGCATCTTGTCGACGGGCACGCTCCGCAGGTCGTCGACCAGGGACTGGAGGGTGACCTTCGGGTTGCGGGCCAGCCAGCGGCCGATCCTGACGATCTCCAGCGGGCTGCCGAGGCAGGCGTCCACCAGCAGCCCCAGCGCCTTGGGGTCGTGGTTGACGCGCTCGTCGCCGACGTGGCGGGCCAGCAGCCGCCGCCCGTCCTCCGGGGCGAGCGGGCCGAGCCGGATGGGCTGGATGTGCTGAGGCAGCTCGTCGGTGAACGTCCCCGCCACCACGATGCGCGCGCCCGGCACGCTGAGCGGCAGCCAGGCGACCTGGCTCCACGTGCTGACGTTGTCGAGCAGGAGCACCCGGTCCGTGCCGGTGAGCGCGTTGACCACCTGCGCGGTCGCGTCCTGCGGCTCCTGGATGGCACCGGGCGGCAGGCCGAGGGTACGCAGCACGCGCTGGGCCACGCTCAGCGGCGTCTCCGGATCCTCCCTGTCAGGCCCGCGGAGGTCGGCGTAGCGCTGCTTGCGGGTGTCGGCGGTCAGCCCCCATGCGGCCAGGATCGCCACCGCGGACGTGCCCACCCCCATCGCGCCCTGCACGACGACGATCCCGTGCTCCTGCGCCCGCTCCTTGACCTGCTGGATCTCGGCGTCCCTGCCGACGGGCCCGTCGATCTCGCCGGGGAACGACTGGCGTGGGGAGATCGGCGGGGGCGGGGTCTTGCGGCGGCGTACGAGGTGGGTGAGCCAGCCCGCCGCGACCGGCAGGGAAAGGACCAGGATGACGATCAGCCAGGGCGGGAGCCACTCCGCCACCCGCTCGATCAGCTTCTCCTGCAGCAGCAGGACCGTGCCGCCCACCGTCACCAGGCCGCCCAGTCCCAGCTCGGGCAGGTGCGCCCCGGCCTGCCGGGAGAGCTGGGACAGGCGGAAGTGCAGGCGGTCCTTTCGCGAGATATCCGTCATCGGCGCACCCCTCGCGTCAGCCCCCGGTACAGCCACCGCGCAGTGGCGATGACCACCAGCACGGGCACCGCGGTCGCGATCAGCGACTCCGCGGCCAGCTCGCTCGCGGCGCTCATGAAGTGGCGCGACTGCTCCAGCAGGATCAGCTGCAGGTGGTCGCCCGCCGGCCAGTTGAGCAGCAGCCCGACGACCGTGTCATTCCACACCAGGACGAACGCCAGGACTCCGGCCAGCACCACGGCCGGGCGCGCCTCGCGTACGACGTGGAACAGCTCCCAGCGGTCGCGTGCCAGCATGGGCGCGGGCACGCGGACGAACGCGTTGTGCAGCACGAGCACCGCCAGCGGGATCACCAGGGCCGCGTGCACGATGGCCAGCGCGGGAGCGGTGCCGACGACCGGGCTGAGCCACCGCTGCAGCGGCACCGCGAACGCCTGCGGCGGCAGCACGGCCAGGGCCACCGCGACCAGCAGCACCGGCCGCCAGGCGCGGCGCGGCAGCAGGTGCTCGTGCGCCAGCACGTACGCGGCCGGCACGGCGGCCAGCAGCACCAGGCAAACGACCACGAAGGCCCGCAGGAACGTGGTGCCGAGCGCTCCGACGAATCCACCGTCGGCCAGCGCCTCCGCGTACGAGCCCAGCGTCCACGGACCGCCGCTCCACCACCCGGACAGCGCCGCGGCGACCGGGTCGCGCAGCGAGGTCAGCACGAGCACCGCGAACGGCAGCACCCACAGCACCGACACCGCCACGCACGGCACCCACACCCGCCAGCCCTTCCGCGCAGGCGCGGCGGCCACCGGCTCGGCCCAGCTCACCCGCCCGCGCAGCCCGGACAGCGCGGGCACCGCCATCACCGCCACGAGGACGGACAGCCCCACGGAGAGCGCGGAGGCCCGCGTGTCGCCCAGGTCGCCGTGGTGCCGCCACCAGAACAGCCCGCCGCCCTCGATCTCGGCCTGCATCGACCCGGGCGCGCCCATCAGCACGACGTCGAACACCCGGGCCGCCGCGACCAGCGCGAAGAGGTACGCCAGCGCGGCCGGCCCGGCGAGCGCGGGCAGCACGACGGACCAGAGCCTGCGCCGCCGCCCCACGCCGAACGCCCTGGCCATCCGGAGCAGGTTGGTGGGCATCCGGGCCAGCGCCTCGTGGAAGACCAGGAACGCGACCCCCGCCCACTGCCAGATCAGCGCCAGCCCGAACACCAGCCAGATCCACACGGGGCCGAGGAAGGCCACCTCCGTGCCGAAGAGCGCGTTGACCAGGCCACGCCGCGGGTTGGTGTCGAACATCAGCCGGAAGATCGCGCCCGTGGTGAGCGGGGAGACGGCGGCCGGCAGCACCAGCAGGAAGCGCAGCACGCCGCCGAGCACCGGGCCCGCGTTCCTGGCCAGCCAGGCCAGGCCGAGCCCCACGGCGCACACGACCACGGCCAGCACCAGCCACACGAACGAGTTGCCGAGCGCCTGGAGCACCTTGCCGTCGAACAGCACGTCGTACGCGCCGAGCCCGTGGGAGAGGCTGAGCACCACTGTCGCGCAGAGCGGGACCAGGATGACGCCCGCCGACAGCAGGACCGCGAGCAGGAGGTAGAGCGTCGCCCGCCAGCGGCTTATCCCGTGCCTGACCACCGGGATCCTGGCGTCGTGATGCGACGCCACCTCGAACATGAAGGCGTTCACAGGGCACCGTCCCTGCTGCCGGCGACGAGTCTGTCGTGGGCCGTGACCGCTGCGGTGGCCGGATCGACCCCGTTGACGGTGACGTCCGTGAACAACTCGGTGAGCACCCGCCACAGCCCGCGCCCGTCGCCGCCCTCCAGCCCGCCGATGAGCCGGTCGGACAGGTCGTACTGGAGGTTCGCGCCGGACTTCAGCTCGTCAGGGAACGGGGTCAGGAAACCGCCGTCCTGCACCCAGCGGGTCAGCGCGCCGGGTTGCGTGCGCGGGTCGGTCAGCCAGTTGACGAAGTTGACCGCCTTCTCGGCGCCGTCGTTCATCGCCACCGCCACGTCGCCGCCGACGACCAGCGGGCGCGGGTTCCCCGCGTAGGCAGGGAATCGTAAGGACGCCGCGACGCCCTCGCCGGCGTAACGCTTGATGACCGGCAGGGCGAAGTCGGGCGCGGCCACCAGGTCGGCGGTGCGGTAGACGAACACGTCGAGTATGGAGTCGTGGAACTGCATGGTGAGCGCGCGCCTGCCCTGCTCGGGGGTGAACGCCTGATGCCAGATCTCGCCGAGCAGCGCGAGCGCCTCCGTGATCTCCGGCGCGCGCCACTCGTCAGGATTGTCCAGTGAGGGATACAGCCTCCGGTACACCGCGGGGGCGTAGGCCAGCAGCACGTTCTCGAGCCAGTCGCTGAGCACCCACCCGTCGGCCGCCCCGATCGCCAGCCGGGTGGGCCGCCAGTCGGCCAGGTTCGCGGGCTGGGTGGCCTGCCCGGTCCGGTGCCAGATGAGCGACTTGTTCGCGATCTTGAACCAGGCCCCGAGCTGCCCGCCGCTGCCGGACGGCGTCACGAGCCCGCGCCAGAACTCCGGCTGGCCGGACCTGCCACTCAGCGGCCTGACACGGCGCCGGATCAACGGATCGAAGAGCAGGCCCAGCCGGGGGATCACGGCCACGTCGGGGAGGACCTCCTGCGCCGGCCCGCGCAGCAGGGCGCCGATGTTGTCGCCCGCCGAATAGACGCTGACGGATCCGTACTCGTTGACCACCTCGTGGAAGCGCCTCAGCTCCTCGCCGCTCCACACCACCGCCACCTGCAGGGGCCGCTCGCGGGCGCAGCCGGTCAGCGCCGCCGCCGGGATCGCCGCAAGGAACGCTCTACGGCTCAGGGACATCGGCGATCTCCCAGAAACGCGAAGGGGAAGCAAGGCTGGCCACCCTGGTCCTGTCATCGGCGACGACCAGCACGGCCAGGTCGGGATTGGTGCGCAGCGCCGCGCTCACGGCCGCGTGGCAGGGCCCGTAGCCCGTGCGGTCCTCGACCACCACCACCCGTATCGGCAGCAGCCGAGCGCGGGCCACCGCGATGTCCAGCCGCTCGTCGTGGGCCAGCTCGTGCGGCCTGGACCGCAGGAAGCCCTCGATCTTCGCTTGCTTGGCCATGTACGCGACCGAGCCACGGGTGAGCGAGACGGCGGCGAACGAGAGGTTCTGCTCCACGGTCAGGTGCGGCAGCAGCCCCGCTCCGGCCGGGACGAGCCCGATCTTGCGATCGACCGGCAGCCGCATGGTGACCTCCTCGCCGCCGACCCGGATCAGGCCGTCGTCGGGCATCTCCAGGCCGAGCAGGATGTCGGTGAACGTGTCCGCCTCGGCGCAGTCGGCGGCCACCACCACGGCGGTGCTCCCTGAGTCGACGGTCAGGGGGCCGGGCGGGAGCCCGCGGCGAGTCCCACGCGTCTCCCAGGTGAGGCCGGAGAGCTCAAGAAGTGGCACGTCCACAACCGCCGTCGAGTCGGATGTCCTCCGCACTCGACGTTTTCACAAACAGTGGATCACAGCAATGTAATTAAGTGATTTCGCTATGTGCTCACACAGAGACAGGCAACGACCCCGTCCCGCAGGGCGGGACGTCGAGCGCCTCATCGGGGACCGGTGAAGTGGGTCGAGAACCAGTCTTTGGCGTGCTCGGCCACGGCCTCCAGGGCGCCGGGCTCCTCGAACAGGTGGGTGGCCCCGGGAACGATGGTGATCCGGCTCTCGGCACGCAGGTGCCGCTGGGCCTCTTCGTTCAGCTTCACCACGATCGGATCCCTGCCGCCCACGATGAGCAGGGCAGGGGCGCGTACCGCCGCGAGCCGAGGCCCCGCCAGGTCGGGCCGCCCGCCGCGTGAGACGACCGCGGAGATGTCGTTGCCCGGCTCGGCCGCCGCCCACAGCGCCGCCGCCGCGCCGGTGCTGGCGCCGAAGTATCCGATGGGCAGCCCCGCCGCCGTGTCCTGCTCGCGTACCCATGCGGTGCTCTGCAGCAGCCGCTCGGCCAGGAGCCCGATGTCGAAGACGTTCGCCCTGTCGGCCTCCTCGCCGGGCGTGAGCAGGTCGAACAGCAGCGTGCCCAGCCCTGCCTTGTTGAGCACCTCGGCCACGTAACGGTTGCGTGGGCTGTGCCGGCTGCTGCCGCTGCCGTGCGCGAATATCACCACTCCCTGAGCGGCGTCAGGAATGACCAGATCGCCCTCCACCTGCCACACCTCCCTTTCAACCTCTTCCTTCGACTTCCCCGCAAGCTCCGTCTTGCACCATCCTGGGCGTGTGCTCGAAGATCCGGAGCCCGACTGCCGGCTGCACCCGCACCTGGAGGTGAGGCCCTCGCCCATCTCCGGCGACGGGCTGTTCGCCACGGCCGCCATCCCCGCCGGCGCCGTCGTCGCCCACCTGGGCGGAAGACTGGTGACGTGGGAGCGGCTCCAGGAGCTGTTCGACGACCCCGCCGTCCCTTACGTCGACGCCATCGCCGCCTACGGGAACCTCCACCTGGTCCTGCCCCCAGGGCGGCCGATCGGCAAGAGCAACCACAGTTGCGACCCGAACCTGTGGTGGGCAGGCCCGTACACGCTGGCCGCCCGCCGCGACCTCCGCGCCGGTGAGGAGGTCACCAACGACTACGCCACCAGCACCGCCGCACCCGGCTTCAGCATGGAGTGCCGGTGTGGCACGGCGCTCTGCCGGGGCCGGGTGAGCGGCGCGGACTGGAGGCGTCCGGAGCTTCGGGAACGTTACGGCGACCACTGGGTCCCGGCGCTGCTCGACCTCATCAACGGAGACCGCTCGGCCCGTCGCCCGTCCGGCTGACGCCGGTTCAGCCGAGTTCAGGCGGCGGCACACGATCGCCCGCTCACTCGAGCTCGGCGGGCGGCGGCATACGATCGCCGGCGACCTGCGCGGCGATGGGGTCGAGCGCGGCCAGCTCCTCGGCGGTCAGCTCGATGCCGACCGCGCCGGCGTTCTCGACGAGCCGCCCCGGGCTCTTGGTGCCGGGGATGGGCACGACCGGGATGCCGTGCACCTCCTCCCGCTGCAGCAGCCAGGCGAGGGCGATCTGGGCCATCGTCGCCCCGCGCGCCTCCGCGACACGCCGGACGGGGGCGAGCAGGGCGGCGTTGTGCCCGGCGTTCGAGGCGTCGAACCGGGGCAGGCCGTGCCGCATGTCGTCCTCCGCCAGCCCTTCGGTGGACGTGTGGCGGCCGGTCAGGAAGCCACGGCTGAAGGGAGAGTAAGCGACGAACGCGATGCCGAGTTCGGCGCAGACAGGCACGACCGTGTCCTCGTACTCGCGGGTGAACAGCGACCACTCGTTCTGCACCGCCGTGATCGGATGCACCTGGTGCCCGGCGCGGAGCTGCTCCGCCGACACGTTGGACAGGCCGAGGTGGCGAACCTTGCCGGCGGCGACCAGTTCGGCCATGGCGCCCACCGTTTCCTCGATGGGCGTGGTGTAGTCGGGGTGATGCAGGTAGTAGAGGTCGATGTGGTCGGTGCCCAGGCGGCGCAGGCTCGCGTCGCACGCACTGCGCACGTACTCGGGGTCGCTGCGGACCCCGATGAGCTCGCCGGTCCCGGGAGCCCGGATGGCCGCGAACTTCGTGGCGACCGTGATCTCCTCCCGCTTCCGCTCGGCCAGGAAGTCGCCGATCAGGTGCTCATTGGCGAAGTCGACGCCGTAGTAGTCGGAGGTGTCGAGGAAGGTGACGCCGAGCTCGGCGGCCTTCCTGAGCGTGCCGAGCGACTCGTCCCTGTCCGTCGGGCCGAGGAACTCGCTCAGCCCCATGCATCCGAGGCCGAGGGCGGAGACCTCCAGGCCGCCGCCGAGTTTGACCATGCGCATGATGTGTCTCCTGTAGGGGAATAGAATCGGGATGGACGTCCCGGTTATTCGGAAATATACGGGACGGCCGTCCCGGTTGTCTATCGAGCCAGGAGTCTTCCGCATGAGCAGGCCATTGCGTGCCGACGCCCAGCGCAACAGGGCACGCGTCCTGGAGGTGGCGGCAGAGACGTTCGCTGCGGAGGGGTTGTCGGTGCCCGTTCACGAGATCGCCCGCCGCGCGGGCGTGGGCACGGGGACCGTCAGCCGCCACTTCCCGACCAAGGAGTCGCTGTTCCAGGCGATCCTGCTCGACCGGATGGAGCAGCTCGTACGGCAGGCGGCGGAGCTGTCGGAGCATGAGGGGGAGGAGGAGGCGTTCTTCGCGTTCTTCGCCACCATGGTCGAGGAGGGAGCCGCCAACCGCGGTCTGGTGGACGCGCTCGCGGGCGCCGGGTTCGACTTCGAGGCCGTGGCGGCGGACGGCAAGTACGACGTGATGGGGGCCTGGCGCGGGCTGCTGGAGCGGGCGCAAGGCGCCGGCGCGGTGCGCGCGGACGCCGACATGGCCGACGTGAAGGCGTTGCTCACGGGCTGCATAGACCGGGAGCGGGGAGCCGCGGACCCGGTCGCCAGGGCCCGCATGCTGGCCATCGTCCGCCTGGGCCTGCGCGCCTGACCCCGCGCCCAGCCACCTCTCGCGCCACGTTTCCACTGCGACCGCATGGCGTGATCCATATACTGCCGAGATGTCCGACTTCGCCGACTTTCGGGCCAGAGGACGGGCGGCCCTGCTGGCGGACCAGGCGACCCACGACTCTCCCATGGTGGAGGGCGCGCGGCGGTGGGGAGCGGCGGCCGTGCTGCGCCCCTCGGGCGAGGTGCTTGACCGGCTGGCCGAGCTGGCCGGGACCATAGAGGCGCCTGGGCACTGGGTGCACGGCCGGCGGGCCTTGCACGTCACGCTGAGGTCCCTGGAGCCGTATCGCGACCGGATCCCCGCCGGCGACTCCCTGCGCAGGGTCTACGGAGACGCGCTGGCCGAGGCGGCAGCCGGGCTCGCGCCCGCGAGGGTGCGCCTGGCCGGCGTGAGTCCCCATGCGGGCGGTGTCCTGGTCTGCGGCCACCCGGAGGACGACACGCTGGCCACGCTGTGGAAGCGCTTCGCGCACGCGATGGAGTCCCGCGGCGTACGCGACCTGGAGCACGGCAGGGTACGCGACCGCTGGTACGTCAGCCTCGTCCACTTCGCCGCCCCGCTCGCCGACCCCCTCCGGATCGTCGAGTGGTGCGACGCCCACGCCGACGTCGACCTGGGCACGGCCGAGCTGGACGCGGCGGAGATCGTCCAGTTCGTCCTCACGGCCACGGGCATCCGGATCAAGGCACTCGAAAAGGCCCGGCTGGCCTGAGACGGCGGGGTGCCACCCGGCCCCAGTCCAAGGTGGCACCCCGCCGCCGTCCCGGGTCAGCCCAGCACCAGCGCGGTGACGAACTGCAGCAGGTGCCAGGCCACATAGGCGCTGAGCGAGCAGAACGCCCACTCCTTCCCCCGGCTGATCCTGGAGATCCACCGGAGCTGCTCCGCCGGCTCCTTCCGCGCCTTGACGGACCTGGTGACGAAGTACGCCGACATCATCCAGGCCGCACCCGAGCCCCCGACCAGCCCCAGCGACAGCGCCAGCAGGACCGGGGACCCGCTCAGGAGATCCGGCGGCGGCAGCTGACGGACCCAGGCGGCCAGCACCCCGGCGAGTACGGCGGTGGTGATCCGCCTGTCCTTACGCGCCTGGCGCTTCAGCCACTGAAGGTCTCGACGCAGATGGTTCTTGAGCATCCGGATCACCTCCGTTTGGAGCAGCTGGTGGCACCAGCTAACGGAAATTTCCGGATAAGATCTCCGACCTCACATCCGAGATTTCACGACTTTTAGCGATATTTCAGGGCGACCCATGCACCGCCCCGAGCTCGCGCAGCTCCACCGACACCCGCCGAGCCTCCAAGACGTCCCCCACCTCTTCGAGCAGCCGCAGAGCCTCCCGGAGATGCCCGGCCGCCGTACCCCGGTTCCCCAGCCTGGCCGAGATCAGGCCGAGCGCCCGCAGGGCGCACCCGAGGTCCCGCCTGGTCCCGCACTCCAGGTGGACGTCCCTGGCCTGGCCCGCGTGGACCAGCGCCTCCTCGGCCAGATCCAGGTCCAGCAGCACCATGGCCAGTGTCGTGAGCGCCGCCGCCCACCGGTCCTTGGTGCCGGTCTCGTTCTGCAGCTCGACCGTCTCCCACGCGAGCTTCAGCGCCGCCTGCGGCTTGCCCGCCGTGTGCAGCGCCTGCGCCATCGACAGCAGCGCGCTGGCCCGGTTGTCCCGCAGCTCCTCCCTGATCGCCAGCGACGCCTTGGCCGCCGCCAGGGCAGGCTGGTGCTGCCCCAGCGACAGGTACGTGTTCGCCAGCGTCTCCTGGACGTCCGCCTCCGCCCGCCGGTTCCCCAGGCCCTGCACGATGTCCAGGGCCTCGAGGGCGTACACGAACGCCACGTGCGGCAGCCCCTGCCGCCGTCGCACCCTGGCGAGCCGGTTGAGCATGCGGGCCTCCACCGGCTCGTCGCGGATCACGCGGCTGATCGCGAGCGCCTGGTTGAGGTAGTCGTCGGCCCGGAGGTAGTCCGCCAGCCGCCAGTGCACCAGCCCGATGTCCCCGAGCGTCTCCGCCTTGCCCTGCTCGTGGTGGAGCTCGACCTGGACGGCCAGCGCCTGCTCGTAGTACGCCAGCGCCTCGTCGTACCGTGAGCCGTTGCGCGCGATCCGCCCGAGCGCGCACAGGGCACGCCCGCAGCCGTGCTGGTCGCCCGTCGCCGTGTACCCGGCCAGCGCCCGTTCGGCGTCCCGCCGGGCGTCGTGCGGCAGCCGCAGCAGGTCGTAGATCTCGGCCAGGCAGAGCAGCGTCTCGGCCTCGGCGTGCTCGTCGCCCAGTTGGTGGCAGATCGACAGCGCCTCCAGGCCCTCCGACAGCGCCGCGTTGGGCTCGCCCAGATCCCGCCGCACCGTGGCCAGGATGATCAGGCTCTGCGCCGTGCCCCTCCGGTCGCCGAGCTCCTCGCGCACCTCCAGCGCCTGGCCGGCGTGCTGCAGCGCCGGCTCGTACCGCTCCTGGGACAGGTGCAGCCGCGAGAGCGTGTGCAGACAGTTCGCCACCCCGGCCAGGTCGCCGATCTCCCGGTAGAGGTCGAGCGCCTCGCCGGCGCACTTCAGCGCCTCCTCGTTGTTGCCCGCGATGCCGTGCACCTCCGCCAGGTCGTTGAGCGCGCGGGCCCGTCCCTCGCCGTCGCCGAGCGAGGCGAAGTCGTCCAGTGCCTCCCCGATGAACCTGGCAGCCAGCGTCGAGGGACCGATGTCCCGGTGGATCGAGCCGAGGTTGCTGCGCATGAGCGCGATCGCCCGCCGGTTGCTGACCTGCATCGCCGAGGTCAGCCCGGCCTGCTGGACCTCCAGGTTGATCTCGTAGTAACGCAGCTCCCTGAACGGCTCGAACACGGCCTCGGCCAGCCGCCACGCCATCCCCTGCGCGCCGCTCTCCTCGGCCATCCGCACGGCCGACACCAGCGAGCGCCGCTCCGCCTCGAACCACTCGGGCGGCGTCGCGGGGTCCGTCGCCTTCGCCAGGTAGTGGTCGAGCAGCCGCACCCTGGCCTCCCGCACGCCGGCCTCCGCGTGCCTGCCCAGTTCCCTGGCCAGCCGCTTGACCAGGTCATGCACCCGGTAGCGCGGCCCGGCCAGCGGCTCGACCAGGTACGCCCGGTGCAGCCCCTCCACCGCCACCACGGCCTCGCTCACCGGCACGCCGAGCGCCGCGGCCAGCACCTCGGGCGTGAAGTCCCGCCCGGGCAGCAGCCCCACGTGCCGGAACGCCCGCCGCTGCCCCGGGCTCAGCGACTCGTACGCCAGGTCCAGCGCCGACCTGAACGCCTCCTCCGGGTCGCCCACCAGCAGCCGCCCCGGCCTGCGCAGCTCCTGGACCCGCTCCCGCACGCTCAGCCCGGGGTTCTCGGCCAGCTTGGCCGCCGAGATCCGCAGCGCGAACGGATGGTACGAGCACACCCCGGCCAGCTCGGCCAGCGTGTCCCTGTCGGCGGCCCGCGGCGAGTTCCCGCCGAGCACCGCCACCAGCAGCGCCACCGCGTTGCCCGGGTCGAGCACCGGCAGGTCCATGAGGTCGGCGTGCCCGGTGGCCCGCAGCGGCGCCATCCGCGTGCGGCTGGTCACCAGCACCACGCAGTCCTTGCCGCCCGGAAGCAGCGCCCGCACCTGCGCGGGGTCGGCGGCGTTGTCGAGGATGAGCAGCAGCCGGCGCCCGGCGATCCTGCTGCGGTAGAGCAGCATCAGCTCGGCACCGTCGTCGGCGGGCATGTGCTCGCCCACCCCGAGCGAACGCAGGATCTGCCCCAGCGCCTCGGCCGGCGTCATCGGCGGCTGGCTCGGTGACTGTCCCCGCAGGTCGATCACGATCTGCCCGTCGGGGAACCGGTCGGCGTGCAGGTGCCCCCAGTGCGTCACCAGCGCGGTCTTGCCCACGCCCGGCAGGCCCTGCACGACCATGGTGTTCGTCCGCCTGGGCCGCTCCAGCCAGTCGGTGAGCAGGTCGAGGCTCTGCTGGCGCCCGGTGAAGTCGGGCACGTCCGCGGGGAGCTGGCGCGGCTTCGGCACCCCGCCGACCGGCAGCGGCTCCATCGTGCCCGGTCGGGTCAGGAACGGCGTCACGTTCCCCTGCCACGGCGCCGACAGATGTTCCCAGGCGCCCGCCGCGTCACGCAGCGCGGACGGGTCGGCGATCCGCAGGCGCCGGTAGCCGGGCCGTACCAGCCAGCCTCGCCGGACCCACTGCGTGAGCTGCCGCTGCACCACGTCAGGAGAGCTGCCCACGAGGTCGGCCAGCGTCTCCATCGACAGCGGCGGCGCCGACTCCGAGGCCAGCACGTAACGCTCGTCGAGGTGCAGCAGCCATACGGCCAGGCGGGCGGCGACGGGGGCGCGGGCGAGCGCCTCGTGCCTGCGGGCCGCCACGTTCCTGGCGAACAGCTCCTGCACCAGCGCGGTGGCCACGGCCGGGCTGGCGGCGGCGTGCTCGCGTAACCGGCGCAGGTCGATGGGCCAGGCGCGCAGCTCGGTCAGCGCGTCGATCTTGGCACGCTCGGCCGGGCTCCAGAAGGCCAGTTCGCCGATGAGGTCGCCGTCGCCGCGGAGGTCGTGAATGGCCTCGCGCTCGCCGACGGGGGTGTACTCGCGGGCGTAGCCGTAGTCGATCACATAAACCCGGTTGGCGGGCCGCAACGGCGAGCAAATGGTCTCGTTACGCCGGAAGACGCGAGGTCTCGCGCCCTCGTCGGCCAATGACCGGAACAGACCCACCCCGACACCACCAATCTGGGGACGGCGGTGTCCTCTTATGACAGACGCGAAACAGCCTCAACGACAATTTGTCACATCAGCGGGCTCCGCTGTCAATCGGCTCAGACGGCGGCGGTGTCCTGGCGGTCGGGGACGAAACGGTAGCCGACGTTGCGGACGGTCCCGATGAGGGACTCGTACTCGGTGCCGAGCTTGGCGCGCAGACGCCGCACGTGGACGTCGACCGTCCTGGTGCCGCCGAAGTAGTCGTAACCCCAGACCTCCTGCAGCAGCTGGGCCCGGGTGAAGACCCTGCCGGGGTGCTGGGCGAGGTATTTCAGCAGCTCGAACTCCTTGAACGTGAGGTCGAGCACCCGGCCGCGCAGCCGCGCGGTGTAGGTGGCCTCGTCGATCGACAGGTCTCCGCTGCGGATCTCGTCGGGCACGTCCTCCGCGGCTGCCTGCGAGATGCGGCCCGTGGCCATGCGCAGGCGCGCCTCCACCTCGGCCGGCCCCGCGCTGTCGAGCAGCACGTCGTCGACGCCCCACTCGGCGGTCATCGCCGCCAGCCCGCCCTCGGTCACGATCACGAGGAGCGGGCAGTCGATGCCGGTCGTGCGGATCAACCGGCACAGGCTCTTGGCCTGCACGAGCTCCTTGCGCGCGTCTACGAGAACCGCGTCGGCGGGAGGCGTGTCGATCAGTGCGGACGCCTCCGCCGGCGAGACCCGGACCGAGTGGAGCAGCAAGCCCAGCGCCGGAAGCACCTCGGCGGACGGCTCGAGGGCGTTGGTCAGCAGGAGCAGGTTGCTCATTACGGCCTCCTCAAACACGCAAGGACCCGGGGGCTACGTCGCCCAGGTCCTGTAGGTGAGGATATCCCACGAGTAAGTCGCGTCCATTACGCGTCCGGCAGGTGAACAGCGCGTCTCCTGAAACAAGCTCGTTAACGGCGACGCACAATAGACCACAAACCGATTGTGAGGTACCCATGGCCACGGGAAAAGTACGTTATTGGGCTGCGGCCAAGGATGCGGCCGGTGTGGCGGAGGAGCCGTTCGAGGCGGTCACTCTTGGTGAACTCATGACGAAAATCACACAAAATCGTGCCGATCTGGCTCGGGTGGTGAGGCGCTGCTCGTTCCTCGTGGACGGTCACCCGGTCGGCAAGCGGCCCCATGACGAGGTCGTTCTGGCTGACGGGGTGACGGTGGAGGTGCTGCCGCCGTTCGCCGGGGGGTGATGGGTCGCTTCGCGGGGGAATGAGTGATGCCAGTCGATAGGCTCTTGACCCCCGCCATAGACAGGTAGCCCCATGCGCAAGCTGATCGTCGCCCTGATCGTGCTGGTCATCCTCCTTGTCGCCCTCGACAGGGTCGCCGTGGCCGGGGTGGAGCGAGATCTCGCGAACAGGATCGCGGCCGCGTCCGACCTCTCCGGCACGCCGACCGTGACAATTGAGGGCATCCCATTTCTCACGCAGGCCATCTCCGGGCACTACCCCGAGGTACGGTTCGATCTCGGCACGTTGACCTACGGCGGCGTGCCGGTCAAGAACCTGCGGGGCGCCGCCTACGACGTGACGGCACCCCTGGCGGACGTCCTCCAGAACCGAGCCAACATCCAGGCCCGGCGCGTGGCCGTCAGTGGCGTTCTGACCAGGGCGACGATCGACAAGTACGCCCCCAGCGGCGTCAAGATCGGCGGCAACGGCGAGCGGCTCACGGCGTCGGGCGAGGTGACGGTGGGGGTGAACAAGGTGAAGTTCAACGCCGAGATGCGCGTCGAAGTGGCCGACGGGGGCATCAAGCTCCAGGCGGAGAAGATCGAGGGCGTGCCCGACCAGCTCGCGCAGTTCGTTTCCTACACCATCAAGTTCAAGGGCAAGCTGCCCTTCGACGTGAAGGTGACCGGGGTCAAGAGCGTGGCCGAAGGGTTGGAGTTCTCGGCCGAAGCTTCTGACGTGCCGATCCGTGGATGACATTGAACCGGCCCGGCCCGGCGTACGTGAAGAGGGCGTGAGTGCAGCAGCCGGTACCGCCGACGAGGAACTCGTGAGGACCCTCTTCGACGAGCACGCCGGGCCGCTCTACGGCTACGTTCTGCGACTGACCGGTGACTCCGGCCGGGCCGAGGACGTCGTGCAGGAGACCCTGTTGCGGGCCTGGCGACATCCCGAGGCTCTGTCCGGCAAGCCGATCCGCGCGTGGCTGTTCACGGTGGCCCGTAACCTCGTCGTGGACCAGCATCGAGCGAAGAAGGCCAGACCGCAGGAGACCGGCGACGAGGCGCTGGCGGTCATGCCGGCCGACGACCATCTGGAGCGCGCGGTCGAGTCGTGGGCGGTGGCCGAGGCGCTGGCCGCGCTCAGGCAGGAGCACCGTGAGGTGCTCCTGGAGGTCTACTACCGGGGGCGATCGGTGAAGGAGGCGTCGGCGACGCTGGGCATTCCGCCGGGCACCGTCAAGTCGCGTACCTACTACGCGTTGCGGGCGCTCAAGCTCGCCCTCGAGGAGCGGGGGTTGGCGCCATGATGACATGCGAGGAGGTACGGCTGGCCCTGGGCGCTCACGCCCTGGGCGCGCTGGACCCTGAGGAGGCGCTGGAGATCGACCAGCACCTGGCGACCTGCGAGGAGTGCGGAGCCGAACTGCTCGACCTCGAAAGCGTGGCCTCCTTTCTTGGCAAGGTGTCGGAGCGCGATGTCGAACTGGTGGCCAGCCCCCCGCGGCAGGTGCTCGACCGGCTGCTGAACGACCGCGCCAAGCGGACCAGGCGCGGCCGGCTGCTGCTGGTGGCGGCCGCCTCTGTCGCGGTGCTGGCGCTCGGTGGCACGGTCTGGACGGTCGCGAACGACAGCGGAGGGCAGCCGACGACCGCGGCGGCCCCCATGGCCACCCAGCCGCAGGCGAGCGTGCTCGACGCGCCCGAGGACAGCCGGGCGAAGGCACTGGCCAGTGATGCTGAGCCGTCCGCGAGCCGGAAGCCGAGCATGCTGCCGAGCAGGGCGCCGCGAGAGGCGGTGGACGGCCGCGAGTTCACCGGCAGGAACGCCGCGAGCGGCTACAACGCCACCGTGTCGGCCTGGCCCGATGAGCACGGCGGCACGGACCTGGGCGTGCAGGTCGGCGGCGTGCCCTTGGGCACGACCTGCCGCCTGCTCGTCGTCGCCGGAGACGGGCGGCGCGACTTCACGGAGAGCTGGATGGTCAGCCAGGCGGCATACCGGGAGAGCACCGTGTTCAAGCGCACGACGTCGCTGCCCATGAGCGACATCACCAGGTTCGACGTCGTCGATCAGGCGGGGAAGGTTCTCGTCAGGGTCCCGGTGCGGAAGTAATCGCGTGCCTGCGTGGTTGCACCAGGCGATGACTGGATTGTGGGTGGCGCTGGCGACCCTGGCGCTCGGCACTGTGATCGGGGTGGTTCGCCTGCGCCGCGACGGACGTGTGCGTGACACGGCTGGAGACCGGCTGTCCGAGGCCGATCTCGGCGCCGGGCTGGGGGAGCGGGCGACGCTCGTGCAGTTCTCCACGGCGTTCTGCCAGCCGTGCCGGGCTACCAGGCGGATCCTCGCCGAGGTGAGCGAGCTCGTGCCGGGGGTGACCCACGTCGAGATCGACGCCGAGTCCCGGCTGGACCTCGTGCGGCGGCTGGACATCATGCGCACGCCGACGGTCCTCGTGCTCGACACGCGCGGAAAGATCGTGAAGAAGGCCGCGGGCCAGCCCAGGAAGGCCGACGTCCTGGCGGCTCTCGCCGCGGCCGTGACACCGCCGCCGTCTCAAGAGTTGTCTCACCAACCGGACGAGATGTGACAGATGACGAGACGCCGAGTAGTGTCGTCGGCATGAACCCAACGACAGAGCTGCTGACGAAGCGGCGCGCGGTGGATTTCTGCCGCGTGACCACCGCGCTCTGTCGCGCTGCCTGAGGACGATCCCGCGGACATCAGGTCCGCCCCGTCGACCCTTCAGGAGCATCCTTCGATGCGTGCCGACCCTAGAGCGCTGCGTTTCGGCGCGGCCATCACCACTCTGGTACTCGCCCTCGTTCTGGTGACGGAGAGTGCCTGGCTGCTGGCCGCCCAGGTGGTGGTCTTCGCGCTCGGAGTCGTGTGGCGCTCGCCGTACACGATGCTCTTCAAGACGTTCGTCAAGAGCGCACCGAAGGATACCGAGGACGCCCGTCCGCCGCGCTTCGCGCAGGGGGTGGGGCTCGTCTTCGCGGTCGTGGGCCTGGCCGGATACCTCGCCGGGATCGTGCCGCTGGCCCTCGTGGCCACGGCCGGGGCTCTCCTCGCCGCCTTCCTCAACGCAGCCTTCGGATTCTGCCTTGGCTGCGAGATGTACCTGCTCATTCGCCGTCTACTGCCCGCCGCCAACATGGAGGTTCCCAAATGAGCCGCTCCGCCGCCCTGGTGGACGCCGACTGGGTCGAGGCCAACCTCGACACCCCTGGAGTCGTCCTCGTCGAAGTCGACGAAGACGTCAGTGCCTACGACAAAGGCCACATCCGTGGCGCCGTGAAGGTCGACTGGCGGCAGGACCTGCAGGATCCGGTGCGCCGCGACTTCGTGGACAAGACCGGTTTCGAGGCCCTGCTGTCCGACCGCGGCATCTCCAACGATGACACCGTCGTGCTCTACGGCGGCAACAACAACTGGTTCGCGGCTTACGCGTACTGGTACTTCAAGCTCTACGGCCACGAAAACGTCAAGCTGCTCGACGGCGGGCGCAAGAAGTGGGAGCTCGACTCCCGCGAGCTGGTGCGTGACGTGCCCGAGCGGGCCAAGACGCAGTACGCGGCCCAGGAGCAGGACACCAAGATCCGCGCCTTCCGCGACGACGTGGTCGGCGCGATCGGCAAGCTCAACCTGGTCGACGTGCGCTCGCCCGACGAGTTCACCGGCAAGCTGCTCGCTCCCGCGCACCTCCCGCAGGAGCAGGCGCAGCGCGCCGGCCACGTGCCCACCGCCCGTAACATCCCGTGGTCCAAGGCCGCCAACGACGACGGCACGTTCAAGGCCGACGACGACCTGCGCGCGCTCTACGGCGAGGCCGGGGTCGACTTCGGCAAGGACACCATCGCCTACTGCCGCATCGGTGAGCGCTCGGCGCACACCTGGTTCGTGCTGCACGAGCTGCTCGAGCAGGACAACGTGAAGAACTACGACGGTTCGTGGACCGAGTACGGCTCGCTCGTGGGCGTGCCGATCGAGCTGGGGGAGGCCCGCTGATGACCACTGCACAGGGTTGCGGAGCGCCGGAGCAGACCATCACGCTGCCCGCCGGGATCGACCTGGCCACCCAGGCCGTGATCCAGGGCGTCGTGACGGGCGCCGGCACGGCGTACGCGCGTCTGCTCGACCACTCCGGCGAGTTCACCGGCGAGGTCGTCGTGTCCGACGAGGGCATCTTCCGCTTCTTCGCCGCTCCCGGCGACTGGACCGTCCGCATCATCGCGGGCGGCGGCGTCACCAGGGACATCAAGGTGGAGGCCAAGCTGGGCGAGGTCTCCTCGCTCGCGGTCGCCGTCTGAGCCGTCCAGCCTAGGGGGCCCGCGTCCTTTCGAGGACGCGGGCTCTTTCGTTGCAACCGATCCGGGCACGGCGGTGTTGTAGCAGGTGTGAGTGAATCCGACTGCCTCGATCCGGTGCGCAAGGCGCTGCTCGACGACCTCGACCAGGGGTTCGCCGAGCTGTACGGCGCCTACCGCGGCTTGGTCTTCTCGACCGCGCTGCGGCTGAGCGGGCGCTGGGCCGATGCCGAGGATCTCACCGCGGAGGCGTTCCTGCGGGCGTACCGGGCGCTGGCCGGCTACGAGCGTGACCGCATCGCCGCGCTCCAGCCGCGCGCCTGGCTGATGACGATCCTGATGAACATCTGGCGCAACTGCGCCAGGGCCAAGTCCCGCAAGCCGCCACCGGAGTTGCAGGACCAGCCGGTCGAGGAACCCGATCCCGGCCAGGACGTCGAGGAGGCCGCGGTGCGTCGCGAGACCGGCGACGAGCTGGCCGAGCTGCTCGGCCTGCTGCCCGAGGAGCAGCGGGTCGCGGTGGTGCTCAGGCACGTCGTCGACCTGCCGGTCAGCGAGATCGCCACCGTGCTCAGGATCCCGCAGGGCACGGTCAAGTCGCACGTGTCACGCGGGCTGCGGCGGCTACGCGCACTGGGAGGTGCCCGATGACCCACGACCCACTGCCCGGCGCACCGGAGACGCCAGGCTCCGACGCGCCGGACGGGCTGCTTACCGCGCTCGCGGCGCTGTCCGCCGACCCGCCCCAGGGGCTGCTCGACCGGATCGCGGCCCGCTGGGTAGGCGTGCCGAGCCCGATCGGGGAGCTCCGGGTCGCGTTCACCGACCAGGGCGTGGCCTACGTGCACACGGGCGAGGGGTTCGCCGAGGCGTTCAGGAAGCGGTTCGCCCGGCCGCTGCTGCCCGCCGAACGCCCGCCCGCCGGACTGGTGCCCGCGCTGCGCACCGGCAGACCCTCCAAGGTCCGGCTGGACCTGCGCGGGCTGAGCGACTTCCAGCGTGACGTGCTGGAGGCGGCCCGTACGATCCCGCGCGGCGAGGTCAGGCCGTACTCGTGGATCGCGGAGCGGATCGGCCGGCCAGGGGCCGTGCGCGCGGTGGGCACGGCGCTCGGCCGCAACCCCGTGCCGCTGCTGATCCCGTGCCACCGCGTGACCAGGTCGGACGGTGCCGTGGGCGATTACGTGTTCGGCTCGGCGGCCAAGGAACGGCTGCTGCTGGCCGAGGGGACCGATCTGGCACGGTTGCGGGAGCTGGCCGAGGAGAGAGTGTTCTACCTGGCCAGCGACACCACGGGTGTCGTGTGCTTCCCGACGTGCCACAACGCCAGGCGCATCACCCCCCGGCACCGGCACGGCTTCCGCAGCGTCGCCCAGGCCAGGGCGGCCGGTTACCGCCCGTGCCGCACCTGCAGGCCCGCCTCGTAGGCCGCTCAGGGTTTGGCCGGGTAACGCATGAGGAGCGTGGCGCGTACGACGTCGGGGCCGCGCGCCCGGTAGCCGTGCGGCACGTCCGAGAGCCACGAGATGTGGTCGCCCGGTCCGGCCGTGAGCGGCTCGTGGATGGGCCCCGCGCTGAGCGTGCCGGCGAAGACGGTGACGTGCTCGCTCACGCCCTCGTGATGCGCGGGCGAGGTCTGCGTGAGGCCGGGCGGGACGGTCACCCTGTAGAGCTCGTACGTGACGCGGTCGTCCTCGAACACCTCGAGCAGCTCCGCCTCCATCGCCGTGCCCCGCATGATCTGCGGCTCGGGCGGCTCGGCGAGCAGCGCCCCGATCGGCACGCCGAGCTGCGCGGTGATCGCCCAGAGCGTCTCCAGCGTCGGGTTGTGCGTGCCTGTCTCGGCGCCGGCCAGGGTGGCCGTGTCGACGCCCGAGCGTTTGGCGAGCTCCGACAGCGACACGCCGCGCTCCTGACGCAGCCGCCGCAGGCGATCTCCCACCACCCGAGGGTCGGCGTCGATTGCGGGCTGCGGCTCCATACAGTCATGGTGCACGCGTCACACTTCGTGGCCGCCATTTCCCCGCTGATAATTCTTTTGTCACCGCCCAGCGATGACACCCGCACCGGCACGCGTAATCGTGGATGGCACATGCACTGGCACGCGTACACCTGGACCGGCAGCGCGGAAGAGCGTGACAGGGAAGCGGAGCGTCGTCCAGGCTCGCCCGACTTCTCCAGCTCCGCCGTGCCGCCCATGCGGACCGGCGACTGGCTGGCCAAGCCGCGCTCGCGCATCGCGGCCACGTTCGACGACCTCGACGCGGCGCTCGACTGGCTGAGCTCCCGTTACCGCCGGCTCGAAGGCGCGTTCACGCATCCTGACAGGGTCGGCCTGGACGAGCGGCTCGCGTCCGCCAGAGACGCCCTGCCGCGCGGCGTGGACGTGCAATGGGGTGAGTGGCTGACCGGCGGCAGGTTCGCCACGGTGAGCCTCATTTGCTGCCCGAACAGGCACGTCACCCACCCGTGTCCGGTCCGCAGGCCGTAGCGCTTTCGGGAGTTGCGGCTGCGGCAGAAGGGACAGACCGATACGATTCTGCAGATGTCCGGATCGACAGGTGTGATGGCGCCTCCCCGACCTGGGCCTGTGCCGGCTCAGAGGGTGCCGTCGCCGTACTCGCTGCCCCTGCACACCCTACGACTGGCGGGCAAGTGTGCCCTGCCGCTGATCTTCTGGTTCGCCGCCGGCCAGCTCGCGCGTTTCGCCCTGCTGTACGGCGCCACCGAGGTCGCGTACGGCGACTTCAGGCAGGTCCGCCTCGTCGTCGTGATGACGCTGCTCACGTTCATCATCCTCACGGCGATGACGGTCACCACCGGCATGCTGTACTCCCTGCGCGGCGCCCTGTGGGAGCTGCGCGCGAGGGTCGATGAGGGCGTGCAGCAGGAGCGCTTCTTCCGGGTGCTCGACCGGGTGGCCCCGGCTTTCGCGGTGCTCTACCTGTCGTGGGGATTCCAGACGGAGGACGCCAGGGACGTCTACCAGATGGACCTGTTCCACCACTTCGACAAGATGATGGATCAGTCCTTCTTCGGCGAGGACTCCACCGTCGGCCGGGGGCTCATCGATCTCGACTGGCGGGTGTCGCTGGGGGCGATGGTCGTCATGTTCGGGCTGAAGTGGCTCTTCGCGAAGCTCGTCGAGCAGGGCAAGGGCAGGTTCTACGGCTTCCTCGCCGCCTTCTCCGAGTTCGCCTTCGTCTTCTACGGCCTGAACGCCACCTTCTTCATCGCCAAGGCCCGCTCCGACTGGCTGCAGCACCGCAACGTGGTCGCCGGCACGGAGGAGGTCTGGGCCGAGGCGCAGAAGAGCGTGCCGCTGTGGGAGACCGTCACCGGCTTCTTCGGCGATGTCTGGCCGTTCGTCCTCGACGGCGTCGCCGTCCCGCTGGCCTGGCTCACCGTGGCGATGCTGGTCTTCGGCTCCTACTCCGACGAGACCCGCGCCCTGGTCAAGGGCACCCGCCTGGAGAAGGGCGTGGACCGGCTGGAAGGCAGCCACGACCTCACGCAGAAGTCGTTCGACCAGCTCACCGGCGGGTTCAGGGACCGCTGGCTGCCGCTGGCCAACTCGCTGCGGATGATCTTCAAGAGCGGCCTGCCGCTGTTCGGCATGATGTGCCTGTGCTACGTGGCCCTCGACGTGGCCGGTCAGTACGCCGAGCGGGGGCTGCGGACGCTCGTCGGCACGCGGGAAGAGTGGGTGTGGTACTTCCAGGGGCCGCCGCTGGGGTTCGTGCACGAGATGATCGTGACCGTGCTGACCATGGCGCTGCTGGCGGCGACGTACGACATCGCGGCCACGAGGGCCCGCCTCAACGGCGAGTCCCTCAACGACGTCTGAGCGCCCTCAGCGGCGCCTGAACCGGAGGACGTCGATGTCCTTCTCCAGCTTCGCCACGGTCTCCTTTTTGAAGAGGTCCTCCGTGGGGGTGTCCGAGCGGTAGTTGCTCGGCCTGAAGGAGAGCTCGACCGCGTTCGCCACCGAGGCCGGCACCTTGGCCACCCCCAGGATCTTGTACTCCTTGCCCACCACCATCCGGTCGATCGGCGGATCTCCCACCCAATCGTTCTCCACGACCCAGCTACGGCCGGTGCCGTCCTCCAGCTTGACGTCGTCGGGTTTGGCGGTCTTGGTGGCGCTGCCCTCGTCGAGGGCCTTCTTCGTGATGTCGACCTTCAGCCAGGCCACCTCGGGACCGGTCGTGCTGCCCTCGGGGGCCTTGGTGGGCGCGATCGTGGCCCGGTACTCGATGTTGTTCAGCTTGGCCGCCTGGCCGGCGGGGACGATGGTCACCTTGGTCTCTTTCGTGGAGACCTTCTCGTAGAAGAGGTAGCCGTCGTACGAGTGGGCGGCCGTGGTGAGGAGCGAGACGATCACGGCGCCGGCGGCGATCAGCAACATGCGCTTACGCCGCGCCCCGGGTGCGGCGGCCCGCCGCGACCCCCGCTCTGTGGCCTGCGGCGCGTCGGGCGAGGCATCGTCCGGAGGTTGGTGCGGCATCCCGGCCACCGCGGCGGCGGCCTGCGTGGGCGGCCCCGACGGTGGTGCGCTCTGCTGCGGCTCGAAGGGCAGGGGGCCCTGGACCGCCGGTAGTGGCTGGGTGACGCCGCCGACGGGTTCACGGGGGGCCGGAGGCCACACCTGCTGGTCGGACTGGGCGTGTCGAGCCCGGCTCTGCGGCGCGCCATGGCGCGGAGCCACCCCTTGGCCCTGTCCTTGTGCGTGCATCGGGCGCCGCGGCGCGCTGGGCGGCCCCGGCGCCTCCTGCGGGGCGCTGGGCCATTCCGGCGCCTCCTGTGAGGCGCTGGGCCATTCCAGCGCGTCCTGTGGCGCGCTGGGCCGCTGCGGCGTGTCCTGTGGCGCACTCGGCCACCCCAGCGCGTCCTGCGGCCCGCTCGGCTGCCCCTCCAGCGCGTCATAGCCGGGAGGCGGCGTTCCGCGGCCACGACGCCCGCCGTGGCGCTGCGGCATTCCGCGGCCGGGCAGCTCGCCCCCTGACGGCACCCGAGGGACCGGCGCCGTCTCGGCGCCGGGCGGCACCTCGTCCCCGGACTCCATGCCCGGCCCGGAATACGGCCCTTGGCCGGATCCTGTGCCGTGCTCAGGAGGCAGGGCGTGACCGGAGTGCCGCCCACGGCCGGACGGTGGGGCGCCGCGGCCGGAGTGGGAGCCGAGGCCGGGGGGCGGCTCCTGGCTGGGCGGGGGCGGGGGCGGTTCCTCCTCGCGCCGCGGATCGTTCCTGGGCGAGAACCAGTCGCGCTCGTTCGTGCTCATCCTGCGATCACTTCTTGTCGGTCGAGTAGACGTCCTGAGGCGAGGCCGCGAGCTTGCGCGCGCCCTCCTCGTCCAGGCCGAGATCCACTTCGGCCTCCGGCTGGTACGGCTCCACCACGAAACCCGAGGGCAGCCTGAACACGACACGCGCCCCCGGCAGCTCGGACGGCGGCACCTCGAAGAAGAACCGCCCGCTCGTCCACAGGCCCGGCTGCACCCACCGGAAGGCCAGCGTGTAGGTCTCGGTCACCCGGTCCGTCGCGGCGAACTTCTTGCCGTCGGCGGTCAGCAGCACCGGCTGCGCCAGGTGATAGGGCTTGAGACTGGACATGGCCGAGGCGTTGACGATGAGGAAGAGGTTGTCCGTCCCGATCGTCTGGTCGCCGAGCTTGATCGACTTGGCGGCGACGAACGAGTCCAGCCGCACGGAGAACCGTTTGGCGTCCACGACCTCGCCCTTGCCGCCCGTGTAGGTGAGCGGATCGGTGATCTCGCCCTCTCCCCTGTGCAGGGTCTGCAGCGCCACGGCCGCGCCCAGCAGCACCAGCCCTGCGGCGAGGCTGAGGAGTTTGGCGCCGATCCCGGGCCGCCGGCCGGCGCGCCTGCCGCGGCGAGCGGGCGCCACCGCTGAACGTTGCTGTGTAACGGTCACGCCGCGTCACCCTTTTTGACGGTAAGCGTCACCCGCGCCTTGACCTCGGGGACGAGCGGCTTGTCGCCGGGATCCTTGGGGACGATCTGCCAGCGCGGGGTGGGGTCGTTGAAGCCGCCCTCGTACTCGAAGGCGGCCACGTCCATGGACATCTTCTCGGGCGGCTGCTCGTTGTCCTTCAGCCGGTAACGCACGATGACCCGGCTGGTCATCCCCGGGTGGAGCTGGCGGCTCTCGCCGCCTCCCTTGCCCTGTGCGAAGACGAACGGCCCCGCGTCCTTGTCGAAGGCGGGAGTGATCTTCAGCAGCGAGGTGGCGAAGAAGTTGGAACCGACGGCCTGCGCCGGATTCTGCCCCGGGAGACCGACGGGAACGGTCTCATCACCTTCGTTGGTGACGTCGAAGACCAGCTCCACGAAGCGCTTGTCCTCGTCGAACTGCGTCTTGGCCCTCTCCACGGTCACGTGCGACTCGACGAACTTGGTGGAGTAGAGGCCCTGGTCGAGCACCGCGCCCTGGCCCAGAGGCTCCGGCTCGTCAGGGGCCTCGCGCAGACCGCCCAGTAGAGCGGTGATGCCGACGGCGGTGAACGCCACCAAGGCAACTGCGGGCACCACTACCGGTCGTCTGGGCCTTTCACTGCTTGCGCCGGAGGGTTCCGTCATGGGTAAGGATGGTAGTAGGTCTCGTCTGTCCCATCTGCCGCAATGCTCCCATCGGGCAGGGAGAATTGCCGAGAAACCCTGCCGCTGTGGGGCTCGAAGCTCATACGCTGTCACGGAGCGGAAAGGGCTGGCCCCTACCCCCTAATGACATATCGGCGGCCGGAGGGTCACGTGACGGACGTGCATCCCGAGCATGCCCAGCTACAGGCGGACCGCATCTACCTGGGCTGGCAGTACATCCTGCTGCATCCCGACCCAGGCCCGCCGCCCAAACGCCCCTCGCCCGCAGAGGAGCCGTCGCCCGCCGCCGCACCCGATGCCGCCGAGCAGGAGCTGCTGCGCCGCGAGCGCCGCCAGGAGGACATGCTCAACCAGCCGGTGCGGTTCTTCCGGACGTTCATGCTGGTGCTGGCCGTGCTCATCCTCGCGGCGGCCGTCGCGGGCTACCTCGCGTGGCCGTTCGCGCTCGCGGGGCTCACCGCCGCCGGAGGTGTGGCGGCCATCTGCAGTTACGCGCTGCTGCAGGGCGACAGGGCGGTCAAGTACCGCGTGCTGGAGCAGCAGGCCAGGGACGAGCGCCTGCGGGAGGAACGTGACAAGGAGCTGTTCCGCGCGCAGGAGGAGCACGCTCAGCGCTACCGCGAGTGGCAGGAATCCAAGGAGCGCCACGACAGGCAGCTCACCTGGTACGCGGTAGCCGTACCCGACGAGATCGACCGCATCGACGTGGCGGGCGGCACGTTGCCCGGCTGGTCGGCGCTGATCACGCTGCTCGGGGCCACGCGGCTCTACAGCGGCGGCCACCTGACCGTGCTCGACCTGTCCGAGGGCGCTATCGCGAAGGACCTGATCGAGCTGGCCCGCAAGGGTGGCGACGACCCGCTGGTCTGGGTGCTGCCGGTCGATCTGCCGAGGCTCGACCTGGGGGCCACGCTCAAGCCTGAGGCGTTCGCGGACGTGCTGGCGCACGTGGTGAGCGTGAGCGAGGAACACCGCACCACGCGCGACCTCAGCTTCGACAACGCGATCCTGGAGCGGGTGCTGGAGGTGCTCGGCGAGAACGCCACGATCAGTCAGGTCACGGCCGCGCTGCGGGCGCTGGCCCAGGTGGGCGACCCGCGTGACGACCTGAGGTTCGGGCTGATCACGGCGACCCAGCTGGAGCGCATCGGCACGCTGTTCGGGCGCGGGGTGAGCGACCGGGTGGTGATCGAGCGGGCCTGGGCGCTGGAGTCGCAGCTGCGCAAGCTGGAGACGCTGGGCACCGAGGCCGTGCGGCTGCCACCGGCCAGGCTGCGGGTGGTGAGCATGGACCGGCAGGCGGGCGTGTTCGGCAACCGGGTGCTCGGCACGTACGTGGCCACGGCCCTCACTCACATCCTGCGCCAGTCCGCCGCCTCCGACCGGCCCTGGTACCACACGATCATCGTGGCGGGCGCCGACAAGCTCAGGGGCGACGTGCTCGACCGGCTGATGGACGCCTGCGAGACCTCCCGTACCGGACTGGTCCTGACTTATCGGTCTTTGACCCCTACGGTGCGGGAGCGGCTGGGCAGGGGGCACGCGGCGGTGGCGTTCATGAGGCTGGGCAACGCCGAGGACGCGCGGGTCGCCAGCGAGCACGTCGGCACCGAGCACCGGCTGGAGCTGGCCCAGCTCACCGAGACGATCAGCGAATCGCTGCCCGGGCTCGACGGCGGCTACACCTCGACGATCTCGCAGATGGACGACGGCAGGGAGACCCGGGACGAGAGCCACGCCGACCTGGCGGGCGACATCACCGAGTCCACCGAGTGGGGCAGGACCGCCGACAAGATCTCGGAGAAGGAGCGGGTGCTGCAGCGCTCGCGCGAGTTCCTCGTCGAGCCGCACCAGCTCCAGCAGCTCCCCACGACCTCCGTGATCGTCACGGACGCCACGGCCCAGGGCAGGCGCGTACGCCTGGCCGACGCGAACCCGGCCATTCTGACCTTTCCCAAGACCACGCTCGGCGAGCTGGAGGAGGTACGCGAGGCCGTGCTGGCGCTCGATCCCAAGGCGCAGGACGGCGATGGAGAGCCCCCACCGAACCTCGGGCCACCACCGCCACGCCTGGACTGGCGCAAGGGCAGGCAATGACATGGTCAATGTCAAGGTGACGAGCTGACGGTTGGCGGAATTTAACAAAGAACCGTCTGTGGGGGAATGAAATGCAGCCGAGTGTCTCGCTCAGTGGGCCCTGGTACCGAATCCAGTCGATCGCAGCACCCTCGCGAAGCTCGTCGGCGGAGTGGGATTTCGTCACCGTGCTGCCCGCGGTGCTGTCGGCCGCGCAGCGCGGCCGGCCGTTCGTGATCGGGTGGCTGTCACGAGGATCCGGCGCGCCGCTCGAGCTCATCACCAACGCGGGGCCGTTGTCGCCGCCGCGCCAGCCACGCAGGTCCACCGACGCGCCTGAGTTTCCGAACGGGCCACAGCCGCTGCTGTTCCCCGGAGGGGCCCGCGGCGTCCAGCTCGACGAGGAGTATCTCGCCGACCTGGCGGACCTGGTGTGGACGCCTTGCCCGGGCCGGCAGGCGCCACCGCTGGGGAGCAAGGGGCGCGAGTTCGACCCTGACGAGCTCAGGCGTCCGACCTTGTTCGAGTCGACGCTGGTGACGCTCATGTCGCGGCCGTTCGCCTGGCTGGTGGTGGCCGAGCCGACCGACCTGCTCGACGCCGAGGTGGCGCACCTGCGAACCCAGCTCAACGTGCTCAGGCAGTACGGCGACGCCTCCGAGCGGTCCCGCTTCGACGCCGAGCGGGCCGAGCGGCGCATGCAGGAGCTGGACGCGTTCAGGGAGGCGGGGCTCTGGAACGTACGCGTGCTGGCCGGGGGCGCCACCGCCGAGGAGCTGCGGCAGATCGCGCCCGTGCTGGTCGGGTCGGTCGAGATGAGTCAGCACCCGTACCGGCTGCGTAGCTCGCACGGCGCGGCCTACTCGCTGTCGGAGGCCCTCGCCATCACCATGCAGGACCCTGCCGACGGGGCCGCCGCGCCGTTCGCCGCCACCGCCGGCGCGCTCGCCGCGCTGGCCGGGCTGCCCAGGCGGGAGGTCCCCGGGGTACGCGTGCTCGAGTCGGGATTCTTCGACGTGACGTCCGAGGCGGACGAGGGCGAGCTGGAGCTGGGGGAGATCCTCGACGGGCAGGACAGGGGGGTCGGGTCGTTCCGGGTGCCGCTGGCCACGCTCAACCGGCACGCGTTCGTCACGGGGGCGACCGGCTCCGGCAAGTCGCAGACCGTGCGTCACCTGCTGGAGCAGCTCAGCAGGGCCGGCATCCCGTGGCTGGCCATCGAGCCCGCCAAGTCCGAGTACGCCGCCATGGCCGGACGCCTCGACGAACCGATCACGGTCATCAACCCGTCGGCCCCTGACGGCGTACCGTTCAGCATCAACCCGCTCGAACCCGAGCCCGGCTACCCCGTCCAGGCCCACATCGACATGGTCAGGGCGCTGTTCATGGCGGCGTTCGACGCCGAGGAGCCGTTCCCGCAGATCATGTCCCTCGCGCTGCAGCGCGTCTACGAGGCGACCGGCTGGGACGTCGTCACGGGCGGCGCAGTGCCCGGCTCGAACGTCCCGCCCAGCATCCCCACCCTCGAACAGCTCCAGCAGCACGCCATGGACGTGATCAAGGAGATCGGCTACGGCCGCGAGGTGCAGGCGGACGTCGAGGGCTTCATCTCGCTCAGGCTCCGCTCTTTGCGGGTCGGCTCGGCCGGGCGCTTCTTCGAGGGCGGCCACCCCGCCGACATCGGCGGCCTGCTCGAACGGGACGTCGTGCTGGCGATCGAGGACGTGGCCAACGACGAGGACAAGGCGTTCCTCATGGGAACGCTGATCATCCGGATCGTCGAGCACCTGCGGATGCGGGCCCGCCGGGAGAAGTCCCACGAGCTGCGCCACGTCATCGTGATCGAGGAGGCGCACCGGCTGCTGCGTGACCGCGGCCAGGGCCGGGCCTCCACGCACGCGGTGGAGCTGCTGGCCGGGCTGCTCGCGGAGGTCCGCGCGTACGGCGAGGGCATCGTGGTGGCCGAGCAGATCCCGACCAAGCTCGTCTCCGACGTCGTCAAGAACACCGCGCTGAAGGTCGTGCACCGGCTCCCGGCGGAGGACGACAGGAAGCTCGTCGGCGCCGCCATGAACCTGAGCGACGAGCAGTCGCGCCACGTGGTCTCCCTGCAGCCGGGCTCGGCCGCGGTCTTCGCCGACGGGATGGACCGGCCGCTGCGGGTTCGCGTGCCGCTGGGGGAGTCCAGGGAGAAGGTGCTGCCGGGGCCGCCGCCGCCCATCCGCGGCCGCCGGTCCGCGGCGTGCGGCGCGGCCTGCCGTACCGGGCAGGCGTGCACGCTGGTCGAGCTGCGCGAGGCCGACGTGCTCGCCGACGCGCCTGACTGGGCCTGGTTGCGGATCTGGTGCGACACGGTCGTGCTCGCCTTCGTCAGCAACCGGCCGCTGCCGGGGGTGCCGCGCGTCCTCGCGGCCGCCTGGTCCGACCTGCCGGCGCGGCGCAGGGAATGCCTGCTGGCGACCCTGATCGAGCGCTCGGTGCAGCGGCGCGCGTGGTCGCTGCGCAGCTGGTTCGATCCTTCGCTGCTCACGGAGAAGGCGGCCGAGACCGCTACACGGCTGCTCGCCGGGCTCGAGGGCGGCGGGGAGCGGCCGGGGGCGTCGTGGGTGATCCCGCAGGTCCGGTGGCTGCACGAGGTGGACAGGCTCTTCCCGTACGGCCAGCCCGCCCCCAACCTGCGCAGCCCGGCGCCTCCCATGGAGTACGCCCTCTTCCGCCAGCCGCCGAACGGCAACGGCTCCGCCCCGGACCTCGTCCATACGGAGCTGCTGGGCCACCGGGCCAAGGCGCTGCGGCACCACCCGCTCTCGATGGAGATAGACCGGAACCGGGCGCTCGCGTGGCGGGTGATCCTGGGGGACGACGAGAGCGAAGGGGTCCAGCGGGACATCACCACGGTGGCGATCGGGATCGAGGCGTCGGCTCGGGTGCGTCATGTGGGGCAGACGATGGGGGCCGGGTGGCTGGAGGGCGTGCTGTCCTGGCCTCGGCGTTTCGTCCTGCCGTTCGACCAGGGCGGTGCCCCGGAGATCGCCTTCGCGGACTCCGCCCCGAGCCTCGCCTGACTCCTCGGCCGGGCTTCACCGGTCGCGGCGGCGCTCGATGCGCTTGCGGCGGGCCACCTCGCGCTTGTGGTCCGCCGCCTGGCGCCGCCGAGCCCGCCGGTCGTCCACGGCCTCCGCCTTGCGGCTCTCCAGCTCCAGCCGCAGCGCCTCCTGGGAGGCCGTGCTCCGGCTGGACACCTTGGCCGCGGCCCGGGCCGCCAGCTTGGCGGCGCGCTTGGGGTTGACGCGCTTGATCTCCCGTCCCTCCGACGGTACAGCGGGCGAGGAGGCCGCCCGCTCCAGGAGCGCGATCCCGTGCCGCTGCAGGAATTCGTACAGCTCCGGGTCGGTCGGCTCGGACCCGAGCGTGAAGCGTGTCGCCCGGACCGTGCCGTCCTCGACGATCTCCAGGACGCCGACCCAGAACGGCCCGTCCAGATACACCGACAGCGTCACCACGATGCCCTCCATGCGGCATGCCGAAATGCCGGCCTGACGAGGCCGCTTCCGGCACACCGGACATCCCGTGGAAGGGCGGATACGGTGAAGCTTCGCCCGGGCTACCGACCGGGCCGCGTTTTCGTGTGCATCTCCAGACTATCCGCCAACGCCGACTAGGATCCTTGGGCATGACCCAGCTTCCTCTGCGGGCCCAGCTCGCCAGCGCCCTGGGCCGCAGCGCGGCCACGCTGTCCAGGATGACCGGGCGCGGAGACGGTTCGGTGATCGGTGGGCGAGTGGGCCTGCTGCTCGAGCCCGATCTCCTGCGCAAGCTGGCCCGTGACCGCAAGCTGGCCCTGGTCAGTGCCACCAACGGCAAGACCACCACGACCAGGCTGATCACGTCGGCGCTGCTCGAGCTCGGTGAGGTCGCCACCAACGCGTTCGGCGCCAACATGCCCGCCGGTCACGTCTCGGCGCTCTCCCAGCACAAGGCCGCCCCGTACGGCGTGCTGGAGGTGGACGAGAAGTATCTGCCGGAGGTGCTCGACACGACCGGCGCGAGCGTCGTGTGCCTGATGAACCTCAGCCGCGACCAGATGGACCGTGCCGCCGAGATCTGGCTGCTCGCGCAGAAGTGGCGCAGGGCGCTGTCCGGCAAGCCCACCCACGTCATCGCCAACTGCGACGACCCGCTCGTGACCTGGGGCGCCTCCACGGCCGCCAAGGTCACGTGGGTCGCCGGCGGACAGCGGTGGAAAGAAGACTCCTGGTGCTGCCCCGAGTGCGGCGGCCCGCTCGACCGCAAGGACGCCTTCTGGGCGTGCCGGGAGTGCACGTTCCACCGGCCGGAGCCGCAGTGGGCGCTCGACGACGACGTGGCCGTCGACCCGCGCGGGCAGCGCTGGCTGCTCGACATCCAGCTTCCCGGCCTGGCCAACCGTTCCAACGCGGTGATGGCGCTGGCGGTGGCCGAAGCGTTCGGGTTGCCGGTGGAGCGCGCGCTGCCCCGGCTGCGCGAGGTCACCTCGGTGGCCGGCCGCTACACCACCGTCGAGCGCGACGGCCGCCACGCGCGGCTGCTGCTGGCGAAGAACCCGGCGGGGTGGCTGGAGGCCTTCGATGTGGCCGACCCGCAGCTGCCGATCATCCTCTCGGTCAACGCGCAGGGCCCCGACGGCCGCGACACCTCGTGGCTGTGGGACGTCGACTACCGCATCCTGCGCGGGCGGCCCGTGTTCGTGACCGGCGAGCGCCGCCTCGACCTGGCGCTCAGGCTCGACGTGGCGGACGTGCCGTTCGCGCTGTGCGGCACGTTCACCGAAGCCCTCGCCATGCAGCCGCCCGGCCGCGTCGACGTGATCGCCAACTACACCGCCTTCCAGCACATCCGATCGGAGTTCGGCCGTGCCGTCTGACAGCGCCCTGCGCATCGTCTGGATCTACCCCGACCTGCTGAGCACGTACGGCGACCAGGGCAACGTGCTCGTCCTGGAGCAGCGTGCGCACCGCAGGGGCATCGAGACGGAGACGATCCACGTACGTTCGGCGGACCCGGTGCCGGAGACCGGCGACATCTACCTGATCGGCGGCGGCGAGGACCGCCCGCAGATCCTGGCAGCCGAGCGCCTGCGCCGGGACGGCGGCCTCCACCGCGCGATCGCCCACGGCGCCGCCATGCTGGCGGTGTGCGCCGGATACCAGATCATGGGCAGCACGTTCGGCGGCGAGGAAGGCCAGCCGGTGGACGGCATCGGCCTCCTCGACATCGCCAGCTCCCGCGGGCCGGCGCGCGCGGTGGGCGAGCTGGTGGCGGAGGTGGACGCCGGGCTCAACCTTCCCACGCTGACCGGCTTCGAGAACCACATGGGCGTCACCCACCTGGGCCCCGGCGTCAAGCCCCTGTCCAGGACCGTCGTGGGCGTGGGCAACGGCGACGGGTTCGAGGGGTGCTACGCGGGTCACGTCGTGGGGACGTACCTGCACGGGCCCGCGCTGGCCCGTAACCCGGCGCTGGCCGACCTGCTGCTGTCGTGGCGGGTGGGTGAGCTGGTGCCGCTCGACGACTCCCGCTACGAGGCCCTCCGCCAGGAACGCCTGGCCGCCGTCCTGCCCAGCTGACCCCTCGCCGACGGCTGGTTACGGCCCGCCCTGCCTCGACCCAGGGGTCGGCTCGGTTGCGGCGCCCGGCCCGTCCGACCTGGCCCAGGGGCCGGCTCTGTTGTGGCGCGCCGCCCGTCCGGCCTGGGCTCGGGGTCGACCGTGGCGCGTCGTTTGCCCGTTCTCGGGGCTTGGCCGTGGAGCGGTCCGCCGACCGGACGCCGCACGTGGACGCGCATTGTGCGTGGTCCCGCACCGCGCTCAGAGGCGTGCCGCGTGCCCCGCCGTGCGTGGACCCGGCCCGCGCCAGACGAGCGCCGCCGCGCGGCTTGAGTGGCCGCGCGCCGCAGTGGACGGCCGGCATCGCCAACCCGCCACCGTCCAGCCCGGCGCCGGATCGGTGGGACGTGGTGCGGCGGAGTTCGGCGCAACGTGTGCGGCGAGACGTGTAACCCACCACCAAAAGAGCGAACAGTTGACATGCAGCCGTTTGGCTGCCTATCGTTCAACATGCAGCCAAACGGCTGCACATTGGGACGGCGGTAAATGGACGAGGTGTTCAAGGCGCTGGCCGACCCCAGCCGCCGCAGGCTGCTGGACAGCCTTAACGCCCGCAACGGGCAAACCCTGCGCGACCTGTGCGCCGGGCTGGACATGGCCAGGCAGTCGGTCAGCAAGCATCTGGCCGTGCTGGAGGCGGCCAACCTGGTGACGACGGTGTGGCGCGGCCGGGAGAAGTTGCACTACCTCAACGCCGTGCCGATCAACGCCATCGCCGAGCGCTGGATCAACCAGTACGACCGCCGGCGGGCCGGCGCGCTCGCCGACCTCAAAACGGCATTGGAGAGTCCCATGACCAGCAACGATTTCGTCTACACGACGTACATCAACACCACCCCGGAACGGTTGTGGCAGGCGTTGACCGAGCCGGCCTTCACCCGGAGCTACTGGGGCGTCGAGATCGAGTCCGACTGGAAGGTGGGCTCGACGATGGTCTGGAAGCAGGGCGGCGTCACGATCGAGGACCCCGAGCAGGTCGTGCTCGAGTCCGAGCCCCACCGCCGCCTGGCCTACTCCTGGCACACCTTCACGCCGGAGTTCGCCAAGTCCGTCGGCTGGAGCGACGAGGCGCTCGCCCGGGCGGCCGCCGAGCCCAGGTCCAAGGTGACGTTCGACATCGAGCAGGTGGGGGAGATGGTCAAGCTGACCATCGTGCACGGCGGGTTCGAGCCCGGCAGCTTCATCCGGGAGTCGGTCAGCGGCGGCTGGCCCGAGTTGATCTCCAACCTCAAGACCTTCCTGGAAACCGGAAAGACGCTGCCGACCATCACCGAGACGGCTCGCTGGGAGTCGCAAGACGAGAAAGGAGCATGATCATGACTACTGACGCACTCACCCTCACCGAGGCCCCCGTCGCGCACGCGGAGATGCTGATCCGCCGGCCGCCCGCCGAGGTGTTCCAGGCGTTCGCGGACCCGGACGTCACGACCAGGTTCTGGTTCACGAAGAGCACCGGCACGCTGACGCCGGGCGCGCAGGTCCAGTGGACCTGGGAGATGTACGGCGCCTCCACGAAGGTCCTGGTCAAGGAGGTGGAGGAGGGCCGCAGGATCCTCTTCCAGTGGAACGACGACAAGCCCCTGACCGTGGAGTTCCGCTTCACGCCGTACGGGGAGGACGCCACGTTCGCCGAGGTCACCGAGAGCGGGCACAGCGGGACGGGCGACGAGGTCGTCGCCCACGTGGCAGCCTCGGTCGGTGGCTTCACCATCGTGCTGTGCGCGGCGAAGGCCCTGCTGGAGCGGGGCATCGAGCTGAACGCCGTACGCGACGCCCACCCCGGCAATCTGGTGACGGGTCAGTAGACCAGCGCCTGCGCGCCCTCGCTGACCGCTTCCTCGACGAACGCCGGAGCGCCCGCGATGCGCACCCCCTCGACCACGTCGTCCACGGTGATGTTCCTGCGGGCCGCGCACTGGGTGCAGAGCGTCACCCGCCCTCCCGCCAGCACGGCATCGAGCAGATCCGCGAGCGGCGCGGCATGCGGCAGGCTGAACTCCTTGGCCCTCCCCGGCAGCGCGAACCACGACGCCTCGCCGGTCAGCCAGAGAGAAACGGGCACACCGCTCGCGAGCGCGGCGGCCGCGACCGTGAACGCCTGGTTGCACCGCTCAGGAGCATCCGCCCCGGCGGTCACCTTGATCACCAGTGATCGTCCCATACCGCCACCCTAACGCCCCGGCCCGCGACGAAGGACTCCGATCGGAGACTCCGCGGAACACTGATCACTCGGGAAGCGCGCCGGGCCGGTCCTGCGCCGTTTCCTGACGGTCTTCGCGGGCCGGTGCGCAGTTCTGGTCACAGCCGCTGAAGCGGGCCGCGTTCACCGGGGTGAAGTCCGAGGCCGGCACGTCCTGCAGCGCCGCCACCATGGTGTCCTTCCAGATCGGCCCGGGCACCGAGGCGCCGGCCACCGCGCCGAAGTACCGGCCGCCGATCGTGACCCCGGTCAGCTTGTACCGCTGGGAGCCACGTGGGTCGCCCAGGCTGACCGCCCCCGCGAGGTCGGGTGTGAACCCGGCGAACCAGGCCGTGGCGTACCCGTCCGTGGTGCCCGTCTTGCCCGCCGCCGGGCGGCCGATGCCGCCGACCCCGCTCATCGTGCCCTTGGTGAACACTCCGGACAGGACGTGCGCGGTGGCGTCGGCCACCTCCGGGTCCAGCGCCTTGCGGCACGACGGCTCGTAAGAGCCCGCCGTGTCCGCGCTCGCGTCGGTCACCTTGGTGATGACCATGGGCGCGCAGTACGTCCCGCGCGCCGCGATGGCCGCGTACGCCGTGGCCACGGTCACAGGGTCCATCTCGTTGATCCCGAGCGTGAACGTCTCGTACTCCTGCAGCGGGCCACCGTCCGCCCGTCTGATGCCCAGCGACTTGGCCGTCTCCACCGTCTCGCACAGGCCGACCCGCTGCTCCAGCGCCATGAAGAACGTGTTCACCGACCCCCATGTGCCGGTCGCCAGCGTCTTGAAACCGGGCGAGCCCTCGTCGTTGGTGACCGTCCAGGACGGAATGCCCATGTTCTGGCCCTTGCAGTTCTTGAACGAGGCATAGCCGGGGGCGGTGTAGGCGTTGGTCACGCTGATCCCGTCGTCGATCTTCATGCCCTGCTCGAGGGCCGTAATCAGCGTGAACGTCTTGAAGGTCGAGCCCGCCTGGAAACCGATCAGCCCGCCGTGCCGCTTGTCCGCCACCGGGTTGTAGGAGATCTCCTTCCGCTTGGCCGAACGGCCGTAGGGCCGGCTGGCGGCCATCGCCTTGATCTTGCCCGTGCCCGGCTCGACCAGCGCCTCGGCGGCGACGGGGTGGTCCGACGCGAACACGTGCCTGCTGATCGCCGTCTCCGCCGCCCGCTGCGCCTTCGGGTCCAGGGTCGTGTAGATCTTCAGGCCGCCACGCTGGAACCGCTGCTCCCTCATCCGCTGCGTCTTGCCGAAGGCGGGGTTGGTGAGCAGCTCATAGCGTACGTACTCGCAGAAGTAGGGATACGGGCTGGCCTGGCATCCATTGGGCGCGTCGACCCCCTTGTAGCCGAGCTTCTCCGCCTTGGCCCGCGCCGCCTGCTTCGGCGTGATCCGGCCGAGCTGCGCCATCCGGTCCAGCACCACGTTCCGGCGCTCGAGCAGCAGCTTGCGAGCCTGCTTGCCGAGCTCGGGGTCGGTGCTGTTGGGGTTCTGGACGGCTCCGGCCAGGGTCGCGGCCTGGGCCAGGCTCAGGTCGGCCGCCGAGACGCCGAAGAAGCGCCGCGCCGCAGCTTCCACGCCATTGGCGCCCGCCCCGAAGTAGGCGATGTTCAGATATCTACGGAGAATCTCGTCCTTGGTGTATTTCTGCTCGACGCCCATCGCGTACCGCAGCTCCTTGAGCTTGCGCGCGTAGCTGGCCTCCAGCGCCTTGTTCTTGCCCTCCTCGGTGCCGGCCGAGTTCAGCAGGACCTGCTTGACGTACTGCTGGGTGATCGACGAGCCGCCCTGGGCGATGCCGCCCGAGCTGAGGTTCTTGGCCAAGGCCCGGATCGTGCCCTCGAAGTCGATCGCGCCGTGCTCGTAGAAGCGGTAGTCCTCGATGGCGACGATCGCCGTCCTCATCACGTCGGCGATCTGGTCCAGGCGTACGACCTTGCGGTTCTCGGCGTAGAACTGGGCGATGCGGTTGCCCTTGGCGTCGTACACGACGGAGGTCTGGGTCAGGGGCGGCTCTTCGAGCTGGGCGGGCTTGAGATCCAGCGTCTCGGCTGCCGAGACGACCAGCGTGCCCGTGCCGCCTACTGCGGGCAGCGCGAGCGCGGCCACCACGGCGCCGGCGGACACGGCCGCTCCGATCAGACGGGCAAGGCTCGACAAAGGGCGCGAAGGGGACATGGGCGTCATGACAGCACAGGGCCATTCTTGCTGTCCAAGACCGATATGCCTTCTTCATCGATATCGGAATGGATATCGAGCGAAGGAGGACCACGCGGATCGAGGCCGTACGGCAGGCCGGGGCCACTACGCTTGGGGAGCATGGAAGAACCTGAGGTGCACCCCGACCTGGAGCACATCGC
The DNA here is from genome assembly GCF_050944675.1 of Nonomuraea sp. CA-141351. Taxonomy (NCBI): domain Bacteria; kingdom Bacillati; phylum Actinomycetota; class Actinomycetes; order Streptosporangiales; family Streptosporangiaceae; genus Nonomuraea; species Nonomuraea sp. CA-141351. The sequence continues at coordinate 882,375 of NZ_CP191982.1, forward strand.
GTTCCTGCTCGGGCGGTGGGAGGGTGCCGGCGTGGGCGGCTACCCGACGATCGAGAGCTTCAACTTCGGTCAGGAGATCGAGTTCGGGCACAACGGAAAGCCGTTCCTGACCTACGTGAGCCGCACCTGGCTGCTCGACCAGGACGGCAACCGCGTCAAGCCGCTGGCCACCGAGTCGGGATACTGGCGTGCCCAGCCCGACAGGCAGATCGAGGTGGTGCTCGCGCACCCGACCGGGATCGTCGAGATCTACATCGGCGAGGTGGTCTTCCACAAGATCGAGCTGCGCACGGACGTCGTCGCCCGCACCGCCTCGGCCAAGGAATACACCGCGGGCCACCGGCTGTACGGGCTGGTCAACGGCAACCTCATGTGGGCGTACGAGATGGCGGCCATGGGTCACCCGCTCACGGACCATATGTCGGCGGAGCTGAAGAAGGTAGCTTGACCCGTTATGAGCACGCCCTTCACCGCTGACGTCGTCGAGGCGATCAAACGCCACATGAACGACGACCATGCCGAAGACGCGCTGATCATCGTGCGAGGGCTCGGCGGCCGCCCGGCCGCCACCTCGGCGGTGACGAGCGGCGTGGACGCCGAGGCGATCGAGTTCACCGTCGACGGCGGGGAGCGGGTGCGGGTGCCCTGGGGAGAGACGCTCACAGAGCGGGCCCAGGTGCGTAAGGCCGTCGTGCGGCTCTACCGGGACGCGTGCGGCAAGCTCGGCATCGCGGCACGAGGCGAGCACTGACCCGCGAACATGAAGAAGGGCCCCAGGCTTACTCCGCCTGCCGAGCAGGCGGGCCGGATGGACCAAGGCCGGGATAGGATCCCGCCCTCCGGCTGCCAGGGGCCCCGGTGGTTGCCTCGAATTCGCCGTACGTCACGAGACGAGACAACAGTCCGCGGCGTTAGCGGACAACCACCTCGCTAGTCCAACTATGAATCACCATTGTTTGGACCACCTCCTTTCCGCGTACCAAAGAAGCTATGCGCTCCTGCTCGGAGGGGGCAAGTGAATATCGGTGGACCGGCCGGCGGCCCCAGCGCAAGGTGCGGACGATGCGCCTAAACTCAGGACATGACCGAGACGCAGTGGCATGAGGAACTCCGCGCCAAGGGCTACCGGGTCACCCCCCAGCGTCAGCTTGTCCTTGAGGCGGTCAAGTCGTTGGAGCACGCCACGCCGGAGGAGATCTGCGTCAAGGTCCGCGAAACCGCCCGCGGCGTCAACATCTCGACGGTCTACCGCACGCTGGAGCTGCTCGAAGAGCTCGGCATGGTCACCCACACCCACCTCGGGCACGGCGCGCCGACCTACCACCTGGCCGCCGAGGCCGATCACGTGCACCTGGTGTGCCGGGGCTGCGACGAGGTGTTCGAGGTGCGACCCGAGCTGGCGGAGGGGCTGGTCAAGGGTCTGGACGAGGAGCTGGGGTTCATCGCGGACGTGCATCACCTGACGGTCTTCGGCAGGTGCCGCAACTGCCGATAGGTGCCCGGCCTCCCGTCTTCGGGCACTGTCGCGACTGCCGATAGCCTGGATGGCATGCGTAGCCCTCTGCTCGACCTCCCCGGTGCCGTCGCCGCCGACGTGCCGGACTCCGACGTAGCCGCGCACTACGGTGACCTGTTCGCCGAGCAGCGCGCGCTGGCCAAGGGTGAGGCGGTCGTCGACCGCAGCAACCGCGAGGTGGTCCGCGTCTCCGGCACCGACCGGCTCAAATGGCTCAACGACCTGACCTCGCAGAAGCTCGACGCGTTGCGGCCCGGCGAGTGGACCCAGACGCTCGACCTCGACCTCCAAGGTCACGTGCAGCACCACCTGACGCTGGTCGACGACGGCGAGAGCGTGCTGGCTCACGTCGAGCCGGGCAGCGCGCAGAGCCTGATCGACTATCTCGACCGGATGCGGTTCATGCTCCGTGTGGAGGTGTCGCGGGCCGACGAGCTGGCGGTGCTGTCCACGGCCACAGAAGACTTCCTGGTGCCGCGCGACGAGCTGCCCGAGCACCTGGGCAGGCCGCTGGCGGGGCTGTGGGCGTACGAGGCGCTGCGGATCGAGGCGCACCGGCCGCGGCTGGGGCTCGACACCGACCACAAGACGATCCCTCACGAGGTGGGATGGATCGGCTCGGCCGTGCACCTGAGCAAGGGCTGCTACCGGGGCCAGGAGACCGTCGCCAGGGTGCACAATCTTGGGCATCCACCGCGCCGCCTGGTGTTCCTGCACCTCGACGGCAGCGTCGACACGCTGCCCCCGCACGGTGCCCCGGTGGTCTTCGAGGGCCAGGAGGTCGGCGAGGTCGGCTCGGCCGCCAGGCACCACGAGCTGGGCCCGATCGCGCTGGCCGTGATCAAGCGCACGGTGCCGCTGGACGCGCCGCTGCTGGCCGGCGGGGTGGCGGCGGCGCAGGAGGTCGTCGTGCCGCCGGACGCGGGCCGCAACGTCAGCATCGACCCATCGCTTCGCCGCCGCATCCGCTGAGGGCCGCCTAGACCTCGACGATGAGGGTGATCGGGCCGTCGTTGACCAGCGACACCTTCATGTCCGCACCGAAGACGCCCGTCTCCACGTGCGCGCCCAACGCGCGCAGCTCCTCCACCACCGCGTCCACCAGCGGCTCGGCGACGGGCCCAGGGGCGGCGGCCTGCCACGTGGGCCGTCGCCCCTTGCGGGCGTCGCCGTACAGGGTGAACTGACTGATCACCAGGAGCGGCGCCGACACGTCCGAGCAGGACTTCTCGCCGTGCAGGATGCGCAGCCCCCACAGCTTCGCGGCGAGCTTGGCGGACGAGGCCCGCGTGTCCGTGTGCGTGACGCCCACCAGCACCAGCAGCCCGGGCTCCTCGATCGCCCCGACCGTGCGCCCGTCGACCACGACCGACGCCGAACTCACTCTCTGCACCACTGCTCGCATGGCAATCCATTCTGGACCAGCGGCGACGATCCGTAGACTCATGCCGAAAGGGGATTTATATGTCGATGATTGTGGAAGTTGTCCGGTCGGGGTTCGTGGAGTCCACGCATCAGGCTCGCATGCTGACCGTGGACGCGGAAGGACGCCCGGTCGCGGCGAGGGGCGCGGTGCACGTCCCCGCGTCCCCACGGTCGTCGATGAAGCCGCTTCAGGCGCTCGGCATGCTCCGCGCCGGCCTGGGACTGGAGCATGAGTTGCTGGCGCTGGCCTGCGCCTCCCATTCGGGCGAGCCGTTCCACGTGGACGGCGTCAGGAAGATCCTCGCGGGCGCCGGCCTGGAGGAGTCGGCGCTGGGGTGCCCCGAGGACTACCCGTCCGACCGTACGGTGACCGAACGCGGGCGCGTCTACATGAACTGCTCCGGCAAGCACGCCGCCATGCTGGCCACCTGCGTGCTGAACGACTGGCCCACGGACTCTTATCTCGAGCCCAAGCACCCGCTCCAGCGCGCGATCCGCGAGACGGTGGAGGACCTGACAGGGGAGCGGATCGCGGCCTCCGGGGTGGACGGGTGCGGGGCGCCGCTGTTCTTCGTGTCGATGCTCGGGGTGACCAAGGCGTTCAGGGCGTTCCCCATGTCCTCGCCCGACTCGTACGAGCGCAAGATCTTCGACGCCATGAGCACCTACCCCGAGTGGACCTCGGGGACCGACCGGCCGGAGGCCAAGCTCATGCGCGCGCTGCCCGGTCTCATGCTGAAGGCGGGGGCCGAGGCGTTCGACGCGTTCGCGTTCGAGGACGGGCGCGCGGGCACCGTCAAGATCGAGGACGGGTCGCAGCGCGCCCGCGTCCCCGTCACGGTCGCTGCCCTGCGCTCGCTGGGCCTGGACGCGCCCGAGCTGGACGAGCTGGCCGCCCCGCCGGTGCTCGGAGGAGGGCGGCCAGTGGGCGAGCTCCGCTTCCGTTAGAGGGTGCGGAACTGGCGGGTGGCGGAGATGGCGCCCGAGGTCGTGGTGGTGAACGTGCGCATCGACCCGGCGAACTTGGACAGGTCCCACTCCGCGGGCCCGTGGTACCAGTACAGGTTGTCGGCCTGGTGGCCGTTGCCGGTGACCGAGGCCACCACCCGCGACCAGTGCTCCACCCCGTCGAAGATCACCGCGTACGGCAGGTAGCGCGAGAACAGCTCCACCCTGTGCTGCTCGGGCACGTCGCCCAGCTCGCCCGAGAACAGGTACTGCCGGAAGCCCATGGTGTGCGCCAGCGCCGTCGAGCCCTTGGCCGTCTTGGCCGGCATGTACTGCCCGCCGACGGCCAGCGCGCCGCCCGCGATGACCAGGGCCAGGCCGAGCAGCCCGTACGTGGTGAACCAGGCCAGCGCCACCGTGGCCACCAGTCCGAGGCCGATGAGCACCACGCCGATCGTCGTCCACCTGGTGCGCTCGGTGTCCGGGCGCCGGGCGAACCAGCCCTGCCTGACCACGTCGGCGTAGAGAGCGTCGCGCACCTTGCCCAGGTGGGCCGCGAACGAGCCGGACAGCTGCGACAGCAGCACCGCGTCCCGCCCGTCGAAGATGGCGTCGTACAGGGCGCGCTCGTAGGGCAGCAGCGCGTTGACGGGCGCGTTCGGCAGCCTGACCAGCATCCAGTCGGGCGCGTCGTACGTCTGGCGCTGCTGCTCGTCGATCCGCAGGTAGCCGCGGACCGCGAGGTCCACGATCGTGGCGGTCACGTCGACCACGTCGGCCTGCTCGTCGACCAGCGTGCCGATCTGGCCGGGCCGGACCCCGTCGGGCGGGGAGAAGTGGCCGTTCTGCACCGGATCGACCGAGCCCCGCTCGTTTCCCGCGACCCTGGCGTCGCGCCCGCGCGTCCAGTAGAGCAGGGCGACGCCGCCGAGCAGCAGCACCAGCAGCCCGGCCAGGGCGCCGCCCGTGACGGTGTTGAGCGTGAACGCGGAGGCCAGCGAGAAGCGCCGCTCCAGGATGGGGGCGCCGCCGCTGGAGCCCTTGGGGTAGCCGACGACCACGGTCAGCGCCTGGCCGGGCCCGATGTTGTCCTGCTCGAAGTCGGCCCTGGTGGCCTCGTGGTCCATGGAGGCCGACGTGCAGCCGATGGCCGAGGTCAGCTCCCCGGCGAAGCAGGACAGGTTCTGCACCTGGCCCGGACCGTTCACCCTCACCGTGGCCTTGGCGACCTGCTGATTCCAGCCGTTCACCGCGAACCAGCGCAGCTCCTCGACACCGCCCGAGGTCGTCACCGCCCCCTTGACGTCGTACTCGACCGTGCCATCGCCCTTCACGGTGAGTACGTCGCCCGCCAGGGTGCCGCCCTTGACGTTCGAGATCTGGTAGACGCGGTCGTTGCCGTCGTCGTACCGCGTCCTGGTGATGAACGTCCGCTTGAGCTCACCCGACGCCCCGCCGATCTTCTCGACCACGTGCAGAGTGCCGTTCTTGCCGAGGGTCATCGTCACCTCGTCCGTGATCCCGGCTTCCGCTGCGTACGCGGGTGCGGCGGTCAACGTCAGAGCGGTGGCCCCGAGCGCGGCCATCGTGAGTCTGATACCCATGGCGGCAAATCGTATCGGTTCGTGACTGTCAATCCAGCGTGATGCTGGTTGCCGCCCGCTGAACGCTCTCCGGCGAGGCGCCCTGGCCGGGGTTCTCGAGGACGAGCGCCTGGTTCTGCTCGACGAACGCGCGCATGCGCTCCTCGTACCGGTCGAAGGCGGCCAGCGGGTCCCTGCCGAGCTCCTGCGCCAGCACGTACGCCCCCACCAGGGCCAGGCTCGTGCCCTGCCCCGACAGAGGCGAGGCACAGTAGCCGGCGTCGCCGATCAGCGCGACCCTGCCCTTGGACCAGCGCTCCATCTTGACCTGGGCCATGGCGTCGAAGTAGAAGTCGTCGGCCTTCCACATGGCCTCGAGCAGCTTCGGCACCTCCCAGCCCATTCCCGAACAGTGCTCCTCGATCAGGCGCTTCTGCTGGTCGATGTCGCGGTGGTCGTAGTCGATCGGATCCGCGCCGAAGCCCAAGTTGACCCGCATCACGGCGGCGTCCCGGTCGCTGAAGACGGCGCCGCCCGCATCGCCCTCCCTGAACCAGGTCTGCCAGTGGTCCAGGCCGAGGAAGTTGTCGGCGGTGAAGATGGAGACGTACATGCCGAGGTGGCTGAGGAACGGCTCCTCGGGGCCGAAGGCGAGTTTGCGCACGTTGGAGTGGAGGCCGTCAGCGCCGAACACGTAGTCGTAGCGGGCCTGACGGCCGCTCTCGAACGTCACGTCCACGCCGTCGGGGTCCTGGGCGAGGGTGGCGATCGAGTCGCCGTAGACGTACTCGGCGCCTTCGGTGGCGGCCGTGAGGGTCGCGGTCAGGTCGTCGCGCATGATCTCGATGTCCGGGCTGTCGAACCGGCCGCCGCTGACCGTCTCCTCGTAGCTGCGCATGAGCTCGTTACCGTCGCCGTCCACCATGGACATGCCGCGCATGGTGGTCCGCAGGGCCTTGATCTGCTCGATGACGCCCATCTTCGCGACCACGGTCAGCGCGGCGCCCCTGATGTCGATGGCCTGGCCGCCCTTGCGCGGGGCCGGGGCCCGCTCTACGAGCGTCGTCTCGTATCCGTGCCGCCGCAGCCAGTAGGCCAGGACCGGGCCGCCGACACTGGCGCCGGAGATGAGAACCTTCATGATGTACTCCTGTCTGTTGACGTCGTACGCTGAATGTACGGCGTACGGACAGCACGTCACAAGGGTATGCTGGCGAGATCTGTACTAGTACAGGAGGCCGAATGACAGCGCCCTACGCCCGGATCGTCGCCGATATCAAGCGCCGCATAGCCGACGGCAAGCTGCGACCGGGCGACCGGGTGCCCTCCACCAGGCAGCTCGCCAGGGACTGGCAGGTCGCGCTGGCCACCGCGGCCAAGGCGCTCGCGCTCCTGGCCCAGGAGGGAGTGGTGGTCGCGGAGCCGCGGGTGGGCACGATCGTGGCGGAACCCCGCGGGGGCCAGGCAGCCGCTCGGCGTCCGGATATTTCCGGAAACGATCTGACTCGGGACCGCATCGTGCGGGCGGCCATCGAGATAGCCGACGCGGAGGGGCTTCCCGAGCTCACCATGCGTGGCGTCGCCGACCGGCTCGGCATGGCCACCATGTCCCTTTACCGGCACATAGGCGGCAAGGATGACCTGGTGCTGCTCATGGTGGACGCCGTGATCGAGGAGTTCCCGCTGCCCGAGGAGCCCCCGGACGGCTGGCGGGCCAGGATGGAGGTGTCGGCCCGCCTCCAGTGGGCCGGCTACCGCGCGCACCCGTGGATGGCCGGCGTCACGTCACTGACCAGGCCGCTGCCCTCGGCCAGCCTGATCAGGCACACGGAATGGGCCATGGCCGCGCTGGCGGACACGAGGCTCGACGCCACGGCCAAGATGCACGTGCACACCCTGGTCTACAGCTACGTGCAGGGCATCGCCGCCAACATCGAGCTGGAGCGGCGGTTCCAGGCCGCCACGGGCATCACGGCCGACGAGTGGATGGCCGAGCAGGACGAGGCCCTGCGCGGGATCACCGAGTCGAACGAATATCCCGCCTTCGCAAAAGTCGTCGAGGAGCTGGACGGCGACTTCGACCTCGACCTCGACCGGCTCTTCGAGTTCGGGCTCGGCCCGCTGCTCGACGGCCTCGCCAAGGTGATCGACTAGCCGAATTTCCCCACCCTCCGGCCCCTCCTTCCCCAAGGGGCCGCACCGAGGTGGGGTTTCGCCCGTTCATCCCTAAGGGCGGCACCGAAGTGCGGTGGGGGCGAAGGAGCGCAGGCCGGCCCCAAGGATGGGGTCAGCCGGAGATCTGGATGCGCAGCCGGCGGAAGCCGCGCCCCTTGCTCTCGATCTTGGCGACCTTGATGTGGCCGATCTGCTTGGTGGAGGCCACGTGGGTGCCGCCGTCGGCCTGGGTGTCGAGGCCCACGATGTCGACGATGCGCACGTCCTGCACGGTTTCGGGCACGAGGTTGGTGGCCGTGCGGATGATGTCGGGGATCTCGAACGCCTCCTTGCGGGGCAGGACGCGTACGTCGATGCGCCGGTCGGCGGCGATCTCGGCGTTGCACGCGTCCTCGACGGCCTCCTTGAACCCGGGAGGCACCTCCGGCAGGTTGAAGTCCATCCGCGCGCTGAGCTCGTCCATGTTGCCGCCGGTGACGAGGCAGCCGTAGTCCCTGAACACCACCCCGCACAGCACGTGGAGCCCCGAGTGCGTACGCATGAGGGCCGAGCGGCGCTCGTCGGCCACCGCCGCCTGGACCACGGTGCCCGCGGGCGGGATCGGATCGCCCTCGGCCGGGATCAGGTAGAGGTCGTCGCCCTTGCGCGCCCCCACGATGCGGGTCTCCACGCCCTGCCAGATCAGAACCCCGTGATCCGCCGGCTGACCGCCGCCACCTGGATAGAATGCCGACCTGCTCAGCACGATCCCGTCAGGCGTCGCGTCCAGCACGACGGCTTCGAAGTCGCGTAGGACCTGGTCCGACAGTTCCAGCCGTTGTGTGCGCCCGTGGAGGTCGTTGGTCATGTCGGCAGCCTAGTGCCCCGAGGTGATGATGCGTGGCCTGAGGCTCATCGCGCCGTTCGTCGTGATGGCGGCGCTGGTGCAGGGGTGCGCCGGTGAAGAGCGAGCCGTGCCCTCGCCCAAGCCGGTGATGATGTTCGTCGGCGACAGTTTCACCGTGGGGTCGGGGCCGGTGCCCCGGTGGGAGACGTACGCGTCGGAGACCGCGCGGCACCTGGGCTTCGAGCCGGTCATCGCCGGCGCGGGCGGGACGGGCTATCTCAACACGGGCAGAGTGGGGCGTACGTTCCAGCGCTCGTTCGAGGTGGAACTGGCCTGGCGCCCGGCCCCCGACCTGCTGGTCATCTCCGGCGGCCACAACGACGGACGCTGGAGCCCGGCGCGGGTGGGGGACGCCGCCGCGGGGCTGCTGGAGGAGGTGCGTGGGCGCTGGCCGCACACGAAGATCGTCATGGTCGGGCCGATCTGGCTGGCCGGCGCGCCCAGGAGGGCCTACGACGTACGCGACGAGTTGGCGAAGGTGGCCAGGCGGGAGGACGTGACGTTCCTCGACCCGCTGCGCCGGCACTGGCCCGCTGAGGCGATCCTGCCCGACGGCGTGCATCCCACGCTCGTCGGGCACGAAAGGCTCGCCGCCTGGCTGACGGGCGAGCTGGCCTGATCACCAGGGGCCGTAGGGCCCGCTGTTCCCCCGGCCCATGCCCTTGACGGCCGGCTTGACGTCCACGATGTAGATCGTGGCCGCGATGACCGCCAGGATCGAGAAGAAGCCCAGGGCGCTCATGCCGATGAAGCCCTGGCCGCCGACGAAGAGGAAGGCAGTGAGGTAGCTCCACGCGCCCGCGGCGGAGAACAGCGTCGCCAGCCCGAGGAACAGCAGCCAGATGTTCTTCTGCAGCTTGCCCGCCGAGACGAACGCGCCAGTCGGCACCCGGAGCGCGTGAACGAGCGCGTAAACCGACATTCCGAAGATGACGGCGGCGAGCACCAGGAAGAGGAGGTTGAGGACACCGTTGATCAAGTTCATGTTGTTGGCTCCGCACAACGCCGCGATGAAATCGGCTTCAGCCTAATGGCCAGCCCCGACAGGAGGGCACCCCAAAGCGGAAAGCCCGCCTCCCGAAGGAAGCGGGCTCTCCGGCCGGCTCAGGCCCTGGTCTTGGTGGTGCGGGGCTTCCTGACCGGCGTCACGGGCTTGGCGACGGGCGGCTCGGCGGCCTCGGACACCTCTTCGAGCTCGAGCGCCGCGCTGCCGCTGGCCTTGCTGACGATCCTGCGGCCACGCGTGGCGAAGTCCTCGTAGACCTCGGTGGCCCTGTTGGTGATCTGGTCGGCGTACTCGCGGGCCTTCTCGGGGAAGTCCTTGGCGAGGCCCTCGGCCTTGTCGGCGTACGCGCGGGCGCGCACCGGCAGCTCCTTGGCGAGCTCGGTGCGGCGCGACTGCAGCTTCTGCAGCTGCTCGGGCAGCTCGCGCAGCTTCTCCACGGCGTAGTCGCCGACGCCCGCGACGGCGTAGAACGGCTTGGACTCGGTGAGCTTCTTTACCTCGGTTGCGAGCGTCATGGGTTAACCTTCCTTGGTTTCCTGGGTGACGTTGCCGTTGCCGGAGGGCGCCGCATAGGGCTCAAGAGCGGCGAGAAACTCCTCCGGCAGCGGTTCGTCGTCCGATGCGGAGCCGCGCCGAGGGCGAGCATTCTGGGAGGTCTGCTCGCCTTCGGCGCGCGTCTCCTTACGGAACGACTCATAGATATCAATCAGCACCTGGCGTTGCCGCTCGGTGAGATGCGTGTCGGCCCTTATTGCCGTGATGACGTCACTTGGCGGCTCTCGGTCCTCGATGAGGCCCGCCTGCACGTAGAGCGCCTGCGAGGAGATGCGCAGACCTTTGGCGATCTGGTTGAGGATCTCCGCGCTCGGCTTGCGCAGCCCTCGCTCGATCTGGCTCAGGTAGGGGTTGGAGACCCCTGCCGCCTCCGCGAGCTGCCGCAGCGAGATCTTCGCCTGCTGCCGCTGCTCGCGGATGTACTCGCCGATCGAACCGACTTTGGGTAGTGCCATACCCATAGTCTGCCCCGTCCTGCTTGCAATTGCAAGCAGGACGGTTAACGGCAGCAAGCATCAGAGCTGGAAGACCCAGAGAAAAGGCGTCGTGGTGACCAATGCCACAGAGAGCGCGATATATGCGTAGCGCGCCGACACGGCCAGCTCGGGCCCCGGCTTGATCAGGCGGTCGACCCTGGCCATGACGTTGTGGGCGTGCACGCCCATCATGCCGTGGGGGGTCGGCATGGCGCCCGCCGTACCGAACCTGAGCAGCGCCGTCGCCAGCCTGCGCGGCGAGCAGTAGCGCCGGGCGCGGTCGTCTGCGGCCATCTCGATGAGGAGCTCCACCTGCGCCTGCGCGTCGGCCACCACCTTCGACCAGGGCAGCGCCCTGCCCAGCGCGGCGAACGGCAGCAGCACCAGGTCGTGCCGCTCTCGCACATGCGCGGCCTCGTGCGCGAGCACGGCCGCCAGCTCGTCCTCCGACAGCAGCCTGAGCGCGCCCGCGCTCACCACGACCTGCGAACGCAGGCCGGGCACGCAGTACGCCGCGGCGCCGGGGTGGTCGAGCACCCGCACTCCGGGCACGCCGGGATCGTCGTGGGAGATCAGCGCGAGCAGCATGCGGTGCCGCCGCCGCGCCCGCAGCGCCTGCACGCCCGCGGTGAGGAGCACCGCGACGAGCACGGTCAGCGCGGTGAGTCCCGCGATCAGGGCCAGCACGTGCAGTGGGTCCCATGCCTCCAGCGGCGGCTCTCCCTGCGCGAACGCGATCAGCCCGGGCAGCACCCCCACGCCGTACGGCTGGACCGCGTAGGCGAGCATGGCGCCGGTGGTGGCCAGGCCCCAGGCGACGCCCAGGGACTGCCAGACGATGATGGCCAGTCGTGGAGCACGTGAGGTCCACCGGGCCGTGGTGAAACGCCAGGAGCCGCCCGCGCACGCCATGGCGAGCGCTGCCAGCACCGCTGCCGTGATCACTCTTCCTCCAGCTCCGTAAGGGCTCTTCGCAGGATCTCCGCCTCCGAGCCCGACACGGCCTGGGCGAAGCGAGTCAGAGCGGCCGATCGGTCGCCCGTCATGTCCAAGGCTTCAAGCATAAGCTCGGCGATGTACGCGTCGCGGCTTTCGGCGGGTTGATATCTCCACGCCCGGCCGTCGCGGGTGCGCTGGAGGAAGCCCTTGCGGGTGAGGCGGTCGAGCACGGTCATCACCGTGGTGGGGGCAAGATCGCGGTCGGCTATCAGCCTGCCGACCTCGCGGGCGGTCAGCGCGTTGCTGTCCGCCCAGAGGATGTCCATGATGCTGCGCTCAAGCTCGCCAAGACCCTTCACGCCCTTCAGGGTAGCTCTACAACCTGTCGAGCTGGCATTTGGGGAGTGTGAACCCCGCCACGTCGGATGAACCCGCGTGCCATACCCCGCGTATCCCCAGGCATGCGTTGGAGCACGGCAATTGTGGCGCTGCTAGGGCTGGTGCTGGCGGCGGGATGCGCGGCGGCCGCGGACACGTCCGTGGACCACGTCCAGGCGGACGTGGTCTTCAGCCAGGAGATGATCACGCACCACCAGCAGACGATCCAGCTGGCCGAGGTGGCGGCCGAGCGAGGCAAGAGCTCGTACGTGCGCGACCTGAGCAAGAAGCTCATCGCGGAGGAGAAGGCGGACATCGAGATGATGTCGTCGTGGCTGCGCTCCTGGAAGGAGCCGCTGCCACCGGAGCCGACCACCCAGATGGGCTCGGAGCTGAAGGCCGGACCAGATTTCGACCGGCAGTGGCTCAAGGAGCTGACCGGGCACCTGGAGCACGGCGTACAGATGGCCGAGGCCGTCAGTAAGGCGGGCAAGCACGGGCCCACGCTGGAGCTGGCCGGCAAGGTCGTCCAGGCACAGAAGGCCGAGCTGGCCGACATCGCCGGGCACGCGGGCTGAGCCGTGGCGAGGACGCATCCCCTCGACCGCCCGATCACGGCGAGAGCCTTCACGCTCAGGACGGTCCCGGTCTACGCCTGTGCGGCGGTGGCCGCGGGCGTCGTGGTGCTGGTCGCCGTTCTGCGGTTCGGCGGGGCCGTGAAGCCGGAGATCCCCGGGTTGCCCACCGCCGGGCCGGTCACCGCGTGGGGGCTGCCGTTGGCCCGGTTCTGCTACGACCTGTGCGCGGTCGGCTGCGTCGGAACGCTCACGGCGGCCGTCCTGGCCCCCGCGGCCTCGCCCGAGGCAGGTGCCTGCCGGCGCGCGGCCGGCCGGTGGGCGCTCGGCTGGGCCCTCGCCACCGCGCTCAGCTACGTCCTGACCCTGTCGAACCTCGTCCCGCTGCCCGTCGGGGACCTGCTCACCTCTCCCGACCTGCTGGAGTTCGGCACGTCCATCCCGCAGACCCAGGCCCTGCTCGTGGTCCTGGCCGCCACCGCGGTCGTGGCGGCCCGGCTCCCGGTGGGGATCCGGCTGGCGGTCGCCGTGTTCGGGCTGCTGCCGCCCGCCTACGTGGGGCACGCCGCCTCCGCGGGCGACCACGACATCGCGATCTCCGCCCTGATGTCGCACCTGGTGCCGGTCTCGATGTGGGCCGGCGGGCTTGCCGCGGTGCTCATCCACTTCCGCCGGTCCGGTGACCTGCCGGTGGTGCTGCCCCGGTTCAGCACGCTCGCGCTGTGCTGCTTCGCGGCGGTGGCCGTCTCCGGCGTGGCCAGTGCGTGGGTACGGCTCAGCGCCCCCTCCGACCTCTGGCAGAGCGGCTACGGGCTGCTTCTGATGGCCAAGGTCGCCGTTCTCGTGATCCTCGGCCTGTTCGGCTGGAACCACCGCCGCCGCACGGTCACGGGCGTCGCCGACCGCACCGTGCGCCGCACCTTCGTCCGATTGGCAGCCGGAGAGCTGACCGTGATGGTGGCCGCCATCGGGCTGGCCGTCGGCCTGTCGCGTACCCCACCGCCTCCGGGCAGCGGCGGCGGCCACGATCATCTCGTCCTGGAGTACGCGCTCGCGCCCTTCACCCCCGGCGCGCTGATCACCGGGATCCGCCTGGATCCGACGATCCTGCTGCTCCTGGCGCTGCCCGCGGTGGCCTATGTGGTCGGTGTGCGCAGGATCGGCCCGTGGCCGGCCGGCCGCATGCTGGCCTGGCACGCGGGACTGGCGCTGGCGGCGTGGGCGCTGCTCGGCGGGGTCGGGAGCTACTCGCGGGCGATGTTGTCGGCGCAGGCGCTCCAGCACACCGTGCTCGCCGTCATCGCCCCGCTCCTGCTCTGCCTGGGCGCCCCGCTCACCCTCGCCGCCAGGGCTTTCCGGTACGACCGCCCCCGGCTCCTCGCCGGCCCCTCCTTCCTGCTGGCCGTCTACCCTGTGTCCTTCCTCCTCCTGTACGGCACGTCCTGGCTCACCTGGTCCCTGTCCGGCTACGCGCCCCACCTGCTGACCGAGCTCCTCTTCTTCGGCATCGGCCTCCTGGTGTTCCGGGTCGTGGCAGCCGTGGATCCGCTGCCCGGCCCGATCCCGTGGGCCGCCCGCGCCCGGCTGCTGGCCACCGTGACCGCGGTCCACCTGGTCCTCGGCGCTCTCCTGCTGCTCGGGCCGGCGGTCGCGGAGGACTGGCTCTCCCTCGTTGCCCCGTCCGGCGCGCCGGACGTCCTCGCCGACCAGCGCCTGGCAGGTGCGGTGTCCATGCTCCTCCCGCTCCCGGCGCTCGCCCTGCTGGCCGTACGCATGACGCCGGTGTTGGCGCGGGACGGCCGATGATGACACTCTGGGTGAGATGGAGATCACGCTGGTGCGGGGCGACATCACCGAGCAGCGCGCGGACGCCGTCGTCAACGCCGCCAACTCCTCCCTCATGGGCGGCGGAGGCGTGGACGGCGCCATTCACCGCCGCGGCGGGCCGGAGATCCTCGAGGAGTGCAGGAAGCTGCGAGCCGGTCATTACGGCAAGGGCCTGCCCACTGGACAGGCGGTCGCCACGACGGCCGGGCGGCTGCCCGCGAAGTGGGTGATCCACACGGTCGGGCCGGTTCACTCCAGGTCGGAGGACCGTTCGGAGCTGCTGGCCTCCTGCTATCGGGAGTCGCTGCGAGTGGCCGACTCGCTGGGGGCCAGGTCGGTGGCCTTCCCCGCGATCTCGACCGGGATCTACGGCTGGCCCATGGACGACGCCGCGCGGATCGCCCTTGACACGGTGCGGCAGGCGGACACGTCCGTGGAGGATGTCCGCTTCGTGCTGTTCGACAGCGCGGCCTACGCCGTGTTCGAGGCACGCCTCTGACGGCGGCTGCGCTTCAGCGAGGATCGACGGCCGACCAGGGGAGGGTCAGCTCGCCGAGCCGCCACCTCGCCGGTCCGCCCAGCGGCGGGCGCATGGGCACCGGCCACGACGTGGACAGCACCCGCACGGAGGCCAGCCACCGCTGCCGCAGCCCATGAGCCCCATACGGCGCGCTCATCGCCCATGCATGGTCGAAGTCGCTCAGGAACGCATGAATCCGCTCACCCGGCACGTTCCGGTGAATGAGGGTCTTCGGCAGGCGGTCGGCCAGGTCCGAAGGCCGCTCGAAGGCATCGAAACGGGCCGAGAACGTGATCGTCCGGGGCCCTTCCGGAGACAGCCCCGCCCAGATCGCCCGCCGCCCGTTCTCGGACGACGTCCCCTCGATCAGGACGCCGCCGGGAGCCAGCCCACCCCTGAGCACGTCCCAGTAATGCCACGCCTCGGCCTCGCCGTACTGCCTGAGGACGTTGAAGGCCCGCACCAGCGTCGGCGGGCGCGAGACGGGCAGTTCGAAGCCGCCCAGCCGGAAGCTCAACCCGTCCCTCTCGTACGGCTTCGCCACCGCCACCCTGGCCGGATCGATCTCGATCCCGACCACCTCGACCTCTGGCGCCACCCTGCGCAGCCGGGTGAACAGCTCCAGCGTCGTGGTGTGCGACGCCCCGTACCCGAGATCCACCACGAGCGGCCTTTCGACGGCCCGCAGCAGCGGGCCGTGCACGGCGACGACCCACCGGTCGGAGCGCCTCAGCCGGTTGTGCCCGGTCGTGCCCCGGGTGATCGTGCCGACCGGTGACCCGTGACCTGTCCAGCGGCGCCGCCCACCTGGCAGGGCGCCGCCGGCTCCGGCCGGTCTATCCACTGACGCGGTGCACCTTGTGCTGGGCGGCCTGGGCCCTCGGGCGGATGATCATACGGTCGATGTTCACGTGGGCGGGACGGGTCACGCACCAGGCGATCGCGTCGGCCACGTCATCCGAGCTCAGCGGGTCGGGCACGCCCGCATAGACCCGCGCCGCGGCCGCCTCGTCCCCGCGGAACCGGGTGACGGCGAACCCCTCGCTCTTCACCATGCCCGGCGCGATCTCCACGACCCGCACCGGCTCCCCGACCAACTCCAGGCGGAGCGTCTCGACCATGGACGTCTGGGCGTGCTTGGCCGCGCAGTAGCCGCCCCCGCCCTCGTACGACACCAGGCCCGCCGTCGAGGTCACCATCACCAGCACGCCGTCGCCCGACTCGATGAGCTTGGGAACGAGCGCCTTGGTCATGCGCAGGGAGCCGAGCACGTTCACGTCGTACATGCGCTGCCAGTCGTCCAGATGGGCCTCCGCCACCGATTCGAGGCCGAGGGCGCCACCGGCGTTGTTGACCAGCACGTCGCAGCGCTCGAGCGAGTCCACCAGGGCGTCGACCGACTCCTGGGAGGTCACGTCCAGCACCACAGGTCTGATCGAGGACACGTCCGCGGCCAGCTTGTCCAGCCGCTCGCGCCGCCGCGCTCCCGCCACCACCTCGAAACCCTCGGCGGCGAGCCTTCGCGCGGTCGCCTCTCCGATCCCGCTGCTCGCCCCGGTCACCACAGCCGTTCTCCGCATGCCCTTCATCCTGCCAGCCTCCCGGCACCGCACCACTCCCCGGCTCCATGTCCCCCCGCGTTCGGCACCGAGGCGCGGGAAGTCGCGCCCTGGCGCCTCCTCAAAAGGGCCCCTGCCGGGCGTAGAGGCCGGTTCACGGCGCACCAAACACCCGGTTATGACCCAATGTCGGGAATGTCGCAAAAATGTTGATGGTTATAGCCAGGTTGGAGGTGGTGTCCAGTGAGGCGACGACGGGTGAGCCGGGTCGCGACCATCAGCATGCACACGTCGCCCCTGGACCAGCCCGGAACGGGCGACGCCGGAGGCATGAACGTGTACATCGTCGAGTCCGCCAAAAGGCTCGCTCAGCTCGGCGTGGAGGTGGAGATCTTCACCCGGGCCACCGCCCGCGACCTCCCGCCCGTGGCCGAGCTCGCCCCGGGCGTCCTCGTACGGCACCTCACCGCGGGCCCGTACGAGGAGATGAACAGGAGCGACCTCCCGGGCCAGCTCTGCGCGTTCCTGTCCGGGGTGCTGCGCACCGAGGCCATGTACGACCCGGGCCGCTACGACCTCATCCACTCCCACTACTGGCTGTCCGGCCAGGTCGGCTGGCTGGCCAAGGAGCGCTGGGGCGTGCCGCTCGTGCACACCATGCACACCATGGCCAAGGTCAAGAACCTCCTCCTCGCCGAGGGCGACAAGCCGGAGCCCCAGGCCCGTGTGGTCGGCGAGCAGCAGGTCGTGGACATCGCCGACCGCCTCGTGGCCAACACCGTCGACGAGGCGCGTGAGCTCATCGACCTGTACGGCGCCGACGAGGGGCGCGTTGCCGTCGTGAACCCCGGCGTCAACCTCACCGTCTTCCAACCCGCCTCACAGGGCGCCGCCCGCCGCCGGCTCGGCCTGCCGCAGGACGCGCACGTGCTCCTCTTCGTCGGCAGGATCCAGCCGCTCAAAGCCCCGGACGTGCTGCTCCGCGCCGCCTCCAGGATGCTCATCGACGACCCGTCGCTCCGCGACCGCCTGGTCGTGGCCTGCGTCGGCGGTCCGTCGGGCAACGGCCTGGCCAGACCGTCCCTCCTCACCGAACTGGCCACCGAACTCGGCATCTCGGACGTCGTCCGCCTCGTGCCCCCGGCCCCGCAGGAGGAACTGGCCGACTGGTACCGGGCGGCCTCCGTGACGGTCGTGCCCTCGTACAGCGAGTCGTTCGGC
The DNA here is from genome assembly GCF_050944675.1 of Nonomuraea sp. CA-141351. Classification (NCBI taxonomy): domain Bacteria; kingdom Bacillati; phylum Actinomycetota; class Actinomycetes; order Streptosporangiales; family Streptosporangiaceae; genus Nonomuraea; species Nonomuraea sp. CA-141351. Next base: position 899,964 of record NZ_CP191982.1, read on the forward strand.
CTCGTCGCGCTGGAGTCCCAGGCCTGCGGCACCCCCGTCGCGGCCGCCGCCGTGGGCGGGCTGCGCACCGCCGTACGGGACGGGGTGTCCGGCCTGCTCGTGAACGGCCACGACCCGGCGGAATGGGCGCTGGCGCTGCGCCGTTTCGTCACCTCGCCCGGGTGGCGCGACTCGCTCTCGGTGGGCGCCCGCACGCATGCGGCCGCGTTCGGCTGGCAGGCGACCGCGTCCCGGTTGACAGAGGTGTACGCGGCCGCCGTCGCGCACTTGCACAAGACGCCCGTCGCCCTGAACTTCTAGCTCCGTACTTTTGTTCTGGCGGCCTTCTATCCTGTCGGCATGCGCGATGTCGTCGAAGCCGCGCTCAAGGCCGCGGACGTCTCCTACGACGAGCCGCGACCGGGGGCGTTCCTGGTCAAACTGCCCGGCCAACACAAGCTCGCCACCATGACGTGGTTGATCGTGGGGGAGCAGGCACTGCACGTCGAGGCGTTCTTCTGCCGCCAGCCCGACGAGAACCACACCGAGTTCTACCGCTGGCTGCTCGGCAAGAACGGCTCGATGTACGGAGTCCACTTCTCGCTCGACCCCGTCGGGGACGTGTACCTGGTGGGACGGGTGCCGCTGGCCGCCGTCTCGCAGGACGAGGTGGACCGGTTGCTGGGGTGCGTGCTGACGTACTCGGACGACTGGTTCGACCGGGCGCTGGAGCTGGGGTTCGCGTCGTCGATCAGGCGGGAGTGGGAGTGGCGGGCCAAACGAGGGGAGTCCCTCGCCAACCTGCAGGCGTTCGCCCGCTTCGCCGATCCGGAGCGTTGACGGTTTGATCCACAGAACGCCGCGGACTCCGGGAACCATAGGATTGGCCGCATGGCGACTTTGGTGCTGCTAAGGCACGGCGAGAGTGACTGGAACGCGAAGGGCCTGTTCACCGGCTGGGTGGACGTGAGCCTCTCGGCCAAGGGCGAGGACGAGGCCCGCCGCGGCGGCAAGCTCATCCACGAGTCCGGACTGCGCCCGGACGTCGTCCACACCAGCTTGCTGACCAGGGCCATCCAGACGGCCCAGCTGGCGTTGGGGGAGGCTGATCTGCTCTGGCTCCCGGTCAAGCGGAGCTGGCGCCTCAACGAGCGCCACTACGGCGCCCTTCAGGGCAAGAACAAGGCGCAGACGCGCGAGGAGTTCGGCGACGAGCAGTTCATGCTGTGGCGCCGCTCGTACGACGTGCCGCCGCCCCCGATCGCGGACGACGACGAATACTCCCAGGCCGGCGACCCCCGCTATGCCCTCCTCCCCTCGGAGCTGATGCCCCGCACGGAGTGCCTGAAGGACGTGGTCGACCGCATGCTCCCGTACTGGTACGACCAGATCGTCCCAGACCTGGCAGCGGGCCGCACGGTCCTGGTGGCGGCTCACGGCAACTCCCTGAGGGCCCTGGTCAAGCACCTGGACGGCGTCAGCGACGAGGAGATCGCGGGGCTGAACATCCCGACGGGCATCCCCCTGCTGTACGAGCTGGACGCGGACTTCCAGCCCCGGAAGGCCGGCGGCGAATACCTGGACCCGGAGGCCGCCAAGACCGCCATAGAGGCAGTCGCCAACCAGGGCCGCTGACCCGAAGCACGGCCTCCCACTCATCGGCGCTTCGCGCCCGGGGTTCCAGACAGCGCCTCCCAGGAGGGGCAAGCCCCCTTCGACTCCCAAAGGCGCGGTCTTCGCGCAAGGGGCTCAGGCTGTGTCGTGTGGGAGCGCGGGGGGACTATCGTCCCTCGCGCTCCCCGACTTTGACCACAAGGCGACGAGATAACATCTCGATTTCGAGCAATAGCGTCTGGAATCGAACATGCGCGATCGGACAGGCCGAAGGCCGAAGATCGCGTGCGCCTGGAGGGGAACTCCGCCCAGCCCCGACGCCTGACGTCGTCCCGGCTGCCGGTCTCCGCGCCGGCCGTCAGCTACCGAATTCGTAGCGCAGGTACAGACCTGCGTCACGGATGACGGGGACGGACTGGACCAGCTTGACGAAAATCTTGTAGGCGATGGGCAGGCCGGGAGCGCGGCCCTGCAGGACGAGACCGCTGACCACGTCGGTGCAGTGCAACTGCGGGACGGCGCGCTCCAGGTCGTCGGGGCCGTTGATTGCCCAGTGCATGGTGGCCCCGAAGTGACGGTGCACCAGCTTGTTCTGCCGGCGCAGGGCATAGGAGTTGTGGGTGTCGAGAATGACGGCTCCGTGGGCGAAGTGGTCGGTGAGGCGGCGGAACAGCGACTGTCCCTCCTCCGGCTGGAGGTACATGGTCAGCCCTTGCGCCACGATCAGCGTGGGCAGATCGGGCCGGATCTGCTCCAGCCAGTCCGGCTCGGTCACGGACGAGCCGATCAGGTGGTAGTTGTCACGGCTCGGGAAGATCTTGCGGCGGACCTCGGCCACTTCGGGGTAGTCGACGTCGTACCAGGTCACGCCCGCCCCCGGAGCGACCCGCCAGACGCGCGAGTCCAGGCCGGCGCCCAGGTTCACCACGGTGGCCCGTTCGTGCTGGGCCAGGAACCGGGAGGTCCAGCCGTCGAAGTGCTTGGCACGAGTGGTGACGGCGAGCGCCGTGAGCTTCGGTGAGAGCTTCAGCCGCGCGAAGTCGTAGTCGACCTTCTCCAAAGCCTGCGCGGCGACGGTGTCGCCGAGGATGCTCGGGGTGGCGTGCGCGTCGTGAGCCAACCCGTACAGCATGATCAGCGACGTGCCCATCGCCTCGTCCAGTCGTACCTTGACGCCTGCCATGTGCAAACCCCTTGCGCTCGTGGGTCAGGTCCCTGGGAAGGGTCAGACTTCCTCGACTTCGAACGATGTCGCCTGCGGCAGATAGCCGGCCAGGTCGGCCAGCCACTGCCGGTAGAGATCGGCCAGCTCGCCCGCTGCGGCCCGCAGCGTGGCCTCCGACGGCTCGGTGGCGGGCTCGAAGGCCCGGCGCAGTGTGGTCACCAGGGCGTCGGCCTTGGCCTCCAGCTCCAGCTCCGCGCCCGGGATGTCATCGGTGCCCGGTGGACCTGCTTCAAGCAGGTAAGAGCCGAGTACCGCGGCGGAAAGCCGGTAGAACAGGGTCGGGTCGGTCGCGGGATCCTCGGCCAGCAGACCGTGCTCGTACAGGATCGCCAGATAGCGCGCCGTCGTATCGACCTTGCCCAGGACGTAGTGCGATCCGGCTTCGCTCCGCGTCAGCACCTCGCCGAGCATGACGTGGTCGCCGGTGGCCAGCGCCTTGACCACCGGGCTGCGCATGGTCAGCAGGAACGACCGGCGGATCGAGCGATGCAGCCGGACCTCGGCCGGATCGGCACGCACCGCGGCGAACTGCGCGGCGACCAGCCGGGCCGTGCTCCGGGCGAGCACGGCCGCGAACAGATCCCGTTTGCTCGTCCAGTAGAGGTACACGGTTCCCTTGCCCACGCCGGCCCGGCCCGCGACCTCGTCGATGGTGACCTTGCGATAGCCGTACGCGAGGAGCAACTCCTCCGCGGCGTCGAGGATGCGAGACACCTTTACTTGCGACACGAGCAACACCAGGCCTGACCGACTGACTAGATCCGTTTCCTAGTCAGGATAGCCCGCAACGCCGGGAAAGGGACAGATCATTTGGTCGCGCGCAAGCTGTTCCTCGGGAGCCGTCCACGCTGCTGGCGCTGGCCGGTGCGCGCATCCTGGTGTACCCGCTCGACAATGATCTGCCTGTGGGCGTCCCTGGAACGTTGGGGAGCCCGCAGGAGAGCTCAATTGCTGCTCGGCGGCCAGCTTTCCCAGGAGCGACCTGATCCGATCTCCTCGCTGTACTGCTTCGCCTTGGCCACGCAGTCAGGGCAGACAGGCTCGTCAACGGACCTGGCCACGGCCTCCGGCTTGGCCGGTCGAAGAGTGCCCAGGACCGTGATCCCTGGCGGCATATGGGTCTCGGGATCGATCAAGAAAGTCGTGACTTCTGCAGGGTCGAAGCTGAATGTGCGCTTGCACGCATAGCATCGGCCGGTCGTCTCACGATGTTCGCTCATGTGTCCCCATCCCTCCCTGCCAGCACGGTACCGGGCGCCATCAGGGGGCGGGAGGGCGGACTCGGCCTCGTCCATGCAGTAGACCGGCATGGGACGGATGCTCCCGCAGGTCAAGGCATCATGCCTGCGGTCGTGGGGACTGACCCACCATCGATACGAGAGGGCCCAGAAAAAGGGGGAGCGCGAGGGGACGGTGGCCCCTCGCCCGGAAGTGTGGGGGGCGTGCCCCCCACGACAGCGTCTCGCCTGCGAGGACGACGCTTTTCTAGCCGGGACGGGACCCCGTGACCAAGTAGACGACGTCCGCCGCCACCCGCACCGCGTGATCCGCGTACCGCTCGTAATACCGCCCGATCAACGTGATGTCGATCGCCGGCTCCACCCCGTGCTCCCAGTCCTTGGACAGGATGTTCCTGAACAGCCTCCGGTGCAGCCGGTCCATCGCGTCGTCGTCCGCCTCGAGCTCCAGCGCCGACTCCACGTCCCGCGAAGCGACGCAGCTCCCGGCCTTGGTGACGAGGTTCTCGGCGATCTGCCCCATCTCCAGGATCGTCGAGCGCACCTCGGCGGGGATCGCCGAGTCCGGGTGGCGGAGCCGGGCGACCTTGGCGACGTGGACGGCGAGGTCGCCCATGCGCTCCAGGTCGGTGCCCATGCGCAGCGCTGTGATGACCATCCGCAGGTCCACCGCGACTGGCTGCTGCCTGGCCATCAGCTCGAAGATCGAGCTCTCGATGTCGGCGAACACCGCGTTCACTTCCTCGTCGCGGGAAATGACGCTCTCGGCGAGCTGCAGGTCCGAGTCGAGCAGGGCCGTCGTGGCCCGTGAAATGGCCGAGCGGACGAGGCTGGTCATCTCGACCAGCTTGTCGGTCAGTGAATCGAGTTCTTCATGGTACGCGTCGCGCATGCCGTCACCGTACGTGCCCGTCGATGAACGAACCTCTACCGCCAGATGAACTTTCCAGGAAAGGGCGTTCATCCCCTGATCGGGGGGTCCGCAGCTGGAAAAAGGCCACCTACCATCGGAGATATGAGTGAGATGGCCATGAGCTTCGCGGCCCTGGCCGGGTTCGTGGTGGGCGCGCTGGCGGTCCTGTTCTATCGAAATCAGATTGAGGCTCCCCGCCGTACCCCTGGACCCGACCCGGTCGAGACCGGCGCGGCGCTGCCGCAGGGCGTGGCGTCCGTGCTGGCCGTGCTGCCCTCGTCCGCTGTGGTGCTCGACGCGCACGACAAGGTGCTGCGCGCGAGCTCGGCCGCACGGGCGTTCGGGTTGGTCAAGGGAGACCGGCTGATGGCAGCCGAGCTGCTGGCGCTGGCCAGGCAGGTACGCAGGGACGGCGAGATCCGCGAGAGCGAGATCGACGTCGCCGGTCACAAGTTCGGTCAGGAGACCACCAACTTCGCGGTGCGCGTCGCCCCGCTCGGCTCCCACGGCCTGGTGCTGGTGCTCGCCGAGGACCAGACCGAGCGGCGCAGGGTCGAGGCCGTACGCCGTGACTTCGTCGCGAACGTCAGCCACGAGCTGAAGACCCCGGTGGGCGCGATGAGCCTGCTGGCCGAGACCATCCAGGACGCCGCCGACGACCCTGAGGCGGTCGGCCGCTTCGCCGGGCGCATGCAGCTCGAGGCCGCCCGCCTCAACTACCTCATCCAGGACCTGATCACCCTCAGCAGGATCCAGGGCGCCGAGCCCATCCCCACCCCCGGCCAGGTCTCGATCGACGAGGCCATCCACGACGCCATCGACCACTGCAACACCAAGGCCGCTGCCAAGGACATCGCGCTCGTCTCCGGAGGCACCGAGAACCTGCGCATCTGGGGCGACGACGAGCTGCTTGTCACCGCCCTGCGCAACCTGATCGACAACGCCGTCGCGTACAGCCCCGATCACACGAGGGTTGTGGTCAGTGTGCGGCCCGCCGGCGACTCGGTGGAGATCAGCGTCAGCGACCAGGGCATCGGCATCCCCGAGGAGGCGCTCGAGCGCATCTTCGAGCGCTTCTTCCGCGTCGACGCGGCCCGGTCGCGCGCGACCGGGGGCACGGGCCTCGGCCTGGCCATCGTCAAACACGTCGCCGCCGCGCACGCCGGCGAGGTGTCAGTCTGGAGCAAGGAAGGCTCCGGCTCCACCTTCACCCTCCGCCTGCCCGCCTTCGGCGGCACGGCGGTGGCAGTACCACCCTCGATTCCCCTGGAGACAGCCAAATGACGCGCGTACTCGTCGTGGAGGACGAGGAGTCCTTCTCCGACGCCCTGTCCTACATGCTCCGTAAAGAGGGCTTCGAGGTGTCGGTCGCGGCGACCGGGCCCGAGGCGCTCGACACCTTCGACCGCAACGGCGCCGATCTGGTGCTGCTCGACCTGATGCTGCCGGGGCTGCCCGGCACGGAGGTGTGCCGTTCCCTCAGGCAGCGCTCCAAGGTCCCGGTGATCATGCTGACGGCCAAGGACAGTGAGATCGACAAGGTCGTGGGCCTCGAGCTGGGCGCCGACGACTACGTCACCAAACCGTTCTCCTCGCGTGAGCTGGTGGCCCGCATCCGCGCGGTGCTGCGCCGCCAGGGCGACGTGATGGAGGAGCTGGAGACCGCGGTGCTGGCGGTCGGCCCGGTGCGCATGGACGTCGACCGGCACGTCGTCGCGGTGCGCGGGGAGCATGTGCAGCTGCCGCTGAAGGAGTTCGAGCTCTTGGAGGTGCTGTTGCGCAACGCAGGGCGTGTTCTGACCCGCGGCCAGCTCATCGACCGCGTCTGGGGCGCCGACTACGTGGGCGACACCAAGACCCTCGACGTCCACGTCAAGCGCCTGCGGGCCAAGATCGAGGCCGACCCGTCCAACCCGCGCTGCATCCTCACCGTGCGCGGCCTGGGCTACAAGTTCGACGCCACCGAAGAATGAGAAAACCCTTGTTCCGGTACGGATCGCGTACCGGAACAAGGGTTTTCGCGTGTCAGTGGGCTTCTTCGGAAGCGGTGGCCGACGGCGTCGGGGTGGGCGTGGCGGCCGGAGTGGCGTTCGGGGCCGGGGGGTAGTCCTTGAACTCGCGGCTGCGCGTGACCACAGGGACGTTCAGGGACACGATCCCGGCGTTGGCGAACTGGAGGTCCAGCTTGACGCTCTCGCCGCCCCTGAGGCTCTTGGGGATCGCCTCGAGCATGATCTGAGGGGCGGGCTTGCCGGTGTTCACGAGCTGGTTGCTCGGGAGCTGGATCGGAGCGGTGACCTTGACCGTACCCATGCCGCCCGCGTTGACCGCCTCGAGGGTGTCGGGGGCGCCGGCGGTGTTGAGGATGTTCAGGTAGATCGGGGCCGAGCCGCGCCAGGCGAGCTGCGCACCGGAATCGGGGCCGAGGATGAACGCCTGAGGGATCTGGATGCCGCGCGTGCCGTAAGCACCGTTCTCGATCAGTACCCCTGCCTCATTGGGCGCGTACGGCTTGTTGGTGTTGGCGTCGAATCCAGCCCCGCAGCCCGCGAGCACGGGGGCTGCCAAGAACGCGGCGGCTACGACAATCCAGCGACGGCTGGTCACGGGCGGGTTCTCCTTGGTCTTGCGGAGGGCTCGCGCATGCGCTAGGCGGAGGTGGCGCGCATGCGTGATGTGCAGCGCCCACCATATCCACCCCAATCCATGGTCATATCCACACCCCTGCAGGTCATTAGCTATGTCCGCAAATGCGATTCATAGAGTTGAGCGCTTGTCAAGCCCCAATATGAGGCCTTGACCTGCAGTTATGATGATTTCACTGTTCCGGGAGGCTGTGGATGCGTGGTACCCTGGAGTACAGCGGAAGGGGTACTTGTCACATGACTTTCCAGGTCGGCGACACTGTCGTCTACCCCCACCATGGGGCTGCTCGGATCGAAGCAATCACGAAGCGATCCATCAAGGGTGAGGAAAAGACCTACCTGGTGCTCAAGGTCGACAAGGGCGACCTTACCGTCCAGGTGCCAGCCGAAAACGCAGAACTCGTCGGTGTGCGCGATGTTGTCGGCCAGGAAGGCCTTGAACGGGTTTTCGATGTCCTGCGCATGCCGCACACGGAAGAGCCCACCAACTGGTCTCGTCGTTACAAGGCCAATCTGGAGAAGCTCGCCTCCGGCGATGTGAACAAGGTCGCCGAGGTGGTTCGGGACCTTTGGCGGAGAGACCGCGAGCGCGGGCTGTCCGCCGGTGAGAAGCGCATGCTTGCCAAGGCGCGCCAGATCCTGGTCAGCGAGCTGGCCCTGGCGGAGAAGACCAACGAGGACAAGGCTGAGGCCCTGCTCGACGAGGTTCTCAACTCCTGAACACGAATCTTCCCCGGGTGGGCGTCGGAGTCGACGTCCACCCGTTCGCTTCGGGAGCCTCGGGGCGCGAGCTCAACCTCGCCGGCCTGCACTGGCCGGGCGAAACCGGGCTCGAGGGCCACTCTGACGGCGACGCGGCCGCGCACGCGGCGTGTGATGCGCTGTTGTCCGCCGCCGGTCTGGGCGACCTCGGGCAGCTGTTCGGGACCGCCGATCCACGCTGGGCGGGCGCCTCTGGCGTCGCGCTGCTGGAGGAGACCGCGCGCCAGGTCCGGGCCGCGGGCTACGAGATCGGCAATGTGGCCATCCAGGTGATCGGCAACCGGCCCAGGCTGGCGCCGCGCCGTACGGAGGCCGAAAAGGTGCTCAGCACCGCCGTCGGTGCGCCTGTGAGCGTGTCGGCCACCACCACTGATGGGCTCGGGCTGACCGGGCGCGGAGAGGGCATCGCGGCCTTCGCGACGGCTCTGGTAGTCAACCTTCTCTGAACGCCGGGCGTCTTACGTACGGATGCGTGAGGGTGTCCCGGCGGGTCGCCAACCCGCTGAATCAGGAGGCGGCGGTTCGTCACTGGCGCGGTACGGACCGCCGCCTCCCCTTGGTTTCTTGCCTGTTCAGAGGGTAGATGTCCTCCGCAAGACATGTGAACGTCTCGGGGGGAGTCACACATGATCGGCGCGATCGTTTCTGCAATAGTCATCGGCGCGATCGTCGGTGCCCTGGCCCGGCTGATCGTGCCTGGCAGGCAGAACATGTCCATCGGCCTGACGCTCATCGTCGGCATCGTGGCCGCCCTGATCGGCACGCTCATCGCGCAGGCGGCCGGAGTGGCCGACACGAGAGGGATCGACTGGATCGAGCACATACTTCAGCTCGTGCTGGCGGTCATCGGTGTGCTCCTCGTGACGCGCATGCGCCCGGGACGGACGGGACGTACCGGTGGAACGCCCACCTGACCTGCACTTTTGTAAAGTCCGCGCATAAACGCGGTAGATCGGGTAGCGACATCCCCGTGAGAGTGAACCGTTCACCCTCACGGGGAGGTTTCGATCATGACAATCGAGTCCATCCTTGGCGCCATCGTGATTGGCGCCGTGATTGGCGCAATCGGTCGCCTGCTGCTTCCGGGCAGGCAGGCCATCGGGTGGATCCTCACCATCGTCGTCGGCATCGTGGCCGCCCTGCTGGGCACCGCGCTCGCGCAGGTGCTCGGTGTGGAGACGACGCCTGGGATCGACTGGATCGAGCTGGTGATGCAGGTGGTGCTGGCGATCGTCGGTGTCGGCCTGGTCGCCGGGCTCAAGCGCGGCTCCAGGGTCTAGGCGGGATAGATGCGCCCGCCCGGGATCATGGGGTCCCGGGCGGGCTTTTCTAGTCCTCTGGGTCTTCTGGGGGCCGTGGAGTGCTACGCAGGCGCCCCGAGGGGGCCGGGGTGCCGTCGTCGTGGACCACAGGGTGGGGGGCGGTGTCCTCTGACTCGTCGTCCCGCTCTTCCGCGTCGGCCAGCTCGGGGCCGTGCCCGGGGTCGGGCAGGTCGTCCGTTACGACGGGGTGCGGCTGGGTGTCGGCGTCTTTGTCGTCGGTGCGCGGGTGGACCAGGACGTCGGCCGGCTTGACCCGATCGCCCCAGCGGATGGGGCGGCGTGGCTGCGGCACTTCCTCGTGCTGCACGGGCCATTCGGTCACCTGCGCGGACACCGGTGCCTCGGGGTCTTCCTGGACCTCCTGGACCTCTTCCTGGATCTCCTGAGCTTCCTGGAGCTGTGGAGGTGGCGGCGTCTCGGCCGGGCGGTCCGGGTGGAAGGGAACGATGTCCCGCTCCACCGCGGTGTGCTCCGCCTCCGCCCGATGCGACTGCACGTGCTTGATCAGCAGCAGCCAGAGCCACAGCGCCACGGCCAGCATGACCCAGGGCGCCAGCGCCACCCCGACGGCCGCCTGCCGTGCGTCGAACCCGAACCGCAGCGCCGTCGCCACGTTCGCCGCCGCGGCCGCCACGATGAGCACGACCAGCACGAACGCCGCCTGCACGCGCACCACCAGCCGGGCCGAGCGCAGCAGGAGCACGTCGATCAGCGCTATCACCAGGAGGGCGTCGAAGGCCGCCGGATAGAGGAAGGCGAGGTCCTGCCTGGCCTCGCCGGTGATGGCCAGCGCGCGCAGGTCGTCGAATGAGAGTGCGCACGCGGCCCCGGTCAGGGCGGCGACCGCGAGCCCGGCCAGGGCGATGCCCAGGCGGCGGAGCATTGAGGGGGGAGTCACGTCCATGGCGGTTTCGAGCCTACAGAAGAATGGGGGCCAGGACCGATCAAGGGAGATACATGGCCGAGCTGTCGGAAGATGTTCGCAAACTTCTGGACGCGCCGAATTATGCGACGGTGACCAGTGTCAACCCCGACGGCGGGCCGCAGTCGACCGTCGTGTGGGTGCGTACGGACGGCGACGACGTGCTGTTCTCGACCGTGAAGGGGCGCAGGAAGCCGCGGAATTTCGAGCGGGACGCGCGGGCCAGTCTGCTGGTCATCGACCCGGACGATCCGTACAGGTATGTGGAGGTGCGCGGGCGCGTGACCATGACGCCCGACCCTGAAGGCGCGCTCATTCAGGAGCTCTCGCAGAAGTATCGAGGGATGCCTTGGGAGGACAAACCGGACACGGAGCGGCTAATCGTACGGATCTCTCCGGACAGGGTCACGTTGCGGGGCTGATTTATCGGTGTGACGGCGGGATTTATCGGCGTGACCAAGGCGCGGAGGCGTTAGCCTTGCCTTCGTGAGCCTGCACATCCACGACACCAGTTCGCGCGCCATCCGTGAATTCGTTCCGGTCGAAGCCGGCCGGGCGTCGATTTACCTGTGTGGGGCGACCGTGCAGGCTCCGCCGCACATCGGGCATATCCGCTCAGGTGTGAACTTCGACGTTCTCCGGCGCTGGCTGGCGCGTTCAGGCTACGACGTGACGTTCTGCCGCAATGTCACCGACATCGACGACAAGATCATCAGGGTGGCGGCCGAGGAGGGCGTGCCCTGGTTCGTCGTGGCCGAGCGCAACCAGCGGGCCTTCACCTGGGCGTACGACACGCTGGGTTGCCTCCCGCCGACCGTCGAGCCGCGAGCCACGGGTCACGTGCCCGAGATGATCACGCTGATGGAGCGGCTGATCGCGCGCGGCCACGCGTACGCGTCGGGCGGTGACGTCTACTTCGACGTCCAGTCGTACGCCGACCGCTACGGCGCGCTCTCCAACCAGAAGCTGGAGAACATGCGGGCCGCGGCCGACACCGACGACGAGTCCTGCAAGCGCGACCCCCGTGACTTCGCCCTGTGGAAGGGGGAGAAGCCGGGCGAGCCGACCTGGCCCACCCCCTGGGGGCCCGGCCGCCCCGGCTGGCACCTGGAGTGCTCGGCCATGGCGACGAAATACCTCGGCCCGACCTTCGACATCCACGGCGGCGGGATCGACCTGATCTTCCCGCACCACGAGAACGAGATCGCCCAGTCGCAGGCGGCGGGCGACGGCTTCGCCCGCTACTGGATGCACAACGGCCTGGTCAAGATCGGCGCGGAGAAGATGAGCAAGTCGCTCGGAAACTCGCTGCTGATCCCCGAGATGGTGCAGAAGGTCCGGCCGGTGGAGCTGCGCTACTACCTGGCGGTGCCGCACTACCGCTCCCCGATCGAATACTCGGAAGAGGCCCTGATGGAGGCCGCGGCGGCCTACCAGCGCATCGAGGGCTTCGTGACGCGTGCCGCCGAGGTCATCCACGACGTCGACGCGGACGCGCCGCTGCCGCAGGCGTTCGTGGACGCCCTCAACGACGACCTGGGCACGCCGCAGGCTCTCGCGGTCGTGCACGAGGTGGTGCGCGAGGGCAACGTGGCGCTGTCGCGGGGCGACAAGGAGGCCGTGGCCCGGCTGCTCGCAGAGACCCAGAACATGCTGGACGTGCTCGGCCTCGACCCGCGCTCTCCGCAGTGGCGTGGAGCCGGGTCGGACCTCTCCCCGGTGGTGGACGCGCTGGTGGCGGTGGCGCTGGAGCAGCGGAAGGCGGCCAGGGAGCGCAAGGACTACGCCGCGGCCGACGCGATCAGAAACCAGCTGACGGCGGCGGGGATCACGGTGGAGGACACGCCTCACGGCGCCCGCTGGGAGCTCACCCGCTGACACGAGGCCGGCTTCGCCTCCCGCGGCGCTCGCCGGCTTCCACGAGATCCCGTTCAACGCTGTCCGATTGCACCGGAAGCGGCCCGGCTGCTGAGGCGGGGAAGGCCTTCGAGTGAGGCCTTCCCCGCGTGTGGTCAGTCGGCGTGGAGGGCGGCTCGGAGGTCAGCGAGAGGGTCGGGCTGGGCGGGGCCGGGGGTCTGGACGCGGACGGAGAGAAGGCGGCCGTTCCAGGGCGCCGGGGTGCGGTAGCGGCCGGACACGGGCAGGCCGGTGTTGTGGCCCAGGCGCAGGCCGGCGCCGCCGTGCTGGAGGGCGACGGGGAGGAGGCCGTCGAAGGCCAGGGTGCCCACCACGGCGTCGCCGTGGAGGAGGTGGAAGGCGAAGCCGTCCGGCCCCGCGGTGTGGGCGACGCCCAGAGCCTGGCTGCCGGGCGGAACGGGGCGGTCCGCGGTGACCTCCAGGAGCTCACCGGCGCGGGAGAAGGTGAAGGCCAGATGGCCTCCGGTGACATACAGGGCGAAGCCGCCGTGCCAGTCGCCCAGGGCGAACAGGACGCCGTCAGGGGCGTCGGCGGCCTCCACCTCGGCGGTGAAGCGGAAGCCGCCGAAGAGCACGGGGAGGGACTCGTCGAAGATGGGGGAGGCGCCGGGGCGGTACGTACGGTCGTCACCCGCCGGCCAGACCGGGCCGATGAGGGTGCCGATGCGGTCCACGAGATTGTCGAAGAGCGGCAGGACGTGGTTGCGTTCGGCCTCCCGGTCCCACAGCCGCCGGAGCTCGGCGACGACCTCCGGATGCTCGGCGGCCACGTCGGTGGCCTCTGAGAAGTCCGTGGAGAGGTCGAACAGCGCCCAGTGGTCGTCTTCGAAGGCCCGGCTCCCGGTGAGGAGCTTCTCCTCGTCGAGGACGCCCGTGGAGACGTGGTCAGTGGTCGCCTTCCAGCGTCCGTGGATGAGGGAGCGGGAGCCCAGCATCTCGAAGTACTGGGTGTCGCGCGGCGCGGGCGCCTCGGGGTCGTCGAAGGTGGCGCGGAAGCTGGCCCCGTCGATCTCCTGCTGCTCGATCCCGTCGACGATGTCCGGCGCCTCGATGCCGATCGCGTCCAAGAGGGTCGGGAACAGGTCGTTGACGTGCACGACCGGGCCCCGGACCGCGCCACGCTCGCGGATCCCGGCCGGCCAGTGGACGATGAGCGGCGTACGGGTGCCGCCGAGCCAGGTGTAGCGCTTCCACAGGCGGAACGGGGTGTTGCCCGCCCACGCCCAGCCCCACGAGTAGTGGTTGTAGGTGCGGGGGCCGCCCCAGTCGTCATAGTGGGCGAGGTTGTCCTGCAGGGACTCGGGCAAGCCCGAGGAGAAGCGGTGCTCGTTGACGCTGCCGTCCACGCCGCCCTCGGCGCTGGCCCCGTTGTCGGAGAACAGCACGACGATCGTGTTGTCGAGTTGCCCCGTCTCCTCCAGGTGGTCGAGCAGGCGCCCGATCTGGGCGTCGGTGTGGGTGAGGAAGCCCGCGAAGACCTCCTGCTGGCGGGCGTACATGCGGCGTTCGTCGTCGCCGAGGCCGTCCCAGGCGGGCACCCAGGCCGGACGCGGAGTGAGGGTGGTGCCGGGTGGGACGACGCCTGCTTCGAGCTGGCGCTGGAAGATCTCCTCCCGCCAGGCGTCCCATCCCCGGTCGAACCGGCCGCGGTAGGGCTCGACCCATTCGGGCGTCACATGGTGCGGGGAGTGCATGGCGCCGAGGCCGAAGTAGAGAAAGAAAGGTTTGCCCGGGGTGGCGTAGCGCTGGTCGTCCAGGTAGCGGATGGCGCGGCCGGTCAGGTCCTCAGTGAGGTGGTAGCCCTCCTCGGGGGTGGCAGGCGGGTCGACGTAGTGGTTGTCCTCCACGAGGTTGGGGGCGTAGTGGTTGGCGTCGCCCTGGAGGAAGCCGTAGTAGCGCTCGAAGCCGGTACCCAGAGGCCAGTGGCTGAACGGGCCGCCCGCCGAGCGTTCGAAGCGCGGCGTGAGGTGCCATTTGCCCACGGCGAGAGTGGAGTAGCCGTTGTCGCGCAGGATCCGCGGCAGGGTCGCGGCAGAGCGGGGGATGCGGGCGGTGTACCCATGGTGGTCCAGCGGGATGTCGGCGAGGAAGCCCATGCCGACTGCGTGGTGGTTGCGTCCGGTGAGGAACGAGGCCCTGGACGGCGAGCACAGGGCCGTCACGTGGAACCGGTTGTAGCGCAGTCCTCCGGCGGCCAGCCGGTCCATGTGCGGGGTGGCGATGTCGGAGCCGAAGCAGCCGAGCTGGGCGAAGCCGGTGTCGTCCAGGACGATGGCGACGATGTTCGGGGCGCCGTCCGGCGGACGGCCGGCGCTGCGGAAGATCGGTTCGGAGGTCATGGTGGTGCTCCTGCGAGGTCGGAGGGATCGGCTGCGCTCGGAGATGGCGATGAATCAGCCGGCGGTGGACGGGGTGGCGTCGGCCTGCGGGGCGAGGACGCGGTTGAGCAGGAAGCCGAACCCCGCCGCGACGATCATGATGGTGATGCCGTAAATGCTTGCGGGGACGGCCAGGGCGAGGTCATCGGTCAGGCTCAGGGCGATGGTGAGGGCCAGCGCGGCGTTGTGGAAGCCGATCTCCATGCCTGCGGCGATCGACGGGCCGCGCCCGGCGCGGGTGAGCCGCCCCGCCCAGTAGCCGGTGGTGAGGCTGACGAGGGCGAACGCGACGACGGCCGGGAAGACCGTGGTGACGTTGTCGATGAGCGGGGAGAGGTTGGAGGCGAACCCGCTCGCGATGAGCGCGGCCAGGCTGAGCCCGGAGATGACCCGGAAGACGCGTTCTGCCTGTTTGGCGAACCGGTCCCACTTCGCCTTGACGGCCATGCCGACCGCGATCGGCACGAGGACGGCGGCGAAGACCTGCACGATCTCCCCGCCGTGGAGCCCGATGCCTTCCTGCGCGGGCAGGAAGTGCGCCAGCGACAGGTTGGTGATCGCCGTCAGCGTGACGACCGACAGTACGGAGTTGACGGCGGTGAGCGTCAGGTTGAAGGCCACGTCGCCGCCGAACAGGTGTGAATACACTCCGGCGAGCGGGCCGCCGGGCGAGGCGGCGACGAGCATCATGCCGACGGCGGGGACAGGCGGCAGACCGAGCACGCTGACGATCGCGAAGCACAGAAGTGGCAGGACCAGCAGTTGGCAGGCGAGTGCGGCGGCTATCGTCAGCCGGTAATGGCGCACGCGCCGGAAGTCCTCGACCGTCAGGCCGAGGCCCAGTCCGAGCATGAGGACCGCGACGACGAACAGCATGGCCCCGTTCACGCGCCGCTCCCTTCGGAGACCGTGATCACGGTGCTCTCCTCACTACGATGGAACCTGATTAAGACAAGTTGTCTTAATTCGCGGCGATACTATGGTGACTTGGTAGGAAAAGGCAAGAATGCAGGCAAACGAGAAGATCCTCATCGCGGCCGAACGGCTTTTCGCCGAACGCGGCTTCGGGGTGTCCCTCCGGGAGATCGCCGTCGCGGCCGGCCAGCGCAACCATTCGGCCGTGCAGTACCACTTCGGCGACAAGGCCGGTCTCGTCGACGCCCTGTACGAGTACCGCATGACGCCGCTCAACCTGCGGCGCCGTGAGCTCGTCGCGGAGCTCCGCGCGCACGGTTTGGAGGGAGACCTTCCCGCCCTGGTCGAGGCCTACGTGGCCCCTCTGGCCGAACACATCCTGGCCAATCGGGGCGCCAGCTGGTACGTGCGCTTCACCAGCCGCTATGTCCTGTCAGGCAGCTACCGGTCCTGGCCCTACTCCAGTGACCACCACCCCGCTGTCAACGAACTCGCCGGCCTCCTCTTCGAGCACCTCCCCACGCTGGCGGAAGAACGCCTCCGAGTCCTCAACCTTCACATCGTCATGGTTCTCGCCGACGTCGAGCAACGCCTCACCGAACCCGCCTTCGACGAACCTCGGGCCGCCGCGGCCCTGGCCGACCTCCGTGTGACCGCCCTCGCCATCCTCACCGCCCCATGCATCCCGGAGCCGGAGGAACGCCGCATTCCCGGCGTGGGATGAGATGCCCGGAGCCCCGAGTACTCTTGTTGGCATGGCAGCAGGGGGTAGAGCGTCGGGCAGGCCCGCGAAGAAGAAGGGCCCGTCCAAGGGCGCCGGAGGGCAGGGCCGCCGGGCGCTCGAGGGCAGGGGCGCGACCCCGCCTGCCGAAATGCGCCATTGGTACAAGGACAAGGCCCGCTCCGAGCGCGTCGCCCGCGAGGAACGCGGTGGCACACGGCGTACCGCACCGGCGCGGCAGCGGCGCTCCGAGGACGCGCCCGAATACATCGGCGGCCGCAACCCCGTGCTCGAGGCCCTGCAGGCGGGCGTGCCGTCCAACGCGCTCTACGTCGCCCAGCGCATCGACAACGACGACCGCGTACGCGACTCCATCAGGATCGCCGCGGAGCGCGGGATCGCCCTGCTCGAGATCACCCGCGACA
Organism: Nonomuraea sp. CA-141351; assembly: GCF_050944675.1. Classification (NCBI taxonomy): domain Bacteria; kingdom Bacillati; phylum Actinomycetota; class Actinomycetes; order Streptosporangiales; family Streptosporangiaceae; genus Nonomuraea; species Nonomuraea sp. CA-141351. Next base: position 916,940 of record NZ_CP191982.1, read on the forward strand.
AGCTCGACCGCCTGACGGAGGGCGGCGTCCACCAGGGCATCGCACTCCAGATCCCCGCCTACGACTACGCGCACCCGTCCGACCTGGTGCAGCTGGCGGAGGACGCCGCCGAGACCCCCTTGATCGTCGCCCTCGACTCGGTCACCGACCCGCGCAACCTCGGCGCCATCGCCCGCTCCGCCACCGCCTTCGGCGCCCACGGCCTCCTCATCCCCTCCCGCCGCTCGGCCGGCGTGACAGGCGGGGCCTGGAAGACCTCCGCAGGCACCCTCGCCACCATGCGCGTGGCGCGAGCGGCCAATTTGACGGCGGCCCTGCGCGAGTACCGCGAGGCGGGCCTGTTCGTGATCGGCCTCGACGGCGCCGGCGAGACGGACCTCCAGGACGTGGAGCTGCTGTCCGAGCCGCTGGTGGTGGTCGTGGGATCCGAGGGCAAGGGGCTTTCGCGCCTGGTCCGGGAGCATTGCGACGTGGTGACCCGCATTCCGATGCGAGGGGCCGCCGAGTCCCTCAACGCGGGAGTGGCGGCTGGAGTGGCGCTGTACGAAGTCGCTCGTCACAGGCGTCTCTAGCGTCTACACTGGTAGGCCGTGCCGACGTAGCTCAATCGGCAGAGCATCTGTCTTGTAAACAGAAGGTCAGGGGTTCGATTCCCCTCGTCGGCTCTGCAGTAGAGGGCCCCTGAACAGGCATAACGCCGTCCAGGGGCTTTCTCTTTGTCAGGACAATGTCGAGATCTTGCTAACACCCTTGCTAACACGGTGGCTCCCGGGTGGCTCCCCGCTATCCGCCGACAGCCTCGGCGAAGAGGCGTAGACGCGCAGGGTGATCGCCGGGTCGGCATGGCCGAGGCGGGCCGCGACGACGTGGACGGGGGCGCCCGCCAGGAGCAGCGTTGTGGCGTGGACGTGGCGGAGGTCGTGCAGGCCGGCGTGGAGGAGTTGGGTCTTGGGGTTTTGCTTGTTGTGGGCCTCGATGAGTTTGGGCATCAGGGAACTCGGCGTGTCAGGGAAGAGAGGGTATCTGCTCGGCGATCCGGACTGCGCCGAGGTGGCACAGCGGGGCAAGGACGAGGGCATCGACGACGGCATGGCCGCCAAGATCCGCAACGTCCTCGTCCTGTACCGGCCCCTCCAGGGGCGCGAAAACATCGAGTTCCGGCTGCACGCCACAGTCCTGTACAACTCGATCTACCGCGCCGACGATCAGTTCCTCATCAACACCCACGTCTACGGCGTCCCAGCAGGGAACGCACCGGTCCTGCACCTACGCAGAGTCATCGGCGGCGACATGGTCGCCACCTACTCCGAAAGCTTCGAACGCGTCTGGGAAGGCGCACGACAGATAGATTCCTGAGCCATGGCCAAGCGGATCGACTACTACGACGACCCCGACGCCCCAGCGCCCAACAGCCTGGTCCCGTCCGTGAACGTCATCGTCACCAATGCCGCGGACGAGATCCTGATGATCCGCCGCAGCGACAACGGCAACTGGGCCGTGCCTGGCGGGGCGATCGACCTCGGCGAGTCCATCCCGCAAGCCGCCATCCGGGAAATACTCGAAGAGAGCGGCATCGAGTGCGAGATCACAGGCTTGGTCGGAACGTACAGCGACCCCCGGCACGTGATCCTCTACACCTCCAACGGCGAGGCCCGCCAGGAGTTCTCGATCGTCCTGACCGCCCGGGCGATCAGCGGGGAGCTGACGCCGAGCGACGAGTCCCGCGAGGTGCGCTGGATGCCGCGCGAGCAGGTCACCGCGCTGCAGATGGATCGGTCGATGCGGATGCGCATCGAGCACTACCTAGTCGGCACCGCCCTGCCGTACATTGGTTGATCTTTGACGGACCAGGTTGGGAGCGATCGTGGAAGAGTGGCTGGATCCGGCTGGGATCTCTACGAAGCGATTGTGGGTTCGGGCGACTACGCGCGATGATCTGCCCGCGCTGGAACGAACCTGGCTGGACCCCGAGATCCGCCGCTATCTGGGCGGTCCCGTCTCTGCTGAGACGCTGGAGCGTCGGCGGCAGATGCAGCCGGGCCGTGGCACGTTCACCGTCACCCTGGACGAGGACGCGATCGTTGGCTTCTGCTTCTACTGGCGTACGGAGCAAGATGACCTCGAACTGTCCTATAGCTTCATGCCCGAGCATTGGGGACACGGCTATGCACGCGAGGCTTGCGCCGCTGTCCTGAAATGGGGTTTCGCCAATATCCCCGGTACCGAGCGAATCGTCGCCATCACCCAGGCAGCCAACCTCCGCTCCGTCCGCCTGCTGGAGTCTCTCGACATGGTGAAGGTCGACGAGTTCATTCGGTTCGACGCGCCTCAGGTGATGTACGCGGCATACCGCTAAGCGCTGCCTCCACAACGGAGTATGACCTTTCACATTCGAAAAAGAATCTTTCATTTACGCCCCACTTATGTCGTGATCGTTCGTTTTGCCGACCCCCAGATAGGAGGCCGCAGTGACTATAACGGCAGCAGACTATGTCTGGTTCTACGATCGTTTCCCTGGCTTATGGGAGGCATACTGCCTGACTCTGATCCAGGGGTTGCGTCCGCAGGACGTCGTGACCCGGCTCAATGCCCGGACCGAGGACTTCGAGCCGATGTCCTTCGAGGACATGGAGAGCGCCGCCTACTCCGGCCCGGGTCCGTACGGTGGCTGGCCTGGCTATTTCTTCGGCGCCGTCGCCCTGGCGGAGGGGTGTCTCGTCGTCGAGCCCGGTGGCGCCATGGGGGTTAACCAGGACATCATCAAACCGCTGTCGAAAGGCACGCGATTGGTGTCGCACTCCAACAACAACGCCAACGCGACCGGCTACTTCTATTGGCTGGAAGACGGCGAGATACGTCTCGGCTTCGAGCCCCTTCTTCCCACCATGCGATTCGGCAGTGACCCGGATGGATCGGTTGAGGCCATGCGTCAGGCGGGGTTCGATCTGGGCGACGGCGACCAGTCCGGCACGGCCGAAAGTGAGGCGGCCCGCGCCGGGACCGTTTTCGCGCTGGCCGAGTACCTGACCGGGGTCAAGCTGACAGAGCATCTTCTGGAGGCGTCGGTCTATCTGTGCGCGGTCGCTCCCGGCACCACGAGTAGCCGCCCATAGGGTCGCGGAGACCGATATTCGGCTGCTGGCTTTCAGCCGACTCGATTCCGTACAGGCTCGCCACCGGTCAGCCCTTGGGGCAGAGGACGGCTTCGGCGGCCTTCTTGACCAGCGGGTTGGTGTGGGAGGTGCCCGGCGTGAGGGAGACGACGAATTCTAGGTCGCCGTTCCGGGAGCTGTAGGTGAGGGCGACGAAGACCGTCGAGCCGCCCTTCATCGGCGCGTATTCGCCGCACGCGTGAGATCGGGCTGCTGCGATGGCGGCTGGGAGGGCTGCTCGGGTGCGGGACGTCCGGCGTTCAGGGCATCCTTCTCCTCCCTCGTCAGCAGGTTTCCCGGCCAGCGCCTTTGGGAGAGCACGTCGATGGGGGATGATGGCACGCGAACGCGACCCTAGTTCTGGATTGACTTGCGTAGGCAACCAACGATCATCAAAGGTGGCGTTTGTCATTCGTTCCCGGGGTACCCCTCAACCAGCAGTCCCTGTCGCGCCCATCAGCCGAGAACGCTTTGGCCCCGTTCTCAGGCCGAAGGGGACAAGGTTGAGCTATGGACCAGAAGCGTTGTCGATCTTGCTAACGCGGACGCTAACAACGGTCTTGGAGATGCATGGACACATGTGGACGACAGGTTTGTCGTAGAAGGCTTTGCACCAGGCGAAACGTTCGCCGTGGCCGGTCCTGGACGAGCGCGAAGTCCCTTGTAAACAGAAGGTCAGGGGTTCGATTCCCCTCGTCGGCTCTGCGCGGAAGCCCAGGTCATTGCGCGGTGACCTGGGCTTTCGCATGTTGTGGATCAGTGAACATGTTTCATCCTGCGGTTGCTTCGTAGTTCTGTAGCACATGGATGGCTTTGGCGAGTCGACCGACCCCGCGTGGGCTGACGCGGACTTTGTGCAGGAAGCGCCGGTACTTGAGCTGGGCGTTGGCGCGTTCGCCCCGCGAAGCCGGGCATGAGCCCGGTTGGCGTCCTTCTGCGAGTCGGGTTTGTTCTTGCCCTTGTACGGCGTGATCTACCGCTCCGGCCGCGCCGAACTCGACGTCGTCTTCCGGCCGACGAGGCGTGATCGGGCTGTCATTGGCCTCCCACCGGAACGGGGGCAGACCCGGTAGTTCTGCGGTCATCGCTGGGCTGCCGGAGATGACGCGGGGATGGCGTTGTCGATGAGGACGGCGGCGATGGCGGCGGCGGTGGGGAAGGCGTCGGCGTTGAGAACCCGGGTCCGGGCCGCGGCGCCGTCGATGAGCAGCGCGAGCTGCTCGCCGAGCTGTTCAGGCTCGGCGGCGCCGGCTTCCCGGGCGGTGTCGGCGAGCCGCGCGGCGACGGCTTTCTTGTAGTCGCGCGCGTACTGGGATGCGGGGTGCTGGGGGTCGTGGAGTTCGACGGCGGCGCCGATGTAGGGGCACAGGGGGGTGGTGGGAGGGACGTCGAAGGCGGCGAGGAGCCGTTCGCGGGGCGTGAGGTCGGTGCGGTCGAACACGCCGGATAGAACGGAGGGGTCGAACCGGCGCAGGTACTCGGCGACGAGTTCGTCCTTGCCGGTGAAGTGCTGGTAGGCCGTGCGCTTGGACACCTGGGCCGCCGCGCAAAGCTGGTCCATGCCGGTGCGGTTGATTCCCTGCTCACGGAACAGCTGCTGGGACGCGCTGAGGATGCGCTCGCGGGCGCCCCGGCCACGGCGGCGGCCCTGGGGGCCCTTCTCGAGCTCCGTCATGGGCCCATGGTACCCCAGATGGGTAACGACCGGTGTACATAGTTTGCGTCCCGGTCGCCCGCCCCGTACCGTAAGCACACAGGGCGGTGTACATAACGCCGTCACCCCAGGTGCACACGGCACCACCGACCCAAAGGAGCGACCATGGGAAAGCTTGACGGCAAGGTAGCGGTCATCACCGGCGGCACCACCGGCATGGCGCTGGCCGGCGCGAAGCTGTTCGTCGACGAAGGAGCGCACGTCTTCATCACCGGCCGCCGCCAGGACGCCCTGGACGAGGCCGTGAAACAGATCGGCCGGAACGTCACCGGCGTCCAGGGCGACGCCGCCAACCTGGACGACCTAGACCGCCTGTACGACACCGTCAAGCGGGAGAAGGGCAGCCTCGACGTACTGTGGGCCAGCGCCGGCGGCGGCGAGCCCGCCCCGCTCGGCGAGATCACCGAGGCTCAGTTCGACACCTGGTTCGGGCTCAACGCCCGCGGCACCCTGTTCACCGTCCAGAAGGCCCTCCCGCTCTTCAACGACGGCGGCTCCATCCTCATGACCGGCTCCAACGCCTCCCTCGGCGCCTTCCCTGGCTGGAGCCTCTACGCCGGCAGCAAGGCCGTCCAGCAGGCCTGGGCCCGCGTCTGGCTCAACGAACTGCGCGACCGCAAGATCCGGGTCAACGTCCTGACCCCCGGCCAGGTCGCCACCGCCAAACAGGAAGAACTGTTCGACGAGGCCACCAAGGCCGCATTCGAGTCCCTCATCCCCCGCGGAAAGATGGGCCGCCCCGAAGAAATTGCCACCGTCGCCCTGTTCCTCGCCTCCGACGACTCCAGCTACGTCAACGGCCTCGAACTGGTCACCGACGGCGGCACCACCGCCATCTGAACCACACACCAGGAATGCCGCGTGCACACCCCGCAACAACCCAATCCACCGGCGGAAGACGACGAGCCGGAGGTGCCGAGAAAGGCGCGGCAGTTGGCCCAGAAACGTTACGGCCGACGCCCTGCGCCTGACCCAGCACGAACGAGACAGAGCGACACCTTGAGAACAGGAAGAGAGCACACCCCATGAGCAGCATCACCCTCATCGGCACGGGCAACATGGCCCGTACCATCGGCACGCTCGCGGTGGCGGGCGGCAACACCGTCGAGGTCATGGGACGCGATCAGTCCAAGGCCGATGACCTGGCGAAGGCTCTGGGCGGCGGCACGACGACAGGCAAGTGGGGCGCCGTCCCGGCCGGAGACATCGTCGTCACGGCCCTTTTGTACGACGGTGTCGTTCCGGTCGTCGCCGAGTACGGTGACGCCCTCACAGGCAAGGTCATCGTCGACATCAGCAACCCCTTCAACGCCACGTTCGACGGACTGGCCCACAGCGAGGAGACCTCGATCGCGCAGGAAGCCGCCAAGGTGGCCCCGGCCAGCGCCAGCGTGGTGAAGGCATTCAACACCATCTTTCGTAATGTCCTGGAGAAGGGCCGGCCCAACGTCTTCATCGCTGGCGATAATGCGCAGGCCAAGGCGGGCGTGGCGGCATTCATCCAGAGCCTCGGGCTGCGTCCGCTGGACGTCGGCGGCCTGAAAATGGCGCACTGGCTCGAAGGAGTGGGCGTGGTCACGGTGGGCCTTGCCGGCAACGGGGTCGGCCACTGGGACTTCGCCCTCGGCGTCAACGAATTTACCGGCTGAGCCCCCGGGGCCGAGCAGTCGGCGAACAGGGAGCCGTGCGCCCTGACAATGGTTGATGGAGCACCGACTCGCTGATGTCGGATATCAATGAGCCTTTTCATCCTCGGTAGATCGGGTTCTCGGCGTGGTGTAACACGAGGATGGCCTGCACGATCGCGGTGGCGCGATGTGGGCAGCAGCGCAGCTTGGTCAAGATCTTCCAGGTTTGAGGGTGGCGTTGGCGCGTTCGCCGATGGAGCGGATCCGGGCGTGGGCGCGGTTGACCTTCTTCTGCCAGCGAAAGAGTTCCGGCCGGTAGCGGTGGCGCTTGAACGGGGTTCGGATCGTACCTCGGGCGCCTTGGTATGCCTTGTCGGCGAACGCCATCACGTTTGCGCTGGTCAGCGCGTTGATGATGGTGTGGGTGCGGGCCGCGGTCAGGTCGTGGACGGAGCCGGGCAGCGCTGCCGAGGCCCAGACCAGCCGGCCTGCCGGGTCAGCGATGACTTGCACGTTCACGCCGTGGCGGTGGTGTTTGCCGGAGGAGTAGGGCTTCTGGTCGGCGACCCGGTCGATCGGGATGAGGGTGCCGTCGAGGATGGCATAGGCCAGCAGGCGGATTCTGTTCATCGCGGTGTCGAGGTCGTCTGCGGTGGCGGCGAGCAGGTCGATGGCTTCGCGGATGTATCGCCAGGCGGTGGTCACACCGATCTCGAATCGGCAGGCCAGGCGGGTCAAGGTGTCGCCGTTGCGCACATGCGCCAGGGCGAGCAGGGCTTGCCGACCGGGATCCGAAGGGTCCGTCACGTAGCAGAATGATCGTGTGACAGAGGTCATCCAGGCCGGGCGCATGCCGGCGACCGCGCGAGCCGCAAGATTCATCATGACCCTTGAGGTGGCCTTTAGCCTCGTGGGACTTGCCATCATGATCGGCGTGGCAGCCACTGCCTTCAGCGCCCCGTTCCTCCTACTGTTCCTCTATGCCAGCTCGATCACGGCGCTCATGGGCTGGTTGCTGTCCCGCTGGCCGTCGCGAAGGAAGTTTGTACGTTGGGGCGCCTGTCGCCGTCGAGGTAGTTACGGGTGGCGGTTATCTCGCCATGGCCGCGATTGATGGTGATCTCAGTTGGATCAAGCTGCTCGCCCCGAGCACACTCCTCCCGGTGGTGGCCGTCATCGCGCTGCTCACACCCTCGGCAGCACATTGGTTCGACGGCTGACAGGACTCTACGCCCTGTCCAGTCGGACGCAGCCGACCCCGAAAGCGTGATCGGCTGAGAGCCCAAAGGGGAGCCAGGTCGGGAGCCACACAAGATGAACGAGTGTGAACCGGCTTGGGCTCGATTGACCGGCCTGACCTCGCATCCGAACCAGGGTGACCTGATCAAAACGCTGAAAGTCTTTCGAGTCCAATCGCGGGACTGAGTGACGAACTGAGTGACATCGGAGATGCTTTATCCCACTCAAACATGCACGTCGATGCACACTGACGACCCGGTAGGCCAGCTCAAACGCCAGCCCAAGCGATCAATACGAATGCTTCGCATCGAAGTGGTCATGACATCGGCGTTCGCCCTACTCCGCCACAGTGATCACCAGGTGTTCGTCGAGGGCTGAGATGAGTCGGTCAGCCAGCCCCGGAGTAGTGGCCGTAGCCCATTGCTGGGCGACGTTGAGAAACCCGGTGAGTTGCTGTTGTGCTGTGGTGAGCAGGCTGGAAAGTTCGCTGCGAGTGATCTCGATGGGTGGGGACGGGGGAAGGCCCTGATCGTGTTGCCGAAGCTGAATGACGTGACCAGCGTGTGTGATGTGTGGCGTGGGGTCGTGGCCGAGCCAGGCTTCTTGCCCGCGAGCTACGATCCACCAGTCCCGCCAGTTTTCCAAGCCGAAACAGCAACCGGGCGAGACGTTGACGTCTGTGATGGTGTCGCGAAAACGCAGCCCACCCGGAGCGATCAGGGCTTCCGCTTCGGCGAGATGCTGTTCCAGGTAAGCCCCGGTCATGTCGGCGGTGTGGACGACTGGGATGCCGTTGTAGCTGAAGATGGCGGCCATGGCCGTCCCGACTTCGGCGGGGGACATCTGGCCGGAGAGAGCGAGGAGGCGGTCGCTCGACCGCTCTGCGATCGGCCAGGCCGTGAAGTCCACCGCGTCGTAGGTTTCCAAGACGACGTCGACGATGACCATAGCCGCCAGTATCCAGCCATTGCGCATGTGTGCGGTTGCTGGAGGTGTGAGGAGGGCTCGCCAGCCGGGCGTGCCCGTTGCATGCCCCTACGGTCGGCCACCCGCAGGAAATCACGGGGACTCACGGTCACTCGACCTACATACCTCCAGGTCACCGTTTCCGCAGCTCAGACAGCATGATCTTGAAAGGCTTGTGCCAGGCCGCTACCCGCTCTGTTGGGCTTCAGCCGGTCCAGCCGCCGCGCGACGAGCACGACGTCGGAGCCGCGGGCGGCGAGCTGCCGGGCGAATTCGACGCCGATGCCCGCGCTGGCGCCGGTGATGAGGGTGCTCTGACCGCGGTAGTCCACGGGTGGCATGGCTCCTCCAAGGGGTCCGATTCATGAAGGTCATGTCACCGTAGGACTGACCGCCGAGCGGGCGTCGTTCCCTATGGGGGAGGACATCCGGCTCTGCCGAGAAGCGGATATTCGATCATGGGCCGAGTTGGCGCACCGCTGTCGGATGGCTGGTGCTTCTGGCGCCGGTGAGCGCGGTCATGTCTCGATCCGTGCTCACCGGTTTTGGCCTTGCGCCGGGCGAATCGAGGCTACGCCGGACATACCCGGGCGAGCGTCCGGGTCAGCGGGCGAGCTGGCGGAGCCAGTCGCGCAGGAGGGCGGTCTCGGTCGGGCGGAGCGGGAGGGTGGCCTCGTCTGCGGTGGTGAGGGCGGCATCGAGGGCGAGGGCCCGGGAGGCGAGGCCGGTGTCCGTCGCCGAGGGCGGATCGCTGGTCAGGGAGCCGATGAGGGTATCGCGCATTCTCGTTGAGATTTCCGGGTCGCGCTTCTCCGCAGGCGCGCCGATCAGCGACAGAGTGACACCGGTGACGGCCGCCACGGAGAGGTAGGCGGCGAGGTCGGGCGGGACCCGGAGGCGGCCGGCCGAGGCGATGCGGTCGAGGAACTTCAGCAGGAGGTCGTGGGCCTCGTCGGCGGCGGGCGGGCGGCGGCCGGGGCGGTCGGGGCCGAACATCAGCAGGTATACGGAGGGGTGGCGCAGGCCGAAGTCGACGTGCATGTCCCAGCCGCGGCGCATGTCGTCGACCGGGTCGCCGGAGTACGCCAGAGTGTGTTTTTCGGCCAAGTACAGGTCGAAGGCGTGGATGGCCAGGGCTGCGAGGAGGCCGTCCTTGTCGCCGAAGAGCTGGTAGAGGGACGCGGCGCGGATGCCGGCCGCCGCGGCGACCGAGCGGGTGGAGACCGCCTGGGCGCCGTCCCGTTCCAGGATGCCGGCCGCCACCTCGAGAATCTGCCGCCGGGTACGGGTCTTCGCGTCGTCCACGGTTGCAATGCTACGGCATTCGGCGTATCACTGAGACGAGCAGTGCTACGCAGATCGGCGTGGCACTGATACGAAAAGGGAGAGCCAGTGAATCGAGTCGGATACGGCGCCATGCAACTCGCCGGGCCGAACGTGTGGGGCCTGCCGGACGACCCGGAATCGGCGCGGCGGACGCTGCGGCTGGCGGTCGAGCTGGGAGTCACGTTCTTCGACACTGCAAACGCGTACGGGCCGCGCACGGTGAACCAGCTGATCGGGGAGGCGCTGCGGCCGTTCCCGGAGAGAGTGATCGTCGGCAACAAGGTCGGCGCCGGGCGCGGCCCGGACGGGTCGTGGATCATCACCGACCACCCGGACACGGTCCGCCGGCAGGTCCACGAGGCCCTGGAAGACCTGGGCACGGAGGCGAGCGAGCTGACGTACCTGCGGCTCGGCGGCGACTATGCAGCATCGCGGAGCGACGTGCCGCTGGAGGACTCACTCGGCGTGCTCATCGAGCTGCGCGACCAAGGGCTCATCCGCCGCATCGGTCTGTCCGGCGCGTCGCCGGAGATGCTGACCCGCGCGCAGAAGATGACGCCGATCGCGGCCGTGCAGAACCGCTTCAACCTGCTCGACCGCAGCGGCGTCCAGGTCCTCGCCGACTGCGAGGCGCAGGGCATCATGTTCGTCCCCTACTTCCCGCTGGCCTCTGGACAGCTCACCAGCTACGACGAGTTGACCGGCCCCGCGGAGCGCCTCGGCGCGACGCCGGCCCAGGTCGCGCTGGCCTGGCTGCTGCGCCGTTCCCCCGCCATGGTCGTTATCCCCGGCACGACGAACCCCGATCACCTGCGCGCCAACATCACCGCGGCCGAGGTCGCCAAGAACCTGACCGACGCCGAGGTAGCCCGCCTGACCGGCCTCGTCGACGAGTCGAAGGCCGTCATCGACCAGCCGCACCAGTCCACGCTCGACGCGCTCAGGTCTGCGGCGGAGAGCCACCGGTAAGCAACCGCTCGGCGGGCGGCGGCCAGCTCACCCGCCCGCCGAGCTCCCGATGGCAGCGGATCCTCGGACCCCAGCACCCGCCGCCTGGCTTCGCTAAGTGCCCGTGTACAAACTGACCGCTGGGCACGCTGTTCGGGCCAGCAATCAGGCGAAATGGTGACGTAGCGCGAATCTTCTGCAACATAAAGCGACCTTCCGGTAGCAACGGTGGTTATCCAAGCCCCATTACCAACCGGAAGGTCTGACGCCGTTGAACGCCACCGCCCCCGCCGCTGTCTCCCACAACGAAGAAAACACCTGCTCATGCGTGGCCTGCCGCTACGGTCACGGAACCGGCCATCCACCCCGAGCCCCCGCTACACCACCGACATGAGCGACGCGGAATGGCAGGTCATCGAGCCGTTGATGCCCTGGCCCGCCTGGCTGCACGGCAAGGGTGGCCGACCCGAGAAATACTGCCGCCGCCTGATCATGGATGCCATCCGGTACGTAGCCGACAACGGCTGCAAGTGGCGCAATCTGCCCGCCGACTTCCTGGCGCCCTGGCGCACCGTCCATGCGATCTTCACCCGCTGGTGGCAGGACGGTGACCTCTACGCCCTCCATAATGACCTACGCGAACAGGTCCGCCTGGCCGACGGACGCGAGAGCGAGCCCAGCGCCGGGATCATCGACTCGCAGTCGCTACGGGCCGCTGAGACCGTCGCCGCCGGCTCACGCGGATACGACGCGGCCAAGAAGGTGCAGGGCACCAAGCGGCACATCATCGTCGACACCCTGGGCCTGCTGCTGGTCGTCATCGTCACCGCCGCATCCGTCCAGGACCGCGACGGCGCCAAGCCCGCCCTGGAACGCCTACGCGACTGGTACGAGCGGATCACACTGATCTGGGCCGACAGCGCCTACGGCGGCAAGCTCGTCACCTGGGCCAAGAAGCACGTCAAGCTCACCTTGGAGATCATCAAGCGCAGCGACGACATGAGCGGCTTCGTGGTCCTGCCGCGCAGGTGGGTGGTCGAGCGCACGCTGTCGTGGATCTCCCAGCGCAGGCGCTGCGTACGAGATTACGAGCGGTTACCCGAGCATCACGAGGCCATGGTCCTGTAGGCCATGATCATCCCCATGGGACGACGACGCGCCCGATCCGCATCTCCCAGATCCACCTGACGAACGGTTTGTACACGGGCACTAAGGCATTACGCCATCAGGGGCCTTGTGCTTTCCGATCTTCAACCAGTGTCTTCGGCGTCTTTGGGAGCCACCGGGGGCTGTTTCCCCAGGAGAGCGCGGGAGATGGGCTTCGGTTGCGGCGCGGCGGTCGCTCTCCAGGAGATGCCCGTAGATGTGTCGTCAGGTCAGATGGATTCGCACAGCCGCTTGAGCTCCGCGACGTCTGTATTGATATCCGCGATCACCTGGTTGGGGTCGCCGCCAGTCATGCCGGTTAAGCGGAAGTTCAGTTCTTGGAATTCGGCGGCCAGCCGACTGATCTTCGCCCCCACCACTCCTTGCGCGTCGAGGACTGCGCCCATCAGGTCGCGGTACGTCTGCTGAGCCGCGGCCGCCTGGCTGCTGCGGACGGTTCCGGCGTTCCGGCGGTATGCGGTCAGCGCCGCCGCCGCCTCGTCGCAGCCGCCGGGCCGGACCGCTGACACCAGTGGGGAGGAAATCGGGACCACTCGCGTGGGGCTTGGTGGTTGGGGCGTGCTGGACTCAGGCGATGGACTCGGGGTCGGCGGTGCATGCCGGGTGGCGACCGGATCTGGTGACGATGACTGTGGGGCCGGGGTGGGGATCACCGTGTCGGGCTGGGGCCGGGGAGGCGAGGCCGGCGGCATTAGGTAGGCGACCAGCGCGACCACGGCGGCAATCGCACCCGCCAGAGCGCTCACTGCCGTCCAGTTCAGGCGCAATCCTGCTCCTCCGCCTGCCGTCGGCGGCTGCGCTGATCCGCTTCCCGTCATGTCCTCATCGTGGCCGAGCCGCCGAGTACGGTCCAGAATGCCTCCTGCTGATCTTCTTGAACCGAACTCGCCTATAAAGGCGGGGTAGGTGAAGCGGCTTCGGCTGTCGGAAGGGGTCGGTGGGAAGAACGGCGACGCCCTGTAAAACCGTCGCCAGCGGCCGCGAGTGCCCGATGGGGCGGTGATCAAGGGGGGAGCAATCACGAACTGCGCCGGACGGATCTGGACGGTCGGATGACTGATAACCAGCGCGGCGAACGGTTCTGAACGACTCCGAAGATCGTTTGGGACCTTGTAAACCGAAGGTCAGGGGTTCGATTCCCCTCGTCGGCTCCACTCGGAAGTCCAGGTCATCGCGCGATGACCTGGACTTTCGTATGATCTGGATCAGTTGCGGGTGTCCGGCTGTGTCCGGCCGTCATTGGCTGACGGCGGCTCTGCTTTCCCAATGCGTCCCACGGCCTTCCGCCGAGTGCGTCGATGATCCGATGGAGGGAAACCTCTGCTTCCCCCACGAGGCACTTGGAGTACGTGCTGAGGAGGACCTTGGGGCTGTTGCCTGCCCACTCGGCTACCTGCTTCGTGGACACCCTCGAATTGAGCCACGTGGACAGGCACTGGGTGCATCAGCAGGGCCTGCTCGACGATGCGGCCAGCCGCTGGGGATCCGCCTGCAGCGCATCCGCGACCTCTCAAAACCAGCGCGGCCGGCGGACCTGGTCCGGCAGCAGCCGGAAGAAGCAGCAGCCGGTCAACGAGCGAGGAAACGCTCTGCCCGGGCAGCCGTAGCGACGGCCGAGCGGACACCCACCATCGCCGTGTTTAGGCGGATCAAGGTCACCCAGGCATCACCGGAGAGTTCGGTGTCGCAGTCTACGCAGCCGAGGGTGGAACCGTCCTGGCCGAGAGTGGATGGGCAACCAAGTACGTCACCAAGGTGGCGGGACCACTGTCCTTGCGCACAGCTGTGGCCACCGTTTTCGCCGACCTCAAGGGCGCGGACTTCACTTACGAGGTCAACGAGCAACTGATCACTACGTTCAGCCTGTACAGCTACCGGTTCCGCGAGGGAGACGATCCTGACCGATTCCTCGCCGACGTGCACGGGCTCGGGCTGTACCCAGATAACGACGGATACGCCGACGCCCCCATCTCCAGCGCCCTCGCCTTGGCTTCACGAGCCACCGGTGTACGCCTTCACGCAGCCAGTACGCCAGGCCCGCAATGACCGGCTCGACCGACCATCTGTACCCTTCCTGATGAGGTCAGAGCCTTGATCACCGTGCCATTAACGCCGGTGATGAGGGGTTGGTCACGGTCACTCGCGTCCGGCCTGAGAACGCCATTGACCGGGCAATCCGAGGTGGCCCAACGCACTGCCGCTCTGGGGCTGTAGCGAGTGAGGCTGGCAAGAGCGCTGCACGACGGCGCCCTTGTCCGTGGCGGCCGGATCTCCGGTATTTCGTTGTCAGGTCAGCCCAGGCGGGCGGGGATGGGAGCCAGGGCGTAGTTGTCCCAGACGAAAGCGTCCATCTGGTGCTGGTCCCCGGAGAGGTTGACCACCTTGTCGACCTTGCCGTCGGCGTTGAAGTGCCACACCAGCGCCCACAGGGTGTCCACCTTGCCCGCGCCCTCGGTGGTCCAGCCACGGTGGATGTCCACCACGTATTCCTCGTTGGCCTCAAGGAACATCGGGTCGGCCTGGAAGCCGGACTTCCCCAACTGGGTGAGGAACGCGGCGACCTCCTCCACCCCATGTTTGACGCCCGACAGGGGATGGTGTCCGGGGATCGTCCACTGGATGTCATCGGCCAGTACCTCGCGCATGCGTTCGATGTCGTGGGCGGCGTACGCGGCGAAGAACCTGCCGATGGCGTCGATCTTGGAGTCTTGAGTAGTCATAGCCGAAACGCCTTTCGTTGGGTGAGCGAGCTTCCCTGTGAGGAGCGGCCTACTGTAATGGAGGCTGTAATTGAATGTAAAGCTTGCACATTACTCCTGGTAGGATCCTCGCATGATCGACGACGGCGTCGGACAGCGCATCCGCGAACTACGCCAGGAGCAGGGGCGCTCACAGGCGGAACTGGTCAAGCCTGGCCTGCTGTCAGCCGGCTACCTGTCCTTGATCGAGTCGGGGCGGCGGCGTCCCTCACCTGAGGTGCTGCGTCATCTGGCCGAACAGCTCGGCACCACGCCCGACCATCTCGCCACCGGGCGGCAGCCGGACCTGTGGCAGGAGACAGAGCGCCGGCTCGCCTTCGCCGAACTGGCCCTTCATCACGCAACCGCCGAGGACGCTCTGAGCGAGTTTGAGGAGGTCAAACAGACCGCCCCGCCCCCGTTCCACACACGGGCCGAACTCGGCCGAGCCCAGGCGCTGGAGTTGCTGGGCCGCGCCGAACAGGCCTTCGCCGCCTACGAAGCCCTGTGGAAGGCCACCGAACCCGGCACCGCACTGTGGGCCGAACGGGCCACCGACATGCTGCGCTGCAGCCGGGAGCTGGGCGACTACGGCTACGCCGCCGACCTCGGGGAACGGGCGATGGCCACGTTCGAGGACCTGGGCATGGAATGGAGCGACAGTGCGGTGCGGCTGGGCGTCACCCTGGCCGGCGTCTACATCCACCGGGGCGACCTCGTACGCGCCGCCCGCCTGCTGCGACGCCTCATCGACATCTCCGACAGCACGGGCAGCCCGCTGGCCAGGGGCTCGGCCTACTGGAACGCCGCCGTCACCGCCCACTACCAAGGCCGGGGCGCCGACGCCAAGGCCTTCGCCGACCGCGCCCTGGCCCTGTTCGGCGAAACCGACCACCAGCGCAACCTGGCCGTCCTGCGTACCTTCTACGGTGAGATGTTGCTGGACGGCGAACCCGCCGAGCCACGCCAGGCCCTGCAATTCCTCCTCGACGCGCACGAGCGCCTCACGCAATTGGCCAGCCCGGCGGAGATCAGCGAGTGCGAGACCAACCTGGCCCGCGCCTCGGTGCAACTCGGCGACCTCGACGAGGCGTTGCGCTGGGCGCAGGCCGCCCGCTCCAGGCTCACCGCTGACGCGGCCCCCGTAGCCCGAGCCGAAGCACTGATCGCCCTCGGCATGGTCCACATCGCGATGAACGACCAGCCCCAGGCCGCCGCCGTTTTGGCTGAAGGGGAACACGCGCTTCAACGCGCAGCCTCAGGACACGGGGCCGTCATCCTCTGGTCTCGGTTGGGCAGCCTCCACGAGGAACGCGGCGACATCACCGGAGCCCTGCGCGCCTACCGTCAGGCGGTGAAGGTTGCCGGGTACCACCAGCCGACCCATCTCCTGATGAACATCGTGAAGTAGTGGCTCTCTCAGCCACATTCCGCCCGGTTACAGCCGGTGTTGCGCACAGCGGGCGAGGCCGGGGTCCGGCGACCGTCCGAAGGGCGCGGATGGGAAGCTGGCTCGGTGCAGATCTCCCTCCTCGGTCCGGTCGAAGCCACCTCTGACGACGCCTCCCCGATCGACATCCCCGGCGCGCGCCTGCGGATGCTGCTGGCGCGGCTCGCGCTGGAGGCCGGCCGCCCGGTGTCAGCCGACTCCCTGATCGACGGCATCTGGGGCGAGGAGCCCCCCGCCGGAGCCGTCAACGCGCTGCATGGCCTGGTCTCCCGGTTGCGCAGGACGCTGGGCGGGCCGGAGTCCGTGGAACTGGTGGCCGGCGGCTACCGGCTGCCGCTGCGCCCCGAGGACGTGGACGCGCACCGATTCGAGCAGCTTGCCGGGCAGGCCAGGCTGGAGCTCGCAGCCGGCAGGCCGCGTGAAGCCTCCTCCTTGCTCCGCACCGCCCTGGAGCTATGGCGGGGCGCCGCGCTGGCGGACGTGCTGGAGGCCTCGTTCGCCCGCAACGTCGCGGCCCGGTTGGAGGAGCTGCGCGCCACCGTCGCCGAGGACTTCTTCGACGCGCAGGTACGGCTCGGCCGCCACGCCGAGGTGCTGGCCGAGCTGGGCGCCGCGGCCATCGCCCGCCCGCTGAGCGAGCGCCTGGCCGCCTCGGCCACCGCCTCCTGGGCCGCGTCCTCGGCCAGCCCGAAATCGCCGGTGGACCGGGTCAGCGCGGCGACGATCCGCGCCGACTCGATCCGCCAGACCGCCTCGACATCGGCCGTACCCATCAGATCTGGCCGTTGCTCTCGGGCCCGGCCCAGTCCTTGACGATCACCCGCCGACCTGCGGGACCTCGTCGCTCCCGGGCACCCGCCGGACCTCGATCTTGGAGCCGGGGGCCGCCGGGACCCGCTTGGCCCACTCGACCGCCTCCTGTTTCGAGGCGACATCGAGCAGGAAGAAGCCCCCGAACAGTTCCTTGGTCTCCCCGTACGGCCCGTCCGTGACCACCGGGGCTTCGCCGCTGAAGTCGACCACGACGCCCTGACCCGGATCGTCCAGCCCTTCGGCCGCGACGTAGACGCCGGCCTTGAACAGGTCCTCGATGAACTGGCGGGTCGTGGCCATCATCTCGTCGATGTCGGCCATCATGGCCGCGTTCGCCTCGTCGGTGCCCCGCATGATCAGCATGTACTTCGGCATCGCGTTCTCCTCGTCCGGCGGGGCCGCCTCTCGGCTCTCGCACCCTGACGCCGAACGAGTGGCCCGCAGATCGACACGGCCCCGGAGAAATCTTTCGCCGCGACGCATCGCGCACGCGCGCGGCCGGGCCGCCCTCCGCTGACGCGCCAAGGAGCGCGGGGACGCCGCAGGCGCGGCGCGGTTTGTCGGGGAGCCGGGAGGAGCGACCCGGCCATGCCGATCGTGCTCAGCGGTCCCGAACATCACGCTGCTCCGCAGAGTGGTACATGGGGGCGTCTGACTCCGACCGCCGCGCACTTTGCCGGATGAGGTCGGCATCTCCACCTCTCACTCGGCCGCTTTCGAACTGATTCGGGACGCTGCGGGCGGGCCAACCTCCCCGCAGGGTAATCCCGTGACAGACGCGCAGCCGGTGGAGTTCCCACCACACGATGGCGCTCATCATGATCGGGCCGCCGAGGAACAGCAGGCACGCGATCGCCGGCGGTCCTCCAGGCAGTCCGTTGAGGGCGAAGCACTCCCAGACCAGGACGCCGGTCAGCAAGGCCGGGAGCGCGGGGTGGATGGTGCCCAGGCCGAAGCCGTTCCGTACGACCCTGCCGGAGGCGAACAGGAATACGAGCGCAAACCAAACGAACGCCGCCACGGCCGCCTTGACCGGCCAGCTGGCGTTGTTCAAATTCACCTCGCCGTCAGGCAGCCACAACATGAGGCCGAGAAGGGGAGCGTAGGCGAGGAGCAATGTGCCGGCGTAATAGCCGAGTTTGCGCAACGGACTTCGCAGGGCGGTCCGCATAACCGGGCGCTCTTCGGGTGGCGCGCAGCGGATGAATATCCCGATGACGACCGTCGCGGTGGCGACGAGAAGCCAGGGCGCGACGATAAGTGTCAGAAAGGGTTCAGTGATCTTCTCGGTGATGACGTCTTCTGGGGTGGCGAACGATACGAGGAGCACGAGCGACACCGTGGGCGCCGTCCACGTCCGCAGTCTCTTGATGCGCGTCACCATCGGGTCGTGCACATCCGGAGGGGCATCGTCGCCGAAAAGGCGCCAGACGAGGAGGCGGGCGCTGCGGAAGAAGTAGTACAGCGCCAGCAGGTAGAGGAGCCACCGCGCGGCCACGAAAACCACCAGCAGGAGCAACAGAGGGATGAGCCTGTTGGGGAAGAGAGAAGGCCTTTCCGGGAAAAATCTCCGCTGCAGCGGGGGCGCGTTCCAGATGGGCGGGGGCCGGTCGGAATGCGCCGAAGGCCGCCAAGCCCGGTGCAATAGACGGAGTGCGACTGAAGTGGGCTCTGGTCGGGATTCCATCACTGCTGTGCCGCCTTCCGCCGCTCCGTCCTCTTCGATGACAGTCCCCCTGGGTTCGGAACTACTTGGTAAGACGACGAGTCCGGGCAGTTGGTTCGGCCACCAAACCGCGTCGCGCAGACGCCACGGGTGGGTAACTGGCCGCCCTACCGCTTCAGCGCCGCGCCTGAGGTGATCGACCTCGCCGCGTCGACCGGTTCGTGCTCGACCTGTGGCAGCAGTTCGTCCTGACGCACGCGCGGCAAGACGGCAGACGGGCTGTGGTCCGCGCCGAAGGTGCCGGAAGCCGACGCCTTCATTCGCTATTGACCGCGCATCCGGACGCCTTTAGCGTACGTCGAAAGTTAAGGAAACATTTCGAAAGTTTAGGCTCCCACTCGAAGGATCAGACGATGGCTCATCGACACGCGCTTGCCGCGCTCGCCGCGTTCGCTACCGCCGGACTGGTGCTGACGGCGGTCCCGGCGTCCGCCGACGGCGGCCGCCGCCCCGCCAAGACCCTCGGCGAGCTGGCCGCCGCCAAGGATCGGTACTTCGGCGCGGCCACCGACGTCGTAGGGTTAGCCGACGCGGAGTACGCCCGCCAGCTGGCTCACGAGTTCAACTCCACGACGGCCGGCAACGAACTGAAGTGGTACGCGACCGAGCCGCAGCAGGGTGTCTTCGACTTCACCTTGGGCGACCAGGTCGTCCACTTCGCCCGCAAGAACAACATGGTCTTCCGTGGTCACACACTCATGTGGCACAACCAGCTCCCCGACTGGCTCACCAACGGCGCGTGGACCGCCGATCAACTCCGGGCGATCCTCAAGAACCACATCACCCAGGAGGTACGCCACTACAGGGGCAAGGCCTACTCCTGGGACGTCGTCAACGAGCCGTTCAACGAGGACGGCACCTACCGGGACACCATCTTCTACCGGATCCTCGGCCCCGGCTACATCGCGGACGCGTTCCGCTGGGCGCACGAGGCAGACCCTCACGCCAAGCTCTACCTGAACGACTACAACGTGGAGTACATCGGCCCGAAGAGCGACGCCTATCACGCGCTGGTGAAGTCGCTCAAGGCCGAGGGCGTGCCGATCCACGGCATGGGCTTCCAGGGCCACCTCGCCCTGCAGTACGGGTATCCGACCACCCTCCAGGAGAACCTCCAGCGCTTCGCGGACCTTGGCGTCGACGTGGCCATCACGGAACTGGACATCCGCATGCTGCTGCCCGCGACCGACGACAAGCTGGCCACCCAGGCCAAGTGGTACGCCGACGTTACGAAGGCCTGCCTTGCCGTCCGGCGGTGCGTGGGCATCACCCTCTGGGGCCACACCGACAAGTACTCCTGGATCCCAGCCTTCTTCCCCGGCGAGGGGGCCGCCCTGCCGTACGACGAGAACCTCAACCCCAAGCCTGCCTACTACGCCATCAGAGACGCCCTGAGCCAGTAACCTCAAGGTGGTAAAGATGATCTCGAGTAGTGAGATCGTTTACTTGATTCCGCCTGGGTGGGCGATGGCGAGTTCGTTGAGTGCTTCGCGTCAGCCGGTGGTTCTCTGTCCTTCGATGAGGCGCCCGGGCATTCCGCTGCGATGCCCGGGTTTGCCGTTTTGGGCGGCGCGTTCGCGCGCAGTCGTACGCCGACCCACGGTACGTGCGGTCCGCCAAGAGCCTTCGCCACAGCTGGTGGGACGCTGCTCCACCGAGGAAGACCTCATCGACTCGTCCATCGTGAGCGCAAGAACGGCACCCTGCCACAGCGCGGGAGTGGATCGTCACGAACGTCTTCAGCGGTCGAGACGGAGATAAGTGGCGTTTAGCGTGGTTATTGCCTAGATGTCGTATGGTATGGACACCTCGCCCCAGATCGGCTGCCCCGATCGTCATCGCGAAGGAGAGCCGCGCGCTTATGGAGATCCTTGAGTTCACCCCGCAGCCGGAGCAGTACGCGTGGACGTTCGGCGGGACCGCCCCCTCTCACCGGATCCAACCCGGAACCGTGCTGCGGCTGTGGAGCGACGACGCGTTCGCCGGCAGGCTGCGCGATATCACCGATCTGGCCAGTTTCTCGCTCGACGCGCGCTACCTCAACCCCCAGACGGGCCCGTTCCACGTGGAAGGCGCCGAACCAGGCGACACCCTGGCGCTGCACTTCGTAGACATGACTCCCGCCCGCTCGTGGGGCGCGTCGGCGACCATCCCGTTCTTCGGCGGGCTGACCAGCACCGACCGTACGGCAACGCTGCAGGAACCGCTGCCCGAGCGGACCTGGATCTACCAGGTGGACTCCGCCCGTAAGACGGTTACCTTCGAGGCGCGAAGCAGGGAGCTGAGTCTCGAACTGCCGCTCGCGCCCATGCTCGGCACGGTCGGAGTCGCGCCGGCCTCGGGCGAGGTGCGCACCTCGCTCGTGCCGGACAAGTTCGGCGGGAACATGGACACCCCCGAGATGCGCCCCGGCTCCACCTGCTACCTGGGCGTGAATGTGGAGGGCGGGTTGTTCTCCATAGGCGATGGTCACTATCGCCAGGGTGAGGGTGAGTCCTGCGGCACCGCGGTGGAAGGCGCGATGTACACCACTCTGGTGGTGGAGTTGATCAAGGGTGGCGCCCCTGTGTGGCCACGTCTGGAGGACGACGAGCATCTGATGGTGGTCGGGTCGAGCCGTCCCCTCGAAGACGCCTGGCGAGCGGGTCAGGTGGACATGGTGCTTTGGCTGTGCGAGTTGTTCGCACTGGACAGGCTCGACGGCTACCAGTTGCTGAGCCAGACCAGCCAGGTGCCCATCGCCAACGTGGTGGACACGAACTACAGCGTCGTGACGAAGGTCGCCAAGTCCCTGCTCCCGCGAGCCGAGGTCTACGGCGGCATACACCGCCACCTACGCGAGACCGCCGCGCTCATCACTGCGGCCTGACCCCTGCACTCCAGCCGGCCGAGGCCGTGTGACAGGCAAGCAAGAGATCGAGGTCAAGACTGTGGACCTCCAACTGGCATGGCTCGGCGGCCGGGCATGCGGCCTGGGGGCCGGTCTCGGCCGGCAGCTCGGGTCGCCCGCCGCACAGCACCGCGCCGTATCCAAAGCACTCACCGCCCTCAGCGGCGTGGTCCGAGCCGTCAACATTCAGTTGCGAGCGCGCCGCGAGATCGTCGCCGATGGCTCAGGTCATGGGGTGATGGGGCGCTGGTGACCGGATCGGTAACGGCCCGGGGTGGTGCCGATGATGTTGGTGAAGGCTGAGATGAAGCTGCTGGGATTCGCCCAGCCGCAGGCGTGGGCGACGTGGGTCGTGTCGTGGCCGTCGGCGAGAAGGACGAGTGCGTGATAGATGCGTAGCTGTGTGCGCCATTCGTAGAAGGTCATGCCGAGTTCGTTGTGGAACAGCCGGCTGAGAGTGCGGGCGCTGGCTCCGATCGCCTGCCCGAGTTCGGCCAGTGAGGTGTTGTCTCCGGGCTGCTCGTACATCATCTGTGCGATGGCTTGCAACCGGTCATCGTGCGGTTCCGGCAGGTGCAGTGGCTGCTCGCGCGCTTCGTGGAGTTCGTCGACGAGGACTCGACGGAGGCGAGCGCTCGCGGCCCGGTCGTGGTCGCCCGCGGCCCGGTCGTAGTTGCGTGGGCCCGTGAGGGTGAGCAGGATTTCGCGGGCGAGGTCGGAGACCATGAATACGGCGGGATGGCCGGGTACGAGCCGGGCCAGGGACGCCGGTAGGAAGAGGATCCGCATATCGGTGTGGCTGTGCGCGCGGTGGTAGTGCGTGAACCCGGCGGGGGTCCATGCGACCCGATTGGCCGGCACGATCGATGTGCCGCGTTCGGTGTGCACGGACAGGACGCCACGGGCGGCGTACACCAGATGTCCACGTGCATGGGAATCCACCGGGCTTGTTCCCCCCGATGGCCATAGATGTACGCCTCCGGACGGCCATAGATGTGATGTCGGACCGGACGGGGCAAGTTGGCGGCCAACGGGCATAACTTGGCATTCTACCGGTGGCCGGTCACAACGCTTTCTCGCGACAGTGGATGCATGCGCGATGAGATCTTCGGTGTCGCGACAACCCATGTCTCCGAGGTGGTGTGAGATGAGTATGACCATGCGAGCGGCGGTCTGTGTCAGGACCGGTGGCCCGGAGGTGCTCGAGATCCGTGAGCTGCCGGTACCGGCGGTTCGGGAGGGCTGGAGCCTCGTGCAGGTGAAGGGCGCGGGCTTGAACCGGTCGGAGCTGAGGACCCGCCAGGGGCATTCCCCGAGTGTGACGTTCCCGCGTGTGCTCGGGATCGAATGTGTGGGAATCGTGGCAGCCTCGACCGATCCCGAGTTGCCGGACGGGACGACCGTTGCGGCGGTGATGGGTGAGATGGGCCGGGAGTTCGACGGCGGCTATGCGGAGTACGCGTTGCTGCCGAACTCGCTGCTGATGCCGATCACCACCACGCTGCCCTGGGACGTCTTGGCCGCGCTACCTGAGACGTACTTGACCGCGCAGGGCTCGCTGGACGCGTTGGGGGTCGTGCCGGGTGGCCAGGGGCGGTTGCTGATCCGTGGCGGGACGTCGTCGGTGGGGATGGCGGCCGCGTCGATCGCGGCCGGCTACGGTGTCGAGACCGCGGCCACGACCCGGCGGCAAGGCAAGGTCGACGCGTTGACTGGGGCCGGCGTCGACCACGTGCTCGTCGACGCCGGGGGACCGCTGACGGCGAGCCTGCACGCGGTCTGGCCCGAGGGTCCGGACTATGTTCTGGATCTCGTCGGGGCGCGCACGGCGGTGGACTCGCTGCACCTGGTCCGTCGTGGCGGGGCGGTGTGTGTGTCGGGCTCCCTCAGTGGGTGGCTGATCCCCGACTTCGAGCCGATAGCGATGATCCCGTCCGGAACCAAGCTCACGGCTTTCCACAGCGACGACTTCAAGGGCAGCGCGGGCGCGACCGTGCTGCAGCGGATCGTCCACGAGGTCGAGGCCGGCGTCTATCGACCCAACGTCGATCGTGTCTTCGGCCTGGACGACATCGTTGCGGCCCACCGGTACATGGAGAACGACCAAGCCACCGGGAAGCTCGTCGTGGTGCCCTAGGTGACCGTTTGCACCAGTCGCGTAGCTGGGTGCGCGGTCGTCCTCGCAGGTTCCATCGGATCTTGCTAACAGGAGAGCGCTGGAGATGGCTTCGGTCGCGGCGCGGCGGTCCTCTTCAACGAGGTGTCCGTAGACGTCCTTGATGATCGCGATGCATGCGTGGCCGAGGACTTCGGAGACGAGGTGGAGCGGGGTTCCCCGGGCGAGCATGAGCGACGCGCCGGAGTGCCGGAGCTCGTGCGGGTGCCGGTGTCCGCGCTGGGGGTGTCAGCGCTCAGGTGACCAAGTCGCTACAGCTCGGATTGTTCACCCCGTCGAGCCTCCCGTTCCTTCCACTCACGGCGTTGCGCCGCTCGCTCCGCTGTCACGCGTGCGTGCCGCGCCCGATCCAAGTCCCTTGCACTCGGTTGCCTGTGCTTCTCATGCCTGATCGCCAGCCGAACCGACCAATAAATGATGAAGAAGAGCACGACTGCCGGGACAGCCCAGTTCAGCAGCAGGAAGAAAATCTCAGCCACGGGAGCCGCCCCGGCCCTTCCCCCGCCGCTTGATGGACCAGGCGGCAAGGACGCCCGTGAGCGCGAGGGCCACGTACGCGGCCATCTTGTACGGTCCCACCTCGAAGGGGTCCTCACCGTCGGCGCGGGCCAAAGCGAGCAATTCGAAGGCGGTACCCACCACGAGGAGCTGTCTTACTGCGAAGGCGGCAGGCGCCTTGAAGAGGGGCACGCGGCGATTATGGCTTGCCGCGTACATCACATCCAAGACCAGCCTCCGGCGGGGATCTCCGGCTCCGGGAGCAGCACCACGGGGCCGCTGCGGTGCGTAAGTGGCTGAGGTGGGGGCCTGCTCTCCCGCCCGTCGCCGGTGGCCATCGGCCTGGACGCGAAGGGCCCCGACCTGCCGAGAGAGTCTGACTCCCGCGTACACGCTGGACGTGAGCTGTAGCCCGCGGATCCATGCGCATTTGAGCTGGTACAACGCGCGGCATTGCAGGCTGGCAACAGTCCGAAACAGGGTGTCTGTCGCTTGCTGCCTAAGCCCCAACAGCCCATCGGACGGAATAGGCTCTTGCGGCAGTCGGGCCGGGGCGCAAGGTAAGGGGAACGGGTGAGCAAGTCCTTCGTGCATCTGCACGTGCACACCGAGTACAGCATGCTGGACGGAGCGGCCAAGATGAAGCCGCTGTTCAAGGAAGCCGAGCGGCTGGAGATGCCAGCCATCGCGATGTCGGACCACGGCAACATGTTCGGTGCGTACGAGTTCCAGTCGGTGGCCAAGGGCAGCGGTGTCAAGCCGATCATCGGGATTGAAGCGTACGTGGCGCCGGGGTCACGGTTCTTCAAGAAACCGGTCTTCTGGGGCTCGCGAGCGGAGACCGGTGTGGCCGATGGAGAAGGCGGCAAGGACGTCTCCGGCGGCGGCCGGTACACCCATATGACCATGTGGGCCAAAGACGCGGACGGGCTGCGTAACTTGTTCCGGCTCTCGTCGCTTGCCTCGTTCGAGGGCTACTACGGCAAGCCGCGCATGGACCAGGAGCTGGTCGCCCAGTACGGGAAAGGGATCATCGCCACCACCGGCTGCCCGTCCGGGGCCGTCCAGACCCGGTTGCGGCTCGGCCAGTACGACGAGGCGGTCAAGGTCGCCGGCGAGTACCAGGAGATCTTCGGCAAGGAGAACTACTTCCTGGAGCTGATGGACCACGGCATCGACATCGAGCGGGAGGTCCGGGCCGATCTCCTCAAGCTCGCCAAGCAGCTCAACATCCCGCTGCTGGTCACCAACGACTCCCACTATGTCACCGAGGACCAGGCCGACGCTCACGACAGCCTTCTGTGCGTCGGCGTGGGCAAGAACAAGGATGACCCGAACCGGTTCCGGTTCAACGGATCGGGCTACTACCTCAAGAGCGCCGATGAGATGCGGGCGCTGTTCCCCGAGTTGCCCGAGGCGTGCGACAACACCCTGCTGGTCGCGGAGATGGTCAGCGACTACAGCGACGTGTTCAAGCTGGTCGACCGGATGCCGGACTACCCGGACGTGCCCGAGGGCGAGACGCAGGAGTCGTGGCTGCGCAAGGAGGTCGAGGCCGGGCTGGCGATGCGGTACGGCACGCCGGTCCCCCAGGAGGTGCAGGACCGGTACGAGACCGAGATGAAGGTCATCGGCCCGATGGGGTTCTCCTCCTACTTCCTCGTGGTCGCGGACATCTGCCGCTACGCCCGCGAGAACGGCATCCCGGTCGGCCCCGGCCGAGGAAGCGCCACCGGGTCGATCGTCGCCTATGCCACCCGCATCACCGAGCTCGACCCGCTGGAGCACGGCCTGCTGTTCGAGAGGTTTCTCAACCCCGAGCGCATCAATCCGCCGGACATCGACCTCGACTTCGACGACCGCCAGCGCGACCGCATGGTGGCCTACGTCACCGAGAAGTACGGCAGCGAAATGACCGCGCAGGTCAACACATTCGGCACGATCAAGGCCAAGGCCGCCGTCAAGGACGCTTCCCGGATCTTGGGCTACCCCTTCGCGATGGGTGACCGCATCACCAAGGCGATGCCGCCGGATGTCATGGGCAAGGGCGTCCCGCTGGCGGACATGTTCAACCCGGACCACGCCCGCTACAACGAGGGCACCG
Organism: Nonomuraea sp. CA-141351; assembly: GCF_050944675.1. Classification (NCBI taxonomy): domain Bacteria; kingdom Bacillati; phylum Actinomycetota; class Actinomycetes; order Streptosporangiales; family Streptosporangiaceae; genus Nonomuraea; species Nonomuraea sp. CA-141351. The sequence continues at coordinate 943,475 of NZ_CP191982.1, forward strand.
AGATCCGCGCCCTGTACGAGTCCGACAACGACGTACGCAAGGTGATCGACACCGGCCGCGGCATCGAAGGACTTATCCGCGGCACCGGTGTGCACGCGGCGGCGGTCATCCTGTCTTCGGACCCCCTGCTCGACCTGATCCCCATGCACATGCGGGACAAGGACAAGGTGATCATCACCGGGTTCGACTACCCGTCGTGCGAGAACATGGGCCTGGTCAAGATGGACTTCCTGGGTCTGCGGAACCTGGGCATCATCGACCACGCGATAAAGATCATTAAACAGAACCGGGCCGTCGAACTCGACACCCAGACCATCCCGCTCGACGACGAGACGACCTACAAGCTACTCGCCCGTGGTGACACTCTCGGCGTGTTCCAGCTCGACGGCGGCCCCATGCGGCAGCTCCTCAAACTGATGGAGCCGACCCGATTCGAGGACATCGCCGCCGTGCTCGCCCTGTACCGGCCGGGTCCGATGGCGGCCAACGCGCATACCAACTACGCGCACCGCAAGAACGCGCGCCAGGACATCGAGCCGATCCACCCCGAGCTGAAGGACGCCCTGGAGCCGATCCTGGGTACCACCTTCCATCTGCTCGTCTACCAAGAGCAGATCATGGCCGTCGCCCGGGAACTGGCCGGCTACACCCTCGGCGGCGCCGACATGCTGCGCCGGGCCATGGGCAAGAAGAAGAAAGAGGTCCTGGACGCCGAGTGGGACAAGTTCTCGGCCGGCATGCGCGGCAATGGCTATTCGGAGGAAGCGATCAAGGCGCTGTGGGACGTCATGGTGCCCTTCTCCGGCTACGCGTTCAACAAGTCGCACACCGCCGGGTACGGCCTGGTCGCCTATTGGACCGCCTACCTGAAGGCCAACTACCCCGCCGAATACATGGCTGCTCTGCTCACGTCGGTGGGCGACGACAAGGACAAGGCCGCGGTCTACCTGGCTGAGTGCCGCAAGATGGGTATCCAGGTCCTGCCTCCGGACGTCAACGACTCTCAGCTCGACTTCGTGGCGGTCGGCGACACCCAGGTCCGGTTCGGGCTCGGCGCGGTCCGCAACGTCGGCGCGAATGTCGTCGAGGGCATCGTCAAGGCTCGCAAAGAGAAGAGCCGCTACGGCGACTTCAACGACTTCCTGGCCAAGGTGCCGCTCACGGTCTGCAACAAGCGGGTCATCGAATCGCTGATCAAGGCGGGAGCGTTCGACTCCCTCGAACACCCGCGCAAGGGCGTGCTGATGGTCCATGAGCAGGCTGTCGAGTCGGTCATCGACATCAAGAAGAACGAGGCTCACGGCCAGGACTCGTTGTTCGGCGGGATGGACGACACCGGCGACGACACGGCGTTCACGATCGCCATCCCCGACATGGAGTGGGACAAGAAGACCAAGCTCGACTTCGAGCGGGAGATGCTGGGCCTGTACGTGTCCGACCACCCGCTGGCCGGCACGGAACGGCTCCTGGCCCGCAATCGGGACACCACGATCGCGGACCTGCTCGACAGCGGCCGGGATGACCGCGGCGACGTCAGCGTGTGCGGCATGGTCACGAAGGTGGACAAGCGGGTCAACAAGGCCGGCAACGTGTGGGCGATCGTCACGGTCGAGGACATGGACGCCGCGGTGGAGTGCCTGTTCTTTCCGAAGTCGTACGAACTGTACGGGCCAGAGCTGCGCGAGGACGCCGTGATGGCGGTGCGCGGGCAGATCAACAACCGCGACGGCGCCATCTCGATCTTTGCCCAGGACCTGACGTTGATCGACGTCTCCGGCATCACCAGCGAGTCCGGGCATCCCGTCACGATCCAGGTACGGGAGGAACGTCTCACGCAGCAGGCCGTGGAGGAGCTTCGCAACGTGCTGAAGCTGCACCAGGGCAGCGTGCCCTTGCGGATCAACGTGCGGCAGTTGTCTGGGAAGACCGTGGTGTGTGCCGTGCCGGAGTTCTCGGTCAACGCTGAACCGAGCTTCGCCGCTGACGTCAAGCAACTGTTCGGCCCGGAAGCCATCTCACTGTGACTGAACGGCGGCGGATTGACATCGTGACCGCCCAGGAACCCTCGTCCTGCCCGCGTTGCCGTCGAGAGGGGTTGCTGCTCGTGCGCGTGCCGTACGGCTGGACGAACGCGGAAGGCACAGCAGTGGACGGTCGGAATGGTGTCGTGCTGTGCGCGGCGTGCGACGCCCAGGCGCCGCACGCCGCTCCGCTGTTCACGTGGTTCCACGTGAACAGCGGCGTGGAGCGCGAGACCAGCGAGGAGTTCGTCCGGCTGCTGGTGGCATGGGCCGAGAGTGCATCCGTTCCGCCCTTGGATGAAGGCAGGTTGGACGAGGAGATCAGCCTCTGGCGCAGCGGAAGCCTCTGACGCCCGGAGCCGGGTAGCCGAAACAGGCCGATCGGGTACGGCAGAGACGAGGAGATCGCTAGGAGGGCAGGCCGATCACGATGCCTCGTCCAGCGAAGAAGCGCTTCAGATCAGCCTTCTTGATCAAAGCGTGCTGCTGGGTCTCACCCGGTATCCCCGAGGGATTGTGCAGCGTCATGTGCTCTCGGCCGGCTCCCGTCGCAAGAACGAGATGACCGCCCGTGGACAGGGGTGTGCGATCCGGCCAACGGATCCACTTGTGCACGGAGATCATCACGAGCCGACCTCGGTGAACCTCCTCAGCCACATCGTCCAGCGTCAACTGAGGACGGACCTCCACCGGGATATCCCATCTACTCGTCACCCATTCGGCGAATGGCGCATAGATAAGACCTCGCAGCCCTTCGCCGTCGCGGACGTACCCACCATGCTCCATGCACTCAACGGCGAGCGGTACAGGAGATGGAACCGGTAGCCCGTGAAACGCCAGCACCATCCGCAAACACGCCATCCCGCAGATCCGTCCCGCCCACCAGGCGTATTCCTCAGGGGAAGCCGCCCCTGATGCCGGCCAGCACGGGTCATCGACTGCGGACATTCGTCCACCGACGATCTCGGGGATCAGTTCTGGCGATTCCCACTGAGCGAAGTACGGCACGTCATGCATGGTGGTGATCACGAGTGAACCGTAGCGTGGACCGGACGGATGTCGTTCGAGGCAGTCCGGAGCAAATCGCCTGTATGAGCGTAAGGGGTTTCAACGACGGGAGTCGATCGTCGACCGCGAGGATGTCGCCGTGCGAGGTGTCTCTCGCCACCGCGTTCGGCCGCCGCAGATCATCTTCCCCACCGAAGGGGCGCCCGTGAGGGGCCGACGAGTTCACCGTGAGGCTCCCGGCAGAGGAGCAATCCACGGTCCCGAGTGTGGCGACGGTGTGGAGGTACTGGGCGGGTCGTGTGCAAACGGTCGCACGGGTGGGGCATCGCCCCTACCGTCGCAGGATATGCAGACAGTGGATGTACTGGTCGTGGGTGCGGGCCTGGCCGGCCTGCGTACAGCACGCCTGCTCGCGCAACGGGACCTGAATGTGATGGTGGTCGACCGCCGCAGGTCACTGTCGGCGGGCATCCGCACGACCGGGATCTTCGTGCGTCGCACGCTCGATGACTTCGATCTGCCGGACCATCTGCTCGGGCCCGGTGTCCGGGACGTGCTGCTGTATCCGCCGTCGCGGCGGGCACCGATCCGACTCACCAGTGACCGGGACGAGTATCGCGTGGCCGACATGGCGGCCGTCTACGAGCACGCGCATCACGCGGCGGAGTCGGCCGGGGCACGGGTCGTCTTGGGCGTACGGTATGTCGACGCGTCGATGGGTTTTGTACGGTTCGCGGGTGCGGAACCGGTGATGGCCCGGTTCATCGTCGGCGCGGACGGTGCTCGCTCCCGAGTGGCCCGTGATCTCGGCCTTGATGTCAACCGGCGCTTTCTCGTCGGTGCCGAGATCGTCCATCCGATCGCGTCGGGCACGACCACCCCGGCGTTCCACTGCGTGCTGGATCCTCGGGTCGCTCCGGGATACCTGGGGTGGGTCATCGACGACGGCCGGCATGCGCATGTTGGCGTCGCGGGATATCCGGACGCGATGCGCACCGGCATCCGCCACCTGCTGGACGCTTTCGCCGCGGACGCGCCCGGCCGCGCGGCGCCGGCTGGTCCGGTCGAGCGCCGAGGTGGTCCGATCCCGGTCGGCGGTGTGCTGCGACGGTTGGCGTGCCCCGCCGGACTGCTCGTCGGAGATGCGGCGGGCGCGGTGTCGCCGCTGACGGCCGGTGGGTTGGACCCCTGCTTACGCATGTCCGAACTGGCCGCGGCGGTCGCCGCCGGATACGTGCGCACTGGCGACCAAGGCATGTTGAGCCGGTACGACGGGCACGCGTTGCGGAGCCGATTCCGAGGCCGCCTGTTGCTGCGCCGCGTGTTCGCCGGCATCCGATCACCCGCCGCGGCAGAGGCGGCGGTGACCGTGCTGCGCGGCCGTGCTGGTCGTGCCTTGGCGGCGCGGATCCTGTTCGGCGACGGCTCGTTTCCGGTTGTCAACCCACGGCTCGTGGACCAGGCGATCGACCGCCCATGCCAGTAACGCCCGGCCGGTCCGCCTGTGACGGATCGGGCGCGGCGCTTCCCACTGCCTGCGGAGTTCGAGCCCCCGCAGGGGTGACCCTCTGCGTTGCCTGGATCTGGCTCCGTGCGAGATCAGCTCGGCAGAACCGGCCTGGGACGTCGGCTCAGGGATAGATCTTCTTCTTTTCCGCCAGCATCGCCACGTACTTATCGATCCGCCGAATTCTGGTCTCAGGTTTCTTGGCGTCCTGGATGCGGTACAGGATCGCGAAGCGGTTCTGGCTGTCCAGCGTCGCGAAGAACTCCGCCGCAGCCGGGTTCGCGGCGAGTGCCCCGGCCAGGTCGTCTGGCACTGAGGCGGTCTTCGCGCCGTCGTATGCGGCGTCCCAGCGCCCGTCCCCCTTCGCGCGTTCGACCTCGGCCCACCCCGGCGGTCGCATCCGACCCTGTTCGATCAGCGCCTCGGCCTTATTGCGGTTGATCTTCGACCACCTGCTCTTCGGCCGCCGCGGGGTGAACCGCTGCAGCCAGTGCTGGTCGTCGAACTTGCCCTTCTGCCCGTCGATCCAGCCGTAACAGAGAGCCACCTCGAGGGCTTGGGCATAGTCCAGGGCCACAACCCCCGGCGCCTTCTTCCTGAGCTTCAGCCAGATACCAGGTGAGGAAGCGTGGTGTCCGTCGAGCCAGGCCTCGAAATCCTCGGCGGATTCAAATGAAAGGGGCGTCAAGTCTTCAGCCACTCCAGCAGTGAACCACATCGCCGATGCCGGCACGGGGGAGCCGGGTCTGCCTACCTCAGGCCGCCTCTTGCCTTCGACGGTTTCGCCGTGACCGCCTGGTAACGATCCCTTCCTTGAACTAGGCCCGGTTGAACCGGGCTCCCCAGTTGTGGATCTGGTCGAGCGATTCGGGCGGGTCGAGGACGCGGAAGTCGGCGCCGAGCACGCCCAGCGCCATGGTCGGCCAGTTCAGAGAGTCGGTGGTCATGCGCACCCGGCAGTGCCCGGCGTCAACCTCCTCGACCGTGAACCACCTGCCGATCCGTTCGCGCACGGTCGCGGCCGGGGCGTCGACCAGGACCTCCACCCGGTACGGGCGGGTCAGGTTGTCCAGGCCGGCGCGGACGAACTCGGCGGCGTCGGCGGCGGGCAGGTCACGAGGCCGGAACCGGGAGCCGGTGCCCTGTGGCGCGGTGAGCTGGTCGACCCGGAAGCTGCGCCAGTCGTGCCGGGTGAGGTCGTAGGCGACCAGATACCAGCGGCGCCCGAGACAGACCAGTCGATGTGGTTCGGTGTGCCGGTCGCTCCGCTCGCCGTCGGCGGCCGTGTAGGAGAAGCGGAGCTGTTCGCTGTCCCGGCAGGCCAGCGTGACCGCGGTGAGTACGCCCGGGTCGACGTCCGCCCTGGCCGGGCCGGCCCAGCCGGCGGGCACGGTCATCGCGCGCAGCGCGTCGATCCGGCGCCGCAGCCGGACCGGCATCACCTGCACCACCTTGGCCGGCACCCGCACCGAGGACTCGGCGATGCCCTCCACCGCGCCCTGCGCGGCGGCCTGCAGTCCCACGGCCAAGGCGACCGCCTCCTCGTCGTCGATCACCAACGGTGGCAGCGCCGCACCCGCGGCGAGCTGGTAGCCGCCGTCCACGCCGCGCTGCGCCTCGACCGGATAGCCCAGCTCGCGCAGCCGGTCGATGTCCCGGCGCAGAGTGCGGACCGAGAACTAAGGCGGCGCCGACCAGGCGGTGGAAACGAGGAAGCGCTTGAGCACTAGGGGGCTCCAGGGTCGGGGGTGGAACGTGACACACGTGTGACGATGTGTCCGCATCCGGCCAAGAGACCCTAGATTTCAGGAATCAGCCGCTGCTCGCTCGAACGTGGGTGGTGGTCTTCGGGTAGTACGGGCGGAGGGCGGCCGCACTGATGCGGTCGAGCATCCGGTCCGGCAGTACCCGCGACAGGCGGGTGAGTACGGCCGCGTCACGGCCGATGGTGTAGCGCGTGCGAGGCTTCCTGGCGGTCACGGCCTTGGCGATCACCCGGGCGGCATCGTCGGCGGACTTACCGCTCGCGGTGCCCGCGGCGGTCAACGCGATGACCGCCTGGACCAGCGGCCCGTAGCGATCCCGCAGTTCCGGTGACATGGCCTCGGCCAGCCGACCTGTGGTGGCGATGCCCCGGTCGCCCATCTCCGTGCGGACCCCGCCGGGCTCGACGACCACCACCCGCACACCATGCGGCGTCACTTCCCGGCGCAGCGCGTCGCTGACCGCCTCCAGAGCGAACTTCGTGCCCGCGTAGGGGCCGAAGGTGGCCATGGCGACCCTCCCGCCGACCGAGCTGATGTTGACCACCCGGCCACAGTGGCGCAGCAGGGCGGGCAGCAGTGCCTGGGTGACGGCGACGTGGCCGAACAGGTTGACCTCGAACAGCCGGCGCCACTCGTCCAGCGGCAGGGCCTCGACGGGGGCGTTGACGGAGATGGCGGCGTTGTTCACCAACGCCCGCAACGCACCTGTCTGCGAGCCGACGCGGGCGGTCAGCTCGGCGATGTGGTCGGGCCGGGTGATGTCGAGGATGACCGGCTCGACGCCCGGGGTGCGGAGCGTGTCGGCGTCCTGGTCGCGGCGGACGCCGGCGAGGACGTGGAATCCCCGGCGGGCCAGCTCGCGGGCGGACGCCGCGCCGATCCCTGTCGAGGCTCCGGTCACGACGACGCAGCCGCGGTTTTCCAGCGTAGTTTCAGATGACGTTGTCACCTTAACAAGGGTGGACCTCTCAGATGACAGTGTCAACTGTATAGTGATCGGCATGGTCAGCCGAGTGGAATCCGCCGCCGCGACACGACGCGCCCTGCTGGACGCGGCCGCTGCCCTGCTGGACATCGGCGGTCCGGGCGCGGTGACGTTGCGCGAGGTCGGGGCGCGCGCGGGGGTCACCCGCGGGGCGCCGTACCGGCACTTCCCCGACAAGGACAGCCTGCTAACCGCCGTAGCGACCGAAGCCCTGGACCGGCTCGCGGATCAGGCAAAGGTCGTGCGCGCCGATCCGCAGGCACCCCCGGCCGACAAGCTGCAGCGCGCCCTGTCCGCGCTGATGACGATCGGCCGCCGTCAGCCGCACCTGTACCGGCTGATGTTCGCCGCCCCGGCCGGCGACCCGGCCGCGGTCCACGCGGCGACCCAGGCGGGCGACCGCGCCCAGGGCGAGTTCTTCGCCATCGTCGGCGATCTGGTCGGCGCCCAGGACACCCGTCGATACGCAGCGCTGCTGTTGACCAGCGTGCACGGGATCACGGACATGGAGGTTAGCGGACACCTGTCCGCGGACAAGTGGCACATCACGGCCGAGGAGCTCGTCTCGACCCTGGTCTCCATGATCGACCGGCAGACCCGCAGCGGGTAGCCGTGCGGGAGCGGCAACGCACCGCCTTCCCGGGGTCCCACTAGCAACGGGAAATTTTCAACGAAGTTGAGTCTGACCTGCGGTAACGGAGGAGATTGACCGCCTGTGGCGGGCTGATGATCACTGCCGCTACGTTCGTTCCAGCTTTGTCTGGTACGGCACGTGGAGTGGTGCGTTGTCAGAGAAGATGTTCTCCCTGGCGTCACACCTGCTGCCGGACTGACGACACCCACACCGTCATCCCCCGACCGGGCGAACATGTGCGGCAGGTCATAGGCGCACACCTGGTTCGTCACCATTGACCCGGTGACGCGCGGACCCCGGTGCGCCCTTGGCTGCCGCGCATCACGGAGCCATGGTGGCGGCCCGCAGCGACGTGACGACGGCGTCACGTCCGGGGTTCGGCGCGCCCGCGGACCCGCCATCGACCCGCCCACCTACCAAGCCATCGGCAGCATCAACATGCTCACAAGCGGTCCTGACACCACCACCCCCCCAGCGGCGTTGGATCTAGGCGATGTTCGCCGAGGCGACCGCGGTGCGGAGCGGCGAGCATGAATGCAGCGTCCCGAAACGGCCGCAACACCGCAAGAACGCGAGTGGGGCGGGCCATGGTCGTCCGGCCCGCCGCCGAGCCGAGGGGAAGGAGTCTCGCCAATGACGACACAGATGAAGGCAGTCATCGTGCTTGAAGTGAAGGCGGCCGGGGAGGCGCGCTTCAAGGCCGTCGTCACCTTCTGACCGGCACCCAGCGGCGCGGCCGGCGAACAGCAACCGGTGCGCCGAAAGCGGAAATACCTGCGTGCGCAGGCAAGTTGCTTTGGATGTAGACAGCAACCGGCCAGGTGGTCAGAGCCACCCCCGCCCACAGTTTCGACAGCAGAAGAGGAAAAAAGATGGCACGCATCCGCCTGTCCGCCGACAACAGCGCGATCGTCCTGATGGACCACCAGGTTGGGAGGGCCGACCTGCTCCGCTCCCATACGCTTGAGGAGCACATCAACAACACCGTCGCCCTGGCCGAGGTAGCGAAGATCTTCAACACGCCGCTGGTCGTCACGGACGGCCCCTCCGACGGCCTCGGTGGCCCGCTCTATCCGGAGCTCGCCCACGTCCTCGGTGACCACCCCGTCGTGGAGCGCATCCCCCGATGTACGACGGGTTCGACGACGCGAGCTTCGCCGCGGCCATCGAGGCGACCGGTCGCGAGAAGCTGATCATGGCGGGGGTCCAGACCGACGTCTGCCTCTCGCTCACCGCACTGACCGCCCTCGACCGCGGGTACGAGGTGCACGTGGTCGGGGACGCGTCGGCCGCCGGCACCAAGGAGACTCACGAGCTCGCGATGCAGCGGGTGATCCAGGCCGGAGCGATTCCGGTGGGCTGGCTTACTGTCGGGTCCGAGTTCCAGCGCGGCTGGACCGAGGACAGCAAGACCGCAGAGGCGTTCGCCGAGGTGATCTACGATCAGATCCCCGCGTGGAAGCAGCAGGGCGTCCTCACTGCGGGCGTCCGGGAGCACGCCGCCAAGTAGGTGCGCGCGCCAGACGCGTGGCGGCCGGCGGGTTCACCACCGGCCGCCACCCCGCTCAACCGCAGTTCAGGGCGCGTAACTCAGCATTCGATCACCGGCGAACCGCCCTCTCCCGTCCCCGAACCGGTCGCAACCCTGTTCCTGGCCTATGTCGACGACCGTGACAACATGAACACCGCCACCAACCCGGCCTCCCGCTTGTAGTTCCCCGGCCGTCGCGCGGGCCCAGGCCACCGCCGATGTCATCCTCGCACTGATCGACACCGACGAGCCGCCACTGCGGCTCTTCCTCGGCACCTATCCCTATCCCGTCGTCGAAGCCGCCTACCGGCAGCGACTCGACACCTGGAACGCATGGCGACCACTGGCCGCCAAGGCGTGACCGGGCACACCACAGATCATGATCCAGCGCGACACAGGAGTGAACATGCATAACCAACGCCCCGGCCCCGTGCACATCATCGGCGCGGGGCCCGGAGTGGGAGCCTCGGTGGCGCGACGCTTCGCCCGCGCCGGCCACCCCGCCGGGCTCGTCGCCCGCGACCCCGAGCGGCTCGCCGCCCTGGCCAAGGCCCTGGCCGAGGACGGCATCCAAGCGGAGTGGCACCCGGCCGACGCGAGCGATCCCACCGCCGTCGCCCGGGCTCTGGCGGTGCTCGCCGAGCGGCAAGGCCCGGCCGAGGTGATGTGCTTCAGCCCACTGCCGGACATCGGCCTGATCAAACCAGTGCTGGACACTCGAGCCGACGACCTGGAACAGGCCCTGGCCCTGAACGTGGTCGGCGCCGCTGCCGCCGCACAAGCCGTTCTGCCCGCCATGCGTACGGCCGGTCGCGGCACACTGCTGTTCGTCACGGGAGGTGCCGTGGAACACCCGAACCCCGACCGCGCGGCGAGCGCGATCGCCGGAGCCGCAGAGCAAGCCTACGCCGCGCTGCTGTCCCAGGCCCTCGCCGGCACCCCGCTGCACATCGCCCACCTCGTGGTCGTGGGACCAGTGGGCCCAGGACTCAAACACGAGCCCGACACCGTCGCCGACCACCTCTGGCAGTTGCACGACGCCGCCAGCGAGAACTACGCGGTGCTGACGTAGCCGCGATCGGCAGGCACCTAACGGCGAGGGGTACACCTCATCCTAAGAGCGCCAAGACGAACTGTTTCCCGCCTGGCGCCACTACCCGATCTTCACCGACACCCCGTACACGCTGATCCAAGCTGAGGAGCAGCACCGTGATCACGCGGTACAGGAACAGGTCAACGCTGATTTGAGCGACGGGCCGCTCGCGCACATGCCCTCTGGTGTCTTCGCCGCCAATGCCGCGTGGCTGACCTGCGCCGCGATCACCCACAATGTCCTGCGCGCGCTGGGCTGCCTGGCCTCGGCCTTCCACGCCCGAGCGCGGGGTGCCACCCTGCGTGCGCCGCACGGTCTACCCCGACGTGCCGGTTCGCGTCGAGTACGCACTCACTGACGCCTGTCGAACATTGCTGGAACCGCTCCGCGCGCTCCAGAAGTGGTCGATCGAACACCTCAGCGACGTGTCGGTATCGCAGGACGCCTATGACCGCGCGGAATGACCGTCCGCGTCGCAGTAGTGGTGCGCCTCATACTCGGCGGCCGCGGCCGCCGCCGCCCACCGAGCGGTCAAGATCGCGCCGGAGGTGCCGGGGTCAGCACCTAACGGCAGCCGTGCGGCGGCGGCCAGGTCGCGGCGCTCGACCCGGTCCGGTTGCTCGCGCAGCAGCGCGTCCAGCGCCCGGGCCCGCCGTGTGGGCCGCGCCCGCGGCGACGACCCCGACAGCCGGGCAGGGCCAGCAGCGCGCGCACTCCGGTCGCCAGCGTGTCGTTGATCGTGCCGGTGAGGGGTGTCTCCAGTACCCTCGGGATGCCCATGAAATACCCAGCATCATGCCCGAATGCCCACACTCTCGATGGCGCGGATAGGCGGTGTTTCATAAGCGCCTATGAAACAGCGGCCCCACATCCGGCCGTCCAGGGCATTCCCGCCTCGATCCCCGGTTCCGGCTCGTGCCGTCGCCGGCCAAGGTGCTCAACATGCCGACCCCGGCGCTGCGCAAACCTGGGACCTCGTGGGCGGAACTGCCCCGCCCCGCCGCCGGCACCCGGACATCCGGGCACGCCAAGATCGGATACGCCCGCGCCTCGACGGTGCGCCAGTCTCTGCAGACCCAGCTCGACTCTCTAAAGGCAGCCGCGCCTCGATGAGAGAAGCTTTGGACCACCCACCGCAGAGGAATGTGCCTGACCATGCTTGCCACCCCGCCGATGACCGCCAGCCCGCCATTGTGCAGCACTTCGCGAGGCACCTGCCATCCGGCGCGTCCCCGCACGCATGACGAGCTTGTTAGAGGCGGTGGCGTCTGATGCGTGACGGGAACCTGCGGCGATGTTCCAAGCGTCATCCTCGCCCCGGTGATGGCGTCCCTCGAGCGGGAGTCCGGCGATCCGCAGGGCGTGATCCATGCCGGGTTTCTTGCGCAGCCCGTAGGCGGCGGCGAATACGGCCTTGGCGTTGGTGTGGGTGCGCTCCGTTGGATAGCCGAACGGATAGGCCACCCCGTCGGCCTGACTCTGCCGGGCGAACTGCCGGCGGTCGTATTCGCCCCAGCTTGCCCAGGGACGCTTCCGGGCTTCGTACTCCTCGACGAGGATTCGGCAGGCCTCGGCGAAGGTGACGCCCCGTTCCACCTCGGCTTGAGTCAGTCCCGTCAGTTCGGTGCAGAAGTCGCTCACCGCCGACCGGGCAGGGCGGACCAGGACGCGGTGGCGGGATACACGGCGCCGGGCCGCCACGTCCACGACGGTGAGGCCGATCTCGATGATCTCGTTCACCGAGCCATGCGGAGGCTGTCCGTCCCAGCAGGTGGCTTCCGCGTCGATGACGTTCAGCAGGGCAGGTTCGCGGCGCATGGGGCCGAGGGTAGGGATGCGAGCCCGGATCCGGCACCCCGTTTTCTCCATGTCCACGACGTCGCATGCCGTCACGCTTCCGTGACGGGCGGGCGAGTGGCCGTCAGCGTCCGGCGCGTTGTTGTGGATGGTGGCGGGCGAGGTGCCGGCGCAGCAGGTCGCGTCCGTAGTCGCCGCCGTTGGGGGTGCGCACGATGGTGTGGACGTGGAACGGTTCGGGCTGGTCGTTGTCGAGGAAGACGCCTTGGTGGCAGTCGTACTCGATCAGGACGACGGGGCTGTGGACGCGGTAGTAGAAGGCGTCGTCGTCGCCGCTCCCGCCGATCCAGGCGAGGTGCGTGTCGTCGAGGTGCCGCTCGATGCTTTCCATGAAGGCGGCGGCGGGACCGTCCGGGAGCCGCTGCGCGTAGGTCTTCACCAGGTGGAGCAGCGACTCCCGTTGCCTGGGGGAGAGTCCGCCGGCCGGTAGCCCCGCGTAGGGGATGACGCGGTTGTCCTGGGCGGGGCCGCCCAAGTGCCTGCCGTTGACCGGGTCGGAGAGTTCGGCGGGCAGGTCCTGCACCCGGATCGAGGTGTGGAGAACGGCCTGACGTGCCTGTTCGGGGCGCAGGCTGCGCCGCAGGTCGAGCCCGGCCGTCCGCTGCTCGTCGAACAGGCGCAGGCCCTTGTGGGTGCCGCGGTCGGCCTCGGTGGGCTCGGCGCCGATGAAGGCCGGGGTGAGGACCATCTGCCGGCCGATGATGAAGCAGTGCACGTCGAGGTGGTGGCCCCACAGCTGCCATCCCCACGGCTCCGTTGCCGAGGGGGTGCCGAACAGTGCGAAGAAATAGCTGTATTCGGTGAGGGTGTCGCGGTACTGGCCGATCAGCTCGCCGAGCGCGGCGTTGAGTTTCATCGCCGTACGAGCGTAGGAGAAGCCGGTGGCGGACAAGGACGCCTCGACGATCGCGAGCGCCCGCTCGCGCTGCGCGGGCTCCAGGTCCTCCAGGCGCAGGCCGTGCGGATCCCAGTTCGGGAAGGCATTGATCCACATGCGCCATTCGGCCGCGTCCACGGCGAACAGGACGTCGTCGCGCTGCGCGGGAGTGAGGCGGTCGAGGAAGGCGGTCGCCGCCTTGCTCGCGGGCTCGGGATTCCAGCCGGTGTCCTGGAGGGCGAACAGATCGCGTACGACGTGCCCGTCCGTCGTGATGCCGACCAGCGGCTCCTTCGCCCTCTCGATCACGGGCGGGAACAACTCCTGGAGATCCGGGGGAAAGGCCGAGAGATCCACCCGGCCGTCCTGGACCGGCAGCCCGAGGACGGGCCCGAATCCCCGATAGTGCGTCTTTTCATATGCGTCGTCCATGCCGGAAAATGCCTTCCTTACGTTCGGGCGCGGTTTCGTGCATGCCCTGTATCGGACTTCGAGCGCCGGACAGCGAACGGAATCTCACGGGGATCGCCTCAGTGGCCGAGGTTGACCTGTGCCCGGTGGTGGTCGCCTTTCTCGATCAGGTCGACGAACCCGAGGGCGTAGTCCGCGGCGGAGATCGCGCCGCCGTCCTCGGGCGCGACCGCGACGTCGTCGCCGAGCCGGTAACGGCCGAGTCGTTCGCCGGGCATGCGTGCGCCGAACCGGAGCGCCGGGCTGACGAAGACCCAGTCGAGGGTCGGGGGCGTGGCTGGGAGGTCCTCGATGATGAGCGCGGCTCCGGCACGGATCTCGTCGTGGAGCTCTGCGGGGATGTGGCTGAGGTCGGTGACGAAGCGATCCGCCCCGGGCGCGGGGCGCAGCGACGAGGCGCCGCCGACGACGTACAGGGGTACGCCCGCGGCATCGGTCAGCCGCGCGATCATGCGGTAGACGTCGCGGAAGATGCCGGCCAGCGGGCCGCGTGGGGCGAGTGCGCCCACGACGACGTCCGCGCCCTCGATGGCCGCCGAGAGCGTTGCCTCGTCGGTGGCGTCGCCCTGCACATAGGCCACGTCCGGGATGGGCGCGTCGGGGAGCGAGCGGCTCAGCGCGGTGACCTGGTGACCGCGGGCAGCGGCCTCCGCGACGATGGCCGAACCGGCATAGCCGGTGCCGCCGATGACGGTGATGCGGGACATGAGGAGGCCTTTCTGCGGGACGGCTGGCGTCGGACGACGCGCTGCGATTACCGTATGAGCGCAGCTCTCCAATGGGAAGAAGGCACTTTGTGGTAACCACTCAGGCCGAGTCGGTGCTCCGCGGCAGCCCCTACCGCGCGGACTGCCCGACTCGCCACATCCTGGATCGCATTGGCGACCGTTGGACGGTGCTCATCGTGGGCGCCCTCTGGGACGGCAGCGCCCGCTTCTCGGAGCTGCGCCGACGCATTGAGGGCATCTCGCAGAAGATGCTCACCCAGACCCTCCGCGGGCTCGAACGGGACGGGCTCGTGCGCCGTACCGTCTACCCCGAGGTTCCGGTCCGCGTCGAGTACGCGCTGACCGAGGCGGGCCGCACTCTGCGCGAGCCGCTGCGCGCACTGCAGGAATGGGCGATCGCGCACCTCGGCGACGTGTCAGCGTCGCAGGAAGCCTACGACCACGCGAATCAGCCTCCTCCTGACTCCACGGATCGCGACGAGTAGCGCTGCGACATCGGCGCTGCTTGCTGCCGACAATCGCATCTCCATCGCCCAGGTCCGGCTCGGGGTGTCTCGAAGCCCGTCCTCGCTCGTCGGTATGCGGCGTTCGCGACCTGGCCGAGGACCTGCGCCGCCCCTGGGAGAAACCACCCGCCACGGACCGGCCGCTCACGCCCGGAAGGGTCCGCCGCGGATTTCGCAACGTCCACCGTCTGCTCGGCATCCCAGCCGCTGTTCCCAAACCCACTCGAGCCGGACCGGGACGTCCTCAAGGATCACGCTCCGGTCCAGCCCCACGCCACCCTGTCCCACGCAAACAAGATCAACCAGCGTCCACGTCTGAAAGGAGACCTCAGCCCAAAGGTTAAAAGCAAAGCTGAGGGCCGTGCGCCGCCTCTGAGGATCCCACCCGCCGCCACCGTCCTGATGGCCACGGTGGCGGCGGGTGATCTACCGCGCCCCGGTTACGGCTTGAGGCCGAAGGCGCGGATGACGGTCTGGGTGACGCCGCCGCCGTTCCGCTGGTCGGCGGTGACCCGGATAGAGACGTATGACGCGCCGGCCGGCGCGTTCAGCGTCGCCCGCCAGGTGCCCTTCGTCTCCTTCTGATCCTGCGATTGCCACGTGTTCCCGTCGTCGTAGGAGACCTCGAGCCGGAGCCGGGAGACATCGTCCGCTGTGGAGGTGCCGCCAAGCACCGATGGTGTGATGGAGATTCCGGTCCGGCGATCCGCCCGGCCCGCGAGGTCCAGGTCGGTCGCGTAGTCCAGCTGGACCAGGGGGATCTCCTTCGTCTCGGTGGTGGCCCCGGAGGTGAAGCGCCACTCGGTGCTGGTGGTGGTCGAGTAGGAGCTGAGGTCGGGGCTGCCCGTCGTGTCCACGACCAGCCGGTACGGCAGTTCCCGATCGTCCAGCCCGCTCACGTCGAAGTAGTAGTAGGGAATCTGGAGCAGCTGTGTGTCCC
Organism: Nonomuraea sp. CA-141351; assembly: GCF_050944675.1. NCBI lineage: Bacteria > Bacillati > Actinomycetota > Actinomycetes > Streptosporangiales > Streptosporangiaceae > Nonomuraea > Nonomuraea sp. CA-141351. Next base: position 959,399 of record NZ_CP191982.1, read on the forward strand.
CCTGGTAGAGCGAGAGCGTCTGGTTGGCGGGGCCGTCGTGCGCCGACCCGCCATCGCCGAGTCCCGCGACGGTCATGGTGAAATCGCCGGTTGGCAGCCGGTAAAGGGCGTCGGCGGCGAGCAACCGGGTCCGCATGACGGGCCCGAACCAGCGGTCCTCGTGTGCGCTGCCCGGCTTGTAGCTCAGCTCGTCGGTGGCCGTCGTCCACTCCTGCGTGGCGCCCGTCTGGCCGTTGGGGTACCGCAGGGTGCCGGACTGCTTCCACTGGACGCCGGGTCCGGTGGAGACCCAGTCGGTACGCGTCCCCGCGGCGACCGGCTCGTCGGCGAACGGAAGCTTCACGACGTTCCCCCACTGGTGCGCAGGGCCGCCCGGCCAGTCGTACGGGGGGAAGTCATCACGCATCTCGATGCCCTGCTTGCCGGGAGGCACGGCGAAGTCGAGGTCGATCCGGGCGAGGCTGCGCGGATCGGTGTCGGCAGACGGGTCGGCGGGCACGCCGCCGACGTGGTAGTCGGCCAGGTCGTAGAGGTACTCGGGCGTGGGGTGTGACTCGGCCGCCAGGTGGATCGGCCTGTCGGCCGCGGTGATCTTCTTGATCAGCTTCTCCCCCTCGTCCCGGCCCAGCGAGGCGACCGGTACCGATCCGGCGGTGGTGTGGTCGGGCTCGCCGTACCACCAGTCGCCGATCCGACCGGATTCCTGGTCGACCACCAGGAGCATCGCCGCGCCGGCCGCCTTCGCCGCTGCCTGCTGATCCGTCGGCACGGCGTCGGTGCTGCGCACGACCACGGCCTTGCCGCGGGCGGACAGGCCGGCGTAGTCGGCCGCCGTACCGTTGCCGGCGAAGACGGCGTCCAGGCGCGAGGTGCCGTCCGGCAGCGGCGGGGAGCCGGGTTGCGCGAGCACGTCGTCGAGGCGTTCGCCGTTGTAGGTGATCGCCAGCGGCGTCTGCTTCGCGCGGAACCTGGTGCCGAAGGCGAAGCTGCCCTTCGTCACCTCGTCCTTGGTCGGCAGGGCCCACACACTGTCGTAGTCGGCCGAGGGGAACAGCACGTCGAAGACGGCCCCGGTGCCCGGCGTCGGCGTGCTGGAGGTGAAGGAGCGCCACAGGTCGAGCCTGCTGTCGACGACGGCGGTCGGCTTGGGCGTCGCCACCTTCACCTGCCGGGACCGCGAGGCGTCGAGGTCCACGTCCCGGTCGGTCGTCAGGTCGACCTCCGGGGCGGCCAGCACGGCCTCCCCGAGGGAATGGGGACCGTGCGTCCCCTCCACGTCCGCGTACGAGCTGAGCGCGTACGTGCCCGGCGCCCAGCGGCTGGTGAGCGATCCGTCCTCGGGGACCCACAGCCAGGAGTCGATCCCATTGTCGCCGGCGATGTGGACCGCGCCGCTCATGGGCCGTCCGGAGCGGTCCTTCAGGTGGACGGTGAGGTTGCGCTTCTCGGCCTCGACGGAGACCCCCGCGGCCGTGTGCGCGAGTACGGCGCCGTCGCTGCCCTTCGCCAGGACCTGGGCGGCGTACTGCCCCGCCGCGAGCCCCTTCGGGTCCACCACCAGGCCGACCTGCGCGGTTCCCCGCGCGGGCACGGAGACGTGGTCGGCATCCAGCGTGAACACCTCCGCGCCGGAGTCCATTCGGTCGACGGAGAGGTCCAGCGCGACGGGGGAGTCCGAGGTGTTGGTGTAGGTGATCTCACGCTTGATCGGCTGCGGCGGCGTGGTGCGCGACCATGGGACGAGTCCCGCGTCCACCGACCCGGTCGCGACGATCCCGGCGAAGTACGCACCGGACGCCGACACCCGGCCGGTTCCGGCCTTGTACGGGTTGCGCTCGGAGGTCAGCGCGCTGGTGCTCATCAGGGCGTCTTTGATCTGCTGCCCGCTCCAGTCGGGATGCTTCTGGGCCAGCAGGACGGCCGACCCGGCGACGTGCGGCGCCGCCATGGAGGTGCCGTCGAGCCCGGTGTAGTAGCCGCTGCCGTTCGCCATGTACTGCGAGCGTGCCGCCACCACGCCCACCCCGGGGGCGGTGATGTCGGGCTTGAGGCCGTCGTCCAGCAGACGCGGCCCGGCGCTGGAGAACTGGGCGAGATTGTCGGAGCCGTCCACCGCGCCGACGGTGAGGGCGGCGTCCGCCGTTCCCGGCGCGCCGAGGTGGTAGGAGGTGTTGTTTCCGTCGTTGCCCGCGGAGATGACGAAGAGCGCGCCCGTCTCGGCGCTCAGCCGGTTCACGGCCTGGCTCACCGGATCGTTCTGGCCGTGCCGCGACGGATCGCCCAGGCTCATGCTGATCACCTTGGCGTGCTCGGTCCGCGCCGCCCACTCCATGCCCGCGATGACCCAGGAGTCCTGGCCCATTCCCTTGTTGCTGAGCACCTTGCCCACTAACAGATCAGCTTGGGGGGCGACCCCGCGCTCCACGCCGTCGGAAGCGGCGCCCGTGCCGGCGACGGTGGAGGCGGTGTGGGTTCCGTGCCCGAGCCGGTCGACGATGTCCTCGCCCGGGACGAAGCTCTTGGACGACACGACGCGTCCCGCCAGGTCCGGGTGCTCGGTGTCCACGCCGCTATCCAGGACGGCGACGCGGACTCCGGCGCCCGTGCCGCCGGCGGACCAGACGGCGGGGGCGCCGATCTGCGCCGTCGTCTCGGTCAGGTCCGCCCGCACCTCGCCGTCGAGCCACACCTTGTCGACGCCGGCGGTGAAGGGGGCCTCCGCAGCGTGTCCGGCCCCGCCGGTGAGGGCCGACCAGAAGGCGCCGGCCTTCGACCGGCGGGTACGGACCGCCGCACCGTGGACGGCGGGAAGCCTCATCGTGATCTCGGTGCCCGGCAGCCCGGCGCCGGTCGTGGGGGCGGCCGTGGCCTTGGCCTGGGTGAGGATCAGCGGGAGTTCGGAGGCATGCCCGTCGTCGTAGCCCTCGGATATCAACTGGGTCACATCGAAGAGCTGCTTGTCGAGCCGGCCGGCCGCGACGTAGGCGAGGGCCTCCTCGGGGTACACGTAGGTGTCCCGGCCCTCGGTGGTGACGCGCACCGAGCCCGTCGCGCCGGGCGCTCGCGTGACTTTCACCTCGGGAGCCGCTCCGGCGGTCCCGGGAGTCACCGTCACCTTGTCACCGGTGATCAAGGTGACCGTCGCCGGTGCGCTCCGCGCGCTGACGGCCCCGGAGGTCGGCGGCGTCGCGGACGTTCGGGCAGGACCGGCCGCAGCGTGGGTCGCTCCGGGGGTCAGCAGAGCCGCGGCAAGGGCGACGCCGACACAGGTCGCAGATCTTCGGGGTAACCGCACAGTACCTCCCTGAGCGCGCGCTGATCGGAACAAGATGATCAGCATCGGCGAGGAGTGTACATGGCCGTAAATGTCTTTTTGTTTCCGACTAATTTCCTCCGTGGTGAACTCACTCCGCCAGGACTGCCATTCGGGATCGCCGCGCCCCGCCGTGGTCGGCGTGGCCACCGCTGCTATAGCTTGATCTTTAACCTGTGCGTCGCGGACGTGGGTTAGCGGATTTCTTCGTCGTCGGTTTCCGGGCAGGGGTCTTCGCGGTGGTCAGGCCGGTGGCGGTGTAGACGTCGTGGCGTGGGGTGGGTTGGTTGTTGCGCCGCCCGGGTGGTCGTCCTGGTTCTGGCCGGAAAGGTTTCGGTGCCTGGGCCGGACTGAGCGTCTTGGCGCGCAGGTGCCGAAACCCTCGGCGAACGCGAGCGGGCGACAAACGCTGCGGGGGCGCGGGCTCCTCCCAAGGGCGGCGTAGGTCGGCGGCCAAGGGACGGGCCAGCCGGAGTTGGGCGTAGACGGCCAGCATCAGCCAGGTCCAGCGATCAGCCGCCCGCGGATCGCGGATTTTGGGGCAGGTCCAGCCGAGGGTCTGCCTGAGCAGGTGGAAGGTGTGCTCGATGTCGAAGCGGCGCAGGAACGCCTGCCACATCCGGTCCACCTCGATTGCGCAGGCATCGACCTGGGACCACCACAGCCACACCGGCTTCGGGATCGCCCCGCTGGGCAGATGGTCCACCTCCAGACGGATCACGGTGCCCTCGATCATCGGCAGCTCAGCCGAATCGGCCCAGGCCGCACGGCGGGTCAACCGCGGGTGCAGCCGATCCCAAGCCCAGGCGATGGCGCGCCCGTACAGGCGGGTGTCGGTCTCGCTGTCCACGTCCGGCTCGCCCCAACTGTCCCGGTCGCCGAAGATGAACTCGCCCCCATGACGCGGTGGCCGGCCGTTGGTCCCCGGCACCCGTGCCGGGGCCGCCCGGCGCAGCACCCGATCCGAACGCATCCTGGCCAGGATCTGGATGGGCAGATCACGCAACGATCATGGCCCCTCAGACCCATGACCTCGACGGTGCTCGCCGACCAGCGACAATTCCACCAGCGAACGCACCGGCCCATCACTGCATAACACCGCATCGGCCAGCTCGAACAGCGCATCGGCGCGCGCGCTCAGACAGTCGTAAAAGTCGGTCGAAAGCGGGACAAAGCGGCCAAGGACTCGACACGGGCAGCCTCGTTCAGCACACTCATCCTCACGGTCTCGGTAGTGATCGTCGGCGTCTTCAGCAACGCTCATGATCAGCCGAGGCCGTCTCCACGTCCCGCGAACGGCCCAACCTTCACCCAGTTCAACAACCCGGCCGATGAGAAAGGTTAAAGATCAAGCTAAGGTCGCTGAACACCTCGAGCAAGTCAGCTGACCATCCCGTCCGACTCTCTTGATTACCTCAAGAGTTGAGGTTATAAAGAGATCGTGCATGAAGAGACGTCCGAGGACACGTTCTTCCGCGAGCTCGGCAGCGTCTGCGCCGAGCTGCGCCAGGCGTTCGCCCGGCACGTGGGCATGAGCCCGCAACGCGTACAGGTTCTCGTCCGGCTGCGGCGCGACGGCGAGACCAGTCACAGCGACCTGCGCCAGGCGCTGGGCATCGACGGTGCGAGCGTCACCCGCCTGGTCAAGGAGTTCGAGGCCGAGGGGCTGGTCAGCCGGCGACTCGCCCCGGCCGACAACCGCTACACCCTGGCCGCGCTGACCCCCGCCGGCGAGCGGATGGCGGCCGACCTTGAGCGAGCACACCAGGCCTACCAGGAGCGGCTGCTCTCCGGCACCACTGCCCAGCAACAAGAGATCGTCCTGGACGTCCTGCGCCGCGTCCACGCGAACGCGTCCGAACAGGAGAGCCGATGACAGACCATGTGCGGGCCGCCGCGCAGCGCATGTACGCCGCGTTCAACGCCCACGACCACACCGCCGCAGAGGAGATCTTCACGTCGGACTTCTACAGCCACCCCCTGGGCACCACCGGGCCCGGAAGCGTCACCCGGTCCTGGCAGCAGTTCCACGAGGCGTTCCCCGACGCACAGGTCGTCGTCGAGGACATGGTCGTCGAGGGAGACACCGCCGCCGTCCGCACCAGCGTGCGCGGCATTCCCGGCGGGCAGCCGCCGACCATGCTGGAGATCTTCCGGGTACGCGACGGGCGCATCGCCGAACTGTGGGGCCTGTCCTCCCTGCGCCGCGACTCCTGAAGTCGGAGCCGCTCGTTCAGCCGAATCGGGCGGCCAGTCGCTCAAGTGCGCGCTCGTTGGCCCGCCGTACGAGGAGGGGGACGAGGGCCGCGCGGCCGGGCAGGCGTACGCCGCCGGTCGCCGCGAACAGCGTGCCTTCAGCGACGGGTACGGCCGCGAGCCCGATCAGCAGGAATCTGCTCTGCATCCAGATCCAGCCCGGCCGCAGGTCCACCTCGAAGCAGGCGCGGAAGCCGTACCGGCTGCGGGCGTGGGCGACAAGTCCGGACTCGGTCTGCTCGACGCGTACGGATCGCATATCGGGTTCGAACGTGCCGAGCCCCCGCTCCAGATCGCTCGCCACCCGCCACACCTGCTCGAACGGCGCGGAAATGACCCGGGTCGCCACCGCTGCCCCCGATATCGCCGAGGCGAGCACGTGCAGCCTGCGGACGGGGTCAAGCTCGGCCACCGGCCACGAACCACTCATGCCGACCACGCCTTCCTGAAGTTGTCTCTGGCTCTGAACAGCCGGGACTTGACTGTCCCCACGGGCACCTTCAGCAGCTCGGCCGCCGCCCGTTCGTCAAGCCCCTCCACGTCGCGAAGCATCAGCACCGCCCGGTGCTCCGGCGAGAGCCGCGCGAGCATGTCTCTGATGTCCGCCGCCTGCTCCAGGTCGGCGGGTGAGGGCAGGTCGTCCTCGAACTCGACCGTGTGTCCGCTCCGTTTGGCCACCCTCACCGCCTCACGTACCGCTATCGCCCTGGCCCAGCCGTACAGCGCGGCGGGCTCGCGCAGGCCGCGCAGGCCCTTGAAGATCGCGATCAGCGCCTCCTGCGCGGCGTCCGCGCCATCGGCCAGCGCGATGGGGCCGCAGATCCGGGTGACGTACGGAGTGAGCAGCTCGAGCAGTTCGTTCATCGCCATGGTGTCGCCCCGCTGCGCCGCTCTCACCAGATCGTTCATCTGAAGGATCCTGTCAGCAAGGTGACGTACGACGGGCGGTGACGAAACACTGCTTCTCCCGGGGATCTGAAACCTGTGTCACCAAGGAAGAGGAGCGCTCGGCCGCGAACGTTCCATGCCATCCGCGCGGCTCACTGCCCGGGGCAGCCGGGAGACGATGACCGTGCCCGGCGAAGAGAGCCAGGCGGGCCGGTCCAGGGCGATGAGGACCAGCGTCGCCGCGGCGAGCAGCAGCGCCAACGGCACGAGCAGGACCCGCGGCGTGAACGGAACCACGAAGTTGAGCACAGCTCGGGACAGCGAGCCGGCGTCCCGGGCCGGCCAGGTGCTGCCGGTCATCCAGTACAGGTGCGCGACGGCGTCCGCCGCCAGGACCGTGACCACCGCGATCCCGGTACGCACTCGCGTCTGGGGTTTCACAGCTACCGCCTCCTGATGGTTGTGAGGTCACTTCATGACCGAAGAGGGCTGGGACCCGGCCCACGTTCCCTGTGACGGAGAGCACATGGAACGTCCGGCCGGTCCGTGTGCTCTTCCGAGTCGAGACATCCGCAAGGAGGAAGCGATGAGAACGCTCAAGCGCATGATCTGCGCGATCACGGCCGTCCTGGCTGTCGCCGGCGCGACCGCCGGGGCCGCCGCAGTTCGGGAGGCCTATGAGCCGATGCCCGGGGCCGACGCGCCGGGCCCGGCCGCCGATGACCGTGTCCATGTGCTGAAAGTCGGGTCGCCCGGCGCCCGGCAGGTCGTGGTGCTGGTCCCGGGTCAGTTCGGCGCCGCGGGTGGCTTCGCGCCGCTCGCCCGAGAGCTGGCCGCCCGGCTGCCCGGCACCCAGATCTGGGCCGTCGATCGCCGGGAGCAGAACCTGACCGACCTGCGCGGGTTCCGCCGCTCACCGGACCGAGCCGCGGACTACTACCTCGGTGAGCACTACCGGGCGCAGACGCCACAGACCGTGCCGTACGTCGGGCAGTGGGGGCTGGGTGTCGAGCTCGCCGACCTGCGGCGGGTGGTGCTGGCGGCAGCCGACGGCGGACGCCGCCGGGTGATCCTGGGCGGGCACTCGTGGGGCGCGACCACCGCGCTCGCCTACGCCGGCTGGGACTTCGACGGCCACCCCGGATACCGCGACCTGGCGGGTCTGGTGCTGATCGATGGCGGTGTGCACGACGCCTTCGCCGGGGAGGGCTACACCTACCGGCTCACCGCCGACCAGGCGGACGCCCGGCTCGCCGAGATCGCGGGTGGCGAGGTCTTCGACGAGTCCCTCACCATGGGCCGGACCGAGACGTTCGCGATCCTGCAGCAGCTCGCGGGCAAGTACGCGGCGGCCCTCCCGGACGAGCCCTCGGCGGTGGCCCGTCACCTGCCGCCCGGGCTGCGGCCATCGGCCCAGGTGACCAACGAAGGACTGGTCGAGTGGCTGTTCGTCACGCATCCGCTGGTGCCGGACATCAGCGTGAACCCGGCCTACACCTCGGCCGCCGCCCTTGCCCGCGCGTTGGCCGGCCCCGTGCCCTCACTGTTCGAGTGGTACTGGCCGAACCGGCTCAGCCTCGACCTCGAGGCCGCCGACCCGTTCGACGACACCCGGGTGGCCCGCAAGCTGGGCCTGCGGCTGTCGCACACCCGCGAGATCGACGTGCCGCTGTATTCGTTCCAGAGCGGTCTGACGCACGGCTCCGCCAACACGGCCGCCGCATGGGTGGTGGGACAGTCGCGGATCACCGACGTGACATATGCCGAGGACAATGCCATGACCCATCTGGACCCGCTGTTGGCGGCCCCTGCGAAGAACACCTTCCTGAACACGCTGACGCCGTTTCTCGCCCGGCTCGCCGGACAGTAGCCGCCGAAGACCGTTCGTGTGGCCCGGAGACTACATTTGAAAGCGCATCGGCTGGGTGACTACGGTCTCTGAGTGATCGCTTTGTCTGATCTCCTCGCCCATGCGGCCCGTGGGCAGATGCCCGAGCCGGATGCCGGTCCCACCATCGTCCCGCAGCCGTCTCCGCGTGACGCAGGAGTGATCGCCTTCACCGCGCACAATGTGATCTTCGCCGACCTCGACGAGGAGTGGATCAGATCCCGGCTTCCCGACGGCGACCTCTCTGCGCCGCTCAACCCCCCGTTCCTCAGAGACTTGGAGGAACGCATGGGACGCCGGATCAACAACATCGACATGCTCGCCCTGGCCACTCCCTGCGCCGGCCCCCCGCCGATCGAGTTGATCCAGGTCACGGACACCGCCCATCCACGCGTCGAGCGAGCCCGCCGCTATCGTGACGACGTACGCGTCTGGACCTGTCCTGGAGGACTATTGGTCATCGGACGGGGCGTAGCCGGTCGGTGGGAGGTCGCGATCGAGGTCGATCCGGCCGGCCGAGGACGCGGCCTGGGCCGTACACTCGCCCGCGCGGCCAGGCATCTCACCGCACACCCGCTCTGGGCTCAAATCGCCCCGGGCAATGCGGCGAGCGTCCGGGCGTTCCTCGCCGCCGGTTACGCCTCGATCGGCGCCGAAGCGCTGCTCGTCCCGCCTTCCGCATGACCTGGTGTGGGCGTCGCATTCCTGCGGGCTCATGCTCATTGCGCGAGCGCTCTGGGAGGGACGCACGTACGAGGGTCATTGAAACAGAGGGCGGGCCGTGGTCAGGAGGGTGCTGATCAGTGCGTTCTGTTGTGCGGCTTCGTCCAGGGCGGCGGACAGCGTTTCCGCATAGGTGCCCCGCGCCTCCTGGTGGCGGGCGCGGCCGGCATCGGTGATGACGGTGTAGACGCCTCGCTTGTCCTCGGGGCACAGGTCGCGGTACGTGAACCCGGCGGCGTTCAGACGGCTGACCAGGCGGGTGACCGAGCTCTGGTTCAGTCCCAGGCGGGCTGCCAGGTCCTGCATGCGAAGTTCGCCGTCGTCGGCGCCGGCCAGGAGCTCAAGGGCGCGATATTCGGACAGGCCGAGGCCGTGTTGGCGTTGGAGTGCGGTGCCGAGGCGATGTTCGACATGCGCGTGCAAGGTCAGCATCTGGTTCCACATGTGCGCATCCCCGGTGTCGCTCGTGGCGATCGGGGCCGTTGATGTCATCACGTGGTCTCCTTCGGCAGCACCGGGACTCCGGCGGACGATCTAGTCATATTGACACAAGCTTACTTGTACATACATACTCTCCCGAAGTGATTGCATATACATACAACTACCTTGGAGTAACTCCCCATGGCCTGGATCTACCTGCTGGTCGCCTCAGTCTTCGAGGTGGTGTTCGCCCTGGCCACCAACGCCACCAACGGCTTCACCGAACTCGGTCCGTCCCTCCTCACGGCCGGGGCCGCCGCCGGTGGCATCTTCTTCCTCAGCCAGGCGCTGAAAACGCTGGACGTGGGCGTCGGCTACACCGTGTGGACAGGCATCGGCTCGGTCGGCACGGTGGTGCTCGGGACCGTGATCTTCCACGAGCCGATGAACATCTGGAAGGCGCTCGCCTTCGTCCTCATCATCGGCGGCGTTCTGGGGCTCAAGCTCGCCGACAAGCTCACCAAGAAGCCGGCCGCCGCCGGCTGACCGATCAACCATTGTTCTCGCAAGGAGCACACCGTCATGGCCTGGTTCTATCTGTCGCTCGCCGTCGTCTTCGAGATCGCCTTCGCGCTCGGCACCAACGCCACCCAGGGCTTCACAAGGCTGTGGCCCTCGGTTTTCACCCTGCTGGCCGCAAGCGGCGGCATCTTCACCCTCAGCCTGGCACTAAAGACGCTGGATGTGGGCGTCGGCTACACCATCTGGACCGGCCTGGGCTCCATAGGCACCGTCCTCTTGGGCGCTCTCATCTACAAAGAGAAGATCACCCTGCCCAAGCTGCTGTCCTTTGCCGCCATCATCCTCGGCGCCATCACTCTCAAGCTGGCCGCCGGAGCCTGACATCGATATCGATGGTCCCTTGCTACCCCCCAGCATGCCGGCGGCCCCGCGAAACACTGCCTCGCGGGGCTGCGCCGCACGTGGAGGGCCATCCGTCAAAGGTCGGCGGAAATGATTCTTTCGATGTTCCGTTCGGCGAGCGCGGTAATGGTGACGAACGGGTTCACGGAGGTGTTTCCGGGGATCAGCGCGCCGTCTATGACGTACAAGCCGGGATAAGCGGTCAGGCGGCCGTAGTTGTCAGTGGCCTTGTTCAGCACCGCGCCGCCGAGCGGGTGGTACGTGAGGTGGTCGCCCCAGATCTTGTAGACGCCGAACAGGTCGGTACGGTAGATCGTCCCTTCCTTCGCGTTGATTTTGTCGAAGATGGTCTTGGCCATGTCGATGGACGTTTGCTTCCACGACGCCTGCCAGCTCAGATCCACCTGGCCGGTCGCGGCGTTCCAGGAGAACTGGGCCCGGTTCGGAGTGTTGGTTATCGACAGATAGAACGAGGCGTAGGTTTCGATCCCGGTGGGCAGCGGGGCCACTTCGGCGAATGCGCCGCCCGCGGTCCAGTTGTCGATGCCGCAGCACGGGATGGCCGACTGGAGTGCGCCGGTCGGGTCCCACAGGTGATTGGCCCGGCCGCACATGACGTTGCCGTTGTCGCCCCAGCCCTTGCCGATCTCGTTGTTCAGGTTGGGGAGCGCCCCGGTGGCCTTGAGCTTGACCAGCAGCTTGCTGGTGCCCACACTGCCGGCGGCGAAGAACACGCGGTCCGCGGTCACGGTCTTGGTGGTCGTGGTGTCGCCGTTGGTGTTCAGCTGGTCGATGACGACCGTGTAGCCGCCGCCGGTCGCCGGCGCGACCGAGGTGACCTTGTGCAGGGGCGAGATGGTGACCCTGCCGGTGGCCTTGGCCTGGGCGAGGTACGTTTTCTGCAGCGACTTCTTGCCGTAGTTGTTGCCGTAGAGGATTTCGCCGGCCAGGGCGGACTTGGTGGCCGTTCCCGCCGCTTCCTGCTTCATGTAGTTCCAGTCGTACACGTCCGGCACGAAAACGAACGGGAAGCCGGAGCGCTGGGCATGCTTGCGGCCGACGCGTGCGTATTGGTAGCAGTCGGTGGAGTCGAACCAGGCCGGGTCCACGGTGGCGGCTCCGAGGCCGGCGTTCGCGCGGGGGTAGTAAGTGTCGTACATTTCCGCCGGGTCCACGGAAGGGAGGATGGCGGCGAAGTTCGCGCGCTTCGGGGTGACCGCCATGCCGCCGTTCACCAGTGAGCCGCCACCGACGCCGCGGCCCTGGTAGACCGTGATGCCGCTGAAGTCCTCCGCGTCCAGAACGCCGGTGTAGCGGGGGATGTCCCGGTCGATGGGGAAGCCGAGGAAGTAGTTGAGCGGGGCCTTTGTCCTGGTACGGAGCCAGTAGGAGCGGTAGTCGGGCTCGCGCGTGTTGCAGAAGATCTTGCCGTCGGAGCCGGGGGTGTCCCAGGCCATGCCCATCTCGACCATGTGCACGTCGACGCCCGCCTGGGCCAGGCGCAGGGCGGCGACCGAGCCGCCGTACCCGGTGCCGATCACCAGCACCGGCACGTGCGCCCCGTTCGCGATCGGGCCGGCGGCCGCGGCGGCGGGTCCGCCGAGGGCCGCTACCCCCACGATGGAGCCGGCTCCGGCGAGGAAGCCGCGGCGCGAGATGCCGTTGCCCGAGGGGAGGTTGGTGCTGCTCATGTGGTCCTCACTTCCTGCGCTGCGGTGTGGGTGAGGAGCCGCCGGTCAGCGTGCATGTGGCGTCGAGGCCCAGCACGTGGTTGAGGCGGCCGAACGCCAGCCATGAGCCGAGGCACATGCTCAGCTCCACGATTTCGAGCTGGCTGTAATGCGCGGTCATCCGCGTCCAGAACTCGTCGTCGAGCCCGTGGTGGTCGAGGGCGTACCGCTCGGCGTACTCGGCGGCCAGCCGGGTGCGCTCGTCGAAGGCGTCGGTGGTGCGCCACTGCGTCACCGCCTCGTCGAACTCCTCCTCGACCTTCTCCCCGTCCCGTTCCGTGCGCCAGTCGAGGCAGAAGGCGCACCCGTTGATCTGGGCGATGCGCAGCCGGGCCGCCTCGAACTCGCGCAGTCCCAGAGTGCTGTGGGCGTACACCGACATCGAGAACTTGGAGGCGGCGATCCCGATGCCGGGCACCATCTCGCCCCAGACGTACGCGATCGGGTCCTTGCCCTGGGGGATGTCGATGTTCACGGCCGGTTCCCTCCGAGTCTGCCGGGGTTCAGCGGGACGTCGAGCGCGTCGTACAGTCCTGGCTCCGCCTCCGCGAGCCAGGCGATGGCGCCCACCAGCCGGGCGACCGCGGTGGCGTTCCCGCCGGCGGAGCTGTTGCCGCCCTCGTCCGTGGCCTCGACCGTGACCTCGATGCGCGGGCGGCCCTCGATGATCACCCGGTGCGCGCCCACGCCGTTCGGGGGCGTCGGCCAGTCCGGGGCGCAGGACGGGTGGATGCGGGTGACGTGCTCGATGACGATGCGGGGCTCGCCCCCGACGATGCCCTGTACCTCGAACCGCACCGCGCCCTGGGTCCCCGCCTCGAACTCGCCCACTGTGGCGTCCAGCGGGCGCCGGTCCCGGGTCTCGCGGATCTCGTCGAGCTCGACGCCGAGCGCCCTGGCCATCAGGCGTACCTGCCCGCCCCACACCATGGTCGGGACGGTCGGCGCGATCATGGGCGGTTCGTAGTCCATCGGCTGGCCCATGCCGACCAGGTACCGGACCGAGTCCGGCTGGTCGTACGTGGAGTAGTCGAAGATCTCCTGGCAGCGGATCACGTCGATGGCGGTGCCGAGCCCGCTGATCAGCAGCGGCAGCACGTCGTTGCCCCAGCCGGGGTCGATTCCCGAGACGAACAGCGAGCCGCCGCCGTCCCCTATGGCGGCCAGCACCGGCTCGCGCAGCTCGGGCGGTGCGCTGCGCTGGTCGTAGAGCGCGTACAGGGAGGGGGTGACGACCACGGCCCCCGCCCGGATCGCCCGGGTGACGTCGGCGAGCGCCTCGTCGGGGCGGAGGTCGCCGGAGGCGGCGTACACCACGGCCCGGGGGCTCGCGGATAACACCGCGTCGACGTCGTCGGTCGCGACGATCCCGAGATCGTGCCCGAGCCCGCCGAGCTCGCCGGCGTCCCGGCCGACTTTGTCCGGGTCGTGGACGAGCACGGCCGAGAGCTTCAATCCTGGATGGGCCGCGACGGCACGGATGGCCGCGCGGCCGACGTTGCCGGTGCCCCAGACGACCGTGGACATCATGGGCGGAGCGTAGCAAGCGCTTGGTTGACTGTATAGGGGTCGAACGCGTCAGTCTCGTACGGCGCACAGCAGGCGGTTGTTGCCCCGCTGCCAGAGCGTGCCGACCTCCGAGAAGCCGGCCTCCCGGAGCGCCTCGACGTGATGCGACAGGAGCCGGGACTCCGAGCCGTGGTGCGAGGCCCCGGCAGTGGTGCGCCGTTCCGCGTTGAGCTCGGCAAAGGCGGGGTCCGCCTCGACCGCGTCCCACCAGGTCCGCCAGTCCTCCGGCGGGTTCGCGCCGAACGTCCGCTCCGTCTCCCGGTCGTGAACGGCGTGCTCCAGGCGGGCGAGGGCCGGGGTGGCGTCGTCGGTGTCCATGTGGTCGCCGTTGAGCAGCAGCCCGCCCGGGCGCAGGACGGCCGCGACCTCGCCGTACACGCTCTTGAGGTCGGAGCCGGAGATCCAGTGCAGCGCCGTCGTGCTGATCGCGGCGTCGGCGGGCCCGTCCAGTCCGAGCGACTCCGTCCACCCGCCGGTGCGGAGGTCCGCGGAGACGAACGTGAGCTGCGGGTACGCGGCACGCCCGAGCCCGAGCAGCAGCGGGTCGGCGTCGACCGAGATCACCTTCGCCTTCGGCAGGCGGTCGAGCAGCCGGGCGGACAGCGAGCCGGGGCCGCAGCCCAGATCGATCACCACCGGATCCGGCCGTCCCAGCGCCTCGACGGCGTCGATCAGGGCGGTGAACCGCTCCTCGCGATCCGGCAGGTAGCCCTCCTGCTGACGGTCCCAGCGCGCCATCCACTCCAATGCGGCATCGTGAGTGAGCACGAACGTCTCCTTGTAACTGTCGTTTAGGCTTTGGTCAGTTACAAACTAGAACATGAAGGTGTAACCGGTCAATTGGATTTCAACAGTCACACTGATGGAGTGGTCAGGGCGGCGGTGGCGCTCGTCAACGCGCTGACCCCGGGTGAGCGGCGGGGACGCGACCATCCGGCGCCGGACGGCCTCGGCGCCGCCGCCACCGAGGCCCTGCGTGCTGTCTATCCGGGTCACCGCGAGGTCACCGAGCCGGAGGGCGCCGAACTGGCCGAGGTGGCCGCCCGCCTGCGTACGGTCTTCGCCGCCGTGGCCGACGGCGACATCGACACCGCGGCCACACAGGTGAACGCGCTGCTGGAGGAGACCCACGCCAGACCGATGCTCCAGCGGCACGACGGCGAGCCGTGGCACCTGCACTTCCACGGCCACGACGGCACGATGGCGGGCGAGTGGGGGGCGAGCTGCGCCACCGGGCTCGCGATCGTGCTGGGCAGCGAGTTCAGCGACCGCCTGGGAGTCTGTACGGCCCCGCACTGCGACCGCGTCTACGTGGACGTGTCACGCAACGGCACCCGCAGGTTCTGCTCCACGGCCTGCCAGAACCGCGTCAAGACGGCCGCCTTCCGGGCCAGGGGCAGAACTCACTGAAGGCGGCGGATCGGAGCGCCGTCGAGGAAGGCGTCGATGTCCTCGACGGCCTCGCGGAAGTACGTACGGTAGTTCAGCTCCGTCACGTACCCCAGGTGCGGCATGGCCAGCACGTTGGGCAGCGTGCGCAACTCGTGGCCGGCGGGCAGCGGCTCCGTCTCGAACACGTCCAGCCCGGCTCCCGCGATCCGCCCCGCCTTCAACGCCGCCACCAGAGCCTCCTGATCGACGATCGCCGCTCGCGAGGTGTTCACCAGGTACGCGCCGGGCCGCATCAACGACAACTCCCGCTCCCCGATCAGGCCCCGGGTCCGGTCGCTCAGCACGAGGTGGATGGAGACGATGTCGGCCTCGGACAGCAGCACGTCCATGCCTGGGGCGAGCCGCACGCCGAGGGCGTCCGTACGCTCCTGGGTGAGGTTCTGGCTCCACGCCACGACGTCCATGCCGAACGCCCGGCCGATCTCCGCCATCCGGGACCCCAGCTTGCCGAGCCCGAGCAGCCCCAGCGTGCGGCCGTGCAGATCAGTGCCCAGGGTGCTCTGCCAGGGGCCGTCGGCGCGCATGGCCGTCGCCTCCGGCAGTAGGTGGCGGGTGAGGCCGAGGATCAGAGCCCAGGTCAGCTCGACCGGAGGGGTCGAGCTGCTGCCCGTGCCGCAGACCGTGACGCCGCGCTCCCGCGCGGCGTCCAGGTCGATGGCGGCGTTGCGCATGCCCGTGGTGATGAGCAGCCGGAGGTTGGGCAGCCGGGCGAGCAGCCCGGCCGGGAACGGCGTGCGCTCCCGCATGGCGACCACGATCTCGTAGTCGTGGAGGGCGGCCACGAGCTCGTCCTGGCTGCCGAAGTGGTCGCGGAAGCTCGTCGCCCGCACTCTCGACCAGTCGGCCAGACCGAGCGCCACTCCCTGGTAGTCGTCAAGCACGGCGCAACGCAGCATGGTCGGCAATCCTACGAGGCGTCCCCCCTGCTCCAGCTCCCCGGGTTGCGGTCCGGGGAGCTGGAGCCCGCTCATTGGGCAGCCGGCCGCTCTGCCTCTTCGTGCAGCGCCAGGATCAGAACCAGCTCCAGGTGGAGCTCCTCGAGATCGGGCGCCGCGAGACCGTCTAGCACGCGCATGTTGGGCCTCCCTGGATATAGGACGTCCCACGCGCCACAACGGTTCAATGCTCAGGTCTCGCTCCTGAAACGTTCCCACGCGGATTGCCGCGTCATGCCGAGCGAGGCACCGATGCGTTCCCAGCTGACGTCCCTGCCACGCAGGTGTGCCACCCAGTCGCGCAGGTTGTCGTCCACCTGTGCTTGTACGACGGCGATTTTCGGGAGGTGCTCGAGTATTTGCTCTTCGGTCATCGTCTCCCACGTCGGGAGCCGGGGCTCGGTGGAGGATGCGAGTCGTTCCTGTTCGAGGATTTGATTGCACAGCCCTATACATTGATCGCAAATGTTCACACCAGGACCGGCAATCATCTTGCTCACCTCCGCACTCTTCTTGTGGCAGAAAGAGCAGCGGATCTTGTCCTTCAAGTCAGGCATGGCCTGACATTATCCCCGTCAAGCTGCACCTGACAACCCCAAGTGCTCCTGCAAGATCTCCTGGCGCTCCTCGGTGATCCTGTGGCAGATCGTCACGTACGCGTTCAGCACCTTGCGGTACAACCCGCGCGCCTGCTCCAGCTGGGCGCGCAACTCCAGGACGCGGTCCACCTCGCCGCGCTGTTCGGCCTCCATCAACAGGGCACGCGCCTCGTCCACGATCTCTTCGGCTCGCATCCTCGTGCGGCGAAGCAGTGCGGAGCACTCGTGCAGCTCTTCCAGTCGAGCCGCCGAGGCGATGAACTCAGCAGAGTGCGTGGGCGAGTCGTGCGCCGCCCGCCTGCGGAGATCCGATCCCATTTACCGCCACCTCCCGGTCAAGGTTGCCTAACTGTAGACGCGCAACTCTCGGGAGCGGATCACCGGCGAACGGCCGGGGGTATCTCAATGATCCTGGTGCAGAGGTTTCTATTCCCCGGTAGGAAAACCTCGTCCCTGAAACTCATTCGGTCCAGGCTGAATGTGGCACTTCAGCGGTTATCAGCGGAATGCCGTAAATCTCCGTTGCTGGCAAAAGCAGGGGATGAAGATGCCCGATTGGCCCCCCTGGAGACCGGCGCCCGTCACATACTGAAACCAACTAGCAGCGCAACGTGACACAGGCGGCGGTGGTGGCGATGTCGGCAACCGGGAACGATGACGACGCGGTTGACGTAAGCGTTGTCATCCCCGCACACAACTGCCGGGCATACCTCGACAGATGCCTCACCTCCGCGCTCGTGCAGCGCGTGAAGAAGGAGCTCATCGTCGTCGACGACGGCTCCACGGACGGCAGCGGCGAGCTCCTCGACCTCTACGCCACCTACCACAAGGACAGCGTCAAGGTCGTCCACATCGACGGCAGCGGTGGCGCGGGCCGGCCACGCAACGTCGGCATCGAGCACGCCACGGGCCGGTACGTGTTCTTCTGCGACGCCGACGACTACCTCGGCCCCGAGGCGCTGGAACGCATGGTCGCCATGGCCGACAGGAACGGCTCCGACATCGTCCTCGGCAAGATCGTGGGGCACGGCCGGCGGGCGCCGGTGTCGATGTTCCAGCAGAGCGCCGACCGCGTGGGCCTCGGCGACAGCAACGTCTACAACAGCCTGTGCTGCTTCAAGCTCTTCAGGAGGGAACTGCTCGAACGCCACGACATCAGGTTCGGCGAGGGCATGCTCGTCGGCGAGGACATCGTCTTCACCGTCCACGCCTACTGCCACGCCGCGGTCATCTCCGTGGTGGCCGACTACGACTGCTACCACCTGGTGTCCAGGCCGGACGGCAGCAGCATCATGCAGCAGAAGGGCAGCAGGGACCCGCTGGCCTGGCTGGCCATGATCAGGCAGCCGATCCAGCTCATGGCCGAGCACGTCGAGCCCGGTCCGCTCCGCGACCACCTGCTGCGCAGGCACTTCAGGCTCGACGCGTTCGCGCAGCTCGGGGCGGTGTTCCTGGAGAGCGACGACGTACGGCGCAAGGACATCGCCCGGGAGGTGGCCGCCCTCTGCGACGAGTGGTACACGCCCGGGGTGCACGAGCTGCTCAACAGCATCGACAGGCAGCGGGCGACCGCGCTCGGCGACATCGACCGTCTGGTGCGCCTGGCCCGCATCGAGAGCGCCACCGTGCGGCGCAGGCTGACCGGGCTGCGCTGGGACGGCGACCGCCTGGTGGTGACGGGATCCGCCCGGCTGGACGGCATCAGCAGGGACGACGGCCTGGCCGTGGTGCTGCGCGCGCGGCACGACCCGGCCACCGAGCTGGTCATCCCGGCCGAGCGCAAGGGGGGCGAGTTCACCGTACGGGTGGACGTGGCCGCGCTCGCCTCGGGGATCTGGGATCTGCGGGTGGCGGTCGAGCTCGAGGGCGTGGTGCGGTTCGGCAGGCTCGGGGGCGAGCGCGACAGCGGCATCAATCTCCCGCCGGCCCGGCTGATCGACGGGGTGGTGGCACTGCCGTACTTCACCCGGGACAACGGCAACCTCAGCATCGACGTCGGCGGCCACGTGGTCGCGGTGCCCGGCACGGTGCGCCTCATCAGGACGAGGTGGGCGCTGGGGCACCGGCTGCTCATCGACGGCGAGGTCAGCGTCGTCGGCACCGCTCCGGCGGCCTCGGCGGTCAAGCGGATCGTCTGGCGCGAGCGGCGGACCGGATGCGAGCGGACCGAGCGCGTGCTGGCGCTGCCCGGCGGCGGGTTCGCGGCCAGGGTCGCGGTCGGCTGGCTCCCGCCGGGGACCTGGGACGCGTACCTGGAGCTCGATCTGGGCGGGCCGCCCGCCCGGTTCAGGATCGAGACCGACGCCGAGACGGTCGCGGCGCCGCGCAGGTGGTGGTGGGGCGCGGCCCTGCTCAGGACCGTGCGGCCGTACGCGACCTCGGGGAAGGGGAGGCTGAGCACCGTGGTGCGGCGGCTGACGGCGCGGACGATCATCAGAAGGATCATGCGCTAATTGCCATCTATGTGCAGGTGCAAGACGATGTCCTAAAGTAGGGACGTTTGCTCTTGCAGGAGGTTTGGCGTGCACGTACCCGATGGCTTCTTCAACGCGGCGACATCCGTCTCGGCCGGCGTCGTGGCGGCCGCCGGCGTCGCGGTCTGTCTACGCGGGGCGCGGCGCGAGCTCGACGACAGGACCGCCCCCATGGCCGGGCTCGTCGCGGCCTTCATCTTCGCCGTCCAGATGCTCAACTTCCCCGTCGCCGCCGGCACCAGCGGCCACCTGCTGGGCGGGGCGCTGGCCGCGATACTCGTCGGGCCTTATACGGGCGTGTTGTGTATGGCCGTGGTGCTGCTCGTGCAGTGCGTGCTCTTCGCGGACGGCGGGCTGACCGCGCTCGGCATCAACATCACGATCATGGGCATCGTCACCGTGCTGGTCGGCTGGGGGGTCTTCCGGCTGGTGGCGAGGGTGACCAGAGGCCGGGTCGTGGTGGCGGCGTTCCTGGCCGCGCTGGTCTCTGTGCCCTCGGCCGCGCTGGTGTTCGCGCTGCTGTTCTGGGTCGGGGGGACCGCGCCGGTCGAGGTGGGCGCGGTGGCCGCGGCCATGGGCGGCGTCCACGTGCTCATCGGGATCGGCGAGGCGCTGATCACCGCAATGACGGTCGGCGCGGTCCTCGCGGTCCGGCCCGACCTCGTGTACGGCGCCCGCGGCCTGGCCAAGCCGCTGGTCCTGCGTGGGGCCGACGGTGAGACCACGACAGTGGGCGGGCAGGAGCCGGCGGCCGCCCCCGGCGCGCTCAGGCCGTTCCTGCTCGGGGGCATCGGCCTGACCCTGGTGCTGGCCGGGATCGCGTCGTTCTTCGCCTCCTCCTCGCCTGACGGGCTGGAGGCGGTCGCGGAGAACAAGGGCTTCCTCTCGCAGGCGAGCGACCATCTGTTCGGGTCGTGGGCGCTGGCCGACTACGGCGAGGTGGGCGGCATTCCGGTCGGGGTGGCCGGGATCGTCGGTGTCGGACTGGTGCTGCTCGTCGCGGGGGGCGTGGCCTATGCCGCGCGGAGCCGTACGAAGGTCAAGGTCTGACTCATGGGTGCGGGGCACCATCACCAGCTCTACCTGCCGGGCGACTCGGTCGTGCACCGGCTGCCGCCGCAGTGCAAGCTGCTGGCCGTCTTCGCGTTCGCGATCGTCGTGGTGGCCACGCCGCGGGAGCGGTTCTGGGTGTTCGCGGCCTACGCCGCCCTGCTGGGGATCGTGGCGGTGGTGGCGAAGGTGCCGATGCCGTACGTCCTGCGGCGGATGGTGATCGAGGTGCCCTTCGTGCTGTTCGCGTTCGTCATCCCGATCATCGGGCTGGGGGAGCGGACCAGCGTCCTGGGGGTCTCGCTGAGCGTGCCCGGGCTCTGGGCGGCCTGGAACATCCTGGCCAAGGCCACGCTCGGCGTGATCGCCTCCATCCTGCTCGCGGCCACCACCGAGCCGCGGGTGATCCTCATCGGGGCCCAGCGGCTCCGGCTGCCGAGTCTGCTGGTGCAGATCGCCATGTTCATGCTGAGGTACATGGACGTGATCGTGGATGAGATGCGGCGGATGCGGGTGGCTCGGGAGTCCCGTGGGTTCGAAGCGCGAGATTTGCGGCAGATCCCGGTGATCGCCCGGTCCGCTGGGGCGCTGTTCATCCGGTCGTACGAGCGGGGCGAGCGCGTGCACCTCGCGATGCTCAGTCGGGGATACTCGGGACGGATGCCAATTATTCAAGATTTTTCAGCATCCGTACGCCAATGGGGCATTGCTCTCGCCCTCCCGGCCATGGCCCTCGCAGTATGGGGACTCTCCTGGTGAACTCTCTCGAAGTCAGGCAGCTCGCCTACGCCTATCCCGACGGCACGCAGGCGTTGTTCGGCGTGGACCTGTCGATCGCCCGCGGCGAGCGCGTGGCCCTGCTCGGCCCGAACGGCGCGGGCAAGACCACCCTCGTCATGCATCTCAACGGCATCCTCACCCCTGGGCACGGAACTGTCACCGTGGCCGGCACCCCGGTGCGCAAGGACACGCTCAAGGAGGTCAGGCAGCGCGTCGGCCTGGTCTTCCAGGACCCGGACGACCAGCTCTTCATGCCCACGGTCAGGGAGGACGTCGCCTTCGGCCCGGCCAACGCGGGCGTGCGCGGCGAGGACCTCGACCGCGTCGTCAAGGACGCGCTGGAGCGGGTCGGCATGCTGGAGGCCATCGACCGGCCGCCGCACCACCTGTCGTTCGGCCAGCGTCGCCGCGTGGCGGTGGCGACGGTGCTGGCCATGTCGCCGGAGATCCTGGTGCTCGACGAGCCCTCGTCCAACCTGGACCCGGCCGCCCGCAGGGAGCTGGCCGAGATCCTGCGCTCTCTCGACGTGACGGTGCTCATGGTCACGCACGACCTTCCGTACGCGCTGGAATTGTGTGAACGTTCGCTGATCCTCTCCGGCGGCGTGATCGCCGCCGACGGCCCCACGCGCGAGCTGCTCTCCGACGCGGAACTGCTGGCCGAGCACCGCTTGGAGCTTCCGTACGGCTTCGCCATCCCTGCGGTATGAGGCCTATTTCAGGTATCTCGTCCGCATCTTCGTAGTTTGTGCATGCCCGGTACCCGGGGATGTCGAAGTACAGTGGCTCATCGAGGAGGGGCCAAATGAAGCTGCGGCTTGCGCGACACGCTCTTGGCGACGCCGTGGTGGTGGCCGTTGAGGGAGAACTCGACCTGTTCACCGCGCCGTTCCTGCGCGACGAGGTGCGTGACGCCATCAAGCAGGACAGCGCCAAGCTCGTGCTTGATCTGCAGCAGTTGTCGTTCATGGACTCCAGTGGGCTGTCGGTGCTGATCGAGGCCTGGCGGCTGGCGACGGGCGAGGGCGGCGGCGTGTCCCTGGCGGCGCCCCAGGCGCCCGTGGCGCGCATTCTGCGCACGACCGGGCTCGACCGGCGCATCAAGGTGTACTCCGACGTCGACAGCGCCGTGGGCGAGATTTGACCGCACCCCGAGTAGAACTTCATTCGGTCTGCGGGTTAGGGTCCGGGATATGGACGTGAACGGATCTGCAGCAATCATCTCCGGCGGCGCCAGCGGCCTCGGTGAGGCCACGGCTCGTGAGCTGGCCCGCGCGGGCGCCACCGTGGTCGTCGCCGACCTCAATGAGGAGCGCGGCAAGGCCATCGCCGACGAGCTCGGCGGGGTGTTCGTCAGGACCGACGTGTCGGACGACGATCAGGTGCAGGCGGCCGTGGACGCCGCCGTGGCCACAGGCAAGCCGCTGCGCGTGGTGGTCAACAGCGCCGGCATCGGCTGGGCCGAGCGCACCGTCAACCGCGACGGCAGCCCGCACAACCCGGCCTCCTACCGCAAGGTGATCGAGGTCAACCTGATCGGCACGTTCAACCTCATGCGGATCGGTGCCGCCGCGATCGCCAAGACCGAGCCGGCCGACGCCGACGGGCAGCGGGGCGTGGTGATCAACACCGCCTCCGTGGCCGCGCTGGAGGGTCAGACGGGGCAGCTCGCGTACTCGGCCTCCAAGGGCGGCATCGTGGGCATGACCGTGCCCGCGGCGCGCGACCTGTCCGCGATCGGCGTCCGGGTGAACACGATCTGCCCGGGCATCATCGACACGCCGATCTACGGCTTCTCGGCCAACGCGGACGAGTTCAAGGCCAAGCTGGTGGCGCCGGTGGTGTTCCCCAAGCGCATGGGGCGGGCCGACGAGTTCGCGCACCTGGTGCGGTCGTTGATCGAGAACGACTACATGAACGCCGAGGTCGTCCGCTTCGACGGCGGCATCCGCTTCCAGCCCAAGTGAGGTCTCGTTGTCTGACGAAGTGCTCGTCGAGGAATCCGAGAACGTCGCCGTAATCACGATAAATCGCCCTAAAGCGCGTAATGCTGTGAACGGGGCGGTGGCGCGGGGGATCGCGGAGGCGCTGGACACGCTGGACGCTCGTCCCGACATTTCTGCTTATGTCCTGACCGGTGCCGGTGGCACCTTCTCCGCGGGCATGGACCTCAAGGGGTTCCTGTCGGGTGACTTCCCGGTGGTCGAGGGGCGCGGCTTCGGCGGTCTGACCGAGTCGCCGCCGAAGAAGCCGCTGGTGGCCGCCGTCGAGGGGTACGCGCTCGCCGGCGGGTTCGAGCTGGCGCTGTCGTGCGACGTCATCGTGGCGTCGTCGGAGGCCACGTTCGGCCTGCCCGAGCCCAAGCGTGGTCTTGTGGCGGGCGCGGGCGGCATCATGCGGCTGCCGCGCCGGATCCCGTACCACGTGGCCATGGAGATCGCCCTGACCGGCGACCACTACCCGGCTTCGCGCCTGTACGAGCTGGGCCTGGTGAACCGGATCACATCGCCGGGGGAGGCGCTCGAGGGGGCGTTGGAGCTGGCCCGCAAGATCGCCGCCAACGCGCCGCTGGCCCTTGCCGCCACGAAGAAGGTGGTCATCGAGTCCGCGGACTGGTCGCTGGAGGAGATGTTCGCCAAGCAGAGCGCGATCGTCGGGCCGGTCTTCGGCTCCAAGGACGCCATGGAGGGCGCCGCGGCCTTCGCCGAGAAGCGTCCGCCCAAGTGGAAGGGCGAATAACCGGGGGAGGGCGCCCACCCGCGCCCTCCCACACCACTTCTGCGCGGGCGCGCCTCCCGCCTTCAGCGCGCGCATAAGCGTTCCTGGCTACGGTAAAGAAAGAGAAAACGACGTACCAGGAGAGGCGCATGAGCGACTATTCGGGTTCCAGGTTCGAGTCGGCCAAGCGCGGCGCCGGGGCCCTCCTGTCCGGTGCGCTGAGCGCTCTCCTCGTCGTGGTCGCCATGCTCGCGGTCATGTGGGTCGTGGAGGGCGTCGACTTCTTCCTCAACGGCTCGCTCGACCGGGAGTTCGGCATCATCGGGTGGGAGCCCGACGGCCTGATCGGCATCCTGTTCGCCCCGTTCCTGCACGGCGGCTTCGGCCACCTCATGGCCAACTCGTTGCCGCTGCTGATCCTGGGCTTCCTGGCCGGGCTGCGTGACCTGCGCAAGTTCCTGTGGGCCAGCGTGCTGATCATCCTCATCGGCGGCTTCGGCACCTGGCTGACCAGCCCCGGCGTCTACACGGTCGGGGCGAGCGGCCTGGTCTTCGGCTACTTCGGCTTCATCCTGGCCCGCGGCCTGTTCGACCGCAGGCTGCTCGACATCGTCATCGCCGTCGGCGTGGGCATCGCGTACTGGGGGATCCTGGCGGGCCTGCTGCCCAACCAGCAGGGCATCTCCTGGCAGGGCCACCTGTTCGGCCTCATCGGCGGCGTGGTGGCCGGCTGGGTGCTGCGCCGCAAGCGCGAGATCCCCGCGTACTAGATCGCTGATGTGAAATTTTGGTGATCGGCCGCGGGCGTGACGAAGGGCGTCCATTGTCGGTGTGTGAAGACTGACTTAGACGCCCTTCTGACCGCACTCTATGTGCATCTGGACGATCACGTGATGCCTTCGCGGGGACGGCCTCGCGGACGGGGCCGGCCGCCGGTGCTGACCCCGGCCGAGGCGGTGGTCGTGGCAGTGGCGCAGGTGCTGCTGCGGTGTGATGACGAACGCCGCTGGATGCGGATGGCGGCCAGCCGGATCGGGCACCTGTTCCCCAGGCTGCCGTCCCAGTCGCAGTACAACCGGCAACTGCGTGATCTGGGGCCGGCCATGTCGGCGGCGGCGTTGTGGCTGGCCCGCCAGGTCCCGACCTGGCACGAGCCTTTGCGGCTGATGGACGGCACCCCGATCCGCTGCGGCGCCTCGCGAGTGACGGTCAACAGATCACACCTGGGTGAGATCGCCGGATACGGCATGGACAAGTCCCACCACGCCTTCTACTGGGGCGCCAAGCTGATGCTGATCACTACCGCTGATGGCGCGGTGACCGGCTTCAGCCTGGCCCACCCCAAAGAGCTCGATGAACGCAAGCAGGCCCTGCACCTGCTGCACGTCCACCAGATAGCCGACGGGCCATGCCCGATCGTGTGCGACAAGGGATTCGCCGGAGCCGGCATCGAGAAGGCCGCCGCCGATCTGGGTCATCTCCTGATCCGGCCGACCCGCGAAGACGAGCCTGCACGCGCCCTGCCCTTTCCCGGCTGGCTGCGCCAGCGCATCGAGGCGATCATCTGGACACTGAAGAACCAGCTCGGCCTCGAACGCCACAACGCCCGCCACCCCGACGGCCTCTGGGCCCGTATCAGCCAGCGCATCCTCGCCCTCAACGCCGCAATCTGGCACAACTGGAACACCGACGCACCCGTGAAACGGTCCCTGACCGCCTACGACCACTAACCCAAATTCACATCAGCGATCTAGCCGCTGAGGTGCGACCGCGTGTGCTCCGCGGGCGAGGAGGACAGCAGGCGGTCGATGTAGGCGAGGCCGATGGCCGAGGCCACGAAGGCCAGGTGCATGATCGTCTGCCACATGATCTTGTCGTTCGGCGTCGACTGGGCCCTGATGAACGTCTGCAGCAGGTGCACCGACGAGATGCCGACGATGGCCGTGGCCAGCTTGACCTTCAGCACGTTCGCGTTGACGTGGGAGAGCCACTCCGGCTCGTCGGGATGGTCGTCGAGGTTGATGCGGGAGACGAAGGTCTCGTAGCCGCCGATGATCACCATGATCAGCAGGTTGGAGATCATCACCACGTCGATGAGCGCCAGGACGGTGAGCATGACCACGACCTCGGGCGACGGCGTCGCCGCGGTGGCTGGCTCGGTGTGCAGGAACACCGTCTCGATCAGGTGCCAGAGCTCGAGCGCGAACTGCCATACGTACACCGCCTGAGCCACGATGAGGCCCAGGTAAAGGGGGACCTGGAGCCATCGGCTGGCGAACATGAGATAACCGAGGCTCTTCGACCGGGTCATCGCCTGGCCGGGACTGAGCTTTTCGGGCAAGAAACGTTTCCTACTATTCAAGCCGGGAGGGTGGGTCAAACTGACGAACGGCCAGCAACGACAGGCGCCGGTGCTGGCCAGGTTCGCGCAGAGCGTCGAGGAGGGGACGCGCTCACCCTCCTGGGGCCGTCAGAGGCGCTCGACCACGTAGTCGACGCAGACCGTGAGCGCCTCGATGTCGGCCGGGTCGACGGCCGGGAACATCGCGATGCGCAGCTGGTTGCGGCCCAGCTTGCGGTACGGCTCGGTGTCGACGATGCCGTTGGCGCGCAGCACCTTGGCCACGGCCGCGGCGTCGACGGTGTCGGAGAAGTCGATCGTGCCGACCACCTGGGAGCGGAACTCCGGGGCGGCGAACGGCGTGGCGTACGACGACTTCTCGGCCCACGTGTAGAGGCGCTGGCTGGACTCGCCCGTGCGGGCGGTGGTCCAGGCCAGGCCGCCCTGGGAGTTCATCCAGTCGAGCTGGTCGGCCAGCAGGAACAGCGTGGCCACGGCCGGCGTGTTGTAGGTCTGGTCCTTCGCGGAGTTGTCGATCGCGACGGGCAGGCTGAAGAACTCCGGCACGTAGCGGCCGGTCGCGGCGATCTCCTCGACCCTGGCCAGGGCGCGCGGCGACATGATCGCGATCCACAGGCCGCCGTCGGAGGCGAAGCTCTTCTGCGGGGCGAAGTAGTAGACGTCGGCCTCGGTGATGTCGACGGGCAGGCCGCCGGCGCCGGAGGTGGCGTCCACGAGCACGAGCGAGTCGTCGGAGCCCACGCGCTTGATGGGCATCGCGACGCCGGTTGAGGTCTCGTTGTGGGTGAGCGCGTACGCGTCCACACCCTCCTCGGCCACCGCGCTGGGGTGGGTGCCGACCTCGGACTTGATGACGCTCGGCTCGGCCAGCCACGGGGCCTTCTTGGTGACCGCGGCGAACTTCGAGGAGAACTCGCCGAACGACAGGTGCTGGGACTTGTCGCGGATCAGCCCGAAGGCGGCGATGTCCCAGAACGCGGTGGTGCCGCCGTTGCCAAGCACGACCTGGTAGCCCTCGGGAAGCGAGAAGAGGTCGGCGAGCCCGGAGCGTACGCGGCCGACCAGGTTCTTGACCGGCTTCTGGCGGTGGGAGGTGCCCATGAGGCTCGCGCCGGAGGCGGCGAGCGCGGCCAGTTGCTCGGTGCGCACCTTCGAGGGCCCGCAGCCGAATCGGCCGTCGGCGGGCTTGATGTCAGCGGGAATCACGATGTCAGCCACGTGACCAGGGTACTGACCCCGCGAGGATGATCCGGGACCGGGGCTGGAAACTGAGAAGAACCCCACAACCGCTCGATGGACCCCGCGGGTTCCTTCCGGAACGACCCGGTGTCGCGGGGCAGCCGCACGGCCGACGAAAAGGCCCCGGGAGCGCCGCCGAACTCGAGGTGAAGTGCTCGTTCGGCTGACGTGCCGGGGCCGATCGCGTCAGAACTTCCCGGCCACCTCGGCGGCGCCGGGCACGTCGCTCAGGGGACGCGAGGCGGGGCCGACGTAGTTGGCGCTCGGCCGGACGAGCCGGCCCGTGAGCTTCTGCTCCAGGATGTGCGCGGCCCAACCGGCCGTGCGGGCGCAGGTGAACATCGAGGTGAACATGTGCGACGGCACCTCGGCGAAGTCCAGCACCACGGCCGCCCAGTATTCGACATTGGTGGCCAGCACGCGATCGGGCTTGCGCGCGTGCAGCTCCTCCAGCGCGGCCTGCTCCAGCGCAGCGGCGACCTCGTAGCGGGGCGCGTCGAGCTCCTTGGCGGTACGGCGGAGCACGCGGGCGCGCGGGTCCTCGGCACGGTAGACGCGGTGCCCGAAGCCCATGAGCCTGTTGCCCTTGTCGAGCTCGCTCTGGACGTACTTCTTGGCGTCGCCGAGCTGCTCCACACCCTCGATCATGTGCAGCACGCGGGCCGGGGCGCCACCGTGCAGCGGGCCCGACATGGCGCCGACGGCGCCGGAGAGCGCGGCGGCCACGTCTGCCCCTGTGGAGGCGATGACGCGGGCGGTGAACGTCGAGGCGTTCATGCCGTGCTCGGCAGCGGAGGTCCAGTAAGCGTCGATGGCCTTGACATGCTTGGGATCAGGCTCACCGCGCCAGCGGATCATGAAGCGTTCGACGATGGTCTTGGCCTCGTCGACCCGGCTCTGCGGCACCATCGGCAGGCCGAGCCCACGCGCGGACTGCGCGACGAACGAGAGAGCCATGACGGAGGCGCGGGCGAGCTGGTCGCGAGCCTCCTCGTCACTGATGTCGAGCAGGGCCTTGAAGCCGTAGGCCGGAGCCAGCATGGCCAGGGCGCTCTGCACATCTACGCGGATGTCACCGGAGTGGACAGGGATGGGGTACGGCTCCGCCGGAGGCAGGCCCGGCTGGAACTTGTTGTCGACCAGCAGGCCCCAGACCGCCCCGAACGGGACACGGCCGACCAGTTCCTCAATGTCGACGCCCCGGTATCGAAGGGCGCCCCCTTCTTTGTCCGGTTCCGCGATCTCGGTCTCGAAAGCTACGACGCCTTCGAGCCCGGGTTTGAAGTCGGACATACTCGGCCGCCTCCCTTTCCCTTGCCATGTTTGGGCAATGCTGTGCCAATGGTTGCGGCCGCTGCGGGGGTCGTTGGCATCGGTGGCCTCGTTCTCTCCCCCCGAGCTCCTCCGCTCTGTTGATGTCGAGATACCGGCGGGTCAATTTAACCCCTTCCCAGGTCGTGCTTGGTCTCGGGACCCGCTGTAAGGCCAAACCCGCTGGTGAGAGGGGATGCATGGGATCTACCACACAAGCGCGCAAGAATACCGTCTCGTGGATGCCACCCCGCGCCCGCCCGTGCTGGCTGGGCTTCGCCGTACCTACGAGGGCGAGCCGCTGCTCGAATCAGACCTCGCGTCCGAACCGATAGAGCAATTCACCATGTGGTTCCAGGACGCGCTCGAAGCCGGCCTGCCCGAACCCAACGCCATGGTCCTGGCCACCGCCTCCGCGGGCGGCCGGCCCAGTGCCAGGACGGTCCTGCTGAAGGGCTATGACGAACGCGGTTTCGTCTTCTACACCAACTACGAGTCGCGCAAGGGCCGCGACCTGGCCGAGAACGCCCGCGCGTCGCTGCTCTTCCCCTGGCACCCGATCCGCCGCCAGATACGCATCGAGGGCACTGTGACGCGAATCTCCCACGAGGAGTCGGCCGCGTACTACAACTCCCGCCCGTACGGCTCACGCATCGGGGCCTGGGCCTCGCGCCAGTCGGCCGTCGTGCGCACCAGGGAGGAGCTGGACGACCGCTACGCGGAACTGGCGGCGCGCTGGCCGGAGAATCCTCCGGTGCCCGACTTCTGGGGCGGTTTCCGGGTCTATCCGATCGAGATGGAGTTCTGGCAGGGGCAACTCGACCGGATGCACGACAGGCTCCGCTACCGGCGCACGAGACCCGGCTGGGCCCTGGAAAGGCTCGCGCCTTAATGTTCGTTGAGTGGCAATCGCGGATCTGGTCAAGCGTCATCTGGTAGATACCCGGCCGCTCGGTGTGCCCGACTACCGGCGGCTATGGCTTGGCCAGTCCGTTTCCCACGTAGGCGTCGCGGCGACCATCGTCGCGGTCGGGCAGCAGGTCTGGGAGCTCACCCACTCCTCGTTCTACGTCGGGCTGCTGGGCATGGCCAACCTGATCCCGCTGATCGTCTTCGGTCTCTGGGGAGGCGCGGTCGCCGACGCCGTGGACCGGCGCAAGCTGCTCATCGTCGGCTCGCTCATCGCCTGGGCGGCGACGCTGCTCATCCTCGCCCAGGCCCTGCTCAAGATCGGGAACATCTACCTGATCTTCGCCGCGGTCGCCGTGAACGCCACCGGCTTCGCGATCACCAGCCCGGCCAGGGGTGCGATCATCCCCCGGCTCCTGGAGAAGGAGCTGGTGCCCTCGGCGAACGCGCTCAACTCCCTCGTCTTCAGCACCGGCGCGGTGCTGGGCCCGTTGATCGGCGCGGTCGCGCTGACCACCGGCGGGTTCGCGGCGGCGTACGCGTTGGACGCCCTCCTCTTCACCGGCAGCCTCTATGCGGCGCTCAGGCTGCCCTCACTGCCCCCGCTGGGCGAGGTGAGACGTCCCGGGGCCGGGGCGGTGCTCGAGGGGCTCAGCTTCATCGTCAGGAGCCCCGTGCTGCTGATGTCGTTCGTGGTGGACATCATCGCGATGGTGTTCGCTCATCCGCGCGCGCTCTTCCCTGAGCTGACCGCCGAACGGTTCGGCGGCTCCTCCCTCGCGCTCGGCCTGGTGACCTCCGCCATGGCCATCGGTTCCGCCGCCGGGGCGCTGTTCTCCGGCTGGGTGGGCCGGGTCTCGCGGCAGGGTGTGGCGCTCGTCGTGGTCATCGCCGTCTGGGGCCTGGCCGTGGCCGTCGCCGGGCTCGTGCACGAGCTCTGGCTGGTGGTGGCGTTCATGGCCGTGGGAGGTGTGGCGGACGTGATCTCGTCGGTGTGGCGGCAGTCCATCCTGCAGCTGTACGCGCCCGACGAGATGCGCGGGCGGCTGCAAGGGGCGTTCATGGTGGTCGTGGCGGGCGGGCCGCGCCTCGGCGACCTGCGGGCCGGGGCCATGGCGACCGGGCTGGGCCTGACCGGGGCCTGGGTGGGCGGCGGCATCGCCTGCGCCGTCACGGTGCTGGTCGTCGGCCTCTCCGTGAGAGGCTTCCGCAACTACCGGGCCCGTTAGCGTCACACCACACTGGCCGCGACCCTCAGGTCGGCCACGAAGCCCTTGTACGCCAGTTCCCGGTCGGGCGCGCGCAGCACGGCCGACGGGTGCACCGTGGCCACGGCGAGCGCGTCCCCGAGCGGCACCGGCTCACCCCGGTGCTGGGTCACCCGGAACTCCCGCCCCAGCAGCGCCCTGGCCGCCGTCGCCCCGAGCACCACGATCACCTCGGGCCGCACCACGGCCAGCTCGGCGTCGAGCCACGGCCGGCAGGCGGTGATCTCGGCGGCCGTCGGCTTCTGGTGGATCCGCCTCTTGCCGCGCAGCGTGAAGGAGAAGTGCTTCACCGCGTTGGTGACGTATACGTCATCGCGCTCGATACCCACCTCCTCCAGCCCTTTGTCCAGAATGCGCCCCGCCGGGCCCACGAACGGGTGCCCCTGCCGGTCCTCCTGGTCCCCGGGCTCCTCGCCCACGAGCATGTACCTGGCTTGCTTCGGGCCCTCGCCGAAGACGGTCTGCGTGGCGTTCCTGTAAAGCTCGCAACCCTCGCAGCAGGCCGCCGCGCGGCGCAGCGAGTCGAGATCGAGCTGGTCGGGAAGGAACTCGGCCGCTCCCTTGTTGCCGTCCTTAACCATCGTCGGTCGTTCTCCCAATAGGGTTCCTGTGACTCCTGTGCCCGCTGCGGACGGGCTCAGTCCCCACCTCGACCGGCGTACCATTTACTTGGGAGGACTGCCTTGACCGCACACGGCCTGATCGACACCACGGAGATGTACCTCCGCACGATTTACGAGCTCGAAGAGGAGGGCATCGTCCCCCTACGCGCCCGCATCGCGGAGCGTCTGCAGCAGAGCGGCCCCACCGTGAGCCAGACCGTCGCCCGCATGGAGCGCGACGGCCTCGTCCGCGTCGAGGGCGACCGGCACCTGTCGATGACCGATCTGGGCCGCACGCTGGCCACCCGCGTGATGCGCAAGCACAGGCTCGCCGAGTGCCTGCTGACCCAGGTGATCGGCCTTCCGTGGGAAGAAGTGCACATCGAGGCGTGCCGCTGGGAGCACGTCATGTCGGAGTCGGTCGAGACGCGCCTGGTGACGCTGCTGGACAGCCCCACGGTCTGCCCGCACGGAAACCCCATCCCCGGGCTGGGCGAGCTGGGCGCCAAGGAGGCCGCCGAGGGCGGCGCGAACGTGCTGACATCGATGTCGGACCTGGCAGGTCCGAGAGACACACCCGTCGTCGTGCGGCGAATTAGCGAACAAGTGCAAAGCGATCCTGCTGTGATGCTTAAACTCAAGCAAGTTGGGATACAACCCGGACGCGAGGTGACGCTCGCGGCGAGCGACGACGGTGTGCGGGTGACAGGTGACGGTGACGCAAACGACACTCCCGCGGAGCTTCCGCGCGATGTCGCCGCGCACGTATTTGTCTCCAAGCGCTGACGCGCGCGCGGCTGCTTGGTTGAATCCCTCCTGGGAGGCCCTCCACTCCCCCTTGGCCAAGACTGTTGCAGGAGCGCCCGTGGTCCGCTTTGCGTGCATGCCACCCCGAGGAGTGGTCTCCGGATGAACCGTTGGGGGGATCTGTCACAAGAAACGGCTGATCACCTTAATGCCGGATCTGTGCTCGACCACGCCGAGATGGCGGTGGTCGTCACCGACCGTTTCAGCAATCTCCTCTACTGGAACCCGTTCGCCGAGAAGCTCTTCGGCCGCAAGTCGCCTTCGCGTGACACGCCCGTCCTGTCCCTCGGGATTCTGGAGAAGGACCACCCGCTCGCCATCGATCTGGCCAAGCACGTGCTCAAGGGCGGCGTGTGGGAGGGCACGTTCGACGTCAGACGCGGCGACGGCACCATCGTCTACGTGCGCGCCCAGGCCGTGCCGTTGCGCCACCCCTCGGGCTCGGTGACGGGCATCGTCATCACGGCCCGCGAGGCGCTGCGCAGCAACGAGCGGGAAAAAGACCGGTTCGGCCTGCTCGAGCGCATCGGCGAGCGGCTGGCGGGCTCGCTCTACGTCGAGGAGACGCTCAAGCGGGTCGCCGAGATGCTGGTCCCGCAGTTCGCCGACCACTGCTTCATCGAGCTGATGGAGGGCGACAGGCTCGTCCGCCGGGTCTCACAACACGTGCAGGGGTGGACGCCCCCGCCGGGCACATGGATGCCGGTGGGCGCGGAGATCCGCTACCCCATCGGCCACTACGCGGACACGGCGCTGCGCCGCCAGGAGACCATCCTGGTCGAGAGCTTCGCCTCAAGCAGCTACCCGGCCCCCAGCGAGGGCAGCGCGCAGCTGTGCGGCGAGATCGGCATGACCTCCGCCATCGCCGCGCCCCTGCTGGTGCGTGGTGAGACGCTCGGGCTGATGTACCTCGGCCTGTCCAACCTCACCGAACGGCGCAGCCCCCACTACGACGCCTTCGACCGTGACTTCGTGGGCGCCATCGCCACCAGGGTCGCGCTCGCCATCGACAACGCGCTGCTGTTCGAGGAGGAGCGCCACACGGCGGAGTCGTTCCAGAAATACCTGCTGCCCCGGGCGCTGCCGCAGCTCGACGGCCTCGAGATCGCGGTGCGCTACTACCCGGCGGCCCCGCTCGCCTCCCACGGGCAGGGCATCCAGACCCAGGTCGGCGGCGACTGGTACGACGTGATCCCGCTCTCGGCCGGCCGGGTCGGCATCGTGATCGGCGACGTCGAGGGCAGGGGCGCCAAGGCGGCGGCCATCATGGGCCAGCTCAGGGCGGCGCTGCGGGCCTTCGCCCAGGACGACAAGTCACCGGCCGACATCCTGGCCAGGCTCGACGAGTGGACCCGCATCATCGCCACGCCCGAGCACGACGACAACGGCGCCGAGGTCAGCATCCCGCCCATCGTGACCTGCCAATACCTGGTCTACGACGCCTGGTCGCGCCAGCTGTCGTTCGCCAACGCGGGCCACGCGCCGCCGCTGCTGCTGGTCGACGGCCAGTGCGTCGAGCTCGACATCGAGGAGGTCGGCCAGCCGCTCGGCGTCCGCGCCAAGGGCCTGCACGCCGACCTGGTCTACAAGGAGGAGACGCGCACCCTCCCGCCGGGCGCCGCGCTGCTGCTCTACACCGACGGGCTGGTCGACCGCCGGCCGGGCCGCGACGGCCGGATGCCGAGCGAGGAGGAGACGCTCGGCGTGCTCTGCGAGAAGCTCGCCAAGATGTCCGGCGCCGAGGTCGAGCGCATCGCCGACACCGCCACGGTGGCCGTGCCCGGCGAGATCGACGACGACATGGCGATCCTGGTCGTCCGCTCCAGCGACGTCGACCTCGACGTCGAGGAGCGCACGTTCCCCGCCCAGCCGATCATGGTGGGGGAGGCGCGCCGCATGGCGTCGGAGGCCTTCTCGAGCTGGAACGTCCCCGAGGAGCGGGCCGAGCTGGCCTGCCTGCTCGTCTCCGAGGTCGTGACCAATGTCGTGCTCCACGCGGCCACCGCCAGCATCCCGCGCAGGGAGCTGGTCGTGGAAGGGCCGCCGCTGCCGTTCGAGGAGTCCTGGGACATGCCGGGCTTCGAGGACGAAGTGGTCGGCGACAAGGAGTTCACGCTGAGGCTGCGCAGAGGCGAGGAGGCGGTCTGGGTCGAGGTCTTCGACCAGGATCTGCGCCTGCCGCGCATCCGCAGCGCGGGGGAGAACGACGAGGGCGGACGCGGTCTCTACCTCGTCGACCAGCTGGCCAGACGCTGGGGATCGCGTCCTACCAGGGAAGGCAAAGCCGTCTGGTTCGAGATTCCCACCCGCGGCAGGTGAGTGATTAGCTGGCCTTGTGGAGCTGGCGTTCGAGCGACGAGGCACCGGTGCGCCGCTGATCCTCATTCACGGCATCGGTCACCACTGGCAGGCCTGGCTGCCGGTGATGGACCGGCTTGCCGCCTCCCGCACGGTGATCGCGGTCGACCTGCCCGGCTTCGGAGTCTCGCCGGGGCTCCCTGAGGGCATCCCCTACACCGCCGAGTCGCTGGCGGACGCGGTCGAGTCGTTCTGCGCGCGGCTCGGCGTGCGCGAGCCGCACATGGCGGGCAACTCGCTCGGCGGCTACATCGCGCTCGAGCTGGCCTCGCGCGGTGTCGTACGCACGGCGACGGCGCTGTCGCCCACCGGCTTCTGGTCCCGCCCGGAGCTGCTCTACGCCCAGGCGATGCTACGTGCCTTGCGAGCGGGGGCCAGGTTCGGCGCCACCCCGCTCCTGAGCAGCGCGTCCATCGGGATCCTGGTCGCCCACCCGTCCAGGTTGGAGCCGCACGCGCTGGCGGCGGCCGTGCAGGCCCTGAGTGAGGCGAGCGGCTTCGACGAGACGCTTGAGTCGTTCGCCGGATTGATGCCGCCCGCGCCGCCCAAGTCGCCCATCACGATCGCGTGGGGCGAGCACGACCGGCTGCTGCTGCGCCGCCAGGCCGTACGCGCGGCCCGCTGGTCGGGGCAGCGGGTCAAGCTGCTGAAGGGCTGCGGTCACGTACCGATGAGCGACGACCCCGAGCTCGTGGCCCGCATCATCCTGGAATCAAGCGCTATTTCGTGAGATTGGCGGACATGCGGCGGAGCACGTCGACGGTGGCCAGATACTCCTGCGAGCTCACGCCCACGAGCACCTGTTGCCTGAAATGCCCGACCTTCTCGGAGATCTCCTCATGTGCGGCCCTGCCCGCGTCGGTGAGCTTGCCGTCCGCCAGCCAGCCCTTGGCGGTGAGCCGCTCCACCGCCTCGTCCACCCCCGTGAACGGCATGGTGTAAGTGCTTTCTTGGGCCGCCAGGTTGAGCACCTGCCACTCCCGGCGGGTGGTGGTCTGGAGCGCCTGCTCCATGGCGTCTTCCAGCAGGTTGTCGAGATGCTTCAGCCAGTGGCCGATCGGTCTGTCCATAGATGTAGGATAGCAACTATATGTATAAAGACAAGGAAATTGCCGCGATTGAGCGGGCGATGGTCGCGATCAGGCGGCGGCAGAGCAGGCGGGCGCTGGCGCGGCAGCAGGGCGCCCTGGGGCCGGAGTTCGAGGTGCTCGACGTGATCGAGGGCGCCGGCGAGCCCGCCACCGTGTCCACGGTCGCGCAGGCGCTCAACGTCGATCAGCCGAGGGCGAGCCGGCTCGTGGCGGCGGCCGTGACGGCGGGCCTGGTCAGGCGGGAGGCCGACCAGGCCGACGGGCGCCGGGCGTGGCTGGTGCTGACCGACGCGGGTCAGGCGGCGCTGGAACAGGCGCACCGCGGCAGGCAGGTGGCGTTCGCGGCGGCCATGGAGGGGTGGTCGGCGGAGGAGCGGGCGGAGTTCGCTCGGCTGCTCACCCGCTTCGTCGAGGGGATGCCCGGCTAGGGCTCGTACGGAGTTGAGATCAGAGAGCCTGCGCTGTGGTTCCGGTCCCGGTAAGCACACGCAGGCAACTTTGCGATGATCAGAAGCATGGAGAATCTTCAAACGATCACGAGTGAGTTCTACGCGTCGCTGGATTCGCGGAACTGGAGCGCCGTCGAACGGCTGGTGACACCTGACTTCGTGGCGTCAGTGGGCGACCGGTCGCCGATGGGGCTCGCGGAGTGGCGTCAACAGCTGGAAGCGTTTCACGAGGGCTTCCCGGACGGGCACCACGTCATCGATGAGTATGTGGTCGGCGACGATGCGGTCGTGACTCGCTGTCGTTTTCAGGGTACGCACACCGGCGCGTTCCAGCAGATCGCGCCGACCGGTAGGAGTGTCTCGGTCGGAGTCATTCACATCGATCATTTCGAAGGTGGGACGATCTCCCAGCACTTCGGACAGCTAAACATGTTGGGACTGCTGAACCAGCTAGGACCTGCAGGGGGCTGAGACCAGAGGGATTCCCCTGCGCGTTGATCTGCAACCTGGTAGGCCATCGCCATGGCGCGGGGAGACCTCACCGATGACGAGTGGTCCTTGATCGAACCGCACCTGCCGCTGGGTGAGCGAGGCCCGATCCCGGACCGGCGACAGCAGTTCAACGGCGTGATGTGGCGGCTTAGTACCGGCAGTCCGTGGCGGGATCTGCCTGCTGAGCACGGACCGTGGTCGACCGTGTATGACAGGTTATGGGTCACTGCCGGTGTCTTCGAGCAGTTGATGCAGGCCATGATCGCGGGGCCTTCCGCTTCGACAAGAATCCCAGCAGCTACCTCGCCGGCCTTCATCTACGCGGAGCCATCTTGTGGATCCGAAGCCTTAGGCGATAAGCGGCACGGGATTCCCCGGTGAAGGCCGGGGAGCAAGTCAAAGCTTGGTCTGGCCCCAGACGAGCAGCATGGCGATGACGAAGACGACCATCACGCCGACATAGCCGACCGGACCCAGGCGGAACGCCCGGCGCACGCGGTTGAGGCCCCAGGCGAACAGGAACGCCAGGAAAACCAGGAGGATCAGGCCGCCGTCCATGCGTCCAGTATGGGGTGCGGACCGCCTTGCCGCGCGGTCAGAATCCGAAGGTACGGCCGATGATCTCCTTCATGATCTCGGTGGTGCCGCCGTAGATCGTCTGCACCCGGCTGTCGAGCCACGCCTTGGCGACCGGGTACTCCATCATGTAGCCGTACCCGCCGTGGAGCTGGAGGCAGCGGTCGATGACCTTGTTCTGCAGCTCGGTGGTCCACCACTTGGCCTTGGCCGCGTCCACCGCGGTGAGCTCGCCGACGTTGAGCGCCAGGATGCACTTGTCCACGTAGTGGCGGGCGATCTCGGTCTCGGTGGCCAGCTCCGCCAGGACGAACCGGGTGTTCTGGAACGAGCCGATGCTCCGCCCGAACGCCTTGCGGGTCTTGCAGTACTCGATGGTCTCCTCCAGGACGGCCTCCGCCGCGGCGACCGCCCCCACGGCGATCGACAGGCGCTCCTGCGGCAGGTTGTTCATGAGCTGGAAGAACCCCTCGCCGTCGCGCGGGCCGAGGCGGTTCGCGACGGGCACCCGTACGTTCTCGAAGAACAGCTCGGCCGTGTCCTGTGCCTTCATCCCGATCTTCTCGAGGTTCCGCCCTCGCTCGAAGCCCTCCATGCCGCGCTCGACCACGACCAG
The DNA here is from genome assembly GCF_050944675.1 of Nonomuraea sp. CA-141351. Lineage (NCBI taxonomy): Bacteria > Bacillati > Actinomycetota > Actinomycetes > Streptosporangiales > Streptosporangiaceae > Nonomuraea > Nonomuraea sp. CA-141351. The sequence continues at coordinate 997,198 of NZ_CP191982.1, forward strand.
GGTCGTCCCCTTGGCGCCGGCGCCGGGATCGGTCTTGGCCACCACGACGACGAGGTCGGCGTTGATGCCGTTCGTGATGAACGTCTTTTGGCCGTTCACCAGGTAGTGGTCGCCCTCGAGGATGGCCGTGGTCCTGATCCCCTGCAGGTCGCTCCCGGCGCCCGGCTCGCTCATCGCGATCGCCGTGATCAGCTCGCCGCCGACGAAGCCGGGCAGCCACCGCTGCTTCTGCTCGTCGTTCGTCAGATCGACCAGGTACGGCGCCATGACGTCGTTGTGCAGCGAGAACCCGAGCCCTGAGGCGCCGTGCCGGGTGATCTCCTCGAGGATGACCGCGTTGTACCGGAAGTCCTTGATCCCCGCCCCGCCGTACTCCTCCGGCACCGAGAACCCGAACATCCCCAGCTCCCCGGCCTTCTTCCAGACCTCACGCGGGACGATGCCGTCCTTCTCCCACTGAGCGTGGTGCGGCACGACCTCACGGGCCATGAACTCGCGCACGGTCTCGCGGAAGAGCAGGTGCTCCTCGTCGAAGAGGTCTCGCCGCATCGGTCGCCTCGCCTCCCGAATAGGGTTCTGTTACTGGCAGGTATACCCGCTTTTCTAGTACGGGGGGAGGTTGTGGACACGGCTTCATCACAAGTGCCGTACGTTGCCTCGTTCGGCATGTGTTGCAGGTGTTTGCGACTCTAAGATCTACCTTCGGTCTATTTATGGCTGATCGGAGTCTTCCCGTGAGTCGATGGCGCAAGGCGTTGATCGCCGCATCGGTGGGCATGGCCGCGTCGGCGGCGTTCGTCGCGACGTCCTCGATCCCGGGCCAGGCCGAGGCCTCGCTGGTGGCCAACTACAGGTGCACCGGAGGCATCGCGGGTGCCGGCGTGGACCTGGAGGCCCGCATGACCCCGCAGGTCGAGGCGGGCGGGCTGATGAGCGTCCGCTGGGACATGTCGTACAAGAGCGTGAGGGAGTTCGGCTCGCCGGGCTTCTTCCCCGCAGGCTCCTCGCTGGACCTGGAGGGCGTCGTGGACATCAGCGGCGCCTGGAACGGCCAGCTCCGGCCCAGGGGTGGCAAGGATCAGGGCGAGTTGGTGCCCGGCGAGTACCTCGACCTCCCCGAAGGGCTGTCCGACCAGGGCTCCATCAGCCGCTCGGGCAAGATTCGCTTCAAGCCCGGCGCGCTGTTCGTCCGCTTCACGCCCGCCGAGGGCGAGGTGATGGTCAACAACCACAAGCCGGCGATCACCTACTCGGCCGGCTGGTGGCGTGAGCACACCGAGCAGGAGTACGGGGACTTCCTCAACGACGTGCACAAGACCAGCACACAGGACGCCAAGGCCACGCTTGACTTCACCGGCACGAAGGTCGCCTACATCGGCAGGCGCGCGCCAGGCCTCGGCGCGATCCAGGTGAAGCTCGACGGGGACACCGTGACCGATCCCCTGGTCGAGCCGGGCAAGGACCGCAGCGGGACCCCCATGACGGGCACCGAGGGCCAGCAAGTCCTCTGGGAGTCGCCGCAGCTCGCATACGGGCCCCACACGCTCGAGGTCATCAACACCGAGGCCAAGGACGCCTATGTGGACGCGTTCAGGGTGACGATCAGCGACGTGCCGGAGCCGCCGATCTACAACCAGGCCACCTGCACGCTCCAGGGCGACCCCGGTGCCATCGACATCACCATCCCTGGCAGCACCCCGACGAGCCCGACGCCGACGGACAGCCCCACGGTCACCCCGCCCACCAACAACACCCCGACGAACACCCCGTCATCGACGCCCACCGCGACCAACACCACGCCGCACAGCGGCTCCAACGACGGCGGGCTCGGTCGTGTGATCGTGCTGCCCAGCGCCACCGCCACAAACTCCGGCTCGGCCACGCCCAAGACCACCGGGCCGACCGCGACCAAGTACTACAAGGCGCAGGTGCCCAAGACACCCAAGGGCGGCGTGGACAGCGGTGAGGCGCCGGATCGTCAGACCCAGCCGTACGGGCTGATGGCGGCGCTCGTGATGGGAGGCGCGGGCGGCGGGCTGCTGCTGCGCCGGCGCAGGGCCGCGCACGCGGGAGGAGTTCAGTGATGACCGAACAGCAGAAGACGCCGATGCAGCGGGCGCAGCCCGGATTGCTGATCGCCGGTTCGCTGGGCGGCGTCGGCCTGGTCATGGTGACGCTGCTCTCGCTGGTGCCCACCGCGGGCGACGGTTCGGGCCCGGGTTCGCTGGCGGCGGCGCAGGAGACGCCGACGCAGGTGGAGATGGCGAACGCGGGTGCGTTCGTCCTCCCGCCCACCGTGGGCCCCGGCGGCAAGAACGTCCCCCTGACCCCGGCCCGCCTCGACGCGCCCCCACCCCTCGCGGCCGCCCCGATCGTGGCCCCGATCCCCCCGGCCAAGACCAAGACCGCCAGGGCCAGGCCGACCCGCATCAAGATCCCCAAGATCAAGGTGAACTCGGCCATCGGCGCCGTCACCGTGGACAAGGCGGGCAAGCTGGGCACCCCGCCCTTGACCAAGCCGGGCCAGACGGGCTGGTATCGCTACTCGCCGGTACCCGGTGAGGTCGGCCCCGCGATCATCAACGGCCACGTGAGCACCCGCAAGGGCCCCGCCGTCTTCGACCGCCTACGCGAGCTGGCCAAGGGCGACCAGATCTACGTGTACCGGTCGGACGGCAAGGTCACGCGGTTCACGGTCAGCGGGATCGAGCAGGCAAGCAAGACGTCGTTCCCGACATCTCGCGTGTACGGGAACACGAAGGACTCTCAGCTGAGGCTCATCACCTGTGGTGGGGTCTTCAACCAGGCGGCGCACAGTTACACAGACAACATCGTCGTGTACGCAACGTTGTCGAAGAAGAAGGGCTGAGAGATAAGTTCTGGCCGATTTGGCTGTTTACGGGAAGTTAACAGGGACAGTTCGTAAGATCTCAACCTAACCGTGACCAACGGCTGGAATTCTGGCACGACTGTTAATGCTGGCTTGAAACGGAGATGGACCCGTGCTTATGTCCCAGGCGTGGCGCCGCCTCGCCCGTAAGACGTCCGCGTTGGGATTGATGGGTACGCTCGTCGTCTTCGTCGGCTCGATCTTCTTAGTCTCGACCCCGACGGCGGCCTCGGCCGCTGCCACGAAGCAGTTCAGCTACTCATGTCAGGGGACGCTGTTCGGCAGCGCTGCTCAGACCGTCAGTGTCGGGCTCAGTGCTCCCGATTCGGCGACGGCTGGCGCGACCTTCGACCTGACGGTGAACATTCCTCAGCTGACGCTTGCGACCGCTCCGACGACGGCAACGACTCTGCAGGTCAACGCTACGTTGACGCCGACCCCAGGCTCGATTCAAGATCCTGGTGTCAAGACGGGCGCCAATGTCACGACCAGCACCACCGTGCCGGCCAAGGACGTGGTCTACAAGGTCTCTGTGCCGACCGGCACAACCGGCAAGGTCAGCGTAAAGCCCGGACAACTTGTGCTGAGCCTCGCCTCCCCTAGCACCACGACGGCGACGTGCACGACGACCTCCACCGAGGTGCTGGACGTCACGATCGGCACTGGTGGCGGCGGGACCGACACCGACATCGTCGCCTATGACTGCACGCTTCCCAGCGGCGGCGACGCCGACTACCCGGCCGACGTCGACATCAAGGTCGCCATGACGACGCCGACCAGCGCCTCGGCCAATGCGGACGCCTCGATCACCTGGACCGGAACCATCCAAACCACCGGTGATGGACTCAAGGTGCCCACAGGCTTCCCCACCACCAGCCCGAAGATCTTCGTCACCATCAAGGCGAGCGGCGCCGGAGCCCCGGCCACCGCGACGGGTGAAGCGACGCTCAGCACCGTCACCGTCGGCCAGGACATCACGACGCTCCCCAGCGTCACCATCAAGGTCAAGCCCACCACCACGGGCACCGTGTCGCTGACCACGGGCGACCTGGCCTTCGGCACCTCCTCGACCTCGCCCGCGATCAAGTGCGCGGCGCCCACGTCCGGGCTCAAGGCGTTCACCTTCACGGTGGGCTCCGCCAGCAGCAGCCCGAGCCCCTCGCCCACCCCGACCACCACCACGCCCAAGCCCACGAAGACGAGCACCCACACGGTGACCGTCACCCCCTCCAGCAACACCAGCAAGTCCAAGACGCCCAAGGCCGGCGCCGACACGGGCGAGGGCGGCGAGATGGGGCCTGACGGGCGGCTGTTCATCCTGACCGGTACCGCCCTGATCGGGGCCGCTGCCGTAGGCGGTCTGATCATGCGCCGTCGTTCCATCCGGAGTTGACGCAGATGTCGGGGCACTATCCATATGGAGGCGGTGGCGGGGCCGTGCCGCCGCCTCAGCAGGACAAGGGGAGCGTGGCGCTCAGGACCGTCCTGATCGTGGCCGCCATCGCCGGCGTCGTCACGGTCGTGGCCGGGCTGCTCATCGTGATCAAGTCCCCCGACGAATACGGCCTGGCCAGCAACCGCGACGCACTCACCCTGCCGCAGCAGCCCAACGGGAAGGCCAGCGGGCAGCCCGAGCAGGCGCTTTTCCAGGCCGCTCCCGACGTGCCGCCGCCGCTGCCGCAGATCAAGCCCGCGCCCCCCATGATGCCCTCCACGCCCGTGCGGATCGTGATCAAGAGGCTGGGGATCAACGCGCCGGTCAAGTCCATCGGGCTGGCCAAGGACGGGACGATCGAGGTGCCTCCGGGGAACGACCCCAACCTGGTCGGGTGGTACCGGAACATGTCCACCCCGGGCGAGGCGGGCCCGGCCGTGATGCTCGGGCACAAGGACACGAGGACGCGCAGTGCCGTGTTCAGCCGGTTGTTCGAGATCAAGAACGGCGACATCATCGAGGTCAAGCGCCAGGACAGGACGACCGCGGTGTTCACGGTCGGCGGGGTCGAGCAGGCGAGCAAGAAGACGTTCCCGACCCAGCGCGTCTACGGGGCCCAGGAGAACGCCCAACTCCACCTCATCACCTGCGGTGGCACCTACGATCGGCGTATCGGGCACTACACCGACAACATCATCGTCTACGCGACGATGACGAGCTCCTATCGAAGCTGAAGCGCGGAGGCGGGCTATGGGCTGGATGGCGAAGCGGAGACTGCGTACTGGCCCGACGGCGGCCCTGCCCGCGAAACCCGAGCCGGACGAGCTGCTGCGCATCGTACGGCTCGCGGATCCGGGCGCGCGGCAGGACGGCGACGACATCGTGGCCACCGACGTGCGGGTCTACGCGCCCGTGGAGGCCGACAGCGAGCTGACCGGCGGCGAGCTGGAGCAGGTGTGGGCGGTCCGGGTGGCCGCTGAGGGGCCGCTGCCGCTGGACTACTTCGATCGCTTCCTCGCCGAGGGCCTGGCCTTCCGGCTCAAGGGGCTCGCGGTGTGCCGGGGTGAGGTGAGCGATCCGGCCGACGACCAGGGGAGCGGCCCCGCCGTCATCCTTCCGGTACGGCCCACCGCCGAGGAGCTGGCGCCGCTGCTGGAGCCGGACGAGGAGGACGAGTTCACCTTCACGGCGGGCGACATCCGGGCCGGGCTCGTACCGCAGAAGGGGCAGCCGCCGGCAGTGCAGGAGCTGCTGCCCTTCGCCACCGAGCTGACCGCGATCGAGCTGCGCGGCGACGAGCCCGCCAAGCTCGGCGCGCTGGCTCTCGAGCTGGCCGAGGCGCTGAACGGGCTGGTCGTGGACCGGTGGCGGTTCAGGGTCGACGCCGCTGAGGACCTGAACCCGCCCGCCTGAGGTCCCGCCCACGTGAGCAGAACGTCGTTCTGTTGTAGTCTGCCCTTAGTAACCGAATAATGCTCGGTTTCAGGAGGCACTGTGGCAGAGGCGTACATCGTCGGGGCGGTCCGCACCCCGGTCGGCAAGAAGAAGGGCGGCCTTTCCACCGTCCACCCCACTGACCTGGCAGCTCACACACTGAAGGCGCTGATCGACCGCACGGGAGTCGACCCCGCGGCGGTGGAGGACGTCATCATGGGGTGCGTCATGCAGTTCGGCCCCCAGAGCATGGACATCGCGCGAAATGCCTGGCTGTCGGCGGGGCTGCCCGAGACCACCGCCGGTGTCACGATCGACCGGCAGTGCGGCTCCTCGCAGCAGTCGATCCACTTCGCCGCCCAGGGCGTCATGTCCGGCACCCAGGACCTGGTCGTGGCGGCCGGCGTCGAGTCGATGAGCATCGTCCCCATGGGCTCCTCGATCACGGCCGCGCTGGAGAAGGGCATGCCGTTCCCGTTCGGCGAGAAGTGGGTCGAGCGGTACGGCAAGCAGGAGATCTCGCAGTTCCGCGGCGCGGAGCTGATGTGCGAGAAGTGGGGCTACACCAGGGACATGCTGGAGCAGTACGCGCTCGAGTCCCACCAGCGGGCCGCCAAGGCCATCGCGAACGGTCACTTCAAGGACCAGATCGCCCCCATCAACGGCGTGGAGGACGACGAGGGCCCGCGGGCCGACACGACGCTGGAGAAGATGGCCTCGCTGAAGACGCTGAAGGAGGGCGGCCAGATCACCGCCGCCACCTCCTCGCAAATCTCCGACGGCTCAGGAGCGCTGCTCATCGCCTCCGAACAGGCGGTCAAGGACCACGGCCTGAGGCCGCGAGCCCGCATCCACCAGCTCGCCCTCAAGGGCGACGACCCCATCTACATGCTGACCGCGCCGATCCCCGCCACGCGGCGGGCGCTCGAGAAGGCCGGCATGTCGATCGACGACATCGACGTCGTGGAGATCAACGAGGCGTTCGCGCCGGTGCCGCTGGCCTGGACGCAGGAGCTCGGCGCCGACCCCGCCAAGGTCAACCCGAACGGCGGCGCCATCGCGCTCGGACACCCGCTCGGTGGCACGGGCGCCATCCTCATGACGAAGCTGCTGCACGAGCTGGAGCGCACGGGCGGCCGGTACGGGCTGCAGACGATGTGCGAGGGCGGCGGCCAGGCCAACGTCACGATCATCGAGAGATTGTGAGCCGCGCGGGCGCCGCCTCCAGGTGTACGTGAGGCGGCGCCCGCCGATGCTCTCTACGCAGATTCACCGCGCAGGCCCGGGCTGGCCTCAAAGCTCAGTTGCCGCCGCGGAAGGTTCGGCGAGTGCCAGCGATGCAGCGCGTAGGTACGTGACGTACTTGACGTACTTATCTGCGAGAGGCATTCTGGAGGCACGCTCCAGTGGAGGTGCCCGCCATGACTGCCGTTCATTTCGACAGCTACACAGAGGCCCGCGCGCATCTCAAAGCACTCTTGGATGCCGCCGAGCGCGGTCGTGTGGCCACGGTGCGTCGCGAGGCGGCCACCACCGCACTCGTGGACGTTGAGAGACTGCGTCATTATCTCGCCGCGGTCACTCCGTCTCATGCGCAGACGGTTCCGGAGGCCGGCGGCTGGTCGATCATCATCCCGGGGCTGCCGATCGCGGCAGACGGCCAGACCTTCAACGAGGCCGTTTCGGAGATGGTCGATGCGCTGCGTGAGTACGCCGAAGACTGGCAAGATCATTTGCTCGATGCGCCGAACCACCGTGAGAACTGGGGGCTGGTGCAGTTGATCAGCCTCAGTGATGACGATCAGCTCCGTGAATGGCTGGTGGGGAAGGCTCGGTGACCTGGCCCCAACCCACCCGCGAGGACCACGATCGGTTCTGCCAGATCGAAGGCTGGCGTCAAGTACGGAACGCCCGTGGGCGAACGGAAACCCACACTGTCACGTACGAACTGGATCTCCCGGATGGGCGGATCCTGAGGACTCGGATCTCCCATCCGGTGGATCGAAGCTCCTACGGCCAGAGCATGTGGAGCCACATTCTTCGTGATCAGTTGCAGGTGGACGAGGCGACGTTCTGGGCCTGCGTCAAGGACAGCACCCAGCCCGATCGCGGAACGCCCGAGCCGTCGTCGGACGCATTGCCCGCTGATCTTGTTCACTTGCTGATTGCCAGAGTGGGCCTGGATGATGCCGAGGTCGCGGCGATGAGCAAGGACGACGCCATTGCCAGGCTGCAGAGGTACTGGACCGAAGGCGCCTGATGCGGCGGCTACGACTCGGTGTGCGCCCGATGCCTGATTAGCGCGCTCGGAGGAGTACGCGAATGCGGGCGGCTGTGACAAGCACCCCCGACAGCGCCGCCACCACCAGCGTGATCGACAGAGGCGCGGCGAAGTAGGTGAGCTGGGCCCACGTCACCGTCCGCCCGTTCATGAGGAACGAGACCAGATCCGGGTACGCCGCCAGCACCGCCGCGGGCAGCAGCGGCGGCACCAGCCGCAGCCACGGCCGGCCCGAACGCCTGGCAGCCCAGCGCCGGGAGCGCAGCACGCCCACGGCGCCCAGGCCCGCCGCGACCAACGCGAGCACGCCAAGCACCAGCTCGAAGAGCTGCCGGTCGCCTCCGGGCGTCTCGGGCGTGCGGCCCTCGGTCAGCGCGACCAGCCCTTTCATGATGGTGTACGTGTCGTCGGTCAGGGCGGCGCCGTTCGCCATGACGGCGAAGCCGTAGCCGGTCTTGGGGGAGACGGCCTCGACGGCGTTGTACGTGAACAGATTCCCGGAATGCGCGAGCAGTCCGGTGTCCCGCTCGACGCCCCAGCCCATGCCGTAGTCCCGGATCTTGGTGGGCGTGTGCATGACGTCGAGGCTCTTCCGCTTGACCAGCGGGCGGCCGTCGCCCGTCTGGGCGATCAGCCATTTGCCCATGTCGGCCGCGGTGGTGATGACCCCGCCTGAGCCGCTGTCGTTGAGGAAGCCGGACAGCTCGGGGCGCGGGAGCCAGGCGCCGAAGATCGAGTTGTGGCCGTCGGCCGGTTTGACGACCTGGTCGCTGACGGCGCTGGACTTCATGCCGAGCGGGCCGAACACTCGATCCCGCAGGTAGTCGCCGAACCGCTGCCCGGAGGCCACCTCCACCAGCCTCGCGGCGAGGTCGTAGTTGACGTTGCAGTACTCCCAGCGGGTGCCCGGGTCGGCGCGGAGCTCGGAGCCGGCCAGCCGGGAGGTGTAGTCGGCGAGCGAGGTGGCGCTCTCCACCGCGGCGATATCGACCGTCGTGTCCGAAAGGCCGGAGGTCTGGTTCAGCAGCTGCCGTACGGTGATCTTCGCCGCACGCGGATCCGCCATCCTGAAGCCGGGCAGCTGCGCGGCCACCGGCCCGTCGAGCGCGATCTTGCCACGCTCCACGAGCGTCATCACGGCCATCGCGGTGAACGACTTGCTCACCGAGGCCACCCGCATCGGAGTGTTCTCGGTGACCGCGTCGCCTGCGGAGTCATGACCGTACCCGGCCGCGTGCACGATCGTGCCGTTGTGCGTCACGACCACGGAGAACCCGGGCAGGCCGGTGGATTCCAGCGCCTGCCGCAGGAAGGCGTCGATGGAGGGGGGCGTCATCCCGGCGGGGGCGGCGCTGAACGTCAAAGCGGCCGAGAGGCCGATCAGGAGGGACTTCACGGGAGAAACCTAGGGAGGCGCCGCCCCCTTCCGGATCGGCCGACCGTCCAGTCCCACCCCTGACGAAAGTCAGGTCAGGCGCTCAGGGACGGTGTTGTGCACCTGCTGGAAGATCACCGACGTGCGGAAGCCGACGATCTCCTTGCGCTTGCTCAGCCGGTCGAGCAGGAACGCGTGCAGGTGGTCCAGGTCCTGCACCGCCACGTGCAGCAGGAAGTCATCCCCGCCCGCCAGCACGAACACGCTGAGCACCTCCGGCATCGCCGCCGCCGACGACTTGAAGGCGTTGATCACCGCCCGGCTCAGCGGCCGTACCTGCACCATGATCATGGCCTGGACGCTCCGGTTGAGCGCGGCCGGATCGATGTCGGCGTGGTAGCCGCGGATGACGCCGCGCCGGGTGAGCGCCCTGACCCGCTCGAGGCAGGTCGAGGGCGCGATGCCGAGCTGCCGCGCGAGCTCTCTGTTGGACTGCCGCGCATCCGTTTGGAGCAGCCGTACGATCTCCGAATCAAGTTCGTCCATGACTGGATGTTCGCATGCCCTTCCGGCCATACGTTCGGTCAACCCCCGAGACAGCCGAATGACTGCACTAATTTCGTCTGCATGACGGAACATCGCATCGGCGCGGGACAGGGCACGGCGCTGCTGGTGGGAGCGGTGCTCGGGCCGGGGATGCTGGTGCTGCCGCACCTCGCCGCCTCCGCCGCGGGGCCCGCGTCCGTGCTCGCCTGGGCGGGTCTGCTCGCGCTGAGCGTGCCCGTCGCGCTCACCTTCGCCGCGCTCGGCGTGAGGTATCCGGACGGCGGCGGAGTGGCCAGCTTCGCCGGGCTGGCGTTCGGGCGGCACGCCGCCGCCGTGGTCGGCTGGTGGTTCTACGGCGCCGTCCCCATCGGCACCGTCGCGGGCGCGCTGATCGGCGGCCAGTACGTCGAGGCCACGCTGGGCACGAACGCCACCCTGGCCGCCTGCCTGATCCTGGCGGCGGCCTTCGCCGCCAACGCCGCCGGGCTGCGCACCTCGGGGCGGCTGCAGATCGGCTTCGTCGCCCTGCTCGTCGCCCTGCTGGCCGCCGCGGTGATCACCGCCGCGCCGCACACCGACCCGGCCAACTTCACCCCCTTCGCCCCGTACGGCGCCGGGGGCGTGGCCAGCGCGGCAGGCGTGCTCATGTTCGCCTTCGTCGGCTGGGAGGCGGCCAGCCACCTGTCGGCCGAGTTCGCCGGCGGCAAGAACGGCCTGGTCAGGGCCACCGTGGTGACCCTCGTCGTGATCGCGCTCCTGTACGCGGGCGTCTCCGTCACCTCCGTGGGCGTGCTCGGCCCCGACATGCCCGGCGTGCCGCTCACCGCCATGCTGGAGACCGGCATCGGCCCCGCCGCGCGGCCGGTCACCGGGGTGGTGGCGGTGCTGCTGACGTTCGGGGCCGTCAACACCTACATCGCCGGGGCCGCCCGGCTGGGTGCGGCCCTGGCCAGGGATGGGGCGCTGCCCGGCTGGTTCGCCAGGGGAGGGGCGCCGGGCCGGACGCCGTACCGGAGCCTGGGGCTGCTCGCCGTGCTGAGCGTGCCCGTGCTGGTGTGGGCGGTGGACCTGGACCTGCTCATGCGGGCCACCTCGGCGTGCCTGGCCGCCGTCACGGCCGCGGGTGTGGCGGCGGCCGTGCGGATGTTGCCCGCGGGGCGGCACAGGACCACCGCCGTCGTGGGCGTGGGGCTGTCGCTCGTGGCGCTGGCGTTCTGCGGCGTCTACCTGGTGGTTCCCGCCGTGCTGGCTCTGGTGGCGCTCGGGGTGCTGAAAGCGAATGCTCGCCGTTCGTACAAATTCCGGCTATAAACAGCGCAGAGCGCCGTCAGGCGGGCAGTACTCCTAGCACTAGACGGCGCATCGTCGGGAGGTGCCATGACCGAGCACGCCAAGTACGCGGAGTCCAGAGAGGTCGGCGAGCAGGCCCGCGAGAAGGAGTGGACGCGGCCCAGCTTCGCCAAGCAGCTCTTCCTCGGCGACTTCCGGCTGGATCTGGTGTATCCCGTGCCGTCGCTGTCCGACGAGGCCACCAAGCGAGGTGAGGAGTTCGTCAGGGCGATGCGGCGCTACCTCGACGCGCACGTCGATCCGGCGCTCATCGAGCGGACCGCGCAGGTGCCCGACGAGGTGGTGAAGGGGCTGGCGGCGCTCGGGGCGTTCGGGATCACGATCGGCGAGGAGTACGGCGGGCTCGGCCTTCCCTACCTGTATTACTGCCGCGCTCTCATGCTCGTCGGCTCGTACTGCCCGGCGCTGGCCACGCTGCTGTCGGCGCACCAGTCGATCGGGGTGCCGCAGCCGCTCAAGCTGTTCGGCACCGAGGAGCAGAAGCGGGAGTTCCTGCCGAGGTGCGCGCGGGGCGAGATCTCCGCCTTCCTGCTGACCGAGCCCGACGTGGGCTCAGACCCGGCCCGTCTGTCCACCACGGCGGTCCGCGACGGCGACGACTACGTGCTCGACGGCGTCAAGCTGTGGACGACGAACGGCGTCGTCGCCGACCTGCTCGTGGTCATGGCCAGGACCGGCAAGAAGATCAGCGCGTTCGTGGTCGAGGCCGACTCTCCCGGCATCACGGTCAAGCGGCGCAACGGCTTCATGGGGCTGCGCGGGATCGAGAACGGCGTCACCGAGTTCTCCCAGGTCAGGGTGCCTGCCAAGAACATGATCGGGCGCGAGGGGCAAGGGCTGAAGATCGCCCTCACCACGCTCAACACCGGCCGCCTGTCGCTGCCGGCCACCTGCGCGGGCAACGCGAAGTGGGCCGTAAAGATCGCCCGCGAGTGGGGCAACGAGCGCGTGCAGTGGGGGCGCAAGGTCGGCCGGCACGAGGCCGTGGCCACGAAGATCTCCTTCATCGCGGCCACCGCCTACGCGCTCGAAGCCGTCTGCGAGCTCACCAGCCGCCTGGCCGACGACCAGCGCAACGACATCAGGATCGAGGCGGCGCTGGCCAAGCTCTTCGCGTCGGAGCTGTCGTACCAGGCGATCGACGAGCTGGTCCAGATGAGGGGCGGGCGCGGCTACGAGACCGCCGAGTCGCTCGTGGCGCGCGGCGAGCGCGGCGTGCCCGCCGAGCAGATGCTGCGCGACTCCCGCATCAACCGCATCTTCGAGGGCTCCTCGGAGATCATGCACCTGATGATCACGCGCGAGGCGGTGGACGCGCACCTGTCGGCCGCGGGGGAGCTGATCAACCCGGAGGCCTCCCGCCAGGAGCGCGCCCAGGCCCTGCGCCGGGCGAGCCGCTTCTACGCCACGTGGCTGCCCACGCTGGTGGCCGGCACCGGCAACCTGCCCACCTCGTACGGCGACTTCGGCCCGCTGGCCCAGCACCTGCGCTTCGTGGAGCGGACCAGCAGGAAGCTGGCCAGGTCCACCTTCTACGGCATGTCCCGCTGGCAGGGCAGGCTGGAGCACAAGCAGTCCTTCCTCGGCAGGATCGTGGACATAGGGGCCGAGTTGTTCGCCATGACGGCCGCCTGCGTCAAGGCGGAGGAGGACTCCGCGGACCTGGGGCGCCGGCCGTACGAGCTGGCCGACACCTTCTGCCACCAGGCAAGACGTCGCGTGGAGTCGCTGTTCGACCAGCTCTGGGACAACACCGACACCAACGACGTGCGGCTGGCCGAGTACGTGCTCGAAGGCCGCTACGGCTTCCTCGAGGAGGGCATACTCGACCCGTCCATCGAGGGGCCGTGGATCGGTGCGCCAGAGGGCGGGGAGAGCGTCCGGAGAAAGATCCTCTGACGCCCGGTCTAGACCGGTTGTGAGGGTTTTCCGGCTTCGATGTTTTCAAACTGATACGAGCCGGTATAGACCGGCTCCGTGAGGCAGGCTTACGCTGGCGCAAACGCGTCGGGCTGCGTGCTCGCGCGCCCCATCCCCCAGGGCGGGGTCCGTCAGCTGGTACGGACCAGCGACCCGCCCGACGAGAAGGCGGTATCTCCAGTGAACATGAAGCTTGTGGGCGGCGCCGCTGCATCCGTCGTCACGATGCTGGTTCTGGCCAGTTGCGGATCGGGTGGCTCCGGCGATTCCGGTGGCGGCGACAAGGCGTCGGGCGGCGGGCAGGTCACGCTGAAGATGGTCGCCGCCGACTACGGCGACGGCCCCGGCAAGCCGAACTCGGGCGAGACGTTCTGGAAGGGCGTCGTGGACGAGTTCCAGGCGGCCAACCCGAACATCAAGGTCGACGTCCAGGTCATCAACTGGAACGACATCGACAAGCAGGTCGCCACCATGGTCCAGAACGGCCAGGTGCCCGACATCCTGCAGACCGGCGACTACTCCGGCTTCGTCAAGGACGGGCTGCTCTACAAGGTGGACGAGGTGCTGTCGCCGAACGTCTCGGGCGACATGCTGCAGAAGTTCGCCGAGTTCGGCAAGGTCGACGGCACCGCGTACGGCATCCCGTTCGTCTCCTCCGCCCGCGCCCTGTTCTACAACAAGGACCTGTTCCAGAAGGCCGGCATCGCCGAGCCGCCGAAGACGTGGGACGAGCTCAAGGCCGACGCCGAGAAGCTGAAGAAGGCCGGCGTCACGCAGCCGTTCGGCCTGCCGCTCGGCCAGGAAGAGGCCCAGGGCGAGTCGTTCCTGTGGATGCTGGGCAACGGCGGCGGCTACAAGGACGCCTCCGGCAAGTGGGCGATCAACTCGCCGCAGAACGTCGAGACGTTCACGTACATGAAGGGCCTGGTCGACGCGGGCCTGACCACCCCGAACCCGGGCACCAAGGACCGTAAGACGGTCTGGGAGGACTTCGGCGCGGGCAAGGTCGGCATGGTCAACGGCGGCCCCATGTCCATCCCGATCTTCGACGCGGCCGGGCTGAAGAACTACGGCGTCGCGGCCATCCCCGGCAAGACCGGCCCGCTCGACACCACGCTCGGCGTCATGGACTGGATCATGGCGTTCAACAAGAACGGCCACGCCGCCGAGATCAAGAAGTTCTTCGACTTCTTCTACACCGGCAGCGCCGCGCAGAAGATCTCCGACACCTACAAGCTGCTGCCCGTCACCAACGGCGGCATCAAGAAGCTCGAGGGTGACGAGAAGCTCAAGCCGTTCCTCGACGCGCTGCCGAACGCCAGCTTCTACCCCTTCCAGGACCCCAAGTGGGCAGAGGTGAACCCGGCGATCAAGCAGACCATCGGCGGGGCCGTCAAGGACGACCCGGCCAAGGTCCTCGGTGAGCTCCAGAAGACCGCCGAATCTGCCGGCTGATCGATCGGGGGCCCGTGCGGCCGGCGCTGTCACCGGTGCCGGCCGCACCGTCTTGGAAGGTTGCTCATGAGAAGGTTGCGCGCCCTCGAGCCCCTCGCGTGGGTCGGGCCCGCCGTGGTGCTGATCGCGCTGGTCGTGCTCTGGCCCGTGATCGAGATGATCAGGTCGTCGTTCCTCAAGATCAGCCGGTTCGGGGTGGTCCAGGGGAGCAACGGGCTCGCGAACTACGACAAGCTGTTCGGCGAGAAGGACTTCGCCGACATCATGGTCCGCAGCGTGATCTGGGTGGTCGCGGTCGTCGCGCTCACCGTGCTGATCTCGCTGGCCCTCGCCCAGCTGTTCAACCAGCGCTTCCCGCTGCGCAAGCTGGCCCGGTGGGCACTGATCGCGCCGTGGGCCGCGTCCGTGCTGATGACGGCGATCATCTTCAAGTGGATGCTGGACCCCGAGGTCGGCGTGATCAACCAGATCCGGCTGAAGCTGGGGCTGATCGACGCGATGGGCGGCGCCTCGGCCGACCAGCTCGGCGACGCGTCCACCGCGATGCCGTGGCTGGTGTTCGTGGCCGTCTTCGTGTCGGTGCCGTTCACCACGTACGCGCTGCTGGCCGGGCTGGCGACGATCCCCGCCGACGTCTATGAGGCGGCCAAGATGGACGGAGCCGGACGGTTCCGTACGTACTGGTCGATCACGCTGCCGCTGCTGCGCCCCGCGCTCACCGTGGCGGCCCTCATCAACGTCATGAACGTCTTCAACAGCTTCCCGATCATCTGGGCCATGACCCACGGCCAGCCGGGCTACTCCACGGCCACCTCGACGATCCTCATGTTCATCCTCAAGGGCTCGAACATCGGCGAATCGGCGGCCATGTCCGTCGTCAACTTCGGCATGGTGATCATCCTGACCGCGGTCTTCCTCAAGGTCTCGCGCTGGAACAAGGAGGTGGCGTGATGGCCCTGAACACGATGCGCCCGGCCGCCACCAGGCCGCACCAGCACGTCAGGCCGGTCGCGCGGCGCAGGATGCCGCGTCTCAAGACCGTCGTCATCGCGGCCGCCGCGTACGTCATCGCGTTCGTCTTCCTGTTCCCGTACCTGGTGATGCTGCTCACCTCGCTGCGCGCCCAGGACTCGCTGCGTGACGTGACGTTCTGGCCGAAGGAGTGGGTCTGGTCCAACCTCGCCAACTTCTGGAGCAGCGGCCTGGCCGGGAACCTGTGGGTGACGCTCAAGGTCGCCGGCGGCTCGACCGTGCTGGTGCTGCTCGTGGCCCTGCCCGCCGCGTACTACTCCGCCCGGCACGACTTCAGAGGGCGCACGGCGTTCCTGATCCTGGTGCTGATCACCCAGATGTTCCAGCCGACGGCCATGCTGGTCGGCATCTACCGCGAGTTCTACCAGTTCGGGCTGGTGGACTCGGTCTGGTCGCTGATCCTGGTCAACGCCGGGTTCAACCTGGCGTTCGCGGTGTGGATCCTGAACGCGTACTTCGCCTCGATCCCGCGCGAGCTGGAGGAGGCCGCGTTCATCGACGGGAACGGCCGCTTCGGCGCGCTCTTCAGGATCACGCTGCCGCTGGCCATGCCCGGCGTCATCACGGCGCTGATCTTCACGTTCATCGCCGCGTGGAACGAGTTCGTGGTCGCGCTGACCCTGACCACGACGCCGGAGAACCAGCCGCTCACGGTGGCTCTCAACTCGTTCATCGGCCAATATCAGGTGGACTGGCAGAACCTGTTCGCCGGATCGGTGATCGCCACCATCCCCGTGATCATCCTCTTCGCCCTGATCGAGCGGAAGGTGGTCGGCGGCCTCACCGCCGGCTCCATCAAATAGCCGTCAGGCCTTGGGCGTGGGGACCCTCGCCACGCAGAAGACGGTCTGGCCGAACGGTGGCCTGATGAACCGCTCGATGAAGCGGGTCGTCGGGACCACCGTGCGGTCGTAGATCTTGACCAGGCGCGGGTCCGGGTAGCCGACGCCGCCCCGGCGCACGGCCGCCCACCAGGCGATGCCGCCCAGGAAGTTGATCGGCTTGAGCGTCTCGATGTCGAGGCCCGCCCTGGCGACCGTCGCGCCCAGCGTCTTGGGCGTGTAGCGCTGGACGTGGCCCACCTTGCGGTCGAAGTCTCCGTAGAGCTGCGGGTAGCCGGGCACCCAGATGATGATCCGCCCGCCCGGCAGGGTGACGCGGGCCAGCGAGCGCAGCGCCTCGGCGTCGTCCTCGATGTGCTCCAGGACGTTCATCATGACGACGGTGTCGACCTTGTCCTCGAGCGGGATGTCGGTGGGCAGGCCGAACTGCAGGACGCTGATGTCGTCGCGGTCCGCGAAGCGCTTTTCCAGCTGCTCGACGCAGTAGGGGTCGAAGTCGCTCACCACGAGCCTGTCGAGGCGCGGCAGGAACTGCTCGGCGAAGTGGCCGAGCCCCGAGCCGATCTCCAGCATCGAACGGCCGACATGCGGGGCGACCATGTCGAACTCGTACTGCCGATAGTTCTTGGCCTCGTCGCCACCTAGGTGGTTCTCCAACGCCTCGTCACCGGCCGCCGGTTGCACTACACGGTCATACCCAGAAGACATTGTCCAGTTCCTTCGAGGGGGCTCATGGATTGCCCGAGTCTAATGCCCCGATCACGGGTGGGGTCACATGAAGCGTGAAAGCCTCTTCCGCGGAGGCCGCGAATGGGGTGGAATCTGACTCGCCATGAACGACGACGAGGCTGTCGAGCGCTCGCTCGCCGGTGACCTTGCCGCCTATGAGGCGCTGGTCGCCCGCTACAGCGTGCTCGCCCACCGTACCGCCTCCATGCTCGGGGCGGGGGACGAAGCCGAGGACGTCGTGCAGGAGGCGTTCGTCAAGGCGTTCCGGCACCTGGCGAGCTTCCGCAGGGACTCGCCCTTCCGCCCCTGGCTGCTGCGGATCGTGGCCAACGAGACCCACAATCTGACCCGGTCGCGCGGGCGCCGCTCCGAGCTGACCCTGCGGCTGGGCGCCACGGCCTCCGTGGCCGCGCCCGACGACCCCGAGGGTGCGGCGGTGGCCACCGACCGGCGGTCCCGCCTTCTGGAGGCGGTACGGCGGCTGCCCGAGCGGGAACGTCAGGCCGTCGTCTGCCGGTACTTCTTACAGCTGACCGAGGCGGAGACGGCACAGGTGCTCGACTGGCCCGTCGGCACCGTCAAATCCAGCACGCATCGGGGGCTGGCCCGGCTGAGGGAGGAGGTGGGCAATGAACTCGCGTGAGCCTTTCGACGACCTGGAGTCCGAACTTCTGGCGCTCGGGGAGCTCCTGGACGTCCCCAGCCCACCGCCGGCCGACGTCGCCGCCGCCGTCCGCGCCCGCCTCGAACCCGCCCCAGGCGAAAGCACTGGGCCCGATCCGGCGCATGGCCCCGTGCGACCGCACCCCCGGGGGCCGGTACGACGTGTTCGGCGGGCGAGGTGGAAGGTCGTCGCGGCCGTCGTCCTCGTCGTCATCGCCATCACAGCAGCCACCCCTCAGGGCCGGGCAGCCGTGGTGAGGATCCTGCGGTTCGCCGGGATCGAGCTCCAGATCGGCGACAGGCCGCCCAAGGCCGTCACCACCACCGCGCCCATGCCCGGCGAGCACACCGTGGAGCCGGACAAGGCCCCGGGCCAGGTGAAGTTCAAGGTCAAGACGCTGAAAGCGCTCGGCGACGCCAGGAGCGTCACGGTCGCCGACAACGGCAGGGTCGTGTCGATGTTCTGGCCGAACGGCGTCAGGCTCGACCAGTTCGACGGCGGCGTGGATCCGGTGTTCTTCAAGAAGCTCGGCCCGCCGTGGCCCGACTACGTCAAGGTCGGCCCGTACAACGCGTGGTGGGTCCCGGGAGCGCATCCCCTCGGCTACATCCTGCGCCAGGACGGCACCGAGGTCCCCCTGCGCCAGGCCGGACCCACCCTCATCTGGCAGCAGGACACGCTGAGCTACCGGCTGGAAGGCCTCAAGAGCAAGGAAGAGGCCATCCGCGTCGCCACGTCACTCCAATGAGCCCGTCAGCCAGTCGTCCACGCCCTTGAGCAACTCCTTGCGTACCGAATCGGGGGCCGCGGAGGAGCGGACGGACTGGCGGGCCAGCTCGGCCAGCTCCGCGTCGCTGAAGCCGTAAACGTCACGAGCCAGCTCGTACTGCCGCAACAGCCGCGCACCAAACAGCAACGGGTCATCGGCGCCCAGAGCGATCGGCACTCCAGCGTCGAACAGCCGCCGCACCGGCACGTCGGCGGCCCGCTCGGCCACCCCCAGCCCCACGTTCGAGGTGGGGCAGATCTCGCAGCAGATCTGCCGGTCGGCCAGCCGCTCCATCAGCCGCCTGTCCTCCGCCGCCCGCACGCCGTGCCCGACGCGATCGGCACCCAGGTCGTCGACGCACTGCGAGATGCTCCGAGGCCCCATCAGCTCGCCCCCGTGCGGCACGGACAGGAGCCCGCCCCGCTTGGCGATCCTGAACGCCCGCTCGAACTCCCTGGCCTCGCCGCGGCGCTCGTCGTTGGAGAGCCCGAACCCCACCACGCCCTTGCCGGCGTACTGGGTCGCGAGCCTGGCCAGCGTGTTCGCGTCGAGCGGGTGGCGGGTCCTGTTGGCCGCCACGACCACCGCGATCCCGACCCCCGCGTGCTCGGCGGCCTGGCGCGCCGCGTCCAGCGTCAGCTCCAGCGTGGCCGTCAGCCCGCCGAAGCGCTGCGCGTAGCCCGACGGGTCCACCTGGATCTCCAGCCACCGCGACCCGGCCGCCGCCTCGTCCTCGGCGGTCTCGCGCAGCAGCCGGTAGACGTAGTCGGGGCGGGTCAGCACGGACCTGGCGATGTCGTACAGCCGCTGGAACCTGAACCACCCGCGCTCGTCGGTGGCCCGCAACTTGGGCGGCCAGTCCACCTCCAGCGCATCGGGCAGGTGCAGCCCCTGCTCCCTGGCCAGCTCGATCAGCGTGGAATGCCGCATCGATCCCGTGAAGTGCAGGTGAAGATGGGCCTTGGGCAGCGAGATCAGGGGCCTTGCCATTGACATATCTTGCCACTCAACCTCGGGTGGGGTTCGCGCGTTGGGGAGGGCGAAAGGGGACCCTCACTCATGACAGATGACGACGAAGCGGCGTTCGACGAGTTCCTCGCCGCTCGGAGCACGTCGTTGCTGCGTACCGCGATCCTGGTCTGCGGAGCGACGAGGCACGACGCCGAGGACCTGGTCCAGCACGCGCTGGAGAAGGTCTACCGGCACTGGCCGCGGATCAGGGGCGACAACCCCGAGGCGTACGCGAGGAAGATCGTCGTGAACGCGGCGATCAGCGGAGCGCGGCGGCGCAAGATCATCCAGGAGATCACCTTCGCCCGGCCGCCGGAGACCGCCGCCGACTCTCCCGACCTCGACCTGCGCGACACGCTCATCCAGGAGCTGCGCAGGCTGCCGCCCCGGATGCGGGCCGTCCTGGTCCTGCGCTATTGGGAGGACCAGACAGAAGGGAACACCGCGGCCCTGCTCGGCTGCTCGGTCGGGACCGTGAAGAGCCAGGCGGCACGGGGGCTCGCCAGGATCCGCGAAAACCTGAATCTCGCTAAGGAAGTGATCGGATGAGGATCGAGGACGATCTCGCGGACGCCATGGCGGCGCACGTCGCCGAAGTGCAGGCCCCGCCGGACCTGGGCAGGACCGTACGGCGCCGGCACCGCTCCCGCGTGGTCCGGTTCCGCGTGGCGGGCGCCGCGCTCGTCACGGCGGCCCTGGCGGTGGCCGTACCTATGACGCTGAACTCGGCCGAACTCGCGGGCACCACGAACACCGCCGGCGGCCGGGGCCAGTCCGTGGTGGAGACCGGCGGCGTCACCGTTCCGAACGTGACGGGCAGGCGCGCCGCCGAGGCGATCTCCGCGCTCCGCAACGTCGGCCTGGTGGTCGACAACGTCGGAACCGAGCTGAGGAACGGCTTTGTCCGCAGGCAGAACCCGGTGTCGGGCGAGAAGGTCGCCCCCCGCACCCACGTCGAGATCGACGTCGGTACGCCGCCGCAACACCTCGGCGACCTGGGCGACGGTCGGAAGTTCGGCGCCATCCGCCTGGGCTACCTGCCGGACGGGTTCATCTGGGGCAGGTGGTCGGGCAAGGGGACGTCCGGGCACAGTTACGCGACGAGCTTCGACAAGCCGGCCACCGACGAGCGGATGTTCTGGGTCCAAGTGATCGTGTTCGAGGGTGAGGCCGCCAAGGGGCGCTACGTCGAGTCCCCCAAGGGGGCCGAGATCGTGGACGTCAACGGCAAGAAGGCGTGGCTGGCCAACCTCGGCGAGGCGGGCGAGGTCGAACCGTTCTTCACGGACAAGAGCACGCTCACGATGGCCTGGAAGCTCCGCGACGACCTGGCCGTCAGACTGACCGTCAGCCCCGACTACGAGATGGCGGTCGGCAACCATTCCGAGCTGAAGAAGATTGCGAAGGGCATCCGGGCGATCAAGTGAACGCCGGCGGTACGGACGGGGCTGAACGGGGGATCAACCAGGCATGATCCCTGAGGAGCCTGCCGGCATCGGACAGGGACGGCGCGCGGCGCTCGCGGTGCTGGCGTCCGGAGTGGCGGTTTCGATCATCTACGCGCTCTTCTCCTCGGGCTTCGGACGCCTGCGGCCCGACGCCGTGGCCGACGCCGTCCCCGTGCGGACCCCGCCGGAGGCCACTCTCGCGGTGGTCTCCCACGACTTCTGGCTCACCTACCTGCCCGCCGGGCTGGAGCGCAGCGGCGGGGGAGCGATCGAGCCCAAGGGGGCGTGGGCCAGGTTCGGCTCGGGCGACCGGTTCGTCGAGGCCCAGGTCGAGCCCGCCGCCGACTGGGCGAGCTACCGTAGTCGGGCCAGTGTGCTGGACGCCCGCGCGACCACCGTGCGCGGCAGGCCCGCCGTGGCAGGCAGGCATCCGGGCGGCGGCCGGCTGATCGTCTGGCCGGAGCGCGCCGGCGAGGGCGCGTGGATCCGGGTCAGCGAGTCGCTCAGCCGCGAACTGGTCGCAATTGCCGCTTCCGTCAAAGGTCCTGTAGGAGACTAGGAGCCTTTTCCGTGCATTTCTTGGGGGGTCCGATGCGGCGTCTGGCAGCGGTGCTCCTCGTATTCACGCTGGCGGCGTGCGGCAGTGGCGACACGCCCGTGTCCGAGCCCGAGTCCCAAGCCATGCCGCCGCCCACGCCCGTACCGCACGAGGGCCGCTCGCTGGCCTGCGGGTCGACCGACGTGAAGCTGCCGGCCACGTCAGAGGGGCTGATCAGGACGGGCTCGTTCGCCCGCCTGGGGTCGCTCACCCGGCAACTCGAGGTCAAGGGCCTGATCTGGCGGAAGAACGACGAGGAGCTGTACGTCGGCGTGGTCTGCGGGGTGCGGAGCGTCGAGCAGTTCGTCACGCTGGTCGCCAGGTCGACGCTGACGGCGTACAAGGGCAGGCCGGCGCTGCGCTGGACCACGCGCACCGGCCTGCGCAACTTCATGTGGCTGGAGCGGCCGGGCACCGCGGTCTACATCGCCGCGACGCCCGGCCTGGCCGCCCAGATCAAGCAGATCGCCGCCGGGGTCACCCTGAAACCCGCGCCCTGACGGACGCGGGCTTCAGCGCGCCTCTGACAGCAGCTTGCCCATGCGGCTGACGCCCTCGACCAGGTCGTCGTCGCCCAGCGCGTACGACAGGCGGAAGTAACCAGGTGTGCCGAACGCCTCGCCCGGCACCACCGCCACCTCGGCCTCCTCGAGGATCAGCTCGGCCAGCTCACCGGACGACTGAGGCCGCTTGCCGCGCAGCTCCTTGCCGATCAGCTCCTTGACCGACGGATACGCGTAGAACGCCCCCTTCGGCTCCGGGCAGAACACGCCCGGGATCTCGTTGAGCATCCTGACGATCGTCTGGCGGCGCCGGTCGAACGCCGTGCGCATCTCGGCCACCGCCGACAGGTCGCCGGAGACGGCGGCCAGCGCGGCGATCTGGGAGACGTTCGAGACGTTGGAGGTGGCGTGGGACTGCAGGTTGGTGGCGGCCTTGACCACGTCGGACGGGCCGATCAGCCAGCCCACGCGCCAGCCGGTCATCGCGTACGTCTTGGCCACGCCGTTGAGGATCACGACCCGGTCGCCGAGCTCGGGGACGGCCGTGGCGATGCTGGTGAACTCGGCGCCGCCGTACACGAGGTGCTCGTAGATCTCGTCGGTGACCACCCACAGGCCGTGCTCGGCGGCCCAGCGGCCGATCGCCGTCGTCTCCTCGCGGGAGTAGACGGCGCCCGTCGGGTTGGACGGCGAGACGAACAGCAGGACCTTGGTGCGCTCGGTGCGCGCGGCCTCGAGCTGCTCGACGCTCGCCAGGTAGCCGGTGGACTCGTCGGTCACGACGTCGACCTGCACGCCGCCGGCCAACTTGATCGCCTCGGGGTAGGTGGTCCAGTACGGGGCCACGACCAGGACCTCGTCGCCGGGGTCGAGCAGAGTCGCGAACACCTCGTAGACCGCCTGCTTGCCGCCGTTGGTGACCAGCACCTGCGACGCCTCGGCCGCGTAGCCGGAGTCGCGCCGCGTCTTGTCGGCGATGGCCTGCTTGAGCTCGGGCAGGCCGCCCGCCGGCGTGTACTTGTGGAAGCGGGGCTCACGGGCCGCCTGGATCGCCGCCTCGACGATGTAGCCGGGCGTCGGGAAGTCGGGCTCGCCGGCGCCGAAGCCGATGACGGGGCGGCCAGCCGCCTTCATCGCCTTGGCCTTGGCGTCCACGGCGAGCGTGGCGGACTCGGAAATCGCGGAAATTCTCGCGGAGATACGAGGTCGGGTGGACATGCGTCCATGCTCCCACGTTGCTCCCGCGCAGTCGTGACCTGGGCGATCGGTATTCGGTTCGACGTACCAGGCAATCCCCCGTATGCTTTCGGCTGGTCCTTCCGCACAGCATGTCGGCGAGCGGTTCGGTCCAGGCAGTGGGTCGATCAGGGTAGTCTGGTCTAGCGACATAGGGCACTGGCGCAATTGGTAGCGCACCGGTCTCCAAAACCGGCGGTTGGGGGTTCGAGTCCCTCGTGCCCTGCGAGTGCGGTCCGCGCAATAATGGCGTGTAAGCGCGCCGCAAAACTGCGTCGGATACGACAGATTTCAGGTGAGGACTGTGGCGATCGACACGCGCGGCGAGACCGCAGGCAAGCCGAGTGGCGAGAAGAAGACACGCACTTCACCTGCCCTTTTCTATCGGCAGGCCGTCAACGAGCTCCGCAAGGTCATCTGGCCGACCCGCAAGGACCTCGTCACCTATACCACGGTCGTCCTGGTATTCGTTCTGATCATGGTTGCGATCGTGTACGGGCTTGACAGTGCCCTGGGATGGGCGGTCCTCAAGGTCTTCGGCGGCGGCTGATCCAGACGCCCGCCGGTGTCGCTTGACGGAGTCGCCGTTCGTTCCGAGCTGAATCGCGAAAAGACGAAAGAGGAAGAGTCACCGTGTCCGAGTCTTCAGTTCCGGCCGACGAGTCCCGCGAGGAGTGGGGCGACGAGCTGGAAGAGGCCACTGAGGAGGCCGCCGAGTCGGCGCTCCAGGGGGCCGAGGTCGCGGAGAGCGACGAGGCAGCCGATGTCGAGGCTTCCGCCGTCGAAGACGGTGAGGTCCTTCCCGACGTCGACCCCGTCGAGGAGTTCAAGAGCTCGCTGCGCGGCCTTCCCGGCGAGTGGTACGTCATTCACTCCTACGCCGGTTACGAGAACCGCGTGAAGTCCAACATCGAGAGCCGCAACGTGTCGCTCAACATGGAGGACTACATCTACCAGGTCGAGGTGCCGACGCACACCGTCCAGGAGTTCAAGAGCGGCAAGAAGGTGCCGGTCAAGGAGCGCGTGCTGCCCGGCTACGTGCTGGTGCGCATGGAGCTCACCGACGAGTCCTGGGCCGCCGTGCGTAACACGCCCGGTGTGACCGGCTTCGTCGGCCTGTCCAACAAGCCGAGCCCGCTCAGCCTCGACGAGGTCGCCAAGCTGCTGGCGCCCGAGCCGACCGAGGAGACCAAGAAGGCGGCGGCCAAGACGGCCGCGGGCCCGACGGTCGAGTTCGAGATCGGCGAGTCCGTCACGGTCATGGACGGCCCGTTCGCCACGCTGCCCGCCTCGGTGAGCGAGATCAGCCCCGAGTCGCAGAAGCTCAAGGTGCTCGTTTCGATCTTCGGTCGCGAGACTCCGGTCGAGCTCTCGTTCAACCAGGTCTCGAAGATCTAAGACGATCACATACACTTAGACGTTCGGTCGGCCGCCTTACGCGACCAACGGGAAACCTGTCACGGCCTTGCGGTCTGGTAGGCGGGTCTCTTGTTGGCTGGGCGGCCTCCGACATGTCAGGGCCGCAATCCGCAGCTCTGACAAGCATCGCAATCAGGACCCGGAGAAGGACAAATGCCTCCGAAGAAGAAAATCGCCGCGTTGGTGAAGGTCCAGCTCCCCGCTGGCCAGGCCACCCCGGCACCGCCGGTGGGTACCGCGCTCGGTCCCCACGGCGTCAACATCATGGACTTCGTCAAGCAGTACAACGCTGCGACGGAGTCCCAGCGGGGCAACATCATCCCCGTTGAGATCACCATTTTCGAGGACCGCAGCTTCACCTTCATCACGAAGACGCCGCCGGCGCCGGAGCTGATCAAGAAGGCCCTCGGTCTCGACAAGGGCAGTGCGGTCCCTCACCGCGACAAGGTGGGCAAGCTCAGCCGCGAGCAGCTGCGCAGCATCGCCGAGACGAAGATGCCCGACCTCAACGCCAACGACATCGAGGCGGCCGAGAAGATCATCGCCGGCACCGCCCGGTCGATGGGCATCACCGTCGCCGAGTAAGTTCTTCGCAATTCGTGGGAGGGCCCTTCGCAGGGGCTCGCCGTACCACTCAGGAGTCACAGCAATGAAGCGCAGCAAGGCGCACAAAGACGCGGCCTCCAAGGTAGACCGCGACAAGCTCTACACGCCCGTCGAGGCCGCGAAGCTGGCCAAGGAGACGTCGACCACCAAGTTCGACGCCACCGTGGAGGTCGCGCTGCGGCTGGGCGTCGACCCTCGCAAGGCCGACCAGATCGTGCGCGGCACGGTCAACCTCCCGCACGGCACCGGCAAGACCGCCCGGGTCCTGGTCTTCGCGACCGGTGACCGTGCCGAGGCAGCCCGCGAGGCGGGCGCCGACATCGTCGGCGCCGACGACCTGATCGACGACATCTCCAAGGGCAACCGGCTCAACGAGTTCGACGCCGTGGTGGCCACGCCCGACCTGATGGGCAAGGTGGGTCGCCTGGGCCGCGTGCTCGGTCCGCGCGGTCTCATGCCCAACCCGAAGACCGGCACGGTGACGCCGGACGTCGCCAAGGCCGTGACGGAGATCAAGGGCGGCAAGATCGAGTTCCGCACCGACCGCCAGGCCAACCTCCACTTCATCATCGGCAAGACGTCGTTCGAGGAGCGCCAGCTCATCGAGAACTACGCCGCCGCCCTTGACGAGGTGCTGCGTCTCAAGCCGTCCGCGGCCAAGGGGCGTTACCTGAAGAAGGTCACGTTCTCCA
The DNA here is from genome assembly GCF_050944675.1 of Nonomuraea sp. CA-141351. Classification (NCBI taxonomy): domain Bacteria; kingdom Bacillati; phylum Actinomycetota; class Actinomycetes; order Streptosporangiales; family Streptosporangiaceae; genus Nonomuraea; species Nonomuraea sp. CA-141351. The sequence continues at coordinate 1,023,433 of NZ_CP191982.1, forward strand.
CGACGATGGGCCCGGGTGTCCCGGTCGACCCCAACGTCACCCGCGGCCTCACGGCCGAGCTCGGCGAATAGTCGTTTCGACGGAGCCCCGTCCGGTTTCCGGGGGGCTTCCTGATTGAGCCCCGCCCGGGTTTCCGGGCGGGGCTCTTTCGTTTGTTGTCGCGGCCGGTTGTGGCTGCTGTCCTCCTTTTTGTCGTTACGGCAAGCCGTGGCTACCGCCACCCGCCATACGGGGCTGAGGGCCTCCAGGAGAACGGCCGCTGACCGGTGCGTGGCCGGGCGCCGTTACGTGCGCGCTGTTGGGTCGTGCAATCCGTGCCCGCCACCCCACTCGCCATTCGTCGCCGGCCTTCACCGAACGGCGCGTCGGACGTCCGCCTTCAGGAGCGGCCCGTCACCCGTCGCGTCGTCATGGATGGGACCGGCCCGGGCTTCTCGCTCAGGCAGCCATCGCCGTACCCGGGCCCGCCACTCGTCGCGTCCTCGCAGGGAGAACCCGGGCCACGAGCCCCTTCATCATCAGCCGCCCTGGGCTTCGCGGGAGTCGGGTGGCTTGTGAAGGGAATGTGTGGAGTGTGTGGGGGATAACCCTGGGTTTTCCCCTAATTGTGAGGGGAAGTCGCTACGGCGGGGAAACTTAAACGTAGGGTCAAGACATGCTGAAGCGCACGATAAGTCTCACAGCGGCCGGGGCCGCCCTCGTCGTGGCGGCGGTCGCCGGTTGCGGATCGAACGCACAGCCCATCCAGGTCAACCTGGCCGCCTCAGAGGTGCTCGCGCAAGCCGCGCAGAAGACCGCGGAGGTCACCAGCTACACGGTCGACGCCGTGGTCAACGTCACGCACCCCCAGGAGGGCACCGGCAAGGTGCAGGGGCGCATGCTCTACCAGAGCAAGCCCCAGCTTGCCGCTGACCTCACCCTGGACACCGTGGACATGGGCGGGAGGAGCCTGCCGGGCGGCGCGCGCGCCATCCTGCAGGGCGACACCGTCTACGTCAAGGTCGAGGCGCTCAAGGACCTCCTCGGCGCCACCAAGCCGTGGATCAAGGTCTCGCTCAGCGAGATGGGCGACTCCAGCCAGGTGAACCAGTACCTGACTCAGATCCAGCAGTTCGACCTGGGCAACGTGACCAAGCTGGTCACCGCCTCCCAGGACGTCAAGTCGGTCGGCAACGAGAGCGTCAACGGTGAGGACACCACTCACTACAGCGGCACGTTCCCCGTCGACGCGGCCGTGCAGCTGCTGCCCGCCGACAAGCAGGAGCAGGCCCGTACGAACATGGCCGAGCTCAAGGACGTCAAGTTCGACATCTGGGTGGCCGGTGACGGACTGCCTCGCAAGCTCGCGCTGAACGGCTCCAAGGACGGCAGCACGCTCGACGCCACCCTGCTCTTCAAGGGCTTCAACGAGCCGGTCACCATCGAGACCCCGCCCGCCGACCAGATCGGAGAGCTGCCCAAGGGCACGACCAACTGAGAACGATTTGGAAACTCGGCGGCCAGCACGTACTCTGGTCGTTGCCAAAGACCGCCGGTCGTCGTCGGGTGCCTCAAAGCCCGGCGACCGAAGGTTCCACGTCATGTGGACGGCCCGCGCAGGTGTGATGCGAGTTTCCCATATGGTCTGATCCATATGCGTGAGCCCCGTGTGCGCCCTGCGCCCGGGGCTGTTCTCATTTCTGGCCTTCGCCGGTGGCACATCTGGAAGGAGGCCCATGGCGAGGGCGGATAAGGCGACAGCGGTTGCCGAGCTCAAGAGCGAGTTCGAAGGCAGCGCCGCCGCCGTTCTGACCGAGTACCGCGGTCTCACCGTCGCGCAGCTCAAGGAGCTGCGTAAGTCTCTCGGTGAGAATGCGAAGTTCGCCGTGGCGAAGAACACTCTGACCAAGATCGCGGCCAACCAGGCCGGTCTCGCGGGTCTCGACGACCTGCTCGCCGGTCCGACCGCGATCGCCTTCGTCAACGGCGACGTTGTCGAGGCGGCCAAGGGTCTGCGTGACTTCGCCAAGGCCAATCCCCTTCTGGTGATCAAGGGTGGTGTCCTCGAGGGCAAGACTCTCGACGCCACCGAGATCACCAAGCTCGCCGACCTCGAGTCCCGCGAGGTCCTCCTCGCGAAGCTTGCTGGCGCGCTCAAGGCGAAGCAGAGCGCTGCTGCCGCTGTGTTCGCCGCGCTGCCCACGCAGATGGCTCAGCTGGCCGACGCCCTCCGCGCGAAGCGCGAAGAAGCGGGCGAGTAACACGGGGGTTGCCGCAACACCCGCGGTCCCGTTCCTAGTTTTCAGCAAGTCCTAAACGTAAGGAAAACATCATGGCGAAGCTCAGCACCGACGAGCTGCTCGACGCGTTCAAGGAGATGACCCTCCTCGAGCTGTCCGAGTTCGTGAAGCAGTTCGAAGAGGTCTTCGACGTCAAGGCCGCCGCCCCCGTCGCGGTCGCCGCTGCCCCCGCCGCCGCTGGTGGTGGCGAGGCCGCCGCCGTTGAGGAGCAGGACGAGTTCGACGTCATCCTCGAGGCCGCCGGCGACAAGAAGATCCAGGTCATCAAGGAGATCCGCGCCCTCACGTCCCTGGGCCTCAAGGAGGCCAAGGACCTGGTGGACGGCGCTCCCAAGGCCGTCTTCGACGGCAAGGTCAACAAGGAGCAGGCGGAGAAGGCCAAGGCTGCCCTCGAGGGCGCCGGCGCCACCGTGACCGTGAAGTAACTTTCCCCTTCACGCGAGCTCTTCGGGAAGAGGCGGATACACCCTGGTGCCGGGTGTGCCGCCTCTTTTCGCGTTCCTGGAGGGTTCCTCCTGCCGGGTCGTGTTCGTTCCAGTGCGGTGATTCAACGGCGTGTGGTACGGGCGCGTACCGGCTGATCCACGGCTCGCCGGCGCGTGCGGTGGGAGCGGGGCTCAGAAGATTCTCATGTTCGTCTCATCGCCACGCCAACCGGCCTGCCTAGCGTGCGGGGTGTGGTTACCGAAGCGAAGTCTCGATGGGCGCTGGCCGCTCTCCTCATAGGCACTGGCGTGCTCTACATCTGGGGCCTGGGCGCCTCCGGATGGGCCAATTCGTTCTACGCAGCGGCCGTGCAGGCGGGCAGTCAGAGCTGGAAGGCGTTCTTCTTCGGATCCTCCGACGCCGCCAACGCGATAACCGTCGACAAGACCCCGGCCTCCTTGTGGCCGATGGTGCTCAGCGTGCGGCTGTTCGGGCTCAACTCCTGGGCCATGCTCGTTCCTCAGGCGCTCATGGGCGTCGGTGCGGTGGCGTTGGTGTACGCGTCCGTGCGCAGGTTGTTCACCGCCTGGGCCGGGCTGCTGGCAGGGGTCGTGATGGCGCTCACCCCTGTGGCCGTGTTGATGTTCAGGTTCAACAATCCGGACGCGATGCTCGTCCTGCTGCTGACGGCCGCCGGATATTGCATGGTGCGGGCGCAGGAGCGTGGGGCCACGCGATGGTTGGTGTTGGCGGGGACCGCGATCGGGTTCGCGTTCCTGGCGAAGATGCTGCAGGCGTTTCTGGTGTTGCCCGGTTTCGCGCTGGTTTATCTGATCACCGCGCCGGTGGCGTTCTGGCGGCGGGTGTGGCAGTTGCTGCTGGCCGGTGCGGCCATGGTGGTCTCGGCCGGGTGGTGGCTGCTGGCGGTGGCGCTGGTGCCCGCGTCTGAGCGGCCGTACATCGGGGGCTCGCAGAGCAACAGCGTGCTGGAGCTGGCGCTCGGCTACAACGGGATCGGGCGGCTCAACGGCGCCGACTACGGCGGGCTGGGCAATCTCAACCAGCAGGCCGGCTGGCTGCGGATGTTCGACACGGAGGCGGGCGGCCAGATCTCCTGGCTGCTTCCGTCCGCGCTGGCGCTCCTGATCGCCGCCACCTGGCTCACCCGGCGGGCGCCGCGGGTCGATCCGGTCCGTGCCGCCCTCTGGGTGTGGGGGAGCTGGCTGATCGTGACCGGGCTGATCTTCAGCCTGATGCAGGGGATCTTCCACGCCTACTACACCGTGGCGCTGGCCCCGGCCATCGCGGTGCTGGTGGGCATGGGAGTGGCCCTGCTGTGGGAGCGGCGCTCGTTCCGGCTGCTGGCCGTGGTCGCGGCGGGGACGGCGGTGTGGTCGTACGTGTTGCTGTCCCGCAGCGCGGAGTGGAACTCGTGGCTGGGCGTGGCCGTGCTGGTGGTGGGGCTGGGAGCGGCGCTGGCGATGCTGTTCACGCGCCGGGCCCTGGCCGTGGTGGCCGTTGCCTTGGTGGCCTGCCTGGCGGCTTTGGCGGGTCCGGCGGCCTACGCCGTTGACACGGCCGCTTCTGCGCACACCGGGGCGATCCCGACCGCCGGGCCCTCCACCGGAGGCTTCGGGCGGGGATTCGGCGGAGGGTTCCCGCGTCAGGGCGGGGGAGGCGGCCAGCAGTTCCGCCAGCCGCCTGGAAACGGCGGGGCGCCCGGTCAGCAGCCTGGAAACGGTCAGGCGTTCCAGCAGCCGCCGGGTGGTGGGCAAGGGCAAGGCGGTGACGGGTCCGGCGGCCGTGGGACGGGACGCGGCGGCATGGGCATGGGCGGCCTGCTCAACGCGGGCACCCCGGCCGCCGAGCTGACCGCGCTGCTGAAGACCAACGCCTCCGCCTACACGTGGGCTGCGGCGACGGTGGGCTCCAACAACGCGGCCGGATATCAGCTGGCCAGTGGTCAGCCGGTGATGGCGGTGGGCGGGTTCAACGGCACCGATCCCGCGCCGACGCTCGAGCAGTTCAAGCAGTACGTCGCCGAGAAGAAGATCCACTACTTCATCGGCGCCGGTATGGGAGGGGGGCGTCGCAGCGCGGGTGGCAGCGATGATGCGGCCCAGATCGCGGCCTGGGTGCAGGACACGTTCACCAGCGCCACCGTCGGCGGAACGACCATCTTCGACCTCACCCAGACCTGACCCCGGCCCGTCGGACACCGCCCACCCCGGCTTGCGATGCCTTCCGCCCGGCCTGCCGTGTCGTCCACACCCGTCGCCGTCCCTATCACGCCGATCGCGGTGCCGACCGGCGCTGACCGCTGTTCCAAGCGCGCCGTCGTATCCGAGAGCGTCGGTCGCGGTCCCGACCACCCCGATTGCTTCCTGAGCGCGCCGGCTGCTGCCTTGTCCGGCGCCGGGCGGCAACGACGCGGTCGCGCAGCTCGCGCACGGCGCCGGACCCGCGGTGCGTTGGTACGGCCGTGCCCGGCCGCCTCCCCAAGGGTCCATTCGCCGGGCGCGTGTTGGGTCGGATCGCGGGCGGGGTGGAGGTCAGGAGGCGGCGGCTCTTACCTGGGTTATGGCGCTGGTGTCCATGTAGTCCCTGGCGTGGACGATCTGGCCGTTTCTGATCCGGAGCACCAGCAGGCCAGGCACCGTGATCTGGTGACCGGCGGCCACGGCGAACACGTTCTGCTCCACCACCACGACCTCCGGGTCCGTCGTCTGGTAGAGCGCCACGCGGCGTACCTCCTGGGCCTCGAACGTGGTCCCGCCCCACATCGCGTGGTAACCCGCACGGATCTCCTCTCTCCCCTTGTACGGCGCCAGCCCCCCGAACGGGAACTCGTGCAGCCCGTCCTCCGCGTAGAGGCCGGCCAGTTCGTCGGGGGACTTGTGGAGCATGGCCGCGTGGTAGGCGGTGACGATCTCGTCGATGGACATGGAAATGGCACCTCGCTCACTCAACGAACGTTGACTCAACGAGCGTAGAGCGAAGGGCAAGCTTTGGTCAACGCATGTAGAGTCGGAGCGTGGGCGAGAGAGTGCTTCCGCGGGCCGAGAGGCGGCGCCGTACCGAAGCAAGGATCTTGGACGCTGCCCGGGCGCTCTTTGCCGAGCTGGGATTCGAGCGGGCCACCATCAGGGCCGTCGCCAAGGCGGCCGAGGTCGATCCCGCCCTCGTGATGCAGTACTTCGGCAGCAAGCAGGAGCTCTTCCAGCAGGCCGTACGGGTGACGCCGATCAGCGACGGGGAACTGACCGCCGAGGAGCTCGTCGAGCAGCTGCTCGGCACGCTCAACGTGAAGATGGGCGAGCTGCCTCAAAGCTCGCTGGCCATGATGCGGTCCATGCTGACGCACCCCGAGGCGGCCGTGTCGGCGCGGGAGGTGCTGAGCCGGCAGATCGATCGGCTGGCGGAGGCCATTCCCGGGGAGGACGCGCGGGTGCGTGCGGCGCTGATGACGACGATCATGCTCGGCGTCACCGTCGGGCATCAGCTGCTGGAGCTCGAAGAGCTGCGCGGAGTGCCGCAGGAGGAGATCGCGCGGCTGCTACGGCCCGGCCTGCGGGCTCTGACCGGCGATGCGGAGGACTGATCCCGCGGCAGGTCCAGGGAGCCGGACCACCGGTTTCATAACCGGGCAGTAACAAGTTATTGGAATTAGTTCCAATTCAGCGGAGCCCCATTACGGTGAGGACACCGCGCGAGCTAGGTATGCGGCACGTTGTCTCCCGAATACTCACTGCGATCGGAAGGTGTCCAGTGGGAGTCGAAGTCATGGTCGACGGGTTGACCAAGTCGTTCGGCCGGCAGGTCATCTGGGAGGACGTCTCGCTCACGCTGCCCGCGGGCGAGATCTCCGTTCTGCTCGGCCCCTCGGGCACCGGAAAGTCGGTCTTCCTCAAGACGCTGGTCGGCCTGCTGCGGCCCGAGCGCGGCCACATCTGGATCGACGGCTATGACCTGGCCAACTGCAACGAGAACAAGCTGTACGAGCTCCGCAGGCTGTTCGGCGTCCTGTTCCAGGACGGCGCGCTGTTCGGCTCGCTCAACCTCTATGACAACATCGCCTTCCCGCTGCGCGAGCACACCAAGAAGACCGAGGCGCAGATCCGTCAGATCGTGATGGAGAAGGTGGAGCTGGTCGGCCTGCTCGGCTCCGAATCCAAGCTGCCCGGGGAGATCTCCGGCGGCATGCGCAAGCGTGCGGGACTGGCCAGGGCGCTGGTGCTGGATCCGGAGATCATCCTGTTCGACGAGCCCGACTCCGGCCTCGACCCCGTCCGCACCGCGCTGCTCAACCAGACCATCGTCGACCTCAACGCCGAGATCGAGGCGACGTTCCTGATCGTGACGCACGACATCAACACCGCCCGTACGGTCCCCGACAACATCGGGATGCTGTTCAGGCGCGAGCTGGTCATGTTCGGCCCGCGCGAGATGCTGCTGTCGAGCGAGGAGCCGGTGGTGCGGCAGTTCCTCAACGCCAGGCGGCACGGCCCGATCGGAATGTCGGAGGAGAAGGACCTCTCCGAGTTGGAGGCCGAGACTCAGATGGGCCTCGATCCCGGCTCGCTGCCGCCGATCCCGCCGCAGCTCATGCCGAGCGGCAACAAGATCCGCCGTACGCAGCAGCCGCCGGGCACGTGGCTGGCGGCCAACGGGGTGATCCCGCCGCCGGGGTCGTTCGTGGACGAACGCGGTCGTAACTGGCTGGAGGAGTATCCCCGGCTGGTCAACGCCTACCTCCACGGCATCCGCTGAATCCGGCGCCCGGCAGCCTCCCGGTTGTTCCTGCTTGATCCCGCGCGGAAGGCCTTCGTCTTCTGGGTGGGCTGATTGGCGCGGTCGCGGGCTGGACGCCTCCGGGGCTGCTTCGGACACCAGGGTGCCTGCTGGGCGCTCAGCGGGCATCTGAGGGCCGTCTGGAGGTATTTGCGGAGATCTAAGCGCCTTGACCGATTCGCGTCGAGTTCCCAACCGCCTCGGTTGATTCGGGGGCTCCAGCAGCGGGCGGCGCGTTATGATCCGGCGGACCGGCCGAAGGAGAGGTGAGCAGACGTGGCATTACTCGCCGCCCGGCCCGCTCGCATCCTGATCGCCGCGCTCAGCGGAGTGCTCGCGGTGCTGGTCGGTACGGGCGTGTGGATCGCCGCACAGGCGCGCGATGAGCAGGGCAGGGCAGGCGACAAGCAAGCAGCGCTCCTGGCCGCGGGGACCCACGCGAAGAACCTGATCTCGCTCGACTACAAGACCGTCGACGCCGACGTGAAACGCATCATCGACTCCTCGACCGGGGCGGCCAAGGCGGAGTACGAGGCCAACGCGGCGAAGCTCAAGTCCACCACGGTCGAGAACAAGGTCGTCCAGCACGGCGTGCTGCGCGCGACGGGGCTCGCCTCGACGGCGGGCGCCATGGCGAAGGTGCTGGTGGTGGCCGACGTGGAGATCCGCTGGGACGGCTCCAAGAGCCCGCCGCAGGAGCGGTATTACCGGTGGTCGATGGAGGTGACCAAGGTCGCCGGCGTCTGGCTGGTGTCGAAGGTGGTGCAGGTGACGTGAGGACGTTCGCGATCGTGCTGCTGGGCGTCCTCGTGGTCGTGGCGGGCGTGCTGGTGCCGACGATGTGGTTCAACCTGCGCGACCTGCGGGCGGCCGACGCGGCCGGGGCGGAGGCGATGGCGGCGGCCAAGGAGGTGGCACCCGATCTTCTCTCGTACGACTACCGGACGGTGGAGGCGGACCTGGCGCGGGCCGGCACGCACACGACCGGCGAGCTGACGAAGCACTACAAGGAACTGACCACGTCCCTCGTGTCGCGGGCCAAGGCGCAGAAGATCGTGCAGACCGTGGCCGTGGCGGGGGCCGGAGTCGAGCGGGCCGGGCCTGACCGAGTAGAGGTTCTGCTCTTCGTGAACACGGGTACGGTCAAGGAGACCGCCGCCAAGACCGGGCTTCAGCAACAGTTCACCCAGAACCGGGCCAGGTTCGTCATGGTCCGGCAAGATTCGCACTGGCTGGTCGCCGACATGTCGACCCTCCTGGGGACCGCTTGACGCCTCAGCGCGCCGCTTCTTTCAATTGTTACCAAAAATCAGGTTTAGCGAAGCCTTGGGAACGGGTACCTCAGTCACAGCTGCACCGGTTGTCGGCATGGGTTCGACCCCCGGTGTGACGGAGCGTTAACCGCCCCCGTTCGCGGGTATCGTCTTGGGCCTGGCGGTAGGCGACCTGTCACACAGGGGAGAAAACCCAGCGTCCGGGCCCCTAGTCGGCTAAAAGTCGGGGTTGTGGGCTTGACGTTTCCGCCTGAACGGGCGATGCTGCGACCAACGTGGAGCATGCAGCGAGAGCGAAGTGGACAGGCGTGTGCCGTTCGGCTACACTGCCCCTTTGCGCTGCCCTTTGACGACCCGTGATGCTTGCTCACGTTGCGAGGTTGTCTGGCGTGCGTGTAGTCAGTCCGCCGCGAGCCCTCGGAAGGACATCTGTTGGCAGCCTCGCGCAACGCCTCCGCCGTACCCGCTGGTCCCCGTCGCGTGTCATTCGCGCGCATCCAGGAGCCCCTCGAAGTTCCTGACCTTCTGGCCCTGCAGACCGAGTCTTTCGACTGGCTGCTTGGAAACGAGAAGTGGAAGGCCCGGGTAGAGGCGGCTCGCCAGGCCGGGCGCAAGGACGTCCCGACTCAGTCGGGCCTCGAAGAGATCTTCGAAGAGATCAGTCCGATCGAGGACTTCTCGGGGACCATGTCCTTGTCGTTCCGCGACCACCGGTTCGAGCCGCCGAAGTACTCAGTAGATGAGTGCAAAGACAAGGACATGACCTTCTCCGCCCCGATGTTCGTGACGGCGGAGTTCATCAATAACACCACTGGTGAGATCAAGAGCCAGACGGTGTTCATGGGCGATTTCCCGCTCATGACGCCGAAGGGCACGTTCATCATCAACGGCACCGAGCGTGTCGTGGTCTCGCAGTTGGTCCGCTCTCCGGGCGTCTACTTCGAACGTAATGTCGACAAGACGTCCGACAAGGATCTGTACGGCTGCAAGGTCATCCCGTCCAGGGGTGCCTGGCTGGAGTTCGAGATCGACAAGCGCGACAGCGTCGGTGTGCGCATCGACCGCAAGCGCAAGCAGGCCGTCACCGTGCTTCTCAAGGCACTGGGATGGACCAGCGAGCAGATCCTCGAGCGGTTCGGCCAGTACGAGTCGATGCGGGCCACCCTGGAGAAGGACCACACGGCCGGCCAGGATGACGCGCTGCTCGACATCTACCGCAAGCTGCGGCCGGGTGAGCCGCCGACCAAGGAGTCGGCGCAGACCCTGCTGGAGAACCTGTATTTCAACCCCAAGCGGTACGACCTCGCCAAGGTGGGTCGCTACAAGATCAACAAGAAGCTCGGGGTCGACTCGGAGATCTCTCAGGGCACCCTGACCGAAGAGGACATCGTCGCCACGATCGAGTACATCGTCCGCCTTCACGCGGGCGAGGAGTCGATGCCGGGCGCGGGTGACCGCGAGATCATCGTCGAGGTCGACGACATCGACCACTTCGGCAACCGTCGTCTGCGTAGCGTCGGCGAGCTGATCCAGAACCAGGTCCGCCTGGGCCTGGCCCGCATGGAGCGTGTCGTCCGCGAGCGGATGACCACGCAGGACGTCGAGGCGATCACGCCGCAGACCCTGATCAACATCCGCCCGGTCGTGGCGTCGATCAAGGAGTTCTTCGGCACCTCGCAGCTGTCGCAGTTCATGGACCAGACCAACCCGCTGGCCGGGCTGACGCACAAGCGGCGTCTGTCCGCGCTGGGCCCCGGTGGTCTGTCCCGTGAGCGGGCCGGCTTCGAGGTCCGCGACGTGCACCCGTCCCACTACGGCCGGATGTGTCCGATCGAGACCCCTGAAGGCCCGAACATCGGCCTCATCGGCTCGCTGGCCTCCTACGGCCGGATCAACGCCTTCGGGTTCGTCGAGACGCCGTACCGCAAGGTCGTCGACGGCAAGGTCACCGGCCAGATCGACTACCTCACGGCCGACGAGGAAGACCGCTACGTCAAGGCGCAGGCCAACACGGCGCTCAACTCGGACGGTTCGTTCGCCGAGCCCCGCGTCCTGGTCCGCACCAAGGGCGGTGAGACCGAACTCGCCCGTGCCGAGGAGGTCGACTACATCGACGTGTCGCCGCGCCAGATGGTGTCGGTCGCCACCGCGATGATCCCCTTCCTCGAGCACGACGACGCCAACCGCGCGCTCATGGGCTCCAACATGCAGCGGCAGTCGGTGCCGCTGCTGAAGAGCGAGGCGCCGCTGGTCGGCACCGGCATGGAATACCGTGCCGCGACCGACGCGGGCGACGTCATCAGCGCGGAGAAGGCCGGTGTGGTCGAGGAGGTCTCCGCCGACTACATCACGGTCATGAACGACGACGGCACGCGGACGACGTACCGGGTCGCCAAGTTCAAGCGGTCCAACCAGGGCACCTCCTTCAACCAGAAGCCCATCGTCGCCGAGGGCGACCGGGTCGAGGTCAACCAGGTCATCGCCGACGGTCCGTGCACCGACAAGGGCGAGATGGCCCTGGGCAAGAACCTTCTCGTGGCGTTCATGCCGTGGGAGGGCCACAACTACGAAGACGCGATCATCCTGTCTCAGCGGCTGGTGCAGGACGACGTCCTGTCCTCGATCCACATCGAGGAGCACGAGGTCGACGCCCGCGACACCAAGCTGGGCCCCGAGGAGATCACCCGCGACATCCCGAACGTCTCCGAGGAGGTGCTGGCCGACCTGGACGAGCGGGGCATCATCCGCATCGGTGCCGAGGTCGTGCCCGGTGACATCCTGGTCGGCAAGGTCACCCCGAAGGGTGAGACCGAGCTGACGCCGGAGGAGCGGCTGCTGCGCGCGATCTTCGGTGAGAAGGCCCGCGAAGTCCGCGACACCTCGCTGAAGGTGCCGCACGGCGAGCAGGGCAAGGTCATCGGCGTCCGGGTGTTCTCCCGTGAGGAGGGCGACGAGCTGCCGCCGGGCGTCAACGAGCTGGTCCGCGTCTACGTGGCCCAGAAGCGTAAGATCACCGACGGCGACAAGCTGGCCGGCCGGCACGGCAACAAGGGTGTCATCTCCAAGATCCTGCCGGTCGAGGACATGCCGTTCCTGGAGGACGGCACCCCGGTCGACATCATCCTCAACCCGCTGGGCGTGCCCGGCCGAATGAACGTCGGTCAGGTGCTGGAGACTCACCTGGGGTGGATCGCCGCCCGCGGGTGGGACATCTCCGGGATCCAGGAGGCGTGGGCCGAGCGGCTGCGCGACAAGGGCTTCGAGAAGGTGGCCCCGCGTACGAACATGGCCACGCCGGTGTTCGACGGCGCTCACGAGCAGGAGATCGTCGGCCTGCTCGGCAACACCGTCGCCAACCGTGACGGGGACCGGATGGTGCAGTCGACGGGTAAGGCCCGGCTGTTCGACGGCCGTTCCGGTGAGCCGTTCCCGTATCCGATCTCGGTCGGCTACATCTACATCCTCAAACTGCTCCACCTGGTCGACGACAAGATCCACGCGCGTTCGACCGGCCCGTACTCCATGATCACCCAGCAGCCGCTCGGCGGTAAGGCCCAGTTCGGTGGCCAGCGCTTCGGTGAGATGGAGGTGTGGGCGCTCGAGGCGTACGGCGCCGCCTACGCTCTGCAGGAGCTGCTGACCATCAAGTCCGACGACGTTCTCGGCCGGGTGAAGGTCTACGAGGCCATCGTCAAGGGCGAGAACATCCCCGAGCCTGGTATTCCGGAGTCCTTCAAGGTCCTCATCAAGGAAATGCAGTCGCTGTGCCTGAATGTCGAGGTGCTCTCCAGCGACGGCATGTCCATCGAGATGCGCGACACCGACGAGGACGTCTTCCGCGCCGCGGAAGAGCTCGGCATCGATCTGTCCCGGCGTGAGCCGAGCAGCGTGGAAGAAGTCTGAGGGGGAGATCGCACAAAATGCTAGACGTCAACTTCTTCGACGAGCTCAGGATCGGCCTCGCGACGGCCGACGACATCCGTCAGTGGTCGCACGGCGAGGTGAAGAAGCCCGAGACCATCAACTACCGCACCCTCAAGCCGGAAAAGGACGGACTCTTCTGCGAGAAGATCTTCGGTCCCACCCGCGACTGGGAGTGCTACTGCGGCAAGTACAAGCGCGTCCGGTTCAAGGGCATCATCTGTGAGCGGTGTGGCGTCGAGGTGACTCGCGCCAAGGTGCGCCGCGAGCGGATGGGTCACATCGAGCTGGCCGCGCCGGTCACGCACATCTGGTACTTCAAGGGCGTCCCGTCGCGCCTCGGCTACCTGCTCGACCTCGCCCCGAAGGACCTGGAGAAGGTCATCTACTTCGCGGCGTACATGATCACGCATGTCGACACCGAGATGCGTGAGCGTGACCTGCCCTCGCTGGAGGCGAAGATCTCCGTCGAGCGGCAGCACATCGAGCAGCGCCGCGACGCCGACGTCGAGGCCAGGCAGAAGAAGCTCGAGGGCGACCTGGCCGAGCTCGAGGCGGCCGGCGCCAAGGGCGACCAGCGCCGCAAGGTCCGCGAGGGCGCCGAGCGCGAGATGCGTCAGCTCCGCGACCGGGCCCAGCGTGAGCTGGACCGGCTCGAGGAGGTCTGGAGCCGCTTCAAGAACCTCAAGGTCCAGGACCTCGAGGGCGACGAGCTGCTCTACCGCGAGATGCGCGACCGTTTCGGCCGCTACTTCAAGGGTGGCATGGGCGCGCAGGCGATCCAGGACCGCCTGATCTCCTTCGACCTCGACGCCGAGGCCGAAAACCTGCGCGAGACCATCCGCAGCGGCAAGGGCCAGAAGAAGGCCCGTGCGCTCAAGCGGCTCAAGGTCGTGTCGGCGTTCCTCAACACCACCAACTCGCCGCGCGGCATGGTGCTCGACTGCATCCCGGTCATCCCGCCGGACCTGCGCCCGATGGTGCAGCTCGACGGTGGCCGGTTCGCGACCTCCGACCTCAACGACCTCTACCGCCGGGTCATCAACCGCAACAACCGTCTCAAGAGGCTTCTCGACCTCGGCGCGCCCGAGATCATCGTGAACAACGAGAAGCGGATGCTGCAGGAGGCCGTCGACGCGCTGTTCGACAACGGCCGCCGCGGTCGCCCGGTCACCGGTCCCGGCAACAGGCCGCTGAAGTCCCTGAGCGACATGCTCAAGGGTAAGCAGGGCCGGTTCCGCCAGAACCTGCTGGGCAAGCGAGTCGACTACTCCGGCCGTTCGGTCATCGTCGTCGGCCCGCAGCTCAAGCTGCACCAGTGCGGTCTGCCCAAGCAGATGGCGCTGGAGTTGTTCAAGCCGTTCGTGATGAAGCGGCTGGTTGACCTCAACCACGCCCAGAACATCAAGTCGGCCAAGCGGATGGTCGAGCGCGCCCGCCCTGTGGTGTGGGACGTGCTCGAAGAGGTCATCACCGAGCACCCGGTGCTGCTCAACCGTGCTCCGACGCTCCACCGCCTGGGCATCCAGGCGTTCGAGCCGCAGCTGGTCGAGGGCAAGGCCATCCAGATCCACCCGCTCGTCTGCACCGCGTTCAACGCGGACTTCGACGGCGACCAGATGGCCGTGCACCTGCCGCTGTCGGCTGAGGCCCAGGCCGAGGCACGCATCCTGATGCTCTCGACCAACAACATCCTCAAGCCGGCCGACGGCAAGCCCGTGACGATGCCCACCCAGGACATGGTCATCGGCCTCTACTGGCTGACCACCATGAAGGAGGGCGCGCAGGGCGAGGGCCGCGTGTTCGGCTCGATCGCCGAGGCGCAGATGGCCTTCGACCGCCGCGAGCTGGAGATTCAGGCGAAGATCCAGATCCGGCTGAAGGACGTTCTGCCGCCGCGCGAGTGGGTTGCGCCCGAGGGCTGGGAGCAGGGCGACCCGATCAGGCTGGAGACGACGTTCGGCCGGTGCCTGTTCAACCAGACGCTGCCCGACAGCTACCCGTTCGTCGACTTCCAGGTCGGCAAGAAGCAGCTGTCCACGATCGTGAACGAGCTGGCGGAGACCTACCCCAAGATCGAGGTCGCCGCATCGCTCGACGCGCTCAAGGACGCCGGCTTCCGCTGGGCGACGCGCTCCGGTGTCACGATCTCGATCGAGGACGTCGTCGCGCCTCCGAACAAGACCGACATCATGGAAAACTACGAGCGCCGGGCCGACAAGGTCCAGCGCGAGTACGAGCGCGGTCTGATCACCGACGAGGAGCGCCGTCAGGAGCTCATCGAGATCTGGACGCACGCGACGGCCGACGTCGAGACCGACATGGTCAACGCCTTCCCGGCGACCAACCCGGTCTGGATGATGGTCAACTCCGGCGCCCGTGGTAACAAGATGCAGGTCCGGCAGATCGCCGGCATCCGCGGCCTGGTGTCCAACACCAAGGGTGAGACGATCCCGCGGCCGATCAAGGCCTCGTTCCGCGAGGGCCTGTCGGTGCTGGAGTACTTCATCTCGACCCACGGTCAGCGGAAGGGTCTGGCCGACACCGCTCTGCGTACCGCCGACTCGGGTTACCTGACCCGTCGTCTGGTGGACGTGGCGCAGGACGTCATCGTGCGCGAGATCGACTGCGGCACCGACCGTGCGGTTCCGCTGCACGTGGGTGAGCGCGACGGGTCGGGCAACCTGGTCAAGGCCGAGAACGCCGAGTCCAACGTGCACGGCCGCATCCTGGCCGAGGACGTCGAGGTCGACGGCAAGGTCATCGCGGCGGCGGGTGTCGACATCAACGACATCCACGTGACCAAGCTGGTCGAGGCCGGCGTTGAGACCGTGCGCACCCGTAGCGCGCTGGTCTGCGAGGCCAAGATCGGTGTCTGCGCGACCTGCTACGGCCGCTCGCTGGCCACCGGCAAGCTCGTGGACGTCGGCGAGGCGGTCGGCATCATCGCCGCCCAGTCGATCGGTGAGCCCGGCACGCAGCTGACCATGCGTACGTTCCACACCGGTGGTGTGGCCGGCGCCGACATCACCCACGGTCTGCCCCGTGTAACGGAGCTGTTCGAGGCGCGCATCCCCAAGGGTGTCGCCCCGATCTCCGAGGCCGAGGGCCGGGCCCGCATCGACGAGACCGACAAGACCAGGAAGATCGTCATCACTCCGGACGACGGCTCGGAAGAGATCGCCTACCCGGTGTCGATGCGCTCGCGCCTGCTCGTGCAGGACGGTCAGCGGGTCACGGTCGGGCAGCAGCTCGTCGCCGGTGCGGTCAACCCCAACGAGGTGCTGCGCATCCTCGGCCCGCGGGCCGTGCAGCTGCACCTGGTGGCGGAGGTCCAGCAGGTCTACCGGTCGCAGGGTGTGTCGATCCACGACAAGCACATCGAGATCATCGTGCGGCAGATGCTCAAGCGCGTGAACGTGCTGGAGTCCGGTGACACCGACCTGCTGCCCGGTGAGCTCGTGGAGCGGCCGCGCTTCGAGCTGATGAACCGCGAGACGGTGGCGGAGGGCGGCTCGCCGGCCGCCGGTCGTCCGGTGCTCATGGGCATCACGAAGGCGTCGCTGGCCACCGAGTCGTGGCTGTCGGCGGCCTCCTTCCAGGAGACGACCAGGGTGCTGACGGACGCGGCGATCCACGCCAAGTCCGACTCGCTGCTGGGCCTGAAGGAGAACGTCATCATCGGTAAGCTCATCCCGGCCGGCACCGGCATGCCGCAGTACCGGAACATCCGGGTCGAGCCGACCGAGGAGGCGAAGGCCGCCATGTACACCGTGGGTGGCTACGACGGCTCCGCCGCCGACTACACCTTCGGCACCGGCAGCGGCGAGGCGGTTCCTCTCGAGGAATACGACTTCGGTCAGTACAACCGGTGATGCCTTACTAGGTCGCCGTAGCGCGCCCGGGCCCTGTCTTTCAGGGGGCCCGGGCGCGCTGCTTTCTCCGGCTCCATCCGTTACGGCTTCGCCACCCGCTTTCTTTGGCTCCATCCGTTACGGCTGCGCCACCTTGGCCCCACCCGCCGTACAGGGCTGAGGGCCCTCCAGGAGACGCCCACTGACCCTTCACCGGCCGGCCGCCGTAACGGCGCATCGTTGACCGGCTCCGTGGTTTCCTGCCCTTCCCGCCGTGTCCGCCGCTTCACCCGGTTGACCTCGCTGTGCGTGGTGGCTGTTGTGCGGGCGCATGGGGCCGCGCGAGGCGCCGGTGGGCCGCCGTTACGCCGGATGGCGGCCGTGCGCCCTTCCCGCCGCCGCTCCACCCGGTTGGCCTCAGTGTGCGTGGGGGCCGTTGTGCGGGCGCATGGGGCCGCGCGAGGCGCCGGTGGGTGCCCGTGTCGCCCGATGGCGGCCGCGCCGGCGGAGGGAGGGTTTGGGGAGGGCGCAGGAGGGTTTGGGAACGTCGTGCGGAGTGGTCGGGTGGCCCGATATCATGGCGTCCGGAGCTGTAGATGGGCTGGATGAAGTAGGCCCCAGCGGTATGGAGTGGCAAGGCTTGTCCGCTTTGCCGCGCCGTTTTGACGTGTCGCATGGGCCTGGGTAGTCTTGTGCATCGTGCCCGTCTCTATGCGGGCTCTCGACCGTGCGCTCATTACGGGCGTAGGACGGCTTCCTGGCTCGTAAACCTCACGGGACGTCTGCGTGAATAGCGCGACACGCCCGAGCGCGGGGGCACCGGGCCGAGAAAGAATCAGCAGGTCATGACACCGGCAGCACCTGCGAAATGCACCACAACTGACGTAGCACCGGCCAAGGCACGAAACGGAGTGGCAGTGCCCACTATTCAGCAGTTGGTCCGCAAGGGCCGGCAGGACAAGGTCTCCAAGACCAAGACTCCTGCCCTCAAGGGGAGTCCGCAGCGGCGCGGCGTGTGCCAGCGCGTTTACACCACGACCCCGAAGAAGCCCAACTCGGCACTGCGCAAGGTGGCCCGCGTTCGGCTCACGAACGGCATCGAGGTCACGGCCTACATCCCCGGTGTGGGTCACAACCTGCAGGAGCACTCCATCGTGCTCGTGCGTGGCGGTCGTGTGAAGGACCTGCCTGGTGTTCGCTACAAGATCATCCGCGGTTCGCTCGACACCCAGGGTGTCCGCAACCGCAAGCAGGCCCGTAGCCGCTACGGCGCGAAGAAGGAGAAGAGCTAACAATGCCTCGTAAGGGTTCTCCTGGCCGTCGTCAGCTCATGACTGACCCGGTTTACAGCTCGCCGCTGGTGACCGCCCTGATCAACAAGGTGCTTCTGGACGGCAAGCGCTCCATCGCGCAGTCGATCGTCTACGGCGCCCTCGAGGGCTGCAGGGACAAGACCGGCAACGACCCGGTCGTCACCCTGAAGCGCGCGCTTGACAACGTCAAGCCGACCCTTGAGGTCCGCAGCCGTCGCGTCGGTGGCGCGACCTACCAGGTGCCGGTCGAGGTGCGCGCCGCGCGCAGCACTACCCTGGCCCTGCGCTGGCTGGTGCAGTACTCCCGCGCCCGCCGCGAGAAGACCATGACTGAGCGCCTCATGAACGAGCTCCTCGACGCCAGCAACGGCCTTGGGGCGAGTGTCAAGAAGCGCGAGGACACCCACAAGATGGCCGAGTCCAACAAGGCCTTCGCCCACTACCGCTGGTAGTGGATCCGACGAGACGACGAGGACGCGAGAGAAGTGGCCACCACGACCGCTCTTGACCTGGCCAAGGTCCGCAACATTGGGATCATGGCCCATATCGACGCGGGCAAGACCACCACGACCGAGCGCATCCTGTTCTACACCGGCATCAACTACAAGATCGGTGAAGTCCACGAGGGCGCTGCCACGATGGACTGGATGGAGCAGGAGCAGGAGCGCGGCATCACGATCACGTCTGCCGCGACGACCTGTGAGTGGCTCGGTCACACCATCAACATCATCGACACTCCGGGTCACGTCGACTTCACCATCGAGGTGGAGCGTTCGCTCCGCGTCCTTGACGGTGCCGTCGCCGTGTTCGACGGCGTGGCGGGTGTCGAGCCGCAGTCGGAGACGGTGTGGCGCCAGGCTGACCGCTACGACGTCCCCCGCATCTGCTTCGTGAACAAGATGGACCGGGTCGGCGCGGAGTTCCACCGCTGCGTCGAGATGATGATCAGCCGTCTGGGTGCGACCCCGGCTGTCATCCAGCTTCCGTGGGGCGTTGAGGCCGACTTCAAGGGCGTCATCGACCTCATCAAGATGAAGGGTTACCTCTGGAGCGCCGAGGCGGCCAAGGGCGAGATGTACGACACCGTCGACATCCCGGCCGACCACGCCGAGGCCGCTCGCGAGTGGCGTGACCGCCTCATCGAGACGGTCGCCGAGAACGACGACGAGCTGATGGAGCTCTTCCTCGAGGGCGTCGAGCCCACCGAGGAGCAGCTGATCGCGGCCATCCGCCGCGCGACGCTGACCAGCGCCATCAACCCGGTGCTGTGCGGCACCGCGTTCAAGAACAAGGGCGTTCAGCCCCTGCTCGACGCGATCGTCGCCTTCCTCCCCGCGCCGACCGACATCCCGGCCTTCAAGGGCCACGCGGTCGGCAACGAGGACAAGGTCGTCGAGCGGCACGCCGACCCGACCGAGCCGTTCTCCGCTCTGGCCTTCAAGATCGCCAGCGACCCGCACCTGGGCAAGCTCACCTACATCCGCATCTACTCGGGCACGCTCGAGACCGGTTCACAGGTCGTCAACTCTGTGAAGGGTAAGAAGGAGCGGATCGGCAAGATCTACCAGATGCACGCCAACAAGCGCGAGGAGCGCCCGACGGCGATCGCCGGCCAGATCGTCGCGGTCATGGGTCTGAAGGACACCACGACCGGCGACACGCTGTCCGACCCGTCGAACCAGGTCGTGCTCGAGTCGATGACGTTCCCGGCCCCGGTCATCAACGTCGCGATCGAGCCCAAGACCAAGGGCGACCAGGAGAAGTTGTCGACCGCCATTCAGCGGCTGGCCGAGGAGGACCCGTCCTTCCAGGTGCGCCGCGACGAGGAGACCGGTCAGACGGTCATCTGGGGCATGGGCGAGCTTCACCTGGAGATCCTCGTCGACCGTATGCGTCGCGAGTTCAAGGTCGAGGCCAACGTCGGCCGTCCGCAGGTGGCCTACCGCGAGACCATCCGCCGCAAGGTGGAGAAGCTCGACTACACCCACAAGAAGCAGACCGGTGGTTCCGGCCAGTTCGCGCGGGTGATCATCAACCTCGAGCCGCTGGGTGAGGGCAACGACGGTTACGAGTTCGAGAACAAGGTCACGGGCGGCCGTGTGCCGAGGGAGTACATCCCCTCGGTCGACGCGGGCGCTCAGGAGGCCGCCGAGTTCGGCGTGCTGGCCGGTTACCCGATGGTGGGCGTGAAGGTGACGCTCATCGACGGTGCCGCGCACGACGTCGACTCCTCTGAGATGGCGTTCAAGATCGCCGGCTCGATGGCCTTCAAGGAGGCCGCGCGCAAGGCCGACGCAGTGCTTCTCGAGCCGATGATGGCCGTCGAGGTCACCACGCCCGAGGACTACATGGGTGACGTCATCGGTGACCTCAACGGTCGCCGCGGGCAGATCCAGTCCATGGACGAGCGGGCCGGCGCCCGTGTCGTCACGGCGCTCGTGCCGCTGTCTGAGATGTTCGGCTACGTGGGTGACCTGCGTAGCAAGACGCAGGGGCGCGCGAGCTACAGCATGCAGTTCGACTCCTACTCGGAGGTGCCTCCGGGCATCGCCAAGGAGATCGTCGCGAAGGCCCGGGGCGAATAACTCCTGGTCCCGAGGTGGCTGGGCTCGGCGGAGATCGTCGCCCCGCTGCCGAGGGGCCCGGGGCGAATAACTCCAGGTCCCGAGGCGGCTGGGCTCGGCGGAGATCGTCGTCCCGCTGCCGAGGGGCCCGGGGCGAACAAGTCCTGGGGTCCCTGGTGGGGTGGTGTGAGCCACCCCGCCGCCAAGGGGTTCGGGAGCTCCCGGGCCCGAGTGTGTAGACGAAAGTCAGTCAGATTCTCAAGGAGAGAACCAGTGGGCAAGGCCAAGTTCGAGCGGACTAAGCCGCACATGAACATCGGCACCATTGGACACATCGACCACGGCAAGACCACGCTGACCGCGGCGATCACCAAGGTGCTTCACGACCGTTACCCCGAGCTGAACAAGGCGACCCCGTTCGACAAGATCGACAAGGCGCCCGAGGAGAAGGCTCGCGGCATCACGATCTCGATCGCGCACGTCGAGTACCAGACCGAGAAGCGTCACTACGCTCACGTTGACTGCCCCGGTCACGCCGACTACGTGAAGAACATGATCACCGGTGCCGCTCAGATGGACGGCGCCATCCTGGTGGTCGCCGCCACCGACGGCCCGATGCCGCAGACGAAGGAGCACGTCCTCCTGGCCCGCCAGGTCGGCGTCCCCTACATCGTCGTGGCGCTCAACAAGGCCGACATGGTCGACGACGAGGAGATCCTCGAGCTCGTCGAGCTCGAGGTCCGTGAGCTCCTGTCCGCTCAGGAGTTCCCCGGCGACGACCTGCCCGTCGTCCGCGTCTCCGCGCTCAAGGCTCTTGAGGGCGACGAGAAGTGGGCCGACAGCATCGTCGAGCTGATGAACGCCGTGGACGAGAACGTGCCCGAGCCTCCGCGTGACACGGAGAAGCCGTTCCTCATGCCGGTCGAGGACGTCTTCTCGATCACCGGTCGCGGCACCGTCGTCACCGGTCGTATCGAGCGCGGCATCGTCAAGGTCAACGAGCAGGTCGACATCATCGGCATCAAGCCGGAGAAGACGACCACCACCGTCACCAGCATCGAGATGTTCAACAAGATGCTCGACGAGGGTCACGCCGGCGACAACGCCGCCCTGCTGCTCCGTGGCATCAAGCGCGACGACGTCGAGCGCGGCCAGTGCATCATCAAGCCGGGCACGACGACGCCGCACACCGAGTTCACCGGCCAGGTCTACATCCTGTCCAAGGACGAGGGCGGCCGCCACACGCCGTTCTTCAACAACTACCGCCCGCAGTTCTACTTCCGTACGACTGACGTGACTGGCGTCGTGAACCTCCCCGAGGGCACGGAAATGGTCATGCCGGGCGACAACACCGAAATGCGCGTTGAGCTGATCCAGCCCATCGCCATGGAGGAAGGCCTCAAGTTCGCGATCCGTGAGGGTGGCCGCACCGTCGGCGCCGGTCGGGTCACGAAGATCATCAAGTAGCTAGACCGTCGGGCCGGCGGTCGGCCCCGAGTCTCGGAGCCGACCGCCGAACCACGTTCGAACCTCACGGTAAGCGCCGTGATCCAGCAGTTGCTTCGGCCGAGTGACCGAAGTCACTGCCGGATCACGGAAGAAATGGCAGATCGACTGCGTCTGCCTCGTGGGGTCACGCAGGCTTCGACCTGCACCAATACAGCGGCAAAAGGCCGCACGATACTTTTTCAGACGACAGCGAAGGACACCGAGGCCACTATGGCGGGACAGAAGATCCGCATCCGGCTTAAGGCCTATGACCACGAGGTCATCGACAGCTCGGCCAAGAAGATCGTCGAGACGGTGACGCGGACTGGCGCGAAGGTCGCGGGCCCGGTGCCGCTGCCGACCGAGAAGAACGTGTACTGCGTCATCCGCTCGCCGCACAAGTACAAGGACAGCCGCGAGCACTTCGAGATGCGCACGCACAAGCGGCTGATTGACATCATCGACCCGACCCCCAAGACGGTTGACTCGCTCATGCGGCTCGACCTCCCCGCGGGTGTCGACATTTCGATCAAGCTCTGAGGGAACGCACTGACATGGCTAAGACGATCAAGGGCGTCCTGGGCAAGAAGCTCGGCATGACCCAGGTCTTCGACGCGGACAACCGGATGGTTCCGGTGACCGTGGTCGAGGCCGGTCCGTGCGTGGTGACCCGCGTCCGCACTCCTGAGAAGGACGGCTACTCCGCCGTTCAGCTCGGCTTCGGGCAGGTCGACCCCAGGAAGGTCAACAAGCCGCTCGGCGACTACCTGCGTAAGCACGACATCACCCCGCGCCGTTACTTCGCGGAGATCCGCACCGACGACGCGAACGACTACACCCTGGGCCAGGAGCTGCTGGCCGACACTTTCGAGGCCGGCCAGTTCGTCGACGTGACGGGCAAGAGCAAGGGCAAGGGCTTCGCCGGTGTCATGAAGCGGCATGGCTTCGGTGGTCTGGGCGCGTCGCACGGTACGCAGCGCAAGCACCGTTCGCCGGGTTCCATCGGTGGCTGCGCCACCCCGGGCCGCGTTTTCAAGGGTCTGCGCATGGCTGGTCGGATGGGTAACGTCCGCACCACTGTGCAGAGCCTCAAGGTTCACTCCGTCGACGTCGAGAAGGGTCTCATCCTGATCAAGGGTGCGATCCCCGGCGCCAACGGCAGCCTGGTCCTCGTCCGCACCTCTGCCAAGAAGGGGGCTGCCAAGTGAGCACCACCATTGACGTCCTCGACGCGAGCGGGGCGAAGGCCGGCACCGTAGAGCTGCCGGACGACGTGTTCGGCGCCAAGGTCAACGTGCCGCTGATCCACCAGGTGGTCGTGGCCCAGCTCGCCGCTCGCCGGCAGGGCACGCACAAGGCCAAGACCCGCGGTGAGGTCTCCGGCGGTGGCAAGAAGCCGTACCGCCAGAAGGGCACCGGTCGCGCGCGCCAGGGCTCGACCCGTGCGCCGCAGTTCACCGGCGGTGGCACCGTCCACGGCCCCGTGCCGCGCGACTACTCCCAGCGCACGCCCAAGAAGATGAAGGTCGCCGCTCTGCGCGGGGCCCTCTCCGACCGGGCCGGCGGCGGCCGCGTCCACGTGGTCAGCTCGCTGATCGCGGGCGAGACGCCCAAGACCAAGGCCGCCCTCGAGGCGCTGCGCAAGGTCACCCAGGCTCCGCGCGTCCTCGTCGTGGTCGACGAGGCCGACGAGCTGACCTGGCTGAGCCTGCGCAACGCGCCTGAGGTCCACCTGCTGGACGCCGGGCAGCTCAACACGTACGACGTGCTCGTGGCCGACGACGTGGTCTTCACCCAAGAGGCGTATGACCAGGTCATCGCTCGCCTGAGCAACAGCGGGAAGGAAGAGGCCTGATGGAGAAGATCGCCGACCCGCGCGACATCATCATCAAGCCGGTCGTCTCTGAGAAGAGCTACGGCCTGATCGATGAGAACAACAAGTACACGTTCCTGGTGAAGAAGACCGCGAACAAGACCCAGGTCAAGATCGCCGTCGAGCAGATCTTCGGGGTCAAGGTCACCAGCGTGAACACGATCAACCGGCAGGGCAAGCGCAAGCGTACCCGTACCGGTTACGGCAAGCGTCCCGACACCAAGCGCGCGATTGTGAGCCTGGTCGAGGGCGATCGGATCGACATCTTCGGTCAGATCGGCTAGCAGCCATAGATAGTGAGCGGGCCGCTAGGCCCGCGGGGCTGAGACCGTCGCACTTCGGTGCGGCGGGCTCACCCATGTAACCGACGAAGGATGAACGAAAAAGATGGGCATCCGTAAGTACAAGCCGACGACTCCGGGTCGCCGCGGGTCGAGTGTCTCGGACTTCTCCGAGATCACCCGCAGCACGCCTGAGAAGTCGCTGCTTGCGCCCCTTCACAGCAAGGGCGGCCGCAACGTACACGGCCGAGTCACCGCTCGCCACCAGGGCGGCGGTCACAAGCGCGCCTACCGGATCATTGACTTCCGTAGGCATGACAAGGACGGCATCCCGGCCAAGGTCGCTCACATCGAGTACGACCCGAACCGCACCGCCAATATCGCTCTGCTCCACTACGCCGATGGCGAGAAGCGCTACATCATCGCGCCGACGGGCCTCAAGCAGGGCGACCGTATCGAGAACGGCCCCGCTGCCGACATCAAGCCGGGCAACTGCCTGCCGCTGCGCAACATCCCGACCGGTACCTTCATCCACGCGGTGGAGCTCCGTCCGGGCGGCGGCGCCAAGCTCGGCCGCTCCGCGGGCGCTCAGATCCAGCTGCTCGCCAAGGAAGGCCAGTACGCCACCCTGCGTATGCCGTCCGGTGAAATGCGCATGGTCGACGTGCGCTGCCGGGCGACGGTCGGCCAGGTCGGCAACGCCGAGCAGGCCAACATCAACTGGGGCAAGGCCGGCCGTATGCGGTGGAAGGGCAAGCGCCCGACCGTTCGCGGTGTCGCGATGAACCCCGTCGACCACCCGCACGGTGGTGGTGAGGGCAAGACCTCTGGTGGTCGCCACCCGGTGAACCCGAAGGGTAAGCCCGAGGGCCGCACCCGTCAGGCCAACAAGGCCAGCGACCGGCTGATCATCCGGCGTCGGAGCAAGAGGAAGAAGCGGTAGGAGCAGCCGAAATGCCACGTAGCCTTAAGAAGGGTCCCTTCGTGGACGATCACCTTCAGAAGAAGGTCGACGTCCAGAACGAGAAGGGCACCAAGAACGTCATCAAGACGTGGTCGCGGCGCTCCATGATCGTTCCCGACATGCTCGGGCACACGATCGCCGTGCACGACGGCCGCAAGCACGTCCCGGTCTTCATCACCGAGTCGATGATCGGCCACAAGCTCGGAGAGTTCGCCCCCACGCGGACGTTCCGCAGCCACGTCAAGGAAGACCGCCGCAGCCGGCGGTAAGCGTCCCGGAAGTAGGAGAAAGCGATGGAAGCCAGGGCTCAGGCGCGGTTCGTCCGCGTCACGCCCCAGAAGGCCCGCCGTGTGGTGGACCTCATTCGCGGGCTGCCCGCTTCGGAGGCGCAGGCCGTGCTGCAGTTCGCTCCCCAGTCGGCGAGCGAGCCGATCTACAAAGTGCTCAGCAGCGCCATGGCGAACGCGGAGCACAACTTCGACCTCGACCCGCAGACGCTCGTCGTCAGCCGGGCATGGGTCGACGAGGGCCCGACGCTGAAGCGGTTCCGTCCGCGTGCACAGGGTCGCGCCTATCGGATCAACAAGCGGACGAGCCACATCACTGTGATCGTGGAGTCCCGCGAGCCGAAGGGAAGGACCCGATAGTGGGCCAGAAGGTTAACCCGCACGGGTTCCGCCTCGGCATCACGACCGACTTCAAGAGCCGGTGGTACGCCGACAAGCTGTACAAGTCGTACGTCGCCGAGGACGTGGCGATCCGCCGCATGCTGCAGAAGGGCATGGAGCGGGCCGGCATCTCCAAGGTCGAGATCGAGCGCACGACGGACCGCGTGCAGGTGGACATCCACACCGCGCGTCCCGGCATCGTGATCGGCCGCCGCGGCGCCGAGGCGGACCGTATCCGTGGCGACCTGGAGAAGCTGACCAAGAAGCAGGTTCAGCTCAACATCCTCGAGGTCAAGAACCCGGAGATCGACGCGCAGCTCGTCGCGCAGGGCGTGGCCGAGCAGCTGTCCAGCCGTGTCTCGTTCCGCCGTGCCATGCGCAAGGCGATGCAGTCCGCCATGAAGTCGGGCGCCAAGGGCATCCGTGTCCAGTGCTCCGGCCGTCTGGGCGGCGCTGAGATGTCGAGGTCGGAGTTCTACCGCGAGGGCCGTGTGCCGCTGCACACGCTCCGCGCGGACATCGACTACGGCTTCTACGAGGCCCGCACGACCTTCGGCCGCATCGGCGTGAAGGTCTGGATCTACAAGGGCGAGGCTCCGACCAGCCGCGCCGAGCGCGAGGCGGCCGCCGCGGGCGCCCGTGCCGGCCAGCGTCGCGAGCGTGACGACCGTCGTGGTGGCGGCGGCGACCGTCCGCGTCGTGGTGGCGGTGACCGTCCCCGTCGTGGTGGCGGTCGTGGCGACCGCGCCCCCCGCACTGAGGCGGCCTCGCAGGCCGCCCCCGAGACCGGCCCGGCTGCGCAGCCGGGTGCTGAAGGGAGCTGACCATGCTGATCCCGCGCAGGGTCAAGCACCGCAAGCAGCACCGGCCCGACCGCAGCGGAGCCGCCAAGGGCGGCACCAGGGTCACGTTCGGCGAGTTCGGCATCCAGGCGATTGAGCACTCCTACGTGACCAACCGCCAGATCGAGTCCGCCCGTATCGCCATGACCCGTCACATCCGCCGTGGCGGCAAGGTGTGGATCAACATCTACCCCGACCGTCCGCTCACCAAGAAGCCTGCCGAGACCCGCATGGGTTCCGGTAAGGGTTCGCCGGAGTGGTGGATCGCCAACGTCAAGCCCGGACGCGTGATGTTCGAGCTGTCCGGCGTGGCGGAGCCGATCGCTCGCGAGGCGCTTCAGCGTGCGATCCACAAGCTCCCGATGAAGTGCAAGATCGTTAAGCGTGAAGTGGGTGAGGCGTGATGGCTAAGGGCCTGACCGCCGGCGAGCTGCGGGTGGAGGACGAGGACACCCTCGTCCAGAAGCTGAAGGAGGCGAAGGAGGAGCTGTTCAACCTCCGCTTCCAGGCGGCGACCGGTCAGTTGGAGAGCCACGGGCGGCTGCGCGCCGTCCGCCGCGAGATCGCCCGTATCTACACCGTGATGCGCGAGCGCGAGCTGGGCATCGTCACGGTCGAGAAGGAGACGAGCGATGGCTGAGACCGAGACCACCGAGACCACCGAGACGGCGAACCAGCGGAACTTCCGCAAGGTTCGTGAGGGCCTCGTCGTGAGCGACAAGATGGACAAGACCGTCGTCGTCGCCGTCGAGGACCGCGTCAAGCACCGTCTGTACGGCAAGGTCATCCGCCGTACGACCAAGTACAAGGCACACGACGAGGCCAACGCCTGTGGCGTGGGCGACCGCGTGCTGCTCATGGAGACCCGCCCCCTCTCCGCCACCAAGCGGTGGAGGGTCGTGGAGATCCTCGAGAAGGCCAAGTAAGCCCTCTCGACATATACCGCGCCTCGTGGGGGCTCTCGGAGCCCCCATGACGGCGTCCAAGGACGCGGGGCCAACGGCCTCGCGTCGCCTGCGGTGCGGCCCTCTGAGGAGGGCTGTGGCCGTGGGAACAAGACAATGACAGGTTCCGCCAGGCTCAGAAATGAGAACCGGCGCGACTAACAGGAGTTCAACGTGATCCAGCAGGAGTCGCGGCTCAAGGTCGCCGACAACACGGGGGCGAAGGAAATCCTTTGCATCCGTGTGCTCGGCGGCTCGGGCCGACGCTACGCCGGTATCGGCGACGTCATCGTCGCCACTGTCAAGGACGCGCTGCCCGGCAGCACGGGCGTCAAGAAGGGCGACGTGGTCAAGGCCGTCGTCGTCCGCACGGTCAAGGAGCGCCGCCGGCCCGACGGCTCCTACATCCGCTTCGACGAGAACGCCGCCGTCATCATCAAGGACAGCGGTGACCCTCGCGGCACTCGTATCTTCGGCCCGGTCGGCCGTGAGCTGCGTGACAAGAAGTTCATGCGCATCATCTCGCTCGCTCCGGAGGTGCTGTGATGTCGAAGCTGTCCGTGAAGAAGGGTGACCTGGTTCAGGTCATCGCCGGCAAGGACAAGGGTGCCAAGGGTCGCGTCATCGCCGCGCTCCCGCGCGAGGACCGCGTGGTGGTCGAGGGCGTCAACATGATCAAGAAGCACACGAAGGAGACCCACCAGGGTCCGCGCGGCGCCAAGACCGGCGGCGTGCAGACCATGGAGGCTCCGATCCACGTCTCGAACGTGAAGAAGCTCAAGGACGAGAAGCCCGCCGACAAGAAGGCCGACGAGAAGAAGGCCGACGAGACGGGTGAGGACAGCTGATGACTGCCACGACCACTGAGACCGAGCGCCCGACGCCGCGACTCAAGACGAAGTACCGCGAGGAGATCGCGGCCCAGCTTCGCGAGCAGTTCGGCATCGAGAACGTCATGCAGATCCCGGCGCTGACCAAGATCAAGGTCAACATGGGCGTCGGCGAGGCGGCTCGCGACTCCAAGCTCATCGAGGGCGCCGTCCGCGACCTCACCGTGATCACGGGCCAGAAGCCGGCCGTCGTCCGGGCGCGCAAGTCCATCGCCCAGTTCAAGCTGCGCGAGGGCATGCCGATCGGTGCGCACGTCACGCTGCGCGGCGACCGCATGTGGGAGTTCCTCGACCGGCTGCTGTCGCTGGCGCTGCCGCGTATCAGGGACTTCCGCGGCCTGTCGCCCAAGCAGTTCGACGGCAACGGCAACTACACGTTCGGTCTGACCGAGCAGGTCATGTTCCACGAGGTCGACCAGGACAAGGTGGACCGTCCGCGGGGCATGGACATCACGATCGTGACCACCGCGACGAACGACGACCAGGGCCGGGCGCTGCTGAAGCTCCTCGGCTTCCCCTTCAAGGAGGCCTGATCCAATGGCGAAGAAGTCGCTGATCGCCAAGGCGGGGCGCAAGCAGAAGTTCGAGGTCCGGGCGTACACCCGGTGCTCGCGTTGTGGCCGGCCGCGCGCCGTCTACCGCAAGTTCGGGCTCTGCCGCGTGTGCTTCCGCGAGATGGCGCACCGGGGCGAGCTGCCCGGCATCACCAAGTCGAGCTGGTAGATAACCTTAGGGGCGGCCTCGAGTCGCCCCTTGGGTGATCGCCCGCCACACATATTCATGTAGGAAAAGGACGCACCCGCGTCCGTGACCACGCCGAAGGTCCACCGGCAGAGCACGGAGAGGTAGCCGAAGCGGCCCCCTGGGGCGAGCTGAGGCGGACTCGACCATGAACGCTGCTTGGCCGACTGGAAACCGCGGCGAGGAAGGCCACTGGCCATGACGATGACCGACCCGATCGCAGACATGCTGACACGTCTGCGTAACGCGAATTCGGCATACCACGACAGCGTGTCGATGCCGTACTCGAAGATCAAGGCGCACATCGCCGAGATCCTCCAGCAGGAGGGTTACATCCAGTCCTGGAGCGTCGAAGACGCCAAGGTTGGCAAGAACCTCGTGGTGGAGCTCAAGTTCGGGCCTACCCGTGAGCGTTCGCTCGCGGGCCTGCGCCGGGTTTCCAAGCCCGGTCTGCGGGTTTATGCGAAGAAGGACAACCTGCCTCGAGTCCTGGGCGGGCTGGGCGTCGCGATCATCTCGACGTCCGCCGGGCTCATGACCGACAAGCAGGCCGGCAAGCGTGGTGTGGGCGGGGAAGTCCTCGCCTACGTCTGGTAGAGGGGAGGAACACAGCATGTCGCGAATCGGACGGCTGCCCATCCCTGTGCCCGGCGGCGTAGACATCACGATCGACGGTCAGGATGTCCAGGTCAAGGGCCCGAAGGGCACGCTCAATCACAGGGTCGCCGACCCCATCACGGTCGCTCGTGACGAGGACGGCGCCATCGCCGTCTCCCGGCCGAACGACGAGAACAAGGTCCGTGCGCTGCACGGCCTGTCCAGGACGCTGATCGCCAACATGGTGCAGGGCGTCACCCAGGGGTACTCCAAGTCCCTGGAGATCGTCGGAGTCGGTTACCGCGTCCAGGCCAAGGGCCCGACGCAGCTGGAGTTCTCACTGGGCTTCAGCCACCCGGTCATCGTGGACGCCCCCGAGGGCGTCACCTTCCGCGTCGAGAAGCCGACCCTGTTCCACGTGGACGGCATCGACAAGCAGAAGGTCGGCGAGGTCGCGGCCAACATCCGCAAGCTGCGCAAGCCCGACCCGTACAAGGGCAAGGGCGTGCGCTACCAGGGAGAACAGATCCGCCGCAAGGTCGGAAAGGCTGGTAAGTAGGCATGGCTCCGAAGACTGCGTTCAGCAAGCACACGGCTGCCCGCACCGTCTCGCGGGCCCGCCGTCACCGCCGCGTCCGCAAGTTCGTCGTCGGTACGGCCGAGCGTCCGCGCCTGGTCGTCAACCGCTCGACGCGTCACATGTTCGTCCAGATCGTGGACGACTCCGTCGGCCACACGCTGGTGAGCGCGTCCACCATGGACGCGGCGCTGCGCACGCTGGAGGCGGACAAGACCGAGAAGGCGAAGAAGGTCGGCGAGCTCCTCGCTCAGCGGGCCAAGGAAGCCGGGATCACCAAGGTCGTCTTCGACCGCGGTGGCAACCGCTACGCCGGCCGTATCGCGGCTCTGGCGGACAGCGCCCGCGAAGGCGGGCTCGAATTCTGATGGCAACTGAGATGAGGAACCACTGATGGCTGCAGCTCCGCGTCGCGGTGGCGGCACCGGTGGCGAGCGGCGGGACCGTCGTGACGATCGCCGCGGTGGCGCCGCCGACAAGGGCGTCTCGTACATCGAGCGCGTAGTGAAGATCAACCGAGTGGCCAAGGTCGTGAAGGGTGGTCGTCGCTTCAGCTTCACCGCCCTCGTCGTCGTCGGTGACGGCAACGGCCTGGTCGGCGTCGGCTACGGCAAGGCCAAGGAAGTGCCCGCGGCCATCGCCAAGGGCGTCGAAGAGGCGAAGAAGCACTTCTTCAAGGTGCCTCGGATCCAGGGCACCATCCCGCACACCGTGCAGGGCGAGGAGGCGGCCGGTGTCGTCTTCCTGCGTCCGGCCTCGGCCGGTACCGGCGTCATCGCCGGCGGTCCGGTGCGTGCGGTGCTGGAGTGCGCCGGCATCCACGACGTGCTGTCGAAGTCGCTCGGCTCCGACAACCCGATCAACATCGTGCACGCCACCGTGGCGGCTCTGAAGGGCCTCTCGCGGCCCGAGGAGATCGCCGCCCGCCGTGGCCTGCCGATCGAGGACGTCGCCCCGGCCCGGATGCTGAAGGCTCAGCGCGAGGGTCTCGCCGAGGCGGCGGCCGCGAAGGCGGTGAGCTAGTCATGGCACGCCTGAAGATCACTCAGGTTCGCTCGAAGATCGGTGGCAAGCAGAACCAGCGTGACTCGCTGCGTTCGCTTGGCCTGAAGCGAATCGGCGACGTCGTCGTCAAGGAGGACCGGCCCGAGATTCGCGGGATGGTCTCCGTGGTGACGCACCTCGTCGAGGTGGAAGAGGTCGACTAGTCATGACTGACAAGGCTCCGCTCAAGATTCACGACCTGCGTCCCGCCCCTGGCGCCAACAAGGCCAAGATCCGCAAGGGTCGCGGCGAGGCGTCGAAGGGCAAGACCGCCGGTCGCGGCACCAAGGGCAGCCACGCCCGTACGACGGTCCCCCTCGGTTTCGAGGGTGGCCAGGTGCCGCTGCAGAGGCGTCTGCCGAAGCTCAAGGGCTTCTCCAACGCGCTGTTCAAGACGACCTACCAGGTCGTCAACCTGGACAGGCTCGGCGAGCTGTTCCCCGAGGGTGGCGAGGTCACCGTCGAGGCGCTGGTCGCCAAGGGTGCTGTCCGTAAGAACCAGCTCGTGAAGGTGCTCGGCACCGGCGAGATCTCCGTTGCGGTGAACGTTCAGGCTCACGCCTTCTCGTCCTCCGCGAAGGAGAAGATCGCGGCTGCCGGTGGTTCCGTTACCGAGCTGTAAGAGCTATTACGCGGCGTGGGGGCTTTGACAAATGCCCCCACGCCCGTAGTGCGTTAGAGTTCGCGAGACGGCAGGCTTCTGTCCGGCTCGTCAGACCTAAGACTTGAGATGGCAGATCCCCGCACCATCGCATACTCACACCGCCGTAAAGGCGCGCAGGAGGGACCGTGCTGACCGCGTTTACCCGGGCGTTCCGGACACCGGACCTGCGCAAGAAGTTGCTCTTCACGCTGGGCATCATCGCGCTTTTCCGTCTCGGCTCGGTTCTTCCGACTCCGGGAGTTCACGTCCAGAACCTCGCGGCCTGTTTCGAGCAGGCCCGTAACGGAGCCGCCGGCAACATCTACGGGATGGTGCAGCTTTTCAGCGGCGGTGCGCTCCTGAAGCTGTCGGTGTTCGCGCTGGGCATCATGCCGTACATCACCGCGAGCATCATTCTCCAGCTGCTCGTCGTCGTGATTCCACGCCTCGAGGCATTGAAGAAGGAGGGGCAGGCCGGCCAGGCCAAGATCACGCAGTATACGCGTTATCTGACCATCGGGCTCGCCGTCCTGCAGTCGACCGCCTTCATCGCGCTGGCCCGCACCGGCCAGCTCTTCCCGAACTGCCAGCAGGACGTCCTGCGCGACCCCGACAACATCTTCTCGATCATCACGATGGTGGTCATCATGACCGCCGGTACGTCGGTGATCATGTGGCTCGGTGAGCTCGTCACCGACCGGGGTGTCGGCAACGGCATGTCCATCCTGATCTTCACGCAGGTCGTCGCGGTCTTCCCGTCCGAGCTGACCAACATCTTCCAGGCGAACAAGTTCACGTTCACCGTGGTCATGGTCGTCGGCATCTTCATGATCGCCGCGGTGGTCTTCGTCGAGCAGGCGCAGCGTCGCATCCCCGTCCAATACGCCAAGCGGATGGTCGGGCGCAGGATGTACGGCGGCACGTCCACGTACATCCCGCTGAAGGTCAACCAGGCCGGCATCATCCCGGTCATCTTCGCGTCCTCGCTGCTCTACCTGCCGCAGCTGCTCACGTCGCTCTTCCAGTCCACCGACAACGCGGCCATCCGCTGGATCTCCCAGAACCTGGCCACGGGCGACACCCCGATCTACATGGGCACGTTCTTCGTGCTGATCATCTTCTTCACGTACTTCTACGTGTCCATTACGTTCAACCCCACTGAAGTCGCCGACAACATGAAGAAGTACGGTGGTTTCATTCCGGGCATCCGCCCCGGCCGGCCGACGGCTGAATACCTGAACTTCGTGCTCACTCGTCTGACCGCGCCGGGCTCGCTCTATCTGGGTCTGATCGCCATGGTCCCGATCATCGCGCTGGCGGTGTCCGGTGCGAGCCAGAACTTCCCGTTCGGAGGGACGAGTATTCTGATCATGGTAGGCGTCGGTCTGGACACCGTTAAGCAGATCGAGAGCCAGCTGCAGCAGCGTAACTACGAAGGTTTCCTGCGGTAGTGCGTCTCGTTCTGGTCGGGCCCCCCGGAGCGGGTAAGGGGACGCAGGCCCAGTACATCGCATCGAACCTGTCCATCCCGAAGATCTCGACAGGTGACATTTTCCGTGCCAACGTCTCGGGGGGCACGGAGCTTGGCAAGCTTGCCAAGACGTACATGGACCGTGGTGATCTGGTACCCGACGAGGTCACCATCGCCATGGTCCGTGACCGTCTGGGCGAGGAGGACGCGCAGGACGGGTTCCTGCTCGACGGCTTTCCGAGGAACGTGGCGCAGGCCGAGATCCTGCGCGACATGCTCAAGGACTGGGGCCTGGCGCTCGACCTCGTGCTCGAGCTCGTCGTCGACGACGACGAGGTGGTCAGGCGGCTGGCCGGTCGGCGCACCTGCAGCCAGTGCGGCCGCATCTGGCACGTCGAGTTCGACGACAAGAAGGACGACAAGTGCGACGCGTGCGGGGGCACGCTCTTCCAGCGTGACGACGACAAGGAGGAGACCGTCAGGCACCGCCTGGAGGTCTACCAGGAGCAGACGGCGCCCTTGGTCTCCTACTACGCCGACGAGGACATTCTCGTAGGTGTGGACGCGACGGGCCCGGTCGAGGAGGTCACTCAGCGGGCCATGGAGGCGATCCGCCCGTTCATGGGTTAGTACCAAGTACGACCGATTTGCGGAGGTGGCACGGGTTTCCGTGCCACCTCGCGGTTATTGTGGGGGAATTGGGCCCCCAGGTGGCCCGTTGAGTGACCCAGGGGGGCAGAAGATGTTCAAACGCAACAGACACGGCATCCAGATCAAGTCGCCGGAGCAGCTCGACAAGATGCGGGCGGCAGGCCTGGTGGTCGGGCGCACGCTCGACCTGCTCAAGCACTCGGTCGAGCCCGGCATGACGCCGCTCGACCTCGACGTCATCGCCGAGAAGGCGATCAGGGACGAGGGAGCGATCCCGTCGTTCAAGGGCTACCAGGGCTTTCCCGCGACGATCTGCGCGTCGGTCAACCACGAGGTGGTGCACGGCATCCCGACGGACGCCCGCAAGCTGCGCGAGGGTGACATCATCTCCATCGACTGCGGCGCGATCCTGGACGGCTGGCACGGCGACTCGGCCGTCACCGTCCCGGTCGGTGAGGTGGACACGAAGCTCACCGAGCTGATGCGGATCACGGAAGAGGCCATGTGGCGCGGCATCGCCGCGCTGAAGATCGGCCGCAACCTCTCCGACATCGGCTACGAGGTGGAGCGGTACGTCAAGTCGCAGGGCCGCTACGGCATCCCTCCGGAGTACGGAGGCCACGGGATCGGCACCGAGATGCACATGGACCCGTGGATCGCCAACCACGGCAGGCCCGGCCGGGGCCCGGCGCTGGAAGAGGGCATGTGCCTGGCGATCGAGCCCATGGTGAACCTGGGCACCGAGCGCACCCGCGTGCTGGCCGACGACTGGACCGTGGTGACGATCGACGGCAAGCACTCCGCACACTTCGAGCACAGCGTCGCGGTGACACATAATGGTCCTTGGGTGCTAACCGCCCTGGACGGGGGCAAAGAGCGCCTGTCCCAACTGCAGAACTGACCCCCGGGAGTGGGTGGGATGGCGAACAGCCCCGAGATGCGAGCCTCCGACGCCGATCGCGACCGCGTCGCCGCCATCCTCCGCGAGCACGCCGCGCAGGGTCGCATCACGATGGACGAGTTCAACGAGCGGCTGGAGCAGCTCTACACGAGCAAGACGTACGGGGAGCTGGCCAAGCTGACGTCCGACCTGCCGGACGTGGATCTGCGCCACCCGCCCGCCAAGGTGTCCAAGAGCCCCGAGCGGCGCGGCGGCATGCATCCCGGCATGAAGGCTGCCTGGGGCGCCTGGGCCACGGCCAGCGGCATCAACTGGGTGATCTGGCTGATCGTGAGCATCACGGCGGAGCACGTGATCTATCCCTGGCCGCTGTGGGTGATGGGCCCGTGGGGCGTCATCCTCCTGGTCAGCACCGTCTTCGGGGGGCCTCCGCCCAAGAAGCACCGGTAGGGCTTTGTGCACTAGTGCACTGTGTGCATTCCTCCGCAGTACGGATATGTCTGGATTTCTAACGTGAGTGGTGTCGAGAACACGACTCACGGAGGAAATCCAAATGCGCAAGGTCCTCGCAGCCGCCGCCCTCGCCGGCTCGATCGCCGTCACCGGCCTCGCCGTCGCCCCCGCCGCCCAGGCGTCCACCCAGTCGACCACCGGGTCGATCAGCAGCTGGGGCAAGTACTACTCGAGCAGCCACAAGGCCTACACCTACGGCAAGACCTGGAAGCAGAACGGCAAGGTCTACACCCATTGGTACGGCAAGGAGGCCACCCCGAAGAAGGGGTACGTCTGGTTCAAGTACTACTCCGGCGGCGGCTGGCACAAGTTCTACCAGGGGTGGGACGGCTCGTACCAGGCGACCTGGTCGAAGTACGGGATCAAGAAGCTCTACACGTACACCTGCTGGGGGAGCCCGTCCACGTACTGCGGGCCGGTGCACCGCATCTACTGAGTCCTCTGTCCCCCTGAAAGGCCCGCCGGGATCTCTCCCCCGGCGGGTCTTTCGCTGCCGGGGACTGTGCGGCGCGAAGGTGGGGTAAACTCTCACATGGTTGTGTCAGGACGCCTGGCACGCGTTTCGCGTTTTGAGCTCAGGTGTCGTACACTCCTTAGTCGGCTCACTATGACTATCACGCGTCGGTGACCGTTGCCGGTCGCCGCTCTCTCCGAAGCGTGAGGTCGCGGCTGCTTAGTGAACCGGAGCCTCAGACGATCGATCAGTGAAACGCGAGGAATTTTGGCCAAGAAAGACGGCGCCATCGAGATCGAGGGCACTGTGGTCGAGTCGCTCCCGAACGCGATGTTCCGGGTGCAGCTCGACAACGGCCATAAGGTCCTGGCCCACATCAGCGGGCGGATGCGGATGCATTACATCCGGATCCTGCCGGACGACCGGGTAGTCGTTGAACTGAGCCCCTACGACCTTAGTCGTGGGCGGATCGTCTACCGATACAAGTAAGACGTCTGAGGAATCACGAAGGACAATGAAGGTAAAGCCGAGCGTCAAGAAGATCTGCGACAAGTGCAAGGTGATCCGCCGGCACGGTCGCGTCATGGTGATCTGCGACAACCTGCGCCACAAGCAGCGCCAGGGCTAGTCGCCGCAAGGCTCCTCCGAGTCCGCCCCGACATGAGGGAGCGGGCTCGACGCATGAGGAGCCTGAGTCAGTAATCGCGTCTCACACTTGAGCAGGCGGACTCTTTCGAGGGTCCGAACCACTCGGGAAACCCCCGGTCGGAGGCCGGGGCCCTCACCCCGGGCATTGGGGAGGGGTAGTGCGGCGCAAGACCTCCGCCACAAAGAAGGAGAATGCCCGACCATGGCTCGCCTGGTTGGCGTCGACCTCCCCCGCGACAAGCGGCTGGAGATCGCTCTCACCTACATTTACGGAATCGGCCGCACCCGCGCCCAGGAGATCCTCCAGGCCACCGGTGTCAGCGGCGACCTCCGCGTCCACCAGCTCTCCGACACCGAGCTCGTCCCGATGCGTGACTACATCGAGGCGAACTTCAAGATCGAGGGTGACCTGCGCCGCGAGGTCCAGGCCGACATTCGTCGCAAGATCGAAATCGGTTGCTACCAGGGCATCCGGCACCGCAAGGGCCTGCCCGTCCACGGTC
Organism: Nonomuraea sp. CA-141351; assembly: GCF_050944675.1. Lineage (NCBI taxonomy): Bacteria > Bacillati > Actinomycetota > Actinomycetes > Streptosporangiales > Streptosporangiaceae > Nonomuraea > Nonomuraea sp. CA-141351. Next base: position 1,060,548 of record NZ_CP191982.1, read on the forward strand.
AGCGCACGCAGACCAACGCGCGCACCCGCAAGGGCAAGAAGAAGACCGTGGCCGGTAAGAAGAAGCCCGGTAAGAAGTAGTCCACAGCCGCGGACCGAAGACCTCAGGAGTAATGGCAAGCAATGCCTCCTAAGAGCCGTCAGGGCGCGCCCAAGAAGGTGCGCCGCAAGGAGAAGAAGAACGTCGCTCACGGGCACGCCCACATCAAGAGCACGTTCAACAACACGATCGTCTCGATCACGGACCCCAACGGGAACGTGATCTCCTGGGCCAGCGCCGGCCACGTGGGTTTCAAGGGCTCCCGTAAGTCCACCCCGTTCGCCGCGCAGATGGCCGCGGAAAACGCCGCCCGCCGCGCCATGGAGCACGGCATGCGCAAGGTCGACGTCTTCGTCAAGGGTCCCGGCTCCGGCCGCGAGACCGCGATCCGCTCGCTGCAGGCCACCGGCCTCGAGGTGGGTTCGATCCAGGACGTCACCCCGGTTCCGCACAACGGCTGCCGCCCGCCGAAGCGCCGCCGCGTCTGAATTAGCCCAGGAGATACAGAGAAATGGCTCGTTACACGGGCGCGGACTGCAAGCTCTGCCGTCGCGAGAAGACCAAGCTCTTCCTCAAGGGCAGCAAGTGTGAGTCCGCCAAGTGCCCCATCGAGATCCGTCCTTACCCGCCGGGTGAGCACGGCCGCGGACGTCCCAAGGAGTCCGAGTACCAGCTTCAGCTTCGCGAGAAGCAGAAGACCCGCCGCATTTATGGCGTCCTCGAGAAGCAGTTCCACAACTACTACGAGGAAGCCGCGAGCAAGACCGGCAAGTCGGGTGAGGTGCTGCTCCAGATCCTGGAGAGCCGGCTCGACAACGTGGTCTACCGCGCCGGTTTCGCGCAGTCGCGTGACGCCGCCCGCCAGCAGGTCCGTCACGGGCACTTCCTGGTGAACGGCAAGAAGGTCGACATCCCGTCGTACCGCGTTCGCGAGCACGACATCATCGAGGTCCGCGAGAACAAGCGCAACCTGATGCCCTACGAGGTCGCTCGGGCGACCGCGGGCGAGCGCACCGTTCCCGCGTGGCTCGGCGTCGTGCCGGAGAAGCTCCGCGTCCTGGTTCACCAGCTGCCGGTTCGCCAGCAGATCGACACCCAGGTCCAGGAGCAGCTCATCGTCGAGTACTACTCGAAGTGAGCCTGAGTTGAGGTGCGGATTTCCGCACCTCAACTACGCTGTTTATCGGAGTGGCGTCATATAGCGGGCGCCACACGAAAAAAGGGGAGACCCACACATGCTGATCGCTCAGCGCCCGACTCTTCTCGAAGAGTCGATTGACGACACCCGGTCCCGGTTCGTCATCGAGCCGCTGGAGCCGGGCTTCGGCTACACCATCGGCAACTCGCTCCGTCGCACGCTGCTGTCGTCCATCCCGGGCGCGGCCGTGACGAGCATCCGCATCGAGGGCGTGCTGCACGAGTTCTCGACCGTTCCCGGGGTCAAGGAAGACGTCACCGACATCATCCTCAACCTCAAGGAACTGGTCGTCTCCTCCGAGCACGACGAGCCGGTCGTGATGTACCTGCGCAAGCAGGGTCCGGGTGAGGTCACCGCCGCCGACATCGCGCCGCCGGCCGGTGTCGAGGTGCACAACCCCGAGCTCCGCATCGCCACGCTCAACGGCAAGGCGAAGCTGGAGATGGAGCTGACCGTCGAGCGCGGTCGCGGCTACGTCTCCGCCGCCCAGAACAAGCAGCCGGGCCAGGAGATCGGTCGCATTCCGATCGACTCGATCTACTCCCCGGTGCTCAAGGTCACCTATAAGGTCGAGGCGACCCGAGTCGAGCAGCGCACCGACTTCGACCGCCTCATCCTCGACGTCGAGACCAAGCCGGCCATGAAGCCCCGCGACGCGGTGGCCTCCGCCGGTAAGACCCTCGTCGAGCTCTTCGGCCTGGCCCGTGAGCTCAACGTCGAGGCCGAGGGCATCGACATCGGCCCGTCGCCGACCGACGCCGCCCTGGCCGCCGACCTGGCGCTGCCGATCGAGGAGCTGAACCTCACCGTTCGCTCCTACAACTGCCTCAAGCGCGAGGGCATCCACACTGTGGGCGAGCTCGTCGCCCGCAGCGAGCAGGACCTGCTCGACATAAGGAATTTCGGCGCCAAGTCGATCGAAGAGGTCAAGCAGAAGCTGCACGAGATGACGCTGGCGCTCAAGGACTCCCCGCCCGGGTTCGACCCGAGCGCGGTGGCCGGGGGCGGCTACGACGACGACGACAGCGCTTACGTCGAGACCGAGCAGTACTGACACTTCCCGCGGTCCTGTCCGCGCGCCTTTCGGAGGGCTGAGGTCCCCGAGGCGACGGGATACGGGTGAACGTAACGGCGTCGCGGAGAAGCTGCGGCGCCGGCCCGACTCCGGTACCTGGTACGGCCGGGGCGGGTTAACCACAAGGAGAATAAAATGCCCAAGCCCACCAAGGGTGCACGTCTTGGCGGCAGTCCGGCGCACGAGCGGCTGATCCTGGCCAACCTGGCCACCGATCTGTTCCGCCACGGCAAGATCCGCACGACGGTGACCAAGGCCAAGCGCCTGCGTCCGCTGGCGGAGCGCCTGATCACCAAGGCGAAGAAGGGCGACATCCACAACCGTCGCCTGGTCCTGACCGTCGTCAAGGACAAGGGCGTCGTACACCACCTCTTCACCGAGATCGCGACGACGTTCGCCGAGCGTCCGGGTGGCTACACCCGGATCACCAAGGTCGGTCCGCGTAAGGGCGACAACGCCCCGATGGCGGTCATCGAGCTGGTGACCGAGCCGCTGAACGCCGTCACGACCCGCCGCACCGAGGCTCCGGCCGCCGCTACGGCCCCGGCGCCCGCCGCGGAGGAGACCGAGGCCCCCAAGGCCGAGGAGGCCGCTGAGGCTCCCGAGGCCCCCGCCGCGGAGACCGCCGCGGAGGAGGCTCCGGCCGCCGAGGCCGAGGCGAAGAAGGACGAGGCCTGATCTTTCAGGCCAGACAAAACGGGCCCGGACCCCTGTGGGGTGCGGGCCCGTTTTCAGTTGAAGGAGGATCATCGTGGTACGGCTCCGCCTAGACCTCGCGTACGACGGGACCGACTTCTCCGGATGGGCCAGGCAGCCGGGACGCCGCACGGTCCAGGGCGAGATCGAGCAGGCACTGGGCCGGATCCTGCGCCTCGAAGAGCCCGCCATGCTGACGGTGGCCGGCCGTACCGACGCCGGGGTGCACGCGCGCGGCCAGGTCGCTCACGTGGACGTGCCGGAGGGCTCTCTGGCCGAGCTCGACGGGAACCGCGGACCGCTGAGCGTCGATGAGCGGCTCTCTGCGCTTGTCAGGCGGCTGGGCGGGGTCCTGCCCCCGGACGTACGCGTATTTCGCGTCTCCGTGGCTCCTGGGGGCTTTGACGCACGTTTCTCGGCGATGTTCCGGCGGTACGCGTACCGGGTGAGCGATATGGCGGGCGGCGTGGACCCGCTGCGGCGGTATGAGGTGGTCTGGCACAACCGGTCCCTGGACGTCGGCGCGCTGAACGCGGCGGCGGCGCGGCTGCTCGGGGAGCACGACTTCGCGGCGTTCTGCAAGAAGCGCGAAGGGGCCACCACGATCAGGGAGCTGCAGCGGCTGGAGTGGGTGCGCGAGCCGGACGGGGTGCTGGTGGCGACCGTCGTGGCGGACGCGTTCTGCCACTCGATGGTGCGGGCGCTGGTCGGGTCGCTGCTCTCGGCGGGCGACGGCAGGCGGCCCGTGGAGTGGCCGGGCGAGGTGCTGACGCGGGCCGCACGCGACTCCGGGGTGCACGTCGCGCCCGCGCACGGGCTGTGCCTGGAAGAGGTGGGCTACCCGGCGGAGGCGGAGCTCGCCGCGCGGGCCGAGGCCACGCGGCGAGTGCGTACCGCGTCTGATCGCCGTGAGCCGCAGTCAGCCCTTGGTGACGCGGCGTTCGAGGACGAGTGACGTCTGGTCGCGCAGCGCCCCACTGACCTTGGGCAGCGTCTTGTCCTTGGACTCGGGCGTGTGGCCGTCGGCGTACGTGGCGTAGCTGAAGACGATGTAGCGGCCCCACACCAGGCCGGAGGCGTAGCCGCCGGCGATGTGCACGCGTTCGCCGCCCGAGCCCGCGGCGCCGGGGAGCGGACGGAACCAGACGTTGTGGGAGAGGTCCTTGGCCTGGTCGGCGGCGGCGGCCGCGTCCTTGTCCGGGAGGACCGCTATGCCCGTGGTGACGGCGTAGCGGCGCTTGCTGTCGACGTACGTGGCTCTGAGCACGCGGCCGCACTTCTGCTTCCGCAGCGCGTCGGCGAAGGCCCCCGTGGCGACCTTGTCGCAGCTCGTTTCCACGTCGGCCTTGACCCTGGTGAACGTCGTGCCCGCCGCGCTCACCTTCTTCTTCGGGAACGCCTCGGAGAGCGACAGCTTCTGCGGGTCGGTCTGCTCGGAGTTGAGGATCGACGTGCCGCCGGGCGCGTCGGTGGGTGCCGCGGACGGTGCGGCGGATGGCGGCTCGGAGCTCGCCTGTCCGGACGCGCTGGGCCGGGCCGCGGCCGTGGTGGGTGTCGGGGAGCTCACCGCCTGGTAGGCGAAGAAACCGCCGGTGGCCACCCCGGCCAGGGCGAGGGCGCCCAGCGTGACGAACAGGGCGCGCTTGCTCCTGCCGGGCGGGGCGGGCGGCGGGGGCGGGGTCTGGAACGGGGGCTGTTTGAACGCTCCACTCGGGAACGCGGGGCCGCCTCCCGGAGGGAGGGACTTCTGCCCCCAGGTGTCGCGGGGGAACGGGAGATCGGGCAGCTTGGCCTCGGCCGGGGGGTTGGGCGGCCAGACGGGTACGTCGCCGGGCTCCGCCGGGCGGGCCGACGGGTTGGAAGGGTCGGGGAGCCAGACCGGCGGGATGTCGCGTTCGGCGGCCTTGGGGTCGAAGTAGTGGGCCGGCTGCTTGGTGTCGTGAGGGGACTGCGCCGGTGGCCTTGCGGTGCCCTCGTGGGCGAGTGGCCGGGTCTCCTCCTGCGGCGGGGCGATGGGGGCAGGGAGGGGGGCTCTCGCCTGCTTGGACGGCGCGGCGTCGTCCGGCTTGGCGGCGCTGGAGGCAGGCGGGTGCTGGGCGCCTTCCCGCCGCGGCGGGGAGACGGCTCCCGGCCGTGTGGCTTCCGGCTGTTCGGCGGACGATCGCTGGGCCGCTTCCCTTCGCGCTGTCTCCGGGTCGAAGTAGTGGGCCGGGCGGGTGAAGCCCTCCGGGTTGGTGGCGTTCGGGTCGAAGGGGGTGTTCGGGTCGTCGTTGTCGGGCTCGGCCACCAGCTCGCCCGTCGCGGCGGGCCACGGCGGCATGGCGCGCGGGTCGCTGACGGGCGCGGGCCACACCGGCATGCCCGCGGCGGCGGCGGTGAACGCCGGCGGGGGCTCCCAGGACGGCGCGCCGGGCACGACCGGCTCCACCGGCCAGGCGTCGGGCTCCGCCTCCGCCTCCGGCTCGTCCCATGGCCGGATCGCGCGTACGTGGCCGGCCCGCGTCTGGTCGGCCCGCTCCGGCGGATGCTCCGCTTGTCCGAAGGGTGCGTGGCCCGCGTGGCCCGGCTCGGCGGAGGGCTGGTCGGCCGGCGCAAGGCCCGGGTGGTTCAGCTCTGCGGAAGGCCGGTCGGCCGGTGGAAGGCCTGGGCGGTCCGGCTCGGCGGAGGGCCGGTTGGCTGGTGCAGGGCCCGGGCGGGTCTCGTCGGAGAGCGGGACGAGCGGCCGTAGCCCGCCCGGTCGGGTGGGCTCGGCCTCGTCGAACCAGTCGTACGGCGCGGCGTCGTCTCCGGAGACCTCCCACGGCTGCGCGCCGGGCGCCTCGTCCGGGTCGGAGAGGTTCGGCGGCGGTCCGTGGAAGACGGGGATGGCAGGCCGTCCCCCGGCGCCCGCGGACGCCGAGGGGCTGAAGGGCGCCTGCGCCGAGCGGTCGGAGGGCGCGTGCGCCGCGTCGTCGTGCGGCGCGGATGCCGGCCGGCCGGACGAGGCGGACGTCACGTCGTCGGCTGAGCCACGTGCTCTGCCGCCGGCGGAGTCACGTGCCTCGCCGTCGGCGGAGCCACGCGCCGCCTCGTCGGCAGAGGCGAACGCCGATGGCGCGTCTTGCTCGCTGATCTGCCCGAAGCTCGGCGGTGGCGTCGCTGGGGCGGCCGAGCTGTCGGCTTCCCTGCGATCGTGCTCGGACCCGGGTTCCTGGCCACGCATAGGGGGGAGCCTAGCGAGAGTAGCGAGATCGTTATGTCGGTATGGGCGTTCCCAGTGGGATCCCGCATCCCGTTTGGCTGCCTAACGCGTACAAAGCCCGTTTTGCTAGAGGGGGCTTCCGGTCAGCGTGCGGTTGTCCAGGGCCTTGAAGACCGTCGCCTTGGTGATGTCGTTGATCGCGGCGAAGACCTGCTTGGAGCCCTTCTTGTCCGGCTTCGTGCCGTCCTTGTTCTGGAACCAGACCATGATCGCGTAGTGACCGTGCGTCCAGATCTTGGCACCACCGGCACCCGAACCGAGCTGTTTGGTGACACTGTCCTTGCCCGCCAGCGGCTTCACGTAGTTGGTCGTGCTGCCGACCTTGGCCACACTGGCGGCCGACTTGCTGGACTTGAGGTTGGCCACGCCGATCGTGCCGATCACCTTGCCGGCCTTGTCGCGGAAGCTCGCGCGTACGAGCTGGGTGCATTTGCCGTCCTTGAGCGCCTTCTTCAGGGCGTCGCCAAGAGCGCCGTCACTGCACTTCTTGTCCTTGCTGGTGACTGTCATCTCGTACGACCGGCCCGAGACGCTGAACTTCCCCTTCTTGCCGAAGATCTCTGTGACCGTGATCGGCTCGGGGTCCGTGGAGCGCTCGGCCGCGAAGCCGTACTTGCCGGGCGGCGCTGACGGGAGCGGCGCGGCGGTCTGGCGCGGGGCGGCGGTCTGGGTGGTGACGGGCTCGTCGGCGTTGTACATCAGCACCAGGCCGCCGCCGAGCAGGCCGAGCACCGCTATGCCGCCGATGGCGAACCACAGCGGGGCGCGCGAGCGCGGGCCCTCGTCGTACGGGCTCCAGCCGATCCGGCTCTGCGGGGCCTTCTCGGGCTTGCTCTGCGGCTCCTTGTCGGAGTCCTTGTCGGAGTCCTTGTCGGAGTCATTGGCGGCGCGCCCCTTGCGGGAGCGGCGGGAACCGCGCGGAGCGTTGGCGCCGCCGGGAGCATCCGGCCCGCCCGGAGCGCCCGGACCCTCCGGGCCGCCGGGTGCGGCCGGACCGGCGTGAGCACCTCGAGCGCCAGGGCCGCCGGCGTCGCCGGGGCCCCCCGGGCCGCCGGGAAAGCCGGGACCTCCCGGGCCACCGGGAAAGCCGGGGCCGCCCTGCGCAGGGGGACCACCGGGACCGCCCTGAGCAGGAGGACCGCCCGGACCGCCCTGAGCGCGGCGGCGGCCTTGAGCATCCTGAGCGCCGCCCGCGGGTTGGAACATGCTCCCCATCCCGTAGGGGGCGCCGTTTTCACGTCCTTCGGGAAAACCCATGCGGCGACATTACCGTGATGTGCGTCATCGGGTTCCGAAGTCCTGAGTCCACCATGGCCCGTCCGGGCCGGACGCGACGCCCACGCCGATGGCCTTCAGGTCGCAGTCGAGGATGTTCTTGCGGTGGTCAGGGCTGCCGAGCCAGCCGCTCACCGCCTCTTCGGGGGTGCTGTACCCGGCACCGATGTTCTCCGCGGCGCCCCAGTGGTATCCGGCGCGCTCCATCCGGTCCCACGGCGAGGAGCCGTCGGGGGAGTTGTGTGTGAGCTGCCTGGTGCTCGCCATCTCCAGCGAGTGCGTACGCGCGGAGCGGCTCAGCCCTCCGTCCACCCTGAGCGCCCCGCAGCCGTGCCTGGACCTGGCGGAGTTGGTGAGCGAGACGACCTTGGCCGCCAGCCCGGGCATCACCTGCACGCCGGTGCTGCCGTCGCTGAGCATCGCCGGGTTGTCCTGGGTGTTGAACCCGGGGACCTGGCCCTCGGGCGTCCTGGTGGCCCTGGGCGTGGTCCTGCCGCGCGGCTGGGCCTTGGTGGTGAGCGTCCTGGGGATCATCTCGGTCTGCTGCTGCGCCTTCTTGGCCGTCGTCGGCGCGGGGTTGGCGGTGGCGGCCGCGGGCGGGATGGTCTCGTTGAGGTAGACGTGGCGGCTCGGCTCGGTGTCGTCGGTAAGCCGGCCGATCAGTACGCCCGTGAACAGCACGGCCATGAGGCAGGCGAGCACCCCCAGGTGATTCCGGCGCCGAGCGCCCTGCTGGGTTTGCCGGGGGTGAGAGTTCTGCCACATACCGCCGCTAACGATAGGGATGTCTGGTCCTGGGAAAGAAGGGGTCCCAGGGAAACGAAACCGAACCGTTCTGCGGTCAGGTAAACTCACAGCGGGTTACCGGTCATTTTGACCTGCGCGCCTTTGGGCGGGTAGCTTAGGTTCGTTGTGTGCATAGGTCCGTGAGACCAATGCGCGGCGCGTCCGGCGTCATCTCCCGTGTTGAGGAGACGGAAGGTCCGGGCCGTCGTGTGCCCGCACCGACCGACCAATGTAGCTGTCACATCCGACAGCGCCGAAGACGCGAGCATAAAGAAGGCTACGACCGTGCGCACGTACTCACCGAAGCCCGCCGACGTCCAGCGTCAGTGGTACGTCATCGACGCGACCGATGTCGTGCTGGGCCGGCTGGCCAGCCACGTCGCGACCCTGCTCCGCGGCAAGCACAAGCCGATCTTCGCTCCCCACGTCGACACCGGTGACTTCGTCATCGTCATCAACGCGGACAAGATCGCGCTCAGCGGCAACAAGCTTGAGCAGAAGAAGGCGTACCGCCACTCGGGCTACCCGGGCGGTCTGCGTTCCGTCACGTACGGCGAGCTCATGGAGAAGCGGCCGGACAAGGCCGTCGAGAAGGCCGTGAAGGGCATGCTTCCCAAGAACTCCCTCGGCCGGAAGATGGCGAAGAAGCTGAAGGTCTACGCGGGTCCTGAGCACCCGCACCAGGCCCAGCAGCCGGTGCAGTTCCAGATCACCCAGATCGCCCAGTAGTAGTTCGAAAGATTTAGAGGAGAACCGTGGCTGAGCCCACCGGTGTCGAGACGGCCGTCGTCGAGGCCGAGCTGGAGGAAATCTCCGGCGAGGACTTCCCGTCCGAGTACACCACCGAGTCCGCCGCCAGCGCTGATGTGCCCGTGCGCAAGCCCGTCACCACGGGCAACTCGTACGGCACCGGCCGCCGTAAGGAGGCGATCGCCCGCGTGCGCATCGTCCCCGGCACCGGCAAGTGGACGATCAATGGTCGTTCGCTGGACGTCTACTTCCCGAACAAGGTCCACCAGCAGATCGTCAACGAGCCCTTCGTGGTGCTCGGCGCCGAGGAGGCGTTCGACGTCATCGCGCGCATCGACGGCGGCGGCGTGACCGGCCAGGCCGGCGCGCTGCGCATGGGTCTGTCGCGCGCCCTGGCGATCCTGGACGTCGAGGTCAACCGCCCGCCGCTGAAGAAGGCCGGCTTCCTCACCCGTGACGCCCGCGCCACGGAGCGGAAGAAGTACGGCCTCAAGAAGGCCCGCAAGGCTCCGCAGTACAGCAAGCGCTAAAGTTGGCGCGCCTTTTCGGCACCGACGGGGTCCGTGGGGTCGCCGGCCGCGACCTCACGGCGGAGCTCGCCATGGACCTGTCGGTCGCGGCGGCTCACGTCCTCGGCGATGCCGGCGCGTTCGCCGCCACCGGGCGCCGACCGGTGGCGGTCGTAGGCCGGGACCCGCGTGCCTCGGGAGAGTTTCTCGAGGCCGCCGTGGTCGCCGGCCTCGCGGCGTCTGGTGTGGACGTGCTGCGCCTCGGCGTGCTGCCCACCCCGGCCGTCGCCCACCTCACCGCCGCGCTCGGCGCCGACCTCGGCGTCATGCTGTCGGCCTCGCACAATCCGGCGCCTGACAACGGCATCAAGTTCCTGGCCCGTGGCGGCTTCAAGCTGTCCGACGCGGTCGAGGACGAGATCGAACGGCGCCTGGGCGAGGAGTGGACCTTTCCCATCGGCTCTGGCGTGGGTCGGGTGCGGGAAGCGTACGGTGAGGCCAACCGGTACATCTCTCACGTGCTGACCACGATGAACGCCGCGCTCGACGGGCTCAACATCGTGGTCGACTGCGCGCACGGCGCCGCACACATGGTGGCTCCCGAGGCGCTGGTGCGCGCGGGCGCCAGGGTCGAGTCCATCGGCGCCAGGCCCGACGGCCTCAACATCAACGCCGGCCACGGCTCCACCCACCTGGACAAGCTCCAGCAGGTGGTCGTGTCGCGCGGGGCCGACCTCGGTGTGGCCTACGACGGCGACGCCGACCGCTGCCTGGCGGTCGACCACACTGGCGCGATCATCGACGGCGACCACATCATGGCCATCCTCGCCGCCGCCATGCACGGCGAGGGCCTGCTGGCCAAGGACACCGTGGTGGCGACCGTGATGTCCAACCTGGGCTTCAAGCTGGCCATGCGCGATGCGGGCATCACCGTGGTGGAGACCGCGGTGGGCGACCGCTACGTGCTCGCGCGCATGAAGTCCGAGGGCTACAACCTGGGCGGGGAGCAGTCGGGCCACGTCATCATGCTCGACCACGCGACCACCGGCGACGGCCTGCTCACCTCGCTCCACCTGCTGGGCGTGGTGGCCAAGTCGGGCGTTTCGCTGAAGGAGCTGGCCTCGGTGATGACGCCGCTGCCGCAGATCCTGATCAACGTCAAGGGCGTGGACAAGGGCAAGTCCTCGGCTCCCGACCTGCTGGCCGCCGTCGCGGCGGCGGAGGCGGAGCTGGGGGAGACCGGCCGGGTCCTGATCAGGCCGAGCGGCACGGAGCCGATGATCCGGGTCATGGTGGAGGCCGCGTCGGAGGAGCACGCCACCCAGGTGGCGGACCGCCTCGCCGACGTCGTACGTACGGCCTGCGTCTGAGCGACGCTTCGAACGGCCCGCGGGGTGACCCCGCGGGCCGTTCGCTTATTCGTCCCCGGTGAGCGAGAAGACCCGGAGTCGCCGGCCGGCCCACACGACGCCGACGACCGTGACGACGACGAGGGCAGGTGCGGCGAAGCTCAGGGCGACGTCGGTCTTGAGAAAGGCCGAGTCGGAGATCTGGTCGGCGACCGATTGGCCCCACTGCTGGATCGAGAACTTGCGTGCGCCCGGGATGAACCCGCCCACCACGCTCTCCCAGACCAGCGCGTAGATGATGCCGATCGTGACCGCGTGCCGGGTGATGACGCCCAGCAGGAGGAAGACGGCGGCGTAGGCGACGCCGGCCACCAGGGCCCCCAGCGCGAAGCCCGGGGCGATGCCGTCCTCGTTGCCGGCCAGGATCCAGGCCGCCAGATATGTGGGCACGGCGCCGAACAGGGCCATCAGCGAGGCCGCCACCAGGAACTTCGTCTGGACGATGACCGGACGGGAGATCGGCTTGGACATCAGGTGGATGATCGTGCCGTCGTCGATCTCCGGAGCGATGACGCCCGTGCCGGCGATCAGGCCCAGCAGGGGGAGCACGGTGCTGATGGCGAAGCTCTGCATCAGGTTGACGGCCATTCTCTGGTCGTCTCCGCCGAGTATGCGGAAGAGCACCGCCAGGCCGATCAGGGCCAGCGGAAGCAGGAGGAGCAGGATGATCCGGCGGCGTCCGAGCAGGGCCCGATAGGTGATCCCCGCGACTATTGGATTCATCAGGTGCTCCGGTTGATCAGGTAGGAGAAGACGCTCTCCAGGTCCTCGTCCGCCGGGGAGACCTGGTGCAGGTGTACGCCTTCCGCCTGGGCCACCCGGGGGAGGAGCCGGGCGAAGCGGCGGAACTCGGCGGCCTGGACCTCCAGGCCGTCCGGGCGAAGGGTGATGCCGCCCGTCGACTGGTCGCGGATGAGGGCGGCGGCGAGCTTCCTGTCGTCGCTCGAACGGATCATGAACAGGTGGGGCCTGTCGGTCATCAGGCGCCTGATCTCGCGGAAGTTGCCCGACGCCGCGTGCCGCCCCGCCACCAGGACCTCGATGTGCTGGGCGACCCGTTCGACCTCCTCCAGGATGTGGGAGCTGAACAGGATCGTCTTGCCCGCCGTGCCCATGGCCCGGATCAGGTCCATGAGGTGGAGTCGCTGGCGTGGGTCCATGCCGTTGAACGGCTCGTCGAGCAGGAGCACCGGCGGGTCGTGGACGAGCGCCGCGGCCACTTTGACGCGCTGGCGCATGCCCTTGGAGTACGTCTCCACGCGGCGGTCCTTGGGCTCCTCCATCTCTACCGTGGCCAGGGCCTTGCGGGCCGCCTCGATCGGGTCGCCCAGCCCGTGGAGGCGGGCGGCGGAGAGGACGAACTGCCAGCCGGTGAGGAAGCCGTACACACCCTCCCGTTCCGGGACTAGGCCGATATTTCGGTAGATGTGATGGTTCTTCCAGACCTGGGTCCCGTCCAGCGTGACCGAACCGCTCGACGGGGCCAGGAAGCCCGCCATCATGTGGAGGAGCGTGGACTTGCCCGCTCCGTTGGGGCCGAGCAGGCCGGTGACGCCGGGACCGATCGTCATCGTGACGTCGTTGACCGCCACCACGTTGCCGTACCAGCGGGAAACCTGCGACAGCTCGATCTTCACCGTGAGGCCGCCTTCCTGTAGCGCAGCGCGAGGGCGACCAGGGCGATCCCCACCAGCACCACGAGGATCGCCGCCGAGGCCGGGCCACTCGGGTAGGCGGCGCTCTCGATGGAGTGCGGCGGGGTGTTGAACAGCCAGGACTGTACGGAGTCCACCAGCCAGAACGGGTTGGCCAGCCAGGCCCAGGCGGCCGCGGACTCGTAGCCGGAGGAGTAGAGCGTCCCGTAGATCAACGGCACCGACGCCGACGACAGCAGGTAGACGACGATCACCGAGGCCACCCCGAGCCCGCGCCGCGGGGTGAACGAGGCCAGCGCCAGCCCGAACGCCGACAGCAGCACCGCCAGCACCAGTGCCATGACCAGCGCGCCGAGGAACTCCCCGGTGGCCGGTGGTCCGGGCATGTCCACCACCAGCTCGCCGACGTAGACCAACGTCAGCGGCACCGCCAGCAGCAGGAAGAGCGCCACGGTCATCGCCGCCACCTTGGCGCCCACGTACTCGGCGATCGAGACCGGACGCGACAGGTACAGCGGCAGCACGCGGTAGCGCAGGTCGGGCGCGACGACGGTGGGCGCCTGAGAGGCCAGGAAGACCGCCACGACGGCCTGCATGATGACGGCGTAGGCGCTGTAGGGGAGGATGCGCTGCTGCGCCAGGGCCATCGTCGCGACGGACACCACGGCCGGCAGGAGCATGATGACGAAGAGGGAGAACGGCATGATCTTGCTGCGGGCCGTGCGCCCGAGCCCGAAGATGCCGCGCAGGCTGTGCACGGCCAGCGCGCGCGTCGAGTGACCGCGGCCCAGCCGGACCCCGTCGTAGTGGCGATAGCCGATGTCGTAGATCTCAGACACCTGCGACCTCCTCCCTGAAGACGTCCTCGATGCGGTGGCGTCCCTGCTCGAGGCGGATGAGGCAGAGGTCCAGGTCGACGGCGGCGTCCCTGATCGCGTCGAACGTCTCGGGCCCGAGCACCTTGACCACCAGCATGCGGCCCTGCTGAGAGACCGTCTGCCCGACCTCGGTCAGGCGGGCGGCCAGCGGCTCCAGGCCCTCATCGACCTCGACCGTGACGGTCTGCGTGGCCTGGGTGAACTCGCCGATCGCGGACGAGCGCAGCAGCCGCCCGGCGTCGATGACGATCACGTGGTCGCAGATGCGTTCGAGCTCGCCCAGCAGGTGGGAGGTGACCAGCACGCTGATGCCGAACTCGGTGCCGATGCGCCTGATCAGCGTCAGCATCTCGTCGCGGCCGCGCGGGTCGAGGCCGTTGGTGGGCTCGTCGAGGAAGATCAGCTTGGGGTCGTGCACGAGGGCCTGGGCCAGCTTGACGCGCTGCTTCATGCCTGTGGAGTAGCCCCCGACGGCTCGGTAGCGCTCTTCTGCCAGGCCGACGTGGCGGAGCACGTCGGCCGCGCGCTCGCGGGCGGCAGCGCGCGGCAGGCCGGACATCTGTGCGAGGTGGACGACTAACTCGGTGGCGGAGACGTCGGGCGGGAGGCATTCGTGCTCGGGCATGTAGCCGACGAGCCTGCGAATCTCGGCGCCCTGCGCGGTCACGTCGAGATCGAGCACCTTGGCGGTGCCGCTGGTGGGCGGCAGCAGGCCGAGAAGGATCTTGATCAGTGTCGACTTGCCCGCGCCGTTCGCCCCGACCAGACCGGTGACCCCGGGCCCCACGGTGACCGTGAGTTGATCGACCGCGGTGACGGTGGGGAAGCGTTTGGTCAGCCCCTCGGTGGCGAGGATGTGCATGTGCCTGACCGTACCCGGCGCACGGGGCCGCCGCCTCGTTCAGACGGATGAACGCCGTCCTACTTGAGGCCAGAATTTCCGCTGGACCAGCAGCGTGCCGGTGCCCGCGATGACCATGCCGAGGATGTTGACCGCCAGCTGCGACACCGAGCCGGAGACCTCGTTCCAGTCGCCCAGCGCCAGGGCGACGGCCACGTAACCGGCCGCGGGCACCGTGGTGACCGAGATGAAGACGCCGACCAGGGCCGACGACTTACCCGCCGTGATCGACAGCACCCCGGCCGCGCCGGCCAGCAGCGCCACGATGAACGACCACCGGTCCGGCTTGACGATGAACTGGACCTCCTCGTTCCTGGCGAGGTTGCCGATGTCGATCCAGCTCAGCCAGTTCGAGACCAGCGCGCAGGCGAACGTGATCGCGATCGCCACCGCGAACCCGACGACGAGCGTCCTGAACGAGGCGATGATCAGGTGCCACCTGGCGTGCAGCAGGCCGAAGCAGATGGCCGCGACCGCGCCGAACTCCGGCCCGAGCACCATCGCGCCGACGATCAGGATGGGCGAGTTCTGCAGGATGCCGATGCCCGCGATCTGGGTGGCGATGGCCAGGAACGTGAGGTACGCCCACGTGATGCGGGAGTCGGCGCGCACCTTGTGCGCGAGTTCCTCCCACACCACGGCGTCGTCGGGGTCGCCCGGCGCCTCGTCCACCGCGTGGGTCGCGGCGCTGGACAGCGACAGGTCGACCTGCTCGATGGCGATGGAGCCCTCAGTCTCCAGCCACTTGAGCCTGCTCAGCACCTCGTTCGCCGACTCGCGCGCCGCGTCGCAGAGGATCACGTCGCCGGCCGGCTCGCGGGCCGCGCCGGGCAGGACGACGATGTTGGTGACGCCTGGGCAGTCCTCCAACACCGTCGTCGCCTCTTCGGTGCGTGCGGCGGGGCTGATCAGTCGGAGATGAAGCACGCACGCCATTGTGGTCTATCGCGGTTGATGCCGTATTGACCCAGCCTCCCTGCCCCTCCGTACTTCGGCAGGAGTCCTTTGGGCGGGGAAGGGAGGCGGGACGTGTCACGTAGACCGTCAGTACTCCGGGCGTTCGGGACGCGTAAGGAGGTCGTCAGGTCTGGCGGAGGCGTACTCGTCTGACCGAGTGGTCGGCGCCCTTCTTGAGCACGAGGTCGGCGCGGCCCCTGGTGGGGGCGATGTTCTCGACCAGGTTGCGCTCGTTGATGTCGCGCCAGACGTTGACCGCGAAGGCGGTGGCCTCGTCGTACGAAAGCTCCGCGATGTGCCGGAAGTACGACTTCGGGTCCTCGAAGGCGGTGCGGCGGAGCTTGTGGAAGCGGTCGACGTACCAGGTGCGGATGTCCTCGACCTTGGCGTCCACGTAGATGGAGAAGTCGAAGTAGTCGTTGACCGCGAGGGAGGTGGGCGGGGCCGGTTGGAGGACGTTGAGCCCTTCGATGATCAAGATATCCGGATTTTTCACGATTTGGGTGACGCCGGGCACTATGTCGTACTCCAGGTGGCTGTAGACCGGCGCGTGCGCCTCCGCCGACCCCGCCTTCACCTCAGCCACGAACCTGACCAGCGCCCTGCGGTCATAGCTCTCCGGGAAGCCCTTGCGATGCATGATGCCCTTGGCCTCCAGCACCGCGTTCGGGTGGAGGAAGCTGTCGGTGGTGATCAGCTCCACGTGCGGGTGCTCGGGCCAGCGGGCCAGCAGCGTGTGCAGCAGCCGCGCCGTCGTCGACTTGCCCACGGCGACGCTGCCCGCGATGCCGAGGATGTACGGCACGCGCTGATCGGGATGGCCGAGGAACGCGCTCAGCACGCTGCTGCGCTGCTTGGACCCGGTGAAGTGCAGGTTGAGCAGCCGGGTGAGGGGGAGGTAGATGTCGGTGACTTCGGTGAGATCGATGGGATCGTCGAGGCCGCGTAGCTCTTCCAGCTCGTCTGCGGTGAGAGTCAAGGGCGTGTTCTTGCGGAGCTCGCTCCACTGCTCCCTGCTCAGTTCCACGTAGCCGTTGTTCACCTAGGCAGCGTAGCGATGAGGAACAAACCGGATCATGGCCGGGGCTCTCCCCACGAGATCCACAGCCTGTGGATAAAGACGTGGGATTACCGAGACCCAGTTCGGGGAAGGAAGATGCGTCTTGGCGAATGACGGATATGAGGCTGTGCCTGCGGCTACTGTTCGGGGCTGGGAGGTCTCATGGACCGTCGTCGCTTCATCGCCAATGTGATCGCCGTCGCCGGGCCTTTCGCCGGAGTCGCCTGCGCGGGAGCGCAGGGAGGCGTCAAGCCGGTGCAGGGGTACGCGCGGCTGAGGCCCGTAAAAGATCTACGTGACGGAAAGGTGCGGCTGCACCTGCCCGACGGGTTCAAGTACCGCTCCTTCAGCGCCGCGGGCGAGAAGTTCAGCGACGGATCGGCCGTGCCGGGCAGGCACGACGGCATGGCGGCCTTCTCCGGGCCGCACGGCAGCGCCATCCTCATCCGCAACCACGAGGTCAACGGCCCGGTCGGCGCGTTCGGCGACAAGGACAAGGCGTACGACCCGATGGCCGGGGGCGGCACCTCGACCCTACGCGTCACCCGCTACGGCGAGGTGATCCAGAGCGCTCCCTCGCTGAACGGCACCATGATGAACTGCTCGGGCGGCCCCATGGCGTGGCGGGCCTGGGTGAGCTGCGAGGAGACGGTCAACGGCCCCGACGTGGCCGGCGACTTCTCCGGCGGCGACAACTCCAAGCTCACGCAGAAGCACGGCTACATCTTCGAGGTGCCGGTCAACCGCGCCGCCACCGCCAGGCCGATCAGGTCGGCCGGCCGCTTCCCGCACGAGTCGGTGGCGTTCGACCCCTCGACGGGCGCGCTCTACATGACCGAGGACAACTTCTCCTTCCCCTCCGGGTTCTACCGGTACCTGCCGCCGAAGCACCCCGTACAGGCCGGGCGGCTGCTCGACGGGGGCAGGCTGCAGATGCTCGCCGTCAAGGGCGCCAAGCGCAAGGACCTGTCCGTGGGACAGCAGCCGGGGACGGCGTACGAGACCGTCTGGGTGGACATCGACGAGCCTGACCCGGCCTTCACCGGCAGGCCGGACAACGACGAGGCCGTACAGGCCGTGGGCCGGCAGGGGCGCGAGGCGGGGGCGGCCATCTTCTCCAGGCTGGAGGGGACCGTCTTCCACCAGGGCGTCGTGTACTTCGTCTCCACTCAAGGCGGGGCCACCGCGCAGGGCGACACGCCGCCGTCCGGGTTCGGTAAGGGGCGGGGGCAGGTGTGGGCGTACGAGACGTGGAGCGGGCGGCTCAAGCTCGTCTACGAGTCGCCGCGCTCGGCCGTGCTCGACCTGCCGGACAACGTGACCGCCAGCAGACGCGGCACGCTCGTGCTGTGCGAGGACGGCGACGGCGACAACTACCTTCGGGGGCTCACGAAGTCGGGGGAGATCTTCGACTTCTGCCGCCTGGAGCCGATCTCCGGCGATCCTGGCGCGGAGTTCGCGGGTTCGACGTTCGGGCCCGGCGGCCACACGCTGTACGTCAACGTGCAGGCCAAACAGGGCAGGTCCTTCGCCATCTGGGGTCCGTGGGAGCGGGGGCTGTTCTGAGTACGCTGGGGTGATGATCCTGGGCATCGGCGTGGACGTCGTGGACATCGCCCGCTTCGAGGCGTCGCTGGAGCGGACACCGCGGCTCAGGGAGCGGCTGTTCACCGAGGGCGAGCGGGAGCTGCCGGTGCAGTCGCTGGCCGCCAGGTTCGCCGCCAAGGAGGCCGTGGCCAAGGCGCTCGGCGCCCCGGCGGGGCTGGACCACCGCGAGGCCGAGGTGCGCCGCGACGAGGCCGGCAAACCGGAGCTGCGGATCACCGGCAGGGCCGCGGAGGTCGCGTACGACCTCGGGGTGAAGCGGTGGCACATCTCGCTCAGCCACGACGCGGGCGTGGCCGTGGCCTATGTGATCGCGGAGGGATAGCTTCGGATCATGCACACTGCCTACACCGCAGACCAGATCCGGGGCGCCGAGCACGAGCTGATGGCGCGGCTGCCCGAGGGCACGCTCATGCAGCGGGCCGCCTCGGGGCTCGCCGCCGTCTGCGCCGACCTTTTGGGCAGGGTGTACGGCAAACGCGTCGTGCTCCTCGTCGGCAGCGGCGACAACGGCGGTGACGCGCTCTACGCGGGCGAACGCCTGGCCAGACGCGGCGCCTGGGCGGGCGCGATCCTGGCCGGGTCGAAGACGCACGAGGCCGGGCTCGCCGCGTTCCGTCAGGCCGGGGGGCGGGTCGTCGACCGGGCCTCGCTGGAGGACGCGGACCTGATCATCGACGGGCTCGTCGGGATCGGGGCCACTGGGGCGCTGCGGGAGCCGTACAGGGAGCTCGTCGAGGAGGCGAACGCGGCCCGCGGCCTCATCGTGGCGGTGGACGTGCCCAGCGGGGTGGACGCGAGCAGCGGGCGGGTGGACGGCACTGCGGTGCGGGCCCGGGTGACCGTGACCATGGGGGCGTACAAGACGGGGCTGCTCGTCGATCCGGGCGCCGAGCAGGCGGGGAGGGTCGAGCTGGTGGACATCGGGCTTGGCGCGTACCTGCCCGATCCCGACGTCGCGGCGCTGACCTCGGCCGACGTGGACGTCCTGCTGCCGCGCCCGGGCAAGGAGTCGGACAAGTACCGCAGGGGTGTGCTGGGCGTCGCGGCGGGGAGCGACCTGTTCACCGGCGCCGCCGTGCTGGCCGTGGGGGGCGCGCTGCGGGCCGGGGCGGGGATGGTGCGGTACGTGGGGCCGAGCGCGCCGGTCGCGCAGGTGCGTTCGCACTGGCCCGAGGCGGTGGTCACCGAGCTGGACCGGCCTTCGATCGACGACGTGGGGCGGGTGCAGGCCTGGGTGATCGGGCCTGGGCTGGGCACCGGGGAGTGGGCGCACGAGCTGGTCGCCGGCGTGCTCGCGTCCGACGTGCCCGTGCTGATCGACGCCGACGGGCTGACGGTGGTGGCCCGGGACCGGGCGCTGCTGCGGCGGTCCGCGCCTGTCCTGATCACGCCGCATGCCGGGGAGCTGGCGCGGCTCATCCGCGTCGACCGCGACGCCATCGAGGCGGCCCGGCTGGAGCACGCTCGGCGGGCCGCGGGCGAACTGGGGGTGACCGTGCTGCTCAAGGGGTCCACCACGGTGGTGGCCGAGGACTCCCGGCCGGTGCGGGTGAACGCCACCGGCACGTCCTGGCTGGCCACCGGGGGGACCGGTGACGTGCTGTCGGGTGTGGCGGGGGCACTGCTCGCCCAGGGGTTGAGCTGTTACGACGCGGGGTCTTGCGGGGCGTACCTGCACGGGCTCGCCGGCCGCCTCGCCGCCGACGGCGCCCCCTTGGCCGCCGCCGATGTGGCCTCGGCGGTCCCGGAGGCGATTCGCTTGGTGAGCGGCGAGGAGGCAGGGGTGGAAGTCGGTCGTCATGGGGGCGTCAGGGGTGGGAATCGCACTCGACCACGTGCGTGAGCTGCCACACTAGAAGGATGTACTCCCCGATGGCCACCCCAGCCGAGGCACGGGTCGACCTCGATGCGATCAGGCACAACGTGGCCCTGCTCAAAGAACAGGCCGGCGGCGCGGAGTTGATGGGCGCCGTCAAGGCCGACGCGTACGGGCACGGCCTCGTGCCGGCGTCCGAGGCCGTGCTGGAGGGCGGGGGGAGCCGGCTGGGCACCGCCTTCGTCAGGGAGGCGCTCGCACTCAGAGAGGGCGGCGTGACCGCGCCGATCCTGGCGTGGCTCATCACGCCGGGCGAGCCGCTGGACGAGGCGCTCGGCAAGGACATCGAGGTGTCGGCCTCCGACGAGAAACTGCTCGAGGAGATCGCCGCGGCGGCCCGGCGTACGGGGCGCGTCGCCAAGCTGCATCTGGAAGCGGACACCGGCATGAGCAGGGGCGGCGCCCCGCTGGCCGGCTGGCCGGGGCTGCTGGATCAGGCGATGCGGCTGCGGGCCGAGGGCGTGATCGAGATCGTCGGGCTCTGGTCCCACTTCGCGTGCGCCGACATCCCGGGCCACCCGTCGATCGGGCAGCAGCTGGAGACGTACAAGACGGCGCTGAAGATGGCCGAGCAGGTGGGCGCGGCGGGCTCCGGCGTGATCAGGCACCTCGCCAACTCCGCCGCCACCGTGACCCTCCCCGAGGCGCACTTCGACATGGTCAGGACGGGCATCGCGATGTACGGCCTGAGCCCCGTCCCCGAGCTGGGCGACTTCGGCCTCCGGCAGGCGATGACGCTCGTGGCGCAGATTGGCCTGGTCAAGCGGGTGCCGGAGGGTTCGGGTGTGTCATACGCTCACCTCTACGTCACCGAGCGCGAGACCACGCTGGGCCTCGTGCCGCTCGGATACGCGGACGGCATTCTCAGGCACGCGACGGGGCGGGCCGAGGTGCTGGCGGGCGGGCGGCGCAGGTTGATCGCCGGCCGGGTGTGCATGGACCAGTTCATGATCGACATGGGAGACGACCCCCTGTCGGCAGGGGACGAGGTCGTGCTGTTCGGGCCAGGTGACGGGGGCGAGCCGACCGCTCAGGAGTGGGCGGATACTCTCGGCACGATCACGCATGAGATCGTGACCAGGATCGGCTCGCGCGTGCCGCGGGTCTACGAGCACAGGCGTTCGGAGTGACGACGGGCACCTCCCGGCGGGCATGAGCGGAGAAGGATCGGGGACATGACGACGACGACAACACGGCGCAGGGTAGGAATCGCCGGCGCGCTCGTCGGTGCGGCTTCCGCCGGTGTCGCGGCAGCGGCACTGGCCAAGCGCTACGCGGTCGGCCGGATCAGGCTGCGCCCCGACGCCGAGGCCAGCGAGCCGTTCGGTGAGCTGCGGGGGAGGGAACGCACGCTCGTCACCTCCGACGGGAGAGCGCTGCACGTGGAGATCGACGGGCCGGAGGAGCGAAGGAGCTCGGGGGGAGAGAGCGAGAGTAACGATGCCAACGAGCCCCGAAGCGGTCGCGACCATAAGGACGACGCGGAGTTGACCGTCGTGCTCTGTCACGGCTACTGCCTCAGCCTGGAGTCCTGGCACTACCAGCGCAAGGACCTGCGCGAGAACTACCGCATCGTCCTGTGGGACCAGCGCTCCCACGGGCGCTCGGAGCGCGCGGGCGCCGACGGCAGCACGATCGACCGGCTGGGCGACGACCTGGCCGAGGTGATCGAGCGGTTCGTGCCGGGCCCGTGCGTGCTGGTCGGCCACTCCATGGGCGGCATGACGATCATGGCGCTGGCCGACCGCCATCCCGGGCTGTTCGAGGACAAGATCCGCGGTGTGGCGCTCATCGCCACCTCGGCGGGCAAGCTGGCCGAGCTCACGCTGGGCCTGCCCGCGATGGTGTCCAAGGCGGTGCACAAGATCGCGCCCACCACGATCTCGATGCTGGGCAAGCGCGGCGCATTGGTCGACCGCACCCGTAGCGTGGGCAGTGACATCGCGTTCCTGATGACCCGCTACATGGGCTTCGGCGACTCCAAGAACGTCAGCCCGACCGTGGTCGACTTCGCCGAATCGATGATCAGGGCGACGCCGACCGAGGTGTTCGCCGACTTCTACCCCGCGCTGATGAACCACGACAAGCTCTCCGCGCTCCACGTGCTCGACTCGGTGCCCACCGCGATCCTGGTGGGCGAGCGCGACTGGCTGACCCCGCCCGACCACAGCAAGGCCATCGCGGCCGCGCTGCCGAAGGCGCACCTCACCGAGGTGCCCGACACGTCCCATCTGATTCAGCTGGAGCGGCCGGGCGTGGTCAACGACGCGCTGCGCGACCTGCTCAAGAGGGTGGAGCTGCTGTGAGGCTCGCGACCGCCGAGGACATGCGCGCGTACGGCGCCCGACTGGCCGCGCTGCTGCGCCCAGGAGACCTGCTCATCCTGTCGGGCTCGCTCGGCGCGGGCAAGACCACGCTCGTGCAGGGCATCGCCGAAGGGCTCAAGGTACGTGGCCCGATCACGTCGCCCACGTTCGTGATCGCCCGGGTGCATCCCTCGCTGCGCCAGGGGCCGCCGCTCGTGCACGTGGACGCGTACCGGCTGGGCGGCGACCTCGAGGTGGACGACCTCGACCTGGACGCCTCGCTGGAGGAGTCCATCACCGTCGTCGAGTGGGGCGAAGGGCTGGTCGAGGGCCTGGCCGACGACCGGCTGGAGATCCACATCGACCGCGAGGCCGGCGAGGAGGCCCGCCTCGTGACCCTGCGAGGCGTGGGCCCCAGGTGGGCCGACACGCCGTCTGAACCGCTGGAAGACTAAAACACCGGTCATTTTTCGGCAATCCTGGCACCCTTGACGTACCAGGCCAACGAGATAAATCATGATCGTTGGTCAGGGATTGGCCCAGATTTTCTGGGTATCAGGAGGGGCGACATCCATAGTTCTGGTGGATGCTGGGTTGCAAAACGGCAAAGTGGGGTGCGGCCGGTGCTCGGGATCAGGCGAGTCGCTTACGCGGGAGCCATCGTCATGGTCGGTCTGACCGGCTGCGCGGCCTCCGCCGAAACCAATCCAACAGCCACACCCACGGCCACCCCCACAGCCGGGGGCACAGCCACGCCGACCGCCACCACGACGAGCAGCCCGCAGCCCACCGTCACCAGGCAGACCATCTCGGTCCAGCTCAACCCCGACCGCATCACCGCCGGCGAGACCTCCAAGGTGTGGATCCTGGCCAACTGCCCCGTCCCGACCGGCGGCCCCGCGCACACCGGCACCGCGACGTCCAAGGCGTTCATCAACGGCGTCGTGCTCAACCCGGTCCCCGCGGCGTCGGTCACCCCCACCGCGACCGCCACGCCCGCCAACGGCTCGCCCTGGGTACGCGGCGAGGCGCAGGTCTCGGGGACGGTCCGGCGCGGCTCCTACCGGGTCGACGTCAAGTGCGACGGCACCAACGACATGGGCCGGGCCACGCTCAGAGTCGCCGCGGCCGAGCCCGTATCGTCCACCGTGCCGAGCAAGGCGCCCAAGGCGGGCGGCGGCGGCACGTACGGGATGGACGCCGGCGACGACTCCTCGGTCCCGATCGGTCCCGCGGGCGTGCTCATCGGCCTGGCGCTGGCCGCGGGCATCGGCGTGGCGGTCAAGCGTCGCAGCCGGGCGTAGGCGATGGCCCGTCCTGGACGGGTGGTGCTCGCGGGCGCCGCCACGGGCCTCGTGCTTGTCGCGTTCGGCAAGAGCATGCAGACGACCACCACCACCCCTACCGCGGGTGTTGTGCCCAAGAGCATCGACATCCCCGCTATCGACCTCGAGGCGCCCCTGATGAAGCTCGGGCTGTCGAAGGACGGCGAGGTCGAGCTGCCGCCGTACGAGAAGCCGAAGGTGGCCGGGTGGTACTCCGGCAGCGCCGTGCCCGGCGAGAAGGGCGCCTCGGTGATCATCGGCCATGTCGACACCAAGACGGCCCCCGCCGTGTTCTACCGGCTCAGGCAGTTACGCAAGGGCGAGACCGTCAAGGTCGAGCGCAGCGACGGCAAGGTCGTGAGCTACAAGGTCGACTCGATCGAGCAGGTGCACAAGGACAGCTTCCCCACCAGGCGCGTGTACGTCGATGACGGGCTCAAGCTGGTCACCTGCGGCGGCAAGTTCGACTACGCCAAGGGCGAGTATGTGGACAACATCATCGTGTACGCCTCCAAAGCCTGAAAACGGCTTGCACCCCTCCGAGACCATAGGGGCATGAGCGTAGACACGAACCCGCCCGCGTCCGGCGTACGGGTGCCCTGGCACGAGGTGCACCCGCAGGTGCGCGCGGCGGTGGAGGAGTTCCTGGGCGGGCGCGTGGCCGAGGCGGTCACCCAGCCGGGAGGCTTCTCCCCGGCGGCCGCGGTACGGCTCCGCACCGAGAACGGCAGGCGCGCCTTCGTCAAGGCCGTCGGCCCCGAGCCGAACCCCGACTCCGTCCGCCTCTACCGGAGCGAGCTCAGGATCGCCGCGGCCCTGCCGGAGTCGGTTCCCGCCCCCAGACTGCTGACCGGGTTCGAGCTGGAGGGCTGGGTCGCGCTGGTCTTCGAGGACGTCGAAGGGGAGCACCCCGAGATGCCGTGGCGGCGCGACCAGCTCGACCTGGTGCTCCACGCCGTCGAACGGATGTCGGCCGCGCTCACCCCGTCGCCGATCGAGCTGCCGCCGATCGGAGAGACCCTGGGCGCGTCCTTCCGCGGTTGGCGCAACCTGCTGGAGGGGGGCGCCGACGGGCTCGACCCGTGGGCGGCGTGCCACCTGGAGGAGCTCGCCGAGCTGGAGTCCGGCTGGACCGCCGCGGCGGCGGGCGACACGCTGGTCCACGGCGACCTGCGGGCCGACAACATCCTGTTCGCCGGAGATCACGTCTACGTCGTGGACTGGCCATGGGCCTGCGTGGGTGCGCCCTGGGTGGATCTGGTGTGCATGCTGCCGTCGATCGGCATGCAGGGCGGGCCGATGCCGCACGAGCTGTTCACCGATCCCGATCCCGCCGTGACCGCGATGGTGGCCGCGCTCACCGGATACTTCGTGGAGCACGGGCGGCTGCCTGATCCGCCGGGGTTGCCCACGGTCAGGGCGTTCCAGCGGGCTCAGGGGGTCGTGGCGCTCGACTGGCTCAAGCACCGTACGGGCTGGGCATAAGTGCATACGGGCTGGGCCTGACCTGTTCGGCGGGTAGGCTAGACAGCCGTGCTGGTCCTGGCCTTTGATACCGCGACACCCGCCGTCACCGCCGCGCTCCACGACGGCGAGCGGGTGCTCGCCGAGCACACGACGATCGACGCCCGGCGTCACGGCGAGCTGCTCATACCCACCATCGAGCGCGTCGTGAGCGAGGCGGGCGCGACGCTGCGCGACGTGAGCGCCATCGTGGCCGGCAGCGGCCCCGGCCCCTACACCGGGCTGCGCGTGGGGTTGATGACCGCGCAGGGGCTCGCCACCACGCTGGGCGTTCCCGCGTACGGCGTGTGCACGCTCGACGCGGTCGCCTACGGCAGCGGGCTGGCCGAGCCGTTCCTGGTGGCCACCGACGCGCGGCGCAAAGAGGTGTTCTGGGCGCGATACTCCAATATGCGCACCAGGCTCGACGGGCCTTTCGTCGACCGGCCCGCCGACGTGCCGGTGGAGGAGATGCCGGTCGTGGGAGCCGGCGCCGCGCTCTACCCGGAGATCCTCGGGACGAACGACGCGCCACCGTACCCGTACGCGGGGGCACTGGCCGCGCTGGCGGCCGAGCGCCTCGCCGAGGGCACGCCGCTCGGCCCGCCGAGACCGATCTACCTGCGCAGGCCCGACGCCGTGGTGCCCGGGGCGCCCAAGAGGGTGACGGCGTGAAAATCAGGCAGATGACCGAGGCCGACCTGCCGGCGGTCATGGCGATCGAGCAGGTCACGTTCCCGCTCGACGCGTGGAGCGAGGGCATGATGCGTGGCGAGCTGGCCGACGTGCCGCGCTCGCGCCACTACGTGGTGGTGCTCGTGGACGACGAGATCGTCGCCTACGCGGGGCTCGCCGCCGCGGCCGACCAGGCCGACGTGCAGACCATCGCGGTGCTCGAGCAGTACCGTGGCACGGGCATCGGCGGCGCGATGCTGACCGAGCTGCTGGCCGAGGCGCAGCGCAGGGGGGCGCGGGAGATCTTCCTGGAGGTACGCGCCGACAACCCGCAGGCGCAGGCGGTTTACCGGCATTACGAGTTCGAGGAGATCGGCACCCGCCGCCGCTACTACGACGACGGCACCGACGCGATCATGATGAGAAGGAAGCTTGGTGACTGACGCACCCCTGGTCCTGGGCATCGAGACCTCCTGCGACGAGACCGGCATCGGCATCGTCAGAGGCCACACCCTGCTGGCCAACTCGATCGCCTCCAGCATGGAAGAGCACGCGCGCTTCGGCGGCGTGGTGCCCGAGGTGGCCTCACGCGCCCACCTGGAGGCCATGACGCCGACCGTCGAGGCGGCGCTGGCCGAGGCGGGCCTGAAGTTCTCCGACATCGACGCCGTCGCCGTCACCGCGGGCCCTGGGCTGGCGGGTGCGCTGCTGGTGGGGGTGGCCGCGGCCAAGTCGTACGCGCTCGGGCTCGGCGTCCCCCTCTACGGTGTCAACCACCTGGCCGCTCACGTCGCCGTCGACCAGCTCGAGCACGGGCCGCTGCCCAAGCCGTGCATCGCCCTGCTGGTGTCGGGCGGCCACTCGTCGCTGCTGCTGGTGCCCGACGTGGCCCAGGACGTGATCTCGCTCGGCTCGACGGTCGACGACGCGGCGGGTGAGGCGTTCGACAAGGTCGCGCGGGTGCTGGGGCTGCCGTTCCCCGGCGGGCCGCACATCGACAGGTCCGCCCGCGACGGCTCGGGCACGGCCATCGCGTTCCCGCGCGGCAAGATCGACGACGGCACGCTGGACTTCTCCTTCTCAGGGCTCAAGACGGCCGTGGCCCGCTGGGTCGAGGCCCGCGAGGCGTCAGGGCAGTCCGTCCACGTGGCCGACGTGGCCGCCTCTTTCCAGGAGGCCGTGGTGGACGTGCTGACCCGCAAGGCACTGCAGGCGTGCCGGAAGTACGACGTGCACGACCTGCTGATCGGGGGCGGCGTGGCGGCCAACTCGCGGCTGCGCGCGCTGGCCCAGGAGCGGTGCGACGCCGCCGGCGTGCGCCTGCGGGTGCCCCGTCCGGGGCTGTGCACCGACAACGGCGCCATGGTCGCCGCCCTGGGCTCCAACCTGGTCGCGGCCGGGATCTCCCCCTCGACCCTGGAGATCCCCGCCGACTCGTCGCTGCCGATCACGACAGTCCACGTGTGAGCCCCTCCCGCACGCTCGGGTAGACGGGAGTCCACCCGAGCTCGCGCTTGGCCCTGCCGTTTTCCGGCCGGATCCGCGTGCGGACGGCCGGCGCGCACAGGACGGGGGCCGCCTACGCCCCCGTCCCGTCCGACGGCCCCTTCAGTCCTTGGTGCGGCTCGGGCGCAGCAGGGCCTCGGCCAGGGCCAGCATGGTCTCCTCCAGGGCGCCCAGGCGCTTGGTGAGGTCGTCGGCGGCGGGCTGGACGATGCCGGTGACCGTCTCGGCGAGCTGGTCGCGGTCGGGACGGGACGTGACGAGCTCTGTGAGGACGTTCGTGGCGGCGGCGAGGCGTTCTGCCTGGTCTCCCGTGTGCGTCTGGAGCAGCTCGCCCTGAGTGGCCAGAGCGTCCGGGAGCCGGCCCACGCGCTCGCTGACGGCCTCGATGCGGTCGTCGACGGACTCCAGGTGCGCGCCGGTCTGCTCGGCGCGGGCCGCCAGGCCGTTCATGTGGGTGTCGAGCCCGTTGAAGCGGGTGTCGATGCCGTCGAAGCGGCTGCTCAGGTGCTCCTCGGCCTCGATCAGGCGCTCGTCGATGGCGTCGATCTGGGTGTCGAGCTTGTTGAAGCGGCCCTCGTTGCGGGTGGCCGTCTCGTTGAGCCGCTGGTCGCTCGTCACCATGCGCTCGTCGAGCGCGGTGAAACGGGCGTCGATGCGTACGTCGAGCGCGTCGAACCTGTCGTCGTGGCGGCCCAGGTGGCCGTCCACCGTGCCCAGCCGCTTGTCGACCCCGCCGAGCTGGCTGTCCACGGACGTGAGCCGCTTGTCGACGCCGCCCATCCTGCCGTCGAGCCCGTCGAGCCTGGTGTCGATGTCGGCCAGGCACTCGTCGGCGGACTCCAGCCGGCTGTCGAACCCGGTGAGCCTGGAGTCGAGGCCTGTGAGCTTGCCCTCCACCCGGTCGAGCCGGGCGTCCACGCCGCTGAGCCTGGCGCTGAGGCGCTGCTCGCTCTCTCCGAGCTGGACGGCGAGGTGCTGGTCGGCCTCGTCGAGCCTGGTGGCGAGCCGCAGCTCCACGTCGGACAGGAGGCTGGAGAGCTGGTCGTCGGACTCCTTGAGGCGGCTGGCGAGCCGTTCGTCCGCCTCGACGAGGCTGGTGGCCAGGCGCTGGTCGGTCTCGTCCATCCGGATGGTGAGCCGCTGGTCGGTCTGGTCGAGCCGAGCGGTGAGCCGCTGGTCGGTGTCGTCGAGTCTCTTGGTCAGGCGCTGGTCGGTCTCGCCCAGTCTCGCGCTCAGGCGCTGGTCTGTTTCGTCGAGCCTCGTGCTCAGGCGCTCGTCGGTTTCGTCCAGGCGTGTGGCCAGATGCTGGTCCTGCTCGTTCAGCCGGGCCGTCAGGTGCTCTGACATGTCGCTGACCACGACCTCGACCCGGTCGGTACGGGTGGTCAGCTCGGCCATCGACTTGTCGAGCCTGGTGAAGCGGCTCGCGGCCGCCTCCATGCTGGTGTTGAGGGTGGCCAGCTTGGTGGCGAAGTCGGACATCCCCCTCGTGATGCCATCGGTGGAGTCGAGCACCGATTGCAGGCGGTTGAGGGCTTCGTCCACACTTTCGCCCACTGTGCCCAGGTCGGCCCACAGGCCAGGCAGCTCGGCCACGGGGCCGAGGTGGGCGTCCACGTGGCCCACCTTCTCCCCGACGGCGTCCACGTGGTCGCGCACCGCCTCGACGTGCTGGGCCAGCCCCTCCGCCCACATCGGGGGCTTGGCGGCGATGTCGTCGAGGCGCCCGCTGACCGCGTGCAGCGTGCCGCTGAGGCCGCCGAGCTCGCGCTCGCGCACCTCGCGCAGAAGCCACTCCATGCCTTCGAGCCGCTGGCGGATCTCGTCTAGTACTGCCCCCTGTGTGCGCTGCTCGTACACGTGATCCTGTGCGGCACGCGCGAGCAGATCCCGCATCCTCTCGGAGATGCCGGATTGGCCTCCTGCCTGGAGAAGGGTGGTGTGGTTGGAATGGTCCACCGAAAGCTCCTTTGGCTCGCCGACGGTCTGCCGCGCAGCGGTGGGGATAGGTCCGATTTGCAGATTGAAAGAGCGAGAACGCGGCTGACCGCGTCAGGGGGAGCACTCCCGCCCGCCCACCTTAGTCTTTCGATCAAGGTCCGTCAGCGGCGAATTGAAAGATCGTCGTTAACGGAAGAATGTCAGGGTTCATGCAGGTAGGGCGGTGTCGCAGATGATGACTGATGGCTTATCGATGATCCTGGTAAGGATGATTACCGCTGATTTTTGGCCATTTAGTCGGAGGTCTGACCGGAGGCGTTCGATGTCGACAGCCGAGCCACGCTTCTTGATGGTGACATTGCCGATTCGCCGCTCACGGAGTAGTGCGCGCAGCTTTTTCAGTGAAAATGGAAGAACGTCTGTTATTTCGTATCTGGTTGCCCATGGGGTGTCGATCGGATTGTCGCCGGTGATGTAGGCGATCATCGGGTCGAGCAGGCGTCCGTTCACCATTTCGGACACCTCGCCCACAAGGTGCGCCCGGATGGCCGCGCCGTCCGGCTCGTAGACGTACCTGCCGGCCGGGCCGACCGGGGCCTCGGCTCCTGTGGCGGTCAGCGTGTGCCCGCCGGGCAGCAGGGTGGCGCGCCGCGTCGCCCCATGGAGGCCGGTCCAGAGCGCGGCCTCCTTGACCTCGCCCTTGTACGAGACCCACTCGGCCTCGGCGCCGCCCGGGATGAACTCGTACGGGATGCCCGGGGCGACCTTGACGCACGCGCGGGCGGCCCTCGAGATCAGGTCGAGCACCACCGGCCAGGGCGGGGAGTAGGCCATGGGGTCGAATGTCCTGCCTCGGCTCGTCCGCCTGGCCGGGTCGGCGAACAGCACGTCGTACTCCTCCGGCCGGACGTCGGCCGCGTCCGTCACGGACACCGTCACTCTGCCGCCCAGCCCGAGCGCCTCGGCGTTGGCCCTGGCCACGGCGGCGGTCAGCGGGTCGGTGTCCACGGCGGTCACGGTGCAGCCGGCGCGGGCCAGCGCGAGGAAGTCGCCGCCGATGCCGCAACAGGCGTCGACCACGCGGGGCGGATTCGGCCATGATCCGGTCAGACGGCGGGCGCGGTGCTCGGCGACCTCTGCCCGGGTGGACTGCTCCAGGCCGTGCGGCGTGAAGTACATCCGTTCGGCGTCCTCGCCGAACTTGGCCCTGGCGCGCTCCCTCAGCCCGGCCTGGGTCAGCGCGGCGGAGGTGAGGGCGGCGTCGTACGTCTTGCGCAGCTTCGTGGCGGCCGCGACCGGATCCGCGCCCACCAGCTCCCCTGCCTCCGCGAGGGCCTGCTGTCCGCGAGGGGTCAGCAGCTCGTTGAAGGCGTCGAGGTCCACATCACCCGACGTTAGCGCCACGCCCGAGCGAGTCGAACCGTGGACGTAGTGTGGAACGGGCACATTTGGGGGCCTGATCGCTCTCAGCAGACGCGTTCGTGTTGACTGTCAAGCCCCTCTTGCATATGTTTCCTGTTGGCACTCTCCCCTTGAGAGTGCCAACGTGCGACGAGGCAGGTCTGACACCCGCGACGGCAGGCCCAGCTGGTCGCCTCTTCTAGATCATTCAAATCTGAAGGGGAGGTCCGATCGTGACGACCGCCACTAAGGTTCCCGTTAAGCCGCTCGGCGACCGCATTGTGGTTCAGCCGCTTGAGGCTGAGCAGACAACCGCATCCGGCCTGGTCATCCCAGACACCGCCAAGGAGAAGCCGCAAGAGGGCAGGGTCCTCGCGGTGGGCCCGGGCAACTGGGACGAGGACGGCGACAAGCGGATTCCGCTCGACGTCTCTGAGGGCGACATCGTCCTCTACAGCAAGTACGGCGGCACCGAGGTCAAGTACGGCGGCGAGGAGTACCTCGTGCTCTCCGCCCGCGACGTTCTCGCGATCATCGAGAAGTAAGCCGGTGTGTCGGGCCCCGGGCGCTCTTCAGGGCGGCCGGGGCTTTCGACGCTAGGAGAGGACTTTCAGCAATGGCGAAGATCCTGGAGTTCGACGAGGACGCCCGCCGCGCGCTCGAGCGCGGTGTGAACGCCCTCGCGGACGCCGTGAAGGTAACCCTCGGCCCGCGTGGCCGCAACGTCGTCATCGACAAGAAGTTCGGTGCGCCGACGATCACGAACGACGGTGTGACCATCGCTCGTGAGATCGAGCTGGAGGAGCGCTACGAAAACCTCGGCGCCCAGCTCGCCAAGGAAGTAGCCACCAAGACCAACGACATCGCGGGTGACGGCACCACCACCGCGACCGTCCTGGCCCAGGCCATGGTCCGCGAGGGCCTGCGCAACGTGGCCGCCGGCGCCTCGCCGCTGTCGCTCAAGCGCGGCATCGACAAGGCCGCCAAGGAGCTCAGCGACAGGCTGCTCGCCAGCGCCCGTCCGGTCGAGGACAGGAAGGAGATCGCGAACGTCGCCACGATCTCCGCTCAGGACGCGCAGATCGGCGACCTGATCGCCGAGGCGTTCGACAAGGTGGGCAAGGACGGTGTGCTCACCGTCGAAGAGTCCAACGCCATGGGCATGGAGCTCGAGTTCACCGAGGGCATGCAGTTCGACAAGGGCTACGTCTCCCAGTACATGGTGACCGACCCCGAGCGGATGGAGTCCGTCCTCGAGGACGCCTACATCCTGCTCACCCAGGGCAAGATCTCCTCCATCGCGGACTTCCTGCCGCTGCTGGAGAAGATCGCCCAGACGAAGAAGCCGCTGCTCGTGGTGGCCGAGGACGTCGAGGGTGAGGCCCTGGCCGTCCTGGTGACGAACAAGATCCGCGGCACGTTCACCTCCGTGGCCGTCAAGGCCCCGGGCTTCGGCGACCGCCGCAAGGCGATGCTGCAGGACATCGCCATCCTCACCGGCGGCCAGGTCGTCAGCGAGGAGGTCGGCCTCAAGCTGGAGCACGTCGGTCTCGAGGTGCTCGGCCAGGCCCGCCGCGTCGTCGTCACGAAGGACAACACCACCATCGTCGACGGCGCCGGTGACCAGGCGGCCATCGAGGACCGCGTCAAGGAGATCAGGCTCGCGATCGAGCAGTCCGACTCCGACTGGGACCGCGAGAAGCTGCAGGAGCGCCTGGCCAAGCTCGCCGGCGGTGTGTGCGTGCTGCGTGTCGGCGCCGCCACCGAGGTGGAGCTGAAGGAGAAGAAGCACCGCCTCGAGGACGCGATCTCCGCGACGCGCGCCGCGATCGAGGAGGGCATCGTCTCCGGCGGTGGTTCCGCGCTGATCCACGTCTCCAAGGTTCTCGACGACCTCGGCCTGTCGGGCGACGAGGCCACGGGTGTCGGCGTCGTCCGCCGCGCGCTGGTCGAGCCGGCCCGCTGGATCGCCGAGAACGCCGGTCTCGAGGGCTACGTGGTGACGCACAAGGTCGCCGAGCTGGAGGCCGGCCACGGCTTCAACGCCGCGACCGGCGAATACGGCGACCTGATCGCGCAGGGTGTCATCGACCCTGTGAAGGTCACGCGCTCCGCGGTGCAGAACGCGGCGTCGATCGCGGGCATGCTGCTCACGACCGAGGCGCTCGTCGTCGACAAGCCCGAGGAGGAGGCCCCGGCCGCCGGCCAGGGTCACGGTCACGGCCACGGCCACTGACCCGTCTCCCTTCTGTCGCCACGGCCCGCACCCCCAGGGGTGCGGGCCGTGCGGCTTTTGCAGGGTCCGAAGCCCTGTGCGGAACTGGCCGCCTCAGATTTCAACGCTCCTGGCCAACCTGGCCGAGGGCGACGGCCGTACCATCTCTGAGCTGGTGACCGCCACCGGTACGCGCCCCACGACGCTGACCAGCCAGGTACGCGGGAGCGCCGCGCGGGGTGCAGCCACATGTCGGCGACGCCTGCGGCCAGGCTCGGCCACGTACGGATGCCCGCGGCCCGGATCTCGATTTCCAAGTCGGACCCCCAGCGCTCGCGGAAGGCGGCCAGCTAGAGAGCGGCGAGCCGACTGGTGAGCCCCGCGCCTGGCGGCTATTCGGGCGTGTTGCCCATGCCGGGTTCGTACGGCGGGGTTTCGGACGTGCAGCTCATTTCGGGTTCGTACGGACGCTCTTGAGGCGTGCGGCTCATGCGGGGTTCACCCCGCTGCTCTTCAGGTCCGCTGCTGCTACCCGCGCCATGACGCGCGGCTCCTGCTGCAGCACCTCGCGGCACCGCGGTGGTCGTGTCCACCCACCTGCTGCGCGAGCTCGAAAGCGTGGCCGACGCCCTCACGATCCTGCACGAGGGACAGATTCTGTGCGACAGCCCGTTCGCCTCCTTCGCCGGCCCACAAGCCTGCGCCTCCGCACGCCCGACCCGGAGTCGGCCGCCGAGCTCGCACGCTGCGCTTCGAGGGCATCGAAGCCGAACAGGCGGCCTCGGCCCTACGGGTGCTGTCCGACGGGATGGACATCGAACGGGGAATTTCCATGATCTTGGGTGTCGAGCTGGAACCCCCAGGGCGCACCGGCGTGTGTGCGAGAAGGGCCGTCCTGTCCGCCACCCAGCGCACGTGCACGCCCTGAGGATCAGGGGATCGGCCTACGAGCCGTGCGTTGTGCCGTCTTGAGCGCGCGAATTCCCTGCCTGTGCCCAGAAGGTGCGAAGCAGCTCGAGCGCGCTGGCAAGGACCGGGTTGGCGCAGGTGAGGCCCTCGGCGAGCTTGGGATAGCCGGACTGCCAGGCGGGAGGTGGATCAGGAATCAGCAGCGGAACCGGGTGGGTGGCTCGTACGGTGAAGACGTGGTTCACCACCTCGATCAGCCTATGATCGGCTAGAAGCCCGTCCTCAATCAACAAGACGAGATCTACAAGATCCTTCACTCTGGTATTGGGCCGGGAGTCATAGTCCCGGGTGAGGGCGTGCAGCTTCTCGGCGAAATGCTGACGACGATCGACTGAATCGATCAAGCGAGGTGGGATGTCGGCGAAGGCGAGCACACCCGGCAGCATGATGCGCTCAGTCGCCGCCAGCTCTTCGCCACGCAGCACGACATCCAGCCGGATCTGAGCAAACGTCTTGCCGCCCAGCGCACAGTCCACGGAGAAGCGCCAGCCAGGGCGCCCAGCTGAATCTGCGTCCAAGGCGACGGGCTTCCCAACGGAGAACACGAACCCGTCTCGGTCTACGTCGATTGCCAGGGTCTCGATCAGCTCCTCCCGCAGGGCGTCACCGTCACAAAGGCCTTCCCTGAGCGCCAGATCGAGATCCTTGGTGGCTCGCGCCCGGCCGCCCAGACGAAATTCGAGAGACGTGCCGCCCTTGAGCACCCAGCGGTGGTCCACGACTGACTATCTTGCGGAGATCCGATCGAATGCCGCGATCCTTCGCAGGCGGCCGAGATCGGTTCCAGTTTCGTCGGCCTGACTCTTGAGTCGGGCTTCCAAGGCACGCCGGAGATCCACCGGGTTGGCATAGCGTCTCATGCTGACTCCGTGCGAATAGCCCGCTCCACCGCAAGCTCGGCTCGGGAGCCGAGCCGCTGCGCGGCTCTCAACAGCTGGCCCTTGGTTGCGGCGCCACGATCGAGCAGCTCGGCGACAGCGGAGTCGATCACATCCTGATCAGCGGAATCTTCGGCTGACTCCGCAACGGCTCGCGTGGGTTTCGTCACCCTAAATCCCTCGTGCTCTTCCACCTCGTCGCTTGTCAGCTCCGCTCGGTGGAGGACCACTGAGGGATGCTGGCCACGGAATCCGGGGGGGACCGTCAGATGGATCAGGGCGGGGTTGGCGATGCCCAGATCATGGACGCTGAGTGCGGTGGTGTGTGACACGACTGCACGACCCCGGCTCCAGAGTGTCCAGCGAACCAGATGATCGTGTTCTCCAGCAGGCAGATCGTTGAATTCCCGGAAGCGGTAGACGCCGCGATCGATGCGTGTCCAGTGGCCGCGGTGGAGCTGGTAGTACTGCGACTGGTAGGAGTAGCCCTCTTCGAGGGCCTGGGCCGCCGTGAAGTAACCACGCTGGCGAGCCGCCCTCCGCCACAACCGCACACGAGGCGTGTCTGCACTTGAGCCCACGGTGTCAGTGTAGCTCCTAAGATTCCCTTTTAGTTTGATGCGCTTTCTTTCCATAAAACTAAAAATATTATGTAGCTGAGGCATCTCTGCCGCGTCGACGTACACCGAGGTGATCTGCGCTCGTCCGATGTCACGGGTGGACTGGGCGGGTATTGCGGCGGCGGACGATGGAGCTCGCCTGCCGAAATGAACCTCATTCAGAAGGAGGCCGTCCTGACCAGGCGGTCGTCGGGGTTGCGTCCGAGGGGTGCGGGGACCGGCAGTTCCCCGCCTGGGGGTGTGGGGCTCGCCCCCACAGAGCGCTGCCCGAGCTCCCGGCGCGCGTACCGCCCCTGTGCGAGGACCTCGCCTTCCGGGGGTCGAAAGGGGGCTTGCCTCTCTGGGGGGCGCTGTCTGGAGCCGGCTCGCGCGAAGCGCATCCCCTGCGGAGGGCCATGCGGTTCCCCGGGCATCCTCGGGCAACCCTTGGAGTCTGGGATCGGCTCGCGGCGTTTTGGGGGGAAGTGGGGGAAAAGGTGGATTATTGGAGTAAACCGGGAGTGAGGGATAAGCGTCGGGGGTCTGACAATTGTCGTCCATTCTGGGTTATGGGGTGAAATATTATGTCAGTGATTAAGGCTTAGTGTGGTCATTCGATTACTGGTGGTTATCGTCGCTTCAATGTGACCAATCCGTAGCCGTTCGCCATGACGACAGGCCGGATCAGTGAGGGCATCATGCCTATCGTGAGCGAGGGAAGCGTCGCCGACGCCAAAATTGGGGTAAGGCTCGCGTCGAGACTTCCGGCACGGACGGATGACTCCGACCTTAGAGAACTGACGAGCCTCGCCGTGCAGGGGGATCGCACTGCGATCGAATCCCTGCTCGGTGAGTTGCGTCCGATGGTGGTGCGGTATTGCCGCGCCAGGCTGGGCAGGGTTTCAGGGCAATATCACATTGCCGATGACGTAGCCCAGGAGGTGTGCATCGCGGTCCTGTCCGCGCTGCCGCGATACCGGGATATGGGCAGGCCGTTCGCCTCCTTCGTGTTCGGGATCGCCTCGCACAAAGTGGCCGACGCGCTGCGGAGTTCGGTGCGCTCGGCCGTACCGACCCAGGATCTGCCCGACGGCCCGGACGACGGGCCGGGGCCCGAGGAGACGGTGGTCCGCTACATAGAGGTCGAGCACGCGCGCAGGCTGCTGGCCAGGCTGCCCGACAATCAGCGCGAGTTGCTGCTGTTGCGGGTGGTGTCGGGGTTGTCTGCTGAGGAGACCGGTAATGTACTCGGTATGTCACCGGGTGCAGTACGCGTCGCCCAGCATCGGGCGCTGGCCAGGTTGCGGCAGATGGCCGAGCTGGAGTCGGCTTGACGCCAGAGGAAGAGACCGACGCGCTGCTCGATGCGCTCGGTCGTGGAGAGACGCCTGATTCAGGCGATCGAGCAGTGCGGTTGCTGGCCGCGCTGCTCGATGATGTCGGTCAGCGGCGCTCCTCCGTGTCGATGACGCCGTCGACATAGCCTCTGGCGTACTCCCAGCTGACGTAGTCCGCCGGGTCCGGGTGGAAGGCCGGCTCGTGGACCTGCGGCTGGCCCTTCTCGATCATTTGTCGTAGGTTGCCGCGCAGCAGTTCCCAGTCGAAGAAGTGCTGCTCGCCGCATTCAGGGCAGTCGAGTACGAGACCCAGCACTCCCTGCGGCTCCAGCAGGGAACGAAAGACCTCGACGTCGGCGAGGTCCGTGATGGCCTCGTCACGCTCGGCCGCGGTGAGTGGCTCGGCGTCGTCGAGCGCGCCCATCGCCGAGGAAGGGTCGTTCGGGTCGTCCGCGAACGGGTCGCGGGGGACGTCTTCCAGCACCTTCCCACCATATGACCGAAGCGGCCTGAGCGGTGGACATTACCTCAGCCATCCGCGCCGGGCGGCTTCCACACCTGCGTGGAAGCGTGATTGAGCACCCAACTCCGTCATGGCGTCCGCGAACCTCGCCCTGACCGTTCGGACCGAAACCCCTAGCTGGCGGGCTATGGAGTCGTCGCACATGCCCTGGGCCGCCAGGCGGAGGACCTGGATCATCCCCTCGCTCCTGCGGCCCCACGGCAGCGGCACGGCCCTGGCCCACAGCTCTCTGAACAGCGTCCGGAGCAGGCCCACGACGATCGGCGTGCGTATGAGACAGAAGTTGTACGCGTGATCGGGCAGGTTGCCGCCCCAGAACGGGGGCAGGCCCGCGACCTCCGACCCCGCGGTCATGAACCAGCTCGGCACCCGGTCCAGCGTGCGTACCTTGCCGCCCGTCTCGAGCAGGCGCATGAGCTGGTCGCGTACGCCGGGCAAAACCAAGGTCGATACCGGGATGATCGCGTGAACCGTGAGAAGTTTTCGTTTCTGCGCATCAATCCACGGATCCGCAAATTTCCGGGCAAAGTCTGTCATCGTGCGCTCGTCCGGAAGCGCGGTCATTAATTCCATTGGCGGGGACTGTACGGCTATGCCGACCACGCTCTCGTACAGCACGTCCGCCCCGTTCACCATCTCCACCGTGAAGGGGCCGCTCTGGTAGTCGCGCCCGGCGTCATAGTCGCGGATCAGCGACCGGATCGAGCCGAGCGCGGTGTCGATCCTGCGGCTCTCCTCCGCCAGCCGGTCGAGCCGCTCGGCGATCACCCTGCCCAGGGCCGCCGCGGGGTGTCTGGCCAGGTATTCCCCCGACTGCTCGTCGACCACGCCCAGCTTGACGAGGTCGTTCAGCTGGCGGCCGACCTTCTCGACGGGACCGTCCATGGCCTGGGCGAGATCGGTGAGGGTCGCTCGGTGCAGGCGCAGTATCGCGGAGTACAGCGCGGTCTGCGCCGAGTCGAGGCCCAGTGTCTCAAAAGGATCAGACACTGTACGGGGATGGTTGCGCATTTGGGGCGGCTCCGGCGGGGGGACACGGGCGTGCCGTGAGAATAACCCCGCATTAGGCTCGTGTCCCCCCGTTGCTGCGACTAGGCGGAGGCGAAGTGCAACTTCGTGCACTTGCACCTTTTCACATTGCGTTGTGCCGTTGAGTAACGCACTCTTTACCTAGCGTCGGCATCCTGCGAGGGCTGCGGTGGCACCGGCCATCAGGACGCGGAGGGGGGTTCGGTGGCGTAGGGCGCTGCCTCACCCGGATGCCGGTGGCCGGGAGATGGGACGGATCACCGACCGGCCCATCTCCCGGCACTTTTCATGCCGGGGGTACGACGGGCCGTGGGGGTCATCGTGCTCCCGGCATCCCTTCCGGCATCAGCTGAGGGCATGGGTGCCACGCCGGCGAGGCGCGGTGTGGAGGGGGCGTCGGCGGGGCCGTGAGGGGTGGCGGCGTGAGGCGCGATGGGGGGCGTCGGGGCAGCGTGGCGGGGGTGCGGGCGTAGCCGGGTCCGGGGTGTGCGGGGCTCGAGGTGGGCGTCGGTGTGGGCGCTGGGGCGCGGTTTGGAGGCAGGGCCTAGACTTGGCTCAATCAGAGCAACGGCAGGAGGGGGCCGCAGCATGTCCAAGTTCACCGAGATGGGTTTGACCTTCGATGACGTGCTGCTGGTGCCCGCATATTCAGACCTGCAACCGGGCGAGGCCGACACCAGCTCCCGCCTGTCCCGCAACATCACGTTGTCCATCCCGCTGGTCTCCGCGGCCATGGACACCGTCACCGAGGCCCGCATGGCGGTCGCCATGGCCCGCCAGGGCGGCATCGGCATCCTGCACCGCAACCTGTCGGTCGAGGAGCAGGCCCAGCAGGTCGACCTGGTCAAGCGGTCCGAGGCCGGCATGGTGACCAATCCGGTGACCTGCAGCCCCAACGACACACTGGCCGACGTCGAGCGGCTCTGTGGCACGTACCGGATCTCGGGTGTGCCCGTGACGGACGTGGACGGCACGCTGCTCGGGATCGTGACAAACCGCGACATGCGCTTCGAGACGGACCAGTCCCGCCTCGTACGCGAGGTCATGACCAAGATGCCGCTCGTCACCGCCCCGGTGGGCGTGTCGCGCGACGAGGCGTTCGCCCTGCTCAGGCAGAACAAGATCGAGAAGCTGCCCCTGGTCGACTCCGACGGCAGGCTGCGCGGCCTGATCACGGTCAAGGACTTCACCAAGAGCGAGCAGTACCCGCTTTCCACCAAGGACGCCGACGGCCGGTTGATCGTGGGGGCGGCCGTCGGCGTCGGTGGCGACGCCGAGCTGCGGGCCAAGGCGCTGATCGAGGCCGGCGTCGACGTGGTGGTCGTCGACGTGGCCCACGGTCACTCCAAGGGCCTGGCCGACATGGTCGGCAAGATCAAGGCCAACAGCAAGGTCGAGGTCGTCGCCGGCAACATCGCGACCAGGGCCGGGGCGCAGATGCTGGTCGACGCGGGTGCGGACGCGGTCAAGGTGGGGGTCGGGCCCGGCTCGATCTGCACCACGCGGGTGGTGGCCGGGGTCGGCGCGCCGCAGGTCACGGCCATCTACGAGGCATCCAGGGCGTGCGGGCCCGCGGGCGTGCCGGTCATCGGCGACGGCGGCCTCCAGTACTCCGGCGACATCGTCAAGGCCATCGCGGCCGGCGCGGACACGGTCATGCTGGGCTCGCTGCTCGCCGGGTGCGAGGAGTCCCCGGGTGAGCTGATCTTCATCAACGGCAAGCAGTTCAAGTCGTATCGCGGCATGGGGTCGCTCGGCGCCGTGCGCAACCGCGAGCGTGGCGGCACCTCCTTCAGCAAGGACCGCTACGCCCAGGCCGACGTCGGCGGCGAGGACAAGTACATCCCCGAGGGCATCGAGGGCCAGGTGCCCTACCGCGGCCCGGTCGCGGCGGTCGCCCACCAGCTCGTCGGGGGCCTGCGCCAGGGCATGTGGTACGCCGGCTGCCGCACGATCGTGCAGATGCACACCGACGGGCAGCTCATGCCGATCACGTCGGCGGGCCTCAAGGAGAGCCACCCCCACGACATCCAGATGACCGTGGAAGCTCCGAACTATCACAGAAGGTAAGTTCATGACTCAGCAGGTGGAGATCGGCCGGGGTAAGGCCGGGCGGCGGGCGTACTCGCTTGACGAGATCGGCCTGGTTCCCTCGCGGCGCACCCGGGACCCGGAGGAGGTCTCGATCGCCTGGCAGATCGACGCCTACCGGTTCGAGCTGCCGGTAGTGGTCGCCCCCATGGACAGCGTGGTGTCACCGGCCACCGCGATCGAGATCGGCCGGCTCGGCGGTCTCGCGCCGCTCGACCTCGAAGGGCTCTGGACGCGGTACGAGGATCCCTCCCCGCTGCTGGAGGAGTGCGCCGCCCTCGACGCGGCGGCGGCCACCAAGCGGCTCCAGGAGATCTACGCGGCCCCCATCCAGGAGGAGCTGATCGGCCGGCGGATCGAGGAGATCCGCGCTTCCGGCGTGACCGCCGCTGTGCGGCTGTCACCGCAGCGCACGGTCCAGTACCACAAGGCCGTGATCGACGCCGGCGTCGACATCTTCGTCATCCGCGGCACCACCGTGTCGGCCGAGCACGTGTCGGGCCGGGCCGAGCCGCTCAACCTCAAGCAGTTCATCTACGAGCTCGACGTGCCGGTCATCGTGGGCGGCTGCGCGACGTACACCGCGGCCCTGCACCTCATGCGCACGGGCGCGGCGGGCGTGCTGGTGGGCTTCGGCGGCGGCGCCTCGCACACGACCCGCAACGTGCTGGGGGTGGCCGTGCCGATGGCCACCGCGATCTCCGACGTGGCGGCGGCGCGGCGCGACTACATGGACGAGTCGGGCGGGCGTTACGTGCACGTGATCGCCGACGGCGGCATGGGCACCTCCGGCGACATCGCCAAGGCCATCGCGTGCGGGGCCGACGCCGTGATGGTGGGCTCGCCGCTGGCGCGGGCGGCCGAGGCCCCCGGCCACGGGTTCCACTGGGGCTCGGAGGCGCATCACCCGGACCTGCCGCGTGGGCGCCGGGTCGAGTTCGGCACGGTCGGCACGCTCGAGCAGATCCTGCACGGGCCGTCGAGCGTGGCGGACGGCTCGATGAACCTGATGGGCGCGCTGAAGCGGACCATGGCCTCCACCGGTTACTCGGACATCAAGGAGTTCCAGCGGGTCGAGGTCGTGGTGGCTCCGATCCAGCGCTGACGCTCATGTCGGAGGCCGCGGTCGAGCGGGTGTTCCGCGAGGAGTACGGCAGGGCGGTCGCCGTGCTCGTGCGTGTCTTCGGCGACATCGACGTCGCCGAGGAGGCGGTGCAGGAGGCCTTCAGCGTGGCGGTGAAGCAGTGGCCGTCCTCTGGGGTGCCGCCCAGCCCGGCTGGATGGATCATCACGACCGCGCGTAACCGGGCCATCGACCGGTTGCGCAGGGAGTCGGCGCGGCCTGGCAAATATGCGCAGGCCGCGCTGCTGCAGGCCGCCGGCGAGCCCCAGGACGTGGGGGCCGTACACGACGACCGGCTGCGGCTGATCTTCACCTGCTGTCACCCCGCGCTCGCCACGCATGCGCGGGTAGCTCTCACGCTCCGGCTGCTCGGCGGGCTGACGACGACGGAGATCGCCCGCGCGTTCCTGGTGCCGGAGCCGACCATGGCGCAGCGCCTGGTCAGGGCGAAGAGCAAGATCCGCGGTGCCCGGATCCCGTACCGGGTCCCGGAGGAGGCCGATCTGCCCGAACGGCTGCGGGCGGTGCTGGCCGTGGTCTACCTGATCTTCAACGAGGGGTACACGGCCAGC
Source organism: Nonomuraea sp. CA-141351 (assembly GCF_050944675.1). NCBI lineage: Bacteria > Bacillati > Actinomycetota > Actinomycetes > Streptosporangiales > Streptosporangiaceae > Nonomuraea > Nonomuraea sp. CA-141351. The sequence continues at coordinate 1,102,454 of NZ_CP191982.1, forward strand.
TCCGGCGATCGGCTGGTCCGGGAGGACCTGTGTGCCGAGGCCATCCGGCTCGGCCGGCTGCTGGCCGAGCTCATGCCGGACGAGCCCGAGGTCATGGGGCTGCTCGCGCTCATGCTGCTGACCGAGTCGCGGCGCGCGGCCCGTACGTCCGAAGGGGGCGAGCTGGTGCCGCTCGCCGAGCAGGACCGGGAGTCCTGGGATCGCGCGCTCATCGCCGAGGGGCAGGAGATGGTCCGGTGGTGCCTGCGGCGCAACGAGCCCGGCCCGTACCAGATCCAGGCTGCGATCAACGCCGTGCACAGCGACGCGACGGCGGCGAAGGACACGGACTGGCGGCAGATCGTGCAGCTGTACGACCTGCTGGCGACCTTCGATCCCGGGCCGGTCGTGGCGGTCCACCGGGCGGTGGCCGTGGCCGAGGTGGAGGGGCCCGAAGCGGCGCTGGGGCTGCTCGAAGGGCCCGATGATTACTACTTGTTCCACGCGGTCAGGGCCGATCTGCTGCGGCGGCTCGGGCGCGAGGAGGAGGCCGCGGCGGCGTACGAGGCGGCGATCGCGCGGGCGGGCAATGAGGTGGAGCGGGACTTCCTGCGGAGACGGGCGGGGTCATGACAAGGATCTGCGTGGTCACGGGGGCCAACCGGGGGATCGGGCTCGAGGTGGCCCGGCAGCTCGCGTTGGCCGGCGACACCGTGGTGCTGACGGCCAGGGACCTGCGGAAGGCCGAGAAGGCCGCCGCCGGGCTGCACGGGGCGGTGGAGGCCCGGCAGCTCGACGTGTCCGATCCCGGGTCCGTCGAGAGGTTCGCCCGCGAGCTGGCTCACGATCGGGTCGACGTGCTGGTCAACAACGCGGCCATTCACTACGACACCTGGCAGCGGGCCTCCGGCGCGGATCTGGGCGTCGTACAGGAGGCGCTGGACACGAATCTGCTGGGGGCGTGGCGGGTGACGCAGGCGCTGCTGCCGCTGCTGCGGGCAAGCGAGCACGGCCGGGTGGTGAACGTCTCCAGCGAGGCCGGGTCGCTGGCCTCCATGGGGGCGGGGACGCCTGCCTACGCGGTCTCCAAGGCCGCGCTCAACGCGCTCACCAAGATGCTCGCCGCCGAGCTGCGCGGCGAGGGGATCCTGGTCAACGCGGTCTGCCCCGGGTGGGTCGCGACCGACATGGGCGGCCCTGGCGGGCGGCCGGTCGCGGAGGGCGCGAAGAGCGTGTTGTGGGCGGTCGATCTGCCGGACGGCGGGCCGGCCGGAGGGTTCTTCCGCGACGGGCGCGCGCTGCCCTGGTGATCATGGGCGTGGCCTAGCATGCGGGCATGGCCGACCTTCGCCACACGCACGAGCTGGCCTTCGCCGGCGACGTGGTCATCAAGCGCTACATGGACACCAAGCCCGGCGCTGCCGAGCGCGAGTGGCGCGCGCTGAACCTGCTGGCCGAGTACGCCCCAGGCCTGGCCCCCGAGCCGATCGGCTACGAGGACGGCGTGGTGACGATGTCCCGGATCGACGGGGTGCCGCTGCGCGGGCTGCTCGCGAAGACCGTGCATGTCGCGGCGCTGGTCGAGGCGCTCACCGAGCTGCACACGTCGGTGCCGCCCGACGTGCTCCAGACCGTCCCTCTGCGCCCGTGGCAGCTCGAGGCGGTCGCCGACTGGGTACGGCGGCGCGGCGCAAGCTGGGAGCCGAGGGACCCGCTGGCGGACCGGGCGGTGAAGGAGGGCCTGCGGTGGCTGGAGGGCTGGTCGCCGGGCGAGTCGGGGATCACGCCCGCGTTCGGGGCGGGCGACGGCAACCTGGCGAACTTCCTGTGGGACGGCGTACGCGTCCGCATCGTCGACTACGAGGACTCGGGGCGCAGCGACCTGGCCTTCGAGCTGGCGGAGATGGCCGAGCACGTGTCGATGTGGGTGGACGGCGAGGTGGAGATCGCCCACCGGTTCGAGCTGAGCCCGCGGGAGGAGCGGCGGCTGCGCGAATGCCGCAAGGTGCATGCCATGGTCTGGTTGTTCCTGCTCTCGCGCGAGCACCCACGCAATCCGCCGGGCACCTTCCGGCGACAGGTCGAACGCGTGCTGGCAACATTGGGTGCATGAGACTGGCAGGGAGCGCCGACAAGGCCGTCGTGGAACGCCTGGTGCACGACGCCTACTCGCCGTGGATCGAGGTCATCGGCATGCGGCCGCTGCCGATGGAGGCCGACTACGCCGCGCTCATCGACGCGGGCCGGGTGCACGTCACCGACGAGCTCGACGGGCTCATCGTGCTCGTCCCCGAGGACGGCGTCCTGCTGGTGGAGAACGTCGCCGTGCGCCCCGACCGCCAGGGCGAGGGCCTCGGGCGCGCGCTCATGGCGTACGCCGAGGAGGAGGCGCGCAGGCTGGGGCTGCCCGCGCTGCGCCTCTACACGAACGTCAAGATGGCCGCCAACATCGCGCTATACGAGTCGCTCGGCTACGTCGAGACCGGCCGTCAGGGCGTCGAGGGCCGCTCCGCGGTGATGATGCGCAAGCAGCTCACCCTGTGAGGACTCCAAGGAGGTGGCTGACCTCCCTGGCCACCGCGTCCCGCCCGGCCTTGAGGTATTTGCGGGAGTCGACGACGCGCTCGTCGTGGGCCAGGTAGTCGCGTACGGCGCCGGTGAACGCCTTGTTCAGGTGCGTCGCGATGTTGATCTTCTTCATGCCGTTCCGTACGGCCTCGCGCAGCACGTCGTCGGGCACCCCTGACGAGCCGTGCAGCACGAGGGGCACCGGCACCGCGGCCCGCAGCTCGGCGATGAGCTCCAGGTCCAGCACCGCGTCCTTGGTCGTCATGGCGTGGGAGGTGCCCACGGCCACGGCCAGCGCGTCGACGCCGGTCCTGGTCACGTAGTCGACCGCCTCGTGCGGCTTGGTACGCGCGCCGGGGGCGTGCACACCGTCCTTGCCCCCGACCTCGCCCAGCTCGGCCTCCACCCACACGCCTCGCTCGTGGCACCAGGCGGCGACCTCGGCGGTCGAGCGGACGTTCTCCTCGTCGGGCAGCGCCGAGGCGTCGTACATGACCGAGCCCAGGCCCAGCTCCACCGCCTCCTCCACGAGCGCCCGGTCGGTGGCGTGGTCGAGGTGGACGGCGACCGGCACCTCGGCGCGCCTGGCGACCGCCAGGGAGGCCAGCGCGACGGGCTCCAGCGCGCCGTGGTAGCGGACGCAGTTTTCGCTGATCTGCAGCACGACCGGCAGGCCCAGGGCCTCGGCGCCGGCCACGATGGCGGTGGCGTGCTCGAGCTGGATCACGTTGAACGCGCCCACCCCTGCGGGGGACTGGCTGACGATGTCGCCGATGGCGGCGAGGGGCATGACGTGCTCCTTACGTGATGATGATCTGGGGATGTATGTCGGCGTACACGTCGGGGTCGAAGTCGCCGGCCACGGGCGCGGCCACGGCGGCCGCGCCCAGCGCCGCCGCCCGCCTGAGGCTGTCGGGCCACGGCGCCGACTCCACCAGGCCCAGCGCCAGCCCGGCGACGAGCGAGTCGCCCGCCCCCGTCGGGTTGCCCCTCACTTCGTACGGCATGCGTGCCGTGAACGTTCCCTCCCCGGTGACCGCCAGCAGCCCTTCGGCGCCCATGGACACCACCACGGCCTCGGCGCCCTGGCTGCGCAGCGCCTGGGCGCCCTCAGCCGGGGTGCCGCCGGGCACGGCCCTGGCCAGCTCCTCCTTGTTGGGCTTGACCACGGAGGGACGGCCCTTGGGGGCGTGGCGCAGGGGGTCGCCGTCGGCGTCGACGATCGCCGGAACTCCGCGGTCCGCGGCGATGGAGGCCAGCGTGGCGTAGGTGTCGGCGGGGACGCCGCGGGGGAGGCTGCCCGAGATCACGACCGCGTCGGCTGTGGCCAGCAGCGACTCGTAGCGCCGCACGAAGCCCGCCAGCTCGCCGGAGGTGACCTCGGGTCCCGGCTCGTTGAACAGCGCGGTGCGCGTCCCCCGCTGCTCCGAGACGGCCAGCGTGGTGCGGGAGTCGGCGGCGATGGCGCACAGCGCGCCGGGCAGGCCCGCCGCCCGCAGGTCGTCCTCGATCGCCTGCCCGGTGGGCCCGCCCGCCAGCCCGGTGACCAGCACGTCGTGGCCGAGCGCGGCCAGCACCCGGGCCACGTTGACGCCCTTGCCGCCCGCCCGCCTGTGGACCGCGCTGACCCGGTTGACCCCGTCCCAGTCCACGTCCGGGACCTGGTAGGTCACGTCGAGAGCGGCGTTGAGCGTAACGGTGAGGATCATCGGGGCTCCGTGACCCAGACGCCGTCCTTCATCACCCCGGCCACCTCCAGCGAGTCGGACAGCACGACCAGGTCGGCCGCCTTGCCCACGGCTATCGAGCCGATCCTGTCGGCCAGCCCCAGCACCCGCGCGGGCGTCAGGGATGCCACCTGGACCGCGTCGGGCAGCGACATCCCGACCTCCTGGACGCTGCGCCGGAACGCGACGTCCATGGTCAGCGTGGACCCCGCGATCGAGCCGCCCTCGACCAGCCTGGCCACGCCGTTGTCCACCCGCACCCGCATGGGGCCGAGCACGTAGTCGCCGTCGCCGAGCCCGGTGGCCGACATCGCGTCCGTGATCAGCGTCGTCCGGCCGGGGCCCGCCACCTCGTACGCCAGGCGCAGCATGGCCGGATGCACGTGCACGCCGTCGTTGATCAGCTCGACCGTCACCCGCTCGTCGTCGAGCAGCGCGGCCACCGGGCCGGGCGCGCGGTGGCCGAGCGGCGGCATCGCGTTGTAGAGGTGGGTGGCCACGCTCGCGCCCGCCTCGATGCCTTCGAGCGTCGTGTCGTAGTCGGCGTCGCTGTGGCCGAGCGCCGCGATCACGCCTTCCGCGGCGGCCATGCGGATCGTGTCGAGCGCCCCGGGCAGCTCGGCCGCGATGGTCACCATGTGCACGTGTCCGCGCCCCGCCTTCACCAGCTGCGCGAACTCCCGCGGCGACGGCTCGCGCAGCAGCGTCGGGTCGTGCGCGCCGCAGCGGGCCTTGGAGATGTACGGGCCCTCGAAGTGGATGCCGGCCAGCAGCCCTTCCTCGCACAGCTCGGCCAGCGCCGACGCGGCCCGGGTCAGGCCGTCGAGCGAGTCGGTGACGAGGCTGGCCATCGTCGTGGTGGTGCCGTGGCGCCGGTGCAGCTCGACGGCCTCACGTGCCTTGTCCTGCTCGCCGGTCGGGAACGAGCCGCCCGCCCCGCCGTGGTTGTGGATGTCCACGAACCCCGGGATGACGTGCCGCCCGCCCACGCTCAGGCCCTGACTTGGGGCGGATCCGCGGCCGACATGCGTGATGCGGCCGTCTTCGATGGTCAGCCACCCCTCGTGGACTCCCTCAGGGGTCACGATCCTGGCGTCGGCAAGAGTAAGGCTCATGAAGAAAGGATCACAGATCGCGTGAGGTGCATGGGCTCGTCGGGGTTCAGCCCTTGGGCGAACGCCCTGGCGACGGCCACCCGCTGCGCCCGGATCAGCTCGGCCATCGGGTCGAGCGCGGTCTCGAAGAACGTCCCGCCGGTCTCCTCGACCTGCCCGCGCAGGCCCTCGGGCGCGGTGCCGAGCATCCACGTCACGCGTCCGGGGGCGGCGATGCTGATCGGGCCGTGCCGGTACTCCATCGCCGGGTACGCCTCCGTCCACGAGCGGGACGCCTCACGCATCTTCAGCGCGGCCTCCTGCGCCAGGCCGACCGACCAGCCGGTGCCGAGGAAGCTGAACTGCTCGGCCTTCACCAGCTCGTCCGGCAGCGGCGCGGCCAGGGCCTCCTCGGCGTCATCGATGGCCTGCGTGAGATCCTCGCCGAGGCTGGCGCGCAGCAGGGCGAGCTGCGTGGTCGCGAACCTGGTCTGCACGACCGACCGCTCGTCGGCGTAATCGAGCACGACGACCTCTTCGGCGGCCTTCATGATCGGCGTGTTGGGGTCGGCGGTGATGGCCGTGGTCTTCGTGGTCGTCCTGGCGAGCAGCTCCAGCACCTCGGTCGTGGTGCCGGAACGGGTCAGGGCGAGGACGCGGTCGTACGAGCGGCCGGCGGGGACCTCGGAGGCGGCGAAGGCGTCGGTCTCGCCGTGCCCGGCCCGCTCGCGCAGCACGGCGTACGCCATCGCGATGAACCACGACGTGCCGCAGCCGACGACGGCGACCCGCTCGCCCTGGCGCGGCAACGCGTCGGCGGGAACGCTCGCGACGGCGCGGCGCCAGCACGACGGCTGGGACGCGATCTCGGCTTCGGTGTGGGTGGTCACCCTTTGCCTCCCGGCGATTGATTGTTTCTGCTGGTTTTATACCAGGAAAGTGCATTAATGGACACCAGTCGCTCTGGCCTGGGCCGTTGTGCCACGCTTGCCCTTGTCCCCATTGCCCCTAGGAGGCCTCGTGTCCCGCTACGACCGCTGGAACGCCATCCTCGAGCTGCTGGCCCAGGAGGGCAGGCTGTCGGTGGAGGAGGCCGCCCAGGCGCTCGACGTCTCCACCGCGACGATCAGGCGGGATTTCGACCAACTCGCGCAGCAGCAGATGCTCATGCGCACGCGGGGCGGGGCGGTCGCGCAGAGCGTGAGCTACGACCTGCCGCTGCGGTACAAGACGGCCAGGCATGCCGACGAGAAGCACCGCATCGCCAACGCGGCGGCCCAGTTGGTGACGCCCGGGGCCGTGGTGGGGCTCAACGGCGGCACCACCACGTCCGAGCTGGCGCGCACGCTGGCGACGATGTCGACGCTGGAGAGCGGGTTCACGATCGTCACGAACGCGCTGAACATCGCGGCCGAGCTGACCGTCCGGCAGCACGTCAAGATCGTGGTGACGGGTGGGGTGGCCAGGCAGCAGTCGTACGAGCTCATCGGGCCCCTGGCGACCGGGGTGCTGGAGCAGGTGACGCTGGATGTGGCGTTCCTGGGCGTGGACGCGCTGGACGTCGAGGTGGGCGCTTCGGCGCATCACGAAGGAGAGGCCAGCGTCAACAACCTGCTGATCAGCCGGGCGGCGCAGGTCGTCGTGGTGGCGGACTCCTCCAAGATCGGCAAGCGGGCGTTTTCGCGGATCTGCCCCATTGGTCAGATCGACACGCTGGTCACCGACGCTCAGCTCTCCGATGCGCTGGCCGGGGAGCTCACGGACGCCGGGGTGAAGGTCGTCCGCGCCTGACCCGCCGTCGTCGCTTGCGAGGGCGTTGCGGGTCGGGTGAGCGCCGCGCACGGCCGCCCCGCCGTCGTCCCTTCTGGCCCATGGGGGAGAGGAGGGCCTCCGAGAGCGGCCGGCGCCCCTTCTCTCGTCCGAAGGACGGAAGGGACGACGGGGGGCTCGCCCCGAACGGGCCTCAGCCGAAGGGCGGAGAGGAGGGCGGGTGCGGGGTGGACCTGCACCGGGCTGGGCGGTGGCGTTACAGGGGAAGGGCCCCGAGGGTAGGTATGGAGCGCAGGCGACGAAGCCGTACCAGGGGGAAATATGACACCGGCAAGGTGCGTGGCTCGGCTCGGGCCAGCGGAGCGGACCGAGGCGTTGGAGCGCATGGCCGCCCAGGACTTCGACGTGGTCGTGGTGGGCGGCGGTGTCGTGGGGGCGGGGATCGCGCTCGACGCCGCGACCCGTGGGCTCGACGTGGCCCTGGTCGAGGCCAGGGACTTCGCCTCCGGTACGTCCTCTCGCTCGTCCAAGCTCATCCACGGCGGCCTGCGCTACCTGGAGCAGCTCAACTTCGAGCTGGTGCGCGAGGCCCTGCAGGAGCGTGCGCTGCTGCTGCAGCGGATCGCGCCGCACCTGGTCAGGCCGGTGCCGTTCCTCTTTCCCCTGACTCACTTCGTGTGGGAGCGGCCGTACGTCGGCGCGGGCGTGGCGCTCTACGACACGCTCGGTATCGCGACCGGCATCACCCGCGGCGTGCCGGGCCACCGGCACCTGTCCAGGTCGCGAGCGCTGCGGCTGGCCCCGGCGCTGAAGAAGACCGCCTTCACGGGCGCCGTACAGTACTGGGACGCGCAGGTGGACGACGCGCGTTACGTGACGACCCTGCTGCGCACCGCCGCCACTTACGGCGCCCGCATCGCGCCGCGGGCGCAGGTGGTGGGGTTCCTGCGGGAAGGCGAGCGGGTCACCGGCGTACGCGTGCGCGACCTGGAGCTGGGCGACGGGCTGGAGATACGCGCCCAGCAGGTCGTGAACGCCACCGGCGTCTGGACCGACGACATCCAGCAGCTCGTCGGCGGCCGCGGCCAGATCCACGTACGCGCCTCCAAAGGCATCCACCTCGTGGTGCCCAGGGACCGGATCCACTCGCTGACCGGGATCATCCTGCGTACGGAGAAGTCGGTGCTCTTCGTGATCCCCTGGGGCCGCCACTGGATCATCGGCACCACCGACACCGAGTGGACGCTGGACAAGGTTCACCCGGCCGCCTCCCGCGCGGACATCGACTACCTGCTCGACCACGTGAACGCCGTCCTGTCCACCCCCTTGACCCGCGACGACGTCGAAGGCGTCTACGCGGGGCTGCGGCCGCTGCTGTACGGCGAGTCCGACGACACGTCCAAGCTGTCCAGGGAGCACGTGGTGGCGCACCCGGTGCCGGGCCTGGTGATGCTCGCCGGAGGCAAGTACACGACGTACCGGGTCATGGCCAAGGACGCGGTGGACGCGGTGGTACACGGGCTGGACCAGCGGGTGCCGGGCTCGTGCACCGACCGCATCCCGCTCGCCGGCGCCGAGGGCTACCAGGCGCTGTGGAACTCCAGGCACCGCCTGGCCCAGAACTCGGGGCTGCACGTGGCCAGGATCGAGCACCTGCTGCAGCGCTACGGCTCGATGATCGACGAGGTGCTGGAGCTGATCGAGGGCGACCCGTCGCTGGGGAGGCCGCTGTCGGGGGCCGACGACTACCTGCGCGCCGAGATCGTCTACGCCGCCACCCATGAGGGAGCCAGACATCTCAACGACGTGCTGACCCGGCGTACGCGCATCTCCATCGAGACCTTCCACCGCGGCCTGGCCGTGGCGCAGGAGGCGGCCGAACTGCTGGCCGGGCCGCTCGATTGGGACGGCGAGCAGGTGAAGCGGGAGGTGGAATACTACGCAAAGCGCGTAGAGGCCGAGCGCCGCTCGCAGGAGCAGGACTCCGACCAGGAGGCCGACGCGATCAGGCTCGGCGCGCCGGAGATCGTCCCCGTCGTCCTACCGGAGCATTCCCCATGAGTGAACCCTCCAAGAAGTTGTCGGACCCTCGCCAGTTGCTGGAGGGCTATCTCGACTATTACCGGGAGGAGATCCTGCGCAAGCTGGACGGGTTTCCCGAGCCCGGGTTGAGCCGGGTGCCGTCCGGGTGGACGCCGGTGGCGATGTTGAAGCACCTGGCGAACGTGGAGCGGCGCTGGTTCCAGTGGGACTTCGCGGGCGAGCAGGTGGCGAATCCGAATGGAGACCGCGACGCGGACGGCGCGCTCGTCGCGACCGAGTCGCCGGCGGAGGTCAAGGAGGTCTACCTGGCGCAGTGCGAGCTGTCCAGGCAGATCGTGGCGGGGGCGAGCCTGTCCGACGTGGCCTCGCGGATCGGCAGGTTCCAGCCGCCCAAGGAGCCTCCTACGCTGGGGTGGATCATGTTCCACGTGCTGGAGGAGTACATGCGGCACGCCGGGCACCTCGACATCGCCCGCGAGCTGGCCGAAGCCTGAAGAGAAGGGGGCGGCACGCGGCGCTGCGGGATCCGCGTACCGCCCTTTCCAGGATGGTCTTTTAGTACTGCGTGGAGTCGTGCACGTCGAGCAGCGGCTCCTTGACGCCGTCACCGGAGTCGTCGGTCCAGTTGGAGTTGCCTGTGGAGATCAGCTTGCTCCGTACGGCCAGCGCGCCCGCCCTGTTCGTCGGCTTGCGCGTGCCCGAGGTGAGGATGCCGGCCGCGCCCGCCACGTGGGGGCTGGCCATCGAGGTGCCGCTGATCGTGTTGTAGCCGCCGTTCATCCACGTCGAGTAGATGCAGGTGCCCGGTGCGGTGATCTCGACGGTGGAGCCGTAGTTGGAGTAGAACGCCGAGGTGTCGTCCTGGTCGGTCTCGCTGCGGCACGAGAGCGTGCTGCCTCCCGCGCCGCCGGCCAGGCCGTCGTTGTCGGTCAGCGCCGAGACGGTGACCACGTCCGGGTGGTTGGCGGGGAAGAACGAGGACGTGTTCGCGTGGCTGTTGCCCGCGGCCACGACGACCACGATGCCGGCGTTGACGGCGTTCGTGATCGCGCTGCTGATGGCGCTGCTCGAGCAGCCGCTGCAGCCCAGGCTGAGGTTGATGACCTCGATGGTGGACGCGCGCGCCACGACCCAGTCGATGCCGGCGGCGATGGCGGACAGGGTGCCGGAGCCGGCCGAGTTGAGCACCTTCACGCCGTGGATGCGGGCGCCGGGTGCGACACCGACGGAGCCGACGGTGTTGTCCTTGGCGCCGATGATGCCCGCGACGTGCGAGCCGTGGCCGTTGTCGTCGGTGCCTGAGTTGTTCAGGCAGAGGCCGGTCACGCAGTTGGCGCGGGCGACCACGTTCAGGTCGGGGTGGGTGTAGTCCACGCCGGTGTCGACGACCGCGACGTCCACGTCGATGCGTACGTCATCGACGCCGTCGATGTCCAGGTTCGGGTTGCTGGGGCCGAAGATGCGCCTGACACCCGTGGGCGTGGTCTGTGCGAATGTCGTCACCACGGCATCCGGCTCGACGCTGAGCACGTTCGGGTTCTGCTTGAGCCGCTCGGCGGCGGTCGCGCTCAGGCGGGCGGTGTAGCCCTTGAACGCGTGCTCGTAGACGCCGACGAGCTCGCCGCCGTACTGGGACACCTGGTCCTGGGCGGCGGAGCGGGGTGCCGCCCGCATGGTCGGCTTGAGCTGGACGATGTACGTCTCCTGCGCGGCCTCTTGCGCCGCGGCGAAGACGGGCAGCGGCGTCATGGTTAACGCCAGCGCGCTGACGAGCAATGCGAGCAGGGGGGTGCGTGATCGCATGGCAGCGGGAGCCCTTCCTGGTGAAGGGAGTGGAGGGTCCTGTGAGATGACAAGACCGACCAATCCGACATTACGTGGTTAGTAAAGTTTTCATCACCTGTGAAGGGCTGTCCATGGAAAAAGGTGCCAATTTCGTACGAAATCAGCACCTTTTCTTGCTTAACGCAGCGGGATCCAGGCCTGTTGTGCCAGCGTGGCGGCGTCGTTGACCTGGACGCCGTCGTACGAGAGCGTCCAGAGCGAGTCGCCGATGACCATCGCGCGCTCGATCCCGGCCTGGTTCACCGAATGCTTGATCATGCCGAGCTTCGACACGCCGGAGTCGTCGATCTTCAGCACCAGGGCACCCGACTCGGTCTGCTGGAACAGCGGGATCACCGCCAGGCCGGTCTTGGGCCAGTACAGGAACGCGTGCGGGTCCCACTCGGCCGTCGAGCCCGAGTCCTTCTGGAACAGCTGCGACAGCCTGCGCGGGTTGGCCGGGTCGCTGACGTCGAACAGCGAGATCTGCGTGCCCAGCGTCCTGCCCTTCTCGCTGGCCTCCTGGCCGATGCCGATCAGCCGGCCCTCGGCGCCGGGGTGCAGGTACGCGGAGTAGCCGGTGATCTTCAGCTCGCCCGTCACCTTGGGCGCCGCCGGGTCACGCAGGTCCAGCGTGTAGAGCGGGTCTACCTGCTTGAACGTGACGCAGTAGCCCACCGGGCCGATGAACCTGACGGAGTAGATGCGCTCGCCCTCGCCGAGGCCGCCGACCTCGCCCGTCTTGGCCATGGTGTCGGCCTTGAGCACGTACACGGTGCTGGAGCTGTTCTGGCCGTCCTGAGAGGTGAGCGTGGTCGCGACGCGGAGGTGGCCGTCGTACTCCGACAGCGAGTACTGGTTCAGCAGGCGCCCGGGGACCTTGCCCGAGGCCACGTAGGAGGGCGCGCCGGGCGAGGAGATGTCGAACCGGTGGACCTCCGTCTCCTCCGGCGGAACCGTCGGGGTGGGCTCGGGAAGAGCGGACACCGTGGGGCTGGACTCAGTGGGGCTGGACTCAGTGGGGCTGGACTCAGTGGGGCTGGACTCAGTGGGGCTGGACTCAGTGGGGCTGGACTCAGAAGGGGCATCCGTGGGCGCGGGGTCCGTGCTGGGCCTGGGCTCCGTGGGCGTGGGCTCCTCGGCCGGGGCGACGCCCGACGAGGTCTGCGTGGTCGCCGGGGTGTCCTCCACCGGCCGGAGCACCGGCATCCACCAGCGCGGGTTGCTGGCCACGTAGAGGCTGCCGCCGGTGCCGTACACGGTGTCGCCGTCGGCCGCGAGGCCGATCGGGTCGGTGCCGGCCGCGGTGACGCCCTGCGCGAGGTCGATGGTGTGCACGGTGAGCAGCGACGTGCCGGTGTAGTCGGCGGGGTGACTGATCCGCTCGCACTTCACGGTGTCCTTCTTGACGGTTCCTGACGCGTCCGTGATCTCGATCTTGGGGAGCCAGGCGTCGGCCGGGGCCTTGCGGACCGCCTCCTGGTTGCGCTTGACGCGCTCGGCCTCCGAGGCGTCCTCCTTGATCTCGGGGAACGCGATGTCCGGCTGACTGCGGGTGACCAGCCTGACCGTGGAGCCGACCATCCTGGCGTCCACGTACGAGCCCTGCGGCTTGATCGTGCTCAGCACCTTGGGTTGCCCCGAGAGGTCGACCAGCACGTATTTCGTCTCGCCTGGCCGGACGAAGTCCCTCGCCTTGTACATGATGTCGCCGCCGCGCATCAGCACCAGCGCGCGGTCGCCAGAGACCAGCAGGTCGGCGGGCGGGCCGGGCTGGTCGCCCTCCGTCAGCTTGAGCGATCCGGTGACCTTCCTGGTGGCCGTGTCGATGATCCGCAGGATGCCGTTCGAGACGGTGATGACCCGGTTGCCGTCGGTCTTGACCATGTCGGGCTCGTCCACGCCGGCTTCGTGCACGTTCGTCGTGGAGTGCTCGGGGACGTCCGCCTTCGCGTTGGGGATGGCCGAGCGGGCGTCCTCCGCCAGGGCCGCGAAGGGCATGACGTTGCCGAAGCCGTACGCGGAGACATTCTGGGCGGCGTGCTCGCGCAGCCCGGACAGCAGGTCGTCGCAGCTGGAGTAGGCCACTAGGCGGATCGCACCGAGCGGGCTCGTCTTCAGCCTCGGAGGCGGGCCTCCGGCCGTGGAGGTGCAGGCGACCGTTACCGTCGCGAGCGCCGCGGCGGTCGCGGCCGTACGGATCAGCGTCTTCATGCCCTCATTGACGGCTGTCCCGGCCGGATGGTTCAGGAGCCCCTGTTGGGGTTGACGGTGAAGACCGGGCTGAAGTCGACCTCGTCGGGCACCTCCACCAGCTTGCGCACCAGCTTTCCGTTGAAGTCGACGACCTGGATCTCGTCGTTGGCGCCGTTGTCCTGCTCCCAGCAGTAGAGGTGGGTCTCGTCGTAGAAGCCGAGGACCTTGTCGCAGTCGGAGGAGAACTTGCGCATGCGATCGCCCGAGGCGGAGTCCCAGATGCAGTGGTCACCGTCGCCGCCGTTGGGGCAGTTGGTGACGAACGTCTTGCCCGAGGGCGAGAAGATGTCCTGCGTGCCGGCGGACAGCGTGCCGATGTTCGTCGCGGAGCGCGTGGCCTTGCCTTCGTCGTTGAAGAAGCGCAGGCCGCGGTTCTTCTCGTCGCCGTAGACGTTCACCGTGCCCTCGTCGTCGCCGTCGAAGCCGAAGGCCGTCTGGCGCACTGAGGTGTCGGAGACGCTGACGGTGGTGGCTTGTTTCTTGGCCACGTCCACCAGCACGAACCCGAGATAGAGCCAGTCCTTGCCGCTCTTCTTCTCGGTGTTGAGCAGGATCTTGGAGCCGTCCTTCGACCAGGCCCTGATGCTGCTGATCAGCGGCTCCTTGACGGTCTTGATCGTCGTACGCTGGCCGGACCGTCTGTCGGTGATCACGAGGAAGTCGAAGTCGTCCGAGCTGTAGCTCCTGCCCCTGGTCGCGAGGTAGCGGCCGTCAGGGGAGACCATGGACTCCCAGTTGGCGGCGTACTTCGTGTACGAGCCGTGCAGCGAGGTTCTGGCGTAGTCGATCCAGTCGTCCTTCTTCTTGTCGTAGACCTCGTAGGACGTCAGGACGACCGCGTCGTGCGGGTTCTCGAAGAGGAACATGTCGTCCGCGCCGGGGATCGACAACCTGTCGCCCGTCGTCGGCACGGACGACTGGCTGGAGGGCCGGCTGGTGGTCGTCTTGGACCTGGCCGGGCCGGGCGTCGGAGTTTCGGCGGGGCCGGCCAGTGAGCGCTTGTCGACCTGGATGATCACGACCACGCCGGCCAGGATCAGCAGCGCGACCGCCACCGTGATGCCGGCGATGAGCGGGGCCCTGCTCTTCCTCTGCGGCGGGCGCGACTGGTCCACCCAGCTCGGATGGGTGGGCTGCTGCCCGTAAGGGCCCGGAGGAGGCCACGGCTGCTGCGGGGACGGGGCGACGGAGCCCGTGCGCGGGACCGGGCCCGAGTACGGGGCGGGGCCGGACGGCGGGCCCTGTGGGGCCGGCCCTGACGGCGGGCCCGCGTACGGGCCTGACGGCGGACCCGTGTACGGCCCCGACGGCGATGCGAAGGGGGAGGCGGGCGCAGGCGTGGGGGCGGCCTCGGCGGCGGCCTGCGCGAGGATGCCCGGGTCCGGCGCGGAGGCCGGTGCGGAGCCGGGCGCGGGATGCCGCAGCAGCCGCATGATGACCTGCTCGGCCGTCGGCCGCTGCGCCGGATCCTTGGCCAGGCACGCGGCCGCCACGTCACGCAGCTGACCGTCGAGCACGCTCAGGTCGGGATGGTGGTTGAGGACGCGGTTGATCACCGCGGGCATCGTGTCGCTGCCGAACGGCGCCTGGCCGGAGGCGGCGAAGATCATCGCGCTGGCCCACGCGAACATGTCGGAGGCCGGCCCGACCGTATGACCCATGACCTGCTCGGGCGACATGTACGCCGGCGTGCCCACGACCATGCTGCTGATCGTCGCGGTGGCGTTCAGGGCCCGCGCGATGCCGAAGTCGATCACCCTGGGCCCGTCGGCGCCGATGATCACATTGGCCGGCTTGAAGTCGCGGTGCACGATCCCGGCCTGGTGGATCGCGGCCAGCGCGGTGGCGGTGCCGATGGCCAGCCGGTGCAGGACCGAGCCCGTGCGCGGCCCCTCCTCCTGCACGACCCGTTGCAACGAGGGGCCCTCGATGAACTCGCTGACGATGTACGGCCGATCCTGCTCGACCCCGGTGCCGAGGACCGCCGCGGTGCAGAACGGCGCCACCTGCTGGGCCACCTGGACCTCGCGCAGGAACCTCTCGACGCTCACCTGGTCGCCCGACAGGTCGGGCCGCAGCCACTTGACGGCCACGCGCGAGTCATTGTGGCCTTTGGCGAGGTAGACGACGCCTTGACCGCCCTCACCGAGCCGGCCGAGGAGATCCAGGCCCCCTAACCGCTGTGGATCTCCGGGGCGTAGCGGAGCGAAGGTAGCCATGAAGGGATTCTGTCCCTATGCCGCGCATCCGCAAAAACTACCCGCCGGTAGCCAGGCGGAATATCCTTCTGGCATGCACGTGACGTCCAGCGGTAGGACACGGCACATCATCGCCCCATTTACCGGCGAAACCCTCGTCGAGCTGCCTGTATCGGACGTCGACGACGTCCGCAGGGCGTACGAGAAGGCCAGGGCGGCCCAGGCCGAATGGGCGCGCAGGCCCGCGGCGGAGCGGGCGAAACCGTTCCTGCTGCTGCACGACGCGATTCTCGACCGTAGAGACGAGATCCTCGACATCGTCCAGAACGAGACCGGCAAGGCCCGCAAGCACGCCTTCGAGGAGGTGCTCGACGTCGCGGGCTGCAGCCTCTACTACGCCCGCCGGGCGCCCGGCCTGCTCGCCCCGCGCGCCCGCAAGGGCATCTTCCCCGTCGCCACCCGGGTGGCGGAGCTGCGCCGGCCCAAGGGCGTGGTCGCGCTGATCTCCCCGTGGAACTACCCGCTCGCGCTCGGCGTCACCGACGCGGTGCCCGCGCTGCTGGCCGGCAACGCGATCGTGCACAAGCCGGACACGCAGACCGCCCTGTCCACGCTGTGGACCATCGACCTGCTGGCCGAGCTGGGCATGCCGCGGGAGATCTGGCAGGTGGTGCTCGGCGAGCCGGCCGAGATCGGCGACGCGCTGCTCGACCACGCCGACTATGTGGGGTTCACGGGCTCCACGCGCGGCGGCAGGAAGATCGCCGAGGAGGCGGCCAAGCGGCTCATCGGCTGCTCGCTGGAGCTCGGCGGCAAGAACCCGATGGTGGTGCTCGGCGACGCGGACCTGGACATGGCCGTGCAGGGGGCCATCCGGGCCTGCTTCGCGAACGCCGGGCAACTCTGCCTGTCCATCGAGCGCCTGTACGTGCACGCGTCCGTCTTCGACGCGTTCGCCGAGCGCTTCGTCGCCCAGGTCAGGGGCCTCAAACTCGGCGCGGGGCACGACTGGTCGGTGCAGATGGGCTCGCTCACCTCGCAGCGCCAGCTCGACACGGTCAGCGCCCACGTCGACGACGCCCTGGCCAAGGGCGCGACCCTGCTGACCGGCGGCAAGGCCAGGCCCGACCTGGGCCCGCTGTTCTACGAGCCGACCGTGCTCACCGGCGTTGGCGAGGACATGGAGTTGTGCCGCAACGAGACGTTCGGGCCGGTGGTCGCGCTCTACCCGTTCTCCTCCGACGACGAGGTGGTCGAGCTGGCCAACGACACCATCTACGGCCTGAACGCCTCCATCTGGACCTCCAGCCTCCCGCGCGGCCGCGCGCTCGCCGCCCGCGTCAAGGCCGGCACGGTCAACATCAACGAGGGGTACGCCTCCGCCTACGCCTCCTACGACGCCCCCATGGGCGGCATGAAGGCGTCCGGCCTGGGCCGCCGGCACGGCGCGGAGGGTCTGCTGCGTTACACCGAGTCCAAGACCGTGGCCTCGCAGGCCGGCTGGCTGGGCTTCGAGCCGCCCTTCGGGCTGCCGTACGAGAAGTGGGCCGCCACCCTGGCCACCACGCTCAAGGCGATGCGGCGGCTCCGCCTGAAGTGACGTCTACGCTGTAAACATGAACGATCAGGGCACGGCCGGGCGCATCGTGGCCGTCGCGCAGCGGATCCTCCTGGAGGAGGGCGCCGGCGCGGTCAGCATGCGGCGTGTGGGCGACGCCGTGGGCATCACGGCCATGGCCATCTACCGGCACTACCCGAACAGGGACGCCCTGCTGCGCGCCGTCGCCGACCGCAGCGCCGGAGAGCTGGCCGCGATGTGGACGCGGCGCTCTTCCTCGGGGGACTGGGACGAGCGGGTCTCGGCCGCCCTCGACGACTTCCTCGACTTCGCGCTCGGAAGCCCGCATCTGTACGAGTTCCTGATCCTGGACGCCTGGGCGGGAGCGCGGCGCTTCCCCGAGGACTTCCGCGACGGTCAGGGCCCGCCCTTCAGCGTCGTCACGGGGCTCGTCGAGGAGGGCATGCGTTCGGGGCGGCTGCGCGAGGACGACCCGCTGGAGACCGCGATGACGGTCACGTCGAGCGCGCAGGGGCTGGTCCAGCAGTACCTGAGCGGGCGCATCGGGATGGAGGAGGCCGACTTCCGCGCGCTCTGCCACCGGTCGACGTGGCGGGTCATCCGCGGGCTCGTGGCGAAATGACCGGTCGTACCTTGGTGCCCATGGATATTCGTTATGTCGGAGGGCCGACGGCGGTCCTGGAGATCGGCGGGGTACGCCTGCTGACCGACCCCACGTTCGACGCGCCCGGCGACTACCCGATCGGGAACCGGGCGCTCACCAAGACCACGGGGCCTGCCGTCGAGGTCTCTTCGCTGGGGCCGGTGGACGCCGTGCTGCTCTCGCACGACCAGCACCCGGACAACCTCGACAAGGCCGGACGGGACTACCTGGCGTCCGTGCCACTGATCCTTTCCACGGGGTCGGCGGCCTCGCGGCTGGGCGGCTCGGTGCGTGCGCTGCCCAACTGGACGTCTGTCACGGTGGGCGACGGGCTCGAGGTGACCGGGGTCCCGGCGCAGCACGGACCGGACGGGACCGAGCACCTGGTGGGCGAGGTCACCGGGTTCGTGCTCAGCGGCGAGGGGCTGCCGACCGTCTACGTGAGCGGGGACAACGCCTCGCTCGACGTCGTGCGGGAGGTCGCCGGGCGGGTCGGCCCGGTGGACGTGGCGCTGCTGTTCGCGGGCGGGGCCCGCACGCCGCTGGTGGACGGATACCTGACGCTGACCAGCGACGACGCGGTCGCGGCCGCCGAGATCCTGGGCGCCCGGTACGTGGTGCCGCTGCACTTCGAGCACTGGGCGCACTTCACGCAGGGGCGGGAGACGGTGGAGAAGGCGTTCGCCGGGTTCGGCGACCGGCTGCGCCTGCTTGCTCCCGGCGAGCGCACACAGCTCCCCTGACCTGCTTCCGCCGTTAGCTCCCGAGCGGCGCGCGAGGCTCCTCTGCCCGGCTGTGCGCGGCCGGCCTGACCGCCCGTGCGGATCGGCTCGTGGCGAACGGGCGCGGCCTTCCCGGCCCACGTCTGGCAGGGTGAAGCGGTGAGCTGGAACGCGCGAGCGCTCGACGTACTGGCGGCGGGGGAGCCCACCCCGCTGATCGACTTCCCGGTGCAGGCGCCCGGGATCAGGCTGCTGCTGAAGGACGAGTCCGCGCAGCCCACCGGGAGCCTGCGGCACCGGCATGCCAGGGCGCTGCTCCGACGGGCGATCCTCGACGGGCTGGTCACCGAGGGCACGACCGTGGTGGAGGCGACGGGCGGCAACGCGGCCGTGGCGCAGGCCTGGTTCGCCCGGCGGCTCGGGCTGCCGTACATCGTGGTCATGCCGGGCGAGCGGAGCGAGGCGCGCGCCCGGGCGGTGGAGGCGCTGGGCGGGGAGTGCAGGTTCGTGACGCCGCCGCCGGCGATCTACGACGCGGCGCGCGAGATCCCGGGCCATTTCCTCGACCAGTTCGGGGGCGCGGCCGAGCACGACCTGGGGGAGGAGCTGTTCGCCCAGGTGCGGCCCGACTGGGTGGTGACGGGGGCGGGCACGGGAGCCACGTCCGCCACGCTCGGCCGCTGGATCCGCGCCCACGATGTGCCCTGCCGGGTCGCGGTGGCGGATCCCGATAATTCGGCATATTTCCCGGGATGGACCCTCGACGTGCCCGACTACGCGACGGGGATGCCGTCGCGGATCGAGGG
The DNA here is from genome assembly GCF_050944675.1 of Nonomuraea sp. CA-141351. Classification (NCBI taxonomy): domain Bacteria; kingdom Bacillati; phylum Actinomycetota; class Actinomycetes; order Streptosporangiales; family Streptosporangiaceae; genus Nonomuraea; species Nonomuraea sp. CA-141351. Next base: position 1,121,663 of record NZ_CP191982.1, read on the forward strand.
CATCGGGCGGCCCCGCATGGAGCCCGGGTTCCGGCCTGACCTCGTCGACCTGGTCATCCCCGTGCCCGACGCGGCGAGCGTGGCGGCGGCCAGGCACATCAGAGAGGTCACGGGGCTGCCGGTGGGCGGCTCGTCGGGCACGGCGCTCTGGGCGGCGCTGGAGCTGGTCGAGCGCATGCGGGCCAGGGGCGAGACCGGCACGGTGGTGTCGCTGCTCGGAGACGCCGCCGACCGCCATCTGGCGACGTACCACGATGAGGCGTGGGCCGCCGGAAAGGGGCTGGACGCCGGCCAGTACACGGACGAGCTGCGGAGCCGTACCGGCGTCTGACATCGCTCAGCTCAGGGGATGGGTGACCCAGACGTTCGGCTCCACGTACACCGCGTGGTCGTGCTCCACGTCGCAGTGCACCGGGGTGAGCGCGCCCGGCACCTCCAGCGGGCCCGAGCGGTCGAACGGCAGGCCCGTCCACGCACGCCACTCCGCCAGCGTGCCCGCCACCACCATCGACCGGGGCGCCACCTTGACGATCTTCCCGCCCGCCCGCACGTGCACCCGCAACCAGTCGTCATGGGGCAGGCCGTCGGCGCGGGTCCTGAAGGCGTACTCGGACATGGGGGTGTGCGGTTCGAGGTGCTTCCTGTTGGGCCTGACGGGCGCCACCAGCTCGGGGTAGCCGAGGCGGGCGGCGTGGTCGCGCATGGCCGCCAGCATCACCGAGGAGAGGCCCGTCCCCTGCAGGTCGCGGCGGACGCTGATCTCCAGAGCGGAGATGCCGTCGGGCCGCTTGCCGCGCTCGCGGGCCAGCCAGCCGGACCTGATCACACCGTCCCACCCGTCGTCGGGCAGCTCGGAGCCCTCCATGAGGAACGGGGTCATGCTGCCGCGCGCCACCAGCCGCCCGGGGTCCGCCTCGTCCTCGGCCACCAGCACGTGCTCGGCATGGGTAGTGGTGGCGAAGGGGTAGAACAGGTCCGCGATCGGGTCCTGCAGCACGAACTCCTGCCACGTATGGACCATCTCGAACAACGACGGCGCGAACTCCGGACGCTCCGCGAGCGTCGTGATCTTGACAGCCATGTGGATCATTCTCACATTACGGCCGACCGGTATGCGCGCGAATAATCCGGGGCAGAAAGCGTGCGCTACCGTCGGCCGCATGACAGAACTTGACGCCAGGCTGCGAGCCATCACCGACCTGATCGTGGCAGAGGCGCGCGAGGGCGGCGGCAGGCACGAGTACGACGGCCGGATCCAGGACCTCTCACCCGAGGGCGTGCGATCCGGGCTGGCGCGGCTCGGTGAGGGGCCCGCGCCCGCGGACGCGCATGACGCCGAGCACCTACAGGTGTTCGAGGAGAGCCTGCGTACCCAGCTCGGCGAGCTGGAGCTGCATCGCAAGAACCCGCTGATCCACCTCTCGAACCTCGACCTCGCCTGCTACGACCGCGACTACGCCCCCGAGGAGGAGCGCGCCGCGGCCAAGGCGGCCCACCTCGCGCTCTGGCCCGAGGCCGTGGACCAGGCGATCGCCTCGCTCGACCAGGTCCCGGCACCCGTCGCGACGTCCCTGCTGGCGGCGGTCAAGGGGCTGGCCGCCGGGGTCACGGACGAGGCCGCGCTCGAGGCCCACGGACGGCTCGTGGCCCACGTCGAGCGGGCCGCGGCCGAGGGCGACCCCGACGCCGCGCTCGGCGGTGAGGCGCTGGCCAGGCTCATGGGCACGGCCGAGGGCCTGCCGGTCGATCTGGGCAGGCTGGCCGAGCGGGCGGACGCCGAGCGGGACCGGCTGATGGCGCTGCTCGCCGAGTCCTGCGCCAAGCTGGGGGAGAAGGGCAGGGCGCCGCTGGACGTCGTACGTGAGCTGGTCAAGGACCACCCCGACGCGGACGGCGTGATCGAGGCGGCGCGGATCGGCACGGAGAAGGCCATCGCGTTCACCCGCGAGAAGGACCTCGTGCCCTACCACGACGGCGAATGCCAGGTGGGGCTGGCGCCCGAGTCGCGGCGCTGGGCGATGGCCATGATGGCGTGGAACTCGCCCGGCGAGCCCGAGGGCCCGTCCTGGTACTACATCACGCCGCCGGAGCCGTCCTGGCCGGAGCGGGACCAGGAGGAGTGGCTGGAGGTCTTCAGCCGGACGACGCTGCCGGCGATCAACGTGCACGAGGTCGCGCCCGGGCACTTCTCGCACGCCCGCGCGCTGCGGCGGGCGAAGTCGGACGTGCGCAGGCTGCTGCAGTCGATGGCGTTCATCGAGGGGTGGGCCCATTACGCCGAGGAGCTGTGCGTGGAGGAGGGCTTCGAGGCGGACGACCCGCGGTTCGAGATCGGGGTGTGGGTGGAGGCGCTGATCCGCGTCACCCGGCTCGCCTGCGCGATCGGCGTGCACACCGGGCAGATGACGGTCGAGGAGGGGGCCAGGCGTTTCGAGTCCGACACGCATCTGGCGGGGCCCGCGGCGCTGTCGGAGGCCAGGCGGGCGTCGTTCGACCCGACGTACGGGCGTTACACCTGGGGCAAGTTGCTCATCCTCGACCTGCGGGAGCGGGCGCGCAAGGAGTGGGGCGCGGGCTTCACCCTGCAGCGCTTCCACAAGGCCCTGCTCGACCTCGGCTCGCCGCCCCTCGGCCTGATCGACCGCATCCTTTAGAACCGCCGGGAGCGGAGAGGGAGCGCCGGCCAGTGCCGCCTCCCTCCCCTCCCCGAAGTGCGGAGGTAGCGGGGGCGCCCGCCTCCTTCCGTCCCCCAAAGGGCCTCAACCGAAGTGCGGAGGGGGTGTTGGTCCCACATGGTGGGGGACGCATTCTCCAGGGCGTGCTCTAGGGCGGCGACGACACCTCCGGTAGCGTCGGGCGCGAGCGAGGAGGTTGGGCCTGTGCAGGAGCTCTCCGGAAAGATCGCCGTGGTGACCGGCGCGGCCAGCGGAATCGGGCGGGCGCTGGCGCTCAGGTTCGCGGCCGAGGGCATGACGCTGATGCTCGCCGACGTCGATCCCGGCGGCCTCGCGGAGACGGCCGCCCAGGCGGGCGACGGCAAGGTGCTCACGCAGGTCACCGACGTCTCCGACGCGGCGGCCGTACAACACCTGGCCAACCGCTGCTTCGGCGAGTTCGGCGCCGTGCACGTGCTCTGCAACAACGCCGGCGTCTTCCAGGGCGGCCACATGTGGACCAGGGGTGAGGAGGACTTCGCCTGGCTGCTCGGCGTGAACCTGTGGGGCGTGCTGCACGCCATCCGAGAGTTCGTGCCGCGCATGATCGAGCAGGACACCGAGGGGCACATCGTCAACACGGTGTCGGTGGCGGGGCTGTTCGCCACGCCCGGGGCCGGCGGGTACGCGGTCACCAAGCACGCCGCCCTGGCCGCGTCCCAGGCCCTCGCCGAAGACCTGGCCGCCACGGGCTCCAAGCTCCGCGTGACCGCGCTCTGCCCCGGCGCGGTCAGGACGCGCATCGCCGACTCGGCCCGCCTGCGCCCTCCCACGCTGGTCAACACCCCCACCCAGGACGAGGTGGAGGTTCAGGAGTCCGTCAGCAGGGCGGCGGAGCGTGGCATCGAGCCGTCCCAGGTGGCCGACCTGGTCGTGGAGGCCATCCGGGAGGAGCGGTTCCTGGTGCTGACCGATCCCAGGTACGCCGCCTGGCTGCGGCAGCAGACCGAGAGCCTGCTCACCGGCGACCTGCCGCCCTACCAGTGACGTTCGTGGCCGAGCATCCGCACCACCCTGCCGGTGCGCGGCTTGACCAGCAGCCGGACGAAGTCGCCCGGCAGCACGTCATGGTAGACACCCTCTTTGACCAGGTATGACGTGGCCTTTTCCGAGCTGCCGTCGTGGAGGGCGACGTAGTAGGCGCGCCTGCTGCTCATCGAGTCGGGGTCCATGTCGTTGACGGCCCAGCGCTTGACGATGTAACCGGAGACCTCCTGCTGTTTGGGGACGGGAGCGGAGGAACCGGGCGGCTCGATCTCGGCGCCGCGCCATCCGCTGCCGGTGTAGATCCACTGCTGCCGCGGGTCCAGCGGCGCGCGATCGGACCCGGCGATCTCCCGCCCGGCCTCGGTCGGCAGGAAACCCCTTCCGGCCATGAGCAGGCTTCCCCCGGCCACGAACGACACCATTGTCGCGATCATCCCCGGCCACGAGAGCCCGGCCGCCGAAATGGTGGCGTACCAGGGGACCACGAGCCCCATGGCCAGCAGCAGCGGCACGATCATGGTCTGCCAGCGCCTCCGCGCCAGCCCGAGCTCGATGGCTGTCTGCCGGACGAGCGGGACAAGATCGCTGTCCAGATCGGACCCTTCAGGCATGAGCGCTGTCACCGGCGCATACGGCTTGCCTCCCAGCCGGGTGGCCACCCTTTCCAGGACCCATCGCTCATATGGCCGGAGCGGCGCCTGCCTCGGGGGCGTCGATGAGAGGCGGTCGCCCTCGATCGTCACCCACCCGCGGCCCGCCAGGTCGAACAGCGCCGCTTGGAACACGTCCTGAGACCGCATCCCGCGTAAAAGCTCGACCACGGGCGCTGGCACCTCGTACCGGGGTGCCTCCAGGAGCCGTTCGCGGCTGGACACCTTGAAGGCGGCGGCCAGCGCGGTCACCCACAGGGCCCACGCGGTCACCGGCCAGGCAAGATCCATCGTTCTGTGTTAGCACGAGTGTCGTTGGCAGGCCAGGTGTAATGCACAGGGCCGATAGACTGTGGTTACCGCATTTCGCCTTTGGGGGGTTTCTCACGGTGTCTGAATTCGACACAGTGCTGGTGGTCGACTTCGGCGCACAATACGCGCAGCTGATCGCCAGACGCGTACGCGAGTGCCACGTCTACTCCGAGATCGTGCCCTCGACGATGTCTGTCGAGGAGATGTTGGCGAAGAAGCCCAAGGCGATCATCCTGTCCGGCGGCCCCTCCTCGGTCTACGCCGAAGGTGCGCCGCCGGTGCCTCACGGGCTGTTCGACACGGGCGTGCCCACGTTCGGCATCTGCTACGGCTTCCAGGCCATGGCGCAGGCGCTGGGCGGCGAGGTGGCCCGCACGGGCGTCGCCGAATACGGCGGCACCGCGCTGGAGGTGCTCAGCGAGGGCATCATCTTCGCCGGCCTGCCGGCCGCCCAGACGGTCTGGATGTCACACGGCGACAGCGTCGCGGCCGCCCCCGCGGGCTTCACGGTGACCGCCTCGACGCGCGAGACGCCGGTCGCCGCCTTCGAGCATCCTGGGCGCGGCCTCTACGGCGTGCAGTTCCACCCCGAGGTGCTCCACTCCGAGCACGGCCAGACGGTGCTCAAGCACTTCCTCGACGCGGCCGGCTGCCGCCCGTCGTGGACCATGCTCAACATCGTCGAAGACTCCATCGAGGCCGTGCGCCGCCAGGTCGGCGACGGCCGCGCGATCTGCGCGCTGTCGGGCGGCGTCGACTCCGCGGTGGCGGGCGCGATCGTTCAGCGGGCCATCGGCGACCGGCTGACCTGCGTCTTCGTCGACCACGGCCTGCTGCGCAAGGGCGAGGCCGAGCAGGTCGAGCGCGACTTCGTGGCCGCCACGGGCGTGAAGCTCCGCGTGGTCGACGCCGCCGACCGCTTCCTCAAGGCCCTCGAGGGCGTCTCCGACCCGGAGGAGAAGCGGAAGATCATCGGCCGCGAGTTCATCCGCGTCTTCGAGGACGAGCAGCGCGCCATCATGGCCGACGGGCCGGTCGAGTTCCTGGTCCAGGGCACGCTCTACCCCGATGTGGTGGAGTCGGGCGGCGGCACCGGCACCGCCAACATCAAGTCGCACCACAACGTCGGCGGCCTCCCCGACGACCTGCAGTTCAAGCTGGTGGAGCCGTTGCGGGCGCTGTTCAAGGACGAGGTCCGCCGGGCGGGCGAGGAGCTCGGGCTGCCGGCCGCCATGGTCTGGCGCCAGCCGTTCCCCGGCCCCGGCCTCGGCATCCGCATCATCGGCGAGGTCACGCGCGAGCGCCTCGACCTGCTGCGCGAGGCCGACGCGATCGCCCGCGAGGAGCTGTCCCGGGCCGGGCTGGACCGGCAGATCTGGCAGTGCCCGGTGGTGCTGCTGGCGGATGTGCGCTCGGTGGGCGTGCAGGGGGACGGGCGCACGTACGGGCACCCCGTGGTGCTGCGGCCGGTGACGTCTGAGGACGCGATGACGGCGGACTGGGCGCGCGTGCCTTACGACGTGCTGTCGCGCATCTCGACCCGGATCACCAACGAGGTCCGCGAGGTCAACCGCGTGGTGGTCGACGTGACGAGCAAGCCCCCCGGCACCATCGAGTGGGAGTGACTCCCTTTCCTGGGCACGCGGGTTAAGCCCTCCAGCCCCTACGGTGGGCTGCCGAGCGGCGGCTTCGCCGGGCGGCCGGCACTTTGCCACCCGGCCGCTCAAGAATGCGCCGTTGCGGCGGCCGGCCATGTGCGGGTCAGCAGGCGTCACCCTGGAGGCCCTCAGCCACGTGTGGCGGGTGGCGCCCACCGTGCGCAGCCGTACCGGATGATGGGGTTCGAGCCGGCTACGTGCGGCGGCTCAATCACGTGACCAGCTCGGCCGCCGCCCGGCCGACGTGTCGACGGAGGACGTGGCCGCCTGCCTGGACGGCTCGGTGGGGTCATGCCTGCCGCACCTGCGGGTGTCGGAGGGTGTTTCGACGCTGGACCTGGTCGGCTCGAAGTTCACGGTCTTCGCCGACGACGCGGCGTGGGAGCTCTCCCCGGTCGCGGTTGATGGTGATCATACGCTTTCCTCGCAGAAGACGAGTCCATCCGTCGCTCCCAGAGGCTGCCTCCGGCAGGACCCACACCCGAGGGCGGGCCTGCCTACGTCCTGCGGCCCCACCCCGGACGGTCGGACGGGACGGGAGGGGGCCGTGTCCGTCGTAGAGCCGGGGCCGCCGACCCCCTCCAAGATCAGGATCGGCCGGCGCTAGTCTGACGTGTCTTTGGGACCGCGTTTCACGCGGATGAGCGCGTCGATCAGCGAAACGAGGCTCGACTGTGGGAAACGGCCATGCGCACCTGGCTTTCGGGAGCAGACCTGACGGATGGCTGGGAACTGCTAGCCCCAACGAATCCGTAATGCCGTCAATGGCCGGGCTTACTTCGGGACGGGTCCCGAAAAGGTGGGAGTAAATTATGATCATTCCTTTTGGGGAGGGGGCATGCGAGGGGGTCCGCGCCCGCGTGACGTGGGCCGGAAGGTCATAGGGTTCGTCGGAAGTTAGTTGAAGTGTTGCCTTAGGGGAGGCTTCATCCCCTACTCTTGGCGGGATCGCCACTTGTCCGATTGTGCGGCTTTTAGGCGTATTTGGCATACACACAGGAATTCCGAATTATCATGACTTATCAGTCTTATCCGTTAGATCGTCCGATTCCTCCTGACTCGGCTTTGGTGGAGAGGGAGGACACTGCCCCGGCCAAAGAGGCCGAAGGAGAAGAGGAAACGGACAAGGGTGGCATCCTTGACGTCCTCGAGAAGATCGGCTCGGTGGTGGTTCCGGCCGGCGTCACGCTGTACGCGGTGCTGTACATGGGCTTCCAGGAGATGTACGCCGTCTTCGGCATCACGCCCGAGCAGGCCGGACTCGACCAGTCCGTGCTGCTCGGACGGCTCCTGGGCACCCTGCTTCCGCTGCTCCTGCTCCTCGCCGCGGGCGTTGGCTTCCTCGTCGGACTCGGCTGGTTGCTCAACCTGATCACCCGGGGCCGGGCAGGGCGCCTCTTCAGGGCCCTCAGGGAACGCCCATGGATCGTCGCGGTGATCGCCGGAGTGTGGGCCGGCCTGTCCTACCTGGGCTTCTTCTCGTACGTGTCAGTGGGGGAGTCAGAGTCACTGGACAGCGGAGACGTCATCTTCGCGGTCGCGCTGGGCGTTCTGGCCTACGTGGTGCCCTTCCGCCTGCTGCGCCGTAAGTCGATGGGCCGCGCCGGCATGAAGGTGATGATCGGCGCCTTCACGGGTGTCGGGCTGGGATACCTGCTCATCATCCAGATGGTCTTCGGTGCGGTGGAAGTGCAGAATACCGGCCAGTCCAACACCCTCCTCAACACCCTTGGCTTCCAGGACCAGTGGGCCAAGCTCCAGGACAGCAGCGGCAAGACGCTCTACGACGGGCGCTGGATGATGCTGCTGGGCGAGTTCGAGGGCGGCTACGCGTTCTACGACTGCGACAAGATGCAGACCTTCCGGAAGTTCTCGGAGAGCACGATCCTGGTCGACATCCAGCTCCAGCCCGACCGGGAGAAGGGATTCACCTGCGGCTCCCTCGCCGAGGGCGCCAAGAAGGGTCAGTGATCGGACGTCATCCAGGTGCCGGGTCGTTCGTGGCGCAGACCCATCTTGTGCGGGTCCGTTCGCGGCACAAAATCCCCATCCTGTACGGCGGCGCACGGTGGGCGCCTACCGCCGCACGTGGCCGGCGCCTCCAGGGTGACGCCCGCTGACCCGCACGTGGCCGGCCGCCGCAACGGCGCCTCCTTGACCATCTAAGGGGGTAGGGCGCAGGGACCTCATGATGGAACCCGGGCACGCGGGCGCCTAGCGTTCGGGCGGCTCCATGCCCGGGTCGTCCGCGTGCTCGCCGATCAGGGGGACGAAACGGGCAGGGGTCAGCAGGCGCTCCTGGACCAGGCGGCCGTACCGCTTGGCGAAGAGCGTGACGATCTCGTTCAGATCCTCCTGGATCGGCATGACCAGGCGCCCGCCCTCGGCCAGTTGCCCGGCGAGCGGGGCGGGCACCGTCCGGGCTGTGGCGGACACGACGATGGCGTCGAAGGGCGCGTGTTCCGGGAGGCCGGCGGTGCCGTCGCCGACCACCACCTCGGCGTTGGTCATCCCTGCCGCGGCGAGGTTGGCCAGCGCGTGCTCGGCCAGGTCGGCGTGGCGCTCCATCGAATACACCTGGCGGGCCAGGCACGCCAGCAGGGCGGTCTGGTAGCCGTACCCGGTGCCGATCTCCAGGACCGTCTCCGTACCCGACAGTGCCAGGGCGTCGATCATCTGCGCGATCAGGGACGGCTGCGAGGTGGGCTGGCCGTGGCCGATCGGGATCGGCTCGTCGTGCGGAGCCCGTGAGGCGTAGCGCGGCGGCACGAACCGGTCACGTGGCGTGGCGGCGATGGCGGCCAGCAGCCGCGGATCTTCCACCCCGGCCCACTGGGCGGCCTCCACCAGCGTGTCGTACTCCATCGGCGGTCACCGCTCGCGGATCCCCGCCGGCGCGCTTCTCCGAGCCATGCCCACCTGCTTCCCCGCAGGTCAGGTTCGATACCGCCTACCGTACCGAGGTAGACGTTCACCGTGTCGGCCTGCGCCGTCAACGGAGAGCCCCACAGAACGACTGCGATGCTCCCACCTAGGGAAACGGCTCCCAACCACGGTCTGAATCGTCTTCCCCCGATGGACTTCGCATGCGACCACTCCCTCCGGTTCACGTGACGTGGGCAAGAAGTCCGATCTTCGAGAGGTACGCGAGTCCGAACCAGAGGGTTCATCCGCGGCCGTTCAATCCCGCGTGGATCCCAGCCAGAAGGGGCGGCCGGGCCACTCCTGACCAGCCCGAATGCGTATTTATACACATTCCAGGATTGAACCCGGCGCCAGAGGCGGGTCGTACAACCGTGCGTCGAACCACATCTGAGGTAACTGAAAGGGTCAATCATGACGAAGCGCATCCTCACCGTCCCCGGCCTCGCGCTCGCCACCGCGCTGGTCGCCGCCTCCTTCAGCCCCGCCATGGCGCAGGCGGAGACGAGCACCGACGTGTACCTCGCGGCGACGCTGCTGGGCGAGAACGAAGTGCCCGCCCCGGGGGCGAAGGTCGGTGACGGGAACGGCAGCGCGATCGCCGTGTTCCGCATCCATGGGCAGGAGGTCGACTACGCGATCCGGTGGCAGAAGGTGGCCGCCCCGACCGCGTTCCACATCCACCAGGGCAAGGCCGGCAAGAACGGCGACGTCAAGATCCCGTTCTTCGGCGTGGCGCTGCCCGGCTCGCTCACTGCCGTCAAGGGCACCGTCGCGGTCAAGGACTCGGGCCTGCTCGGCAGGATCACGAACAACCCGAAGGGCTGGTACGCCAACCTGCACACCGGCGAGTTCCCCGGCGGCGCCGTCCGCGCGCAGTTGCACCGGATCCGTCCCGTGTCGCTCGAGTCGGTGCTGGCCGGCGGCTCGCACACCACGCTTACCGCGCTGGCCGACGGCCGCCAGGAGGTGCCGGCGCCCGGTACGAAGGTCGGCGACAAGGACGGGCGGGCCGCGTGGCTCGTCTGGGTGAACGGCACCCAGGTGCACTTCGCCACCGCCTGGAAGCGGATCGCCCAGCCGACCAACGGCCACATCCACCGCGGCGTGAAGGGCAAGAACGGCCCGGTGGTCGTTGACTTCTTCGCCGCCAAGAGCGGCCTCCCCGCCGGCATCAACGGCATCGCCGGCACCGGCACCACCACGGCCAAGGTCGCCAGTGGCATCAAGCACAACCCCAAGGGCTGGTACGTCAACCTGCACACGAGCGAGTTCCCCGGCGGCGCGGTGCGCGGCCAGCTCCACCGGAGCGGCTGGTAGCGAACAGACACGGATTCGCCGTGCGGCGTTCCGCCCCGTGCGGCGAGTCCGTGTGTGACGGCTCAGGCGACGACCAGTGCCGCGAGTTCGACCCCTTCGCACTGCAACCAGCTTGATCGCCTGCCGACCGCCGGCCTAGAAGATGCCTCCGGCATGGGAGGTATCAGAACCTAGTGCCAAACCCGACCCCGCCCCTGGCAGATGTCGCACGTGACCCAGCGTTCCAGTACGTTCGGGTCATCTGGCATCGTGAGCCATTTGCCCGTGCCGTGACAGTGGTTGCACTCGAACGCGTGCCCTCGCGGACGGCGGACCCACCAGACGATGACCAGTACCACCAGACCGACGATGAGTGCCTCCATACCTCAGCATGGCACGGCAATGCCCACCTCAGTCAAGATCGCTTGGGGTGTTGGCGACACCCAACAGCATGCCTCCAGCAGGGGACTCAGGATCAAGGATGATCATCTACCGGCGTGCGCCTGTATGTGGCTGGCCTGGAAAGGCGGAATGGTCCCCGCACTTACCCACAACCCCACCTTGCACTGGCGTCCCTGAGCTACGTACCTACGTAGTCCGGATTAGGTACCTATATAGGGATTTCTCACCTCACCTCCGGGTGGTTCGCTGGGGCATTCTCGTGGTGTGAGCGGATCCAGGCTCACTTGAAGAGAGGACCGGGGGGACCGGACGGGCTGCACGTCAGCTGCCGCTCGGGATGTAGGGCAATGAGCAGGGTTTTGTGGAGCAGGATCTCGACCGCGGTGATCGGCCGTCGCTCGCAGGCGTGTCGGATGGCCTCGTGGTGGCTGTCGCCTGACCTCAGCTCGGTGCGCGGTGCGCGTCGGCTGACGCGTGAGAAGCTCGCCGACTGGGGTTTTGATGAGCAGGTGGAGGTCGCGGAACTGCTTGTCAGCGAGTTGGTCGCCAATGCGCTGGATCACGCGTACGGACAGGTCCGCCTCAGCTTCTTCGCCGAGGACGGTCTGCTGCGTTGCGAGGTCGAGGACGCCAACCCCGAACTGCCGACCATGCGCACCGTCGATGTGGATGCCGAGCGTGGACGTGGACTGTTCCTGGTCGATGTGCTCTCCGGCTCCTGGGGCAGTGTCCGCACGCGCCGTGGCAAGGCGATCTGGTTCGAACTACCGGCATTCGCCCACGCCGAAGCCGACTCCCCGGACGCCCTCGCGGTCGCCGCCTGAACCCTGACATCCCCGACCCCCCTTTGTACCGCTGTGTGGCTCACCTGGACTGGTCGTCGCTGGCAGGCGGAACGCAGCTCCCGGGCTGATTACGTCATGGAGAGTCGCCTACACCTGGAGCGTCAGCGAAATGGCAAAGGGCTGCCCTGCTTGCATTTGCTTCGTTCGTTGCGGATACTGCGATAGGGGGTGAACGATGGCAGACGTCCAGGCCAAGCGAGTCGAACCCGGAACCATCGATGCTGAGATAGCCGGGCGTGCCGTGCGCCGGATCAAGGACTATCTCATGCGGCATCCTGAGCAGACGTCCATCCCTGTCGCGGGAGAGCATGGCGGGGAAGATGCGTTGATCTTGCCTCGTCAGGCGGTGAGCCTGCTCGTCTTCATCCTCGCCCAGGCGGCGGAAGGGCGGGGCGTGACCGTCATCCCGTCTCATGCCGAGTTGACCACCCAGCAGGCGGCGGACATGCTGAACGTCTCCCGTCCTTACCTGATCAAGCTTCTCGAGTCGGGCGAGATCCCCTTCCGGTTGGTGGGCAAACACCGCCGCGTCACGTATGAGGCACTACAGGACTACAAGCGTCATGACGACGCCAAGCGCCGGACCGCCGCCGACGAACTCGCGGCGCTGGGCCAAGAGCTGGGCATCTGAAGCATGACCTTCGTGGTGGTCTATGACGCCAATGTGTTGTACGGCAACACACTCCGTGATCTGCTTATCCGCCTCGCCATGACGGGCCGGATGCAGGCCAAATGGACGAACAAGATCCTTGACGAGATGCAGCGTAATCTCGCTGTCAACCGGCCGGACATCGCACCGGAGAAGCTGGGCAAGCTACGCCTTCTCATGAACTCCGCTGTCCGCGACAGTCTGGTGGAAGGCTATGAGCCGCTGGTCGAAGGGCTGAAACTGCCCGATCCAGATGATCGGCATGTGTTGGCTGCCGCGATCAAGGTGGGCGCGCAGGTGATCGTCACTTCCAACCTCAAGGACTTTCCCGCCGATACTTTGGCTGACTGGGGTATTGAGGCTAAATCTCCGGATGACTTCGTACTGGATCAGATCGACCTTGACGATCGGGTCGTGTGGGCTTGCGTCCAGCAAATAGCGGATTCACGGGTCAATCCGCCCGAAACGGTCGAGGACATACTCGACGCTCTGGAGACCGCGGGCCTTGTGGAGTCGGTCGCGGCCCTACGTGCCGGCTAGCCGCCCGTAGTCGCAGCCCTAATGTGTTCACCGAGCTGAGGCGCGACGCAGCGGCCCACGCTGGCCGACGCCCGTCCTGGTGTGCGGGACGGTGGCATGGTGCGGTCAACGGGGAGTCGCCTGTCGAACGGGCCTGAGGCGAGACTCCTTCCCTGTCATACCTACGTAGTCCGGATTAGGTACCTATATAGGGATTTCTCACCTCACCTCCGGGTGGTTCGCTGGGGCATTCTCGTGGTGTGAGCGGATCCAGGCTCACTTGAAGAGAGGACCGGGGGGACCGGACGGGCAGCACGTCAGCTGCCGCTCGGGATGTAGGGCAATGAGCAGGGTTTTGTGGAGCAGGATCTCGACCGCGGTGACCGGCCGTCGCTCGCAGGCGTGTCGGATGGCCTCGTGGTGGCTGTCGCCTGACCTCAGCTCGGTGCGCGGTGCGCGCCGGCTGACGCGTGAGAAGCTCGCCGACTGGGGTTTTGATGAGCAGGTGGAGGTCGCGGAACTGCTTGTCAGCGAGTTGGTCGCCAACGCGCTGGATCACGCGTACGGACAGGTCCGCCTCAGCTTCTTCGCCGAGGACGGTCTGCTGCGTTGCGAGGTCGAGGACGCCAACCCCGAACTGCCGACCATGCGCACCGTCGATGTGGATGCCGAGCGCGGACGTGGACTGTTCCTGGTCGACGTGCTCTCCGGCTCCTGGGGCAGTGTCCACACGCGCCGTGGCAAGGCGATCTGGTTCGAACTACCGGCATTCGCCCACGCCGAAGCCGACTCCCCGGACGCCCTCGCGGTCGCCGCCTGAACCCTGGCATTCCTGATGGAAGCATCCCTCCAGCAGATCATCACCGACCGCGAGTACTCCCTGGACACTTGTCCTGTCACAGGCGGCGACTATCAGGGGCCATGACGTCCTGGTGTCGCCGCCGGCGTCTAGCCGGGCCCGTGTCCAGGAACGTCCGGCTCGTCCTGCGCGGGGGGCTCACTCGACGAACGTTCACTCGGCGCGGGCTCGCTCGTTGAGGACTCAACCGTCTCAGGTTCCGCCGGTACGGGGAGCGGCGCGCGCCCGACCCGCCGCACCGAGGCGACCGCCAACCGCCCCACACTCCCCAGCAGCAGCGGCACCAGCAGCACCCCGATGAAGATGGGCGAGGCCATGTACCGGAAGTCCTGCGCCGAGATGTTGGCCAGAATGGCCAGCTGCTGCCCGGCAACCACGGCCCCCACCCCCAGCACGTACCGGTTCCGGAGCGCCCAGGCCGCCAGCCCCACGGCCAGATAGGACACGTAGGCCCACAGAGCCCCCCGCCACAGCAGCCAGTCGTACTGCGGCGCCAGCGTGTCGGTCAGCCAGGGGTCGGCCACCCGGTTCAGCTCCGACGACAGCGGCCGCAGCGAGTAGACCCACCGCCCGGGGAAGTCGGGCACCTTGTTCGGCCCCACGTAAGTGTCGGCATTGGGCCGCCGCGAGAACCGGTACGTCATCCCCCCGATCGCGAGATCGTCCTGCACGGGCCTCCACGCGATCGCCCCCCGGCACAGGCGGGCGTCCACGATCATGCCGGGGTCGGAGGTCAGCAGCCGTTTCCACAGGCCGAGGAGTTGGGAGGCGTGTGCGTCGGCCTGCTGCCAGCTGAAGTCCCGCCGCCAGATCAGCGGGTTGATCGTGTAGCAGGTGCCGCCCTCCCACCACCGCGTCAGGGGCGCCACGGAAGCCATGAGCGCCTTGTCCTGTTCGGTGAAGAGCTGGGGGTGGTCCCGGTACGCCACCGCGATGTCGCCGAAGGCCGTGTGGTACACGTACGTCTTGGACGGGGCGACGATGCCGAACTGCGGAAACACCAGGTTCGTGAGCACGAGCGGGAGGGCGGCGGCGAAGGTGCCGGCCAGCAGCAGCCGTACGCGCATGGTCTTGACGATCAACAGCAGCGCGACGACGGCGACGCCCACGACGAGGAAGCCGTTCGCACGGAACAGCCCGAGCAGCGTGAACAGCACCCCGAGCCCGACCAGCCCCGGCACGGTGACAGCGCGCCTGGCCGCGATTCGCGCGCACACTCCGGCGATGGCGATCGCGCAGATCGTGAACGGCACGTCCTTCCACAACGTCACCGAGAACGCGCCCACGGGCGGCGCCAGCGGCATCAGCATCGCGACGAGAGTGGTCGGCAGGCGGGGAGCGCCGAGTGCCTTCAAGGACTGCGCCAGGTACGTCAGCGCCGCCGCCATGGCGGTGGTCTGCGCGAACGTGACGGCGCCCAGGTCACCGGTCTTGGTGAAGCTCAGCCACAGCAGCGAGTCGTAGAGCACCGAGTGGTCGCCCACCCAGGGCCCGACGACGGTGTGGCTGAGATACAGGACCGAGTCGCGGCTGAACAGGCCGGGGTAGAAGGCCGCCCACCAGCATCCGAGGACGGCCTGCACGATGAGGAAGGTCGCGAGTGCGACCCACGGCCTCCGCTTTCCCATGGTCCTGATCAGGGGTAGCTGACTCCAGGCTCCGGCCCCTTGCCGCGTAGCAGCGTCGGGACCGTGACCAGGTGGTAGCCGCGTTTCTTGAGCTCCTTGAGGATCTCGGGCATGACTTTCACGGTCTCCGGGACCGTGTCGTGCATGAGGATCACGCCGTCCCGTTTGGCCAGCCTGAGCACGGCGGCCTTGATCTTCTTGGTGTCACGCAGCTTCCAGTCGAGCGTCGTGCCCGTCCACAGCACCTGGGCCAGGTCCACCTGGTCGGCCAGTCCGAGCACACGGTCGTCGGTGTGCCCGTAGGGCGGGCGGAACATCTTCGGCCGCAGCTTGGTGGCCTGCTCGATCGCGTCCTGGGTGGTCTTGAGCTCTTCGAGGATCTCGTTGTCGGACAGGGCCGGCAGCGAGTTGTGGGAGTAGGTGTGGTTGCCGATCGCGTGCCCCTGCGCGAGCGCCTGTCTGGCGATCTCCGGCCGCAGCTCCACCTGCTTGCCCACCAGGAAGAACGTCGCCTTGACCCCCGCCTTCTTGAGCGTCTTGAGCAGGGTGGGCGTCTTGACGCCCGGGCCGTCGTCGAACGTCAGCGCCAGGCACTTGACCCGGGCGCAGTCGACCGTAGTCGCCTGAGCGGGCAGCGAGGTCATGGCCAGCGTGACCGCGAGCAGGGCATGAATCACCACGGGTCACAGCCTAGGGCCAATGTCCCCAGACCGTGGCACACCAGTACGTCTCGTTCTGAATACGCTGCCGGTACGGAGGAACAGCGTCACCTGACGACGGTCACCAGTCGCGTGAACTCGGCCGGGAGATCGAACCCGTCCCACACTCGATGGAAGCTCAACGCGCTCCCGACCGGCACCATGCGATCGACCCCGCGCCCGGCCAGCTCTCTGGCCAGGCCCTCCAACTCGTCCTTGCCGAACCCGAAGTGCGTCATCGTCTGATCCCGCCGCTCGACCAGCGGGACCAGCTCCGCCAGCGAGCCGAGCCTGGCGTGCGCGAACGTTCCCGCTCCCAGCCACCGCCTCGGTGCCGCGGCCGCCGCCGCCAGCGTCACGTTGGCCAGCGCGTTGCCCCGGAACTCGATGCTCTCCGCCAGCCCGTCGGCGGCCAGCCCGTAGGTGGAGACCCGCTTCTCCACGGCCATCGCCGCGTCGACCCCCCACCCGCGTACGGCGACCACCCGCGCCACGTGCTCGCAGAAGTCGGCCCGCGCCGCGTCACAGTCGCCCTCCGCACCCACCCAGAACACGGTCCTGGGCGAGGAACAGGCGGCCTGGTCGAACCAGTAGGTGTCGTTCACGAACCCCTCGGCCACGGTGACCCGCGTGGCCCTGGGCGCGCACAGCCAGGCCGCCGCGCGCACGACGGCGAACGAGGAGCGGTCGGGGAAGACCAGGTCGCGGGCGTGCGGGGCGAGCAGATGCCGCCGCATCTCCCGTACGGTGCCGTCGCCGCCCCACACCACCCGCAGGTCGCAGGCGGCGGAGAGCGCGGCGGTGATGCCGTCGCTGCGGCCGTAGGAGACGATGCGCTGGGTGGCCGCTATGACGGGATCGGCGTCGGCCAGCGCCTCGTGCAGGGTCTCCAGGATGACCTCGGCGACCGCGCCGGAGCGGGGGGAGAGGCGGACGATGTTGCGGTTTCCCATCAGGGCCGACAGGGCCCAGGAGTAGACGAAGACGGTGTCGACGTTGGCGGGCGGGATGTGGAAGACCAGGCCGCGCGGCACGCGGACGTGCTCGGTTCCCAGCCCGTCCACGGTGCGGGCGAGCTCGCTGGGCCGCAGGAAGAAGCCGAGCGAGCCCAGCTCGGGGTGGCGCCGCGCCAGCGCGGGCCGCAGCAGCCGCCTCCCGAAGGCCGCGAGGAACTCGCGCACGCGCTCGTCGCCCACGTCCAGACCGCTGCCCAGCTCCCCGAGCAGCCCCTCGACCGGCACGTGGCCCACGGCGGGGAAGCGGACATCGAGCTTCGGGTCGTCCAGCATCAGCCCTGCCCCATGGTGTCGCTGCAGCCGCGTGCCTCCGCCCTGGGCAGCCTGCCCAGGACCTCGAACCGCTTGCCCGGCCAGCACCCGTCATCGACGCCGCGGACCACGCCCAGGTCCTCGGTCATCAGGACATGACCGGGGTATGACGTGGGGAGCGTGCTGACTACCTCGATCAGCCCCGGCTCGCCGACGGGCGCCTCCTGCCAGGTCTCCGGATCACGGATCACGACATCGGCGAAATCGGGGCAGTAAAGCCCATCGCCGTCGGGACCTTCCAGGAAGACCGTGCCGATCTGCTCGACCATCCCGTAGAAGTTGTGGATTCGGGTGAGCCCGCACTCGGCCGCCAGCCGCCGTCGGAACTCGGCGTTGTCCACCGCCTGCTCGGCCAGCCGCTTCCACCCGCCGGAGTGGATCAGCACCCCCTGCGAAAGGTCCGCCCCGAGACCGCGCAGATGGAGCCAGACCATGAACGTGAACCCGAAGACCAGGAACCGCTCGCTCCCGTGGCGCGCCAGGAACGCCTTGACCGCCTCCGCGTCCACCCGCCCCTTCTCGTCGAGCACGAACGTGTGGTCCCTGCCGAAGTTCATCATCCCGAGCACGCCGGCGCCCCGGGCGCTCAGCGTGGGATCACGCACGACGGAGCGGCTGTCCACGACCAGCATCGGCAGCCGCCGCTCGCCGAGCACTTCTCTGAGCGTGGCCGCCAGCATCCGCGTCTGCGCGGCGGCCGCCTCACGATCGAGATAGACCCGGCTGGGCTGCTGCCCGGTGGTCCCGCTGGAGGTCAGCACCCTGAACACCTGATCTTCGCGCACGCTGCGCAGCTCGTGCGTCTTGAACAGCCGCACGGGCAGCCAGGGGAGGTCGACGAGCCGCTCGTACGGGGGTTGCGCGCCGATGGCGTCGAGAATCCTCCGGTACGGCAGGCACGCCTCCCTGTGCCGCTCGGTGAGCGCCGCCAGCTCGCTCACCAGCACCGCCTCCCGCTCGGGCTCGGCCAGGCCGAAAACGCTCACCCGCCACCCCCCGCCTCGATGCGCAGCCCGGCCGTCATGTGCGCGACTCCAGGGCCCGGTAGTCCACCTTGCCGGTGGACAGCAGGGGCAGGCTGTCGATGCCGCGCACGTCGAACCCGCTCCAATGGACCCGCAGCTCGGCCCCCAGCCGCCGCGCCAGCCCCGCGCAGCCGGCCGCGTCGAGGCCCTCGGCCCACACCGTCACCCGGTCGTCGCCGCTGGTGGCCGCCACCGGGACCGAGCCGCGCAGCAGCCGCTCGACGTCATCGAGATTGACCCGCACGCCGAAGACCTTGGCGATCCGCTTCAGCCGCCCGGTGATGTAGAGGAACCCCTCGGAGTCGAGCCGCCCCAGGTCGCCCGTACGCAGGACGCCGCCCAGGTCGTCGCCCCGGGCGAGGTCGGCGGCCGTCTCCGCGTAGCCCATCATGACGTTGGGCCCGTGGTAGACGATCTCGCCCTCGTCGACGGCCAACCGGCCCCCGGGGATGGCCGGCCCGGCGGAGCCGGGCTTGTCGTCCAGCCGGTCGGGGGGCAGGACGGCGATGCGGGCCGTGGCCTCGGTCTGCCCGTACATCACGAAGAACCGATCGGCCTGGCCGGAGAACTCCTTGACCAGCTCCGGGCTGAGCCGCCCCCCGGCCTGGGTGAGCGTGGCCAGCGTCGGGTGCTCGGAGCGGTCGTAGCGCAGCCGCCGCAGCATCTCGTACTGGTACGGGACGGCGGCCAGCGACGTGCATCGGTGCGCGTCAAGATGCGTCCAGAACGACCGCTCGAGCAGCCCCGCCTCCGTCAGCATCACGGTCGCCCCCGCCGCCAGATGGCTGTTGAGCACCGACAGCCCGTAGCTGTAGTGCAGCGGCAGGCTGGTGGGCGCGATCTCGTCGGGGGTGATGGACAGCGCCGCGGCGATGGCGGCGGCGTTGGCCAGCACGGCCTGGCGCGACAGGCGTACGAGCTTGGGGTTGCCCGTCGAGCCCGAGGTGGCGAGGAGAACGGCCAGGTCGGGATGCGGCTCCGGCGCGTGGGCTCCGTCGAGGCGCGGCGGTCGTGCGCCGTCGGCCGCGTGCGTGAACCCGAGCAGCGCCGTCGGCCTGAACCGGCCCACCAGCTCGGCCAGCGCCGCCGGGGAGAGGTCGGGATCGAGCAGCGCGACCGGCCGGCCCGACCTCCACGCGGCGAGATAGCGCAGGACCGACGTGAGGTTGTTGCGCATGCCGCAGAAGAGCGGCCCGGGCTGCAGCCGGGCCAGGGCCTCCGCGGTGCGGTTGACGTGGTGGAGCAGCTCGTCGCCGCTGAGGCTCGCCGGCTCTCCCGCGACGACGAGGCGGGCCTGTGGGTGCGGGAACATCACAGCACCAGCCCGCCGTCCACGCCGATGACCTGGCCGGTTATGAAAGCGGCGGCCGGCGAGAGCAGGAACGCGACGGCGCCGGCGACGTCGGCGGGCGTGCCGAGCCGCCTGAGCGGGGTCGCGGCGACCGTGGCCGTGCGGGCGTTCTCGTCGAGCGTGGCGAGCATGTCGGTCTTGATGTAGCCGGGGGCCACGGCGTTGACCCTGATCCCGGTCGGCCCCAGCTCCTTGGCCGCGGCCAGGGTGAGGCCGATCATGGACGCCTTGGTGGCGGAGTAGAGCGCCTGGCCGGCGCCGCCCATGCGGCCCATCATCGAGGAGACCAGCACCACGGCGGGATAGGTGCCGCGGCGCAGGAGCCTGAGCGAGGACTGCAGGGTGTACGTCGCGCCCACGGCGTTGACCTGGAAGAGCCGATCGACCGTGTCGTGGCGGGTCATGCCGAGCGGGCCGGCGGCGTGGACACCGGCGTTGATCACGAGCGCGTCGAGGCGGCCGTGCCGCTGGTAGATCTGCCGCATCACGGCCGAGACGGCCCCGGAGTCGGCCACGTCGCAGGCGACCGAGTCGGTGAGTCCGCTGGTCTCCTCCGCGACCTCGGCGGCGGCCTTCGCGGCCCGCTCCTCGTCGCGCCCGTGGAGCACGACGCCGTGGCCGGTCGCGGCCAGCGTGACCGCGACGGCCCGGCCGATGCCCGTCGTCGAGCCGGTGACCAGGACGACCCTGGCCTCAGACGGCGGCGACGCCGATGCCATGCTTCTCCAGCAGCTCGGACGCCTTGGCGAACGAGCTCATGTCGATCATCTCGTCGGTGTCGATCATGATGGTGAACTCGTCCTCCATCGCGGCGATCAACGCCATGTGGGCCAGGGAGTCCCACTGGGGGATGGCGCGGTATTCGAGCCCGTCGACGTCGGCGTCGGCCGGGAGGTTGAGCGCGCTGCGGAAGACGGTCCGCAGGCGACCGAGATGACTCATGATCACTCACTCTCTGTCTTCAAGGCGCGACACAGTGTAGCGGGATCTGAGGGCGAGGAAAAACCAAGACCCCGTCTCCAGTAATGGAACCGTATAACGGCGCGTGGCGCTCGTTGTGGGCTGGGAATGTCGGACGGGACACGGTCCACCGTACGGGGGGAATGATGGACGAATCCAATCACTGGTATGGGCATTCGCGTATTCTCAGCAGATACTGCGGCCTGCCGGAGGAGTCGCCGAAACGCATCCAGGGGTTCCTCCAGCACGGCTGGAACTATCTCCACGGATTTCCGCCCAACGACCACTGGTGCAGCCCCGGATATCCTCGTTTCGTCTGGTCCGACGTGCTGCGCCGCCGCGGCTGGTCCATGGGCCGCAGAGGACACTACCTCATCGGCGCGCCCTGGATTTACCTTCTTTGCCTGGAGCCTGAGCTGGGCGTGGTCCCCGAGCGCAAGGGTACGATCTGGTATCCCTTTCATGGCTGGGAAAAGCATTCCGTCAGCGGCGACCACGCCCGCCTGGCCGACGAAATCCGAAATGTCGAGGACGGGCGGGTCACGGTCTGCCTTTATTGGCTGGAATTCGCGAATCCGGACATTCGGCGGGCGTACGAATCGAGGGGGTTCCGGGTCATCTGCCATGGCGAGCGCGGCTCCCGCTGGGAGGGAAAGGGTCGCGACTTCCTGCGCAAGCAGCTGGTCCAGTTGCGGCGCCACCGCAGGGTGGCCTCCAACCGGCTCGGCAGCGCGCTGTTCTACGGCGCCTCGGTGGGATGCGAGGTGGCCGTGTACGGGGATCCGATGCAGTTCGAGGACGAGCGTCCCGAGTACGGCGGGACGGCGCGCCGCATGCGGCTCTGGCCCGAGCTGCACGGCACCCACGTCGACCGTGAGCTGGCGGCGGAGGTGGCGCGGCGCGAGCTGGGATTCGAATATCAGGCGACACCGGAGGAGCTACTGCGAATGTTCGGATGGAAGCGGGTGCGGTCTGTATGAACGCGAATGAGGCGCCCGAGAACGTCCGGTTGATCGGCGGGGAGATGCTGCTGTGGTCCGACATGTCCAACATGGGCGGCATCGCGGACTGGCGGGGCGCGGCACTCGAGCTGATCAGGCGGCTCGTCCCGGCGAGCGGCCGGGTGCTGCTGGTCGGGCCGCATCCACAGGGACTGGTGGACGAGGTGGTCGCGCGGGCCTCATCGGCCGCCGTGCTGCTGCGCTCCTACCCTGACGCCTGCGCTCTCGGCGAACGGCATCCGGGGCTGGCGGTCTTCTGCGGGCGGCTGGAGGTGTTCGCCGCGGAGGAGCCGTACGACCTGGTGCTGGCGCTGGACGGGCTGCTGCGCACGCACTCCGCGGAGGCGCCCGCGGCGGCCTGGAGCGAGTCGCTCGGGGCGCTGGCCGGGCTGATGGCGCCCGGGGGGCGGCTGGTGCTCGGCGTACGCAACGATCTGGGCGTCGACCGGTTCCTGGAGGCCAGGCCCGCGGACCGGGAGGGCAGCGACGACCAGTGGGCGCCACACGGCTTCGACCCGACCTACCCCAGCGGTCCCGCGGCTCTCGACCGAGGGCTGGAGTCGGCGGGACTGAGCGTGGGACGGTGCTACGCGGCGTATCCGGTCAGGCAGGCCCCCCGGGCGCTGCTGTCCCGCGAGGCGCTGGCCGCCGACCTGCCGGACGCGCTCACGTTCCCGCTGAGCGCGCGGGGCGGCGACCGCATGCTGGTGGCCGACCCGCTCCGGCTGACCCGCCTGGTGTTCAGGCACCGCCTGGGGGAGGAGCTGGCGCCGCTGTGGCTGGCGGTGGCGACACGCCCGCCGCACGACGATGGGGTGGAGTTGCCGCTCGGGCTCGTCGAGGAGGGCACCGCGCTGTACGAGCTCACCCACGACGGCGCCAGACGCCTCCCGGATGGCGAGGAGCGCCAGATCCCGGCGGGCAGGGTCGTGGAGGAGATCCTCGTCGAGGCGTGCGCCCGCGAGGACGTCAAGACCGTGCGCGAGCTGCTGAAAGAGCTGGCCGAATGGCTGGAGGCGGGTGGCGACGTGTCGGCCGCGACCGACAGCCTGGTGTACGACGGCGAGCGGTTCGCGGCCATCAACCCCTTGGCGGGCCCGTCCTCGCCGCCGGTGCCAAGAGTCGTCCTGTGCAGGATCCTGTGGCGGTTCGCGGTAAGGCTGCTGGCGGCCGGCCATCACCACCCGTGGCCGTGGCCGCTGGAGGCCGACCAGCTCACGCTGACCCTGTGCGGCATGGCCGACCGCCCCTGCGACCAGGGCGACCTCGACTGCGCCCGCAAGCTGGACGCGGAGCTGGGCTGCGCCGGCGAGGAGCACGTGCCCACGTACAGGGACCTGCTCGGGGCCCGCGACCGCCTGGCGGACCAGCTCACCGCGGCCCTGGCCAGGATCTCCCGACTGGAGACCAAGCTCTCCTACCGGGAGCGCGAGCTGGTCAGGGCGAAGGCCAAGCTGCGCAGGAGCCAGCGCAAGGCCTCCGCCTACCGCAAGACGCTCGGATACCGCCTTTCCCGCCGCCTGGCCCGTCCCCGCAAGGTCGCCCGCAGGGTCATCCGCCTGCTGTCCGGATAACCACAGAGAAACGGATAACCACCCAGAAAGAGGAAAGCGTGTGCCGGTTCTTTCGGTGATCGTCCCGTTCTACAACGTCGAGAAGTACATCGGGCCCTGCCTGGACTCCATCGCCGCCCAGACGCTGGACGACCTGGAGGTCATCTGCGTCGACGACGGCAGTGCCGACGGCGGCTCGGCGGTCGTCGAGTCCAGGCGGGCCGATGACCGCCGAATCAGCCTCATCAGGCAGGACAACCAGGGTGTGGGCCGCGCCCGCAACGTCGGCGTGCGCCGGGCGACCGGCCGTTATCTGGCGTTCGTGGACGGCGACGACACCGTGCCGCGTGACGCGTTCAAACGCCTGGTGTCCTCGCTCGAATCCACGGGCTCCGACCTGGCCTGCGGAAACGTCATGCGTCTCTACCGCAACCTGCTCATACCGTCGTGGGCCCACAGGGAGGCGTTCGCCAGGCCCGTCAAGGGCACGCACATCACCCGCCACCCGCTGCTGATCCGCGACCGCATGTTGTGGAACAAGGTCTACCGCCGCTCCTTCTGGGACCGCCTCGGCCTGAGCTTCCCCGAGCGGATGTACGAGGACCAGCCCGTCGCCATGGCGGCGCACGTGGGAGCGGGCTCGGTGGACGTGCTGGCCGCGATCGTCTACCACTGGCGGCAACGAGACGAGCCGGGCTCCTCGATCACCCAGCGCAGCCTGGAGCCGGACAACCTGCGTGACCGCCTCCTGTCCGTGCTGGAGACCGCGGCCGTGCTGAGCCGAGGGGCGCCTGGCCTCAAGACGGACTTCGACCGCGACACGCTGGACATCGACATGTCCGTCGCCGTGGAGGCCATGGCCACCATGGGCGCGGCGGCGGACCCGGCCCTGGTGGACCTGGCCGTCCGCTACCTCGACGGCGTGTCGCGCGAGGCCTGGCAGGGCATCCCGTACGCGCTGCGCCTCCAGGTTCACCTGCTGCACCAGCGCCGCCTGTCCGAGCTGGCCTACGTCTTCGCCCAGGACCGCTGCGGACAGCTGCAGCCCCGGGTGGGCTCGGCCGGGCTCCTGCGCAAGCGCTGGTACGGCAGGCACCCGTCGATGCCGGAGCAGCTGTCGGAGGTCTCCGGCGAGCTGGGCCCGGTCGCCAGGCTGGTGAGTCTCGACTGGCGCGACGGCGTGCTCCACGGCGTGGGACGTGTGGGGCTGGGCAGGTTCGACGTGAGAGAGCTGCGCCGGATGCGGGTCCAGGTCCGGCTGGAGGAGCGCAGGACCGGCGAGAGCGTGCTGCTCTGCGACGAGGAGAGCGTGCCCACCTGGGAGAGCGTCGAGCAGGAGGACGGCGGCGCGCTGCCGGAGCACGCGTTCCCGTTCAGGTTCGCGTTCGACCCGGCCGCGCTGACGGCCGCGCAGCTCGCCAGGCATGGCCGCTGGGACCTGTGCGTGCGGCTCAGGGGACACGGGCTGCGGCTCGACGGCCGGGTCGCGGGTCCGCGCTGGTTGCCGCCCCTGATCCCCGCGCCGCGGCGCAGGGAGGGCGTGTGGCTGGTGCCCGTACGCAGCCCCAGGGGCGCGTGGGGCATGCGTCTCCGCACGGCGAAGGCGGTCATCGGCGAGTGCCGGGTGGACGGCGGCGACCTGGTGTTCTCGGGACAGCTGTCCGACTTGGGCGATGGGGAGCCGGTGGTCAGGCTGCAGCGCAGGAGCGACGGCGAGGAGATGTACTTCCCGGTGACGCTGGCGGGCCAGGACTTCCACGCGCGGGTGCCGCTGGCCGACATCGACGAGAGCGTCGGTCACGAGTCGTGGTGGGAGGTCGTCATCGACCAGGGCAAACCCATCCGGCCGCTCGTACGGACCAAGGAGCGGCCGGTCGCGACCGTCGCGGACCGGCGCTTCCTCATCGACCGGGGAGAGGACGGCTGCCTGCTGCTGGCCGAACGCTAGTCAGGCCAGGATGCCCGTGAGCGTCTCCACGACCCGGTCCTGCTGGGCGTCGGTCAGGTCGGGGAACAGCGGCAGCGACAGCTCCTCGGCGTAGTAGGCCTCGGCCAGCGGACAGAGCCCGCGCCGGTAGCCGAGGTCCTCGAACACCGGGTGCCAGTACGCCGGCACGTAGTTGACCTGCACGCCGATCCCGGCGGCCCGCATGCGCTCGTAGACCTCGCGCCGGCGGCCGTCGCGGACCCTGACCGGGTAGAGGTGCCAGCTCGGCCGCACGTACGCGCGCTGGGCCGGCAACGTCAGCCCTGGCACGTCGCGCAGCAGCGTGTTGTAGCGCGCGACCAGCTCCGACCGCCGCTCACGGAAGCTCCCGAGACGCCTGAGCTGGCTGAGCCCGAGCGCGCACAGCACGTCGGGCAGCCGGTAGTTCAGCCCGAACTCGTGCACCTCCTGATGCCACCCGCCCACGTCCGGCTCTCGCTGCTCGGCCGGGTCCCTGACGAGGCCGTGGTTCCTGAAGCGGTCGGCCCGCAGCAGCAGCGAGGGGTCGGCCGCCGCGACCGCGCCGCCCTCCGCCGTCGTCACGGTCTTGGTCGGGAAGAAGGAGAACGTGGTCAGGTCCGCGAGCGCGCCCACGGGCCGGTCCTTGTACGCGGCCCCGATCGAATGCGCCGCGTCGCTCACCAGCACCGCCCCGGCCGAGTCGGCGGCCGTGCGCAGCTCGTCGTAGTCGGCGGGATGGCCCGCGTAGTCCACCGCCGTGACCGCCCGCGTCCTGGGGCCGGCCAGCGCGGTGACGGCGTCGGGGTCGAGGTTGCCCGTGTCGGGCTGCACATCGGCGAAGAGCACCCGCGCGCCCAGCAGCGCGGCCGTGGCCGCCGTGGCCACGAACGTCAGCGGCGAGGTGACCACCTCGTCGCCCGCCCGCACCCCGGCGGCTACGTAGGCGACGTGCAGCGCGGCCGTCCCCGACGTGACGGACACGCACGGCACGCCGCCCGTCCAGCGGGCCAGCTCGGCCTCGAA
Organism: Nonomuraea sp. CA-141351; assembly: GCF_050944675.1. Classification (NCBI taxonomy): domain Bacteria; kingdom Bacillati; phylum Actinomycetota; class Actinomycetes; order Streptosporangiales; family Streptosporangiaceae; genus Nonomuraea; species Nonomuraea sp. CA-141351. The sequence goes on from NZ_CP191982.1 coordinate 1,147,994, forward strand.
CCGGCCCACGGCGGGTCCGGTGGTCAGCCAGTCGCCGCGCAGCACCTCGGCGACCGCTTCGACGTCGGACTCGGCGATCGACTGCCGCCCGTAGGGGAGCATCAGCCTGCCGCCATGGCGCGCAGGTCGTCGACCGAGAGCCACTGGTCGTTGGTGTCGGAGCGGTAGGTGAAGCCCTCCGGCAGCAGCTCTCCGCCCGGCGGCGTGTAGCCCCACGTGGCGATCGTGGGCTGGACGATGTACCGGTCGGCCAGGCGCAGCGTCCTGCGGCCGTCGTCGGGCGCGATCATCTCCTCGTGCAGCTTCTCGCCCGGCCGGATGCCGATCTCGTAGATCGGGCTGTCCGGCGCCAGCGCCTCGGCCAGGTCGGTGACGCGCATGCTGGGGATGCGCGGCACGTAGAGCTCGCCGCCCCGCATCTGGTCGAACGAGTCCACCACGAACCTGACGGCCTGGTCGAGCGTGATCCAGAACCTGGTCATGCGCTTGTCGGTGATCGGCAGGCTGGCGCCCTGCTCGGCCAGGCGCAGGAAGAACGGCACCACCGAGCCCCTGCTGCCGACCACGTTGCCGTAGCGGACGACGGAGAAGCGGGTCTCGTGGGCGGCGGCGTAGTGGTTGGCCGAGACGAAGAGCTTGTCGGCGACCAGCTTCGTGGCCCCGTACAGGTTGATCGGGCTGGAGGCCTTGTCGGTGGAGAGCGCGACCACCTTGCGCACGCCGCAGTCGATGGCGGCCTCGACGACGTTCTGGGATCCGGCGACGTTGGTGCGGACGTACTCGAACGGGTTGTACTCGGCCGTGTCCACCTGCTTGAGCGCCGCCGCGTGGACCACGTGGTCGACGCCGTGCATGGCGCGGGTCAGCCGGTCGCGGTCCCTGACGTCGCCGATGAACCAGCGCAGGCGGTCGTCGTCGCTGAAGAGCTGCCTGAGCTCGTACTGCTTGAGCTCGTCGCGTGAGAAGACCACCAGGCGCCGCACACCCAGCGAGTCGAGCGCGTGGCGGATGAACGCCTTGCCGAAGGACCCCGTGCCTCCGGTGATCAGAATCGACGATCCGCTGAGAATGCTCACGTGGCCCCCTGAAATCGCGTTTACGCGCTGTAGTCGTTTGAGCAGGCGGTAGCATAGCGCGATCGACTAACCACACAGGGTCACACGGGGGAATGGGGCTTCGGTGCGTATTGTCGGGATTGTTCAGGCGCGCATGGGGTCGACGCGCCTGCCGGGCAAGGTGCTGCGGGACCTGGGCGGCCGGTCGGTGCTGGGGTGGGTGGTCCGGGCCGTACGCGAGGCCGGCGTGCTCGACGATCTCGTGGTGGCCACCACGACCGAGGAGGCCGACGACGCGGTGGTCGCCGAGTGCCGCCGCCTCGGCGTGGCGTGGCATCGGGGGCCCGTGGACGACGTGCTGACGAGGTTCATGGAGGCGCTGGCCGGGCGGCGCGGGGACGCGGTGATGAGGTTCACGGCGGATTGCCCGCTGCTGGATCCCGCCGTGATCAGGGAGGCGGCGATGGTGTTCCGCGCCGTGCGCGGGCTCGGCTATCTGAGCACGGGCCTGGCGCGCACGTTGCCGCGCGGGCTCGACGTGGAGATCGTGAGCAGGGCCGCGCTCGAGCGGGCCGACGCCGAGGCCGCCGGGTTCCACCGCACGCACGTGACCTCCTACGTCTACTCGCACCCGGGCGACGCGCGGCTGCTCGGGCTCGCCTACCAGCCGGTCGCCGACGACCTGCGGGTCACGCTCGACACGGAGGACGACTGGCGGCTCATCTCCCGGGTGGTGGACGCGCTGGGCGACCGGTGCCTGCCGTTCGGGACGGTGGTCGGCTGGCTGCGCGAGCGGCCAGAGGTGTGCGGGCTCAACGCCCACGTACGGCAGAAGGCCCTCCAGGACGCGTGAGCGGCGTCGGCTTCCGGTGCGACGCCGGTGTCAGGAGCGGCGTCGGCCACCTGGTGAGGTGCGTGGCGCTGGCCGAGGAGCTGTGCGCGCGGGGCGTGCCGGTGGTGTTCCTCGGTGAGGTGCGCGGCTCGGACTGGGCGCGGGCGCAGCTCCGGGAGCGTGGGCTACCGCTGGTGCCCGCTCCCGGGCAGCCGGCACGTCTGGCGGCGCTGGCCCGCGAGCTCCGCCTTGACGCCGTGGTCCTCGACTCGTACGAACTGCCGGACGGCACGGGGGCGGCGCTCAGGGGAGCGGGCCTGGCCGTGCTGGCGATCGTGGACGGCGACCCGCGGGGCCAGGAGGCCGATCTCTACCTCGACCAGAACCTCGGCGCCGAGCGCCGCCCTTTCCCCCAGCCCGCCCGGCGCCTGGCCGGGGCGGGTTACGTGCTCCTGCGGGACAGCGTCCGGCGGCGCAGGCGGACGCGGCGACCGGGGCCGGTGCCGCGCGTGCTGTGCTTCTTCGGCGGCACCGACAGCGCCGGTGTGGCCCCCGCCTGGGCCGAGGCCCTGCGAGCGACCGGGGCGGAGTTCGAGGCCACGGTCGTCAGCCCGGCGCCGTTCGAGGCGGACGGGCCGATCACCGTGATCCCGCCGACCGACCGGCTGCCGGACCTCATGGCCGAGGCCGACCTCGTGGTCACCGCCGCCGGATCGGCCATCTGGGAGCTGCTCTACCTCGGTGTCCCCACCGCCCTGAGCTGGGTGGCCGACAACCAGCTCATCGGCTATGAGGAGCTCGTGGGCCGGGGCGTCGCGGCCGGGCTCGGGCGCGCGGCCGACGCCCAGGCCGTCGGCGTGCTGGCCCGCCTGCTCACCGACCCCACCGCCAGAGAGGAGCACGGGCGGCGGGGCAGCGGCCTCGTGGACGGCAGGGGCAGGGAACGCGTCGCCGACGCCCTCCTCAGATCAGATCCCAGCTGAGCGGCGTGCCGAACGGCACATCGCGGGTGAAGCGCCGCCCCATCACCTCTCCGGCCGCGTCGGGGGACAGGCCGCCCGCGGGCCGGATCGAGCGTACGTTCTCCGGGGTCACCGCCTCGCCCGCGCGCACGTCCCGCACCACGTAAAGGGATCGGCGGAACCGCAGCCCCTCCCGCTCGGACGGCCGCGGCCCGATGGTCACGCTCCCCAGCGACTGCCACGCCCGCCCGCTCTCCACCACGAGCGCCGCGAGCTCGGCGGGCTCCAGCGAGAAGGCCGCGTCGACCCCGCCCTCGGCACGGGACATGGTGACGTGCTTCTCGATCAGGCACGCCCCCAACGCCACCGCCGCCAGCGGCACCCCGATGCCCGGCGTGTGGTCGGAGACCCCGGCCACCTCGCCCGTGAGCGCCGCCAGCAGCGGCAGCGACCGCAGGTTGCTCTCGGCGGGGGAGGCGGGGTAGGAGGCCGTGCAGGACAGCACGGCGAGCTCGGTGCAGCCCGCCTCGCGGGCGGCCGCCAGCGCGGCGTGGATCTCGCCGATCGACGCCATCCCCGTGGAGATGACGAGCGGCTTCCCGGTGGCGGCCGCGAGCCGGATCAGCGGCAGGTCCACGATCTCCGAAGAGGCGATCTTGTACGCGGGCACGCCCAGCTTCTCCAGGAACTCGACGGCCGTGGGATCGAAGGGCGAGGAGAACGCGATGAGCCCGTGCTCGCGGGCCCGCTCGAAGATCGGCTCGTGCCACTCCCAGGGCGTGTGGGCGCGCTCGAAGAGCCGGTAGAGGGTCTCGCCGCCCCACAGCTCGTGCCCGTCGCCCATGCGGAACGCGGGCCCGTTGCAGTCGATGGTCAGCGTGTCGGGCCGGTACGTCTGAAGCTTCAGCGCGTGCGCCCCGCTCGCCGCCACCGCGTCCACGATGGCCAGCGCCTGATCCAGGCTCCCGTTGTGGTTGCCGGACATCTCGGCGACGACGAACGGCGGATGGTCCGCCCCGATCGCCCGCCCCGCGATGGAGATCATGCGTGCTCCTTCCTGAGCCGGATGGTCACAACATCTCGCGGCACGCCGTCGACGTCCCGCAGGTAGGCCCCGACCTCCACGAACCCGAACCGCCTGTGCAGCCGCCTGACCGGCTCGTTGCAGGCCAGCACCTCGCCGCGCAGCGTCGTCAGCCCGAGCGGCCCGAAGGCGTACTCGATGGCCTCCTGCTCCAGGCCGATCCACGCCCGTAGCAGCGCGCCCGACTGCTCCAGCCCGTCCAGGTCGAGGTAGAAGCTCCAGGTGCCGCTCTCGGGCGACAGGCCCGAATAGGTCACCACGCCCGCGGCGGTCTCCTCGTGGTCGTAGATCAGCACCCGCTTGCGCGTGTCGGCGCGGGTGGCCTCCCACCAGCGGGCGTGCTCGTACTCGGAGATCTCGTGCGTGGTGAAGCTGGCCGCCCGCACGCGTGGATGGTTGCGCCATCGGCGCATGACCGGCAGATCGTCGTCCTGGACTCTTCTCAGCACCGCTCCCCCTACTGCTCGTGCTCGCCTCATTGCCCAACGTAGCGGATTATGCGTCCGGTAAAGAGCTGATCAGGGCTGCGGAATCCGCCCGGCGGCCGGGGCATGCTGCCCCTGGAACCCGTCCCGAGAGCCAAGGAGCAAATCGGAATGATCCCCCTGCTCAGTGTGGTCGTCCCGGTCTACAACGTGGAGCCGTACATCACGGAATGCCTGAAGTCGCTGGCCGCGCAGACGCTGGACGACATCGAGGTCGTCCTGGTGGACGACGGTTCCTCCGACGGCAGCCGGCGCATCGCCGAGGACTTCGCCGCGATGGACGGCCGCTTCGTCCTCGTCGGCCAGCGGAACATGGGGCCGGGGCCGGCGCGCAACCTGGGGATCCGGCAGGCCCGCGGCATGTATCTCGCCTTCGCCGACAGCGACGACGTCGTGCCGCCCGAGGCGTACCGGCTGCTCGTCGGCGCGCTCGCGGAGACCGGCTCCGACCTCGCGTGCGGCGCGGTGGGGCGGCTCGTGGACGGCGTGCTGGAGGATTCGATCCTGCACGAGAAGGCGTTCAGGCGGCCGCAGCTGTGCACCCACATCACCGACAAACAGGTGCTCATCAGGGATCGCACGGTCTGGAACAAGGTCTACCGGCGCGACTTCTGGGAGCGCTGCGGCCTGGCGTTCTCCGCGGGGATCTACGAGGACGTGCCCGTCGCCATGCAGGCACACGTCCTGGCCACCAGCGTGGACATGATCGGCGACGTGGTCTACCACTGGCGCAAGCGCGACGTGGGGGAGGCCTCGATCACGCAGCGCCGGGCCGAGCTGTCCAACCTGTACGAACGGCTGGCCGCCATCCGCGCGGTGCGCGCCTTCCTCGACGAGCGGGCGCCCGAGTTGCTCGACGGCTTCGACGCGCTGGTGCTGGAGAAGGACATCGTGTTCCTGTTCCAGGCTCTGGAGGAGTGCGAGGGGAGCGGGCCGCTGCTGGAGCTGGCCCACGTGTGGCTGGCCGAGCTGAGCCCGAAGTCGCTGGCCACCGCGCCATCGCTGCGCCGCCTGGAGCTGCACCTGCTCAGGCACGGCATGGTGAGCGAGCTGTGTGAGGTGCGTGAGTTCCGGCGTACCCGCGAGGACGGCACCCGCGTCGTGCCGCGCGGGTGGCGCAACACCAACTGGTACGGCGACTACCCCTTCTTCCGCAAACGCCGCCGGCTCCGCATCCCCGACGAGGTGTTCGACGCCCGTGACGAGCTCAAGCTGATCGCCAGGGTCGAGGAGTGCGACTGGACCGGCGCCGAGTACCGCCTGAGCGGCGAGGTCGCGATCCACCGGGTCGACCGCAAGGTGGACAAGGTCAACCTGTGGCTCAGTGACGGCCGTCGCCGGGTGCCGCTGGAGGTGCGCCGCACGGGCCGCTACGGCATGGCAGCGGCCATCGACCCCGAGCGGCTCGAGGGAGGGGGGCCGAGCTGGCGCCTCCAGGTGCGCGCCGAGGCCCGCGGCCTGGTGCTCAAGGCCTGGGCCAGGGACGGCGAGGCGAACTCCGCGTGGCGGTTCACCGTGCCGGGATGGTCAAGAAGCGGCATGGACATGCCCCAGTAGTTCCAGAGAGTAATCGCTCGGGCGCGTCGCGTCGTCATGCTGGAGTCCATGAGGACCTATTCGCTCGATGACGTCTACGAGACACGCAAGCGGAGAGACTCCTGGTGGACCGTGTATTTCGTGGACCCGGTCGCCTGCCGGGTCGCCCTCCCCGTCGCCAACCACACCCAGCTGACGCCCAACGGTCTCACCGTTTTCTCGCTGGTCCTCGGCGCGGTGTCGGCCATCTGTTTTGCGACGAACCAGCTCATAGCGGGCGCCATCGTCTTCTATCTGAGCTTCATGATCGACTGCGTGGACGGCAAAATCGCCCGGCTCAAGGGCACGGGCACGCCGTTCGGCCTCTGGCTCGACTACGTGGGGGACCGGGTCAGGGTGGTCCTGTGTGCCGGGGGGCTGGCATACGGGCAGTACGCCCTCACATCGGATGTGCGCTACATCCTCCTCGGGGCGGCGGTGGCCGTGCTGGACCTGTTCAGGTACGTCAACGCCCCGCAGATGAAGCGCGTACGCGAGGCGGTCAGGGAGGAGCGGGGGGAGCGGGAGCCCGACGAGGACCTCATCGATCCCCTGGACCGGGTGTCGCTCGCCGAGAGGACTCGGCGGCCGCGCAGCTTCTCCAGGCGGTTCAACAGGTTCCTGGCCCGGCACCGGGTCCGCTCGCACCTGATCAGCGGCATCGAGTTCCACGCGGCGGTGTTCGTGGTCGCGCCCCTTGCGGGGGCATGGGCGCTGATCCCGCTCGCCGCGCTGGCGGGGGTGCTGCTGCTGGTCAACGAGATCTTCCTTGTCTACCGGATGTGGCGCTTCACGCGCAGGCACGGCGTGCCCTCCTCTCAGGAGAGCCGAGAGCACGTTCTCGTCTAAGTTTTCGGGGGTTACTACGAAATGTCCGACCGGCCAGTCTTCGTCATTGGATGTCCGCGGTCCGGCACCACGATGCTCCAGCTCATGCTCCACTCGCACCCCCGCATGGCGGTGCCTCCGGAGACGCGCTTCCTCATTCCCGCTTATTACCGGCGCCGCACGTGGGGGGACCTGCGGATCGCCTCCCGCCGCCGCGCGCTGGCGCAGTGGATCGCGACCGACCGCAGCACGAAGTTCCGCGAGCTCAAGATCGACAAGGACGAGTTCGTCAGGCAGGTCGTGGAGGGTCCCGGTTCGCTGGGATCGGTGTTCGGGACGGCCTTCCGCATGTACGCCGACCGGTTCGACAAGGCCCGATGGGGCGACAAGCGGCCCAGCTACGTCAAGCAGGTGGACCTGCTGCTCAGGCTCTTCCCCGACGCCCAGTTCATCCACCTCATCAGGGACGGCCGCGACTGCGTGGCCTCGCTGAAGGAGATGCCCTGGTACACGCTCGACTCCTTCCACGCCATCTCCACCTGGGCCGAGGCCATCGACGCGGGCGGCCGGCTCAGGCGGACGCTGAGCGAGGACACCTACTACGAGCTGCGCTACGAGGACCTCACCGACGACCCCTCGACCGAGCTGAAGAAGCTCTGCCACTTCCTGGACGAGGACTTCTCGCCGGCGATGGTCTCCCCGCGCGAGGCGGCCAGCGTGGCGGTGCCGCAGCACAAGGTCTGGCACAGCAACACCCACGGCGAGGTCACCAGGAGCCGCGTCGGGAGCTGGGCCAAGCGGCTGGACGACTGGGAGATCGCGCTGGCAGAGCACATGCTCGGCGATCGCCTCGAGTCCATGGGGTACGAGCTGAGCGGCGCGCCCAAGCCGTCCAAGGAGCACGTGACGGCCGGCCAGAGGACGATGCAGAAGCGCAAGGCCAGTCGCATGCGCAAGCACGTGCGCGACCGGCTCAACCGGTTGCGCGAGCCCAGCCCCGTGGCCGCGATGCTCACCTCGGGTCAGCGGTCCCTGGCGGGCGTGCCCCAGCAGCGCACGGAGATGGCCGAGCCCGTCTAACGCTCGATGTGGGCGAAAAGCCGCTCCCAGCCATCCAGCACGTGGTCGAGGCGGAAAGCCTCGGCCCGTGCGCGCGCGTCGGACCCCAGCCGCCGCCGCTCATCGTGGGAACCGGCCAGCTCGCCCAGCACGCCGGCGAACGCGTCCACGTCTCCCGGCGGCACCGGCACGGGTCCTGCGCGGCGCACGCCGCCTGACACGTCGAACGCCACCGACGGCACTCCGTGCGCGGCCGACTCCAGCAGCACGATGGGCAGGCCCTCGTGCTCGCTGGTCAGGCCCAGGATGGACGCGTTCAGGTATTCGGCGGGCATCCGCGCAGCCGGCACCCGCCCTCTGAAGACCACACGATCCCCGACACCCTCCCCGCGCGCGTGCTCGCGCAGCCGCTCCAGCTCCGCGCCGTCGCCGATCAGGTGCAGCTCCCACGGCGGCGGCAGGCCCGAGCGGGCGAACGCGCTGATCAGCCGGTCGAACCGCTTGACCCCTTCCAAACGGCCCACGCCGAGCACGCGGGGCGCGGTGAGCGAGGAGAGCTGATCCGGCCAGTAGGGCAGGGGGTTGGGCAGCGTCCAGGTGTTGGGCAGCAGCGCGTGCTCGGAGAACAGCCGGGCGTCGTCCTCGCTGAGGAAGACCGCCTGGTCCAGCTGGAGGTAGTGGCGCCTGATCGAGGCGAGGTGCCAGCAGCCGCGGGCGTGGTCGTACGAGCCGTGGTACTGCCCGATCGGCCGGAACTCCGGAGGGAGCAGCTCCGACAGCCGGGCCACCACGGACGGCGAGGTCATGACGGCGTAGCCGGGCTCGATGGCGCCGAGCAGCCTCCTCAGCCGCCGCCCCGCCCCGATCACGTAGCGGTGGTACAGCGGCCGGTCCACGTACCGGAACGGGGAGCGGGACCGCTCCAGCCCGATCACGTGCACCTCGTGCCCGCGCCCGGCCAGCCCCTGGGCGAGCGTATGGGTCACCTGCTGGACGCCGCCCAGGGTGTCGGCGTCGAGGCAGGCGAAGACGACACTCACAGGCCCTCCTCCGTCGGTCCTGTGAGCAAACTGCTGTGTCCATTGGTTCCCTCGCTGCGCTCGCTCACTTGAAGAAATCCTCCACTATGCGCGCGGCCGCGTCGCCGCGCTCGTCGGCGCACCACAGGGCGCGGAAGGCCGCGTACCGTCCGGCGAAGGCCGCGTGGGCCTCGGGCAGCCGCCTGATCACGGCCACCAGCTCCTCGGTGGTCGTGACGCACGGGCCAGGTGCGATGGCGGGCAGGTCGTGGTAGACGCCGCGCTCCGACAGCCGGTAGGCGTCCCAGTCGTCGATGAAGAACACCATCGGCTTACCGGTGATCGCGTAGTCGCACATCACCGACGAGTAGTCGGTCAGCAGCGCGTCCGAGGCCAGCATCAGGTCGTTGATCTCGGGGTACGACCCGGCGTCCCGTACGAAGTGCTTGAGGTGCTCGGGCGGGCAGTAGCGCTCGATCGGATGCGTACGCAGCACCAGCACCCATTCGTCGGCCAGTTCGGCGGCCAGCAGCTCCAGATCGACCCGTACGGACTTGCCGCTGCCCTTCTCCCGGTCCCGGTAGGTGGGCGCGTAGAGCAGGATCTTCCGCCCGCGCGGGATCTCCAGCCGCTCCCGCACGTCCCCGGCCGCCTCACCCCTGACCAGCGCGTCGCAGCGCGGCGTCCCGTACCGGTAGACCTTGCCCGTGTACCCGTTGGAGGGCAGGAAGAGCCGTGAGAACTCCGCGCTCGGCGAGACCAGCGCGTCCCACCGCGCGACCGCGGCCCGCCACTGCGCGCGCGGCCGGTCGAAGTCGCCACGCAGGTCGGGCGCGTCGAACCCGATCGACTTGATGCCCTGCCCGTGCCAGGTCTGCAGGTAACGGGTGCCACGCGGCTTCGGGTAGTCCAGCGGGAAGCCGTGGCTGTCCACCCAGATCCCGGCCCTGGCCATCGTCCAGATGTAGGCCCAGCTTCCCCTGCGTACGAGCCGCGTGCCGGGCGGGAAGTTTCCGCGCCCCCTGGCCACCGACCAGACCACGTCGATCGGCAGATCGCGCCGCCGAAGCTCGTCGTAGATGGCCCGCGGGCTGCCGCCGCAGCCCTTGCCGACGTCCGACTCGAACAGCGCGAGGTTCCGCCGCGGCGGCAGCACCTTGATGAGCAGCTTGTAGGCACGCAGCTTGTTCTCCGGCGTGCTGAGCCGCCTCACCAGCGCCCACGCGGCCCGCCACAAGACCGGCCGGGGGCCGGGCCGTACGCACAGGTAGGCGGCGTAGCCCTCGACCGTCACCGTGCACCCGGGCAGCTCGATGGGCTTGGTACGCGGGTCGGCGATGAGCCGGTCCGTCGTGGTGTGCCCGTCGCAGGTCCTGGTGAAGCCGATGCGCGGCTCGCACTTGCCCGTGGGCGTGAAGGTGACCTCGCTGACGTACCCACCCTCGCCTGACGGCTCTGGTTTTATCGGGATTTTTCGGGCTCCGAGCTGCAGGAACGCCGTCCAGTCCAGCGGCAGCGCCCCGAACGGGTCGTACGTACGCACGACCATCCGCACCCGCTCGCCTTCCGAGGAGAGGTCCGACACCTCGTGCCGCAGCCTGGACTCGGAGAAGGGCAGCTCGGCCAGGCGGAGCTTCGTGATGTCCATGCCGGGCGAGACCGACGTCCCCCAGTACGTGTGCCCGTCGAGCTGCACGGCCGCCCGCGGCGCGGCCCTCACTCCGGTGAGCGAGCCCGCGGCCACGCGAAGCTCCTCGGGCCTGTCGTCGAGGATGAGCTCGCAGCAGACCCGGTCCAGCGGCTCGATCCCGTCCAGCACCCAGCCGGGGATCTCCTCCAGGTACGGCCGCACGACCGAGGCGAACTCCTTGACCCACACCAGATCCCGCGCGGGCAGCGGATTGAGGTAGACCCGCAGGTCCTGCCGGAGGAACCGGCGCTGCCTGTGCGGCACCAGGTCCTCGGCGCCGCGCTCCCGCAGGATGTCGTCGCTCAGCCGGGCCGCGACGATCCGCTGCCGCACGTTGTCCATGTCGCCGATGCGCTGCGAGATCGAGTCGTTCGTCAGTGCCCGGTGCCAGTGGTAGACCACCCACGGCACGATCGCGAACCTGCGCGAGACCGCGTACAACTCGGCCGCGAAGACGTGGTCCTCGTAGAGGATGTCCTCGGGGAAGTGCACGGCGCGCTCCCGCAGCCGGCGCATGTCGTAGAGCTTGTTCGTGCTGAAGCAGTCCAGGAAGAGCTCGGGCTCCCGGCGGATCCCCTCCACCACCCGCCGCCCGGCGAAGAGCGAGGGATAGTACGGCTTCAGCCGCCCGCTCGGCTCGAACAGCCGCGAGATCTGCCCCGACACGAACTCGGCCCCGGTCCGCTCGATCTCGGCGAGCAGGCTCTTGCACGCGTGCCTGGGCAGCTCGTCGTCGCTGTCGAGGAACATCACGTACGGCGAGGTCGCCGCGTCGATCCCGTCGTTCCTGGGCGCGCCGCAGCCCCCGCTGTTGACGGGCCTGCGCAGGTACCGCACCCGGCGATCGTGCTCCATGAGACGGGCGGCCACGTCCGGCGTGCCGTCCGTGCTGGCGTCGTCGACGACGATCACCTCGAGGTCGCGCAGCGACTGGCCGAGCACGGAACGCACGGCCCTGGGCAGGCGGGCCGCGTCGTTGTACGAGATCACGACAACGGTGCAGTCCGGCATCCCAACCCCCCGCTGGTCCAATCACCTGCGGGAATGGCACTTCCCCCAGGCCGGGGGAAGTGTCCGGACTTGATGGAGTGTTTGCTGGAAAATCAGCGCATAAGCCGACGAATCACCCAAGCGATGACAAACAGGGCGGCCAGTGCGCCTGCGATGGGCGCCAGGCGCTTCAGCAGCGGCTGACCCGCGATCTCCAGCAGGTCGAGTGCCTCCTCTTCAGGTGTGCGCGAGGTGCGTGTCGTGCCCGCGGGCCGCACCTCCTGCTCGAGCGGCGCCGGCACCGCGCTCAGGTGCCGCTCCTCCTCGTGGCTCGCCGCGAGGGCGGGCGCCGGGACGGGCTCGACCGTGGGTTCGGAGAGCAGCTCGGCCAGGTTGGCCGCGAACTTGTCAATGAGCTTGCCGCCGACCTCGGCCATCACGCCGCGCCCGAACTGGGCCGGCCGCCCGGTCACGTTGAACGTCGTCTCCACGTTCACCGTCGTGGCTTCATCGCTCGGCGTCATCCGTGCCTTGACCGTGGCCGAGGCCGTGCCCGAGCCCCTGGCCTCCTTGCCCGACGCCTGGATGGTGAGCGAGCAGGAGTCCTTGTCCACGTCCTCGAACCTGGCCGAGCCCTTGTAGGTCACCACGATCGGGCCGACCTTGACCTTCATCCTGCCGGTGAACTCGTCGCCCTCGAAGATGTCCAGCGTCGCCCCCGGCAGGCACGGCGCAACCCGCTCGACGTCGAGCAGCACCGCCCACGCCTGCTCGATCGGGACTGGAACAGTGAACTCGTGCTCGAACCGCATCGCCATCGATACGCTCCTTCCCGGTGCTTGCGACACTACGTCTGGACGGGGGCGCCCCGGAAGAGGCGCCCCCTCTTACCGGCTCAGGGTGATCCGGCCGCCGTGCGTACCGCTCGGTGGGTCAGGACCTTGGCCAGATGTCTTCGGTAGTCGGGCTGGGCGTGCAGGTCGGCCGGGGGCGAGGTGCCGGCCGCCGCCTCCTCGCACGCCTGGCGTACCTGGTCGCCCAGCTCCACGCCCTCCAGGGCGGACTCCGTGGCGCGGGCGCGCAGCGGCGTCGGGCCCATGTTCGTCAGCCCGATCCTGGCCTCGGCGATCGACCCGTTGGAGCGCTTGACGGCGGCGGCCACGCCGACGATGGCCCACGCCTGCGCGGTCCTGTGGAACTTCTCGTAGTGGAAGCCCCACTCCGCGCCCAGCTTCGGGATCTTCACCCCGACCAGGATCTCGCCGGCGTCCAGCGACGACTCCAGGTAGTCGACGAAGAACTCCGCGGCCGGGATCTCCCGCTCGCCCTGCGCCGACCTGGCCACGAACACGCCGTCCAGCGCCAGCACCACGGCGGGCAGGTCGCCTGCCGGGTCCGCGTGGGCCAGCGAGCCGCCGAACGTGCCCCGGTGCCTGATCGCCGGATCCGCCACCGTGGCGGTGGCCAGCGCCACCAGCGGGCAGTCGGCGCGCACGACGCCCGAGCGCACGACCTCGTCGTGCGTGGTCATCGCGCCGATGAAGACGTGGTCGCCGCGATCGTGCACGCCCTTCAGATCGGGCAGCCGGCCCACGTCGACCAGCGTCGACGGGTAGGCCAGCCGCAACCGCAGCAGCGGCAGCAGCGACTGCCCGCCCGCCAGCACCTTGGCGTCCTCGTCGGAGGCGAGTGCCTGGCAGGCCTCGTCCAGCGATTCCGGACGCACGTAGTCGAACTGCGCGGGGATCATGGCCGCACTCCTTCCTGCGCCCGTTCTTCCAGCGCCCGTTCCTTTAGGGCCCGCCAGACGCGTTCGGGCGTGCACGGCATCTCGATGTCGTGGATGCCGTGCGGGCGCAGGGCGTCCACGATGGCGTTCACGACCGCCGGAGTCGAGGCGATGGTGCCCGCCTCGCCCACACCCTTGGCGCCCAAGGGGTTGCTGGTCGCCGGGGACTCGGTCCTGTCGAGGTTGAACGTCGGCAGGTCCGCCGCCGACGGCAGCAGGTAGTCGGCCATCGTCGTGGTCAGCAGGTTGCCCTCGGCGTCGTAGACGGCCTCCTCGAACAGCGCCTGCGCGATGCCCTGCGCGATGCCGCCGTGCACCTGGCCCTCGACGATCAGCGGGTTGACGACCTTGCCGACGTCGTCCACCGCCACGTACGAGCGGATCTTGACCATGCCCGTCTCGGTGTCCACCTCCGCCGCGCACAGGTGGGTGCCGTGCGGGAAGGAGTAGTTCTCCGGGTCGAACGTGGCGTCGGAGTCGAGCCTCGCCTCCACGCCCTCCGGCAGGTCATGGGCCGTGAACGCGGCGTAGGCCAGCTCCTGGATCGTCTTCTGCTGGTCCGTGCCCCGCACCTTGAACGCCCCGGCCCGGAACTCCAGGTCGTCGGGCGAGCACTCCAGCACGTGCGCGGCCAGCTTGCGGGCCTTTTCCTTGACCTTGTCGCAGGCCTTCACGATGGCCACGCCGCCGACGACCAGCGAGCGGGAGCCGTACGTGTCCATGCCCTTGTGCGCGATGGCCGTGTCGCCGTGCAGCACCGTGACGTCCTCGAACGGCACGCCGAGCGCGTCCGCCACGATCTGGCTCCACGACGTCACGTGCCCCTGCCCGTGCGGCGAGGTGCCGGTGATGACCTCGACCTTGCCGGTGGGCAGCATGCGCACCGCGCCGTGCTCCCAGCCGCCCGCGCCGTAGTTGGCCTCGCCCAGCATCCTCGACGGCGCCAGGCCGCACATCTCCGTGTACGTGCTGACCCCGATGCCGAGCTGCACCGGGTCGCCCCTGTCACGCCGGTCGGCCTGCTCCGCGCGCAGCTTGTCGTAGCCGAACAGCGCCAGTGCCTTCTCCGTGGCCGCCTCGTAATTGCCCGAGTCGTACGTCAGGCCCGAGATCGTGGTGTAGGGGAACTCGTCGTGCTTGATCCAGTTGCGCCTGCGCACCTCCACCGGGTCCATCTTCAGCTCGGCGGCCAGCTCGTCCATCACGCGCTCGATGCCGAACGTGGCCTCGGGACGCCCCGCGCCCCGGTAGGCGTCCGTGGGCATCTTGGTGGTGAACACGCCCGTGCAGCCGAACTCGTACGCGTCCATCTTGTAGATCGCGTTGAACATCGACGCGCCGAGCATCGGGATGCCAGGCGTCACCAGCATCAGGTACGCGCCCATGTCGGCCAGCAGATCGACCTGGAGCCCGCGGATGCGCCCGTCGGCGTCGGCGGCCAGCCGGATGTGCTGGATCTGGTCGCGGCCGTGGTGCACGGTCAGGTTGCCCTCGGAGCGGGACTCGGTCCACTTGACCGGCTTGCCGAGCTTGCGTGCGAGCAGCAGGCAGAGCACCTCTTCCGCGGTGACCTGCAGCTTCGAGCCGAACCCGCCGCCCACGTCGGGGGCGATCACGCGGATCTTGTGCTCGGGGATGCCGGTCACCA
The DNA here is from genome assembly GCF_050944675.1 of Nonomuraea sp. CA-141351. Lineage (NCBI taxonomy): Bacteria > Bacillati > Actinomycetota > Actinomycetes > Streptosporangiales > Streptosporangiaceae > Nonomuraea > Nonomuraea sp. CA-141351. The sequence continues at coordinate 1,163,010 of NZ_CP191982.1, forward strand.
CCGCCAGCATGACCCGCAGGACGTGGGGGATCTGCGTGGACGACCAGATGGTGAACGCCTCGCCGTCGGTGTCGGCCAGCACCGCCCGCGGCTCCATCGCGCTGGGGATGAGCCGCTGCTGCCGGTACGTCCGGTCGATGACGACGGGAGCGTCCCTGAACGCGGCCTCGATGTCACCAGAGTTGATCTTGACGCTGAACGCCTTGTTGCCCGCCTCGTGCACCTTCGGGCTGCCGGCCGCCAGCGCCTCGTTCATGTCGAGGACCGCGGGCAACGGCTCGTACTCGACGTCGATCGCCTCGAGGGCGTCGGCCGCGCGGTAGCGGTCGGTGGCGACCACGCAGGCCACGGCCTCGCCGACGTACCGGACCTCGGACACCGCCATCGGCGGGTGGTCGGGGATCACGATGTCCTCGCTCACCGGCCACGCGCACGGCAGGCTGCCCTGCTCGGCGGCGAAGTCCTGTCCGCTGAACGCGGCCACGACCCCGGGCAGCTCGCGCGCCCCCGACACGTCGACCCTGGTGATCCTCGCGTGCGCCATCGGGCTGCGCAGGAACATCACGTGCAGGAGGCCCGGGCGGGAGAGATTGTCCGTCCACTGGGTGCGCCCCGTCAGCAGCCGCGCGTCCTCCTTGCGCCGACGCGGCCTGCCCACCTCGGACGTGCCCGCCGGCTCGCTGATCTGATCGCTCTGCGCTATCTGCTCGGCGACCATGCCGGCGTCTATCTCGCTCATGACGTGGTCACCCCCTGCCCCATCTCCTGCGCGCCTCGGCGGACGGCCTTGACGATGTTGCAGTAGCCGGTGCAGCGGCAGAGATTGCCTTCCAGGCCCTCCCTGATCGCCTCCTCCGACGGCTCGGGATCGTCCCTGAGCAGGTCTATCGCGGCCATGACCATGCCGGGCGTGCAGTAGCCGCACTGCAGGGCGTGCTCTTCGTGGAACGCCCGCTGCATCGGGTGCATCGACCCGTTGACGCCCAGGCCCTCGATCGTGACGACGTCGCAGCCGTCGGCCTGCACGGCGAGCACGGAGCAGCTCTTGACGCTCTTGCCGTCGAGCATGACCGTGCAGGCGCCGCAGTTGCTGGTGTCACAGCCGACCGGTGTGCCGGTCTTGCCCAGCCGTTCTCGTAGTAGATGGACGAGAAGGAGCCGCGGCTCCACGTCCTCCTCGTACTTGATCCCGTCGACGGTGACGGTGATTCGGGGCATACGTCCTCCCTCAGGAGCAGGGGATTGGCGGACACACCCGAACCTACGCCGGTGTTTATCCCGGTCAAGGGTTACTTACCGCGGAACACCCTGGCGATGATCGCCACCAGCCCCGCGAACGCCAATCCCAGCACCAAGACCCCGATCAGAACCAGCCAATCCGTGATCGCGTGTGTCACAGTCAAGATGCCCAGAACAATGAACAGCACACCGCTGAGCAGGGCCATCCAGTCCGTCCTGTGCAGGCGCCGGGGCCGCTCCACCTCATGCGGCACGCCGCACCTCCATGTCGCCGACGCCGCCCCTCAGTTTGAGCACGATGGTGGAGACCTTGCCGTCCGGCTTGATCTCGGGCTCCAGGACCTTGTCGCAGCGTACGTCCACGCCGCCCTTGATCGAGTGGTCGAGCTTGATGTCGCCGACCTTGTTGGTGGCGTGCACCTCCACCCGTGCCGTGGGTGGCACGATCACCACCAGCTCGCCCATTGTCACCGACGCTTTGAACGACACCGTGGTCCCCGGGTCCAGCGTCATCTCGGACAGGTCCAGCTTGCCGTCGCCGACGCCGACGTCGTACAGCCTGCCCGCCTCTGCCACGCTCGTCGGAACCCATTCCGAATCGCCCAGGTTCCGAGGCACGCCGCCGAGCAACAGGCCCAGGCCCACGATGAGCGCGACCATGGTGCCCCAGGCCACCAGACCGGCGCCGCGCCCCCACCAGGCGGCGATCAACAGTCCGGCGCCGATCGTGATGAGCATGGCGCCGCCGACGATGGTCGGGCTCACTCCGGCGGCCGACCTGGCTTGGACCGCCACGACGATCCCTCCAATGATGAATGCCAGCAGGATGGTGATGCCGCCGATGAACGACCTCGGGCGCGGCTTCCGCTCCGTCTTGGGGACCGGGCGGCCGTACAGGACGGGGTCGTACGGCGAGTAGCCGGACCTTTTGGCCGGGTCGAGCGGCCGGAAGGGGCCGTTCGGCGCGAAGGGCTCGCCGTGCGAGGCGTAGTCGACGCGGGTCTTGGGCTGTGGCTGGTACGGCGGGACGGGATGCTGGGCGGTCGCCTTGGCGTCTTCGGCAGCTCTTGCTTCGGCGGCTCTTGCTTCGGCTGCGTGCGCCTGCTCGGTGGCCTCGTCCACCCGGGCCGGCGGCTCCTGCGTCCGTTCCTCGACCGGCTCCTGGACCGGCCCCTGGACCGGCTCCGGGACTGCGGTCTCCGGGACGGCGGCTTGGTGGACCGGCTCCGAGGCGGTGGGCTCCTGGACCGGCTCGGCTCCCTTGACCGGGGGCGCTGCCCAGCCAGAGGCACTGGGGGGAGGGGCACTGGGGGGAGCCGCGCCGGCAAGGGTGCTGCGTCTCCTGCTCAGGCGTTCGGGCATCGAGCGGGCCAACCCCAGCAGGTCCACTCCACTCGAGTGCGCGGCGAGCAGGGAGACGGCGAGCAGGACGCCCACCACCAGCGAGCCGGTGCTGAGCCAGGCCGTCGCCAGGTTGAGCGCGAGCCCGAACGCCAGCACCGCCGTCAGCAGCGCCATGACGGCCTCGGCGTCGAAGTCGCGGCGCGTCCACTGCTCGATGATCCCCGGCTTGCCGTTCGGCTCCTTCATCAGCAGGAACGCCGCGAGGTAGAGGAACAGCCCGATGCCGGAGCCGACCAGGAGCACGACGAAGCCCACGCGGAACACCACGGGGTCGATGCCGGTGTGCCGCCCGAGACCGGCGCAGACGCCCATGAGGAAGCGCCCTTCGCTGCTGCGTCGCAGCGCCCGGGGCGGGGCGGCCGGTTCTCTGGGCGGAGCTTCTGTCATGGAACCATCGTGGACCTATGCGCGGTGTGCCCGCATCCGGGACACCCCTGACCCGACCCGGGGGTTGTTCCCTGATGCCCGCAGTGCCCCGGACATGTGACTATGGCCATGTTATGGCTGACCAGAAGACTCTCGCCGAGCCGACCGGCGACGCGCCTTACCGGCGCATGATGCGCCCTATGGAGGGCCGCCTGCTCGGCGGCGTCGCCCAGGGGCTCGCGGCACAGCTCTCGCTCGATCCCGTGGTGATCAGGCTGATGTTCGTGCTGCTCAGCGTGGTCGACGGGGTCGGCATGGTGGCGTACGCCGTGCTGTGGATGGTCACGCCGCGGCAGCCGTACCAGGGACAGCCGCCGCAGCGGGACTGGAGCCAGCTCGCGGCCTTCAGCGCGATCGGGGTGGCGCTGTTCGCTTTCGGCTGGCTCACGGGGGCCTCCAAGGGCGGGATCGGCACGTTGCCGGTCGCCGTGGGCGGCATCGGCGCGTTGATCCTCTGGCAGCAGGCCGACCCGGAACGCCGCAAGAACTGGGTGCGCGGGGCCACCACGAGCATCGGGAAGAACCGGGTTCGCACGCTGCTCGGCGTGGCCCTCGTGGTGATCGGCGCGGCCGGCTTCCTGTATGCCCAGGGCGAACTGGCGCAGGCCAGGCCCGGTCTGCTGTTCACCGTCGTGGTGGTCGGCGGCCTGGCGGTCATCGCCGCACCCTGGCTCGCCGGTCTGTGGAAAGAGCTGCAGCTGGAGCGGCGCGAGCGCATCAGGCAGGAGGAGCGGGCCGAGGTGGCCGCCATGGTGCACGACTCGGTGCTGCACACGCTCACGCTCATCCAGCGCGTCGCCCACGACTCGCGCGAGGTCACCAGGCTGGCCCGCTCCCAGGAGCGCGAGCTGCGCAACTGGCTCTACCAGCCCGCCCAGGACGCCGACGCCACGGTGGCGGCCGCCGTACGCAGGATCGCGGCCGAGGAGGAGGACGCGCACGGGGTGCCCATCGAGGTCGTCTGCGTGGGCGACATCGCCCTCGACCCGGCGGGCAAGCTGGCCGCCACACTCAAGGCGTCCCGGCAGGCGATGGTCAACGCGGCCAAATACTCTGAGAGTCCGTCCATTTCCGTCTATGCGGAAGTGGAGGGTGAAGAGGTCACGATTTTCGTGAAGGATCGGGGTAAGGGCTTCGACCTCGAGGCGGTGCCGCTCGACAGGATGGGCATCAGAGAGTCCATCATCGGGAGAATGGAGCGTCACGGGGGCGTGGCCAGGGTGCGCACCTCGGTGGGCGAGGGCACGGAAGTGATGTTGACGATGAAGGTGGAGAAGGCATGACGCGCGTGTTGATCGTCGACGATCACCGGCTGTTCCGTTCGGGCGTACGCGCGGAACTGGGCGACTCGATCGAGGTGGTCGGCGAGGCCGAGGACGTGGAGACGGCCGTCAAGGCGATCGCCGAGCACAAGCCCGACGTGGTCCTGCTGGACGTGCACATGCCTGGCGGCGGAGGCCAGGAGGTGCTGCGCCGCGTGCTGGGCTCGGGCTCCCAGGTGCGCTTCCTCGCCCTGTCGGTCTCGGACGCCGCCGAGGACGTCATCGGCGTGATCCGGGGCGGGGCGCGGGGGTACGTGACCAAGAACATCAGCGGCAAGGAGCTGACGGACGCCATCCGCCGGGTGGCCGAGGGCGACGCGGTCTTCTCACCGCGGCTGGCGGGGTTCGTCCTGGACGCGTTCGCCTCGTCGGAGGCGCCGTCCATCGATCCGGAGCTGGACTCGCTGACGCAGCGGGAACGCGAGGTGCTGCGGTTGATCGCGCGCGGGTACGCGTACAAGGAGATCGCCAAGGAGCTCTTCATCTCGGTCAAGACCGTGGAGACCCACGTCTCGTCGGTCCTTCGCAAGCTCCAGCTCTCCAACCGCCACGAACTCTCCCGCTGGGCCACTGCCCGCCGCCTGGTCTAACTCCCCTCCCCGCTTGGGGGCGGACCACGTACGAGAGAAGGGGCAGTGAGCCACTGAGCCGCCGGTCAGAAGACTTGATCGTCAGCTGAGGTGACCCTCCGCGTTGGGGTCCGCAGTCCAAGCGACAGACGTCGGCGCGAGTGTTGGCTCCCAACCGAGCAGCGCGCAAATTCGAGGCTAGCCTTTCGTCAGTTGGGCAAGGCGGTCCCACGCTGGGGATGAGGCTCCGGGCTGGGATTGCTCGGCCAATCGCGCGATAGTCGGATTGTGGACGGGGCGGGTCTCGGATCGGCTGTGGTGATGGGTGAACCAGTTCCGGGTACGGTCGGCGAGGCCGGGCAGGCGAGGATCGTTCGGCGACCAGTCGTAGGCGGCGTCATGTTCGAGGTAGAGGGCGCGGAAGTCGGGATCGGCCATGAGTTCGCGTTTTTCGGCGATCCAGAGGGAGGCGTCCTCGGGTGAGGCGGTTTGCATGAGGATCCAGCCGTCGCGTTCCAGGTGTATCTGGCGTTCGCTGACGCCCAGTTCGCGCAGGTCGTCGAGATAGTCGGCGACTTCCGGGGAAACGAAAAGCCGGTCGTCGCCGCGCAGCTGGGCGAGTTGATCGCGGGTCCGCTGCAGCTGCGCGATGCGGTCTTGGAGGTTGTGGTCGATCTCGGCGATGGCTGCCGTGAGCGCGTCGGGACCCGCGTCAAGAAGGTCTTTGATGCGGGCCAGTGGCACGCCCGCATGGGCCAAGGTCCTGATCTTGACAAGGTCGATGGCGTCTTTGGCGGTGTAGCGCCGGTAGCCGGAGGAGTCGCGGCCGGGCTCGGGGAGCAGACCGCGCTCGTGATAGTGGCGGATGGCTTTGATGGTCACTCCGGCGTAGTCCGCCAACTGTCCGATCGTGATCATGCTGGCCATCCTTCCACCCGGCCCGTCAGTCGGTACGGTCAGGCCCGTCGGGTAAGGCGGCCGCCGCCGTTGCGGAAGCGCGCTTGGCCATCGCGGATGTCATGGTAGGAGACGAGCAGCAGTCGCAGGTATCCGTTGAACGTCTCCAGCGGGTATCCGGCGGGCGCGAAGAGGCCGGGCCGGATCGGCACATAGCGCTGCGGCGGGGCTGAGATCATGCCGCCGGCGAACGCGGTGAAGATCTGCTCCTGCGATTCGTCCGCCGGTTCGTAGGTCGTCTGCTCCTCAAGCTGGCCTTCGACGATACGGACGTCGACACGGAGCTGATTGGAGCGATAGGTGCCCACGTATGGGGTGAGGTCGACGTCCTGCTCCACCTCGGCGATCAGAGCGGGAATCTGGACGCCGAGATACTCGCTCAGGAGCCGCTGCAGGATCTCGTCCTGCAACATGATCGCCCCCGAGGTGTTGCCGAAGGCGGTGAAGACCAGGTCGTGTTCGGGCACTACGCACAGGATGGACACGCCGCCGGGTGACGCGCCGGACATGGCGAGCACGGTCGTGTCGCCGAACGGGTAGCGCACCCAACCCAGGCCCATCGGCGGGACGTTTGGGGTCGCCATGTCGTGCGAGGTCTGCTGCATCAGCGCGGTCGACTCGGCCGACAGGACGCGTGTGCCGGATGGGGACACACCGCCCGCCAGGTGGGTGCGTCCGAAGGCGAGCAGGTCGGCGATGGTGCCGATCGGCGTGCCGCCTGCCGGCCCCCAGGTGTCGGGCAGCATGAACATGCCTGTGGGCTTGGCCGTCATGGTCTCGGGGTCCAGGAAGTGGCCGACGGCCGTGCTGCGCAGGATGGCCTGCTCGGCTGAGGTGCAGGAGTTCTCCATGCCGACGGATGCGTAGATGTCGCGCTCGAGCAGGTCGGGGAAGGGCGTGCCGGTGACCACTTCCAGCAGGCGCCCTGCGACGATCATGCCGCCGTTGGAGTAGCTGAGCTGCTCGCCGGGTTCGAACAGGGTGCCGCAGTTGCTCGCGAGGCCGGTGACGTAGGTCTTCAGAGCGTCGCGGCCCTTGGCGTCGGGGAAGAACAGGTCCGCGTCGATGCCGTTGGTGTGGGAGATCAGGTGCCGGACCAGGATCTTGTCCGCCGCGCCTGGCGCGGTCAGGCCGAACTCGGGAAGGTACTTCACCACCGGCGTGTCCAGGTCCAGCAGTCCACGGTCGACCTGCTGCAGGACCAGCGTGGTGGTCAGGACCTTGGTGACGGAGCCGAAGAGGAATCCGGTGTCGTCGAGCATCGGTGCGCCGGTGGCGACGTTCGCGGTGCCGTGGGCGACGACCATCTGCTCGCCGGCGTGGTAGACGCCGGCGACGAATCCGGGGACGTTGTTGGACTCGCAGTGGGCGGCGATCTGCTCGCGGATCTGGGCTTCGACGGTGTGCAGTGCGTTGTTGTTCATACGGAATATCGTCGAAGCTTGACCCAGGGGCAAGGTCAAGCCCTGGCCACGGAAAATCGGCGAGAACGTCAGGGCGCTTCTGATCACCGCTGCACAGGAACAAGGCCCCGCCGGTTCCCCGCGCTTCATCGCCCCCCAGCCGCGCACCGGGCTCCGTCCGCTGCGCGACCCGCCTCGCCCCCGCGCCGTGTCGCGCCCCACCACGCGCCATGCCGTGCCGTGCCTCGTGCGGTGCCCCGCGCCGCGCGTTTCCGCCCGTGGTGCACTGTGCGCGGCGACGCTGCTCCGGTTGTGCGTCTTAGCCCTGTGCGCTGCGCCGACATGCGGCGTGCCGCGCGCGCCCACGGTGCGTGCCGCGTCCCCGCCGCGGCATGGTGTGGCGCCGCCGATTCCCCTATGGGTGGCTGGTCATCCGTGAGGAGGTTGGACCGTTACGGGATAGTTATCGCTGATCCGCCTACAAATCTCCCGTCTCAGTTGTCACACATAAAGGAGAAAAACACATAGTCCAGGAGTGCCCCTTTGAATCGCGTCCCCCGGATGCTGCCGGCCCTGGTCGCATTGGCCGCTTTGACGGCCTGTGCGGCGGAGAGCGTCCACGTCCCGCAAGCGCAAGCCCCGGCGGTGAGAGCCGTCGGTGCGGCAGGCGTCACGGCGCCGGTGAAGAAGGTCACGCTTGATATTGCCGACATAACCCCAATGGGGGAGAAGTCCGAGAAGGTAGGCGTCGGCTTCCCGATCATCGTCACGTTCGACCGCGACGTCAAAGACAAGGCGGCCGTGGAGGAGTTGCTGGAGGTACAGGCGGACAAGCCGGTCGAGGGCGCCTGGCGCTGGGTGTCGGCGCGCAAGGTCATCTACCGGACGAAGACGTACTGGAAGCCTCACCAGAAGGTGCTCTTCACCGCCCGCCTGTCGCAGCTCCCCGGCAACACCGGTGCCAAGGACGTCTCGCGCCGCTTCGCCGTGGGCACGCAGAACATCTCCGTGGTCAACACCGGCAAGCACCAGATGAGGGTGTACCGCGACGGCAAGCTGACCAAGAAGATCCCGATCAGCGCCGGCCGGGGCGGGCTGATGAGGAACGGCGTGGACGTCTACCTCACCACCAGCGGCGTCCACCTCACCATGGGCAAGAAGACCATGGAGACCATGACCTCCTCCTGGATGGGCGTGACGGACCCGAAGGACCCGCGCTACTACAAGGAGGAGATCCCGTGGGCGGTCCGCATCTCCGACAGCGGTGAGTACGTTCACCAGAGCGCCGGCTACTACCAGTTCCTCGGCCGCTCCAACCAGAGCCACGGCTGCGTACGCGCCACTCCTGCCGGCGCCAAGTGGTTCTACGGCATCGCCCAGCGCGGCGACGTCGTCAAGATCACCGGTACGAAGCGCAAGCTGCAGTGGAACAACGGCTGGAGCTACTGGCAGCTCAACTGGACCCAGTGGAAGAAGGGCAGCGCCCTGAAGAGCTGATCCCGCCGGCCCCGCCCTTTCCCATCGGGGAGGGCGGGGTATGACAGGTCAGAGCTTCTCGAGCGGGGCGTACGCCAGCAGCAGCGTCTTTTCCCCGCCGCTGCCAAAGTCGATCTTCACCTTGGTCTTCTCCGCCACCCCGTCCACGGACACCACCGTGCCCAGCCCGAACGCGTCGTGCGTCACCCGGTCACCAGGCGCCAGCGAGGGCACCTTGCGCCCACCGCTCTTGGCGGGTGCGGGGCGGGCGGCGGGCTCCCGGCGGGTGGCCGCGCTCCAGGCGGACTTCTCCGGGTCCGTACGCCAGTCGATGAGCTGCACCGGCACCTCGTTCACGAACCGCGAGGCCGGGTTGAACGACGGCGCCCCCCACGAGCTGCGTACGGCTGCCCGCGTGATGTAGAGCCGCTGCTGCGCCCGGGTGATCCCGACGTATGCCAGCCGCCGCTCCTCCTCCAGCTCCTTGGGCTCCCCGAGCGACCGGATGTGCGGGAACACCCCGTCCTCCATGGCCGTCAGGAAGACGACCGGGAACTCCAGCCCCTTGGCCGTGTGCAGGGTCATCAGGGTGACGACCCCCTGCCCTCCGTCCGCCTCGGGGATCTGGTCGGCGTCGGCCACGAGCGACACCTGCTCCAGGAACTCCACGAGCGTCCCCTCCGGATTGGCCTCCTCGAACTCGGAGGCGACGGAGATGAGCTCGTTGAGGTTTTCCAGACGCGACTCGTCCTGCGGATCTTCGGACGCCTCCAGCTCGGCGCGGTAGCCGGTGGCCACCAGCACCTCCTCGGCCAGCGCCGACGGCGGCATGCCCTCGCCCTTGGCGATGAGCTCCTCGAGCATCGCGACGAACTCGCGTACCGCGTTGAGCGAGCGCGTGGCCATCCCGTACGCCTCGTCGGCCCGGCGCAGCGCGTCCCAGAACGAGATGCGCTCGCGCGACGACAGCGCCTCGATCATCGCCTCGGCGCGGTCGCCGATGCCGCGCTTGGGCACGTTCAGGATGCGCCGCAGCGACACCACGTCGGCCGGGTTGGCGAGCACGCGCAGGTAGGCCAGCAGGTCCTTGACCTCCTTGCGCTCGTAGAAGCGCACGCCCCCGACCACCTTGTACGGCAGCCCGGTGCGGATGAAGATCTCCTCGAACACACGGGAGGCGGCGTTGGTGCGGTAGAAGACGGCGACCTCGCCCGGCTTGACGCCTTCCTCGTCGCTGAGCCGGTCGACCTCCTGGGCCACGAACATGGCCTCGTCGTGCTCGTTGTCGGCGACGTAACCGACGATCTTGGGCCCGTCGCCCTGGTCGGACCAGAGGTTCTTGGGCTTGCGCGACTCGTTGCGGGCGATGACCGCGTTGGCGGCGGCCAGGATGTTCTGGGTGGAGCGGTAGTTCTGCTCCAGCAGGATCGTCCGTGCATCCGGATAGTCGCGCTCGAACTCCAGGATGTTGCGGATCGTCGCGCCGCGGAAGGCGTAAATGGACTGGTCGGCGTCGCCCACCACGCACAGCTCGGACATGCCGCCGCCCGACCGGACCAGCTCGCCGTCGGTCGTGCGCAGCTCGGGATGCCCGACCAGCTCCCTGATCAGGATGTATTGGGCGTGGTTGGTGTCCTGGTACTCGTCCACCAGCACATGCCTGAACCGCATCCGGTAGTGCTCGGCCACCTCGGGGAAGAGCTGGAACAACGTCACCGTGTTCATGATGATGTCGTCGAAGTCCATCGCGCCGGCCTCGGTCAGCTTGAGCTGATAGGCCTTGTACGCCTGCGCGAGCGTCTTCTCCAGGTGCGAGCCCGCCTTGTCGAGGGCGGTCTCGTAGTCGATCAGCTCGTTCTTGAAGTTGCTGACCTGGGCCGAGAACGAGCGCGGCGGGTAGCGCTTCGGGTCGAGCTCCATCTCCCTGCAGACCATCGCCATCAGCCGCTGCGAGTCGGCCTGGTCGTAGATCGAGAAGCTCGACGGGAACCCCAGCCGCTTGGCCTCCCGCCGCAGGATGCGCATGCAGGCGCTGTGGAACGTCATCACCCACATCGCCTTGGACCGTGGGCCGACGAGCTTGTCGATGCGCTCCTTCATCTCGCGGGCGGCCTTGTTGGTGAACGTGATCGCCAGGATCTCGCCCGGATGCACGTCGCGCTCGGCCAGCAGGTACGCGATGCGATGCGTGAGCACCCGCGTCTTCCCGGATCCCGCCCCTGCCACGATGAGCAGCGGACTGCCATGATGGATCACGGCCTCGCGCTGCTGCGGGTTGAGGCCGTCGAGCAGGGGGTGGTCTACAGAGACTTGGGTGGGCACGTACCTAGGTTAAGACGCCCCACCGACAATCGTTGCCCGGAATGCCATCCGAGGGGCGTGCGGTTGTCCTTCATGGAACATCAGAAAGGGGAGCCATGCTGCCGGAAGCCGAGATCAACAGGGTCCTTGTGGTGACCGCCCACCCAGATGACGTCGATTTCGGAGCGGCGGGCAGCGTGGCGTTGTTCGTCGACAGGGGTGCCGAGGTCACGTACCTGCTGGTCACGGACGGTGATGCGGGCGGCAACGAACGTACTCTCGACAATTCCGGCATGGCCGAGCTCCGCAGGACCGAGCAGCGCACCGCCGCCAAGGCGGTCGGCGTCACGGACGTGCGTTTCCTCGGCTATTCGGACGGGCAGGTGATGCCCTCGCTGGAGCTCAGGCGCGACATCTCGCGCGTTATCCGCCAGGTCAGGCCGGACCTGGTCATCACCCATCACCCGGATCGCAACTACCAGCACGTCGCCCCCAGCCACCCCGACCATCGCGCGGTGGGCGGCTCGGCCATGGACGCCGTCTACCCGGACGCCCGCAACCCCTATGCCTTCCCTGAGCTGATCAAGGATGAGGGCCTGGAGGCGTGGACCGTACGCGAGGTGTGGCTGACCGGTGGCTTGACACCCAACCATTGGGTTGACATCACCGAGGCCATGGACCGCAAGCTCGCGGCCTTGCAGTCACATGTGAGCCAGATCTCCCATGTGGAGGGCTTCATCGACTTCGTCAAGACGCGCTTCGCCACCTGGGCCGAACAGGCCGGCTTCCCCGCCGGCCATTACGCGGAGGGGTTCCAGGTCGTCCCGACGGCTTGACCTCTGTCCTGGGCGCCTAGGGCACCGACCCTGGGGGCACGACCCAGAGCGAGGGCTGCCCGGTGACTTCGGAGATGACGTCGAAGTCGCGGTCGTAATGCAGGATCGTCGCCCCGTGCACCTCCGCACAGGCGGCGATCAGCAGGTCGTTCGGCCCGACTGCCCGGTGGTGCGACTTGCGGGCAAGCATCGCTTGAACGTCCAGTGCCCGGGTGGCCACCTCCTTTTCGTGGATGGACAGGAGGCGGAAGCCCTCGCGCAGGTAGTACGCGTCGCGCTCGTAGCCCTCCGGGTTGCGCGCGCTGTAGAGGACCTCGAGTTGCGTGACCTCGCAGATGGCCAGCATCTTATCGAGCATGAGCGGTTCGAGTGCCTGGTGGACCGCCGGGTGCGGCATGCGCGCCAGCGCGCTCTTGTCGATGAGGTAGACCACGCCGGTGGCTACCACGCATGCTTCATGATCTCCGGATCCAGAAGATCGGTATTGTCCCGGGTGCGCCAGTACTCGAACGCTTCGCGGAGCTTTGCCCTTTGGGCGACCTCCTCGAGGGCCGCGTTGACCGTCTCCTTCATGGTCGAGGTCCCCAATTCTTGCTGGGCGACTTCCAGAAGGTCCTTGTCGATGTCGATTACCGTACGCATACAGCACCACCTCCGTGCCTCCATCGTATATCAGAATATGTGATCTTGATATACACACTCCTCATTCGGCACCAGCCCGAGGAGCGCGCCGGAGAGACGTTAAAGCATGAGGATGAGGCATGTATGGAACGCTCCAGGAGAAAGGTGAAGGATCTTCCACCGGCGAGGGAGCTCCCTCATGCCCGGCATATCAAAGATCCACCGTGCGTTGCTCACTTTGTGTAGCCAACCGGAGCAAAGCCCTACTTTCGCTTGGCGGCGATCCGGGCGAAGAGGTAGCCGAGGGAGTTGGTGGCGAGGTGCAGCATGGCCGGGGTCAGGAGGCCGCCGTGGCGGCGCAGCTCGCAGAACAGGACCCCCGCCGCCGCCGTGGACACCACGCTCCCCGCCACCACCCGTGCGGTGTCGAGGTGGCTGGGGGACTCGGAGGCCGTCAGGGCGCCGAGTGCGGGGTTGGCGCGGGCCATGTCGATGGCCGGGAGGATGTGCCACAGCCCGAACAGCGCCGAGGAGATCGCCGTGGCGGCGACCGTGCCGTGGCGCTGGCGCAGCATGGCGTACAGGGCGCCCCTGAAGCCCACTTCCTCCAGCAGGACAGTGCCCATCGGGACCTGGAGCAGGGCCTCCTCCAGGGCGCGGGCGCGCGAGAGCGACAGGGCGCGCTCGTCGCGGAAGAGCGGCCTGGTGCGGGGGTTGGTGATGCCGACGGTGTAAACGGCCGCCACCGCCGCCGCCAAGGCACCTCCCGCCAGAGCGCCCCGGCGGCCATGCTCGAACCCCAGCTCCTGCCATGACAGGCCGGACCGGCGAGCCATCGCGACCAGAGCGGCGGTCGCGGCGGCCGAGGTCAGGGGCGCCAGGCGGGGGGCGACCTTGTTGTTCATGATGTTGGCGGCGGTGAGCACGGCGATCGAGCGGAACAACACCCTTGCAGGCTACGTCGAGCCACTCCCGCGCGGTCATCGCTTTCCGGCATGCGAGAGCCCGGCCTCTCCTGCCGAAGAGTGGCGAAGGGCGAGAGCGTCAGGAGGCGGCGGGGCGGCGCCAGCCGGTGGGGAAGCGAGTGCGGCGGCGCTCCTCTGGGGTGAGACCGCCCCAGATGCCCTCTGACTCGCCTGCGCGTAACGCGTACGAGCGGCACTCGTCAATGACCTGGCAGCGCGCGCACACCGCCTTGGCGCGGGCTTCCTGCAAGGGGGTGGGGGCGAGAGGGAAGAAGAGGTCTGGGTCGCTGGACCTGCACGCGCCCCTGCGCAGCCAGCCGATCTCCTCCAAAGGCATGGGTCAAAGGTAGAGCGTGGTCATGATCAGACACATCATCCTCTGGGTTGACCCGTGGATACATCCTCGAGTCCGATCCGTGCACGGGTGTGCACATCCACGGAGGTCCCAACCGCCCTGCTCAGCAGGCGTCCACTCCGTTCCTCCAACCTGTCGCGAACGACGCCTGACGCTGCTCGGCCGTCCCGTGCGCGGACGGGTTCAGCCAGTCGTCCGTCGGATCGCCGGCGGACTCCAGGCTCAGGAGCAGCTCGTCCTCGTCGCCCGACTGTGCCTTGAGCGCGCCCGAGCTGACCAGGGCCGAGAGGGTGCCGCCCGCGTAGCAGTCGGCCTGGAGCTCCATTTGCACGTTCAGCTCGAAATTGGTCTGGAGCTGCGCCTGCACGGCATGCCCGAACTCGTGCGGGATGATCACGTAGACAGACCCGTCGCCCATCTGGTTCCAGAGCGACTCCATCCAGTCCTGGTCATAGGCGATGAAGTGGCCGGCGGGGCAGTAGAAGGCGTTGTTCGGGGCGGCCGGTTGGTTCCCACACTTGGGGCCGGATTTCCCGGAATAGGGAACGAAATCGGTGATAGGCCGATAAGTCAGTCCGAGCTGCTGGAAGTCCTGCTTCCAGAACTCCTCCGTCAGCGTACGAGCGGCACGCACGTCATCCTCGAACGAATCGGCCCCCTGTGCGTCCATGGACCGCGTCCTCGAGAGGCCGCAGGCGCCGAGCAGCAGGACGAGGACGATGATCAGGATGCGCTTCACGGGGCATCACACGTCCCACGTGTGGACTGGCTCATTGGCGTGCATGCGCTCGATGTACCCAAGTGTCATGGATCGCAATGCTTCGTGACGATCTCCTCCATGCGCCCGTACGCTTTCCACCTGCCAGCTCGCCCCCGTACGACCCGTCAGGCAGCGGCCCTCGATGATGCCGAGCAGCCGGTCGGCGATGGGACCGTTCACGCCCCATTTGGCCAGCCCCTCGTGCGCCATGGGCAGAAGGCGGCGCAGGATCAGCTCGGACGCGGGCACCTCTCCCATTCCCGGCCAGTACAGCCGCGCGTCCAGCCCCTGCCGGGCCGCCGCGCTGAGATTGTCCTCCGCCGCCTGGAACGACATCTGGCTCCAGATCGGCCGTTCGGCGTACGGCAGCACGCGCATCAGCCCGTAGTAGAACGCGGCGTTGGCCACGACGTCGGCCACGGAAGGCCCGGCAGGCAGCACACGGTTCTCCACGCGCAGGTGCGGCACTCCGTCCACCACCGCGTACACCGGCCGGTTCCACCGGTAGATCGTGCCGTTGTGCAGGGTCAGCTCGTGGAGGTGCGGGATGCGTCCCTGTTCGAGCTCGGTACGCGGGTCTTCGTCCTCGCAGAGCGGCAGCAGGGCGGGGTAGTAGCTGACGTTCTCCTCGAAGAGGTCGAAAACACTCGTGATCCACCGCTCCCCGAACCACACCCTTGGCCGCACGCCCTGCGCCTTCAGCTCGGCCGGCCGCGTGTCCGTGGCCTGCTCGAACAGGGCGATCCTGGTCTCGCGGTGCAGCTCCTTGCCGAACAGGTAAGGGGAGTTGGCCGCCACCGCCACCTGAGGTCCCGCGATGGCCTGGGCGGCGTTCCAGTGGGAGGCGAACGCCTCGGGGCTGACCTGCAGGTGCAGCTGCACGCTGGTGCACGCGGCCTCGGGAGCGACGCTGTCGGCGTGCGTGTCCAGGCGTTCGACTCCTTCGATGGCCAGGTGCAGGTCCTCTCCGCGGGCCGCGAAGATCTGCTCGTTGAGCAGGCGGTAGCGGGGGTTCGCGGAGAGCGTGCCCTCGCCGATGTCCTGCTCGCGCAGCGTCGGCAGGATGCCGATCAGGACCAGGTGGCCGTCCTGGGAGCGGGCGCGCTCCTCGGCGTGGTTGAGCCGTGCCCTGACGTCGTCCTCCAGGCGCAGCGCGCCGTCGCCGCCCAGCTCCTGGGGCTCGATGTTGATCTCGATGTTGAACTGTCCCAGCTCCGTCGCCCAGTCCGGCTGTTCGATGGCCGCCAGCACCTGGGCGTTGCGCATGGCGGCCTCGCCGTACGCGTCCACGATGTTGAGCTCGATCTCCAGGCCGGCGAGGGGGCGTTCGAACTCGAAGCGGGACTCGCGGAGCATCTGGGCGAAGACGTCGAGACATCGACGCACCTTTTCCCGATATTTCCGGCGGTCATCCCGGCTGAAAACGACGACTGGCACGTCCCTGCCCATACCAGGAAATGTCGCACGCCAACGCCAACAAGACCAGAGCAAAGAGCCCGCGAAGGACCCCAGACCCCCGGGCCCGGAAGCGGCGCGCCAGAGGGCTCACGGCTTTAAGGGGCCCGGAATTGTGGGCCGCCGTAATGGCCCACGGCACGCCACGCGGAGTCGGCCCAGGGTGTGCCGTGCGGGGTTGGTCAGAGTTGTCACCACGGAGTGGGCACAGGGTGTGCCGTGCGGAGTTGGTCAGAGTTGTCACGGAGTGGGCACAGGGTGTGCTGTGCGGAGTTGGTCAGAGTTGTGCCGTGCGGAGTGGGTCCAGGGGGGCCGTGCGGAGTTGGTCAGGTTGTCACCACGGAGTGGGCCCACGGGGCGGCGTAACGGCGGCCGGCCCCGCACACCACATGACCGTCTCCCTGGACAGAGCCCGGCCACGTGCGGCGGGTGGGTCGCCCGTGCTCTGCCGTAAAAGATGGAGGACGGGCAGCCGCAAGCGTAAATGGAAAAGCCCCGTGCGGGGAGAACCGCACGGGGCTTTGAAACTCAAGCGATCAACGAGCCTGCATGATTTCGCGCATGAGTTGGGCGGTCTCGGAGGGGGTCTTGCCGACGCGGACGCCGACCTTCTCCAGGGCCTCCTTCTTGGCCTGGGCGGTGCCCGCGGAGCCCGACACGATCGCGCCCGCGTGCCCCATGGTCTTGCCCTCCGGCGCGGTGAAGCCCGCGACGTAGGCCACGACCGGCTTGGTGACGTGCTGCTCGATGTACGCGGCAGCCCGCTCCTCGGCGTCGCCGCCGATCTCGCCGATCATCACGATCGCGTCCGTGCCCGGGTCCTCCTGGAACGCCTGGAGCGCGTCGATGTGCGTCGTGCCGATGACGGGGTCGCCGCCGATGCCGACCGCGGTCGAGAAGCCGAAGTCACGCAGCTCGTACATCAGCTGGTACGTGAGCGTGCCCGACTTCGAGACCAGGCCGATGCGGCCGGCGGTGGTGATGTCGGCCGGGATGATGCCCGCGTTGGAGGCGCCGGGGGAGGCGATACCGGGGCAGTTGGGGCCGATGATGCGGGTCTTGTTGCCCTTGGCGACGGCGTAGGCCCAGAACTCGGTCGAGTCGTGCACCGGCACGCCCTCGGTGATCACCACGCAGAGCGGGATCTCCGCGTCGATGGCCTCCTTGACCGCGTCCTTGGTGAACGCCGGCGGCACGAAGACGACCGACACGTCCGCGCCGGTCTTCTCCATGGCCTCCTTGACCGTGCCGAACACGGGCAGGCCCTCGTGCGTGATGCCGGCCTTGCGGGCGTTCACGCCGCCGACGACGCGGGCGCCGGAGGCGAGCATGCGGCGGGTGTGCTTGGTGCCCTCGCCACCCGTCATGCCCTGGACGATGATCTTGCTGTTCTCAGTCAACCAGATGGCCATGGGTCACGCACCTACCGCAGCGAGCTCGGCGGCCCGCTTGGCCGCGTCGTCCATCGTGTCTACCAGCTCGACCCGCGGGAGTGCGGCGTCGGCCAGGATCTGCCGCCCGAGCAGGGCGTTGTTGCCGTCGAGGCGGACCACAAGGGGGTGGGTCACGGCCTCGCCACGGCTCTCCAGCAGCTTGAACGCCGAGACGATGCCGTTGGCGACGGCGTCGCAGGCGGTGATGCCGCCGAAGACGTTCACGAAGATCGACTTGACGCTCGGGTCGGAGAGGATGATCTCCAGGCCGGCGGCCATGACCTCAGCCGAGGCGCCACCGCCGATGTCGAGGAAGTTGGCGGGGGACGGCTTGCCGGCGAACTCCTCGCCCGCGTAGGCCACCACGTCGAGGGTGGACATGACCAGGCCCGCGCCGTTGCCGATGATGCCGACGTTGCCGTCGAGCTTGACGTAGTTGAGGTCCTTCTCCTTGGCCTTGGCCTCGAGCGGGTCCTCGGCCGCCTTGTCGGCGAGCGCCTCGTGGTCGGCCTGGCGGAAGGTGGCGTTGTCGTCGAGCGTGACCTTGCCGTCGAGGGCCTTCACCTGGCCGTCGGCCGACAGGATCATGGGGTTGACCTCGACGAGGGTGGCGTCCTCGTCGACGAAGCAGCACCAGAGCTTCTCGATGAGTTCGGCGGCGCCGTCGAGCGCCTTCTCCGGCAGGCCGCCGGCGACCGCGATCTCGCGGGCCTTGGCACGGTCGATGCCCGTCAGCGCCGAGACCGGCACCTTGGCGACCTTCTCGGGCGCCGTGTGAGCGACCTCTTCGATGTCCATGCCGCCCGCGGCGGAGCAGATGGCGAGGAATGTACGGTTCGCGCGGTCGAGCAGGAAGGAGAAGTAGTACTCCTCCGCGATAGCGCTGGCCTCCTCCACGAGCACCTTGTGAACGGTGTGGCCCTTGATGTCCATGCCGAGGATGGCTTCGGCCTTGGTGACCGCGTCGGCGGCGTCGTCGGCCACCTTGACACCGCCGGCCTTGCCACGGCCGCCGGTCTTGACCTGGGCCTTGACGACAACGCGGCCGGTCAGCTCCTCGGCGGCCGACCGCACCTCCTCCACGTTGTGTGCGACGATGCCGCGTGGCACCGGGATGCCGTAGTCGGCGAAGAGCTCCTTCGCCTGATGTTCGAACAGGTCCACGAGGGTCCGTCCTCTTCCCTTGGTCGCTCGCCCTCTGCCGGGTTCGCGCCCTGCTTTTCCGACTGATGTTCGACGGCCCCGGGCAACTGCGCTGGTGGTCGCGTCCGCTTCGCCGCTCGATGGCATCGTTCCTCGCTCTCTCGCGGCGAGCTCCTACGCTCGGGAGTGCGTGCCGGGCGTTTCCGCCAGTGAAGCCTAGCCCGAAGCTTGACCTGCCCAGGTCATCGGGGCATGGTTCTCCCGCTGTGTGACGGTCATCTCACTTCTCCAGGACACACTCTGCACGAAAAGTGCACCGTTTTGACGGCGTACGACCCGGCTCTCGATATATGTTCGTGATCTTCAATTGGCAGGCTTCTCCTCCCTCTCCTTTTTGAATCCGAAGGAAACGTATGAAGCGAATTCTCGCGGGCCTGGCGTTAACCACGGCTGCCGCGCTCGTGACCGCGACGCCTGCCGCGCAGGCCGCGTCGGTGGATCCGGTGAAGGCGCTGCAGAAGCAGCTCGTCCCGGGGCACGGGGTACGGATCTCCGAGAAGACCCGGCTCACCTTGGACGGCAAGAGCATCGGCGCCACCACCCGGACGACTGGAACGTTTGAGTTCGGTAAGAAGGGGATCGTCGCGACCGATCTCAAGAACCATGCGGCCGGCTCCGACAAGTCCCTGGCGTCCGCGCTCGCCCCGCCGCGCATCATCACGGTCGGCGGCCACAGCTACGTCCAGGGCGGGCTGTTCAGTGAGGACCTGCCCGAGGGCAAGAAGTGGGTGCGTTACGCCGCGGAGGCCGGTGGCGGCACCTACAACCAGATCATCGACATCTTCGAGCCGAAGGTGCTGAAGGCGATCGTCTCCCACGCCAAGAGCTTCAAGGGCGGCACGTACAAGGGGGCGCTCACCTACAAAGAGCTGGCCAAGGTGTACGGGCAGAAGGTCAGCGGCGCGATCGGCAAGACCAAGATCGACTATGCGCTGAAGGTCAACTCCAAGGGCCTGGTCACCCAGCTGACCTCGGGCTGGAGCATGGACTTCGGCGTCCTGGGCAAGACCCGCTCCATCACCGAGACCCGGTACATCGGGTGGGGCTCCAAGGTCAGGATCAAGGCTCCGGACAAGGACCTGTGGATCGACGTAGCGGACCTCAGTGAGGACAGCCAGGTCCCGCAGGAGATCCCGAACAACTCCCTGAACTCGCTCGCCAACTAGCCCCGTCCGGCCTCCTCTCGCTTCGGTGGGGCGGGAGGAGGCCTTCTGGTGAGAAGGATGCGTGTCAACTGCACCCACCCGGAGGGAGGGGGCTTGCTCTCAAGACTTCCGGCTGGATGCCGGGCGACCGTAGCGTCTGGGCGGTTGACTACGCCCCAGGCGGCATGCCGCCCGCGATGGAGTGATGGCCGATATCAGGCCAGGAGCCATTTCTCGGTTGCCGGTGCCTTTGGCCCCGTCCATCACCCGTGCGTAACCATGGCATCACTCATTGACACTCTGCAGGCTTCTCTCCGTCCTGAAAGACGGAGTCTCCCTGGAAAAGGGACCAAGATGAAGCGAATTCTGGCGGCGGCGGTGGCCGCTGCCTCCGACCTGACCGTCCGGGCCTGCTGAAGTCTTCGTCCGTCGCCCCCGGTTCGTGGTCGACGAGAAGCAGATCTACGTCCAGGGTGACGGGTTCGATGAGCAGGTGTCCGAAGGCGAGGCCTGGCTGCGTATGGACGACGCGGCCAAGGCGAGCGTGAGCACTCGCCCGATCTGGGGTCACAAGGTGACGATCGAAGCTCCTCCGGAGGAGAAGGTGATCGACGTTGAGGACGCCAGCGCCACCCTCGACGAGGCGCTGGACGAGCTCCAGATCATCTCGAACGAGGCGCTCGCCTCCCGGTGGGCGATGCTCAGCCCGCGCGCGCCAGGTGAGGCTGCTTGGTGTAGTCGGTCAGGCCGATGACATTTCCCCAGGGGTCGGGAACCTCGACCGTCCAGCCCGTGAACACCTCGAACGGCTCCAGCCCCAGCTCATCTGCCGCCGCGCGGGCGTCGGGAACCTCCAGCCATACGCGCATGGACCCCGGCCTGCCCTCCTGGACCCGTACCAGCAGCCCCGGGGTCTCCTCCCCGATCGCGAAGAGCGCCGTCTCCTCCGTCGAGAACTTCTCCTCCAGCCCCAGCACGCCGCCGTAGAACTCCTTGGCCCGCACCGGGTCGCCCGCCCCGACCAGGATGTTGTCGACGCCGAGGACCCTCATGGGTGGTCACGCCAGAGGGGCATCGAGCGCATGTAGGCCCTGGTGGCCTCCTCGGCCTCGGCCCTGGACCGGCCGTTGCGCTGGGTCTGCCACTGCACCATGCGCTCGAACCGTTCGTCGAAGTCCTGCAGCGTCCCGTCGGGCTTGGAGCACAGCCGGCACCACGTGCTGTCCCGGTGTCCCGGCGCGTGGTCGTCGGCGGTCTCCATCGGCATTCCGCAGCTCTCGCAGTTCATGGCTCCTCCTCTCTGAGCAGCGCGCGGAGCCCGGTCACGAGCCCCTCGCGCTCCTGTGGCGTCATGTTCCGTACGGCCCGCGCCAGCAGGTCGTCCTCGAGCACCCGCGGTGAGGCCGCGGCGAAGGCTGCCCGCCCCTCGTCGGTGACCCAGACGAACACCCGCCGCCGGTCGCGCTCGTCCCTGATCCTGGCCACCAGGCCGCGTTCCTCGACGCGGTCGACCAGTTCGGTCGTCGCGGCCTTGGACAGCTGGAGGTGCTCGGCCAGCTCGCTCAGGGTGAGCGGCCCGGCGGCCTGCAGGTGACCGAGCACGGCGTGCATCCTGGCGGTCAGCCCGGCCGCGATCGGTCTTTTGGACGCCTTGAACCGCCGGTAGATCGCCGGGTAAAGCCGCGCGACCTCTCGGGCCGCCTCCGCTTCTTCCATCGCTTCTTTCGTGTACGAACTGTTCGTATACGAATCGTACTCCGGCGACCGGTCCCGGTCTAGCCGAGCCGGGACTCCCGGATGCGCGCCCATTCGAGCGAGTGCCTGATGCCGTCCTCGACGGAGTGGCCGGCCTGCCAGTCCAGCAGGCGACCGGCCAGGTCGCTGCGGGTGTAGGCACCGGCCACGTCGCCGGGGCGCGGGGCCGCCTCGACGACCTCGATCGGGCGGTCGACGACGCGGTTGAACGCATCGACCAGCTCCCGGACGGTGGTGCCTGCGCCGGTGCCCAGGTTGATCACGTCGGCCTCCAGCGCGTCGAACCGGCGCAGGGCCGCGACGTGGGCGGTGGCCAGGTCCCAGACGTGGACGTAGTCGCGGATGCCCGTGCCGTCCCTGGTCGGATAGTTCGTGCCGGTGACCTGGAAGGGCACACCCTCCTCGTACGCCTCGATCATCTTGCCGAGGGCGTGGCTGGGGCGGCGCAGTTGCAGGCCGGTGCGCATCTGGGGGTCGGCGCCGATCGGGTTGAAGTAGCGCAGGGAGAGGATCTTGATCGGGTGACCGGCGGCGATGTCGGCGAACATGGACTCGCACACCGCCTTGGTCCGCGCGTAAGGGCTCTGCGGGTCGAGCGGTGACTCCTCGTTCACGGTGTGGTCGTCGCCCGTGCGGTAGATGGACGCGGAAGAGCTGAAGATCATCCGGGTGCGGCCGTTGCGGAGCAGGTGATCGACGAACTCGAGGCTCTTGGCGACGTTCGCGCGGTAGTAACCGATGGGGTCGGCCACGGAGTCCGGCACCACGATGAGCGCGGCGCAGTGGACGACAGCCTCGATATCCGGATTTTCGGCAAATATCTTGTCAATCAGCGGCCCGTCGCTGATATCCCCCTCATAGAACACCCGCCCCTGAGCGAACTCCCGCCTGCCCGTGACGAGGCTGTCCAGAATGACAGGCTCGATCCCGGCGTCGAGGCACGCGGACGCGACAGTGCTCCCGATATATCCGGCCCCACCAGTAACCAATACACGCATCCCAGCTCCCTGCGTCGGTGGTCTGTGTTTGAAAACCATCATCTTGTACGGCGGAGCACGGTGGGCCCCACCCACCGCACGTGGCTGAGGGCCTCCAGGGTGACGCTCGCTGACCCGCACGCGGCCGGCCACCGTAACGGCGCACCCTGGGCCGCCTCCATGGCGACTCCGTGGGCCGTCTCCCGCGGCGGCCGAACCCCCTGAGCCGCCTCCGTACCCGCGAACCGGGAGCTTTCGTGGTCACAAAGTGGGCGAGGGGCGGCGCGTCAACCAAGCGCTGGTCGTGAAACCTTGAGAAAATCGCCTACTGTGACGGCGATTCTCGACCAGTTGCGCACTGCCCCCCGGTCGGTGCTCGGCAAGCTCCCCGGGGTCTCGAGCGATGACGACGAGACGAGGCGGCCGCTACCCGTGTCGGGGATGCTGGCCGCCGCCTGCACACTGGGCGTCGGGTTGGCCGCACTCACCACGCTCACCCTCGTCGGCTGGATCGCCGCGCCGCGCGGCACGCTGGGGGCGGGGCTGCCGGGCGTGTTCCGCACCGCGGCGCAGCTCTGGCTGGCGGCGCACCACGCCGGGTTCGCGATACCTTCCGGACGGGTCGGGCTGCTGCCCCTGGGGCTGATGATCCTGCCTACTGTGCTGCTCTATCGCGCCGGCCGGTGGATGGCACGCGATGCGGACCTGCGACTGCGGTTGCCCGCCCGGCTGCCGAAGAACAGCCCGAAGGAGCAGGCCGGGGCCCGCCGGCGGGCCCAGTTCGCCCTGGTGGTCCAGGCCGGGGTGTCACTGGCCGCCCCGTACGCGCTGCTCGCGGGGTTGATCGCGCTCGCGGCGAGCAACGAGATCACCCAGCCGTACATCGGCGAGGCGCTGCTCAGCCACTTCGTCCTGGCGTTCCTGGCGGGGGCGTTGGCGACGGCGCGGATGATCGGCCCCTGGCGGGTGATGCTGCGGCTGCTGCCCGAGCGGATACGCGCGCTCACCGTCGGCACGGCGGTCGCCACGACCGTGCTGCTCGTGGCCGGGCTCGCGCTGGTGCTGCTCGCCGTCGTGCTGAACTTCGGGCAGGTCAAGGAGCTGTCCAGCGTGCTCTCGCCCGGATTCGTCGGCGGGGTGCTGCTGCTGTTGCTGCAGGTGCTCTATCTGCTGAACGCCGTCATCTGGGCCTCCTCCTACATCGCCGGGCCCGGGTTCGCGATCGGGGCCGACACCCTGGTCGCACCCACCGGGGTGCAGCTCGGCACGGTGCCGAGCCTGCCGCTGCTGGGGGCCTTGCCGGAGAGCGGGACGGTGCCGGGGTGGATGATGGCGGTGATCGCGCTGCCGTTCGCGGCGGGGGCCGTGGCCGGGGTGATGGTGGCCAGGATCTCGCCGTCGCCGTCCTATGAGGCCGCGCCGCTCTGGGGGTTCCTCAGCGGGGTCGTCACCGGCCTCGTGGCGGGGGTGCTGGCGGCGTTGTCCGGCGGGCCCATCGGCGGCGGCCGGCTGGCCACGGTGGGGCCCTCGCCCTGGGAGGTGGCGCTGTCGGTGGCGCTCGAGGTCGGTGTGGCCGCGGGCATCTCCGCCGGCGTGACCAACCTGCTGCTGCTCAACAAGCGCGCTCGCGCGCCGCTCGACAAGGCGGCCGCTCCTGTGCGCAAGGCCGGGGCCGCCATCGCCAAGGCGGCGAGCAAGGTGGGTCTGGCCGAGTCCGACCCACGACCGCTGCCCGGCCACTGGATGGACGCCACCGAGGCCGACACCCAGGAGATCCCGGTCATCAGGGACGACTGGCAGGACGAGCACGCCTCGGCCGAGGCGGAGACCCTGGCCCAGGCCCGCCCGCGTCCCCCGGAGTCGGCCCGCCCACCGCGCAAGGACATCGTGGACGAGTCGGACGACCGCGGCGGCCATGTGATCTACGTCGACCCGTACGCCTGGGACCGCGACTAGGCCGCACGTCCTCCACGTACGCTCAGCGCTCCATCCGAGGCGGCGCCCGGCGACACACCCGGGCGCCCGCGCGTCGCCTCTTCCGCGCCCCGCGAACGTCGTCCCTGCCCCACGGACCCGAGCCCGGGGCATCTGCCCCCGGGACGCGCCCCCGGCTACGGCTGCATGGCCCCGAGCATCTCCAGCACGTCGGCGGGGAGCTTGCGCTGTGCCGCCTCCCTGAACTGCGCGAAGCATTCGCCCTGCGCGGAAACGGTCCCCGCGCCCTTCATGCACTCCTGGTAGGCCGAGTATTCGTCCATCAGGTACAGCTGCATCCCCGTGGCCAGGGCCGACAGCGCCAGCGCGATCGAGGAGATGGTGATGCCGCCCACGGCGGCGCCCATGGACCGGCCCGAGGCCTTCAGCAGCGGGAACGCCCGGATCCCGGCCATCAGCGCGAACAACGCCATGACCAGTCCGGCGAGCGGCAACATGAACGTCATGGCCAGCGCTGCAATGGACAACCAGATCGCTCGGCGGCCCGCCGAATCAGCGGGCTGCTGGCCTGCCGGTGCCTTCACCGGTGTCGACACCTGACCTCCTCTGCGTCGCCGGACGAGGAACCGATAGCCTGTCAGCCCCACCCTGTTTCCTTTTTGGAGTGCGCGTGTCTAAGGCTGGGCGGCTCGTCGTCCTCGTCTCCGGCTCTGGAACCAACCTACAGGCCCTGCTGGACGCTTCTGCCGACCCGTCGTACGGGGTTCGCGTGGTCGCGGTCGGCGCGGACAGGGATGGGATTGAGGGGCTGGCCAGGGCAGCGAGGGCGAACGTACCAACTTTTGTTGAAAAATTGGGCGATTACGCGACACGGGCGGAGTGGGATGCCGCCATCGCGGCCAGGATCGCAGAATACGAGCCTGACCTGGTGGTGTCGGCGGGCTTCATGAAAATTTTGGGTCCGCCGACGCTGGACGCCTTTCCCGTGCTGAACACCCATCCGGCGCTGCTGCCGTCGTTCCCCGGCGCGCACGGCGTGCGGGACGCGCTGGCCCACGGGGTCAAGGTGACCGGCTGCACGGTGATGCTGGCCGACGAGGGCGTCGACAGCGGGCCGATCATCGCCCAGGAGGCGGTTCCCGTACTCCCGGACGACGACGAGACGGTCCTGCACGAACGCATCAAGACCGTCGAGCGGCGCCTGCTCGTCGACATCGTCGGCCGGATGGTCCGCGAGGGCTGGACGGTCAGCGGACGTATCGTCCGCATCGGCAACTAAACAGGAGGGGAAAGCACGTGACTCGCATCGCCATCCGGCGCGCGCTGATCGCTGTCTACGACAAGTCCGGGCTCGAGGAGCTGGCCAGGGCCCTCGACGGCGCAGGGGTGGAGATCGTCTCGACCGGTGGCACGGCCGCCGCGATCTCGTCCTACGGGATCCCGGTGACGAAGGTCGAGCAGCTGACCGGGTTCCCGGAGTGCCTGGACGGGCGGGTCAAGACGCTGCACCCGCGCGTGCACGCCGGGCTGCTGGCCGACGTCACCAAGCCGCACCACGTCGCCCAGCTGGAGGAGCTGGAGATCGACCCGTTCCAGCTCGTCGTGGTGAACCTCTACCCGTTCCAGGAGACGGTGGCCTCCGGCGCGTCCGACGAGGAGTGCGTCGAGCAGATCGACATCGGCGGGCCCGCCATGATCAGGGGCGCCGCCAAGAACCACAACACCTGCACGGTCGTGGTCGACCCCGCCTTCTACGGCGACGTGCGCGACGCGCTGGCCGAGGGCGGCTTCACGCTGACCGAGCGCAGGCGGCTGGCCGGCATCGCCTACGCGCACACGGCCTCGTACGACGTGGCTGTGGCGAACTGGTTCGCGCGCACGCACGGGGACGGCGAGTTCCCCGAGTTCACGGGGGCCACGTACGAGCGCAAGGCCACGCTGCGGTACGGCGAGAACCCGCACCAGCGCGCCGCGCTCTACACGGGTGGCGCGAGCGGTCTGGCCAACGCCGAGCAGTTGCACGGCAAGGAGATGTCGTACAACAACTACCTCGACTCCGACGCCGCCTGGCGGGCCGCCTGGGACTTCGCCGAGCCGTGCGTTGCCATCATCAAGCACCAGAACCCCTGCGGCATCGCCGTCGGCGCCGACGTGGCCGAGGCACACCGCAAGGCGCACGCGTGCGACCCCGTGTCGGCGTACGGCGGCGTGATCGCCGTCAACCGCGAGGTCACGGTCGAGCTGGCCAGGCAGATCTTCGACATCTTCACCGAGGTCGTCATCGCGCCGTCCTATGAGGCGGAGGCGCTGGAGGTGCTGCGGGGCAAGAAGAGCCTGCGCCTGCTGCGCTGCCCCGAAGGGCCGTCGCGGCAGACCGAGTTCCGCGAGATCGACGGCGGGCTCCTGGCGCAGACCGTGGACAAGGTGGACGCGCCCGGCGACTCGGCCACGCAGTGGGAGCTCAAGACCGGCGCGCCTGCTTCGCCCGAACAGCTGGCCGACCTGGAGTTCGCCTGGCGCGCATGCCGCTCGGTGAAGTCCAACGCCATCCTGCTGGCCAGCGACAGGGCGACCGTGGGCGTGGGCATGGGCCAGGTCAACCGGGTGGACTCGTGCCGTCTGGCGGTCGCGAGGGCGGGGGACCGGGCGGCTGGTGCGGTCGCGGCCTCGGACGCGTACTTCCCGTTCCCTGACGGGGCGCAGGTGCTGATCGACGCCGGCGTACGGTTCATCGTGGAGCCCGGCGGCTCCATCCGGGACGAACTGGTCATCGAGGCCGCCGAGAAGGCTGGAATCACCCTCTACTTCACCGGCACCCGCCACTTCTTCCACTAACCCGGGCACCCGGGCCGCCCTTACCCGGGCACCCGGGCCGCCCTTACCCGGGCACCCGGGCCGCCCTTACCCGGGCGCCCGGACCGCCGTTACGCAGCCACTCAGCCCGTCCCACCACTTGGGACTCGGGTCGCCCGCTACGGGACGCCTGGATCGGGGATGGCCCGCCACCACGGACACGGGTCGCGGGTCGCGGGCTGTGCCTGCGTGGCGCTCGGGTGATCGGCTACGGGGCGTGCTGGCGTGCCACTGGGAGACGGGTCGGTGGGCCGCGGAGCCTCCGGGTTGTGCCTGCGCGGCGCTCGGATGATCGGTTACGGGGCGTGCCACGGGGAGACGGGTCGGTGGGCCGCGGAGTATCCCGGTCGTGCCTACGCTGCGCTCGGCGACCCGCTACGGGACGGGGGCGCGTCTGTGCGCCTCGGGGAGACGGGTCGTGGGCCGAGGGCACCCAAGTCGTGCCAAGGCTGCGCTCGGCGACCCGCTACGGGTGTGGGGGTCCGCCACCGTGGGCCCTGGGTTGCGCGCTATGGGAGACCCGGGCTGCCGTTACGAGGCGCCCCGACCCGCCCCCTACGAGGTGCTCGGACCAAGGCGGCGGCCCTCCGTAGGGGGCTCGGGCCGCCCATGACGGGCCCCCGGGCATGCCCGCCAAGGGCGTGTCCGCTCTTCACCCGCCACGCGGGACATGGTCGGCCGACCGCCGCTTCAGGTGGGCCGGTACATCCGGTGCAAGACGCTTGCCTCGCCCGCTCAGAGGAGCGCCTGTCCAAGGTGCGTTGATCGTCCATTAAGGGGCGACATAGCCAATCATGTCGCTCTTTAGCCGTTTTGGAGGCAAGCATTCGTGAGATGCGGTTAGCCTGATGGCCCCTTTACCTTGCTGATCCCCACGGAGTTCCCCTTGCTCGATCCGATCCTGCAGGCATTCGTCACCATGAACGGCTTCGCCACCAGCCCCTTCATCCTCGTGGTGCTCGCCTTCATCGGTGCCTACCTCGGCAGCCGTGTCGTCGAGATCATTCCGTTCACCCGCCGGATCATCGAGCGCCGCGAAGCCCAGGCCGCCGAGCGCGAGTAGCACAAGCCCCGCGGCCGGTGTGCTGCCCATTCCCACCGGTGGCTTGCTCGGCCCGTCGAGGGGGTCACAGCACTATCGGGCCGGCTACGTGCGCTGCCGGGCTACGTGCGCTGCCGGGCTACGTGCGCTGCCAGGCCAAGCGGGCGGCTCCCGCCAGGGCCGCGTGCACGCCGAGCGTGCTCTGGTGGACCCGTACCGCCCGGACGAACGCCAGCCCCGCCACGTCGTCCAGCATGCGCTCCAGCGGGTCGAACAGCACCTTCCCTGCCGCCGACACCCCGCCCCCGATGACCACCGTGGTGATCTCGACCGCGGCCGCAGTGGAGGCGATCATCCCGGCCAGCGCTCGCGCGCCGCGTTCGAACGCCGCCACCGCGACCGGATCGCCCGCCGCGGCGTCCCTGGCGAGGGCTCGCGCGTCCGCCTGCTCATCCGGGGCCGGCGACCAGCCGTTGTCCAGGGCCCAGCGGGCGAGATTAGGTCCGCTGGAGTAGCGCTCGACGCAACCCCGGCCGCCGCACTCGCACCGCTCGCCGTTGGGATCGATGGACATGTGGCCGACGTGTCCCGCGTTTCCGGTCGGCCCCAGCAGCGGCATGCCGTCGATCACCAGCCCACCGCCGATCCCGGTGGACACCACGATCCCGAGCAACGAGGCACTGTCACGTCCCGCCCCCAGCCAGTGCTCCCCGAGCGCGAAGCACTGCGCGTCGCCCGCGAGAACGGTGGGCAGCCCCGTCAGCTTCCGCACCTCCTCGCGCAGGGGGAAGCCGCGCCAACTGGGCATGTTCACGGGGCTCACTGTCCCGGTGGCGAGGTCCAGCGGCCCGGCGCACCCGATCCCGACGGCTTCCGGTGGCGGACCGCCCTCGGTCACTTCCGCGATGAGCGCCGCCAGGGCGGACATGACGTCCGTACGTGGCGTGGGCCGCGTACCGGAACGCAACACGGAACCCTCCTCGTCCACCAATGCGGCGGCGAGCTTGGTTCCTCCGATGTCAATGGCAAGTACGTAGGTCATCAATGTTTGTGGTGGTTGTCGGGCTGGCGAGGATCGCCAGGGTGTTCCAGTCCGGGCACGAGTTGGACCTTCTTGGCACGCATGTCATCCAGCCAGCGCGCGAAGGTCCTCCGCCGCGCGGCATCCAGCAGCGTCGCTCCACTCCGGTCCTGTTGGGTCGGGGCGATGGCTTGCTCCGCTGAGGTGGGTGTGTCGCATGCGGTCGGTAGGGGAGGCCTTGGTGCTGGCCGTAGGGCGGCTCCTCGCTCTTCGAAGGGGGTGGCGATTGCGACGTGCCAGCCCAAGGTGTCCTGCACCGGGCCGACCAGAGTGCCATGTGGATGGCGTCGGAGCGCATCGGCAATTGCCGCAGGCAGGGAGTCGAGCGATGCCGGGCCGAGCGAATCGAGGGCATCGGGCGTCGCGCGGTGGGCGCTCGAGTGATCAGGGAAGAGGCGGTGCCGGATGAGGTACTGCGGGGAGCGCTCGGCGGAGGCGGGGGATCGCCACTCCGGTGGGGCTTCCGCAGCGGCGGTGACGTGCTCGAACACGGCGCGTACCCACGGGTTGCCGTTGTAGGCGGCGGTGTTGATGGAGCCCAGTTCGACGGCAGCCACGCCCTCGAACGGCTCGGCCTCCACCGGATCGAGCCCCAGGTCCGATGCCACCGCTTCGCACAGCGCTTCCGTGAGGATGACCTGGGTCAGCCACCTGGCTAGTTGACGGTCTTCCGAGCTTCCGGGCACTGGCAACGTCGCGCGGAAGGGCCCGTTGCGCAGCTCGGCGATGCGTCGTTCCAGCCGCTCACGGGGAATCGGACGACCGTCGACCCACCCGGCCACCGCACCCACACCGGGTGCCGAGGCCGCGCCGGCGGCAGGCGGACGCACACGCACCGCTACCGGGCCACCTCCGGATGCGTGTGCGTGCATGGTTGCCGGGTCACTTCCCGGCGCGTGCGCGGGAGCCGCCCCCCGCCCAGCTGCCACAGGGTTCGTCAGGGAGTCACTTCCCGGCGCATGCGCGGGAGCCCTCCTCCGCCCATCTGCCGCAGGGGTCGTCACGGGGTCACTTCCTGGCGCGTGCGCGGGAACCGTCATCCGGTCGTCTCCCTCCGGATGTGTGCGGATGGTCACGGGGTCACCTCCCCCCCGGACGTACGGGGTCGTCACCGGGCCACCTCCAGGCGGATCGCCGGGCTGTACTGGCAGCGGCCGAACCACATGACCTTGGCCAGGGCCCAGGCGTGGCCGGCTGGTGCGTCCTCGGGCACCTCCACCGGGAACGACACGTCCACCGTTTCCCCCGCCGCGACCGTGAAGCCCTGGATGACCTCGGGGAGCAGGTGCCACGTCCCCCAGGGGGACGCGAGTTGGGACTCGCCGCGGATCTCGTCGGAGGTGGTGTTGGAGAGCCTCAGTACGAGGGAGGTGCTGGTGCCGGGGCGGAGGGCGAGAGCGTCGGTGAGAGGGGAGACGGACAGGCCGGTGGGGCGGGCCTCGGCGGACTTGGTGCCGCGGTCGGCCCTGGCGGACGAGGGCGGTTGGTCCTGGACCGGGAGTTCGGGGGTGCTGCCGAGGGCCACTGTGGTGACGTCTTCGATGAGCTGGCCGCCTACCGAGGTCCGGGCTGAGATGAAGTGCAGGCCCGTGGAAGGGTGGGCGCTTCCGTCGGCCGCGGGCGTGGTGGGCGGAGTCACGGTGACCGGGAAGCGGAGGTGGCCGCCCGGGGGGAGGCGGAAGGCGCGTTGGGCCGGGGTGGCGCTCCAGCCTTCCGGGACGCGGAGGGTGACCAGGCCTTCGTGGGGCTCGTCCGTCAGGTGGGATGAGAGCACCACGTCCACGTCGAAGGGCTCTCCGTCCGACGGGCTGACCAGTCCGGGGCTGATCGCCAGAGAGATCGGCAGGTAGCCGAGCGGTGCCGGGCCCTTGTTGTGGAGCCAGTAGCGGGTGAAGACGGGCTGGGCCTGCTCTGCTGTGGGGCCGAGATCCGGGGTCGACTCGGTGCCGCGGTCCGAAGGGGTGTCCGGCTTGGTGGGTGAAGTGGTGGCCACGTACGTGGCGATTTCGGAGCCGGTCAGGGGGAGGGAGGGGCCCGTGACCGGGGCGCCGGGGTGTTCCAGGAGGTCGGAGTGGGTCAGGGAGTGCAGAGGGAGGAGGGGGGAGACGATCTCCGCTGTGGAGCCCAGGCCGGTGGATTCGACCAGACGGAGCGTCACGCCTTGGCCGGGCCCGGTGGTGTGGCCGTGGGCGTGGGGGTTGCCGGTGGCCTTGAGGGTGCCCAGGAGGACGTCTCGGGCAGGGGCGAGAGTCAGGAGGGAGTGGGTTTGGGGGAGATCGCCGGTCTGGGGGGTGGTGATGGCGCGCGGGAGCAGAGGCGTGATGTGCTCCTGGGCCTTGGCGGGGAGTTGCTGGGCTCGCCAGTCGCCCTCGCCGGCGACCAGGGAGTATGAGAACTCGTGCGTCCAGTGTTGGAGCTGGAAGCCTGAGCCGTCTGGCGTCGTGCGGTGAGGTGGGTCCAGCCAGATGCCGGATGGCCAGCCCGTGCAGGAGCGCATCAACGACAGGTGTAGTGCGCCCGACGGGTCGACCGCGAAGCCGGGAAGACCGTAGGCGAGCAGGGCGACCGTGCGGTTGTCGAGGCGCTCCGTGCCCAGGGGGCACACCGCTTCGACTGTCGCGTCGCTCAGGTCTGCCACCAGGTCGGCGACCGGGCCGTTGACGATCAGGGCCGGCAGGGCGCGTACGTCGCGTAGGTCGGCGCTCGGCTGCCAGACCTCCGCGAGGGGGCGTTCGGCCGGGACCCACACTCGGGACGCGCCCGACTTCAGGGCGTCCAGGTAGGCCGGGTCTGCTCGGGAGAGGACCTCGGCGGCCAGCGGGTTGGTGTCGGGGCCGCCCAGGATGATGCGTACGTCCGGGAGGTTCGAGTCGACGTCGAGCCAGCCGTACCTCGTGCCTGGAGCGGAGGAGGTGGTGGCGGTCACGCCCACGCGGGCCAGGGCCACCACCAGGTCGCGGGCTTCGGGCGCGTCCTCCAGGGTGGGCACCACGACCTCGGCCACGCCCAATGCCCGGGCCCCCGCCTCACCGAGATCGACCTTCGCCGTGGCGGACAGGCCGAACCAGGTGTTGGCCGGGTTGTCGAGCGTCCACGGGTGCTCGGCCGAGTCCACGTCGGGGAGCGCGAAGCCGCGGCCGACCACGGCGCCGGAGACGTCGGACACCGGTAGCGCGCCATCGACGCGGGCCGGGAAGCGGACGCGGAGCAGGCGGTCGGCGCCGGTGTGGTCGAGCACGCGGGTGGTGAAGTCGATCCGGTCGGAGCCGGCCAGCAGGGTGACGGTCTGCTCGTAGGCGATCTCGCCGACCTGGCCGGTGACGGTCAGGCGCCGGCCTATCGGGCTGGCGTCGGTCCGTGCGGTGACTGCCTGCGTGTCGGCGGAGCCTACGGCCCGGCCCGTGGGGAGGAGATGCCAGGGGCCCTCGCCCATGTCCGGGTGCTGGGGATATTCGTCGTACAGACGGAGCTCGTTGCCGAGTCCGGTGAGGAGCTCCCGGCCGGATGATCGGTCGAGGATCGAGGTGAGCGCACCGCCTCGGGAGGGATCGGCCGTGACCCGCCATCGGTCGTTCTGGATGGTGATCGGGCCGATCGCCGGCGCGCCGTCGGCCACGCGTGTGGTGAGGTCCTCACCTGGGGCGGCGGCCTTGGCGGTGAGGTCTTCGGCTCGCCAGGTGGCGGGGGAGCCGTTCACTATCTGGTACGTGCGCCAGCCCATTGACGGAACGTCGCGGGCCAGGAAGGTCAGCGTGCCGTGCTCCCGGACAGCGGGGATCTCGGCGCCCAGGGGGTCGGCCAGGGTCTGCCCGGCCGGCAGGGGCACGCGGACCAGGCCGTCGCGGGCGAAGGGGAGGGTGTTGGTCACCACCACGCTCGGCGCGTCCACGCCGATCCGGCCCGTCAGCGCGGCGAGGGCGTTGCCGCGAGTGGTCGTGGCCAGGTCGTATGCCTCTCGCCAGCCGGTCAGCAGGTCGATGTAGACCTGGTCGGACTCCGAGCCGGTGATCGCGTCATGGTGGGCGCCGTAGGCCAGCTGACGCCACACCTTGTCGAGCGCCGTGTGCGGGTAGCGGCCGAGCCCGAGAAGGGCCGCGAACGTCGAGAGCCGCTCGGCGTCCAGCGCGGCCACCTCGGCGGCGCGCTGGGCCTGCTTGGTGTCGATGTACGACACGTCCTTGCCGGTGTAGATGGGGTTCATGTCGCGGGTCTGAGGACTGAACGACGACATGCCGGCGCGGACGGCGTCCAGGAAGTCCCGGGGGGTGGCGCAGACGAACCTGGGCCAGACATAGCGGCTCGCCCACGTGCGGTGGATGTCGGTGACCCACTTGTTGGGCGGGGTGTAGTCGGTGCCGACCGGGAGAAGGATGTTCTTGGTCGCGGCCACCGGTTTGAGCGAGCGGTAGAGGTCGTAGACCGCCCGGCAGGCCTCGTCCAGGGATGGCGAGGAGTCCATCCACCAGCCCGCGGAGTAGTGGCCGGGCATGTAGTGCGTCAGGACCCCCTGGCCGGACGGCGAGATCCACTCGAACTCGCTGGGAAACTGCATCAGCGCGGCGTCGTTCTTGGCCTGCTTGAAGTTTTTGCTGATCGGCCCCCACTGGTGGAACGGCCCGCGCGCCCACGCGCTGCCGGTCAGCCCCGCCGCCGCAAGGTAGCCGGGGAACTGCGGGTCGTGGCCGAACACGTCGAGCTGCCAAGCGGTGCGCGGGTCGCCGCCCAGGATGTCGCGCTGGTAGCCGATGCCGTAGACGAGGTTGCGGATCGTCGTCTCGGCGCCGGTCAGGTTGGTGTTGGGCTCGTTGTACGTGCCGCCGATCAGCTCGACCCTGCCCTCGGCCATGAGCGCGCGCAGGTCGGCCCGCCGCTCGGGGTGGGTGTCGAAGAACGGCTTGAGATAGTCGACCTCGGCCAGCACGAAACGGTAGTCGGGGTCGCGTAGCGCCAGCTCGATATGGGCCTCGACCAGCGCGAACGCGTTTCGCTCCCACAGCGGTCTGGTGGTGCCGTCGCCGGAGAGCAGCTCCCAGGGGCTGGTGTAGGCCGCCTGCGTGTTCCACCACACCGGGTCGTAGTGGAAGTGGGACACCATGTACATCGTCCAGCCCGGCTCCTCGGCCGTGACCGTGACCTCCAGCGACTCGTCGCCCAGCGTGATCACGCAGGGCACGGCGCTGCCCGGCGGCACGGACACGGCCAGGGGCACCTCGAGAACGGCGGCGGCGGGGGGCACGGTCACCGGCTCGGCCAGTCGCACGCCCTCGCCGCGCAGCTCCAGCGGCGAGTCGTGATCTCCCTGGGCAACGGTGACTCTCAGCACCTGGTGGGGCACGTCGTGGGAGCCCACGAACAGGTCGGTCGACTCTGCGGACAACAGGCGGCAAGGCAAGGGGGAACCTCCTGAGCATGTTGCTGGCGCCCGCAACACTAAGCCCTTCAAAGATCAATGACAACGATGTCAACGATTGCCTGTGGATAACTTGACCTGGGCTGCCTGGCGCCTGTGGATAACTCTTGGTCTAGACACGCTGCCTGACGATGGCGGTGTCGGTCGGGTGGCGTGCAGAAGGTGGAAGCGGACATGGAAGGATTGCGGCATGAGCGCAGTGAAACTCGACGGCAAGGCGACCGCCGCCAAGATCAAGGCAGACCTCACAGCCCGGGTGGCCGCGCTCAAGGAACGCGGCATCACGCCCGGCCTGGGCACCGTGCTGGTGGGCGACGACCCCGGCAGCCAGATCTACGTCGCGGGCAAGCACCGCGACTGCGCCGAGGTGGGCATCGCCTCCATCCGAGTCGACCTCCCGGCGACCGCCACCCAGGCCGAGGTCGAGGCGGCCGTCGACGAGCTCAACGCCTCACCCGAGTGCACCGGCTACATCGTCCAGCTGCCGCTCCCCAAGCACCTCGACACGATGGCCCTGCTCGAGCGCATGGACCCGGCCAAGGACGCCGACGGCCTCCACCCGGTCAACCTCGGCCGCCTCGTCCACATGGTCGACGCCCCGCTGCCGTGCACCCCGCACGGCATCGTGCTGCTCCTGCAGGAGTACGGCGTGCCGATCAAGGGCGCGGAGGTGGCCGTGGTCGGGCGCGGCATCACGGTGGGCCGCTCGCTGGGCCTCCTGCTCACCCGCCGCAGCGAGAACGCCACCGTGACCCTCTGCCACACCGGCACCCAGGACCTGGCCGGCCACGTGCGGCGGGCGGACATCGTGGTGGCGGCGGCAGGAGTGCCCGGCCTGATCACCCGCGACATGGTCAAGCCCGGCGCGGCCGTGCTCGACGTGGGGGTCTCCCGGGTGGACGGGAAGATCGCCGGGGACGTGGCGCTGGACGTGGCGGAGGTCGCGGGCTTCCTCACCCCCAACCCGGGCGGCGTCGGCCCCATGACCCGCGCCCTGCTCCTGTCCAACGTGGTAGAGGCCGCCGAGCGCCTCCACTGAGCCACGCAACGCTTCCAGCGGGCGGCGGGCCACGACTCCGCCGCCCGGCTGTTCGAGGAGCGGTCCACGACGGGATCGTCCCCGAGTCCACGACCTAGAACGGGTACGCGGCGACGTCCCCCTGCATGGTGACCCACTGCGTCTCGGTGAAGGCGTCGACGTTCGCCCCGGTGCCGCCGAACCGAGCTCCCGTCCCCGAGGCCCCCACCCCGCCGAACGGCGCCACGGCCTCGTCGTCCACGGTCTGGTCGTTGATGTGCACGATCCCCGTCGGCACCAGGTCGGCCAGGGCCAGGCCCTTCATCACGTCGCGGGTGAGAATGCCCAGCGACAACCCGTACTCGGAGTCCGCGGCCAGCGCCGCCGCCTCCTCCAGCGTGGAGAACGTCGTCACCGGAGCCACCGGCCCGAACACCTCCTCCGCGTACGCGGGCGCGGTCACCGGCACCCCGGCCAGCACGGTGGGCCGGTAGAACAGCCCCTCGTACGTCCCTCCGGCGGCGAGCCGGGCCCCGGCCTCCACGCTCGAGGTGACCAGCCGGTGCACCCGGTCGCGCTGCCCGGCGTCGATGAGGGGCCCGAGCGCGACCTGCCCGGTGGCGGGGTCGCCGACCGGAAGCCCCGCGGCCTTGGCGGCGAGGCGCTCGACGTACTCCTCGGCCACGGCCTCGTGCACGAGGTGCCGCCCTGAGGTCATGCAGATCTGCCCCTGGTGGAAGAACGACGCCCACGCGCCCGCGGACACGGCAGGACCCAGGTCGGCGTCGTCGAACACGACCAGCGCCGAGTTCCCGCCCAACTCCAGGTGCACCCGCTTGAGCAGGCGCGCCGCGGCCTCGCCGACCTTGCGCCCGGCGGCGGTGGAGCCGGTGAAGGAGATCACGGGGATGTTCGGGTCGGCGACCAGCGCCTGACCGGCCTCGGGACCGCCGGGCAGCACGTGCAGGAGCCCGCTCGGCAGCCCGGCCTCCTCGAAGACCCGCGCGATCGCGAACCCGCCGCAGACGGCCGTACGCTGGTCCGGCTTGAACACGACCGCGTTCCCCAGCGCGAGCGCCGGGGCGACCGACCGGATGCCCAGGATCAGCGGGAAGTTGAACGGCGCGATCACCCCCACCACCCCGACCGGCACCCGCCGCGCGAAGCTGAGCCGCTTGCGGGCCGTCGGCAGCACCTCGCCGAGGGGCTGCGAGGCCAGCGCCGCCGCCTCGTAGCACTCCTGCGCCGCCACGTGCGTCTCGAACCCGGCCTTGCCCGGCACGCCGCCGGACTCGCGGACGATCCAGTCCTGGATCTCCTGCTCGTGCTCCTCGAACAGCCGCCCGGCCCGCCGCAGCAGTGCCGCCCGCTCCTCGTACGGCGTCGCGGCCCACGCCCGCTGCGCGGATCGAGCCCGTACGGCGGCCGCCGCCACGTCGTCGGCGCCGGCCGTGCCCGCGCGGCCGAGTTCGTTGCCGGTGGCGGGCTCGATGACCGGGGCATCACCGGCCCGCGAGGCCGTCCATCCGCCGTCGAAGATCTGCCCCGTCCAGATCTTGGGGTCAAGGAACGTCATGGTGAGCCTCCTAAGGCTGGAAATCCGGATCCACGGTCACGGTCACGTCGAGCAGCAGCGGCTCCTCGCGGGTGGAGAGCGACGGCAGTACCTCGTCCAGCGCCGCCGTCAGCTCGTCGTACGCGTCCACCCGTCTGGCCGGGCACCCCAGTGACCTGGACAGGCCGCCCATGTCCACCTCGGTGAACGGCGGCCACGGCGCCTTGCCGCCCTGCTTGTCGGCCAGCCGGTCCATGACCGCGTACCGGCCGTTGGCGAGCACGACGAACAGCGCGCCCACCCGGTAGTGCGTGGCGCTCCAGAGGGCGTGCATGCCGTAGAGCGCCGACCCGTCGCCCACGACCGCGACCACGGGACGGCCGGGGAGCGCCATCCGCAGGCCCACCGCGGCGGGCACGGCGAACCCCAGCCCGCCCATGGCCGCCGACAGGAAGCCGAGCGGGGTCCTGGCGGGCACGAGCCGGTGCAGGTCGGGGCGGGAGGACGGGGTCTCCTCGATCAGTACGGTGTCGGCCGGCAGCCGCAGGCCCAGCTCGCGCAGCACGTGCGCCGCCCGCAACGGCCGCCCTGCCGCTGGCAATTCGGGAATGTCGGGTACGTCCGCCAGCCGTACGGCCGGGG
Source organism: Nonomuraea sp. CA-141351 (assembly GCF_050944675.1). Lineage (NCBI taxonomy): Bacteria > Bacillati > Actinomycetota > Actinomycetes > Streptosporangiales > Streptosporangiaceae > Nonomuraea > Nonomuraea sp. CA-141351. Next base: position 1,201,148 of record NZ_CP191982.1, read on the forward strand.
AACGAGAGGGAAGCAGCGCGGCCAGGCGAGCGCAGACGGCCGACGGCGACGCGAGGTAGGCCAGGGAGGCCGGGCTCCGATGCGCCTCGGCCGGGTCGTCCGTCACCACCGCGACCGACGTCCCCGGCGCCACCAACGGACCGGGCGCGTACGGGTACTGCCGGAACACCGGAGCCCCCACCGCGAGCACCACGTCATGCGAGGCCAGCACCTCCCGCAGCCGGCCCCGGTCGGCCGGCAGCACCCCGGCGTACTGCGGATGGTCCTGCGGGAACCCGGCCCGCCCGCCGAACGACTCCTGGAACACCGGACACCCCAGCCGCTCGGCCAGCAGGACCAGCGACTCCCATTCCGCCCTCGCGCCCGCGACGATCGCCGGGGACCGGGCCCCCGACAGCAGCCCCACCAGCGGCGCCAGGTCATCGTCCGAGACGCCGGCAGGCCGCGCCACCCGAACGGGCGCCGCCACCGTCGCCGAGGCGAAGGGCGCCTCCCAGTCGTCCATCGGCACCACCACCAGCGCGGGCCCGCGGAAGGTCGTGGCCTCGTGGAAGGCCCGCGCCACCGCCCCCGGCACGTCCTGCGCCCGCACCGGCTGATCGACCCACACCGGATAGTCCCCGGCCAGCCCGGCGAGCCTTCCGGTCAGGAACGGCTCCAGTGCCAGATGCCGCCGATCCTGCTGCCCGACCAGGATCACCAGCGGCACCCGGTTCACCCGGGCGGTGGCGATCGCGCCCACCGCGTTCCCCAGCCCTGCCGTGGTGTGCAGGACGGCCAGCGCGGGCGCCTCATGCCCGATCGCCCACCCCGTGGCCATCCCCACGACCGACCCCTCGTGGAGGGCGAGCACGAAACGCAGGTCGTCCGGCAGCCCGGTCAGCAGCGTCACTTCGGTGGAGCCGGGATTGCCGAAGATCGTGGTCAGCCCGTACTGCCTGAGCACGTCGAACGTGGCGTCCCTGACCGTGGTCATCGCTCGCCCCTCGCCCGCTGGATCTGCCGGTAGACGTGCCCGCGCAGCTCCCCGAAGCGAGGCAGCGACCGGGTCGTGAGCTGATCGCGTTCGGGGGGCAGGTCGACCTTCAGGTCCTCCATGATCACGGTCGGCGACGAGGACAGCACGATCACCCGCTGCCCCAGGTACACGGCCTCGTCGATGTCGTGGGTGACGAACAGCGTGGTCACCCCGAGGTCCCGCCACAGCCGCAGGATCAGGTCCTCCAGGTCGGCCCTGGTCTGGGCGTCCACGGCGGCGAACGGCTCGTCCATCAGCAGCACCTGCGGCTCGTACGCCACCGCCCTGGCGATGGCCACCCGCTGCTGCATGCCGCCCGACAACTGCCAGGGATGGGCGTCGGCGGCGTCGCCGAGTCCGACGGCCTCGAGCGAGTCCGAGACCAGCGAACGCCGCCGCGCGGCGGGCACCTTCTTCTCCTTCAGCGGCAGCTCGACGTTCTGCCGCACGGTCATCCACGGGAACAGGCTCCGGCCGTACTCCTGGAAGACCACGGCCATGCGCGGCGGCGGCCCGGTCACGATCGCGCCGTCCACCCGCACCTCGCCCCCGCTGACCGGCAGCAGCCCGGCGACGCACCTCAGCAACGTGGTCTTGCCGCACCCGGAAGGCCCCACCATGCACACCAGCTCACCGGCGCCGACGCCGAAGGTGATCGAGCGGATCGCCTCCACCCGGCGCCCCGGGCTCTCATAGACCTTGTTCAACGAGGAGATCTCAAGCACGGGCGGCTCCACTGCCGTAGTACCAGGACAGCACCCGCCGCTCCACGCGGCGGAAGAGGAAGGACAGCGCCAGGCCGAGCAGCCCGAGCAGCAGGATCCCGCTCCACATCTCGGCGATCTGGAACTGCCGCTGGAACACCACGATCGTGAACCCCAGCCCGCTGGAGCTGGCGAACATCTCGCTGATGACCATGAGGATGATCCCGATGGACAGCGCCTGCCGCAGCCCGGTCATGATCTGCGGACTGGCGCCGCGCAGCACGAACCGCCGCAGTCTGGACGCGCCGCGTACGCCGTACATGCGGCAGGTGTCGGCGAGGACCTCGTCCAGCGCACGTACGCCCTCCACGGTGTTCAGCAGGATCGGCCACACGCAGCCGGACACGATGACCAGCACCTTCATGGGGGTGTCGATCCCGGCCAGCAACATGATCAGCGGCACCAGCAGGGGCGGCGGGATGGCCCTGAAGAACTCCAGCACCGGCTCCAGCGTGGCCCGCAGCCGCCACGACGACCCGATCAGCACGCCGAGGCCCACTCCGAGCAGCCCCGCAAAGGCGTACCCCGCCAGTAGCCGCCCGACGCTCGGCAGCACGTCCTCGACCAGGCGCTCCGAGAACCAGGTCTCGGCGAACGCCTGCCCCACCACGCCGGGGCTCGGCAGGTAGAACGTGCTCCCGCTGACCGCCCACCAGACCAGCACCAGCAGCACGGGCAGGGCGAGCAGCCTGATGACTCTCATGCGGCCACCTCCGACCGGACGCTCGGATGCCAGGCCAGCACTCTCCGTTCGAGCAGCCGCACGACCACGTTCACCCCGATGCCCACCAGCCCGGCCAGGACGATCAGCGCGTACACGGTCGGGACGGCCCCGCTGCTCTGCGCCACCTGGATCTCGGCTCCCAGGCCGGGGCTGCCGATCACCAGCTCCGCCGTCACCGCCAGGATGAACGCCACCACCGCCGCCAGCCTGAGCCCCGTCATGACGTACGGCAGCGCCGTCGGCCACACCAGGTGCCTGACCCTGGACCAGGCCGACAGCCCGTACGACCTGGCGGTGTCGAAGGCCACGGAGTCCACCGACGCGACGCCGTACAGGACCTGGATGAGCACCTGCCAGAACGACGCGTACACCACGAGCATGAGCGTCGAGCCGAGCGACGGCCCGAACAGCAGCGTCGCCAGCGGCACCAGCGCGACCGACGGGATGGGCCGCAGGAACTCGACGGTGGAGTTCGTCAGCGCGCGCAGCCCCGGCACGATGCCGATGACCACCCCCGCCACGACCGCGGCGCAGAACGCCAGCGCCAGCCCCAGCGCCCAGCCGCGCATGGTCTCGCCGAGCGCGATCCACAGCTCGGGCGTGGCCAGCTCCGCGGCGAGCGTGCCCAGGATGCGCGAGGCGGGCGGCAGGAACCGCTCGTCGACCAGGCCCAGCCGCGGCACGGCCTCCATCAGCGCCAGCAGCCCGCCGAGCCCGGCGAGGCCGTACCCGATCCTCGTCAGCGCACCGGTCACGGCACCAGCGCCGATACGTCGGCCTTCTGCTTGAGCACCCCGTCCGCCAGCGCCAGGTCGGCCACGGTCTGCACGGACGCCTTGTTCACCTCGACGGGCCACTTCGGCAGGTAGATCTTCGCGATCACCTCAGGGGCGATCTTGGTGTACGTCTTCAGCACCTCTCTGACCTCGTCCGGATGCGAGTCGGCGTACTCAAGCGACTTACGCATCGCCGCCGCGAACCGCTTGGTCAGGTCGGGGTCGGTCCGGCTCGTGGTGAAGTACATGGCGACGGTCAGGTTGGGTGCGGCGTCGGCGAAGTTCCAGGCCACGGGGCGCGCCCCCTGACTGATGGCCTGGCTGACGAACGGCTCGACCACCCAGATGGCGTCCACCCGGCCGCTCTGCAGCGCCGCGGGCGCGTCGGGGAAGGGCAGCTCCACGAACTGGATGCCGGTGGGGTCGCCTCCCGCGTTGCGCACGGAAGCGCGTACGGTCGTGTCGCCGATGTTCTTGAGCTGGTTGACCGAGATCTTCTTGCCCGCCAGGTCCTTGGCCGTCTTGATCGGGCTGTCCTGCTTGACCAGCACCGCGCTGAAGTCCTTGCCCTGCTGGCCGGTGGAGGAGACGCCGTTGGCGACCACCTTGACGTCGAGGCCCTGCTGCTTGGCGGTCAGCAGCGAGGTCGTGTTCGCGAAGGCGAACTGGAACTGCCCGCTCACCGCCCCCGAGATCGCCGCCGCGCCGCCCTGGACGGGAGTGATCGTGAGGTCGATGTTCTGCTCGCTGAAGAAGCCCTTGGCCTTGCCGAGGTGGATCGGAGCGGTGTCGACGATCGCGATCACTCCGGCGTTGACCTTGTCTGCTTGCCTGGCCTGCCCTGGCGAGGCGGCGGGTTGCGTGCCGCCGCAGGCGGCCACGAGTAAGGCGGCGAGGACGATGAGAGAGCGACGCACGGTTGCTCCTATTTGTTCGCAATGCGCACATGTATTCTCTGACCGAACAGCCCCGTATCGCGGAACTTACGCCTTTGTCCGCCCATGTCAAGGGGATCACGATGGTTGATCATGTGCAGTCGCTGGCCCGGGGGCTCGCGGTGATCCGGGCGTTCAGCGCCACGGAGCCCCAGCTGACGCTCAGCCAGGTGGCCCGCGCGACCGGGCTCAGCAGGGCGGCGGCCCGCCGGTTCCTGCTCACGCTCGAGGACCTCGGGTACGTGCGCAGCGACGGGCGGCTGTTCGCGCTCACGCCCCGGGTGCTGGAGCTGGGATACGCGTACCTGTCGAGCCTGTCGCTGCCCGAGGTCGCCGATCCGCACCTGGAACGCCTGGCGGCCGAGGTGCACGAGTCGGCCTCGGTGGCGGTGCTGGACGGGGAGGACGTCGTCTACGTGGCCCGGGTGGCGACGGCCCGGATCATGCGCGTGACGATCAGCATCGGGACCCGGTTCCCCGCCTACTGCACGTCGATGGGGCGGGTGCTGCTCGCCGCCCTCCCTCCGGCCGAGCTGGACGCTTACCTGGAGCGGGCCGGGCTGCGCCGTCTCACCTCCCGCACGATCGTGCTGCCCGCGGCGTTGCGCGCGGAGCTGGACAAGGTGCGGGAGCGAGGGTGGGCGATGGTGGATCAGGAGCTGGAGGAGGGGCTGCGCTCGATCGCCGCGCCCGTCCGCGACCGGTCCGGCCGCACGGTGGCCGCGGTGAACGTCTCGACCCACGCCAGCCGCACGACCCTCCAGGCGGCCCGGCGCGACCTGCTCCCCCCGCTGCTGGCCACGGCCGCCAAGATCGAAGCCGACCTGGCCGCCTTGTCGGTCGCCCGCGCCTGACCGGCCCTCAGCGGTTGCGGTAGCGGTCCGTGGCCTCGCGGGTCGCGCGGATGGCGGCGTCGGCCGAGTCGTACGTCCGCTGCGCCAACCCCACAAAGATGCAGTCCACGATCAGCAGCTGGCTGATCCGGCTGGCCAGCGCCCCAGGGCGGAAGGCCGTCTCCCGTCCCGCCGACACCAGCGTGTGGTCGGCCAGCTCGGCCAGCGAAGACCGCGGATTGTTGGTGATCGCCACGACCAGCGCCCCGGCCTCTGCGGCAGTCCGGGCGGGGACCAGCACGTCGGGCGTCTCCCCGCTGCAGCTGATCGCGACGATCACGTCGCCTTCCCGGAGCAGCGCGGCGCTGGTCAGGGCCAGGTGCGCGTCGCTGAACGGATGGCTCGACAGCCCGATCCGCAGCAGCTTCTGCGACATGTCCGCCGCCACCAGTCCCGAGGCCGCGACCCCGTACACGTCCACTCGCCGCGCCACCGAGATGGCCTTCACGACCTCGCCCAGCTGATCGGGATCGAGTTGCGCCGCGGTGTCGGCCAGCGCCTCCGACTCGGCCCGGGCCACCTTGGCGATCACGTCCGTCAGGGGGTCGTCGGGCCCGAGGTCGCCGGGCACCAGCCGCTCCGGCTCCTTGGCCACGGCCGCCGCCAGCGCGAAGCGCATCTGCGAGTACCCCGTGAAGCCCAGCGCGCGAGCGGTCCGCACGATGGTGGCCTCGCTGGTCCCGGAGACCGCGCTGAACTCGGTGATCGTGCTCCGCACCACCAGCCCGGGATCGTCCAGGATGATGCGGGCGATGCCCTGCGCCGCCGGCGTGAGCGACGGCAGCACGGCACGTACGGCGGCGACCGGGTTGGCGGATTCGGCGGTCACTGAGTCAGCCATTCAGCGGCGGCCTGCGCGGACACGCGGGAGATCCCGTGAGTGGCCACGTGGACCGCCTTGCCCGGGGGCGCGGGGACGCCGGTGTCCACCACGATCACGTCGGGCCGCATCTCCAGTGCCTGGGCCACCGTCGAGCGCACCCAGTCGTGGCGGGCGGCGTCGTGCACCACCAGCACGACCGGTCGCTCGTCGTTCGCGAGATCCGGCAGCTCACCCGAGGGGTCCAGCTGCAGCCGGGCCGTGTTCGGCAGCAGGGAGGTGAGCGCCGCCGTGATGCCGGTCGGCGTGGAGGGGTCCACGGCCTTGTTGAGGCGGGTGTTGACCTCGACGACCAGCGGTCCCCGGTCGAGCGTGGCGGTGCCCGAGGTGGTCAGCGCCGCCCTGGCGGCCTCCAGGCCCACGCGCCGGTCGACGTCGCCCCGGGCCTTGTCACGCAGCGCCGCCTGTGCGCCGTACCACTCGGACAGCGCGAGCACCCGCCCGGCCGCCTCGGCGAGCCGCTCCTCGGGCAGTTCGCCGGCGCGCACGGCGGCGACGATCGCGTCATGGATCTCGTGGACGATCCCCTCGGTGCAGATCCCCACGCAGATGGCGTCCGCGCCCGCGTTCAGGGCTCTCACCGCGATCTCGCCGGGGCTGAACATGGCGGCCACCGCCTGCATCTCGATCGCGTCGGTGGTGAGCATCCCGTCGAAGCCGAGCTCGCCCCTCAGGAGCTCGGTCATCACGGTACGGCTCAGCGTCGCCGGCATCGACGGATCGAGAGCGGGAATGAGCAGGTGGCCCGACATGACCGCGCGCACCCCCGCGCCGATCGCGGCCTGGAACGGCGGGAGGTCGCGCGAGAAGAACACCTCACGGGAGGCGTGCACGGTCGGCAGCGCCAGGTGGGAGTCGGTGACCGTGTCCCCGTGGCCGGGGAAGTGCTTGGCGCACGCGGCCACGCCCGCGCCCTGCACCCCGTTCACGTACGCGACCGTGTGGCGGGACACCAGATCGGGGGAAGCACCGAACGAACGCACGCCGATGACCGGGTTGGCGGGGTCGGAGTTCACGTCGGCATCGGGCGCGTAGTTGAGCGTGATGTCCAGCTCAGCCAGCATCCTGCCGATCTGGCGGCCCACCCGCTCGGTGAGGGCCACGTCGTCCACCACGCCCAGCGCCCTGTTGCCCGGAAAGGAGCTGCCGGCCAGGACCTCCAGCCGGGTGACCGTGCCGCCCTCCTCGTCGATGGAGATGACGGCGCCCGGGTTCTCGGCGCGCAAATGCCGTACGAGCTGTGCGTCAATGGCGTTGCGGGCGAACAGGACGACCCCGCCGAGACCATCGCTCAGGGCGCGCCGCATCCAGTCGGGAACGGAGGTCCCCTCGTACCCTGGATGCAGCACGGTCATCGCGAGCCTGGACAGGTCTCCGCTCATCGGCATTTTCCTTCACAGTTGTTGATCTGAAGGTAATTTTCTGTCATCGTCGCCTTCGATACAACCACTTTCGAGAGGCCACCCCCCAATGCCCAGCAGAAGGACTCTCCTCAAGGGTCTCGCCCTCGCCGCCGCCGCTTCCGCGGTGCCGCTGCCCGCCTTAGCGCAGGCGGACTACGTTCCGCCGTTGCACCAGATGCGCGGCATGTGGATCGCCTCCGTAGTCAACATCAACTGGCCCTCGAAGCCGGGACTGACCGCGGAGCAACAGAAAGCCGAGTTCCTCGCCTGGCTGGACGTGGCGGTGCAGCGCAAGCTCAACTCGGTGTTCGTGCAGATCAGGCCGACCGCGGACGCGTTCTGGCCGTCACCGTTCGAACCCTGGTCACAGTACCTGACCGGCACCCAGGGCCAGGACCCCGGCTATGACCCGCTCGGGTTCGCCGTGGAGGAGACGCACAAGCGCGGCCTGGCCTTCCACGCCTGGTTCAACCCGTACCGCGTCTCGATGCAGTCCGACCCCGCCAAGCTCCACCCCGACCACCCCGGGCGCAAGCACCCCGACTGGATCCTGCCGTTCGGCGGCAAGCTCTACTACAACCCGGGCCTGCCGGAGGTACGGAAGTTCTGCCAGGACGCGATGATGGACGCGGTCACCCGCTACGACATCGACGGCCTGCACTTCGACGACTACTTCTACCCGACCAACACCACGGCCTTCGACGACAGTGCCACGTTCGCCAAGTACGGCGCCGGCTTCCCCGACCTGGCCTCCTGGCGGCGCAACAACGTCGACCTCATGGTCCAGGAGATGCAGCAGCGGGTCCTCGAAGCCAAGCCGGACATCGCGTGGGGCATCAGCCCGTCAGGCATCTGGCGCAACAAGGCCACCGACCCGCTCGGCTCGGAGACCAACGGCGGCCAGTCGTACGACAGCCTGCACGCCGACACCCGCGGCTGGGTCAAGAAGGGCTGGCTCGACTACATCGCGCCGCAGCTCTACTGGTACATCGGGCAGCCGCCGGCCGACTACTCCAAGCTCGTCCCGTGGTGGTCCGACGTGGCGAGCGGCACGAACACCCTGCTGTGGATCGGCCAGGCCGCCTACAAGGCGGGCGACCCGGCACAGGTGGCCCAGTGGCAGGCCCCCGGCGAGCTGTCCGCCCATCTGACGCTCAACAGGGACCATCCCGAGGTCAGCGGCGACATCTGGTACAACGCCAACGACGTCAAGGTCGACAGGATCGGCTCCATCTCGACCGCCGTCAACGACCACTACCAGCGGCCGGCACTCGGTCCCGTGCTGCCCAGGCTGGCGAACGGCGAGCCGCCGCACAGGCCCGTGCTGGCGTACGCGCTGCGCCGCTCCGGCGGCGTCGAGGTGCGGGCCGTGGCCACCGGCAGGGACGAACCGTTCCTGTTCGCGATCTTCCGCTTCGACGGGCACGCCTCCTCGGACGCGTTCGCCGACGCGCGCAACCTCGTCGCGGTCGTGCCCGGCGACCGGCAGGTCCGCTGGACGGACCCGGACGGGAAGCGCGGCGACCACTACTACGTGATGGCGGTGGACCGGGCCAACCGGACCAGCAAGCCGAGCAACGGCTTCAGGGTGATCTGAGGGCGTGCTACGCCTGCTCGCGTCGCCGGCCGGTTCTCCCGGCCGGCGACGTGCCCGCTTCCCGTGGTCGCGGGCACTGTGGCACTCAGGTTCCGACGCTGCCGGAACCCCTCGCCGAAGCCCCGGTCGCGATCAGGCCCAAGAGCCGTCTCCAAGAAGCTCCGTCCCTAGGAAGCCCTTCGCCCAGCCGTCGTCGACGGCTGCTCGGCGGGGGCGCCCGACGACCGCTGTGGTGGCACCACGGGGGTCGGGCGTACCAGACCGAGCGCGACGACCTCGTTGGCCAGGCGCGTGCGCCGGTTGGTGCCCTCGGGGATCCTGAACTTCTGGTAGAGCCGCAGCAGATGCTGCTTGACCGCGGCCTCGGTCACGACCAGGTCGTCGGCGATCTCGCGTGCGGTCGCCGGGGCGACGAACGCCTCATCCGACAGCGCCGGCCTGCAGAGCGAGGTCAGCACGTCGACCTCGCGCCTGGTCAGCTCGGGCGCCGCCGCCCTGCGCAGCTCGACCTCGGGGGTGAAGTCCTCACGGGGGACTCCACCGATGCGACCCCGCGCCGCGCCGAACGAGACGACGTCACCGTCGTCAAGGACCCTCCGGGCGATCGGCCTGCCGTTCACCCGTGTGCCGTTCCTGGACAGGCCCAGGTCGACGACGTACAGGTAGGGTCCTCGTCTGACGAACTCGGCATGGAGCCGGGACACGCTGGGATCGGTGAGCCGGATGTCGACTCCCCGGCCCCTCCCGACCGTCGTGATCTCGGGGCGCAACGGGACCACCTCGCCAGTGTCCTCGATGCGTATGAACGGCCCCTCCACTGGCGGTTCCTCCCCTTGTGAGGCAGCGTATGAACGGCACGCCTCCTCCTGGGCACGGCAGTTCCTCCCCAGGTAGCCCGCCGTAACTATTACTACAGCTCCGGCTTACCCAAACGAGGGGATGCGGAATCTCCTTTGCTGAAAGGAGAATCCGACGTGAAATTGGTCTGGACCTTTGCGGACGGTTTTGCCTGCTCACGGGTAGACTTCGGTCGAAGATAAGCGGAGGAAACACTCATGGCGGACAAGCCCACGAAAGGTCTGGCCGATGTCGTAGCGGCGTCCACAGCGCTGAGCGACATCGACGGAAAGGCCGGTCGGCTCTTCTACCGTGGATACGACATCCACGACCTGGCCGGCCGCGCGACGTTCGAGGAGACCGCACACCTGCTTCAGCGCGGCAAGCTGCCCAACCGGTCCGAGCTCGACGCCTACGGCGAGGAGCTGGCGCAGGGCCGGGAGCTGGGCGCCCTCGTGTCCGCGAACATCGCCGAAATCGCCGAGAAACAGAAACCGATGGAGGCACTGCGCTCGCTGGTGTCGCTCTCCGGCGCGGACGACCCCGACAAGGACTCCATCGCCCCCGACGCCAACCTGCGCAAGGCGGCCCGGCTGACCGCGCAGCAACCCCTCCTGGTGGCCCGCTATCACGCCGCCCGCACCGGCGGCAGCGTCCCCGAGCCGGACCCGTCCCTGAGCATCGCCGCGAACTTCCTGCACGAGATCACCGGCCGCGCCCCCGGCCCCCGCGAGGTCGAGATCTTCGACGAGTGCCTGGTGCTGCACGCGGACCACACCATGAACGCCTCCACGTTCGCCGCCCGCGTCTGCGCCGCGACCCTCTCCGACATGCACTCCGCGATCGTGGCCGCCATCGGCACGCTCAAGGGCCCGCTGCACGGCGGCGCGAACGAGCAGGTCATGAAGACGCTGGAGTCGATCCCGCCTGGCCAGGTGGCCCAGACCGTGCGCGACAAGCTCGCGGCGCACGAGAAGATCATGGGCTTCGGGCACCGTGTCTACAAGACCGAGGACCCGCGCGCCACGCATCTGCGCAGGATGTCCGCCGAACTGGCTGAGGCGAGCGGCGATGACACCTACTATCGGATGTCGAAGGAAATGGAGGAGGTCGTCTTCGAGACGAAGGGCCTCTATCCGAACGTGGACTTCTATGCAGCTTCGGTCTACCACTATCTCGGCATCCCGACCGACCTCTTCACGCCGGTCTTCTCTGTCAGCCGCATGGCCGGCTGGACGGCCCATGTCATCGAGCAGCATGCGGACAATAGGCTGATCCGGCCCGACAGTGAGTACATCGGAGAGACCGACCAGAAGTGGAAGCCGATCGACGAGCGTTGAGCACGAGCGTTGAGCAAGAGCATTGAGCGATCATCGGACTGAGCGTGAGAGCTGGGGACCGTACCCGCTGATACTGGCGGGTGCGGTCGTCGGCGTGCTCGTGATCCTTCTCGCGGACCTGCGCTGGGGCGGGTTCGTGCTGGGCGGCGTGATCATGATGGCCGCCGCTCTCCGCTTCGCCGGGTACGGCGGGCAGCTGTCCGTACGAAGCCAGAGGGTCGACGTCATCACGCTTGCCGGGTTCGGGTTCGTGCTGGTCCTGACCTCGCTTCTGCTTTACAACAACGAGCTCAAGGCGCTGATCCTGTCCCTTTTCGCCCGATGACGGACGGTCCGATAGCCTCAACGCATCAATTCATTGAAGGGGAACCATTCGCATGCCCAAGATCAAGGTGGAGGGTCCGGTCGTCGAGCTTGACGGCGACGAAATGACCCGGATCATCTGGCAGTTCATCAAGGACCAGTTGATCCTTCCCTACCTCGACGTCGATCTGAAGTACTACGACCTCGGCATCGAGCACCGAGACGCGACGGACGACCAGGTCACCATCGACGCCGCCAACGCCATCAAGAAGTACGGCGTCGGTGTGAAATGCGCCACCATCACCCCGGACGAGGCGCGGGTCGAGGAGTTCGGTCTCAAGAAGATGTGGAAGTCCCCCAACGGGACCATCCGCAACATCCTCGGTGGTGTCATCTTCCGCGAACCGATCATCATGTCCAACGTGCCGCGCCTCGTGCCGGGCTGGACCAAGCCCATCGTCGTCGGCCGTCACGCGTTCGGTGACCAGTACCGCGCCACGGACCTGAAGATCCCCGGCGAGGGCACGCTGACCCTGACGTTCACGCCGAAGGACGGCTCCGAGCCGATCGAGCTCGACGTGTACGACTTCCCCAGCAGCGGCGTCGCGCTGGCGATGTACAACCTGGACGAGTCGATCCGCGACTTCGCCCGCGCGTCGATGCGTTACGGCCTGGCTCGCAACTACCCGGTCTACCTCTCCACGAAGAACACGATCCTCAAGGCGTACGACGGCCGCTTCAAGGACATCTTCGCCGAGGTCTTCGAGACCGAGTTCAAGGCCGACTTCGAGAAGGCCGGTCTCACGTACGAGCACCGCCTCATCGACGACATGGTCGCCGCGGCGCTGAAGTGGGAGGGCGGCTACGTCTGGGCCGCGAAGAACTACGACGGCGACGTGCAGTCCGACACCGTGGCCCAGGGCTTCGGCTCGCTCGGCCTGATGACCTCGGTCCTGATGACCCCCGACGGCAGGACCGTCGAGGCCGAGGCCGCGCACGGCACCGTGACTCGCCACTACCGCGAGCACCAGAAGGGCAACCCCACCTCCACCAACCCGATCGCCTCGATCTTCGCGTGGACGCGCGGCCTGGCCCACCGTGGCAAGCTCGACAACGCCCCCGCCGTGACCGACTTCGCCAACAAGCTGGAGGAGGTCTGCGTCGAGACCGTCGAGGGCGGCCAGATGACCAAGGACCTGGCGCTCCTGGTCGGCGGCGACGCCAAGTGGCTCACCACCCAGGACTTCCTGGCGGCGCTGGACGAGAACCTCAAGAAGAAGATGGCCTCTTGACCGTTGCACCTCGAAGGGCCGCCCGCGGGCGGCCCTTTCGTTGTTCCCAGACCATCTCTTGACGGTGCGACGGCGTGCCGTAGTTGATCAGCTGGGTAAGAGCCTCCTCGTAACAGTCGTACGCGTCTCGGGGGGTTCGGATGCGACTGCGTATTCTCAGTGGACTCGGCCTGCTGGCCGCCGCAACGATCCTGAGCGGTTGCGACTCGCAGCCCAGCACCGTCAAGCTGGCCGACACCAAGGCCGACGCCGCCGCCAAGCTCAAGGCGAGCAAGGTGGCCAAGGCTCAGTTCGCGGCCAAGATCAAGGCCAACGAGCTGGGGCAGATCCCGGTGCTCATGTTCCACCGGATCATCGACAAGCCGGGCTCGACGGACGACAGGACGCCGCAGCAGTTCCGCGCGGACCTGGAGCGGCTGGCCAGGGAGGGGTACGTGCCGATCACGGCCGCCGAGATGGTGACCGGCAAGATCGACATCCCGGCCGGCAAGCACCCGGTGGTCCTGACATTCGATGATTCCTCCCCATCGCAGCTCACGCTCAACGAAGTGGGCGTACCCGCACCCAACACGGCCGTCGCGATCCTGCAGGAGGTGGCCGCCAAGCACCCGGGCTTCCGCCCGAAGGCCACGTTCTATGTGACCCGCGACATGTTCGGCAAGACCGTGCCCGAGGAGCAGGCACAGACGCTGGTCTGGCTCAAGGACAACGGCTTCGACATCGGCAACCACACCCGCGACCACATCAACCTGCGCGGACGCTCGCAGAAGGAGGTCGAGGAGCAGATCGGCTCGATCGGCAAGCAGATCAACTCCCTGACCCACATCAACCCGGTCACGATCGCCCTGCCGTACGGCAACCAGCCGAGCAAGAGGGAATGGGCCCTGCACGGCGGCAAGCTCTACAACCACCAGGGCGCGTTCCTGGCGGGGTACACGCCCGCGGCGTCGCCATTCAGCAAGGCGTTCGACCCGGTGGGGATCCCGAGGATCAAGGTCATGGAGAAGAAGGGCGACTGCAAGCAGTTCTGCTCGGAGGCCTGGCTGGACTGGCTCAAGACCAACCCGGACATGATCTACACCTCGGACGGGGACGTGAGCACGGTGGCGTATCCGAAGTTCAAGACCCCGTACCTGCGCAAGGCCTTCGTGAAGTGGAGCCTGCCCTACTGACGCGTGCCCGGCGCCTGCCGGATCACTGCTTCCTGGCGAACGTCATGCCTGCCGCACGCAGCCGGTCGATGAGCGGCTGTCCCATGGCGGAGGCCGTCGTGAGCTGGCCCGCGCGGTCCGGCAGGTCGTCGAAGGCGAGGCAGAGGGCCGACTCCGCGAGCATCTTGGCGGTCTCGCCGTAGCCCGGGTCGCCGCCTGCGACCTCCGTCACCACGCGCTCGCCCCCGCCCACGCCCAAGAACGTGACCTTGAACCAGTTCCGCGCGCGCCGCTCGGCCGAAGGGCCGTCGCCGGGCCGCACCCGGCCCTGGATCCAGCCGCGTACGGGCGGGATCTGGGCGAGCGCGGCGAAGGCGCCCGCGCCCGCCGCCGTGGCCAGGGCCGCGGGCAAGGTCCTGACGGCGTAGTGCTGGCGGTAGGTGAAGTCCGGGCCGTAGCGGTCGAGGAGCCGGGCGGAGTAGCCGACGATGAACGGGTCGACGGTCGGCATCGGGAGTGCCCAGCCGCCCACGTAGCGGACGCCGCCGGGCAGGGAGCTCACCTTGCGACCGGCGGGCCTGGGCTCGGCCGAGCGGCGCTGTGTGCCCTGCTCGACCATCTGCCGTGCGCGGCCGAAGATGGACATCATGGTGGCCAGGGTGCCGCCCGACGGGCTCATGCTCGCCCGCAGGAAGCCGCTCACCTTGAGCGGGACGCCTTCGGGGAGGTGGCCGACGGTCTGGAGCACACCAAGGTCGAACGGGATGGAGTCGAAGCCGCAGGCGTGCACGAGCTTGGCGCCGCTCCTGGCCGCCCTGTCGTGGTAGCGGACGTAGACCCGGTCCACGAACTCGGCCTCGCCCGTCAGGTCCAGGTAATGAGTGCCGGCCTCGGCGCAGGCCGCCACCAGCGGCTCGCCGTACGTGACGTAGGGGCCGACCGTCGTGGCCAGGACGCGCGTCTGGCGGGCCAGCCCGGCCACCGAGGCCGGATCCGTGGCGTCGGCGAGCAGGATCGGCACGTCGAGCCCGAGCCGCTCCAGCTTGGCGCGGTCGCGCCCGGCCAGCGCCCACCTCGCGCCGGGGCCCGCGGCCTCGGCGAGGTAGGCGGCCGTGAGCGCGCCGGTGAAGCCGCTGGCTCCGAAGAGCACGATGTCGAAGGGGCGATCCATGATCCCGAGCCTCCACGTGAAGGGCCGCGCGCGCAACTCGGCGCGGAGCCGGGATCGCCGCAGGCGCGGGCAAGCCGGTGAGTAAAACCGTGACGTCACGAACGGTTAACGGTTCCCTGAGGAGTTGCTGACCGTCGTAAAGTTTGCGTGGTTGGGGTTCAGCACACGTGGGGATGACGAATGCCGCAAATCTCGCCGCTGGTCGCCGGCGATCCCGCCCACCTGGGGTCCTTCCGGCTGTCCGGACGGATCGGAGAAGGCGGTCAGGGCATCGTTTACCTGGGCGTCAACGACAGGGGAGAGAACGCCGCGATCAAACTCCTGCATGTGAAGTTCAGCGGTGACACGATCGCCAGGTCGCGTTTCGCGAGGGAGCTGAAGGCGGCGCAGCGGGTGGCGTCGTTCTGCACGGCCCGGGTGATCGAGGCCGATCTCGACGGCGACACGCCCTACATCGCGAGCGAGTACATCGACGGCCGGCCGCTCAGGGAGATCGTCGACACAGACGGGCCGATCACCGGCACCGTGCTCGACCGGCTGGCCATCGGCACCGCCACCGCGCTCACCGCGATCCACCACGCCGCGATCGTCCACAGGGACTTCAAGCCCGACAACGTGCTGATCGCCCCAGACGGGCCGCGCGTGGTGGACTTCGGCATCGCCAGGATCATCGACTCCACCGGCACGATCACCAGCCGGGCCATCGGCACGCCCGCCTACATGGCGCCCGAGCAGATCGCGGGCGACGACGTGGGGCCCTATACGGACGTGTTCTCGTGGGGCGCCACCATCGCGTTCGCGGCCACCGGGAAACAGGCGTTCGAGGGCAAGTCCATCGCGGTGGTGCTCAACCGCATTCTCAACCACGAGGTCGACGTCGGCATGATGCCGGAGCCGCTGCAGAGCGTGGTGCGCTCCGCGCTGGCCAAGTCGCCGGCCGACCGGCCGTCCGCCGACCAGATCCTGCTGCGGCTGCTCGGCCAGCCGTCCACCGCCGGGGCGTCCACGGCGGTGCTCACCCGGGGCGTGCAGGTGGCCGGCGACGACACCACGCCGTTCAGCAGGGTGTCGGCCGGGTCGATCACGGACCTGCCCGCTCGGAAGGAGGCCGCCCCGACGGTGCCGCCCTCCCAGAAGGACGTGGCCCCGGCGGCGCCGCCCTTCCGGAACGAGCCGGCCGTGACGGCGCCGCCCGAGGCGCCGTACCCGGTGACCGAGCGCGCCGCGCCCGCGCGGTCGCGCCGCGCGAAGGTGTGGCTCGCGCTGGTCACCGCGATCGTCCTGCTCGCCGCCGCGGCCGTCGCGCTGGCGCTGAACGGCTGGCCGCTGGCGTTCGGCGAGCAGCCGAAGCCTACGGAGACGTCTGGGCAGGAGGTTCCCAGCACGTTCGACACGGTGATGGACAAGGTGGCGCAGACGGGGAAGATCGTGATCGGCGTCAAGGGTGACCTGCCCGGCGTCGGGCTGTCGGACGGCGACGGCTTCTCGGGCTTCGACATCGAGGTCGCCAAGCGCATCGCCGCGGAGTTAGGAGCGAAGGACACCGCGTTCCTCCAGGTCAGCAGGGACAGCCGGGCCAGCGCCCTGGCCGACGGCAGGGTCGACCTGGTCGTGGCCACATACTCCGTCGACAACAGCGAGACTCAGTTCGCCGGGCCGTACTACCTGGCGCACCACGACGTCCTCGTCCGCGCGGGCAGCGGTATCGACTCTCTCGACGACCTGGAGGGCAAGAAGCTCTGCGCGCCCGACAGCCCGTCCGTCGGTGAGGTGCAGGACAAGGTGAAGGTCGAGCCCGTCAACGCCGCCAACTATGCCCTCTGCATGGACCTGCTCAGGAGCGGCAAAGTGGACGCGGTCCCTGGCGAGGACCTGATCCTGGCCGGGTTCGCCGCGCGCGAGAACATGCGCTACAAGATCCTCGGCGTCAAGCTCAACAACGAGCGCTACGCCGTCGGCATCAGGAACGGCGACGTGAAGACCTGCAAGGCGGTCAAGGCCGTGATCGCCGACCTCTACCGCACGGGCTTCATGAAGCAGCTCCTGACCAGGCACTTCGCCAAGGTCGACTTCGCACCTGAGCTGAAGGTGCCCGCGATGGAAACCTGCTGATGACGAGCGGGTAACATCCCAAAGTCAGCGAATATCCCGCGAGTGAGGGGAAGGCCATGGGGCCCGTCAAGGTCACCGTCACCGGAGCAGCCGGTCAGATCGGCTACGCACTGCTGTTCCGCATCGCGTCGGGGCAGCTGCTCGGCGCCGACGTCCCGGTCAAGCTCAGCCTGCTGGAGATCCCGGCGGCGGTGAAGGCGGCCGAAGGCACGGCCATGGAGCTCGACGACTGCGCGTTCCCGCAGCTGTCCGGCATCGAGATCACCGACGACCCCAACGTCGCCTTCGACGGCGCCAACGTCGCCCTGCTGGTCGGCGCCATGCCGCGTAAGGCCGGCATGGAGCGCGGCGACCTGCTCGGCGCCAACGGCGGCATCTTCGGCCCTCAGGGCAAGGCGATCAACGACCACGCCGCCGACGACATCAAGGTCCTGGTCGTGGGCAACCCGGCCAACACCAACGCGCTCATCGCCCAGCAGAACGCGCCCGACGTGCCGGCCGACCGCTTCACCGCGATGACCAGGCTCGACCACAACCGCGCGCTGTCCCAGCTGGCCGCCAAGCTGCAGGTCCCGGTCACCGAGATCAAGAAGATGACCATCTGGGGCAACCACTCCGCGACGCAGTACCCCGACCTGTTCCACGCCGAGGTCGGCGGCAAGGTCGCGGCCGAGCAGGTCGACCCCGAGTGGCTGCGCGAGACGTTCATCCCGACGGTGGCCAAGCGCGGCGCCGCCATCATCGAGGCCCGTGGCGCCTCCTCGGCCGCCTCGGCGGCCAACGCGGCGGTCGACCACGTCTACGACTGGGTCAACGGCACCGAGTGGACCTCCGCGGCCGTCGTCTCCGACGGCTCCTACGGGGTGCCCGAGGGGCTCATCTCGTCGTTCCCCGTGCGCGCGGCCAACGGCAAGTTCGAGATCATCCAGGGTCTCGAGATCGACGCGTTCTCCCGCGACCGGATCGACGCCAGCGTGCGCGAGCTGGCGGAGGAGCGCGACGCGGTGAAGGACCTCGGCCTCATCTGAGTCCTCGAGTCCGGCCTGCCCGCCCCCCGCTTCACGCGGGGGGCTTCAGGGCGGGCAGGACACCTGCTGCACGGCGGGAGCGGCCTGCGGCGTGGCGAAGGTCACGCCTGCGGCGGCCAGAAGGCAACCCGCCACAATGAGGACACCGAAGAGCAGCTTCGTGACCCTTGGTGAAAAGTTCCTCACATTTGGGTATCACAGCACATTTTGCGGCGCCGTATCACGCATTTGCGGAAAGCGCGTCCCACGCGTCGGAAACGATGTCGCGCAGCGAGGGCCGTTCGGCCTTCCAGCCCAGCTCTCGCTGGATCCTCGCGGACGACGCGACCAGCACGGCGGGGTCGCCGGGGCGGCGGTCCGCGACGACGGCCGGGATCTCGTGGCCGGTGACCTCACGGCAGACCGAGATCACCTCCTGCACGCTGAAGCCGCTGCCGCTGCCCAGGTTGTAGACCTGGTGCTCGCCCGGCACGATCGCGTCCAGCGCCAGCAGGTGCGCCCGCGCCAGATCGGCCACGTGGATGTAGTCGCGCACGCAGGTGCCGTCGGGCGTCGGGTAGTCGGTGCCGAAGACGTTCACGGACTCGCGCTCGCCGGTCGCGACCTTCAGGACGTTCGGGATGAGGTGGGTCTCGATCGTGTGCCGCTCACGGTAGCGGCCGTAGGCGCCGGCCACGTTGAAGTAGCGCAGGCTCACCGCGCCGAGGCCGCGGATCCGCGCATACGCGCTCAGTGCGGTGTCGACGGCCAGCTTGGAGGCCCCGTAGGGATTGGTCGGGCGCGTCGGGTCGTCCTCCTCGATCGGGGAGCGCTCGGGCTCGCCGTACGTGGCCGCCGTCGAGGAGAACACGATCCTGCCCACCCCCTTGTCCCGCATGGCGTCGAGCAGGGCCAGCGTGCCACCGAGGTTGTTGGACCAGTAGAGTCCCGGCTTCTCCACCGACTCACCGACCAGCGACTTGGCCGCGAAGTGCAGCACCGCGTCCATGCCGTCGAGCGCGTCATGGGCCTCGGTGATGCTTTTTTGGACAAATCTGGCATCTTCCGGCACCGCGTCCTGATGCCCCGTTGACAGGTCGTCGAGTACCGTCACCTCGTGTCCTGCCTCAATGAGCTGCGCCGCGACGACGCTGCCGACGTACCCGGCACCCCCGGTCACCAATAGCCTCATGTGTGCTCCTGTTCAAATATGTTTGATTTTGTACGGCTTGCCGTTCAGCATACGCGGGAAAGCCGCCGAGTACGCTGCCAACCACCATGTTTGACACCGTCGCGGCCAACGTCGCCCTGGTTCTGCTGTTCATCCTGATCGGGGGCTTCTTCGCCGCCGCCGAGATCGCGATGGTCTCCCTCCGGGACAGCCAGGTCCGCAAGCTCTCGCAGCGGGGCCGCCGGGGAGAGCGGGTGGCCAAGCTCGCCCGCGACCCCAACCGCTTCCTGTCCGCCGTCCAGATCGGCGTGACCGTGGCCACCATGCTGTCGGCCGCGTTCGGCGCCGACCGGCTCTCCGGGCAACTGGTGCCCCTGCTCGTACGCTGGCGGGTGCCCGAGGCCGTCGCTCCCGTGCTCGCGCTCGTGCTGGTGACTCTGGCGATCTCGTACACGTCGCTGGTGCTGGGTGAGCTGGCGCCCAAGCGGCTGGCACTGCAGCGGGCCGAGGGGCTGTCGCTGTACGTGGCCCCGTTCCTCGACCGGATCGCGTCGCTGTCGCGGCCGATCATCTGGATGTTGTCGAAGTCCACCGACCTCGTGGTCCGGCTGCTCGGCGGCAACCCGGAGGCCGGCCGCGAGGAGGTCACCACCGAGGAGCTGCGCGACATGGTGGTCGGGCACACCGATCTCACCGCCGACGAGCGCAAGCTGATCGGCGAGGTGTTCGCGGCGGGGAAGCGGCAGCTCAGGGAGGTGATGCTGCCGCGTACCGAGGTGGAGTTCATGGACGCCGACACTCCGCTGGACGAGGCGGCCCGCCTCGCCGCCGGGCTGCCGCATTCGCGTTTCCCCGTATACCGCGACACGTACGACGAGGTCATCGGGTTCGTGCACGTACGTGACCTGCTGGACCCCGAGCTCACCGGCCAGACCGAGCCGATCAGCGCGGTGGTGCCGATCCGCGCGGCGAAGTTCGTGCCCGCGTCGAAGCGGCTGCTCAGCACCCTGAACGAGATGCGCGACGAGGGGCAGCACCTGGCGATCGTGGTGGACGAGTACGGCGGCACGGCGGGCATCGTGACCATGGAGGACCTCGTCGAGGAGCTGATCGGGGACATCAGGGACGAATACGACGTCGAGGAGGACATCGTGGTCCTGCCCGCCGGGGAGATCGAGATCGACGGCCTCACGAACCTCAACGACTTCGCCACCGAGACCGGCATCCGGCTGCCCGACGGCCCGTACGAGACCCTGGCCGGATTCGTCATGGCGATGCTGGGGCATGTGCCATCTGTAGGGGAAAAGGTGGAAATAACGGGATTTGAGATGACAGTAACCGAGCTGGACGGGCGCCGTATCTCCAGGGTGAGAGTGAAACACCGTCCGGCAGTCGAGTCGCCGCCAGAGCGGGATTCCTGACACAATTGCCTGCTATGGCCAGACCTCGTGTTCTCTCCGGCATCCAGCCCACAGCGGACTCTTTCCACCTGGGCAACTACCTTGGTGCCGTCCGCCAGTGGGTCACCCTGCAGGAGACCCACGACGCCTTCTACTGCGTGGTCGACCTCCACGCGATCACGGTGCCGACCGAGCCCGACGCGCTGCGCCGCCGCAGCCGCGTGGCCGCCGCCCAGCTCTTCGCCGCCGGCCTCGACCCGGAGCGGTCCACCGTCTTCGTGCAGTCGCACGTACGCGAGCACTCGGAGCTCGCCTGGATCCTGATCTGCCTCACCGGCATGGGCGAGGCGGCCCGGATGACCCAGTTCAAGGACAAGTCGGCCAAGTTCGGTGAGAGCGCGGCCAGCGTCGGCCTCTTCACGTACCCGATCCTTCAAGCCGCCGACATCCTGCTCTACCAGGCCAACCGGGTCCCGGTGGGAGCCGACCAGAAGCAGCACCTGGAGCTCACCCGAGACCTGGGCCAGCGCTTCAACCACCGCTTCGGCGAGACGTTCACGCTGCCGGAGCCGTACATCCTCAAGGAGGTCGAGAAGATCACCGACCTCCAGGACCCGACGGCGAAGATGTCGAAGTCCTCCTCGAGCCCCGCCGGCATCCTCGACGTCCTCGAGCAGCCGGGCCCGCTGCGCAAGAAGGTCATGCGGGCGGTCACGGACACCGGCTCCGAGGTGCTGTTCGACGAGGAGAACAAGCCCGGCATCTCCAACCTGCTCCGCATCCAGTCCGCGCTGACCGGGACGCCCATTCCCGAGCTGGTGGCCCGGTATGAGGGGCAGGGGTACGGCACGTTCAAGAAGGACGTGGCGGAGGCGGTGGTCGACGCGTTCACGCCCATCAGGGAGCGTACGGAGAAGCTGCTGTCGGACGAGGCCGAGCTCGACCGCCTGCTGGCCATCGGCGCGGAACGCGCGTCGGCGGTGGCCAGGCAGACCATGGCCGAGGTCCGCGACAAGGTCGGCTTCCTCCCCACGCTGTAGTAGGTTGCGCGGCTCCACCCACCCGTTGCCCTGTTACCGGGTTGGCCTGCTGGAGCCCCCCGAGCGGTCCTCGCTGTCGCTCGGGCTGCTCTTCCTCGGGCGGCCTTCGGCCGCGCTATCGCCCAAGGTCGCCCTGTTGCCCGAGGAGATCAGCGGGCGGGCCGTGACGGTGCAGCCGTCCGGGGCATGTGCGGCTGGGACCCCGCTCATGTTCGGGCTGCGCTGACCCGCTCAAGGGCATCAGGGGCCGTCCAGTTGTGGCAAGGCGCCGGAGGGGGTCCGGCTCGTGCCTGGAGTGCTGAGAATGTCCCGTCCCTACGACGTAGCCCCAGTCATCCACTGCCACCCTTGATGCAATTCCCGAAAGGCATCAAGGTTTTCTCAGGGTGGCCTGAGTAGGCTTTGATCCAGGAGCTTTCGTACCACCAGGTCGCCGACCATTAGCGGCCGGTGGCGGGCCCGCCCACGATGTGCAATTCGACGCGGGCCGGCAGTTCCTCCCACGCTGTAGCGGGCAGGCCGCGATACGCTCGCGGCGTGTCCGACGATGCCACCACGCAACCTCCGTTACCGGAGCTCACCCGGATCCTGACCGGTCCGCCCGGCAAGGTGCTGCTTCCCCTGGTCGCCCTGCTTGCGCTGGTCATCCTGAACGCCTGGAGCACGCCGGGCGGCGGTCTTTTCCCCCTGATATTGCTGGGCCCCATGCTGGGGCTCGCCACGATCGTCGTCTGGACCGCCCGGTTCGTCGTGGCCCTGCTGCGCTTTGACGGCCGCTCCGGGCTGCGCCGGCACTGGGTGCGCTGGGCATGCGCGCCGGTCATAGGCATGACCGTGGTCGGCCTGGTGTACGCCGACCTGCCCTTCACCGCCCGTTTCGCGCTCTCGGAGGCGAGCCTGGAACGCTTCGCCCGGACAGTCACCTCGGGGGCCGAGTCCGCAGAGCACACCGACCAATGGGTGGGGCTCTACCCGCTGACGTCGATCGAGCGGATCGAGGGCGGGGCGCGGTTCCTGGTGAGCGGCAGCGGGTTCCTTGACCATTACGGCTTCGCGTGGAGCCCCGGCGGGGAGCCGCCGGCCGAGTCCCACACCGGATACACGCACCTCGAAGGCCCCTGGTACGTATGGGAGAGCCGGTTTTGAGAGTCCCTGGAACACCCGGCTTCTGGGTCTTCCTGGCCGCCGCGCAACTGCTTCCCGCCTGGTACGTCTCCGGGGAGATCGGCTGGCTCGTCGCGCCCGTCGTCGCGCTGCTCGCCATGATCGCCGCCGTGACACGGGCGTACCAGGACGCGGCTCGCCTGCGAACCGAGGAGAAGCCACCGGACGAGTAGTAGCCGCTCTGCCTTGGCGATGCTAATTTCGCCTTCGCGTCGCTAGGGGGTAGCTGGTGATCAAGGTGATGACGGCCGACGGCACAGAGGCGCGGGCTGTTGACGAAGGACGGGGCCCGATCGTGCTCGTTCTCCACCCCGGCCTCGACGACGGCTCGTCCTGGCGGGAGGTGGCCGCCCGGCTCACCGCGCGTCATCAGGTCGTGCGGCTGCACCGGCGCCGGTACCGGCTCGATATCGGCGGCGTGTCCTGCACGGTCGCTCAGGAGGTCGAACACGTCCTGGCGGTGGTGGCGGCGCTGGGCGGCGGGCCGATGGTGCTCGTCGGGCACTCTTCAGGTGCCGTGATCGCGCTGGAGACCCTGGTGGCCGACCCGTCGGCGTTCGCGGGGGCGGTCCTGTACGAGCCGCCCACGGTGATCGGGGCGCCGCTCGGCGGGCCGCACGGCGAGGTTCACGCGCGGGCCAGGGCGGCGATCGCGGCCGGTCGGCCGGGGAAGGCATTAAGCGTTTTCCTGCGGGGCTCCGTGCGGGTTCCCGCATGGGTGGCTTTCGCGGCCGGGGTGTTCGTGACGGTGGTTCCGAGGATGCGGGCGCTCGTTCCGTCGCAGATCGAGGACAACGCGGGCATGGACTCGCTCGGGGTGCGGCTCGACGCCTACTCGGGGATCGAGGTGCCCACCGTGCTGCTCGGTGGTGATCGCAGTCCGGCGCATCTCGGGAAGAGGCTCGACGCGCTGGAGCGGGTGATGCCGCGGGTGGATCGGGTGGTGCTGCGGGGGCAGGGGCACGCCGCCCAGGCCAAGGCTCCTGGCCAGGTCGCCGCTGTCATCGACGCCTTCGCCGCCAAGGTGCTCGACCAACCCGGCCGCTGAGGTGCCGAAGTCGCCGCGTCCCCGCCGGCCGTTGAGGCTCCTCGGTCAGTTCCGCCGGGCCCCCCCGATGGAGCCGCACCAGCGCGCGTAGGGCCGCCAGGGTGGATTGGGTGAGCCGGGTGTCACCGATGCCGGCGCCGAGCCGGCTCCGCATGCCATCGCCGCCGTCGAGAGCGTCGACGCGTCCTTCTTCCAGCCGGTGGTACGTGACGACGCGTTGGCCTTGCTCAGCCGCCTGGCTCATCCGGACTCCTGAGGTCCTCAGGCGGGCGGGCTCGTGCGCACACGAGGCGCACGAGCCGTACTTCATCCGGAGCTCACCCGAAGAGCCTGGAAGGCATCCACCCCGGCGTGCCGGGAAGCGGTTTGACGGGCTCGTTGAGTGTCCGGACCTCGGCAGGCGGGACGGCCGGGCAACGGGCGCCCGGCGACGGCAGGGTCCGCGAGATCAGGTAGGCGTCGATGGCCTCTGTGGCGCACGTACCGCGGCGGTAGACGATGTGGCCCCAGCCCTCGTACGTGAGCAGTCGGCCCGAACGGCCCAGCTGGTGGGCGGTGCTCACGGCCCACGGGTAGACGGTGGCCGGGTCGTGCAGGGAGTTGGCGACCAGCACCGGCGTGCCCGTACGGACCTTCAGGCGATGTTGCGGGTTGGGGATCGGGTCAGGCTGTCCGAGGCACGAGATGACCGGGCCGAGCGACAGAGAGCTGTACCGCATGTCGGGCGCGATCTTCGCCAGGCGGCGCAGGTGCTTGGCGTACTCCCTGTAGTCGCGGATGGGCAGCCGGAAGTCCAGGCAGAAGATCTGCATCGGGTTGGGGCTGACCTCCTGCGTGGTGTCGGCCGACATGGGCAGAGCACCCGGGCTCGGCGACCGGCCGCTGTCGAGATCGGCGAGCAGCTGGGAGAACGGCTGCCAGTTGGCCGGATCGTAGAAGTGGCCCACGGCGGCGCTGATGAGCATGAACGCGGTCACCTGAGTGCCGGGCTCCTCCGGCACGTGCAGCTCGCCGCGATCGGCGCGGGCCAGCAGATCCCTCCAGAACGCACGGACGTCGTTGCCGTGCTGCAGGCAGCGGCTGTCCCGGCCGCACCAGGCCACGAACTCGTTGAAGGCGTCCTGCGCGCCCCAGGCCTCGGTGTCCATGAAGCCCTGCGTGCCCAGACTGTGATCCATCGTGCTGTCGAGGACGAAGGCGCGGACACGCTCCGGGTAGCGCTCGGCGTACAGCTGGCCGAGGAGGGTGCCGTAGGAGCCGCCCCAGAAGGTCAGTTTCTCCTCGCCGAGCGCGGCGCGGAAGGCGTCGAGGTCGGCCGCGGTGCTGAGGGAGTCGACGTGGTCGAACAGCGGGCCGGTGCGGGCCCTGCAGTCGGCACGCAGGCGCGCGTTGTAGTCCAGCGCCCGGTCGAAGTCGGCCTGGCTCTTGAAGATCGGATCCGGGGCCTGCATGAGCAGGTCAGTGGAGCAGACCACGGGGTGGCTCCGGTTCGTGCCGCGCGGGTCGAGGCCGACGATGTCGAAGCGGCGCAGGACCTCGGGGCTGAGCATCCGCGTGCTCTGGCTGACCAGATTCACCCCCGAACCGCCAGGACCGCCCGCCCCCAGGACGAGGGCGCCGACCCTGGCGGCCGGATCGGCGGCCTTGCGGCGGGCGACGCCCACGTCGAAGGTGCCGCTCGCCGGTCGGCTCCAGTCGATCGGTACGGTGAGCGTCCCGCATTCCACGGCCGGATCTTCCTGGCAGGGTGCCCAGGAGATCGTGTCCGAGGCGGCCTGCGTCGTGGCTGCGGCCATCGGCGTGAGAAGGGAGACGGGGGCTAAGAGCCCGAACAACAATGCTGCGAATCTACGCATGAACTGATCTTCAACCGGCTCCCGGCGGCTGAAAATCGGGCGGAAGTATGAATTGCCGGACCCTTCGTGAGGATGGCGGCAGGGGGACCGTGGTCCTAGCCGCGCAGGGCTTGCCCAGGCTGGCTCGGTGCCGCCCGGTGAACCCGCAGCAGGGCACGCAGGGCGGCCAGGGTCGGCCTGGTGAGCTGGATGTCGCCGTGAGTGGCGGTCCAGCCCAGACGATCCCGCTGGAACGACCACCCCGGGAACTCCCTCGTGGCCTCCTGGAGCAGTCGTTCCATGACGAAATCGGCACTCGGCGCACTGGTCATGAGCGCAGCGTGTCACTCTCGCCCCGTTCCGTGACGAACTCGAGCAAGAGATCTCCCTGTTCGCCGCGACCGAACTCTTAGTTCGCGATGTCGTGGCGTTCGGCGAGATGGCGGACCTCCGGGGCCCACGACGGCCGCGCCCGCCGGGCCAGCGACCGCACCATCTCCCTCAGCAGCAGCTTGTGGTCGAGCTCCTCTGGGCTCTCGCGCTCGATCCGCAGCAGGTGGAGCAGGCTGGCGGCGTCGTCGCCCACGTCCTCGCAGGCGCGGGCGACCTGGCACAGATGGGTGGTGCGCCGCTCGATGGACGGCGTCCGCCGCAGGTCGATGTCGTCGGCGATCTGCAGCACCGCCTCCGGACGGCCGGTGTCGCTCTCGATGCCGGCCATGTGGATGGCGACGTTGGTGGGCCCGAAGAAGGCCAGGTCGTAGACGCCGGACCCGTCCTCCACGCGCTGCGCGAGCTGCGCGGCGGGCCCGCGTACCCGCTCCCTGGCCTCGTCGTCGTTGCCCCCGCGGGCCGCGCTGACCGCGGCGAGCAGGTGCAGCGCGCCGAGCGCCTTGATGTGGCGGTCGTCGCCGTCGGCGACGTGCGGCTCAAGGATCTCCAGACCACGCCGGGCGATGTCGTACGCGATCTGGTGCATGTCGTCGGCCAGCATCGACTGTCCCAGATTCCAGTACGCCCACGCGCGAATCAGCGGATCCGCCGTCTCCTCCGCGAAGCGCATGGCCCGGTCCGCCGCGAGATGCGCGAGGTCCACCCGTCGCAGATGCTTGAGCACGCCCCTGGCCAGCATGTACGCGTCCGACGCCACGCTGTGCGCCTGCGGCGTGCCCTCGAGCGCGACGTTCTCGGCGTCGGTTATCAGGGACGGCAGGGCCGACATCAGGATCGAATAACGGCGCGTCGAGGTGAACCAGGCGTTGCGCGCCGCCGCCACGCGTTCGGCGAGCTGGTCGGCGTCGGGCGGCTCGATGTCGGGCTCCAGCGAGCGGCAGGTGAACAGGGCGCGCTCGATGTCGCTGATCTGCGGCCTGCTGGGCTCGTGCGAGTCACGCGGAGCTTCGCCTAAGAGCACGGCCGTGCGCACGCCCAGCACTTTGGCGATCTCCCGGAGCAGGGGGAGTGAGGGTGTTCGCTTGCCGTGCTCGACCAGCTCGATGTGCCTGGGGGTGCAGCCGGACTGGGTCGCCAGCGCGGTGGTGCTCATGCCCCTTCGCTCGCGCTGGAGCCTGATCATCTGTCCGGTGCTGATTTCGGCCATAGGCGTGGCGCCTCCTGGGTCGGTCTCAACGTTCCCTCAGGCTAGGGCTCCCGGAGATCGCCTGCCATGGATTCAGTCCTGCTCAGGGGAGCTGCCACGGCCCGAATGGTGCTCCAGCAGGCGGGCCAGGAAAGCCGAGAACTGCTCGCGTTCCGGTTGACTCAAAGGGGCCAGAACGTCGTCCTGAAGCCCCGCGATGAGCGTGTGCAGTCGACGGACGTGCCGGAGGCCCTCCGGCGTGATGGTGATGACGTTGCGGCGGCGGTCGGCGGGGTCGGGGGCGCGCTCCACGAACCCGCGCTCCGCCAGCTCGTTGATGACGGCGACCAGGTCGCTGCGGTAGATGCCGGTGCGTCTGCTCAGCTCGGCCTGGCTCGCCGGGCCGGCCTCGCGCAGCGCGACGAGCGCCGCGTAGTGCCACTTGCGGGCGTCGGCGCGGGCCAGGCCCTCGCTCACGAGCCGGTCGGAGTGCATCGCGACCAGCGACAACATCCTGCTGGGCAGGAGGCGCAGCGAGACGGGGGTGGCCGGCGTGTCGTCCGTCATGTTCATGCTTCCCGATCCTATCCCGTTGCGTTAGTGCCACTAACGATGTATATTCGTTAGTGCGACGAACGTTAGTCCAACTTACGAAAGAAGGATCGTCATGCCTGAGATCGACGTGCTCGACTCGACCATGTACTACGAGGACTCCAGTGGTTCCGGATTGCCCATCGTGTTCCTGCACGGGAATCCGGCGTCCTCCCGACTGTGGCGAAACGTGCTGCCGGAGGTGGACGGGCGGCTGCTGGCTCCTGACCTCATCGGCATGGGGCGCTCGGGGAAGCCCGACATTCCGTACCGGTTCGGTGACCACGCCCGCTACCTCGACGCCTGGTTCGACGCGCTCGGATTGGACGAGGTGGTGCTGGTGGGGCACGACTGGGGAGGCGCGCTCGGGTTCGACTGGGCGGCCCGGCATCCGGGACGGGTGCGTGGCGTGGCGTTCATGGAGACCTTCGTCCGCACGATGAGCTGGGATGACCTGGGCGAAGGTCCGCGTGCCCGTGCCGAGCTGATCAGGAGCGCCAAGGGGGAGTCGCTGGCGCTCGATCAGAACTTCCTCGTGGAGACGGCGTTCACGGGCGGGGTGCTGTCGAGCTTGAGCGAGGAGGAGAAGCAGTCGTACCTGGCGCCGTACCCCACCCGGGAGAGCCGGCGGCCGCTGCTGGAATGGGCCCGGTCGTTCCCGCTCGACGGCGAGCCCGCCGACGTGGCGGATCGGGTGGATGGGTACGGGAAGTGGCTGGGCGGCAGCTTCGAGGTGCCCAAGCTGCTGCTCACCTTCGACTCCTCGCCGACGTTGCTGATCGGTGAGGAGATGGCGGCCTGGTGCGTGGAGAACATCGCCGCCTTGGAGGTCGAGCACTGTGGCCCGGCCGGCCACCACGCTCCGGAGGACCGCCCCGAGGCCATCGCGGCCGCGCTCAACGCCTGGGCGGCCCGCCACGGGTTGCGGGAGAGCTGATCCAGCCGGCGGGTCAGCGGTAGCGGCGGCGGCCGACGTGCGAGAGGACCTCGCGAAGCGCGTCGGCCGCCCCCCGTACGACCTCGTCCGGGATCCCGGACGCCACCTCGCTGTAGGCCCGCCCGGAGGCCTCCAGGGCGGCATCCGTCACGCGCCGTCCCTCGTCGGTGAGCTGGACCCAGCGGCTGCGCGCGTCACCCGAGTTGGCCTCGCGCTCGACGTATCCCGCCGCCGTCAGGCGCTGCAGCACGTTGCTGATCCCTCCGGAGGTGAGGAACAGCGCCTTCGACAGCTCACTCGGCTTCATCCGGTACGGCGCTGCCGCCCGGCTCAGCGCGGCCAGCACGTCGAACTCGGCGTATGTCAGCCCCAGCTCGGCCAGCTCGGCCTTGACCGCCTGGTCGAAGGTCAGATGGAGCCGCGACATCCGCTTGCCCAGCTCCAGCGCGGCGATGAGCGACGGCGACAGGCCTGCTTCCTCCCACCGGGGGACCATCGCGTCGATCTCGTCGGGCTGCACGCCATCGAGCATACCGAGCAGCGGATTGCTTTCAAAAAAGCTTTTCATTAAGCTTTTGGTCATGGCATCCACCATCCTGATCAAGAACGGCGTCGTCGTCGACACCGAGCCCGAACCCGTCGTGCTGGGCCGGGTGGACGTACGGATCGAGCACGGCGCCATCGCAGAAGTGGGCCCCGGCCTCCCCGAGGGCCCGGGGGCCGAGGTCATCGACGCGACCGGGCGGATCGTGCTCCCCGGGTTCGTCGACACCCACCGCCACACCTGGCAGGCCGGCATCAGGGCCGTCGCGCCCGACATCGCGTTCGACGGCTACCTGCGCCGGGTCCTCACCGAGCTCGCCCCCCGTTACCGCCCTCAGGACGTCTACGCGGGCAACCTGGCGGGCGCGCTGGAGTGCCTGGACGCGGGCATCACCACGCTGCTCGACTGGTCGCACATCCAGTTCAGCCCCGGCCACACCGAAGCCGTTGTGCGGGCGCTGCACGAATCCGGCATCAGGGCCGTGTTCGGCTACTGCCACGGCGGTCAGCCCGGCGAGCTGACCAGGGAGACCCGGAGGGTGCACGACGTGCTCTCCAGCGCATCCGGCCTGGTCACGATGGCGGTCGCCGCCCTCGGCCCGGAGATCGCGGGGGAGGAGCGGGCGCTGGAGGAGTGGCGCGTGGCCGCCGAGCTCGGCCTCCCGGTCACCGCGCACCTGGGCGGCCACGGCCCTGAGAGCGCCGCTCAGGGGCTCTCGTTCCTGGAGTCGAACGGGCTGCTCGCCACCCCCACGACATTCGTGCACGCGCTGCATTACAGCGACGAGGAGCTCAAGCGCATCGCCGCCGCCGGCGGCACCGCCTCACTCGCCCCCGTGGACGAGATGAACCTGGGGCTCGGCTACCCGTCCGCGGGCCGCGCCAGGGCGGCGGGCATCCCGACGGGCCTCGGCGCCGACACGGTGGTGTGCGCGCCCGGAGACATGTTCAGCCTGATGCGGACCGTCCACCTGCTCGAACGCGGCCGCCCGGGTGGCGCGGGGATGAGCTTCACCACCCGCGACGCGCTACGCATGGCCACGATCGAGGGCGCCGAGGTGCTCGGCCTGGCGGACGTCGTCGGCTCGCTGCGGCCGGGCAAGCAGGCCGACCTGATGCTGCTGCGGGCCGACACCCTCGGCATGGCGGCGGCCCACGACCCGATCGGCGCCGTCGTGCTGAACGCCGACACCAGCTCGGTGGACACCGTGCTGGTCGCGGGGCGTGTGGTCAAGCGTGGTGGGCAGTTGCTCCACCATGACCTGGCGGCGGTCCTCGCGGCCCTCACCGAATCGGCTGGTACGGTCGTCGCCACCTGACCGCCGCAGTGGGTCGCCGGGAGGCGCGTGATGGCCAGCTTGACGGAGCGGATCGAGGCGATCAAGGCCTGGGGCCGCGGCAAGGTGGACTCCTGGCGGGTCCGCCGGCGGTGGTTCGACCATCTGATCAGGGCGATCCAGCGCTACCAGGTCCAGAACGGCGACCGGCTGGCGGGCGCGGTCACGTACTTCGCGTTCCTGTCGTTCTTCCCGCTGATCTCCCTCTCGTACGCGGTGCTCGGGTTCGTGGTGGCGACCAGCGCGACCACCAGGAAGGCCCTGGAACAGGCCATCGTCGAACGGCTGCCCGGCATCGCCGGCCAGCTCAACCTCGAGGCCATCGGCATGGCCAAGGAGACCGCGGGGATCATCGGCCTGCTCGGTCTCCTCTACGCCGGGCTCGGCGCCCTGGACGCGCTGCGCGGGGCGTTGCGCGAGATGTCGATGATCACCACGCCGCCGCTCAACTTCTTCCTGGGCAAGCTACGCGACCTGGCCTCGCTGATCCTGATCGGGGTGACGATGATCGCGTCCGTGCTGGTCGCCGGGTTCGCCACCACGGCCACGGACAAGGTCATGCACCTCGTCTTCGGCAGCGAGTCGGAAGTGACCACCTGGGGATTGCGGGCGGCGGCCGTCGCGGCGAGCGTGGGGGCCGACTGGCTGCTGTTCGTGATCCTGCTCGGCTGGGTGGCCAGGCCGAGCCAGCCGTTCCGGGTGATCGCCAAGGGGGCGTTGCTGGGCGCGATCGGATTCGGGCTGCTCAAGCAGGTGGCGACGCTGCTGCTCGGGCACACGCTGAGCAACCCGATCTACGGCACGTTCGCCGTCATCGTCGGGTTGCTCATCTGGATCAACTTCTCGGCCAGGCTCGTGCTCTATGTCGCCGCCTGGACGGCCACCGCCGGCTACTGCCCGCCGCCGTCCCCCTCTCCGATCCCGTCCTCGGGCGCGCGGCCGGACGAGGGGCAGGAGCCGCACAAGGCATGCGGCCCGGAGCGGGCGTCAGAGCCGCGTACGCGACCCCGGCCGGACGGCAAGGCCTCCGGACCTGCGACGACCTCAGACGCGTGACCTGTCGCGGCGACGGCGGCGGATGCCGTACCCGAGCCAGATCAGCCCGAACAGCAACCCTCCACCGATCACCACGGACCCGATGAGCTTGGTGGAGTCACTCTGCTTGGCGGCCCTGTCCAGCAGCGGCGGCTGGGCGGCCGGCGTGACGTGCGAGGCAGGCGCCGAAGCCCGCGGGGCGGCCTGGGCGTCCGGGATCGGGTCCACGAGCTTCCCGACCGGCTGGGCCTTGCCTCTGACCGAGAAGCCCCAGTCGAGCAGCTTGGCCACCTCGTCCCAGAAGTAGCCCTCGTGGCGCATGATGCTCACCACGATCGTGTGCCCGTCGCGGTTCGCCGCACCCACGAAGCTCCCCAGGGCCTTCGAGGTCCAGCCGTTCTTGACGCCGATCATGCCCTTGTAGCGCCAGAGCAGCTTGTTGTGGTTGCTGATCTCGTAGTGGCCCTTGGGGGCAGGAAAGTTAGCGGTCTTTGTACTGATATATCCGCGGAATGCGGGATTAGCGAGGCCGGCGCGGGCGATCAGCGCCAGGTCGTACGCCGAGCTGCTCTGCCCCGGCTTGTCCAGCCCGCTGGGCGTCTTCGCCACGGTGTCGTACGCCTGCAGCCGCTTGGCCTCGGCGTTCATGTCACGCATGGTCTTGGCCAGGCCGCCGTTCGTCTCGGCAAGTGCCATGGCCGCGTCGTTGCCCGACGACATCATCATCGCCCTGAACAGGTCGTCGATCTTGTACGTCGTCTTGACCGACAGGCCGACCGCCGTACCCTCCTGGTTGCAGGCGTTGTCGCTGGGGCGGATCCTGCGGTTCTTGTCGAGCTTGGGAATGAGGGTGAGCGCGGTCAGTGTCTTGAGCGTGCTGGCCGGCAGGTATCGCCCGTGGGCGTCCTTGGCGGCGAGCACATCACCTGTCTCCACGTCCGCGATGACGAACGACGTAGCCTGGGTCTTGGGCGGCTCCTTGACGCCCGCGGGCGTCACGAGACCGTGGCTGCCCAGCGCCTGGCCGCCGACCGGCGTCGTCGGCGCGGCATATGCGGTCCCCCCGGTGAGCGAGACCGAGGCGATGAGTGCCGTGACCGGCAGGATTTTCGTCCACATGGCGGTCTCAGCGTAGCTTCGTGTGAATGCCCATGTGGCGACACATCCCCCGAAGATCCACCTTTGATACAAGAGAGGCACTGATGTCGCGAAAGATCGCCGGATTCCTCATCATCCTGGGCGTATTCATGATCTTTGAATGGGTGAACCTGGGTTTTAACTTGGCCGACGGGCATCCGACCAGCTTCTACGTGGTCCACGGCATCCTGATCGCGGTGAACATCATCCTCGCCGTCGTGTTGGGGATCATCGGCTGGCGTGGCTTCCAGGGCGCCACGAAGCAGGCGCCGGGTGCGCAGCCCGTCAAGGGCCGCACAGGAGACGCCGGGTGAGGGCGTGCAGCTCGTCGGCCTCCTCACGTGAGTCGCCTATCGAGGTGAAGCCCAGCTTGCCGTGCTCGGGGATGGCCCCGAGCAGATGGAACACGTTCCCGGTGCGCCGCTCCGCGTCGAAGCCGATCCCGAGCCGCTCGGCCGTACGCATGATCTCGCCGGGGGCGCGCCCCCGCAGGCAGGAGGAGGAGCAATTGTCGGTCGCCGTATAGAACTTCGGCTGATTTTCGGACATGAGGAGGCCGCTGGCCGGATCGTACGAGGCGCCGGTCGTCAGCACGGCCGCGCCGAGCGGATGCGTGGTGCCGCCGATCCGCAGGTTGATCTCGCACAGCAGCGCCGCGTACCCGGCGTCGGCCTTCAGCGCGAAGAAGTCCATGCCGAACAGCCCCACCACGCCCCGCCCGGCCAGGACCCGCGCGATCCTCTCGGCCGCCGCGCCCACCTCGGCGCGGTACTCCGGCGCGGCAGGGAACGTGCAGCCCTGGTAGACGTGGCCGTTCGGCCCGCCGAGCACCTGGTCGTGCGTGGCCAGGACCTGCGCGTCGCCACCGGGCGTGATCTGGGCCAGCGCGCTCGGGTAGTACAGCGGCCGGTGCTCGATGAACTCCTCGACCACCGCCCCGCGGTCCCTGATCTTCGCGGTGAAGCTGTCCCAGGTCTCGTCGGCCGCCGAGAAGCTGGTCTGCGACCTGTCGGCCTTGGGGACGATCGCGTTGCCGAGTCCGGAGTAGCCGTCGTTCAGCTTGACGATCACCCGCTCACCCGGCAGGGCCTCGATCGCCTCCTCGATCTCCAGCACGTTCCGCACGTCGCCGAAGCCCCGTGCCATCGGCACGCCCGCCTCGTGACCGACCTCGCGCGACCCGCTCTTGGAGCCGTAATAGGCCAGAGAGGTGGCCGGGCCGTAGAGGGGGACGTTGAGTAACGAGGCGAGCTCCTCCTCGAGCTCGCTCAGGACGAACGGC
Organism: Nonomuraea sp. CA-141351; assembly: GCF_050944675.1. Lineage (NCBI taxonomy): Bacteria > Bacillati > Actinomycetota > Actinomycetes > Streptosporangiales > Streptosporangiaceae > Nonomuraea > Nonomuraea sp. CA-141351. Next base: position 1,235,450 of record NZ_CP191982.1, read on the forward strand.
ACCAGCCAGGCGTCGCCCTCGACGGCCGCGCGCAACTGCTCCAGCGCGTCGGGTCGGGCGAGCAGGGACTTGGTCAGCGGCTGGGACCAGGGATCGTCGAGGCTGATCAGCGTGAGCCGCTTGGCGGCGTCATCCGGATCGGGCAGGAACCCGAGGTAGTACTCGACGATGTCGGGATCGACGGGCGCGGTGGAGAGGTAGACCACCTTGATCCCGGGTTCGCGCAGCGTGAGCAGCAGGAAGAGCAGGCGCTCCTCGTACGATCTGGCTCCGGTGATCCGGCGAAGCTCGTCCTGCGGAAGCGAGAGCGAGGGTACGACCACCATGGTCCCCTCGCTCGGCTTGAAGATGCTCAACCCAGCATACTTCTCCCCGAACGGGATATTAGTGATCATATAGCGAGTGAAACACGCATTCTTCTCAAATGCAGCCACCGCCGAAGTGTGATGACCATGACAGAAGGTGACAGGATTCGGAATCGCTGACCACGTTTGGAAGTGGCGACATCGGGTCACGATCTACTGATCCGTTGTAACTATTTCCGGATCCGGCGTGTGCTCGCGAGCATGGTCACCTGAGGTTTAGGGGCCATGCTGGGGGGAGTTTTTGGCATATCCGTCGCCGAGAACTCTCGTGAGGGCGATAAAGTCGAAGCATCGCCATCGGGCTCACGGCCGACCGCTGTGCTCCCGGGCTGCAGCGGCACTCGCGCCTGACGACGCGCAAGCCCATGCTGACGATCTCGCGCACCCCGACAAGTGGGTGTGTTTTTTGATTCGCCGAGCGGCCGCTCGACCGGGGGGCCACGGCGGGCGTACGAGCTTTCAGAGCGCACGAGCCGCGATGGTCGGACATATTGGGGCGCGCGGCATGGACGGGATGGTGACATATGAGGGGACGTGAGCTGCGGGGCGAACTCGACGCGTTCCTGGCGGAGACCGAACAGGACCTCGTGGCGTTTCGCCGCGACATCCACTCGCACCCTGAGCTGGCCTTCGCCGAATATCGCACGACGCAGCGGATCGCCGAGCGGCTCACTGCCGCCGGCCTGGCCCCTTCTGTGCTCCCGCGCGGCACCGGTCTGATCTGTGACGTGGGCAGCGGCGACGGCCCGACGATCGCGCTGCGCGCCGACATCGACGCGCTGCCCCTGCAGGACGAGAAGGACGTGTCCTACCGCTCCACCGTGGCCGGGGCCTGCCATGCCTGCGGCCACGACGTGCACACCACGGTCCTGCTCGGCACCTCGCTCTTCCTCGCCCAGCAGGCCGCCGCGGGCCTGCTGCCCGGCCGCGTGCGCCTGATCTTCCAGCCCGCCGAGGAGCTGCCCGGCGGCGCGCTCGAGGTCATGGCGCAGGGCGGCATCAGCGGCGTCGACCGCATCTTCGGTCTCCACTGCGACCCGCGCGTGGACGTCGGCCAGGTCGGGCTCAAGCCCGGCCCGATCACCTCGGCCTGCGACAAGCTGACCGTCAGGGTCTCCGGCCCCGGCGGCCACACCGCCCGCCCTCACCTGACGGCCGACCTGGTCTTCGCCCTGGCCAAGATCCTCACCGAGCTGCCCGCCGCCCTGTCGCGCCGCGTCGACCCCCGTTCCTCGCTCAGCCTCGTCTGGGGCAGGGTCGAGGCGGGCTCGGCGGCCAACGCGATCCCCGACGACGGCGTCGCCGAGGGCACGGTCCGCTGCCTCGACGAGAACGCCTGGCACGCCGCGCCCGACCTGATCAAGTCCCTCCTGGAGTCGGTCGCCTCCGCCTACGGTGTGGAGGCCACGATGGACTACACGCGCGGCGTGCCGCCCGTGGTCAACGACGAGGTCAGCGTCGAGATGCTGGCCGAGGCCGCCGAGCGCGTGCTGGGCGCGGGCGCGGTGGTCCCGACCCAGCAGTCGCTCGGCGGCGAGGACTTCGCGTGGTACCTAGAGTCGATCCCCGGCGCCTTCGCCCGCCTGGGCACCCGCTCGCCCGGCGGTCTGACGTACGACATCCACCAGGGCACGTTCGACGTGGACGAGAAGGCGATCGCGATGGGCGTGCGCGTCATGGCCGCCACCGCGCTGACCGCGCTGTGGGAGGTCGGGCCGCTCGACTCGGTCACCACCGCGATGGCCTGAACCCCGTTTACGCCCCTCACCGCCCTCCCCGCCCCCGCCGCACTTCGGCGGGGTCCCTTTGGGGGAGAGAGGGAAAGGGTCTGGGCGCTCCCTTTGAGGTCGCGGCGCTCCTGCCCCCCGCCGTGCTTTCGGCGGGGGGTCTTTGTGGGATTGCGGGCCTAGACCTGCGGCATTCTGCCGAGGGCCACGGGCAGTCGCAGTGACGACTGCCCCGGCGACACTGTGATCTTGGTGCCCGGCGGGTACCGCAGGGTGTAGTCGTAGTCGGTCGAAATGATCACCAGGCCCAGCCGGTGGCCCTTCTTGAACAGATAGTCCGTCGGCTGGAAGTCCCAGGTGAAGGTGTACTCCTTGCCGGGGCGAAGAGCCTCCGTCCTGTCCGGGCGGTGCCGGTTGCGGACGTCCAGCCACCCCCTCGTGACGATCTTGTACGGGGTCGTGGCCGTGCCGAGCGTCCTGAGCGTCGTGCAGCCCGTGTCACCCGGGATGCCCTGGCCGTAGCAGTAGGTCTGGCCCGTTGAGAGCAGGGTGCCGTTCGCGCGGACGTCCGTGCCGTAGTCCACCAGCAACGCCGTCAGATACGGCGACGCGCCGTCCTTCAGCGAGGCCCGCACCGACACCGTGGGCGTGCCGGAGATCCGCACGTCGGCGGGCAGGTCACCGGTCACGTACGCCAGCCGGTTCGGATCGGCCCCCGTGGCCTCCACCAACTGCTCGGCCGTCCTGACCTTCTGGTCCGTGAACGTCTCCTTGGCCGATCGCGGGCTCGGCGCCGGCCCCAGCTTCGAGCCCGAGCCCGGCCAGAGGGGCACGGTGGCCGCGCCGGGCAGCGGCCAGGAGGCGTGCTGGGCCCACTGACCGGGCGCGATCTCCACGTCCGCCTGCGGCTCGCGCATGATGCCCGAGTCGATCCCGTACAGCCAGTAGTCGAACCAGCCGTGCAGCTGGCGCAGCCACTCGACCGTGCGCAGGTTGAAGGGGTTCATGTGGGTGCCCTGGTGCAGCCAGATCTTGCGCGGCACGTGCCGCTTGGCCAGGGCGTACCACCACTGCGCGAACTGCTTGGTCTTGACGTTCCAGTCGTTGAGCCCGTGCACGAGGAAGACGCTGGCCTTGACCTTGCCGACGTCGTTCAGGTAGTTGCGGGCGTCCCACATGGGGCTGTAGTCGCCGGTGACGCGGTCCTCGGCGGCGGTGATCCGGTCGACCAGTGCGCCGCAGGCCTCCTGACCGTTCTCCCTGGTCAGCACGTACTTGGCGAGCACGTCCAGGTCCTCGCCCTGGAACCCGCCGGGCGCGAGGACGCCGCCGTTGGCGCGGTAGTAGTCGTACCAGCTGGAGATGGAGGCGATCGGGACGATCGTCTCCAGGCCCTCGACGCCTGTCGTGGCGACCGCGTTGGGCAGCGTGCCGTTGTACGAGACGCCGATCATGCCGACCTTGCCCGTGGACCAGGTGGCCTCGACCGGGTTGCCGTCGGCGTCGAAGCCCTTGGCGCGGCCGTTCAGCCAGTCGATCGCGGCCTTCGGGCCGGCCGTCTCGTTGCGGTCGCCGGAGGTGGGGCAGCCGGTGGCGCGGCCGCTGCCGAGGTTCTCCACCAGCGCGACGGCGTACCCGCGGGGCAGGAAGTAGTTGTCGTAGTAGCCGTCGAACGGCTCGGCGGCCAGCTTGTTCGCCAATGCGCTCATGGCGGGCAGCGGGTTGCCGCTCTCGTCCACGTCCACGGGGTGGTTGGCGACGTCGTTGCCGCCGGCGAAGTACGGGCTGGCCTCCATGATGACCGGGACCTTCAGCCCCTGGTCGGTCTCCTTGGGCCGCAGGATGTCCACGGCCACCCGGTCGGGCTTGCCGTCGTTGTCGCTGTCGGTCCCCGCGACCTCGACGAACACCGTCTGCTTCACGGCATCCGCCCTGGAGAAGACCGGCTGGGTGGCGTTGTTCTCGATCTTGATGGCCGGGGTGCCGGCCGTGGCGGGCGTGGTGCCGCTCAAGGCCACGACGAGCAGCGCGGCCAGAGATACGGTCAGTGACTTCCAAGGGCGCATGCGGGCTCCGAAATGAGACTTCCACCGTCTGTCGGAATCTCCGTCATGATTCGCGCTGACACAAGAGGTCAAAGTTGGGCAAATCTTTCCCTGTGTCGCAACGTGTGTCCGAATCGTGCTTCAGGTCACGGACGCGAGTGATGTCGATAACGGAGCGGTTTCGACCCTGTGTGCCAGTTTGGTTCGCCCTGGTCAAGCAACTATCTTCCGTGCAGGTGCCGTACGTTCTTTGGGCCTGACAGCGGCGAGGACGACGGGGAAATGGAAGGGAGTCGCCTTGCTCGGCAAGCGATTCAACAGGGTGGCGATCGGCTCTGTGGCCGGCGTCATGCTCATGGCAGCGGCGGCCTGCGGCGGCAGTGGTGGGGGTACCACGGCCAGCGAGGCGCCCAGCAGCGCCGGTGCGAGCAGCGAGGCGCCGAAGGGCGGTCTCAAGGTAGGACTGGCGTTCGACGTCGGCGGCCGGGGTGACAAGTCGTTCAACGACGCCGCCTACGCCGGCCTGGAGAAGGCCAAGACGGACCTCGGCGCGGACATCAAGGAGCTGAGCCCGGCGGCCGACGGCTCCAACCGCGGTGACCTGCTGCGCCAGCTCGCGGACGCGGGCTACAACCCCATCATCGGTGTCGGCTTCGCCTACGGCGACGACATCAAGAAGACGGCGGCCGAATACCCCGACATCCAGTTCGCGGTGGTCGACTCCGCCTCCAACGGGCCCAACGTGACCGGCCTGCTGTTCGCCGAGGAGCAGGGCTCCTACCTGGCGGGCGTTGCGGCGGCCACCAAGTCCACGGCCAACCACGTGGGCTTCGTCGGCGGCGTCGAGAACGACCTGATCAAGAAGTTCGAGGCGGGCTTCGTGGCGGGCGTGAAGTCGGTCAAGCCGGACGAGAAGATCGACATCAAGTACCTCACCCCCGACGGTGACTTCTCCGGCTTCAAGGCCCCCGACAAGGGCAAGGTCGCGGCCGAGAAGATGTACCAGGACGGCGCGGACATCGTCTACCACGCCGCCGGCGACTCCGGCCTCGGCGTGTTCCAGGCGGCGGCCGCGGCCAAGAAGAAGGCCATCGGCGTCGACTCCGACCAGCGCCAGACGGTCAAGGAAGCCGACCTGCAGCCGGTCATCATGACCTCGATGCTCAAGCGCGTCGACGTCGGCGTCTTCGAGTTCATCAAGGCCTTCCAGGGCGGCGCCAAGGGCGGCACCAACGTCACCTACGACCTCAAGGTCGATGGCGTGGGCCTGTCCACCACCGGCGGCGAGATCGACGACATCAAGGACAAGCTCGACGCGGCAAAGAAGGACATCGTCGACGGCAAAATCACGGTTCCGTCGAAGCCGTAATCGGGGTAGGAGTGACAGCTGAGGGCCCGGAGTCCCCACTTCGGGCCTTCCGTCTATCCCCCGCCCCCCGCTAGGAGAGGCGAAATGAGTGCTGACACCCTGGCCACGGTGAAACCCGCCGTAGAGCTGGAGGGCATCACCAAGCGTTTCCCCGGTGTCGTCGCGAACCACGACATCCGCATCACCGTCCAACAGGGCACCGTGCACGCCATCGTCGGGGAGAACGGCGCGGGCAAGTCCACCCTGATGAAGATCCTGTACGGCATGCAGAAGCCGGACGAGGGCACCATCAGGGTCAACGGCGAGGAAGTGAGCTTCCGCACGCCCAGCGACGCCATCGGCGTCGGCATCGGCATGGTCCACCAGCACTTCATGCTGGCCGACAACCTCACCGTGCTGGAGAACATCGTCCTCGGCGCCGAGCCGAAGAAGGGCGGCAGGCTGGACACCGCCTCCGCCAGGAAACGCATCACCGAGCTGGCCGAGAGCCACGGACTGCGGGTCGATCCCGACAGGCTCGTGGAGGACCTCGGCGTCGGCGACCGCCAGCGCGTGGAGATCCTCAAGGTCCTCTACCGCGGTGCCCGCATCCTGATCCTCGACGAGCCGACGGCTGTCCTGGTGCCGCAGGAGGTCGAGGAGCTCTTCCAGAACCTGCGCGAGCTCAAGGCCGACGGCCTGACCGTCATCTTCATCTCGCACAAGCTCGACGAGGTGCTCGGCATCGCCGACGCGATCACCGTGATCAGGCGCGGCACCACGGTCGCGAGCGTGGACCCCGGCGAGGTCACAGCGCGTCAGCTCGCCGAACTGATGGTCGGCAGCGAGCTGCCCACGCCCGAGACCCGCGAGTCCACGGTGACCGACATCGTGACGCTGAAGGTCGAGCACCTCACCGTGGCGGCCGACGGCCACGACCAGGGAGCCGACCTCGGCAAGAGGCTGCTCCTCGACGACGTCTCGTTCGAGATCCACAGAGGCGAGATCCTCGGCATCGCCGGGGTCGAGGGCAACGGCCAGTCCGAGCTGATAGAGGCGATCATGGGCATCAGGCCCGCGCACGGCGGCATCGGGCTGGACGGGCAGGACATCAGCGACTGGTCCACGCTCAGGCGCAGGGAGTCCGGAATCGGCTACATTCCGGAGGACCGGCACAGACAGGGGCTGCTGCTCGAGGCGTCGCTGTGGGAGAACCGCGTGCTCGGCCACCAGACCAGGAAGCCCGCCCGCAGCGGCATCTGGATCAACCGCCGGGCCTCCAAGGCCGACACAGAGCGCATCGTCAAGGACTACGACGTACGCACGCCCAGCGTCGACACGCTGGCCCTGGCCTTGTCGGGCGGCAACCAGCAGAAGCTGATCGTGGGCCGCGAGATGAGCGGCGAGCCGAAGTTCCTCATCGCCGCGCACCCCACCCGTGGTGTGGACGTCGGCGCGCAGGCAGCCATCTGGGACCACCTGCGCAACGCCAGGGCGGCCGGGCTGGCCGTGCTGCTCATCTCGGCCGACCTCGACGAGCTGATCGGCCTGTCCGACACGCTCCGGGTGATCTACCGGGGGCGGCTGGTGGCCACGCTCGATCCTTCCGACATCACGCCCGAGCGGCTGGGCGGCTATATGACCGGCGCCATCGCCGGCACCGAGGAGTCGTGATGCCCGCGGGCCTCAACCGGGCGCTGCTCACCGTCGCCGGCGCCGTCGTCGCCATCGTCCTGGCCATCGCGATCTGCAGTGTGGCGATCATCGCCGCGGGCGGCAGCCCACTGGACGCGTTCGCCGCCTTCTTCAACTTCGGTGAGACCCCACGGGCGGTGGTCAACGGCGTCGCGACATTCCTCAACCGGGCGGTGCCGCTGTTCATCGCCGGTCTGGCGGTGGCCGTCGGCTTCCGCATGAACCTCTTCAACATCGGAGTGGAGGGCCAATACCGGCTCGCGGCCATCTGCGCCGCATACGTGGGCTCGACGTTCACAGCGCCCAAGCCGATCCAGATCGCAGTGATCATCCTGGTCGCGGCGGTCGTCGGCGGCCTCTATGCGCTGATCCCCGCGGTCATGAAGGTGACCAGGGGCGTGAACGAGGTCATCGCCACGATCATGCTCAACTACATCGCGATCAACCTGGCGGCCTATCTCGTGCGCGGCCCGTTCGCGGGAGAACGCGCCAAGGGGCAGCTCACCACGACCACGCCCGCGCTGGGGGACTCGGCCATGTTCCCCAATCTCAACTTCATCTTCGACTGGTTCGGACAGCCCTCGCCGACCCGAGGTGGCGGCGTGTGGGGCTTCCTGCTCCTGGCGGTCGTCCTCGGCGTGGCGATCTGGGTGGTTCTCGAACGCACCCGCTTCGGCTTCAACATCAAGGCCAGCGGCCTCAACGGCCCGGCCGCGCTCGCCTCGGGCGTCGATCCGAAGAAGATGGTCATCGCGGCGATGGTCCTGTCCGGGGCGATCGCCGGGCTCATCGGCCTGCCGGAGATCCTGGGCGACAAGGGCGCCTTCAACTCCAACTTCACCGCCGGCCTGGGATTCCTGGGCATCGCGGTGGCTTTGCTCGGCAGGAACAAGCCGGTGGGCATCGCGGTCGCCGCGCTGTTGTTCGCCTTCCTCGACAGGGCGCAGGGCGCGCTGCAGTTCGCGAACGTGCCGGCGTCCGTGGTCACGATCATCCAGGGCGTGATCGTCCTGCTCGTCGTCGTGGCCAATGAGGTGACGAACCGGCTGGCGCTCAGATTCGAAGAACAGCGGGCCGCCCAGCAGCTCGGCAGGAACACTCCGGTTGAGGTGGCCGCATGACCAGGCTTGGCAAGTACCACGTGGCGCTCGTCGGCGTGGCCGCGCTCATCCTGCTGATGTCGCTGGTACGCATCGCGTCCGGCCAGAACGACATCACCTCGTCCGGCACGTTCGCCGCCGCGCTGCTGCTCGCGGTGCCGATCGGCCTGGCCGGTCTCGGCGGCCTGTGGGCCGAGCGGGCCGGCGTGGTCAACATCGGTCTCGAAGGCATGATGGTGCTCGGCACCTGGTTCGCCGGCTGGGCCGGATACCAGTGGGGAGCCGTGGCCGCGTTGCTGGCCGGGCTGCTCGGCGGCGCGCTCGGCGGCCTCATCCACGCCGTCGCGACCGTGACGTTCGGCGTCGACCACATCATCAGCGGCGTCGCGATCAACCTGCTCGGCCCCGGTGTCACGCGCTTCCTGTCCGAGGTCCTCTACAAGGAGGGCACCCCCGCGGGGGACGCGGGCGCGGGGATCACCAGCTCGCCCGCGATCACCTCGCCCGCGCCGTCTATCAGCCTGCCGCTGCTGTCGGACGGTCCTGACCTGCTCGGCAAGCTGGAAGGGACGCACTGGTTCCTGCTCTCCGACCTCGCGGGCATCCTGCGCGGGCTCACGCACAATGTGAACGTGCTGGTCATCCTGGCGGTCCTGCTGCTGCCCCTGACGTTCTACGTGCTCTGGCGCACGGCGTTCGGCCTGCGGCTGCGCTCGGCGGGCGAGAACCCCTGGGCGGCCGAGTCGCTGGGCGTGAACGTCTACCTGATCAAGTACATCGCGGTCGTGATCTCCGGCGCGTTCGCCGGGCTCGGCGGCGTGTTCCTGGTCTTCGTCTCCACCAAGTACGTGGAGGGCCAGACGGCCGGGCGCGGCTTCATCGGCCTGGCCGCCATGATCTTCGGCAACTGGCGTCCCGGCGGGCTCGCGATCGGCGCCTCGCTGTTCGGCTACGCCGACGGCCTGCAACTGCGCAGCACCGGGGCGATCACCTCGTTCTTCCTGTTCGGCGCCGTGCTGCTGCTCGTCTACCTGGGCGTCATGGTCCGCAGGACGCTCGCCCGGCCCGCCGACCTCGCGGCCACGACCGCCAAGGACTACACGCTGATGGCGGTCGCCGCCGTGGCCATGGTCGTGCTCTTCTGGCTCTGGCTGACCGTCGACCAGCTGCCGAACGAATTCGTCTTCATCACACCACACGTGCTCACGCTGCTCGTGCTCCTGGTGGCTTCGCAGCGGCTGCGGATGCCCAAGGCCGACGGCGTGCGCTATCGCCGGGGGGAGCAACATTGAGCACCATCGACTGGGAGGGCCTGCGCGACGTGGCCGCGGAGGCCATGCGCAACGCGTACGCGCCGTACTCGAAGTTCCCCGTGGGAGCGGCGGCGCTGGTCGACGACGGGAGGGTCGTCAGCGGCTGCAACGTCGAGAACGCCTCCTACGGCGTGGGCCTGTGCGCCGAGTGCGGCCTGGTGTCGGCCCTCCAGGCGTCGGGCGGCGGCCGGCTGGTGGCCTTCACCTGCGTGGACGGTCACGGCGAGCTGCTGATGCCGTGCGGGCGCTGCCGCCAGCTCCTCTACGAGTTCGGCGGCGACGACCTGCTGGTCGAGACCGTGGACGGGCCGAAGCGGATGGCTGAGATCCTGCCGTACGCGTTCGGCCCGCAGGATCTCAGCCGGAGCTCCTGATGGACGCCATCGAGGTCATCCGCGCCAAGCGTGACGGCGGGGAGTTGACCACGGCCCAGATCGACTGGGTGATCGACGCGTACACCCGCGGCGGCGTGGCCGACGAGCAGATGTCCGCGCTGGCCATGGCCATCCTCCTGAACGGCATGAACCGGCGCGAGATCGCCGACTGGACGCAGGCCATGATCCGCTCGGGCGAGCGCATGGACTGGTCCGCGCTCGACCGGCCGACCGCCGACAAGCACTCGACGGGCGGCGTCGGCGACAAGATCACGCTGCCGCTCGCCCCGCTGGTGGCGGCCTGCGGGGCGTACGTGCCGCAGCTCTCGGGGCGCGGCCTCGGGCACACCGGCGGCACGCTCGACAAGCTCGAGTCGATCCCCGGTTGGCGGGCCTCGCTCTCCAACGGCGAGATGCTGCACGTCCTGCGCTCGGCGGGCGCGGTCGTGTGCGCCGCCGGTGCCGGGCTGGCGCCGGCCGACAAGAAGCTGTACGCCCTGCGCGACGTCACCGGCACCGTCGAGTCCATCCCGCTCATCGCTTCGTCGATCATGTCCAAGAAGATCGCCGAGGGGACCGGCTCGCTCGTCCTCGATGTGAAGGTGGGCTCCGGCGCGTTCATGAAGACCCCTTCGGCGGCTCGGGAGCTGGCCGAGACCATGGTCGCCTTGGGGACGGACGCCGGGGTGCGCACGGTGGCGCTGCTGACGGCCATGGACCGGCCGCTGGGCCGGGCCGTGGGGAACGCGCTGGAGGTGGCGGAGGCAGTCGAGGTCCTCCAGGGCGGGGGCCCTGCCGACGTGGTGGAGCTCACCGTACGGCTGGCGCAGGAGATGCTGGAGGCCGCAGGGGTGTCCGGCAAGGACCCCGCCAAGGCTCTGGCGGACGGGTCGGCCATGGACGCCTGGCGCCGCATGATCCTCGCCCAGGGCGGCGATCCCGATGCGCTGCTTCCCCGCTCGGCGGAGACGCTGACGGTGGAGGTGCCGTCGTCCGGGGTGCTGACCCGGCTGGACGCGTACGCGGTGGGGCAGGCGGCGTGGCGGCTGGGGGCCGGGCGGGCGCGCAAGGAGGACCCGGTGTCCTTCGGCGCCGGCATCACGCTGCACGCCAAGCCCGGTGACCTGGTGCGCGAGGGGCAGCCGTTGATGACGCTGCACGCGGACGAGACGTCGCGGTTCTCGCGGGCGCTGGAGGCGCTGGAGGGCGCCTACGCGGTGGGCGAGGCAGGTGGGGAGCTGCTTCCCCTGGTCATCGACCGCATAACGGCCTCGTAGCGCCCCTTGCCGCGCGGCGGGCGTCCCGCCGGCGTGCGCGGGTGTCCTTTTGAGGGGGAGAGAGGCGCGGGCCGGAGAGGGCCGTCTGGCCCGTCGCAGGGGCATGCCGCCGACGTGCGCGGGCGTCCTTCGGGGGACGCGCCGCTGGGGCCGTCAGCGGGCCAGGGCCGGGGCGTCGGCGAAGATCTCGGCGAGGACGGCCCGCTGCGTGGGCAGGGCCTCGGCGTGGCGGGCGCGGCCCTCGTCGGTGATGCAGACGAACACCCCGCGCCGGTCCACGTCGCAGACCCCGCGCGACACGAGCGCGCCCTTCTCCAGGCGGGCCACCACCCGGGACAGTGCGCTCTGGCTCAGGTGGACCTCGTCGCAGAGCTCCTGGATGCGCAGCTGTCTGTCGTGATGGACGATCCGATCGAGCACCTCGAACTCGCTGGGTCCCAGCCCGTGCCGATCGCCAAGCTCGCGCTCCAGCGCGCACATGGCCTTGGCGTGCTTGGCCAGGACGTAATGCCAGGTGTCGACCACGAACTCCTCGTCCATGTCGCGGAGGTTACCACCTCGCTAAATCTCATGCAACGGAATTAAATGCGTTTGCATAAGATGCGTCTGCATGTATTGTTCTGAGCCATGTCCTCTTCCTCATCCCGTTGGGGCGCGCTCGCCGTGCTCTGCGCAGTGATATTCCTTGACGCCCTGGACGTCTCGATGGTGGGTGTCGCCCTGCCCGCCATCCAGCACGACCTGGGTCTGAGTACCTCTTCTCTGCAGTGGGTGGTCAGCGGCTACGTGCTCGGCTACGGCGGTCTTCTGTTGCTCGGGGGCAGGACCGCCGACCTGCTCGGGCGGCGCAGGGTGTTCCTGGTCGCCTTGGGTGTCTTCGCTGTGGCGTCGTTGCTCGGTGGTGTTGTGGACGACGGCGGTCTGCTGATCGCGGCCCGGTTCATCAAGGGGGTGGCCGCGGCCTTCACCGCGCCGGCGGCTTTGTCGATCATCACGACGACTTTCCCTGAAGGGCCGGAGCGCAACAGGGCGTTGAGCATCTTCACCGCCTGCGGCGCCAGCGGCTACTCGCTCGGCCTCGTGTTGTCCGGCTTGCTCACTGAGATCGGCTGGCGGTGGACGCTGCTGATGCCGGTGCCCGTCGCGATCATCGCGCTGGTCGCCGCGCTCAAGGTGCTGCCGCGTGGCCGTGACGAGCGGGCGGAGGGCGGCCACGACCTGATCGGCGCCGTGCTGATCACCGCCTCCATGCTGCTGCTCGTGTTCACCGTCGTGCAGGCGCCCGAGGCCGGATGGGTCTCGCTGCAGACGATCGGTTCGCTGGTCGGCGTGGCCGTGCTGCTCGGTCTGTTCGTCTTCGCCGAGTTGCGGATGCGCCACCCGCTGGTGCGGCTCGGCATCCTGCGCTCCGGCCACATCGTGCGCGCCAACCTGGGGCTGCTGATCCTCATGGGTTCGTACGTCGCATTCCAGTTCGTGGCCATGCAGTACTTCCAGAACCTCCTCGGCTGGTCGGCCCTGGGCACCGCCCTGGCATTCCTGCCGGCGGGCGTGCTGGTCGCGGTCACCTCGACCAAGATGGGCGACTTCGCCGACAGGTTCGGCACCGGCAAGCTGATCGTCATCGGCTCCGCCGCGCTGGCCGGCGGGTACGCGATCTTCCTCGGCATCGACCGCACACCCAGCCTGGGCGGCATGGTGATCCCGGGCATGATCCTCATGGGTATCGCGTTCGCGCTGTCGTTCCCCTCGCTGAACATCCAGGCCACCAGCGGCGTCCATGACGACGAGCAGGGGCTGGCCTCGGGGCTGCTCAACACCTCCGGCCAGGTGGGCGGCGCGATCGTGCTGGCCGTGGTCACCGCGGTGCTCACCTCGGGCGGCGGCGAGACGCTGTCCATCGGCTCGCTGCGCTCGGCGATCGTGGTGTCGCTGGTGCTGGCCCTGGTCGGGCTGGCGATCGCGGCGACCGGCCTGCGCGCCCGCAAGGCCGCGGTCGTCGAGGATGAGAACGTGCAGGTCTACGAGACCGTCTGACCGTCTCTCACCGCGAGGGCCCGCCAGTCCGGCGGGCCCTCGTTCATTTCAGCGCGCCGACCGCCGGCTCACGTGCCTGGTCGGCGTCGCCCGTCAGCAGGTACGCGGTCCGGGCGAACGAGGGCGCGTAATCGGCCGGAAAGATCGATAAATTATCGGATTTTTCACGTATATGACTCCTTGGGGGCAGTTCAGCGTAGAGGGCGGCTCGGTTCCGCGGAAGGCCGGGAAACCGGGCCGTTCCGCCGCTTGCAGGCCCGTAACCTGGGCATCTACCGGGCATGCGCTCGTCATCCCCGCCCGCGCGCCGTTGGTCGCGCTGCCGCGCCGTCGTCCCGCTCGTCTGCCTGGCCCTGTTGACCGGCTGCGGCACGGGCACCCGGGCCGTTCTGACGGACACCCCGTCCGCCACCCGGCATGACTCCGGCGCGCCGACGAGCACCGCCGAGGTGGACGTGCAGCGCGACGGCATGGAGCCCGCCATCGTGACCGGGGTGCGGTGGGCCGGCCACGACACGTACGACCGTGTGATCGTCGACCTCAAGGGCGAGGTCCCCGGATACAACGTCAGGTGGGTCGAGCAGTTCTTGGAGGAGGGCTCGGGCAAGCCCATCGACGTGCGCGGCGGCGCGTACCTCCAGGTCATGCTCTCCCCGGCCGATGCGCACGACGACAAGGGCAAGCCCACATGGGCCGGCGGCCCCGTCTTCCCCGCGGAGCTGGGCAACCTCACCGAGGTGGTCAGGACCGGCGACTTCGAGGGCCACGTCGGCATCGGCCTGGTGCTGGCGAGGCAGGCCGCGTTCCAGCTCAACGAGCAGGGCGGTCCCAGCCGCCTGATCATCGACGTGGCACACTGACCACGTGGTGAGAAAGATCGAGGCCCCGGCCCGCATACCCGTTCCCGGCGGCAAGCTCATCGACGAGCACATCGGACGCGTCAGCAGCGGTGACGACGCGATCTCCATAGCCCACATGACGGCCCCGCCCGGCTGGGAGGAGCCGTCTCAGACGCCGCGGTTCACCGAGTACACCGTGGTCCTGCGCGGCCTGGTGCTGGTGGAGCACGCCGAGGGCACGACGGAGGTCGCGGCCGGGCAGTCGGTGGTGACGTCGCCGGGGGAGAAGGTCCGTTACAGCGTGGGTCCCGAGGGTGCCGAGTACATCGCGGTGTGCCTGCCCGCCTTCTCGCCGGAGAGCGCCGGTCGCGACTGAGTCGTATGGGACGGACGCCCTATCATGGCGAGATGAGTCCCACGCTTGACGAGATCCGGCGGGCTCCCAAGGTGCTGCTGCACGATCACCTCGACGGCGGGCTCCGCGCCGAGACGATCGTCGAGCTGGCCAGGGAGACCGGCTACGATCGCTTGCCCACCACCGACCCCGACAACCTTCGCCAGTGGTTCGAGGAGGCGTCCGACTCGGGCTCTCTCGAGCGCTACCTGGAGACGTTCGAGCACACCGTCGGGGTCATGCAGACGCGCGAGTCGCTCGTGCGCGTGGCCGCCGAGTGTGCTCAGGACCTGGCGGACGACGGCGTCGTCTACGCCGAGGTGCGCTACGCGCCCGAGCAGCACACCACCACGGGGCTGAGTCTCGACGAGGTGGTGGAGGCGGTGCTCGAAGGGTTCAGGCAGGGCTCCGAGGGGCGCGGCATCCGGGTCGGCACGCTGCTGACGGCCATGCGGCACCAGGCACGCTCGATGGAGATCGCCGAGCTGGCCGTGCGCTACCGCGACGTCGGCGTGGTGGGGTTCGACATCGCGGGGGCCGAGGCGGGCTACCCTCCCACGCGGCATCTCGACGCGTTCGAATACCTCCAGCGGGAGAACGCCCACTTCACCATTCACGCGGGCGAGGCGTTCGGGCTGCCGTCGATCTGGCAGGCGATCCAGTGGTGCGGCGCCGACCGGCTCGGGCACGGTGTGCGGATCATCGACGACATCTCCGTGTCCGGGGACGGGTCCGCCAAGTTGGGGAGGCTGGCGGCGTACGTGCGTGACAAGCGCATCCCGCTGGAGATGTGCCCCACCTCCAACCTGCAGACCGGGGCCGCCGCGTCGATCGCCGAGCATCCCATCGGGCTGCTGCGGCGGCTGCACTTCCGGGTCACGGTCAACACCGACAACCGGCTGATGAGCTCGACCAGCGTGTCGCGGGAGTTCGCCAAGCTGGTCGAGGCGTTCGGCTACGGCTGGGATGACCTGCAGTGGTTCGCGGTCAATGCGATGAAGTCGGCGTTCATCCCGTTCGACGAGCGGCTGGCGCTGATCAACGGTGTGATCAAGCCGGGGTTCGCGCAGCTCAAGTGGCAGCCGTGAAGCAGACCTACCGGTCCAGGACCGCCTTCGTGCTGGCGTGGGTGTGGCTGGCCTTCGTCGCCTTCAACGTGTGGGACCTGATCGCCCATTACACCGGCAAGTCGTCGCTGGTGGCCCTGGCCGTGCTGGGCGCGATCACGGCGCTGGTCTACGTGATCGCGCTGCGCCCCGCCACCGTGTTCACGGAGGAGGGGCTGGTGGGTCGCAACCCGCTCCGCACCACGTTCCTGCCGTGGGCCTCGGTCGAGGATGTGACGGTGTCCCACTCGATCAACGTCCAGTACGGCGACAGGCAGGTGCTGCGGCTCTGGACGCCGATGAGCAGCGCTCGGGAGCGGGCCAGGGCGCAGCGGCGCGGGATGCCCAGGCAGCAGCGCGGGCGCCTCAGCGCCGAGCCCACGCTGTCGAAGGCGGAGCAGGCGGCGGTGGAAGCGTTCGCGGGCAAGACGCACGCCGACTGGGTGGGCGAGCAGATCCGCGAGCGCGCCGAGTCGGCCAGGCACCGTGAGCAGGAGGCGGCGCCGGGCCGGGTCACGTGGTCCTACGACTCGATCGCGGTGCTGGTGGCGGCCGTGGTGCTGGTGGTCGTGGCGATCGTCATCGCCTAGGCCTGTTGACGAAGCGGGACATGCCCGCCTGGGCGATCCCCGACTCCTCCACCTGCTTGGCGGCCTCCGTCTCTCTCGCGAAGGCCCGCTCGACCTCGTCGACGGGTGGCCGCAGCAACGCCAGGTGCACCGCCGTGGCGGAGCCCGGCCGCGTCCAGTGGTGCACGCGCTCGATCGCCGTGTCCAGCAGCGTATCCGGGGCGACGATCTCGTCCAGCAGGCCCGTGGCCAGGGCCTGGTCGGCGGTCATGCGGGTGGAGTCGAGCACCAGCCTCAGCGCCTTGGCGCCCACCAGGCGGGGGAGCAGGTAGCTGGAGGCGTTGGAGATCGACAGGCCGATGTGGTTCTCCGGGAGGAAGTACTCGGCCGCCGGGGTGCCGATGCGGGCGTCGAAGCTCAGCGTCCACTCGGCGGCCCCGCCCACGGCCAGGCCGTTGACCGCCGCCACGACCGGGACCTGCGTCTCCAGGACCGCCCTGGTCATGTCGTGGAAGAGCTCGACCTCCTCGACCAGCGACTTGCCGGCCGCCTCGTGGATGTCCTCACCGGCCGAGAACGCCCGGCCGGTGCCGGTGACCACGATGCCCCTGACACTTCTGCCGTGCGCGCGGATGGCCGCCGCCAGGTCCCTGCGCATGCCGGCGGTGAGGGCGTTGAGCTTCTCGGGACGCACGAGCGTGATCACGGCCACTTCGTCGCGTTCGGCTACTTCGATCACGATCTCTCCTTGGGGATTGCGATGGCTGGGGCGGCGCGCTGGTCGCGGTCCGGGTGGAGCAGGTGGCGCTTCTCGATGCGGGCCGACGGGGTGAGCGCGAACTCCTCGACGAACTCCACGTACTCCGGGATCTTGAAGCGGGCCAGGTGCTCCCTGGCATGCTCGATCACGCTCATGGCCGTGTCCGCGTCGGCGGCGTGGCCGGGGCGGAGCTGGAGGAACGCCTTCGGCAACTCGCCCCACAGGTCGTCGGGGACGGGCACCAGGGCCGCCTGGAGAACCGCGGGGTGCTGGGTGAGCACGCTCTCCACTTCGGAGCACGAGATGTTCTCGCCGCCCCTGCGCACCATGTCCTTCAGTCGACCGGCGTGGTGGATGTAGCCGTGCTCATCGCGGAAGCCCAGGTCGCCGGTGTGGTACCAGCCGCCTCTGAAGGCATGAGCGGTGGCCTCCGGGTGGTTCCAGTAGCCCTTCATCATGGGCTCGCCTTTGACCAGGATCTCGCTGGTCTCCTCGTCCAGCGTGACCTCCTTGCCCGGATATGGCAGGCCCATGGCGCCGGTGCCGACCGTCTCCTCGGCGTCGATGGGCACCCCCAGGTCGGGGCCGCTCTCCGTGGAGCCGTACAGCTCGCGCCACGGCGCGCCCCAGCGCTCCTCGAACGCCCTGTGCAGGTCCGGGCGGATGCCCGAGCAGAGCACGAGCCGCATCCGGCCGGCGCCGTCGTCGCCGTGTGGCGGCTGCTTGTGCAGCAGGAGGGGCATCGAGCCCAGCACGTACGTGAGCGTGGCGCCGTGCTCCCTGGCCGAGGCCCAGAAGCCGGAGGCGGAGAAGCGGGGGAGCACCACGAGGGGGATGCCGCCGATGAGACAGAGGAGGGTGACCCACTGCGGGTCCATGTAGGAGTAGGGCTGGGCGATCAGCATGACGTCGTCGTCGCGCAGGCGGACCTGGTCGGCGACCAGTCGGGCGGTCCTGAGCCAGTAGTCGTGGGTGAGCATGCAGGCCTTGGGAAATCCGGTCGTCCCCGACGTGTACTGAAAATTCGCGACATCGTAGGTTCTGGCCGGGATTCTTGCGGGTGTGGCCGAATCGAGGACGTAGACCGTACCCGGGATGTGCGGGGCGTGCTCCTCGGTGGTCAGCGTGGCCACGGCGCCCGAGTCGCGCAGGACGTGCTCCAGGTCGGCGGCCCGATACCGGACGTTCACCGGCACGGTGATCGCGCCCGCCTTCAGGGTCGCCAGCCAGCTCAGCGGCCAGTCCGGGATGTTGTCCATCATGATCGCCACGCGGTCGCCGGGCCGGACGCCCTTGTCGATCAGGGCGGCGGCCAGGCCGTCGGACCGGGCGTCGGCGTCTTCGAAGGTGAGCGAGGTGTCGGGGAAACGGAGGAACTCGCGCGTGCCGTACGTGCTAGCGGCGTGCCTCATCAGGTCGGGGATCGTTGGGCGCATCCGGCGGCTCCCACGGGAAGTCGGGCAGCAGTGAGAGATCGAGGGCTGTCGTGGCCTGGGCGGGCGCGCGGACGGCGGCCAGGCCGATCGTGACGAACTCGGCGCACACCTGCTCCAGCGAGGAGTCCCCGTCGGGGCGGTACCACTCGCTGGTGCCGGTGCACATGGACATCAGGGCCAGGCGGGTCAGTTTCTGGTCGGCGACGCGGAACGCTCCGGTCTCGACGCCTCGCGCGAGGGTGTCCTTCCAGTAGTCCTCGTACGCGTCGCGCAGGGCGATGATCTCGTCGTGGGCGGCGGAGCCGGGCGTCAGAGAGCGCAGCTCGCCGTCCATGACACGCGTGGTCATGGGGCTGAGGGCATGGACGGCGGTGAGCGAGCTGATCAGCAGGGCAAGGCGGTCGGCGGGGCCTTCGACGTCGCGCAGCATGTGCTCTGTGGCGTCGATCAGCCCTTGCTGGGCGACGCGCATGAGATCCGCGAGCAGGCCCTCCTTGCTCGATACATGGTGATAGATCCCGGCATTGGTCATGTTGATGGCTTTGGCCAAGTCGCGGATGCTCGTGGCCGCGTAGCCCCGCTGGGCGAACAGCAACACCGCCGCCGTCCTGATCCGCCGGCTCGCATCCGCGTCCCGGTCGGTGAGGTCCAGAACGGACCTACCGAACGTTCGGTTGCCCATGCCTCGAAAATATCCCACGGATCCCTAAATCGCCATAGGTTGACCCTGACACCGTGTCAGGCCCTACACCTGGAGGCGTCATGTTCAGCATCGGAGACTTCGCCAGGCTCGGGCTGGTGTCCGTGCGCATGCTGCGCCACTACGACGCCATCGGCCTGCTGCGCCCCGCGCACGTGGACGCGGCCACCGGCTACCGTTCCTACCAGGCCGCGCAGCTGGCCAGGCTCAACCGTATCGTCGCGATCAAGGACCTCGGCTTCACGCTGGAGCAGGTCAGGACGATCCTGGACGAGAAGGTGAGCGCGGAGGAGCTGCACGGCATGGTACGGCTGCGCCGTGCCCAGCTCGAGGCCCAGATCAACGCCGACCTGGCCAGGCTCCGAGGCGTCGAGGCGCGATTGCGCACCATCGAGCGGGAGGGTCACTTGCAGACGGCGGAGGTTGTCCTGAAGGCCGTGAGCCCGGTCCGGGCTGGGGAGCTGAGTGCCCGGGCGGCCGGCTACGGGAGCGAGCACATCGGCCCCGTGATCACGCCGCTCTTCGGCGAGCTCTGCCGCCGTGTGGAGGCCGCCGCCGTGCGGATCACCGGCCCCGGGCTCGCTTACTACCAGGCAGAGGAGGACGGCTCCGTCCTCATCCACGCCTGCCTGCCGGTCGCCGCGTCGCCCGGCGACCCGTACGACTTCCAGATCGTGGACCTGCCCGCGATGCCTACGGCGGCCACGATCATCCACCATGGGTCGATGGACGCGGCGCTGCCGACGTTCCAGGCGCTGGCTCACTGGATCGAGGAGAACGGCTACCAATCCCTGGGCCTGGCGAGGGAGATCTCCCTGCACTGCCCGGAGAACAAGGACGAATGGGTCACCGAGCTGCAGATCGAGGTGACTTCGGCGTAGTGGACGCGACTGAGCTGGAGTGGCACCG
The DNA here is from genome assembly GCF_050944675.1 of Nonomuraea sp. CA-141351. Lineage (NCBI taxonomy): Bacteria > Bacillati > Actinomycetota > Actinomycetes > Streptosporangiales > Streptosporangiaceae > Nonomuraea > Nonomuraea sp. CA-141351. The sequence continues at coordinate 1,255,444 of NZ_CP191982.1, forward strand.
GGGCGAGCTGACCGGCTACTGCTACCGCATGCTGGGCTCGGGGTTCGAGGCCGAGGACGCGGTGCAGGAGGTGTTCGTCAGGGCGTGGCGCACGTACGATGCCGCGCGCGGCCCCCTGCGCTCGTGGCTGTTCCACCTGGCCACGAACGTCTGCCTCGACATGCTGCGCGGTCCGCAACGCCGCGCCCGTGCCATCGACCTCGGCCCCGCCGCCACACCGGGCGCCGACCTGGGCGCGCCACTCCCTCCCGAGCGCTGGATCCACCCCATCCCGGACAGTCGCGTCAGCCCCGAGGACCTGGCGGTGACCCGCGAGACCATCCGCCTGGCCTTCGTGGCGGCCCTGCAGCACCTCCCGCCCCGGCAGCGCGCCGTTCTCATCCTCCGCGACGTCCTCAAATGGACCGCCGCCGAGACCGCAAGCCTCCTGTCGACCACGGTCACGTCCGTCAACAGCACTCTGCAACGGGCCCGCGCCAAGCTCCCCGCTGTGGGACCCGCCGACCTGGAGGTGGACGAGGAACTGCTGTCCCGCTACGTGTCGGCCTTCGAGCGGTACGACGTGGACGCCCTGGTGTCGCTGCTGCACGAGGACGCCACGATGTCGATGCCGCCGTTCACGTGGTGGCTGCGGGGCCGCGAGAACATCCGGGCGGTCCTGCTCGCGTCGGACGCGCCGTGCGCCGGCGCCCGCCTCCTGCCGGCCTGGGCCAACGGCTCCCCGGCCTTCGGCCAGTACGTGGACGGCAAGGCGTTCGCGCTGGTCATCCTGGACATCGTGGATGGCCGCATCGCGGGCACGACCACGTACCTGGACCCCGGCCTGTTCCCCTTCTTCGATCTGCCGATGAGTTTCGCGCACGCGCTCCGTACTGAGGGGTGAAGGAGGAAACATGCCACAAATCATTGAATTCCCGGACCGTCCTTACATCGGGATCCGCAAGACCATCACCATGACCAGCTTCGGCCTGGTCGGGGACCGCATCGCGGGCCTGATCGGCTGGCTCGCCGAACGCGGGGTAGCCCCCGCCGAAGCCCCGTTCTTCAGGTACGACAGCATCAACATGGCCGAGGACCGGCTGGTGGTGCAGGCCGGAGTGCCGGTCGGTGCGACGGTGGAGGGGGAGGGCGAGATCTTCGCCGACGTCCTCCCCGCGGGCCGCTACGTCACGGTCTCCCACCATGGCCACCCCGACCAGCTGGCCGGCGTCATCTCATCGCTGCTGAAGTGGGCCGAGGAGCAGGGGTTGACCTGGGACATGACCGAGAAGGACGGGACGGAGCACTGGGGCTGCCGCCTGGAGTTCTACAAGACCAACCCGCTGGTGGAGCCCGACATGAACAACTGGGACATCGACCTGCAGTTCCGCCTGGCCTGACTTTGAGCGCGCGCCGGGGCCCCTCGGGGCCTCGGCGCCCCACTCCGCCACACCTCGGCGGGAGGAACAGGTCAGATGGCCACGCCCGGCTGCATCAGGCGGCGGGCCGCCTCAGTGATCGACCCGGACATCGACGGGTAAACGGCGAACGTGTGGGCGAGCTGGTCGACGGTCAGGCGCTGCTGCACCGCCACCGACACCGCCAGGATCAGCTCGGAAGCCCGCGGCGCCACGACCACGCCGCCCAGCACGATCCCGGTGTGCGGCCGGCAGAACAGCTTGACGAACCCGTCGTTGAACCCCTGCATCTTCGCCCGGGCATTGGTGGCCAGCGGCAGCTTGACCACGTTCGCCTCGACCTCGCCCGCCTCGATCACCCGCTGCGCGACGCCGACCGCCGCGATCTCCGGGTCGGTGAAGATGTTGGAGGCCACCGTGGCCAGCCGCAGCGGCTGGACGGCCTCCCCGAGCGCGTGCCAGACCGCGATGCGCCCCTGCATGGCGGCCACCGAGGCCAGCATCTGCACGCCCGTGCAGTCGCCGGCCGCGTAGACGCCGGGCGCGGATGTGCGCGAGACCTTGTCGACCTTGACGAAGCCGCCCTTGTCGAGCTGGATCCCGGCCTCCTCCAGACCGATGCCCGCGGTGTTGGGGATCATGCCGACCGTCATCAGCGCGTGGGACCCCTCGGCCGTGCGGCCGTCCTCCAGGGTCACGACCACGCCGTCGGCCGTGCGCTTGACGCCGGCGGCACGCGAACGGCCCATGACGTTCATGCCGCGGCGGCGGTAGACCTCTTCGAGCACCTCGGCGCCGTCGGCGTCCTCGTTGGGCATCATCCGGTCGCGGCTGGAGACCAGAGTGACCTCCGACCCCAGCGAGCGGTACGCGCCCGCGAACTCCGCGCCCGTCACGCCCGAGCCGACCACGATCAGATGCTCGGGCAGCTCTTCGATGTCATAAAGCTGGCGCCAGGTGAGGATGCGCTCGCCGTCGGGCTCGGCGGTGGGCATCACGCGCGGCGTCGCGCCGGTGGCCACGATCACCACATCGGCCCTGATCGTACGGTCGCCCGCCTTGACCACCTGCGGATCGACCAGCCGGCCGCGCGCCCTGATGATCTCGACGCCCTCGGCCTCCACCCGCGTGGCGATGTCGGCCGACTGGGCCTGGGCCAGCTCTTTCACTCGCTTGTTGACCAGGGGAAGATCGATGCCGACCGTGCCTGCCTCGCCGTCGGGCCCCCCGTCGAAGGAGATGCCCAGCGACGGCGCGTCGAGCAGGGCCTGCTTACGGACCGAGGTAGCGATCAGCGTCTTGGACGGCACGCAGTCGGTCAGCACGCACGCGCCACCCGGGCCGTCCTGCTCGACCATCGTGACCTGCGCGCCTAGCTGGGCGGCCACCAGCGCCGCCTCGTAGCCGCCTGGTCCGCCACCAATGATCACGATCCTCGTCACATAACCCATTGTCCCGCATGAGCTCGGTAAGGCTGCAACTGGCCCATCGGGTGTCAAGAGAGGGCATGGAGCTTTGGTGACGAAGGATGACACGTCGTCCTTCGGTCTGAAGCCGATGGACCGAGACGGCTGTCCAGCGTGACAGGATGGCGCGGTAGCTGGATGACGAGCGGCACCCGGTGAGAGGGGTGGATCGTGGTGTGGCTTTCAGGTCCTTCAGGCAAGCCGAGTGATCTTCGGCTTTATGCCGCGTACGGCTCGAACATGGACCCGGAGCAGATGGCCATGCGTGCCCCGCACTCTCCGATCTGGGGTAACGGCTGGCTGACCGGCTGGCGGTTGACGTTCGGCGGATATGACCTCGCCTGGGACGGCGCGGTCGCCACGATCGTGGAGGATCCCGGCGAGCACGTGTTCGTGGTGCTCTACGACGTGCCCGACTGGGAGGAGACCTCGCTCGACCAGTGGGAGGGCGCGGTGCGCGGGGCCTACCACAAGGTGCGGCTGCGCGTGCAGACCCTCGAGGGCGAGGTCGTGGCCTGGTTCTACGTGCTCGACGGCTACGAGGGCGGCCTGCCCTCGGCCCGCTACCTCGGCAGCCTGGCCGAGGCGGCCGAGCGGGCGGGCGCCCCCGACGACTACGTCAAGGAGCTGCGGGAGCGCCCCTGCACCTCTTACGGCGGTTAGCTCAGCGGCTGGTCCTTGGTCTCCTTGAGCACGAAGATGTAGACCAGCGTCGAGATCAGCGCCAGCGCCGACATGTAGTACGGGAACACCTGCACGTTCCCGGCGTCCTTGAGCGCGGTGCCGATCAGCGGCGCGGTGCCGCCGAAGAGCGCCACGGTCAGCGAGTACGGGAAGCCCGCCCCGGCCGCGCGCACCCTGGTCGGGAAGAGCTCGGAGTTCACCGCGGCGGAGATCGAGGTGAAGCAGCCGAGGAACAGCATGCCGATCAGCTGCACGGCCAGCAGGCTGACGAACGAGTTGGACAGCATGCCGAGCAGCGGCACCGGCAGCACCACGAAGGCGACGCCGAAGGTGATCAGCATGGGCTTGCGCCCGATGCGGTCCGACAGCAGGCCGAGCAGCGGCTGGAGCAGCATGAAGAAGAATAGCGAGATCGTGCCCACCTTGAGCGACTCCGCCGCGTCGAACTTGACCGTGATCTGCGCGTAGATCGGCAGGAAGCTCGTCCAGGTGTAGTACGCCACGGTGCCCGCGACAGTGATGCCGACGATCGTGGCGGCCGCCTTGGGGTAGCTCACCAGGAACTCGAACAGGCGCGGCCGCTTGACCTCGCCGCGCTGGATCTCCTCCGCCACGGCCGAGGTCTCGTCGGCGCCCTTGCGGATCCACAGGCCCACGAGGCTGATGAGCGCGCCCACGATGAACGGGATGCGCCAGCCGTACGAGCCCATGTTCTCCTCGGCGAGGCCCGAGGCGAGCAGCGCGGCCAGCCCGGAGGCCACGAGCTGGCCGATGGTGGTGCTGACGTACTGGAAGCTCGAGAACAGGCCGCGCCGCCCGGGCGGGGCCGACTCCACCAGGAACGTGGTCGCGGCGGCGAACTCACCGCCGACCGACAGGCCCTGGATGAGGCGGGCGAGGGTCAGGATGATCGGCGCCAGGATGCCCACGGACTCGTACGTCGGAGTCACGCCCAGCAGCAGCGATCCCGCTCCCATCAGCACGATCGTGAACGTCATCGCGGCCTTGCGCCCGAACCGGTCGGCGAACGCGCCGACCAGCAGGCCGCCCAGCGGGCGCATGAAGAAGCCCACCGCGAACACGCCGTAGGCGCTCAGCAGCGCCACCAGGCCGCCGACACTCTTGGGGAAGACCTGGGCGGAGAAGTACGTCGCGAGGAACGTGTAGGCGTACCAGTCGTACCACTCGACGACGTTGCCGATGCTGGCCGCCATGAGCTGGCGGACGCGGCTCTTGGGGATGCCGACTGGCGAATGTGCCACGGGGGAGGTCGCCACGGGGGGCTCCTTTGCTGCAAAGTGCGGAGATGGCTTACTGTGCAGTTGGACGACCGAAACAGTCAAATCTCTGGCCAGATATTTACAAACCCGACACAGAACAGGTTGCAGGTGGATGTTCTCGACCGGCGCCTCGTCGCCGCGCTCCAAGTCAGCCCGCGCGCCTCGTGGGGCGAGATCGGCAGGGCTGTCGGCGAGCATGAGCGCACGGTCGCCAGGAGGCTGCAGCGCCTGATTTCCGAGGGCATCGTGCGGGTCACGGCCATCTACGACGACCTGCGCACCGGGCACGGGCGTCCGGTGCACCTCCACGTCCAGGTGCGCCCCGGCACGGCGGGCAAGGTGGCCGAGGCGCTGGCCGACCGGCCCGACACGCGATCGGTCTACGCGCTGACCGGGGCCGCCGACATCGGCTGCGAGCTGGTCTCGCCGTCCCGCGAGCAGCTGCACCACATCCTGTCCACGCAGGTCTCCGAGATCGACGGTGTGCGGCAGACGCAGGCTCAAGTCGTGCTCCACACGTTCAGGACCGTGGCCGAGTGGCACGCGCCGTACCTCAGCGAGCAGGAGGTGGCCGAGCTGCGGCCGACGCCGGCCCCCGAGGGACTGCCCGACGAGGAGGGCCTGTCACCTCTGGAGGAGGAGATCGCCCGGCTGCTCGCCGCCGACGGCAGGATCGCCTTCACCACCGTCGCCGAGCGCCTCGACATCTCCGTGCCGACCGCGCGCAGGCGGGTGACCTCGCTGATCGAGCGGCGGCTGCTGCTGCCCCGCGCCGAGGTGGAGCCCGCGCTGCTCGGGCTCGAGGTCGAGGCCATGCTCTGGCTGAAGGTCCGGCCGTACGCGCTGGACCTGGTCGGCCAGCGGCTGGCCGCGCACCCTGACGTGCGTTACTGCGCCGCCACCTCGGGCAATCACTCCCTGATCGTGCAGGTCGTGGCCGCGCACGAGGCCGACCTCTACCGCTTCATGACCCGCGTCGTCGGACAGTACGACGAGATCACCGACAGCGACCTCACCCTGATCACCCGTGCCTACAAGCGCGGTCATCTCCATAAGTCCGGACTGCTCACGTTGGATCACCGTTGGGAGAAAACGCCATGACACCCGCCGAGAAAGAAGTCGCCGACCTCTGCGTGGAGCTGATTCGCGCCGACAGCAGCAACTACGGGGACGGCAGCGGACCCGGCGAGCGGGCCGCGGCCGAGGTCGTCATGGCCAGGCTGGCCGAGGTCGGGATCGAGTCCACGTACATCGAGAGCGAGCCAGGCCGCGGCAACGTGATCACCCGCGTCGAGGGCAGCGACCCCTCACTGCCCGCGCTGCTCGTACACGGGCACCTGGACGTGGTGCCCGCCAACGCCGACGACTGGTCCGTCGACCCCTTCGGCGGTGAGGTGCGCGACGGCTACATCTGGGGCCGCGGCGCCGTGGACATGAAGGACATGGACGCGATGATGCTGGCCGTGCTGCGCCAGCTGAAGCGCGAGGGACGCAAGCCGCGCCGGGACATCGTGTTCGCGTGGGTGGCCGACGAGGAGGCCGGCGGCGTGTACGGCGCCAAGTACCTCACCGCGAACCACCCCGAGCTGTTCGAGGGCGTCACCGAGTCGATCAGCGAGGTCGGCGGCTACTCGCTGGAGGTCGACCCGTCGCTGCGGCTCTACCTCATCGAGACCGCCCAGAAGGGCCTGGCCTGGATGAAGCTCATCGCCGACGGCACGGCGGGGCACGGCTCGATGCTGAACTCCGACAACGCCGTCACCGAGGTCGCCAAGGCGGTGGCCAGGATCGGCGACCACGACTGGCCGCTCACCTACACGCCGACCGTGCGGCAGTTCCTCACCGAGGTCGCGGACGCGTTCGGGATCCCGTTCGACGAGGACGACCCGCGGCCGGTCCTGGACAAGATCGGGCCGCTCGTGCGCTTCGTCGGCGCGACGCTGCGCAACACGGTCAACCCGACCCAGCTCAACGCCGGCTACAAGTCGAACGTCATCCCCGGCCAGGCCACGGCGGTGATCGACGGGCGGTTCCTGCCGGGGTTCGAGGAGGAGTTCTTCAAGACGGTCGACTCGCTGCTCGGGCCGAAGGTGCGGCGGGAGTTCGTGCACCACGACATCGCGCTGGAGACCTCGTTCGACGGGGCGCTGGTCGAGTCGATGATCGCGGCGCTGAAGGCCGAGGACCCGGCGGCGCGCGCGATCCCGTACTGCATGTCGGGCGGCACCGACAACAAGACGTTCTTCGCCGACCTCGGGGTGCGCGGGTTCGGGTTCGTGCCGCTGCGGCTTCCCGCCGACATGGACTTCGCCTCGATGTTCCACGGTGTGGACGAGCGGGTGCCGGTGGACGCCCTGCAGTTCGGGGTGCGGGTGCTGGACAGGCTGCTCCTAAACTACTGAGCTGTGACCATCGACGCATACACCCTGGCCTCCGAGGCGGCCGCGGCCCTTCGGGACGCGACCGGCCTCGACACCTTCGACGTGGCACTCGTCATGGGGTCGGGGTGGGTGCCCGCCGCCGACGCGATCGGCGAGACGGTGAGCGAGGTGCCGTTCACCGACCTGCCCGGTTTCCGCGCGCCCGCCGTGGCGGGGCACGGCGGCAAGATCCGCGTCGTGCGCACCTCGGCGGAGCGGCACGCGCTGGTGTTCCTCGGGCGCACGCACCTGTACGAAGGGCTCGGGGTGGACGCGGTCGTGCACGGCGTACGCACGGCGGCGGCGGCCGGCGTGCGCACGCTCGTGCTCACCAACGCCGCCGGCGGCCTGCGCCCCGAGACGCAGAACGTCGGCGACCCGGTCCTGATCAGCGACCACATCAACCTGACCGGGGCCAACCCGATCACCGGCACCACGTTCATCGACCTCACCGAGGTCTACTCGCGCCGCCTGCGCGAGCTGGTGCACGAGATCGAGCCGAGCCTGGCCGAGGGGGTCTACGTGGCCTTCCGCGGGCCCACGTACGAGACGCCGGCCGAGATCCGCATGCTGCGCACGCTGGGCGGCGACATGGTAGGTATGTCCACCGTCCTGGAGGCCATCGCCGCCCGCGAGGCCGGCCTGGAGGTGCTCGGCGTCTCCCTGGTCACCAATCCGGGCGCGGGACTGTCGGGCGAGCCGCTCAACCACGAGGAGGTCCTGGAGGTCGGCCGCGCCACAGCTGCCCGCATGGGGGTCCTCCTGGCCAAGGTGGTGGACAAGCTGTGAGTGAGCGTAGCGAGCGAACCAATGGACACAGCATGCTCATCACAGGCCTGACGAAGGAGGGCCTGTGATGCTTGAACGGGCCGTCAGGGAGTGGCTGGCCCAGGACCCGGACCCGGAGACCCGGGCGGAGCTCTCCCACCTGCTCGAACGCTGGGACCTCCCGGCGCTGCAGGACCGCTTCGGGGCGAAGCTGGAGTTCGGCACGGCGGGCCTGCGCGGCGAGCTGGGGGCGGGCCCCAACCGGATGAACCGCGTCACCGTCATGCGCGCCGCCGCCGGCCTGGCCAAGGTGCTGGGCCCGGGCAAGCACGTGATCATCGGCTACGACGCCCGCCACAAATCCGACGTCTTCGCCCGCGACACGGCCGCCGTGCTGACGGGCGCCGGACTGCACGCCTCGCTCATGCCCGGCCCGCTGCCCACCCCCGTCCTGGCCTTCGCCGTACGGCACCTCGGCGCGGACGCCGGGGTGACGGTCACGGCCAGCCACAATCCGCCGCGGGACAACGGCTACAAGGTCTACTGGGGCGACGGCTCCCAGATCGTGCCCCCCATCGACCGCGAGATCTCGGTCGCCATCGACACCGTGGGCCGCGTCGACCTGCTTCCCCTGCACGGTCCCGGCACGCTGACGGAGCTGGGCGAGAGCATCGTCGACGACTACATCTCCGCCGTGACGTCCCTGCCCCTGGGCGACGCCCGCGACCTGCGCGTGGCGTACACGCCCCTGCACGGGGTCGGCGGCGCCACGCTCACGGGCGCCTTCCTCGCCGCCGGCTTCGAGAACCCGGTGGCCGTCGAGGAACAACGCAACCCCGACCCCGACTTCCCCACGGTCTCCTTCCCCAACCCGGAGGAGCCAGGGGCGATGGACCTGACCATCGCGCTGGCCGCCAAGCTGAACGCCGACCTGGTCCTGGCCAACGACCCGGACGCCGACAGGTGCGCGGTGGGGGTGCCGCTGCCGGACGGGACGTGCCGCATGCTGACCGGGGACGAGGCCGGGGGCCTGCTGGCCGAGCACGTGATCACCCACACCACCGGCGACCGCATGGTCGCCACCACCATCGTCTCCTCGACCCTCCTGAGCAAGATCGCCCAAGCGCACGGGGTCCGTTACGGCGAGACGCTGACCGGCTTCAAGTGGATCATCAAGGCGGGTCCTGGGCTGGTCTTCGGCTACGAGGAGGCCATCGGCTACAGCGTGGGCTCCGACGCGGGCCTCCCTGTCCGTGACAAGGACGGCATCGGGGCGGCCCTCACGGTGGCCGGCATCGCCGCGGCGGCCAAGCGCTCGGGCCGTACCTTGCTGGACCTCCTGGACGACCAGGCCCGCCGCTACGGCCTCCACGCGACCTCGCAGCTCTCCTTCCGCGTGAGCGACCTGTCCCTGATCACCGACGCCATGACCCGCCTGCGCGCCCATCCCCCGTCCGAACTGGGCGGCCGGGCGGTCGTGCGTACGGACGACCTGACGAAGGGCGACGGGGGCCTGCCGCCGACAGACGGGCTGCGGTACCGGCTGGCGGGCGACGCCCGCGTGGTGGTCCGCCCTTCGGGTACGGAGCCCAAGTTGAAGTGCTACCTGGAGGTCGTCATTCCGGTGACGGGCGAGGTGGCGGAGGCCCGTTCGCGCGCCGCGGACGATCTCGCCGCCCTGAAGGCCGACCTTTCCACCTCCCTGGGTCTGTAGCCCGTTCTCGAGGCGTCCTGGCCGCCGCGGCCCCCGGGACACGGCTCCTTAAGTCTCATTCGTGAGACCAATACACGAATGAGGGCCATGAAGGCCATGTGCTGATACCAACGCTTCAGTTGGTCTCAACGATGAGACCATGCCAGAGACCGCGTGGCCTACACGTGGCGCGGTCAGGGAGCGAGCGGCAGGTGTGGTTCGACCAGCGCGAGCAGGTCCAGCTGTAGTCGCAGCGCCTGCTTGCGCGGGGCCTGGAGGATGGCGCGCAGCCGGTCAGGAGCGTCGGGAGGGACGGTGAGATCGTCCAGGTGCCGTTGGAAGGTGCCCAGGTCAAGGGAGGGGTTGGGCAGGTCGTTCGCGGCCCAGACGGTCCGGACCACCTCGTTGGTCATCACGGCCGCCGCCCAGCCGATCTCGGTTGGATCGTCGCGATGGAGCACGGCCAGCATCTTGGGGCGCAGATGCTCCCACAGCCCCGCGTAGTGGGCCCTGATGTGCGCCGGAACGCGGTAGGACGCGTGGATCTCTGCCGCGTCGATGCGGAGCTGGGCGACGACTCCGTCCGGGTCGCTCAGCACCACGCCGTCCAGGAACGCGTATCCCCACGACTCATCCCCTACGCGGTCTGGGGAGAAGCGCGCCCTCCAGACCTCGGCTGTGTACGCCAGCAGGTCGACGGGCAGCAGGCGGTCCTGGCGGCGCCAGCGAGCGTCGCCGTCGTCCTCTGCGGTGACCGCGTAGACGTCCAGGTCGGAATCGCGGCGTGCGGTTCCGCGGGAGAGTGACCCGCCCAGCATCACACCCCGCACATTGGGGTCGGCGCGGAGGTCGGCCAGCACTTCAGCGAGTACGCGCTCGTGCAGCGGCGTGGGGTATTTGACGGTCGTCATTCGGCTCCAGGCGCTTCGGCCATCTCGATCTTCGGCCGCCGGCAGGCGTGGGTTTCAGCGGGCGAGGCGGCGTAGCAGGCGGGAGGCGGCCGCGATGCCGAGCACGGCGGCAGCCAGCAGGACGGCGGCGTCCAGCGTTAGGTGCGCGGGCGTGCCGAGCAGCAGGCCGCGCAGGGCGTCGACCTGGTAGCTGAGCGGGTTCACCGTGCTGATGGCCTGCAGCCAGGCGGGCATGGCGGTGGTGGGATAGAGGGCGTTGGAGGCGAAGAAGAGCGGCATGGTGATGGCCTGGCCGATGCCCATCAGGCGGTCGCGCGTCAGGACGATCCCGGCGATCGACATCGACAGGCAGGAGAAGAACGCCGAGCCGAGCACCACGACGACGATCACCCCGGCCAGCCGCAGCGGGTTCCACGTCATGGCCACGCCCAGCAGCGCCGCGATGGCGATCACCACGACGGCCTGGATCACCGCCTTCACCCCGGCCGCGAACGCCTTGCCGGTGACCAGCGCCGACCGCGGGGTGGGCGTGACCAGCAGCTTCGTCAGGACACCCGAGTCGCGCTCCCAGATGATCTGGATGCCGTAGAAGATGGCGATGAACATCGTGGACTGCGCGATGATCCCGGGAGCCAGGTAGTCGAGGTACGGCACGCCGTTCGTCGGGATCGCCTGGATACGGGTGAAGGTCTCGCCGAAGACCAGCAGCCACAGGGCCGGCTGGATCGCGCGGGTGTACAGCTCGGTGCGGTCATGACGGAGCTTCTGCAGCTCCACCACGCACATCGCGATCACCCTGGCGGGCAGGACGCGCCATCGCGCGCGCTCGGGCGGTGGGGTGGTGAGCAGGTCGAGCCCCGTGCCGCGTGGGCGGTCAGCCGACGCGGGAGGCGGTGTTGCGGGTACGCCGGACATCGCGGAACTCACCTCCTTCCTCGTGGAGGCCGCTGCCGGCGACATCCCTGAAGACGTCCTCCAGCGTCGGCGTGGAATCGTCGCCGCGACGGGCGCGCAGCTCCTCGGTGAGCTGTTCGGACGTGCCGACCGCCCGGACGCGTCCCTGGTGCATGAGCGCCACCCGGTCGCAGTACTGGTCGGCCTCGTCCATGTAGTGGGTGGTGACCAGGACCGTCATGCCGACGGCGGCGCGTACCGCCTGGATGTGCTCCCACACGCCCGCCCGGGCGATGGGGTCGAGCCCGATCGTCGGCTCGTCCAGGATGAGCAGCCGTGGCGCGCTGACCAGCGCCTGGGCCAGCTCCAGCCGGCGCACCATGCCGCCGGAGTACGTCTCGGCGAGCCGGTCGGCGACGTCGGCGAGCCCGACCGCCTCCAGCGCCTGGGCGACGCGGGCGGCGCGCTCGCGGCGGGGGACGTCGAAGACCCGTGCGAACAGGGACACGTTCTCGCGGCCGGTGAGGCGGCCGTCCGCCGACAGCTGCTGCGGGACGTAGCCGAGCAGGCGGCGCACGGCCATCGGCTCGGTGGCCGCGTCGCGGCCGAAGACCCGGACCATGCCGGGCTGGACCGGCAGGAGCGTGGTCACGCAGCGGATGGCGGTGGTCTTGCCGGCGCCGTTCGGGCCGAGCAGGCCGAAGATCTCGCCGGACGTGACCGAGAGGTCCAGATCGTCGACGGCTCTGGTCTGGCCGAAGGAATAGCGCAGGCCGTCACAGGTCAGGGCGTCACTCATGGCTCGCCAACCTCCTTCCGTGGACCGTCGCAGGTCAGGGCGTCACTCATGGCCGGGCCACCTCCTCGCGCAAGCCGTCGGCGAGTCTGCGGAGGGCGGGAACCGCGGCGGCGAGCGCCTGCTTGTCGGTCTCGTCGAGCCGGTCGACGTGCGCGCGGACGAGCGCGGCGCGGCGTTCGCGCCAGTCGCGCAGCCGGGCCTCGCCCTGCGGGGTCGGCAGTAGCCGCGCGGAGCGGCGGTCTTCGTGGCCGGGCTCGCGGTGCAGCAGCCCGGCGGCCGTGAGCTGGTTGACCATCGTGGACACCGAGTTGCCCGCCAGATACAGCTCCTTGGCCGCGGCGGACACCCCGATGCCGGGTGTGGCGGCGACCAGGCGCAGCAGCTCGACCTGGGCGCCGGACAGCCGCGGACCTGTCACACCGGGGCGCAGCTTGCGCCGGACAAGACGCTGGATGCCGGATATGACGGAGATCAAGGACTCAGGTAGATCCGATAGGCTCACGCCTAGAATATTACCTCTGCTAACGAGTTATAGACATAAGGCCCCCCTACCTGCGGCGCATCCGCCGCCCGCCCCGCACCCCCGACCGCCCCACCTGCAGGCGCTGCCGGCCCGGCCGGAACTGCCGCCGCGCGACAAGACGCTGCTTCGGATGCTCGCTATACGAGACCGCCGCCAGCGCTGAAGAGATCCTCGACGTCGAGAAGCTGGATCTGCGCAACCGCCACGCCAAGGTACGGGGCAAGGGTGGCGCCGCCGACATCATCGTCTGGCGCACCGCCACCGCCCGGCTGCCCTACCGCCGCGCCGCCGAACAGTTCACCGCCTGCGTCCGCGGCCAGGCCGGCTCCAGCTTCGTGGAGGCGGCCGTCTGGAGCGCGGTCATCGCCCTGGCCGGATACCTGTGGGCACGGAGGCTCTACAACCGATGAAGACTCGTTCTTGAGCTGGGTACGTGATCGTCCCGCGCGCGGTGCTCGAGGGCGGTGGGGTTGGACGAAGTGGGCCGCTGACCGTTGACGTTTGTTGGTATGGACAGCAAACTAATTCACGAGTTGGCGCAGCCGTTCAAAGGAGCTTCCATGCCCTATCGCCCCCCATTGGTCACGCACGAGTACTTCGTCGCGGACCCGCCCGAGCTTCCGGTTCGCGCACGAGGCGAGGGTGGTCTGTCGGCGGTGACCGCCGCGGAACTGGTCGCGGCCGACGGTGCCGAGGTGATGGTGAAAGCGGTCACCACGGCGGAGGAGACGCTGGTCGTCCAGGTGGGAGTGGCCGGTGAGGGAGTCATCCGGGTGCGGCTGTCGGAGGACGCGACCGCCAGGCCGCGCTCGGAAGGGGCCATCTCGCTGGTGACCCCCGGCACGTATCCAGGGGCACGTGCCGGGGTCGAGCCAGGGGAGCCGATCGTCGTGGACGCGGGCTCGCTGCGGGCCGAGATCAGCCTGGCGCCGTGGCATCTGCGCTTCACCGACGCCGCCGGTAAGACGCTGGTCGAGCAGGATCGCGGGCACACCGACATCAGCGGACGGCTGCGTACGCTCCCCTTCGGCCGCTCCAGCTCCAACGGCGTCCCCGTCGCCTACCACGAGAGCTTCGCCGCCGCCCCCGACGAGGCCTTCGCCGGTTTCGGTGAGTCGTTCACGCGGCTGGACAAGCGCGGCCAGCGCCCGCTCATGTGGAACTTCGACGCGTTCGGCGCCGAGTCGCAGCGGGCGTACAAGAACATCCCCCTGTACGTCTCCAGCGGCGGCTACGGCGTCCTCGTCGACAGCGGGGCCCCGACCGAGTTCGACGTGTGCCAGTCCACGCACAGCGTCGTGCAGATCATCGTGCCCGACGACGTGATGGACTACTACGTGATCGCGGGGCCGACGCCCTCCGACGTCCTGGACCGTTATGACCTGCTGACCTGCCGCCCGTCGCTGCCGCCGAAGTGGGCGTTCGGGACCTGGATCTCGTCCGGGTTCTGCGTGGACAGCCAGGAGCGGGTGCTGGCCAGGGCGCGGACGATCAGGGAGCGCGGCATCCCGTGCGACGTGCTGCACCTGGACACGTACTGGCAAACCGACGGGCACTGGTCGGATCTGCGATGGGACCCCGTGAACTTCCCCGACCCCGAGGGGATGCTGGCCGAGTTGAAGGACATGGGGTTCAGGGTCTGCCTGTGGATGAATCCGTATATTTCCCACCTGAGCCCCGCCTTCTCCGAGGGCGATCAAGCCGGATATTTCTTGAAAAATCAGTCGGGTGAGACCTACGTCGCCGACTGCTGGCACGGCTCCTTCCCGCCGTGCGGGATCGTGGACTTCACCAACCCGCGGGCCGTCGAGTGGTTCACCGGGCTGCTGAGAGACCTGCTGCGCCAGGGCGTGGACGCGTTCAAGACCGACTTCGCCGAGGGCGTGCCCGCCGACTCGGTCGCCTTCAACGGCATGATCGGCACCGACCTGCACAACGTCTACACCCTGCTGTTCAACGACGCCGTCTCCGCCGTCACCCGCGATGTCCACGGCCACGACCTCGTCTGGGCGCGCTCCTCGTACCTCGGCGGCCAGCGCCACAGCGCCCAGTGGGGCGGCGACACCTACACCAGCTACGCCGCCATGGGCAGCACGATCAGGGGCGGCCTCGCGCACGGTCTGTCCGGCGTGCCGTTCTGGAGCCACGACGCCGGCGGCTTCACCGGCAGGCCCACCGACGACCTGTACGTGCGCTGGACCCAGTTCGGCGCGCTCTCCCCGCTGCTGCGCCTGCACGGCACGACCACCCGCGAGCCGTGGGAGTTCCCCGCCGTCGAGGAGCCGGCCGTCGACGCTCTGAAGCTGCGTTACCGGCTGATGCCGTACATCTACTCGGCGGCCGTCGAGGCCGCGCGCACCGGCGCGCCCATGATGCGGGCGATGTGCGTGGACTACCCGGACGACCCGGTGGCCTGGCAGGCCGACCTGCAGTATCTGCTGGGCCGCGACCTGCTCGTCGCCCCCATGACCGCGCCCGAGGGCACCAGGAGGGTGTACCTGCCGCGCGGCGCGTGGGTCGACTACTGGACGGGTGAGGTGCTCGAAGGCGCCCGCTACATCACGGTCGGTAAGCCGCTCGACCAGATCCCCCTCTTCGTACGGCACGGCGCGCTCATCCCGGTCACCACACCAGGAGACACGGTGGACGTGCCGGCCGAGATCACTCTCGTCGCCTTCGGGGGCGGCGACGCGACCGCGGAAATCCACGACGAGGACGGCGTGACGATCGCCGTCGCCACCACGGACGGCGACGTGCTGCGTGTCGCCGTCACCGGCCCGAAGCGCGTCACCGGGGTCGAGATCGCCCCGGTGGCCGGAGCTCCCGTACGGGCCGTCATCTCGTAACACCCCCCTGGAGGGATCATGGTCAAGTCAAGAGCCGCGGTGGTGCTGGCCGCCGCGGTCCTGGTTCTGTCGGCGTGCGGTTCGGGAGGGTCGGAGACCCCGGCTGCCCAGAACAGCAGTCAGCCGCGCACGCTCAAGCTCTGGCACTACGAGGCGGCCGACGGCGCCATGGGCAAGGCGTGGGCCGAAGCGATCAAGAAGTTCGAGGCCTCGCACCCGAACGTGACCGTCAAGTTCGAGGCGAAGGGCTTCGAGAACATCCAGAAGACGGCCAGCATGGTGCTCAACTCCGATGAGGCGCCCGACATCATGGAGTACAACAAGGGCAACGCCACCGCCGGTCTGCTGTCGAAGCAGGGCCTGCTCACCGACCTGAGCGAGGAGGCCACCAAGCGCGGCTGGGACAAGCTGCTGCCCGGCGGCCTGCAGACCACCGCCAAGTACGACGACCGTGGCGTCATGGGCTCCGGCAAGTGGTACGGCGTGCCGAACTACGGCGAGTTCGTGATGGTCTATTACAACAAGGACCTGTTCGACAAGTACAAGGTCCAGGTGCCGACGACGTTCGAGCAGTTCACGGCCGCGATGGACACGTTCGTCAAGGCAGGGGTGACCCCCCTCGACACCGCCGGCGCCGAGTACCCCGCCCAGCAGATCTTCTACCAGCTCGCGCTGACCAAGGCGCAGAAGCCGTGGCTGGACGCCTTCCAGTCCTACAAGGGCAAGGTGGACTTCCACGGCCCTGAGTTCACCTACGGCGCCGACACGTTCGCCGACTGGGTGAAGAAGGGCTACATCGCCAAGAACTCCTCAGGGCTCAAGGCCGAGGACATGGGCGTGGCGTTCATCAACGGCAAGTTCCCCATGATGATCAGCGGTAGCTGGTGGTACGGCCGCTTCGCCTCGGAGATCAAGAAGTTCGAGTGGGACCACTTCCTCTTCCCGGGCGCCACGATGGCCCCGGGCTCCAGCGGCAACCTCTGGGTCGTGCCCGAGAAGTCGGAGAACAAGGACCTGGCCTACGACTTCATCGACATCACGATGAGCAAGGACATCCAGAACCTCCTGGGCAACTCCGGCGGTGTCCCCGTGGCCGCCGACCCGGACGCGATCACCGATGCCAAGAGCAAGGAGCTCATCGAGACGTTCAACAAGCTCACCAGTCAGGACGGTCTGGCCTTCTACCCCGACTGGCCCGCGCCCGGCTATTACGACGTGCTGGTCGCCGGGGTGCAGGAGCTCATCAACGGCAGCAAGACCTCTGCCGCGGTGCTGGACGAGATCGCCAAGCCGTATGAGGACAACCTCGCCGACATTGGCAACTAGATGAGAGTGCGCACGAGGGGGTACTGGCTCTACCTGACCCCCAGCCTGCTGCTGTTCCTGGTGGTCATCGTCGTGCCGTTCCTCATGAACGTGGGCGCGAGCTTCACCCGCTGGTCGGGGGTGGGCACGCCCAGGTGGATCGGGTTCGACAACTACGTCAGGCTGCTGAAGGACGAGCGGTTCTGGGAGTCGTTCCAGCACAACGTGGGGCTGATCGTGGCCATGGCCATCGTGCCCACCGCGATCGGCCTCGTGCTGGCGGCCGCCCTGTTCGACTACATCGCCAAGCGGTTCGGGCCGCGTACGGCCTCCGCGCTGCGGGCCATGTACTACCTGCCGCAGGTGCTGCCGGTGGCGGTGGCCGGCGTGGTGTGGGGCTGGATGCTGCACCCGTCGTACGGCGCGGTCAACGAGATCTTCGGCCTGGACCTCGACTGGCTCGGCGATCCCGACCTGGCGCTGGCCACGGTCATGGCGGTCATGGTCTGGTTCCAGCTCGGCTACCCGGTCGTGATCTTCATGGCCGGGCTGCAGCGCGTGGACCCGGCCTACTACGAGGCGGCCGAGATAGACGGGGCCTCGTGGTGGCGCCGGTTCTGGCACATCACGCTGCCGCAGATCCGGCCGGAGATCTTCGTGGTGCTGCTGACGTGCACGATCGCCGCGCTGAAGGTGTTCGGGCCGATCTTCGTGCTGACGCGGGGCGGCCCGGGCAACGCCACCATGGTCCCGTCGTACTTCTCGTACCTGAACTTCTTCCAGAAGAGCAACGTCGGGTACGGCTCCGCCATCGCGACCGTGCTGGCCGTGATCATCATTGTGGTGACGTTCCTGTTCCTGCGCGTCCAGGAGCGTGAGCAATGAGGGGGCCCGGACGCTGGGCGGTGCTGTTCGCGCTGGTCGTCCTGGCGGTCGTGATGGTGTTCCCGTTCGCGATCGTGGCGATCAACGCGGTCAAGTCGCCGGCTGAGTACAGCTCGCAGGGCCCGCTGAGCCTGCCCGACGGGCTCTACCTCCAGGGGATCGTCGACTTCTGGAACCGGGTCGAGTTCGGCACGAAGCTCTGGAACAGCTTCCTGATCAGCGCTTCCGTTGCGGTGCTCGCCGTCGTGCTGTCGGTGCTCAACGCGTACGCGCTGGGCATCGGCCGGGTGAAGGGCCGCCTGTCGATCCTGGTGCTGTTCCTGGTGGCCAACACGCTGCCGCAGGAGGCGCTGGCCTACCCGCTGTACTACCTGGCCAAGGCCGTCGGGCTGTACGACACACAGCTGGCCGTGATCATCGTCATGTCGGTGATCCAGGCGGCGTTCGGCACGTACCTGCTGAGCGCGGTGCTGGGCCAGTTCCCGAAGGAGATCCTGGAGGCGGCGGCGATCGACGGCGCGGGGCGGCTGCGGTCTCTGTTGCGGATCGTGGTGCCGATCAGCCGGCCCACCCTCAACGTCCTGCTGATCTTCTTCTTCATCTGGACCTGGAACGAGTTCTTCCTCCCGCTGATCTTCCTGATCTCGAACGACACCCAGACGGTGCCCGTCGCGCTCGGTGTCCTGCAGGGCGAGAAGTACATGGACGCCACCACGTCCAGCGCTTCGGCCCTGCTCGGCATCGTGCCGGCGATCGCCTTCTTCCTGATCTTCCAACGCACGCTGACCCGAGGTGTGACGGTCGGCGCCATCAAGTGATGGAGAACCCCTTTATGCGAAAGATCCCGTTATTAGCCACCCTCACCCTGGCGGCCTCGCTGCTGGCGGCGCCTGCCGCCCAGGCCGCTGATTACCCGTTCCAGAACCCGAGCCTGCCGGTGGAGCAGCGGGTCGACGACCTGCTCGGCCGGCTGACGCTCCAGGAGAAGCTGGGGCTGCTGCACCAGTCGCAGGCGGCCATCCCGCGGCTGGGCATCGCGTACCACAAGAACGGCACCGAGGCGCTGCACGGCGTCGGCTGGTCCAACGACCTCAACGACAAGTGGAGCCAGAAGTTCGCGAGCGGCACCGTGTTCCCGCAGGCCGTGGGGCTGGCCAGCACGTGGGACCCGGCACTGATCAAGAAGGTCGGGTCGGCAGTCGGGGACGAGGTCCGCGGCTACAACGCCGTGGACCCGGCCCTGTGGGGCCTCCAGGTGTGGGCGCCCGTCGTGGACCTGCTGCGGGACCCGCGGGCGGGCCGCAACGAGGAGGGCTACTCGGAGGACCCCCTCCTGACCGGGGCCATCTCCACCGCCTACGGCAAGGGCCTGCAGGGTGACGATCCCTTCTACCTGAAGACCGCACCCGTGCTGAAGCACTTCCTCGCGTACAACAACGAGACCAACCGCGGAACCAGCTCCTCCAACCTGACGCCCAAGCTCAAGCACGAGTACTACGAGCAGGCGTTCAAGGCGGCCATCTCGGCCAACGCCGCGACCGGGGTCATGGCGTCGTACAACCTGGTCAACGGGCGGCCCAACCACGTCAACCCCGACCTCGGCACCACGGTCAGGTCGTGGACGGACAAGACGCTCTACAACGTCAGCGACGCCTGGGGGCCGTACGCGCTCACCGAGCTGGAGAAGTACTACGACAACAAGCCCGAGGCGTTCGCCGCGGTGCTCAAGGCCGGGCTCGACAGCTACACCATCGACGACAGCAACGCCGGGCCGCTGGCCGAGCAGCTCACGGCCGCGCTCGACCAGGGGCTCATCACCCAGGCCGACGTGGACAGGGCCGTGCGTGACGTCCTGACCATCCGCACCCGGCTGGGGCACTTCGACCCGGACGGCGGGCCGTACAAGAAGATCACCAAGGACGTGATCAACAGCGCCGCGAACCAGAGGCTCAACCGGGAAGCGGCGGGCAAGGCGGCGGTGCTGCTCAGGAACAACGGCGTGCTGCCGCTGAGCTCGCCGAAGTCGGCGGCCGTGGTCGGGCCGCTGGCCGGGGGGCTGTACAGCGACTGGTACGCGGGCAAACTGCCGTACCAGGTCACGCCGCTCGACGGCATCAAGGAGCGCGTCGCCGACGTCAGCACCGGCGCGGGCCTGGAGCGGATCGCGCTCAAGCACCTGTCCTCCGGCAAGTACATCACCGCCACCGGCACCGGGCCCGACGACAACGCGGCCCTGGTCGACGCGGCACCCACCGCGGCCTCCCAGTGGGACCTGACCGACTGGACCGGCGGCGTGTCCACCCTGCGCAACGCGGGCAACGGCAAGCTGCTCGGCGGTGACTGGCGCTCGCTCGACACCGACGACGACCAGCCCAACGGCTGGTACGTCCAGCAGCAGTTCTCCCTGGAACGCCAGTCCGACGGCAGCTACCTGATCAGGTACGCCGGCTACGAGAACATGGAGGGCTGGTACGGCCTGCCGGACCCGTACGTGACCGTCTCCGCCGACGGAACGCTCGGCCTGGCCCCCAAGGCGCAGGCGGCCAAGTTCGGCAAGGAGGTCGTCTCCGACGGCGTCGCCGCGGCCGCCGCGCAGGCCGCCAAGGCCGAGGTGGCGGTCGTCGTGGTGGGCAGCCACCCGTTCGTCGCGGCGCGTGAGTTCCACGACCGGGCCAACCTGCAGCTCGGCGAGGGGCAGCGGCGGCTGATCGAGGCCGTGCGCAAGGCGAACCCGCGCACGGTCGTCGTCCTCGAGACCAGCTACCCGGTCGTCGTGGACGCCCCGAACCTGCTGTGGACCACGCACGCGGGCGCGGAGACCGGTCACGCCGTCGCGGACGTGCTCTTCGGCGCCGTCAACCCGACCGGCCGGCTCACCCAGACCTGGCCCGCCAGTGACAACCTGCCGAGCATCTACGACTACGACCTGGCCAAGACCGGGATGACGTACCTGTACGGGAAGGACAAGCCGCTCTACGCGTTCGGGCACGGCCTGAGCTACACCTCGTTCGGCTACCAGGGACTGACCGTCAAGGGCGACAAGGTGAGCGTGAAGGTCACCAACACCGGCAAGGTGAAGGGCGACGAGGTGGTCCAGCTCTACACCCACCAGCACGAGTCCCGCTTCCAGCAGCCGGTCAAGCAGCTGCGCGGGTTCCAGCGGGTCACGCTGAACCCGGGCGAGACCCGTACCGTGACCTTCACGCTGAAGAAGTCGGACCTGGCGGTCTGGGACTACACCCGGGGCAAGTGGGCCGTCGAGAGCGCCACCCACGACGTCCTCGTCGGCTCGTCCTCGGACAAGATCCGCCTGTCCACGACCCTGCGCGTGTCCGGCGAGACCATCCCCGTGCGCGACCTGGCCAGGACCACGCGGGCCATGGACTTCGACGACTACTCGGGCGTGGCGTTCGCGGACGAGACGAAGGCCGGCGGCGAGGCCGTGGAAGGGTCGGCGGGGGACTGGATCTCCTTCACCCGCGCCTCCTTCGGCGCCCGCTTCACGGCCGGGGTGTCGTCGGTGAGCGGCGGCGCCATCGAGCTGCGCTCGGGCTCGCCGACCGGCGCCCTGCTGGGGACCGTCCAGGTGCCGGCCACCGGCGGGATCTACCAGTGGGGTACGGCGACCGCCTCCGTCAAGGCGGGCACCGGCAACCTGTACGTCGTGTTCAAGGGCGACCTGCGGATCAAGGACTTCGCGTTGACCAGGTCGTGATCAACATTCGGCAGAATCTGCGATCCCCTCATCGAAAGGAATCTCAGTGAAGAGGACGATCGCAGGTGCAGTGGTGGCGGCCATGGCCATGCTCGTGGCCGCCACTCCCGCCGAGGCGGCTCCGGCCGATCCCGTCAGGGCGCTCAAGGCGAAGCTGGTGGCCGGCAAGGGGGTGAAGTTCACCGACGTCACCTCCTTACTCCAGGACTCGGAGAAGACGACGTTCCTCAAGCGCACTGGAACGATGCAGTTCGGCAAGTCGGGGATCTCCGCGTCCGACATCACCGCCGACTACACCCGGTACCAGGGCGGCATCTTCGACCATATGTACAACCTGAAGTCCGGACGGACGATCATGATCGGAGACAAGAGCTACACCACCAGCCCGATGCTCGGCGAGGTCCCCGAGGGCAAGAAGTGGGCCAGGGACATCCTCGGCACGACCGGCGGCTGGGTCGGGACGTTCTCGCAGCTCGTCAACCCGGCCGAGCCGGCGACGCTGAAAGCCCTGCTCAGGGGGAAGAAGCAGGGCCGTACGTACTCCGGGAAGATCACCTACAGCGCGCTCGCGAAAGTGTCGCCGTGGTTCCGCGCCTCCTCGCCGTTCAGCTCGAAGGAGAAGACGGTCATCACGTACCAGCTCACGCTGGGGTCCGACAACCTGCCCAGCAAGCTCGTCACCTCCCATCTGGCCTCCTCTCACGTAGCGGAGGGCGTGGAGGTCGGTGACGGCCGGTTCAGCACCGAGACCCGCTACACGGGGTGGGGCTCCCGCGTCCGCATCTCCGCGCCGCCGAAGAATCAGATAGCGGGATGAAAGCCTTGGATAGTAGTGTTATCGATAGCACTGCTATCCAAGGAGGCTTCGGTGATTGTGATCGTGCTGCTGGTCGCCACGCTGGCGTTCCGGCTGTCCAGGGCCAAGCGGTTCGACACCTGGAGGGTGAGCGCGGCTCATGGGCTGGCCGTCATGCTGGTGGTGACGGCCGGTGCGCATTTCGTCCCGGCGGGCGTGACCTTCATGCCCAACCACGCCGACATGGTGGCCATGGTGCCGCCGTTCGTGCCGTTCCCGACCCTGATGGTCTATCTGACCGGCGTGCTGGAGCTGGCCGGGGCGGTCGGGCTCGTGCTTGAAAAGACTCGCAAGGCCGCCGGGATCTGCCTGGCGCTGCTCTTCGTGGGCCTGCTCCCGGCGAACGTGTACGCCGCGCTCGCCGGCCAGGACGTTACGCCGCTGTGGCAGCGGATCCCCGAACAGGTCGTCTACATCGCCATCGCGCTGTGGGCGGCCGGGATCGGGCGTCGTTAATTCGTTGTCTATCCAAACTATTGACCTTCGATGCGCGCGTGTGTGAGCCTTCTGGTAGAGCTCATGCGCGAAGGCGCGGTGACGGTCAGGGTCTCTGCACTCTGCTCGTGCATGGCGGTCATCTGAAGCCTTTGGGGCGCCTGCTGGCGCGCCTGGAAAGGAAGAGCCGCGCATGCGAAGAAGATTATTCGTCCTGCTGACGACTGCGGCCGTCCTGCTCGTGGCGGCGGTCGTGCGGATGTCGCCGGTCTCGGCCGTCGCCTCGGACCCGTACGCCTACAAGAACGTCAGGATCGACGGCGGCGGCTTCGTACCCGGGATCATCTTCAACCCGACGGAGAAGAACCTCATCTACGCCCGCACCGACATCGGCGGGGCGTACCGGTGGAACCAGTCGACCAAGTCCTGGACCCCCTTGCTGGACTGGGTCGGATGGGACAAGTATGGCTACAACGGCGTGATCAGCCTCGCCACCGACCCCGTTCAGACCAACCGCGTGTACGCCGCCGTCGGCATGTACACCAACAGCTGGGACCCCAACAACGGCGCGATCCTGCGCTCGACGGACAAGGGCGACAACTGGCAGGTCACGCCGCTGCCGTTCAAGCTCGGCGGGAACATGCCCGGCCGTGGCATGGGCGAGGCACTGTCGGTGGACCCGAACAACAACAGCGTCCTCTACTTCGGCACCCCCAACGGCAACGGGCTGTGGCGCAGCACCGACTACGGCGCCACCTGGGCCAAGGTGGCCAGCTTCCCCAACGCGGGCAACTACGCCCAGGACCCGAACGACTCCAACGGCTACCTGAGCCACAAGCCGGGCGTGGTCTGGGTGACCTACGACCCGCGCTCGTCCACCAAGGGCACCACCACCAAGACCATCTACGTGGGCGTCGCCGACAAGGAGAACAGCGTCTACCGCACGACCGACGCGGGCGCCACCTGGTCGCGTGTGGCCGGCCAGCCGACCGGCTACCTCGCCCACAAGGGCGTGCTGGATGCGGTCAACGGCTACCTCTACATCGCGACGAGCGACACGGGCGGCCCGTACGACGGGGCCAAGGGCGACGTGTGGCGCTACGCCACGGCGACCGGCACCTGGACCCAGATCAGCCCCATCCCGTCCTCCAGCTCCGACGACTACTTCGGCTACAGCGGCCTGACCGTCGACCGGCAGAAGCCCGGCACGATCATGGTGGCCACGCAGGTCTCGTGGTGGCCGGACGTGATCTTCTTCCGGTCCACGGACTCGGGCGCGACCTGGACCCGCGTGTGGGACTGGACCTCGTACCCGAACCGCAGCTTCCGCTACAAGCAGGACGTCACGGAGGACCCGTGGCTGACGTTCGGCACCAACCCGCAGCCTCCTGAGGTCACGCCGAAGCTCGGCTGGATGACGGAGTCCCTGGAGATCGACCCGTTCGACTCCAACAGGATGATGTACGGCACCGGCGCCACGGTCTACGGCACCGAGGACCTGACCAAGTGGGACTCGGGCACCCAGTTCACCATCAAGCCCATGGCCAAGGGCCTGGAGGAGACGGCCGTCCTGGACCTGATCAGCCCGCCGAGCGGCGCGCCCCTGGTCAGCGCACTGGGCGACATCGGCGGCTTCCGGCACACGAACCTGGACGCCGTACCGTCGACGATGTTCACGGCTCCCATCTTCACCACGACCACCAGCCTCGACTACGCGGAGAAATCGCCGTCGATCATGGTGAGGGCAGGCAGCTTCAAGGACGCCGACCGCCCGAACGACAGCCACGTGGCCTTCTCCACGGACGGCGGCGCCAACTGGTTCCAGGGCACGGAGCCGGGCGGCATCGACGAGGGCGGCACGGTGGCGGCGGCCGCCGACGGCTCCCGCTTCGTCTGGGCGCCGAAGGGCGTCACGCCGGTCTACTCGGTGGGCTACGGCAACTCCTGGCAGCAGGCCTCCGGCCTGCCCACCGGCGCGATCGTGGAGTCGGACCGGGTCAACGCGTCGAAGTTCTACGGCTTCGACGGCGGCCGCCTGTACGTCAGCACGAACGGCGGCGCGACCTTCACCGCCACCGCCGCCACGGGCCTGCCGACTAGCGGCAAGGTCAAGGCGGTCCCCGGCAAGGAGGGCGACCTGTGGCTGGCCGGTGACGGCGGCCTGTGGCACTCGACCGACAGCGGCGCGTCCTTCACCAAGGTGTCCGGGATCACGAGCTCGGTGAACGTCGGCTTCGGCAAGGCGGCGCCCGGCGGGACGTACATGGCGGTCTTCACGGTTGCCACGATCGGCGGGGTCACGGGCCTGTACCGCTCGGACGACGCCGGAGCGAGCTGGGTGCGCATCAACGACGACAAGCACCAGTGGGGCAACATGGGCGAGGCCCTGACGGGCGACCCGCGCGTGTACGGCCGGGTCTACGTCGGCACGAACGGCCGCGGCATCCTGTACGGCGACCGCACCGGCCCACCGGTAACCGTCACACCCACCGTCACCCCGACCGTCACGCCCACCGTGACCCCCACGGTCACGCCGACCACCGGGTCGGGTTGCACGGCGACCTACAAGGGAGTGAACGAGTGGTCGGGCGGCTTCCAGGCGGAGGTCACGGTCAAGAACGCGGGCACGGCGCAGATCTCGGGCTGGAAGGTCACCTGGACCTGGGCCGGAGACCAGAAGATCACCCAGCTCTGGAGCGGCACCCCGACCCAGACGGGCGCCGCCGTCAGCGTCGCGAACGCTAGCTACAACGGCTCCCTGGCACCGAACGGGACGACCTCGTTCGGCTTCACCGCCACCTACACCGGCTCCAACACCCCACCCGCCACCCTAACCTGCACCCCAGCGTAAGCAGGCAACCCCGGGAGGCCCTGTGCCGCCTCCCGGGGTCACCCGCCCTTTCGAAGCCCGAAACCCCGCTCGCTACGCTCGCCGGTCACCCGCCTGTTGCCCTGTTACCGGGCCTGCTGGAGCCCGCCCCGAGCGGACCTCGCTGTCGCTCGGACGTGCTCTCCCGGCTGTGGGTCGTGGTCCCTCAGTCGCATCGAGTTGCAAGTCATGCGCGAGGGAGGACGTGGACGGCACAATCAAAGAACACGTAGAGCCCCTCAGTGGTCCCTGGGCCGATCCACCGTCGCCACCTGGTCGCCGATGACGACGCGACCTGGCAATGCCTCGGCTTCATGACGGGATGACCGGATGGGCTTCGGCGGATGCTCTTCGAGAGGATCTAGGTGCTCTCAGGCTGCGGGAAGAGGGTCCTGGCCGAGCAGGCGCTGCCCGTTCTCGGCGGAGGCACGTACGGCGGCGAAGCCGTAGGTGACCATCGCGGCCTCGTACTCGGCCAGCGCCTGAACGAGCGGTCGCCCGGCGGCGGCCTCACCGAGTGCGGCGGCGAGCGCGCTCGCGTCTCGCAGGGCGGTGTTCGCGCCGACCCCGCCGGCCGGGCTCATCGCGTGGATGGCGTCCCCGAGCAGCGTGACGTTGCCGGCCGGCCAGGGCTCGATCGGCACGCTGGTGCGGAGGACCAGCGGGAAGACCGTGGACGTGTCCCAGTGTTCGATGATCGCGCGCACCTGGGGATGCCAGCCTTCGATCATTCGCAGGGTCATGGCGCGCAGCTCGCCCCCTGACATCGCGCGCAGCTCGTCATCGGGTGGCAGGAGCTCGCGGCGGGCTCCGAAGGAGCAGGTCATGTAGTCGTGGGTGTCGTGCAGTCCGACCTCGGGGGCGAGCCTGGCGGTGGCCTGCCGGACGGGCTCGGGGTACTCCACCGGAGCGACGCCGACGAAGCTGCCGTCCGGGCCGATGATCGGGGTGAACACGGCGAACATGTCGTCCAGGAACAGTTCGCGGGTCCGCGCCGTGAGCGGCACCTTGCCGTACAGCTGCCGCAGGCCCGTGTCCACCACGCGTGCGTGCGGCAGGTACTGCCTGCGCACCGGGGAGTTCACGCCGTCGGCCGCCACGAGCACGTCGCCGGTCGCGGTGGTGCCGTCGGAGAAGTACGCGGTGACGCGGTCGCCGGCGCCGACGCGGTAGTGCGTGAAGTGCTTGCCGAACCGGACCACGTCCTCTAAGCCCGCGAGCAGGATCTGCCGCAGCGTCAACCGGTTGACCGCCAGGTGCACGCCGTCGTCGGACGGTTCCAGGAGCGCCAGCCGCTCGAGCCGGTGATCGAAGACCGGCGTGCCGGCACGCGGGATTCCGGCGGTGGCCCGGAACAACCGGTGGAGATGCGCGGGCAGGTTCCTGGCCAGGGCCCGGTCGCCGTGCCCGTCGATGTGGATGCGGTAGCCCTGCTGCCGGGATGTCAGTGAGTCGTCGCTCTCGTACGCGGCGACGCTGAGGTTCCTCTGTCGCAGCCCTTGCGCCAGGCACAGTCCACCCAGCCCGGCACCGATGACGATCACATGCGGACTCGGCATTCCAGCCGTCCCTTCCTCGATTTGGTTCCCTAGCAGTGCAAGGGAAAGCCTAACACCGCTAGGGATTCCCTTGCACTGCTAGATTGGGACGTGCAGAGACAGGGGAGTCCCGCATGGCACGTCACGATTCCGGCTTTCCCGGCGGCATCGACGAGGCCGAGCCGCGGCTGGACCGCGCCCAGATCGCTCAGGCGGCGCTGGATCTACTGGATGAACAGGGCTTCGACGCGTTCAGCATGCGTAAGCTCGCCGTCGCGCTCGACATCAAGTCGCCGTCGCTCTACTGGCATGTCCGCAGCAAGGATGAGCTGTTCGATCTGCTCATCGACGTGGTCGTGGGCAAATGCCCGCTGCCGGCCGACGCCGGCCGTCCCTGGGCCGAGCGGCTCGTCGGCATCGGCCTCGAACTCCGGCAGGTCCTCCTGGCCCACCCCGCGGTCACCCGCCTCCTGCCGGGCAGGGTCCCCTTCGGGCCGAACGGGCTACGGCTGGCCGACCACATCATCGGCATCCTGCGCCAGTCGGGGTTCGACAACCGCCTGGCCGGTTACGGCTATCTGCTTCTGCTCTTCTATGTCGTCGGCTTCGCCGGCCAGGAGATCGCCTTCGGCAAGGGCCCCGCCAACCATGCCCGCCTCACGCAGATCACCGATTTCCTCCGCGACCTACCCGCCGACCGCTACCCACACCTGACGGCCGTCGCGGACGAGCTGACCGCCCGCCCCGGCCTCACTCACCGCTTCGAGCTGGGCCTCGTCGGAATCCTCAGCGAACTCGACCGCCAACGCCTTGAATGACGCCATCCTCCGCCGGCGGCCGCCGCTCCTGCGGGAGCGGACGGCCAGGCTGGTGGTTGAATCAGGTGTCGTTCAACGACGACGGCTGCGGCGGTGACTGGAACGGCTACTGCTGTCGCTGTTGATCCTCCTGCGCGGCCCCACCGGATTGGGCGGAGGCTCGGCGGGTACAAGCAGGCAGATTCTCGCAGCCGACATATAACGCGGGAAGGTCACGGTGTCGCCCCCTTTGAGAGATTCATGGTGGTATTCCCGATCAACCGTGTGGGCATACTCCCCAAATGCCCACATTACGCCTAAAACGGGCATAACTATGGTTTGCGGCACTGCTTCTTCGTATCCCTGGCACGCCCCGTGTCGTGGAGCAGGTGGCCTGTCGGCAGAAAAGCTCGTCTCTCTTGTAGACGATGTTTCCTTCGAGCGCTAACGTTGTCTTCGTCGGAGACGACGTTCCAGCGCAAGATCTCCACATCGGGCGTGGTAGTAGTTGAAATCCGCGAAGGAGGCCGCACAGACAAGCAGGTGCACCCATGACCGAGCGCTACCTCGGTGTCCTCGGCATCGCCGAGTCCCTGGGCGTGAGCCGTCATGCGGTGCACAAGTGGCGCAGCCGCTATTCGGACGACTCCGATCACCCGTTCCCCGTGCCGGACGTCGAGGTCGACGGAGCTCCCGGCTGGCGGCCCGATCGGCTGACGGAGATCGTGCAGTGGCGCGAGCGGCTGCCCGGCCGCGGCGCGGGCGGGGGTCGTCCTTCTCTCGCCCGTCAGGAGTACCTCAAGGAAGCGGCGTTGCGCGGCCTGACCCGGGACGAGGCCATACGCGCGCTCGCCGCGTTCACCGAGGAGTTTCCCGAGATGACCGAGCCGGAGCTCTGCGCCTGGCTCGTCGGGAAATGGCGCGGCTGAAACCCCCTTCCCCCAAAAAACCCATCAGCACAGAAGGCGATGACGCATGCCCGAAATCGGCGGAGACACCGCACCGGGATTCGAAGCAGTACGCGAAGTGTTCGCGTCCGATCTGACCGGAGAGCAGGGAACAGGTGCCGCGGTCAGCGTCTACCTGCACGGCCGGAAGGTCGTCGACCTGTGGGGCGGGATCGCCGACCCCGGGACCGGCCGACCCTGGGAGCGCGACACCCTGCAGCTCGTCTACTCCACCACGAAGGCCGTCACGGCGACCTGCGCTCTTCTGCTGTCCCAGCGGGGCGAGCTGGACCTCGACGCGCCCGTGGCGGAGTTCTGGCCGGAGTTCGCGGCCAATGGGAAGGACCGCATCCCGGTCCGCTGGCTGCTCACTCACCAGGCCGGGCTGCCCGCGATCGATCACCCGATCACTCCGGAGGAGGCGATCGCCTGGGAGCCCATGGTGACCGCGCTGGCAGCCCAGCGCCCGTACTGGGAGCCGGGCACGGAGCACGGCTACCACGGGCTCACCTACGGCTGGCTCGTCGGAGAGGTCGTCCGCCGGGTGTCCGGCCGCAGTATCGGCACGTTCCTGGCGGAGGAGATCGCCGCGCCGCTCGGGCTGGACCTGTGGATCGGGCTGCCGAAGACCGAGCAGCACCGGGTCAGCCGGATCATCGACACCCCGCCCGACTTCGAGGCCCTGGGCAGGATCGACCTGAACGCCCTTCCCGAACCCATACGCAAGGTCATGGCGGCCTTCGCCGACCCGACGTCGTTGACCAGGCGCTCGATCGGCGTCGTCACGCCCCCGCTGGACCACAACAGACCAGAGGAGCAGGCCGCCGAGATGCCGGCCACCAACGGCATATGCACGGCCCGCGCTCTGGCCCGCTTCTACGCCGCGCTCATCGGCGAGGTCGACGGGCACCGCATTCTCACGCCCGGCACCCTGGCCGCCGCGACCGCGGAACAGGTCAGTGGCATCGACCGCATCCTGCGCGTGCCCGTCCGCATAGGCACCGGTTTCGGCCTCCCGACACCGGACGCGTTCTGGTACTCCCCGACCGCCTTCGGATTCCCCGGCCGCGGCGGGTCGCTCGGCTTCGCCGACCCGGCGACCGGCCTCGCGTTCGGCTACGTCATGAACCACGTCGTGGAAGGGGTGCCGGACCTGAGGGCCGCGAACCTCGTTGCCGCGGTCCGGAGCGCGATGGGCGCCGGAGCGGTCAGCCCTTGATGGCGCCCACGATCACGCCCTTGGTGAAATGGCGCTGGACGAAGGGGTAGATGATCAGGGCGGGGGCTGACCAGGACGGCCACGACGATCGGCGTCCCAGCTGATCACGATAAAGGGCTGAGGCTTCGGTCTCAGCCCTCGCCGGCGAACAGCTCGTCGATCTATCGCAGAGAGCTGACAATCAGCCTTTGACCGCGCCGACTATGACGCCCTTGACGAAGTGGCGCTGGACGAACGGGTAGATGGCGGCGACCGGGATCATGGCCAGCACGAGGACCGCCATCCGGACGGAGGTGACCGGGACGGCGGCCAGGCCCAGGCTGCTGGGGTCCACCGTGCCCGAGGCGGTCTGCATGGGGGCGCCGTCCAGCACGTAGGTCCGCAGCACCAGCTGCAAGGGCCACTTGGCGCTGTCGTTGAGGTAGAGCATGGCGTTGAAGAACGCGTTCCAGTACGACACCGCGTAGAACAGGCCGATCACCGCCAGCGCCGCCTTGGACAGCGGCAGCACGATCTTGCGGAAGATGAGGAAGTCGCTCGCTCCCTCGATCTTGGCGCTCTCGATGACCTCTCCGGGGATGCCCATGAAGAACGAGCGCAGCACGACCAGGTTGAAGGCCGAGATGGCGCCGGGGAGGATCAGCGACCAGTAACTGTCGATCAGACCCAGGCTGTTGACCAGCAGGTATGAGGGGATGATGCCGGGTCCGAACAGGAAGGTCACCAGCACCGTGAACAGCAGTGGCCGATGCAGGAACGAGCCTGGACGCGACAGCCCGTAGGCGGCCATGGCCGTGACGCTCAGGCTGATGGCCGTACCGACGGCGGTGACGCCGATGCTGACGAGGAGCGCCTTGATCACCACGCCGCCGCCGAGCACCTCGGCGTAGGCCTGGAAGCTGAACCCGTCGGGGATCATCACGAGGCCGCCCGCCTCGTTGATGGCCTTCCCGGAGGAGATGCTCGTCAGCACCACGACGTAGATCGGGAAGACGATGACGAGCACCATGATGACGAGGCCGACCGCCTTGGTGAGCTTGCCGGCGATGGACGGCTCGTCGTCCCAGGTGGGTCGGAGCCGCGAGCGTGTGATGGACGTCATGAGACGGCCTCCGGAGTGAGCATCGCAGGGAGCGCCGGCGGACGAGGAGCGGAGCGCAGGAGGTCGTCGGGAAATACTGTCATGAGCGCTGATAGATTCCCTGTTCGCCGAGCCGGTGTGCGATCTTGTTGGAGATCAGGATGAGGACCAGGCCGATCAGGCCCTTGAAGAGGCTGGCTGCCGCCCCGATGCTGTAGTCGGCGGTCTGCAGGCCGAGCCAGTAGACGTAGGTGTCGATCACCTCCGCCGCGTCGGCGCCCACAGCGGACCGCTGGATCAGGAACTGTTCGAACCCGACGTTGAGCGCGTCGCCCAACCGCAGGATCAGCAGCAGGATGATGACCGGACGGAGGCCCGGCAGCGTGATGTGCCACATCCGCCGCCACCTGGACGCTCCGTCGACCGCCGCCGCCTCGTACAGGTTCGGGTCGATCGTGCTGAGTGCGGCCAGGAAGATGATCATGCCCCAGCCGGCGTCCTTCCACACCGACTGCGCCGTCACCAGGAGGAGGAACGTCTTGGGCTGGGTGGCCAGGTCGAAGCCCTCGAACCCGTGCTTGTCGAGCTCCTGCGCGATCAGCCCCGCCCCGCCCAGCATGTCCTGGAACACCGTGACCACCAGCACCCAGGAGAAGAAGTGCGGCAGGTACACGACGTTCTGGATGAGCGCCCGCAACCGTGGCCGCAGCACGCTGTTGAGCAGGATCGCCAGCGCGATCGGCGCGGGGAAGTAGAAGACGAGCTGGAACGCGGTGATCGTGAGGGTGTTGCGCGCGGCCTGCCAGAAGGACGGATCGCCGAGCAGGTAGACGAAGTTGCCGAACCCGACCCACGGGCTGCCCAGGATCCCGTCCACCGTCGAGTAGTCCTGGAACGCGATGACGTTCCCCAGCGTGGGGACGTAGTGGAACACCAGGAGCAGCGCGAGGGCCGGAAGCGTCAGGAGCAGCAGCTGCCAGTCCCGCCGCAGCCTGCTGCGCAGGACCCCGGCTTTCCGCCTCCTGCGCGTGGTGGCCGCGGTGGGAACGGCGGTGTCCACGGCTGTCTGGCCGCTAGATGCGGCCATTGTCCTTCAGCACCTTCGTGTAGAACGTCCGGGCCTCCTCGCCGCCCGCGTCCCGCCACTGCTGCACGACGGTCGACAGGTCGGACAGGGGGCGGCGGCCCTTGACGATGTCGAGGACCTTGTCCTCCAGCGGCTGCTGCGCGGCGGCCATCCGCGACGGGTCCTGGGTGCGCAGGCCCTTGAACGGGTAGTTCTCCACGCTCTGGGACCAGACGTCGAGGTAGGCCCCGTACGTCTTGATGTAGTCGGGCGTGTAGGGAGCCATGGGCTCGATCTGGTTGGCCAGGAAGAAGTAGGTGGCCGGCTGCGCCTCCTGCTGGCCCTTCTTGGTGTAGACGGGGAAGCCGTTGGCGTCCTTGTCCTTCCAGTCCGTGCCTTCCACGCCGTACTTCCAGGTGTGGTACTCCTGCGTGCCGATGGGCGCGGCCAGCCAGTTCAGTATGCGGAGGAGCTCCTCGACCTTCTCCTTGGGCAGGTCCTTCTTCAGGAAGACGAACATCCAGGCCGGGTCGGAGTACCACCCGTATGGCTTGCCGCCGTCGGCGGTCCAGTTGTGGGGCTGCATGTTGAAGTCGGGGTTGACCCCCGCCTGGCGGCTGATGGCCTCGTGCCAGGCGCCGGTCCCGTCATCGAAGATCAGTGCCTGACCACCCTCGAACAGTTCCTTGCTCGGGTCGTTGGCGGATCCCGCCGCGACCACCTTGGGGTGGACCAGCTCCGCATCGAACAACTTGCGCATGAAGGCGACGGCGTCGGCGTACTCCTTGGTCTCGTACTTGTGTTCGAGCTTGCCGTTCGCCAGCCGCCACTTCGACGGCACCCGGAAGGCCCGCTCGATCTCCTGGTGGAGCGTGGCGAACGCCCAGCGCTTCTTGGACTTGTCGGTGAGCTGCTTGCCCAGCTCGAACAGCTCGTCGGCGTTGTTCCAGAGCTTGGCGCCGAGCGTGTCGAAGATGTCCTTGCGGTAGTACGTCATGCGGGCCGGGCCCTGGCCCGGGTGCGGGACGGACATGAGCTTGCCGTTCCACACGCCGAACGCCCAGGCCTCCTCGGAGATCGCGGCGAGCATCGGGTACTGCGCCGATTTGTCGCCGGACAGGTAGGGGCCGAGGTCGAGGAAGAGCTTGTCCGCCTGGCGGTTGAAGTCGCCGAGCTTCTGGATGATGAAGCTGGGGATGGCGGTGAGGTCGCCGACGTTGCCCGCCGCGAGGATTGGCGCGATCTTGTCCGCGAAGCTGTTGCCATCGATGATCTGGAACTTGACCGTGGCCCCGAGCGACTTGTTGACCAGGTCGTAGTAGGGGTTCGGGCTCGGCGGCGGCGGCCCCCAGAGGGGGGTGATCGCCGTGTAGCTCCCGCCGGCTCCGGGGGTTTGCGGGACGGCCTTGACCAGGTCGCTCGGGTAGGTATTGAAGCCGATCGCGATCGGCGTGTTCACGTCGGGGGTGACGCCCTTGTAGGGGATGTGCTTGGGCAGCAGCTGGGTCAGCTTGTCGACGGCCTCGGCCTTTCCTGTGCCCTTGCGGGCCACGGGCTGGCTGCATGCGGCGGACATCAGCGTCAGGCCGGCCAGGGTGAGGAATCCGCGGCGAGTCGTGTTGGTGGCCATGGCTCGCTCCCTTCTTTCGGAGTAGGGATGGCCTCATAAAAATTAGTTGGTATTCCGGCCAAACAAATTAGTAGACTGTGACCGTAGCCACAAGGGATCGCGACGGTCACAGGTTGGTGAAGGGAGCCCACGATGCGGCATGCTGGGGTCATCTCTTGGCGGGAACGGGGCTGATATTGATCACTTCTACGACCGGCCCGCAGCCGGCCGACTTCGCCGACGTACGGGCCACCAACCTCGCGGTCGTGCTGCGGTTCGTCCGGGAGCACGCGCCCTGCTCGCGGGCCGACATCGCGGCCTCCACCGGGCTCAACAAGGCGACGGTGTCCAGCCTGGTCGCGGACCTCATCGACCGGCGGCTGGTGCGTGAGACGGGGCTGACGGAGAACCGGGTCGGCCGGCCCGCCACGATGCTGGTGCTGGACGGCTCGCCGTACGCCGCGATCGGTGTCGAGATCAATGTCGACTACGTGTCCGCCGTGGCCACCGACCTGGCGGGGGAGCGGCTGCTGACGTGGCGGCGCGCGTTCTCGGCCGGCGACTCCGTCAACCAGGGGGTGGCGGGCGTCGGCGCGATCATCAGGCGCGTGGTCAACCGCATGGCCAAGGAGGAGCGCCAGGTCCTGGGTCTCGCCGTGGCCGTGCCGGGGCTGGTCGACGTGCAGGGCACCGTACGCATCGCGCCCAACCTCGGCTGGCGCGACGCCGACCTCGGCGGAGACCTGGCCAAGGCGCTGCGCGATCCCGGCTTCCCCATCCAGGTCGACAACGACGCCAACCTCGCCGCCCTGGCCGAGCAGCGCTTCGGCGCGCACGCCGGTGCCTCCGACCTGATCTACCTCACCGGAGAGATCGGGGTGGGCGCCGGCATCATCCTCGACGGGCGGCTGCGCCACGGCCGCCTCGGGTTCAGTGGCGAGATCGGCCATGTCCAGCTCGACCCCGACGGCCCCGCGTGTCACTGCGGGCGCCGCGGCTGCCTGGAGGTCATGGCCGGGATCGGCGCCGTGCTGGGCAAGGATCCGTCCCCGGCCGAGATCCAGGTCGAGATCGAGGATTCCGTACGCCTGGCCCGCGCCGGCGACGCGGGCACCCTGGCCACGCTGGAGTCGGTGGGCCGCAGCCTCGGCAAGGGCGTGTCGATCCTGGCCAACCTGCTCAACCCCGAGGTGGTGATTCTCGGCGGCTACTACGTCCCGCTGGCGCCGTGGCTGCTGCCCGCCGTCCAGGACGAGATGGACGACCGCGTGATCGCCTCGGAGGCCGGCGGCTGCCAGGTCGTGGCCTCGACGCTGGGCCATGACGCGGCGGCGCTCGGCGGTGTCGCGAGGGTGCTGGACTCCATAGATTCGGGGAGATTGCCCCGAGTCCCTTGACCTTGGTCACGGAGGCGTGCACTCTTCAGTCAATCCACCGAAATGTCCGCGTAACTTCGCCAGGCCGGTCGTCGAAGCGCTTCGACACTCTCAGAGGGATGACCATGCAAGAATCCTTCCGCGACCCAGCGGTTCCGATTCCCGACCGGATCGACGACCTGGTGCGCCGGCTCACCCTCGAGGAGAAGGTCGGCCTGCTGCACCAGTACCAGGCGCCGGTCGAGCGGCTGGGCCTCGACGCGTTCCGCACGGGCACGGAGGCGCTGCACGGGCTGGCCTGGCTCGGCCCGGCCACCGTCTTCCCCCAGGCCGTCGGGCTCGCCTCGACCTGGGACCCCGACCTCCTGCGCAGGGTGGGCGAGGCCACCAGTGACGAGGTGCTGGCCTTCCACCACAAGGACCCGGCGGGCGCGGGCCGCAACGTGTGGGCGCCCGTGGTGAACCCGCTGCGCGACCCCCGCTGGGGGCGCAACGAAGAGGGCTACTCCGAAGATCCGTGGTTGACCGGCGTCATGGCCGCGGCTTACGCGCGCGGGCTACGTGGGAGCGCTCCCCAGACTCTCAAGACCGCCCCCACGCTCAAGCACTTCCTCGCCTACAACAACGAGACCGACCGCTGCACGACCTCCAGCAACCTGCCGCCGAGAGTGCTGCACGAGTACGAGCTGCCCGCCTTCAGGCCCGCCATCGAACAGGGCGTGGCCGTGGCCGTCATGCCGTCGTACAACCTGGTCAACGGCCGTCCTGCCCACCTCAGCCCGTTGATCGGGCAGGTGCTGCGCGCGTGGGCGCCCGACGATCTGCTGGTGGTCAGCGACGCGTACGCGCCGGGCAACCTCACCACACTCCAGGGGTACCACGACACGTTGGCCGAGGCGTACGCGCACGCGATCAAGGCGGGGCTGGACAGCTTCACCCAGGACGACGACCGCTCCGAGGCCACGCTAGGCCACGTGCGCGAGGCGCTCTCGAAGGGGCTGCTGAGCGAGGAGGACATCGACGGGGCCATCCGCCACGCGCTGTCCATCAGGTTCCGGCTGGGGGAGTTCGACGCGGCGACGCCGTACGACGACGTCAACGGCAACGTGGTCAACTGCGCCGAGCACCAGGCGCTGGCCAGGGAGGCGGCGCGGCGGTCTTTCGTGCTGCTGAAGAACGAGGGGGTGCTGCCGCTCGAAGGCGTGACGAAGATCGCGGTGATCGGGCAGCTCGGCGACGCGCTCATGGAGGACTGGTACAGCGGCACGCTCCCGTACGCGGTCACCGCCCGCCAGGGGCTGGCCGAGCGGTGCGAGACCGTGTTCTGCGAGGCCGTCGACCGGGTGACGTTGTCGTCCGAGGCCGGGCCCGTGGCCGCCGATCCCGCGGGCGGGCCGCTGAGCGTCAGCGGGGCCGAGCCGGGCATGTTCGAGCTGTTCGACCTGTTCGATTGGGGCGGCGGGGCTTACGCGCTGCGCGCCGTGGCGACCGGCCGGTTCGTGTCGGTGGACGGCGTCACGCTGGTGAACGACCAGCCTGGGCCGAACGGGTGGGAGGTGCGCCAGACGTTCAGGATGGAAGAGCGGCCGCGCGGCACCCTCGCCCTGCGCCACATCTCGACCGGCTGCTACGTCGGCGCGGGCGACGACGGCGTGCTGCGCCTGGTGGACGACGCCGACCAGGCGGTCTGGCTGGCCATGGACGTGGTCAGGAGCGGCGCCGAGCAGGCCGCCCGGCTGGCCGCCGCCGCTGACGTCGCGGTCGTGGTGGTCGGCGACCACCCGCTCGTGAACGGCCGCGAGACCGAGGACCGCATGACGCTGGCCCTCGCTCCCGCCCAGGACGCCGTGGTGCGGGCCGCCCGCAAGGCGAACCCCCGTACTGTCATGGTCGTCACCAGCGGCTACCCGCTCACCTGGACCGACGACGAGATCCCGGCCGTGCTGTGGTCGGCGCACGGCGGCCAGGAGTACGGCCACGCCCTCGCCGAGGTGCTCTTCGGCGACGCCGACCCGGAGGGCCGCCTCACCCAGACGTGGTACCGCTCGGAGCAGGAGCTGCCCGACCTGCTCGACTACGACATCATCGCCTCGGACGCAACGTACCTGTACTTCCGCGGCGTCCCGCTCCACCCGTTCGGCCACGGCCTCAGCTACACCGCCTTCGAGTACGCGGACCTGCGCGTACATCTGGAAGGCGACGTGGTCAGCGCCGAGGCCACCGTGACGAACACCGGCACCAGGCCGGGCGTCGAGGTCGTCCAGTTCTACACCCACCAGCAGCGCTCCCGCGTCAAGCAGCCGCTGCGCCGCCTGCGAGGCTTCGAGAAGGTACGCCTCGCGCCCGGCGAGAGCCGTACCGTCACCCTGACGTTGCCCGTCTCCGAGCTGGCCTTCTGGGACGTGACCAGGGGCAGGTTCGCCGTGGAGAGCTCGTCGCACCAGCTCATGGTCGGCCGCAGCGCCACCGACCTGCGCCTGAGCGCCCGCTTCGAGGTCGACGGCGAGATCATCCCGCCCCAGTCGGGGCTGCTGAGCGCGGCCGCGCACGACGAGTACGACGCGATCACGTTCGTGGACGAGACCAAGGTGGACGGCGACGCCGTCAGGTCCGACGCGGAGGGCGCGTGGATCCTGTTCCGGCAGGTGAACCTCGCCGGCGCGACGGCCTGCGTGGCGACGGCGGGCAGCACGGAGGGCGGCGTGATCACCATCCGCCGCGGCGACCCTCTCTACGGACCGTCCCTCGCCACGTTCCCGGTGCCGAGGACCGACCGCTACGCCTATCACGCCATCACGGCCTCGCTCCCGGCAGTGGACGGGGTGCACGATCTGTATGTGGTGTTCGAGAACGACGGCATGACACTGGCCCGGCTCGACTTCGGAGCCGGGGCTTGAGCGGGCGCACGGTCACGATCGCCCAGGTCGCCAAGCACGCGGGCGTGGCCGTCAGCACGGTCTCCTACGTGCTCAGCGGCAAGCGGACGATCTCGGCCGACACCAGGCGGCGGGTGCTCGACAGCATCAGCGCGCTCGGCTACCACCCCAACGCCGGCGCCCGCGCCCTGGCCAGCAAACGCTCCAACGTGATCGCGCTGGTGCTGCCGCTGCGGGCGGGCATGCACGTGCCCGTCCTGATGCGCTTCGCCAGCGCCGTGGTGACGGCCGCGCGCCGCTTCGACCACGACGTGCTGCTGCTGACCGCCGACGAGGGCACGGCCGGCATCCGGCGCGTGGCCGCGAGCGCGCTGGTGGACGCGCTGGTGCTCATGGACGTCGAGCTGGACGACCGCAGGGTGCCGCTGCTGCGCGAACTGGCCGAGCCGAGCGTGCTCATCGGCTTCCCCGCCGAGCCGGCCGGGGTGACCTGCGTGGACCTGGACTTCGCCGCCGCGGGCGCGCGGTGCGTGGCGCACCTGGCCGAGCGCGGCCACGAGGAGATCGCGCTGCTCGGCGCCCCCTCTGTGGTGTACGAGCGGGGGACGGGGTTCGCCCGGCGGACGCGCGAGGGGTTCGTGGAGGCGGTGGAGGCCCACGGGCTCAAGGGTGTCGCGCTGCCGTGCGAGGAGACGTTCGACGAGGTCTACGAGACCGTACGCGACCTGTTCCTCGACCACCCCGGCCTGTCCGGCCTGGTCGTGCACAACGAGGCGGCGGTCGGCCACGTGCTGGCGGCGCTGCGGCAGCTCGACCGGCGGGTGCCGCACGACGTGGCGGTGGTCGCCATCTGCCCCGACGACGTGGCCGAGCGGGCCAGCCCGCCCCTCACCTCGGTGCTGATCCCCGCGGAGGAAGTGGGCCGCGAGGCGGTCCGCCTGGTCATGGACAAGCTGGAAGGCCGCGCGGTGCCCGACTCCACCCTTCTCACCCCTCTCCTCGCCGTCCGCTCGAGCACCTGACGTAAGTACCCCCTCGCCAAAGATTGCGGACCGTAGTCATCCGAGTACGTCAAGCCCTGTCCGTTTTTGCGTTCTATGTGGTTCAGTGTCGCTTTTCAGGGCAGGCTGGCGGAGGCAAGGGGAGGGATGATGACTACGTCTGTGCAACCGGCGGCGACCGGCCAGATGGCCGGACGTCCGTCTCCGACGGGCCTGGCCGACGTCATCGACACGATTCTCGACAAGGGTCTCGTGATCGACGCCTATGTCAGGGTCTCGCTCGTCGGCATCGAGGTCCTCACGGTCGACGCGCGCGTCGTCGTGGCCAGCGTCGACACGTACCTGCGCTTCGCGGAGGCCGCAAACCGGCTCGACATGGCCGAGACCGGGGAGCAGGGCCTGCCCGAGGTTCTGGAGACGACGAAGGGCGTTCCCAGTGTGGATCGTTCCAAGAAGGTGGTTCAGGGGGTGCTGGAGGCGGCGGACGAGAAGCTGACCGACATCGTCGAGAGCCACGGCATGAAGAAGAAGGCTCCTCGCCGGCGCGAAGAGGAAGAGTGAGGGAGATGGGACGATCCACCAAGGTTTCCGGAGCCTCCGTACCGAAGCAGGCCACGCGCCGGCAGCAGAACATCGCGTCATACCTCTACGGGGTCGTTCCCGGGGACACGAAGCTGTCGCCCGACGATCGCGGGCTCGGTGACCCGGCCGGCGAGGTCCAGCTCCTACGGCACGGCGAGATCGCCGTCCTCGTGAGCGATGTGAACGTGGACCAGCCCCTGGGCCAGCCCGGCGACTTCCTGGCCTATGAGCGGCTGCTCGACTCCGTCGCCGCCAAGGCGTCCGTGCTCCCGTTCCGCTTCGGCGCCGTGATGGCGAATCCGGAAGCGGTCGTGGAGGAGCTGCTCAAGCCGTTCCATGACGAGTTCCTCGGCGCGCTGCGGGAGCTCGCGGGGCAGGCAGAGTACATCGTCAAGGGCCGTTACGTGGAGTCCGCGGTGATGGGGGAGATCCTCGCGGAGAACCCGGAGGCCGCCGGCCTGCGCGAGGCCATCCGCGGCCGCTCGGAGGACGTGACGAGGAACGAGCGGATCAGGCTCGGGGAGATCATCGCGGCCGGGATCGAGGCCAAGCGCGACATGGACACGCGCATGCTGCTGGACGCGCTGGCCTCGCTCTACTCGACGGCGGTCGTACGTGAGCCGACGCACGAGCAGGACGCCGTGCACGTGGCCATGCTCGCCAAGGTCGACGAGCAGAGGGCGCTCGAGAAGGCGCTGGGCCGGCTGGGCGAGCGCTGGGAGGGACGGGTGAACCTCCGGCTGCTCGGGCCGCTGGCGCCCTACGACTTCGTCGTCGCGCAGGAGCAGGGGGCATGACCCATGGGCCTGCTGGGGCTGATTTTCGGGTGGCCGTTGGCGCCCTTCCGCGGGCTGCTCTGGCTCGCCGAGCTGTTCCAGGAACAAGTGGAGATGGAGACCAGGAACCCCGCCTCGGTCAGGCGGCACCTGGAGGAGATCGAGGCGGCCAGGGAGGCCGGGGAGATCACCGAGGAGGAGGAGAGCCAGGCGGTCGAGCGGGTGCTCCAGCTGATGGCCGCGGGGCGGAGGTAATCGCATGATCGAGAAACGCGCCACCGCCACGCGGCCGCGTGAGGCTCGCGAACCCCGTGAGGCTCGCGAACCCCGTGAGGCTCGCGAACCCCGCCTCGGTCAGGCGGCACCTGGAGGAGATCGAGGCGGCCAGGGAGGCCGGGGAGATCACCGAGGAGGAGGAGAGCCAGGCGGTCGAGCGGGTGCTCCAGCTGATGGCCGCGGGGCGGAGGTAATCGCATGATCGAGAAACGCGCCACCGCCACGCGGCCGCGTGAGGCTCGCGAACCCCGTGAGGCTCGCGAACCCCGTGAGGCTCGCGAACCCCGTGAGCCCCGGCCTCGTGAGGCTCGCGAACCCTGTGAGCCCCGGCCTCGTGAGGCTCGTGAAGTCCGTGAGCCCCGGCCGAAGGGGTTGACGGCCATGACGGCCGGTGAGGTCGGGTTCCGGCATATCGCCGATCTGACCACGAAGCACGTCGAAGGGGTGACGGCCGTCGAACCGGCCGAGGACGGCTGGAAGGTCGGCGTGGAGGTCGTCGAAGACCGCCGCATCCCCTCCTCGGGCGACATCCTCGCCCTTTACCAGGTCGAGATCGACACGGAGGGGAACTTGCTGTCATATCGGAGGCTACGGCGATATCGGCGCTCCAACGCCGACACCGGTGAGGCGTTGTGACCATGGACAGAGTAGGAACGGCGGCCCCTGTGGTGCGCCAGCCGTACGGCGGCGCGAGCCGCGAGCCGGCCAACCTCGGGGACATCCTGGAGCGCGTGCTCGACAGAGGTGTGGTGATCGCCGGCGACATCCGGGTGAACCTGCTGGACATCGAGCTGCTCACGATCAAGCTGCGCCTGCTGATCGCCTCGGTGGACACGGCCAGGGAACTGGGCATCGACTGGTGGGAGCACGACCCCTGGTTGTCCGGGCGGGACCGCGAGCTGATCGAGGAGAACCGCCGCCTGCGCCGCCTCCTCGCCGTGAGGGGCGGGGATGAGTGACGCCGGCACGTACGTGTACGCGGTCGCCCGCTCGGCCGTCGAATGCCCTGAAGGCGTCGCTCCCGTGCGGACGATCGCCGGGGCCGGCCTGGTGGCCTATGTGAGCACGGTGCCGCTGGCGGAGTTCGGCGAGGAGCCACTGCGCCGCTCCCTGGAGGACCTGGACTGGCTGGCGGTGACGGCCCGCGCCCATCACCGCGTGGTGGACGTCGTGGCGACCGCCACGCCGACGGCGCCGGTCCGGCTCGTCACCGTGTACGCGGACGACGACCAGGTGCGCGATCTGCTGGAGCGGCGCAGGGACGACTTCCTGGAAGTGCTCTCCCATGTCACGGGGCGCAGGGAATGGGGCGTCAAGGCGTACGTGGGCCCGGGCGCGGCCTCCCCTGCGACGGAGGAGGGCGATGGGGGAGCCGGGGACGACGTGGGGAAGCCCGGGACCGCCTACCTCCTGCGCCGCCGGGCGAGCCTGCGCGGCCGGGAGCAGGCCCGCCGGCAGATCATGGGCCGCGCCGACCACATCCACGCCACCCTGTCGTCGCTCGCCGCCGCGAGCTGCCGCCACCGCGCCCAGGACCCGCAACTCTCGGGCCGCGACGAGGTGATGCTGCTGAACGGCGCTTACCTCGTGGACGAGGGTCGCGACGAGGAGTTCGCCGCGACGGCCGGCAGCCTCGGTGGGGACGGGGTGGAGGTGCACCTCACCGGCCCGTGGGCCCCGTACTCCTTCACGGTCCTGGAGACATCTTGAGACGTGACGTGGTGGTCGACGACCGGATCCCGCCCGAACGCGTGGCCCTCGTGGACCTGCTGGACCGGTTGCTGGCCGGCGGTGTCGTCGTGACCGGCGACCTGGTCCTGTCGATCGCGGACGTGGACCTCGTACGCATCTCGCTCCGTACGCTCATCGTGTCGATCGAGGGGGATGAAGTCGCGTGAGCACGGACAGTCCCCGCCTGCGCATAGCCGCCGACTCGGAGACGATCGAGCGCGACCTGAGCCGGCTCGTGCTCACGCTGGTCGAGCTGATCCGCCAGCTCGTGGAGCGCCAGTGCGTGCGCCGCATGGAGCAGGGAGACCTGTCGGACGAGCAGGTCGAGGTGCTCGGGGTGACCTTGATGCGCCTGGAGGAGGCGATGGCCGACGTGTGCGACCGCTTCGGCCTGGAGCCCGAGGATCTCAACCTGGACCTTGGCCCCCTCGGCACGCTTCTCTGATCACCCCTGTCCATGCCGCAAAGCAGGGCGAAGTCGCGTCAAGTTAGCATCGGTCGCGTGGATGGCCGTATGGCCGGCGCGGGGTCGGCGGAAGTGTTCGAGGGGCAGCGGGCGCGGCTGTTCGGGCTGGCGTACCGGTTGCTCGGCTCCGCCTCCGAGGCCGAGGACATGGTGCAGGAGACATACCTGCGGTGGAGTCAGGCCACCGGGCCGGTCGCGGTGCCCGCCGCGTGGCTGACCAGGGTGCTCACCAACCTGTGCCTCACCCAGCTCTCCTCCGCGCGGCGGCAGCGGGAGAGCTACGCGGGG
This sequence comes from Nonomuraea sp. CA-141351, assembly GCF_050944675.1. Taxonomy (NCBI): domain Bacteria; kingdom Bacillati; phylum Actinomycetota; class Actinomycetes; order Streptosporangiales; family Streptosporangiaceae; genus Nonomuraea; species Nonomuraea sp. CA-141351. The sequence goes on from NZ_CP191982.1 coordinate 1,298,819, forward strand.
CCGTGGCTGCCGGAGCCGGTGCTCACCGGCGACGGCGCGCTCGGGCCGCTGGAGACCGTCGAGCAGCGCGAATCCGTGTCGCTGGGCATGCTGATCCTGCTGGAGCGGCTGACGCCGACGGAGCGGGCGGTGTTCGTGCTGCGGGAGGCGTTCGGGCACAGCCATGCGGAGATCGGCGACATCCTGCGCATCGACGAGGCGCACTCCCGGCAGCTCCACCGGAGGGCCAGGACGCACGTGGGGGAGCCGCGCAAGCGGTTCGAGAGCGATCGGGAGCATCACCGCCGCATCCTGAAGGGGTTCTTGGAGGCGACCATGAACGGGGATGTCGCCGCCCTGGAACGGCTGCTCGCCGACGACGTGGTCGCCTGGGCGGACGGCGGCGGCATGTCGTCCGCGGCGCGGCGGCCCGTGCGCGGGCTGCCGAAGGTGGTCCGCTACCTCGGAGGGCTGCTCGCACGGCCGGAGGCGGTCGGCGCGATGGTCGAGATCCTGGACATCAACGGCGAGCCTGCGGTGTTGATCTGCTCGTCAGACCGCGACCTGGTGGCGATCATGGCTCTGGAGGTCGCCGGAGACCGCGTCGTCGCGATACGGACCATGGTCAACCCGGCCAAACTCGCCTTCGCCACCGCACAGCTCGCCTGACCGAGGTGTGAGCTCGATCACACGCCGATCCCGTCACGGATGGGCGGGCTCGCCAGTTCAAGTGGGGACTCGATAGGAGGAACCATGACGGACCACATCGTGGTGCTGGGAGCCGGATACGCCGGGCTGGGGGCGGCCAAGCGCGCCGCGCGGCGGCTGCGGCGCGCCGATGCCCGAGTGACGCTGGTCAACGCGGGCGACCGGTTCGTGGAGCGGATACGACTCCACCAGCTCGCCGCGGGCCAGCGCCTGCCCGACCTGCCGCTGGCCGGCCTGCTCGAGGACACCGGCATCGAGCTGGTGGTCGCCCGGGTGATCGGGATCGACCCGGAGGCGAGGACCGTGCGCCTGGACGCGCCCCCGTACGACCTCTCCTATGACGTGCTCGTCTACGCGCTCGGGAGCGCCGCGGACCTGGACCGCGTGCCGGGGGTGCGCGAGCACGCGTACACGCTGGCCGCCGTCGACGAGGCCGTCCGGCTGCGGGCACACCTGATCGACAGCGGCGAGGTGACCGTGGTCGGCGGCGGGCTGACCGGCATCGAGGCCGCGACCGAGTTCGCCTGCACCCGCCCGGGTCTGCGCGTCTCCCTCGTCTCCGCCGGTCTGATCGGGGAGGGGCTGTCCGTACGGGCCCGCCGCCACCTCCACCGGGCCTTCTCCCGCATGGGCATCGCCGTTCGCGAGCACGCGCCGGTCGCCAAGGTCGCCACCGACGGTCTGCTGCTGGAGGACGGGGACGAACTGCGTACCGAGACCGTGGTGTGGGCGGCCGGGTTCCGCGTGCCCGATCTCGCCGCTACGGCGGGGCTGGCCACGGACAGGCACGGCCGCATGCTCGTGGACCGGTCACTGCGGTCGGTGTCGCATCCGGAGGTGTTCGGCATCGGCGACGCCGCCGCTGCCGACCGGAGCGGCCGGCCGACCCGGATGGCATGCCAGACGGGCCTTCCCATGGGGCTCTACGGGGGCGAGGCGGTGGCCGACCTGCTGACCGGGCGGAAGCCGCGGCACGCGAGGTTCCGGTATGTCTGGCAGAACATCAGCCTGGGCCGGCACGACGGGGTCACCCAGTTCACCCGGTCCGACGACAGCCCGGTCGACGCCGTGCTCACCGGCCGGGCCTCGGCGGCCTTCAAGGAGTCCATCGCCCGCGGCACCGTCTGGGTCATGCGCCATCCGGGCCCTTACCGGCCTCTTCCACGGTGATCGCCCACCGCTCGTGGTCCCGCCACGCCCCGTCGATGAACTGGAAGTTCGGCGAATAGCCCTCTCGCTGGAAGCCGGCACGCTTGATCAGGCTCAGGGACGGGGTGTTCGCGGGCTGGATGTTCGCCTCGATGCGGTGCAGCCCCAGCTCGTCGAACGCGTACCGGACGAGCAGCCGCAGGCCCTCTGTCATGTAGCCGCGGCCGGTCGTGGACGAGTACGCGCAGTATCCGAGGGTGCCGTCCTGGCGTGACCCCCGGACGATGTTGTTGATATTGGCCCGGCCCACGATCGCGCCGGTGTCGAGGCGGCAGATGACGAAGCCTTCGTTGGACGGTCCGTCGAAGCGCGCCACATACTCCTCGAAGGCCTCGTCGGTGGTGATGGGGTCGCCGGGCATCCAGCGGGCGAGCAGGTCGGCGCTCTCCCGGTTCAGGGCCAGGAACTCGGCGCGGTCCCGGCGGCTGATGTGGCGGATCCCGACGCGGGTTCCTTCGGCGAGGTAGGTCACTTATCGATCTTGTGTCAAAGACGGCCAGGATAAGCACCGCCAGGACTGTCCATCCCATTCGATCGGGAACGGCACGGCATGCGGGAGAGGCGCCCCCCACACCCGCTCGCCCAGCCCGCAGAGGGCGCTGAGCCCGGCGGTGAGACTTCCGACGTGGCCGACGACGGCGACCGTCCCCTTCGGGTGCGTGGCCGCGATGGAGGCGAGAGCGGCGACGACGCGTGCGGTGACCGCGTGCCCGTCCTCGCCGTCCGCCACCGCCTCGTCCAGCCGCCCGTTCACGATCCAGGCGCGCAGGACCTCGGCCGTACGGGCCCGGGTCGCCGGGTCGGTGGCGCCTTCCAGCCGCCCGACACCGAGCTCCACGAGCCCCTGCAGGAATACCACCTCCGCGAGCCCGAGCGCATTCGCGATGATCTCGGCGGTCTGCCGGGCGCGGAGCGCGGTGCTGGCATATATCCGGGTGATTCCCTCTTCGCGCAGGAGTTCGGCCGCTTCTGCCGCCTGCTCCCGCCCTTTCGACGTCAGCTCCGCGAGAGGCAGCGCCCCGGCGGCCCCGGCGACGACGTTCTCCGACTCGGCGTGACGCAGACACAGCACCCGGATACTCACGTGCCCTCACCCCACAAATCGATCAAGGCTTCGGAGGAGCACGCCGAGCGACTCATCCGGTGTTTGCCCGGAGGTGTCCACGACGATGCGCTCGCGGTCCCACGGCTCGTATTCGCGGTCGACGACCTCCTGCCAAGTGGGCGGCCGCAGGTCGGGGATGTCGATCGAGCGCGAGGTGACGCGGTGCCGGTGCTCCTCCCGATCGGAGCAGACCACCTCCACCTCGGCCACCGGTACGCCTGCCTTGACCCCGACCTCCCGCCACGCGTCACGGGTGACGCCCAGGGGATTCACCGACTCCGCGATCACGCCCAGCCTCTGGCGCAGGTGCTCCCCAGCCAGTGCGTAGCCGACCATGTAGCCCGCGGGGCCGAGAGGTTGGCGGGCCAGGCCGGCGCGGACGATCGCCTGCTCGATGGTGTCGATCCGCACGTGGACCGCGCCGAGATGGGTGGCCAGGAGCCGGGAGAGCGTCGTCTTGCCTGTCGCGGGGAGGCCGCCGATGACGATGAGCATGGACTTCATGCTGCCTGAAATGCGCGGAAGGTTGGCAGTTCGCCGCCGGATCTGTGCTCGTGCGGCGCGCCTCCCTCGCCATGGCATCCCGGCGACGTGTGCTATCTAACTGGAACTGCAAGTCGATTTACGCTTGCACCAGTAACTCGATTTACACACATCCCGTAGCTCAACTTGTCTTTACCGGAACGGTTTGGCCTTGTTGTGAACTCTCATCCGAAGTGATCCTGGCGCCCTCTTGACTCGAAGTGCTCACGAGCGCGACGACGGAGGCTGCGATCACGCGTGATCTCAGGATGATAAGGATCGAGACGCCGTGGGGGCCCTGGGAAGCCGGCGCCGCTTGACGAGGTCGTCGCGCTGATGCCAAGGCTGGCGGCGCCGTGGTGGGTGGCCGGCGGTTACGCAATCGAGCTGTCCGTGGGCCGTCCGTATCGCCAGCATGAGGACGTGGATATCGCGCTGCTGCGTCGGGTCCAGCTCGCAGTGCGGCGGCCTGTTGGACGGCTGGGACGTCCACGCCGCGGTCGTGCCCCAGACGCTGCGGCCATGGGCGCTGGACGAGGTGCTGCCCGAGCAGGCGCACGACATCTGGGTATGCGAGCATCCGGACGGGCCATGGCGGTTCCAGCTCATGCTGGACGAGGCCGACGGAGAGGAGTGGATCTACCGGCGTGCCCCACAGATCCGCCGCCCGCTGGCAGGGCTGACCGTTGAGCAGGACGGTTTCCACCGGCTTGCCCCGGAGGTGCGACTGCTCTACAAGGCCAAGGGCGCGCGGCCGAAGGACGAGGACGATTTCGAGGCGGTCCTCCCGCTGCTGAGTGACAGGCAGCGGCGCTGGCTGGAGGAGGCGCTGGAGATCAAGCACACCGCATATCCCTGGCGCGAACGCCTGCGTCAGATGGCTTGATCTTGTGGCCAGGAGGCGACGGACGAACGCCGAACTCGTCATCGTCCTCGCCGCTGCCTGCTGACCTCCCGTCAGCCAGACTGCAAGCCCGCACGCCTTGGGCTCACAACCTGGTAAGCCTCTCTATCAGGTACGGCCAAGGATCCTGATTTCGTAGGCAGCCGTATTAAGGCGCGATAGCCGGTCAACGCCGGGGGTCTGGGGGTCGGGAGACCTGTGGGGGCTTGCCCCCACAGGGCACAGCCCGAGCTCTCTATCGCGCGTAGCGCGTCTCCGTGCGAGGACCTCGCCTTTGGGGGGTTCGAAAGGGGGGCCTGCCCCCCTTGGGAGGCGCTGCCCGGAGTTGATCCGCGCGTAGCGCCTCCCTGTGAAGGCCCATGCTCCTGGGCCCTGCGTTTACCAGTCGCCGCCGCCGAAGTCACCGCCGCCGAAGTCGCCTCCGCCGCCGAAGTCGCCCCAGCCGCCACCGGCGTCCCCGCCGCCGAAGTCGCCGCCGAAGTCGCCGCCTCCGCCGTCGGCGTAGCCCTCGGCATAGCCGGCGCCGTAGCCGCCGTAGCCGAAGCCGCCGCTGAGCATGCTGCCCATCATGGTGCCGATGAACATGCCGGTCATGATGTCGCCGAAGCCGCCGTAGTAGCCGTAAGCGTACGGCTGGTACGCCGGGCCCGCGTCGTAGTACGGGCGGCGGTGGCCGTCGACCATGACCTCGCGCATCTGCGGGTCGAAGCCGCGCTCCACGGCCTCCGCGTCCATCCGGCAGGCCGGTACGTCGCGGAGCGCGCCGCCGGGCGGGGCCCAGCGGACGTCACGGATGGAGGGGCCGTGCTGCGGGTTGAAGAAGCAGGGGGCGCGCCGCTCGGGGACCGGCTCGTTGTTGACCTTGGCCTTGACCACGGCCAGCGCGTAGCGGCCGTCCTCGAGGGTCTGGGTGACGTCGCGGACCTGGTCGGCCCGCTGGACGGTGGCCAGCTGGGTCTTGGCCTTCTCGTAGGAGTCGAGCGCCTGCTGCCACTCCTCGATGTGCCTGCCGCCCTGGCCGGCGAGCGTCACGTCGGTGTCGAGGGCGGTGATCTCCTCGCCGAGCTTGGTGACGTCCTCGTCCACGGTCTGCTTGACGGCCGCCAGGTCCTTGGCCTCCTGGATGGCCCGCTTCTTCTTCCTGTTGCTGGAGTAGAGGAAGTAGCCGCCACCGCCGACCACGACCAGCCCGCCCAGGGCGATCAGCGCGGCCGTGCCACCGGCACCGGGGTTGGCCTGGCTGTCGGGGTCGAGCGCGGGACCCGACTTGCCCTTGACGGCGGAGTCCACGCGGTTGACGAAGTCCTTCATCCCATCCACGACATTGCCCGAGCTCGCGGAGACCGAGAGTTCGGCCAACCGGCCCGCGACGCCCGACTGGCGGATGGCGCTGGAGCCGGCGAACAGTGTCTGGCCGTCGAGCACGGCGATGGTGGCGCGGTTGCGGCCCGCGGAGACCAGAGCGGAGTTGAGCGAGCTCATGTACGACGCAATGCTGGAGTTGTCCACCGTGCCGTCTGGGAGCGCCACAGCGTAGATCTTGCTGTCGGCCCCCTTCAACGCGTCACTGATCTCGTTCTGCTGGTCCGACGTCAACGACGAGCCGGACACGACATAGAGCGGATCCTTCTTCCAGTTGGACACCACCGACTGAGCATCAGGGGGTGCCGCCGCGTTGGCGGCAGGGGACAGCGCAAGAACGACGAATAGACCGGCGATCAGAGCCGCGATCGCGGCCCCTGCTCGGCGCAGCGAATGGGTCATTGGCAGCAAGCCTCCTTCGCCCATGAGGACGAACGGGCGGTCGGCAAAGTTCCTCACTGCGCACGTTACCCGTAGGGGAGCTCGCAAGCGCACACCGTGAGCGAAGAGCCTGGAGCCATGGATTGCCGGTCAGGTGTCCTTGATCTCGCAGATCGTGGCGCCGGAGGTGACGGTCTGCCCGACGGTCGCCGTGAGCCCCGTGACCGTGCCCGACTTGTGCGCCGCCAGCGGCTGCTCCATCTTCATGGCCTCCAGGACGACGACCGTGTCGCCCTCGTTCACCACGTCACCATCAGCGGCCACGATCTTGACGATCGTCCCCTGCATCGGGCTGACCAGCGAGTCACCGCCCGCCGCCGACGCCTTCCTGGAACCGCCGCCGCGCCGTGGCGCCTTGCCCGGGGCGGAAGGGCCGGCCGCGGAGGTGCCGAGACCGGCGGGCAGGACGACCTCCAGGCGCTTCCCGCCGACCTCGACCGTCACCGTCTCGCGCGCGGCGGCGCCAGGCCCCGAGGCGGCCTCCTCGTCGTACGGCGCGACCGTGTTCTCCCACTCGGTCTCGATCCACCGCGTGTGCACCGAGAACGGCGCGGAGACGAAGGCCGGATCGGACACGACGGCCCGGTGGAACGGCAGCACGGTGGGCATGCCGGAGATCTCGAACTCCGCCAGCGCCCGCCGCGCCCGCTCCAGCGCCTCGTTCCGCGTCCGCCCCGTGACGATCAGCTTCGCCACCAGCGAGTCGAACGTCTGCGGAACCGTCATCCCCGCCTCGTACCCGGCGTCGAGCCGGACCCCTGGACCGGAAGGCGCGCGCATGACGGTCAGCGTCCCGGGAGCGGGCAGGAAGTTGCGCCCGGCGTCCTCGGCGTTGATCCGGAACTCGATCGAGTGGCCGCGCAGCGCCGGGTCGCCGTATTCGAGCGCCTCCCCGTCGGCGATCCTGAACATCTCCCGCACCAGGTCGACGCCCGCCACCTCCTCGGTGACCGGGTGCTCGACCTGAAGTCGAGTGTTCACCTCGAGGAACGAGACCGTGCCGTCCTGGCCGACGAGGAACTCGCACGTGCCGGCCCCGACGTACCCGGCCTCCTTGAGGATGGCCTTCGAGCTGGAGTAGAGGACCTCGACCTGCTCCTCCGTCAGGAACGGCGCCGGCGCCTCCTCCACGAGCTTCTGGTGGCGGCGCTGGAGCGAGCAGTCGCGCGTGCTGACCACGACCACGTTGCCGTGGGAGTCGGCCAGGCACTGCGTCTCGACGTGGCGGGGCCGGTCGAGGTAGCGCTCCACGAAGCACTCGCCCCGCCCGAACGACGCGACGGCCTCGCGCACGGCCGACTCGTACAGCTCGGCGACCTCCTCCAGCCTGCGCGCCACCTTGATGCCGCGCCCGCCGCCGCCGTACGCCGCCTTGATCGCGATCGGCAGCCCGTGCTCCTCCGCGAACGCAACGACCTCGCCGGCTCCGGAGACCGGGTCCTTGGTGCCCGCGACCAGCGGCGCGCCGACCTTCTGCGCGATGTGCCTGGCCTGCACCTTGTCGCCGAGCGCGGCGATGGCGGACGGCGGCGGGCCGATCCAGATCAGGCCCGCGTCGATGACGGCCTGGGCGAAGCCGGCGTTCTCGGCCAGGAAGCCGTATCCGGGGTGCACGGCGTCCGCCCCGGAGCGGCGCGCCACCTCGAGCAGCTTGCCGATGTGGAGATAGGTCTCGGCGGGGGACTGGCCGCTCAGCGCGTACGCCTCGTCGGCGACCTTGACGTGCAGGGCCTCGAGGTCCTGGTCGGCGTAGACGGCCACGCTGCCGATCCCGGCGTCCTTGCACGCGCGTGCCACACGTACGGCGATTTCGCCGCGATTGGCGATCAGAACCTTCCGCACCGACCCAATGTCCTTCCTGAGAGAGTTCAGCGGCCCAGGTACGCGCCGCCGTTCACGTGGAGCACCTGCCCGGTGACATGCCTGGCTCCCGCGGAGGCCAGATAGAGAACGGTATCCGCCACGTCGGACGGAGTGCCAGGGCGGCCGTTGCGTGTGTTCTCCACGCGGGCCTTGATGCCCTCCTTCGTCAGCCGCCCGCGGAAGAACTCGGTGTCCAGGACGAGACCGGGGGAGACGACGTTCGCCGTGATGCCCCGGGGGCCGAGTTCGGCGGCCAGGTCGGCGGTCCAGGACTCCACAGCGGCCTTGGCGGCGCCGTACGAGCCGGAGCCCGTGCCGCGTGCCGCGATCGAGCCGATGGAGACGATCCGGCCGCCGTCCCTCATACGCGGCGTCAGCGCGGTCGTGACGAGGACGGCGGACATCAGGTTGGCGTTGAGGTTGGCCCACCAGGCCTCGGCGACGTCCATCAGCTCGCCGGGCTGCCTGCGGTCGAGGTTGGTGTTGCCGCCGGCGTTGTTGACCAGCACGTCCACGTGCTGCGGCAGGCTGTCGAGCGCCTCTTTCACCGCGACGGGGCTGGCCGCGTTGAACGCCGCGTACGCCGCTCCGAGCCGCGACGCGGCCTCCTCCAGCACGTGTTCGCGGCGGCCGGTGATGGTGACGTGGTCGCCGAGCGAGACGAAGGCGGCGGCGACGGCGTAACCGATGCCGGTGCCTCCGCCGGTCACCACAACCTCGCGCATGAGACGGACAGCTCCCAGGGACGAATCCGAACAATCCTCGGGTAGACCATAGCCGCTCGGTATAACGCGGGCGACGGCCGGTGGCTCCCCTTTAAGTTGAGGGCGCTTTCACATGTTCCAGGAGGTATGCATGAGCCAGAGCATGTTCGGCGGCGACCTCGCCGAAATGCAGCAGATGGCCAGTCAGTTCACGCAGCAGTCGGAAGCGGTCCGCACCACCATGACCGCGCTCGACCGTGAGGCCGCCAAGGTCGGCACGGCGTGGACGGGGCCGGGCGCCCAGCGTTTCCAGCAGGCGTGGCAGAACTACCGTACGGCCTTCCAGCGCATGACCGAGGAGCTGCAGGAGGCTTCGCGGGTCATCGGCACCTACCGCCAGAACATCGAGTCCGCAACGAAATGAGCAACGGACAGGGGCCCTGGCGAGGGTGCCGGGGCTTCTTCCGCTGATTTCGGCAGGCGACGCGATCGCGTGATCCCGGCAAGCTACGCTTTTCCCCCATGATTGGTCGCGCCCTGATGGCGAGCGCGCTCGCCCTGCAGGTCCCGCTGGTGCCCGCGGCCGTGAGCGACGATTGCCAGCCGCCCAGGGGCACCATGCAGGTGGGCGAGTCCTGGGCCCAGAAACGGCTCGACCCCAAACGCGCCTGGTCGCTGTCCACCGGCGCGGGCGTGAAGGTGGCCATCGTCGACAGCGGCGTCGACCTGCAGCATCCGCAGATCCGCCTCGCGGGCAGGGCCGACCTCACCGGGGCCGGCTACCGCGACTGCGTGGGACACGGGACCGCGGTGGCGGGCATCATCGGCGCACAGTACATGCAGGGAGTGCTGTTCTACGGCATGGCGCCGGGCGCGCGGCTGCTGTCGTACAAGCAGACCGACTCCGAACGGGACGGCGACCCGAAGCTGCTGGTCAAGGCCATAAAGGCGGCCGCCGACGAGGGCGCCCAGGTCATCAACGTGTCGGTGTCGACGAGCGACCTGCCCGAGTTGCGCGAGGTGGTGCAGTACGCGCTCGACAAGGACGCGCTGATCGTGGCGGCAGCCGGGAACGTCAAGAAGGAGGACGGCACCCCTGTGCCCGCCTACCCGGCGGCCTACGACGGGGTGCTCGCGGTGGGCGCGGCGGGTCCGAACGGCATCCTGTCCGACTTCTCCAACGTCAAGACGCCCGTCGCCGTGCTCGGGCCGGGCCAGGGCATCACGTCCACCTGGCCGGGCCGCTCCTATTACAAGGACCTCAACGGCACGAGCTACGCCGCCCCCTACGTCGCCGGCGTGGCGGCGCTCGTCAGGGCCCGCTTCCCGAAGCTGGACGAGGCCCAGGTGCGCCAGCGCATCATCGCCACGGCCGACGGCGCCACGGGCGGAGGCAAGGGCGCGGGGATGGTCAACCCCATGCTCGCGCTCAGCGCGATCCTCCCGTACGAGCCCGCAGACGCCCCTGTGGTCGCGCCTCCTCCGCCCAGCCCGCTCCCCGCGGACGCCGTGGCCAAGGTCCCGCCCGTGGACCACGACGCGATCCAGCTGGCCTTGATCGTCGCCGGGTCCGCGCTCGGGCTGGCGATGGTGGTGGCGGTCGCCCGCATCATGATCCCGATGGCGCGGCGCAGGGGATGGCGGCCCGGCAGGCCCGAGTAACTGGGGCTGCAAGGAAACAAAACGGTGAATTGTCTGGTACGGGCCGAAACTTCTGATGCGGGTGTGAAAGATCTGGTTCAATGTGACCAGATCATGCTTTGCCGTGAAAGGTTTAGTCATGCACCCTTTGCGCCCTGGTGATCCCGAGCGGATCGGCGATCTCAGCATTATCGGCCGGCTGGGAGAGGGGCCTCGGGGCGAGGTGTTCCTTGGCCGCGAATCCGAGGACGCACCCATCGTCGCGGTGAAGCTGCTCCCAGCCGATCCGGACGCCGGCCCTGACGCGCCTGCGAAACACCTGGGGGCCCAACAGGTCTCCAGTTCGTACGTGGCCCGGGTGCTGGACGCCGGTCTGCACGAGGGGCGGCCCTACGTCGTCAGAGAGCACGTCGAGGGCAAGAGCCTGGCCCAGGCGGTGGCCGACGACGGGCCGCTGAGCGGGGACGCGCTCGAGCGGGTCGCGGTCGGCGTGCTGACCGCGCTGTCGGCCATCCACCTCGCCGGTCGTTCGCACAAGTCGCTCACGCCACACAACGTGATCTTGGGCCCCGAGGGGCCGCGGGTGACCGACGCCGGGATCGGCGAGCCGGCGGGCGAGATCGCCTACCAGGCGCCCGAGCAGCTTCTCGGCCTGCAGTACGGCCCCTACGCGGACGTGTTCGCCTGGGCGGCGACCATCGCGTTCGCGGGCACGGGCAAGGCGCCGTTCGCCGATCGTGACGCGGTGCTGACCGGCGAGCCCGAGGTGGACATCGAGGGCGAGCCGATGCGCAGGGTGGTGATGGCGGCGCTGTCCAAGGAGGTCGGCAAGCGGCCGACCACGTACAGCGCGCTCATGCAGCTGCTCGGAGGCACGAACGCGGCCAAGCCGCCCACGGCCCCGCAGACCGCCATCGAGGGCGTGCCGATCCAGGGGATCCCCATTCCCGGCGTGCCCGGCCAGGGCGGTGCCCCGGTGCCGCCGCAGGACACGCTGGTCGCGGGTCCGCCGACGCTTCAGGGCCCGCCTTTCCAGGGGCCTCCGCCCGTCCAGGGCCCGCCTCTGCAAGGTCCCCCCATGCAGGGCCCCCCGATGCAGGGTCAGCCCATGCAGGGCGTGCCGGTGCCGCATCAGCACCAGCCCGAAGCGCCGATGTGGGGCCCGCCGGAGCCGGAACAGCCGCCGCAGCACATCAGGCTCGAGGCCGTGCCCTCCAGGCCCGCCTCCCAGAAGCCGCGCAGGGGCGTCCCGCTGGGGCTGATCGCCGCTGTCGCCGTGGTCGGGCTCATCTCCGCCCTGGGCCTTTGGGGCGCGAACAGGTACGTGAAGCTGCAGCAGGTCAACCCGGCCTCCGTGGCGCAGGCGGACGGGAACGAGATCCCGCTGCCCGCCAGCGCCCGGGCGACCCCCGGCTCGCAGGGAACAGGAACCGACACCCTCGGCGGCGGCACTGATCCGCAGCAGACGCAGCCCGAGGCCACGGTGCCCTGGGGCGCCACGACCAACCCGGACGACTCGGGTGTCGGCCCGCTGACGCTGCCCACCGAATGGTCCTCGACCGCGCCTGAGGTGCCCGAGCTGACCACCCCGCCCACCACCCCGGCTCCGATCCCCACGCAGCCGGTCGCGATCCCCACCGCCTCGCAGCCGCCGGCCGCGACCCAGACGGCCGAGTCGACGCCAAGTCCCAGCAAGAAGGAGCACGGCAGGCCTACGGCGACCGTCACCAAGACGGTGGAGCCGACGCCTACGCCGACCCCGACGCCGACCGAGGAGCCCACGCGGTCCCCGGAGCCGACCCCGACTCCGACTCCGACCCCCACCCCGACTCCGACCTGGACTCCGACGCCGACGCCGACGAAGACCACTGCTAAGCCGACGCCGACGCCGACGAAGACGACGGCCAAGCCGGCTCCGACGCCGACGAAGACCACGGCCAAGCCGACGCCGACCCCGACGCAGGCCACGAACCCGTACTCGCCTACCCAGGTGTGCGGCGCGGGCTTCTCGGTCCAGCGGTCCAGCCCGTTCGGCGGCGGAACGACGTACCAGCTCTGGAACAACAGCACCGGGCAGAACTGTGTGGTCACCATCAAGACCACGAACATCGGCAAGAAGACCCCTGTCAGCGCGACGCTCGAGGTTCAGGGCGGCGGCAGCCAGACGGACTCCGGTAGCTACGAGTACTACGCCGGGCCGGTCAAGCTGGCCGCGAGGGGCAAGTGCGTGCGCTACTCCGGCAGCGCCGACCGCCTGAGCACCAGCTCCGACTGGGGCAGCTGCGGCAGCTGAGTCTCACCCCCTTGTGGGCCCGGATCACGAGATCCGGGCCCACAAGCCTGTCAGTAGCCGACGTAGGCCAGGCCGCGCTTGCTGTTGACCACACCGGGCACGTTCGACACCGAGCCGTAGCGCGAGATCGCGTACCGGACGCCGGCGATGATGTTGTCCACCGGGTTGTAGATGTTCTTGTGCCCGTCCAGCGCGTACGAGTTGAACGTCGGGTCGATGGTCTGCATGAGGCCCTTGGACGGCGTGCCCTTGGACGCGTTGGAGTCCCAGTTGTTGATGGCGTTGGGATTCCCGCCGGACTCGTGCTTGATGATCATCCAGATGTCGCTGGCGTTCATCTTGGAGGCCGGCACGCCGTTCTTCTCCAGGATCGCGATGGCCTGCTCGATCCAGTCCTTGACCTGGCCCGTCGGTGCGGGCCCTCCGCCCGCGGGCGGCGGGCCGCTGGGGCCGTAGCCCCCGAAGCCGGTCGGGCCGCCGCCGGGCCCGCGCCCGCCGCTCTGCAGGGTGGTGCGCTGCTGGTAGGTGGGATCCGGCTTCCAGTCGATCTTCTTCCCGGGCGTCGGTGTGAACTCCTGCGTGGACACTTCGGGAATGGCGTGAAAAGTGAGCCCGCGGTCGTTCAGGAACCCGTTGATGTCGTTCTTGGCCTTGGTGATCGCCTTTTGCGCCGAGTTCAGCGATTTCTGAGCCTCGGTCTTCGCCGTGTTGACCAGCTTCTCCAGTCCCGGCTTCATGTCGGCTTCTGTGGCGTTGGGGTGCTCGGCCTTGTACTTGGTCTTGTAGTTGTCGGCGTTGGTGCGCAGATCCCGGCAGATGGAGCTGATCTCGGTGTGCGAGGTGCGCAGCGCGGAGGCGGCGGCGTCGAGAGAGGAGGCGGAGTTGGACATCGCCAGGTTCAGGTCCTCGGCCGCGGACCCGTATTTGCGCATATAGGTGTCGAACTGGTCGGCGGAGCGGCCCTTCCAGGCGTTGTCCACCACCTGGACGGCGGCTCCCAGCCCGCCCGCGAACTCGTTGATGTCGCCTGACACGGCGCGCCAGGCGGTGGCGAGGTTGTCGATCGCGCCGGGGTCGCCGGTCACCTGCTGCAGCATCTTTTCGAGGTCGGGGCCTCCGGGCAGGTCTGCGACGCTCATGAGGTCGCCTTGTGTGCCTTGCGGATGTTCTCCTCCACGTTGCTCAGCCCTCGCTCGACGTCGTTGAGCTTCCTGCGGGCCTGGTCCATCTCGCCGATCAACGCGGTCCAGACGCCGTTCGCGGCCTGGGCCAGCGTGCCGGAGTCGTCCAGGTGACCGAAGGTGTCGGCGCTGACCGGGGTGCGGTTGTTGCGCGGCTCACCGTTGTCGTCGTAGGTGAGCGCCCCCGGATTGCGTTCGTGCAGCGTGGTCTCGTACTGGCCGGCGGCCTTGTGGATGGCTGTGCGGCACTTGTCCAGTGTTGAGAGGTGAATCTCGAGATCCGCCATCATTCTCCCCGTGTGTTGTCCGCGTCCAGGTATGCCGTCTGCGTCAGGCGCGCCCCGAAGCGCCGGTCGACCAGGAAACCGCGGCCGGGCGGCAGCGTCTGTGGCCGTACGTTGCCGAACAGGTAGCCCTCGTCCTTGTTGCCGGACATCAGCAGCGCCGGTGTGGCCATGTCCTTCATGCGCTGGATGACCGGGTCGAACATGGCGCGGCCCGCGCCGCCCATCTGGCGGGCCAGCACGATGTGCAGTCCGATGTCGCGGGCCTGCGGCAGCAGGTCCACCAGCGGCAGCAGCGGGTTGGACGAGGTCGCGACCAGGTCGTAGTCGTCGACGACGATGTACAGGTCGGAGCCCTGCCACCAGCTGCGGTCGCGGAGCTGGTCGGACGACAGGTTGGCCGGGGGCAGGCGGCTCAGCAGGGCGCCCTTGGCGTCGTTGATCAGCTCGGTGGCGGCCGCGCTGGAGGCGGCGTAGCCGATGCGGTGGGCGGTCGCCGCCGAGTCGAGCAGCGCCCTACGGTAGTCGATCACGATCATCATGGCCTCGCTGGGCTGCTTCCGCTGCACCAGCCCCTCGGCGATGAGCCGCAGCAGGTTTGACTTGCCGCTCTCGTTCTCGCCGAAGATCACGAAGTGCGGGTCGGAGTCGAAGTCGAGGGCCACGGGCGCCAGCGCCGCCTCGTCGATGCCGATCGGGATCCGCTCCCGGTCGTCCGGCAGCGCTGAGACGGGCAGGACGGCGGGCAGCAGCCTGACCCGCGGTGCCGGCGGCCCCTGCCAGGAGTCCCGTACGGCCTGCACCAGCCCGCGCGCTCCGCCCGCCAGGTCCGCCGCGTTCTGCACCCCGTCGATCCTGGGCAGCGCGGTCAGGAAGTGGGCTCCGTCCTTCGTCAGCCCCCTGCCCGGCGCCCCTTCCGGCACGGCGAGCGCCTTCTTCCTGCTGACCTCCGACTCGTAGGCGTCGCCCAGCTTGAGCTCGATCTTGGTGCCGAGCAGGTCGCGGATGCTCGGCCGGAACTCCGACCACTTGTTGGTCGCGGCGATCAGGTGGATGCCGTAGCCGAGCCCGCGTGCCGCGATGTCGGTGATGGTCGGCTCCAGCGAGTCGAACTCCTGCCTGAGCGTCAGCCAGCCGTCCACGACCAGGAACACGTCGCCCCAGCCGTCGCCCTCGATCGTGCCCTCCTCGCGCATCCGCCGGTAGGTGGCCATCGACTCGATGCCGTGCTCGCCGAAGTCCCGCTCGCGCTGCTCCAGGATGGCGCCGATCTCGGCCACCGTACGGCGTACCCGGTCGGCGTCGAGGCGGGTGGCCACGCCGCCCACGTGCGGGAGACCTTCGAGCGAGGCGAGCGCGCCACCGCCGAAGTCGAGGCAGTAGAACTGGACCTCGCGCGGCGTGTGCATGAGCGCCATGCTTCCCACGATCGTGCGCACGACGGTGCTCTTGCCGCTCTGCGTGCCGCCCGCCACGCCGATGTGTCCGGCGGCGCCGGACACATCCAGCCAGAACGGGTCGCGACGCTGCTCGAACGGCTTGTCGATGATCCCGATGACGGCGTGCAGCTTGCCCCTGCCCTGCCAGCCCGCGGTTGTCAGGCCGTGTTCGGGGGTGACCGAGAGTGGGGGCAGCAGGTGCGCCAGAGTAGGCGGCTCGGCCAGCGGCGGCAGCCAGATGCGGTGCGCCGCGGGGCCGTGCCCGGACAGCTGGCCGACCACGACGTCGAGCAGGCTGCGCTGGTTGCTGCCCGCGGGCTCGTCCTCCTCCTGCTCCGTCGCGACCTGGACGGGAGTGGTGATCTCGGGCAGCGGCATGTAGGTGGGGCCGTACTCCACGACCTCGCGGATCGCCGCCGTGCCGTCGACGGCGACCGCCTGCGCGGGGTCGTCGAGGTGGGCTCCGGAGACGTAGGCGGCCTTGAACCTGGTCATGCCGGTCGTGTCGAACTTCAGGTAGCCGTTGCCCGGCGCCGACGGCAGCTCGTACGCGTCCGCCACGCCCAGCACGACCCGGCTCTCCATGGCGGAGAACGTCCGCAGGCCGATCCGGTAGGACAGGTGGGTGTCGAGGCCGCGCAGCCGTCCCTCCTCCAGCCGCTGGGAGGCCAGCAGCAGGTGCACGCCGAGCGAGCGGCCCAGGCGGCCGATCATCACGAACAGGTCGATGAACTCGGGCTTGGCCGACAGCAGCTCGCTGAACTCGTCGAGCACGATGAAGAGCGTCGGCATCGGCCGCAGGTCGGCGCCCTGCTCGCGGGCCCGCTCGTAGTCGCGCAGCGAGGCGAAGTTGCCCGCCGCGCGCAGCAGCTCCTGCCTGCGCACCATCTCGCCGTGCAGGGCGTCGTGCATGCGGTCGACCAGGGGGAGCTCGTCCTCCAGGTTGGTGATGACGGCGGAGACGTGGGAGAGGTCCTCCAGCCCGAGGAACGTCGCGCCACCCTTGAAGTCGACCAGCACGAAGTTGAGGATCTCGGAGGAGTGGGTGATCGCCAGGCCCAGCACGAGCGTGCGCAGCAGCTCCGACTTACCCGAGCCGGTCGCGCCGATGACCAGCCCGTGCGGGCCCATCCCGCCCTGTGCGGACTCCTTGATGTCCAGCTCGACGACCCGGCCGTCGGCGCCCATGCCGATGGGCACGCGCAGCCTGTTGCGGCCGGCCCTGGGCTGCCACGTTACGACGGGTGAGAGCCTGGCGGGGTCGCCCACGCCGAGCAGGTCGGTGAGCGTGGTGTTGGCGCCGAGCACGTCCTGCGACTCGCCGCCGGAGCCCGCCGAGGCCCGCAGCGGCGCGAGCTGCCTGGCCAGGCCCTCCGCGCGCGCGTAGTCCAGCTTGTCGGGATCGCCCAGCCGGGTGGTGGACCGCTTGCCCGCGTGGTCGATCTTCACCATGTGGAACCCGTCGGGCAGGATCTCCAGCCGCAGCGTGCTGGCCTCCTCGATCGGCCCCGTCGCCTCCGACAGGTCGATCACCGTGACGCCCTGGATGGCGTCGGAGCCGAGCTGGGAGTCGTGCGGCACGTGCCCGCCGTCCACGATCACCACGTGGTACGGCAGCGCGTCGGCCGCCGTGCCCGGACGGAATCTGGCCCGCTCCTTCAGCTCGTCGCCCACGAGCTGGTCGAGCTGGCCCATGTTCTCACTCATCAGCCGCACGTGACCGGCCGCGTCCATCTCCTCGGGATGCAGCGCGTGCGGCAACCATTTGACCCAGTCCCAGTGGGGCATCCACTCCTTGCTCGCGCACACCAGAACCCGCATGTCGTCGGGGGAGTGGAAGGTGACAAGCTGGGAGATCATCGCCCGTACCAGGCCGCGTACGGCCCGCGGGTCCCCGGTGAGCTGGATCTTCGCGAAGGAGTTGAGCGCGACCGCCACGGGCAGCCCCGACACCGTGGAGTGCGCCCGCACGAACCTGCGCAGCGCGCCCGCTGTCAGCGCGTCGAGGTCCTCGACCGGCTTGGAGTCGGGTGGGATGAGCTGCACGGCCAGTTTCTGCACGCCCGTGCCCAGCCGTACCGTGCCGAAGTCGTCGTCACGGGGCCTGCGCTCCCACAGGCGCGGCCCCATGGCCACCCACCAGAGCGTCTCGGGGGCCGGACCGCTCCACTCCAGGGCCTCGCGCTGCTGGATGGCGGCCTTGCGGACGCGCTTGCGGATCTGGGAGAGGTAGCGGAAGTAGTCGCGGCGCAGGCCGTTGAGCCGGTTCTTGCGCTCACCCGCGTTGCGGCCGAACTGGCCGGCCGTCATGCCCAGCATCGAGACCGCGAACAGGCCGCTGGCCACGTACATGATGGGGTTGGAGTTGCCGCCGGCGGTGAACATCAGCCCCATGGCCGCACCGCCCGCCAGCATCGGGACGTACATGAGGACGCCACCCAGCCCGGCGGGCTGCACCTCGGGGATCTCCGGCGGAGACTCCAGCAGGATCTCCCCGCGGGGTGGTTGGGGGCTGGGACGGCGCTCGGGGCGCCGGACGACAACAATGCTCACTGACGGGACAACCCTCCTGTCACCTGGAACACTTTCTTACCAGACACATCATCCCTATATGTTCGGCATATCGGATTTAGTCAGTCAGACCTGGAGTGGCCGTGACCTCGCTCGCCCACCAGCCGATGCAACCCATGCGGCCGATGCCGCCTGGGCCGCCTGGGCCGCCGATGCAACCAGGCGCTCAGCCGCAGGTGCGCGCACCGCTGGCGCCGCTGTGCCACGTCACGATCGTCGCCCCGCGCCGCCGCGTCGATCTGGCGCTGCCTGCCGACATCCCGCTGCCGCACGTGCTGCCCGGGCTGTTGCGCGCGGTCGGTGAGGCGGGCGGCGACGCGGCCGGCCCGCCCGGCTGGGTGCTCCAGCGGCTCGGGGGCGCGCCGTTCGACCTCGGGCAGACGCTCGCGTCGCTGGGCGTGCTGGACGGCGAGCTGCTCTACCTGCGGCCGCGCGAGCTCACCCTGCCGCCCGCGCTCTTCGACGACGTGGCCGACGTGGTGGCCACCGGCGTCAAGGACAGCTCGGGCAAATGGGAGGCCCGCCACACCCGCGCCATGGGAGCGGGAGCTGCGGCCATCATGCTCGCGCTCGGAGCTCCCGCGCTGGTGCTGTCCGGGAGCGCGCCGCTGGGCGTGGCCGTGGTCGCGGGCATGCTCGCGCTGCTGCTGGTCGGCGTGAGCGCGGCCCTGTCGAGAGCCGTCGGCGACTCCTCCGCGGGCGCGCTGATCGGCTACGCGGCGCTGCCCTACGCGTTCCTGGCCGGGCTGTACGGGCTCGTCAGCGGCTCCACCCTGACCGGGCTCGGCGCACCGCACCTGCTGGCCGCACTGACCTGTACGGCGCTGGTGGCGACCATCGGCGGCACGGTGGTCGCCGACGGAGTGGCGGGTTTCCTCGGCACGGCCATCGCGGCGGTGGCGGGGGCGATCGCCTCCGGCGTGGTCATGGTGTTCGGCCTGCCCCCCGCGGGCGTGGCGTCGATGACGGTCACGATCCTGATCGCGTTCAGCCCGCTGATCCCCACACTGTCGTTCAGGATCGCCAGGGTGCCGCTGCCGGCCCTGCCCACCAACGCCGAGGAACTGCGGGCCGACAACCAGCGGCTGGACAGCGAGGGCGTCCTGGGCCGTACCGCGCAGGCCCGCCGGTACGCCACCGGCATGGTCGTCGGGATCGTGCTCACCGCCATCGGGGCGATGCTCTTCCTGGTCACCACGCCGACCTGGATGGCGGTCTCGATGACCGTCGTGCTCTCGCTGGTCCTGCTGCTGCGTGCCCGCGTCTTCCACGGCCTCGGCCAGCGGCTCTGGCTGCTGGGCACCGGCCTGAGCGGTCTGATCGCGGTGGGGATCGAGCTGAGCGCGGGCGCGGGCACGGTGGCCGCCGCGGCAGTGGTGATGGGCGTGCTCTGGCTCGCGATGCTGGTCGTCGGGCTCGGCCTGTGGCTGCCGTCCGGGCGGCTCTCGCCGTTCTGGGGGCGCGCGGGCGAGGTGGTGGACGTCATCCTGCTGATCGCGCTCTTCCCGCTGGCGCTCGGCGTCCTCGACGTCTACACGTGGATCCGCGGCCTGGCGGGGTAGCCGTCGCGCAGGCCAGGCCGCCGGCCACTTCGGCGGGCTAGCCGTCGCGGGGGTCCCGCTCGCCGAGCCGCCGGAGCCGGTCGTTCCTGTCGGCCGTCTCCGCGCGGAACATGTCCTGGAACTCGGCGAACTGCTGCTGGATCTCCTCCAGCCCGATGATCTGCGACTGCGGCACGGCCAGCAGCTCCTGGGCCTGGCGCCCCTGGTCCTCCTGCGCCTGACGCACCGCCTGGACGACCTCCTCGGCCAGGGCTCTGATGTCCAGGCGCAGCACACGCGGCGAGAAGTCCACACTCTGGAGCATGCCCTCGGCGTTCACGACCGCGGTGGTCAGGCCGCTGCGGCTCTCCCCCTTACCGGTGATGAGCTGCAGCTCGGCAGCCGCCGCGGCCAGACGCGCGAGCTCGCGCTCGTTGTCCCTCAGAAGTTTGTCCACGTCATCCTCGGTGTAGTCCATGACACGCCACGCCATCGGCGGCCGGTTAACCGAAGGCGATCTCCGCCTGGCGCGTTGTTGAACCAATCATGAAGATCACAGCAGCTCGCCCATTGATCGCCAAATTTGGACAACAATCGTGTTTTGTGGCGAATAACCAGCAGAAAGCACGCCAGGAGATCTACGTCACGTCGTCCACCATCGCGCACACCCGGACGCGTGTCGACGAGGAGTTGCATCCGGACGTGGAGTTCATCCACGGGCTCCTGACGCACACGGCCGTGGAGGGGATCGGCTTCGGGGCGATCGGCGGCGTGATGATCGGCGGCGCGTACGAGGAGTTTCGCCGCTGGGCGGACACCACGTTCACCGAAATGGAGAACGCCGTGCAGAGCTGGTCGACGTCCCTGGAACGGGCCAGGCGCAACTGGCGGGCGGCCGAGGAGGCCAGCATCGTGAGGTACCGCAGCTGATGAGCACCCCAGACCCCTGGGGCGGCGCCCCGGACCCCTGGGCCCACACCCAAACCCCACCGGCCGCTCAAGCCCCGCCAGGCAATCCCTACGGCACGCCGGCACAGCCGAGCGCCCCGGATCCCTGGGCACAGGCCCGGGCGGCCGCGCCGACGCAGCCGACTGCCCCGGATCCCTGGGCGCACACCCGGGCCCCGACGCCCGGCCAGCCGGTGCCCGCCAATCCGTACTCCAACCCGTACGCCGCCCCGAATTCCTACGGCCCGACGGCCACCAGTCCGACGACGGGCCCGTACCAGCCATGGACGCAGCCCAGGCCCGTTCCCGGCAACCCCTACGGCGGGTACCCCTCGCCGAACCAGCCCGTAGGCCCCGCTACTCCCCAGGGCTACGCCGCCAACGGCGCCCCGCGCGGGCACTTGGGCACAGCCAGGTTCGGTGGGGCTCCGGAGGCCCCCGCGCTGCGCTCGTCCGTGTCGTCGCTGGGGGAGAAGGCGCTCAAACTGCTGAAAAGGGCGGGCAAGCTCACCCTGGGTCTGTCTCCCGCCATCGCCATCTGCGGTGGGATGCTCGCCAACGAGCCGGGCATGGCCCAGGCGGTCAGCGTCTGGCAGAGCGGCATGGCCCAACGGCTCGACGGCGGCATGAAGAACCTGCTCCCACAGCTGCGGGACACGGCCAAAGACGGCTGGATCGCGATGGACCGCGACGAGTTCGACCGGGTGCTCTGGACCTTCCAGCGCGAGTCCGAGGTGCTGCGCAACGTCCTGAACACGGGCGGCAGCTCGCTCGACGAGGTCGCGGCGGCCTACCGGAGCTTCTGGACCTGGGTCATGCGCGCGGCGCTCACCGCGCTCGGCGTACTCGTCGTCGCCAAGGCGCTGCAGCGGGCGCCGCAAAGCGCGGTGTGGGGGGTGCTGATGGAGAAATACATCACGGCCGAGGTCAACATCGCGACACTCCTCCTGGCCACCACGATGGCCAGCACCCTGAAGGAGGGCGGTGAGGTGCTGTCGACCATGGTGAAGCGGAACCACCAGTGGAACTACATCACGCCGAACGGCGACGCCGCGGTCGACTTCAAGTCGATCGTGATCGACGCCAACAAGTATCCCTCCTTTTCGGAGCCCGCCAAGAAGCACGGCCTGCCCCCGCGCTACCAGGACTTCGACTGGATCGAGCCGAAGCGGGAGATCTCCGGGCCCTGAGGATAGGGTGGGGAGAAAAGCCGCTTCTGTGTCTTGTGGGGTATGAGGGATGACCGAGGGGGAATTCGGGGGCCTGGACATCGACAGGTTCCTCAGGAACGCCGACCAGCAGATGGCGCGGGCCGGCGAGTTCCAGAAGGTCCTGCAGGAGCTGACGGGCCAGGCCCAGGACCCGGACGGGCTCGTCACGGTCGAGTGCGGCAGCGCGGGGCTCAAGGAGCTCATCCTGCACCCCAAGGCCATGCGCCTGAACTCCGGCGAACTGGCCGAACGCATCAAGGCCGTCATCGCGGAGGCCACCGCTGACCTGCAGCGGCGAGTATCCGAGGAGATGGGCGCCGTCTTCGGCGAGGAGAACAATCCCATGCGCTTCGCCCAGGACCCCGAGGGCGGCATGCAAGTGCTGCGGGAGGCCGAGGCAGCCTACAACCGCACGTACGAGGACCTCATGGGGGAGCTGGACAGGATCCGGCAGCGCATGGAGGGCTGAGAGCGCGCAAAAGGCCCGGTCCACACGAGGTGGGCCGGGCCTTTTAGTTGGGTTCCGTCAACCGATGCGGTCGGGGCTGATCTGGTGCGCGGGGGACCAGACGTCCCCTTCGGGGTCGTAGATCTCACGGTTGCGCTCGGTGCCCTGATCGCTGCCCGCGCCCATGCCCCCCGGCGGGTACCCCATGAGCCCCGAGCCCGTGGTCCCCGGGCCGCCACGGAGCACCGCCGGAGCGGCCCCTGACCCAGCGCCGCCCGTGCCGTACCAAGTGCCGCCTGAGCCGCCCTGTCCGGGGAGCCCGGGGAACGGGGTGCTCGTCGGCATCTGGGTGGTCGGTGTGTGGGTGAGCAGGTTGGGTGTGGCCTGCGGATAACCCGTGGTCGGCGGGGTTGTGGTGGTGAGAGGCGGGTTGCCGGCGTCGGCGAGCTGGGTCTTCGGGCTGTCGGCGCCGATCACCGGAGGTACGCTCTGGTCCTGGTCGCCGGGCTTCTGCGCCGGGTCGCTGCCCGGTTGCTGGGGGTTCGCCGGATCCTGGGTGCCCGTGGACGGGTCGTCCTGGCCCTTGCCCGGGTCGTCCTGGCCCTGATCCTGCCCCGGGTCCTGGCTCTTGCCGGGATCCTGGCCGTCCTTGCCGTCTGAGCCCTTCTGGCCGCCGGTGTCGCCGGAGCCGTCCGAACCGTTCGAGCCGGAGGAGCCGTCGCCGTTCCAGTACTTCGTCTGGCCCGACGGCGTCTTGGTGCCGCTCCCGGGGTCGATGTGCGGCGCCTTCTGGGTGTCCACCACCATGGGGGCGATCTTGGGCAGCTGGAACGCCAGGCCGTCGGCCATCTGCCCGTTCAGCTCGATTATTTTGTTGTTCAGCTGCTCCAGGTGTCCCCGGGCCGCCATGTCCGCGAGCTGTGCTTGGAGGCTCGGTACTTGGAAGTTCGGTTGGGGAGCGGTGGTGCTGGTCGTGGGCTCGTTGTCGACGTTGGTCTTGCGATCGCTGGCGTCGCCCGCGGGCATCGTCGTCTTCGACGTCCGGAGCTGCTGGGCGTACTCGACCATCGGCTTGCCGGTCTTCTCCATGGCGTCGCCGAGCGCGGCGGCGCTCGCGTGCAGCAGCCGCAGCGCCTCCAACGCCGTGGTGGCCCCCGAGCCGCGCCAGACCGCGGCGAGACCCTCGGCGGCCTTCAGGATCCTGCCCTCGAGGCCGTCCTTGCCGTGGACCAGTCCGGCCGCCTTGATGTAACTGTTGCCGGCACTCTCGATGCGGTCCGGGTCGGTGCTCTTCAGATAGGAGACGACCGTGGACCTGGTGACGAAGATGCCGGGCTTGGGATTGCCGAGGTTGTCATGGACCTTGATCGGCTTCCACTCGTTACCCATCTACGCCATCCCTGCAGTCATGTCGCACTGCTGTCCGTGTGCCCTTTTTCGTAGTTGGCGATGGCCCGCTCGACTGCGGAGGCCCACTCCTCGATGTAGTCGACGAGCTGGCTGTAGCTCTCGCCGAACACCTTGTAGGCCGATTCGAAGTTGCCACCGAAGTTGCTGGCGACTTCCCACGTGCCGGTCGCCTCCGGCCCGACGTTCCCGATTCCCTGGACCTCGCCGAGCGTGCCAGGGCCACTCCAGGTGGCGCTCATCGACGGCTGAGGGTTGCCGTGCACGCCGCCGAGGTCTTTGCGCAGCTGCGAGAGGACCTCTCTGACCGCCGTGTGGTCGACGTACGGCCCGCGGTTGTCGCCCTCACCGAGGCCGGGGAAGTCCTTGGCGAGCTTGAGACCGTGATCCGACGGGTCTTTGCTCGGGGCGCTCATGCCTTGCCTTTCGAGTCACCGTTGATCAGGTGGTTCGTCGTCGTCACGTCGCTCCTGAAGAGGTCCTCGTCCTCCAGGAGGAACGTGGTCCGCTCCATCTCCTTCTTTTCCTCGCCGCCGCCCCGGCCGCCGGACAGTGGGACCGCAGGAACCATCGACCCGTTGCCCAGGCCGCGCAGGCCGGCCGCGTTCGCGCTGTTGCCCGCGCCGGCGATGCCGAAGCCGCTTCCTCCCGCGCCCGATCCGCCGTACGGACTGCCGATGCCCGTGGTGGGCGAGCCGGTGGACGGGGTGGACAGGGACGGATCGGTTATCCCGGCCAGGGACGTCCTCGGGCCGCCGGTGTTGGAGTTGAGAGAGCCGTTCGGGTTCGCGTTCGCGGCGGAGGGGTCGTTCAGGCCGGGGATGTTGCCGCCCTGGCCGTCCGCTCCGGTCCCGTTCTGGCCGTTCCCGATTCCCGTGCCCCCGGTCCCGTCCGTGCCGTTGGGGAACGTGCTGACCGGGGTGCCGGTGGTGTCGAGGCCGGGGATCTGGTGCTGGCTGGGGTCCTGCAGGCCGTCCTGGTTCAGACCGTTGAGGCGGTTCGTCGGGTCGAACGGCTGATTGAGGCCGTCCGGAATATTGCCGTTTATCCCATTTCTTCCGTTGAACGGGTCGGTGGGAATTTTCGGCGAAAGCGCCATGAACTGGGGGATGTCAGTTCTGAGCTCGGGCGGGAACACCTCGTTGTTGAGCTTGGTGTCCTGGCTCAGCAGCTTGATGGCCTCGGCCGCCTTCTTCCGGTCCTTCTCCTCCTTGGAGTCACCCCAGAGGTTCACGAACGGAATGTCGCTGATGAAGCGGGTGATGCCGCCGACGAGGAGGCCCACACCGGCGCCGATCACCACCCCCGGCACTGCTCCCACCCCACCGAAGAAGGAGCCGATGGCAGCCCCGGCTATGCCGCCCGTGACGGCGGCCTCCCCGAAGTCGATGTCGCTGCCGGGATTGTCGGGCACGTCTCCCTTGGCCACCGCCAACGTCCGGGCGTGAACGATGAGGGCGGGGGCGGCACCGTGCGGGTTCTTCGGGGGATTCTTCGGATCGACGGGCTGGTCGCTGATCGCGGTCGAGATGTCCGCCGCCGCCTCCCGCAGCTTGCGCAGCTGCGTCTTGACGGTCTTGGCGTCCTCGCCCGTGGTCCAGTGCTTGTCCAGCTCCCGCAGGTGCTTGTCGACCACCTCGACGAGGTGGTCGAGCCGTACCTTGGCCTCGAGGAACTCGCCCGCGGCCTGGCCGATGAGCTGGGGATTGTTCTTGGCCAGCGTGTCCCGGAGCAGATCGAGCGTCGCGCCCTCGAACTCGATGCTGCCGATGTGGCCCCTGATGGTCGCCTGATACTCGGCCATCAGACCTGCGCCTGCTTCGACCGGCCTTCGCTGTCCACCTCGACACCGTCGTAGTTCTTCAACGCCTGCTCGAGCAGGCCGATGACGTTCGCCACCTGACCGCTGATGTTCGAGTAGGTCCCGGTGACGGCGGTGACGGCGTTGGTGGTGCTCTGCCGGAAGCCCATGGCCGCAGGCCAGAACCCGCCCAGGGCGTCGTAGTCGCTGCTGAGCCGGATGGCCGGGCCTGAGTCCGTGAAGATGGCCTTCACAGCGCCCTGGCCGCCCGCCTTGCCGGCCTTGTTGTCAGGGTCCAGCATGGCGAGGGCCTCTTCCAGGTCCGCCTTGGCCGCCTTGATCGCCCTCCGGCTGAGCTCTACTCCACCGTTGTCGCTGCCCATGTTCCCCCTTTGGTGTCGGCCCCCGCTCTACGCCTTACCTGCCGTCGAAGATCTGCGAGTTGATCTTCTCGACCTGCTGCATGTTCATGTTCGTGATGTTGATGTTCTTCTTCATCAGGTCGATGAACTGCGACATGTCGTTGGCCTCGCGCTCCCAGAGCTGCCTGACCTCGTCGAAGACGGTCTTGGTCTGGCCCTGCCAGATCGCGCTCTTGGCCAGCAGGTCCCGCTCCAGGTTGTCCAGGGTGGTGACCATGTCGTTGAACGCCCTGGCGAAGGCGTCCTCACCCTCGCCGAGGCCGGCGTAGTTGACCTTTGTGATATCGAATATGTCTTCTGCGGGCATCGTGGCCTCCTGTGCTGCTAGCTGGTCCTCGTCACCTATGGGGCGCTCGTCAACGCGACAGCGGCGCGGCGTTGATCAGGTTGGCGATCTGGTTGATCGCCTCGGTGCGCTCCTGGTTGAACGAGGCGTAGTTGGTGTTGCTCGTCCCGATGTTCTCGGCCAGGCGGCGCAGGCTGCCGAGGATGACGTCCATCCGCTCGTGCCACTTCTTGTGGACGGCGTCGAACGCGGCCTGCGACTGGCCGACCCAGTGGTGCTTGAGCGTGATGCCGGCGGTGTCGAGGTTCAGCTGGATGCCACGCAGGCGCTCGGCGGCGTCCTCGATGAGGGTGATCGCGGCCTTGAGATCGGCTTCACTTACTTGAGTCTGCGGTTCTGCCCCCACAGGGTCTCCCTCCCTTGCTGGTCGGCTGACTCCAGCCGACTACTGAAGTCGGCCTGTTTGGTCACATTAGTGAACATCCACCACTAGCGTCGCATGTGATCGCGTTAATTTTCCATATCATCGGGGCGGATCGTAGGTGTATTGACAGAATGTACTTGTTTGGGGCCTTGTTCCTGGCGAGTAGTAACGGTCCGTATCTGCCTGTACGGCACCTATGCGGCTGGCGTAACCTATGGGGCGATCGTGACAAGGGGGGCACGTGACCGACGGCAGCAATCCCTACTCGAATCTCCTCAGCGGGCTCGGTGACGCGACCGTCGACCCGCATTCCAAGGATCCCGGCTTCGCGATGAAGCACTCCAGCGTCACGACGCTGGGGAAGAACGTGGGCAGCTACGGCGACGACCTGACCTCGATGAGCCAGAAGACCCGCGCCATCGACATGCACCAGCTCACCTTCGGCGTGATCGGCGGCGGGCTCAACGTGGCGCACCGCTCGGTCCGCGACAACGCCGCCGAGGCGTTGTCGCAGGCCAAGGAGGTGCTGGATTCATGGAAGCAGGCGCTCGCCGACGCGGCCACCAACACCCGGGAGGCCGAGGAGGCCAGCAAGGCCAAGGACAAGGGCGGCGGCCTGCCCACGGTCCCCGGGGGCGGCGTGCCCAAGTTGGGCGCGGGCGGCCTGCCCAAGGGCCTGGGCGACCTGCCCAAGAACAACGGGATCAACCCCGATGACCTGAAGATCGACAAGCCTTCGACGGACGACCTGGGAAATCCGGACATCCCGCAGCCCAACGTCGATCAGCCCAATATCGATCAACCCAACGTCGACCAGCCCAACATCGATCAACCCAACCTGAATCAGCCCGACATCAAGCAGCCGGATGTCAAGACCCCCGACCTGAGCGACCTCAACCAGACGCCCAAGACCAACTTGGAAGGCCTCAACCCCAGCCTGCCGAACTCGACCACGCCGCAGATCCCCGGCACCACGGGGATCGACCCGCGCGCGTCGATGTCGATACCGCGCACGTCGGTCGGCATCCCGGAGGGCAGCCTCGGAGCCGGGGGCGGCGCGTCAGGTGTGGGCGCGCCGGGGAGCATCGCCCGCGCGCTGAACACCGGGACGCCGCTCTATCCCATGACGCCCGGGATGGGCGCCGGGACCGGCCAGGAAGAGAAGGATCGCGAGCGCGGTCCGCACGTCGGCGAGGACGAGTCGGTCTGGGAGACGGACGAGGACATCACGCCGGCGGTGCTCGGCAGGGAAGAGTAGGCGAGCAAGGTGGCTTACGAAGAGGACAAGGCGATGTTCTACAGCGCCTTGGCGGCCGCGGGGCTGGCAGCGGTCATCATGCCGTACGCGCTGCCCATCGTCGGGCTCATGAGCCTGCTGATCGCGGACCCGGCTGAGCAGCACCGAGCAGCTGAGCAGTGGGACAACAAGACGCCGGTCAACATCCAACAGGCCGACAACAAGGGGTGGCATCCGCCGATGGCGGCGGGTGTCACGCCTGCCACGCAGAAGCCGCTGGGCGTGCTCGTCCCGGCGTCCTCGACGGGGGGTAGCAGCGACCTCGCCTATCTGCGCGGCGAACTGAAGCGGATGACCAAAGAGATCGGTGAGAGCAAGGAATGGGCCGGTCGGGGCTACTCGTCGTTCGTGGAGAAGGTCAACGAGCTCGACAAGCAGCTGGACACGCTTGACAGCAACCGCGTCGCCTGCGGGGACACGCTCAAGTGCTCTGCCACCGCGTTCCACGTCGTGGCGGTGATCTGCGACATCGTCGCCGGTCTCCTGACGGTGATGGCAGGGATCGTGGCGGCGGTGCGTTTCGTGCCGGGGGGCCAGGCATGGGACCTCGCGGCCATCAAATGGGTGATGACTGTCTACAGGACCCTGCTGAGCGTGTTCAAGGCGCACTGGAAGATGATCATGAAGGTCACCCTCATGCTGGGGCTCGCGGGAACGGCGTTCAACCAGTTCACCAAGGATCTGCCGTTCCTGAAGGCCATGCCGTCCACCGGCACGCCGAACCTGGTGCAGGCCAGTGCCATCTGGGACCCCTCCAAGGCGGACATCGTCAAGGACCCGCAGTCGGATATCCCGACCACCGGGCTGGACCAGCCGTCGCTGCTTCCGGAGATCGGCTTCTAGCCGCTGGATCCGCCCATCGGACCGGGCCCTACCGGCTGCCGACGGTCAGGGGCACCCAGGCCGCGGCCGGGTCCAGCGCCGGCCCCTGCGGGATCGCGTGCATGATGCTCGACGGCACGGGCGCGATGTCCGCGGGGTCGTAGCCGAGCTTCGCCAGCACGTCGGCCGACGGGATCGGATAGCGCACGCCCTGGTCGCTGATCAACGACAGCGTGCTCGCCACCGCGCCGAGCTGCCCCTCGCCGGGCAGCACCCCGGCCACCACGGCGCTGCCCGGCGGGAGCAGCACCTGGTCGAAGCGGTCCTGCACGCCCGAGCTCGACGGCGTCGGAATCGCGACCTTGCTGCCGACCGTCACCGTGGCCACGACCGAGCCGGTCGCCGTGTTCGCATACACCGAGCAGAGCGGCACCGAGCCGGACACGTTGATCACCTTGGGCATGGTCGTCGGCAGGGTGGTGTCCAGGACGTTCTGGCGCGAGGGCGAGGCGTTGGCCGACGCGGCGTCGATCGGGATGGCCTGCACCGCGCGCCTCCCGTACGCCACCTTGCTGGCCGGGTCCTCCAGGAGCAGCCTGGCCTGGACGGCGGAGATGGGCGCCAGGCCGTCGTTGAGCAGCACGTACCACCGCGGCGCCGTGCCCGGCATGGCCGGGACCGTGAACACCTGTCCCACCACCGCCGCGACCTTGCCGTTGGCCCGCACCTTCTTGCCGCGGTTCGCCACGTACGGGCCCTTGAAGTCGTGGCCGGCCGGCAGGGCGTTCAGCCAGGCCGCCGGCACCTTCCTGGGCTGCGCGTTGAGCGCCCGCACGCCCTGCTCGCTCACCCGCATGCGGCGATTGCCCCAGATGACCCAGTTCTGCTGCCCGTCGGAGACCACCATCGCGTCACCGCCCACGGGCCGCCCGCCGATGTCCATCCCCCCTACGAGGGTCGTGTACGGCTTGCGCCCGCCCACATTGTCGGGCCCTTCCACCACGCACACGGACCACGGCGCCTTGACCAGCTTCGTCCTCTCGGGCAGTGAGTCGGGCGCTCCGGAGATCCCGATGAGCGGCCCCCGGGCGTACCCGGCCAGCGAGGCGGCGCTCACGCTCCGGGTCGTGATCTGCCCGGCGTCCAGCACCAGCCTGGCCGACACGTAGTTCGCCACGGGCAGCAGCCGACGCTGCTTGTCGCTGTAGATGAACTTGGCCCCGCTCTCCTCCTCGACCAGCAACTGCCCCGGGTCGGTCAGCTTGGTCGCGTTCCCGGGCCGCACCAGCCCCCAGATCCCGAACACCGCCATGACCAGGACCCCGATCAGGATCCCGCCGAACGTGGCCACGTTCTGGCGCCGCATGGGGGACTCGGGGACGTCGGGCTCGGCTTGCAGGAGCGCCATGCCAAGCCTCTGCTGCATCAAGCGGTGTGCTTGATAGAGGTCCTTCTTGGTCTGCACAGCGCCTCCCCGTTCAGAATCCGCGCATCAGCATAAACTCCCGTAAACCCCATGCGCCCCAAACACCCCAATCCAACCCGTGGATAGTCAGGGGAGGAGCAGCCCCCAGTACAACGCCCACGGAACGAACACGACGCCGCCCGCGACCAGCAACCCGAGCCGTACCCTCTCGCCAGGCGCAGCGGACCGGCGCCACCGTACGCAGGTCAGGACAGTGCCCACGACGGTCGCCACCGCGAGAGCCTGGAGCGCCAGCCAGACGAGCGGCCTGTCCGCCACCATGGGTCCCGGCGAGGACAGCTTCCCCCCGGTCATGATCGCGTAGAAGAGATAGGCGAACCCTCCAACGACGACCACGAGCCCGCCGGCACTGACCAGCCGCGCCGCCTTGACAGCCGGAACGCCGCCCCGCCGTCGCATTCGGCGTACCAGGGCCACCACGGGATACCCCCCGAACGCCACCAGGAACAACACCAGCGCCGCCGCCTGAACGCCTGCCGACTCCCACCACTCGGCAGGCGGCACCCCCACCGTGTTCTCCGCCTGGACCGGAGCGGGCCCGGTCACCTGCGCCACGGGGGCCCGCCCCGAGGTCACCGCTCCCACCCAGCCGCCGACCAGCTCCGCGTAGCCAGGAGCGAGTTCGGGCAACCGCGTGACGCCGCCGTCAGGCGTCCGATGAGCGGCATGATCGGCGTCCGCGAAGAACCGGAACGTGTACCGCCGGTTCCCTCCCTGCTCCAAGGCCCTGGCGAAGATGGGAGGCGTCTCCCTGGGAGGCGTCAGAAGGTCGTGTACGCCCCAGATCCCGAGCACGGGCTGCCGCACGCTCGCGATGACCGGCTCCGGATCGTAGTAGGGCTCGGGGAACATCCCCCCATCAGCGATCACCCGGTACAGCGTGGGCTCGGCCCGGTCGACGAAGGACCCGCGTACCCCCGCCTTCCGCAACCCGGCCGCCACCGCCCAGGTCTGCTGCCGCAGCGGATGCAGCGCATTCGCGCCCACGAGGATCACGAACGCGATGTTCCCGGACCGCGACGCCGCGAGCGGCGCCACCCATCCACCCTCGCTGAGCCCCCAGATCCCGACCTTCGCCGGATCGATCCCCGGCTGCCGCCGCAGTGTCTCCACGGCCCCCAGGGCGTCGTCGGCCAGCTGCGAGTACGACCTCTGGAACAGCGAGTACCCCTCGGAACGCTTGTCGTAGATCAGCACCGACAGTCCTTGGCGTGCGAACGCCACGGCCTCGCCCAGCAGCTTGTCCCGTTTCGTTCCAGCGCCCGCTCCGTGCACCAGCACAACCCCGGCCCGCCCGC
The DNA here is from genome assembly GCF_050944675.1 of Nonomuraea sp. CA-141351. Classification (NCBI taxonomy): domain Bacteria; kingdom Bacillati; phylum Actinomycetota; class Actinomycetes; order Streptosporangiales; family Streptosporangiaceae; genus Nonomuraea; species Nonomuraea sp. CA-141351. The sequence goes on from NZ_CP191982.1 coordinate 1,330,416, forward strand.
TCCGTGCCCGTACCGGGCTGATCACGCTGCCGTGCATCACCAGTCCGGCACTGCCTCGGAAGCTCACCTCAGTGGCCGTCAGGTCGTCGGGTACGTCCAGCGCCCCATCGAGCCGTGCCGTGGAGCCGGACGCTGACGAGGTGGTGGCCGCCGAAGGGCTGATGGACGAGGCGAGCGCTAAGGAGCCGCCGGAGGGGCCGGCCGCCAGGAGAGCGGCGGCGAGGATCACAAGAATTGTTCGCATGCCGCCGAACATACTCTGCAGAGAAGTCTCGGCAAAGAAGAGTCTGCAGATATCGTTCTTGAGGACTACGCTCCTCCTCATGAAGGAGGACGAGACGAGGGATGACGACGAGCCGTTCATCCTCGACGACCCGGGCAGGCTCAAGGCCCTCGCCCATCCCATGCGCCGCCGCATGCTGACCCACCTCAACATCCACGGCCCTGCCACCTCGACCACGCTGGGCGACCTGTTCGGCGCCAAGACCGGCACCACGAGCTACCACCTGCGCCAGCTGGAGAAGTACGGGTTCATCGAGGAGATTCCCGAACGCTCGTCCGGCCGCGAACGCTGGTGGCGCCGTGCCCGGATCCCCAGGGACATGCGCGCCCCCGCTCCCGAGCAACTGGCCCCGGAGGATCGGGCGGTCCTGGAAGAGTTCCACCGGATCGGGTTCGAGGAGGATCGCGCCCTCATGGAGCGCTTCCCGGCGGCCTACCGCGCCGACCCCGACTGGGCGAAGGGCTCGAGAGGCCTGGCTCGCATGACGAAGGAGGAGCTGAACGAGTTCCACGACGAGTACGTCGCCTTGCTGCTCAAGTACAGCCACCGGGCCGAGGACGCCCCTCCGGACGCCCGCCCCGTCTACGTCCGCCTCTTCACCCTTCCCGCCGACGAGTCCTGAGCCAACCGCCTGCTCGTACGGCGCCGTCCGGACGCTGGTCCCGGCCCGAGGGCGCGCGTGCTCGTGCGAGACGGCCGCCGGCCCTCCGGGCAGGTACTCAGCTCGTCGGTCCTCCACCAGGTGCGGACTGGTGCCTGATGATCATGTGGAACATCGGGCCAGGGAAAGGTCGAGTCGACTTCGATGATCGCTGGTTACGCCCACTGGCCGGGCTGGTAGTCGCCGGCGGGCTGCTGGATGATGACGTTCATGCGGTTGTAGGTGTTGATGAGGGCGATGAGGGACACCAGGGCGGCGAGCTGGTCCTCGTCGTAGTGCTTGGCGGCGTTCGCCCAGGCCTCGTCCGTGACGCCACCCGCGGCGTCGGCGATGCGGGTGCCCTGTTCGGTCAGTTCCAGGGCGGCCCGCTCGGCGTCGGTGAAGACCTTCGCCTCCCGCCAGGCCGCGATCAGGTTGAGGCGCGTGGAGATTTCCCCGGCGTGCGCGGCGTCCTTGGTGTGCATGTCGGTGCAGAAGCCGCAGCCGTTGATCTGGCTGGCGCGGATCTTCACCAGCTCCTGCGTCGCGGTCGGCAGCGTCGAGTCCGTCACGACCTTGCCCGCGGAGTTGATGTACTTCTGGAACTTCGTCCCGACCGGGTTGCCGTAGTAGTTGAAACGGGCGTCCATGGTGATCTCCTTGCCGTCTTGGCTGTTACACCCCACTGACGGAACAGCCCGGCAAGAGGTGACAGCCAGACGAATGTGATGTGCGTCTCGCCGACGCCACGCCCGCCCCAACCTTTTTCCTGGGCTGGCAGGGAAGGCCCCAGACGGTCCTCGAAGATGCCCAGGCCGTACCTGATCTTGGGGGTGTCCTGCTTGTGCCATCCCCGTTCTTCGCGGAGTCGTCTCCGGGCACTCATCATCTTGGCGGCGCGGAAGGAAGATCGATCGGGACCGGGAGATGGGCTTGGCGTGATTCGCGCCGCTCGCTCAGCTCCCGAAGTCGCTGTGCCGACTCCGGGTCGACGGCATTCGGTACGACGTCGGACGGGACGTCCTGCTCGGCACTGCGCTTCGGGGTGTACAGCAGCGGCCGAATTCGCCGCAGCGTTCAGTCGCTTTACGGGAGGCCGCGGCACAATACTCAGCGCACCCACACCGACGTCTGTCTTCTGCGCGACGATCAGGTACGCGAGGAGCCCCGAGATGCAGTGGCGGCAGGGTTGCAGAACGCGGTAAAGGACGCGCTGACATAAGGGCATCGCAAGGCCCGCTCCTCCTCGGGGAGGGGCGGGCCGTTTTTGCGTTCGGAGCCCGTCAGCAGGCGGCCGGCATCTGTGCGAGCGTCTCTTTCTCGCCTACCCGCATCGGTCTGCCGGCTGGCATGGTGTCAATCTGACAGGTCGTGGTCGTGGTCATGGTCGTGGTCGTGGTTGCGGTCCTTGTGGTCGAACTTGTAGCGCTCGAATTCCTTTTCGAAGTCGCGATTATCGAAGCGGTCCCTGTTGTGGCCGAAGTTGAAGTTGCGGTTGAAGACGTGGACGTCGGTGTCCTCGCGGTGCCGGCGGGGGGGCGGAGGGGGCACGAACCGCTCCTTGTGGACGTAGACGCGCGGCGCCGGTGCCGGTGCCGGCGCCGGCGGGCCACCGGCCTGGACGCCAGGGAATCCCGCGCTCGCTCCGGCTACCCCCTGGACGAGCGGAAGGAACATAACACCGGCGACCGCGCCGGTAAGAGCTAGTGCCGCGAACCGCCCATGGCGTGGGGTCCGTGACCGCCGACTTTCAGTATTCACGTTCTCTCGTTTCCGTTCATTGGATGGATAGGCCCGAAATCCGGCACCCACCATTTCGGCGGGCATTCAGATTCAGCAGGCACTCGGACGGAAGCAGACATACCCACACCAGATATTGACAGTTACCTCTTTAAGCCCAAACAACACGTAAAACCTATGGGGTGTTATACAAGCATGATTTTGATGTTTGAGAACATCGTCGCCCCTCGGCTGGGAGCGGGGTCAGCAACAGGCATGCCACCGCGGGCTCCTACCCCAGCCTGCTCGCCGTCCTGGCCGTCTTGCAGACGGCCGCCCTCGACCTCATCCCCCGGCCGGACCTTCCGGCGGACCAACTCCGTGCATGCCGTTCTGAGAAGCGAGGGACGGTCGACTGGAGCTCGAGGGGGCCCACATCGTCACCCTCGCGCTGCCCGTGCAGGACTGGCTCGTCATCGACGCCACCGTCACAGGCGATGGGGCGGCAATCGAACAGTTGCTGAGCATCTGGCTGGGACCGCATCCCGGACTGGCCCACCGACGAACAGGGCTTCCGCGAGCGGCCGCACCCGGGCAGATGGTGACGATGCCGCTCCCGTCAGCCCACTGGGTGCTGATCGCGGACTCGTTGCACCGGTGGGCGCGGATCTCCGCCTACAACGACTCCGAAGACACGGCCGACGCCCAGTCCATGTGCGCCCTTGCCGCACGGATCCAGCATCAGCTCGCGCCGACCACGCGTAGCCGGTCGGCGACGAAGCTGTCCTGAAGTGCACGCGATCGAGTGAGCGCGGCCGGCGGGGTGGACTTGGACGCCGGAAACAGCCTCTCCGCCGGCGACGGCATCACACCCGCCGGGTGGGCGGCAGCACGCTGGACGTCCTGGCCGCCGACAACCCCGCCCTGGTGGAGTACTACTTCGGCGACGGCGGACAGCGCCTGGCACGGCTGATGGCCGACGCGCTCCAGGGCGGCCGCGACGTGTCCCAAGGGGTGCCGGCGAGGACCTGCCCCAAGCCGTCACAGCGGCGCCGGCTCCGGCGGCACGCACTCGGCCAGGGCGGATCTCGCATCAAATCACCACCGATCGAGGCATCTCCGCATGATTACCGACAGTCATGGGAATAAGGCTCTCCGTATCATTAATGGGCTGTCTAGCCTGAAATACGCCCATTTGTCGGGGGACTGGAGGCATCGGCGATGCGGAATGGCGGGACCATATTCGTCAGCACGTTCACGGTGGTGCTGCTTCTTGCCGCGGGCTGCAGCTCGGGCGGCTCCAACACGCCGCCCGAGAAGCAGCAGGAGCGGGGTCCGGTGGCCAAGCTGTCGATCACGCCTGCCGACGGCACGAAGAAGGTCGCCCCGGACACCGGGATCGGCGTCAAGGTCACCGATGGCAAGGTCACCAAGGTGACCGTCGCCGACGCCAAGGGAAACGAGGTGAGCGGGAGCGCGGGTGCGGACGGGACGTGGCGGCCCAGGTGGCCGTTGAAGCCGTCGACCGCGTACACGGTGAGTGCGCAGGCGACCGGCACGGACGGCAAGCAGGTCACGGCGCAGGCCAAGTTCACCACGCTCAAGCCGAAGCGGGTGCTGGAGACCAGCATGTCGCCCGCGAACGGTGAGAAGGTCGGCGTCGGGATGCCGGTCCAGCTCCGGTTGTCGCAGCCGGTGACCGAACAGAATGACCGGGCCGCGGTCGAGCGGTCGCTGGAGGTGCAGATGTCCAAGCCGGTCGAGGGCGCGTGGAGCTGGGTGAGCAATCGGGAGGTCATGTTCAGGCCACGCGAGTACTGGCCGGCCGGGGAGAAGGTCACGGTGGTCGCGCACCTGTCCGGCCTGCGTGCCGGACGGAACCTGTGGGGCACCAAGGACCACAACCTGACCTTCACCGTCGGCCCCGAGCACATCACCAAGATCCGCAACTCGACCCACCAGGCGGTCGTGCGGAAGAACGGCAAGGTCGTCAAGACCATCCCGATCAGCCTGGGGAAGCCGGGCGACGAGAGCTATTCCGGCATCATGATCGCCCAGGAGAAGGCCGCGGATGTCCTCATGGACTCGGCCACCATCGGCAGGCCGGGCGAGTACTACGCTCACACCAAGTGGAACGTCAGGATGACCTACAGCGGCACGTACTTCCACGCCGCACCCTGGTCGACCGACGCGCAGGGCAGCCGCAACGTCACCCACGGCTGCGTGAACGCCAGCTCGGCCAACGCCCGCTGGTTCTACAAGTTCACGCAGCTGGGGGACATCATCGAGATCAGAGGGACGAAGCGCAAGCTCCAGTTCGGCAACGGGCCGACGCCTTGGGCGAAGTCGTGGGAGGAGTGGGTGGCGGGCAGCGCCCTCAACAAGTCGATCAACGCCTGACCCTCGTTGCCGACCCGCCGCCCGGGCGCGGTGCGGTAGGCCGTGAAGCGGGCGTTGATCTGGGAGAGCCCGATCCGCCGGCCTCGCTCAAAGGCCACAACGCGCCCGGGGCAGCGGTAGCACCTCCGCGTCCCACTGTTCCAGGATGTCCGCTGCCCATGGCCAGGCGGTCAGGACGCTGCGCCGCTTGGGCGATGAGCCTTTCTGCGCTTCGCCTTGCCGGACATGAAGCATGCCGTACTCGCCGTGCTCCGGCCCGTGGGGGTTGCGGCCTGAATCGACCACATCCAGCATCCGGATCTCGTTGCGGCGCAGGCCGAAGGCGTAAGCAGTCCTGAACAGCACCGCATCCCGAAACACCGGCAGTCGCCGGGGCGGATCGGGGGCTCGGCGAGGTGTCCGCCCGCATGCTGACGAAGCGTGGAGCCCGGCACGTCCAGGCGTCTACGCGGGAGCCCGTGACCCCGCTGACGGCCAGCCGGTCAGTCGTTGTCTGGAAGCGCCGCTTGGATGGGGGTGATCGTGCCCGTCCTCACCAGGAAGCCTCGCCCCGGTGGACCTCCGACCGTTCCGCGTGGCAGGCGGATCGAGAAGATGTCACCGTCGGCCTGGCTTTGGACCGCCAGCAGCACACCGGTACGGGACTTACGTGTCTCGGCCACGAACCCGCGATATGCCACGGCCAGATCCCCAGTCGCACCGGCGATCAGCAACCCGTGATCCCCATCCCGGCCCGACCGAAGCACCTCCTCCAACGCCATCCCCAACGGACCGTCCGCATTGATCAACTCCGCATCGTCCACCAGCACGACGTACTGCTGCCGATCCGCGACCAGCTCCGGCAGGTTGGTGGCGTTGCCGTCGAGCACGGCCAGCGCCCCCTCCAACTCCCTCAACGGGCTGCGTCTGGGGGCCACGGCGATGACGGGCGTGCCCTGAGCGATGAGCGAATGGGCGGCGGTCAGCAGGACGGACGAGCGGCCGGAACGGGACGGACCGGCGATCACGGCCCCGGGTCCGTGGGCCAGCAAGTCGAGACCGAGCGGCGCGAGTGCGTCACCACCGGCACCGACCAGCGCCCACAACGGGGACGGGGGCGTGAACGCCGTATCCAGGGCGAGCGCTTGGGAGACCGTGATGCGCATCGGAAGCGCGTCCACCCGCAACGGCGGTTCACCTTCCCAATGCCACCCGCCCCGCCCGGCGGCCACGGACCGCTCGTGAGCCGGGCCGAGGCCACCTGAGCCATCGAAGCGTCCCGAGCCATCGGAGCCCGTCGTGCGGGACGTAGATGGAGTGGCGGCGGCCCGAGACAGGGATTGGAGGGCAGCAACCTGCGCCGGGCCTGAGGGATCGGGGGACAGCAGGGCGATGTGGTGCTCAACGATGCCGTGCTCGCCTATCGAGAGGGCTCGGCCGGGCGGCATTGACGAGGGCAGGCCCTTGAGGGGGAAGCCCGCCAGACCGTAGTCGGCTGGGTCGGAGAGCCGGAGGAGCAGGCGGTCGTCGAAGACCGTCGAGACCTGGCCGAGCAGGCCGGAACGGTCGCTGGTGACCACAGCCCTGAGCCCCACCGCGGGGCCTTCACGCAGGAGCTGGAGCACCGCCTCGATCAGCCGGCCGTAGTCGTAGCCTTCGAAGGCGGCGACGAAGCCCTCCCAGCGGTCGAGCATGAACACCAGCCAGGGCAGGCGGTGTCCGGCTTGGCGGTATTCGGCCAGGGAGGCGTGCCCGGCTTCGGCCAGGAGTTGCTGGCGTCGGCCCACTTCGGCGCGGAGGCGGGTGAGCAGGCGCTCCACCCGGTCGAGCTGGTCGCGGGTCACGACGGCGCCGCAGTGTGGCATCGCCACCAGGGGCAGGAGCGCGCCCGAGCCGCAGTCGACCGCATGGATGTGTACGTCCCCCGGAGACGTATGGGCCGCGATGGAGCCCGCGATCGTACGCAGTGCCGTCGATCTGCCGGAGCGGGCGGCACCCGCGATGAGCAGGTGACCTCCATGGGGGAGGTCGAGCGCCAGAGGGTGCCGGTCCTGCGCCCATGGACGGTCGGTCAGACCGAACGGCACCGGCGCCACCTCGACGAACGTCCCTGAACGTGACGGTGCGTGGCGCTCCGGACCGGCCGGGAAGGGCCGGCGGGCACCTCCAGCCAAGGAGCCTTCACGGCCCCCTGCTGAGGGATGCTCCCAGCCCCCTGAAGCGGGACGATCGACGCTTCCCGGGGCGGGGCGACCGGTGCTCCCCGATGTGGGGCCTCCCACGCCCTCCCATGCGGAATCGTCCGCGCTTCCTGATGCGGAACCGCCCGCGTCTCCCGGTTCGGGATGACCCGTGTTCCCCCAGGCGGGACCGCGCAGGCCTCGCGATGCGGGTCCTCCTGCGCTCTCCGATGCGGAACGGTCCGAGCCTCCCGATGCGGAACGGCCCGCGCTTCCGGATGTGGGTCCTCCCGCGTTCCCCGGAGAGTGAGGGGCGTGATGGACGGGGCTTGTTGAGGCCAGGTGGTCTTGGGTTGGCGCGGGAAGATGCGCCGGATGCCTCAGGGACGGGTGCCTGGGGACGCCGAGGGCGGGCTGGCCCGAGCCTTTCCCGAGTGCCTGGATCGGGTCGTGGGGCGCGGCGGCTTGTGGCTGGTTCGGGGACGTGGTCCCTGGTGCTCTGAGTGCAGGGGAACCCGGCGGGTCGAGGGCCGGGAGATCCAGGACGAACTGGGTGGGGAGGGGATCCAGCCAGGGGCTGGGTTGGATGGGGACGGCGGCCAGGCGCGTGGCCTCGATCAGGGCGTCGGCGACCAGGGTGAGGTCCGTGGCCGTCGAGTCCTCCTCCGGCTCCGGGGGCGGTGGCAAGGGCTTGCCCAAGGTACGCCAGCTCACCTCGAGCACCCTGATGTTGGCGCCCGGCCCCGTGAACGGCCCGCTCGAATGGGCCGGTGGCGCGGGGCTGCGGCCGCCTACCCTGGCCGTCTGTACGGCGGTGGCCGCCCCGACACCGGAACGCACGTAGCAGCGGCCGGGTGTCGACTTGGAGATGTGGGCGGCGTCGGGCAGGTCGATGACGTCGGCCGACTCGGCGGGCTCGGTCACCCGCAGCGCGATGCGCAACGACGTGTTGGCCTGGATGTCGGCCGTGACCACGCCGGCGGGCCGCTGGGTGGCCAGGATGAGGTGGATGCCCAGCGAACGGCCTCGGCGGGCGATGTCGACCAGGCCCGCGACGAAGTCAGGCAGCTCGGCCACCAGGGCGGCGAACTCGTCGATGATCAACACCAGGCGTGGCATCGCAGGGCCCGTGTAGTCCTCGATGTCCTTGGCCCCGGCGTCCCGCAGCAGGCGCTCTCTCCGGCGGATCTCGGCAGCCAGCGAGTCGAGGGCGCGCTGCGTCAGGTGGCCGTCGAGGTCGCTGACCATGCCGACCGTGTGCGGCAGGCGTACACACTCCTTGAAGGCGGCGCCGCCCTTGTAGTCGATCAGTACGAACGTGAGCTGGTCCGGCCGGTTGGCCACCGCCAGCGCGCAGATCAACGTCTGCAGCAGCTCCGACTTGCCCGCACCCGTGGTGCCCGCGATCAGTCCGTGGGGGCCGTCGAGCCTGAGGTCCACCGAGAATGGACCGTCCGGGCCGACGCCGATCAGCGCCTGCGTGGAGCCGCGGTCGCGCCACTTGGCGGCCAGCTCCCGGCCGCTCGGGTCGGGCAGGCCCATCAGGTCGAGCAGGCGGACGGCATCTGGGAGGTTGCCGGAGAGGTCGTCCCTGCTCACGTCGCGGATCGGGGACAGAGCCCTGGCGAGGCGGTCGCACCAGGTGGGGGAGACGAGGTCGGCCAGGATGGGGCCGATGACGTCCAGACCGCCGCCGCGCAGGCGTACGAGACCGTCGTTGCCGCACGCGGCCACGGTCTGGCACTCCTCGGGCAGCAGGCGCTGGTCGTCGTCGATGGCGAGCGTGAACACCCCCGAACGCGGGCCCTGACGCAGCACTTGGGGCATGTTCGGCAGTCCGCGCAGGACCTGGGCGCCGTCGAGGATCACCAGGACGTCGTACGGGCGCACGTCGTACGAGGAGAACGTGGGCTTCTCCGGGCCGCCCAGGTCGTCCCAGCCGGTGGGGATCTTGCCCAGCTCGGGAATCGAGGTGTTCTGGCGTTCGTCGATGAGGGCGGCAAGCTCGGAGACCCGGCGGGCGGCCGACTCGGGATCGGTGCCGACCAGCGCCACGCACTCTTCGCCGGCGCGCGGCGCACAGTGCGGCAGCCAGCGCATCCAGCCCCAGCGGCGCTCGCCGTCGGCGTGCGCGGACACGACCACGATGGCCAGGTCGCGAGGGCTGTGCAGGGTCGCCGCCTGGGCGATCAGCCAGCTCGCGAGGCTCGTCGCCTCCGTACGCGGGCCCGTGACGCCTGCCACGCCGAGCCTGCGCATGGGCAGCGCCACGGGCACGGAGCGGCAGATCGGCGGGTCGATGGGCCCGCCCTGTTCCTCCGACAGCTCCAGGTCGGCGGGCAGGTCGGCGAGCCCCACTCTGAGTCTGAGCGCGTCGGAGTCGTGGATCCTGCGCTCCCACAGCCGCCTGCGCGGGCCCGTGGCTGTGAGCAGCACCTGGGCGGGATCCGGAGCGTCCTGTCTGCGGGCCGCCTCGTCCGCCGCCTTTGCCCGCTCGACGGCCTCGTCGTACTCCTGGAGTTGCTCGTTGTACTCCTTGATCGCCTTCTTGTGCTGCTTCTTGCCGTGGCGGCGATCGCTCCACCATTGGCCGATCATGATGACCGGGGTCATGAGGGCGACGAGCAGGTAGTACGGCTGCTTCAGGGCGAACGCCAGCGTCAGGCCGAGCGCGGCGGGGAGGAGAGCGGCGAGCAGCTGGAGGCGCAGGCCCTCGTTTCTGGACGGCTCCTTCGGCTTGACGAACTTGCGCTCCGGCTCGGGACGCCGGAGCCTCGGCGGGCGGTTGTAGGAGACGCCGCCCTCGCTCCTGGGCGCCAGGTGCGCGTCCTTGGGCTCGATGGACGTCAGCACGAACACCGACGAACCGCAGTTCAGCACTGCCTGATCGGGCCATTCCACACGCTCGGTGAGCGGCCGGCCATCGAGCTCGGGGACCTCGCCGTAGTCGGCGGCCAGCTCGGCCGCCTCCCGCTCCGCGACCCGGGCCGTGAGCTCGGCGACCTCCTCGGCCCATCTGCCCTTGAGCCTGAGCTTCGGCGCTTCGCCGGGAAGGCGCCACGCGCGCTCGACGGTGATCGCCTCCGGTGTCACGCGTACGGTCACCGCCTCCGGAGCCATTGCCGGGTCGGTGGTGGACATGGCACACATCGGGTCGGAGCCGATGACGTGCACGCCCAGGCCCAGCCTGTGCACGGTCCCGGCCGCCGGACCACCCACCACGCGTACCTCGGCCACCCCGCCTGGCTCCTCTACGACCGTGGCACGGGCCAGCTGAGGCTCCAGGGTGACCTTGTCGCCGTCGCGCAGCACGGCGACGGCCGGAGCGCGGGGATCGAGCGGGCGGCCGTCACGCCACAGCACCGGCATCGCCCCAGGACGATTCGCCGATACGCCTGCCCGGGGACCCGCCGGTACGGCCCGGGATTTCGCCGGTACGTCGGCCCGCGCCGGCATGCGGGGATGCGACACGCGGGCGCCCGTGTCGTCGGGGGCCGACATCCCATAGGGTGCTCGAGATCTGGGCAGGCGGACGACCTTCGCCAGCGGCCCGTGATCGCTGAGCGCCTCGCTCACCGCCGCCACCGTGGCGACGTCGTCACCCTCGATCACGACGTCACGGTCGCCCTGCCCGCCGAGCACGGTGAGCATGATCCGCATGGTGTCGTCTCCTCGCTCGGACCCCGGGCGCCCCAAGGTAGCGCCCGAAGCGACGCTAGGCCCGTTGGTTGACGGCAATGGCATGGCTGGCCGCTGCTGTGGATGAGGGTGGGTTGGCGCTCCGGGCGGTTGTGGACAACCGGTCGGTGCCTGGGCGCCGTGGGTGTTGCGCCGGGCTGCGTCCGTCCACCGTCTCGCCGACGCGGCGCCGGTGGGTGAGGGTGCGAGTGGCGGCGACACTGCTCGCATGGATGCGCTGAGGGCTGGTGGGCGCCGGCGTAAGGCAAATGGCCGGGGCGGCGTAAGGCGTGGATGTGGCCGCGCCGCCGATCCGGGAGCCGGGACGGCCGTCGGCCCGTCCTGGCTCGCGGAGTGCGGAGCGCCGGGACAGGACGGGTGGGTTGTGGGGGCGTGCGGTGGTAAAGGCGTAAAGGCTCGTGAATATTGTGACGGATGTTATTCAGGGGTCGACTAGCCGGAAAAGTCGCCACCCGTCAACCAGATAGAAACAAGAAGCATCGATTATTTCCTATTGACATCCCGCCACCTGCGAAACAAGCATGGGTCCTCGCATTCCGCCCCCGCGCACCCGCCCAGCCCCACATAATGGCGGGAATTCCACGATTCAATTGGGAGCCCCCCACCCATGAGGACCAGTGAAAAGCCTGCCGTCAACGCGGCGGCGGGGTTGTCCGGCCCGGCCTCGCGCAAGCTCCCCGTGCCCCCTCGAGAACGCAAGCCGGCCCTGGCCGCCCTCGCCGTTCTCCTCATCCTCGGCGGCGCGCTGGCCACGACCCTGTTCGTGCTGCGCAGCGGCGACAGGGTCTCCGCCATCCGCGTCACCCAGCAGGTCGGCGCAGGCCAGAAGTTCACCGACAAGGCGCTCGAAGAGGTCAAGATCGCGGCGGACAGCGGCGTCGACTACGTGAGCTGGTCGCAGCGCGGCCAGGTGACCAACAGTTTCGCGGCCGTCACCATCCTCCCCGGCACCCTGCTGACGAACAATATGGGCGTCAAGGCGAGCACCGAGCTGAGCCAGGGAAAGGCGACCGTCGGATTGTCCCTTAAGCCGGGGCAAATGCCTGCGGGAGTGGAGCCGGGCGACCGCGTCCAAGTGGTATATGTGCCGAGCCGTTCAAGTCAGGGACAAACACGCGTACTCGCGGAAAGCGCGCTTGTCTTCTCGGTCGGCGACAGATCCAGGACGGGAAGTTCCGGTCAGATCACCGTGGTTGTGGATGCGTCTGCATCGCCGGAAATGGTGGCGTTCGCCTCCAGCGGAGAGATCGCGGTGGCCGAGCTACCGGGGGCACGCTGACGTGGCGCTGATCGTACTGGCCGCCGACAAAGGCGCGCCGGGTGTGACGACTGCGGCGACGGCCCTGGCGGCGGTGTGGCCGCGGCCCGTACTGCTGGCCGAATGCGACCCGGCGGGCGGCGATCTCGCCTACCGGCTCCCGGCCGTGGACGGCGGCGTGCTCAACCCGGGGAAAGGGCTGCTCACGCTCGGCGCCACGGCGCGGCGCGGACTGGAGCCCGCCCAGATCCACCAGCACACCCAGAAGATCGTCGGAGGGCTCGACGTGCTGGTCGGGCTGACACACGGCGAGCAGGCCGCCGGGCTCACCTGGCTGTGGGGGCCTCTGGGCAGGTCGCTCGCCGCCATCCCGGACGCCGACGTGATCGCCGACTGCGGCCGGCTCGGCGCGCACCCGCAGCTGGGCGACCTGATGGCCGAGGCCGAGCAGATCGTCCTGCTCACCAGGGCCACCCTTGACCACGTCGCCCACCTGCGCGAACGCCTCCAGATCACCAAGGCCCACGGCGTGGCCGTGATCGCCGACCCCCGTAATTACCGCGCCTCCATCGACGACGTGCGCAGGATCGTCGGCCCGGCCGTCCAGTACGTGTACGGCCTCGCCCACGACCCCAAGGGCGCCGAGCTGCTGCGCGGCCAGTGGGGCGGCCGCCTCGACCGCTCGCTCCTCATCCGTACGGCAAGAGACCTGGCGACGAGGCTGGTGAGCCATCGATGATCGACCACTCGCTCGTCAAGCGCTTCCGCCAGGAGGTCGGCGACCGCCTGGCCCACCAGCGCAGGCTCGACCAGGCCAACGGGCTGCCCCCGATGACGGGGGAGGACGAGCGCCAGTTCGCGAGGGCGCTGATCTCCCAGGTGCTCGAGGAGCACGCCCGCAACGAGATCGGCCTCGGCCGCACGCCGCCCACGGTCGAGGAGGAAGAGGCGCTCGCGGCCGGCATCCACGCCGCGCTGTTCGGCGTGGGCAGGCTGCAGCCCCTGCTCGACGACCCCGAGGTCGAGAACATCGACATCAACGGCTGCGACAAGGTGTTCGTCAGCTACGCCGACGGCCAGGAGGTCATGCACGACCCGGTTGCCGAGTCCGATGACGAGCTGACCGAGCTCATCCAGATCCTGGCGGCGTACTCGGGACTGTCGAGCAGGCCCTTCGACACCGCCAACCCGCAGCTGGACCTGCGCCTCCCCGACGGCTCCAGGTTGAGCGCCGTCATGGACGTCACCGTCAGGCCGGCGGTCTCGATCCGCCGCGCCCGCCTCGGCAAAGTCTTCCTGTCCGACTTAGCGGGCAACGGCACGATAAGTCGGGACGTATCTAGGTTCTTGACGGCCACCGTCGCCGCCCGCAAGAACATCATGATCGCCGGATCCACCAACGCCGGCAAAACCACCCTGCTCAGAGCCCTGGCCAACGAGATCCCGCCCAGCGAGCGTCTCATCACCGTCGAACGCGCCCTGGAGCTCGGCCTCGACCAGTTCCCCGAGCTCCACCCCAACGTCGTCGCCTTCGAGCAGCGCCTGCCCAACTCCGAGGGCCAGGGCGAGATCTCCATGGCCGAGCTGGTCAGACGCTCCCTCCGCATGAACCCCAGCCGCGTCATCGTCGGCGAGGTCCTCGGCGACGAGATCGTCACCATGCTCAACGCGATGACCCAGGGCAACGACGGCTCCCTGTCGACCATCCACGCCAACTCCAGCATGGAGGTCTTCAACCGCATCTCCACCTACGCCCTGCAGGCCAGCGAACGTCTCCCCATCGACGCCACCCACATGCTCATCGCGGGCGCCATCGACTTCGTCGTCTTCATCGAGAAGCGCAACGAGTACAACGTCGGCGGCACCCTGCGCCGCTACGTCTCGAGCATCCGCGAGGTCAACGGCTGCGACGGCCGCGTCCTGTCGAGCGAGGTGTTCACGCCGGGCCCCGACGGCACCGCCGTCCCGCACGCCCCGGTCTCCTGCCTGGAGGAGCTCGCCGCGCACGGCTACACGCCAGGGGGGTGGTGAGAGGTGGTGTTCGACCCCTTCGCGATGCTGGCCGGCGCGGCCGCCGGCGGCGGCCTGTTCCTGTTCTTCATGTCCCTGTACGGCATGCGCCCCCGCCCGCCCCAACCCAAGCGCCACCTGATCAAGATGCTGACCACCCGAACCGCGGTGGCGGCCGTGGCCGCGGGACTGGTCCTGATCATCACCGGCTGGCCGGTCATGGCGGCGGGCACGGTGCTCCTGGTGTTCGCCTGGCGGGGCCTGTCGGGCGGGGCCGCCGAGGAGCGCGCCGCCATGCGCCGCCTCGAAGGGCTCGCCGCCTGGACCGAGTCCCTGCGTGACACGATCGCCGGCGCGGCGGGGCTCGAGCAGGCGATCCCCTCGTCCATCAGAGCCGCCGCACCCACCCTGAGGCCCCACCTGCGGGCCATGATCGACCGGCTGCACACCAGGATGGCGCTGCCCGAGGCGCTGGCGTTGTTCGCGGACGAGCTCGACGACCCCTCGGCCGACCTCGTGGTGGCCGCTCTCATACTCAACTCGCGGCTGCGCGGCCCGGGTCTGCGCGACGTGCTCGGCGCGCTGGCCGTCTCGGCCCGCGAGGAGCTCGACATGCGCCGTCGCGTCGAGGCCGAACGCCGTTCGACCAGGCGCAGCGTCCAGATCGTCGTGATCACCGCGCTGGTCTTCGCCGGGCTCCTCATCGTGTTCAACCCCTCGTACGTGGCCGAGTACAAGGGCTTTCTCGGCCAGGCCGTCCTGGTGGTCGTCGCCGGGCTGTTCGGGGCCGGGTTCGCCTGGATGAGGCGGCTGGCCAGGTTCGACAAGCCGACGCGGCTGCTCATGGGAGGAGGCGGCAATGGTTGAGGGCGCGCTGAGCGGGGCCGTACTCGGGCTCGGCCTGTTCGTGCTGCTGAGGGCGCTCTTCCCGGCCCGCCCCGGGCTGGTGGCGCGGCTGCTCGCGCTCGACGCCGTGCGCGAGGACGCGGGAGGCCCCCGCATCCAGCTCGTGCTGCCCGACGAGGAGGTCAGCGCCTTCCGCCGCGGTCTTGGCGAGCGGCTGGCCCGCCTGTACGGAGCCCGAGGCTGGGAGGTCAAGTCGATCAAGGCGGACCTGGCGCTGCTCGGCCGCTCGTTCGAGGCGTACCTGGCCAGCAAGGTGCTGCTGGCGGCAAGCGGCCTGCTGGCCTTCCCGCTGCTGCTCGGCTGGCTGGTGCTCATGGAGTGGGGCACCTCGCTCGCCATCCCGTTCTGGGCCGCCGTGCTCGTCGCGCTGCTGTTCTTCTTCCTGCCCGACCTTCAGGTACGCAAGGACGCGGCGGCCAGGCGGCGCGACTTCCGCCATGTGGTCGGGGCGTTCCTCGACCTCGTCTCCATGAACCTGGCCGGCGGCCGCGGCGTCCCCGAGGCCCTCATGATGGCCGTCTCGGTCAGCGGTGAGCAGCCCAACTGGGCGATGGGCCGCATCCGCGACGCGCTCAGCGGCGCCAGGATCGTCGGCATCACCCCATGGCAGGCGCTCGGCCAGCTCGGCGAGGAGATCAACGTCGACGAGCTGCGCGACCTGTCCGCCGCGCTCGGCCTGGTGGCCGACGACGGCGCCAAAGTACGCGCGTCGCTGACGGCCAGAGCCGCCACGTTGCGCCGCCGCGAACTGGCGGAGATCGAGGGCAGGGCCGGCGAGCGGTCGCAGTCGATGCTCGTCGCCCAGCTCCTGCTCTGCGCCGGTTTCGTGATCTTTCTCAGTTTTCCCGCCGCAATGAAGAT
Organism: Nonomuraea sp. CA-141351; assembly: GCF_050944675.1. Lineage (NCBI taxonomy): Bacteria > Bacillati > Actinomycetota > Actinomycetes > Streptosporangiales > Streptosporangiaceae > Nonomuraea > Nonomuraea sp. CA-141351. The sequence continues at coordinate 1,346,351 of NZ_CP191982.1, forward strand.
GTTGGGGTCCTGATGAACCATCCCTGGATCGTGTATCTCACCGCATACCTCGGAGTGCGCATCCACCGCGCCCGCACCGCTCCCACCCGTGGCGCCTCCGCCGTCGAGTGGGTGATCATCACCGCCATCATCGCCGGTGTCGCGCTCGGCCTGGCCACCTTGATCAAGACGCTGGTCGAGCAGAAGCAGACCGACATCCAAGGCAGTTTCGGCGGTGGCGGCGGCACCGGTGGCAACCCGTAAAAAGAGCGAGCGGGGCGCGACGGTGATCGAGCTGGCCATCCTCATGCCGGTCATCCTGGCGGTCGCGCTGCTCATCGTGCAGGTCGCGCTCTGGTTCCATGCCCGCCAGGTCGCGGAGGCGGCAGCTCAGGAGGGCGCGCGCGTGGCCAGGGCGGCGCCGTTCGACTCCGGTGACTGGCCGGGCCAGGCCACGGCGAAGGCCACCGACATCATCCGGGCCGTCGGCCCGAAGCTGCTCCAGGGCGCCACGGCCACGACCTCCGAAAAGGATCCGGACGAGCGCTTCGTCACCGTGACCGGCAGCGCCGTACAGGTGATCCCGCTCCTGCCCAAGCTGACGTTCACGATCACCGCCACCGCCGGCGGGCCGGTCGAGTGCTTCCGTCCCGACAACGGCGGCGAGGACTGCTCATGAGCGGGGGAGAGCGCGGCTCCATGGCCGTGGAGACGGTGATGCTGGCCCCGGTCTTCCTGCTGTTCCTCATGTTCCTGGCCGGGGCGGGGGTGCTGGTGGAGTCGCAGGGCCGGGTCAACGGGGCGGCCAGGGACGCGGCCCGCGCCGCGTCGGTGCAGCGCTCGTTCGATGACGCCGAGGCCGCCGCCAAGGCCGTCGCCGACAGCACGCTGACCGGCCCCTGCGGGTCCCCGTCCGTGTCGCTGGACGGCTCCGCGTGGGAGCAGGGCGGCGAGGTCCAGGCCGAGGTTAGCTGCGAGCTGGACCTCGGCTTCCTGGGGTTCGGCGGCGCCAAGCGGATGACCGGCACGGCGGTGGTGCCGATCGAGCAGTTCAGGAGGGTCGATGAGTGAGCGGGGGTCGATGTCGGTCTTCACCGTGCTCTTCTCCGTCGTCGTGTTCCTGCTGGCCGGGCTGCTCGTGGACGGCGGCTCGGCGATCAACGCCCGGCTGCGCGCCGCCGACGTGGCCGAGCAGGCAGCGCGGGCCGGCGCCGACCAGATCGACGTCGACCACCTCCGCGCCACCGGACAGACCCGGCTGCTCGGCGAGGACCAGGTGTGCGCCAGAGCGGACGAGATCGTCACGGCCCAGGGCGGCGACGACGTGACCCGCGGCCAGTGCACCGTCGGCCAGGCGCAGGTGACGGTCACCGTGTCGGTGCAATGGAAGGCGTTCTTCCTGAGCGCGATCGGGTTCCCCGGCTCCGAGATGACCGGACAGGCGGTCGCCGCGCCCGAAGCGAGATAGACCGAATCGCACCACTCGATGGATCGGCGAACGTGCGAGGCACGACGCTGGACGGCGGAAGGGAGAGACAATGGCGACGCGAGAGCCAGCGCGTCCGCACGGACGTCACACGCCCGTGCGCGTCAAGGCCAGGCGCAGCGCCGGCGACGTGCTCGCCGGGATCGCGTCGCTGATCGTGCTGGTCGCGCTCGTGGGCGGCGTGCCGTACGCGCTGCTCACCTTCGTCGGCCCGCCGATCGCGCCCGAGCTGCTCGACCTCGACCTTCTCACCAGCCGCGTCGGCCCGAGCACGATCGTGGCCGTGCTGGTGCTGCTGGTGTGGCTGGCCTGGTTCCAGCTCTTCGTGTGCGTGCTGGTCGAGGTGTACGCAGGGGTCCGCAGGGTCGGCATGCCCGCCCGCGTACCGCTCTCGGGCGGGACGCAGGCGCTGGCCAACAAGCTCGTCAGCGCCGTGCTGCTGCTGTTCACGACGGGGGCGATGATCGCGCCACTGGTGAAGCTGACGCCGACCCCGGCCGCGCCGCCCGTGACGGCGGTCGCGTACTCGGCGCCGATCGTCGAGAAGGCGCTCGAGACGAACAAGACCAAGAAGGTGTACGTGGTGCAGCCCCCGCACGGCCGGCACCACGAGAGCCTGTGGGAGATCGCCGAGAAATGCCTGGGGGACGGCCGCCGATATCCCGAGATCTACCGGCTCAACCAGGCGAAGGAGCAGCCGGACGGCAGCCGGCTGCGCATGGCCGACCTGATCAGGCCCGGCTGGGTGCTCGACATGCCGGACGACGCCAGAAACGCCCACATCGTCCCCGCCGACCAGCCCCGCGAGGAGACGCTGCGCGAGCATCCCGGCAGAGCACACGTGGACCGGAACCTTGAGCACGGCTCGAAGACCGACCATGTCGAGAAAAGGGCCGAGAAAAGGGCCGAGAAGAAGGCCGAGGCCAAGCATCGCCAGCCGGAGCAGCGGGCCGAACAGCAGCCCATCATCCAGGAGAGCCAGGCCGACTTCACCGACTATCTCGCCACGGCCTCGCTGGCCGCCGCCGGCCTGCTGCTGGTGCTGGCCAGGCGGCGGCGCGAGCAACTGTGGCGCAGGGTGTTCGGCCGCAGGATCGTACGCCCGCGCGACGACGCCGCCCAGGCCGAGGTCGCGCTCAGGCTGGGTGGCGACGCGCCGGGCGCCCGCATCCTGGACATCGGTCTCCGGCTCCTCGGCGCCGAGCTGGCCGCCCAGAACCGTACCCCGCCCACCGTGTACGGGGCACACCTGTCGGCACGCACGCTCGACCTGTGGATCCATCCGCCGGACGGCGACGCGCCCGCGCCATGGACGGCCCAGGACGGAGGCCAGGTCTGGCGGCTGCCCGCCCACGAGGGCCGGCTCCTGGAGGATCAGCCGGGCGGTGCGCCGTACCCGGGGCTGGTCTCCATCGGCACGGACGCCAGCGGGCGCGTGCTGATCGACCTGGAGGCCGCGCAGGGACTGATCAACGTGCGCGGCCCGCAGACCACGGCCGCGCTGGCCGCGCTCGCCGTCGAGCTGGCCACGAACCGCTGGTCCGACCGCATGCGCATCACCCTCGTCGGCTTCGGAGAGGAGCTGACCGCCATCGCGCCCGACCGGATCAGGTCCGTCGGCGGCCTGGCAGAGGTGCTGCCCGAGCTGGAGGCGAGCGCGGCCCCGCGCAGGGAGGTGCTGACCGGGCGAGTCACCGGCAGCCCGCGCGACGCCCACTACCTGCTGTCCGCGGTGGCGCCCACGCACGAGGAGGCCAGGCGCCTCGCGCTGCTGGCCCGCAGGGACACCGCCGGGTACGTCCTGGCGGGCGACGTGCCGCACGCCACCTGGACGCTGGAGATCGGCGACGACGGCCGGGCCAGGATCACCGAGCTGGGCTTCGACGTGCAGGCCCAGCTCCTGCCGCGCCGCCACTACCAGGCGTTGGTCGACCTCTTCCGCACGGCCGACCGGGTCGACGGCGAGCCCGTCCCCGAGGCCGAGCCGCTGGAAGGGCTCCACCCGCCCGCCGTCGAGATCAGGATCCTCGGCCCCATCGAGGTCACGGGCCTGCGGCCGCTGGAGGAGGGCCGGATGGCGCTGGCCACCGAGCTGCTGGTCTACCTCGCCACCCATCCCGGCGGCGTGCATCCCTCGGTGCTCGGCGGGGTGCTGTGGCCGCGCGGCGTGCAGCCCATGGTCAGGGACGCCACGATCGCCAGGGTCGCCGAATGGCTGGGGCCCGACCACCTGCTCGCCGACGAGGCCGGCCGGCTCAGGCTGGGGCCCGAGGTGCGTACGGACTGGGCGCTGTTCCGCGAGCTCGTACGCCGCTCCCACGGCGACCCGACGGCCAGGGCCGTCCTGCTGGAAAAAGCGCTCGGCCTGGTCAGGGGCCCCCTGCTGACCGGCCGCCAGCCGGGGAGGTACGCCTGGCTGGCGGCCGAGGACCTGGAGTACGACGTGGCCGCCGAGGTGGCCGACGCGGCACACCAGCTCTGCGAGCTCAGGCTCGCGCACGGCCAGCCGGATGCCGCGGTGGCGGCCCTACGCGCGGCGCTGCTGCTGGCGGCCGACGACGAGGGCCTCTGGCGCGACCTGCTGCGGGCCACGCACGCGACCGAGGACTCGGTACGTCTGCGCGCCGTCGTCGAGGGGCTGAGCCGCAGGGCGGCCTCGCACCCGTACGGCGGCGGGATGGCCCCGGAGACCGAGGCGTTGATCGAGGAACTGCTGCCCACGTGGCGCATCCATGTGGTGAGGGAGTCATCGGCATGAGACGAGTCCTGGTGCTCTTGTTGATCGTCCTGGCGGGCTGCGGACAGGCCGAACGCCCGTACGCACCCCAGGGGCCCGCTTCGAGCACACCCCCGAAGAGCGAGACCAGGCCCCAGCCCACCGTGTCCGGGCCTGAAACGATCACGATCGGCGGCAGGCTTCGGGTGAACATCGACTGGCCCGCCGAACGTGATCCCCTCCTCAAGGTCATCACCGACTACTACCTCGCCTCCAGGAAAGCGCTCGTCTCCGGAAGCGATCGATACCTACAGGATCTGGATTTCGAACTCACGGCGGCCCGCGACACGTACGACTGGGTGCACGGATACACCGAACAGGAGAAGACGGTGAAAGGCGCTGCCCGGCTCTACAACCTGCGCGTCGCCGCGGTCGTCGGCAAAGGCGCGCAGATCAACGCGTGTGTCGACGAGTCGAAGACGCGCGTGATCTCCACACGCACCGGCAAGGCGGTCGTGCCCCAGCCCGACTGGGTGCGCACACCGTACCTCCAGGCCGCGCTCGCCCACCGCGGCGACGACGGCGTGTGGCGGATCAGGGGACTCCGCTACGACATGAAAGGGTGCACCGGATGAACCGCCTGATCCCGCTGGCCGTCGCGGCCCTGACGATGCTGGGAGGCCACGTGGACGACCAGCCGGACGGCAGGGCCTTCAAGGACGGCTCGACGGTCGGCGTCGACCTGTTCAACTCCAAGATCGTCATCTCGGGCAACGGCGCCAGGGGTGGCAGGGGAGACGGCTACGTGCTCAAACGCCCATGCTGGTACGAGCCGGGCCTGGATGCCACCGAGATGCTCAAGACGCAGGAGGGGCTGCGGGACTACTTTTTCAAGTTCACCAAGAATCCCAGCGATGACAAGTTCAAGCAGTTCCTCAAGCAGTTCGAGGACAAGGTCGGCAAGGCCGGGCGATGGTGGGGGCCCGCGTACAACGCCTCCGACCCGAAGGGCGAGGCGTGCTTCGCCGATCTCGACCCGTTCGTCTTCGTGCCACCTGGCACCACGCCGCCGGCCGGCATCACCATCCAGGAGCTGGCCGAGATCGCCAGAGCCGCGCTGACCGTGCCCGAGCCGACGGTCAAGCTGAACCCCGACGCCAAGAGCTACGTCAACCTGCCCACCTGGGTGTGGCTGGAGGGCATCGGGGAGCCACGCCGGTCGGTGACCGCGACGATCCCCGGCGTCATGAGCGCGACCGTGGTGGCCACGCTCCAGGACATCAAGATCGACCCGGGGACGACCAAGGATCGGGCAGAGGTGCACGAGGACGGCTGCGGGACGTCCGGGAAGCCGTACACCAAGGGCGCGGAGTTCTCGTGCGGCGTGCGTTACCTGCGCTCGTCGATCGACCAGCCGCGCGAGAAGTACACGCTCACGGTCACCACCGTCTGGCCGGTCCAGGTGACCGACAACGTGGTGCCGTTCCAGTTCGCGCCCGTGGAGGTCGGCGCCACCCGGGACGTGCCGGTCGGCGAGATCCAGAGCAACGTCAAGCCCTGACCACCGCGACCAGCGGGGCCAGTTCGGGCAGCTCGGCCGCCTCGTCCAGCACCTCCTTCAGCACGGCGTCATGCGTGGGACGTGCCCGGCCGAGCAGCTCGAACCCGGCCTGCGTGACCTCCGAGTAGATCCCGCGCCTGTCGTCCTCGCACAGGTAGCGCCTGAGCAGGTCGCGGTTCTCCAGCCTGGTGACCAGCCGCGTCGTGGCGCTCTGGCTCAGCACGACGGCCCTGGCGAGCTGCTGCATGCGCATGTGCCAGCCGTCCTGCCTGGCGAGCGCGTCCAGCACGGTGTATTCGCTCACACTGAGCTCGTGCTCCTTCTGGAGCGCTTTCTCCAGCCTGTCCTCGATTTTCGCGTGCAACGCCGCGAGGGTGCGCCACCCCTGGGCGCGCGCCTCCACGGCGTCATCGGCTAGGGGCATGTGACGGCCTCCTCGTTGTGCTTGTATGGTCAGTTAGTCAGCGCGTGCAAATAATGCGTACGCTTACTAACGTCGTCTGAGGAGTAGTCTATGCCTCTCGCCCTGTTCGCCCTCGCGATCAGCGCCTTCGGCATCGGGACCACGGAGTTCATCATCAACGGGCTGCTGCCCGACGTGGCGGCCGACTTCGGCGTGACGATCCCGGCCGCCGGGCTGCTCGTGTCCGGATACGCCCTGGGCGTGGCGGTCGGCGGGCCACCACTGACCATGCTCGGCGGGCGGTTGCCGCGCAAGACCATGCTGCTGTCGCTGATGGTGCTGTTCATCCTGGGGAACCTGTTGTCGGCACTGGCGCCCTCGTACGCGGTGCTGATGGCCGGGCGTTTCCTGTCGGCCTTCGCGCACGGCGCGTACTTCGGGGTCGGCTCGGTGGTGGCCGCCGACCTGGTGGCGCCGCAGAAGCGGGCCAGCGCCATCGCCTTGATGTTCACCGGCCTCACGCTCGCGAACGTCGTGGGCGTGCCCCTGGGGACGTGGATCGGTCAGGCGTTCGGCTGGCGGGCCACGTTCTGGGTCGTGGTGGCCATCGGCGTGGCCGGCCTCGCCGGCGTCCTGGCTCTCGTCCCTCGCCGGCCGCGCCCGTCCGGCAGTGTCCTGCGGGAGCTGTCGACGTTCCGCAACCCCGGCGTGTGGCTGGCCCTCGCCATGACCGTCTTCGGCTTCGCACCGGTCTTCGCCGTGATCACGTTCATCTCGCCCATCATGACCGGCGTGGGCGGCTTCTCGCCTGGAGCCGTGCCCGTGGTCATGGCCCTGTTCGGGGTCGGCCTGGTGGTGGGCAACCTGCTCGGCGGGAAGCTGGCGGACCGGGCCGTCATGCCCAGCATCTACGGCTCGGTCGCCCTCCTCACCGTGCTGTCCGCGGTGGTCGCCCTGGTGTCGAGCAGCCAGGTGGCCTTCGTGGTCACCATCACGCTGTTCGGTGTGGCCGCCTTCGCCACGGTCCCGCCCCTGCAGACCCGCGTCCTGGACGCCGCCGCCGGCGCGCCGACCCTCGCCTCGGCGGCCAACATCGGCGCCTTCAACCTGGGCAACGCCATCGGCTCCTTCGCGGCGGGCCTCACCATCGACGCCGGCCTCGGCTACACGGCCCCGGCCTGGACCGCCGCCCTGCTGGGCTTGGTGGGGCTGGCGGTGGCGGGAGCGGCGGGCGTCCAGGCCCGCCGCCTTGTGCCCGCCTGACCACGATCAGGGCTGGTATGGAGTGCCGCTCCAGCCCTGATCGGCTCAGTTGAACAACTCGTCGACGCCTTTGGCGGTGGCGGCCTTGCGGATCCAGGCTTCGAGGGTGTCAAGGTTGGTGCACTCGGTGATGCGTGTCCGTGCCTCGTCGGGGACGGAGATGCCGCGTGCCTCCAGGACGAGGAGGATCGACTTGGCCTCGCCCTTCGCCTCGCCCTTGGCTTCGCCTTCGGCGACCCACTCGAGAAGCAGTTCGCTTCTGGACTCAGGTGCCATGGTCATCACGAACTCCCTAACCTTGATCTTCATCGAATCGGGCAGACACGGCCCAGGCCAGATCGGTGATCACGGGCACTTCGCCCGGGCCGATGACGATCGGGTGCAGCACCCAACCCGGGTGTCCCATGTCGATGGGCTCCGTGTGCTTGCGGGCTGTCGCCGCGTCGTCGCAGAACACCAGGAGTAACGCTGGGCACTTCTGGCGGGCGCGGAGAGTCGCGAGATAGACGGGCCAGGACCAGCGTTTCCGCTTGTCGTATTAGCGTTGGACCGCCAGCACGACCGCTGACACCGGCCTGCCGTCCTGCGTCAGCACGACGACCGAATCGGCCCGGTATTCGGTCGGCCTGAAGCTGGTGAAGTCGCAGTTGGCCAGTTGGGCCACTTGGAAGGGGGGTACGGAGACGCCCGTCTCAGTCAGCAGGGTGACGACGAGAGACGGGCGCTGGCGTACGAGTTCTATGAGGAACTCGTGTTCCTGCGTCGGCATGGCGAACACATTACCGAATGTTTCCGGTCGACTACTCTACGTTGGCGATTCCTCCGTTTTCGTGGGCAATAAGCCACTCCTTGACCGGTACGCCGTAGTAATACCCGCCATATCCCCCGCCGCTGGGCAACACCCGGTGGCACGGCACGAAGGGCGCGATCAGGTTCTGCGCACAGGCCGACCCGGCCGCCCGGGCGGCCGTCCGCGGGAGACCGGCGCGTTCGGCCAGTTCCGCGTACGAGACGGTGGTCCCGGCCTTGACCTCGCGCAGCGCCTGGTGGAGGCGCTTGCGGGTGGGCGTGCCGGGCTGGGAGACCGGGATGGCGTCCAGGGCGTCCAGGTCTCCGGCCAGGTACGCCCGGGCCGCCGATGCGGCGTCCCCGAGGTCGTCCACGACCTCCAGGCCCTCCGACTGCAGGGCAGGCGTGAGGCGTACGAACATCTCCTTGGGGTCGGCGGTGAAGCCGGCCGCCACCAGGACCCCCTCGCGGGACAGCAGGGACAGCGGCCCCATGGGGGTCGGTACGAGCTGGGCTGCGATCATGATGAGCTCCAAAGGTGCAGGGCGGCGTAGGCCCGCCAGGGCCGCCACCGCTCGATGTGGTCGTCGGGAATGCCCAAGCAGGCCATGCGCTTCTTGAGCACGAGGTCGTCCGTGGGCCACGCGTCCGGGTCGCGGAGCGCCCGCAGCGCGATGTAGCTGGCCGTCCACGGGCCGATGCCGGGGACTTCGAGCAGGGCCGCCACCGCCTCGCCCGGGTCCTGGCCGCCGTCCAGGTCGATGCGGCCATCGGCCAGGTGGGCGGCCAGGTACTTGAGGGTGGCCATCCTGCGGGTCGTCAGGCCCAGGCCCGTGAGGTCGGTGTCCAGGAGTTCGTCGGGAGTGGGGAAGAGGGGGCCGGGGGCCCTGGCGACGATGCGCCCGAGGAGGGTACGGGCGCCGGCCACCGAGATCTGCTGGCCCACGACCGCGCGTACCGCCAGCTCGAAGCCGTCGAACGCCCCCGGCACCCGCAGCCCGGGACGGGCCGCCACCAGGGGGCCGAGCGAGGTCTGGCCGAGGATCTCCGCGATGGCGCCGGGCTCGGCGTCGAGGTCGAGGAGGCGGCGGCAGCGCGCCACGATGCGGGCGAGCTGCCGCGTGTCCTCCACCGCCACGTCCAGGGCTATGTGGTCTCGCCGGGGTGTGAGCGTGATCGTCCCGCCTGGTACGGCTCGTGCGTATGACGTACGCGTCGCCTCCTCCAGTCCGGGAATGGCGCGAGCGGCGAGGAACGCGAAGACCCCGTCCACGTCGTACGGCTCCCGCCGGTGCAGCCGGAGCCGGAGCGTCGCGTCGGACACCCGGGGGCCGGCCGTGGCACGCAGCTCGCTGGGCGTGAAGCCGTACGTCTCCCGCATCGTCGAGTTGAACTGCCGCACACTCCCGAACCCCGAAGCGAACGCCACCTCCGTGACCGGCAGTCCCGTCTCCGTCAGCAACTGCTTGGCCAGCAGCAGCCGCTTCGTCCGCGCGACCGCCAACGGCCCGACGCCCAGCTCGGCCACGAACAGCCGGTGCAGGTGCCGCTCCGTGATGTGCAGCCGCTTGGCCAGCCCTGCGACGCCGTCGTCGTCGGCCGCGCCGTCGTCGATGAGCCGCAGAGCCCGGCCGACGAGGTCGCCCCGAAAGTCCCAGCCGGGATCGCCGGGTGAGAGCTCGGGACGGCAGCGCTTGCATGGCCGGAACCCGGCGGCCTCGGCCGACGCCGCGTGCCGGTAGAAGCGCACGTTGCGGGACGAGGGCGTGCGGGCCGGGCAGATCGGACGGCAGTAGATGCGTGTTGTCGTCACCGCCGTGTAGAAGCGCCCGTCGAACCGGGCGTCCCTGGCTGAGACGGCCCGGTAGCAGGAGTCGAAGTCGAGCTCTAGTGGTGACATGCCTCCGACATTATTCGCTCCCCAGGGGCCCTGACTGGCGGAAATCGGACGTCAACGTCAAATAGCAGGTCAGCAGGTCGGAGGCGGTGACTGGCGGGAATCGGACGTCACTGCTCAGGGGTGGCGGCGGATCGGGGAGAACAGGAACGGGATCCAGCTCAAGGCCATGATCAGCGCGCCGAGCCACAGCGCTGAACGTATGCCCCAAACCTCGCCGAGCGCGCCCGCGAGCAGCGCGCCCAGGCCGGACTGTGCTCGGCCCACCGTACGGGGCGGTACGTCATGTACGCCCGTACGGCGATAGCCGAGGCCCTCCTTGAGAACCCCTACTTGGACGAGACCCCCACTCCCAGGTCGAACTCCCGGTAGACCCTCGCCCAGAAGCCGTCACGCAGCCACACCCGGGCCTCCGGATACGGCCGCAGCGAGTGGCCGAGCTCCTTCTCCGCCTCGATCAGCAGCTCGGTGTCGATCACGGTCGGCAGGATCGGCCCGGGCAGCAGGTCGCGGATGTTGTCGCGGCCACGGGTGAGAATCCACTTCTGTGCCACGTGCTCGCCCACGTCCTCCACGCGGGGGCGGCTCGGCCCGAGCTTGGCCACCTGACCGGGCTTGGCGTGCGGTTTGACGGGCGTGCGCCCGGCGAAGACCTGCGCGGGCGAGGGAGCGGCGACGGGCGGGGTGACCGGGACGGGCTGTGGAGCACGGCTGAAAAAGGGCCTCAGGAAATCAGCGGAGATCACTTCCACGGTGTCGGACTCCCACACCAGGCGCTCGGCCTGGTTGGTGCCATAAGGCGGCTCGACGCCCCACAAGTGGATGCGCACGCCGTACGCCTGCGCAGCCTCGACCGCCGGAACCATGTCCTCGTCGCCCGCCAGCAGGATCGTGTCGGTGACCGCATGATGTCTCGCCAGTGCCTCCAGATCACTCCTGATCTGCGCGTCCACGCCTTTCTGCTGGCCACGGGCGTTCAGGTTGCCAAGTCGCACCTTGACCCAGGGCAGTTGGGCGATGACTCGCTGGTCGACGGTGGGCACGCGGTCGCGGGCTGCGTCATACCAATAGATCCGCAGAAGTTCGCCGGAAATACGTTCCTCTGCATGTTTCTGTAGACTCTGGATGAGCTCATCGGCGGCCACCCGATATTCCTTGCGCTCCTTCGCACCGAGCAGCACTTCACCCGCCGCCGCGTACAGATAACCGACATCCACTAGGACGGCGTACTTGGCTGCCACAGGATGCGGCATGAGGTCTGGGATGGCCATGTCGTCCTCCAGGCCGCGGTGTTAGTTGATCGGCCGACTATATACGCCTACTTTCTCTAGATAGTCCCAACTCCCGGAGTCCTTGACACCCGATTCCCAGGATCTATCTAGGGTAGTGCGCTCATCCGCCAAGCCGACTTCCCTGGGACGACAGGCTTACGCATACCTCTGGCCGGGTTTCGCCATGTTTGGCGACGCGGTACTGGAGACTTCTCCGGTTGGGCCTGCGGGCTCTGTCGTGCCGCGAGTACGGCCACCAACGCCGCGATCTCCTCGGGCGTGGCGTCGCCCCGGACAATTCGCAGATCTGCCGTCATAGCGGGATGTTCCCATGCTTCTTCGGCGGGAGCGTCGCCCGCTTGTTCCTGAGCGCCCGCAGCGCCCTGACGACCTGGGACCGGGTTTCGGATGGCCGTATCACAGCGTCCACGTAGCCGCGCTCCGCCGCGATATACGGGTTCGCCAGCGTGTCCTCGTACTCGGTGACGAGCCGCGCGCGCTCGGCCTCGGGATCGTCGGAGGCTGCCAGCTCGCGCCGGTAGAGGATGTTGACCGCGCCTTGTGCCCCCATGACCGCGATCTGGGCGGTCGGCCAGGCCAGGTTGACGTCCGCGCCGAGGTGCTTGGAGCCCATGACGTCGTACGCGCCGCCGTACGCCTTGCGCGTGATCACCGTGATGAGCGGCACGGTGGCCTCGGCGTAGGCGTAGAGGAGCTTGGCGCCCCGGCGGATGATTCCGTTCCATTCCTGATCGGTCCCGGGAAGGAATCCCGGTACATCAACAAAAGTCAGTATCGGAATATTAAAAGCATCACATGTTCGAATAAATCTGGCTGCCTTCTCCGATGCGTGGATATCCAGACATCCCGCGAAATGCATGGGCTGGTTGGCCACGACCCCGACCGGCTGGCCGTCCACGCGGCCGTACCCGACCACGATGTTCGGCGCGAACAGCGCGTGGACCTCCAGGAACTCCCCGTCGTCCAGCACGTGCTCGATCACCTGGTGCATGTCGTACGGCTGGTTCGACGAGTCGGGGATCACCTCGTCGAGCTCGGGGTCGAGCTCCAGGTCGGCGGCGGCCTCGAAGGTCGGGGCCTCGTCCAGGTTGTTCGACGGCAGGTACGACAGCAGCGCCTTCACGTACTCCAGCGCGTCGTTCTCGTCGGCGGCCTGGTAATGGGCCACACCCGACTTCGTGTTGTGCGCGTGCGCCCCGCCGAGCTCCTCGAACGTGACCTCTTCGCCCGTCACCGTCTTGATCACGTCGGGCCCCGTGATGAACATATGGGACGTCTGGTCCACCATCACGACGAAGTCGGTCAGGGCGGGGGAGTAGACGTGCCCGCCGGCCGCGGCGCCCATGATGAGCGAGATCTGCGGGATCACGCCGGACGCGTGCACGTTGCGCTTGAAGATCTCCGCGTAGAGGCCTAGCGCGACCACGCCTTCCTGGATGCGTGCGCCGCCGCCCTCGTTGATGCCGATGATCGGGCACCCGGTCTTGATCGCCAGGTCGAGCACCTTGACGATCTTCTCGCCGTACACCTCGCCGAGCGAGCCGCCGAACACCGTCACGTCCTGCGAGAACACGCACACCTGCCGGCCGTCGATCGTGCCGTGCCCGGTGATGACGCCGTCGCCGTACGGCCGCCGCTTCTCCAGCCCGAACATTGTGGACCGGTGCCTGGCGAACTCGTCGAACTCCACGAACGAGCCCTCGTCCAGCAGCGCGAGCACCCGCTCCCTGGCGGTCATCTTGCCCTTGGCGTGCTGCTTCTCCACCGCGGCCGCGGAGCCGGCGTGCACAGCCTCGTCGAGCCGTCGCTCCAGGTCAGCAATCTTTCCGGCGGTGGTGTGGATATCCGGCTGTTCTGGTAGAGGTTCCGCGGCAGTGCTCATGCGCGCAAGGCTAGTCCCTCCTCCTAGAGTGGATCCATGACGGATGCGGTTCGCACGCATGGTCTCTTCAAGCGGTACGGGCCGCAGGTCGCGGTGGCGGGCGTCGATCTGGTGGTCCCGGCGGGGAGTTTCGCCGGGCTGGTCGGACCCAACGGCGCGGGCAAGACGACCACACTGAGCATGATCACAGGGTTACTCCGTCCCGACGGCGGCTCGGCCGAGATCGACGGGTTCCATGTCTGGCGCGACCCCGTGGAGGTCAAGGCGCGCATCGGCGTGCTGCCGGAGGGCCTGCGGCTGTTCGAGCGGTTGTCGGGCCGTGAGCTGCTCCTCTACAACGGCCGGTTGCGCGGCATCCCCAAGGCCGACGTCGAGCAGCGCGCGAACGAGCTGCTTGCCGTGATGGACCTGGCCGGCGCTGCCGACAAGCTGGTCGTCGACTACTCCACCGGCATGCGGAAGAAGATCGGCCTGGCCGCCGCGCTGCTGCACAATCCGTCGGTGCTCTTCCTCGACGAGCCGTTCGAGGGCGTCGACCCGGTCAGCGCCAACACGCTCACCGACGTGCTGCGGCGCTTCACCGCGTCCGGCTCGACAGTGATCTTCTCCAGCCACGTGATGGACCTGGTCGAGCGGCTGTGCGACTGGGTGTCGGTGATGAGCGCGGGCCACATCGTGGCTCAGGGGCCGCTGGCGGACGTGCGCGGCGGGCGCAGCCTCAACCAGGCGTTCCTGGAGCTGGTCGGCGGCCCGCGCGACAACGGCGAAGCCGGCCTCACCTGGCTCGGCGCCAGGTCCGGGGAACACCAGTGACCACCGTCGCTCTTTTCGCGCGGCTCAAGCTGCGGCTGCTGGCCGGAAACCTGCGCGGCGACCTCCAGCGCAAGCTCGGCTTCGTCTTCACCCTGATCGCCGCCACGGGCCTGGCCGTGCTGGGTTTCTTCCTGATGAGCCTGCTCCGGCTCGCGCCCCACGACACGGCGTCCGACCTGGTGATCATCGCGTTCGGGATCTTCCTCATCGGCTGGATGACCGTGCCGCTGCTCGCGTTCGGCCTGGACGACACGCTCGACCCGGCGAAGTTGTCGCTGCTCCCGTTGCGCACGCGCGAGCTGGCGATCGGCATGTTCACCGCGTCCGTGACCGGCGTCTGGCCGGTGGCGATGCTGGTCGTCACGGCGGGTGCGCTGGTCGGCCTGGCGACGGGCGTGGGCGGCGTGCTGCTCGGGGTGCCGGCCGTGCTGCTGCAGTTCGCGCTCTGCGTGGTGACGTCGCGGCTGATCACCACCTCGCTCTCCAGCGCACTGCGCACCCGGCGTGGCCGCGACGTGCTGGCCGTGGCCGCGCTGCTGGTGGTGGTGCTCGCGCAGCTGCCCAACCTCGTGATGAACGGCGGCCTCGGCGACCCGGCGGCCATGATCGACCGGCTGGCGGGCGTGCTCAGGTGGACCCCGCCGGGCATGGCCGCGCACGCGATGGCGGACGGCGGCCTGGTCGGGCTGGCCGAGCTGGCTCTTGTCGCGGTGGTCGTGGTGGTGCTCGGCTGGTTGTGGATCAAGTCGCTGAGCAGGGCCCTTGTGACGCCGGACGTCTCCACCCAGGCCGCCTCCGTACGCAAGGAGAGCGGGCTGGTCGACAGGTTCCTGCCGGACGGGCCGCTGGCGGCCGTGGTGACGAAGGAGCTGAAGTACATCAGGCGCGAGCCCAGGTTCCGCGTCGGCTGGTTCAGCTCGGTCGTGGTCACCGCCGTGCTGGCGTTCTCGCTGACCAGGAACGCGGACGCCGGGGAGGGGCTGCCGATCGTGCTGACCTCCGTCGGCGCCCTGATGATCGCGCTGCAGTCGGGCAACGCGTTCGGCATCGACGGGCGCTCGTTGTGGATGAACGCCGTGGCCTTCGGCTCCGAGCGCGGCCTGGCCACCGACCTGGCCGGGCGCCATCTGGCCAACGCGCTGATCGCCGTGCCGCTGCTCGCCATGATCGCCGTCGCCACCGGCCTGTTCACCGGCCATCCCGGCACGATCCTTCCCGCGGTGCTGGCCGGGTGGGGAGCGCTCGGGGTCGGGCTCGGCGTCGGCTCGGTGACCAGCGTGGTGGTTCCGTACACCGTGCCCGAGCGGATGAACGCCTTCAGCAGCGCCGCGCCCGGCCAGGGCGGGCAGGCGTTCGTCTCGGCCATGGGGGCGACGCTCGGCATCGCGCTGCTCTCGCTGCCGTTCGTGGTGCCACTGGTGCTCGGCTGGCTGTGGGTGTGCGCGCCGGCGCCGTTCTACGGGTTGCTGGCCGAGATGCTCGGCCGGCGGCTGGCCGCCAAGATTGGCCACGCCCGGCTGCCGGACCTGGTCGGAGCCGTGTCGAAGGGCTCCTGAGCAGTGGTCTAGTCCAATGGGCGAGACCGGTCTACGGCTTCCCCGAACGACTCGATACCCTTCAAAACAT
The DNA here is from genome assembly GCF_050944675.1 of Nonomuraea sp. CA-141351. NCBI lineage: Bacteria > Bacillati > Actinomycetota > Actinomycetes > Streptosporangiales > Streptosporangiaceae > Nonomuraea > Nonomuraea sp. CA-141351. The sequence continues at coordinate 1,362,058 of NZ_CP191982.1, forward strand.
GATTGACCAGGGGTTCGAGCGTCGCAGCGCCGCCGTTACCGAGATGCCGGACGAGCTACGCCACGATGTGCGCCTGCTCGGCAAACTGCTCGGCCAGGTGCTCGCCGAACAGGGTGGCGAAGACCTGCTGTCAGACGTCGAACGGTTGCGCAAGGCCGTCATAGCAGCACGCAGGGGCGAGGTATCCGCCGACGAGATCACCGCCATGGTCGAGGGATGGGAGATCGAGCGGGCGGTGGCCGTCGCCCGCGCGTTCACCTGCTACTTCCACTTGGCCAACCTGGCCGAGGAGCACTACCGCATCCGCACGTTGCGTGAGCGCGACGCCGAGGGCAGGGTCCAGCGCGAGTCGCTGGCCCAGGCCGTCCAGCAGCTGGGCCATGAGCGCGTGACCGAGCTGCTGGAGGGACTGGAGCTGCACCCGGTGCTCACCGCGCACCCCACCGAGGCGCGCAGGCGCGCGGTCGTCACCGCCATCCAGCGCATCAGCGGCCAGCTCACCGAGTACAACGCGCCGGGCCGCGGCGCCTCCGAGCGCGCCGAGAGCAAGCGCCGCCTGCTGGAGGAGATCGACGTCCTGTGGCGTACGGCCCAGCTGCGCTCGACCAAGCTCGACCCGCTCGACGAGGTGCGCACGGCCATGGCGGCCTTCGACGAGACGTTGTTCCGCATGGTGCCCCAGGTCTACCGCTCGCTGGACGCGGCGCTCGACGAGCACACCGGCACCCGCGCGCCGCAGGCCAGGCCGTTCATCCGGTACGGCAGCTGGATCGGCGGCGACCGTGACGGCAACCCCAACGTCACGGCCAGGGTCACCCGCGAGACGATCCAGATCCAGTCGGAGCACGTGCTGTCGGCTCTCGAGACGGCCTGCACGCGCATCGCCCGCACGCTGACCGCTTCCGTCCAGCTCGCCCCGCCCTCGCCCGGGCTGAAGTCGGGGCTGGCCGCGGCCGTGGACGCCTACCCCGACGTGGTCTCCGAGCTGGCCACCCGCTCGCCGCGCGAGCCGCACCGGCAGTGGCTGCTGTTCGTGGCCGCGCGCATCGCCGCCACCCACCGCCGTGACCTCGACCTCGCCTACCGCTCGCCCGCCGAGCTGCTGGCCGACCTTCGCCTGGTGCAGGAGTCGCTGGCCGACTCGGCGCCCCGTCAGGCGTACGGCGAGTTGCAGCACCTCATCTGGCAGGTCGAGACGTTCGGCTTCCACCTGGCCGAGCTGGAGGTGCGCCAGCACTCCCAGGTGCACGCGGCGGCCCTGGAGGAGCTGCGGGCCGGCGGCGAGCTGTCGGAGCGGACCGAGGAGGTACTGGCCACGATCCGGGTGATCGCCTGGATCCAGGAGCGGTTCGGCGTCACGGCCTGCTCCCGGTACGTGGTCTCGTTCACCCGCTCGGCCGACGACGTCGCGGCCGTCTACGAGCTGGCCAGGCACGCGCTCGGTGAGCGGGCTCCCGTCCTCGACGTGGTGCCGCTGTTCGAGTCGGGCCAGGACCTCGCCAATTCGCCGCTCGTGCTGACCGGCATGCTCGACATTCCCGAGGTGCAGGTGCGGCTGGCGACCACCGGCAGGCGCATGGAGATCATGCTGGGCTACTCCGACTCGGCCAAGGAGCTCGGCCCCGCCGCCGCCACGCTCCGGCTCTACGAGGCGCAGGAGGAGCTGACCGCATGGGCGGCCAAGCACGACGTGAAGCTGCGCATGTTCCACGGCCGCGGTGGCGCGCTCGGGCGCGGCGGCGGCCCGGCCAACCGCGCGGTGCTGGCTCAGGCGCCCGGCTCGGTCGCGGGCCGGTTCAAGGTCACCGAGCAGGGCGAGGTCATCTTCGCCCGCTACGGCCACATCGCGATCGCCCGCCGCCACATGGAGCAGGTGGCCAACGCCGTGCTGCTGGCCTCCTCGCCCACCGTCAGCGACCGTACTTCCGCCGCCGCCGAGCGCTTCCGCGGGCTGGCCGAACAGGTGGCCACGGCGTCGGAGGAGGCGTACCGCGCGCTGACCGAGGCGCCGGGCTTCCCCGAGTGGTTCGGGCTCGTCAGCCCGCTGGAGGAGATCGGCACGCTCCGCCTGGGCTCGCGCCCCGCGCGCCGCGGCCTCGGCGCGCCCCGCTCGCTCGACGACCTGCGGGCGATCCCGTGGGTGTTCGCGTGGGCGCAGACGCGGGTCAACCTGCCCGGCTGGTACGGCCTCGGCACCGGCCTGGCCTCGGTCGGCTCCCTCGACGAGCTGCGGGCGGCGTACGCGGAGTGGCCGCTGTTCAACGCGATGCTCGACAACGCGGAGATGTCGCTGGCCAAGACCGACCGCTCGATCGCCAAGCGCTACCTGGCGCTCGGCGGCAGGGACGACTTCAGCCGGCAGGTGCTGGAGGAGTACGACAGGACCCGCGACCTGGTGCTGCGGGTCACGGGCCACACGCGGCTGCTGGAGAACCGCAAGGTGCTCTCGCGCGCCGTCCAGCTCCGCGACCCGTACGTGGACGCGCTGTCGCACCTCCAGTTGCGTGCCCTGCGCGCGCTGCGCACCGGCAACCCGTCGGAGCAGGAGCGCGAGCGCCTGTCCACGCTCCTGCTGCTGTCGGTCAACGGCGTCGCGGCGGGCCTGCAGAACACCGGCTGAGCCGGCCCGTCACGGTTCCGGCGGCGCTGTGAGCGATCAGCGCCGCCCCCGGCGGGTCGCGGAGGAGCGCGGGCCGGCGCTCTAGCCGAGCCCCTCGAAGAAGGCGATGACGTCGGACGTGAGGGTCTCGGTCGCGGTGTGCGCGGTGTAGTGCCCGCGCGCCGGGGCCGGCAGCGTCTTCCAGGAGACGATGTTGGAGTGGTCCCGCTCGGCGAAGCGGCGTATGGACGCGAAGTCGCCCTCGCCCATCGCCAGCCCCGTCGGCACGGTGGTGGGCTCCTTGGGCTGCTCCATGCGGGCATTCTCCCAGTACTGCCGGATCGCCGACCCCGCGGTCCCGGTGAACCAGTAGATCGAGGCGTTGGTCAGGACGAAGTCGTCGTCCAGGTCCTCCTCGAAGAGCTGGGCGAGCCAGCCGAGCAGCCCGGAGGGGGAGTCGGCGATGGCGTGGGCGAGGGTCTGCGGCTGCTGGGAGTGCAGCACGTTGAAGGCGCCCTTCTCCTTCCAGAACCAGTCGAGCACGGCGAGCCCCGCCTGCTCTTCCTCGCTGAGGCCGGCGAACTCCGCCGGGTCGCCGGAGGGGAAGGAGAACAGCTGGGTGACGTGCACGCCAACGACATGGTCCGGGTCGATCCTGCCGACCTCGGGCGAGATCATCGAGCCGCCGTCGTTCCCGGCCGCGCCGTAGCGCTCGTAGCCCAGCCGGGCCATCAGCTCGGCCCACGCCCTGGCGATGCGCAGGTTGTTCCAGCCCAGCTCGTGGGTGGGGCCGGAGAAGCCGTAGCCGGGGACCGACGGGATGACCAGGTGGAAGTGGCGTGACAGGGGCTCGATGGCGTTGAGGTATTCGACGATGGAGCCGGGCCAGCCGTGGGTGAGGATCAGCGCCAGGGCGTCGGGGTTGTCGTTGCGAACGTGGATGAAGTGGATGTTCTGTCCGTCGATCTCCGTGGTGAACTGCGGGTACGCGTTGAGCCTGGCCTCCTGCGCGCGCCAGTCGAACCCGTCGCGCCAGTAGCCGACCAGGCGCTTCACTCGCTCGACGCTGACGCCCTGGTCGGCGCCGGCGATCTCGTCCGTGAAGCGGGTCAGGGCGAGGCGGGCCTGGAGGTCGTCGAGGTCGGCCTGCGGGATCTCGATGCGGAAGGGGCGGATGCTCACGGCGAAGCTCCTCTTGAGAAGGGGAACGGTTCGTTCTGTTCCAAGAGTATCAGAACGGAATGCTTTATTCCACAAGGATCCGTTCAGAGCCCGCGTAGACGTTGCAGCGCTCGCCGCGCAGGAAGCCCACCAGCGTCATGCCGAACTCCCTGGCCAGCTCGACCGCCAGCGACGACGGCGCCGACACCGCGCACACGACCGGGATGCCCGCCGCCAGGGCCTTCTGCATGATCTCGTAGCTGGTCCTGCCGCTGACCATGAGCACGTGTTCGGCCAGCGGCAGCCGCCCGGTCAGCGCCGCCCAGCCGACCAGCTTGTCCACCGCGTTGTGCCGTCCCACGTCCTCCCGCAGCGCCACCAGCGTCCCGGCGGCCGAGAACAGCCCCGCCGCGTGCAGCCCGCCCGTCTTGCCGAACACACCCTGTGCTTCCCTCAGCCGGCCGGGAAGGCCGTACAGGAGCTCGGGAGTGAGCTCGAGCAGGCCCCTGGGGACCGGCTTGCAGCGGTCGTGCAGCACCTCCAGGCTGGCCGAGCCGCAGACGCCGCAGGCGCTCGAGGTGAGGAAATGACGGTCGAGGGCGGGCAGGTCGGGGATGGGGCCGTTCAGGCGTACCGTCACCGTGTTGTAGCGGGCCTCGGGCGGGAGGTCCTCGTCGACGCAGTACGCGATGGCCGCTATCTCGCCGGCCCCGACCAGGCCCTCGCCGTGCAGGAACCCGGCGGCCAGCTCGAAGTCGTGCCCGGGGGTGCGCATGGTGATGGCCACGGTCTTGCGCGTGCCGTCCGGCGCGGTGAGGCGGATCTCCAGCGGCTCCTCCGTGGCCAGGTCGTCGCGGCGGTCCCTGGCGGCGGAGCCGGAGAGCTCCCTGATCCTGATGCGGCTGGTGGGTCCCGGGCGCGACTTCACAGCGGCCGCACAGTGACGAGGGCGTTGTAGTCGGGGATCCGCGCGTCGGGCGAGCGGCGGGACTCGTCCAGCAGGACGTTGCCCTCCGGCCAGTGGATCTGCAGGTTGCCCGGCATCAGCGGGGCCCGCAGGACCTTGCCCTGGTAGGAGCGCTCGCCGGAGCGCAGCTCGACGGGGGTGCCGTCGGCCAGGCCCAGGCGGTCGGCGTCGTACTCGCTCATCAGCACGGCCTCGCGCGGTGCGCCGTTGAAGCCGTCGAGCCGCTCGTGGACCATGCTGTTGAACTGCTTGCCGCGCCTGGTGGCCACCATGAACGCGCCGTCGGGGCGCTTCAGCGCGGGCAGCGCGACGGCGGAGAACCTGCCCATCCCGTCGGAGGTCTGGAAGCGGCCGTCGGCGAACAGGTGGCGCCCGCCGTACTGGACGTTGTCCCCGAACTTCCTCAGGTCGGCGATGCCCCGGTAGAAGGGGACTGCCTGCTCGATCTCGGCGCGGATCTGCGGGGTGCCAGCGAAGCGAACTTTTGCCGAAATTTCGGGACGTGTTCGGGAGGCCAGCTCCGTGAAGATCTTCCACTCCGGCCACGCCTCGCCGATCCGCGGGCCCTCGACCTCGGGAGAGAAGATGATCCGCCGCTCGGTGGAGGTCTCGGTCACGCCGCCGACCATCTCGTAGCGGGTCTGCGCGGGCAGCAGCAGCACGTCGCCCTCGCCCGGCACGAGCATCTGAGACGACAGCACGATGTCGATGTGCACCCGGAGCCTGAGCCGCGACAGGGCCTCGCGGCAGTAGGCCGGGTCGGGCAGGACCTCAAGGAAGTTGCCGCCGCTCGACACCAGCGCGTCGAGGTCGCCGCTGTGGGCGGCGTCGATCATGTCGGTCGCGGTCAGGCCGGGCGTGGTCGGGACGTCGAATCCCCACATGTCCGTAAATTTCGCGGCATTTTCTGGCGTGATCGGCAGGCCGCCGGGCAGCCCGGTCGCGTACGCGCCCATCTCCGCCCCACCCTGCACGCCGCTGTGCCCCCTGATCGGCATCAGCCCGCACTTGTCCCGCCCCACGAAGCCCCTGGCCAGTGCCAGGTTCACGATCGCGCGGACGTTGTCCTCGCCGTACGTGTGCTGCGTGATGCCCATCGACCACACCAGCACCGCCGACTTCGCCTCGCCCAGCAGCCTGGCCAGACGGTACATGTCGTCCCTGGACGCCCCCGACAGCGCCTCGAGCTCGTCCCACGACTGGCCCGCGACCTTCGCGCGTAGCTCTTCGAAGCCGGTCGTCCGCTGGTCGACGAACTCCTTGTCCACCCAGTCGTTCTCGATCAGGTGCTTGAGCACGCCGTTGAGGAAGCCGATGTCGCCGCCCACGTTCACGCCGAAGAACTCATCGGTGATCTTCGTGCCGAACAGGGCGGACTCGGCGTTCGACGGCACCCAGTACTTGTCCATGCCGGGCTCGCGGTAGGCGTTGACCATCGCGATCCTCGTGCCCGCCTTCTTGGCGTGGTAGAGGTACTTCATCGCGACCGGCTGGTTGTTCGACGGGTTGGAGCCGACGAACACGATCAGGTCGGAGCCGATCCAGTCGGTGTACGAGCAGGTGGTGGCCGCGGCGCCGATAGTCTGCTTCAGCGCCACCGTCGAGGGCGAGTGGCAGATCCTGGCGGCGTTGTCGATGCTGTTGGTGCCGAGCGCGCGCACGGCCTTCTGGGCCGCGTAGTAGTTCTCGTTCGGCATGCCGCGGCTGGTCAGATACGCGCCGAAGCGCGCGTCGCGCAGGCCGTTCGCGGCGATGCGCAGCGCCTCGTCCCAGCTGATCCGGGTGAAGCCGGGCTCGCCCTGCTTGCGGAGCATCGGGTACGGCAACCGCCCCAGCTCGCGAAGTTCGGCGCTCTTCTTGCCCGCGAGCTCCGAGACGTCGCTCAAAAGTGAGGTGTCCAGGGCGGGCATGGTGTTCAGTGGCAGCAGCCGCAGCCGGATGTTGCACAGATGGATCTCGTCCATCGTCCAGTCACGCATGCCCTGCGTGCCCAGCGCACACCCGTCGCAGGTGCCCTGGTTGAGTATCCGCCAGGCGTAGCGCCGGTTGCCCTTGACCGACTTGAACGCCTTCCAGAGCTCAAGGTAGTTGTTCGGCTTGCGCAGCCCGATGCCGAACGGCCGCCAGGACGCCCAGTTACGCGGATCCAAAGGCTTGCTCATCTCTTTATCTTCCTCCCACCTGCCAAGATAGGGGGATGCCCGACTCGCGTTATTCCGACCTCGAACGCCCGCCGCTCTCCGAGACGGCGCTCAACCGCGCGCTCGTCCACCCCGGTTCCCTGTGGACGGGCATCACTGTCGTGGAGAGCACCGGCTCCACCAACGCCGACCTCGCCGAGGCCGGCGTCGGCGGAGCGCGTGAGGGGGCGGTGCTGGTGGCCGAGTCGCAGCTCGCGGGCCGCGGCCGGCTCGGGCGCAGCTGGTCGATGCCGCCGCGCGCGGGCCTGACGTTCTCGATCCTGCTCAGGCCGGACCTGCCGATCGCCACGCAGGGCTGGCTGCCCCTCCTGTACGGCGTCGCTGCCGCCTCGGCGGTGCGCCGCCTGGCCGAGGTGGACGTACGGCTCAAATGGCCCAACGACCTGCTGATCGGCGAGCGCAAGCTGGCCGGGATCCTGGCCGAGCGGGCCGATGACGCCGTCGTCATCGGCATGGGCATGAACGTGTCGCTCAGGCAGGAGGAGCTGCCCGTCGAGACAGCCACGTCGCTGGCCATCGAGAAGGCGGCCTGCGTCGACCGGGACCCGCTGCTCAGGGCCGTGCTGAGGGAGGTCGAGAGCCACTACAGGGAGTGGACGGCGGCCGATGGCGACGCGGAGACGTCGGGGCTGCGCTCGGCGTACCTGGCGGCCAGTGCCACGGTAGGGCGGCGGGTCAGGGTGGAGCTGCCGGGAGAGCAGGCGGTGATCGGGCTGGCCACGGGCATCGACCCGGCCGGGCACCTGCAGGTGGAGTCGGAGGGCGAGCGCTACACACTGAGCGCCGGAGATGTCGTACATGTACGTCCAGCGGAATGAGCATGGCCGCCGGGCGGCGATGATGGCACGATTTGGGCCATGACCCTTCCCGACCACCATCTGACGCAGGGTGAGCAGCGCGTCCGATCCTTCCACCCCCACTGGAAGCGGCTCATCGGCCCCTTCCTCGCGCTGATCCTCATCGTCGGGGCCGTCGGCGCGGCGCTGTTCTTCATCCCGGGCGAGTGGGAGTACGCCTTCTACGCCAGGATCGCCGCCGTCGTCATCGGCCTCATCCTGCTGACGATCTATACGCTCGTGCCGTACCTGCGCTGGGTGAACACCGGCTACGTGCTCACCACCCACCGATTCACGATCAGCATGGGCGTGCTCAACAAGTCCACCGACGAGATCCCGATCGCCAAGGTCAACACGGTCAGCTCCGACCAGACGTTCCCCGAGCGTCTGCTGGGGTGCGGCACGCTGACCGTCGAGTCGGCGGGCGACCGGGGCGAGATCGTGCTGCGCGACATCCCGAGGATCCAGGACGTCCGCACCGACCTGTTCAGGCTCGTCGAGGACGCCTCCGACGGCGATATCGACGGCCGCTGACGCGTGAGCAGTTCCAGTCGTGGCAGGCCGACCGCCGAGGAGATCGAGCGGATGCTCGTCGGCGCGCCGGCCCGCTTCACGAAAGACCAGATCACCGACAAAGCAGACGTGCCGCAGGAGCTGGCCGAGCGCATCTGGCGCGCGCTCGGGTTCGCGCAGCCGGCCGACGGCGCCGTGGCGTTCACCGACGCCGACGTCGACGCGCTGCGCCGGGTGCGCAGGATGCTCGACAGCGGCGTGCTCGACGAGCAGACGGTCATCCGCATGGCCCGCGCGCTCGGCCAGACCACGGCCAGGCTGGCTCAGTGGCAGGCCGAGATCATCATCGGCGCGATGTTGCCGCAGGAGCCCTCGGAGGACGACCTGGCCCACGTGCTCGACGCGGCGCTGGAGCTGAGGCCCGATTTCGAGCAGGTGCTGATCCATGTCTGGCGGGCCCAGCTCGCCGCCGCCGGCACCCGGCTGCTGGCCATCGCCGACGGCAACGACGAGCTGGTGCCGACACGGGTGTCGATGGCGGTGGGGTTCGCGGATCTGGTGTCGTTCACCAGGCGTGCCCGCGAGCTCGACGAGAAGGAGCTGGCCGAGCTGGTCGAGGGGTTCGAGGCGCGGGCCTCCGACGTGGTGACCTCCCACAGCGCCAGGCTGGTCAAGACGCTGGGCGACGAGGTGCTGTTCACCGCGCCGACCGCGGCCCAGGCCGCGGAGATCGCGCTCGACCTGGTCGAGTCGGGTGTCGAGCTGCGCATCGGCATGGCGTACGGGCCCGTCCTGCCCACGATGGGCGACGTGTTCGGCACCACCGTCAACCTGGCCGCCAGGCTCACCGCCATCGCCAGGCCGGGCACGATCCTGGTCGACTCCTCGCTGGCCGAGGGGCTCGACGGGTTCGAGATCCACAAGATCAGACGTCGTCCCGCAAGGGGCCTCGGCGTGGTGCAGCCCTATGTCTTGCGGAGATCATCCTCCTGACACAAGATGGCTGGCATGCCGTACGAAGTGCAGGGCGTCATCGCCCGAGCCAAGGGCCAGGAAGTCTCACTCGAAACGGTCGTGGTGCCGGACCCCGGCCCCGGCGAGGCGGTCGTGAACGTGCAGGCCTGCGGGGTCTGCCATACCGACCTGCACTATCGCGAGGGCGGGATCAGCGACGACTTCCCGTTCCTGCTCGGGCACGAGGCGGCGGGCGTCGTCGAGGCCGTCGGCCCCGGCGTCACCGAGGTGGCCCCCGGCGACTTCGTGATCCTCAACTGGCGCGCGGTGTGCGGACAGTGCCGCGCGTGCCTGCGCGGCCGGCCCTGGTACTGCTTCAACACCCACAACGCCGCCCAGAAGATGACGCTCAAGGACGGCACGGAGCTGTCGCCGGCGCTGGGCATCGGCGCGTTCCTGGAGAAGACGCTGGTCGCCGCCGGGCAGTGCACCAAGGTCTCCGCCGAGGCGCCCGCGCAGGTCGCGGGCCTGCTGGGCTGCGGCGTCATGGCGGGCCTCGGCGCCGCGATCAACACCGGCGGGGTGAGCCGCGGTGACTCCGTCGCCGTCATCGGCTGCGGTGGCGTGGGGGACGCCGCGATCCTCGGCTCCTCGCTGGCCGGCGCCGCGAAGATCATCGCCGTGGACGTGGACGACCGCAAGCTGGCCTGGGCCCGCGACTTCGGCGCCACCCACACCGTCAACTCCCGCGAGAACGACCCGGTGACGGCGATCCGCGACCTGACCGGCGGCTTCGGCGCCGACGTCGTCATCGAGGCCGTGGGCCGCCCGGAGACGTACAAGCAGGCCTTCTACGCCCGGGACCTGGCCGGCACGGTCGTCCTGGTGGGCGTCCCCACCCCCGAGATGACCCTTGAGCTCCCGCTCCTCGACATCTTCGGACGCGGCGGCTCACTGAAGTCCTCCTGGTACGGCGACTGCCTGCCGTCGCGCGACTTCCCGATGCTCATCGACCTGTTCCTGCAGAACCGGCTGCCGCTCGACAAGTTCGTGACCGAGACGGTCGGGATCGACCAGGTCGAGGCGGCGTTCGCGAAGATGCACCGCGGCGAGGTGCTGCGCTCGGTGGTGACGTTCTGATGATCGACAGAGTCATCACCTCGGGCACGTTCTCGCTGGACGGCGGCACCTGGGACGTCGACAACAACGTCTGGCTGGTCGGCGGCGCCCGCGAGGTCATCGTCATCGACGCGGCCCACGACGCCGCCCGGATCGCCGAGCGGGTGGGCGGGCGCACGGTCAAGGCCATCGTCTGCACCCACGCGCACAACGACCACATCAACGCCGCCAAGCCGCTCGCCGACCTCACCGGCGCGCCGATCCGGCTCCACCCCGCCGACCAGGTGCTGTGGGAGCAGCAGTACGGCGACGCGGTGCCGTACCAGCCGCTGGCCGACGGGGACAAGATCGAGGTCGGCGGGATCGCGCTGGAGGTGCTCCACACGCCCGGTCACTCGCCCGGGGCGGTGTGCCTGTACGCGCCGGACCTCGGGGCCCTGTTCAGCGGCGACACCCTCTTCAAGGGCGGGCCCGGGGCGACCGGGCGGTCGTACAGCTCGTTCGACACGATCATGGAGTCGATCAGGGAACGGCTGCTGAAGCTGCCACCTGAGACCGTCGTGCACACGGGGCACGGCGACTCGACCACAATCGGCGCGGAGGCTTCACAGCTCAGATAGCCGAGTGTGGCCTAACTAACGTAGGCAAGCCTTACCAAAGTGAGCTACCTTAGGTGTGCCTAACCTAAAGGCGCCACCACCTTAGTTCCGCTTGTCGAGAGGCCTGCCCCCAGATGTACGCGTGCATTTGTCGTGCTGTGACCGAGAATGAGGTGCACGACTGCATCGCCGCCGGGGCCACGAGCGCGAAGCAGATCCGCGACACCACTGGTGCCGGTGGTGACTGTGCCCGATGTGTGCGGAAGATCTGTGCGATCCTGAAAAGGTCTGAAGAACTGACGACCGCATAGCGAGAGGCCCGTTTCATGCAGGGCGACAAGCAGATCATCGAGTTGCTCAACGAGCAGCTGACCGCTGAGCTCACCGCGATCAACCAGTACTTCCTTCATGCCAAGATGCAGGAGAACTGGGGATACACCAAGCTCGCCGAGCACACACGCGCGGAGTCGTTCGAGGAGATGCGCCACGCCGAGCGCCTCACCGATCGCATCCTCTTCCTCGAAGGCCTGCCCAATTACCAGCGTCTGGGGACGCTGCACATAGGCCAGACCGTCGAGGAGCAGCTCAAGGCGGACCTCGAGGTCGAGCTCTCGGTCGTGCAGCGCCTGCGCCCGGCGATCGCGCTCATGCGCGAGAAGGGCGACATCACCTCCGCCCGGATCTTCGAGGAGATCCTGGAGGACGAGGAAGAGCACATCGACTACCTGGAGACGGAGCTCGAGCTCATCCGGAGCCTGGGCGAGCAACTCTACCTGGCCCGCTACGCCGAGCCGCCGTCGCCGTCCGACGACTGACCACGGTTGCCGGGTGGGCCTGCCGAAGCCCACCCGAAAGCCGGCTCTAGCGCATGATCCAGACCTGGTCGGAGATGTCCTTGCAGGTCCACTGGATGATCCACTTGCCCGGCTTGCGCTCGCTCTTACCGACCGCCAGACACATCCCGGTGGCCTTGTTCTGCAGGTGCTGCTGGTTGTCGTAGATCCACTCCTGCTCGAGACCGCCGTCGGTGCACGGCCACTGGATCGCGTACCTGCCCTTGACCTGGGCGCCGCGCGCGATCGCCAGGCACATGCCGGTCTTGGCGTTGATGAGCTTGCGCCCCTTGTAGATCCACTGCTGGTCCTTGTTGGTGGAGCACGTCCACTGGATGACCTTCTTGCCCGCCTTCACCTCGCTCTTGCCCACGGCCAGGCAGAGCCCGGTGGCGGCGTTCATCAGGCGCGACCTGCTCGCCGCCGAGGCGGGAGCGGCGGCCAGGGACAGCGCCATGGCGGCGGTCGCGGCGACGGCGAAGATTTTCTTGGGAATGGCAACCACGTCGATGACCTTTCTGCGAGCTGTTGATCATTGAGACGCGCGCAATTCCCCTTTTGTTCTGATCGGGGACAGCCCGGCTCTCCCCACCGGTCGCCGGCGTGTCGTGCCCGAGGGTAAGATCATCGGGAGGGTTGGTCATGACGCGGAACGCTAACGCCATGATCGGCGCGTCCCGCTACCCCTCCCAACAGCGGTAATTTAATCCGGACTAACCGATATTTAGCCGCGTTTGCCCAGGTCAATGGATAGGTCAACGACGAGTCAAACCCGGCGCTGTACCCGGGAAACGATCGCCTAAGGTCCTACGATCGCTTCATGACCTGCGTACTTCTCGCCGAGGATGACACCTCGATCTCGGAGCCGCTCGCGCGTGCGCTACGCCGCGAGGGCTACCAGGTCGAGGTGAGCCCGGACGGCCCGCAAGCACTGGAGCGGGCACTGTCGGGCGGTATAGACCTCATAGTTCTTGATCTCGGCCTGCCCGAAATGGACGGGCTGGAGGTCGCCCGCCGGATCCGGGCCGAGGGGCACGGCACCCCGGTACTGATTCTCACAGCCCGCGTCGACGAGGTCGACACGGTCGTCGGACTCGACGCCGGCGCGGACGACTACGTGACCAAACCGTTCAGGCTGGCTGAGCTGCTCGCCCGGGTACGCGCGCTGCTCCGCCGCGGCACCTCCGAGACGCCCGTCGTCCAGGGCGTGCGTATCGACGCCGATTCACGCCGTGCGTGGATGGGAGACAAGGAGTTGCATCTGACGACGAAAGAGTTCGACCTGCTGCGCGTGCTCGTACGTGACGCCGGGAAGGTCGTCACCCGCGAGCAGATCATGCGAGAGGTCTGGGACACGAACTGGTGGGGTTCGACCAAGACACTCGACATGCACATCTCCTGGCTGCGCCGCAAGCTCGGCGACGACGCCGCGAAACCGCGCTACATCACTACGGTCCGGGGAGTCGGCTTCCGGTTCGAACGCGAGTAGGAGATGCGCCGCCGACTGCTCTCCTCCACGCTGCTCGTCGCGGTCATCGCGGTCCTGCTGCTGGGGGTCCCCCTGGGCGTCGTCGTCAGTCGTCTGATCGTCGACGAGGCGGCTCAGGAGCTCGGGGCGGAAGCCAAACGCCTCGTGGGAGAGGTCGAGTATGCCCGTGTTCAGGAGACACCGCTCGACCCCCAGCAGCTGGAACAGAAATACCCGGGCCGGTACATACAGATATGGGAGCGCGGAACCCCCCTCAGGGTGACCGTCGTCGGCACCGCGCCGCCGTCCGGTCACCTCATGACTGAGGACGCGCAGACCAACACCGGCGTCTACGTTCGGATAAGTCGCGACAGGGATAAGGTCGAGCAGGATGTACGGGCTCGTCTCCTGCTCATCGTGGCCCTGGCCGTCGCCGCCCTTGCGGTGGCCGTGAGCTTGGCCGTCGTACAGTCCCGGCGATTGACGCTACCCCTTCAGGACCTGGCGAAGATCGCCGAACGGCTCGGCTCGGGCGACGCACGGCCGAGCAAACACCGCTACGGCATCCCCGAACTGGACCGGGTGGCGCAGGTGCTCGACCGCAGCGCGACCCGTATCTCCGACCTGCTCACCCGCGAGCGCGAGTTCGCCACCGACGCCTCCCACCAGCTCCGCACCCCCTTGACCGGTCTCACCATGCGCCTTGAGGAGATCGTGTCCGCCGCGGACGAGCCCGAAGTCGTAAGAGAGGAGGGTGAGGCGGCGATCGTGCAGGCGGAGCGGCTCACCGCCGTGATCGACGAGCTGCTGGCCGCGGCCCGGCGCCAGCGACACGCCCAGGCCGGGCCGATCGCCGTCGACGAGGTTCTCATCCAGCAGATCAGGGAGTGGGACCCGGTGTTCAAGGGCGCCGGACGCCTCCTGCGGCTCGAAGGCGGGCGCGGCCTGAAGGCGCTGGCCACCACCGGCGGCTTCGGCCAGGTGATCGCCTCCCTGCTGGAGAACTCCCTGCGCCACGGCGGCGGCGCCGTCACCGTCACGACCACCAGCGGCGACAACTACGTGGTGATCGAGGTCTCGGACGAGGGCCCGGGGATCGCCGACGAGATAGCCCCCAAGATCTTCGAACGGAACGTCAGCGGCGGCGGGGGCACCGGCCTGGGGCTGACACTCGCCCGCGCGCTGGCCGCGGCCGACGGCGGCAGGCTGGAGCTGGTACGGCGCCGCCCCGCCACGTTCGCCATCTTCCTGCGCCCGGTGGAGGACGACGGCAACAGGGGCAGGGTGGTCAGCGGTCCTGCTTGACCCCGGCCTCGGGCAGCTCCACCGGGATGGGCTCGGTGGCCTCCAGGAACACCCACTTCTTGTACGACCAGTAGCGGAACAGCGTGCCGAGCCCGACGCCCACGATGTTGGCGATGTTGATGCTGAGGGCGTCGTGCCGGTCGAGGGTGTAGGTGGTGAACCCGATCGTCAGCATGCCGAACAGCAGGGCGATGCCATTGAGCAGGAAGAACAGGAAATATTGGCGCCCCAGCCCACTCTGCTCGCGGTGCCGGAAGGTCCAGAAGCGGTTGCCGAGGTAGGCGAACGTCGTGGAGATCGCCGTCGCCACGACCTTGGACGTCAGCGGGCCCAATCCCACAACGACGTTGCAGAGATTGAGCATGCCGAAGTCGATCACGAAGGCGATGGCCCCGATGCTGCCGAACTTCGCCAGCTCATAGACGAGGGCCGCGAACCGCTCGTAGAGGCGTCTTACGACATTCACGTCTCTGCTCGGTCCTCTCCCTCGCGGCGCCTGACCCCTTCAGCGTACCGGTCACGATGTAGGGTCGAAGTCCGCCTCGCGAACATCCTGCTTAGAAATACCGTCCTATGCCCGGCATTTACGAAAGACGGGCATTACGCTGCGTTGCAACCTCCCGTGCCATCCGGCATACGCGGGCAGGGGAGAGCGCTGGGCGGTCGTGCCTGCGAAGGCGACCCGGAACGGCCGCCCAGCCCGGGAGCGTCCGGGAAAGTCGTTCCGTCCCGGTAAGCTCACCTGGCGTGAGTTCCTACAGCCCCATCGGACCGGTCGTCGGCATCGTCGGCGCGGGCCAGCTGGCCAGGATGTCGCAGCCGCCCGCCATTGCGCTCGGCATCGAGCTGCGGGTGCTGGCCAACACCCCTGAAGAGAGCGCCGCACGTGTGATCGTCGACACGCGCATCGGAGACTACCGCGATCTGGGCGATCTACGCGAGTTCGCCAAGGGTTGCGCCGCGATCACGTTCGACCACGAGCACGTTCCCACCGAGCACATCCGGGCCCTGGCCGCCGCCGGCCACGCCGTGCATCCCGGTGCCGACGCGCTCGTGCACGCCCAGGACAAGGCGGTCATGCGCGAGCGGCTGACCGCGATCGGCGTGCCCTGCCCGGCCTGGGCGCGCGTGTCGTCGGCCGAGGAGGCCTCGCGCTTCGCGGAGGAGCACGGCTGGCCGGTGGTGCTGAAGTCGGTGCGCGGCGGCTACGACGGCCGCGGCGTGTGGGTGTGCCGGTCCCCGGAGGACGTCGCGGAGGCGTTCGCGACCGGAGTCGAGCTGCTCGCCGAGGCGTTCGTGCCGTTCGAGCGGGAGCTCGCGGTGCTGGTGGCCCGCTCGCCGCACGGGCAGGGCGTCAGTTACCCGGTCGTGGAGACCGTGCAGCAGGACGGCATCTGCGTGGAGGTCATCGCGCCCGCCCCCGGGCTGGACCCCGAGGGGGCGGCGCAGGCGCAGCGCATCGGCCTGAAGATCGCCCACGAGCTGGGCGTGACCGGGCTGCTGGCGGTGGAGCTGTTCGACACCCCCAACGGGCTGGTGGTCAACGAGCTGGCCATGCGCCCGCACAACAGCGGCCACTGGACGATCGAGGGCTCGACGACGTCGCAGTTCGAGCAGCATCTGAGGGCGGTGCTGGACCTGCCGCTCGGCTCACCCAAGATGACCGCCCAGGTCGTCGTCATGGCCAACCTGCTCGGGGGCGAGGAGCCCGACCTGTTCAAGCGGTACGAGCACGTGCTGGCCCACGATCCGGGCATCAAGCTGCACTTCTACGGCAAGGAAGTGCGTCCCGGCCGCAAGATCGGCCACGTGACGGCCCTCGGCTCCAACCTCGAAGAGGTCCGCGCCCGCGCCCACCACGCCGCCGTCTACCTCACCACCGGGGAGTACACATGACCATCGGCATAGTGATGGGGAGCGACTCCGACTGGCCGGTGATGAAGCTCGCCGCGGAGGCCGTCGCCGAGTTCGGCGTGCCCTTCGAGGCGGACGTGGTCTCGGCGCACCGCATGCCCGCCGAGATGATCGAGTACGGCCGCAGCGCCGCCTCCCGCGGCCTCCAGGTGATCATCGCCGGGGCTGGAGGGGCGGCGCACCTGCCCGGGATGCTGGCCTCCGTCACGCCGCTGCCGGTGATCGGGGTGCCGGTGCCACTCAAATACCTCGACGGGATGGACTCCCTGCTGTCGATCGTCCAGATGCCCGCCGGGGTGCCGGTGGCCACGGTGGCGGTGGGCGGCGCTCGCAACGCGGGGCTGCTGGCCGTACGCATCCTCGCCGCGTCGGACGTGAAGCTGCGGGAGCGCATGGAGGAGTTCCAGGCGCGGCTGAAGGAGCAGGCGTACGCCAAGGGCGAGAAGCTCCGCGCGGAGGCCGCCCAGCTGAAGAGCTAGGGCGGCCGCCCGGCCCCTGCAGAGCTAGGGGCGGCCCAGGGCGCGGTAGTGCCATCCGGCGGACCGCCACGTCTCGGAGTTCAGGGCGTTACGCCCGTCCACGATGCGCCGGGTCGCGACCACCGCGCCCAGCTCCTCCGGATCGAGCTCCACGAACTCCTGCCACTCCGTGAGCAGCAGCACCACGTGTGCCCCGCGGACCGCCTCAAGGGCCGACTCGCCATAGTTCAGCTCGGGGTGAGCCTTACGAGCGTTGCCGAGCGCGATCGGGTCGTACACGGTGACCTGTCCGCCCTGGTGGCCGATGGTCACGGCGACGTCCAGCGCGGGGGAGTCGCGAATGTCGTCCGAGTTGGGCTTGAATGCCGCGCCCAGCACGCCCACCGTGCAGCCGTGGAACGAGCCTCCGGCCAGCTCCCTCGCCAGGTCGACCATGCGGGCACGGCGCCGCTTGTTGATGGCGTCCACCTCGCGCAGGAACGTCAGCGCCTGATCCGCGCCCAGCTCCCCGGCCCGCGCCATGAACGCCCTGATGTCCTTGGGCAGGCAGCCGCCGCCGAACCCGAGCCCCGCGTTCAGGAACCGCCCGCCGATCCGGTCGTCGTACGACAGCGCCTCGGAGAGCTGCTTGACGTCGGCGTGAGCGGCCTCGCAGACCTCGGCCATGGCGTTGATGAAGGAGATCTTGGTGGCGAGGAAGGCGTTGGCGGCAGTTTTGACCAGCTCGGAGGTGGCGAAATCCGTCACCACGAACGGAACCTCGCCCAGCGGCTCATACACCTCGCGCAGCACCTTCTCCGCTCGTTCGGTGCGAACGCCGAGCACGATGCGGTCAGGGCGCAAGGTGTCCTCGACCGCGAACCCCTCACGCAGGAACTCGGGGTTCCAGGCCAGCTCGGCCTGGCCTCCGGCGGGGGAGAGCCGGGCGAGCTTGTCCGCGAGCCGCTCGGCGGTGCCGACGGGCACGGTGGACTTGCCGACCACCAGGCACTCCCGGTCGAGGAGCGGGGCGAGGGTCTCGATGGCGCTGTCGATGTACGTGACGTCCGCGGCGTACTCGCCGCGTTTCTGCGGTGTGCCCACGCAGATGAAGTGCACGTCGCCGAAGGCGGCGACTTCCTCGTAGGAGGTGGTGAAGCGAAGACGGCCGGATTCGAGCCCGCGGCGGAGCACCGGTTCGAGCCCGGGCTCATGGATCGGAAGCTCACCTTGGTTCAGTTGGCGGATCTTGTCTGCGTCTATATCAAGGCCAAGGACCTCGAATCCAAGATCAGCCATGCACGCCGCATGCGTGATGCCCAGGTATCCGGTCCCGATCACCGTGAGGCGATATGGCACGAGTGAGCTCCTTTCGGTCGCGCAGGCATGCTACCGGTCCTCGCTCTCCTACGTGCCACCTGCACCTCTTCGCAAACCGTACTAGCTGGTAACAAATGCTCGGACATCCTAGTATCTAGCGCATGAGCTTCCCTCTTTACGCGCCCGCCGAAGAGCACGACCTGCTCAGGGAGACGGTCCGGGCCCTGGCCGACGAGAAGATCGCCCCGCACGCCGCCGCGGCCGACGAGACCGAGGAGTTCCCTTGGGACGTCTACAAGGCGCTCGTGTCGTCGGACCTGCACGCCGTACACATTCCTGAGCAGTACGAGGGCGCCGGGGCGGACGCTCTGGCCACCGTCATCGTCATCGAGGAAGTGGCCCGTGCCTGCGCCTCCTCGTCCCTGATCCCCGCCGTGAACAAGCTCGGCACGGTCCCCCTCCTCCTGTCGGCCTCGGAGGAGCTGAAGTCCCGCTACCTGCCCGGGGTGGCGAGCGGCGACGCCATGTTCTCGTACGCGCTGTCGGAGCCGGAGGCGGGCTCGGACGCGGCGGCCATGAAGACAAAGGCCGTACAGGACGGCGACCACTACGTGCTCAACGGCACCAAAATGTGGATCACCAACGCCGGGGTCTCGGAGTACTACACCGTGATGGCCGTGACAGACCCGTCAGCCGGCGCCAGGGGCATTTCGGCCTTCGTCGTGGAGAAATCGGACGAGGGCGTCTCCTTCGGTCCCAAGGAGAAGAAGCTCGGCATCAAGGGCTCGCCCACCCGCCAGGTGATCCTGGACAATGTCCGTATCCCGGCCACCCGCATGGTCGGCGCCCCTGGCACCGGCTTCAAAACCGCCCTGGCCACGCTGGACCACACCCGCATCACCATCGCCGCCCAGGCCCTGGGGATCGCTCAGGGCGCCCTGGACTACGCGATCGGCTACGTCAAGGAACGCAAGCAGTTCGGCCGCCCGGTGGCCGACTTCCAGGGCCTGCAGTTCATGATCGCCGACATGGCCATGAAACTCGAGGCGGCCAGGCAGCTCACGTACCACGCGGCGGCGAAGTCGGAGCGGGCGATGAACGGCGAGCCCCAAAAGGACCTGACGTTCCTGTCCAGCGCCGCGAAGTGCGCCGCCTCGGACGCGGCCATGGAAATCACCACGGACGCGGTGCAACTGCTGGGGGGCTACGGCTACACGAAGGATTTCCCGGTGGAGCGCATGATGCGCGACGCCAAAATCACCCAGATCTACGAGGGCACGAACCAGATCCAGCGCATGGTGATGGCCCGGCAGCTCCTCAAGTAGGTCTATGACCTGCAGAAACCCGGGACTGAGCGCGTACGGTCCCGGGTTTTCGTGTATCCGTCAGCTTCCCGGCGGCCGTCGCAGGGAGTGTTCATTCCAATGTCTGTTCCAGCAGGCACTCGGCCAGGCGCCGGACGGCAGTGCGTAGTTCCTGCGGCGACAAGATCGTGAACGGGAAGCCGAGCCCGGCGAGCATGGCGGCCATGCCGTCCAGAGACTCGGCACGCGTCCGCAGGAGGACCCCGTCCGGTGTTTCGGTGAGTGTGGCCACCGACGGCGGGATGCGGCGGGACGCCTCGGCGAGGGGAGCGTGCAGAATGACCTCGACAATGTGCGCATACGGTACCTGGGCCAGCGACGCGGTGACCTGCCGCACCGGGTCGGACTCCTCGGGGATCTCATAGGAAGCCGTCCCTGGCACGACGGAGGAGATCCGGTCGAGGCGGAAGGTGCGGATCTCGCCGGACCGGTGGTCGTGGCCGGTCACGTACCAGCGGCCGGAGTGGAAGACCAGGCCGTGGCCGTCCAGCTCGCGTTCGGTCTGCGCGCCTTTCCAGGAGCGGTAGCGCAGTGTGACCCGGCGGCGGTCGCGGATCGCGGCGGCCAGGGTCAGCACGGCCCGGCTCGCGGGCGTTGGCGCCGCACGTTCGGCGAGAGTGAAGTCCAAGGTCTCCTCCAGCGCGCCGACCTGTTCTCGCAGCGTGGCCGGCAGCACCCGCCGGATCTTGGCCAGGGCGGCTTCGGTGGCCTCGGCGGCAAGGCCCAGGCGGCGTCCGGCGAGCAGGCCGAGAACCACGGCGGTGGCCTCGTCGTCGGTGAGCATCAGCGGTGGCAGCTTGTAGCCGGGCATCAGTTGGTAGCCGCCGTAGCGGCCACGCTCGGCTGCGACCGGGATGCCCAGTTCGGCGAGTCGGGCGGCGTAGCGCCGGACGGTCCGCTCGTCCACACCGAGCCGCTGCGCCAGGTCGCGGCCGCCCAGTCCGTGGTGCGCCTGGAGCAGTTCGAGCATCGCCAGCATCCGGGTCGCCGGATATGACATAGGTCACCCACTTAATCCGGGCGGTTTCTGTCCGCTATCGGCTTTAGCGTAGCGACATCGGCTCACTGGAAGGACGATGAGATGGCGAACTACGTGCTGGTTCCCGGCTTCTGGCTCGGCGCCTGGGCTTGGGACCAGGTGGCGCAGAAGCTGCGCGCCGCCGGACACCAGGTGCGGGCGGTCACCCTGACGGGGCTGGCGGAGAGGGCTGGGGAGCTGTCGCCGGAGGTCGGCGTAGAGACCCATGTCGTCGACATCCTCGCGGCGATGGACGGATGGGAGGAGGTTGTCCTGGTCGGGCACAGCGGGGCGAGTGTCCCGGTGACCGCGGTCGCCGACCGGCATCCCGAGCGGCTCAGCCGGGTCGTCTACGTCGACACCGCGCCGCTGCCGTCCGGTGTGGCGGTGATCGACTTCAATGACGAGGACACTCAGAAGGCTTGGCGCGCTCAGGTCGGGGACGGTTATGCGCTCGACGTGCCCTCCTTCGAGCGGGGGGAGGGGAAGTTCGCGGGACTGACCGAGGAGTATTGGGCGCAGATCCGCGCGAAGGCGACGCCGCAGCCGTGGGGCGCGGTCACCCAGTCGGTGCTGCGGCCGCAGCAGATCCCGGCGACGCCGAAGACCATGGTCGCCTCGACGATGCCGACGGCGATGATCCGCGAGCTGATCGCTTCAGGGAACCCGGCGTTCGCCCCGCTCGGCACGCCCGAATGGACCTTTGTCGAGTTGCCGACCGGCCACTGGCCGATGTTCTCGCGACCGGCGGATCTCGCCGCGTTGCTCTGACGACCTCCACCTGTCGTGACGATCCGCCGGAAGTCCCTTCTTGCAGCCGCACAGGCCCCGGGCCGACGGCCTGGAAGGGAATGGCGAGCAAGGCCCGGGGTGGAGGTCGTAGCCCGAGTGAGGTTGGGGTCGGCCCTACCCTGCTGACGTGTGCGCTGTGCCCCCGGCGTGGATGCGCTGGCTGAGGAAGAGGGCCGCGCGGTCCAGTGCCTCGTCTGCCTCGTCCAGGACACCGGTGAACACCTGGAACACGTGTGGCACGTCGGCGGTGACGTCCAGGATGACGTCCACTCCGGCCTCTCTCGCACGTGCGGCCAGGCGCGTGGAGTCGTCCAGCAGGATCTCGTTGGTGCCCACCTGGATCAGCAGCGGGGGAAAGCCGGTCAGGTCGGCAAGGATGGCCGGGCTGAGCAGGGGCTGGTGCGGGTCGGCTCCGGCGAGGTACATGGCTCCGGTGTGTTCAACGGCCGTGCGGGTGAAGATCGGGTCGATGCCTTCCTTGGTGTCCATGCTCTTGCCCGTTCGGGTGGCGTCCAGGCCCGGGGAGAACGCCACGATGGCGGCGGGCAGGGGGAGGCCCGCGTCGCGGGCGGCGAGGCAGGTGGTGACGGTGAGGCCGCCGCCGGCGGAGTCCCCGGCGAACGCGATGGTCGAAGCGTCCTGGCCGCTGTCGAGGAGGGCGCGGTAGGCGTCCAGTGTGTCTTCGATCGCGGCCGGGAACGGGTGTTCGGGGGCAAGCCGGTAATCCAGCGAGTACGCCTCGAAGCCGGTCTTGGCCACGAGGTGGCCCGTCAGCGGCAGGGCGGTCTCGGGGGAGCCGAACACCCAGCTGCCGCCGTGGAAGTACAGGATCGTCCCGGCGCGCGGCCCGTTGTCCGGCTCGACATGCAGCGCAGGTCGGTTGCCGAGCGTTGTCTGCGTGGTGCTGATGCTGTCGGGCACGATCATCTGGGCCATCAGCGCCTTGAAGCCGGTTCGGATCGCCTCGACCGACCGGGGGCCCTCGGGACGCGGCTGCCGCATCATCGCGTCGACCTGGGCGCGCTGTTCCTTGCTCACGTATGCTCTCCTAGGAAGTATCTTCCACTACACTATATGCTATGGCATCTAGTTTGAGCGGCGACACGTTCGACCTCCCGAGCTTCTTCGCCGACCTGGTCCGATGCGAGACGCGTCTGTACAACGCCCTCAATGACCGTCTCCGTGAACGGCACGGGATCGTCACTTCGCAATTCGAGGCCCTGCGTTACCTGCGCGACCACCCCGGGTCCCGCGTGGCTGACCTTGCCGCCGAGTTCGCCATCGGCATCGGGGCGACCAGTAAGAGCGCCGACCGTCTGGAGAAGCAGGGATGGGCCGTCCGGCAGCCGAACCCATCCGACCGCCGGTCCTCACTGCTGGCTCTGACCGACGACGGCTCGCAGCTCGTCAACGCGGCGGAGGAGACCTTCACTGAAGCACTGGCCGAGCTGATCGGAGGCACCCTCGACCGTTCCGCGGTAGCGGCCGCCGCGCAGGCCCTCGCGAAGCTGCGCTCCGTGCTCGAGGGCAACCAGGTCGGCGCCCCCACAGGCTGACGGGCATTGCCTCGGGACCGAGTTGGCGGCGCCCGACTGTACGGATAAAGAAGAAGCTCAGAGGGGCGCTGAAAGTCATCCCAGGTGGGTCGTCATCAAAGCGCCTGATCCCGTGGGAGTGGTGTTCAGCGCTCTGCCGGGCTACTGGCAGAGGGTGGAGATTCCCCCGCGTCCCCAAGTGCAGGTGTCGATCTTCTTGAGGTCACTGCCTCGATAGAGGCTGGCCGAGTCCCCGTCGTTGTTCCAGACGTACCACTTACGTCCCCAATGCAAGGTGGTTGTGCTGTCGGCCCCCTGACCCGAGCGCACAGTCACCGACTTGCCCGGCTTGAGGGTGAATCTCGGGAATCTGTACTTGTAACCGGTCTCGTCCCGCAGGATCCACTTCTCGAGCTGGATGGCTTTCTTGGACGTGTTGCGCAGCACCGCATATTCGCCATTGAGGGAGACGTTGCCGCCCCGGTCGGACCCCGGCGAGTCGTAGTAGACCTTGACGATCTGAACGACCGGGGTCGCGGCCTGAGCGGACGTAGAGGCCGACGGTAGGACCACGACCGCGACGCCTGTCGCCGCGAGTAGACGCTTGAGCACTATGGGCTCCAAAGAGCTAGAGATGGAACGTGACATCAATGGGACGATTGCGGCCATTCCGAGGTTGGCGATCGACGGTGTCCGCATCCGGCCACTGGATTCGTGTCAATCTGCTGCGCGCTCTGACCCACTGCTCCCGCGTCATCATCGAGGGATGCGGGTATCAGAGACGCTGCGGCACAGCCGGGCCCAGCTCGGCATCGGCAGCGAGCTCGATCTCCTGCACTACCTCCGCCGCAGAAACGCCCCGTCACGAGATGACGCCGACTCGATGACCCTTCCTCAGGATTAGCGGCCCTTCGGTGACTCGCGGCATCATCGCCGTGATCGTTGGCATTCGGTCAACGACAGGATGGAGGCAAGGCGTGAGCGGCGAGCCCACCACTGGAATGTTGCACCACGTCGAGATCTGGGTGCCCGACCTGCCACGAGCCGTCGCGAGCTGGCAATGGCTGCTGGAGGCCCTCGGCTACACCGTCTTCCAGGATTGGAGTCACGGCCGTAGCTGGCGGCTCGGGGTCACGTACCTGGTCCTGGAGCAGTCGCCCGCGCTCAGCGCCGACCGGCACGACCGACGCCGGCCCGGTCTGAACCATCTGGCCTTCCATGTGGAGAGCCGCACCATGGTCGATGCCCTGGTCGACCAGGCGCCCGCGAACGGCTGGACGTTGATGTTCCCGGACCGTCACCCTCATGCCGGCGGGGAGCAGCACTATGCCGCCTATCTGGAGGACAAGGACGGGTTCGAGGTCGAACTGGTCGCCGCTGACGCACCAGGCACCTGAGGTTCCGTGACGGAGCGACCGGCCGAATGCGGGTAGCCCCAGTGAGTGGCGCAAATCACAGAACTGTACTTCTGAGAGGCATACTTCTGTAGAGTCGTCACAGTTGGAGGGGTCTTGATCCGGAAGCCGGAGCGCGTCTTCGACCGCGTGAGGGAGTGGCAGGGCCTGGCAAACTTCGTAGCACCGCGACACCGAGCGGTCGCAATGCCCGGCGCGACGCTCGGGGTTGTCAGCGGGCGACGTCGGCAAGGGAAGAGCTTCCTGCTGCAGGCCCTGGCGGAAGCGACCGATGGACTGTATTTCGCTGCCACCGAGGCGACGGAGGCCGAATCGCTGCGGTTCTTCACTGAAGCTCTCACACGATTCACCCGGCAGGTTGTGGAGCTGCCTTTCCGGGACTGGAACGACGCCATCCCTTACATGTTCCGCACCTTTCGCGGCCGGGCGGTGCCGCTGATCATCGACGAGTTTCCGTTCCTGTTCAGAGCCTCGCCCGCGCTGCCGTCGATCATTCAGCGAGAGCTCGGGCCTGGCGGAAGCGGGCAGGAGAGCGCCGCACGGCTGATTCTCTGTGGATCGGCCATGTCCGTGATGGGCAGGCTTCTTTCCGGGTCCGCGCCACTGCGCGGACGGGCTGGTCTGGAACTCATGATTCATCCGTTTCGCTATCGGGACGCGGCGGAGTTCTGGGGGATCATGGATCCTCGGCTGGCCGTACAGGTGCACGCGATCGTCGGTGGCACGCCTGCCTACAGGTACGAGTTCACGCAGGGTGACGTGCCCAAGAGTCTCGACGACTTCGATTCCTGGGTTGTCCGCACCGTACTCAATCCACAGATGCCGCTTTTTCGCGAGGCGCGGTATCTGCTTGCGGAAGAGTCGGACATTCGCGATCCGGCGCTCTATCACTCAGTGCTGGCAGCGATTGCGAGCGGGAACTCCACCAATGGGGGGATCGCCAACTATGTGGGGCGCAGGTCCGATCAGATCACGCATCCGCTCACGGTGCTGGAAGACTGTGCCCTGGTCAGGCGGGAGCCGGACCTGTTCCGCTCGGGGCGGGCCCGCTACCGCATCGTGGAGCCGTTGATCACATTCTATGAGGCGATCATGCGGCGTCGCTGGTCAGAGCTGGAGATCCACCGGGCCGAAACCGTATGGCAGGCCGTCAGGCAGACGTTTCTCGCCCAGGTGGTCGGGCCGCACTTCGAGACGCTGTGCCGTGATTTCGCGCTGGAGGCCGGGGACTCCGTTTTCGGTGATTTCCCGGCCGAGATCGGAGCGGGTGTCGTGCCCGATCCGGCCAACAGGAGTCAGATCGAGGTGGACGTGGTGGTGCTGGCCGCGCAGGAGCCGGGGCGGCCGCGGCGGATCTTGTCGCTCGGTGAGGCCAAGTGGGGGGAGGTGATGAGTCGCCACCACTTGAAGCGGCTGGCGAGGGCGCGCGAGCTGCTGGGACAGAAGGGATACGACACGCGCGACACCGTGCTCACCTGCTATGGAGGGTCCGGATTCAGCGATGAGTTGGGCGCGGCTGCCGGTGATGACCCTCGTGTGGCTCTGGTCGGGCTCGAGCGGCTGTATCGGCCGTAAGGAGCTGGATGGGCAGTTTGGGGTACTTCACTGCGAGTTCATGCATATGTCAGACAACGGCATCTGGCCGGTATAACGTCTGGTTTCGGTCTGTTCCTTAACTGAAGACGGGTACCGCAACATGCGCAAAGTCCTGACGCTAGCCGTGGCCGCCACCGCCTCGCTCGCCTTGCTAGCCGTTCCGGCCGCCGCCGACAACCGCCCCCAGGAGCTGCCGGCCGACATCTACGGGGGCGCCTGGACCGAAGGGCACGTCCAGGGCATCGCCATCGACCAGCGCAAGGGGTACATGTACTTCTCGTTCACCAACGTCCTGGTCAAGACCGACCTCAAGGGCAACCTCATCGGGTCGGTGACGGGCTTCACCGGGCACCTCGGCGATCTCGACTTCAACGCCAAAGACGGCCGCGTGTACGGCTCCCTGGAGTACAAGGAGCAGGAGTCGTTCTACATCGCGATCTTCGACGTCGACCGCATCACCAGCCCGAACATGGACGCCCAGACCACCGACGTGGTCAAGACGGTCTACCTCAAGGAGGTCGTCGCCGACTACACCGCTGACATGAACGGGGACGGCAAGTTCGACGGGAACGTCGCCGAGACGGCCGATCACCGGTACGGGTGCAGCGGCATCGACGGTGTGTCCTTCGGCCCGGAGTTCGGCAAGAAGCACGGCAAGCAGCTGCTCACCGTCGCGTACGGCATCTACTCGAACGTCGGCAGGCAGGACAACGACTACCAGGTCGTCCTCCAGTACGACATCCAGCAATGGAAGAAGTACGAGAAGCCGCTCACCGAGAGCGACCCGCACAAGAGCGGCCCCGAGCACACGGACGGCAAGTACTTCGCCTATACCGGCAACACCACGTACGGCGTGCAGAACCTCGAGTGGGACGAGCACACCGGCAACTGGATGATGGCCGTCTACAAGGGCAAGAAGCCGCAGTTCCCCAACTACTCCTTCTTCATGGTGGACGGTGGCGCGCGGCCGAGCGAGGGGGACATCGTCGGGCAGCCGCAGCCCGAGCGGGGCCGGCTGCTCACGCTGGCGCCCGGCGGGCTCCAGCACGACGCCTCCGGCGTCAGGGGATGGGAGTTCACCGGTGAGTACGGCCTGATCTCGCTGGGCGGAGGCCGCTACTACGTCTCCAAGTCGGGGACGGTCACGGAGAACGGCGTCAGCAAGTACACCAGCCACGCGCAGCTCTACCGCTGGACGGGCCAGACCCCGACGCCGTTCGAGAAGGTGGGCTGAGGCTGAGGCACAAGAGCCGGGGACGGCGAGCCGCCCCCGGCTCTTGTGCCTGAGTGACCTCGTATTTGCCGCAGAAAGGACACTTGCCGCACGCTCGATGAGCTCCCAGCGAACGAGCGGCCACGGCTGTTAGGGTCGATCCTCATCCTCACGAACGAGCAAAGCGATTCTGTATGGGAGGGTCATGCGGGCCACGACGAAGACCGTCGCCTTGCTGATCGGAGTAGCCGCTCCGATGGCGGTGGTGGCGCCCGCGGCCGACGCGCAGGCGCGTCCGGCCTGGGTCGCCTATCACGGCCTCACGGCCGCCCAGAGCGTGGAGCGGGTCCGTCAGCTCAAGGATCAGGGCTTTCGCCCGATTACGGTAAACGTTTCCGACGGTGAGCGATATGCGGCCGTTTGGGTTAAGGGCGGGTCGCCGTCCAACTGGGGCATCTGGCAGGACATGTCGGCCGAGGCGTTCCAGCAGCGGTTCGACCAGGAGTCGCGGGAGGGGGCGCAGCCGATTTCCGTCTCCGCCACCGGGCCGGGCGACTCGCCGGTGTTCACCGCCGTCTTCGAGAAGAGGCGCGGGAAGTTCCTCGCCAAGTCCGACCTCACCCCCGACCAGTTCGGCGCCGCCAACAAGCAGGCCGCCGGCCAGGGGCTCGCGCTGACCTCCGTCGACGTGTACGGCACCCCGGACGACCTGCGGTACGTGGGCGTGTGGACGGTCAACACGGGCGGGGCCTGGTACTACACCTACGGCAAGACCAGGGAGCAGCACGAGGCCGCCTTCTACGCCAAGAAGAAGCAGGGGTTCCGGCCGGTCAAGGTGGCCGTGGCGCCCGACGGCACGTACACGGCGGTGTGGCGCGACGACGGCGTCAAATCCTGGGCCCACTACATCGACATGACCTCCTCCGGCTACCAGAAGCGGTTCGACGACCTCAAGAGGAAGGGGCTGGCCCCCGTTCAGGTGAACGCCGAGAACGGACGTTACGCCGCGATCTGGCAGTAGGGCGGCCGGCGCTACTTGGCCAGCAGGATCCGGACGTCTCCCGAGGTGCTGCGCGCGGTGATGGTGCTGGCGCTCTTGGCGTCGTGCTTGAGCTCGGAACGTTCGGTGCCCTCCTTGCTGTGGGCACTTATCGCGTAGGCGGCCCTGGGCACGGTGGCGGTCACCCTGCCCTCTTGTGAGCGCAGGTCGAGGGCGGTGGGCGGACTGGCGAACGACACGTCGATCGCGCCGTCCGACGTCCGGCACCTGACGTCCGGCGACTTCAGCCCGTCGCCGGTGATCGGGCCCTCGCTCAGCAGCCGCAGCCTTCCCGTCGTGCCCGTCACCTGGATGCGGTCCCGGCTGGACACGTCCACGTCCTGGGTGAGGCCGTTCAGGATGACACCGTCCGCCGCGTCGATCGACAACCGCACGCCGGGCGGGACCTTGACGTGGTAGCGGGCGCCGCAGTCGCCGAGGATCATGTTGCAGTCGGCGCTCAGGCGGAGGGTGCCGTCGCGCAGGGACCAGGTGGCGTTGCCGTCGTCGGCGGCCTTGCCGCGCACCCACCGCTCGACCTCGACCCGGCCGGCGGTGCCCGGGAGGACGCGCACGCCGCCCAGCGAGGAGCTGATCTTCAGGGTGGTGCCGCTCAAGGGGAACGACCGGGCGGAGCGGACCTCCTCCGCCTCCAGGTCCACTCCGCATCCCGTCGCCGCCAGCGCGACCGCGAGTGCTGCCACGATTCGTCTCATGGGGGAAGATCGTGGCCGAGCACCCGCGGCTCGCCATCGACCATCCGACCGAACACCGGTCGCCCGCCATCGACCATTCGGCCATTGGCGGGCCGCAGGCGGTTTGTCCGGGCGAACGAGCTCAGAGGGCCGAGAGCAGCGCCGTGACGTGCTGGAGTGGGTCAGAGCCGAGCGGCCGGACCGCCACCGTGCCGGCCCCGGCCGCCCACAGCGCCTTGACCTGCTCGGCCGCCGCCTCAGGAGAGCCCACGGCCATCACCACCTCCTCGGGCGCGACCCCGAGGAAGCCCGCCTGCCCCTCCACCATCGGACGCGTGACCTCCTCGAAGTCGGCCCCAGTGTGCAGGAACGTGAAGACCACGAGCTCGTGATCGGATTCACTCCCGATCTGGTCCAGGATCCCGGGCAGTTGCGCGGGCCCGACGCCCTCCGGCACGATCGTGCCCTGGGCGACCCGGCCCGACAGCCCAAGCGAGCGTGGCCCCTTCACCCCCGCCAGCACGGGCGGCGGCACGGCCGGCGGATGCACCAGAGACACCCCGTCCAGATGGACGGACTTCCCGTGCAGGGTGACCGTCTCGCCGCGCAGCAGCGCGCGTACGGCCGTGATGGTCTCCTCCAGGAGGGCCAGGGGCGACGGTGGAGCGGCGCCCACCTGGCGCATCCAGTCGCCCACGCCGTGCCCGATCCCGGCGGCCAGCCGCCCGGGATGCACCCTGGCCAGGTTGGCCAGCTCCATGGCCAGCAGCATCGGGTTACGCAGGGGAGCGGGCGTGATGCCGATGCCGACGCGCAGCCGGGAGGTGACGGCGAGCGCGGTGGCGGCCGCCGAGATGCCGCCGGTCCATCCGAGGTCCTCCACCACCCAGAGATCGTCGACGGACGTCCCGTCGAGCGCCCTGGCGAACGGGATCAGCTGCTCGGGTGGCAGATCCCGGTCGAACATGACTCCAAGTCTCACGATGCCCTCCAGTAGTAGCGGAACAACCGGCCGACCTCCGCGTATTCAGCACGCAGGAACGCGTCGGCCGTGGGAACGTTGGCGACGTCCGTGGCCGCGACGATGCGCTGCAGACCGGCCTCGGCGAGCGTGCGGGTGCCCCTGGCCAGGAGGTCGTTGACGTAGCCGTGGCCACGGTGCTCGGGCACGACGCCGATGTAGGCGATCGAGTGGTCGTCGGGGGCCACCAGGCCGACGGGGGAGTCGCCCAGGTAGCCGATGACGAACCAGTCAGGCTTGGCCTTCCGGTTCATCAGGTCGTCGTACATCCATCGGGCTTCCCGCTCGGCGCCCGCCGTGGCCACCTCGATCTGCGTGTCGTAGTCGAGCGAGCCGTCCGAGATGCGGATGAGGATGTCGATCACCTCGGCCTGGTCCATGCGGCGCGCAGGGCGGTACGTCAGGCGGCCGGGATCGGTCGGGATGTCGCTGCCCGCCACCCATTCGAGCACGAGCCGCTCGACCTCCATGGCGAACCCGGCCAGGCTCAGGGCCTCGTGCTCGACGGCGCGATCGACGACAGGGTTGAGGCCCGGCTTGAGTGAGATGTCGTGGATTATCTTGCTCAGCCTCATCGTCCGCAGGCTGCTGCGCAGCAGCTCGGCCGCGGCGGCCGGGTCGGGGCCCGGATCGAACTGCCAGATGATCACCGGCTCAGAGCCGGCGAAGGGCGCCCAGAACGCGAGGCGCGCCTGCCCTTCCACAAAGCACCACTCAGGACGGGTCCTGCCCTCGTCGAAGGCGGCCGCGAGCTGAGAGCGCCCTGGCTCGGGGAACTGGTCGAACAACGTGAAAGCCTCCGCACCTGAGGGGGCGCTCCCACGACTTCACGCGGCCGTGCGAGGTGTGCCCACGATGACATGACCATGTTCTCGCACAGATCGGATCGGCCGGGCCGCCCCGCTGAAGGTCAGGCCGCGCTGCCGAAGGCCGAGCGGGCCTCTCCGAGGGAATCGCGCGTCTCGAAGTGCCGGTCGAGGTTGGTGATCGTCAGCAGGTGGCGGATCATTCCGGGGGCGAGCACGAGGATCAGGCGGCCCTTCACGCGGTGGACGTGGTTGAGCGTGGCGACCAGTACGCCGAGGCCCACGGAGTCGCAGAAAGGGACCTCGGTCAGGTCGACGACGAGGTTGAGCGGATCGGTGGCCGCGATGGCCAGTTCGAGCTCTGCTCGCAACCGGGGCGCCCCTGCCACATCGAGGTCGCCGACTACGTGTAGCACCGTACAGGGGTCCTCGCGCCACGATCTGACCACCATGGGCCTCACCTGCCCGAAACGCCGATCGTTATAGTTATTGCTTACATATGTTTTCCATTGCCGTCTTTGTCGTACTTGTAACACTCGGCTTGGGGGATGGTATGGAAGTCGCCTTCGGTTTCGCGATTTTTGGCTGGTCGCTGCCGAGGATCACCTCGACGCCCTGGACGTCCGCCTTGTTCAGCTCCGCCCCCGGGATGGCGGCGGCAACGACCTTCGCCCAGTCCTCGCGGTCCGCGCTGTAACGGATGATCGTCTTCTTGTAGTCCTTCTTGGTCGTGTTACCCGGCGCGCCGGGGACCTTGAACCCGTACGCGACCAGCGCCGCCTTGCTACGGGCGCCGAGGCCCGTGATGAGCGTGCCGTTCTTGACCTTGAGCGTGATGCGCTGCGGCGGGATGCCGGTGTTCGTCGGCTTCGGGGACGGCGAAGGGGCGGCGGGCTTGGCCAGATCCTGGTCCGCGTTGATCCTGGAGAACATGTCGCGGGCGGCCTGCTTGTCCCACAGCACCGCCGACTCGCCCGTGGGCGCCCTGAAGTCGACGTTGGACAGCGGCACGTCGGCGAACTTCACGTCTGCGAGCGAGACGTCTCTGAGCTGTGTCGCCAGGCCGAGCAGCCCGTCGTCGGGATCGACCTTGACCGTGCTCAGCGTGGAGTTGACGAACGCGGCCAGCTTGCCCGGGTTGGCCAGCGTGTCGGCGCTGAGCGCCCGGTTGAGCAGGGCGGAGATGACCTGCTGCTGCCGGTCGATGCGGTCGAGGTCGGAGCGTGCGGTGGCGCGGGTGCGGGCGTAGCCGAGGGCCTGCACGCCTTGAAGCTGGTGGGTGCCCGCGGGCAGGTTGAGCCCGGTCTTGGGGTCGTTGATCGGCACCGGCGTGCAGACGGTGACACCGCCGAGGGAGTCGACGACGTCGATGAAGCCGAGGATGTTCACCTCGATGTAGCGGTTGATCTGGAGCCCGGTGGCGGCCTCGACGGTCTGCTTGGTGAGCTTGGGCCCGCCGAACTGGTACGCCGAATTGATCTTGTGGTCGCCCTTGCCGGGGATCGTCGTCCAGGTGTCGCGCGGCAGGCTGACCACGGTGACCCGCTTGTGGTCCTCCGACAGGTGGATGACCATCATGGTGTCGGTGCGCTGGCCGGCCTCGCGGCCCAGCTTGAGCTGGTTCTGCTGCTGGCGGGTGAGGTCGTCGCGCTTGTCGATGCCGACCATCAGGATGTTCTCGGCGCCGTGGGCCGACGGCGGGGACACGCCCGCGTCGACGGTGCCGATCTGCCGCGGGGTCGCCCACACCACACCGGTGGTGACCAGGATCCCGGAGGACAGAAAACCGGCCACGAGCACGTTGCGCCGGCGGGCCTTGGCGCTCTTGATCGGCCTGCGGGGGCGGGTGGGCGGGAGTTTGACGCCGCCGTAGGCGTCGCCGCCCACGAGCACCCCGGCGTCCTCCTCGCCCGTTACCTGCCCTCCCCCTTCGCGCATGCCGCGCCCCCCTCTGGTCACCCGGAGGATCGGGCTTTCGATTGCCCTCCTCCCCTGGTCGTACAGTAGCGTGAGCCCCGCCATGAAGCAGTTCCCCGACTCGCCGCAGGCCCCCGCGGAAACGCGCGCCTGGCCCCCCATTTCCGTCGTCATGCCGGTCCTCAACGAGGAGCGGCACCTTCGCGAGGCCGTTGACCAGGTCCTCGCCCAGAGCTACCCAGGTGAGATCGAAGTCGTGCTCGCCGTGGGTCCGTCCCATGACCGCACCCAGGAGGTCGCCGACTCCATCGCGGCGGCCGATCCCCGGGTGACCGTGGTGCCCAACCCGACCGGCCGCACCCCCAACGCGCTCAACGCCGCCATCGGCGCCTCGCGTAACGGCATCATCGCCAGGGTCGACGGCCACGCCATGCTGCCATCCGACTACCTGCGCGTCGCGGTCGAGACGCTGGAGGAGACGGGCGCCGACAACGTCGGCGGCATCATGGCGGCCGAGGGCATCACGCCGTTCGAGCAGGCCGTCGCCTGCGCCATGACCTCCAAGATCGGCGTGGGCGCCGCCGCCTTCCACGTGGGCGGCACCGCCGGCCCCGCCGACACCGTCTACCTCGGCGTCTTCCGCCGCTCGGCGCTCGACCGGGTGGGCGGCTACGACGAGCACTTCCAGCGCGCCCAGGACTGGGAGATGAACCACCGCATCCGCCAGAGCGGCGGCCTGGTCTGGTTCCAGCCCCGCATGCGGGTCTCCTACCGGCCCCGGCCCAACGTCAAGGCGCTGGCCAAGCAGTACTTCCACTACGGCCGGTGGCGGCGGGTGGTCTCACGTACCCACGAGGGCACGATCAACCTGCGCTACCTCGCGCCGCCCGCCGCGGTGCTGGCCATGCTGCTGGGTCTGATCGTCTCGCCGTTCTTCCCCTGGTCGCTCATCGTTCCGGGGGGCTACGTGGTCGCCATAGCGGCGGGCTCGGCGCTGACCGGCGGCGGGCTGCCGGCGGGAGCGCGGCTGCGGCTGCCCATCGTGTACGCCACCATGCACTGCTCCTGGGGCTGGGGCTTCCTCACGAGCCCGAAGAAGCTGGCCAGGCCCCCGGGCTCATGACATGGGCTCATGACTGCGCGAACACGCGCTCCACGGCGGCGTCGAAACGGGCCAGGGCGTCCGGATACTCCGGCC
Source organism: Nonomuraea sp. CA-141351 (assembly GCF_050944675.1). NCBI lineage: Bacteria > Bacillati > Actinomycetota > Actinomycetes > Streptosporangiales > Streptosporangiaceae > Nonomuraea > Nonomuraea sp. CA-141351. Next base: position 1,395,914 of record NZ_CP191982.1, read on the forward strand.
CGAGCAGATAGCTCCTCAGTTTGACTCTGGCCCGGGCCAGCGTGTCCTCCCCGTCGAGGAAGTCCGCGAGCCCGGCCAGGTCCGTCCCGAGCAGCACGCCCGCCTCGGTGCTCGGATAGCGCTCGTGGAAGGCCTGCTCGGGCAGGCCCGCGACGTTCGTCACCGCGTACGGCTTCTCGCTGGCCAGGAAGTCGGCCACGACGCTGGAGATGTCGGTGATCATCAGGTCGCACTGGTTGAAGCAGTCGTACAGGTGCGGCTCGGGTCCCGTGACGATGAGATGCTCGATCCGCGGTGTCTCCCCGGACGCCTGCGACGGGTGCCTGGCCTTCGACTTCGCCAGCTCGGCCGCCTCGACCATGGCAACGATCTTCTTGTGCGCGCGGGTCGCGCTCCTGTCGCGATGGCCGGTCAGCGGGTGCGGCTTGTAGATCACGCGCAGCCGTGGCCGGTGGTCGAGCAGCGCCCGTACGATGCGCGGGCCCATGGTGATCAGCGACGTGTGGAACAGGTCGTCGTTCCAGCCCTCCCAGGTGGGGGCGTACAGGACGGTGCGGTACGGCAGCCCCGGTCCCCGCGTCGAGATGCCTTCCAGCTGCGGCCGGCCGACCTCGTGGACGTTCTCGTCCCTGACGCCCACCCTGGCCCGGCGGTAGCGGTCGCGGCCCGCGGGCCCGGCCACCCACACCTCGTCGTACACCCGGGAGAACGGGTTGAACGAGGCCTCCTTGTCGCTGTCGCCGTGGTTGAGGAACGCGCTGCGCAGGTTCGGGATGCGCAGCATGTGGACGTTCCTGCCGACGTTGGAGACGTACAGGCAGAGCTTGGCGCTGGACAGGGCGCGGAAGCTCATCAGGTCGGCCGACGACGGGATGCACAGGATCGGCAGCGTGGTGGGGTCGAGGTGGCTGGCCATGCCGCGCTCGCGCAGCACGACGATGGCGCGCCGGCTGATGCGCTCGAGCGTGGGCAGCCACATCCTGGCCTGGTAGGCGGCCGCGGTGGCGCCGGAGAAGTACAGGATGACCTCGGGACGGTACCTCTCGACCTGCTCGCCGACGACCGCCAGGACCTTGGCCTTGTCGGTGAGCGGGGTGGCGCGCCGCACGTACGGGATGAGCGTGAGCGCCCCCGCGGCGCCCAGTACGAGCGCCAGGGCGGCCCCGATCGCGGCGGGCTCGGCGCCGGCGGCGGCGCCGAGCACCGGGAGAGCGTCCAGGTAGAGGAAGCGGACGCTGCGGCTGTCGCGCAGGGACGGGGGCGGCATCTTCGGGATGCGCAGCGCCGAGACGTCGAGGTTGCGGGTGGTCACCGGCATCCTGCTGAGCGTCCCCTTGAGCCGCAGGGCCAGCCCGGTGTGCCCGGCGCGCACCACGTGAATCACGAACATCCCGGCCGCCAGCGCCACGAACCACGGCGAGTCCACTCCCGCGGTCCGCGCCACCAGCAGCAGCGCCATGGTCTCCCTGGCCACGAAGCGCAGCGTGACGCCCAGGTGCACCCTGGCGAGCAGCTCGGGCAGGGGCCTGGTGGCGCGTGGGGCGACGTACTCCAGGACGTAGGAGAGCACGGCGACCGCTCCGAACACCGCCGGCGCCGGCCAGAGGGCCGACACCAGCAGCGCGGGGTAGCTGGCGAGCAGGGTCGCGATCGCGATGAGTCTCCTCATGTGATCGCACGGTAACAATCCGCGGGTCAAGCGCCGTCCACGCGAACGTCTGCGACGTATCAGGGCAAGTCGGAGATTGACGGAGTTGAGGCGAGCTGGAAGAGCAGCTCGGCGATCCGCAGGTCGGTGGGATGCGTGACCTTGATATTGTGCTCGCTGCCCGGCACGAGGTGGATCGGCACGTCGGGCAGGTAACGCAGCACCACGCCGCAGTCGTCGGTGGCCGGGCGGGCGGCGAAGCCGGGGTCGGCGAGTGCCCGCTCGTACGCCTCGCGGATCACCGAGAGCCGGAAGCACTGCGGCGTCTGGCTGCGCCGCAGCACCGACCTGTCCAGCACCTCGCCGATCACCTCGCCCCCGGGCCCGGGAACGGCGACCAGGACCGTGTCGGAGCTGGGGATGGCCACGTTGACAGCCCGATGTGTCTCCAGCGCCTTGACGCACTCGGTGATGATCCGGGGCTCCAGGAGGGGGCGTACGGCGTCGTGCAGCAGCACGTCGCACTCCTCGGTGCCCAGCGCCTGGAGAGCCAGCCACGTGCTCTCGGTACGGCTCGCGCCCCCGTCCACGACCTTGCTGACCTTGTCGTATCCGCCCTTGGCCACGATCTCGCGTATCCGGTCGGCGTAGCCGGGCGTCATCAGCACCACGATCTCGTCGATCTCCGGCGCGTCCTGGAACACCGCCAGCGAGTGCTCGATGATCGTCTTTCCCGCGATCTCGATGAGCTGCTTGGGCTTGCTCAGCCCGATCCGCTGCCCCACGCCGCCCGCGAGCAGCACCCCGACCGACCGCAACCGTGAATCCATATCGGCAGCGTAAGCCAGGCCGGCCGGAGAAGGCCCAGCGCGGGCCGCCCGGTTTGCTATCGTGATCTTGGATCTGTGCGGACGCGCCAAGGAGATCGCATGACCGAAAGCAGCCCGAACATCCCGCTCGGTGTACCCACAGCCGCGCGCATGTACGACGAGGCGCTGGGCGGCAAGGATCACTTCGAGGTCGACAGGGCGGCCAACGCGAAGCTGTACGACATGATCGGCGAACACCGGGTGCGCTCCACCGCTCTGGAGAATCGCCGGTTTCTCGGACGCGCGGTGCGATACCTGTCGAGGGAGTGCGGCATCCGCCAGTTCCTCGATGTCGGCTCGGGGCTGCCGACCGCCCGTAACACCCACCAGATCGCCAAGGAGGCCGACCCCCATTCGCGGGTCGTCTACGTCGACATCGATCCGATCGTCGCCGTGCACGGCAGGGCGTTGCTGGCCGACGACTCCACCAGGATCGTCACCGCGGACATGCGCCGGCCCGAGACCATCCTGGACAATGCCGAGGTCAACGGGTTCCTCGACTTCAGCCGGCCGATGGCGGTGCTGTTCGTCGCGGTGTTCCACTTCGTCACCCCGGCCGAGGACCCCGCCCGGATCGTGGCGGCCTTCCGCGAACGGCAGGCCCCGGGGTCGTACGTGGCGATCTCCCACCTGACCACCGACGGGATGTCGGAGAAGGAGCAGGAGGGGTGGTATGCCGGGTTCGCCGGTGCGACGGTGCCCCTCGTGCTCAGGAACGAGAAGGAAATCCACCACATATTCGACGGCTACGAGCTCGTCGAACCCGGTCTGGTGCGCCCGTGCGACTGGCGCCCGGAGGATGACGGCTCGCCCCGCACCACTTCACTGTTCGGCGGCGTCGGCCGAGTCGCGCGGCCCTTCTGAGGCTCCAGCCCCCGAAGGGAGGCGTTAACACCCGGAAAGCCTTGACCCCGGACAAGCCCGCGCCCCTCGCCGTCACGCCTTCCCGCCGGGCGCCACTTTTACCGGCAGAGTAACGGTCTCGTTCCGTGATATCGCCTTGACCGGTCGCTACGCTGTGGCTACGCACCCCCAAGCCACGCGGCTCCCGTGCGACCGGGAGGAGACCTGCGCTTTGCCCGACTCATTGACCCGCGAGACCACGGCCACATCGGTCGTCCTGCTCGCCACGACCCCGGCATGCAAGCTCTCCTGTGCCGACGGCACACTGCTCGACCGCGTCACGGACCAGCTCGCCACGCTGCCCGTCCGCGAGATCCAGGTGGTGAGCCCGGGTGGCGGCCTCGGTGCCGACCTCCGGGGCATCGCCAAGATCGCCCGCATCTCCGCGGGCGTCGTGGCGGTTCTCCCCGCCGACCTGGTGGCGCACACCGAGGCGCTGGCGCTGCTGCTCGACCACCCCGCCGGCGACACCGCGGCCCTGGTCTCCTACGACGCGACCTCGGCGCCCATGCGGCCGCCCGTACGCGTGGAAGGCCACAAGATCGTCGCCGCGGGCAGCTCGTTCCACGTCGTCCCCGAGGCGAACGCCACCTTCAGGGGCGTGCTGCAGGCGGGCGAGGCCGACCTGGCCTCGCTGGCCGACATCGCGGAGGAGCTGGCCGAGCTGGCCGACACGGGCAAGCTGGGGCCGGTCACCCCCGTCGAGGCGGTCGACCTGCTGCTGGTCGGACTGGTCAGGTCCGGGGTGGAGGTGCGGGCGGCCGCGCTCGGGCCGCTGCACGCCGACCGGGTGGCCGGCCAGAACGCCGCCGACACCGCCGTCACCAGGCTGGCCGAGGTGGACGAGGCCAGGGTCAGGCTCGACCTCTCGATCAAGGAGGATGACGGCTTCTTCGCCACCTTCCTCGTCTCCACCTGGACGCGCCACCTGATCAGGCCCGCAGTCCTGCTCAAGGTCGCCCCCAACACCGTCACCGGCGCCTCGATCGGCCTGGCCGGGCTGGCCGCCGTCTGGTTCTCGGCGGGCACGCAGGGCGGCCGGCTGGTGGGGGCGCTGCTGCTCTACCTGTCGTTCGCGCTCGACTGCCTCGACGGGCAGCTCGCCCGCTACACACGCACGTTCTCGCCGCTCGGTGCCTGGGCCGACGGCATGGCCGACAGGCTGAAGGAATACGCCGTCTACGTCGGCCTGGCCTTCGGCTTCGGCGGCGACGAAATCTGGCACCTCGCCGTGGCCGCCATGATCCTCCAGGTCGTCCGGCACTCCGTCGACTTCGCGTACGCGGGGGCCGTCGCCGACGTGGCCCGCGTCGGCGGGCTGTGGGGGCGTCCCGCGCGCTCCCTGCTGGAGTCGGCCGACGGCGGGCGCGCCAAGGGCGTGCTCCGGTTCGCCCAGCGGATGGAGCGTGACACGGTCGCCCGCTGGCTCAAGAAGATAATCGTGCTGCCCATCGGCGAGCGGACGGCGCTGATCGCGATCACCGCCACCATCTGGAACGCCAGGGTCACGTTCCTGTCCCTGCTCTGCTGGGGCGGCGTGGCGGCCCTCTACCAGCTCGGCGGGCGGATCGCGAGGTCGGCACGATGACATCGACCCACATGACACCCGTCCCCCGCGGCACGGTCGCGGTCTACCGCGACGACGGCCCCCTCTCGCGTGCCATGGGCCTGCTCGTGGCCGGCCAGCTCCCGCCGCTCCCGCCGGTGATCGCGGGCACGTTCGTCACCGGGGTGCTGCTGCTGCTGGGCGTGGCGGGCACGGACGGGCTCGCGGTGTTCGCGCCCGCGGTGACGCTGCTGCTGGCCGGGCCGGGGAGCACGCACGCGCACGACGGCAGGTTCGACTGGCTCGTGCCGCCGATCCTGCGGCTCATCGAGTACAGCTTCGTCGCGGCGTGCGGGTTCGCGCACGGGCTGCACCCCGTGCTGATCTTCCTGCTGCTCGGCGCGCTGGCGTTCCACCACTATGATCTTGTTTATCGGCTGCGGCAGCGCGTATACCCGCCGCCGTGGCTGGCCACGTTCGGCCTCGGCTGGGACGGGCGGATGATGGCGATCTCGCTGATCGCCCTCTCCGGCTGGCTGACCGCCGGCTACGTGCTGCTCGCGCTCTACCTGTGGGCGCTTTTCGGCTGGGAGAGCCTGACATGCTGGCTGGCCGCGCCCCGATCCGGGGTGGAAGCGGCCGATGCGGGAACGCAAGACTAACCCCGGATTACCCGCGGAGGTCCCAAAGACGAATACTCTTTGGACCCACGAAGTCATGCTCGACCTAGGAGTGCACGTTGCTGGGAATGGTTCTGGCCGCTGGAGCCGGACGACGCCTGCGGCCGTACACCGACACGCTGCCCAAGGCGCTCGTGCCGGTCGACGGCGAAACCACGATCATGGACATCTCGCTGCGCAACCTCGCCGAGGTGGACCTACGGGAGGTCGTGGTCGTCGTCGGTTACGCGGCGCAGGCCGTCCACGAGCGCAAGGAGGCCCTGGAGCGGCGGCACGGCGTCAAGCTCACCCTCGTCCACAACGACAAGGCCGAGGAGTGGAACAACGCCTACTCCCTGTGGTGCGCCCGCGACTACTTCTCCCAGGGCGCGCTGCTGGTCAACGGTGACACCGTGCACCCGGTCTCGATCGAGAAGACGCTGCTGTCCGCTCCCGAGACGAGCGACATCCTGCTGGCCGTCGACAACGTGAAGAAGCTCGCCGACGAGGAGATGAAGGTCACGCTCTCGCCCGAGGGCGCGCTGCGGCGCATCACCAAGCTGATGGACCCGTCCGAGGCGTACGGCGAGTACATCGGCGCCACCCTCATCAGGCCCGGCGCCGCCGAGCGGCTGGCCGACGCGCTCAAGGCCACCTTCGAGCGCGACCCCCAGCTCTACTACGAGGACGGCTACCAGGAGATGGTCGAGCGCGGCGAGGTGATCCACACCGCGCCCATCGGCGAGGTCGACTGGGTCGAGGTGGACAACCACGACGACCTGGCGAAGGCCCGCACCATAGCCGTTCGCTACTGAGGGGGCGCGGATGCCGCTTCTAGCGAGGATGTTGCCGGCACCCCTGACCATGCAGGTCAGGCGCGGCGCGGTGGCGGAGCTCGGCGCACTGCTGGCCGACAGCCGCGTGGCCACCTCCGGAAGGGTCGCGGTGGCAGTCGGCCCCGGGCAGGGCGACCACATCGAGAGCCTGATCGCGCCCCAGCTGGACGAGGCCGAGGTGTTCAGGGTGGCCGACGGCTCGGTCGACGCGGCCGTCTCGCTCGGCGCCGACCTGCGCAAGGGCGCCTACGAGGTCGTGGTCGGCGTCGGGGGCGGCAAGACGATCGACGCGACCAAATACGCGGCCTCGCTGGCCGGCATCCCGATGGTCGCGGTGGCCACCAACCTCTCCCACGACGGCATCTGCTCGCCCACGGCCTCCCTGGTCTACGACGGAGGCAAGGGCACGTTCGGGGTGCCGATGCCGCTGGCGATCCTGGTCGACCTCGACTTCGTGCACAACGCGCCGGAGTCGCTGGTCAGGGCGGGCGTGGGCGACGTGGTGAGCAACCTGTCGGCCATCGAGGACTGGCAGCTCGGCAACATCGAGCGTGGCGAGCCCATCGACGGGCTGGCCTGCTCGATGGCCCGCACCGCCGCCGAGGCGCTCATCGGCCGTACGGACTCCATCGAGTCCGACGCGTTCCTGACCGTTCTGGCCGAATCCCTGATCCTTTCCGGCATGTCCATGGTGATCGCGGGTTCTTCCCGGCCCGCGAGTGGCGGAGATCATGAGATCCTTCATGCCGTGGATCAGCTCTTCCCCGGCACCTCCAACCACGGCGAGCTCGCCGGGATCGGTGCCGCCTTCTGTTTCTTCCTCAGGGAGGACGAGGCCCGCGTCACGCAGGTCGTCGACTGCCTGCGCAGGCACGAGCTCCCCGTCGTGCCCGCCGACATCGGGTTGAGCGGCGAGCAGTTCGCCGAGGCCGTCGCCTTGGCGCCGGCCACCCGTCCGGGCCGCTACACGATCCTTGAGCATCTGCGCATGCAGGACTCCGAGATCCACGATCGGGTGGGGGACTATGTCCGCGCCTTCGGTAGATGAGCTGCGGCGGGTCGCCCAGCCCGCCGGCCACCTCGAGCGCAAGAACGGCGAGCACTGGGCAGGCGTGCTCTACATGCGCCGGCTGTCCATCTACGTCACCTGGGCGCTGACCAAGACGTCCGTCACCCCCAACCAGCTCACTTGGGTGATGACGGTGGCCGGCATCGCGGGCGGGGTCGTGCTCGCGCTGCCGGGGCTGTGGGCCGCCGTGGCCGCCGCGCTGCTGATACAGATCTACCTGCTGCTCGACTGCTCCGACGGCGAGCTGGCCCGCTGGACGGGGCAGACCTCGCTGGCCGGCGTCTACCTCGACCGTGTCGGCGCCTACTTCGCCGAGGCGGCGGTGCTCGTCGGCCTGGGCTGGCGGGCGTCGGCCGTCCTGCCCGACTGGTACACCGTGCTGGGCTTCGCCGGCGCGCTCGGCGCGATCCTCATCAAGGCCGAGACCGACCTGGTGGAGGTGGCGCGGGCCAAGGGAGGTCTGGCGGCCGCCACCGAGGCGTCCGTGGCGCAGTTCCGCTCCGGGCTGCTGGGGCTGGGCAGGCGGGTGCTGTCCGCGACGAAGTTCCACCGGATCGTGCAGCCGATCGAGCTGTCCCTGCTCGCGCTGGCGGCCGCGGTCATCGATCCGTTCACCGACGGGCTGACGGCGTCGCGGGTGCTGGTCGTCGCCTGTTTCGTCGCGGCATGCCTACAGGTTGTCCTGCATTTGGTAAGCATCCTCGCGTCGAAGCGGCTGGCGTGATCTCATGTCGGAACCGGAGAAGCTCCCCGTCCGTCGTATTGATCGGACGTCCGCCGTTCGGTGGGGGTTCACTGCCGGTTCCGATACGCTTAGCCCCAGCCTTTCCATTACATGCAGACCAGCAGACTCGGTGATCATGAAAGAATGCTCCGCCCGTGTTCTCAACGCGTCAGGACAGTGATTCGTTGAAGATCTCGTGCGTCATCCTCACCATGGGCAACCGGGTCGCGGAGCTGAATCGGGCAGTCGAGTCAGCGCTCAACCAGGTCGACGGCGACGTCGAGGTGGTGATCGTGGGCAACGGCGCTGACGTGCCCGAACTGTCGGCGACGCCACCCGAGGGGTCGGCCGCGGTCGTGAAATCGATCCGGCTCGACCGGAACACGGGCATCCCCGCAGGCCGTAACCGGGGTGTGGAGGAGTGCTCGGGAGACGTCGTGCTCTTCCTCGACGACGACGGCTGGTATGCCAGCCAGAAGGTCGTCGCGCACGTTCGCGACCGCTTCGCCACCGAGCCGGACCTCGCGGTGATCTCCTTCCGGGTGATGGACCCCGACGGCGGCATCGGCCAGCGGCGTCACGTCCCGCGTCTGCGGGCGGGCGACCCGCAGCGCTCCTCGCCCGTCACGACGTTCCTCGGCGGCGCCTCGGCCATCAGGCGGTCGGCGTTCCTCCAGGTCGGCGGGCTGCCCGAGCGGTTCTTCTACGCCCACGAGGAGACCGACCTGGCCTGGCGGCTGCTGGGTGAGGGCTACCGCATCGAGTACGACGCCGAGACGGTGATGTACCACCCGCAGGTCCCGCCGACGCGGCACACCGAGTTCTACCGGCTCAACGCGCGCAACCGGGTCTGGCTGGCGCGGCGCAACCTGCCGTGGCCCCTGGCGTTCCTCTACCTGACCAACTGGGTCGTGCTCACCGTCGTGCGCGAGCGCGGCTCGGGCGAGCCGCTCAAGTCGTGGTTCGCCGGGTTCTTGGAGGGGCTGCGCACTCCCGCGGGGGAGCGGCGGCCCATGGCATGGCGTACGGCCTGGCGCATGGTCAAGCTCGGCCGCCCGCCGATCGTCTGACTCAGACCTCGGTCGCTTCCCCGAAGGACATCGCGGCCCGCGCGATCGTGCTGGTGAACATCGCCCGCTTGGGCAGCCCCAGCTCGCTCAGCTCCTTGGCGATGGGATGGTTGCCCAGGCGGATCAGCGCGCCGCCGGGTCGGACCCCGGCGCCGCGGGCACGTACGGACCAGGGGACGCGCCGCGTGATCCCGTCACGGTGCGTGTAGGCGTCGAGCGGCGCCATGACCGTGGCGCCCGGCGCGGGCACGCCCGGCTTGATCAGCAGATCCAGTACGAGCCTGCCGTCCTTGCGCAGGATGCACCGTTTGTACGGCGAGCCGAGCCGCAGCTCGATGTCCGCCAGCTCCTTCGGGAACCCCCACAGCGTCCGCCCGGCCTCCAGCGTGAAGGGCCGGTCCACGGGCAGCCAGTGCACGAACACCCCGGCCTGCCGCAGGTCCCACAGCCCCCCGGTCCCTGAAACGCCAGGAGGGCGCACCAGGAACGCCATGCCGAACTCGTGGTAGGGGTCGAGGTCGCCGTCGCGGTAGTCCACGAACAGCAGCATGCAGACGGCCTTGCCGGGCAGGACCTCGGTCACGTCGAGTCCGGAGTACGCGATCACCGCCCTGGCGGCGTCGGCGCGTACCGCGTAGAAGGCGCTGCAGACCTCCGCGTCCCGCACCCGCACCGGCATGGCCACCGTCCGGCCCTGGATGAGATGCGTTGCCATGGTTCCCAGTACATCAACCCCTCGGTCCTGGTGCCATTGCCGCCCCCGATGTCCTTCCGTGGTGGGCCGGCCGGCGTCCCTCTGGGATGCTTGGCCGTCGCGCCGGTGCCCTTCGCCGCGGCCGCCCACCGTCCACCCGTCCGAGCGGCCGCGTCCTCTGGAGCGCCGCCGATGGGGCCGCGCCTTCGCGCCGAGCGTGCGATGTGTGCCCCGGCGTCCGTGACAGCGGGCGGGTGGGTCAGACCGCCAGGGCGTGGGCGGGGAGGCCGGCCCAGGACTCGGCGCGGCGGACGAAGGCGGCCGCGTGGTCCGGCCAGTGGTGGCGCAGGCGGGCCTCCTTGTGGCCCAGCGCGCCCAGCCGGGCCCGCCGTTCCGGGTCCTCCTTCAGGTCCAGTACGGCGTTCAGCACCGCGTCCACGTCCTGCGGCACCACGAGCCCGCACCCGATGGGTTCGACCAGCGCGGCCCCCTGGGGCGTCGTGATCACCGGCAGCCCGCGCCCCATGTAATCCATGATCTTGGTGGGCGAATTCCGCACCGTGTCGTCGGCCAGCGAGAGACCGGCCAGCGCCCCCTCGGCCATCCGCAGCGCGTGCCGGCTGGGCACGTACCCGAACCAGTCGAGCAGCCCCACCCGCTGCGCGTCACGCAGAAGAGGGCGGACGTCGCGGTCGGCGGCGCCGATGAGGTCGAGCCTGACGCCGTGCGGGATCAGCCGCTCGGCCAGCCCGATCAGCTCCGACACGCCACGCTCGGCCGAGAGGCGGCCGATGTGCACGACCCTGGTGTCGCCGGGGGGAGGCGGGCTGGGCGAGACCAGGGTCGCCTCGGGCACCTCCGCGGCCGTGATCACCTGGTGGCGTCTCCCGGCCCGGGCGAGCTGCTTGGGGGTGGCCTGCTCGCGTACGTCCCAGACGACCGGAGGGCGACGGTAGGGCAGCGCGCGCAGCAGCCGCTGCTCGTGCACGATCAGCAGGTCCGCGTCCTTCACGCCGCGTTTGAGCGCCGCACGCGCCCTGCCGTACGAGGCGTGCCGCGCCACGTCTATCGCGGTGAGCCCCATGATGGGGGTCACGTTGAAGTACGTGAACGGCGCGACGTAGGTGACCTCGTGGCCCGCGTCGAGCAGCGCCCTGATCTGCCGATGCATGATCCGGGCGTCCTCGGGATGGTGGACGGTCGTGGCGACACATGCGCGCATGTGTCGATGCTCCGCGCCTACCAGGTCAAAGGCGTAAATACGGGTGAAACGGTCGCTTAACTTCGGGAGGGGCGGCGATAGAGCCAGACCAGCCGGGGCTCGAGCACCCACTTGAAGATTGTGCGGGTCTCCGGCAGGCACAGCACGATGGCCAGCGCGAAACAGCTCGAGGCGATCGCCAGTGCGCCGAGCGGCCCGAACAGCCACGGGAACTCGAGCCAGCCCATCTCCTTGGCGATCAGCACCGGGATGCCGTGCAGCAGGTAACAGTAGAGCGTGCGGGTGCCGAGGTCGGAGAACCACGTCTCGCCCCTGGGCACCAGCGCCAGCACGGCGAAGCACATGGCCAGCGAGCACACCAGCAGCCCGACGCGCAGGCCGAGGCCCATGTACCACGACAGGTGGAGGTCCTGGTAGCTCGCCTTGAAGTAGAACGGGTCGAGCGGCGCCTTCGGTGCGAGGTAGATAGCCACTGCCGCCGCGCCGAGGATCGTGAGGACCCCCAGGATCTTGATCCAGCGCCGGTTGAGCATCTCGAAGTGCTCGGGCTGCATCACCAGGCCGATCACGAAGAACGGCATGAGGCCGAAGAAGCGGTCCATGCTGAAGTCGCCCGAGATCTGCGAGAACCCGGCGAACAGGTAGATCGCGATCGCCACCGGCACGGGATATTTCATCCGCTTCCACACCGGCGTGGACAGCCGCCAGAACAGCAGCGCCAGCAGGTACCAGTTGAGCCACGCCGGGTCGATGATCGTCAGGCTCCACTTCTGGCCCACCGAGACGCGGAGCAGGGCGTAGCCGACCTCGACGATCACATAGGGCACGAGGAACGTGTCGACCAGCTTGTTGGTCTTCGCGTTGGAGTTCCAGAAGTTTCTCGACAGGTAACCGCTGATCAGCACGAACAGCGGCATGTGGAACGTGTAGATGAAGATGTAGAGGGCCCTGTTGGAGTCGGCCGCGAGCGTCGGCACCAGCGAGTGGCCGATCGGCACCAGCGCGATCAGGACGAACTTGACGTTGTCGAGGAACGGGTCGCGCTTGCGCTTGGGCGGCTGTGGCTCCTGCTGCGGCTCCGGCTGCTGCTGGGGCCGGTCGTCCGTCGTCGTCCGCGGCTGCGGCCGGGAGCGCTCGGCCGCCGCCTGCGGCTGCTGCTGGGGGCGCTCGTCGGTCGTCGTCTGCGGATCGTCGACCCTCACCGCGGGCTGAGGCTCGGTGAGCTCCCCTGGCGCGACCCCGTGCGGGTCGGCCTCCTCGCTCCAGAACGCCTCCTCCGGCAGCGGCCAGCGGGCTCCCGTCTGGGCGGGGCCGCCGGCGTCCTCCTCGGGGCTCCGCGGAGTCTTGACCGGTGGGGAGAATCTGGTGTCAGACACAGGGGGAGTCGCTCAGCTTCGCTCGGGGCCGGGGAACACGACGGCAGCACGAGCAACGGTTGGCCTCTCGGCTCCGTGTCGCGCTGCGTCGCCGACCCGCAACACACTATCCCGCCCGGCGGCTCCTGTCGCTCGCGTGGACGGAGAACGCCCGTTTCCACAGGGAACTTGGAGCCTCAGGTGCAGGCGTTCTTCTGCTCGGACGCGGTGATGGTGCTGTTGTTGACGCTGTCGGGCAGCTTGGTCACCTTGACCGAGTCGAAGTCCTCACCGACGACCAGCTGCATCACCGGAGTGCCCTTGGGCGAGGCGCCCGTGGTGGGGGTCGGCGCGGTGTACGGCTGCGGGTTGGTGACCGTGACCTTGCCCGCCGCCGGAGCGGGCTTGGGCACGACGGCTCCGGCCAGCGTGCTCGCGTAGTCGGGGGCCGTGTCGATGGTCTTGGCGTAGTGGATCTCGGTCTTGGCCAGGCTCTGACCGCCCGCGGCCTCGAAGTTGCCCAGGCCGACGACGTCGAAGCCCTCCTTGGCCAGCTGGTCGGCGACCTCGCGCGCCTTGCCCACGGTCTTGGTGCCGTTGAGTACCTGGACCTTCACCTGCTCGGGCTTGACCGTGGCCTTGGGCTTGGTGCCGGTGCCGGCGCTCGCGGACGGCGCCGGCGTGGCGGCCACGGTGTCGGTCTTGATCGAGTTGAACAGCTCGTTGGCGTCGGGCTGCTTCCAGACCACGCGGTTCTTGTCCTCGGGATCGGGCCCCCACGGGATCGTCGTGAACTTGACGCCCCCGGCCGTCAGCTGCTTGGCGCTCATCGCGATGTTGATGAGCTGCTCGGTGTCGTTGGCCAGCTCCGGGTCCATGGTGACGGACCCGGCCGCGGCGGCGATGAAGTCCCTGAGCTTGCCCACGTCGGTGAGCAGATCGCTGCTCGTGGCCTTGGCGACGACCTTGCTGAGGAAGATCTGCTGCCGCTTGATGCGCTGGATGTCGCTGCCGTCGCCGTAGTGGCGCAGGCGCACGTAGCCCAGGGCTTTCTCGCCGTTGAGCAGGCTCTTGCCGGGCGGCAGCACGAGATGGGTGGCCTTGTCGTTGACGCCGGACTGCAGGCAGATCTCGATGCCGCCGAGCGCGTCGACGATGTTCTTGAAGCCGCTGAAGTCGACCTCGACGAAGTGGTTGACGCGGATGCCGGTGAGGGTCTCGATCGTGGACATCGTGCAGGCGATGCCGCCGTCGCTGTACGCCGAGTTGATCATGCCGCGGTGCGTGGGCATCTCCTGCTTGGTGGTCTCGTTCTTGCACTTGGGGATCTGCACCATCGAGTCGCGCGGGAAGCTGATCAGGCGCGCTTGGTTCCGGTCTGGCGAGAGGTGCAGGAGGATGATCGTGTCGGTGCGCTTGCCGCCCGCGTCGGCCTCCCTGGCCATCTTCTGGCCGTATTTGGCGTTGCCCGTGCCCGCGCGGGTGTCGGAGCCCACGAGCAGCACGTTGAGCGCGCCGGTGTCCGGGGGCCGCGGGTTGATGATGTCGTTGTTGACGCTCTTCTGCTTGATGTTGCTGAACGCGTCGCGATAGACCGTGTAGCCCGTCAGCGCGCCGGCCACCATGACCGTGGTGACGCCGATGCTGACCCAGGCCAGGACACGCATCTTGTTCTGGCCACCGCCGCCACCGTCACCGCGGTGGCTGCGTGGCGGCCGGTCGTCGGGCGGGGGCGGCGGTGCGGCGGCCGCCGCTCTGCGTGCCATCCTGCTGCCAGGCTGGGTGGGGGCAGCCCTGTAGTCCTGCCCGGATTCGACTACGGGCACGCTCCTGTAGTCAGTCATACGTCCCCTAGCCTCACTTCTTGCGCCTGACGCGCTGGCTGCGTCGCCTCGAGCCACGAGACGAGGTCACGTACGGCGTGCCAGGTGTCATGACCGTGGGGAACGACCGTGACCCGGGCGTGATGTTTCCGCGGCAAAGCATACTCAGAGCCGGACATTGGGTGGAATATCATGGCCAAACTCATTATCGCCTCCGGACTGTCTTAGCACGTCAGGCTTGATGCTCAGAGCCGCCGCCAAACAGGCCAGGGGTACGGCCGGCAACACGTACCGGTAGTCGAACTCCGCCACCGCGGCCGGTGTGACCAGCAGCACGACGGCCGCTGACCAGGGCACCAGCCAGGCCGGAGGGCCGGCGAGGCGCCGTCCCCGGCGCCTGCGCGCGAAAGCCGCCACCGGGGGGACCAGCAGGGCCCCCAGGAGCACCAGGCCGGGCAGCCGCGCCACGCTCTGGTAGGCCCTCAGCCATCCGGCGAAGGGCTCTACGATCTTCGTACCGATCGCACCCTGTTCGTAGAGCTTGGCATAATCGGCGCCGACCTGTGCGGGATAGCGGCCAGGTGGTCCGGGCTCCGTCACCGGGAACTGGTAGTAGCCGTAGACCTCCGGGTCGGGATAGACCGGGCGGCCCCACGTGAAGGTGCGGCCCAGCTCGGTCAGCACCGAGGCGGCGTAGTCGAGCGGCTGACTGGTGATCGCCTGCGTCGCGAACCTGCCCGCCAGGTCGTCGGTCTCCTTCGTGAACGTGATCCCGGGCAGCCGCACGAGGGGGGAGTCCTTCGCCCAGATGTACTCCTGGGATGGCGGGCGCCGCTCCGGCGGGCGCGGGTCGCACAGGACCCTCAGGTCGGCGGGCGGGTCCATCTTGGCGCAGTCGGCGAACGACATCGTCCGGGCGTACAGGAAGGCGCCGTTCGCGCCCACGAGGCCGACGCGGTGGTACGTGGCGTAGAACCAGCCGCCGTACGCGATGACCGGCACGAGCGCGGCCGCCAGCAGCACCCCGGCCATCCCCACCCGCCTGCGCAGCACGAACCACGCGGCGAACAGCACGATGAGCGGCTGGCCTATGGTCCTGGTGAGGGTGGCGGCGGCCAGCAGCAGCCCGATGGCGACCACCGTGGCCCGCCGCTCCGTCATGCACAGCGCCACCGCCGCCACGACCAGGAACATGAACAGCGTGTCGGAGACGAGCAGGTGCTCCAGCTGGACCTGGTACGCGTCGAGCAGCACCGGCACCGTGGCCAGCGTCGCCACCCACCTGGGCGCCCTTCTCGCCACCCGGTAGATCAGCACGCCGGTGGCCAGGCCGAGCAGATGCTGCACGGCGGTGACCATCCCGAAGCCGTGGAACGGCTCCAGCAGCTTGATGAACATCGAGTAGCCGGCGGGCCTGACAAGGTCGGGGCGCGGTCTGAAGACGGTGACGATGTAGGTGTAGGAGTCGGGGAACCACAGGGCCGGCCGGTAGCCCAGCATCGCCACGGCGCGCAGGACCGTGCCGAGGGCGAGGACGACCAGGAACCAGCGGTGCCGCTTCCACCAGGACGGATCGGCGCGAGCCTCCGCCATCACCCGCACGTCCTCCCGCTTCCACGTCGCGCCGCGAATCCGCTACCGGCGGCGGCCCGAAATACGCTACCCGTGATTACGCGGAGCCCGTGCCATCGGCGGCACGCCCGCGCGCTCGTCGAAGTCGCCTCTCTGGTTGGATACGCTCGCTCTCCGATGGGACTCGATCGACCCGGGCGGGTTCTCGCCGCGCTCTCAGTGATACCGGCGCTCGCCGTGGCGGGCTGGCTGCTGGCAGGACTCCCGCTGCTCATGCTCGGCTGGTTCGCGCCGCTGCCGGCCGGGCTGCTCGGGCTGTCCGCCGCCGCCCTGCTGTGCTGGGCCGGCACGCGGCGCCTGGGCAAGGTGGTCGAAGCCACGTGGCGGCAGGTCGCCGGCGTCGTGGCGGTGGCCGTGGCGTCGGGCGTGTTCAACGTGGTCATGCACGCCGAGCAGGTCATCGTCCGGCGGGACCCGGCGACGTACGCACAGTACGCGGCCTGGATCGCGGGCCACGGCTCGCTGCCCATCCCGACGCAGGCCGCGGCCTTCGGGGGCGCCGATCCTTCGCTGGTCTTCGACAGCGTCGGGTTCTACCCGATGGACGGGGCGATGGTGCCGCAGTTCATGCCCGGGCCGCCGATGTTGTTCGCGGTGGGCGACTGGCTGGGGATCCCGTTCGCGATTCCGGCTGTCCTGGGCGGGCTGGCCGTGCTCACGATGGGCGGGGTGGTGGCGCGGCTGGCGGGGGCGCGCTGGGCGGTGCCGGCGTCGGCCGTCCTCGCGGTGAGCCTGCCGGTCCTCTACACCTCACGCAGCACGTTCAGCGAGATCCCGTCGTTGGTTCTGCTGTTCGGCGGGCTGGCGCTGGCGCACGACGCGCTCGGCCGGCCGGGCGTGCCGGGTGGGTCATCGAAGGGCGGGTCCGGCTGGGGGCGGGGGCTCCTGGCCGGGTTGGCGTTCGGGCTGGCCGTGCTGGTCAGGGTGGACGGGCTGCGCGACGTGCTGCCGGTGCTGGCGTTCGCGGGGCTGCTGATCGCGATGCGGCGCTTCGCCAAGCCGCAAGGGGCGCTGGGGCTACCGCTGCTGGCCGGGCTCGTCGTGGGGGCCGGTGCCGGGATGCTGGCCGCGTACGTGCTGGCCCGGCCCTACCTGTCCTACCTGGCGACCTCGGTCAAGCCGCTGTTGCTCATCTGCGCCGCCGTCCTCCTGCTCACCGTGGTCGGCACGGCCGCCGCCCCGGTGCTCGCCAGGATCCGCCTGCCGAAGTGGGCCCCCACGGCCGGTGCCGGGCTGGTGGTGCTCCTCATGATCGGCCTGTACGTCCGCCCGTGGCTGCAGACCGTCACCCGGATCCCCACGACGATGGAGGACCGCCGCACGGAGCTGATGATCCAGCAGACCCAGCAGGTCAACCACCTGCCCGTCGACGGCACGCGGCTCTACTTCGAGAACTCCCTGCACTGGGTGATCTGGTACGTCGGCCTGCCCGTCGTGGTGCTGGCCACGCTCGCGGCGGCGGTGCTGGTGCGGAGGCTGCTGCGGAACGGCAGGCCGTTCGAGTGGCTGCTGCCGCTCGCGGTCGTCGGCTGGACCACCGTCACCACGCTGGTGCGCCCCGAGATCACCCCCGACCATCCGTGGGCCGCCCGCCGCCTCGTCCCCATCGTGATCCCCGGGCTGATCCTGCTGGCCTCGTACGGGCTGGCCTGGCTACGCGATCAGGCCTGGCTACGCGACCTCGCCGTACGGCGCGGCCCCGCCTGGTTGTCCGGCCCCCGGCTCCGGCGCTGGGGGATGGCGCTCGCGGTGCTGGCAGTGCTCGTGCCACCGGCCGTCACCTCGATCGGGACCGCGTTCACCCCGGTCGAGCGGGGGGAGGCGGCGGCCGTGGCGGCGATGTGCGCGAAGATCCCGCCCAACGCGTCGGTGCTGATCGTGGAGCGGGTCACCGGCGACCGGTTCACCCAGCTCGTGCGCGGCATGTGCGACCGCCCGGCTGCGAAGGTGGCTCTGGACAAGGACAAGGACCCGGACGTCGCCCCTGAGGCGGAGGTGCGCCGCCTGATCGAGCGCGTGCGCGCCACGGGCCGCGTCCCCGTCGTGCTGGCCGCCGAGGCCGGCCAGGTCTCGCCGTACGGACCGGCGTCCCAGGTGATGGCGCTGGTGAGCCGCCAGGACGAGCGCTCGCTCGTGGACCCCCCGGACGGCACCTGGTCCCTCCGGATCAACGCCTGGATGGCCCTGCCCTGACCTCCCACGATATGGATCTCGGAAGTGAGGGCTCCCACCAAGGCCTGTGCGGACTCAACCCGACTCGGCTTTGAGTTGGGCGGATCGACCCGCACCTCGCCGTGAACGGGGAGGATCCCCGTCCCGGATCTGCGTCCGCCTGAGGGGAACCGCATTCGTCCTCGGCCTGAAGGCCAAGGCTTTTGTGCGGACCTCCGGTAACCTCAAACCTCGTGAGCTCGCTTGAGACCCCCAAGAGTAGTGGACCTGCCGTGGAAGAAGCGCCGTACGTCACCATCGTCCTGCCCTGCTACAACGAGCAGGATCACGTCATCGACGAAGTAGAGCGCATCACGACGGCCATGGACTCCAGCGGCTACACCTATGAGCTCGTGGCCGTGGACGACTGCTCGACCGACGACACGCTGGCCAGGCTGGAAGAGGCCGCCCCCCAGTACCCACACCTGCGCATCCGCGCCTTCCACCGCAACGGCGGCGCCGGGACCGTGCGGCGCATCGGGACGCAGGAGGCCCGGGGCGAGATCGTCGTCTGGACCGACGCCGACATGACCTACCCCAACGAGCGCATCCCCGAGCTGGTGCAGATCCTGGAGAAGGACCGCACGATCGACCAGGTGGTGGGCGCGCGCACGAGCGAGGAGGGCTCGCACAAGTTCCTGCGGGTCCCGGCCAAGTGGGTGATCCGCAAGGTGGCGGAGGTACTGGCCGGGCAGAAGATCCCCGACCTCAACTCCGGGCTGCGGGCCTTCCGCAGGACGGTGGCCAAGCCCTACCTGCGGCTGCTCCCGCCCGGGTTCTCGTGTGTGACGACGATCACGTTGTCGTTCCTGTCCAACCAGCACGACATCTACTACCTGCCGATCGACTACGCCAAGCGGGCCGGGAAGTCGAAGTTCAGCTTCGTGTCCGACGCGTACCGCTACATCCTGCAGGTGCTGCGGATGATCATGTACTTCAACCCGCTCAAGGTGCTCATGCCGCCCGCGCTGTGGCTGGTGGGCATCGGGTTCGTCAAGGGAGTGGTGTGGGACATGGTCCTGCATCCGTTCTACTTCCCGGTCAACACCTTGATGATCTTCCTGTCCGGGTTGCTGATCGGGGCCGTGGCGCTGCTGGCCGACCTGATCGTGCGGTCGCGGGGAGAGTAGGCACGTGCGGATCGCGATCGTCGGCCCGAGCTACCCGTACAAGGGGGGCGGGGCTCAGCACACCACCGAGTTGGCGCACCGGCTCGCGGCCCAGGGGCATGACGTGGTGATCGAGTCGTGGCGGGCGCAGTATCCGTCGTTCCTCTATCCGGGGCAGCAGACGATCTCCGAGCCCGAGGGCACGCCCTTTCCGAAGACCGTGCGCAGGCTCGACTGGCGGCGGCCCGACGGGTGGGTCTCCGCCGGCAAGCGGCTGCGGTCGGCTGATCTCGTGGTGCTGGCCGTGCTGAGCCCGGTGCAGGTCCCCGCATATTTGGGGATTTTGTACGGGATAAGGCGAAAAGTCCGGACCATTGCCCTCTGCCACAACGTGCTGCCCCACGAGCGCAAGCCATACGACGAGCCGCTCATGAAGGCGCTGCTCAAGCGGGTCGACGGTGTGCTGACCCACTCCGATCAGCAGGCGGAGCTGGCCAGGGGGCTGACGGGCAAGCCGATCGGCGTGGCGGCGCTGCCACCGCACCTGCCCTCGACGAATGCCGAAAAATCCACCCAGGTCCATCGCCGGTTGCTCTTCTTCGGCATGGTGCGGCCGTACAAGGGGCTGGATCTGCTCCTCAAGGCACTGCCCGAAGGGATCGGGCTCACGGTCGCGGGTGAGTTCTGGGGCGGGCTGGACGAGACGGAGGCGCTGATCGCCGAGCTGGGCATCGGCGACCGGGTCGAGCTGCGCCCCGGCTACGTGGCCGCCGCCGACGTGCCGAAGCTGTTCGCCCAGGCGGACGCGCTCGTGCTCCCGTACCGGAACGCGACCGCCAGCCAGAACGTCTGGCTCGGCCACGAGCACGGCGTGCCCGTGATCGCCACTCGCGTAGGCGCGCTCGCCGACCACGTCACCGACGGCGTGGACGGGCTGCTGGTCGAGCCGGGCGACGTCGGGGCGCTCCGCGCGGCGATCGAGCGGTTCTACGCCTCGGGGGAGCCGGAGAGGTTGCGGTCGGGCGTCAAGGCGGTCGATCCCGAGCCGTTCTGGTCGGCGTACACGGGGGTGCTGCTCGCCGTCTGACGGCCGAGCACGAACGAGATGGCCGCGGCGGTCGCGTCGGCCAGCGTGAACGCCAGCCGTGACACGATCGCCACCGCCAGCGCCGCCGGGGCGCCGATGACGGGACCGAGCACGAGCACCAGCGCGCCCTCCCTGACCCCGACCCCGGCCGGGACCACGACGGTGAGGATGCCGGTGGCCCACGCGAACGCATACGCGCCGGTCGCGACGATGTAGAGGTCGGGGCGGCCGGAGAGCAGCCAGATGTGCAGCCCGTACACGAACCACCCGAGCGCGGTCCACGCCACCGCGATGACCACGGTACGGCCGGGCAGCACGCTGTCCAGCGGCTCCTTGCGCGCGATGCGCAGCGCCAGGTTGAGACCCCAGGTGAGCACCTTGGGATGCAGGCAGACGATGATCACCGGCACCAGCAGCACGAGATACCAGGCCTTGCGGACCGCCTCCTGGGAACCCAGCGTCGCGGCGGCGATCGAGATGCCGACACCGAGGTTGATCACCAGCCCCAGCGAGACCGTCGCGAACGTGCGCCGGGGTGGGCTGCCGTGGTCGCGCCCGAGGTCCATCATCGCCGCGTACGCCCAGACGCCGCCAGGAATGTACTTCCCGAGCTGGCCCACGAACATGATCCGGGCGGCGATCCGCAGCGGCACCCGCGTGCCGAGTCCCGCCAGGATCTCCCGCCAGGCCACCAGCATGAGGAACTGGCCGAGCAGCACCGCGGCGAACGCCCCCAGCACCGCCCAGGGCGACATCGCGGCGACGGCGCCGGTGGTCTCGTCCCAGTTCTTCGCCAGCCCGTACCCCAGAAAACCGATTGCGACCAGGGCAAGGACGACGCGCAGCAGGCGACGGAGCATTGGCTCAGGCTACGCGCGGTTCGCCAGGTAAAGCCAGACGACCACGCCGACCACCGCCAGGGCGGCGAGAACCGCAAGCGTGATCTTGACCGCGCTGTACGGCCGGTCGCCCTGGACCGCACCGTTCGCGCCGTTGATCAGCACCTGATACGTCCTGCCGCCGAACAGATAGTTTCCGGCCCAGACCGGCAGCAGGACCAGCTTGAACATGACGTTCGAGTAGTTCGTGTCGACCGAGAAGACGCGCTGCACGTCGCCGCCGATGTGCCTGCGGCAGTCGCCGTGGATGACGTCGCGCATGTGGAGCTTGGCCTGCTCCAGGCCGACCGGTGGCTCGGTGTCGTAGCGCAGGCTGTGGTGCCCGGCCACGTAGTCCGGGTGGAACGGCACCGCCTGCTTCAACGGCCAGGGCTGGAGCTTGTCCAGGTCCTCCACCTGGGTGGTGGCGGGGACCAGGACGTCGTCGAAGTCACGCGCCACCCGGCCGGCGGCCGGGTACCAGCGGGTCCGCCTCTCCCTGCGGGTGCGTCTCTGGCCGCTGCCGTCGGTGTACGAGGTGGTGACCCAGTAGTGCTCGCCGCGCTGGCCCACATAGTCGGAGACCGTGCCCGCGTCGAACGTCCAGTGCGGCAGGTACGTGCTCTTCATCGACTCCGCCTCGGTGACCTTCTTGAGGCGATTGGGGGCGAACCAGCGGGTCCGCACCCAGGAGCGGAGCGCGGTCCTGGCGCCGTCGCGGTCGAGCGTGAAGGGGAGCACGGCCTCGGGGGCGATCTGGCTGTCGTTCGCGGTGTCGGCGACCAGGACCGTGCCGCAGAACTGGCACGCCTTGGAGATCGCGTCGCTCTCCGTGCGGGCGGCGCAGCCCGGGCAGGTGAACTGGTGCGGGGCGAGGGTCTGGACGCGGGGTTTGGCCAGGAACGCCTCGTAGGAGAACTCGCGCACCTGGCGGGTGGGCGGGGCGATCTGCTGCTCGAGGCCGCAGTACGGGCAGCGCATGGCGGTGGTGCCGGGGGCGAACGCCACGCTCGCGCCGCACCCCGCGCACGGATGGGCGGGGGCGTGGGTGGGGGAGGTCACGTGAGGTCCTTCAGGCGGGCGGGAAGGGCGGTGGCGTGTCGCGCAGGAGTGCCTGTAGCTCCGGGACGTCGCGGGCGGGCGCCCACTGCGGCATTCCGGACTTCCACACCAGCGCGTCCGGGGTGAGCCCGGAGGCCGGCAGCTCCGCCGCGTCGAACGGGCCGCGCCGCTCGCCGTTCACGCCGACAAACCACCGCTCGGGCTGAGGTAGCGGCGGCGGTCCACTCTGGTTCTGGCTCAGGGCGGCGGCCATCTGATGGCCCGCCGCGATGCCCACGCCCAGGCCCATGCCCTCGGCGGCTCCGCCCGCGTTCTCCAGCGCGTCGGCTGCCTGGAACCGCGCGTACTCCCCGAGATCGCCCACGATCCCCATCTGCGACCGCTTGTCCACCGCCTGCTCCACCTCGGGCGGCAGCGAGATGTTCTCGATGGTGAAGTTCGGGAGCGC
This sequence comes from Nonomuraea sp. CA-141351, assembly GCF_050944675.1. Classification (NCBI taxonomy): domain Bacteria; kingdom Bacillati; phylum Actinomycetota; class Actinomycetes; order Streptosporangiales; family Streptosporangiaceae; genus Nonomuraea; species Nonomuraea sp. CA-141351. The sequence goes on from NZ_CP191982.1 coordinate 1,418,759, forward strand.
GATGCCCACCCCCGCCAGGTCGGCCGTCAGCACCTCCGCCAGTTGCCGCCCCATCTGGTGCTGGTTGGCGGCCAGGTCGAGCACGGGCAGCCCGGTCGTCCCGAGCGCGTGGGCGAGCCGGCCCACGACCATCTGCCGCAGGTAGCCCTCCACCTCCTCGGTACGGAACTGCGGGTCCGTCCCGGCCAGCTCCCGCAGCAGGGCGGGGGCGTCGGTCACCCTGGCCGAGTACGCGCCGAACGCCCGCAGCCGCACCGGCCCGAACTCCGGGTCGCGCACCATGACCGGGTTCTGGGTGCCCCACTTGAAGTCGGCGAACTGGCGCGTGCTGACGAAGTACACCTCCGCCTTGAACGGCGACTCGAACCCGTACTTCCAGCCCATCAACGTGGACAGGATCGGCAGGTTCCGGGTCTCCAGCGTGTACGTCCCCGGCCCGAACGCGTCGGCGATCTGCCCCTCGTTGACGAAGACCGCGACCTGCGACTCGCGGACGATCAGCCGGGCGCCCATCTTGATCTCGTTGTCGTGGCGGGGGAAGCGCCAGACGATGGTGTCCCGGCTGTCGTCCAGCCATTCGACGATGTCGATGAACTGACCGCGGATCTTGTCGAAAATTGCCACTTCGCCCCCGTCCGTCTGGGTCTTGCCAGGTCGGCCACCGTACCAAAGCCCGTTTAGGTACTGTGGGTCCTCGTGGGTAAGCAACGGGTCGCGCAGCTCGAATACTCGGAGTTCCAGTCCGCCATGCTCGACGAGGGCAAGCGGAGACGGAAGGCTGCGAAGATCATCGCGGTGCTCGAGCACTTCCGCGGGCCGCTCGGCGGGCTGACGGTGGGCGACGTGGGCTGCTCCGCGGGGTTCATCGCCGACGAGCTCGCGCAGGCCGGGGCCAAGCACACGCTGGGCATCGACATCGACGTGCCGGGGCTGCGCAAGGCCGCCGACCGGTTCGGCGAGCGGGTGGCCTTCGTCTGCGGCGACGGCACGGCGCTGCCCTTCCCCGACGGATCGATCGACGTGCTGGTGTTCAACCACATCTACGAGCACGTGGTCGACCCCGACTCGGTGGTGGCCGAGATGCGCCGCGTGCTGTCCGACGACGGGGTGCTCTACCTGGGGCTCGGCAACCGGCTCGGCGTCATGGAGCCCCACTACAAGCTGCCGTTCCTGTCCTACCTGCCGCCCGCGCTGGCCGACCGCTACGTGCGGGCGTTCGGGCGGGCCGACCACTACTACGAGCGGTTCAGGACGCGGCGCGGGCTGCGCAGGATGCTGAGGGCCTTCCACGTGTGGGACTACACCTTCCCCGTGCTCGCCACGCCCGGCCGGTTCGCGGGTGGCGAGTTGTTCCCGGGCGCTCTCGGGCGGATCGCGCAGGGCGTGCTGGCTCGCACGCCTCGCGAGGTGCTTAGGCTGATGCTGCCGCTCGTGCCGACGTACCTGTGGGTGGCCACCAAGACCCCGCGACGGCCCGCGGGCGCCGCGCTGCCGCAACCCCCCGAGCGGGTCCGCCCGCTATGAGTCAGGACACCGTGGAACAACGTGACAACACGGAGGCCGCGCCGTCGCGGTCGCTCCTCCGCAGGGTGGTCCGGTACGTGTTCCTGGCGGTCGCTCTGGGGTTCGGCGCGTACGCCGTGGCCAAGCAGTGGGACGCCGTGGTGGCCGGGTTCGCCCGGCTGTCGCCGGCCGCGCTGGCCGGTTCGCTGGCCGCGGTGGTCTTCGCCCTGCTCGGGGCCATGCTCACCTGGCGCACCCTCCTGGCCGACCTCGGCTCCCCGCTGCCGCTGAGGCCCGCGGCCAAGGTCTTCTTCGTGGGCCAGCTCGGGAAGTACATCCCCGGCGCCGTCTGGCCGATGCTCGCCCAGATGGAGATGGGCCGCGACCTCGGCGTGCCGCGCTCGCGCAGCGCGGCGGCGTTCTTCCTGATGATGCCCATCCAGCTCGCCACCGGACTGCTCGTCTCCCTGGTCACGCTCGGCTGGGACCAGTACGGCTGGCTACTGCTGATCATCCCGCTGCTCCTGGTCCTGCTCGAGCCCAAGGTCATCAACGGCGTGATCGGGTACGCCCTGCGCAGGCTCAAGCGGGAGCCGCTCGAACGCCCGCTCACCCGGCGCGGCATGCTCACCGCGCTCGGCTGGGCCCTGGCCGGCTGGCTCTTCTACGGCGTGCACCTCTACTTCGTCGCCCCCCAGGGCGGCGTGCTCTTCGCGGTCGGCGCCTTCGCGCTGTCGTGGTGCCTGGGCATCATGACCTTCGTCGTCCCGGCGGGCGCGGGCGTGCGGGAGATCGCGATGGTCGCGGTGCTGGCGCCCCAATTGGACCGCGGCGCAGCGATCGCCGTGGCGCTTTCGTCGCGCATCGTCATCGTCGTGGGGGATCTGATCTGCGCCGGTCTGGCGGGAATCGCGGCCCGTCGCGACTCGGTGTGATTTGACCCACGATTTAGGGGAGGCTGGTCATAGGCTGAACCTAAGAGGGGGACGACCAGTCCCACGTTGATCTTGAGGGGAGAAGATCTTCGTAATGCCTCGAGTGCTCGTCGACGCGGCAGCGGTCCCCGCTGACCGCGGCGCGCTGATCAGATATGTGGATGGGCTCGTGGCCGCGCTCGACCGGGCCGGCGCAGACCTGGCCGTGGTCTGCCAGCGCTCCGAAGCTGAACGGTATCGGAGCCTCGCGCCCTCGGCTCTGGTCATCCCAGGGCCCGTCGCGATCTCCAACAGGGCCGTCAGGCTCGCCTGGGAGCAGACCGGTCTGCCGCTGCTCGCCCGTCAGGCGGGGGTGGACGTGATCCACGCCCCCTACTACTCCATCCCGCTCGGCTCGGGCCTGCCGACCGTGGTGACGATTCACGACGTCACCTGGTTCACCGAGCCCGACCAGCACGGCTCGCGGTCGTCGTTCTTCCGCTCCGCCACGCGTACGGCCGTGCGCCACGCCAAGCGGGTGATCGTGCCGTCCAAGGCGACCAGGGACGAGCTCGTCCGCGTGCTCTCCGCCGATCCCACGCGCATCGACGTCGCCTACCACGGGGTCGATCTGGCGCAGTTCCACCCGCCGACCGAGGAGGAGATCCGCCGGGTCGCCTTGCGGTGTGGGCTGCACGGCCAGCCTTATGTGGCGTTCCTGGGCGCGCTCGACCCCCGTAAGAACGTTCCCAACCTCATCCGCGGCTTCGCCACCGCCGTGAAGCAGTTGGGCGAGCCGCCCGCGCTGGTGATCGGCGGCGGCGTGCACGAGGACGACGTCGACGCCGCCTGCCGCGAGGTCGGGGCCACGGTCAGGGTCATCCGGCCCGGCTACCTGCGCGCGCCCGACCTGCCCGGGTTCCTGGGCGGAGCGCTCGTGGTCGCCTTCCCATCGCGGGGCGAGGGGTTCGGGCTGCCGGTGCTGGAGGCCATGGCCTGCGGCGCTCCCGTCCTGACGACACACAGCACCTCGCTACCCGAGGTCGGCGGCGATGCGGTGGCCTACACTGAGCCCGATGTCGACAGCATCGCCACGGCTCTCGGAGACCTGCTGGGCTCCTCCGCCCGGAGGCTGCAACTGCGGGAGGCGGGGCTGGCAAGAGCACGCGAGTTCACCTGGGACGCCTCGGCAGAGGCGCATCTCAGCTCTTATCAACGCGCGATCGAATAGTTCGGTAACCTTCACGGAGTGATGGAGAGCTCATTGCCAGACCTCGAGGCGATCCTCCTGGTCGGGGGGCAGGGCACGCGCCTGCGTCCGCTGACACTGGGCACGCCGAAGCCGCTGCTGCCGACCGCCGGCGTTCCGTTCCTGGCCCACCAACTCGCCCGCGCGCGCTCCTTCGGCGTGCGCCGGATCGTGTTCGCGACCTCGTACAAGGCGTCGATGTTCGAGCCGGCCTTCGGTGACGGCGAGGCGTTCGGGCTCTCGCTGGAATACATCACGGAGGAGACCCCGCTGGGCACCGGCGGCGCGATCCGCAACGCGGCCGAGGCGCTCACGTCCGGGCCCTCCGACCCGGTGCTCATCCTGAACGGCGACATCCTCTCCGGCCATGACATCGGCGAGCAGGTGCGCACTCACCTCACACGACAGGCCGCTGTAACGCTCCATTTGACAGAGGTCGACGATCCCTCGCGATTCGGGTGCGTGCCGACCGACGAGACGGGGCGGGTGACCGCGTTCCTGGAGAAGACCCCCAACCCGGTGACCAACCGGATCAACGCCGGCTGCTACGTCTTCAGCCGGTCGGTGATCGACTCGATCCCGCGGGACGAGGTCGTGTCGGTGGAGCGGGAGACGTTCCCCGGGCTGATCGAGTCGGGCGAGCTGGTGCTGGGGTACGCGGACCGCACGTACTGGCTGGACGTCGGCACGCCGGCGGCGTTCGTGCAGGGCTCGCGCGACCTGGTGCTGGGCCGGGTGTCCTCGCCCGCGCTGCCCGGGCCGACGGGCGAATACCTGGCGCTGGAGGGGGCTCAGGTCTCGCCGGAGGCCAAGGTCGAGGGCGGCACCGCGGTCGGCGCGCGAGTCGTGATCGAGGCGGGTGCCACGGTGGTGGGCTCGGTGCTGACCGACGACTGCGTCATCGAGGCGGGCGCCTGCGTGACGGACTCCGTGGTGGGCAGGGGAGCGCGGGTCTGCGCGGGCACGGTGGTGAGTGACGCGGTGATCGGCGACGGTGCCATCGTGGGGCCGGGCAACGAGCTGCAGAACGGCGTGCGCATCTGGCCGGGCGTCGAGCTGCCCGAGCGCGCGATGCGCTACTCGAGCGACGTCTGACACACCCCGCGCCCTTCCTTCCAAGGACGCGCCTACTACGACAAGCAGCGATCAACTCCCGGCTCCTGGCAGAGGGCACGGTCTTTGGCCAGGACTCGGGGTCCAGGGACCTCCACCGGAGTACGGCGGGGGAGCGAGGCTCGTGGGTTCGAGCAGGGGGCCGGGCGCGCGAGACTGGATGGGTGAGGGAGCGTCGATGGGTGCCCGAGGGGCCGCTGGACGTGGGGCTGGCGTTGCAGCCCCACAGGCGCGGCGGCGGCGATCCCACCTGGCGCAAGACCGGTGACGGGTCCGTGTGGCGCACGTCCAGGACGCCCGACGGGCCGTGCACGCTCAGGGTGAGCGTCAAGGCCGGGTGCGTGCACGGGCAGGCGTGGGGGTCTGGGGCGGAGTGGGTGCTGGAGGCGTTGCCGGCGTTGCTGGGCGCGCTCGACGACACTTCCGGATTTATCGTCAAGCATGAGGTCCTGGCGGAGGTTGTCAGGAAATATCCGGGCTTGCGGATCGGGCGTACCGGCCGGGTCATGGAGGCCCTCGTGCCTGCCGTGCTCGAGCAGAAGGTGGTCGGGCGGGAGGCGTGGCGGGCCTGGCGGTGGCTGCTGACCCGGTACGGCGAGCCCGCACCCGGACCCGCGCCCGAAGGCATGCGGGTGGTGCCCGAGGCCGTGGTGTGGCGGCAGATCCCCAGCTGGCACTGGCACCGCGCGGGCGCCGAGGCCGTACGCGCCAGGACGATCGCGAACGCCGCCTGGCACGCCGAGAAGCTGGAGGCCGCGGCCACCACCGAGGAGCTCGATCGGCTGCTGCGCGCGCTGCCGGGGATCGGGGTGTGGACGTCGGCCGAGGTGCGCCAGCGTGCCTTCGGCGACCCGGACGCTGTGAGCGTCGGCGACTTCCATCTGGCCAAGCTCGTCGGATATGCCCTGACCGGGGAGAAGACCGACGATCCCGGGATGATGCGGCTGCTGGAGCCGTACCACGGGCACCGGCATCGCGCCACGGTCCTGGTCTGGCTCACCGGCCTGCGCCCACCTGCGCGGGGGCCGCGGATGCCGGTGCGGGATTACAGATCGTTCTGAGACGCGCCCCTGGGTGCGGGCGGTGAACCCAGCTCGTCGTACTGTGCCCGTATGACTCTCGTCAGCGATTCCGCGCTCCGCCGGGCGCTCGCGCGTGCCCGCGACGGCAAGGCCCTCGACGTCACGGAGGCGACCGTCCTCCTGCACGCCCGGGGCGAGCACCTCGACGCCCTGCTCGAACACGCCTCCCGCGTACGTGACGCCGGGCTACGGGCGGCCGGCCGCGAAGGAATCATCACGTACAGCAAGAAAGTGTTCATCCCGTTGACCCGGCTCTGCCGGGACCGTTGTGGGTACTGCACCTTTGCGACCGCGCCGAACAAGCTGCCGGCGCCGTTCCTGAGCCCTGACGAGGTGCTGGAGATCGCCCGGCAGGGGGCGGCCATGGGGTGCAAGGAGGCGCTGTTCACGCTGGGGGACCGGCCGGAGGACCGCTGGCACCAGGCCCGCTCGTGGCTCGACTCGCATGGCTATGACGACACGTTGTCCTATGTACGCGCCATGGCCATCCGGGTGCTGGAGGAGACGGGGCTGCTGCCGCACCTCAACCCGGGCGTGCTGACCTGGCGCGACCTGCAGCGGCTCAAGCCCGTCGCGCCGTCCATGGGGATGATGCTGGAGACGACGTCGCGGCGGCTCTTCGAGGAGAAGGGGCAGGCCCATTACGGGTCGCCGGACAAGGACCCGGCGGTGCGCCTGCGCGTCCTGGAGGACGCGGGCCGGACGAACGTGCCCTTCACCACCGGGATCCTCATCGGCATCGGGGAGACCGTCGAGGACCGGGCCGAGTCGCTGTTCGCCATCCGGCGGGTGGCGCGCGAGTACGGCGGGATCCAGGAGGTCATCGTCCAGAACTTCCGCGCCAAGCCGGACACGGCCATGCGGGGATTGCCGGATGCCGACCTGGAGGAGCTCGCGGCCACCATCGCGGTGGCGCGTCTGGTGCTCGGCCCACGGGTACGCATCCAGGCCCCGCCCAACCTGGTGGACTCGGAGTACGAGCTGATGATCCGGGCGGGGATCGACGACTGGGGCGGAGTGTCGCCCCTCACCCCCGACCACGTGAACCCTGAGCGTCCTTGGCCGCAGATCTCCCACCTGGCTTCCCGCACCGCCGAGGCCGGGTTCGTGCTCCGGGAGCGGCTGACCATCTATCCCGAGTACGTGCTGGCTGGGGAGCCGTGGCTCGATCCCCGGGTGTCCGCGCACGTGGCTGCCCTGGCGGACCCCGCCACCGGGCTGGCTCGTGAGGACGCGGTGTTGCGTGGGTTGCCGTGGCAGGAGCCTGACGGGGGGTTCGCGTCGTCGGGGCGGGTCGACCTGCACGTGGAGGTGGACACGTCGGGGCGCACCCACGACCGGCGGGACGACTTCGACCACGTCTACGGCGACTGGGACGCCCTCCGCGACCGCCTCACCCCGACGTCCACACCCGCGGCCCCCGCCGTACGCGTCGAGCCGAGCCCGGCCGACGAGGCGCCCGCCGCACAAGCGGCCGGGACGCCGAGTGACGTGCGGCAGGCGCTCAGGCGGGCCCAGGCGGACCCGGCGGGGTTGAGCGACGCCGAGGCGGTGGCGTTGCTCGGTGCACAAGGGGAGGCGCTGGAGGAGCTGGCCGCCATCGCCGACGAGCTCAGAAGGCAGGCCGTGGGCGACGACGTCACGTACGTCGTCAACAGGAACATCAACTTCACCAACGTCTGCTACACCGGCTGCCGCTTCTGCGCCTTCGCCCAGCGCAGGACGGACGCCGACGCGTACACCCTGAGCCTCGACCAGGTGGCGGACAGGGCCCAGGAGGCATGGGAGGCGGGGGCGACCGAGGTCTGCATGCAGGGCGGCATCCACCCCGACCTGCCCGGCGCCGCGTACTTCGACCTGGCCAGGGCGGTCAAGGCCAGGACCCCCGGCATGCACGTGCACGCGTTCTCCCCCATGGAGGTCATCAACGGGGCGAGCCGTACGGACATGTCCATCCAGGCCTGGCTGGAGGCGGCCAGGGAGGCGGGCGTCGACTCGCTTCCCGGGACGGCGGCGGAGATCCTGGACGACGACGTGCGGTGGGTGCTGACCAAGGGGAAGCTGCCCGCCAAGGAGTGGGTCGAGGTCATCACGACGGCCCACAAGGTAGGCATTCCGACGACGTCCACCATGATGTACGGGCACGTGGACAACCACCTGCACTGGGTGCGGCACATCAAGCTGATCCGCCGCATCCAGGAGGAGACCGGCGGCTTCTCCGAGTTCGTGCTGCTGCCGTTCGTGCACACCAGCGCCCCCATCTACCTGGCGGGCATCGCCAGGCCGGGCCCCACGGCGGAGGAGAACCGGGCAGTGCACGCGCTGGCCAGGATCCTCCTGCACGGCGCGATCAAGAACATCCAGTGCTCCTGGGTGAAGCTCCGCGACGACCTGTGCCGCCAGGTGCTCCAGGGCGGCGTGAACGACCTCGGCGGCACCCTCATGGAGGAGACCATCAGCCGGATGGCGGGCTCGGAGAACGGCTCGTACAAGACCATCAGTGAGCTACGGGAGATGGTCGAGGTCACCGGCAGGCCGGTCAGGCAGCGCACCACCGAGTACGGCACCCCCACGCAGGAGCGGCTGGAAGCCTCCCGGGCGAGCGACGGCGTGTGCAAGAGCGTCAGGAGAGTGCTGCCGATGGCGTAGCTATAACATGTTCTAGCAACACTTGCGCCCGCTGTGGGAGGCACTGCGAGAATCGTCACTCCCCTGGAGAGAGGTTCACCGTGCGCTTGGGTCGACACCGCGCCGCGCTGGCCCCCGAGCAACGCCGCAGGAAGGCGTTCCAGCGTGGCATGCTGGCGGGCCTCACGGCCGTGGCCATCGTCGTCGGCGGCCTCGTCGTGGTGTTCGGCGGCGGTGGCGTGCTGTGCAGCACGCGAGAGCCTGTTCTGGTCAGCGTGGCGGCCGCGGACGACGTGGCGCCGGCGGTCATGGAGGCCGCCGGGCGGTTCAACGAGACGAAGACGGCGGTGGGCGGCCGGTGCGTTCTGGTCCAGGTGACCGAGCAGCCGCCGGCCACCGTCCTGCGCACGCTGATCGGCGACCGCGCGGGCGTGCTGCGCGAGCGGCCGGACGGGTGGATCGCGGACTCGTCGGCCTGGATCAGGCTGGCCCGCCAGCAGGGCGCGAACGCGCTGCCCGCCGGTGAGAGCGTGGTGGCGACGTCGCCGCTGGTGTTCGCGACCCGCTCGTCGCTGGCCCAGCGCTTCTCCGTGGGCAAGACCGAGATGAACTGGCGGATGGTCTTCCCCCCGACCGTGCGCGGGCGGCTGCGGCCCAACGCGAACGAGCCGGACGTCGTACGCGTACCGGACCCGTCACTGGCCGGGGCGGGCATCGCGACCGTGGCCGCCGCCAGGGACGTCGTCGGCACAGGACCTGAGGCGGACAAGGCGCTGACCGCGTTCGTACGGTGGGCGCAGGCCGGCTCCGCCCCCGATTACCGCAGCATGCTGGCGGCCGTGGACGACCACACGTTCTGGCAGCGCCCGGTCGTCATCGTCCCCGAGCAGTCGGTGTGGAACCACAACCTGCGTCCCTCCTCCGACCCGGTCGTCGCGCTGCATCCGCGCGAGGGCACGATCAACCTCGACTACCCGTATGTCGTCACCGCCGGCGACCCCGCGGTGGCCGAGGCGTCCACGGTCTTCGCCGACTGGCTGAAGGGCCCGCAGGCGCAGGAGATCGTGCGGCGGGCGGGGTTCAGGTCGGGCGACGGCGCCCAGGGGCCGATCTCACCGGGGCCGCAGATCCCCTCGGCTGCGCCGAAGACCAGGTCGTCGGTGTCGCCGCAGGACATCGACGAGGCGTTGCGCGCCTGGAGCCGGCTGGCCCCGCCGACGAACATCCTCGTCCTGGCCGACACCTCCAAGCACATGGCGGAGCCGCTGAACGGCAGCACCAGGATCAGGATCGCGCTGGACGCGGCCAAGATCGGGCTGCAGCTCTTCCCCGACTCGACGCACATGGGCCTGTGGGAGTTCGCGGATCGGGTGGGCGGCATCAGGAACTACCGGGAGCGGGTCGGGCTGGGCCCGATCAACGAGCCCGAGACGGGGCAGGTGATCCGCAAGAGCCGCCTCGCCGAGGCGACCGGCGACATCACCGCCCATCCCGACCTCGACAGCTCGCTCTACGACGCGATACTCAGGGGCTTCCGTAAGGTCACCGGCGAGTACCGCGAGGAGATGAACAACTCGCTCCTGGTGATCACGGCGGGCAAGGACGACGGCAAGGGCACCACGCTGCCGGAGCTCCTCGACACGCTGCGGCGCGAATGGAACCCGGACAAGCCCGTACAGATCGTCATCATCGCCTTCGGCAAGGGCGTCGATCGCGGCAGCCTGTCGCAGATCGCGGCCGCCACGAACGGCTCCCTGCACGAGGCCCAGGAGCCGGGGGAGATCATCGACGTCTTCCTCGCCGCTCTGGCCCGCCGGCTCTGCCATCCCACCTGCAAGCCGACCACATGAGAAGGGGGGCGCACCGGCGCCCCCCTTTCCGTCAGACGCGCTGCCAGAGCGCCGGGACGTTGGGCGGCTCCCAGCCGGCCAGCGCGGTGTGGGCCTGGATGCAGCGGTACGTGACGCCGTTGTAGGTCACGATGTTGCCGACCGCGTACGCGGTGCCGGCCTTCCACGTGCCCGAGGGCGTCGTGGGCGTGGGAGTGGGCGTCGGGGTGGGCGTCGGAGTGACGGTCGGGGTGGGGGTGGGCGTCGGGTTGCCGCCACCTCCGCCGATCTGCAGGTCGATGCAGGAGTAGAAGGCGTTGGCGGTGTCGGAGATGTTCCAGATCGCCAGCACCTTCTGCCGGCCCGAGTAGCCGGACAGGTTGACCGGGTGCGAGACCGTGGCGGGCGGTTGCTGGCCGTTGCCGTTGAAGACGGCCACCCGCGTGTTGCCGATGTAGTACTCGTAGTTGAGCGTGGCGTGCCTGGCGGTGAACGTCCAGGTGAAGGTCACCGTGGTGCCCACCTGGGTGACGGGCCACGGCTTGCTCTCGTCGCTGAGCTGCGCGAACTGCGGCAGGTTGGCGTTGCAGCTCCGCAGCCCCTTCGGGCCCTCCACGCTCTGCGGCTCGTAGATGATGTTGCCGCAGTCGGGCACCTTGCCCTGGGCGCAGTTGGCCTGCCGGCTGGGTGGGGAGTTCACATAGCCGTGCGCGAACGCGGGCGCGGTGTTGAACACCGTGGTGGCGACGGCGATCACCACCACGGCGGCTAACGTGAGAGTCCTTCTCATTGAAGAGCTCCTTTACATGGGGGGATGCCTCGAATGTAAAGGAAACTTTCCTAAGAGTAAACGGGCGGCTTACTGGGGCTTTCCGATGTGGTCAGCGCGTGACGATGAAGTCGTCCGGGTCGCGGGGCGCGCGGTCACGTGGCGGTGCGGCCGCGTGACCGACGGCCACGCAGCCCATCGGATCCCACGAGCCAGGCAGATCGAGCACCTCGCGGACGACCGGGCGGCAGAACATCGTGGATGACACCCACGCCGAGCCGAGCCCCTCCACGGCGAGCTGGATGAGGAGGTTCTCGACCCCCGCGCCGGTCGCCACCACGAACATCTCCCGCTCGGACGCGTTGCGCCGATCGTCCCGGTACGTGTGGGAGCCCTCCATCACCAGGCAGGGCACGATCAGGTAAGGCGCGTTACGCAGCACGTCGCCCCGCTTGATCCGCTTGGCGATCGACTGCTCGCTGAACCCGTCGCCGCGCAGGTCCTCGATCCAGGCCTCACGCATGGCGTCGAGCAGCTTGGTCCGGGTCTCCGGCGACTCGACCAGCACGAACCGCCACGGCGTCGTGTGGTGCGGCGCGGGCGCCGCGATGCCCGCCGCCACCGCCCTGCGCACCTTGTCGGGATCGACGGGCCGGTCGGAGAACTCCCTGATGGTACGGCGGGCGAACACGACATCCCGCGACCCGTAGCGGAACATGTCGTCGTCGGCCGCCCGCACCAGCGGCCGCACGCCGGGCCCGTCGTCATCGGTGACCAGGTGGGACAGCCCGCGTACGATCGCCACCGGCACCCCGCCGAGCTTCCCCTTGACCAGCTCGGCCGCGGCCGCGATCTCGTCGGCCAGCGCTGTGACGGTGGCGTTGAGCTCGTTGCCGTAGCCGTCGGACGTGCCGCGGAAGTCATCGAGCGGGCGCACGCCCGCCACCCCGATGGCCACGTCGGTGAGCCCGTTGCGCCACGGGCGGCCGAACGTGTCGGAGACGATCACGCCCGCGCGCACGGGCAGGCCCTTCCTGATGCGCCTGGCCGAGGCGTCGGGGTCCTCGGGCAGCAGCAGCACGGTGCCCGGCTCGGTGTTGGAGGCGTCGACCCCGGCGGCGGCCATGACGAACCCGTGGCGGGTCTGCGAGATCACAGTGTCGCCACGCCTGGCCACCACGCGCTCGGTCTCGTCCTCGATCGCCTGGACGCGGTCGGGCGCCTGACGGATCCGGCCCTCGGCCTTGCTCACGATCTTGGAGGTGACGACCACGATGTCACCGTCGCGCACGTCGGCGTGCCGCAGCAGGGCCGCCACGTCATCCCCCGGCCGCACCTCGCCGATGCCCGCCACGGCGATCACTTCAAGCCGCGGCGCCTGGGTGGAGCCGGTCATCGGTGGAGCTCCTGGGCGAGGTCGAGGGCGGTGAGGGCGATGTCGGCCGCGGCGTCGGCGTCGTGCATGAGGATCGGCCGGGCGACCACCCGGACACCGTCGAGCGCGACCCCTTCGTCCTCCTCCGCCACGAGCCACCCGTCGATCAGCTCCGAGCCGTACAGCTCGAGGACGGCCTGCGCTGTCGTCTCCACCCCGATGGCCGTCAGGCAGGCGTCGGCCATGCCCCTGACCGGCGCGCCGCCGATGATCGGCGAGACGCCGACCACGGTCTTGGGGAGCAGGGCGTCGCGGATGCCCGGGATCTGCAGGATCGTGCCGATGCTCACGACCGGGTTGGACGGCGGCAGGATCACCACGTCGGCCTGCTCGATCGCCTCGAGCACGCCCGGCGCGGGCTTGGCCGTGTCGACTCCCACCAGCGCGAACGACTGCGCCGGGATCGAGGCGCGCAGGCGTACCCACCACTCCTGGAAGTGGACGGCGCGCTTGCCGTGCTCGTCCTCGACCACCACGTGGGTCTCGCAGCGGTCGTCGGTCATCGGCAGCAGCCGCACGCCCGGCTGCCAGCGGGCGCACAGCGCCTGCGTGATCTGCGAAAGCGGGTAGCCGGCCTCCAGCATCTGCGAGCGCACGATGTGGGTGGCGAAGTCGCGGTCGCCGAGCCCGAACCACTGCGGTTCGACGCCGTACGCGGCCAGCTCCTCCTTGACGACGTGGGACTCCTTGGCCCGTCCCCAGCCCTGCTGCTCGTCGATGCCGTTGCCCAGGGTGTACATCACGGTGTCGAGATCTGGGCAGACCCGCAGACCGAACAGGGTGATGTCGTCGCCCGTGTTGCCGATGACCGTGATCGAGGCGTCTGGTGCGGCCGCGCGCAGGCCACGCAGGAAGCGGGCGCCGCCGATACCGCCCGCGAGTGACACGATGTGCATGCCGCCCAGTCTTCCATCGGCCCCTGACAGGCCCTTCCCGGGAGTCGTTTTACCCAACCTGTTATGAGAGAAATGCCAGGTGTAGACCGAATTGGGATGTGGGAGGTTCCTGGGACTCCCGCCGCATGTGTCAGTGATGTGGCAAACTCCCTTCGGACCAAAAGGCCCGGTTGGGGGTAGTTGTGAGCAAATTTGACGTTGCGCGGCTGAGAGAGCCGGCCGCCTGGATCATGCTCGTCGCCGGATTGCTGACCGTGGTGCTGACGATCGGTGACGTCTTCATCGGTTCGTCCGGGTTGGCCCTGACCGTGCGCGCAGCCAGGAACGTCCTGAACCTGACGAACCCCGTCGTGACGGCCCTGCTGCTGGGCGCCGTGGTGCTGGTCACCAAGGTCGGCGAGCCGTCGCCCAAGGCCAAGCCCATTATGTACGGGTCGGCGGCCGGGCTGGTGCTGGCCGCGGTGTTCGGCGTGCTCTCGCTGCTGCTCGGCCTTTTCGCCGGGATCGGCGGCTGGGTGACGGTGCAGATGGTGCTCCTGGGTGTGCCCTACATCGCATTGGCCGCCGTCGCGCTCGTCTATCTGCTCCCGCAGATCCTTCCTGAACGGCCCGCGCAGGTCTACCAGCAGCCGCAGTTCGGCCAGCAGCCCCCATATTTCGGGCAGCAGCAGCAGTTCGGCCAGCCGGAGCAGCAGTTCGGCCAGCCGGAGCAGCCCCAGACGGGTCCCGCCTACGGCCAGCCCGAGCAGCCCCAGCCTGGCTCCGCCTACGGCCAGCCCCCCTACGCCCAGCAGCCCCAGTCGGGCCAGCAGCCTGGCGCGCAGCCGCCCACCGGCGCGTACGGCCAGCCTCAGCCGGCCCCGCAGCCCGGTTACGGCCAGCAGCCCGAGTCCGGCCAGTACGGTCAGCAGCCCGAGTCCGGCCAGTACGGTTCGCAGCCCGAGTCCGGCCAGTACGGTTCGCAGCCCCAGTCGGGTCAGTACGGCCAGCAGCCCCCGAGCTTCGGCGGCCAGCCCGAGCCCCAGGCGGCCCAGCACCAGCAGCCCGAGCCGCAGGTCGCCCCACCAGCGCAGCAGCCCGCGCCGTACCAGCCGCAGCAGATCAGAGGCGCCCTGCCCGCCGCCCCCTCGGACCAGGGCCAGCCGGACCAGGCCTACTCGCCGCAGAGCTTCGGCCAGTCGGCCTATGCCCCCGCCGACACGGCTCCCTCGGTCCAGGACTACGCCACGCCGCCGGCCGACTACCAGCCCGCCCCGTACCTGCCCGCCGACAGTTCGCCGAACGTCTACGGCCAGCCGAGCCCGAACCCCTACGCGCCCCCCGTGGCCGACCAGCCCAATCCGTACGCCCCGCCCGCGGATCAGCCCAACCCCTATGCCCCGCCCGCGGACCACCAGAACCCGTACGCCCCGCCGGACACCACGCCCAACGCCTTCGCCGGCCAGGCGTTCCAGACGCCGCCGGCCGACACTGCTCCGAACGTCCCGTACCCCCCGGCCGCCGAGCAGCAGCACTTCGGACAGACCGCCTTCGACTCGCAGGGCGGCCAGCCGTTCACCGGGTACTCCGGCCACGAGTACGCCGCGCCGTACCAGGAGCCGGACCCGCCCGTGGACCCGCGGTCGCAGCAGCTCATGGACGCCTACCAGCAGGCCGAGACGTACCAGCACTCCACGGTCGGCACCCAGCCCGAGCTGCGCGTGCCCGACTACTCCAACCAGGCGCCCAGGCCCTACGACGACCCGTTCGGCCACCCGCAGCAGCCCCCGCACGGCGGATACGAGCCCCAGCAGGGCCAGTACCAGCCCACTCACCAGGCGCCGCAGCCGGGCTGGCCCCAGACGGAGGGCGTCGGAGAGTCGACGATGCGGCTCGACTCCTCGGCTTACGGCACCCGCCCGGGAGACGACCCGATCGACCCGACAGCCATATACACCCCCAACGAGCCCCGCAGGTAACGGACCGGCAATGAACGGCTAGAGAGAAGGTGGGCCACGGGCGGGTGTCTATACCGCCCTGGTACGGTTCGGACCGCTGACACGTTGAACGAGCCTTGCCGACGCCGAGCGCAAAGGGTGTCGGCCAGGTGTGAACATCACATGCCAAGCACACCGGGGCGAGGTCTGGTCTTTCCCCGGATAGCTGCATGCCGCTTGACGTCAGCTACGGCGCACGCGTGTAATTACAACCATGTTGTTACGCCTTCCAGTGGGTGGGTAATAAGGAAGGCGTCCATGGGGGGCTCCATTGCGGGCGGGCGGCAGGGAGGTGTGCAGTGACCGATCCGGTCATCGCACAGGATCAGCTTGACGCTGAAGAACTCGGCTGGCAGGAGCGCGCGTTGTGCGCGCAGACGGATCCGGAGGCGTTCTTCCCGGAGAAGGGCGGCTCCACCAGAGAGGCCAAGAAGGTCTGCCGATCGTGCGAGGTCCGTGCCGAGTGTCTCGAATACGCACTCGAGCACGATGAGCGGTTCGGCATCTGGGGAGGGCTTTCCGAACGAGAGCGCAGACGGATCAAGCGCCAGGCCGTTTAGGTATATGGCTGAAGGGGGTCAGGCGGGCGACCGTGTGACCCCCTTCACATCTCCTGCCCCTCTTTCACCGATATGGTGGGCGCGCCTGATCAACCCCCCTCAGGAGCACCACCCATGTCACGTCCCTATGTCACCGCGATCGTCGTCGCCCATGACGGCGCGCGCTGGCTGGGGGAGACGCTGCGCGCTCTGGTCGGCCAGAGTCGCAGGCCCGACCGCGTGGCCGGCGTCGACAACGGCAGCAGGGACGGCTCGGCCGACCTGCTCGCCCAGGCGTTCGGCCGCGGCAACCTGATCTCCCTGCCACGCTCCACCGGTTTCGGCGAGTCCGTCGCCGAGGTGCTCACCAAGCTGCCGCCCGCGGGGTCCGACGAGTGGATCTGGCTGCTGCACGACGACTGCGCCCCTGACAGACACGCGCTGGAGGCGCTGCTCACGGCGGCGTCGCTGGATCCGAAGGCCGCCGTGCTCGGCCCGAAGCTACGTGACTGGCTCGACCGCCGGCGGTTGCTCGAGGTGGGCGTGACCGTGGGCCGCACCGGGCGCAGGGACACGGGGCTGGAGCCGCGCGAGTTCGACCAGGGGCAGCACGACGGGACGTGGGACGTGCTGTCGGTGTCCACGGCCGGGATGCTGATCCGGCGCGACGTGTGGGAGAAGGTCGGCGGGCTGGACCCGTTCTTCCCGCTGTTCCGCGACGACCTCGACCTGTGCTGGCGGGTGCGCAACGCCGGGCACAAGGTCCTGAACGTGACCTCCGCCGTCGCCTGGCACGCCGAGGCGGCCGCCCGCAGGCGGCGCAGGATCACGGTCAGCGGCGACCATCCGCGCAGGCTGGACAGGCGCAACGCGATCTTCGTGGTGATGGCGAACATGCCGTTCGGCGCCATGCTCTGGGCGCTGCTGCGGAACGTGCTCGGCTCGGCCTTCCGCACGGTGCTGTTCGTGGTGAGCAAGCAGCCCGCGAACGCGCTGGACGAGATGGTCGCCATGGGGTCGGTCCTGCTGCACCCGTTCCGGCTGCTGAGGGCGCGCCGGGCCCGCCGGCACGGCCGCAAGAAGGGATATAACCGCATCAAGCGGTTTATGACCCCTCGCGGTGCGGCCTGGCGGCGGCTCACCGACATGGTGCAGAGCTTCCTCGCCGGCGAGGCGCCCGTGGAGTCGGCCGGCCGTCACCACCACGCCTCCTCCACCACGGAGGAGGAGTACGAGGTCGTGCCGTCGGACACCGGCGCGGTCAAGCGCTTCCTCAGCCGCCCCGGCGTCGTCCTCATGCTGGCCCTGACCGTGGTCGCGCTGGTCGCCGAACGGTCCCTGCTCGGCGGCGAACGGCTCGGCGGCGGCGCACTCGTCCCCGTGACGGGCGGCGCCGGCGACCTGTGGGCCTTCTACACCGAGGGCTTCCACGACATCGGGCTCGGCTCGACCGCCTGGGCGCCCCCGTACGTCGCCGTGCTGGCGGCCCTGTCCACGCTCGCGTTCGGCAAGACCTGGCTGGCCGTGTCCGTGCTGCTGCTCGGCTCGGTGCCGCTGGCGGGTGCGACCGCCTACCTGGCCACCAGGCACATCATCCCGGCGGTGCCCGCGCGGGCGTGGGCGGCTGGGACGTACGCGCTGCTCCCGGTCGCGACGGGAGCGATCGCGGCGGGACGGCTGGGCACGGCCGTGGTGTTCGTGCTGGTGCCGGTCTACGCCTGGCTCGGGACGGTGATGTTGTCCCGCGACCGGCGCCGCGCCCGCCGCGCCGCATGGGGGCTCGGGCTGCTGCTGGCCGTGGGGACGGCGTTCGTGCCGCTGGTCTACCCGCTCCTCGCCGTGCTGGGGGTGCTGGCGGCCGTGGCGTTCCGCGGCGTGGTGACCTCGATGGCCATCGCACTCGTGGTGCCTGTGGCGCTGCTGTTCCCGTGGCTGGCGGATCTGGTGG
The DNA here is from genome assembly GCF_050944675.1 of Nonomuraea sp. CA-141351. Lineage (NCBI taxonomy): Bacteria > Bacillati > Actinomycetota > Actinomycetes > Streptosporangiales > Streptosporangiaceae > Nonomuraea > Nonomuraea sp. CA-141351. Next base: position 1,436,640 of record NZ_CP191982.1, read on the forward strand.
CCTCCCCTGGCAGGATCCTGCTGGAAGCGGGCCTGCACGATCCCGCGCTGGTGGACGCGGGGGCGGCGCCCGAGTCGCTGCTGGCGCTCAACCCCGGAGGGCCGGGGCTGCCGCCGTTCTGGGTGAGCGGGGGCCTGGTGGTCACGGCCCTGGCCGCGCTCCTCATGCGCCGCCAGCGCATGATCGTCGCCATCGGCTGGGGCGTCACCCTGTACGGGGTGCTGGCCGCGATCCTGGTCAGCCGCGTCACCGTCGAGGGCTCCCCGGCCTGGCCGGGGGTGCCGCTGGCGTTCGCGGGCACCGGGCTCGTGGTTCTCGTGGGCCTGACCGCCCACCGGCTCGCCGAACTACGTGCCGGGGGCGGGCTGCGGCGGCTGGGGGCCGTCGTGGTGACGGCGGTGGCGTTCAGCACGCCGCTGCTGGCCGCCGGCTACTGGGTCGTGAACGGTGTGCGGGGGCCGCTCGTGGGCGACGCGCCGGACACGCTGCCCGTGCTGGCGACGACCCTTACCGCTCATGGGGAACGGACGCTGGTGATCAAGGGGTCCTCGTTCACCGTGCTGCACGGCCGCACGCCGCTGATCGGCGAATCCGAGCTTCCTACCGCGTCCGAGGCCCGCACCCGCCTGGCGACGGCGGCGGAGGGCCTGATCGGCGGGCGCGGCGGGGACGCGGCCACGCTGGCCCGGCTCGGCGTGTTGATGGTGGCCGTGGCGCCGCCCGTCTCACCCGAGGTGACCAGGACACTCGACTCGCAGCCGTCGCTGGAACGCATGAGCCTGTCGGCGGCAGGCGGGCTGTGGCGCCTGGTCGAGCCTGTCACCCGCGTGCCCTCCCAGCCGGCGAGCGCCCTGCACACGCCCTGGCTGTGGGCGCAGGGAGCCCTGGTGCTGGCTGTGGCGGTGCTGGCGGCGCCCGGGCGGCGCGAGAACGCCCCCGAGGGCGTCGAGTCACCAGTCGCTGTGCCGGTGGGTGCGTCGTGAAGGTGTTCGGCGTGGTTCGGGCCGGTGATGGATCATGAAGGCATTCGTGGAGAACCGGTTCGGACTGCTGGCGCTGGTCGTCGTCGCTCTGGCGGCCCTGTACGGCGTCGCGTTCGTCACCAGACCGGCCCCTCCGGCGCACGCGCCGTCGCAGCAGGGACCTCGGAAGGTGCCCGTCGAGTCGGTCACCGCCGTATGCCCAGGCCTTAAGGGCGAGCAGGTCAGCCTCTACCTGCCCGGCACGCTGACCCAGGAGAAGGTGACGAACACCAAGCCGTACGTGACCAACGGTCCCGCCGGGCTCGAGGCCGGCTACCTCACCCGCGTCACCGAAGGCGCGGAGCGCGGCCTCTCGGGAGTCCGCTGCACGGAGCCCGCTCCCGCGACCTGGCTGGTGGGCCCCGGGCCCGCCGACGCCGACGTGCGCCTGCACCTCACGAACGCCGACAAGGCGCCGGCTCTCGCGGACGTGCAGGTCTACGCGGCCGAGGGGCCGATCTCGGGCGACAAGGGCACGGGGCTGGAGATCGCGCCAGGTGAACACCGGGAGATCGACCTCAAGACCCTCGCCCCGTCAGCGGACATCATGGCGGTGAGCGTCACCACCGTCTTCGGCCGGCTCGCGGTGGCCGCCAGGACCACCCTGGAGACCGGAGGCGTCGACTGGCTCCCCGCTGCCGCCCCGCCCGCCACCCGCGTCGTCGTACCCGGAATCCCCGGAGGCGGCGGCCGCCGCGAGCTCCTGGTCGCGGCGCCCGGCGAGGCCGACGCTCTGGTGCGGATCAAAGCGGTGAGCGAGGACGCCCAGTACGCCATGAAGGGCCGCGAGTCGCTGGACGTGCCCGCGGGAAGCGTGGTCTCCCTGGACGTCACCACGGGCGTGGGCGGCTCCTCGGCGGCCCTGGTGCTGACGTCCTCGACCCCGATCGTGGCCGGTCTGATTATCACCGGCACGGGCGAGCGCTCCGACGTCGCCTTCACCGCCGGCACCCCACCCCTGGACCTGGGCAGCACGGTGGCCCGCAACGGCGCGGGCACCTGCCTGGTGCTCACCGCGCTCGGAGGACCGGGCAAGGTACGGGTCCAGGTGATGCCGGGGAAGGGGACGCCGGACAAGCCGTTCGAGGTGGAGCTGCGGGATGGCCGGACCAAGAACGTCAAGCTCAAGGCGAAGGGTGATTTCGCGCTGGCGGTCACTCCGGTGTCCGGGGAGGTGTACGGGGCGAGGGTGGTGGAGGACCGCCTGAAGACCGGCCTCCTGATCACGGCCCAACCCCTGGCCCCAGCCCGAATGTGGACACTCCTCCCACCCTTGACCGATACCGCCCGCGTCGTCGCGCCCTAACAGCGCGAGTCGTGCGCCCAGCGGACTGGCTCAACGCACACGGATGCAACGTCGTGCCTGGGAACATCCCATATCCCGTCTCATCCCGGAGGACCGAATCCCATCCACCAGAGGCTTAAAACGACCGCTTCCTGAGCAGGCGCGGCGGCGCCCCATACCGATCGGTCCCGCCGCCGCGCCCCGAGAGTGAGCTGAATGCACCGTTGGGAACCGCACATCCCACATGGCCCGCGCCTGCGGGTGGTCGCAGTGTCCTGCTGCGACAAGTATCAGCTGTGTTCCGAAGCCGGCCAGTACTTCATCCTGCGACGAGCGGGCGACGGCTACGAGGAGACCGGCAGAGGCGTCTACGCCAAAGCCGTACAGCTATGGAACACGCTCACCATCCGCCACCAGCACGCGGAGAGGGACGCGTCATGACCGCCGGTAAGGCCCGGCTACCCACGAACCGGCGGCCATCGTGATGGGCTTTCTTTGAGGACGATCCGCGGGGCCGAGATAGCACCTCGGCCCCGCGATGAGTTTCGGGAGGTTCGCGAGTCCAACAAAGTGAGCCGAACGACAGGAGGCCCGAAGTGGGCGAGCAAGTGAGCACCGCGATCACCGGCGTCAGGACCATCGGTGTCCCCGTCACCGACCAGGATCGCGCGGTCGAGTTCTACGTGGGCACGCTGGGGCTGGAGAAGCGGCTGGACGCGCCCGTCGAGCAGCTGGGTGGGCGGTGGATCGAGGTCGCGCCGCCGGGAGCGACCTCGATCGCGCTCCTCCCGGCAGCCCCGGGGAAGACCGCCGGCGTCGAGACGGGCATCCGGCTCACCACGGCGGACGCGACCTCCCTCCACAAGGAGCTCGTGGCACGCGGGGTCGACGTGGGCGAGCTGCTGCAGTGGGAGGGCGTCCCGCCGATGTTCGCCCTGCGCGACCCGGACGGCAACGGCCTCGAGATCGTCGAAGAGCGGAAGGGAGAACTGTGATGGCTGTTACAGCGCGTCAGAACGACGTGGTTCAGGAGCTCGACAAGCAGTTCACGGCGACGTTGCTGAAGAGCCCGGACAAGGGCGGATGGACATACGTGGTGATGCCCGGTTCAGCCGAGTTCTTCGGGACTCGGGGACTGGTGAAGGTCCGCGGGACCATTGACGGCCGACCGTTCCGGAGCTCCTTCATGGCACTTGGTGACGGCACGCACAAGCTGCCGGTGAAGGAGGACATCCGGAAGCTGATCGGTAAGGAGGCGGGGGACAGCGTGACCGTTCAGCTGCTCGAACGGATCAAGTAGCCCTGGAAGCCGACGGACTCGACTGGTAGCGCTGCCACTGGCCTCAGCGCCTGCGTGCCGACACCTCACGACGCATCTCTGGACGCGTCCGCACAGCCGTACACGATGACCTGAACCACGTTCTGGACGACGTCCCTGCTGACGCTCCCCGGCGGCGCGCTGACCAGGGTGAACAGCGCGCCCCCGTAGAGCGCGATCAGGGCGGGGATCTTCTCGCGTGGGATGGTGAGGCCGAGTTTGTCGTGGTGCCCGGCGGTGACTTGCAGCGCCGTGTCCTGCAGGCCCGCGAGCGCCGAGGCGAGCGCCGGACGGCGCGCGGCCTCCAGTCGCAGCTCGAAGATCGCCAGATAGCGGTTGCGCAGGGTGGTCGCCGCTGTGAGCAGCGATTCCGTCAGCAGGTCGACCAGCGTCGCGGGCTGCTCGGTGGCCCGGTCGGTGCCGGCGTGATGCAGCTCGGCGATGCGCTCGGCGGCGGCCACCAGCAGCGCTTCCCGGCTGCGGAAGTAGTTCGAGGCCGTTCCCGTCGGGAGGTCCGCTGCCTTCTCCACCGCGCGATGGGTCAGTCCGTGCACGCCTGAGGACGCCAGCAGTTCGATGGCGGCATCGGCGAGGGCTCGGCGACGGGCCGGATTGGTGGGCGGCATACGACCACGCTACCAATAGCCGTACTAGTACGATCGTAGTAAACGGCGAGGAGGTCTCATGAGGATCGTGGTGGTCGGCGCCGGACTCGGAGGAGTGGCGGCCGCGGTGGGGCTGCATCGCCTGGGCCACGAGGTGACACTCTTCGAACGGGGCGCCGAGCTCCGGGAAGCGGGCACCGGGATCGTGGTCATGCCCAACGGGCTCCGCGCGCTGGACGCGCTGGGGCTGGCCGGAGACGTTCGCGGGCACGTCATGCATGCGACCCGCGCGGGGTTGCGGGACTGGCGCGGACGGCCGCTGCTGATCACCGATCCGGTCCAGGCGCAGCAGGAGGTCGGGACGCCCGCCATCATCGACCGAGCGGAACTGCACCGGGCACTACGCGCCCCGCTGCCCCCCGACCTGGTGCGAACCGCGACCCCGGTCGAGCGTCTGGAGCCTGACCCCACCGGGGTGACCGTGATCAGCGGTGGAAATCCCGTCGCGAGAGCGGACGCCGTGATCGCGGCCGACGGCATCGCCGGCAAGCTGCGCGCACAGCTCTTTCCCGGCCACCCCGGGCTGCGGCGGACCGGCCGGATGGACCTGCGCGGCATGCTGTCCCGTCCTCCCGGCCTGGCACCGGACCTGCTCGCCAGCCAGTTGGTCGACCGCCGCAGCGGGGCGATGTTCGGCCTCTTCCCCGTCGGTGAGGACCGCCTGTACTGGTTCACCGACTCCGTCCTGCACGGCACGCCGCCCGGCGCGGACGAGGCACGCCGGCAGATGTTGTCCCTGATGGCCGACTGGCACCCCCTCGTCACAGCACTGATCGAGGCCACCCCGCCCGCCGACATCTACGTCGACCCGATCACCCGCCTGGCCGAACCCCTGCCCTCGTTCGCGGCCGGCAGGATCGCGCTCCTCGGTGACGCCGCGCACGCGATGCCACCAGACCTCGGCCAGGGCGCCAGCCAGGCCTTCGAAGACGCGGCCGTACTGACCCGCCACCTGACCGGCGCCGAGCCGGCGGACGTCGCCCAGCGGCTCCTGCGCTACGACGCCGAGCGCAGGCCCAGCGCCAACCGCATCATGCTGGCGGCGTCCCGGCAATCGCGGCTGACCTCCCAGACCGGCATCGCCGCGTGGCTACGCGACACGTTGCTACGCGCCATACCGTCCCGGCTGGCCACCCGGCAGCTTGCCGCCCTCTGGCATGCCTAGTGCAGCGGTGTGAAGTAGTGGCCTTGCTCAACGTCGGCGATCAGGCCGGGGTGGACCGGCTCCCAGCCCAGTAGTCGCCGGGTTTCCGCATTCGACATCGTGATGTCGAGCGTGACGAACGGGAAGTTCTTGAAGTGGTCGGCGGCCTGCTCGGCGGGGATGCTCACGGCCGGGATGTCCAGGTGGCGTCCGATGGTCTCGGCGATCTCGCGCACCGTGATGCCCTGTTCGGTCGCGGCGTACAGTTGCGCTCCGGCCGGCGCCTTTTCCAGCGCCAGCCGGTAGAGGGGTGCGACGTCGAGGGTGTGAGCGGCCGGCCAGCGGTTGGCGCCGTCTCCGATGTAGCCGGACACGCCCGTGTCACGGGCGATCTTGATCAGCGTGGGGATGAAGCCGTGCCGGTCCCTTGCGCTGTGTGTGACTGGCGGAATCGCGACGAGTATGGATCGGACGCCGCGGTCGGCGAGTCCGGCGATCGTGCGTGCGGTGGCGGAGCGGGGGTTGGCGTCGATCGCCGCGTCGCGCTTGGCGTCGCCTGTGCGCGTCAAGCCGACGCCGATGAGGGTCTTGCCCGTGCCGGCCAGTGCGTCGCCGAGTGCCTGGACCACGGCGTGGTCGGCGGCGGCCGCGCCGGCGAAGCCCCCTGCGGTCATGGTGTCGTGGTCGAACGCGAGGTGGACGACGCCGTCTGCGTCGGCCGCGGCTTCGCGCAGCCCGTTCAGGTCACCGAGGTCGCCGCGGCGGACCTGGGCGCCCATGGCCTGGACGGCGGCGGCCGAGGCATCGGATCGGGCCAGGCCGACGACCTGGTGTCCGGCCTGGAGCAGTTCGGGCACCACGGCCGATCCGATGTGGCCGCTGGCACCGGTGACGAAGACGCGCATGAAGAGCTCCCTTGGGGATGACTCGCCCCGTCCGGACAAGACGAGGTGATGTGACTTGGTACCGTCACGGTAGCAGGCGTGACGGCACCAAGTCACATCGCCTATGCTGTCCCCCATGGCTCGATGGGAACCGAATGCGCGGGAGCGGTTGGTGCGCGCCGCCATCGACCTGTTCACCGAGCAGGGCTACGACACCACCACCGTCAACGGGATCGCCGAGCGAGCCGGGCTGACCAAGACCACCTTCTTCCGGCACTTCCCCGACAAGCGGGAGGTGCTGTTCGCAGGCCAGGAGACGCACAGCCGGCTCCTGGCCGAGGCGATCGCGGCGTCGCCTGGCTCAGCCACGCCGCTGCAGGCGGTCGCCGCGGCCCTCGACGCCCTCACGGCCACCTTCACCGACGACCGCCGCGAGTTCGCCGCCCGGCTCCTCACAGTCATCGCCGACAACAGCGAACTGCGGGAGCGCGCCGCGTTGAAGCGCACGCGCCTCGCTGGAGCCATGACCGACGCACTCCGCAAGCGCGGCGTGCCGGATCCGACCGCGAGCCTTGCTGCCGAACTCGGCACCCGCGCCTTCGACGATGCCTTCGACCTCTGGTCCGATCGCACCAATCAGCAGACGCTCGCTGACCTCACGCGCCAGACGCTCGACGAACTACGGGCCGCGATAGCCACGCTCGACTAAGGACGCCCTGCACACCTGGGGTTTCGCCATCTGGCCGGCCGGCCGGGACGTCTACCAGTTCTCCGGATTCCACGCCGGAAGCCCGGCAGAGGCACCGGACCGGCCTGCGGCCTGTATCTCAACGACCCTCTCGAGCCGTCCCACATCGCCGCGATCGGCCTGATCAAAGCGGTGGCCGCCTCGACCTGCTTCATGCCTCGGCCAACCATGGCTCCTGCCGCGTGGCAGAGAAATGCCGATACGTCCTGTGCTCCGTACTTCCAGCCCAGCTCCCCGCCTTACCAACCGAGGGGCACCTGCACGTGCGGACGGACGCCACCAATGGTTCTTGATCACTGGCAATCTACGCTTCGTACCCGGTAGCACGTTCCCGCTCTGCCTGACTACCGGACGCAGGAGCGCCATTCAGCTTCCAGAGCATGTTCAACTCATGAGCTGCATGGTCGGGCATCTTTGCCGTGTGGTGATCGGGGTTGCGTCCGAGGGGTGCGGGGGCTCGCCCCCGCAGGACGCAGCCCGAGCTGCCGTCGCGCGAAGCGCGGGCGAGGACCTCGCCTGGCGGAGGATGATGTCTCTGGGGCTGGGGTCAGCCGCGGTCGTCGTAGCCGGGGTCGACGGTTTCTGGGGAGAGGCCCAGGAGGGTGGCCACCTGCTCCACCACCGTGTCGTGGACCATGGCGCCCAGGGTGTCCCGGTCTCTCGCCCTGGCCTCCAGTGGTCGCCTGTACACCACGATCGACGCCGGTTTCTGGCCGCTTGCCGCGTCCGCGCGGCCGAACGGGATCGGGTCCGAGCTCAGACTGGGCCCGTCGCCCAGCTCGCTGAGCGGTGGGACCTCCTCCACCGCGAACTCCACGGCCGACAACTGGCGCTCCCAGCGGGGGCGGAGCCGGTCCACCGCGTCGAGCACGAGATCGTCGAAGCGTTCGCTGCGGGACTTGGCCATGGGCACGTGGGAGGGGGCGAGCGGGCCGCGGAGGCCGCGACCGTGGCGATCGCGCCGTCTGGGACCGCGCTTCTGAGTCACGACAGCAAGTCTAAGGGTCTCGGCCGGTGGCTCTGGGGAGTGGTGTCATCCCGAAATGCATGTTTCCGTGTGTCAGCGGTCGTCTGTGACGGGGTCGCAAGGAGGTGGATTGCGGGCAGTGGAGATGATGTGGAACGCATGCCCGGAATAGGGCTCGCGCGCGGTGCCGAGGAGACGTGATCGCCCGTTGATTTCGGGGTTTCCGGGTCTGGAGTCTTCGGGGCATGTGGGTGGAAAGGCTGCGACAGGTGTCCGAATTGTGGCGACACGCTCGTTAAGAGCGCTCAGATAGTGGCGCCTCGCACTCTTACCAGATACGGTCCCTCCGTGAGCCCCGTCCGCCGCTGTTCCCGCACCGCCTGCAGTCAGCCTGCCGTCTTCACGCTCACGTACGTATACGCCGACTCGACCGCTGTTCTGGGCCCTCTGGCGACGTACGCGGAGCCACACTGTTACGACCTGTGCGCCGAACACGCCGAGCGGTTGACCGCTCCCCGCGGCTGGGAGGTGGTACGGCTGCCCACGGACGGTGCCTCCCCGAGTTCCGACGATCTCGAGGCGCTGGCCAACGCGGTCAGAGAGGCCGCGCGGCCCACGCCGTCCGGTGGCGGTGAGCCGGTCGGCCAGGGCGTCGAAGTCGGCCGCAGGGGCCATCTGCGCGTTCTGCGGTCGGCCCAGCAGCACCGCGACCGGTAGGCCGCGCGACTCCAGGCGTGCCTCGGTCGTCACGCGACTGAGGCCGAACACGTGCCGCTGATCAGAGAGCGATCCCGGCCGCGCGCCCATGCCCTCCCGCGACGATGGGAAACGTTCGGGGACCCTATGTCCTGCCCAGGATCGCTAAGCTGACGAAAGACGCTCGATGAGCACGGAGAAACGACCTAGGGGCGGAGCTGGAGAGTGGGCGACCTCGCCAAGATCTTCAAAGCGTACGACGTTCGCGGGGTGGTGCCCGATGAGCTCGACGAGCCGACCGCCGAGGCCGTAGGGGCGGCCTTCGTCGAAGTCACGGGGGCCGAGTCCGTCGTCGTCGCGCACGACATGCGCGAGTCGTCCGTGCCGCTGGCCGACGCGTTCATCCGGGGCGCCCGTTCGCGCGACGCCGATGTGGTGCACGCGGGGCTCGGCTCCACCGATCTCCTCTACTACGCCAGCGGGAGCCTTGGGCTGCCCGGCGTGATGTTCACCGCCAGCCACAACCCCGCGCGCTACAACGGCATGAAGATGTGCCGGTCCGGCGCGGTGCCGATCGGCGGCGACACGGGGTTGCGCGAGATCCGCGACAGGGCCGCCGAGCTGGTGGGGGTCACCGCCACGCCCAGCGGGTCGTTGATCGAGAAGGACCTGCTGCAGGGCTACGCCGACCACCTGCGCACGCTCGTCGACCTCACGCGCATCAGGCCGCTCAAGGTCGTCGTGGACGCGGGCAACGGCATGGGCGGGCACACTGTGCCGGCCGTGTTCGCGGGCCTGCCGATCGAGCTGACCCCGCTCTACTTCGAGCTGGACGGCGACTTCCCCAACCACGAGGCCAACCCCATCGAGCCACAGAACCTCGTCGACCTCCAGCGGGCCGTGGTCGAGAGCGGGGCCGACATCGGGCTGGCGTTCGACGGCGACGCCGACCGGTGCTGGGTGATCGACGAGCGTGGAGAATCGGTTTCCCCGTCGGCCGTCACGGCACTGGTCGCGGCGCGGGAGCTGGCCAAATATCCGGGGGCGACGATCATTCACAACCTGATCACGTCGCTCGGGGTTCCCGAGATCGTGCGCGAGCACGGCGGCGTGCCCGTGCGTACGCGGGTCGGGCACTCGTTCATCAAGGCCGAGATGGCCCGGACGGGAGCCGTCTTCGGCGGCGAGCACTCGGCCCACTACTACTTCCGTGACTTCTGGTTCGCGGACTCCGGCATGCTGGCGGCGCTGCATGTGCTGGCCGCGCTCGGCGAGCAGGAGCGGCCGCTGTCGGAGGTGCTGGAGGTCTACTCCCGCTATCACGCCTCGGGCGAGCTCAACAGCGCCGTGGCGGACCAGGGCGACGCGTTGCGCCGAGTGCGGGAGGCGTTCACCGGACGGGGAGAGTTCGACGAGCTCGACGGGTTGACCGTGACCGGGTCCGGCTGGTGGTTCAACCTCCGGGCCTCCAACACCGAGCCGCTGCTCAGGCTGAACGCCGAGGCGGCCGACGAGACCGAGATGAAGGCGATCAGGGACGAGGTCCTCGCCATCGTGGGAAGGGTGTCAGAGTGAAGATCGACGACTGGCTGCTGGAGATCCTGGCCTGTCCGGCGTGCAAGGCTCCTCTGCGTGCCGAGACCGAGACCGAGGAACTGGCCTGCACGGGCTGCGGCCTGATCTATCCGGTACGGGATGACATTCCCGTCCTGCTCGTCGACGAGGCCAGGAAGCCGTGACCTGGGAGCCCGAGCGGCTCGACGATCAGCGTCACCTCAGCGAGGCCGATCCTGGCGGGATGCTGCCGGCGGTCGCCGCGTCGGCGGCCCACGTACGCACCGGCTACCGCACCGCCGTCGAGGCCGAGGTCGTCGGCCGCCTGACCGGCCACGGGCGCCCTCGTGCCATCGTGGTCGTGGGCGTGGGCGGCTCGGCCATCGCGGGCGACATCCTCGCGGCGGTCGTCGGCAACGGCGCGCCGCTGCCGATCGTGCCGCTGCGCTCCTACCAGCTCCCCGGCTGGGTGGGCGCCACCGACCTGGTCATCGCCGTCTCCGGCTCCGGTGCGGCCGAGGAGACGCTGTCCGTCGCCACCCAGGCCGTGCGGCGCGGCTGCACGCTGCTCGGCGTGGGCGCTCCGGGCTCCCCGCTTGAGGCCATCGCCACCCAGGCGTCGGCGACGTACGTGCCGGTGCCGATCAGCGGCCAGTCCAGGGCCAACCTCTGGCTGCTTGCCATGCCCCTCATCGTTGCCGCGGCAGGACTGCGGCTCGTCCAGGCCGACGCCGAGCTGTTCGAACGGGTGGCCAAGACGCTGGAGGACATGGCACACCGGTGCAGGCCGTCCAGCGAGTCGTTCATCAACCCGGGCAAGTCGCTGGCCATGGATCTGGCCGAGAGCGTGCCGATGATCTGGGGGTCGTCGGCCGCGGCGGCGGTGGCGGCGTACCGGCTGGCCTGCCAGCTCAACACGAACGCGAAATATCCCGCCATCTACGGCGAGCTGCCCGAGGCCGACCACAACCAGATCTCGGTCTTCGAGGGGCCGCTGGCCGAGCGAGACATCTTCGCCGACACGGCCGGGCGCACGCTCAGGCTCGTCGTGCTGCGCGACGTCGATGAACACCCCCAGGTGGCGCGGCGCCGCGAGGCGTCGATACGGGTCGCGAACGACCGCGACGTGCCGGTGACGGAGCTCACGGCAGAGGGCGTGCACCCGCTGGAACGGGTGGCCACGCTGATCGCGCTCGGCGACTACGCGAGCACGTATCTGGCGTTGGGATACGCCATCGACCCGACCCCTGTGTCGGCGATCACTGAGCTGAAGGCCAGAATTTCGCAATAGGATCCCTTTTCAGGCCTTTGTACGTGATCTTTATGACTGGAGAAGATCGGTGAGCGCGAGCGGCGGAACGAAAGCGATCATTGCGGCATTGTCCGCGAACCTGGCAATCGCCGTGTGCAAATTCGTGGCCGCCTTCTTCACGGGGTCCTCCTCGATGCTGGCGGAGGGCATCCACTCGGTGGCCGACTCGGGCAACCAGGTGCTGCTGCTGATCGGTGGCAAGCGGGCGGCCAGGGCCAGCACCAAGGAGCATCCCTTCGGCTACGGCCGCGAACGTTACTTCTACGCCTTCGTGGTGGCCGTGGTGCTGTTCACGATCGGCGCGGCGTTCTCGATTTACGAGGGTGTCCACAAGATCTCCGAACCGCAGGCGGTGGAGTCGCCGATCTGGGCGTTCGCGGTGCTGATCTTCGCGATCATCGCCGAGGGGTTCTCGTTCCGTACGGCGATCAAGGAGTCGAACGGGCTACGCGGCAAGCAGTCGTGGGTGGCCTTCGTCCGCCGGTCCAAGTCGCCCGAGCTGCCGGTCATCCTGCTCGAGGACCTCGGCGCGCTGCTCGGTCTGGTCTTCGCGCTCTTCGGCGTGGCGATGGCGGTCATCACCGGCGACGGCGTCTGGGACGGCATCGGCACCCTGATGATCGGTGTGCTGCTGGCCGTGATCGCGATCGTGCTGGCCATGGAGACCAAGTCGCTGCTCGTCGGCGAGGGCGCCACGCCCGAGATGGAGGCGCGGATCCGGACCGCCCTGGAGAGCACGCCCGAGGTGGCCAGGATCATCCACATGCGCACGCTGCACCTGGGGCCGGAGGAACTGCTGGTGGCGGCGAAGATCGCGGTGGCTCGCGACGACACGGCCGCCGAGGTCGCACATGGCATCGACGAGGCCGAGCGTCGCATCCGCGACGCCGTGCCGATCGCCCGCGTCATCTACCTGGAGCCCGACCTGGACCGTCTCCGCGCCACCCCGTCCGGCTCGCCCTCCGAGGCCACCTCGAGCTGAGCCGTTCGCTCAAGGACCCCGGCCGAAGTACGGGGCGGGGTCATGAGGTGAGCCGGGCCGGACGCAGCCAGGGAAGGCGCAGACGAAGCCAATGGGGGCCGCCCAGGCTGATGAACGCCTCGGCCTGCAGCGCCGAGACCCCGATGCGCGGCAGGTCGCGGGCGTTCGGATAGACCACGAAGCGGGGCTCCCAGATCGGCCGGAACTTGGCGTTGAACCGATAGAGCGACTCGATCTGGAACCAGTGCGACAGAAAGATCAGCAGCGCCCGCCACGCGCGCAGCACCGGGCCGGCGCCGAGGCGCTCGCCGCGGGCCAGGACCGCGCGGAACATGGCGAAGTTCAGCGAGACCTGCCTGATGCCCAGGGCGGGCGCGGCCTGGAGGGTCTTGGCGATCAGGAGCTCGTTGAGCCCGGGCTCGGCGTCGCGGTCGCGCCGCATGAGGTCGAGTGAGATGCCGTGCGGTCCCCACGGCACGAAGTGCAGCAGGGCGCTGAGCTCGCCGTCCTTGTGGGCGGTGCACACCAGGCAGTCGCCGTCCACGGGGTCGCCGAAGCGGCCGAGCGCCATGGAGTAGCCGCGTTCGGTCTGGGTGCCGCGCCAGGAGTCGGCGGCCTGCCGGATGCGCTCCCTCTCCTCCCCGGTCAGGTCGGCGGTGCGGCGTACGCGGCAGGTGTAGCCGGCCCGCTCGGTCCTGTTGACCATCTGCCGGACATTACGCATCGCGCGGCCCTCCAGCGTGAAGTCGGCGACGTCGATCACGGCCTCGTCGCCGATCTCCAGTGCGGACATCCTGGCCTCACGGGTCCACACCTCACCGCCGGTCTCGCCGCAGCCGATGACGGCGGGCACCCAGGCGTGCCGCCTGGCCTCGTTCATGAACACCTTGATCGCCGCGGGCCAGGCCTCGCGGTCGCCGATGGGGTCGCCGCTGGCCAGCATGACCCCGGACACCACCCGGTAGGCGATGGCGGCCTTCCCCGAGGGGGAGAACAGCACGCTCTTGTCCCGCCGCAGCGCGAAGTAGCCGAGCGAGTCGCGTTCGCCGTGCTGGGCGAGCAGGTCGCGCAGGCGCCGCTCGTCGTCCTCGGTGAGCTCCGCGATCGGGCGTTCAGGGCGCAGGGCCAGGTAGAGCGTGGTGACGGCGGTGAGCGTGCCGAGCGCGAGCAGGGAGAAGTAGACCAGGTCGGAGACCCGCTCGACGGTGAACGTGATGGGTCCCTCGATTCCCACCAGGCCCAGGTAGACGTGTTCGAGGCGGTCGAGCACGCTCGGATGGCCCGCGAGCACACGGGGACGGGCACTGATGATCGCATAGCCGAGGCCGGTGTCGATGGCGCCGAGCACGAGCAGGTTGCCCAGGGCCCGCCAGCGCGAGCGCGGGTCCGAGAGCGCGGAGAACTCGCGCCTGCCCACCACCAGCACGGCCAGCAGGGCGAGGCTGATCACGGCCGAGGCGGGTCGCAGGTGGACGAAGCTCATGATGGCGCTCACCGGCAGCAGCACCACGACCGCGCGCCAGGCCCGCACCTTCCCCCGGCGCAGCGCGTGCGCGATCATCACCAGCATGATGCCGATGACCAGTGAGGATGCCCTGGCGACTGTCGAGACGATGCCCGGCAGGAGGTCGGACCATTCGCCCATCCTGGTGTGCTCGAAATGGGGGAACACGGCCTTGCCGATGTCCAGAAGGCCGATCGCCAAGGACGCGTAACCGGCGACGGCGGGGATCCAGGAACGCTTCACAACTCGGATTGAAGACCACGCGTGGTAATCAGCGTGTTAACTCTGTGCTTACGCGCAGGCATGTATTCCATACCTCATGGGACTCACCTCAATCGGGTTGCTGGTCACGACGGCGGTGCTCGCGGTGGCGGCGCTGGTGACGACGGTGTGGCTCTGGCCGCGGCTGAGCGCGAGGAGCTGGCGGGCCGTGCTGGGCCGGGTGGGTGTGCTGGCGGCCTGCCAGGTGCTCACGCTGGCCGCCCTGGGGCTGGCGACGAACTCGTACTTCGGCTTCTACAGCTCCTGGAGCGACCTGCTGGGCACCGACACGGCGACGGCGCCGATCACGATCGCCGCCACGGGGCTGCAGGTGCTCAGCAGCCGCCCGGTGCCGGGCGGGCGGATCGAGCAGGTGATCATGCCGGGCCAGTCCACGCGGTTGAGTGAGGAGGCGTACGTGTTCCTGCCGTCGGCGTATCTGGAGCACAAGACGGAGCACTTCCCGGCGATCATCGCCCTCACCGGCTATCCGGGCGACCCACGCAACCTCATGACCCGGCTCGACCTGCCGGGGCGGATGGCGAAGGCGATCGCCGAGGGCCAGGTCAAGCCCACGATCCTGGTCATGATGCGGCCCAGCGTGGTGCTGCCGCGCGACACCGAGTGCGTGGACGTGCCACAAGGGCCGCAGGTGCAGTCGTACTTCGCGAACGATGTCAAACAGGACGTGATCGCTCACTATCGGGTGGCCTCGGGACGGGACTCGTGGGGGATCCTGGGCGGCTCGACCGGCGGCTACTGCGCACTCAAGATCGTCATGAGCCATCCCGAGCAGTTCTCCGCGGCCGTCTCGCTGTCGGGTTACTTCAAGACGATCATCGACCACACCACTGGTGACCTGTTCCAGCGGGACAAGTCGGTCGAGCAGCGCAACGACCTCATGTGGCGGCTGGCGAACCTGCCCGCGCCTCCCGTGAACGTGCTCGTCACCAGCAGCAAGAAGGGCGAGAGCGACTACCCCGCGACAGTGCGGTTCCTGGGCGCGGTGAAGCCGCCGATGCGGGCGTCGTCGCTGTTCCTGCCCAGCGGCGGCCACAACTTCAACACCTGGAACCGGGAGCTCCCGCAGGCCCTGCCCTGGCTGGCCCAGCAGCTCGCCACCCCGGCCGCCTGAGCGGGGTCGGCAGAGGGTTTCCCGCGCGGAGTGGGGTCCTCTACGGGTGGCCGCGCATGGGGGGTGGGGGCACGCTGGTGGACGTGGGATCAAGCCGCTCGAGGGGAGCGAGGGCCGCCGCCCGTAAGGGGCTGAGGCGTCAGCGGCCGGGCGGGCGGAGCAGGCGGAGCGCCTTCTCCTTCTCGAAGTCCAGGGCACGGCGGGGCACCTGGATGCGCCCGATCCGAACCCCGAGGTCGCGCACGGCCGCCGCCACCGTAGGCTCGGTCAGCACCCGCAGCGCGAACGCCAGCTCGGCCGGCGAGACGTCGAACCGCTTCTCCAGCTCCACCCCCTGCGCCACCGCGGCCAGCTCCTCTGGACCGAACCGCCGGTGCGCCCCCTGCTCCCGCACCGGTGGCAGCAGGCCGAGTGCCTCCCGGTATCGGAGCATTCGCGGGGACATGCCGAGCCGCTTGGCGGCCTCAGTGATGCGCATCCTTACATTCTTGCGTCAGCTTTGCACGCCTGAAGATGCGACCCCACCAAAGGGCCGCCTAAACTCGTTGCCGACAAACCATCCGCGTCGCGAGGGGAACCCCGATGGACTTCAAGGTCGCAGACCTTTCACTGGCCGACTTCGGTCGCAAGGAGATCCGGCTCGCCGAGCACGAGATGCCCGGCCTCATGGCGGTCCGAAAGGAGTACGCGGCCTCCCAGCCCCTTCGCGGTGCGAGGATCATGGGCTCCCTGCACATGACGATCCAGACTGCCGTCCTCATTGAGACGCTGGTCGCCCTCGGCGCCGAGGTCCGCTGGGTCAGCTGCAACATCTTCTCCACGCAGGACCACGCCGCCGCCGCGGTGGTCGTCGGCCCCAACGGCACCGTTGACGACCCGCAGGGCGTGCCGGTGTTCGCCTGGAAGGGCGAGACGCTGGAGGAGTACTGGTGGTGCACCGAGCAGGCCCTAACGTGGCCTGACGGCAGCACCCCCAACATGATCCTCGACGACGGCGGCGACGCCACGCTGCTGGTGCACAAGGGCGCCGAGTACGAGAAGGCGGGCGCCGTGCCGCCGGCCACCGCGGAGGACCCCGAGGAGTGGCACGTCATCATCGACCTGCTCACCCGCACGGTCGGCACCGACAAGAAGTGGACCGCGATCGCCGAGAGCATCAAGGGCGTCACCGAGGAGACCACGACCGGCGTGCACCGTCTCTACGAGATGCACAAGAACGGCCAGCTCCTCTTCCCGGCCATCAACGTCAACGACTCGGTCACCAAGTCGAAGTTCGACAACAAGTACGGCTGCCGCCACTCCGTCATCGACGGCCTCAACCGCGCCACTGACGTGCTGATCGGCGGCAAGGTGGCCGTGGTCTGCGGCTACGGCGACGTCGGCAAGGGCTGCGCCGACGCGCTGCGCGGCCAGGGCGCCCGGGTCATCGTGACCGAGATCGACCCGATCTGCGCGCTCCAGGCGGCCATGGACGGCTTCCAGGTGACGACGCTGGACGAGGTCGTCGGCATCGCCGACATCTTCGTGACCGCCACCGGCAACTTCAACATCATCACCGCCGCCCACATGGCGAAGATGAAGCACCAGGCGATCGTCTCCAACATCGGCCACTTCGACAACGAGATCGACATGGCCGGCCTGGCCAAGCTGCCCGGCATCGTCAGGAACAACATCAAGCCGCAGGTCGACGAGTGGGTCTTCGCCGACGGGCACTCGATCATCGTCCTGGCCGAGGGCCGGCTGATGAACCTCGGCTGCGCGACCGGCCACCCGAGCTTCGTCATGTCCAACTCGTTCACCAACCAGGTGATCGCGCAGATCGAGCTGTTCGCGAAGACGTCCGAGTACCCGATCGGCGTCTACACCCTGCCCAAGCACCTGGACGAGAAGGTCGCCCGCCTGCACCTCGACGCCCTGGGCGTCAAGCTGACCGAGCTCACCAAGGAACAGGCCTCCTACATCGGCGTCCACGTCGAGGGCCCCTACAAGTCCGACCACTACCGGTACTGAATTCTCATGAGCTCCGGGGGGTTTCTCGCCTCCCGGAGCTCTCCCTTTTCGAGGCCCATCACCCGCACCTTGTACAGCCGTGTACGGTGGGCCCTGCCCACCCATCCGTTACGGTTGCGACGGTGGGCCGCGTCCATCAAACCCGCATCTTGTGCGGCTGCGTGGGCCACGTGCCCATCAAACCCGCATCTTGTGCGGCTGCGTGGGCCGCGCGCCCATCAACCCCATCCGTTACGGCTGCGCACGCTGGGCCGCACGCGCCGACGTCACCTCCGTCCGTCATGGCCGGTCGTGAAGGCTCGCGGGTTGCTCGCCGTGACGACGCGTATTCTTGGCCATCTTTTCGTACAAAGGGCTGGCATGGATCTCTGGGAAAGTGGCGAGCGGCAGATCTCCTGGGCTGCTCGTTCGATGCCGGTTTTGACCGCGATCGGCGAGCGGTTCGGGCTCGAGCGTCCGCTTGACGGGTTGAAGATCGCCGCCTGCCTGCACGTCACCGCCGAGACCGCCGTCTTGATGGGGGCGTTGAAGGCCGGAGGGGCCGAGATCGCGCTGGCCGCGTCCAACCCCCTGTCCACTCAGGACGACGTGGGTGAGGCGCTGCGGATGTACGGGATCGGTGTGCACGCGCGCGCGGGGGTCGATCGGGCCACCTACTACCGGCACATTCACCAGGCGCTCGACATCGAGCCCGATCTCGTGCTCGACGACGGGTGCGATCTGGTGAACATTCTCCACACCGAGCGTACTGACCTGCTCGAAATTGTCAGCGGCGGCTGTGAGGAGACCACCACCGGGATCATCAGGCTCCGGCAGATGGCCGCGGAGGGCGCGTTGCGGTTCCCCATGGTGGCCGTGAACGACACGCGTACCAAGCGCATGTTCGACAACCGTTACGGCACCGGTCAGTCCACGCTCGACGGCATCATGCGCGCCACCAACACCATGCTCGCCGGCCGCACGGTCGTCGTGGCCGGGTTCGGGTTCTGCGGGCGGGGCGTGGCCGAGCGGGCCAAGGGGTTCGGGGCGCGGGTGATCGTGACCGAGATCGACGCCGTGAAGGCGCTCGACGCGACCCTGCAGGGCTACGAAGTGCGGTCGATGGCGCAGGCGGCGATGGTCGGCGACCTGTTCGTCACCGTGACGGGCAATCGCGACGTGATCAGGGCCGAGCACCTGTCGGTCATGAAGGACGGCGCGATCCTGGCCAACGCCGGGCACTTCGACGTGGAGATCGACGTGCGGGCGCTGGACGAGATAGCCGCCGAGGTGCACCGCGGGGTGCGGCCCAACACCGACGAGTACGTCATGCCCGACGGCCGGCGGCTGCTGCTGCTCGCCGAGGGGCGGCTGGTCAACCTCACCGCCGCCGAGGGCCATCCCGCGGCCGTCATGGACATGTCGTTCTCCGCGCAGGCCCTCGCCGTGGCCTGGCTGGCGGGCGAGCGCTCCCGGCTCGACCCCGGCGTCTACGACGTTCCCGAGGAGATCGACCACGAGGTGGCCAGGCTCAAACTGGCCGCCGCCGGCATCGGCATCGACGTGCTCACCCCTGAGCAGGAGGACTACCTGCACTCCTGGCGCGTCGGCTCCTGACCGGCCCGGCGACGGACGGCACGCGAGGCTCCGTGGCCACCGGTTCCCCGCCGATGCGCCCCAGCGCCCACCCGCACTCCAGACCGCCGGGCCCCCAGCGCCCCTCGCCCCCTGGGTCGACACGCCCCCCCACGACCCCGCCGCTATCCCGGCCGTCGCGCGCCGGATGCACCCGCCGGAGGCATGGAGGCGGGACGTCCGACGCGTCTGCCAGGCCCTTGCCGGGCCGGAGGCATGGAGGCGGGACGTCCGACGCGCCTGTCAGGAGCTTGGAAGTGGGGTGCTGGAGGTGCGTCCCCAAGTCCCGGGAAACGGGTGTGGAGAGTGGAAGCCGGTCGGACGGCGTGGAACCGGGGCCGGAAGGTGGCTAGAGGGCGGACTGCATCTCCTGCATGCGGCGGATCTCGGCCGCCTGGGTCACGCTGACGTCGGTGGCCAGTTCCTCGACGCGGATGTGGGAGCCGGTGGTCAGGACCTGCTCCGACATCTTGATCGCGCCGAGGTGGTGGTTGATCATGAGCTGCAGGAACGTCCGGTCGAAGTCCTTGCCCTTGGCCGCCTTCAGCGCCTCGAGCTGCTCGGGCGTGGCCATGCCCGGCATGCCGTCGTGCGCGGCGTGATGGTCGGGCACCGACTGCTCCTGCTCCCGCAGCCAGGTCGTCATGAACTGGATCTCCGGCCCCTGGGCGTCCTTGATCCGGCCGGCCAGGCTCTTCAGCTTGGCCGAGTCCGCCCTGCTGGGGGCGAGGAGGGCCATGTCCAGGGCCTGCCGGTGATGGATGATCATGTCCTGGACGTACTTGATGTCGGCCGCGTTGGCGGTGGGCGAGGGGACGGCGGTGGCGGCCTCGCTCGGCGACAGCGTCTTGGCCTGGTCGCCGGGACGGCCGGGAGCGATCACCGGCGCGGTCGAGTCGGCGCGCGGGGCCTGCGGCGGGGAGCTGCTGCAGCCTGAGAGGGCAACGACCGTGCCCATGACGACAATGAGCGCAGCGCGCACCCAACCTCCCTGACTGACTTGGTCGAGAATGCGCACTCTAGGCCATAACCGGACAAATTTGAAGACGACGAACCGGAACAAAAATTGACAAGTTGTGTGCTGGCTTGTGGAGGCCGGTTAAGGCGAGGATGACCTAGATTTATGCCCCCTTTATAGGAGGATCCCGAGTGTTCACCCTCCGCAGGGCCCTCACCCTGGTGGCGACGGTCGCGCTGCTGGGCAGCGTGACCTTACCGGTCCAGGCCGCGGACATCCCGGCTCCCGGCGAGATCGTCATGAGCCCCAACATCAAGCACGTCACCAACGTGCCGAAGCCCGAAGCCCTGGCCGACATCCACACGGACATGGCCTTCCAGGGCGACTACGCCTACGTCGGCAACTACTACGGCTTCTCGATCTACGACATCAAGAACCCGAAGAAGACGTCGCTGGTCAGCTCGGTGGTCTGCCCGGGCGGCCAGATGGACATGTCCATCTACGGCAACCTGCTGTTCGGCTCCGTCGACTCCTCGCGCAACAACGATTCGTGCAACAGCGCCTCCCAGCCCGCCTCGGTCAAGGAGTCTTGGGAGGGCATCCGCATCTTCGACGTCTCCGACAAGACCAACCCGAAGTACATCAAGTCGGTCGAGACGAACTGCGGCTCCCACACGCACACGCTGGTGCCCGACCGCAAGGGCGAGAACGTCTACCTCTACATCTCCTCCTACGCGCCGAACGCGTCGTTCCCGGACTGCCAGCCGCCCCACGACCTGATCTCGATCATCAAGGTGCCGCTGAATGACCCGACGGCCGCCACGGTGATTGCGACGCCGAACCTCTTCCCCGACGGCGGCAACCCCGGCGTTCCGGGAACGTACCCCAACAGCAAGTCCGCCACCACGGGCTGCCACGACATCACCGCCTACCCGGAGAAGGGCATCGCCGCAGGCGCGTGCATGGGTGACGGCATCCTGCTCGACATCCGCGACCCCGAGCAGCCCAAGGTCACCGCGAGGGTCCGCGACGAGGCGAACTTCGCCTTCTGGCACTCGGCCACCTTCAACAACGACGGCACGAAGGTCATCTTCACCGACGAGCTCGGCGGTGGCACCAGGGCCACCTGCAACGAGGCCATCGGCCCGAACCGGGGCGCCAACGCGTACTACGACATCGTGAACGGGCAGCTCCAGTTCAGGAGCTACTTCAAGATCCCGCGCCACCAGGCCGACACGGAGAACTGCGTGGCGCACAACGGCTCGCTGATCCCGGTCAAGGGCCGCGACATCATGGTCCAGGCGTGGTACCAGGGCGGGATCTCGGTGGTCGACTTCACCGACTCGGCGCACCCGCAGGAGATCGCGTTCTTCGAGCGCGGCCCCGACAACACCGCGCCGCCGCTCGACGGCGGCTTCTGGTCGGCGTACTACTACAACGGCTACATCTACGGGTCCGACTTCAACCTGGGCCTGGACGTCCTGAAGATCAACGACTGGCGTACCAACGAGGCGAACAGCGTCAAGATGCGCTCGCTGAACGCGCAGACCCAGGGGTCGTATCCCGAACACGGCCACTGACCGTCAAGCGGCGAGGTCCCCCGGCGGGTCCTCGCCGCTTTCGCTCTGTCCGGACACACGATCAAGGAGACTCCGGAGTGTTCAATCCGCGCCGTGCCCTCGTGGCGGTCGCGGCAGCCGTCGCGTTAGCGCTGACCGGCATGCCCGCCATGGCCGCCGACATCCCACCGCCCGACACCGTGGTCACCAGCCCCAACGTGACCCACGTACTGAACATCCCCAAACCCGCCCCGATCGCCTCGACGATCAACACCGACATCGCCTTCCAGGGCGACTACGCATATGTCGGCAACTACGGCGGCTTCTCGATCTACGACATCAGCAACCCGAAGAAGGCCAAGCCTGTCAGCTCGGTCGTCTGCCCGGGCTCCCAGATGGACGTCACCGTCTACGGCAACCTGCTGTTCACCGCGGTCGACTCCTCGCGCAGCGACGACTCGTGCAACAGCACGGCGCTGACCGCCGACCACAAGGAGGCCTGGGAAGGCGTCAGGATCTTCGACGTCTCCGACAAGGCCAGCCCGAAGTACATCAAGTCGGTCGAGACCAACTGCGGCTCCCACACCCTGACCCTGGTGCCGGGTAAGGGCCGCGATCGGGACAAGAACGTCTACATCTACGTCTCGTCCTACAACCCGAGCGCCACGTTCCCCGACTGCCAGCCACCGCACGACAAGATCTCGATCATCAAGGTGCCGCTCAAGGACCCGGCGTCCGCGGCGGTCGCGGCCACCCCGGTGATCTTCCCCGACGGCGGCAACGAGACCCAGCCCGGCCTGCTGCTGCCCACCAGCGGCTGCCACGACATCACCGCCTACGCCGAGAAGGACATCGCGGCGGGCGCGTGCATGGGTGACGGCGTGCTGTTCGACATCTCGGACCGGCTGAACCCGAAGGTGACCGCCAGGACCACCGATCCGAACTTCGCGTTCTGGCACTCGGCGACCTTCAGCAACGACGCCAAGAAGGTCATCTTCACCGACGAGCTCGGCGGCGGCGGCGCGGCCACCTGCAACGAGGCGACCGGGCCGAACCGCGGCGCGGACGCGATCTATGACATCTCGAACGGGCAGTTCACGTTCAAGAGCTACTTCAAGATCCCGCGCTACCAGGCCGACAGCGAGAACTGCGTCGCGCACAACGGCTCGCTCATCCCCGTCAAGGGCCGGGACATCATGGTCCAGGCCTGGTACATGGGTGGGTTGTCGGTCTGGGACTTCACCGACGCGGCCCACCCGAGGGAGATCGGCTACTTCGAGCGCGGTCCCCGCTCGGCGGGCGGTGGCGGCGGCATCTGGTCCGCCTACTACTACAACGGCTACATCTACGGGGCCGACTTCCACGAGGGCCTCGACGTCATCAAGATCAGCGATCCGCTCACGGACAGCGCCAGGGGTGTCCGCACCGACCGGCTGAACGTGCAGACCCAGGGGTCGTACCGGAACGGGTGGCACGACTGACGGATCCGGCCGCCGGGTAACACGGCCGGCGCCGTGCTCACTGAGGCGGCGCGAACCCGCCCGGAGTCGCCTTCGGCGGCTCCGGCGCGGGTGCGGCCGGAGGCCTGTGGGGCGCGCCGACCTGGGAGTTCGGCTGGGGCTGCGCGTAAGGCCCCGGCTGCTGGTACGGCCCTGGGACCGGCTGCTGGTATGGGCCTGAGATCGGCTGCTGGTACGGCCCCGGCTGCTGGTACTGAGGCTGGAAGCCTTGGGGCGGGAGGCCGTTGCCGGCGCGTTGCGCGAGGCGTACCTGATCCCTCCTGCGGCGCTCGGCCAGGACGGCGCTCAAGTATGCGTGCGGCGGCACTCCGGCCGGTGCCGCGGGCGAGACGAACGCCGCCACCTGGGTCGCGATCCGCACCCCCATCTCGTGCTGAACATGCGGTGACAGGTCGTGCCAGCGCGACAGGTACTGCCTGGCGGCCTGTGCCACCTCGTCGGGGAGCTGGGACAGCTCCAGCGTGGCCGCCCAGGCCGCCAGCGGCGGCGGCATCACGATGAACTGCCCGGAGTCGCGTGGCGCCCGCTCGGAGATCACGATGGTGCCCGCGAAGACGTCGCCCAGCCGCTTGCCGCGCTGCGAGACCAGCGACGCGATCAGCGCGGGCGCCCCGGAGAGCATCCAGAACTCCACGACCCCGGCCAGGCCCCTGAACAGCGCCTGCCTGAAGCGCTCGGGACTGCCGTCGTCGCCGACGACCCGAAGACCGAGAGCCAGCTTGCCGAGGCTGCGCCCCCTGGAGAGGGATTCGAAGATCACGGGGTAGCCGACCAGCACCAGCACCATGAGCACGATCATCACGGCCCCGAACATCGCGGAGTCCGAGATGACCGCGAACGCCCCCAAGATCGCATAGGCGGCGATCAGCACGGTGAACTGGACGGCCATGTCGATGATGATCGCCAGCGCACGCGAGGGCATCTGGGCGACCCGCACTTCGACGACGACCGCGTCGCCGGTCACAACCTCTGACATATATGGAGCCTAACGGCTATGTCGCCCTGACTGAGCGGCCAGAATGTTCGGGTGGACATCGATGCGTTCATCACAGCACACCGCCCCGTGTGGGACCGGCTCGACTACCTGGTCAAGCACCGCTCGTCGTTGAGCGGCGCCGAGGTGGACGAGCTGGTGGACCTCTATCAGCGGGTGTCGACGCACCTGTCCATCGTCCGCTCCTCGTCCAGGGACGCGATGCTGACCGGGCGGCTGTCGGCGCTGGTGGCCAGGGCCAGGTCGGCCGTGACCGGCGCGCACACGCCTGCCTGGCGGGAGCTGGTGCGGTTCTTCACGGTGTCGTTCCCCGTGGTGGCCTACCGTGCGCGGTGGTGGTGGCTGGCGAGCGCGGTGGCGTTCACGGTGGTGGCGTGGGTGATGGGCGCTTGGGTGGCCGCCAATCCCGAGGTGCAGTCGTCGATCGCCTCGCCGGAACAGATCACCCAGCTCGTCAACCACGACTTCGCCGACTACTACTCCGAGAACCCGGCCTCCTCCTTCGCCAGCCGCGTATGGGTGAACAACGCGTGGGTCTCCGCGCAGGTGATCATCTCTTCGGTGCTGCTCGGTCTGCCGATCCCGTACATGCTCTACGCGAACGCCGCGAACGTCGGCGTCTCGGGTGGTCTCATGGCCTCCCGCGACAAGCTGGACATCTTCTTCGGCCTGATCATGCCGCACGGGCTGCTGGAGCTGACCGCCGTGTTCCTGGCGGCGGCCGCGGGCATGCGCCTGGGCTGGACGGTCATCGATCCCGGGCCGCGCCGCCGCGCGGAGGCGCTGGCCGAGCAGGGGCGGGCGGTGATGAGCGTGGCGCTGGGGCTCGTCGTGGTGCTGTTCGTGTCGGGGCTGATCGAGGCGTTCGTCACGCCGTCCGGGCTGCCCACGTGGGCGCGCGTCGGGATCGGCGTGCTCGCCGAGGTGGCGTTCCTGACGTATGTGATCGCCTTCGGCCGCCGCGCCCTCCGCCAGAACGAGACCGGCGACATCGAACGCGCCCCAGACGTCGCCCCCACGGCCTGATCCCGCCCACCAAGTGGACGGCCACCAACGCCCCTTCGCCCCCAAGGACCGGCCCTGGTCCTCCCCCAAGGGACGGCCACCACCGACCCCGCCCTTCACCCCGAAGGACGGTCACCGATGGCGGCGGGAGAGTTGCCTATGGTGGGAGGCGAAGTACGGTCCTAGAGCCGGCCTGCCGCCTTCAGGGCCAGGTACGCGTCCGCCAGCGCGGGGGCGATGTCCTCCGGGGGCGCGTCCACGACCTCCACCCCGTGCCGCCGCAGCCGCGCCGTGATCCGGCGGCGTTCGAGCTGGGTGTGCTCGGCCGCCGCCGCGTCGTACACCTCCTCGGCAGACCCCCGGCGGCCCGCCATGGCCGCCACCCGGGGATCCGACACCCCGGCCACCAGCACCAGGTGACGCGAGGACAGCTGGGGAAGCACCGGCATGAGCCCCTCGTCCAGCGCCGCCGAGTTGAGGTCGGTGAGCAGCACGACCAGGCAGCGCCGTTTGGCCCGCGCCAGGATGGCCGCCACCATGCCCTGCGAGTCGGCCTCGATCAGCTCGGCCTCGATCGGCGCCATCACGTTGACCAGCGACGACAGCAGCTCAGTCCGGGAGGCTCCGCTCACCCAGGCGCGCACGGCCCGGTCGTAGGCGAGGAAGTCGACCTGGTCACCGGCCCGGGCGGCCAACGCGGCCAGCAGCAGCGCCGCGTCCATCGACCAGTCGAGCCGCGGCCAGCCGGGCGCCGGGCGCGGATCCGGCCTCACCAGCAGCCCGCCGCCACTCGGCGCGGCCCCCGTCATGGGGATCGGCGCGTCGCCCACACGGCCCGCCGACGTGCGGCCGGTGTCGATCACGATCAGTACGCGGCGGTCGCGTTCCGGGCGCCAGGTGCGTACCACGACGTCGTGGCGGCGTGCCGTGGCCCGCCAGTCGATGGAACGCACGTCGTCGCCCACCACGTACTCCCGCAGCGAGTCGAACTCCGTCCCCTGACCGCGCACCAGCGCCGGGTGCTGGCCGTCCAGCTCGCGGAGCCTGGCCAGCCTGGACGGCAGGTGCTTGCGCGACAGGAACGGCGGCAGCACGCGTACCGACCACGGCGCCTGGTGGCTGCCCTGGCGGGCGGCCAGGCCCAGCGGCCCGACCGAGCGCACGGTCACCGCCACGGACGACCGGTCGCCCCGCCTGGTCGGAGCGAGCGTCACGACGATCTTGCGGCGCTCACCTTTGGGCACGTCCAGCTCGGCGACGCGCGGGGTGGCTCCCGCCGACGGCGGCCAGGCGTCCCTGAGCGCGCCGCGTACGCGCCTGGAGCCGGGGTTCTCGACGATCAGCTCGACCGTGGCCCGCTGGCCGAGCCGTATGAGCGTGTCGCCGGAACGGTGGAACCTCAGCGGGCGCACGGCGCCGGCGAACACCAGGTCCACCACGATCGCGGCGGCCAGCAGCAGGCAGACCCCGGCCAGCGCGGCCCCGGGCTGGGGCGCCAGCAGCACCACCACGATCCCGATCGCCGCGATCAGCCCGGCGCGTCCCGTGAGAGCCATCAGCGCACCACCACCGTATGTGCCATCAGCGCGGGACCGGGACCGAGGCCAGGATGCCGTCGAGCAGGCCGTCGGCGGTCGCGCCCTCCAGCTCGGCCTCGGGCCTGAGCTGGATCCGGTGCCGCAGGGCGGGCCTGGCCAGCGCCTTCACGTCGTCAGGCGTCACGTACGGGCGCCCGGACAGCCACGCCCACGCCCGCGAGGCCGCCAGCAGCGCCGTGGCCCCACGCGGCGAGACGCCGAGCTGCAACGACGGCGAGTTCCTGGTAGCGCGGGCCACGTCCACGATGTAGCCGAGCACCTCGGGCGCCACGTGCACCTTGGAGACCGCCTCCCGCCCGAGGGCGAGGTCGTCGGCCGTGGCGACGGTCTTCACCTCGCTCAGGTCACGTGGGTCGAAGCCGCGGGCGTGCCGTTCGAGCACCGAGATCTCCTGATCGCGCGGCGGCAGCGGCACGGTCAGCTTGAGCAGGAACCGGTCGAGCTGCGCCTCGGGCAGCTGGTACGTGCCCTCGTACTCGACGGGGTTCTGCGTCGCGCACACCACGAACGGGTCGGGCAGCCGCCGCGCCGAGCCCTCCACGCTGACCTGGCGTTCCTCCATCGCCTCGAGCAGCGCCGCCTGGGTCTTCGGCGGGGTGCGGTTGATCTCGTCGGCGAGCAGCAGGTTCGTGAACACGGGCCCCTCGCGGAACTCGAACTCCGCGGTCTTCGCGTCATAGATCAACGACCCGGTCACGTCACCGGGCATCAGGTCCGGCGTGAACTGCACCCGCTTGAAGTCCAGGGCCAGGGCCGCCGACAACGTGCGTACCATCAACGTCTTGGCCACGCCGGGCACGCCTTCGAGCAGCACGTGCCCCTTGCACAGCAGCGCGATGACCAGCCCCGTCACCACCGCGTCCTGGCCGACCACGGCCTTGGACACCTCGGCACGCAGCGCGCCCAGCGCCTCCCTGGCCGAGTCGCCCAAGCTCGTGACGCGGAAAGTCTCCTCAGAGTTCACTGACCTGCCTTTCGATGAAGTCCAAGTATCCGGCCAACCCGACGAGCCCGGCGTCGTCCACCGGCGGCGGCCCGTACAGTGCCGCGCCGACCTGGTGGGCGTCCTGGCCCGTGCGGGCGGCGAGTGCCGCGACGACCTCCTGCGGCCCAGCCCCCGACCCGAGCCCCAGCCTGGGCGTGAGCCGGTCGATCGTGCCCGCGCGCAACGAGTCGGCCGCCCGCTGCCTGGCCCGCCTGGCCCGGTAGAGCCTGCCACGGCCCTCGACCGTCTCCGCCGCGCGTACGACGACGGGCAGCTTCTCCGTCACCACAGGGCCCAGCCGCCTGCCGCGCCAGAACGCGGTGATGGCCAGGGCGACGAGCGACATGTAGATCGTCCAGCGGATGCTGTCGGGCATCAGGTCGTACATCGACTCGCCCCGCTCGCCCGGCAGCTCCGTGATGGGCGGGGTCTCAGGGCGCACGAGCCAGGTCACGGGCTTGCCGGTGCCGATCAGGTTGAGCGCGAGCGCGGCGTTGCCGTCCTCGGCCAGGCGCTGGTTGGTCATGAAGCTGCCGTCGCCGACGACCGTGGTGACGCCGCCCCCGTTCGAGAAGCTGACCAGCGTGTAACCCTCGCCGCCGGGGTAGCAGCCACTGGCCCCCGCCGGGCCGGTGAAGACGGCGCCGCCCATGTAGGCGCTGCCCGCGGCCTTGGCGGCGGGAAGTTCGCACTCGGGCTCGCGCGAGCGCGTGCGTGCCGTGTTCAGCTCCCTGTGCACGCCCGGTGCCAGAGCGGCGAGGCCGGGCTGGTCGCCGACGATCAGCCGGTCACCCGGGATCCTGGACAGGGTGTACTCGTCGAAGTACGACATGTCCGTGATCAGAAGCAGCCGGTTGCCCGTCGCCGCCTTGTCCACGGCCGCCTGTACGGAGTCGACCCGGTCCACTGGTACGCCCCGGGACCTCAGCACCTCGGCCAGCGCCTTGGAGCCCGCCAGGGAGGTGTCGTCGGGGTCCAGGAGGCGCGACGGGCCCCGCTGGGGGCTGAGCAGCACGCCGGCGATCGCGGCGAGGACGATGATCAGGCCGAGCAGCACGATGATCCGGCTGCCGCGCCAGGCGGAGCGGGCGGTGGGGGAGGTCGAGTAGGACCCGCCGGTCTGGGCCGGCGCGCTGCCGGCCGGGGGTCCCGTGAGCACGCTCATGCCGCCCCACCCGCCCCGTCACCGGGCCGGCCGGGCGCTCCTGACGACGGCCCTTCCACCGGGCCGCCCGGCTGTCCTCCACCCGGCGCCGGCCCCATCGGCGGCCCCATCGGTGGTGCGGCCGGCGGTCCTACCGGCGGCCCCGCAACCGGCGCCTCGGGCGCGACCCCGGCCGGCGGGCCCGCGACCGGGCCTCCCGGTACGGGGGCGGCCGAGGCGCCGACCGGAGCCGTCGCGCCCACACCCGCCGGGACCGGTACCGCGAGCGGGACGGGGCGGGCCTGGCGGAGCTGGTCGTCCAGGGTGGACATCACCTCGTACGCCTCCCGCGTCCCCGGCACCCCGCCGTACGTCACGTCGTCGAACGACCGCGCCGCGGCCGCGAGCCTCGTCGCGAATCCCGGCAGAGAGACGGCCGCCTCGGCGGCCAGTTCGTCAGCGGTGCGCCCGGGCATGCCGTCCACCAGCGCGCGCTCCTCCAGGTCACGCGCGATGGCCCGGAGCCGTTCCTGGATGGCCTCGGTCCAGCGCCCCTCGGCGGCCAGCCCCGCGGAGGCCGCCCGGTGCTCGGCCGCGGTCATCGCCCGCTCACCGAACAGCCCGCCCATGGCGAGCGCGTTCTTGCGCGCGGTCTTGCGGAGCTGCCACGAGATGAGCACGATCACGCCGAGAATGATCAGCACGATCACCACGGCGGCGATGATCCCGCCGGCGGAGCCCCCGCCCGTGGCCGCGTCCATCAGGTCGCCGAGGAACTGCATGACCCGCCGGTAGATCTGGTCGACCAGCGACTCCTTCTCGTAGGCGGGCTTGAGCAGCTCCTCCGCGGCCCTCCGCGCGGCCTCGTCCCGGTCGATCGGGGTGTCGAGCCGCAGCCCGGCGGCGGCCGCGGGGAGCACCGCCATGAACGAGCCAACGGAGGCCGCGGGAAGCGCGACCATCAGCCCGGAGCGGCGCCATAGGCCGGAGAGAGCGAGGAACGAGCCAACGGAGGCCGCGGGAAGCGCGACCATCAGCACAGTCACCGCCTGGCGGAGTTGGACGGGTGCCAGAGCTCGTCCGCGGATGCGTGCACCCATCCTTGACGCTGCTGCTCGATGGCCGCCGTCTGCAGCACGAGGTCGAACGCCTCGCTACGCATGCGCCGGTCGGCGTAGAGCAGGCCGGCGACCCCGGCCTGGAACGGATAGGTGATCATGGCGCCGAGCGTGCCGCCGATCGCGATCAGCACGGCCGACACGATGGCCGTGGCCGCCGAGCCCGCGCCGAACATGCCGAACATCGTGCCCGCCAGCGTGAAGGGCACCGACAAGATGCCGGAGACCAGCCCGACCAGCAGGGACGTGAGCAGCAGGATGCCGAGCACCCGCCAGAAGTCGCCGGTCACCAGGTGCCACGAGCGGCGCATGGAGTCGATCGGGCCCCTGCCCTCCAGCACCGCGACGGGTGCGGCGAACGCGAAGCGGGTCGTGAAGAACAGGTAGTACGGGACGTACACGACGATGAACAAGAGGATCAGCCCGACCAGCGCGCCGAAGCTGTCGGAGGAGGCGTTCATCGCGATCGCCACGAAGAGCAGCGCGAACACGATCAACGGCACCACCATGATGGCGGCCATCAGCCCCACGACGCCGAACAACGCGGGCACCCGGCCCTTGACGAGCTGCCACGCCTCGCCCGCGCTGAGGTTGCCGCCGAAGACCGCCCGGCCGAGTATCCGGGTCAGTACGCCGGTCAGCAGCGTGACCACCAGGAACTCGACCGCGAAGGAGACCAGGGAGCCGCCGTACTGACTGACCAGACCGGACGCGGTGGTGAGTTCGGTGCCGGACGTGGTCGCGCTCTCGGGGTCGGCGAAGGCGCTACCCATGGAGTCGAGCACGAACGCCTGACCCACGGCCACCGGCACGGCGGTGAGCAGCGCGGCGACGGCCGACAGGCCGAGCACGGCCTTAGGGTTGGACCGGATCAGCTTGATCGTGCCGTCGAGTATGTCGCCGAGCCCCAGCGGGCGCAGCGGGATGATGCCCGGCCTGAGCGCCGACGGGTGAGGCGCGTAGCCGTAACCGGGCTGAGGATGCGGATAGGACGGATATGGTGTTTGGGGCCCCGGTCCGAGTGGCTGCTGTTGCTGAGGGGGCCGGCCGTACGGCTGCCCGTGGGGCACCTGCTGCGGCGAGCCCGGCGCGGTCCACGGGGAGGCTGGCGGGGCGCTGTACGGCGGGGGCTGTTCGGCCGACCAGCCTGATGGCGTCTCGGGCGGGGGACCGTGACCGTCTGACATATCCCCAATCCTGGCACGCTGAACGGGGCATTGGTGTCACCGAACGGATTCGCCGGCTCATCTTGCCCGCATTCCACGGCGAATCCGGTCAAGGTTCGCGTCCAGGGATGGCAGAAAGTTGCACTGTTACCGCAGACTGAGATAGCGGTCGCGGGGGGCGGACCTAAAATTCGCCTATTGCATGGCTCATGTCACACTCATGGGCCTACCAAGGGTAACCTTCAGCGGTCGTGCGGGTATGTCCCACAATGCGTAGAACGAATGAGGGGCCATGAAAGGTCGCGTGCTGGTCGTCGATGACGACGCCGCTCTCGCCGAGATGCTGGGGATCGTGCTGCGAGGGGAAGGCTTCGAGCCGTCATTTGTCTCCGACGGCGACAAGGCCCTCGACGCGTTCCGGGATACACGCCCGGATCTGGTCCTGCTCGACCTGATGCTGCCGGGGGCCGACGGCATCGACGTCGCGCGCAGGATCAGGGCGGAGTCGGGGGTTCCCATCGTCATGCTCACGGCCAAGAGCGACACGATCGACGTCGTTCTCGGGCTCGAGTCAGGCGCCGACGACTACATCGTCAAGCCGTTCAAGCCCAAGGAGCTCGTCGCGCGCGTGCGCGCGCGGCTTCGCCGTACCGACGAGCCGACCCCCGAGATCCTCCAGATCGGCGACATCACCATCGACGTGGCCGGTCACTCGGTCAAGCGCGGCGAGGAGACGATCAACCTCACGCCGCTGGAGTTCGACCTCCTGGTCGCGCTGGCTCGCAAGCCGCGCCAGGTGTTCACCCGCGAGGTCCTGCTGGAGCAGGTCTGGGGCTATCGCCACGCGGCGGACACGCGGCTGGTCAACGTGCACGTACAGCGGCTCAGGGCCAAGATCGAGAAGGACCCCGAGCACCCCGAGATCGTGGTGACGGTCCGCGGCGTCGGCTACAAAGCCGGCCCCGCCTGATCTTCCACTCCCCTGTCATGCCCCCGGCGAAGAAGACGAGGTCCCGCCGACGGACACTCCGCCAGATTCTCGGCGGCGTTCGCCGGCGGGTGCGCCGTGCGGCGGGCAGGACACGGAGCGTGTGGCGGCGCTCGCTCCAGCTCCAGGTGGTCACCAGCACGCTGGTGATCTCCGTGATCGTGGTGGTCGTGCTGGGCACGTTCCTCTCCGAGCAGATCAACAGGCAGGTCGTGTCGAGCAGCCAGCGCTCGTCCGCCAGCGAGGCGTCCGCCGACCGCCTGCAGATCGCCGACGCGCTGACCCCTGAGGCCGACGACCAGACCAAGCCCGCCGACAGTGGCAAGAAGGGCTCGGCCAACCCGCTCGACGACGTCATGGACATCGTCACCGGGTCGGGCGAGAACGGCTCCAAGAAGCGCTACGACGTGCTGATTCTCAACCAGACCGCCCCCGGCCAGTCGCGGGCGTCCGGGGGCGTCGTGCCGCTGAACGTGCCGCTGGGCCTGCAGCGCAACGTGCAGAAGGCCGAGTACGGCAAGGCCGTCGGCTCGATAGAGCGGATCAAGTTCGCCGGGGGGAGCCAGCCCAGGCTCACGTACGTGGTCGGCGGCATCGTGCACGTGCCGTCCACCGGCGAGAGCTACGAGGTCTACCACTTCTTCCCGTTCACGGACGAAGAGGAGCTGCTGTCCAACGTCCGGCTCGCCATCGTCGTGGTGGGCCTCGGGCTGGTGCTGCTGCTCGCCGCCATCGCGTACCTGGTCGCCCGCCAGGTCGTCACCCCCGTACGGCTGGCGCGCCAGGCCGCGGAAC
Organism: Nonomuraea sp. CA-141351; assembly: GCF_050944675.1. Taxonomy (NCBI): domain Bacteria; kingdom Bacillati; phylum Actinomycetota; class Actinomycetes; order Streptosporangiales; family Streptosporangiaceae; genus Nonomuraea; species Nonomuraea sp. CA-141351. The sequence goes on from NZ_CP191982.1 coordinate 1,469,571, forward strand.
GCCTCGCCTCCGGCAAGCTGGACGAACGGCTCAAAGTACGCGGCGAGGACGACCTGGCCCGCCTGGCGAACTCGTTCAACGAGATGGCGGCGAATTTGGCGCTGAAGATCCACCAGCTTGAGGAGCTCTCACAGGTCCAGCGGCAGTTCGTCTCCGACGTCTCCCACGAGCTGCGCACGCCGCTGACGACCGTGCGCATGGCCGCCGACCTGCTGTACGACGCCCGCGAGGACTTCGACCCGATGGCCGCCCGCTCGGCGGAGCTCATGCAGGCCCAGCTCGAACGGTTCGAGTCGATGCTGGCCGACCTGCTGGAGATCAGCCGCTACGACGCCGGCGCCGCCACGCTCGACCTCGACTCCGTGGACGTGCGCGACGTGGTGCTGCGGGCCATCGCCGACTCCGAGGCGCTGGCCGAGCGGCACACGACCCGCTTCGAGCTCCGGCTGCCGAACGAGCCCTGCATGGCCGAGATCGACAACCGCAGGGTCGAGCGGATCCTGCGCAACCTGCTGTTCAACGCCATCGAGCACGGCGAGGGCAGGGACATCGTGGTCACCATCGGCGCCGACCGGGACGCGGTCGCGGTCGCCGTGCGCGACCACGGGATCGGGCTGAAGGCCGGCGAGGACACTATGGTGTTCGACCGCTTCTGGCGGGCAGACCCGTCGCGGGCGCGGACGATCGGCGGCACCGGGCTCGGGCTGGCCATCTCGCGCGAGGACGCCACGCTGCACGGCGGCTGGCTGCAGGCGTGGGGGCAGCCTGGGGAGGGCTCGCAGTTCCGGCTGACACTGCCCAGGGCCGCCGGGGCCGACCTGAAGGGCTCGCCGCTGTCGCTGGTGCCGCCCGAGATCGAGATGCGTCGTACGTGGCGCACGGCCATGACACCGGTGCTGCTGCCTGCGTCCGCGGACGGGACCGGCTATGACGAGGACTAGAGGGCTCGTCGCCGGCGGGGTGACGGGACGGCGGGCGAGGCTCTGGCGGCTCGGCGTGCTGGTCGCGATCGTGGCGGCCATGGTGCTGGCGGATTCCGGCTGCACCGTGATCCCCGTGACCGGCCCGCTCAACGTCAACGAGACCGGCAGCAGCGATCCGCTGAGCAAGCCGTTCCAGCGCATGATCGCCATCCCGCCCCAGAAGAGCTGGGGCCCGGAGCAGACCGTCAGGGGCCTGCAGGCCGCGATGGCCGCCTACGCCGACGACCCGACCATCCTGCCCCAGTACCTGACCCCCGAGGCGCGGGCCAAGTGGAGCGCCTCCGGCCCGGTGACGGTGATCGAGGACGGGTTCGAGTTCGCGCCGCCCGCTCCGCGCGACGAGACGAGCCCGGTGCAGAAGGTCACGCTCAAGGGCCGGTGGGTGGCGGGGATCCAGGAGGACGACTCGTACGTCCCCACGGCCGGCTCCTCGCCCTTCCCGTTCGAACTCGTGAAGGTCCAAGGGGGCGGCTACCGCGTCAAGGACCTGCCCAACGGGCTGCTGCTCACCAACGCCGACGTGACGCGGGCGTACCGGGCCACGAACCTCTACTACCTGAACGGCAAAACCGGGAACAGGCTGGTCGTCGACCGTGTGCGCCTACGGCTGAAGCCGACGGAGACCTACGCGCAGACCATTCTGGAGCGCCTGCTCAAGAGCCCGACCGCGGCCCTGCAGGGAGCGGTGACGACGAGCTTCCCGCCCGGCACCAAGATCCTGTCGATCAGGGCGGACGAACGCGTGGTGATCAACCTCTCCGGCCCCATCGATCTCCTGGACCTGAGCACCGAGGCATCCCTCAAGGCCCAGATCAGGTACAGCCTCAACAAGAACGAGATCGCCAAGGGCCGCGTCATCGAGATCCAGGTGGACGGGGAGCCGTACTCCATCGACCAGCCCAACTCCGACGACCAGTGGCTGGACGACAGCAGCGACACCGCCTACTACGTAGGCAAGGGCGCCGTCCACTACATGGGCAAGGACGGGCCGGCGGCCGCCGTCCCGGGTCCTGCGGGGGAGCCGCGCGAAGGCTACTCGGACTTCGCCCTGTCCAAGGACGGCCAGCTCATCGCCGCCAAGACCTCGACCGGCATCTCGGTGGCGGGGGCGACGCAGAACGGGCGCTGGCAGGAGGTCATCCAGGGCACGAAGCTGACCCCGCCGACGTGGCACCGGGATGGGTCCCTATGGACCTATGACCAGCGGAATGCCGTCCTGCTGCGGTACGACCCGTCCAGCGGGAGAGGCCCCGAACGGGTGGCCGCCCCCAAGCTGGCCGGGCTGGACGTCACCCAGCTCAGGATCGCCAGGGACGGGGTGCGGGTGGCCGTGATGACCGGCGAGAACACCGTCCAGATCGGCGCGCTGACGGGCGAGGCGGCGGGGACGATGCTGGGCAACTTCCACGTCCTGACCACCACCGAGGTGGGGACCAAGATCCTCGACGTCGCCTGGAGCGATGACGAGCATCTGCTCGTGCTGGTGGAGCTGGTGGAGAGCAAGGCCGGGCAGATACTCAACGAGATCAACGTGGGGGACGGGGAGGTCGTGGCGGTGCCGTTGAAGGATCGGCTCGAGTCGGTGGCGGCGCTGGACGATCGCGTACTGGCGGCGGCCACGGTGGACCAGCGCACCAAGATCCTCGAGCTCAACCAGGACCGCCAGAGCTGGACCGTCAAGATCGAGTCCGACGCCAGCTCCCCCCTCTTCCCCCTCGGCTGACCCACCGCCCACGACCTCAGCCCACCCGCACACGGTGACGCCCTGCGCGCGTTCGCACGGCGACGTCCCACGCGCGCTCGCACAGTCACGCCTGCCACGTCGCGCCCAACAGGCCCCCAGCCCAACAGGCCCCCAGCCCCGCAGGCCCCCGCCGCACTGCCACGCGGCCGGTCCCACACCCGCCCCTCGCTCAGAGGCGTCCGCTCCCGTGCTTGCCTGTCCCAGGTCTTAGTCGGGGCTTCGGACGCCCTGCGTGCCGGGCGGGCCGGATGCCGGGCGGGCTGGGTGCCGGGTGGGCCGGACGCCTCTCAGCGGGCGCGGTACGGCGGCCGTCGATGGGGCATCACGAGAAGGTGGTGGCACCACGAGAAGTCGTCGGCGACGCACCAGGAGAAGCCCTCGGTGGCGGCAGCGCGAGAAGCCGGTGGTGGCGCCGCAAGGAGTGGTGGGCGCGCCGCGAGAAATTGTCGGTCGCGGGCGGCATCCTGGTCCGCGTGCTGAGCGCCGTACTCGATCTCGTCCTGCCCCAAGCCTGCGCCGGGTGCGGGGCCAAAGGGGCGCGGTGTTGCCCCGGCTGCCTGGCCGAACTGGTCGGCGCCCCGGCGCGGCGGCTGCCCGAGCCCGTGCCGAGCGGCATGCCCGACTGCTGGTCGGCGGCACCGTACGACGGCGCGGTGCGCAAGGCGATCGTGGCGTACAAGGAGCACGGCGCGGTGGCGTTGGCGGGGGTGCTGGCGGAGGCCGCGGCGTTCACCGTCGTGAGGGCGATCACCGGCATCGGGGCGACGTCCTGGGCGGACAGGCCGTTCGCGGTGGTGCCGGTGCCCAGCGCGCGGCGGACGCGGCGGCACCGGGGGCACGATCCGGTCGGGCGGTTGGCGGTGCTGGTCACGGGTCAGCTGCGGGCGTACGGCATGCGGGCCGAGACCTGGACCGGCCTGAGCCAGTCGAGGCGGGTCGCGGACCAGGCGGGGCTGAGCTCCGCTGAGAGGAGTTCCAATCTCGCGGGGTCACTCCAGGTGCCTGAAGCCGCGAAAGTCCCTCCAGCGGCCTGTGCGCTGCTCCTGGACGACATCGTCACGACCGGCGCCACCCTCGTCGAGGCCACCCGGGCGCTGCGGTCGGCAGGGGTACGGGTGCCGCTGGCGGTGACCGTGGCCGCGACACGCCGAAGATCTTGAAAAGGATTGCGATCACAGTCCGTAAAGAAAGATCCAAATCATGACCCTCACCCGGAGGTTACATGTCGCTTCCCCCAGGGCCGCGGTGGGGCTGCTCAATGGACGGGAGCCCCGCACTCATAAGGGTTGCCGATCGGTTAAATAGGGCATATAAGGCCCCCGAAGACCTCGGGAAAGTCACGGTACGTGATCCTTTGGCCGATCCTCCGGCTGACATTCGTGCTGGATACGGATAGCGTTCTGACATGGCACCCGTTCGGGTCCGTGGTTGCGCAGGGCCGGGGTTCCCGGCTCTGCTAGCCGATGCCAGCCGCAGGCAAAACGGTCCACGTAAGGCGACTCTTTGTCGACCGATCACGGTGCGGCTTAGGGGTAAGTCCTGCCTTCCCGAGGGCCCAGATGACCCTCGCAAGAAGAGAAGGGCAGTAGTGGCGACAGAGCCGCGAGACCCTCAGCAGGCGGATGTGGGGTCGAAGACCAGGTCGGCCGGGCGGGTGCCACCTGAGTTTCCGAGGACACAGAGTCGGAAGAGGGTAACGGTGAGAGAAAGGCAGACAACAGACCTCGTCCGACACGCACGTCGTCGGACGCTCTTGCTCAGTCGTTAGACCGAAGGGGGGCTGTTGCATGGACATCATCGTCAAGGGCCGGCACACAGGAGTGAGTGATCGGTTCCGCGACCAAGTGACGACCAAGCTGGCCAGGATCGAACGTCTGGACAACAAACTCATCCGAGTCGATGTGGAGGTGTCGAAGGAACGCAACCCGCGCCTCGCCGACCAGCGCGAGCGCGTCGAGCTCACCATTCACTCCCGAGGACCGGCCATCCGCGCCGAGGCCTCGGCCGACGACCGATTCGCAGCCCTCGACATGGCTCTCGACAAGCTGGAAGGCCGTCTCAGGCGACTGGCCGACCGGCGCAAGGTCCATCACGGCAACCACTGCCCGCCTTCGGTGGCGGAGATCACCGCGACGCTCCCTGACGTCGCCGACCTGGCCCCGCGGACGGAGCCCACCGTCCCCGAGCGGCAGGCCGAGCCCGACGAGGACGAGCTGGCCCAGAGCGACCAGCGCTACGACGACATCGTCCCGATAGAGATGGACGGCGAAGGGCCGCTCATCGTACGGGAGAAGTTCCACAGGGCGGAGCCCATGACCATCGACCAGGCCCTCCTCGAGATGGAGCTGGTCGGACACGATTTCTACCTGTTCCGTGACAAGGAGAGCGGCCAGCCGTGCGTCGTTTACAGCAGACGTGGTTACAACTACGGCGTGTTGCGGCTCGTAGAGCCCTGATCGCGCGCTAAAAGATCTTCTCGACCACCCGAGAACCGCGGCCACGTGCCATCATGGCGGTTCAACGGCTCTGGCCCCCCGACGAGGAGGAGACGTGAGCGAGCTCAGTCAGGTTCAGGTGAGCGAGCGAAGCGAGGGAAAGGCAGTCGCGAGGCACCCCGAGGAGGCCTCGTGACCGAGTCCGGCGAGGCTCGCCCGTCAGTGAGCGAGCCGATCCGCGTGCTGATCGTTGACGATCACGAGCTGATCCGGAGGAGCCTGGCGCTTGCTCTGGCCGCTGAGCCCGACATCGAGGTGGTCGGTGAGGCGAGCGACGGGCAGGAGGCGGTCGAACTAGCCGATCGCCTCATGCCTGACGTCGCCCTCATGGATGTCCGCATGCCGCGGCAGGACGGGATCGAGGCGACGAAGGGCATCAAGGCCTCCGTCCCGAGCACCCGCATCATCATGCTGACGGTGAGCGACGAGGAAGAAGATCTCTTCGAGGCGATCAAGGCGGGAGCCACCGGCTACCTGCTCAAGGACGTCCAGATCAACGATGTGCCGGCCGCGGTGCGGGGCGTGCACGAGGGCCAGTCGTTAATCAACCCGGCGATGGCCGCCAAGCTCATCAGCGAGTTCGCGAACATGAGCCGCAAGGAGGCCGAGCGCCCGCCCCAGCTCCCCGTGCCCCGGCTGACCGACCGCGAGATGGAGGTCCTGCGGCTGGTGGCCAAGGGGCTGAACAACCGCGAGATCGCCAAGCAGCTGTTCATCTCCGAGAACACGGTGAAGAACCACGTGCGCAACATCCTCGACAAACTCCAGCTGCATTCGCGCATGGAGGCTGTGGTGTACGCGGTGCGGGAGCGCATGCTGGAGATCACCTAGCGGCGTTACAAGCGAAGCCGATCCCATTCGAGCCGGATGCGGATCGGCCCGCTGCCCAGCGTTTCCGAGCCGGGCTCAAGTACGGAGACGAGCCGGTAGCCACCGATCCCGTGGTCCAACGCGAGCACCTCGATGTTGGAAACGCCTTCGTCGTCCAGCTCGACGATCCAGTACCAGGGGATGCCGGCGGCGGCGTATTCGGCTCGCTTCTCGATCGTCTCAACCCTGCCTGTGCCGGAGATGACCTCGACGGCCAGCAGCACCATGTGCGCCGGAAGCGGCTTCTGCTCTGACGGCGCGCATCGGAACAGGGCGGCATCGGGCCGTCGGATCTGCACCCGTGGCAGCTCCCAAAGGATCACATCGAAGCGCATGTTGGCTTCGAGGCATTCCTGCTGCCTTTTGCCGTGTCGCTCGGCGGCACGTTCCAGCATGTCGGTCAGGCGTCGAACCACTGTCTGGTGCAGCCTGGTAGGCGATTCGCAACGAATCGCTTGGCCGTCCACGACCTCGACCTGTCGGCAGAACTCCTCTGGAAGCCGCTCCCAGATGTCCATCGTGATGGGCTCCGGCTGAACTCCCGCCTTGTGCACCCAGTCGAAGATCTCGGACATGGCGCCCCTCCGGGATTCGGGACCGAACTCAGGTCACCGTACTGACTGAGCCAAGTATGGGACCAGCTCCGGGGGGTCGGCGCGTTCGACGCGTACGGCGTCGCAGCCCACCCACTCGGCCGCCGACCACAGAGCGTCGCTCAAGGCGTCGGCCCACTTGGCGGTCGAGAGGCCCGGCTCCAGGTGGAGTTGCTTGATGACCAGGGTGGTGCCCTCGCGGGCCGGGTCGACGCGGCCGATCAGGCGGCCGCCCGCCAGCACCGGCATCGTGAAGTAGCCGTGGACGCGCTTGTGCTTGGGGACGTAGAGCTCGAGCGTGTACTGGAAGCCGAAGACGCGCTCGGTGCGGCCGCGGTGCCAGATGAGGGAGTCGAACGGCGACAGCAACGTCGTGCGGTGACGGCCGCGCGGCGCGGACTCCAGGGCCGCCGGGTCCGCCCAGGCGTTGGGCCGGCCCTTCTTGCCCGGCCAGCCCGTGACCGTCACGGGCACCAGGCCTGCGGCGCCGCTGAGGAGCAGCTCGTCGAGCATGGCCGCGTGCTCGCCCCTGAGGCGGAGGAAGTCGAGCAGGTCGGTCCGGTTGGCCACGCCCAGAGAGCGGCCAGCCACGGCGGCCAGGCGTGCGATGCACTCCTCGTCGGAGAGGTCCTCGGCCAGCAGTCCGGCGGGGACCACGCGCTCGGCCAGGTCGTAGACGCGCCGCCAGCCGACGCGGCGGCTGCAGACCAGCTCGCCGATGTCGAGCAGCCACTCCAGCCCGATCTTGGATTCCGACCAGTCCCACCACGGGCCGCCGTTCTTGGCGCCGCCGACCTCGGAGGTCGTGAGCGGGCCCTGCTCGCGGACCTGCGTGAGCAGCTTGTCGACGCCGTCGGGGACCTCGTGCCAGCGGTAGCGCCGCTTGAGGTATGCCCGGCGCCTGAACGAATAGAGCGGCCAGTGCTCGATGGGCAGGATGCAGGCGGCGTGGCACCAGTATTCGAAGCTCTGGGCGGGATTGTGCCAGTAGGCCCGCTCGATCTTGGGCCTGCCCACCGCGCCCAGGCGGGCGTACGCGACCAGCTCGTGGGAGCGGGCCAGGACCGAGATCGTGTCGAGCTGCACGGCGCCCAGCCTGCGCAGCATGGCGTGCGCGCCGGCCCTGCGGGCATCGGCGCCGATCAGGCCCTGCGAACGGAGGATGATCCGGCGCGCCTCGTCGGGGGTGAGGTCGGTGGCACCGGTCATGGTTGAGAGTCCGTACGGCGATGCATGCGAGCAATCTAGCGGCGACGACCGACAAAAACGGCGCTCGTCCGGCCGGCCCGAACTGCTGGTCCCGGCTTCGGGCCGCCGGTCCTGCCTCGCGCTGAGCCTGTCACCGCATCGCCCGTCACCGCATCGCGCCGTGCTCGGCCGTGCCGTGTGGTGCTCGTCCACGCGTCGCCGCCACCCGGCATCGCGGCGCGCGCATTCGCCCCGCCGCCGGTGTTTCCGCGGGCTGCTTGTGCTGATTCGTGGCCGCCGTCGGGCCCGGTCATGAGCATGTGGACGGCCGGAGGGCCGGTCCACCACGCGCACGCCGGAAGACCGCCATCACAGCCGTGCCGGATGCCGGGCGCCAGTCCGGTGGTACGGAGGCGTCATCGGGGCCGTGCCGTGTCGCGCATCGGCCGCGGTGCGGGGAGCATGAGCGCTGAGGACACGCCCGGGATCCGGGGTCGGGGATGAGGGCGGTGGCGGGGCACCCGTTGGGGCGGGTGCCCGCTTGGTGCGGCCTGCGTCAGCGGTGATCCTCGGCGTGCATGCCCACGCGCGGCGCGTCGATCACGACGTCGGTGAAGATGTCGAAGACGAGGGCCAGGATGCCGCCCACGACGAACACGCCGGCGCCGACCCACACCATCGTCCAGTTGGCGGCAGTCAGGCCGAAGCCGGCCACCACGGTGCCCACCAGCATCACGGTCACCGCCAGCCACGAAGACGCGCGCCCGCCGTGGCTGCCGAGATTCTCCGCATGCTCCGACTTCGCCTCAACCATGACTAATCCTTCCTTTGCCGGTTATCGCGCTTATTGGTGCGAGCCGGCTCTCAACCGGCATACCCTCTGCCTTGCCCCATTCTCCCAGACAGGTCAGGCGCCCTCGTCGTCACGGTGGCTGTGTCTGGTTGCGGAACCGCCTACGATGGCAACGGGGAAGTTTGTCTCGGCCTCTCCTCCTGGCGGCGCCGCCGGGGTAGACCTGCGAGGAGCTTTACATAAAGTGGCAGCCATTCTCGACAAGATCCTACGTGCCGGCGAAGGTAAGACCCTGCGCAAGCTCAAGCGGATCGCAGACCAGGTCAACTCCATCGAGGACGACTTCACGAGCCTGTCCGACGCGGAGTTGCGTGCGCTGACGGACGAATTCAAGCAGCGCTATGCGGACGGCGAAACCCTCGACGATCTGCTTCCCGAAGCGTTCGCGACCGTGCGCGAGGCGGCCCGCCGCGTGCTCGGCCAGCGGCCCTTCGACGTGCAGATCATGGGTGGCGCCAACCTTCACATGGGCAACATCTCGGAGATGAAGACCGGTGAGGGCAAGACCCTGACCTGTACGTTGCCCGCCTATCTCAACGCGCTCGCGGGCAAGGGCGTCCACGTCATCACCGTCAACGACTACCTGGTCAAGGTCGGCGCCGAGAACATGGGCCGCATCTACCGGTTCCTCGGCCTCGAAGTCGGCATGATCCTGGCCGGCCAGCAGCCCGACGAGCGCCGCAAGCAGTACCAGGCGGACATCACGTACGGCACCAACAACGAGTTCGGCTTCGACTACCTGCGCGACAACATGGCGTGGTCGCTCGAAGAGTGCGTGCAGCGCGGCCACAACTACGCGATCGTCGACGAGGTCGACTCGATCCTGATCGACGAGGCCCGCACGCCGCTGATCATCTCCGGCCCCGGCGAGCAGTCGGGCAAGTGGTACCAGGAGTTCGCCAAGATCGTGCCCCGCCTGCGCAGGGGCGTCGAGGCGAAGAATCCCGGCGAGGAGAGCACCGGCGACTACATCGTCGACGAGAAGAAGCGCACGGTCGGCATTCTGGAGGCGGGTGTCGAAAAGGTCGAGGACTGGCTCGGCATCGACAACCTCTACAAGCCCGAGCACACCCACCTCGTCGGCTTCCTGAACAACGCGCTCAAGGCCAAGGAGCTGTTCAAGAAGGACAAGGACTACATCGTCTCCGACGGCGAGGTCCTGATCGTCGACGAGTTCACCGGCCGCATCCTGCACGGCCGCCGCTACAACGAGGGCATGCACCAGGCCATCGAGGCCAAGGAGAGCGTGAAGGTCAAGGACGAGAACCAGACCCTCGCCACGGTCACCCTGCAGAACTACTTCCGCCTCTACGAGAAGCTGTCCGGCATGACCGGCACGGCCGTCACCGAGGCCAACGAGTTCCACCAGACGTACAAACTGGGCGTCGTCCCGATCCCCACCAACCGGCCGATGATCCGCAAGGACCAGGCCGATGTGGTCTACAAGACCGAGGACGCCAAGTTCGACGCGGTGGTCGACGACATCAAGGAGCGCTACGAGGCCGGCCAGCCGGTCCTCGTCGGCACGACCTCGGTGGAGAAGTCCGAGCGGCTCTCCAAGGCGCTCAAGCGCCGCGGTGTGCCGCACGAGGTGCTCAACGCGAAGAACCACGCCCGCGAGGCGGCGATCATCGCCGAGGCCGGGCGCAAGGGCGCGGTCACCGTCGCCACCAACATGGCCGGTCGAGGCACCGACATCATGCTCGGCGGCAACTCCGAGTTCCGCGCCGACCTCGAGCTGCGCCAGCGCGGGCTCGACCCGGTCGAGACGCCGGAGGAGTACGAGAAGGCCTACCCCGAGGCGCTGGAGAAGGCCAGGGCGGCGGTCAAGGCCGAGCACGACGAGGTCACCGAGCTCGGCGGCCTCTACGTCCTCGGCACCGAGCGGCACGAGTCGCGCCGCATCGACAACCAGCTCCGCGGCCGCTCCGGCCGTCAGGGCGACCCCGGCGAGTCGCGGTTCTACCTGTCGCTCGGCGACGACCTCATGCGCCTGTTCAACTCGGCCAGGGTCGAGATGATCATGACCAGGCTCAACATCCCCGACGACCAGCCGATCGAGTCCGGCATCGTCTCCAAGGCGATCGCCTCCGCCCAGCACCAGGTCGAGCAGCAGAACTTCGAGATCCGCAAGGAAGTTCTCAAGTACGACGAGGTGATGGACCGCCAGCGCAAGGTCATCTACGCCGAGCGCCACCGCGTCCTGGAGGGCGCCGACCTGCACGAGCAGGTGCGCGGCTTCGTCGGCGAAGTGATCGACGGCTACGTGCAGGGCGCCACGTCCGAGGGCTTCGCCGAGGAGTGGGACCTCGACAAGCTGTGGAAGGCGTTCGGGGAGCTCTACCCGATCTCCCTCAGGATCGACGACGTCATCGAGGAGGCCGGCGGGCGCGAGGAGCTGTCCGCCGAGCTCATCAGCGAGAAGGTCAAGGCGGACGCGCTCGAGGCCTACGCCAGGCGCGAGGCCGAGTTCGGCCCCGAGACCATGCGCGACCTGGAGCGCCGCGTGATCCTCTCGGTTCTCGACAGGAAGTGGCGCGAGCACCTCTACGAGATGGACTACCTGCGCGAGGGCATCGGCATGCGGGCCTACGCGCAGAAGGACCCCAAGATCGAATACGCGCGCGAGGGCTTCGAGATGTTCGCCGCGATGCTCGAGGGCATCAAGGAGGACTCCGTCGGGTTCCTGTTCAACCTCGAGGTGGAGGTCCAGGAAAACCCGATCGTCGAGGAAGAGGACGCGGTGATCGCGGAAACCCGCTCGATCATCGCGCGCGGGCTGCGCGGGCCCGAGCGGCCCGCCGAGCTCGAATACTCGGCGCCTGGCGAGCAGGGCGACGTCGAGCACACCCGGGTCCGCACCACCTCGGAGGAGCGGGCCGCGTACGGGAATGTGGAGCGTAACGCGCCTTGCCCGTGCGGGTCCGGCAAGAAGTACAAGCGCTGCCACGGCGATCCCAAGAACGCCGCCTGACAGCTCTTCGGAGACCCCCACTTCGTGTGGGGGTCTCTTCTTTTTCCTACGCCGTCTCGAAGTCCGTGCAGAGCCATTGGACGCCTCTCCGTTCGAGGCGGATGGCGAGTACGTGGTTGCGCTCTCCGCAATGTATGAGGAGGCACATCTCCACCGCGCCCTCCCGGGGCTCCTTCACGTGCACGCTTCCGGCGAACGGCGGGCGGGCCGTCTGGATCATCTGCCCGGCCTGGATGAGCTCCCGGTAGGCGCGGGCCGTGAGCTTGTCCGCCACGGTTTCCGGAGGGCGTCGGCCCGCCAGGACCTCGGCCAGGGCCTGTCCCAGGTGGCGCAGCTTGCGCTCGTCGGGAATGGCCCCTGGCGGGCCCCATACCAGGGGGCGCGGGTCCAGGGCCAGCGCGCCGTGGATTTCCGGAGTCCCGAGTTGCGCCGTCGGCTGCTCTTCGTCGTACGGGGGCTCGGGGGCGGGGGTGATGCCGACGCGGGGGGCTGGTGACACGCATCCTCCAAACTCTTGGCGAAGAAACAATCGCTTTTAAGGAGTTTTCGGTCTGGCTGAGGAATACAAATGCCGCCAACTTCTCCGAGCGTCGATTTAGCTTGTCCGGGTTTGGTGGAGAAGGTTGCTGGAAGTTGGATCCCCCGATGTGGGGGTCGCAGGGCAGTTTCGGGCGTGATCAGGTTGCTTGAGGGACGCCCCAAACCGTTCTGGTCGAGCCCAGAGGTAGTTAGGTTTCGCCCGAATCGACGTCCGGCTCGGGCTCGCGCCCCGGGGTCATGATGTTGAGCTTGCGGATGAGGAACGTGAAGACCACGTAATAAATCACCCCATAAACGACGCCCAATATCAGGATTCCGGGCAAGTTCTGGGTATTCGACTTGCTGGCGTTCAGGAGCATGTCCAGCAGGCCCGCGGAGAAGCCGAACCCCAGCTGGCCGCCGATCAAGGTGGTCAAGGCCATGGCCAGGCCGGTCAGTACGGCGTGCACCACCAGCAGCAGGGGCGCCACGAAAATGAAGGCGAACTCGATCGGCTCCGTGATCCCCGTGACGAACGACGCCAGGGCGGCCGACAGCATGATGCCGCCCACCGTGGCCCGGCGGTGCGGCGGGGCCGCGCGCCACATGGCCAGGGCCGCTGCGGGCAGAGCGAACATCATGATCGGGAAGAAGCCTGCCATGAACTGGCCGGAGTGCGGGGCGCCGCCGAAGTAGCAGTTCCAGTCCCCGCCCAGCACGCGGCCGCCGACATCGCACTGCGGCACCACGTACCAGACCACCGAGTTGACGAAGTGGTGCAGGCCGAAGGGGATCAGGAGGCGGTTGATCAGGCCATAGATGCCGGTCCCGATCGGCCCGATCGAGGCCAGGGCCTCGCCCGCGTGGCGGATCCACTCGCCGATCACCGGCCAGAGCCAGCCGAAGAGCACGCCGAGGACCAGCGCCGCGATGGAGGTGATGATCGGTACGAACCTGCGCCCGCCGAAGAAGGCCAGCCAGGACGGCAGCTTGATGCGGTAGAAGCGCTGCCAGAGCAGGGCGGTGACCAGGCCCATGACGATGCCGCCGAGGACCTTGGTCGGGTTCTGCATGCCGTAGTCGATGACCTCCTTGACGCCCTGGGCCTGGACCTCCTTGATGAGGACGGTGTCCCTGATGTCCGAGCCGAAGAACATCACCTTGGACACGCGGTCGAAGACCAGGTAACCGACCACCGCGGCCAGCGCGGTGGAGCCGTCGGCCTTGCGGGCGAAGCCGATCGCCACCCCCACGGCGAACAGCAGCGGCAGGTTCTCGAGCAGCGCAGCGCCGGCCGCGGCCAGCACCTCGGCGACCTGGTTCATCCAGGCGAACCCGGCCACGTCCGCCAGTCCCCCCGGCTCGGCGCCGTTGGAGCCCAGCATGTCGGGCTGCCCGAAGCGCAGCAGCAGAGCGGCCGCGGGCAGGGCGGCGATGGGCAGCATCAAGGAGCGGCCCAGCCGCTGGAGCACGGTCATCACGCGAGCGAACGGCGAAGGCCGGGCGGCGGTGGTCTCGTTCACCGGGCGTTCCTCCGAGCCGGGTGAGGCCTCAGCCCCGTCTTACGGGCATTTCCAGGATCGTACGCAGCTGGTAGCGGTCCGCGCGGTACGTGGACACGCCCAGCTCCGCACAGACGCCGCCGGCGAACGACCTGCGCTGCAGCAACAGTACGGCGCCGCCGCGGGGCAGCTTCAGCAGGTCGGCGTCGCTCGGGTCGGCGATGCCGCCGTCGATGGTGAGCTCGCCCGCGTCCATGACCAGGCCGTAGCGGCTCTCCAACAGCTCATACAACGATTTGTCTGACAGATCCAGGGAACCTAGGTCGGGTGCGAGCTTGACCGGGATGTGGGCCCGTTCGATGGACAGCGGCTCCCCGTCGGCCGTCCGCAGCCGCTCGATGAAGTGCACCTCCTCGCCCGGCTGGATCCCCAGTTCCTTGGCCAGGTGGGCGCTGGCCCGCACGATGCGGCGGTCGAGGTCACGCGAGCCCGGGATCATGCCTCGCGCTCTCATGTCGTCGGTGAACGACGTCAGCTGGAGCGCCAGCTCGATCTTGGGCCGGGCGACGAACGTTCCCTTGCCGGGCACGCGGTGCAGGCGGCCCTCGGACACGAGGTGGTCGACGGCCTGTCGTACGGTCATCCTGGACAGGCCGAAGCGCTGGCAGAGCTCGCGCTCGGACGGGATGGCCGCCCCGATGCTGAGCTCGTCGCTGTCGATGAGGTCCAGCAGGATCTCGCGAAGCTGGAAGTACTTGGGCACCGGGCTGTCCGGATCGATGTGCGCCACGGATCCTCCCCTCGAACGTGACCTGGGCAATGGGTTATGGTTCGTACTGGTCTAGTCCGGACTAGACCACATGTCGCGAAATGCGGTCAAGCCCGCACCGGAACCATTTAAGGAACGAGTCCGAGATGACCACGAAGATGCGCAGCGAGATCGCCGAGCAGCCGGCCGCGCTCCGGGCCACGCTGGACGCCCTGCTGCCTAGGGCCGGCGAGGTGAGGGCGGTGGGCGAGCAGACTCGCCAGCTGCTGTTCATCGCGCGGGGCACCTCCGACAACGCAGCAGTGTACGGCCGTTACCTGGTCGAATCGCACGCCGGCCGCCTGGCCGCGCTGGCCGCGCCCTCGATCGCGACGACGTACAAGCGCCGGCTCGACCTTGACGGGGTTCTGGCCGTCGCGATCTCGCAGTCGGGGCGCACTGAGGAGATCGTCGAGACGCTGGCCTGGGCCAAGGACTGCGGGGCCAGGACCGTCGGCATCACGAACGGGGGAGAGGACAGCCCCCTCGCGCAGGCCGCCGACGTGGCCCTGTGTACGGTCGCCGGGGAGGAGAAGGCCGTTCCCGCGACGAAGACGTACACCACGCAGCTCGCCGCGCTGGCCGTGCTCGCGCTGGGGCTGGGCGCCGACGTGGACGCGGACGACCTGCGGCGGGTGCCCGAGGCGGTGGAGAAGCTGATCGCCGAGCCGGGCGATCTGGACGCCGTGGTCGAGGGGCTGTTCGACAAGCCGGGTGTCGTCGTGTCCGGGCGCGGGCTGGCGTTCTCGACGGCGCTGGAGACGGCGCTGAAGCTCAAGGAGGCCTGCTACCTGCACGCCATGGGCCTGTCGTACGCGGACCTGCTGCACGGCCCCATCGCCGTGGTCGACGCCGACACCCCCGCGCTGCTGGTCGCCGCCCAGAACAGTCCCACGCTGCCCGGCACGATCGCGCTGGCGGAGCGCGTGGTGGCCGCGGGCGCGGCGGCCTACACGGTCGGGGGCGGCGAGGCGCTGGCACGGGCGGGCACGGCCGCGCTGAACGGCCCCGACCTGCCCGAATGGGTGGCGCCCATGGGCCTGATCGTGCCGGGCCAGCTGCTCACCGAGGCCCTGGCCCGCAGGCTCGGCATCGACCCTGACGCGCCGCGCGGGCTGAACAAGGTCACCCAGACCGACTGATCTAACCTGGTCACAAAAGCTAGGGAGGGCCGGATGGCGGCGGATGCGAACGCGATCATCGCCGGGCTCGGCGGGGCCGACAACATCATCGAGATCGAGCCCTGTATCACCCGGTTGCGCACGGAGGTGCATGACGCGTCCAAAGTCGACCAGGCCGCACTCAGGGCGGCGGGGGCGCACGGCGTGATGGCCGCGGGAAACGTGGTCCAGGTCGTCGTGGGGCCGGAGGCGGACACCATCGCCAGCGACATCGAGGACATCATCGGCTAAGGGCGAGATCATGACGACTGTTCTCGCCCCGGTCGAGGGGGAGGCTGTGAGGCTGGCCGCCGTGCCCGATCCGGTGTTCTCCGCTGGGCTCGTCGGGCCTGGAGCGGCGATCGATCCACTGAGGGGGCCGGGGAAGGCCGTAGCCCCCATAGCTGGAAAAATCATGAAACTACATCCGCACGCGTACGTGATCGTGGGCGACGACGGCAAAGGCGTGCTGGTGCACCTGGGAATCGACACTGTCCAGCTCAAAGGCACGGGGTTCCGGCTCCTTGCCGCCGAGGGTGACAGGGTCAGCGCCGGGCAGCCCATTGTGGCGTGGGACCCGGCGGTCATCGAGGCGGGCGGGCGCTCGCCCGTCTGCCCGGTCGTGGCGCTCGATGCCGACTCCGTGAGCGCGGTCGCTGAGGGGGCAGTGCATGTGGGAGACGAGCTTTTCCGATGGGACTAGCCACGGCGGCCGAGGCGTCACAATGAACGGGCGCTATCAGACAGAGGGTCCGGCTGGTCTGGACCGGCACAGAAGGAGGAGTAATGGGTGAGCGCAAGGTCACCGTGGCCGCGGAGGTGGGGCTGCACGCCCGGCCCGCCGCGACTTTCGTCCAGCGGGCCAAGAAGGCCCCCATGGACATCACGGTGACGAAGTCCCACGGCGGGGAGAAGGTCAACGGCAAGAGCATCCTCGCGATCATGGCGCTGGACGTCAGGCAGGGTGAGACCGTCGTGATCAGCGCGGACGGCGAGGGCGCGGAAGAGGTCCTCGACGAGTTGGCCGAGATCGCCGGCACGCCATGAACCTGCGGGGGGTCGGGGTCAGCCCGGGTATCGGGCACGGCCCCGCTTACGTGCTGACCGTCTCAGTGCCCGAACCCCCCGAGGGCGCCACCTACACAGGCGAGGCGGATCAGGAGAAGGAGCGCGCGATGGTCGCGCTCACGCAGGTCGCGGGCGAGCTCGAGGCCCGCGGCAACCGCGCGGGCGGCGAGGCCGAGGAGATACTCAAGGCCCAGGCGCTGATGGTGGAGGACCCCGGGCTGGTCGTCAAGGTGCGAACGCTGATCGACCGCGGCCTCGCCGCTCCCAGGGCGATCTTTGAAGCTTTCACGAAATATCGGAACGTGCTGGCCGGATCCGGCGGTTACCTGGGCGAACGGGCCGCCGACCTCGACGACATCAGGGACCGCGTGATCGCGCTGCTCTACGGGCGCGCCATGCAGGGGCTCCCGATCGCTCCCGAGGAGCCGTACGTGCTGGTCGCCAGGGACCTCGCCCCCGCCGACACGGCGCTGCTGCGTAAGCAGGACGTCGCCGCGTTCGTCACCGAGGAGGGCGGCCCCACCAGCCACACCGCGATCATCGCCAGGGCCATGGGCGTGCCCGCCGTCGTGGCCTGCCCGGGTGCGACCACCATCCGCCCTGGCGTCCGGGTGATGGCCGACGGCACCTCGGGAGACGTGCGCGTGGAGCCGGCCGAGTCCGACGTGGCCGAGGCGGTCGGCGCGGACACCGCCAGGCACGCCGCGTTCGCCTCGGTGAAGGGTCCCGGCAGGACCGCAGACGGGCACGGCGTTCCGCTGCACGCGAACATCGGCGGCCCGTCCGAACTCGACGACGCCATCAGCGCGGGGGCCGAGGGCATCGGGCTCTACCGGACCGAGTTCCTCTTCCTCGACAGGACCGAGCCGCCCTCCGCCGAGGAGCAGCGGCGTGCCTACCGGGCGGCGCTGGAGGCGTTCCCCGGCGGCAAGGTGATCGTGCGCACGCTGGACGGCGGCGCCGACAAGCCGCTGGCGTTCCTGCCCGCGCCTCCCGAGCCGAACCCGGCGCTGGGGGAGCGGGGATTGCGCAGGTTCAGGAGGTTCCCCGACGTCATGGAGGCGCAGCTCGGTGCACTGGCGGCCGTCGCGTCCCCGGGGCTCCAGGTCATGGCGCCGATGGTGGCCACGGCCGAGGAGGCGGGCTGGTTCGCGCAGGAGTGCCGGGCCAGGGGCCTTGGCGACGTGGGCGTGATGATCGAGATCCCGTCGGCCGCGCTGAGGGCCCGGGAGCTGCTCGCCCGGGTTGATTTCGTCTCGATCGGGACCAACGACCTCGCCCAGTACGCCTTCGCCGCCGACCGCCAGCTCGCCGCCGTGAGCGCGCTGCACGACCCGTGGCTGCCCGCGCTGCTCGACCTGGTCGCCATGACCGCGGCCGCCGCATCGAAAACCGGCAAGCCGTGCGGCGTCTGCGGCGAGTCGGCCGCCGACCCGGCGCTGGCGTGCGTGCTCGTCGGGCTCGGGGTCTCCACGCTGTCGATGGCGTCCGCCGCGCTGCCCGCCGTACGCGCCGTACTGGCCGCGCACACGCTGGACCAGTGCCGCCGTGCCGCCGAGGCCGCGCGGGCGCAGCCGACGGCGGGCTACGCGCGTGCGGCGGCCCGCGCGCACCTGCCCGGCCTCGACCGGCTGGGCCTGTGATCCGCCCAGCCCGGCCCCAGTCCGCCTCAGCTCGCGATGGGCCCACGCCGGAGCACGCCGGGGTTTGGTAAAAGGGCGGTCTCACCCGGGTCATCGCATGGATACCTTTGGAGGCATGCTTCGACGGATCGGTACGGCAGGCCTCCTCGCGATCGCTCTCACCGCCTGCGACTCGGCGGGCGCGACTCCCACCGGAGGCAAGGCCGCGCCGCCCGCGCAGACCACGACCCCGCAGAGCCCGCCGCAGGCCCAGGCGGACTCCGTCGAGCGCGCCCTGTCGAAGATGAACGTCGAGGAGAAGGTCGGCCAGCTCTTCATGCCCGTCCTGTACGGCACCGCGGCCGACACGGTGTCAGGCGAGAACCAGGCCAGGTACGGCGCCGGCACCCCGGCCAAGGTCATCGCCAGGTACCACCTCGGCGGCGTGATCCTCTTCCCGCACAACATCAAGGGCGTCGGCCAGGTCGTCGGCCTCACCAACGGCCTGCAGAAGGCGTCCAAGGACGTCCCGCTCCTGATCGGCACCGACCAGGAGAACGGCCTGGTGGCCCGGATGTCCGCACTGATGACCGACTTCCCCGGCGCCGCCGAGATCGGCGCGACCAAGGACCCCGACCGGGCGCGGGCCGTGGCCGAGGCCACCGGAGAGGAGCTGCGCGCGCTCGGCGTCAACCTCGACTTCGCCCCGGTCGCCGACGTGAACGTGAACCCGAACAACCCGGTCATCGGCCGCCGGGCCTACGGCGACGACCCGGCGCGGGTGGCGAAGATGGTGGCGGCGGCGGTCAAGGGGTTCGGCGAGGCGAAGGTGGCCGCCACCGCCAAGCACTTCCCCGGCCACGGCGACACCGACGTCGACAGCCACACCGGGCTGCCCGTGATCAAGCACACGAAGGCCGAGTGGGAGCGGATCGACGCGCCGCCGTTCAAGGCCGCGATCGGTGCGGGGGTGGACGCCGTGATGAGCGCCCACATCGTCTTCCCCAAGCTGGACCCGTCGGGAGACCCGGCCACGCTGTCCAAGCCCATCCTGACCGGCCTGCTCAGGCAGAAGCTCGGCTTCAAGGGCGTGATCTCCACCGACGCGCTCAACATGGCGGGTGTGCGCAAGAAGTACAACGACGGGGAGATCGCGGTGCGGGCTGTCCTGGCCGGGGCCGACCTGCTGCTCATGCCGAACGACCTGCCCAAGGCGTATCAGGCGGTGGTGGCGGCGGTGAAGTCGGGCCGGATTTCCCAGCAGCGGCTCGACCAGTCGGTCACCCGGCTGCTCACGCTCAGGCAGAACAGGGGATTCCTGGTCAAGGCCCCCGTGGCCGACGCGGATGAGGCGGCCGGCGTGCTGCGCTCCGCGGAGCACCGCAGGCTGGCCGCCCGCGTCACGCGTTAGTGCTCGCCGCGCAGCCCGCTGGCGATGAACATCCCGGCCAGCATGGCGAACAGGAACGCCTGCAGGAACTGGATGAACATCTCGAACGCGGTCATCACGATCGTCATCAGCACGCCGACGACGCCGAGGCCCGCGCCCAGCGGGGTGAGCCGCTCGAACAGGAACCAGAAGCCCACCGAGCTGAAGAAGGCCACGAGGACGTGTCCGGCGAACATGTTCGCGAACAGCCGCATGAAGTGGGTGAACAGCGACGTGAGGAACACCTCGGCCAGGATCATCGGGGCGTAGAGCCCGTACGCCCAGCCGGGCAGGCCGGGCAGGTGGACGATGCCCCTCAGGTAGCCGCGCACGCCGTGGTGGCGGACGCCCAGGTAGATCTTGATGCCGTACACGGTGAGCGCCAGCACCAGGGGGAAGGCGATGTGCGCGGCCAGGGGGAACTGGATGAGCGGGATGATGCCCATCAGGTTTCAGATGAGCACGGTCAGGAAGACCGTGAGGAGGAGGCCCATCCAGCGGTCGGAGTCCTTGCCGAGGCTGGGCCTCGCGATCTGCTCGCGCACGAACACGTACGCGTACTCGCCGATGCTCTGCCAGCCACGTGGGATGATCTTCGGCTTGGCGAACGCGGCCCAGCACACGGCGATGGCGACAGCCGAGCTGAGCAGGGCGATGAGCACCGGTTTGGTGAGCCATTCCGGACCGCCGGGGAAGATCGGCGGGAACTCGAAGAGTTCCAGTCCTGGGGCGGTCCATCGGTCAGGGGAGGTGATCAGGATCGTCGTCCGCACGGCGGTCCTTTCTGGGTAGCGACCTGTCGCTGGAGGATCACCTTAACGGGATATTTCGGACATTCCTTTTGTGGGGTTTCGCCGACTAACAAACGCTCGGTCGGTGTAAAGGAGACATCCGGGGCTGCTCTACCCTGGAACGGTGCTTACGGGTGTGCTCATCGACTGGGGCGGGGTGCTGACGACCGGCCTTTCCGACGCCATCACGCGCTGGATCGTGGCCGACAGGATCGACGGCGACCACTACCGCGAGGTGATGCGGGAGATGGTCGACCACGCCTACCACGGCGACGGCGAGAGTGTCGTCCACGCGCTGGAGAGGGGCGAGATCGACGGCGCCGCTTTCGAGCGTGACCTCGCCGCCAGGCTGCTGACTCTGGACGGCGTGCCGCCCGTGGCAGAAGGGCTGCTCACCCGGATGTTCGCGGGATTCGAACGAGTTGACGCAATGTACGACATGCTCCGCGACGTACGGAAAAATGGTGTCAAAACGTGTTTGCTCTCTAACTCCTGGTCGAATGAGTATCCCCGTGACGACTGGGACGAGGTCTTCGACGCGGTCGTGATCTCCGGCGAGGTCGGCATGCGCAAACCCGAGCCCCGCATCTTCCACCACGCGCTCGACCTGATCGGGCTCGGCGGCGAGGAATGCGTGTTCGTCGATGACATCGAGGCCAACATCCTGGCCGCCCGCGCGCTCGGCATCGCCGGCATTCACCACAGAGACGCGGACTCGACCATCGTGGAACTCGAGACTCTCCTCCGTCTGACGTTGCGACCGGCAAGATAGAGCACGCCGAGCGGAGCTCGGCCAGAAAGCACGAAAGGTTCGTCATGCGCGTCTATCTGCCGTGCACTCTCCCGGCCCTGGCCACAGCGGTCGAGGTAGGAGAGTTGGGCCCGGCCCCACTGACCGGCTACGCGGTGACCCCCGCGCTGACCGAGTGGTATGCCTCGGGCGACACCGAGGAGCTCGAATACGTGGCGCTCACCGAGGCGGCCCGCGCCTCGCTGCGGATGCTGGCCGCCGACCTCGCCGACGGCGTCGAGGCAGCGCCGCGGCGCGTGGTGGTCGCCGCCGAGGTGCCCGACCGCTCGGTCTCCGCGGGCGTCGATCTGGAGGAACGGGCGCGAGTACGCCTCGCCGACTCGATCCCGCTGGCCAAGGTGGCCGCGGTGCACATCGACGACCACGAGGCCACCCCCGACATCGAGGCCGCCGTCGCCGCGCTGCCGGCCGCCGACGAGGGCGACGACGACGCGAGATTCACCGTGGACGGGGCCGAAGCGCACGAGCTCATGTGGTACGCCACGCAGGAGATCCCCGATCTCCTGCGCTGATAACGGTGGTGTCACATCGATCACGCTTCCTTGAACACCTGGAGCCGGGCCTCGCTAGGGTCGCGACGCAGCAATGTTCGTCGGACGCAAGGAGTCGGTCCCAAGTGAAGCTTCGAGTCGCGGCCACCGCCGTGGGAGCCGTGGCGGCGGCCCTGCTGGCGGTCGCCCCCGCGAACGCGCAGGCCAAGCCGCACCCGTACGACCACCAGGACCCGGCCAAGTCGGGCTGCTGGAACTCGGCCAAGGTGGTGCGGACGGCCAACATCAAGAGCCGCGTGGAAACGGTCGGGACGATCAAGCTGTGGTGGTCCTTCAAGTGCAAGACCAACTGGGTGGAGATCAGATCGTCCTCCTCGGCGACCGGCACCATCAGCGTCTACGCCGCAGACAAGCGGTATGACCAGTTCCGGTTCAAGGCGGGCAACAAGGGCCGGCACTGGGGCAACATGGTCGAGGCCAACAACATGTGCGCCTACGGCACCGTCTCGCTCCAGTGGAACGGCGGCCGCGGCGGCCAGAACGCCTCCGGCAGCACCACCAAGGCCTGCGGCTAGCTTTTCGCCGGGGGCCGTGGCCGGATGGCCGCGGCCCCTGCCCTGGGCGTTCATCGAAATGTCACGCGTGCCGTCTAAGCTTGTCGCAACATGACGAAGCACATCATCTGGGATTGGAACGGCACGCTCTTCCACGACATCGACGCCGTGGTAGGGGCCACCAACGAAGTATTCAAGCCGTACGCGCTTCCTGTGATGACCGCGGACGGCTTCCGCGCGGTCTACACCCGGCCCATCTGGGTCGCCTACGAGCGGATGCTCGGCCGTCCCCTGGCCGAGGGCGAGTGGGAGCTGCTGGACGACGGGTTCCACGAGCACTACTTCCGGCTGAGCGAGGCCTGCGGGCTGGCCGATGACGCCGAGTTCGTCCTGACGAACTGGACGGGCAGCCAGTCGCTCTGCTCGATGGCGCCGCACGCACACCTGGTGCCCAAGGTCGAGTCGTTCGGCATCACGGGGCACTTCAAGAGGATCGACGGGCTGCTGGGGACCACGGGCGGCGAGAAGGCCGTGCACATGATGGCGCACATCGCGGCCATCGGGGTGGACCCCGGCGAGATCCTGGTGATCGGCGACAGCGTGGACGACGGGCTCGCCGCCAAGCATGTGGGGGCCAAGGCGGTGCTCTACACGGGCGGGATGACCACCAGGGCCGACCTGGAGGGCACCGGCCTCCCCGTGGTCGACACCCTCTCCGACGCGCTCGGCTACGCGTAAGGCCTTCGGTTCGTCAGCCTGTGCTTTTATCAGGGCTCGCATTGCCCCATGCTTTAATCGCTCAGGCCCGAACCCGAGCCGGGCGTTGGCCGTACCCTTATCGCTCAAGGCCCGGACTCGAGCAGCGGCCCGTCGTACGCTATGCGGCGTCACCCCCCTGGAGGCTGCCATCAACCGCCTTGTGCTCTGGAACATCGACCTGACGCTGGTCGACGTCGCCATCGTGACCAGAGATGCCTACGCCGAGGCGTTCCGCTTCGTGACCGGGCGACCGCTGGTCAAGCTCGTGCCCCCGATGGGCCGCCCGGACTCCGAGATCGTCTTCGAGACGCTCGCCGTCAACGGCATCCAGGCCGAGGACGATCACCTGCCCAAGTTCCTGTCGGCGCTCGCCATGGCCTTCGCCGACCGGCGCGGGCGGCTGGCCAAGGAGGGGCGGATGATGCCGGGGGCCAAGGACGCGCTGAAGGCGGTCTCCCGGCTCGACGGCGTGATCCAGACGGTGCTGACCGGCACCATCAAGAGCAACGCCGTGCACAAGCTCAAGGCGTTCGGGCTGGACAAGCACATCGACTTCGCGCTGGGGGGATACGGCGAGGAGGTCTACCCCAAGGCGACGCTGCTGCAGGTGGCCCAGTCGCGCGCCAAACAGCGCCTCGGCACGCCGTTCACCGCGGCCAACACCGTGGTGATCGGGGACTCCACGCGCGACGTGCAGGCCGCCAAGATCGGCGGGGCCGCGATGATCGGGGTCGCCTCCGGGCGCTCCATGGCCGCCGAACTACGCGACGCCGGCGCCGACTTGGTCCTGCCCGACCTCTCCAACGCCTCCGAAGTCGTCGCCGCCGTGGCGAGCCTCTCCTCTGCGCGCGCCCTCTGAACCTTCCCCTTCCGCTGTGCGGCCGTTTCAAGCCCATCCGTTACGGCTGGGCCAAGGTAACCGCACGCGCCGCCGCTGGTTTCCGTCTGTCATGGCCGGTCGTGAAGGCTCACGGGCTGCTCGCCGTGACGAGCGAGACGTTGGACTGGCACCGTGGCCCGGCATGGGCGCCGACCGTATTGCGCCGGCCCCCACCGCACCACGTCCCGCCGACGCGGCGCGGCCGGGATGCGCATTGCGGTGGGTGACGCCCTTCGCCTCCGCACAGCTTCCCTTCGCCCCGAGGCTACGTGTTGCAGCGCCCGCCCGCAGCGCGCCCCGACCCCGCGCCTACGTCCCTGCGCCCACCGGGGCCCGCGCCTGCCCCTGCCTGTGCCTCTGCGCCTCGCGCCTGGGCGGCTGCGTCTTCGCGTCGTGTGTTCGTGTTGCCCAGCCGTGTCCCCGCTCGCGCCGGGAGGTAGTCGGGTGGGTCAGGAGAGGGCGGTGAGGAAGCGGGCGGCGGCTGGGGCGGCTACGGTGGCGCCTGGGCCGGCGCCCTCGGCGATGACGGCGAAGGCCAGGTCGCCTCGGTAGCCGATGAACCACGAGTGGGTCGGGGGCTCCTTGCCTGAGCCGTACTCCGCGGTGCCCGTCTTGCCTGCCGTGCCCTTGGGGAAGTGGACCGCGTGGGCGGTGCCTTCGGTGACGACGGCGGGCATGAGTTTGCGCAGGGCGGCCACCACGCCCTCCTCCAGCGGGTGCGGGTTGGTCGGCTGGGCGTCTGGGATCAGCTCCTCCTTGACGAGGCTGGGCGCGATCCACGCGCCCGAGGCGATGGCGGCCGCGACCGAGGCCATGTTGAGCGGGCTGGCCAGGACGCGGCCCTGGCCGATCGAGGCGGAGGCCAGGTCCGTGTCGTCCTTCGGGTCGGGGAACTCGGCGCGGACGGCGGGGACGCCGGGCGTGATCGGGGTGCCGAAGCCGAAGCTGCGGGCGACCTGCGCCAGGCGGCCGCCGTTCAGCCGGGCCACGCTCATCTCCCCGAACGTCGTGTTGCACGAATGCGCGAACGCCTCCTCGAACGACAGCGTGCCGAAGTCCTCGAAGTCCGCGTTGTGGAACGGGAAGCCGCCGATGTTCTTCTCGGCGGGGCACGTGACCTGGCGGGACGGCTCGGTCCCGTCCGCGACCAGCGCGGAGGCCGTCACGACCTTGAACGTCGAGCCGGGCGGATACTTGCCGAGCAGCGCCCGGTTGAAGCCACCCGGTTTGTTCACCACGGCGAGGATCTCGCCGGTCGAGGCCCGGAGGGCCACCAGGGACGCGGGTTGGGAGACGCCCTCCAGGGCCTTGGCTCCCGCCCGGTGGACCTTCAGATCGATGGTGGTCTGGAGCGGGCGGTATCCGCCCGCACGGACGACCGTTTGGATGGGCTTGTCCCCCTCGTAGAGGTCGATCCGGGTGCGGGCCGGCGACTTGAAGCGGTCGGGGAACGTCTGCTTGATGCCCTCCACGAGCTGCTGCACCGAGCCGGGCGCGGACGGGGTGTTGATCGGGGTGCCGTCGGCGGCCAGGACCTGCAGGGGGTCGCCCTGCTGCGTGATGACGCGTAGCGAGCGGCCCTGCTTGAGCAGCGGGTGGATGGTCGCCGGCGTCCAGGCCACCTTCCAGGTGCGGTCGCGTTCGACGAGCTTGAGCTCGCCGCTGTAGTCCCAGTTGTGCCGGCCGGTCAGCTTGGCGTGGAAGTCGATCTCTTCTCCGTAGGAGGCGAAGACCCCCGTCGGCCTGGGGCGGTAGAAATCCGCTCCGGTGACCTTGAGGTCGGTGCGGAAGCGGCGGTGCCAGGTCTCGAAGTCGGCGGGCGGGTCGGCCACGAGGGCGCGCATCCCCGCATAGTCCTGGGCCGACCACGCCGCCAGATACTTGTCGGCCGTCTCCACAGGCGAGCCCTCCGTGCGGAGTGCCCAGATCACGCCCCCTGCCGCTACGACCGGAACCAGGAATGCCGGAAAGATCCACGGCCATCGGCGGCGCCGTGCGTACATTGTCCCCCTTTGTGGTGCCATGAGGCAGAGGACACCAGAGCAGTGGCAGGGGTGTCCAATACTGATATGAGCGCCTTAAAGATATAAATGTGGATATAGTGGCTGGTCGTGGACCTCGTTCGGCATCTCCGCTACTTCGCCGTGGTCGCGGAGGAACTCCACTTCGGCAACGCCGCCATCCGCCTCGGCATGGCGCAGCCGCCGCTCAGCCAGCGCATCAAGCGCCTGGAGGAGGAGCTCGGCGTCCGGCTGTTCGACCGCTCCGCCCGCCAGGTACGGCTCACCGAGGCAGGCAGGCTGCTCCTGGGCGAGGCCCGCGAGATCGTGGCCAGGGTGGATCGGCTGCACGAGCTGGCCAGACAGGGCGAGGGAGCGGTGCTCAAGGTCGGCGTCCCGCCCGACCTGGCCGCCGCCGTGATCGCCGCCCTGGTCGCGGGTTTCCGCGAGACCAATCCCGAGGTACGCCTCGCGCCCGCCGAGATCTGGACCGCCGACCAGGTGACGGCGCTGGCGGAAGGGAGCATCGACGTCGGCCTCGTCCGCCATCCGGTCTCCGCGCCCGGCCTGCGGTTCGGCCAGGTCCTGGTGCAGGCGCAGGGCGTGCTGCTGGCCGAGGGGGATCCGCTCACCGGCGTCGGCGAGGTGCACCTGGCCGATCTGGCAGGCCGCGAGCTGCTGATGCCACCCAAGGAGGGCGAGCCGGGACTGCACTCGGAGATGCTCGTGGAGTGCCGCCGCCACGGCTACGTGCCCGTGCAGGTGCACGAGGGCGCCGGGCTCGGTCTGGTGCTGGCGGGGGCGGCGGTGGCGTTCGGTCCGAAGGTGGAGCTCCCGGGGCTGGTCTGGCGGCCGCTGCTAGGCTCGCCGATCACGTGCCGGGTCTCCACCGCCTGGCGCGTGGCGGCGAACACGGTCAACGACTTCTCGGCCGTGGCCGTACGTACGTTGAAGGAGAGCGCCGGGATGACGGACGAGGGCGCGGTGTCCGTGCGGCGGGTCAGTCGCCGGCCGGGGATGCTGGCATGAGCCCCCCCGACTTCGACGCGCTGTTCCGCACGGCGGGCGTGACCGGCTGGCTGTATGCCGCCGACATCGATTCGGGGCGAGAGGTGGGGCACGGGCCGGACGAGCCGTTGCCCTCGGCGTCGATGTTCAAGGTGCCGCTGCTGGTGGCGCTGTGCCGGCAGGCCGACGCCGGGTTGCTGGATCTCTCCGAACGGGTGACCGTGACGGCCGGTGACCGGGTGCCGGGGCCGACGGGGATCTCGGCGATGCTCGACGACGTGACGATCTCGCTGCGCGACCTGGCGTATCTGATGATCACGGTGAGCGACAACACCTCGGCCGACGTGCTGCTGGAGCTGGTGGGGTTCGACGCGGTCAACGCCGTGCTGGCGGGGTTCGGGCTCCACGGGACGCGGGTGACGCAGAGTTGCCGGGAGCTCAACGACAGCATGGGCCTCGACACTGGGCACGGGTGGCCGTACGTGGATCCCGAGGACCTCGCGCGGCTGAGCGTGCTCGACCCCGCGCGGACGAACCGGTCCACCCCTCGCGAGCTGGCCAGGCTGTTCGGGCTGATCTGGCGGGACGAGGCGGCCTCGGAGGAGTCGTGCGCCTGGATGCGCGGCGTGCTCAACATGCAGGTGTGGCCGCACCGGCTGGCCTCCGGCTTCCCGTACGACGACGTCGCGGTCAGCGGCAAGACCGGCACGCTGCCCACGCTGCGCAGCGAGTCGGGCGTCGTCGAATACCCCGACGGCCGGCGCTACGCGGTGGCCGTGGTCACCCGGTCCTTCAGTACCGCGCTCAACCAGCCGCGTGCCGACGCGGTGATCGGCACGGCGGCGCGTATGGCGGTGGACCACCTACGGAAATAGCAAGTTATGTGTAAGGCCGGGTGTGACTTTCCCTCGAACGGGCGACAGGATGGGGCACATGGTTGCTGAGGGCGCGCTTCTCTGGGAGCCGAGCGAAGAGGTGGTCGCGAAGGCCAGGCTGACCCACTACCTGGAGTGGCTGGGGCGGTCGGGACCCTATGAGGACGTGTGGCGGTGGTCCGTCGAGCACCCCGAGGAGTTCTGGACGTCGGTCTGGGACTACTTCGACGTGATCGGGGAGCGTGGCGACGGCCCCGTCGTCTCAGGGACCATGCCGGGCGCCAGGTGGTTCGAGGGGAGCTCGCTCAACTACGCGGAAAACGCGCTGCGCCGGAGCTCGCGCTCCGAGGGCACCGCAGTGGTGTTCGTGTCCGAGGACGGCGCCCGCCAGGAGTTGACCCGGGACGAGCTGCGCGAGGAGGTGGCCCGCGTCCGGGCGGGGCTGGTCCGGCTCGGCGTGCGGCGCGGCGACCGGGTGGCGGCCTACCTGCCGAGCATCCCGCAAGCCCTGATCGCCTTCCTGGCGACCGCCTCGCTGGGCGCGATCTGGTCGGCCGGCTCGCCCGACTTCGGGGTGCCGAGCATCGTCGACAGGTTCAAGCAGATCGAGCCCAAGGTGCTCATCGCGGTCGACGGTTACCACTACAACGGCAAGACGTACGACCGCTCCGACGCCGTCAACGAGATCGCCGCCCAGCTGCCCACGCTGCGCGCGACCGTGTGGATCCCGTACCTCGCGGCGCTCGACGAGGGCCGTGCGCCCCAGCAGGCCGGGCCTGCCGAGGCGCACACCCGGGAGGTGCCGCACGGCGGGGTGATCGGCTGGGAGGGGCTGCGGGCCGAGGAGGGGCCGCTGGAGTTCGAGCGGGTGCCGTTCGACCACCCGCTGTGGATCCTCTACTCCAGCGGGACTACCGGGCTGCCCAAGCCGATCGCGCACGGCCACGGCGGCATCGTGCTGGAGCATCTCAAGTCGCTCGCCTTCCACCAGGACGTGGGCGAGGGCGATGTGTTCTTCTGGTACACCACCACGGGCTGGATGATGTGGAACTACCTCATCGGCGCTCTGCTGGTGGGGGCCACGCCGGTGCTGTACGACGGCGCGGCCACCTATCCGTCGCCGGCCGCGCTGTGGCGGATCGCCGCCACGGAGGAGGTGACCTACTTCGGGGTCGGGGCGCCGTACATCATGGCCTCGCTGAAGGCCGGGATCCACCCCGATGGGCTGGAGCGGCTGCGCGGCCTCGGCTCGACCGGGTCGCCGCTGCCGCCGGAGGGGTTCGAGTGGGTGGCCGCCGAGCTGCCGGGGATCCCGCTGGGGTCCTTCTCCGGGGGCACGGACGTGTGCACGGGGTTCGTCGGGGCGAGCGTGCTCCACCCGATCAGTGCGGGGATCATCCCGTGCCGGTCGCTGGGGGCGAAGGTGGAGTCGTACGACACCGCCGGAAAGCCGGTCGTCGGCGAGGTGGGCGAGCTGGTGCTGACCGCGCCGATGCCGTCGATGCCGGTGAAGTTCTGGAACGACCCCGACGGCCGGCGCTACTTCGAGAGCTACTTCGACGTCTACCCGGGCGTGTGGCGGCACGGCGACTGGATCAAGATCAACGAGGACGGCAGCTGCGTGATCTACGGCCGCTCCGACTCGACGCTCAACCGGGGTGGCGTCCGGATGGGCACCAGCGAGTTCTACCGGGTGGTCGAACGGTTCGACGAGATCGCCGACAGCCTCGTGATCGACACCGGGCAACTCGGGCAGGAGGGGCGGCTGCTGCTGTACGTGACGCTCGCCGAGGGCGCGACGCTCACGGAGCCGCTCGAACGCGCCCTCTGTGACGCCCTCCGCAAGGAGTTGTCGCCGCGTCACGTGCCCAACGAGATCCACGCCGTCCCCGGCATTCCCCGCACCTTGTCAGGGAAGAAGCTGGAGGTGCCCGTACGCAAGATCCTGCTGGGCACGCCCGTCGAGGAGGCGGCCAACCCCGACGCCATGGCCAACCCGGAGGTGCTGCGCCACTTCACGCCGTGAGCAGGATGATCTTGCCCCGGGTGCGGCCTTCCTCGGCCCGGCGGTGCACCTCGTGCAGCTCGGTCAGCGGGTGGGACTCGGCGATCTCGACCGCGAGCTCGCCCCGGTCGATCAGGGCGGCGAACCCGGTCAGCTGAGCCGGGTCGTTGCGGGCCACGAAGTGAGTGCCGCCCTCGATCGGGGCGGCGATCGTGATCACCGTGCGCCCGAGTCCGGCCAGGGCGGCGGCGTCTTCCTCGCGGACCGCGGCCAAGTTCAGCACCACGTCCATGCCGCCGGGGAGCGGCGTGGTCGTGTAGTCGATCACCTCGTCGGCGCCGTACCGCTTGACCGCGGCCGCGCTGCGCGGGCTCGCCGTGGCGAACACGGTCGCCCCCGTCAGCTTGGCGAACTGGACGGCGAACATGCCGACCCCGCCGCCTGCCCCGTTGATCAGCACGCGCTGCCCCCTCGTGATGCGGGCGTGCTCGTGGACCGACTGCCAGGCGGTGAGCCCGGCCACCGGGATGGCGGCCGCGTGGGCGAGCGGGATGCTCTCCGGCGCCCTGGCCAGCATGCTCGCGGGCGCGGCCGTGTATCCGGCGGCGGCGCCTTCCACCAGGCCGAACACGCGGTCGCCCGGGGCCAGGTCCGTCACGCCCTCGCCGAGCTCGGCGACCGTGCCCGAGACGTCCCAGCCGAGCGTGTGCGGCAGGCTCACCTGGAGCACCTCGCGCAGCAGGCCCGCGCGCAGGCCGACCTCCGACGGGTTGAAGGAGGTGGCGGCCACCTCGATGAGCACCTCCCCGGGGCCCGGCCGCGGCGTCGGGATCCGGTCGTAGCGGATCGTGTCGCCGTATTCGTGGATGCGGGCGGCCGGCATGGTCTCGGGCTTGGGGGCGGTGCTGAACGCCGCCGCGTGCTCCGCCACCCAGGTGGCGAACGTGCGAGGCGGGGCCTTGGTGACCTCCTTCACCGTCGAGGTGGCGGTGGCCGGGCGGGCGGCCAGGTCTGCCTGGGCCCGGAGGACGCCGTCCACCGCCTGCGGGGGCCAGCCCCTGGCCAGCAGCTCCTCACGGGTGTGATGCGGGGGGACCTCCTCCCAGCTGGCCGGAAATTTCACGATTTCGGAAATGACGCGTACCTGGTCGGCCTGGGTGATCGGCTCCGGGCCGGTCAGCTCGTGGACGGCGCCGTGGTGCCCGCCGTCCAGCAGGGCCCGCACGGCGACCGCCGCCACGTCCGCCTCGTGCACCACGGGCATGGCGGCCAGGCCGTACGAGCCGCGCACCACCCCCGCCCGCACCTGCGCGGCCCAGCGCAGCGCGTTGGCCGCGAAGGCGTGCGGGCGCAGGAACGTCCACTCCAGCCCCGACTCCTCGATCAGCCGCTCGACCTCGCGTTCGTGGTCGCGCACGGCGGCGGAGGAGAGGTAGACCACGCGGCGCGCCCGGCCGGCGATCGCGTCGACCAGCGCCCGCGCCCCTTCTGCCGTGGCGAACGGCCACACCAGGAACACCGACTCCACCCCGTCGAGCGGCAGCGACCCGGGGTCCGCCAGGTCGCCCACGGCCCTGCTGAAGGGCCTGACCTCGGTCCCCGCCTGCCTCAACTGCGCCGCCACCTGCCTGCCGACCGTCCCGGTCGCGCCCGTGACCAGTACTGTTCTCATGCAGGCCACCGTAGATGTCGGCAACGAGACAACCAATGCGTCATCGGCGCTTATTTCATACGCGATCGTCTTCCTCTAGGCTTTCACCATGGATGTGCTCAGCGACGTGATCGCCCTCATGCGCACCGGCAGCCCCCGCTCGGCCCGTGTGGAGTGGCGTGCGCCCTGGGGGCAGCGCTTCCCCTCCGTGCCCGGCTCCGCCGGATTCCAGGTGATCCTGCGAGGAGCGGGCTGGCTGATCCCGCCGGACGGCGATCCGATCGCGCTGTCGATGGGCGACGTGGTCTTCTTCCCTCATGGTCACGGCTACGCCATGGCCGACTCGCCGTCCACCCCGCTGGCCGAGCCCGACTGCGACCCGCTGGACGAGGGGCACGGCCTGTTCGCCGACGCGCCGGTCGACGGCCCCGTGTCCGCGGTCCTGCTGTGCGGCGGCTACCGGCTCGACCCGAGCCGGGCCCATCCGATCCTGCGCGAGCTGCCCGACATGATCCACCTGCCCGCCCGGCTCGGTCTGCACAGCGAGCTGCGTGCCGCCGTCGAGGCTCTGGGGGCCGAGATCCAGCGTCCTCGGCTGGGCGCCGACACGGTGGTGTCGTCCCTGCTCGATCTGCTCCTGCTTTACATCCTGCGGGCCTGGTTCCAGGGGGAGCACGGCCACTGCTCGGTCGGCGGGTGGACCGACGCGTTGGCGGATCCCGGCATCAGCGCGGCGCTGGACGCCATCCACAGGGATCCGGCCCACCCGTGGACGGTCGAGGAGCTGGGCGCGCGGGCGGGGCTGTCGAGGGCGGCCTTCTCCCGTCGCTTCGGCGCGCTGGTCGGCCGGCCGCCGCTCACGTACATCACCTGGTGGCGCCTGGCGACGGCGGCCCGCCTCATGCGGGAGTCCGACGCCCCGCTGGGCCAGATCGCCGCCAAGGTCGGTTACACCTCGGAGTTCGCCTTCGCCAACGCCTTCAAGCGGGAGTACACCGTGGCGCCGGGCAAGTACCGCCGCGAGGTCTGCCCCTTGCCCACGGGAGAACTTCTTAAAACGTAACAATTCTTACGGGGACTTCGAATGCCAAGAATCTCCTATTAAGCAGCCATTGACGCTCCAGCACTCGCTGAATTACGTTCCTGCCACGGCTTAAAACGATTTTGCCGAGAGTAGCGGAAATGGATGAGACTCCCGTTCTGTCCCTCTCACAGGTCAGCAAGGCGTTCGGCGCGGTGCGCGCCGTACGCGAGGTCTCTCTGGAGCTCTTCCCCGGCGAGGTGCACGCGCTCGCCGGGGAGAACGGCGCGGGCAAGTCGACGCTCGTGAAGATCCTCTCCGGCGTGCACCGGCCGGACTCGGGGCGGATCCTGCTGGACGGCGAGCCGGTGGAGTTCGGCGGGCCCGCGGACGCGCAGCGGGCCGGGGTAGCGGTCATCTACCAGGAGCCGACCCTCTTCCCCGATTTGTCGGTCATGGAGAACATCTTCATGGGCCGCCAGCCCCGCGGCCGCCTCGGCATCGACCGGCGGGCCATGCGGGCGAGCGCCGCCGAGCTGTTCGCCAGGCTGGGCGTGCACCTCGACCCCGACCAGCCGGCCCGCGGTCTGTCGATCGCCGACCAGCAGCTCGTGGAGATCGCCAAGGCGCTGTCGCGGCAGGCGCGGGTGCTCATCATGGACGAGCCGACCGCCGCCCTGTCGGGCACGGAGGTCGCCCGGCTGTTCGGCGTCGCGAGGACGCTGCGCTCGCAGGGGTGCGCGCTGCTGTTCATCTCGCACCGGCTGGAGGAGATCTTCGAGCTGTGCCGGCGGGTCACCACCCTGCGCGACGGCGCGTACGTCGCCGAGGACCTGATCGCCGAGATCACCCCCGACGACCTGGTACGGCGCATGGTCGGCAGGGAGCTGGACGCCCTGTTCCCCAAGCAGGAGACGTCCCGCGGCGAGGTGGCGCTGAAGGTAGGCAGGCTCACCCGCGAAGGCGTCTTCACCGACGTGTCCTTCGAGGTGCGGCGGGGCGAGATCGTCGCGCTGGCCGGGCTCGTCGGAGCCGGGCGCAGCGAGGTGGCCAGGGCCGTGTTCGGCATCGACCGGTGGGACGCGGGCAGCGTCGAGGTGGACGGCAAGCGGCTGCGGCCCGCCAGCCCCACGGCGGCCATGGCGGCCGGACTGGCGCTGGTGCCCGAGGACCGGCGGCAGCAGGGCCTCGTCATGGACCTGTCCATCGAGCGCAACATCGGGCTCGCCGGGCTGGCCGCCGTACGCAGAGGGCCGCTGATCTCCCGGCCGGCCGAACGGGAGCGGGCCAAGGACTGGGCGGTGCGGCTGCGGCTGAAGTTCGGGCGGCTGACGGACCCCGTGAACGTGCTGTCCGGCGGCAACCAGCAGAAGGTGGTGCTGGCCAAGTGGCTGGCACGCAGGCCGTCGGTGCTCATCGTGGACGAACCGACCCGCGGGATCGACGTGGCCACCAAGGCCGAGGTGCACCGGCTGCTGTCGGAGCTGGCCGGTAACGGGGTGGCGGTGCTGATGATCTCGTCCGAGCTGCCCGAGGTGCTGGGGATGGCCGACAGGGTCCTGGTCATGCACGAGGGGCGGCTGGTGGCGGAGCTCGCCCGTGCGGACGCGACCGAGGAGAGCGTGATGGCCGCCGCGACCGGAAGGAGCGTCGCGTGACCGTGACCGCCGCCAGACCTGAGACCGCCAGGCGCAACGGTGGCCGGCGGCTGGTGGACCGGGTCGCGCGGGTGCGCGAGCTGGGCATCGTCGTCGCGCTCGGCGCCCTCTTCGGCGTCACGGGCGCCGTCAACCCGTCGTTCCTCACCTACGCCAGCCTCCGCGACATCCTGCTGAACTCGGCCATAGTCGCCATGCTCGCCGTCGGCCAGACGCTCGTGGTCATCACCAGGAACGTCGACCTGTCCGTCAGCTCCGTGGTGGGCCTGTCGGCGTTCGGGGGCGCGCTGATCCTGGCCGACCGTCCGGGCGTGCCGGTCGCGGTCGTGATCGCCGGGTGCGTGCTGCTCGGCGCTTTGTGCGGGGCGGTCAACGGGCTGCTCGTGGGGGCGGCGAAGGTGCCCGCGCTGGTGGCCACGCTCGGCACCCTGTACGCCTTCCGCGGCATCGACTACGCCTGGGCCGGCGGGCGCCAGGTGAACGCGGCCGACATGCCCGAGGGCTTCCTGTCCCTGGGGACGCGCTCGGTGCTCGGCGTGCCGCTGCTCGCTCTGGTCGCCCTGGCGGTGCTGGCGGTGGTCGGCTGGATGCTGGGCAACCTGCGCTCCGGCCGCGAGTTGTACGCCATCGGCTCCAACCCCGAGGCCGCGGTGCTGGCCGGGATCAGGGTGCGGCGCCGGATCGTCGCGGCGTTCGTGGCCAACGGGGCGCTGGCAGGGCTGGCCGGGGTCATGTGGGCGGCCCGCTTCGGCACCGTGGACGCCACCGTGGCGACCGGCAAGGAGCTCGACGTGATCGCGGCCGTCGTGGTGGGCGGGGTGGCCATCTTCGGCGGCAGCGGCACGGTGTACGGGGCGGCGCTCGGGGCGCTGCTGCTGGCGAGCATCACCAGCGCGCTGGCCGTGCTCCGGGTGGACGCCCTCGCCCAGACCGCCATCAACGGCGCCCTGCTGATCGCCGCCATCGTCCTCGACCGCGTGCTGGCCCTGCGCGTCGCCGCCGCGCTCCGCCGCCGGAGGTTCCACGATTCCACCGACCCCGCTTCTGGGAGGCCCGACGATGGCCGTTGATCTCGTCCGGATGGCCCGCCGGTGGGAGGGGCTCATCCTTGTCCTGCTCGCCGGCGTGATCGTGTGGGCCTCGCTGGGCGTGGACGGGTTCGCGAACGGGTCCAACGTCTCCTTCCTGCTCCTCGACACCACCGAGATCGCCCTCATGGCCCTGACCATGACACTCGTGATCGTCGCGGCCGAGATCGACCTGTCCGTGGCCTCCACGCTGGGCCTGTCGTGCGCGGTGCTCGGCCGGTTGTGGAACGCGGGGCTCCCGATCGAGGCGATCATGCCCATCTGCCTGCTGGTGGGCGCCGCTTGCGGGGCGTTCAACGGGCTGCTCGTCACCCGGCTCGGCCTGCCCTCGCTGGCGGTCACGATCGGGACGTTCGCGCTGTTCCGCGGCCTGGCGTACGTGATGCTCGGCGACCAGGCGGTGGCCGACCTGCCGCCCGCGTACACGAGCCTGGCGACGGCCTCGATGGGGCCGATCCCCCTCGCGACCGTGCTGGTCGCGGTGCTGGCGGCGGTGGCGGCCGTGGTGCTGCA
This sequence comes from Nonomuraea sp. CA-141351, assembly GCF_050944675.1. Classification (NCBI taxonomy): domain Bacteria; kingdom Bacillati; phylum Actinomycetota; class Actinomycetes; order Streptosporangiales; family Streptosporangiaceae; genus Nonomuraea; species Nonomuraea sp. CA-141351. The sequence continues at coordinate 1,505,484 of NZ_CP191982.1, forward strand.
CGCGACGGGGCTGGGCCGCTCGATCTTCGCGCTCGGCTCGAACGTGGAGGCCGCCTTCTTCGCGGGCGTCCGGGTCAAGCGGATCAAGCTCTGGCTCTTCGTGGCCTCCGGAGTGATGGCGTCGCTGGCGTCCCTCGTCTACACGTTCCGCTACGCCAGCGCCAGGGCGGACAACGGCGTCGGGCTCGAGCTGGCCGTGGTGGCCGCCGTACTGCTCGGAGGGGTGTCGATCTTCGGTGGGCGCGGCACGCTGCCCGGTGTCCTGATGGCGGTGCTGCTGCTCGGCGTCGTGCGCAACGCGCTCATCCTCGCCGACGTGGCCAACGAGGTCCTGAACTTCGTGACGGGCCTGCTGCTCGTCGCATCCGTGCTGGCGCCGAACTTGGGGGCGGTATGGCGGCGGCGCACATCACCACAAATGGAAGGGAAGTCCGCTTCATGACAACGCGCACCCCTTGGCGGCCCACGGCGCTCCTTGCCGGACTCGTCCTGCTGACGGCCGCCTGCGGCGGCACGACGAAGAGCGACGTGGCACAGCAGTCCTCCGCCTCCGCCACAGCCGCCGCGTCGTCTGCCGCGGCCGATCCGAACGCCCCCATCAAGCAGGGGCTGAAGATCGCGTTCCTGCCCAAGCAGGTCAACAACCCGTACTTCACGATCGCCGACGGCGGTGGCGTCGAGGCCGCCAAGGAGTTCGGCGGCGAGGGCAAGGAGGTCGGGCCGTCCGACGCGAGCGCGTCCTCGCAGGTGTCCTACATCAACACGCTGATGCAGCAGAAGCAGGACGCCATCGTCATCTCCGCGAACGACCCGAACGCCGTCGTGCCCGCGCTCAAGCAGGCGATGGCCGCCGGGATCAAGGTCGTCAGCTACGACTCCGACACCGCCGCCGAGGGCCGCCACCTGTTCGTCAACCAGGCCGGCGCGGAGGATCTGGGCCGCACGGAGGTGCAGCTGCTGGCCGAGCAGATCGGGCACAAGGGCAAGATCGCCGTCCTGTCCGCCACCCCCAACGCCACGAACCAGAACACCTGGATCGACTTCATGAAGGACGAGCTCAAGAAGCCCGAGTACAAGGACATGGAGCTGGTCAAGGTCGCCTACGGCAACGACGACGACCAGAAGTCGTTCACCGAGACACAAGGACTTCTCCGCTCGTATCCGGACCTGGCGGGCATCATCTCGCCCACGACCGTGGGGATCGCCGCGGCCGCCCGCTACCTGTCGGACTCGCCGTACAAGGGGAAGGTCAAGCTCACCGGGCTCGGCACCCCCAACCAGCTCAGGAAGTTCGTCAAGGACGGGACCATCGACGCGTTCGAGTTGTGGAACCCGGCCGACCTGGGCTACCTGGCGTCGTACGCGGCGGCCGCGCTCGCGTCCGGGCAGATCACCGGGGCCGAGGGGGAGAAGTTCAAGGCGGGCAAGCTCGGCGAGTACACGGTCGGGGCCAAGGGCGAGGTGCTGCTCGGCAAGCCGACCGTGTTCAACAAGGACAACGTCGACAAGTTCGACTTCTGACGCTCAGGCCCGGCCGCGCGGCACGACCAGGCCCGTCTCGTACGCGGCGACGACGGCCTGGGTCCTGTCGCGCAGGCCGAGCTTGCCCAGGATGCGGCTCACGTGCGTCTTGACCGTCTCCTCCGTGACCACCAGCCTGGCCGCGATCTCGGGATTGGACAGGCCCTCGGCGACCAGCCGCAGGACCTGCGTCTCGCGAGGAGTGAGCGAGGAGAGCGCCGATGTGCCCGGTTTCGGGCCCAGGCGGGCGAACTCGCTGATGAGGCGCCTGGTGACCGCCGGGGCCAGCAGCGCCTCGCCGGCGGCGATGACGCGGACCGCGTCGAAGAGGCGCTCGGCCGTGACGTCTTTGAGCAGGAAGCCGCTGGCTCCCGCGCGCAGGGCGTCGTAGACGTACTCGTCGAGGTCGAACGTGGTCAGGATGAGCACCTTCGGCCCGCCGGCGAGCCGCCTGGTGGCCTCGATGCCGTCCATGACCGGCATGCGCACGTCCATGAGGACCACGTCGGGGGACAGCTCACGGCAGGCCCGCACGGCCTCGGCCCCGTCGGCGGCGGTGCCCGCGACCTTGAAGTCGGGCTGGGTGTCGAGCAGCTCGGCGAACCCGGTCCGCACGACCAGGTGATCGTCGGCGATGACGATCCTGACCTTGGAGTGCTCGCCGCTCATCCGGCCGTCCCGTCCCTTCCTGGCAGCCGGGCTTCCACGAGGAAGCCGCCGCCGTACGCGTGGCCCGTGCGGAACTCGCCGCCGGCCGCGGTGGCACGCTCGCGCATGCCGGACAGGCCGTGCCCGCCCCGTTCCGCGCCCGACGGCCCCGGGCCGTTGTCGCGCACGAGCAGGCGCAGGTCCTCGCCGGTGTAGTCGAGCTCCACGTCCACCGCCGCCCCCGGCGCGTGCCGCCGCGCGTTGGTGAGCGCCTCCTGGATGATCCGGTACGCGGCCAGCTCCACGCCGGGGTCCAGCTCCACCGGCGAACCACGCAGGATCAGCCGGGTGCTCGTACCCGACGCCTCCCTCGCCTCGTCGATCAGCTCATTGAGCTCGTGGAGGCGCAGGCCGGGCTGGGGACGCCGGACGGTTTCGGCCTCGGCGTCCTCGCGCAGCACGCCGAGCAGCCGCCGCATCTCGGTCAGCGCCGCCCTGGCGGTGTCTCCGATCGCCAGCAGCCGTTCCGCGCCCGCCGCCGGCATCCCGGGAATGGCCACCCGGGCCGTCTCCGCCTGCACGGCCACCATGGAGATGTGGTGGGCGACCACGTCGTGCAGCTCGCGGGCGATGCGGGCACGCTCGCCGCGGGCGGTGTGCTCGAGCAGGCTGTCGGCGATGACCTGCCGGGCGGCGGTGTCGGCTGTCGCCTCGTGCCGGGCCCGCACGGCGATCCCGGCCAGCGCCGCCGCCGGGGCCAGGAACGCCAGCACCAGCGTGAGCCTCCACACGTGGTCGCCAGGACCGAGCGCCACCGCCGGCACCGCGTACGGCACGGCGACCAGCACGGCCGCCGCCTGCGACCCGTGACGGCCGAGCCGGTAGCCGGTGACCAGCTGCGCCACCACGCCCGCCACGGTCAGCGTGTGGAAAGCCGTGATCGACAGCAGGCACGCCCCGGAGGTCAGGATCGCCGCCACGGCCGGCTGAGCCCACAGCAGGGGCAGCGGCAGCGTGGTGGCCAGCGCCAGTAGAGGGAAGACGACGAGGAACAACGGCGCGGCGCCGTCACCGGTCACCGTCGCCTCCTCGGGCGGCACGGACGCGCTGCCCACCGGGGCGCTCACGCTCTCGTTCAAGGGGGACGCGTGCCCGGCGTGCGTGACCGACTCGACCACCGCGAGCAGCGCCAGCACCACGCCGGCCACGACCGGCGCGTACGGCGCCGAGGCGACCCGGCACCCCCAGCCGTACGCCACCTCGGCCAGCCGCCTCGAGCCGCGTGCCGCCGGGGGCTGGGCGGGTGGCGCGGCGCTCCGGTCTTGCGCTCGTTCCACCAGGTCATTGTCCCGGGCGCGGGCAATCCTGGCATCCCTCACAAGAGGGACGTGACGTAGCTGACGCCAGCGACGCCGCAGATCGCTCCGCCGCGTGACGACCCCGGCATGGGGCGCTGCCTAGTGTGCCTGGCGTGGAAGCAACCATCGAAGTCACCGGCCTGCGCAAGCGGTTCGGCCAGACCCAGGCACTGGACGGGATGACGTTCACCGTGCTGCCGGGCCAGGTCACCGGGTTCGTGGGGCCGAACGGGGCGGGCAAGTCCACCACCATGCGGGTGGTGCTCGGCCTGGACGCGGCCGACGAGGGCCGCGCGCTGGTCGGCGGGCGGCCGTACAGGAGCCTGCGCAGCCCTCTTAGTCACGTCGGCGCGCTGCTGGACGCGGCCGCGCTGCAACCGAGCCGCACCGCGCGCAACCACCTGTTGTGGCTGGCACACTCCCAGGGCCTCGGCGCCGGCCGGGTGGACGAGGTGATCGAGCAGGTCGGGCTGACCCCGGCGGCCCGGCGCAAGGCGGGCGGCTACTCGCTGGGGATGCGCCAGCGGCTCGGCATCGCCGCCGCGATGCTCGGCGACCCGCCGGTGCTCATGCTGGACGAGCCGTTCAACGGCCTCGACCCCGAGGGCATCGTGTGGATCCGCGGCTTCCTGCGGTCGCTGGCCGCGGAGGGGCGCGCCGTGCTGGTGTCCAGCCATCTGATGAGCGAGCTGCAGGACACCGCGGGCCATCTCGTGGTCGTGGGCAGGGGCCGGGTCGTCGCGGACACCAGCGTGGACGACCTGATCACGACCGCCTCGCACGACCGGGTCACGCTGCGCACGACGGCCCGCTCCGAGGCGATGCCGGTGCTGGCCGGCGCGGGCGCCACCGTGACCGTCACCGAGCGGGACACGCTCGTGGTCTCCGGGCTGGCCGCCGAGCACATCGTGCGGCTGCTCGGCGCGCAGGGGGTGCCGTTCTCGGAGGTCGCCGCCCACCGTGCGACGCTGGAGGAGGCCTACCTCGACCTCACCAGGGACGCGGTCGAGTTCAGGGGAGCGGCGCGATGACCGCGGTCACCCCCTACCGCTCCCGGCTGCGGGCCGGTCGTGACGGCTTCGCGCAGCTGCTGCGTGCCGAGTGGACCAAGTTCCGCACGGTCCGCGGCTGGATGCTCGGCCTGGCGCTCGCGGCGCTGCTCATCGTGGGGCTGGGAGTGCTGTTCGCGACCGGCAGCCGCTCCTCGTGCAGCAACGGGCCGATCGAGGAGCCCTGTCCCGCCCCTCTGATGGGTCCCGGCGGCGTGGCCGTGGAGGACCGCTTCTACTTCGTGCACCAGCCGCTGGACGGCGACGGCGGCATCACCGTACGCGTGAGCTCCATGACCGGCCAGATCCGCAAAGCCGACGTCACCCCCGGGGTCAGGAACGTCGTCCCCGGCGTCACACCGTGGGCCAAGGCCGGGGTCATGATCAAGCAGAGCACCCGGCAGGGGGCGGCATACGCGGCTCTGATGGTCACCGGTAGCCACGGTGTGCGCATGCAGCACAACTTCACCGAGGACGTGGCGGGGCGTCCCGGCGGTGTCTCGGCGGCGTCGCCGCGCTGGCTGAGGCTGACCCGTACGGGCGACACGATCACCGGCGAGGAGTCGGCCGACGGCTCGCACTGGACCACGGTGGGCACCGTCCATCCGCCCGGGCTCGCCGGGAAAGTCCAAATCGGGCTCTTCGCCGCCTCTCCCGGCGACCTGACCGCGACCTCGACCGTGACAGGCGGAGTCGTGACGGCCTCGCGCTTCGCCGAGGTCACCGCCGTCATGGACCAGGTCGGCGTGCGGGGCGTGGCGGCCGGGGGCACATGGCGCCGTGACGACATCGGCCTCACGATGGAGGCCGACGGCGTCACCCCGCACCATCCGGGTGGGCTCGTCCGGTCGGGCGGCACGTTCAAGGTCACGGGGGTGGGCGACATCGCGCCGTCCGCGGAGGGCATGCCACCCGAGCGCGTGCTGATCGGGGCCCTGGTCGGGCTCGTCGTGATGATGGTGGTGGCGGTGATGTTCGTCACCGCGGAGTACCGGCGGGGACTGATCCGCACCACCGTGCTCGCCAGCCCGCGGCGCGGCCGGGTGCTGGCGGCCAAGGCCGTGGTGACCGCCGCCGTCACCTTCGCCGCCGGGCTGGTCGCCGCCGCCGTCACCGTGCCGGTCGGGCGGTCGATCCTGGCCGCGAACGGAAATGTGCTCGCCCCGGTGGCGCCGCTCGCCTCGGTGCAGGTGATCGTGGGCACCGCCGCGCTGCTCGCCGTGGCCGCCGTCCTCGCCCTCGCCGTCGGGGCGCTGTTCCGGCGCAGCGCCATGGCCGTCATCGCGGTCATCGTGGCGATCCTCGTCCCGTACGTGCTCGCGACCGCGTCGATCCTGCCGGACGAGGTGTCGCGGTGGTTGCTGCGGCTCACTCCGGCGGCGGGGTTCGCGATCCAGCAGAGCATGCCCACGTACGCGCACGTGACTGCCCGCTACGCACCCGCGGAGGGCTACTTCCCGCTGCCGCCCTGGGCGGGCTTCGCGGTCCTGTGCGCGTACGCCGCCCTGGCGCTCGCCCTGGCCGCGCACCGGCTGCGCCGGAGTGACGTATGAGGGACGTCTGCGGCGGCGTGGGGCTGTACGGGAGGGACTTGTGAGGCGGGAAGTGCATGCCGAGTGGACCAAGCTGCGTACCGTGGCGGGGCCTGGATGGCTGCTGGGCGCGCTCGTCGTGCTGACCGTGGCGATGGGCGCGGTGGCGGCCGCGGTCGTGCCCTGCGCGGCGGCGGGGTGCGGGCAGGACGCCGCCAGGATCAGTCTCGTCGGTGTCCAATTGGGTCAGGCGTTGGTCGCCCTGCTGGGCGTGCTGGCGATCTGCGGCGAGTACAGCACCGGCATGATCCAGACCAGCCTCACCGCGATGCCCCGCCGGGGCGCCGTTCTGGCGGCCAAGGCGGTCGTGGTCGGCGGGCTGACGCTGGGTGCGGGGATCCTCGCCGTGCTCGGGTCCGTGCTGGCCGGTCGGCTCCTGCTGCCGGGCAGCGGCTTCACACCCGCGCACGGCTACCCGCCGCTGTCCCTGGCCGACGGGCCCATCCTGCGCGCCGCCGTCGGCTCGGTCCTGTATCTCGTGCTGGTGGCGCTGCTCAGCCTGGGCCTCGCCACTGCCGTACGCGACTCCGCGGCGGCCGCCGGGGTGGTGCTCGGCCTGCTCTACCTCTTTCCGATCGCCATCCTCATGTTCTCCGACGAGGAGTTGCGGCGGGTCCTCTGGACGATCTCCCCCTCGAATGCGGGGCTGGCCGTCCAGACGACAGTGGATCTCGCCGATCTCCCCATCGCCCCATGGGCCGGTCTCGGCGTAGTGGCCGCCTGGGCTGCCGCGTCCCTGACGGGCGGCGCCCTGCTGCTCCGGCTACGCGACGCGTGACCGTGACGCCTCATGGTTCCACCCTCGCCCGCCGCCGCGACCCGTTCTCCGTCCTATAGAAGTGCATAAAAGCGAAATGGCCGTATTTAACGAGGTTCGCTTATTCTCCAGGACTTTGCTTGGCGAAACCTGCGCTGGAGATGAATTCTCGGCGATCTGGGTAAGCGTCGGTTTATGACGACAATGCTTCGCGCAATTGCGGCTCTGGTCGCAGGATGCGCTCTCCCGCTACTGGCGGTGGTGCCCGCCCTGGCGGAGGACCCGCCCGACCCGGCGGAGCAGCCGCCGGTTCTGGCGCAAGAACCGCCTGGCCGGGCGGAAGAACCCCCTGTCCGGGCGGGCGAACCCCCTGTCCGGGCGGAGCAACCGTCTGACGAGGCGGAGGAGGGCGTCACCATTCTGATGCCGGGCGCCCGGGGCGACATGGTCCAGCAGCTCCAGCGGCGCCTGCGCGAACACGGCTTCTACTTCGGCCCCATGAACGGAAAGTACGACGTCCAGACGAGGTACGCGGTCTGGGGCTTCCAGAAGAGCCGTCGGATGAGGCCGATGAACGCGGTGGGGCCGCAGCTCTGGAGGGAGTTCGACCGGCCCAGACGGCTGCGCCCGCTGGTGCCCAAGGGCCCCGCCGACCGGGTCGAGATCAACCTGACCGACCAGTTGCTCACCGTCTACCGCCGCCGCCGCCCGGTGCTGACCTCGCACGTCTCGACCGGCGCCGGGGTGCACTACTGCGAGGCCGGCCACTGCGGCTACGCCGTCACCCCGGTGGGGGACTTCAAGGTCTACAAGCGGGCGCCCGGCTGGACGCACAGCCCTCTGGGAGAGATGTTCAACTCGCTCTACTTCACCGGCGGCATCGCGATGCACGGCTCGTCGATAGTGCCCACCAAGCCCTCCTCGCACGGCTGCGTACGCATCCCGGTGCCCACCGCCGTGCGCCTGTACAAAATGGTGCCGATCGGAGAGCCGGTGTACGTGCGCGGAAAAATCTAAACGCCCTGGGGAAGCCGGAACAGCCGGTCGGGGTCGTAGGTGGACTTCACCTCGGCGAGCCGGGCTGCGTTGGGCCCATAATACGCATTCCGCCAAGTCTTCAAATCGGGATCGATGTAATTGACATATGCATGATCCCCGAAATATTGAGACATGTCGGAATGCATGCCGCGCAGCCATGCCCGATCCGTCCCCTCCGCGTAATACTGCACGCTGAAAAGTGCCGCCCGATGCGGAAACGCCGTGGCCGCGGGGCCGACGCGGCCGATGGCCCCGCCCATCGCGTCCAGCAGCACGGCGTGCCGCCCGCCGCGCGCCACCCCCTCCACCAGCGCCCGGACCCCGTTCGCCGGCAGCTTCGCGTACGCCATGTGCGACTTGGCCGCGAACGCCTCCCGCGGCATCCGGCGGCACTCGGCGACCGACATGGCCGCGCAGCCGCCCATGATCTTCATGCCCTCCAGGTAGGGGACCGTCCGCGCCGAGCGGGACGACGGCCGCCCGGCCTTGGCGACGAGCGGGGCCAGCAGCCGGTCGAGGGCGGGCTTGCCGCCGACGTAGGTGCCGACGACGGAGGCGTCCAGACCGCTCGCCGAGCGCGCCAGATGGAGCGACGACCACAGCTCGTCCGGCGCGGACGGTCCCCACGACTGCCACGCCTTGACCACGGCCTCCGCCTTGGACCACGGCCAGTGCAGGAAGAACACGGTGACGTCGTGCGCCTCGAACGTCCTGAAAGTGAAGGACACCGCCACGCCGAAGTTGCCTCCGCCGCCGCCCCTGCAGGCCCAGTAGAGCCCGGCATTACGCGCGGCGTCGCAGGTCAGCACCCTGCCGTCGGCCGTGACGACGCGTACGGACTCGAGGGTGTCGCACGTGAGCCCGTACTTCCTCGACACCACGCCGATGCCCCCGCCCAGCGTGAGTCCGCCGATCCCGACCGTGGGGCAGGAGCCGCCGGGGATGCTCACCCCGTGGCGGGAGAGCCGGTCGTAGACGTCGATCAGCTTGGCGCCCGCGCCGATCGTGGCCCGGCCGCCCGCGGAGGCGACCGAGTTCATCCTGGACACGTCGATGACCAGCCCCGTGCCCGTCGACCAGCCCGCGTAGGAGTGTCCTCCGGAACGCGTGGTGACCGGCACGCCGCTGGTGCGCGCGAACGACAGGCACGCCGACACGTCGGCCGCGTTCGCGCAGTAGGCGACCCCGCCCGGCCTGATCCGGTCGTAGGCGGGGTTGTAGAGACGGCGCGCGGTGTCGTAGCCGGCGTCGCCGGGCAGCACGAGCGTGCCGGCCAGCTGCCCGCGCAGCCTCGCCCAGTTGGGCGGCGGCGCGGAGGCCCCGAGCGCCTCCAGCCGGGACGCCGCGGCGGCCAGCGGCGCGAGCGCGGCGACATGTAGAAATTCCCGGCGGTTCATGGACGTCTCCCAGCTGAGATCGGTGTTCGGCCGATCGGTGAGACGTCGGGATGACCCGCCAGGTTGGTCACATCTTCATCACTTCGGCCTCACCCGGCCGTCCCCCCAAACGCGTTCGGGGTGGGTACGGCGCCCACCCGCGTGAGCCGGGGCACACCCGACCCGGCCTTCTTGAGCACTCCGTCCTTGACCAACCGCAGCGGCGACCCGACCGGCTTCGGCCCGTCTCCTGTGGTCTGGGCGAGCCGCAGGGCCAGCGCGGGGCACATTTCGACGGTACGCCGCGCCTCCTTGGCCATCCACCCGGGGACGTTCCTGAACGACGGGAACCCGTAGTCGTCCAGGTCCACGAACTCCGGCAGCAGGTGCGCACACAGCCCGTGCCCCTGGCAGCGGGACCAGTCGACCTCCAGCCGGTACTCGACGTCGGCCTCGCGCTCGGGCATGGGCAGCACGCCGCGCACCGGCCGTCCGCACGAGCCGTGCTCCAGGTGGAGCGCGATCTCGCTCTCGAACGCGTCCAGCGCCGACAGCACGAATTTGGCCGTGCCGTCCGGGTGGAAGCACGCTCCGCGCCGCTCGACACCGCGCACGCAGCGCCGTACGGCGTCCACCGAGCCGGTGCCCTCGACCAGCGCGCACATGGCCCTGGCGATGTCCGGCAGGCCGAGCCGGCACGGACCGCACTGGCCCGCTGACTCGGCCGCGAGATAGGAGGCGACCCTGGCGGCCTCGCCCAGCGAGCACGTCGATTCGCCGAGCGGGACGATGATCCCGGCGCCCAGGGTGGCCCCGGCCTGCTTCATGCCCTCGCGCGAGATCACGGCCGACTGGGCCATCTCCGCCGACAGCCACGCGCCGTGGTAGCCGCCGATGAGCACCCCGTCTCCGACCTCGGCCTCGGTCAGCGCGAGCACGTCCGCCAGGTAGGTGCCGGTCGGCGCCTCGATGACCGCGCCGTTGGCAGCGCCGCCGCTGACGGTGAGCAGGATGGTGCCGGGCTCCTTGCTCGTGCCGACCTCGGCGTACTTCTCCGGGCCGAGCTCGGCGAGCAGCGCGAACTGCGCGTACGTCTCCGTGTTGGACAGCAGGGTCGGCAGGCCGTCCACGCCGCTGACGGCGGCCCGCTTCTTCCTGCCCGGCGGGATGCCCTCCTCGCCGTTCACGGCACGCACGAGCGCGCCGCCCTCTCCGGAGATGAACCTCTCCTTGATCCCGACCACCCGGATCGGGACGCGGCTCTCCGCGCCGCCCGACACGTTCGCGGCCCTGCGCTCGGCCACGGCGGCGGCGACGGACGCCTCGGCCACCTCGCCCCCGGCCGTGGCGACGACCACCTCGCGGGCGCCCAGCGCCTCGGCCGCCAGCACCGCGCCGTCCAGCACCAGATGCGGGTTCCGGGTGAGCAGCATGGCGTCCTTGGAGCTGGCGGGCTCGCCCTCTGCGCCGTTGACCAGCACGACGCTCTCGCCGCCCGAGCCCATCGCGTCGGCGACGGCCCGCAGTTTGCGCGCGAACGGGAACGCCGCCCCGCCACGGCCGCGCATGTCCACCTCGTTGGCCTGCGAGATGAGCTCGCCCAGCTCGCGCGGCTCGGGCGAGCCGTGGAGGGTGCGATGGGCGGGAAGGTCCAGCCGCCGGGTCTGGTCCAGCCCGGCGGTCAGCCGGGCCGGTCCGATGCGTAACACCCGCGGCACTCGGGCCGGAATCACGGTTGCTCCTGGGGGGTTGCGGGGGTCATCCGGCCTCCTGATGTGCGTGCCGGGCAGATCTCGGGCGGGGTCATCCGGCCTCCCGGTACCTGCGCCGAGCGTCGGCGAGGCTCACCGGCGCGTTGAGCCTGGCGGCCGCCTGAGCCGCTGCCACCGGCGCCGCCGTCTTCTGCGGCCGCTCCACGGGCACACCCGCGGCGGCGGCCGAGCTCACCACGGGCCCTTCGACCTGCTCAGGTACGATCGGCGGCCGCCGCACGGTGGCCAGCACGCGCACGACCAGCGCGGAGCCGACCGCCGCCAGGCAGGCCACGTAGGACCAGGCCACCCAACCGGCCGGCTGGCGGCCGGCCGTCAATCCATGCATGATCGCGACCGGCCAGGCGATGTACGCGGCGGAGTGCAGTATCCGCCACATCCACGGCCTGCTCCGCACCGCGAAGCGCCCCCTCAGCATTCCCGTGGCCACGGCCAGGACCATGAGGTCGAAGGCCAGCGTGCCGAGCCCCACGTAGAGCCCGGCCACCGGCACGACCGCCGCCCCCAGCGGTACGTGCCCGAGGCTGATCATGAGTGTGATGTGCGTGACCAGGTAGGCCAGCCCGATGAGCGCGGTGGCCTTGTGCGCGAGCTGCGCCCTGACCCGGTTGGCCGGCGACAGGAAGACGCGTTCGGTCGTGAGCAGACCGAGCGCGATCGTCGTGGTCAGCAGCACCAGGGCGAACACGCCCGCGTAGAACTCGAGGAAGCTGACCCCTCGGCCGAGCAGCGCGACGCCGCGTTCCGTCCTGGTCAGCGCGAACGCCGACAGCAGGATGGCCGTGATCGAGGCGCTCGCCCCCAGCCGGACGTTCCTGGTGTCCAGCTTCGTGGGGGCGTGCCGGGGGTGTCGTCTGTGGAGCATCTATGTTCCCTCCAAGGTCGGGTGAGGGTGCGACTCGGAAGGCTGGGTCGCCCGTCAGGGCTTTCAGATCAGCAACGGCGGCCCCGGTTGATGCATGAGACGACGAACTGCATCAGCCGGTCGGGCATCACGTTCGCGAAGTCCGCGTGGTCGGTGACCGGGTTGTGCTTCTGTTCGGGGAAGGCGTCCACGGCGAAGGACGGGCCCTGCGGCACGGAGTACGTGAGGGTCATGCGCAGTGCCGGAATCGCCCTGGTGCCCTGTGGGCAGGCGCCATCCTGACCAGGGAAGACCACGTGCGTTCTGTGATTGGCGCTGTCGGTGTTCTGGCCGTCCCAGCAGCTAGGGAAATCCAGGATACGAACGACCTGGCTGCCGCGCGGGCAAAGCGGATATTTGTCGGGACTTATGCGATTTTGGAATCCCGTGCAGCTCCAGGCGGCCCTGGCGTTGGCGCCTCCGTTGGTGGCCGCCTTGGCGTCACCGGTGATCAGCCTGAGGAACCTCGGCATCGCGACGACCCTGGAGGTGGCGTTGCCGCGGAACTGGAGCGTCACGGAGCGGGCACGTAGCACCTGGCCGACGTTGCCGTCCGGGTCCTCGGTGTTCTGGTCCACCTTGCGGTCTCTGAGGACCGGCCAGAAGTAGGTGGACTTGTCGCTGAACCGGCACGTGGTGCCCGCGGCGGCCAGGCTCTCGTCCGTGGAGAAGCCGTCCGTTGACAGGTTGCCCACGTAGTCGTGCAGGTGGTGGGCGCCGTTGCTGACGCCGGGGGCGACGATGAAGTTGTCCGGGTTGTTGTGGCCGTTGCGGTTCGTCCCGCACTGGGAGACGAAGCTGCCCCGCGAACCGTTCCTGCCGATGCGGGCGTCAAGCTGACGCGGCGCGACCTGGCGGATGTCGACGAAGTCCTCGACGAACGGGCCGAGGTCTGCGCACTCGTTGTGGTCGTCGTCGGACGCCGTGGGCGAGGCGGTGGGGGAGGCGGTTCCGTTCGGGTTCTGGCCCTGCCCCTGGCTCCGGGTCGGCACCGGGGTGGCGGTCCTGGTCGGGCGGTTGCGGCGGGAGAACGTCGACGCGGTCTGCTCGGGGTCGGAAGCCTGGCCCTGGTCGGGCGCGGCCGTCTCGTCCGATCCGGGGTCCTGGGCCGGGTCCAGCACGGCGGCGCCGCCGCCCTGGGGCGCCTGGTCCTGCTGGTCGGCGTTCTGCTGGCCCTGGTTCTGGTCCTGCTGTTGCTGGTCCTGGCCCTGCTGGTTCTGGTCCTGGCCCTGCTGGTTCTGGTCCTGGCCCTGCTGGTTCTGGTCCTGCCCCTGCTGGTCCTGGTTCTGCCCCTGCTGGTCCCGGTCCTGCTGCTGGTCCTGGTTCTGGTTCCGGTTCCTCTGCCGCTGCGGCGTCTGGGTTGCCTGCGGCGTCTGGGTGGCCTGGGCCGGGTCGCAGTGGTCGGCGCGCGCGGGGCCGACGCCGATGACGGCCGCGGACACCAGTCCGCCCGCCGCCACGGCCAAAGCGGACATGGCCGCGGCCATGCGTCTGGATCTCCTCATGTGTGTCTCCTCGTTTCGACCGCCATTGCGACGGGTGGAGCCGGTGAGGGCGTCGGCGGTTCGGGCAACTGGTTGTGATCGACCAGGCCGGTGGACTCCAGGAGCGTCATGTGGCGCATGACGAAGTTGATGCCTTCCTGGGCGAACTTCCTGATCTCCGAGTTACGCGTCCCGGACCGTACGCCCGCCACGACGGTGAAGACCTTGCCGTGCGCGGCACGCAACAGGTTCGCGAAGTCCTTGTCGAAGGCTGGGCCGCTCTCCGCGGCCAGCTGGGCCAGCCAGCTCTGCTGGTCGGCGTTGGGCTCGTCGGGCAGCGCCACGCCGAGCTTCTTGGCAGTCTGCCGGGTCAGCAGGTCCAGCTTGATGTGGTCCTGCATGATCAGCCTGCCGACCTCCTTCACGCGTTGGGACTCTGCGCGGGTCTCGGCGTACTGACCCGCGGGCATCTCCCAGAGGCCGGCTTGGCGCACCTTGATGAGCAGGTCGCGGTCGGCAGCCGTGAGGGGTCCTGAGGACGTCTGCGTCCACGTCGCGGCCGCGGGATCGATCGAGGGCGGCATGACCAGCACGATCGTCACCGCGGCCGCGACGACGAAGCCGCCGAGCATGAAGAGCTCGCCGCGCAAAAGCCTGTGCATGGTCGGAGGTACGCGAGCTTCGCGGGCCTGGTTCAGTCATGGCCGGAGATAGTTAGAAATGACTGGAGTTATCGGAGTGGCTACCGGACTGATAACGAAGGTGTAAAGATGTGCCCCGTGCTAGGTCACCTCGACGGCAGGTTCGAGAGTGCGGATGCCGAGGCGGAGCACCGCATCGCGGCGCTTTACCAGGAGTTCGGCGGCCCTCTGCTGCGCCACGTACGCAAATCGACAGGTAACGACCTTCAATGGGCCGAAGACGTCGTGCAGGAGACGCTCGTCAGAGCCTGGCGAAACTCGGCAAGACTGCAATGGGAACCAAGCCTTATATGGGCGTGGCTACTCACAGTAGCCCGCCGAATCGTTATCGATGGACGTCGGCGGAAGAGCGCCCGGCCTCACGAGGTCGAGCCACCGGAAGTCGACATGATGGCCGTGCCCGACGGCTCGGAGCGGGCTCTCTCGGCGATCGTCGTCGCCGACGCGCTCCGCAGCCTCTCTGAAGAACACCGTGAAGTCATAGAGCAGACCTACCTCAGAGACCGTACGATAAATGAGGCGGCGGAGATTCTGGGGATCCCGCCGGGCACGGTGAAGTCCCGGCTCTACTACGGGATCCGGGCTCTCCGCGAGCTGCTGCGGGACAAGGGGGTAGCCGGCTGATGCACGACGGGGTGGCCGCTTATGTCCTCGGCGTCCTCGATGATGAGGAGCATGAGGCGTTCGAACGCCACCTCGACACGTGCGAGAGATGCCAGGCGGAGTTGATCGAGCTTGCTGAGCTTCCGGAGCAGCTCGACGAGCTCAAGAACACTCCCTCAGCCTCCGACGACGACCCCCCGATGTCGATGTCACGTTGACGTCCATACCCTTTTCAGGTGGTATCGGTACGGCGAGGCTTCGCGTCCGGTGAAGGATGACCGGGCGGTTCAGGGGGAGGTGTTCGGTGGGCATCGACGGTGATGCGCCCGTTCCCCCGCATCGGCGGTTCGGCGAGGAAGGCGGCCGGCTGTCGTACGGCGGCTATCTTCGCCTGCCCGAGCTTCTCGCGCAGCAGCAGCCGCAGTCGGAGGCCCCCGACGAGCTGCTCTTCATCACCATCCACCAGGTCTACGAGCTGTGGTTCAAACTGCTGCTCCACGAGCTGGAGAGCGCCCGCGAGGCCATGTTCGCCGGCGAGCTCTGGCGGGCCAGGCATCTGTTCCAGCGGGTGCACAGGGTGGAGAGGGTGCTGATCGAGCAGGTGGACGTCCTGGAGACGATGACGCCTCAGGACTTCCTCGAGTTCCGGGCGAAGCTGGAGCCGGCCAGCGGCTTCCAGTCGGTGCAGTTCCGGGAGCTGGAGTTCCTGTCGGGGCTGAAGGACGAGCGCTATCTCAGCACCTTCAGGCACGCCAGCGACACGGAGCTCGCGCGGCTGCGCCGCAGGCTGGAGGAGCCGACGCTGTGGGATGCTTATCTCACCGCCCTCTCCCAGCGTGGCCTGCCGGTCTCCGACGACGAGATCATGGGCTCGCTGCTGGCCGTGGCGAGGGACCGCGGGTCTTACGACGACCTGTGGCAACTGGCCGAAGACCTGCTGACGCACGACGCGACCGCGGCGCGGTGGCGGATGCGTCACGTCCAGATGGTCGAACGCCAGATCGGCACCAAGTCAGGCACAGGAGGCTCGACCGGTGCCCCCTATCTGCGCGGTAGAACGCGTTTGCACTATTTCCCGCTGTTGTGGGAACTAAGGGCCTGGCTATGAATAGCTATGGCAAACCCTCACAAAGGAGTGAGACCGAAATGCCCCTCGACGAGGCCAAGGATGAGCTGCTCCAGCGAGCCGCGGAAAGTTGCGCGGTCAGCAGCGAACATGTGAGCACGGAGGAGGCCCTGTCCTTCCTCCGGGTCTACTACCGGCATGTCGCGCCCGAGGACCTGCTCGACCGCAACCCCGTTGACGTGTACGGCCCTGCGATGTCGCAGCGGCAGATGGCTGAGATCCGCCCTCAGGGCAGAGCGGTCGTCCGGGCCTACACCCCCACGCTGGACGAGAACGGCTGGGACCCCGGGCACTCCGTCGTCGAGGTGGTCACCGACGACATGCCGTTCCTGGTGGACTCGGTGACGATGGAGCTCGACCGGCACGACCTGGGCATCCACCTGGTCGTCCACCCGCAGATGCGGGTGCGCCGCGACATGACGGGCCGGATGCTCGGCCGTGGCCAGGAGGACGTCACCGGCCAGATACTGGTCGAGTCGTGGATGCACATCGAGATCGACCGGCAGGCCGACCCTGAGGCGCTCGACCGGCTCGAGGCCGACCTGCAGCGGGTGCTCGCCGACGTGCGCCACGCGGTCGAGGACTTCAGGAAGATGCGGGCGCTGGCCGTACAGACCGCGGAAGACCTGAGCATGAACCCGCCGCCGCTGGAGCCCGCGGAGGTCGAGGACAGCCTCGACCTGTTGCGCTGGCTCGCCGACGGGCACTTCACCTTCCTGGGCTACCGCGAGTACCGGCTGGACCACACGGACGAGGGCGAGACGCTGCGGGCGCTGCCAGGGGCGGCGCTGGGCATCCTGCGCGACGACAAGGTGGGCTCCGACAGCTTCTCTGCGCTGCCCGCCGAGGTGCGCGCCAAGGCCCGGGAGAAGCAGCTCCTGATCATCACCAAGGCCAACTCCAGGGCCACCGTCCACCGGGCGACCTATCTCGACTACATCGGGGTCAAGCTGTTCTCGCCCGAGGGCGAGGTGATCGGCGAGCGGCGCTTCCTCGGCCTGTTCACGCACGTGGCCTACAACGAGTCGATCTCCAGGATCCCCGTGCTCAGGCGGAAGCTGGCCGACGTGCTCGATCAGGCCGGGCTGGCGCCCGACAGCCACGACGGCAAGGACCTGATCGAGATCCTCGAGACCTTCCCCCGCGACGAGCTCTTCCAGACCTCGATCGACCAGCTCCTGCCGATCGCGCTCGGCGTGCTGCGGCTGCGCGAGCGCAAGCAGGTCAAGCTGTTCCTGCGGCGCGACGACTACGGTCGCTACATCTCCTGCCTGATCTACCTGCCGCGCGACCGCTACACCACCAAGGTGCGGCTGAAGATGCAGGAGGTGCTGCTGAAGGCCCTGGGCGGCAAGTCGCTCGACTACAGCGCGATGATCGGCGAGTCGGTGCTGGCCCGGCTGCACGTGGTCGTGCGGGGCGAGCGGGGCAAGCAGCTCCCGCCGCCGAGCGTCGACGTGGAGGAGCTGGAGGCCCGCCTGGCGGCGCTCACCCGCTCCTGGGAGGACGACCTGGCAGCCGCGCTGGGCGAGATGACCTCGGAGGAGGAGGCGCCCCCGCTCATCCGGCGGTACGCGTCCGCGTTCCCCGAGGGCTACAAAGTGGACTTCCCGCCCAAGGTGGCCGTCGTGGACCTGCGCCGCCTGGAGGAGCTCGTCGCCGCGGGCGACGGCGAGGAAGTGGGCATCAACCTCTACGAGCCGTACGACGCGACCGAGGGGGAGCGGCGGCTCAAGATCTACAAGGTCGGCTCGCCGATCTCGCTGTCCCAGGCGCTGCCGCTGATCCAGCGGCTCGGCGTGGAGGTCGTGGACGAGCGGCCGTACGAGATCGACCGCGACAACGACCCCGGCACCAAGAACGCCTGGATCTACGACTTCGGCCTGCGGTACACGCCGTCGGAGGAGGTCGACAGGAACGACTTCAAGCGGCTCTTCCAGGACGGGCTCACCGCCCTGTGGAAGGGGCAGGTCCAGGCCGACGACTTCAACTCGCTCATCCTGAGCGCCGGGCTGACCTGGGAGCAGGTCCAGATCCTGCGGGTCTACGCCAAGTACCTGCGACAGGCCGGAAGCACGTTCTCGCAGCCCTACATGGAGCGGGTGCTGGCCGGCAACGTGCGGCTGGCGCGGCTGCTCGTACGCCTCTTCGAGGCCAGGCTCGATCCGCGGCGGCCCGAGGACGTGCGGATGGATCTCGCCGAGGCGCTCCACGAGGAGATCCTGGGCGCGCTCGACGAGGTGGTCTCGCTGGACGAGGACCGGATCCTGCGGGCCTACCTCGAGATGATCCTGGCGACCCTGCGCACCAACTACTTCCAGACCGTGGACGGCAAGCGCAAGCCGTACATCTCCTTGAAGTTCGATCCGCAGGCGATCAGCGTGCTGCCGCTGCCCCGGCCCAAGTACGAGATCTTCGTGTACTCGCCGCGGGTCGAGGGCGTGCACCTGCGCTTCGGGAAGGTGGCGCGGGGCGGCCTGCGGTGGTCCGACCGGATGGAGGATTTCCGTACGGAGATCCTCGGCCTGGTGAAGGCGCAGATGGTGAAAAATACCGTCATTGTGCCCACTGGGTCTAAGGGTGGATTTGTCGTAAAGCAGCCGCCTACGTCCGGAGCGCGGGAAGACATGCTCGCCGAGGGCGTGGCCTGCTACCGCACCTTCATCTCGGGACTCCTGGACGTGACCGACAACCTCGAGGACGGCAAGGTCGTGCCGCCGCCCGACGTGGTCAGGCACGACGGCGACGACACCTACCTCGTGGTCGCCGCCGACAAGGGCACCGCGACCTTCTCCGACATCGCCAACAGCGTGGCGAAGGAGTACGGCTACTGGCTGGGCGACGCGTTCGCCTCCGGCGGCTCGATCGGCTACGACCACAAGGCCATGGGCATCACCGCCCGCGGCGCGTGGGAGTCGGTCAAGTACCACTTCAGGACCATGGGCGTGGACGTGCAGACCACCGACTTCACGGTGGCCGGCGTCGGCGACATGTCCGGCGACGTGTTCGGCAACGGCATGCTGCTGTCCCGGCACATCCGGCTGGTGGCCGCGTTCGACCACCGGCACATCTTCATCGACCCCTCGCCCGACGCGGCCCGTTCGTTCGAGGAGCGGCAGCGGCTCTTCGAGCTGCCGCGCAGCTCCTGGGAGGACTACGACGCCAAGCTGATCTCGGCCGGCGGCGGCATCTTCCCGCGCACGGCCAAGTCCATCCACCTCACGCCGCAGATGCACGAGGCGCTCGGCATCCCGGCAGGCGTCAAGTCGCTGGCACCGAACGACCTGATCAGCGCCATCCTGCGGGCCCCGGTCGACCTGCTGTGGAACGGCGGCATCGGCACCTACGTCAAGGCCACCTCCGAGTCCCACGCGGACGTGGGCGACAAGGCCAACGACGCGCTGCGGGTCAACGCGGGGGATCTGCGCTGCAAGGTCATCGGCGAGGGCGGCAACCTGGGGTTCACGCAGCTCGGCCGGATCGAGTTCGCGCTGAACGGCGGGCTGGTCAACACCGACTTCATCGACAACTCGGCCGGGGTGGACACCTCCGACCACGAGGTGAACATCAAGATCCTGCTCGACCAGGTCCTACGCGACGGCGAGCTCACCGACAAGCAGCGCAACCAGGTCTTCACCTCGATGACCGACGAGGTCGCCGACCTGGTGCTGCGTGACAACTACGCACAGAACGTGGTCCTCGCCGCGGCCCGCGCCCAGGCCGTGGAGATGCTCCACATCCACTCCCGTTACCTGCGGCGGCTGGAACGGGACGGGCTGGTCAACCGGGAGCTGGAGTTCCTGCCCTCGGACAAGACGCTGGCCGAGCGCCGCCAGGCCAGGCTGGGACTGACCGCGCCGGAGTTCTCCGTGCTGCTGGCCTACACCAAGCTGGTGGCCGATGCCGAGCTGCTGGGCTCCGACCTGCCCGACGACCCCTACCTGGCCTCGTGGCTGGTGTCGTACTTCCCCTCGGCGCTGCGTGATCGCTTCAGGCCCTACATGGACAACCACCCGCTGCGGCGGGAGATCATCACCACCTGCGTGGTGAACGAGCTGGTCAACTCCATGGGCACCACGTTCATGTACCGCTTCGGCGAGGAGACCGGCGCCTCGACGCCTGACATCGTGCGTGCCTACCTCGTGGCGCGCGAGGTGTTCGACCTGGCCAGCTTCCACCGGGCCGTGGAGGACCTGGACAACAAGGTCGGCACAGAGGTCCAGATCGCCATGCTGCTCGAGGCCCGCAAGCTCGCCGAGCGCGGCACCCGCTGGCTGCTGGTCAACCGCCGCCCGCCGCTGGACCTGGCCGGGTCCGTCAACTTCTTCGTGAAGGGCGTCAACGGCCTGCTGTCCCACATCCCCAAGCTGCTGACGGGGCCCGACCTGGCCGCCTACGAGGAGCGCCGCGACTCGTTCGTGGCCAGGGGTGTGCCGCTGGAGCTGGCCGAACGGGTCGCCGCGATGGTGCCGGCGTACTCGATGCTGGACCTGATCGAGGTCGCGTCGGTGACGGGCCGCCCGGTCAACGAGGTGGCGGAGGTCTACTTCGACCTGGCAGACCGGCTACAGCTGGCGCGTCTCAGGGAGCGCGTGATCGCGCTGCCCCGGGACAACCGGTGGAACTCGATGGCCCGCTCCGCCCTGCGCGACGACCTCTACGCCGCGCATGCCTCGCTGACCCGCGACGTGCTGGCCCACAGCAAATCGGGGCTGTCGCCGGAGGAGCGGCTGGCCAGGTGGTCGGAGGCCAACTCGGCGGCGGTCTCCCGGGCCCGCCAGACGCTGTCGGAGATCTGGGAGAGCGACCACTTCGACCTGGCCACCCTGTCGGTCGCCCTCCGCGCGATCCGCACGCTGGTGTCGACCAGCAACCTTCCGCACACGGATTCCTAGGGCGTCGTGCTGCGGCGGTAGGTCAACCGCCGCAGCAGCACCTCCGCCGGTCCGCGGTGGCCGGCGCGGCGCATCCAGTCCGCCAGCGGGATCGAGACCGCCCAGAGGGCGACCGCGATCCCGCAGGCGGCCGCCACGCCCAGGCCGGCGCTCAGGTCCAGGGTGAACGGGTAGAACAGCACGACGAACACCACCGACTGGAGCAGGTAGAACGTCAGCGACCGCCGGCCGAGCGCGGCGACGGCGGCCGTGAACGGCCCGCGCCCGGCTTCCGTGGCGGTTGTGGCGCGTCCGTCACCCGCGGGCGTGAGCGGGCCGCCGCCCGCATGGTCCGGCAGGCGATGGGGTCCGTTACCCGCGGGCGTGAGCGGGCCGCGGCCGGTCGCCGTGGCGCGTTCGTGCCGGGGTTCCGTGGCGAGCGGCGTCCGGGCGCCTTCCGCTCGTAGAGCCACGAGGCCGATGAGGGCGGCCAGGCCGATGCCGCCCGCGTACCCGGTGAGGGTGTGGGCGACGGCGACGGCCGCGTACGAGCCGGTCGTCCACGCGCCGGCGACCAGGAGAGCCGCCGGGAGCCTGCCGGCCAGTGCGGCCCCGAGACAGACCAGGGCGACGCGGCGCAGCAGGACCGCGTGCCGCCCGGGCTCGTCCAGGATCGCGCGGCGGGCGGCCCAGACGCCCAGCAGCATGCCGGGCACGACGGCGAGCGTGGACAGGAGCGTCTTGAGCGGCCATCCCTGGAGATCGGCCATGACGTGGGCGCCGAAGCCGGCAGGCATGGTTCCGGCCAGCGTGGCGGGCACCATGCCGGCGTAGGTCGCCATGCTCTGCCAGGCGACCATGAGCGTCGCGGGGACGAGGGCCGCGGCGGCCGTCCACCACAGCACCGAGTCCCTGGCCCGCACCATGGGCACCAGCGCGAGCAGCGTCACCCCATACACCGCGACGATGTCGAGCGGCACCAGCAGCATGCCGTTCACGAAGCCGATGGCGATCAGCCACAGACTCCTGCGCCGCAGCAGCGCTCTGAACGAGGGCCAGTCGCCTCCCCGGGCCTGATGGCGGCGCATCATCTGGCCCAGCGCGTAGCCGAACAGGAACACGAACATGGGCCGGGCCTGGTTGTCCGCGAGCAGATGCTTGAGGAACGTGGCGACGGCGTCGAGGGCCCCGGAGGCCTGCCCGGAGACGAACATCGGCGTGTGCGCCAGCGCGATGGGCAGCAGCATGAAGCCGCGGGCCAGATCGGGCGCCAGCGACCGGCCGGTCACCTCGGTGGCGGTCATGCGTCACCCGATCCGCTGCAGCGCCTGCTCGCGGCGCGCGGCCACGCCCGAGCCGGACTCCCCGCGTGCCATCCTGCGCAGCACGACGGGCGCCAGGAGCAGGCCGAGCACGGCCCAGGCGCCCAGCACGCCGGCGGTCTCCAGGTGCCGCCACGACTCGCCGATCTCAATGGCGGCCGCGGAGTCCGGCAGCAGGGCCGAGCGCATGCCGAGGCCCATCCAGTAGATGGGGAAGATCTGGGCGATCCACTGCAGCCATTCGGGCAGCGCGGTGATCGGGTAGAAGATGCCGGAGACGCCGATCACGGCGAGGAACGGCAGCTGGATCAGCCCTTGGGCGCGGGCACTGGCGAACACCGAGCCCATGACCGCGCCGATGGGCAGGGTCGCCACCAGCCCCAGCGCCAGCACCC
This sequence comes from Nonomuraea sp. CA-141351, assembly GCF_050944675.1. Lineage (NCBI taxonomy): Bacteria > Bacillati > Actinomycetota > Actinomycetes > Streptosporangiales > Streptosporangiaceae > Nonomuraea > Nonomuraea sp. CA-141351. The sequence goes on from NZ_CP191982.1 coordinate 1,528,004, forward strand.
AGGCCAGGGTCGGCCAGGAGCCCGGGTCGATCGTCAGGCCCTCGACGATGAGCACGCCGGGGACGAGGAAGATCGCCAGGTCGGCGAGCAGACCGCCGGAGACCGAGAGCACCTTGCCGATGAGATAGGCGGGCATCCCGTGCGGGGTGGCCTTGGCCCGCAGCAGCGTGCCGTCCTCGCGGTCGGCGGTGAGCTGCTGGCTCATGCTGATCATGCCGGTCGCGGCGTTCATGCCGAGGATGCCGGGCAGAGCCAGGGTGCCGAGCAGGAGTCCGCTGGTTCCGAACGACATGTCCCGGATGAAGAACATGGTCGCCACCATCAACCCGGGCCAGAGGAAGTGGGAGAAGAGCTCGGCGCCGTTGGTGAACGACTGCCGCAGTTCGATCAGGCCGCGGGACCAGCCCGCGCGCAGTACGGTCGCGTTCATCGATTCGCCCCCTCGGCCTGGTGGACCAGGGCCAGATACGTCTGCTCCAGCGAGGCCCGGTGGATCTCCAGCTCTCGGATCTGGTCTCCGTGCTGGTCGAACAGGTCACGCGCGAACCTGGTGGAGTCGGCGGTCCTGTGGATGAAGCGCTGCCCGCCGCGCATCCAGCGCACCTCGTCCTCGCCCGCGATGCGCCGTGCCAGCTCGCCCGCCGTGCCGTCCGCGATGATCCGGCCGCCGTCGAGTACGAGGATGCGGTCGGCCAGCTTCTCGGCCTCGTCCAGGTCGTGGGTGGTGAGCAGGACCGTGGTCTCGTGGCCGCTGACGATGTCGCGTACGAGATCGTGGAACTCGTGCCTGGCCTGCGGGTCGAACGCGGCGGTCGGCTCGTCGAGGAAGAGCAGCTCGGGCCGGCCCACGAGGCCGATCGCCACGTCCAGCCTGCGCCGCTGCCCGCCGGACAGCGTCCTGATCTTCTTGTCGGCCTGTCCGGTCAGGCCGACGGCTTCGACGAGCTCGCCGGCGTCCCACGGCCGCTGGATGAGGCCGGTGGCGTAGGGGGCGTAGTAGGTGCCGAGGTGGGCGAGCAGCTCGCGCACCCGCCACTTGCCGTGGTCGCGCCAGGACTGCAGCACGACCCCGACCCGGGCCCGCCACCGCTCGTCGCCGCGCGCGGGATCGACGCCTAACACCTCGACCCGGCCGGCCGACCGCATCCTGAAGCCTTCGAGGATCTCGATCGTGGTGGTCTTGCCCGCCCCGTTCGGCCCCAGCAGGGCCAGCACTTCGCCGTGGCGGGCTTGGAACGTCACATCGTGCAGGACGTCTGACGAGCCGTAACGCATACGCAGCCCGTCGACGTCGAGAACGACCGGTTCGGTGGTCATGAACTAGCTCACCTCTCGCATGAGGGCATGCCTCAGTGATGGGGGTGTGGAGAAGGGGGATTCATGCGCTGTGTGCCGACGACAGGGCCGTCGGTGTCACGCGCGGCGCCGCGGCGCCGTGGCGCCTCGATGGGCGCCCGCGCGGTGGTGCCCCGACGGATGCCCGCGCGCGGTGGCCTCTCGGGAGTCGCCCGCGTGGGGTCCAAAGGGCTCTGCTGGGCGCCTTGGGTGGTGAAACGCAGGCCCTATGTCGGGCGTGCCGCGTGCGCGGGCTCGGAGAATCGCGTGTTGCGGGCGTCTGTGACGTAGCCGGCCGCGCCGGTGACTGTGGCGGGCAGGCCGAGGTCGTTGTGAGGTGCGGAGCCCTTGGGGCCCCGCGTCGGTGCGTTGTGTGGTGCGGTCTCGGGCAGCGGGGGCGTCACCAGCTTCCGTTCGCCAGTGCCTGCTCGACGCTCGCCATCAGGGCGGGCCGGTCCACGCCTGCCAGGGCCAGCGCCCTCGGCACGGTGCCGACCTCGGCCTGCAGGATGCCGAGCAGCAGATGGCCGGGCCGCAGGTCCTTCTTGCCCGTGGCGGCCGCGATGGCGCGATCGAGGGCGAGCTTGGTCGAGGCCCCCATATTCACGGAGCGCTTCGGGTCGGGGGTCGACGTGGGGAGGCCGAACGAGGCGAGCGACACCCCGGCCAGGCTCAGGCTGCGCTCGAACTCCCGGTCCAGCGCATCCTTGATCGCCTGCCGGTCGAGCCCTTCGGCGGTGAGCGCCTGCCGGGCGGCGTTCTCTTCGACGGAGGCGATCGCCAGCAGGAGATGGTGTGGCTCGATCGCCGCCGACCCGTCCGCCAGGGCCTCGGCTCGGCCCTGCACCAGGATCGCGTTGATGTAGTGGTCGATAGCGCTCACTGTCGTCTCCTCAGCGTGACGCCGGCGGCGATGAGCCGCTTGGCATGCTTCTTGTGCACCGCCTGGCGCGTGACTCCGAGCGCCTCGGCGACCTGCGGCCAGCCCCAGCCGACCCGCATCGCCTGCTCTACGGCGGCGTCCTCCAGCTGATCGGCCAGGCGCCGCAATGCGACCACGGCCGCCAGCGCGTCAGCGGGCTCCTGGGGTACGGGAATCTCATCAGCCGGCATGCAAGCAACCGTAGTTGACTAAACGAGCCTAGTCAACCCGAGTTGCTAAGCGGGCCGGCGAATGAGCGAAGAAGCGGGCCCAGAGTGCGCGTCGTCACGGCGAGCAACCCGTGAGCCTTCACGACCGGCCATGACGGATGGCCACTGACGTCGGCGCGTGCGGCCCACCGTGCGGAGCCGTAACGGATGGGGGGTTGAGGGGCGGCGGTTTGCGAAGCCGAGAAGCGCGGCACTGTGCGGAGCCGTAACAAGTGGGGGGTTGAGGGGCGGCGGTTTGCGAAGCCGAGGGGCGCGGCACTGTGCGGAGCCGTAACGGATGGGCGCGCCACGCCATGCGAAGCCGGAACGGATGATGGGGGCGGTGCTTGGGCTACTGGCCGGAGGCGCGGGTGAGCGCGCCGTCGTGGGCGATGACGGCGGCGGGGGCGGGGGCCTTGAGGGGAGGGACCGCGGCGGCGTACTGGTGGGTCTCGATCAGCTTGAGCGTGCGGCGCAGCACCGGCGTGGTGATCGCCCACTGCGCGGACTCCGGCACCGGGATGTAGTCGTCCTCGGCCGTCTTCGTCGTCGTCGACGTCGTGCGGGACAGTGAGTACTGGATCAACGCCCCGCCGTCCTCGGTGCGCAGCGCGTAGACCGGGTAGTTGTCGGCGCTGAAGATCGAGTCATAGCTGAACCCGTCGTTCTTCGCCTGCTCCCGGAGGGTGGCGATCTGCTCGGCCACGTCCGTCGTGTACGGCCCCGCCGCCACGAGCCCGGCCGTGACCCCCGCGGTCCCCGTCTCGGCCACGCTGGCGTGCACGGGCCCCATGAACTGCGGGCTGATCGTGATCGACTTGTCGTCGGGTGCCAGCGCGGTCGCGTAGCCGTCGGCGTCGCGCTGGATCTCCGGGACGTCCTGCCCCGGCAGGAGCTGGGCCATGGAGCTGAGCCGCCAGCGGTCGGACTTGGCGAACGTCAGCAGCGCCGGGCTGCCGTCGCGCATCGCCAGCGCGCTGAACCAGGGCGCCGGCTCGCCCGGCGCGAACCTCGGCACGAACAGCGTCGGCGTCCCCCACCTGTGGCGGGGCGGCGCGTAGTCGGTGGACAGGTAAGCGGCCACGGTGAGCTGCGTCTGGCCGCCTGTCGTGAGGTCGACGGCCATTGCCAGCCGCCCCTGGAGGTCGCTCTTCGCCCGCAGCCTGTCGTCGGTGACCGTGATCTTCGAGAACACCTGGGCGGCCTCGGCCTGTGTAACGGCGGGTGCGGGTGCGGAGGGCGAAGGGGACGCGGAGGAGGTGGCGGCCGCCTTGGACGGCTGGGGTGCGACATTGCCCGAGCAGGCGGTCGCCGCGGCCAGTACGCCGGCGGCGAGCGCCAGCACCTTCCGCCGCCCGTATACACGCACCTCGCCATGTTATTCGGGCCCGCGAGAAGCCGAAGCCTTCCATACCCCTTTCCACCCGCCGAAAGCGCCGCCGTTTCCGCGTGCGGACGGGAGCTACGTGCACGGCGCGAAGCCGCATGGGGGCGGGTGGTGTGGCGTGGCGGGTGGGCGCGCCGGGAATGTGCGAGCCGGAGAAAGTGGTATGGGGTCGCGGTGGTGATGGGGGGTGTTGCTCTCCGGGGGAAGTAGGCTTGGGAGACGTGGCAGGCATCGATCCGGCAGAAGAGATCAACGAGCTCGCGGGCACGCTCCGCAGCATCCAGGACGTGCTCGACCTCGACGCGATGCGCAAGCAGATCGAGGAGCTGGAGCAGCAGGTTGCCGCGCCCGACCTGTGGGACGACCCAGACCAGGCCCAGAAGGTCACGAGCAAGCTCTCCCACCTCCAGGGCGAGCTCAACCGCGTCGAGGGCCTCGTGCGCCGTCTCGACGACCTGACGGTCCTCTATGAGCTGGCGGCCGAGGAAGGCGACGACGACACGCGCGCCGAGGCCGACAAGGAGCTCGAAACGCTCCGGTCGGACATAGGCGCCATGGAAGTGCGCACTCTGCTCTCGGGCGAATACGACGCACGCGAGGCGCTCGTCACGATCAACTCCCAGGCGGGCGGGGTCGACGCCGCCGACTGGGCCGAGATGCTGCTGCGCATGTATCTGCGGTGGGCCGAGCGCAAGGGCTACAGCACCGAGGTCTACGACACCTCCTACGCGGAGGAGGCCGGCATCAAGTCGGCCACGTTCACGATCAAGGCGCCCTACGCGTACGGCACGCTCCGCGGCGAGCACGGCACCCACCGGCTGGTCCGCATCAGCCCGTTCGACAACCAGGGCCGCAGGCAGACGTCGTTCGCCGGGGTCGACATCGTGCCGGTCGTGGAGCAGACCGACCACATCGACATCAACGAGGACGAGATCCGCGTCGACGTCTACCGGTCGAGCGGCCCGGGCGGCCAGGGCGTCAACACGACCGACTCGGCGGTGCGCATCACGCACCTGCCGTCCGGCATCGTCGTGTCCTGCCAGAACGAGCGCTCCCAGCTGCAAAACCGCGCCACCGCCATGAACGTCCTGCAGGCCAAGCTGCTGGAGCGCAAGCGGCAGGAGGAGGCGGAGAAGATGTCGGAGCTGCGCGGCGCGACCACGACGTCCTGGGGCACGCAGATCCGCAACTACGTGCTGCACCCGTACCAGATCGTCAAGGACCTGCGCACGGGCACAGAGGCGGGCAACCCCTCGGCGGTGCTGGACGGCGATCTCGACGGGTTCATCGAGTCGGAGATCCGCTGGATGCGCCGCCAGGAGTTGGAGAGCTAAAACCCGCTGAGGTGCTTGATCGCCAGGCTCACGAAGAGCAGGGCGACCAGGAGCAGAACGATGAGGGCGGGTGACAGCCCGGCGAAGCCGTGCTGGTGCATCCGCTCCCTGCTGGCGCGACACGTGGGGCAGCGGCCCTCGATTACGGGGTGGGCACACTGCGCGCATACGAGGTGTTCACAACTCATGACAGCCCCAAGTCTAGCCGCACAATCGTTTTGTTTCCGTTATGGACTTTCCAGCCCAGTCTTCCCCCTAGACTGTCGTCTGGCCAATCGAAACGTCGATCATCAGTAAAGACGACGTAACCCCGAGTGGCCGGTGGCGGGAAGTGGGCATATGCCACCCTCGCTTCCGTCCTGACCCCTAGACTGGCATGCCGTGATGCTCTCGTGATCCATTTCGATAATGTCACCAAGGTCTATGCGAACCAGAACCGGCCCGCCCTCGACCACGTATCCGTAGACGTGGACAAGGGTGAGTTCGTGTTCCTCGTCGGTCCCTCGGGATCAGGCAAGTCCACGTTCCTGCGTCTGGTCCTGAAGGAGGAGCGGCCCAACTCCGGCGCCATCCACGTCGCCGGCAAGGATCTGGGACGCCTGTCCAACTTCAAGGTGCCGCACCTGCGCCGCCGCATCGGCTGCGTGTTCCAGGACTTCAGGCTGCTCCCGAACAAGAACGTCTACGAGAACGTGGCGTTCGCCCTCGAGGTCATCGGTAAGCCCCGGCGGTTCATCCGCAAGGTGGTGCCCGAGGTCATCGAGCTGGTCGGCCTGGAAGGCAAGGCCCACCGCATGCCCGACGAGCTGTCCGGCGGCGAGCAGCAGCGCGTCGCCATGGCCCGCGCCTTCGTCAACCGGCCGATGATCCTGCTGGCCGACGAGCCCACGGGCAACATCGACCCCGCGACGAGCATCGGCATCATGAAGGTGCTCGACCGCATCAACAGGACTGGCACCACGGTCGTCATGGCCACGCACGACGCGGCCATCGTCGACTCCATGCGCAAGCGTGTGGTGGAGCTGGAGGACGGCAAGATCGTCCGTGACCAGTCGCGTGGCGTCTACGGCCAGGCGTACTGACAGGGAGCTGCAGACAGAATCATGCGGGCGAATTTCATCTTCTCCGAGGTCTGGATCGGCCTCCGTCGCAACCTGACCATGACCATCGCGGTGATCATCACCGTGGCGGTCGGCATGGCGATGCTGGGCGCCGGCTTGATGATCAACGCCCAGGTCGGCATGATGAAGGGCTACTGGAACGACAAGGTCGAGGTCTCGGTCTTCCTGTGCACCAAGGGGTCCGCCATGGACACCTGCAAGGGCAAGGAGATCACCAAGACCCAGACAGACCAGCTCCAGCAGCTCATCAAGAGCACCCCGGGCGTCAAGGAGGTGTTCTACGAGGACCAGGCGGCGGCTTACCAGAACTTCCAGAAGCTGTACTCGTCCAACAAGGCCCTCGTGACCGCCACCAAGGTCGAGGACATGCCGCCGTCCTTCCGCGTCAAGGTGGCGGACCCGAAGAACTACCAATCCATCATCCAGGCCCTTGAGGGCAAGCCCGGCGTGGCACAGGTGATGGACCAGGCACAGCTGATCGGGCCCTTCTTCCAGCTGCTCGACAAGCTCGCGTTCTACGCGCTGGCCGTGGCGATCATCCTGGTGCTGGCGGCGGCGCTGCTGATCGGCAACACCGTACGTCTCTCCGCGTTCAACCGGCGTAGAGAGACGGGCATCATGCGGCTGGTCGGCGCGTCCAACCTCTACATCCAGCTCCCGTTCGTCATGGAAGGCGTGATCGCGGGCCTCATCGGCGGCGTGTTCGCGGCGATCATCCTGATCGTGACCAAGGTTTTCCTCTTCGAGGAGCTGGGGCCGTTCCTGGGCGACGGGACCGCGCAGCTGGGCTGGAACGACGTGGCCCAGACCATCACCATCACCATGCTCATCGGTGTGGTCATCTGTGTGCTGGCCTCGTTCGTGACGCTCCGCCGCTACCTCAGGGTGTAGGCGGAATCACCGGTAAAGTCGAAGCATGCCACGTGAGACCGGGCGTAAGGTCATCGCCCAAAACAAACGTGCCAGGCACGACTACCACCTCGAGGACACGATCGAGGCGGGTCTCGTGCTCCAGGGCACCGAGGTGAAGTCGCTGCGCGAGGGCCGCGCCTCGCTCGTCGACGGCTACGCCAGCATCGACGGTGGCGAAGCGTGGCTGCTCAACGTCCACATCCCCGAATACACCCAGGGGACGTGGACCAACCACGCCGCTCGGCGCAAGCGCAAGCTGCTCATGCACCGTAAAGAGATCGACAAGCTCGCCGCCAAGACCAAGGAGGGCGGGCTCACGATCATCCCGCTGACGCTCTACTTCAAGGACGGCAGGGCCAAGGTCGAGATCGCCGTCGCCCGCGGCAAGAAGGACTGGGACAAGCGGCAGACGCTGGCGGAGCAGCAGGCAAAGCGGGAAATGGCCCGTGCCCTGCGGCACCGCAACCGATGAGAGCGGCGGCACCTCACCCGATGAGACGCGCTCGCCGCATCCTTGCCGCGACCGCCACCCTGGCGGTCGCGAGCACGACTTTGACCGGCTGCTTCGAGGAGCCTTCGCCGCACGACGCGGTGCGTGACTTCCTCGTGGGCTGGCAGTCGGGCGATTACGACCTGGCCGCGGGCCGCGCCGACGGCGACCGCGCCACGGTGCGCAAGGCGCTGTCCGACGCCAAGCTGGAGCTCGACGCGGCCTCGTTCCGCTTCAAGATCAAAAGCCTCAGCACGACGGACGACGAGGCCAAGGCTGACTTCCACGCCGAGGTCGACCTGGGGGAGAACAACCCGCTCTGGGAGTACGAGGGGATGCTCCCGCTCCACCTCGTGGACGGCACGTGGAAGGTGCGCTGGTCGCCCTCGGTGCTGCATCCGCAGCTCAAGGAGGGGCAGCGCTTCGCGGTCGACACCGAACTGAAGCCACGCCAGCCGATAGTCGACCGCACCGGCGAGCGGCTTCAGGACGAGACCGTGTTCTACAGCGCGGGCGTCTACCCGGCCAGACTCGGCAACAAGGCGGAGGAAGTGGCCGCCAAGCTGTCCGAGATCACCGGCTACGCGCAGGACCGGCTGCTGAGCAGTATCAAGTCGTCGCCGCCAGACAAGTTCGTGGCGCTGGTCACCTTCGGGCGGTCGCGCTTCCAGTCCATGAAGTCGAAGCTCGACGACATCGATGGGATCGAGACGCAGCAGCAGGACCAGCCCGTCGACCCCGAGCCGCCCCGGCAGATCGTCGGCAGCGTCAGCGCCCTCACCCCCGAGACCGAGCAGCAGCTCGGCGGCCCCGAGCGGGCCGGCGACTCGGTCGGCAAGACCGGCCTGCAGAAGGCCTACCAAAACTCCTTGACGGGCTCCACGCAGACCAAGGTGATCATCTTGGACCTCAAGACCGGCAAGCAGGTCGCACTGCTCAAGGAGTGGCTGGGCCGCCAGAACGTTCAGGTGAAGACCACGATCGATCGGCACGTCCAGGCGGCGGCCGAGCAGGCGGTGGCCGACACGGAGACGAGTGCACTGGTGGCGGTGCAGCGTGACACCGGCCAGATCCTCGCGGTCGGGGCCAAGGGTGACATGAGCCAGGAGAAGCACGCGCTGGCCGGCAAGTTCCCGGCGGGCACGGCGTTCTCGATCGTGGCCGCGGACGCGTTGATCAAGCGCGACGTCAGCCCCAAGCAGCGGCTGGCGTGCCCCGAGGAGCGCACGGTGGGCGGCGCCAAGTTCGTGCAGACGGGGCAGTCCACGGGGGTGACCACGTCGGCCACCTTCCAGGAGAACTTCGCCAGGGGGTGCGTCACCGCGCTGGCCTCGCTGGCCCGCCGCGTCACGGCCGCCGACCTGGCCGCGAGCGCCAAGGCGTTCGGCGTGGGGCAGCCGTGGCGGCTGCCGCTCAAGTCGTTCAGCGGCTCGCTGCCCACGCTGTCCAGCGACGCCGACAAGGCCCAGGCCATCGCGGGGGAGAACGTCGAGGTCAGCCCGCTCAGTATGGCACTGGTGGCCGCGGCGGTCGCCTCGGGCACCTGGCGCCCGCCGGTGCTGGTCACCGAGCCGAAGTCGCCCGATCCGGCGGCGGAGGCCGTACAACCTCCGCAGCCCGCCCCCGTGCCTCTGGACCCCAAGGTCCGCACGGCGCTGACGTCGATGATGCGGGCCGGTGCGGCCGGCATGAGCGCCCGGGGAGGCAAGAGCAGGGTGTACGGCGTCAAGGCCACCGTAGGCAGCCAGTACACCTGGTTCGTGGGCTGGCAGGGCGACGTGGCCATCGCTGTGCTGGCGAAGAACTACGACGCCGCGGCCGAGGCGGGCGGCTTCTTCTCGGCGCTTCGGAACTCATCGTGAAATTGTCACCACGCTGAGCAACCATCCGAGGCTCCGGCTGCGTCTTACTGAGTGACTGGGCCCGCTCGGGGGGTTGCGGATCCAGTCGCCGTGATGAGACAGGACTTCATCTCGGGGGAAGTCCTGCCGTCCGGACCGGCTCGACCCTGCCGGTCGGCCCCCGGGAGCGCGAGCTGTGTGCCACGCTCCCGGGGGTTTCGGCATGGGGGAATTAAGTTGGCGTTGACGGTGTTAACCCATGTACATTCATGTTGCTCACCCGTGAGGGTGTGTTGACAACTGCACAGGGGGTGACTGGCTTCGACTTCGACTTTGCAAGCCAGGTGAAGCGGGCCGAGGACTGCGGACATAACCTCGTTAATCCTGTGACCGCAAACAACAAGTGCCAATTCCAAGCGCACTGTGGTAGCCCAGGACTCCCTGGGCCTCGCTGCCTAAGTAGCGAAACCACTGTCAGCCCGGGAGTGCCTTCGGCCCGGTGTCTGGCATCGCTAGAAGGCTCAACCGTTCGACCCGGCCACGGGGGAGATCGGGAAATCAAACAGTGGCTGGGCCCGTCGGCGACTCGCCTGCGTGATCGCCGGGGCCGAGAAAATCACAGCAGGCTGCGCCCGGAGAAGCCCTGACTTGGGGTTGAAGGACGCGGGTTCGATTCCCGCCACCTCCACTGTGAGGCCCGTGTGGTCGGAAGCTGAGCTTCCTTCCCGCGGGCCTTCGTGCTGTCCAGGGGGAACCCCCGGAGGCCCGTGTGGTCGGAAGCTGCGCTTCCTCCCCGCGGGCCTTCGTGCTGCCCAGGGGGATGAGCCCCTGGAACCCCCAGCTATCAGACCGCCCCATACCTGCGGAGACACTGCAGGCAAGGGGCGGTTTTCGTGTCTGTGGGGGCACCCTGGGTGCACATTCGATACCTCTCCGCCACCAATGAGTGCTTTCTATGTGCTTAGGTGGTCCTCTGACAATTGTGGGTCGGAATGAGGTTGAAGGGTGTCAAGGTACGGCTGGCGTCACTCGGCGTTCGCGCCCGTGGTGAGCTTGGTGGTCTCCGCGCTGCTCATGGCGGCCGGACTGGTGGAATCGCTGTTGCAGGCCGTGGGCGCGAGCACGGCACCGACGGCCGCGGAACTCGTGGTCGCGTTGATCATCGCGGTGTTCTTAACGGCCGTTCTCAGGATCGTGAGGGCCATACCGGACATCCGGCGGGAGAGCGCCGCGACCGAGCGGGCCGTGGCGAACGTCCAGGCGGTGAGGCCGACCGAGGACACACTGGTGGCGCGGCGGCTGAAGCTCTTCAGGGAGGCGGCCGAGGCCGGCAATGACTGCGAGGCGGTGCTGAGTGCCCGGTCCGCGCTGGACGACAGCGAGATGGCCAACAAGCATCACCTCGATCACGCGCTCATCTGGGCGCTGCCGGTCTTCGGGTTCATCGGCACCGCGCTGACGATGGGCGCGATGGTCAGCTCGTTCTCCGACGCCCTGGACAGCAAGGGAGACCCCGGCGTGCTGATCGCCGCGCTCAAGCAGCACGTGCTGCCGGAGCTGGCGTCCGCGTTCGGCGTCACCCTGATCGCGTTGTTCCTGAGCGTGCTCTCGTTCGGTGCGATGGCCTTCATCGAGCGGGCGGAGCGGGCCAGCGTGGTGGCCGCCGACGAGGTGTTCCTGACGTACATCGCGCGTCTGCCCGCGAAGCAGGCGGCCCCCGCCATGAGCGGGCTCACCCAGGAGCTGGCCCTGTCCAGGGGCAGGACCGAGGAGCTCGTCAAGGGCCTGGACGCGCTGCGCACCGCGGTGGAGCGGCTGAGCGCGGCCGAGAGCAGGCCGCAGAAGTACACCCTGGTGAGGGAACCGTGAGGAAGCGGGCCACCAGGTCGTTCGCACCGCCGCTCGACCTGCGCTTCATCGACCTGTTCATGGCCATCGTCCTGGCGCTGTCGTTCGTCGCGATCATGCTGACCGTCGTGGCGCGGATGCTGCCGACGGAGGCGTCGTCACCGCCTCCGCGCCAGGAGACGCGCCAGAGTGTGGCCCAACTGAAGAAGCAGCTCGACGTCGCCGTGGAGGCTCAGAAGAAGGCCGAGGCCGAGCTGCGCACCGCTCAGGCGAAGATCGCCGAGCAGACCGCCTTCGCGCTGCCCTGGTGGCTGATCGGGTTCTGTGCCCTGCTCGGCGTGCTCGCCGTGTTCATGGGCTGGCGTATCCGGCTGTGGAACAAGGGCAACCTGCCGCGATTGCGCAGCTGGTTGTTGGTCACCGCGGTGGTGACCGTGGTCACGGCCGTGATCAGGTGGCTGAGCGACGGCGAGGGCTATCTGCTGCTCGCCGCGATCCCGTGGTGGGCCGCCGACGCCCTCTGCCTGGGGCTCTTGCTGGTCGCGTACGTGCTGATCTCCGTCATCCGGGAGAACCGCGCCACGCTCGGCGCGATCAAGGCTCGGTCGGCGCCCGAATCGAGGCCTGAGCGGCACCCGGTGGGATGAATCCCGTCGCATCGGCGAGACCGGCCGCGGGACTCCGGTACGACTTCCGGAACCCGCCTCGCCGCCACACGACATCAACGACCACAACGCCTCCCTGATCATCGCCAACCTGCTGAGCGGGTCCGAGGGCGACGGAAGGCTGGCCGGCCCGCCTCGAGGACGCCTACGCTGGGCCGAACGCGACTGGGCCGGCTTCCACGACTCGGTGATGGCCGCGGACCTCCTCCGCGCCCCCGCACGTGTGGAGGAGGTCTACCTGCTGAGCCGGTTCCTGCCGGAAGGCGCTCAGTGAGCGCAGCCGGCGTACTCGTCGAGGCGGCGCAGCATCGCCACCAGCATGAGCGGGAACATCGCCACGTGCGCCACCACCATCAGCACCCCGCCGTCGATGGTGCCCAGCCACAGCAGGGGGAAGAGCGGCACGACCGGGAGGAACATCACGGCGCACATCTCCAACGTCGGGGCCCAGCCGTGCCCGCGGATCCGCATCCACGCGGCCATGCCGACCGACATGTCGAACGCCATGACCAGGTACGCGAGCTCCGGCTGCCGGTCGTGGGACAAGCCGAGCCCGAGGGCGGACTGGAGCATGCCGAGCGCGAACATGCCGACGAACATGGCGATGATCATCTCAACATAATGGAGAGCGAATCGGCCCCAGCGGCGGCCGGAGTTCGTGCTTGTCGGTGTCATGCCTCGACTGTCTCCGGGCCGCCATCGCAAGCCAAGGGAGGCGGCCGGGGAGGTCCGGAAACTTGGGTTCTTCGTCCCTCGGACCTACAGTCGAGGCCATGGAGAGACGACGGGTCGTCGTCGTGGCGTACCACGCGGCGGCGCTGCTCGACATCGCATGCGTCACCTCGACGCTGGAGGACGCCAACTGGCACGGCGCCGCGCCGTACTACGAGGTGCGCGTGGCCACACCCGGCGGGCAGGCCGTCACCTCCGCCACCGGGCTGGTCGTCCAGGCCCAGCAGTCGCTGGAGCGGATCACCGGGCCGCTCGACACGCTGGTGGTGTCCGGTGGGATCGGCCACGAGGACGCCGCCGCCAACCCGCTCATCGTCGGCCACATCCGCAGGCTGGCCAGGGAGAGCCGCCGCGTCGCGTCCGTCTGCACGGGGGCGTACATCCTCGCCGCGGCCGGGCTGCTCGACGGGCGCCGCGCCACGACCCACTGGCAGGAGGCGCAGACGCTGGCGAGCCGGTTCCCCGAGGTGACCGTGGACGCCGACCCGATCTTCATCCGCGACGGGAACGTCTCCACGTCCGCCGGCGTCACCGCCGCGCTCGACCTCACTCTGGCCTTCGTTGAGGAGGACAACGGCACCAAGCTGGCCCGTACGGTGGCCCGCAACCTCGTCACCTATCTCCAGCGGCCCGGCAACCAGGCGCAGATGAGCATGTTCGTCAGCGCCCCCGCCCCTGCGAACAGCCTCGTCAAGCGGACCGTCGAATACATCGCCGCCCACCTGCGCGACGACCTCACCACCCCCGCGCTGGCGGCCGAGGCGGGCGTGAGCGAGCGGCATCTCACCCGGCTGTTCCTCAAGCACCTGGGGCTCACGCCGGGGCGGTACGTCCGGCAGGCCCGCACCGAGGCCGCCGCCCATCTGCTGGCCTCCACGTCGCTGCCGATGGCGTCCGTGGCCGTGCGGTGCGGGTTCGGGACGGCGGAGACGCTGCGGCAGGCGTTCATCGACCGGTACGGGATCCCGCCGTCACGATATCGGCTGACGCAGGCGGCTGGGTGACCCGTTTCGGGATACTCGGCCCGCTCCTGGCACGCCGCGCCGACGGGACCAAGATGCCGGCGGGCGGTCCGCGGCTGCGGGCGCTGCTGGCCATGCTGCTGCTGGACGCGGGGCGGGTGGTGAGCGCCGATCGGCTCATCGACGGCCTCTACGGGCCGCGGGGCGGGGCCGTGAACGCGTTGCAGTCGCAGGTGTCCCGGTTGCGCCGAGGGCTGGGGGCGGACGCGCCCGTGGAGTTCCACCCCGCCGGGTACCGGCTCGCGGTGCCTCCCGAGGAGGTCGATGTGCTGGCGTTCGAGCGCCTGGCCGCCGAGGGACGGGCGGCCGGCTCCCTCGAACGGCGGGTGGCGCTCTTCGGCGCGGCCCTGGCGCTCTGGCGCGGGCCCGCGCTGGCCGATGTGCGGGGCGTGCCGTTCGCGGAGACGCAGGTGGTGCGGCTGGAGGAGCTCCGGCTGGACGTGGTCGAAGGGCGGGTGGAGGCCGAGCTGGGGCTGGGGCTGGGGCTCGGCGGGTCGCTGGTGCCGGAGCTGCGGGAGCTGGTGACGGCCAATCCCGTACGGGAACGGCTGCGCGGCCAGCTCATGCGGGCCCTCTACGCGGCGGGCAGGCAGGGTGAGGCGCTGGCCGTGTTCGAGGCGGGCCGGGCGGCGCTGGCCGAGGAGCTCGGCGTCGACCCTTCGCCGGAGCTGGCGGCGGTACACCTGGCGGTGCTCCGCGGCGAGCTGCCCGTCCCGGCCCGCGCCGAGGTGCTCGGCGGCTCACCCGCCGGACCAGGTGTGGTCGCAGGTGGCCAGGCGTTCCCGCATCGGCCGCGCGGCGTGCCGGCCCAGCTCACGAGCTTCGTGGGCCGGGAGGACGACCTGGCCGCGCTTGCCGGGCTGCTCGGCCGCTCGCGCCTGGTCACCCTCGTCGGCCCGGGCGGTGCGGGCAAGACGCGACTCGCCGTCGAAGCCGCCGCCCGCGCCACCGAGGTGTGCTTCGTCGAGCTGGGCGGCATGGCCGAGGGCGGTGGGGTGGCGCAGGCGGTGCTGGCGGCGCTCGGGCTGCGCGAGGCCCTGCTCGCGCCACCGTCCCCATCGCCTGGACCGGCCACCGCGCTCCAGGACGACTACCAGCCGCACTCCCTTGATCGCCTGTCGGCCGCGCTCGCCGACCGTGCCCTGCTGCTCGTGCTCGACAACTGCGAGCACGTCGTCGAAGACGCCGCCGCGCTCGCGTACCGGCTGCTCAGCGCCTGCCCGGGGCTGCGGGTCATGGCCACGAGCCGGGAGGCGCTGGCCATCACCGGCGAGACCGTCTTCCACGTCACCCCGCTCGCGCTACCGCGGGCAGGTGAGCCGCCCATGGAGGCCCCCGCGGTCAGGTTGTTCGCGGAGCGGGCCGCCGCCGTGCGCCCGGGGTTCGCGCTGGACGCGGAGAACACCGGCGACGTGGTGCGCATATGCCGCGCGCTCGACGGTCTTCCGCTGGCGATCGAGCTGGCCGCCGCGAGGCTGCGCTCGCTGCCTGTCGCGGAGGTGGCGGCGCGGCTGGACGACGCGTTCGGGCTGCTGTCCAGAGGCAGCCGTACGGCCGCGCCGCGCCACCGCACCCTGCGCGCGGTCGTCGAGTGGAGCTGGGACCTCCTGGAGCCGGACGAGCAGGTGCTGGCCAGGCGGTTGAGCGTGTTCCACGGCGGGGCCGCGCTCAAGGCGGCAGAGCGGGTCTGCGGCATGCCCGGCGCGCTCGCGGGGCTGGTGGAGAAGTCACTGGTCGAGGTGGCGGGCGACCGCTACCGGATGCTCCGCACCATCCAGTCGTTCTGCGCGGAACGGCTGGCGGAGGCCGGGGAGACCGAGAGGCTGCGGCGCGCGCACGCCGAGCACTTCCACCGGCTCCTGCGCGAGGCCGCGCCCCACCTGCTCCGCGCCGAGCAACTCGGCTGGCTGGCCAGGCTCGACGCCGAGCGCGACAACTTGAACGCCGCCCTCCACTGGGCCGCCGGCGCCGATCCCGCGCTGGGGCTGCGGCTGCTCGGGGACCTGTCCACGTACTGGTGGCTGCGCGGGCGCAGGGCCGAGGGGATCGCGCCCGCCCGCGCCCTGCTGGCCGCGCTCGACGGCCCGCCGGAGGGGCTGGCGGGCGAGTACGTCCTGTGCCTGCTCGGCGCGGCGCTGCCCGCTTCCGAGCAGGACCTGGACCGGGCGAGTGAGCTCATGCTCTCCATGAACCTGGTCGAGACCCGTCCCCAGCTCGTCTTCTTCTGGTCGATGGCCATGGGACCGGCCAACGAGGCGCTCGCTGACGCCATCGCCACCCGCATGCGCGGGAGCGCCGACCCGTGGATCGCCGGCCTCGACCACCTCGGCAGGGGCGTGCTGGCGTTCCTCACGGCCGGGGACCTGGCGGAGAGCGAGCGGCAGTTGCGGCTCTCGATCGAGCGGTTCTCCTCGCTCGGCGAGCGGTGGGGCATGATGACGGCGATCTCCCAGCTGGCCGATCTGATGGGCTGGCTGGGCGAGGGCGAGCGGTGCGTGACGCTGATGGGCGAGGCGCTGCGGCTGGCCGAGGAGCTGGGCTCCCTGGAGGACCGCGCCGAGCTGCTCTGCCGCCGCGCCGACGGCCTGATCATGCTCGGTGACCTGGCGGCGGCCGGGGAGGGCTGCGAGGAGGCACTGGAGCTGGCCACGGGAGCCGTGGAGGCGACGACCAAGGCGATGTTCGGGCTGGCCCGGCTCGCGAGGTTGAACGGCGATCGCGCCGGGGCCCGCGCCCGTTATGAGGACCTCTCCGCCCTGCCCGAGGGCTCCTACGGCGGCGGGCTCGACCAGATCCAGGCACAGGTGGCGCTGGGCTGGATCGCCGCGGAGGAGGGCGAGCGGGCCGAGGCCGCCCACCGGCAGGCGAGCGCCCTGGCCAGGGCGCTCGAGCTGCGTAGCCGCCCGCACATGGCGCTGGCGGTCGAGGGCCTGGCGGGCGTGGCCGTGCTCTCGGACGACTGCGAACGGGCAGCCCTCCTCCTCGGCGCGGCCCGCGGTCTGCGTGGGGCCGCCGCAGCGGGTGACCACGACGTGGCCAGGGTGTCCGCCCAGGCGGGGGCCCGGCTCGGCGAGGAGCGGTACGCGCGGGCGTACGAGCAGGGGAGCGCGCTCCCCTGGGATGACCTGATCGCCCTGATAGGACCTGAGTTGTCTGAGTCTGGCTAATGTGTCTGCGATGAACGAGGTCATTGGCGGGTACACGCTGCGGCGCCTGCTCGGCAGCGGCGGCATGGGCGAGGTGCATCTCGCGTCCACACCCACCGGGGGCCTGGCCGCGGTCAAGGTCATCCATCCCGCGCTGGCCCGCGATCCGGCGTTCAGACGAAGGTTCGAGAGGGAGGTCGCGGCGGCTCGGCGGGTGGCCAGGTTCTGCACCGCGCCCGTGCTGGACGCGGGGATCGACGGTGACGTCGCCTACCTCGTCACCGAGTACGTCAAGGGGCCTGACCTGGCGCATGCCGTACACGATCAGGGGCCGCTCTCGGGCGGGAACCTGGAGGCGCTCGCGGTGGGCATCGCCACCGCGCTGAGCGCCATCCACGGGGCCGGGGTGATCCATCGCGACCTCAAGCCGTCCAACGTGCTGCTCTCGCCGCTCGGCCCCCGGGTGATCGACTTCGGCATCGCCCAGCTCGTCGAGAACGACGCCCTGGCCAGCCAGGCGATACTCGGGACGCCCGCGTTCATGGCGCCCGAGCAGGTGCGCGGGGAGCCGCTCACGCCCGCGATCGACGTGTTCGCGTGGGGCGGGGTGATCGCGTTCGCGGGGACTGGGCGGCTGCCGTTCGGGGGCGGGGCGCCCGGGGAGGTCGTGTACCGGATCATGCAGGAGGGGCCCAGGCTGGACGGGCTCGACGAGGGGGTCAGGCGGATCGTGGAGCAGGCCCTGGCCAAGGATCCCCGCATGCGCCCGACGGCCCAGCGGCTCCTGGCTGACCTGGTCGGCGGCACCCGCCTGGCCGCGGCCACCGAAGTGGTCGAACGTACCTGGACGGGCGCCACCCCGGCCGCCGCACCGCTCCTCCCCAACGCGTCGCCTGCCTCCGACGTGCCGCCCGCCCCGGGCCGGCTTGGGGCGCCCGAGCCGCCCAGCGGCCCGAAGCGGAGGCGGTGGCCGTGGATCGCGGGGGCAGGCGCGCTCGTCCTCGCCGTCGCCGCCGTGGCCGTGCCCGGGCTCTCCCAGGAGAGCCGGCCGTACGAGGCGGGCTTCGGCGACTCGTGGGCCGTCGGCTCGTCGGAGGGTGGGACCGCCCGGCAGCCGGGCTCCGGCTACGAGCTGACCGTCAAGCCGGGCTGGCGGCTGTGGAAGTCGGCACCCAGGCAGGAGCCGGAGGGCGGCGTGGTCGTCAGCGCGAAGGCCGCCCTTGAGGAGGGGTCCGGGGAGTACGGTGTGTGGTGCCATGGCTCGGCGCGCTCGGGAGACCGTTACGAGTTCGGGGTGAGCAGTTCAGGCAAGGTCACGATCGTCAAGCGCCGCACGGGCACCAGGGGCAGGACCCTGTACGGCCCGGCGAGCGCACAGAGCGCGGCCGTCAACCGCATCGTGGCGGAGTGCGGCGAGAGCGGGGGCAAGGTGACGCTACGCATGTGGCTGAACGAACGCCTGGTCGCGGAGGCGTCCGACGCGGACGCGCCCTACGGCCCGAACGAGTCAGGCGTCCACGCCGCATCCGGCGCCACCGCGAGCCTGCGCGTCCGCTTCGATTCCTTCGCGCTCAGACCGGCGGGCCAGTGATGCTGAGAGGTGCGTGAACGTGCGCTTCGGCGTGCTCGGGCCGCTGAGGATCGACGCCGGCCAGGTTCCGGGACCGGCCAAGCACCGGACGTTGCTGGCGGCGCTGCTGTTGTCGGCCCGCGAGACCGTGCCGGTCGAACGCCTGGTTTCCGTGGTCTGGGACGACCGGCCGCCGGCGTCGGCGGGGTCGGTGCTCAGGGTGTACGTCAGCGCGTTGCGCAAGCTCGTGGACGGCATCCGCACTGTGCCGGGCGGCTACGCGATCGACGTCGAGCGGGACGAGGTCGACTGCCACCGGTTCGAGCGGCTGGTCGCCACGGCCAGGCAGGAGCGCGAGTCGGGGCGGATCGCGGAGGCGGCCGGCACGTTCAGGGCGGCACTGGGGTTGTGGCGGGGGCAGGCGCTGGCCGACGTCGAATCGTCCACGCTGCGCCGGGCGCACGCCGTGCCGCTGGAGGAGCTGCGCCTGACCGCGCTGGAGGAGCGGGTGGAGCTGGACCTGCGCCTCGGCAGGGGTGCGGAGGTGGTCGGGGAGCTGCGGGCGCTGGTAGGGGCGCATCCGCTGCGCGAACGTGCCTGGGTACGCCTCATCGAAGCCCTCCAGCAGGCGGGACGCCGGTCGGAGGCGCTCGGGGCGTACCAGGACGCGCGCAGGACGCTGGTGGAGGAGCTGGGCCTGGAGCCGGGCGCCGAGCTGACCGCCGCACACCATCGGGTCCTGAACGACGAAGGCCCTCCATGGATGAGAACCGGCGAGCCACGGCAGAGTGCGGGGCCGGTCGATGAGCTGCCGCCGGACATCTCCGACTTCGTCGGCCGGCAGCACGCGCTCGAGTGGATCGTGCGGACAGCCCGCGAGCACGAGTCCGCGCCTGTGCACCTCGTCCTGCACGGTCCGCCCGGCTGCGGGAAGTCGGCCGTCGCCGTGCGTGCCGCCACCTCGCTCGAGCGGCCGGACGGCCGCCTCTACGCCTCGCTCGGCGCCCGGCCGCCGGGCGCCGTTCTGGAGGACCTGCTGCGCTCGCTGGGCTACCCGGACGGCGCGGTCCCACCGGCGCTGGACGAGCGCGTGCGGCTCTACCGGAGCATGACCGCCCGTAGGAGACTGCTCGTCGTCCTGGACGACGCCGCCGACGAGGCCCAGGTACGCCCGCTGCTGCCGACCGGCCCTGGCAGCCTCACCCTGGTGACGAGCCGGTCGCCGCTGGCCGGGCTGGAGGCGGCGCGGGCGTACGAGCTGGGGGTTCTCGGCCAGGACGAGGCCGTGGCGATGCTCGGCGAGGTGGCCGGGCACGACAGGGTACGCGCCGAGTCCGAGGCCGCCCTGCGCATCGTCCGGCTCTGCGGCAACCTGCCCCTGGCCCTGCGCATCGCCGGGTCCCGGCTGGCCAGGAAGCCGGGGTGGACGCTCGATCACCTGGCGGGCCGCCTCGGGGACGAGCGGCGCCGGCTCGACGAGCTCAGCGCGGGCGACCTGGCCGTACGGGGCAGCCTGGCTCTCGGCTACCGGGGGCTGCCGGACCCTGAGAAGGGGTTGCTGCGCGGGCTCGGCGCGCTGTCGGCGCCCGACTTCGCCTCCTGGGTCCTGGACGCGGATCTCGAGCCGCTCGCCGAGGCCGGGCTGCTGCAGTCACGCGGCCTGGACGAGGCGGGCCAGGAGCGATACGGATGGCACGACCTGACCAGGCTCTACGCCGCCGAGCGCCTCGCGGAGGAGGACGGCGGCCCGGCGGGTGTGCTGGCGGCCAGAGCGGGCGCCATCCTCGAGCGAACCAGGCAGGCCAGAGCCACCCTCCTCCCGGCCGAGCCCGGCACCGGCCGCACCGAGGTCCATCCGCCCGGGGCTGGAGCAGGCGGGCAGGGACTGGAGACCGGCTGGCTGCGGCAGGAGGCGCGGTGGCTGAGCGCCGAGCGCCGGTTCCTGGTGGCGACCGTCGAGGACTTCTACCGGGCGGGCCTGTACGAGGCCGCCTGGCGGCTGGCGTTCTACCTGACGCCGCTGTTCGAGCTGGGCGCGCACCACGACGACTGGCACGTGACCACGGCGACCGGGCTCGACGCGGCCAGGGCGGTGGGCCATCGGCACGGCGAGGCGCTCCTGCTCCGGGGCCTGGCCGACCTGCACAGGGCCGAGGGCCGCACGGAAGCGGCGGCCGCGGCGCTGCGGGCTGCCCAGCCGCTGGTGGAAGGGCTGGAGCTGGCCAGGATCACGCTCAGGCTCGGCCTCGTCCAGTCCCGCCCGGCGGAGGCCTATCAGGCGTTCGTCCGGGCCCTGCAGGTCTTCGAGGAGGCCGGAGATCAGCGCGGGCGGGCCGACGCCTTACGGGCGCTGGGCGCGCTACGCCGGGACGAAGGCGCGCTCAACCAGAGCCTGACGGCCTACCAGGACCTCGGGGACCCGCGTGGCGAGGCGGAGGCGCTGCTGGACCTGGCCAGGGTGCATCTCGGCGCCGGCAGGCGGGCCGAGGCCCGCGACTGCGTGGAGCGGCGGCTGCGGATCAATCGCCGCCTGGGCGACCGGTTGCCCGAGGCGGTGGCGCTGCTCGTACTGGCCGAGATCGTCAGGACGGAGGGCGAGCCCGGCGCCGCCGCCGGCTCCGCGAGGGAAGCGCTGGAGATGTTCGTCGCGTACGGCGACCGCAGGGGCACCGCGCAGGCCCTGACGGCGCTCGCCCACGCCGCGCTGGACCTCGACGACATCGAGGGCGCCGTTGAGAGTCTTACGCGTGCTATGGGAGAGTTTGACGACCTCGGTGACGAGCAGGGCAAGGCCGATGTCGAACGGCTCGCGCAGGAGGCCCGCAGGCGGCGTGGTCAGCGGATATAGCGGGCTATGCGGATCCTGAAGGTCTCCTCCCTACGGTGAGGGCCGTACCCCCGACGACGAAGGTGATCACATAATGCGAAAGACGATCGCGCTGGCCGTCGCGGCCGTCGCGCTGGCGGGCTGCGGAGCGCTCCCCGGCCGGCAGGGCGGCGGGGGCGAGGAGCGGCAGTCGCAGGCCGTCGCCGAGTCCCCCACCGAGAAGCAGGAGACGAGCCCCGCGGAGGAGCAGCAGAGCGCGGCTCCCCAGGACACCAAGGTGATCGCCACCCGCGAGGTCGCGGTCAAGGAGGGCAAGGCACGCGCCGACATCACCGGGCTCAAACGCCAGGGCAGGACCCTCACACTCAACTGGACGGTCACCGCGACCGCCGGCAAGGTCAACATGCACAACGGCATGAGCACCGGCACGCTGGACTTCACGGTCTCGGCCGTCTCCCTGATCGACCCGGTGAACGCCAAGCGCTACCGGGTGGCGCGCAACGGCACCGGCGAGGACGCGCAGTGCGTCTGCTCCGGCACCCAGGGCCAGTTCCTGGAGTCGGGGCAGACGTCCACGGTGTACGCGGTCTTCGCCGCGCCTCCCGCGGACGTCACCAAGATCAATATCGAGATGCCCATGATCGGCGTGTTCACCGATGTTCCGATCTCTTAGCGTCGCCCTGTCCCTGGTCCTGGCCCCCACTCCCGCGCCCAGCCCGCCGGCCGACGCCACCGGTGTCGTCGAGAACCTCGTGCTGCCCGTCGAGGACATCATCGGCGAGGTCGAGTCGCTGGACGGGACCGAGAGCGAGACCAAGCAGGGGCGTCAGGTGACGGTCTCGCTCACCAGTGACGTGCTGTTCGCACTGGACAAGTGGCAACTGACCGCCAAGGCCCGGCAGCGGCTCCAGCAGGTGGCCGAGAAGGTGAAGGCCGACGGCGCGGGCGGGGTGGTCAAGATCGAGGGGCATACGGACGACCAGGGGAGCGACGCGTACAACGTCACGCTGTCGCAGCGGCGGGCGCAGGCCGTCCAGGCGGTCATGCGCGGGCTGCTCGCGGACGCGGGCGTGACCCTCCAGGCGCGGGGGTACGGCGAGAGCCGGCCCAAGCGGCCCAACTTGGTGGACGGGAAACCCGACGAGAAGAACCGCGCCCAGAACCGGCGCGTCGAGGTCATCTTCACCGCCAAGCAGTGACTCCCCGGCTTCGGCTGGGGCCCTTTGGAGGGGAAGGAAGCAGAGGGCTTCGGGGCAGGGTGGGGCGTGCATCACCCCGGACTTCTTCGGCTCCTTGGAGGCGAGGCTTTGGGGGGACGGCCCTCATTCGCTCTGGAGTTGGCCCAGGGTCACGGCGACCGTCTCCGTTTGGCCGTCCGAGTGGAGCACGCCCACCTTGGCCTGGTCGCCGGGCTTGAGGGCGGCGATGGTCTCGGCCAGGGCCGCCATCGTCGTCGTCTTCTTGCCGTTGATCGAGGTGATCAGGTCACCGGGCCGGATCCCGGCCTTCTCGGCGGCCCCGCCCGGCTCGACGCGGACCACGCCCACCCCACTCGGCAAGCCGTCCGCGCCGATCACCGTGCTGCCCCTGAGGCCGAGGGCGGCCCGGTGGCTGTTGGTGACCCTGCCTTGCTTGACGATCTGGGCGGCGATGTCCGTGGCGGTGTTGCTCGGGATCGCGAACCCGATGCCGGGGGCGGCGCCCCCGCCCAGGTCGGGGTCGGTGGCGCCGAGAGTGGGAATGCCGATCACCTGACCTGCCAGGTCGACGAGCGCCCCGCCGCTGTTGCCGGGGTTGATCGCCGCCGAGGTCTGGATGGCGCCGGCGATCGTGGCGCCGGGGGAGCCCTCCTCCTGCGGCTCGGAGACGGTACGGCCGATAGCCGAGACGATCCCGTCCGTCACGCTGCCCGACAGGCCCAGCGGGTTGCCCATGGCGAGCACGATCTGCCCGACCCGCACCTTGGACGAGTCCCCGAACTTCGCGGGCCGCAACCCGCCGGGGTGGTCCACCTTGATCACCGCGAGGTCGCCCGCTTTGAAGGCCCTGACCAGCCTGGCCTGGAGCGGGGCGCCGCCGGTGGCGACCGTGACCTCCATCTTGGTGGCCGTTCCGACCACGTGAGCGTTGGTGACGATGTGGCCGGCGGAGTCGTACACGATGCCGGACCCGAGTCCGACCTTGGTGTTGATCTGCACGATGGACGGCAGCACGTTGGCGATGACCTTCTCGTACTCCGACTCCAGGGAATGCAGCGATGCCGGAGATGGGGACGAAGCGGCCGGTCGCGAAGTGGGCGTGCCAGTCAGCGCGGCCCTGGACGTGGGGGCAGGTCCGCAGCCGGTGAGCAGCACGGCAGCGGTGGCCAGTCCCGCAACGATCCTCTTCATGGGAGATCTGTGCCCACCTCAGCCGGAAAGATACGCCTCCCGGACGTTACGCCTGCTCAGCTTGCCCGTCGGCGTGCGCGGCAAGGACTCCCGGTACTCGATGACGCGCGGATGCTTGAGCCTGGCCAGCCGGGGCGCGCAGTGCCGCAGCAGCTCGGCCGTGAGCTGGTCCCCGCCCACGACCCCGGCCGCCGGCTGCACGAGCGCGACGACCTTCTGGCCCCACTCCGGGTCCGGTACGCCGATCACCGCCACGTCCGCCACGGAGGGGTGCTCGAGCAGCGCGGCCTCGATCTCGGCCGGGTAGATGTTGACCCCGCCGGAGATGATCAGATCGGTCCGCCGGTCCAGCAGGAACAGGTAGCCGTCCTCGTCGAGGTAGCCGATGTCGCCCGGGGTGTACGCCTGCCCGCGCATCGCCGCCGCCGTTTTGCCGGGATCGCCGTGGTACTCGAACCGGTTGATCCCGCCTATGTAGACCAGCCCCGGTGACCCGGGCCGCACCTCGCGGCCGTCCTCGTCGATGATCGTGAACGTCATCCCGTCCAGCGCCCTGCCGACCGTGCCGGGCCTGGCCAGCCACTCCTTCGACGACACCATGGTCGCCACGGCCGCCTCGGTGGAGCCGTAGTACTCCCACAGCACCGGCCCGAGCCAGTCGATCATTGCCTGCTTGGTGGCCGGCGGGCACGGGGCCGCCCCGTGGTAGAGGTGGGTGAGGGACGACAGGTCGTACGACTCCCGATCCGGCACCCCCAGCAGCCGGTGGAACATCGTGGGCACCATGAACGCGTTCGTCACCCGATACCGCTCGATCAGCCGCAGCGCCTCGGCGGCCTCGAACCGCTCGGGCGCCACGATCGAGTGCCCGAACTGCAGCGCCATCATGGCCTGCCCGTACGGCGCCGAGTGGTAGAGCTGCGAGCACACCAGGTGCACCCCGCCGAACGGCAGCCCGAAGTGCCGCCAGCTCTTCCGCATCAGGATCGGGTACAGCTCCTCCGGCGTCAGATCCAGCAGCCGTCGCCGCACTCCCTTGGGCTGCCCCGTCGTACCTGAGGTGTAGAGCATCATGGACCCGGCCCGCCGGTGCGCGGGCGCGTCGGCGGGCTGCCCGGAGATGAGCTCGCCGACTGTGAGGGCCTCCGGTGAGATCACCACCCCGGCTCCGCAGTCGTCCACGATGTAGCCGATCTCCTCGGCCGTGAAGTGCCAGTTCACGGGGACGAGGTACGCGCCGATCTGGTACGTCGCGAGCATCATGGTGAGCGCGTCGAGCCCGTTCTTCAGCACGGTGACCACGCGGTCGCCGGGGGCGACTCCACGGGACGTCAGGCCGTTGGAGGCCTGGTTCGTCCGGGCGAGCAGCTCACCGTAGGTGGCGCTCGCGTCACCCAGGAGGGCGGGACGTTCGGGGTCGCCGACTGCGAGCTCATAGAAACCCCTCATATCCGCAGACCATACAGAATTAGATTCTGCGGGGCGAATAGAGGAATTATCCCGCTCTCTTGTGACGTAACCTCATGACCATGGAGGACGTCGGCGACCAGAGGCCCTCATACGATTCACCCACCACCCCGTTCCGCAAGATCGTCCTGCCGGCCGAGGAGACGATCCAGATTCCGCGCCCGCCGGCGCCGGGGCCTTCGGTCCCGATTCGTCCGCCGGCCGGCAACCCGCCGGCACAGCAGCCCCCTGCTCACCAGCCTCCGGCGCAGCGGCCGCCTGCTCAGCCTCCGGCGCAGCAAGCCCCGGCTCGGCAGGTCCCGGTGCAGTCGCCTCCGATCAGCCCGTTATCCTCCACGCTGCCGCCCATCCCCGAGCTGCCGAGGCGCGGCCTCGGTGACATCCCGATCAAGGCCGTCTACCTCGTCGGAGCCATACTCGGCACGGTCCTGGCCGTGTTCCTGATCTTCATGCTCTTCTCCGGCGACGTGCCCGCCAACAAGAAGGCGGCCGAGCAGGGCGTCTCCGTCGCCCCCGCACCGGCCTCCGCCGTCCCCACGGCGTCGCCCACCCCGACCGCCACGGAGACCCCGATCGTGCTGCCGCCGGTGCCGACGAGCAAGGCGTACCCGACCCTGTCGGGCACGGCCTCAGTGGTCACCGGCATCATCAGCGACAAGAACACCGGGATCAGCTATCCCAGGCTGGCCGCGCCGTGGAAGGCCAAGTCGTTCCCGCCGTTCTCGATCGCGCAGCGCATCGGCAAGGTGGCCATCCCGCACACGGTGATCGCCTCGGCCATGTTTCCCGGTGACGCGTCCGCGAAGAAACCCTCCAAGGACGCCGACTACCGCGAGCTCGCCACCCAGGCCGCCCGCTGGGCGATCCGCACCCAGTACCCCCAGGGTGCCACGCTCGCCTGGACCGCCTCCAAGAAGGTCCCGGTCGGCAAGGGCTGGACGCTCGGCTACAAGGTCACCTACACCTTCAACGGCAAGCAGCAGGTCGCCCAGGCCATGGTGACGGTCGTCGAGGTCGGCAAGACCAAGCCCGCGATGCTCTTGGCCTCCATCCCCGAGACGCAAAAGACGCACTGGCGCGACATCAACACCCTCGTGGAGCAGGTGCGTCCGCTCTAGGCCCAGAAGTATCCTCTAGAATATGGTTCTGGGTGTTGGCCGGACCTGGCATGGAGGATGAGCATGGCGATCGGGTTGAGCGAGGAGCACGAGGCGCTCCGCGAGTCGGTGAGCGGCTGGGCCGAGCGGAACATCCCGTCCGAGCTGCTGCGTGCCGGGGCGGACACGCGCCCCGCGTTCTGGCCGGGCCTCGCCGAGCAGGGGCTGCTCGGTCTGCACGTGCCTGAAGAGTACGGCGGCTCCGGCTACGGCCTGCTGGAGACGGCCGTGGCCGTCGAGGCGCTGGCCGAGCGCATGGCTCCGGGTCCCTACCTGCCGACCGTGCTGGCCAGCGCCGTGATCAACGCCTCGAAGCGCCCCGAGCACCTGGAGTCGTTCGCCGACGGGACCCTCACCGGCGCCGTCGCGCTGACCGGCACGCTGAGCGGCACCCGCACCGAGGACGGCTCCCTGGTCGTCTCCGGCACGGCCGACCCCGTGCTCGGCGGCTCGCTGGCCGACGCGCTCGTGCTGCCGGTCTCCACGGCCGACGGGGAGGAATGGGTCCTCGTCGACGCGTCCGCCGCCACCGTCACCCCGGTCAAGTCCCTCGACCTCACCAGGCCGGTGGCCAAGGTGGAGCTGTCGGAGGTGGTCGTGCCCGCCGAGGGCATCCTGGGCGGCGTCCAGAGCTCCGACGTGCGTGATATCGCCGCGATCCTGCTCGGCGCCGAGGCGGCGGGCCTGGCCTCCTGGTGCGTCACGGCCGCCGCCGAATACGCCAAGGTACGCGTCCAGTTCGGCCGCCCGATCGGCCAGTTCCAGGGCATCAAGCACAAGCTCTCCCGCATGCTCGTCGCCTTGGAGCAGGCTCGCGCCACAGTTTGGGACGCCACGAGAGCAGCGGAGCGGCGAGCCGGGCCGGAGAGAGCGAGGGCGTCCAGCCCGATGCCAACGGAGGCACGAGGGAGCGCGACCATCAGCGCAGCCAAGGAGCTGGAGTACGCCGCCGCCATCGCCGGTGTGATGGCCCCCGACGCCGCCGTCCAGTGCGCCAAGGACGCCATCCAGACGTTCGGCGGCATCGGCTACACCTTCGAGCACGACGTCCACCTCTACTACCGCCGCGCGCTCACGCTGCGCGCCCTCCTCGGCTCGTCCGCCGAGTGGGCCGCCAGGGTGACCGAGCTGGCCCTGCAGGGCGTCTCCCGAGAGATGCAGATCGACCTGCCAGAGGACGCCGAGGAACTGCGCGAGTCGATCCGCGCCGAGATCGCGGAGATCGCCCGGCTGGAGGGCAAGGAGCAGAAGCGCGCCCTGGCCGAGCGCGGCTTCGTCATGCCCCACCTGCGCAGGCCGTGGGGCCGCGACGCCAAGCCGCTGGAGCAGGTGCTGATCGCCCAGGAGCTCAAGGCCGCCAAGGTCAAGCTGCCCGCGATGATCATCGGTGCGTGGGTGGTGCCGTCCATCGCCGCCTACGGCACTCCGGAGCAGCAGGAGCGCTTCCTGCCGAAGACGCTCAGCGGCGAGATGATCTGGTGCCAGCTGTTCTCCGAGCCCGGCGCCGGGTCCGACCTGGCCTCGCTGCAGATGAAGGCGGAGAAGGTCGAGGGCGGCTGGCAGCTCACCGGCCAGAAGATCTGGACCTCCGTCGCCCACGTGGCGGAGTGGGGCATCTGCATCGCCCGCAACTCCAGCGACGGCTCCAAGCACGAAGGCATCACGTACTTCCTGGTGGACATGAAGGCCCCGGGCGTCACCGTCAGGCCGCTGACCGAGATGACCGGCGAGAACCTGTTCAACGAGGTCTTCCTCGACGGCGTCTTCGTCCCCGACGAGCTGGTCGTGGGCGAGGTCGGCGACGGCTGGAAGGTCGCCCGCAACACGCTGTCGAACGAGCGCGTCTCGCTGTCGTCCGGCTCCGGCGGCACCGGCGCCTCCGTGTCCGACCTGCTGGGCCTGATCGGCCGGCTCGATCGCGAGCTGACGCCTGCCGAGGCGCAGACGGTGGCCGAAGTGGTGTGCGAGGGCCACTCGATCAACGCCCTCTCGCTGCGGGTCACGCTCAAGCAGCTCGCCGGCGCCGAGCCGGGCGCGGACGCCTCCGTACGCAAGCTGCTGTCCACCTCCCACGCCCAGCACGTCTCGGAGACCGCAGTGGACCTGCTCGGGCCGGCGGCGGTCGTGGCCGCCGACATCAAGCTCGGCGATGCGGGCTACTGGAACCGGGCGGTGCTCGCCACCAGGGCGATGACCATTTACGGCGGCACCACGGAGGTGCAGCTCAACATCATCGGCGAGCGCATGCTGGGCCTGCCGAGGGACTAGCGGACGGGCAGCGGCGGGACGGGCGCGGCGTCCTCGGCCGGGACCGGGACGCCGATCCTGATCTCGCCGACGCACGTGGAGCCGTCGAGCGTGCTGATGGCCAGCTCGTCCCCATGGCCCGTGACCGTGGCGTAGGTCGTGCCCAGGTCCCGGCCTGCCCGCACCACCGTGCGCCCAAGCCCGAGCCGTACCGACAGGGTGGTCTCGGGGCCGTTCAGGTACGAGATCTGCGCCGTCCACTCGCCGCCCGCGAGCGGCCTGGGGAGGGGGAAGCGGACCTCCTTCCCGCCGACGGGCATGCACGTGGCGCCCTGCGGGATCTTGACGCCGTCGAGCGTCACCGGGCGCAGCCGCCCAGCGGCGTCGAACGTCAGCGGGTTCCGCACCAGTCCTTCGAGCCGTTTCGTCCAGGTCACGGGCATCGGAGAAGGCAGGCTCAGCACACGGGAGTGCAGGGCGTAGTCGTGGAAGAACACCGGCGCGGCGACCGCCGGCGGCACGTACGTGTCGAGTACCACCGAGCCTGCGGGCACGCGCGCGAGCGCCTGCCTTGCGGTCTCCACGTAACTTCGGACGGTGCTGCCGAGCGGCCGGTCGGCGTACGCGGCCACGGACCACACCGACCCCGCCGTCACCGCGGCGGCCAGCGGCACCCAGGCCCACCGGAGCCGGAGCCGCGGGCGCAGCCACGGCCGCTCCTCGCCCTGCAGCGGGATGAACGCCAGCCCGACCACGATGGCCAGCACCATGGCCGTGGCCGCCAGGTAACGCAGCTCATAGCCGAGCACCCCGGGCCCGAGCTGCTCGATCCGCCCCAGCAGCACCGGCACCACGTCGGCCAGCAGGAAGTAGCCGAGCAGCATCAGCCATGCCGGCCAGGCCCGCCGCCGGTAGAGCACCGACACCGCGATCACGACGGCGGCCACGCCGAGCGTGGCCCAGGCCAGCGGCTCCGGGGTGGCGGCCATCGCGTAGTCGTCGCCGATCGGCTTCCACTGCCAAGGACCGCCGAGCGCCGTGGGCACCAGCCCGCGCGTGGCCAGGACCCAGGCGAGCTCGCCCGCGACTTCGGCCCCCGGCAGGTGCGGCGTCTGCGTGGCGTCGGTGAGCTGGACCGAGCTGTAGAGCCTGGTGAAGAAGAGCCACGAGTACGCGGCCAGGATCGCCGCGTACGGCGCCCACGCCCGCCAGTGCACCCGCCAGCGCCCGGGCGTGAGCCAGCAGACGGTGACCACGAAGAGCAGGACCGGGATGAACGCCGCCTTAACGAAGAACAGCAGCCCGAACACCGTCCACGCGCACGCCGCCACCACGTGGCGCAGCCGGCCGTCGCGCACGTAAAGCACGTGTGCGTGCAGCGCCATCGGCAGCGCGAGTTGCATCGGCAACGTCTCCAGCACCGCCGCCCACCACGACAGCGACGGGATCGTCATGGGCGTCACCAGATAGAGCCCGAGCGGCACCAGGATGGCGGGGCGCGCCCCGAACAGCAGCCGCAGCAGCCGCAGCAGCGCCAGGCTCGCCCCGGCCTGCAATGCGATCGTCATCGTGTGCGCGAGCACCTCGTTGTAGCCGCCCAGGCGGGCCATCGCCCACGAGATGCCGAAGCCGCCGGGCAGCAGGTGGCCCACGTCCACCCAGGTCAGATAGTCCCAGGTGAAGCCGTTCTCCAGGCCCCTGATGAGGTAGTGGAAGTCGTCCTGGCGGAAGTACGTCCGCCTGACCAGCTCGAACTTCCAGACGAGCTGCACCGCGACCATCACCAGGCCCGCGGCGAGCACGGCGTCGCCGCCGCGTGACCACTGGCGCGCCCCCGCTGTAGACACGCTCGACATCACCCCCGCGACGACTCAACCATGCGGAGGTCGGGCGGGGAATGGCCGTAGCGGGGTTGTGATGTCATAGCGGGATGCCGCACATGCCCAGAGCCGGGGCCGCCTCCGCCCTCCTCGGGCTGGCGCTCGGCTGCCTGGCGCTCGGACCCGCGCTGGGCTGGGGGTTCACGCTGCTCCAGGACATGGTGTTCGTGCCGGACCCGGCGTTCACCGCGTGGACGTTCGGGCTGGCGGGCGGGGCCGCGCGGGTCGTGCCGAGCGACGCCGTGGTGACCGCGCTGTCGCTGGTGCTGCCTGCCGAGCTGGTGCAGAAGGCGATCCTGCTGGGGATCTTCGTGATGGGGTGCTCGGGGGCCGCGCTGCTGCTGCCGTCGGGGTCCCTGGGGCCGCGGCTGGTGGCGGGCGCGATCTACGTGTGGAACCCGTACGTGGCCGAGCGGCTGCTGATGGGGCAGTGGGCGCTGCTGCTCGGGTACGCCGGGCTGCCCTGGGTGGTGCGGGCCGCGTGGTCGGGCCGGAGGGTCGCACTTGCCATGGTGCCCGCGGCGGTCGGCGGGTTCGCGGCGATGACGGTCACCGCGATCACGGCGCTTCCAGTGGCTCGCCGGATCCTGCCTGTGGCAGGGCTGCTGGCGGCGTTCAGCCTGCCGTGGCTGGTGCCCACCGCGCTGCGGCCCGAGGGGATCCATGGCGACCCGGCCGGTGTGTACGCGTTCGCGGCCAGGGCCGACACGCCGTTCGGCGCGGTGGGGAGCCTGCTGTCGCTGGGCGGGATCTGGAACGCGTACGCGGTCCCCCCTGGTTACGGCGCCTTCGCGGGGGCGGCGGCCAGGCTGCTGCTCACGCTGGCCGGGGTCGTCTTTTTCCTGCGGGGAGACGTGCCGTACAAGAAGGGCCTGGCCGTGGCGGCGTTCGCGGGCCTGGCCATCGCGTGCGCCGGGGTGAGCGAGCCCGGCAGGGAGGCGTTCGCCTGGCTGGTCGGGGTGTGGGGCGGGTTCGCGGTGTTCAGGGACGCCCAGCAGTTCGTGGCGCCGCTGGCGTTGGTGGCGGCTCTGGGGCTCGGGCTGCTCGTCGATTCGGTCGCGCGCGAGCGGGTGTGGGTCGCCGCGATGGCTCTGGTGCCGGTGGCCGTGCTGCCCACCATGGCGTGGGGGTCGCTCGGGAAGCTGGGGGCCGTCTCCTACCCGGAGAGCTGGACCGCCGCGCGTGAGGTCATCCGGCGCGATCGGGAGCCCGGGGACGTGCTGGTGCTGCCGTTCGAGTCCTACCGGCAGTTCCCGTGGAACGGGGGGCGGGCCGTGCTGGATCCCGCGCAGCGCTTCTTCGCCGTGCCGGGGCGGCGAGTGGTCTCCAACGACGCCGTACGGGTCGGTGACATGGTCGTCAAGAGCGAGGACCCGCGGGCGCAGGCGGTAGAACACGTACTAGAAGGACCCTCGCCCGATCTACCCGCAGCGGGATTTCGCTACGTGATAGTCAACGCGGGGACAGTTGAAGAGCGGCAACGGTTCGGCGTATGGCTACGGAGCGCAAGGCCAGTGGTCGATACGGGTGACCTGCGACTCTACCGATTCGACAGCCCCGTGCTGCCTCGATATGTGCCCTGATCAGGGGATTTATAAAGATTTTGTAGAGCTACTTCCGAGTAGCAAGAATTGGTTCTAGGTTGGGGACGGCCCGCACCATTTGTCCGCTCGAGGAGGAACCCCCCATGATAAAGATCCTCTTAGCAGCGATCATCGGCGTCGCCGTAGCGGCTCTCGTGGCGACGGTCACCACGGTCTCTCTCACCGGCGCCACCGCCACGCCGGTCAACCAGCCTCTCTACTTCTACGGCGACCGGTAACCCGAGCCGACATGCCGCCCTCTCCACATGGGGACGAGGGGACGAGCCGACCACCACTGCTTGAGATTGTCATTCCCGCCTACAACGAGGAACGACGACTTCCCGGGGGCCTCCTGCAGCTGTGCGCGAAGCTTGCCCGCATGCCGTTCCCGACCGCCGTCATCGTCGTCGACAACAACAGCACGGACCGCACGGGCGAGATCGTCAGGGACTGGCCGCGTGGACCTGTGGCGGTCCGGCTGATGCGGTGCCCGGCTCCCGGGAAGGGCGCCGCCGTACGTGCCGGACTGCTCCGCACCAGTGCCCCGTTCGTCGGGTTCGTCGATGCCGACATGGCGACCGACCTCGACGCCATCGACGTCGCCTTCGGGCAGTTGCTGTCCGGCGAGCGGGTGGTGATCGGGTCGAGGGCGCACCAGGGCTCCCACGTCGAGAACCGCCACAGCAAGGTCCGCGAGCTGGGTGCCTTCGGGTTCCGCGCGCTGGCCGGCGCGCTGGTCCGCGGGGTGAGCGACACCCAGTGCGGGTTCAAGTTCTTCGACGGGGTGCTGGCCCGCGAGGTCGCCGCCCGGCTCCGTACCTCCGGCTTCGCCTTCGACGTCGAGCTGCTCGCGCGCTGCGTCGGGCAGGGCTCGGCGGTGAAGGAGATCCCCGTGCGCTGGCACGACATGCCGGGCTCGCGCTTCTCCCCGGCCCGGCACACGTTCGGCATCGTGCTGGAGCTCGGGAGGATCTGGCTCCGGCTGCGCGCCCAGCCGCGTGCCGCCGCCCGCCCGGCCTGGGAGCCGCCGCTCGACCCCGTCGGATATCCGTGAAGCTCGCTGTCGTGAACTGGCGTGACCCCTGGCATCCCCAGGCGGGAGGCGCTGAGACGTTCGCCTGGGAGCTGGCCCGCCGCTTCGCGCGCGCCGGCCACGAGGTGTGCTTCGTCACCGCGCGAGCGCCGGGCCAGGGCCGGGGGGAGTCCGTTGACGGGGTACGCATCGTGCGGATGGGCGGTCCGTTCACCGTCTATCCGCTGGTGCTCTGCTGGCTGCTGCCCAGGCGCGGCCGCTTCGACGTGGTGCTCGACTGCCAGAACGGGATCCCGTTCTTCACCCCGTGGGTCGTGCGGCGGCGCACCAAGGTGTTCTGCGTCGTGCACCACGTGCACGATCGGCAGTTCGGGATGCACATGCCGGGGTGGCTGGCGGCGTTCGGACGTTTCCTGGAGGGGCCGGTGGCCCGGTGGAGCTACCGGCGGCACGCGAGCGTGGCGGTGTCGCCCTCCACGGTGCGGGCCATGCGGGAGCGGCTCGGGTGGGACGGGCCGGTGCACATCGTGCCGAACGGGGTGAGCATCGCCCAGCCCGGCGATGTGGTGAAGAGCGCGACGCCGCGGCTCGTCTGCGTGGGGCGGCTCGTCGCGCACAAACGCGTACACCTGCTGCTCGACGCCGTGCCCGAGCTCAGGGAGCGCTGGCCCGGCCTGACCGTCGACATCATCGGCCGCGGGCCCGAGGAGGCGCGGCTGCGCGCCCGGCTGCCTGAAGGCGTCACGCTGCACGGCTACCTGCCGGAGGAGGACAAGGCGCGGCTGGTCGCGCGGGCGTGGGTGCACGTGAGCGCCTCGCAGGGTGAGGGGTGGGGGCTGAGCGTGCTCGAGGCGGCCGCGCTGGGGGTGCCGACCGTGGCGTTCGACGTGGACGGGCTGCGCGACGCCGTACGGCATGGTGAGACGGGGTGGCTGCTGCCTGAAGGCACGGAGCTGGCCAAGGGCATAGCCGCGTCACTTGCCGAACTGGACGAAACTTATGCCGTGAAATGTCGGGCATGGGCGGACCGCTTCTCCTGGGATCGCAGCGCTGAGCGTCTCACCGCGCTGATGCTGGGCCACGACGTCGAGCCCGGCTGGGAGGCGTGGTGACGCGCAAACCGCCGCTCGACCGGGTCGTGGCCGGGCGCTCGCCCAACCAGCCGGCGACCGACCGGCTGGTGGCCGGCCGCCCGGGAACCGGCCGCCCCAAGGCCGCGCCCTACGCGCCCACGCCGTCTTCCCCTGACGAGAGCCCGGCCCGGCTCGTCACCGAACGGCTGGTGGCCGGCCGCCCGGACGACGAGCCACCGCTGACCGACGGGACCGCAATCAGACTGTCCCCCGCCGGCGGGAGCGCGAGTGCACGGACTACCCGTGACGCGCGAGCCGGCGCGCAGCCACCGAGCCTCAAGGGCTCGGCCCGGCCTATCACCGACCGGTTGGTGGCCGGCCGCCTGAAGTCCGAGACGTCGGCGCCCGGGAAGCCGGGCCCGATCGGCCGGGCGAGGGGCGGGCGTTCGGGGGCCCGGGAGCCGGTCAGCGAGCGGGTGCGGCGGCGGTGGTGGCTGGTCGTGTGCTGCCTGGGCTTCGGCGTGCTGGCGTTCACCACCAAGCCGGGCAACCTGATCTCCGACACCAAGATGGACCTGGCGCTGAACCCGATCGGCTGGCTGGAGCGCGCCTCCCACCTCTGGGACCTCCAGCACTTCGGCCAGCTCCAGAACCAGGTCGCGGGCTACATCTTCCCGATGGGCCCGTTCTTCGCCCTGGGCGACCTGGCCGGCCTGGCGCCGTGGGTGACGCAGCGGCTCTGGCTGACGCTGCTGATGTGCGTGGCGTTCCTGGGCGTGGAGCGGCTGGGCCGGCAGCTAGGCATCGGCACCGAGGGCACCCGCGTCGTGGGCGCGCTGGCGTACGCGCTGGCCCCGCGCACGCTGTCCATTCTGGGCGAGATCTCGATCGAGTGGCTGCCCGCCGCGATGCTGCCGTGGATCCTGATCCCGCTCCTCACCGCCTCGGAGACGGGCCAGCGCGCCCGCGGGGCCATCAGGTCGGCACTGGCCGTGGCGCTGTGCGGCGGCGTGAACGCGGTCGCCGTGCTGGCCGTGCTCGTCGCCCCCGTCCTCTACATCCTCACCAGGCCGCGCCCGGTGCCGCGCTGGCGGCTGCTCGCCTGGTGGACGGCCGCCGTCTCGGTCGCCACCCTGTTCTGGACGCTGCCGCTGCTGCTCGTCGGCCGGTACGCGTTCTCGTTCCTGCCGTACACCGAGACCGCCGAGACCACCACGCAGGTCACCTCGCTCACGAACGTCCTGCGGGGCGCCTCCGACTGGGTGCGCTACCTGCCGCTCAGCGGCGTCTTCGACCAGCCGCCCGGCTTCTCGATCGCCACCTCCGCGACCATGGTCGTCGTCACCGGCGTGCTGGCGGCGCTCGGCCTGGCCGGGCTGTCCCGCCGCGACCTGCCCGCCAGAGGATTCGTGGTGGCGCTGTTCCTGCTCGGCGTGACGGCGCTGGTCGCCGGGCACATGAGCGCCCTGGAGCCGGTCGTGGCCGAGCCGGTGCGCTGGCTGCTCGACGGCCCGCTCGCGCCGCTGCGCAACCTGCGGAAGTTCGACCCGCTGGTACGCCTCGCGCTCGCCTTCGGGCTCGCCCATCTGCTCGTGAGGGCCAGGCTGCCGCTGCGTAGCGTGTCCGTGGTGGCGTTCGCGGCTCTCGTCCTGCCCGTGTTCAACCAGGGCCTGGCCGCGCCCGGCGACTTCAAGCAGGTGCCGGCGCACTGGCGGGAGGCGGCGGCCTGGCTCAACGAGAACGCCGGCGACGACGGCGTGCTGATCGTGCCGGGCGCCAAGTTCGGCGAGTACGTCTGGGGCCGCCCGATGGACGAGCCCATGCAGGCGCTGTCCACCGCCCGCTGGACCACCAGGCAGATCACGCCTCCGGGCTCGGTGGGCCTGACCAGGCTGCTCGACGCCATCGACCAGCGGCTCACCGCGGGCCACGGCTCTGCCGGGCTGACCGCCGTGCTGCGCAGGATGGGCGTGCGTTACCTGCTCGTCAGGAACGACCTGAACAGGGCGAACCTTCAGGGCGCCTGGCCCGCGCGGATCTTCGAAGCGCTGCGGGAGTCGCCCGGCATCAAGCGGGTGCGCTCGTTCGGCGAGCTCGTCGGCGACAAGGAGACCGACGACGCCGTGGAGTCGCTGGACGCGCCGTTCCCCGCGCTGGACCTGTACGAGGTGACGGGCAGCTCGGACCTGGTCTCCGTGCAGCCGGTCGCGGACGCGCTGGCCGTGCGCGGCGGCCCGGACTCCCTGCTCGCGATGGGCGATCTCGGCCTGCTCGGTGACGGCCCGGTGCTGGTGAACGGCGACGCGGGCAAGCGCGAGGCGCCGACCGTGGTCAGCGACGCGCTGCGGCTGCGCGAGCGCTCGTTCGGCGAGATCAGGTCGAACTGGTCGCCCACGCTGACGGCCGACAAGAAGGCGGACTTCTCCGGCGTCCGGGCGCTGGACCTGCTGGAGAAGGGCTGGCTGGACGACACCGCCACCGCCGAGTACGACGGGATCGCGGGCATCACGGCCTCCTCCTCGGTCGCCGACCCGTACGCGATCGCCGGCATCAGCACGACCGGCCGGGGCCCGTGGGCGGCCATGGACGGCAATGCCGAGACCGGCTGGGAGAGCGACGGCTCGAAGTCCCCGCGGGGCGAATGGCTCCGTGTGGACCTGCACGCGCGGATGCGGATCCCGTACCTGCAGGTGATGCTCGCCCCCGACCTGCTGCTCGGGCAGGAGATCAAACAGGTGGCCGTGGAGACGGAGTCGGGGAGTCTGGCGCAGGACGTGCGGTCCGTCACGGACCCGCAGCGGTTGCGCGTCCCCGAGGGGCCCACGAGCTGGGTGCGGATCAAGGTGCTGCAGACGGTGTCCGGCGAGTGGAGCTACGGGCAGCGGGTCGGCATCGTCGAGCTGTCCATCCCCGGCGTCACGCCCGGGCGCACGATCAGGCTGCCGGGGAAGGGCGGCGACGTGTTCGTCATGGACCGGGGGCTCGACGAGCGGCCCGCCTGCATGCGCAACCAGTACCGGTGGATCTGCAACGCCACGGCGCTGGCCAAGCCGGGCGAGGAGAGCGGGTTCGACCGGACCTTCACCGCCGGGTCCGCCGCGACCGTGAACGTGCGGGGATCGGCCGTGCTGAAGGATCCGGCCCTCGCCGACCGGTTCACGCGCATCAGAGCGGACCTGACCAGTGTGACCGGCTCGTCCCAGCTCACCCTGGACGCGCTGGTCTCGCCCAGGTCGGCGTTCGACGGGGACGCGAGCACCACCTGGATCCCCGGCAGCGACGACACCCAGCCCACGCTCGACATCGCCTGGAAGGGCAAGCGGACGATCTCCCGGATCCGGATCGGCCGCCCCGGGGGTGACAAGCAGCCGCTCGACGTGGTCGTGACCGGCGACCGCGGCGCCGTGCGCGCAGGCCGGGTGGACCCGAGCGGCCTCCTCACGTTCAGGCCGCTGTCCACCTCGCGGCTCAAGCTCCGCTTCACGCCGTTCTCCAAGCGGCTGCAGGTGACCGAGATCGTGGTGCCGGGCGTCGATCCGGTGGGCAGGCCCGCCGGCATCCCGCTCAGGCTCGCCTGCGGCTCCGGCCCCAGGATCGAGGTGAACGGGCAGATCATCCAGACCAAGGTCGCCGGCACCCACGCCGACCTGCTGGAGCAGCGGCCCGTGCAGATCTTCGGCTGCTCCAGGGCCAGGATCGTGGCCGGGGACAACCGGGTACGGGTCGCCGGCTGGGAGTCGTTCGCCATCGACGACCTCGTGGCCGGCACGCTGCCCGACAGGCCGCGCGGCGTGGAGGGGGCGGCCGTGCAGAGCACCTGGACGCCGTCCGTGCGCGAGGTCGAGGTGACCGCGCCGAAGGACTCCTTCCTCGTCGTCAACGAGAACTACAACGCCGGCTGGCGGGCACAGATCGCCGGCAAGACGCTCAAACCCGTGCGGATCGACGGCTGGAAGCAGGGCTGGGAGCTGCCGGCCGGGACCACGGGAACCGCGCGCCTTGAGTACGTGCCGGACCGCGCCTACTGGCTCGCGCTCGCCCTCGGCCTGGCCGGGATCGCCCTGCTGACCCTGATCGCCCTGTTCATGCGCGGCCCGCGCCCCGAGCACGTGCGCGAGACCGCGGCTGCCTCGGCCACCCGGCTGCGGCACCTGCGGGCGCCGTACGCCGTCGTGCTCGGCCTGGCGTTCGGCGGCTGGGTGGCGAACTGGCAGGGCATGCTCGCGGTCCTCGGCGCCCTGCTCGTGACGCTCGTGCTCCGGGCCAGGGGCCTGCCCGCGCACTGGCCGGCCGCCGCCGTCTTCGGCGTGGCCACGCTGTCCCTGGCGGCGGCCATGGTGCTGCCCGGCATGGAGCTCCTGCTGGACGAGGTGCCGCAACTGGCCGCCTGCGCGGCCATGGGCGTGCTGTTCGGCCAGCTCGTCAAGGAGCCGGCACAGCCGGAGCCGGAGCCGGAGCGGCCGGCCGCCGAGCAGATCCTGACCGGAGTCGGCTGAGCTTGAGTGCCGGGACCTCGATGAGATGGTAGCTACCGACGCTCAGCAGCAGCGTCACCACGAACGACACCACCGCCACGCTGGGGAAGTCGCCGCCGAACGGCGGCGCGCCGGTCAGCTTGAGCTGCAACGTGATCAGCGGCGCGTGCCACAGGAAGAAGCTGTAGGAGATGCGGCCCATGTAGGCGGTCACGGGGTTGCCGACCAGGCGGTGCCTGAGCGAGTCGCCCCTGGGGGCCAGCGCGAACGGCGCCACCAGGAGTATCGCCACCGCCGCCTCCAGGCTCACCCGCAGCAGCGACTCCCACAGGGTCGGCAGCGTCAGCGTGCGTGGCCCGGCCAGCCCCGTGCTCAGCATGGCGTACAGGAGCGCGGCCAGCATCAGGAGCTGCGGCGCCAGCAAGTCGATCACCCTGCTGTGCCCGATCCACACCGACAGCACCGCCATCGCCATGCCGCAGGCGAAGAACACCAGGTGGTACGGCAGCAGCAGGGCGAGCTGCGGCTGCCCGAACTCCCGCGTCACGACCACGGTGGCCACCGAGATCACCGGCAGCACCGCGATGCCCGCCAGGAGCCTGACCGGCGGGTTGCCGCCGCGGCGCGCCCATTTGTGCAGCAGCCAGGCCAGGACTGGAAGCACCACGTAGAAGGACATCTCGATGGGCAGCGTCCACATCTGGTAGAGCCCGTCGGCCACGTTCTCGCCCGGGAAGTAGTTCTGCAGCAGCAGCATCCACTTGACCCAGCCCAGCCAGTCCAGCGAGCTCCACGCCCACAAGGCCAGCCCCGCCACGAGCCAGTAGACCGGCATGACCCGCAGCACCCTGCGCCACAGGTAACGCAGCGGCTTCGGACGTGGCGTATTCTCGATCACCGCGCGCGCCCACGGGCGGTAGAGCAGCAGGCCCGACAGGAGGAAGAAGATGGGTACGGCGATGCCGAGCCGGGCCATCATCCAGGCGTACATGCCCTCGCGGTACATGACGCCGGTGTTGCTGCCGACGTGCAGCAGCCAGACGCCCAGAGCGGCGAACGCGCGGATGCCGTCGAGGGACGCGTCCCTGCTCTTCACCCCTGCTCACACCCTCTCGTCAGGCCAGCGGAAACCACGATAGAACTTGTTTCTATCGATTTGATTGCGGTGGTATGGCCGCCAGTGACGCGCATCACTCGCTGTCATACTTTGTTGCTCGACGATCGCGCTAGATGACAACACGTTCTACAAATGCGGAGGCCTCGATGGGTCGTATCTCCACGCTCGTCCTCATCGGGTTCGGGGCTTTCTTCATTGCACTGGCCCCGCTGCTGAAATTCTGGGCGGCCGGGCAGATCATCGCCGCTCCCGCGGACCAGTTCGGCGTCGCGCGGCTGGAGGCGAAGGGCGCCCGTTACTTCTCCCTCCAGGACCTGAAGGTCCTCACCGGCGACCTCCAGATCTTCGTCACCACCCGCGGTGACGTGAAGGAGGCCAACTCGCAGCGGGTGGTCTGGGACGAGGCCACGGTCGTCAACGACGTGACGAACAGCCGGCCGCAGATCGACCTCTCCGAGCGCCGCAGCGCCTTCAACCGCTACACCGGAGTGGGCCTCAACTGCTGCGGGACCAACATCGACAAGGCGCCGGTCACGCTGGAGGGGCAGATCTACAAGTTCCCCTTCGACGTGGAGAAGAAGACGTACAAGGTGTTCAACGGCCAGGCCGGCAAGGCCTTCGACGCCGCCTTCGTGCGCGAGGACAACGTCAACGGCCTGCCCGTCTACGTCTTCGAGCAGACCGTCCCGCCGACCAAGACCCAGACCCGCAGCGCGCCCGCCAACGTGCTCGGCATGACCGGCACGACCGGAGACGTGCAGGTCGACCGCTGGTACGACGGCAAGACCACGTTCTGGGTCGAGCCGGTCACCGGCTCCCCGGTCAAGCAGGAGGTGCAGCGCCACGAGGTGCTGAAGACCCAGGACGGAATCGAGCGCTCGCCGGCCTTCATCGGCACCGCGAAGATGACCGAGCAGACCGTCGACGACCTGGTCAAGAAGGCGCAGGACGGCAAGAGCCAGATGAACCTGCTGCGTAACATCATCCCGCTGGTCCTGCTCATAGTGGGCCTCGCGCTGGTGCTGACCGGCGCCGTCCTCGGCCGCCGCCCGCGGGGCGAGTGACCATTTCGGGGGCCCGCGATATGCGGGCCCCTTTTTTCATGCCTTGATGAAGTCAAACTAGAACTCGTTATCGTCCAAGGTTACTCACCGGTACCAGACGAAAGATTCTAGTCTAGAACACGTTGCAGTTCGCCAACCGCCGGACGTATTGTCGGGCCATGCGGACACGTGTCACGGACATGTTCGGAATCGAGTTCCCGATCTTCGCGTTCAGCCACTGCAGGGACGTGGTCGCCGCCGTCAGCCGCGCGGGCGGCATGGGAGTGCTCGGAGCGCTCTACTTCACGCCTGAGGAGCTCGAGACGGAGCTCAAGTGGATCGACGACCACGTGGACGGCAAGCCGTACGGCGTGGACGTGGTCATGCCGGCCTCCTACGAGGGCGCCGACTTCGCGCCCGAGGAACTGGTGGGCCGCCTGCAGTCGATGATCCCCGACGGCCACCGGGCGTTCGTCGAGAACCTCCTGGGCAAGCACGGCGTCCCGCCGCTGTCCTCGGACGCCGACCCCGGCAAGGTGCTGCTCGGCTGGACGGATGCCACGGCCCGGCCGCAGGTGGAGGTCGCCCTCCGCCACCCCATCGCCCTCCTGGCCAACGCGCTGGGCCCGCCGCCCG
Organism: Nonomuraea sp. CA-141351; assembly: GCF_050944675.1. Taxonomy (NCBI): domain Bacteria; kingdom Bacillati; phylum Actinomycetota; class Actinomycetes; order Streptosporangiales; family Streptosporangiaceae; genus Nonomuraea; species Nonomuraea sp. CA-141351. The sequence goes on from NZ_CP191982.1 coordinate 1,569,466, forward strand.
CCGACGTGGTCGACCTCGCCCACGCGCACGGAGTCAAGGTCGCCGCCCTGGCGTCCACTCCCCGGCACGCGCTCAAGCAGGTGGAGGTCGGGGTGGACGTGGTCGTCGCCCAGGGCACGGAGGCCGGCGGCCACACGGGCGAGATCTCCACCATGGTGCTGATACCGCAGGTGGTGGACGCCGTGGGCGTGCCTGTCCTGGCCGCGGGCGGCATCGGCAACGGCCGCCAGATGGCGGCGGGGATGGCGCTGGGCGCCGACGGCGTCTGGACCGGCTCGCTCTGGCTGACCGTGGAGGAGGCCGACACCCCGGAGATGGCCAAGCGCCGCATCCTGGAGGCCACGTCCAGGGACACCGTGCGTTCGCGGAGCTGGACGGGCAAACCCGCCCGGCTGCTCAAGAACGAGTGGACGGACGCGTGGGAGTCGGAGGAGTCGCCCGGCACGCTGCCGATGCCCCTGCAGTTCATGCTGGTGTCGGACGCCCTGCGCCGCATCGGCCGCTCCGACGCCGCCGAGCTGTCCACCTTCCCCGCCGGGCAGATCATCGGGATCACCAACCAGGTCCGGTCGACGAAGGACGTGGTGTTCGGCTTGGTGGAGGAGTACGGCGAGGCCCTCGAACGGCTGGAGCGCCTGACCGAGGACTGACGTTCATACGGGAACGACGGTGACCAGGCTCCGCGGCGGTCAGCCCTCAGGCGCCTCATGTGCGGACCATGGCCTTGTGTGGCCTCCTGTGCCACACAAGGCCCGTCTTCAGCGCGCCTGATAGGTCGGCGGGCGCTTCTCGCGGAAGGCGCGGGTGCCTTCCTTGGCGTCCTCCGAGCCGATCACCGGCCAGCCGATCTCGTCCGACACCTTCAGCGCCTCCGGCTCCGGCATGCCCAGGGTGTCGCGGTAGGTGCGCAGGATCGCCTGCACCGAGAGCGGTCCCGAGGCGGCGACGTCCTCGGCCAGCTCCCGGGCCGAGGCCAGCGCCTGGCCGTCGGGCACCACCCGGTTGACCAGCCCCATGGACAGCGCCTCCGCCGCCGTGATCGCGCGGCCGGTGAGGAGCAGGTCCATGGCATGGCAGTACGGGATCTGCCGGGGAAGGCGTACGGCGCTGCCGCCCATGGGGAAGAGGGCGCGCTTGGCCTCGAACAACCCCAGCGTGGCCGACTCCGCCACCACTCGCAGGTCCGTGCCCACCAGCAGCTCCGTGCCCCCGGCCACCGCGTAGCCCTCCACCGCGCTGATGATCGGCTTGGTGGGCAGGTCCTCTCTGAGCAGCCCCTTCCAGTGGAAGTTCGGTATCTGCGCGGCCCTGGCCTGGACCTCCGGGTCCGCCGACGGTTGTCCCATGGCCTTGAGGTCGGCCCCCGAGCAGAACGTGCCCTCCGCGCCCGTCAGGATCGCCACCCGGATCCCGGGCTCCGCCGACGCGTACGCCCACGCCGAGGCCAGGCCGATCAGCATGTCCGAGGAGAGCGCGTTGCGGGCCTCCGGCCGGTTCATGGTGACGATCAGGATGTGGCCGTCGCGTTCGATCCGGCAGTGGGGTGTGCTGATCGGCAGGAGCTCCACGTACGCCTCCGAAGTGTCTAATCAAGCGCTTGCTACGAACTTCGGCCCCAGGATACGCTCCCAGCAGCAAACGAGAACAGGTTCCTGTTTTTGCTCGCGCCGCAACTCCGCGAGGGAGCGCCGTCGTCTGGAGGAGCGGCGGGAGCGGAGCGACCAGAGCGGGGGAAGGCGACGGCATCGAGGGCGACTGAGCCCGCCTCGCGAAGTGAGGCCATGAGAAGGAGTTCATATGGGCACGCTCGGTTTCTGGAGGCTCGCGCAGGCGGATCCAGAGTGGATCGCGGCCGTGGACCCTGACGGCACGGAGCATCGCGCGGGCGACCTGCTGGCCCGCTCGAACCGCCTCGTGCACGGGCTGCGCGGTCTCGGGCTCCAGCCGGGGGACGGCATCTGCGGCCTGGTCCCGAACGGCGTGGACGGGCTCGTGCTCTACCTGGCCGCCATGCAGGCAGGCTGGTACTACACCCCCGTCAACTGGCATCTCACCGGCCCCGAGATCGCGTACATCGTCTCCGACAGCGAGGCCAAGGCCTTCTTCGTGGACCCGCGTTACCTCGGGGAGGGCGCCAGGGGAGCCGAGGCGATCGAGCCGCACCGCCGCTTCCTCCTCGGGGGAGGCGGGACTGACGGGTTCCGCCAGGCGAGCGAGCTCACCGACGGGCAGCCGGACACCGCCCCCGCGGACCGCACCGCCGGCGCCACCATGCACTACACCTCGGGCACGACCGGCAAGCCGAAAGGCGTCAGACGCCGGCTGAACGGCCTGGATCCGGACGACTCCGCAGAGCTCATGACGTTCCTGCTCGGACTGTTCGGCATCACGCCGGGCCGCCCCAACGCCCACCTGATCACCTCACCGAACTACCACACGGCGGTGACCCAGTTCGGCGGCACCGCGCTGCACATGGGGCACACGCTCGTCTACATGGACAAGTGGGACGCGGAGGAGATGCTCCGGGTCTGCGAGCGCTACCGCGTCACGAACTCGCACCTGGTCCCGACCCACTTCAAGCGGCTGCTCGCGCTCCCGGAGCAGACCCGGGCCCGGTACGACCTGTCCTCGCTCAAGTGGATGATCCACGCCGCCGCCCCCTGCCCCGTCCCGGTCAAGTGGGCGATGTTCGAGTGGTGGGGCGACTGCGTGTACGAGTACTACGCGGCCACCGAGGGCGGCGGCACCCTGGCCACCCCCGAGGGCTGGAAGTCGCACCCGGGCACGGTAGGCAAGGCCTGGCCCATCAGCGAGCTGCTCATCGTGGACGACCAGGGCGAGCCTGTACCGACGGGCACCGCCGGGACGATTTACATGAAGATGATGGGCGTCCCGTTCGAGTACAAGGGCGACCCCGACAAGACCGCCGCGAACCGCCTCAAGGACCACTTCACCGTAGGAGACATCGGGTACCTGGACGAGGACGGCTACCTCTACCTCTGCGACCGCAAGGCCGACATGATCATCTCGGGAGGAGCCAACATCTACCCGGCCGAGATCGAGAACGAGCTCATGGTCCACCCGAAGGTGGCGGACGTGGCCGTGTTCGGCGTCCCGGACGAGGAGTGGGGCGAGCAGATCAAGGCCGTGGTCGAGCCCGCGCCGGGGGTCGAGCCCGGCCCTGAGCTGGCCCGGGAGCTGCTCGCGTCGCTGGAGGGCCGCCTGGCCAGGATGAAGTGGCCCAAGAGCTTCGACTTCATCGCCGAGATGCCCCGAGAGCCCAACGGCAAGCTGCTCAAACGCAAGCTCCGCGCCCCGTATTGGGAGGGACACGACCGTGCCATCTGATCCGCTCGTCGCCCAGCACGTCCTGGAATTTCCCGGCGGCTACACGCGAACAACAGGCCCCGTGATCGGCCGGTTCCTGAGCGAATTGCGCGGCCGGCGCATCGTGGGGGTGCGGACGAAAGAGGGCAAGGTGCTCGTGCCGCCCCTGGAGTACGACCCCGCGACGGGCGAGCCGGTGACCGGCGAGTACGTCGAGGTCGGCCCGGCAGGCACGGTCACCACCTGGGCGTGGGTGGAGGAGCCGCTCGAGAGCCACCCGCTGGACCGCCCGTTCGCCTGGGCCTTGATCAAGCTGGACGGGGCGGACACCACGCTGGTGCACGCCGTGGACGCGGGCAACCCGAAGGCGCTCGCCGCGGGCACCCGCGTCTGGCCCGCCTGGAGTGAGCGCCCCACCGGCCACATCACCGACATCTCCCACTTCGTTCCCGAGGTCACGAAGATCGTGTCCAACGTGCGCGCCGAATACCGCCTCCAGGCGGGCGGCGCGCTACGCGTCTTCCTGGAGGGCGTCAGGCGTGGCGTCTTCCTCGGCGGCCGGTGCGACAGCTGCGCCAAGGTGTACGTGCCCTACCGCCTGTCCTGCCCCGAATGCGGAAGCGGCATCCCGGAAACGCTCGAACTCCCCGACACCGGCACGATCACCACGTTCGCCATCAACAACCTGCCCGATCCGCGGGCCCCGCAGGTGCCGTTCGTGTCGGCGTACATCCTGCTCGACAACTCCGACATCCCCATGATCGCGCTCGTCGGGGACGTAGCCGTTCAGGAGGTGCGCCAGGGCATGCGGGTCAAGGCGGTCTGGGTTCCCGAGAGCGAGCGCACGGCGTCCATGGCGAACATCCGCTGGTTCGCCCCCACCGGCGAGCCCGATGTGGAGCTGTCATGAGAGATGTCGCGATCGTCGCGTTCGCCCAGACCCGGCACACCGACCACGACACCGGGCAGACCGAGCCCGAGCTGATCCAGCCCGTCATCGACGAGGTCAAGGAGCGCACGGGGCTCAAGAGGTTCGGCTTCACCTGCTCGGGCAGCTGCGACTATCTCGCGGGCGCGCCGTTCTCGTTCGTGTCGGCACTCGACGCGCTGGCCGCCTGGCCGCCCATCTCGGAGAGCCACGTGGAGATGGACGGCGCCTGGGCGCTGTACGAGGCATGGGTACGCCTCCAGCACGGCGACATCGACTCGGCCCTGGTCTACGGCTTCGGCAAGTCGTCGCTCGGCGACCTGCGCACCATCATGACGATCCAGCTCGACCCGTACTATCTGGCGCCGCTCGGCCTCGACCTGCTCTCCTACGCCGCGCTCCAGGCCGGCGCGGTCGGCGCGGACAGGAAGGAGCTCGACGAGATCGTCCGCAGGAGCCGGGCGGACGGGAGGAGCAACCCGTACGCGCTCGATCTGCCCGACCCGGACGACTCGGACGGTTTCGCGGTGCAGCCGCTGAAGAAGACCGACGTGCCACCAGTCACGGACGGCGCGGCCGCGATCGTACTCGCGGCGGGCGACCTGGCCCGGCAGCTGTGCCCGAATCCCGCCTATATCAGGGGCATCGCACATCGCATAGAGCCCCACTATCTGGGTATGCGTGATCTTGCCCTGTCGGCCTCCGCGGCCGATGCCGCACGAGCCGCGGGGGTCGGCAAGGGTCCCGTCGAGGTGGCCGAGCTGCACGCCCAGTTCCCCCACGAGGAGATCATCCTGCGCCGTGCGCTGGAGCTGTCCGGCGACACGGTGATCAACCCGTCCGGTGGCCCGCTGGCCGCCAACCCGTTCATGGCCACGGGCCTCATCCGCGTCGGCGAGGCCGCGCGGCGCATCCTCGACGGCGACGCGAGCCGCACCGTCGGGCACGCCGCCGGCGGCCCCTGCCTGCAGCACAACCTCGTCACCGTCCTGGAGGCATGATGGGCAACCGATGCGCGGTCATCGGGGTCGGGCAGACGTACTACACGACCAAGCGCAGGGACGTGTCGATCGCCGGCCTCGTACGCGAGGCGGCGCTGCGGGCGCTGGAGGACGCCGGACTGTCGTTCAAGGACATCGACGCCGTGGTCATCGGCAAGGCGCCCGACCTGTTCGAGGGCGTGATGATGCCGGAGTCGTACCTGGCGGACGCACTCGGCGCGGCGGGCAAGCCGATGATGCGCGTGCACACGGCGGGCAGCGTCGGCGGGTCCACCGCGCTGGTCGGGGCCTCGCTGATCCAGGGCGGCGTGCACGACCGGGTGCTGGTGGTGGCGTTCGAGAAGCAGTCGGAGTCCAACGCCACCTGGGCGCTCTCCACGCACCTTCCGTTCAACGCGTCGCTCGTGGTGGGCGCGGGCGGCTACTTCGCGCCGCACATCCGCGAGTACATGCGAAGGTCGGGCGCACCCGGACACATCGGGACGCTGGTAGCGGTCAAGGATCGGCTGAACGCTCTCAAGAACCCGTACGCGCACCTCAAGATCCCCGGCATCGACCAGAAGATGGTCGAGTCCACGCCCATGTTGTGGGAGCCGATCCGCTACCTGGAGACCTGCCCGTCCAGCGACGGCGCCTGCGCGATGATCCTTTCGTCCGAGTCCAAGGTCACCGGCACCCCGGCCTGGGTGCACGGGACGGCCATGCGCTCCGAGCCGATCTTCCGCGCCGGGCGTGACACGGTCAGCCCGCAGGCCGGCAAGGACTGCGCGGCCGACGTCTACCGCCAGGCGGGCATCGCCGACCCGCGGCGGCAGATCGACGTCGCCGAGACGTACGTGCCGTTCTCCTGGTACGAGCCGATGTGGCTGGAGAACCTGGGGTTCGCGGCGGAAGGGGAGGGATGGAAGCTCACCGAGTCGGGCGCGACGGCGCTCGACGGTGACATCCCGTGGAACGCCTCGGGCGGGGTGCTGTCGAGCAACCCGATCGGGGCCTCGGGACTGATCAGGTTCGCCGAGGCCGCGCTGCAGGTGCGCGGGCTGGCGGGGGAGCACCAGGTGGACGGCGCCCGCACGGCGCTCGGCCACGCGTACGGCGGGGGAGCCCAGTTCTTCGCGATGTGGATCGTCGGACGGGAGAGACCCTGATGGAGTTCAACCACGCTGATCTGTTCGAAGGGCTCGCCGACGCGATCGGGGACAGGACGGCCGTCGTCTGCGGCCCGGACCGGCGCACCTACGCGGAGCTGGAAGCCGAGGCCAACCGGCTCGCTCATTACCTCATGGACCTGGGGGTCCAGCCGGGCCAGCACGTCGGGCTGCACCTCTACAACGGCATCGAATACGTCGCGGGCCTGCTGGCCGCCTTGAAGATCAGGGCCGTGCCGATCAACGTCAACTACCGCTACGTCGAGGCCGAGCTGCTCTACCTCTACCGGGACTCCGACATCAGGGCGCTGCTCTACGACGTGGAGTTCGACGCGCGGGTGGCCGCCGTGGCCGGCGAGGCGCCGCTGCTGGAGCACCTCATCGCGGTGGGAGGGCCGTCGGCGATCGGCTCGGCGGTGCCGTACGAGACGGCTCTTGAACGCGGCAAGCCGGAACGGGGTTTCCCGCCGCGCTCGGGCCAGGACGTCTACATCATCTACACCGGCGGGACCACGGGCATGCCCAAGGGCGCGATGTGGCACGTCGAGGACCTGTTCATGGCCTTCGGCGGCGGCAACCCGTACGGCGAGCCGCGCGCCACCCCGCAGGAGGTGATCGACGAGGCCGTCAAGGCCGGTCCCATGGTGATGATGGCCGCGCCGCCGCTGATGCACGGGGCCGCGCAGATGGCCACGTTCATCGCCTGGTGTATGGGCGCGACCATGGTGTACGTGCGCCGCTTCGACGCCGAGGACGTATGGCGGGCGGTCGAGCGGGAGCGCGTGTTCACCATGAACATCACCGGCGACGCGATGGCCAGGCCCCTGGCCGAGGCACTGGAGAAGGACCGCTACGACGTCTCGTCGCTGTTCGTGGTCAGTTCGACCGGGGCGATCCTGTCAGGCGCGGTACGGGACCGGCTCCAGGAGCTGCTTCCGAACGTCATGATCCTGGACAGCTTCGGCTCCACCGAGTCCGGCTACACGGCGTCGGGCGTGGCCGGGTCCTCGCCGGAGAAGGGCCTGCGTTACCAGCCGAACTCCGTGGTCGAGCTGGCCGTGCTGGACGAGCGGCACCGGCCCGTCGAGCCCGGCTCAGGGCAGCTCGGGACCGTGGCCAGGGCGGGCCGGGTGGCGTTCGGCTACTACAACGATCCCGAGAAGACGGCCCGCACGTTTGTCACCGACGAGGAGGGCACGCGGTGGTTGCTGACCGGTGACCTGGCGACCGTGGACACCGACGGGACCGTGAACGTGTTCGGCCGGGGCTCGCAGTGCATCAACACCGGCGGGGAGAAGGTGTTTCCCGAGGAGGTCGAGGCGGTGCTCAAGGGGCATCCGGCGGTGTACGACGCGGTGGTGACCGGGGTGCCCGACGATCGGTGGGGGAGCAGGGTGGCCGCCGTGGTGGAGCCGCGGCCGGGCGTCGAGGTCACGGCCGAGGAGCTGGACGCACACTGCAGGACGCTGCTGTCGGGGTACAAGGTGCCTCGTTCGTACGCGTTCGTGGAGGAAATGGTGCGCTCGCCGGCGGGCAAGGCCGACTACCGGTGGGCCCGCGAGACGGTGCAGGCGAGCGACGGCTAGAGCCCGTGTAGCTCCTCCTCCACCGCTGCCGTCTCGTCGGTCCTGCCCGCCTTCTCCAGCAGCTTCAGCCTGCCCCGCAGCACGTCGCGGAGCAGGTCGGCGACGCCGTCCTGGGCGAGCTGGTCGCGCAGCAGCCCGGCCGAGACCCGCAGCGCGGCGTCGGCGGCGTCCTCCCTGCCCAGCTCCTGCTGGCAGAAGCCGAGCCTGGCGTGTGCCACGGCCCTGGGCAGCTCGTCCCGCGTCACCTGTGTGGCTCGGTGGAAGACGAGCCCGGCCTCCAGCGCCCGGCCCGCCTCCATGAGCGCGTCGCCGAGCATGAGCATCGCCCTGGACAGCAGCTCGCGCTGGATCGGGCTCCCCGGACCGGACTCCTGGCGCGCCCGGCTCCCGGAGCCGAACCGCCGTTCCACCGGGCCGAACCTTTCCAGCGCCGCGACCGCCTCCCGCAGCGGCTGGATCGCGTCGGCGGCCAGGTCCCGCATCCTGAGCGCGGAGGCCAGCGTGAGGCAGGCGCCCGCGCGGCTGGTGTGCAGGGCCTGCGCGTTCATGCCCGTGGTCAGCAGCTCGTCGTAGATCGCGATGGCCTCTCTGGCCCTGGACTCGGCATCCGTGGCGCCGCGGTAGCGCGGCACCCCAGGACTCGCGCCGCCGTCCAGGCCGAGCAGGGGCAGCAGCTCGGAGCTCTGCGCCAGGGAGTCGGCGAGGACGGCCCGGTACGTGAGGTCGTCCTGCGACCGTCTGGCCTGCGGGATCAGGTCCTCGACGAGCGCGTTGGCCTCGGCGAGCTCGCCGAGCATCATGTGGCACCTGACGAGCCGCTGGGTGGCCAGCGCGTGCTTGACCGTGCCCGGCTCGTGCCCGGTGGCGGCGAGCCTGGCGTACTCGGCGGCCTCCTCGGGCCTCGCCGTCGCCAGCAGGTCGTCGGCGATCATCGCGGCGGCCTCCCGCTTCTTCGCCGGGTCAGTGTGGAGGTGCAGGGCCTCCACGAGGTGCGCCAGCGCCTCCTGCTCCCTGCCGAACGCCCGCAGCACCTGCCCGCGCACCTGGACCGCCTGAGCCCGCACGCCCGGCGGTTCCTGGTCCGCCTCCGCGGCCCGGTCCAGCTCGGCGAGCGACCAGGTGATCGCCTCCAGGGCGGCCTGCGGGCGGTCGAGCACGGCCAGGCTGGAGCCGAGCTGCGCGTACGTGACCGCGGCTACGGCCGGGTCGTCCAGCTCGTCGCAGAGGTCGGCGGCCCGCTCACAGTGCGCCAGGGCCTCGACGGGACGGCCCTGTTCGAGCAGCTCGACGGCGTAGAGGTTGAGGGCCTCGGCCAGTTCCCCGCCCGGCTCGCCGGAGAGGAGGTCGATGGCCTGCTCCAGAACGGCGAGATCGCCATGCCCCCGCCGGGAGAGCGTGGCGAGCGCTGTGCCGAGCCGCCCGCGGTAGTCGCCGGAGAAGGCGGCCAGCCCCCGGTATACCCGCACGGCCAGTTCGGCGCCCGGCATCCGCATCAGAGACTGCCCGTACAGGTCATGCACCTCGGCGCCGCCGTCACTGCTCAGCGGTACCTCCTGCTCCAGCGCTTCCGTGAACGACGCCAGCGCGGGCAGCAGCTCGGACATGTCGCCCGGGTAGGCGGCGACCTCTTCGACGAGGGTTCTGAGCACATCCGTCCCCGGCAGCGGCCGGATGTCGAGCAACTCGCGGTACAGGGTGACTCCGGCGGCGGGTCCTTCCTCCTCCACCCGCAGCCTGGCCAGCCGGGCCAGGGCCAGCAGGTGCACGTCGACGAGGTCCGGAGGCGGGTACGGCAGCAACGCGGTGCCCTCGGCCAGCTTCGACCTGGCCGCGCCGGGGTCGTGCAGCTCGGCCAGGCACAGGCCGCTGAGCTCCAGGCAGGTGGCGGTGAGCAGCCGGTTCGCCGCCTCAGGGTCCGCGGACATCACGTCGAGGGCTCGGGTGGCCGACTCCAGCGCGCCCTCGACGTTCTCCCCGGTGAAGCGGAGGCCACCCTGGAGCCGCAGTGCCCCGGCCAGGGCGCGCGGGGATGCGAGCCCCTCCGACACCAGCCCGGCGTAGAGCTCTACCAGCCGGTCGGCCGTCGCCTCCGCCTCTGAAGGGCAGGCGGCGTCGGAGAGCGCGGCGGTCTCCAGGATCAGCAGCTCGGCCAACTCCTTACGGAACACCACGCTCGTCCCGGCCCGCGGCTCGTAGGACTTGATGGCCGTGACCAGGTGGGGGAGGGCCTCCCCGTGCCGCCCGAGGCCCACCAGCGTCCGGCCGAGCGCCGCCGCCACCATCCCCACGGCTATCGCGTGCGGCCGCTCAGGACCCGCGGACCGCTGCGGCGGCGCGTCGGGTACGGGATGGCGCCGCAGCAGCTCGGCCGCCTGCCTCGCGAGCACGAGCCCGTCCGCGGCCCGTCCCACGTCCGTCCAGGCCCTGGCGAGCACGGACTGCGCGGAGATGTAGGCGTGGATCTCCGGCGTGCCGCCGTTCTCGGCGGCCTCCCTGCACTCCGCCAGCTGCCGTTCCGCTCCGGCCACGGCCTCCGCCGGCTGCGCGGTGACCAGCGCCAGCAGCCACGGCCGCCCACCTGCGTGCCCGGCCGCCGTCTCCAGCCTTGCCGCCCTCGCCCGCGCCTCGGACGCGTGCCGCAGGTAGCGGCCGTCCTCGGCGCCCAGCACGTCGTACAGCTCGGCGGCGAGCTCCAGCTGCGCCCGGCTGTCGGCCGGTCGGCCGAGCTCGTCCAGGCAGAGGCCGAGCAGCCGCCTGGCCTCGGCCTGCGCCGCCGTGTGCCGCTCGGCTTGTGTCGATGTGTGCCGCTCGGGCTGCGCCGTCGTGTGCCGTTCGGCTTGCGTGGCCGTGTGCCCTTCGGCCGCCACGCTCGCGGCCTCCTGCAACGGTCTCAGCGCCTCCTCGGGCCGGTCGTCGACCAGCAGCAGCTCGCCCAGCCGGAGCAGTTGCCCGGTCAGGGCATGGCGGTGCTCGTCGGGCTCCAGGGCGACCAGGGCACGCAGGTTGCGTACGGCCTCGGCGGCGGACCGCACGGCGGCGTCCAGGTCTTCCAGCCGGGCGTGGAGCCCGGCCAGCAGTCCGGCGGCTTCGGCCAGCATCAACCGCAGGCCGGGCTCCTGAACGGCGAGGCCGCGCAGCCGTACGACGGCCTCCGAGGCGGGGGCCACGGCGTCGGCCGGCCTGCCGTGCTCGTCCAGCCAGGCGGCCAGGAGGCGGAGCCGGTGGGCCAGGTCCCTGTCCGTCGGGGCCACGTCCTTGACGGCGGCGGTGACGGCGACGGCGATGCAGCCGCCCAGCTCGGGCAGCGCGGCGGCATCAGCCTCCTCGAACGGCATCAACGGCCCCGGACCTGGGACGGCTGCGACCGGCGGCTGCTCCACCGGCCCGGAACGCGCCGCCGACGTCTGTCCGGCTGCTGCGGAACGGACCACGGGTGGCTGACCCGCCGTCGCGGAACGGACCGTCGGCGGTTGGCCGGCCGTCCTGGAGTGGGCCGTCGGCGGCTGGCCGGCTGTTGTGGAGCGGACCGTCGGCGGTTGGCCGGCGGTCCCTGGATGGGTCGTCGGCGACTGCCCGGCTGCTCCGAGCTGCGGGGTGGTGGTCGGATCGGGGTGTGGTTGGCGCTGCGGGGAGGTGGTCGAATCCGGGCGTGCTCGGCGCTGTGCGGCGGTGGTGAGCGCTGCCAGGTTCGCCGCGAAGCCGGCGTCGCCGCCCGCCGCCTCGAACGCCTCCACGGCCTCGCCAAGCCGCCCGACCTCCAGCAGCGCGCACGCGACGTTGTGATGCGCCCGCGCGGCCTCCCCCGCATACCCGGGGTCCTCCTCGGCCAGGATGCGGAACCTGGCCGCCGCCTCCTGCGCCGGCTTGAGCGCGGAACCGGGCTCGCCGGCCAGCAGCAGACACGCGCCCAGGTTGAACAGCGCGTCCGCCCGCCCGGCCGCCGCCTCGTACGGCGGAGCGGCCGCGTAGATCTCAACGGCCTCCGCCGCCGCCACGACCGCCTCACCTGCCCTCCCCACGGCCGTCAGCCGGCCTGACAGCCAGGACAGCGCCCCCGCCAGCGGCATCCGCTCACCGGTCGCCCGGCGATGCCGCACGGCCAGCTCACCAAGCGTGACGTCCAACGCCCGCAACCCGAGTCCCGCACCACGCCGCACCGGCGACACACCCCACCGCACCGAGGACGCGCCACCACCCCATCGCGCCGGTGACGCGTCACGGACCGCCCCCGGTGGCGGCGACGCGTCACGGGCCGCCCCCGGTGACGACGACGCGCCTCCCGCCCAGCTCCATGGCGCGTCGCCTCCCGCCCGGCCTGGTGCCGATGGCTCAGCGGCGGAACCGGCCGGCCACGCCCGGGCCGGCGGTTCGGCGGCCGAGGTGGTCCGGGTCAGCAGCGCGGACGCGGACGCGGCGAGCGCCCGGTCGGCGGGGAACAGCGCCAGGGCGGCGTTGAGCATGTCGCCGAGCCGGGTTGCGGGGTTGGCCGCGGCCTCCGCGACGAGCTCGCCGATCCTGGACCCGATCAGCGCGCGCAGCGTCGCTCTGACCCGCTCCCCGTGGGCGGAGCGCCGCAGGACGTCCAGCAGGCGCACGAGGTGCCCGACCGTGCGAGTCTCGTGATCATGGATGGCGAGAACGAGAGCGTCCAGGCCGTCCGTCTCGGCCAGCAGCTGCTCGGCCAGCAGATCCGGGCCGAGCGGGCCGCTCTGGAAGACCGTGCCCAGCCAGCGCGCGACGTTCATGGTGGTTCCGTGCAGCCTCTCCGGCCCGCGACCACGCAGTCCCGGAACGGCCGTCAGCAGGCCGGGCAGCTCGGCGGGCGTGGGAGCGGTGAGCGTGAGCACCGCCACGGCCTGCCGCGCCGTCACGGCGTCCACGCGCTCTTCCCCCGCCGGCCACACCCGTGCCCACTGGCCGCTCTCCCGCGCCAGGAACCGGCTGAACAGCCCGCCACCTCGCAGCCGCATCGGCTCGGTGTCGGCTTCCGAGCCGTTGCGCGAAGGCTCGGCCTCGTCCCCGTCGCACAGCCGTAGCAGGGTCGCCAGGTGGACGTGGAGCGGGAGGCCGTACTCCGGGTCGTCGAGCCGGGGCGGGGCGGGCAGGGCGGCCCGGCTGGGGGCGAACGCCTTCATGGCCGCGAGCGCGTGCTCCGTGCGTTCCCGCAGGGTGAGCGGACGGGTGTTGAGCTGGACGGCCGTGGTGTTGAGCCGCCTCAGCCAGCCACCGGCCGCCGTGTCGAGCCGCCGCCACCACTCCGCCTCGCCGGGCTCGCGGGCCAGCAGCAGGAGCCGTACCCGGGGGTTGCGCCCGTGTTTGGCCAGGTGGCGTACCAGCTCGCCCACCAGGGGCGGGGACGGCTCCGGGCCGTCCACCACGAGCAGGGTCGGGCGTAACGCGTTCAGGGTACGGCTCGTCAGTGGGGCGCCGGCGGAGTCCAGCGGAAGGAAGCCCGTGTCCCATCCCGCCGCGGCCAGCTCCACGCACAGCTCGCTCGCCAGCCTCGTCTTGCCCGTGCCGCTCCGGCCGGTCAGGATCGCGATCGACAGGGCGGCCGGCTCGGCGGCCCAGGCTCGCAGGTGCGCCAGTTCCTCGTCCCTCCCCAGGAACGGCACCATCGCGTGACGCGCCATCAGCAGCGCCCAGTCCGGGCAGTCCTGGGGCGGTTCGTCGCGGGCGGGGGTCAGGAGGTCGGCGAGTATGGCCGAGGGCTCGCCCTCCGCCACGGTCTCCAACCGGCCGGGAGCCACGCCTGCCAGCTCGCGGAACCGTTCGTCGCTCAGCAGCGCGGTCACGGGCACGGCGTCCAGGCGGTTCGGGGCGTACCCGGCCGTGATCACGCCGATGATCTGCCCGGCGGGCTCGGCCAGCAGGGCGGCGCCCGGCAGGCCTGGCCAGAGCGCGTCGGATCCCGGGCTCAGCACGCTGACCTCGAGGACCTTCGACACCGCGCCCGTGGGGGCGTCGACCAGGCCGGACACCGTCTCCGCGCCCCGGAACCCGCCCCGTCGCTCCGCTCGCGGAAACCCCCGGGCCGCGCAGCGCACCCTGAAGCGCTCCTGCCCGGACCCGCCGCCCGCTGCCCATTGAGGGCTTGCGGTGTCCGCCACCCTGGCCCAGCGGACGTGCTCGATGCCGGGAACGCCGTCCCACGGCGCTCCGGCCACCCGCAGCAGCACCGCGCCCGCCCCGCCGCGCCCGCGCCACACCGTCTCGGCCTCGGCCCACCGCCCCGACCCAGGCGTACGCACCTGACAGGGAGTGCCGGGAATCGCCACCAGCCCGGAGGTCAGCACCAGATCGGCGCCGATCGCATATCCCGAGCCGGTCGCGCCGACGAGGTCGCCGTGACCCGAGTAGACCTCGACGACCCGTTCGAGCCCGAGGCGGTTCTGTGGCGTGTCCATAGGGTCCGCCTATGCGCTACGTCCCGACGTGCCGTCCCCGATCCGATCTCACTATCGCACTATGGCCGGGAAATTTCCCGGCTTGTCATGCCTTCTCGGTCGTGAGCCAGGCCGCGAGCCCCAGGTAAACGAGCCCACTCCCCACGTCAAGACGCCGCCGCGCGCGGGCCGACCCGCGCACCCGACCGGCCAGCGCCGACGAGAGCATCGCGTACGTGCCGTCGGAGGCCATCCCGAGCAGCAGCCACAGCACCCCGAGCAGCAGGATCTGCGGTCCGACCGGCCCAAGGTCCGGTTTGGTGAACTGGGGGAGGAAGGCGAGGAAGAAGATGGCGGTCTTGGGATTGAGCATGTTCACCACGAACCCCTCCCAGAACAGCCGCCTCTTCGACTGCACCGGCAACTGCACGGGTCCCTCGTCCTCGCCCCGTCGCATCAGCTTGCGTACGCCGAGCCAGAGCAGGTACGCCACGCCCACGTACTTCACGATGGTGAACGCCGTCGCCGAGGCGGCCAGCAGTGCGCTGATGCCCAGCGCCGCGGCCGCGATGTGGACCAGCGAGCCCGTGTGCACCCCGAGCACGGAGATCAGGCCCGCGCCACGGCCCTGGGAGACGCTCCGGGTGACGATGTAGAAGACCGCCGGCCCGGGGACCACGAGCAGGCCGAGGGTGGCCACGCAGAAGAGGGCAAGTGTCGAGATGTCAGGCATGGGGCCATCGTAGAAGCGGCGTCAAAGGCTTTCCCGCAGCGCCGCCAGCAACGCCTCCGTGGGCGGCGGGTGGGGCGGCTCGCCGTAGACCGCGGCGTACACGTGCCTGGTCGAGCCGGGCACCTCCACCACCTGCACGTCCGGGTGTCGGTGGGCCTGCAGTGCGAGCCCGGGCAGCATGGTCAGGCCCAGACCGGCCGCCACCAGGGCCTGGACGGCCACGATGTCGTCGCTGGTGAACGAGATCCGCGGCGCGAATCCCGCCTTGTCGCAAATGTCCAGCAGATGGCTCCTGCACCGGTCGCACCCCGCGATCCAGGACGACTCCGCATGGTCGGCCAGCTCGCCCGGCGGGCCGTTGGACACCAGGTAGCTGGGGTCGTCGAGAAGGTGGATCATGCGGATGCCGTTGTCCTCGGGCGCCGTGTCGTCGTACCGGAAGATCACGGCCACGTCCACCCGCCCGGACCGCAGCAGCCTGAGCGCCTCCGGCGGCTCGATCTCGGTGAGCTGCAGGCGCAGGCCAGGGTGCGCGCCGGACAGCAGCCCGGCCGCCCTCGGGATGAACGTGCCCAGCGCCGAGGGGAAGGCGGCCAGCCGGACCCGCCCTGAACGCAGCCCCACGTGCGCGGCGAGCTCCTCGGCGGTGGCGTCGAGCCGTCCGATGATCTCCGCGGCCCGCTCGGCGAGCAGCCGGCCCGCCTCCGTGAGCCTGATGCCGCGCCCGACGCGCTGGACGAGCCGGGCTCCGGTCTCCGCCTCCAGCCGGGCGAGGTGATGGCTGACCGAGGGCTGCGAGTAATGGAGCTCCTTGGCGGCGGCGGTCAGCGAGCCCGTCCGGGCGACCGCGACGAGGACGCGTAGGCGCACTACATCCAGCATTCATCAATCGTATCTATGGGTTGACCAGAGAAGTTCTGTTGGACCTATCGGTCGAGGTGTAGCACCGTGGAAGGGGAAGGAAGATTGTCGTCTTTCCCTGGGGGGATGCCATGGATACGATCGTCACCGCCGTCAGACCCGGGCTCGATGCGCTCGTGTCTGGCATTTCCGAAATCGTGGACCGCAGGCTCGGGCGCGGCGAGACCGCGTTCGCCGTCGCCGACCTGCTCCGAGCCCGGCTCCCCGGGCTCGACATCCTCACGCCACGCGAACGCGAGGGCTCGCCCGACGGGTACGTCTCCCGCCCCCTCCACAGCCGGGAGGACTTCTCCATCGTGAGCGTCGTGTGGCGCCCCGGCCAGGAGACGCCGATCCACGACCACGTGTCGTGGTGCACGTTCGGCATCATCAGCGGTATCGAGTACGAGACCCTCTACCGCGACATGGGCGACCATCTGGTGGAGATCGGGCGGGCCGCCAACCGGCCCGGCGAGGTCAGCGGGTTCGCGCCGCCCGGGGACATCCACAAGGTCCGCAACACCAGCGACGAGGTGGGCGTGTCGATTCACGTGTACGGGGCGGATGTGGCCAAGCTGGGCAGCAGCGTACGCCGCGTCTACGACCTGCCGGTGAGATAGCTCTCCAAGCGGTCGGCCAGTTCCTTCGGCCGGGCCAGCATGGGCGCGTGACTGCCGTCGATCTCGTCGGGCGTGATGCCGAGCCGGTCGCGTACGACACCACGCATGAAGTCCGGCGTGAAGAACCGGTCATCCCTGCACAGCAGGAATCTCGTCGGCAGGTCCGGCCAGGCGTCCAGTGGCCACGGCTCAGCCACGGCCTTGTCCGCGTGGTTCCGCGACCTCGTCAGCGACTCCTCGGCTACGTTCCTGGGCACGTCGTGGAGAAAGAGGCCGATCGGGTCGGACATGTCCTTCGAGTCGAACCCGGTGTTGGCCCACCAATCGGCCGGCGGCTCGCCCGGGGCCGGGATCATGGCGGTGACCAGCACGAGGAGGTCGGCAGGCACGCGGGCGCAGACCAGCGGCCCGACGAAGCCGCCCCACGAATGCGCCACCACGACCAGGTCGCGACGGTCCCCGACGGCCTCGACCACGGAGTCCGCGTAGTCGAACAGGCCCGCGGACTCGTCCTCGACCGGCAGGCTCACCGCCACCACGTCGTGCCCGCGGCCGCGTAGCTCGGGCTCCAGCAGGTGCCAGTCCCAGGCGGACCCACCGCCCCCATGGATCAGTGCGAACGTCGCCATGCCCTCACCCTAGTCCGGCGATGAGTTTCCGCCCCCGGGCAAGTCCGTACGTATGGGAGCCGAACCGAGGAGCGACATGGAACCCACCACCGAACTGGACGCCCGCTTCAGCGCCGAGAACGCCACGCCCACGCCCTGGGCCGAGGCCCGCGACCAGCTCGAACGCGCTGAGACGTACTGGCTGAGCACCGTGCGCGCCGACGGCCGCCCGCATGTCACGACGCTGATAGCCGTCTGGCAGGACGACGCGCTCTGCTTCACGACGGGAGCGGAGGAACAGAAGGCCAGGAACCTCGAATCCAACCGCAACTGCGCCCTCACGACCGGCGCCAGCTCGATGAGCGGCGGGCTGGACCTGGTGGTGGAGGGGGTCGCCGAACGGGTCACGGACCCGGGCAGGCTCAAGCGGCTGGCCGACGCCTGGGAGGCCAAGTACGGGCCGGAGTGGCACTTCGAGGTCGGCGACGGCGTGTTCGTGAACTTCGCGCACGGCGAGGCCCTGGTGTTCGAGGTGGCGCCGTCGAAGGTGCTGGGTTTCCGCAAGGGTGAGTTCAGCCAGACCCGCTGGCGCTTCTGACAGATCCGCAAATTTTATTGCGCAAATTTTCTTTCGCTTCTATGGTGGTTTCATGGCCACCGAGAAGACCCGCCGCATCAAGGACCTCGACACGCTCAAGGCGTTGGGCCACCCGCTGCGCATGAAGCTCTATCGCGCCGTCTATGTGGCGGGCACGGCGACCGCCTCGCAGCTCGCCGACCAGGTGGGCGAGGCCGTCTCGCTGGTCAGCTACCACCTGCGCAAGCTGGCCGCGCACGGCCTCATCGAGGAGGCGGAGGCGGGCGGCGACGCCCGGGAGCGCTGGTGGCGGCGCGCGGACGCCGCCATCAGCACCCGGGATGAGGACTTTCGCGACTCCCCCGAGAGCGCCGCCGTCCACGCCGCGCTGTCCCGCATGCACGCCCGCCAAATGAGCGAGATGTACGAGAGCTACCTCGACGCCCAGTCCGCCTGGCCGGCCGGCTGGCGCGACGCGGCCTTCAGCTCGGAATTCCTGCTCTCACTCACCGCCAAGGAGGTGCGTCAGCTCGGCGACGAGATCAACGAGGTCGTCGGGAAGTGGCGGGCGCACGGGCAGGCCGCTCGCGAGTCGGGTGACACCGAGGGGCGCGAGAACGTCGCCGTGCACACGTACGGCTTCCCGTTCCGTACCTGACTTTCTGTGAGGTGAGTGCGATGTATCCGGACTTATACCTGTACGTCGAGCGGGCGCGAGCCCACGAGTTGCGCGCCGAGGCGGAGCGGCGAGCCCGAGCGCTTCGGTTGAACGCCGGAGTGGAACGGCGCCGCCCGGCCCGGCCGCCGTCCGGCTCGGTCGTCCGCGCCTTGGAGACGCGTCTGGGCTGGGCCCTGGTGGAGACGGGCCTCCGGCTGGTGTACCGGGATTACTGATCGAGGCCGAGCTGACGGCGCATGGCCGTGGTGTCCATGACGGCCCAGTGCTCGACGATCCTGCCGTCCCGTACGCGGATCATGTCGATGCTCCGCACCTCGTACCGGCGGCCCGAGGCCGTGTGCGTGCCGCGGCTGAGGTAGACGTTGGCCGACAGGTCGTCGGTGGAGATGTTCTGCTCCACCGTGACGGACGCGTCGTGAAAGCCCGTCCCGCCGGAGAAGGCCCGCTCCCACTTGTCCTTCCACGCTGCCAGGCCGTGGTGGTCGCCGTCCGTGCCGCCCCGGTGGTCGATCACCTCAGGGTCGATGAGCGCCAGCCCCTCGTCCATCCGCCTGGCCTCGTACAACTCGATGATGCGCCTGTGCACCTCGCCGGCCGTCATCATGCCGCTCTCCTGCCGTTAAGTGGGGAGTTCCCCGTTTATGTGCGCGGCTAGACTAGCCGGGGAAATCCCCACTTAGCAAGGAGACTGATGGGACAGAGGCCTCGCCGGGCGGACGCGCAGCGCAACTACGACCAGCTGCTGGCCGCGGCCGCGCAGGTCTTCGCCGAACGCGGCACCGACGCGCCGCTCGACGACGTGGCCCGCCGCGCCGGGGTCGGGAACGCCACCATGTACCGGCATTTCCCCACCCGTACGGACCTGCTGGTCGCCGTCTACGCCGACGAGGTCGCCCACCTGTGCGCGAGCGGCCAGACCCTGCTGACCGCCGAGTCACCCGGCGAGGCGCTGAATGAATGGCTGCGGCTCTTCATGGACTACATCACCACGAAGCGGGGCCTGGCCCTGGCGGTCACCGACGACGAAGGCAGCTCCGCGTTGGTGGCGGAGTGGCACGCGTCCATGCTCGCCACCGCCTCGGCCCTGCTGGACACGGCCAAGCGGGCGGGCGCCGCCCGCGCCGACCTCGACGTGCGCGACCTGCTGACCCTGGTCAGGGGCGTCGCCCTGGCCGCCTCGGATCGCGCACAGGCCGACCGTCTGCTGGGCCTGATCGATTACGGCACCTGACCCGGCTCGTCCACGATCCCGGAGCCGAGTACGGACATGGGCGCCTCGGACCGAACGTGGGCATCGGCGCCTCAAGTTGGCGCCGGGCAGGTCACCTTCCGCACACTTTGAGTGCCTGTTTGGTTACGCTGGGTGCAGTCGCAGACGAGGAGTGCAGGCACGTGGACAACCCAGGAACAACCACCGGCGAGCGGAGGCCCGGCGTCTCGTACGGGATGGGCATGCTGCACCGGCTGGTCGCGGCGGTGGTGGCGGGTGGAGCATTGGCTCTGGCCGGGTGCGCGGCGGGTGGCGACCCCTCGCCGGACGCCGCGTCGCGGAGCGAGTCCCCGAGCCCGTCCGACCTGTCGGCGGACGACACCGAAGGCGACGCCACACCGGACACCTCGTCGCAGGGCGAACATTCGAGCTCGTCCGGCCTGCCGGCGGCCGCGGACGGCACCGATCTCGCCGCCTGCGCCGACGGACGGTGTGAGGTGCGGGTAAGCGCGGGATCGAACCTCTCTGTGCCACGCCGCCTGGGGGTCGCTTCAGTACGGGTGCAATCGGTCGAGTTCGACACCGTCACCGTTGTCGGGCGCTATCTCGGATACTCGCAGCGCGGATTCTGCACCGGCACCAGCTGCAATTCCTCCAGCTCGGGGAACAGGTTCAAGGTCGTCCTGGGCACCGACAGCAAGGCCACCGAGAACGGCCTGAGCATCACGGCAGTGGCCGCCAACGGTGAATCCGCGGTGTTGCAGCTCGCCCCTGAATGATCCGATCGGCCAAGACGTGCGCGATATCTCGACGTCGCCTTCTCGGGCGGGCGGGGGAATCGCGACGCTCGGCGCGCCGAGACAGAGCCGGTCGGGCATGACGGCGAGTGGGACAGGGGTAGGCGGTGCCTGAGCCCCGCCCCGAGGTGGGCTCCGGCAGGCCCACCATCCAGTAGGGCAACGGGTGGGTGGGCCTGCGCAACCTACTACCTACACCCCCAGCGCCGAGGGGAGGCTGATTTCGTGGAGGAACAGGGCCTCGGTCGTCGCCACGCGCTGTAGCTCCTCCAGGTCCACCCGCTCGTTCGGAGCGTGAATGGCGGCGTCCTCGTCCTCCGCCCCGAACAGCAGGATCTCCGCCGCGGGGAACTGCTTCAGCAGCGTGTTCACCAGCGGAATCGAGCCCCCCGCGCCCACGTCGCGGGGCGGGCGGCCGAAGGCCCACTCCATGGCGCGGTTCAGCGCCGCCCGGGCCTTGCCGCCCGAGTCCGCCTGGAAGCCCGAGCCCACCGTGAAGTCCCCGAACGACACCTGGACTCCCCACGGCGCCACCTGGCGCAGGAACTCCACCACCGCGTTCACCGTGGTCTTCGGGTCGCCCACCGGAGGGACGCGGACGGTCACGCGTGCCCGCGCGGCAGGCTGGACGGCGTTCACCGCTCCGGAGACCGTCGGAACGTCCAGGCCCGTCACGGTGATCGCGTACGACGACCAGAGCCGGTCCGCCAGCGAGCCCGAGCCCACCAGGGAGACCCCGTCCAGGACGCCGGCCGTCTTCCTGAACTCCTCCTCCGACGGCCCCTGGCCCAGGAACGAACCGCGCGGCAGCCCGGGCACGCGGATGTCGCCGTTGTCGTCGTGCAGCGAGGTCAGCATGCGCATCAGGGCGGCCAGCGCGTCGGGGGCGGCGCCGCCGAACGAGCCGCTGTGCACCGCCTCCTTCAGCGTGCGGACCTCGATGGTGAACGCCGCCATGCCGCGCAGCGACGTGGTGACCGCCGGGTCGCCGACGCGCGGGTTGCCGCAGTCGGCCACCACGATGGCATCGGCCCGCAGCAGGTCGGGGTGGCGCTCGACGAACGCCTCCAGACGCTCGCCCGCGTACTCCTCCTGGCCCTCGATGATGACCTTGATGCCTACGGGGAACCGGCCCTGGAAGGCGCGCAGGGCGGTGACGTGGGAGATGACGCCTGACTTGTCGTCCGCGCAGCCCCGCCCGTACAGGCGGCCGTCGATCAAGGTCGGCTCGAACGGCGAGGTGCGCCACGCGGCCGTGTCGCCCGCCGGCTGCACGTCGTAGTGCGCGTACAGCAGGACGGTGGGGGCGCCGGGCGGCGCCGGGGCCTCGCCGAAGACCGCCGGGAAGCTGCCCTCGACGGGCACCTGCTGGACGCGCGGCAGTCCCGCCGAGCGCAGCAGTTCCTCCGTCAGCGCGGCGGCGGCGTACACCGGCTCCTCCGGGTGCCCGGGGAAGGCCACGGAGGGTATGGCGGCGAGCCGCTTGAGGTCCTCGACGGATTGGGGCATCGCCGCGGCGACAGCGCTCTTGATCTGCTCAGGAGTCACGGAAGGGTCCCCCCGGGGTCATTCATAGTCGGTGGTGGTCAACATCAACAGGTCTCAGCCGGTGAGGGCCGGTATAGACGCGTTGCTCTCATTGGATCACAGAACGTCCCAGGTGCGGCAACGAGTCTGACCCGCGCGCCAATGTACATGCGGATTTCGTCGCAGTTACAAAGCGGTTCTGCGGATCTCGATTTTCTTGCATAGTGCTGCGACCGATTCGCTTGGCAAATCCGCAGGTGAGCATGCAGACTGTGGGAAGTTCAGACACAAGGGAAGATAACCATGACGCAGCCGGAAAACGACGTCCTGAAGGCCGCGCAGGACAACCTGTGGTTGCACTTCACCAGGCACAGCGCCTACCAGCAGTCCGAGATCCCCACCATCGTGCGCGGTGAGGGGTCCTACATCTACGACATCCACGGCAAGCGCTACCTCGACGGTCTGGCCGGGCTCTTCGTGGTCCAGGTCGGCCACGGACGCCAGGAACTGGCCGAGGCCGCCGCCAAGCAGGCCCAGGAGCTGGCGTTCTTCCCGCTGTGGTCCTACGCCCACCCCAAGGCCGCCGAGCTGGCCCAGCGCCTGGCCTCCTACGCCCCCGGCGACCTGAACCGCGTCTTCTTCACCACCGGCGGCGGCGAGGCGGTCGAGACCGCCTGGAAGCTCGCCAAGCAGTACTACAAGCTCGTCGGCAAGCCCCTCAAGCACAAGGTCATCAGCCGCCAGATCGCCTACCACGGCACACCGCAGGGCGCGCTGTCGATCACCGGCATCCCCGCGTTCAAGCAGATGTTCGAGCCGCTGGTGCCCGGCTCGATCAGGGTCCCCAACACCAACCACTACCGCGCCGACGAGATCACCGGCGTGCAGGGCATGACCCCCGAGGAGTACGGCTTCTGGGCGGCCGAGCGTGTGGCCCGCGCCATCGAGATGGAGGGCCCCGACACGGTGGCCGCCGTCTTCGCCGAGCCCGTGCAGAACGCCGGCGGCTGCTTCCCGCCCCCTCCCGGCTACTGGCAGCGCCTGCGCGAGATCTGCGACGAGTACGACGTGCTGCTCGTCTCCGACGAGGTCATCTGCGCCTTCGGCCGGCTGGGCACGATGTTCGGTGGCCAGAAGTTCGACTACGTGCCTGACATCATCACGTGCGCCAAGGGCCTGACCAGCGGCTACTCGCCCATCGGCGCGATGATTGCGCATGAGCGGCTGTTCGAGCCGTTCAAGAACGGCGACACCATGTTCGCCCACGGCTACACGTTCGGGGGCCACCCCGTCTCTGCGGCTGTTGCACTGGCCAACCTTGATATCTTCGAACGTGAGGACCTGCTCGGTCACGTCACCAGGAACGAGCCGCTGTTCAAGCAGACCCTCGACGGCCTGCGCGACCTGCCCATCGTCGGTGACGTTCGCGGCTCCGGCTACTTCTGGGGCATCGAGCTGGTCAAGGACAAAGCCACCAAGGAGACGTTCAACGCCGAGGAGTCGGAGCGGCTCCTGCGTGGCTTCCTGTCCAAGGCGCTGTTCGACGCGGGCCTGTACTGCCGCGCCGACGACCGCGGAGATCCCGTCATCCAGCTCTCGCCCCCGCTGATCGCGGGTCCGGAGGAGTTCGCCGAGATCGGGTCGATTCTCCGTGACGTGCTCACCCAGGCATGGGCGCGCCTGTAAGGGCGGATTCGCCACCTGTGGCGGATCGCTGAACGCGGTCCGCCACAACACCGTAATCCCGGTACGACGGCGTGCCGGTTCGCGAAAGGAACAAACCATGAAGATCGGCGTTCCTGCCGAGGTCAAGAACCACGAATATCGCGTCGCCGCCACGCCTGCCGGAGTTCACGAGCTGGTGCGCAACGGCCACGACGTCCTCGTCCAGCGAGGCGCCGGGCTCGGCTCGTCCATCCCGGACGAGGAGTACCTCTCGGCGGGCGCGAAGCTCCTCGACAGCGCCGACGCCGTGTGGGGCGAGGCGGACATGGTGCTCAAGGTGAAGGAACCGATCGCCGAGGAGTACCACCGGCTCCGTGAGGGGCTGGTGCTGTTCACGTACCTGCACCTGGCCGCCTCCCGCCCCTGCACCGACGCGCTGCTCGGCGCCAGGACGACCGGCATCGCGTACGAGACCGTCCAGGTCGGCAACGCGCTGCCGCTGCTCGCCCCCATGTCCGAGGTCGCGGGTCGTCTCGCGCCGCAGGTGGGCGCGTACAACATGATGCGCTTCAACGGCGGCCGCGGCGTCCTGCCCGGCGGCGTGCCCGGCGTGGCGCCGGCGAAGGTGGTCGTCATCGGGGGCGGCGTCTCGGGGCTGAACGCCGCACAGATCGCCGTCGGCATGGGCGCGGACGTGACCGTGCTCGACCTCAACATCGACCGCCTGCGCCACATCGACGCCATCTACCAGGGGCGGCTCAAGACGCTGGTCTCCACGTCGTACGCGATCGAGCAGGAGGTCCTGCAGGCCGACCTGGTCATCGGCGCGGTGCTGATCCCCGGCGCCAAGGCCCCGACGCTCGTCTCCAACGACCTGGTCTCGCGCATGAAGCCGGGCTCCGTGCTCGTCGACATCGCCATCGACCAGGGCGGCTGCTTCGAGGACTCGCGTCCGACCACGCACGCCGAGCCGACGTACAAGGTGCACGAGTCGGTCTTCTACTGCGTGGCCAACATGCCGGGCTCCGTGGCCAACACCTCCACGTACGCCCTGACGAACGCGACCCTCCCGTACGCGGTCAAGCTGGCCAACCTGGGCTGGCGCGACGCGCTCAAGGCCGACGCGGGCCTCGCGGGCGGGCTCAACACCTACGACGGCAAGCTGACCAACCAGCCGGTCGCCGAGGCGCTCGGCCTGCCGTTCACCCCGGTCGCCGAGATCGTCTAACCTTCCGGGCGGTACGTCGTGCCCTGCACGATCTCGCCGGGCGTCAGCTGCTCCCTGGCCGTGGTCACCGCCCAGCGGTGACCGAAGGGATCGCGCAGCACGCCGTACCGTTCGCCCCAGAACATCTCCCGCACCGGCTGCTCGATCTCGGCCCCGGCCTCGATCGCCTGCTCGGCGACGGTGTCGGGGTCCGCGACCTCCAGCAGGATCAGCACCGGGCTGCCGCCCAGCGTCGGCGGCGCCAGCGCGCCCAGGCCGGGCATTTCCTCGCTCACCAGGAGCCGTCCGGCCCCGAGCTGCAGCTCCACGAAGAGAATCGCTCCGTCGGACAGCGTGTTGCGGAACACCTCTACTGCGCCCAGGCCCTCGCGGTAGAAGGCGATCGCCGCCTCCGCGTCGCGCACGAACAGGTGCGGGCACAGCCCCTGCGGGCGTAGCGATGTCATGCGATCAATCCTGCCTCTCTGGCCGCTGTCACCAGGCGGGCCATCAGCTCGGCCTCCTCCCGCGCCGCACGCTCGCCCTGCGGGGTCAGCTTGTAGTAACGACGCCTGGCGTCGTGCGGCGCCGCCGGATCTCCCTCGTCGGTCTCCTCGACCAGGCCGTCGGCCTCAAGGCGGTTGATGGTCCGGTAGAGCGTGCCGGGGCCCAGTTTGACCGCGCCGCCGCTGACCTCCTCGACGAACCGCATCACCGCGTAACCGTGCCCGGAACCGCTGGCCAGCGCCAGAAGCACGTGAAAACCGGCGGCCGTGAGCATGATTGACACCATAGCACCACAGTGGTTATATCCATAATGGATATAACTTCACAAAGGAGGGGCGATGGCGCTCGGCATCAGCCAGGTCACCATCTACGTCGAAGACCAGCAGAAGGCGGTCGACTTCTGGACGGACAAGATGGGCTTCACGGTCACCACCGACCTGCCGTACGGCGAGGACCGCTGGATCGAGGTGACCCCGCCCACTGGAGGTCCCGGGCTGGTCATCTACAAGGCCGACCCCAGCTGGCCCACGCCGGCCAAAGACCTGCCCAACTACGTGCTCTTCCAGGCCGACGACATAGTCGAGACGTACGAGGAGCTCGCGGCGCGCGGCGTCGAGTTCACCCAGGCGCCCAAGCAGGAGCCGTGGGGCTGGTCCGCGGTCTTCAAGGACGACGAGGGCCACCTGTTCCACCTGGGGCAGCGCTAACGCACGCCCAGGCGCCGTCGCAGGTCGCGGGCCGTGGACAGGACGTACTGGATCTCGCCGGGGCTGGGCCACGGCGCGCTTCCGGGGCGCAGCAGCGTGCCGCGTACCGAGGCCAGGTGCTCGATCGCGCTCCGGTGCACCCCGCTCCGCTCCACCAGCCACCCGATCACGTCGGAATGGTCGTGCAGCGGCCTGGTCACCAGATCCCACGTGCCCAGCACCTCGGCCAGGTCCGACACCGACAGCGAGAGGCCGCCCCTTCGCCCGGTCGCGGCCGCGGCCAACTCCGCCCTGGCAGCAAGCTCCGGTTCGGTGTGTCTTCCCCAGACGGCCGGCGGTGGGTCGGAGAGCCAGGACTGGGCCTCGCCCAGCTCGCCGGTCACCGACAGCAGCCCGCCCAGCTCGACGGCGGCCCCGCGGTGCCCGGCCTGCGCCGCCTGCCTGAACCAGTGCTGCCCGCCCGCCATGTCGCCGAACTCGGCGATCAGCAGCAGGCCGTAGTTGAAGGCCGACTCGGCGTCCCCGCCCGCCGCCGCGCGGCCGAACCAGTGGCTGGCCGCCGCGCAGTCACCCAGCTCCACGCACACGAACCCGGCCATCCGCTGGTCGTAGACCCGCCCCGTCCCGGCCGCCTGCTCGAACCAGCCGCGGGCCGTACGCAGGTCGCCCCTGGACAGCGCGACGCAGCCGAGCTGGGAGGCGGCGCCCGGGTGCTCGCTCTTGGCGGCCAGCCGGTAGTAGGCCTCCGCGCCCTCGGGATCGCGGCCGGCGTCCAGGTAGAGGCCCATGCAGTACGCCGAGTCCGCGTGGCCGCCCCTGGCCGCGTACTCCCACCAGCGCAGGGTCTCGTTGTCATCGCCCGCGGCGTAGGCCAGGAAGCCCAGGTCGTGTGCCGAGGTCAGGTCGCCGTCGGCGGCCGCCCTGCGGTGCCACTCCCGTGCCGCCCCCAGCTCACCCGTGTCCTCGCACATAAGCGCCAGCCTGCGGGCCGCCGCCCTGGACCCGCCGTGGGCCGCCTGCTCGTACCAGCGCCTGGCACCCTCGGCGTCGCCGCACTGCTCCAGCAGGAGCGTCGCCAGGTTGGCCGCGGCCTCGGCGTCGCCGGTGCCGGCCGCGAACTCGTACCAGGTGACCGCATCCTCCAGGCTGCCGTGCTTCTCGTGCCAGACGCCCAGGTTGTAGGCGCTGTCGACGTTGCCGGCGGCGGCCGCCCGCTCCCACCAGAGCTTGGCGGCCGCGCGGTCGCCATGCTGGGCATAAAGTTTGCCGAGCCGGTGCGCGGCCTGCGCGTCACCCGCACGCGCGGCGGCCAGCAGCTCGGGCTCGTCTCCCACGCGCGGCGCCGGTATGGACGGCGCCGCCACCTCTCCTTGCCAGGCCATGGCGACCAGAGTGGCACGTGATCGCGTGATTGCGAACGGTAATCGCCGACACGGCTCTACGAGAAGTTGATGAAGCCGGTGTACATGCCCATTCCGCACACGTACCGCAGCGATCCCCGCGGCCGTGGCGCCAGGCGCACGGTGGCCGGCAGCGCGACGTCGCGACCGTCGATCGTGACGGTGCCCGTGCATCCCCGGTCCACCAGCTTGAACACCACATCGACGGGCACGCCCGCGCGTGCCGTCACGACGGCCGGGCGGTAGCCCTCGCGGGTGGCCCAGACGGTCACGGTCTGCGCGCCTGGCCCGGTCACGGCGGATGAAGGGGTGCCGCCGATCCAGCCGCCCAGATTGAGGCCGGCGCCGATGGTCCATAACCCGGCGGCGATCGCCACGACCCCGGCGAGCCGGGCCAGCCGGGTGCGGGAGACGCGCCGCAACACGTAGCCGAGCAGCGCGAACGCCGGAGCGGTGCCGACCACGAACCCCGCCATGGCCGCCGCCCCCGCCACCGGGGAGCCGCTGGAGATCGCGATCATCTCCATGCCGAGCGTCACCCCGCAGGGCACGAGGATGGTGGCCGCACCCAGCAGGGGCGCCTTGTACCGGGAAGGGGCGTCCGCAGGGGCCGGGACCGCGCAGTGCCCCCGCCGCATCAGCCGGACCGCGAAGACGACCACCGTGACGCCGGCCACGACGAGCAGCGCCGCCCGCGCCGGGGGCGGCAGGCTGACGGCCGAGCCGAGCAGCCCGAGCAGCGCTCCGGCCGCGGTGTACGAGGCCAGCCGCCCCGCCAGGAACCAGCCGACCAGCGCGGGATCGCGCCCGTGGCAGCCGTCGACCAGGCCCATGAGCAACCCGCCCTGCGCTGCCGTGCACGTGGCCGTCCCCGCCACGAGTCCGGCGGCGACGCCACCGGCGAGCAGTGTGGCGGTGCTCACCGGTGGCTCAGTGGACGAGCGTCAGCGCGACGGACCGCATACCTGTCCCCACTTTCTACGATTCCGGTACACGCAACGTAACGCGGCAGCCCGAATGCGGCCAGTGACAGTAATTGCACTGTTAGTGATGTTTAGGATGATCCGCCCCTGAGAACAGACATCCTTTCGAAGTACTCGTCGTCGCTCATCTCGCCGCGGGCGTACCGCTCGGAGAGGATCTGCTCCGCGGACGCTGTAGGCGAGGCCGGGGCGGGCGTGTGGCGCGGCCCCCACCAGCCCCTGCGGCGGGCGGTGATGGCGAGCGCGACGATGGCGACCCAGAACAGGCCCCAGAAGAACGGGATGATCGGCCAGAAGCTGTGCATGTCTCCTCCTCGGTTTGTGCCTCCAGGGTCCGCCGGAGGAGGGGTTCGCCGAATCGCACGTCAGGCCCTGTTCCGGGTCCGCCCCAGGGAGTGTTCGTGCGGGCCGCCCGTACGCCCGCGGGTGTAGCGCGCCGGTGCGTTTCATCGTCCGCAGATGCTCGACAGCCCGCCGCCGGTCCTGACGAACGTGGTCGAGGAAGTGACGGGACGGCCCGCGCGGTCCTTCGCCGAATGGGCGAAGGACCACGCGGGAGACTTCTAGGGCGCCACCACCATCGCGCTGCCGCCGCCACGGCGGACGGGCTCGGCGACGGCCTGGATCCGGCCCCTGCCGACGAACTCCAGCCCGGTGGCCGCCCCGATCTCCGGATTGAGCGCGAAGCTGTGCCCCTTGGCCTCGAGCCCGGCCCGGTATTTGTCCAGGAACGCCTGCTCGGCCTGCGTCTGCGCGGTGTTGCGCTGGGTGGCGCGGGGCGCGGCGAGCGCGTCGGGCAGGCTCATCCCGAACTCGTACCGGTTGACCAGGATCTGCAGCACGGTCGTGATGATGGTCGAGCCGCCCGGCGACCCGACCGCCAGCACCGGCCTGCCGTGCTCGAACACCAGCGTGGGCGACATCGACGAGCGCGGACGCTTGCCGGGGCCGGGCAGGTTGGGGTCACCGGGCGCCGGGCCGAACGTGAAGTCGGTCAGCTCGTTGTTGAGGAGCACGCCGCGCCCCGGCACCACGATGCCGTTGCCGCCGGTGGACTCGATGGTCAGGTTGTAGGCGATCACGTTGCCCCAGCGGTCGGCGACGACGAGGTGGGTGGTCTCGGGGCCTTCGTCCGCGACCGGGGTGGAGCTGCCGCTGGGCTGGGCGCAGGGCTCGTAGGAGCCGTCCGGGTTGCCGGGCGCCGCCGGGTGGGCCATCGCCCTGTCGCCGATCAGGCAGGCCCGCTCCTTGGCGAAGCCGTCGGACAGCAGCTCCTTGAGCGGCACGCCGGGGATGTCGCCGACGTATTTGCCCCGGTCGGCGAAGGCCAGCCTGGACGCCTCCAGATATTCGTGCAGCTCCACGAGCGGATCGGTGGACGGGGGCAGGGCCTCGAGGATGTTGAGGGCCTCTCCGACCGTCGAACCGCCGGAGGACGGCGGCGCCATGCCGTACACGTCCTTGCCCTCGTAGGTGACCTTGGTGGGCTCGCGCAGGAGCGCGCGGTAGGCGCGCAGGTCGGACAGCTCCATCAGGCCCGGCCTGACGTTGCGGGTGCTGCCGGGGGTGACCGGCGGCTGCTTGACCGTGGCCACCACCTCCTTGCCCAGCTGCCCGCCGTACAGCCAGCCGGGGCCGCGCTTGCCGAGCTCACGGTACGTGGCCGCGAGCTCGGGGTTCCTGAACACCGAGCCGACGGGCGGCGGGGCGCCGTTCGGGAGGTAGAGCTTGGCCGTGGAGGTGAAGTCCTTGAACCGGTCCTGGTTCGAGGCGGTCTGGTCGTAGAAGGTCTGGTCGACGACGAAGCCCTTGGAGGCCACCTCGATCGCAGGCTGGAGTGCCTCTTTGAGCGAGATCGTGCCGAATTTGCGGAGGGCCAGGTCCCAGTTCGCGGCCGTGCCGGGGATGCCCGCCGACAGCCCGCTCGTGACGCCCTCATCGAACGGGATGCCCTCGAACGTGGTCGAGGTCATGGCCTGCGGAGCGGTCTCGCGGCCGTCGATCGTGAAGACCTTACGCTGCCTGGCGTCGTAGTAGACCATGAAGCCGCCTCCGGTCAGGCCCGCGGAGTACGGCTCCGTGACGCCCAGCACCGCGCCCGCGGCGACGGCGGCGTCAACGGCGTTGCCGCCCTTCCTGAGCACGGCGATGGCGGCCTTGCTGGCATCGAGGTCGACGGTGGCGACGGCGCCGCCGTACCCCTCCGCGACCGGCACTTTCTGCTGCGGAGCCGCCAGTGCGGGCGGGGCCGACACGAGCGAGACGAGGACTGCTACTGCGGGAACGATCACTCGGCGCATGTTCCCTACGATGGCCCACGTACGCCCATCGCGGTAGGGCCCCCTGACACACAGGGGTGATGCGCTGGTCAGGAGCCTGACCTAGCGTAGGGCTGTGCGTGGGAAATATGGCTTCGACCCCTATATGGCCCTCATCGTGGCGGCCGCCCAGTTCGTCATAGGCATGGGCGCGTCCTGGGGGCAGCGGGAGTTCAGGGTGCCGCTCGTCGGCCACCCGTATGGCTTCGCGCTGCTGCTGGTCGGGCCGCTGGCGATCCTGCTGCACCGCCGCTTCCCGCTGCTCACCACCGCCGCCGCGCTCGGCGCGAGCGACCTCTTCCTGGCCGGCGGGTACGCCTACGGCCCCAGCTTCATCAGCCCGGGGGTCCTGCTGTTCCTGCTGGTCACGCGTGGCAAGAGGCTGATGGCCTGGATCATGGCGGCGATGACGCTGTTGTCGTTCCTCACCTACGCCTGGCTGGACGGCCACCGCGACCTCTTCCACAGCGTGTGGATCCTGACGTTCATCATGCTCTTCATGGTCGTGGCCGAACTGGTCAGGATCGTCAGGGAACGCCGGGCCGAGCGGGAGCGCATCGCCGAGGAGGAGGCAAGGCGGCAGGCCAGCGAGGAGCGCCTGACCATGGCCCAGGAGCTGCACGACGTGCTCGCGCACAACATCTCGCTCATCCACGTCCAGGCGTCCACCGCACTCCACCTCATCGACGACAACCCGGAACAGGCCAGGACCGCTCTGTCCACCATCAAGACGGCGTCCAAGGAGGTACTGGGCGAGATGCGCTCAGTCCTGAACGTCCTGCGCGAAGGCGCCCCTCGTTCCCCCACGGCCGGGCTCGACCGCCTCGACGACCTGATCGAGCGCTCGGGCATGGACGTGACGCTCAAGCGCGTCGGCTCCCGCCCGCTGCCGCCGCAGGTGGAGCGGGCCGCGTACCGCATCGTGCAGGAGTCGCTCACCAACGCCGCCAGGCACGCGCCCGGGTCGTCGGTGAGCGTGCGCCTGGAGTACGGCGAACGTGAGCTGACCATCCACGTCGCCGACACGGGCGCGACGACCGCTCCCGTACTGTCCGAGGCCGGCAGCGGCAACGGCATCCCCGGCATGCGCGAGCGGGCCTCCGCGCTGGGCGGCACGCTGGTCGCGGGGCCCCTGCTCATCAATGGGGGCACGGGTTTCCAGGTCGAGGCCCGGCTGCCACTACCCGAGGAGAATTCATGATCAAGGTGCTGCTGGCCGACGACCAGGCGCTGGTCCGCGCGGGCTTCAAGGCGCTGCTGAACGCCCAGCCGGACATGACCGTGGTGGCCGAGGCCTCCGACGGCGCCGAGGCGGTGCGGCTGGCGGGCGAGCACCAGCCGGACGTGGTCCTGATGGACATCCGCATGCCGGGCACCGACGGCCTGACCGCCACCCGCCAGATGCCGCCGGGGCCGCACATCGTCATCCTGACGACGTTCGAGCTGGACGAGTACGTCTTCGAGGCGCTGCGCGGCGGGGCCAGCGGCTTCCTGGTCAAGGACACCGAGCCCGCCGAGCTGATCCAGGCGGTCCGGGTGGTGGCGGCGGGGGAGGCGCTGCTGTCGCCGAGCGTGACGCGCCGCCTGATCGCCGAGTACGCCTCCCGGGCCAAGGAGCCGGTCGCCGCCGCCGGGCTCGACCAGCTCACCGAGCGCGAACGCGAGGTGCTCGGCCTGGTCGGGACCGGCATGACGAACGACGAGATCGCGGCCAAGCTGTTCATGTCGCCGGCGACCGCGAAGACGCACGTGAGCCGGGCCATGATGAAGCTGCACGCCCGCGACCGCGCCCAGCTCGTTGTGATCGCCTACGAGTCGGGCCTGGTCAAGCCCGGCTGGCTATAAGCCCGAACCACTCCTGGGCCGCTTCCGCGAGCCCGTCCTTCCCTGCCCAGGCGACGTACCCGTCGGGGCGGATCAGCAGGGCGTCGGCGGGCGGGTCGTCGGCGCGGGTCCGGACCACGTCGATCCAGTCGTCGTCGAGCACCGGGCCGCCGCCCAGGTCGAGCAGCACGGGCCGCCCCCGGCGCATCAGCTCGGCCAGCCGACGCCCGTCCGACAGCGCCAGGTCGGGGGCGAACCGGCCGACCAGCGGGTGCGCCACCGCGTCTGGGGCTTCGTGAGGGCCACGAGCCGGGCCGTACCGGACGCCTGAGTCCTGCAGCAGCCCGGCCAGGTGGCGCAGCGGCTGCTCGAAGGAGAACACCTCGGTGAGCAGCTCGCGCAGCGCCGCGCCGTCCTCGCCCTCCACCCGGTCGATCGCGGCCTGCGCCCGGGTCTGCAAGAGGGCCCGCTCGGCCACCGGCCGCCGCTCGGACTCGTACGTGTCCAGCAGCCCCTCGGAGGCCCGCCCGCGGAGCACGGCGGCCAGCTTCCAGCCGAGGTTGGCCGCGTCCGTCATGCCCACGTTGAGCGCCGAGCCGCCCGCCGGGAACAAGTGGGCGGCGTCCCCCGCGAGGAACACCCGGCCCGCCCGGTAGCGCTCGGCGAGCCTGGCCTGCGAGACCGTGCTCGACAACCAGATCGGCTCGCCCAGCTCCAGATCCCTGCCCACCACGCGGCGCACGGCCGCGCGGAAGTCCTCGATCGTCGTGGGGCCCTCCGGCGGCTCCCCTTTCTCGCGCACCCCGGCGACGAGCACGCCGTGGTGGAGCGACGTGAGCAGCAGGCGGCCGTGCGGGGTGCGGGTCCAGCCCTGCTCCAGGCCGTCGAACTGCGGCGACTCGAACACGTTCACGTCCGTGCGGAAGTGCCCGAGCCGCAGCGGCTCGTCGCCGGTGGTGCCCGGGAAGCCGATCCCGGCCAGCCCCCGGATCAGGCTGTGCCCGCCGTCGCAGCCCACGACGTAGCGGGCCCGCAGGCTGTCGTTGAGCGTCACCCCCTCAGCGTCCTGGGCCAGCGAGCGCACCTCGTAGCCCCGCCTGATCTCGACTCCGAGCTCGGCCGCGCGCTCGGCCAGCAGGCGCTCGATCCGCGGCTGCTGGATCAGCAGCAGCTGTAACGGCATGTCGTCGAGGCCCGCGAAGCGCAGCGGCACCGAGCCGAACGGGAAGCCGGGCGCCCGCCCCGCGAATGGGCTGCCCGCGCTGAAGCGCTCCAGCAGGCCCCGGTGGTCGAGGAAGTCGATGATCTGCCCGCCCAGGCCGTTGGCCCTGGGCAGTTCGCTCGGCTCCGTCCTCTTCTCCAGCACGATCGGGCGGGCGCCGGCAAGACCCAGCTCGCACGCGAGCATGAGCCCCACGGGCCCCGCCCCCACGATCAGCACGTTCTCCATGCCTGTCAGGCTAGATTGACAAATTCCTGGCTGTCAAGCTAGCCTGACAAGCGTGGACGTAACAGAGCTCTCCGAAAGGATCAGGTCGAACGATCCGGCCATGGGGCTGCGGGCGGTGGGCGCGCTGCACCGGCTGGCCGAGCAGGTCGAGGCGGTGTCGGTGGCGCTGGCCAGGGAGCAGGGCTGGACCTGGGAGCAGATCGGCGACGCACTCGGCATGTCGCGGCAGTCCGTGCACGCCAAATACGGGAAGTGAGGGTTTCGCGATGTTGGGCTTTGAGAAGAGCCGGTTCGGGGTGATCGTCAAGGCCGCGTTCGACGAGGCCAGGCAGCGGGGCGACCGCCGGCTGGGCACCGAGCACCTGCTGCTCGGTGCTCTGCACGACGCGGACCTCGCCCGGGCGATCGGCGTGGACGTGACGGGCGGGCGGGCCGCG
Source organism: Nonomuraea sp. CA-141351 (assembly GCF_050944675.1). Classification (NCBI taxonomy): domain Bacteria; kingdom Bacillati; phylum Actinomycetota; class Actinomycetes; order Streptosporangiales; family Streptosporangiaceae; genus Nonomuraea; species Nonomuraea sp. CA-141351. The sequence continues at coordinate 1,603,991 of NZ_CP191982.1, forward strand.
CTCGAGGAGCTGGACCGGGCGGCGCTGCGCATGCTCGGCCTGGAGGTCGGCGACATGCCGCGGGCGCCGCGCAAGCATCCGCAGGTCCCCGGCACCGCGCTCACATCGAGCGCCCGCGCCGTCATCAACCAGGCCATCAAGGCGACGACGATGAAGACCAGGTCGGCCGAGGCGCCACGGCAGCTGGTGCTCACCCTGCTCGCACAGGGGCGGCCCGATCCGGTCGCGCAACTGATCGACAAGCTCGGCATCGACCGGGCGGCGGTGCGCGGCTGCGTCGCCTGACGAAAATTTGGTTGAACGTGCGGCGGGCCCGCTGACATGGTCAGAGGATGCGCCGCACGTATGACGACCTCGTCCAGGAGGCCGCCACGGTCTCCGTGGACGGATGGGACTTCTCCTGGCTCGACGGCCGGGCCAGCGAGGAGCGGCCCTCCTGGGGCTACGCCAGGCTGCTCGGCGAGCGGATGGCGGGGGCGCGAGCCGCGCTCGACATCCAGACCGGCGGGGGCGAGGTCCTCGCCGGCGTGCCGAAGTTGCCGCCGGTGGCTGTGGCCACCGAGTCCTGGCCGCCCAACCTCGCGCTCGCCGCGTCCCGGCTGCGACCGCGGGGGGCTCGGGTGGTGGCCGACGACGAAAGGTCATGCCTGCCGTTCAGGGGCGGCACCTTCGACCTGGTGACCAGCCGCCACCCCGTGCGGACGTGGTGGGAGGATATCGCCCGCGTGCTGCGTCCCGGCGGGGCCTACTTCTCCCAGCAGGTCGGTCCCAGGAGCGTCTTCGAGCTGGCCGAGTTCTTCCTGGGGCCGCTGGAGGGCTCGGCCCGAGATCCCAGGGCTGCCGAGGAGGAGGCGGAGGCCGCCGGGCTGGAGGTCGTGGACCTGCGGTTCGAGCGGCTGCGGATGGAGTTCCACGACGTCGGGGCGGTGATCTACTTCCTGCGTAAGGTGATCTGGATCGTGCCGGGGTTCTCGGTCGAGCGCTACGCGGCCCGGCTGCGCGAGCTGCACGACCGGATCGAGGCGGAGGGGCCGTTCGTCGCCCACTCCTCACGGTTCCTCATCGAGGCCAGGCGGCCCGCTCAGTAGATGAGCTCGTACGCCTCCGGCTTCACCTTCCTGGTACGCGCCCAGTACTCGAAGGTGAAGCCCGGCCAGATCGTCCGGTTCACTCCGTGCTCGTCCAGATACCACGAGGTGCAGCCGCCTGTGTTCCAGACAAGAGGGTCGAGCCGTTCGCGCAGGCGGTGGCTGAACGCCCGCTGCGCCCCCGGCTTGACCTCGACGGCCCTGGCCTGGGTCCTGGAGAGCAGGCGCAGGCAGTCGATGACGTAACGGACCTGCGACTCGATCATGAACACGACCGAGTTGTGCCCGAGGCCCGTGTTGGGGCCGAGCAGGAAGAACAGGTTGGGGAAGCCCGTCGTGGTGATGCCGTAGTAGGTCTCGATGCCGTTCTGCCAGGCGTCCTGCAGCTTCAGCCCGCCTCTGCCGACGATGTGCTGGTCCTGCAGCGCGTCCACGACCTTGAAGCCGGTGCCGTAGATGATCACGTCGACCTCGTGCTCGGTGCCGGAGGCGTCCACGATCGAGTGCGGCCTGATCTCGGTGATCTCATCCGTCACCAGCTCGACATTTTCCCTGGTCAGGGCCGGGTAGTAGTCGCTGGAGACGAGGATGCGCTTGCAGCCGATCAGGTAGTCGGGGGTGAGCCTGCGGCGCAGGCCGGGATCGGGGACCTGGGCTTCGAGGTGCCTGCGGGCCAGCTTCTCGTGGACCTTCATGAGGCGCGGGTCGATGGCGAAGCCGAGTGCCCTCGACTCCAGGGCCCAGTAGAGGGCGCCGCGCATGGTCCTGGCCAGGCCGGGCGCGCGGAGGACGCGGCGCATGGCCGGCGAGAACGGGAAGTCCGGCTTGGGGTGGATCCACGGGGGCGTGCGCTGGAAGACGGTCAGGCTGCCCGCGATCGGGGCGATCTGGGGGACGAACTGGATGGCGGAGGCGCCGGTGCCGACGACGGCCACGCGCTTGCCGGTCAGGTCGATCGAGTGGTCCCATTCGGCGGAGTGGAAGGCGGGGCCGACGAAGGACTCGCGCCCCGAAATTTCGGGGAATTTCGGGATATGTAGGGCGCCGATGGCGGAGACCACGGCGTTCGTGCGGAAGGTCTCGCCGTCGTCCATGGTGACCGACCAGTCCCGCCCGGCGTCGTCGTATTCGAGGGCGACTACGCGCTTGCCGTACCTGATGTGCGGGGTGACGCCGTACTTGTCCGCGCACGATCGCATGTAGTCCCAGATCTCCTCCTGCGGGGAGAACATCCGTGACCAGTCCGGGTTCAGCTCGTATGAGTAGGAGTACATGTGCGAGGGCACGTCGCACGCGCAGCCGGGATAGGTGTTGTCGCGCCAGGTGCCGCCCAGCTCGGCGGCCTTCTCCAGGATGACGAAGTCGTGGAACCCCGCCTCCTTGAGCTTGATGGCCATGCCGATCCCGGCGAACCCGGATCCGATGATCGCCAACCCTGGCATTGGACCTCCCGGGGCGCGCGCTTATTGGACGCTATATCCAATATAAGGAGCGCTTCCTCCCCAGGTCCAGAGTGAGCCCTGTCACGACACCCGCCGGAGTGGCGCTGACCCGTCGCCGATGGGGCGACGCACGTGCGGTGCTTCGGGGGAACTCGACAGAACGCCGAGAACCCGCCACGGCCTCCGCGGCGGGTAGATCTTGTTCTGTGGCCTACTGCAGCAGGAGGAAGGCGGCGACGCCGATGATCACGATCGCGACGACAACCGCGATGATGGGCACGAGGGGCGACTTCTTGGGCGGGACAGCGGCTTCCTGCTCGCGGCGCTGCGCGAAAGCCTTGAACTGCTGGGTGTTGCCCGCCGGGTCGATATGCTGGTCAGACATGGCCAGCAGCCTAGCGTGAGTGCCTGTGCCATTTGCGTCGTTTGGCGGGATCTCTATGGGTCGAGCTTCGCCGGCCCCTGCGGTGGTCCGCTGAAACGCGGCCCCACCGAGGGGCGGCCTGATTAGGGGACCACCCCACCCGGCGGATAACTTTGAAGCATGCTCAGGACCCTGCTCTCTCCCCGTGTCATGGGGTTGCACCTGCTCACGGCAGTGGTCCTTGTCGCGTTCATCCTGCTCGGGCGCTGGCAGCTCGGCGTTTTCCAGGATTCGGGAAAGCCTCACGCCTCCGTGGATCCGGGCCCCGTCACGGTCGGCACGCTCGCTCCGGTGGGTCCGCAGCTGAGCGGTGAGGTCGTGGGCCGCAGGGTCACGGCGGAGGGCGTCTATGAGCCCGGCCGCCAGCTCCTGGTCGCCGACCGGCGGGCCGACGTCGACGCTCCGGGCGGCAACGTCTCGCGCGACCGCGGCTACTGGGTGCTCACGCCGCTCAGGCTCGACGACGGCACGCTCATGCCGGTCATACGAGGCTGGACGGCCAAGGCCGATGACCCGGCGGTCGCCGCGGTGCCGCAGGGCAGGGTCACGGTGCCCGGGCGGCTGCGCCCGCAGCAGGGCACCGACAGCGTGCAGCGGCGCGCGGAAGGACTGCCTGCCGGCCAGGTGCAGACGGTGTCCACAGGTGAGCTGGTCAACCTGTGGAGCGGCCAGAAGGTACGCACCGGCTATGTCGTGGCGCAGCCGCCGTCGGGCTCGTTGACGCAGGTCAAGGTCCAGCCGCCGGAGGTGGGCGGCACGCTGACCTGGCGTAACCTGGCGTATGCCGCCAACTGGTGGATCTTTGCTGGATTCGCTGTGTTCATGTGGTTCCATTTCGTACGCGACGCCGTACGAAGCGATCGGGACCGTGCCAAGTCCCCTGAGATGGCTCTGGAAGGTTAATCGTGGAATCGGCTCTGAAGCCCTTCCGGGTGCTCGCGTACGTGGTGGGCGTCATGCTGCTCGTGCTCTGCGTGGCCATGGTGATCCGTTACGGCTTCGACAACCCGGCGATGTCGAAGATCATCGCGCCCATTCACGGCGGGCTCTACATGATCTACCTGGTCACGGTCATGAACTTGGGCATGAAAGCGCGCTGGACGTGGCAGTACATGCTCGGCGTCATGGTCGGCGGCACGGTGCCGTTCCTGTCGTTCTTCGTCGAGCGCAAGGTGACCCAGCGCGTGCTGGCGGCCCAGGCGGCGGCGACCGCCCAGGCCTGAACGCGGCGGAGGCCCCCCGGGCCCCCGCCGCCCGGGCTCAGTGGCCGATGCCGCGCCTGCGGGCTCTCTTGAGCCGCTCGCGCTGCGACGGGTCGAGCATCAGGTAGCCGACCACGGGGGCGCCGATCACGCCGAGGATGACCAGCAGGGTGATCCATCCGGCCCCGAAGAAGATCAGCGAGAGCAGGACCGCAGCGCCTGCGCCAATGGCGTACTTCTGGACTGGCGACATACTCAACTTCCTCCGAACACGGAGCGCACGCCCCGCCTCTCCCACATTCTGCGTCGCTTGACCAACGAGTGAACCCATCACCTTGGTTCCGCTCGCGATGTATCTCAATCTTTACGCGTCCGCCGTAGCGACTCCAGTTCACGGCGGAGCTCGTCCGGGGTGGGACGTTCCAAGGGGTTGCCCGACAGCAGGCGGAACAGGACGGGAGCCAGCGCGCCGGCTCTGGTCAGCGGCGCGCCCGGCGCGGGTGGCACGCCCTCGACAGCGGTGAAGAGCGTGGCGCCCAGCGACCACAGGTCGGCTGCCAGGGTGTGGGTGGCCTCCGGGGCCGTGTAGGCCGCGAGAGTTCCCGACCTCAGCAGCGGGATCAGCCGCGCCCGGCCCTCGGCGTCGAGGAGGACGTTGCTCGGCTGCACCCCGCCGTGGAACGTGTCCGCGGCCTGGAGCTGGTCGATCAGGGAGAGCCCGATCGCGGCCACCTCGGGGACCGGCAGCGGCCCCGCCGTCCGGACGATCACGTCCAGCGGGCGGTCCACGGCCAGGAGGTCCAGGGTCTCGCGTATCACTTCCGGCGGCGGCGGGCCCGACGGGTGGAGCATGGCTCTGATCAGCGACCTGAGCGGATCCGCGCCCTCCGCGGGCACCTGTCCCGGTGGGCGCCCCTCCACCGCGAAGTGCAGCGTGGCGGCCAGGGACCACATGTCGGCGGAGGGCAGCATGCTGAGGCTGGGGAAGCCGAAGCCGGTCAGCACCGCGCGACCGGTCGGAGTGAGCAGGACATTGCCCGGCTCGACGCGCCCGTGCACGATACCGGCCTCGTGCGCGACCGTCAGGGCCGACAGGACGCAGACGCCCACCCTGGCCGCCTGCGCCATCGGCAGCGGGGCGCGTGAACGTACGGTCTGCTCCAGCGACGCTCCGGACACGAACTCCATGACCAGCCACGGCGTGCGGTCCTCGATCACCACGTCCAGCACCCGCACGATGGAGGCGTGCCGCAGCCCGGACGCCCTGCGCGCCTCCTGCAGCGCGGCGTCGCGCAACTCGGCCGGCACCCGTAGCTCTCTGACCGCGACGTCACGGTGCTCCGACTCGTCGAAGGCCAGGCGGACGGATCCCGCGCCCAGGGGGTTGAGCAGCCGGTACCTCCCGGCCAGCTTCCTGGTCTCAGCCATGTCGAGGTGCACGATAGCGTACGGCCGTCACGACGGGTCACCGGCCAGCCAGGCCTCGTGCGCGTCGAAAAGTTTGCGCCAGAGCTTCTCCTTCTCCTGGGCGCTCACGTCGTCGAGAGACAGCAGGAAGATGTCCGCCAGCGCCGCGAAGTAGTCCCGCGCGTTGTCCAGGGTGACCGAGAGTGCCTTGCCGCCGATGCGGCTCAGCACGAGCCCGCGCACGATGTCCACGCCGTACGCGTCCCGCCGCACGACCGTGGCCGTGCGCACGAAGCCGGACGTCGGTGAGGTGGTCAAGTGCCGGTGCATATCGACGAACGCCGACATGTCCGTGGGGGCCGGGTCGAAGTCCATGCCCTGGAACGAACCACTCGGATCGTGCTCGAATCGCCAGCCGCCCGGCGCGACCTCCGACGGCCGCAGGCCGTACTCGAAAGGACCTTGCCGGTACGTGCCCGCGATCAGGGGGAGCGGCTCGTGGAGCGCGTCGCCGAGCCCCAGGTCGACCAGCCACTCGCCGCCGGGATTGTCCTCCGACGGGAGGCCCCGCACGGTGAGCACCAGGTGGTTGGCGGTGATGCCGGGCTCCGCGCCGCGGTTCTGGACGCCGCCGACGTGCCTGGTCACGTCGTATCCCAGCGTCCTGAGCAGCTCGGAGAAGGCGCCGTTGAGGTGGTAGCAGTAGCCGCCGCGGCCCCGGATGATGCGCTCTGCCGACTCGAGGGGATCGACGGTGGTGGTGCGGCCGAGCCAGATCTCCAGCGCCTCGTACGAGACCTTTTCGATGTGCGCGATGTGGAGCGCTCGCAGGTTGTCCGCGCTGGTGGGGGCGTTGAGCAGGTCGGGCAGGCCGATGCGGCTGAGGTATCCAGCGGTGTTCACCAGCCAAGTCTGCACTGTTTGTGCACAGATTTAGGAGTGTCGTCTGCACAGGGCGCTTCTAGGCTTTCGTACGTGGCAGAGCAGCGACGCATCCTCGTGGTCGAGGACGATGAGACGATCGCGCTGGCCGTACGGAACCGGCTGGCCGCCGAGGGCTTCGACGTCAGGGTGGCCGGCGACGGGCAGGACGCCCTGATCCAGTACGGCAGGGCGGAGCCCGACCTGGTGATCCTCGACCGGCTGCTGCCGGGGCTCGACGGGTTAGAGGTGTGCCGCAGGATGCAGGCGGCCAGGCCTGTGCCCGTGCTCATGCTGACCGCGCTCGGCGAGGAGACCGACGTGCTGGTCGGGCTCGGGGTGGGGGCCGACGACTACCTGGCCAAGCCGTTCAGCATGCGCGAGCTGGTGGCCAGGATCCACGCGCTGCTGCGCAGGGTCCAGCGGGCGGCCCAGCTCGCGGCCGAGGACACGGTGATCAGAGTGGGCGAGGTGGAGATCGACACGGCGGCCCGCCGGGTGTTCGTGGGGGGTGCGGAGGCGCAGCTCACCAGGACCGAGTTCGACCTGCTGCGCCGGTTGGCGGAGCGGCCCGGGCAGGTCTTCGAGCGGGACCGGCTGCTGTCGGACGTGTGGGGCTTCTCGGAGGCCGCGGCGACCAGGACCGTGGACAGCCACGTCCGGGCGCTGCGCCGCAAGCTGGGCTCCGACGTGGTACGCACGGTGCACGGCGTCGGCTACGCCCTGGTCCGCCGATGAGGCCGCTCGACTTCCTGGGCCGGATCAAGGTCAAGCTCGGCATCGTGATCGTGCTGGCCGTGGGGACCGCGTTCGTGGTGAACGAGGTCGGGCTCAACTCCGGCCTCTCCCGCGAGGTACGCATCGCGGTCGCGGTGGTCCTGGCGTTGATCATGGTGCAGCTGCTGGCCATGGGGATGACCAAGCCGCTGCGCCAGATGGCCAGCGCCGCCCAGACGATCGCCAAGGGCCTGTACGGGCTGCGCGTGACCGCCACGTCTCGCGACGAGGTCGGCGAGCTGGCCAGGGCGTTCAACGCGATGGCGGCCGACCTCGGCGAGGTGGACCGGCAGCGGCGCGAGCTCATCGCGAACGTCAGCCACGAGCTCCGCACCCCCATCACCGGCCTGCGCGCGGTCCTGGAGAACGTCGTGGACGGCGTCTCCGCCCCCGACCCCGTCACGATGCGGACCGCGCTCTCCCAGACCGAGCGCCTCGGCCGCCTCGTGGCCCAGCTGCTGGACCTGTCACGGCTGGACTCCGGCGTGCGGCTGATCGAGCCCGAGGCGATCGAGCTGGCGCCGCTGATCGAGCAGGCGGTCCGCGAGGCGTCGCTGGCCCGCGAGGACGTCGCGATCCGGCCGTCGCCCGCCGGTCTGGCGGTACGCGCCGACCCCGACCTGCTCGCCCAAGTCCTGGCCAACCTCCTCGACAACGCGGTACGGCACAGCCCGCCGGACGGGGTGGTGACCGTGAGCGCCACCCCCTCAGGGGCCGGGGTACGCGTGACGGTCGCCGACCAGGGGCCGGGGATCCCGGCTTCTGCCCAGGGGCGGGTGTTCGAGCGCTTCTCCCGGCTGGACACGGGGCGGGCGGCCGACTCCGGGGGCGCCGGGCTGGGGCTGGCCATCGTGAAGGAGATCGTCGAGCTGCACGGGGGCTCCATTCGCATCGACGATTGTGCGGGGTGCCGCATGGTCGTCGATTTACCAGGGAGGATGACGATGGCGGATGCGCCGTTAGAGGGCGAGCGGGGCACGGAGGACGAGCGACTGCCCCGCACCGTGGAGGCGGCCCCGGCACAGGGGGACACGAGGGTCGGCGCCGGTCCCTTCGCGGCCGACGCGGTGGGCAACGGGGTCGCCGAGCGGCGCCTGGAGATGGGCGATGGGCCTGCCGGAGGCGGTCTGGTGGCGGGCGCCGATCGCGAGGGGGAGCTGGTGGCCGGAGCGGGCGCCTCGGTGGGGGGCGCCGCCGTCTCCGAGAGTGACGCGCCTCGGCTGGGACACGCCGTCGGCGACGAGACCGCTGCCGGGCTCGCCGCTGCGGTCGGGGAAGGCGCGCCCATCGGCGTCGCGGCGGCCAGGCCTGCGTCCGACGGCGCGCCTGTGTCCAACGGCGGCCCTGCGTCGAACGGTGGTGCGGCGTCCAATGGTGGTTCGGTGTCCAGCGGCGGGTCTGCGTCGAACGGCGGTGCGGCGTCCAGCGGTGGTGCTGTGTCCAGCGGTGGTGCGGTGTCCGAGGGCGGTGCTGCGGCGTCGGAGCAGGCGGCCGGCGATGACGCCGCTGCCGGGCTCGCGGTGCTCGCGGAACTGGCGACGGCAGGGGCGCCTGGCAACGACGCCGCGAGTGTCGCGTCGAGCGGTAGCGCCGTGGCAGCGGAACCCGCGCCCGGCGGCGACTTGGCGAGGGCGAACGCCTCCGGTGGCGGTGCGGTCGAAGGGCGCGTGCCGGGCGACGGTGTTGCGGTGGGGCCTGTGGCCGGCCCCGTGGCGGTGGGGCTCGCGGCCGGAGGGCCCGTGGCGGGGCGTGGGGCCGGTGGCGGCGCTGGTGCGGGAGCGCCCGGTGGACGCGCGGCCGTGGGGACCTCCAGTGGAGGCGCGGCCGTGGGGCCGCCGGCGCCGTCTGGGGGTGGCGGGTTCGCCAGGATGATCGGCGGCGGCGTCATCGGCATGCTGATCGGGTTCCTGGTCGGCCTGTTCGCCGCCGTGCTCGTCAGCGTGACCGTCGGCGACGGGCTGGCGCTGGTCACCTTCATCCTGTGCATCGCGTTCATGGGCGCGGTCGGCGCTTCACTGGGCGCCGGTTCGGGCCGCCGGGCCGCCGCTGCCGCCTACCAGTCGGCGCAGGTCGCGGCGTATCACTCGATGACTCAAGCCGCGGGCTACCCATCGGCGGCCCAGGCGGCGACGCCGGCGGCCCAGGCGGTGGGCCACTTTACGCAGGCACAGGCAGGTGGCCCGGCGCAAGCCCAGGCGAGGGGTCCCTCGCCGCACGGCCAGATGGGCGGCCTCCCGGCGCAGGCTCAGGCGGGCGGTCCCTCGGCGCCACCCCAGGCTGGTGGTCTCTCGGCGCAGATTCAGGCGAGCGGTTCCTCGGTGCAGGCTCAGACGGGCGGTTCTTCGGTGCATGGCCAGTGGGGCGGTCAGGCGGCCCAGCCGCAGGTGGCGGGGCCGTACCGGAATCAGGCGGGGCCGCCCCCGTACGTGCCGCCGCCGCTCTTCCCCAAGCCCGACCTGCCCGAGCCGCCCCGCTGGCTGCTGCCCGCGGCGGCCGGGGCGGGGGTGTTCGCGGCGGTGGCGCTGCCGGACGCGCAGGTCGGGCTCGGGATCGTGCTGGTGTCCATGGTGCTTGGGGCGGCGGCGCTACCTGCCGTGATGCGGCGGATGACGCCGTGGACGGTGGCGCTCGGGCTGACGGCGTACTTCCTGATCTCCATGGCGGCGGTGCGTGACGCCGACTGGCTGGTCGCGATCCTGCTCGTGGCAGGGGCCGGGTTGGGTGCGCTGGCCGTGTCGGGAGCCGGAGCGGGATGGCTCGGCGTGATCAGGGGCGGCGTTTCGGTGCTGCTCGCGCTGGGGCCGGTGCCGTGGTTCCTGGCCGAGCCGTTCAAGAAGATGTCGGCCAAGCGGCGCGTCATGCCGACGCTGGCCGCGCTGGGCATCACCGCGGTGCTGCTCCTGGTGTTCGGGCTGCTGTTCGCGTCGGCGGACGCGGTGTTCGCCTCCTTCGTGGAGCGGCTGACCACCGCGCCCGACTGGGCGGACTCGGCGCCGCTGCGGATCTTCCTCTTCGCGCTGTTCGCCGTGCTGCTGGCCGCCGTGGTCCTGGTCGCGCTCAGGCCCGTGGCCGACCCGGTGGGGCCCGACACGAAGTTCAGTGTGAGCAGGAGTGTCTGGATCCTGCCGCTCACGGCGGTGAACCTGCTGTTCGCCGCTTTCGTGGCGGTCCAGATCACGGCGCTGTTCGGCGGCAACACCTGGGTGCTGAAGACGGCCGGACTGACCTACGCCGAATACGCAAGACAGGGATTCTTCCAGCTCGTGGTGGTCAGCGTGTTCGTGCTGGGCATCGTGGCGGTCGCCAGTGGGCTGCTCAAGGTCGAGCGGCGCGAGCGCCTGCTGCTGGCCGTGCTGCTCGGCGTACTGTGCGGGCTGACCATGGTGGTGCTGGCCTCCGCCCTGCACCGCATGAACCTCTACACCGACGCCTACGGCCTGTCCAGGCTGAGGCTGTCCGTGCAGGCCACGGTGTGGTGGCTGGGCGCGCTGTTCGCGCTGGTGCTGCTGGCCGGTGCGGTACGGCTCCTGGGCCACGGCTCCGGCTGGCTCCCGCGTACGGTCGTGCTGGTCACCGGGCTGGGCCTGGGCGCGTTCGCCATCGTGAACCCCGACCTCCAGGTCGCCCAGACACAGGTCGAGGTGCGCGGCGTCACCAAGATGGACTCCGACTACCTGGGTGACCTCGGCGCGGAGGCGGTGCCCGCCCTGGACAAGCTGCCCGAGCCGCAGCGCAGCTGCGTGCTCGCCGACGTGGTCGCGGCCAACGGGCTCGACCGCCCCGACCCCTGGAACGGCTGGAACCTGGACCGGGCCCGAGCCCGGACCCTGCTGGCCGCGCGGCCCATCGACAAGTCCGCGCAGTGCGCCCCGGCGTACTCGCGCGGCTCTGATTGAATCCTGGGGTGAGCTTCGACGTAGTCATCAGCGGTGGCCGGGTGCTCGACGGCACGGGCGCCCCGCCGTACCGGGCGGATGTGGCGGTCGCGGACGGAAGGATCGTGGCGGTCGGGAGGCTCGCCGGCGCGCAGGCGGAGACAGTGATCGACGCGACGGGGCGGTTCGTCGCGCCGGGCTTCGTGGACTGCCACGCCCACGGGGACGCGGCCGTGTTCGACCCTGAGGTGCAGCGGGCCGCGCTCCGGCAGGGCGTGACCACGTTCGTGCTCGGGCAGGACGGCCTGTCCTTCGCCCCCGGCTCGGCCGCGACCGTCGCCTACGTCTCCCGCTATTTCGCCGCCGTCAACGGCCCGCTGCCCGGGAGCGCGCTGTCCGGGGGTGTTCCGCGCGACGCTCCGCTGAGCGTGGGCGAGCTGCTCGACGGCTACGACCGCGCCGTGGCACTGAACACCGCCTACCTCCTCCCACACGGCACCATCCGCTACGACGTCATGGGGCCCTCGTCCGACCGGCCCTCCCGCGACGACCTGGCGGCCATGCTGCGGCACGTCGAGAGGGGCCTGTCGGAAGGAGCGGCGGGCCTGTCCACCGGCCTCGAATACCTCCCAGGCCGCTACGCCACCGCCGAGGAGCTGGCCGCCCTGTGCGCCCCGCTCGGCGGGCTCCCGTACGTGACCCACATGCGGGCCTACGGCGCGCAGGCAGGCGTGGGCATGGCCGAGGTCATGGACATCGCCGAGCGCTCCGGCGCCGCCGTCCACGTCTCCCACCTGCACGGTCCCGCGGACGTGCTGCTGCCGCTGGTCGAGGAGGCGCTCGGCAAGGGCGTGGACCTCACCTTCGACACCTACCCCTACCTGCGTGGCAACACGATCCTGGCCATGGTCGTGCTCCCGGACTCCGTGCCCGGCGCCGAGACGGACCGGGCGCTGGAGATGATCGCGTCCGGCGAGCTGGACGGCTGGTGGCCGACGCTGGACGCCACCTGGCCGCGGCTGACCATCTCGCACGCGCCCGGACTGGAGTGGGCGGAGGGCCTCACCATGGTCGCGGCGGCCGAGCGGGCAAGGGTGGCGCCCGCGGAGTTCTGCCGCCGCCTCCTGACGGAGACGCGGCTGGAGGCCGGGGTCGTGTCCGCCCGGCCCGACGAGGGCCCGGAGGGCGAGGAGTCGGTACGCAGGATTCTGCGGCACCCCTCGCACACCGGCGGCTCCGACGGCATCTATGTGGGCGGCCATCCGCATCCGCGCGGCTTCGGGGCGTTCGCCAGGTTCCTCGGCCGGCACGTGCGGGAGCTGGCGGACTGGACCTGGGAGCAGGCGGTGGTGCACCTGGCCTCGCACCCGGCCAGGCGCTTCGGGCTGGTGGACCGGGGGCTGGTGCGGAACGGGTTCGCGGCCGACGTGGTGGTGTTCGACCCGGCGGCCGTGGACGACCGGGCGACGTACGGGACTCCGCGCACGCTCGCGGCCGGGGTCGACGACGTGCTCGTGTCAGGCGTACGCGTGCTGGCCGGGGGCGAGCTGACCGGCGCGACTCCCGGGCGTGCGCTCCGGCCGTGATCCGTCAACCGTCTGAGATAGGGTCGGACGCGGACGAAAGGGGTGTCGTGCTCGGGCAGCAGGTCTTCGGGGGTGGGCTCGACTTTCCCCTCATGGTGGTGCGCCGGGACGCGCTGGAGCACAACGTCGCCACGATGGCGGCCTTCGTCCGCGACCACGGGATGGAGCTGGCGCCGCACGCGAAGACGCACATGTCCGCTGAGATCGCCGCGCTTCAGCTCGAAGCCGGCGCTTGGGGGCTCACGGTCGCGACGCCGCGGCAGGGGCGGGTGGTCCGCGGGTTCGGGGCGGGCCGGATCATGGTCGCCAACCAGGTCGTGGATCCGGCGGGGCTCGCCTGGGCGGCCGGTGAGCTGGAGCGTGATCCCGGGTTCGAGTTCCTGAGCTTCGTCGACTCCCGGGCCGGGGTCGACATTCTCGCTCGTCATGCCGCATCCAGGCCGTTCCGGGTGCTGGTGGAGCTGGGACACGAAGGTGGACGAGCCGGGTGCAGGTCGCTGGATCAGCTGCTGGAGCTGGCGGCGTATGTGCAGGCGGTCCCCAACGTCGAACTGGCCGGGGTGGCCGGGTACGAGGGCGCGCTGAAGACCGCCGACGATGTCCGGAAATATCTGTCCTTGCTGCAGGATGCCGTCGAGTACGTCCGCGTCAAAAGCCCCATCCTGTCCGTGGGCGGCAGCCAGTGGTTCGACGTGATCGGCCGGGAGCTCGTCGCCACCCAGGCGAGGATCCTGCTGCGCAGCGGCGCGTACGTCACCCACGACGACGGCTACTACCGCGAGCGCACCCCGTTCAACCGCATCGACGGAGAGCTGCGCCCGGCGCTGGAGGTGTGGGCGCACGTGCTGTCCACGCCAGAGCCGGGGCTGGCGATCGTGGGCATGGGCAAGCGGGACGCTCCCTACGACGAGGGTCTGCCCATCCCACGCCGCGACGGCGTCACGATCGTGAAGATGCAGGACCAGCACACCGTCGTGCACGCCAACGGGCTCGAGCCCGGTGACCTGCTGGGATTCGGCATCTCCCATCCCTGCACCGCGTTCGACAAGTGGCGGATGCTGCCCCTGGTGGACCAGGACTACCGTGTCGTAGGCACCATAAGCACCAACTTCTAGGGAGTTATGGGTGAAAAAGGAGCTCAGGACCACGGAAGGCGCGGCCCCCATCGGCGCGTACTCGCAGGGTCTCGTGGTCGGCGACTTCGTCTACACCTCCGGCATGGGCCCGCTCGACCCGCACACCGGTGAGATCGTCGGCGACGACGTGGCCACCCAGACGCACCAGGTCATGCGCAACCTCGGCGCCATCCTGGCCGCCCACGGGCTCGGCTTCGACGACGTGGTCAAGTCCACGGTCCACCTGCAGCACCTCGAGCGCGACTTCGCGGCCTACAACGAGGTTTACAAGTCCTATTTCAGCCAGCCGTACCCCGTTCGCACCACCGTAGGATCCCAGCTGCTGGGCATCCTGGTAGAGATCGACTTCGTCGCTCACAAGAGCGCTTAAGGTCTGGTTGTGGACAGTTCGGTGTACGTCTTCGTCGAGGATCTGCGCGGCGAAGGCGTCGAGCGGGTGCTCGACAGGATCAGCGCGTACGGCGTGAACGGCGTCACCGTCGGAGCCGTGCACCACGCCTCCCGCGACGTCACCCCGCACGGACTGTCCCGGCTGACCATCCGTCACGACGGGGCCCACTTCGTCCCGCCGCCCGATCTGTTCGCAGGGCTCCGCCTTTCTCCCGTGCCCGGCTACCTGAACGCCCTCGACGGGCTTCGCGAGGCATGTGCGAAACGGTCCATGAAGCTCCACGGATGGACGGTGTTCCTGCGCAACGCCACGCTCGGCACGGAGCATCCCGATGTGACCGTACGCGACTGCTTCGGCGACCGCGGCTCGCTCACCGACCTGTGCCCCGCCCACCCCGACGTGCGCGAGTACGCGGTCGCGCTCGCCAGGTCGGTGGCCAGGCTCGGGGTCGACAGTGTGGTGGCCGAGTCGCTGCACTTCAGGCCGCTCAAGCCGCAGCGCTCGTTCGTGCCGCTCGGGCCGATGGACGCGTACCTGTTCGGGTTGTGCTTCTGTGACTACTGCATGCGCCGCGCCACCGACCTGGGCGTGAACGCCGAGGTGGCGCGGGACGAGTGCGCCAGGATCGTGGGCGGCGTCTTCGACGGCGACCCGCCCGCGCAGGGCGAGGTGACCAGGGCGGCGCTGACCGCGTACGCGGGGCCCGACGTCGTGGCCTACGCCCGGGCCCGGTCCGAGACCGTCACCACACTGGTGTCGGAGGTGGCGTCGGCGGTGGCCGACGAGGGGTCCAAGCTGGTGTTCATCGACTCGACCGGCGCGGTCAAGGGCTACACGGACGGGCTGCCCACGCCCGGGCTCGCGGCCCACGACGCCTGGCAGCTGGGGGTCGATCTGGTGGCTCTGGGAGATCTCGTGCCCGGGTTCGGGGTGCTCGCGTACGCGCGGGACGCGGCCCGGGTGGCCGACGACGTGGGGGCCTACCTGCGGTCGGTGGGGAAGGACCGGGAGGTGCGGGCCGTGCTGCGCCCCGGCCATCCGGACAGCGACTCGACGGACCGGCTGGTGGCCAAGGCCCGGGGGGCGAAGGCGGCGGGGGCGCTCGCCGTCGACTTCTACGCGTACGGGCTGGTGCCGCACCCGGTGCTGGACCGCATCCCCGCCGCGCTCTCGGAGGCGTTGTAAGGCTCAGATGCCGTCGAGGAGCGTCGAGACCGCCTCGGCGGGGAAGTCGTCCGCGACAGGCAGGCCCCGGAAGACCGCCCTCATCCACACGGCACCGGCCAGCAGGTCGACGATCAGCATCGGGTCGACCGACTCCTTGAGCTCGCCCCGCCGTACCGCGCGCTCGAAGATCTCCCGCTCCCGCGCGAACCGGTCGGCGAAGAAGCGCCGCGCGTCCAGCTCGGGATGGCGGACGGCGGCGGCGAGCGCGACGACGGCGATGTCGCTGGCGGGCGGTTCGGTGAGCAGCCGTTTGACGCCCTCCACCAGCACGACCAGGTCACCGCGCAGGCTGCCCGTGTCGGGCGCCTCGAACCCCAGCACGTCGGCCTCCACCAGCGCCGCCCCCAGCAGCGCGGCCTTCGACGGCCACCAGCGGTAGATCGTGGTCTTGTTGACGCCCGACAGCTCGGCGACCCCCTCGACGGTCAGCCCGTCGTAGCCCTTCTCGGCCACGAGCCGCAACGTCGCATCGAAGATCTCCTGCTGTTTCCTGGGCGCCATGAGGTCATTTTCTCCCGGCGAACGCCGTGGCCACTCCAAGTCCCAGGTAGACGATGCCGCTGACGTACCGGAGGGTCTTGGCCCAGGCGTTGAGCCGGGTGCCGAGGGCGCCGGCGGTGAACGCGTACACGATGTCGGAGATCAGCCCCAGGAGCAGCAGCGTGAGGCCGAACAGCACGATCTGGAGCGCGGGCGAGCCCGCGCCCGGGTCGACGAACTGCGGCAGGAACGCCAGGAAGAACAGCGCCACCTTGGGGTTCAGCACGTTGACCAGCACGCCTTCGAGGAAGACCGTGCGCAGCGGCTGCGGGGGCGGCGTGCCGGCGTCCGACTGCTTGCCGGTGAACGCGCGCACGCCCAGGTAGATGAGGTACGCGACGCCGACCCACTTCACGATCGCGAACAGCGTCGCCGACCGTGCGATCACGTACGAGAGACCCGCGGCGGCGGCCGCGATGTGCACGAGCGTGCCGGCCTCCACGCCGAACGCGCTGGCCAGGCCCGCCGCCCTGCCCTGGGCGAGGCCTCTTGCGGTGATGTAGAGGTGGTTCGGGCCCGGGATGAGGACCAGGGCCAGCGAGGCCGCCACGAAGAGGGCGAAAGTGGTTGGATGGATCACGAAATGGCAGCGTAGGATGCGCTTGGTATGTCGGTGAGGGCCAATCTCGGGCCGGCTTTCTGGACCAATCGAATGTCGGTGAGGGGTGGCATAGTTTCTGGCGTGAATGGTCTTCTCGTCGGGCGCTCTGCTGAGCTGGCCAGACTCGTGCGGGTGCTGCAGTCCGCCGCCGAGGGCATGGCAGGGGTGGCGCTCGTCGGCGGAGACGCGGGCATAGGCAAGACCCGGCTGGTCGCCGAGCTGGTCTCGGAGGCCCGTGAGCGCGGCTTCCACGTGCTGGTCGGCCAGTGCGCCGAGCTGGGCGACTCACTGCCCTACCTGCCGCTGGCCGACGCGCTGCGCGGCGCGGAGCCGGCCGTGCGCGAGGCCGCCGCCGCCCATCCCATGCTGGGCCAGCTGCTGCCGGGCACGGAGAGCGTGCCCTCGACCGGGCTCACGCAGCAGCGGTTGTTCGGCTCGCTGCTCGGGCTGCTGGCCGACATCCAGCCCGTGCTGTTCGTGATCGAGGACCTGCACTGGGCCGACCGGTCCACCCGCGATCTGCTGGTCTTCCTCAGCCGCATGGTGCAGAGCGAGCGGGTCTGCGTGGCCGGCACATACCGCACCGACGACCTCCACCGCCGCCATCCGCTCCGGTCCGTGCTGGCCGAGCTGAAGCGGCTGCCCACGGTGACGGGCGTCGAGCTGGGGCCGCTGGCCTCCGGCGACATGTCCGACTATGTGGCCACATTGGGCGAGGTGGACGCTCAGGAGCTCGGCGTCATCGTGTCCCGTGCCGACGGCAACCCGTTCTACGCGGAGGAGCTGTTCGCGGCCATGGCCGAGGGCGACAGCCTGCCCGACGGGCTGGCCAGCCTGCTCATGACCAGGGTCGAAGTGCTGTCCGAGGCGGGGCAGCGGGTGCTGCGGGCCGCCGCCGTGGCGGGGCGCCGGGTGGAGGACGAGCTGCTGCGGGAGGTGTCGGGGCTGCCGCTGGCGGAGTTCGAGGAGGCGGTCAGGGAGATCGTCTCGCGCGGGCTGCTCAGGGTCGACGGCTACGGATACGCGTTCCGCCACGCGCTGCTCCAGGAGGCCGTCTACACCGACCTGCTGCCCGGCGAGCGCACCCGGCTGCATGCCGCCTTCGCCCGGCTGCTGACGTCACCCGCCGAGCTGGCCTACCACCACCTCGCCGGCCACGAGCTGGCCGGGGCGCTGTCGGCGTCGGTCGAGGCGGGCCGCCTGGCCGAGCGGCTCGGTGCGCCGGCCGAGGCGCACAGCCACTACGACCGCGCGCTCGGCCTGTGGGATCGGGTCGAAGGGGCCGCCGACCTGGTGGGGGAGAGCCGGGAGCGGCTGGCGTTCCGCAGCGCCGTCATGGCGGCCGACAGCGGCGACAACCATCGGGCGGCCGTCCAGCTCAGGGCTCTGCCGCCGACGTCCGAGGTCAGCGAGCGGCTCGCCTACTACCTGTACGAGGCCGACCAGCCGGGCGCCATCGCGGCGGCGGAGCGCGCGGTCGAGAGCGCCGAGGACCAGGCGGCGCTGGCCCGCGCCCTGGCGACCCACGCCCGCACGCTGCTCTGGAGCGACCGCCATCGTGACGTCGAGGCCGTGACCGCTCGGGCGCTGGAGACCGCCCGCGCCGCCGGGGTCAGAGACGCCGAGGTGGGCGCCCTGCTCTCGCTGGCCACCTACGTGGAGCTCCGCGGCGACCTGGACAAGGCCCACGAGCTGATCGAGACCGCCTCCGCCGAGGGCAGCGGCGACCTGGCCATGGACCTGCGTGCCCGCTTCCACCACGCCCGCATCCACTACGAGCAGGGCCTGCTCGCCGAGGCCGCCGAGGTGGCCGACGACGGCATCCGCGTGGCGTTCGAGACCGGGCTCAAGTGGAGCACCTACGGCACCGATCTGCGGTTCCTGCGGTTCCTGATCCACTACGTGGCCGGCGAGTGGGACCAGGCCGAGGCGGTCGCGTCCGGGTTCGGCACGCGGGTGGGCACACTGCCGGAGGCGATCCTGTCGTCGTTCGCGCTCTTCATCGAGGTGGCGCGGGATCTGCCCGCGGTCGGTGAGAGACTGAGCCGGCTGCGGCCGTTCTGGTACAGCGAGCTTGCCGCGTACATGTCCCGCGGCCTGGCCGCCGAGCACGCGCTCTGGCACGGCGACCCCGCGGCGGCGCTCGACCACGTGCGCGCGGTCATGGCGCCGATGGTCGACGGCGAGGCGGGCGTGCTCCGGATGGCCGCCATCGGGCTGTGGGCGCTGGCCGAGCTGGGCACGACCGAGGGCGCCGACGAGCTCCGCGCCCGCGCCCGCCTCGCCGTCGACTCCGGGCCCACCGGCGAGCCCGGGCACCTCGGGCCCGAAGGGCTGGCCTGGGCGGTGCGCGTGGAGGCGGAGTGGCATCGCGTGCACGGGCGGCTCGACGTGGAGCTGTGGCGCCGGGTGGTGGAGGCGTTCGACTTCGGGTTCGTCTACGAGGTGGCGCGTGCCCGGTGGCGGTTGGCCGAGGCGCTGCTGGCGGCCGGAGACCGGGATGAGGCGCAGGCGCAGTGGGCCCTCGCCCGGGAGACGGCGGGGAAGCTGCGAGCGGCGCCGCTGGAGAACGCGCTGCTGGAGTTCGGGCGGCGGGCCAGGTTCGGCGGTGGCGGGCAGGGCGACGGCGGGTTGACGGCTCGGGAGGTGGAGGTGCTGCGGCTGGTCGCCGAGGGGCTGACCAACCGGGAGATCGCGGAGCGGCTGTTCATCGCGCAGAAGACGGTCAGTGTCCACGTGTCCAACATTCTGGGCAAGCTGGAGGTCTCCACCCGCACGCAGGCGGCCGCGGCCGGTCGGCAGCGGGGGTTGCTGGCCTGACCTCTTTCACTGGCGTGTCCGTTCAGCCGGGGCGGGTGAGCTGGTCCATGAGGAGGTCGATTCTGTCCTGCTGGTGCTCGGCTGGGATCCGGCGGTCGTGGGTGAGGGTCGCGAGGCCGTGCAGGGCGGCCCACACCACCTCGGCGAAGGTGCCGGGGTGGTATTTCCCGGCCACCGGCTCCAGCGCGCGTACGAACTCGCCGAACGCCTCGCGCAGCTCCTCCGGCGTCTCCTCCGTGGCGAAGGGGACGGCGATCGGCATGACGAACATGGCCTCGTACAGGGCGCTGTGGGTGCGGGCGAAGTCGAGGTAGGCCATCGCGACCTGGCGCAGCACCGCCTTGGGGTCGTCGCCCGGCTCCTGCGAAGCCTCGCGCGCCGCGCGCAGCTTGCTCGCCAGCTCCGCGAACCCCTCGATCGCCACCGCCCGTACGATGGCGTCTTTGCCTTTGAAGTGGCTGTAGAGCACCGGCTGGCTGTATTCGACCCGTTCCGACAGGCGCCGGGTCGTCACGGCGTCCCAGCCCTCCGACTCGGCCAGTTCGCGGGCGGCGGTGATGATCAGCTGATGGCGTTGCGCACGTTCCCGTGCTCGGCGGGCGGCGATTGACATACCATGCAAACTAGCACGACTAGGAGAGCTAGCGTTGCTCTGACAACTACTGCGGTGGTTCGGATGCCCGGCGCCGATCCGGGGTGAGGGGGCGGCGCACGTCCGGCTGCCTAGCTCGTGATGGTCAGGTCGCGGAAGAGGAAGTAGCTCGCGTGGTCGCTCTGCAGGTATGAGTGATAGTGCGTGGCCAGCGCCTTGGCGGTCTTGTCCGCGGTGAGGACCGTGACGACCACGTACTTCTTGGCGTAGCCCGAACGGATCTTGCCGTAGGCGTAGGTGCTGTGTGTCTTGTCCGTGCGCCACTTCAGCGCGTCCGAGTCGAGCGAGGCCAGCCGCGTGACGGTCTTCTTGGCGGCCTGCTCGGTGGGGAAGGACATGATGAGCTGGACCGCCTTGATGTGCCCGCCGTAGGCCGTGTACGCGAGCTGGATGGCGCGCTGGCAGTCGTTCTGGGCCAGCACGCCCTTGGCGTCCACCGGGTCGCAGGTGCTGTACGTCCAGCCGCCGACCCTCTTGGCTTGGAGCTTCACGTCTCCGAGCTTGAAGTCCCAGTCGTCGAACTCCTTGTCCGTGAGCGGCGAGCCTGGATCGACGCGGTCGGAGGAGGTCTGGGTGTCGCTGGGGGTCGGGGTCGCGGGCTCCGAGGTCGGCGGGTCCGACGGTGAGGCCGTCTCCGAGGGCGGGTCAGACGGCGGCTGCGTCGCGGTCGTGGGGAACGGCTCGGCGCTCTGCAGGGCGACCGTCGGCTTCGAGCCGGAGCCGCGCAGGTAGAGGAACGCGCCGGCACCGCCCCCCACGAGCAGCACGGCCAGGCCGATGACCAGGCCGATGATCAGCGCGTTGTTGCTCTTCGGGGGCGAGGACGGGAGCACCAGCGTCCGCTGCGGCTCCATCCGGTGCCCGTACGGCGGGCCGTATCCAGGTGGTGGGCCGTATCCGGGTGGTGGTGTGCCGCCATAGCCGGATTGGCCCTGGCCGGGACCGGGGTGTCCTTGGCCGTGACCCGGCTGCGGCGGGCCGCTTTGGCCGGGTGGCGGGCCGTAGTTGGGAGGGGGGCCGTAATGGGGATGGGGGTTCGGGGGCGGGCCGTACCCCTGCGGCGCTCCTTGCGCGCCCCACGGTCCTTGCGGCTGAGGCTGGGGTGGCGGAGGCTGCGGAGGGTATGCCATTGGTCCATTGTGGTGTAACCAGCGCTCATCCGGCCCAAACACCCCTAAATTCCCATCTGACGCATCGGGTCAGGCGGCAACCTGGCGTCGGTACTTGCCGGGCGATACCCCGAACTGCCGCTTCAACGCGTTCCCGAAGGCGAACTCCGATCCGTACCCGACCCGCTGGGCCACTTCCGCCACCGAGGCGTCGGACTCGCGCAGCAGGCGGCCTGCCGTGGCCAGGCGCCACCAATGGGCA
The DNA here is from genome assembly GCF_050944675.1 of Nonomuraea sp. CA-141351. Taxonomy (NCBI): domain Bacteria; kingdom Bacillati; phylum Actinomycetota; class Actinomycetes; order Streptosporangiales; family Streptosporangiaceae; genus Nonomuraea; species Nonomuraea sp. CA-141351. The sequence continues at coordinate 1,625,451 of NZ_CP191982.1, forward strand.
ACTACGCGCACGAGCACACCAAGCGCTGGTCCGAGAAGATCGCCTCGTTTGACGCGTTCGTCTTCGTGACGCGAGTACAACCGCTCCATCCCCGGCGCGCTCAAGGACGCTGTCGACTTCCTGTACGCCGAGTGGAACAGCAAGGTGGCCGGTTTCGTCGGGTACGGGGTGGACGGCGGGGCCCGGGCCGTCGAGCACCTGCGCCAGATCCTCTCCCAGGTGAGCGTGGCCACCGTGTCGCAGCTGGTGGCGCTCTCGCTCTTCACGGACTTCGAGAACATGTCCGAGTTCAAGCCCGCCGCCGTCCACGAGGAGAAGCTGGACGCCGTGCTCGACCAGCTCCTCGCCTGGGCCGGCGCGCTGCGCCCGGTGCGGGCGGCATGAGGTCTGGCGGCGTCGTGAGGGGTGGCAGATCTTGACGGGATTCTCGGGAAACGGCTGTTAGGGGGTGGGTGGCGGGGATGGCCGGGTGGCGCAACCTAGCCGTTATCCCTATTTCCCTACCGGATTGCTAGGTTGTGCTTGTCGGAGGCCGATCGAGGACCCCCGGGAGGCACACAAGTGGGACCCACACGGCGCCGGGCCGATCACGCCCGGCAGGTGGCCGACCTGCTGCGCAGGCAGATCGTCCACGGGCACTTCCCGCGCGGGCAGCTGCCGCGGGAGACGGCGCTGGCGCGCGAGTTCGGCGCCTCGCGCAACACCGTGCGCGAGGCGCTCGGTCTGCTGCGTGAGGAGGGCCTGGTCGAGCGGTGCCCGGGCGTGGGCACCACGGTCGCAGGGGAGAAGTACCCGCACGGCCTGCACCGGCTGCTCGGCCTGGCGGAGACCCTGCACGAGCACGGCGAGGTGACCAACCAGGTCAGGACCATGACCCTCATGGAGCCGCCCAAAGCGGTGAGTCACCGGCTCGGGCTGCCCGCCGGCGAACAGGTCGTCTATCTCGAACGCCTGCGCCGCCTCAACGGCCTGCCGCTCTCGCTCGACCTGACCTATCTGGTGCGTGACGTCGGGGAGCCGCTGTTCGACGCCGACCTGGAGCACAACGACATCTTCGTGCTCCTGGAGGGCATCGCGGGCCAGCCCCTCGGCATGGCGGAGCTCACCCTCGAGGCGGTCAACGCCGACGCGCACACTGCGGCCGCGCTCGACGCACCGCGCGGCGCCGCGCTGCTCATGGTGGAGCGGCTCACCCACTTGGCCGACGGCCGACCGGTCGACCTGGAGTTCATCCGGTTCAGGGGTGACCGGCTGACCATGCGCGGGCACCTGAACCGCGCCGTGGAGGAGGAGTAGCGATGGCCCTGATCACCCAGAGGGTCGAGGTCCCCGTGACCATCGACGAGGCGCTCTGCATCGACGGCTGCACGCTCTGCGTCGAGGCATGCCCGCTGGACTCGCTCGCGATCAGCGACGAGACCGGCAAGGCGTACATGCACGTGGACGAGTGCTGGTACTGCGGCCCCTGCGCCGCGCGCTGCCCCGTGGACGCGGTCACCATCAACATCCCCTACCTGCTGCGGTGAAGGAGAGCACGATGCGCACAATCCTGGCGGCCGTCATGCTGCTGGCCACCGCGGGGTGCTCGGTCGCCGGCGCGGCGGGCGGCGAGGGGAAGACGAAGATCGTCATCGGCTACCAGTCGAAGACCATCAACACGGTGACCGCGGGCACGCTGCTGCGCTCCCTCGGCTACTTCGAGAAGCGGCTCGGCGACAAGTACACCGTCGAGTGGCAGGACTACGACACCGGTGCCCCCATCACCGCGAAGATGGTGGCCGGGAAGATCGACATCGGCTCGATGGGCGACTACCCGCTGCTGATCAACGCCTCCCGCACCCAGGGCATCCCGGCCGCGCGTACGGAGCTGGTCTCGATCACCGGCTACAACCTGCGCGGCGGGCTCAACATGGTGGTCGTGCCGCCCGGCTCCAAGGCGAAGACGCTCGCGGACCTGAAGGGCACGAAGGTCTCCGCCAGCCTGGGCTCCGCCGGGCACGGCACCCTGGTCCAGGCCCTGGAGAAGGCCGGGATCACCGGCGTCGAAGTGGTCAACCACCAGCCCGCGGTCGGGGCTTCGCAGCTGGAGTCGGGCGGCGTGCAGGGGTACGCGCAGTTCGTGGCCTGGCCGGGCCTGCTGGTCTTCCAGCACAAGGGGCGGCTGGTCTACGACGGCTCCGCGCTGGACGTGCCGACGTTCCACGGCGTGGTGGTGCGCCAGGCGTACGCGAAGGAGCGCCCGGAGGTCGTGGACGCCTTCCTCAAGGCGCAGATCGACGCCACCCGCTACCTGCACGAACATCCGCTGGAGGCCGCCGAGTCCGTGGCGAGTACCACCGGGCTGCCTCCCGAGGTCGTCTACCTCTACAACGGACCCGGCGGCATCTCCACGTTCGACGTCACGCTGAAGCCGCAGCTCAAGGCGGCGCACGAGCACGACGTGCCGTTCCTCAAGCGCATCGGCACGGACTTCGCCGGGGTCGACGTCTCGTCCTTCGTCAACGACTCGTACCTGCGCAAGGCGTACGGGCCCGCGTACGACAAGGATCTCGCCTCCACGGAGAACCCCGCCAGGATCACCGGCACCGACCTCGTGTGCGGCGGCCAGGTGAGCGATCCGAGGACCGCCTCCGAGCTGTGGCCAGCCGGAGCCGGGACCACCCAGCCCGCGGAGACGCCCACCTGCCTGTTGCGTCAGATCGCCAGGGCCACCACGGGCGTGCGCGCCGCGTACGTGCCCGACACGGCGACCGGCACCCGGTGGTTCGCCGACGGCTCGGTCTGGCTGCGCGACCCGGCCGCTCCGGCCAGGTCCCGGTTCCTGCCCTTCACCACGCAGGACGGCGCCGACGCGTACCGGAAGGACCATCCCAAGACCGAGCCCGTCTCGTACGAGGCCGCGCTGAAGGCGGCCGGGAGAGGCGGCGACGCATGACGAGCGCCGAGACACTCCCGCGCGACGAGACCGGCTCCAGGAGAGCAGCCGCTGCGACAGCGGTTCGGCAAGCGGTCGTCCTCCCCAGGCCCCGCAAGGCGCGGTGGGCCGTCAGAGTGGCGTCCGTCGCGGTGGCCGCGGGGCTGTGGCAGCTGCTCACCGTCACCGACGCCCGGCTGTGGCTGAGGTTCGACCGGCTGCCGTCACTGGACGAGATCGTCCGCGAGGCGGCCAAGCAGCTCTCGACCAAGGTCTACCTGCTCGACCTGGTGCAGAGCCTGATCCGCATCCTCACCGGGTTCGGGCTGGCCACGGTTGCGGGCATCGCTGTCGGTATCCTCGTCGGCAGGTCGGGGCGCACGCGTGACGTGCTGCTGCCGCTGCTCGAAGCGGTCCGCCCGATCCCGGCCATCGCGCTGGTCCCGGTGGCGATCCTGCTCTTCCCGACGGACGAGCAGGGCATCGTGTTCATCACGTTCGTGGCCGCGTTCTTCCCGATCATGGTGAGCACCCGGCACGCCGTACGCGCGCTGCCGACGCTGTGGGAGGACGCCGTCAGGACGCTCGGAGGCGGGCGCCGCCACGTGCTCTGGAACGTCGTACTGCCCGGGATCCTGCCAGGGGTGTTCGGCGGTCTGTCCGTCGGCATGGGCGTGTCGTGGATCTGCGTGATCTCGGCTGAGATGATCTCCGGCGACTTCGGGATCGGCTACCGGACGTGGCAGTCGTACACGCTCGTGGACTACCCGGCGGTGATCGTCGGGATGATCACCATCGGCCTGCTCGGCTGGCTCACCTCGGCCGCCGTCGAGCTGGTCGGCCGCCGCGTCACCCGCTGGCTCCCCCGGGCGGAAGGAAGCGGGCGATGACCGCGGGGCTGGATTTCGCGCTCGACCGATTGTCCCTCGGCTACGGAGGCGGGCTGGTCCTGCGCGAGGTGGATCTGACGGTCGTGCCGGGCGAGGTGCTGGTCGTGGTCGGAGCCTCCGGCTCCGGCAAGTCCACGCTGCTGCGCGCGCTGGCCGGGCTGCTCCCGCCGTACGGGGGCAGGATTCTGGCCGGCGGCGCGGAGGTCGCGGGCACGTCGGGAGACCGCGCGATGGTCTTCCAGGACGACGGCCTGCTGCCGTGGCGGACCGTCAGGCGCAACGTCGAGCTGCCGTTGCGCATCCGCGGGGTCCCCAGGCGCGAGCGCGCGGCGCAGGCTCGGGAGTGGATCGAACGCGTGGGCCTGGCAGGGGCGGAGGACAAGCTGCCGCGCGAGCTCTCCGGCGGTATGCGGCAGCGCGTCCAGCTCGCCCGCGCGCTCGCGGGAGCGCCCAGGGCCGTGCTGATGGACGAGCCGTTCGGTGCGCTGGACGCCCAGACCCGGGCCCAGATGCAGCGCCTGCTGCTGGACGTGCTGAGCGGCACCCGGGCCACGGTGATCTTCGTGACGCACGACGTGGACGAGGCGCTGCTGCTCGCCGACCGCGTGCTGGTCCTGGGCGGCCAGGACGTGCGTTCGGTGCTGGAAGTGGGCGACGGCGACCGGGAGAAACTGCGCGCCCGGATCCTGGAGGAGCTGTAAATGGAGATTCCCCCGATCGAGGACCGCCTGAGCCTGGAGTGCGAGGTGCTCGTCGTCGGCGGCGGCACCGCGGGCACGATGGCCGCGATCACCGCCGCCGAGCGCGGCGCCGACGTCCTGCTGCTCGAGAAGGCGCACGTACGGCACAGCGGCGCGCTGGCCATGGGCATGGACGGCGTCAACAACGCGGTCATCCCCGGCAAGGCCACCCCGGAGGACTACGTCGCCGAGATCACCAGGGCGAACGACGGCATCGTCAACCAGAAGACGATCCACCAGACCGCCACCAGGGGCCACGAGATGGTCAGGCGCCTGGAACGCTACGGCGTGAAGTTCGAGAAGGACGAGTACGGCGAGTATGCCGTGCGCAGGGTGCACCGCTCCGGCAGCTACGTCCTTCCGATGCCCGAGGGCAAGGACGTCAAGAAGGTCCTCTACCGGGTGCTGCGCCGCCGCGGCATGAGGGAGCGGGTCCGCATCGAGAACCGGGTCATGCCGGTCAGGGTCCTCACCTCCAACGGCCGGGCGGTGGGGGTCGCCGGGTTCGACACCCGGTCGGGGCGGTTCGTCACCGTCCGGGCGGGCGCCGTCATCCTCGCCACCGGGGCCTCCGGGCGGCTTGGGCTGCCCGCGAGCGGATACCTCTACGGCACGTACGAGAACCCCACCAACGCCGGTGATGGCCACGCCATGGCCTACCACGCGGGCGCCGAGCTCAGCGGCATCGAGTGCTTCCAGATCAACCCGCTGATCAAGGACTACAACGGCCCGGCCTGCGCGTACGTGGCCAACCCGTTCGGCGGCTACCAGGTCAACAACAGGGGTGAGCGGTTCGTCGACTCCGACTACTGGTCGGGGCAGATGATGTCGGAGGTGGCCGACGAGATCGCCTCGGCCCGCGGGCCGATCTACCTCAAGCTCACGCACCTGCCCGAGGAGACGATCTCCGCGGTGGAGGGCATCCTGCACACCACGGAACGCCCCACCCGCGGCACCTTCCACGCCGGGCGCGGCCACGACTACCGCACCCACGACGTGGAGATGCACATCTCCGAGATCGGCCTGTGCGGCGGCCACTCGGCCTCCGGGGTGTGGGTGGACGAGCACGGCGCCACCACCGTGCCCGGCCTGTATGCGGCCGGCGACCTGGCCTGCGTGCCGCACAACTACATGATCGGCGCGTTCGTGTTCGGCGACCTGGCCGGGGCGCACGCGGCCGAGCACCACGTCCCGGCTCCGACGCTGCCCGAGGACCAGATCGCGGAGGCGCACGAGCTGATCTACCGGCCGCTGCGTAATCCCGAGGGGCCGCCGCAGCAGCAGGTCGAATACAAGCTGCGCCGCTTCGTCAACGACTACGTGGCCCCGCCGAAGACGGCCACCAAGCTGGAGATCGCGCTGGAGACGTTCGAGCGGATGCGCCAGGAGATCGCGGGGATGGGCGCGCGCACGCCGCACGGGCTGATGCGCTGCGCGGAGGTCACGTTCATCCGGGACTGCGCCGAGATGGCCGCACGCTCCTCGCTCACCCGTACCGAGAGCCGGTGGGGCCTCTACCACGAGCGCGCCGACCTGCCCGAGCGCGACGACAGCGCGTGGCTCTACCACCTGAACCTGCGCAAGCGAGCCGACGGCGCCATGGAGTTCGTCAAGCGGCCGGTGGAGCCGTACCTGGTGCCGGTGCCCGAGTTCGAGCCGGTCGGGGGCGCACCGGTGCTGCTCGGTGCGCAGTCCTCCGCCGACGTGCGGCGGCCGGTCGCGGCACGGGTGGAACGGGCGGCCGTCGGGCGCTCGCCCCGGATCCTGGAGCTGCACCGGCTGGCCGAGGAGCAGCCCGACATGGAACGGCTCGCCCCCTACCTCGCCGACCCCGACCCCAAGGTGCGGCGGGCCGCCATCGCCACACTCACCGAGACCGTCCCCGAGGGCGTGGGCGCGGCGCTGGTCGCGGCCCTCGGTGACGGCCACGGCACGGTGCGGCGGGCCGCGGCGACCGGGCTGAAGGAGCTGGTGGAGGTGCTGCCCGCCACCGCCTCGCTGGGCGCGGTCCTGACCGCGTGCCTGGCCGGGGCGGACGCCGTCGTCCGGGCCACCGCGCTGGACGTGCTGCGGGCGCTGCGGCTCGGCGGGCGGGAGACGTTCGCGGCGGGGATCGGTGACCCCGACCGTCGGGTGCGCATCGAGGCGATCCGCGGGCTGGTCTCGCTCGACGAGGCCGATCTGGTGGCCACGGCCGCCGCCGACCCGTCGCGGGAGGTTCGGGTGTGGGTCGCGAAGGGCCTGGGCCTCATCGGCCAACCGCAGCCCGCCGCTGAGCCACCGCTCTCTGCGGCCGTGGACGGCGCGTTGGGGAGCGGTGCCTCAGTGGACGGTGCCCTGGCGAATGGCCGGTCCGTGGACGGTGCGCCGGTGGGCAGCGCGTCAGTGGGAGGCGCGCGGGCGGATGGCGCGTCGGTGGAGGGTGCCGCGGACGGGCCGTTCGCGGCGCTGACGGTGCTCGCGGACGATGCCGACCCGCTGGTCAGGGCCGCCGCGCTGGAGGCGTCCGGCGCCGCGGGCGTCCCGCTGGAGTCGCGCGCCGTCAAGGGGCTGGAGGATCCCGACTGGGAGGTACGCGTGGGTGCGGCCCGCTGCCTGGCCGCCGCGGACCCGGTGACGGCGATTGGGCCGCTGGTCGGCGCCCTCTCGGACGCCAACCAGGACGTACGCAAGGCGGCCGTGCTCGCCCTCACCCCTTGGGCGACCGCCTCCGAAGTGGCCGCCGGCCTGCGCGCCGCCACCGGCGATCCGGACGCCGACGTACGGGCCTACGCCCGCCGAGCGATCGAGAGCAGCTAGCCCCGTTTTCCGCACGTGAGTGATCTTCAGCGGAGGTCTCGTGGATCGATGTCGAGGAGGTCTAGGAGAGCGAGTTGGAGATCGGTGGGCTGCGGGATGGTCGGGGGTGACTGGCCGGTGCCCGGGATCAGCCGGATGCCGGCCGGCGCGTCGAGGACGAGCTTGTCGGTGGGCACGGCGGGCCGTCCGGCGTACAGGCCGTTTACCTTGGCCTGGCCGCGAGCCGCCAGGGCGTGGCGGACCTGGCGTTCGATCAGGCAGAAGGTGAGCAGGGCCAGGCAGATCACGGTGATCAGCGCACTGATGCGGCGGTTGCTGGTCGGTGACGGCCTGCTCGTCGGGGTAGTGGCGTCCGCCCAGGCCGCGCTCCAGCCTGGCCAGATCCTCACCGGCCCGCGCCAGCTTCTTGGCCCGGGCGGCCTCGGCCGCCTGAGCACGGGCCGAGGAGTGCACGAAGATCCTCCGCAGCCTCGGCACCGGGTCCTTCTTGCGCGGTCCGGCCAGCGTCATGACGTCGTCACTCACGTGCCAGACGCCACGCCGCTCGGCGGGCTTGCCCTCATCCCGGGCGGCGACATAGTCCACCCGGGTGGCCGCAGAGGGGCCGGCCAGCTTCTGCAGGCCCTGCATCGCGCCGATAACCTGCCCGACCTCACCGGCCGCGCCGTCATAGGCACGGTGAAAGACCGGGATCGCGCCATCGGAGCTGACCGCGATCCCGGCCTGGACCTGCTTCAGATCCGGCCGCCGGTCTTTGGGGTGGCCGAAACGCGGCCGCGCGTAGCCGGGCTCGGCATTGTCGCAGTCGCCGTGCGACGAGATCGAGGTCATGTCCCAGTGCAGGCGTGTCACCTGCACTCCGAACGCCTCGATCGCGGCCAGCCCGACCGACCCGGCCAGATGGTCCAGGTGCGGAGCGATGGCATCCAGAGCGCGGCCGATGCGGTCATCGTTGAGCAGGCCGGGCTCGACCCCGAAGTCCTCGCCCACCGCCCACGCGCGCGCCCAGTCCTGCACGTGCACCAGCGGGGCGGGCGAGGTCAGCCGGTTGGCCACCAGCGCCTCGATCACCTGCCCATGAGTCAGCTCCGCGACATCACGCACCGGGCAGGCTGCATCCACCAACTCCCGGATCCGTAACCGCGAGCAGAACCCGGCGATGACCGGCAACGCTCCGAGCATCTTCTCGACACTGGCCTGACCCCACTGCGCACGCTGTCTCACCAGCCAGGTCATACCGCGATGACGATCACCACAGCGACCTAGCGATCTTCAAACAACCTCACGTGCGGAAAACGGGGCTAGTTGGAGGCGGGGTCCTTGGCCGCCGTGGTGACGACGTCGGCGAGCGTGACCTCGGTCAGCAGGGCGTGCTCGTGCTCGCGCATCGCCGTCCAGATGTCGGTGAGCGGGCCGGCCACGCCGGGGAAGCGCTCGATCTCCTCCTCGATCCCCTCCGTCACGCGGATGACGTCGGCGAGGGTGATCTCCTCGGCCGGACGGGCCAGCCAGTAGCCCCCGTCAGGTCCCCGCTGGCTGCGCACGAGCCCGGCCCGGCGCAACTGCAGCAGGATGTTGTCGCAGAACCGGCGCGGGATGTCCTGGCTGGAGGCGATCTTCTCGGCGGGCACCGGACCGAGTGGCGCCGCCGCGAGGGCGACGGCGGCGCGCAGCGCGTAGTGAGTGCGGGCAGAGATCCTCATCAGGCCGTCGTCGTGCTCAGGGCGAGGGAGCGGGCGGCCGGGCTGGGCCACACATGGATGACCTGGTCCGGACGCAGGTTCAGGCGCTCGACGGTGCTCCGGGTGACCTGGGCCCAGGCTTCCTGGCCGTCGATGAGCAGCTCCACACGCACCTCGAAGCCGAGGCGGACGACCCGGGTGACGGTGGCGGGGACGCTGCCGTTCTCCGGGGCGGTGCCGATCTCGATGTCATGCGGGCGGACCAGACGGCCGTCCAGTTCGGTGACCGGGCCGAGGAAGCGCATCACGAACGGGTCGGCAGGGTTGTCGTAGACCTCCGTGGGGCTGCCGATCTGCTTCACCTGTCCGTCGGCCAGCACGACGATGGTGTCGGCGACCTCGATCGCCTCCTCCTGGTCGTGGGTGACGAACACGGTGGTGACGTGCACCTCGTCGTGCAGGCGGCGCAGCCACGTCCGCAGCTCCTTGCGTACCTGGGCGTCCAGGGCGCCGAAGGGTTCGTCGAGCAGCAGGACCTGAGGCTCGACCGCCAGCGCGCGGGCCAGGGCCATACGCTGGCGCTGCCCGCCGGAGAGCTGGGCCGGGTAGCGGTCGGCGAAGTTCTCCAGGTGGACCAGCTCCAGCAGCTCCATCACGCGCTTGCGGATCTTGTCTTTGGGACGTTTGCGGATCTCCAGGCCGAAGGCGACGTTCTTGAACACGCTCATGTGCTTGAACGCCGCGTAGTGCTGGAAGACGAAGCCGACATTGCGGCGCTGTGGTGACAGCGTGGTCGCGTCCGCGCCGGAGATCAGCACGGTGCCGGTGTCGGGGGTCTCCAGCCCGGCGATGACGCGCAGCAGCGTCGACTTGCCGCCGCCGCTGGGGCCGAGCAGCGCGGTCAGGGATCCGGCCGCCACGTCTATGGAGACGTCGCTCAGCACCGGCGTTCCCCCGAACGCCTTGTTGACGCCGCTTACTTGGATGGCCATGGGGTTCAGCCCTTCGGGCGCAGGATCTTGGTGAGCAGGAGCGTGACGACCGCCACCAGCGCGAGCGCGGTCGCGGCGGCGAAGGCGGAGGCTTCGTCGAAGTTCTGGAAGCGTTCCTCCACGAACAGGGTCAGCGTCTGGGTCTTCTCGACCAGGCGGCCGGAGACGACGGCGACCGCGCCGTACTCGCCCAGCGCCCGGGCCAGGCAGAGCACGACGCCGTAGGCCAGCGCCCAGCGGATCCCGGGGATGGTGATGCGGCGGAAGGTCTGCCAGGGGCCGGCGCCGAGCGTGCGGGCCGCCTGCTCCTGCTCGTCTCCGAGCTCCTCCAGGACGGGGATCACCTCCCGGATGACCAGGGGCAGGGAGATGAAGACGGCCGCCATGACCATGCCGGGGATGGAGAAGATGACCTGGACGCCGAGGCCCTCCAGCCATCCGCCCACGGGGGCGAAGCGGCCGTAGACCAGGATCAGCGCCAGGCCCACCACGACCGGGGAGACGGCCATGGGCAGGTCGATGAGGGCGTTCAGCAGCCGCTTGCCGGGGAAGTCGTGCCGTACCAGGAGAATGGCCGTGCCGACCCCGAAGACGGTGTTGGCCAGCACGGCCCAGAACGCGACGATCAGGGTGACGCGGAAGGCCGACTGGGCCTGGGGCGTGGTGAGCGCCTCCAGCACCGGGCCGAGACCGTTCTCGAAGGTGCGCCAGCCGATGAGCACGACCGGCAGCACGAGCAGGAACAGCAGGTAGAGGAGCGCGAGCGCGCGGAGCCCGTATTTAGCCACGGCGACTGCCCCACCGCTGCAGCAGGTCCAGCAGGACCAGCGTCACCAGGGCGACGACGAGCAGGACCGTGGAGACCGCCGCCGCGCCGACCGGGTTGTCGGTTTCGATCTGTCCGAAGATTTGCACCGAGGCCACCTGGGTCTTGAACGGGAGGTTTCCCGAGATCAGTACGACGGAGCCGATCTCGGCCATCGATCGGGAGAACGCCAGCGCGGTGCCCGACAACATGGCCGGCACCAGGTTGGGCAGGATGATGCGCCGGAAGATCTGCGCCGTGCTCGCGCCGAGCGAGGCCGCGGCCTGCTCCATGTCCCTGTCGAGCTCCAGCAGGACCGGCTGGACCGTGCGCACCGCGAACGGGAGGGTGACGAACAGCAGCGCCAGCACCACGCCGGCGCGGCTGTAGGCCAGGTCGACGCCGAGCGGGCTCTTCGGGCCGTACAGCGCCAGCAGCACCAGCCCGGCGACGATGGTGGGCAGCGCGAACGGCAGGTCGATGAGCGTGTCGACCACGGCCTTGCCGGGAAAGCGGTCCCGGACGAGGACCCAGGCGATGACCGTGCCCATGACCAGGTTGATCACGGCCACGACCACCGAGGCGCCGATCGTCAGCGAGAGCGCCGCCCAGGCGTCCGGCGTGGTGACCGCGTCCCAGAAGTAGACGATCCCCCGCTCCTGTGAGCGCCAGACCACGGCGGCCAGGGGGATCAGCACGATCAGGCTCAGGTACAGGACGGCCGCGCCCAGCCCGAGCGAGGTGCCTCGCTTCTGGCTGAGCGCCGCCCTGGAGACGACAGTCTGTGCGGACACGTGGTGCCTACTTCTCCGTCGAGACCCCGAGCTTGCGCTCGATGTCGGCCATGACGCTGCCCTTGGGGTCGAAGAACTCGGTGGTCACCTTCGGCCAGCCGCCGAGGTCGGCGATGGTGAACAGGGCGGGCGGAGCCGGGAAGGAGACGCCCTGCACGCCCTTGACCACCGGCCGGTAGCCGTTGTCAGCGAAGATCTTCTGCGCTTCCGTGGTGTAGAGGAACTTCAGGAACGCCTTTGCCTCGTTCGGGTGAGCCGAGTTCTTGGTCACCGCGACCGGGTTCTCGATCAGGATCGTGGAGTCCGGGACCGTGTAGTCCAGCGGCTGGTTGTTCTGCTGGGCGAAGATCGCTTCGTTCTCGTAGGCGAGGATGGCGTCGCCCTTGCCGCTGGAGAAGGTCTGCAGCGACTTGCGGGCGCTGTCGTCCTGCACCGGAACGTTCGCGAACAGGGCGTTGAGGTAGTTGACGCCGGTCTGCTTGTCTGCGCCCTTGTTCGACTTGGCGCCGTAACCGGCCATGACGTTCCAGCGGGCGCCGCCCGAGGTGAACGGGTTGGGGGTGATGACCTCGACGCCCGGCTTGGTCAGGTCGTCCCAGGTCTTGAGGCTCTTCGGGTTGCCCTTGCGGGTGGCGATGACCACGACCGAGTCGGTGATCATGCCCTTGTTGTCGCCGGCGCTCCAGTCCTCGGCGACCAGGCCCTTCTTGACCAGACGGGTCATGTCCGGCTCGAGGGAGAACGCGACGATGTCGGCTTTCAGGCCGGCCTCCACGGCCCGGCTCTGGTCGCCCGACGCTCCGAAGGACTTGGTGAAGGTGACGTTCTTGCCCTCCGGCGTGGCCTGGAAGGCCTTGATGATCTTCTCGTAGGCCGCCTGTGGCGTGGAGTACGCCACCAGCGACAGCTGTACCTGACCGCCCGACCCGCTGTCGGACCCGCCGCCCCCGCACGCGGCGAGAGTGGCGATCGACGCCACGACCGTAGCCGTCGCCAGATGCCTGCGTACGTTCACCGATTCTCCTAATTTCCTACTTAACAAGTCGACATATGGATGTTAGAGCGAGGGGGTTCTCTTGGCAAGGCCATGACCCGACCTATTTCCTTCTTTGTAGGTAGGTTATAGTGGCTTTAAGCCACCTACGTCCGTTCACGAAGGGCACCTCCATGTCATCCTCCAGACTGCGCACCACAGCCGTGGCGAGCACCGCCATGCTCGCCGTCGTGGGGCTGCTCGGCGCCTGTGGCGGTGGCGGAGCGACCGGCACCGCGAAGAGCGGCGGGCAGCCGGTGTACGGCGGCACGCTGACCTACCTGGAGCACCAGCCGCCTACCTGCCTGTACCTGCCCGCGGCCGGCTTCTATCCGAACGGCGGCATCCTCAACCAGATCACCGACAAGCTCACCTGGCAGAACCCGGAGACGCTCGAGATCGAGCCGTGGATCGCCACCAAGTGGGAGATCAACAAGGACGCCACCGAGTACACCTTCCACCTGCGCGACGGCGTGACCTTCAGCGACGGCAGCCCGCTCGACGCGTCCGCCGTGGCGGCCGACTTCGACGTGTACGGCCTGGGCGACGAGAAGCTCAAGCTCCCGGTCGCCGAGTTCGTCAACAACTACGAGCGCAGCGAGGTCATCGACCCGCTGACCGTGCGCTTCCACTTCGACAAGCCGTCCCCCGGTTTCCTCCAGGGCACCTCGGTCATCGGGGCCGGCCTGGTCTCCAAGAAGACGATCTCGCTGCCGTACGAGCAGCAGTGCCAGCTCAAGAACGTCATCGGCTCCGGCCCCTTCACCCTGAAGAACCAGGTCGTCGACAAGGAAGTGGACCTGGTCGCGCGCAAGGACTACAACTGGGCGCCGGCGTCCTCGAAGCACCAGGGCCGCGCGTACCTGGACGAGATCAAGATCATCGTGACGCCCGAGGACAACGTGCGCGTCGGCGCTCTCACCTCCGGCCAGGCCGACTTCGTGCGGTACGTCCAGGCGTACGACGAGAAGACCGTCAAGGACGCGGGGTTCCAGATCTACGCGGAGCCGACGAGAGGCGTCAACAACGGCCTCTACCTGCGGCCGCGCAACAGCATCCTGAAGGACATCAAGGTCCGCCAGGCGCTCCAGGCCGGCACGAACGCCAAGGAGGTCGTCGACACCCTCTTCACGACCAGTTACCCGCCGGCCACCTCGGTGCTCAGCCACCTCGCGCAGGGTTACGTGGACCTGTCGAAGGAGCTCGTGTACGACCCCGACAAGGCCAACAGGCTCCTGGACGAGGCCGGCTGGACCAAGGGCGCCGACGGCATCCGCGTCAAGGACGGCAAGCCGCTGCAGCTCGGCGTGTTCGTCTCCGGCCCGCAGCCGCTGTCGAAGCAGACGCTCGAGCTGGTCGGCCAGCAGTGGGCCAAGCTCGGCGTGAAGCTGGAGATCCGCCCCGCCGACGCGGGCACCCAGGCCGTGGACATCAAGGACGCCGAGAAGACCGCCATCCAGCACGGCATGGTCGGCCGCGCCGACCAGGACGTGATCAAGAGCCACTTCCACAGCAAGAACCGCGACGTCATCCTCTCCGACGACACCAAACTGGACCGGCTGCTCGAAGAGGAGTCGGCCGAGCCCGACGTCGCCAAGCGCAACGCCAAGGTCGCCGAGATCCAGCGGTACGTGCTCGACCAGGGCTACGCGATCCCGCTCTTCGAGGAGCCGCAGGTGTACGGCGGGGCCCCGTACGTCCAGGGGGTGGCCTTCGAGGCGGTCGCCCGGCCGTGGTTCTACTCGGTGTGGAAGTCGGAGCAGTGACCAGGTACCTCCTCGCCCGGGCCGGGCAGGCGGCGCTGGTGCTCTGGATCGCCTTCACGGCCTGCTACGTGCTGCTGCAGCTGCTGCCCGGCGACTCGATCCTGATCAAGTTCCAGAACCCCGAGCTCGGCCTGTCGCCGCAGCAGATCGCCGAGATCCGGGCGTACTACGGGGCCGGCGACCCGCCGATCCTCGACTATCTGAACACCCTGCTCGGCTTCCTGCGCGGCTCCTTCGGCTACTCGATCGACACCGGCACGCCGGTCGTCGAGCGGCTGGGGGAGGCGCTGCCGGAGACGGCGAAGCTGGCCTCGACCGCGTTCGTGCTGGCGGTGCTGATCGCCGTGCTGATCGCGTTCGCGGCCGGCTACAGCAGGACCTCCTGGCTCAGGAACGCGCTGCTGTCGGTGCCGTCGATCTTCGTGTCGGTCCCGGCGTTCTGGCTGGGCATCCTGCTCATCCAGGTGTTCTCGTTCCGGCTCAAGCTGGTGCCCGTCATCGGAGGAGGCCCGGTGCAGCAACTCATCCTGCCGGTGCTCACGCTGGCGGTGCCCATCTCGGCGCCGATCGCGCAGGTGCTGGCGCGCAGCATGGACCAGGTCTCCACGCAGGCGTTCGTGCCCGTGGTGGCGGCCAAGGGCGCCTCGCGGTGGTGGATCCTGTGGCGGCACGTGGCCCGCAACGCCGTGCTGCCGACACTGACCGTGGCGGGGCTGACGTTCGGCGAGCTGATCGCCGGGTCGGTCGTGACCGAGACGGTCTTCGGGCGCAACGGCATCGGGCGGCTGACCGAGCAGGCCGTCAACGCGCAGGACACGCCGGTGATGCTGGCGATAGTGGTGCTCGCGACGGCCGTGTTCGTGCTGGTCAACCTGGTGGTGGACGTGCTGTTCCCGGTGCTCGACCCGCGACTCGAGGCCGCGTCGTGAAGCGCGTCCGCAGGGGCGGGCTGGTGCTCGCGTGGGCGTTGATCGCGCTGGTCGTGCTCTGGGCGGCCGTGCCGGGCGTCTTCACCGGTTACGACCCGATCGCGGGCGTGCCGGCCGAGAAGCTGCAGGCGCCGAGCGCGTACCACCTGTTCGGCACCGACGCGGTGGGACGCGACCTGTTCGCGCGGGTGGTGCACGGCTCCGTGCACTCGCTGACGGGCGCGTTCGTGGCCGTCGCCGTGGGGCTCGTGGCCGGCACGCTGCTCGGGCTGCTGGCCGGCTCCGTCGGAGGGGTGCTGGACGATGCCGTCATGCGGGTCGTGGACGTGCTGCTGTCGATTCCCGGTCTGCTGCTGGCCCTGACCGTGATCATCCTGCTCGGGCCCGGCACGGTGAACGTGGCCGTCGCGGTGGGCGTCGGCTCGGTCGCGGCTTTCGCGAGGCTGTCGCGCTCGGAGGTGGTCCGCGTGCGGCGCACCGACTACGTGGAGGCGGCGTTCGGCAGCGGCGGCCGGTTCCTGACCGTGCTGTGGCGGCACGTGCTGCCCAACTCGCTCGGCCCGGTCATCGCGCTCGCGGCGCTGCAGTTCGGCATGGCGATCCTGGCCATCTCCACGCTCAGCTTCCTCGGGTACGGCGCCGAGCCGCCCACGCCCGAGTGGGGCCTGCTCATCTCGGAAGGGCGCAACTACCTCGCGACGTCGTGGTGGCTCACCACGCTGCCGGGCGCCGTCGTGGTCGCGGTCGTGCTCGCCGCCGGTCGCATCAGCCGTTCGATGGGGAGGCACGCGTGAGCCTGCTGGAAGTCCGTGACCTGGCCGTCTCCTACGACGGGAGACGCGCGGTCGAGGGCGTCTCGTTCGCGGTGGAGCCCGGCGAGGTCGTCGCGGTCGTCGGCGAGTCGGGGTCGGGCAAGTCGACCACGGCGCACGCCGTCATCGGGCTCCTGCCCTCCAACGGCGCCGTGGACGCGGGCCGGATCCTGCTCGGCGGCACCGACCTGGCGACCTGGTCGTCCAAGCGCATGGAGTCGGTACGCGGCGCGCAGATCGGCCTGATCCCCCAGGACCCGTCCAGCTCGCTGGACCCGGTCAAGACCGTCGGCGCGCAGATCGCCGAGGGGCTGCGCATCCACAAGCGCGGCGACCGCCGGGCGATCAGGAACCGGGTCGTCGACCTGCTCGCCCGCGTCGGCCTGCCGGACCCGGAGAGGCGGGCACGCCAGTATCCGCACGAGCTGTCCGGCGGCATGCGCCAGCGCGTGCTCATCGCCATCGCGATCGCGCTCGAACCCCGCCTCATCATCGCAGACGAGCCCACCAGCGCCCTGGACGTGACCGTTCAGCGGCGCATCCTGGACCTCATCGACGACCTGCGCGCGGAATCCGGCACCGCGCTGCTGCTGGTGACCCACGACCTCGCCGTGGCCGCCGGCCGTTCCGACCGGCTGGTCGTGATGAAGGGCGGGCGCATCGAGGAGCAGGGACCGACGCCGGAGGTGCTGGCGTCCCCGGTCGCCGACTACACCAAGCGCCTGCTGAACGACGCCCCCGCACTGTCGGCGTCCCCGTTCCGCGATCCCCCCGCCGCGAGGGAGCACGCGATCGTGGTGCGCGACCTGGTCAAGGAGTTCAAGGGGTTCCGCGCAGTGGACGGGGTCTCGTTCGAGGTGGCGCGCGGCACCACGCACGCGCTGGTGGGGGAGTCCGGATCGGGCAAGACGACCACGGCCCGCATGGTGGTGCGGTTCGCCGAGCCCACGTCGGGAACGGTGAGCATCGCCGGGGCGGGGGAGGGCCGCGCGTTCCGCCGGCACGTGCAGCTCGTCCACCAGAACCCGTACGGTTCGCTGGACCCCCGGCAGACGATCGCCGACATCGTGGAGGAGCCGTTGCGTAACTTCCGGCTGGGGGACCGGGCCGGACGGCGTGCCCGCGTGCTCGACCTGCTGGAGCGCGTGGCGCTGCCCCCGGACGTGCTCACGCGCAAACCGCGGGAGCTGTCCGGCGGGCAGCGGCAGCGGGTGGCCATCGCCCGCGCGCTGGCGGCCGGGCCCGAGGTGGTCGTGCTCGACGAGGCCGTCTCCGCCCTCGACGTCACCGTGCAGGCGCAGATCCTCGACCTGCTCGAACAGCTCCAGCGCGACCTCGGGCTGACATACCTCTTCATCTCGCACGACCTGGCGGTGGTGCGGCAGATCTCGCACACCGTATCCGTCATGAACAAGGGAACCATCGTGGAATCAGGAACGACCCGGCAGGTCTTCACCGACCCGCGGCACGAATACACCCGCGAACTCCTGGCCGCCATCCCGGAGCCGGCGCTATGAGGCTCGGCTTCTTCACCCGGCTGCTGGACGACGCGCCGGCGGGCGAACGCTACCGGCTGGCCACCGAGCAGATCGCGCATGCCGAGGCGTACGGGTTCGACACGGCCTGGGTCGCGCAGCACCACTTCGACGGCGCGGAGGGCGGCCTGCCGGCTCCGCTGGTGTTCCTGGCCCACGTGGCGGCCAGGACCAGCCGGATCCGGCTCGGCACCGGGATCATCACGCTCCCGCTGGAGCACCCGGTGCGGGTGGCGGAGGACACCGCCGTGCTCGACCTGCTGACCGGCGGGCGGCTGGAGGTCGGCGTGGGCAGCGGCGGGACACCCTCGTCGTTCACGCCGTTCGGGCACGAAAGCGCGGACCGCTCGGCCATCTACGCCGAGCATCTGGCGGTGCTGCTCAACGCCTGGTCCGGGGGCGACCTCGGTGGCGGCAACCGGCTCTACCCGGCCGCGCCCAGGCTGCTGGACGCGGTGTGGCAGGCGACGTTCTCGGCCGGCGGCGGCGTACGCGCGGGGAAGGCCGGCCACGGGCTCATGCTGTCGCGTACGCAGCCCAGGCCGGCCGACGACCCGCAGGCCACGCTGGCCCAGATCCAGCGGCCCATCGTGGACGCGTACCTGGAGAACCTGCCGCCCGGCGCGGCGCCGCGGATCATGGCCTCGCGGACCGCTTTCGTGGCCGACAGCAGGGCCGAGGCGCTGCGGTACGCCGAGCTCGGGCTCGGGCGCGGGCGGCTGCCGTTCGAGCTGCCGGACAGCGACCTCGACCGGCGCATCGCCGCGTTCGACGTGCACGTGGGGACGCCGCAGGACGTCATTGAGAGCCTGAAGGCCGACCCGACCCTCGAACGGGTCACCGACCTGGTCCTCCAGGTGCACTCGGTGGACCCGCCGCACCCGCTCATCCTCCGCTCGATCGAACTGCTGGCTACCGAGGTGGCGCCCGCGCTCGGCTGGGTTCCCTCCACAGAATTGAGCTCCACATGATCACTGACGTCATCGACCATCTGGTGGGCATACAGCCCGGCTCCTCCCTCGACCGGCTGCGCGGTCGCCGGCCCGCCACCCGCGAGCACGCCCAGCGCAGTTACGACGCGCTGTTCAGCCCCGAGACGGAGGAGGAGGTCACGCTCGTCGAACGGGACGCGGTGGCCGCCTTCGTGGCCGGGCTGCACCACGATCCCGCCGTCGCGGGCTTCTACACCCAGCGGCTGGCCGAGCTCTCGCCCGGGCTGCTGGAGATCGTGGAGTCGGAGGTCTCGGCCGGGGTCACGACCGGGCCGTACGGGGTCTATCCGGGCGAGGGCCCGCTGTCGGCCGAGAGCGACGAGGGGCTGCGTTACCGGGCACGGCGCCCGGCCGAGCTGGGCGTACGGCTCGCCGCCGCTTTCGAGCACGCCCACCTGCTCGTCTTCCGGCCCCGGGAGGCCGGGCCGCAGGCCCTTGACGCGCTGGCCCGGGCCGGGTGGAGCACCACGGGCATCGTGACGTTGTCGCAGCTCGTCGCCTTCCTCACCTTCCAGATCCGCGTGGTGGCCGGCCTGCGTCACCTGCAGAAGGGACCGACCTCATGACCCAACTGGCGTTCACGCGAGAGCAGCTCGGCTGGAAGCCGTGGCTGGCGCCGCTGGCCACCGACGAGCTGACCGACGAGCACTACGAGGCGCTGGTCGACAAGGCCCGCGCGAAGTCGCCGTACTTCCTCCTCCTGGCCCGCGACCCGGCCATCCTGCAAGCCAGGACGAAGACCGACAACGACATCTTCTACAACGCCGACGGCGGGCTGCCCCGGGCGGAGCGCGAGCTGGCGGCGACGGCGACCTCGCGCCGCAACGGCTGCGTGTTCTGCGCCTCGGTGCACTCCCGCTTCGCAGCCCATTACTCCAAGCGCGCCGACGACGTGCAGCGACTGCTCGACGAGGGCGTCAACGCGCCTCAGGACGGGGAGTGGCAGGCGATCATCGACGCCTCGGTGGCCCTGGCGGCCACCCCGGGCGAGTTCAACGCCGACCACATCGAGGCTCTGCGCGCGGCCGGCCTCGACGACCTGGCGATCAGCGACGTCATCCACGCGGCGGCCTTCTTCAACTGGGCCAACCGCCTCATGCTCTCCCTGGGCGAGCCGGTGCAGGAGCCCTCCGCATGACGGCCGAGCTCGACCATCTCGTCTACGCGGTCCCGGACCTGGTCGCGGGCGTCACCGCGTTCGCCGAACGCACCGGGGTGACCCCGGCGGCAGGCGGCAGCCACCCTGGCGGCACCGCCAACTACCTCGCCGGCCTGGGCTCGACCGCGTACCTGGAGATCATCGGCCCGGACCCGGCGGCGGCACCCGGCACGAGGCCCCGGGCGTTCGGCCTGGAGGCCCTCGCCGAGCCCCGGCTCGCCGCGTGGGCGGTCCGGACCGACGACATTGACGCGACCGTACGGCAGGCGCGCGAGCACGGCTACGACCCCGGCGACGTGCAGCCGCTCTCGCGCCGAACGCCCGCCGGCACGCTGCTGGAGTGGCGCCTGACCAGGTGGGGCGACCCGGCGGAGATCAGGCCGGTGCCCTTCCTCATCGACTGGGGCGAGACCGCCCACCCCGCCGCCTCGGGCCTCCCGCAGCTCCGCCTCGTCTCCTTCACCGCCATCCATCCGGATCCGGAGGCGCTCCACCGCGATCTGGCCGCTCTGGACACTGTGCTGGAGGTCGCAAAGGGCCCGGAACAGGCACTGGAGGCGGTGCTCGACACTCCTCTGGGCGCGGTGACCCTGCGCTGACCGGCGCGTGCCCGTCCCGGGCCGGACGGGCACGGCGCGGTCTCACGGCTCAGGGCGCCTTGTACTCGGCCGCCTTGCCGCAGTAGCTGGTCCCGACCGGGGTGCTGCTGAACCGGCACACCTGCACGACCACGCGATCGATGGTGGTGACCCCCGCCGGGTCGGACAAGGCGAAGGAGAGCGCGACCTTGCCGTTGTCCGCCTTGGCGGTCTCGGAGTCGACAAGGGAGCTGCCCTTGTAGGCCGAGAAGGTGGCCGTGGAGTACATTCCGTCCGTCGAGCAGGGCGAGATGGACGCCTCATCGGCCAGGTATCCGTCGACCTTGACGGTCGGCCGGACGACGGGCCCTTCCACCCATTCCAGCGTGCCTTCCGTGACCCCGCGCAGGCACTGGTCTCCTGAGTCGGCGTAGAAGCCGACCACGGCCTGGGCCGCCATCGCGGGTTGAGCCGTCAGCAGACCGGCGGCGGCCATCGCCCCCGACACCAGCCAAGCACGTAAACGCATGGCACCGACCTTCCGTGTGATGGATGATCCGGACTCACATCGCGAGCGATGTGTCATGACCCACGAGCGTGACCAGGACGGCGGACGGGTCGTCGCCGGCGAGGGGGATGGCGAAGACCGCCGTACGCTCGCGAGCGCCGAAGACGACGAACCGCAGGCCGTCCTCGTCCCACGTGTCCTGGATGTCCGAGGTGAGCTGCGCGGACGCCGAGCAGTACGCGGGGCTGCGGTAGAGCAGGTGCAGCGAGGTGCCCAGCGGGACGTGCTCGGACGGCGTCACGGCGAGCGGGCGGCGCAGCCGTACGAGGAGCTGTCGCAAGGGGGTGAGCCAGTGGCGGTCCAGCTCGGCTGAGAGGGCCATGAGGGCCACGGCCTCCGCCAGGCCGAGCGCCACGAGGGGAGGCTGCGGATCCGCCGGGATCGCCAGGAGGCTCGCGGCCAGCAGGAGACCCGCGCGGGCGAAGGCACGCAGGTCGACCGGGCGGGAGTGCGCGCCCAGGCAGCCGCACGACGCCGTGGGCGCGGCCACGTACGAATAGGTGAGATACGCCAGGAATCCGGCGGAGAGCAGCGCGGCGGCCACACCCTCCCACAGGGAGAAGGGCGGCGCCAGCAGCGCGGCGGCCACCGCGAGCTCGATCACTCCGACGAGCCGGAGCGCCGGGACCGCGCGCGCCGCGCCGACCAGCCGGGCCAGGGCGGTCTGCCCGGCCCGCGCCCGCATCCTGCGGCTGAACAGCTTCATCAGGCCCGCCCAGACGAGGAACAGGGCGATCACGTACGGCTGCGTCGCGGCGATCCCGTGCATCGGCTGACTCCTAGTGGGGGGAGAAGACGGTTGCGATGTCGACCTCGTTCGTGTCCGGCCGCCAGGCGCCGAGGATCTGTACGTGCTGGGCCACCCTCAGCATCGACAGGTCCGCGGTGGGCGGCGACTCGGAGTGAACCGCGACCGACTTGCCGGCTACGACGTGGCACAGCACCTCTTGCCCGTTGTGGTCGAGGTGGAGTGTCTTGTCGGTGATGTTCTTGATGTGGCCCTTGATGTTGACGATGTTGAGCCACACCGACTCGGCGGCCAGCACGCCGTCCGGCATCCGCACGCCGCGGGCGTACAGGCCGTCTCCAGGCTTGGCCTCGTCGAACGGAACGGGGCCGAGCTTCCACAGGCTCGTGCCGTCCACGATCTTGATGTTGTGGAACACCATGTTCGAGCCCAGGACGAGGAGCGTGTTGTCCTTGATCGAACGGATCCTGCCCTCGGCGAAGTTGGGGTCGGGGGAGCCTGGCTCGATGTCGGGCGCCGCGTTGGCGAAGGCCGCCTCCGGGCCGAGCGAGCCCAGCGCGGTCGCGGCGACGACCGTGGCACCGCCGCCGAGCAGGGCGGACTTGAGCATCTCTCTTCTGCTGGTCATCGTCGCCCCTTCACCCCACGTCGATCGAGCACGGCCGCAGGCCGGTCGAGAGGCTGGCGATCTTGCTGTACGCCGCGGGCGTGAGGTCGACCAGCCGGTTGCTGGCGCAGGTCGAGCCGCAGCAGCTGCGCTCGCCGCAGAACAGGTCGGTCTGCGGGCCGCAGTCGGCGATGGAGGTGACGACGCTGACGCCGCTGCACAGATTCGTGGTGCGGTGCTTGAAACCGCAGGTCCTGCGGGAGAGGCTGACCCCGCAGGTGTCGGGATGCGTGATGGCCCAGCAGGCGTCGGAGGTGTTGGGCCACGCGTGCTGCATGCTGCCGGAGTTGCAGGTGCCGCAGGCGCCTTTGCCTGTCGTGCTGCACGGTCCCCAGGCGGTGCCGCAGCAGAACCAGGAGACCTCTCCTTGGACCGCGGCGTATAAGTCGATGGGGGTGTCGGGGGGCTGGGTGCGCGCCATGCGCGTCCTCCTTGGGTGAGCTCTGGACGGTCTCGACGGTCCTGAAGCTTTCCGACTTGATCTATGAGTACCATGTAAGGATTTTTCGTCAATGCCCCATTTTTGACGGCTGCTCGCGCCGGTTATGCGGCCCTCATGACGTCACGTCGGCCGCGGTTCGGAAAAGCAGGTGCTCATGCCCGGGACGGCAGACGAGCTGGAGCCCGACCGGCAGGCCGTCCACCGTTCCGGCGGGGACGCTCAGCGCGGGCAGGCCCAGCAGGCTCCATGGGCTGGTCAGCGAGAGCAGGGCGTCTCGTACGGCGACCAGCGTGCCGCCCACTTCGAGCTCCCTTCGGCCGAGGGGCGGGGCGGTGATGGGGACGGTCGGCATCGCGATCACGTCATGGTGCTCGAACAGCGCGCCGGCCGCTTCGGCCAGCCGGGTCCTGGCCCGCAGGGCGCGTACGTACCGCCACCCCGGGACCGTGGCGGCGGTCCGCAGGCGCTGGAGCAGCTCGCTGTCGAACAGTGAGGGCTGGTCCGCCATGCGGTCCGCGTGCACGGCCGCCACCTCACTGCTCTGGATCGCGGTGAACGTCTCGTGCAGGTCACCGGCATCCTCCGGCGACAGCCGCCGCTCCTCCAGCGGGCCGGTCCCGGCCTCCAGCGCCTGCCGCGCCGTACGGATCACGCGCGGGTCGCAGGGGAAGAGGGCGGCCGGATCGAGCCAGTCCGCACGCGGCGCGCCCGCGCCCGTATCGGGGTGGACCGGCGTGAGGGACCGGTAGGCGATGAGGCAGTCCTGCGCGTCTCCCGCGAGCAGGCCGACGTGGTCCAGGGAGTGTGCCAAGGGGAAGACGCCGTCCGCCGGGATCACCCCGTACGCGGGCTTGAAGCCCGCGACCCCGCACAGTGCTGCGGGGATGCGGGTCGAGCCGTCGGTGTCGGTGCCGAGGGCGAGCGGGACCATGCCTGCCGCCACGGCGACCGCGCTGCCGCTGCTGGATCCGCCCGGCATGCGAGAGATGTCCCGCGGGTTGAGAGTCGGGCCGGCGGCCGAGCGGTCACCGGTCGGACCGTACGCGAACTCGTGTGTGTTGGTCTTGCCGACGATGACGGCCCCGGCCTGGCGCAGGAGGGCCACGCAGGCGGCGTCGGCGTCCGGGACATAACCGGCGAAGTGCCGCGAACCCATGGTCGCGGGCAGGCCCGCCACCATGATGACGTCCTTCACCCCGGTGGGCAGGCCGTGCAGCGGTCCCCGGTCGAGCCCGCGCGCCAGTTCGCTGTCGGCGTGGCTCGCCGCGGCCGTCGCGCCCTCCGCGTCGACGGTGACGAACGCGTTGAGGGCCGTGTCGAGCGCCGCGATGGCGTCGATCGCGTGCTTCGTGAGCTCCACCGACGTGGTGCGCCCCTCGCGCAGGTCCTGCGCGAGCTCGGAGATCGTGCGGCCCGCGAAGTAGCCGAGCCGGCCGAAATAGGGCGGCCGCCGGCCAGTGCCTGGGCCGGTAGGTGTCGGCATGTAGTCCTTCCTGGTCATGGGCGGGGCCGAAGGACAGCACGTTGGCCATACCCGCGCAGTGAGAGAGGACTCATGGCGTCGGCGGGGTCAGCCTCACCCGCCGGACGGCACCAGGACCGTGCTGCTCGCCGGAGACGAGACCGCGGTGCCGCGCGCGGCAGGGCAGGGCCGAGCACAAACGAGTGAGCCGCCGTGGCTAGATCACTCTCGCATCGAGGTTAGCGCTACGTGACCGTCAGGCAACTCTACGCAATGATCCGGCCTGACTACGTTCAGTGGTGGATGCCTCATGAACACCTGCTGTCACAGGCGATCGATTGCGAGGGAACATGTCAACGGAGCCGCGGTTGAGCCTGGACACTCGGGCCGCGCGCAACCTGGCCACCACCACCAAGACGCGCCCGCAGATGCAGGCCATCACCTCCCGCTGGCTGCTGCGCAGGCTGCCGTGGGTCGACGTGCGCGGCGGAACGTACCGGGTCAACCGCAGGCTGACGCACCGGATCGGGCGCGGCCGGGTGAGCGTGGTGCTGAACGGGGCGGACGACGTCCGTATCATCCCCGAAACGCTCTCGGAGCTTCCCCCGCTGCGCGGCTTCGACGACCTCGACGTGCTGACGGCGATCGCCGCGACGTTCGCGCCGCGGGAGTTCCAGGCAGGCGACGTCATCGCCGAGGCCGGCGCCCCGATCACCGAGACGTACGTCATCGCCCACGGCCGGCTCAACCGGCTGGCCACCGGCGACTACGGGGACACGCAGCTCCTCGGCGTCACCACCGACGGCGAGCACCTGGGCGACGAGGTGCTCGAGCACGAGAACCCGCGCTGGCCGTACACCGTCAGGGCCGCCACCACCGGCACGATCCTGGTGTCGCCGCAGGCCGAGCTCCAGCGACTGCTCGACGGCTCGCCCGCTCTGCGGGAGCACGTCGAGCGGTATCTGGAGGAGACGCGCAAGCCCGTCAACCGCCGCGGGGAGGCGGCCGTCGCGATCGCGTCCGGGCACGTCGGCGAGCCGACGATCGACGGCACGTTCGTGGACTACGACCTCCATCCCCGCGAGTACGAGCTCAACGTCACGCAGACCGTCCTGCGGGTCCACACGCGCGTGGCCGACCTCTACAACGACCCCATGAGCCAGCTCGAGCAGCAGCTGCGCCTGACGGTCCACGAGATCCGCGAGCGCCAGGAGTGGGAGCTGCTCAACAACCGCGAGTTCGGCCTGCTGCACAACGCGGACTACGACCAGCGGATCAGCACCTGGTCGGGCCCTCCGACCCCCGACGACCTGGACGACCTGATCAGCATGCGCCGCAAGACCCGGTTGCTGCTCGCCCACCCCAAGGCGATCGCCGCGTTCTTCAGGGAGTGCAACAAGCGCGGGCTGGTGCCCGGCAGCGCGGACGTGGACGGCCACGAGATCCCGGCCTGGCGAGGGGTCCCGATCTTCCCCTGCGGCAAGATCCCGATCTCGGAGAACAACACCACCTCGATCATGGCCCTGCGCACGGGAGAGGAGGACCAGGGGGTCGTCGGCCTCTATCAGACCGGCATCCCGGAGGAGCACGAGCCGGGGCTGAACGTGCGGTTCATGGAGATCAACCCGCAGGCCGTGATGTCGTACCTGGTCAGCGCCTACTACTCGGTGGCGATCCTGGTGCCCGACGCGATCGGGATCCTCGAGAACGTCGACATCGCGGCCCCGCGCGTCTAGGAAGGGCGACGTCATGCCCGACATCGCAGCAGGCCCCACCGGCCTGGGGACCTCCGCGCTGCACCTGCCACCGGTGGACCGCCATCGCGTGCCACGGCCCGGCGAAGGCGACGGGCACGAGCCCCCCAGGCCCGTCCCACTGGACCCCGCGCAGGCGCTTCGCGGCGCGGCCTACCAGCACAGCCTCGCCCCGCTGCCGTACCGGGAGCGGCAGTGGGGCGACGGGTCGTACCCGCCGCTGTACTGCCCCGAGACCGTCAGGGACGACCAGGAGCTCGCCGACGAGGTGGACCGGCGGTTGGCCGCCTGGGCGGAGCGGGCCGGCATCCACGAGGGGCGGATGGAGGAGTTCCGGGCGACCGGGTACGGGCGGCTGGCCATGCTCGCCCATCCCGACACCGACGACCCCGACCTGCTGCTGGTCGCGGCCCAGATGAACGCCGCCTGGTGGGCCGCCGACGACTACTACGCCGACGAGACCGAGCTCGGCGCGACGCCGACCGAGCTCCCGCCGCGGCTCGCCCTCGTGACGTCGGCCATGGACCCGCCGCCGCCCGCGGGCGACTACACCCGTCAGCTCGAAGAGGCGATCCAGGCGGACCCCGTCCTGGTCTCGCTGAGATCGGCCACCGGCCACGTACGCCGTCACGCCAGCCCTTCGCAGGTGGGGCGGGTCTGCAACATCACATCCCAGATGTACGTGAGCTGGACCGCCTACGCGGCCTGGCGCTACCTGGAGACGCCGCCGCCGGTGTGGCGCTATCTCGCCGCCCGGCAGCACGACAGCTTCTACACGTCCATGACGCTCATCGACATCGTGGGCTCGTACGAACTGCCCGCCGACCTCTTCTTCGACAGCGGGTTCCACACCGCGCTCATGCAGGCCGGCACCGCCAGCGTGCTCGTCAACGACCTCCACTCGGTCGCCAGGGAGGCGGCCGACGAGCTTCCCGACTCCAACGTGATCCTGCTCATCGCCGCCGAAGAGGGCTGCTCAATCCGCGAGGCGACAGAACGCGCCGTCGCCATGCACAACGACTTCGTCCGAGGCTTCGAAGCCAGCCAGCGACAACTCGCCACCGTCCCGTCCGTCGAACTGAAGCGTTTCCTGCGCGGGGCGCAGGCGTGGATGGCCGGCTGCCTCGAATGGCACAGCACCACCAGCCGCTACAAGTCATAGAGAAAGGAGCTCCGCCGATGACGGCCACACCCGTCCTCAGCACCTTCTACCAGCACTCGGTCGCCGACTATTGGAACTCGGAGCAGAACCCGGTCAACCTGCGCCTGGGCGAGGTCGATGGCATTTACCACCACCACTACGGCCTCGGAGAAGCGGACTGGTCGGTCCTGGAGGGTCCGGAGGCGACCCGCCGGCAACGAGTCGTCGAGGAGCTCCACCGGCTCGAGCACGCGCAGGCCGACACCCTCATCACCAATCTCGGCCCTCTGCGGCCGGACCACCGGGTGCTGGACGCCGGCTCGGGCCGCGGCGGCTCCAGCCTCCTGGTCAACCTCAGGCACGGCTGCCATGTCGACGGCGTGTCCATTTCCGAGTCCCAGGTGGTCTTCGCCAACGAGCAGGCCAGGATGCGGGGTGTCGCCGACAAGGTGCGCTTTCATTTCCGCAACATGCTGGACACCGGGTTCGAGACTGGATCGTTCCAGGCGATCTGGAACAACGAGAGCACGATGTACGTCGAGCTCTCCTTGCTGTTCGCCGAGCACGCCCGCCTCCTGAGCCGCGGCGGCCGTTACGTGTGCATCACCGGGTGTTACAACGACGCCTACGGCCTGCCGTCCCGCGCCGTCAGTCAGATCAACGCCCACTACATCTGCGACATCCATCCCCGCAGCACCTATTTCAAGGAGCTGGCGGCCAACCGTCTCGTCCCCATCAACGTCGTCGATCTCACCGCCGCCACCATCCCGTACTGGGAGCTTCGCGCCAAGACCCACCTGGCGACGGGGATCGAGGAGGCCTTTCTCGAGGCGTACAAGGACGGCAGCTTCCAGTACCTCCTCATCGCCGCCGACCGCGTCTGACGCCCCCTGGCGGGCCCCTCCCGGCGGCCAGGCCGGAGCAGGGGTCCGCCCAGTCCTCGTCCGCGCGGCTACTTCCCGGAAGCGGTTCCGGGCAGGGTAAGGCTCTGCATGGTCTTGGGGGAGTAGTCGGCAACGTGCCTGGCCTTCCCGGTGTTGACGTCGACCACGTAGGTGCTGTACTCGCCGTCCAGAGTGAGGACCGTGACCTCGGACGGGCTCTGCCAGACGGAGATGCGGAAGATGCCACGGGGCTTCGCCAGGCCCCGGACGGTCACCTTCCGCAGGATCCGCCCGGTCTTGGCGTCGAGGAGGGTGAGCACCGGCTTGGTCCGGTCCTTCGTGTCGTAGGCGGCCACCGTGCGGCCGTCCGGGGCGAGCTCGCTGAAGTTGATGAACACGCCGTCGAAGCGCACCGGCTTGCCTCCGCCTGTGACGGGCATCAGCCACAGGTCGGTCTTGACGTATCGGACCAGCTCGACGACGCCGTCCTTGACGGTGACGGCCTCGTACTTGCCCGGAAGGGTCGTCGACTTGCCGGTGCGTACGTCGATCAGCATTCCGGGCTTCTTGCTCCCCACCTTCGGGTCGAAGACCAGATACCGGCCGTCGTCGGAGACCACGAGCTGGTTGCCCAGGTCGAACTGGTCCTCCGTCACCTTGACGGGCGAGGTCACCTCGGCGCCGCTCACCAGGTCACGGACCACGTGTGCCTGGGCCTCGCGGCTGTAGTAGGCGAGCATCCGTCCGTCCCGGCTGACCGCGATGCGCATGTCCCGGCTCAAGTCGCTCGCGACGAGCGCCTGCGGCACCCGGTAGGTCGTGCCGGTGCGGGTGACCACACGCCACTCCTGGACGCCGCAGTCGATGATGCGCCGTTTGTCGTCGATGTGGCAGGGCGTCAGGTAGGCGTGGCTGATCGGCCCCACCTTGCCGTCCGGCAGGTCGGCCACCGTGGCGGTGCGCTGCGGCGTGGCCGTCTGGGGGACGCGGGGCCAGATCGCGACGGCCCCCGCCGTCGTCGCCACCAGCGCCGCGGCGGTCACCACAGCGGTCACCACCAGCCTGGTCCGCTGCCTGCGCCGGTGGCCCGCGATGGCCGCGTTGGCCAGGCTCACCAGCGGTGCCTCCTCCGCGAGGTCCTTCAGTGCCTCGCGCAACCTCGTCATCGGGCTACCTCCTGGATGTGCAGGTCTGCCAGCTCTGGCGCGAGCGCGCGCAGGCGGGCCAGCGCGTGATGGGTCTGGCTCTTGACGTTGCCGATCGAGCAGCCGAGCGCGTCGGCCGTCTGCGCCTCGGTGAGGTCCTCCCAGAAGCGCAGCACGATCACTGCCCGCTGCTTGCGGGTCAGCTTGGCCAGCGCCTGCCGCAGCACGATCCGGTCGAGCGTGGCCTCGTCATGGGAGGTGCCCTGCTCGGGCGGGTCGGCGCTCGGTAACTCGGGGCGGGGCCGGCGCCGCCAGGAGATGTACTGGTTGACCAGTGCTTTTCGCGTGTAAGCCTCGGGGTTGCCGTCCCTGGACAGCTTGGACCAATGCCCCACGACCTTGGTCAGCACGCTCTGGAGCAGGTCCTCGGCGAGGTGGGCGTCTCCCATCAGCAGGTACGCGGTTCGCATCAGCGATTGCTGGCGGGCGAGCACGAACTCGCGGAAGCCGTCGTGACGATCCAATGCGCTCTCCTTTCGCCCGTTGCCAACGCGTCCCATAGGGCAAAAGGTTGCACTCCATTTACACGGCGAATGGGACCCCAGTTGGAGTCCCATTCGTCTGATCGGTCCGGACAGGCGTCGCCTCAGGAGGGTGCGTAGACCCTGTGGACGAACTCGGCGAGCTTGTTGTCCGGCAGTTCCTTTGCCAGGTCGGCCTCGCTTACCATGCCCACGATCCGGTGGTTGTCGATCACGGGCAGTCGCTTGATCTGGTGCTGCTCCATCTTCATCAGCGCCTCTTCGACGCTGCTGCCGGCATCCACCCACACCAGCCCCATGGCGAGCTCGCTCGCCGTGGTCCGGTCGAGGTCCTTGCCCTCGGCGCAGCACTTGATGACGATGTCCCGGTCGGTGATGATTCCTTTGAGCCGGTCGTCGTCCCCGCAGATCGGCAACGCGCCGACCGACAGGTCACGCATCATCTGCGAAGCCCTGCGCAGGCTGTCATGTTCGCCGATGCATTCCACTCCGTGGTGCATCACGTCCTGAACGGTCTTGCCGACTCCCGATGTGCTCATTGCTACCTCCTCCGAGACGGTCGAGGGAATCTTCCAACGAAGGCCCCCTACCCCATCTGGATGAGATCGCACGAGCGGTTCAGGGAAGCTCGTGCCGGGCACGAGCCGGCGTGGCGAGGGCGGCGACCGCAGTGACGGCCATGAGCACGATGCAGGCCGCCACCGTGATCGTCGTCCCCCGGCCCCAGCCGAAGGCGCCGATGACGGCCGCCACCGCGGCCGCGCCCAGCGAGGAGCCCACGTAGCGGGCGGTGTTGTTGGCCCCGGAGCCCATGCTCACGCGGTGGGCGGGCACGCTGTCGATCGCCAGTTGCGTGATCGAGGAGTTGATCAGTCCGGATCCGGCCCCGCTCACCGCCAGTCCGGCGACGACCAGCGGAAGGCGTAGCGAGTCACCCACGCCCAGCAGGCCGGCGAACCCGGCCGCGCTCAGCCCCAGGCCGAGCGCCAGCCGCGCGGCCGTGCCCAGCCGTACGTGCCTGGTCAGCAGCGACGCCACGAACGACAGCCCCGACCAGACGCAGAACAGCAGCGCCGCGTCCAGCGGCGTCAGCCCGTGCACGGCCTGCAGCACGCTCGGCAGGTAGCTGAGCATCCCGACCACCGCCGCCCCCACGACCAGCGCCCCGCCCGTCGCCACGAGGAACGCCGGCCGCCGGAACAACTCCAGGTCGAGCAGCGGCTCCGCCCGCCGGCGCTCCACCGCCACGAACGCCCCTACCAGCACCACCGCCACCACGAAAGCACCCAGCACGACCGGCCGCGACCATCCGACCCGCCCTTCCGTGACCCCCGCGACCAGCGCGGCCACGCCGAGGCTGAGCAGCGCAACCCCCGGCACGTCGAACCTGCGCGGCATCGCCGACCGCGACTCCTCCAGCACCCGGGCGGACACCACGGCCAACGCCAGCGCGCAGGCCGCCATCAGCCAGTAGACCGCCCGCCAGCTCACCACGGTCGCCAGCGCCCCGGACACCAGCGGCCCCAGCGCCGTGCCGAGCCCCATCATCGCCCCGTACCGCCCGCTGGCCCGCACCCGTTCCCTCCCTCCCGGGTAGGCATGACCGACGATGCCCAGGCTCGCGGCCAGCATCGCCGCGCTCGCCCCGCCCTGCACCAGCCGGGCCAGCACGAACACCGGCACAGACGTGCTCGCCGCGGCCACCACGCTCGCACCTGCCAGCACTCCCGTACCCACCACCAGCACCCGCCTGCGCCCGTAGTCGTCGGCCAGACCGCCGGAGACCAGCAACACCGACGACAATCCCAGCGCGATCGCCCCCAGGATCCACACCGGCCCGGTCGGCCCCGCGCCCAGCGACGCGGCCGTCTGCGGCAGCGTCACCATCGGCAAGGTGTAGTTCGTCAGCACGAGCAGCGGCGCCGACGACGCCACGGTGAGCGTCGCCCGCCGCTCCACAGTCAGTTCGGTCATTGAACTCATGCCGCGAACGGTAGCACAGTTCAGTGAATGAACTAATATGGATCCCATGGCGCTCGGCAAGAACTACGACGGCCAGGACTGCTCCCTGGCCAAAGCCCTGGAAGTGATCGGCGAGCGGTGGACGCTCCTCGTGGTCCGCGACGCCATGTACGGCGTGCGCCGCTACGGCGACTTCCTCGCCCACCTCGACATCCCGCGCGCGGTGCTGTCCCAGCGGCTCACCGCCCTCGTCGAGGCTGGCGTCCTCGCCAAGCGCCGCTACCAGGACACCCCGCCGCGCGACGAGTACGTCCTGACCCCCATGGGCCGCGAGCTCTGGATCCCCGTGCTGACCCTGGGCCAGTGGGGCGAGAGGCATCTCAGCGACCGCGGCCCGCGCCGCCTGTTCCACCACGTGACCTGCGAGACCAGGCTCGACCGCCAGTCGTACTGCCCGGCCTGCGGCCGCAACGTCCCGCTGGACGAAATCGAGGTACGGCCGGGCCCCGGCCTGGAGGGCAACAGGCACGATCCGGTCAGCCGCGCCCTCGAGTCACCCCACCGGATGCTGGAGCCCATCCCCTGACCCTGACGTGGCACGGCATGGCATGATCCAGCGATGGAAGATCCCACCCCCACGACCACGGCCAGTTACGACCGCATCGCTCCCGATTTCGCCGCACGCTCGGAAACCTTGGACAGCACTTTCCTTGCCTTCAGGCAGCGCTTCGCCAACGCGCTGTCCCCAGGCAGCCTGGTGGCCGACCTGGGTTGCGGGCCCGGACGGGACGCGGCCTGGCTTCTGGAGCAGGGGCTGCTGGTCGTCGGAGTCGATCGCTCGTACGAGATGGTCAGGCTGGCCGGCGCCCGCGGGGTCCCCGCGATGCTGGGTGACCTGCGACGGCCGCCGCTCGCCCCCGGCTCCCTGTCGGGTCTGTGGTCGGTCGCGGCGCTCCTGCACGTGCCCGCCGCCCAGACCGAGCTCACGCTGCGTGCCTGGTCGATGGCCCTGAGTCCGGGCGGCATGCTGGGGCTGAGCACCTCGGCGGGCGACGGCGAGGGCTGGGAGCAGGTGCCGTACGGCGGCGAGCTGTACCGGTGGTTCGTGCACCGCGAGCCGGAAGTGCTGCTCGGCCTGCTCTCCGAGGCCGGGTTCGAGGTCCTCGAACACCGCGTGAGCGCGACCCACCGCACCTGGCTCAGCGTGCTCGCGATCAAGCGTGAGGTTTGACGAGCGCCCTGGGCGGTATGGTCCCCATCAGGGGAAACAATGAAAAAGATCGCCGCTGTCGCAGGACTTGTGGTCATGGCCACGTCCAGCGTGACCGCCGCCTTCGCGGACGGTACAGGCCAGCAAGAAGTGAGTCAGCAGCAGTACGACACCCTCATCTCCCAGTGCCGCTACGCCGAAACCGGTAAGGCGAAATGCCGGGAAGCGGTCAAGGAGACATACCGCGTGGGCAGGGTCGACACCAAGCTCGACTGCCGCACGTACTCCGGCGTTACCGTCTGTGGCACGCTCAAACTAGGCAAGGCGCAGCGCCAGTGCCTCCGCGACTCCATAGCCAGGGGACTTCCGTTCCGACGCGCCGAGGTGGAGTGTTACGCGTTCGCCTAAGGAGCAGATTCCGTGATCATCGTGGGCGTCGACGGCTCGCGCACCGGGCTGGACGCCGCCGGCTGGGCCGCCACGGAAGCGGCGCTGCGTCAAGCGCCGCTCACCGTGGCGCACGCCGTTCCGAAGTGGGTGTGCGAGGAGACCCAAGGCCGCTACGCCGAGGTGGGCCGGTGGATGCGCGAGGGCGCGAAGACGGTGCTCGTCTCCGCCCGGGACAGGGCGCTCCGCGAGCGGCCCGAGATCACCGCAGAGACCGTCCTGCTCCCGGGTGACCCCCGATCCGCCCTGGTCAAGGCCTCGGAGGGGGCCGAGCTGCTGGTCGTCGGCAGCCGGGGGATCGGCGGCGTGCGGGGGTTGCTGGTGGGCTCCGTCGCGTACGGGGTGGCCGCGCATGCGGCCACGGACGTGGTCCTGGTACGCGAGCGCCCTTCGACGCCGCGGGGCGAGATCGTCGTCGGGGTCGACGGCTCACCAGGAGGCCGGCGGGCGATCGAGTTCGCGTTCGCCGAGTCCGAATTGCGCGGCGCGAGGCTCTGCGCCGTACACGCGTGGGCCTGGCCGCATCCGAGCGGTTTCGAGCCCGCCGACCCCGACAGCGAGCGGGACGCGCTGCGGGAGCTGAACGATCTGCTGGCGGGGCAGCGCGATCGGCATCCCGGGGTCGAGGTGGTGACGGAGGTCGTGCACGGCCATCCCGTCGAGGTCCTGAGGGAGGCAGCCAAGGGAACGGACCTGCTGGTGGTCGGCTCCCACGGACGCAGCCAGCTCGCCGGGATGCTCATGGGCTCGATCAGCCAGGCCATGCTCCACCACGCGCCCTGCCCGCTCGTCGTGGTCCGCCAGGGCCAGGCCTGAAAGTCACACGGCGTCTTCGCAGGTCATGGACCTGTGCGTACTGAGTCGCCTTTCGTCGTACCAAAGCGCTTTTTACGATCAGCGCAGGCTACGACGGGAGAGCAGACGATGCGCAGGACCAGCACTTTGCTGGCGGTGATGCTGGCCTTTGCCGCTGCGGTGTTATTCGCGACGACCACCCAGGCCAGCGGCGCCGCCGCCACCAGGATCATGCCCCTGGGTGACTCGATCACCGGATCCCCCGGCTGCTGGCGGGCCCTGCTCTGGAACCGGCTCCAGAGCACCGGCTACACCAACATCGACTTCGTCGGCACCCTCCCGCTCCAGGGCTGCGGCGTCCCGTACGACGGCGACAACGAGGGCCACGGCGGCTACCTGGCCACCAACATCGCCAATCAGAACCAGCTGCCGGGCTGGCTCTCCGCGACCAAACCCGACATCGTCCTGATGCACCTCGGCACGAACGACGTGTGGAGCAACATCGCGCCGGCGACGATCCTCAGCGCGTTCACCACGCTCGTGAACCAGATGCGGGCCGGCAACCCCAACATGAAGATCATCGTCGCCAAGATCATCCCCATGAACCCGTCGAGCTGCGCCGACTGCGGCCAGCGCGCCGTGAACTTCAACAACGCCATCCCGGCCTGGGCCGCCGCGACCACCACCCAGCAGTCGCCGATCACGGTGGTCGATCAGTGGACGGGGTTCAGCACGAGCACGGACACGTACGACGGCGTGCACCCGAACGCCGCGGGAGACCAGAAGATGTCCGACAAGTGGTACCCGGCCCTGGTGAGCGCCCTGTCCGGGACCTCCACGCCGACGATCACCCCAACCGTTACTCCTACCGTTCCCGCGGGCGGTTGCACGGCCACGTACAAGATCACCAACCAGTGGCAGGACGGCTTCCAGGGCGAGGTCACCGTCAAGAACGGCGGCGCGGCGCTGAGCGGGTGGACGGTGCAGTGGGCGTTCGGGAACGGGCAGCAGATCAGCCAGCTCTGGAACGGCACGCTGAGCACGAGCGGCTCTTCGGTGACCGTGCGTAATGTGGGCTGGAACGGGTCGCTCGCGCCCGGGGCCTCGACGACGTTCGGCTTCATCGCCTCGTGGAGCGGCACGAACACCGCTCCCACGCCCACCTGCTCCTGACCTCTCCTACGCTACGCGAGCGTGATCGGCTACGGCCTGGGCTTGGCTACGGCCTGGGCTTGGCTACGGCCTGGGCTTGGCTACGGCCTGATCTTGGCTACGTGAGAATGATCGGTGCCAGCCTGGGCTCGGCCCAGCCGCACGTAGTCGTCGGTGGCCGGCGCGACGGACCGGTCGAGCCTGGCGGCGTTGAAGTACAGCTCGGGCTGGTCGAGCAGCGACGGGTCGGCGACCAGCTCGAGCCGGGAGTCGTGGCTGAACGGGAGCACCGTCCCGCTCATGCTCCCGGCCGGCTCCTCGGCCTTCTCCTTGCCGGCGACGGATCATGAGGCGGTGACGACCGGCGCCCCTTCACTGGCCTGCACCAGCACGAACCCCTGCCCGCTGAACGCCAGCTGCATGGCCTCCCCACTGCCACGCCCGATCAGCGCCCCCACCTTCATCGTCCGGTTGACGCCCACCCGCAGCCCGGTGCTCCAGCACACCGCGGACTGGCCGTCGGCGTACGTGGGCATGCGGGCGACGTCGAGCAGCACCGGCGTGCCGTGCGTGGTCACCGCCACCCACCCCGTCCCCGTGACCGTGGTGTTGAACAGCCCGCCCGCCGCGATCCCGGCGCCCTGCACGCGCTGGATGTCCCAGGTGAGCTGCGGCTGGAACGCCAGCAGGTTGCGCCCGTTGACGGTGATCCCCTCGTTCTCCAGGTAGAACAGGTGAATGTCGTCGGCATTGTCGGCGAGGTAGAGCAGCCCTTCACCGCGTACGCGCATCAGCGACGCGCCCTCGCCCGTCACGGCCTTCTTGAACAGCTTGCCGAGGCCTCCGCCTTCGTAGTCGAAGTCCATCTGCCCTTGGAAGGCGACCATGGAGCCCTGCTTGGCCAGAACTTCGTGCGGCAGCTGAACTCTGAGCATCTTGCCGTTCTGGAGCGCGAATCCCGGGGGCAGCGGCTGGGACTCGAGATTGCCGAAAATGGAGCTACGCACGGTTGGGCCTTCCTGGGTCGGACAAGCAGTAGGGCCAGCGTACGTAAGGAATTCGGCTACAGCGCGTAAAAAGAATCGGCTACAACTGGGCCCGCGCCTCTTCGATCGACCGCATCACGCCTGCCGCGCCATTGGCCTCGGCAATCTCACCGGCCTCATCGAGCACCGCCACGGCGTCATCATGCCGCCCTTCCGCAACGGCGATATAGGCCAGTCCCACCAGATTGGCCGCCACGCCGGCCTGGAACCCGATTTCTCTCCGGAGCCGTACGGACTCCTCCAGCCGCTCCCGCGCCGCCTGCAACCGCCCGGCGACGTGCTCGGCGATGCCGAGGTGGCGTAGGACGTACGAGAGCGTCAGCTTGTCGCCGGCCTTGGTCGCGAGGTCATGGGAGCGCTCGAAAGCCGCCCGCGCGGACTCCTGGTCGCGCCGGACGACCTGATGAAAGACCCCCACCCAGAACAGCGCCGCACCCTCACCCCGCACGTCGCCGACCAGCCGATAGAGCGCCACCGCCCGCTCGAACAGCGCCAGCTCCTCCGCGTCCTCGCCCTGCCCGTCGAGAAACCGTGCGTGCGCGACGCGACCGCGAGCCAGCGCCAGATCGGCCTCCAGAGCGTCCAACTCCCGGTCGGCCACCTCCAGCCCGCCCGCGTCACCACCGAAAACGGCCCGCTCGTACATCGCCTCGGCCCGCTCAAGCCGCGCATCCACGCCCAGCACCCCACTCACCCTCTCTGGCGGAGGTCATTCCTCAGCCCAGCCCACCAGCCGCCAGATCTCTCACAACCTGAATCAGCTCGGCCGGATCAAACGGCTTGGTCAGATAGGCGTCCACCCCGATCCCCAGCCCCCGCCTCTTGTCATCGTCCTGCGCCCGCGCCGTGATCAACACGATCTTGATGTGATTGGTAGCCTCCCCGGTGCGCAACTTCTCCGCCGTCGCCCATCCGTCCAGGCACGGCATCATCACATCCAGCGTGATGACATCCGGCATGACGTCGAGCACGCGATCAAGGCAGTCCTGCCCATCGGTGGCGGTCGCGACCTCGAACCCCTCCAGGTTCAGATTGACCGCGATGAGCTGACGGATGACCTCATCGTCGTCGACGACCAGTACTTTCCCAAGAACCTCGCCCACGGCCGCAAAGTTACCTGTAGCGGGGTGGTGACGGGTGGTTTTCGCTGGATGCGTACGAGGAGCTTTATCCGGTGCCGAGTGGTGTCGGGATGCTGATAGCCTTTCACTCGTCGAGCCCCCTTAGCTCAGGGGATAGAGCACCGGCCTCCGGAGCCGGGTGCGTAGGTTCGAATCCTACAGGGGGCACACGATCTTGAGCAGCGGTTCCGGCCGCTGACCAGGGCGAACATCGTAGGTACGGGCGGGCCTCCAGTCTCACGGAGTCCCGCCCGTTCTCGTTGGCGCTCGCGGGTTGTGGGCCAGGTGTGGGCCAGGATAGAGCTTCTGAGCAAGCCTCGAAAGGTGAGGCGGCGCCATGCCACCCTGTGCCTTCCTCACATGCCGCATTACCTCAATGAAGGGCGGCGTTGGAGACCGCCGCGACACGCGGGGCCAGTGAGCGTACATCGACATCGGGCTTCAATGGAGGGCGGCGCTGGAAAGCGCCAGGAGGAGTCGCTACCGAGCCCTCGGTAGGGGTTTCCTCGACCTCGATGAAGGGCGGCCCCCAAGAGCGCCACGACAAGGACCGCACGGTCAACGTGTTCGTGAAGACCGAGCCTTGATGAAGGGCGGCCCCCAAGAGCGCCGCGACTTCGCCGAGAAGTTCAAGGCCCCGCACACGGCCGACGCGCCTCGATGAAGGGCGGCGCCCATGAGCGCCGCGACGATCACCGGCCTCGGCACCACCTTCAACCTGCCCAAGCCTCGATGAAGAGTGGCGCGACCTCGGCCCACTGGCTGGGTTCAGCTTCGCCGTTTTCGTGCCTCGATGAAGGGTGGCGCCCATGAGCGCCGCGACTGGCACCGGCGCGTTCACCAGCCTGGTGGTGCCGCAGCCTCGATGAAGGGCGGCGCCCCAAGAGCGCCGCGACGCGCAGCAGCGGCGGCAGCAGCAGCGCGATCTCGCCGCCTCGATGAAGGGCGGCGCCCAAGAACGCCGCGACGCGCCTCGGAGTCGTTCGCGTACGACTTCGACAACGGGCCTCGATGAAGGGCGGCGCCATGAGCGCCGCGACTGGGGTGCCGGAACGGCGCCCGGAACTCGAGGTGCTCACCTCGATGAAGGGCGGCGCCCAAGAGCGCCCACCCCGGGGCCGGGCTGGCGATCATCCCGCGCATCTACCGGCCTCGATGAAGAGCGGCCCCCAACAGCACCGCGACCCTGTTCTGCAACAAGATGATGCAGACCAGCGAGAGGTCTCGATGAAGGGCGGCGCCCATGAACGCCGCGACCACGATCCTGGCCTGTTCCTTCTCGCTGGCGCACGGGCCTCGATGAAGGACGGCGCCCATCAGCGCCGCGACAGCGGATCCTTGGCGTCGGCGCGGACGGTCCGGATACCTCGATGAAGGGCGGCGCCCAAGAGCGCCACGACCTGGTCGGCGGCGGCATCGTGGCCGCGATCGTGGGGCCTCGATGAAAGGCGGCGCCCAAGACCGACGCGACTCCGTATGGTCGACGTCGTCGACATGACCCAGCCCGCGCCTCAATGAAGGGCGGCGCCCAAGAGCGCCGCGACCCGCTCGATCGCACCGGCGACGCCGCGGTGTTCGAGGAGCCTCGATGAAGGGCGGCCTTCATGAACGCCGCGACCCGCGACGGCCTACCCAAGCACACCATGACGAGCTAGCTTCGATGAAGGGCGGCGACCGAGAGCGCCGCGACCGGATGCCTCTCAGCTTACTGAGGGCGTGCGCATGACGACGCCTCGATGAAGGGCGGCGCCGCCCGAGAGCGCCGCGACCTCCGGCATGGATGACCCGGGCGCGCTGGGCTACAAGCCTCGATGAAGGGCGGTGCCCAGGAGCGTCGAGACGGGACCTGGAACTCGCGGCCCAACGGCCACTGCTTGACGCCTCGATGAAGGGCGGCGCCCAAGAGCGCCGCGACCCGAGAGCGTTAGCGTCCACGGGAGTGGTGTACGGGTTTGAACCTACTCGTCACCTTGATGCCCGTGAGGGAAGATCGATGTGACATGGGGGCGGCCACTCCGCGATCCTTCACAGCTGTCGAAGGCATAAGAAGGAGAACGAGAAGTGGCCGCTATGGACATTCTGCCTGCTGAGGGTGAGTGGTTCGACGAGACCCTGGCGCAGGCATCGCCCGATGTGCTGCGCGAGATGGTCGTGCGGATGGCGCAGATGATGATGGACGCCGAGGTCGAGCAGCGCTGCGGCGCCGGCTACGGCGAGGTATCGGACCAGCGCGTCAACTCGCGTAACGGCTACCGGCGGCGCGAGTGGGACACCCGCGCGGGCACGGTCGAACTTGCCATCCCCAAGCTGCGGCAGGGGTCGTACTACCCGGACTGGCTGCTGGAGCGGCAGCGGCGGGCCGAACGGGCGCTGGCCTCGGTGGTGGCGACCTCGTACCTGCTGGGCGTCTCGACACGGCGGGTGGAGAGGCTGGCCGAGCAGCTCGGGGTGACCAAGCTGTCCAAGTCGCAGGTCAGCGTGATGTCCCGGGAGCTGGATCAGATGGTGAGTGAGTTCCGTAACCGGCCGTTGGATGCCGGGCCGTACACGTTCGCGTGGATCGACGCGTTGACGCAGAAGGTGCGTGAGGGCGGACGGACGGTCAACGTGCACGCCCTGGTCGCGACCGGCGTCAACGCCGACGGCCACCGCGAGATCCTCGGCATCGACGTCGTCTCCAGCGAGGATGGCGCGGGCTGGCTGGCGTTCCTGCGCGGACTGGTCGCCCGCGGCTTGTCGGGGGTCAGTCTGGTCATCTCCGATTGCCATGCCGGGCTGCGCGACGCGATCGGCTCCACGCTGCCTGGCGCCTCTTGGCAGAGGTGTCGCGCCCACTACGCGCGTAATCTTTCGACGACAGTTCCGAAGGTGGCCCAGCCGTGGGTGGCCACCATGCTGCGCACCATCTTCGAGCAGCCCGACACGGCCTCGGTGCGAGCGCAGCACCGCCAGGTCGTCCAAGCGCTGGAGGACAAGTATCCCAAGGCCGCCGAGCACCTGGATGACGCACGCGAGGACATCTTGGCCTTCGCTGTCTATCCCAAGGCCGTGTGGCGGCAGATCTGGTCCAACAACCCCCAGGAGCGGCTGAACAAGGAGATCCGCCGCCGCACCGACGTGGTCGGCATCTTCCCCAACCGTGATGCCATCATCCGGCTGGTGGGCGCGGTGCTGGCCGAGCAGCACGATGAGTGGACCGAAGGCCGGCGCTACCTCGGCCTGGAAATCCTCGCCGACTGCCGCAAGGCCGCGGAGAGAAAGGAAAGAGAAGACGCTAGTGACACTAATGTGACTATCGATGCGATTGCTGCTTAAATAGGAATTAGATCGCAGAGTTGGCTCGTGACTACCGGCTGGTCACCCCGGTAACGTTGCTTATTCGGCATCCTCGCCTCTTCCTGGCCTAGATCTACCTGCATCGGCCGCGTCCAAGATCGTGGTGTATGAGATTCGACCACGCCGTCAGCATCGCGGCGGCGCAGCGTGTTGACCCGTGTACATGGTGACCCTCGGGCCGTCGAGGTCAAACCTTTAGTAGACGCATGGCCAAGACGGTTCCGTCCTCGTGGACTGAAACGGGACCTCCCCACGTCTGCTCAGGCCAGGTTCCACGCCTGTTGTAGATGTCATTGCGGTACTGCTCAACTCTTCCCGGCATCGGGTGACCGTTCTTGCCTCTTGGGCTTAGGAGGGCGAAGAGATCGAACGCGACTCCGGAGAACGCTTCCACTCGCTTGTCGTTCAGTCGAAAGACATGATCCGTGCCGATGAATCGAATATCGAGCAGTTCCTGGGCCGCGTCCTGAACACTGCCTGCCGCCGCGTGCGCGAAACCAGTGGTGTAGCGCTGTTCCCTGGCGTGTCGTCAAGTATTGAGCGGTGGTGTCTCCATCGCCAGTAAAGGCTGCCACCCCAGCTGTAGCCGTTCGCGCCAGCAAGTGTTGGAACCATGCATAATGCTGAGGCTGGATATGAAAGCCTGGCTCTGAATCCGGGACTTTACCGCCTTGAGCGAGGGGCTGGATCCCGGGCATGATGTTCTCGTTCTCGGCGGCACTGTCCATGTTGCGCAGCGGCAGTTCGGGGAAAGCGCTCAGCTGGCCACCCTCTCCACGGGCATGGAGGCAGTGGATTGTGACCGGACCCTCCATTGGCAACTCCGCACTGAAGACGATGCAAGGCGTCTGGCCCCACCTCCCGATGTGCATAGCCTCCACGTGGGTTGAGCATGCTGCGAGTTGCCCGTAGGAAGAATTGGGCCCGCGGCCGTGATTTCCCTTGGTCGCCATCGGGAAGACCTGTGACGGCTCGCCTGGCTTCCAGACTTCGGCGAAGAAGTCAGGTTGGTACGGATAGCCAGACGATCCCTTGGCCCACCCCGCACGTAGGATGGCGTCCGCGCTGACGATCGATATGAAACGGTCCGGGTAACGCTGCCTGAGCGCGTGCCTGGCCAGTGCTAGGGCGAGGCCCTGCCCTAGTTCTCGTGATTGTAGTTGCTTGTAGTATCGAGCTATGCCCTTACCTTCATCAGACGGCTGCATGTACGTGCTGGAAGGATCAACGACGAGGCGCCGGGAGGGCGACATGATTAGAATCGCGGCAATCGTCCTCCTGGCGTGCGTGATCGCGGTGCAGTTCCCCGGCCCCGCCGTCGCAGCTCGCACCGTTTCGGCCGCGGGCGTGGTGGCGGAGGTGGGAGAATGTCCGCCAGCGTATGGAGCTGAGCAATGCCGTCGAGGACAAGAGCTTTACGAGGCGTGCCGTGTCCGTTATGGCCAGCCGGACGCATGGTGTTCTGGCGTTATGACCGACGCTCTGGAATGCCAGGAGCAGTACGCGCGGAATTCCTGCTTCGCCCTCGGTCATCGGGAGGCCGAATGCGCAAGGAACGCCGGGCTCGAGAGCGGCGTCTGCGCGAGAATGAAAAACGCCTACATGGCCTGCTACGCAGCTTTAACGCACGAGCTGTGCGGGAAGGCGCCGCGAGAAGAATGCGGCGCTCCGAACTCGCTGGTCGTGGAATGCACCGCTCATTACTCCCCAGTTCAGGCGGCGGAGGCGGGCGGTTCGTGTTTCTTTCTTGATTTCTACTGTTTGAGCCTAAGGAGCTCGATGGAGTCTGTCCGCGCTTCACATCCGTGGAGCGGGATTGACGTGACCGTCTGGGTATCCCCGGACGGCCTACCCGTTGTCAGAGTGTCGCCTGTGTGAAGCCGGATCTGGCTTAGCTGTCGTACAAGCGCACCATCGACAGTGGCGGGCAATCGTGCTGACCTGAGCGTCGGTAAACCTGGTCGTGTAGTTGCCGGCCAGTTGATGGAACCCCCGGTCGCCGCCACTAGACGTCGACAATAGCGAGATAATCGTGTTGGCTGACGCGCACCGACGACGAGCGTCCGCGGCGACGTGAGCCGCTACTCACCGTTTATCGCCTCGGCGAACTCCTGCTTCTTCGCCCTCCCTTCAGCTGTGACGTACCCGCCACCGTTCGCCGCAGCGCGATCACGTACGGGAGACGTACAGGGGCAGGCCTGTCAAGGGCATTTCTGCAGGTCACAAGCATGAATCCGTCCGGCCTCCGGAGCCGGTGCGTGGGTTCGAATCCTACAGGGGGCCACACGATCTTGAGCAGCGGTTCCGGCCGCTGACCAGGGCGAACATCGTAGGTACGGGCGGGCCTCCAGTCTCACGGAGTCCCGCCCGTTCCCGTTGTAGCTCACAGGTTGTGGACCATGATCGAGCTTCCATCTCACCTCCAGGGCCCCATGTGGCGCCCGCCCGGTGGCGACGGTCCGCGACACGGGTTCCGGCCGGGCCAACAGGCCGCCGTCCTGGCCTACCGGCCCGGCGAACGGCTGCACCTGTTCTACAGGCTGCACGTCTACTGGCGGCGCACGAACGAACTCAAGTCGTTTCTCCCGAATCGACTACCGCGGCCTGATCGTGGCCACCCACCAGTAGCCGAACGCACCCCTGGCGTGGTGGTCGGACAACCTAAACGTGCACCTGACCGCGCTTTACGCATATCGATCACCGGGCCACGGCATACCAGGGGCAACTGGCCACTACGCAGAGCGACGAACGGTTACAGAGGACGACTCACTGACTCACGCTGGATGATGTTCTGTCTGGGCTGCGCAGACCGAACTGCACTATTGGGCGCGCCTCTCACTCAGGGGTTTACTGGGCCCGCTCGCGTCAGCAGGGCGCTGATAATTCGCGGCATACAAACATCAGAAGCGCCTCCACGTGCGAAGGCGCTTCTGAGTAACTCTCCGGGCCGATCCGCTGCTCACTCCTGCGCGGTGATCACCTCGGGATCGTCGCGGGCGCCACGCGATCCGGCGAGCCGGCTGTTTCCGGGACGGTCTGTCGCACGGAGAGCAGCGATACGCACGCGATCAGTGCAGACAGGGCCGGAACGGCCACTGGTCCCCCCGTCGACAGGGCGAGCCCGCCGATGGCGCCGCCGACGGCGACGCCCAGGAACTGCACGGAGAAGTGCAGCCCCAGAGCCTGGGATCGCTGCGAGGGCGCCAGGGCGGCGATCCGTGTCTGCTGGGAGACCCCGCCGCAGCACCAGGCGGCACCCAGGCAGAACATCACCGGAAACGCGGCGATCTCC
Organism: Nonomuraea sp. CA-141351; assembly: GCF_050944675.1. Lineage (NCBI taxonomy): Bacteria > Bacillati > Actinomycetota > Actinomycetes > Streptosporangiales > Streptosporangiaceae > Nonomuraea > Nonomuraea sp. CA-141351. The sequence continues at coordinate 1,669,585 of NZ_CP191982.1, forward strand.
GCGGCGGTGCGGGGATGCCAGGCGGTGCCGACGGCGATGGTTCCGAGGAGTAGCGCCATCAGTGAGAGAGCCACGCGCAGCACCCGCGCCACTGGCGCCTTGATCAGGATCCGGCCGATCGTGGACCCGGCCAGGAACGCGCCTGCGCCGAAGACGATCATCAGCGCCGCGACACCCTGGCTTCCCATCCTGGTCGCCCGCTCGACGATCGGCGCGAGATACGTGTAGGTGCAGTACGCGGCGAGGAAGACCCCGAAGGTGGTCAGCAGACTCCACCGGACAGCCGGGCCGCGCAGCAGTCCGGCTCGACCGGTGCCGACGGGAGCCGCCGGCACCGTCGGCAGCAAGACCGCCAGCATCAGCGCGGTCGCCAGCGCCAGGATCGCGACGAAGAGGAACGTACCCCGCCAGCCGAGCGCTCCGCCGATCAAGGTGCCGATCGGCGCGCCCAGGGTGAGCGCCAGAGCGTTGCCGCTGGCGGTGACCGCGATCGCGTTGGGCATGTCCTGCGGACGGCACAGCGCAGCCGCCGCCGCGGCGGCCGGAGCGGCCAGCAGGGCCGCGCTCAACGCGGCCAGCACGCGCGCCGCGGCCAGCACGGCATAGTCGAGTGCGCACGCCGCGAGGACGTTGCTGAGCGCGAAAGCCAGCATGGCCCCGATCAGCACCGACTTCGGCGGCACCCTCCGAAACGCGCCGATCAGCGGCGGCCCGGCCAGAGCGTAGACTAGCGCGAAGACCGTGACCAACTGTCCGCACACTGATACGGACACGTGCATGGAGTGCGCGATCGCCGGCAGCACGCCGGCGATGACATAGCCCTCGGTGCCGACGGTAAAGGTGGCCAGGGCCAGCACGTAGACCCGGGGGTTCATGCCGATCCCGGCGCGGTGGACATCGGTGCGGCCAGCCGCTGGCGCGCGAGGTCGTCGGCAGCCTGCGCCGTCGTGATCTTCGTGCGCGCGGCCGTGTCGAACAGGCCGGTCAGGGTGTCAGCGATCGACTCGATGCGCTTGACCGCTTCCTCCGGTTCGTCGCCGAGGACTTCGCGCGATACCGCGTTGACGACACCGCCGGCGTTGGCGATGTAGTCGGGGGCCCAGAGGATCTCGCGCTCCCGCAACAACTCCGCCACGCCGGGATCGGCCAGTTGATTGTTTGCCGCGCCCGCGACCGCGCCGCATCGCAGCCGCGCCACCAGATCCCGGGTCAGCAAGCCGCCGAGCGCAGCGGGGACGAGCACGTCCACCTCGGCGGTGGCCGCTGCGTCGGGTTCGGCGAACACCGCGCCCAGTTCTGCGCCGAGCGAGCGCTTCGCCGGGTCGACATCGCTCAGGACCAGGTCGGCTCCCGCCGCCGCCAACTGCCGGGCGATCTGCTCCCCGACGTGTCCCAAGCCGATCACCGCGAATCTCCTGCCCGCCAAGGTCGGCGAGCCGAACAGCGCCAGGCAGGTCGAGCGCAGCGCGGCGACGACGCCCAGGGCCGTGAACGGCGAGGGGTCACCGCTTCCGCCGGCGGCCTCCGGCCGGCAGAACACGTACTCGGTCCGTTCGCCGATGACCGCCATGTCGGCCGGTCCGGTACCCGCGTCGGGACCGGTCACGTAGGCGCCGCCGAGCTCCGCCACGATGTCGCCGACATCGTGCAGCGCCGCGCGGCGTTCGTCCGCGGTGACGCTCCGCCCGGTGGGAACGACCACGACCGTCTTACCGCCGCCGTTCGGCAGTCCGGCGGCAGCGCACTTACGGGTCATGCCCTCTGACAGGCGCAGCGCGTCGCGCAGGCCGTCCTCCCAGCTGTCATACGCCCACATCCGGCAGCCGCCGACCGCACGGCCGAGAGCAGTGGAGTGCACTGCGACGACGATCGGCAGCCGGCTCCGCCGCCCACGTCGTACCACGACCGATTCATGACTGAACTCCATCAATGTCTCCACGCGTCCTCCAGTGCACCCAGATGCTTTCGACCCATCGCCGGGGACCAGGCCCCCGCGGCGTCCGCTGTCCAGCCTGCCGACGACCGGTCCGCGGGACCAGAACCGAATCTGAGAACTTCCCGGCGTCGTTTTTGCGGAGTCCACAAAGAGCAGCATGCGCGTTCTTGCTCGCCTCTCGTCGACGCATGGTCGCAGTGAAGGTGCCATACACTCGCGAGAGAGATCACTATGAAATCCACATCGGGAGGGGCGATGGTGGAGCCCGTGACCGAGGGGGCAGCCAGGGCGCAGGCCGACACCGCTGCGGCGTGGCAGCCCGTCGTCGAACTCTGCGAATCACTCGCCGCAGAACTGCCCACGGTGATCCCGAGGATCGTTGACCGCATACGGCTCGAGATCCCGAGCTATCAGATCGTGGACCGCGAGCAGCAGGAACGCGACGTCACCCGCCACTACCAGGGACTGCTGACCGGCGTGGTCGCACGCCGCTCGCCCACCCGCGAAGAGGTCGAGGCCGCGCATGCGCTCGGAGCCGAACGCGCCGCCACCGGCCTGCCGCTGCACGCCCTCATAGAGGCCTACCACGTCGGCTACCGCGAGATGTGGAACGTGCTGCTCGCTCGCGCTCAGTCGCACGACACCCGGGCCGGCGCGCAACTCGTATCGATCGTCGGGATGGTCTGGACGTGGGTGCAGCATTCCAGCAGCGCGGCCGCCGAGGCGTACGGCGTCGCCGTCCGCGCCGCCGATGCTACGCTCCTGAGGCTGACCCACCAGTTCCTCGACGGCCTTGCCACCGCCGCGCCCGCAGGCGTCGACCTCGAGCAACTGGCTGCCGCCCTCACCTTCGACCCGGCCGGCGAGTTCCAGGCGCTGTGCTCACCGGCCGAGGCCTGGCCCGACGAGCGCATGATGGATCTGCGGCACCGCCGGTGGCCGGGCACGCTGCGCTGCGCGACCCGCGGCAACCTCATGATCGCCCTGGTCCAGGACATCTCGCCGCAGGCCGTGGTCGAAGCGGCCCAGCGGCAGAACCCTGATGCGAGCTTTGGCATCGGCCTGCCGCGGACCGGGCTCCCCGGCGCTGCGATGAGCATGGCGGACGCGAGAGCGGCGCTGCTCCTGACGGATCCGGGACAGGTCAAATCCTTTGCCGACCACTGGCTGCTCGCCACCTTGGCGCCCACCGCGCAACGCTTCGCGGTGCTGCTCGAGCCGCGCCGAGAGGCCGCGCAACAACACCCTGACCTGGCAGAGACAGTGCTCAGGTTCGCCGAGAACGGCTTCTCGCTCACCGCGACCGCCCGCGTCCTGCACGTGCATCCGAACACCGTGAAGTACCGCCTGCAGCGCTGGCAGCAACTCACCGATTGGGACGTACGCACCTGGCAAGGCCTGTCGTCCACCATCATCGCGCTCGGCCTGCCGACACTCTGAAACGCTCATCCGGCCAGGGCCGCAAGCGGTGGACGATGCGTTGGAAGGCGCCGTTGAACGCCTTCCAGATCGCCTTCGAGGGTCGCCTCACCCCCACGGGAAATATTTGGTGGGGTCCCGAGCCGGACGCCATCTCATCAGGCGGACCGATCAGCTCATGAGAATTGCGATTCTCGTAGGCAAGAAGCCGAGTTGCCAGACACGATTGCCGCAATCAGGGGCTGAGGTACTCCGCGCGTTAGCTATCGGCGGCGAGCCTGCTCGACCATGAACTCCGCCCTCAGCCTGGAGGCATGAGCTCATTCTGTGCCTGTACTGCTTCAAAATCCATCGCGTAGGGCCTGAGCTGGAAGTCCTGGACAGCGGCTATGCGGCTCGGTGGTATTCGTTGATCAGCCCGCCGAGCACCTTCCGGCGTTCGAACCGACCTTCCAGCGGTACGACGGTCTGGTCATCGTGATCGGGTGGTCGCTGCGCGCGAGATTGGTGCGGCCGGTGGCCGTTGTAGCTGCGCCATGAGGCGCCTTGTTGTATCCCCAACTCAGTTGGGAGGGACTCGGAGGGAGGTTCCTGGGCCTGATGGCTGACCCGGATCCGAAAGGTGATCGGGGACCACAGCATGCCGGAAAATCGGCGGTCGCGTTCAAATGCCAGAAGCGATGCGTCGAGGGGCCCGCGTGACACGGCCCGGGTCCGGCAACTGGCAGCCGATCACCGCATCGGCCCCAAAACCGCCTACTGCTACTTGCGCGAAGGCATCGACGTCTTAGCCGCGCCCTGCGGCGTGTGGTCGGCAGTCGTCGCGGCTGTCATATCCGCTCTCGATGTTGCTCCGTGACTCGCGGGGCTCCTCGATGGTGACAGCACCGTTACCATCCTTTCGCTCGCTGTGCGGGTCTCCAGGTTGAAGACCTCGAACAGCTCGCGTTGGAGCTCCTCGGGGGCGTTCGCGAGCTTGCCGGTCAGGATCGGGAGTCGGTCGAGCAGGTCCTCGGCGTGCTCCTACTCCGGAGGGTTGGCTCCGAGCTCGGTGAGTTGGTCGCGCTCGGCCTCAAGATCCAGGAAGCGACTGTTGAGTTTTTGAGCCAGGACGGGATTCAAGTCCGACTTCTCGAACTGCCGGGTGAGTCGGTCGATCCTTGTGCCGATATCGGCGAGAGTCCGACTCAACGCCTGCCGGAACTCAGTTCCAGTCCGCCAGCGCTCGCTGGTCGGTCTTCGGTAGTTCGACTGTCAGGAGTTGGCGGCGGTAGGGCCGAACAGGCGGCGTGCGAACAGATCACCATGTAGCCGGTGTATTTCGGGTTGTTCAAGATCTCGACGACGGCGGGGCCTCACCAGGCCGGTTTGCCGGTGCGTTGTTTTGCTAGGTCACATGGATGGCGGGCCGAGGATCTGGTGGCCGTAGCGCTGGCCGGCCTCAATCAGGCGGGGGATGTCGGGCGGGGTGGGGGCGGGTAGGCCAGGGTGTTCGGCGGGGCGGCCGAGTTCGGCGATGAATTGCTCGAATCCCGATGGTGTGGTGATCTGCAGGCCGCGTACTGGTCCGTCGGTGACGATGAAGGAGTGCGGGATGCGGCGGGGCAGGAAGGCGAAGTCGCCGGGGCCGGCGGTCCAGTGGTGGTCGCCGCAGTCGATGATGATTTTTCCTTCGAGGATGTAGAACGCCTCGTCCTCGCGGTCGTGGATGTGCTGGGGTGGTCCGAAGCCGGTCGGTGCGGACCACTCGATGAGGGTGAAGGCGCCGCCGGTCTGGTCGGCGCCGGCCTTCACGGTCATACGGGTGTCCAGGAACCACAGGTGCGGGCCGTCGGCAGGGGTGAGCAGGTAGCCGGTGGGGTCGAAGCTCATCGGGCGTCCTTGGGTTCGTCCTGGGCTGGGTGGTAGAAGCGGATCTCGATGCCGTCGGGATCGTGCAGGCCGACCAGCACCTGGCCGACGTGACCGGTGACGATGCCGCCGTGCGGCTCGGCCAGGTCGTCCAGTCGCTGCTGCCAGGCCTTCAGGTCACGCAGGGTGGGTACGCACAAGGCCATCGGGTCGAATCCAGCCATCGCGGCAGCACGTACTGGATCTTGGCGCAGGGCCACATCGACGACGTTGTTCGCATCCCGGAGGGCGACGCCCATGAGCTTGCCGTCTTCGACGAACTCGATGAAGACGCGCAGGCCTAAAACGCGCTCGTACCAGTCTCGGCTGCGCCGGAGGTCCGTTACCGGGAGTTTGACGTGGTGGAAGCCGTCGAGTGTCGCGCTCATGGGCACCTCCTGAAGATTTCGCTAAAGTAGGCTCTAGCGAACTTTCTCTATAGTAGGCTCCAGCGAATGAGCGATCCTGTCAAGAGCACGACCGGACAAGGCACCCGCCGAGCCGCTCAGGCGCGTGCCACCCGGAGACGGATCACCGACGCCGCACGGGAGCTGTTCCTGCGGCAGGGGTACGCCTCGACCACCCTGGATCAGATCGCCGCCGCGGCCGGGGTCGCGGTGCAGACGGTGTACTTCCACTTCGGCAACAAGGCCACGGTTCTCAAAGAGATCGTCGACGTGCTGTCGGTCGGCGACGACGAGCCGATACCAGTGCTGGACCGGCCCTGGGTAGAGCAGGTACGCGACGAACCAGACGGCCGCCGCGCGCTGGCGATCTGGCTGGCCAACAGCCGCCTCATCTTCGGCCGGGTGGCGCCGATCATGAAGATCGTCCGCGACGCCGCCGGCGCCGATGCCGAGATGGCCGCGCAGTGGGAGACCAATCAGAACCAGCGCTTCCTCGCCCATCACACCCTCGCGCGGCAACTCGCCGACAAGCAGGCCCTGCACTCGGACCTGTCGACCGAAGAGGCGGCCGACGTCATCTTCACCCTGGTCAGCTTCGAGGTCTATCTCTTGCTCACCGGCGCACGCGGGTGGACGCCCGATGAGTGGGAACGCTGGATCCACAAGATCCTCGCCGCCGCGATCCTGCGATGAAGGCGGCACGGGTGCGGGAGCGAGCGGGCGACCACGGGATTGAGGAAACAGTGGGACAGCCGTTGGCGGTACTGCCAGTAAGAGGGGTTGACCGGTCAGATCCATCGCACTGAAGGGTTAATGCCTGCTCGGCGACGTTCCGCCGGACTCGTTCGGGGACGGCGCGTCGCCCAGCTCCGGCGCGTGTCCCCGAAGACGTCCTCGACACCCTGTTCGAGGCGGCACGCGTGTACGGGACCGCCGTCACGATGGCGCAACTCACATACAGAACCACCGATCTGCGATGTGACTCCTGCGGGACTGCCTGGACAGCCAGTCTCGGTTTCGTCCTGCATCACCCGGCCCCTTGACGTCAAAGGGCCGCTCAACCCGTGACCTTGGAGCCACCCAGATGAGCCCGGTAGAGATCTTGTCCTTGCTGCTCGCCCTGCCGATCGCCCTCAACATCGCGATCGCCACGTACCTGGTCGCCCGCGCCACCGGCGCCGGCACCGCCGGTGCGATCCTCCCCGGCGGTGCCGCGGTGGCCACCAGCCTGGGCCTCTACTTCGCCGCCGTCGCCGCCCACCACTGACCCCGCATCGGCGCTCACCATCCACGGGAGCATGTGCAGACGACTCCGGACGCCTCTGCACACGACCTCGGAAACCAACATCGCTGTCAGGCCGCCACTGTTCACGGCTTACTGGATCGCAGGTGTCGGGACCCCAGCCGGCCCGCAGTAACGGCCGCAACAGTTCCACGTTCAGCATCCCGGGAGTGTCGCAGAAAGGTGCGGCAAATCTGGGCGTCGGTCGAGCGGTCGCTCGCACCAGATTTGAAAGTACCCCAACCCTCATACGTGCGGCAGACAGCCGGTCTCACCGACGGCTGAGACGTTCTGGCCCACCATGTCCAGGCGGGCACGGGCACGGACGCAGCCGAGGCCGGTGAGGAGCAGGTTTCCGTAGGACTCGTCGACATGCCCCATCTTCCAGAGGTTCGCGGTGTTGTCGGCCGGGCGCGCACCCTCCACGGTGAGTACTCCCACAGTGGTGTCAGAGGGATCGGGATTGAGCCCTGGAGTGGGGGCGAACAACGGCCAGGCTCCGGCGCACCGCGGTGAGTACAGCAGGCGTATGGTGCCCACATTGGTGCCCGCCGTCAGGCTGCGCGGAGTCGATCGGGGGATGGCGTGGCTGCGCACCTCGGCCTGGCCGCCCACCGGGACCTGAATCCGCGCCCACGTCAACTCGACACTCCATCCCCAGCGCGAGGCCATCGTGAGGCCGTGGCCTCTATCTCAATATCGATGAATCGGTCGATGAAGAGCACCGCAGCCCACACGCCGAAGGCGTTGCGCTCGTCCTGGTGCGGGTCAGAAGCCGCCATCCCCCTGCGGTCGACCGACTTCGTGCCCGGCCACGAGCCGTATGAGCACCTGACGACCATCGACATCGAGGCCGCCGGTGACCGTACGAACGTGGTCATGACGGTCGATCCCCTCCACGACGAAACCTGGACGCAGCAGCACCGCGCCCATCGCGGCGACGAGCTCGACAACCTCGAGGCGGCGATCAGGCGTCACACAATGTGATCGCACTTACCCGAGTCGACGTACGAGACGCGACCGCTACCCGAAGACGAGTGCCGCCGCCCCGCGACCTCCTTCGCTCCGTCACAGCTTGCCGAGCTGTCCTGTCTAAGGGTGCAATGACCGACAACGGCAAGGAGCGCATCATGCCTCCACACTGTGGGGGTATCGGTCTGCTGCGTCCTGGCGTCCCCGCGCCTATCCGATCGACGCCGACAGTGCGCAGTGCCGGAGCTGCGAGCCGAAGAGATCGCGCGCGTCCTCGGCACGGCAGATCAGCAGGTCGGCGTCGGCGGCCAGTTCGGCGGTGAACGAGGTGGCCGCCTCCGGCGAGGGTGGGGCGCGGCAGCGAGCCGATCTTCGCGAAGTAGAGTTCGAGGCGCTCGCCGGCAGTTCACCGCATGGTGTAAACGGCGACGCCTGCGCTCGGCATTGAGTCGGCGACGCGGCGCCCGAGGACGGTCTGCGGCAGTGCCGACGTCCAGCGAGTGGACACGCCGATCGATGAATCTTCGTTGCCGGGAAGCGACACTGTTCCCCTCCCGGCCACCCGATGCTCCCAAGGCAGCGTATATGGCGGCGCCCCTTGACGGACCCTCTTCGAAAGGTTATTCATCATACGTCTTATGAGTTACATCGCATGCACAAAGGAGTTAGGGACACCGTGAGACAACGCCATCTGGCATCGGTCGCATTGGGCACATCCCTCGTCGCGGTAAGCATCATCGCGGCCAGCGCCACGCCGGCACTCGCCGTGCCGCCGCATCCCGGCCGGACGACGATCGTGGTTTCGCCGAGCGGCGACGATCACAATCAGGGCACGCCGGGCAAGCCACTGCGTACGCTCGCGGCGGCGCAGGCGATGGCCCGTGAGTCGGCGCATGCGGGGAGCGCCGTCACGGTCGAGCTGAAGGATGGGACCTACCAGCTCGACACGCCGCTGCGCTTCACCGCGGACGACTCGGGTACCAGCGCCAAGCCGGTGATCTGGACGGCTGCGAGAGGGGCGCGGCCGGTCGTCTCGGGCGGCCGCCAGGTGACTGGCTGGACGTCGTACGACGACGGCAAGAACATCTTCGTCGCCTCGGTGCCCAAGGGGCAGGACAGCCGTCAGCTCTACAAGAACGACACGGCCGCGCCCCGCGCGGCAATCAAGATCGCTCGCAGCGATGTGACGATCACCGCCTCCGGCATGCAGATCAAGAACCCCGCGTTGAACTACCTCGCGACGTTGCCGGACCAGACCCGCATCGAGGTCGAGAGCCAGGGTTCCTTTACCGATCGGTATGCCCCCGTGCAGAGCATCAGCGGGACGGCGATCACCATGCAGCAGCCCGCATGGCAGAACAACAACTGGGGGTACGACACACTGGCGCGCCCGTTCGCGGGTGGCCAGTTGCTGCTCGAGAACTCCTACGCGTTCCTGCAGGAGGGGCAGTGGTATCTGGACCCCTCCGCCGGCAAGCTGTACTACCGTGCCGCCGCCGGTGAGGATCCGAACAGCGCGTCGTTCGTGCTGCCCCACCTCGAATCGCTCGTACAGATCGCGGGAAGTTACGCGAACCCGGTGCACGACCTCACCTTCTCGGGCATCCGGTTCTCGCACTCGACCTGGCTGTCACCCGGCTCGTCCATCGGCTACGCCGACCAGCAGAACGGCGCCTTCCTCCCGAAGGCCTACCCGCAGCCGGCCGACTACCTGAACAGCTGTCAGTCGGGCTGCCGACTGTTCGAGGGCGCGCGCAACGGCTGGCATCAGCTCCCGGCGGCCGTCCAGGTGGCCGCGGCCACCCGCGTGACGTTCTCGGACAACACCTTCGCCCACCTCGGGCAGGTGGGCCTCGGCATCGGGCTGGATGCCAACGCGAACGGAGCCGGGATCGGGCTCGGGGTCACCGAGGCGACGGTGCACCACAACCTGTTCACCGACCTTGGTGGCGCGGGGGTCGTCGCGGGCGGCGTGCTGCCGGACGCCCACCACCCGAGCGACCCGGCGATGACCGTGCGCGACATCACGATCGACAACAACCTCGTGACCGACGTCGCCAAGGACTACAAGGAGATGTCGGGCATCCTGACCACGTACGTGGACCACGCCGTGATCGAGCACAACGAGGTCTCGAACCTCGCCTACGACGGGATCGACACCGGCTGGGGCTGGGGCGCGAACGACGCGGGCGGCAGCCAGGATTACCGGAACCGGGGCCTCTACGAGTTCCAGCCGGTATACACCTCGCCCACGACCCTCAAGAACACCGTGGTGACCGGCAATCTGATCCACGGGGTGAAGAAGGTCTTCCACGACGGCGGGAGCCTGTACAACCTCTCGGCCAACCCCGGCGCCGTGTTCAGCGGTAACTACATCTACGACACACAGCACACCGTGGGTCTCTACCTGGACGAGGGATCTCGTTACGTGACGATGAAGAACAACGTGGTCCAGGACTGCGGAGTGTGGGTGTTCACGAACTCCTACGGGACGATCAACAACACCAGCGACAATGTGCTTGAGCACAACTGGTACAACTCCGGCAATACGCAGACACCGAACACAGCTGAGCACAACAACCAGCTGATCGACAACGTCCAGGTGTCGGGCACCGCCTGGCCGGACGACGCCAAGGAAGTGATCGCGCACGCCGGCATCGAGCCGGGCCTGCGGACCTTCCCCGGGGTCTCGCAATAGCCGTCGGCCGACGACGGGGCGGGGGGAGCCGTCCGGCTCCCCCCGCCCTTTCATGCGACGCCGGCAAGGCGGAGACTGCGGCCGCTCCGCACGCGAGCGCGCCGCTGTCAGTGCGTGGAGGCGCCCGCCCACGAAGGCGTGGCCGGCGCCGGCGCTTCCGTGCCGGGAGCGGACGGCACCGGTACGGCCGTCCGGGTCGAGCTCTCCGGCCGGCACGCCTCTCGGGTGAGCCTCGACGTTGACGAACTCGGCGTTCTGCTCGCCGCGGTCATCGCGCCAGCCACCCGCCGTCCACGGGGATGATCGCGCCGGAGACGTAGTCGGACGCCGCCGAGCTGAGGAAGACCGCCGCGCCCGCGATGTCGTCGCTGCGACCCCAGCGTCCGGCCGGGATCCGCTCCAGGATGGACCGCGACCGTTCGGGGTCGTCGCGAAGCGCCGCCGTGTTGTCGGTTGCGATGTAGCCCGGTGCGATGGCGTTGACGTTCACCCCCCGACCGGCCCACTCGTTGGCGAGCGCCCGGGTGAGGCCGGCGATCCCCGACTTGGCGGCGGTGTAGCCGGGCACGTTGATCCCGCCCTGGAAGCTCAGCATGCTCGCCGTGAACACGATCTTGCCTCGGCCGCGCTCCAGCATCGGACGTGCGACCAGCTGGGTGAGGGCGAACTGGCTCGACAGGTCGACCTCGACCACCCGATCCCACCACGTGAGCGGATGCTCCGCGGCGGGAGCCCGTTCTATCGTCCCCGCGTTGTTGACGAGGATGTCGGGAGCCCGCTCAGCGAGTTCGGCACCCAGCTGCAGGACGGCGTCGCGATCGGCGAAGTCCACGGCGCGGCCTTCGAAGGACCGGCCGAGTCTCCGGACGGTGTCGGCGACCTCGTCGTCCGCCCGAAGGTGAGCGCTTACACCGATGATGTCCGCTCCGGCGGCGGCGAGGGCCTCCGCCATGGCTCGGCCGATGCCCCGGCGGGCGCCGGTGACGACAGCGAGACGGCCATGGAGGTCGAACAGGTCATTCATGCCTGTGCCTGCCCGGCGACGTCCACGAGGATCTTCATGGCCCGGCCGGCCGAGAGGTCGTCGATCGCGGAGGCGGTCTCCTCGAGCGGGACGACACCGGAGATGAGGGCCTCCGCGGGGATACGGCGCCGACTGAGCAGGTCTACGGCACGCTCGAAGTCGGATCGCTGGTATACGCGGGCGCCCAGCAGGCGGAGCTCGCGCCAGAACACCCGCTGCAGGTCCAGCTCGCGAGCGGCGGAGTGGATGGCCACCACGACGATCGTCCCACGTACCTTCGCCAGCGCAGTGGTGGAGCGGGCCGCGGCGGCGGCTCCCGACACTTCGAACACCACATCGGCCCCGACGCCGTTCGTCCAGCGCTCGACCTCGGCGACCATGTCGGTGGAGGCGGGGTCGATCACCTCGATGCCGAGCTCGGCTACACGGCTCCGCCGAGAGGCGTCGACCTCGGCGACCATGACGTGGGCGCCTGCGTCCCGCGCGACGACGGCGATGAGCACCCCGATGGGGCCGCCGCCGAGCACGACGGCGTGGTCACCGACCTGGAGGCCGGAGCGCCGAACGTCGTGTACCGCGACGGCGACGGGCTCGACGAGCGCCGCCGTACGCAGGTCGAGGTCGGTGGGGAGCGGCACGGCGATCGAGGCCGGTACGTTCCACCGTTGCTGCAGCCCTCCGGGGGAGTCGATGCCGACGAAGACGAGGTTCTGGCAGATGTGCTGGTGACCCGCGAGGCAGGCGGGGCAGGTGCCGTCCCAGACCAGCGGCATGACGGTCAGGGGGTCGCCGACCTTCCAGCCCTCCACGCCCGTGCCGATCGCCGCCACCGTGCCCGACGTCTCATGGCCGAACACGAGGGGCGTCCGCACCCTGGCATCCATGTCGCCGTGCACGATGTGGAGATCCGTTCCGCACAGCCCGCAGTAGGCGACGGCGACCTGGAGCTCGCCGGGACCGGGCGGCGCGACGTCCACGGACACGGTCGTCAAGCGACCCTCGCCCATGTATGCAGCACCCTTCATAGATGTCCTCACTCTCCTGCAAGGCGGTGCTTCAGACCGCTTGCATACGTCATACGTATGCTCTATTTTCATCACACTGCGCGAGTCGTCAATGTGGGCTTCAGGACAAAGGACGCGACATGGTACGTAACACGTATCTCGGATGTAGCAGGCGGCGGAGGCACGTGATCGGCGTGGGTGCACTCGCCATCGCCCTCACGCTGGCCGGCTGCGGCAGCAACGGCGGTTCCTCGGTCGGTTCCTACGGCTTTCCGCAGGTCACGCAGGATGACAAGGCCGCGATCACGGTGTGGGTGGACTCCGACCGGTCGAGTGCGGCCGACGCCTTCAAGAAGGCCAACCCCGGCGTGAAGCTCAACGTGGTCACGTACGACGGGTCCGCGAACGGCTCGAACTCGTTTCGGACAAAGATCCAGCTCTTCGACCGGGCAGGCAGCGGCTGGCCCGATGTGGTGTTCTCGACGCAGAACAACGACGCGGCGTGGGCGAGCCAGAAGAGCAACGGCAAGCAGGCGTTCGCGGCCGTGCTGAACGGCGGGCTCGTCCCGAAGACCACGCTTGACAACTTCACGCAGGGCTCGCTGGCCCCGTGCACGGTCGAGGGCAAGGTCTACTGCCTCCGCAACGACCTGGCGCAGGCGGTGCTCTGGTACAACAAGAGCCTGCTCGACAAGTTCGGCTACTCCGTCCCCACCACCTGGGAGGAGTACCGGGCGCTCGGCGAGAAGGTGGCCAAGGAGCACCCCGGCTATATCGTCGGCGCCGTCGGAGACGCCTGGACCCCGGAGGTCTTCTTCTGGGGCAGCAAGTGCCAGGCGAACGACATCACCGGTCCCAAGTCGGTGACGGTCAATACCGACAGCACGGAGTGCAAGCGTGCCGCGTCGATGCTCGACGTCCTGATCAAGAACGGCACCACTCCCAACGTGAGCGTCTTCACCCCGGAGTTCGTGAAGAAGTACGCCGACAAGGTGCTCCTGATGCCGGGCCCGGCATGGTACGCGGGCGCCATCTTCAACAACCCGCAGTCGCTCAACGTCCCCAAGGGTCAGCTCGGCGTCGCGGCGCCGCCGGCCTGGCAGGGCGACAGCGCTGTGACGGGCAATGTCGGCGGCGGCACCTGGTTCGTCAGCAGCCACTCGAAGAACCTCAAGGCGGCCGAGAAGTTCGTCGAATTCGTCACGACGGCCGACGACTACCAGGTGAACCTGGCTCCCGGTTACCCGGCCTACGCGTCCGCCGCGGACAAGTGGATCAAGAAGCAGGAGTCGAGCGGGTACTATGCCACGGACCTGCAGGCGTTGATCAAGGCCGGGTCGCAGATCTGGAGCGGGTGGGGCTCCGGGGTCTTCAGCCAGGAGGCGATCTGGGCCAAGACGATCACCCCTGCGATCGCCGGCGGCAAGAACCTGGTCGATCTGCTTCCCGAATGGGAGACCGCGATCAAGAACCAGGCCCAGGTCAACGGCTACACGGTCAAGTGACATGACAGTCACGAATGAGGCGGCCCGGACTGCGGTGATCCCGCGCGGGCGGGCGACCGGCCGGAACGACGGTGGTGAGCGGAGCGCGATGAGCTACGCCTTCATCGCTCTCTACGCGGTGCTGACGGTCGCGTTCGGCATCCTTCCCGCTCTCTACGCCCTCTACCTCGCGTTCACCGACGGCGACGGCGGCTTCGCGGGTATCGCCAACTTCACCAAGGTCATGAGCGACTTCCGCTTCCTGCCGGCCGTCGGGCACGTTGCGCTCTACCTGGTGATCTGGCTGGTGGCCCTGGTGGTGCTGGTCTCGTTCCTGGCCGTAGTCGTCCACGCGGTACGCGTGCGCGTGCTCAGCCGGACGCTCCGGCTCGTCTTCTATCTACCGGGCGCCCTGGCGGGCGCGTCCAGCGTGCTGCTGTGGCTTTTCGTGCTCGACCCCACCGCCAGCCCGGTCGGCGGCCTGTTGCGTCTGATGGGCTTCTCCAGCTTCGTGCAGGTCATCGTGCCGGCCAACCTGCCGCCGATCTTCGCCATCATCGCGTTCTGGACCGGCGCGGGCGGCTGGATCGTCATCATGTACGGCGCGCTCAACAACATCAGCCCCGACGTGATCGAGGCCGCGCGCATCGACGGTGCCGGCACTGTGCAGATCGCCTGGCACATCCAGCTGCCACTGCTGCGCAAGTGGATCTCGTACATGGGGATCATGTCGCTCGCCGCCGGCACGCAACTGTTCGTCGAGCCGCAGCTGCTCTCGCAGGCGAGCAACGCGGTCGTGCCCAATGACTACTCGCTGAACCAGCTCGCGTACCAGTACGCGTTCCAGCAGAACGACTTCAACGGAGCGGCGGCCATCTCCCTGCTGCTGCTCGTCATCGCCCTAGCGCTGTCGGCCGTCTTCGTGGCGCGTGGCGGCCTGTTCGAAAGGGGCTGAGCTCATGACGACAGTGGACGCCGGTCGCCGGAGCGGCGTCAGCGGCTGGAGCGGCCGGACGATCGTCGCGGTCGTGGTCGCGATCTTCGTGCTGTTCTTCATCATCCCGATCCTCTGGCTGCTGCTGGCGACGACTAAGTCGGCACGCGGGCTCATCATCGAGAACCCGTTCCTGCCCGGCGGCCTCGGCGACCTGGCCGCCAACTGGGACCAGTTGTTCGGCTTCCAGGACGGCGCGGTGACCGCGTGGGTGGGCAACTCGGCGCTGTACGCGGTGGGTGCGCTCGTCATCACGCTCATCGCGAGCATCCCGGCGGGTTACGCGATGGCCCTGACGGAGTTCCGGTTCCGGCGGCCGCTCCTCGTGCTGACGCTGATCGTCATGCTGATCCCGAACACCGCGCTGGTGCTGCCGATCTTCCTCGAACTGAACGTGGTGGGGCTGATCGGCAGTCCGCTCTCAGTGATCCTCCCGATGTCGTTCTTCCCGTTCGGCGTGTACCTCACGTACATCTACTTCTCCACCAGCGTCCCGCGTGATCTGCTCGCGGCGGCGCGTCTCGACGGATGCGGCGAGCTCCAGGTGTTCACCAGGGTCGCGCTGCCGCTGGCGGCGCCGATCGTCGCGCTGGTGGCGTTCTTCAGCTTCGTCCAGAGCTGGAACAACTTCTTCCTGCCTTTCGTGATGCTGCCCTCGAGCGAGGGGTACCCGGTCCAAGTGGGCCTGACCTCCCTGCTCGCCTCGACTCCGGCATTCAATCCGAGCTCCGCCGGGACGCAGTCCGTGCAGTTGCCTACGCTCGCGCTCGCGACCGTCATCTCGGTGCTGCCCGTGCTGATCGTCTTCCTCTTCGCGCAGCGCTTCCTGGTCGCGGGCATGACGGCGGGAGGCACCAAGGAGTGAGTCGGAACATTGCCAAGAAGGAGCAATCTTGAAGGTCACCGGATACCGTAGCCTGACGACGCTGCACGACTGGGGGCGGCTGATCGGCGACGCCAATGGGGTCATGTCCGAGCCCCGTACCGACGTGCACGTGCTGATCCTCGAGACCGACAGCGGTCTCGAGGGGGTCGGGGTCGGTGCGCACGGCGACATCGAGCGCGTCTTCGGCGCCGTCGAGGGTGAGGACCCGCGGGCCGTCACAGTCCTCTACGACCGGATGCTGGCCCGGGTCTTCAAGACCGGCCACTCGGGCGCGACGTTCGGCGCGATCGGCGCGATAGACATGGCGCTGTGGGACCTCAAGGCGAAGGCGGCCGATGAGCCGCTCTGGCGCACCCTGGGAGGCAGGGACCGGTACGTCCCCGGCTACGCCTCCGGGTTGGACATCGCCCTCGACGACGAGGCCCTCGTGCGCCTCTACGAACGCTTCGCCGACCGGGGCTTCAGCGCCGGCAAGCTGAAGGGCGGCCGGAATCCCGAGCACGACCTGCGCCGGCTGGAGGCTTTGCGGGACGTCCTCGCCCGCAACTCGGCGCACCCGGCCCTCATGTTCGACGCCAACGAGTCGTGGAACCGCTCGCAGGCCGTGCGGTTCGTCACGGCGCTGGAGCGCGGGGTCGATCTGGCCTGGGTCGAGGAGCCGGTGCGGCGATGGGACGCGGCCGGGCTTGCCTCGGTCCGGCGGGGCATCCGCGCCGCCGTCGCGACCGGCGAGAACCTCACGGGACTCGAGCAGTACCGGCCGCTCCTGGACGCCGACGCGATCGACATCGTCCAGGTGGGCAACGTCTGGGGCATCACGCACTTCCTGCGGGTGGCCGCGGTGGCTCACGGCCGTGACCTGCCCGTGAGCCCGGTGGCGTACCACGCCAACCCTCTGGCGCATGCCGCCACGGCGGTGCCGAACCACCTGGCCTTCGAGGTCCAGGACCTCTCGTCTCCTATCGGACTCCACGTCGACCAGGAGTACGAGGACGGCGGTATCGTTCTCGGCGATCAGCCGGGCCTCGGCATCCGGGTGGACGAGGATCACATCAAGATCGTGCGAGCCGCCGATCCGCCGGCCGCGACCACCGGGCCGCACGTCCGTCCCGACCGGGCAGGCCTGCGACTCGTGCCCGACCTGCGTCAGGACGACCGCATTGGCGGGCCCGCGGTGGAGCAGGTGGGGTCGTGAGCGCGCAGCACCGCATCGAGCGTCATGCCCTCGTCGTCGGCGTCCGGCCGGAGCGCCGGGAGGAGTACCTCGCCCTGCATCGCGACGTCTGGCCGCAGGTCGAGCAGACCCTGCGCGATGCGAACGTCACGAACTACTCGATCTTCATCGTCGGCGACACCCTGTTCGCCTATTACGAGTACGTCGGTGAGGACCACGCTGCCGACATGGCCCGCATCGCCGAGGACCCCGTGACACGCGAGTGGTGGACGCACACCGACCCGTGCCAGGTGCGCATCGTCGAGGAGCGGGACCCCGGAGCGCTGTGGCAGCCGATGGACGAGATCTGGCACCTGTCGTGAGCCGCTTGGTCGACGCACACGTCCACCTCTGAAACCGGGCCACCGACCCCCGGCCGTGGATCGACCCCGTGACGATGGCGGCCATCGATCGCGGCTTCGCACCCGCCGACCTCGAGCGGATGCTCGATTCGACAGGCATGGACGCCTCCGTCATCGTGCAGTCGACCAACAGCGCCGCCGAGACGCGGCGGATTCTGGCGCACCCGAGCCCGCGCATCGCCGGGGTGGTCGGCTGGGCCGACCTCACCGCCGATGTCGCGGAGCAACTCGACGAGCTCGACACCATGGCGCGCCGGAGGCCGGCCGGAATCGGTCACCTGGCCCATGTCGACCCCGACCCCGCCTGGCTCGGACGGCCCGACGTGGGAACGGCGCTCGAGCAGCTGGGCGCGCGCGACCTCGGCTTCGACCTGGACGTGCGATGGTGGCCGCGACCGTCGTGGTCGCGCATTCTGGCGTGCGTTTCGTCGTCGACCACTTGGGCGCCGGCCCGTCAGGCTGGCGTCGCCGCGGTCGCCGTCGGGAAGCGCTCGCCCCGTGAGGTGGACGAAGACCTCCGTGGCTCGAGTCGTCCGCCTGCGCTTCCGGGAGGCGGGTGCTGCTGGCGTGGGCCGCGCGGCCGGCCTACCGGGGGAGCAGCCTAGAGTTCGGCCTCCGCGTCCGGCGCCCGGAGCCGGCGCCGCTTCCAGGAACCGACGATGTGATCGCGCATGGCCCGTGCCGCGGTCTCGGCGTCCTGGCGGGAGATCGCCTCGACCACCAAAGCATGCTCCTTCAAAGTCGACTGGAAGGCGTCCTCGTACCCCATTCCCTGGTATCTGCTGCTCTCGAGCGCCCGCCGGTACAAGCGCTTGGTGATGTTCTCGGCCAGGCGGTTGCGGGAGAGCTCCATGATCGTGAGATGGAAGACCACATCCGCCTGCCGGAAGGAGTCGCTCTCATGCTGCATTTCGCGCATCGACTCCAGAGCATGCTCGATGCGGGTCAGCTCCTCGGCGGTGCGCCGCATCGCGACCGCGCCCGCCATGGCGGACTCGAGGCTGCCCCGGACGATGGTCAGCTCGTCCAGGATGCCCAGGGACTCGTCGTTGTCGATGAGCGCGGACAGCACGATCGGGTCGAGCATGTTCCAAGATCCGGAGCGGGCCACCTGGGTTCCACGGCCCTGTGCCACCACCACCAGGCCCTTCTCCTCGAGCCGCTTGATCGACTCGCGGAGAACCGTCCGGCTGACGCCGAAGTGCTCGCAGAGCGGACCTTCGGGCGGCAGTGCCTGCCCTTCGGGAATTTCGCCCGTGACAATGAGCTCGACCAGTTCGCTGACCACCGCGACGCCCAGTCGCTCGGCAGGCCTGCGGGAGGAAAAGGCGAACGCGTCCGCTTTGGCGCTCATGATTGCACTCTAGTGCAGTGCCGCAATGCCTCTTGAAGCGCTCAGTCAATCACTCGGCGGCTGCGGATGGTTTCCTGTCAAGTGGAGGACCCTGTCGCCGGCCCGGAGGCCTCGGTCAGGCGCCGCGGGCGTGGCACCAGGTCGTACTCCTCGCGCTCTTTCACTGGCTGGTGTCCTGGGAGCCGGCTCCACCGGAGAGCTCCCCGTGGACGCCGGGGCGGCGTCTGGCCCAGGAGCCCAGTATGTGGATGCGCATCGCGGCCGCGGCCCCCTGGGCGTCGCCCTGGAGGATCATCGACTCGATCTGCCGATGCTCGGCGAGCGACTGGGCGAGTTCTTCCCTGCGCGGGTCGCCGTTGTACTGGCTGGACAGCCGTGCCTTGGCGTGGATGCCGTGGATGATCGCGTGACCGAGACGATTGCCGGAGGCGATCATGATCATCTCGTGGAATGCGACATCCTCTCTGGCGTAGCGCAGCGGGTCATCCAGGCTCTTCGCGAGGACATTTGCCTGCTCGGTCAGTGCCTCGGCCTGATCGGGCGTAATCACGCGTGCGCACTGTGCCGCCATGTCGCATTCGAGCGCCGCCCGGACGTTGACGAGGTCGTCGAGGATGCGCAGGTCGCTGTCGTGCCGGATCTGCGCCTCCAGGACCACCGGATCCAGGAGGTTCCAGCCGACTGGCTCCAGCACCCGGGTGCCTCGGCCCGGGACCGCCTTGACCAGGCCCTTCGCTTCGAGGAGCTTGACCGACTCGCGCACCACTGTGCGGGAGACACCGAACTCCTCGCACAGCTCGGGCTCTGTCGGGAGCACGGTGTCCACCGGATAGGCCCCCGACACGATGCGGTCGACCAGATAGGCGACGATGGTATCGCCCAGGCGACGAGGGCGTCGGTGGCGCATCGGCTCCAGCAAGTCGTGGGAGGCGCCCGCGGGTTGAGAGAACGCGGCGCTCACTGAGCGTCCAGGAAGATGGTCACAACTTGAGTATACGCTTGCGTGTATACGTTATTCATATGATGAAGTTGGCCTGAGTGTATTGGTGAACTCGGCCCGTGACCCTTGGATGCCGCGCTTCGGCTCAGGCGGGCGGGAGTGTGGGAGGCCCGGTGCTCTCGCGTACGACGAGTTCGGTGGCCAGCTCGACGCGGCTCTGCGGCAGTTGCTCGCCGTGGTGGGCCAGTGTCAGCAGCATCGAGGTTGCCGCGGCGGCCATCTCGGTGAGGGGCTGGCGGATGGTGGTCAGCGGTGGAATGGCCCACCGCGCCGACGGCATGTCGTCGAAGCCGATCACGCTGAGATCATCCGGGATGCGCAGGCCGAGCTGATGGGCCGCGTGGTAGACGCCGATGGCCTGGCCGTCGTTCGTGGCGAAGATCGCGGTTGGCCGGTCGGACAGGCGCAGCAGGCGGTGCGCTTCGGCCAGGCCGCCCTCGATGAAGAAGTCCCCGCCGCCGATCAGCTCCGGGCCGACGGGCACGCCGGCCATGTCGAGGGCGGTGCGGTAGCCGTCGAGACGGGCCCGGCTGGACAGCGCGGAGTCGGGCCCCGTGATGATGGCGATGCGGCGATGCCCGAGCTCCAGGAGGTGGCGGGTGGCCATGAGCCCGCCGTTCCAGTTGCCGGCGCCGACCGATGGGATGTTCCGCGCGGGAGCGTCGGCCGGATCCAGCAGGACCAGCGGGATCTCTCGGCGGGCGAGTTGTTCGTGCTGGGTCTCGGTCAGGCCGGAGAACACCGCGATCACACCGCTCGGACGGCGCCGCAGCACTCCCTCCAGCCAGGCGTCTCTGGCGGTGTGGTCACGGCGCAGGTCCGATATCCCCACCATGAGGTCATGCTCACGGGCGACCTCCGCCACACCTTTGGTGATCTCGACGGGATAGTCGCCCTCCAGAGCGTGGAAGACGAGCTCCACCAGGGCCGTCGGCATGGAGCGGCGGCGCTGGCGGCGGTAGCCGTGCCGGCGGATGAGCTCCTCCACGGCGGCGCGGGTTTCGGACGACACCTGGGAACGGCCGTTCACGACCTTGGAGACCGTCGCGGTGGAAACTCCCGCCAGCTCGGCGAGTTGAGCGATGGTGAGAGGAGACGACTCCGGGGGCATGGCGGCAGTTTAGTCACGGAGTGCGGGGAGGCGGGCAGTGCCGTCTTGCCAAGATCAAAGCTTCTACGCCTCGGGTCATGTCCCGCGTTTGGACATGAGGCGCCGCAGGAGGATGACGACGGCGGCGATGGCGTCAAGCTCCATGCCGACGGCGTAGGCCGTAGCCGGAGAGCATGGAGAACGACAGCAGTACGCCGCCCGCTCCTGCCGTTGGCGGAGGGGCGGCCCGGATCGCCGGGCCGCCCCGAAACGGTGTCCGAGCCGGAGGGCCGTCTCGCGGAAGGGCGCGAGCAGGCGGCCCTGCCACGCCGGCTCCGAGCCGGACCCGTCTCACGCCATCAGCGCTGCAGCGTCAGCACCCCGGGCCGGTAGGGCAGGAGGCCGTAGTCGCCGCCGGAGCTGGGGCTGCGTCCCTGGTAGAGCAGCTGCAGGTTGCAGGGATCAACGGTCATGGTCTGATCGGCGCCGGCGCGGACCAGCTCGCCGTGGCTGATGTCGTTGGTCCAGGTGGCGCCGCTGTTGGCCTTACCGGCGAAGGGGTTGCTCTCGGTGGCGGCCTGGGGTGTCCACGAACCGTTCAGACTGGTGGCGGTGAAGGAGCGGAAGTAGCGGCCCTGTGAGCCGATCGCCTCGACGAGCATGAGGTATTTGTTCTGGCCCTGGAGCTTGTAGACCTGAACGGCTTCGAACAGGTTGTTGGTCGTGTCGCTCATGACCACGGTCGATGTGGTGCCGAAACTGCCCGGGAAGTTCCCGATGGGCATGCTGGCCCGGTAGATCTTGCCGTTGTCCCCGGCGAAGAACAGGTACATGTTCGTGCTGTCACCGATGAGTGTCTGGTCAATGGGGCCTGTTCCGGAGCCGGAGATGCTTCCGGAGAAGAGCACCTGCTGCGATGACCAGCCATTCGGATTGGTGGGGTCGCTGGAGGTCCTGTAGGAGAAGGCGGTCCCACCCCACTGGTAGGCGAGCACCCAGATGTTCTTCGGGGCGAAATAGAAGAGCGTGGGCGCGACGGTGGAAGACGACATCGTGTTCTGGCTGGCCGAGGCCATGTCCGACCAGTTGGTGAAGAGGCCGAAGTTCATCGAACCCCAGCTCGTCCCCGTGTCGTGCGTCGTCGCGTAGACGAGATGCTTGCCGTTGTAGGGGGCGACGGTGAAGTCCTTGAGCGAGACCCACCCCGACTTCGGTGTCGCCAGCGGGCCCGTCGATGTCCAGCGGTACGTCGACGGAAGATCGCACGTACCGGGGTTGCCACCGTCGACGCGGACGAGTTGCCATTGCTGGTTGTTGCCGCCCCAGTCGTCGTATTGGACGATGTTGGCGCCGTCGGCGGTGGAGGCGCCCTGGACCTCCAGGGCCTTGTTGCTGTGGCGCGAGATGAACCTCACATAGCCGTCGGAGCTGTCGGCCAGTCGCCATTGCTGGTTGGTGCCGTTGTTGTCGGCCCATTGCACGATGGCGCCGCCGTTGGCGGTGGAGAGGTTGTAGACGTCGAGCACCTTGCCGGAGTGGCGGGACTTGATGCGGTAGTAGCCGCCGCCGGAGTCGACGAACTGCCATTGCTGCTGGTTCTGGTTGTTGCGGGTCCACTGGGTGATGCGGCCGCCGTCGGCGGTGGACAGGTTGTAGACGTCCAGGGCCTTGCCGCTGTTGCGGTTGACCAGGACGTACCACGCGCTGGTGTCGACGGTGGCCGCGTTGGCGGACTGAGTCTGAAGGGCGACGAACAGGCTCGCCAGTAAGGTGGCCACTGTCGCGAGAACGGATAGGGATCTGAATTTCATGATTTGCTCCGATTTATCCGACATAGACGAGTTGCCATTGCTGGTTGGTGCCTTTCTGTGTCGACGTGTTGTCTCAGGGGGTGGTGAGGTCGAAGCGGCGCACGGTCACCGCGCCGCCGAGGGACTGCGTGGCGTAGTTGAAGATCCCGAAGCGGTAGCCCATGAAGAACTGCCAGGCGTTGTTCAACGTGAAGGCCGGGCCGAGGCTCACGAAGGTGCTGCCGTCGGTGCTGTAGGAGAAGCGGGCCTGCCTGCCGGAACCGGGTCGGATGTCGGCGTTGACCCGCAACCAGATCCGGCCGCCCGAGATGTTCGCGCTCGCCGCCTCGGCGCCGGTCCCGGTGGTCTGCCACGAACTGTTCATGGTCAGGCCGTTGGTCATCACGACCCTGTCGACGCCGTTGTCGCGCTTGACGCCGATCCAGGCCGACTGGTCACGCAGCATGGCCAGGCCTGAGCGGTCGCCGTTGGCCATCTGCGAGTAGTCGAGCTCGATCGTCGCCGTCGACGACGGGCCCTGGATGCGGTGGGTCAGCGTGTTGCGGGCGTTGTAGAGGTCGCCTGTGACGGTGGCGGTCTGCAGGCGCAGGCCGTTGCCGGTGGAGAAGCGGCTGGTGTCGGGGTTGTGGTTCCACTCCCAGCGGTGCCCGAGGCTGCCAGAGGTGAAGGTGTCGGGGCCGATCATGGACGCCACGGTGCGGGTGGTCTGGATGTTCGGCTTCGGGTAGGTGACTCCCCACCCGCCGTTGACGGTCTGCACGGTCGGCCAGTCGCCGGTCCAGGTGATCGGTGCGAGAGCCGGGACGCGGCCGCCGGGGTAGGCGTCGACGAACGACATGTAGTACCAATCGCCGTTGGGGGTCTGGACGAGCCCGCCCTGGTGGGGGACGCCGCCGCCGGAGATGGGGCCGGGCATGTCGAGCAGGACCTGGCGCATCTCGTACGGGCCCCACGGCGAGGTGGAGCGGAGCACGTACTGGCCGTTGGCGGGGCGCGTCAGCCAGATGTAGTAGTAGCCGTTCCGCTTGTAGAAGCGGGAGCCCTCCAGTGTGCCGACGTTGCTCGGGGTCTGGAACACCTGCTGGGAGCGCACCTGGCTGAGCCCGTCGGCCGAGAGCTGGGCCACACTGATGGTGCCGTTGCCGTAGGCGACGTACATGGTGTCGTTGGTGTCGATCAGCAGGCCGGCGTCGTAGTAGCAGTTGTTGATCTGCGAGCGCTTGGTCCACGTGCCGTCCACGGCGGAGGCGGTGTAGACGTAGGTCCGGTTGAACTCGACGCAGCCGATCCAGTAGTAGGTGCTGTTGCTGGGCCGGTAGTTCAGGGTCGAGGCCCAGATGCCCTTCACGTACGCCCGGCTGCCGTTGAGGTCGTAGGCGCC
This sequence comes from Nonomuraea sp. CA-141351, assembly GCF_050944675.1. Lineage (NCBI taxonomy): Bacteria > Bacillati > Actinomycetota > Actinomycetes > Streptosporangiales > Streptosporangiaceae > Nonomuraea > Nonomuraea sp. CA-141351. The sequence goes on from NZ_CP191982.1 coordinate 1,693,792, forward strand.
CGAGTCGAAGTCGAGCCTCGGGACCGAATGGCCGGCGTACTCCCAGTCGACCAGGTTGTAGGAGCGCAGGATCGGCGCGCCTGGCGAGTAGTGCATCGTCGAGGCCGAGTAGTAGTAGGCGTCGCCGACCCGGATGATGTCGCCGTCGGCGAAGTCCTGCCAGACGACCGGGTTGGTGTAGGTGCCGCCCGGATCAGGGTTGCCGCCGTCGACCCGGACGAGTTGCCATTGCTGGTTGTTGCCGCCCCAGTCGTCGTATTGGACGATGTTGGCGCCGTCGGCGGTGGAGGCGCCCTGGACCTCCAGGGCCTTGTTGCTGTGGCGCGAGATGAACCTCACATAGCCGTCGGAGCTGTCGGCCAGTCGCCACTGCTGGTTGGTGCCGTTGTTGTCGGCCCATTGCACGATGGCGCCGCCGTTGGCGGTGGAGAGGTTGTAGACGTCGAGCACCTTGCCGGAGTGGCGGGACTTGATGCGGTAGTAGCCGCCGCCGGAGTCGACGAACTGCCATTGCTGCTGGTTCTGGTTGTTGCGGGTCCACTGGGTGATGCGGCCGCCGTCGGCGGTGGACAGGTTGTAGACGTCCAGGGCCTTGCCGCTGTTGCGGTTGACCAGGACGTACCACGCGCTGGTGTCGACCGTCGCGGCCGACGCCTGGGGCGTGTGGAACACGCCCACGAGAAGCAGTGACGAGAGAACCGCGAGCACGCGCCTCACAGGAACCTCCAGAGGTTGTTGTTCGCGCCGTTGTCATCGGCGAGCACGACCTGCGCGCCCTGCGAGGTGCCGGCGAGGCCGAGGACCCGGCCGCCGTTGGCGCGGGTCAGCTTGAGCATGTTGCAGGTGTTGCACGCCTCGCCGGTGTCCCCGGTCAGGTGGGCGGCGATCGCGTTGGGTGCGCGGAAGTGCTCGGCCTGCTGTTGGAGCCGTTCACGTACGTGCGCGCGCCGACGGTGATGGGCCAGGCGTTGGCGGCGATGTCGCGGTGGCCGGTGGTAGACGCCGAGGTCGACCTCATAGGCTGAGACGCCGATGTCGGATCTGGCCCAGGGGACTGCGGCCAGAGCGGGGGTTGTGCCCGCTATCTGGCCGACGACCGTGAGCGCGGCGGTCGCGCCTGTGGCTTGGAAGAGGTGACGACGGCTCAAGGACATGCGGAGCTCCTTGGAGGTGGGGGCGGTGACCGGCGTCCGCCGGTCACGTGTTCACCGGGTCAGACCCTCGAAGAGGCCGCTCTCGGACGACGCATTAGCGCTAACACCTCGCTCGTGAGCGGAACCGTGGCCGTCATGGCTCCTGTGCCGTCGCGGGGAATGAGAGGTGACATCCAGGGCTCCGTTACTGAATCGTAGAGGGGCAACCTGTTAGCGCTAACATCCGATCCTGCAGAGAGCTGTGTGGCCCGGAGTACATCCGACGGTCAGGCCTGGAGTCAATGAGGGGCGCCCCTCGCCGAGCTGGGCGTTGACATCGGAACGCCTTCCCGCCTGCAGTTTTGCCTCCAAGGAGATCGCGCCGCACTGCTCGTGAATGTGAAAGTTTCACAGAAGTTACGCGTTGGCAACAGGGTAAGTTGCGACAGATCACGAGTTAAGTTGCTGACCTGGAGTCGAGGTGCGGGTTGGGCCTGGTGCTGCGCTCATCGGCAACATGCTGCCGGCCTACGGCTGCACTACCGGCGTGGCCGGCACCGTAATCGATCTTAATTAAGTTTCTTCCCTGAGCGGTTGACGCGCCGCAGTAAGGGCAACGGCAGTGCCAACCCGCAGTGGCAGCTCGTGGACCTCGGCGCCGGCTGGCACCGCATCGTCAACCGAGCCAACGGCAAGCCCCGGCCTGCTGTCGTGGCATCTCACCCGCTCCCTGGGCAACAGCGCGGCTCACCCCCCTCGGCCTCCCCGCGCGGGCCGAAGGAGGGTGAGCCATCCTGTTCCGGGACGATCAGCAGGTGGAGTTGTGCTGGTCCTACGACGCGGTGCCCGCGTTGTAGGACCACTTCTGGTTGCTGCCGCCCCAGCAGCTGTAGAGCTGCAGGCCGGTGCCGTTGCCGGTGCCGGCGCCGACGGCGTCGAGGCACAGCCCGGACTGGACCCCGGTGATGCTGCCGTCGGAGTTGATGCGCCATTTCTGGTTGTCGCCGCCCCAGCAGGAGTAGATCTGGATCTTGGCGCCGTTGCCCGTGCCCGCGGCGTCCAGGCACTTGTTGCCGTAGACCTTCAGCTCTCCTGCTGAGGTCTGCGTCCACTGCTGGTTGGTCTGGCCGTTGCAGTCCCACAGTTGGACGGCGGTGCCGTCTGTGGTGCTGGAGTTGGGGACGTCCAGGCAGCGGCCGGAGGTCACGCCCTTGATCTGGCCGGCGTCGCCGCCGGGCGGTGGCGTCGTGGTGCCGCCGTTGAGCGCGTTGAGGACCGCGGTGTAGGCGGGCTTCTTGTTGCCGTTGCCGTCGAACAGCAGCGGGGTGTCGCCGGAGCGCCATGAGTCGCTGTCGCGCACGCCCCAGGTGGTGATGCCGTTGCAGCGGGGGACGGCCAGGCAGTCGTTGGTCACCGCGGCGTAGGTGCTGGCCGAGGCGCCCTGGATGTCCAGCTCGGTGATTTGCACGTCGACGCCGAGGGCGGCGAAGCTCTGCAGGGTGGTGCGGAAGTTGCTGTTGTACGGGCTGCCGCTGTTGAAGTGGCTCTGGAAGCCGACGCAGTCGATGGGCACGCCCCGCTGTTTGAAGTCGCGGACCATGTTGTAGACGCCCTGGGTCTTGGCCCAGGTCCAGTTCTCGATGTTGTAGTCGTTGTAGCAGAGCTTGGCGGCAGGATCGGCGTTGCGTGCGGTGCGGAAGGCGACCTCGATCCAGTCGTTGCCGGTCCGCTGGAGGTTGGAGTCGCGCCGGCCGCCGGAGTTGCCGTCGGCGAAGGCCTCGTTGACCACGTCCCAGGCGTAGAGCTTGCCCTTGTAGTGGGCCATGACGCCGTTGATGTGGTCGATCATCGCCTGGCGCAGGGTGCTGCCGGACAGGGACTGCATCCAGCCGGGCTGCTGGGAGTGCCAGGCCAGGGTGTGGCCGCGGACCCGCTTGCCGTTCTGGACGGCCCAGTTGTAGATGCGGTCGGCGTTGGTGAAGGTGAACTGACCCCGGTTCGGCTCGGTGGCGTCGATCTTCATCTCGTTCTCGGCCGTCACCATGTTGAACTCGCGATTGGCGATCGTGGTGTACGCCGAGTCGCCGAGCTTGCCCGCGGCGATGGCGGTGCCGAAGTACCGCCCGCTCTGCGCGGCCGCCGCGCCGAGCGTGCTCGCCGCGGCTTCCGCTGGTAGCGGCGCCGTCAGCGCCGTGATCAGGCCGAGTGCGCCGAGTGCGCCGGCGATCAGCGCCCGGCGGCGCCCGCCGAGCGGCCGTCGGGTGGCAGGTAGGGACGTGGCGGTGACGCGCATGCCTGAGCCTCCAGAAGCAAATCATCGGATAGGAGCGTGCGGGAACACCCGCAGGACACGACGCCGCGTTCACGGGGAACGCGCACCACAAGGGCGTCGTGACGGCGGCCCCTGTCGCGCACCACCGATCTGATAGGGAGATCGCCTCGGGGACTCAGTGTGGGAATCTCGCCGAAACTTGTCAAGGAATTAGTGAAAAGTTTCGGCGACGCCTGTCGACGCTTATGCCCCTTGGAGTGGCGCCATGTCGATGTGGTGTGCCTGAAAGTTTCGGCCTGGCGGGCCGTGCGAGGACCTCAGATGAAAGTTTCATGGCGACACCCTCGTCGATCGACTCCGGCCTTGCCCGGGAAACGCCAGGTGAGCGCGCTCGGCCGCCGTCTCCTTTGATCCGCCGGCGATCCGATGGACTCTTGACATCACCTTTCTGTCTCGTATTTGCTCCGTTGCGCCACCACCTCCACCGGCCATCCGAGGAGGAGTTCGACGAGCAAGCTGCTTGTTAGCGCTAACAACTGGCGTGGGCCGAGCACGCGCTGACGACCGCAGCCGAGCGAGATCCGCACAGGCACCACACCCTGCGATCCTCGCCTCACCAGGCCGACGGCCGCTCCGTGGCCGCTCCCCGTCCCGTATCGGCGCAGTCGGCTAGCGAGCGTCGGCGGCTCGGAGGGAGGGGCCGTCCGATGCGTCTCCGCCAAGACGGCAGCCCCGCAGAGAGGCCGAACACGTGAAGAGAAGGGCAGCGAATGAAACCGCGTCCTAGGGCGTACGCCACCATCGGAGCCGGAGTGGCGGCTCTGATCGCTGTCGTGGCCGCCGCACTGTCCATGTTCCTCACCGTTGCCCCGCGAGCGTCGGCAGCGGCCCTGACCGAAGTGACGAACTTCGGAGCCAATCCCGGCGGCCTGCGGATGTACCTCTACGTCCCCGACAGAGTGGCCTCCCGCCCCGGCGTGCTGGTGGCGATGCACGGCTGCAACGGCTGGGCCCCGGGCTTCCACCAGGGCACCGAGTTCGCCTCGCTCGCCGACCGGTACGGCTTCATCGTCATCTACCCGCAGGCGAACAAGAGCGCCAACGGCATGTCGAACTGCTTCGACGTGTGGTCGAACGAGGCCCTGCGCCACGGTGGCGGCAGTGATCCGGTGTCGATCGTCTCCATGACCGCCTACGTGCTGCAGCGCTACAACGGCGACCCGGAGCGGGTGTTCGCCACCGGGTTCTCCTCCGGCGCGATGGAGACCAACAACCTCCTCGCCACGTATCCGGACGTGTTCAAGGCCGGCGCGCCCTTCTCCGGAGTTCCTTACGGCTGCCTCGGGCCCGCCGGATGCGGGGACAAGACGCCGCAGCAGTGGGGCGACCTGGTCAGGAACGCCTACCCCGGCTACACCGGGCCCCGGCCGCGCGTGATGGCCTGGCACGGCACCGCCGACTCCGTGCTGCCGTACACGATGCTGCAGGAAGAGGTCGACCAGTGGACCAACGTGCACGGACTGACCCAGACTCCGGCCTCCACTGACAGCCCGCAATCCGGATGGACTCGGCGAGTCTTCGGCTCCGGGCAGGTCGAGGCGTACACCATCACCGGCGCCGGCCACGATCTGCCGCACGCCGGGATGGCCGTCTACGCCATCCGCTTCTTCGGGCTGGACGGCGGCTCGTCCACTCCGACGCCGACGTCGACCGTGCCCGGTGACGGCACCGGGCCGATCAGGGGAGTGGGTTCCGGACGTTGCCTGGACGTTCCGAACGCCGCCACCGCAGATGGCACCGCGGTGCAGTTGTGGGACTGCAACGGGCGGGACAACCAGCAATGGGCCGCCACTTCGGCCGGCGAGATCAGGGTCTATGGCAACAAGTGCCTCGACGCGGCCGGGACCGGCAACGGTGCCGTGATCCAGATCTACTCCTGCTGGGGCGGAGACAATCAGAAGTGGCGCGTGAACTCCGACGGCTCCATCACCGGCGTGCAGTCCGGGCTGTGCCTGGACGCCGTGGGCCAGGGCACCGCCAACGGCACCCGGCTCCAGCTCTACACCTGCCACGGGGGCGCCAACCAGCGCTGGACCCGTACCTGACGCACCCCGGCCTGATCGTCCAGACGATCTACACCGCGGACCCCGCTCCGCTGGTGCAGAACGGCCGGGTGTATCTCTACACGGGACGCGACGAGGACGGCTCGACGTACTTCGCCATGAAGGAGTGGCGGGTCTGGTCGTCCGCGGACATGGTGAACCGGACCGACCACGGCTCGCCGATGAGCGTCGCCACCTTCAGCTCGGCGAGCGCGGATGCATGGGCCCGCCAGGCCGTCTACAGGAACGGCAAGTTCTGATCGCTCGGTTCAGGCGGTGGTCGCAGGCGCGCCGAGCCGAAGCGGAACGCCGCGAGCCGAACGTCGCCGCGCAGGTTGACCTGCAGGTCATGGACGCCGTCCGATGACGTCTTCAGGTCGCCGGGGACGGTCGTCCATGCGTAGCGGCTCCCGGTGAACGGCACCGAGATCTCCGCCAGCAGCCGGTCACCTGCCAGGAACTCCAGCTGCCCTGGACCCGCACCGGTGACCTCGGCCTCTATGCGGATTGCCCCGGACAGATCGATGGAGCGGAACAGCAGGGTCGCGGGCTGGTCCAGGTTGGCGGGAGCGACCGCGTCGCCGGTGGTGCGGGTTGCGTCGAGCAAGGTGATGCCCGTGTGGTCGTCGAAGTCCACGGCCGAGGTGCGCCTGTCGACGACGATGCGCGGCGCGGGGGCGGGACCGCTCACCGTGACCGGCGCCGTCAGGGTGATGCCACCGGCGGAGCGGCCCACCAGCACCTCGTAGCCGCCGGGGTCAACGGTGAAGGCCCCGCTGGCCACGTCCCAGTGGGCCAGGTGCTCGGCTGGCAGCCGGAAGGTGAGTTCCCGGCTCCCGCCCGGCGGCAGCGCGACCTTGCGGAAGTCGGTGAGCCGCAGGCGAGGGGCTTCATAGCGGGCGTTCAACGCCCGGACGTAGAGCTGCACCACCTCAGATCCCGGCCGAGTCCCGGTGTTGGTCAGCGTCATCGAGACGTCGACCGCACCGTCCTGGGCCAGCGTCTCAGAGGAGAGCCGCAGGTCACTGTAAGCGAACTTTGTGTAGGAGAGCCCGTGGCCGAAGGGGTACAGCGGGTCGGCCCGGTGGTACTGGTAGGTCCAACCTGCCTTGATGATGTCGTAGTCCAGGGGCTGCGGGAGCCCGCTGGCCATCGGCCGTGGGGAGCCGGTTCCCCAGGTCGGACTGGAGATCGCGACAACCCTCACGGTCCGCGAGAGCACGGCACCGCCGAGGGACTGAGCGGTTTCGGTGGAGCAGGTCGTCGAGGCCGCTGGTGCGGGCGGTGGCCTGTCTTACTCCGCGCAGGGGGCGCCCGATCTGTGTATCGATTCGCGCGGGGTGCGCTGGGGGCGGTGATTCGCGCCACCGGGGATGCTCCGTGGGACCATGACGGACTGCTCAGTCGTCTCCGGCAGCAGTCGACGATCTTGGCGAATCGATTCGCTGAAACTTTCACCCGGGCCATCAGGGCAGTTGCGAGCGCTTCCCTGGTCAGAAGCCGAGGGAATGGGGCGTCGCGGACGAGCGTCGCCAGGAGAAAGACCGTTTCCTTGACAGGTCTGTCACCGTCATATTTGCTCCGCTGCGTCACGGCTAAATGGTTTCGCCATCCAGATGCCTTCATATTCCAGCCACGGAGGGAGTTCTGTGATGTTAAGGCGCAGATCCTTATTAGGAGCGATCGCAGTCGCGGTGCTTCTCGTCATGGCCATGGGTCACTCGGCGTTGAGCAAAAGTCTCGGCGGAGCCGCGTCATCCACGGCCGGCACCCTTGCGGCGACTGCCGGTTGCGGCAAGACGCCGACGTTGAGGAGCGGTACACAGTCGATTCAGACCAGCGGCAAGAATCGCTCCTTCATCCTGCGGCTTCCCGACAACTACCAGAACAACACGCCCTACCGGTTGATTTTCGGGTTCCATTGGCTGGGCGGCACGGCCGTCGACGTCGACTCGGGCGGAACCAGTGGCTACCCCTGGTCCTTCTACGGACTCAGGCAATTGTCGAACAACGGCGCGATCTTTGTCGCGCCCCAGGGCTTCAACAACGGCTGGGCCAACTCCGGAGGAGAGGACCTGGTTTTCGTCGACGACATGATCAGGCTCATCGAAGCAGATCTCTGTGTCGACACCTCGCAGCTCTTCGCCACCGGTTTCAGCTACGGCGGCGCCATGAGTTACGCGATCGCGTGCGCCCGGGCGAACGTCTTCCGCGCGGTCGCGGTCTTCTCCGGCGCCCAGCTCAGCGGATGCAGCGGCGGCACTCAACCCATCGCCTACATGGGGCTCCACGGCATCGGGGACACCGTGCTCGACATCTCGCAGGGACGCTCGCTGCGTGACCGGTTCGTCCGGAACAACGGGTGCACCGCACAGAACCCGAGCGAGCCGAGTTCGGGCAGCCGGACGCACATCATCACCGCCTACTCGGGATGCCGGGCCGGGTACCCGGTCGTCTGGGCGGCGTTCGACAACGGTCACATGCCGGGTCCAGTGGACGGGACCTACAACGAGAGCGGCATCACGACCTGGACCAAGGGAGAAGTGTGGAAGTTCTTCTCCCAGTTCGCAAGCGGCCCGACGCCCACCCCCACTCCCACTCCCACTCCCACTCCCACCCCCACCCCGACCCCGACCCCGACCCCGGTGCCCGGTGGATGCGCGGCCACGATCGAGACGGTGAACTCCTGGCCCGGCGGCTTCCAGTCCACCGTCACCGTCCGAGCGGGCACCAGCGCCATCAACGGCTGGACGGTCAGCTGGACCTGGTCCGGCGGGCAGACGATCGGCAGCCTGTGGAACGGCATTCGCTCCGGCTCCGGAGCCGATGTCAGCGTCCGCAACGAGTCCTACAACGGCTCGGTCGCGGCCAACGGCGCCACCACGTTCGGCTTCACCGCCAACGGCACAGCGGCCACACCCGCTCTCTCCTGCAGCGCCTCCTGATCAGATGACGGCGCGGCGACGCGCCGGCCCCGGCCGCGGCACCCTCGTCACCAGTGGGGCGCCGCGACCGGGGCGAACACGTGCCCGCAGGCGGGCACTGGACGCGGGCTCGGCGCGAAGCCGCCCCTCGTCAGGAGGGCAGGGAGTCGCGGGGCGCGCGGGTGCGGTGGTCCCGCGGAGGGAGATGGGCGGGGCGAGGAGGAGATCGCGGTGCGGAGTGTCGGGATCGGCGATGCGCTCGATGAGCAGCTCGACGGCGCGGGTGCCGAGCTCGTCGGCGGGCATGTCGGCCGCGGTGAGCGGAGGATTCAGGTTCTCGGCCAGGTGCCGTGCGGCGACGCCGGCGATGGAGAAGCCCCTCGGCACCGCGAGGCCGGCCTGCTCGAGCCCGCGGTAGAGGCCGGGCATGGCCGCCTCGTTGATGGTGGCGATGGCGGTGAGGGCAGGGTGCTCGGCGAGGAGTTCGTATGGAAGAGCGGGCCTGCGGGGCTTTCGCCGGTCACAGTCCGGTGATCCCCGCCGGCCATCGGGTCAGCTCTTTGTCCATTTCTGGCTGGTCGTGCCGGTGCAGGACCACAGCTGCACCTTGGTCCCGTTCGCGGTCGCGAAGTTGCTCGCTTCCATGCAGAGGCCGGACTGCACGCCGGTGATGGTGCCGTCGCTGTTGACGTTCCACTGCTGGTTCGCCTGCCCGTTGCAGTCCCAGATGATCACCTGGGTGCCGTTGCCGGTGCCCTGCCCCTTGGCGTCCAGGCACTTGTTGCCGTACACCTGCAACTGCTTGGACGAGGTGAGGGTCCACTGCTGGTTGTTGCCGCCGCCGCAGTCCCAGAGCTGGAGCTGGGTGCCGTTGACCGTGCTGGCGTTCGGGACGTCCAGGCACCGGCCGGCGTTGACGTTGCGCAACACCGACGTCGACCCGCCGCCAGGGCCGGGGTTCGTGGGAGGCAGGAGCGTGATGGTGTAGGTGTCGTCGATGGCGGTGTGCGGTAGGTTGACCGTCGTGTCGTTGCCGGACAGGGTCACCACGGAGTTCTGGACGGTGGCCGGACTTTGGACGGCGCCGCCGCCGTTGTAGGGGATGCGCTCGGCGACGACTCTTACCTGATTGTTCTGCACGATACCGCTCGTGGTGTCGAGGCGCCGCAGGTTGACGGCGATGTTGCCGGTCGTGGTGCCACCGCCGACCAGGATCTTGGCCGTTCCGGCCGCCTTGGTGGCGAACGCGTCGTATGAGGAGCTGGGGGTGACGGACGCGATCTGGCCGGTCTGAGAGCCGTAGAAGTGGTAGACCCACCATTCGCCCTTCGGCTGGTACTCGCCCGCCGAGTTGCGGACGAGCAGGTTGGCGAGGTCGTTGTGCAGGTTTCCTCCGCCCGCCCAGTTGGCGCGCAGGCCGTCGGCGCCGGCCCTTTCCAGGCGTGCGATGTACCAGGATCCGTCACCTGGGTTCTGCTCGTTGGACGCCCCGTACTCGTTGATCTGGTACGGGCGCGGGTGCGGGATGACGCGGGAGTTCAGCGTGGTGTCCGCCGCCGCCACGTTGGCGACCGGGTCGCCGGGCAGGGAGTGCCAGCTGATGATGTCGGGGACCACGTTGTTGGTCTTGACGTAGTCCAGATACTGGTTCCAGAACGGGTGGGTGGTCGAAGGTACGCATGCGCAGCTCGGCCCGACGATGAGATGCGTCGGGAACGCGGCCCGGATGCGCTGGTAGGCGCGCCGCCACATCTCGAAGTACTGGGATTGGGGGCGGTTCCAGAACAAGGTGATGTTGGGCTCGTTCCAGAGGTCCCACTGTACGGTGGCGCCCGTCGCCCGTACGTCGTTGATCAGGCGGGTGAGAAAGTTGTCGTAGTCGGTCCAGTCACCGTTGTCGCCGGGGAAGCGCGAGATCGGATAGCCGTCGGCACCCCACAGGTCGTGGACGAGCAGGATGAACTCCCCGCCCAGCGATCGGGTGCGCAGCAGCTGAGCGCGGGTGGCGTTCCACCGGCGGTCGTACTTGCCCGACACCCAGCCGCCCGGGCTGTCGAGCTGTGCCCCGCCAGCGCGCATGTACCGGAACTTCACATCGGTGTAGAAGCGGTCCGGCGGCGCCGACGCGTTCTCGGTCATGCCGTAGATCCACCCGGAGGCGCGGTAGGTCGGAGAGCCACCGCCGACGGAGAAGTCGATGGTGATGGCCTCGTCGGCGGCCAGGGCCGGCGTGGCGGCCGTCATGACGGGGCCGGCGACGAGTGCGCCGACGGCAAGGAAGGCGGCGATCGCGCGGCGGCTTCTGTGCCGCCTGCAGACGTTCATCTCGGACTCCTCACTAGGGGATGTTGTGCTCACATGCGAGCGGCTCAGCTCTGTGGGCGGGTCGGAATCAATCCCAGATGTCCGGTGCCGAATCGTTTCGCCCGCGCCTGGGTCTCGTGATCATTCATGTCAGTGGCGTGTCGTCATGTACGTGGAGGTGATTCCGAACCGCCTCCCGCACCGGCCCGAACGTCGGCCACCGGTTCGTGAGGAACCAAGTGGGCCGACGTTCGAGTTGATGAAGGCGCCGCCCGCGGGTTCGTGGATCGGGGGCGGCCCGGATCAGCGGTAGCCGGCGGAGACGATGTTGGCCTGCACCGCGTTCTCGGTCGCGTCGGACGGGTAACCCGAGACCATGGCTCCTTCGTAGAAGGTTCCAGCGCTGAGGTTGGCGCCGCCGTCGGGCTTGCAGCAGTCGCCGCCGCTTCCCAAGACGATGGCCCCCTGCTTCTTCATCGGGCTGTATCCCGGGGGCAGCGAGCCGTCGTAAAGGGTGTAGAGGCCGCCCGACTGCGCGTCGCTCCCCTTGATCGCGAATCGCGACGTCCCGTTGTTCTTGAGCGTCGCTGTGACGAACTTGCTGGTGAAAGCCCGCTGGTTCGGGTTCCAGGACTGGCTGCCCCCCGGGAACAGCCCCCACTCCAGGTCCGCCTGGACCCAGGGGCCGGTTCCGGAGCATCCGCCGAACCAGCATTGCCTGCTGAAGTTGATCGCGTCCATGGCTCCAGCGGCGTCAGCCTTACGCGTCGTCTCGCTGTTGCCATAGTCGAAGCAGCAGCCGCTGTTGACGTGCGTGCCGCTGGTCACCATGTACATGCCCTCGGGTGCGCTGCCGGTCGGGACACCCGTCAGGTGGCCGTCCCTCCAGTAACTGTTGCCAGGGTTGATGTACAGCGAGTACGCCTTGTTTCCCCCGACCGTCAGCGACTCGGAGGTCGCGGTCGCGGGCTTGCTCTGGGGTGAGCCGGGGACCACGCTGGATCCCTGGTACCACAGGTCGTTCCCTCTCCCGGACTGGTCGTAGACGACGGTGACGACACAGGAGGTACCGGCGCAGAACGAGTCCTGGGCGGAGGCGTCGGCGGAGCCGCCCGCGGTCAGGACGGCGATGTTCCTGGTCGTGTTGTCGGAGGAGCGCCTGACCTGGTAGAGGTTGCCGTTGTACGAGCCGTAGAGCGCCCGAACCGTGCTGTGCGCGGCCACACAGGGTGTACCCCCCGAAGCGTAGATGTCGCATGGGCGCGTGCCACTCGGGGGACCTGTGGTGGTGTTCCACTTCTGGTTGGCCTGCCCGTTGCAGGTCCACAGGATGACGGCGGTGCCGTTGGCGGTGCCGGCCTGGTTGACGTCCAGGCACAGGCTCGACTGGATGCCGGTGATGGAGCCGTCGGAGTTCTGCCGCCACTTCTGGTTGGCCTGACCGTTGCACGACCAGATGATCACCTGCGTGCCGGGTGCGGTCTGGTTTCCGTAGGCGTCCACGCACCGCGTACCGTTCAACGTCCGCAGTTCGCCTGCGGCGGTGAACTCGAACGACTGGTTGGCCATGCCGGTGCAGTCCCAGATATCCAGCCCGGCGCCCGGCGTGTCGACATTGCCCTTGACGTCCAGACAACGTCCCGAAGCGGCGCTCACCAGCGGCGCCGACGCAGCCGACGCCGGCATTGTCCAGGTCAGCGCGGTCGCCAGCATCGTGGCAAGCATCGCCACCACGCAAGCGGCGACGGCCGCCGGTAGGCGCCGCCGGGGAACGGATGAAGGCTGCATGGTTCTCCTCCTTGGGGGGTGAACCGGCGTCTTCGCCGAACCCGGGGCCGGTCGCCCGGATTCGGCGAAGACGCTCGGTATGTCAGGTGCGGGTCCAGCGTTGGTTGGCGCCGCCGTTGCAGGTCCAGATGGTCAGCTTGGTGCCGTTGGCGGTGGCGCTGTTCGGCACGTCGAGGCACTTGTTCGCTCCGACCGCGGTGATGGTGCCGTCGGCGTTGAGTCGCCACTTCTGGTTGCTCTGGCCGTTGCAGTCCCAGATGATCACCGCGGTGCCGTCCGCCGTCCCCGCCCCGTTCACATCCAGGCACTTGCCGCCGTACACCCGCAGCTCACCCGCGGCGGTCGACGTCCACTGCTGGTTCGACTGACCGTTGCAGTCCCAGATCTGCACCTGCGTGCCGTTGGTCTGCGAAGAGTTCGGGACGTCGAGGCACCGGTTGGCGTTGACGTTGCGCAGCGCCGCGGCGGACCCGCCGCCCGAGTTGATCTGCCCGTTGAAGGTGAGCTTCACGACGTACGCGAGCGCGGAGTATGGCTGGCTCGGCAGCGTGACGTGCAGGCCGCTGGAGTCCTGTCCGCGCGTCGGCAGATTGATGTACGTGCCTGCCGTGTCGCCGATCATCTCCACCTTGTCGAGGTTCGCCAGGTCGACCTTGCCGGTGCCCAGCGAGGCGAGGTTGAGTGTCGCGCCGTTGCCGGGCCATCCGAGCACGGTCGCGTACAGGACGGTGTTGTCCTTGCTGCGGGTGTAGCGGATGTCCTGCGCCGTGCCGGCACGTGGTGTGGTGAACGAGCCGCCGCCCATCTTGGTAGGGCCTTCGCCGTAGGTGGTCCACGCCCGGGTGGAGTAGATCGACTCGCCATTGCGCCTCAGATAGGTGCCGAAGGCGTTCAGCACGTCTTTCTGGCCCTGGGGAATCGTGCCGTCGATCATGGGCGAGATGTTGAGCAGCATGTTGCCGTTCTTACTCACCCGGTCGATCAGCGAGTGGAGCATCGCGGGCGCGCTGTAATAGCTGATCCCGTTGGTGTAGGACCAGCTCGAGCTGCTGATGGCGTCGTCGGTCAGCCAGTAGGGGTACTGGATGTCGCCGGGGCCGCCGCGCTCGTAGTCGAAGACCTCGCCTCTGTTGTTGAAGCCGTCCTTGTAGGTGGCCACGACCTCTTTGCCCCACGCGTTTGCCTGGTTGTAGTAGTACGACAGGAAGTTGAGCCGCTGCGACTCGTCGACGCGGGTGAGGTTGAAGTCCTGCCACAAGATGTCCGGCTGGGCCTTGTCGACGACCTCCTTCAGCTTGTCGTACCAGAGCTGGTTCTCCGCGGCCGAGCCGAGCTGCCCGTAGAGCTTCTTCAGCGACGTGGTGGGCTGCGTCGGCACGTGGTCGTAGTAGCCGGTGAAGTTGTAGGCGTGGTGCATCGAGACCAGCAGCTTCATGTTCTTGGCGCGGATCGCGTTGGCGAACAGCTGCAGCAAATCCAGCTTGGGGCCTCGGCCGGCCGAGTTCCACTCGTTGACCTGGCTGTTCCACATCGAGAAGCCGTCGTGGTGCTCGGCCACCGGACCCGCGAACTTGGCGCCGGAGTCGGCGATCAGTTGGGCCCACTCGTTGGGGTCGAAGTTGCCGCCCGCGGACTTCAGACGTGGGGCGAACTGCACCCAGTTGCCTGCCTTGTCGCGGGCGCCGTCGATGAAGTTGTTGTACGGCCAGATCGAGGGATCGCCGTAGGTGTTCTTGTGATACGTGTTGGCGGCCTGCCCGGAGATGTACATGTTGCGCGGATACCACTCGCTGCTGTACTGAGGGGTGGCGAAGGCTCCCCAGTGCCAGTAGATGCCGAACTTCGCGTCCTGGAACCATTCCGGGGCGGCCGGATGCTGGTCCACCGACGCCCACGTCGGCTGGTAGACGGCGGGCGCGGCCATGGCCGAGCCGGTCAGGGCGGGGGCGGTGAGAAGGGCTGCTCCGGTGAGTAGAGCGGTGCCGGCAAGGGCGGTGCGTCTACGGAGTGTTGACAGCTGGTTGGGTGACACGCTGTCTCCTGGGGGTGGGATGGTGACTGTGTCGTCCGCTGGCTCACCAGCGGTTTCGGTTGGAGAGGGGTAGCCCGCGGCGACCTTGGAGAAAAGCTTCAAGGGGAAGATGGCGCGAGGCCGGTGACCGGCCCCTCTCTCAGCTACGGGTCCACTTCTGGTTGGTCCCGCCGTTGCACGTCCAAAGGACGATCGGGGTGCCGTTGGCGGTGCCGGAGCCGTTGGCGTCCAGGCACAGGCCGGACTGGACGCCGGTCACCGTGCCGTCGGCGTTGAGGTTCCATTGCTGGTTGGTCCCGCTGTTGCAGTCCCAGATGATGACTCTGGTGCCGGAGGTCGTCCCGGCGCTCTCGGCGTCCAGGCACTTGTTGCCGTATACCTGGAGTTGTTTGGCGGACGTGAGCGTCCACTGCTGGTTGGCGCCGCCGTTGCAGTCCCACAGTGCTACCTGGGTGCCGTTGGTCTGGGACTGGTTCGGCACGTCGACGCATCGGCCGGAGGCCTGTCCGCGCAGCACGCCGCCGTTGCCGCCGCCCTGACCGGGGGTGATGCTCAGGTTGTCGAACTGGGCGGTCTCGGTGGTGGCGGTGCCGACGCCGACCTGGCCCGCACCCCAGGTGGCATCGGTGACCGAGCCCACCTGGGTGCCGTCGATGGAGGCGGTGATGGTGCTGCCGGAGAACCCGAGCGCGAGGGTGTGCCAGCGGCCGGTGCCGAGCGCGGCGGCCGTGCCGCTGCGCAGCGTTGTGACGGCGGCGTCGGTGTTGTTGCGCTGGATCTGCCAGGCACCGGTGTCGGTGACGCGGAAGTAGTAGGCGTTCAGTCCAGCCGGGCCGAAGCTGCGCTGGGTGCCGGCCCGGCCGATCAGCTGGACGTAGCCGCTCTGCTCCAGCAGGACGTCGGCGGAGACGGTGTAGTTGTTCCACCCCAGGTCGCCGAGGAGCGCGTACGGGTCGGAACCGCCCGTCCACAGGATCGGCTGGCGGGGGGCCATCTGGCGCACGCACCGGCCGGACCGGCCGCCGCCGCAGGTGGCCACCTCGAAGGAGCCCTGCTGATCCATGAGGTACTTCGCCTCCCGGCCCACGGCGTAGGAGTCGAAGCCGTCGGTGTACGGCAGGGCGAGCGAGCCGCGGGAAGGGCTGGTGGCGGTGCCCTTGCCTTGGCCGGTGGTCGTGGTGATCGAGTACACGTAGCCGGGCTGCACCGTAAGTGAGAACGCGCCACCCGAGGGAGTCAGGTCGGCGGTGCGGACGAAGTGCTCGGAGGGGTTGCCCGAGTTGACGTTGGTCGCCCAGACGTGCACAGCGCCGGTGGACAGGCCGCCAGTGAGGGTGAAGTTCAGCTGCTGGGCCGTGGTGGCGTCCATCGTCTCGATGATGACGCTGTAGTCGGAGGTGGTCGGCGACTTCAGCGACACGTAGCTGCCGTTGTTGCGATTGCCGCCGATGTAGCCCGTGGAGGCGTCCAGATACTTCCAGCCCGGCGCGGTGAACTGGGTGGTGTGGGCCATCACCCAGGCGTTCTTGCCGATGGAGTAGTAACCCGACCAGGGCTGCGGCGCGACGGCCACGCCCATGGTGGCGAAGGGCAGGTTCGGCGGGATCGCCGCGATGACCGGCCAGTTGATGTAGGCGGTCATCTTGCCGTCGATGTAGTCGCGGTTGATGCCCCGGGCCAGCGCCTTGGCGCCGTCGTTGTAGTCGTCGGAGCCGTTCTCGCTGGCCCACAGCGTCTTGCCGGAGTTGATGGCGGTCGTCGAGCTCGGGCAACTGGTCTGGGGGCCGCGATAGCCGCACACGTAGTGGGCGCCGTAGACATCCACGGCGTTGCGGAAGGCGCTGTTGCCGGCGGCGTCGTCAGCCACGCCGAAGCCCCAGTCGTCCGAGGCGATGATCTTGACGTTGCCGAACCCGCGGGACTCCAGCGCCGTGTTGAGGTTGACGTACCAGTTCAGGTCGCGGCCTTTTTCGTTCCAGCCGCCCAGGTAGTCGATCGTCAGCCCGTGGCTGTTCTTGGCGCAGCCGAGCCAGTCGACCAGATAGTTGATGGTGTCCTGGGACCAGAAGTTGCCGTTGCCGAGCCAGCCGGGAGCGCCCCAGGAGAGGCCGACCAGCTTGATGTTCGGGTTGCGGGCCTTGGCCTGCTCCATCAGCCACCATTCGTAGCCGCGGTTGCAGTCCAGGTCGCTGGAGGTGTGCCGGTGGCTCGGCTCCGCGCCGCTCGTGGAGTTGGTGTCGCCGCCGATTTCGACCTTGAGGATCTGCATGGCGGCGCCGTAGCCGGGCTTGAACAGGTAGTCGAGGATCTCGCCGCGCTGCGGCTCGGGGTAGTCGATGAGCAGGCGGCTGTTTCCGCCGCCACCGCTGATGGCGCCGACGCCGTCGAAGGTTCGGCCGCCGGAGCCGCCGTTGATCGTGATCCCGACAGCCGCCTGGGCCGGCGAGATGCCGATCAAGGCCATCGCGGCCGTCACCAGTGCGACCACGAGGGCCGAGGCCAGGCGCGCCTTGGTGGTTCTTCGCCGGATCATGAGGAGATTTCCTTTCGACGAGGTATGTGACGGTCGCCCGGCCTCAGTCGATGGCGGCGTTTCGGCGGTGGCGAGGCCGGAGAACTCGAAGTGCTTAGCGCGCACCCCGTTCGGTTCTGGACCGTTGTCAGGGCATGGTGGGATCAGCGCTTTGGCCGTACCGGTCCACGCCCTTCCTGCTTGCGTCGCGGCGTGTGCGCCGAGCGCCATGGGCGCGGTGCTGTTGCCGTAGGCCTTGGTGAATCCCGCCTGGCGAAGTCAGTCGTGATGTGTCACAGCAGCAGGTGGCTGCCATCGCTCCAGTACCCGGACGACTGGGCATCCGGCTCAAGGAGGAAGTGCGGCCGCATCCGTCCGGGCTGAATGATCGCCGGGCACGATCCGGGATATGGCGTCGTCGCCCATGCCTGAACCTCCAGTGCTGGATCAATGAGAGACATGTGGGGAGACCTTCGTGATCCACGACCGGTCCATCGCCGGACACATCACAGCCGAGGGCTCCTGCCGCTCACCACCGATTCCGGCAGAAGCCAGCCGCCTTGCGGACTAAGTGTGGAAATCAACACGAAACAAGTCAAGGCGCTGACGAATCGGTTCGATGGGATGGTGACACCTGGGAGGCCTGTGCGCTGGTGCGTCCCTGTCATGCCATGCCGCCACGGGATGAACGTTTCATCACCTCGGCCCGCCGCGACAACGCGGCCGCACCCGGTCAGGCCAGATCAAGCCACTTCGGCACGCGGCGGAACCGTGGCAGAGAAGGGCCGGACCCTTGACGGATCTTCTCGCGTCATATTTGCTCCGCCACACCACCACCTCAGCCGGCCTGAGCGGAAGGAGCACCGGATTCGCCAAGGCGATGTTAACGCTAACAGATCATGTTGAGGAGCCGCCGGCGTACCGAATCGGCTCGGTCCCCGACCGTGTCCACCATGCGGCGCGGGTACGGCTGTTCGGCGTCCATGCCTGGCGTTCTATGCGACCGCATCAGGTGCGCCAGGATCCCTGCCACACGCGTTCGTTGAAGAGAAGGTTGAGGTTCAGTGTGATACCGCGAACCTTACGAATCGATTCGACCCGCTCGCTGACGGAACGACGGGGCGGTCGTCCGCCTCCGTTTGACCACTCCCTGACCCGACAAGGGAGCGCCCGCAATGAGCGAGGGCAGCGCGCCCCAGCCTCCAGGTGAACCTTGCAGAACCCGCGGCGGATCGCCCGGAGATCTCCCCGACACCCCGGTAGGTAGAGGAATCAGATGCGCAGAATTCTTGGCTTAGCGCTGGCGGCGGTGCTTGCAGCCGCGTCCATCGTAGCGATCGGCGGTGAGACGTCGCCCGTCGCCGCCCTGGACAACGGCCTGGCCCGCACGCCCCAGATGGGCTGGAACGACTGGAACAGCTTCGGCTGTAACGTCAACGACGGCCTGATCCGTCAGACGGCCGACGCCATGGTCTCCAGTGGCATGGCGGCGGCGGGCTACACCTACGTCAACATCGACGACTGCTGGTCCACCAAAAGCCGCAACTCCAACGGTGACCTGGTTCCGGATCCACAGAAGTTCCCCAACGGCATCAAGGCCCTGGCCGACTACGTCCACTCCAAAGGGCTCAAGCTCGGCATCTACTCCTCGGCCGGAACCACGACGTGCGCCGGGTACCCGGCCAGCCTGGGCAACGAGCGGCGGGACGCCGCTTTGTGGGCGTCCTGGGGGATCGACTACCTGAAGTACGACAACTGCGGCGACCACCAGGGCCTGAACGGGCAGCAGCGGTACACGGCCATGCGTGACGCGTTGGCCGCGACCGGGCGTCCGATCGTGTACAGCCTGTGCAACTGGGGCCAGGAGAGCGTGTGGACTTGGGGGATGCCTGTGGGCAACTCCTGGCGCAACACCGGCGATATCGCGGCGAACTGGAACTCGATCACGGGCATCCTGGACCAGCAGGTCGGGCTCGACGCTTACTCGGGCCCAGGCGGGTGGAACGACCCCGACATGTTGGAGGTGGGCGTCGGCGGGGTGACGGGGACCGAGGGCCGCGCGCACTTCAGCCTGTGGTCGCTGCTGAACGCGCCGCTCGTCGCCGGAAACGACATCCGCACGATGAGCGCCGATACGCGCACGATCCTCACCAACACCGAGGTCATCGCGGTCAACCAGGACTGGGGCGGCAGGCAGGGCCACAAGATCAGCGACAACGGCAACCTTGAGGTCTGGCGCAAGCCGATGTCGAACGGCTCGGTCGCGACTGTGCTGCTCAACCGGGGCACGTCGACCTCGACGGTCTCCACCACCGCCTCTGCCCTGGGGCTGGGGTCCGCGTCCTCCTACTCGGTGCGCGACCTGTGGGCGCACACGACGTTCTCCTCGTCCGGGACGATCAGTGCGTCGGTCCCCGGGCACGCGGCGGCCATGTATGTCGTGACCGGAGGGGGCATCGTCACGCCCCCGTCCACGGGCGCGATCAGGGGTGCGGGGTCGGGCAGGTGTCTCGACGTCCTGAACTCTTCGCAGACCAACGGCACGCAGGTGCAGATCTGGGACTGCAACGGCCAGGCGAATCAGCAGTGGACGCCGACCGCGGGCGGTGAGTTGCGGGTCTACGGCGGCAAGTGTCTGGATGTGTACAACCGGGGGACCGCCGACGGCACCAACGTCATCATCTGGGACTGCAACGGCCAGGACAACCAGCAGTGGCGCTTCAACTCCGACGGCACCATCACCGCCGTCGGGGCGAACAAGTGCCTGGACGTGCCGAACAACGCCACCGCCAACGGCACCAAGCTGACCATCTGGTCGTGCAACGGCGGCGCCAACCAACGCTGGACCCGCACCTGAGCCGGCGAAGGTGCCCCAGCCACTCGATCCGAAGCCGCCCCGCGGCCCGACGCACCGTAAGGACCGGTGGCGTCATTCAGGAGCGGGCCGAGGCGAGGTTTCACATCCCGAACATCCGCACTGTCTCAGGAGTGATCGTGAGATCGGCATTTCAGTTACCCGCCAACATCAAGGCCTGGCGCAGAATCGCGTGGATGGCGGTCCTGCTCAGCATCGCGGCATTCTTTCCCGCCACTGCGGCCAGGGCCGACAACCCGATCGTCCAGACCATATACACCGCTGACCCGGCTCCGCTTGTGTACAACGGCCGGGTGTACCTGTACACGGGGCATGATGAAGACGGCTCGACGTACTTCACCATGAAGGAATGGCGAGTCTGGTCATCCACCGACATGGTGAACTGGACCGACCACGGCTCCCCGCTGAGCGTCGCCACCTTCAGCTGGGCGAAGTCCGACGCATGGGCGGGCCAGACCATCTACCGTAACGGCAAGTTCTATTGGTATGTCCCGACGACCAACCGGGCGACCGGCCGGATGGCCATCGGGGTGGCGGTCTCGGACAGCCCTACCGGGCCGTTCAAGGACGCCCTCGGACACCCGCTGGTCGAGAACGGCGAGATCGACCCCACAGTCTTCATCGACGACAACGGGCAGGCCTATCTGTACTGGGGCAACCCGCACCTGTGGTACGTGAAGCTGAACGCCGATATGATCTCCTATTCCGGCAGCCCGACCCAGATATCCCTCACCACCGCGGGGTTCGGCACGCGCACCGGGGATGCGAACCGTCCGACCCTGTTCGAAGAGGGGCCCTGGGTCTACAAGCGCAACGGCCTGTACTACATCGTGTTCGCGGCGAAATGCTGCTCTGAGTTCATCGCGTATTCGACGGCCCCCGGTCCCACCGGACCATGGACCTATCGGGGGACGATCATGCCTACGCAGGGCAGCAGCTTCACCAACCACCCGGGCGTCATCGATTTCCAGGGAGGTTCGTACTTCTTCTACCACAACGGCGCGCTGCCGGGTGGCGGTGGATTCACCCGTTCGGTGGCCGTGGAGAAGTTCACCTACAACGCCGACGGCACCATCCCGACCATCAACATGACGACGACGGGGGCGCCTCAGGTGGGCACCCTGAATCCCTACGTCCGCCAGGAGGCGGAAACGATCGCCTGGGAGTCCGGCGTCGAGACGGAGCCCGCCGGCGAAGGCGGCATGAATGTGGGGTGGATCGAGAACGGCGACTCGATCAAGGTCAAGGGCGTCGCCTTCGGCGCCGGCGCGACGTCGTTCGATGCGAGGGTGGCCTCGGCAACCAGCGGCGGCAAAATTGAGCTTCGCCGGGACGGCCTGAACGGCACACTGATGGGAACGTGCGATGTCCCC
Source organism: Nonomuraea sp. CA-141351 (assembly GCF_050944675.1). Lineage (NCBI taxonomy): Bacteria > Bacillati > Actinomycetota > Actinomycetes > Streptosporangiales > Streptosporangiaceae > Nonomuraea > Nonomuraea sp. CA-141351. Next base: position 1,715,107 of record NZ_CP191982.1, read on the forward strand.
GGCACCGGTGGTTGGCAGACCTGGGCGAACGTCTCCTGCCCGGTGAGCGGGGCGACAGGAACACACGATCTGTACCTCAAGTTCACCGGCGGAAGCGGTTACCTGTTCAATGTGAACTGGTGGAGGTTCAACGCCGCCGGTGCCTAGCCGACGTCCACTCCCACCCGAACCCATGAGCCCGAACGCGCGCTCTGGCCCGCGCGACGGCGCCATGAATGGCCGTCATGGGTGCACCGTTGCGGCGGTGCACCCAACACCGGCGGCGAGCAGTTCGTCCCGCTCGGCAACGGCGCCCACGAGGTGGCGGCCCGGGCGGCGTCGAATTCCACGGGTCAGGCCGACTGCCTCAACGACATCACCGCCCACGGCGCGAGTTCTACATCGAGGTCCAGCACACCGGTGTCCGGCACGGTCAGCGTGAACCTGAGGAGCGAGTCGGCGACTCTGCTCAGGTACTCGCTCTCGGCCCGGGACGGGTTGAGGGGTGACCCGAGCCCGTACCAGGCCTCGGCGGCGTTCCCGTGCTCCCAGTCCACGATCTCGACGAGGAAGGTGGTGCCCGGTTCAAGCCCGCCGATCGAGTGGTGGATCCTCCGGCTCGGCCCCATCTCGGCCAGCGCGCGTGTCGCCGGGTACGAGTTCTGCGAGGCGACACCCCTCATGGCCATGTCCTCGGGGTAGTTGAAGAACACTGCCGACAGAGCGGACGTCCGGCTGTCACGGGTCACGACGCCGTCGGACGTCGCGAGGAGCAGCCGGTCGCCGAGCCGTTCCAGCATCGTGAACGCGTGGAATGTGGGCTTGTGAATGCCGCCCTCGTTCATGAGGCCGAACCCGCCGTGAAACGGTCCCATCCCGGCGCCTCCCTCCTCGAACACGTCCGTGAAAGTCCAGTAGGCGATCGAGTCGGCGACGGTGGCGCACTTCAGGTACGACCGCGTGATATAGGTCGCCGCGAACAACGTGTCGTGGATGAAGTCGCGGGCCGACGGCGACGTCGACCACTCTGTGATGTGGATCTCCGCATCGGGATACGGGCTGTTCTTCACGAGCTTGCGAAGGAGGGTCAGGTCGTCGAACGTCGCATCGGCGTACCGGGTGATATGCACCCCCTCGCCGTTGGCGCCGAACGCGAAGTCGGTGGGGTACAGGTGCGTCGAGACGAAGTCGATCGGGAGTTCGCGCTCCGCGCACCAGGCGATGAAGTCCTCGATCCACACCGGGCGCCAGTCGAGCCCGTCCACGTCGGCCGCGGTGGCCGTCTCGTGCATCGCGGGGCGGTCCTCGACTTCGCCCTTGTAGCGGTCGTCGGGCACGAAGACGCTCGTTGCGGGCCCGCCCACCTTCAACGCGGGATCGATCTTTTTGATCGCCCTCACGGTGTGCTCGTAGAGCTCGAAGTACTCGGTTTTCGTCCCGGTCCAGAAGTGGGGAACCAGGTTCGGCTCGTTCCACACCTCGAATCGCCACTCGCGCACCTCGGCGAGGCCGTACCGGTCGATCCAGTGCTCGACCGACCTCGTGACCAGCTCGACCCAGCGCGCCATGTCCTTGGGCGGGCTGCAGTGAGCGCCCCACCAGAACACCGTCTCAGTCTCCGTCGCCAGCTCGCGCGGCATGAAGCCCAGCTCGACGAATGGACGGACGCCGCAGTCCACAATGAAGTCGAACACCTTGTCCACATAGCTGAACGTGTACGCGGGCGAGGAAAGGCGTACGTTCGGGCCGAAACCGCTGCCGTAGCTCTCCCGGTACACGAACATGTCATCGTGAAAGACGCCGTGAAAGCGGATGTACTGGATCCCGCATGCGGCGACGACCTCGGCGAATTGTTGTTGCCAGTCCGCGCGCAGTGCCTCGTTCGCCCGTCCGGCGCCGATACACCTGCTCCAGACGTGCGGGAGCGCACTCTCGTGGCATTGTCCACCGTCTATCTGGAGTCGGGGTTCGAACACACCGTCGCTCGTCATGGTCTCACTTCTCTTCACAAAAATGTCTACGGGTGGGAGATGGTCGACGGCGCCGCACGCCGGCCTCCGTGACGTTCCCGAACGCGAGACCGCCACGGGGGAGAAGTCGTGCGACGCCGCGGGATGCGGATGCCAGGTCAGATGTCAGGCCGCCGGCATGTCGCTTCTAGCCCTTGATGGCGCCCAGCGACAAGCCTGACTGCCAGTACCGCTGCAGGCTGAGAAACGCGATGATCAACGGGACGATTGTCAGCAGCGCGGACGTGATCACGAGATTCTGGATGAGGGCGCCGTTCCCGGCCGACGAGCCCAGTTTGTTCCACTGATTGATTCCGACGGTCAACGGATACCAGTCGGGATTCTTGAGCATGATCAACGGCAGGAAGTAGTTGTTCCAGATTGATACGAACGAGAAGAGCAAGACGGTCACGCTTGCCGGCGCGAGCAGCGGAAGCGCAATCTGGAGAAAGGTCCTGAACTCCCCGGCGCCGTCGATCTTCGCAGCCTCGATCAGGCCAGTCGGTACGGCTTCGGCCGTGAATACCCACATCAGGTACAACCCGAACGGGTTGATGAAGGACGGAATGAGAACCGCCCACGGGGTATTGGTCATGCCGACGTGCGCGAACAGCAGGAACTGGGGGATTGCCAGGGCGATACCGGGGACCGAGATCGATCCCAGTACGACCAGCAGGAACACCCGCTTGCCCCTGAAGTCGAGCTTCGCGAGGGCATACCCGCCGAGGGCGGCCAGGAAGGTCGACACGGTCGCACCCACGACGACGTAGAGAACGGTGTTGAGAAGCCACCGGGAGAAGATCCCGTCCTGGTAGCTGAACACCTGCACGATGTTGTCCCACAGGGCGAACTCGCGACCGGGCGCGAGCCCGAACGACGACACGAAGTCGGCCTGCGACTTGGTCGCGTTGATGACCAGCCACACGAGGGGCAGCAGGCAGTACAGGGTGAACAGACCCGTCATCACGGTGAGAGTCGTGCTCTTCTTGGGATTCTCCACCGTGTAGAGCCGGCGGCTGCGACCGGAATGACGGATCTGCGTGCCGGAGGCTTTACCGGCCTCGGCTCGCCGGCTACTGGTCGGATGCATTCCTCAACCCTCTGATCTGGACGGCGTAGGCGACGGAGATCGTGATCGCTGCCATGACGAGCGCGAGTGCTGCCGCATAGCCCTGCTGGGAGCCGGTGAAGGCCAGGTTGTACGCGTACAGGTTGGGCGTGTAGAAGGTGGTGACGCCGCTGTTGGCCACCATCGAGGGCAGGATCTGCGGTTCGTTGAACATCTGGAACGTGCCGATGATCGAGAAGATGATCGTGACGACCAGGGATCCGCGGAGTGCCGGCAGCTTGATCGCGCGGACGATCTGGAACTCGTTCGCCCCGTCGATTGCGGCCGCCTCGTACAGTTCGCGGGGGATGGCCTTGAGCGCGGCGTAGAAGATGAGCATGTTGAAGCCGGTGAACGCCCACGTCACCATCAGCCCGATGGAGATGAGCGTGGTACCGGGGGCGAAGGGATTGATGTCCGTGCCCAGGGCGTCGTTGAGGCTGCCGAACAGGCCGTACTTGACTCCCAGCAGGAATCCCCACATGAGGGTCGCCACGATCGCCGGCACCGCATAGGGGAGGAAGATCGTCACCCGCAGGAACTTGGTGCCGTGCACGCGCATGGAGTCCAGCGCCAGCGCCAGCGCCATGGCGAAGATCAGCATGATCGGTACCTGGACGAGCGTGAACCGGAAGACGCGTCCCACCCCGTCCCAGAACTGCGGATCGTGGAGCAGCTTGCCGTAGTTGGCGAATCCGACGAAGGTGTTGCCCCCGATGAGCTTCTCCTGGAAGAGGCTGAGGTAGGCGGCGTACAGGATGGGCACGATGAACACGAGCGCGAACAGCGCCCCAAAAGGCGCTATGAACGCCAGTCCGATCTGTGACTTCCGGCGCTTGCGAGTTGGCGCCGAATGCTGTGCCGTATCCGGCGCCGCCATGGCCGAAGCGGTGACGTCGACCCGACGTGCCAGGCCCATGTCCGTGTTCCTTCCGATTCATTGCGGTGGCCAACTCGCTTCTTCACCGGCTGTTGTGCGGCGGCGGCCGTTGCCGCACGCGGGATCCTCGGCCCTGACGAGGACTCGCTAGTCCACTTGGAAGCCCTGCTCGTTGCCGTACTGGATGCAGCGCTGCTTCCACTGTTCGAGGATCTCTGCGAGCGAGCCTTTGCCCGTGGTGTAGAACGGCGATGCGAGGTCGCCGTAGATCGAGCGTGCCCACTCGAAGAACGGCGGGTACTGCCAGCCGCTCCCGACGATCTCCGAGGCCTCAGCCAGTACGGCGCCGACCTTCTGGCCGCCGAAGTACTGGTTGCCCTTGCTACGGAACGCCTCGCTCTCCAACACCGACGTGTTCGGCACGAAGGCACCCGCGTCGACGCGGGAGGAGAGACCACCGCCGTGGGCGAAGTACTCGAGGAACTTGAAAGCCGCGTCCTTGTGCTCGGCCGCCGCCGGGATGCCGAAGGAGCTCCCGCCGTTCGCCGCTCCGACCTTGTCTCCCTGCTTCCACTGCGGCATCAACGCGACTCTGAAGTCACCGGCGGCCTTCGGCGCGCGCTCCGGCAGCGTCGAGGTCAGCCAGCCGCCCATGGTCTGGGTGGCGAGGCTTCCGTCGTTGAGCGTCCGGTTCCAGTCGTCGGACCATCCCGTGATCTTGGTGTTGATCAGGCCCTCGTCGAGCATCTTCTGCCAGAAGGCCACGGCCTTGGTCGTGCCCTCGTCCGTGAAGTCGATGTGCACTTTGGTGCCGTCCACCTTGAACGGGCGACCGCCGGCCTGCCAGATGAGCGAGAGCAGGAAGAAGATGTCTCCCGTGTCCTGGGCGATGTAGGAGTCGCCGCCGAGCGCACGAACCTTCTTGGCAGCCTCGTAGTACTCGTCCCACGTGGCCGGGGCCTTGTTGATGCCGGCCTTCTTGAGAGTGGCCGTGTTGTAGAACATCGCCGACGGCCCGTAATCGGACGGCAGCGCGTAGACCTTGCCGTTGACCGTAACATCGCTCCACGCGCCGGGGACGTAGTCCTTCTTGAAGTTGTCGACGCCGAACTCTCCGAGATCGGCGAGCTTGCCGGGAATGGCGAAGTAGGGCACTGAGAAGTACTCGAACATCGCGAGGTCAGGTACACCGGAACCGGCCTGGATGGCGTTGTCGAGCGCCTTGTACTCGTCTTGGGATGAACCCGCGTTGACGACCTCGACCTTGATGTTCGGGTTCGCGGCCTGGAAGCCGGGAACGGCCCCCGCGACGGTGTCGTCCCAGCTCCAGACCGTGAGCTTCACCTGTTGGTCGCCGCCGCTGCCGGCTGTGCTGCCGCCGCCGCCCGCGCCCCCCGAGCACGCGGCCAGCGCGAACATCGGCACGAGTGCTGCGGAAAGGAGCCTTGCCTTCTGGGAGAGCCGCATCGAGCCTCTCCTCTCGTCCTGAGGGGTACGAAAAAATTTCGCAACTTGTTCGTTACTGCGAGGACACTAGGTCGTGCATCTGTACCGTGTCAACGGGTGGACGAGAGAGAATGCCTGGCAGCAACCGGTGGCTAGGGGTCCGTGGTAGATTCGAAATAGTTTCGAAGCCCCGAAGGGAGCCTGATGCGACGGCGAGGCAGTTCCGAGCGAGCGACCTTGGCGGATGTCGCCCGACTGGCCGGCGTCTCGCCGGCGACCGCCTCAAAGGTCCTCAACGGGCGCAGCGATGTGGGGGCGAACACGCGTGAGCTTGTTCTCAGAGCCATGGCGCAGATCGGCTACAAGCCGACGGCGGCGCGACACGAGCGAACACGGGACCGGACCATCGTCACTGTGCTCGACATCGTGGAGTCCCGTTATGCCGGAACGGTCCTCCAGGGGATCCTCGTGGCCGCGACCTCGGCGCAGGCTGAGCTTCTCCTCCGCCTGCCGCCCGATGAGCCGATCAGCACTAGCCGTGCGGCGGCCCGTGCCTGGATGGAGGAGCAGAAGGCGTCCGGTGTCGTCGGTATCGTCGCGCTCGCCGTCGCTGTGCCCGACTCGGTGATCCTCGCCGCGGAGGATCTCGAGGTGCCTATCGTGACGATCGACCCGATCGATACGACCGAATCACGTCTCGTCAGCATCGGCTCCACCAATTGGGCGGGCGGCCGCTCGGCAACCGAGCACGTCATCGGGCTCGGCCACCGCAGGATCGCCTGGATCGGCGGCCCGCTGGGCTCTGCCCCATCGCTGGAACGCTTCCACGGGTACCAGGCCGCGCTCGACTCGGCAGGCGTCACGCCGGACCGCACACTGATCCGCCACGAGGCATTCTCCGTAGAGGCGGGACTCCGGCACGGCCATGACATCCTCGCGCTCGACGAACGGCCGACCGCGGTCGTCGCGGGCAACGACGAGATCGCTGTCGGGGTCCTCGCCGCGGCCAAGGAGCTTCGCATCACCGTCCCGGCCGAGCTGTCGGTCACCGGGTTCGACGACACGCCCCAGACCGAGTGGACCACGCCCCGCCTCACATCCGTCCGGCAGCCTCTCGTCGGCATGGGCCGAATGGCCGTCGAGACCGTCCTCGGCATGGCGGACGGGGTCCAGCCCGCCTTCCGGCACCTCCAGCTGGCGACGACCCTCAGCGTCCGCGACTCGACGGGTCGCGTCCCGTTGTCCTGACCCACCCAGGCTCGAACCGTGCACGCCGCAGTCCTCACGCCTGTTCGTCCAGGCTGATCGCGCTCTCGACGTCGCACGCCGTAGGGTGGAGAAGCAGGTGTCCCGGCCGAGTGATCGCCGGTGCCGCCGGACCACAAGAGACCAGGGGCAGCGTTGGCCAAGCGGGTGACGATCCACGATGTGGCGGCACTCGCCGGGGTCTCCCGTCAGACCGTGTCCAGGGCGCTCAACGACATGGACGACATCAGCAGCGAGACGAAGAAGCGGGTCCTGGAGGCCAGCGCGAAGCTGGGATATCGCCCGAGCCGATTCGCCCGCAACCTGGTGGCGCGGCAGAAGACGCGCGCGCTCGGCTTCGTGGTCGCGTCTTTCCGCAATCCGTACTACACCGAGATCGCCGGAGATCTGCTGGGCTGTGCCGCCTCCCGCGGCTGGCAGGTCGTGATGGCCTCGAGCGAGTCGGAAGGCGAGAGCGCGGCGCTGCGCATGTTGGCCTCGCAGGTGGACGTCTTCGTCGGGCACTTCATGTCGCCCGAGACGCAACTGGAGAAGGCCCGGGGCGGCATTCCCATGGTGGTGCTGGAGCCACCCGCCCGCATGGAACGGACGCACTCGGTGGAGCTCGACCTCCGTTCGGGGATCGAGGAGGCGATTCAGGCGTTGCGCGCCAAGGGCGCCCGTAGCCTAGGAATGATCGACTCGGGCTACTCTCTCCGCTCGTCCCCCATCTACGTTCCTTCGCAGCGCCGCCGCGATTTCGAAGAGCTCATCGGACCCGGCCGGCCCAAGGCCGTGGTCGTCGGGGAGGAGTCCATCTCGGGCGGCTCGCGGGCTTTCATCGAGCTCATTCGGGCCCATCCGCACCTGGACGCGGTTCTGGTGTTCAACGACCTGATGGCCATCGGCGCCGTGCAAGGCGCGCATACTCTCGGTGTCAGGGTGCCGGACCAGGTGCGGATTCTCGGCATCGACGGCCTCAGCCTGGGCGAGGCCGTGCATCCGACGCTGAGCACGATCTCGCTCGACCGCCAGGCCATCGCCGCCCGGGCGCTGGACGTGGTCGACGCGCTGGCCGCGGCCGACTTCGCCGACGTGGCGCCCATCCGGCACGTCGTCCGGTTGCGGCTGCTGTGGCGTGAGTCCGCGTGAACGCGGAGTATTGACAGCAAAACACGGACGTGGCACTCGACAAGAATCTGAAGCCGCTGTACGAAGTGATCCCCGCCGACCCGGACGCGCCGCCGCCCAACGCCGCATGGGGAGCGCTCACGCAGTACAACAGCCGCAGAGAGTTCCGCGACGCCCAGGTCCAGCCGACCGACATCTACGACCCGGCGGGCTTCGAGCGCAGGTTGTTCGAGGCCACCAAGCTGTACGAGGGCAAGGAACCCGAGGACCAGATCTTCCCGTACTGGAACCTCTGGCTCGGCACCGACGTAGCGGGCGAAGCGGCGACGTTGCAGACCAACATCCAGAACTACGTGGCCCAGTCCAGCCTGGAGTTCGTGACCGGGAAGAAGAACGTCGACAGCGACGAGGACTGGGCGTCGTACCTGGAAGGCCTCAACGGCCTCGGCCTCCAGCGGTACCTGCAGATCCAGCAGCAAGCCTACGACGCCCAGTGAGAACCCGCATGAGCGAACGCCACCGCATCCGACTGGCCGCTCCCGCCCCGGCCTTCCACGACGCCTACGGACCATGAAAGCGATCACCTGCCTCACCGCCACCTGGCTGCGGCAGGTGCCCTTCGCCGCCCATGGCCTCTCCGCCTGCAGAACGACCGCGAGCCCGTTCCGCGTCAGAGCCGGATCTCCACCGCCGGAACGGGCCCGAATGTGTCGCGGCATGTCCCTTCGGATCAGTCGCCGAGGTTGCGGACGTACGACACTAGGAGGTTTCGGTGCAAGCCATGCCGTTGAGGGCGAATCTGCTGGTTGTCGTCAGCCGGCACAGGCTGTCAGACGCGGGTCCAGCGCTGGTTGGTTCCTCCGGTGCAGGTCCAGATCTGCACCTTGGTGCCGTTGGCGGTGCCGGCTCCGCTGACGTCCAGGCACTTGTTCGCCCCCACCGCCGTGACGGTGCCGTCGGCGTTGAGGCGCCATTTCTGGTTGCTCTGCCCGTTGCAGTCCCAGATGATCACCGCGGTGCCGTCCGCCGTCCCGGCCCCGTTCACATCCAGGCACTTGCCGCCGTAGACCCGCAGCTCACCGGAACTGGCGGAGGCCCACTGCTGGTTCGACTGGCCGTTGCAGTCCCAGATCTGCACCTGCGTGCCGTTGGTCTGCGAAGCGCCGTTGACGTCGAGGCACCGCCCAGACCCCACTCCCTTGAGCGCGCCCGTCGTCGGCGGATTACCCGTAGGGGTCGGCGTCGGATTCGGGTCGCTGCCTCCGAACTGCGCGAAGAAATTCCACACCACTGGCCTGGTCCAGGAGTTCTCGCCGGGTTCGAGGTCGCCAGGCTTCCCGTCCACGGGGCCGGGGGTGTGGCCTGCGTCGAACGCCGCCCATGCGACCGGATACCCCGCCCGGCACCCGGAGTAGTAGGTGACGATATGCGTCAGGCTTCCCTGCGCCGGCTCCGGCGGGTTCTGGGACGTGCAGCCATTGTTCCTGACGAACCTGTCACGCAGCGACCGGCCCGTGGAGATGTTGAGCACCGGATCCCTGAGGCCGTGCAGCCCGATGTACGCGACGGGCTCGTTGCCGCCGCTGCACCCGCTGAGCTGCCCGCCGGAGTAGACCGCCACCGCGCGAAAGACCGTCGCCCGGGCGCACGCAAGCGCGTAGCTCATGCCGCCGCCGTAGCTGAAGCCCAAGGCGAAGCGCTGGGAGGTGTCCACACAGAGGTCCGCCTCGATCCGGCGGATCATGTCGTCGACGAAGGTGACGTCCTCACCGCCCGAGTTGGCCCAGCCGTTGTTGAAGCCCTGAGGCGCGACGAAGATCGCGGTGTTGTTCGACAGTGCCCTGAGCCCGTAGTAGGACCAGGGGTACCCACTGGTTCCGCCCCCGTCGACATCGTTGGCGGTGCCGCCATTCCAGTGGAACCCGAAGATCAACCGATAGGGGGTGGCGTTGTTGTAGTTGTCCGGAATCCTCAGGATGTAGCTGCGATTTTTCCCGCTGGTCGTAATCGACTGGGTACCGCTTCTGAGCGTCGGAGTTTTGCCGCATCCCGCGGTGGCCGCGAGGGCGCTCTGTTCTGCGAGCGGCGTGGTGGCGCTGTCGCCCAGCGCCGTATGCACCGTGGCCAGGACGACGAGCAGTGCCATGGACGCGATAGCGGTGAAGAGCGATCTAAGCCTCGACATCACGCAAATTCCTTTGCCGTTCTCGTGGTGACACACGTAGATGGGAAACCATTTCCTTCACCTTTTCCGGGGTGAGGGCGTCGGCGGCCGGCGGTTCTGGTCTCTGGCCCGATGAATACCGGGTCGACGGCGCGCCGTGTACTGCCGATCGAAATTCGCCTGCCCTGCGCGCATCAGCCGGCCGGTCGAATCCCAAGGTGTTAGCGCTCACTCAACGCCGCCGTAATCGGATCTCTCCTTTCTTCCGGTCGGCTGGAGGCGACGGTGCAGCGGAGCCAATATGACCGTGACAAGCCCTGTCAAGGCCCGGGCTTTTCGGCATCGAGGGGCCCTCGCCCGAGACGACTCGTCGCTCCTGCGTCTGATCAGGGGAAGCGGCCGTGGTCAACACTGACGTCCCGCGATGAAACTTTCACTGTCGGTCAATCGAATCGTTCCGAGCGCCCGGGCGAGGTGGCCCGTCTCACGGGGCCCACTCCGTTCGGCCCATGTGCCGGACGGTGTTGATGACCAGTGCGCGCAGCTGCTCCATGGTGTCCAGCCCGGTCAGGCGAGCGGCGACGTCGGCCATGCCGGACCCCATCACGCGCCGTGTGACGACGGGTCGTCGAGAATCGCCAGGCTCTTGTCCTCGGCGATGGTCGCACTCCCGCCGAGTCGGGCTCGATGAAACGTTCATCCGCCGCCGGCTCGCCTGATCACGTCCTGTCGGTTCCCAGATGGACGAACCGGTCCGGATGGCCGATCGCCGGGCGGATCACTGGGATGAGGAGAAGAGGCGCTGCTGGATCTCCCGTCGGTAGTCGTCGAGGGTGTTGTCGATGTGCGTGGCGGCGGCCTGGGCGGCCGCTTCCGGGTCGCCGGCGCGGATGGCCTGATAGATGGTGTCGTGCTCGTCGACGGCTTTGGCGGCGTGCCCGCCCACCGAGCCGCGCAGCCCGATGAGGTTCGACTGCGCCTGCAGCCTGCGGGCCTCCCGCACCGTGACCTGGAGGAAGATGTTGTGCGAGGCCGTGGCGATGGCGGTGTGAAAGGTGTCGTCGCCCTCGTTGAACAGTTCCTCGCGTCCGGTCTCGAAGCCGTGGCGGCACACGCCGGCCGCGTCCTCGATGGCCCTCAGCTCGGCAGGGGTGGCGCGGCGGGCGGCCAACCGGCTGGTCTCCATCTCCTGCGCCCGGCGGAACTCGAACAGCATGTAGACGTGGTCGAGGTCTGTGGGGAGGAAGAAGGACGCCCAGCGCCCGGTGCCGAACATCCCCTCGTCGTCGGCCACGTACAGGCCGCGGCCCTTCTGGGCGCGTACCCGGCCGAGCGCGGAGAGTATCTTCACCGCCTCGCGTACCACGGTGCGGCTGGTGCCCAGTTGCCGTGCCAGCTCGTTCTCGGTCGGCATGCGGTCGCCCGGGCGCAGGCCGAGCCGGACGATGAATTCCAGTACCTGCTCGGCGGCCACCTCGTAACCCGGCCGGTATCCGCTCTCGCGCGGGGTGTCGGTCACCGTGCTTCCTCCTCGCCGTTCCCCGCAAAGTATGACTGATGAGGTTGCCCTCCCAAGCTCAGACGTTGTGCCGATTAGTACGACACATATGAACGGTTCATGCGAGGGCGATCTGCGCGGGCGTGGGCGGTGGCAAGCATATCCGCTGGTGAAGAAGGAAAGCGGCTAACTAGGGCTACGATTTTGGTGTGCGAATGATGAAATAAGCGGGCTTAAGGGCTTGACGGTTATCCATACTCACAACGTAATTAGAAGCGATGACCCTCAGAAGGGCGTCACCTGCCCGAGCAGCAGGGCGTGACCTGGCCAAACCCGTACCCCCGAAGGAACCACCGTGCTGTCATCTTCGCCCGTCATGGCGCTGAGACCGATTCTGATCGGCATCATCGCCGCGGTGCTGGCCGCGGCGTTCGCCCTCGTCGCCCCCGCCCTCCCGGCCCTCGCGGCCACCACGACCCTGTACGCGTCACCCGCGGGGACCGGCACCGCCTGCACCTCCGCCCAGCCGTGCTCGCTGGCCTCGGCACAGACGGCGGTACGTTCGCTGAACGGCGCGATGTCCGGTGACATCGTCGTGGAACTGGCCGACGGGGTGTACCGGCTCTCCGCGCCGCTCCGGCTGGCCGCCGCCGATTCAGGAAACAACGGCTACTCCGTCAAATGGCAGGCCGCGGCGGGCGCCCATCCCGTCATCAGCGGAGCCAGGGCGGTCACCGGATGGACCGTGGCCGATTCAGGGAAGAACATCTGGCGCGCCAACGTCGGCGCCGGGATCGACACCCGGCAGCTGTACGTCAACGGCGCCATCGCCACGCGGGCGCGTACAGCCGTGAACCGGTCAGACTTCACCGCCGGCAGCACCGGGCTGAGGTTCGGCAACAGCGCGCTGAGCTATCTGAACAACCTGGCCAACCAGAACCGGGTCGAGATGGAGAGCGTGGGCTCGTTCACCGACCGCTACGTGACGGTGCAGAGCATCAGCGGGAACTTCATCACGATGCAGCAGCCCGGCTGGAACAACAACACCTTCGGGTACGACACCTTCACGCAGCCGCACCGGGCGGGTCCGCTGTACGTGGAGAACGCGTACGAGTTCCTGGACGCGCCGGGGGAGTGGTACATCAACCCCGGGACCGGCGTCCTGTACTACATCCCGGCTGCCGGGCAGAACATGAGCAGTGTCAGCGTCGAGCTGCCGCTTCTCCAGTCTCTGGTGAACGTCGGAGGCACCTACGACGCGCCCGCGCACCACATCACGTTCAGCGGGATCACATTCACCGGCACGACCTGGCTCGGACCCAGCAGCAACCAGGGCTACGCGGACGAGCAGACCGGCGCCTACATCGCGGGCAACTGGAACTGGCCCGCCGACAGGCTGACCTCCTGCCAGGAGGGCTGCCAGCAGTTCGAGGCCGCGCGGCCGAACTGGTACCAGATGCCGGCGGCCGTACAAGTTTCCGCGGCCAACAACGTCACCTTCACCGACTCCCAGTTCGTCAACCTCGGTCAGACGGCCGTTGGCGTCGGCAACGACGCCAACGCGCACGCCAGCGGTGTCGGCCTGGGCGCCAGTGACATCACGATCACGCGGTCCGAGATCGCCCAGAGCTCGGCCGGCGGCATCGTGGTCGGCGGCGTGCGCGCCGACGCGCACCACCCCAGTGACCAGCGAATGGTCAACCGGAACATCACCGTCAGCAACAACCGCATCCACGACCTCGGCCTGGACTACCGGGGCGTCGTCTCGGTCCTGACCACCTACGTCACCAACACCAACGTGTCACACAACGAGGTCTACAACCTGCCGTACACCGGCATGTCGATCGGGTACGGCTGGGGCGCCAACGAGCCGGGCGGCAGCAACAACTACGCCAACCGCGGCCTGTACAACTACCAGCCGCGCTACACCACTCCCACCACCGCGTCCGGCAACCAGCTCATCGGCAATTACGTCCATGACGTCATGCAGCAGATGACCGATGGTGGATGTATCTACACGCTGTCGTGGAACCCGAACGCGTTGATCAGCGGCAACCACTGCCTGCGGACCAACGGCTGGTTCGGGATCTACTTCGACGAGGGCTCGAAGTACTACTCCGTCACCGACAACGTCCTCTCGAATACCGGTACCTGGGCCACCGCCAACTACTGGGGCGGCGAGAACATGGGGAACTTCACCGTCACCGGCAACTGGTCGACCAACGGCAGCACCAACGTGACCAACGGCGACCGCGGCAATGTGGTGAACAACAATGTCACCGTCACCAACGGCACCTGGCCGGCTGGCGCCCAGGCCGTGATGGCGTCCGCCGGTCCCCAGGGCCAGCCTTCGGGGAGCACGAGTGCGCTGCGAGGTGTGGGGTCTGGGCGGTGCCTCGACGTCAACGGCGCTTCGCAGGCCAACGGTGCGCAGGCGCAGATCTGGGACTGCAACGGGCAGTCGAACCAGCAGTGGACGTCGACCGCCGCGGGTGAGCTGCGGGTCTACGGCGGCAAGTGCCTGGATGTGAACGGGGCGGGGACGGCGGACGGCACCGCGGTGATCATCTGGGACTGCAACGGGCAGAGCAACCAGAAATGGCGCCTCAACGCCGACGGCACCGTCACGGCGGTGGGGGCGAACAAGTGCCTGGACGTCAGCGGAGCCGGCACCGCCAACGGCACCAAGGTGCAGATCTGGACCTGCACCGGAGGAGCCAACCAGCGCTGGACCCGCGTCTGAGGCCATCCGTCCACACCCCGGGGAGTGGCCAGGAGCCCTCCACTGACGCTCACGAAACGGCGCTGATCGCAGTGGCCACCCGTGCCGCCAGGTGAGCTGGGCGGGCTTGGCGCGGTGGTCCGACTCGCGGTGCAGGACGTACCGCGAGATCGACATCGCAAGATGCGTCAGGACCTGCGGAAACGCGGGTCCTTTCGCGTTCCGGGTGTGCCACCCGCTGCCACCGATGGCAGCCGGATGCCCGTGATCACGTACGAGGAGCGTACGGATCTTGAGATCACTCCAGCAGCCTGATCGAAGTGGTCCATCACGGCGACATCCTGATGCCAACCTGAGCGGGACAGCAATGACGGCGAGGCCGAGCGGAAGAGCGTCCCCATCTCACCGTCCGACGATCTCGTCATCTCGATCGTTCGACCAAAGCGACGCGGTCCGGTAGCGGTCGAATGCACCAGTTGCGATGACGGGGTCGCGATCCACTTGCCGTTGTCGGTTGCAGTTGAACCTGTCGGTGTTCAGGTTGAGTTGTCGGGTTCCGCCTTCGATGTCGCCGTACGACACCCGCAACCGCTCGGCGCCGACTGTCCAATCGACCTCGACGTGCTCGATCCACCGTCTGGTGTCAGGCTGAGTACGTTCGATTCTTTGCGCCTTGGAGGTTTTGATGCGTGCAGGCGTCGTGGTCACCGCACACCCCGGTGTGGAGGACCTCGCCGTACAGGCCGAGGAGCTGGGCCTGCACAGTTTCTGGCTCAACGACACCCCGATGGTCCACGGTGACCCCTTCGTCGCCCTTGGACTGTGTGCGAAGGCCACCAGCCGCATCAGGCTCGGCATCGGCGTGACCTCACCGGCGCTGCGCTCGGCCCCGGCCGCCGCGAGCGCGTTCGCCAGCCTCAATGCCCTGGCGCCAGGCCGGATCATCTGCGGGATCGGCACCGGAAACACCGCCCGGCGCACGCTGGGCATGCGGCCGACCACGGCAGCCACGATGGAGAACTTCACCGCCGCACTGCAGGACCTGTGCGCCGGACGCACCATCGAGTACCGCGAAGGCGACCGAGTCCGCAACGTCCGATTCCTGCACACCGGGGCGCACGCGAACACGGCCGACCCGATCGAGTTCGTCGTGGCCGCGCTGCTAGGACCGAAGGCCGCCGCCGTCGCCGGCCGCCGCGGCACCGGCCTGATCTCCTTCGGACTGCTGGACCCCACCGCCTGGCAAGCACTTCATGACGCCCGCCGCCACGCCGCTCACGACACGCCACGCGACCCCGACTCCCGCACGGACTCCTACGTGGTCACCGCGCTGCACATACTCGACGAGGACGAGGACCCCTACGGCGACGCGGCCCGGGACGCAACTGGCCACATCGTCCTGTCGCTGCTGGCCTTCGCCGCCGACACCGCCGCCGACGCACGCGCCTTGGCCGAGCAACTCGGCCCCGAGGAACGCGAGGCGGTGCGGCGACTCCTCGACCGCCGCGGCACCACCGCCACCGCACCCGACCGGCACACCAAGCTCTACCCCAACTACCTCGGACGCATCGCACCGGAGGACCGGGACCTGATCCTGCCCTCACTGATGAGCACCCTGGCCTTGGTCGGCACCCGCAACGACCTCCGGGCCCGCATCACCACCCTGGAACAGGCCGGCATCGACGAACTGCTCATCCAGCCGGTGATCGACCCACCCACCGAGATGGCCCAGCTCGCGGGACTCCTCAGCTGAGCGGACCCGCCAGCGGTGTGCACGTGGTTCACCACCTGGCGGCCGTGACCGGCTCGGCATCGGGACTGGCGGCTGGTGTGGCGGTGCTGCGCAGCGGGACCTGGCGGATGAAGAGGGCCAGGACGATGCCGGCGGCGGTTACGGCCGCGCCCCAGGTGAACAGGGTGGTGATGCCGTCGGTGACGGCTTGCTGGAACAGGTGCTGGGCTGCTTCGGGGAGGGCACGCAGCGCTTGCGGGGTCATCGAGGTGGCGGAGGCGGCGACGTTCTGCGCGGCCGGCCCGGCGCCGGACAGGGAGTACGCCCAGGACCACCGGGCAGGAATCTGCGGTAGGGCATGCCCACCGCGCCTGCCATGGGAGGCGCGAAACTCTGTACGGGGGCGATCAGGCGGACTATCAGCACCGCCCAGCTGCCGTGGTCGTTCACCAGCTTCGCGGCCTGATCCCAGTGCCGCGAAAGACGTTTCTTGATCAGATTCGTCTCGCGCAAGGGGGCCCGACGCGGCGGCCCGGGCCGGGCTGTCCCTCCTCGCCGGCATCAGGGGCTGTTGATGTCGCTGATCCGGGCCCGCATGTCGGCCGTGGTGTTCTCGTGGGGGAACGGCTCGTCGGGGATCGGGAGGTCGAGTGCGGCGCACAACGGCTCCCAGCCGTCGGCCGGCTGCCATTCCAGCAGCCGGTGCGCCGGGACGGTGGCGCGGACCTCGGCGAGGTGCCGCTCGTAGGCCGCGATGACCTTGTCGCGGTCGTGGGGGTCGTCGAACGCGCCGCCGAACAGGGCCCCGATCATCCCCTGCATGGCGCCGGCCTGTTCGGGGGTGAGATGGGCGCCCATCGGCGGCCGCGCGCCGTCGAAGTTCCCGCTCGTCAGGCGGCGCGCCCCTTCCAGCACCGTCCGGTCCATGCTCTGATACCAGCGCTCGGCGCTTTCCCGCCGGGACAGCAGCACCAGCGCGTCCGGGTACTCGGCCGACAACTCGCGCCAGAACCACGACACCGGCCAGTCCACCCCGGCGGCGTATCCGGCGAGGAACCGCTGCCAGTCCGGCATGGCGCCCGCGCAGGCGTCGCGCCAGACCGCGGCGTCGTCCGGCCGCCCGAACAACTCCCGCATGTGATAGCAGGGCGCCCCGAGCAGCCGCTCCAGCGCCTTCTTCAGCGACGTCGTCCCCGTACGCGGAAGCCCCGCTCCCACAACTCGCAACCCCATATCGGCCCTTCCTGTCTCGATCGCGGCGATCACAGTCGCCTTCGGCCATGTCAGGTCGGCAGACGCCCGGTCACCTGCGGATCGCTTTCATCGGTGTCCTCGCGCGCGGGCGACCGCCTGACCCGCGATCACGGGCTTTGCCACGGCCACCTCGCCTACCGGCCGGTTAGTAAGATACTTGCTGACCGGCCGGTAAGCAAGTGGGAGTAAACTCCTGAGAAGCCGAGCTTGGGAGCAGGAAGAGCGATGACAGAGACACAGCAGGCGACGGCCCCGCGACGTAGGGGCAGCCAGACGCGGGCCGACATCCAGCGGGCCGCGCTGACGCTGTTCACCGAGCGCGGCTACGATGCCACCTCGATGCGCGAGATCGCCGAGCAGATCGGCATCACCAAGGCGGCCCTCTACTACCATTTCGACAGCAAAGAGGCGATCATCCTCAGCCTCTTCCAGGAGAACATGCGCGCGCTCGACGACCTGCTGGACTGGGCCGCAGGCCAGCCACTCACTCCCGAACTGTCCTCCGAGTTCCTGGGCCGCTGGATCGCCCAGGGTGCCAGGCAAGGGCTGCGGACCATGCGGTTCGCCGCCGCCAACCATGCCGCGCTGCGCACGGTGATGCCGCTGCGGCAGGGCGGCCCGCTGGAGCGGGTCGACAGGGCCACGAAGCTTCTCCTCGGCCCCGACTCGCCGCTGACGGACCGGCTGCGCATCCGCATGGCCCTGCTGAGCGTGCACAACGCCGTGCTCGCCGCGCAGGGCACCGAGGCCACCGACGACGACATCCTCGCCATCGCCATGCACGAGGCGACCTTGCTGGTCGGCGATCTGTTCCCGGCGCCGCGGCTCCCCGTTGACGAATAGGCGTGCAGGATGTGGCGACCAGGTGAGGGATCCCTCCGGGTCGCGCCTGAGCCGTGGGTTGGTCGTGCATTGATTCTCACCTGACGGATGACTCATGCGCGCGGCGGGCGGGATCGCTGCCGTAGCCGCCGCCGGGACCCGTCGTCAGGCGAGGCCGCCGGTGGCGTGCAGGCGCTGGCCCGTCAGCCGGCGCGCGTCCGGGCCGCACAGTCAGACCACCACGTCCACCACGTCCGACGGCTCGCCCAGGCGGCCCCAGCGGGGTGACAATCCGGTGTCCGCTTCTTCACATCGGCGGCAGCGTCAGGCGGGTCACGATTCCACGGATGTGCCCATGAGCCGGCTCACGCAGCAGGAGCGGCGGGGCGGTCTACGACAAGCGTCGCCACCGCCCGCACGCCTTGGCCCAGGATGCGTCCCATGCGGCGTACCGTCCTCTGTCCAGCAACCACCTGAAGCCCCGGAAGCCCAACGTCAGCGTGGTGGCCGCTCCAGCGATGACCAGGAGCGTCGTGGTCACAGCGCCCGCCAGTGTTTCCGCGTGACTCGCCGGCGATCTGGTCAGCTCGCCCCGGCCGTCGATCCATACCTTCACGGACGTACCCGCTTTCGCGCCGGTGGGCACCGCCACCCGGCCCATCTTCTGCTCGCCGGACGGTGTCGCCCACCGCGCGGCAGCGTGTGATTCTGGCGCCGTGCCATTGTCATTGCCCCCGACAGGAACGGTGTCCGGCGCGTCCTGCACAAGGGTCGCTGTCACCTGCTGGCGGATGCCGGGACCGGCTCGCTCGGCCTGCAGGCCGTTCTCGTAGGCCAGCCGCCCCATGACGACGGCGGGCCAGACGCTGAACAGCAGCAGAATCAACGTGGCGGCCACGCCTGCCGCCTCCAGCCGGTCGGAGCGACGGCGCAGTGGATTCCGCCCCAGCCAGTACCGTCGCACGCGAAGTGCCACCCACTGAGTCGCGAGTCCCATCATGCACCTCCCTCCTCATCACTCTGCGGCGATGACAGCGGGGCACGACAGGGGCATATGGCCCGGCCGCTGTGGGGCCTTGGACCTCTTCTCACGGGGCGATCGTCTCGGCCGAAGAGGTCGTCCCGCCTGCTGGGCCACGCGGAGAACTCGTAGATATCGATCAACACCCGTCGCTGCTGCTCAGTGGCCGCAGTCGTAAGTTCTTCGGGGGCTGACGGTTCGACTGCCGATATGCCGCTGGTATGCGATCAGGCATTGGTGATGTGAAGGTCGCAGATGCCCTCGGTGGTGCCGTTGAACCAGACCTGGTCTTCGTACTCACCAGTGCTGGCCACGCTGCTGGCTGCGCTCCAGCGGTGAGCGGATCCGCCGTGGTGCAGCCGCGTCAGCGGCAGGGAACGGCCCGAGCAGTTCCCTCGTACTCAGCGGCCGGGCGAGCGGGCAAGGACGTTCGCCCGGCAACTCCACGCCGGCAACGCTCTTCGTCATGACCGGGTGAGGAGTCGGGTCTCCGCTGCGTCGGTGACCGCGAGGGGGCGGCGACGGCTCGGCATCATCATGGTCGGGTGGGAGACGCTCCAGGCCGCGCTGGCGCAGATCATCTCCTTGATGCGGGCGGCGGTCCGGCCCGTGATGACGGTGGACGTGACCTGATCGTCGGAGGTCAGGCGCTGGATGATTCCATCGCGGCGTCCGAGGCTGATGCACTGCACGGAGTAGCCGATCGTGGTCTCGGGAACCTTGCGACCGGTCAAGCGCGCGGCGATGACGTCGGCTGCCAGCCACGCCATCGGGTTTGCCGAGGCGCAGGACATCCGCAGCGGCTTGCCACCCGCTCCTTGGGCGAGCGCGGCGTCGCCGACGGCGTACACATCGGGGTGCGAGACCGATCGCATGCCGGCGTCGACGACGATTTGGCCGCTGTCGGACACCTCAAGCGTGGTGGCGGCCGCGATCGGGTGCACGGTGAAACCCGCGGTCCACACGGTCACCTGGGCCCGGATCTTTCTGCCTGCACCGGTGACCACGCCGTTCGCTTCGACGCGCGTGATGTCGGCATGATCGTGGACCGTGATGCCCAGCCGGTCCAAGGCGTTGCGCAAGTGGCGCTGGGCCTTGTCGCTGAGCCAGCCGCCGACGCGGCCGCGGGCGGCGATCGCGACCTCAAGGTCCGGGTGGGCTTCGGCGATCTCGGTGGCTGCCTCGATGCTGGTCAGGCCGCCGCCCACGATCAGCACGGTCCCGCCGGGCTTCACCTCGCTCAGTCGCGCCCGCAGCCGGAGAGCGGCCTGCTTGCCGGCCACGTTGTTGGCGTGCTCTGCGACACCTTGGACGCCGTGATCGGCGATGGCGCTGCCCAGGGCGTACACGAGGGTGTCATAGGCGAGGGTCTCACCGCCGAGATCGACGGTCTTGCCTTCCACATCGACAGCGGTGACCCGCGCGGTCCGGACCTGTACGCCGGTGCCCGCAAAGAGTTCGCGCAGCGGGCGGGGATGCAGATCTTGCCCGCTCGCGAGCTGGTGCATGCGTATCCGTTCGACGAACTCCGGGTCGCCGTTGACCAGGGTGATCTCGACGTCGTCGCGGCGCAGCCGCTTGGCGAGGCGACCGGCGGTGTTGGCTCCGGCGTACCCGGCTCCCAGGACGACGATGCGGTGCTTCATGGCTCGCTCCTATCTGGTTGCTTTCACCTCCTGAACCGGACAGGCGCGCGATCCCTGACAGCGAACGAGGGTGATCTGGGTCACCAAGTCCTCATCAGCGGGCGATGAGGTCCAGCGGCCGTCCACTGGCGCGCGATGCGCTGAAGTTTGTCGGGGTTGACCTGGATGTGGACCGAGGCGAGGCCGTCGGGGGTCGCATCGAGGCAGACCACGCCGATGATCTGCTCGCCGACCTCGACCAGCACGGCAGGACCGCCGTTGACGACGACGGCGTAGAAGGCGGGATTGCCACCGACCAGGGCTCGCTTGGAGTCGCTCGGCTGGAACATGCCACGCAGGTACTGGGCGATGCCCATCGCTCCGATGATCGGGGTCCTCCGGGCGACGACCTTGCCGCCGCCGTCGGCCACGCTGACCGCGTCGTCGGCGAGCAGCCGGATCAGCGGCTCGGTGTCGCCGCTGAGGGCCGCGGCGAGAAACTCCTCGACGATCTTCCGCGCGGCGGCCGCATCGACCTCCGTGCGGGATCGTTCGACGGCCAGATGCTGCTTGGCACGCCGGTAGATCTGCTGGCAGTTCGACTCGGTGATGTCCATGATCTCCGCGATCTCGCGGTGCGCGTACCCGAACGCCTCGCGCAGCACATACACCACGCGCTCATTGGGGGACAGCCGCTCCATCAGGGTGAGCATCGCCATGGAGACCGACTCCCGCTGCTCGAAGGTGTCGGCGGGACCGAGCATTCGATCTCCGTCCAGCACTGGCTCAGGAAGCCACTGCCCCACGTAGGTCTCCCGCCTGGCCCGCGCCGAGGTGAGCCGGTTGAGGCAGAGATTGGTGAGCACCTTCGTCAGCCACGCTTCGGGCGTCTCGATCCGTTCCCGGTCCGCCGCATGCCAGCGCAGGTACGTATCCTGCACCGCGTCCTCCGCATCACCGGCCGATCCCAGCAGTCGGTAGGCGATCGCCTCCAAGCGGCCCCGAAAGCTCTCGAACAGATCGGCCTCGTACGTGCGGAGCGACATTGCCCCATAATCGGCCATACGCGCAGGCCGCGTCCACTCGCCTCGTACCCCCTGGATCACCCGTGTGAGACCGTGGCCAGGGATGCGCGGGGCGGCCTCGAGACGAGCCCGCCAACTGGGCGGCGCCGTGGAGTTTGAGATCCCGGAAGGAAGCGGGACGCGGCCGCGATGGCGCGTCCCCGTATGACCGGGTCACGACAGGACTAAAGGGTCTAAAGACCGGGACTGAACGGTCCACGTTTCCGGCTTGGGTCCCGAGGGTGTGCTCGACCTGAGGTGATGGGGAGATCCACGGCGGCAGCCACACTGGTGAATCTCCCTGTTCCATCGATGATCGAGGAACGCGCGAGGTGGCAGCCATGACCATGCGGCGCCGGTCCCGTGCCGCTCATCGTGGGCACCGCCGTGTCCTTCGTCGTCGCCTACGCCTCCATCGCCTGGCTGCTGAGGTATGTCGCCCGGCACTCCTTCAACGCCTTCGTCATCTACCGGATCGTCATCGGAACACTGCTGCTCGCACTGCTCGGCACCGGAGCGCTCACCGCATGACCGCCCCGGGTTGATCCGGCGGACGTCCGCCCTGCAGCGGCCTCTACCATATGAATGTAATGGCTGTTACATTCTTCTATGTGACAGATGGTTCGGAGGTCAGCTGGCTGATCCTGCTGATCAAACTGCCCGCCCAGCCATCGCGGCACCGCGTGGCAGCCTGGCGGGAACTGCGCAAGATCGGCGCACTGCCGCTCGGCCAGGGCGTTTGGACCGTACCGGACGTGCCCGTCTTCGCCCACGGCCTGGCACGCGCGCTGGAGCTGACCGAACAGGCCAACGGTCAGGCCATCACCATGCGCGCGTCCGGACGTGGACCCGACGACGCCGCCCGCCTGCACGCGCTGTTCACCGCCGCACGGTCCGCGGACTGGGCCGAGTTCCTGGCCGACTGCGGCAAGTTCGACGCCGAACTGGCCAAGGAGATCCGCAACGCCAAGTTCACGCTGGCCGAGCTCGAGGAAGAGGAGCAGAGCCTGGAACGGCTACGGCGCTGGCACCGGGACCTGACAGCCCGGGACGTGTTCGGGGCGCCCGAGGCGGCCGAGGCCGCCGAGCGGCTCAAGCAGTGCACAGCGGCCTGCGAGGACTACGCGGAGAAGGTGTTCACCGCCCTCCACCAGACGTCACAGGAGAGCCTGTGAGCTCGGCAGATGCTCCCCAGGTGGCGCCGCGCCGCCAGATGTGGCCGCTGTACGCGGCCGGATTCACCACCGCCTTCGGCGCTCACGGCATCGCCGCCAACCTCGGCGGCTTCTCCGAGGACGCGGTCACCTCGCTGATGGTGCTGGGCGGCCTGCTGGCCCTGTACGACGGGGCCGAGGTGCTGCTCAAGCCGCTGTTCGGCGCGCTCGCCGACCGCATCGGCGCCCGCCCGGTCCTGCTGGGCGGCCTCATCGCCTTCGCCGCCGCCTCGGCGGCCTACGCCATCGCCGACAGTCCCGGCTGGCTCTGGGCCGCCCGCCTGGGTCAAGGCGCCGCAGCTTCCGCCTTCTCCCCTTCAGCCTCCGCCCTTGTCGCGCGCCTCAACCCGGCGGCCAAGCACGGCCGCGCCTTCGGCTCCTACGGCTTTTACAAGTCCATCGGCTACACCCTCGGCCCGCTGCTCGGAGGCGTGCTGGTTTGGGCCGCAGGCATGCGGCTGCTGTTCGCGGTACTGGCGGTACTCGGCATTGCGGTCGCCGCCTGGGCCGCGCTCGCCGTCCCGGCCGTACCTCCACTGCCCAAGACCCGGCAAACGGTACTCGATCTGGCCAGGCGCCTTACCGAACCGGCCTTCCTGGGCCCGACCGCGGCGCTGGCCGCGGCGAGCGCCGCTCTGTCGGTCGGCGTGGGATTCCTGCCCGTCACCGGAGCCGCGGCCGGCCTGGGCACCATCGCCACCGGAGCCGCGGTGTCGGTACTCGCCGCCTGCGCCGCCCTCGTCCAGCCCAAAGCCGGACGCGCCCTCGACGAGGGTCGCATCACCGCGCGCGGCGGCATCACCGCAGGACTGTTTCTCGCCGCCGCCGGCCTGGCCTGCGCCATGATGCCGGGACTGCCAGGCCTCCTGTCCAGCGCCGCCCTGATCGGCGCCGGGACCGGCCTGATCACCCCCCTCGGGTTCGCCGCCCTCGCAGCCTCCACTCCCACCGCACGCCTCGGCCAGACCATGGGCGCGGCCGAGCTGGGACGCGAACTCGGCGACGCGGGCGGCCCGCTCCTGGTCGCCGCCATCGCCACCCTCACCAGCCTCACCTACGGTTACGCGGCGCTCGCTCTCCTGCTCGCCATCGGACCAGTGCTCGTCATCACCGTGCTCCGCCGCCGCAGCACAGCGCTTGACAACGCCCCAGCCACTGACCCCCGAAGGACTTACGGGCGGGACCACTAACTCGGCGCTCAGTCTCCGGCAGCGGTAGGGCGGGGCAGGCGGAGCCCTTTGAGGGCGAGTGCGTTGACGGCGACGATGAAGCTCGATCCGGACATCGACAGGGCGGCGATCTCTGGGCGCAGTACGAGGCCGAAGGCGGGTTCGAAGACGCCGGCCGCGATCGGCAGCGCGATGGTGTTGTAGCCGATGGCCCAGCCCAGGTTCGCCACCATCGCGACCTTGCGTCCGCCGCGCTGCAGCTCGGTGATCTTGGCGGCCTTGTCGCCCGGCAACACCTCGGCGATCACCGCGTCGATGCCGAGCTGATCGGCGATCCGCCGGGCGGTGGCCTCGCTGTCGCCGGTCAGCATGACGATCTCCACGCCGGCCTCGTGCAGCGCGGCCACCGCGGCCGCGGAGCTGTCGCGGGCAGCGTCGGCGATACCGATCACTCCGGCCGCGCGGCCGTCCACGGCGGCGATGACCGCGGTACGTCCGCCGGCGGCCAGTTCCTCGCGCCGGGAGGTCAGCACGCCGAGGTCGATGCCTTCGGCCTGCATCAGCTTCGTGTTGCCCACCACGACCCGGCGTCCGTCGACCTGAGCCGTCGCACCGTGACCAGGGACGTTCTCGAACCTGGTGGCCTGAGGGACGCCGGGAGCGTGCGAGTCGGCGTAGCGGTGTCCCCCCACTCGTCACCCACAGATCTTGGGGTCCATGGCATAGGCTCCTCCTATCGAGGCAGACGAACCGGGAGATGCGTTCATGTCCCCGACGGACGAACCGGCCCTGGACGTGTTGCTGCGCACCTGGCGGCGGCGGGCGCTGCTGACCCAGGAACAGTTGGCAGCACAGGCCGAGCTCAACGTGCGTACCGTCCGCCGGCTGGAGACGGGGGAGCTGCGACGGCCGCGCACCACGTCGATAAGGTCGCTGGCCGAGGCGTTGAGCCTGAACGACGCGGAACTCGCGATCTTGATGGCCGCCGCCAATGTGACTCCGCCACCTTCGGCCCCGATGCGCACGAGGCCGCGGCAACTGCCTGCCGATGTAGCCGCGTTCGTCGGCCGGACACAAGAGATGGTCCTGCTGGATCAGGTTGGGGACGCGGCTACGGTGGTGATCACCGCCATCGACGGCATGGCTGGGGTCGGCAAGACCGCGCTCGCCGTACATGCCGCCCATCAGCTGGCTCCCCGTTTTCCCGACGGGGAGCTGTTCGTCGACCTGCACGGTTACGCTCAGGGCGTGGCTCCGGCAGATCCGGCCGACACACTCGCTCGCTTGCTCGGGATGCTGGGTGTGCCCGGCGAGGCGATCCCCCCGGACCTCGATGATCGGGCGGCTCTCTATCGCAGCGTTCTGGCCGGCCGCAAGATGCTCATCGTGCTGGACAACGCTACCGATGAGGCGCAGGTCCGGCCGCTGCTGGCGGGCGCCGGCGGCTGCCTGGTACTGATCACCAGCCGACGGCGGCTGACCGGATTGGACGACGCCCGCATGCTGTCGGTGGATGTGTTGCCGTCTGAGGATGCGATCGCATTGTTTTCCCGTATCGTCGGGCCCGAACGCATCGCGGACGTCCCGGATCGGGCGCTGGCCGAAGTGGTGCGGCGATGCGGGCTGTTGCCGCTTGCGATCCGCCTGGCCGCGGCCCGGCTGAAGGCCCACCCTTCCTGGAGCGTGACGCATCTGCTCGACCGGCTGGAAGAACATCAACGCCGGTTGAGCGAACTGCGCGCCGGCCAGCGCAGTGTCACCGCCGCACTCGACCTGTCCTACCGCGAGCTGTCCGCCGAAGAGCAGCGCACCTACCAGCTGCTGGGTTTGTACGCCGGGATGGACATCAGCCCTGATGCGGCCGCCGCGCTGCTGTCCACCACCGCTGAGCAGGCCGAACGCTTGCTCAACCAGTTGCAGGAGGTCCACCTGCTGCAAGAGCCGGTTCCAGGCCGCTACCGGTTCCACGACCTGATTCGCACCCATGCTCGCGAAAAGGGGGTCGGCGAACAGGCTGAGCCCGACCGGCGCGCCGCACTAGACCGGCTGCTGAACCACTACAGCCGCACCGTCTCGGCGGCGATGGACCGCCTCTACCCCTTCGAAGCCGGCACCCGGCCGCGCCACCCGTCCTCGGGAGGCGTCTGTTTGCCCGACGCCGCAGCAGCCACCATCTGGCTGGAGGCGGAACTGGTCAACCTGCTCTCTCTTGCCGGGCACGCCGCCGAAAATGGCTTGTTCCCGCACGTCCGGCACTTATCGACCACTCTGCACGTATGGGTACGTGCCAGGGGCCGCTGGGCCGAAGCCAAAACCCTCCACGCACGGGCGCTGTCAGCCGCCCAGGCCGTCACAGACCGTACGGGCGAGATGGAAGCACTCATCGCACTCGGCGCGATTCACCACTTACAGGGCGGGCACCAAGCAGCCATCGAAGAGATTACCTCTGCCCTGACCATCGCCCGCGCCATCGGACACCGCTCCGGCGAACTCCGAGCGCTGAACACACTGGGCATGATCCATGGACTGCAAGGACGGTTCAGCCGGGCTGGCGAGTGCTGTTCGCAGGCGCTGCGCATCGCTGAGGCGATCGACCATCCGACGGGCAAACTAGAGGCGTTGATCGGTTCCGGCAAAGTCCATCGGATCATGGGCGAGCACAAGCAGGCCATCGAGGACCTGACGCGAGCTGTCGACATCGCCGAGACGATTGGCCACCAAACCGGTGCGCTTCGAGCGCTGAACAGCCTCGGACGCATCCATCTGGGACAGGGGGACTACGAGCTGGCCACCGACTTGTTCACGCGTGCCCTGGACCTGGCGCAGCGTACCGGGCATCGGGTCGGCGAGCTCGACAGTCTCACAGCCCTCGGCCACCTGCACCGCGCCCACGGGGAGTACCAGGAGGCCCACGACTGTTACCAGCTTGCGCTGGACCGCGCATGCGAGATCGGCGACCGCAACTGGCAGTTCGAAGCCATCCACGGCATGGGCCGACTCCACCACGAGCGCGGTCGAGCCGATCAGGCGCTGGACAGCCACCTGCAGGCACTCCAGCTTGCCTCAAATCTTGATCAACCGAGCGATCAGGCCCGCGCCCACGATGGTCTCGCCCACGCTCACGCCGCGCTCGGCCGGCACGACCAGGCTCGCGACAACTGGACGCAGGCCCTGAGCATACTGACCTCACTGGGTCTCGACCGGACAGAGGAACGAGGAGTCGACGTCGAGACCATCCGGACGCAGCTCTGCCGTCTCGTGCCGGGGAATGCCCTATCGGCAGCCACGGACGAATCCCAGTCATAGCCCGACCCCTAGCGTCGCCCACCGGGGAGTGCTTCGCCAGGCAAGGAACTGGTGCCCGTGAACGACCAGGCGGCCAAGCCTCTCATCGGGACACGCTTCCCAGATCGAGGGCGGCGGAGCTGTTGAGGAGGCCCGTCGCGGCGTAGTCGCACCTGGGCCAGGATCGGGTCTCGTCCGCGGCTGTGGACCAAGAGCCGGCCATCGGGAGACAGGAGGTGAGTCTGGCTGCTTTTGACGTCCACTCCGATCTTGTCGCACTACCAAGTCGGTGTGTGTCGTCGCCGGCTATCGGCCAACTCCCGCAGACACTCACGGCTTGACCTGCAGAAACAGGATCACGCGAAGATCGATTCATGCACCACGTCCGTGGACGTGATCGTCAACGACAGGCCAGCACCATCCTGGTGCGCTTGGACGGCCATCCGCCGACTCGCCACCAGGTCAGGCCATATAGCCCTCGCCGTTGAAGGTCTCCATGAAGAGGTTGGCATATGACATGCCCGGCTGTTGTCCGGCTATTGCCCGGTCAATGCCCTTGGATTTGTCGTCTCCCTATCAATAATTTGAGGTGTCGAGTCAAGCCCGTGCGCAAGGGTGGCGGAACACATCTTCATGGGCGCGGAAGAAAAGGGAGAGTCGTGGCTAAAAAGATCTTCGCAGCCATCGCACTGACGGTCGGAATCGGTTTCGCATCGGCGGGAACCGCCAATGCGACGACGCAAGCTGTCCTTACGAAACCGTCTGGCAGCGACGCCTCGGTCATGAATCTCTGGTACAGGCACAGCAGCTGGTCAAATCAGCTGGCCTGCGAACTCACCGGTCAGGACCTGCTCGCGCGCGGAGAAATCATAGATTATTACTGCAGTCATATGGCCGCAGGTACCGGGTACGATTACTGGATTCTGAACGTATATGTGGACTGACGCATCAGACGTAGTTCAGGGCAAGGCATCCAGCATCGGCGCACGCTAGGCGAACGGGTCCCGGCAGCCGGTTCCTCCTCCAGTATGACGATGACCGGCTCCGGCTGCCGGAATATGCCCGGCATACGCCGGTTCCTGACCTTTCCCGCTCACCATGCAAATCGGTCGATGATCGTCAGGGGCAGGAAAGGTCCGGAGTCAAACAGACCACCGAACTCATCTCCACTCGAATGCCGTTCCGGCGACTTCTGTTGATCTGCCCGCATGTCACGAGCACGCTCAAATCACCAAGGGAGAAATGGAATGCACCAGCGGCTCACCACAATCGTTGGCACATTGGCCGGCGTCATGGTAATCCTGTTCGGCCTCGGCGCCCCCGCCCACGCACAGCTGCAGGCGGGTCCGGCCAAGGTTGCGGCCACCTGCTGGGGCAACACCTGCGCGGGCAAGGACCCTAACGCCACAGGATGCTCCGCCGACATGCAGAGCCCGGCCGACTACCAGTACGTCGATTATGTGGGCAGTCACGATTTCCTGGTCCGCCTCTCTTACTCTCCGGCGTGCAATGCCAGTTGGACGGACGTACACGAGATCAACAGCGGGGACTGCACTTTCAGCGGGGAGATCTGGCACGAAGGGCTCACCCCGGCCGGCACCAGAACCAGGACCGCGAGCGTCTTCGACGGATATTCGTGTGCCGTCTACACCGTGATGATGAGCAGGGTCGGAAAGTCCGTCCGGGCATGTTCCCACATGTCGAACACCTACTGCACGCGTTGGCTCTAGTCGGCGATCCACCGGAGGGAGTCGTCGCCCGAGCAGGTCGGGCGGCAACCGCTCATCCAACTCACCTGGACATCACGCCGCGACGAGCGGCACATGAAAGGCGGCTGTAATGTCGACAACTCGGCGGCGCGTGACTCCACTGGCGATTATCGCGGCGGCCATGACCGTCGGCCTGACCCAGGCAGCATCGCCCGTGGACGCCTCGCCCCTGACCGCATCGCACACGGCTGCGGTCGACCCTCCGGTGACCTCGCCCCAGTTGGCCGAGCTCTACGAACTGGCCACCCCGATCGACGGTTACTTCTACACCGCCAGCGTGGCCGAGCGGGACACGATGATCCGTGACCACGGATTCAGATTCGTGGGCCAGGTGTATTCCGTTTCCCGGACGACTTTCCCCGGCAGCACGGGACTCCACCGCCTGCGCGCCGTCGACCGGGACGCCTACCTGCTGGCTCTGCCGGAGGAGGCGGACGCCCTGGAGGACGGCGGCGCGTTCGTGGACCAAGGCGTTGTCGGCTACGTCGACGAGGACCCGGATGCGTATTCTTCGAGGCTGTCCGTCGGCGGAAAACTCGCCGATATTTTCCGGATCAGCAAGGCGGGCGTATGGCGCGTGGTCAACACGCGCTTGATGGATCAGCTCTGCTTTGAGCCCGGGGCCACGTGGACCCTCGACGGTCTGCTGGCCGACGTCTGGACCACAAGCGGAGCGTAAACGCACCTCATCTCACCTTTCAGTCGGGTATGGCGCTGACCGTCCATGAAGGGTCGGCTCGAGAGCCGTCCCTTCAGCCGGCCACGCTCACAGGCCGGGTGCCGCGCATTCGGCTGCCATGCATCAACCGCCCGCCGGAAAAAAGGGGCGCTGGGACCGCCCTTCACCAAGCGCAGCAGAGCCGGCTCAGCCCTCCCCTCCGTTCAAAGGAGTAGTTGTGCGCTCCCGAAAATCGCTCGCCACAGTTTCCGCCGTCTTGACGTTATTACTGGCGCCGGTGCCCGCGGCCGCTCGGCCGGCACCGCCACCGCCCGAGACAGACCTGGCGGTCCCCGCCACGAAAACCGCCGCGCCCAAGAGCATCGATCCGGGCAAACGAGAAGAGATCCTGGGCACCGGCTGGAAGAAATCCTCCGATCGGGCCGTGACCACCT
Source organism: Nonomuraea sp. CA-141351 (assembly GCF_050944675.1). Classification (NCBI taxonomy): domain Bacteria; kingdom Bacillati; phylum Actinomycetota; class Actinomycetes; order Streptosporangiales; family Streptosporangiaceae; genus Nonomuraea; species Nonomuraea sp. CA-141351. The sequence goes on from NZ_CP191982.1 coordinate 1,745,357, forward strand.
CCGGGGACGCCACCGGGTTCCATGTGCTGGTGGCCGATGCCAAGGATGGTTACCAGTGGCGGACGGCGGTTTCGCTGTCAGAGCCGGGGTTCGAGACCGACTCGTGGATCGGCAACATCTGCGTGACGGGCTCCGGGGATAGGGCGGTGGTCGTCTACGCACCGCGTACGTTCACCAACAAGAGCGAGTTGAATGAGCGTGGCGGGTTCACCGCGATCGTCGACCTGAATGGCGGCGCGGTGCGCAAGTTGCCCCTTCAGACCACGCTGGCCTACTTCAACCCCGGCTGCGGACCGTCGGAGTCGGTTGTCCTCACGCAGGACGGTACTGAGGACCGGGGCGCCACCCGCCTGTTCCGGCTCGACAGCACCAGCGGCAAGCTGGACCAGCCCATTGAGATCCCCGGACAGCTGACCTCGGCCTTGCCGGTCGAGGGCGGGATCGTGGCCGCCGATTCCAGCGCGGTGGTCCGGGTGCGCCCGGACGGCAGGCGCACGGTGGTGGCAATTGCCAAGGGGGTGCCCTATCGGCTGGCCGCTGATGCCGATGGCGGGGTGGTGTACGCCCAGGTCGAGGATGAGCAGACGGCCTCGGTGCATCGGGTGGATCTGAAGAAGGGCAATGCGGTCACGACGCTTGCGACCGGCGCGATCACGGATGTGAGCGTGCGCTCGGCCCGTGGCGGTCAGGTGTTCGTGACCGGCGCGAAAGCCTCGCGGAATCGTTCGACAGCGCCGAGCGTCGTGCTGGCCGGCGTGCCGCAGGACACGACCGCGACGATGTCCAGCGGGCTCTCCATCACCTCGGTGTTACGCTCGAAGACCAAGGACCCGAGGGTGCCGCCGGCGGACCCAGCCGCACCGCAGCCGGTTGACATCACCGCCATGTCACTGACGACCAACAAGACGTTCACCTTGTCGGTGACCCCGGGTGGCGGTGCCGAAGGTGGTTCGGAGCCGAGCCCGGCGCTGGGCCGGGGCTCGGTGGCGGCGGGCAATCCCAACGACCCAGCCGACGGTGATCAGCGGTACTGTTCGGTGGCCCGCAACGACCCGCGTAACCAGGCTATGCAGCCCAAGCCGCGGCAGGTGGAATGGGCTGCGGATCAGGCTGTCAGGGGCGTGCTGACGGTGCAGCGTCCGGAGAACTGGAAGAACCTCGGCATGCCTGCCTACAGCCCGCAGGGACTGTTTCCGCCCCGGGCGCTGGACGGCGGTGGCTATGTTCCCGCGCAGGTGCTGCTGGGGATCGCGGCTCAGGAGTCCAACATGTGGCAGGCGGCGCGTTTCGCGGTGCCGGGGGTGACGGCGAATCCGCTGATCGGTAACTATTTCGGTATCGACTACTACAACGACGATGAGGGTGATGACTGGGCGATCCGCTGGCCCGAGGCCGACTGCGGGTACGGGGTCATGCAGGTCACCGACGGGATGCGCCTGGCCGGCAAGGAGAAGCCCGGTGAGACGGCGCTGCCCTACAACCAGCAGCGGGCGATCGCCCTGGACTTCGCCGCCAACGTCGCCAGGGGCCTGCAGATCCTGCAGGACAAGTGGAACGAGACCCGGCGCGCCGGGCTGATCGTCAACAACGGCACGACGGACCGGATCGAGAACTGGTTCTACGCCGTGTGGGCCTACAACTCCGGCTTCTACCCCGACACCCACAATGGGTCGCCCTGGGGCGTGGGCTGGCTCAACAACCCGGTCAATCCGCGCTATCCCGCCGACCGCAACCCGTTCCTGGAGACGTCCTACGCCGATGCGGCGCAGCCGCAGAACTGGCCGTACCCGGAGAAGGTGATGGGCTGGGCGGGTCACCCGATCGAGCTCATCGAGACCCCGGGCACCCTGGTGCACGGCTACCGGGCCGCGTGGTGGCTGACCGACGCCGACCGCGCGAACGTCCGCCCGCCGGTGCACCAGTTCTGCGATGAGAGCAACCAGTGCTACTGGCCCGACGGGCACTTCGACCCGAACGAGCCGGGCCTGGAGGACGAGCCGGCGGGCCCGTGCGCGCACCAGAACAGCGTCGGCCAGTACGACCTGAAATGCTGGTACCACCAGCGGGCCCAGTGGATCGACGACTGCCAGAGCACCTGCGGACGCGAACTGCTGCGCTTCGACCCCGGATACGCCTACCAGGACGACGCCACCAGCTATGCCCCCAACTGTGGCCTGGCCGGGCTGCCGTCCGGCGCCCTGATCGTCGACAACCTGCCCACCGGTGTCCCCTCGGTGAGGCCGAGCTGTTCTCCCGCCTACACCAGTGCCGGCTCTTTCCAGTTCGACTTCTTGGCTGACATATCGGGTAACTATCCGGGCAAGGTCGACGTGCACCAGATAGGCAGCGGGTTCGCGGGCCAGTTCTGGATGAGCAACACCATCCCGTCGAGCGCCGGTCGCAGGGCGCGCGGAACCTGGACGTTGAACCAGAGCGCCGGCTGGGCCCGTGTCCTGGTGCATCTGCCGGTCGTCGGGGCACGTACCCAGCAGGCCGCCTACGAGATTGATGTGGACGGCTCACGCACCTATGGCAGGAAGCGTTACCTGCCCCAGCAGATCGGTGCGAACGGGTGGGTCTCGCTGGGCGTGTACAACTTCAACGGCACCGTCCCCAGCGTCCGGCTCAGCAATATCACCAAGGATGGGAAGGGCACCGTGCGCATCGCCTGGGACGCGATCGCGGTGCAGAAGTTGCCTGGAAAACCCAAGCACATCGTCGCGGCCCTCGGCGACTCCTACAGCAGTGGCGAAGGCGCTGGAAACTATTTCCCCGCATCCGACGCCGACCACGGCACCGCCTACTGGAACGCCTGCCGCCGTAGCCGCGACTCCTACTCGCGCAAGGTGGTCCTGCCCGGCGACACCGAAAGCCTCGGCGCGCTTTCCGACCGTTTCGACGCCAATCACGAACTGGGCTTCGTGGCCTGCTCGGGAGCGAAAAGCGTGAACGCGGCCGGGTGGCGCGACCCCGACTCCTGGAACTCGCCGGACGCCTATGAGAAAGGCGAGGGGCAGTTCCACGAGATCGCGCAGATCGAATCGGGGGTGCTGGACGAGAACACCACCCTGGTAACGCTCACCCTGGGCGGCAACGACCCGCTGGGCGGCGACGCGACCGGCACCTTCTCCAAGGTCATCAACACCTGCATAGTCCCGGGCAAGCTCCCGGACTGCGCCGCGACCATCGAGGTGCAGAAAGCACGTGCCGGCGAGATGGCCGGCAACGTCACCAACGTGATCAAAGCAATCAGGGCCAAGGCGGTCAACGCCACGATCATGTTGCTCGGCTATCCCGAGCCGATCAGCACGGCGCACGAGTGCGCCGCCATGTCGAACCTGATCCCGCTGGACGAGGCCAGATCCGTGGCCGGTCTGGTGCAGGAACTGAGCAGCCAGCAGGAGACACTGACCGAGACACTGCGCGCCACGGGAATCCCCGTGTTCTTCGCCAGGCCGGATATGGAGTTCTACCAGACGGTCATCTGTGACAATCCCAGCTACATCAACGCGCTCGTGACCGGGCCCAAGGGAGAGGGCGACTTCCACCAAGGAGATGAGCCGAGCCCGTTGTGCATCTGGGAGAGCAATCTGTGCATCAGCCGGGAATCGTTCCATCCCAAGTCGGACGGCACCTCCGCGTACGCCCGTGTGCTGCGAACGACCCTGGACAATATCGGCTACGCCCGGCCATAGGCGATCGGCCTGCGGCTTGACAATCGGCCACTGATATCCAAGCCCGGGCGCCATGAGGGCGCCCGGGCAGGAGAACCGCAGTTCGCGTATGTATGCATTAGCCAGAAGAACCCTTTCAAAAATGCGCCCCTCCACTGGAGGCAAGGGCGATCGACCGCAGAGCCAACGTTGGTGGGGTCTGTCAGTACAAGAGAGGACGATAAGTGTTCACAAATCGCAGGATTCGCCGCACCTGCCTGGCCGTCGTCGTGGGCCTGCCCCTGTTCGTGGGAACAGCCGGGGTTTCAAATGCCGAGTCAACGCCGGAGCAGGGTGTATTCGCTTGTCCGGTGTCGGGACAGCGGTTCCGGATGAGCGGTTCCTCCAGGGTGTACCTCGTGGGTCCGGATAATGTCGCGTACGCCATCGCCGACCAATCCGTCTACTTCGCACTGTGGAACACGTGGGACGGCATCTCGGAGTGGCCCAACGACACCGTATCGTCGTGCTTCGGAGGGGCGTTTCTATGGACTGAAACCGGGCTGGTCAAGGGCGCCAACGATCCTCGCGTCTACATCTGGGACCAGCGGGATGCCGGCATCGGCGGCTACCGCTGGATCACGAGCCAGGCCATTTTCAACAAATACAGCTTCGCACCGAACAAGATCCAGGTACGCCAGAACCCTCCAGTAATTACGAGCACGGACAACTGGGATAACTGAGTGAGTGTTTGAGATGGACGACCTTGATCAAGCGCAGACGATTCTGGCCTGTCGTCGTCCAGGATCGCGCTCACCCCACACGCCGGCACGGTGCTGACCGCTCTGCGCATGGGCATGCTGCCCGACGACACCGGCCCGGGCTGCGGGGTGGCGGGGATGTTGTGGCTGGACCACGGCCGCGAGTTCGCTGCCGGATCCGTCCGCGATGCCGCCAACGCGCTTGGTGTCGAGGTGGCGGTGGTGCCCGCCTACCACCCCGACGCCAAGGCAAGATCGAGCGGGCCGACCAAACGCGTGTTGTAGTCCTTGCCGACCTTGGCGAAGAAATCGCCGCAGGGGCCGGCGCCAACCATAATGGCGGTGTCGGCCGTCTGCGTTACCTGGTCCGTCGGGGTGGTGACGGGAATGGTGGTCCCGCAACCGTTGCCGCACGGCGACGTGCCGTTCACGATCTGCCCGGTCAGCTCTTCCCAGGTGATGTCCGTGACGTCCTCGGCGACCAGGTCGATGATGCCAAGCGGTGTCACGGGCTCACCTTTCCTTGCTGATTTCGAACGGGCCCAGCCAATGGAACGCGCGTCTCCACCTTGGCTCCGGTAAATCCCGTATGGCGATCCGCGTGCTAGAGTGAACTGAACGTTCAGTTCACATAGGAGGATTCATGCGGGTCTGGTTCATCACGGGTGCGTCGCGCGGGTTCGGGTTGGAGATCGCCCGCAGGGCGTTGAGTGAAGGGGATGCCGTGGTCGCCACCGCGCGCGACCCGAAGCAGGTCGAGGCGGCGCTCCCGGACGTCGGTGACCGCTTGCTGGCCGTGCGGCTGGACGTCACCGACGAGGCCGCCGCCCGGCAGGCGGTGACGACCGCCGTCGACCGCTTCGGGCGCATCGACGTTCTGGTCAACAACGCGGGCCGAGGGCTGCTCGGTGGGGTGGAGGAAGCGAGCGACGCCGAGGTCAGGGCGGTCTATGAGGTCAACGTTTTCGGTCTTCTGGCGGTCAGCCGGGCCGTGCTGCCGGTGATGCGGCAGCAGGGGTCGGGACGGGTGCTCAACATCAGCTCGGTCGGCGGCTTCACCACGGGCCCGGGCTGGGGAGTGTACGGCTCGACGAAGTTCGCCGTCGAGGGTCTCAGTGAGGCGATGCGCGGCGAGCTGGCCCCGCTGGGCGTTCAGGTGACCATCGTTGAGCCCGGCTTCTTCCGTACGGACTTCCTCGACGACTCCTCGCTGCACTCGACCGCGCGGGTCATCGAGGACTACGCCGAGACCTCCGGCAAGACCCGCGTGGTGGCCGTCGAGCGCAACCACGCCCAGCCAGGTGATCCGGTGAAGGCGGCTGAGGCGATCGTCGCGCTCGCCGCCGCGCCGAACCCGCCGATGCGGCTCCAGCTCGGCGCCGACTGTGTGGCCCGCGTCGAGGCCAAGCTCCAGCAGGTCGCGACCGAGCTCGACCAGTGGCGGGAGGTCGCCGTGGGGACGGTGCACGACGATGCCGCCTGAGCCGGGGCGCCCCCTTGGCGCCCGCAGCATACGGGTGCGCGACGCGGTTCTGCGCGCCACCACTGAGCTGCTCTCCGAGGGCGGGCTGCCGGCGGCGACGGTCGACGCCGTCAGCGCTCGCTCCGGGGTGAGCAAGGCCACCATCTACAAGCACTGGCCCAACCGCATCTGCGTCGCCATCGACGCCTTCGACCTGCACATGGCCGAGACGACGCCCGTCCCCGACACAGGTTCGGCCCGCGAGGACCTCACCGAGCAGGTACGCAACGTCGCCGCGTTCTACGCGAGCCCGGTCGGCCGGGTCTACGCCCAGCTCCTGGCCGCCACGGTCACCGACCCGGAGGCGGCCGAGCTGCTCCGGCGGCGATTCCTGGCGGGCCGCCGCGAGTTGATCCGCCAGATCTGGCATCGCGGCGTCGACCGCGGAGAGTTGCGGACCGACATCGACGTGGAGGTGGCCCAGGATGTCCTGTTCGGTGCGATCATTTTCCGCCTGGTCAGCGGTCATGCTCCGCTCGGCCCGTCCGAAGCCGATGCCATGGCGGAAGCCGCGCTCGCCGGCCTCCTTGTGCGCTGAGTCGCGCGGGCTGACCCCCGCGGTGCTCCGCCCGTGACTGATCGGCCAGCCAGGAGCACGACAACCGGGACCGACGCGAGCGGCTGCGCCCCCTGTGGCGATTACATCCCCGTCCGGAGCGTCGAGATGGAGCTTCACGTCGCCTTGCCAGGGTGCGGGGCCCGCGTAGGAGTAGCCACAGCAGCCAGGCCTGGAAAGCGCCGCACGCCACCAGGGCGAGGGTGAGGGCGTCGCCGTCCAGGACGTCTTCCGCGATGCCGGCTTGCAGCGGGAGCAGCACTATGAGCGAGGTCGGCAGTGTGATGACCATCAGCAGCACGCCCGCGCCGATGGGGGGTGCCGGAGGTCAGGGAGACGTACTCGGCATATCCGGCCGACAGCACCACGACGGCCAGACAAGAGCCGGCCACCAGCGCCGCCCTTCTTCCGTGCCTGCGCCGGAGAATCCTCGTCATGCCCGCCTGCTGTGTTGATACGCGAATGAAAGGAGGGCCGGATGGCGAGCTGTCCCGCCATCCGGCCTGTGGTTCGTCAGTGCGTGGTGTTCGCGCCGTTCTCGGGGTTGCCGAGGCGAACCCCTTGGCGGTAGATCCACGCCCATCTCCTGCAGGTGGAGCGCACAAAGATGTTGTACGCGTTGCAGGCCCAGTTCTTCAGCGTGTGACAGAAGACGTCGTCCGCCTGTGACTTGCGATACCTGTCGAGGCGAAGGTAGAAGGGGCGGCCGAAAATCGGCTGGTACTCCAGTAACACTTTGAGACCATGGTTGGAATCTGCACCGGTAGTGGCAGCGGCGGGCTCGTGCCTGGTGACGGCGTCGCCAAACAGGCCAGTACAGAAGTTCTTCGATCGAGCGACCCTACTTTCGGCGGCGCGTTGCCAGCCGCACGATGAGGAACACCACGCCGCCGATCACCAGCAGCTGGATGAGTTCCGGGAGCCCTAAGTTCATGGTTCTCCTTGTGCCAAGAGGTGACATGCAGGAAACGCACGAGGCTCAAACGAGGTTCCTGGGTCTACACGTTGTCCAGCCGATGCATATCGTCGGAGCCAGGCTCCAAGGTGGCCGTCTTCATCATCTCTGACCCAGGATTGCGAACTGTCACTGGATCGCTAGCTCTTCCGAACAGGAATCTATTCGTTCCGATTCATGCAAGCCCCGTGACCACCCTTGGAGCCGGCACACCCGAGACGGTGGGGCCGGGCTCCTGGTGGCAGACGCCCGGCCCCCGCTCAGGATAGGCGGCTAGTTCAGGTTGTATATGACTGCGTGGATCCACGATCGATACAGGGTGACATTGGTGAAGACGTCGGGCCCGTCGCCGCAAAGGTCGGTGGTGCCGCGGCTGTCGCTGCCGACCAGCACCCAGCGGCCGTCTGCCTTCTCGATCGCAGGACCACCGGAGTCACCGTTGCATGGCCCTGCGGAACCCGGTGTCTCCGCGCAGAGTTCGCCAAAGCCGTCATCTTCGCCACACACCTCCGTGTCGAGCACCGAGGTGTCGAGTTGCTGCAGTTGCGTGGGCTGATCCCCGCTGCCGTCGGGGTTCAGGCGGCCCCAGCCCAGAACGCGAACCGCAGTGCCCTCCGGAGGTGTCTGGTCGGCGACCGTGATGACACCGCTGGAGATTTTCCGGTCCAGTCTGAGCAGCGCAACGTCTCCGACGTAGTTATCGACACCGTCGTCGGCCAGCCAGTCCCATCCCGGATAGACCTCGATCCCGGTCACGTTGGCGACTGTGCCGCCTGTTGTGCGGTCATTGGAACCGACCCGGACATGGTAGAGCGACGGGTCCTTGGCGCTTCCGTCGAAGTTGGTGACGCAGTGCGCGTTCGTCTCGACCCAATTCCGGGCGATCAGTGATCCACCGCAGATGTGATGGTTCGGGTCACCGTCTTTGCTTGTCTGCAGTGAAACCATGAACGGATAGTTCTCGGTTGCCGTGGTGCCACCGACGATATGGGGCTGGGGGGTGTCATCTGCGTAAGCTGTTCCGATGCCGGTCGGAAATATGCCCAGAGCTGCGGCCGCAACGCCGCCCACGATGGCCGCTAAATGCAGTCTTCGCAGGAACATGCTCGTACCTCTTTCTGATTGGAGGAATATCGTCCGAGGAATTCGATTGATCATGTGGTGATCGGTGAAGCAAGTTGGCTATCAGTCAATGGAGAAGTCAAGGACTCGGTCGGATGGCATGGGCTTCCACGTGCATACAGGTGGGCATGCCAATAGGCGGGAGGTCCGTAGACCGGCCGCAGCATCGGTGCCACCCGTTCGCCGGACTCCCGATCGGCTTTCGCGCTCGACACGACATTGATACTGCCGCCGACGGGGAGTTGCGCGGACACTCGGCTCGCGCCGTCCGACGTGACCGTGGCCTGCGCATAGGACCGAAAGGAACAGGAGTCGCGGCCGCGCGACAAAACGAAGGAGGGGCGTGAACGTTTTATCTATGGGTCATGGCGCCGTCATTGCCCTGGACACTAAGGATTCCCTTCATCGCGCGGACCGCACCGAAGCGGGCCACGCATCACCGTATGAGTGCGAACTACAGTTGTTCAAGAAGCGAACGTCTGTACCTCTTAAGCGATCGTCTACATATTGTGCGCCGGCCGACCAAGTAGCCACTGATCGACATCGGCCGGGTTGCCGGGGCCGAAGCGTTCTCGTGTTATGAGACCGAGTGGCTGGAGTGCGTCCGCGGGGTGGTCGGCGGCGGCGATGTTGGTCGAACCGATGAATCCGGCCAGGCCGATGGTCAGGTTACGAACTGAAGCCACTTGGTTCCCCCGGGGCCCCGATCGACAATCCGGGCGCTGCTGCCGGCTCTCAAATCGCCTATGGGCGCTACGGCCGTCCGCCGACGATGTCCCACCGCCCGCTCTGCTGAGCAGTGCGCCACACTTGGCGTCATGAACGCCCGCATTCACGCAGACCACTGGCTCACCGCATGGAACAGCCACGACCTCGACGCGATCATGGCCTGCTACGCCGACGACGTTGACTTCAGCGCGCCCACCGTGGTCACTCGCTGGGGACGACCGGACGGCCGTCTGCACGGCAAGGACGAACTACGCCGTCACTTTGCCCGTGGCCTGGAGCTCGCCCCCGATCTCAGCTTCATCGAGGAAGCACTGCTGACCAACCCCAGCGGATACGCCCTCCTCTACCAGCGCGATAACGGCAACCGCGTCCTGGACGTCGTCGAACTGGACGAACACCACCTCGCCACCCGCGTCCGCGCCTACTACGAGAACGCCCAGCACTGACCAGGCTCAAGGACTTACCCTCCAGCGGGAGCACTTCGGCCACAGGACGGAGCTGGAGCGGTCTCGTGATGAGACGCGCGCTGCCCAACGCTCTGGGCTGCAGGCGTTCACGGCGTACGGTAGGAAGCCATGGTCTCGCGCAGCGAGTCGTCCAACGGCGTCGGCTTCAGGCCGAAGGTCTCGGATGTTGTGGAGGAATCGAGAAGCCACGGGTTGTGCCGTTGGCAGGCCACCTCGCGGAGTTCTCGTACCATTTTCGCGTTGTCTCCACCGATCGGGGCGAGGAGACCGGCGAGCCACAACACCGACTTCGGCATATAGGTCAACCGTGGCTGGGGCGCCCCGGCCAGGTGGGCCGCACGGACGGCGATCTCCCGGACCGAAGCGGCCGGTTGGCTCGGCACGTGCCAGGCTTTGCCCCAGGCCCGGGCGTCATCGGCGAGGGCGATCAGGGTGCGGGCGACATCGCCGATGTAGGTCCAGGAGTGCGGTGCGTCGAGGTCCGCGGGCACCATTGCGCGCTTCCCCGTAGCCAGCGGTCGAAGGACGCTCTCGGTCAGGTACGAGACGGCGCCTTCACCGATGTAGTCGGAGGCTCGTGCCTCAGTGACCCTGATCCGCCCGTCCTTGTGGAGCTTGAGTGCGTCGTGCCACATCTGCGCGGCTGGCGGACGAGCCGATGCCGGCACGGCCGTACCCGCACTGGTGGACCTGCTGCTGCTCTACATTTTGCGGGCCTGGTTCGACGACCGGGCCGACGACGGCATCACCACCGGCTGGGCCGGCGCGCTGAGCGCACCCTCGATCCTGGCCGCGCTGGACGCCGTCCACAGCGATCTGGCCCAGCCATGGACCGTCGCAGAGCTGGGCGAACGCGCGGGGCTGTCGCGCGCGGCGTTCGCACGCCGGTTCACAGGTCTGGTGGGCTGCCCACCGCTCGCCTACCTGACCTGGTGCCGGATGACCACGGCCGCACGGCAACTACGCGATACCGACGCTCCCCTGGGCGCGGTCGCCGATCAGGTCGGATACACCTCAGAGTTCGCCTTCGCCGGGGCCTTCAAGCGTGAGCTCGGGATGCCACCCGGCAGGTACCGGCACGCCATGCGAGGAGCCGTACGGCAACAAACCGAGCGAAAGTAGCATCCCGGCCCCGGGTCGTGCCCGGGGCCGGGATGCGCCTACTCGACGATGCCCCACTGCGCCGGGTAGTCCGGCGGCCAGGGCTTGGTGAAGTCGAACAGCCACTCACGGTCGGCGGGCGGATACTGCGTCTCGCGCCAGGCCGGTTGGCCGCCGACGACGAAGCTGCCGCCGTGTCGCTCGATCATCCACGTCCAGCCCCCCGCGTCCGCTTCGAGACCGTGCCGCTCACGCAGTTCGGCGAACTCGGCCGCGGAGGCGCGCCGGATGTGCAGCCCGTCCCGGTAGATGGGCTTGAGCAGCATCAGCTCGACGTGGCCGATGTGGATCTCGACCACCGTGGTGGTCCGGTCCACCGCCACGGCGTCGCTGCGCAGCAGCAGCTGCCGGTGCGACGGATCGAAACGGACGACGCGGAAGAGCCGTCCTTCCCTGGTGAACTCCATCTCACGACCCCGGTGGCGGCGGAGGCTTCGGGAACACCCTGATGACCTCACCGTTCTTGGTCATGTGGAACTCGATCGAGTCCCACGTGCGCTTCTCCAGCCGGTACGCCCGGCGCAGCTCCGTCATTTCCCACGCCGTCCCAAGGCCGCTGTTGATCGTCGCCACCATCTCCCAGTTCCCCGCGGGTACCGTGTCACCCCGCGCCAGCAGAGCCGCAAGTGCCTCGTCTGCGGTCGTGGCACCGGGTACGCCGTCCAGAGAGACGGACAACCGGATGGAGGGATCCCCCACCGCCTCGGTGACCGCGACCATCCAGATGGGCCGCCCGTCGCCGTTAGGGTACGGCGCTCCCAGCGCCCGATTGTTGAAGGTGAACGCGCCGATGCTCTTGGCCAGATCGTCAGAGTAGGGGTTGATGCCCAGGACGACGTGGTCGCCCGCCTTGACGATGTCAGTGATGCAGTCGTTGTGCACCAGGATCGGGGTCGAGCCCGCGTACACGTAGTAGGTGTGGTCGGTTTCGACCTCGAAGTTGTACACGTCGGTGGGGCCGTCGCCGGACGCCACCGCCAGGACGCGGTCCGCCTTGCCGGACGGGTCCTGGAGCGCGTCGCCCGCGCGCAGTTCCTGCGATTGCGTCCAGCCTCTGCCTTGGACCCAGAACCGGTGACCCTGGCTCACCGACAGCGTGCCGCTCTCGGCGGTGATCTTCACCAGCGAGTCCACCGTCCGGTGGAACAGCCGGGTGACCGGGTGCAGGGTCCGCCTGCCCGTCACCGGATCGGCGGACCAGACCCGGTCGCCGACCCGTATGTCCTCGATCTTGCGAGGGCCGTACTCGGTTTGGACGAGCGTGCCGGCGGGGAAGCAGTGTCCGGCCGCCAGCGTGTTGCCCGCGACTTGCTCCAGCCCGGAGACCGCCTCGGCGGGCAGCCCCGAATATCGCAGCTGGAACAGCGCGTCGGTAAAGCCGGCTCCGGTGCGCATGGCCGTGCGCAGGGACAGTGCGTAGGCGTATCCGGTCTTGACCGCGGGCGGGATGACGACGGAGCCGATGGCCAGCCCGCAGTCGATGACGCTTCCGCCGCTTCCGCTCACCTTGCGCCAGCAGCCCACGAAGTCGTGGACCAGTGCCTGGGCCAGCTCTTCCAGGAAGGCGGTGACCAGCTCCTTGCCGTCGAAGTGGGTGCGTTTGACGTAGCGGACGTCGAACGGCCCGCTGCCGAGGTAGTCGTATTCCGGGAAGCCGGTGCAGTTGACGAGGTCGTGGTCCGGCTCGGGGCAGGTCTCCAGGAGGTAGTCCTGTGTCCCCCAAATGTGGTACTCCAGGTCGATGTCGCAGCCGTTCGTGCCGACGCAGAGGTCCTCTTTGGGGTTGATCTCTCGGCTGATCTCCTGCGGCACAGCGATCACGTGGGACATCCCCGTCGGACCTGACTCCGAGGCCCGGTCGGCCTCGCGCTCCCGGTCTGCGGCCGCCTCGGCGTCCGCGGCCGCCACCTGGGCCTGCTCGGCGAGTTCCTTGGCGCGGGCCGCGGCTGCTTCGGCGGTGGTGGCGTCGGCCTCGGCCTGGGTGGCGACGTCGCGAGCGGTGGCGGCGTCGCTCTCCGCGGCGCCGGCCGCGGTGCGGGCCGAGGCGGCGTCCTGTTCGGCGGCGTCGGCGGAGTTACGGGCGTCGGTGGCGTAACCGCCGGCGGTGTCGGCGGCCGTCGCGGCGGCCGCGGCGTCCGCGGTGGCCTGGCGGTCGTATTCAACCGTGTCGGCTTCGGCCTTGACCGCGGCCTTGGCCGCCGTGGCCGCTTCGGCCGCGGAGGTCTGGGCCTTGGCCAGGGAGGCGGCGGCCTTGGACGCGGAGTCCGCCGCTTCGGCCGCCGCGGTGGCGGCCACCTTGGCGTCGGCGTCGGCCTGAGCGGCGAGGGCGGCGGCTTCGGTGGCGGCCTTGGCCGCCTGATTGGCCTTGGCCTGCGCGACGGCGGCCTGGGCGGCGGCGAGCGTCTTGGACGCCTGAGCGGTCAGCACGGCCAGACCGGCCGAGGCATCGGTGTCCTTGTACGGGGCTCCGAGCTCGATCGCGTCGTTGGCCGGTTTGATCACCTGGATGGCCGAGTCGCGGGCGGCCAGCGCCGCCTGGGCGGTGGCGTAGGCGAACCCGGCAGTACGGACCGCGGCGGCATGCGCCAGGTCGGCCTCCTTGCGGGCCGCGATGGCGTCCGCCTTGGCCGCGGCCGCCTTGGCCTGGGCGGTGTCGGCGTAGATCTTGGCCTGGCGGACATTGGCGGCGGCTGCCTCGGAGGCGGCGATGGCGTCGGCCGCCGCCGCGTGGGCCTTCTTCACGGCGGCGTTGGTGATCGCCACATCGCGCTGGGCGGCGTCGGAGGCGGCCTTGGCGCGGGAGGCCGCGGCCTCGGCTCGGGTCGCCGCCTCGCGGGCGGCTGACGCGGCGGCGGTAGCCTGGGTGGCGGCGGCGCGGGCGTTGGTGGCGGCGGTGGTGGCCTGGTCAGCGGCGGCCCGCGCCTGGTCGGCGGCGGCCCGCGCGTCGTGGGCGTCCTCGGTGCCTTCCTTGGCGGCCGCGTACGCCTCGCGGGCGGCGGCCTTGGCCACCAGCGTGTCGCGGGTAGCCTCCGCCTGCACGGCCGTGGTGCGTGCCGCGGCCGCGTTCCGTTCGGCCTGCTGCGCCGCCTCCTTCTTCGCCGCCGCGGTGGCTCCGGCCGTCTGGGCGGCGCTGAGCGCGGTGGCGGCCGCCTGGCGTTGCGCCTGGGCGGTCGCCTCCGCCGATGCGGCGTCGGCGCGCCGGGCGGCGGCGATCTCCTTCTGGGTCTTGGCGATGTCGCGCTGAGCCTCGGCGGTCTCGCGCTTGGCCTTGGCGTCGTCGGCGGCGTTCTTGGCGGTCAGCTCGGCGGCCTCGGCCCTGGCCTGGGCCTCTTTGGCCTTCGTGGCGTTGGAGGCGGCCAGGACGGCTTGGGCGGCGGCGCCGTCGGCGGCGGCCTTGGCCTGGGCGGCGGCCTCCTGGGCGGCGATACGCCGGAACTCGGCCTGCGAGGCGTGCGTCTGCGTCTCGGCCAGCGCCATCAGCGTCTTGCTGTCGGCGGCCGAGGCACGGGTGGCGTTGGAGGCGGTATCGGTGGCCTTGGCCACGGCCAGGGTGGCGGCGGCCGTGGCGCGGGTGACCTGCACCGCCTGCTGGCCGTAGAGCAGGCCGCGGCCCCGGGGCAGCCCGGCGGTGTCGGCGATGGCGTAAGCGGCCTGCTGGGCGGCGACGGCGGCGGTGGCGTGCCGCTGCGCGGAGCGGGCGGCGCGCGAGGCCACGAAGCTGCGGCCGAGCGCCATCGCCTGGGCCTTGACGATGTCGTTCTTGACCTTGGTGAACGTCGCCGCGTCCGGGTAGTCCAGGCCCGCGCTTTCGGGGGTCTGCTTGAGCCAGTACGCCTGCCAGTCCGCCAGCCGGACCGCGATCGTGGACTGGCCGAGCGCCTCGCCCAGGGCCTGGGAGGCCACCTGGAGGTCGGCGTTGGCCTGGGCCTCCTCGCCGAGGATGGTGTCACGCTGGGCGCGCTGGCCGTCGACCTCCTGCTGCCACTCGGCGGAGGCGGTGGCGAACTCGGCGGTCAGGACATTGCGCGGGTCGGGCGGATTGCCGGTGGTGCAGGAGGCGTAACGGGCCTTGAGGTTCTCGACGTCGACCCGGAACTCCATGCTGCCGGGGTCGGGCGCGCTGGTCGCGAACCCGCCGCGTTCCAGGAAGGCCCGCGCGTCGTCGGCGTACATGGCGTGCCCGGAGGTCATAGCCGACCAGGCGCGCCAGCCCTCGTAGTCGCCGCCGTCCTCGGGGTAGCGGACCGCGGCGATCTTGTTGACCGCGGTCACCGACTCCGGCCCGGCCAGCGGGGTCTGATCCTCGTAGAGGGGGTCCTCGAACTGGATGGACTGCTTGAAGATCCAGCCGGACAGGCCCACCTTGGTGAACGGGTTGTCCTTCTGCTCGATCCACTGGAACCCGACGTTCGTGTAGCCCGCAGGGGGAATGACGTCGAGGGATTGCTCCCACACGTTGTGGCGGTCGTAGAGCTCGTCCGACTTGGCCGAGGCCGAGGCCGTGTCCTTGGCGAAGGCGGCACTCAGCGGCGTGCCCTCCCAGTAGTCCGGGTCGGCGGCCTGCAGCAGTTCGGTGTCCGTACCGCGCAGACCCGTACGGGCCACCGCCTTGAGCTCCTGGCCGCCCTTGCGCTGCATGACGCTGAGCAGGCATTGAGCCGCGCGGACCTTTGCGGCGTGGGCCAGGTCGTAGTCGGCGGCATCCGCGACGGCGGCCGTGGCGCCCAGCGCGGGTAGGGGCGTGAGCTGGGCGCTGGAGACCAGGACGGCGGCGGAGGTGACGGCCGCGGTGGTCGTCAGCAGCCGTCCCAGCAGGCGTCGCCGGGCACGGCGCCGAGGAAGAGGTAACGCGAAGAGCATGGAAAAAGCCGTTCTCGAACAGCCCGGCGGGGTCGCCGGGCCAAGGTGGGAGCTGTGGGCGGGGCCGGGTCAGAAGAAGGCGTTGAAGGCGTTCCAGCCGCTGGTGCCGATCTGCACCCGGGCGGCGAAGGGCGCTGAGGCCACGCCGGTGCCCTTGAACAGCCACAACGCACCGGCGGAGTCGCGGGCGATCAGGTCGGGCTTCCCGTCGCCGCTGTTGTCGCCGGTGGAGACCAGAGCGGTGTAGGCGTCCCAGCCGGTGCCCACGGTGATGCGGGAGCCCAGGACGGCGTCGGTGGTGGCGTTGCCCGTGCCCTGGTAGATGGACAGGACGCCGGTGGTGTTGCGTGCCAGCAGGTCGTTCTTGCCGTCGCCTGTGTAGTCGCCGTACCCTGCCAGGGCGTTCATGCCGTTCCAGCCGCTCGCCCCGGCCCGGACGCGCGTGATCAGGGTGCCGTCGGGCTTCCCCTGGTAGAGCCACAGCGCGCCGTCCGCGTCCCGGGCCAGGATGTCAGGAGTGGCGGTGCCGCCCATGTTGCCGGGGGACATCAGCAGGTTGTACATGTCCCAGCCCGGACCGATGACCTTGGTCTCGGTGCCGCGTTCGGCGGTGTAGTAGAGGCGGCCGCCCAGCCGGGCGTACAGGTCGGTGCCATTGCCGTTGTCGGAAATGTTGGCGCGCAGGAGCGCGGTCGCCGCGGAGAAGCCGCCGCCCAGATCGTTGGCGGACTGCAGGCCGCCGTCGCCCTTGGGGTCATAGGCGAGCAGATGACCGGTGTTGCCGCTGCGTACGAACAGGGGCAACATCGGCGCGGTCACCGTCTGGGAGGCCTGCCGGGCACCGGCGAAGGCGGGAACAGCGGAGGAGAGGCTGAACACGGCAAGTACGGCCACCCCGGACAGGCTCACCCTCCGCCATATGGAGTTGCTCAGAAAGCCCGTCAATCGCGCAAGCACATAGATCATCACGGTGCATAAGAGTGGAACGGGCCCCAAAGTGTGACATCCGCGGGCCCGGCTTTTCGACGCCGGTTGTCGGCACTGCCCGGGATGGTGTGGAGATTGCGCTCCCAGCCGATCGCTCGCCTGCAGGCCTAGGGTGTGCTCACCCGTCGCAGCGGCAGCTTGACACCATCAGGCTCTCCGCAGATACGGGCACCCGCCAATCCTTGGGCTAGGCCACCCGGTTGACTCCTCACCAACTGGCAGGCACTGATACGTGAAGGTCAGCGGGAACGAGCGCGGCGCGCGTCTGCCGGCAGTCGAGTGCAGGGGAGGACGAGCCCTGTCACTGCGGGATCTCAATCGCCGTCATCGGTGTGCTTTCCGCTCGTCTGGTGGCTTCATCCGCAACCCGGTAGCGGCCGGGGGTGATCCCGTACTCGCGTTTGAACGCGGCGGCGAACGCGATGTCCGAGGAGTATCCGGCTTGCCGCGCGACCACTCGTAGTGGTGTGTCGGACTCGCGCAGCAGGTGCGCTGCGATTGTCATGCGCCACCAGGTCAGATAGGTCAGCGGAGGCCGTCCGACCAGTGCGGTGAACCGGCTGGCGAAGGCCGCCCGGGACAACCCCGCCGTCGCGCCGAGCTCGGCGACCGTCCACTGCCGTTCGGGGGCGTGATGGATGGCGGTGAGAGCCGCGGTGATCGCAGGGTCGGCGAGCGCCATCGACCAGCCGGTGGCTGCGGGGCTCTCGGCCTGCTCCTCGAACCAGGCTCGCAGGATGTAGAGCAGCAGCGTGTCGAGCAGCGCGGGCACGATCGCCTCCGCCCCGGGGCGCGGCCGCTCCAGTTCGCCGCCGAGCAGTTCGACGGCGGCACGCAGCGATGGATGGCGTCCGATCCGTGCCGGCATGTGGACGATGGGCGGGACCTCTGACAGCAGCGGGTGCGCCGTGCTGCCGTCCAGTAGATAGGCTCCACACAACAGGACGGTGGGGGCGCCGTCACCGCTTGGCCAGACCCCCTGGTGACGCAGATCGAACTCTGTCAGCGGGCTGGTGGGGCTGTCAGCCAGCGCATGTGCTCCGGCACCGTACAGGAATGCCACATCTCCAACACCGAGCTGGATCGGCGCCGCGTTGTCCGACGGCAGCAACCAGCACGACCCCTGCAGCACGATGTGGAAGGCGCCCCCGAATTCGTCGGTGAAACGCATGCCCCACGGCGCGAATAGCTCATGGCGATTCGCGTGGGGCCGGCCGGCACGCATGACGGTGATCGCGTCACTGAGGACATCCATGGCAAAAGTCTAATCATGTCGACGATCGCTTGAGAGGTGTGGACGTTCGCTTATTGAACGTCCTCAGTCCGTAGAATCGTCGGCACAAATCCCGGCTCGACTCCGGCCCCGGCATCGTGCCGGTGCGCGTGTGCGGGGGCGATCCGAGCCAGGTCACTTCATCGCCGCCGTCTTGCGGCAGGCGTCGCTGCCCCTCATGAGGGCCGCGGCACCCCGTAGCCGCCGCGGGGATCGATGACCCCCATTCCCGCGTTGTTGACGAGGATGTCCAGCCGTCCGAACTCGGCCATGCAGTGTCGATGAGTCGGTGAACCGCCGCAGGATCGGCGATGTCCGCGGCGATCATCAGGCTCTTGCCATCCGCCGCGGCGACCGCCTCCGCTGTCACCTCCGCTGCCGCTCGGTCGGTCTGGTCGCGGTGGTTCACGACGACTGCCGCGCCCATGGCAACCAGGTACGCGTCGATGGCTGCGCCGATCTCGCCGCCACCGCCGGTCACCAGCGCGACACGTCGCTGCAGGTGCCGCATGATGGACATCACTGGCTCCGCGTGCCCTCGGGGTCGGTGGGGTAGTCGGTGTAGCCCTCGGCTCCGCCGCCGTAGAAGGTGGTGGGATCGGGTTCGGCCAGTGGCCTTCCGGCACGGATCCGGGCGGTCAGATCGGGATTGGCCACATACGGGCGGGCGAAGGAGATGAGATCCGCGCGGCCGGCCTGGAGCGCGGCGGCTGCCGACTCGCCGGAATATCCGCCGCCGAGAACGAGGGTCCGCTGGAACGTCTGCCGGGCCTGGACGGCGAATGCCGAGTCGTAGCCGCCGGGCGCGCCGACGGCGGCCTGGTCTGCCAGGGTCACGAACGCGACATCGCGATCATTCAGCTCATCCAGCAGTCGCAGATACAGCTCGGGCCAGTTGGCCGGCGACACGATGCCGTTGATCACACCACCGGGCGTCAGCTTCACCCCCAGCGGGAACCCTGGCACCGCCGCACCGATCGCCTCGACCACCTCCAGCAGGAACACCGACCCGTGGCCGTACCGGTCGGAACGCGTGTTGGCGGCGCTGAGGAACTGCTCGACCAGGAACCCATTGCCGCCCTGGATCTCAACCCCGTCCAGGCCCGCCCGCCGGGCATTGCGGGCCGCCGCCACGAAGTCCCCGACGGTCTCCTCGATCTCCCTGGTGGTCAGCGCGCGCGGCATGCTGGCGGCGACCATGCCGGGGGTACCGTCGTCGGTCAACGCGAAGACCTCGGCCTTGGCGGCAGCGTCGGTGATCCCGGGCGGCGAGGCCTGGCCCGGCTGCAGCGAGGTGTGCGATACCCGCCCGCAGTGGATCAACTGCGCGACGATACGCCCGCCCGCCTCGTGCACCGCCGCACTCACCCGCTGCCACCCGGCCACCTGGTCGTCGGTGTAGAGCCCCTCCGTCCACAGGTATCCGGTGGCCTGCGGGGAGACGTTCACCGAGCCCGTCACGATCAGCCCCGCCGTGGCGCGCTGCGCGTAGTACTGCGCGGTGAGCGCCGTGGGAACGCCCGACTCGGGCGCACGGCTGCGGGTCATCGCGGACATGACGATGCGGTTGGGCAACTCCAGCGTGCCGACCTTGGTCGGTGTGAACAGCGACATGGACGCCTCCTAATTATGAACCTAACCGGATCGTATCATTTAGGCGTGCCGTCTTTCCGACCCCCTCGACAGATCTGGTTCACTCAAGGCATGACCTCGACCTCACCGACAACCCGCCCCGGCCGGCCCCGCAGCGAGCAGACCCACCGGGCCATCCTGGAGGCCACGCAGGAGGTCCTGCGTGAACGCGGCTATGGCGGGCTGTCCCTCGACGAGATCGCCCGCCGGGCCAAGGTCGGCAAACGCACCATCTACCGATGGTGGTCATCCAAGGGCGCACTCGTCGCCGAGGCGTTCCGCGAGGACGCTACCCACCGCCACCCGACGGTTGACACCGGAACCGTCCGCGGTGACCTGCTGTCCTACCTGAGCACCCTGTTCGCCGAGGTCGGCAACCCCGGCAAGAAGGCGGCGCTGAGCTCGATGATGGCCGAGGCGCAGACTGGCGGCGACTTCGCCGCCGACTTCGCCCGTTTCATCGACGACCGGCGCGCCCTGGTACGCCACCTGCTCGAACGCGGCGTCCAACGCGGCGAACTCGCCCTCGACACCGACCTCGACCTGGCCGTGGACGTGCTGTTCGGCCTGTTCTGGTACCGCGTGCTGACCGGCGATCGCCCCCTCGACCCGACCGTCGCCCAGACCCTCGTCGACGGCCTGCTCCACGCCACCCGTCCGACCTGAACCGCCACCCTTGGAAGTAGCAGTGGGACGCCGATCCGCCGCCTCATCCGTGACCGCGTATAGGAGCGCATTACCTGCGATACTGGCCAATCCGAACTGGGCAAACACCTCCCCGCGGCGGGGTCGGCTCGGCATGCTTATCCGCGATAGAGGGCGGCATGGGCGAACCGAGTGGAGGGTCCTGACCGCGCTCGAGCAGCGCAGCCGCCGCCCACTCCCGTCCGGACTCGGCGCGCCGCCCGACGACGATCCCGATCAACCTTTGATCCGTGGCGAGGAGGTGCCGTGGCTCCAGCCGATTCCCGACACGATGCTCGGCGATCCGGCAGGCGTGCTGCTCTCGCGAGGGTCGTTGCGGCTGGCCTTCGCCGCCGCCATGCAGTTCTGCCGGCCCGGCAGCGGGCCGTGCTCATCCTGCGCGAGGTGCTGGGCCGGCCCGCCGCCTACGTGTCTCAACACGGCCCGGCTCCTACCGCATCGGCCTGCGGGCCCTGACCGCGTCGTGTCCGGCTCCGTCAGGGCAACCTGCTCGCATTGCCGCACCATCTGCGGAACCACCCTCCACCATCCGAACCGGAAGTTCCTCAGCGGCCAGGTTTCGGGAACACGCATGGTTCCCCGAACAGCGCGTTACGCACTATCAGCAGGCTCCAGCACCCGCGTTGCGGAGAAGTCCTGCGTTTCGTAGGTACGCCCAAACAGGCGCCCAGCCGGCCGGGGGCGGTTGCATCATGGACCCCGCCTGGCGGTGGCGGCCTCGTCGGCAAACACGCGCAGCACAGGCGCCTGTCATCATCCCGGACGTGAAGGGTCCCGATACGGGTCGAAGCCGGGGCCGCTTCGGCCGATTCCTTTCGGCAGGCCGCCGAGTCGATAGGTGCGACGGAATTCGGTCTACACAATCCACAATCAGGAGTAACAGTGCTGCTCGACAACAAGAACGCGATCGTCTATGGAGCGGGTGGAAACATCGGGGGCGTGGTCGCTCAGACCTTCGCCGCGGAGGGGGCACGGGTCTTCCTCGCCGGGCGCTCCAGCGCCGCGCTGGAGGCGGTCGCCGAGAAGATCCGGGCCTCGGGCGGTGTCGCCGACGTCGCCACGGTGGACGTGCTGGACGAGGACGCCGTGGAGGCGCACGCTGACGCGGTGGTCCGGGAGGCCGGCTCCCTCGACGTCTCCTTCAACGCCTTCAGCCTCCCCCAGACGGGCATTCAGGGCACCCGGATCGCTGACATGACGGCCGAGGGCTTCGACCTGCCCATGACGACCTATCCCAAGGCCAACTTCCTGACCACTCGGGCTGCCGCACGGCGCATGACGGGTCAGGGGTCAGGCGTGATCGTGACGATCACGGCGAGCCCGTCGCGGTCGGCTCTTGCCCTCATGGGAGGCATGGCACCGGCGTGGGCGGCGATCGAGTCGCTGTCTCGGGGCCTGGCCGCCGAGGTCGGCCCGCAGGGCGTCCGGGTCGTCTGCCTCAATGCGGCGGGGATGCCGGAAACCCCGCAGCTGTCGGAGGTGTACGGCCTGCATGCCGACGCTTACGGCATCAGTCATGAGGCGTTCGGAGCCCTGATGACGGACCGGACCCTGCGCAAGCAGTTGCCCACCGTCGCTGAGATCGCCAACGTGGCCGCCTTCGTCGCCTCCGACCGCGCCGGCGCGATGACCGGGGCGATCGCCAACCTCACCAGCGGCATGGTCATCGACTGACGACACCTCCGTAAGCGCTGGTGAGGTGACGCAGCCGCTGCTGCCCAGACCGTGGCAACGGTGGACTGCGACTCCTCGCCAGCCGCATCACTGAGCCGCAGCAGTAGTCCGAGCCCGCGACGGAAGCGCTGTACGCGGTTCAAGCCACGGGTACGGCGGCGACCGGTCGAGGCCACCACCGTCGTACCCGTGTTCTGCGGTCAGGGCAAGATCCGCACCATCATCAACCTAGCCCCAGAAGACACTCATGACTTGGAGGACACTCATGACCACTGACCTGAAGGCCCATGCCGACAGGCTTCGCGAGCTGCACCACGCCGACCAGATGCTCGTCCTGCCGAACGCCTGGGACGCGGCCAGCGCCAAGATCGTGGCCGAGGCAGGGTTCCCTGCGGTCGCCACCGCCAGCGCCGCCATCTCGGCGATGCTCGGCCACCCCGACGGCGAGGGCGCGCCCTGGCAGGAGATGTTCGCCGCAGCCGGACGGATCGTGCGGGCGGTGCCGGTCCCGGTCACCGTGGACGCCGAGGCGGGATATGGCATGGAGCCGCGTGAACTGGTGGACCGGCTGCTGGAGATCGGCGTGGTCGGCTGCAATCTCGAGGACACGGACCACCGCGCGGGCGGACTCGTCGACGCCGGCGCGCACGCCGAGCGGCTGGCGTCCATCCGGGCGGTCGCAGACGAAGCCGCGGTTCCGATCGTCATCAATGCGCGCGTCGACACTTTCCTGCCCGTGTCCGGGGTGGCCGAGGGGGAGCGGGTCGCGGAGGCGGTGCGTCGAGGCAACCTATATCTGGAGGCCGGGGCCGACTGCATCTACCCGATCGGCGTCAGCGACGAGCGGGACATCGCCACCCTGGTCAACGAGGTGCCTGGGCCGATCAACGGCAACACCAGGCCCTCGGGCCCGGACCTTGCCAAGCTCGCTGAACTCGGCGTGGCGCGGGTCTCGTACGGTCCCCGGTTTTACCGCGAGGCGTTGGCCAACTTCAAGGCCGTGGTTCAGGATCTGCTGGCCTGACCATCGCGCTTGACCGCCGTCGCCGGGCCGTCCGGAGGCGCGAACCCGCGCGGGCAGCCGAATGCGCCCTTTTGGGATCTGGGGGAGCGGCGAGCTAGGGTCTTCGGGCAGGCCCAAGGCACAGCACGCATGGTGACATGTCAGCCGTCGGTCAGCTCCGACGTCGCTTTCCTGCGTGCCTCCATGGTGCGGTGGAGGAAGTCTGTCAGCAGTTCGAGTTCGTCCTTGCCGTACCCGGCGCAGATCTGGTCCATGAGCGTGTTCATCTCCGCGTAGAGCCGGCACATCTCCGGGTTGCGATCGTTCACGGGGTGCACGGCGACGGAGCGGCGGTCAACGGCATCGGGGTCTCGGCGGCGGGCGATCCAGTTCCCAGGCCCTGGTCGCGATGGCATACAGCCACCGCCGCACCGAGGAACGGCCCTCGAACCGGTCGAGCCCGACGCCGGCACGATGCGCCTGGAACGCGAGCGGGCCGGTGGCTGGCCGGAGGAGGACATCGCACGCACCCGGCGCACCATGCGCGCGGTCTACGACGGCCTGCCGGGCGACGGCTACTACGTGGAGATCCCGGGGATGTTCCACCTCAACTTCACCGACGCTCCGTTGTGGTCGCCGCTCACGCCCCGGCTCGGCATGAGCGGCCCGATCGGCGGCGGGCGCGGGTTCGCCATCGTCGACGCCTACTCCGTGGCGTTCTTCGACCGTCACCTCGCAGAGCGCCCGTCGGCCCTGCTGACCGGCGCGTCGAAGCCGTACCCGGCAGTGACGATGGCCACCAGAACGCGGTCGTAGCACACCGAACCGCCGCGACCTCGCGACTTGGCCATGACACCCCGCAGGACAGCGGCTCCTGCAGACCTGCCTTGTCGGCGTGCTCCCGTAGGGCACAGAGATGGACCGCAAGACGATCTGCTCCCCGCGGCGCCGCCTCAACCTTGGTCGGCAGGCCTGCTCGTGTTTGTCCACCTGCGCAAAGGCGAGACCGCCTGGCAGACGCTGGACTGGCTGGACATCCGCTCGGGAGAAGGGCTGCTGATGGCGGGAGCAGCCGGCGTGGTAGGTGGCCTGGCTGAACACACAGACTTCTGGGGAACGATCCGTTCAGACGCGGGAAGCGATCTCAACGACTGAGTTCCTGCCCCAGATCAGGGCCATTCGTGAACACCCCCACACGTCCGCTTGGCGCTGTGACCCTCCTGCTTTCGGGTCATGAGTAGTCGAACGTCAGGGGGCCATCCGGGAGGCGGAGTCAAGGCGATGGAAGCTCCGGTTGAAGTAGACGAGGCTCTGGCCACCCTTCCGCGTGCGGATCTGCTCGATCTCGACGAACAGCACGCTGTGCGATCCGAGGGGCTTGCAGTCTTTCACCACGCCGAGGAGGGTCACCAAGGCGTCTGTGAGGACCGGCACTGTGTGACCGGGGTCCCAGACGTCCCAAGAGAACCGTTCCGTCATCGGAACCGCTGTCACGCCGGCGAAGTGCATCGCCAAGTCCTGCTGGTCGCCGCCCAGGACGTTCACGCAGACCCGGCCGTTGCCTCTGAACACGTTGTGCATGGCACTGTTGTGGTTGAGGCAGACCAGGAGTGTCGGCGGATCGTCGGTGACCGAGCAGACCGCGCTGACGGTGATGCCGCAGCGACCATACGGACCATCGGTGGTCATGATGCTGACGGCTGCGGGCAGGTGCGCCATCGCCTCCCGGAATTCGGCTTGCGAGGGGGTCGGGGCGGGCTCTCTGACCGTCACTGCTTGTTCCTTTCGCTCTTCTCGTTCAAGGGCCGGCCAGACTCGACCACTAGAGGGTGATCACTCGCCTCAGGGGTGGGCGAGGCACCGGCGACGCCGGTTGTCCAGCGGCTCGGTGCCCTTCTCAGCCTGCCGGATGCCAGCGATCATCTGGTCGTCTTCGGTTTCGCGTGAGGCCTGGCGTGCCTGTCTATGGATGCCTCGGTCGCGGTTGTGACCGAGGCCGAGGCATGCTTGGCGAGGCCGGACACGGCACCGCGGCATTGGTCGTCGTGCGGGCGGATTTCCGAGGTCGTGATCGTCGCGTGCTCCGATCCTGATGCACTGCCAGGCATCGTGCTCGCTCAGCGGGTCGCCGAAGTCCTGGTTGACATCCATAGAGACGAGCACTTGCGAGCTTTCGGGGTCGGTGCGGGTGGGCCATGACGGGTGGTTCTCACAGATAGCCGGGGAAGGGAGGTACTCCCATGAGGACCGCACCGGCACCGTCGTAGATGCCTTCCTGGAGGAAGGCGTGCTGGGAGACCACCGAGGCGTCGCGCAGGTAGCGCTGCATGGGGTTGTCGTCGGCGATGGCGGGGATGCCGCTCAGCTGGTAGGCCGTGCGAACGACGTCGAAGGAGCTTCTGGCCAGGTGGGCAGAGGCCAGGCGGAGCAGGCTGGCCTGGCTCGGCGTCGCCGGATCGCCGGCGAGAATCGTTTGGTACACCTCGTGGGTGGTCTCGTAGAAGAACGCGCGCGCGGATCGCAGTTCGGCCTCGGCTTTGCCGATCGAGATCCGGTAGGCCCCGCGATCGGCCGGCTTGGGGCCGCCCGTGTAGCCGCCGCGGCCGCCGGCGCTGATGGCGTGGTCGAGGGCGGCGCGTGCGATGCCGAGACCGACGACCGCCAGGACCTGGGAGGCGTAGGGGACGCTGGGATAGCGGTACAGCGGCTCGTCCACGGTGGCCTCGGCCCCGCGCACGAACGTCCACTCGGTGGGGACGATGACATTGTCCACCTTGAGGTCGTGACTGCCGGTGCCGCGCAATCCGATGACGTCCCAGTTCTCGACGATCTCCACCTGGTCAGGGGGTAGCACGGCCGTCAGGGGGCGGATGCCGTTCTGCGCGCCGACGGAGATGCCCACGCTGAGCATGTCGGCGCCCAGGCAGCCGCTGGCGAACTTCCAGCGGCCCGAGACCCGGTATCCGCCCTCGACGACGTCGGCGGGTTGCACCGGGTACAGACCGCCGGCGAAGGCGACGTCCGGCCCGTCGGCGTACAGCTCGGCCTGCGTCTCCAGCGGTAGCGCCGCCAGGTAGATCAGCCAGGAACCGAAGCCGGCGACCCACCCCGCAGAGCCGTCGATCATCGAGATCCGCTCGATGCGCGAGAGGTATTCGGCAGGTGGCAGCGCGTCGCCGCCGAAGCGTCGGGGGGCGCTGGCCCGGTAGATTCCCGCGCGCTTGAACTCGGCGATCATGTCGCGCGGGACATGTCGCTTCTGCTCGAACTCCGCTCGCCGTTCGGCTACCTGGATCAGGACGTCTTCAAAGGCCTTCGCCGTATGCGGATCGGGTGAGGCCGTGGGGGTCAACGCCTGCGTCATGCTGGATTCTCCTCATATTTCTGGTCGGGAGGTCGCCTCGGTGATCCCGCGCTATGCGCCGAGATCTGACGACAATTGGGATGGGGGATGTCACGGGGATTTCCTGAGGGGCCGCGCCAGGACTCCTGCGGAGATTGACGGGAACCAGGCCGCTGCGGCTGGTTCCCCGACGGGGAATCGAGCCGCAGCGGCCGCGGTCAAAGCCGCCTCACCAGTGCTCGCGGGCCGTATCAGTCGATGACCATGCCGCTGGTGAGGTTGGCGATCGCCCCGGTCATCGCGCCGGCGCGGTCGGAGGCGACGAAGGCGGCCACGTTGGCGATCTCAGCGACGGTGGGCAACTGCTTGCGCAGGGTCCGGTCCGTCATCAGGGCTCCGAACGCCTCATGGCTGATGCCGTAAGCGTCGGCATGCAGGCCGTACACCTCCGACAGCTGCGGCGTTTCCGGCATCCCCGCCGCATTGAGGCAGACGACCCGGACGCCCTGCGGGCCGACCTCGGCGGCCAGGCCCCGAGACAGCGACTCGATCGCCGCCCACGCTGGTGCCATGCCTCCCATGAGGGCAAGAGCCGACCGCGACGGGCTCGCCGTGATCGTCACGATCACGCCTGACCCCTGACCCGTCATGCGCCGTGCGGCAGCCCGAGTGGTCAGGAAGTTGGCCTTGGGATAGGTCGTCATGGGCAGGTCGAAGCCCTCGGCCGTCATGTCAGCGATCCGGG
Source organism: Nonomuraea sp. CA-141351 (assembly GCF_050944675.1). Classification (NCBI taxonomy): domain Bacteria; kingdom Bacillati; phylum Actinomycetota; class Actinomycetes; order Streptosporangiales; family Streptosporangiaceae; genus Nonomuraea; species Nonomuraea sp. CA-141351. The sequence continues at coordinate 1,772,505 of NZ_CP191982.1, forward strand.
TGCCCTGAATGCCCGTCTGGGGGAGGCTGAAGGCGTTGAAGGAGACGTCGAGGGAGCCGGCCTCCCGGACCACCGCGTCAGCGTGCGCCTCCACGGCGTCCTCGTCCAGCACGTCCACCGTGGCGACGTCGGCGACACCGCCCGAGGCCCGGATCTTCTCGGCGACCGCCTCCAGCGCGGCGCTGGAGCGCCCGGCGAGGAAGACCCGTGCCCCCTCCGCGGCGAAGGTCTGAGCGACCACGCCCCCGATGTTTCCACCCGCTCCATAGACGATCGCGTTCTTGTTGTCGAGCAGCACTGTTACTCCTGGATGTGGGGGTGCGCGGCCTGTTGCGATACAGGCGGCGCGGATGATGTTGCCGATTCGGAAGCCCGCTGTGCATGGCAGGCACGGACCGCGACCTGAGCCCGTCGTGGGCATGGTGAGGCCGTCCGTCGCGGGCGTTGCGCCGCTCTGACGGTTCCAAAATTTTCGAACTATTGGGAGCCTAACGCAGCCGGCTCAACTGTTCAACTATTATCGAACCATGCCTGGATCGTCACGTGAGCTCTTTCATCCCGACGCCGCGGACCTCGTCCTGACCGACGTGCTGTTCGCGCTCAGCGATCCGGCGCGCCTGGAGATCACCCGACGCCTCTCCGAGGGGCCCCTGGAGGTCGCGGCCTGCCAGCCCACCGGCGCTGACATGCCCAAGTCGACCTTGTCCCACCACATCAAGATCCTGCGCGAGGCCGGAGTTGTCAGGAACGACCCGCACGGCAGGCAGCGCTATGTCAGCCTGCGGCGCCAGGATCTGGAAGACCGCTTCCCCGGCGTGCTCGACCCCATTCTGCGCGTGGCCCCTGACGGGGGGCAGATCTGAACCATGGGCCGTACGGCCCGCAGAGGGCGGACGGCCGCCGACAATGGGCTGGGTTCCGCGACCGGTACTCGAGCGTCGAGGAACGACCGCGCAGGTCGCAGGCATGCGGCGATCGCCGGGCGGCGAAGTCGGCTGTGCAGGTGGCCAGACAAGGTGGCCGGCGTGCAGAAGGTGCGCCCGTCCGTCGTACGGGCCTATGCGCTACTGGATGTGCACGAGTTCCTTCCATAGGCGGTGAACGCCGATCGGTCCGGATGAATCTGTGACAGCTCTCGAAGGCCGATGGGTCGATCTTCATGAGCTCCCGGTCGGTCGCGCTCCGAATCGGTGCAGGGTCGCTGACACCAGCGAACAAGGCGGGCGGAGGATCGCCGGGCGGGTCAACGCCGACCTGATCGACGGGCGTCGGCGCGCCCGCCTTCAGGCGGCCGATCAGCGAACAGCCCGCGTCGAGGAACCGAATCGAACGCAATCACCTGGGATCAGAGCGCAGATTGAGGCTTGGAGCGTGGCCGCCAGGATCACGGGGGTGACACCATTGACGACAAGGTGGCCTGTCGCGCACGGCCAGGTGGACCGCGCTCCGGAAGTCCTCTCAGCGGGTGTTCCGTTTGTGCCTCGGCGTGAGCTGGACAGCGGAGCGTAGGTGATCGCGTGTGACCTCCATGATTTCGGCGAGTTGCTCGATCTGCTCCGGGGTGAGCATGTCGATCAACCCTTCGCGGACCGTCTGCACGTGTCCGGGAGCGGCCTTTTCGAGGATGCGGCGGCCCTCGTCAGTGATGGTGACCAGAACCCGGCGCTCGTCGTCGGGGCTGGGCCCGCGGCGTACCAGCCCGGCCTTTTCGAGCTGGCTGACCTGGTACGACAGGCCGCTTCGCGAGCCGATCATCAACTCGACCAGTTCGGTCATGCACACGGGCTCTGCTGAGCGCTCGTTGGTCCAGTGAAGGATCTCGTACTGGACCATCGTGAGGCCGCCCGCTTCACGTAGCTGCAGCTCGACCAGGCGATGGATCCGGTCGGTCGTCTCCAGGAAGCCGGTCCACGCCCGCATCTCCGTCTCGTTCAGCCATCGGGTCTCGCTCATAGTCACAATTTACCGTACTTGCTTCCGATTGGAAGCACATGTACATTCCCGTCCGTGACTGCTTCCAAATGGAAGCACTTAGGAGAGGGTTCGCATGAAGATCAGCATCATCGGCAACGGCAATGTCGGTTCTGGTTTGGCCCGCCGCTTCGCCGAGGTCGGCCACGACCTGACCACCGCCAACTCCAGCACGGCTGCGGCGCAGGTCGCCGCGCAGGTGGCCGACGCCGACGCCGTCGTGCTAGCCGTACGTTTCCCCGTGGTCGCCCAGCTCGACGGGGCGGTGAAGGCCGCCCTTGACGGCAAGATCGTCATCGACGTCACCAACCCCCAGTCGGCCGACTTCATGTCGTTGACCATCGGGCACACCACCTCGGCGGGCGAGCAGGTCGCCGCCGCGCTGCCGGGGGCCAGGGTGGTGAAGGCGTTCAACACGATCTTCGCCTCGAACCTGGCCAAGCCCGGCCTCGGCGGGAGCAAGGCGTTCCTGCCCGTGGCCGGGGACGACGAGGCGGCCAAGAAGACCGTCCTCGATCTCGGTGCGCAGCTCGGCTTCGACGCGGTGGACGCGGGGCCGCTGGCCAACGCCCGCTACCTTGAGCCGACCGTGGAGCTGCTCGTACATTTGGCCTTCGGTTCCGGGCTCGGCACGGACATCGGCTTCGCTCTCGCCCGGGCGTGACCACCTCCAAGGCGTGGGATCCAATCGGTCCCACGCCCCGCTGGAGGCTGTAGGTACCTGCCGTCCCGGTACGGAAGGCAGGTACCGGCCATCGGCGCCGAAAGTTCTCCGTGTGCGCTTCATCAGCGGCGGCCCCCTTTTCCCTGAGCCGAGGACACCGGCTACGACACCCAGAGAACGGCTCCGCGTGCTCAACCACCTGAAGGACGTAAACGTGGATCTCTCCGGCAAGGTAGCGCTGCTCACTGGGGCGTCGGGCGGCATCGGCCGGGCACTGGGCCGCCGTCTCATCGCCGCGAGGGTGAAGACCGTCTTCGCGTATGGCTCGCGCCCCGACCAGGCACGGCAACTGGCGGCCGAGGCGAAGGCCGCAGGGGTGGACGCGATCGCGATCGGCGGCGACCTCGCCGACCGACGCGTCCCCGCCCGGCTCCTGCGCGAGGCGTCCGATGCACTCGGCGGCCCCGTCGACCTCCTGATCCCCAATGCGGGCCACGCGGTCCAACAGGACTACACCGAGCTGGATCTGGAGGCGTGGGACCGCACATTCGCGGTCAACCTGCGCGCGCCCTTCCTCCTGGCCCAGCAGGCGCTGCCCGGCATGGCGGCACGGGGGTTCGGCCGCGTGCTGTTCATGTCCTCGGTCGCCGCCTTCACCGGCGGCATCGTCGGAGCCGACTACGCCGCCTCCAAAGCGGGGCTGCACGGCCTGACCCACTTCCTCGCGAGTCGGGTCGCTGCCCACGGCGTGACGGTCAACGCCCTGGCACCCGCCCTCATCGAGGACACCGCCATGCTGCCCGGCACCGCCAGCCCGGGCGCGCTTCCCGTCGGCCGGTTCGGCCGCCCCGAGGAGGTCGCCGACCTGGCGCTGGCCGTACTGAGAAACGGCTACCTCACCAACCAGGTGCTGAGCCTGGACGGCGGCGGCTACCCCCGCTGACTCCCAAGGAGCTTCCCATGCCCCTCGCCCTGCTCGCCCTTGCGATCAGTGCCTTCGGTATCGGCACCACCGAGTTCATCATCAACGGCCTGCTCCCCGAGCTCGCCGCTGACTTCGACGTCAGCATCCCGGCCGCCGGGCTGCTCGTCTCGGGATACGCGTTCGGCGTGGTCGTCGGCGCGCCGCTGCTCACGATGGCCGGCACTCGGCTGCCACGCAAGACCATGCTGCTGTCCCTGATGATCCTCTTTCTCGCCGGGAACCTGCTGTCCGCGCTCGCGCCCACCTACGGCGTGCTGATGGCCGGCCGGATCACGGCCGCCTTCTCCCACGGCGCCTTCTTCGGCGTCGGCGCCGTCGTCGCGACGGACCTGGTGGAGCCGGACAAGCGGGCCAGGGCGCTCGCCCTGATGTTCACCGGCCTGAGTCTGTCGAACGTCCTCGGTGTGCCCGCCGGCACCGCGATCGGCCAGGCGCTCGGCTGGCGCGCCACCTTCTGGACGGTCGTCGCCATCGGCGCGATCGGACTGCTGGGAGTGGCTGCACTGGTCCCGTCCCGTCCTCGCCCCGAAGGGCAGAGCCTCCTACGTGAGCTGAGCGCCTTCCGGCAGGGCGACGTCTGGCTGGCGTTGGCCATGACGGTGTTCGGATTCGCGCCCGTGTTCACGGTGATCACCTTCATCGCGCCGATGATGACCAGCGTGGGCGGCTTCTCCCCGTCAGCGGTGCCTGTCGTCATGGGACTGCTCGGCCTCGGCCTCGTCGCCGGGAACCTTGTCGGCGGCCGCCTGGCCGACCGGGCGCCGCTGCCCTCCATCTGCGGCTCCATCGGCGCGCTCACCGCGCTGTCGGCGGTGGTCGCGCTCGCGGCGGGCAACCAGGTGGCGTTCGCCGCCGCGATCGTCGTGTTCGGGCTGGCCGCGTTCGCCACCATCCCACCGTTGCAGAACTGGGTGCTGACCAGCGCCTCGGGGGCACCTGCCCTGGCTTCGGCGGCCAACATCGGCGCCTTCAACCTCGCCAACACGCTCGGCTCGCTGCTCGCCGGCCTCGCCGTCGACGCGGGCCTGGGATACACGACGCCGGCCTGGATCGGCGTGGTGCTGGGGCTGGCCGGCCTGGGAACCACCGGGCTGGTGAGCCTGCGCACCCGCCGCCGGGCGCTCATGACGACAGGGAGATGACCTGTGCAGTTCGGGATCTACAGCGTTGGTGACGTCACCACCGACCCGACCAACGGCCGGACTCCAGGCGAGCACGAGCGGATCAAGGCCATGGTCACCATCGCGCTCAAGACAGAAGAGGTCGGCCTGGACGTCTTTGCCAGCGGCGAGCACCACAACCCACCACACGTCCCCTCCTCGCCCACGACCATGCTCGGTTACATAGCCGCCAGGACCGAGCGGCTGATTCTCTCCACGGCGACCACGTTGATCACCACCAACGACCCGGTCAAGATCGCCGAGGACTATGCGATGCTGCAGCATCTCGCCGACGGCCGCGTCGACCTGGTCCTGGGACGCGGCAACACCGGGCCCGTCTATCCCTGGTTCGGAAAGGACATCCGCCAGGGCATCCCGCTCGCGATCGAGAACTACGCGCTGCTGCACCGGCTGTGGCGCGAGGAGGCCGTCGACTGGGAGGGCCGCTTCCGGACGCCGCTGGTTTCCTTCACTTCCACACCGAGGCCGCTGAACGGGGTGCCGCCGCTCGTCTGGCACGGATCCATCCGCTCCCCAGAGATCGCCGAGCAGGCCGCGTACTATGGCGACGGCTTCTTCGCCAGCAACATCCTGTGGCCCAAGGAGCACTTCCAGCGCCTGATCGGGCTGTACCGGGAGCGTTACGCGCACTACGGGCACGGAACTCCCGAGCAGGCCATCGTCGGGCTCGGCGGGCAGGTGTTCATGCGGAAGAACTCGCAGGACGCGATCCGGGAGTTCCGGCCGTACTTCGACCACGCGCCCGTGTACGGCCACGGCCCCTCGCTGGAGGAGCTCATGACGCGAACCCCGCTGACCGTCGGCAGCCCTCAGCAGGTCATCGACAGGACCTTGCAGTTCCGCGACCACTTCGGCGACTACCAGCGGCAGATGTTCATCATGGACCACGCGGGACTGCCGCTGAAGACGGTGCTCGAACAGCTCGATCTGCTCGGAGAGCAGGTCGTGCCGGTACTGCGCAAAGAATTCGCCGCGCTTCGGCCCGCCGGGGTGCCAGAGGTTCCCGGCGCCCCCGGACGTCCAGCGGAGGCGGCCTATCAGGCTGACCTGCCGGACTCCGTCCGTGACGATCGATCGGGAATCGGCGGTCGGGGATAGCCCGTCATCCGGCAGCGCTGCCCGGCCTCTCCCATTGTCCAAGCACAGGAGATTCGCCGACCGCCCCGGGTGTGGGGATGCGCCCTCCGACGTGGGCACATCCCCACCATCCACTGATTCCGGCAGAGACTCCAGGCGTCTCAGACGGGCTGGTAGGTCAGGAGGACGAGGCCCTCACCGAGGGTGCGGGTGTCGACGAGGCACATGGGCTTCCGGTCGCTGGTCTCGCCGAAGAGACGCTCGCCGGCCCCGAGCACGACCGGGAAGATCACGATCCGCAACTCGTCGACGAGGTCATGCTCGATCAGCGCGTGTACGAGCTGGTAGCTCGCGTACACAAGGATTTCACCGCTGATCTCCTGCTTCAGCTTCGAGACCTCGCTCACCGGGTCGCCCTTGAGGACCGTCGAGTTGGACCATTTGGGGTCTTTGGGGGTGGAGGAGACGACGTACTTGGGCATGCTGTTCAACTTGTCCGCCCACTCGCCACTGCGAGACTGCCACCGCGTCGCGAACCACTCGTCGCTCCGCCGGCCCAGCAGCAGAGCCTCGGCGCCCAGCGCCTCGTCAGTCTCGACCCTGGTCCACTCTTCGAGGTCCTTGCCCCCAAACTGGCCGAACCAGCCGCCGAGCTTGAAGCCCTCCTCACCGTCCGGGTCCTGGACAACCCCGTCGAGCGAGACGTTCGTCGTGATCACAATCTTTCCCATTTCGATTCTCCTGTGGTTGGCGTTGTTGGCTGCACTGATGCAGATCCCGCGACGTCGGCAAACTGGGCGCACCCCGACCGCCCAGTTCAGTCCTCGGCCGGGATCTACAACAGGATGGAAGCGCCACAAGACGCGGGAAGAAGGTGGTGAGGATGGCGACAGCCGACCTGATCTCAAGAGCGCGAGCCGGGGACGGCGACGCCTTCCGGGAGCTGACCGAGCCGTACCGCCGGGAGCTGCAGGTGCACTGCTACCGGATGCTCGGCTCATTCCAGGACGCCGAGGACGCCCTCCAAGACGCGATGCTGAGCGCCTGGCAAGGCCTCGCAGGGTTCCAGGGACGCGCCTCGCTCCGCACCTGGCTCTACCGGATCGCCACCAACCAGTGCCTCAAAGTGCTCCGCTCGGCCAGCCGACGACCCGCCAAAGAGTGGAACATTCCAGGGGCCGAACCGCCCGAGCCGACCCGGCTCGGGGAAGTCGTCTGGCTCGAGCCGTATCCCGACGCCCTCCTGGAGCTCGCGATCGACGTGCCACCCGGCCCGGAGGCCCGCTACGAACAGACCGAATCCATCTCCCTGGCCTTCGTGACCGCCCTTCAGGCCCTGCCACCTCGTCAGCTCGCCGTCCTCATTTTGCGCGACGTGCTGGCATTCCACGCCAACGAGGTGGCCGACATGCTGGACTCGACCGTCGAATCGGTCAACAGCGCCCTCAAACGGGCACGCGCCGGCTTGCAGCGCCGATGGTCACCGGCCGCCGACCGCGAACCACCTCCCGCCTCGGGCTCACCCGCTGAGGATGCGATCGTGGCGAAGTTCGTCAACGCGTACGAGTCCGCCGATCTCGACGCGCTGGTGGCCCTTCTGACCGACGACGTCTTCATGTCGATGCCGCCGATCCCCCTGGAATACCAGGGCCGGGATGTGGTGGCCGCCTTCTGCGCCGGCATCCTCGGCTCAGGCCGCAGGTTCGACCTCGTGCCGACGCGAGCCAACGGTCAGCCGGCGTTCGGAGCGTACTTGAGCGCCCCTCCCGGAATCCGCCGCGGGACCGGCCTTTTCGTCCTCACCCTCACCGGCGACCGGATCTGCGCCATGACCCGCTTCGACACCAGCGTGCTCCCATGGTTCGGGCTACCGCGATCGCTTCCAAGCCGGTAGCCGGCCTCCACGCTGGTGAGGCGTGCGGCCTGGGCAATCGCCGCGGAAACCAACGCGGAACGCGCGCCGACGTGGCCGACCGGCGTTCCGCGAGCCCTTTCGGCGCGGTCGTGGCACACGACACGTCGCGGGAGGAATTGCATGGCCGTCACACGACAGCCAGCAATAGTCCCAGACCGGCGGCCGCCGCGGCGGCTCCGGCCAAGCGAAGATACCGCGGTCCACCCGGAGACCCCGCGACCAGCAGCGCTCCTACCGCGCCCACCACATGAAGCCCGGCCGTGGTGGCGAGTATGCCGAATACGTATGCCGCTTTCCCGTCCTGGGCCGCGTATTCGAGACCATGGCTGAATCCGTGGCACAGACCGAACGCCGCGACGGCCGCCGCGGCCACTATGGTCGTGATCCGCAGGCGCGATGCGATGGCCAGGCCAAGGAGCACGACGGATGCCGAGATGATCGGCTCGAGTCCGGGTATCCGCAGGCCGGCGAGCCCAGCCGCAGCACCCGCCGCCATGGCGGCCACGAACCCCGCCGGCACCATCCACAGCGCTCGTTTGCCCAGTTGAGCGCTCCACGCACCGACGGCCGTCATGGCAAGGATGTGGTCCCACCCAGTCAGGGGGTGCAACCAGCCCGGCCCCCCGAAGCCGTGCGCCAGAACTGTGCCGGCCGCCAAGCCGATCATCGGGGGGTCTCCTTGGCGCGTGTCGCCGTGCGGGTGCGATGCGTGCGCAGGATGGCGCGGAGTGCCAGAATCGCAGGGATCATGGGGAAGAGCGCGGTGTACATCCCCGAGAAGTAACCGTAGGACACTCCTTCCTGCACCATGCGCATCACCGGGAAGACGACCAGGTGGGTCGGCTCTCCGAGGATCATCCCCACGATGAGGAACCACAGCACGAAGTTGCCGAACGCCTGCCGGCGCCACAGGCTCCACGCGGCGAACACCCACACCGCCGGACCGAGCAGCCCGATGAGCGTCGTGAAGGAGGTGTCCGCCCATGGAGTTCCGCTGATCTCGGCGATGGCCCGGTTGAAGTCGGTCAGCGCCTCCTCACCGACATGCAGGTAGAAGAGCGCGAGGAGGAGCAGGAACAGCGGTACGTGGAAGGCCGGGTCCGCGGGAGCTCGAGAGGTGGTACGCCTCCAGCCGACCATGCCGCCGACCATCGAGCCGACGATGACACCGACCGGCAACAGGCCAGCCTGCTGCTGCAGCGACACGGCATACACGGCGACCAGGACGAGGAAGAGCAGGGTCCACAGGTTGCGCCGCCGGGCGTCCATGGGCAGGCTCGTCACCTTGGCGGACGTTGTCGCGGAAGGCTGGAGAAGCCGCTGGACCAGGACGGTCGCCGCCGTCAGCTGGCCGAGGGTCGCCGCGGCTGCGGCCACGCTGACAGCTGGTTGTGACCAGTCCGTGGTCGGGGCCACGGCGAGGAAGGCCAGCCCATCGAGAGCTCCGGCCAAGGCGGTCCACCATGCCGCGATGTGGGCACCGGGCAACCGGCGGCCAAGGAGATAGCCGCCGAAGAGCATTATGGTCACCGGGGCGACGACGAGGCCCACGAACCACGTCCGGACATCGAGCGGTGCCGTCGCCCAGCCGACCGCGCTGCCCAGCCGCGCCGGATAGTCGATGCTGAACCGTGCGGTATCAGCTACCAGGGTCAGCACGATCACCAGGACGTAGGGGCCGAGCACACGTTCGGTCCGCGCAGGTCGAGTGCGGACGGTCGCCACTATGGCCACCAAGCCCACCACGGCGACCACAAGGGCGACGACGCCAGAGAACGGATACAACGCCCCCGCTGCGGTGATGACCGCCGCTGCCGCCACGAGCGGTGCCCCCAGCCGGGACTCCTGGTGCTGGGGGGCGGGTGTCTGGGATGTAGCCATGAGGCTACGATCCGGCCGGCGCGCATTATATTCAATGCTGATGAATAAATTCCGTGGACGACCCCGCGGAGGCTCCGACGCGAAGGATCGGATCCTGTCCGCGGGGCGTATGTTGTTCCTGGAGCACGGCTACGTCGCGACCACGATGCGCGCGGTGGCGGCGGCGGCCGACGTGGACGCTGCTCTGATCAGCTATCACTTCGGCTCGAAGCAGGGGCTGTTCGGGGCGGCGATGGCGCTGGCGATCAGCCCTGGGCAGGTCATCGCCCAGGCGCTGGAGGGCGACCCCGAGCAGGTGCCCCGGCGGATCGTTCAGGCGGTCCTGACGACGTGGGACGATCCCGAACTGGGCGGGCCGCTGACTCTGCTGCTCCAGCAGGTCCAGCGGGACCCCGTCTCGATGCGTACCTTCCGCGAGTATGTCGAGCGCGAGCTCGTCGGACGGCTGGCCCAGTACATCGGCGGACCCGACGCCACCGAGCGCGCGGCGACCGCGCTGACCATCACCCTCGGTCTGATCATGAGCCGTTACGTGCTCGAACTGGGCCCGACCGCGGAGATGGACGCGGATCGAATCGTGCGCCTCCTGACTCCCTGTCTCGCCCCGCCGTTCCGCCGGCCCGGAGTCCCGCGAACACACGGATGATGAATTAGCCACGGGCCCTGAAGAAGCCTCGCAGAGTCGAGCCGGCTCGATGTAGCCGCCGTCCTCGTAGATCAGGCCGAGTTCGCGCGGGCGCCTCAGCGCGTTCCGGGTGATTTCGGAGAATTCCCCAGCGGCCACCGTGCCCCGCGCGCCGAGCAACCGGTGAATCGATAGCGCAGATTCCTCGGCCCGCGGCATCGGACATTTTCCCCCACCGGTCACGCCAATTCCCCGCACGCTTTCCCAGTACGATTTCCGCGGCACCACGGGACAGTTGGCGCCGAGGGCGGACGCCGCCGTCCGGGGCGCCGGCATCATGCCGGTGCGCGTGTGCGGGTGCGGTCCCAGCCGATGGTCACTTTGTTGCCGCCGTCTTGCGGCAGGCGTCGCTGCCCCACGGACGCCGCCGGGACTCGGGGGCCGCCGCCTGCCGTCCGATCTGGAACTTCCTCCATTTTGGACAGTACGCCGCCGCGGACGTCAACACCGCAGGTCAGGAGCGGCGACCGGACACAATCGGCAGCTCATGGGGGCCGCGACACCCCGTAGCCGCCGCGGGGATCGATCGCGTAATACGTTCTGCGGCGGCGGATCTCGCTCGCCTGGCTATCACGACGCCGTTGAGGTGGACCTTGACACGGAACAGAGCATGGCGGGCGGGCACGCGCACCCGTTGGTGGAAACCCGTAGGGGGCAGCGATCGCGGTGTCACCAAGATCAGCGATCCCGCCACGCTCGGCGGACCCACCGCACCCGACACCCAGTGCTTCGGCTACGACGGCTACCAGCGGATGACCGGCGGGTGGACCCCGGCCAACGCCGACTGCGCCAGCACCGCCGTCGGGGGAGCCGCGCCGTACAGCACCGGGTACACCTACAACCAGGCCGGGCTGCGGCTCACCGAGACCCAGCACAAGACGGGCGGCGACACCACGACGCTGTCCTGCTACACCAAGGCCGCCCAGCCGCACACCCTGACCGCCACCACGACCGGGACGAGCTGCGACGGGGTCACGGCGACGTACGCGTACGACGTCACCGGCAACACCACCACCCGGCCGATCTCCGCGACCACCAAGCAGACCCTGACCTGGACCGCCGAGGGCAACCTCGCCACCGCCGCGGAGGGCGGCCACGCGGCCGGCTACCTCTACGACTCCGAGGGCAACCTGCTCATTCGCCGGGCCACCGCGGGCGACGGCGAGACGGTCGTCTACCTCGGCAGCACCGAACTGCACACCAAGACCACCAGCGACGGGACCTTCACCTGGGCGGTGCGCACCTACACCCACGGCAGCGACGGCCCCGTCATCGCCGAACGCACCACCCAGCCCGGTGTCCCCTCGCTGAGCTGGCTCGCCGCCGACAGCCACGGCACCTCGACCCTGGCTCTGGACGGCGTGACCCAGGCCATCACCAAACGCTATCTCACCCCCTTCGGCGCGCCCCGCGGTACCGTGGCCACCGCCTGGCCGGACGACAAGGGCTTCCTCGGCAAGACCGCCGATCCCGACAGCGGGCTCACTCACCTCGGCGCCCGGCAGTACGACCCGGGCACCGGCCGGTTCCTCAGCGTCGACCCGCTGCTGGAGACCGACAAACCGCAGACCCTCAACGGCTACAGCTACTCCCAGAACAACCCCGTAACGTTCAGCGACCCCACCGGTCAGCATCTGGCATGCGGCGGGGGGTTCCAGGAGACGTGCCCGGGCTCGGGCAGCGGCGGCGCGGTGCTCGGGGGCGGCATGACGTCCAGCGACGGCAGTACCGGCTCGTCCGGTAGTGGCAGCAGCTCGTCCGGTACTGGCGATGGTGCGTTGTCACCCTCCCCCGTCATGCCGCCAGTGGTCCACAAATGCTTACTGTCGCTGTCGACGGCGATAGGCACCGTTAAGTGCCCGTCGGGCCTGGACTACGTCGTGACCTGGGAGACCTTCCACAGGTTCAGTTACATCGACCACTCCACCGTCTCCAATGTCATTACCGCGGAAAAAGACAAAGAGAGCGTCACCTTCTCGTACTCCTACGCCAACGCGCGTTCCGCGACAGAGACCTTCGCCAAGAACTGGGATTTTTCAAAAATCGTTTGGCGGTGGAGTGGAATGGACAGCCATCGAAGATGTCTTGAAATTCTCCCCCGAATTCGACCTGACTTGGAAAGACGCCCACTCGGAGTCGACCGCGAATACGAAGACCGACACGGACACGCAGAGCATGGCAGTGACGGTGCCCATGAGCAAAGGTGAGACCTGGGCGCTTTCCCCGCAGGGCGAGCTGACCACATATGTGAGCGCTTACCACCACAGCGACGGTCGGATCACTTACAAGTCGTCGGTCAGGTTCGAGGTCTCAAGCTGGGTCCTATCGAGAGTCACAGCCGACCCGGCCGATCACTTGACCGTCGTGAATCTCCAAGCCACGTGTGGCTGCCAATACGACAAATACGACAAATAAGGACTGGGACGCGGTACGCGCCCCCCGAAGGGCCGCCCCTCCCTCCTGACCAACCTCACCGCCAAGCCGAAGGGAGACCGCTGACGTGGTGCGGGTTCCGCGCGATGGGCCACAACGCCGACGATGTGGCCGACGTGCTGAAACCTCGTCATCAGCGGCCCCCGTGAGCTCCGCGTGCTGCGTCTGCGACCCAACTGGTGGGCCTCCTGTCCGGGAAGCCCACCAGTCGCGGCTTGGATCGCGCTCACGCGACTTCCGCTCCGTCGCTCTGGACAGGTACCGGTCGCGCTGACCTCGGAGGACGACGGCCTGGTGATGGTGGTTCCCGAAGTGGACGGGGTGGAGGGGATGGGCGTCACCTCGGTCGTGGCGGCCGCGCTGCGCCGTCCCGAGGACGGTCAGGTCTCGGCGTGGAAGGTGCGGCGGTAGGTAGCGGGTGAGACGCCGATGACCGCGCGAAAGTGTTGCCGGAAGGAGGACGGGGCGCCGAATCCGCTCTGGCCGGCGATCTGGTCGATCGCCAGGTCGCTGCTCTCCAGCAGGTGCCGGGCGTGTTCCACTCGTTGCCTGATCAGCCACTGGCCCGGCGTCATGCCGACCTCGTCGCGGAATCGGCGGGTGAGGGTGCGCACGCTTGTCTGCGCGTGGGCGGCGAGTTCGGGCAGCGTAACGGGCCGGTCCAGGTGCTTCAGCGCCCAGGCCCGGGTGTGGGTGGTGGTCGCTTGCGACGGTGGGGGGACGGGCCGTTCGATGTACTGCGCCTGGCCGCCGTCGCGCCACGGGGGCACGACGCAGCCGCGGGCCACGCGGTTGGCGACCTCGCTGCCGTGATCGCGCCGGACCAGATGCAGGCACAGGTCCACTCCGGCGGCGGCGCCGGCGGAGGTGAGCACGTCGCCGTCGTCGACGAACAGGACACCGGGATCGACCTTGACGCGGGGGAACGTGCGCTGGAAGTGCTCTGTCTCCCGCCAGTGCGTGGTCGCCGGGCGGTCGTCCAGCAGTCCCGCGGCGGCCAGCACATACGATGCCGTGCAGATCGACACGATGCGGGTGCCCGGCCGGATGCGGGACAACGCCTCGGCCACGGGTTCGGGCAACAGGCCGTGCTCGCGCGCCGGTCCGAGGGCATCGGACGGCGGGATCACCACGGTGCCGGCGTCGGCGAGTGCATCGGCGTCGTGCTCGACGCCGATGGTGAAGCCCGCGCTGCCGGTCACCGGTCGCCCGTCGAGGGTGCAGGTGATCACTTCATAGAGCGGTTCGCCGCCGGGCCCGGTGGCCTCGCCGAAGATCCTTGAGGGAATGCCCAGTTCGAACGGGATGACGCCGTCGAGCGCGAGAACGACTACACGATGCATGGCCAGATCCTGGCACAAAATGGCATTCAGCCAAATGGTGACCGCCTGCCTCCGGTTGCAGACTGGCCATCGGCCGCGCGCAGCGGGCGTCCGGCACGTCGAAGAGGAGCACGTACGGCATGAGCGAGAGCACCCAGTGGATGCGGGCGATCATCGTGGACTCATGGGGCGGACCAGAGCACCTACGGGAGACCGATCTGCCCCGGCCCGCACCCGGACCGTGCGAGATCCTGGTGCGGGTCCACGCGGCGGGGGTCAACGCGACCGACTGGAAGCAGCGGGCGAGCGGCGGCCTCGGGCTATGGGAAGATCCACCCGCCGTCGGCTGGGACGTCTCGGGCACGGTCGAGGACGTCGGTGTGGGGGTGACGCTGTTCCAGGAGGGCGACCACGTCTTCGGAATGCCGCGCTTCCCCCACCAAGCCGGGGCGTACGCGCAGTACGTGACCGCGCCCGCTCGGCACTTCGCCCGCAAACCACCCAACATCGACCATATCCAGGCGGCGGCCCTGCCGCTGGTCTCGCTGACGGCCTGGCAGGCGCTCTTCGACACCGCGCACCTGCAGCCCGGCCACCGGGTCCTGATCCACGCCGCCGCCGGCGGTTTCGGGCACATCGCCGTCCAGATCGCCAAGACCCGCGGCGCCCACGTCATCGGCACCGCGCGCCGCGACAAGCACGCTTTCCTGCGCGGACTCGGCGCCGACGAACTCATCGACTACACCACCACGGACTTCACCACCGCCGTCCAGGACGTCGACGTCGTGCTCGACACCATCGGCGGCGATTACGGGACCCGTTCCTTGAGCGTGCTACGCGCCGGGGGAACGTTGGTCTCGCTCGTCTCACCGGCCGATGACGCCCTCAAGCCGCACGCCGCGACCCTCGGCATCCGCGCCGGATTTATGCTCGTCGAACCCGACCACGCCACCCTGACCGCCATCGCCGACCTGGCGGCCACCGGCCGGCTCCGTCCCACGATCAAGACCGTCCTCCCCCTCTCGCAGGCCGCCAAGGCACACAGCCTTGGGGAGACCGGCCGCACCACCGGCAAGATCGTCCTCAACGTCGAGTGAAGTGTGGATCCTGGGCATCTGCAGCGGCGGCGAACACCTCATCGGCGCCTTCGGCGAGGCCGCCTCTTGCGGTGGGCTCTCGTGATGGCTGCGCTACCTGTCTGGGTGACATAGGTAGTGCTCGAGGTAATTCATCGGTCCCATACGGGTGGCTCCCGAGGTCAGGCTTGTGCCATCGAACGATCACAGCCGCCGCGTCAGCGGCTATCAGGGGGCGCACCATGAACAGCACATGCAATTGCACCGCACTCCTCAAGCCGGGGGCGGGTCTTCTGGCACAGCGAAGTCATTGGGATCGGACGCATTCGACCATCCCGGATGTCACCCACGAGCTTCTCAATGCTCTAACTGGCGTGCGCGTCCACTTGGAGGAGGCCGGTCTGTACCCACAGCACGCGTCCGTGGCCGTTGACGGGGCTCTGCACGCCCTCACCCGCTTGGAGGCCATGATCAGCGACCTCTTGCGAGAAACCAGGCCGTCACATGACCGGGTCCAGGCGAAGCACCTGACCCTTGGATCAGCGGACGGGCGATGGCATCAACTTGGATGTCGAGTGGCCGCCAACGCCACCCACGAGCTTCTTACTCCGCTTACAGGAGTGCGCGCCAATCTGGAGGAGGCTCACATGCACCCGGAAGACGCGCCCGTAGCCGTCCACAATGCCTTGTACACACTCAGAAGGCTGGAAGCGATTGTCGCTGACCTGATCGTGCTGACTTTGATTTCAGGCCGCCCGGACGCCGTCAATCAGTCCATGGACATGGCATGCTTGGTGGCCGCCGACGTTGCACGCCGCCAGTCGAGCCGGATACGTCCTCCCTGCCATATCCAGATGGAGCTGACGGAAGGGGCGATTGTCGACGGATCGTTCTCGCTGCTGACGAGGATCGTGACAACCCTGATCGATCATGCGGCAGCCTTCGCAGCCACCAGCGTCTCGATCGCCGTCCTCTGCCACGGGCGATCTGTCATGTTGAGCGTGAGCAATGACGGTGACGTCATCCGAGAGGGCGATCGCGAGCGGATTTTCGAGCCGTTCCACCAGCGAGACACCGACAGACGCACCACATATGGCGCCACCGGCGTCGGTCTCACCGTAGCCAGGGAGATAACCGAAGCCTATGGCGGGAACATCAGGGTCGAGAATGTCCACCCCGGCGTGCGATTCCTTGTCCGTCTGCCGTTCTCCTCCTCGGAGGCCGCGGACGAAGAATCATCGGAGGGAAGAAGACCGGTGCATTCGCTCGTCTGACATGCAGAATCTGACCTGGCCGGGATGCACGCGCAGCCCAGGCGCCGCCGGTATCGGAATGTTGACGTCCGCCTGGCGACGCCGTCACCGAGCCCGCGCCAGCCACTACCGAAGACAAGCCACCCAACGATCAGGAAAATCGTGGTTCTACTCGTCATGGGTTCCGCAGCTAGAAAGACCTTCGTGTGGAATAGACAAGGCGGCGGAGGCGTTGCGGTTGCCCTGTCAGGAGCCTTCGTTCCGCCAGGGAAGGCGACCGCGCGTTGATCCCCGAGTGGGATCACGGCATCAAGGAGGCCCGCTGATGGTCAGTGTGAGTATTGAGACTGCGGAACAGACAGAGGAGCGGCTCCGCCGTGTGATCTCCCAGGCTGACCTCGTCGTGCATGACGGCGTCTGGTGTTTTCAAGAGTTTCCGGCCGACCAACCGCCGGCGCTCACCGGCGAGACACTGGCCGTCGTCCGGGACCAGGAGAGCTGGAGCCGCCTGGTCCCGCTCACCCAGGAACGCGACGGTGTCGAACGTTTCGGCATCTTCTCCTTTCACTTCGCCGGCCATGTGGACAACAGCGGTTTCGTCGGCTGGCTGGCCACCCACCTCAAGGTTGAGCTGGGGACCGGCGTATTCGTCATCTGCGGCAGCAACCGCGCCCGAGGCGGCATCTATGACTATTGGGGCTGTCCTATCGACTTGCTGGATGAGGCCATCGCGGTCGTCAGGATGCTGCGAGTCAGCTGACCTGCACGGCAAGCGGCGATCTGTCCACAAACGACGAGGATCACGATCTACAGCTGGATGTCCCTTCCAGATGAAGTCAGCGGAAGGGACAGGCGCTGACCTGCGGCACGGCACCTTGGCCCGGACGATTTCGAGGAAGTTCGGTGTGCTCATTCTCGGGGCGGTCATCCTGTTAGCACTGGGCGGGAAGTTCCGGCATAGACAGCGTGCGACGGGGTCGTGCTCGGCGCGGGCGGAGGTTTCCTCTCCGCAGCGGACGTAGCGGCCTGTAGCGCAGTTGGCGCAGGTCGAACCGGGCGTATTTGCGGTGCCTGCTATGCCCACCCTCTTCGCGGACCGTCGGCGACCTCGACCCGCCAGCGCCTCTGATAGGGGCCGACTCGCCGCCACCAATGCCAGGACAAGCCCCGAACCGGACGAGGCCAGGGTCTCCACGGGGATCTGCGTTCTCACCGGTTAGGCGGCACAACGCAAGTGCAACCCACGGGTTGCGCCTGCTGGTGTGACATGCAACTATAGGTTGCGTCTTATGTCCACAGTGAAGGAGTCCTTCTCATGAGTGAAGACCGGATCGAGCGTGAAACGTTGATCGCGGCACCGCTGGAGCGCGTGTGGTCGCTCGTCGCCACGCCGGGCTTCTGGGTGGCCGACGAGGCGACCGTGGCCGGTACCGTGGCCGAGGAGGGCGCGTCGTTGGTCGCGCAGAACCCCAATCTCGGTGAGGTCTCGGTGCGCGTGGAGAAGGTCGAGCCGCCGACGTACGTGGCGTACCGCTGGGCCAGTGCGTTCCCCGGCCAGGAGTTGCGTGAGGACAACAGCACCCTGGTGGAGTTCACGTTGACCTCGGAGGGCGACAAGACGCGTCTGCGCGTGGTCGAGAGCGGGTTCGCGGCACTGAGCACGTCCGAGGAGTTGCGCGACGAGGCGGTGCGGTTCAACACCAGCGGCTGGTCTCTGGTGTTCGACGCGCTGAAGAACCGGGCCGAACAGGCCGGATGACCACAGAGGAACGTCGCGGCGCCGTCGAGGAGGTCGGCAGCGTCCTCGATGCCCTGGCCGACCCCACGCGACGCAAACTGCTCGACCTGCTCGCCGCGCAGGGCGAGGCCACCGCGACGACGCTCGCCGAACGGCTGCCCGTCTCGCGGCAGGCGATCGTCAAGCACCTCGCCGTCCTGGACGCCGCCGGGCTCGTGTCCGGCAGCCGGGTGGGACGGGAGGTGCGGTACGCGGTGAGGCCCACGACGCTGGATGCGACTGCGCAGTGGATGGCCTCGGTCGCGGCCGAGTGGGACAGGCGGCTGGCGGCGATCAAGCGCATCGCCGAGGCGGCCGAATTGGAACAGGGCTAGCCCCAATGCCGCTTAGTTAACGTGGTGGCGGCCGTGTCAAGCTCGTGAAGACGACAACGGAGCTCCTGCTAGAACGGTGTCGACCAAGATCACTGTTCGGCGGGAGCTCCGTTGGATGTCCAGTCTGTCATGCGTCGTGATGTTGTGGTGGCCGCAGGCGCGTTCGCGCCCGGCCATCTGGGTGAACTGACCCGGCTCATTCCGTTCGAAATGGTCGATGAGGCGCTGACACGCACCGGCAGGACGCAGGTGCGGGTGCGGGATCTGCCCTCGCGGGTGGTGGTGTATCTGCTGCTGGCCGGATGCTTGTTCCCCGAGTTGGGGTGGCGGCAGGTCTGGCAGCGGCTGACAGCCGGGCTGACCGGACTGAAGCTCGCCGTCCCGACCGCGGCTGCGCTGGTGCAGGCCCGCCGACGGGTGGGTGTCGAACCGGTGCGGTGGCTGTGGGAGCTGCTGCGTGGCCCGGCCGCGGGGATCGCCACCACAGGCGTGTGGTGGCGGGGACTGCGCATCTGCGCGATCGACGGCACCACCATGGCGGCGCCCGACACTGCGGCCAATCTGAGCAGGTTCACCAAGCATCGCTGCAACAACGGCGGCTCGGGCTATCCGCAGATCCGGCTGCTGGTACTGGTCTCCTGCGGCACCCGCGCCCTGCTGGACGCGGTGTTCGGCACGACCGCGCACGGAGAGACCACGTATGCACCGCGTCTGTTACGCAGCCTGCACGCGGGCATGATCGTGCTGCTGGACCGCAGCTTCGCCGACCAGTCCCTGATAGCGGCGATCGTGGCAACCGGTGCCCAGACACTGGTCCGTATCAAGAACAGCCGCCGGCTGCCCGTGCTGCGCCGCCTGGCCGACGGCTCCTACCGGTCGATGCTGGGCACCGTCGCGGTCCGCGTCATCGACTGCGAGATCACCATCGCCACCGCCACCGGCCGCCGCACCAGCCTGTACCGGCTGGTCACCACCCTGACCGATCATCGCACCCACCCCGCCGCCGAACTGGTCACGCTCTACCACGAGCGGTGGGAGATCGAAACAGCCTTCCTGGAGATCAAATCCACCATCCTCGGCGGTCGAGTGTTGCGCGCCCGCACTCCCGACGGCATCGACCAGGAGATCTACGCCCTGCTACTCACCTACCAACTCCTGCGCCTGGCGATGGCCGACGCCACCGGCACCCAGCCCGAGATCGACCCTGACCGGGCCAGCTTCACGACCGCCCTGCACACCGCCCGCGACCTCGTCATCCAAGCCACGGGCATCATCGCCGACACCGTCATCGACCTCGTTGGCACCATCGGCCGCCACGTTCTAGCCGACCTCATGCCCGCCCGGCGCATCCGGACCCGGCCACGCGTCGTCAAACGTGCGATCTCCAAATACAACGCCAAGGGCACCGTCGACCGGACCAGCTACAAGGCCACCATCAGCATCGACATCCTCATCACAGACCCTTGACCCACAGCCCGAACCCTTAACTTTCTGGCATTGGGGCTAGCCCGCCAGTAGTAGATGCTCGCCCCCCGCTGGGACCGGGGCACGAACGACCTGCCTTCGTGAGTGAACCCGAAGGCAGGTCTGGAAAAGGGGCTCACGGCACATACCTCGGGCCGCGGGGTGTCCTGAGCCTGCCATGAAACCGAGTGAAGCCGGGCCCGGCCCGCCGACCGTCCCCTTCCGGATGGATCACTATGGGCGGCCCGGCACGACGCCTTGCATGCCCAGCTCTCCGCGAAGGCCACGACGGCCGCAACCCGCGGCGGTCGCCGGGGGAGATCCGCGACGCCCCCCCGGGGGACGCGTCTTCGACCGGGCCGGACCGGACCGATGTTGCACCACACCGGGTTCTTGAGAAAGGGAACCGTCTCTTGACCACTGACACGACCTCACCGCCCCGCTTCACCAGCCGGCAGCGGTTGATCCTGCTGATCCTGCTCGGCGCCGGGTTCATGCTGTCCGTCGACTTCTCCATCCTGAACGTCGCGCTGCCGGAGGTGGGCGAGGGCATCGGGCTGGATCTGACGGCGCTGCCCTGGATCGCCTCCGCCTATGCCTTGCCCGCGGCGGGCTTCACCCTCCTGTTCGGGCGATTGGCCGACCTGTTCGGCCGCCGCCGGTTGTTCATCGCGGGCATGATCCTGCTGGCCGCCGCCTCGCTGCTGGGCGGCTTCGCCACCAACCCCGAGATGCTGCTGACCGCCCGCGCGCTCCAGGGGCTGTCCACCGCCTTGTCCATCCCGGCCTCGCTGTCCCTGCTCACCACCACGTTCGAGGAGGGCGCGACTCGTGACCGCGTCCTGGGCCTCAACGGCGCGCTGCTGTCGGGTGGCTTCACCATCGGCGCGCTCGTCGGCGGCGCCCTGGTCAGCCTGCTGAGCTGGCGCTCGGCGTTCTTCATCAACGCGCCTGTGGCAGTGGTCATCCTCGCGCTCACACCGTTCCTGATCACTGAGAGCAAGCTGCCCGACCGGGTCAGACTGGATGTGCCCGGCGCGATCACCGTGACCGGCGGTCTGCTGGCCGTCGTCTACGCGATCATCGAGCAGAGCATCCTCGTGGGTGTCATCGGCATCGCGCTGCTGGCCGCGTTCTGGGTGATCGAGCTGCGCGCGGCCGCGCCGCTCGCCCCGGTCCGCATCCTGGGGCGCCCGACCGTCAAGTGGGGCAACTACGCCGGTCTCGTGGTGTTCAGCATGGAGACGGCGATGATCTTCATGATGACGCTGTACCTCCAGAACGTCCTCAAGTTCAACCCGCTCGTCACCGGCCTGATCTTCGGTGTCCCCGGGCTGGCGGCGGTGCTCGCGGGCCCGATCGCCGGTCGCCTCATCGGCCGCTACGGCTACCGCAAGGTACTGCCGGCCGGCCTGGCCGTGCAGAGCCTCGCCACGGTCCCGCTGATCTTCATCGGCTCCGGCCGGCTGGGGCTGGCCGTCCTGATCCCGGCACTGCTCATCAGCTTCTTCGGGCACGTGACGTCCATCGTGGCCTACACGGTCACCGGCACCTCCGGCCTGCCGAACGAGGAGCAGGGCCTGGCCACCGGCCTGACGACGATGACCCAGAACGTCGCCATCACGGTCGGCATCCCGATTCTGAGCGCGATCGCCGCCACCCAGGCGTCGGAACTGAACGGTATCCACCTGGCGTTGACCGTGAACGTGATCGTCACGTTCGTCAGCGTCACGCTCATCTGGATCGGCCTCCGGCCGCGCGCCGAGCAGAGCACGGGCACGTCGGCCCTGCCGGCGGCGAACTAGGCACGACACCCGCAACTCACCCGCACCGCAGCTCCCGCTGCGGCCAGGGAAGAGGAGACACCCAGTGGATCTGCAACTGACAGGTAAGACCGCGGTCGTCACCGGCGGCAGCAAGGGGATCGGCCTGGCGCTCGTCCGCACCCTGCTCGCCGAAACGTATCCAAGTTCGCGCTCACCAATGTGATCGCCGAGCAGTTCGGGGGGCGACCACCGGCCGAATCGCCGCACCGGAGGAGGTGGCGCGGCTCATCGCGTTCCTGGCCTCGCCCATCAACATCACCGGCAACGAGTATCTCATCGACGGAGTAATGATCAAGAACGTCTGACCTTCGGGGGCCAGATCGTTGCCGAGCCGGTCTCGTCGGCGTACGCCCGGGGCTGCCCAATCCAGCTGGATCGGTGATGCGGCGGTAGTTGGCGCGCGATACGCCGGTCCGGCTGGGGTTGCCCAGGGAGCTTTCTGTTGGTTAGCTTATGGTCATGCCGAGCACGCCGGTGCCCCGTCCGCGTCCGGGCAGTCGGAGGCCTTCTCGCGCCCGTCTGCCCGACGGCCACCTGGCCAGCGTCTACAGTGCGGTCTGTCCTTCGCGCCAGGCCCTCGACAGGCTGGCTGACAAGTGGAGTGTGCTGCTGATCGGTGCCCTGGAGAACGGCCCGCTGCGCTTCGGGCAACTGCGCGAGCGGGTCGACGGCATCAGCGAGAAGATGCTCGCCCAGACGCTGCGTAGCCTGGAGCGCGACGGGCTGGTCCTCCGTCGTCCCGGCCCGGATCGGGGTGTCACTTACCGCCTCACGCCGCTGGGCCGGACCCTGGGCGAGCCGATGGACGCCATCCGGGCCTGGGCCGAGCGCTACATCAACGACGTTGAACGGGCCCGCGAGGCTGCCGACGCCGGGCGCGAGCCCGACCTGTGGTGACACAGGCATGACTGTCAGCGGGCGACGGCCCAGCGGTGCTGGAGCCGCGCTGGGAGGAACCGGCCGAACACCTCGCCGGCGAAGTGGCCGCCCGCGATGAGTGTGCGTTCGTCCTGGTAGTCCTCCAGCAGCGCGCGGCGGGTTTTGGTGCCCTGGTCGGCGTCGACGTCGAAGAGGAAGTTCCAGTGCGTCTCGCTGACCTGCGCCTGCGTGTGCATGACGTCGCCGAGGACGAGCAGCCGTCGGTCCGTGCCCGGGTCTGTGATCAGCAGGCTGAGGTGGCCGGGGGTGTGTCCGGGGGTGGAGATCGCCAGGACGCCGGGCACGATCGGCTCGCCGCGCCGTACGAACTCGATGGCCTCGGCGAGCGGCTCCTGTACGGCGAGCGGGTCGGGACCGGTGATCTCGGCGGTGCCGTGCCAGTGGTCCCACTCGGCGCGGTCCACGAGGTGCCGCGCGCCGGCGAAGGTGAGGCCCCGCTCCGGTTTGGCGGGCTCGTTGCAGGGGGCGGGTGCGAGGTCGGTGGTCCAGCCGACGTGGTCGTGGTGCAGGTGGGTGAAGACGACGGTGTCGACGTCGTCCGGCCGCAGGCCCTCGGCGGCCAGGCTGTCGAGCAGCGCGCCACCGTGAAACGAGCCGATCTGCGGTACTTCGAAGTCGACCGCCCCCAGTCCGAGGTCCACCAGGATCCGGTGTGCGCCGGTGTCGATGAGGAAGGAGCCGATGCTGACCGGGAGCCGGCCGTCGGCGTCGAGGTAGGGCGCGTGGGCGGCCCAGCCGTCCGGCCCCGCCGAGGGGAAGATGACGGCGGGGTGGAGATGCGCCTCGCCGTCGGGCAGGTAGGTGACGGTGGTCGTCCCGAGGGTGATCTGGCTGCGCGACGCCGCGTCGAGCATGGTGTGCCTCCTTGTTGCTGAGCCGAGCTCATCGCTAACTATTGGTTAGTGATTGGCGGGCGGCAAGTACGCACTTGCAAGTGCGTACGAGGGCTGTGGTCAAGACACCCTCAGTCGCGACACGGAGCGATGGCGAGGTGAGACACCGATCACATTGTCCGGCACGACGTCACACGCCGGTCCCGATGACCATCTCAGGAGAGCGAACGAAACGAGACGGCGTGAGATCACGGCTGCGCCCCCATGCGCGTGGGCCGCTTTCCTCGATGCCGGACCGCGAGCGCGCGAGGCCATCGGCGTCTCATCCGCTCAATCCGTAAGGAGGGGCTGGTCATGACCGTCCTCATCACCAGAGCCACCGGCGCCATTGGTCGTCTGATCGTGGAGCAGATCGTCGACCGAGGCGCCCCGGCGCGCTCGGCGTGCCGCTCATTCGCACCGCGGCGGCAGGGCTCGCCCCGCCCTGTCGCTGACCGTGACCCGCTGACCAGTCCGTCGCAGGCCGCCGCGCGGCTCGCCAGGACGGGGAGTCCGATTCCATGAGACCGTATGAAGCTGTTCTGTCGCTCGCCGGGCTGGTGGCGTTCACGGTGCTGGCGGTTCCCCGGCTCCGCGGGTGGCGCCTGGCGGGCTGTCTGCTGCTCCTGGCGCCGGCGGCGGCCGTCGTCCAGGCGACAGTGGAGGGTCCGCGCTGGCCGCTGATCCCGATGTACGTGCTGGCCGGGCTGTTGCCCTTGACGTGGTGGGTGGGCCGCGCGGTGCGTCCGGGCCGGTTCGTCGTCGTCCTCGGGACCTTGGTGGGTGCGGTCGCGCTCGCCGTCTCCGTGGCGCTGCCCGTGGCGGCGCCGGTGTTCCGGTTCCGCGCGCCGACCGGACCGTACGGTATCGGCACCACGACGTATCACTGGGTGGACGCGAGCCGGCCGGAGCTCTTCACCGCCGACCCCGGCGACCATCGTGAACTCCTGGCCCAGGTCTGGTACCCGGCCGAGAAGGACGTCCCAGGCCCGCACGCCCCGTACATTCCGGACGCCGACGCCGTCACCCCCGTGATGGCGCAGCTGTTCCGCTTCCCGGACTTCGCTTTGACCCATTTCCGGTACGTGACCACGCATGCCGTTGAAGGCGCGCCCGTCGCACGCCGGCCGGCCCGCTACCCCGTACTCGTCTACCTGACCGGGCTCAACGGATTCCGCGCGGCCGGCACGTTCCAGATCGAAGAGCTCGTCTCGCACGGCTACGTCGTCGTGGGGCTCGACCAGCCAGGCGCCGTCGCGGCCGTACGGCTCCCCGGCGGACGGCTGATACCGGGGCGGCCGAGAGATGAGATGCAACCCTTGGTGACCCAGAGCGTCACCCCGCGGCCGACGGCGCCGACTCTCCACGGACAGGCCCTGCCGAACGGCATCATCCCCTACTTCGCGCAGGATGTCAGTTTCGCCCTCGACCGGCTGGCCGGGCTCGACGCCGACGACCCCCACCGCCTCCTGACTCGCCGCCTCGATCTGCACCGCGCCGGGGTCTTCGGGATATCCCTGGGCGGGATGAACGCCGCCAAGGCGTGCCTGGAGGACGCGCGCCTGAAAGCGTGCCTCATCATGGATGTGGACCTCCCCGCGGACGTGGTAGGGAAGGGCCTGCGCCAGCCGACCATGCTCATCACCCGCGACGCCGGCACGATGCGCCTGGAACGCGAGCGGGCCGGTGGCTGGCCGGAGGAGGACATCGCACGCACCCGGCGCACCATGCGTGCGGTCTACGACGGCCTGCCGGGCGACGGCTACTACGTGGAGATCCCGGGGATGTTCCACCTCAACTTCACCGACGCTCCGTTGTGGTCGCCGCTCACACCCCGGCTCGGCATGAGCGGCCCGATCGGCGGCGGGCGCGGGTTCGCCATCGTCGACGCCTACTCCGTGGCGTTCTTCGACCGTCACCTCGCAGAGCGCCCGTCGGCCCTGCTGACCGGCGCGTCGAAGCCGTACCCGGAAGTGACGATGATCACCAGAACGCGGTCGTAGCACACCGAACCGCCGCGGCCCGGCCATTCCGCAGGGCAGCAGCTACCCGCAAGGCCTCACCTTGCTGGACGTTGACTTTGTGTCCGGCTCATTCGGCACCCTGGGGGTGCCAGAGGTATGCGTTCCCGGCATCGCAGTGTCCGTTATCGACATTGGCATTCGTGCCACGAGCGCATCGAGACTTTGGACATGACGACCACCTGTGGACCACTCGACGGTCTCATTGTCGTGGCACTCGAACAAGCTGTAGCCGCACCGTTCGCCAGTCGCCAGCTCGCCGATCTGGGGGCGCGTGTCATCAAGGTCGAAAGGCCTGACGGTGGAGACTTCGCTCGCGGATACGACACGACGGTCAACGGCCTGTCCAGCCACTTCGTATGGCTCAATGCCGGCAAGGAGAGCGTCGTGGCGGATCTCAAAGCCGCAGACGGACGAAAGCTGCTCGATCGCCTCCTGCAACACGCTGACGTCTTTATCCAGAATCTGTCTCCACGAGCTGCTCGCACGCTCGGTGTGTCCGCCCGTCAGCTGACGGCCCGAAATCCACGCCTCGTCGCGTGCGACATCTCCGGTTATGGAAGTGGCGGCCCCTACGAGGAGCGCAAGGCGTACGACCTCTTGATTCAGTCCGAAACAGGACTGGTCGCCATCACCGGTACTCCTGGTACGCCGTCGAAGGTCGGCATCTCGATCGGTGACATTGCGGCGGGCATGTACGCCTACTCCGGGATCCTGAGTGCCCTGCATCAGCGTCATCGGACGGGGCGCGGCGCAGCTCTCGAGGTATCCATGCTCGAAGCGCTGGGCGAATGGATGGGCTACGCCTACCTGTACAACCGGTACGGCGGAACGCAGCCGGCTCGAGCCGGCGCGAGCCACGCCACGATCGCGCCTTACGGTCCAGTGAGGACAGGCGGCGGGCAAGCCGTCACGTTCGGTCTGCAGAACGAGCGTGAGTGGGCCGTCTTCTGCAGCGAGGTCCTTCGGCGACCCGACCTGGCCAACGACCCGCGGTTCGGTAGCAACGCGCACCGCGTCGAGCACCGCAGTGCGCTGGACCGAATTGTCGGGGGCGTCTTCGGCGAGCTGGACCTGTCCGAGGCGGTCGGTCGGCTCGAGCGCGCCGGCATTGCGTACGCGCAGCAACGATCGCTGGACGAGTTCGTGGCTCACCCACAGCTCGCGGCGCGGGAGCGATGGCGCACCGCACAGACGCCGGCCGGGCCCGTCGAGGTGCTGAAGCCGGCCGTGACCGCCGATTGGCCGACTCCGTCAGGGCCGGTTCCAGCGCTCGGCGAACACACCGACGACGTGCGTGCGTGGCTCGATGCGCTCGAGGGGCCCTCGCCCGAGCGGTTCGACCCGAGAGGTGACCATGATGCAGAGGAAGGCGTGCAGGTATGACACAAGAGCAGGTCAGCAGCCCCGAGATCGGTGAGCACGAGGTGGAGCTCTTCCAGCTGCTCATCGGGGGGAAGTCCACTGACGCGCTGTCCGGGAACACCTTTGACACGGTGAACCCGTACACCGGCCGGGTGTGGGCGAAGGCGTCGGACGGTGGTCCCGAGGATGTCGATGCGGCGGTGACGGCTGCTCGGGCGGCGTTCGAAGGTGAGTGGGGGGCGCTGACCGGTTTCGAGCGGTCCGTCCTGATGCGACGCCTCGGTGATCTTGTCGCGGTGAATGCCGAGCGGCTGGCGAGACTAGAGGTCAACGACTCCGGCAAGCTGTTTCGCGAGATGGTCGGCCAGATGAGGGCGATGGGTGGTTGGTACCACTATTACGCCGGGCTGGCCGACAAGCTGGAAGGCCGCTCGATTCCGACCCCCAATCCGGACTACCTCGTCTACACGACACGGGTGCCGGTCGGCGTCGTGGCCGCCATTACTCCGTGGAATTCGCCGCTGCTCCTGCTGACGTGGAAACTCGCACCGGCGCTGGCGGCCGGATGCACGATGGTCGTCAAGCCGTCCGAGCACTCACCGATCTCCACGGTGGTCTTCGCGTCCCTCCTCGGCGAGGCCGGGTTCCCCGACGGCGTCCTCAATGTCGTCACCAGCCTCCGGGGGGAAGTCGGCGCCGCCCTGGCAGGTCATCCCGGCGTCGACGCTGTCGCATTCACGGGTGCCACCTCCACCGGCCGCTCCGTTGCGAGCTCCGCCGCCAAGAACCTGAACCGGGTCACGCTCGAGCTGGGGGGCAAATCCCCGCACATCGTGTTCGAGGACGCCGACCTGCGAGCCGTCGCCAACGGTGTCGTCTCCGGAGTCTTCGCGGCCACGGGCCAGACGTGCATGGCCGGGTCCCGGCTGATCGTGCACGAGAACGTCCATGACGAACTCGTCCGGCTCGTCAGCGAAAGGGCGTCCACTCTGCGTCTCGGTGACCCGCAGGACCCGGCGACCGAGATGGGTCCCATAGCCAACAAGCCGCAGTACGACAAGGTGCTCGGCTACCTGCGCACTGCCGTCGAGGAGGGTGCCCACGTCGCGTGCGGCGGAGGCCCTGACGACGAGCTCGGCGGCTACTTCGTCCGTCCCACCGTCCTCACAGGGGTCGACCCCGGCTCGACCGTGGTACGCGAGGAGATCTTCGGGCCTGTGTTGAGCGTCTACACGTTCACCGAAGAATCCGAGGCCGTTCGTCTCGCTAACGACACACCATTCGGGCTCGCGGGCGGGGTCTGGACCAAGGACGTCCACCGCGCACACCGGGTCGCAGGTCAGATCCGGGCCGGGAACGTCTGGATCAACGACTACCGCGTAGTCGCCCCCAGCGTGCCGTTCGGCGGATTCGGCGACAGCGGCATCGGCCGTGAGAACGGCATCGGCGCGGTGGACGAATACCTCGAGAACCGGGCGGTCTGGGTTCAGCTCAGTGGACGGACCCGCGACCCGTTTGTGATGGGATGAAAATGGACGAACTCCTCCTACCTGGGCCGGCCATCGGGCTGGCCGCGCTGCTCGACCTGCCGACCGACTCCATCGGTCACGGGTGGAGGCTTCCGGCCCTGTGGCACTGGATGTACTTCCTGGAACGGCCGTCCCAGTCGGACCTCGGCCCCGAGGGCCATGACAAGCACGGAGTTCCGCGTCCACCCCGGGAAGGGCTTCGGCGAATGTACGCCGGCGGGCGGGTCGAGTCGCACCGCCCGCTGGTGCTGGGGGAGGAGGCCGACTCGACGCTGGAGGTCGTCGACACACGCGAACGGAACGGACGCTCCGGCTGGATGACCATCGTCACGACCCGCCGCACGATCCGGCAGCGGGGCGAGGTCGCCGTCACCGACGAGGTCGACATCATCTACCGAGAGGCGACCCGGCTGGCCACCGTGAGCCCCATGGAGGCCGACCCCGTTCGCGACGAGGTCACCGGAACGGAGATCGCCGTCGACCAGGCCTACCTGTTCCGGTTCTCCGCGCTGACCTACAACACGCACCGGATCCACTACGACGTGGACTACTGCCGCGACGAAGAGGACTACCCCGGCCTTGTCGTCCACGGCCCGTTGCAGGCCCTGCTGATGAGCGAGGAAGCGCGACGCCATGCAGGCAGCTCGACCGTCTCGACCGGAACGCGTTTCGAGTACCGGCTGGTCTCTCCGCTGACGCTCGGTCAGGGCTTGGTCGTCGACGCGGCCGAGCAGGACGGCGACGTGGCCACCCGCGTACGCGATCGGCGCGGGCGCACCACGGCGACGGGCCGGCTCATCCGTCGGACACCGTATGAGGCATAGACGCGCCGCTCACGGGACTCGGCCGAGTTCCGTGAGCGTTCCGAGGGGCGCGGCCCTGTCCTCGACGTGGCTGTTCGTGCCGGGTGACCGGCCGGAACGCTTCGCCAAGGCCGTCGCGTCAGGTGCCGACCAGGTCATCATCGACCTCGAGGACGCCGTCGCACCGAAGGCGAAAGCTCGAGCGCGGCGCGCGGCGCTGCACTGGCTCGCAGCCGGGGGCGAGTCATGGGTTCGCGTGAACGCGCCGGGGACACCGTGGTACGACGAGGACATCTCCGTCCTGGGGAGCTCGGCGGCGCTGCGGGGCATCGTGGTCCCGAAGTCGGAGCGAGCGTCAGACCTGGTGGCGCTGGCCGGTCGAGTCGCTCCGGGCACGGAGCTCATGGCGCTCATCGAGTCGGCACGAGGGGTCCTGAGCGCGGCAGCGATCGTGGACTGTGAGCCTGTCGCCCGGCTCGCCTTCGGAGCGCTCGATTTCGCTCTCGACATCGACGCGGACGACGGCGACGACGCGCTCCTCTTGGCTCGGAGCACGCTGGTCATCGCCTCGCGCGCGGCAGGCAAGCCGGCGCCGGTCGACTCGGTGACCACAAACCTGGCTCCGACGGCAGCGGCGTCGGACGCTCGTCGGGCGCGGGCGCTGGGATTCGGGGGAAAGCTCCTCATCCATCCGGCCCAGGTGGCCCCGGCCGCCGAGGCATTTCGGCCGACGGACCACGAAGTGGAGTGGGCTCGCGGCGTCCTGGACGCCGCTCGTGAGACCCCGAACGGCGCGGTCGGCAAGGACGGGCACATGCTCGACCGACCGGTCGTCGAACGCGCCCGACGGATCATCGGCCGCGCCAGTGGTCAGAACGCGTGATGCTCGTCGCCGGCCCGTCACGACCGTGCCGAGGCCCGGAACGGCTGTCATGCGTCCCGCGCATGACCCGGGCGTCAACACGCACTTCTAACGGCGCTCGTCCCAGTCAATAATGAAAGCGCTCATCGGCATAACGCGCGAGACCCTTTTCCCGCCGATGGGACCCCACATCAATTCTCAGGAGACAGTCGCATGCCCGCCACACCCGCTCCTCACAATTCCATTGCCGTGGGAGATGTGCGAATCACCTATCTGCCGGACGGTGTCGCGCACTTCTCCTACGGTGTCTTCCCCGGCTCCTCAGAGGAGTGCTGGGTACGCCAAGCCGCACAGACCGACAACGGCCGCTGGGTGTGCAGCGTCGGCGGTTTCCTCATCGAGTCCGGCGACAAGAAGGTCCTCGTCGACCTCGGCCTCGGCGACACCGAACTCGAGGTGCCGGACTTTGTGACCGCGCGGAGCGGGAGACTGCTCAAGAGCCTCGGCGAGGCCGGCTCCGCCCCCGCCGACATCGACGTCGTCGTGTACACGCATATGCATGCCGACCACACTGGTTGGACCGTTACAGGCGATGCGCTGACCTTCGGGAACGCTCGCCATCTCGCCGGACCGGGTGAGGTGGACCACTGGCGCGCTCACGCGGAGCAGCCGTTCGCCCCCGCCGAGCAGCTGCCCTTCGCTTCACGGTTCGAGGAGTCCGTGGACGGAGAGACCATCGCGCCGGGCGTCGAGATCGTCCAAGCACCGGGACACACCCCTGGTCACCAGTGTGTCGTGGTCTCCTCAGGCACTGAGCGTGCCATTGTCCTCGGCGACACCATTCACACTGCGGCCCAGTTCGAGGAGCCCGACCTGACCTTCATGTTCGACGTCGATCCGGTTCGTGCTCGCCAGTGGCGCGAGGACGTGCTGGCGAGGCTGGAGGAGAC
Organism: Nonomuraea sp. CA-141351; assembly: GCF_050944675.1. Taxonomy (NCBI): domain Bacteria; kingdom Bacillati; phylum Actinomycetota; class Actinomycetes; order Streptosporangiales; family Streptosporangiaceae; genus Nonomuraea; species Nonomuraea sp. CA-141351. The sequence continues at coordinate 1,803,691 of NZ_CP191982.1, forward strand.
CGGCACGACTGTCGGAGCCTGCCACTTCAGCGGCTCCGCGTTCGGACGCGTCATGACCGGGCAGGGCCGCCGGTACTGGTCTCCGCTCAGCGGGTGATGCGAGGACCGGCAGCGCCCACCGCAAACCCGGCTCGATCATGCTTTTCCTGGTCGTTGCCACTTCCGGCCGAGGGCCATTAGCATCTGTTTGTCCGACGTGCTGGGCGGTGCGGTGCGAGCCGGTTCACGACGAATGGTGGATCTTCCCTCATCGACAGATCATCGCGACACGAATCCTTATGAAATGAAATGCCGAGAACGGAATTGAGTCACGTAGGTCTCGACGAATTGCGCTGGTTTCTCGTGGTCGCGGAAACACAGAACGTCTCGCGTGCCGCGGCGACGCTCAACCTCTCGCAACCGGCGCTGTCGCGGACCATCAGACGACTCGAACAGGCCTACGGCGTGGAGCTCTTCGACCGGCCCAACCGCCGCCTTCGGCTCAATCGGTACGGCCAGGCGCTGAAGGCCCGCGTCGAGGCCGCGCTGCGTGAGCTGGCCCAGGCCGAGGACGACATCGCCATCATGCTTGGACCGCGAACCGGCACCGTGGCGCTTGCGTTCCTCCACTCGTTCGGCACCTGGCTCGTGCCGGATCTCCTGAGTGAGTACGCCGGCATCGACACCCGGACGAAATTCCTGCTCCACCAGGACTCGGCGGACGAAGTAGCCGCTCGTCTCGCCGACGGGAGAGCAGATCTCATCCTGACGAGTCCAAGGCCTCGCGACCCGCTCCTGAGCTGGGTCCCGCTTCGCGATGAGCCGCTGGCCCTCGCGACATGGTCAGGTCATCCGCTCGCCGATCGGCCCCATGTCGAGATAGTGGAAGTCCTCCACGAACGTTTCATCGCCATGCCGGAAGAGTTCGGGCTTCGACAGACCACCGACGCCCTCTTCGCGGCTCGAGGGGTTCATATGGACGTCGTCCTCGAGAGCGCGGAGATCGCGACCATCAGGGCCCTCGTGCGGTCCAAGCTCGGCGTCGCCATCGTTCCAGATGGACCCACAGCACCGGTGGTCGAAGGTGTCACGCTCGTCCCGTTGAGGGACGAGGACGCCTACCGGACCATTGGTGTGTCTTGGCATCTCGACCGGCGCCTGTCAGCCGCCGCCCGCCGCTTTCGCGGATGGACGTTGACGCGCTCCCGGATCGACGCCCCGCCAGCGGCCCTTGCACAGGACGGCGGTGATCCCTGAGGCGGCCGCCGCTGGTGCCCGTCGGGCTATGCCGGTCGTGGTGCTGTCGATGAGTCTGCGGAGGGTGCCGACCGAGTTCGGAGCGGTCGGTACCCGATCAGGAGCGTCGTGGTGTGCAGCCGCCCCGCTCCGCCGCCCCTCGCAAAGGCCGCACCGCTCCCGCAGCCCCGACCGCGTCCTAACCGGTCGCGCAGTACATCTCGGCGATGGCCGCCCTTGCCCCTATTGGGGTTCACGTTGGAGCTCGTGGCCGCGGTAGGCGAACCAGGGCATGAAGAACTGGGCGGTCGGGCCGACCATGAGCGCGTACAGCACAGTGCCGACGCCCACACTTCCTCCCAGCAGCCAGCCTGCGGCGAGCACAGTGATCTCGATCAGAGTGCGAACGAGCCGGATGGAGCGCCCGGTCGTGGCGGCCGCCCCGGTCATCAGCCCGTCCCGGGGGCCGGGTCCCAAACGCGCGCCGACGTAGACGGCGACGGAAAACCCATTGAGCAGGACACCGCCGATCAGCATGCCGACCCGGGCCGGCAGGCCAAGGTGCTCGGGGATGAGCGAGAGACCGAGATCCGATGAATACGCCAGGACGACGATGTTGGCGACGGTGCCGAACGTCGGCCGCTGCTTCAGGGGAATCCACAGCAGCAGCACGAGAACCCCCAGGACGGCGCTGATCGTGCCGAAACTCAGAGGCGTGCGCAGGGTCAGCCCTTCGTACAGGACGCTCCAGGGGTTGACGCCCAGTGAGGCCCGGACCATCACGGAGAGGCTGAATCCGTACAGGGCGAGGCCGATGAACAACTGGGGAAGGCGTCTCAGCGGATGCCTGCCGAGGGGGACGTAGGTGAGGGGTGGTCGAGCGGGTTCGTCATGGTCGTGCCGCCGTTCGCCGCAATCCGGCTTCTGCTCCATACCAATTCCTTCAGGAGTGCTCATGACTCAATGCCACTGGGGGCGATTTTGTACAGTGATTGGTTGCAGCAACATGTCCAATCTCCGGAGAGTGGTATGGCGAGTGCGACTCCGTTTCGGCCAATGGACAGGATCGACCGTCCCGGACGGACGCTGGGAAGCCGGCAGCTCGCCGCGATGCTGCCCGACTCGGCAGGAGCCAGACCCGCCTACCGCCACCTGGCCCAGGCGATCAGTACGCTGATCCTCGACGGACGGATCGCCCTGCACACCAGGCTTCCCGCCGAGAGGGAACTGGCCGCCGCCCTGAACACCAGCAGGCCCACCATCACCGCCACCTACGATGTGCTGCGCCAGAGCGGATACGCCCGCAGCCGCCAGGGTTCAGGCACCTGGACAGCGCTGCCTGAGGGCTCTGTCCCCACCGGCGTCGCACGGATCCTGGAGGCCCGGGACACCGCCATCGACCTGGCCAGGGCCGCCCCCGGGCTGCCGGGCCAGATTCTTGTCGAGGCTCTGCACACAGCGGCCCCTCGGCTGGCCGAGCACACGCACACTCCCGGCTACCACCCCTTCGGCCTGCCGGAGCTGCGATCCGCCATCGCCGAGCGCTTCACCCGGCGGGGACTGGCCACCCTGCCTGAGCAGATCCTGGTGACCTCCGGCGCTCAGCACGCGCTCACGCTGGTCATCGGGCTTCTGTCCACGCCCGGTGACCGCGTCATGGTCGAGAACCCGTCCTATCCGAACGCTCTGGAGGCCATGCGCCGAGCCCGGCTTCGCACCGTGTCAGTGCCGGTGACCCACACCGGCTGGGAGATCGAGATCATCGAATCCACCCTGCGCGAAGTAGTGCCCCAACTGGCCTACCTGATCCCTGACTTCCACAATCCGACCGGTCTGCTCATGCCTGACCAGGAACGTGTTCGCATCCTGCGCGCCGCTCAGCGCGCCGGTAGCTGGCTGGTCATCGACGAGACCCTGGCCGATCTCGCCCTCGACGTTCCCGCCCCGCCGCCCTTCGCCTCCCACGCCGTGCCCGGCGGGTCCGGACAGATCATCACCATCGGCTCAATGAGCAAGACCTACTGGGGCGGCCTGCGGATCGGCTGGCTGCGCGCCCCTTCGCGTCTGGTGAACGAACTCGCCACCCAGCGGATCGCCAATGACCTGGGCGGCTCGGTCCTGGACCAACTCCTGGCCCTCGACCTGCTGGTCAGGGAGGCGGAACTGGTGCCGCTCCGCCTGGAGCACATGCGTGAACAGCGTATGGCCCTGACCGCCGCCCTGGCCGAGCACATCCCGCAGTGGACCTGGGAGCTGCCGCCCGGCGGTCTGTCGCTGTGGGTCGACCTGGGCGAGCCCATCGCCTCGGCGCTGGCCGAGCGCGCACTGCACTACGGCGTACGGATCGAGGGCGGCGCCTATTTCGCCACCGACCCGGGCCTCTTCGAACAGCGTCTCCGCCTCCCCTACACAGCGCCCCCCGACACGCTGCGCGAGGCTGTGCACCGCATGGCCGCCGCACTCGCCGACGGCCTCCCACTGCCATTCGCCAACCAGCACCAGCAACCACACTGGGTTGCCTGAGAACACTGGCCCGCTCTGGTCGGTGCGTGACATGGGCCCCGTGGAGATGTCCTGGGAGCGGCTGTGGTCGTCGGCGAGCACTGACCTCCCGAGGTGGTCCTAGTCGACGATGGCACCGCCGGTGAGGTTGACGACGGTCCCCGTCATCGCGGCCGCCTGGTCGGAGGCGACGAAAGCGGCGACATCGGCGAACTGCGCCAGCGTGGTCAGGCCCTTGTTGTGGGTCATGCCGGTCATGAAGGCCTCGAACTGCTCCTGCGTGATGCCATGTGCCTCGGCGTGCAGGCCGAAGACGACCTCGATCGTCTCCGTCTCCGGCATGCCCGTCGTACGCAGGCAGACGGTGCGGACACCGTGCTGCGCCCACTCCGCCGAGAACGCGCGGTTGAGCCCCTCGAGCGCCGCCCAGGCCGGGGTCATGCCGCCGAGCAGCGGTATGCCCAGGCGGGCAGGATCCGGCGTGTGCATGAGGATCACCCCGGACCGCTGCTCGATCATGCGGCGCGCGGCCGCTCTGGCGGTCAGGAAATGCGCCTGCGGATAGGTGCTGATCGGCCGGGTGAAGCTCTCGAGCGGGAGTTCGGTGAGCGGGATGCCCTGCATGCCCTGCTGCGGAATCCCGATGGCGTTGAACGAGACGTCGATCGTGCCCGCCTTCTGCACGACGGCATCGAGGTGGCGCTCCACGGCCTCCTCGTCGAGCGCGTCCACCCGGGCCGTCTCGGCCGTTCCGCCCGCGGCCGAGATGTCCTTGGCGAGCGCGTCGAGGGCGCCGAGGTCTCGTCCGGTCAGGAAGACGCGTGCGCCGTCGCGGGCGAACGCGCGGGCCACCGCACTGCCGGCGGCGCCGGCCGCACCGTAGATGACCGCGTTCTTGTTCTCAAGTGACATGTTCATGCTTCCTGATGTGTCGTGAATCGCTGCTTACGGCCTGGCCTGCTGGACCTGTGCGGCGACGGCCGCGTACTGGCGTTCGAGCGCCTTGGCCGCGCCGTTGTGCCAGCTGTCGGCCATACCCTCCGCCATGGCGTCGGGGAAGATCTCGTCCTCATCCTTCTCCAGGCCGTCGAAGATGGCGCGCGCGACGGACTCCGGCGCGGCCTTGGGGATGTCCAGGCCCTCGGTCATGTCGGTGTCCACGGGGCCGGTCATGACGGCGTGCACCCGCACGCCTCGTGAGGCCAGGAGGGCGCGCAGGGACTGGGTCAGCGAGAACGCGGCCGCCTTGGAGATCGAGTAGGCCGGGATGAGCGGCAGGGGAGCGAAGGCGTTGATCGACAGGTTGTTGACGACCGCACCCCCGGAACGTGTCAGCAACGGCAGGAATGCCTGGATCATCCGGTAGGGGGCGAAGAGATTGACGGCGAGGTGCCGTTCGACCACGGCAGGGTCGCTCAGGTCGTCGTAGAGCGCCAGCCCGGCGTTGTTGACGAGCACGTCCAGGGCACCGACATCGTGGACGGCCTGCTGGATCTGGGCCGCGTCGGTCACCTCCAGCGTCAGCGGGGTGACGCGCTTGTCGGGGTGGGTCAGGGGTCGGCGCGTGCCGGCGTAGACGTGCTTGGCGCCCCGGTTCAGGGCCTCCTCCACCAGGGCCCGCCCGATGCCGCGGTTGCCGCCGGTGATCAGAACTGTCTTGTCAGTGACTGTCGTCATGATGAGTGATCTCTCGTTCCTTGTGTGTGTTCGGTGCGCGCGGGCCTGCGTCAGGCCTGCGCGCCGTTCAGATGGCGAGCGCGGGGGTGAGCCTCGAACGTCGCCACCAGGCTCAGTCGATCGGGCGCAGCCCGGCGCCGGTGATCACGTACTCGGGGGCGCCGGCGGGGTCATGGGCGACGTCCACGACCGCCTTGGCGACCTGGCCGGGAGTGAGGATCGGCTGCAGCCCCTCGATGAAGGTGTCCCGCTCGACGCCCTGACGCGCGGCGTACTCGGCGACCGCGGCCGAGCCGAGACCGGTGGCCGGGGTCAGCTGCGGGAACAGCGTGACCAGCCGGATGCCCAGCGCGGCCCGCTTCGACTCCTCGGTCGCGTATCGGCTGATGTAGCGGATGGCGGCCTTGGCGCCGGCGTATCCGCCGCTGAGCGGGGACCCGGCCAGGACGGCGCCGCTGGACATCGCGACGATCACGCTGCCGGGCGCCAGCGGTTCGCGCAGCCCCGCCCGTACCCAGGCGAAGACGTGCCGGGTGTCGGCGTGCCAGGTGCGGCTGAAGGTCTCCCACGTCTGCTCGTGCAGGGGCGCCAGGTGCGGCGCGACCCCCGCGTTGAGGACGAGCAGGGCGGGACGGTGCTCGCGGATCACGTCCTGCGCGAGCGTCTCGTCGGTGGCGTCGGCGGCGAGGGGCGTGAAGGCCGTGCCGAGGTCGTCGCGTACAGCATGCAGCTCTTCCTCGTCGCGCGCGATGCCGACGACGCCGGTGCCGGCGGCGACGAGCGCGGCGGCGATCGCGCGCCCGAAGCCCCGGCCGGCACCGGTGACGACGGCGGTCTGGAAGGGATTCGACATCGGACCCTCCGTAGGGTGGTCGGTTCGGTCGGTATCAAGACCGGCCGCCACCGGAAAATCCGTCGCCGTCGTCAAAGACAGATAGGTGATGTGAGTCACATGTCACGGCGATCCGTCGTGAGTACGGCATCTCGCCCGACCGGATGCGGGTACTGCCGGAAAGCCCGGCGGTAGTCGCGGGGTGCGACGCCGCGGCGCAGGATGAACTGCTCGCGGAAGACGGTCGCGGTGCCGTAGCCGACGCGGTGCGCGATCTCCTCGATCGGCAGGTCGGTCGTCTCCAGGAGCTGCTCGGCGCGGTCGAGGCGCTGGGCCAGCAGCCAGGCGTGCGGGCTGGCGCCGGTGGCGGCCTTGAAGGCGCGGGCGAAGGTGCGGCGGCTCATCAGCGCCCGCGCGGCCAGTTCGGCGACGGGGATGCGGCGGTGCAGGTTGTCGCGGGCCCAGGTGATGACCTCGGCGAGCCGCCGGTCGTCGCCGTCGCCGGGCACCGGGGCGCTGATGTACTGGGCCTGGCCGCCGTCCCGGTGCGGCGGGGTGACCAGGCCGCGGGCGATCCGGTTGGCGAGCGCGGCGCCGTACTCGCGCCGGAGCAGGTGCAGGCACAGGTCGAGCCCGGCGGCGGCGCCCGCTCCGGTGGCCACACCTCCGTGGTCGATGTAGAGGGCGTCCGGCCTGACCCGTACCGCCGGATAGCGGGCGGCGAGCTCGTCGGCGAACTGCCAGTGCGTCGCCGCTTCCAGGCCGTCCAGCAGCCCGGCGGCGGCGAGCAGGAACACCCCGGTGCAGTGCGCGGCGACGACGGCGCCCGCAGCGCGGGCGCCGCGCAGCCCGTCCAGGACCGCCGCGCCGGGTTCGGCGCGGAACCCGTCGCCGGGCAGCACCAGGACCAGGTCGGCGCCGGCCAGCGCTGCCACGCCGTGATCGACCCGCAGGGTGAGACCGAGGTCGGTACGCAGGTCGCCGGGCTGCTCGGCGCAGACGACCGTCTCGAAGGCAGGGCGATCCGGCCCGCCCCCGAACACCCCGTTCACGATGCCCAGAGCCAGGGCGGTGACCCCGCTCGGCGCATAGGCGACGACCCGCTGGAACCCCACGGCTCGGCATCATGGCACGAAACCCGCGATCATCGGCAATGCGGCCACTGTTGGCAAGGTCCGCCGCCCGGCCAGGCTGGCACCGAACCGATCACGAGGAAAGGCGAGGTGTCATGGCGGAACGTAACCGGAACAAGGTCATCCTGGTCACCGGGGCGACGGGCAGGCAGGGGGGAGCGGTGGCGGCCCGGCTGCTCGCGGGCGGCTGGACGGTGCGGGCGCTCACCCGGTCCCCGCACTCCCCGCAGGCCGAAGAGCTCGCCGCCGCGGGCGCGCAGATCGCGGCGGGCCGGCCCGGCGACCGCGCGGCGCTGGAGGTCGCCATGGCAGGCGTCCACGGAGTGTTCAGCGTCCAGCCGGGAGTGCTGGGCGCCGCGCCGGTGCCGTATGACGACGAGATCGCCTGGGGGTGCGCCATCGCCGACGCCGCGCTCGCCGCCGGCGCGGCCCACCTGGTGTTCTCGTCGGTGGCGGGGGCCCCGCGCAGCGAAGGCGTCCGCGCGTTCGAGCCCAAACTGCGGATCGAACGCCACCTCCACCGCATCGGCGCGCCGGCGACGATCCTGCGGCCGGTGTCGTTCATGGACAACTACGCCGATCCCGCGTTCGGCCTCGGCTCGGGCGCGCTGGCCACACCGCTCGCGGCCGACGTCCCCGAGCAGCTCATCGCGCTGGCGGACATCGGCGTCCTCGCCGCCCTGGCCTTCGACGACCCCGCGGGCTACCTCGGTCAGGCCGTCGACATCGCCGGCGACGAGCTCACCCCGCCGCGGATCGCGCAGGTGCTGAGCCAGGCCCTCGGCCGTGCCGTTCCGTACGTTCCGGTCCCGCTCGAGGCCGTCCGGGAGCAGAGCACCGCGTTCGCCGAGGCCGTGGACTTCCTCAACCGCAACGGCGGCTACGGCGCCGACCTGGCTCGCGCCCGGGAACTCCACCCGGGCCTGCTGACCTTCGACCGCTGGCTGGCCACCGGCGGAGCGGCGCGGATCGCGACCCTCATACCCGCGGAACAGCCCTCGTCGTGACCTCCCCCCTACGCTTCAGGCCGTCAGGTAGCGAGCCGCGAGTTGCGGACGCGCCACGACCTTTGCCAGTCACCGTGCCGGGCGATAGGCGATGCCGGTCCGTCGCGCGGAGCCTCTTGCAGCACGGGATCGCGGATCTCGCCCCGTGACGGCAACGCCCCGGGTCTGGAGAAACCGGCCGCAGGAAGGCTTCCGCCTGGTCGGCCGGGCTCACGGGGTCTGGTTGCGTACGGCGTCGAGCAGCAGGCGGAGGGCGGGGCCGGGCGGGCCTGGTGACACGGCGAGGGAGGTGGTCACCCGCACCCCGGCCAGGGGACGTAGGGCCACGCGGCGGACCGGGACCATGTCCGCGGCGGCTTGGTAGAGGATGGTCCAGGAGGCCGGGCCGGTGCCGATCTCGGCGATGGTGTCCTGGATGTTGGTGAACGCGGGGCCGGGTCTCGGCTCGAATCCCGCCTCGCGGCATGCGGTCATGAGCAGGTCGTGCAGCGGCGGGTTGTGCGCGCGGGGCGCCAGCCGGAGCGGCAGGTCCGCGAGGTCGGCCAGGTCCACGGCGGGTTTGCCCGCCAGCGAATGTACGGCAGGCAGCACCACCACCAGGGGATCACTCCACACGGGCAGCAGTTCGAGGCCGTGCGCCTCGTCGACGGCCCGGACGAAAGCGGCGTCGAGCTCTCCCGTCCGTACCGCTGTGAGCCGTTCGTCGTGGGGTAGCGCGCGGAGCCGCACTTGAAGTCGTGGCGCCAGCTCCTGCAGCACCTGGCCGAGCCGGTCACCCAGGCCTTGGCTGGTGCCGAGGTGCAGCACGCCGTCACGGCCGGTGGCGATGTCGGCGGCGATGCGGTGGATACGTTCCTCGGCGGCCAGCAGGGCGCGGGCTTCGGGAAGCAGGCGATCACCCGCGCCGGTCAGCCGGATCCGCCTGCTGGACCGATCGAAGAGCCGGACCCCGAGTTCGCGTTCCAGCCGCGCGACCTGCTGGCTCACCGCGGGCTGGACGATCTGCAGCCGCTCGGCCGCGCGGGCGAAACCGCCCTCGTCGGCGACGGCGACGAAGTACCGCAGCTGCCTGATCTCCATGACGTCCTATCACGATCGGTGATACATCGGCAGGGAAAGCGCGTCTGGATGCGGGCATGTTCCCGCGCTTGGCTGGGACGCATGAAAACAGTGATCAACACACCGGAGGGCGCGGTCATCGCGGAGGCCGAGGAGCCGGTCCCCGCGCCGGACGAGGCGCTGGTCGCGGTGCGGGCGTTCTCTGTCAACCGTGGCGAGCTGGCCTTGCTGAAGACCCGCACCGGCGGCTGGCGTCCGGGCCAGGACGTGGCGGGCGTGGTCGTGGAGGCGGCGGCCGACGGGTCCGGGCCGGCGCCGGGCACGCGGGTGGTCGCCCTGGTGGAGCAGGCGGGCTGGGCGGAACAGGTCGCGATCCCCACCGGGCGGCTGGCGGTGGTGCCCGATGAGGTCGGCTTGGAGCAGGCGGCGGCGCTGCCGCTGGCCGGGCTGACCGCGCTGCGTACCCTGCGCGAGGGCGGCGACCTGCTGGGACGCCGTGTCCTGATCACCGGGGCGAACGGCGGCGTGGGCCGGTTCCAGGTCGAGCTCGCCGCGCTCGGAGGCGCCACCGTGACCGCTGTGGCGCGGCAGGCCGGCGAGCTGATCGCGCTCGGTGCCCACGACGTCGTGGCCGACCCGGGTGCGGCGGCCGGGCCGTACCACCTGATCGTCGAGTCGGTCGGCGGGGCGTCGCTGGCGGCGGCGCTGGGCAAAGTGGCGCCCGGGGGCACGATCATGCTGATCGGGGCCAGCAGCGGAGAAAAGACCCCTATCGACATCTACGACTTCATCGGTCACGAAGGGGCGCGGATCATCAGCCACCTCTCATACGCCCACCCGGAGCCGCCCGCCGCCGGCCTGGAGGTCCTGGTCGGGCTCGTCGCGGCCGGGCGGCTGCATCCGACGCTCGGGCTGGTCGAGGACTGGTCCAAGCTGCAGGACGTGCTTGCCGCGTTGCGCGACCGCCGTGTCTCCGGCAAGGTCGTCCTCACCCTGTGACGATGCACATGGGCCGCCGCTGTCATCGTCGCGGGAAGGGACGCGATTCCATTGCTTCACCCGAGCCGACGTGCAGCACCCCCGGGCCGGCGGAACGCGATGTCAGAGACTCCGGGCCGGGGACCACTCGCGTGGTCCTGTTGCATCGTGCGAGTTTCAGGCCGGCCTGGAAGCGGTTAGAGGCCCCCAGGCGATCCATGAGCTTGGTGACCGCCCGCTGGACCGTCCTGCGGTGGACGCCCACCTTGCGGGCGATCTGATCGTCGCTCAGTCCACCGGAGTGGAGACTGAGAATGGTGTTCTCCTGCGGCGAGAGTTCGGCCGGGCGGCTTTCGGACACGGCCTGCTTGTACGAGACCGAGCGCAGCCAGTAATCCTCGAACACCGCCATGTAGGCCTCGGTCAGGACCGATCCGTTGATCACGACCAGCGACTCGTTGGGGTTGTGCGGATCGCAGGGGATGACGGTCACCAAGCGGTCGAAGATCAGCATGTTGCCGGGCGCGTGATCGATGAGCCGCACATTCGCGCCCGGCTCGGTCAGGTCCTTGAGGTATCGGGCGTGTTCGGGACTTCGCATGATGTCGCGCGGATACAGATGTCTGAGCCCGACTCCCCTGCGGATCATCCTCGCGTCATGGGCCAGGGAGGACTTCAGGACGTCCTTCGGAGGTATCGGCCCAGAGTGCAGCGCCTCAGAGGTCTTCTTGACTGCTGTGCCGAGATCACGCAGCGTCCGCTCGATGGTCCGTCTGCCCGCGTGAGATTCCACGCGCACCCGAGACTTCTCGCGGGCGACAGCCGGCTGATACACCGTCCTTAGTGAGTGTGTGAGCTGCTGCATGACGGCAGCGGCGCCGGCCTGCTCGGCCAGGATCGCGTCGTATGCGTCCATCGTGCGCGCCACAGCGTTGTCCAATGCGACCGGCTCGATCTGCACGTTGTCCTCATGAACCAAGCCGAGCTCGCGCAGGCGCCGCAGGCCGCGCGCGGCCTGTTCCTCGTCCAGTCCTGCGAGTTCCGCGAACTCCTCGACCGCCATTGCTCCTTGGACGCTGAGCATGCGGTAAATCGACAGCGCAATTTCCTCGGTTCCTGGCATCGGATGCCGTCCTCCATCGGCGAACCTGGTTGACCGTTGTGCGCACCTTCCTCGACGACGTCCACGTTCCCGACCAGTACCGCCGCGGCCCACGACCATGCACCTTGATCTCAACCCGAGCGAGGCATGAGAGTGGGTACGGTGATCGCTGGACGAGCGGCGGTAATTTCGATGCACCTGGCCTAGCTTGAGCTGCGGCGAAACGGGAAGGGATGCCGATCACCAGGCTCCAGCTATCCGGAGGTCCTGCAAGGACTCCGGTTCGACAACTGCGCCCGGCTCCTCGGCCACACGGTCTTGTCGCTAGTGCTGGACGGTGAGGATGACCTTGCCGAACTGGGTGTTGGACTCCAGGTGGCGGTGGGCCGCGACGACGTCGGTCAGGTCGAACGAGCGGTCGATCACGGGGGAGAGGGAGCCGGCGCGCAGGCCGGCGTTGATGAAGTGCTTGGCGCGACGTAGCCGCTCGCTGTCGAGGGTGAGCTCGGTGAACGCGTAGGTGCGGATGTTGCGGCCGAGGAAGTCGGGGGCGAGGGGCATCGGCGCGGGGGTGGGGTCCAGCCAGCCGTAGAACAGGAGGGTGCCGTCCGGGGCGACCGCCTGGACGAGGGTGTTCACTGCCGGGCCCATGATGGCGTCGATGGCCAGTTTCACCCCTTGGCCACCTGTCAAGGCGTGGATCTCTTTGACGAGGTCCTCCTCCTCTGCGGCGATGACGTGGGCGGCGCCCGCATCCAGGAGGCGCTGCTTTTTGGTGCTGGTGCGGGTGGTGGCGATGGGAATGGCGCCGATGTGATTGGCGACCTGGATGGAGGCAAGGCCGACGCTGCTGGATGCCGCGTTGATGAGCACCGTGTCGCCCGGCTTGACTCCGCCGAACTCCACCAACAGGCCGTAGGCGGTGGTGTAGGCCATCCAGGTGGCGGCGCCGGTCACTGCGTCAACGCCGTTGGGGCGGTGCACCAGGGCGTGTGCCGGGAGGACGGCCGACTCGGCGTAAGTGCCGTACTCGGTCATCAAAAAGGTGGGCACTGCGCTGACCGCATCGCCAAGGGCGAAGCCGTCCGCGCCTTCGCCGACGGCCTCCACGACCCCGGCGGCCTCGTACCCGATCTGGGACCCGGGAAGGTTCGGCTGGTAGACGTAGGTGCCGGCGCGGAAGTTCGCCTCCGCCCGGTTCAGGCCGATCGCGTCGACGCGAATGCGGACCTCACCCTTTCCAGGTTCGCCGAGCGGCACCTCCTCCAGCCGGAGCACCTCCGGCCCACCGAGCTCGTCGAAAAACACTGCCCTGGTCATCACGGACCCCCTTCATCGTGCCGCCCGCACCGATGCGGGCCGCGCCTCACCACCGTAGGAGCGCGCACCAATACCTTCAATAAGTAATCGTCCACATCAACCAATCATTCGTCTGCTTATTTAGACTGTTATGACGGCTCTTCGATCAGGTGATCATCGCTATGCACGCTGCCTCCGGAAGGCGCGCCGCCCGCTCCAACTCGCGAGCTTGGGCATCACCCCGGCTGCAGTCGGGCTACGCACGCACGCTCGTAGGACCGCCAGGCATAGACGGCCGGAGTCTGTGATCGCCAGTGGCGCAAATGACCAGCTGGTACGACGACTCCCTGCTCGACGGGTCCGCGATCCGTTTCCCCTTGAGGTCGGCCACGATCTTGATCTGAGATCTGGCCTTGACCACGAGGGCGAGCGGGTACCTTCCAGAAAAGAGCGTTTCACCGCTCCCGGGCACCATCAGTGAGGTGGGTAAGCCCGTCCTCGTAGGCGGTCACGATCTTGTCCAGGAGGCCGGGGAAGCGCCTTTCAAGATCTTCTTCGCGGAGTGCGGTCCACCGGCGGGTGCCGTCCTCTCGCTGGCGGATGACTCCGGACTCGCGCAGAACCCGGAAGTGGTGGGTGAGCGTGGAGGGCGCGACCTCCACGGGGAAAGTGCCGCAGGCACGTTCCGGCGCGGCCCGCAGCGTCCGCACGATCGTCATCCGGGTGGGGTCGGACAGCGCGTGCAGGATGTCCAGCACATCGAACTCGTCTGACTCCGGATGGACGAGCGCCGCCCAACGGCCCTTCGATCTCGGCATCCAACACCACTCCTTCTCAGTCATCTTAACCGATGTACTATTTTCGACGTACTACGAAAATCGAAGGAGGGTCATGGAACAACTGATCATGACCGAGCCCTCCCCGGGAGCGGACCGCACGGAGATCCGTGAGATCGAGGAGCCGCGGCTTCCCCGGCTGGTCGCCGACGTGCATGCTCGGCACCGACATCACCGGTGCGACGCTCGCGCTCAGCGGCTTCGGCCGCATCGCGAGAGCGGTGGCCAACCGAGTCAAGGCAGTCGCCTCGGGAAGATTCCACCGAACGCCGTCAACCTCAACGCGAGAGGACAACGATGATCACCTGCGTCGTCGACTACACCATCGATCCGTCGAAGATCGAGGCGTTCGAAGAGTTCGCGCGCCGCTGGATCGATTTGGTCAACCGGCATGGCGGCACGCATCACGGATATTTCTTGCCCGCCGAGGGAGCCAGCGACAAGGCTCTCGCCCTTTTCAGCTTCCCCAGCCTCGCGACCTACGAACAGTACCGTCAGCTGTTCGGACGTGACCCCGAATTCATCGCCGCCGACAAGATCCGCGACGATAGCGCCTGCGTCATCCGCTACGAACGGACCTTCATGCGCCCCCTCCTTCCGGACGAGACTTCTTCCTGAAGATTCCTTGCGGATCCGTCTGTCAGAGGCGGCAAGCCCTGCGGGTGGAACCGAATACCGGCGGTGAACGGCGTCGGTGAGCTGGGTGCGGGAGAACCGCACGCCTAGTTCGATGCGGCGGGAGCCGGAAACGGAATGATCCGACCACGGGCATTGGGGAGAGCACGGCCGAGCGGGAAACCGGCGGACGACAGGCCCTGGACCCTACCGCCAACCACTGTTCCTGAATTCCTCAGCCCCGGTCGTCAGGGAACGAGGACGAGCTTGCCGCGGACACTTCCGGCCTGACTCCGTTCGTGCGCCTTGGCGGCGTCACGCAGCGGCAAGGTCGCCTCGACGTGCACGCGCAGCAGTCCCCGGTCGACGAGCTTGCCGAGTTCCTCCAGGTCAGCCGCTGACGGGGCGACCATGACCGGGTCGAATCGCAGGCCGCGTTGTGCGGCCTGCTCGGCGGTCACGCCGGGGTGGTCCCAGATCGCACTCACCAAGTGGCCGCCGGGCACGAGGGTGTCGAGGGATCTGACGCCGTATGTGTCCCCGATGTTGTCGAGGACGACATCGACATCGCGGGCGGCGGTGGCGAAGTCCTCGACCGTGTAGTCGATGAGTTCGTCGGCGCCCAGGTCGCGCAGGAAGGCGTGGTTGGTGGCGCGGGCGGTGCCGATCACATGAGCGCCGTACGCTTTGGCGATCTGGACGGCGAGGTGGCCGATGCCTCCCGCCGCGGCGTGAATGAGGACCCGCTGCCCGGCCTGGATCCGGGCGATGCCGACGAGCGCCTGCCAGGCGGTGAGCCCTACGGAGGGCAGCGCGCCGGCTCGGATGTGGTCCAGGGCGGCGGGCTTGGTCGCCATATCGGCGGCAGGCGCGCGCACGTACTGGGCATATGTGCCGGCGAACGGCGTCGGCATGCCGTGGACCTCGTCGCCGGGGCGGAAGCGAGTGACCTGATCGCCGACCTGCTCGACGACACCGGCAACATCGAACCCAGGGACGAACGGCAGTTCAACGGGCAGGGCGGCCGTGCCTGAGCGGATCTTCCAGTCGGCAGGGTTGACGCTCGTGGCGAGCACCCGGACGACGACATCGTCGGGGCCGGGGACCGGTCGGTCGACCTCGACGAACTCGAGGACCTCCGGGCCACCGAAGGCGCGCTGCCTGATCGCGTGCATGCGTGCTGGCAAGGGGAACTCCTGAAGAAGCCGTACGCTTTGGACGGCCTGATCGTATGCCAGCCTGATGAGATGCCCAATAACATCTCGTCTTCGCTTTATACCCGATCGTCTCATCACGAAAGCGGATCGGTATGCTCCGCTCATGGACGTGCTCAGCGATGCCATCGCCGCCATGCGCACCGGACGACCGAGTTCCACACGCACGGACCTGCGCGCTCCATGGGGTCTGCGTTTCGACAAGGTCGCGGGAGCCGGCTTCCACGTGGTGCTGCAAGGGTCATGCTGGCTGCTGCCGCCGGACGGCGCACCCGTCGCGCTGGGACCCGGCGACGTCGTGTTCCTGCGCAGCGGGCGGGGGCACGGTCTCGCAGACGACCCGGCGACCCCGCTCACGGCGTTCCCGCCGGCGCACGGGGGTGAGCTCCGGCACGACGGTCCCGGCGCCCGCACGATGCTGCTGTGCGGCGCGTACCAACTTGACCTCGCCCGGCCACACCCGCTCCTTCGGGACCTGCCCGATGTCGTCCACCTGCCGGCCAGGCCCGGCCGCAACGCGTCGCTGCGTGGCGCCGTCGACCTGCTCGGCCGAGAGCTGGACGCGGCGAAGCCCGGCGCCGGCGCGGCCGTACCCGCACTGGTGGACCTGCTGCTGCTCTACATTTTGCGGGCCTGGTTCGACGACCGGGCCGACGACGGCATCACCACCGGCTGGGCCGGCGCGCTGAGCGCACCCTCGATCCTGGCCGCGCTGGACGCCGTCCACAGCGATCTGGCCCGGCCATGGACCGTCGCAGAATTGGGCGAACGCGCGGGGCTGTCGCGCGCGGCGTTCGCACGCCGGTTCACAGGTCTGGTGGGCTGCCCACCGCTCGCCTACCTGACCTGGTGCCGGATGACCACGGCCGCACGGCTACTACGCGATACCGACGCTCCCCTGGGCGCGGTCGCCGATCAGGTCGGATACACCTCAGAGTTCGCCTTCGCCAGGGCCTTCAAGCGTGAGTTCGGGATGCCACCCGGCAGGTTCCGGCACACCTACAGGGCGAGATCAAGGCCGTTATCGATGTCCTGCACCCGCAACGACTGCCTGAATCAGGGGTGCGGCAGCTGATCGATCAGCCAGGAAGACTGATTCGCCCGGCGACCGCGAGCTTCCTTAGCCGCATCGTTCCTGGTCGGGGGCAGCGCAGATGCGGTCTGGTTCGTGCAGGGAGCACTCGATCTTGAGCAGCGGTCCGGCTGCTCGCGGGTTGTGGGCCAGGATAGGGCTTCTGACCAAGCCTCGAACGGCGAGGCGGCGCCATGCCACGCATCGCCCCCGTGTGTGGCGGCATGTCGCCACGGAATGCCCTGTTTCCTGATTGCTGCAGGTGGCAGGGCGAGTCGTCCAGCACAGGAGCCGATCGATGCCGGCATGGAATTGTCGGAGGCATCAGGCATGGTGAAGCCATGAGCGATGCACCCCCTCTCACGGTCCTGGCCGATGACACGGCGTATGCCGAGGCCGTTCAACTGGCGGTTGACTCGGCCGCGGCCTACTACGCCGATGGCACCTCCACGCTCGACGACGACGCCTATGACCGGCTGGTGCGCGGCATCCAGGCGTATGAGGAGGAGCATCCCGAGTCGGTGCTGTCGTCCTCGCCAACGGGCAAGGTCGCCGCCGGCGCCGCGGTCGGCGACGTAGCGCACACTGTGCCGATGCTGAGCCTGGACAACGTCTTCGGAGCCGAGCAGTTGGTCGACTGGGCGGCCGGGGTGGAACGTAGGCTGGGCCGTCCGGTCACGGCCTGGAGCGTGGAGCCCAAGCTTGACGGCTTGGCGATCTCGGCCCGCTATCAGCACGGGCGGCTGGCCCAGTTGATCACACGCGGCGACGGAAACGCGGGCGAGGACGTCTCGCACGCCATCGGCACCATCGTAGGATTGCCCGACCGGCTGGCCGATCCGGTCACCGTGGAGTTGCGTGGCGAAATCATGATGACGGCCGCGCAGTTCGAGCAGGCGTGTGCGAAGCGGCAGGCACATGACGGCACCACGTTCGCCAACCCGCGCAGCGCCGCGGCGGGCACGCTGCGGACGCGGGAGCGGCCCTACGTGTGCGAGCTGACCTTCTTCGGCTACGGTGCGCTGCCCAACCCCGACGACACCTCCGAGCTCGCCCGACGACTGCGCCAGCTACCGCATAGCGAGGTCATGACGTGGGTCGCCGGCCAGGGAGTGCAAACGACCGCGGCCACGCCCGTGGCCGGAATCGTGGCTGAAACTCTTGATCGGGTGCAGGAACGTGTTGGGGAGATCGCGGCGATCCGGCCCGAGCTGCCGTTCGGCATCGACGGCATCGTGATCAAGTGCGACCTGGCGGCCGACCAGGCCGAGGCCGGGTTCGGCTCGCGCGCGCCACGATGGGCGATCGCCTACAAGCTGCCCGCCACTGAGAAGATCACCAAGCTGCTCGCGGTGGAGTGGAACACCGGCCGTACCGGCGTGATCGCCCCGCGCGCGGTGCTGGAACCGGTCGAGCTCGACGGCAGCGTCGTCACCTATGCCACCCTGCACAATGTCGCCGATATCACGCGCCGCGGGCTGATGCTGGGCGACAGCGTCACTGTCTACAAAGCGGGCGACGTGATCCCCCGCGTTGAGGCGCCCGTGGTGCATCTGCGCACCGGCGACGAGCGGCCGATCGAGATCCCGAAGGTGTGCCCGTCCTGCGGTGACGCGATCGACGCCACGCAGGAGCGCTGGCGGTGCGTGCGCGGGCGCACCTGCCGGGCGATCGCATCCATCATCTACGCGGTCGGCCGCGACCAGCTCGACATCGAGGGCCTGGCGGAAAACCGGATCAAGCAGATGCTCGACGCCGGGCTGATCGCCGACTTCGCCGACCTCTTCTTCCTGACCCGCGAGCAACTACTCGGCCTGGAACGCATGGGCGAGACCAGCACCGACAACCTGCTGACCGCCATCGAACAGGCCAAGACACGGCCGCTCAGCCGGATCTTCGCAGCGCTCGGAGTGCGCGGTACCGGCCGAAGCATGAGCCGCCGCATCGCCCGTCACTTCGCCACGATGGACGCCATCCGCGCGGCCGACGCCGAGGCGATCCAGCAGGTGGAGGGCCTCGGCTCGGAGAAGGCGCCGGTCGTGGTGGCCGAGCTGATCGAGCTCGCCCCGCTCGTCGACAAGCTCGTCCAGGCGGGGGTCAACATGACCGAGCCCGGAGCCACGCCGCCCGCCGAAGGGCAGGAGACTGTGCAGGTCGGGGCCGAGCTACCGCTCGCGTCGATGTCGGTGGTGGTCACGGGCGCGATGACCGGGCCGCTGGCGGCGCTGTCGCGTAACGAGATGAACGAGCTGATCGAACGGGCGGGCGGAAAGGCGTCCTCCAGCGTGTCGGCAAGGACGGCTCTGCTGGTGGCAGGGGAGAAGGCAGGCTCCAAGAGGGCCAAGGCCGAGACCCTGGGGGTACGGATCGTCAGCCCGGAGGAGTTCGCCGCCCAGGTCGGCGCCTTTCTGCAACAGTCGACGGGCGATGCTTGACGCTCACGCATTTAGCCTGCTGCGCGGATCGCATCGGTGACGTCACCCTGGACTCGACGTCGACCAGGGTGGTGCGGGATGGGACAGGTGCTGGTCAGCCTCGCACGAGTGCTGCGTAAGCGGTGGAGCGCCGGACTTTGCGGATTCGGTGACCGAGCCGCAAAGTCCGGGTGCCACCGGAATACGGGCGGAAACGGGCCGCGGACGCGATCGTCGCAGGCGGGCAACCACAGGGCGGCCGCGTCGTTGGCTCGCGGTCACGCGTCCCAGGTGACCGGGAGGCTCTTGACCCCGTAGACGTCCGCGGTCTCCGGGCGCAGGGCGACCTCTTCGGCCGGTACGGCGAGGCGCAGGGTGGGGAAGCGGTTGAGCAGTGCGGGGAGCGCGACGCGCAGCTCGACGCGGGCGAGTTGCTGGCCCAGGCACTGGTGGATGCCGTGGCTGAAGGCCAGGTGCCCGCCGTCCTGCCTGCGGAGGTCGAGGGTGTGGGGGTTGGTGAAGCGCTCGGGGTCGCGGTTGGCGGTGTTGTACGACAGGATGACCGTGGTCCCGGCCTTGATGGTCTGGCCGCCGAGCTCGACGTCCTCCAGCGCGACCCGGGCGAGTTGTTTGACGACGGTCAGATACCGGAGCAGTTCCTCGACGGCTTGCTCGGTGAGCGACGGGTCGGCGCGCAGCGCGGCGAGTTGCTCCGGGTTCTGCAGCAGTGCGAAGGTGCCGAGCGCCAGCATGTTGGCGGTGGTGTCGAAGCCGGCTGACAGCAGGATCAGGGCGATCCCCTTCAGTTCTTCGTCGGTCAGGTCGCTGTCGAGCAGGTCGCTGAGTACGTCGTCGGTGGGGTTGGCGCGTTTGGCGGCCACCAGTTCGGCGAGGTACTGCTGAGTAGCGGTGTAGGCGGCGATGAGTTCTTCGTCGCTGACCTCGCCGCCGAGGAACTTGTCGATGTTCTCTTGGAAGGAGCCCCGGTCCTCGTACGGCACGCCCAGCAGCTCGCAGATGATGATGGCGGGGATGGGCTTGGCGAACGCGGTCACCAGGTCCGCCGACGGGCCGGCCTTCTCCATGGCGTCCAGGTGTTCGGCGGTGATCTGCTCGACGCGCTCGGTGAGCAGTCGCATCCGCCGGACGGTGAACTTGCCCACCAGCGGTTTGCGGTAGCGGCTGTGCTGTGGCTCGTCCATGAGGAGGAACTCGCCGGGCGGCGCGGGAGGGACCTCGATCTCGCCGAAGTCGACCAGCGGGTGATGGCTCATGAGCTCCTTGCGTGAGCTGAACCGCGGGTCGGCCAGGACCGACCGGAGCAGGTCGTAGCCGGTGACCAGCCAGCCCTGGTGTCCGTCGGGGAAGGGGAAGCGGCTGATCGGGCCGTGCTCGCGGGCCTCGATGAGCTCCTTGGGCGGGTCGAAGGGGCAGCCGGGCTGACGCGCGGTCGGCATCGTCGTGACGGTGTGGAGGGATTCAGTCATGATCTTTCCTCATCTCGCGATATACGTGTTTTTCGCAGCTCGAAAGCTATGTTGCATTCAGAAGCCGGGTCGGCGGCGGCGCGGACCGCCCTGGACCACGACATCGGGGCGACATCAGCGCCTGCTCGGTGGAGTCGACGCCCTCCATCAGCACGGCCCTAGGAGATCTTGCGGCGGTAAGCGTTCATGGCGAAGCCGTAGGCGACGATGAGGATGCCGACGCACCAGGCGAGGGCGATCCAGATGTCGGTGCCGACCGGCTGCTGGGTGAACAGGGCGCGGATGGCGTTGACGATGGAGGTCACCGGCTGGTTCTCGGCGAAGACCCGCAGCGGGCCGGGCATGGTGGCGGTGGGCACGAAGGCCGAGCTGAGGAACGGCAGGAAGATGAGCGGGTAGGAGAACGCGCTCGCGCCTTCCATGGTCTTCGCGGTCAGGCCGGGGATGACGGCGATCCACGTCAGTGCCAGGGTGAACAGGATCAGGATGCCGGCGACCGACAGCCACGCGAGCACGCCCGCCCCGGAGCGGAAGCCCATGAGCAGGGCGACGAGCACGACGACGATGAGTGAGATCAGGTTGGCGACCAGCGAGGTCAGCACGTGCGCCCACAGGACGGATGAGCGTGCGGTCGGCATGGACTGGAAGCGTTCGAAGATGCCGCTCTTCATGTCCATGAAGAGCCGGTATGCGGTGTAGGCGATGCCCGAGGCGATCGTGATGAGCAGGATGCCGGGCAGCAGGTAGTTCACATAAGAATCCGAGCCGGTGTTGATCGCGCCGCCGAAGACGTAGACGAACAGCAGCATCATGGCGATCGGCATGACCGCGGTCGTGATGATGGTGTCCACGCTGCGCGTGATGTGGCGCAGGGATCGTCCTAACAGGACGGTGGTGTCGCCGAAGAAATGCTTGCTCATCGTTGTTCCTTATGCCTTCGTGCCGACGAGGGCGAGGAAGATGTCCTCGAGGGTCGGCTGCTTTTCGACGTATTCGACCTTGGCGGGCGGGAGGAGCTGCTTGAGCTCGGTGAGGGTGCCGTTGACGATGATCCGGCCCTCGTGGAGGATCGCGATCCGGTCGGCGAGTTGTTCGGCCTCGTCGAGATACTGGGTGGTGAGCAGCACCGTCGTGCCCTGGTCGGCGAGTTCCTTGACGGCCTGCCACACCTCGATGCGTGCCTGGGGGTCGAGCCCGGTGGTCGGCTCGTCGAGGAAGATGAGCGGCGGGTTGCCGATGAGGCTCATCGCGATGTCGAGGCGGCGGCGCATGCCCCCCGAGTACGTCGCCACCTTCCGCGCGCCGGCGTCGGTCAGCGAGAAACGCTCGAGCAGGTCGTCGGCGATCTTGCCCGGATCCTTGAGGTGCCGCAACCGGGCGACCAGCACCAGGTTCTCGCGCCCGCTGAGGATCTCGTCGACGGCGGCGAACTGCCCGGTGAGGCTGATGGACTCGCGCACCTTCGCCGGTTGCGTGGCGACGTCGAAGCCGTTGACGCTGGCCGTGCCCGCGTCGGCCTTGAGCAGCGTGGACAGGATCTTCACGACCGTGGTCTTGCCCGCCCCGTTCGAGCCGAGCAGCGCGAAGATACTGCCCCGCGCCACGTCGAAGTCCACGCCGCGCAACACCTGCAGCTCCTTGTACGACTTCTCCAGGCCCTGCACATGAATCGCCTGGGCGTGCTGTGTCGTCATCAGACGGCCTCCTCTTCTTCTCCAGCGGCGCGCTCGATGGCGTTGATCAGTCGTTGCCGCTCCCGGAGCCTCCACTGGCCCGCCGGGTAGCTCCGAACGAAATCCTCGATGAACTCCACGGGGTCCTCCCCGACGATCTCGCGGATCGGGGTCTTGTTCGCCGCGCTCTGCTCGAACAGGTAGAGGAGGTCCTCGTACATCGAAAGCCAGCCGGCGCCGTCCCCCCACCCGAACTGCATCAGATACCGCTCCAGCGCCTCAGCCGCTGTGCGATAGGTCGCGGGAAGCTGTCGGATGCGCTCCTTGTACTGCCGGTAGCGCTTCTTGTCCTCGAGTGACCCCGTGACCTTTTCGATCCATCCTGAGGCCATGTCTAATTTCCTCCTTTTCGGAGCTGTTCGAGCCGTTCGGCGAGGAAGCTCCAGGTCCTCCAGAACTCTTCGAGATACTCCCGCCCCTGAGAATTGAGCGAGTACACCTTGCGCGGCGGCCCCTTCTCGGACGGGACCTTCTCCACGTCGACCAGGCCGCGCCGCTCGATCCTGACGAGGAGCGCGTAGACAGTGCCCTCGGCGATGTCGAAGAAGCCCTGATCCCGCAGCCACGCCGTGATCTCGTAGCCGTACGCGGGCCGGCCGGACAAGATCGCGAGGACGATGCCCTCCAGCGTTCCCTTGAGCATCTCCGTCATCTGCTTGCCCATGGAACACCCCCTTCAGCTACTAAGCGCTGCTAGCTACTGGTATATAGTAACGCTGAATAGCGGTGACGCAAGCTCCTCGTGGCGGTGGGAGGTGCCGGCTCCTGCCACCTGCAGGCGTGAACGGCGGGAACCGCCAGGCCATCAGCGGCTTCAAGACCCTCCGGCCAACCCCGCGACCACGTGAACAACAGGGCCTGGGTCGCAATCGCTGAACTGTTCATGGCGTCCACCATCGCCGACCGCTCTGACACCGGGCCGTCGCCGTGCTGACACGGCCGCTGATACGACACCGCATCAGACCTGATCGCCGCCGGTTGCGCCGTTGTCAGCTCATATCCGAGGGCCGAGGAAGCACCCTCCCGAGGCGTCGATGACCTGCCCGGTCACCCAGCGACCGGCCTCGGAGGCCAGGAAGGCCACCACGTCGGCGACGTCCTCGGGCCGGCCGACGCGGGGGATGGCGTTGCCCGTCGCGACCATCTGCTGGACCTTGGGGTTGCCGAGCATCCACGGGTTCATGTCGGTGACCGTCGGCCCGGATGCCACGGCGTTGACGGTGATTTCTCGCGCGCCGATGGTCTGGGCCAGGGAACGGCGGAGCACCTCGACGGGGACCTTGCTCATCGCGTACGGCTGCTCGGGCACTCGCCGACTTCCAGCAGTGCGACGCCCTGTCCCGGCCGGACTCGCGCCGCAGGTCACCGCGTTTCGCGGTGGCCTCATTCCGTCGAAGGCGGCCCTGTGTACGGCATCGTCATGAGCATCGTGACGGCGGCGGTAGCGATGAGCACGGCCTACCAGCGAGCGGACCCCACCTGAACGGGTCGGCCAGGTCGGTGGTCGGGCGCCCGCTACGGACGTCCTCGATCATCCGCGACAACAGGGCCATCTCCAGGTCGCGAACGGCTTCCTTGATCGGGAGGTTCTCGTTTCGCTCCGGCGCAGGGTCGATGGCTTTTTCGGCATTGAGCGCTTCGGCGCTTTCCGGCTCAGAGGGATCGATCTCTTGCGGCGTGGCGGTGCTCTCCGATGGTTGAACGGTCTCCTTGGCCTTTCCGGGAGCGACCACGATGACCTTCTGGGTGATCCTGCACACCGGGGTTCGCCGGCAAAGAGCGTTCTGAACGCTGGTGGTCCCGCCGGGAGTGCTGGTCGACGTGTGCTGGTTGCCCTGGTTGTTGGTAGGACTGTCCACGGAGATCGTCTTGCTGTTCACGGATCCGCCATCGGCATCTGAATCGACGTCGAGGCTCTTCGCCTTGTGCTTCGGCTGGGCGCTCGATGTGGTCGCATCCGCAGAAAGCGGCGTGAGGCACCCCATGAATATCGTCGAAGCGAACGCGCAGGCAAGAAAGTACGATCTGACTGCTCTGCCGTGATGCTGACAAATCATTCTTTTGTCGCCCTACTAATAAGGGGTGTGGAGTCATTTGCCAGCATACTGACCAGCGGAGTGTCGATCTGTACTCGACACTCCGCGGCCAGGTCATTGCCAAGCCATTAGCGAGCGCCGAGTTGACAGGTCCGACTCCGGCGGCGTCGGACGGGTGAGGCGGATAATCGGTCAGTAACCTATTCTCTGGGAGATCTTGCAGGTCCAGGCCCTTCTCTTGCAGAAGGCGGCCTGCGTTTTTGTCCTGCTGCTGATGGAAACCGATATCTGCTGTGCGCCATGCATGATGGTGGGGCTCTTCACCGCCACGTAGTTCTTGTTGTGCTTGCCGTTTCCCCAGTTCGGGGGCCCGTGGATCGCCATTGCGTGTGCAGGTGCCGACGACATCGCGATGATCCCCGGTACGACCACCGCCAGCGTGAACAGCATCATCCGCCGTACACCGACGGGCCTGTTCTCGGCGACGTGACGCGTCATTTTCGCGGCGCACCCTCCTGCTGGCGATGAGTGACGTCAGAAGCTATACCCGTGAAGGGGTGCTGATCTCGATCCGACTGATCCTCTGATTGGAGTATTACTCGCTGTTTGCGGTAAAAAGACAAGGAGATTCAGGGCCGCGACGGCTTCATTTCGAATGAAAGTAGCCTTCGACTGCGCACCGCCGCTCTCGCGCCGCCGACGGCCTTGGTGACCAGGCCGGCGCGAAGGCGCACGGCTTTGAGGTCGAAGCGTTCGAGCAGCTCTCCGGCCCTGGTGCACCGTTCTGCCGCGGGCAGGTGCAGCACGGCAGCGCGGCGCCAGGCCGAGTTGAGGCTGGCGCGGGAACGTGTCAGTGGAGCCAGCGGGGGCGCAGCGAGCCATACCCCGAGCTGTGACGCGCCAGGTCGTCGTACCAGAGGAGGGCGACGCCGCCCACCCAGGCCACGATGAGATTCGCGATCCCCGGCACGACCAGCGACACGATCACGAAGACGACCGCCCAGGTGCGGAGGATGGCCAGATCGAGTGTCCGTCCGCTCATACCTCAACTGTCTCTCGCGGGCGTGAGCAGGAAAAGCCTTCATGACGCGTATTGACGCGAACACTTCGTGCTGGGGAGTCATGGGGTGAAGCGGTAGCCCATGCCCGGTTCGGTGATCAGGTGGAGGGGGCGGGCGGGGTCGCGTTCGAGTTTGCGGCGGAGTTGGGCCATGTACTGGCGCAGGTAGTGGGTCTCCTTCACGTGTTTGCTGCCCCATACCTCGGTCAGCAGGTAGCGCTGGGGGATGAGCTTGCCGGGGTTGCGGAGCAGGATCTCCAGGATGTGCCACTCGGTGGGAGTGAGCCGCACGCCGCCTGAGATCGTCTTGCCGACCAGGTCGACCTTGTGGTCACCGATCTGGATGCTGGCGAGCTCGGCTTCGTGGATGGCGGCGCGGCGGGAGACGGCGCGGACGCGGGCGAGGAACTCCTCGATGCTGAACGGTTTCGTCACGTAGTCGTCGGCTCCGGCGTCCAGAGCATCGATCTTGTCCTGGTTGCCGGCCCGGCCGGACAGCACGACGATGGGGATCCGGGTCCAGCCGCGCAGGCCGTGGATGACGTCGACGCCGTCGATGTCGGGCAGCCCGAGGTCGAGCACGACGAGGTCGGGGTGCCATTCGGCGGCCTGGCGCAGTGCGGAGGAGCCGTCCGCGGCGACCGCGACCTCGTATTGGCGGGCGGCCAGGTTGATGCGCAGCGCTCGCAGGATCTGCGGTTCGTCGTCGACGACGAGGATCTTGGTCATGCTGTCATCGCCTGCGATGAGATGGGCATCTGGACGGTCATGGTGAGACCTCCCCCTGGTGTCTCTTCGGGTACGAGCGCGCCGCCCATGGCCTCGGTCAGGCCGCGGGAGAGCGCGAGCCCGAGACCGACGCCGGTGCCGTTGTCGCGGTCGCCGAGCCGCTGGAAGGGCAGGAAGACGCGGTCGTAGTATTCGCGCGGGATTCCGGGGCCGCGGTCGATGACGCGGATCTCGACCTGGTCGTCGTGCCAGCTGGCAGTGATGAGCACCTTCTGGTCGGCTGGGCTGTAGCGGACGGCGTTGGTCATCAGGTTGACCAGAACGCGTTCGAGTAGCGTGGGGTCGGCGACGATCTCGGGGAGTTCGACGGAGATGTCGCCCTCGATCCGGTCGCGGAGGGTCCCGAGGTCGTCGACGGCGCGGGGGACCACCTCCTCCAGCGCGACGGGCTGGAGTGACAGGCCGAGCACTCCCGCTTGCAGGCGGCTCATGTCGAGCAGGTTCTCCACCAGCCGGTCGAGGCGGTTCAGCGATTGGTGTGCGGTGTCGAGCAGTTCGTCGCGATCCTCGGGCGACCACTCGATGTCGGGGCTGCGCAGGCTCTCGACGGAGGCCTTGGCGGCGGCCAGCGGGGTGCGCAGGTCGTGGCTGACGGCGGCGAGCAGGGCGGTGCGCATCTTGTCGGCTTCGGCCAGGGGTTTGGCCTGCTGGGCCTCCTCCTGCAGGCGTTCCTGCCGGAGCGCGACGGCGGCTTCGGCGGCGAACGCCTCCAGGACGCGCCGGTCGCTGGCGTCCAGTAGCCGGCCGCGGGCGGCGAGCACGAGCCGGTCGTCGATCTGTACGTCGGTGTCGGCCGCGGCGGGGTTGGCGCACGGGGTCTGGCCGGTGGTGGCGAGGATGCGCCAGGCTCCGGGCTCGGACTGGTCGTCCGGCGTGGGCTCACTGAGGCGTTCGAGCAGGGTGACCGAATCCAGCCCGAACGTCTCGCGCAGGCGGCCGAGCAGCGACGGAAGTGCCGCCTCGCCGCGCAGCACGTGCCCGGCCAGCGTGGACAGCGCCTCCGCGTCCGCCCGGGCGCGGGCCGCCTCTCTGGTACGGCGGGCCGCCAGGTCCACGATCGTGCTGACCGCGGCCGCCACCAGCACGAACACGACCAGCGCGAAAAAGTTCTCCGGGTCGTTGATGGTGAACTCGCCGATCGGCGGCGTGAAGTAGTAGTTGAGCAGCAGCGACCCTCCGACGGCCGCGGTGATGGCCGGCCACATGCCGCCGGCCAGCGCGACCCCGACCGTCAGGCAGAGGAAGAAGAGGATCTCGCTGGGCAGCGACAGCACGTCCCTGAACGGGCACAGCAGGGCGGTGAGCAGCGGCATCCCGGCCACCGCCAGCACCCAGCCGGTCAAACGGCGCTTCGTGGTCAACGCCGCCCGGGAGCGTTCGGGCCGGCTGCGGCCCTTCTGCGCCTCCTCGTGGGTGATCATGTGGACGTCGATGGAGCCGGACTGGGCCGTGGTCTCGACCCCGACGCCGCGGGAGAAGACCTGCGCGAAGCGGCCTCTTCTGGATGCCCCGAGCACGAGCTGGGTGGCGTTGACGCCGCGGGCGAAGTCGAGCAGGGCTCTCGGGATGTCGTCGCCGACGACCTGGTGGTAGGTGCCGCCCATGCTCTCCACCAGGGAGCGCTGGCGGGCCAGGTTCGCCGGGTCGCCGCCGGTCAGCCCGTCGGCGCTGGTGACGTGGACGGCCAGCAGGTCGGCGCCCTTGGTGCGGGCGGCGATGCGAGCCGCCCGGCGTACCAGAGTGTCGCCTTCCGGGCCGCCGGTGAGTGCGACCACGACGCGTTCGCGGGTCTCCCAGGTGGTGGCGATGCCGTGCTCGGCGCGGTAGCGGTCGAGCTGGTCATCGACTTTTCCCGCGACCCAGAGCAGGGCCAGCTCACGGAGGGCGGTCAGGTTGCCGATGCGGAAGTAGTTCGACAGGGCCGCGTCGAGCTTCTCGGGTGCGTAGACGTTGCCGTGCGCCATCCTCCTGCGTAGCGCTTCCGGGGACATGTCGACGAGTTCGACCTGGTTCGCCCGCCGGACCACCTCGTCGGGTACGGTCTCGCGCTGCGGGATGCCGGTGATCTCCTGGACGACGTCGTTGACGGACTCCAGGTGCTGGATGTTGACCGTCGAGATGACGTCGATGCCGGCGTCGAGGATCTCGTCGATGTCCTGCCAGCGCTTGACGTTCCTGGCGCCTGGCACTTTGGTGTGGGCCAGCTCGTCGATCAGCGCGATCTTGGGCTTGCGCGCGATGACGGCGTCCACGTCCAGCTCGGTGAAGGTGGCCCCGCGATAGACCAGGGTCTTGCGCGGGATCACCTCCATGCCCTCCAGGAGGGCCGTGGTGCGGGGGCGGCCGTGGGTCTCGACGAAGCCCACGACCACGTCCCGTCCGCGCTCCAGCCCGCGGCGGCCCTCGCAGAGCATTGCGTACGTCTTGCCCACCCCGGGCGCCGCGCCCAGGTAGACCCTCAGCCGCCCTCTCATGTCACCTCCCGTCGAGTGCCAGGTTGAGTTCGAGCACGTTGACGGCAGGCTCGCCCATGAAGCCGAGCGCCCGGCCCGTCGTGTGGTCGCCGATCAGCGCCTTGACCTGCTCGACGGAGATCCCGCGCTCCTTGGCCACGCGAGGCGCCTGGAGTTCGGCGTAGGCGACGGAGATGTGCGGGTCGAGGCCGGAGCCGCTCGCCGTGACGGCGTCGGCGGGCACTGCGGGCGTGCCCGCGTTCCCCTTGATCGGGACGGTCCGGCCCGCGGCGTAGTCCTCGCCCGGCTTGGCGCACTCCACCTTCAGCCCTTGGTAGGTGGTGACGAAGGGGGTGGCGGGGCAGGCCTGGTTGACGCTGACCGCGCGGTCGGGGAAGACCTTGAGCACCGCGCCGACCCCGTCCGAGGTGCAGTACGGGCGGGCGCCGCTGACGCCTTCCAGCTCGCCGATCGCCTTGGAGCGGGCGCACACCTGGGTGAGCAGCGACTGCCTCCCCTCGTCCTCGGTGCCAGGCACCGGCAGCGTGTCCACGACGTCCTCGGGGCCGAGGTTGCTGGCGCTGGTCGAGGTCGGGTCGTAGCCGTCGCCGGCGGCCGACGGGCGGGACTGGAAGTACTTCTTGACCGGGTTGCCGTCGGCGTCGGTGAAGGACTGGCCGATGATCGCGCTGCCGGCGTCCTTGCCGCCGGCCTGCACGATCGACCCGTTGGCGTTGCCGTTGAACAGTGCCTGGGCGACGCCGGTGGTGACCAGTGGGTAGATCAGGCCGAGGAGCACGGTCAGGACGACGACCGCCCGGATCGCGGCGAGGTGCTGGCGGATCCAGCTAGGCATGCGTTCCATTTATGACATCCCCGGAAGGAACTGGATGAGCAGGTCGATGAGCTTGATGCCGATGAACGGCGCGATGATGCCGCCCAGGCCGTAGACGTACAGGTTGCGGGAGAGCAGCTTGGAAGCGCTGGAGGGCCGATATCTGACTCCGCGCAGGGCCAGCGGGATCAGCGCGATGATCACCAGCGCGTTGAACACGACCGCGGACAGGATCGCGGACTGCGGGCTGGCCAGTCGCATGATGTTCAGCGCGTCCAGGCCGGGATAGACCGCCGCGAACATGGCCGGGATGATCGCGAAGTATTTGGCGATGTCGTTGGCGATCGAGAACGTGGTCAGCGCGCCCCGGGTGATGAGCAGCTGCTTGCCGATCTCGACGATCTCAATCAGCTTGGTCGGGTTGGAGTCGAGGTCCACCATGTTCCCGGCCTCTTTGGCGGCCGAGGTGCCGGTGTTCATGGCGACGCCGACGTCGGATTGAGCCAGGGCGGGGGCGTCGTTGGTGCCGTCGCCGGTCATCGCGACCAGCCGGCCGCCCTCCTGCTCCTTCCTGATCAGCGCCAGCTTGTCCTCAGGGGTCGCCTCGGCGAGGAAGTCGTCCACCCCGGCCTCGTCGGCGATGGCCTTGGCGGTCAGCGGGTTGTCACCGGTGATCATGACAGTGCGGATGCCCATGCGGCGCATCTCGTCGAAGCGTTCGCGCATGCCCTGCTTGACCACGTCCTTGAGGTGGATGACGCCGAGCACGCGGCCCTTCTCCGCGACGACCAGTGGGGTGCCGCCGGAGGCGGAGATGCCGTCCACGAGGTGGCCGACCTCGTCGGTGGGGTGGCCGCCGGCATCGCGTACCCACTTCATCACCGCGGTGGCCGCGCCCTTGCGGACCTCGCGCCCGTCCAGGTTGACGCCGGACATGCGGGTCTGAGCGGTGAACGGCACCCAGTCGGCGTGGGCCAGCTCGCCCGGCTGGCGCTCGCGCAGGCCGTACTGCTGCTTGGCGAACACCACGATCGAGCGGCCCTCCGGCGTCTCATCCGCCAGGCTGGACAGCTGCGCCGCCTGCGCCAAGTCCGCCTCGCTCACCCCCGCCACCGGGACGAACTCGCTGGCCTGCCGGTTGCCCAGCGTGATCGTGCCGGTCTTGTCCAGCAGCAGCGTGGACACGTCCCCGGCGGCTTCGACGGCGCGGCCGGACATGGCCAGGACATTGCGCTGGACGAGGCGGTCCATGCCCGCGATGCCGATGGCCGACAGCAGGGCGCCGATCGTGGTCGGGATCAGGCAGACCAGCAGCGAGACCAGCACGATGCCGGTGACTCCGTCGCCGGTGAGCGCCAGGGAGTCGGGCACTCCCGGGTTGATGGACTTGGAGTAGATGGCGAGCGGCTGCATGGTCGCGGTGGCCACCAGGAAGATGATGGTCAGCGCCGCGAGGAGGATGTTGAGGGCGATCTCGTTGGGCGTCTTCTGCCGGTTGGCGCCCTCGACGAGAGCGATCATGCGGTCGATGAAGCTCTCGCCGGGCTTCTGCGTGATCTGGACGATGATCTTGTCGGACAGCACCTTCGTGCCGCCGGTGACGGCGGAGCGGTCGCCGCCGGACTCGCGGATCACCGGGGCGGACTCGCCGGTGATGGCCGATTCGTCCACCGACGCGATGCCCTCGATCACGTCGCCGTCGCCGGGGATGATCTCGCCGGCCTCGACGATGACGATGTCGCCTTGCTGGAGCTCCGGGGCTCTGATGACGTCCCACTCGGCCGAGGTGCGGCTCTTGAGCCGGCGGGCCTGCGTGTCCGTCTTGGCCTTGCGCAACGTGGCGGCCTGGGCCTTGCCACGCCCTTCGGCCACGGCCTCGGCCAGGTTGGCGAAGACGACCGTCAGCCAGAGCCAGATCACGATGGCCCAGGCGAAGAACGACGGGTTGACGACCGCGAGCACGGTGGTGAACACGGCGCCGATCTCGACGATGAACATCACCGGGTTGCGCCACAGCGTGACCGGGTTGAGCTTCTTCATCGCGTCCGGCAGCGACCTGAGCATCTGCTTCGGGTCCAGCAGACCGCCGCCCACGCGGCCGTTCCGCTTCGGCGCCGGGGCCTGGCCCGGCGCATCGAGCACGGGGGTTGACATGTTACGAAAGTCCTTCTGCGATGGGGCCGAGCGCGAGGGCCGGGAGGAAGGTGAGGGCGACCAGGATGATCGTCACGCCGACGACCATGCCGACGAACTGCGGCCGGTGCGTCGGCAGCGTCCCCGCGCCCGCGGGCACCGGTGCCTGCTGGGCCAGCGAGCCGGCCAGCGCCAGCGTCAGGATGATCGGCAGGAACCGGCCGAACGCCATGCACAGTCCGAGCGCCACGTCGTACCAGGGCGTGTTGACCGTGATACCGGCGAACGCCGAGCCGTTGTTGTTGGAGGCGCTGGTGAACGCGTACAGCACCTCGGACAGGCCGTGGGGGCCTGTGTTGAGCATGCTCGCCCGCTGCTCGGCCGAGCCCATCGCGAACGCGGTGCCGATCAGCACCAGCACCGGCGTGACCAGGAAGTACATCGACGCCAGCTTG
The DNA here is from genome assembly GCF_050944675.1 of Nonomuraea sp. CA-141351. Taxonomy (NCBI): domain Bacteria; kingdom Bacillati; phylum Actinomycetota; class Actinomycetes; order Streptosporangiales; family Streptosporangiaceae; genus Nonomuraea; species Nonomuraea sp. CA-141351. The sequence continues at coordinate 1,835,627 of NZ_CP191982.1, forward strand.
ATCTCGCGTGAGCCGATCTTCTTGCCCAGGTACTCGGGGGTGCGGCCGACCATCAGGCCCGCCACGAACACCGTGATGACGGCCAGGATCAGCATGCCGTAGAGCCCTGACCCGACGCCGCCGGGGGCGACCTCGCCCAGCATCATGTTGAACAACGTCATCATGCCGCCGAACGGGGTGTAGGAGTCGTGGAAGGAGTTCACCGCGCCGGTCGACGTCAGCGTCGTGGACGCGGCGAAGGTGGCGGAGTTGGAGATGCCGAAGCGGACTTCCTTGCCTTCCATGGCCGCGCCGACGGCCTGCGGCACTGTCGCGTTGCCGGACAGCTCGAAGACGTTGGTGAGCAGCACGCTGGCCAGCGCGATGACGGCCATCACGGCGAGGATCGCGTACCCCTGCCTGACCTGCCCGACCATCTTGCCGAAGGTGCGCGTCAGTGAGAACGGGATCACGAGGATCAGGAAGATCTCGAACCAGTTCGTCCAGCTCGTGGCGTTCTCGAAGGGGTGGGCGGAGTTGGCGTTGTAGAAGCCGCCGCCGTTGGTGCCCAGTTCCTTGATGGCCTCCTGGCTCGCGACCGGGCCACCGGTGATCGACTGGGTGCCGCCGGTCAGCGTGGTCACCTCGTGCAGGCCGGAGAAGTTCTGGATCAGCCCGCCGGCCACCAGGACGAGGGCGCCTACGAAGGCGATCGGCAGCAGGATGCGGACGGTGCCGCGGACCAGGTCCACCCAGAAGTTGCCGATCGTGTCGGACGTGCGGCGGGCGAAGCCGCGTACCAGGGTGATGGCCACCGCCATGCCCACCGAGGCGGACACGAAGTTCTGCACGGCCAGGGCCATCATCTGGGCCAGGTGGCCCATCGTGGATTCGCCCGAGTAGGCCTGCCAGTTGGTGTTGGTGACGAAGCTGATCGCGGTGTTCCAGGCGATGTGGTCGGTGACCGGCTTCATGCCCAGGCTCAGCGGCAGCTTGTCCTGCAGCCGCTGGATGCCGTACACGACCAGGATCGAGATCACCGAGAACGCCAGCACGCTGCGCGCGTACACGCCCCAGCTCTGCTCGGCATCCGCGCGCACCCCCAGCAGCCGGTAGATGCCGCGCTCGACGACGTTGTGCTTGGTGGTCGTGTAAGCCCGGTACATGTAGTCGCCCAACGGCTTGTACACCAGGGCCAGGGCGACGATCAGGGAGACTATGAAGATCATCCCTGCCGCGGTCATGCTCATCAGAAACGCTCCGGGAAGAGCAGGGCCGCGACCATGAAGATCACCAGGCCGACGACTACGACAAGACCGGTGGCATTGACGGCGCTCACAGCCGCTCCACCGCCTTCACCACCAGCCCGAAGACCACGAAAATCGCGATCGTCAGGGCGACGAAGATGACGTCAGCCATCCCCACTCCTCAATCTGGACAAGTTGTTTCGGCCGCACCTATCCCGGGCGGCTCCAAGGCAAGCAAACCCCGAGATTTGGGCGATTTTGGCGTTCTTGACGGGTTCCATACGGCCGGAGCCTGATTTTTAACGGCATCCCTACGCGCGGCTTCGCGCACCGCTTTCGTGGCGCGTCAGGATCCCGTAGAAGCTCGCCCCGAACCGTTCAGGACCTGTCAAACCGGCGACGACCGTTCCCAGAGAAGGAATAGTGCCCTCGAGCAAGGCCCTCGGAGGATTGCCATGGCGCGAAAACGGCTGAACGGGGTCTCCGGCGCGGTGCTGGAGCTCCCTGCAGTTCGAGCGAAGACACCCGCCGCCTGCGGCGCCATCTGGACCGGCAGGACCTGCGCTTCACCAAGGAACAGAACATCCGTAAAGGTGCCGTAGACGGGCATCAAAACGGCGTCCAGGTTCCGTAGCGACGGGCGTCAAGCGGCTCCTCCGAGGCGAACATGAGGAGAATCCCCACGTAGGAGCCCTGTTGATGCCCAGCGTCGTCACGCCCGCGACCGTCGCCCACTCGTACCGGCTCGGATCGCGCGCCATCATGGCCGTCATCGCGCTCGTGGCCGGCTGCGCCGCCGGCGTCCTGGTCACCGACGCGATCCGCGCCTATCGCGCCACCCACCATCAGGTCGTCGCTCAGGTGGTCGAGGAGAAGGCCATCGTCGCCCAGGTGACCTGGAAGGACGGAGCCGGCGTACAGCGCGCCGGCCAAGTGCGCACACCGCTGGACCACGTTTCCGACACGCGCGCCCGGATCTGGCTCGACCGCCAGGGCCGGCCGGTGCCCCGCCCGTACGGGCCGGTGGAGGTCGTCTTCGGCTTCCTGGTGACCGGCACTTTGGCGGGCGGGGCGGTGTGGCTGGCGTTGTGGCAGGCCCGCTCCCTGACGCACCGATGGGTGGCCAGGAAGGCGGTCAAGGACCTGGACGAGCGCTGGCGCGACTACGCCCGCAACGGGTGATACCCGCCGATCAGGGTGCGCCAGGCCGAGCCGGACCCGGAGCACAGGCCGCACGTCCACGTCGGCTGACCAGCCTCGTAGATTTCACGTAGGTATTAGGGCGCTTCGCGTCTGAAACGCGTATATATGGGCGTTCCTGGGGGTGTATCGGGAGCAGCATGGGGACGAAACCCTCATTCAGGAGCATTCTCCATGTCCATCGTCAAAACTCCCGCCGCTACCAAGGAGCCGGTCGATACCGGCGAACGGCATCGGCTGTCGGTCGTCGGCGGGCTGGCCGCGCTGTCGCTGGACGCGATGGCGTCGGTGGCGTACGGGCCCGAGGCGATCGTGCTGGTCCTCGCCCTGGCAGGTGGCGCCGGGCTCGGGTTCACCATCCCGGTCACGCTGACCATCGCGGCCCTGCTGGCCGTGCTCACCCTCTCCTACCGGCAGGTCATCGCCGCCTTCCCGGAGGGCGGCGGCGCGTACGGGGTGGCCAAGACCTACCTCGGACGGCGGGCCGGCCTGGTGGCCGGGGCCTCACTGATCATCGACTATGTGCTCAACGTCGCCGTCTCGGTGGCCGCCGGGGTCGCCGCGCTGACCTCGGCCTTTCCCGGGCTGCTGCCGTACACGGTGGAGCTGTGCCTGGCGGTGCTGGCGCTGGTGACCGCGATCAACCTGCGCGGGATCGCGCACAGCGCCCGCGCGTTCATCGCCCCCACCGTGATCTACGTGGGTGCGATCGGGCTGGTCGTCGTGGCGGGGCTGGTCCGGAGTGGGCCGACCGTCGACGTCGCGCACCAGGTGAGCAGCCTGCAGACGGTCGGGGTGCTGCTGCTTTTGAAGGCGTTCGCGAACGGCTGCGCCTCGCTGACCGGCGTGGAGGCGATCGCCAACGCGGTGCCGTCCTTCAGGAGGCCCCGGGTACGGCGGGCGCAGCGGGCCGAGGTCGCGTTGGGCGCCCTGCTGGCGTTCATGCTGCTGGGCGTGGCCGCGCTGATCGAGAAGTTCGCCATCGCCCCGGTGGATGGGGTGACCGTGCTCGCGCAGGTCACGCGGGCGTCGCTGGGGGACGGGCCGCTGTTCTACGTGGTGCAGTTCGCCACCGTGGTGCTGCTGGCGCTGGCCGCGAACACCTCCTTCGGCGGGCTGCCGGTGCTGGCCCAGCTGCTGGCCCGCGACAACAACCTGCCGCACTTCTTCGCCCTGCGCGCGGAGCGGCAGGTGCACCGCTACGGCATCGCGTTCCTGGCCGTGGCCAGCGGCCTGCTGCTCATCGTGGCCCGCGGTGAGATGAACCTGCTGGTGCCGCTGTTCGCGATCGGGGTGTTCGTGGGGTTCACGCTGTCGCAGGCGGGCATGGTCCGGCACTGGGTCTCCGACCGGCCCGCCGGGTGGCGGTGGCGGGCCGGGCTGAACGGGTTCGGCGCGCTGCTGACCTTCGTGGCCGCGATCGTGGTGACGACCTCGAAGTTCGGTGAGGGCGGCTGGTTGATCGTGGTGGCGCTGCCGCTGCTGGTGGCGGGTATGGAATGGGTGAACCGCTCGTACGTGCGGATCGGGGAGCGGCTGGAGCTGGGCAGGACCCCGATGCCGCCGCGGCCGCGCCGCTCGCTGGTCGTGGTGCCGGTGCACGCGGTCACCCGGCTGACCCGGGACGCGTTGTCTGCGGCGCTGTCGCTGGGTGACCGGGTGGTGGCCGTGAACGTTACCCATCCCGAGGAGGAACGGCAGGCACGGGCGTTCGTCGAGGATTGGGACCGCTGGGATCCGGGTGTGGAGCTGGTGCAGCTCTTCGACGCCCGCCGTCGGCTGGACGAGCCGCTGCTGTCGTACCTGGCCGAGGTTCCCGAGCCGCACGTGTTCGTGCTGATCGCCGAGGTCGAGCCGGAGCACGCCTGGCAGCGGATGCTGCAGAACCAGCGCGGCGCGGTGCTGGCCAGGGCGCTGCGGCGGCGCACCGACGCGGTGGTGTGCCGGATGCGCTTCCGCGTCTCATGAGGCCCACGGGGGAGTGGACCTGGGCGGCGCGCGGGCACCGGCCGGCCGGCCTCACAATCCTGGTCACACTTCTGGCCGGTTGCGTCGCCGGGCTGCTGGCCGCCGGCTCACTCATACGCGAGATCGACGCCTACCACGCCACGCACCGGCAGGTCACCGCGGAGGTCGTCGAGGAGCGGGCCACCGTGTCCCGCGTCACGTGGGACGGCGGACAGCACAGCGGCTGGGCCCGTATGCCGCTGGACCGCGTCTCCGGCACCGCCGCCCGGGTCTGGCTCGACGACCAGGGCCGGCTCACGCCGCCGCCGATCGGGACGGCGGAGGTCGGCCTCGGCGCCCTCATCGCCGCCGTTCCGGCCGGAGCGGCCGGCTGGCTGGTCGTGACGGTGCTGCTCCCGTGGTGGGTCGCCCGCAGGGCGTCTGTGCGGGTGGACCGGGAGTGGCGCGACTACGGCTCAGCGCCGTAGCGGGGCGCGTACCCGGTCAATGGTCGCGGTGGCACCCGATCTCACTGGTGAACCGGCGGACCTGGCCGTGGACGTTCAGGTAGTCCCAAGGCGCTCGCGCCGGCTTCCGTCAGAAGGGCCAGTCCGCCGTACATGCCATCTCGACGTGCGGGATCGCGGTGAACCAGCCGCTGGTGACATCGGTGATCACGTGTTCCTGGCCCGGGCCCGTGATGGCCTGGGCGGCTTCGGCCGCCTGGTCGGGATGGGTGAGGACGACGACCCGGTCCTGACCGGTCACGTGGGCGCGGATGACCTGGGCCGGGCTCGCCGAGCCGCCCACGCCCTCACCGAAGCGGTCGAGTACGTCCAGCAGCGGCTCTCCCGGCCGGACCGTCACCGTGACGACGGGCGTACCGAGCACGACGACCTGAGCGTGGGAGGCGCGGCAGGCGAGCGCCGCGCCGAAGACCGTGGCGGTGTCCGCCCTGGTCAAGCCGGCGCTCGCCGGACCGGCCATGAGGTCGCCTCGGTCGATCACCACGAGCGTGCGGCCGGGCAGCACCGGAATGTTGGCCGGCGAGACCTCCATGGCCAGCCGGAGCGCGCGGCTCCAGCGCGAGCCTGGCACAGAACGCAGGGCGGTGAAAACCTCCAGCGGCGTCACGCCGGAGCGCAGCACCGACGCGGGCTCCGCGAGCTCCTCGGCCACTTGATGGGCGATCTCGTCGGGCATCCCGTCGCGGTCGAAGGCGGCCAGGTGGGTGAGCCGGTCCCGGTAGGACATTGACGGCACCACGGCCGCCCAGGCCGGACCGGTCATCGTGCCGAGCAGCCAGCGTCGCACGGTGGCCCCGGTCATAGCGGCCTCCGCCAGCGTACGGGCCGCGCCGGAGCGTTCCAGCAGGACAGGACGCCGGGCGGGAGGGAGCTGGTAGAGGGCTCGGCGGGCGCGAAGCAGGGAGAGCGATGCGGGGATGTCGTCGAGGTCACCGCGCCTGCGAGCGACGGCGTAGCGGAACACGGCCGCCTGCCTCGTCCCCTGAGGGACCGGGTGCGTCAGCGACAGCACGTCTGCGAAGCGCAACGGGGCGCCGGGGCTGTCGTAGGTGGCCAGGGCGAGCTCGTCATAGAGCCGGGCGGCGGCGTCGGCGATGCCGCGCTTGACGGGCTGGGGGAGAGATCTGCCGTACCACTGGAGCCAGTAGGCGAGCAGCTCACCGGGCTCGTCGGCGCGGTGCAGGCACTGGTCGATCAGTTGCCGGGTGCCCGCGGAGCCGGTCTCGAGGCGGGCCTGCGCCAGCTCGGCCAGCGTGGCCAGCCGCAGGTTGCGCAGTGGGGCATGGCGGCCCATCCAGCCGAGCATCCGGATCAGCCAGCCCTCGTCGGTCCTGGCCAGCCGTGTTGCGAGAGCCATGTACCGCCCGCTCGGGACGCGGGCGTGTGCGTCGCCGAGCGCCCTGGCCGCGAGGAGGAGAATCTCCTTTTTGATCGTTTCCACGCTCGTCGAGGCGCGGGTGGTCATGGATGGCTCAACTCCGGTCGATGCGAAGAGGGTGAAGGGGCCTCCCGAGAAAGGGGAGCCGACCGTGACACGGCATGCCCGGCCGTGTCTCGCGGTGGCCGCAGGCGCACCGGGAGGCCTCGTGCCGGTCATCGGGGATGGGGAGCGGCACGCCGCGGACCGCTGTGCTTGGCTCGCACTGCACGTGTCCTGGGAAGGACGGGATGTGTCAGCGCCTTCCACTATGCGCGGTGCCGAATACCGCCGCAAGCGACCTTGACGGCTCCTTGATGCCCTTCACGTACGAAATGGATAAATGCCAGTAAAGGCGGTGCTGCTGTCAACGTCGCGTCAATATTTCCGCGGCCGGCGTCCGAATTGCGTAGCGATGGAGGATTGTGGCCGGTGACGGTTCTAGCGTCTGCCGGGTACGACTCTTCGCTGGAAGGAAGCAGATGTCAGAGCCCCGATTGTGCGTGCCCGTCACGGTGGGTGCGTGCGCCTCGACCCTTCGGTTGTTCCGCACGGCCTCGGGCAAGCGGACGGCGGTCGCATTCTCCTCGCCGCTCAAGCTGGCCAAGGTGCTCGGAGCCGGCCAGCAGTGGATGCTGCTGACCGCTCCGGCGCTGCGCGGCATGATCGCCGAGCTGGACGTCATCGGCATCGTCATCGACCCGGCGGGCACGATGACCAGGCCCGCGAAGCGGGTGGCCTGATGTGCGTCCTTCACCAGGACCTTGCAGAGCAGGAGTCGCTGATAGCCGGCGAGTGCTGCTCCGGCTTCCAGCCGGTCGCGGGCGCTGAGGGGACACCTGAGGATTTCGCCGTGAGCGAGTCCGGCATGCGCTGCCACGCCTTCCCTCCCACGCAGCCGGAGTCCTGAAGACCTCGATAGGCGCCGGCCCGCCGGTCGGTTGAGGCGTCAGGGACGGCCGGTGCCGGCGGTGTCGATCGCGGCGCCTGCCTGGTCCGCCAGTGTGACCGCGACCAGGCGGGCCTGCAGGCTCGGTTTGGCTCCCGGTGTGGGATCCAGCATGAACCGGCCGAGGAAGCGGCCGTTTCCGAACGTCCGCAGCTCGACCTCCGTGTCGGGCAGCCCTCGCCGGTCGACGTTCCAGCGTTTGCGACCCCAGGTCACGGTGCCGTCCTGGTCCAGTCGAGGGGGATGGCCGATCAGGGTGCCGTACTCGAAGCGGCAGCCCCGCAGGTGCAACAGGTCGGTGAGCTGGGCCGTGACGCGGTCGACCACCACGTTGGGTTCCTTGGCGTTCTGGGCCAGAGTGGCCGTGTCGCGGATCCGGGCCAGGTGGTCGGCGTCGGTGATGGCGATCACCTTCAACTGCCGGGCGCGGGCGGCCAGTTGTGAGACCGCCAGGCCAACGATGAGCAGCAGAATCGCGGCCAGCGCGCCGGCCGGCCGGTTACCCATGGCGGCCACCGCGACCACGATCACGACCAGGACGAGAGAGACGCTGGTGTTGGGAAGAGCGTCGCGCCACGGCAGCAGCATCGCCGTGGTGGCGTGCGGTCTCTAGCGAATCAACTGTTGTTGATGGTTCCGTGTGTACCTTCTGTGATGTGTGAGCCACGTACTGCACAGGGCGATGGCTGGTCTTCCGGTACAACCTCGAACGCGAGATCCTCCACAACGGTGATCCGCTGGCGGCCAGGCATGCTGAGCTCCATCAACAAGCCGCGTCCCGTGGGCGACGGCACGGGCAAGCGTTCCTTATCGGGCCTGACGGTCGGCCAGATGTGCGGGTGAACGCCTTCTTCGCCTCGCGTCGGATCCTGGTGCTGTCGCCTTCGACGTGGAAGAAGTACGCCGAGGCGTTGGGCTTGTGGTTGAACTTCATGCTCATCTTGGGGCGGAACTGGTGGGAGGCCACCCCTGAGGACGCCGAGTACTTCAAGGAGTGGCGTCTGACGGACGAGGCTAACCCGCGGCCGGTCGCCACGATCACCTTCCGGTCGAATCTTGCGGCACTGCGGCAGTTTTACAGTTGGGCCAGTCGGCATCACGGCGTGCTTGACCCCGTGGCTGCCTGCGACGACTTTGACCTCGCTCCACGGGGCGTCCGAGAGCGGGATGTGAAGTGGCTGGACCCAGCTGGCTACCGCCGCTGGCGGGATCTGGGCTTGCGCGGGCTGGACCGGGAGGGCAGGGAGGATCCCGCATGGCGGGGACGCAACGAGCAGCGCGATGCAGCGTTCACCGATGGGCTCTACGGCAGCGGGTTACGGCTGACGGAGTGGGCGAGCGTCCTTCTTGCGGAGTTGCCTGAGGATGTCCCGTCGTGCGCCTACACCACGTGCTATCTGGCGGACGCTTGTGCCAAGGGCGGGTACGGGCACAAGTACTGGTTGCCCCGGATCGCGCTGACGGGCGTGCTGTCCTACATCGAAGGCGCCCGCGCCAAGGCGGTGCGGCGAGCTCAACAGGAGGGCAGCTACGCGCGGATCCTTCACAGACGACAGGTTCTGGCCCAGCGCGGCGGCCGACTGGTGATCGACGAGCCGGACGGGCGACAGAGCGAGCCAGCGATCACGGCCTTGGGTCCCCGGGCACGGTGCGGATCGAAACGGTCGTCAACGCCCCTCGTGATCTGGGCTGCCAGGCCCGCCTGCACAACTTGGAAGAGCTTCAGGCCAAGGCCCGCGGCGCCAACCGGCGCATACTGGAAGTCGAACGTGCCGGCCAGGGCCGCGTCCTGGTGAGTCCAGCCTTTGAGCGGATCGCCCACCCCACCATAGATGATGTGGGGCGCAGGACCCCGGCGCTACGCTTCGGCGATCCTCGGGTCATGGCCCTGGCCGGCGCCCTGTGCCAGACGCTGCTCGCCGCCACCGGCTTCACCAACAAGAACCTTCGCGTCTTGATGACCGGACTGCTCGGCACCACCAGCTACAGCACGGGCCAGATGACCTACGACCTGCGCAGGCTGCGCCTCAACGGGCTGATCCGCCGCCTACCCCGCTCCAACCGTTACGTCCTGACCGACGACGGCGTGCGCATCGCCGTCTTCTACACCAAGGTCTACAACCGTTTACTCATCCCGCTGACCGCCGCCGATCAAGCCCAAGCGCCACCCGAACTCCGAGTTGCGCTCAAGACCATCACCCGGCACGTCGACGACTACGCCACCCAAGCTCGACTCCCTCGGGCGTCGTGAAACTTGACACAAACGTCCAGAAACGCGAGACCAAAGATCGCTAGGTCAATCGGTCGTGCTGGCGTGCGCGGCGATGATTCGCCAGCCGTGCGTCTCGTCGTATATCCAAGTACGGGTGTAGCGCATCCTGGCCGCGAACGGCGTACCGGAGACGGTCCCTTCGACGGTGCCGAGAAACCACGTCACGCCGGTGCGCCCATCGGCGAGCACGGTCAAATCCTCCTCGGCCACCCTTGTCATCACCTGTGTCCGAGTGCGGTGCAGCTCCAGGTCGTCCGCCTTGGTCGCAGTGTTCGCGCCGAAGGTGAAGATCAGCCGATCATCCAGCAGCCGATCCAGCGCCTCGACATCTCCAGCGAGCTGCGCGGCCTGGAGCCGGCGCTCGGCGTCCCGCAAGTCCTCCATCATGAGGTCCACCCTCCCAGCCGGCGCCGCATCCGCGCCAGGACGTTCACGCTCGGCTGATCTTCGCAGTCCAGAAGGCTTCCCGACAGGCCAGTGACCCATGATCATCGCTTGGATGGGTGTGCCAGGACACCGTCACCTGGAGCAGCTTCCGGCTGACACCGAACATGGCGCAGGGGAAGTCCGCCGGGCGCAAGGGCTTCGGCCTCGCCACCGGACGTCTGTCTCGCTTGGTCTCTTACGCGTCAGTCCGGCAGCCAGTGCAGCTCGTGCGCCAGGGTTCTGGCGACGGCATGGACGCGGCGGTGCAGTGGCGACGGGTCGCGTGGGAGGACCAGGTGGATCGTCAGGCTGGGGGCGCCCCGCAGCGGTCGCCAGGTGATGTCGGCCGGTGATGCCGCGACCGCGGCTTCTCCGGCCGGGGCGAGGGTGAGCCCGTCGCGCAGGTCGCGCTGAGACATGTCGAAAGAGACTGCGGGCGTGTGGAACCGGGGGTGGGGGCGGGTGTCTCGGAACAGTGCGGACAGCTGATCGTGGATCACGGGGTTGGCCGCACGGTCCGGGAGTCGCAGCGGATACGCGGCCGCGTCGGCGATCTCGATCTCCGGGTGTTCGGCCAGCGGATGGTGCTGCGCCAGCTGGACCCCGATGCGCTGACGCCGCAGCGGGAACCGTCGCACACCACGGCCCGGCTGTTCACCGCGGGTGATCCCGGCATCGATGCGGCCGTCGGCGACCGCCGGGGAGATCTCCGGTGTCGCCATCGGGACCGCGCTGACCTCAAGTCCGCTGTTGTCGCGGATCAGCCTGTCCACCAGGGCCGGTGCCGTCTCGGCCCCGGCGCTGAGGCTGTATCCGATGCGCAGCGTGCCCAGTTCACCGGCCGCCGCGCTCCGGGCGGTGTCCCATGCCCGGTCCAGCGCCGCCAGCGCGGGCGGCGCGGACTCCGCCAAAGCCGCACCGGCCGTGGTCAGTACGACGCTACGCGTGTTGCGGACCAGCAGGGCCGTACCGAGTTCGGCCTCCAGCCGGCGCATCCGGGCGCTGAGTGCGGGCTGTGCGATACCGATCCGTGCGGCCGCGCGAGTGAAGTTCAACTCCTGCGCCAGCACCAGGAAGTACCGCAGGCTCACCGTATCCGGCGCCACTTGGCCTCCCTGCCATTGATAACGATCCGTTCTGAGTCTATCCCGTACCGATCTTTCCCTTGACCGCACATCAAGCCCTAACCTGCGCATATGACGATAGAACTGACCGCAATACGGCACGTCGCACCCACGCACACCGCCGACTTCGAGTCCGCCCTCGCGGCTCTGGACGGAGGTCGTCATGCATAAGTTGCTGGTCCTGTATCCCGAGCCCGCCGACCCTGACCACTTCCGCGACTACTACGTGACCAAGCACCTTCCACTGGTCATGGAATGGCCCGGTCTGCTTGCGTGGCGCTACAGCTTCGACGTGGCGGCGACCAGGGGAGAAAAGCCGTATTTCGCGGTCTTCGAAGCCGAATTCGCGGACGCCGCCGCCATGGCCGCGGCGCAGTCGTCACCGCAAGGCCGGCGGCTGACCGCCGATGTCGCCAACTACGCCACCGGCGGTGCGGTCGTCATCCACTATCCGGTGCAGGACAGCACCGGCTGAGGCAGGACGGTACGCTCCGGGACACGTTCGGTCGGCCGCCGCGGCCAAGCCCGGCTGTCGGCGGGCGCCGTTCGCGGGTGCCGGTTTGTCGAGCGTCAAGGGAGGGCCGATGACCTGGCCGGATGTCACGGTGGTTGACGCGTGCGTGCGGCGCGACGGCCGGGGCGGCAGCCCCACGGCCGTCACCGACGACGACCCGGCCGCGACGGACGCCGACCGGCGTGCGGTCGCTGCCGCGGCCGGCACCTCGCACGCGGCGTTCCTCGGCCCGGGGCGGACGCCGGACGGTGGCCGGCCGGTCCGCTTCTTCACCGCCACGGCAGAACTGTCCGGCTGCGGCCACGGCACCGTTGCCGCGCAAGCCGTCCGGTTTGTGGTTCGTCGCGGGTGGTGTAGGCGTTCAGGACTTCGCCCGTAGTGCCGTTCAGGATGGCGGACCCGCCGGTCAGGCGGATCGGGTCGGTGCAGCCGCGGAGTCGGTCGACCTGGCGTAGCCAGCGGGTGACGTCGTGGTTGGAGCGGCGGGCCAGGTCCCGGATGACGGGGCCGATGAGGTCGCCGAGCTGTGCGGGCGTTTCGGTCATTGGGCCTCCCGAGCGCCCGCATCGCGCGGTGCGCTCGGGAGCGCGCGAGCCACCGTCAGTTAGACCTGTAGGGCGCTCACGCAACCCGGGTGCCGCCGAGCTGGACTCTCGGCGGCACCCTCTTTGCCGTCGGCGCGCATCGCCCGACCCGCTGAGGCCAGCATGATGACGACCTGCCGGTTAACGCCGGTCAACGAAGGCCACCCGGAAGCAACGCCGCCGAAAGCCCCTGCGGGCGGCACCGGTTGAAAGTGAGGAGACTCAGCCGGATCTTGACGGTCAGCCTCATCGGTGACCGGCTCGTGCGAACCCCGGGCGTGGTGATCGAGCACGTCAACCGGATCGCACCCGTCGCTCGCCGCGTCCTCCGCCGGGAGATCCTCCACGGGGTTCCGGCCCAACATCTCGTCTTTGGCCTGCAATCTGGCCAAGGTGCGCCGGACCGCCGCCAGTTGCTCCAGCCGTTCCTCGGCCTCGGCGATCTTCTCGCGCCACGCCACGACCTCTTGCCGCGCCTGAGCTTCCTCATCATCCAGCCGCTCGACAAGCTGAGCGACACTCATCTGCTCGAACCGTGGTGGCACCATCGCCCCCTCGGGCTCGATGACCCCAGTGTCTTTGCAGTACTCCGGCGTACTCACGCACCGAATAGTTGCAACTCCACACTGTAGGCGCGAAAGCCACGCGAGTGCAGACACATCACAAGATCTTCCTTGCTTTCCAGCTGCAACTTCCGCAACGAAGTCACAGCCATTTGCAAGTTCAGGCCCGAGCCGCCCCATGGCCTTCCGGGCGTGCCGACGGCCGTGGATCAGGTCAGTGACCAGCGTGTGGGACTCGTCCGGCATGCTGTGATCACGGTTAGACCTCCTTCTGCAAAGATCATCACTTCGGCCCGTGTCGGCGGAAGTATCGGGCCCTTCACGAGGAGCCGAAGAGGTGTAGCCGACAGGCTCGATCAGCCGATCGGTGGTGCGATGTATTCCAGCGCATAACCCTCGCCGGAGGGGGTCACCCGGGCGATGCCGGGTGAGTCGAGGTGGGCGCCGGCTACGAAGTGGTGCGGTTGGGTCAGTTGTCGGAGGAGGGCCGCTCGCGCGGCGCGGGCCTGGGACTGGTCGCCGTCGAGCTCCCAGGACACGTTCGGCTGGTCGAACTGGAGCGTGGGAACGTGAACGGTGTCGCCCCAGACGAGAAGGTGGCCGGTGCCGCTCCTGACGTCGTAGACGGTGTGACCGGGTGTGTGGCCTGGTGTCGGCATCGCGGTGGCCCAGTCGTTGATCGCGACCTTCTCCGAAACGGGTACCACCCGGTCGCGGATCGGCTCGAGCCGCCCCGTGAACACCGAGGTGTCGCCCACGCCGATCCACACGCGCTCAAGTTTGCTGAACGCCTCTGAACCGTCCGGCATGATCAGGCCGCTCACGTGGTCTTCGTGGTTGTGGGTGATGGCCACGTCGGTGACATGCGCGCGGTCGACACCCGCTTCGTCGAGCGCGTCGTAGATCAATCCCATGGTGGGGTCGTGCCAGACGTTGGACGCGCCGGTGTCGATGAGAAGCGACCGCGTGCCGTCGGTGACGAAGAAGGCGTTGACCGACAGCCGCAAGTTGTCGCCGGCCAGCGGGACGGCGGCCGGCAGCTCATCGAGCGTGCGCCCGTCCTCGTCGCGGAGCCGTGTCGGCGGCATGTCGATGTACCCGTCTCGCAACGAGACCACCTGCAGATCGCCGAATTCGAACGTGGCATGGAGCCGGCCACTTGAGATCAAACGCATGGGATCCTCCGTCATGTCTCCTATAGAAGAGCATATCTTCTATAGGAGAAACCCCTGCACTATGGGGTACCCAACGATCGAGGAGCACGGTGGTCGAGCAAGATGGCAACGCGGCCGAACCGCAGCACGGTGATGACCTGGCCGGCGCGTTCGGCGGCAACGTGCGGCGACGCCGCGAAGAGGCGGGCCTGACGCTGGAGCAACTGTCCACACAGTCGTCGGTCAGCCGGGCGATGCTGTCGAAGGTTGAACGCGGTGAGAAGAGCCCGACGATCGGCGTCGCGTCCAGGATCGCCCACGCGCTCGACGCGTCACTCTCGGACCTGATCGGTGCGCCGGCTGCTGCCGCGTCTGGTGTGGCCGTCGTCATGCGCAAGAACGATCGCCCCGTCTTCCGTGACCCGGAAACCGGCTTCGAGCGGCACATGGTGTCGGCCGCCCCGGGCGCGGGAGGAGCCGAGATGGTCGTCCACTACCTCCCCGCGCAGGTCTCCACCGGGCTGCTGCCCGCGTATCCGCCGGGTACGGAGAAACAAGTCGTGGTGCTCGAAGGCGCCCTCACCGTCGCGATCGGCGGGATCAACGAGACCCTGCACACAGGCGACTCCCTGTTCTTCCAGGCCGACGCGGACCACGGCTTCGCCAACCGAACGGACGCTCCCTGCGAATACATCATGGTCATCTCGCGCAGAACTTGATCGGCCACAGCTTGCGGTACAAGCCTGTCCTGCAACACACCGACCCGACCGACCCGTCCCAGTACGGGCGGTTAAGTTCCTTACGCGTGATGGACAGAACCACACCCGTACAGGACGGTCCGCATGCACGGCGGGCACACTGAACCCCTGAGCGCTCAGATGGGAAACGATCACACGCATCTCGGGAAGCAATCTTCGCCAGGGCGTCATCATCGCTGCTCAACCACATTCGTGAACTCGCCTGTAGTCCGGGGGCACTGCGTCGAGCAGCCAGGCCACGGCCGACGTCTCCCAGTCGGGGACGCTGGGCGGACGGACCTCGGGCGGCCACTCCGGCGGCAGATACATGAGTCCATCGTACTCACGTTCGATTCTGTGTCATGAGGCCGTTGGCACGTGATGATGTGATGCCTCAACGGCAGCTGATCGTCTTCGATCGTCCCTCTCAGCGGCCCTTGACAGGCACTCAGTGCGTGAGGCCACCCCCACAACGATCACGGGAGCGGCCTCGTGGCTTGCCTGCCGGAGCAGGTTCAGGCAGGGATGTCGGTCAGACGACGCAGGGTGAACGGCTCGGCGAGGATTTCCTCCAAGGCCTGGGCGACGTGCTTGAAGTGCGGCAGCGAGAAGTGGAAGTCGAGCGCGGCGCTGTCGGCCCACTCCTCAACAATGATCATGCGGTCGGGGCGGTTCGGGTCGGCATAGGGCTGGTAGCCCAGGCAGCCCTCCTCGGCCAGGGACGGCGCGATCATCGCGTTCAGCTCGTCCCGCAGCCGCTGTTCCTGTCCGGGCTTGGCGATGAAACCGGCAACGATGGTGAGGGTGTTCGACACGGCGGAATCTCCTGATCTTCATTGGTCGATCTTGGTGGTGCTGTGTTCGCTGGCGAACGTGGTGCTGTGTTCGCTGGCGAACGATGTCCATCCTGCGGTCCCGGCCTCTGGCCACCCAGAGCTCCCTTCAGCCGGGGTCCGTCCTGCCTGGGCCTGCCAGGACCAGGCAGAACAGACCGGACGTCACCGATACTGGGGGTCATGGATCGTGGACAGCAGCTCAGCGAGTTCCTCAAGACTCGACGCGCCCGTCTGAGCCCGGATGAGACCGGTGTGGGCCACTTCGGCGGCCAGCGGCGTGTGCCGGGCCTGCGCAGGGAGGAACTGGCGCTGCTGGCCGGGGTGAGCGTCGACTACTACACCCGCCTGGAACAGGGCCGTGCCCGCAACGTCTCCGCCGACGTCCTGGACGCCGTCGCCAGCGCGCTCCGCCTCGACGTCGACGAACGCGCCTACCTGCACAACCTGGCCAAGCCCAGCACCACCCGCAAACGCCCCAGTCGTCCCCAACAGGTCCGTCCCGAGATGTGTCAGGCCCTGGAGGCCCTGTCCACCGTCCCCGCTTACATCATTGGACGCCGCCTGGATGTCCTGGCCTGGAACGAACTGGCCCGGCTCTTGATCGCCGACTTCCCTGCGCTACCCGCCGCCGAACGGAACATGGCCCGCCTGGTTTTCCTCGACGAGGCGGCCCACGATCTCTATCCCGACTGGGAAGCCAAGGCCCGCGACACCGTCGCCAACCTCCGCTTCGACGCCGGCCGCCACCCCGACGACCCCCAACTGGCCACCCTGGTCGGAGAACTGTCCCTGCACAGTGCCGACTTCCGCCGCCTATGGGCCGACCACGGCGTCCGCGGCAAGACCCACGGCCGCAAACGCTTCGCCCACCCCCAACTCGGCGAACTCGCCCTCGACTACGTCGCCATGCGGGCCCCCGACGACCCCGACCTGACCATGATGATCTACAGCGCCCCCAACGGTTCAGACGCCACAGCCTCTCTCCACCTCCTGGCCAGCTTCACCGCCGCCTCCTCAGCGACGACCGGCCCTCAGGCACAACACAGCCGCTAAACACTAGGGCCTCAAGAATCAACCCGCCCGCCACGCTTAATAGCCGCCCATGAGGAAGACACTGGCCACAAAGTGCGCAGTACTCGACTGCCACCGGGGTCGCGATCAGCGATCACACCGAACGCCGAGTGGATCTCCTCAACAGTCTTCTCGACGAGATGACAAGCCGCGGCCCCTGCGACCCGATGCACTAGATCACCGATTTGCAGTCGGGTGATCTCCCACATCAACAGCGAGAAACACGAGAGAGAACCGGCGGCGCCAGGAGCGCGATGCGATCCTGTCGAGGTAGCGCACGAACCCGGCATCTCCCGTCCACGTGTTTGCCGAGGTCAATGCCCTCCTCCTACCCAGCCGACGTCGTCCTGGCTTCCTCCGGGGAGCGCAACCACGCGCCTGGGCGTTGTCATCCAGAACGCTCGCGCCGACGAGGAGCACGTTGGCGATCTGCGCGTCCATGTCGTGGAGCGCGAATCCCGCCCCAGTGGTTACAGAAAGTTATCAACAATCTATGCTGGGTAACTGATGGAGCGGCGGGCTTTTTCGTTGCGAGGTGAGCGATGGCGGGTGATGCGGGGAGCAACAGCCTGTCCGCCTCGGTGTACGCGTTGATGCTGGCCTTGTCGCTGGTCCTGCACGCCACCGTGAGCTTCCCGTGCGCCGTTCACGATCCTGGACGACCACCGACCACGCCTGCTGGGTCACAGGCCGGCGGCGAACAGGCCGCCGGCCTGGAGTCCACGCCGATGCCCGGGCCGTCGCACACGCCCGCGCACGTGCCCGGGGCGCGTCATCAGGCAAGAGTCCTCGCCCACGGACTCACACTGACCAGGCAGATGCTCGCCGCCGCGCCGGACATGTTCTCCGCACCCGCCGCACACGCCCTCCGGAACTCGGTGCTGCTGGCTGGAGGCGGGCGCACCCCCTCGCTGCCGCTGCCGGGTACGCAGATTCTTCGATGCTGACGGGCGTGTCCCTTCGCGCCGCACGTCACCAGCGGGCGCGAGGGCCGCCGTCCATTCGTCGACCCGCGACCTGGAGAACGAACCTGTCATGGACTCGTTGATCAACTATGCCCGTACCCTGCCGCGCCAGCGGCCTCGTCCCGTCGCCCAGGTGGAGCCACACCGGCCGGAGGCGATGTTCATCGCCTGTAGTGACGCCAGGGTATCGCCCGCCCTGCTGACCGGGGCCCGCCCCGGCCAGATCCTGGAATTGCGCACCGTCGGAAACGTCGTGCCACCGTACCGGCCAGGCCGGTGCTGCAGCGAGGCAGCGACACTCAGCTACGCGCTGGGAGTACTCGCCGTCACCGACATCGTCGTGTGCGGGCACTCACACTGCGCCGCGGTCGGCATCATGCGGCGAGGCGGGCTTACCACCGCGACCTTCGACACCTGGTGGTGGCTGACCCGCACCAAGGGCCGCGCTCGGCCGGCTCCGCCACCGGCCACACCATCGGAGGTGTCCCACCTCCATGCCCAACTCGACAAGCTCCGCAGCTACCCCGCCATCAAGCGCCGCCTGGCCCAGGGCCGGCTCCGCCTGCACGGCTGGTACTACGACCTGAGCACGGGCGGCGTCAGCACACTGAATCCCGACGACAACAGCCTCGGCCCGCTGTAAACGGGGTGACCGGGGCTTGGCCATGCGCCAGGCCCCGCCACTTCTCAGGCCGCTGAATTACGCGGGACGCGGGCCTGGGCATCCGTCAACACCCGGACACGATCCCAGGCCAACGGGCAATCCACTTGCAAGACACGTCCTCTAGCACGCGGGCGCGTTCCGCACCGTCGAGCCGCGCACGTCCAGGGAGGGGGCGATCTCGACGTCCGCGTCGGCTCCAGCGACCGCGGCGAGCGTGGCGTCGACGATCGCTTCGGTGCGCGACGCGATCGTGGTCAGGCCCGGTTCGACGATCTCGGCCAGGCTCGTGCCATCGAAGCCGGTGAGGGCGATGTCGTCCGGCACCCTCACGCCGGCATGCTGCAGGGTGGTGAGCATCCCGACGGCGAGCACGTCGGCGGCGCAGATCACCGCGTCGGCGGCGCGGGGATCGTCGAGGAGACGCCGGGCCGCCTCGACACCGCTGCGCACGGAGAAGGTCGGCATGTCGATCAGCCAGTCGGACGGTCCGGCCAGGCTGAGGAAGCTGTTGAGCCGCTCGCGCCCGGCCGAGCTCGTCGACCGGGCGTCGACGAACACGATCCGGTCGCGGCCGATCGAGCGCAGATGGTCGACCAGCACGGCCACTCCCGCGGCGTTGTCCAGCCCGACGGAGATCGCGTCCACGTCCGCGGCCGTCCTGTCAACCTGGACGACGCGCCGGGTGCGCATGACCTGGCGGATGGCCTCACCGCTGCGCTCGCGCGAGACGGGCACCACCATCAGGGCGTCGACGAGGACGCGGTCGATCGAGCGGAGCTGGATCGACTCGACCTCGACGTCGTCGTTCGTGTCGACCGTGATGAGGCTGCGTCCCTCCGCCGCCAGGCGCTGGGAGAACGCCGCGACGAGCTCGGCGAAGTACGGGTTGGCGATGCCGGGCACGAGGAGCGCCAGCGTGTCCGTCGACTGGCGTCGCAGCGCTCGCGCGGCGGCGTTCACCCGGTATCCGAGCGTGTCGGCGGCCTGGCGGACGCGTTCGGCGAGCACGGCGTCGACGTTGCGATCGACGCCGGCGAGAACGCGGCTCGCCGTGGGCACGGAGACGTCGGCCAGCCGCGCGACCTCTTTGAGGCTGGTGCGCTTCGTGTCTCCATGAACCATTTCCCCGGCATCGTAGCGCGGATTGACAGGGGACGGACGTCTGTGCTTGTCTCTGGAAATGCTTTTCCCAGGGCGTGGTAACTCCGATCGGCTCGACATGCTCGTCATCGGATCGGTCGACGTCGACCTCGGGCTCCGGATCGACCGGCTCCCGAGCGCGGGCCAGACGATCGCGGCGACGAGCACGTTCGAAGGGTCGGACGGGAAGGGCGCCAACCAGGCCTTGGCCGCGGCCCGCCTGGACGGGCGCGTCGGCCTCCTCGCCGCGTCGGTTCGGATGCGGCCTCCGCGCTCGAGCCCCTCCGTGACGCCGGCGTCGACCTGCGGCATCTCGTCGAGGTGCCGGGGGTACCCAGCGGACGCGCGGTGCCGCTCATCACGGGCGACGACAACGCGATCGTCGTCACGCCGGGTGTGAACAGCCACCTCGCGACCTCAACCGCTTCTCCGTCGGATCGCTGCCGGCCTCGATGAACGACGCCGTCATGCAGCCTTGACCTCGAACCGCACCACCCGCAACGACGCGCGCGCAAATCCGATCGGAAGTGAAGACCCTCGTGACCCCCGACACCCCGGCTCAGAAGAAGTCCCTCGTCGAGACCAACGGTGTGAACCCCGTCCCTGACAACGAACGGCGCGGCAGCCCGCGCGGTCTCTTCGCGATCTGGTTCGCCTGGAACATCTCCATCCTCGGCATCAGCTACGGCATCTACGTCTTCAGCCTCGGGCTGAGCGTGCCCCAGGCGATCATCGCCGGCACGATCGGCTACCTTGTCTCGTCGGCGTTCGTCGGCATCCTCGCTGTCGGAGGTCCGCGCACGGGCCTGCCGACCCTGACGCAGACCCGGTTCGCCTTCGGATTCGTGGGCAACCGCGTGCCCGCCTTCTTCGCCTACCTGTCGAACATGGGGTGGAAGGTCACGATCATCACGCTCGCGTCCACGACCGGCGCCAACCTCTTCTCCAAGCTGTGGCCGGCCGTCTTCGCCAACTCCGACGGCAGCAGCTCGACCTTCACCATCGTGCTCTGGTTCGTGCTCGTGCTCGCCGTGACGATGACGGTCTCCGTCCTCGGCCACGAGCTCATCATGAAGGTGGAGGTCTGGATCTCCTGGGTGACCGGCCTGATGACGGTGATCTTCCTTGCGCTGATCATCCCCCATATCGACTGGGCGCGCCTCGGCGACGCCCCGGCCGGCGGTCCGCTCGCCGTCGTCGGCGGGACCATCATGGCCATGACCCTCGTCGGCATCGGCTTCCTCAACTACGGCGGCGACTTCGCCCGTTACCTGCCGCGCAAGACCCCGGCCGCGGGCGTCATCGGCTGGACGATCTCCGGTCTCTCCGTGCCGACCGTGATCCTGCTCGTGGTCGGCGTGCTGCTCGCCGGGAGCGCGCCGAAGCTCGGCGAGGCGGCGGCAGCGGACCCGATCAGCGCGCTGACCGACCTGCTCCCGCTGTGGTTCTTCATCCCGTTCTCGATCGTCATCGTGATCTCGCTCGTCTCGGCCGCGATCACCGGCATCTACTCGTCCGGCCTCGCGCTCCTGGCCATCGGCGTCCCGCTGCGCCGCTCGACCACCACGGCGATCAACGCTCTCATCATCGCCGCCGGCGCCTTCTACCTGCTGTTCGTCTCGACCTCGTTCCTCGCGACGTTCCAGTCGTTCCTCTCCCTCATCGCCGTCATGATGGGGACGACGGGCGGCATCCAGATGATCGACTTCATCCGCCAGCGCGGCCTCGGCTGGAACACCGACATGGCCAAGCCCTTCGGCTCCGGCGGACGCGACGGCCGGTGGACGGCGCTGGTCAGCCTCGGCGTAGGCACCGTCGTCGGTCTGGGCCTGGTGACAAGCGCGGACCCGAACTTCGCCTATGTCACCGGCTTCTTCCTGACCGACGAGGCCAAGGGCGGCGTGTTCGGCGCGAGCAACATCGGCGTCGTGATCGCGATGGCCGTGGGCGCCGGGCTGTACGCGCTGCTGACGTTCGGCTTCAAGCTCGACCCGAAGCCCGACTACTCGCGTGTGCCGGCGGGGCAGCCGGAGCCGCAGGCGGTCGAGCAGTGACGATCGGGCCCGCCGACGAGAAGCTCGAGCGCTTCCGCGACCCGGACTTCTGGCATCGCCCCGCCAACTACTGGTTCTGGCACCGCATCCCGACCGAGGACGAGATCCTCGAGCAGCTCACGACGATGCGGCAGGCCGGCTACGGCTCGTTCCAGGTGGCGGTGCGCCTCTCCTGGCCACTGCGGGAGTACCTGTCAAGCGAGCACCTCGCGGCGGTCAGGACCACCGCGGACACGGCCCGGCGACTCGGGCTCCGCATGGGCATCTACGACGACTACAACTGGCTCTCCGGTCACGCGGGAGGGAAGACCGTCGCCGGGCACGACTCCTTCCGCGAGAGCCACCTTTTCTGGACAGCGTCGACGGTCGTCGACGGCCGCGCGGAGCTGACCGTCAGCGGCATCCATGCCACCGACGTCGACTGGCTGCTGGAGCAGGGCGCGGAGTGGGTCTTCGACGGCGGGTCTCCACGCTGGGCGGACTGGGAGCTGCAGGGCGTCTTCCTGCGCTCGGACGACGGCGAGGACCGGGACGTGACCGATCGCGCCACCATCTCCCGCAGTGGCCCTGATGGGGCGACGGTCGCCGTGGAGCTGCCCGGTGCCCCCGCCGGCGCGCGCGTGGCCGCCGCGCTGTCGGCGCGCTGCGCGACCTCCCGCATGATCGACTATCTGGAGCCGGCTGCGGCGCGCCGGTTCACGGAGGTCGGGCTCCAGCCGTACGTGGACGCCCTGAGCGACCACATCGGCGACACCGTGGTGTACGTGTTCTTCGACCAGCCGCACTCCTGCTTCTGGGACTGGACGGAGCGGACAGGGACGCTCGGGTCCTCGCTCATGTACTCGACAACGCTCCGCGAGGCCGCCGACCGGGAGCTCGACGGCGGGTGGCGCGGGATCCTGCCCCCGCTCCTCTCCGACGATGCCGGACAGGCGGAGGTACGGGCGCGCTTCTTCTCCCTCTACGCCGCGACGGCGACGGACGCATTCCTCGGCACCGTTGCCGACTGGTGCCACGAGCACGGGCTCCTCCTCTCCGGGCACGAGGTACTCGCCCACGTCGGGTCGTGGGACATTACCGACGTCGTGATCGCCGACGACGTGCGCTCCAACTTCGGCATGGACTACTTCGCGATCGACGCGTTCCGGGACGTGACCGCCGTGGACGCGCGGAACAACGACGCCCAGCTGAGCGCCAAGTTCGGCGACTCGGTGGCGCGCGCCCACGGGCGCAGCGGGTGCATCGTCGAGCAGTACTACGCGCGGGTCGAGCCGGGCACGCACTTCGGGGCGGGGCAGTGGGAGCTGCGGCTGTCGGACATGCGCGCGCAGGCGATCCGGCACCACCTGCTCGGGGCGCGCCAGTTCCTCGAGCACGCGTTCTGGCTCACGGACGGCGACGAGCGGGACGGCCGCGAAGCGCTGTTCGTCAACCCGCGCTTCGACTTCCCGCCCGGGATGAACTTCGAGCCCTGGTTCGGACATCATCGCGCGTTCGCTGACGAGTCCGCGGCGCTGTCGCAGTTCCTCGACGAGTTCGAGCCCGACACGGACGTCGCTCTCGTCTATCCGCTGAGCACGATTGCCGGGCTCGGCCCGGCACACCCCGCCGGCGCGCACTTCGCCGTGTGGGCGGAGACCATGGCGCGTCACGGCGTGCCGTACCGGATCGTGGACGAGAGGGCCGTCGCCGGCTCGCGCAGCGACAGCGGGCGCGTCCGCATCGGCGACGCCGACTACCGCTGCGTTGTCCTCCCGGGCGTGCAGCTGACGCCGGCCGAAGGCCTCGGGGAAGCCCTCGCCGGCGCCCGCGCGGCCGGGGTGCGGGTCGTGACGTCCGGGCCGACACCAGGCGCCGGTGTCGGCGCGCCGGCCCGTCCCCCTGCTCCCGAGAAGGTGCTCGAGCTCCTCCACGACGTGCGCGGGGGCGACGCGATCGCGATCACGCCGGTGGATGGGAGGACCCTCTGGACGCGGACCGGCCGTGACCGGGACGCGACCTTGTACGCGGCCGCCTTCAACGACGCGGACACGCCGGCCCATCTGGTCGTGGAGCTCCCGGAGGGGAGATGGCGCGTCTCCCGTTGGACGCCCTCGACCGGCCAGGTCGAAACCCGCGACGCCGGCCGCTCGTCCGTGCTGCGCGTCGAAGCCCAGGAAATCGTCTGTGTCAGCGCGGCGCGCGTGCCCGAGGACGAGATCCCTCTGACGGACGGATGGATGCTCGCGCTCACCGGCCGTGAAGGGGTGCCCGTGAGCGTGGAGACGCCGCTGGAGGAGCAGCTCCCCGAGCCACTGGACGGTGCGGTCACCTACGTCCGGCAGGTGCGGCTCCCGCCGGGGGAATGGGAGCTCGTGCTCGACGGCGTGCAGGACGCCGTCGAGGTGTTCGCCGACGGCGAGCCCGTCGGGCGGGCCGCGTGGCCGCCGTACCGCTTCGCCCTCGGCCGGTTCGCCGGCCGGGAGGTACGGCTCGAGATCGCCGTGGCGCCGAGCGCCGCGGACCGCTACTACCGTGGATCCCCGTTGCGCGGGCGCTCCTCGAGCCGCTCGGGCATCACCCGGCCGCCCCGGCTCGTGTGCGCGTCGATCGGCGACTGAGAGGACGACATGCTCAAGCACATCCACCCGCTCATCGGCCCGGAGCTCCTCGCGGCGCTCGCCCGGATGGGGCACGGCGACACGCTCGCCGTCGTCGACGCCAACTATCCCGCTTACGCGTCGGGCGTCCCCGTCGTCCGGCTCGACGGCGTCGACGTCGTCACCGCGGTCGACGCCATCCTGACCCTGCTGCCGATCGACGACTTCGAGCCGGAGCCCGTCGCGCGGATGGCCGTGGTCGGCGATCCGGACGCCGTCCCTCCGGTCGCGCGCGAGGTCGGCGACGTCGTGGAGCGGGTCGAGGGACGGCAGGTCCGCGTGCGGGTCGTGGACCGGCGCGACTTCTACGCCGAAGCCCGCCGGGCCTCCGTCGTCGTCGCCACGGGCGAGACCCGGGCGTACGGATGCTTCCTGCTGACAAAGGGCGTCATCCGCCGCTGACCGCCGCTCGGAGGAGCGGAACATCCTCCGCTGTGCGGAGCCAGTCACTCGGGGAGAGTGACGGTGTCCGGGCGTCTGTTCGACGGTGGGCGCGGAAGGCGAAGTTGTTCATCAGGGTGCTCTGCGGGAAACCTCTCGCGTTCGGTTCCGGGTCATCCGCGAGCCCTTGACTGCCTGACGCACATATTCGCTCGTGAAATGAGGACGTACATGCGCCGGAGCACCCTTTCGGCCCTCGCGGCGGTCGTGACCGTGCTGGCCGTGAACGCGCCCGCCGCGTCGGCCACACCGGAGGACTCCTTCTTCGGCGGGAGGCTGCCGCTGAGCGCGCCGCCCGTGAGCACCACCGTGGCGCCCGGCGTGACCCTGACCTCGATGTCGCTCGGGGCCAAGGACAGCGGCGACTACTGGACGGTTCAGGTGTACCTGCCCGGCACGATCGACGGGCCGCTCAACACCGCCAACACCGCCCTGGGAGCGAAGGAGATCGCCGACCGCGTGGCCGGGGCGGTGCGGGAGAAGGGGTTCGAGCCGGGGGTCGAGGAGGTCTCCTCACCCGCGTACGCCGATCATCCGGCGGGTACGCTCGGCTGGATCGTCCGGGTCGGGCGATACGCCACCAGCGCCGAGGCGTCGGCCGCGCTCACCAAGATCAGGGCGGCCGGGTTCGCCGGAGGCACGCGCTACACCGCGCAGGACGGCACCGACCCGGGGGCGCCCCAGAAGGTGCACGTGCTCCGCGTGGACTTCCGCGAGTTCGGCGGCACGGTCGGCACCGAATTCGGGCCGGCGTTGAACGGCACGGAGAAGCTGACCGACCTCGCCGCCGCGACGGGCGCGGTGGCCGGGATCAACGCGCAGTGGTTCTACAACAACTCGCCCGGCGGCATGTACGTCAAGGACGGCAAGCTGATCGGCTCGGCCACGCAGGGGCGCGCCGGAATCAAGATCACCAGAGGTGGGCGGTCGGTGGACGTGGACGCGTACACCGCCCACGTGAGCCTGCGGGCCGGCCGGGAGAGTGTCGAGATCGACGGCGTCAACCGGGTGCCGGGCGAGATCTGGAACTGCGGCGGCGTGGGCGGCGACCAGCCGACGGAGAAGCCGCAGCACGACCTGAAGTGCACCGACAGCAGTGAGCTGGTGCTGTTCACTCCCGAATGGGGCACGCCGCCCGCCGGCGCGGGAGCCGAGGTCGTACTGGACGCCGGCGGCAAGGTCACAGCGGTGAACACCTCGCGCGGCGCGGGCGTCCCCACCGGCGGGTCCACCGTGCAGGCCATCGGCGACAGCGCCGCCTGGCTGCTCGAGCACGCGAAGGTGGGCGAGCGGCTGCGTGTGAGCGAGCGGGTCGAGGACAGCAGGGGCCGGCACGTGGCGCTCACCCCCGACACCACGATCCTCCAAGTCGGCCCCACCCTCGTCAGGGACGGGAAGGTGTCGGTGAACGCCGCGGCCGACGGGCTCATCCGCGAGGGCACGGATCAGACCTTCACCTACAACTGGGCCGTACGCGCCAACCCGCGGTCGATGATCGGCATGGACCGCCAGGGGCGCCTCATGCTGGTCGTCATCGACGGGCGGCAGGACGGCTACAGCGAAGGGCTCGGGATCGCGCAGACCGGTGAGCTCATGAAGCTGCTCGGCGCGCGTGAGGCCATGAACCTCGACGGCGGCGGCTCCAGCGTCATGGTGACCTCGGGCGCCGGCATTGTGAACCGGCCCTCTGACGCGACGGGCCAGCGTTCGCTCGGCAACGTCTTCCTCGTCCGCCCGTAGGCGGGCGAGCAGCCGGCACGGGGCCCTTGTGATCAGGGGCCCCGTGTCCATGCTCGGCGACCTCCAACTCGAGCTCGCCAAACCGATCAGGATTGAAGAAGCGATGGTTGCCCGGCCTCCGTAGCGTGAGGCTCATGTGCATCGCCCCTTACGTACAAAGGAGACAAGGCATGAAAGCGCACGTGAGCTCGATCCTCCTCGGCGTCCGGGACATGGAGGCGTCCAAGCGGTTCTACACAGAGGGTCTCGGCTGGAAGGTCCAGCACGATTACGGCGTCTCGGTGTTCTTCGAACCGGACGGCGGCTCGCCCGTCGGCTTCTACGGTCGCGAAGGCCTGGCAGACCAGGTGGGCACGAGCCCGCAGGGCAGTGGTTTCAGCGGGCTGGTCCTCACCTACGTAGTCCGCAGCGAGGCGCGGGTCGACGAGATCATCGCGGAGGCCGAGAAGGCCGGCGCTACGATCCTCAAGCCCGCCGGCCCTCTGCCGTGGGGCGGATACGGCGGTTCTTTCGCGGACCCGGACGGCTACATCTGGAGCCTCGGTTACAGCGCCCAGGGCGAGGACCAGCCCTACGCGGAGTAACCGCCGAAGAAAGCCTCGGGCGAGTGTGGGCGACCCCTGTCTGGGTTGCCCACCGCTCCAGTTCGTGCGATGAGCCCCGAAGTAGAGAATCGTCCCAGGCCACAGCAGGTGAGCACGGCCAGACGGCCGACCGAGTCGGCTGGCAGCTTCTCAGGTCAGTGTTGGCGGGGCGTCGCGCAGGGTGACGCTGGCGTGGTTCTCCTGGAAGCTCTGGTCCGAGACAAGAGTGAGCCGGGCGGTGGACTGGAATTCTGGCAGCGTGACGGAGCCGCA
This sequence comes from Nonomuraea sp. CA-141351, assembly GCF_050944675.1. Taxonomy (NCBI): domain Bacteria; kingdom Bacillati; phylum Actinomycetota; class Actinomycetes; order Streptosporangiales; family Streptosporangiaceae; genus Nonomuraea; species Nonomuraea sp. CA-141351. The sequence goes on from NZ_CP191982.1 coordinate 1,862,674, forward strand.
GGAGACCATCGTGGTCTTGAGCTTGGCGATCGTCAGGGCGAGCCCTTCGTTGAGGTCGCCGGCGTAGGGGACGTAGCCGTCGACCCCTTCCTCGAAGACCAGCCCTTGGCCTCCCTGACCGTAGCGCTGCCAGTTGCGGGCGCGGTTCGACCCTTCGCCCCAGTACTCCTTGACGAAGCCGTCACGGGTGGGCAGCTTCGCGCCGGCTGCCTGGTCGAAGCGCGCGAAGTAACGGCCCATCATGACGAAGTCGGCTCCCATCGCCAGAGCCAGGGCCACGTGGTAGTCGTGCACGAGCCCGCCGTCGGAGCAGATCGGCACGTACTCGCCGGTGCGCTCACGGAAGGCGTCCCGAGCCGCAGCGACGTCGAGAACCGCGCTGGCCTGGCCGCGGCCGATGCCCTTCTGGTCGCGGGTGATGCAGATGGAGCCGCCACCCACGCCGACCTTGACGAAGTCGGCACCGGCCTCGGCGAGGAAGGTGAACGCCTCACCGTCGACCACGTTGCCGCCGCCGACCGGGATCTCCGGATAGTGCTTCTTCACCCAGGTCAGTGCCTGTGCCTGCCAGTCGCTGTAGCCGTCGGAGGAGTCGAAGCACAGCACGTCCGCGCCTGCTTCCAGCAGGGCCGGGACGCGCTCTTGGTAGTCATGAGTGTTGACGCCCGCGCCCACGCGCAGGCGCTTGGCGGCATCCACGATCTGGTTCGGGAAGCGCTTGTTGTCGGTGTAGTCGGATCGGAACACCAGATGCAGCAGGTGGCCCTCAGCATCCAGCACCGGAAGGCAGTCCAGGCGTTCGTCCCACAACCGGGCGTTGGCCTCAGAGAGCGTGATGTCGGGGCCGGCATGGGGAAGGTCGGCGAGGGCGGTCATCCGGCCGCTGACCGGTCCGTCGAGGTCGTGGCGTTGGGGGTGGAAGTCGCGGGACGTCACCAGTCCGAGGAGGCGGCCGGTGGCGGTCCCGTCGTGGGTGACCGCAGCGGTGCTGTGGCCGGTGCGGCGCATGACGTCTGCCAGGAGGCTCAGGCTGTCGTCGGGGCGGACGTTCGTGTCGCTGGTGACGAAACCGGCCTTGAAGTTTTTCACCTGCCGGACCGCTGCGGCCTGGTCCAGGACCGGTTGGTTGTGGTGGAGGAAGCAGAGACCGCCGTTGCGCGCGAGTGCAATCGCGAGATCCGGTGTGCCCACGGCCTGCATGATCGCGGAGGTGAACGGGACGTGCAGCTCGAGCGCCGATACTTCGCCTCCGAAGTGCCGCACCAAGGGCGTGCGCAGGTCAACCGCCGCAGGCGAGCAGTCGGTGCGGGTCCGGTTCGGCAAGAGCAGATATTCGTTGAACGTCCGTGAGACCTCGGCGATAATCTGTGCCACTCATTCCTCCTGACTCGTCGACCGGGACCTGACTGCCCCGTAGTCGAGATCGCCTCCTCGCCCCCAAGAGGGCAGGCATCGCAAGGCAGCCGTGGAGGTGCCCCAAGCCGCAGAGCTCATGGCTGGCCCCGTGGATCGCAACAGGGTGCGGTCGTGACTTGGCACCCTATCGATCGCCTTACTTTTGCCGACAGTCAGGGGCACCGATGCCCTCAGACCAGGAGTCCCAGGGTTTCGGGCGGCTCGAGCACCTGCATCGTGGGCCTTCAGGATGAACCCGAGGGCGGGCTGCTGTGGACGCTGACGGCGCTGGCTTACCAGTGGCGCACGGCGGCCAGGTGCATGACGTGCGGGCGGGGTCGGCACGGGCCGGCGCGCTGGGCCAGGCCGCAGGCGGTGCGGCGCAAGGTGGGGGCCGCCAATCGGGTGGGCATCGCCGCTTGGGCCTGGAGCAGCGGCCAGGTGGACTGACCGCAGAGCGGCCATGCCGCGGGCCCGCGAGGGCGGACGGCAGCGGCGGGATCAATCCGGGCGGGCGGATTCGGGGCTATGAGCAGGGGATATGTCAGTCGTCGTGGGCGATGAGCATGAGTTGCCGCCACAGCAGCACCACGAACACCGCGGAACCAGCGAAGGCGAACCAGAAGGGCGCTGCGACACCGAGGCGGGTGGCCAGGACACCGCCGATCAACGAGCCGACCACCAGACCGGCGTAGACGCAGACGGTGTTGACGCTGCCCACTCGGCCCTGCAGTTCGCGCGGGACCGCGCGCTGGCGGACGGTGACCGAGGTCGTGCCCCAGATGAACGCGTGCGCGCCGAAGGCCAGAAAGATGCCCCCGGCGACCCACGGCGAATGGGTCAGGGCCAGGCCCAGGTGGGTGAACGTTTCGATGATGAGTCCGATCCGCATCAGGGCGCCGAGGCTCACCCTGCGGGTGATGGCTCCGTACAGGCCGGTGCCGATCAAGCCGCCGATCCCGCCGATGGTGGTCATGAGGCCGAAGCCTATGGCGCCGAGGCCGAGCTGCTCCTGGGTGTAGAGGACGAGAACCGACCAGGCCGCGCCGAACGTGAAGTTGAAGATCAGGATGGTGAGCGCCAGCGTGCGGACCGCCGCGTGCTGGATCGTCCAGCTGAACCCGGCGATGAGTTCCCGTACGGTGCCGGGCTTGGGGGTGTCGGCCTGTCGGCCGTGCGGCGGCAACGTGATCCGGGAGACCAGGACGATCCCCGCCACCACCAGGAGCAGCTGGCTCGCGAACGGCCAGGTCAAGCCCAGGCCGAACAGTGCCGCGCCGATCGGCGGCCCGGCGAGCTGGTTGAGCGTGATGAACCCCGTACCCAAGCGGGCGTTGGCGATGACGAGATCGTCCTTGCTGACCATCATGGGAGTCAGCGTGGCCGTCGCGTTGTCGGCGAAGACCTCGGCGATGGACCGGAGCGTGAGCGCCACCAGCGCCGTCGCCACGGTCACGGTGCCGGTCACCATGAGCGCGACGAGCGCCGCCAGCACCACGGCCCGCATCGCGTTCGCGACGAGCACGATCCTGCGCCGGTTGTACCGATCCGACAGCACGCCCGCATACAGGCTGAACAGCAGCGGAGGCGCCCAGCCCACCAGGGCCGACAGCGAAATCATCAGCGGGTCGCGAGTCAACGTAGCGATCAGCAGTGGGCCGGCCGCGGCCGCGACGCCGTCACCGAGATTTGTCAGCCAGCTCGAGGCCAGCAACCACCGGAATCCTGTCCCCAGCCGGGCCGGCAGGACTCGCTCCACCACTGTAATCACGAGCGCAAAACCATACGTTTGGAGAAGCATCTACGGCAACGCGTTTTCGCGTCCACGAGCCGGGACAACGTCTTCAACCGCGACTTCGCCATCCCACCGGCCACCACGGCCGGTGGGGAGGCCGACCATGCCCCTGACGTGCTCATCCGGCACGGCCAGGCGTCATCGCCTGCAGGTGCTGACTAACCGGGCCGGCTTCAAGGCCGCGTCGCGACGGTCAGGGCCTACGACGGTCAGGGTCTGCACTGTCAAGGCTTGCAACGGGCCGGGTCGCCGTCCAGGAAGTCCTTCCTGCCTGTCTTCGTGTTCTTGTTCCCTCCGTCCCACGTCAGCACTTCGCCGCTCTTGAGACCCTCCAGGTCCTCGACCGTGAACGGCACCTGTCCCCGCACGCCCCTGTCGCCGATGCTGCCGTCGACGTTCGCGATATACAGGACGCCCCTCCGCAGGGCGGTGAGTTCGCCGCTCGTGGTCAGCCAGCCCTCGGGCGGGTCCTGGAAGACGCGTATGTCTTGGGCCGACGCGGTCCAACTGCGGTTGTGCACGCTCCAGCCGGCCAGCTCGCCGTCGTCACCGGTGTCGGCGATGACGGAGAAGTCCCGCGCGACATAGCCGGGACAGTGGGCCAGCAACAACCTGACCCCACCGTCCTGGACCCGTTCGACGGCGAGTACGCCTTCGTGCGTGGGTGTGCACCCCGTACCGAAGAAGGCCAGAGCCGTCAACGCGACGGCCGCGCGCCTGAGCCCCGGCCTTCTCCTGTGATTCATCCTCGTGTCGTCCTCTCTCTTCTACGGGATCGGCCCGTATTGCAGCGGGTGCCAGTCCAGGTAGCCGCCCCACCACAGGTTGGCGTCCACTTCGAAGTGGTTGGTGGCCCAGGGGGTGCCGGTTTCCTGCATGGACTTCGCGGACTCGGCGGCGTAGTCGGTGGGGAAGGAGGCCGCGTCCATGTGCGTCCACTGCTTGGAGTGCACCGCCTCGTGTCTTTCGAGGTCAGGCCCGTACTGGTCAGCCGTCTTACGGCCGGCGGTCCTGGCGATGTCCTCCCTGCGTTCCTTCTCCTCCCGCAGCCGGTTCAGGAAGTGCTGCTTGGAGTACGGGTAGAACAGGACGTCCCCGATCGTCATCGGCTGGTCGCCGCCGGGTGAGCCGCCGTAGCAGACGTACTGGCGGGAACGGCGTTCGCAGGAGTTGCCGCTCCAGCCCGGCGTCGCGTCGTAGACCAAGGCCAGCTCGTTCGCGCCGTTGGCGTTGTTGAGCCAGTGGAACGGGTGCAAGGCCAGCGCCGTCGGCAGGTAGACCGTGCCGTCCCCGTGGCAGTAGCATCCGCCGGGCGGCGGCTTCGGCGGTGCGTTCGGGGTCGGGCTCGGTGTCGTCCGGGGCTTCTTCTTTTTCTTCTGCGACGGCGGGGTGACGGTGTCGGTCTTCGGGTCGTAGCCGACTTCCTCCTGCACGTCCTTGGAGCAGTACCTCAGATCGTACTGGCAGGAGTTGGGCTTGGAGCCGATCTCCTCGCCCGTCGGGTCGCTGAAGGTGGCGGGGTTGTTGTTCCCGTACGAGTAGCCGTTGAGCGACTGGCCCTGGTCGGTGGAGAGCACGGGGTCCACGCTCAGGAACCTGCCGGTGAGCGGGTCGTACATGCGGGCCCCGACGGAGGTGAGCCCGGTGGCGTCGTCGGCGGGTTTGCCGAGGAATCCCTTGTCGTCGGGCCAGCCGCCGATCGTCGTCCCGCGTACCGCGCCGAACGGGGTCGTGTAGCGCTTGGTGACGGCCTGGCTGCTCGCGTCGACCGCCAGCGAGGACGTGCCGTGCGCGTCGCCGGCGGGGAAGAAGACCGCGTTCGTCCCCGTCTCCGTGGTGCGCACCGCGATCACCTGGGCGTTCGCGGTGTAGGAGCGGGTGGCCCAGTTCTTGACGTCGGTCCCTGTCTTCTTCGAGTGGATCTCGGTGGCGCCCAGGTAGAGCACGCTTTCGCCGTCGCCCATCGCGCGGCGGAGCAGCAGCGTGCCGTCGGCGTCGTACAGGTAGGCGGTCTTCTGCGTGCCCTGGGTCAGGGTGGCGATGCGGCCCTGCGCGTCCCAGGTGAGGGTCTGGCCTGGGCGCGCGGTGGTGTTGCCGGACTTGTCGTAGGAGTAGGTGGCGGTCACGCCCGTGCAGGAGCCGGTCGTGACCGTGGTCAGGGCGTGCCGTTTGACGGTGTCGCCGTAGCAGTAGGTGCTGGTGGAGCCGTTGTAGTCCGTCTGCGTGGCTCGCAGGCCCGAGTCGTTGTAGGTGTAGCCGGTACGGTACGGGGCCGCGCCGCCCACGGTCTTGCTGGTGCAGTCGTCGGTGGCCGGAGTCCATGCCTCGGTCAGGCGGCGCCGGCCGTCGTAGGTGAAGCACTGGATGTCGCTCTTGCCCGCGCCGTCCTGGGTGGGGGTGTCGGCGATCTCGGTGACATTGCCCGCGTCGTCGTAGCGGTAGGTCAGGTCCAGCGGTTTGACGGGGGTGGACTGAGTGGTCACGAAGGATCTCGTGAGCCGGTCTGTCCCTTCCTCATAGGTGTTGTTGACGTAGGTGCGCTTCGCGTCGTTGGATCCCGACAGTGCGAGGCTGAGCTGCTGGAGCTGGCCGATGGCGTTATAGTCGGCCGTCTGCAGGTAGTCCTGGGTTCCGGTGACCCCGATGACCTGCCCGGTCGGGGTGTAGGTCAGGTTGACGGTCTCCTCGGCGAGACCTCCGGCCGCGGGCTCGGTGACGTTCTTCGGAGTGCCGTCGAGGTTGTAGGAGCGCGTGAGGGTGTAGCTCGCCTTCGCCGCTTTGGAGGTGACCATCGGGTCGTTGGGGTCGATGTCGATCTCGGTGCTGGTCGGGCGGTACTGCGCGTCGTAGGTGAGGACCTTCTTGGTGTAAGCCTTCCCCGAGTCGTAGCTGGTCGCGGAGGTCAGCGCGCCCTGGGCCACCGTGTCGTACGTCCAGGCGGCGAGCTTGTTCGCGTCCGTGCGCGACCCGGACCACAGCCCGGTCTTGCGGCCGAGTTCGTCGTAGCCGTACAGCAGCACCGAGCCGTTCGCGCCGGTGATCTTGTCGGTCTGGTCGAGCGTCGTGTAGCCGATGGTGCTCGCGCCCTTGTCGGGGTCGCTGATGCCGCTCTGCCGCCCGAACAGGTCATAGGTGTAGGACCATCGGGAGCCGTCGGGGCCGGTGACGGTCGCCTGCTTGCCGTCGGGCCGGTAGGTGAAGGAGGTGGAGGTGTGGCCGCCGGCCGTCGCGGCGCCGTACTGGGTGTCGGCGGGGGAGGGCGAGTCGTACTCGCGGCTCTCGACGGTGCGTCCCAGCGCGTCGGTGATGGTCCGGGTCGCCTTGCCGCCGGTCAGCGCGCTGACCGCGGTGGAGTCTCCGGTGTAGGTGGTGGTGGTCGTCCACTTCTGCACGCCATAGGTGAGGAACGCGCTGCTGATCGCGCGGCCCGCGCCGTCGAAGACGATGTTCGACTGCTTGGGCGCCTCGCCGTACTCCTCCCGGGTGTAGGTGGCGTTGGGCGTCTGCTTGGAGTCGAAGATGTCGCTGTAGGTCTCGTAGGCCAGGCCGCGCGAGTCGTAGCGGGTGTCGGTCAGCAGGCGGCCGCCGAGCGGCGTGGGCCGCTGCGTCTGCATGGGGCGCAGCAGCGAGTCGAAGATCTGGTACGACCAGCTCGCCGTGCTGGACGACTTGACGGTCCCGGTGCCGATCGAAGGGGCCTTTCCTCGTTCGTAGACGTAGGAGTAGGCGATGCTGGGTGTCTGGCCGCCGTCCTTGCTCCGGTCGGGCAGCCACACGCCGATGAGCCTGCCCAGGCCGTCGTAGGTCTGCTCGGTCTTGGCGTTGTTCGCGTCGTAGGTGCGTTCAGGCAGGCCGCGCGTCCCGTCGAGGAACGTGGTGGTCTTGTGCTGCTTGGCGTTGACGACCACGGTCTTGGTGGGCACGCCCGCACCGCTCGGCGTGTACGTGGTGGTGGTGGGGTTGCCGCCCGCGTCGGTGCTGGTCAGCGGCCTGCCGAGCGCGTCGAAGGTGGTCGTGGCCGTACGCTGCCAGCCCGTCGGGGGACGGTCGTCGCCCGTGACGGCCGCCGGGTAGCCAGTGGCACGGCCCGTCCAGGTCTCCTCTCCCTTGACCGGCTTCTGGCCTGCCGACCATCCGGTGGCGGCGGCGTTGTCGTAGACGGTGGCCGTGTCGGACAGCACGTCCCCGGCGGTGGCGCCGCCGGTCGGCAGTGACAGGTCGGCCTCCTTGACCGAGCAGGGGCGGCCGGTCACGCGGGTACGGGAGACGAGCGCGTTGACGCCCTTGGCGTCGTCGCGCGCGTACCAGGTGCGGGTACAGGTCTCGTCGCCGCTCTTGGCGGTGTCGCCCGTGCTGTCCTGCCTGACCGCCATGCCGTACTCGTCGTACGTGGTGGCGGTGGTGAGGGTTCGCCAGGTCTTGGGGACGGTGAGGTAGGTGTGCTCCGAGGTCTTCCCGGTGCGCACGTAATACGCCTCGGTGTCGGCGTACGACTTGTGCTGGGTCGCGGTCCTGGCCGACCAGGGGTCGCTGACCGTCACGTCGACCGGGTCGGCGCCGTTGAAGGTGATCTCCTCGCGGGTGAAGCCCGCGAACTGCTCGGAGTCCGTCAGGTCGGGCACGTCGAGTCCGGAGAAGTCGAGTCCGGGCACGGAGGCCGCGCGCCGCTTGTCGGGGTCGACGGTCCTTGGGTCGGCGGACTTGAGCAGCCGGTCGCCGTTCATGCCCTGAAGGTAGACGGAAACGCTCTTGGAACGGGTGTTGCGGGTGTCGCCGACGTAGGTGGTGACCTTCTGGTACCCGCGCCAGATCGACCAGGTGCGCTCGCCGGCCGGGGTGAACGGGCTGTCGTTGTAGTGCCAGCCAGGCTTCTCGTAGTCGTAGGAGTATTCGGTGAGCGGGTTGTCCCCGGCGGGGTCGGCGGTGTTCACCGCCAGCACCCGGTACTTGTTGAACCAGTCGATGGAGGCGTCGGTCGCGCCGTTGACGTGCCAGAACTGCGGATAGCAGGACAGGGAGTCGTCGTCCTCGGCCTTCGGCATCAGCGAGCCGCGCACGCATTCCGGTTCGTTGTAGCTGACCGTGGTGATCGCGCCGGTCTCCGAGGTGATCGTCTCGATGCGCGGCCTGGTCAGCGGCAGGATGTTGCCGCCGCCCGGCTGGGTGCCTCCGGCCACCCGGTTGGGCCGCATCGCGTACGTGAACGAGACCGGATCCAGGGGCAGCGGAGTGCCGGTGTACCCGGTGTGCACGATCGACATCAGCGACAGCGTCTGGTCGGCCGAGGTGCCGATGTCGCCGCCGTCCAGGTATTTCTGGGTGAACGCCCACTGATCGACCGGCTTGTAGGCGGTACCGGACAGGACCGAGGTCTCGATCTTCACCAGCCGCTTGCGGCTGAAGAAGGCGGGGCTTTCCGAGTGGCAGTCGTCCTTGGACTCGTCCTTGGTGCAGACGGCGTCGAAGGGTACGTCGGGCCAGTTCTCCGCGGTGTCCTTGGTAAGGCTGCCGCAGTCGGCGAGCGTGCAGCGCTCGGCGTAGGAGAAGGTCACCTGGTCCGGGGCGGTCACGGTGAACAGCGTGTCGGAACGCTGCCCGTAGAGGATCTTGTCAAGGTAGCCGCCGCGCGTGTAGAGGGTGCTCGCGGTGTCGGCCTTGTTCTTGCGGTAGTAGTTGGTCTCGGCCGTGTACCAGTACGACATGGCGTTGCCGTGGGTGTCCTCGACGTAGTCGAGGTTCCACCGCCACGCCTGGACGACGGCGCGGTCGGCGAAGGTGTCGCCCTTGTCGTAGCCGGGCTCGCCGGAGTCGTCGCCGTACACCGGGGCCGTCCACACCGAGTTGGTGCGCTGGGTGCCCGCGTCGGTCAGCTTGTTCAGGCCGAAGACGTACTTGGTGCCGTCGCCGGTGATGACGGTCCAGTATTCGCCGTCGTCGTCGCCGTTCGCGGCTCCCGTGGAGTGGGTGACGGTGGCGGCCTGGTCGTTCTTCATCCGCCACTTGCCGCTGGTGTCGTCCTTGACGAGTTCGGTGGACTTGCCGTTCAGGACGAGCGAGGCGTTGTCGTACTTCCAGCACTGGTCGTACTGCTTGTCGTGGCCGTCATCGTCGCAGGAGCCGTACTGGCGGTCGATGTAGGAGGTCGCCGCCGTCTCGAATCCCTCGCCCACCGAGGTGCCCTGGTTGTTGCTGGTGGCGGTGCGCCCGTCCACGCTGCCCGAGTCGTAGGACAGGTCGAGTGCGGGCGCGGGCCCCGCCGCGGGCTCCACCGGGGCCATCGGGTACGACCAGGTGAAGGAGCCGGAGTTGCCGCCCGCCGCCCAGGTGGACGACGAGGCCAGCGGGGTGGCCGAGTAGTTGCCGCTGCCGTCGGGCGCCTCGCCGCCTGTGCCGGTGGCCAGGGCGGTCGCGGCCAGCACGGCGGGTGCGGCTCCCAGGGTGACCGGCGCGGACAGGGTCTGCGCGGTGGCGGAGTTGACGGACTCCAGCGAGGTCTGGGTGCGGCACTCCTCCAGGTGTGGTGTGGTGAGCGCGCAGGCAGGCAGTTGCACGAGACGCAGACGGCCGCTCCATCCGCCGCCGTATGTGGAGGCGAAAGCGGCATAGCCGATGCTCAGGTTCGCGCCGCCCTGGGTCTGCGCCGAAGCGGTCAGCAGCACGCCGTCCACTCCGGCGGCCTCGGCGGCGGCCCGGTCGAACACCTGGACGCGCGCCGCCTGCGAACCGGCCACCTTGGCGGGAGCTGGGATTGCTGGCGTTTGGGCCGGGGCCGCGGGGGTCAGGGTGATGGGGAGTCCGCCCACGGTGACGCTCGCGGTGCCACCGAGCGGAACGTCCGCGGCACCGCCCGCCGGCCACCGGGCGGCCTCGCGTTCCTTGTCGGCCCGACCGGCCCAGGCGTCGTTGCGGGCCCTGGACGCCTCGACCCGCTCGCGCGCCTCCTTCGCCCCGGCCGCGTTCATGGCCCTGACCTTGCTCGATCGTTGTTTCTGCACGGGAGGGGCACCAGGCTGCCCCTGCGCCGCGGTGGCCGAGGTCGTCAACCCCACCGACAGGAACATCGCCGCCACCACCGCTATGGCGGTCGCCAGGGCAGCACGTAATCCAGGCCGACGCATGACCCAACCTCCTTAGAGGACAAAAGGAACCCGGTGATCAACCGGGGAAGCGAGAGGTGCGGGGACCGGGGTGCCGGCCCCCGCACTCGCCGTCAGTCACCGATGACGGCGTCGATCAGGTCGGAGTCGGACACGGCGCCCGCCCACAAACGCAGATCAGTGATCTTGGCGGGCAGGAAGTGGTCCCACGACGTCGTGCTGAAGCCCTTGCCGACCGCGAAGTCACCCGACCCGGCCGCGGCGGTGTAGGCCCTGTCGAGGTCGTTCTGGTCGTGGCCGACGTAGAGCCGTACGACGGGCCCGTCCGCCGCCAGCGCGTCGTAGACGCCGGTCAGCCGGACCGCGGTCTCCATGCTCGCCGCGGTGTCGGAGCTCACCCAGCTCTTCGTGCCGTCCTTGTTGACCCGGCCGAAGCGCCAGAAGCCGACCGGTACGGTGATCTCGTTCCCGTCGTCATCGAGCTGCGTCTCCTTCCCGGTCAGCTCGAACCAGATCCCCCACGACGAGCCGTCAGCCGTGCGCTGCCCGGCCACCTGGCCGATCGAACCGGTCGGCATCGCGAGCACCTTGTCCCGGTCGAGCTCGACCTTCGTGGTGACCGTGAACGAGCCGGTGTCGTCGACGACCGGGCCAGGAGTGGTGGCCGCGTCGTCCACGCCGTCCAGGACCAGGCCCTCACCGTCCAGCGACGCGCCGCCGGCCATCGTCAGCGACCGGCCGTACCCGGACAGCGAGTCGGGCAGCGCCGGACCGGTGACGCCCGACGGGTTCCAGTCGGCCACCAGCTCCACATCGTTGCGCCCGGACACGGGGGACTCCGAGCGCGCCTCCGACGCGATCTCCTCCGGGGTCAGGACGCGCTGCCAGGCGGCCACCTCGTCGATGGAGCCGGGGAAGTAGTACTGGAAGACGTTGGCCCACTTGTAGCGACCGATCTCGAACGGACCGGTGGCGGACCACGCGCCGGGCGCTGTGGTGGTGCCCTGCGACACGCCGTTGACGTAGAAGCTCAGCTTCTGCGTCGCCGGGTCGTAGCTGCCCGCCAGATGGGTCCAGGCGTTCACCTGGGCCACGTTGTTCTTCGCGCAGACCGCGAAATACGCCTTGCCCGTCGCCTCGTCCTTCTCCTTGACGCCGAAGCACCAGGACACGCGGTCCTTGTCGTACCAGAGGGCGAAGGGCGTGTAACCGCCGGATCCGTCCTGCGACAAGACGATGCCGGCCGCGTTCGTCTTGTCCAGCCGCACCCAGGCCGCCAGCGAGTAGGGGGAGCGCGTCTCAAGCACCGGCCCCGAGGTCGCCGCGTATCCCGATGCGCCGTTCAGATGCAGGCCCTTGTCGGTTACCGGGACGTCCAGCGGTTGGCCGCCGTCGTCGTACCACAGCTCGCCGCGTCGTCCCAGGTCATCCCGTACGGCGCCGCTGGAGAGAGTGGCGGGGTGGCTCGCCGTGGCCGAGGAGTCGGTGGCGGTGCCGGAGCCCTCGTCGAAGTGCCACCTGGCGACCGGTCCCGCGCCCGGGGACACCAGGAAGTCGACGACGGTGGTGGCGCCGAACCGGCCCAGGTTGTCCTTGGCGCGTACGTACAGGCTGTAGGTGCCGGAGGTCTGGGGCGTGATCACGGGCTTGGCCGTGGAGCCCGTGATGACCTTGGCGGTGCCGGTGGCCTGGCGGTACTCGTACGAGACGTTGTTGGTGTCGCCGGACGCGGGCGCGAACGTGAAGGTCGCGCTCTGCCCGGGACCGCCGCCCAGCGCGCAGCTGGTGGTGGTGCACGCGCTGTACGGGGCGCCGACCGTGACCACCGGCGCCTTCGGCGCGGTCGGGTCGACCTTGAAGTAGCACCATCCGTACGTGGCGTCGTTGGCGGGCCCGGACAACCACTTGGTGTAGTTGCTGTAGTAAGAACGCGTCCACGACTTGTAGCGGTACAGCACTCCTTCCGACAGCGTCGGCGTGGAGGCGGTGACCCTGACGTTGTCGGCGACGTGTCCGGTGCTCGGCGACTCCATCGTGGCGAAGGCCGCCGGCCAGGTCCCGTCGGCGTTCTTCTTCTCGACGTACATCTCGGCCCGCAGCAGCGCCCCCGACTCGCCGCCCGGGGCGGTCTGCGGGATGGACGCCAGCAGGGGCGTGGGGTCGGAGACGACGGCGGGCGCCGCCGCGTTCGGCTCGCACACCGCGCCCGAACCGGTGACGACGCCGATACCCGTCGGCGCCGCCGGCACCCCCACATAGTCCACGGCCAGCACCGCGTCGTTCCTGAACCGCTTCCAGGCCGACGTGTCGCCCTCGTCGTGCGCCCGCAACTCCAGCGTGAGCTTGGAGAACTTGCCCGCGGCGAAATCCCGTACCGTCGGGGTCAGGTTCTCGTTGGGCTCGTCGGGATTGTCGTTGAAGTCGATCGGCGCCGCCGGCTCGTCCGGATCGCAGGCCGAGCCACGACCCGCCGACACGTAGCGGTCGACCATCCAGTCGAGCTCCTTGGGCCGGCCCGACCAGGTCGTGGCGGAGGTGAGGTTGTTCGTTCGCACGAGGTCGACCCACCGGGGAGAGCACTGGAACGCCCACGGCTCGGTGACGCGGAACGTGGCGTCCAGCACGTACTTGCCCTTGAGGCTGGCGGGCGAGAACTGGAAGTACAGGCGCTGGGTGTAGCCGGGCCCGCAGTAGTAGCCGTTCCAGCTGCCGCAGTGGCCGTCGCCCATGCCCCGGTTGTCGCTGCCGTTGCCCCAGTTGTACGACGTGTAGCCGTCCGAGCGCAGCAGCATCCTGTCGCTCTCGCCCCAGGTGACAGTCGGGTCGATGTAGATCGGGTAGGCCGCCTTGTCCTTCTGCTTGAGCAGTTTGACGTCGGGAACGAGGGTGAGCTTGCCGTTTCTCACCCGGATGGGCAGTTCGGCGTGCCGCGCCCCGGGAGCCGGCCCGTCGGCGGCGGTGGCGGCGCGTGGCGGGGCGAGCTCTTTCATGGTGCTGACCTGGCCTGCGGTGGTGTCACCGGTGGAGTCCCACATGGCGGCAGGCGGCGAGGAGAAGACCTCGGTGGCGTTGCCGTCGGTCGCGGACATGCCTCCGTCCTCGGTTTCCGCCACCTTCAGCCCGGACGAGCTGATCGCGTACTCAAGGTTGCGCAGTGCCGGGTTGTCTGCGGCCTCGGGGGTCTTGACGACCAGAACCTGGCGGAAGCCCTCGGTCGTCGCGGTCATCCTGAGGTCGACGTCCGGCAGCACCTCGGGGTAGGTGGCGTTCGGCCCGTCCAGCACCGGCGCGGGCAGGGGCCCCGGCCATCCCAGTGCGAGGGTCCGGCCGTCACGCGTCATCGTCACCAACTCGGTATCACCGCCCCCGGAGAAACCGATCCGCACGGCGGCGGCCACCGGCCCCACGCTGCCGTCGGCGCGCCGCTCAAGCGTGGCATCGGGCGCGGCCCACGCGCCGTCCGCGCCCTTGACGCGTACGGGCACCGTCGACTGCTCCAGACGGAACGAGGCGCCGTCGGGATTGGCGTAGGTGGTGGTGAACTCGGTGCTGGCCTCGGTCACCTCGACAGGTTCCCCGTCCTCGGCCGCCTGGCTCTGCGCCCGCTGCCACGCGGTGAGCCGGGCGGCGGACTCGGCCCTGCCCACATCCGCCGACGCTGCGATGGAGGGCAGGGCCGCCCCTAACAAGCCACTCACCACGACCGCGGCGGCGAGCGCGCGCCAGCCCCGCGGACCGGAATCCACGAACACTTGTGTCTTCCTTCCCTCACACACCACCCCCGGCCCATGGATGGGCAGGCACTGGCTCACCTATACGAGGAATGCGGGCTCGAAAGTGTGATGCGATCTCGGAAATTGTGACGTAGATCACGTGAGCGGCCTTGGTGGCCCTCTCATCGGTGATCGTCCGCCATCACCGGCCTCGCCTTCTACGGGGTCCTCCTCTTCGGCTGCCGGGACAGCGTCGTGTCCTTGTTCAGATGCCCGAAACCTCGAAATAGCGCACGGGCCTGCATCTCCGCGAGACGCCATCCCTGCGATTCCGGGCGAGAGCTGGGGTCCTCCCGGGTTCGCGTTACCGGTCATCGCTGCTCGTCGTGACCTGGCTGACCTGGGGAAGTCGCTTCGCCGCGCTGGAGGAGTGGGGGCCCGCGAGTCAGGCCGAGCTCGGCCGGAAGACCAGGATCGATCGCAGCGATGTGACTGCTGTCCTGACCGAGCTCGAGTCGCGCAACCTGGTCGAGCGCTCAGTCGATCCTGAGCACAAGCGTCGAAACATCGTCACGATCACAGCGGAAGGCGTCGAACAGCTTCTCGAGCTCGACAGAGTCATCGACGGCATCCAGGACGAGTTTCTCGCGCCTGACGGCCGTCCAGCGGCGTCAGTTCCTCACCCTGGTGTCGCGACTCGTCGACGCACGGCGCTGATTCGGCAAAGGGTGGAGCTCGTTCTCGGCGAGTGCCTGACCTGGGCTTTTGCGGTTGCGGCTCTTTGGTCGGGCTACCGCCGTACCCTCAAGGACGCGACCAGCGAGGCCATGCGGCACTGGGTGCTGCATCGGCTCGGTGCCGGGCCGGATCCGTACCCATGGATGGTCGGGGAGTTCCCGCGGATCATCGGCGACGAGGCCCGCGGGCAGTGCGCCGCCGAGCTGCGGACCTGCGTGCCGGACTACGTGGTCGCGCGCGTCGGCGGCGGCTCCAACGCGGCCGGCACGTTCGCCGGATTCGCCGACACCCCCGCGCGTATACGTGGCAGAGCATGCACGAGCCGCGGCACATCCCCGGCTGGGTGTGGTACAGCCTTGCGGCCTGGCTGGATGAGGACGGTCAGGTCCTGCCGTCGCGATCGCAGCGCGCGGACGCCGCCTGTGAGGCCGAGGCGCGGGAGCGTCAGCGCGTCGAGGAGCGGAAGCGGTGCCTGGCGCAGCGTGTGGAAGGAGATCCGGCGCCGCACCGGTCCCGGACCCACGCCCGCAGACACCGACCGCTTCACCTGCAGAAAGAGGATCAAGCGAAGATCGATTCATGGACCACGTGCGTGGACGTACCCCGGCTGGCAGGCCCACTCATCTCGTACTCTTCCGCTCCTTGTTCCGCTGCGGCGGCGGATGATCATATGGGCTACGCTTTCGCTCCCCACGATTGGAGCGCCGCATGTCTATAGATCGCGCGGAGGTGCTGGAGACGGACGGCGGATCGCCTCCTCGCGTCGGCTGGTGGCGGCTGACGGCCGCTGGCATGGTAGTGCTCGTGGCAGGTGTGGCGGGAGGCTACGTGGTGGGCTCGTCGCGGTCGGCGGCCGACCGCGGCTCGCAGCCGGCGGCCACGATATCGGCGCCCACGTCGAGTGAACCCCGTAGGAGCCTGCCTGCCGTGCGCGGCGCCACCACCGTGTCGCTGCCCCGCGAGGTCGCCGGGCTCACCCTGCGCGATCAGGACGTCGCCGACGACTTCGGCCAGCTCTTCCTCCGCGGCCTGCGCGGCCGCGATTTCCGGATTACGAAGTCGGCCGACGGGTTATACGTTCCGCTCCGCCCCTCCTCCGATGGCGATCCGCTGAATTCGATCGTGACCTTGTTCGTGGCCGAGTCCCCGCGCCTGGAGCCGGACACCATCTTCGCGGACTGGCTGATGCCATCGTTCGGGCGGACGGCGCGGGAGGCGCACACACTCGATCCCTGGCCGTATGAGGGACAGTCCATGTGCTGGCTCACCGGCGGGTACTACTGCGTGTGGGCTGATCGCACGTCCTTCGGAGTGGTGCTCTTCAATGCGCGACCTTCGACGACAGCTCGGGCTCGCGAGTACTTCGCGACCATCCGCGCGGCCGTCGAGCGGCCGGTGCACCCTCAGTGAACGGGATCGGGGCAGAGGCGGAGGGATGCACGCCAGGCGGACAGAAGCGAGTCCTGGGCCTTTCGCGAGCTTTGGGGCCGGTGCCTCTTTTATGCGGCGGGGTCGGAGCTGATGGCCACGTACGGCCTGTCGTCGCCGGTGATCCGGGCCGCGCTGCGGGAGCCGCGCGAGGAGGGGCTGATCCACTCGCAGGGCCGGTACGGGAGGTTCGTCGGCCCGGAGGGCACGCAGGTGCGCCGGGAGCCGACGAAGGGGGACGCGATCGCCTCATGGGTCCGATCGGGGCGCTACCGGCCGGTAGCCCCGAAGGGAACCTTGGTAAAAGGATTCACCTAGGGGTGGACTCGCGGTCGAGCGGCGGGGCACCTGCCCAGTCCGGCAGCGGTTCGCATCTTCTGCTCCACTCCAGCGGCAGATGAGCGTTCTCGGCGACCGCGACGATGCCGCCGACGATGGCGCACGTGGTGTCGACGTCCCCGCCGGCGGCCACGGTGGTCCACATGGCGGCTTCGAAGTCATGGCGTTCGCGAGCTGCCACCCAGAGCGTGAAGGGGACCGTGTCGTGAGCGGAGACCTGTCGCCCATTCCCGAGCATCCGGGCGGCGAGTGCGGGGTCGCTGATGGTGAGGAGCTGCCGCGCCTCGGTGATGCCGTCGTGGACCATGCTCGTGGGCAGGTGTTCTCGGATCCGATCGAGGAAATGCCCAGGAGGGAGGTCTGGTTCTCTGACTGTTACGGCTGTGGCCACGGCAACGGCTATGGCGCCGGCCACCGCCTCGGGATGTGTGTGGGTCACCTGTGCCGACAGGGCGGCCTGTCGGACGACCTGTGCCAGGTCGCCGGCGAACCAGGCGCCCAGCGGTGCCACACGCATCGCGGCACCGTTGCCCCACGAGCCCTTGCCTTCGAAAAGCTCCGCCGAAAGCGTCCGCCAGTCGCCTCCTTCACGGACCAGCCGGAGCATCCGGTTCGTCGCCGGGCCGTATCCGCGGTCGAAGTCATGATGGGTTGCGAAACTCGCGGCGAGCTTGTCTTGGTCGATGGTGCCGTGGTCGGCCAGGACGCGATAGATGGAGCACGCCATCTCGGTGTCATCCGTCCATTGCCATGGGCCGGGTGGAAGAAGGCGAGAGGAGAGGGCGTGACGATTCGTTGGAACGAAGAATTGGGAACCGAAGGCGTCGCCGAGAGCCAGGCCAAGGAGCGAGGCTGTGGACGGCGCAAGGAGATGAGCTGACATCACCCACAGTGTGAGGTACGTCTGCGGGCAATCGTCAAGATCTGTGAATCATGAAGTTCCAGGCTGGAAGGGTCGGTAGCCGGTCGCGAGCATGGCCTTGAGCTGCGTCACCTCGTGCGTGGTGAAGCGCCTTCGTCCAGCAAGCCAGCTGTACGCAGCGAGGGGTGGTCGCGAGACAGAAGGGCGCGCCGGATCTTCGCAGTCAGAACCGTGAACACCGGCCGCCTGAGCCCTTCGCCAAAAGGCAGCCCTGTATTCATCGCCGCTTAGAAGCAACCTTCAGTTCGTCATGGACTGGACCACCTCCGGCCACACCGGTGCCGACGTTCCCGTCACCGCCGACGGGCCTCTCTCGGAGCAGTTCACCGGGCAAGCACCCCAACACCTACGTTCACGACGTGCTCGCGCAGATCCTCACGCGGCGCTGACAACCTCGAAGCCGCGTCGTTCCCCGTACCTGGTGGGGAACGGCGAGGCCTCATTTCCAGGGCGCCAACTCTTCGACCGGGTCCTCCCGTACTGGTCTGATCGTGGTTCGGTTGGGTGCCAAGCCGACCAGCCTGTACATCCCACTGATTCACAGCAGCTTGTCGAGCGTGATGGGCAGGTCGAGGACGCGCTTGCCGGTGGCATGGCGCACGGCGTTGGCCACCGCCGCGGCGACCCCTGTGATGCCCACCTCACCGATCCCGAGCAGGCCCAGCGGCGTGGTGGGATCGGGCTCATCGAAGTAGTGCACGTCGATGCGGGGGATGTCGGCGTGCACCGGCACGTGGTATTCGGACAGACTCGGGTTCACGATCCGGCCGTCGCGACCGTCGATCAGGGTCTGCTCCGACAGCGCCATGCCGATGCCCATCACGATGCCGCCGCGCAGCTGGCTCACCGCCGTCTTGGCGTTGATCACCGTGCCGACGTCGAACACGCCCAGCCAGCGCGAGACGCGTACCTCCATGGTGACGGGATCCACCCGGACCTCGCAGAACTGCGCCCCGGTGGCCGCCTTCACCCTCCGCCGACGATCGAGCACGGTCCGGGCGACGAAGCCCAGCATGCCCGACTTGGATTCGGCCTCCACGTGGTCGCGGCCGGCCGTGGTCAGGATCTCGGCGTAGGTCTGGCCGGCGCTGCCGTGGTAAAGGCCGCCGTCGCGGGCCTCCAGCTCCTCCAGCTTGCGCCCGTGCAGGGGTGAGCCGGGTGCGCGGCGGGCCAGGGCGAGCATGGACTTCTTCAGCTTGGCGCAGGCGTCGATCACGCCCGCCGCCGCGCTCGCGGTCTGGACCGAGCCGATCGCGCCGGGTCCTGGCGGCAGGTCGGAGTCGCCGTACTCCACGCGTACGGACTCAAGCGGCACGCCCATCTCGTCGGCGGCGATCTGCGCCTGCACGGTCGCGGTGCCCATGCCCATCTCGTGCATGCCGCTGCGCACAACGAGCGTGCCGTCGGAGCCCAGCCGGACGGTGACGTGCGCGGGCATGCGCATCGACGGGTGGAAGGCGGTGGCCACGCCCATGCCGACCAGCCAGCGGCCGTCGCGCATGACGCCGGGGCGCGGGTCGCGCTCGCGCCAGCCGAACCGCTCGGCGCCCAGCGCGTACGCCTCCCGCAGCATCCGGTGGGTGAACCGCTGGCCGCCCACCGGGCTGCGCTCGGGCTCGTTACGCATGCGCAGCTCGATCGGGTCGATGCCCAGCTCCCAGGCCAGCTCGTCCATGGCCGATTCCAGGGCGAAGGTGCCGATGGACTCGCCGGGGGCCCGCATGAAGGTGTTGGGCAGCAGGTCGAGCTGGACGACGTTCTGGGCCAGGTGGATGTTCGGGGCGGCGTACAGGTGGTGGGAGGCCGCGGTGATCGGCTCGGGCATGCCCCCCACATGGGCTGTCCTGGAGACACTGGTGTGGATGAGCGCGCTCAGCCGCCCCTGGGCGTCGGCGCCGAGCGCGACCCGCTGCGTGCTGGGGGTGCGCCCGCCGACGGTGTGGTAGACGCCCGCGCGGGTGAGCGCCAGCCGCACGGCACGGCCGGTCGCCCGGGCGGCCAGCGCGGCGAGCAGGGTGCCCGCCCAGGCCCGTGACTTGCCGCCGAAGGCGCCGCCGACGAACGGGGACAGCACCCTGATCGACTTCTCCGGCACCCCGAATCGCTGCGCCAGGTGTTTGCGCAGCCAGGGGATGTTCTGCGCGCCCTCGTGAAGGGTCAGGTGGTCGCCGTCCCACACGGCGGTCGTGGCGTGCGGTTCGATGGCGTTGTGGTTGTACGGCGGCGTACTGAAGCGCAGGTCAACCGAGACGGGCGCGGCGGACAGCGCGGCGTGCGCGTCTCCTTTGTCGGCTCCGCTCTCCGTGATCGGATTGCCTTTTTCGGGGACGGCGTTCGGCTCTTCGGCCGCGAAGTCCACCGTGGCGGGCAGCTCCTGGTAGGCCGGCCGCACCAGCGAGGCCGCGTACCGTGCCGTCTCCGGGGTCTCGGCGACCACGACCGCGATCGGCTGGCCGTTCCAGTGCACCTCGTCGGTGGCCAGGTAGTTGACCGACGTGCCCGAGGCGATCGAGCTGAGGTCGAGGAAGCTCATCTTGGGCGGCGGCTTCATCGCCGGCGCGTTCTCATGAGTGAGTACGTCGATCACACCGCCCACCGCCCGCGCCGCCGCCGTGTCGAGGGCGGTGATACGGCCGCGCGCGATCGTGGCGTGCACGAGCGCCGCGTAGGCAAGGTCCGGATACGGGAACTCGGCGGCGAACCGGGCCTGGCCGGTCGTCTTGGCCAGGCCGTCGAGCCGGTCGATGCCCTGGCCGACGTACTTGGTCGTACCGGTCGCGGGCTCGGTCTCGGCGTACTTGATGCTCATCACAGAGCCCCTTCTGTGCTGAGCTCGCGCAGCGTGGCCACGATCGTGGCCACGGCGAGCCTCGTCTTGAACGCGTTGCCCTCCCGGACGGCCGCAGAGGCCAGCTCGGCCTCAGCCGCGCGGCGGAAGGCCGCCTCGTCGGCCGGGCCGCCGAGCAGGAGCCGCTCGGCCTCCGCCGCCCGCCACGGCTTGGGGGCCACACCGCCCAGCGCCAGGCGCACAGCGGTGACCGTTCCGTCCCTGACCTCCAGCGCCGCCGCGACCGAGACGAGGGCGAAGGCGTAGGAGGCCCGGTCTCGGACCTTGCGGTAGCGGGAGGTGGCCGCGACCGGCGCGGGCGGCAGCTCGACCGCCGTGACCAGGTCACCGGCGTTCAGCGTGGTCTCGATGTGCGGCGTGTCGCCGGGCAGCCGGTGGAAAGCGGCCAGCGGGACGCGGCGCGTGCCGCTCACGCCGCGGACCTCGATGGCGGCGTCCAGGGCGGCCAGTGCCACCGCCATGTCGGAGGGGTGGGCGGCGATGCAGCTCTCGCTCACGCCCAGGACCGCGCAGCTCCGGTTGAAGCCGTCGAGCGCGTCGCAGCCGCTGCCCGGCTCGCGCTTGTTGCAGGCGGAGGCGGCGTCGTAGAAGTAGGGGCAGCGGGTGCGCTGGAGCAGGTTGCCGCCCACGGTGGCCATGTTGCGCAACTGGCCCGAGGCTCCCGACAGCAGCGCCTGGGACAACATCGGGTAGCGGGTGCGCACCCGCCGGTCGGCGGCCAGTGCGCTGTTGCGCACCAGCGCGCCGATCCGCAGTCCGCCGTCCGGCAGCTCGTCCACCGTGTCGAACGGCAGCCCGGTGACGTCCACGACGGTGTCCGGCCGCTCGATGCCCTCGCGCATCAGGTCGACCAGGTTGGTGCCGCCGCCGAGGAACTTCGCGCCCGGCTCGGTGGTGGCCGCGTGAACGGCGGCTTCGACGTCGGCGGGCTTGACGTAGGCGAACGGCCTCATCGCGCGTCCTTCCCGGCCACGTCCATGATCGCGTCCACGATCCCGTTGTAGGCACCGCAGCGGCACAGGTTGCCGCTCATCCGCTCCCTTACCTCGGCCTCGCTCAACCCGCCCGGCTCGCCCACCGCGCTGGGCATCCCGGCGGCGTGCTCGGCCAGCATGCCGATCGCCGAGCAGATCTGACCCGAGGTGCAATAGCCGCACTGGAACCCGTCGTGACGGATGAACGCCTCCTGCAACGGGTGGGCCACACCCTCGATCGTGGTGATCTCGCAGCCGTCGTACTGAACCGCCAGAGCCAGGCAGGAGTTGATCCGCATGCCATCGGCCAGCACCGTGCAGGCACCGCAGGCGCCCTGGTCGCAGCCCTTCTTCGGGCCGGTCACCCCCAACCGCTCGCGCAGCGCGTCGAGCAGGCTGACCCACGGCTCCACGTCGAGCGAGGCGACGTCGCCGTTCACCTTCATCCGTATCTCGGTCACGCGATTCTCCTGCCGGTTCTTTCCGCACGCGACTGGTACGCCGCCCTCACCGCCGCCCGCCCAGTCCTCCGCAATACTCACCAGAGTGTGAAACATCATTTGATGCTACTGTTATTCGTATGTCAAGCCGTGACGTGCCGGACACCAGCCGCCGCATTTCCGTCGACGTGGTGCAGGCCGCCCTGCGGGCCGCCGAACGGCTGGGCAAGGACGTGGCCGACGTGCCCGTCCAGGCGATCGCCCAGGAGGCCGGCGTCTCCCGCAGCACCTTGCTGCGCCGCATCGGCGGCTCCCGCCAGGCCCTGGACGCGGCCGTGCGCGCCGCCGGCGTGGATCCCGGCGGACAGCGTCCGGTGCGCGAACGCGCGATCGAGGCAGGCGCGCACCTGATCGGTGAGCACGGGCTGGCCGCGCTCACCCTGGAGGCGGTCGCCACCGCCGCCCGATGCTCGGTGCCCAGCCTGTATGCCGCCTTCGGCGGCCGGGACGAACTGCTGCGCGCCATCTTCGAACGCCACCTCCCGCTCCTGAACGTGGAGGAGGTGATCGCCGGCCCGCACGCCGACCTGGACGAGACCGTGAACAGGATCTACCGGCTGCTGGCCGAGGCGCTCACCCTCGAGCCCCGGGTGCTGCCGGCCATGCTCGCCGAAGCGCTGGCCCGCCCGGGCGAGCCCGACCTGCAACGCCTGCTGCAACACTTCACCCCCCGCAAGCTCGCCGGGCTGGGCCAATGGCTGGCCGACGAGATGGCCGCCGGGCGCATCCGCACCCTGCCGCTACCGCTGCTGATCCAGCAGATGATCGCCCCGGCAGTGATGCACTTCGTGCTGCGCCCTGCCATCGAACAGGTCCCCGACCTGGACCTGCCCAGCGTGGAGGAGACCTGCGCGGTGTTCGCCGAGGCGTTCCTGTACGCCGTCGCCACGCCCTCAGCCACTGTCAGCGGGCAGGGGGTTTGAGACGAGCCCCTCCAACGAAGAAATTCCGTGACGACCACGCAAGGAGCAGACAATGACACAAGCTCCGCAACTGCCGATCCAGATGCGACGCGACGGGTTCGACCCCGTCGAGGAGTTGACCCAGGCCCGAGACGGCGAAGGCGTCGTACGGACGATGACGCCGTTCGGCGTGCCCGCCTATCTGGTCTGCCGCTTCGAGGACATTCGCCAGATGTTGTCGGACCCGGCCCGCTTCAGCAGCGTCCGCCCCGCACCGTTCGCACTGCCCGTCGGAGGCGATGTCGGCGAGGACGAGCTGGCTCGGATGAGGGCCGGCAATCTGATCGGATTCGACCCGCCAGAGCACACGCGGCTGCGCCGGATGCTCACCCCGGAGTTCACGATGCGCAGGATGCGCCGGCTCGAACCACGAATCGTGGAGATCGTCGAGGCGGCCCTGGACGATCTGGAGCGGGCCGGCAAGCCGGCCGACCTGGTCTCGCACTTCGCACTGCCGGTGCCGTCCATGGTGATCTGCGAACTGCTGGGTGTGCCCTATTCCGACCGTGCCGAGTTCCAGGAGCGCTCCGCGCGCCTGCTGGACGTGTCGTTGCCGATGGAGCAGCGGATCACGGTAGGACGGGAGAACCGCGACTACATGGCCGGCCTGGTCGCCCGCGCGCAGGCGGAACCGGGCGAGGACATGCTGGGCATGCTGGTGCACGAGCACGGCGACGATCTGAGCACCGACGAGCTCGTCGGCATCGCGGGACTGCTGTTGATCGCGGGACATGAGACGACCTCGAACATGCTCGGCCTGGGCACCCTGGCCCTGCTGCGACACCCCGACCAGCTCGCCATGGTCCGCGACGATCCCGCTCGGATCGAGCCGGCCATCGAGGAGCTGTTGCGCTGGCTGTCCATCGTGCACTCGCTGCCACCGCGCATCACCACGACCGACGTGGACATCGCCGGGCACGCCATCCCCGCGGGCTCACTGGTGATCGCCTCGCTTTCCGCCGCCAACCGCGACCGCGCCTTCATCGACGATCCCGACAGTCTCGACATCACTCGCGGAGCCCTCGGACACCTCGCCTTCGGCCACGGCGTGCACCACTGTCTCGGGGCTCCGCTGGCCCGAGCGGAGATGAGCATCGCCTTCCCGGCCCTGCTACGACGCTTCCCCCACCTCGCACTGGCCGACCCGTTCGAGCAGATCGAGTTCCGGGCCTTCAACGCCATATTCGGATTGAAGTCCCTGAGGCTCACCTGGTGACGGGACGGGGATGGTTTGCGGCCCATCCTGCAGGACTCGCTTGATGCGCTGCGGTGGCGCTCCATGCTGCTGCACCACGACCACGATCGGGTCGTCACCGCAGTAGCCCCGTGCGATCCGTGACGCCTTCGCGTTGGCCTCAGGGCGGGCTCCCCATGACTTCGGCCGAGCGCCGCGCTCCACATCGTGCAGCACCTCGCGTACGTGCCATTCCACATGGACGCGAAGTTCCTCCTCATCGCCGTCGCGCCAGTCCGGCCAAGGGCGCTCCGCGGAGTTGATCGGGAGTCCGGCAGGCCAGGCGCAGCTCGCACGCCTCGCACTCCCATTCGGCGATCCGTTGGGCATCCCCGGTCGTGGTGCCGGGCCGATGTCCGGCGTCGATCTCGGCCCCGGACGATCTTGATCCCTGCAGGGTGCCGCCCGCGCTCCGGCCGGTCCGATGGAGTCTTTTCCCTGCTCAGGACGGCGGCCTGGCCAACACCGGCCGATGGAAGACTCCTCGCCGGACACACCTTCCACGGGATAGTTATTGGCAAATATAGTTATGGGAATTGATAGTTTCTAGGTGTGACGCTATCGTTCGAGAGTCGTTTGGGCTCAGTCGCACCCCCTGCGTACCGCGAACCGACAGGCGGCTTACGACGAATCGGCTGCCGGGGCAGAACGCTCCGGCGGCATCCATCCCAGATGCGGTTCACAGGAGAGATCCATGCATGACACCCGTTTCACACACCGGCGCCGACACCTGTCATCGCGCCTGGCGCCGATGATCATCGCTCTGTCGTTGACCTTGGCGGCCTGGGTCGCCATCGGCGTCGCAGGACCGCAGCAAGCTCAGGCGCAGACGAAGAACCCGCGCTTACACGACTACCTGGGATCGTGGAACTACGATCAGCCTGATCGCGAGAGCATGCGGAACATCGCGGTCATCAGTTGCCCGGACGCCGGTGCAGGCTGTACTCCAGGCCCGGCGCTCGAGGTTCCCCAGATCGGTGACATCGTGTTCTCGAAGGCAGCCGACGGTGGGATCGTGGGGCACACGGATCAGGGCTGTACGTGGACCTTCGCGGTGCGCTCCGCCTCGCTGGAACTGGATTCCCCGTCTCAGTACTGCTTCAACCATGTCATCGGCTCGGCGTACACCATCACGAAATGGTCGGTGACCATCTCGGGGAACCGTGAGCAGGAGACTATCGAGGCCGTCAGCCACCAACCGATCGGTGACTACGCCTTCGTCCTGGAGAAGGGCAGCCGCACCAAGGTGGCGGGGCACGCCTGGGCACAGGCGCGGAAGGTCTTCCCGGGAACCTGGCAGTACGACGCATCGAATCAGCAGTCCCGCGTGAACATTCTCACCACCCGGTACACCGGCTCCGACCCGAAGACCACCGCCGTACAGGGTCTCGTCACGTTCACGAGCAGCCGCAAGAACACCATGACGGCCCGGACCGCCGACGGCTGCGACTGGACGTTCCGCGCACGCGGGAACACCGCCGAGCTCGAACCCGCACGCCAGACCTGCGAGACCTCGCTGGGGACCGTTACGGTCACGTTCTGGTCGATAGCGAGTGACGGCACGCATCAGGCATCGGTCATGGCCGGTGTCGACGAACGCGGCGGGACGTTCCTGCTCAGCGTGGGCAGCCTGACCAAGCACTGACCCGCCGCCCCTTCCGCGTAGCCGCGTCAGGCGCGACCATCAACATCGATAACCGTCACCGGCGCGTACCATGTGGGGCTGATAGTGTGGCCCCGGAGGATTGGTGTGGATACCGAGGCTGGCCGGGCCGGTGACGGGGCGCCGCTGGCCGGCTATACGGGGCATCTGCTGCGCCGCATCTATGGCCGGGCGGTTCAGACCGCGCACGCCGTGTTGCCCGTCGGGTTTCAGCCGCGCGACTTCGCGATCCTCGGTGCACTCGCCGAGCGTGATGCCACGTCTCAGCATGACCTGGCGGAGAAGCTGAAGATCAATCGGACGATGATGGTCAAGGTCGTCGACAAGCTGGAGGATGCCGGGTACGTGGTCCGGCGGCGCAACCCGCAGGACCGGCGTTCGTACGCGCTGTCGGTGACTCCGGCAGGCAGACGCGCTCTGGCGGAGGCGGCGCCGGCTTTCTCCCGAGCCGAGCAGTCGCTCACTCAGCCACTGTCCGGCAGGGAGCGGGAACGGCTCACCGTGCTGCTGCGCCAGTTGATGCCAGAGGTCGCGACCGGTCTGCCTGAGGGGTTCCGCGGCCACATCGGTTACCTGCTCAACGCCGCTGACCGGCGGCTGCGCCAGTTCAACGATGCGGCGCTCGGGGTGCTGGGCATCCAGATGCGGCACTTCACCGCGCTGGCCGCCCTCGCGGAGGCCGGGCCCGTTGCCCAGCAGGAGCTGGCCCGCATGCTCGCGCTGACCGAACCGGCCATGGTGCAGATCGTCGACGAGCTGGAGACGGCCGGGTTGGCCGAGCGCGGCCGGGACAGACATGACCGCCGCCGGTACGCGCTGACGATCACCGGCAAAGGCGCGGCGACCCTCGCCGAGGCGCGACAGGCGATGGACGCGAACCAGCAGGAGGTGGTCGCCACGCTGGGTGAGCTTGGCGACGTGGAGCTACGAACGCTGCTCACGAAAATGATTGACGCGCCGGGCCCGGCCGAG
Source organism: Nonomuraea sp. CA-141351 (assembly GCF_050944675.1). Lineage (NCBI taxonomy): Bacteria > Bacillati > Actinomycetota > Actinomycetes > Streptosporangiales > Streptosporangiaceae > Nonomuraea > Nonomuraea sp. CA-141351. The sequence continues at coordinate 1,889,254 of NZ_CP191982.1, forward strand.
TCACACCCTGACCACGAGGGCTCGTAGAAAACGAGTCGGATGCGGGCCCGTGCTCGTGCTCGTGCCGGGACTGACTGGTGCGCAAGGACTTCGGCCTCGCTCGACCCGCTGGTGGTCTGCGTGGTCGGCGCGTTCATGGGGCTGCTGCGGGAGTCGACGGACGATCGTCGGAGACAGCCATTGCGGCAGGCCCCGTCTGTGTGGCGTCATCGAGTGCTTTCCCCGGCGAGTTCCGCGTACGGTAGCGGGCAGTCGGGGCAGACGCAGTGGGTCAGGCTTGTGCAGCGGGCGGCCACTACCCGGCCCAGTGCGTCACGCATGGTGTTCAGGTCGGTGATCTTGCGGTCGATTTCGGCCAGCTTGGCCTTGGCCCGTTCCTGCAGGTCCGGTGTGGGGTGGCCGCGCCGTCCGGTCTCCAGCAGCTCGGCCACTTCTTCCAGGGTGAAGCCGAGTCCCTGCGCAGCCTTGATCACTTTGAGCAGGGTGACCGTCTCCGGTGGGTAGGTGCGGTGCCCGCCGGAGCTGCGCCGCGGTTCTGCGATCAGGCCGCGTCGTTCGTAGTAGCGCAGGGTCTGGATGTTCACCCCGGCTCGCGCGGCCACCTGGCCGGTGCGCAGGTACGGTCCCTCGATATCGTACGCCACACTTTGCTCGTATTCGCCTGGCATCACACCAGCCCCACCCGCGCCTGCAGGGCGTCCAGCACCGCGGTCTGCCGCTGGGGGACCCGTACGTCCAGGGTCAGCGTGCCTTCGGCGATGCCGAGGGTGAAGGCGAAGAAGGAGCAGCAGCTGGTCTCGCGTGCCGTCAGCTCGGCGGCTTGAGCGGCGTTCTGCGGGCTGAAGGCCAGTTCCAGGCGCAGGCGCGTCCGCTCCGGACGTTGCACGGCCTGCACGGCGCGGGCGAACAGCGCATCGAACTCCGCCAGCCGTAGCGGCTGCTCCACGGTGGGCAGTGTGCACGCCGACGGCACCCATTCCGGGGCGACGTGTTGTGTCATACCTCGACGCTAAGCCTGTACCCAGGTACCGAATGCAAGCCCTGTCTTTCATGGACATTCCGGTTGGCCGGTGTCCAGCCACGCGAAGGCGGCCTCGACGGTGAGGCTGGGGATCAGGATCGGCGCGTTGCCGCGTGATGCGTCAGTCTGGAAGGCAGGCCCCGTCGGCAGAGGTGATCAAGCATGGACGATCTATCCGAGTTCCAGCATCCGCGTTTCGCGCGCATGTATGTCGACACCGCACCCATCGCCGACCGGCGAGGCGCCCGGGAGCATCGGGTACGGCTCCTGACCGGGCTCGAGGGACGTGTGATCGAGATCGGTGCCGGCAACGGCGGCAACTTCGCCCACTACCCCAAGACCGTCACCGAAGTCGTCGCGGTCGAACCTGAGGACATCCTGCGCCGATTCGCCGTGACCGAGGCGGCCTCGGCACCGGTACCGGTCACGGTCGTGGCCGGGCATGCCGAGGCCCTGCCCGGCGAGGCCGGCGCCTTCGACGCCGCGGTGGTCTCGCTCGTGCTGTGCAGCGTGCCCTCGCAGCGGGCGGCGCTGACCGAGATCGCTCGGGTGCTGAAGCCGGACGGGAAGCTGCGCTTCTACGAACACGTCCGATCGGCGAACCCGCTGATCGGCCTGCTGGAGGACGCGATCACGCCGTTGTGGCGGCGCGCGGCGGGAGGTTGCCACCCCAACCGCGACACCCTCGCCGCCATCCAGGAGGCCGGGTTCGTGGTGGACGAGGTGGAGCGGTTCGCCTTCTCGCCGCAACCACTGATTCCCGCCCTCTCACACCTGCTCGGTCGAGCTCACCGGCTCACGTCCAGCTGAGTCGTTCCTCCAGCAGCGCCTGCTGGGCCGGGTTGGCGGTCAGCTCCAGGGCCCGCTCATCAGCCCGGCGCGCTTCGTCGCGGCGCCCCAGGTCGCGCAGCAGCTCCGCCAGGGTGGCGTGGAACAAGGGGTAGCGCTCCAGCGTCTGGCCGAGCTCCTTCAACTCCGCGAGGGCCGCTTCCGCCCCCTGCGCATAGTGCAGCGCGATGGCCCGGTGCAGCCGAGCGACGGGCGACGGCGCCAGGTACAGCAGCATGTCGTAGAGCACCAGGATCTGCGGCCAGTCGGTGTCGGCGAAGCGCTCGGCCTCGGCGTGGCAGGCCACGATCGCCGCCTGCACCTGGTAGGGCCCTGGCCGGTGGTAGGTGCGTGCCGTACGGGTCAGCAGCGCGGTCGCCTCCTCGATGGCCTGCCGGTCCCACAACGAGCGGTCCTGGTCGGCCAGGAGCACCAGGCGGCTTTCTGCGTCGAAGCGGGCCGCCCCGCGTGCCCGGTGCAGCCGGATCAGCGCGAGCAGCCCGGACGCCTCCGGCTCCTTCGGCATGAGGTTGGCGAGGAGCGCGGCCAGCCATTCGGCGTCGTCCATCAGGTCGCGGGCGTGCGTGCGTTCGGGCGTGCTGGACAGGTAGCCCTCGTTGAACAGCAGGTAGATGACCGCCAGCACCTCGCCCAGCCGTTGCGGCAGCTCCTCGTCCGCCGGGATGCGGTACGGGATTCCGGCCTCGCCGATCTTGCGCTTCGCGCGGGTGATCCGCTGCGCCACCGTGGCCTCGGGCACCAGGAACGCCGCGGCGATCTGGGCCGTGCTCAGCCCGCACACCACCCGGAGCGTCAGCGCGATCTGCGCCGAACGTGACAGCGCCGGGTGGCAGCAGGTGAAGATCAGCCGCAGCCGATCGTCCTGCGGTGCGGGGTCCGGCCAGCTGAGCTGGGCGAGTTTGGCGCGGTAGTTCGACTCGCGGCGCAGTACGTCCAGGCCGCGCCGTCGCGCCACGGTGAACAGCCAGGCGTCCGGCCGCTCCGGAACGCCTTCGACCGGCCAGCGGCGCAGCGCCGTCTCGACCGCGTCCTGCACCAGGTCCTCGGCGGCGGAGAAGTCGCCCAGCAACGACACCATGGACGCGGCGAGCCGGCCCGCGTGCTCGCGTACCATCCGGGCCAGGACCGCCGCGCTCGCCTGCTCGTTCACCACGCCGGACGGATCTCCACGACCGGGCAGGCAGGCCAGGTGCGGGCCACCTCCAGCGCCTCGTCCAGATCCGCCACCTCCACCTCCGCGAACCCGCTGACCACCTCCTTGCCCTCCACGAACGGCCCGTCGGTGACGACCGGCTCCCCCTGGTCCAGGCGCATCGTGGTGGCGGTGCGCACCGGGTGCAGGTGCGTATGGTGAGTGATCTTGTCGGCGTGCGCGGCGAACCAGCGGCCCACCGCCTCATAGGCGGCGGCACGTTCCAGCTCGCCCATCGCCTCCAGCTCCTTGGCGAACTCCTCGGTCTCCACGAACATCAGCACGTACTTCACTCTCTCGACCTCCGCTGAGACGTTACCTGCCCGCTCTCAGCTTGCCGGGAGCGTGGCGTACAGGTCGACGCCGTTGCCGTCCGGGTCGGCCACCGTGGCGTAGCGCATGCCCCAGAACGCGTCGAACGGCTCCTTGATCCCGCGGTAGCCCGCCTCGACCAGCTCGGCATACTTGGCATCCACCCCGGAGGGGGAGTCGAACTCGAAGCACAGCAGGGTGCGCGGCCCGCCGGTCGGGGCGCTCCAGCCGGGCAGGAACGGCGTGCGGAACGGCTCTGTGTCCAGCATCACGTGCAGCCCGCCGGGCAGGTCGCAGCCTGCGTGCTCGGGCGTGTGGGGGTCGAGCTTGAACTCCAGGCCCAGGTGGGCGTAGAAGGCGATCGTCGCGTCCATGTCGGACACCACGATGTCGATCGTGTTCAGCGTGGGATTCATGACCAGCTCCATCCCTGGATCGGTTGCTTTGTCATCGGGCCGTGTCGGACCGGCGGCCTCAGCGGACGTACACGTCCTTCACCAGGTAGACGATTGGCCGCTCGACCGATACGACACCCCGCCCGAGAAGTTTTGCGTTGTCATGGCGAGGCGATCGAGGCTGTGACCGTCCGGGGTGGCGTCAGTGTGCCGTGTCGATCAAGTCCTTGGCGTTCACGGGCGAATTCTTCGGCTTGGAATACGGTAGGGGGGTATGGTACGTTCAAGAGGTCGGAAGGGGGAGACATGGTTGGATACAGCGACCACAAGCAGGACCAGCTGCGTCGGCTGCGCCGGATCGAGGGTCAGGTGCGCGGGTTGCAGCGGATGGTCGAGGACGACAAATACTGCATCGACGTCCTGACGCAGGTGTCGGCGGCCACCAGCGCCCTGCAGTCGGTCGCCATCTCTCTGCTCGAGGATCATCTGGCCCACTGCGTGGCCGAGGCCACCGCAAAGGGGGGCCCCGAGGCGCAGGCCAAGGTCAAAGAGGCTTCCGACGCGATCGCGCGGCTCGTCCGTTCCTGATGACACCACGAAGGGTTGATCGACATGGCTACCGCTACCTACACCGTCAAGGGCATGACCTGCGGCCACTGCGTGAGCTCGGTGAAGGAGGAGGTCAGTGAGGTTGCCGGTGTCACCTCGGTGGAGGTGGACCTGGCCGGCGGCCTGCTGACCGTCGAGAGTGACAGCCCCCTGGACACGGCGGCGATCGTCGCGGCCGTGGAGGAGGCGGGCTACGAGGTGGCGAATCCGGCATGAACGCAGCAGCGAAACTTGGTGCCTACGTCCTGGGGCTGGCCGTCGTCTTCGGCGGCGCCCTGGGCGTCGGAAGTGCGGTGGGCCAGGTCGGCCCGGCGCCGGCCGAGCCGCGGCATGGGGCGGCCCACGCGACTCCCGCGGGGGACGGTCATGGCGGCCATGAGGAGACCACCGCGACAGCGCAGGACGATACCCCCGGGGGGCTCCAGGTGTCTCAGAACGGCTACACCCTCAACCCATTGACCACCATCAAGGCCGGCGTGCCCACTGATTTCCGGTTCACCGTGACGGGGCCCGACGGCAAGCCGGTGACCGGCTACCAGGTTCAGCACGACAAGAAGCTGCACTTCATCGTGGTGTCGCGGGATCTGGGGACGTTCCAGCACGTGCATCCGGACATGGCCGCCGACGGTGTGTGGTCGGTGAAGCTGACGCTGGACGACCCGGGCGCCTACCGGGCCTTCGCCGACTTCGCCCCCACCGGCGGGAGTGGCCTGACTCTCGGCGCGGACCTCCTGGTGGCGGGTGACTACAAGCCGCGGCCCCTGACCGAGGTCAGTCGTACGGCGACAGTGGACGGCTACACCGTCTCGCTGGCCGGTGACCTGGTGCCCGGCCAGGCCAGTAAGCTCACGCTGAGGGTGAGCAAGAACGGTGAACCGGTGACGGATCTGCAGCCGTATCTGGGAGCGTACGGACATCTGGTCGCCTTGCGGGCCGGTGACCTGGCCTATCTGCACGTGCATCCGGACGGCGAGCCGGGCGACGGCAAGACGGCGGCGGGGCCGGAGATCACTTTCTACGCCGAGGTGCCCAGCGGCGGCGACTACGGGCTGTTCCTGGACTTCCAGCACGAGGGGAAGGTCCGTACCGCGGCCTTCACCGCCCAGGCCGGGGCCGGGCAGCCCAAGCCCACGGCAGAGCCGAGCGCCGGCCCTTCTCACGGCGATCACACGCATTGATCGCAGGACGCGAAGAAAGGAGACGTGATGTCCTCCCTGACTGAAGGCAGGGCTGTCGAGCTGTCGATCGGCGGCATGACCTGCGCGTCCTGCGCGAACCGGATCGAGCGCAAGCTGAACAAGCTCGAGGGCGTGAGCGCGACCGTCAACTACGCGACGGAGAAGGCGAAGGTCACCTTCCCCGAGGGTGTGGACCCGCAGCGGTTGATCGCCGAGGTGGAGAAGGCGGGTTACACCGCCGAGCTGCCGGCCCCGCCCGAGACCCAAGCGCAGCAGGAGCCGCAGGACGAGCTCAAACCGCTGCGCGAGCGGTTGGTCACCGCCGTCGTGCTGAGCGTGCCGGTGGTGGCGATGGCGATGGTTCCGGCGTTGCAGTTCACCAACTGGCAGTGGTTGTCGCTGGTGCTGGCAGCTCCGGTGGTGGTGTATGCGGGGTGGCCGTTCCACAAGGCGGCCTGGACGAACCTGCGGCACGGCGCCGCCACGATGGACACGCTGATCTCGGTCGGCACGCTGGCCGCCTTCGGCTGGTCGCTGTGGGCGCTGTTCTTCGGCACCGCGGGCACACCCGGGATGACCCACCCGTTCGCCTTCACCATCGAGCGCACCGACGGCTCCGGCAACATCTACCTCGAGACCGCGGCGGCGGTGACCGCGTTCATCCTGGCCGGCCGCTACTTCGAGTCCCGCTCCAAGCGGCGGGCCGGCGCGGCCCTGCGGGCGCTGCTGGAGCTGGGCGCCAAGGACGTGGAGCTGGCCGACGGTCGCCGCGTCCCCACCGACCAGCTCGAGGTGGGCGACACCTTCGTGGTGCGGCCTGGTGAGAAGATCGCCACCGATGGTGTGATCGTCGAGGGCTCCTCAGCGGTGGACGCCTCGATGCTGACCGGCGAGTCCGTGCCTGTGGAGGTCCGCCCCGGCGACGCGGTCACGGGAGCCACCGTGAACGCGGGCGGCCGCCTCATCGTCAAGGCCACGAGGGTCGGGGCCGACACGCAGCTGGCTCAGATGGCCAAGCTGGTGGAGGAGGCGCAGACCGGCAAGGCGGCCGTGCAGCGGCTGGCCGATCGCATCTCGGGCATCTTCGTGCCGATCGTGATCGCGCTGGCGGTCGGGACGCTCGGGTTCTGGCTCGGCACCGGCAACGGCACGGCGGCGGCCTTCACCGCCGCGGTCGCCGTGCTGATCATCGCCTGCCCGTGCGCGCTGGGCCTGGCCACGCCGACGGCCCTGCTGGTCGGCACCGGCCGGGGCGCCCAGCTGGGCATCCTGATCAAGGGGCCGGAGGTGCTGGAGTCCACCCGCAGGGTCGACACGATCGTGCTGGACAAGACCGGTACGGTCACCGAAGGCAAGATGACCCTGGTCGGCGTGCATCTGGCCGAGGGGGAGACCCGCGAGGAGGTGCTCCGGCTGGCCGGCGCGCTTGAGCACGCCTCCGAGCACCCGATCGCCCAGGCCATCGCCCGCGCAGCCGGCTCCGAGGCCACCGTGGAGGACTTCGCCAACGTCGAAGGGCTCGGCGTGCAGGGCATCGTGGACGGCCACGCGGTCCTGGTCGGACGGCCCCGGCTGCTGGCCGAATGGTCCCAGCACCTGCCCGCCGATCTCGAACGCAAGCTGGCCGGCGAGCAGGCGGCGGGCCGCACCGCGGTGGCGGTCGGCTGGGACGGCCAGGCGCGGGCGGTGCTGGTAGTGGCCGACGTGGTCAAGCCGACCAGCAAGCAGGCCATCTCCGAGTTGCGGGCGCTGGGCCTGACCCCGGTGCTGCTGACCGGCGACAACGAGGCGGTGGCGAAGACCGTCGCCGCCGAGGTGGGCATCGACGAAGTGATCGCCGAGGTGCTGCCCGCCGACAAGGTCGAGGTGGTCAAGAAGCTGCAGGCCGAGGGCAAGGTCGTGGCCATGGTGGGCGACGGGGTCAACGACGCCGCCGCGCTGGCCCAGGCCGACCTCGGGCTGGCGATGGGCACCGGCACCGACGCCGCCATCGAAGCCTCCGACCTCACCCTGGTCAGGGGCGATCTGCGGGTGGCCGCCGATGCGCTGCGGCTGTCCCGCCGTACGCTGTCGACGATCAAGGGCAACCTGTTCTGGGCGTTCGCCTACAACGTGGCCGCCCTGCCACTGGCCGCGCTCGGGCTGCTCAACCCGATGATCGCCGGAGCCGCGATGGCGTTCTCCAGCGTCTTCGTGGTCAGCAACAGCCTGCGGCTGCGCCGCTTCACGTAAGAAACCGTCCCCTGTGGCCGAAGGCGATCACCGCCTTCGGCCACATTCGTACGATCACCTTTCGCAGGCAAAGGTCGCGCACAGCTGGGGAGCGCCTGGGTTCGCCATGCTCGCCGTCGCGCGCCTGGCCGGCGTGGCTCGGCTGTCGTATCGAGGGCCGGTCAGAGCCCGTTTCGCCGTAGCCGTTCGTCGTCACGGAGTGACGGAAGGAGCGTGGCGCCGGGTCAGCAGCGGGTCGCGGGCAGCCTCGCGGGTGACGGGCTCGGCGCCGGTGAGCTGGAACCCGCGGCTGCGCCGGCGAGATTACCGGCTGGGATGCGCAGCAGCAGCCGCGTGTCGCAGGCGTAGCCGATCATCAGCCGTACCGCGCGGGGGTCAGGACTGGGATGCTCCTATTGATGTCAAGCGGTGGGATCATGATCGTTTTTGGTGATGATCTGGTAGAGCTCGCGGGCGATGTAGCGTTTGAGGCAGCGGATGATCTCTTTCTTGGACAGGCCGTCTTGGGTGCGTCGTTCCATGTAGTCGCGGGTGCGGGGGTCCCAGCGCAGGCGGACGAGGGCGATGCGCCAGAGGGCTGCGTTGGCTTGGCGGTCGCCGCCGCGGTTGAGGCGGTGCCGGTGGGTTTTGCCGGATGATGCGGGGATTGGGGCGACCCCGCAGAGCATGGCGAAGGCGGCTTCGGAGCCGAGCCGGTCGTGGTTTTCCCCGGCGGTGACCAGGAGTTGGCCGGCGGTGTCGGGTCCGAGGCCGTGGACGGCGAGTAGGGCGGGGTTGATGGCGGCCACGAGGGGGTGCAGGAGTTCGTCGAGGTCGTTGATCTCGGCGGTGAGCTGCTGGTGGCGGCGAGCCAGGGAACGCAGCGCGATCGTCGTCGCGGTGGCCGGGTCGTGGGCGTGGGCGTGGTCGGGGCGTAGGGCGGCGCAGGTCGTGATGAGTTTCTTGACGGGCAGGGCGCGGAGCTGGGCGCGCAGGTCGTCGGGGGCGGTGACGATCAGGGCCTTCATCTGGCGCTGTGCGTCGGCGCGCTGGTCGACGGCCGAGCGGCGGGCGATGCGCAGGCAGCGCAGGGCTTCTACGCGGCCGTCGCGCTGTTTGGGGGTGCCGGTGTGGTCTGCGGCGAGCGCCGCCTTGGCCGCCTGGATCGCGTCGATCGGGTCGGACTTGCCCTGGAAACGGCGGGTCTTGCGATCGGGCCGGTCGACTTCGGCCAGCTCCATCCCCTGCTCACGCAGGTAACGGGTCAGTCCGGCACCGTAGGCGCCGGTTCCCTCGACTCCGATGATTTTCACGGTGCCGAACGATTGCAGCCAGGTCAGCAGCGCGGCGTATCCGGCGGTGCCGGTGGGGAACTGCTCGCTGCCCAGGACCCGGCCGACCATGTCGATCACGGCTGCGGTGTGGGTGTCTTGATGGGTGTCGACGCCGCCGGCGACTTCGCTACTCGTCACGGCCTGGGGTGTAATGGAGGGCATCGTCGTCCTGTGCTCTTGACCGGTGGGCAGGGCGGCACGCACCAGCCGGGCAACGCGGACAAGACAGAGAAGGGGCCTCTGGCCAGGCTCCTATGAGGTCACAACGCCACGTCCAGTGAGTGCCGGCGAGCACCTCCCGCCCCAAGCCGACAGATCCCGTTGAAGACTCGAAGTCAGTCAGAGGCTGGGTCAGACCCTGGCGGGAGGTGCTCACCTACATCATCTCTGTCAGTGGCCATCAGGGCCTTTCCGCGGTGATGGGGGTGGTGGTGGCGCGTCGCCAGGCGGCGTTGCGCAGCAGGCGCAGTCCGTTGAGGCCGACGATGACGGTGGAGCCCTCGTGTCCGGCCACGCCGAGCGGCAGGGGCAGGTCGCCGAGCAGGTCCCAGGCCACCAGCACGGCGATGAAGGTGGCGGCGATGGCGAGGTTGGCGGCTACCAGGCGGCGGGCGCGGCGGGCCAGCGCGATCACGGCCGGAATGGTGGACAGCTCATCGCGGGTGACGACCGCATCTGCCGTGTCCAGGGCGAGATCGGAGCCGGTGCGACCCATGGCGATCCCGGTGTGCGCGGTCGCCAGAGCGGGGGCATCGTTGACCCCGTCGCCGACCAGCGCCACCCGTACGCCCTGCTGCTGCAGCTCGCGCACCGCGCCCACCTTGTCTTCGGGCAGCAGACCGGCACGGACGTCGGTGATGCCGGCCTGGGTCGCCAGCCGGGCGGCCGCGCGCGGGTTGTCGCCGGTCAGCAGCACCGGCCGGGCGCCGGTCAGCGCGTTCAGGCGGGCCACGGTGTCGGCAGCAGCCGGGCGGATGCTGTCGGCCAGGGCCAGCATGGCGGCGGGCCGGCCGTCCACCAGCATCACCACGGCGGTGTGCCCGCCGTCCTCGAGGCCAGCTGCCAGCTGCCGGGCCGCGTCGGCGGCCTCGTCGGTACGGCCATCCAGCAGGTGGGCGGGGCTGCCGATGTCGACCTGCCGCCTGGCGACGCGGGCCCGTACTCCACGTCCGGGCACGGCTGCGAACTGGGTGGCCGTGGGCAGGGTCAGGCTCTGCTCGCGGGCCGCGGCGACGACGGCACGGCCCAGCGGATGCTCCGAGCCTTCCTCCGCGGCGGCGGCCACCGCCAGGAGCCGGTTGATGTCGTCTTGCCCGGTCGCGGCGCGGGGGCTGGGGTCAGGCAGGGGGTGGATCTGCGCGAGATGCGGGCGGCCCTCGGTCAGTGTGCCGGTCTTGTCGAAGGCCACCTGTGTGACATCGGCCAGCTGTTCCATCACCACCGCGGACTTGACCAGCACGCCGTGGCGTCCGGCGGTGGCGATGGCGGCCAGCAGTGGTGGCATGGTGGCCAGCACCACCGCGCAGGGCGAGGCGACGATCATGAAGGTCATGGCCCTCAGCAGGCTGTCTTGCACCGGTGTCCCCCACAGCAGGGGCAATGTGAACAAGGCGATGGTGGCGGCGACCATGACGATCGAGTAGCGCTGCTCGACCTTCTCGATGAACAGCTGGCTTCGTGCCTTGGTGGCGCCGGCCTGTTCCACCAGGGCCACGATCCGCGCGATCACGCTCTGCCCGGCCGGCCGTGATACCCGGACACGCAGCACGCCCGTGCCGTTCAGCGTGCCGGCGAACACATCGTCACCGGCCTGTTTGTCCACGGGCAGGCTCTCGCCGGTGATGGAGGCCTGGTCGACGTCGCTGACCCCGGCCAGCACCTGGCCGTCGGCGCCGATCCGCTCACCTGGCCGGACCACGATGACGTCGCCGACCCGCAACTCGGCGGCCGGGACCACGTCCTCCAGTCCGGACTCGTCCACGCGGCTCGCCTGCTCGGGAGCCAGATCCAGCAGGCCGCGCACCGAGTCCTCGGTGCGTTTGGTCGCCACCGCTTCCAGCGCGCCGGAGGTGGCGAAGATGACGATCAGCAGCGCGCCGTCGAAGACCTGCCCGATCGCGGCCGCGCCGATCGCCGCGGCGACCATGAGCAGATCGACGTCGAGCGTCCGCTCGCGCAGCGCCTTCAGCCCGGCCAGGCCCGGTTCCCAGCCTCCGGCGGCGTAGCAGGCCAGGTACAGGACCCACCACAGCCAGGGCGGCGTCCCGGCCAGCTGGGCCAGGCCGCCGGCTGTGAACAGCACGGTGGCCGCGGCCGCCCAGCGCACCTCCATCAGGGATCCGGCCCCGCTGTGCCACCACCTTGCGGCACGGGACATCGCTGCCGGGGGTGGGGCCACGGGGGAGTGCCTCAGTTCGGTTGTCACCGAAGCATCGTATATGCGCACTCACGCAGATATGCAAGTAGTGAGGTTCGAGGATATGCTGGCTGCATGCACACCTCTTTGCCTGATTTCGACATGCCGAACGAGGAACAGGTGCATCTGGCAGCCGAGTCGTTCCGGCTGCTGTCCGACCCCACGCGCATCAAGATCTTGTGGGCATTGCTGCAGGGTGAGTCGTCGGTGGCCTGCCTGGCCGAGCTCGCCGACGCGGCCCCCACCGCCGTCAGCCAGCACCTGGCCAAGCTCCGCCTGGCCGGGCTGGTCAAGGGCCGCCGCGAGGGCACCTTCGTTTACTACACCGCCGCCGACGAGCACGTGCGCCGCCTGCTCACCCAGGGCCTCTACCACGCCGACCACATCGACCGCGGCGACCAGACCCTCGCACCTACCTCCTGACCCCGCGCTCGCGCCTCAACGCGGTGCGATCATCGCGACGGCGCCCACCAGCACGCCGGCTCGTGTGAAGGCCACCTCTTCGGGAGCGCCTGCGGCGATGCTCGCCGTGTCCGCGAGGGGCGGCAGACCGGCCGTCTGGATGCAGGCGCCGTGCACATGGGTGACCAAGTTCGGCACCTCCAGGAACGGCTCGACGTTCGGGGTCTGCGCACACTCCATGTACGTCACGCGCCCGTCAGAGAGGAAGATCGTGCCGTTCCTGCCGAGCCGCAGCGCCCCGTGGAGCGCTCGCGCGCCAGCCCGGCAAGGAGTGCGTCGAGCCTGGTCATGGTTCACGTTGTCAGCTGGCTGGAGATGGACCGCAGACGATGCCGGGCGAGGGCGAGGTTAGATCGTTCCAGGTCAAGATGCACATAGATCACAAGCGGCCCCTCGAAGACCGTCTCCAGCGGCCTGAACAAGTGATGACCCTTGTCTGTGGTGACGAGCATGTCATCGATGCGTACGACCTCGCCCGGGCAGGCGCGGGCAAGGCCATCGGTCGTGGCCCGCAGCGCCTGCGTCAGTGCGACGGCCGAGCGGTCGGTGTCCACAACCGAGGTGCTGCTGCAGGCCACCGCCATGCCGCTGGTGTGGTCGACCAGCATGGCGTCCAGCGCCCCCGGTATGGACATGACCTCCGCCAGGCAGGTGTCGATTCCGAGCACGTGACCTCCTCGCCGTCAGTGGAACGGAGACAGCGTAGGGGGTAATAAATGGCGCTGAAATCGTCCATAGTGCTTGTGTTGCATTTTTATAGTGCTAAGGCGCAGGAAAACCACTCCAACGCCTATAGCTATGCTATTTATGAATAATTTTCGCGACTTCGGACTGATCTGGTGATGACGGTCGGCGATTTACGTGGTGCTCGCGGGCACCTGGACGACTAGCACCTGTCGGTGGGCCAGCGGAACACGTCGGCGGGCCGGCAGTACGGGGTGATGTGATCTTCTGGCGCCGTGCCTAGAACTCGCTGAGCTCGAAGACGCCGATGTCGTCGGCCGACGTGCCCTGGCTCGGGGAAGACTGGTTGAGCGACGCCTCCACGGCGACCCACCCGTGGAAGCCACCCGCGTTGTCGATGATCTGCAGCATGGGCTTGACGTGCGAGTTGCCGGTGTAGCAGGTCTCGCCGCGCGCGTCGGCCAGTTCGCGCCGCCAGTGCCAGATGGTGTCTCTGCGGTCGGTCGAGGTGGCGTTCGCCGTGGACAGGTAGTAGTCGGTGGCGGTCGTGGCGCCGCCCAGGCATCGGCCGCTCGAGCACTGGCGCCACCCGGTCATCCAGAACGGACTGCCCGCGCCCTCGTCAAGGTACGGCGTGCCCGCGTCGGTCTTCCACAGGTGGTAGTCGTGCTTGAGCCGGGTGTGGTCGAAGGCGGCGATCTCCGCCATCGTCGCGCGCTCGCTCCACGTGGCGTTGCTGCCGTAGCCGTACCCGTGCGTCGCGCCGAACGAACTGCCCCGGTAGGTCAGCTTGGCCAGTTGCCCGGCGATCGGCTCGCTGACCGTCCATTCCTCCCATCCGTTGCCGGTCCAGGCGATGCGCAGCACCGAACCGGTCACCGTGTAGGTCCCACTGAGGTGCTCGGGAAAGCTGGTGGCGGGGAAGCCGTTGGCCGTCTGCACCTGGCAGGCACGCACGCCGCACCCGGCGCCGGTGACGCCGGTGTAGCTGCGGGTCACGCGCAGGCGCTGTGACCAGTGGAAGTGGGAGTCGTAGGCCTTGCCGTCGGCGGTGAGGGAGTAGGTCGCAAGGCGCACCCAGTTCTCGCGCGAGGTGGTCTTCAAGCCGCCGATCGCGACCACGAATCTGTACATGCCGGCCGGCGCCGCTGTGGCCGCGGAGGCCGGCACGGCCGGCGACGCGGCAAGTGCCGCCATGGAAGCGAGGAGAACACGTAGGAATACGGTCAACGGGACCTCCAGAGACGCGCGTGTCACCGATCATGGTGACCACCTTTGGCCTTCAGGGGAACGGGCGACGGAGGAAGTTAACGGATTTGACCGCCACGCGTAAGGCAGCGCCGCGCCGGTTCGGGAACACTCGATGTCAGCTGACCACCCGGCGAGACGCCTGAAGCGTGAGGCGACCACGTTGTTGCTGGGGCTGTCGGGCGCAGGGCCGGCATCGCGGGACCGCACCGGGCTCGCCATCCATGCCGCCAAGTCCGAGTGATCGGCCTGACCCGCGCTCGACCGGCTTGATTCCGGCTCTCGGCGTGATCATTCCAGTTGCGCAGCCAGGCCGGGCGGGCAACGCTGCGGCAGGCTTGCACGGTCATTTCCCCCTCCTTTCCGCGGACGATGGCCTCACTATGTCCATGCCGCAAATCGGTGGGCAAGGGATTTGACGTGTCTTGGGCGCGCAAATAAGGCGTTAGCGGTCGTATCGGGTGCGTAGAAATGGCGTAGAAAATGTCGCTCCCGGAGGCCGGAGCCGGTTTCATATGAATGGCTCCCGCTGAAAGGAACGGTCGATGCGCAGGCGTCCTCTGGAAGTACTGGTTCCGGCCGGATTCGGGTGCACGGTCGGCACCTGCGCCCTTGCCTCGCTGGCCTTCTCCGAGACCACGGCTCGTGTCGCCTTGGTGGGCGTGGCCGTCGGCGTGTTCGGGGCCTGGGCGAGGCGCTACCTCGCCGCACTGGCGACAGGCGTGATGGCCTGGTGCTTCGCCACGGGCTTCCTCGCGCACACCGAAGGAGAACTGGCCTTCGGGCGCGACGACCTCGTCAGGCTGGCGGCTTTGACCGTCGTGGCGCTTGTGGGGTGCTCCTGGGGGTGCGTGCGCCGCACGCGTCGGCCCTACCGTCTGATGCGGGCGGATCTCCGCCGCGCTCCCGTTCTCCTCGGGAGGTTACATGGGGCACCCGTGCAGGAAAGAGGGAAGAAGCCCTGGACCGCTTGAGGCTTGGAGGTTCTCGCGCAGGCGCCAAGCCCTGATGCCGCGGCGAGGCAAACGGCCTGGAAGCGCCCGGGATGACAACCCCAGGTCTGACTCAAGCTCCGAGAAATCAGACCGTGGTCCGACGCGCCACACCCGCCCCTTCAAGCATCGTGATCGGCATGCTGAAGTCAATCGCGATGGCATTGGTCCTGATGAGCGCCGGGGGCGGGATGCGCGCGCAGCACACGGCGGACGCTCTCGACTGGAGTCTGTGCCCCAACGACAAGGTCGGCATGCAGTGCGCCGACCTCCAGGTTCCCGTCGACTGGCAGGACCCCGGCGGCCGTAGGATCACGCTCAAGCTGGGCCGTCTCGCCTCCACCGGCACCTCGGAGGGTGTCGCCCTGATCGCCTACGGTGGCCCGGGCGGGCCTGGCATCGCCCTCACCCAATCGCTGTCCGGCTGGTGGACGGACCTGCGCAAGCGGATGGACATCGTCACCTGGGACACCCGCGGCTACGGCGCGCAGTTCCGCGGCCTCAGCAGCGGCCTGCCCTGCCTGTGGACCCGCATCCCGATCCCGGAGTTCCCGCGGAACGACGCCGACCTCGGCCGGCTGTCCGACACCAACCGCGGTCAAGCGGAGGTCTGTCGCCAGGCTGATCCCGTGCTCTTCGCCAACATGAGCTCCGCCGACCACGCGCGCGACATGGAAGCCATCAGGAAGGCCCTCGGCGGCGCCAAGCTCAACTACTACGGCGCCTCCTACGCCGGCTTCTACGGCCAGGCCTACGCCCGGCTCTTCCCGGACCAGGTACGCACGATGGTCCTCGACGGCACCTGGAACCACAGCCCGGCCGACTGGAACAGTGAGCTGGAGGAGATGGCCAAGAGCAACGAGCAGTTCCTGACCCGCTTCTTCGATTGGTGCGCCACCAACGGCTGCAAGGACATCCCGAGCACCTGGCGAGCTCTCGTAGCCAGAGCCGATCGCACTCCCGTCCCCGCTGCGAAGAATGTCGCCTATACAGGCCGTGACCTGCAAACCTTCGCCATCGCGTCGGCCAAACAGGGCAAGACGGCCTGGCCGGCCCTGGCCGAGGCCATCCGCAAGGCCCACGACGGCGACGCCTCCGCCTTCGTCCCCGCCAGTGGCGCCCGCTACCCCGACCAGGCCACCGGCGTGACGGAGTGCACCGACTGGCCTCGCGCCGCCGATCGGAAGGAGCTCAACGCGACGATCACCCGTCTCCGGAAGATCGCTCCTGACGCGGGCGCGGCCAGCACCATAGCGACCGGCGTTCTGCAATGCATCGGCTGGCCGGCATCTGTCACCAACCCGCCCGCCCCGCTCCCCAAGACACTTCCGCCTCTGCTCGGCGCAGGCGCCTGGGGCGAATCGGACGCCGTCGCCAGAGCGATCGGCCAGGTCGCGGGCAGCGTCACGTTCGCCCATGACGGCCCCGGCCACACCCTCTACGGCGTGAACACCTGCGCTCGCGACCACATCAACCGCTACTTCACCGACAAGGTCCTCCCACCCAAGAACACGACCTGCTGATCCTCGGCATCACCCCAGCCCCACGGTTCGCTACCCGCCAGCCGTTCAGGGCGGACGGGCGATCCTGGCGCTACGGTAGATCGTCATGAGACTGGCCCACGTCATGATCGCGACATCCACCGTAGTCGTCCTCACGAGCTGTGGCGATGTGGCGGGCGGAGCAGCGACAACCGAGCGGCTCGCCCCGAACGCCGCCCAGACACCTTCTCTGTCGGCCGGGGCCGCGGATGTGCCCGCCCCTGATGCCCCCATCGCCGCCGATTCCGTCGCGTTGGCCGACGACCTGGAGAAGACGACCACCGCGCTGAACGAGGCGATCGACGGCTGGACGGCCAAGGGATCGCAGGCCCCATCGCCGCAGGACGTGGTGCTGCAAGCCCTGCATCAGCAGCGCATCTACCGCACACTGGCCCGTGATACGCCGCTGGCCCGGCAGACCATCGGGCGGTTGCCCAAAGCGCTGGCAGCGGAGGCCCGCGACAACGTCACGGCTGTCGGGAAGCTGCTGTCGATGGCTCGTCCCATCAGCGCGGCACAGCGCAAGCGGATGCGACTGGCCGAGCCGGTGCCTGCCGAGCAGTTGCGCGGCTACATGCTCCGCGCCGAGAAGCGGTTCGGCGTCGAGTGGGAGGTGCTCGCGGCGATCATGCTCGTGGAGACGAAGTTCGGGCGGGTCAGGTCGGCGAGCTCCAGCGGCGCGCAGGGGCCGATGCAGTTCATGCCGGGCACGTGGCAGCAGTACGGGCTCGGCGGCGATGTTCACGACGCACGCGACGCGGTGCTTGGTGCGGCCAACTACCTCAAGGCGTCGGGGGCGCCTCGCGACTACCGGCGTGCTGTGTTCGCCTACAACCACGACAACCGGTACGTAGATGCCGTCCTGGCGCACGCTCGCCAGATCAAGCGCGATGCCCGGAGCTTCTACGCGTACTACAACTGGCAGGTATTCGTCCTGTCCACGAAGGGCGACGTTCGCCTCACCGGCCCCCGCTGACCATCGCCCGGTTCCCGGAACTCGTGATCAGCGGGCAGGGAGCGTGGACGCCGGGCATGACCGAACTGGGCGTGCGTGCCACGCCCTTCCTCGTCGAACCGGACGCGTCGGGGCCGGCCGCGCAGAGCGATCTCTACCGTGAGGCCGGATCGCCGTGCATGTGGAGCGGGAGCTCCCGCTTGCCGAGGTGGCCGCCGCCCACGATCTGGTCGCCAAGGGCCGTACGACGGGCAAGATCGTCCTGGCAGTGTGACAGGCGGTGGGGAGACGGTTCAGGCGAGGAGGCGGGCGGCGATCGTCGTCCAGTCGTCCTCGGGCTCCTCGGCCTGGCGTTCCATGATGCGGTCGGCCGCCCCGGCGAAGGCCTGCAGGCCGCGCAGCAGCGCGATGCGGCCGGCCGGCGGCATCTCGGCCAGCACGCGCGCGAGGTCCGCGCGCCTGCGCTGCTCCAGCTCCTCGACCAGAGAGCGGCCCGACGGCGTGAGCGAGAGCGTCAGCTCGCGCTTGTCCTCCTGGCAGTGTGAGCGCCTGACCAGCCCGGCTGCCTCCAGGCGGTCGCAGAGGCGGCTGGCGGACGAGGGCACCGCGCCCAGGGCCGCGGCCAGCCTGCCCAGATTGATGGTCTCGTGCTGTTCGATGGTGAGGAGGGCCTGAAGCTGGATGGAGGACACCTTGGTGGCGAACGCCTCCCGCGAACGTCCCCACACGGCCACCAGGGCCGCCGCCTCCCTTTCGATGACGGCCCACTCCGTCGGCGGCAGGTGGCCGACGAAGGGGTCGGATGGAACGGGCTCGTCTTTCACGCTATCCACTCAGTGAGTCATGGACGGTGCCGTCCGGGCCGGGGATCCAGTCGAAACACACCACCACGGCATCATCCAGCACCTCCGTGCCCCGCCGGAAGTCCAGGAGGCCGCGAATCATCGTACGGACCGCCTCGTCGGCGGGTTGCATGCGGGTCGACTTCACCAGGGCCTCCAGCGGCGATCCGCCGAACTCGGCGCCGCCGCTCGATCGGGAGGAGTAGACGCCGTCACTGGCGATGACGAGCCGGTCGCCAGGCTCCAGGCCGAAACGCTGCTCGGTGTAGGCGGTGTTGCCGAACATGCCGAGCGGGAGCTGCTGCTCCAGCTCGACCGAACGTACTTTGCCGTTGCGCATCAGCAGGACTCGAGGCGATCCGGCGTCGACCATGGAGACCTCGCCGGTCGTGGCGTCGAAGTGCAGGAGCAGCGTCGAGACGTGCAGGCGGCCGCCGTACTGGCCGTAGATCGCCTCGTCGGCCAGCCCCGCCTGCTCTTCGAGGCCGGCGCCGGAGCGGCGGGCGTTGCGCAGAGCCGTGATGGCCAGCGTGGTGAGCAGGGCGGCCTCCACGCCCGCGCCCATGCCGTCGGTGACGGACAGCACCAGCCAGCGCGGTCCGCACGTCCAGTCGAAGTTGTCGCCGTAGACCGCGTACGCGGGCTCCAGCTGCCCGGCCAGCCGGTATCCGTCGCCCTGGTGGCAGGAGCCGGGCAGCAGCTCCCACTGCATCTCGGCGGCGAGCGTGAGCCGGGCCATGCGGCGTACCCGCTGGTAGCGGTCGGTGATCCGGTCGGCGCCGCGGAGGTCGTGGCCCAGGGCGGTGGCGATCTGCTGGAGGTCCTCCACGGCAGGGGCGCCGAGGAGTGGGTCCGCGAGGCGGAGGCTGAGCACGCCGACGCGTTCGCCGCACGCGGTGACGGGCAGATGGAGCAGCCGCCCGTCGCGCTGGGGCTCCTGGGCGGCGAAGGCGCGGCCCGCCGCCGTGCCGTCGATGAGGGTGCCGGGCACGCCCGGCGCCAGCTGCTCGAGCACCGGACGGAGCGTGATCAGCGCGTAGTCGGCCAGCTGCACCTCCACGTGCTCCACGGCGAAGTGCAGGGTCACCGCGTCGCGCAGCGCCTCGACGACCGCATAAGGCGGGGCCGCGTGCATGGCCTGCTGCACTGCGTAAACGCCTTCGGGGATGCTGCCCAAGGGATGACCTCTTCTCCCGCGCGTCGTAACGCGGATCATCAACAATTTGCACAGTAGCAAATAACTCTGGGGTGAAGAGTCTCAAGATCGTATATATTTGCCATGCGACAACTAACGGAATGGTATGGAGAGGGTGTCCATGCTGGGTGACAGGCAGCGCACGAGGGAGGAGATCGCTCGTGTGGTGGACGAGCACCGGGATCGGATCGTGGCCACTTGGGTCCGTACGCAGGAGAGCACGCTAGCATCGGCCGCCGCCGTGGACGGCGACGAGCTCCGCGAGGAGGCAGAGGTGATCGTCTCATGCCTCTACGAGGGGCTGGCCGGGGCCACGCCTCTCGACCAGGTCGTCACGCGGTTCCCGCCGCTCAGGAACGCGGTGATCGACCTGTCGCACCGCTGGGCCAGGCTCGGCGTCTCGGCCGCGGCCATCGCCGGCGCGGTTTTCGTGCTCAAGGACACCTGTGTGGGGGTGCTCACCGAGGAGATCTCCGACCTGGAGCTCAGGCTCGACGCCGTCGAGCTGACGCACCGGCTGCTCGACGGCGCCGGGCTGCTGACATTCCAGACGTACGTCGACAGTCGCGAGGAGATCATCCAGCGCCAGAACCGGCAGCTGCTGGAGACCTCCACCCCGGTCGTACGGCTCTGGCGCAAGGTGCTCGCGGTGCCGCTCATCGGCACCCTCGACAGCGGCCGGGCCCAGATCGTCATGGAGAGCCTCCTGCAGGCCATCCAGGAGAACGAGGCCGCCGTCGCGATCATCGACATCACCGGCGTGCCCACCGTGGACACCGCGGTCGCCCAGCACCTCATGCAGACCGTGGCGGCCACCCGGCTCATGGGCGCCGACTGCATACTCAGCGGCATCCGTCCCCAGATCGCCCAGCTGATCGCACGGCTCGGGATCGACCTCTCCGAGATCGTCACGCGCTCGTCCCTGGCAGACGCGCTGACCATGGCGATGCGCATGGTCGACGAGGTCTGGCCGGCCGAGGAGAAGCCCGGCGAAAGCACTCTCTCGAACGTTTCATGAGCACTTCACAGATCCCGATCCTGCGTCTCGGCAAGATCCTTCTGGCCGGCCTGCTCAGAGAGCTGGACGACAAGACGGCCGTGCTCTTCGCCGACGAGCTCAGCCGGCAGGTCAGCGATGTCGGGGCGGAGGCGGTGGTGCTCGACATCACCAAGCTGGAGGTCGTCGACTCGTTCGCGGCCCGGATCCTGGTGGAGATCGCCACGATGGCCCGGCTGCTGGGCGCGCGCGTGGTGGTGGCCGGGATGCGCTACTCAGTCGCGATCACCCTGGTGGAGCTGGGGCTGAGCCTGCCCGGCGTGGAGACGGCGCTGTCGGTCGAGCACGCCGTGAACATGCTCTCCCAGCCGGGAGGGTCGCGTGACGGATAGGGAAGTCACGACGGCCGGGCAGGTGCGATCGCTCCCGATCCGCGCCGAGGACGATCTGCTCGCCGCGCGGCACGCGGTACGGGCCGCCGCGCTGGAGGCCGGCTTCGGCCTCGTCGCCCAGACCAAGCTGGTCACGGCTGCGAGCGAGCTGGTCCGCAACTGCTACGTGCACGGAGGCGGAGGGGAGTTGGTGATCGAGCATCTCGTCCCGCCGCCGCGGGCCGGCCTCCGGCTCACCATCTCCGACGACGGGCCTGGCATCGCGGACCCGGACGCGGCCCTGGTCGACGGCTACTCCACCGGCCCCGGGCTGGGGCACGGGCTCGGCGGCGCCAAGCGGCTGGTGGACGAGTTCCACCTGGAGACCGGACCAGGCAGGGGCACGACGGTGGTGATCACGCGCTGGGTGGGCGACCATTGATCACCACGGAGGTACGCGTCGACCACGAGAGCGCCGTCGCCCATGCGGTCTCGGTGACCCGCCAGGCCGCACACGCGCTCGGCCTGGCGTCCCTGCTGACCGAACGGGCGGCCGTGGCGGCCTCCGAGCTCGCCAGCAACATCGCCAAGCACACGCACGGCGGCGCGCTCCTGGTGCAGCCGGAGCCGGCGGGCGGCCTCGAGCTGCTGGCAGTCGACCACGGCCCCGGCATGGACGACGTCGCCCGCTGTCTGACCGACGGCTACAGCAGCGCCGGCACGCTGGGCAGCGGACTCGGCGCGGTACGCCGCCTGGCGACCACGTTCGGAATCTTCTCCCACCCGCGGCGCGGGACCGCGATCTTCGCGAGGTTCCGCGAGGCTCCCGCCCCGGCGCGGGCGGGCACGCTGCGACTGCCCGCGCTGGGGCAGGACAGCAGCGGCGACGCGTTCGTCCTGACCGAGACCGCGGACGCCACGGTGGCGCTCGTGGTGGACGGCCTCGGCCGGGGCGCGGACGCCGCCCGCGCCAGCCGGGCAGCCACCGGCTCGTTCCTGAGTGACCCCGAGCGCCCCCTGCCGCTGGCCATGGCGGCGATCCACGACGCACTCCGGCACTCCAGAGGCGCCGTCGCGGCGCTGGTCCGGCTGCCCCGAGGCGCCGCCGAGGCGGAGTTCTGCGGAGTGGGCAGCGTGAGCGCGGCGATCCTCTACGGCGGCAGCCCGCCGAAGCTCCTGACCCCGCAACCGGGAACGCTCGGCCTGCGCATCCCGCCGCCACGTCTCCAGACCGTGCCGCTGCCTGCCGGGGCCACGGTGGTCGTGCACAGCGACGGGATCGCCCAGAGCTGGCTGCGTACCGCGAGCGACTGGATGTTCACCCAGGCGCCTCCGCTGCTGGTGGGTCTGCTGGCCCGCGATCACCGGCGCCTCCGCGACGACGCGACCGTAGTGGCGCTCAGGGAGAGGGGAGCGTGATGAGCCTCCGAGGAGGCGCTGCGGCAGCGGATCAGGAGGCTGGAGGAGGAACTGGCCAAGCTCCAGGACGAGATGGCCAGCACCAACCAGGGCGTGCTGGCCATCGTCGTGGAGCAGGAGGAGCGTGACGAGCAGCTCCGGCGGGCCCACCGGACGATCTTCCGCGAGCTCGAGGACGCCCTGCGCCCGCCGATCCCGCAGGTGGAGCAGGTGCGGCTCGCGGTGTACTACTCCTCCGCCGAGGACGACGCGCCGACCGGCGGCGACCTCTACGACGTGGTCGTCATGCCGAGTGGGGAGCTGCACATCGTCGTGGTGGACGCGGCCGGCCACGGCGTGGCCAGCACCCGTGCCGCGCTCAACATCATCCACGCCGTACGCGTGCTCTCCCTGGCCGGGCTGCCGCTGGAGAGCGTGGTGGAGCGAGCCGCGGCCATCCTGCAGCCGGTCTACCCGGACCTGACGGGGACCGTGCTGGTGGCCCGCTTCGACCCGCGTACCGGGATGCTCCGGGTGGCCACGGGCAGTCACCCGCCGCCGCTGATCGCCGCGCCGGGCGAGCCGGCCGCGTACCTGGAGGTGTGGGGGCGCGGCCTCGGCTATCCGGAGCCGGGCAGCGACCACGTGGCCGAGCGAGGGCTGGAGCCCGGCACGCTGGTGCTGTTCTACACCGACGGGCTGGTGGAGGCCCGGCGCGATCTCAACGCGGGGCTGGACGAGCTGGCCGAACTGACCTGGCGCCACCGGGAGCTGCCGGTGGACGAGCTGACCGACACGCTCGTACGGGTGATGCACCGCAAGGTGCTGCACAGCGACGACACCCTGCTCCTGGCCATGCGCTGGATGCCCTGACCCCCGCTGCCTCAGGCGATGAGGGGGTGGGCGTGCGCGGCCTGCCCACCCCCTCATCCCCTGACCCCGCTGCCTCAGGCGATGCCCTGGCCGCTCGCGCCGGGGCAGGCGCGTTCTCACTGAACCTAGGGATCCTAGGAAATGAGCTAGTCTTCCTAGTTAGCGGAATGCGCCGTACTTGCGCCGCGCGCGAGGAAAGGAAAAGAATGGCTATTCTGTCCGTACCCGGTGCCAGCCTCTATTACGAGGTCAGCGGCAGCGGGCCGGTGCTCCTCATGCTGCCGGGCGGCGGCGGTGACGCGGCCGTCTTCGACGTGGTGGCCGGTCCGCTCGGCGAGCACTTCACCCTTGTCACCCTCGACCCACGCGGGTACTCGCACAGCCGCCTTGACAGCCCGGTCCCCGTGGATCAGCGGGTCGACGTGCAGAGCGACGACGCCTGCCGGCTGCTCGACGTGGTGAGTCCCGACCAGCCCGCCTACGTCTTCGGTGGCAGCAGCGGCGCCATCGTCGGTCTCGACCTGCTCGCCGGCCATCCTTCCCGGGTACGTCGCCTGGTCGCCCATGAGCCGCCGTGCTTCGCCCTGCTGCCCGACGCCGCTGCGCAGCTGGCCTTCGTCGAGGAGGTGTACCAGCTCTTTCGCACGCAAGGGCTCGCGGCCGCGTCCGCTCGGTTCGTGGAGGGCATAGGCGGCACCATGAAGGCCATGCCGGACCCTGCCTCGTTGCCTCCTCGCGCCGCTGAGATGATGACCCGGCTGATGCGTAACGCTCCGATCATGATGGAGCACGAGTTGCGGCAATTCACCTCTTACGTGCCCGACCTGGCCGCTCTTGGCCGGGTCTCCGACCGGGTGGTCCTCGCGGCCGGGCGTGAGACCAAGGGGCATCTGCCGTCCCGGCCCGCCGCCGTGCTGGCAGAGCGGCTCGGGACCGAGCTGGTCGAGTTCCCGGGCGCGCACAGCGGTTTCACCGACGCTCCCGAGGACTTCGCCAAGCAACTGATCCGTTCCTTGACCGGCACGCCCGTGCCCGAAGGCCCGGCGGCGTCTTCAACGTGAAGACACCGCCGGGACGGAAGAACGTCAGTGGGAATGATTAGCGTGGGGCGGGTTAGTCCCAGGCGTGGGGCCGAGGTTCGGTCCCACGCCATGTCTCAGCGTTCGACCGGAGGGGGCGATCGTGGGGTCTTTCGCGGGCGGTGGGCTGCCCCCGGATGACGTCGTCGTCACGGCCCTGCGAGCCGGAGATGAGGCGATGTTCGCGGCGCTGCTCGACACGTGGTCCGGGGGCATGTTGCGGGTGGCCAGGTCTTACGTGTCGACCGACCACTCAGCTGAGGAGGTCGTCCAGGACACGTGGCTGGCGGTGATCGGCGGGATCGACGCCTTCGAGAGCCGCTCGTCGGTCAAGACGTGGGTCTACCGCATCCTGGTCAACACCGCGAAGAAGCGGGGCGCCCGTGAGAGCCGCACGCTGCCGTGGAGCTCCTTCGAGCAGGACGGGGTGGCGGACAAGGGCCTCGACGCGGTGCTGCCGGATGGCTGGAAGGAGCTCCCGGCGGTCTGGCCGACGCCCGAGAGTGAGGCGCTCGCCTCGGAGGTGCGCGGGCTGATCGCCGAGGGGCTGTCCAAGCTGCCTCCCCGGCAGCGGACCGTGATCACCTTGCGCGACGTTGAGGGGTGCACTTCGGAGGAGGTGTGCGAGATCCTGGAGATCTCCGCGGCCAACCAACGGGTGCTGCTGCATCGCGCCCGCACGGCCGTGCGTGACTGGCTGGCCGACTACTTCGAGTCCGTGAAGCAGTCAGAATAGTTCGCAGGCTCCTTCTGGCCGATGTGGCGGCACAATTAGTGAAGCGGTTCATATCCAGAGAAAAGGGCGGTCGACGTCGTGAAGCGGTTCACCTGCGACGAACTGGCGGGACTCATCACCGCCTACCTTGAAGACGCCCTCGACCGGCCGGCACGCGACGGCGTGCAGGCGCATCTGGCCTGCTGCGAAGGGTGTGAGCGCTACTTCGAGCAGTTCCAGGCGACCATCGGTGTCCTCGGTGACCCGCCTCCTGAGGAACTGCCCACCGATGTGCGCGCGCGGCTCATGTCGGCCTTCCGCGAGCGGCGGCGGTTATGACCGGAGGCCGGTGAGCCCGGCCGGTCAATTGCCCAAAAATTACCTGTAACGCTGGCGAGTCTCGCGGGTCTGTAGACCTGTGCGCCACGCGAAGGGTAGACGATGATCGGCCTGACGTCCGAGGGCACGCCGCTGCGGGACGCCTCCGAGGTGGCGGACTTCGCGCGCCGCTGCTTCGAGCCGGGCCTGGATGCCGCGGACCGGGTGGGCGTCGAGCTGGAGTTCCTGGTTTTCGACCGTGCGGCCGAGGCCGCGTACGTCCCGCTGGCCAGGGTCGAACGCGCCATCCCCGCGCTGCCGGGCGGCAGCCGGGTGACGTTCGAGCCGGGTGGCCAGCTCGAACTGTCCGGCCCGGCGGCCCCGCTGCCGGACGCGCTCGCCCACCTGGCCGCCGACGTGGCCGCCGTGCGCGCCGCCCTGCACGAGGAGGGGCTGGTCCTGGCCGGAGTGGGCCTCGACCCGGTGCGACCGCCCCGCCGCCAGCTGCGCCTGCCCCGGTACGAGGCCATGGCCGAGTTCCTCGGCGAGCCGTACGGGGCGCTGATGATGTGCTCGACCGCGTCCGTCCAGGTCAACCTGGACCTGGGGGAGCGGCCGGTGACGCGCTGGGATCGGGCGCACGCGCTCGGCCCCGTGCTGATGGCGGCCTTCGCCAACTCGCCGCTGAGCGGCGGCCGCCCGTGCGGCTGGATGTCGGGCCGCCAGGCCGTGTGGGGTCGCCTTGACCGCACCCGCACCTCACCCGTGGCCGCCTCGGACGACCCCGCCGCCGACTGGGCCGAATACCTGCTGGATGCCCGCCTCATGCTGGTACGCGACGGCGACGAGCATTGCCGCCCGGTGCGCGACGGCTCGACGTTCCGCGACTGGCTGGGCGGCGGCGGTGAGCGCCGGCCCACCAACGACGACCTGGCCTACCACGCCACGACGCTCTTCCCTCCGGTGCGGCCCCGGGGCTGGCTGGAGATCCGCTACCTCGACGCCCAGCACGCGGCGGACTGGCCGGTGTGCGCGGCCGTGACCCACGCCCTCGTCACCGACGACCGGGCCGCCGACGCCGCGCTCGCGGCCGTGGAGCCGTACCGGAAGTGGTGGGAGGTGGCGGCGCGGTGCGGGCTGGCCGACCCGCGCCTGAGCCGGGCCGCCGAGGTGTGCTTCCGGGCCGCTCTGGAGGCGCTGCCCCGCCTCGGCGCGGGCCCCGGCCTGGTGGGCGAGGTGGCGGCGTTCGCCGACAGGCACGTGACACCGGGCCGCTCGCCGGCGGCCGACCTGATGGATGCGGGGCCGGGACGGCGCATCCCGGCCTGGCTCAACGGGGAAGGACAGCAATGAACAAGGAACGCATCGCGGCCGAGCTCCTCGCCGTGCGCGACCGGTCGCTCGCCTATACGGCGGCGGACGACGACCTGCTGGTGCGCCAGCACTCGCCGCTGATGTCGCCGCTGGTGTGGGACCTCGCTCACGTGGGCAACTACGAGGAGCTCTGGGTGCTGCGCGAGGCCGGTGGCATCGACCCGCTCCGCCCCGAGATCGACGACATCTACGACGCGTTCAAACACCCGCGCAAAGACCGCCCCACCCTGCCCCTCCTGGGTCCGGCCGAGGCCCGCCGCTACATCGAGGGCGTGCGCGGGCGTGTGCTCGACGTCCTCGATGCGATCGACCTCGACGGCCCCACGCCGCTGCACCGCGACGGCTTCGTGTTCGGCCTGGTGATCCAGCACGAGCACCAGCACGACGAGACCATGCTGGCCACCCTGCAGCTGTCCGGGCAGCCCGGCCTGGTGCGCGACGGCGAGCTCCCGGCAGGACGGAGTGGCGGCCCAGAGGAGGTGTACGTGCCCGCCGGCCCCTTCTCCATGGGCACCGACACGCTGCCCTGGGCCTACGACAACGAGCGCCCTGCCCACCGGGTCGAACTCGCCGCCTACTGGATCGACCGGCTCCCCGTCGGCAACCGCGCCTACGTCGCGTTCATCGAGGACGGCGGCTACGAAGACCCGCGCTGGTGGACCGCGGAGGGCTGGCAGTGGCGCCAGCGCAGAGGTGTCGTCGCTCCTCTGTTCTGGGTCACGGACGGCCACGCCTGGTGGCGCACCCGCTTCGGCCGGACCGAGCCCCTCCCGATGGACGAGCCGGTCCAGCATGTGAGCTGGTACGAAGCCGACGCCTACGCCCGCTGGGCGGGCAAGCGGCTGCCCACCGAGGCCGAGTGGGAGAAGGCCTGCGGCTGGGACCCGGAGGCCCGGCGGGCCCGCCGATACCCGTGGGGCGAGGAGGACCCGGGCCCCGACCGGACGAACCTCGGCCACCGCGCCGCCCACCCGGCGCCGCTGGGCGCCTATCCGGGCGGGGCCAGCGCGTACGGGGCCGAGCAGATGGTGGGAGACGTCTGGGAGTGGACGGACTCCTGGTTCCAGCCCTATCCCGGATTCCGCAGCTTCCCGTACAAGGAGTACAGCGAGGTGTTCTTCGGCCAGGAATACCGGGTGCTGCGCGGCGGCTCCTGGGCGGCCGACCCGGCGGCGGTGCGCACCACGTTCAGGAACTGGGATTATCCGATCCGCCGGCAGATCTTCACCGGGTTCCGGTGCGCACGTTCGGAGCTGGTCTGAGGTGTGCAGGCACGCCGCCTGGCTGGGCGCCGCCCGCCCGCTCACCTGGCTCATCGACGAGCCCGAGCACGGGCTGCTCAAACAGTCGTACGCGCCCCGCCGCCAGCGCCAGGGCCTGATCAACGCCGACGGCTACGGCATGGGCTGGTACGACTCCGTCCGGGCCGAGCCCGTGCGGTACCGCCGTACCGTGCCCATCTGGGCCGACGCCAACCTGCCCGGGCTCGCGCAGGTCGCCCGCTCGACCTGCCTGCTCGCGGCCGTGCGCTCGGCCACCACGGGCATGCCGATCGAGGAGAGCGCCACCGCGCCGTTCACCGACGGGGGCTGGCTGCTCAGCCACAACGGGCGCGTCAGCAGGGACGCGCTGCGCGACCTCGCCGACGACCTGGCCGATCGCGCGGAGAGCGCGTGCGACGCCGCCTGGGTCGCGGCCGCCGTGTTCTTGCGCAGGCGCACCGGGCTGGGCCTGGGCGCGGCGCTGGCCGAGGTCGTCGTCCATGCCGGGGAGAAGGACCCCGGCGCCCGCCTCAACCTGCTCGCCTGCGACGGCGCGTCCGTCGCCGCCACCGTCTGGGGCGACACGCTCTTCTACCGCCAACACGACGACGGCGTACTGGTGGCCAGCGAGCCGCTCGACGATCTGCCGGGCTGGCAGGCCGTTCCCGAGCGCAGCCTGTTCACCGCCACACGCGACCGCGTGAGCTTGCAGCCGTTGTGATCTAAGGAGGCCTCATGGCCGTCAGTCAGTCCATCGTGCATGTGATCAACCATCTTGACCACGACTACCTGCGGCAGGCGCTCGAACGCGACGTCAGGGCCGGCCTGACCGCGTCGCCCAAGTGGTTGCCGCCCAAATGGTTCTACGACGCCGCGGGCAGCGACTTGTTCACCCGCATCACGCGGTTGCCCGAGTACTACCCGACCCGGCGCGAGCTGGCGATCCTGCGGGCGCGGGCCGCCGATCTGGTGGCGGCCTCCGGCGCGGACACGCTGGTGGAGCTGGGGTCGGGCACCAGTGAGAAGACCGAGCTGCTGCTGGAGGCGCTCGCCGCGGCGGGCACGTTGCGCACGTACACGCCGGTGGACGTGGACTCCGTGACCCTCGAGGCGGCGGCGCGGCGGCTGGCCGGGCGCTTCGCCGGGCTGGAGGTGCGGGCGGTGTGCGCCGACTTCGAGCGACATCTGGGGTTGCTGCCGCGTACCGGGCGGCGGATGGTGGCCTTCCTCGGCGGCACGATAGGGAACCTCGAACCCGCCGCCCGCAAGGTGTTCATGAAGGAGTTGCGGGCCACGCTCCGGCGCGGGGACACGTTCCTGCTCGGGGCCGACCTGGTGAAGGACACCGGGCGGCTGGTGGCCGCCTACGACGACACGGCCGGGGTGACGGCCGCCTTCAACCGGAACGTGCTGCGGGTGATCAACCGCGAGCTGCGGGCGGACTTCGAGCCGGAGGCGTTCGAGCACGTCGCGCTGTACGACGAGCGGCACGACTGGATCGAGATGCGGCTGCGGGCCGGCCGGGACATGCGGGTCCGGATCGAGAGCCTCGGGATGGTGGTGGACTTCGCCGAGGGGGAGGACATGCGTACCGAGATCAGCGCCAAGTTCCGGCCGGAGGGGCTGCGGCAGGAGCTGGTGACGGCGGGGTTCCAGGTCCGCCGCGGCTACACCGACCCGGCAGGTGACTTCACCCTGGTCCTGGCCCAGGCGTGATCGCCGGGGCGTGGCGGGGTGCGCGCAGCGTGATGCCGCCAGGGCATCTCGACGCGGCCGGTTGCAACGTGCCCAGCGACCAGGTGTTCGACGCGGTCGTGGCGCACCTGCGGCTGGAACGGGAGCTCGGCGGCTACGCGGCCGTACCGGACCTCACCCCGGCGAAGTCGGCCCTGGCCGCGATGGCCGGGGCCGGTCCGGGGGATGTGGCGTTCCTGGAAAGCGGCACGTCGGCGATGGCGGCTCTCCTGGGCGGATGGCGGCTCGAGCCGGGCAGCCGCGTCGGCTACACCCGCGCCGAGTACGGCAGCACACTGATGCTGCTGCACCGCCTCGCCACCCAGCGCGGCTGGAAGCCCGTCGAGCTGCCGGTGGACGGCGACGGCCGCCTCGACCCGTCCGAACTGGGGGCGGGGCTCGACCTGGTGATCGTCTCGCACATCGCCTCACATCACGGCGTCGTGCAGCCAGTGGGGGAGATCGGTGCGCGGTGCCGCGCGGCCGGGGTCCCGCTCGTGCTCGACGTCTGCCAGTCGCTCGGGCACGTGGAGGTACGCGGGGCAGACGCGACCGCTTACGTGGGCACCTCCCGCAAGTGGCTCGCCGGGCCGCGCGGCGTAGGTTTCCTGATCGTGCCCGGCCTCACACCGGCCATGGACGCCGCGGTCCCGACCCTGCGCGGCCACCTCTGGACGTCACAGGCCGATGATCCGGTGCCGGTGCCCGGCGCGGTGCGGTACGACAGTTCGGAGGCGGCGGTCGCGGCACAGGTCGGGCTCGGTGTGGCCGTGCTCGAGCATCACGCGCTCGGCCCGCCCGCGGTCCACGCGCACCTGGCCGACCTCGGTCGCACGGCGCGCGGCGTGCTCGACGGGGCCGGCGGATGGCGCGTGGCCGAACCGCTCGACGAGCCGTCCGCCCTCGTCACGCTCAGACCCCCGCCCGGTGACACGGCGGAGAGCGCCGCCGCCCGGGCCGCCGCGGCGTCCTTGCTGGTCAGCGTCGTGCCGACCGCCCGGGCGCCACTGGACCTGCGCCAACCCGTGCTCCGCGTCTCCCCGCCACCGGGCACGCCCCTGGAGACCCTGCACGCATTGGCCCGCGCCCTCGCTCGCTGACCGGCCGAGGGCGCGCCGCGTCTCCGCGGTCTAGAGTTCGGATCTTCAGAGGAGCTTGGAGGCTTCGAATCCACAAGATGGCTCCGCGTGAGTGAAGGCCGGCGAGGTAGCTGTCGGGGGTCTTGTCGAAGCGGAAGGCCAGCCCACGCCACTCCTTGATCCGATTGATGCACCGTTCCGCCGTGTTGCGCTGCTTGTACAGATCGGGATCACGGCTGACCGGGCGGCCGCCGCGGGAGGATTACGCCTTGTCGGCGGCCACCGCGCCCGGCCGGGTGCGCGGACGTCCGACGGGCAGCCGGGCCTTGATACGCCCCAGCACGGCATGGAACTGCGGGCTGTCTCCCGCCTGGCCCGGAGTCAGGACAAAGGACAGCGGACCGGTGTCGCCGCGTGCGCTGCAGCGCCGTTCCGTCACTGTCAGCGGCTTCTGGCTGATGGACGCCCTCGCCCGCGCGGCGACCCTCGGCAAGGCGTACATGGAGATGTCCGCGCAGGTGGCCGCGGGCGAGCTGCGCGTGGTCCACGGTGGCGACTACCCGATGTCGGAGGTGCGGAGGGCGCACGACGACCTCAGCAGCCGCCGCACCATCGGCAAGCTCGTGATCGATCCGCATAGATAGTACCGATCGGTTCGATCACTGCTAATATCCGGGGTCATGGCCACATTTGTCCTGATCCCCGGTATGTGTCACGGCGGCTGGTGCTTCGACGGGCTCACCGAGTTGCTGCGAAGCCATGGGCACCGTGCGTACCCGCTGACGCTGACCGGGGTCGGCGAGCGCAGCCACCTCCTCCACGGCGGCGTGAACCTCGACACGCACATCCAGGACGTGACCGGCGTGCTGGCGGCTGAGAACATCACGGACACCGTTCTGGTCGGCCACAGCTACGGCGGGATGGTGATCACCGGAGCCGCAGACCGCGCGCCCGAGCGGGTGCGCGGCCTGGTGTACCTGGACGCCATGGTGCCCGGGCACGGCGACTCCTGCTGGAGCCTGGTCTCTGACCAGGAACGGCAGTGGTACGTGGACGTGGAGGAGAGCGGCTACGCGACCCGGCCACTGCCGTTCTTCGACCCCCGGACCACGGCTCACCCTCTCGCCTCGGTGCTCCAGCCGCTCCGGCTCGCCGGCGACCTCGCGCACATCCGCCGCAGAGATTACGTGTACGCGGCGGGGTGGGACGGCGAGTCGCCGTTCACTCCCGTCTACGAGCGGCTGCGTCAGGACCCTTCATGGACCACGCACGCTCTCGACAGCGCGCACAACCTCATGCGCGACGCGCCTCAGGAGCTGCTGAAGATCCTGCTCGACGCCGTTTAGCGGCCGGCGCCGGAAGTCCCTCGGGGGTTGATCCCCCTGCGCCGTGGCGTTGTAGCGGTCTTCGAACGCTCGAAGCGGCTCCCGACCTTGGCCCGGTCGGCACCGCCTACCGCGACGAGCTCGGCATGGATGCGGACCTGGTCCCGCACTGCCTCCGCCACGCCTACGTCACGCATCTGGTGGAAGACGGCGTCGATCCGAAGTTCGTCCAGGACCAGGTAGGCCACCGGTTCGCCTCGACCACGGCGATCTACACGGGCGTGAGCACGGACTTCATGAACACGATGATGCGCAAGGCCCTGGACCAAGCCTTCGACCACGAGGAGCGGGAGAGAAGATGACCGCCAAGCTGGACTACCGGTGGCATCTGCGCGAGGTCATGGCGACCCGCGGCATGTTCTCCACCACCGACCTGCGGCCGCTGCTGCTGGAGCGGGGCGTGAATCTGTCGTCGAGCCAGATCTACCGGCTGGTCGCCGAGAAGCCCGAACGGCTGAGCCGCTCGCATTTCTGCGCTAGGACCCTGCTCGGCAGAATTGGGGACTGCATCCGTCTGGCGGCGCTGCTGATCCCCATGGGCGGGTTGCGGTCAGGGCTGCCGGGGGTCGTGGCGGGCATGTCGTCGTCGCTGGACGATGTGGAGGCCTGCGTAAGCGCCGGCGAGCAGGGCGAGTGCCGCGATGGCGTACCACTGGTAGTGGCGCAGGTTGTTTTCGATGGTGGCCAGGTGGCGGCCGGCGTAGGAGCCGAGGGTTGCCCATACGGTGACCCAGAGGGCGGCGCCGAGGGCGTTGTAGGTAAGGAAGCGACGCCAGGGCATGCCGGTGGTGCCGGCGATGACGCCGTTGAGCTGGCGCAGACCTTCGATGAACCGGGCCACAATGATGATCTTGAGGCCGTGCCGGGTGACGAACTGTTCGGCTCGCGCGAAGCGGGCGGGGGGCAAGAGCAGGTAGCGGCCGTAGCGGGCGATCAGGCGGCGGCCGCCGGAACGGCCGATGACGTATCCGATGTTGTCGCCGATCACTGCGGCGAAGAACGCCACGACGGCGACGGCCACGATGTTGAGGTGGCCATGGCCGGCGTAGGCCGCGCCGGCGATGAGGACGCTCTCGCCGGGCACTGGGATGCCGAAGCTCTCCAGCAGCACCAGCATCGCGATGGTGAGGTAGCCCGATCCGCCGCGCAGCCCCCATAGCGCGGCGAGGGCGGGCAGGACGGCGGACAGCGGCGTCATCATGATGTGCCGCTGTTGGCCCGTGGATGAGGGGCGGTCGTCATCGCGGTGGCCGCCGGTGGGTAGGCTTTTTCGAACAGTGACTCGGTGTCGGCGCGTGCTTCGTTGGCGGCGGCCAGGCAGGCGGCCATGGTCACAATGAGCACCGCGGAGGTGAGGGGACGGCGCCGCGGTGGGGCGGCGAGCAGGTCGGTGACCCGTTTCGGGACGTCGCCGTGGCCGAACCCGAGGGTGGGCGCGGCCGAGTGCGCTGGGTTGGTGGCGGCCAGGGCGGCGCGGGTGATGGCTCGGGCGGTGGTCCTGCGGTCGCCGGCGTCGGCCGCGGCTCGTTCGTCGGCCCAGCGTTCGGTGGTGTATTCCACGGCCGCCGGCAGCGCCCGGAGCAGCGGGTTCAAGGCGGCGGTCACGGCGGCCGCGGCACGGTAGAGGTGGTGGCGGTCGCGCAGGTGGGCCCGCTCGTGAGCGATCAGGATGCGCCGTTCGGCGGCGTTCAGGGTGCGCAGCATCGCCGTGGTGACGACGATGCGGCCGCCTCCTGTGCGACGGCCGGGTACGGCGTATGCCTGGGGCACGGGGTGGTCGACGACCACCAGGCCGTCCGGTCCGCCTGTCATGTCCCGGCAGGCCCGGGCCGCGCGGCGCAGCGCGAGGCCGTGCGTTACCGCGGTCTTGAGAGCGTAGGCGCTGATGACGGCGAGGATCGCCAGTGCGAGCGTGGCGATCGGCGTCGGCACCGGGTCGTCGGCCTGGAGCAGGTGGACCGACCAGTCGCCTATGTCGGCGACCACCGGGATCTGACCGACATACGTCCAGGCCAGGCAGATCAGCGCGAAGGCGGAGCTACCCGCGCCCACTATGCCCGAGGCCACCAGTAGCCGGGTCGCGCCGGCCGGTGCGAGCCGCCGCCCGAAATGGGGGATGGCCGGTCCGAGCAGCAGCGAGATGACGAACGGCAGGTAGACGATGATGCGCATGTCAGTCGTCTCCTTCCCGAAGTAGCTGCTGCAGAATCTGTTCGTCGTCGGGGCTGAGCCGCGACACGAACTGAGCCAGCACGGCCGCCCGGTCGCTCCTGCGGGCCAGCAGATCCTCCATCGCCTGGGCGGTGTGGGCCGCCTCGTCCACCGCGGGAGCGTAGACGAACCCCCGGCCCACGCGCCGGCGGGTGGCCAGGCCCTTGCGCTCCAGCCGGGCCAGCGTCGTCATGATCGTGGTGTACGCCAGCGTACCCAGCTCGGCCTGCACCTCCGCCGGGCTCAACGGCGACCGCGCCGCCCACAGGGCTGCCAGCACCTCCTCTTCCAGCATCCCCGCGGGCCGTCTGTCCACGCGGCCCTCATCGCTGGGCATGTAGCCATCCTCCCGCACCGTGACCTACTATCGGAGTAGTAGTTACTATTTGGATAGTAGAAAGAGGGTATCGCGTATGGGCCAAGAACAGCAGACCGTGATGGATCCCGGACATGCCGAGATCGAGCAGGTGTGGCCGAGAGACGGCCATGTCCTTGTGATCGGCCACATCGTGGGCACCACCTATGCCATCGGCGCCCCCGAAGCACGAAGAGCCATATTGACCCTCACCAACCGCGACCGCCCCGGCGCCGTGCTGCACTGCCCCGCCACACTCGACGGCCGGCGGTTCGAGGCGTCGGTCGGCGTCGACCTGGTCGCCGCGGCGACGACCGCCGACCGCCAGATCTGGGATCTGCACCTGGCCGTCCCCGGCCTGCCCGACCCGCTGCGGGTGGGCCGTCACCTGGACGACATCGTCAACAAGAAGAAGGTCATGACCTTCCCCGCCCAGAACGGCGACGCCGACACCGGTGCGATCAGCGTCAAGCCGTACTACACCGACTACCAGAACCTGTCCCTGATCTGCCGCGCCGTATCGGCATGAAGATCCGCTATCTGCTCACCAACGCCTACAGCGTCGGCGGCACCATCCGCACCGTGTTCAACCAGGCAGGCGCCCTGGCCGCCGACCACGACGTCGAACTGATCAGCGTCTTCCGCACCCGCGACGACCTCAGGTTCCACCTCGACCCGCGGGTACGCCTGCGCGCTCTGATCGACCTGCGCGGACCCCGCTGGCGCCACCCCATCAACGCCTGGCTCCGCCACCAGCCCAGCAGGCTCATCCCGCGATCAGAAGTCCGCTACGCCACTTTCAGCCGCCTCAGCGACCGCACGCTCGTCCGGTATCTGACGTCACTGGACGACGGCGTGCTGGTCACCACCCGCCCCGCGCTGAACCTGCTGGCCGCCCGTTTCGCACCGCCCAGGGTGGTACGCGTGGCGCAGGAGCACATGCACCTGCGCTCCCACAAGAAGGCTCTGGCCCGCCAGATCGCCCGCTGGTACCCCCGCCTGGACGCCGTGGTCACCCTCACCGAGGCCGACGCGGCCGCCTACGCCGCCGCGCTCAACGGCTCCGCCCCCCGCCTGGCGACCATCCCGAACGCGCTGACCGCCGCCGAACGCGCCCCCGCCGCGCTGGACGGCAACATTGTCGTCGCGGCCGGCCGGCTCACCCGGCAGAAAGGCTTCGACCTGCTGATCGAGGCATTCGCCACCGTCGTCGCCGCCCACCCCGACTGGCACCTGCGCATCTACGGAGACGGCAGCGAACGCGCCGACCTCCAGAGCCTCATCCACCGCCTGCACCTGTACAACCACGTCTTCCTCATGGGCGGCACCACCACGCTGGAGCAGGAACTGGCCAAGGGCGCCATCTTCGCCCTCAGCTCCCGGGCCGAAGGCTTCGCCATGGTCCTCACCGAGGCCATGGCCCACGGCCTGCCCGTCGTCAGCTTCGACTGCCCCAACGGCCCCTCCGAGATCATCACCCCAGGCCAGGACGGGCTCCTCGTCCCGCCCGCCGACATCGAGGCCCTCGCCGCCGGGATCGAATCGCTCATCACCAACCACACGCTGCGAAAGTCGCTCGGCACGGCGGCCCGGCAGTCTGTTGCCCGCTACGACATGGACCACATCCGCCCGCAGTGGGAGCACCTGTTCACCGAACTCCTCGCGGCCCGGACTGCCCCTGCCGCCAGGACAGTACAGGGCAGGAGAGGACCTGTGGATGCCTGACGCGCTCAACCTCCTGGACGCCACCTCGCTGCTGGCGGCGTTCGGCACAGTCGGGGTGTTCGTGGTGCTGTTCGCCGAGACCGGCTTATTGATCGGGTTCTTTCTGCCCGGAGATTCGCTGCTGTTCACTGCCGGACTGCTGTGCACCACCACTGGGGCAGGCGGCGTGCAGCTTTCGCTGCCCGGGGTCCTGGTCGCCGCCGTAGCTGGGGCGCTGCTCGGTGCCCAGACCGGTTACCTGATCGGCCGCCGCGCGGGCGCGGCAAAGCCATCGTCCTTGCCCGCTTCATCCCCCTGGTGCGGACCGTACTGAACCCGCTCGCCGGCGCGGTGAAGGTGCCCGCGCGTACCTTCACGCTCTGGCAGATCATCGGCGGCCTGCTGTGGACGGTCGGCCTGGTGCTGACCGGATATGCCCTGGGGTCCAGCATCACCGGCGTCGACCGTTACCTGCTGCCTCTGGTCGGTGCGGTCGTCGCTGTCTCCCTCCTGCCACTGGCTCTGGAGATCCTCCGATCCCGCCGCCGCTCCCGCACCACCACGAGATCGGCCCAACGACAGGCGCATCGTTGAACGGCAGCGATGTCAGCTTCCCCAACGGTCCGGCCTGCCGTGGCAGCGCCACAAAGCCCGGTGGCACGGAAAATTGCGCCGCGCCTTGAAGCCAGACTGCCCGGCAACCCAGCCGCCTTCCTGGCACCCTTTCCGTCAAGGCATCCGCCATGTCTCGCCCGTGACACCCCCGACCACCTACCACAGAGAGATCCCATGAGTGCTATCACCATCGGCCAGGCCGTCCTGCTCGGAATCGTGGAGGGGGTGACCGAATTCCTCCCCATCTCCTCCACCGGCCACCTCAAGATCGTCGAAGGGCTGATGGGCATCCCGGTCGACGACGCCTCCGTGGTCGGCTTCACCGCCGTGATCCAGGTCGGGGCGATCGCCGCGGTGCTGGTCTACTTCTTCGCCGACATCGTGCGCATCGTCTCAGCGTGGGGCCGCGGGCTGGCCAACCGCGAGCAGCGTTACCACCACGACTACAAGTTCGCCTGGTGGGTCATCTACGCCACCATCCCGATCGTGATCGCGGGGCTTGCCGCCAAGCCGCTGATCGAGGGCCCGCTGGCCTCGCTCTGGGTGGTGGCGGGTTCGCTGATCGTCGGCAGCGGCGTGATGTGGGCGGCCGATCGGATGGGCCGCCACAAGCGCGGCGAGGACGACACCTCCCTCAAGGACGCGATGCTGGTGGGCTGCTCGCAGATCCTCGCCCTGCTCTTCCCCGGCTTCTCCCGCTCGGGCGCGACGATGTCCACCGCGCTCATGCTCGACCTGAACCGGGTGGCGGCGACCCGCCTGTCCTTCTTTCTCGGCATTCCCGCCCTGACCGGCGCGGGCCTGTACGAACTCAAGGACGCCCTCGGCTCCGAGGTCGCCGGCGCCGGTCCCGTGCCGCTCGTCGTGGGCACCGCCGTGTCCTTCGTCGTCGCCTACGCCTCCATCGCCTGGCTGCTGAGGTACGTGGCCCGGCACTCCTTCAACGCCTTCGTCATCTACCGGATCGTCATCGGAACACTGCTGCTCGCACTGCTCGGCACCGGAGCGCTCACCGCATGACCGCCCCGGGTTGATCCGGCGGACGTCCGCCCCGACGACGCCGCCCGCCTGCACGCGCTGTTCACCGCCGCACGGTCCGCGGACTGGGCCGAGTTCCTGGCCGACTGCGGCAAGTTCGACGTCGAACTTGCCTGACAGCCCGGGACGTGTTCGGGGCGGCCGAGGCCGCCGAGCGGCTCAAGCAGTGCACAGCGGCCTGCGAGGACTACGCGGAGAAGGTGTTCACCGCCCTCCACCAGACGTCACAGGAGAGCCTGTGAACTCGGCAGATGCTCCCCAGGTGGCGCCGCGCCGCCAGATGGCCGGACGATCCCTGCGATGAGGCCCCGAGAGAGCAGCTTCCGCCTCATTCACCATTCGGCAGGTTGTGATGGCCGGGCCTACCAGTAGGGGACGAGCGTAGTGTATTGCAGCCCGTCACGCCCTACCTGCGATGGGAAATGCGCGTGCCGACACTGCGGGTCGCGGTCGGCTGAGGGGTCATAGGGGGAGGCCGCCGGTGGCCGAGTTGGTCGAGCCGGTCGCCTGGTAGGCGGCGATCGTGCGTTCGGCGATGCGCATCTGGTGGATCTCGTCGGCGCCGTCGGCGAAGCGTGCCCAGCGGGCATGCTGGAACATGTGCGCCAGTGGCGTGTCCGTCGAGTAGCCCAGCGCCCCGTGCACCTGGATCGCACGGTCCACGATCCGGTTGAGGCTGCCGGCGACGAAGTGCTTGGCCATCGACACCTCCGTGCGGAAGTCCTCGCCCTTGTCGATCTTGGAAGCGGCATGGAGGACCATCAGCTTGCACTGGTACAGCTCCATGGCCGAATCGGCGATCATCCACTGGATGCCCTGCTTCTCGGCCAGCAGCGAGCCGTGGCTGTAGCGGTTGAGCGCGCGGTCGACCATCATGTCCAGGGCCGTCTCCGCCTGCGAGATCCAGCGCATGCAGTGGGCGAGGCGGGCCGGGCCGAGGCGGTACTGGCCGAGGCGGTGGCCGTTGCCGCGCCCGCCGAGGATCTGGCTGTCGGGCAGGCGGAGGTCCTCGATGACGATCTCGCTGTGGCCCGTGGAGCCGTGCATCGTCTCCACCTCGCGTACGTCGTTCCAGCCCGGATCGGGAAGGTCCACGAGGAAGGCGGTGTTGGCGCCGCGCGAGCCCTCGGGCACGTCGTGCTCCGTCCGGGCGATGAGGATGGCGAAGTTGGCCCGGCGGGCGTTGGAGATGAACCATTTGTGGCCGTTGATGAGCCACTCGTCGCCGTCGCGCACGGCCGAGGTCCGGATCAGGGTCGGATCGGAGCCCGCCACCTCCGGCTCGGTCATGGCGAAGCAGGACATCTGCACCCCCTCCACGAGAGGGCGGAGGTACTTCTCCTTCTGCTCGTCCGTCGCCCAGTGCAGGAGGGTGTGCATGTTGCCCTCGTCGGGCGCCATGCAGTTGAGCACCCACGGGCCGATGCGGGTCTTGGCCGCCTCCGACTGCACCATGGCCAGCTCCACGTGGCCCAGCCCCATGCCGCCCCACTCCTTCGGCATGTGGGGCAGCCACAGCCCCTCGGCCCTGGCCTGGGAGCGGAGCTGGAAGATCGTGCGGAGGTACGCGTCCCGGTCGGACTCCTTCACCTCCTCCATGGCGGGGATGACGGTGCCCTGGATGAAGGCGCGGACCCGCTTGCGGATCTCCTCGTGCTCAGGAGCGAGGGTGAAGTCGATGGCCATACCTGACACCGTGTCACGGTCGACGGAGCGGCGTGAAGGCCCAGGCCATGCGCGGCTCGACCGCCCAGTGGAAGAGCCGGCGGACCGGCGAGGTGCAGAGCAGCGTGGCGACGGCCACGCCGAGCAGGATCGACAGCGGCACGCCCAGCGAGAACCGCTCGGCGACCTTGACCACGAATCCGTGCAGCAGGTACGCGTACATGGTGGCCGCGCCCAGTCCGCTGAACCACGTGCGCCGCGCCGGCGTCACCGCGAGGAACGCCGCCACCAGCACCGCCCCGGCCACCAGCAGTCCCAGCCGGACGGCGGTCCCGGTGAGGTCGTCCACGTGCAGGGCCGAGTTGGACAGGCGCCACCTGATCCACTCCGTCGGCACCTGGTCATGCACGAGCAGCGCCGCCGCCAGCCCAAGCCCGAGCACACACGCTCCGGTCAGCCGCATGTACGGCCTGCGCAGCCACGCGAAGTGCTCCGGCTTGAGCATCAGCCCCAGCACGTAGAAGGGCAGCAGGCCGAACGTCCGGTTCATGGCCAGCTCGTCGGGCAGCGCGCTCATCCCGGTCACCAGCGACAGGACGACCGCGATCGCCAGCGGCCACCTGAGCTGCTGCCACACCGGCGTCGACAGCCGCCACAGGAACAGCGAGAGCAGGAACCAGGTCAGGTAGTACGGGTCCAGCAGGCTCAGCTCGAACTTCCCGTACAGGATCAGCCTGGGCAGCGAGTACGCGAACTCGAAGATCAGGTACGGCACCGCCAGCGTCGAGATGAGCTTGCGCGCCTTCCCCGCCGAGAACGTGAACCGGCGCGACAGGTAGCCGCTCAGCACGATGAACAGCGGCATGTGGAAGACATAGACGTAGAAGTAGAGCGCGTGCGGGATGGCCCCGTCCCGCTGGTCCTCGATGAGGTGACCGCACACGACCAGCACGATGGCCAGGTATTTGGCGTTGTCGAAGAACGGGTCCCTGGCGGTGATGGGCTGGGTAGTGGCGGGTGCACTCACAGATCACGCACCCTAGACCGCGCCGGTGTAACCGCTGGGAAACGGGGAGTGAGGGGTTACCGAAGGGCCGATGTCCGATCCGAAGCCCGGGCGTGCGATTTGAGTCGTGGCCGGTCTCGCTGGTAGCGTTCGCGGCATGTCGTTGAACAGCCGATTTTGGCGCTATGTGCAGGCTCCGGGTGGGGCCGAGGATCACATGCGCTGATCAACTGTTCATCCGGAGCCAAAAGGCAGAGCGATTCGTCTCTGCCTTTTCGTCATTGAGGCGGTCGGCTCCGGACCCTCGGGCATGGGCCGTATCGCCGTAGAGCGCAGAGAGCAGGCCCCATGACCGTGACCAGGGATCTACGCGTCACCTCGTTCGAAGCCTTGACCGCCCCGGCGGAGCTTCGCCGGGAACTACCGCTGGGAGAGGACAAAGAGGCGTTCGTCGCGGCGAGCCGTCGTGCCGTACGCGACATCCTCGCCGGCGACGACGACCGGCTGCTCCTCATCATCGGACCGTGCTCCGTGCACGACCCGGAGGCGGCACTCGATTACGCCCGCCGCCTCGCCGAAGCCACGCGCGGCCTGGAGGACGCCCTGTGCGTGGTCATGCGCGTCTACTTCGAGAAGCCGCGAACGACCATCGGGTGGAAGGGGCTGATCAACGACCCGGACATCGACGGCGGCCATGACGTGCAGCGAGGTCTGCACCTGGCCCGCACCGTGCTCCTCGACGTGCTCGGCACGGGGCTGCCCGTCGGCTGCGAGTTCCTGGAGCCCACCAGCCCGCAGTACATCGCCGACGCCGTCACCTGGGGCGCGATCGGCGCGCGTACGCCGGAGAGCCAGGTGCACCGCCAGCTGACCTCCGGCCTGTCCATGCCCGTGGGCTTCAAGAACGCCACGGACGGCGACGTGCAGGTGGCGATCGACGGCGTGCACGCCGCGGCTCACCCGCAGGTCTTCTTCGGCATTGACGATGAGGGGCGGGCCGCGGTGGTGAGCACGAAGGGCAATCCGGACTGCCACATCATTCTTCGCGGCGGTCGTGGCGGTCCCAATTACGACGTGGGATCCGTGAACGACGCCCTCGCCCTGCTGCGGAAGGCACAGCGGCCGGAGCGGTTGATCGTGGACGCCAGCCACGGCAACAGCGGCAAGGACCACGTGCGCCAGGCCGTTGTGGTCCGGGAGGTGGCCGCTCGCATCGCCGAGGGCGAGGAAGGTATCGCCGGGTTGATGGTGGAGAGCTTCCTCGTCCCCGGTCGGCAGGAGCCCGGCCCGCGCGAGGGCCTGACGTACGGGCAGAGCATCACCGACGCCTGCGTCGGCTGGGACGAGACAGAGCGCTTGCTCGAGGTCCTGGCGGCGGCCGCGCGCTCCCGCAGGGAAGCGAGGAGCTGAACCACATCGGCGGTTGCGGCTCGGACAGAGCCGCAACCGCTGGTCAGCGGAGCAGGTCGCGGGCGACGGCGGAGGCCGAGGCGGCATCCAGTCGCCCGTCGATCACGGCCGTGACGACCCGCCTCGTCAGCGTGTTCTCCAGCACCAGCGGCCGGTCCCACGCCAGAGCCTGGCCCACCCCCGGATAGTGCTCCACCCGCACGAACCACGGATCGTCGGCCG
This sequence comes from Nonomuraea sp. CA-141351, assembly GCF_050944675.1. Classification (NCBI taxonomy): domain Bacteria; kingdom Bacillati; phylum Actinomycetota; class Actinomycetes; order Streptosporangiales; family Streptosporangiaceae; genus Nonomuraea; species Nonomuraea sp. CA-141351. The sequence continues at coordinate 1,931,501 of NZ_CP191982.1, forward strand.
TCTGGGCGAAGACGAGCGTCCAGTCACGGCCCTCGGGCGTGGCGCCCGTCATGGCCACCCACGGGGAGCGGCTGCCGTGCACGGCCTGCTCGTCCCCCGGCAGGGTGGCCCGGCCGGTGGAGGTGCCCGGCGCGCGCCAGAAGAACCCGCCGTAGCCCGCGCCCACCCGGCCCTTGGTGGCCGAGCTGTGGATCTCCATGGGCGCTCCGGTGAGGTTCGTCAGCGTGAAGGAGAACTCCAGCGCCCACGCCCCGTCGATGGGCCGGGCGAGCACCGTACGCTCCTCGCGCGCCATCGGCCGTCCGCCGGGGCCTGCCCACTCCAGTTGCTCGACGAAGCCGTCGTCGGTGAGCCGCGAGAACGCCTGGTGGCGCTGGACGCCGTGATCGTCCAGCCAGGCCGGGCCCTGGTCCTTGACGTAGGTGCGGCCACCCCAGAAGTTGGCGCCGCCCAGGTCGGAGATCGCGACTCCCACGCCGAGGTGGTGCACGTGGTCCTCGGGGCGTAGCTGGGTGACCTCCACGCCGGCGAGCGTACGCACCGGATGCAGGTAGGGGCGCGGCGAGTCGGTGGGCGGCAGGTCGGGCCGCCACTCGTAGGAGGCCACCGCCGTGTCCGCGACGCGCAGCTCCACAGCCGTCCACGGCGCATCCAGCTCCGAGTACAGCGCCAGCTCCTCGGCGCTGCGCGCGGTCAGCTCGGCGACGCCCGGCAGGAACCGGTGCGTGACCTCGCCGGACTCGGAGTCCCGCTCGACGACCTGGTGCCGCTCGGGGATCGGCAGCGGCTCGGGAGCCAGCCGCACCGCGTCCAGCACCTGCGTGAACGACTCCGTTGCGGACAGCGGCACCAGCAGACCGGCGCCCGTGCGGAGGTGGTCGATGAGGTTCGCCAGCAGGTCTGTGCGTTCGTACACGGTCGTCGTGACCGAGCCGTCCGGCAGCTCGACCTTGAGCTGGTCCTGCGTGTAGACGAGCGTGGCGCGGCCGGCGTCGCCGTGCACGACCAGGTACGGCTCGTTCCTGCCGGTGGCGCAGAGCGTCACCGCGATCGTGATCACGAAACCGTCGTCGAGCCGGATCCGCAGGCAGGACGTGTCGTCCGACTCGATCGGATTGACGTGGTACAGCTCGGTCTCGATCTCCGCGATGGGGCCGTCCACCAGGGCCAGCGCGGTGGCCACGGCGTGCGCGAACGGGTTCGTCAGCGCGCCGTCCACCACGTCCACGCCGTCGAGCCGGCGCTTACCCGCCCAGGCGGACCTGGTGAAGTACGACGAGGGCCGCTCCCAGGCCCCCGCGCCGCCGATGCCCCGCACGCGCCCGAGGGCGCCGTCGGCGATCAGCGAGCGCAGTGCGGGGACCGCCGCCGAGCCCAGCGACTGGAAGCCCACCTGGCAGGCCAGCCCCGTCTCGGCCACCGCCGCGGCGATCCGGGCGTGCTCGGAAGGGCTGGCCGCGGGCGGCTTCTCCAGCAGCACGTTCGAACCGGCACGCAGGGCCGTCACCGCGAGGTCGGCGTGCGTGTGGATCGGCGTGCAGATGATCGTGATCTCCGCGCCGGTCTTCGCGATGAGCTCGCCCAGGTCCGGCGACTGCAGCGGCGAGGCGAAGTCCACCTCGGCTGGCCGCACGTCGCAGATCCCGGCCAGCTCGATCAGCCCCTGGTCCGTCAGCCTGCGCAGGTTGCCCAGATGGTGCCGTCCGTGCCCGTGCGCGCCGGCGAGTACGACCTTCACCGCGACCACCTCAACCCCAGTCCCGCGTGCTCGCCCGCCCGCAGCACTCCATCGGAAATCTGCACCGGGTACGGCTCCTCCAGCAGCCCGAGCGTCGCGAACGACGCGTCCTCCACGTCCTCCGCCATGACCGGCAGCGGCAGAGCCAGCGCGAGCTGCCCGGACACGTCGCTCAGCAGGTGCGGATAGACCGGCACGTCGTACGTCCTGGCCAGCTCCACGATCCGCAGGAACGGCGTGATCCCCCCGACCCGCACCACGTTCGGCTGGACGACGTCGCACGCGCCCGCGGCCAGCAGGTCGCGGAACCCGTACGTGGTGTAGACGTTCTCCCCGACCGCAACCGGCACGTCGATGGAGCGCCGCAGCTCCACGTGGGCGGCCACGTCGTCGGCAGGCAGCGGCTCCTCGATCCAGTGCAGCCCGAACTCCCGCAACGCGGAAATGGCCCGCCTGGCCCGGTGCAGGTCCCACCGCTGGTTCGCGTCGATCATCAGCAGCCGGTCGGGCCCGATCACCTCGCGAACGGCGGCCACCCGGGCCACGTCCTCCGCCAGATCGGGCCGGCCCACCTTGATCTTGACGCCCCGGTACCCGGCCGCCACCCAGCGCCGGGCCTGCTCCACCAGCTCCTCCAGCGGGTAGTGCAGGTTGACGCCGCTGCCGTAGACCGGCACCTCGTCGCGCCGCCGCCCCAGCACGTCGGCCAGGCCGCTGTCGCCGCAGCGCAGATCCCACAGCGCCAGGTCGATCCCGGCCAGCGCGATCGTGGTGATCCCGCCGGGCCCCGCCTCGCGCAGGTGCCGCAAAAGCCGGTCCCACACCACCTCAGGGTGCGCGGGCAGACCGATCAGCGCCTCGCGCAGGTCGTGGTCGAGGAGGGCCTTCACGGCATGCGCCCCGATCTGCGGCGTCCACGAGAACCCGGTCCCGGTCCGCCCGTCCTTCAGCGTGACCTCGCACACGACCACGTGGTTGGCGGGCACGTCCGCGCCCCACGGCCGGGGAAGGGGGGCGGTGCGTAGGGAGGTGCGTAGGTCGGCGATCGTCATGACGCCGCCAGCTCCAGCCCCGTCTTGATCAGCGCCTCCAGCTCTTGCAGGTGCTCCTCGGTCGGCTCGACCAGCGGCGGGCGGACGGCGCCCACGTCCAGGCCGCGCAGCCGTACTCCGGCCTTGACCAGGGCGACCGGGTAGCCGGGGACCTTGCCGCGCAGCCGTACGAGCGGGGCGTAGAACCCGGTGAGCAGCCGCTCGTCACCGTTCAGATAGGCCAGCGCGATCTCCGGCGCGAACGCGAAGACCGCGCTCGAGTACAGCTCCACGCCGATGCCCCGGTAGGCGGGCATGGTCAGCTCGGCCGTCGGCAGCCCGTTGAAGAACAGGAAGTCCGGGTACGCCTCCCGCACCGCCAGCACGATCCGCTGCATCCTGTCGATGTCGCCCACGCCGTCCTTGAGCCCGATCACCCCGGGGATCCCGGCGAGTTCGACCACGGCCTCCGGCTCCAGCACCACCGAACCCCGCTGGTAGACGATCACCGGCAGCTCCGCGGCCACCGCCGCCACGTAGGCGGCGAAGCCGTGCCCGGGCCCCTGCGCGAGGTACGGCGGCATGAGCAGCAGCCCGTCGGCGCCCGCCTCACGCGCGGCCCGCGCCTGGTTCAGCGCCGTGCCGAGCGGGCCGCCCGCGCCCGCGAACACCGGCACCCGTCCGCCCACGACCTCGGCTGCCACCCGCACCGCCCGCGCGTGCTCCGACTCCGACAGCGCGGAGAACTCGCCGGTGCCGCACGCCACGAACACGCCGCCGGGACCGTGCTCCATGCCCTGCCGGACGTGCTCGGCCAGCACCTCCTCGGCGAGCCGGCCGTCGGCGTCGAAGGGGGTCACGGGGAAGAACAGCACACCGCTCAGATTCATTCAGATTCCTTCAGTTCAGTGCGCCAGCTCCGCCTGGGCTGCCAGCCGAGCAGGCGCTGTGCCTTGGTCGTCGAGAAAGCGGGGGTGGTGCCGGTGAGCCCGGCCGCGAACGGCTCCGTGCCGGGCACGACCTGGGGCAGCAGGTCGGCGAGCGGCTTCCTGGCCAGCGCGTCCGCGGCGCCGGCGAAGAACACCTCGCCGTTCGGCAGCTCGGGCAGCGCCTCGGCAAGCACGGCGATCATGTCAGCGGCGTCGCGGGAGTCGATGTAGTTGAACAGCGAGACCCCGCCCAGCTCCGGGCGGTCCAACCGCTCCCGCACGGTGTGCCCGGACTGCGTGGGCGCGCCCGCCCACTCCTCGGGCGGGATGACGAAGCACGGCCGCACCGCGGCCATCTTGGTCGTCCCGGCCACCGCGAACGCCTTCATGGTCTGCTCGGCCACGACCTTGGACAGGTTGTACGCGTTCCACGGGCGCACCGGGTGCTCTTCGTCGATCGGCAGGTAGGCAGGCGCCCAGCCGCCCGGGGCGCCGTACCCGATCACCGTCGGGCTGCTGGCCACCACCACGCCTCGCACGCCCAGCGCCACGGACGCTTCGCAGACGTTGAAGGCGAGCTGTGTGTTGACCTTGTAGATCACGGACTCCGGATAGCTGAACGGGGTCGCGATGGCGGCGAGATGGATCACGGACTCCGGCTGGAATCTGGCGATCACCTCGAACGCCTCGCCCGTGTCCGTGAGGTCGGCAGGCAGGGTGGCCGCGGCCTCGGCCGGCGTGCCCGGCGCCCGGTCCACGCCGACGACCTCGTGCCCGGCCGCCGCGAGCGTGCTGACCACGCTGCGGCCGAGGCGTCCTGCACTTCCGGTGACGAGGACTCTGCTCACCGTGGGAGGCTCCTTCAAGACTGCAAACAGTTGCACTAAACCTTTGTGTCACCGAGGGCAGGGCGTCAAGTAGTGATTTCCTGGCCCCTGCACGAGCAGGGTTCTTCCCCGCGATCTCGCTCGGCAAGCGCTTTCATCGTACTCAGGGATTCTGCAAGCGGTTGCGTTAGGGTGGGCGACTGTGACAGTGACGATTCGTGATGTGGCCCGGGCCTCCGGCGTGCATGTATCGACCGTGTCGAGGACGTTCTCCGCGCCGCACATGGTGAACGCGGCCACTCGCACCAGGGTGCTGACGGTGGCCGAGGAGCTGGGATACCGCCCCAACCGGGCGGCCAGGGCGCTCACGACCGGCCGCACCCACAACCTCGGCCTGATCGTGGCCGACATCGCCAATCCGTTCTTCCCTCCGCTGATCAAGGCGGCCCACGCGGCGGCCAGGCAGCGCGACTACCACCTGTTCGTGGCCGACACCGACGAGGAGGCGGCCGCCGAGGAGGAGTTGGTGCAGGCGTTCTCCAAACAGGTGGACGGCCTGGTGCTGTGCAGCCCCCGGTCGTCCAACAAGGCACTCGAACGGCTGGCCGAGCGGGTGCCGTTCGTGGTGATCAACCGGCGGCTGCGCGGCGCCGCCACGGTGCTGATGGACGTCGGCAGCGGCGCCAGGATGGCGGTCGAGCACCTGGCCGGGCTCGGTCACCGCCGCGTGGCGCTGGTGTCGGGTCCGGCCGGCTCGTGGACGAGCGCGGAGATCCGTACGGCCGCCGAACAGGTGGACAGCGTCGAGTTGCTCGTCATCGGCCCCAACGCGCCCACCGAGCGGGGCGGGTTCGCCGCCGCGGGCAAGGTCCGGGACTCCGGGGCGACCGGTGTGCTCGCCTACAACGACCTGGTGGCGATCGGGCTCATCGAGGGCCTCGGCGACCTCGGGCTGAGCGTGCCCGAGGACGTCAGCGTCGTGGGGATCGACGACATCGTCCCTGGACGGCTGAGCCGCCCCAAGCTCACCACGGTCGCCATGCCGACCGCCGCTGCGGGCAGGCTCGCGGTGGACCTCCTCATCCAGGAGGTCACGGCCACCACCTCGCTGGATACGCGCCTGGTGATCAGGGATTCCACCGCACCACCACGATAGCCTGCCTGCTGCAAACGGTTGTACTATTCGAGCACCAAATTCGTCTGACTTATCCGCCGGGCGAGCGCACTAGCTGGGCAAACGTCGTAACGATATATCGGTAACGGCTATGTAACGCCTGCAAAGGGTTGACGTAACTTTCCCGCCAGCTATAGGAAAGCGCTATCCATTCACATCTCGCCGGAAGGTCCGTGAATGACGAATGAGTTCCGCCATGGGTGACTCGGTGGCGGTGAAGACCCGGGGCTCGCTACGTGCCCGCCGTGAGGCGAGGGCCGCCTACCTGTTCCTGGCGCCCTGGTTCGTCGGCCTGCTCGTCATCACGATCGGCCCGATCTTCGCCTCGCTCTACCTGTCGTTCACTGACTACAGCTTGCTGCAGGAAGCCAAGTGGGTCGGTTTCGACAACTACGTCAAGATGTTCACCGACGACCCGAGATTCCTCGCCTCGCTGAAGGTGACCACGATCTACGTGGTCGTCTCGGTCCCGCTGCAGCTGGCCTTCGCGCTGGCGCTGGCCCTGGTGCTCGACCGGGGGCTGCGCGGCCTGTCGTTCTACCGCTCGATCTTCTACCTTCCCTCCCTGCTGGGCGGCAGCGTCGCGATCGCGATCCTCTGGCGCAAGGTCTTCGGCGCCGACGGCCTGGTCAACGCGGTGCTGTCGATCTTCGGCATCCAGGGTCCTGGCTGGATCGGCGACCCGGACACCGCGCTGGGCACGCTGATCCTCCTGCACGTGTGGACGTTCGGCGCCCCGATGATCATCTTCCTCGCCGGGTTGCGCCAGATCCCCAGCAGCTACTACGAGGCCGCGGCGGTGGACGGCGCCGGCTCCCTGCGCCAGTTCCGCTCGATCACGCTGCCGCTGCTGACGCCGATCATCTTCTTCAACCTCGTGCTCGAGGTCATCAAGTCGTTCCAGTCGTTCACGCAGGCGTTCATCGTCAGCGGCGGCAAGGGCGGCCCGGCCGACTCCACCCTCTTCTACACGCTCTACCTCTATCTGAAGGGGTTCAAGAGCTTCGACATGGGCTACGCGGCGGCGATGGCGTGGGTCCTGCTGCTCATCATCGCCGCCCTGACCGGAGTGAACTTCCTCGCGTCCAAGTATTGGGTCTTCTATGGCGACACCAAGTAGGCCGGTCCCGGTGCTGTTCCGCCCCCTCAAGGGCGGACGGGTGGTCAAGCACATCCTGTTGATCGGCTTCGGCCTGGTCATGCTCTATCCGCTGCTGTGGATGATCTCCAGCTCGCTCAAGCCGGAGGAGCTGATCTTCCGGGAGCCCGGGCTGTGGCCCAGCAAGGTCACGTTCGAGAACTACAGCCAGGGCTGGAGCGCGCTGAAGCACCCCTTCGGCTACTACCTGTGGAACTCCGCGGTGGTCACGGCGCTGTCAGTGGTGGCGAACCTCGTGGCCTGCTCGCTGGCGGCCTACGCCTTCGCCCGGCTGAACTTCCCGCTGAAGAAGTTCTGGTTCGCGATCATGCTGGGTACGATCATGCTGCCGCACCACGTGGTGATCGTGCCGCAGTACATCATGTTCTCGAAGCTCGACCTGATCAACACGATCTGGCCCCTGGTGATGCCCAAGGTGCTGGCGACGGACGCGTTCTTCGTCTTCCTTATGGTGCAGTTCATCCGTACGCTGCCCAGGGAACTGGACGAGGCTGCCGAGATCGACGGAGCGGGCTATTGGCGCATCTTCATCAGGGTGGTCATACCGCTCTGCATGCCGGCGCTGGCCACGACCGCGATCTTCACGTTCATCTGGACGTGGAACGACTTCCTCAGCCAGCTCCTTTACCTCAACAACCCGGACAACTTCACTGTCCCGGTCGCGCTGCGCACGTTCCTGGACGCCAGCAGTGACTCGTCATGGGGGCCCATGTTCGCCATGTCGATCATCGCGCTCGGTCCGATCTTCGGCTTTTTCCTGGCCGGTCAGAAATACCTCATCCGTGGTGTGGCCACCACGGGGCTGAAGTAGTTCCTCCACCACCCCCCGACAAAGAAGACCCCTAGGAGGTAGAGCCGTGAGCTCTGGCAAGAAGATGTGGTCGGCGGCATTGCTCGCCACCGCTGTGCTGGCGGTCACCGCGGCCTGCGGCAGCGGCAGCGGCGGCGAAAGCGCCGATGGCAAGGTCAAGCTGCGCTTCTCCTACTGGGGTAGCGACGCCCGGCAGAAGATGACCGAAGAGGCGATCAAGAAGTTCGAGGCGAAGAACCCGAACATCGACATCGAGGGCGAGTTCTCCGACTGGGCCAGCTACTACGAGACGCTGTCCACGAAGGTCGCGGCCAGCGACGCGCCCGACGTCATCACCCTCGAGATCCGCGGCCTGCGCGAGTACGCCGACCGGGGCACGCTGGCCGATCTGGCCAGCAAGGTCAACACCGCCGACATCGACGCCAAGGTGCTGGCCTCCGGAGCCATCGACGGCAAGCAGTACGCCATCCCCACCGGTGTCAACGCCTTCTCCCTGCTCGTCAACCCCTCCCTGGTCGAGGGCAGCGGGCAGAAGCTGCCCGACGACTCCACGTGGACCTGGGACGACTATGTCGACCTGGCGTCGAAGATCACCGCCAAGGGCGGCGGCAAGGTCACCGGGACGCAGCTGAGCTGGAACCCCGCCTACCTCCAGATCTACGCCGCGCAGAAGGGCGAGTCGTTCTACCAGGGCAACAAGCTCGGCGTGTCCCCCCAGACGATCAAGGACTGGTGGGCCATCATGCAGAACCTGATCAAGACCAAGGGCGCTCCTGACGCCGCCAAGAGCTCCGAGATCGGCGCGACCAGCATCGACCAGTCGCTGCTCGGCACCAACACCGGCGCGATGGGCATGTGGTGGAGCAACCAGCTCGGCGCGGCCGCCAAGGCGTCGGGTAAGGACCTGGACCTGCTGCGGATGCCGAAGATCCAGGGTGCCACCACCGGTGGCATGTTCCTGCAGCCCGCGATGTTCTACACCGCCTCGTCGAAGTCCGAGCACGCGGCCGAGGCCGCCAAGTTCATCGACTTCATGATCAATGACCCGGAGGCGGGCCAGATCATCCTCAGCGACCGCGGCCTGCCGGCCAGCTCCAAGGTGCTGGCGGCGGTCAAGGACAAGCTGCCCGACGCGGACAAGAAGACGCTCGCGTTCCTCGACAAGGTCAAGGGCGAGCTGGCCGACCCGCCCGCCGCCCCGCCGAAGGGCTCCAGCGCCACAGAAGACATCCTCACGCGGTACTCGGAGGAGGTCATGTTCGGCCGGATGACCCCTGACGACGCCGCACAGAAGTTCATCACCGAGGTCAACGCCTCGATCGCAGGTTAAAAGGAGAGACATGAAGTACGCGTTCGTCGGGCTCGGGCACCGCGCACAGATGTACGTCGACGCGCTGCTCGGGGAGTGGCGCGACGCCGGCACCATCGTCGCCCTGTGCGACACGAACCGGACCCGCATGGACTATTACGTCGAGCGGATCGGTCACGAGGTGCCGCGTTTCACGCCAGATGAGTTCGACAAGGTGCTCGAGCTCGCCGACGCGGTCATCGTCACCACCGTCGACGCCACGCACGCCCGGTACGTGTGCGCGGCGCTCGACGCGGGGCGCGACGTCATAGTGGAGAAGCCGCTCACCATCGACGCCGAGAGCTGCGCGGCCATCGCGGAGGCGGCCGAGCGCAGCACCGGCAAGCTGATCGTCACGTTCAACTACCGGTACTCGCCCCGTAACTCGGCCGTGCGCCGCCTGCTGCAGGAGGGCGCGATCGGCAGGGTGACGTCCGTGCACTTCGAGTGGACGCTCGACACCATCCACGGCGCCGACTACTTCCGCCGCTGGCACCGCGAGCGGATCAATTCGGGCGGGCTGCTCGTCCACAAGTCCACCCACCACTTCGACCTGGTCAACTGGTGGCTCGCCGCCGCTCCCCAGACCGTCTTCGCCCAGGCCGACCTGCGCTTCTACGGCTCGGAGAACGCGCGCGAGCGCGGCCTGTCCGACCGTCCCACGCGCGGCCAGGGCGCTCCTGGACTCGGTACGGACCCGTTCATCCTGGACATCTCCAAGGATGACCGGCTCAAGCGGCTCTACCTGGACGCCGAGCACGAGGACGGCTACATCCGCGACCAGGACGTCTTCGGCGACGGGATCACCATCGACGACACCATGTCGGTGATGGTCCGCTACACCAACGGGTCCGTGCTGACCTACTCGCTCAACGCCTACGCGCCCTTCGAGGGCTACCGGGTGGCGTTCAACGGCACGGCCGGGCGGCTGGAGCTGGAGGTGGTCGAGCGGGCGTGGACCCCGCCGCACGCGGCCATCGACCCGAGCGCCGCCTCCAAGCAGCACAAGGCCGACTCGTGGGAGAAGCTCACCCTGCACCGCCAGTGGAGCGAGCCGGAGGAGGTGCCGATCGAGACCGGCGCCGGCGGGCACGGCGGCGGTGACCGCCTGCTGCTGAACGACGTCTTCCGCGGGCCGGGCGACGACCCGCTGAAGCGGCAGGCCGGCTACCGCGACGGGATCCGCAGCGTGCTGACGGGCCACGCGGCCAACGTCTCGGCCGCGAGCGGCGAGCCCGTGCACCTCGTCGACGAGGGCACGCGTGTTCGCTGAGCTGGCCGGCATCACCGCCGTGCAGCTCGGGGTCTATCCGTCTCTCCCCGGGCCCGAACTGCGCTCGGCCGCGCGTGCCGCCATGGGGGTGCTCGACCTCGCCGCTCAGGATGTGCGGGTCGAGCGCTCGTGGACGGACGGCGACCTCGCGGGGGAGGAGCTCTCCTGGTCGGTGGGGTTCGGGCCGCGTACCCACGCGTACCTGCTGCGCCCTCGGGACGCGGCCGGGCCGCTGCCCGGGGTGGTGGCGCTGCACTGCCACGGCGGGATGAAGTGGTTCGGCAAGGAGAAGATCGCCGACGGCCCCTCCGCGCCTTCCCCCGAGGTGCTGAGGGTCCGCGAGCGGCTCTACAGCGGTCGCGCGTACGCTAACGAGTTGGCCCGGCGCGGCTTCGTGGTGCTGGCCCCCGACGTGCTCACCTGGGGCAGCCGCCGCTTCCCGCTCGATGTCGACGAGCCCGGCCCTTACGACGCGGCGGCCAGGGATCACGAGCACGTGATCGCGAAGCACTGCGCCGCGCTGGGCACGTCCTTCGCGGGCGTGGCCGCGGGCGAGGACCTCGCCGCGGCGGCCTACCTCCGGTCACGGCCCGACGTCGGGCCGGTCGGGTGCGCCGGGCTCTCCGGAGGCGGGCTGCGAGCCGCGCTCCTGGGCGCGTTCGACCCGGACATCCGGGCCGTGGTCGTCACCGCGATGGTCTCGTCCTACCGCGACATGCTCGACGGGTACGTCGAGAAGCACACGTGGATGCTCTGGCCGCCAGGGCTGCCGCGCCTCGGCGACTGGCCCGACCTGGTCGCCGCCCGCGCGCCCGAGCCGCTCATGGTGCAGTACGCCCTGCGCGACGAGCTGTTCCCCGAGCCCGGCATGCGCCGGGCGCACGCCATGATCGAGGAGCGTTACCGAGACGCCCCCGGCGCCTATGAGGCGGTGTGGGCCGACGTGCCGCACAGCTTCGACCTGCCCATGCAGGAGCGGGCCTTCGACTGGCTGGCCCGGCACCTGAAGGAATAGGAGAGACGGCCGCCGCCCGGACCTGCCCCGGGCGGCGGCACTCTGCGTTTTCGGCTCAGTTACCCGACTTCCACGTGGCGATGAGCTTGTCGTAGTCGAGCGTCTCCGGCTTGCCGCGCTCGTCGGCCAGCTTCGGCGCGGGTGCGCCCGGCTGGTCGAACCAGTACTGGGCGGGGCGCTCGGGGTTCAGCTTCGGCGCGCAGTTGCCGCCGTAGCCGCGCCGTTCCAGCCGGGAGAGGATCTCGTCCTGCTGTTTGGCCAGGTTGTCCATGGACTGCTGGGCCGTCGTCTCGCCGGTCACCGCGGTGGCCACGTTCTGCCACCAGAGCTGGGCGAGCTTGGGATAGTCGGGCACGTTCGTCCCGGTCGGGGTCCACTGCTTGCGGGCCGGCGAGGCGTAGAACTCGATGAGCCCGCCGTACTTCTTGGAGTTCTCCGAGAAGTAGTCGCTCCTGATGTCGGAGTCGCGGATGAACGTCAGCCCCTTGATCGACTTCTTCAACGACACCGACTTCGACGTGACGAACTGCGCGTACAGCCAGGCCGCCGCCCTGCGGTCCTGCGGCGTGTTCCTGAGCAGCGTCCACGAGCCGGCGTCCTGGTAGCCGAGCTTGTTGCCCTGCTTCCAGTAGGCGCCGTGCGGGCTCGGCGCGATGCGCCACTTCGGCGTGCCGTCGCTGTTGACGACGGGCAGCCCAGGCTTGGTCATGTCGGCCGTGAACGAGGTGTACCAGAAGACCTGCTGGGCGATGTTGCCCTGGGCGGGCACCGGGCCGGCCTCGCTGAAGTTCATGCCCGCGGCCTCTCTGGGCGCGTACTTCTTGAGCCAGTCCACGTACTTGGTGAGCGAGTAGACCGCCGCGGGGCCGTTGACGTCGCCACCGCGGGTGACCGACGAGCCGACCGGGCGGCAGTTCTCGACCCTGATGCCCCATTCGTCCACTGGCAGGCCGTTGGGGATGCCGGGGTCGCCATTGCCTGCCATGGACAGCCAGGCGTCGGTGAAGCGCCAGCCCAGCGACGGGTCCTTCCTGCCGTAGTCCATGTGGCCGTAGACCTTCTTGCCGTCGATGGTCCCGTTCCCGTTGACCTTGTTGGTGAAGAAGTCGGCGATGTCCTCATAAGCCGCCCAGTTGACCGGGACGCCCAGGTCGTACCCGTACGCGGCCTTGAACTGCTTCTTGATCTCCGGATCGGTGAACCAGTCGTAGCGGAACCAGTACAGGTTGGCGAACTGCTGGTCGGGCAGCTGGTAGATCTTCTTGTCCGGGCCGGTGGTGAAGCTGATGCCGATGAAGTCGTTCAGGTCGAGCGTGGGCGAGGTGACGTTCTTGCCCTCGCCCGCCATGTAGTCGGACAGTGGGAAGACGTAGTTGCCGCGGGAGTGGGTGCCGATGAGGTCGGAGTCGTTGACGTACGCGTCGTAGATGTTCTGGTTGCCCTGGATCTGGGTCTGGAGCTTCTCGATGACGTCACCCTCCTGGATCAGATCGTGCTTGATCTTGATCCCGGTGATCTCGGTGAACGCCTTGGCCAGCGTCTGGGACTCGTACTCGTGAGTGGTGATCGTCTCGGAGACCACGTTGATCTCCATGCCCCGGTACGGCGCCGCGGCCTTGATGAACCAGTCCATCTCCGCCAACTGCTGGTCCTTGGACAGGGTGCTCGGCGTGAACTCCTCCGTCACCCACCGCTGCGCCGCGGCCTTGCCGTCGGACTCCTTGAAATCGCTCGCGGGCTTCTTCGCGCCCTGCGTGCAGCCGGCCGCTATCAGGACGAGCGCGACCAGACCTACCGTCGCGGACCTGCCTGCCCGATGACTCATCGTTTGGCTCCTCCTCTGTTAGCCCCATATCCCGATCACGACCGCCACCAGCAGCGCGCACCCGAGCGCGAGCCACATGGACAGGTCGGTGACAGCTATCCAGGCCGCCAGCACGACGGCGGCACTGATCAGGCCGATGTAGAGCCGGTCGCCACGATCGGTCTCGATGCGCAGGAAGCCCCGCCTGGCCACGGGAGGGGAGACGCGGGCCCAGACCGCCATCACGACCAGCAGCAGGGCCAGCCCGGCGAACACCAGGGCCGTGGGGGCGGTCCAGACCATCCACTCGAGCATCCCTAAACCCTCCCCATGGTGAAGCCTTTCGCAATGTAGTTGCGGACGAACCAGATGACGATCGCGCCCGGGACGATGGTGAGCACCCCCGCCGTGGCCAGCAGGCCCCAGTCGACTCCGGCCGCGCTCACCGTCCTGGTCATGGTCGCGGCGATCGGCTTGGCGTTCACCGAGGTGATGGTCCTGGCGATCAGCAGCTCGACCCAGCTGAACATGAAGCAGAAGAACAGCGTGACGCCGATCGCGGAGCGGATCATCGGCAGGAATATGCGGATGAAGAAACGGGGAAGTGAATAGCCGTCGATCGCGGCCGTCTCGTCGATTTCCCGCGGGATTCCCGACATGAAACCCTCGAGTATCCACACGGCGAGCGGGACGTTGAAGAGCATGTGAGCTATCGCGACACCGAGGTGCGTGTCGAAGAGCCCGACGCTCTGATAAATCTGGAAGAACGGCAGCAGGAACACCGCCGGCGGCGCCATGCGGTTCGTCAGGAGCCAGAAGAACAGGTGCTTGTCCCCGGCGAAACGGAATCGCGAGAACGCGTACGCCGCCGGCAACGCCACGACGAGCGACATCACGGCGTTCATCGAGGTGTAGACGATGGAGTTCAGATAGCTCGAATACCAGGCCGAGTCGGAGAAGAAAGTGGCGTAGTTGTCGAACGTCACGCGCTGCGGGATGAGCGAGAAGCTGCCGAGGATGTCCTCGTTCGGCCGGATCGACATCAGGAACATCCACAGCACCGGCAACATGAGCGTCGCCACGTAAAGCCAGAAGACCGTCCGCGCCCAGGGCAGCCGCCGCCCGGTGTGCCTGGCCATCGGGTCACCTCCCCGACCTGGTCAGCACGGTGAAGAAGACGTAGCAGAGGATCTGCACGATCAGGAAGTAGAGCAGCGAGAACGCGCCCGCCGGGCCCAGGTCGAACTGCCCGACCGCGATCTTCGACAGCAGGATGCTGAGGAACGACGTCGCGTTCCCCGGCCCGCCACCCGTCACCACGAACGGTTCGGTGTAGATCATGAAGCTGTCCATGAACCTGAGCAGGATCGCGATCGTCAGCACCCCGCGCAGCCTGGGCAACTGGATGTGGCGGAACGTGGCCCACGCTGACGCGCCGTCGATCTGCGCGGCCCGGAAGTACGGCTCGGGGATCGAGCGCAGCCCCGCGTACGCCAGCAGCGCCACCAGCGGCGTCCAGTGCCAGATGTCCATGAGCAGGACCGTGATCCAGGCGTCCGTGGAGTCCAGTGTGTAGTTGAAGTTGACGCCCAGGACGTTGTTGATCGTCCAGCCGCCCAGGCCGATGTCGCCGCGGGCGAAGATCTGCCAGATCGTGCCCACCACGTTCCACGGGATGAGCAGCGGCAGCGCCACCAGCACCAGCGCCACCGACACCTGTACGCCGCGGCGCGGCATCGACACCGCGAGCGCCACTCCCAGGGGGATCTCCAGCAGCAGCACCTGCGCCGAGAACAGCAGCGTGCGCACGAACGCCGAGCGCACCTCGGGATCGCGCGAGATCGAACGGAACCACTCCAGGCCGACGAAGATGCGGTCGCTGGGGCTGAAGACGTCCTGCACGGAGAAGTTGACCACGGTCATCAGCGGGATCACGGCCGTGAACGCCACCGACACGACCACCGGCAGCACCAGCCACCAGGCCCGGTTGTCCTTGCGCTTCAGGTCGGCCCGCGGCTCCTCCTGGACCTCGGTCACGCCGTACCCCTTCCGTTCAGCGGCGCGAGTGAGCCGCACCTGACCTGGTCGCGGAACAGGAACGTGCGGTCCGCCGGGAAGTGCAGGAACTCCACCGACTCGGGCGCGTAGGGCGATCCCGCCTCGGTCTTGGCGGTCACGGTGTGCTCGCCGACCAGGGCGTGCACCAGGTCATAAGCCCCCATGCGGTCGATCCCGGCCACCCGGGCCGCCACCCCAGGAGAGTTGCGGGCGCCGGTGATCTGCACGAACTCGGGCCGCACCCCGATCCTGACCGGACCGGGCGGCACGTCGCCGGTGACCAGGCCCACGTCCGCCTGCCCGACGCGTACGACGTCGCCGACGATCTCGGCGGGCAGCATGTTCATGCCCGGAGAGCCGATGAAGTGCCCCACGAACTCGTGCGCCGGCGACAGGAACAGTTCGGCCGGCTCGCCCGCCTGCACGATCGCCCCGTCGTTGACCACCACGACCTCGTCGGCGAACGTCAGCGCCTCGGTCTGGTCGTGCGTGACGTAGATCAGCGTATGGCCCGTGTCGCGGTGGATCTCCTTGAGCTTGCTGCGCAACGTCCACTTCAGCGCCGGGTCTACCACGGTGAGCGGCTCGTCCAGCAGCACCGCCGCCACCTGGGAGCGCACCAGGCCGCGGCCCAGGCTGACGATCTGCTGGCGGCCCGGGTCCAGGCGGCGTGACCTGCGGCGGAGCAGGTCGTCCAGGCCGAGGAGCCGGGCGACCTGGCGGACGCGCTCGTCGATCTCCTTCGCCGGATATTTCCGGTTGCGGAGGGGGAAGGCCAGGTTGTCGTATACCGACATTTCCTCGTACAGGACTGGGAACTGGAAGACCTGCGCGATGTTGCGGCCCGCGGTGGGCACGTCGGTGACGTCGCGGTCGTCGAAGAAGATCCGGCCCACCGTGGGCGTGATCAGGCCGGAGATGATGTTCAGGAGTGTGGTCTTGCCGCAGCCGCTCGGGCCCAGCAGCGCGTACGCCCTGGAGCTCTGCCAGGTCCAGGTCATCGGTTGGACGGCCCAGGTCCGGCCGCCGTCGTAGCTGTGGCCCACGCCTTCCAGCCGGATGTCAGCCATGCAGGTCGACCTCCGCGGCGCTGGTGGCGAGCAGGCGGCCGCCGTCCTCGTCGAAGACGAAGACGTGTGCCGGGTTCACGTACGCGACCGTGGTCTCGCCCGGGGTGAAGAGCTGGGTGCCCGGCAGGTGGGCGACCAGGTGGACCCGCCCCTGCAGGAGCAGGTGCAGGAACGTCGCGCTGCCCGTCACCTCGGCCAGCCTGATCTCGGCCGGCAGTTCCAGCGAGCCGGGGCCGTCGCGTTCGATGCTCACCTGGTGGGGCCGGACGCCGAGCATGACGTTGCGCCCGGAGGCGTGCGCGCGGGGCGCGGGGAAGGAGGTGCCGAGGCATTCGATCCTGCCGTCGCGTACGACGCCGGGCAGCAGGTTGAGCGGCGGGTCGCTGAGCGTGGCCGCGACGGCCAGCGTGGGCGGGTGGGCGTACATCTCGGCCACGTCGCCGATGTGCTGGACCCTGCCCTCGCCCAGGACCACTGTCGGCGCGGCGAACGTGAGCGCCTCGTTCGGGTCCGCCGTGGAGTAGAGGACCACGCCGGGGGAGTGCGCGAACATGGTCTTCAGGTCGGCGCGTAACTGCTCGCGGAGCTTGAAGTCCAGGTTGGCCAGGGGTTCGTCGAGGAGCAGCACGTCCACGGGGCGGGCCAGCGCGCGGGCGATGGCGGTGCGCTGCTGCTGGCCGCCCGACAGTTCGCTGGGTCTGCGATCGAGGAACGCCGCGATGCCCATGAGCTCCGCCACCTCGCGCACCCGCCGGTCGATCCCGTCACGGCGGAATCTCGGGTCGAGCCGGAGCGGGGAGGCGATGTTCTCGTAGACGGTCAGCGACGGGTAATTGGTGAATTGCTGGTAGACGAAGGCGACCGAGCGTTTTCGCACCGA
This sequence comes from Nonomuraea sp. CA-141351, assembly GCF_050944675.1. Lineage (NCBI taxonomy): Bacteria > Bacillati > Actinomycetota > Actinomycetes > Streptosporangiales > Streptosporangiaceae > Nonomuraea > Nonomuraea sp. CA-141351. The sequence goes on from NZ_CP191982.1 coordinate 1,948,618, forward strand.
AATGGCGGTGACGTCTTTTCCGTTGACCACGACCCGGCCCGAGTCCGGCGGTAACAATCCGGCGACGACGCGCATCAATGTCGTCTTTCCCGCGGTCATCGGGCCGATTAGCGTGGTCATTCCATTGGATAATTCCAGGCGAACGTCGTCAAGCCACGTCTCCCCGCGCCGCCGTACGAAGACGCCATCGAGAATCAGCGTCACTGTGCCGGTCCTCTCTGCTCGCCTCCATCTAACATGATCTGCAACTGTGTGCAAAGAGGGCATGTGGTATGGCAGTGAACAGTGTGACCTCTGGGTTAATTACGGCGCGCTTGCGAAGTCCTGCTCAGCTGGTGAAGACCTTCGCCACGAGCTCGTGCAGCTGTTTCCGCTCGTCCGCCGTCAGCGGCGCCAGCGTCTCCCGCTCCACGCGCTCGATCACGTCCAGCGCCCGGTCCAGCGCGTCACGGCCCGCGGGTGTCAGCGAGATCCGGTAGCGCCGCCGGTCGGCCGGGTCGCGGTCGCGCTCGGTCAGCCCCTCGTCCATCAGGCCGTCCATCAGCCGGACCATGTCGCTCGGATCGAGCCCGAGCCGGCCGCCGATCTCGCGCTGGGCGGCGGGCCCGAAGTCGGCCAGCGTGGCCAGCACGGCGAACTCCCACAGGCTCAGCCCCGTCTCGCCCGTCAGCCGGGCCGTGACAGTGCGACGGCTGCCGGCTCCGACCTTGTGCAGCACGAAGGTCGTGGTCGCGAGCAGGGTGGGCGGCAGGTCCATGTCCCCTAGTGTAGGTTGTCACCAATTATTGGTAGATACCCACTAATTTGGAGGAGACGCCGATGGACGTCCTCTACCCCCGCCTGCTCGTGCGCGACTTCCCGGCCTGCGCCGCGTTCTACCAGGCTGTGCTGCGCGAGCTGCACGGCGTCGAGCCGGTGAAGGTCCTGCCCGGCTACGCCAACTGGGACATCGAGGGGGAGGCCGGGCTGGTCCTGTTCGCCCGGGACAGGATCGCGGAGGCCGTCGGCACCGCGGACCTGCCCCGGGCCGCTCAGGACACCGCGATGCTGGTCATGAAGGTGGACGACGTCGACGAGGCGGCAGACTGTCTCGCCCGCCACGGCGCCACGGTCGCCGCCCCGCCCCAGGACCGTCCCGACTGGGCGCCGACCCTGCGTACCGCGCATCTCCGGGACCCGGAGGGCAACCTCATCGAATTGCAGTCGTACTGAGCTCGGAACGGTCGGGGAGCTCGGTCGAGTCCGGCATCGGCACCCCGGGACAGGTGGCGGTGACCCGCCCGGTCTCGAAGTAGCCGACCACCTTCGTGAGACAGCCCGGCACCCCGAGCGCGGAGCCGTGCACGTCGTCGTCGACGGTCACCACATGCCCGCCGACGGCCGCCCTCGTCTGCAGCGTCCACTCGTACGGTGACGGGCTCTCGTACAGGTGCCCCGACAGCACCAGCGAGCCGCCATGCCGCAGGCGCGTGGTCTGCACGGGCAGCGGCCACCCGGCGCACGGCGGGGAGAACGAGGTGGCCTCGCCGGTCACCGGGTAGCGCTGGAGGCGCTCGCGGTAGGCGTTCCAGGCCGAGTCGAACGTGCGCGCCCCCTGGTCCTCGTTGCAGAAGAACGCGACGTTCGCCGTCAGGTTGCCCCGCTCGGGCGCGCCGGCGGGCGCGCGCGACGGCCCGTTGCCGAAGATCTTCTTGATCGTCGGGGGCGCGGTGGGGCCGGTGGCGTCCACCAGTTCCTTCAGCACCCGGGCGGCCTCCGGCCAGGCGGGGCTCGGCTGGCTCGCCACCTCCGCGATCAACCGGCCGTCCGCGGTGAAGTCGATGTCGGTGAAGGTCAGGGGCTTGGCGTCGTACGCCTTGCGCAGGTCGGTCAGCGCCGACACCACCTGGTCCTTCGTCGTGCCGAACCCGTACACGTCGTTCCGTTCCGCGATCCACCCGGCCATCCGCTGGAAGTCGCGGTCGGTGGCCATGGCGCGGACCTCCGTGAAGACGTCCATCCTCGGCGTGGGCAGGGCCATGCTGTCCAGCCACATGCGGTGCACCTTGGCAGGGAACAGGCTGCGCAGGACCACGCCGAGCCAGGTGCCCCAGGAGACGCCCAAGAAGCTGATCTCCGACTCGCCCAGCGCGGAGCGGATCCGATCGATGTCGCGGGCCACGTTGGCGGTCGTGAGCTGACCGATGAAACCGGGGTCCGACTGGGCGCAGGCCTGGTTGTCCGTGACCGTCTGGTCGTAGACCTTCCTGGCCAGGTCCTCGCTGACGGGACCCGGCGGCGCCTGCTCCGGCTTGCCACCGGGGCACCTGGCCTTCGTGCTGTAGCCGACTCCGCGCGGGTCGAAGCCGATGAGGTCGTAGCGGGCGTTCAGCTTCGCGTCGGTCATGGCGAGGTCGAGCGGCATCAGGTAGCCGCTGCCGCCGGGGCCTCCCGGGTTGACCGCCAGGCTGCCCAGGCGGTGTTCCTGGTCGGTGGCCTTGAGCCTGGTCAGGGCGATGGTGATCTGCTTTCCGCCGGGGTCGGCGTAGTTCTGGGGGACGGTGAGCGTGCCGCACTCCGTCCTGCCGAGCAGTTCCCTGTACTCGGGGAGCCGATCGTCGTCGAGGCCCATCCAGCGCAGCACGTCATCGGAGTAGGCCGGGCATTCCTGCCAGGTGATGGCGGGCCGCTCGGCGACCGCGGGCGCGGCCAGCAGGCCGAGCGTGAGCAGGGTTCGTAAGATCATGCCCCCAGGCTCGCGGCGGACCCGCCCGGCCACATCCCCCTGTCGGGGGGCCCGCGGCTCACCTTCAGGGGATGATGGAGTCCACGTACCCGCCGTCGACCCGCACCGCGGCGCCCGTGGTCGCGGAGGCGAAGGGCGAGCTGAGGTAGACGACCATGTTCGCGATCTCCTCGGGCTCGATCAGGCGCTGCAGCAACGACTGGGAACGGTGCTGGAGCATGAACGCCCGCTGCGCCTCCTCCCACTCCAGGTCCTTGCCCATGAGGTCGTACACGAACTTCTCGACGCCCCCGGTGTGCGTCGGACCCGCGATGACCGAGTTGACCGTCACCCCGCTGCCCGCCGCCTCCTTGGCGAACCCCCTGGACACGGCCAGCAGCGCGGTCTTCGTCATGCCGTAGTGGATCATCTCGATGGGGATGACCACGGCGGAGTCGCTGGCGATGTACTGGATCCGGCCCCAGCCGCGCTCGACCATGCCGGGCAGGTAGGCGCGCGTGAGCCGGACCGCGGCCAGCACGTTGACGTCGAAGTAGCGCCGCCACTCGTCGTCGGTGATCTCGAGCGCGGGTTTGGCCTCGAAGATGCCCAGGTTGTTGACGAGGATGTCGACCTGGGGCAGCGCGCGCAGCACCGCCTCGCAGCCCTCGTCCGTGGTCACGTCGCCGGGCGCCGCTATCAGGTCGCCGACTTCTATCTGCTCGATGGCCATCGCGACGGAACTCTCGCTGCGGCCGTTGATCCCGACGTGGGCCCCCGCCAGCGCCAGCCCTTCGGCGATGGCCGCCCCGATGCCCTGAGTCGACCCGGTGACCAGCGCGGTCCTGCCGCTGAGATCGATACGCACGATGTCTACCCCCTGCTCGCCATTGTCCGTGGTCGGGATGCGAGAGGCGGCGCCTGGGTGGCACTCGCTCCCCATGAGTTCCCCACGAGTTCCCATGAGTACCCAATGAGTTCCTCGTGACTCGTGGCGAGGCCGGAGTGCCGGTCGGGTGCGTAGGCTTGGGGTGGCGTGGAAGGGGCGTGGGTGCACCGGGTCATCCTGTGGCTGGTCGTGGCGGTCGCCTTCGTGGTGAGCCTGGCCGCACCCGACAAGCCCGAGGTCGAGGCGTGCCAGTCGCGCGACACCCGGGTCGTCGCGCCGTACGCCGTCACCGGCTACTGGGTCATGCCCCGGGCAGATCCGTGTGTGACGCGGCGCATGGTGGAGGCCATCCACGCGATCGGCGGCGACACGCTGATCACGTTCGGCCCGAGGTTCAGCGCCCGCGAGGAGCCCGACTTCGCCGACTGCCTCGTGGACGGGCGGCCGTGCGCCGAGGTCCCAGGGGTCCGCCATGTCTACACCTACGTGACCAGCGAGGAGTTCGGGAAGGGGCTGCTGCGGTGCCCGGGGCTGGACCGGCGGATCGTGAGCAGGGGCCGGATCTTCTACCGGGTCTCCCTGGCCGGGTCATGCCAGGATCCCGTACAGGATGTCGTGCTCATCTCCACCGACGGCGACGGGCTCGGCAACCTGATGACCGAGGCGGCCGCGTACGGGATGACGGTCTTCCCTGGGCTGCCCGCCGCGCCGCAGTCAGCGGGTAAGCCGTGGGAGCCAGACCTCGCGCACATCGCCGCACTGAACGCCTTCACCGCGCGGGTGCTCGCCGACTACCGGGAGCGGTTCGGGAGGTCTTCCGCGTTCGGAGGGGTCTACCAGTCGTTCGAGCTGGCCATGCGGACGCGCGCGGCCAAGGACCCGATCATCGAGCTGTACGCGGCCCAGCACGCGGTCGTCGCCGCCACCCTGCCGGGGAAGAAGATCCTGGTCAGCCCGTACATCGACGCCCGGAAGGGCCGCGGGTTCCCGCCCGGGCAGGCGGAGGAGGGACTCGCCGACATCGCCGCGACCCGGGCGGGGGCGCCCATGGCCGTCGCCGTGCAGGACGGGCGGGGGACGGGGAAGGTGCCCGTCTACGGGGTTCATGAGGCGGAGGCCAAGGTCGCGCCGCGCCTGGTGCCGGTCGTCGGGGACGTGAGCAACGCGCAGGCGTACTACGGGGCCACCCGCGACTACATCGAGGCGGCGGCGCGGCGGGTGCCGTCCGGGGTGGAGCTGTGGGTGAACGTCGAGGGGTTCGAACCGACACCGGTGGACGGGGAGTGCGGGAGGGTCGATCCGTTGCCGTTGCGCGGGCGTACGACGAAGAGCAGGATCGACCAGCAGGTGATGGCGGCCGGGACGCATGCCGGAAAAATCATCTCTTACGGGTGGGATCCCTTCTTCACATGCCAGGCCCGCTACGACACGCCCTCACTGGCCGACGACATCGTGAGCGGGTGGCGGCAGCCGATCATCGTCGGCGCCTCGCGTAAGGAGATGAACGGGCGGCCCGGCATCCTCGTCGAGGGCTACAACCTGCGCGGCGGCACGCTCCGCTTCGACCCGCAGGGGGTGGCGGTCAAGCAGGAGTGGTACGAGAAGGGGCGGCTGGAGTCGGCATGGGCCCCGTACGTCCCCTCGGGCCCCTGGACCTCGATCACGGCCACGAACGAGACCGGCCAGTCCAGCTCCAGCGGCTACGTGATCCACTAGGCGAGCGCCTCCACGAGGATGTCGGCGAGCAGGGCTGCCTGCCTGCCGTCCTCGTCCAGGTCGGGATCGAAGATCGTGACCTCCAGTCCCGCGGCCCCCGGCAGGCCCACCAGCCCGCGGACCAGCTCGATGAACTGGTCGGCGTCGAGCCCACCCGGGGTGGGGGAGTCGACGGCGGACAGCACGGACGGGTCGAGCACGTCGACGTCCACGTGGATCCAGAACCCGTCGAGCTCGTCACGCACGAGCACCTTGCTCGCGTCGTCGAGGGAGATGTCGCTGCCGGGGATGTGGGCGATGCCGCTCTCCGCGAAGTCATTGAGATCCTCCCCGTCCCGCACCCCCAGCACGATCACGTCCTCGTCCCTGACGTACGGCCGCAGCCCGTCGATGTCCGTGAGGTAGCCGTCACCGCGCCCGGTCACCAGGGCCAGGTCCTCCCCGGCCGCCGCGCCGACGTGCGGGGAGTTGCCGAGGTGCCGGAAGTCGGAGTGCGCGTCCAGGTACGCCAGCCCGTACCGCCCACTCCTGCGCAGGGCGAGGGCGGGGCCGAGCAGGATCGAGCAGTCCCCGCCGAGCAGGACAGGGAACCCGCCCTCCTCCCTGATCGCGCTCACCCGGTCGGCCAGCCTGCGGGCGTAGCCGGCGATGGCGGGTCCGTTGCGCACGCCGCTTCCCGGCGTCCAGGTGGCCACGTAGCGGGGCGGGACCAGCGCCCCCGCGTCGGCAGCGCCGAGCCGCTGGACGAGACCGGCGTTCCGCAGTGCCCAGGGGGCTTTGTAGCAGCCGGGGACGGTGTCGGGGGCGAGTGGGCGCAGGCCGAGGTTGGAGGGCGCGTCGAGGACCGTGATGGTCTTGTCAGGGGTTATTGTGGTCATAGTCGTGACGGTAACAGAGGGAGAACGCGATGCGCCAGTTCGCCGAGACGGGTCTTGCGGCGCTCGATCTGGCCAACACGTGGGACGAGTACCTGGACGACCCTGAACGCCTGCCGGACGTGGGAGCACTGCGCCGCTTCTGCCAGGAACTGGCCGAGCCCATCACCCCGCCCCTGCCGTCCCGCGCGCGTGACGACGGCCAGGGCGGGAACGACCTGGAGGCGGTCCGCGCCGTCCGGGACCGGTTGCGCGCGGTGCTGTCCCGCGAGTCGGCGGAGCGGACGCCCGCCCTGGCCCGGTGGGCGGACGAGCTGCCGATACGGGTCGTCGTGGAAGAGGCGGACGGGGTGCCGCGGCAGCGGCTCAGGGCGCCTGAAGGAGCCACCCTGGCCGAACGGCTGGCCGTACGATCCGTCGCCGAGCTACTCGACCTCGCCGCTTCGGGCGACTGGGAGCGGCTACGCCTGTGCGCGGCCCGGCCATGCCAGGACGCCTTCGTGGATCGCAGCCGTCCGGGCAAGCGCCAGTTCTGCTCGACCCGCTGCGCCAACCGCGCCCACGCCGCCGCCTCCCGCGCCCGCCATCGTTGAGCACGGTCGCGAAGCTTCGAGACGCTTCAGTGGCAGTCATCACCTTCATAGAAGCAGATTGTCTGATCCACCCATACGTACGCCGGCGCTCCGAGGTCACGGCCGCTCCGGGTCAGGTGGGGTCACCAGACCGAGCACGATTCGAGAAGCTCGGGTCACGGAGCCGCACCTAGCCTGACCGCCATGGACATCAGCATTCACTGGACCTTCCTCCCGCACACCGACCCTGAAGCATCCCTGGCCTTCTATCGCGACACCCTCGGTTTCGAGGTCCGCAAGGACTTCGGAAACGGCACGATGCGCTGGATCACGGTCGGCCCCGCCGACCTGCCCGGCACGTCCATCGTCCTGTATCCGCCGGCCGCCGAACCCGGTATCACCGACGAGGAGCGCCGCATGATCGATGAGATGATGGCCAAGGGCACCTACGCCCGCATCGTCCTGGCCACCTCCGACCTCGACGGCGCGTTCACACGGCTCCAGGCCGGCGACGCCGAGCTCGTCCAGGAGCCGACCGAGCAGCCGTACGGCATCCGCGACTGCGCCTTCCGTGACCCCGCGGGCAACCTGATCCGCATCCAGGAGCTGCGCTGAGCCCACTGGCGATCGCAGCCATGACCTGGTGCCGTCGGCGAGCGGGGCCGGCGTTGTCCGGCCCGTGAAGGACGACTCTCAGAAGGAGGCCGGCCCAATGCCCACCGGAGCGACCCATGAGGCCAACCGGTCCTACCGCGAGGTGCTGCGCAACCGCCAGGTGGCTGGCCTCCTGCTGGGTGACCTCCTGGCCAACGTCGGTACGGGTGTGATCATCGTGGCCATGCCCGTACAGACGCTGTCCATCCACGGCGGCGTGCCCAAGGCGATCGCGATCGGGCTGGTGGAGGCCGCGCCGTTCGTCCTGTCGACCATCCTTGCGCTGGCCATCGGATTGGGACGGGTGAGGGTGCCGCCGCGCACCCTCCTGATCGCCGACTGTGTGTTACGGTCGCTGACCTTTGTCACCCTGGCGGTTCTGGCCGTCACCGAGCAACTCACGCTGCCCGTGCTGATCGTCGGTCTCCTCTTCGGCGCGACGTTCCGGATGGCTGGATCAAGCAGCCGGCGTCTGCTGGCGACGTCCATCGCGGGCGAGACCGGGCGGTTCGCCGTCAACGGCTTACTCGGGCTGAATGCCTCGTTCGCGCTCTACATCGTCGGGCCGGTGCTGGGCGGGATGATCGTGGCGTCCACCAGCCCGGGCGTCGCGCTCTTCTTCGATGCGTGCGGTGCGCTGATCTTGTTGGTCGCCGTCCTGGTGTCCATTCCCCGAGCCACCGAAGATCGTGATGCGCTTCGTCGCCCACGAGCCCGCGAATCGGGCTGGCGGATCCTGCGTCGCCGGCCGGTTGCCGCGCGACTGCTGGTCGTCGAGTTCTTCTTCAATTTCTTCTACATGCCGATCGAGGTGGCGCTGCCCCTGTACGTGCGCGGGACGCTGGACGCCGACGCGTCTGGTCTGGGGCTCATGTGGGGTGCGCTTGGGGTCGGCGCATTCGCCGGCGCGGCCCTCGTGAATCAGTTGCGGAACCTTCCACAGCGTCATGTGCTGATCGTGATCATCGGCCTGTGGGCGATGTGCCCGATCGCTCTTGCGTTCGCCGGCGATCTCACTCTCGCGCTGATCGTTTTTGGCCTGGGCGGCCTGGTGTGGGCGCCGTTCACGCCTGTCGCGTACAGCTTCCTGCAGTCGGGGCTCAAGCCCGACGAGCAGCAGCAGGTCGTCACGCTCTGGACGACCGGCTCTACGGTGGCCGCCCCACTTGGCCTGATGGTTGGCGGACCACTGATCGAGCTGGCCGGGACCACCGGAGGGCTTGTCCTGTCCGGTGCGCTGACGCTGCTGCTGCTCCCGATCGCGGCACTGGCTGTTCTGAGACGCGCATCTGGGTCGGTCACACATTTCACGCGCGATACGTCGACGCGATGAGCCGCACAACCTACTGGCTACTACTCGAAGAGTGTGCGGCCCCAGTAGTCTCCCGCGTCCTTGACGCCGGGTGGGCAGGCGAACAGGCCGCTGGAGACGTGCTTGATGTACTCGTTGAGCGCGTCGTTCTTGGCCAGCCTCATCTGGACGGGCACGAACTGCTTGCGCGGATCCCGCTGGTAGGCGATGAAGAACAGCCCCGCGTCCAGCCGGCCGAGCCCGTCGGAGCCGTCCACGAAGTTGTAGCCGCGGCGGAGCAGGTGCGCGTTGTCGTTGGAGCTCGGGTGAGCCAGCCGCACGTGGGCGTCGGCCTTGATGGACGGTTGCCCGTCCGCCCCCTTGGCCGCGAAGTCCACCGCGTCGAACTCGGCCTTCTTACCCAGCGGCGCGCCCTCGCCCTTGTCCCTGCCGAAGATCTGCTCCTGCTCGGCGAGTGACGTGCGGTCCCAGGTCTCGATCGCCATGCGGATCTTCCTGGTCACCATGTACGTGCCGCCCGCCATCCAGCCGCTGCCGTCCTGCGTGGAGGCCCACAGCTGGTCACGCAGCAGGTCGGCGTCCTCCAACTTGAGGTTGTTGGTGCCGTCCTTGAAGCCCAGCAGGTTGCGCGGGGTCGCCTGGGCCCGGGACGTGGACGACGTACGGCCGAAGCCGAGCTGCGACCAGCGTACGGACACCTTGCCGAAGCCGATCCTGGCCAGGTTGCGGATGGCGTGCACGGCGACCTGGGGGTCGTGGGCGCACGCCTGCACGCAGATGTCGCCGCCGGAAATTTCCGGAACGAGCTGCTCTCCCGGGAATTTCGGCAGGTCAGCGAGGGCCGCGGGCCGCTTGTCCGCCAGCCCGAACCGGTCGTCGAACAGCGACGCCCCGAACCCGATCGTCAGCGTCAGCCCGGAGGCGGGCAGCCCGAGCGCCTCGCCCGTGTCGTCGGGCGCGGCCTCGGGCGCGCCGTCCACCGCCCCGAACGACCCCGCCTCCTTGCCCTGCGTCAGCCGCGCCGCCGCGGCCGTCCACTCCTGCAGCAGCTCGACCAGCTCGTCCCGCTTCTTCGTGATGACGTCGAACGACACGAAGTGCAACCGGTCCTGCGCGGGCGTGACGATGCCCGCCTGGTGCTCGCCGTAGAAGGGGAAGGGGTCGGAGGTCGAGGAGGCGTGCGCGACCGGTGCCTCGTCGAGCAGCGTGGTCGTGGCCACGACCCCGGCCCCGACCACGGCCGCACCAGCGGCGCCGAGCCCGAACAGGCCCCTGCGGCTCAAACTCATGGCCGTCTCCCGCTACTTCGTAATGGCCGGAGCGATCTTGCTAATCGGCTCGGCCAGCGCGTTGATCGCGTCGGACAACGTCTTCAGCTCAGCCTTCGACAGCTCGTTGTGCAACTTCCAGCCGTCGCCCTTCTGGTGCGCGTCGAGCGCCGCCTCGGCCGCGGCGAACTTCTGGTCCAGCGTCTTGACCAGATCGGGAGCGCGCTCCTCCAGCACCGGCCGGAGCGCCTGCACGGCCGCCTTGGAGCCCTCGAGGTTGGCGTCGAAGTCCCACAGGTCGGTGTGCGACCAGATGTCCTCCTCGCCGGTGATCTTCCCGGTGGCCACCTCGTCGAGCAGTTCCTTGGCGCCGTTGGCCAGGTTCAGGGGGGTCAGCTCGGCCGCGTTCGACTTGTCCACGATGGTCTTGACGTCGGCGATCAGCTTGTCGGCGATCGGCCCGTCCTTGCTGATGTCCTTCTTGATCCACAGATCCTTCTCGATCCTGTGGAAGCCGGTCCACTCCTCGCCCTGGGCCAGATCCGCCTCGCGGGCGTCGATGGCGGGGTCGAGGTCACCGAAGATCTCCGCCACCGGCTCGATGCGCTCCCAGTATGTCCGCGCGACCGGGTACAGCTCCTTGGCCTTGTCGATCTTCCCTGCCTTGACCGCGTCCACGAACTCCTGCGTCTTGACCAGCAACGTGTCGCTCTGCGCCTTGATGTACCGCTTGTAGCCGGCGACGGCCTCGGCGAGCTTGGCGTCCTCGTTGAGCGCTTTGTGCTCGCCGGTCACCTTGAACGCGTTGCGGATGCCCTTGCCGACCATGCCGGGCTTGCACACCGTCTCGTACGCGCCCGCCGGCAGCTCGGCGATGAGCTCCCTGGTCAATCCGGGCACGATGTTCTCGAGTTCGGCCATGACCCGGTCGCCGGGGGCGTACACGTAGAACTCGGTCACCTTGCTGCCGCCGTTCGTGATCGAGAACGTCGTGGTGCCCGCGGCGGCCTCGGAGGTGGCGACCTTGCACTCGGTGTCGCTCGCCGCCACGGTGATCTTCCCGGGGGCGGCGGATCCGGAGGAGGCGGCGGTGTCGCCGCCGGAGCCACAGGCGGCCAGCGTCGTGAGGGCGAGCGCGCCGAAGGACAGGCTGATTGCGGTACGCATGGTGCTCCTGTTCAGGCCGCGGAGGACGCGGGTGACGGCGTGGGCTTCACCCGCGAGCTGCGCAGGAAGAAGAAGAGAGTGGGAACGACGTAACACGCCCAGGCGATGACCTCGGCGATGCTCGGCTGGGGCGTGATGTTCAGCATGCCCGACAGCAGCATGCCGTACCAGGAATCGGCGGGGATGGCGGAGCTGATGTCGAAGGCGTACGAGCTCAGACCGGGCAGGATGTTGGCCTCCTGCAGGTCGTGCACGCCGTACTTGAAGATCCCCGCGGCCACCAGGATCAGCAGCAGCCCCGTCCAGGTGAAGAACTTGGTGAGGTTGATCTTCACGGCGCTGCGGTAGAGGCCCCAGCCGATGAGCACGGAGGTGAGCAGCCCCAGGCTGATGCCGATCAGCGGCTCCGCCGACGTGGTGGCGCCCTGCACTGAGGCGAAGAAGAGAATCGCCGTCTCCAGCCCTTCGCGGGCGACGGCGAGGAACGCCATCACGATCACCGCGGCCGAGCCCATCTCCAGCGCGTCAGAGAGCTTGCCCCGCAGCTCCCCGGAGAGCGCGCGGGCCGCCCGCCGCATCCAGAAGATCATCCAGGTGACGAACACGACGGCGAGCAGCGAGGTGATGGCGTCGAACAGCTCCTGCCCCGTGTGCCCCAGGTTCGCCGCGGTGAACGTCAGCAGTGCCCCGAACCCCACGGACAGCGCGACGGCCGCACCCGCTCCCGTCCAGACTTGAGGGAGCCTGTCCTTTCGGTCACTCTTGACCAGGAAGGCGACCAGGACTGAGACGACGAGTGTCGCCTCGAGACCTTCGCGCAGTCCGATGAGGTAACTGGCGAACACCGTCACTCCCGCTTGCTGAAGATTTGCTGAGGAAAGCCTTACCTAAATTAGGGCAGGCGAAGCATACCTAGCGCAAGAGCCGGAAGCGACAGTGTGCGAGGGATCACGCGTGGAGATTGCCGGCCAGCAGGTCGAGCAGGGGCCGGCGGCGTACGCACTGCTCCAGAAGGAACGAGTCGGCCAGGGCGGTCAGCTCGTCGTCGTCGAGCCCGCGGAACAGCTCGGCGTACTCGGGCAGCAGCGCCTGGGCGATGAGGATGTGCCTGATCAGGTCGTCGGTCTGGTAGCGGGCGCCCCACGGGTACGGGTCCCAGCCGGGGGTCTCGGTCTCGATCAGCGCGTGCAGGGGAGCGAGCAGGTCCGCGGACTCCTCCATGGTGGAGCCCCAGCGGTCCGCGCCGAGCCGCCGCTTCTTGACGATGAAGCCGCCGAACCTGTTCAGGTACGGTCCCGCGGCGTGCACGAGCCCCTGCAACCCCACGTCCTTGTACGTCCACAGCGACCAGCCGGCGCCCTGGGCGTCGTAGATGGCCAGCTGGTCGCGCAGGATCTGGTAGCGCTGCTGGTCCACGGCCGGATCCCCGGTGTAGACGGGGCCGAACTCGCCCACCCACAGTGGCGTGCCCGTCTCGCGCTGGAAGCGGGAGCGCTTGGCGAAGGCCCGCTCCAGCTCGTTCCTGTCACACCACTCGCCGCGGGTGTAGCCGGGGTACGGCCCGCCGTGGGCGAAGCCCGCCAGGGCATAGTCGTGGAGGACGAAGACCGTGTTCTCATACACCTCCCGAAATATCGAGAAATCGGTGGCGTACGTGTTGCCGTCCAGGAACAGGACGTGGTGCGGGTCGGCGGCTCGCACGGCCTTCACCAGCCGGTCGTAGAACGGCCCGATGACCTTGCCGGTGAGGTCGCCCGGCTCGTTGACCGGGTTGTACCCGGCCACCCAGGGGTTGTCGCGGTAGCGGTCCGCGATGGCCTCCCACAGGTGCACCACCCGGTCCTGGAAGTGGCGGTGCTGCCAGAACGCGGCCACGTGCGTGGGGTTGTCGGAGTGCCAGTGCTGGTTCTGGGAGCCGGGCAGCGCGTGCAGATCGATCACGCTGTAGATGCCGTGCGCGCCGAGCAGCCCGATCACCCGGTCGAGGTGGCGGAAGCCGCGCGGGTCGATCTCGAAGGGTCGGTCGTCGGACTCCCAGTGGCGGTAGTTGACCGGGATGCGCACGCAGTTCATGCCCAGCCCGGCCAGCAGCGCCGCGTCGTCCTCGGTGAAGAACGAGCTCAGCAGGCGGTCGAAGAACAGCTCCGCCCGCTCGTCGCCCAGCACGGTGCGCACGGCGTAACGCATGGAGCTCTCGTCGGCCGGATAGCCGGTGATGAAGTTCTCCATGTTCATCCAGCCCCCGAGACCCACCCCGCGTAGCCGTACCGGCGTGTCTTCGTCCGTGACGAGCTGGGCTCCGGACACATGCAGCATGTGGTCACCCCTTCGTCGCACCCGCGGTGAGACCACCGACCAGGTGACGTTCCGCAATGGCGTAGAACCCGAGCGCGGGCAGCATGGCCAGGACGAGATAGGCCAGGATGCGGGCGGTGTCGGAGGCGTACTGGCCCTGGAACTGCTGGATGCCCAGCGGCAGCGTCCAGCTCGACTCCTCGCTGAACACCACGAGCGGCAGCATGAACTGGTTCCAGCTGCCCACGAGGGCGAGGACCGAGACGGTGGCGATGGCGGGCCTGGCCATCGGCAGCAGGATCCGCCAGAAGAACCCGAACGGGCTGCAGCCGTCGATGATGGCCGCCTCCTCGACCTCGCCCGGGATGCTGCGGAAGAAGCCGCGCAGAATGATGATCGTCAACGGCAGCCCGAAGGCCGCCTGCGTGAGGATCACGCCGAACGGGTTGCCCAGCAGGCCGAACGAGCGCAGCAGCACGAAGATCGGCAGGATGGCCACCGCGAACGGGAACATCAGCCCGGCGGTGAACAACGTGAAGAACAGCTCCCTGCCGCGGAAGGCGAACCTGGCGAAGACGAATCCCGCCAGCGCCGACACCCCGACGGTCAGCACGGTCGTGACCACCGCGATGAACGTGCTGTTCCACAGCTGCAGCCAGAACGAGCTCGAGCCGAGCACGTCGGTGTAGTTGGCCGTCACCCACGTTTCGGGCAGCCCGAACGGGTTGGTGGACAGCTCGCTGGTGGGCTTGAAGCCGCCGATCAACGCGTAGATCACCGGGATGATGACGAACGCGCCGACGATCCACGCGACGGCGTGCAGCGGCAGGGTGTTGCGCCGCGGCGTGCGCTTCTTGCGATGGATCATCGGCGGTCTCCCATCGAGGTGGTCGCGCCCTCCAGGTCACGGCGCATCACGAAACGCTGGTAGACGAGGGCGAAGACGAGGCTGAGCAGGAACATCACGACGCTGATGGCGCTGGCGTAACCGACCTGGGAGCGCTTGAAGCCCCAGTCCATCATGGTGACGGCCATCGTCTCGGAGGAGTGCGAGGGGCCGCCCTGGGTGAGGATCCAGACCAGGTCGAAGAGCTGGATGCTGTAGATGACGGACAGGAAGACGCTGATCCGGATCGTCGGCCCGAGCAGCGGCAGCGTGATGTGCCTGAACGTCTTCCAGCTCGTGGCGCCGTCGATCTGGGCCGCCTCGGTGAGCTCGTTCGGGATGTTCTGCCGCCCGGCGAGATAGATCATCATGTGGAAGCCGAAATATTTCCACGTCATGACGAGGAAGAGCGACGGCATCACGGTGCCGGGGTCGGCCAGCCACTCCGAGTCGAGCCCGAACACCGACAGGAGCTGGTTCGCCATGCCCGATTCGGGCGAGAGGATCAGCGAGAACAGCACGCCGGTGATGACCTCGGAGAGCACGTACGGCGCGAAGAACACCACCCGGTAGAGTGCCCGCCCGCGGATGCGCTGGTTCAGCAGCATCGCGACGGCCAGCGAGAACGGCAGCTGGATGCAGATCGACAGCAGCACGAGGACCACCAGGTGCCACAGGTCCTGCCCGAAGATCTCGGTGCCGAAGAGCCGGGTGAAGTTGTCCAGCCCGACGAAGTTGGTCGGCAGGCCGCCGAACCCGTTCCACTTGAACACGCTGGAGTAGAACGCCACCACGATGGGCGCGACGACCAGGAGCAGGAAGAGGACCAGAGCGGGCAGCAGGAACAGGGCGATGGTCACCCAGCGGCCGCGCCGCCTGGCGGCAGGGGCAGGGGCCGGAAGCTTGACCGCCTCCGGCCCTCTGGTGAGAGTCGTCATCCTTCGCTCTTGGCCACTTCGGTGATCGCCTTGCCCACTTCCTCCGGCGTCTTCGTGCCGGCGATGAGCTCGGCCACGCTGTCGTTGACCTGCTGGCCGACGGCCGGGGGGTAGGCCTGGTCGAGGTAGAGCTGGTAACCGCTGGCCGAGGCCAGCATGGTCGCCACCTGCTTGAGGTTGGGGTCCTTCACCGCGCTCTCCTCGCCCTTGAGCACCGGCAGCACGCCGCCGGCCTCCACGGCCTTGGAGTGGTTGCCCATCTCGGTCATGAACTTCACGAAGTCCACGGCCTCCGCCGGGGCGTCCGCGCCCACGGCCAGGCCGCCGCCACCGCCGAACGCGTCACCGGCCGAGCCCTTGCCGCCCTCCACCGCGGGGAAGGGGAAGAAGCCCAGATCGTCGCCGAGCCCCTTGCCGGAGTCCTTCTGCACGGCGGGTGCCCACTGGCCCATCAGCTCCATGGCGGCCTTGCCGTTCGAGACCGTGGCCGCCTGGCCGTCGGGGGTGGAGTACGCCGCGCCGAGGAAGCCCTTCTGGAACGGCTGCAGGTCCGCCAGCGCCTTGACCTGCTGTCCGGCGGCGACGAAGTCGGGCTTGGTGAAGTCGTGGTCGGTGGCCGCCTGCTTGAGCGCGTCCAGGCCGGCGATGCGCATGGCCAGGTAGGCCCAGTAGTAGTGGCCGGGCCACTTCTCCTTGCCGGCCAGGGCGATCGGGGTGACGCCCGCCGCCTTGATCTTCTTGACGTCCTCGAGGAACGCCGACCACGTGGCCGGCGGCTCCGTGACGCCTGCCTTGGCGAAAAGTTTCTTGTTGTACCAGAAGCCGACCATGCCGATGTCGGTCGGCAGACCGTACGTCTTGCCGTCGAGCTGGTACGCGCTCAGCGCCGCCGGCGTGAAGTTGGGCAGGACGCCGGCGACGTCGGCGGAGATGTCCTTGACCAGCCCCGCGTCGATCTGCTGCTTGAGCACGCCGCCGCCCCACGTCGCGAAGATGTCGGGCGCCTTGCCCGACTGCGTGATCGTGGTGAGTTTGGCCTTGTACGCGTCGTTCTCCAGGACCGTGGCCTTGATGGTGACGTTGGGATGCTTGGCCATGTAATCCTTGGCCCGCTGCGCCCAGAGCGACTTGAGCGGCTCGGCGGTCGACAGGTGCCACCATTCGAGCGTGACCTTGCCGGGGGAGCCGCCCTGCTGAGGAGCCGTGCTGCTTCCTCCACCGCCGCCGCTGCCGCAGCCGGCTATGAGCACTGCGGTTGCGATCAACACCAGACTGCGTTTCATTCCGGGGTCCCTTCCTCAGAGTGGCCCGGTGCTCCTCCGCAGAACCCTCTACGTGACGCATGGGGCACTGTGAGTCGTACCGGAAGAAAGTTTCGCTATATCCCCGATAATTTCGCTGCCTGGATCGTAGGTAAACAGCATGTAAAGCGTCAACACCTCGAGTGGGAGCGATCCCAAACCGAAACTTTCGGCTAAACTCCCGAACGTGTCAGTGAAGCGGCGGGTGACGATCGCACTGATCGCGGAGGAGGCCGGAGTCTCCATCCCGACGGTGTCCAAGGTCATCAACGGACGTCCAGAGGTCGCTCCGGCGACCCGCCATCGAGTCGAACGGCTCCTGCAGGAGCACGGTTACCAGCGGCGCATCAGTCAGGACGACACCCCGACCGGCCTGGTCGACGTGGTGTTCGCCGAGATCGAGTCGCCGTGGGCCATGGAGATCGTGCGCGGCGCGGAGGGCGCGGCCCACGAGGCCGGGGCCAGCGTGGTCATCTCCGTCCTGCACACCCATGCGGGCCCGGGCCGTGACTGGCTCGAGCGCCTGGCCGCCCGCAGGACAGACGGCGTGGTCATCGTCGCCTCACGCCTGTCCACCGGCATCCAGGCCCAGCTCAGCGCGCGCTCCCTGCCGTTCGCGGTGGTGGACCCGGAGGGCGAGCCCGCCCCTGGCGTCGTCTCGGTCGGGGCCACCAACTGGAACGGCGGCCTGGCCGCGACCCGCCACCTGCTGGAGCTCGGCCACCGCAGGATCGGCACGATCAGCGGCCCGAGCGACATGCTCTGCAGCCAGGCCAGGGTGGACGGATACCGGGCGGCCCTGGAGACGGCGGGCGTGCCGATCGCGCCCGAGCTGATCCGGCGCGGCACGTTCCTGGTGGAGTCCGGCCACGACGAGGGCCACGCGCTCCTCTCGCTCGACGAGCCGCCGACGGCCATTTTCGCGGGCAGCGACCTGATGGCGTTCGGCGTGTTCGAGGCCGCTCGTCAGCGGGGGCTTCGTGTGCCGGAGGATTTGAGCGTGGTGGGCTTCGACGACCTGCCCCTGTCGAAGTCGGCCTGGCCGCCTTTGACGACGGTACGGCAGCCGCTGCAGGAGATGGCGGCGCTGGCCACGCGCACGGTGCTGGCGATGGGCCGGGGAGAGGCGCCGGAGACCAAGCGCGTGGAGCTCGCCACGGAGCTGATCGTCCGAGACAGCACAGCCCGCTACGAGTAGGGGTTCGGGTAGGTGGGCCAAGGCTCACCCACCCGTTGCCCATGTGGGTGGTGGGCCTGCTGGAGCCCCGCCCCGAGCGAGAACCAGGTATCGGCTACTCACCGAGCCTGGCGGCGCGCGATGACTTCGCACGTGCCATGGGAATCCTGCGAGTAGCTGGGTTCTCGTCGTACCCTGAAGAGCATCAAAGGCGGTGTCATGAGCGCTCAGCTCGTTCACGACGAGATGACGGACCATCAAAGAGTGCCGAGGACGATCGGCGGTATCTCGCATGCACTTCGTGGGAGCCGCCGTGCCCAATTCTTCGCCGAGCTCTTGGAAGCGGAGCAGGGGCCCGAACTGGATGGCGTGCTGAACGCCTGGTGGGGCCGCACAATGCTCGACACCGACCCTGACCGCGACCGCGTGCGTACTGCGGCGGAGGCCGGCAGACTGCCGACCACGAGCATGGATGAGATCCTTCGCCGTCGGCAGGAGCGCGCTGCCCAGTGAGTGATGACGACGATCTATGGCCAGTCATACCTTCGGAGATAGTGGCTGACACGCTTGCTGATCCGTCAGTGTCAGCTGAAGTGTTTCCACGGTAGCCGCACTTACGGTGGCGATCTGCGAGGATCCATGGCTTGCCCGAAGCGATCAAGTTGGTGCCGATCCAGACTGGCGGGAGATCCTGATCCCTGAGGGGTACGGCATCGCCGAGTACTGGATTGACAGGAAGAACCAGCAAGTCGTCCTCACCCGCGTGGTCCTGTTCTGATGGCATTCACCTGCGGCTATCGCGACGAGCGGTGGCCGGGCAGGTCGCTGTGCTGGAACCCAGTCTCGGCGGCTCTGTCGAAACTGCCAGGTTTTCCCGTCTGGACATCGGCCAAGCGGTAACCAGGTGCGGCGGATCATGCACAGTTGCTCCACTTAGGAACGAGCCCGGGCCTATGCGCCACTCTCCTGCCGATGACTGCCGGGACGGACGCGGCTATGACGGCGTCATCGCCGGGCGGTTCAGGTCTCGTCCTGGCGTAGTTCCTTGGTGGCCGATCGATAGGCCCCGGCCACTCGGGTGAACATGTCCAGCAGCAACGGCACCTGTTCCGGCCCGTAGTGCAGGGCGATCGCATCCAGGTGCCGCCTGGACGACTCACAGGCGGCGTCGTAATCGTCCAGGCCGCCCTCGACCAGCTCAACGGTGACCGTACGCCGATCACGTTCCCCGCGCACCCGTCGCACGTATCCCGCCTTCTCCAGCCGGTCGATCAACCGGGTGGTCGAGGCGGATGGCAGCCCAAGCTCCTCGGAGATCGTCCCTACGGGGAGTGGTCCCCGCGTCTCCAGCAGGATGGCGGCGGCGACGTCGACCGGTTGCAGGCCGAGCCGGTCGGCCACCGCCTCGTTGTGCAGGAGGACCGCGATCAGGAACTCGCGGAAGACAGCCTCTTCTGGATGCTTGTGGGCCACTTTCCTAACCTACTCCACCTCGGAGTATCTTCGAATTGGAGATACTCCGAGATGGAGGGGATATGGACATTCTTGTCATCGGCGCCGGGGTCGGCGGCCTGGCTGTCGCGCGCGGGTTACTGGCCGCCGGGCACCGGGTGCGGGTTTACGAGCAGGCTCCGGGCCGGCGCAATGGCGGTAAGGCGCTGCTCATCTGGAGCAACGGCAACGCCGTACTGAACGATCTCGGCGTCGGCCTGGACGGCGCCGGCGCCCGCATCGACCGGATCGACGCGCTGACCTCCGACGGCCGGCTGCGTACCAGCATGAACATCGCCCACGCGGCCGATCGTTTCGGCTTCGTGACCAAGGCGATCTCCCGCCGCCACCTGCTGGAACGCCTGGCCGACGGCCTGCCCGACGACCTCGTCCGCCACGGCATGGGCTGCCGGAGCGTGACACAGGACAATGGCCAGGTGACGGCGACCTTCAGCGACGGGTCGACGGACACGGGAGACATGCTCATCGGAGCCGACGGCCACCACTCGGTGGTACGGCGCCATCTGTGGGGCGAGGGCGCCGTCCAGCCGGCGACCTTCGGCACCTGGCAGGGCCTCAGCCCGATCGACATCGATCTCGCCGGCACGCACCGCCATCTCATGATCACGGGGCGAGAGGGCGCGTGCGGGCTCATGCCCGCCGGCGAGGGCCTGCTGCAGTGGTGGTTCGACATGCGCTGGTCACCCGCGGACCCGCGGCCCGCCGCACCGCTGGCCGAGCTGAGGCGCCGGTTCGGGCACTGGGCGTCGCCCGTCCCCGAGGTGCTCGCCGCCGCCTCCGAGGACGACCTCGAGTTCTTCGGCCACCACTGGAACAAGGTTCGCCAGGTGGTGGGAGAAGGCCGCATCAGCCTGGTCGGCGACGCCGCCCACACCATGCCACCCACCCTGGGGCAGGGCGCCAACCAGACGCTCGAGGACGCTTGGGTGCTCGGGCGCGAGCTCGCCAAGGACGGCGACGATCCTGCGGTACGGCTGCGCGCCTACGAAAAGGCCCGCTACCCGCACATCTCTCTGGTTTCCCGGCTGGCCAAGCGCAATCCCGCCAACTTGCGCATCCCACCGCTGATCGGCCGCCTGTTCCCCGAAACGTCCCAGACCGCCATGCTCGCCCGCTTCAGCAACCGCCTCACCGCGCTTGCCGTGCCATCGGTCTGACCGCAGCCCCAAGGAACCCTCCTATCGGGGCCCGTGCTGGCGGGCCCAGCGCCGGGCGGTGATGTGCCGGCGGAGGAGCCGGTCGCCCGCTCGGTCCGTCGGATCTCGAGCATCCGCTGGACGAGCCGGGTGCCGGCTTCGCCGCTGCCGACGATGTAGCCGGAGAAGCCCTTGTCGCGGGCGAAGCCGGTCAGACGGGAGATGAAGCCGCGAGCCCCCGACTACTTTCGTCCGTCTCGGGGATGGGCGGGGCCGAGCGAGGGGTGTCGCCTATCGCAAGAACGCCGCGGTGGTGGCCACGAACTGGCCGGCGTCGTCGAGCCACGGGAAGTGTCCGGCCCGGGCCTGAACGACGAGGTCGGCGTTCGGAAACAGCCTGGTGAGCTCGGTCATCGCGGGAGGAGGGGAGTTCAGGTCGACCTCACCGGCGAGTAGCAGCACCGGTGACGTGAAGCGGGTGAGCGCGGCGCGGGTGGCCTCCGGATCGAAAGCACCTTCGGAGCCGAAGGCGGCCGCGGCCTCGCTGTTCCTCTGCTCGTCCTCGGCGGCCTTGTGGGCCTGAGCCGTCTCGTCCCAACGGCCGTACCAGAACGGCGCAATGGCCTGGAAGGCGTCGCCGGTGGCCTGGCCGGCCATGACCGCCTCCAGGGCCGCGAACGCTGTCGAGAACCATGGCTCGTCCTCACGTAGCCGGGCGGTCTCCCGCCGGACGTCTTCGGTGATCGTGATGCCGGCGGCCATGACGCTCGGAGTGATCAGCGCGAGTTTGCTGACGTGTTCCGGATGGCGGGTCGCGTACAGCGTGGCCAGATTTGTACCCGCGGAATGGGCGAGCAGGTCCATCCGGTCGAGTCCAAGGTGCTCGCGCAGGGCTTCGACGTCATCGACAAGTCGGTCGCAGCGGTACGAAGCGGCGTCCTTCGGCACGGCGGACTGGCCGGTGCCCCGCAGATCCAGCATGATCAGCTGCCGGTGCGTGGAGAGGCCGCCGAGGTCGCCAAGGTAGGCGGAAGCCTGCATCGGCCCGCCGGGCAGGCAGACCACAGGCGGGCCGTCGCCGAACACGTGGCAGGCGAGCTTGGTGCCGTCGTACGCGGTGAAGAAGTCCATGTCCGGCAGCCTGAGGGGAGATGGCGCACCTCAGCTATCGTTTAGCCACAGCTACATGATGAGGGCGCGGATGGCGGTCGAGATCAGGTTCACCGCGGCGTCGGTCGCGAAAGTGCGATTCGCCGTCTCACCGCTGGGCGAGACGGTGCTGGCGCTGCGGATCCTGCTGGGCACGAGCGGGCATGCGGTGCACCAGCCGTGGGTGCGCCAGGCACGCCCGCTGCTGGCGGCCGAGCGCGAGCTGCCGCTGCTGCGAGGGCTGATCGCCGGAGCGCTGCCGTCGTTCCTGTTCCCGGTGCCGAGGCAGCGGCTGCCTTCGATGGCGACGGAGCTGGACCTGCTGCGGGCCACGAAAGAGGACTTCTTCCGGCATGAGTACGGCGCCGTCCTGAGCATGCCGGAAGAGCAGGTCCCCGAGCCGGCGGCGGTACTGCCACGGCTGGCGGAAGCCCTACAGCGCTGCTACGAGCTGCTGATCGCTCCGCAATGGGGCCGGATGTGCGCGGTGCTGGAGGCCGACATCGGCCGGCGGGCGCTGACCCTCGTGGACGGCGGGGTGCAGGCGCTGTTCGCCGAGCTGCACCGGGATATCGCCTGGGACGGCGGTCAGTTGGTGGTGCACGGCCGGCGCACCCCGCACTCCGTCTACACGGTGGACACCGGCGGGCATGGCCTGGTCCTGCTGCCCAGCGTCTTCAACTGGCCGAACGTGGGTGTCGACAAGTCCCCGGTCGCCGCCGCGTCGATCCGCTATCCAGCGCTGGGCGTCGGCCTGCTCTGGGAGCCGCCTCCGTCGGCGCTGACGGGCCTGGCCCCGGTGCTGGGCCACGCGAGGACGGAGATCCTCGCCGCCCTGGCCGAACCTCTGACGACCGCCGCCCTGGCCACCCGCCTGGGTATCACCCCGAGCGCGGTTTCGCAACACCTGGGCGCATTGCGCGGGGCGGATCTGGTGTCGACACAACGCAGGGGCCGCACGGCACTCCACCTGCGCACGGAACGAGCAACCCACCTGTTGGGCATCTCAGCCCCGAAAACCGCTGACGCAGAGGCAAACCCCCTGGACGACTAACGGGACCCCAGAAAGTCACCCGCGTGATCGACCGCCCACTCGGCGAACGTGCGCGCAGCGCGGCCCGTCACCTTCTCCACCACCGCCGATGTCTGCGCGGGCATGCCGTCGCGGTCCGCCCACTGCTTCATGATCACCTCGACGCCGATCGGCGGCATCGTACGGCCCAGCTCCTCGCGCGCTTCCTCGGCCGAGATCACCTCGACCGTGACCGCGCGGCCGATCGCCTCCCCGATGAGCTCGACCTGGCGCCGCAACGTGAGCGACTCCGGTCCGTACACGGTGTAGGCCTGCCGCTCGTGCCCCGGCTCCAGCAGCGCGGTCACCGCGAGCGCCGCCAGGTCCTTCTCGTGCACGGGAGCGGTCTGCGACTCCGGGTACGGCAGGCGTACCGCACGCTTGTCCCGGATCGGCTCCCGCCACCACCACAGCGTGTTCGTCGCGAACATCCCCGGCCGGATGAATGTCCAGTCCAGCCCCGAATCCTCCAGAGCCGTCTCGACGGCACGGTGCTGCAGGGCGATCGGATTGCGGTCGGCGCCCTCGGCCACGACGGCCGCCGACGACAGCAGCACCACCTGCCGCACCCCGGCGGACCTGGCCGCCTCGACGAAGCCCGCGACACCGGCCGGCTTGGCGTACACGAACACCTTGTCGGCCCCCTCCATCGCGGCCGGCAACGTCTCGGGACGCTCCAGGTCGGCCGCCACGCTCTCCACGCCCGGCGGGAAACCGCCCTTCCCCGGATCCCTGCTCGTCACCCGGACCCGCTCACCGGCCGCCAGCAGGCCCGCGGCGACATGGCGCCCCACATTGCCCCGCGCCCCGAAGACCACCATCACCATCGCGACAACAACCTCCCCTGATCCTCGGCCTCGCCGAGCAGTCTGACCAGCTCACCGTGCAGCCGCCGCCGCACCTCGGGCGAGAGCGGATCGTCGCAGAAGACGTCCCGTACGAACTGCGGCATCGTGATCGGCGCGAACACCACCGCGTAGGCGACGAGCAGCGCGAAGGCCGGATCCACCCGGCCGGTGACCTCCCCGGCCTCCTGCCGGCTGCGCATCCGCTCCAGCGCCGCGACCATCCTCGACCGCTGCGCCTCCACATGCCGCTGCCCCTCGTCGGCGTCGGCGAACGGGCAGTCGCCCAGCGCCTGCCACACCACCAGCCGCGCCCAGTCCGGGTCGTCCAGCGTGCGGGCCAGCTGGGCGCCGATCGATTCCTCGAAGGAGACGTCGCGCGCCGGCATCGACGCCTCGTTCTCCTGCCGACGACGCCGCAGCTCCTCCAGCAGGCCCTGCTTGCCGCCGAAGTAGTAGGAGATCAGCTGCTGGTTGACGCCGGCGCGGGCGGCGATCCCGGCCGTGCGCGCGCCGGAGTAGCCCTTCTCGCCGAACTCGCTCACGGCGGCCCGCAAGATCCGCTCCCGAGTCTCCTCCGCAGCCTTGCCGCGCTCCTCAGGGCGCGGCGCTCTCCGTACCGCCATGGAGGAGACGGTAAGCCATCAACCATTCGATTGACAACCGTCATCCGAATGATTGAGTAAGGCGGTGGGAGAGCCAGGCCAGGGCGAGGGGGTAGCGGTACTCGATGCCGCCATGGCCGGCGTCGAAGAGCTCGAAATAGATCTTCTCGTCCGGTACGCCCGCCGCCTCCAGCGCCCGCCGGAACGCCACCGCCCCGAAGTCCAGGAAGTACTCGTCCCTGTTCCCGGCGTCCACCCAGATCGCGCGCATCGAGCGGAGCGCCTCCGCGTAGTGGGGCTCCTGGGCCATCACCACGGGATCGCGCGCCAGCCAGCGCGACCACACCTCGGGCACCACCGCGCCCGTGTCGTCGAAGGGCAGGTGCACGGTCCCGTCCGGGTCCGCGGAATAGGCCGCCGAGTACGCGTACATCTCCAGCAGCTCCAGATCCCCCTCCTTCGTCCCGGCCAGGCGGCCGCGGAAGTCGGCGAGGAACTTGTCGTACGAGCCGCCGTACATGTCGCGCAGCCTGCGCGCCAGCTCGGGGAACGAGCTGCGGTTGCTGACCTCGAACAACGCGTCACCGGCATGCGTGGCAAGCGCCCCGAAGACGTCGGGCGCCAGCATCGCCGTCACCATGGCCCCGTAGCCGCCGCTGGACTTGCCGGTCACCGCCCGGTGGTCGCGGTCGGCGATCGTGCGGTAGCGGGCGTCCACCCACGGCACGACCTCGTCACGCAGGTAGGAGTGGTAGCGGCCGGTGGCGGGCGAGTCGAGGTACTGGCTGCCGCCGAGCGCGGTCCAGGCGTCCACGTAGACGACGATCGCGGGCGGCGCCTCTCCGGACGCGAACACGGCGTCGGCGAGCTCCGGGTACGGCTGACGGAACGACGCCCGGTTCAGCCACATGGCGACGTGGCCGGTGTAACCGAGCAGCACGTAGATCGAGGGGTAGCGGCGGCCGGGCTCGTCGTCGTACCCCGGCGGGACGTACACCAGCACGGGGCGCTCATGCGGGTCCCCCAGGGGGTTGCCGCGCAGCAGGGCGCTGTCGATGACCTCGTGGTCGAGGCGACCGGCCAGCTCGGCGGACCAGGGCAGCATGGAGATCCTTTCAGTCGACGGATGAGGTCACCGTGTCCACGCCCGCCTGCGTGACGGAGCGTCCGGAGACCAGGACCAGTGCGAGGTTGCGTAGGTCGGCCAGGCGGGAGAGCGGGTCGCCCGCCACCGCGATCAGATCGGCCCGCTTGCCCGCCTCCAGGCTGCCGGTCACCTCGCCCACCCCGCAGGCGTCGGCCGCCCGCACGGTGGCCAGCTCGACGATCTCCGCGTTGCCGTAACCGGCCTGCGCGAACACCTCCAGGCCGCCGATGTACCCGTCGGTACGGTTGGCTATGCCGGCCGTGGCGAACCCGGCGTCGGTCCCCGCGACGAGCCGGATGCCGGCTTCCCGCATGGCGGCCACGGTGTTCAGCCAGGCGTCGAGCATCTCGGGCCCATGGCTCTCGCGCATCCGCCAGAGCACGCCGTGCACGGTGGGGCACACGTACGTGCCGCTGTCCGCGACGAAATCGGCCAGCTCGGCGTCGTACTGGTGGCCCGACGGGGTGAAGAACGTGCAGTGCTCGACGGTCCTGACGCCCGCCTCGACGGCGCTGCGGATGGCCGCGTGCGCGTGGGCGTGCGCCGCGACGCCCTTGCCGCGTGACGCGGCCTCCTCCACGACGACCCTGAGCAGTTCGGTGCCGTACTGCTGCGCCCAGCTCGGCGGCGCGCCCGGCGTCATCAGCCCGCCGGAGGCCATCACCTTCAGGCAGTCGGCGCCCGCCCGGAGGTTCTCCCTGGCGACGCGGCGGATGGCGGGCTCGTCGTCGGCCTCGCCGCCCATGTACCAGCAGTGGCCGCCGGTGATCGTGATGGGCCTGGTGGCGGCCACGATGTGCGGCCCGACGGCCAGGCCCTCCTCGATGGCGTCGCGCAGCGCCAGGTCGAGGAAGCCGCGCGAGCCGAGGTCACGGCAGGTCGTGACGCCCGCGGAGACGAGCTTGCGCGCGTTCTCGGCCATGCGTAACAGCAGGTGGTGATCGCTCTCGGGGCTTCGCCGCGTCACCGGATCGACCTTGGCGTCGAACCCCAGGTGCACGTGCGCGTCGATCAGCCCCGGCAGCACCGTGTGGCCCGGCAGGTCAAGGACCTCGGCGGCGTCGCCCCCGCTGCCGCGCGGCCCCACGGAGACGATCTTGGAGCCGTCGATGAGGATCTCGCCGTCCGCGATCACCTCCCCGGGATGTCCGGTGAGCACCTTCGCGGCGCGAATGATCCTCATGCACCGACCTTAAGACCATGAGAAGAGGATCTAAAGCCCGTCCCCGCACTCTGAGGACATGACGCCACAGACCGCAGAGTACGAGATCATCCGCCTCTTCAACGCCCCCCGCGAGCTGGTGTGGGCCGCCTGGACCGAGCCCGAGCGCTTCTCGCAGTGGTTCGGCCCCCGGATGCTGACCACTCCGGTCGGCCGGATCACCCTGGACACCCGGCCCGGCGGCGTCTGGCAGGCCACGCTGGTCGGAGATGAGGGGTTCGAGGCGACGCTGGACGGCACCTACCGCGAGGTCGCGGAGCCGGAGCGGCTGGTGTTCACCACGGGCGACCCGGACAATCCGGGCGAGGGGCCGGAGTCGGTGGTCACGATCGACTTCACCGAGGCGGACGGCAAGACGGAGATGCGCTTCCACCAGTACGGCGTCAACACCGACCCCCAGCACGCCGAGCAGGCCAAAGCGGGCTGGGTCGAGTTCTTCGACCGGCTGGCCGAGCACCTCGCGTAGCTCTCAGAGCAGGTCCGCGGCCTGTTCGAGCTTGAGGGCGGTGCCTTCCCGGTACGCGGCCGCGAAGGCATCCTCCCCGAGCGCGTCGCGTACCCTCGCCGCCACCCGCTCGTTGTCGGCCCGCTCGGCCGCCCCCGCGGGGGTCTGGTTGCGCTCCCTCGCCGCGGCCGCCAGCCCCAGCAGCCTGGCCGCCTTCTCGGTCGGCCCCACGGCCGAGGCCGCGCCCTCGACGGCCCACGCCATCGTCCTGGGGTCGCCGATCCTGTGGGCCGCGGCCAGCGCCTCGACGTGCAGGTCCATGGCCGCCTCCGGGTCGCCGCGCAGCTCCAGCAGGAAGCCCAGCTCGATGAGCGTGTCCGGCAGGTGCAGGGCGGGCTCCACGTCCGGGCCGCGCGGCACGCCTTCGACCAGCCGGCGCAGGTGCGTCTCGGCCAGGTCCAGCCGACCGGCCCGGCGCGCGGCGAAGGCGAGGCCCATCTGGCCCATGATCGTGCCCTCCATGTAGCCCTGGCTCTCCGCCAGCTTCATGGCCCGCTCGCAGAACTCCATGCCGCGCTCGTACTCGCCGCTCTGCAACGCGATCCAGCCCAGCCAGGCGATGCGCGTGGAGACCTCCGGCCACAGCCCCAGGTCCTCGGCCATCCGCAGCCCCTCGCCGAACAGCCGGTTGGCCCGCTCCGCGTCGGTCGCCATCTCGGCCAGCGACGCCAGCCACGCCGTGGCCTGCAGCAGCCCCCAGCGGTCGCCCAGCTCGGTGAACAGCCGCGCGCTCTCCTCGCCGATCCGCTCCAGCGCCTCGATGTCACGTGTCGTGAACGCGTCCCTGGCCTGTCTGGCGAGCGCCGCCGCGACGCCCCACCGATCGCCGATCTCCCTGAACGTCACCAGCGCCCGGCGCGTCAGCTCCTGAGCCGTCGGCATGTCCTGGACGTGCATGCTCACGAACAGCTCGGCCCTGGCCCTTTCGCCCGGGTCCTCGACCGCCTTCAGCACGGGCTCCCACTCGACCTGCTCGCCCACCATGAGCGCGAACCCGGCCTCCCATGCAGTCGCCCTGGCCCTGACGGGGGACGGGTCGCCCGTGACGGACAGCGCGGTCGCCATCGACCGCCTGCCCTCGGCCAGCCTGCCGCGCAGGAACCAGTACCAGGCCAGCGCGTTGACCAGCCGGGCCGCGCTGCCGGCGTCCTCGTGGGCGACCGCCGTGTCGAGCGCGGCCCGCATGTTCGCGGCCTCCGCGTCCAAGTGCAGCAGCCAGTCCCGCTGCTCGTGCCCGTACAGCTCCGGCTCGGCCCGTACGGCCAGCGCCAGGTAGTGGCGCAGGTGAGCGAGGCGTACCCGATCGAGCTCGCCCGCGTCGGACAGCCGCTCCAGGCAGTACTCGGAGACCGATTCGAGCAGCCGGTACCTGACGCCCGCGGAGGCGTCGACGACCACCACGAGGGAGCGGTCGACCAGGCGGGCCAGCAGGTCGAGCACGTCGAGCTCGGGCGCGTCGCAGACGGACTCGGCAGCCTCCAGGGTGCAGCCGTCGGCGTGTACGGCGAGGCGGCGCAGGACGCGGCGCTCCTCGTCGGACAGCAGATCCCAGCTCCAGTCGATCACCGCGGTGAGCGTCTGCTGACGGGCAGGGGCACCGCGCTGCCCCGAGGCCAGCAGCCGGAACCGGTCGTCCAGCCGGGCCACCACGCCCTGGACGCCCAGCGCCCGCACCCGGGTCGCGGCCAGCTCCAGCGCCAGCGGGATGCCGTCCAGCCGCCTGCAGAGCTGCGCGACGGCCTGCGCGTTGCCCGCGTCGAGCGCGAAGCCGCGGGCGGAGGCCGCGGCCCTCGTCACGAACAACCTGACCGCGTCCGAACGCGCCATCACCGCCAGGTCGGCGCTGCCGGGCACGTCGAGCGGGGGGACACTCCACAGCACCTCGCCGGCCACGGCCAGCGGCTCCCTGCTCGTGGCCAGGATCCGCAGCTCAGGGCAGGCCCGCAGGAGCACCTCGGCCAGCTCGGCGACCTGCTCCACCACGTGCTCGCAGTTGTCCAGCACCAGGAGCATCCGCCTGGCCCTGAGCGCCGTCGCGAGCCGCCCCGCCAGGGCGCGGCCGGCGTCGCCGGGGGAGGCCGTCGCCGTCCCGGTGGCGTCCTCCCGGATGTCCAGGGCGGCCATGACGGCCTCCGCGGGGGAGCGGGACGCCTGGTCGAGCGCGACCAGCCAGGCCCCGTCCGCGAACCCGTCCACCAGCCGGTTCGCGGCCTCCAGCGCCAGCCGGGTCTTGCCCACCCCGCCGCTGCCGGTCAGCGTCACCAGCCGTTCGTCACCCACCAGCGCGCACACCTCGGCCAGCGCCTCGTCCCTGCCGATGAGCTTGCTGACGGAGGCTGGCAGGTTCGTGACGGGGCGCTCGGCGGGCACGCTCAGCGCCGGGTCCTGCCCGAGTATCGCCTGGTGGAGCGCGACCAGCTCGGGCCCGGGGTCGAGGCCGAGCTCGTCGGCCAGCCGTTCCCGCAGCTCGGCGTAGGAGGCCAGCGCCTCGCTCTGGCGTCCGGCACGGTAGAGGGCACGCATGTGGACGGCGCGCAGCCGCTCTCTGAGCGGATGCCTGGCCACCAGGTCGCCCAGCTCGCCCACGAGCAGCCCGTGCTCGCCCAGCTCCAGCCGCGCCTCGGCGTGCTGCTCCAGCGCCGACAGCCGCTGCTCCTCCAGGCGGAGTACGGCCGACCTGGTGTACTCCTCGTCGGCGAAGTCGGCGTACGCGGGCCCCCGCCACAGCGCCAGCGCGTCAGCCAGCAGCCCCGCCCTGGTCCGGGGGCTGTCGGCGGCCTCGGCCCGGGCCAGCAGCCCGGCGAAGCGGGCCGCGTCCACGGCGCCGTCCTCGTGACGGAGCAGGTAGCCCGGAGCGCGGGACACGACGAGGTTCTTGCCGCCGGGCTCGGCGTCCTCGAACGCCTTGCGCAGCTGTGACACCCGCACCTGCAGCGCCCCGGCCGGATTGCCCGGCGGTTCCTCACCCCACAGGTCGTCGACCAGCCGGTCCACGGACACCGGATGGCCCTCGTGGACGAGCAGGTCCACGAGGAGCGCGCGTACCTTGAGCCCGGGAATCGTGACGCTCTCCCCGGAGTCCGTCCACACGGCCAGCGGACCCAGCACCCCAAAACGCATGCTCGTCACCTTATGCGCGGCCTTAAGCCCGCGGAAAGAACACCGGAAGCCCCTTACAGGACTGTGGAGCCAACTGAAAGGGGAACGAGATGAACACCAGCTCACTCACTGGCTCACCCACTGGCACACTCGCGGGCCGCCGGGAATGGACCGGGCTGGCCGTCCTGGCCTCCGTGGCCCTGCTGCTCTCCGTCGACGTGAGCGTGCTCTTCCTGGCGCTTCCGCACCTCAGCGCCGGCCTCGGCGCCGGCGCGACGCAGCAGCTCTGGATCATGGACGTGTACTCGTTCATGCTGGCCGGGTTCCTGGTCACCATGGGGACGCTGGGCGACAGGATCGGGCGGCGCAGGCTGCTGATGATCGGGGCGGCCGCGTTCGGGGCCGCCTCCATAGTGGCCGCGTACTCGGTGAGCGCCGAGATGCTGATCGCGGCGCGGGCGCTGCTCGGCATCGCGGGGGCGACGCTGATGCCGTCGTCGATGGCGCTGATCAGGAACATGTTCCGGGACGGCAAGCAGATGGGGACCGCGATCGGGCTCTGGTACGGCTGCTTCATGCTGGGCATGGCGGCCGGGCCGCTGGTCGGCGGGGTGCTGCTCGAGCACTTCTGGTGGGGGTCGGCGTTCCTGATGGGGGTGCCGTTCATGGTGCTGGTGCTGGTGGCCGCGCCGGTGCTGCTGCCCGAGTACCGCGACCCCGGCGCGGGCCGGCTCGACCTGGCCAGCGTGGCGCTGTCGCTGGCGACCATCCTGCCGGTCGTGTACGGGCTCAAGGAGATCGCCAGGAGCGGCTGGCACCCGGTGCCAGTGGCGGCGATCGTGGTGGGGGCGGCGTTCGGCCTGGTGTTCGTCCGGCGGCAGCGCCGTCTCGCCGACCCGCTGCTGGACCTGCGGCTGTTCGCCAACCGCGCCTTCGCGACCACGCTCGGGACCATGCTGCTCGCCGGGATCGTCATGGCCGGGACGACGCTGATGACCACCCAGTACCTGCAGACCGTCCAGGCGATGTCCCCGCTGGAGGCCGGCCTCTGGCTCGTGCCGCAGAACCTCGCCATGATCGTCGCCCTGACGTTCGCCCCGGCCCTCGCCCGGCGCCTCGGCACCGCGTACGTGATGGCCGGCGGGTTCGCGGTGGGCGCGGTCGGGCTGTTCCTGCACACGCAGGTCCCGAGCGTCGGGGGCACCGGGCTGGTCGTGACCGGGCTCGTGCTCGCCTCCGCGGGCGTCGCGCTGCCGATGGGCGTGGGCAACGGCGTCATCATGACGGCCGCGCCCGCGGAGAAGGCCGGCTCCGCGGCGTCGCTGTCGGAGACCAGCGGTGAGTTCGGCGTCGCGGTGGGCGTGGCCGCGCTGGGCAGCCTCGGCACCGCCATCTACCGCGGGCAGCTTCCCCAGCACCTGCCAGTGGAGGCGGCACGCGAGAGCATCACCGCCGCGGTGACGGCCGCCAAGGACCTGCCCGACCTGCTGGACCTGGTGCGTGCCGCGTTCACCACGGGGCTCAACACGGTGGCGGCGATCAGCGCGATCACCTTCCTCGGCCTGGCCGCCGTCACACTCGTGGCCCTCAGGCGGCACAACCCGACGACGTGACCCACCAGACGCCATCGCCGGACCGGCCCCGAAGTCGGTCCGGCGGCGTTCTCGTTCACGGCGTCACGGCGACCCGGTCTTTGCGCCACACGCCTGACACGGCGTCCCGGCGGGCCGTCGTCGGCGTCACGCTCACGTGGCCGCCGCCCGGCGCCGGGCGGCCAGCAGCATCGCGGCCGGCACCACGGCGAGGACGAAGGGCGAGGGCTCGAACACGGCGGCCCCGGCCAGCGCCCAGAGCGCCACGCCGATCCCGAGGTACGGCGGCGGCACCTCCCCGCGCCGCCCGAACCCCACGACCAGCGCCCCGATCAGCCCCAGCGGCACCGCGAAGCTCCCCCAGACCAGCCAGAACGCGCCCACGTCCGGCGCGAGCCGCGCCAGGTCGTCCGGCCCCGGCGGGAAGAACCACATTCCGCCGTCGAACCAGCTCGGGATGTGCTCGGCGCTCAGCACCCCGGTGAGGACCAGATGCGCGCAGGCCAGGAACACCAGGATTCCGCCCGCCCACTTTACGGAAACGGAAGTATCGGAACTCATGGTTCCGAATAATGCCCCTGGACCGGCTGTGGTGCAACGTCGGCCACGTCACATTACGGATCTGATGGTTCCGTAATAGACTCGCCCGCATGAAGCAACCGGTGGGCCGTCCCAGGGATGGGCGGGTGGACGGGGCCATCGCCGCGGCGGCCCGCGAGCTGCTGGCCGAGCAGGGGTACGCGCAGCTCACCGTGGACGCCGTGGCGTCCAGGGCGGGGGTCGGGAAGGCGGCGATCTACCGCCGCTACGCCACCAAGCAGGCGATGATCTTCGCGGCGGTCATGCACGACCTGGAGCTGGAGACGCCGCCCGACGCCGGCTCACTGGCCGCCGACCTGGCCGCGGTCACCCGCGTCATCGTCACGAGCCTGGCCGGGCCGCCGCCGGGCGTGGTGCCGGGGCTGCTGGCCGACGTTCATGCGGATGAGGGGATGGCGGCGGTGTTCGCGGGGACGTTCGTCCAGGCCGAGCGTGACTGCGTGACCGAGGTGCTGGATCGGGCGGTGGGGCGGGGGGAGCTGGCGTACCGGCCGGATCCGGCTCGGGTGCACGCCATGCTGCTGGGGCCGATCTTCGCCTGGCTGTTCCTGCTCCTCGAGGACCGCACCCGGTTGCCCGACCTCGCCGAAACGCTGGCCACCGACATGGCCCGCCTCCTGACCGCCGACCCCGGTCCGGCAGGACGCTCCTGATCACCACCTCCGAAGTGCGCCCTCCGCACCCGCCGCGATTCAACGACGCGCGTCTCCGCCTCGGCCGCCGTGCGACGACGGGCCCTCGCGCCTCCGCCGCCGCGCGAGGGTGACGCCTCTCCGCGGAGGCGCCCACCCCAATGGGACCTCAGCCTGCTTCCCGCAAAGGCCCTCGTCGAAGTAAGTGGGGGGAGCGGGGCGCGGTGGGTCCGCTGTTCGGGTCAGGCGTCGTGCGATGACGGCGGCGCCTTCTCGGCCGAGCCGCGGTAGCGGTCGGCGGCGTAGCGACGGTCGTTGTCCTCCAGCTTGGCCTGCGCCGCCTCCACCAGGTCCACGCCGAGCACGTCGGCCAGCCGGATCAGGTAGAGGGTCACGTCGCCCAGCTCAGTGCGCATCCTGGCGAGCGCGCCGGGATCGGGGTTCTTGGACTCGTCGGCCGTCAGCCACTGGAACTCCGCCACCAGCTCCCCGACCTCGCCCGCCAGCGCCATCGCCAGGTTCTTCGGCGTGTGGAACTGCTCCCAGTCCCTGACCCTGGCGAACTCGCGCAGGCGTACGGCAAGGCGCTCCAACTCCGTCGTCACGTCGAACGACCTTACCGACCTCCGCCGGTATGGTGCTGGTCGTGAATGGGGTCGAGCTGTTCCTGTTGGGCCGGACGCTGATGAAGATCGGCGAGGAGGCGATGCCGACCGAGGGCATCGGCGAGCACTCCACGAGCGTGCGTACGGTCCTGATCGTGGTGAGCGACCTTCGCGGGCACCCCGACACCACCGTGGGCGAGATCGCCACCCGTACCGGGCTGCCGCAGAGCGCCGTGTCGGCGGCCATCGCGCGGCTGCGTACCGCTGGCGCGGTGATCGCCGAGACGGACCCCGCGGACCGGCGGCGGACGATCATCCGCGAGGCCCCCGGGGTGTCCGATCGGGTGACCAGGGTCAGGGACACCCCGATCGACGCCGCACTGGCCGCCGCGCTGGGCACGGACGATGCCCAGCGCGTCAACGAGACCGTGGCGGCTCTCGAGGAGCTGGCCGCGCGACTGATCCCGGGCACAATGCATCGAACTTGATACATCAAATCTGATGGATTATCGTGGCACGCATGACCGCAGACATCTTGCGCGTGCCGGACGCCGATCTCTACTACGAGACGCGCGGCGCAGGCCCACTGCTCCTGATCTCCCAGAGCGGCGAGGGTGACGCGGGCCGCAGCGTCGACCTGGTCGATCGGCTGGTGGACGAGTACACGGTGATCACGTACGACCGGCGCGGGCTCAGCCGCAGCACGATTCACAGCCCCGGCGTGAGTGTCCGGCAGCACGCCGATGACGTGCACCGGCTCCTGACCCACCTCACCGACCACCCCGTGATCATGCTGGGCCAGAGCCTGGGCGCCTCCATCGGGCTCCACCTGGCCGTCGAACACCCCGACCAGCTCAGCCTGCTCATCGCGCACGAGCCCGTCTCGCCCTGGCTGCTGCCCGAGGCCGAACGCGCCGGCCACCGGGCGGAGCTGGCCGAGCTCCAGGCGCTCTACGCCGAAGGCGGCCTGCCTGCCGCGATCGGCCAGGTGAAGCGGGTGCTCGGCATCACCGAGGACGCCGAGACCGGCCTGACCCCGCAGCCCATGACGGCCCAGCGGCAGGCGAACTTCGACTTCTTCATCCTCCACGACTTCACGGCCGTCGTGGAGGACGAACTGGACCTGAGCGGCTGCCGTACCAGGATCGTGCCCGCGGCCGGGCGCACGACCCCGCACCACGTCTTCGACCACCGGTGCGCGGTCGAGCTGGCCAAGC
The DNA here is from genome assembly GCF_050944675.1 of Nonomuraea sp. CA-141351. Lineage (NCBI taxonomy): Bacteria > Bacillati > Actinomycetota > Actinomycetes > Streptosporangiales > Streptosporangiaceae > Nonomuraea > Nonomuraea sp. CA-141351. The sequence continues at coordinate 1,983,310 of NZ_CP191982.1, forward strand.
TGCTCGGCACCGAGCTGGTGGAGTTCCCGGGCGGCCACAATGGCAACACGAGCCATCCACGCGCGTACGCGGCCCGCCTCCGCGAGGTGCTCCAGGCCGTCGGCTGATCACCTTGCCCCCTCTCCCGAACCTGTACGCTTCCGCGCGTGTCCGAATTATCGAGACCGCGTTCGGAAAACTGGACACGTACACGGAGGACTGCCCGGCATCCAAGGTGCGCGGCGCGGGGGCGGCCTGCGTGCGGGAGCAGGAGTGCTGGGGCGGCCCGGTCATCATCACGGGCGACACGAAGGCCAGACGGCTCGGGTGCGAGGAGAAGCACTCATGGGAGACGTTCGCGGTGGCCCCGATCCCGTCCGACGCCGACACGTACGTGCAGCAGGACCCGGCCAGGCACCCGACGGTGAAGCGGGTCTGCAGCCGGACGATGCTCCTGGCCAGCAGGGTCGGCACGGCCAGGACCATCGGAGCCGCCAGATGGCAGGCCGACGTCATGCCGCCGTCCCAGGCGCAGTTCGAGCAGGGCGTGCGCTTCTACCGCTGCATCGGCAGCCTCACCGGCCAGGAGCCGCGCAGGCCCTACTTCCACTGGAGGGCTGACAGTGCACGAGCTTGACGGGATCTCCACATTCGGCGAGCACCGTTTCACTCCTCTACGGCCGCCTTTGCCCAAAAAATCAACTAAATGTAACGATTTTCGTCGAGGCTAGGCGAGCGCCACCGGACGTGTCATGTTTCGCACAGCTGTCCGTGTAGAGCGGAGGAACCCCCCTTGCTTAAGACCCTCCTCACCGTCCTGTTCGCCGGCGCCGTCGCCGCGGCATCCACCCCCGCCGCGAGCGCCACCGCCGAACCAGCCCGCGACTACATCGTGGTGCTCCGGGACGGCGCAGAACCCACGTCCGTCGCGAACGAGCAGGCCCGCCTCCACAGTGCCGCACTCGGACGCGTTTACAGCCACGCGCTTCGCGGTTACTCCGCGAGGATGACTCCCGGCGCCGCCGCAGCGGTCGCCCAGGACTCCCGCGTTCTCTTTGTGCAGCCGGACGGCGAGGTACACATCGACGCCCAGACCCTGCCGACCGGGATCAACCGGGCCGACGCCGAGCTCAGCACCACAGCGAAGATCAACGGCGCGGACGAGCGCGTGGACGTGGACGTCGCTGTCATCGACACCGGCATCGACCTCGACCATCCCGATCTGAACGTCTACACGGCCGGCGCCAAGAACTGCTCGACCGGCAACAGCGCCGACGACGGCAACGGCCACGGTACCCACGTGGCGGGGACGATCGGCGCCCTCGACAACGCCACAGGGGTCGTCGGCATGGCGCCCGGCGCGCGCGTATGGCCCGTGCGGGTACTCAACAACGCCGGCAGCGGCTCCTTCTCCTCGATCATCTGCGGCATCGACTATGTCACGGCGCACGCCGCCCAGATCGAGGTGGCGAACATGAGCCTGGGCGGTTTGGGCACCGACGACGGCAACTGCGGCAACACGAACAACGACGCGATGCATCGGGCGATCTGCGCGTCGGTCGCCGCCGGCGTCACGTACGCGGTCGCGGCGGGCAACGAGACGGACAACGCGGCCAACCACGTGCCGGCCGCTTACGACGAGGTCATCACGGTCAGCGCGCTGGCCGACTTCAACGGCTCTCCCGGCGGTGGCGCCGCTTCCACCTGCAGGAGCGACGTCGACGACACCCTGGCGGACTTCTCCAACTTCGGCCCCGACGTCGACATCATCGCACCCGGCGTGTGCATCCTGTCGAGTTGGAAGGGCGGCGGCTACAACACCATCTCGGGCACCTCGATGGCGACTCCGCACGTAACCGGTGGCGCGGCGCTCTACAAGGCCACCCACCCGAGCGCGGGCCCGGCGGCCGTCAAGTCTGCGCTGCAGGCGGCGGGCACCACGGACTGGAACGCGGCGGGCGACCCCGACGGCATCAAGGAGAAGCTGCTGAACGTCGCCGGCTTCTGATCACCCTCTCCCCACCGGCCCGCCGTATCCTGCCAGACCCGGGCGGCGGGCCTGTCCGTCCCGTCCCGGACATGCCGAAAGCCCTCACCGAAGTGGGCGTGGCCGCGGCAGGGCGCCGAGAGGACGGACGGGTCCCTCGCGGGGGTAATCCGGCCGCTGCCTCTTCTTGTCCGGATCGACGGAGACTAATGTGCGCCCATGCGAATGCGTACCACCCTCCTCGCGGCAACCGTCGCCGCACTGGCCGTCGCCGTCGCCTCACCCGCCCTCGCGGTGACCTACGGAGCGCCGGACGGGAACACCCACCCCGAAGTCGGAGCCCTGATCGCCGACCAGGCGTACTCCGACGGCACCTGGGCCTACTGCAGCGGCACACTCGTCTCGCCGACCGTCTTCGTCACCGCCGCCCACTGCGGCGACCCGGGCCAGACCACCGCCCGCGTGTCGTTCTCAAGCCAGTACAAGCCCGGAGACACGGTCTACACCGGCCGCTACGTGCCCGACCCCCGCTACGACGCCAGCCAGTCCGACCCGCACGACATCGCCGTGGTGGTCTTCCCGAAGGCGATCTCCGGCATCACGCCGGCACGGTTGCCCGCCGCGGGTCTGCTCGATCGGATGAAGGACGACAGAACGCTGTCCACGGCGACCTTCACCTCCGTGGGGTTCGGCTCGCTCGCGCCCGTGAACGGCCCGGGCGGGAAGACCTACACCTACACGGACACCCGCAACCGTGCGTCCGGCTCCTTGAACAGTCTCACCAAGGCCTGGCTCCGGCTGTCCCAGAATCCCTCGACGGGGGACGGCGGGACCTGTTACGGAGACTCGGGCGGGCCCAACTTCCTGGGCGACACCACCTCCCACCTGCTCGTCGCGACGACGATCACCGGCGACACCGCGTGCCGCTCGACCAACGTCGACTACCGGCTCGACGCTCCCGCCGCCCGGGAATTCCTCGGCCAATTCGTCACGCTGCCGTAAGGCGGTTCAACCGCCACCGTCGTCAGACCCGACGAAGAACGCCCCGGAGCATGATCGCTCGGGGGCGTTCGGGCTGTCCAGAGCCGGTGGTCAGGGGAGGGGTCGAACCGCCGAGGTTCCGCTTTCAGGCGGAACAATCACGCCGCGCGGTTACCGGAGCGCCGGCTACCTGCTGTACGTCCTAGGGCGCGCGGCTGCCTGGCGAGCCCTGCTTCATCTCCGCGACCTGCACCGCGGTGACCGGGCTGGGTGGGATTCCGGACGACGCCGTGGGCTATGCGCACTTCACGGGAGCACCCGGCGGCCCGTACGACGGATTCGGGATGATGATATGTCCGAGATTTGAGCTCGCCGACGGCTGGTGGTGGCTCGATGCGTGTGGTCAGCCCGGTTAGGCTGCCCCAATGGAACTGAAGGATCAGGTGCGTGAGCTGCGATCTCAGGGCCGCTCCCCGAAGGAGATCGCCAGGGCGCTGAAGGTGTCGCCGTCGGTGGTGGCGCCGCTGGTGCGGGCCATTGCCACGGAGAGTCCCGCCGCCGACCCCGAGGTGGTCGGGTGCTGGGTCAACGTCGGCTGGAGCGAGGGGCTCATCGTCGATCCCGCCCGCGGGTGGGTGGACGAGGCTCCGGAGTCGGGCACGGGCGGCATGGTGTGCGTGCTGGTCGCCCGACGGCACACTTGGGACAAGATGACGGTCTGCGGCTACCTCGCCGACGTCTACTGCCTCGGGTTGAAGAACGCCATCGGGCCGGAGGTGTTCGATGAGCGCGAACTGCTGCGCTTCCGCCAGTACTTCTTCGGCGAGTACGCCGGCTGGCAGGAGGCGCCGATCGAGCTGGCCAAGGACATCGTGTTCGGGTCCATCGACTACGCCCGCATGCTCGGGTTCGAGGCGCACGAGGACTTCGCGCCCCTGGCCGACCTGCTGGGCAAGTGGGAAGGCGACTCGGCGATCACGTTCGGCCGCAACGGCAAGCCGTTCTATGTGCAGGGGCCGGACGACAAGGCGCAGCGGATCCTGCAGATCTTGCGACGCAAGCTCACCGACGAGGACTTCGACTACCTCATCGTAGACCCGTGACCCGCATCGTGATGTTGAGACGGCCGGAGGCCAGCCCGGCGGCGGGATCGCCGGTGCCCGGATAGACCTTCGGCACGCCGTGGTAGGCGAAGCGCGACGGCCCTCCGAAGACGAACAGGTCGCCCGAGGCGAGCTCGACGTCCGTGTACGGCCGGCCGCGCGTCTCCGTGTTGCCGAAGCGGAACAGGCATCGGTCGCCGATGCTAAGTGACACCACCGGGGCGTCCGACTTCTCGTCCTTGTCCTGGTGCATGCCCATCTTCGCCTGACCGTCGTAGAAGTTGATCAAAGCGGTGTCGGGCTCGTACGTGTCGCTGGGCTCTCCGTACGCGTCGGCCAGCGCGCGGCGGCCCAGCTCGCCGAGCCAGCCGGGGAAATCGGCCACCTGGCGGCCGTTCACATCGTGGGCGATGCGCGTGTACCTGTACGGCTGCCAGTGCCAGCCCACGCACACGGTCTGCACCGACATGACGCCGCCCCTGGGCAGCACGGTGTGCCGGATCGGCACCGGGCCCATGGCCCACTCGCGGCACGCCTGGACGAGGTGGTGCTGCTCGTCCAGCGTGAGCCACCCGGGCACGTGCACCGCGCCGGGCGCTATCTCCCGCATCTCGGCCACCCCCTCCTGGTCAGCGGGCGTCGTGGAAGACGAGCCCCAGCGTATGCCGCAGCCCAGACCGCACGGTGCTCACTCCGTGCCGCACAGGGGAGGCCGACCAGCCCCGCGATGACCGTACGGGCCGGTCGCGCGTGGTGAAGATCAGCCCGTGCCCCTGCGGCAACAAGGTCACCGTGCCCCGCGACTGGGCCCGTGGCCGCTGCTCCACCAGCAGGAACTCGCCTCCGGTGTAATCCTCGCCCGGCCGGTCGAGCCCGATCACGACCTGCAACGGGAACACCAGGTCGCCGTAGAGGTCGCGGTGCAGCGCGTTCCAGTCGTCCCGCTCGTACCGCAGCAGGATGGGCGTCGGCTTGGTCTGCCCGACTCTGTGGCACATGTCGAGCCACTCGCCGAAGTCGTCCGGCCACGGCGCGGGCCATCCCAGCTTGGTCGCCCAGTCGCGGGCGATCGGCAGCAGCCGCGGGTAGAGCTCCGCCCGCAGCTTCTCCACCAGCGGCGGGAACGGGCGGTCGAAGTACCGGTACTGCCCGGCCCCGAACCGGTACCGCTCCATGTCGATGGTGGACCGGAACAGCCCCACGTCGTCGTACAGGCTGGAGATCTCCTTGCACTCCTCCGGGGTGAGGAGCGGCGGCATGAGCGCGCACCCGTACGCGTTGACCTCCTCCGTCAGCTTCGCCCAGTTCATGACACCACGCTCCAGAGCCGCGGCTGGAGGGCGCCTTCGAGCGTGAGCAGCTCGTGCTTGCGCTCGACACCGCCCGCGTACCCGGTCAGCATGCCGTCCGCGCCGATGACGCGGTGGCAGGGGCGGACGATGAGCAGCGGGTTCGCGCCCACGGCCGCCCCGACCGCGCGGATCCGGTCACGTGGCGCGCCGACGCGAGCGGCGAGCGCACCGTAGGTCGTCGTGGTCCCGTACGTCAGCGCCGCCACTTCGGCCCACACCCGCTCCTGGAACGGGGTCCCGTGGGAGGCGAGCGGCAGGTCGAACGAGGTCCGCTCGCCCGCGAAGTACTCGGCGAACTGCCGCTCGACCTCAGCGAACGCGGCCGGGTCCCGCTTCAGGCCCGTTCGCGCGCCCACGTCGAACGACACGCGCGTCAACGCCGAGCCGTCGCCTTCGAGCAGGATCTCGCCCAGCGGGCTGTCGATCGTGGTGTAGATGTCCATACCTTCTACAACACCGGCGGGCCCGCGAAAGTCGGCGGTTTTCGGACCTCGCAGCACCACCCCGAAGCCCAAGGCGCAGACGCCTCAAGCGCGAACGGGACCGACGGCGCGGCTGCATCGCACGCCTCTTTCCCGCCGGAAGACCTCACCCCTCCTTTTCCCTGCCCGCCTTCCTCCCACGGATGGACCTCACCCCTCCCCTTCTCTCCGAAAGACCTCAGCCGACGTACGGCGGGAGGCGAGGTGCGGCGCCCGGCTCGGCTTCCCGCCTCTCCAAGGGGCCCAGCCGAAGTGCGGCGAGGCTCGCGGAGTGCCCGCGGCACCGGTGGACGGCGCGGCGATGATCCGCGTAGCCTCAATGACCATGGCCGAATCGCGAGAGCACACCTTCACCGGCACCAAGGGCCTCAACACCATCCGCGAATGGCCCAACGACAGCCCGCGATACGTAGCCGTCCTGATCCACGGATACGGCGAGCACATCGGCCGCTACGAGTACGTCGCGGACCGGCTCGTCCGGCACGGCGCCGCCGTCTACGGCCTCGACCACATGGGCCACGGCAAGTCAGCGGGCGACAGAGTGCTCGTCGCGGACTTCGAGGACGTGGTCACGGATGTGCACACCGTAGAGGAGCGCGCCAGGGCCGACCACCCGGGCGTCCCTGTCGTGGTGATCGGCCACTCGATGGGCGGCATGATCGCCGCCCGCTACGCCCAGCGCTACGGCGACGGCCTGGCCGCGCTCGTGCTGTCAGGGCCGGTGATCGGCGAATGGGAGATCGTCCCGACCCTGCTGGCCTACGAGGAGCCGCCGGACACCCCCATCGACCCGGCCGCTCTCTCCCGCGACCTCTCGGTGGGCGAAGCGTACGCCGCCGACCCGCTGGTTTGGCACGGCCCGTTCAAGCGCCCCACCCTGGAGGCGTTCGCCACGACGCTGGCCACGATCGCCAAGGGCGGCACGCTGGGGTCGCTGCCCACGCTCTGGGTGCACGGGGCCGACGACGAGCTCGTCCCGCTGAGCGGCAGCCGCCCTGGGATCGAGGCGATCAAGGGTACGGACCTGACCGAGCGGATCTACGAGGGCGCCAGGCACGAGGTCTTCAACGAGTCCAACAAGGACGAGGTCCTGGACGACGTGACGGCCTTCATCGAGCGGGCTATTTGACGGAAAGCCACACGTACCCCGAGCCCCGCGTGCGGGTGAGCTGGATCTTCCAGCAGCCGCCCTTCGGGAACACGAACCCCGTACCCCACTCCTCGCCCGGCCGGTGCCAGCTCGACCCGTCGTGCTGCTCCGGACCCCAGGCGAGCTTGGCCGAGGTGCCGTCGGGAAGCGTCGCCGTGACCCGCAGTGGCCCCTCGCCGGTCATCCGCCACACGATCTTGATCTCTTTGTGACTGGCCAGGGGCGGGCCGGGCGCGAACAGCAGCCCCCACAGCTCCGCGTCCTGAGCCGTCCCGCGCACCTCGGGGAACCCTTCACCGAGAATCACCGACGTCCCGTTGCACACCGCCTTGGTAGCCGTCGGACTCGGGGTGATGACCGAGATGCCGGGACTTGGTGGGACGGCGGACCTCACCACGGGGGCACTCGCCACAGGGGCAGGGGCGCGAGCCCCGGCCGAACACCCGGCGACCAGCAAGAGCATCGCCACCATCAACCGCTTCATCGAACCTCCTTGACCTCTCTACTCGAGATCAAGGCAAGAGGTTCCGGCTATGGAGCGCCGAGCACCGGCCAGGAAGATCCAACCCGTATGGCCGCCCCCGATGAGTTTTCCCGAGTAGCCGGGTCTGAATTGAGGAGGAGGCGATATGAGCGAGCAGACATTGGCGACGTTCGCGGGGGTGGCGCTGCTGGAACGGGCGATCGACTACGCGCTGGGCAGCCTGCGCATCGTCACACCGGCGACCCTCTGCCGGGCGACGCCCTGCGCGGGCTGGAACCTCCAGCACCTGCTCGACCACATGGCCGACTCGCTCCAAACCCTGAACGACGCCGCCACCGGCCGCATCTCCCCTCCACGGGAGAACAGGGTTTCAGGGGGTGCTTGCGACACCGCCGGCGGTCGCATCTCCCCTCCACCGGTCGGCGGGGTCTCAAGGGGCGCCGGCCGTAACCCGGCACTCCTCGTCCGGGACGGAGCCACCGAGGTGCTGGGCCTGTGGTCGGGCACCCTCACCGGCAACGGGATGATCGCCATAGCCGACCGTCATCTGACGAGCCCGATGGTGGCCGCGGCGGGCGCGATCGAGATCGCCGTGCACGGCTGGGACGTGGCCAGAGCCTGCGGCGAGCAGCGCCCGATCCCGTCCCTGATGGCCGAGGAACTGCTGGACCTCGCCCAGCTGTTCGTCACAGGGAGCGACCGGCCGCACAGGTTTGCCCCCCGGGTGACCGTCCCCCCGCACGCTCCCGCCCAGGACCGCCTGCTGGCCTACCTGGGCCGCGATCCGAACTGTCCAGCAAGCCCCTGACCAGCCCAACCACCCCAACCTCAAGGACAGAACACCCAGCCCCGGGCAACATTTCCCGCTCACACGCCGTACGATCATCCTGTACGGCAAGTCAGAGGCACTCGTATTCACGAGCACGACAAGCGTCCGGCCGGTCGTCAGCGGGGCGGCGAAGCTGATCGCCGCGACCAGGCCGACCAACGTGGTGGCGACGACCGTTCTTCGTGCGGCCGTCGCCACCACACGCCGCCCTGTCAGGTGTCCTCGCGGAGGACCTCCAGCAGTTGCTCCCCGTATTTCGCCAGCTTGTTCTCCCCGACCCCGTTGACGCCGCTCAGCTCCGCCGTAGAGGACGGACGGGCGGTGGCGATCTCCCTCAACGTCGCGTCGTGGAAGATGACATAGGCGGGCACCCCCTGCTCCTTCGCGGTGGCCGCCCGCCAGGACCGGAGCCGTTCGAAGACCGGGGCGGCCTCGGCGGACAGCTCGACCACCGCCTGGGCCTTGGACGAGGCGGCCACCTTGGCCCGGACGGGGCGCAGGGTGTCGCGGCGCAGCAGCACCTCGCGCTGTCCCCGCAGCACCGCCGCGCTGTCGTCCGTCAGCACCAGCGCGCCGTAGTCGGACTCCACCGCGAGCAGTCCCTGTGCCAGCAGCTGCCGCACCACGCCGTGCCACTCCGCGTTGCCCAGGTCTGTGCCCACCCCGAACACGGACAGCGTCTCGTGGCCGTGCTGCAGCACCTTGGCCGTCTTCTTGCCGAGCAGGATGTCGACCACCTGCCCCACCCCGAACTTCTGCCGTCTCTCCCGTGCCAGCCGCAGCACGGCCGACAGCACCTTCTGGGCGGGGACCGTGCCGTCCCACGACTCCGGCGGCGTCTGGCAGGTGTCGCAGTTTCCGCACGGCTCGGCGCCCTTCTGACCGAAGTAGTCGAGCAGCATCACCCGGCGGCAGCCCACGGTCTCGCACAGCGCCAGCATGGCGTCGAGATGCAGCACCTGGCGGCGTCGGTGCGCCTCGTCGCCCTCCATGGCCATCCGCCGGTGCTGGACGACGTCCTGGAGCCCGTACGCCATCCACGCGGTGGCGGGCAGACCGTCGCGGCCCGCGCGCCCGGTCTCCTGGTAGTAGCCCTCCACCGACTTCGGCAGGTCGAGGTGGGCGACGAAGCGCACGTCGGGCTTGTCGATGCCCATGCCGAACGCGATCGTGGCCACCACGATCAGCCCGTCTTCCCGCAGGAAGCGGGCCTGGTGGGTGGCGCGGGTGCGGGCGTCGAGACCCGCGTGGTACGGCACCGCGGCGATGCCGTTGTCCGTCAGGAACTCGGCGATCTTCTCGACCGAGGAGCGCGACAGGCAGTAGACGATGCCGGACTCGCCGGGATGCTCGGTGCGCAGGAACTCCAGCAGCTGCCGCTTGGGCTCGCTCTTGGGCGTGATGCGGTAGTGGATGTTGGGCCGGTCGAAGCCCGCGACGAAGTGGCGGGCCTGGTCGAGGCCGAGCCTGGAGGAGATCTCGGCGTGGGTGGCCGGGGTGGCGGTGGCGGTCAGCGCGATGCGCGGCACCTCCGGCCAGCGCTCGCGCAGCGTGGACAGCTCGAGGTAGTCGGGGCGGAAGTCGTGACCCCACTGCGCCACGCAGTGGGCCTCGTCGATGGCGAACATCGAGATCTCGCCCTTGGCCAGCAGCCGCAGTGTGGCATCGACCCGCAGCCGCTCGGGGGCGAGGTAGAGCAGGTCGAGCTCACCGGCCAGGAACTCGGACTCGACCAGCTGCCGCTCGTCGAAGTCCTGCGTCGAGTTGAGGAACCCCGCCCGCACGCCGAGCGCGCGCAACGCGTCGACCTGGTCCTGCATCAGCGCGATCAGGGGCGAGATGACCACCCCCACGCCAGGGCGCACCAGCGCGGGGATCTGGTAGCAGAGCGATTTGCCGCCGCCGGTGGGCATGAGGACGAGCGCGTCGCCGCCGGCCACGACATGGTCGATGATCTCCTGCTGTCCCGCCCTGAACGAGTCGTAGCCGAACACGCGGTGCAGAACCTGGGTGGGGGTATCCATGCGGCTACCTTACGTGTTCGGGGGCGAACGTTTCGTGAGTTCCGCCAACGGCGATCAGGCCAGCCTTCGGCGTCCGGACGGCGTCCCACCAGTCTGCCCGACCGCGATCGGTGACCACGACACCAAGGCATTCCCCGCCGCGCTTCGGCGAAGGCGACCGAGGCCTTGGGGGAGCGAGGGGCTGAGGTCCCTTGGGGCCGGGGCTCGTCCACCTCGGACGAGGGCGTGGGCGCGCGCAAGGTGCCCCGTGGATGAGTGCGGGGGTCGGCCGGCTGCCGTGTGGGAGAGGAAGCGGACGCTTGCCGGGCACCCGCAGATGCTCGCTGGGGGAGGGGGTCAGGCGGGAGCGGGGTCGGGGCGGAGAGGGTCGGACAGGGGCGGTGTCGCTGGGTCAGGCGGGGGCGGTGTCGGGGCGGATGCCGCGGTCGTAGGCCACCAGGGAGAGGGCGCCGAGCGCGCACGCCGCCGCCACCGCCCCCATGACGGCCGGATACCCGGCGAACTGGGCGATCCCCGCCGCCAGCAGTGGCGCGACGGCCTTGGCCACCGTGATGGGCAGCGCGAGCGCCCCGCTCAGGGACGCGTACGCCCCCGTGCCGTACCGGTCGGCCAGCAGCGCGGGCCGCGCGATGGTCCCCACCCCGAACCCCAGCCCGAACAGCACGACAGAAGCCACGGCCCCGGCCACGCTCCTGCCCACCAGCGGCAGCAGCATCGCCGCCAGCCCCTGCAACCCGAACATGACCGCTGTGATCAACGCCACCGACCACCGCCCCTGCAGCCCCGTGGTGACGAGCCGTCCCGTGACGGACAGCACTCCGAGCAGCCCCGCCACGCCGGCCGCGAACACGGGCGGATGCCCGAGGGCGATCAGGTACGTGACCAGCAGCACCCCCATGACCCCCACCGCGCCCGTCTGGGTCAGGAAGGCCGCCGCCAGCAGCCAGAAGGGCCGCTCGCGCAGCGCCGCCCCGACGATCTCGCGCCGATCGACATGCGGTGGCGCAGCCCGGCTCCGTACGGCCAGCGCGTGCAGCGGCACGGAGGTCAACGCGTATCCCACGGCCAGGATGACCAGCGCCTGCCGCCACCCGTACAGATCGACGAGGAAGCCCGTCAGCGGCAGGAAGATGCTGGACGCGAACCCCGCCACGACCGTCACCGCCAGTAACGCGCGCGCCCGCCTGGTCGCGTCGAACCAGGCCACGATCACCGCGAACGCCGCCTCGTACAGCACCATCGCCGACGCCACGCCGAGCACCCCGCACACCACGTACAACTGCGCCACCGAGCGCACCTGTGACCACGCCAGCACCGCCAGCCCGCCCAGCACGGAACCCACGGTCATGAGCCCGCGCCCGCCGTGCCGGTCCAGCCAGCGTCCGATGGCCGGAGCCACCATCGCCGACACCAGCACGGCCAGCGTGATCGCCCCGGTGAGTTGCGCGACCCCGGCGTGCAGCTCGCGGGACATCGGCGGGATGAACACCGAGAACGCGTAATAAAGCACGCCGTATCCGGCGGTCTGCGTGACGGAGAGCGCGCCGATCATCCATACATGGGACTTCGATCCGGCGCTGTCGATCACTTCAACATCATTCCCGTTCACCGAACGGAAATACGGTGATAAATGTCACTTCACCGCGCCAAGAACGACAGATTGTGAAATAGGAATAACGTCGTGTCATGAGCTTTTCCTACGTGGTTACCGGCGGTGGACGTGGAATTGGAAAGGCCGTGGTCGAACGGCTACTCGGCGCGAAGGGCACCGTGGTGGCCGTCGAACGCGACCCCGACGCCCTCTCCTGGGCCGGCCCGAGGGTCGTCCCCGTGATCGGCGACGCGGCCGACGAGGAGGTCGCCGCCTGGGCCGCCGACCTGGCCCAGGAGTCGGGCACGCTGCGCGGCTGGGTCAACAACGCGGCCGTCTTCCGGGACGCCTCCGTGCATTCCTCCCCGATCTCCGAGGTCAGGGCCCTGATCGCGGCGAACCTCGACCTCGCCGTCGTGGGCTGCGCCACCGCCGTGCGCCACTTCCTCGCGGCCGGTACGCCGGGCGCCATCGTCAACATCACCTCGCACCAGGCCACCAGGGCGGTGCCCGGCAGCCTCCCGTACGCGACCGCCAAGGCCGCCACGGAGGGCCTGACGAGGTCGCTGGCCGTGGAGTACGGCAGGTACGGCATCAGGGTCAACGCGGTGGCCCCCGGTTCGGTGGCCACGGAGCGGTACGAGGCGTTCCTGGCCTCACGAACCCCTGAAGGGCGGCAGGCCGTCGAAGAGCAACTGGCCAGGCTGCACCCCCTGGGCCGGGTCGCCACCCCCGCCGAGGTGGCCTCCGTCGTGTCGCATCTCCTCTCGGAGGAGGCGGCGTTCGTCAACGGCGCCAGCATCCCCGTGGACGGCGGTCGTACGGTGCTCGGGCTCGACCCGGAAGCCCGGGAATGAAAACCGTTGTCATGCGGTTGAAGCGGCCATGAAGAAGAACCTGCACCCCGCGTACCGCCCCGTCGTCTTCCGTGACCCCAGCGTCGGGTTCGCCTTCCTCACCCGCTCGACCCTGACCAGTGACAGGACGATCGAGTGGGAGGACGGCAGGACGTACCCCGTCGTCGACGTGGACGTGTCGTCCGCCAGCCACCCCTTCTACACCGGCCGCGGCCGCATCCTCGACACCGCCGGGCGCGTCGAGCGCTTCAAGCAGCGCTACGGGAGCAAGTGACGCGCCAGGCGGGCATGCCTTCGCTACCGGTGGGTAAAAGGTGGTCACCGGCGTGGAGCAGTGGTGATGGAGATGAGTCTCTCTGGAAAGGAACGCCGCATTCTCGCTGAGATCGAGCAGGCTCTTGAGCGAGACGACCCCGAGCTGGCCAAGCGCGTTGCGGCGATCAACAGGATCGAGTCCGACGGGAACATCTTCCCGCAGTCGTACACCGACCGGCTGCGTATGTGGGCGCTTGCCCATGTGTGGATGATCTTCACGGTCGGCGCCCTGATGATCGTGCTGCTACTGCTGGCCGTGCTGACCACCTGAGCCGCGGGGTCGTCGTCGCAGCACCGCCAGGTCGATGGCGGCGACGACGGCCACCACGGCGGCGATCGCGGCCTCCCAGCGCCAGACCTCCGCTCCCGTGCTCGCGGCGCGCAGGGCGAAGAACACCGCCGCCGCGACGCCGAGCACCAGCGCCACCAGCGACAGGATCCGCCGGGCGCCCAGTGGGCTACGTGCGGTCAGTGGCTCCGTGCCCGCCCGGTTACGCAGCCACATGATCGATCTCCTTTCCACGCGACAGGCGCTCACGCGAGGCATCTCAGGGCCGCTACGACGCGCGGGTCGATCCCGTGGGAGGCGGGCAGACGCCCGATCGTGGCCTCCACGAACTCGGGGTACGACAGCGAGGCGGTGACTCCGTTCACGGCGGCCCAGATCTCGTCGGCCGTCTGCTCCACCTGCACCTTGGCCTCCTGCTCCTTCAGCACGAACCGCCCCACGGCCACCCGCCACAACGTCCTGTCGTCGGCCTCGGACTCGGCCACGGGCGCGCCGACGTCGTCGGCGTGGGTGGCGTACTCGGAGTCGTAGTGGAAGCCCTGCAATCCGCACGGATAGGGCCCGGCCATCGTGTCGAGCAGCCCGTCCGGTCCGAGCTCCCGCATGCGCCGCCGCGTCTCGCCGTTCTTGGTGCGCCACTCCTCCAGCACGTCCTCCACGGGCATGCCGCGCCGCTGCCGCACCGACCACTCGTTGAAGTCGTTGAACCCCGACACGCCGGCCTTCGAAAGCCGGGTCAGCAGGTTCTCCACGTCCCCGTCCAGGCAGGCGTGGTTGTAGAGCTCCTCACCCGCCAGGTGACCCAGCACGTCGCGTACCGACCAGCCCTCGCAGCGGGACGGCCGCTGCCAGCCGGGCTCGTCGAGCCCGCTGAAGAACCGGTCGAGCCGGGCGGCCTCTGCGTCGAAGATGTCGAACGGGTTGAAGTCTTTGAGCAGATCCTCGGCCATACCCGGACGCTACCCGCTATGTGCCTGCTTTCACGGCCATGGAACCGATGGCGGACCTGACCCGGTTGTACTCGTCGGCGCACGAAGGCGCCCGCTCGGGCGCAACCCAGCCGCCCTGGGCGATGCGGTGGTATTTGGCGGGGTCGGCGCCGTACAGCAGGCAGGAGAACGTGGCGGATTCGGCTGTCGCCGACAGCTCGTCGATGCCGCTGTGACCGGCGAGCAGGTGGCGGGCCTCGGCCGCCGGCACCACGCGCTTGGGCGCGTCGGCGGGGAGCGTCAGCGCCGCGAACTGGTCGGCCTGCGCGTCGCTGTCAGGCAGGCCGTTGAGCGTGGTCAGAGCGTGGCCGAGCTGCTGGTGGAAGAGCACGGACAGCGTGGCCTCCATGCGGGCGGACTCGGTGCCGGCGTCGGTCTCCTCGGTCTCCGAGATGCCGTCCAATACGCGGCGCGCCTGGTCGACCAGCTGGTAGCAGATGGTGATCCGGCGCTCATCCTGGTCCCAGGTGGCCTCCGCCGAGTCGCAGTCACGTGCGACCACCTTGATCGGCGCGGGCAGCCGGATCCCGGTCTCCAGCGCGTCGCTGTCCTTGAGGAGCTTCCTGGCCTGCTCAGCGCGGGGTGAGCCCGGCTGCTCGTAGCGTACGGACAGCTCGGATGAGGGGGCCGCTCCCAGCGTGCTCGTCATGCTCAGGACGAGGGCCATGAGGGGATGCGGCATGCGAGGTCTCCTTCGGGGGTCGTTCAACGCAATGCGACTGTCCATGCGCGGGATGGGTGATCGCTAAACCTGGGGGTGGTGAAGGAGCCGTTCCCAGGCGGAGAAAGCCGAAGGCCCGGCCCCCGAGAGGGGCCGGGCCTCGGTGTGTTGGACTAGCGACGCCACCAGGAGCCGTAGACCCGCACGTAGTCCGTGCGGCTCGTGGCGCCCTGGAGCTCGTCGTCACCGCTGAACACGGCCCTGAACGTGCCGCTCTTGTAGGCGCGCGTCTCGGCGTAGAACTTGCCGCCCCACCTGGTCTTGGCGGAGGCGACCCACTTCCAGCCGCTGGAGCCGTTCGCGCGGAAGTAGACGTTCACCTTCTCGCCGCGGACGCCCTCCCAGCCCTCGTCATTCACCTGAAGACGGCCGGAGAACTCGATCTTCTTGCCCTTGCGGATCTTGTAAGGGTCGGCGCTGAAGCGCGAGATGCGCGTCTCGGACTTGCTCTTCTGGAGCTCGACCGAGAAGAACGCCGTGTCCTTGGCGATCTCCTTGCCGGCGCTGTCGAAGGCCACGGCGGTGGCGCTCCACTTGCCGGTGGCGTCGCCCTCGGTGAAGCCGACGGCGAAGCGCCAGCCCTCGAGGTCCTTGACGTCCTTGGCGCGCAGCGTGCGGACGCCCTCGGGCGCCACGCTGAGCTCGACCTTCTTGACGTCGGAGCTGGCCCCGATGTCGAAGTAGGCGGTCGTCTCGGCTCCGGCCTTGACCACGACCGGGTTGGGCGTGATGTCCCGGATCTTGAGCTGCGTGTCGGTCTTGGTGGCAGCCGCGGCCGCCCCCGCGCCCGACAGCAGCATGGCTCCGCCCACAATGGCGGAGGCGATACCCAGTGCGATCTTTCTCATGAGGGTGCTGATTCCTCTCCCCGTATTGACTCGGAGCCGGCTCGGGGCGGCCGACTCCCTTTACTACTTTGAGCCATGTGAGGGAGGAAAAGTTGGCAAAAGTTAGAGAAAATATTTGATCAAGGCGTTAGCCAGGGGTTATGGCTTTAAATCCACCTGTACCCACGTGACCCAGTACAGTCTGGCCCATGACCGACGTCTACACGCTCGGCGAGCCCCTGGGCGTCGTCACCAGCGGAAGGGTTCGCCACGAGAGCGAGGCCCGGCTGGACGTGTGCGGACCCGAGTTCACGCTGGCCATCGCACTGGCCAGACTCGGGCACCGGAGTGCATACCTGGGCAAGGTGGGCGACGACGAAGTGGGCGCCAGGGTGCTCACCGCGCTCAAGGGCGAGGGTGTGGACGTCGCGGACATGCGTGTGTCCGAAGGGCTGCGTACCGGGCTCATCCTCAGGGAGACCCGCGTCGGCCGCGAACTCAGAGTGACGCAGTACCGCACCGGCTCGGCGGGCTCGCGGCTCACGCCGGGCAACGTGCCCATCGACCGGATCGCCGCGTCGAAGATGCTCCACGTCACCGGCCTCACGGCCGGCCTCGGCAGGGACGCGCTCGAGGCGGTGCGCACCGCCGTGAGCGCCGCGAGGAACGCCGAGGTGATGATCTCCTTCTCGGTCGAGTACGTCCCCGAGCTGTGGCCGTCGGTACGCGAGGCCGAGGAGGTGCTCGGTGAGCTGGCCTGCGCCTCGCACCTGCTCTTCCTCCGCCAGGACGAGCTCGACCTGGTCAAGCCCGCGCTCACGCCCGAGCGCGAGGTCGTGGTGGACCGCGGCGCGAAGGGCGCGAGCGTGCGCGCCGACAGGATGCGGTACGACGTACAGGGCTGGCAGGTCCCCATCGTGGACACGGCGGGCGCGGGGGAGGCGTTCGCGGCCGGCTACATCAGCGCCGCCCTCGACGGCCTCATCCCCCAGGAACGCCTGCACCGCGGGGCGCTGTTGAGCGCCGCCGCGGTGACCAGCGTCAGTGACTGGCAGGGGTTGCCCACCAGGTCAGAGCTCTAATTTGTGGTCAGGGTGAAGGTCGAGGTCGTGTTCTTGATGTTCTGGTAGTTGTTGCCGAACTTCAGGTTGTTGATCGTGGCCGACCCGACGGCCGGGCCCTGTCCCGGCTCGGGCATCTCGTTGACCCAGATGCCGAACCCTGACTTGGCGTCGAAGGCGTCGCCGCTCTTCTGCGCCCCGCTGATCGACACGTTGGTCAGGATCGTGTCCTTGACCGGGTTCAGCGGTGTGCCGCCGGAGTAGCCGGTCTGGAACATGATCCCGCTGTAGGTCGGGTCCACGATGTCCAGGTTGTTGACGCGGATGCCCTGGAACACCTTCGACGAGGAGAACAGCCACATCGCCGGGAACGTCTGCTGCCCCCAGAAGTGCCCGCCGGCTCTGACCAGCGAGATGTTGTCGAAGGTGGTCGGCGGGCTGGCGCCGAACCCGTTCATCGGGATCCCGAAGTCCAGCGAGCTGATCGTGACGCCCGGGTACGTCAGCGTGTCCGCGACGTAGATGTTCCTGAACGTGTTGTCGTACCCGCCGTACACGGCGACGCCCGCGGCCCGCCAGGTGAGCATCGAGGTGAGGTTCTCGAAGACGTTGCCGGTCTGCTCGCCCGGGTTGTTGTCGGTCGCCGAGAACAGCGCGAAGCTGTCGTCGCCGGTGGCCCTGGCCTCGACGTTGGTGACGTGGTTGCCGGTGCTGCCGTTGGTCATGTTGAGGCCGTCGGCGAACAGGTTACGGATCCGCGAGTTCTTGATCGTGATGTTGTCCGTGTTCGAGCCCCAGTACAGGCATATCTGGTGCTCGGCCCAGACGTTGTCGATCGTCATGTTGGCCACGTTCGAGAGGTCGAACACCTTGCCGGGGCCGTCGATGCGCGAGGTGTAGTTGCCGAAGTAGGCGAAGTTCGCGAACGTCGAGCCGTTGGCCGAGGCCTCCGTGCGGAAGCCCACGTCGGTGTTCTCCTGCCCGCTCGGGGAGTAGAACCTGGTGAACCAGGGGCCGGCGCCGACGATCTTGACGGACTTGCCGTAGACCTGGAACTTGCCGGACGTCTGGTAGTCGCCCTGGGGGAGGTAGACGCCGACCAGGTTGGCGTCCATGCGGGCCTTGTCCAAAGCGTTCTGCACGTCCTGCTGCCCGAATCCCGTCGGTACGGCGTACTTCGCCGGGTCCGGGTTGGCGATCGGGGTCGCCTGCTCGAAGTCCACGAAGTCGATCGCGTACGTCTGGCCGTTGGCCGCGTCCTTCTGCAGCCTGATCTTGCTGCCCTTGGGCACGGTGGTGCCGAGGAGCAGGTTCGCCTCGTCGTAGATGTGCCTGGGCGGTCCCGAGCCGGGCGAGTTGTTCGGGCTGGCCTCGGCGCCGTAGAGCCAGGCGTAGCGGGAGGTCAGGTTGACGGCCTTGAGGAACGTGCCGTCGACGTAGACGTTCAGGGTCGAGTTGAGGCCGCCGCCGCCCGCGGCGTCGGGCATCGAGAAGCGGGTGACCAGGGTGTTCGTGTCCGCCCGTGTGGTGAACTCGACGTACGCGCCGGTCTGGTTGAGCGTCACCGCGCGCCGCCCGGAGGCCTCGCCGGCGATCGTGCCGATGTCCCTGCTCGGGCCGACGCGGGCCGCGCCGCCGCCGATCACGGCGTCCTCGGCCTCGTACGTGTCGTACGGCATGTTCGCGCCGCGGCCGACGAAGAGCGGCAACTCGCTGGTGTTGTTGGCGCGCTTGACCGGCAGCTCGTTGGGGTCGTCGGCGAGTACGGTCTTGATCGTGTACTTGCCGTTGGCCGCGGTCCACGTCCCCAGGTTCACCGGGCTCGTGGTGGCGCCCGGGGCGATGGCGCCGCCGGCGGAGCCGGTCAGGGTCTTGACGACCGTGCCCGAGTCGTTCGTGACGGTCAGCGTGACGCCGTGGGAGCCGCCGCTGGAGGCGACCGTGCCCTGGTTCTTGATCGCCACCGAGAACGTCACCGTGTTGCCCGCGGCGGGGTTGCCGGGCGTCCAGGCGACGGGGGAGGCGATCAGGTCGGCCGTGTCGACCGGCTTCACGGTCAGTGTGCCGGTGGCGGTGTTGTTGCCCTCGTTCAGCTCGATGACCTTGTCGTCCTCGTCCACCTTGGCGGAGAGCTGGTAGGTCCCGGCGTCCCTGGCCCCGATGTTCGCGGACACGGTGGTCGACGCCCCTGCGGCCAGCGCGCCCACACTGGCGCTGCCGACCTTGGTGCTGCCCGCGTAGAAGTTCACGGAGGTGGCGGCGGAGCCCGCGGTGCCCGCGTTCTTGACCGTGGCGGACAGCGTGACCGCGTCGGTCTCGACCGGCGCTGCCGGGCTCGACGTGAGATTGCTCGCGGTCAGGTCGGGGTTGGCCGACGCGGCGCCGAAGATCTGGAACTCGGCCACCTGTCCGCCCGGCGCGCCGGAGTTGGCGGTGATCTGCAGCCGGACGTCGGCGACCTTGGCGGTCACCGGGATGGTCACCGAGTTCCCCGTGGCCGGGTCGAAGGTGTACGTGGCCGAGGAGACGAGGTTGGTGAAGCCGGTGGCGCTCTGCTCGCGGCCGAGGACCTGGATGGTCTGGGTGCGCCTGGCCCAGACGGGGTCGGGGTTGAGCTTGAGTGTGATCGAGGTCAGGTCGGCGTTGGCGCCGAGCTGCACGGTGAGGGTGTTGGGGTAAGTGGCGCCTTCCCAGTACGTCTGGAGGTTGTTGTCGTTGGCGTTGGCGGCCACGTACGTGTGGGTGTGCGAGGACTCGATGATCGGCTTGCCGAGCGCGAGGTTGGTGCCGTCGCCCGGCGGCGGGTTGTCCGGCGGGCTGCCCCACACCTCGAACTCCGAGACCTGGCCCGCCGGCCAGCCGGTGTTCGCGGTGATCTGCAGCCGGACGTAGCGGGCGGTCGTGGCCGTGAAGGTGATCGTCGCGGTCGGGTTGAACGTGTACGTCGCCGAGGCGACGATCGTGCTGAAGCCGGAGCCGTTCGTGCTGCCCTGGACGGTCAGCGTCTGGGTACGGCTCGGCCAGCCGGAGGGCAGCTTGAGCACGAGCTTGTTGACGCTCGCGCCGACGCCCAGATCGACCTGGACCCATTGCGGGAAGGCGTTGTTGGCCGACTCCCAGTAGGTGGCCTGGTTGCCGTCGGTGACGTTGGCGGCGGCGTAGACGTCGGTGGAGCTGCTGGCGGTGGCGGTCTTGCCGGCCGCGAGGTTGGTGTCGGCCGCCGCGTACGCGGGTGCGGCCAGGAGTCCGATGACTAACGAAAGGGCGGCTAACAGAGCTCTCATGGGGGTGGCCCTTCGGGTAAGGCGGATGGCCGAACCATAAGATGCCGAGCAGATAGCCGCAATATTTCGACGATATTTCGCAAGCACTTGACTGACAAGAGACGCGTGAAGCGGCGACTCCCCGCTGGTCAGGAAGCGCCCGGACGTGGGAAGTCCGCCGTGGACGCTGTGCAAGGCCGGACGTCTTATCCACGTAAGCCATTGCAAGCGCTTGCGTCGAAGGCCGTATAGTTTGCGCATGACGCGACGACTCGCAGAGGTGGCCAAGAAGGTCGGGGTGAGCGAGGCGACCGTGAGCCGTGTGCTCAACGGCAAGCCCGGGGTGTCCGACGCGACCCGCGAGGCCGTGCTGACCGCTCTCGACGTGCTCGGCTACGAACGCCCCACCCAGCTGCGCGGCGATCGGGCCCGGCTGGTCGGCCTCGTGCTCCCCGAGCTGCAGAACCCGATCTTCCCCGCCTTCGCGGAAGTGGTCGGCGGGGCGCTGGCCCAGCAAGGGTTCACCTCTGTGCTGTGCACCCGCACGGTCGGCGGCGTCTCCGAGGCCGACTACGTGGACCTGCTGCTCCAGCAGCAGGTCAGCGGCGTCGTCTTCGCCGGCGGCCTCTATGCCCAGGCCGACGCCTCGCACGGGCACTACGAGCTGCTGCACGAGCGCAAGCTGCCCACCGTGCTGGTGAACGCGGCCGTCCAGCACCTCGACTTCCCGCAGGTCTCGTGTGACGACGTGGTGGCCGCCGAGATGGCCCTGGCCCACCTGCGCGCGCTCGGTCATGAGCGGGTCGGCATGGTGCTCGGGCCCAAGGACCACATGCCGTCGCGGCGCAAGCTGGAGACGTTCCAGGCGGAGGGCGGTGACCCCGAGCTGGTCGAGCACACGATGTTCTCGCTGGAGGGCGGCCACGCGGCCGCCGCCCGGCTGGTCAGGCGCGGCGTGACCGGCGTGATCTGCGCCAGCGACCTGCTCGCGCTCGGCACCGTCAGGGCGGCCCGCCGCGCGGGACTCGCCGTGCCCGGGGACATCTCGGTCATCGGCTTCGACGACTCCGCGCTCATGAACTGCACCGAGCCCCCGCTGACGACCGTCCGCCAGCCCATCGACGCCATGGGCCGGGCCGCCGTGGACCTGCTGGTCGCGCAGATCGACAAGGCGGTGGTGCCGGCGGACGAGCTCCTCTTCGAGCCGGAACTGGTCGTCCGCGCCTCCACGGCCCGAGCCCGCACCTGATCCCGCGGCCACGCCCGTCTCACCGCCCGCGCGCATTCGACGCGGGCACGTCCCCTCCTGTCGCCCGCGCGCACGCCTGACGCCACCGGCCCGCGCCCCCTCCCACGGCCGTTCCCGGCCCCGATCGACCCTGGCCCCGCGCCCCTCCCTTGCGACAGGACCCCGCCTGTGCGCTGGGTAAGGGCCTCCAGGCCAACGGCCCTTTCCCAAAGGGACACCAGCCCCGTACGGAGGGGCGGGGCCGTCACGTGGGCCAGTGTGATGCAGTCGTTATCTTGCAATATGAAGTCGAAATATTGCGCACTTCGGTCCGCGATCCTATGGTGTGGGCACCTCGCATCAGAAGGGTCAGATCAATGCGGAGATCCACCGGACTCTTGCTCGTATCCGTGCTCGGCATCTCGGCCACAGCCTGTGGCTCCAGCGAGCCCGCCACCCCGTCGGCGGGCGGCGCCAAGGCCGTGACGATCACGGTGGCGTGCCAGCCCGCCAGGTCCGCGCCGAAGGAGCGGCAGTCCTGGGACGACGACGTGGCCACGTTCATGAAGGCGCACCCCGGCGTGACGGTCAAGAGCACGGACCAGCAGCCGTGCTTCGACCCCAAGACGTTCGGCCCCAAGCTGGCCGGCGGTCAGATGGAGACCGTCTTCGTGGTGCCCGTGACCAACTACAACGACGTCATCGGCCAGGGCCAGGCACTCGACATCTCGCAGTACACCAGCAGCATCAAGAACTGGAACGACCTGCGCTCCGACGTCCGCGAGCTGGTCACCAAGGACGGCAAGGTGTACGGCGTGCCGAACGTCCACTACAGCGTCGGCCTGGTCTACAACCGCGCCCTGTTCACCAAGGCCGGGCTCGACCCCGGCAACCCGCCCAAGACGTGGGCCGAGGTCCGTGACGCGGCCAAGAAGATCGCCGCGCTCGGCGCCGGCTACGTCGGCTACGGCGAGTACTCCGGCGGCAACACCGGCGGCTGGCACTTCACCCAGGCCATCTACGGTCGCGGCGGCAACATCCTGACCCCCGACAACAAGAAGGCCGCGTTCAACTCCCCCGAGGGCAAGGCCGTGCTGCAGAACCTGCACGACATGCGCTGGACCGACAACAGCATGGGCAACAAGCTCCTGGTCGGCTGGGAGCCGCTGATGGTGGCGATGGGCAGCGGCAAGGTCGGCATGATGCTGGGCGCGCCCGACGTGGTCACCGACGTGGTCAACAAGTTCAAGGGCAACGTCGCCGACTACGGCATCACCGGCTTCCCCGAGGCCAAGGCGTCGCTGAGCGGCGGCGAAGCGTTCATGATCAACCCGAAGGCCACCCCCGAGGAGGCCAAGGCGGGCCTGGAGTGGGTCGACTTCCGCTTCAACACCGTCGGCAAGGGCCGCTTCGACTTCGCCCGGGGCAAGGCCAACGGCAACCCGGTCGGCGTGCCCGACAACGACGTCTACGGCGACTCGGCCACCGGCAAGGCCATCCAGGCCGACCGCGTGAAGAACGCCTCGCTGCCGGTCCAGAACTACGAGCCGTACGTCCAGGCCGCCGCGACCATCCCGCCGAAGGCCGAGCCGGTCCACGCGCAGGAGCTGTACGCCATCCTCGACGTGGTCATGTCGGGCGTGCTGAGCCGCAAGGACGCCAACATCGACCAGCTTCTGGCGGACGCCGAGACCAAGGCCAACTCCATGCTGGCGGCCAAGGGCTGACCTTATGGGGATCTTGAGGCGCAATCTGACGGCCTACGGGTTCCTCTGCGCGGCGCTGTTCTGCTTCACGGTGTTCGCCTGGTATCCGATGGTCAGGGAGTTCATTCTGAGCTTCCAGAAGACCGACCTGATCAACCCGCCCACCTGGGTGGGGCTGGACAACTTCAAGGCAGCCGTTCAGGACCCGGCCTTCGGCGAGGCCTGGCTGAACACCGTGGAGTTCACGCTGCTCGCGCTGCTGTGCGGCTATGCCGTGCCGTTCGTCGTCGCGCTCGTGCTCAACGAGCTGCGTCACGCCCGGGCCTACCTGCGGTTCGTGGTCTACCTGCCGGTCATGCTGCCGCCGATCGTCGCGGTGCTGCTGTTCAGGTGGTTCTACGATCCGGGGCCCGGGCTGTTCAACCAGATCCTGGACCTCCTCCACCTGCCGCCGCTGGCCTGGCTGGACTCGTCGTCGACCGCCCTGATCTCCCTGGTCCTCGTCTCGACCTGGATGAACATGGGCAGCGCGACGCTCATCTACCTGGCGGCGCTGCAGAACATCGCGCCCGAGCTGTACGAGGCCGCCGAGCTCGACGGGGCCGGGATCTTCAAGCGGATCAGGCACGTCACGATCCCGCAGACCCGGCTGATCCTGCTGCTCATGCTGATGCTGCAGATCGTGGCGACCATGCAGGTGTTCATCGAGCCGTACATGCTGACCGGCGGCGGCCCGGAGAACGCCACGGTCTCCGTCGCGTACCTGATGTACCAGTTCGCCTTCTCGCAGATGAACTACGGCCAGGCGGGCGCGCTCGGCATGATGCTCATGCTCGCGCTCCTCCTCTTCGCGGCCCTCCAGCTCAGGACGACCCGTGAGGACAAGGCATGACAGCGACTCAGCACAAACGGGCGCCGGTCTCCGAGCCGGCTCGGAGGGCGAGGCCGAGGAACCGGCGGAGGTCGCCGAAGCCGATCCAGGTGCAGTTCCGCACGATCATCTCGCCGCACCAGCTCAACAGCAGGTGGGGCAGGCGGATCTACTGGCTCGTGCTCGTCGCCGTCATCGTCATCTTCACGCTGGCCTTCGTCTTCCCGCTCTACTGGATGGTCACCGGCGCCATGAAGACGCCGGAGGAGATCGCCGAGATGCCGCCGACGCTCGTCCCGGCCGACCCGTCGCTGGGCGCGTTCTTCGAGGCGTGGGACCTGTTCGACATCGGCACGCTGCTGGCGAACACCGCGTACTACGCGCTGGGCGCCTGGCTGTTCTCCATGGCGGTGGACGTCACGGCGGCGTACGCGCTGTCGAAGCTGCGCCCGATGTTCGGCAACATGATCCTCGGCGCGATGCTGGCCACGCTGATGATCCCGCCGATGGTCATCCTCATCCCGCTCTACGTCACGATCGTGGACCTGGGGCTGCTCAACAACGCCTGGGGCCTGTGGTTCCCCGCGGCGGCGAACGGCTTCAACATCTTCCTGCTCAAGCGGTTCTTCGACTCCATCCCACGGGAGCTGATCGAGGCGGCGCAGATCGACGGCGCGGGCCCGCTGAGGGTGCTGTGGTCGGTCGTGCTGCCGGTCTCCAGGCCGATCCTGGGCGTGGTCTCCATCTTCACGATCGTCACCGCGTTCAAGGACTTCGTCCTGCCGCTGCTGGTCATGACCGACAGCGACAAGATGACGATCAGCGTGGGCCTGTCGCAGACGGCGGGAGCGGTGACCCAGAACCAGGTCATGGGTGGTCTGGTCATCGCCGGCATCCCGATGATCATCGTTTTCTTCATCTTCCAACGGCACATCATGGCGGGCCTCACCGCCGGAAGCATCAAGGGATAAGCGCATGTCGCAAACGTGGTGGCGGGGGGCCGCGATCTACCAGGTCTACCTGCGTAGCTTCGCCGACGGGAACGGTGACGGGGTGGGCGACCTCGCCGGCCTGCGCTCCCGCCTGCCGTATCTGAAGGATCTCGGGATCGACGCCATCTGGCTGAACCCGTGGTATCCGTCGCCGATGGCCGACGGCGGCTACGACGTGGCCGACTACCGCGACATCGAGCCGGTCTTCGGCACGCTGTCCGAGGCGGAGCGGTTCATCGAGGAGGCGCACGAGCTCGGCATCAAGGTCATCATCGATGTGGTGCCGAACCACAGCTCCACGGAGAGCGCCTGGTTCAAGGAGGCGCTGGAGAACCCTGCCGCCAGGGACCGCTTCTGGTTCAGCGACGAGCCGCTCAACGACTGGCAGTCGATCTTCGGTGGCTCGGCCTGGACCCAGGTTCCCGACGGCCAGTGGTATCTGCACCTGTTCGCTCCGGGGCAACCAGATTTCAACTGGGGCAATCCGGAGGTCCACCAGGAGTTCGAGGACGTGCTGCGCTTCTGGTTCGACCGGGGCGTGGACGGCGTGCGCATCGACTCCGCGGCCCTGCTGATCAAGTCGGATACAAGTTACGAAGACCTCGACGAGGTCCACGACGTCTACCGTCGGTGGCGCGAGGTGGCCGACGAGTACGGCGAGCGCATTCTGATCGGGGAGGTCTGGCTCCCCGATCAGGAGCGTTTCGCGCGTTACCTCCGCCCCGACGAGCTCCACACGGCCTTCAACTTCGACTTCCTGTCCTGCCCGTGGGACCCGGCGGAGCTGCGCAGGGTCATCGACCTGACCCTCGCCACCCACACGCCCATCGGCGCCCCGCCGACGTGGGTCCTGTCGAACCACGACGTGACCCGCCCGGTCACCCGGTACGGCCGCGAGGACACCTCGTTCGAACACGGAGGCCGCCTCCACGGCACCCCGTCCGACCTGGAGCTGGGCTACCGCCGCGCGAGGGCCGCGGCCCTGCTGGCCATGGCGCTCCCCGGCTCCGTGTACGTCTACCAGGGCGAGGAACTGGGCCTCCCAGAGGTGGAAGACCTCCCGGACGAGCTCCGCCAGGACCCGATGTACGTCCGGTCAGGCGGGACGAACCCGGGCAGGGACGGCTGCCGCATCCCGTTGCCCTGGTCCGGCGACGAGCCCCCGTTCGGCTTCGGCGCCGGCACGCCGTGGCTGCCGCAGCCGGAGAGCTGGCGCAAGCTGACGGCCGAAGCACAGCGCACGGACCTGGGCTCGATGCTCAACCTCTACCGCACCGCCCTGGGTCTGCGCCGAGACCTGCTGGGGGACGGCACTATGACCTGGCTCCCGCTGGGCGACGAGGTCCTGGCCTTCACCCGCGACTCGGGCCTGACCTGTGTCACCAACCTGAGCCCTGATCCGGTGCCGCTACCGGCGGGCCGGCTCCTCCTCGCCAGCGGCCCGCTGGAGGAAGGCATCCTGCCCACCGACACCACGGCCTGGCTCACGCGGGACTGACAGCAGCGCGACCAGCCCGGCGGCGGCCAGCGCGATCTGGGTCACGACGGGCACGTCGGCCACGGATGTGGCGAACGGCCAGATGATGCCGGTCGGGTTGGTCAGCGCGGTCAGTTACATGAACGACACCCACAGGGCGGGCGGCGAGCAGCAGCAGCACCGGCAGCGGCGCCGTGGTATACGGTGTCAACATACGACGATCAGGCGGCGCACATGCACGTGACGAACGCGTCCACCAGCGTCCGCACGGCCTGCCGCCGATCACTCCTCCGCCAGACGACGGCGAGCCTGCTCGGCGGCAACCCCGCGACGGGCCTGCCGACCACGTCGTCCCGGCGGTAGAGCTCGGCGTTCCCGGCCGAGACCAGCACCACGGCCCGCCCGGACGCGACCAGCTCGAACGCCTCCTCGGCCGTCTCCGCCTCCGCCCCCACGACTGCCGGCTTCGAGCGCTGGTCGTTGGCCAGCCAGAAGTCCCGCATGGGTCCGGCCGAGACCGGCAGCGCCACGAACGGCTCCCCGGCCAGGTCGGCGAGCGTGACCTCGGAGCGGGTTGCCAGCGGATGGACCGTGGGCAGCGCCACCCAGCGCTCCTCCGTGCTCACCACCGTCCACTCGTACTCGCCGTGGTCGGGCATGGGCAACCACGCGACGGCCACGTCCACCTGCCCGTCGCCCAGCCCGACGGTGGGGTCGCTCCACGCGACCTGGCGGAAACGCAGGTCCCAGCCGGGCAGCGCACACGAGATGGACGGCACGAGCCCGCGCCCGATCCGCGTCTGGAACCCGACGACCAGCGTCCGGTCCTCACGCGCCGCCGCCACCGCCCGCTGCGCGCCCTCCCACTGCTCGACGATCCGCCGGGCCTCAGGCAGCAGCGCCGCCCCCGCCGCCGTCAACGTCACGGTACGGCGGTCGCGTTCGAACAGCCTGGCCCGCAGGGACAGCTCCAGTTGTCTGATCTGCCTGCTCAACGAGGGCTGCGAGATGAACAGCCGTTCGGCCGCCGCCCGGGTGAAGCTCAGCTCTTCGGCGACCGCCACGAAATATCGCAGATCCCGAATATGGGCATCCATAGCAAAAAGCTATAACAGCCGGTCTTGGACGGGCGGGAGAGCCGCCACCCACGATGGAACGCATGAGAGATCTATCGGGAAAGACCGCATTGGTAACCGGAGCGTCGCGCGGCATCGGACGGGCCATCGCCGAGCGCCTGGCCGCGGACGGAGCCCGCGTGATCGTCCACTACGCCAGGAACGACGACCTGGCCAAGGAGACGGTGGCCGCGATCGAGGGCGCGGGCGGGCAGGCGTACGCGGTCAAGGCGGCGTTCGAGGACGGCGTGGACGCGTTGTTCGAAGGCATTCAGGGGGAGCGGCTGGACATAGTGGTCAACAACGCCGCCATCCTGGCCGGCGTGCTGGGCACGGTGAGCGAGGAGCAGTTCGACCGGGTCTTCGCCGTGAACGTGCGGGCGCCGTACTTCATCATCGAACGCGCCCTGCCGCTCCTGAACGACGGAGGCCGGATCATCAACATCTCCTCGGCCGTCGTCCGCATCGCCCTCCCTGACCTCGTCTACTCGATGACCAAGGGAGCGCTCGACACGCTGAGCTTCAGCCTGGCGCCCATCCTCGGCGACCGGAGCATCACCGTGAACACCGTCTCCCCGGGCGTCACGGAGACGGACATGAACGCCTGGCTCCACGAGGACGACGGCACCGGCGAGCGGCAGGTCACGGAGGTCACCGCGCTGGGCCGCATCGGCCGCCCCGAGGACATCGCGGACGCCGTGGCGCTGATCGCGAGCGAGGAGTCCCGGTGGATCACCGGTCACGTCCTGGACGTCACCGGCGGCTACTTCCTCGGCCCGCGCGGCGGTGTGGTCCCGGTCTAACGCCTGGGGACCTCGTGGCTCGGTCCAGCGCCCGGCGGCGGGAGAGGTCGCAGCGGTCCCGGTTCAGCGGGTGGCGCCGCTGGGGTCCCGGAGCCACGCCTCCAGCGCCGCGCGGGCGTCGGCGGCCCCGGCGGGCAGCCGCAGCGCCCTGACGAGCATCCACAGCGTCCCCTGCAGCCCGCGCGCCGCCAGGAGATCCCGCAGCCCTGGATCGTCGGGATCATGCCCGTAGGCCCGGACGGCCGCCCGCCCGTCGAGCCGCCTCGTACGCAGCAGGCAGGCCAGATCCCATTCGACGGGCCCGGCCATGCTCTCTTCGAAGTCGTTCCATAGCAGCCCGGCGGGGGTGGCGAGGAGGTTGCCGGGATGCGCGTCCCCGTGGACCGCCTGCGCCGGCCGGCCCGTCAGCCGTTCGGCCAGGCCCGCGTGCGCGTCCCGCAGCCGCGCCAGCACGTCGGGCGGGACCTCCCCATCGAGCAGCTCCAGCAGCCGCAGCGGCTCGTCGAGCACCGGCCCGAGATAGGGCATCCCGCCGGGGAAACCCCGGAGCGCCTCGTGCAGCGCGGCGAGCGCCCGCCCGGCCACCTCCGGGCTCATCTGATGGCCGGGATCGTGCTCGACGTGCGTCCAGAAGGAGACCGCGACCCCGTCACGCAGATGCGGCCCGGCGGGCAGCAGGTCGCTCGGCGGCACCACCGGCACGCCCTGCCCGTGCAGGTAGGACACGACGGCGACCTCCCGCCGCAACGCGTCGGCGGGCCGCGCCCGCCCCAGCGCGGTCACGGTCGGCACCCGCGCCACGACCGGCGCAGGCCGCAGATGGATCCGGAGGTTGAACGAGTCGTTGAGTACCACCGGGTCCCGCACCTGGACGCCGTGCTCCTCGGCCAGCGAGACGGCGACGGCCAGTGCGGCGCTGGTGGAGACCATCTAGGCCGACTCCCGGATCACGAGCTCCGTGGGCATGATCACCGGATCCGTCGGCCCGCCCTCGAACAGATTGAGCAGGAGCCCCACCATGGCCGCCGCCTGCTCGGCCACCGGGTGCCTGAGCGTCGTCAGCGGCGGCTCGGTGTATTTCGCCGCCTCGATGTCGTCGAAGCCCACCACGGCCACATCGTCGGGTACCCGGCGCCCGGACTGACGGAGCGACTGCAGGGCCCCGACCGCCATCAGGTCGTTGGCCACGAAGACGGCGTCCAGGTCGGGATCGTCGCGCAGGAGCTGCCGCATCGCGACCGCGCCCGACTCCCGCGTGAAGTCGCCGATCGCGACGATCGAGCGGAGGTCGGAGTCGCGCAGCACGTTGCGGTAGCCGGCCAGCCGGTCCTGGCCGCCGATCATGTCCTGCGGGCCCGCGATCGTGGCGATCCTCCGCCGCCCCGACTCCACCAGGTAACGGACCCCGGTCTCCGCCCCGCCCACGTTGTCGTTGTCGACGTACGGGATGTCCACCGGGACGGCGGGCCGCCCGTAGGAGACCACGGGGACACGCAGGCGCGAGAGCGCGGACGGCAGCGGGTCGGCGCCGTGCATGGAGATCAGCATGACGCCGTCGACGTGCCCGCCCGCGATGTAACGCTCCACGCGGGCGTGGCTCTTGGCGGAGGAGGCCAGCAGCAGCACGACCTGTTTGTTCACCGCCTCGAGCTCCATCGACGCCGACCTGATCGCCGTGGAGAACATCGGGTCCTCGGAGAAGACCCGGGTGCCCGGCTCGCTGACGACCAGGGCGATCGAGTCGGTGCGCTGGGTGACGAGGCTGCGCGCGGCCGGGTTGGGCACGTAGCGCAACTCGTCGATCGCGCGCAGCACGGCGTCGCGGATGTGAGGCGCCACCGTCGTCTGGCCGTTGACGACCCGGGATGCGGTGGCGCGCGAGACCCCCGCCCGGGCGGCGACTGCCTCGAGGGTCGGGCGTCTCATGACAGCACCAAGTGTGAGAGCACGGAAAAAATCTACAGGGCGTTCCTGCCGATGACGTCTCTGTACCAGAGAGCACTGTCTTTGAGCACCCTGGTTTGTGTCGCGTAGTCGACATGGACGATGCCGAACCTGCGCCGGTAGCCCTCGGCCCACTCGAAGTTGTCGAGCAGCGACCAGACCAGATATCCGCGCAGGTCCGCGCCCGCCTCGATGGCCCGGTGGACCTCGCGCAGGTGGCCGTCGAGGTACGCGACCCGCTCGGCATCGTGTACGCGCCCGTTCTCCACGACGTCCTCGAAGGCCGCGCCGTTCTCCGTGACCATGAGGCCGACCTGCGGATAGTCCCGCGACAGCCGTACGAGGAGCCTGGACAGGCCGTCCGGCACGATCGGCCAGCCCATCGCGGTCGTCGGCGCGTCCGCCGTGGCGAACCTGACGCCCTCCGAGCCCGGCCACGCGGCGTCGGCGGGCAGCCCGGGACCCGCCTCCACCACGCACGGGTTGTAGTAGTTCACGCCCACCAGGTCGATCGGCGCGTTGATCAGCGTGAGGTCGCCGTCCTGGATGTGGTCCGTACCGCCGTTGCGCGCCGCCGCATCGAGAACCTCGTCCGGGTACGTCCCGAGCATGGCCGGATCGAGGAACTGCCTGGTCAGCAGCGCGTGGATGCGGTCCGCGACGGCCGCGTCCGCCTCGCCGGGCACCGCCGAGGGGTCGTTGACCTGGGCGGGGGTGAGCACCGGAGAGGAGTTGACCACCAGCATGATGCTCCGTGCGCCGGACGAGCGCAGCCGGCGCGCGGCCAGCCCGTGGCCGAGCAGCAGGTGGTGCGCCGAGCGCAGGGCGTCGGCCGGGGCGCGGCGGCCCGGCGCGTGCACGCCGTTGCCGTAGCCGAGGAAGGCCGCCACCCACGGCTCGTTCAACGTGGCCCAGTTGCCCACCCGGTCCCCGAGCTTGTCGTGGACGACCTGGGCGTAGTCGGCGAACCGGTACGCCGTATCTCGATTTGTCCAACCACCACGGTCTTCGAGTGCTTGAGGAAGATCCCAGTGATAGAGCGTGATAAATGGCGAAATTTCGGCGGCGAGCAGCTCATCGACGAGCTTGTCGTAGAACGCCAGCCCGCGTGGGTTGATCGAGCCCGCGCCGTCCGGCTGGATGCGTGGCCACGCGACCGAGAAGCGGTAGGCCGCCAGCCGCAGCTCGCGCATCAGCCCGACGTCGGCGCGGTAGCGGTGGTAGTGGTCGCAGGCCACGTCTCCGGTGTCGCCGTTCGCCACGTTCCCGGGGGTGTGGGAGAAGGTGTCCCAGATCGACTGGCCTCGCCCGTCCTCCTTGACCGCCCCCTCGATCTGATAGGAGGCCGTCGCGGCGCCCCAGACGAAGTCCTCGGGAAAGATCATCCTTTAACAGCTCCTTGCATGATTCCGCCGATGATCTGCCTGCCGAACAGTGCGAAGACGGCCACGAGCGGCAGGGTGCCGATCGCCGTGCCCGCGAGCCCCAGCACGTAGTCGTTGACGTACCCGCTGGCCAGCGTCGAGAGGGCCACCTGGACCGTCGGGTTGTCGGGGTTCAGCACGACCAGCGGCCAGAAGTAGTCGTTCCATGCCGACATGAACGTCAGCATGCCGAGCACCGCCGCCGCCGGGCGGGCGGCGGGCAGCACGACGTGCCAGAACAGCCCCCACGTCGAGCACCCGTCCACCCGGCCCGCCTCCAGCAGCTCCGTGGGCAGGGCGCGCGTCAGGTACTGGGTCATGAAGAACACGCCGAACGCGTTGACCAGCGCGGGCACGATCAGCGCGTAGGTGGTGCCGGTCCACTCCAGCTTCACCATGAGCATGTAGAGCGGGATGATGCCGAGCTGCGCCGGGACCATCATGGTGGCCACGGTGATCACGAGCATGATGTTCCTGCCCCTGAACTTCAGCTTGGCGAAGGCGAACCCGGCCAGCGTCGAGAAGAACATCACCGCGATGGAGATGGATCCGGCCACGATGACGGAGTTGACCAGCGCGAGCCCGAAGGGGACGGTGTCGAAGACCCGGGAGACGTTGGCGAAGAAGTTCCCGCCGGGGATCAGCGGCGGTGGCACCTCGGCCAGCGCCGAGTTGTGCCTGGAGGCCACCACGACGCTGTAGTAGAGCGGGAACGCCGAGAAGAAGGCCACCGCGATCAGGGTCAGGTAACGCAGCCTCATACCAGCCCGCCCTTCACCCTGCGGCTGATCAGGAAGTTGATCCCCGCGACGATCACCACGGCCAGGAACATCAGCCAGGACGCCGCCGAGGCGTAGCCGAAGTCGAACGTCGAGTTCGCGAAGCCCTGCTCGTAGACGAACAGCGCCAGGGTCTGGAACTGCCGGTCTGGCCCGCCGGTGGCGATGCCGCCCCCGCCGCCGCTGCTCTGCCCGAACAGCAGGGGCTCGGCGATGATCTGCATGGCGCCGATCGTCGAGACGATGACCACGAAGATGATCGTGGGCCGGATCATCGGGATCGTGATCTTGCGGAGCTGCCTGAAGCCGCTCGCGCCGTCGATGGTGGCGGCCTCGTACAGCTCGCGCGGCACGGCCTGCATGGCGGCCAGGAAGATCAGCGCGTTGTAGCCGGTCCAGCGCCACATGATCATCACGGACAGGGCGATGTGCGAGGTCGCGGTGCCCGCGGCCCAGTCGATGTCGCCTGCGCCGAACCACGAGAGAACCCAGTTGATCAGGCCGAAGTCCCGGCCGAAGAGCTGGCTGAAGATGACCACGACCGCCACCACGCTCGTGACGTTCGGCAGCAGCAGCGCGATCCTGAACAGCGTCTGGAAGCGCAGCCGCCGGTTGAGCAGGTGCGCCAGCCAGATGGCCAGCAGGAGCTGCGGCACGGTGGAGAGCACGCCGATGGACAGGGTGTTGAAGGTGGCGTTCCAGAAGTACCCGTCGCCGAGCAGTGTCGTGTAGTTGTCCAGGCCGATGAACGTCTGGGTCTCGGACAGCAGCGTCCACTCGTGCAGGCTCACCCAGGCCGTGTAGATGAGCGGGAACAGCCCGAAGGCGCAGAAGAGCAGGAAGAACGGGGCCACGTAGGCGTACGGCGACACCCTCATGTCGAGGGTGTGCCGCACACCGCGCCTACGCCGCCGCGAGACCGCGAGGGGAAGGGTGCTCATTTGATCTTCTTGACGTCCTCGAGCACCTGGGCCCACGCCTCGTCAGGCGTCTGCTTGCCCTGTTCGACGCGGCCGAGCCCGTTGCCGACGGCGGTCCGGACGTCGGCCTCCTTGGGGCCGAGGTGCTGCGGCTTGAGCGCCTTGGCGGCGTCGGAGTAGATCTTGCCGATGGGGGCGTCGCCGAAGAACGGCTTGGTGAAGTTCTGGATCGACGGGTCGTCGTACAGGGCCGGGATCGACGGGAACGTTCCCTCCTCCTTGAACACCTTGGCCTGGTTGTCCTTCGAGGTCAGGAAGTCGATCAGCTCGGCCGCCTCCTTCGGGTGCTTGCTCTGCTTGGGCACCATCAGGTGTGAGCCGCCGCTGTTGCCCGAGCCGCCGGGCACGGTCGCGATGTCCCACTTGCCGGCCGCGTTCTTGGCCTGCTCCTGGATGAAGCCGGTCATCCAGGCCGGGCAGATGATCGTGGCGAACGAGCCCTTGGCGAAGCCGGTGTTCCACGGCGGCGAGAAGGCCGCCAGCTTGGCGGTCAGGCCGTCCTGCGTGAGCTGGTTGGACAGGTCCCAGGCCTGCTTCACGGCCGGGTTCGAGTCCACGATGATGTTGTCCTGGGCGTCGTACAGGCCGACGGGCGCCTGGTTGACCATGGCGCGGAAGATCTCACCGGGGGAGTCCACGAACTTGGCCCCCGCCACGTTCGCCGCGGCGAACTTCTTGCCGGTCGCGATGTACTGCTCCCAGGTCGGCCAGAGGGCCGCCACCTCGGTTCTGTCAGTCGGCAGCCCGGCCTTCTTGAACAGGTCCTTGCGGTAGCACATGGCCAGCCCGCCCACGTCGGTGCCGAGCCCGAGTAGTTGCGTGCCGTCCTTGCTCAGGCCCTGCTGCCACTTCCAGTCGAGGTAGTCGGACTGCCGCTTGTCCAGCCCGTACTGCTTGAGGTCCACGAACTTGCCGGGCTGCGCGGTGAACGTGCTGATGTAGCCGACCTCGACCGCGGCGATGTCCCCCGCGCCGGCGTTCGTGGCCAGCCGCTTGACCAGATTGCTGTGGTGGTCGTTGAACTGCGTGACGTTCTCGACGACCTCGATTTGGGGGTGGGTCTTCTTGTACTCCTCGTAGAGCGGCTTGAAGCCGAAATCGCCGAAGAGGTCGACGGTGAGCTTGATCTTCTCTCCCGGCTTCGGGCCGGCCTCTGTCGCGGTGCTCCCGCCGCCACCGCCGCACGCCGTGGCGAGGGCCAGCACGGACGCGGTGATCAAGGGCAGGCCGAGCCGCCGGATGCGAGGGATCATCGCAAAACCCTCCTGGATCAGGGCTAGGGGGATGGTTGAGAGAGCGCTCTCTCAGAGAGTCGCGGCCATCACGCCAGCCTGTCAACGGTGGCTAAATAACGATCCGGAGACCCGAGAGAGCGTGTTCAGGCGTTGAGCGCGCGGCCCGCCATGCGGGCGTACATGCGGCCGGGGCTCGGGGCCTTCGTGAGGAAGCCGGGCAGCACGGGCAGCTCCACTGCGAACGGGTCGAGCCGTTCGTACAGCTCGTTCGCGTCGGCGGGCCGGTCTTCCGGCCGCTTCTCCAGCAGCTGCGACAGCAGCACGTCCAGCTCGCGCGGCAGCCCCGGGATGGCCGGCGGGCGCTCCTTGACCTGCTGCTCGAAGACCACGTAGTCGGTGGGGCCGGTGAAGAGCTGGCGGCCGGTCAGCATCTCGTGCAGGACGCAGCCCAGCGAGTACAGGTCGCTGCGCGGCTCCGCGACGCCGTGCTGGATCTGCTCCGGAGCCATGTACGCCGGAGTGCCCAGGATCTGCCCGATCCTCGTGAACGTGGTGACGTCCGCGTCACGGAGCATGGCCAGCCCGAAGTCGAGCACCTTCACGCTGCCGTCCGGGCAGAGCATGAGGTTGGTGGGCTTGAGGTCGCGGTGGCAGATGGCCAGTGCGTGGGCCGCCGACAGCACGGCGCACGCCTGGGCGGCGATCGCGGCGGCCCACGACACGGGCAGCGGGCCGTGCTCGCTGACCACGTCGGCCACCGTGACGCCCTCGATGAACTGCATCACCTGGTAGAGCCGCTGCTCGTGCGTGCCGAAGTCGTAGAGGACCGGGGCGCCCGGATGCTCCAGCCTGGCCAGGATGCGGGCCTCGCGGATGAACCTGCGCTCCAGCTCGTGATCCGGCCCGCTGGGCAGCCTGAGCAGCTTCACCGCGACCCGGCGGTCGAGGTGGCGGTCATGGCCCGCGTAGACGGCGCCCATGCCGCCTTGCCCGAGAGGGAGGTCGTCGAGCTCATAGCGGTCACCGATGACCATTCCGCCCCTCCCAGCAGCCTTCGGGAAAAAACTACACCGTCAGGCGAGAGAGCGCCGTCGCCTGGACTGAGGAGCG
Source organism: Nonomuraea sp. CA-141351 (assembly GCF_050944675.1). Classification (NCBI taxonomy): domain Bacteria; kingdom Bacillati; phylum Actinomycetota; class Actinomycetes; order Streptosporangiales; family Streptosporangiaceae; genus Nonomuraea; species Nonomuraea sp. CA-141351. The sequence continues at coordinate 2,019,258 of NZ_CP191982.1, forward strand.
TCGGGAGCGTAGCGACCGGAGCGACGAGGGAAGGCGGCGGCTCCCCGGCGACCGAGCCGCCTCATGGAGTGAGGCCATGAGCAGGCGGGTGCAGGTGGCCGTCGGCGAGCCCGTCGAGGCCCAGCCTGATCAGCGTCTGCCCCAGCGTCGAGGTCTCGCGGATGGCGTCCTCCAGCACGGCGAGCTGCCGGAAGGCCTCGCCGTACGCCTTCTGCTCCTTCAGCGACAGACGCGGCAGCCGGGTGCGGCGCACGTCGAACCTGCTGGAGCCGGTGGTCACCCGGCCGCCCGCGGCCCGCAGGAAGCCGGCCAGAAAGTCGGGGTCCAGCCTGCGCGCGTCCACCCGGTAGAGGGTCAGATGAGGGCCGAGCATCGCGCCTCCGTCGGCCATCACCCGCACGCTGGAGTAGGAAGCCACCACGTCACCCGGGCGGATCGCGATCAGGCCCTGCTGCATGGTGGTGAAGCCGGACGGCGGGGTGCCGTTGAGCACGTCGTCGGAGGTGAGCACCGGCACGTCGCCGCCGTCCGCGGCCATCTTGGGCGGGGCCTGCGACGTGGTCACCAGGCCCTCCTTGATGAGGTCGCCCAGCGTGGTGGCGGGCTGGTCGAGCGGCTGCTCAAGGATCTTCAGGTCGGGCGGCGCCGCGGCGGCGGCCAGGAAGCGGTCGCGGGCCTCGGCGTACGCCTTGCCGACGTCGTCGCGCCGCTGGTGGCGGGCCGGCGTCATGTCGACCTCGTCGGCCAGCAGGTCGATGATGCGGACGGTCTGGTCGGAACGGTCCTCCAGGTAAGCCAGCCAGGCCGGCTCGACGCTCTCCAGGTCGGTCGTGGCGTCGAGGATGAGCACGTCGGACGGGGGGCGCTCGCCTGCCGCCGGGCGGCGCAGCAGCCACAGGTCCGACCCTGGCAGCGCGATGACGGCACGCAGGGCGCCCGCGCGCAGGAGGTTGGCGCGGATGCGGCGGCCCGCCTTGCGGCTGGCGGCGGCCGGCGGCATGAGGATGGCGACCAGGCCGCGCGGCTTGACGTGGGTGAGGCAGTGCTGGACCCAGGCCAGCTCCGGCTCGCCGCGCGGCGGCAGGCCGTACTCCCAGCGCGGGTCGCCGGTCAGCTCCTCATAACCCCAGGCCCGCTCGTTGAACGGCGGGTCGCACACCACGGCGTCGGCCTTCTCGCCGGGGAACGCGTCGTGGCGCATCGAGTCGCCGGCCACGACCTCGGCCTCGATGCCGCGCAGCCGGAGCCTGGAGGCGGTGATGGCCGCCGAGGTCTCGCTGAGCTCCTGCCCGAGCACCTTGACCGCGCCTGACCCGCCCGGCTCCGCCTGGGCGAGCGTCTGAGTGGGGGCGAGGAGCAGCGTGCCGACGCCGCAGGCCGGGTCGAGGATCGTGGTGCCGCCCGGGCGTACGAGCCTGATCATGAGCCCGGCCACGTCCTCCCGGGTCACGGAGAGTTGCCGGGAGTGGGCCTCGAGATAGCGCTCACAAAGGAACTCGTACGCGGTCAGCGCGCCATGCTGCTCGGCCAGCTCCAGCACGAGCTCCGCCAGCTCCGGCTCCAGCCCCTCCGGTTCGAGGTCCTGCCCGGCCGCCTCCGCGCCTTCACCCGGCTCGCCCTCGGCGCCGGCCCGCGCCACGCCCGGGACGACTCCATCGCCCGCCCGCTGATCGGCGCCGGCCGGACCGCTGCTCAGAGCGTTCGCCCTGCTGGTCAGCAGGGCGCCTGCCCGCGCCACCAGCTCGCCCAGGCGCAAATCGCCCGCGGCTTTCAGGCGTTGCCACACCCGATCTCCTAGGGAGACCTGGTAGGACTTCCCATAGCGGCGCAGCCAGGACTCGACCTGTCGCAGCGAGAAGAGCGGCTGGTTGGCCGTGCCGCCGATGGGATCAGGAAAGTCGTCGTGGCGACGGCGCCAGTTGCTCACCGCGGCACGCCCGACGCCGGCGAGCCGGGCGATGTCACCGGCGTTGACGGTCGGGTCGTGGCTCATGGAGCCCACAGTAGTTCACAAGAGTCTTCAGCGCATCTGCTTGTGAAGTCTTTCAACCAATGATTTACTGCAGGGTATGAAGCACAACATCCGCTATGCCGCCGGATCAGACGTGGGCCGCCGCAGGGAGCAGAACGAGGATTCCGGCTATGCGAGTGGCCGGTTGCTCGTGGTGGCTGACGGGATGGGTGGACACGCCGCGGGCGAGCTGGCGAGCTCGGCGGCGATCGCCGTCATGCGAGAGCTGGATGCCACGCTTCCCGAGACTGGCGCGGACCTCGAGGCGGCGCTGGAGGGCGCCGTGCACGAGGCGGCGCGCCGGCTGGTCGAGCTGGCCGACATCGACCCCGCGCGCAGGGGGATGGGGACCACGGTGACCGCCATGCTGTGGGACGGCTACCGGTTCGCCCTGGCTCATCTCGGTGACTCCCGCGGATATCTGCTTCGCGACGGCGCTCTCTACCAGATGACCAAGGATCACACACTTGTGCAGTCGATGGTGGACGAAGGGCGGATAACGGAGGATCAGGCCGCCGTGCACCCCCGGCGTTCGATGGTGCTGCGCGTGCTGGGCAGCGAGGGCAGGGCCGAGCCTGACATGGCGCTGCGCGAAGCCGAGTCTGATGACCGCTACCTCCTCTGCTCCGACGGACTCACGACCGTGCTCGGTCCCGAGGTGCTGCACGAGGTGCTGACCACGGTGGCAGACCCGGGCGCGGCCGTCCAGCGGTTGATCGATCTGGCCAACGAGGGTGGCTCGCCGGACAACGTGACCGTGATCGTGGCCGACGTCGTCGCGCCGGGCGCGGGTGACGCGGCCGTCTTCCGGGTGGGCGCCGGCTCCTAGCGAAAATAGTAGGCAGTCTCAGCTGTCTCACCAGCCACAAAGCCGAAATTTCGGCTCATAGCACGACACTTTCCGGGTGGTCCGCGCAATTTCGCGATGGCGCTACTACAGTCCATCGTGATTTGTCGGTTTTCTCGAGGAGTCACCCTGGACCCGATCGCGGACGAGCTGCTGAAGACGGTGCGGCAGGAACTCGGCTACAAGGAGAAGAGCGGCCAGTTCACCAAGTTCGGCCAGTGGTACGCGGATCGCGTCCAAGACACCCAGTACCGCGACGCGCCGTGGTGCGACATGTTCATCGCCTGGGCCGCGGACAAGGCCGGCCTGAGCCAATATGTGGGCGAGTTCGCCTGGACGCCCTCCCATGCCGCCTGGTTCATGAGGCAGGGGGCGTGGAGCCAGAAGCCCGAACCGGGAGCGCTGGTCTTCTTCGACTGGCGGGGCGGCAAGAACTACAAGGGCATCGACCACGTGGGAGTCGTGGAGAGTGTCAGCGGCTCGAAGATCCACACCATCGAGGCGAATGTGGACGGGGTCTGGCTCAAGCGCAAGACCAGGGAGACCGACAAGGTCGTGGGGTACGGCATACCGCGCCTGGTCAAGGCCGGGGCCGACAAGCTGGGCGAGATCCGCTCGACCGAACGGCCCTTCGTGCAGGCGCCGCGCTCGCAGCCGGGACACGGGTCCCCTTTGGACGTCTTAGGCACGCCGCCCGCGCTGTTGACCGCGATGGTGCTGATGACCGTCCTCCTCTCCCTCCGCGTCTCCGGCCGCCGCCGCGGCACCCACCGCCGCCTTCTCTGGCCCTGGAACGCACCAACCAACCCCCAAGCACCCTCCGGCACAGCCGCCTCAGCAGAACGGGGGCAGCCCCGCGAGCCTGCCTCAGCCCAAGCGAAGGCCCCGGCGCGTCAGAAGGCCTCAGCCCGTAGGCAGGCCCGTGAGAAGGCGCCCGCTCGCGAACGGGTGCCCGACCGTGGCAAGGCGCCGTCCCCCGAAAACGCGGAACCCAAGCCGCATCCCACCCAGACGCCCTCGGCCCGCCCCACCAGGACACGCGTCCCAGCGGGCGCGGCGAACAGGCATCCCGCGCACACGAGACGCAAGCCCTACGAGCCCGGCTGACGCGAGCCCCCCAAGCACGCGAAAAGCCGCGAAGGCCGTCAGCCCGTGAGGTCGATGACCACCTTGACGTCGTCGCCCGGCTGGAAGGCCTCCAGGGCGTGTGACAGCGGGACCCGCCGCGTGATGAGCTGCTCCAGCCACCCGATGTCGGCCTTGGTCAGGGCGACGGCGGCGTCCCTGTAGTGCCGCAGGTTCGCGTTCACGGTGCCGAAGACCACGTCGTTCTCCAGCACGATGTCCCGGTTGATCACCCCCGCGTCCACCTGGTGCGTACGCCCCCCGGGGGAGAGGCCGGCCAGGCAGACGATGCCCGCGGCGGCCGTGCTGATCATGGCTTCGATGACGAGCGCCCCAGCCCCTGTGCACTCGATGATGATGTCGGGCTTGTCGGAGGCGAACTCCTTCAGCGACGTACCCGAATGGTAGGTCGCCCCAAGCTCCTCCACCAGCCGCGACTTGAGCCCGGCTGGAGCGCGGTTGAGCACGTGCACCTCCAGCCCTCGCTGACGCCCCATCAGGGCCGCCAGCAGCCCGACCGGGCCGGCTCCGGTGACCAGCAGCGTCCGGGGTTCGAACCAGGTTCGCGACCCGATCCGCTCGATCTGCTCCCATGCCTTGGCGACCACCGAGGCGGGCTCGACCAGCATGCCGACGCTCTCCAGTGCACGATCCAGCCGCACGGCGTAACCGGCCTCGACCGTCCAGCGCTCGGAGCCGTACCCGTCGAGCTGCTTGATGCCCCGCTCGGTGTAGCGGTCGTTGCGGCACATGTCGAACTCGCCCCGTACGCACGCCCCGCACGGCACGGGGTCAGGCCTTCGCACCACGCCCACCACCAGGTCGCCCGGCGAGTACGCGGACCCCTCGGGCACCTCCAGCACCCGGCCGAGAGACTCGTGCCCGATGACCATCCGCTCCCTGCCTGGCGGCGGCCAGCCGTACTCGGCCGTCGTCAGCTCCCTGTCGGTCCCGCAGACGCCCAGCGCCAGCCCCTGCACGAGCAGTTCGCCCTTGCCTGGCGTGGGATCCGGCACCTCCTCGACGGCGAGCGTCCCCTTCTTGCCCGGCGCGAATGTCAGCGCACGCATCCGGCCTCACCCCCTGGAGCCTTCTACCCCAGCCGGCAACGGCAAATAGTAGGACGTCCTAGTATCGAAATAGTAGGACGTCCTAGTATCTTTCGAAGGAGAGCCCTCACGAAGGAGTGAATAGGCGTGCACGTCCCGGAACACCCAGTGCGCTTCGTGACCGCCGCGGCCCTGTTCGACGGCCACGACGCGGCGATCAACATCATGCGGCGCATCCTCCAGTCACAGGGCGCCGAGGTCATCCATCTCGGGCACAACCGCTCGGTCGACGAGATCGTCACCGCCGCCATCCAGGAGGACGTCCAGGGGGTGGCGATCAGCTCCTATCAGGGCGGGCACGTGGAGTTCTTCACCTACCTCGTGGAGTTGCTGCGCGAGCGCGGGGCAGGGCACGTCAAGGTGTACGGCGGCGGCGGGGGCGTGATCGTCCCCGAGGAGATCGAGCTGCTGCACTCGCGCGGCGTCACCCGCATCTTCTCGCCCGAGGACGGCCAGAAGTACGGGCTCCCCGGCATGATCAACAAACTGATCGAGGACTGTGACGTCGAGCTGGGCGATCCGCCGTCGGTGGAGGCCGTGGTCTCGGGCGACCAGGCGGCGCTGTCCCGGGCGATCACGCTCATCGAGTCGGGCCGCGCCCCCGCTGAGCTGGTCGAGGGCCTCAAAGCCGCCGGTACGGAGAAGCGCGCCCCCGTGCTCGGCATCACGGGCACGGGCGGCTCGGGCAAGTCCTCACTGACTGACGAGCTCGTACGCAGGTTCCGCGTCGACAACGACGACAAGCTGCGCATCGCGGTCGTCGCCATCGATCCCACCCGCAGGCGCGGCGGCGGCGCGCTGCTGGGCGACCGCATCAGGATGAACAGCCTGAGCCCCCAGACCTACTTCCGCTCCCTGGCCACCAGGGGCGCGGCCAACGAGGTGCCGGCCTGCATCGACGAGGTGATCATCGCCTGCCGTGCCGCGGGCTACGACCTGGTGATCGTGGAGACGCCCGGCATCGGCCAGGGCGACGCCGGGATCGTGCCGCACGTGGACGTGCCTGTTTACGTGATGACGCCCGAGTTCGGGGCGGCCTCACAGCTCGAGAAGATCGACATGCTGGACTTCGCCGAGGCCGTGGTGATCAACAAGTACGAGCGGCGTGGCGCGGAGGACGCCCTGCGTGACGTGCGCCGCCAGCTCGTACGCAACCGCGAGGCATTCAGCGCAAGGCCTGAGGACATGCCGGTCTTCGGCACCATCGCCGCCCGCTACAACGACGCCGGGGTCACCGCCCTCTACCAGCACCTCAAGCCTCTCCTGCTGGCCGACTCGGGGCCCGGGCTGCTGCCCCAGGTGTCCGGGCGCACCTCGCAGGCGTCGGCCGCCATCGTCCCGCCCGCCCGGGTCCGCTACCTGGCCGACATCGCCGAGACCGTGCGCGCGTACCACGCGGAGACGCTCGCCCAGGCCGAGGTCGCCCGCCGCCGCCAGCAGCTCGCCGCCGTGCGCGCCCTCCTGGACGACGCGCGGCTCGAGGAACTGCAGGCTCAGGCGGACCGGGAGCTCACCGACGAGAGCCGGGCCCTGCTCGACACCTGGCCGGCCGTCAAGGAGCGCTACACCGCCGACGAGCTGGTGGTGAAGGTCCGCGACCGCGAGATCCACACCCCGCTCTGGCGCGAGACCCTCTCGGGAAACCGCATCCCGCGCGTGGCCCTGCCCCGCTACAGCGACCACGGCGACCTGCTGAGGTTCCTGCGCAGTGAGAACCTCCCGGGGACGTTCCCGTTCACCGCCGGGGTGTTCCCGTTCAAGCGCGACGACGAGGACCCGACCAGGATGTTCGCGGGGGAGGGTGACCCGTTCCGCACCAACAGGCGCTTCAAGCTGCTGTCCGAGGGCCAGCCCGCGACCAGGCTGTCCACGGCGTTCGACTCGGTGACGTTGTACGGCCACGACCCGGACCTCCGGCCCGACATCTACGGAAAGGTCGGCACCTCAGGGGTCTCCATCGCGACGCTCGACGACATGAAGGTGCTCTACGACGGGTTCGACCTGTCGGCGCCCAACACGTCCGTGTCCATGACGATCAACGGCCCCGCGCCCACGATCCTGGCCTTCTACCTCAACACCGCCGTCGACCAGGCCCTCGATCGCTTCCAGGCGGAGCACGGGCACGCGCCCTCGGCCGAGGAGGCCGCCGAACTGCGCGCCAGGACGCTGGCCACGGTCAGGGGCACGGTCCAGGCCGACATCCTCAAGGAGGACCAGGGCCAGAACACCTGCATCTTCTCCACCGAGTTCTCGCTCAGGATGATGGCCGACATCCAGGAGTGGTTCATCAAGAACGGCGTGCGCAACTTCTACTCGGTCTCGATCTCCGGCTACCACATCGCCGAGGCGGGGGCCAACCCGATCAGCCAGCTCGCCTTCACCCTGGCCAACGGCTTCACGTACGTGGAGGCTTACCTGGCCAGGGGCATGAAGATCGACGACTTCGCCCCGAACCTGTCGTTCTTCTTCTCCAACGGCATGGACCCCGAGTACAGCGTGCTCGGGCGCGTGGCCCGCCGCATCTGGGCGGTGGCCATGAGGGAGCGGTACGGCGCCGCCGAGCGCTCGCAGAAGCTGAAGTACCACGTCCAGACCTCAGGCCGATCTCTGCACGCCCAGGAGATGAACTTCAACGACATCCGCACCACCCTCCAGGCCCTGATCGCCATCTACGACAACTGCAACAGCCTGCACACCAACGCCTTCGACGAAGCCGTGACCACCCCGTCGGCCGATTCGGTGCGCAGGGCCATGGCGATCCAGCTCATCATCAACCGCGAGTGGGGCCTGGCGAAGAACGAGAACCCGCTGCAGGGCTCGTTCATCATCGAGGAGCTGACGGATCTGGTGGAGGAGGCGGTGCTCGGTGAGTTCGAGCGGCTGTCCGACCGGGGCGGCGTGCTGGGAGCCATGGAGACCGGCTACCAGCGCGGCAAGATCCAGGACGAGTCCATGCTGTACGAGATGCGCAAGCACGACGGCTCGCTGCCCATCATCGGGGTGAACACGTTCCGCAACGGGGACGAGCAGCCGCCGAAGCACAAGCTGGAGCTGGCCAGGGGCACCGAGGAGGAGAAGGGCTCCCAGCTCGACCGGCTGCGCGCCTTCCACGAGCGCAACCGCTCCGAGGGCCCCGTCCAGCTCGCCCGGCTGCGCGAGGTGGCGATGTCGGACGGGAACGCGTTCGAGGTCCTGATGGAGGCGGCCCGCCACTGCTCGCTCGGCCAGATCACGGAGGCGCTGTTCGAGGCGGGCGGGCAGTACCGCCGCAACGTCTGATCCGCACCGGGCATCCCGTCGAGGGTGACGGGCTTCCGCCAGGGCGGGTTTTCGCCACGCCGATGACCTTCCCGGGGGCATGGCCGCAAGGGTGAAATCCACCTCATGCCCCTCAATTTCCCCGCCAGAGCGCTGACCGCAGCCGCGCTCGCGGCGACGGCGCTGACCGTACCCACGGGCGCGCACGCGGACTCGCGGGAGCCCGCACCCCAAGAGACGGAGATCACCCTGATCACCGGCGACCGGGTCCACTATGTCGATCAGAAGGTCGTCACCGTGGACCGGCCGGACGGCGCCCAGGGCGGCGTCCAGGTCCTGCAGGCCGACGGGAAGATCTACGTGTTACCCGACGAGGCCGTGCCGCTGATCGCGGCGGATCGGCTGGACCGGCGGCTGTTCGACATCACCGACCTGGCCGCGATGGGCTACCGGGGCACGCCCCCGGTGATCGTCACCTACGCGGGCCCGACGCCGCGCTCGCTGACCGGCGCCCAGGTCGTCAGGCCGCTGCCCAGCGTCAAGGGCGCGGCGCTCCAGGTGGGCGCGGATCCGCGCCCGTTCTGGAACACCATCGCCGCCCCCGCGGCCAGGTCGGGCGGCATCGCCAAGGTCTGGCTCGACGGCAAGGCCAGGGTCTCGCTGAAGGAGAGCGTGCCGCAGGTCGGCGCCCCGCAGGCGTGGGCCGCCGGGTACGACGGCAAGGGCGTCAAGGTCGCCGTCCTCGACACCGGCGTCGACGACACCCATCCCGACCTCCAGGGCCACATCGCCGAGTCCACGAGCTTCGTGCCCGGCGAGGAGGTCAAGGACGTCAACGGCCACGGCACCCACGTGGCCTCCACGGTCGCGGGCTCCGGCGCCGCCTCGGACGGCGCGAACAAGGGCGTCGCCCCCGGCGCGGACCTGCTCATCGGCAAGGTGCTCGCCGACAACGGCTTCGGCCAGGACTCGTGGATCATCGCGGGCATGGAGTGGGCCGCGGCCAAGGCCAAGGTCGTCAGCATGAGCCTGGGCAGCAACGTGCCCGACGGCGGCGCCGACCCGATGGCCCAGGCGGTGGACAACCTGTCGAAGCAGTACGGCACGCTGTTCGTGATCGCGGCGGGCAACAGCTACGGCGAGGGCACGATCGGCGCACCCGGCTCCGCCGCCTCGGCGCTCACCGTGGGCGCGGTGGACAAGGCCGACAATCGGGCCGCCTTCTCCAGCATGGGGCCGCTCGACAGGACGTACGGGCTCAAGCCGGACATCTCCGCACCTGGGGTGGGGATCAACGCGGCGCACTCGTCGTACAACGACGACGCGAGCGGGCCGTACTGGAAGCTGAACGGCACGTCCATGGCCACCCCGCACGTCGCGGGCGCGGCGGCCATCCTGGTCCAGCGGCACCCCGACTGGACGGGGCAGCAGGTCAAGGACGCTCTGATGGGCTCGGCCAAGGCGCTGCCGTACACGCCGTTCGAGCAGGGGACCGGGCGGCTCGACGTCGCCGCGGCGCTCAAGACGACGGTCACCGCCACGGGCTCGCTGCCCACGGCCTTCTACGACTGGCCGCACGCCGCCGACGACCCCAAGACGGCGAGGACCATCGCCTACCGCAACGACGGCGACGCCGAGATCGCGCTCGACCTGGCCGTCAACGGCTCCGACGCGGCCACCCTGTCCACGGCGAAGCTCACCGTCCCCGCGCACGGCGCCGCCGAGGCCACGCTCACCATCGACCCGGCGAAGCTGACCCCGGGCACGACGGTATCCGGCCTGGTGACCGCCACCTCGGGGGAGACCGTGGTACGCACGGCGTTCGGCGCGGTCAAGGAGCGCGAGCTGTACGACCTGACGCTCAAGCTGCGCGGCAGGGACGGCGAGCCCGCCTCGGGACAGGTCGTGCTGGCCGGCTTCGACGGCAGCATGATGCCGTACGCGGTGGACGGCGAGCGCACGCTGCGCCTGCCGCCCTCCACCTACACGGCGTTCTCGCTGCTCGAGGTGGCGGGCGAGCAGGCCGACGCGCGCGGCATGGCGCTGCTCACCAACCCGGAGATCACGCTCGACCGGAACACGGAGATCGTGCTCGACGCGGGCAAGGCCAGGCAGGTGAGCACCACCACCCCCAAGCCCGGCGAACGCCGCCAGATGCAGCTCGACTTCCTCAGGACGGTCCCGGACAAGGCCTCCATCAGGCTCGGCTATCTCATGCCCATCTGGTACGACAGCGTGTACGTCTCCCCGACCAAGAAGGTGACCAAGGGCTCGTTCGACTACGTCACCCGGTGGCGGATGGGGGAGCCCAGCCTGACCGTCGGCTCGCTGATCACGACCGTGCAGGGCGGCAGCACGCTCACCGACGGCCGTACCCAGCTCAGAACGGTCGCCGCCGGAAAGGGCGCGGCGCAGGACTACGCGGGCATCGACGCCAAGGGCAAGGCCGTCATCGTGACGCGCAGCGCCGAGGTGCCCGCGCAGGAGCGGGCCGCGCAGGCCATCGCGGCGGGCGCGAAGCTGCTGGTGGTGGTCAACGACGAGCCGGGACGCCTCTACGAGTCGTACGGCGACGCGCTGCCCATCCCGGTCGTGCTCGTGCCACGCGACAGCGCCATCGCGAAGACGGTCGTGGTCACGCAGAAGCGCTACGCCTCCTACCTCTACGACCTGGTCGACCTGCACAAGGGCGGCGTCCCCGACCGCGACCTGACCTACCGCCCGCGTGACCTGGCCGAGGTGCACGGCGTCTACCACGGCGCCACCACCGGCCAGGAGGGCGGCGGCTTCCGCTACAACCTGCAGGACGGCTGGGGTCCGGCCATCGGGTTCAGGGAGCGCGAGTACTTCCCCTCCGAGCGCACCGAGTGGGTGACGACCGGCAGCGGCTACAGCTGGTACGAGAACCACTCCATCGGCGGGGACGACGACTGGGAGATGCGCCAGACGCCCCAGACCTACCGGGCCGGACAGCGCGTCACGCACGAGTGGTTCGCGCCGGTGGTGCGGCCCCGGCTGGGCACCGGGTACTGGGGGCCGTTCCGGGAGACCGGCGGCATTCAGGTCAACATCCCGCCGCTGAGTGACGGCACGCCGGGGCACTCCGGTGGCGGCGGTGACGAGTACGGCACCATGTCGATCGCCCTCTACCAGGGAGACAAGCTGGTCAAGCAGTCCAAGGGGCGTGCCCTGGCCGCCTACGGCGGACTGCCCGACGAGGCGTCCCCCTACCGGGTCACGCTCGACGTGAACAGGGACGCCCAGCGCTGGCGCACGTCCACGCGCACCCACACCGAGTGGGGCTTCACGTCGGCGAAGCCCCCGGCCGGCAACACGTACCGTACGGACATCCCGATGCTGCAGCTCGACTACGACGTCAAGGTGGCCGGGCCGATCGTCAAGATCGGTCTGTCGGGGACCACGCAGGAGTGGCTGGACGGGGCGAGCAAGGCCACGCGGGCCACGCTGTCGGTCTCCTACGACGACGGGAAGTCCTGGACGCCCGCCGTGCTCGTGCCGGACCGCAAGGGCGGGTGGACCACCGTCGTGCGTGGCGGCTCGCTGTCGCTGAAGGCCACGGCCGCGGACGCCAAGGGCAACACGGTGAGCCAGGAGATCATCCGGGCGGTTGTGAGCTAAATAACCGTGCCGTCACGATTCGGGGCCGAAGGGGGCTTTGTCGCCTTCGGCCCTGCCTTCTCTCCCATACTGGTCGGCGTTCCGGGCGAGCAGAGGGAGACGGAGACCGTGCTTGAGGCGCTGGGTCTCACCGTGGGCGAGGAGGCCGTCTACCGCTTCCTCATCGACGGCCCCCGCGCCCTGCCGGACCTCGCCGCCGCTCTCGACCGGCCACCCGCCTCGGTGGATGAGGACCTCGTCGCGCTGGCCGGCCGCGGCCTCGTCTCGCGCTTATCGGGCCCGCCCGCCCGGTACGTCGCCGCGCCGCCCTCGGTCGCGCTCGGCGGCCTGCTCACCGCGCGCAGGGAAGAGCTCCACACGGCGGAGCTGGCCATCGTGGCGCTGGCCGAGCAGCACAGGATGGCCGCGACCGACCGCGCCGTCGGCGACCTCATCGAGGTGGTGACCGGCGTGGAGGCGGTACGGCAGCGTTTCCTGCAGATCCAGGCGGCGGCGAGGAAGCAGGTGCGCTCGTTCTCCACGGCGCCCTTCGTGGCGGTGCCCCCGGGCTCCAACACCGCCGAGAACCAGGCCGTGGATCGCGGGGTGGAGTATCTCGTGGTGGTGGAGCGCGACCTGCTCGCCGGGCCCGGCGCGGTGGCCGAGACGATCGACTCCCTCCGCAGGGGCGTGCAGGTCAGGGTGGCGGACAAGCTGCCCATCAAGCTGGTGATGGCCGACGGGGAACTGGCCCTGGTGCCGCTGACCACCGAGCCCGGCGGGGAGCCCGCCGCCGTGCTCCTGCACCGCAGCGGGCTGCTGGCCGCCGTGGAAGCCTTGTTCGACGCGGTGTGGCGGCGGGCGTACCCCGTGCGCCTGGACGCCGCGGAGGCGATCGGCGAGCAGCCGGAGTCCCCGGTCACGGAGCTGGACAGGAAGATCCTCGGACTGCTGCTGTCGGGGCTGACCGACGAGGCGGTGGCCGGGCAGCTCGACCTGTCGCTGCGCACGCTCCAGCGGCGGCTGCGGGCGCTGATGGACCTGGCGGGGGTGCGCACCCGCGCACAGCTCGGCTGGCACGCCGCCCGCAACAACTGGGCCTGACCAGCGCACGGCGCGCCTCCAGGCACCGCTTCCCACGCGTGTCCCCTCAACGCACCATCCGCTTCCAGGACGCGCGCTGGCACACGCCACGCTGGACGGCGCCTCGCACATAACGCGCGCGCATGGGTACCCCTTGCGCCGAGTGGCGTGCTCGAGCACTGGGCGCACCAAGGTGTGCCTGGGTGCGCCGGTACTGGTGGTGTGCGACCGTGCGCGCATGGGAACGTGGGGAACGCAGGAACCGGGGGGACGAGGGCACGCGGGTGGGAAGTGCCGGTGGGACCCGCGGGCGGGGGAGTGGGGCGAGCGGGCGGCGCGGATAGGATCACAGGGCGGGAACATCGCTAACCAGGAGGCTTTCATGTCCGACGTCACTTTCAAGGGCAACCCCATCGCCGTAGGCGGCACCTTCCCGAAGCCCGGCGACAGCGCGCCCGCGTTCAAGCTGGTGGCCGGCGACCTCGCCGAGCAGTCGCTGGAGGACTTCGGCCAGAAGACCAAGGTGCTCAACATCTTCCCGAGCGTCGACACCGGTGTCTGCGCCGCCTCCGTGCGCCGCTTCAACCAGGTGGCCGCCGACCACCCCGACGTGGCCGTGCTCTGCGTCTCCGCCGACCTGCCCTTCGCGCAGAAGCGGTTCTGCGGCGCCGAGGGGCTCGACAACGTGACCATGCTCTCGCTCATGCGGGGCCGCGAGTTCCTGGCCGACTACGGCGTGGCGCAGGAGTCGGGGCCGCTGGCCGGGCTGGCCGCGCGTGCCGTGGTCGTGCTCGACGGCGACAACAACGTGGTCTACTCCGAGCTGGTGCCGGAGATCACGCAGGAGCCCGACTACGAGGCCGCGCTGTCCGCGCTCAAGTAAGCCGCGTCAAAGTAGACCGCGCTCGAGTAAGCCGCGCGCCCCGCTGCTCAGACGAGCCTGGAAGTCACCGGCCAGGTCCAGCAGATGCTCGTCGCTCGTGGCGGTGTGCTGGAGGTCCAGGATGATCTCGTGGACCCCGGCCTCCGCCGCGGTGGCGAGGTACGCGGAGATCTGGGCGACCGTGCCGCTCCTGGGCGGAGCGCCCTGATCGGTGATGACCGGGTTGGCGCGCAGCACCATGCGTAGCGCGGCGGGATCGCGCCCGGCCTCCTCGGCGCTCCGGCACACCGTCCGCCACATCGCTGTGAGCATGGGGATCGGGAGCGCCGCCGTCAGCCAGCCGTCGCCCCGGCGGCCGATGCGGCGCAGCGCGGGCTCGGCGAACCCGGCCAGGTAGAGCGGCGGCCGGCGGGCGGGCTTGGGCTCGATGTGGCTGGGCGCGATCGTCCACAGCTCGTGCTCGAACGACACCGGGTCGGTGCCCCAGATCACCTCCAGCGCGTCCAGGGTGGCGTCGTAGCGGGCCGCCCGCCCCTGCCACGGCACCCCCGCGGCGGCGTACTCGTCGGACGACCAGCCCAGACCGAGGCCGGCGACGAGTCGCCCGCCACTGAGGTGGTCGATCGTGGTGAGCGAGCGGGCCAGGACCACGGGGGGATACCAGCAGGCGTTCAGCGCGCTCGTGCCCAGCCGTACGGAGGACGTCGCCGAGGCGGCCACCGACAGCACCGCGAACGGATCCAGGAACACCCGGTGCGCCTCCGGCATGTCGCCCTCCGGATAGCGGTCTTTCGGCCGCAGCGGTGTCATCAGCCGGTCGCCCGCCCACAGACCGGCGAACCCCATCGAGTCGGACTCCCGCGCCACCCGCGACACGCTGGACAGCGCGGCGAACCTGCCGAACTGGGGAACGGCCAGCCCGATGTCCATCAGCTCAGCCCCTTCTGCCGACGCCGCCGAAGATCAGTGAAGACTCGGGGCCGTCGGCGAAGTCGATCGTGTCGGCCTGGTCGGGACGCCATTGCGGCAGCCAGACGAGGCCCGGGTCGACCAGCTCGAACCCCTCGAACAACTCCGCGATCCGCTCTCGGCTCCTGAGCGTGAGCGGGGCGTCGGTGCTCTCGTAGACCTCGGTGATCGTGTCCACTGCCGCAGCGCGGGCGTCGCTGGTGGCGTGGGACATGACGAGGTAGCTGCCCGGGGCCATGGCGTGGCGCAGGCTCGCGACGATCTCATGCGGCCGGTCGGAGTCGCTGATGTAATGCATGATCGCCGTCAGCAGCACGCCGACGGGGCGGCTGAAGTCGATGGCCTCCGTCACGTCAGGATTTTTCAGGATCTCGTCGGGCTTGCGGAGGTCGCCGCTCACCGCGGTCGTCCCGCCCTGGCCTGCCAGCAGCGCCCTGGCGTGCACCAGCACCACGGGATCACGATCGACGTAGACCACCTTGGCCCCAGGGGTGATCTCCCTGGCCACCTCGTGCACGTTGTCCTGGCCCGGCAGCCCCGTGCCGACGTCGAGGAACTGAGTGATGCCGGACTCGGCGAGGAAGCGCACCGCCCGCCTCATGAACGCCCGGTTGGCCCTGACCGCCGCGCGTAACTCCGGAGCCACCTCGAGGATCTTCGCCGCCGCCGCCCGATCGGCCGGGAAATGATCCTTGCCACCGAGGAAGTAGTCGTAGAGCCGGGCGACGTTGGGCGTGTGCGGATCGAAGGCTGGTGACTCTCTCTCCAACCGTCATTCCCCCGATCAAGAGTTAACGATCTTCGCCTTGGATTCTACGGTTACAGACCGACATTCGGTTGAATCTAGGTGTGGACGACACCGGTGTGCCCGTGAAGATTCCCGATACCGTGCGGCGGATCGTGTCCCTGGTGCCCTCGCTGACCGAGTCGGTGGCCGCGACCGTGCCGGAGGCGCTGGTGGGGGCGACCGACTGGTGCTCGCACCCCGCCGAACTCGATGTGGCCAGGGTGAGGGGCACCAAGAACCCGGACCTCGACGCGATCAGGCGGCTCAGGCCCGACGTGGTCCTGGCCAACGCCGAGGAGAACCGCGCGCCCGACATCGAGGCCCTGCGCGAATCGGGCATCGCGGTCTGGGTGACGAGGATCGAGACCCTCGAGGAGGCCTTCGCCTCGCTGGATCGCATGTTCAGGGAGGCGTGCCGTACCGGACGCCCCGCGTGGCTGGAGGCGGCGGAGGAGGCGTGGCGGGCGCCCGTGGAAGGGCCGAGGCGGACGGCCGTCGTCCCGATCTGGCGGCGGCCGTGGATGGTGGTGGGGCGCGACACGTTCACCGGCGACGTGCTCAGGCACCTCGGCGTGGACAACCTCTACGCGGGCCATGAGGAGCGCTACCCCAAGATCCCGCTGCCCGAGCTGGTCGAGCGCCGGCCAGACCTGGTGGTGCTGCCCGACGAGCCCTACGCGTTCTCGGACACGGACGGCCCGGAGAGCTTCCCCGGGCTCAGCTGTGCGCTGGTCAGCGGACGGCTGCTCACCTGGTACGGCCCCTCGCTCGTGCAAGCGGCCGAAGCTCTGCGGCGCGCACTCGGCTGACCGGTCAGCTCGCCGCGTCCGTACGGGCGGCCAGGGCCGCGTCCACGGAGGCGGGGGAGAGCACGTGCTCCATGACGATCACTGCCATGCCCACGATCCCCGCCTGGCCTCCCAACGAGGTGGGGACGATCTCCAGATTCCTGGTCGTGTACGGCAGGCTGCGGCGGTAGACGATCTCCCGGATGCCCGTCAGGTAGTGCTCCCTGGTCTCCGCCATGTCCCCGGCCAGCACCAGCACGCCCGGGTTGAGCAGGCTGACCGCGGTGGCCAGCACGATGCCCAGCGTGCGGCCCGCCTCCTGAGTGCGCGCGATGGCCTCGGGGTCGCCCGCCTGTACGAGGCGCACCACGTCGCGGCTGGACTCCTGACCCAGGTCGACGGCGAGGGCGTGGCCGCTGGCCAGCGAGGCCACGCAACCGCGGGAACCGCACGTGCACACCCGGTCGTCGGTCTCGCGCAACCGTACATGCCCGATGTTTCCGGCGGCGTCCTCGACTCCCCGATAAATCTGCCCATCGAGAACGATGCCGGTGCCGATGCCGGTCGACACCTTGATGAGGATCAGCGAGTCCGTGTCCCGCCACGACGACCACCACTCGCCCAGCGCCATCGCGTTGGCGTCGTTCTCGACCAGGATGGGCACGTCGTACGTCTCCCCGATCGCCCCGCCCACCGGGTAGTCGTCCCACCCCGGCATGAGGAACGACCTGATCACCCGCCCGCTGGTGTGGTCCACGGAGCCGGGCACGTCGAGCCCGATGCCGCACACCTCGCTCGCCGGCCGTCCGGTCCTGTCGAGCATCCGCTGGAACGCCTGCCGCACCCACGACAGGACGGCCTCGGGCCCGAGCTCGATGCGCATCTCGGTGCTCTCCTCGGCCATGGGCCTGGCGGCCAGGTCGGTGAGCGCCACCCTGGCATGGGTGGCGCCCAGGTCGGCCACCAGCATCAGGCGCCTGGTGGCGTCCACGTCGAGCACCGAGGGCGGTCGCCCGCCCCCGGAGGTGCCGACGCCGGACTCATGGATGTATCCGGCGTCGATGAGCCGGTCGACCCGATCGGTGATCGTCGATCGGGACAGCCCGGTGTACTCGATGAGTTCCTTGCGTGTACGGCAGGTGCCATTGCGGATGAGCTGGAGGATCTGCCCTGCCGTCAGCATGATCTATCCCTTCTCTGCTCCCGCCGTGAGGCCCTCCGTCAGCAGTCGCTCGCTGGCGAAGAACACGATCACGATGGGCAGCGTCAGCACCACCGATCCTGCCATCAGGACCGTTGTGGGGATCTCTATGCTGCCCGCCAGCTGAGAGAGCCCCAGGGAAACGGTCCAGCTCTCCCGCTTCTCCACGAGGAAGAGCAGGGCGAACAGGAACTCGTTCCACGCGATCATGAACGCATAGAGGCCGGTGGCCATCAGCGCGGGCTTGGACAGCGGCAGCACCACGCGCCAGATGGTCGACAGCCTCGTGCACCCGTCGATCGCGGCCGCTTCCTCCACGCTCTGTGGCACGGTCTCGAAGTAGTTGCGGAGCATGTATACCGTGACTGGGACGGTTTGCGCGATATACACGGCGATCAGCCCGAAAAGCGACCCCCTCAGTCCCACCATCGTGAACAGCACGAACAGCGGGATGGCCAGCACGATCGCCGGGAACAGGTACACCGCCAGGAAGAGGAAGTGCACCTGCCGCCGCCCGAAGAAACGCAGCCGCGCGACCGCGTACGCGCCCGGGATCGAGATCAGCAGCGTGAACGCCACCGAGGCGACCGCCACGATCGCGCTGTTCCTGAGGAAGGTCAGGAAACCCTGCTTGGTCAGCACGTCCACGTACGTGTCGAGGGTGAAGCTGCGCGGCCAGAGCGAGCCGGGGTCCAGGATGAGCTCCTGGATGTCGCGTACGGACAACATCACCATGTAGAAGAACGGGAACGCGGTGGCCACGAAGAGGGCCAGAATCACGAGGGGCTTCAGCACCCGGAAGAGCGAGCGCTCGAATCTATCTCTGCTCACCGTTCCCCCCGCCGAAGAACCGCAAGTAGATGGTCAGGAACACGACCAGGAAGACCGCCAGCACGATCGCCTGCGCGGCCGAGGCGCCGATGTCGTCGCGTGCGGTCAGGAAGTTGTAGACCCGCACGCTGACCACCTCGGTCCCGGCCCCGCCGCCGGTCAGCAGGTAGACGTCGTCGAACTTGGTGAACGTGAACACGAACCGCAGCACCGACAGCAGCGCGATGATCCGCCAGAGCTGCGGCATGATCACGTAACGGAACCGCTGGGTCGGCGTGGCCCCGTCCACCACCGCCGCCTCGTCCAGCTCGGCGGGCAGCGCCTGCAGCCTGGCCAGGATGAACAGGAACGCGAACGGGAAATACCGCCACGCCTCGAAGGCGATCACCGTGAACAGCGCCACCGGCACCTGCACGCCGAGGAACTCGCCCTTCGCCTGGGTGAGGAACGCGATCGGCTCGTGGAGCCAGGTGTTGACGATGCCGTACTGGGGGTTGAGCATCGTCTCCCACAGGAACGCCACGGCCACGACGGGCGCCACGTACGGGATCAGGATCGAGGCCCTGACCAGGGTCCGCCCCTTGAACCTGTCCCGGAGGGCCAGCGCCGTCACCAGCCCGATCGCGATCGACAACGCCGTCCCGGCGACGGTGTAGACGAGCGTGTTGACCAGGGACGACCAGAAGCCGGGCTCGGAGACGACGTACGAGAAGTTCTCCAGCGTGTAGTGCCCGAAGAGGCCCGCCCGCCTGATGTTGATCAGCCGCGCGTCCTGGAACGCCAGCATGATCGCCCACAGCAACGGCAGCACCACCACGACCAGCGTGATGATGAGCGTGGGCGAAATGAGTGCGAGTCCGGCCCGCCCTTCCTGCTGCCGAAGCGTGCGGGTCACTGCCGGATCCCGCGCTTGATCGTCTCCACGTCCGTCTTGGCCTGCGTGGCGGCGGCCTGCGGGGTCAGCGACCCGTCCACGACCCCGCTCAGCGCCTTGGGTACGGGCAGTTCGCCCATGATGGCGCCGACCAGCTTGCCCTGACCCTGCGGGATGCCCCAACGGGCGAACGTGTCGGGGCTCTTGCGGAGGGCGTCGAGCACGTCGGCCGGGTAGATGTCGGCCAGCGGCTTCTTGGAGTCGACCCCGGCGGGCAGCTTGTTCCACTTGTCCTCGAAGCCCTTGCGGATCGGGAACTTGCCCTCCGGCGCCATGCCGATCCAGCCCTCGTAACCCTCGTTCATCATGTACGCGACGAACTTGGCCGCGGAGTCCTTGGCGGCGTCACGGGTGATCGCCCACGAGACGATCTCGCCGTACTGCGCGGGCGCGCTCCCGTCGGGCCCCTTCAGCGCCGTGACCACCCCGGTGTTCTTGGCCAGCCACTGCGGGTCGGCGCGGCACTCCTGGCAGCTCGGCAGCGCGTCCTTACGCAGGCCCGCCAGCTCGTCCAGGATGAAGGACGACCAGATGGTCATGGCCGCCTTGCCCGAGAAGTAGGTGGCCCTGGTGGAATCGACGTCCTGCTTGCCCTTGACGGAGTAGTCCTTCGCCAGCTTCGCGTAGAACTCGAAGGCCCTCACGCACTGCGGCGAGTCAAGGGTGATATTTCCGGAATTGTCGACCAGCTGGCAGCCGTTCGCCAGCGCGACGTGCTCGAAGCTCTGCGCGGTGAACGAGTCCTTGGGCGCGATCGCCAGCGTGATGCCCGCGGCCCCTCCTGTGTTGAGCTTGGCGGCGGCCGCCTCCAGCCGTTCGTACGTGTCGGGCGGCTGCAGCCCGGCCTTCTCGAACAGGTCCTTGCGGTACAGGATGAGCTGCGCCCACCCGTCACTGGGCACCGCGAGCAGCTTGCCCCCCGAGCTGTCGAGCTCCAGGGCCCGCGGCGAGAACGAGTCCCTGCCGAGCTGATCGACGACCTTGCCCGGCGTCTCGGTGTCCAGCAGGTCGTTGGCCTCGAGTTCGCGCACGGCCGACAGCGGCAGGGCGCCGATCGCGTCCGGCAGGTCTCCGGCCGCCGCGGCTGCCGTCATGGTCTGGCTGAACTGGTCCTCGGCCACGCCGACCAGCTTGACCTTGATCCCGGTCTTCTTGGTGAACTCGGCGACGATCTGGTTCTGTACGGCCATCCGGTCGTTGAGGTTCTCCTCGGTCCAGACGGTGATCTGGTTGCTCGCGGACGACTCGCCACCGCCGTCGCCGCACGCCGCCAGCGAAGCGGCTGCCAGCAGCGCGAGGGAGAGGACGGCGGTTACCTTCTTCGGCATGGCACGCTCCTCCGGTAGGGGATATGCCGCCCTTACCCTCGCCGTGATCCCGGCAACGTGCGGTAGTCGATACGAGACCGGTCTGTACTCACTCCGTGCCTACGCGCACAGATCGGGATCTTCGCCGCAAAAAGATCTACTTTATGTGATTTCGGTCATCCGGAGGTCGGCTCACGCCCTAGAAACCCCAGGTGTGAGGCTAGGTGAGCTTTGCCGATAAGGTCGCTTTCCGGAAGACACGCTGGCAGAAACCCCAATTGCAGCAGCGCTTACCGGCTGAAGTCGTAGACTTAAGAGTGTTCCGAGCGCAACTATCGTGTGCAAACAAGTACTAAATCTTTGACTTTTGTTTGATCAATAAGCGTAAGTGATGGGGAATGCGCGTCACCACCTTTGAAGAGCCAGGCCGTGTCCGCGTCAGCCTGGAGTCACCCGCCGACCTGGTGCCGGGCTCAGTACGAGTCCGTACGATCTATTCCGGCGTCTCGGCAGGCACCGAGCTCACCGCCTATCGCGGCACAAATCCATATCTCAATCGCCACTGGGACACCGAGCGCCGGCTCTTCGTCGACGGTCAGACGCACGCCTATCCGCTGACCGGCTGGGGCTATCAGGAGGTCGGCGAGGTGGTCGAGGCGGCGTCCGACGTCGCGGATCCTCCCGTCGGCAGCATCGTGTGGGGCATCTGGGGTCATCGTGCCGAGGCCGTCGTCCCGGCCGAGAAGCTCGTCGGCCATGTGATGCCGCCCGGCGCCGACCCGCTGACCGGGGTGTTCGCGCGCGTGGGCGCCATCGCGCTCAACGCCGTGCACGCGGCCGACGTGCACCTCGGCGACCAGATCGCGATCTTCGGGCAGGGCGTCATCGGGCTGCTCGCCACGCGCCTGGCCGTGCTGAGCGGCGCCAGGGTGCTCGCGGCCGACGCCATCCCCGACCGGCTGGAGCTGGCCAGGAAGTTCGGCGCGGCAGAGGTGATCGACGTGCGCGCGGGCTCCGTGGCCGAGTACATGCGCAAGCGCATCGAGGGCGCCGACAGCGTGATCGAGCTGAGCGGCACCCATCAGGGCCTGCACGAGGCCATCAGGACCGTCCGCAAGGGCGGCAGGGTCGTGGCCGCCGGGTTCTACCAGGGCGACGCCGTCGGGCTGCGGCTGGGCGAGGAGTTCCACCACAACCAGGTGCAGCTCGTCTCCTCCCAGATCGGCGGCGTCGCCTCGTGGCTGGCGCACCGGTGGGACGTCGAGCGCCTGCAGCGCACGTTCATGGCTCTCGTGCACGAGGGCCAGGTCGAGGTCGGCGATCTGATCAGCCACGTCGTCCCCGTCGAGAGGGCCGCGGAGGCCTTCGACCTGATCGACAAGCACCAGTCCGAGGTGCTCCAGCTCGTCTTCACCTTCGAGGAGTGACAGTGAAGCTCGCCGTACAGGAGCAGCTTCTGCCCGGCCGCACGCTGCAGGAGAAGTTCGCGTTCGCGGTCGATGCCGGGTTCGACGCCATCGAACTGCGCGGCAAGGGAGACTTCCACTTCGCGGGTCGCCTGACCGAGCTCAAGCGGGCCAAGGCCGACGGCGTGGTCATGCCGACGGTCTGCGTGGACATGCCGCACTTCATCGGCGACTTCGACCCGGCCAAGCGCATGGACGCCATCCAGCAGCTCAGGTCGCAGCTCACGGTGATCGGCGAGCTGGGCGGCATCGGCGTCATGACTCCCGCCTCCTGGGGGCAGTTCTCGCGCCGGCTGCCGCCGTTCGAGCCGCCGCGCAGTCCCGAGGAGGACCGCGAGGTGCTGACCGAGGCGCTGGGCATCCTGGGCGAGCACGCGCAGCGCAACGGCGTGCTGATCATGCTGGAGCCGCTCAACCGGTACGAGAACCACATGGTCAACACCCTGGCCGAGGCCGTCTCCTACTGCTCCATGGACGCGATCAGGGTCGTCGGCGACACGTACCACATGAACATCGAGGAGGACGACCCCTGCCGCTCCCTGGCCGAGGCCGCCCCCTACATCGCCCACATGCAGATCAGCGAGTCCAACAGGAACCAGCCGGGCACCGGCCACCTCGACTGGGGCGCGCAGCTGGCCACGCTGGACTCCGTCGGCTACGACGGCTACCTCGCCCTGGAATGCCGCCTGCGGGGTGAGCCCGAGATCGTCCTTCCCCAAACCGCAGCCTTCGTCAGGAAATACCTATGATCCTTCGCGACGCCGTGCGTGTCCTGGTGGCGAACTGGGACGGCAGCTACACGGTTCCCTCCCGCCGTCTGTACCCGCATCAGTGGAGCTGGGACTCGGCCTTCATCGCGATCGGGAACGCCCGGTGGTCGCCACGAAGGGCCAGGGTGGAGCTGCTCTCCCTGTTCGGCGCGCAGTGGCGCGACGGCAGGGTGCCGCACATCGTGTTCAACCCCACGGTCCCGGAGGGCGCCTACTTCCCGGGGCCGGAGTTCTGGGAGTCCCGCGCTCCCTCCGGGTCCGCGACCTCCGGCATCATCCAGCCGCCGGTCCACGCGCTGGCCGCGTGGAAGACGCACCTGGCCGAGCCCGACACCGCGTTCCTGCGCCGGATCTACCCTCGGCTCGTGGCGCAGCAGGAGTTCCTGCGCGCGGCCAGGCGCTCGCCTGAAGGGCTGATCTCGATCGTGCACCCCTGGGAGTCGGGCATGGACAACAGCCCGGCCTGGGACCTGCCGCTGCAGGCCGTGCGGCCCGCCACCGCGGGCTTCGTCCGCAGGGACCTCGCCACGGTCAGCGCCGACGAGCGGCCCACCGACCGCGACTACGAGCGGTACGTCTCGCTCGCCCGCGCCTACCGCGACTCCGGATACCGCAGGCCGGGGGAGTTCCACGTCGAGTGCCCGCTGTTCAACGCCGCGTACGGGGTCGCGGAAGCGACGCTGGCCAAGATCGCGGACGTGCTCGGCCTCGACCCCGAGCCGCACGAGCGCGAGGCGGCCGCGATGACCGCCGCCATGGTCGAGCACCTCTTCGACGGCGGCCTCTTCCAGGCCCGCGACGTGCGCACCGGCGAGCTGATCCGCTCGAACAGCACCGCGGGGCTGACCCCGCTCATGCTCCCCGGCCTGCCCGCCGAGGTCGCCGACGCACTGATCGCGACCGCGCTCGACCGCTTCTCGCTCAAGGACGGGGCGCTGCCCAGCTACTCCCCGGCGGCGCCCGAGTTCGACCCGGCCCGCTACTGGCGCGGCCCGAGCTGGATCAACCTCACCTGGCTCGTGTGGCAAGGACTCAACGAACGCCGTCCCGACCTGGCCGGTCTGGTCGCCGACGGGATGATCAACGCGCTCTCGCACGCCGGGTTCCGCGAGTACTTCGACCCGTTCACGCTGCGCGGCCACGGCTGCCGCGACTTCAGCTGGTCAGCCGCTCTCATCCTCGAGGTGGTCGCAGAGCACGGCCTGAAGGGTCTGCCGGCGTCTGGACGCGAGCTCGGAAAGGAACTGGGGGGCCTCGGCGAAGCCGACGAGGTCAGTGATCACGTGCTCGCGTAGCCGCGTGCCGTGCCGCCTGAGCAGGGAGATCGTCTCGTGCGAGAGCCGCTCCCTGTCCCAGGCGTGTGCCAGGCCGCGCGGCACCCGGCCGATCTGGGCGCAGCGCACCGTCAGCCCGTTGTGGTGGAACTCCTCGCCCAGCCGCACCTCATCCGCGCCCTTGGTGTAGAAGGCGAGATCCACCAGCGTGCCCTGGGGGCGGAGCATCCTGAGGCCGAGCGCCAGCGCCCTGGTCTGGCCGCGGCACTGGAACACCACGTCGGCGCCCCGGTCGTCGCGGCCGTGCCGCCAGCGGCGCTTCAGGTCCATCGCCGGATCGTTGTCGGCCGCCAGGACGTTCGCGCCGAGCGCTTCGGCGACCGCGAGCCTGGCCGGGGTCTCGTCCACGACCACGACCTCGGCCGCGTCGCAGGACATGGCGAAGCAGGCCGTCAGCAGCCCGACCACGCCGGCGCCCACGACCGCGACCCGCCGCCCGCGCACGCCGTCGCCGAGCTGCTGCACGGCCGGGCCGTGCAGGTCATGGGCGGCGTGCAGGAGGCCGTTGGCGCAGATCGGGCCCATGTGGGCGACGTAGACGCCGAGTATCGGGTCGAGGTCGTCCGGCAGCGCCACGAACCGGTCGTTCATCGGGTCCGCCACGTACGCCGTGCGGTGCCCGTAGCACATCGCGACCAGCGCGCCTTCGCTCACCGCCCGCGTGCGCGTCTCCACCACCAGGCCGACCTGCATGTAGCCGATGCCGCGCACGGGATAGCTCACCGACGGCGCGCCCTCCGTGAACAGCCCGAGCGCCGGATCCCAGCTCGAGGACAGGTAGGGGTTGGTGCCCTTGACGTAGGTCAGCTCGGTGCCGGCCGAGACGCCACTGTGGGTGGTCGCCACCATGAACCCGCCCTCGGGGATCTCGGGCAGCTTCTCCTGCACCAGGCAGACCTCGCCGGGCCCCTCGATGCTGAGCACTGCGTTCATGGCCTCACTCCGTGAGGCGGCTCGGTCGCTGGGGCGCCGTCATTGAGCATCACCGGCCTCCGTTCGGCAGCGGACCGTGCGAGCGCCAGCGCCAGGCGATGGGTCCGCAGGGCCTCACCGTACGGCACGCGTACGTCGGCGTCCTTACCCTGCACGGCGTTGATGAACTCCCGGTCCACCCGCGTCTTCGCCAGGCCGTCGTCCTCGATCACCCGTTCGCCGTCCACGAGCAGCCGCGTTTCGCTGAGCTCCAGCGCGAGGCCCTCGGCGCACACCTCCAGGCCCACCCGGTGCTTCTGGGCGAGCAGGCAGGAGGTCGCCAGCAGCCCGGCCGCGCCGTCGGCGAAGCGCAGCACCGCCGCCGTCGCCCGGTCCACCTCGCCGTCGCTCTTGTTGTCCGCGGGTACGGCGTGCACCATCGTCACCTCGCCCACCAGGACCCGCGCCAGGTCCAGTACGTGGACCGCCTGCTCCACGATCTGGCCCCCGGACATGCTCCGGTCCAGCCACCAGGCGACCGGGGGCACCTTGTCGAGCCAGTGGCCCAGGGCGAGCCGTACCGGACGCTCGGCGAGAAGGTCGCGGGCCTGCTGGAGGATGTCGAGATAGCGCCAGTGGTGGCCGACCGCGGACGGCAGAGATCTCCGCTCGATTTCGGACGCGATGATTTCTGCGGTTTGGAGGTCGAGAGAAAGGGGTTTTTCCACAAAAATCGGCAGATTACACGACAGAACATCTTGTTCCGGGTTACCGTGCGCAAAAGGAGGCACACATACGTAGACGGCGTCAAGACCGCCGGCACTGAGGAGGTCGGCATGGCCGCCAAAGGCGGCGGTTCCATGCCTTGAGGCCAGAGCCTCGGCCTTGTGGGGATCTGTGTCGGCGATCCCAGCGATCGTGACATCGGGGAAGCCGGATAGTACATCTGCGTGGCGAGCTGCGACATTTCCGGCACCTATGATGCCGACGCGAGTCATTGGGGACACAATCCGGCATATGCCACGTCTACTCGCGGCCAAACAATGAGGTTCAAAGGCGCATAGATCGGGCAGAAGTCGTGACCTCATGAGATCGGGGCTGACTGCATGGAGACAGATCTTCTAGCCTTGGCCAGGGTCCAGGAGTGGTACGGTCCGCACTCGAGCACAGCAGCCGAGTGGCCGGTCGGTGCCTTAATGCTGGCCAAGGGATCCACGACGGTAAGCGTCGTACTTCCGGCGCGTGACGAAGAACTCACGGTGGGCGACATCGTCCGTGTGATCCGCCGTGACCTCGTCGAGCGCCTGCCGCTCGTCGACGAGATCCTGGTCGTCGACTCCAACTCCACCGACGCCACCGCCGAACGGGCGCGCGAAGCGGGCGCCCGCGTGGTGGCACAGGACCAGGTGCTCTCGCACCTGCCGCCGCTGACAGGCAAGGGCGAGGCGCTGTGGAAGGGGCTGGCCGCCTCCAGCGGCGACATCGTCGTGTTCGTGGACGCGGACCTGCGCAACTTCCCGGCGCACT
Source organism: Nonomuraea sp. CA-141351 (assembly GCF_050944675.1). Taxonomy (NCBI): domain Bacteria; kingdom Bacillati; phylum Actinomycetota; class Actinomycetes; order Streptosporangiales; family Streptosporangiaceae; genus Nonomuraea; species Nonomuraea sp. CA-141351. The sequence goes on from NZ_CP191982.1 coordinate 2,046,018, forward strand.
TCGTGTCCGGCCTGGTGGGGCCGCTGCTGGTGAACAGCGACATCCACTTCGTCAAGGGGATGTACGAGCGGCCGTTCACGGGCGACGACGGGGTCGTGCGCCGCGGCGCGGGCGGGCGCGTGACCGAGCTGGTGGCCAGGCCCCTGCTCAACATGTTCTGGCCGGAGCTGGCCGGGTTCGCCCAGCCTCTCGGCGGCGAGTACGCCGCCAGGCGCGAGGTGCTGGAACAGGTGCCGTTCGTCACCGAGTACGGCGTGGAGTTCGGGCTCCTCGTCGACCTTTTCCAGCTCATCGGGCTGGACGCGATGGCCCAGGTGGACCTGGGCACGCGTACGCACTCGCACCAGTCGATGGCCGCGCTCGGCCGGATGGCCGGGCAGATCATGCTCACCGCCTGGTCCCGCCTGGAGCGGCAGGGCCGGATACTGCCGGCCGAACCTCCAGCGCACACGATGCTGCAGTTCGGGCTCGAAGGGGTTGACCTGGTGGACATGGCCGTGGCGGAGCGACCCCCGCTCGCCTCCCTCGTGCTTGAGGAGGATGTGGCATGAAAGTCCTGGTGAACGCGGGGCCGTGGCTCGCGGTCCCGCCCCCCGGCTACGGGGGGATCGAGAACGTGGTGGCCACGCTGGTGCCCGCGCTGCGCGAGCGCGGCGTGCAGGTCGTCCTGGCCTCCGTCGGGTCCAGCACGCTCGAAGTGGACGAGCTGATCAGCGTCTTCGACGACGGTCAGTTCACGGAGCTGCAGAAGCCGTACAACCTGGTCATGGGGATCGCGCACGCACACCAGGCCAGGGTGGCGGCCGAGCTGCGCGCCCGCGACGACATCGACCTCGTCCACGACCACGTAGAGGTCGTCGGGCCCACGGTGCTGTCGGCGCTCGCCGGACCGCCTGTCCTGCACACCCTTCACTGGGACCTGCACAAGCATCCGGCCTTCTACGGCGCCTTCCCGCCGGGGATCGCGGTGAACGGCGTCTCGCAGTCGCAGCTCGCCCGCGCCCCCGGCGCCCTGCGCGCGGCCTCGCTCGGCGCCGTCTACCTGGCCAGCCCGCTCGCCGACCGCGACCTGCGGGTCGATCAGGGCGAGCACCTGGTGGTCATGGGCCGGATCTGCGCGCTCAAGGGCCAGCACGTGGCGGCCAGGATCTGCCAGAAGCTCGGCCTCCCCCTGGTGCTCGCGGGGCCGGTCAGCGGCCGGGACACCGCCGCCGAGCTGGACGTCGTCGTCCAGAACCCGTACCACCCGCTGCACAGCCACCCTGACGTCCGCTACCACCTCGACCAGGTGTCCCGCTACCTTGACGGGAAGCTGGTCAGGTGGGTCGGAGCGGTGGGCGGCGCGGCCAGAGACGACCTCTACGCCTCGGCCAGGGCCGCGCTCTTCCCGATCCAGTGGGACGAGCCCGGCGGCACGGCGGTCGTTGAGGCGCTCGCGCTCGGAGTGCCCCCGGTCGGCCTGCGCCGCGGCTGCCTGCCCGAGATCATCGACCACGGCCGCACCGGGTTCCTGGCCGACTCCGAGGAGGAGCTGGCGGAGTGGGTGCTGCGGGTGGACGAGATCGATCCCGAGGAGTGCCGCAGGGAGGCCCGGCGCCGCTTCTCGCCGTCCGTCATGGCGGAGCGCTACCTGGAGCTGTACGAGCGAGTCATAGCCCGTTGACCTTGCCCGCTCTCGAACGGTCCCTCGTCCGCACCTCCATCGGGCGTGCCGTGCCCTCCCGAAGGGGGTCAGGCGAAGCCGCGGGGTAGCACGATGACCGGGCAGGGCGAGGCCCGCAGCGCCTTCATGGCCAGCTCGCCCAGGAACACCCGGTGCGGTTGCGCGTCCTCGCTCGCCGCGCACACCAGCAACTCGCCAGGGGCCCACTCGACGTCCGCGAGCGCGGCGGCCACGTCGTGCCCCTCGGCCACCTCCGACTCCGCCTCGATCCCCGTGGACTCCCACGCCAGCCGCACCGCCAGCGCGAGGTCGTCCCTGAGCTTGCCCTGGTCCTCCGTGCGCAGGTCGAGGGTGATCAGCCGGAGCGGGATGCCGAGCCGCAGCGCCGCCTGCGCGATGCGTTCGACCGCCTCGTCGCACTGCGGCCGGTGCACGTAGGCGAGTGTGAGGCGCTCCGGCCCGTTGACGGGGACGTACTGGGCGGGCGTCAGCATGACCGCCTCGGACGACAGGTGGAGCAGGTGGTCGGAGGTGGAGCCGATCGCGATGCGGCCGCGCTGGCCGCCGTCCGCCGAGCCGACCACGATCAGGTCGGCCCTGATCCGGCTGGCCAGCACCGAAAGCCCGCGACCCGTGCCCCTGCTCTCGTACGTGATGTACTCGGCCGGGGTGGGCCCCAGCTCCTCGGCCGCGTGCGCCAGGTTGGCCTGCGCCTCCACCGCCAGCCCCGGGCTGCCCGGCGGGTAGATCGTGGCCACCGTCAGCTCGCCGCCCGTGACGCGTGTGATCGCCGCGCCGAGGGCCAGCGCATCCCGCCCGCCCTGGTCGGTGGTGTAGCCGACGATCACGTGCTCTCCGATCACGACTGCCCTCCTACCCGCTCTGAGCTGGGAATACGCGGCCTTGATCGGAACGTTGTAAACCTGTGGAGGCGTAAAAAAGTGAAGATCACCCTTGATACCCGCTTCAACTTCAACGGGTCCGTCATGGTCACGCTCCGTGAAGCGGTTCAGCAGCTCAGGGAGCATGATTTGGCCTGCACGGTGGCCGCGGACACCGTGGACCAGAAGGTCACCATCTTCTCCGACTGCGTTGAGCGCGGGTTCACGCCGCTCCGCAGCGAGATCATGGCCGCCTACTACGTCGCCTCCCGCGACGCCACCGCCGAGGCGTTCGACCGGGGACTCATCACCAGAGGCGAGCTGGAGAGCCAGCAGGCAGCCCTCACCCGGCAGTTCCTCTTCTAGGCCTCTCCCGATATTTCGACCAAATGGTCGAGGTATTTGGCCGAATGGTCGAGATATTTGACGGCGATAGTTCGTAAGGTCGTGTCCACTGCTGATTAACGGATTGGACACCCGTGTACCGCGACATCGTCGACTTCGCCATGACCACGCCTGGATGGCTGCACACGCTCGCCGAAGTCGGGACGGACGCCGGGTTATTCCTGTTCGTGGCGCTGTTCGCTGTCGCCGCCCACCGGGCGTGGCGGGGTCCGGCCCGTGACCTGGCGCTGGTGATCGCGGGTCCGGCCGGGGTGGTGTTCGCATACGTCGTGAGCGAGGTCGTCAAGACCATCGTCAGGGAGGACCGGCCATGCCGGGGCGGGATCACCACGATCGCCGCGTGCCCGCCCTCCGCCGACTGGTCCTTCCCCAGCAACCACTCGGTGATCGCGGCCGGCGCCGCGGCCACGCTCGTTTTGGCCTGGCGCGCCCTCGCGTGGGTGGTGCTGCCGCTGGCGGCGGTCATGGCGTTCTCACGCGTCTTCGTGGGCGTGCACTATCCGCACGACGTGGTCGCGGGCTACCTCGTCGGGCTGACGCTGGCGCCGCTGTTCGCGCTGCTGGTGGTGGGGGCCGTCACTCCGGCGGTACGGCTCGCGAGAAGCCGTCTGTCGCCGCGATGAGCCGGTCCGTGATGCCAGGCTCGGTGAAGGCGTGCCCGGCGTCGTGGACGACCTGGAAGGCGGCCTCCGGCCAGGCCTTGTGCAGGTCCCAGGCGGTGGCCATGGGCGTGCAGGCGTCGTAACGGCCCTGCACGATCACGGCGGGGATGTGCCGGATCTTGTCCACGTCCCTGATGAGCTGGTCGGGCTCGAACCAGCCGCCGTGATGGAAGTAGTGGTTCTCGATGCGGGCGAAGCAGACGGCATGCTTGTCCTCGCCGTACTCCTCGACCCGGTCCGGGTCGGGCAGCAGCGAGATCGTGCCCCCCTCCCACTGGGTCCACGCCTTGGCCGCGGCCAGCCTGGCGGCCGCGTCGTCTCCCTCGAGCCGTCTGCGGAACGCGGCCATGAGATCGCCGCGCTCCTCGGGCGGAATGGGCGCCACGTACGACTCCCACAGGTCGGGGAACAGGTAGGAGGCGCCCTCCTGGTAGAACCAGCGCAGCTCGTGGGGCCGCAGCATGAAGATCCCCCGCAGGACCAGCTCGGTCGTACGCCCAGGATGCGCCTGCGCGTACGCGAGCGCCAGCGCGCTTCCCCAGGAGCCGCCGAACACCTGCCACCTGTCGATGCCGAGGTGCTCGCGCAGTTTCTCCATGTCGGCCACCAGGTTCCAGGTGGTGTTGGCAGTGAGGTCGGTGGCCGGGTCGCTGGCGTGGGGCAGGCTGCGACCGCAGTTTCGCTGGTCGAACAGGACGATCCGGTAGAGCTCCGGGTCCCACTGGCTCCGGTGCTTGGCCGTGCACCCGCCGCCGGGGCCGCCGTGCAGCATGACGGCGGGCTTGCCGCCGGGGTTGCCGCAGACCTCCCAGTAGATCTGGTTGCCGTCGCCCACATCCAGCAGGCCCGACTCGTACGGTTCGATGGGTGGGTACAGCGTTCTCATGGTCCCCGATCCTGCCTCGATTGCCGGTCCGTAGGATGATCGCATGGAGCTCGTGACCATTGATGACATCCGCGCCGCGGCCGGCCGAATCAAGGGAGTGGCGGTGCGGACGCCGCTCGTGCGGATGGGCGAGGCGTTGGTGAAGCCGGAGAGCCTGCAACCCGTTGGAGCGTTCAAGATCCGGGGAGCCTACAACGCCGTGGCCTCGTTGCGGCCCGACGGCGTCGTCACCCACTCGTCCGGCAATCACGGGCAGGCCCTGGCCTATGCGGCCAAGGAGTTCGGGGTGCCGTGCGTGGTGGTCGTGCCCGAGGGGGCGCCCCAGGTGAAGCTGGCCGCCATCGAAGGATGGGGCGCCGAGACCGTCATCGTGCCGCCCGATCAGCGGGAGGTCGTCGCCGAGAAGCTGGCGCAGGAGCGGGGGCTGACGCTGGTGCCGCCCTACGACCATCCGTTGGTGATCGCGGGGCAGGGGACCGTCGGACTGGAGATCGTCGAGGACTCGCCCGAGGTCGAGGTGGTGCTCGTGCCGGTGGGCGGCGGCGGGCTGGCCTCCGGGGTCAGCACGGCCGTCAAGGCGCTGCGGCCCGACGCCAAGGTGATCGGGGTCGAGCCCGAGCTGGCCGCCGACGCCGCGGAGAGCCTGGCCGCCGGGCACCTGGTGCAGTGGGGGGCGGCCCGGACGTTCAAGACGATGGCCGACGGGCTGCGTACGGGGCTGTCCGAGCTGACGTTCGCGCACCTCAGCCGGCGGCTCGACGGGATCGTCACCGTGTCTGAGGACGAGATCAGGGCCGCCATGGGCCACCTGGCGCGGTCGGCGCGGCTCGTGGCCGAGCCCAGCGGGGCGGTCACCACGGCGGCGCTCCTGTCCGGCAGGGTCCCGGCCGGGCGCACGGTGGTCGTGCTGTCCGGGGGGAACGTCGATCCCGCCCTGCTCAGGCAGGTGATCTAGGTCCACTCGTGGCGGCTCAGGAATGAGCGGTCGCCCGTGGCGTACTCGTTGAAGGCCGCCTGCACCTCCGCCAGCTCGGGCACCATGGTCCGGATCAGCGTGCCCTCCTTGTACTCCAGCTCGTAGCCGGGGGAGACCTGTAGGAAGTGGCGGCCGAAGTTGACCAGGGCCACGAACGGATTCTGCGCTGACAGTGTGGCCAGGACGTCGTGGACGAGGCCGAGGTCCGGGTCGTGGACGATCATGCCGTCGCCCGTGTGGAGCTGCATGCCCTCGTACACGCCGAGCGGCGCCACGTTGTGCACCAGGTCGCGCTGCGGGTCGTAGCAGACCAGCCCGTGTGCCTGGGCGACCGTGAAGACCTGCGCGGACGTCTCGTCCATCGTGTCCAGGTCCATCGACACGAGCACGTGGCCCGGATAGAGCGTGACCTCTCCGGGCAGCTCCTTGGCGACGTCGGGCACCTCTCCTCCGGCCACGGGGGAAGTGCGCTTCACCGCCAGATAGGTGGCGCGGGCCTGGTCCCTGCTGATCGGCACCGGCTCGTCCCACACCATCAACTCAACGCTCATCGGTCCATCTTGTCGGACCGGCACCCTGCCCGCGCACCACTGCGCCCAAGTGCCGGAAAGCCGCGCGGGCCATCTTTGGGCAAACCTACGTGGGCTTCTCCGAATCCGGCACCAGCTCGACCGTGCAGGCGGCGCACCGGCGGGCCTCTGCCGGGATGTCGGTGAGGCATTCGGGGCACTGCTTGGTCGTGGCCTTCTTGTCCCGGTCGAACAGGCTGATCAACCGGGTCATCGGGGCCACGATCAGCCAGTAGATGACCACGGAGACGACCAGGAAGCTGAGCAGGTGGTTGAGGAAGTCGCCGTACTTGAACTGGCTGCCGTTGATCGTGAAGGAGTAGTCGGAGAAGTTCGGCTGCCTGCCGCCCGTGATGGCGCCGATCAGCGGGGTGATCAGATCGGTGACGAGGGCCTGAACCAGACCGCTGAACGTGGCGCCGACGATCACCGCCACCGCGAGCTCGACGATGTTGCCCCGGAGTAAGAACCTTCTGAAGCCGCCCATGGGCCAGCACGTAGCCAGGATCGGCTGTGGCAAACCATGCTGGATGCGTGGGCCGCCTCCGATACCGCGCCGTCGGGGACGGCTCACCCTTTTTCAGCTGGAGTAATGACGTGGCGACAGTGGAAGGAACAAAGCGGCTTGTCGGGTAGAGCGAGGGAACGGAACATGGGAGAGACCGCAAGGGAGCCTCGATGATCGAGATCTGGCCGGGTGACCCCTATCCTCTCGGGGCGACCTATGACGGCGCGGGCACGAACTTCTCGCTCTACACCGAGGTCGCGGACGCGGTTGAGCTGTGCCTGTTCGACGAGGACAACGTCGAGTCGAGGGTGCCGCTCACCGAGGTCGACGGCTTCATCTGGCACGGCTACCTGCCGGGGATCGGGCCGGGCCAGCGGTACGGCTACCGCGTCCACGGGCCCTACGACCCGGCCCACGGCCTGCGGTGCAACGCGGGCAAGCTGCTGCTCGACCCGTACGCCATGGCCATCGAGGGGGGCGTGGACTGGAACGAGGCGGTCTACGGCTACCGGTTCGGCCAGCCCGACACGCGCAATGACATGGACTCGGCCCCGTACGTGCCGCGCTCCATCGTGATCAACCCGTTCTTCGGCTGGGGGCACGACCGGCCGCCCGCGACGCCGTACCACGACACGGTGATCTACGAGGCCCACGTGCGGGGCCTGACGATCAGCCACCCGAAGATCCCCGATCACCTCCGCGGCACGTACGCGGCGCTCGGACACCCCGAGATCCTCGACCACCTCACCAAGCTCGGCGTGACGGCGCTGGAGCTCATGCCGGTGCACCAGTTCGTCACCGACCACATCCTGGAGCAGCGCGGCCTGTCCAACTACTGGGGCTACAACTCGATCGGCTTCTTCGCGCCGCACAACCGCTACTCCAGCCAGGGGCAGCGCGGCGGGCAGGTGCTGGAGTTCAAGGCCATGGTCAGGGCGCTGCACGAGGCCGGCATCGAGGTCATCCTCGACGTCGTCTACAACCACACCGCCGAGGGCAACCACCTGGGGCCGACGCTGGGGCTCAGGGGGATCGACAACCTCAACTACTACCGGCTGGTCGAGAACGACAAGCGGTATTACGTGGACACCACGGGCACGGGCAACAGCCTGCTGATGCGCTCGCCGCACGTCCTGCAGATGATCATGGATTCCTTGCGTTACTGGGTCATCGAGATGCACGTCGACGGGTTCCGCTTCGACCTGGCCTCGACGCTGGCCAGGGAGCTGCACGAGGTCGACCGGCTGAGCTCGTTCTTCGACCTGGTGCAGCAGGACCCGGTGCTGTCGCAGGTCAAGCTGATCGCCGAGCCGTGGGACGTCGGGCCGGGCGGATACCAGGTCGGAAACTTCCCGTCTCGGTGGACGGAGTGGAACGGGCGCTACCGCGACACGATCCGCGACCTGTGGCGCGGGCAGGCGGCCACGTTGCCCGAGTTCGGCTCCAGGTTCACCGGGTCGAGCGACCTCTACCAGGATGACAGCCGCCGTCCCGCCGCCTCGATCAACTTCGTCACCTGCCACGACGGCTTCACCTTGCAGGACCTCGTCTCGTACAACTTCAAGCACAACGAGGCGAACAAGGAGGGCAACCGCGACGGCACCGACGACAACAGGTCCTGGAACTGCGGTGAGGAGGGCCCGGCGGGCGACGCCGTGGAGTCGCTGCGCGAGCAGCAGAAACGCAACTTCCTCACCACGCTCTTCCTGTCGCAGGGCGTGCCGATGCTCTCCCACGGCGACGAGCTGGGCCGCACGCAGAAGGGCAACAACAACGGCTACTGCCAGGACAACGAGCTGACCTGGGTCGACTGGTCGGACGTGCGGGAGAACTGGCTGCTGCTGGAGTTCACCCAGAGCCTGGCCGCGCTGCGCAAGAGACATCCGGTCTTCCGCCGCAGGCGCTTCTTCTACGGCAAGCCGGTACGCGGCCAGAACGACATCGCGTGGCTCACCCCCACAGGAGAGGAGATGACCGACAGCGACTGGAACGTCGGATACGCCAAGTCACTGGCCGTGTTCCTCAACGGTGAGGCCATCACCGAGCCGGACCGTCGCGGCCGCCCGATCAGGGACGACTCGTTCCTGCTGCTGTTCAACGCCCACCACGACACCATCAAATTCACGATCCCCAAGGATTACGGAGAGATGTGGCAGACCGAGATCGACACCGCCATGCCGATCAAGCTCGACGCGCGGATGTGCCGCGGCGGCGAGGCCATCGAGGTGCCGGGGCGTAGTGTGCGGGTGCTGCGCCGTGTCTAGGCCCTCCTCCACCTACCGGGTGCAGCTGACCCCCGACTTCGGCTTCGCCGAGGTAGCCGAGATCGCCGGCTACCTGCGCGACCTCGGCGTCAGCCACGTCTACCTGTCGCCGGTCCTGCAGGCGACACCCGAGTCGCGGCACGGCTACGACGTCACCGACCACTCCAGGATCAGGGAGGAGTTCGGCGGGGCGGCGGGGTTCAGGGAGATGGCGCAGCAGCTCGCCGCCCATGACCTGGGCATCGTGGTGGACATCGTGCCCAACCACATGAACACGGTCAACGCGCAGTTCTGGTCGGTCCTCAAGTACGGGCCTGCCTCGCCGTACGCGAACTGGTTCGACATCGACTGGTCCGAGGGGAAGGTCGCCCTGCCCGTCCTGGGGGACGACACGGAGCCTCACGTGGACGGCGACGTGCTGCGTTACCACGACCACGCCTATCCCCATCCCGGCCACTACCGGCTGGTCGACTGGCGCGAGGGGCCCGGCTACCGGCGCTTCTTCGACGTGTCGTCGTTAATCGGGCTGCGGGTCGAGGATCCGTCCGTGCTGTTCGCCACCCATGAGGTGATCTTCTGGCTCCTCGACGAGGGGCTGGTGGACGGGCTGCGGGTCGATCACCCCGACGGGCTGGCCGACCCGCGGGGCTACCTCGAACGGCTGCGCGCCAGGGCGGGCGAGACCTGGACCGTGGTCGAGAAGATCCTCATCGGGCCCGAGCGGCTGCCGGGCGACTGGGCCTGCGACGGCACCACAGGTTACGACGTGCTCAATCGTGTCAACGGCCTCTTCGTGGATCCCGCCGGCAAAGCTCCCCTTGTCCAGCTTTTTGCGGACATGACCGGGCAACCTTCCGAGTACCGGCCCGTGATGGCGCAGGCCAAACGGGAGGTGCTCGACCTGTTCTTCGGCGCCGAGGTCGCACGCCTCGCCGCCGCCGCCGGTCAGGACCCCGCCGCCGTGCGCGAACTGCTCGCCGCGATGCCGGTCTATCGCGCGTACGTGGTGCCGGGCGAGCCGCCGCCGCCCGAGTCCGTCGAGATCGTCGAGCTGGCCGCCGAGGCATGCTCGCCCGCCGTGCTGCCGCTCGCCCGCGAGGTCCTGTACGGCTCCGCCGAGGCGATCGTGCGCTTCCAGCAGTCGTGCGGCCCGGTCATGGCCAAGGGCGTGGAGGACACGGCGCTCTACCGGTGGTATCCGCTGGCGTGCCTGAACGAAGTGGGAGGGGAGCCGGACGCGTTCGGGGTGCCGGTGGAGGAGTTCCACGACTTCTGCGCCGAGATGTGGCCGTACACGATGACCACGCTGTCCACGCACGACACGAAGCGGTCCGAGGACGTACGTGCCCGGCTGTCGGTGCTGTCGGAGATGCCCGGGGAGTGGGCCGCCGCGGTGTCGTCGTGGTCGTCCTCGGTGCGCTTCGATCCCCATCTTGACTACCTGGCCTGGCAGAACCTCATGGCGGCCTGGCCGATCTCGGCCGAGCGGCTCACGGACTACCTGCTCAAGGCGGCGCGGGAGGCCAAGACCGCCATTTCCTGGATAAATCCTGATCCGTCCTATGAGCGAGGCTTGCGGGAGTTCGCGGCGGCGGCCGTGCGGCTGCCCGTGGGCGAGTTCACCGCACGCATCGAGCCCTTCGCGATGTCGAACTCACTCGGAGCCAAGCTCGTGCAGCTCATGATGCCGGGGGTGCCCGATGTGTACCAAGGCAACGAGACGACCGACTTCTCGCTGGTCGATCCCGACAACCGGCGGCCCGTGACGTACCCCCGCAAACCGGAGACCTCCTGGGACGCCGCCAAGCTGCTGGTGACGACGCAGGCGCTGCGGCTGCGCCGCCGTCTCGGGGGAGCGGCGCCGTACCGGCCGCTGGAGGCGGAGGGGCCCTCCGCGGAACACGTGATCGCCTTCGCCCGGGGCGATCGTCCTCAGGCCGTCGCGGTCGCCACCCGGCTACCTGTGCGGCTTGCCCGTTCGGGGTGGGGCTCCACGTCCCTGACGCTCCCCGCCGGCACCTGGCGCGACCTGCTCACCGGCGCCCTCCACACGGGGCGGATCCCGCTCGCGCACCTGCTCGGTCAGTATCCGGTCTCACTTCTGGAGAGACATGATCTTTGAGGTCTGGGCGCCCAAGGCCACGACTGTCGAACTGTCCGTCGGGGATGTCCGCCACGCGATGTCGCGCGGGGAGGGGGGCTGGTGGTCGGTCGAGGTGGCGGGGGCCTCGCACGGCACACGGTACGCGTACATGGTGGACGGCGAAGGGCCGTACCCGGATCCCAGGTCGCGGCGGCAGCCGGAGGGGATCTTCGGGCCCAGCGCGGTGTACGACCACGCTCGCTTCACCTGGTCCGACTACGACTGGAAGGGTCGTGACCTGCGGGGAGGCGTGATCTACGAGCTGCACGTGGGAACGTTCACGCAGGAGGGGACGTTCTCGGCGGCCGTCGAGAAGCTGCCGCACCTCGTGGAGCTCTGCGTCGACTTCGTGGAGGTCATGCCGGTCGCGCCCGTGCCCGGAGGGCGTAACTGGGGGTACGACGGGGTGGATCTGTACGCGGTCAACGAGACGTACGGGGGGCCTGACGGGCTCAAGTCGTTCGTGGACGCGTGTCATCGGGCCGGGATCGGGGTCATCCTGGACGTCGTCTACAACCACCTCGGGCCGTCGGGGAACTTCCTGCACCCGTTCGGACCCTATTTTTCCGGATTTAAGGGCAGTTACTGGGGCGATGCCGTCAATCTGGACGGGCCGGACTCCGACGAGGTGCGGCGGTACTTCGTCGGCAACGCCGTTCAGTGGCTACGTGACTACCACATCGACGGGCTGCGGCTGGACGCCGTTCACGCGTTGCACGACCGCCGCGCCCGGCACCTGCTGGCGGAGCTGTCGGAGGAGGTCGACGCGCTGGTCTGCTCGGTCGGCCGCCCTCTGTCGCTGATCGCCGAGTCCGACCTGAACGACCCGCGCATGGTGCGCTCGCTGGACGCCGGCGGCCTGGGCATGACCGCTCAGTGGGACGACGACGTACACCATGCCCTGCACTGCGCGGTGAGCGGGGAGTCGCACGCCTACTACTCGGACTTCGCCTCGCTGCCGGCGCTGGCGAAGGTGCTGACCTCGGGCGTGCTGCACGACGGCGGCTATTCGACCTTCCGCGGCCGCTCCCACGGCGGCTCTTTCGCGGGCGTGCCCGGGCACCGGCTGGTGGCCTGCGTCCAGAACCACGACCAGATCGGCAACCGCCCCAAGGGCGATCGGCTGCCTGTCCCCGCGCTCAAGCTGGGAGCGGGTCTGCTGCTGACCTCCCCGTTCACGCCGATGTTGTTCATGGGGGAGGAGTGGGGGGCGCGCACGCCGTTCCTGTTCTTCTCCGATCACGTCGAGCCCGCGCTTCGCGAGAGCGAGGGCGCGCGGAGGGAGCGCGAGTTCGAGGGGTTCGGGTACGTGTGGGACGCGCCCGATCCCTCGGACGAGGAGACGTTCCTGCGGTCGAAGCTGGACTGGAGCGAGGCCAAGGAAGAGGAGCACTGGTCGCTGCTGTGCTGGTATCGCGACCTGATCGCGCTGCGCAAGGCGCTGCCGGAGCTGTCGGATCCGCGGCTGGATCGGGTTCGGGTGGAGGTGGATCCGCTGGAGAAGTGGCTGCTGATGTGGCGGGGGTCGCTGGCCGTGGCGGTGAACTTCGCACAGGAGTCGGTCACGGTGCCGGTGCCGCCGGGGACGGTGCTGCTGGCGTCGGACGAGCCGGTGGTGGCGGACGGGAAGAACATGCGCCTCCCGGCTCAGTCCATGGCCATCAGCAGGCCCACCCTCCCCTGATCCCGTTGTCCACAGGGACGATCGCAACTCCGGGCCCCATCCACAGAACCCCGCTCCACTCCACCCAAGCGGTCCCCGTTCACCGATGATCCTGAGTGCCTCACCGACTCCCCTCCTTGGAGCACTCACCCATGAAGATCGTCCTCCCCTTGCCCGGCACGCTCACGTCCCTCTTCATCGTGGCCATGGAGCAGTTGCTGTTCGACGTCGAGTCGTTCCTGCCCTGGCGCATCAGCGGCCCCTACCGGAGAGCCGTGATCGGCGCCATGGGCAGCGGAGTCCTGACGGTGGCCCATCATCGGACCCCGTGGAAACCGACAGCGGCCGACCTCACCGACGACGAAAGACGCCGCCTACGACGTACCAGACAACATGTGGTGGTCTCCGCGACCGCGCCCGCGCACAAGCTCCCTGCCAGCGTCCAGGCCGCGAGAGCCGCCGCCCGCGCGCTGGCCCGCGAATGCGACGGCCTGCTGCTCGACCCACTGACGGGTTCGACCGTCCTCACCTGCGGCAGATGCGCGGGCGAGCCCACGGACTTCCGCCTCGACGACGACTGGCTGTCCTGGGACGTCCAGGTCCACGACGCCGCGACCTGCCCGCCCTGGGACCCGGCGGACACGGGCGTGTGCGACTGCCTCCGCGTCACCTCCCGGGGCCTCCGCCGCTTCGCCCTCCCGGAGATCACCCTCGACGGCGCCGCCTGCGCCCACAACCTGTGCGCGACCAACCTCCTGCGCACGGTGGCCCATCGCCTGGCGGCGGACCACCTGGCCCACGTCGCCGCCCACCCGGGAGCCACCGAGCGCGAGATCGACGACTTCCTCCAAATCCACGCCTCGGACCAGCCGGACGGCGGCCTCCCCTTCGGCGTCCAGCTGACGCCGTACGACGCGGAGCTGGGCGAACTGGGCCGCACAGGCACGATCCGCCGTTTGAAGATCGGCCCGGCTCGCGGCACAGGCCAGATCACCTGCCTCAAGGTCGGCCCGCCTTCAGGCTTCCCCGGCTCCCTGAACGACTGGCTATGCGCCACCCAGACAGCCGTGCACTCTCCACTGACGCTGATCACCCCCCACCGCCCAACCCAACCTCAGACCTCAGACCCGATCCGTCCGCATACCCCAGCCCGAGTGTCGCCACCGGCCATCGCGGCCTGACACCCCCGTGGGGCGGTGTCCTCCGAGCCACCGACAAGCCAGTGCGGACAGCGCAATGAGCACTGAACTGGGGGCGATGTCCCATCGGAGGCCTGTCCGCACCCAAGTCCTGAGACGCCGGCGGGCTGTAACGGATGGGGCAGATGTGATGAATGTGGTGTGATTTGTTAATAAAAGTCCTGATTGTCCTGAACCAAAATGGGACGTCTGCCCGTCCAAGTGACGTGATCCCGTTTGAGATGATCGACGAAGATCTACGCACGGCCCGCCAGCGAGCCCACAGGTGGGAGAAGCTGCACGAGCGCCGCGCGGTCATCGCCGCCCTGGTGCGCGAGGCCCAGCAGCAGCTGGATGCGATCGAGGTGTGGGATCAGGAGCAGGCAGCCGTCGAGGAGGCGAAGCTGCGGGCTTACGGGGTCGTGCTCGCAGAGGTGGATCAGGAGCTGGCCGAAGTGGGTCCGGCGCGTGCCCTCTACGAGGAACTGCTGGCACGTGAGGAGCGGCGGCTGGCCGCGTCTGCCGATCCTCGGGGCGCTGAGCTGCTGGAGATCGGGCGGTTGCTGGCCGAGCTGAACGTCGAGCTGCCTGCTTGGGAATGTGCCAGGGCGGCCGGGTTCGCGGTCCTGCGTGGTGAGGGGGTGGTGGACGAGTTCGTCCGGAAGGTGGAGGCCCTCGGCATGATGATGGCCGGCGTTGAGGGGGTGGGCGCCGTCCATGACCTGGTGAATCAGCTGGGGGAGCGCTGCCGCGAGCTGGAGGGACTGCGTCACCGGCTGCGGACTCGTCGGGAGGAAGTGCTCCTCGGCTGATCCGGCTGCTGATCTGAGGGTCACGCTCAAATCCGGTCGGAGCAGGGCGGACGGACCAGTCGGCCTGGCATCGGAGGCCGGGCCGGCGAGTCCGGGGTTGGGCCCGGCGGCGGAGAACGGCGGGACGAGCGGTAATGGGCCCCGGCACCGGAGGCGGAAGCGGTGCCGGAACCGTCCCGTGGCGGGCGGGCGGTGGGTCAGCGGCTGAGGACCTGCCTCAGGACGTGCTCCAGGGTCGCTGCCGGGTTCGGGGCGAGGCCGGTGGAGCGCCAGGCCACGTAGCCGTCCGGCCGGACCAGTACGGCGCCGCCCCCGCCGACCCCGTACCGCTCCCGGAAGCGCCTCTCCACGTCCATCAGTTCCTCATCCACCATCACCCGCGTGAGCTGGATCCCGAGCCGTTCCTTGACCACCCGCCCGGCGTCCATCCACACCTGGCCCGCCTCCTTGTCGGCCAGCAGCACGAAACCCGAGCCGAACAGGTCGATGGTCGAGATGCGCTGCCCCTCCCAGTCGAGGGTCACGTGAGGGGCGCGGCTGCCGGGACGTCCGTTCGGTAGGCGTGGGTCCTCCAGGATCGAGCCGTCGTCGCCGGGTTCGTCCAGGATGGCCGTGGAGTGATAGCGGAACCCGATGATGGCGCCGACGGGATCGTCGAGGGGTTCCGGGTAGCCGACGCGGGCCGCGGGAGGCATGCGTACGCCGAGGTTGGCGAGCTGGGCGTCGGCCGTCAGGACGCTGATCGGGCGGCGTTCGGCGTCGTACGTGTCGAGGAACGCGGGTCCGGCCTGGCCCGTGACGACCAGCCAGAGTCGCCAGGCGAGGTCGCAGCCGTCCTGGAGCGCCGTGCTGCCGCCCTGCCCGCCGGTGGGCGGCATGGTGTGGGCCGCGTCCCCGGCGAAGAAGACCCGGCCCACGCGGTACGTGTCAGCCAGCACATGCGCCATGGCGAAGGACGCCTTGTCCAGCACTCGGACGTCCAGATCGGGCCGGTCGGCCGCTGTCCGTACCAGGTCTACGCAGCGCTCCTCGGTGAAGTCGGCCTCGCTCTCGCCCTCGGCGTAGTTGACGCCCAGCACGTGCGCCCCCACCCCGGTGCCGGTCACGATCACGCCGGTGAAGGCGTCGTTCTGCAGGTACCAGAGCGTGACCTCCCGCTCGCGCACCAGCCCGGTCAGGTCGGCGTCGAACATGATCGAGCACATCCGGCCCAGCTCGCCCTTGCCTGAGGTGGGCACGTTCAGGAGGTTCCGAAGCGGGCTCCGGTACCCGTCGGCGGCCACCACGTAGTCGGCCCGCACGAGGTGCTCCCCGCTCGCGTCACGGATGAGCGCCGTCACGTCGTCCTCGTCCTGTTCCAGCGAGATCAGCTCGGTCGAGAACCGCAGGTCGGCGCCCAGCTCCTCGGCCTTGAACCGCAGTATCCGCTCGATCTCCGCCTGTGGTGCCCCCACCTGCGCGACGGGCGTGATGTCGGCCAGGAAGGCAAAGTCCTCGCGCTCGTCGTTCATGATCATGTGAGGGTTCGGGTCGGCGAGGCTCTTGGCGATCGCGATGCGCATGCTCTCGCCGATGCCGGCCCAGACGTCGCTGAGTTCCTGCTCTATGCCGGGTACGGGACGCAGCAGCTCGACGGCTCGCGGGCCGACGCCGAACGCCTTCGGCTGGACCGAGGTGCTCGGATGCTTCTCCACCAGCATGACCGGTACGTCGCGCCATGCCAGGAGTGCCGCCGTGCTCAGGCCCGCGTACCCACCGCCCACGACCAGGACGGGAACCCGCTCTTGTTCCATGCTTCTCCACCTCCGGGAACGCGTAGTATCGCGTTTGCGGTCAGGCGACACGATATGTCGCGTCTGGAGAAACAGTCAAGACATATCTCGAACTTGGAGGGCGCACGCCTCTCCCCGGTCCACGTCGGCATGAAGGACTGGCCGGCAGTCCCAACCGGCACCGAGCCGCACAACCTGACATCCAGGTTGCTGCCTTGATTGAGCCCCGAGGCGCCGCCTCCGGCGGCGACAACCCATAACATCGTCGCCATGAGTGATGAACCGAAATACCTGCGACTCACGGTCGAGTTGACTGTCGAGGTGCTCGACGTGGACGCGCTACAGGCGGCGGCGCTGGCCGAGATCAGGCATCCCGACGCCGACCTGACCGAAGAGGAGCGCACCGAGCAGGCCGAGCTCGTCGCCTCCGACGAGACCGGCGCCTCGGCGCTGCAGTGGCTGATCGAGCCCGACCACGTGCTGCAGCTCGTCGACCACATCACCGAGATCGAACCGCGCGAGGCGGTGCTCGGGGTGGAGCCGTCGGAAGGGCCGAGCGAGGACGAGGAAGAAGAGCACGACCACGTGTGACGTGCGGCGGCGGCCACGGCGTTCTGAGACGTCGTGGCTTTTCGCACTTTGGGGCTGCCTCCGGAGCTCGCTAAGATCGAATTCCACGGGCAGGTCGCAAGGGAGCAGGCAGTGATCGTCGCATTTTCCATCACCCCGCTGGGCGTCGGCGAAGGGGTCGCTGAGCCCGTCGCCCGCGCCGTCAAGGTGGTCCGCGACAGCGGGCTGCCCAACCGGACGGACGCGATGTTCACCACGATCGAGGGCGAGTGGGACGAGGTCATGGACGTGATCAAGCGTGCCGCGGAAGCGGTGGGCGAGGTCGCGCCGCGAGTGAGCCTGGTGTTGAAGGCTGACATCCGACCCGGGGTCACGGATGCCATGACCTCCAAGGTCGAGTCCCTGGAACGTCACCTGCCGTAGCTTGCGTAGGGGGCATGCCGGGAAACACCCAGACGCAGGGGCACACGCACTTGTGGCTTCTCGGTGGCGCCATGGCGGCCCCCTACGTCACCCTGGCCGACCCCAAGAGCTTCACGCGTGATCCAGACGTACACGATCCGAGGACTGCCAGAAGCCCTGCCCGAGTCGACCGCCACCATCGTGGATCCGGGCCCGGCGGCAGCCACCTTGGGCTCTGCTCGGCGAAGTGCCGAAACCGGCGATGCGCCGACCCCGGATGAGCCCCTTGCCGAGGGACCACGCCGGACAGACGTACCCGCCGACCGGACTACCCCGAGCTCTTAGGGCAGCTTCCACTCGACAGGGGTGGCGCCCTGCTGGACGAGCAGTTCATTGGCCCGGCTGAACGGACGCGAGCCGAAGAAGCCGCTGCGGGCCGAGAGCGGGGAGGGGTGAGCCGACTCGATGCGCGGGATGTCGCCCAGCATGGGCGCGAGGTTGCGCGCGTCGCGGCCCCAGAGGATGGCGACCATCGGCTTGTTGCGGGCCACGAGCGCGTGGATGGCCTGCTCGGTGACCTGCTCCCAGCCCTTGCCCCGGTGGGAGGCGGGCTTGCCGGGCATCACGGTGAGGACCCTGTTGAGCAGCAGGACGCCCTGCTCGGCCCATGGCGTCAGGTCGCCGTTGGAGGGGCGGGGGAGGCCGAGGTCGGTCTCCATCTCCTTGTAGATGTTGACCAGGCTGCCGGGCAGCGGCCGCACGTCGGGCGCCACCGAGAACGACAGGCCGACCGGGTGGCCGGGCGTGGGGTAGGGGTCCTGGCCCACGATCAGGACCTTGATCTCGTCGAAGGGCTGGTTGAAAGCACGCAGCACGTGCGCGCCCGCGGGCAGGTACTGCCTGCCTTCGGCGATTTCCTTACGCAGGAACTCACCCATGTCGGAGATCCGCTCGGCGACGGGCTCGAGCGCACGGGCCCATCCGGCTTCGACGACTTCGTTCAGTGGACGACCGGCCATGGCCGTTGAGCTTATCTAGGTCTGGTACGGCTTGCTGCCGAAACGTCGGCTCGAGCCGTACCAGAATGATCACAACGACGGTTTGCCCGGCTTGAAGAGCCAGGCGTCGAAGAGGGCGTCGAGTTGCTTACCGGACACCCGCTCCGAAAGAGCGATGAAGGCGGCGGTGTCGGCGTTGCCGTACTTGTGCTCAGAAGCCCACGTGCGAAGGATCTTGAAGAACGACTCGTCGCCCACCGTGCTGCGCAGGGCGTGCAGCGTCATCGCGCCGCGGTCGTAGACCGGGTCGTGGAAGAGGTTGGCCGGGCCGCCCGGGTCGGCAGGGGGCGTCTGCCAGAACTCGTCGTCGGCCGCCCGCGCGTAGGCCGCGTCGAACGAGCTCTGCACGGTGCGGGTGCCCTGTTTGTCCGCCCAGAGCCACTGCGCGTACGTGGCGAAGCCCTCGTTGAGCCAGATGTCGCGCCAGAGCGTCGGCGTCACCGAGTCGCCGAACCACTGATGTGCCAGCTCGTGGGCCAGCAGCGACTCGCTCGGCACATGAGGGTAGACGGGCCGGCTCTGGCTCTCCAGGGCGTAGCCGACCTCGGGTGCGTCGTCGGCGATCCCGCCGGTGGAGGAGAACGGGTACGGGCCGAAGAGCGAGCTGAAGTAGTCGAGCACGGGAGCGTGCCGCTCGGCGAAGTTCGTCGCGCTGTCGGCGAGCTTGGAGTCCACGGCGGTGATCACGTGGTAGCCGCCGACCCGGGTGTCGGTGAGCTGGAACTTCCCGATCGACACGGTGGCCAGGTAGCTCGCCATCGGCTCGCGCGAGTTCCAGACGTACGTCGTGCGCTCGCCCTTCGTCACCTTCGACACCAGGTCGCCGTTGGCCACCGCCACCCGGCTCCTGGGCACGGTCACCGTGAAGCGGTAGGTGGCCTTGTCGGTCATGTGGTGGTTGCCGGGATACCAGGTCATCGCGCCCTGGGGCTCGTTGGCGTTGAACACGCCGTCGTTCGTCCTGATCCAGCCGTCCACGGAGCCGTCCGGGTCGACGACGTGCTCGGGCTTGCCGTCGTACTGGACGAGGACGGAGAAGCCCCGCCCGGCGGGCAGCGTGGAAGGGGGTGTGATCACCAGTTCGGAGCCGCTCTGGGAGAACGTGGCGGGCCGGCCGTCCAACGTCACGGAGCGCACCGAGAGTGTGCTGACCAGGTCGAGGTCGAAGCGGCTCAGCGCCTGCGTGGCCCGGGCGGAGATGCGCGCCACCCCTGCCAGACGGTCAGGGCCCGGGTCGTAGTCCAGCGTGAGGTCGTAGTGGCCGGCGTCGTAACCGCCGTTCCCCTGGTCGGGGAAGTACGGGTCGCCCGCGCCCGGTGCGCCGGGCTGGGCCTCCTGCGCGATGGCGGGGGTGAGGGGTAGGGAGATGAAGGCTGCTGCGGCGAGAGCGAGAAGACGCTTCATTGAAGGATCATAGAGCCGCGGTGCGGGCGCCCACCGGAACCGGCGGGCGCCCGCAAGCGTGTCACTTCACGGATCCGGCCATCATGCCCTGGACGAAGTACCGCTGGAACGCGAAGAACAGGACCAGCGGAATGATCAGCGACAGGAAGGCACCGGACGACAGGATGTCGACGTTCGACCCGAACTGCCGCATCTGAGACTGCAGGGCCTTGGTCATCGGCTGGTTGTCGGTGTTGGCGAAGACCAGCGCGATGAGCATGTCGTTCCACACCCACAGGAACTGGAAGATGCCCAGCGATGCGATGGCGGGCTTGCCCAGCGGGAAGACCACCGACACGAAGATCTTCCACTCGGGCGCTCCGTCCATCCGCGCCGCCTCCAGCAGAGAGGAAGGGATGCCGACGAAGAAGTTGCGGAGCAGGAAGATCGCGAATGGCAACCCGAATGCCGTGTGGAACAGCACCACGCCCGGGATCGAGCCGAAGATCCCGACGCCTCCGTAGAAAGAGGCGACGGGGATCAGCGCGATCTGGATGGGCACGATCAGCAGCCCGACCACGATGAGGAACCCCAGGTCCCGCCCGGGGAACTCCATCCAGGCGAACGCGTAGGCGGCCATGGCGGCGATGCCGATCACCAGGATCGTGGTCGGCACCGTGATCGCCACGGTGTTCCAGAAGGACGAGGTGAAGCCGCTGGCCAGCAGGTTCTTGTAGTTCGCGAGGGTCAGCTCGGCCGGCTTGGTGAAGACCGTCCACCAGCCCTCCGCGGTGTTGACCTGTGTCGTACGCATCGAGACGACCAGCAGGCCCAGCGTCGGCACCAGCCAGAACAGGCCGAGGAACACCATCACGACCTGGACGGCGCCGCCGCCGATCCGGTCCACGATCTTGCCCAGCACGCCCCTGCGCGGCGCCCCCGTCTCCAGCCCTGTCGGCGCGGTAGCGGTCGCGGTCGTCACGAGTCTCCCCTCCTGAACCGGCGGATGTTCATGATCATGAAGGGAAGGACCAGAATCAGCAGGAAGACGGCCAGCGCGCTGCCCAGGCCCTGGTTGTTCCCGCCGCCGAACGACACGCGCCACATCTCCAGCGCGATCACGTTCGCCTGCGGCTGGACCGAGCCTGGCGCGATGATGAAGACCAGGTCGAACACCTTCAGCGTATTGATGATCATCGTCACGAACACGACGAGCAGCACCGGCGACAGCAGCGGTACGGTGATCTTGCGGAACACCTGCCATTCCGTGGCGCCGTCGATGCGGGCCGCCTCCAGCGCGTCACGCGGGATCGCCGCGAGCCCGGCCGCGATCAGCACCATGGCGAACCCTGCCCACACCCAGACGAACGCGCCGATGATCGCCGGGGTGATGAGCGCCGGGCCCAGCCAGCTCAGGCCGCCGTAGGAGGCCTGGAAGTTCGACCGCGGGAGCCGTACGACATAGGAGCCCGCGGGCAGGCCCTGGAAGCGGAACGAGCCGTCTTCGGCCGTCGTGGCGGTTCCGGCGACCTTGCCGTTCTGAACGGCCTCGACGGTCATGCCCGGCAGGCCCTTCTCAGAGCCGTCGACCTCGCCGTTCTTGCCGCCGCCTCCCGGCGTGAAGTCGAACCAGACGGTCCCCGAAAGGTCGCCGGCGGCCGCGGGGGCCTTGGCGGGCTGGGCGTTGCCCGGCAGCACGTTCGGCTTGACGCCCACGATCGGGATCAGCACCGGCTGGCCCGCCTGGACGGGTTGCTTGGTGACGACCGCGCCGCCGTCGGCGGCGACCGACGACTGGTCGCCCTCACGCGGGCGCGCCTCCGGGTAGCCCTGCGAGGAGGAGAACGTGTCGTGCACCGTGGTGAGCACGGCGTTGGCAAGGCCCTTGGCAGGGTCCTGCTCGTAGACGAGACGGAAGATCACGCCGGCCGCCATCAGCGAGACGGCCATGGGCATGAACACGATCAGCTTGAACGCCGTCGACCATCTGATCCGCTCGGTCAGTACCGCGAAGATCAGGCCCAGCGTGGTGACCACGATCGGCGCGACGACGACCCAGATGAGGTTGTTGCGGATCGTCGTGAGCGTGCCGGAGTCGGAGAAGATCGTGGCGTAGTTGCCCAGTCCCACGAATCCGGTGCCCGCCGAGTCGAACAGGCTTCGGAAGATGGAGTAGACGATCGGGTAGACCACCCAGATGCCCAGCAGCAGCGCCGCCGGGAGGAGGAAGGCGATGGCGACCGTCGGCGATGGGCCGAGGCGTCTCTTGGTACGGGGGGTTTCAGCCGGTCCGGTGGAGGACCCGTCCGCGATCTTCGCGGACGGGGCCTGCGGGCCGTCCAACCGTTCGGTCACGGCCTTACCTCTTTACTTCTTCCAGGCCTTCTTGGCCTCGGCTTCGAGTGCGGTCTGTGCGCCCTTGATGTCGCTCGGGTTGCGCAGGAAGTCCTGCAGTACCTTCCACTCGCCCTTGCCGTCGGTGCCGCCGAACGCGCTCGGCGCGAGGTCGGACATGTCGTAGCGGACGGCGTCACCGGCCGAGACGATCGTCTGCCCGAGCTGCTTGGTCAGCTCGTCGGGGTAGTTGTCGGGGGAGACGTTCTTGTTGGGCGACAGGTAGCCGGGCAGCTTGGCCCAGATCTCGCCGCCCTCCTTGGAGGCCAGGAACTGCAGCAGCGCCATCGCGCCGGGGGAGTCCTTCATCGCGACCGCGACGTCGCCGCCCAGGACGACGGGCGCCGTGTCACCGGCCTTGGGGAAGGGGAAGTACTTCGCCTCCTCGCCGACCTTGGCGCCCGACTGTGCGGCCTCGACGGCCACGAAGTCACCCTCGATGACCATGGCGGACTTCTTGTTGCCGTAGACCTTGGACACGCAGGTCGGGTAGTCGGTCTGGAGGGCGCCGGAGCTGCCGTCGAGCAGGAACTCCTTCTTGCCGACGATCTGCTGGATCTTCTCCAGCGCGGTCGTCACGGTCGGGTCCGTCCACGGGATCTCGTGCTTGGAGAGCTTGTCGTAGTTCTCGGCGCCGGCGGTGGACAGGTAGACGTTCTCGAACAGGTCGGTCAGCGTCCAGCCCGAGGCGGCGCAGAGCGAGAACGGCGCGGTGCCGGAGTCGGCGATGGTCTGCGCGTTCTTGACCAGCTCGTCCCAGGTGGTCGCAGGCTGCACGCCCGCGTCGTCGAACGCCTGCCCGCGGTACCAGACCAGCGACTTGTGCGCCGCCTTGATCAGCACGCCGTACACCTTGCCACCGGCGGAGCCGAGCTCCTTCCAGTACGGGGTGTAGTTGGTGTCGATCTCCTTGATGACGTCGTCGGAGAGCGGCTTGAGCGCGTTCTGGTCGGCGTACTGCTGCACCAGGCCGGGCTGCGGGAGGACGGCCACGTCCGGCGGGTTCTTTCCCTGGATGCGGGGGCCGAGGTAGGCGCCGGTGTCCTCGCCGGTGGAGGCGTACGTGACCTCGGCGCCGGTCTTGTCGGAGAAGGCCTTGAGCACCTGCTCGAAATTCTTCTGCTCGGCGCCGGTCCACTTGGCGGCGACCTCGAGCTTCACGCCCTGGAGCGGCTTGGCGGCGGCGGGGGCCGACGCGGAGCCCGAAGCGGTGGGGGTGGTCGTGGGGGCGTTGCCGCAGGCGGCGACGGCTACCGCGAGCCCGGCAAGGATGACTGCTGCTCTGGCTTTTCGCATGGCTGCCTCACTGGGTTCTGATGATCTCTTCGAGTTCTGACTTCATGGAGACCGCGACGTCGTCGGCGGACTCGCTGGAGGGGTTGCCGAGTGCCTTGGCGACCGAACTGGCGATCACCAGGCTCAGCTGGTTGTAGTTGGCGCTCACCGGCCGGGCCTTGGCCGCGAGGATGCTCTCCTTGAGCACGGGGAGGTAGGGGAAGCGCTTGATCAGGGCGGGATCGTCGTAGAGCTCGGTCCACACGGGCGGGAACGAGCCCTCGGTGAGGACCCGGCGCTCGTTCTCCAGGCTCGTGAAGTAGCGGATGAACTCCTGCGCCGTGTGCTGATGCCTGGAGTACGCGCTGATCGCCAGGTTGGCGCCGCCCAGCGTGCTGGACCCGGGACCGGTGGGCCCCGGCAGCCGGGTCACGCCGAGCTTGTCGCCCAGCTTCGCCTTGGCGGGGCCGTACGCGTGCGGCCAGTTGCGGGCGAAGGCCAGCCGGCCCTCCTGGAAGGCCAGGCGCGACTCCTCCTCCTTGTAACTCAGCGACTCCTTGGGGATCCAGCCCTCGCGCAGACCCTGAAGCAGGAAGTCGAGCGCGATCTGAGCCTTGGCCGGATCGAGAGTCACCTCCGTGCCGTCCCGGCTGACGATCTGCCCGCCGGCGGACTGCAGGGCCTCGGAGAAGTTGACGGTGAGCCCTTCGTACGCCAGAAACTGCCCGGCATAGCCTCCAATGTCATTCTTTTTCGTAACCTGCCGTGCCTGGTCGCGGAGCTCCGCCCACGTCCGCGGCGGCTTCTTGACCAGGTCGGTCCGGTAGTAGAGCAGTCCCGCGTTGCTCGTGTACGGGACTGCCCAGAGCTTGTTCTTGTAGACCGCCGTCTCCACGACGGGCGGCAGGAACCTGTCGAGCGGGAACAACCCGCGCTCCAGGGGGATGATCCAGCCGTTCTCCGCGAATTCGGCCGTCCAGACCACGTCGAGCCCCAGTACGTCGTACCGGCCGCTCTTGGCCTGGAGGTTTGCCACCATCTGAGCGCGCTGCTCGTCGGCGGCCTCGGGCAGCTCGAGCAGCGTCACCTTCTCGGCCGGGTGGGCCTGGTTCCAGCGGTCCAGCAGGGGTTGCAGGTACGCCGTGGTGTCGCGGCCGGTGGCGAACGTGATGGGGCCTGTGCCGCCCGTACCCGTCTCGCCGCTGCCCTCATTGCTCGCCGAAGCGCATCCGGCCGCAGCCAGGAGCACGGCCAGGAAGAGCGGAAGCGAGCGCACCTCTGTTTCCTCCATGTTCAGAGGGGGGTTACATACGTGTTAGGTAGATGCATTCATGTTATGCACACATGTAATCTGTAGGTCAACGGATACCTACGTAACGCATTCGTAACACGGCGGGGAGGTGGGGCAGTGCGGCTTCACCTGCTGGCGCTCCTGGCTAAAGAGCCGGCTCACGGCTACGAGCTCAAACAGGCGCTGGAGCAGACGTTCGGCAGCGCCTATCCCTCCCCCAACATCGGCCAGATCTACGTCACGCTCGGCAGGCTGGAGAAGGACGGTCTCGTCAGGGCGGTGGACGTCGAACAGTCCAACAGGCCCAACAAGAAGGTCTACTACCTCACGGCCAAGGGCCGGGAGGTGCTCACCACCTGGGTGGACGAGCCCACGGAAGGCCCCAGGGTGCGCGACGAGTTCTTCATGAAGCTCGTGCTCGCCCCCCTCACCGGCATCGCCGACCGGATGGCGCTGATCAGCCGGCAGCGCCGCCACTACCTGTCGCTCATGGGCGATCTCAACGACCTCCTGGCCCGTACGCCGCCCACCGACCGGGTGGCGACCCTTCTCATCGAGGGCGCCATGCTCCACCTGCAGGCGGATCTTGACTGGCTCGAGCGTTGCCAGGAGGATCTGGCATGAGCGCGGTTGTGAAAACGGTCAATCTGGTCAAAATCTACCAGGATGGCGCAGTGCCCGTGCCTGCCGTGCGCGGTGTGGATCTGCAGGTGGAGCCGGGTGAGTTCGTCGCGATCATGGGTCCCTCCGGGTCGGGGAAGTCCACGCTCGTCCACATGCTGGGCGGCCTCGACACCAGGACCAGCGGCGAGATCTGGCTCGACGGCAAGCGGGTCGACACGCTCTCGGAGAGCGCGTGGGCGCTGCTGCGGCGCAAGAAGGTCGGGTTCGTCTTCCAGTTCTTCAACCTCGTCGCCAACATGACCGTCGGCGACAACGTCGAGCTGCCCGCGCTGCTCGCCGGGGCCTCGCCCAAGGTGGCCCGAGAGCGGCGGGAGAGCCTGCTCGGCGCGCTCAACCTCACCGACCGCGCCGACGCCGCGCCCGCCCAGCTGTCCGGCGGCGAGCAGCAGCGGGTCGCGCTGGCCAGGGCGCTGGCCAACCAGCCCAGCGTGCTGCTGGCCGACGAGCCCACCGGCAACCTCGACAGCCGCAACACCCGTGACGTGCTCCGCCTGCTCAGCGACGTCCACAAGGAGGGCCAGACGATCGTCATGGTCACCCACGACGCTCGCGTGGCCAGCCTGGCCGACCGGCTGGTGTCCCTGTTCGACGGAGAGATCGTGGACGACGGCCGCATCTCGCGCAGACGCACGAGAACGGCCGGCGAGGTGATCGATCTTCGATGAGTGCCACTCTCGCGGGGAGCAGGTGGATCAAGGCCGACCTGCGGGCCAGGAAGGCCCAGGCGGTGCTGACCGTGCTGACCGTGGCCGGGATCGTGGCCGCGCTGATCACCGCCGCGACCCTCCTCGAGGACGGCACGAACCCGTGGCGGAGCCTGTTCGCCCAGACCGACGGCGCCCACGTCTGGCTCTACACCGACGACAGCCCTCAGGTGGCCCTGGGCGGCATCGACGGCGTGACGCAGGTCGCGGGCCCGTACAGATCGGCGCCCGTGACCGTGGCGCAGGACGGCAAGAAGGAGCCCGCGGCGCTGCGCGCGATGCCCGCCACGCCGCCGCAGGTGGCGCACCCGGTGGTGGCCGAGGGCAGGTGGCTGGACCCCTCACAGCCCGACGGGGTGGTCGTCGAGCGCTCCTTCGCGACCTCGCTGCGGCTCAGGATCGGCGCCCCCTTCACGATCATCGCGCTCAGCGGTGAGCGCCACACCCTGTACGTACGCGGCATCGCCGACTCCGCCGAGCAGGGCTTCTACCCCCAGTGGACGCCCGGCCTGGCCTACGTGCTGCCCGCCATGCTCGACCGCATCGAACCCATGCTGGGCCGCAGCGAGTGGGTGACGGGCCTGCGCCTGGCCGACCCCGACGCCACGCAGGTCGTCTCGCAGCGGGTGGTCGTCATGCTGGAGGACAAGCTCCAGCGTGTCTACACCTGGCGCGAGGTCAGGGCCGCCATGGAGCTGGACAACCGGCTGCTGGGCACGCTGCTGGCGCTGTTCGGGGTGGTCGGTCTCGTGGCCGCCGCGCTCGCGTTGGCCAACGCCGCCGGCGGGCGGGTGCTGGGCCAGCTCCGCGACCTGGCCACGCTCAAGTCGATGGGCTTCACCAGGGGCCAGATCGCGCTGCTGCTCCTGGTCGAGCACGGCGCGCTCGGGCTGCTCGGCGTCGCGATCGGCGCCCTGGTGGGCTGGAGCGTGACGGCGGCGGTGCTCGGCGCGACGTCCGTGGCGCCCATCCCCGTGCTGGCCATCGTCGCGGGCACGGCCCTGGTGGTGCTGGCCGCGGTGGGCGTGCCCGCGTGGCGCGGCGGCCGCACGCCGCCGATCCCCGACGCGCCCGCCCTGCCGCCACGCGGCCACCTGTCCAGGCTTGCCCGGCTGGCCCTCCTGGTACGCCTCCCGCCCGCGCTCGTCCTCGGCACCAGGGACGCCTTCACCCGGCGCGTGCCGGCGTTCCTGACGGCGTTCGGGCTGGCCGTGCCGATGATGATGATCACGATCGGCCTCGGCGTCTGGGCCACGCTGGACAACTTCGCCGACCACCCCGAGCAGGTCGGCCAGCACGCCAGCCTGTACGTCAGGCCCGGCAAGCTGGAGCCGGCCGACGCCAAGCGCATCGCCGAGCTGGACAGGGACGTGGCCCAGGTCTACCCGGGCACCGATGTGAACGCCCTGGCGCCCGGAGAGGCCCGCTCGGTCCGCGTGCGGGCCATCGGCAGCTCGACGGAGCCGTACCCGTTCCCCGTGGTCGAGGGGCGCATGTACGCCCGCCAGGGCGAGGCGGTGGCCGGGCAGGGCCTGCTCGACCTGCTCGGAGTCAAGATCGGCGACCGGGTGCGGTTGACCGTGGGCGGCACGCCGCTGATCGTCAGGATCGTCGGCAGGACCGTCGAGCCCGACCTGGACGGCGAAGTGATCTCGGTGGGGCTCGACAGCCTGGCGGCCAAGGACTCGGTGCCGCCCGAGTTCTACGCGCTCGCCCTCAAACCGGGCGCCGACAAGGCCGAAGTACGCGGACGGCTGCTGGCCGAGTCGGGCGAGAGCCTGGACGTCCAGGCCGCGGTCAACCCGGCGGACCGGCTGGCGGTCATCCGGGTGGTGATCGTGGCGCTGATCGCCGTGCTGATGCTGATCGGCCTGGCCAACCTGCTCACCGCCAGCGCTCTCGGGCTGCGCGACCACGCGTTCGACCTGGCCGTGCTGAAGGCCATGGGGCTGACGCCGCGCCAGGTCATGGCCACGCTGGTGACGGGCACGGGGCTGCTGGTGGTGCTCGGGGTCGGCGTGGGCGCCGCGGCGGGCATGTCCGTCGTGACCGGGCTGATCGACCTGCAGGGCCACACGAGTGGCGTCGGCGCGGGCATCGGGCGGGCGCCCTCGGCCCTGACGCTGATCGCCGCCGTCGCGGTCGCCGTGGGCACGGCCCTCGCGGTGGCGCTCATTCCCGCCCGCCGCGCGGCCCGTGCCCAGGTGCCGGTCACTTCCCGCTGAGAGACTTCTCGCTCTTCAGCGCGAACCAGTAGAAGCCGTGCCCCGGCAGCGTGAGCAGGTACGGCAGCTCGCCGATCGGCGGGAAGCGCACGCCGCCCCGCGCCTCGACCGGGATCATCCCCTCGAACCTGCGCAGGTCCAGCTCGACCGGCTGCGGGAACTTCGACAGGTTGTTCACGCACAGCATGATGTCGTCGCGGTCCTCGCGGACGAAGGTGAGCACGGACGGGTTCGACGACCACATTTCCGTGTACGCGCCCACGCCGAACACCGGGTGCTTGCGGCGGATCTCCAGCATCTTGCGGGTGAAGTGGAGCAGTGAGCCCTCGTGGCGCTGCTGGGCCTCCACGTTGACCGCCTGGTAGCCGTAGATCGGGTCCATGACCGCGGGCAGGTAGAGCCGCCCCGGGTCGGCCGAGGAGAAACCGGCGTTGCGGTCGGGGCTCCACTGCATCGGCGTGCGGACCGAGTCGCGGTCCTCCAGCCAGATGTTGTCGCCCATGCCGATCTCGTCGCCGTAGTACATGATCGGCGAGCCCGGCAGGCTCAGCAGCAGCGCCGTGAACAGCTCGATCCGGTCACGGTCGTTGTCGAGCAGCGGGGCGAGCCGGCGGCGGATGCCCAGGTAGGCGCGCATGCGCGGGTCCTTGGCGTACTCCTTGTGCATGTAGTCGCGCTCTTCCTCGGTCACTGTCTCGAGGGTGAGCTCGTCGTGGTTACGCAGGAAGATGCCCCACTGCGCCTTCTCGGGCAGCTTGGGCGTGCGCGACATGATCTCGGAGATCGGCTCGCGGGTCTCCTTCTTGACCGCCATGTAGATGCGCGGCATGAGGGGGAAGTGGAAGGCCATGTGGCATTCGTCGCCGCCCGTGGTGGGGTCGCCGAAGTACTCCACCACGTCCTCGGGCCAGCCGTTGGCCTCCGCGAGCAGCACCCGGTCGGGGTAGAGCCGGTCCACCTCGGCCCTGATCTTCTTCAGGTACGAGTGCGTCTCGGGCAGCCCGGCGCACGCCGTGCCCTCGCGCTCGAACAGGTACGGCACCGCGTCCAGCCGGAACCCGTCGATGCCCAGGTCCAGCCAGAACCGCAGGACCTCCAGCATGGCCTCCTGCACCGCCGGGTTGTCATAGTTCAGGTCCGGCTGGTGGTGGAAGAAACGGTGCCAGTAGTACTGCTTGCGCACCGGGTCGTAGGTCCAGTTGGACTCCTCGGCGCCAATGAAGATCACCGGCGCGTCGGGGAACCCCGTGGGGTGGTCCGACCACACGTAGAAGTCGCCGTACGGACCCTCGGGGTCGTGCCGGGACGCCTGGAACCAGGGGTGGCGATCACTTGTGTGGTTCATCACAAGATCGGTGACGATCCGGAGGCCACGCTCGTGCGCCTTCTCGATCAGCTGCACGAAATCGCCCAGGTCCCCAAAGTCCGGGAGGATCTTCATGTAGTCCGAGATGTCGTAGCCGCCGTCACGCAGCGGCGACTCGTACAGCGGCAACAGCCACAG
This sequence comes from Nonomuraea sp. CA-141351, assembly GCF_050944675.1. Lineage (NCBI taxonomy): Bacteria > Bacillati > Actinomycetota > Actinomycetes > Streptosporangiales > Streptosporangiaceae > Nonomuraea > Nonomuraea sp. CA-141351. The sequence continues at coordinate 2,075,890 of NZ_CP191982.1, forward strand.
GCAGTCCACACCGAGCCACTCGAGGTAGCCGAGCTTCTCGATGAGACCGCGCAGGTCGCCGGTGCCGTCGCCGTTGGAGTCCTTGAACCCCCGGACGAGAACCTCGTAGAACACCGCCCGCTTGTACCAGGCTGGATCCTCCGAGACGAACGCCTCGGAGATCGGCTCCGGCATTGGGGATGCGTTGATCATATGTCGCTCACAGGAAGAGATGTGGGCAGGACGAAGTCACCGGTTGCCCCGGCGTTTATCTGGTGACCGCGCCGCGTGGAGTCGTCATCCCTGCGAACCCCACTGCCCTTGAACGAGACCTGATTTGTGATCTGGCGCCCGTTTGTGCGGCGCTTACGGGCCGAACACTACCAGCCCGGTGGCTTTCCGGAACCCGCTTCTGCTGTGCCAGGGTTAGTACCCGAGAGATCCGTATGTAATCGCTCTGTTACCCAGCGTTCACTAAAAAGGTGGCGCGAGGTCCGAGAGGTCGTTCTCGAAGTCGCTCAGCCATAGTCCGAACAGCACCAATCCCCGCACCCAGAAGCGGTCGTTCCATCCGTTGAACCTGGTCAGAGCGTCAGGTCCGCCGGCGATCACCTCGTGCAGCTCGTCGGACAGCAGCCCCGGCACCCGTCTCACCACAGTCTCCAACATGCGGTGCGAATAATTTCGGGCGGGAGCGGCCGTGGACCGCAGCGGCACCCTTTGGAGGGGCTGCTTGACCACATTGGTGGAGGGCAGTGCGGCCACCCGTGGATTGGCCGCGTGGAGCACCTCGCGGTAGAAGCGGCCCTTGTCCTTTCGGGCCACGCCGACAGAAAGCGCGGCGTCGAAGAAACGCGGGTCGATGAACGGCGCCGCGAACGACGCCTCGGGCCCCACCAGGTTGACCGCCGAGCGCGCGATGCCCCGCACGGTCCTGGTGTGCAGCACCGAGAGCGGCAGCTCGGCCCGGTGGCCGTGGAACATGGAGGTGGCGCCCGCGAACTGCTCCCGAACGGTCTCCTCCATCCACTGGGCGGCGGCCTTGGACAGGAACGGCTGGGAAGGCGCCCCCAGCGACAGCGAGCCGAGCACGGCCGCGGTGCGCTCCGCCTGCGTCCTGGCCTCCAGCGCGGCCCCGCTGACCATGAAGTTCTTCAGCAGCGGCCCGCCGGCCAGGCCGTCGACGAGGATCCGGCCCGCGCCGTGCACCTCCTTGGCGAAGGGCGCGTACCAGGCGTGGTGGGGCGTGAGGTACTCGAGCCTGCGGGCCACCTCGACCGCGTCGCCCGGGTAGTCGGCGGCGTCCTGGATGATCACCCGGTGCGGGATGCCCAGCTCCCTGGTGATCGACCTGGCGAACGCGATGTCGGTGTCGGTGCCGTCGTCGGGGCTGGTCGTCCACGACTCGACGTCCATCCCGCGGGCCTTGGCCACGCCGGCGAGCAGCCGGGAGTCGTAGCCGCCGCTGACCGGGACGAGCAGCTTGCGGCCGTCGTAGTCCTCGTAGACCTCGTGCAGCAGGTCGACGATCTCTCGGGGGCTGATCCACGACTCGTACGGCTCCGTGCGCAGCCATCGGGGCAGCCTGCGCTCCGTCGCGAACCCGCCGTGCCGCCACACCAGCGCGCTCGACCCGGGCAGCCGCTTGACGTCGGCGTACGGCGTCGCCTCGCCCAGCGGGAAGGTCACCTGGATGATCGAGGCCCACGCCGACCAGTCGATCTCGATCGGCACGAGGCTGAGCAGCGGCTGGATCAGGGACGAGAAGTAGACCGCGTCGCCGTGACGCACGTAGTAGACGTCCACGAGCCCCAGGGCGCCCGTGTGGAGAGTGACACGCTCGCCGTCGCCGATCAGCCCCGGAGTCTCGTACGTCTCCGCCACCGCCATCCAGTCCTCGGCGGCGGCGGGTTTGCGCTCGCCCCAGGAGAACGCGAACGCCTGGCCGGCCCGATGGTAGGGCGGCAGCGGCGTGGAGCTGAACAGGGCCGCCTCGGGCGACTGGAGCGCCGGGAGGACCCGCGGCCCGGCGGCGATCAGCTTGCCGAGCATGGCGGTGTCGATCCGGCCTAGAGCTCCGCAGACGTAGGGCCGCACGTTGAACTGCACCGGATCTCATCCCTTCGAGACGCTTCCGGCAAAAGAGTATCCTTTGCCGGGCTGAGGGAGCGGAGGTCCATTTGTCTACTGAGCTCGAGAGCACGCGTAGAGCCTTGCGGGATGCCGTCGCGCAGGCGGAGCGAGCGGCGGAGCTGGCCAGGCTGCTGGACGCCGCCCAGGCCAAGCTGGCCGCCGCCGAGCAGAGCGTCGAGGAGGCCAGGGCGCTGGCCGCGCGGCTGAACGAGGCCGAGGAACGGCTCGCCGCCGAGGAGGCGACCGCCGAGAAGCTGCGCAGGGAGCTGGCCGAGCAGCATTTCCAGGCCGAGGTCGCCAACTGGAAGCTGTCCTCGATCAAGGTCGCCCGCTGGAACCGCCTCGGCGACGCGATCAAGAGCGGCAAGAGCAATCCGGTGCGGCTGGCCAAGGGGCTCAGGGGCGCCGCCAAGCCCGTCAAGCGACCCATCGCGCCCAAGCGCAGGCCCCCCGCGGCCGTCAAGCCCAAGGACGAGCGCCCCGGGGCCGCGTTCCAGGCCACGACTACGACCAGGACGGTCGGGGGCGCCTCGTTCAAGCTCAAGCCCTTCCGGGTGCCGACGGGACCCAACACCCGGCCGCATCTGACGGCGGCGGTGATCGCCGACCCGCACGTCGAGGCGCTGCTCCGCTACGAGTGGCGGCAGACGACCGGCTTCACGCCCCGCGACTTCGCCAGGGTGCTCCCGCTGGAGGTGCCCCACCTGCTGGTGGTCGAGTCCGTCACGCGGGGGCCGTGGGCCGAGGAGATCATCGGCGAGCCGGGCGAGGGGCTCAAGGCGCTGCTCGCCTGGTGCGCCGAGCGCGGCATCCGCACCGTCTTCTGGCACACGCAGGGCGACGTGGCCGCGTACGCCGCGGCGGCCGAGCTGTTCGAGCACCGGTTCACGACCGATCTCACGGTGGCCTGGCCGCGGTTGCAGTTCGGGGTGCAGCCCAGGGTGCACAACCCGCTGCCGCTCTCCAGCGGGCGCATCGACCGGACGCTCACGCTCGACCAGCTCCTGCCCGAGCACCTCATGTACCCCGACGTGCTGACCTCCTACCGGTGGCCCGCCGGCGTGGACTGCCCGCCGGGGACGCCCCAGTGGCGGCTGGCCGAGCTGGCCGCCTGCGGCACCCCCATCGGCCCCGACCCCGACACCCGGCGGGCGCACGTGGCGCTGCGGCGGGCGTACCAGATGGGCACGATGTCCGAGCGCATCGACGAGCTGCTCGACGCGATCGGCCTGCCCAGCGCCCGCGCCACGCTCAACACCTCGGTTCTGCTGCCGATCAGCGACCCGTACCTGATGGAGCACGCGCTGGCGCAGGTCGCCAAGCAGTCGGGGGTCGACCAGCTCATCATCATCGGGCCGCCGGAGTCGGAGCTGCGGGCCCGCGACGTGCTGCCGGACGTGGAGATCGTCCACCGCCGCCCGCAGCCCTCGATGACCGAGGGCGCGATGCTCGGCGCCGGCATCGACCTGTGCGAGGCCGACCTGGTGGCGGTCATGGACCCGCGCGACGTGTACGGCGCGCACTACCTGTCGGACCTGCGGCGCGCCTTCCTCTTCAGCACCGCCGACATCGTGGGCAAGGCGGCCTTCTACGCCCACCTGCGCAAGCCCCAGGCCACGCTGCTCAAGCAGCCCGACGCCGAGTACACGTACGTCCCCGAGATCGTCGGCGCGACCCTCCTGGCCCGCAGGAACACGCTGCGCGAGCTGGGCTTCGCCGACCTCACCGAGGGGTGGGACGAGGTGCTCATGCGGCAGTGCCGCACGGACGGGATCAAGGTGTTCTCGGCCGACCGGTTCGGCTACGTGCGGGTACGCGACGAGGACCGCTGGCTGCTGGGGGCGGCCCAGCTGGTCGAGTACGGCTCCGCCGAACCGCACGCGCTCATCTGAGCCAGAGCACGAGCGCGACGACCAGCAGCACGTAACCGGAGATCGTCTGAACCCACGTCCTCCCGATCGGCTGCTCCCTCAGCAGCACGCTGCCCGTGCCCGTGGCGAACGTCGCCAGCACCAGCCACGGGCTCCACACCACGAGGAGACAGGCGCCGATGTCCCGGGCGATCATGCCCACCTGGACCACGAGCTGACGGGGAGCGAGCACGTGGCCGGGGCTGTCGGCGGCCCTGCCGGGTTCATCGGGCTTGAGGAGCCGCCTCAGCGACATCATCGCCAGCAGGAGCGCCGCCAGCAGCGCCGCCGACCACAAGCCGGCCCAGGCGGCCTCGGCCGCTCCCGCGCCCGCCCAGGCGAGCAGGCCCAGGCGCGCCAGCTCGAACACCGCCTCGCCCGCCGCGAGGGCGACCGTGGTCAGCCGGGCGCTCGCCTTCATCTTCGCGACGAGGAACCCGAGCGGCAGGATCGAGAGCAACGACCCGGCCATCAGCACGGCGGCGATGCCCACGCCGCTCCAGGCCGGCCGGGACACATAGACGCTCAGCCCGACGCCTGCGAGCAGGCACAGCAGCAGCCGCAGCAGCCACTCCCGCATCCGCTGGGCCGCCGGATCGACCTTGCGCGCCATTTGGCCCCCTTTACTCTGTGTAGATTGACGATCTACCTGCGTCGCCGAGTTCCCGGCATAAGGTCGTCGCCATGACACCCGTGGAGCTGGCCGAGGTGCTGGGGGAGCCGCCGGTGCCCGAGGGGACGTGGGAGCGGGAGGCCGTCTATGTCTCCGCGGTCGCGCTGCGGCGGAACATCTCCGCCGAGTCGCTGGCCGAGCAGGTCGGGGAGCTGGACGGGGTGTCCGAGGTCGAGGTCCTGGGGCCCGGGTTCCTGCGGATCGTCGTCAGCGTGCCGGGGGAGCTGGTCGAGGGGGTCGAGCCGGTCGAGATCCCGGAGCCCTCGTGGGCGGACTTCCCGCGGACCTGGGAGAACCCCGGGTTCGTGGTGCGATACGGGCACGTGCGGGCCTGCGCCGCGCTCCGGTGGGCGCGGGAGCTGGGAGTGCCGTCAGAAGGGTTCCGCGGGGAGCTGCTCGACGGACCCCATGACCGGCGGGTGCTGCGGGTGCTGGCCGAGCTGCCCGGGCGGATGGTCAGCAGGGAGCCGGGGTGGGAGACGTACCTCGTGCGGCTGGCGCTGGCCTACCACGACGCGCACGAGCGCGCGCCCGCCGTCCCGGTCGGCGACGAGCCGCCGGGGCCGGTGCACACGGCGCGGGTGCGGCTGGCGGACGCCGTACGGAGTGTGCTGCCCGGCCCGGAACGGCTGTGACGGGATTGCAAAATATCCGGCCAAACGGCGAAAAATCGGAAAAATATCCCTTTCAGGGCTTGATCGTGTCTCGATACGTGGTCAGTGGGTCATGGCTCACTTGCTGTTCCGATAGCCTCGATCGGGTGAGCCGATTCGTCCATCCCGCCGGGGACCGGCATGCAGAAATGCTGCCCCACGAGCGCCCGCCGGTGGCGCCCGCCGACCTCAACCGGATCAACCCCGCGATCTGGCCCCGAACGTCGACCCGGACCGATGGCGCGCTCACTATCGGCGGCGTGGACGTGCGCGATCTGGCCCGCGAGCACGGCACGCCGCTCTATGTCCTCGACGAGGCCGACGTGCGCTCGCGCATGCGCGACTACGCCACGGCCTTCGCGGGCTCAGAGGTCCACTACGCCGGCAAGGCGTTCCTGTGCAAGGAGATCGTCCGCTGGCTCCACGACGAGGGCCTCGGGCTCGACGTGGCCAGCAGCGGCGAGCTGGCGGTCGCGCTCAGCGTCGGGTTCCCGCCCGAGCGCATCACGATGCACGGCAACAACAAGTCCGTCGCCGAGCTGACCAGGGCTCTCGAGGCCGGGGTCGGGCACATCGTGGCCGACTCGTACGAGGAGATCGCCAGGCTCGGCTACCTCGCCGAGCAGCTGGGCAAGCGGCCCAAGGTGATGATCCGGGTGACCACCGGGGTCGAGGCGCACACGCACGAGTTCATCGCGACGGCGCACGACGACCAGAAGTTCGGGCTGTCGCTCAACACCGGGGCCGCCGCCGAGGCCGTACGCCGCGTGCTCGCCCTCCCGCAGCTCGAGCTGGTCGGGCTGCACTCGCACATCGGGTCCCAGATCGTCGACACGGCCGGGTTCGAGGTGGCGGCCAGGCGCCTGACGGCGCTGCTCGTGCAGATCAAGGAGGAGCACGGCGTCGTGCTCCCCGAGCTCGACCTCGGCGGCGGCTACGGCATCGCCTACGTCGAGGGCGACGAGGCGCCCGACATCAAGGAGCTGGCCGACGGCCTGCGCGAGATCGTCACCAAGGTGTGCAAGGACGCCGGTCTGCCCGTGCCCAGGCTGACCGTCGAGCCGGGGCGCACCATCGTCGGGTCCGGGGGCATCACCCTGTACGACGTCGGCACCATCAAGGACGTCGAGGGCCTGCGCACGTACGTGAGCGTCGACGGCGGCATGAGCGACAACGTCCGCACCGCCCTCTACGGCGCCGAATACACCGCCGTGCTCGCCAGCCGCGAGAGCACGGCCGAGCCCATGCTCAGCCGCCTGGTCGGCAAGCACTGCGAGAGTGGCGACATCATCGTCCGCGATCTTCACCTGCCCGCCGACCTCGCGCCGGGCGACCTGATCGCGGTGGCAGCGACGGGAGCCTACTGCCGCTCGCTGGCCAGCAACTACAACTACCTGCCCAAGCCCGCCGTGGTCGCCGTCTCCGGCGGCGAGTCGCGGGTGATCGTGCGGGGCGAGACCGAGGACGACCTCTTGAGGGGGCAGCTGTGAAACCGCTGAAAGTGGCTCTCCTGGGCTGCGGTGTCGTCGGCTCGCAGGTCATCAGGCTCATGCACGAGCAGGCCGCCGACCTCACCGCGCGCATCGGCGCCCCGCTGGAGCTGGCCGGGGTCGCGGTGCGCCGGCTCGGCCGCAAGCGCGACGTGGACGTGGATCCCGACCTGCTCACCACCGACGCCGAGGCGCTGGTCACACGCGACGACGTCGACATCGTGATCGAGGTCATCGGTGGCATCGAGCCTGCCCGCACGCTGATCGTCTCCGCCCTGTCCAGGGGCAAGTCGGTGGTCACGGCCAACAAGGCGCTGCTGGCCGAGGACGGCGCCACCCTGCACGAGGCCGCCAGGAAGGGCAACGGCGACCTCTACTTCGAGGCCAGCGTGGCCGGCGCCATCCCGCTGCTGCGCCCCCTGCGCGAGTCGCTGGCCGGCGACCACGTCAAGCGCGTGCTCGGCATCGTGAACGGCACCACCAATTACATCCTCGACAAGATGGACACCACGGGCGCCTCCTTCACCGACGCCCTGGAGGAGGCCCAGACCCTGGGCTATGCCGAGGCCGACCCCACGGCCGACGTCGAGGGCTTCGACGCCGCCGCCAAGGCCGCCATCCTGGCCGGGCTCGCCTTCCACAGCCGCGTCACGGCCGCCGACGTGCACCGCGAGGGCATCACCGAGATCACCGCCACCGACGTGGCCTCGGCCAAGGCCATGGGCTACGTCATCAAGCTGCTGGCCATCTGCGCCCGCTCCGACGACGGACGCTCGTTCGGGGTGCGGGTGCACCCGGCGATGATCCCGCGGACGCATCCGCTGGCGGGGGTGCGGGAGGCGTACAACGCGGTCTTCGTGGAGGCGGAGTCGGCGGGGCAGCTCATGTTCTACGGCAAGGGGGCCGGCGGCGCGCCCACCGCCTCGGCGGTCCTCGGCGACCTCGTGGCCGTCGCCCGCAACCGCCTGGCGGGCACGAGAGGGCCGGAGGAGTCCACGTACGCGGACCTTTCGGCCCACCCCATGGGCGACACGGTCACGCGCTGCCACGTGGCTCTCGACGTTGCCGACAAGCCGGGCGTGCTGGCGCGGGTGGCCGAGCTGTTCGCCAAGCACGACGTGTCGATCCAGACCGTGCGCCAGGAGGGGCACGGGGACGACGCCCAGCTCGTCATCGTCACCCACCGCGCCACCGACGCGGCGCTGTCGGCGACCATGGAGGGGCTGCGGGAGCTGGACATCGTACGCGCCATAGCCAGCGTGATGCGCGTCGAGGGCGACGACTAACCGTCGGGGAAGGCCAGGCCGCGGACCTTGCGGACGGCTCTCTTGAGCACCGTGCGGTTCTGGGCGCGGGCGAGGCGGACCGCCTCCCTGCGCCAGGCCTCGGCCTTCTCGCGCCAGCGGGCCGCGTCCCTGCCGTGCTTGCCCGCCTCCCGCCGCAACTGCGCCATCTCCGCCCGTAGTGCGGCCACGCGCTTGCGATAGAGGGCGATCTCCTTGTCGTGCTCGGCTGTGAGCTTGGCGACTTCCGAGACCGGCCTCTTGCGCGGCGGATAGACCGCCGGGCGGCGCTTGAACCCCCAGCTCTCCCCGTCCAGCCACTCCAGGCCGAAAAGGGCGTCGAGGAGGTCGTCCCAGTCGTCGTCCGGGGCGGCCACCAGCGCGGCTCGTGACTGGGCCGCCGTACGGTCCAGCCGGGCGGCCGTGACGCCCTCCGCCGTCTCTTCCAGGGCCACGCAGAGGGCGCCCAGGTCGTGCTCCTCCATGTGGGCCACCAGGCGTTCCACCGTGTCCTTGGAGGGGACCCAGCCGGGCGGCACCGAGAGCTGGAACGGGGGAGTCCCCTCGAGCGGCCCGGTCAGGCGGACGCGGGGGTCGTGGGCGAAGTTCGCGTGGATGAGGCGGAGGTCGAGGTACGGGTCGGTGAGCGGGGAGCGGCGTTCGGCGGTCAACGCGTCCCAGGGGCCGGGGACGGTGACCCTGATGTCCTGGATCGAGCCGGCCAGCAGGGCGTCGACCGTCGCCCGGACGTCCTCGTACGAGCCGGCCTGCACGGTCGCGTCCACGTACGGCACCAGCCACTGGCGGCCGGGGTCGGTGCGGAGGTAGCGGCGGTAGGGGACCAGGTCGGCGACGTACGGGTCGTTGTAGCGCTTCAGCGCCGCGAAGTCCCGCATCGCCGTCGGGAGCCCGATGTGCCACGTACGGGACTCCGGGTCCGGCACGAACACCGCGCCAGCCTGGGTGAGGCGGTAGCCCAGCTCCGTGTCCTCGGCCAGGACCAGGGACGTGTCCATGCCGCCGATCGAGCGCAGCAGCGCGGCTGGGTACGACACCGTGGCGCCCACGTGGACGCGGGTGGCCAGCGAACTGGAGGCGGTACGCAGGCCGTCGTGGTCGCGGATGATCTGCTCCGCCCAGTCGTGGCGGTGCGGTGCGAGGGGGAAGAGGTCGCCCTCCGTGCCCGTCTCCAGCGCCTGGCGTACCTGCTCCTGCGTCGGGAGCTCGATGGTGGCGGTGAAGTCGATCCAGCCCAGCGCCACCACGTACGGGGCCAGGTGGTGCCAGCGGAGCTGGGCCTCCACGTGCTGCCTGTGCGGGACCATGTCGGCGTCCAGGACGAACACGACCTCGCCCGTCGCGGCGTCCAGGCCCGCCTGCACGGCCCAGGCCCGGCCCCAGCCGCCGGGCGGGCTGGAAATGAGCTTGGTCCTGGCCGGGACGATCTCCGGGAGGCAGAGCGGGGTCGTGCTGCCGTCGTCCACGACGATGACGTCCAGGAGGTGCTCGGGGTAGCTCTGGGCGGAGAGCGCGGCCAGCGTGAGGTCCAGGGTCTCCTGGCGGTCGTGGGCCGGGATGACGACCGTGACGCTGAGCGTGGGCTCCCATTCGCCCAGGGCGGGCGGCGTGAGGACGCCGAAGTCGTTGCGCCGGATGCGCGGAATGCCTGTCATGGGGTCCCGTCCATGGCCATGAGGGCGTTCGGGCGGAAGCCGCGCCACTGCTGCCTGTTGCGCTGCAGGAACGTCCCGATCGGCTCCTGCCACGTGTGGTTGGCCGCCGGGCCCCTGCGCAGGATGTAGCCCAGCCCGTGGGTGCGGTAGATCTGCCCGCCCGCCGCCTGCAGGGCCTCCTGGAACTGGGTGTCCACCGAGCGCCGCAACGGCCGGAACCCGCCCACCGCCTGGAACGCCGACCGCTCCACCAGGATCGTCCCTCCGGCGACGAAGCTGGTGATCTGCTCGGTCACCTGCTTGCGGTGCACGGTGACGTCGATGGACGACAAATACACGAACTCCGGCACCGTGCCGACCACCTGGGCCCCCGAGTACGAATGCGCCAGCAGCAGGTCGGACAGGAAGTCGGGGCCGTACCAGTCGTCGTCGTCCATCTTCAGCAGGAACGACCCCGAGGCCCGCGCGGCAGCTTCGTTCAGCACCTCACCGAACACGGCCTGGCGGTCGGCCTCGAGCACGGTCAGCGGGCCCTCGAACGCCGCGATCGCCTTCGCCACGTCCGGGTGGCCCTTGGGGACGCCGTGCAGGGCGAGGATCACTTCGAGCTGCGCGCCGCGCTGGCGGGTGATCTGGTCGAGCGCGAACGACACCATGTCGGTGCGGCGGGTCGCCAGCAGGACCGAGGTGAGCGGGGGAGCGGGGGCGGGGGCGCCGAGCTGCTCCCATCGTGCGGCGACGCCGTGGGTACGAAGTGCGGCGCGGCGCAGGCGGATGCTGTGCTCCTCGCGCCGCAGATCATCCGAAATATCCGGGCAAAGCTCGATGAGCCTGATTATTTCGTCACCCAGTGCGCCAGCCCATCGCGGCACCGCCTCCGCCCGCAGCGGCACCCCGGCTGCGGCCAGCCCGGCCAGCACCCGTACGGCGGCCAGCGGACCGCTGTGCGCGTGCCGCCAGTCCACCTCGACGCCGCGGATCTGCCGCAACCTGGCCACGTCCGCGTCGGTGACCCCGCCGGACTCGGCGAACGACGTCACGACCTTCCCGTCCAGCACCACCGACCATCGCCCGTCCCGCTCGGCCAGCGACGCCATGCCACGGGAGGGGGTGGTGACGAAGCCCTGGGGGTTCACGAGCCGTTCGTCCACGGGCGGGATCATGGAGGGCTCGCCCAGCACGTCGGGGTCGGCCAGCGGCGAGTCCGCCATCCCCGGGCGCCCGAGGCGCTCCCAGCTCACGGCCCGCAGCGTCGGACGCTCAATGGGCGTCTCGTCCCCGGCCCACTCGACGACCTCCGCCTCGCCGGCCAGGACGTCGCCGCCCTCCGTTGCGCCACCGTGCCGTGCCGCTTCGCCGGCCCGCGCGCCGCCGTGAACGCCCTTGGCCCCCGCCGAGCCCCCGGCGCCTCCAGCCCGCGTCGCGCCTCCTCCGGGGCTCTTGGCCCGCGCCGGTCCCCCGGCGTCGTTGGTGCGCGCCGGGTTGGGCGTCTCGTCGCTCCACGCGAGGGCGCCCTCGCCGTTGCCTTGCGCTGTGCCTCCGGCGCCGTCAGGTCGCGCCGTGGCCCCGGCGCCGTTGGTTCGCGCCTCGCCCCATGCGCCCTCGGTCTGCGCAGCGCCTCCGGCGTTGTTGGTGCGCGCCGGGTCGGGCGTCTCGTCGCTCCACGCGAGAGCGCCCTCGCCGTTGTCCTGCGCCGCCGCGCCTGCCGTGCCCCCGGCATCGTCGGGTCGCGCCGTGGCCCCGGCGCCGTTGGTTCGCGCCTCGCCCCATGCGCCCACGGTCTGCGCAGCGCCTCCGGCGTCGTTGGTGCGCGCCCGGTTGGGCGTCTCGTCGTCCCGCAGGAAGGCGCCCTCGCCTGCGGCTCCCTCACCGCGCTCGTGCCTGGCTCCTGCTGCGGCGCCCGGCCGTGTGGCGCCCGCGTCTTGGGACCGCGCGGCGGAATCGGCGTCCTGGGACCGTGTGGCGCTTTCCGCGTCGCGAATCGGTGCGGGGCCGGCGGCCTCGCCGGTGGGCGCGTGGTCGGGGTCGAAGGCGCGCGGGTGCCCGAGCGTGCGGAGCACCACGTCGCTGCCCGGCGCGCCCACCCGCTCAGGCACCGGCCCCGTGACCTCGGCGGGCGTCGCGTTCGGGTCGCCTGGGCGCCAGTCGGCCGCCCCGACGCCCGCGATCGCCGCCGCGGGGGCCGCGATGACGTCGAGACGGTGTCCCGCGAACGCCCGCGCCGTCGCCGTCACGGTGCGGCCCGCGGGTGTGGGCGCGGAGAAACGGGCATCGACTACCCAGACCCGGTTCCTGGGCTGGTACACCCGCAAGTCCGTCAAAGACCGCCATCGGTGTGCGGGCGTCGGCGTGGGCACCGGTGCGGGATGCGAGGCAGGCGTGTCCAGCACGGCCACCACCACCCGTTCGGCCTGCGGCAACAGCTTGTGCAGCGTCGCGATCCTGCGCAGGTCGGCCGGCGTCCTGGCCACCACGAGAACCTCGCTCGCCTGCTCGGGTTCGGCGGCCGGCTCCAGGAGGTGCCGGTCGAGGTCCACGACCTCCCGCGTCCGATCGGAGGACCCCTTGGGCCTGGCGGCGGCGTCGTAGATCGGGGCGACGTCGTCGATTCCGGCGAAGAAGACGCGCGCCCCGCCTAGCTCCGCCAGCAACTCCCGGATCATCCGGCGCTCCGCAGGTGCCTGAACAGCGAGCTCAACCCGCCACGGCCCTCCTGGTCATCGGCGGGCGGCGCGGCGGACAGCCGCTCGACCTCGGCCGCGAGCCGCGCCACCTCGGCGCGCAGCTCCTTGACCTCCCTCAGCCGTTCCCCGGCCAGCGCCCGCCACTTCGCGGGATCCCCGGCCAGCGGCTCGGCCTCCTCCGCCGCCGCCGCGAAAGCGTATTCGGCCCCGCTGACCCACTCGGACCCGAACATCTCGTCCACCAGGTCATCGGCCCCGCCATCCAACAGGGAGGCGCGGGCGAACGCCGCCGTGCGCTCCAGGCGAGCGGCCACGACCCCGGACGCGCCCTCCGACAGGGCGACGCTGACGAGGCCGAGCAGGTCGCGGTCCGCGTGACGTACCAGCCTGGAAAGCGTGTCGGCGCCCAGCACCCAACCGGTGGGCACGCTGAGCAGGAAGGGGGCGGGTGCGGCGGAGACGGGTACGCTCTGCGCGAACGACACCCGGGGCTCGTGAGCGTAGAGGTTGTGAAGCAGGCGCAGGTCGAGGAAGGGGTCGTCGAGGTTGGAGCGGCGTTCATCGGTCAGCTTGTCCCAGGGGCCGACGAGCGTCACGGCGACGTCGGCGAGGGTGCCCGCGAGCGCCGAGTCCACGGTCGCCCGCGTCTCCTCGTACGTGGTCGCGGTCACGACGACCCGCACGTACGGCACCCGCCAGTGACGCCTGGGATGGCTGCGCAGCCAGCGCAGGTCGGGGATGAGGTCGCCGAGGTAGGACCAGTTGTGCCGGTGCACCTCCTTCTCGCGCAGCATCACGGTGGAGGGCCCGACGTGCCACGCCCTGGCCTCCGCATCGGGGATGAACACCGCTCCCGCCTGCGCCAGCCGGTAGCCGAGCTCGGTGTCCTCGGCCATGTTCAGGGACGTGTCCACGCCGCCCGCCGCGCGGAGCAGATCCGCCCGTACGGACGTGGACGCGCCCGTGTGCAGCAGGTACGCGCTCGCCCCCGCGTCCTTGAGCCGCCTGGAGGACTCCAGGGTCTTCCTCGTGTACTCGGACTGGACGCCCTCTTCGCCCGGCTCCTCCACGAACCGCGTGTCCCCGATCACCACCGCGTAGTCGACCAGGTGGTGCCAGCGCATGTGCGCCTCGATGTGGTCGTCCGCGAGGAGCATGTCGGCGTCGAGCCAGTGGATCACGTCCCCGGTGGCCGCGAGCTGCCCCGCCTGCCTGGCCGCGCCGCGCCCCCACCCGCCGGCCACCCGTACGACCCGAGCGCCCGGCACGTCGAGCGGCGGCTCGCACCCGTCGTCCGCGACCACCACGTCCATCAGCTCGGCCGGGTACGTCTGCCGCGCGAGCGCCGGAACCGTACGCTCCAGCGCCTCCGCGCAGTTGTAAGCCGGGATGACCACCGAGACCCGCAGAGAGGGCTCCCACGCCCCCACCGCGGGCGGCCGCAGCACCCCGTAGTCGTTGTGCCTGACCCGCGTCATACGGAGTCCTTGGCCAGCGCGCGGACCTCCTCGCGCAGCTCCTCCACCTCTCGTGCCCGGGCCATGGCGTTCACCCGGTCCTCCCCGAGCGAGGCCAGGATCGCGCCCAGGTCGTCGGCCCGCCGCGCGGCCGAGTCCTCGACGGCCTGCACCAGCAGGTCCAGCCGGGTCTCGATGTTCTTCAGCGCGGTGGTGGTCCGTGCCAGCTCCGCCTCGTACTTCTTGATCCGCAGGTCGATCCGGTGCGCCTTGCCGTCGAGGCGGCGCACGGTGAGCACGAGGAACGCGAGGGCCGCCAGCGTGACCAGGAAGGCCACCGTGGCCGCGGCCGCGCCGAAAGTGATCAGGCCGGCGAGTACGAGCAGCGCGAGAACGCCGATGGTCAGAGCTGCAAGGATTGCGGCGGTCGCTGCCAGTCGGCGGGGCGAGAGCATCCGCGCATACCTTTCGTAGTTCAACGCTTATCGGACATCAGAGGCGTCAGAGACATCTCGGGATTATTGACACCTTAATAAACATCGATCCCTACCGTGCCACAGGTTCCTGGAGGAAAACTGAGAATCACGTCGCCTTCACCTGCGGCGTAGGGCCTTCCGAATGTGGCGGCAGGGTCTACCGGTCAGTAAAACCGGCGTAAGGTAGGCGCCGACCGAGTCCCGAGGAGGCCCATGTCCATCACCCCTTGCGGCTTCGCGCGTACGCCGGAGAAGGGGCTGGCCCGGCTGCACTGGGCGGATGGCGGCTGGGCGGTCGAGGGTCAGGCACCCGACGTGTCCGCGCTGCGCCCGCTGCGCGGACTGGAGATCGAGTGGCCCGCCGCCGAGGTGCCCCTGGACGGCCTGCTGCGCCTGGCCGCGGCCGGCATCCCGCTAACCGCCGACCGGGCGGCGCCCTGGGTGCCCGGCGACCTCGCCTCGCTGCTCACCGACCGCGACTGGCTCGGCCACGCGGCCGACGGCAGCGCGCGTTCGCTGGCCGACCTGCGGAGGGAGGAGCACAGCGTACGCCTGCGCCGCCTGGCGCACCCCGTCTCCCAGCCCAAGATCAGCATCGTCATGTCAAGCAAGCGGTCGAAGCTGGTGGGGGCGGCGCTGGCCCAGATGGAGCCGCAGCGGGACGTCGAGGTCGAGGTGCTGCTCGGGCTGCATGGGGTGGGGTTCGAGGAGGTACGCGAGTCGGTCGAGTCCTGTTCGCTGCCTGTGAAATGGGTAGAGGCGCCCGAGTCCGTGCCGTTCGGCGAGGTGCTCAACCGGGTGGCGGCGCTCGCGAGCGGCGACTACCTGGCGAAGTGGGATGACGACGACTGGTACGGGCCCCGCCACCTGGGCGATCTGTTCATGGCGCTGTCGTACTCCGGGGCGGATGTGGTGGGGACGACGGCCGAGTTCTTCTATCTGGAGCCGTTGCGGGCGACGGTGCGGCGGACGACGTTCGCCAGCGGGGCGGCCTATCCGAGCGAGGTGTGGACCGACCACGTGGCGGGAGGGACGATCTTGGTATCCCGGGAGAAATTTTGGGAAATCGGCGGATTTCCTTGGTTACCGCGGGGTGTCGATCTTGAATTCCTGAAACTGGCGCAAAAGGCCGGTGCGCGCGTCTACCGTACTCACGGGCTGGGCTACGTCCTGCGCAGAGGGCTCAGCGACGAGCACACCTGGCAGCTGCCGCTGGCCCACTTCCTCAAGGTGGCCGTCAACCAGTGGCGCGGCTTCCGCCCGAGCCTGCTGATGGAAGCCGCATGACGCGTGTCGACGGCTCGCTGAAGGTACGCGGCAATGACTACCGGGTCCTCGAGCCCCTCCTTGATGACTTCACCCCTGAGCTCAAAGTCAGCGTCGTCATCCCGGCCTACGGCGGGCAGGACAAGCTCGACCTGGTGCTGGCCGGGCTGGCCAGGCAGACGTACCCGGCGGAGCTGACCGAGGTCATCGTCGTCGACAACGGCAGCACGCCCCCACTGCGCCTGCCCGCAGTCCGCCCCAAGCGCACGCGCCTGATCGTCTGCACGGAGCCGGGCCGTGCCAATGCCCGCAACGCGGGCCTGGCGCATGCGACGGGCGATGTGATCCACTGGCTCGACTCCGACGTGGTGCTCACCCCGGGCGCGATCGAGGCCCACATGCGCTGGCACCACGCCGCCCCCTACCTCGTCGTGACCGGCTACATCCGGTTCACCGACGCCGAGCTGCCCCCCGAGCTCCCCGGCGACCTCGAGAAGCACTTCGAACCCGCCGAGCCGCACGCCTGGATCGTCGACCTGGTCGAGCGCACCAACGGCCTCACCGACAACCCCCAGCGCCCGTTCAGCCTCCATGTCGGGGGCGCGACCTCGGTCAACGCCCGGCTCGTCGAGGCGGCGGGCCCCATGGACGACGAGCTGATCCTGGGCCAGGACACCGAGATGGGCTACCGGCTCAGCCAGGCGGGCGCGGTCTTCGTGCCGGAGCCGGCGGCGCGCGCGTACCACCTCGGGCCAACGATGCGGATGCGCGACAAGCAGCCGATCGACCGGGTGAGCCACGCGTTCGTGGCCGATCGCATCCCGTCCTACCGCTGGCTGCGCGGACATCCCGGGCGGCAGTGGAAGGTCCCGTACGTCACCGTGGTGGTGGACGGCACGGCGGGCTACGACGCGGTGCGCGCCACGGTGGACGCGCTGCTCGCCGGCACCGTTCCCGACATCTTCGTGCTTCTCCTCGGGCCCTGGGACACCCTCGAGCGCGACCGCCGCGCGCCGCTGAAGGACCCCGACCTCGAGCTGGTGCTGGTCCATGGCCACTACCGGCACGAGGGCCGGGTACGCCTGTACCCCACGGAGTCCGTCGACCCGGCCGTGCCGTTCGTGCTGCGCCTGCCGCCCGGCTGGATCCCCGGCGAGGACTCGCTCGCCCGCCTGCTCGACCTGGCCCGCGACGAGGGCCTGGGCCTGGTCAACGTGCTGCTCCACGAGTCGTCCGGGGGCGTCGTGGCGGCACGCCTGGAACGCACGTCCGCCTTCGCCAGGGCCCACCTCGTG
This sequence comes from Nonomuraea sp. CA-141351, assembly GCF_050944675.1. NCBI lineage: Bacteria > Bacillati > Actinomycetota > Actinomycetes > Streptosporangiales > Streptosporangiaceae > Nonomuraea > Nonomuraea sp. CA-141351. The sequence goes on from NZ_CP191982.1 coordinate 2,092,862, forward strand.
GCGGCTCCTGGGGAGGACTTCGACGACGTGGTGGACGCGGTGTCGGGCGTCTCCTGGGTGGAGGGCGAGACCTACGGGTTCACCACCGAGGCCGCGCCCCTGCTCGGGCGGCGGGGGGCGTACCGGGCCAGGGTGGAGGCCCAGGCGGAGGCGGCCCGCCTGGCCAAGGAGGCCGAGCGGCTGCGGGCGCAGGTGGCCAAGTGGCGGGATGAGGCGGGGCGCTGGCGCAAGTCGGCGGTGGAGCTCCGGCGCGAGGTCGGCACGTTGCGCAGGCAGCTGGCCGCCGCCAACCGGGCCCAGCAGGGCCTCCGGGCCCTGGTGTCGACGACGATGAAACGCGCCTTGCGTAAGCGGTTGCGCGGCTGATCGGCGGCGCGGCCCGTTTCGCCGCGCCACCGCGCTACGTGCCTTCTCGCGTGGCGGCGCGCCCATGCCACGCGTGCGACGCTGATGCACGTCTGTGCGACTGTGCGGAATTTTGTGCGCCCCGCGCGGCGGTCCGCCCTTTCGTGATGGCGCGCGCTTTGTGTGGTGGTGCGCCCTTGAGCGGCGCGGCGACCCTCTTGAGGGATTGTGCCCGGAAGCGTCAGTTGGGGCGGAGGGCGGATTTCAGGCGGCGCAGCAGCGTGTTCTCCGCCGGCGCCGCGGAAACCGTCACCGGGGCCGGGGCAGGGGTCGCGGCGGGAGCCGGGATGGTCACCGGGCCGGGCTGAGCGGGAGCGGGCCAGAAGCGGTCCGGGGCCTCGTGGCGTACGCCGTGGGTGGTGGCGATGATGTCGTCCAGGTCAGCCCCGGGGGCGGCGAGGAGGGCGGCGCGGCCGAGGGCCGAGGTGCGCTCCAGGCGAGCCGTGCGCCCGTCGGGCAGGTCGACGATCAGCATCCCCGCGAGATCCTTCTGCACGGACTCGATCATGCGCTCCAGCGTCGCCCGGTGCAGCGGCACGTCCACAGGCCCGCGGTAGCGGAACGGCGTGGGCGCGGGCGTCGGGGCGGCCTCGTCGATCAGGCGGATGCGTTCGTCGTGCGCGAACAGGTCACGCATCAGCCGCATCTCGAAGGACGGATCCGACAGGACCGAGCGCCGCGAGGAGTTCAGCCGCGACCACGGGGCCACCAGCGTCACCACCACGTCCTGCAGCTTACTGTCCAGCGCCGCCGCCACCGCCTGCCGCACCACCGACTCCGAGGTGTCCGTGACGTCGAGCACGATCTCCACGTACGGCACCAGCCACCGCCGCCCCCGGTCCTTGCGCAGATCCCTGCGCAGCGGGATCCGGTGTGCCAGGTACGGCTCCACGGCCCGCACGGCGCGTTCCCTGTCGCGGTGCTGCGCGGGCAGCCCGAGGTGTACGGCCTGCGCGTCCATGTCCGGAATGAACACCACGCCGTGCATGGCCAGCCGGTAGGAGAACTCGGTGTCCTCCCCGCGCACCACGGCCGGGTCGAGACCGCCGACGGCGTGGAAGACCTCTCTGGGAAGGGCGAAAGTCGGCCCCGTGCACACGTGATAAGGATTGCGGCTCTTGCGTAGCCCGTCGGTCTTGGCGATCGTCGCCTCGGTCGAGCTCGACACGGCCGCGGCCAGGTCGAACAGCTCTCCCAGGTGCGCCGCCTGGTAGACCTGTCGCGGCGTGACCGGCGGCGCGTCCACGAACTTCTTCATCCCGATCGTGACCAGGTAGTCCGTCACGTGGTGCCACCGGGCCAGTGCCTCGATGTGCTCGCGGCAGGCCACCATGTCGGCGTCGAGCCGCTGGATGATCTCGCCGTCGGCGGCCTTGGCGCCGGTGTTGACGGCGTTGGAGATCCCCCAGCCGTCGCGCACCCGTACGACGCGGGTGTTGAACGGGCGGATCTCGGGCAGCCGGATGGGCGGCTCACTGCCGTCGTCGACGACGAGGACTTCCATGAGATGGTCCGGGTACGTCTGCGTCGCCAGCGCCGCCAGCGTCAGGTCGAGCTTGTCCTGCCCGCCGTGAGCCGGTATCACCACGCTCACGGAAAGGGCGGGTGACCAGGCGCCGAGCTCCGGCGCCGCTATCGGTGAATAGTCGTTCTGCCTCAAAGCAGGACGCGCGTCCATGGTGGTGACCCCCTGCCGAGACCTTATCGGGAGATGCTGAGAATTTCCTGAATAGTGCCCCTGTCCAATGGATGTGTCCGGCCCGTGGACACGGCTCCGCGCCGGTCTTCCACACCCCGTACACTCGGTGCCGAACACCGCAGGTAGGGAGCCATCATGAGCAGGTCGTGGCGTGGCCTCATCGAGGAATACCGTGAGCGTCTTCCCGTCACCACGAAGACGCCTGTCATCACGTTGCTCGAAGGCGGCACGCCGCTGGTGCCCGCGCACCGCGTGTCCGCCCTGACGGGGTGCGACGTCTACCTGAAGGTCGAGGGCGCCAACCCGACGGGCAGCTTCAAAGACCGCGGCATGACCATGGCCATCAGCAAGGCGGTCGAGGAGGGTGCCAAGGCGGTCATCTGCGCCTCCACGGGCAACACCTCGGCCTCGGCCGCGGCCTACGCCGTCCGCGCCGGGCTGACCTGCGCCGTGCTGGTGCCGCGGGGGAAGATCGCCATGGGCAAGCTCGCCCAGGCGCTCGTCCACGGGGCCACGCTGCTGCAGGTCGAGGGGTCGTTCGACGACTGCCTGGAGATGACCCGCAAGCTGTCGTCCAGCTACCCGATCGCCCTGGTCAACTCGGTCAACCCGTTCCGGCTTCAAGGACAGAAGACGGCCGCGTTCGAGATCGTCGACACCCTGGGTGACGCGCCCGACATCCACTGCATCCCGGTGGGCAACGCGGGCAACATCTCGGCGTACTGGATGGGCTACCAGGAATACGCCGCCGACGGGGTGGCGACGAAGCGGCCGCGCATGTTCGGCTTCCAGGCCAGCGGCGCGGCGCCCATCGTGCACGGCGCTCCCGTCGCCCATCCGCACACGATCGCCACCGCCATCCGCATCGGCAATCCGGCCTCCTGGTCGCTGGCCACCGCGGCCCGCGACGAGTCGGGCGGCGTCATCCAGGCGGTGACCGACAGGCAGATCGCGGCGGCGTACAAACTGCTGGCGCAGGAAGAGGGGGTCTTCGTCGAGCTGGCCTCCGCGGCCAGCGTCGCCGGGCTCCTGCAGGCCCACGCGCAGGGGCTCGTCGACCCGGGCCGGCGCATCGTCTGCACGGTCACGGGCAACGGGCTGAAGGATCCCGACTGGGCGATCTCCGGCGCGCCCGCGCCCGTCGTCATCCCCATCGACGTTCACGCCGCCGCGGCGGCGCTCAACCTCGCCTGACGGCGAGCACGGGGAGGCAAAAGTTGAGGAGGACCGTTCAGGTTCGCGTGCCCGCGACCTCGGCGAACCTCGGGCCGGGTTTCGACGCGCTCGGGCTGGCGCTGAGCCTGTACGACGACGTCGAGGCCACGCTCGCCGACGAGCCCGGGACACGCGTGATCGTGGACGGCGAGAGCGCCGGGGAGGTCGATCTCGGCGAAGGGCACCTCGTCGTCAAGGCCATGCGGGCGGCGTTCGACCGCATGGGGGTCGGCCAGCCCGACGGGATACGCCTGCGCTGCCACAACAGGATCCCGCACGCGCGCGGGCTGGGATCCTCGTCGGCGGCGATCTGCGCGGGCATCCTGGCCGCCCGCGCTTTGGCTGAGAGCGAACAATTTTCGGACGGCGAGGTTTTCGCGCTGGCCACCGAGATGGAGGGCCATCCGGACAACGTCGCCCCCTGCCTGGCCGGCGGGCTGACGGTGGCCTGGTCCGACCACACGGGGGCACCGCATATGGTGAAACTGGTCCCTGATGAGCGCATCCGCCCAGTCGTGGCCGTGCCATCGACGCGGCTGGCCACGGAGACCGCACGGGGACTACTGCCGAAGGACGTGCCCCACAAGGACGCATCGTTCAACGCCGGGCGGGCCGCGCTGCTGATCGCAGCGTTGACCCAGTGCCCGGAGCCAGGGCTTCTGCTTGCCGCCACCGAAGATCGACTCCATCAGAACTATCGCGCGCCTGCCATGCGGGACACCGCGAATCTGGTAGAACGTCTCCGTGCTGTGGGCGTGGCCGCGGTCGTTTCGGGAGCGGGTCCCACGGTTCTTGCGTTTTCGACATCGGATACGCAGGATTTGATCGCGCCAGAAGTGGGTAATGACTGGCACATCCAGCTAATGGACGTCGACCCGTTTGGTGCGAACGTTCAGGTCCCCGAGACACGCTGATGCCTCTTTAGACCTTCAGGGAATAGCCGTGTGCGCTGGTGATGTTAGGCTGGTAGCCGCACCAGATGCCCCCTTGGTGGGTGCGTGCTTGTCAGCCACACATCGCTGCATCATGCTTCACGTCGCGAGGCGTGGGCAGCGCGGCTGTCTCCCCGGAATCCGTCGCCTCCGGTTGGCCCACACCCGGTTGGCTCGAAACGAGGCGGCGACGACGGGGACCTGCGCGTTCGAGACACATCGACATCTGGTTGGCGACAGCAATCTGAGGGGTGTCAGCCACGCGCCACGGCCCTGTGGCGGCTTGGACGAGCCCCTCCCCAAGAGTGGCGGCCGTCCAAAGCGACAGCCGAAGATCGCAGAGTGCACCCCGACCCGGTCTGTCCCGCCGGATCGCAAGCACCTCCGGGACGCCCGGCAGAACGAAACCGGCGCCCGACCCCTGGGAAGGACCTTTTAGTTGAGCGACACCACCGAACTCCTCTCCGACGCATCAGGCGCTGAGCCGGCGTCCGGCGACACCCCCACCCGCGCACCGGCGAAGACCACCCGTGCGCGTCGCTCCGGCACCGGCCTGTCCGCCAAGGTGCTGCCCGAGCTGCAGAAGATGGCAGCGGAGCTGGGCATCAGCGGGACCGGGCGCATGCGGAAGAGCCAGCTCATCGCGGCCATCCAGGAGAAGCAGGGTGGCGGTTCCGGCGAAGGCGCACCGGCCCCCGCTCCGGCGGCCGAGGCTCCTGCCGCGGCGGACGCGGCGCCTGCCGCCGAGCGGCCCACCCGTACACGCAGGGAACGTTCCCGCGCCAAGACCACCGAGGAGCCCGCTCCGCAGCCCGTCGCACAGCCGGCGGAGCCCGTGGCCGCGGCCCCCGAGCCCGTCGCCGCTGCCGCTCCGGCAGAGCCGGTCGTGGAGCAGCAGGCCCCGGCCGTGGACAGCGGCCAGAGCGAGACGCGAGCCGAGCGCGGCGAGAGCCGCCGCGAGCGCCGCGGCCGCGGCGAGCGCCGCGAGCGTGGCGACCGTTCGAGCAGCAGTGACCGCTCTGGCGGCGACCGTTCGGGCGGCGACCGCGGTGAGGGCGGCCGACCTGAGAGCAGCCGCGACGGCGGGCGTGGCGAGCAGCAGCGCGAGCGCGCCGCCGACTTGGGCGGCCGAGGCGACCAGCGCGGTGACCAGCGCGGTGACCAGCGCGGTGACCAGCGCGGTGACCAGCGCGGTGACCAGCGGGGCGACCAGCGCGGTGACCAGCGGGGCGGCGACGACGACGACCGTGGTGGCCGTGGCCGCAGGGGCCGCTTCAGGGAGCGCAACCGCGGCCGTGGTCGCGACCGCTTCGAGGGCGGCGAGCCCGTCATCGGCGACGACGACGTGCTCATCCCGATCGCCGGCATCCTCGACATCCTCGACAACTACGCGTTCGTCAGGACCAGCGGCTACCTGCCGGGCAGCAACGACGTCTACGTCTCGCTGGCCCAGATCCGCCGCAACGGCCTGCGCAAGGGCGACGTCATCACCGGCGCCGTCAGGCAGCCCCGCGACGGCGAGCGGCGCGAGAAGTTCAACGCCCTGGTCCGCCTCGACACCGTCAACGGCATGGACCCGGAGCAGGCCCGCAACCGGCCCGACTTCAACAAGCTGACGCCGCTCTACCCGCAGGAGCGCCTGCGCCTCGAGACCGAGCCCAACATCCTGACCACGCGGATCATCGACCTCGTCTCGCCGATCGGCAAGGGCCAGCGCGGCCTCATCGTCTCGCCGCCCAAGGCCGGTAAGACGATGGTGCTGCAGGCCATCGCCAACGCGATCACCCGCAACAACCCCGAGTGCCACCTGATGGTCGTGCTCGTGGACGAGCGGCCTGAAGAGGTCACCGACATGCAGCGGTCGGTCAAGGGCGAGGTCATCCACTCGACCTTCGACCGTCCCGCCGAGGACCACACCACGGTCGCCGAGCTCGCCATCGAGCGGGCCAAGCGCCTGGTGGAGCTGGGCCACGACGTGGTAGTCCTGCTCGACTCGATCACCCGCCTCGGCCGCGCCTACAACCTGGCGGCCCCGGCGTCCGGCCGAATCCTGTCGGGTGGTGTCGACTCCACGGCGCTCTACCCGCCCAAGCGCTTCTTCGGCGCCGCCCGCAACATCGAGAACGGCGGCTCGCTGACGATCCTCGCCACGGCCCTGGTCGAGACCGGGTCCAAGATGGACGAGGTCATCTTCGAGGAGTTCAAGGGCACCGGCAACGCCGAGCTCAAGCTCAACCGTTCCTTGGCCGACAAGCGGATCTTCCCCGCGGTGGACGTGGACGCGTCCGGCACGCGTAAGGAAGAGATCCTCATGGGCAAGGACGAGCTCCAGATCGTCTGGAAGCTGCGGCGGGTGCTGCACGCTCTGGACATGCAGCAGGCGCTCGAGCTGCTGCTGGAGAAGATGAAGGAGACCAAGTCCAACGCGGAGTTCCTCCTGCAGGTCCAGAAGACCACGGTGAGCAACGACCGCGACTAGCGGCTCCCGGCACTGAAGGGGCGGCAGGGGTTCATCCCCTGCCGCCCCTTTCCGTTCACACCGCGTCGCGCTCTGTGTGGCGAGGCGGGGGTTCGTCGGAGTGGCGGGGCGGGGGTTAGCCCTACCTCGACGACGGAGCCTCCCACATTCACCTCGGCCCTTCTTGCGGGCACTCTGGGGACATGCCATCAGTCGCGTTGAAGGACCGTGTTCCGTTAGGTCCCAAGGGCCCCTTGGGCATCGTGGTCGACCCGATGACGTGGCGGGCGGCGCCGTACCTGCTGGTCACCGGGGGGTTCGGGCTCGGCTGGTTCGTCGTGCTGTCCGTGGCCCTGCCCGCCGCGCTCACGCTGACGGTCGTCTGGGTGGGCGTGCCGCTGGTGATGGCGACGGTGCTGATGTGGCGTGGCGGGGCGATGCTGGAGCGGCGGCTGATGCACGCGGCGTTCGGCGTCAAGATAGACGACCCGTACCACCCCAGGCCGGAACGCGGGCTAGGTGCGCATCTCCGGTGGCTGCTGGCGGACGCGGCCACCTGGCAGGACCTGGGCTACCTGCTGATGCTGCTCCCGCTCGGCCTGGTCGAGACGGCCCTGTCCGTGGTCCTGTGGACGGCGTCGGCCATGCTGCTCATCCAGCCCATCCTGATGTCTCTGTGGGTGGCGACGGGCCTCCACAGCGAGCTGACCATCGACAGCTGGCCGGGCGCCTTCGTGGCCGCGATGTTCGGGGTGCTGCTGTTCGTGCTGGCGGCGTACCTGGTGCAGGGGATGGCCTGGCTGCACGGGACGCTGGCGACGGTGCTGCTCGGCGGCAGCCAGGAGGAGCGGCTGCGGGCCAGCAGGGCCAGGGGGATCGACGCGGCCGAGGCGGAACGGCGCAGGATAGAGCGCGACCTGCACGACGGCGCGCAGCAGCGGCTGCTGTCGGTGGCGGTGGACCTGGGGCGGGCTCAGTCGAAGTTCGACAACGCGCCCGAGGAGGCCAGGATGCTCATCGCCCAGGCCCACGCCGGCACGAAGGCGGCCATCGCCGAGCTGCGCAACCTGGCCAGGGGCATCCATCCGGCCATCCTGAGCGACCGCGGCCTGGACGCGGCCCTGTCGGGGCTGGCCGCGCGGGCGCCCGTCCGCGTGGACGTCTCCGTCGAGCTGGGCGAACGGCCGCCCGCCGCGGTAGAGAGCATCGCGTACTTCATCGTGGCCGAGACGCTGACCAACATGGCCAAGCACTCCGGCGCCACCGAGGCGTCGGTGACGGTGGTCAGGGACCACCGCGGCGTGGTCGTCGACGTGTGGGACAACGGCATCGGCGGCGCGGTCGTGTGCGCGGGCGGCGGCCTGTCCGGGCTGGCCGACCGGGCGGCCACCATCGACGGCGTGCTCGTCCTGCACAGCCCCCTGGGCGGCCCCACGCTGGTGCGTGCGGAGCTTCCCTGCGAGTGGTAGCCGGTCCGTGCGGGCTCTCCCGTGCGCAGGCGCGCTGCGAATGGTAGTCATGTGGCCATGCGCGTGGTCATCGCCGAGGACTCCGTACTGCTGCGTGAGGGTCTCGCCCGCCTGCTCGCCGACGGCGGCATCGAGACCGTCGCGGCCGTCTCGGACGGGTCCGCGCTGGTGTCCGCGGTGCTGGAGCACGAGCCCGACCTGGCGATCGTCGACGTACGCATGCCGCCGACCCACACCGACGAGGGCCTGCGGGCGGCGCTGCAGGTGCGTGCGGCCGTACCCGACTTCCCGATCCTGGTCCTCTCGCAGTACGTCGAGGAGCGCTACGCGGGAGACTTCATCGGCAAGGCCGTCGGCTACCTGCTGAAAGAGCGGGTGGCCGACGTGGCCGAGTTCCTGGAGGCGGTACGTCAGGTGGCGGCCGGCGGTACGGTCATCGACCCCGAGGTCGTCGTGCAGTTATTGAGCCGCCAGCGCCGCGGCGCTCCGCTCGACTCGCTCTCGCCCCGCGAGCGCGAGGTGCTCGCCCTGATGGCCGAGGGCCGCTCCAACACCGCCATCGCCACCAGGCTGGTCGTCACGGAGGGCGCCGTGGAAAAACATATCTCCGGTATTTTTGCCAAACTGGCCCTCGGGCCCGCGCCGGAGGATCACCGCCGCGTCCTCGCCGTTCTGACGTACCTGGGCCGTTGACGGGAATGCGCGATGGCCTGGGATGGTTGGACGATCTGGCACACTGGTAGCTGACCATTTAGCGGTTCCGGTTCACGCCGTGCGTGAAGGCGACCCGGCGGCCGCACCCCGAAAGGACAGCGATGAAGCGCGACATCCACCCCGAATATCACGTGACGCAGGTGTCCTGCTCCTGCGGTAACACGTTCACCACCCGTAGCACCGCCAAGAACGGCGTCATCCACGCCGACGTGTGCTCTGCCTGCCACCCGTTCTACACCGGCAAGCAGAAGATCCTCGACACCGGCGGCCGGGTGGCTCGCTTCGAGAAGCGCTTCGGCAAGAAGGCCGCGGGCAAGTAGCTTCACCGACGCCGGCCCGGACGCACTCCCGTGCGCCGGGTCGGCGTTGTTGGTGAAGGCCGACCTCAGCCGAACTCAAACGTAAGGACGCACGGTGAATCTCGACGAGTTGCTCAAGGAGTATTCCGAGCTGGAGCTGCAGCTCGCCGATCCCGCCGTGCACGCCGACCAGAGCAAGGCTCGCACCCTGGGCAAGCGCTACTCGCAGCTCACGCCGATCGTCGGCACGTACCGCGAGCTCGATTCGGCCCGCGAGGACCTCGGCGCCGCCAAGGAGCTGGCCGGTGAGGACGAGGCGTTCGCGGCCGAGGCCGCCGAGATCGAGGAGCGCATCCCCCAGCTGGAGGAGAAGCTCAGGCACCTGCTCATCCCGCGCGATCCCAACGATGACAAGGACATCATCATGGAGATCAAGGCGGGCGAGGGCGGCGAGGAGTCCGCGCTGTTCGCGGGCGACCTGCTGCGGATGTACCTGAGGTACGCCGAGCGCCTTGGCTGGAAGACCGAGATCATCGACAGCCAGCCCTCCGACCTGGGCGGCTACAAAGATGTCACGGTCGGCATCAGGGCCAAGGGCGACGAGGGCGTGTGGTCCAGGCTCAAGTACGAGGGCGGCGTCCACCGCGTGCAGCGGGTGCCCGTCACCGAGTCGCAGGGCCGCATCCACACCAGCGCCGCGGGCGTGCTCGTCTACCCGGAGGCGGAGGAGGTCGACGTCCAGATCGACCCCAACGACCTGCGCATCGACGTCTACCGCTCCAGCGGCCCCGGCGGCCAGAGCGTCAACACCACCGACTCGGCGGTCCGCATCACCCACCTGCCCACCGGCGTGGTCGTCTCGTGCCAGAACGAGAAGAGCCAGCTCCAGAACAAGGAGTCGGCCCTGCGCATCCTGCGCGCCCGGCTGCTGGCCATCGCGCAGGAGGAGGCCGAGGCAGCCGCGCAGGCCGAGCGCAAGTCGCAGGTCCGCACGGTCGACCGCTCCGAGCGCGTACGCACCTACAACTTCCCGGAAAACCGCATCTCCGACCACCGGGTCGGCTTCAAGGCGTATAACCTCGACCAGGTTCTCGACGGCGAGCTCAACGCCGTCACCCAGGCCCTCATCGACGCCGAGATGGCGGAGAAGCTCGCACAACACTCATGACATTTCTGCTGGACGAGATCGCCCTCGCCACCGCCCGGCTGGCCGAGGCAGGTGTTCCCTCACCGCGCACCGACGCTGAGGAGATCGCGGCGTTCGTCCACGGCGTGCGCAGGAGCGAGCTCCACACGGTCAAGGACGCCGACTTCGACGCGCTGTTCTGGGAGGGCGTCGCCAGGCGCGAGGCCCGCGAGCCGCTGCAGCACATCACCGGGCACGCCTACTTCCGCTACCTGGAGCTCGCGGTCGGGCCCGGAGTGTTCGTGCCGCGGCCCGAGACCGAGGTGCTGGCGGGCTGGGCCATCGAGACGCTGCGCGAGATGGACGTGACAGCCCCGCTCGTGGTCGACCTCGGCACCGGCTCTGGCGCGATCGCACTCTCGATCGCCCAGGAGGTGGCGCTGGCCGAGGTCCACGCCGTGGAGGTCGACCCCGAGGCGTACACATGGGCCAAGCGCAACATCTCCGAGCTCGGCCAGGGCCGCACCCACCTCCACCCGGAGGACCTCGCGGAGGCGCTGCCCGAGCTCAACGGCAAGGTCGACCTGGTCATCTCCAACCCGCCGTACATCCCGCCCGGCGCGATCCCGCGCGACCCCGAGGTGCGTCACTACGATCCCTCCAGGGCGCTGTACGGCTCCGGCGACGACGGGCTCGGCGAGGTCCGCGCGGTCGAGCGTACGGCCCGCCGCCTGCTGCGGCCGGGCGGCTGGGTGGCGGTCGAGCACGCCGACGAGCAGGGCAGAGCGGTCTATCTGACGTTCCCCGAGGACAACGGCTGGCGTGATGTGCGCCTTCGCCAGGACCTCACCAGAAGAGACCGCTTCGTCACGGCCCGGCTGGGCCAGGACTAGGATCCATGCGAGCGAGGTGATTGGATCGTGGGAAGACGCTTTGACTGCTCCGACCTGGAGCAGCGGACCGAGGGCCTGACGGAGGCCGCCGCAGCGGTGCGCCGTGGCGATCTCGTGGTGCTGCCGACGGACACCGTCTACGGCATCGGTGCCGACGCGTTCACGCCGTCGGCGGTCACCGCGCTGCTCGACGCCAAGGGTCGGGGCCGCGAGATGCCGCCGCCCGTGCTCGTGGGCACCGTCAGAGCCGCCACAGCGCTCATAGACGACCTCGGGCCGTACGGGCAGGACTTGATAGACGCCTTCTGGCCTGGGCCGCTCACGTTGGTCTGCAAGGCCAACAGGGCCCTTTCCTGGGACCTGGGGGAGACCAAGGGCACGGTGGCCGTACGCATGCCGCTCCACCCCGTGGCGCTCGACCTGCTCAAGGAGACCGGCCCCATGGCCGTTTCCAGCGCCAACCGCTCCGGCGCCCCCGCCGCCACCACGGCGGAGGAGGCCGAGGAGCAGCTCGGGGAGTCGGTCGCGGTCTACCTCGACGCCGGCAAGACCACCGACAACACGCCCTCCACCATCATCGACCTCACCACGGCCGTGCCCAGGCTGCTGCGTCGCGGTGCGATCCCGGTGGAGAAGCTGCGCGGCATCATCGGGTACGTCGCCACCGAGGACTGACGTATACCGTCTGCTTATCCCGGCTGCGATCGCCCTCCGGCCAAGATTACGGTGAGGCCCGGAGCGGCGATTACGTCCGGGAGTGGCGCATGGGCAAGTTCGACGGCATGGATCCGAAGCTGGTCCGCGACCTGCTGACCGAGGTGAAACACGCGGCCACGCAGATGCGCGCGGTCGAGGACCGGGTCAGGCTCGCCATGCAACGGGCTGAGCTGTCCGCCGTGACCACCCACCGCCCCGCCCAGGTCGCGGACTCGGTCGACGCGATGGTCAAGGACGTCAACGTCCGGCTCGGGGTGCTGGAGAAGCGGGTCGACCGGCCGCGCGGTGACGTTCCGGGGACGGGGGCGGGGTCCACGCAGGACGACGAGCCCAAGGACGTACGCGGGGATCAGGGCAAGTACGACAATCCACGGGCCGACGAGACACCCCCGAAGAACGACGACACCAAGACGGACGCCGATGGCAAGACCGGCGACGGTGCCAAGACGGACGCGGATGGCAAGACCGGGGACGGTGCCAAGACGGACGCGGATGGCAAGACCGGGGACGGTGCCAAGACGGACGCCGACGGCAAGACCGGCGATGGTGCCAAGACGGACGCCGACGGCAAGACCGGGGACGGTGCCAAGACGGACGCCGAGGGCAAGACCGGGGACGGTGCCAAGACGGACGCCGACGGCAAGACGGACTCCGATGGCGATGGGAAGACGTGCGACGGCGCCAAGGACACGGGGACCGGCCAGGACGCCGGGACCGGGGACAAGACCGGTGATCAGCCCGTTGACCAGCCTGTCGACCAGCCCAAGGACGACGACCTGGACAGTCGGCGCGACCGCGGCGCCGAGGCGGACGGCAGCACGACCGGCACCCCGGCCAAGGACCAGCAGGACGTGAGCAGGCCGCAGATCGTGGAGGTCGACGGCGTCAAGGTCCTGCAGATACCCATCGATCCGCCCACGGCCGAGCAACTGGAAGACCTGCTCCAGAACGCCGACAAGGTCCAGCCGGCGGAGATGCCGAAGCTCCCCGCCGACGGCGCGACGACCCACGCCGCCGACGTCAACACTTGGGCCAACGACGGCAGCGACGTGGTCTCCGCCGACACCACCCCGCCCAACCTGGACGCGCTGAAGACGGTGGTGGGCCATCACCGCGAGATCCCGCCGCTGGACATGCCAGGCTTGTCGGAGACGTCGGGCTACGACACCACGCCCACGGACGGCACGGCCCCCACGGACGGCACAGCCCCCACCGCGGGGACGAACGACGACGCCTGCGCCTCCGGCACCACGCCGGGTGGCACCGACACGACCCCGGGCGGCACGGACACCACGCCAGGTCGTGCCGACACGACCCCGGGCGGCACGGACACCACGCCGGGCGGCACCGACACGACGCCAGGCGGCACGGGTGTCACACCCGACCGGCCCTCGGGCGACGGGACGGGCCAAGGGGCGGGTGACGGGCAGGGGACGGGCGCCCGGGGAGCCGGTGACCAGGGGGCAGGAGGCACGGGTGACCAGCGGGCGGGAGGCCAAGGGGCACCCGTCACGATCCCGCCGACCAACCCCTCGATCCAGGTGCAGATCGCGTACGGGCCGGAAACAGCGGCATCGAACGTCAGCGCCTGGGCAAGCGACGGCAGCGACGTCGTCTCCGTGGACGTCGCCCCGCCCAGCCTGGACGCGCTGAGGACGGTTGTGGAGCACCACCGCGACATCCAGCCCCTCGACATGCCCTCGGTCGAGGTCCCCCCGGGCGAGTACGGCAAGGGCGAGTGGGCACCCAGGCACATCCAGCCGGACGGCCCGCAGGGCGAGATAGACCCCGGCACGCCGGAAAGGAGCGCGTGATGTACGTCGACCCCCCGGCGCCCAGGCCAAGGGACCCCAACGAGACCCCGCCGGTCAGCGCCTCGGGAGCCCTGGACAGCCCTCAGAGGGCCTGGGAGTTCAACCCCGAGTACCAGCGCCTGGTCGTGGCGTGGAACACCGTCCTGCCCCAGCTGGAGAGCCTCAGAACGGCACTTGACAAGGCGTACGGCCTGGCCAAGAGCCCTCAGACGTGGGACGCGCCTGTGGGCGAGCGCTACGTCCAGGACATCCGCGAGTGGCGCACCAGGCTCGCCGTCTACCGCCACAACGTGCTGACGACGATCAGCGACGAGGCGGCCGACACCCCTAGGTGGATCCAGACGACGGCCAACGCGCCGCACGCGTTCCAGTAGCACGTACGAGGCTCGTCACCGTACTTCGGCGGGGTTCTCGTGCGTGGGAGGCACCCGCGGCTGGGAGAAAGGGACATCAGGTCGTACCCTGGGAAAATGGGTGAGGAACCCTACTACGGCCCCGACTTCGGGCTGCTGCGGAAGCAGGACCCGGAGCTCGCACAGGTCTTGCTCGATGAGCTGGACCGGCAGCGAGGCAATCTTCAGCTGGTCGCGAGCGAGAACTTCACGTCGCCCGCCGTCCTGGCCGCGATGGGCTCGACCCTCACCAACAAGTACGCCGAGGGTTACCCGGGCAGGCGCTACTACGGCGGCTGTGAGGTCGTGGACCGGGCCGAGCGGCTGGCGGTGCAGCGGGCGCGCGAGCTGTTCGGGGCGGAGCACGCCAACGTCCAGCCCCACTCCGGCGCCTCGGCGAACCTGGCCGCCTACGCCGCGCTCCTGCAGCCCGGCGACACCATGCTGGCCATGGCCCTGCCGCACGGCGGCCATCTCACCCATGGCTCCAAGGTGAATTTCTCGGGTAAATGGTTCAACGTCGTGTCGTACGGGGTGCGAAGGGACACCGAACTCATCGACTACGACGAAGTCAGGGACCTGGCCCTGCGGCACCAGCCGAAGCTCATCGTGTGCGGCGCCACGGCGTACCCGAGGCTGATCGACTTCACGGTCTTCCGCGGCATAGCGGACGAGGTGGGGGCGTGGCTGATGGCCGACGTGGCGCACACGATCGGGCTGATGGCGGGCGGCGCGATCCCGTCGGCGGTGCCGCACGCGGACGTCGTGACGCTCACCACCCACAAAGCGCTGCGCGGGCCGCGCGGAGGGGCCATCCTGTGCACGGAGGAGTTGGCCAAGAAGATCGACCGGGCGGTGTACCCGTTCATCCAGGGCGGGCCGTTGATGCACGTGGTGGCGGCCAAGGCGGTGGCGTTCGCGGAGGCGATGCGGCCGGAGTTCGCGGACTACGCCAGGCGCGTGATCGTGAACGCGCAGGCGCTGACGGAAGCGCTGGCCGGCGATGGGATGCGGCCCGTGTCCGGCGGCACGGACACCCATCTGGCACTGATCGACCTCCGTGAACTCGACGTGTCCGGCGCCGAGGCGGAGACCAGGTGCGCCGCGGCGGGGATCACGCTCAACCGGAACGTGATCCCGTACGATCCCGAGCCGGCGGCGATCACGTCGGGGATCCGCGTCGGCACGCCGTGCGTGACCACCCAGGGCATGGGCCCCGAGGAGCTGAAAGAGGTGGGAACCCTGGTGACCAGGGCAGTGCGCCAACCGGGTTCGGCCAGGGAGATTCGGGATAGAGTCGCGGCGCTCCTTGCCATCCATCAGCCATATCTCAGCGAATATTAAGCTGGTCTGTGTCGTTTTCCGGCCCCAGCAGGCCGGATGATCCGGGAAACTAGGTCCGTGCGCGAATACCTGTTCATGGCGCTCATATCGGCGGCGGTCACCTACCTGCTGGTTCCGCTGGTGCGCCGCTTTGCCATCCGCATCGGCGCCATGCCGGAGATTCGCGATCGCGACGTGCACACCACGCCGACGCCCAGGCTGGGCGGCCTCGCCATGTACGGCGGGCTGGTCGTGGGATTGCTGCTGGCCGGCCAGCTCACTCACTCGAGCGAGGCGCTGACGGGCACCGTCGCCCAGCCCGTGCCCGCCCTGATCATCGCGGGCGGGCTCATCACGTTCACCGGCTTCCTCGACGACTGGTGGGGCATGGACCCCTTCATCAAGCTCGCCGGGCAGGTCGCGGCGGCCGGGGTGCTGGTCTTCTTCGAGATGCGGCTGACGTCCATCCCGCTGCCGGAGGCCTGGGGCGGCCCCACTAGCGTCGACTACACGCTCAGCACGATCATCACCATCCTGGTCGTGGTCGTGACGATCAACGCGGTCAACTTCGTCGACGGGCTCGACGGGCTCGCGGCCGGGATCGTGTGCATCGCGGGCATGGCCACGTGGGTTTATTCGATCATCATCTCGCAGAAGATCTCCGGAAGTAACATCACCGCCACGGCGGCCATCGCCGCCGTCCTCATCGGCACGTGCCTGGGCTTCCTCCCGCACAACTTCCACCCCGCGAAGATCTTCATGGGCGACACCGGGGCCATGCTGATCGGGCTGGTGCTCGCCTCCTCGATCGTGACCGTGACGCCGGTCGACACCACGGCCATCGTGGACATGAACGAGTTCCCGGTGCTGCTCCCGCTGCTGATCCCCGCGGCCGTCCTGGTGCTGCCGCTCATCGACCTGATAACCGCGGTCATTCGGCGCACGTCGCAAGGCCTGTCGCCGTTCGCGCCCGACCGAGGCCACCTGCACCACCGGCTGATGGACATCGGCCACTCGCACCGGCGCTCCGTGCTGATCATGTACGCGTGGACGTTCCTGTTCTCGTTCGGCATCGTGGGCCTGTCCAGGGTCGGCGTGCCCGTCCTGATGTTCCCCGCCGTCATCGTGCTCGCGCTCGCCGTGCTGGTTCTGATGGCGATGCCGCGCTGGCGGGGGAGAGGCGGTGCACGCGCCGCGACGCCCGACAACCCCGACGACGACGGTGGTCCGCCCACCGGGCCGATGCCGCCGATCCTTCCAGCGGATCCCCAGGTCAAGCGGCAGGCGCCGCCCTCCGGAAGCGCCCCCCACGAGCGTGCGAGCGCCGAGGGAAATCCGGGCATTCCGGTCTTTCCAAGCCGTTCTTGATCGCGAACTGGAAACGGCAGGTAAAAGCGGTCTTCCGTGAGCTTGTGATATCTTTCACGAGCAGGGACTCCAGATGCACCGGCTCTGGAGGTAGCAAACGCTCGCTTGATAACATGTTGATGGAGCATCGATGCAGGCCAACGACGTGCGCGTACTCAAGAGCGCCGCGATCCCGACCCTGGCGGTCGGAGTGGTCGCCGTGGCCGTTTCGCTCCTGATCAGTGGCGGCAAGGGAGCGCTGGGCGCCGCGATCGGCACTTTGCTCGTCGGGGTTTTCTTCAGCATCAGCGTGGTAGCGGTGTCCTATGCCGCACGGGTCTCCCCCCAGATGATGGCGATCGCGGCGATGGTCAGCTACCTCGTCAAAGTCGTCGCCATCATGGCGGTGCTGGCCTCGTTCCGTGACACCACCGCCTGGAACACCCAGGCTTTCGCCTGGTCGGTCGTGGTCTGCACGCTGGTCTGGACGGGCTTCGAAGTGCGCGCGTTCATGAAGACCAAGATGCTGTACGTCGACCCCGAGGCCCGGGTCCCCGGAAAGGGCGACTCATGAAGGCTGGTAAAGGGACGGGGTCCGATATGACTAGTCCTCTACTTGCCTGCTATCGTCAGGCCCGCGATGAGCGCAAAGGAACGCCGACCAGAAGAGGACGGTCGCGACTTCGCCGATGCCATGTGGTCAGTCCCCAGCTATCTGCTCGCAGGGATGGCCTTCTACGGGGGCATCGGGTGGTTGCTGGACCGTTGGCTGGACATGTCCGCGTTCTTCCCCATAGGCGTGGTCCTTGGGGTCGTGCTCGGCGGCTACCTGGTCTACCGGAAGTTCGGTCGCTAGCCCGACACAGCGAGCACTTCGCTGAGGAATCTCTTGTGATCCATTTCGACGTTGAAGGGAACGCCGCGTGAAGGCGCTGACGGTCCTCGCTCCTCCAAGCGATCAGTTCGGGGCACCGACTCCAGAAGAACTGTTCAATCTCCCCCCCATCATCCCGGGGGTGGACTGGCTCACCAAGCCGGTTCTTCTCGCGCTCCTGTCCTCGATCGTCGTGATCGGGTTCTGCTGGGCGGCCTTCGCCAATCCCAAGGTCGTGCCCCGGGGGCTCCAGAACGTCGCCGAATACGGCTACATGTTCGTCCGCGACCAGGTCGCCCGGCCCTTCCTGGGCAAGGACGCCGACCGGTGGATGGGCCTGCTGGTGACGCTCTTCTTCTCGGTCCTCCTCTGGAACCTCATGGGCGTCATCCCGGTGCTCCAGTTCCCGGTGGCCTCGCACATCGCCTTCCCGGCCGTGCTCGCGCTCTCGATCTACGTGCTCAAGGTCTACCTGGGCATGAAGCACCAGGGCGCGCTCGGCTACTTCAAGAACATGATGTTCCCGCCGGGACTGCCCAAGCCGATCTACGTGCTGCTCTCGCCGATCGAGTTCCTGTCGAACCTGATCATCGCGCCCTTCACGCACGCGGTCCGACTCTTCGCCAACATGTTCGCCGGCCACATGCTGCTGGCCTTCTTCAGCATGGTCGGCTTCTGGTTCCTCTTCGAGAAGCTGACGCCGCTCGGCGCCGGGGTGGGCGTGATCGGCGTGATCATGACCATCATCCTCACGGGCTTCGAGATGTTCATCCAGTTCCTGCAAGCGTTCCTGTTCGCGATGCTGGCTGCCATGTACATCGGCGGCTCGCTGCACCCAGAGCACTGAGAACCCACATACCGGAATATCCATGACCGGTGAGATTCCGCTTCACCGGCCGTCCAGTAAAGGAATAACAGTAATGAGCGTTCTCGCTGAGGTCTCCGGCAACGTCACCGCCATCGGTTACGGTCTCGCCGCCATCGGCCCCGGCATCGGCGTCGGCATCATCTTCGGTCAGGGCGTGCAGGCCATCGCCCGCCAGCCGGAGGCGTACGGCCTGATCCGCCAGAACATGCTCCTCGGCTTCGTCCTCACCGAGGCCCTCGCCCTGATCGGCCTGGTCGCGCCGTTCATCTTCCAGGGCATCAAGTAACGCGCCCTTCTGACGAAAGGCTGCACTCATGACGTACAAGGCAGCTACGATCCTCGCCGAGGAGGGGGCCGCCAACCCTCTCATCCCGCATGCCTACGAACTCGTCGTCGGTATCTTCTCGTTCTTCGTCGTCCTCTTCGTCGTCGGCAAGATCCTCATGCCGCGCATCCAGAAGACGCTGGCTGAGCGGACCGACGCGATCGAGGGCGGCATCAAGAGGGCCGAGGAGGCCCAGGCCGAGGCGCAGGCCCTGCAGCAGCAGTACCGCGACCAGCTGGCCGAGGCCAGGCACGAGGCGGCCAGGCTGCGCGAGGAGGCTCGCGAGCAGGCCGCGCAGATCAAGGCCGAGCTCCGCGAGGAGGCGCAGGCCGAGGCCCGCCGTCTAGTCGAGGCGGCCCACGCGCAGATCGAGGCGGACCGCCAGGCCGCCTTCGCCCAGCTCCGCACCGAGATCGGTCGCCTGTCGACCGAGCTGGCCGGCCGCATCGTCGGTGAGTCCCTCGAGGACGAGGTCCGGCAGAGCCGCATCGTCGACCGGTTCCTCGACGAGCTCGAGGCCTCGCCGCAGGCGGTGCGCTGATGCGCGGTTTGAGCAGGACGTCGCTGGCCGAGGTCGAGGAGCGGTTCAACGCGGTCGCAGGCAGTGCCGACCTCGGTACGCTCTCCGACGAGCTGTTCGCGGTCGCCGATCTGCTCGACCGCGAGCATGGCCTGCGCCGCGCCCTCTCCGACCCGGCCAGGTCCGGGGAGCAGAAGGCGGCCACTGTGCGCGCGCTGCTCGAGGGCAAGGTCAGCGAGGCGGCTCTTGCCACCACCGAGGGCGCGGTCGCGGCCAAGTGGTCGCGCACCGGTGACCTGGCCGACGTGCTCGAACGGCTCGGTGTCGTCGCCGCGGCCGCGGAGGCGGAGAGCCAGTCCAGGCTCGACGATGTGGAGGACGAGCTCTTCCGCTTCGGCCGCATCGTCGCCGCCAACCCCGACCTGCGTCGTGCGCTCGCCGACCAGGCCGCACCCGCGCCGGGCAAGGCGCAGCTGCTGCGCGACCTGCTCGGCGGCAAGGTCTCGCCGAGCAGCCTGCGCCTGATTACGCAGGTCGCGGTGCATCCGCGTGGGCGTAGCCTGGAAGCAGGGCTGGAGGAGGTCGGCCACCTCGTGGCCGCGCAGCGCCAGCGCCTTGTGGCGGTGGTGCGCAGCGCGGTCGAGCTGACCGAGGGGCAGAAGCAGCGCTTGGCGGCGTGGCTGAGCGCCTCCTACGGCCGCGACGTGCACCTGAACGTCGAGGTGGACAAGCGAGTGCTCGGTGGGTTCTCGGTCCGCATCGGCGACGAGATCATCGACACCACCATTGTGGGACGAATCGAAGAAGTCCGCCGCCGGTTGGCCGGCTAGGCGAATAGGGAGACAGAGTAGAGATGGCGGAGCTTACGATCCGGCCGGACGAGATCCGGGACGCGCTTGAGCGCTTCGTCCAGGCGTACGAACCGGAAGGCGCCGCGCGCGAGGAGATCGGGACCGTCGTCGACGCCGGCGACGGCATCGCCCATGTCTCCGGCCTTCCCTCGGCGATGGCTAACGAGCTGCTCGAGTTCGAGGACGGCACGCGCGGCCTGGCACTTAACCTCGACACCCGCGAGATCGGTGCCGTGATCCTGGGTGAGTTCAGCGGCATCGAAGAGGGCCAGACGGTCCGCAGGACCGGCGAGGTCCTGTCCGTGCCCGTCGGCGACAACTTCCTCGGCCGCGTGGTCGACCCCCTGGGCAACCCGCTCGACGGCAAGGGCGCCATCGAGGCCGAGGCCATTCGCGCCCTCGAGCTGCAGGCCCCCACTGTCGTCCAGCGGCAGCCCGTCAAGGAGTCGCTGGCCACCGGCATCAAGGCGATCGACGCCATGACCGCGATCGGCCGTGGTCAGCGCCAGCTGATCATCGGTGACCGTGGCACCGGCAAGACCGCGATCGCCGTCGACACGATCCTCAACCAGCGCGAGAACTGGGCCTCTGGTGACCCCACCAAGCAGGTCCGCTGCGTCTACGTGGCGGTCGGCCAGAAGGGCTCGACCATCGCGCAGGTGCGCGCTCGCCTGGAGGAGGCCGGCGCGATGGAGTACACCACCATCGTCGCCGCTCCCGCCTCCGACCCCGCTGGTTACAAGTACATCGCGCCCTACGCCGGCTCGGCGATCGGTCAGCACTGGATGTATCAGGGCAAGCACGTCCTGATCGTCTTCGACGACCTGACCAAGCAGGCGGACGCGTACCGCGCCGTCTCCCTGCTGCTGCGCCGCCCGCCGGGCCGTGAGGCCTTCCCCGGCGACGTCTTCTACCTCCACTCCCGTCTGCTGGAGCGCTGCGCCAAGCTCTCCGACGACATGGGCAGTGGCTCGATGACCGGCCTGCCGATCATCGAGACCAAGGGCAACGACGTCTCGGCGTTCATCCCGACCAACGTCATCTCCATCACCGACGGCCAGGTCTTCCTCGAGACCGACCTGTTCAACGCCGGTGTGCGGCCCGCCATCAACGTCGGTGTCTCGGTGTCCCGAGTCGGTGGCTCCGCGCAGGCCAAGGCCATGCGGAAGGTCGCGGGCACGCTGCGTCTGTCGCTGTCGCAGTACCGTGACCTGGAGGCCTTCGCGGCCTTCGCCTCCGACCTGGACGCCGCGTCCAAGGCCCAGCTCGAGCGCGGCCAGCGGCTGGTCGAGCTGCTCAAGCAGCCCCAGTACAGCCCCTTCTCGCTGGAGCGCGAGGTGGCCTCGATCTGGGCGGGCACCACGGGTGAGCTGGACGACGTGCCGATCGAGGACGTCCGCCGCTTCGAGTCGGAGTTCCTGGACTACATCCAGGCCTCGCACAAGGGGATCTTCGACACCGTCCGCGAGACCAGGGACCTGTCGGACGACACGGTGACCGCTCTGAAGGACGCCATCACGGAGTTCAAGAAGGGCTTCACCACGTCGTCGGGCGAGCTGCTGGTCAAGGACGAGCCGGTGGCTCCGCTGGAGGCCCAGGAGGTCGGCCAGGAGAAGATCAAGAAGGTTGTCCGTCCGGCGGCGGAGAAGTAGGTCATGGGAGCCCAGCTCAGGCTGCTGCGGCGGCGGATCAACTCGGTCAAGTCGACCGCGAAGATCACGCGCGCCCAGGAGCTCATCGCCTCTTCACGGATCGTGAGGGCGCAGCAGCGGATGCAGGCGGCGCTGCCTTACGAGCGTGAGATCACTCGCGCCGTCACAGGCGTCGTCAGCAACGCGGCGAGCGTCGACCATCCGCTGACGGTGGCGAAGGAGAACCCCGCCAAGGCGGGCGTGCTCATCGTCACCAGCGACAGCGGGTTCTGCGGCGGCTTCAACGCCAACGCGCTGCGCGAGGCCGAGGCCCTGCGCGGGCTGCTGGAGCAGCGCGGACTGACCGTGGTGCCGTTCGTCACCGGGCGCAAGGGTGTCACCTGGCACAGCTTCCGCCACCGTGAGATGGGCGGCCAGTGGGTCGGCTTCTCCAGGAAGCCGGCCTACGCCGACGCCAAGGAGATCGCGCAGACGCTGATCGACTCGTTCAAGGACGAGAACGGGATCGACGAGATCCACATCGTCTCGACCGAGTTCGTCTCGATGCTGACCCAGAACGTCGTGGTCAAGCGGATCCTCCCGCTGGAGGTCGAGGAGACCGAGGCGACGGAGGCCACCGCGATCCCGCCGTACTTCGAGTTCGAGCCGACGGCCGGCGACGTGCTGGAGTCGCTGCTGCCGCGTTACGTGGAGTCGCGCATCTTCACGGCGCTGCTGCAGTCCGCGGCCTCGGAGGAGGCCGCGCGGCGGCGCGCGATGAAGTCCGCGACCGACAACGCCAACGAGCTGATGCGGTTGCTGACCCAGGAGATGAACCAGGCTCGCCAGGCCGAGATCACCCAGGAAATCAGCGAGATCGTCGGTGGCGCCAACGCGCTCGCTGACGCCGCAGCGGGGAAAGAGTGAAATGACTGCAGAGGCTGTTGAAAACGTAGAGGCCGCGGCGGCCGGCACGGGCCGCGTGGCTCGTGTCACCGGCGCCGTCGTCGACGTGGAGTTCCCCGTCGAGGCGATGCCCGAGATCTATAACGCTCTCAAGGTCGAGGTGACCCTCGGCGGCGAGAACAAGACCCTGACCCTCGAGGTCGCCCAGCACCTGGGCGACAACCTGGTCCGGACCATCTCGATGCAGCCCACCGACGGCCTGGTCCGAGGCCAGGCGGTCGAGGACACCGGCGCCCCGATCTCGGTGCCGGTCGGCGACGTGGTCAAGGGTCACGTGTGGAACGCGCTGGGCGAGACGCTCGACGTGCCGACCTCTTCGCTCAAGATCTCCGAGCGGTGGGGCATCCACCGGCCGTCGCCGGCGTTCGACCAGCTCGAGTCCCGCACCGAGCTGCTCGTCACGGGCATCAAGGTCATCGACCTGCTCACGCCGTACGTGCAGGGTGGGAAGATCGGCCTGTTCGGCGGCGCCGGCGTGGGCAAGACCGTTCTGATCCAGGAGATGATCCGCCGGGTCGCCCGCAACTTCGGTGGCACCTCGTGCTTCGCCGGTGTGGGCGAGCGCACCCGTGAGGGCAACGACCTCTGGCTGGAGATGGAGGAGGCGGACGTCCTCAAGGACACCGCGCTCGTCTTCGGCCAGATGGACGAGCCGCCGGGCACCCGTCTGCGGGTCGCCCTGTCGGCTCTGACCATGGCGGAGTACTTCCGCGATGTGCAGAAGCAGGACGTGCTGCTGTTCATCGACAACATCTTCCGCTTCACGCAGGCCGGTTCCGAGGTCTCCACGCTGCTCGGCCGCATGCCGTCCGCCGTGGGTTACCAGCCCACGCTGGCCGACGAGATGGGTGTGCTCCAGGAGCGCATCACCTCGACGCGTGGTCACTCGATCACCTCCATGCAGGCGATCTACGTGCCCGCGGACGACATCACCGACCCGGCGCCGCACAACGCGTTCGCGCACCTCGACGCGCAGACCGTTCTTTCGCGGCCGATCTCGGAGAAGGGCATCTACCCGGCGGTGGACCCGCTCGACTCCACCTCCCGGATCCTCGACCCGCAGATCGTGGGCGAGGAGCACTACCGGGTGGCTCAGGAGACCAAGCGGATCCTGCAGAAGTACCGCGAGCTCCAGGACATCATCGCGATCCTCGGTATCGACGAGCTGTCCGAGGAGGACAAGGTCACCGTCCAGCGGGCCCGCCGCATCGAGCGCTTCCTGTCGCACCCGATGTACGCCGCCGAGGCGTTCACCGGCCAGCCGGGCGAGACCGTCCCGCTGGACGAGACCATCGCCTCCTTCAAGGGCCTGTGCGCGGGTGAGTACGACCACCTGCCTGAGCAGGCGTTCTTCATGGTCGGTGGCATCGAGCAGGCCGTGGCCAAGGCCAAGGACCTCGAGCGCCGGTAAGTCGCCCTAGGGTGGTGGCGCGGTGACGCAAGCCGTGCCACCACCAGATCGGAAAGGAACCTACAAAAGTGGCGAAGCTACGAGTAGGGGTTGTCTCACCAGAGCGTGAGATCTGGTCGGGCGAGGCCGACATGGTGATTGCCAAGACCGTGGACGGCGAGATCGGTATTATGCCGCAACACGCACCTGTGCTCGGCGTTCTCGTCGAGGGCGGCGTGCTGCGCGTGAAACGGGAGGGCGAGGGCGACCTCGTGGCTGCGGTGCACGGCGGTTTCATCTCCGTGGCCGACGACGAGGTCTCCGTGCTCGCCGAGGTGGCCGAGCTCGGTTCCGAGGTCGACGTCGCGGCTGCCCGCGACGCTCTCGACCGGGCGCAGGCCTCGATCGAGGCCAACCAGGAAGACGCCGACGCGGCAATCGAGGCCAAGCGTGCCAGGGCTCGGCTCCGCGCGGCGGGCGAAGAGGTTTAATAATTACAAGCGGGGCTCTGGGGGGCGGCATGGTGGCGACGGTTCTGATTCTCGTAGCTTTTGCCGCCCTCATAGTCCTGCGGGGCGTCACGCTGGCCCGCTCGCGCGGGAGCGTACTGTGTCGCCTGCGTGTGGGCGACCGCGGCTGGCAGAGCGGGGTAGCCCGCTACGCCGACGGGGAGCTCCACTGGATTCCGCTCCTGGGCGTCCGACTGAGGCCGCGCCACGCGATCGCGAGGCGCGGCCTCGTCATTTCCGCCCGCCGTGAGATCGACGGCGGGCTTTTCGCTGTCGACTGCGGCGGGACGACTCGCGGGATCTCCCTCGCGATGAGCGCCGACGCCTTGACCGGCTTCCTGGCGTGGCTGGAGTCCGCGCCGCCCAGCGCCTACCTGGACGTGGCCTAGCAGCGGGTGCAGCTCGGCGCCTACGTGGACTTCGCGCCTAGCGGGTGCCGCCCGGCTTCCAGAGGATCTCGTTGCCCCCGTGGGCGACCCGGCAGGCGATGAAGAGCAGGTCCGACAGGCGGTTGAGATATTTCGCCGTCAGCATGTTCATGTCGTCGTGGGCCTGCAGGGCCGCCCACGTGGTGCGCTCCGCCCTGCGGACCGTCACCCTGGCCACGTGGAGCGCGGCCGTGGCGGGGTCGCCGCCGGGGAGCACGAAGCTGCGCAGGGGCTTGAGCTCGGCGTTGAAGCGGTCGCACTGCTCTTCCAGCCGGTCGATGTACGACTGCTCCACCCGCAGGGGCGGGAACTCCGGATTCTCCACGACCGGCGTGGCCAGGTCGGCCCCCACGTCGAACAACTCGTTCTGGATCCGGACCAGGACCTCCACGAGGTCCGCGGGCAGCGTGCCGTGCGAGAGGGCGAGCCCCAGGTGAGCGTTGGCCTCCTCGACGTCGGCGTAGGCGGCCAGCCGGGGATCGGTCTTGGAAGCCCTGCTCATGTCGCTCAGCGCGGTGGTGCCATCGTCGCCTGCGCGGGTGTAGATCCGGGAGAGGACGACCGGCTTGTCCTTGTCGGCGCGCGTCATGGCATCAGCGTAATGACAAATGTCATCAGAAAGGGACGCGGGATCCATACTGGGGCCGTGATTTCCGCGACTAGCAGGGCGAACGCCGCCGACGACACGATTGACCCATGACAAAGGAGATGACCTGATGCTCGAGATCAGCGAGCTGCGTAAGCGCTTCGGCGGTGGGCCCGGCGCCCCCGAAGGCAAGGTCGCCCTGGACGGAATCAGCTTTTCAGTACGGCCCGGCGAGATGTTCGGGTTCGTGGGCGCGAACGGCGCCGGCAAGACGACGACCATGCGCATCGTCATGGGGGTGCTCCAGGCGGACTCCGGCTCGGTGAGCTGGCAGGGCAGGCCGCTCGGCTACGACGACCGGCGGCGCTTCGGCTACATGCCAGAGGAGCGAGGGCTTTATCAGAAGATGCGCGTCGCCGAGCAGATCGAATATTTCGGTCGCCTGCACGGGCTCAGTCCCGCTGCCGCGAAGAAGGCCACGGACGAGCTGCTGGAGCGGCTAGGGCTGACCGAGCGCAGGGGCGACGCCGTGCAGGCGCTCTCGCTGGGCAACCAGCAGCGCGTGCAGCTGGCCGTGGCGCTGGTGCACGAGCCGGAGGTGCTGGTGCTGGACGAGCCGTTCTCCGGGCTCGATCCGATCGCGGTGGACGCGCTGGCCACGGCTCTGCAGGAGCGTTGCAGGGGCGGCGTGCCGGTGATCTTCTCCAGCCATCAGCTGGAGCTGGTCGAGCGGCTGTGCGACTCGGTGGGCATCGTCTCGGCGGGCCGGATGGTGGCCACGGGCACGGTGGCCGACCTGCGGGCGGCCGAGGGCAATACGCTGCGCGTCGTCGTACGCGACCCTGCCCCCGGCTGGGCTGACGGCCTGCCCGGCACGGTCACCGTGAGCGGCGACAGGCACGTCCTGCGTACCGGCGACGGCGGGGACGACCAGGAGATCCTGCGGCGCGCCGCGAAGGCAGGGCACGTTGAGCACTTCGGGGTCGAGCGGCCGACCCTCACCGAGATCTTCAAGGAGGCCGTGGCGTGAACGGGCTGATGCTGGTCGCCCGCCGGGAGATCACCACGCAGCTGCGGACCAAGGGGTTCGCGATCGGTCTGATCATCACGGCCTTGCTGGTGGCGGCGGTGTCCTTCGCGCCCAAGGTGATGGGCGGGCCGGACTCGTACACGCTGGGCACCGTCAACTCCCAGCAGCTGCCGCTGCAGGCCGCCGCGCCGGACGCGAAGTTCGAGTGGCGTGGCTTCCCCGACGAGGCCGCCGCCAAGCGGGCCGTGCTCGACGGGGACGTGGACGCGGTGCTGGTCGACGGCACGAGGGTGCTGACGGACGGTGAGATCGACAGCCAGCTCGGCGTGCTGCTGCAGAGCGTCAACCGCGAGGTGAGGCTCGGCGCCGCCGGCGTGTCGATCCCGCCGCTGAAGATGGAGTCCGTGGGCGCCGACACGCGCTATGAGGCGGCCCGCGCCGGGATCGCCGTGGTGCTCGTCCTGGTGCTCTTCATGCTTCTCATGGGCCAGGTCATGATGGTGGCCATGGGCGTGGTGGAGGAGAAGGGGAGCCGGATCGTGGAGATCCTGCTCTCGACGCTGCGGCCGTGGCAGCTGCTCGGCGGCAAGATCATCGGGCTGGGCGTGGTCGGCCTGATCAACCTGGTCACGATCCTGTTCGTCGGGTTCGTCTCGGCCTCGGCCTCCGGGGTCGCCTCCGACTTCCCGCCCGGGATCCCGGGGGTGCTGGCCGGGGTGCTGGTGTGGTTCATTCTCGGGTACGCGTTCTTCGCCACGCTGGCGGCCGCGCTCGCTTCGCTGGTCTCGCGCCAGGAGGAGGTGAGCACCGTGATGACGCCGCTGACCATGGTCATCATGCTCACGTACCTCGTGGCCTTCTACGCGACCGACGACCCGACCGGCACGCTGGCCACGGTGGTGTCGTACGTGCCGCCGTTCTCCTCCATGGTCATGCCGGTGCGGATGGCCGCGACCGAGGTGCCCCTGTGGCAGGCGGGGGTGTCGATGGCGGCCATGGCGCTGGCCGTGCTCGCGGTGCTGGGCTTCGGCGCCAAGATCTACCAGCGGGCCGTGCTGCGGACCGGGGCCAGGCTCAAGCTCGGCGACGTGCTGCGCGCGGGCTAGATGGACGAGATCACGCGGGCGCGCCGCCTCACCTGGAAGGTGCTGATCTCGAACTTCGTCGTGATGTGGCTGCTCATCGCCATGACGACCGCGATCATGTTCGCCGAGGGAAGGCTTCAGTGGTGGCGTGTCGTGCCCGCGCTGATCGCCGCGATCTGCTTCACGTGGTACTGCTCGCGCATACTCAACGAGATACTGGACCACCGCCGCTATCCCACCAGGCAGGTGGTGGTGGCGGCGGTTCTCGCGCTGGTCACGGCGGTCCTGGGCGGGGCCGACCCGTTCGGGTGGGGTTTCGTGCTCATGTGCTGGTTGGGCGTCGCCACGCTCGAGATCCCCAGACGCAGGTCCTGGTCGATGGCGGCGGGCGCGTGGGCGGTCGGCATCGCGCTCGGCGGCCTGACCCTGGCGACCGGCACGCCTGTCATGGGCATGGACCTGCCCGTGGGCGCGGGCCTCATCTTCTACACGCTGACCTACGGGATCTGGTGCGCGATAGTGCCGCCGTCCAACAGGGTCTGGGTGTGGATCTGGTCGCTCGCCGTACAGGCTCATGAGGGGCGGGAGGCGCACACGCGGCTGGCGCTGGCCGAGGAGCGGCTGCGCTTCGCCAGGGACCTGCACGACCTCGTGGGGCACCAGCTCTCCGCCATCGCGGTCAAGACCGAGCTGGCCGTACGGCTGTCGGACGTGGACGCGGGGGCGGCCAAGGCCGAGATGGCCGAGGTGAACGCGCTGACCAGGAAGGCGCTCAAGGAGCTGCGGCAGGCCGTGCGCGGCTACCGCGAGCTTGACTTGGCAGCTGAGCTGAATAGCGTGAAGGGAGTGCTCGAAGCGGCGGGCGTCCGCTGTGAGCTGCGCATGCCCTATGGCGAGCTGCCTGACGAGGTGGCGCCGGTGTTCGCCTACGCGGTTCGCGAGGCGGTGACCAACGTGCTCAAGCACAGCACCGCGACGTTCTGCGACATCACGATCCGCTTCACCCCGCAGGAGGCGGAGCTGAGCGTACGTAACGACGGCGTGGCGCGGAGGCAGGCCGCGGATCTGGGGAGCGGGCTGACGGGCATGGGGGAGCGTATGGCCGCCGTGGGCGGCAAGGTGAGCGCCCACCCTACGGACGACGGAGAGTTCCTGCTGAAAGCAGTCGTGTCAATTCCGATAGGTGGGTAGGGGAGACAAGACTGCACAGGGTTCGGCTCGATGAGAGCTCTGCGCAGGGCAGTGACTACGCTGCGTGTCTGACTGAGGAGGTGGCATGCGAGTCCGGGGCAATCCACGTGCCCAGGTAGTACGGATCGGTGCCAGGCTCGACGCCGGCACCTCCGCTGGGGTGCGGGAGCGGCTGCACAAGGCTCTCGACTCCGGCGAAGGTGACCTGATCCTGGATCTCTCCAAACTGGAGATGATCGACGCGACCGGTCTCGGGGTGCTGGTGGGCTCGCATAGGCGCGCGCTGAGCGTGCAACGCCGCCTCGTTCTTCGGGGGGTGCCACCGAGGATCATGCGGATCCTGGCGGTGACCCGGCTGAATCGGGTCCTGCATGTAGAGGTTCCGGCTGCCGCGGTGGCCTGATGTGACATATCGAGCGGGCGACGATCAGCCGTTGCCCGCTCTTTCTTGGGTTAGCCAGAATGCGGTTTTCGGGCTGACCGTTGGAAATGGTTCTCGAATACTCAGGGCGCGCCGAGGCTCTGGGTGAAGATGTGCACCGCGACGTCGACGAGTTCGTCGATCGGCGGTTGCTCGTCCGCCTGCAGCCATTCGATGAGCAACTCTTGTAGCGCTCCAACTACACCGAGTGCCACCAGTCGCCGATTCAACCTGGTGGTCTGTGCGAAATCGGCGGACGCCTCCTCGATGAGGCGCGCGAACGAGTCCACCGAGCGCTGACGGGACTGCGTCAGGACATCTCCCGAGCGGCGTACCTCGACGTGCATGATGCGGGCGCGCCGCCAATCCGCCGTTGTGAACTCGATATAGGCGTGAATCCCGGCCTTGACTCTGTCGTCAAGTGTCTTCGGCGCCTCCTGGACGGCTTTGGTCACGACCGCGAGGCTTTCGTCCACGCAGCGCTCGTGTAACGCCTGAAGGAGCTCCTCGCGTCCGCCGAAACATTCGTAGAAGGCGCGGTTGGAGATCCTCGCCTCCGAGCACAGCCTTTCGATGGTCGTCGCCGTGAATCCCGGCTTGGCGTATAGCGTGTACGCGGCCGTCATCAGCCGCTCGCGTCTGTCTGCCAGTCTTTGCTCAGCTGACATCCCCCGGTAAGACCGGTTCACATTCCACCCGTCCAACATGATCGTGGCCCCCAGAGCACACAATTATGGACGGATGATCCGTTTTGGGAAAGGGTAAGAAGATTAACTTTTACGTCGGCCGTGCAAGAAGGTGACAAGCCTGATCAGCCGCTCAAGTTCGGCGGGCCCCCGGGTGAACGATGTCAGGTTCATCCCGGGCATCGCGAAGCGCTGACGGGAGATGGCTTTGGGCCTGGCGAACTCGCGTAGACCGTCGGCTCCGTGTATCCGCCCGAACCCCGAATCGCCCACCCCGCCGAACGGCAGCGCCGGCACTCCGGCGAACGAGATGATGGAGTTGATGGCGGTCATTCCGGTACGCATCATGCGGGCGAGTTCCATGGCCCTGTGCGTGTTCCGGGAGAAGATGGTCCCGCCCAGGCCGTACGCGGAGGCGTTGGCCAGTTCCAGGGCCTCCTGGGCGTCGCGGGTGCGGCGGACGGTGATGGTCGGGCCGAACGTCTCCTCGCGCACCGCGGGGGAGTCCTCCGGCACGTCTTCGACGATCACGGGGTCCACGTACGGAGCGCGTACGGATCCGGGGCCACCGGTCACGACTTTTCCGGATTTGGCGGCGTCATCGATGTGCCGCTTGATGATGTCCACCTGCCCCGGCATCGTGATCGGCCCGTAGTCCTCGCCGGCCTTCACCTTTGTCGCCCGGTCGGACAGCTCGCGCATGAAGCTTTCATAGACGGCGTCGACGACGTAGACGCGCTCGACGCCCACGCAGGTCTGGCCCGCGTTGGACATCGCGCCCCACAGGCAGGCGTCGGCGGCCTTCTCGAGGTCGGCGTCGGCGTCCACGATGAACGCGTCCTTGCCGCCGCACTCGGCCACGATGGGCGTGAGGTTCTCGGCGCAGGCGGCCATGACGCGCTTGGCCGTGGCAGTGGACCCGGTGAACGCCACCTTCTTGACCCTCGGATCGCCGGCCAGCGCCGCCCCGGTCTCGCCCAGCCCCGTCACGGCCTGGAACACGGGCTGTTCGGGCACCGCCTCGGCGAACAGCTCGGCCAGTCGCACACCGATGCCTGGGG
Source organism: Nonomuraea sp. CA-141351 (assembly GCF_050944675.1). NCBI lineage: Bacteria > Bacillati > Actinomycetota > Actinomycetes > Streptosporangiales > Streptosporangiaceae > Nonomuraea > Nonomuraea sp. CA-141351. The sequence continues at coordinate 2,124,087 of NZ_CP191982.1, forward strand.
TGAGCTCGCTGGGCTTGAACACGACGGCGTTGCCGGCCGCCAGCGCGTAGGCGATGGAGCCCATCGGGGTGAAGACCGGGTAGTTCCACGGGCCGATCACCCCGACCACGCCGAGAGGGAGGTATTCGAGCGTGGCGGCCAGGTTGAGGCCGATCATGCCGGTGTTGACGCGACGGCGGCCCAGGACTTTGTGCGCGTTGCGCGCGGCCCAGTCGAGGTGGGTGATGGCCAGCACGATCTCCAGCGTGGCGTCGCCCAGAGGCTTGCCGGTCTCCTCATGGACCAGCCGGGCGAGGTCCCTGAGGTTCTGGGTGATGACCGCCTTGTAGTCCAGCAGCCGCTGCTTCCGCTCAGCCGGTCCGACGGCGGCCCACCACCCGGCCGCCTCCTCCGCCCGCCCGACGGCCTCGTGGACGGCGTCGGGGGTGTGCTTGGGGTGACTGCCGACGATCTCGCCGGTCGCCGGGTTGAGTGAGTCGAACGTCAGCGTCGTCATGGCGCCACGATAATCCGGTAAGTCGCCCCTTACTAGGCCAAACGCCACCCCTTGGCCTTACGCCGCCTGACCGTTGGCGGCACGTGACGCGTGCGGCGCGGCTGGGCGCAATGTGGACGGCGCCAGGGGTGGGCCACGGTAACCGGGCAATCATGGGCTCGCGTAACGGCGCCCAGCCGGTGAAGGGACAGAGGCCGTTTCCTGGAGGGCCACCAGCTGAAGTATGGCGGGTGGCTTGCTCAGGGCGCAGCCGTAACGTATGGGGGTCTCACCATGTGCGGCGGGATGGCAACAGATCAGATCAGAACAGAGTCGGGTTCTCGGGTTCGATGCCGCGGAGGGTGTCGTAGTCCAGGGTGACGCAGTCGATGCCGCGGTCCGTGGCAAGAACACGCGCCTGGGGTTTGATCTCCTGGGCGGCGAAGACGCCCCGCACGGGTGCCAGCAGCGGGTCGCGATTGAGCAGCTCAAGATAGCGAGTCAGCTGCTCGACCCCGTCGATCTCCCCCCGCCGCTTGATCTCCACCGCCACCGTCGCCCCCACCGCGTCCCGGCACAGGATGTCCACCGGCCCGATCGCCGTCATGTATTCCCGCCGGATCAGCGAATAGCCGTCCCCCAGCGTCGTGATGTGCTCGGCGAGCAGCTCCTGCAGATGGGCCTCCACCCCGTCCTTGATCAGCCCGGGGTCGACGCCGAGCTCGTGGCTGGAGTCGTGGAGGATCTCGGCCATCGTCAGGACCAGCTTCTCGCCGGTCTTGCCGTGGGTGACCGTCCAGGTCTCGCCGTCCTCCTTGAGCTTGCACGGCGGGTTCATCCAGTTGAGCGGCTTGAAGGCGCGGTCGTCGGCGTGAATGCTCACGCTCCCGTCCGCCTTGATCAGTACAAGCCTGGGGGCCATCGGCAGGTGCGCCGTGAGCCGTCCGATGTAATCCACGCTGCATCGCGCGATGACCAGCCGCATGACGCTCCACCTTAGCGGCTCTGGAAAACTGGACGCATGGCGTTCGAACGGGTGGGAGTGGTCGGGCTCGGCACGATGGGGGCCGGGATCGCCGAGGTGTTCGCGCGGGCCGGGCTGCGCGTGATCGGGGTCGAGGCCGACGCCGAGGCGCTGGCCAGGGGGCGCGGGCATCTCGAGCGCTCCACCGGGAAGGCCATGGACAGGGGGAAGCTGGCGCCGGGGCAGCGGGACGAGATCCTGGGCCGCATCACGCTGACCACCTCGCGCGAGGACCTGCGGGACGTCGACCTGGTGGTCGAGGCGATTCCCGAGATCCTCGATTACAAGATCTCGCTGTTCAAGGACCTCGACCGGATCTGCGAGCCCGAGACCGTGCTGGCCACCAACACCTCCTCGCTGTCCGTCACCGCCATCGCCGCCGCCACCGGCCGCCCCGACCGGGTGGTCGGCATGCACTTCTTCAACCCCGCGCCGGTGATGAGGCTGGTCGAGGTCGTGGGGACGGTGGTGACCGCGCCCGGGGTGGTGTCGGACATCACGGCGCTGGCGGGCAGGCTGGGCAAGACGGCCGTGGCGGTGGGCGACCGGGCCGGTTTCGTGGTCAACCGGCTGCTCCTGCCCTATCTGAACCAGGCCGCCGTGCTCATGGAGCTGGGCGTGGCCGGGCGCGACGACATCGACGCGGCGATGCGGCTGGGCGTGGGGCTGCCCATGGGGCCGTTCGCGCTGCTCGACCTGATCGGGCTCGACACCGCGTACGAGGTGATGGGGGTGCTGTTCGACGAGACACGCGACCGGCGGCACGCGCCCTCGCCGCTCCTGCGCGAGCTGGTCACCGCCGGGCTGCTGGGCCGCAAGACGGGCCGCGGCTTCTATGGCGACTCACCGCCCAAGGAGCCGGTGAAGTCCAGGCTCGGCACGTTCGAGGTCGTCGGGTCCGAAGGCGACGGGGCTAGGGGCGACGGGCTCGAGGAGCGGCTGCGGGCGGCCGGGTTCAAGTCGTCCGGCGACCCCGACGTCGTGCTGCGCCTCGCCGACCGCCCCGTGATCGAGCACGCCGTACGCCTCCCCGATCCCGCCAGGATGGTCGGCGTGCACCTCGTCGGCGACCAGGTGGCCGAGCTCGTCTCGACGGCGCTCACGTCGGAGGACGCCGCGGCCGCCGCCAGGGACCTGGTGAAGATCGCCGGGCTGACGCCGGTGCCGTGCAAGGACAGGGCGGGGTTCGTGGTGGACGCCCTGCTCTTCCCCTACCTGAACGACGCCGTGCGGATGTACGACTCGGGATACGCCTCGATCGAGGACATCGACGCGGCCATGCGGCTGGGCTGCGGTTATCCAGCCGGACCCTTCGAAATGCTGGAGTCCTTCGGCCTGGCCAGGGTCAGAGACGGCCTGAGAGCCCTCTACGCCGAGTACCGCGAGCCCGCCTTCGCGCCCGCGCCCCTGCTCGACCAGCTGGTCATTGCCGAAGTGAGCGAGTTCCCACGTCGATGAGCCCCCGCCGCGCCCGCCGTAGGGAGTCCTCCCGCCCCTTCGGCTTCCCCACCGGGCTGGACAAAGTGGAGGAATGGCCCGACGGCGAGTGGAAGGTACGCATGCTCACCGGCGCCTCCTCGACCAAGGACTACCGGTGCCCGGGCTGCGACCAGGAGATCCGCAGCGGCCAGCCGCACCTCGTGGCCTGGCCCAACTGGCCGGGGGGCGACGAGGAGCGCCGCCACTGGCACCCGGCCTGCTGGCGTAAGAGACTCGACCGCGGCCCAGGCCGCACCCGTTATTGAAGGGAAGCAACTGTGGAGATTCGCGCGGCGACCGTGCTCCCCGCCCGGCGCGAGCCGATCGAACTGCACACGGGCGACGGCCTGACCCTGGTGGGTGAGCTGGCCCTGCCACTCGACCGTCCCCCTGTGGCGACGCTGGTGACCCTGCACCCGCTGCCCACGCACGGCGGGTTCATGGACAGCCACGTCTACAAGAAGGCCGCCAACCGGCTGCCCGCCCTCGCCGACCTGGCCGTGCTGCGCTTCAACACCCGGGGCACCTCCTCCGAGCGCGGCACCTCGGAGGGCACGTTCGACGGGGGTGAGGGGGAGCGGTTCGACGTCGCCGCGGCGCTCGAGTACGCCGAATACCACGACCTGCCGCACGTGTGGGTGGTCGGCTGGTCGTTCGGCACCGAGCTGACGCTGAAGTGGGCGCACGACCCGCTGGTGGAGGGTGCCATTCTGCTCTCGCCACCGCTGCACAGGGCCACGGACGACGACCTGGACGCCTGGACGAGGTTCGGGCGGCCGCTGGTGGCGCTCGTGCCCGAGTTCGACGACTACCTCCGGCCCGACGAGGCCCGTGAGCGGTTCGCGCGGGTGCCGCAGGCCGAGGTCATCGGGGTGGACGGGGCCAAGCACCTGTGGGTGGGTGAGCCGTACGTCCGCATCGCCCTGAACGAGATCGTCAAGCGGATCAACCCGGCCGCGTGGCCGCTGCCGACGGAGGTCTGAGACGCGCTCTGACGGAAATTTCCGGATGGGTCGCAGCCATGAAGGAAACTTTGAGCAGAATGAGCAAAACTCTAGACCTGCTGCTCTACCAGGGTGAAAATCCGATCGTCAACCGAAGATCGTGGAAACGCCGGGCGGGTGGTCCGTCCCGCGCGTAATCCCAGCTCACCTTGGGCGAGGACGTATGCGGGCATTGCGTGGGTTGGTTGCGGCGGCGTTAGCCTTCACGATCATTGCGATACCAGATCCGGCGCCCGCGGAGACACCTACCGTCCAACGGCCTGCGGAGACACAAACCGTCCAGCCGCCCGAGGAGTCCGCTCTCACGCTCGCCCGCACAGGGGGCAAGCCGGTCGAGGTCGAGTCGCTGCGCAACGAGACCCGCCAGGTCTGGGCCAAGCCCGACGGCACGTTCACCCTGGAGCAGTACGTCCGCCCGGTACGCGTGCGCAAGGCCACCGGCTGGGTCCCCGTGGACACCACGCTCCGCATGCGCCCCGACGGCGCGGTGGAGCCGGTGGCCACGGCGGCCGGCATGACGTTCTCCGGCGGCGGCACCGCCCCGCTCGCCCGCCTGTCGCGCGGCGCCAAGTCCCTGGAGCTCGGCTGGCAGGGCACCCTGCCCAAGCCCACCCTGAACGGCGACACCGCCACCTACCCCGAGGTCGCGCCGGGAGTCGACCTCCAGGTCACCGCGGACGTGGACGGCTTCTCGCACCTCCTGGTGGTCAAGTCGCGGGAGGCGGCGGCGAACCTGACCGAGCTCGCCTACCCGCTCACCACCAAGGGCCTGTCGCTGAAGTCGGACACGGCAGGCAACCTGGAGGCCCTCGACAACGGCGGCGGCACGATCTTCATCGCGCCCACGCCGAAGATGTGGGACTCCGAGGGGATCACGAGCCCGCAGGCGCTCAAGGAAGGCCGCTCTCCGGAGGCCAAGCAGGCCACGATGGGCGTGGAGTTGGCGGGCAGGCAGCTCCGGCTGAAGCCGGACAGGAAGATGCTGGCGGATCCGAAGACCAAGTTCCCCGTCTACCTGGACCCGTACTTCTCGGCCTCGCGCGGCTCGTGGACGGCGGTCTGGAAAAACTGGCCCAACTCCAACTACCTCAACTCCAGCGACGTCGCCCGCGTCGGCCACATCAGCTCCACCCAGACGAACCGCTCGTTCTTCCAGATGGCCACCGGCTCCACCATCCACGGCAAGCAGATCATCAAGGCGACGCTGCGTACGTATGAGACGTGGTCGTACTCATGCGACGCCCGCAAGGTGGAGGCCTGGGGGACCAGCGCGATCAGCAAGAGCACCACCTGGAACAACCCGCCGACGAAGAGCAGGTTGCTCTCCACGGTGAACGTGGCCAAGGGCTATGGCACGGGGTCCTGCGCGCCCGGCGGTGTGGAGTTCGACGTCACGTCGTGGGCCGCCGACGCCGCCGCCAAGAAATGGTCCACCATGACCATCGGGCTCTACGCCACCAGCGAGACCGACTACTGGGCCTGGAAGAAGTTCAAGAACAACCCGGTCGCCGTCATCGAGTACAACTCGATCCCGACCGACCCGGTGGCCGCGGACACGTGGTCGGACCCGGGCGGCGCCTGCGTCTCCGGCGAGGGGCGGCCGGTCATCAGCACGGCCACGCCGAAGTTGTGGGCCAAGCTCAAGGACACCGACAACTCGGTCAAGGGCCACTTCGAGTGGTACAACGCCGCCGGGACGAAGACCGGCGAGTACGTCACCGGGACGGGCTCGTCCGGCTCCGCCTACTACGCGACGATCCCGACCAGCCTGTACGCCGACGGCGCGCTCATCCGCTGGCACGTACGCGCTGAGGACGGAAAGGCCACCAGCGCCTGGAGCCCCTGGTGCGAGGCCACCGTGGACGCCACGGCCCCCGGCAGGGAACCGGTCGTGACCTCGCCCGAGTACTCCGAGGACACCTGGAGCGACGGAGTCGGCCTGGCAGGCACGTTCACCTTCGACCCCAACGGCGTCACCGACGTGGCCGCGTACCTCTACGGGCTCGACACCACGCCCAAGACGGAGGTCGCACCCGGCGCGGACGGCAAGGCCACGATCGCGCTCACGCCCAGCCATGACGGCCCCAACGTCCTGTCGGTCCGCAGCAAGGACCGCGCGGGCCAGCTCGGCCCGATCCGCACGTACGTCTTCAACGTCAACGCGGGCAAGGCCGCCAGCGGCCACTGGGCGCTGGACGAGGGCCAGGGCACCGCGGCCGCCGACGCCGCGAACGCCCACCCCGCGACCCTCTACGGGGCCACGTGGACGACCGGCAGGACCGGCATGGGCCTGCGCCTGGCCAACGCGTACGCGCAGACTTCCGGCCCCATAACCGACACCAGCCGCAACTTCACCGTCACCGCCTGGGCCCGCCTGACGGGCAACGGCGCCACTGCCACCGTCGTCACCCAGGAAGGCGCGAGGACAGGCGGCTACGCGCTCCAGTACTCCAAGCCCGACGACCGCTGGGCGCTGACCCGGGCGGGCACTGACGCCGACGGCGCCACGACCGTCCGCGCCCTCTCCGCGGCCGCCCCGAGGCTCAACGAGTGGACCCACCTGGCCGGCGTCTACGACTCCGCGGCGGGCCGGCTCTCGCTCTACGTCAACGGCAAGCTGGAGTCCTCAGTCGCCTTCACCCAGCCGTGGAACGCCACCGGGCCGCTCACCATCGGCCGGGGCAAGGTCAACGGCGCCGCGGCGGAGTACTGGCCGGGCGATGTGGACGAGGTCCGGGTCTACGGCCGGGCGATGTTCGCCGACGAGGTCGCCGACCTGGTCAACAGCGCCGCCACGCTGGTCGGTCACTGGAAGCTGGACGAGGAGTCCGGCACGTCGGCCGCCGACTCCTCGGGCCGGGCCACGGCCGCGACGCTGGCCGGGGGCGCGTCGTGGACCGCCGGCTGGCTGGACGGCGCGCTCGCGCTCGACGGCGTCAACGGCTACGCCCAGACCACGGCCGCCCCCGTCAACACCAAGTCGAGCTTCACCGTCGCCGCCTGGACCCAGCTCGACTACGTGCCGACCGCCGACACCGCGGCCGTGGCACAGCCGGGCAGCAGGACGGCCGGGTTCCAGCTCGGCTTCGACAAGGAACAGGGGCGGTGGACCCTCGGCATGCGCGCCGCCGACACCGACACGGCCGCTCTCGTACGCACGCGCTCCGACGCCATCCCCAACGCGCTGGAGTGGACGCACATCGCCGGCGTCTACGACGCGCTGGCCGGCGAGCTACGCATCTACGTCAACGGTCAGCTCTCCACCACCACGATCACCGACCACGTCAGCGCGTGGAACGCCACCGGCCCGCTGCAGCTGGGCCGGACCAAGACCGCGGGCGCCTTCACCGGCTACTGGCCAGGAACCGTGGACGACGTCCGGACCTATGACGGCGTACTGAGCGCCGAGCAGATCGCCCAACTAGCCGCCCAGTAAATCCCAGCACCTTCAGCCACCCAGTAAGTCCCGATCAGCACCCCGACTGGGAGAGGTTCATGGACCTGCCGAGTGAGTTAGACCTGCCCGAATCCCGCTGGAACCGAGCTCACCAACCCGACGAACCCGACAATCCCGACCCTTACTGGAACCGTTTCCTGGAGCCCAAGCCCGAGTCGTCCTGGCCCCGCAGGCTCGCGGCGGTGCTCTCCATCGCCCTCGTCGTCCCCCTCACGTACGCCATGCCTGCCGAGGCCGCGCCCCGGTCGGCCCCCTCGGTGCAGAACGAGAAGCCGGTCAAGGGCACGAGCGTCCCGGTCCTGCCCCCGCTGGCCGATCCCGTCGAGAAACAGGCGTGGAAGGCGCCACCAGGCGTCACCTGGCCCAAACCCCAGGCGGCGGAGCTGGGCGGCACCGGGGCGAGCACCCTGGCGGCGACCGGCTTCCCCGTGAAGCTGGCCCCGCAGACGGGCGCCGCCGCCAAGGCCGAGGCTTCCGACCCCGTACGCGTCGAGCTCCTCGACTCCAAGCTGCTCGGCCTCGCGATGCGCGTATCGCCCGGCCAGGGAGCGAGCCTCAAGGCCGCGTCCGGCAAGAAGACCCGCCTGCAGATCGACTACTCCGGCTTCCGCTACGCCTACGGCGGCGACTACGGCTCCCGGCTCCGTGTGGTCAAGCTGGAGGACTGCGCGCTGACCGCGGCCGACGGCTGCGCCGCGCCCCAGCCGGTCAAGAGCGAGAACGACACGAAGGCGGGCACGCTGACCGCCGAGTTCGAGTCGGCCGGCCTGTACGCGGTCACGGCCGCCGCCTCAGGCCCGTCCGGCGACCACGCCGCCACCTCACTCGCGCCGTCGGCGAGCTGGAGCGTCGGAGCCCAGTCCGGTGACTTCAACTGGGACTACGACCTGCGCACTCCTCCCGCGCTGGGTGGCGACGAGCCGGAGCTGTCGATCGACTACTCCTCCCAGAGCGTGGACGGCCGCACCGCCTCGACCAACAACCAGCCGTCCTGGGTCGGTGAGGGCTTCGAGCTGAACCCCAGCGGCTACATCGAGCGCCGCTACAAGTCCTGCATGATCGACGGCAAGAAGACCGGCGACCTGTGCTGGGACGGGGAGAACGTCACCCTGTCGCTCGGCAACTCGGCCGTCGAGCTGATCAAGGACGCCACGACCAAGCAGTGGCGGCCCAAGCGTGACGACGGCACCCGGATCGAGTACCTCACCGGGGCCACCAACGGCGACAACAACGGCGAGTACTGGCGCGTCACCGGCGCCGACGGCACCCAGTACACCTTCGGCCTGAACCGCCTGCCCGGTTGGGTCACCGGCAAGCCGGAGACGAAGTCGGTGCAGACGGTGCCGGTGTTCGGCAACAACAGCGGGGAGCCCTGCTACTCCAGCACGCCAGCCAACGCCTGGTGCCAGCAGGCCTACCGGTGGAACCTCGACTACGCGGTGGACACCCACGGCAACGCCACCACGTACTGGTACGCGCAGGAGAAGAACTACTACGGCCGCAACATGAAGCCCGAACTGGGCACCGTGTACGACCGCGCCGGCTACCTCACCCGCATCGACTACGGCTACCTGCAGAACGAGCTGTTCACCAAGGCACCCGCCGCCCGCGTCGTCTTCGACGTGGCCGAGCGCTGCCTGCCCAGCGGCACGATCACCTGCGCCGCCGACCAGCTCAAGAAGGAGACCGCCAGCAGCTGGCCGGACGTCCCGTTCGACCAGATCTGCGACTCCGGCGTGAAGTGCGTCGACCGTCTGGCGCCGACGTTCTTCACGCGCAAGCGTCTGGCCAAGGTCACCACGCAGATCCTCAACACCGACCCGGCCAAGTGCGCGGGCGCGCAGTACTGCGCGGTGGACTCCTGGACGCTGACGCACCAGTTCCCCGCCTCGGGTGACGGCATGAGTCCGGCGCTGTGGCTGGCGTCGATCCAGCAGTCCGGCCATGTGGGCGCCACGCTCACGCTGCCCAAGGTCACGTTCACCGGTGTCCAGCTGCCCAACCGGGTGGACGCCAACGAGGGCCGTGCCCCGCTGGTCAAGTGGCGCGTGCAGGCCGTGAACAACGAGTCCGGCGGCGAGCTGCGCGTCAACTACTCCGCCGCCGACTGCAAGCCCGGCGACGTTCCCGCCGCCGACAAGAACACCAGGCGCTGCTTCCCGCAGCGCTGGTCACCGCCGAACGAGGCCGAGGTCAACGACTGGTTCCACAAGTACGTGGTCACGCAGACGGTCGAGGTGGACCGCGTCGGCGGCGCCCCCAACGTCGTCACCGACTACGAGTACCTCGACGGGACCGCCTGGCGCTACGCCGAGAACGCCCTGGTCAAGCCCGAGCACCGCACGTGGTCCGACTTCCGGGGCTACGGCCGGGTCCGGGTGCGCCAGGGCGACGGCCAGGACACCAAGCGCACGCTGACGGAGTTCCGGTACTTCCGGGGCATGGACGGTGACAAGCAGGCCGACGGCTCCAAGCGCAGCGCGCAGGTCACGGACTCCGAGGGCGTCAAGCTCGACGACCTCGACCAGTTGGCGGGCTTCGAGCGCGAGGAGATCCTCTACGACGGCGACGGCGGGGCCATCCTGACCGCCACGCTGGAGGAGCCCTGGTCAGTGAAGACCGCCCAGTCCACGGATGACGGCATCACCAAGGCCGCGTACGTGGTCGAGCCCAAGTCCATGGTCACCCGCACCGCGCTGGATGGAGGCAAGTGGCGGCGTACCGGCGAGGAGCGCGCGTACGACACCAAGGGCCTGCTCACCCAGGTGGAGGAGAAGGGCGACCTGGCCACGACCGACGACGACCAGTGCACCCGCTACACCTACGCCCGCAACGACACGAGCTGGATGCTCGACTACACGAGCCGGATCCAGAAGGTCGCCGCCGGCTGCGGCACCTCCGTGTCCACGCTGGCCGCCGGTGAGGTCATCTCCGACGAGAAGGTCCAGTACGACAACAAGGCGTACGGCCAGGCGCCGACCAAGGGCGACGTGACCACGGTCGAGCACACCGTCTCCGGGGACGGCGCGACGATCGTGGAGAGCACCCACACCTACGACGCCTACGGCCGCGAGACCAGCGAGACCGACGCGCTCGGCACCAAGTCCACCACCACCTACACCCCGACGGCGGGCGCGCCCCCGACCGAGATCAAGGAGACCAACCAGCTGGGCCACGTCGACCGCACCCTGCTCGAACCGGCCTGGGGAGAGCCGTACGCCGAGATCGACGCGAACAACCGCCGCATCGACATGGAGTACGACGCGCTCGGCCGCCTGGTCAAGGTCTGGCAGCCCGACCGCAGCAAGGCGTCCGGACAGTCGCCCAGCACCGAGTACGCCTACACGATGCGCACCGACGGTCCCAGCTTCGTCACCACGAAGACGCTGAACGCGGACGGCACCTACAGCGCCAGCCACGAGCTGTACGACGGCCTGATGCGCAAGCGCCAGACGCAGGAGCCCGCGCCCCGCGACGAGCAGACGCAGGACCCGGCGCTCCGTGACGGGCGCACGATCACCGACACCATCTACAACTCGCTCGGCGAGGCGGCCAAGTCCAACACCGGCTACTTCGCCACCGGGACGCCCTCCACCGACCTGCTCGCCGTGGCCGACGTGGACGTGCCCAACCAGGTCGCGGTGACCTTCGACGGCACCGGAGACGTCAACGCCCAGATCCTCAAGTCGAAGGGACAGGAGAAGTACCGGGTCAGCACCACGCAGCAGGGCGACCGGATCCACGTGACGCCGCCGCCCGGAGGCACCGCCACGACCCGCATCGGCGACGCCGAGGACCGGCTCATCGAGCTGCGCCAGTACAAGGGCGCCACCCCGACGGGCGAGTACGAGTCCACCAAGTACACCTACGACCAGGCCGGGCGGCTGTCCACGGTGACCGACGCGGCGGGCAACGTGTGGCGCCACCACTACGACATGCGCGGCCGCGAGATCAAGATGGAGGACCCCGACAAGGGCGCCACCACGATGACGTACAACGACGCAGACGAGCTGGTCAGCACCACTGACTCGCGCGGCAAGACGTTGTACTACGTCTACGACATTCTGGGCCGCAAGAAGGAGCTGCGCGAGGGCTCCGAGACCGGTGCGCTGCTCGCCGAGTGGCAGTACGACGCGCTGGCCAAGGGCCACATGAACGCCAGCATCCGCTACGTGGGCGGGCAGGCGTACAAGGCGGAGATCAACGCCATCGACACCGACTACCGCACGCTGCGCGAGACCGTCACCATCCCCGAGCGGGAGGGCAAGCTGGCGGGCTCGTACCAGCTCAACACCCGCTACACGATCGACGACCAGGTCCAGTCCGTCAGCTTCCCCGCCGGGGGCGGCCTGGCGGACGAGCAGGTCGTCTACACCTACGACGAGCTCAGCCAGCCGACCAAGGTCAGCGGCCTGTCCACGTACGTGACCGCGACCCGCTACTCCAAGCTGGGCGAGACCCTGCAGACGGAGCTGAGCACCGGAGGGAAGAAGACCTGGCTCACCTACACCCATGACGAGGCCACCCGCAGGCTGTCCAGGATGCGGGTGGACAGGGAGGGCGCCACGGCGACCGACCTGGACCTCAACTACACCTACGACGCGGTCGGCAACATCACCAAGATCGCCGACAAGGGTGCGAGCGGCCAGGACACGCAGTGCTTCAAGTACGACCACCTGCGCCGCATGACCTCGGCGTGGACGGCCACCGACGACTGCGCCGGCGGCACCCCGCAGTCGGACAAGATCGGCGGCGTGGCCCCGTACGCGGTCAGCTACGAGTACGACGCCACAGGCAACCGGACCAAGGAGATCAAGCACGCCTGGGGCGGCGCGGGTGAGACCACCCGTACCTCCACCTATCCGGCCCCGGGCGCTGAGCAGCCGCACGCGCTGCAGACCGTCGGGTCGGACCTCTTCGAGTACGACGCCGCGGGCAACACCACCAGGCGCAAGGTCGGCAACTCCGACCAGAGCCTGGTCTGGGACGCCGAGGGCAACCTGGAGTCGGTGACGGAGGCGGGCAAGACGACGTCCTTCGTGTACAACGCGGAGGGCGACCGGCTGATCCGCAAGACGCCGACCGACGCCACGCTCTACATCGACGACATGGAGTTGCGCTTCGACTTCGCCAAGGACGTCGTAGAGCAGACCCGCTACTACACCTTCGGCGGCGAGCCCATCGCGGTGCGGACGCCGGACAACCAGGTCTACTTCCTGGTCAACGACCACCAGGGCACCGCACAGGCGGCGGTGAACGCCGGGACCGGTGAGCTGGCCGTACGGAGGACGACGCCGTTCGGCGAGAACCGGGGATCGCCACCGGCGTTCTGGCCGGGGCAGCGCGGATTCGTGGGAGGCACTCAGGATTCCACGACCGGGCTGGTCCACCTCGGGGCCCGCGAGTACGACCCCAAGAACGGGCGCTTCCTCTCGGTCGACCCCGTCATGGAGGAGCAGAACCCGCAGCAGCTCAACGCCTACGCCTACGCCAACAACAGCCCCGTCACCATGAGCGACCCCGACGGTCAGCTGTTCTGGTTCGTCGCGGCCATCGTGGTGCGGGTCTCGGCGCAGATCATCGCGAGGAGGCTGGCGATGGCCGCCGCCAGGCGGGCCGCCATCGCGGCGGCGCGTGCGGCGGCAAGGCGGGCCGCACTCGCGGCGGCGCGGCGCCGGGCACTGGCGGAGGCCAGGAGGAGAGCCGCGGCCGAGGCCAAGAAGCGGGCCCTGGAAGCGGCGCGGAAGAAGGCCGCGGCCGCGGCCAGGAAGAAGCTCCAGGAACAGGCCAAGAAGAGAGCGGCTGAGAGAGCCAGGAAGGCGGCGACGGCACGGGCACAGCGGCGGGCCGCGGCGGCGGCGAGAAGAGAGGCGAGGAGAAAGGCCGCTGAGGCGGCGGCGAAGCGCCGGGCCGCGGCGGCGGCCAGGACGCGCAACAGGCGGGCCGGCCGGGTCCCCAGCGGGATCCAGCGGGCACGGCAGCGTCCGGCGCAGCGGCCGACCAGCCACAGGGCGCAGCAGCGGCAGACGCCGCCCAGGGACAGCCGGCAGCCGATGCAGCCACGGCCGAGCCAGATCTACCGCAACGACGGCTCGACCCAGCCGACCCAGTCCTACACCGTCTACCGTGACGGCCGGATGTATCCGGACGGACCGCCGCCTGCCGCCAGGCCCGGTGGCTCCGGCCAGGGCGAGCGGCAAATCTTCAGGCCGGAGAAGATCGAGCCGGAGAACACGAGGACGGGCACGATCGCCGAAACCGGCTTCAAGGTCACCCAGTACTTGGACAAGAGCGGGCTGGCCGACGCACTCGACATCATCATCTGGGGGCTGGGAGGTTAGCCCCTACTGACCGGACACCGGCGCGGGACCCTCATGGGTTCCGCGCCGGTGGCGTTTTCGGGGGCCATGTCCCTAGAATCTTGTTCGGTAATGATTTGAGGAGGCATTGTGGGCGCGTTCGATCTCAGTGGGAAGCAGGCTCTGGTCACCGGGGCGTCGAAGGGGATCGGGCGGGCCATCGCGCTCGCGTACGCCGAGGCGGGGGCCGACGTGGCGCTCGTGTCCCGGTCGGCCGAGACCCTGGCCGAAGTCGGCAAGGAAGTCGAGGCGCTGGGCAGGCGCGCGGTCGTCATCCCCGCCGACCTCACCGACCGCGAAGCCGCGGCCGGGGCCGTGGCGGCGGCGATCGACGGGCTCGGGCACCTCGACATCGTGGTCAACAACGCGGGCGGCTCGAACTTCCTGGTCGCGTTCAAGGACCTGCGGCTGTCGGGGTGGGACAAGCTGATGCGGCTCAACCTCGACTCGGCCATGACCGTCTGCCACACGGTCGCCCCCCACCTGCTGGAGCGGGGCGAGGGCACGGTCATCAACGTGGCCTCCGTGGCGGCGCTCGGCGCGCCCTTCCTGGCGCCCTACGCCGCCGCCAAGGCGGGGCTGGTGGCGCTGACGAAGACGCTGGCCGTGGAGTGGGCCCAGTCCGGGGTACGGGTCAACGCCCTGTGCCCTGGATGGACGGCCACAGACCTCAACCGCAACCTCTGGGAGGACGAGACCTCCGGGGCCGCCACGGTCGCCAGTGTGCCCATGCGGCGCTGGGGGACGGTGGAGGAGATGGCTCAGCCGGCCGTGTTCCTGGCCAGTTCGGCTTCGGCGTACATGACGGGTCAGGTGCTGTTCGTGGACGGCGGCGCCACGGCCATCTGAGCCGCCGCACCACGAAGTGACAGTGGGTTCCGCCGTCGCTGTCGCCGCGGGGGTGCACCAGCCCATTGCCTGGATTGTGCGCAGGAATTATTCACCAGGCAATGTCAGGATTATGGCGGACATTGGCGGAGTGCCGCCTTTATGGCTGCTTCTTACGGAAGCGGTCGGCGTTATCGGTGATATCGGCATACGACATTGAGTGCTTGCCGCCGTGAACCGGGTTACCGTGTCGTCCGTGCAGCTCTACACGAGATCGTCCGGGACCGGGCTCCCGGTTGTGCTGCTTCACGCGTTCCCGCTGTCGTCGGCCATGTGGCTGGCCCAGCGGGAGGGGCTGGCCAAGGCCTGCAGGGTCATCACGCCCGACCTGCGCGGCTTCGGCGGTTCGCGGCTGGGCGACGACGACCCGTCCATCGACCTGATGGCCGACGACGTCGCCGCGCTGCTCGACGATGAGGGCATCGACAGGGCGGTGGTCGGCGGGCTGTCCATGGGCGGCTACGTGGCCATGGCGTTCTGCCGGCGGCACCCCGACCGGGTCCTCGGCGTGATCCTGGCCGACACCAAGGCCGGCGCGGACCCGCCCCCGGCGAGGGACAACCGGGAACGTATCGCCCAGGCCGTGCTGTCCGACGGCAGCGGGGTGCTGGTCGACGAGGTGCTTCCCGGGCTCATCGGGCCGACGACCAAGGAGCGGCGGGCCATGGTGTTCGGGCGGGTCAAGGGGCTGGTGCAGTCCGCGCCGCCGGGTGCCGTCGCCTGGGCGCAACGCGCCATGGCCGCCCGGCCCGACTCGTTCGACACGCTGAGCGCGCTGAAAGTGCCGCTGCTTGTCGTCGTGGGGGAGGAGGACGAGCTGTCGCCGCCTGCCGACGCCGAGGCGATGGCGCAGGCCGTGCCCGATGGGCGGGTTGAGATCATCCCTAAGGCGGGCCATCTGAGCGCGGTCGAGCAGCCCGAGGCGTTCAACGCGGCGGTGGCGGAGTTCCTCAGGACAGAGCTCGGCGGCTCCCAGCGCTGACGCCTTCTGACGCGCGCGCCGTCGGCCTCAGCCGAAGCGTGGCGGGTTGCCGGGGCACGGCCGGGCGGGGCAGAAGCCCCCTCGCTCCAAAGGGCCTCAGACGCCGTCCTGGCGCGGCACCACGACCTCGCGGATGATCAGCGCGATCGCCGCGGCCACCGGGATGGCCAGCAGGGCGCCGACGATGCCCAGCAGCGCGCCGCCGAACAGCGCGGCGATCACCGTCACGGCCGGCGCCACGTCCACCGAGCGCTTCATCACCCTCGGGTAGATGAAGTAGTTCTCGACCTGCTGGTAGACGATGAAGAAGATCGCGCAGGCGATCCCGGCGGGCACCGACTGCAGGAACGCGACGCCGGTCACGAGCACCGCGCCGATCGTGGCGCCCACCAGCGGGATCAGGTCCGTCAGCGCGACGACCAGGGCGAGCGCGAGTGCGTACTGGACGCCTGCGACGGACAGGAAGATCCAGGACAGGACGCCCGCGATGATCGAGATCAGCACGTTGCCCGCGACGTACCCGCCGATGCCGGTGAGGATCTCCTCGCTGATCGCCCGCGTCCGCGTCCTCCGGGAGGACGGCACGAGCTTGAGCAGGTACTCCTTGATCGTGTGCAGCGAGCCGAGGAAGTAGAGCATGAGCACCAGCAGCGTCACCGTGGTGTACACGCCGTTCAGCACCACAAGCCCCGCGCCCATGATCCCGCTGGCCAGCGACGGCCCCAGTGTGGTCGTCACGAACGTCTTGAGCTGCGCCAATATCTGGTAGTCGGCGTCGAGCTGGTGCAGCGTGGGGTTCTTGCCGAGCTCGGTGACGTAGTCGGGCACTGCCGCGACGAACTCCGTCAGCTGCTGGCTCACCGGCGGCACCACTGCCAGGCCGAACAGCGCGAACGCCACGATGACCCCGGCGAACACGATCGAGATCGCGCCCCTCCGGGCCAGGCCGCGCCGCTGGAGGGCCTCGACGGCCGGGTTCAGGCCGACGGCCAGGAACATCGCCACCACGATCAGGATGATCGTACTCAGTGACTGGACGACCATCTGGGCGAGCGCGATCGCCGTCAGCACCCCGAGCCCGCCGACCAGCCCGAACAGGAAGGGGCCCCGGGCGAGCGGCTTCCCGGGCAGCCCGTACGGCTGCGCGGCGTCGTCGCTCTCCTGAGCCCGTGCTGCTTCCTTCTCCGCGGTCTTCGGTGGCTCTGCGGTGGTGGTGGGCTCGGTATCCGCGGACAAGGCGACTCCCAGGGAAGGTCGGCGGCAAACCCGTACAACTTATACAAGCTGATGGCAAAGAGAGAGCCTAGCGACCATCGGATCGCCAGGCCCTCTCCAACCTGCTATTCAGCCCCCGTGTGCAGCCCCATAGGCGGCCCGGCGGCTACTCCTGCCACCATTCGGCGTCGTCCTCGGCCTTGGTCTCGACCTTGGGAGCGGGCGCCGGGGCCGGGGCCTCGACGACGGCGGGCGCGGCGAGCGCGGGCTTCGGCGGGGCGGCCGTGACCGCGGGCTCCGGCTCCATGCCCGGCAGGGCGGCGCCACCGAGCAGCTGGCGCAGCTGGGCCAGGTGGCTGGTGATGCTGTCGCGCTGGCGGGTGAGCTCGTCGACCTGGCGCTGCATCGCCGTGCGGGTGCGCTCGGCCTCGTTCTTGGCCTCGGTGACGATCGTCTCGGCGCTCGACTTGGCGTCGGCCACTACCGTCTCGGCGCTCTTGCGGGCGTTCGCGACGAGCTGCTTGGCGTGCAGGTCGGCCTCGCGGCGGGTCTGCTCGGCCTGCTGGGTGGCCTTCGTGGCCCGCGACTCGGCGGTGGCGGCCCGCTGCTCGGCCTCGGCGACCAGCTTCTGCGTGGCGGCCTGCGCCGTGGCGTGGCGCTCGGCCTCCTGGCGCTCGGCCTCCTCCCGGCGGGAGGCGAGCTGGATCTCGAACTCGGCCTCGTCCTGCGCCCGCTTGGCCTCGGACTCCTCCAGCACCCGCTGGGCCTGCGCGCGCATCTCGTCGGCCTGGCGCTTGGCGGTGGTGAGCACCTCGTCGCGCTCGCGCTTGGTCGAGGCCCGCAGCTGGGCGACCTCACGCTCGGTGGTGGTGCGCAGCTTGGCGATCTCGCGCTCGGCGTCGGCCCGCTTCTCCGCCACCTCGTGGTCGGCGGTGGCCCGCAGCTTGGCGACCTCGCGCTCGGTGGTGTTGGTCAGCTCGTCGGCCTCCCGGCGGGCCGTGGAGCGGATCTCTTCGGCGTCCCGCTCGGCGGCGGTCCGCATCTCGTCGCTCTCGCGCGTGGCCTGGGCGCGCTTCTCGGCGGCCTCGGACTCGGCGGCGGCACGCAGGTCGGCGGCCTCGACCTTGGCGGCGGCCTTGATCTCGTTGGCCTCGGACCTGGCGGCCTGCACGAGCTCGGTGGCCTGCTCCTCGGCCAGGCGGAGCAGCTGCTCGATGCGGGCGCCGAGGCCGGAGTAGGTCGGCCGCTCCTGCTCCTGCAGCTGGCGCTGGGAGTCGGACAGATCGCGCTGCAGGCCCGTGACCTGCTCGCGGGCCTGACGTAGCTCCCCGTCGAGCTGCTTCAGGTGATCGTGGACCTGATGCCGGTCGTAACCACGAAGCACCACGTCGAACTCGCGTGCTGGGGCGTCTTCGAAGAAGTTGTTGAGCTGGGCGTCGATGTCGGACTGCATGGAGGCTCGATCCTGGGTTGTCGAGACGGCTACACGGGCCGGACGGGGGGTTCGGGGCATCCGATCCAGGAGCCTGTGCCTCGCGGCAGGCTCCATGTCCGGTGGAAGGTCAAGCGTACTCCGCTGGTGCCACCTGCGAAGCCCCGTCCAACTTTCTGCGTGACTAGTTACATTTGCGCGATTTGTGCCTTTTCTAGCGCTTGGCCGCCTGGACCAACTCCGTCAGCATCCCGCCCACGTCCTTGGGGTGCAGGAACGCGATCTGCGAGTCCATCGACCCGTGTCTTGGACGCTCGTCCAGCAGCCTCACACCCTTCTCGCTGATCTTAGCCATGGCGCCGGTGATGTCGGGCACGCCGAATGCCACGTGGTGGACGCCCTCGCCCCGCTTCGCGAGGAATTTTCCCACGGGGGAGTCTTCCGAGAGAGGCTCCAGGAGCTGAATGTAGGAGCCCCCACCTTCGCCGTCGGCAATGTGCAGCATGGCTTCTTTCACGCCTTGCTCCTCGTTCACCTCCCGTGCGACGACGGTCAGCTCGAACGTCTCCGAGAAGAACGCGATCTTCTCTTCGAGGTCCCTGCACGCGATCCCGATGTGGTCGATCCGCATGAACATGTGTGGTCCGCCTCCATAGCGAGCGTGCGACTACTCGTGGGTATGGTGTCAAAGAACCCGACGCGAGCGTAGGAGGCCGTTGTCATGTCCAGTTCCGTCATCGTGGCCGGAGCTCGCACTCCCATCGGCAAACTCCTGGGATCCCTGGCCGGGCTGCCGGCCGTGGAGCTCGGAGGCATCGCCATCAAGGCGGCTCTGGAGCGCGCCGGCGTGGCGCCGGAAGCCGTCGAGTACGTCGTCATGGGCCAGGTGCTCCAGGCGGGCGCGGGCCAGATCCCCTCCCGCCAGGCCGCCGTCAAGGCGGGCATCCCGATGACCGTCCCCTCCATCACCATCAACAAGGTGTGCCTGTCGGGCCTCGACGCCATCGCGCTGGCGGACCAGCTCATCCGCGCGGGCGAGTTCGACATCGTGGTGGCCGGCGGCATGGAGTCCATGACCAACGCCCCCCACCTCCTGCCGGGCCTGCGCAAGGGCGTCAAGTACGGCGGCTCGGAGGTCGTGGACTCGATGGCCCACGACGGTCTGTTCTGCGCGTTCGACCAGTGCGCGATGGGCGAGTCGACGGAGCGCTACAACGCCCGCCTCGGCATCGGCCGCGAGGAGCAGGACGCCCTGTCGGCCCGCTCCCACCAGCTGGCCGCCGCCGCCATCAAGAACGGCGTCTTCGAGGACGAGATCGTCCCTGTGGAGATCCCGCAGCGCCGCGGCGAGCCGCTGGTCGTCCGCGAGGACGAGGGCGTACGCGGTGACACGACCCCGGAGACCCTCGCCAGGCTCCGGCCCGCCTTCGCGGCGGACGGGACCATCACGGCGGGCTCGGCCTCGCAGATCTCCGACGGGGCGTGCGCCGTCGTGGTCATGTCGAAGTCCAAGGCGGAAGAGCTGGGCCTGGAGTGGCTGGCCGAGATCGGCAGGCACGGCAACGTGGCCGGCCCCGACGCGTCCCTGCAGTCCCAGCCGGCGAACGCCATCAAGCAGGCGATGGCCAAGCAGGGCGTCACGGCCGGCGACCTGGACCTGGTGGAGATCAACGAGGCCTTCGCCAGCGTGGTCCTGCAGTCCGTCAAGGAGCTGGACGTCCCTCTGGACAAGGTGAACGTCAACGGGGGCGGCATAGCCCTGGGCCACCCGATCGGGGCGTCGGGCGCGAGGATCGTGCTGACGCTGGCGTACGAGCTGAAGCGGAGGGGCGGCGGCCTGGGCGCCGCGGGCCTGTGCGGCGGCGGCGGCCAGGGCGACGCCCTGCTCATCACCGTCCCCAAGCCGTAAGGGCCTCGCCGCATGGCGAAGGTCTTGGTCACCGGGATGTCGGGCACGGGCAAGTCGACCGCGCTCGAGGCCCTGGCCGCGCGCGGGCACAGGACCGTCGACACCGACACCGACGCATGGAGCCACTGGGTGACGGCGCCTGACGGGTCGCCGGACTGGGTGTGGCGCGAGGACGCGATGGCGGAGCTGCTCGACGGGCACCGAGAGGGCAGCCTGTTCGTGGCAGGTTGCAAGTCGAACCAGGGCCGGTTCTACGCGCGGTTCGATCACGTCGTGCTGCTGAGCGCGCCCGCCGGCGTGATGCTGGCCAGGATCGCCGCACGCACCAACAACCCCTTCGGCAAGCTCCCCGAGGAGCGAGAGGCCATCCTGAACGACCTGGCCCTCGTGGAGCCGCTGTTGCGGGCCACGGCGACACATGAAATCGACGCCTCCGCGCCACTCGACAGAGTCGTACGGCAACTGGAGGCCCTTACACAGCGCGATGCCCCGGTCCGACCAGGAATGGACCGGGGCAACGCGACGAAGGCGTCATGAACCCGTGACGCCGCCCCCTACGGGGGCTGTTCAGCCCGGCCGCGAGGGAGGTTGCGGCCGGGCTGCTTGTGGGCGGTCATGAGGACAGGAACTTGGCGAGGACCGAGCGGTGGCGGCGCTCCGACCGCAGGCTCTTCCGGGCCTCCCGTGCGCGCCGCTCCTCGGCGGCCGCCCGCCGGAGTTCGGAGGCTTGGTACTGCATCACGGTGTATTCGAGTTCGGCGTTCATGGGAGTGCCCCTTGTGTTCGTGCTCCTTGTTCCCTGCACTCTTAAGACTCCTCCTAAGGCCCTCCCGGACACATCGGACGGATGCCCTATCTCCGGACGTATCGGGAGTAGGGAGATACTTAGGAGGGTGCACAGGGTGACTAAGGCGCCCGTGAGGTACTAGGGCTCGTCCGTGAACTTCACCGTGACCTTGGTGAAGCCGAGCGACTTGAGCAGGCCCGACACCATCGCCTTGGTGTTGGCGTCTGCCCTGGCGCGCAGGTCGCTCGCGACCGCCGCCTCCGAGATCTTCTTCTCCGCCAGCAGGTACAGCTCCCGCTGATCGCCCGGCGACCCGGACAGGAAGCCCTGGACCCGGTCGAACAGTCCACGCTGCTGCGCGAACACATAAGAGCGGCTGTTGTCCAGGTTCGGCTTCTCCAGCTGCGCCCGGGGCAGGCGCACGGTCGCCTGGGTGCGGTCCTCCGAGACCGTCACCGCGTTCGTGGCCAGGCCGGAGAAGTCGACGTACGCGTCCACCCCGCCCGCCCCGACGAACAGCGTGCGGGTGCCCTTGATCGCGTCGGGCAGGAAGTTGGCGTCCTTCTCCAGGTCAACGACCACCTGGAAGTTGCCCGTCGCGGCCTCGAAGCGGCTCAGGTCCTTGATGGACTGCAGCAGCACCGGCTGGCTGCGGTCGATGGTCCGCTCACCGAGCGGGTTGAGCCAGGTCCAGGCCAGGCGGCCGCCCACGACGAGGAGGACCGCCAGGACGAGGAGCCCCGCCACATATCGCCACCTGCGACGCCGCTCGGGGGTCACCTCGGGCGGCGTCGTACGGGAAGTCGTCATGCGAGCATGACTACCCGCCCGGCGATCATCAGTCCCAGCCGTTTGGTGACATCTTCCGATCCCCGTCGTTCACTCCGTCACGGATCCCAGACCGGCCATGGACGCGCTGGGGGCGGAGTTGGGCGTGTCCTCGCTCTCCGGGTACACCGGGTACACGTGGCTCGACTCGGGCGTGGGGCGGGCCGACGGCGCCTTCTGCGCCCGCGCCGGGCCCCCGCCGAAGTGCGTGCTCGACAGCCCGCAGTTCTGGAAGTCGCTGTAGAACATCCGCAGCCACTCCCTCCGCTGGTGCTCACTCAACCATGAGAACCACGACGCGGCGTACTGGTGCTCGGGCAGCGGGCCCCCGGGCAGCGGCTCCCCGCGCAGCCACGCCATCACGATCTCCCGGTAACCGTCCGCCACCGTGCCGGGGCAGGGGGCGGCCAGGGACTCGATGTACTCGTACGCGGCCTCCTCGGCGAACCCCGCCGAGAGGTCGGGCACGTGGATGGGCGCCAGCCCGTTCGACGGCTTCAGCTCCTCCTCCAGCGGCCGCTGCTCCACCCGCGTGAACGCCGCGGGCGTGCCCGCCAGCCGGGAGGCGATCTGCGTGAACGTCGCCCCCAGCTCGGTCAGCCCCGCCCGCATCCCCGGATGAACACACACAGTGATCGGCCAATCCTGGCAGCTGTACGCGATGTCCACGGCCGCGGCCGGCTTCGGCTGGGCCAGCACCCGCGACACTCCCATCCCGGCCGCCAGCACGGACAGCAGCGCGCACGCCAGCACCAGGGCCTGCCTGGTCACCAGCGCCGCCCAGCCGAGCAGCAGCGCCGCCGTGATGCCGAGCAGCCAGATCGTCTGGTCGAAGAAGGGCGCCCCGCTCAACCCCTGGAACAGGTCGTACGGCTCCCCGGTGCCGGGCGCCAGCTTGTCGGCCCAGCCGCGGTCGTCGGCCAGCCACGAGAACAATCCGTAACAGGCGAGCCCGGCCAGCGGCGGCGTGAACGCCTTGGGCAGCAACCACCCGGCCACCCATCCGATCACCGAATACAGGGCCAGACCCGCCATGCCCATGCCCAGCCCGGACAGGCTCAGCCGCCCCGCCTGGTCGGTGAGAACCGTCTTGACCGCCAGGATCAGCACCGTCGCCCCGAACGAACCGACGACCACCACCACGATGGCCAGCGGCGCCTTCAGCGCCCGCCACGTCGTGAGCGACCGCCCGCGCAACGCCCTGCGCTTGCGCAGCGCCACCCAGGCCGCGAAGGCCGCGGCCACGGGCCCGGTCAACCGCAGCGAGCCGATGACGGCGGCCACGATGTTCTCCCACGCGTCCACGCCGGGTATCAGGACGTTCCACGCCGCGACCAGGCCGAGAGCCATGAGCACGGCAACCGTGACGGCCGCGCTGTGCTTCAGCTCTTCTCGTGAAACGCCCGCGTGCTCACGCACGCTTTTCCCTGTTGACGTTCATCAAGCACCCCCCGTGCCCCTCGGCAAGACGAAAACGATCAGTCCGGCCCGTCCCCACAGGCCGATGGACTTGGCTTTCGCGTCACCATGTGTACGAGAACCATAACTGAGCGTGATGATTGACGTCCGGATTCTTGGTCAAGCGGGGATGCCTGTCGCTCCAGGTCACCGGACGAACCGGGATGACCGGCGCGCTAGCGTATGCGCTGTGTCACAGCCCAAGCCGCTCAACCTGCCGTTCGACCCCATCGACCGCGCCGCGGAGAGCTGGCGTGCCCACTTCGGGCCCTCCGCCGCCATGGCCGCGGTGACCTCGATCATGAGAGCGCACCAGATCCTGCTGTCGCAGCTCGACGCGCTCCTGAAGCCGTATGACCTGACCTTCGCCCGATACGAGGCCCTGGTCCTGCTGACCTTCAGCAAGACAGGAGCGCTTCCGCTGTCGAAGATCGGCGAACGGCTCATGGTCCACCCCACAAGCGTCACGAACACGGTGGACAGGCTGGAGAAGTCCGGGTTCGTCACCCGGCTGCCCAACCCGCGCGACGGGCGCGGCGTGCTCGCCGAGATGACCAAGGCCGGCAGGGACGTCGTGGAGCGGGCCACCCGTGACCTGATGGACGCCGAGTTCGGCCTGACGATGTACGCCGAGGACGAACTCCACCGGATGTTCACCCAGCTGCGCACCCTCAGGGTGGCGGCGGGAGACTTCCAGGAGGGCGACGTGTGACTTTCAACAGGGCGGCGGGTGACTTCGTCACCTCGACGATGCGGCAAGATGAAGAGCATGGCGGACTTCTCTAAGCCCGGGTCGCTCTACGGAGCGATTGACCTGGGCGCGCGCAAGCAGGCCCTTGAGGCGCAGGCCCGGCGGGAGGCGGCGGGTCCCCAGGCGGCCTCGTCGGCCTCGGTCGTCGACGTGACCGAGGAGACGTTCACGACCGAGGTCATCGACCGATCGATGACCGTGCCGGTGATCCTCGATCTGTGGTCGCCCAGAGCGCCGGGCAGCGCCCAGCTCAGCCCGGTGCTGGAGAAAGTGGCAGGCGACCTCGGTGGCAGGGTCGTGCTGGCCAAGGTCAACGTCGACACCAACCCGCAGATCGCCCAGGCGCTGCGCGTACAGGCCGTGCCGACCGTGCTGGCGATCTTCCAGGGGCAGGCCGTCACCGGCTTCCAGCAGGTGCTGCCCGAGCAGGAGGTGCGCCGCTGGCTCGACGAGCTGATGGGCGCGGTCGAGCAGTTCTACCAGGCCAACCCCGACGCCCGGCCCCAGACGGCACCCGAAGGCGAGGAGGGGCCCGCGGAACCGCCCGCCGACCCCGACGTCGTGGCCGCCGAGCAGGCCATCGAGGACGGCGACCTCGACGCGGCGGCGGCGGCCTACCAGCGGCTGCTGGCCCGCGCGCCGGGCAACGAGGACGCCAAGATGGGCCTCGCCGGCGTCAATCTGATCAAGCGCACCGAGGACGCCGACCCCGCCGACGTCCAGCGACGACTGCAGGACCCGGCCGACATCGACGCGCAGCTGCTCGCCGCCGATCTGGAGATGTTGTCCGGCTCGGTCGACGAGGCGTTCGACCGCGTCATCGCCGTGGTCAAGCGCACCTCGGGCGACGAGCGCGACAAGGCCAGGCGTCACCTGCTCGGCTTGTTCGACGCGTTGCCGGCCGAAGACCCATCTTTGGCGAGAGCGCGTAGAGCTTTGGCAAGCGCACTGTTCTAACCTGGGTCTATGCGGATCGTCACCATATCCGCGACATACGGCACGGCCGGCAGTCAGATCGGCCCGGCCGTCGCGGAGCGTATCGGTGTGCCCTTCGTCGACCGCGCCATCCCCAGCGCCGTGGCCCAGGAGCTGGGCTGCACGCTGGAGGAGGCGCTGGCCCACGACGACCGGGCCGAACACGGCCTCGGCAGGCTGCTCTCGGGAGCGATGCGGCTGCCCACGGTCACATTCGGCGGCGTGGACATGTACGTGCCGGGCGCGATGCCGCTCGCGCCCAAGGAGTTCGTCCGCCGTACCGAACGCATGCTCAAAGACATGGCCCTCGACCAGGGCGGGGTGTTCCTCGGCCGGGCGGGGGCCGTGGTGCTGGCCGACCACCCGGGCGCGCTGCACGTCAGGCTCGACGCGCCGGTCAAGCGCAGGATCCGGCAGACGGCCACGCTCGGGGGGATGAGCGAGCGCGAGGCCCGCAAGATCATCGAGGACAACGACCGCGCCAGGGTGGCCTACGTGCGCCACTTCTACAGGGTCGATCCGACGGATCCCTGTCAATATCACCTGGTCATCGACAGCACCACGATCCCCGTTCCGACATGCGTCGACCTGATCGTCGCGGCGGCCGAGGCACTGGATTGACCTGGGGAGCCCTATCATGGGGGAATTCTTGGTCAGTCCCGAAGGAGCGATTGACGTGGCGACCGTCCCGAGTGTGTCGTACTCCATCACTGTGCGTCTCGAGGTGCCGGCCGGCGGCAAGGCCGTCAGCCAGCTCACCCACGCCGTAGAGTCGGCAGGGGGTGTCGTCACAGCCCTCGACGTGAGCAACGCGGGCCATGAGAAGCTCCGTATCGACGTGACCTGCGCCGCCAGGGACACCGACCACGCCCAGACCATCGTCGACCAGCTCGAGGCGGTCGAGGGCGTCGTCATCCACAAGGTGTCCGACCGCACGTTCCTCATGCACCTCGGCGGCAAGATCGAGATGAAGTCGAAGGTGCCGCTGCGCAACCGCGACGAGCTGTCCATGGCGTACACGCCGGGCGTGGCGCGCGTGTCGATGGCCATCGCGCGCAACAAGGAGGACGCCAGGCGCCTGACCATCAAGCGCAACACGGTGGCCGTCGTCACCGACGGCTCGGCCGTGCTGGGGCTGGGCAACATCGGCCCCGAGGCCGCGCTGCCGGTGATGGAGGGCAAGGCGGCGCTGTTCAAACGGTTCGCGGGCATCGACGCCTGGCCGATCTGCCTCGACACGCAGGACGTCGACGAGATCGTCCGCACGGTGCAGGTGATCGCGCCCGGGTTCGGCGGGATCAACCTGGAGGACATCGGCGCGCCGCGCTGCTTCGAGATCGAGCGGCGGCTGCGCGAGCTGCTCGACATCCCCGTCTTCCACGACGACCAGCACGGCACGGCGATCTGCGTGCTCGCCGCCCTCACCAACGCGCTGCGGGTCGTCAACAAGAGCATCGAGAGCGTCAAGATCACCATGGCGGGCGCGGGTGCGGCCGGCAACGCCGTGCTGCGGCTGCTGCTGGCGGCCGGCGCGCGCAACGTGGTCGTCTGCGACTACCTGGGAGCCGTGCACCGCGGGCGCGACGACCTCGACGAGTCGCTGCGCTGGATCGCCGACCACACCAACGCCGAAGGCTACTCGGGGGATCTGCGGGGGGCGGTCAAGGACGCCGACGTCTTTGTGGGGGTCTCGGCGCCGGGCATCCTGACCGGTGACGACATCGCCACCATGGCCAAGGACGCGGTGGTGTTCGCGCTGGCCAATCCGGAGCCCGAGGTGTCGCCCGACGACGCCCGCGAGCACGCGGCCGTGGTGGCC
This sequence comes from Nonomuraea sp. CA-141351, assembly GCF_050944675.1. NCBI lineage: Bacteria > Bacillati > Actinomycetota > Actinomycetes > Streptosporangiales > Streptosporangiaceae > Nonomuraea > Nonomuraea sp. CA-141351. The sequence continues at coordinate 2,150,929 of NZ_CP191982.1, forward strand.
ACGGGGCGGTCCGACTATCCCAACCAGATCAACAACGTGCTGGCCTTCCCGGGCGTCTTCCGCGGGCTGCTGGACGCGCAGGCGGGTGGGGTGACGCAGGAGATGCTGCTGGCCGCCGCCGGCGCCCTCGCCGCCGTCGTCACGCCGGAGGAGCTGGGTCCCAACTACATCATCCCCAGCGTGTTCCACCCCGACGTGGCGGCCGCCGTCGCGGCCGCGGTGCGCGAATCCGCCGGGGGGCGCGCCCGCGGCTTCACCGAGGCGTAGATCTCCATCTCGTAGCTGTGCGGCGGGGTCTGGCCGGGTCCGCCCGCCGCACGTGGCGGGTGGTTTTCCATCTGTTACGGCGGAGCCGGCTTGGCGCCGCCCGCCGTCCAGGTTGAGCGCCTCCAGGGGGACGCCCGCTGACCCGCACGTGGCCGGCCACCGTTACGGCGGTCCTTTGACCGGCTCCGTGGCTCCCACCGGCCCGCCGTATGCGGTGTGCCGCCTGGTTCCGTGGTTCCCGCCGAGCCGCAGCATGCGTTGTGCCGCCGGTTCGCGCGCCACGCCGCACGCGTTGTGCCGAGTCCCGCCGCGCGCCCTCTCTCCCCACCGGCGCCCGAAACGTGCCTGTCCGCCCTTGGCCTGCGCGTCGGTGTGGTGCGGTGGGCGGAGGGTTACGCGGTCTGGGCCGTGACGGCGGGCATGAGGCGGTAGGTTTCCTGGAAGACCAGGTTGTGGGCGTCGCCCGCGGCGATCACTCGCAAGGTGTCGAGCTGCGCCTCAGCGTCCGCCGCGTCGAAGACGTTCATCGGCCAGTCGCCGACCGTGTTGCCCCGCAGGTGCGGGTGGTGGAAGTCGCATCCGTAATGGGCCACGATGGCGATCGGCTGGACGTGGCAGGCGCGCTGCTCCGGCCACGTCAGCGACCACATCGCGTTCAGCCCGCCCTCGCGCGACCGGGTGACCCCGCTCGCCACCACTTCGCCGGTGCCGAGCAGCAGGTCGGCGTTGACCTCCTCGAGGGCTCGGCGCGCCACCGGGTCCAGCAGCTCGGTGGCCCTGGCGAACAGGTGCTCCTTGTCCTCCCGCGAGACGGCCTGGCCGTGGATGCCGTCGCGAAGGTCGCAGAAGTGACGGATCAGGGCTTCGTTCATGGGAGTACACATGCCACCCCCCTTCCCCGCCGCCGGACGGCCAGACCACTTCTGCGAGCGGTCAGGCGGCCACGGGAGTGGGCGCCCCGTCGGTCCCGGCCAGGACACTCTTCTATATCCGGCGCGCTCGTGGCGGCCCAGGATCAGCCGAGCAACTCCTGGATCCTGGCCCGTACGTCCTGAGTGTCGAGGCCGCGGACCGTGAGCGTCGTGCGGCGGCGTACGACGTCGTCCACCGTGGCCGCCCACTCGCGGTCGCGCGCGTAAACCGCCTGGGCCCAGATGTCGGGACCGTCCGGGTGAATGCGCTCGCCGAGCGCGGGTTCGTCGCGGATGAGCCGGGCCAGGTCGAACGCGATCGAGCCGTAATGCGTGGCCAGGTGCCTGGCCACCAGTGGGTCCATGCGCGCGCCCGGGTCGCGGTCGGTCCACAGGCGCATGGCCACCGCGTCCGGGCTGGCCAGGCCGGGGAGCGGCACGGCGGGCAGGATGTCGGCCAGGTCGTCGCCCAGCGGCAGCCCCGGCAGGTGCGCGAGTGTGTCGAGGACGTGCTTGCCGATGTGGCGGTAGGTGGTCCACTTGCCGCCCGCCACCGAGAGCATGCCGCCCGAGCCCCTGGTCACCACCGTCTCCCGTTTGGCCGCAGCCACCTGGCCGGGGCCGCCGGGCAGCACCCGCAGCCCGGCGAAGGCGTAGGTGATGTCCTCGCGTCTGAGCTGGGAGTCGTGTACCGCGTGGCCGGCCTCGTCCAGGATCTGGGCGATGTCGGCGTCGGTGGCGCTCACCGCGGCGGGGTCGCCCTCGTATGCCTCGTCCGTGGTGCCGAGCAGCAGGTGGTCCTCCCATGGAATGGCGAACGACACCCGGTACTTGTCAATCGGCGTGGTCAGCGCGGCCTTCCACGGCTCGTGGCGGCGCAGGACCAGATGGGCGCCCTTGGACAGCCGGATGCTCGGCGCCGCGTCCGGGTCCTCCATGCGGCGCAGGTGGTCCACCCATGGCCCGGTGGCGTTCAGCACGAGCCGGGCGGAGACGCCGAACTCGGTGCCGTCGAGCCGGTCGCGCAGGTCGGCCCCAGTGACGGTGCCCGCGGCGGTGCCCGCGACGGTGCCGCCCGTCTTGCGCAGTCCGACGACCTCGGCGTGGTTGAGTACGACGGCGCCCGCGTCCACGGCGGCCCGGACGGTCATGACCGCGACGCGGCTGTCGTTCATCTGGTGGTCGCCGTAGACGGCGGCGGCACGCAGCCCCTCGCTCCGCAGCGCGGGGACGCGCGCCATGGCCTGGTGTGGTGTGATCACCTTGCCCATGCCGTCGCCGAACACCGACAGCGCCGAGTACAGGAACACCCCCGCGCCCAGCTTGGCGGCGCCGTGCGGCCCGCCCTTGTAGATCGGCACCAGGAACGTCAGCGGTTTGACCAGGTGCGGTGCGATGTCGGCGGCCAGGGCGCGGCGCTCGCGGTGGTTTTCGGCGACCAGCCTGACGTTGCCGGTCTGCAGGTAGCGCAGGCCGCCGTGGACGAGCTTGGAGGAGGCGCTGGAGGTGGCGCCGGCGAAGTCGCCCGCGTCGACCATGGCCACCCGCAGCCCGGCCTGCGCGGCCATCCAGGTCACCGACGTGCCGAGAATGCCGCCGCCGATCACGAGCAGGTCGTAGGCGGTGCGGGAGAGCTCCTCACGGGTCTCCACCCGATCAGCGCCGGTCGTGGTCCTCATTTCCAGACTCCCTACTGCTCGACCCAGTCGAGGGTGCGGGCCACGGCCTTCTTCCAGTTGCGGTATTCGTGCTCGCGCGCGGTCTCGTCGATGGCCGGGCGCCACTCGGCGGCCTTGTGCCAGTTGGCGCGCAGGCTGTCGATGTCGGGCCAGTAGCCGGTCGCCAGCCCGGCGGCGTAGGCGGCGCCGAGTGCGGTCGTCTCGGCCACCATGGGCCGGATCACCGGCACCGCGAGCACGTCGGCGAGCGTCTGCATGAGCAGGTTGTTCGCGGTCATGCCGCCGTCGGCGCGCAGCGTGGTCAGGTCGAGCCCCGAGTCGGCGTTCATCGCGTCGACCACCTCGCGGGTCTGCCACGCCGTGGCCTCCAGCACGGCCCGCGCGATGTGCCCCTTGTTGACGAACCCGGTCAGCCCCGCGATCACCCCGCGCGCGTCCGACCGCCAGTGCGGCGCGAACAAGCCCGAGAAGGCCGGTACGAAGTAGCAGCCGCCGTTGTCGTCGACCGTCCTGGCCAGGGTCTCGATCTCGGCCGCGCTGGAGATCAGGCCCAGGTTGTCACGCAGCCACTGCACCAGCGAGCCGGTGACCGCGATGGCGCCCTCCAGGGCATAGGTGGCTGGGCCGTCGCCGATCTGGTAGCCGACGGTGGTCAGCAGGCCGTGCTTGGAGACGACGGGCTCCTGGCCGGTGTTCATCAGCAGGAAGCTGCCGGAGCCGTAGGTGCTCTTGGTCTCCCCGGGCGCGAAGCACGTCTGCCCGAACAGCGCCGCCTGCTGGTCGCCGAGCGCCGAGGCGACCGGCACGCCTGCCGCGGTGTGCCCGTAGACCTCGGCGGACGGGCGGATCTCCGGCAACATCGCGCGGGGCACGCCCAGCGCCGCGAGCAGCTCGTCGTCCCAGGCCAGCGTGTGGATGTTCATCAGCATCGTACGGCTGGCGTTGGTCACGTCAGTGAGGTGCCGGCCGGTGAGGTTCCACAGCAGCCAGCTGTCCATCGTCCCGAACAGCACCTCGCCGCGCTCGGCCCGCTCCCGCAGCCCGGGGACCTCGTCCAGCAGCCAGCGGATCTTCGGTCCGGAGAAGTAGGTCGTCAGCGGCAGCCCCGCCTTCTCCTTGAACAGCTTTTCGTGCTCGGCCAGCGCCCGGGTCAGCGGGGCCGTGCGGGTGTCCTGCCAGACGATCGCCGGGCAGACGGGCCGGCCCGTCGCCCGCTCCCACAGCACTGTGGTCTCGCGCTGGTTGGTGATGCCGAGCGCGCCGATCTGGCCGTCCTCGATGCCGGCGCCGCTGACCGCCTCGGCGAGCACGCCCTGCACGGCCTGCCAGATCTCGCCCGCGTCGTGCTCCACCCAGCCCGGCCTCGGGAAGATCTGGCGGTGCTCGCGCTGGGCGACGGAGATGATGTTGCCGGCCTGGTCGAAGACGATGCAGCGGCTGGACGTGGTGCCCTGGTCGATGGCTGCGACGTAGTGAGGTCGAGGCACGGGGTTCCTCGCTTGGTTCAGGTTCGGCAATGCCGAACGAATGCTATTTCGTGGCCTTAGGGATGTTCAAGTGAGCGGGTGATGGCGCGGGCGGCGTCGCGTACGTACGAGACGAACTCCATGTGCAGGGCGCCGTCGGTGGCCAGCCGCTCGACGGCGCCGCGTATGCCGATGGCGCCCACCACCAGGCCGCGCGGGTCCTTGATGGGCGCGGCGATGGCCACCTCGCCCTCGGTCAGCTCCTCCATCTCGGCCGCCCAGCCGCGCGTCCTGACCAGGTCGAGCTCCTTCTCCAGCGCCGCGGGGTCGACGACCGTGTTCTTCGTGTACGGCTGGAGCGGCGGTGCGGGCGCCTCGCCGTACGGATCGTGGGCGAGCAGGACCTTGCCGAGCGCGCTGGCGTGCGTCGGCAGGTAGGTGCCCACCTGGAGGGCCTGCAGGCTGTCGTCGGGCCGGAACACGTGGTGGATCACCAGCACGTGACCTTCGTGGAGGGTGCCGATCCAGGCGCTCTCCCTGCTGCGCCCCGCCAGGGCGTCGGCCCAGTTGATGGCGCGGGTGCGCAGCTCGTTGACGTCGAGGTAGCTGCTGCCCAGGTGGAGCAGCGTGGCGCCGAGGCGGTACTTCCCGCTGGCCTGGTCCTGCTCGACGAACCCGACGTGGACCAGCGTGCGCAGGATGCCGTGCAGTGTGCCCTTGGGCAGGCCCAGCGCCCTGGCCAGCTCGGCCACCCCGAGCCGGCGTGGTCCTGAGGCGAGCAGGCGCAGGATCGCCGCCGCCCGCTCCACCGACTGAATCGTCTCTCCCACACCCGCACCTTAGCGCAGGTGTGTTCGGTATTGCCGAACGAATCTTGGGGTGGAACCGATCACCTCATGTCCGCGTCCAGGAGGTGGGGGAAACGCGATGTTGATCCTTAATGGAATGGAAGTTCCGTTAGAATGGAACGTTGCGACAAGGAGACTAGATGGACCAACCTTCCCGTTCGGCGGGAACTGTGCGGCCCGGTGGCCGTACGGCGAGAGTGCGCGCCGCCGTCATGGAGGCCACGCAGGATGAGCTGGTCGAACACGGCTTCCATGGCCTGACCATGGATCAGGTGGCGGCCAGGGCGGGCGTCGGCAAGACCACGGTCTACCGGCGATGGGGGAGCAGGGCGGGCCTGGTCGCCGACCTCATGACCGAGCTGGCCAACCAGTCCACGCCCCATGCCGACACGGGTGGCGTCGAAGGCGACCTGCGGGCCAACGCCCTGTCCGTCCTGGGGGCGATCAACGATGGGCGCCTCGGGGCCACGTTCCAGGCGGTGATCGCCGCCGCCACCAGCGACGATCAGGCCGCCGGCGCGCTGCGCACCTTCTACCTGCGCCGGATCGAGGAGTGGGCCAACGTCGTGGAGTTGGCCGTCAAGCGGGGCGAGCTGCCCGAGGGCACGGACGGCGGCGAGGTGATCCGGGCGATCTCGGCGCCGCTCTACTACCGGCTGGTGGTCACGAGGGAGCCGGTGACCCGGGAGGACGCCGAGCGGTCGGTGTCGCGCACGCTGGCCGCCGCCAGGGCCGGGGCGTTCGTCGTACGGGGGATGGAGGGGGAGTCCTAGGGGGTCGAGCGCGGCCAGATGGAGCCGTACCACCACAGGATGCCGCCCATCACGATCAGGCCGCCCGCCGTGGCCAGCTTGGCGATGAGGTCGGTGGGCGGGCCGGTGAAGGGCAGGTTGCCGCGGTGGTGACCCCAGGGGCAGTCGTTCCTGACGCGGCTGGAGTCGATGAGCGTGCCCGGCTGACGGTCGTTCAACGAGTACGCCTCGATCTCGGCCGCACTGCCCTTCCGCACCCGGACCTGCCTGGCGATCGTCTTGCGTGCCGGGATCGAGCCGGTCGCCACGCTCTCCCCGTCGGCCTGGAGGTCGAAGCGTATGGCTTCGGAGGTCTGGTTGTGGAGCGTGACCTCCGCGCGTCCCGAGCGGCAGCCCACGTCGTCCACCGTCAGCGTGAACGGGTCATCGCGGTCCGGCCACGCCTGCGCGCTCTTGGGAAGGAGCGGCGCGGCGCACAGTGCGACAGCGGCCAGGACGATACGCGTTCCTATGCGCATGAGCTCCCCCCGAGCATGATCTTTGCTACGTAAGGTGCCCAAGCGGGCACGAAAAGTAACATCGGCGGACTAGGGGAGCGCAGACTGGTCTGGACCCTTCATGATGGAGGTATGGCGGAAGCGATCTACGTCGGCGGTTTGTTGGTGGCGACGCCGCTTCTCGATGACCCGAACTTCCGGCGTAGTGTCGTGCTGATCCTCGAACACGACCACGACGGCGGGACCCTGGGTGTGGTGCTCAACAGGCCGAGCGACATCTCGGTGACCCAGGTTCTCCCCGTGTGGGACCCCTTGGTGACCGGGCCGCCCGTGCTCTTCGAGGGCGGGCCGGTGCAGACGGACAGCGCGCTCGCGCTGGCGGCGGTCCCCAGCGGCGAGGAGCCGCTCGGCTGGCGCAGGCTGCACGCGGGCACCCCGGCCGTCTCGCGGCTGGGCACGGTGGATCTGGACGCGCCGCCCGAGATCCTGGAGGGGGAGATCGCGCAGATGCGCATCTTCGCGGGGTACGCGGGATGGTCGTCCGGCCAGTTGGAGAGTGAGATCGCCGAAGGCGCCTGGTACGTCGTCGACTCCGAGGCCGGCGACACCTTTCATCACGATCCCCGGGCGCTCTGGCGGCACGTGCTACGGCGCCAGCCCGGCGAACTGGCCTTCGTGGCGACCTGCCCGGAGGACCCGACGATGAACTGACGACCCGGCGGTCCGGCCCCTCAGCAGTCCCAGCCGGGCCGCAGCGAGCGTTCGGCCAGTTCGATGGTCTCCGCCATCCGCCGCGTGATCTCCGGCAGGGTCGCGTCGCGGCGCGGGCACTCGAAGCCGACGCGCATGGTGCACGAGGCGAACGCGACGATCAGGTGTGAGAGCTGGTCCTCGTCGGGGTCCACGCCCCGGCGGGTGGCGATCACCTCGACCAGGCGGCGCTCGGTCTCCGCGCCTCGGGCCACCGACAGCCCGACCAGGCGCGGATGGCCTTCCAGGAGCCGCCGCATCTTCAGGAACCTCTCCGCGTCCTCGGGCGTTGAGCTCATGACGTCGTGCAGGACCGCGCGCAGCGCGTGCGTGAGCGACGTGAACGCAGGCTCGTCCTCGGGGCGGGAGGCCAGGGTCTCGAGCAGGATCTCCTCGCCGTGGTCGTGGAACCACAGCACCAGGTGATCCTTGCTGGTGAAGTAGCGGAAGAATGTACGAGGAGAGATCTCGACGGCCCCCGCGATCTGCTCCACCGTGGTCGACTCGTATCCTTGTTCGAGGAAGAGGTCGAGCGCGGCGTCGAGGATCGCCAGGCGCGTCTTCTCCTTCTTGCGTTCCCGAAGACCCACAGTGGCCACTCCCTCGAAACCTTTCTGTCACAGTGTGCCATAAGTCATACCGCGACGATTAAAAATCGATTGTGATAAGTCATCCTCTGACATAGATTACCTAGTGTTTACGAGATCTATGCCCCGGTGGGGGCTTACTTAGGGGGACTTCATGGCTCATGCGAAGGCGGTCGACGCGCCGTCGTCGCTCGGCCCCGCTAAAACGGGGACAGCGGGCAACCCGTGGCTCGTGCTGCTGGCGGTCAGCCTGGGCGTCATCATGGTCATGCTCGACGGCACGGTCGTGGGCATCGCCAACCCGTCCATCCAGGTTGACCTCAAGGCCTCGCTGTCCGACTTGCAGTGGGTGACCAGCGGTTACCTGCTGGCGCTGGCGGTGTTCCTGATCACCGCCGGCAAGCTGGGCGACCTGTTCGGGCACAAGCGCGTCTTCCTGATCGGTGTGGCCGGCTTCGCCCTCTCTTCGGTGGGCATCGGACTCAGCGCCGAGCTCGCCGACATCATTCCCGGCCTCAGCCCGGTCGGCGCGCTGATCGCCCTGAGGGTGCTGCAGGGCCTGTTCGGCGCGCTGCTCCAGCCGGCCGCCCTGGCGCTGCTGCGTGGAGCGTTCCCCGGCGAGAAGCTCAACCAGGCGATGGGGGCCTGGGGTGCGATCATCGGCCTGTCCAGCGCCGCCGGCCCGATCGTGGGCGGCCTGCTGGTCGAGAACGCGAGCTGGGAGACGGTCTTCTTCATCAACGCCCCCGTCGGCCTCGCCGCCCTCGTCCTGGGCACGATCCTGATCAAGGACAACCGCGCGCAAACGCTGGCGAGGATCGACTGGCTCGGCGTGCTGCTGCTGTCCGGCGCGATGTTCTCGCTAGTCTGGACGATCATCAAGGCTCCCGAGTGGGGCTGGGGCGACAGCACGACGCTGACCTTCATCGCCGTGTTCGTGGTGCTGGTCGGCGCGTTCATCTTCTGGCAGAGCAGGGCCAGCCAGCCGCTGGTGCCGCTGTCGCTGTTCAAGAACGCCTCGATCTCCATCGGCACCGTGCTGATGATGATGGTCGCGTTCGCCATGTTCGGCGCGATGTTCTTCCTGGGCTTCTTCTTCCAGGGCGTGCACGGCCTGTCCCCGCTGGAGGCGGGCCTGCGCATGCTGCCGATGAGCGCCGGCATGATCTTCGCCTCGCCGCTGGCGGGCATGGCGATCGGCAGGCTGGGTCCGAAGATCACGATGGCGGCGGGCCTGGTGATCACCGCGATCTCGATGTTCCTCATGTCGCAGCTCAGCATCGACGCGTCGTTCATCGAGAGCGGCATCCCGTTCGTGCTGCTGGCCTTCGGCATGTCGCCGGTGTTCGTGGGCGCCACGGAGATCATCGTGGGTAACGCCCCGGTTGAGCTGACCGGCGTCGCGGGTGGCGTGCAGCAGTCGGCCATGCAGGTCGGCGGCGCGCTCGGCACCGCGATCCTGGGCGCCGTGATGGCCGGCGAGATCTCCGACAAGCTGGCCGGCTACCTGGGCCCGGCTGCCCAGGCGATCCCGCCCGCGCAGATGACGGCGCTGGAGAAGGCCGCCGCGTTCGGCGCCGTGCCGCCCGGTGTGCCGCAGCAGATCGGCGACGCCGTGCACAACTCCTTCATGGACGGCATGCACCTGGCCTTCCTGGTGAGCACCGGCATCGCGCTGCTGACCGCCGTGCTGACGCTGTTCGTCAAGTCCGGCAGGAAGACCGAGGGCGCGCCGGTCCACATGGGCTGACCTCGTCTTTCACGTACGGCCCTCGCCACGTGGCGGGGGCCGTACCGCTGTGTGGGGGACCAGGGCGCGTGCGGGCATAAACTCGGTGGGGTGAGCAGCACGAAGATCCTCCCAGAGCAGGAGACCACGCCGCGGACGTCGCACGGCGATGGCGATCACGAGCGATTCGCCCACTACGCGGACAAGCACAAGATCACCGAGAGCATGGTGACGGGCACGCCCATTCGCGCCCTGTGCGGCAAGGTCTGGGTGCCCAGCCGCGATCCCAAGAAATATCCGGTCTGCCCGGAGTGCAAGGAGATCTACCAGGGTCTGCCCGCGGGTGGCGGCAAGGGCGGCGACGACAAGCAGTGAGTGTTGCTGAGCGGTAATCCCTCCACGTCGAGTTACGGTCGGTAGCCAGACCAGCTCATGTCGTAGTGGGGGATTGCATGGCCCGGCGCGTGACCGCCGTCTCGTTGGCGTGCCTCCTGGCGGCCGGGCTCACGCCGCCGCTCCGGGTCGAGGCCGCGCAGGCGGCAGTTTGCGCCGCCGCCCATGCCTTGCGGGTGCCGTGGCCACGTTCGCCCAAGCCGGAAGACGTGGCCAGGGTCATGACCGAGGTGACCAGGAGGCTGGCCGGCATCACGCCGCCCGCCCGGATCACCGTGCCCACCTGGGTCCACGTCATCACCGGCGGCGTGCGCCCGGTCTCCGACCAGGACGTCGAGGCTCAGATCAAGACGCTCAACTCCGCGTACGGCGGTGTCTACGGCGGCGTGGACACCGGCGTGCGCTTCAAGCTCGAGGGCGTCACGGTCGACGAGAACGCCGTGTGGTTCACCGACCCCGTCGGCAACGAGCGGCCGATGAAGGTGAAACTGCACCGCGGCGACGCCACCACGCTCAACCTCTACATCGCCCAGCTCAGCACGCAGATGCTGGGCTTCTCGAGCTACCCCTTCTGGTACGACGAGTCCCCCGGCCTCGACGGCGTCGTGATCGACTGGCGCAGCCTGCCCGGCGGCCCGCTCTCCAACTACAACCGCGGCTTCACCGGAGTGCACGAGATCGGGCACTGGCTCGGCCTCTTCCACACGTTCGAGAACGGCTGCACGATGCCCGGCGACGGCATCGCCGACACCCCGATGGAGGCCAGTCCGACCGAGGGCTGCCCGCCGGGCAAGGACACCTGCTCGAACCCGGGCACCGACCCCGCGCACAACTTCATGGACTACGCCTACGACCGCTGCATGTCGGAGTTCACGCAGGAGCAGGCGGAGCGCATGCATCAGATGTGGGCGGTGTACCGGCACGCCCCGGTGACCTAGGTTTCCGGCAAATTACGATGTGTGGGTGACAGCACCGAAAGCACTCGACACTCCCCACGGACCCACGCGTATCCTCGCGCCCGAATTCCGAACCCCGACGGTCGGGATCGTCCTGACGATCACATTGGTCGCCTTCGAGGGCATGTCGGTCGCGGTCGTCATGCCGACGGTGGCGAAGGAGCTGAACGCGCTCAACCTCTACGGGATCAGCATCTCCGCCTTCCTCATCGCCAGCCTGTTCGCGAACGTGGTGGCGGGGCTCTGGTCGGACCGCCGCGGCTACCAGGCGCCGTTCCTGGCCGGGGTGGTGCTGTTCGTGGCGGGCATGGCGCTGGCCGGAGCGGCCCAGTCGGCCGTGCTGTTCCTCGTGGCGCGGGCCGTGCAGGGGCTGGGGGCGGGGGCCTCCATCGTGGCGCTGCTCGTGATGATCGCGCGGGTCTATCCGGCGGGGCTGCGGCCCAAGGTGTTCGCGGCCGTCTCCGCGGCCTGGGTGGTGCCCGCAATGGTGGGGCCGGCCGTGGCCGGGTTCGTGGCCGTGCAGTGGGGATGGCGCTACGTCTTCTTCGGGATCATCCCGCTGGTCGTGCCCGCGCTGGCGATGCTCGTACCCGCGCTGCGCATGCCCTCGTCCGAGGCGGAGCCGTCGCAGGGGCCGCGGTCGAAGCCGCTGGCGATGACGCTGGCCGCCACCGCCACGGCGGGCGGAGCCGGGGTGCTGCTGCACGGAGTGGACCGGCTGCACACGGATCCCGTGCCGGGAACCGTCGAGACGGTGGCGGGCCTCGCGTTCCTCGTCTACGGGCTGTACCGGCTGCTGCCGCCCAGAGCGCTGCGGTTCGGGCGCGGGCTGGCGACGACCGTGCTGATGCGCGGGTTCTTCTCGGCGGCCTTCTTCGGGGTGAACTCCTTCATCCCGCTGGCGCTGGAAGAGGTGAAGGGCTTCGATCCGACCTACGCGGGGATCGCGCTGACCACCGGGGCGCTGGGATGGTCCACGGGGTCGTACCTGCAGAGCAGGAAGGACGGGGAGGCGTACAAGAGGATCCGGCTGGGGGCGGGGTGCGTCACCATCTCGATCCTGATTTGTCTGCTTTCCGTCCTTCCTGGGGTGACCGGGTGGATCGCGGTGCCCGCCTGGATCGTGGCCGGGTTCGGGATGGGATTCGGCATGACCACGGTGAGCGTGACCGCGTTGAAGCAGTCGCCGGTGAACGAGCAGGGGGCGAACTCGGCCGCCCTGTCGGTCACGGACATGCTCGGATCCGCGCTTTCGATCGGGATCGGAGGTGCGCTGATCAACCTGATCGGGCATTCGCCCTCCCAGATCGCCACCGGGTTCGTCGTGATCTCGTTCCTCATGGCCGCCATCGCGCTGAGCGCCACCGCGCTCGCCGGACGCACCCGCTGAATTCCGCCTCTCCTGTCACAGCGACAACGGTTCTCCTGACCCTCGTCCCGAGGAGTGATAGGACAGCGGGACAGGGAGGTGCCATGGAGGATGATCGCCGCGTCTGGCCGCCTCAGCCCGGTCCGAGGCATCGCCGCACTCCTCCGCGATACACGTGGGGCCCGCCTCACGAGGAGGAGCCGCGGCGCGGGCGCGCGGGCCCCCTGGAGGCCGTACCGGACCTGGAGCCGGAGCCCGTCCGGGACTTCGAGCAGGTACGGCGGGAGCCGCATCCGCTCGACCTGCAGCCGGTACGCGGCAAGCCCCACCCGCTGGATCTCGAACCGGACGAGCCCTGGAACCCACGGATCCGCAGGACCGTGGAGAGCGAGGAGGACCCTTGGGACTCGCTACCCCCGTCCGCCCGGTTCCGCGGCTCTCCGGTGGATCCAGGGCGGCGCAGGCGCGTGGCAGGGCCCGCCTGGCGGCGATGGGCAGGTGTGACGGCGGCGGTGCTCGCCGGGGTTGGACTGGTCGCGGGGGCGAGCGCCGTCGCGCTGCGGATCACCGCGCCACCGGTGGAGACCGGCCGGCTGAGCGACTCGCTGGCCGGGGTGACGGTGACGTTGCCGGAGGGATGGCGCCAGGGGGTGGTGGCGCCGGTGACGGGGTTCACGTCGGTGATCAGGGACGATGGCGGCGGGCTCGTCATGGCCAGGCCGGTCCCCGGGCCCGTGGAGAACGCAGAGAAGGCCACGGCGGAGGCCGCGGAGCTGTACTCCAGGCTGCTGCTCAAGGGCGACCGGGTGACCGTCGTGGAGAACAAGGAACTTCCGGGAGGCCGCACGCGTGCGATGCGGGCGGAATATCAGGATGTGGCCAACCGGCCGGCGTTCATGCGAGTGACACTGCTCACTCGGGGCGGCGACGGTGTGCTGCTCGTGGGGCTGCTCCAACCCGAGGAAACCGCTCGCAGACAGGCGCTCGACGCGGTCATGGCGAGCATCCGATACGGATGAGAAACCTGCGAAAAGGACTGCCGCCAGGCCTGACCCGGCATGACGGTGGGGCGGCAGTCCGGTGAGCAGGTTTCTTGTCCGCCAGCCCTAGCACGTGGAGATGACGTTGGCCAGAATCCTCGGCTCACGGCACGTCTTGTCGGTGGGCCCGATTACCCTTGGGTCACTGTGAGAAAGCGAAGCACACGAACCCCAGAGGTGATGCGGTGAGCACCTTCGCCGCGTCCCACCTTTCGCCTTCCTATCCAGACCGAGCCGCGTGGGGCACCGCGCCCAAATTGCGTGCCTGGCAGCAGGAGGCGTTCGACCTCTACTTCAGGCGCGAGCCGCGTGACTTCCTCACCGTGGCGACGCCGGGCGCGGGGAAGACGACCTACGCCCTGCGGATCGCCAGCGAGCTGCTCGCCAACGGGGTGATCAGAGCGGTCACCGTCGTCACGCCCACCGAGCACCTCAAGCGCCAGTGGGCCGATGCCGCCAGCCGGGTCGGCATCGCCATCGACCCCGAGTTCAAGAACAGCCAGGGCGCCACCTCGCGCGACTACACGGGCGTCGCGGTGACGTACGCGCAGGTCGCCATGCACCCCGCCCTGCACAGGGCGCGCACGGAGGCGCGCAAGACGCTGGTGATCTTCGACGAGATCCACCACGCGGGCGACGCCAAGTCGTGGGGCGACGGCGTGCGCGAGGCGTTCGAGCCCGCCACACGCCGCCTCCAGCTGACCGGCACCCCGTTCAGGTCCGACGACAACCCGATCCCCTTCGTCGGCTACGAGGAGGACGGCGAGGGCCTCAAGCGCAGCGTCGCCGACTACTCCTACGGCTACGGCCCCGCGCTCGACGACGGCGTCGTGCGCCCGGTCATCTTCCTGGCGTATTCCGGCGAGATGAAGTGGCGCACCAGGGCGGGCGACGAGATCGCCGCGACGCTCGGCACACCGCTCACCAAGGACCAGCTCTCCCAGGCGTGGCGGGCCGCGCTCGACCCGAAGGGCGACTGGATCCGCCAGGTCATGCAGGCCGCCGACCGCCGTCTCACGGAGGTGCGCAGGGGCGTGCCCGACGCGGGCGGCCTGGTCATCGCCACCGACCACGAGACCGCCCGGGCCTACGCCCGCCACCTGCGCAACATCACCGGCGAGGGCGCCACGGTCGTCCTCTCCGACGACCCCGGGGCGTCGAAGAAGATCAAGGCGTTCGCGGCCTCGGAAGACCGCTGGCTGGTGGCCGTGCGCATGGTGTCGGAGGGGGTCGACATCCCCCGCCTGTGCGTGGGCGTCTACGCCACCTCCACCTCGACCCCGCTCTTCTTCGCCCAGGCCGTGGGCCGCTTCGTGCGCGCCCGCAAGCGCGGCGAGATGGCCTCGGTCTTCCTCCCCTCGGTGCCCACCCTCATGGGGCTGGCCAACGAGATGGAGGTGGAGCGCGACCACGTGCTCAACAAGCGTCCCCCGGAGGACGGGCTCGACGACAGCCTCCTCGAGCAGGCCAACCGCCAGAAGGACAATCCCGACGTCCTCGGCGACGAGCTCCCGTTCGAGACGATGGAGACGTCGGCGACGTTCGACCGGGTGCTGTTCGACGGTGGCGAGTTCGGCACGGGCGCGGAGGTCGGCTCGGCCGAGGAGGAGGACTTCATCGGTCTGCCGGGTCTGCTGGAGCCCGACCAGGTGGCGACGCTGCTGCGCAAGCGCCAGTCCGACCAGCAGGCGGCCAAGCGCAAGCAGGCGGTGGAGCCGGCGCGCGAGACCCTGTCGCCGCACGAGCAGATCGCGGAGCTGAGGCGCGAGCTCAACGGACTGGTGGGCGCGTGGAACCACCGCACGGGCCAGCCGCACGGCGTCATCCACTCGGAGCTGCGCCGCGCGTGCGGCGGTCCGCCGATCGCCCAGGCGACGGCGGAGCAGATCCGGGAGCGGATCGACACCATCCGCCGCTGGGCCACCCAGCGGCGCTAGCCGAGCTTTCTAGCGAGGGTTGCGGCCCATCTCCGGCCGCGGCTCGCGCTCGCCGTCCGGGCGGTGGTCCTCCGTCGTGGCCTCCGCCCGAATCCCGGCAATTCGGTTGTTGCTACGCTCCGTGACTCTGTGCGTTTGGCCACAGAACAGTGCCCTCCCGTTAGAAACTCAACCAAAGTGGCAACAACCACACTTGGCTCATCTCGGGATACGCAGAAGGACTTTGCCCATGTCGTCTGAGGCCACCAGAAAGCCGACGTTGAGCGTCACTTCCGGCCTCACTCGAAACGCAGTCATCGTCAGGCTCGAGGGCGAGCTCGACGTCAACGCGCTGTCGGTGCTGCGCGAGCACCTGGAGCCCCTCTGGGACCTGCCCCCGAGGCCCTTCCTGATCCTCGACCTGGGTGAGCTGCGGTTCTGCGACTCGATGGGGATGAACGAGCTCGTCGGCGTCCTGCAGCGGTGCGAGTCCAGGGGGACCAGGCTCCTGCTCGGAGGGGTCCAGGGCGTCATGTCCAGGGTGTTGTCGATCACGGGGCTGCGGCACGCGTTCGAGGTCTTCGCCCGGCTCGACGACGCGCTGCGCCTGGCGGTGGCCAAGGCCTGAGCTCAGGCGGGCGGCTTGCGAGCAAGGCCTGTGGCGTCGACCCGGTCGTCCCTTAGGAGGCCTGCTTCGGTATGCGTCGCCCCGTGCGCCCATCGGTCAGGACATAGCCCGATTTTGCGTGTATTGGAACCCTGAGTGCCGCTGTACCGCCTTTGACCTGTACGGGCAGCGTGAACGTGTGCTGGCGACGCACCGCGAGCACGGAGACGCGCCGGCCGATGCTCGGCCCTTCGTACAGCCAGACCAGCATCTTCCGCCCTTGCGTGCGCACGACGGCCTCGGCCGCCCGGCACTCGTGCGGGGTCGCCGCCCACGTCAGCATGATCTCCCGCCCCATCCGAGCGGACCGGGGCACCGGCACGCGCTCGTCGCAGGAGGGCTCGACGTGCGCCGCGACGGCATGGGCAGGGGGTGTGGACGGGTAGAGGGCGTCCATGGCGATCGTGCCGCCCTCCAGCAGCGCCACCGTCACGATCGCACCCACCCGCTCGACTGCGCGGCCCTTCACGAGCACCCACAGGCACAGGGGGCCGAGCACGAGCCAGGCCACACCCAGGGAGACGGCCAACATGAAAGTACCTCACACGAAAAAGGATTATGTGACTCTCCGTATTACTACGGCTCCGGAGAGGGTTCGCCCTCATGGATATCACATGACCTCAGCGTTGCCTATCATGTACGCATCGTGATCAGTGGCGCCGTGGGTGCGCCGGGTTACCGTAAAAGGGTGCCTGTAGCTGCCCGAGGGCATCAAGCACCAGGTCGCCGAGGCGGCCCGGGCTCACGGGATGTCCGAGGACGTCTACATCCGTGAGGCGATCATGCGCCCTCGGCGAGAAGATCGTCCTGGAGGGGCATCGGCCGCGGCTGCCGCTGTTCGACAGCGGCGATCCCAACTTCGCGAGCAGCGCAGACGAGGTGCCGGCCGGAAGGGCCGGCCGGGATGAGCTCGACTGATGCCCATTCTCGACATGAGCGGCGTGCTGGCGGCTGCCGACCACGCGTCGGACGCGCACCTGGCGGCCCGCAAGGTGCTCGACAGCGAGACGGGCGGACGATCCTGCCTGCTGACGCCGACTGATCACCCCACGACGGGCGCCCCCCGGAGGGTGGCGCCCGCGTCCTTCATCTCCGCCAGCGCCACCTCCGTGGTCGTGTGGGCCACGCCCGCCGTCAGGTCCAGCAACACCCGAACCGCCAGGCCGTTCTTCACCGCGTCGAGCGCCGTGGCGCGTACGCAGTGGTCCGTGGCGATCCCCACCACGTCGACCTCGTGCACCCCGCGCTGCCTGAGCCACTCGGACAGCGGGACCCCGTCGCCGGAGGAGCCCTCGAAACCGCTGTACGCGGCCGCGTACCCGCCCTTGCTGAACACCTCTTCCACGCCCGATACGTCGAAGGACGGGTGGAAGTCCGCTCCGGGGGTGCCGGCCACGCAGTGTGGGGGCCACGTCGAGACATAGTCGGGTTTGTTGGAGAAGTGGGCGCCGGGCGAGATGTGGTAGTCGCGGGTCGCCACCACGTGGTCATAGCCGTGCTCGGCCACGTGCCGGGTGATCGCCGCCGCCACCTCGGAGCCTCCGGTCACGGGCAGGCTGCCACCCTCACAGAAGTCGTTCTGCACATCGACGATGATCAGCGCGGTCCCCATAACCAGAACTCTAATAAGAAATCTGCTCATCAGCCCACCGCCCTGCCGCCGTGCCGGGTCAAGGCCGTTGCGGCGGTCCATTTAGCAGACTTCTCATTAGTACGTCAGGCAAACTCCGTGGGGATCGCCGCGTACCCCCTGCCGAGGTGGAGGGCTTCCTGGGGGAGGCTGGCGACGGCGTCCGCGTGGCGCTCGCGGGTCGCGGACACGGGCTCCCTGCCCACGACCTCACCGTCGCGCACCAGCTCGTGCAGCAGGGGGATGCCCCCCTCGGGGACCAGGCCGCCGGTGGTGATCAGCTCGGTCTCCACGTGGCCCCACTCGTCCAGCAGTCGGAACGCCTCCTTGCGGCCCCCGCGCGACGGTTTGCCCACCGAGCGCTTGGCCACGGCCTCCAGCTTGCCCGTGGCCGTCTCCCGCGCCACCAGCTTGTACACCAGGGCCGCCGTGGGGACGCCGGACCCGGTCACGAGGGAGGTGCCGACGCCGTAGCCGTCCACGGGGGCTGCGGCGAGCGCGGCGATGGCGTACTCGTCCAGGTCGGAGGTGACCAGGATGCGGGTGTCGAAGGCGCCGAGGGCGTCGAGCTGCTCGCGTACCTCCTGCGCGGCGGCGGCCAGGTCGCCCGAGTCGATGCGTACCGCACCCAAGTCCGGCCCGGCCAGTTCGAGGGCCGTGCGCACCGCCTCGGCCACGTCGTACGTGTCCACCAGCAGCGTCGTCCCGCGGCCGAGCGAGGCGATCTGGGCCTCGAACGCCTCCTTCTCCGAGTCGTGCAGCAACGTGAACGCGTGCGCCGCCGTGCCGGCCGTCGGGACGCCGTACACGTGCCCGGCCATCAGGTTGGAGGTGGAGGCGAACCCGGCGATGTACGCGGCCCGGGCGGCGGCCACGGCGGCGCCCTCATGCGTACGGCGCGAGCCCATCTCGATGATCGGCCTCTTGCCCGCCGCGTTGGTCATGCGGGAGGCGGCGGAGGCGATGGCGCAGTCATGGTTGAGTATCGACAGCGCGAGGGTCTCCAGCAGCACGGCCTCCGCGAACGTGCCCTCCACGATCATGATGGGAGAAGCGGGGAAGTAGAGGTCGCCCTCGCGGTAGCCGTAGATGTTCCCGGAAAACCGGTAATCGGCGAGAAACGCCAGAGTGGTGTCGTCGACGACATGGTTCTCGGACAGATAGGTGAGTTCTTCCTCACCGAAACGGAAGCGTTCCAGCTCGTCCAGGACACGTCCCGTCCCAGCGACAACCCCGTAGCGTCTGCCGCCCGGTAGATGTCTGGCGAAAACCTCGAAAACGGCGCGTCTGTTCGCGGCCCCACTCCGCAGGGCCGCCTGTAGCATCGTCAGCTCATAGTGATCTGTGAGCAACGCAGTGCTCATGGGCATCGTCACGACTCGAAGACTACGGCCCAGATAGGGCAGACTCGGGGATGTGGGTAGCACCGCTCCAATCGCCGTTGAGCGTCCGTCATCGGACGTCCGACCCGATCTGCCATGGGTGACCATCGTCTGGAACGACCCCGTCAACCTCATGTCCTACGTGACCTATGTCTTCCAAACGGTCTTCGGCTATACGAAGGAGAAGGCCGAGAAACTCATGCTGGACGTTCACCACAAGGGCAAGGCCGTCGTGTCCAGCGGCACGCGTGAAGAGATGGAACGCGATGTGCAGATTCTCCACTCCTACGGCCTGTGGGCGACGCTCCAGCCGGACTCGGTCAAGTGAGGCGGCGCGGGTGACATCGGGGTTCTCGCGAGGCAAGGGTGGCGGCGTCATCGCGGAGTTCGAGGCCGCGGAGGTCTCGTTGCTGCGCTCGCTCGTCTCGATGATGCTGGGCATCGTGGAGCCGGGGCAGACCAGTGACGACCCGCTGGAGCGGGCGCTGGGCATCGGAGGGGGCGAGGCGCCGTCCGACCCGGTGCTGGCCCGGCTGTTCCCCTCGGCATACGAGGACGAGCAGGAGTCGGCGGAGTTCCGCCGCTACACCGAGGCCACGCTGCGCGACGGCAAGCGGGCCGACGCCCAGACCGTCTTCGACACCGCGAAGTCGGGCCGTGCCGAGCTCACGCCCGAGCAGGCCCAGGCGTGGCTGCGCTCGCTCAACGACGTACGCCTCACGCTCGGCACGAAGCTCGACGTGACCGAGGAGGTCCACGACGAGATCGCCATGATGTCCGAGGACGATCCGCGTTACCCGGCCTACGTCACCTACGACTGGCTGACCTACCTCCAGGACAGCCTGGTCCGGGCGCTCTGGTAATTTCCGGGCATGCTGTCGATCTCGCAGGAACTGGCAGACAAGATCGTCGCCCATGCCCGTGCCGACCACCCCGACGAGGCGTGCGGTGTCATCGCGGGCAAGAACGGCGTTCCCGAGCGGTTCATCCCGATGGAGAACGCCGAGCGCTCGCCCACCTTCTACCGCTTCGACTCCATGGAGCAGTTTCGCGTCTGGCGCGGGATGGACGACCGCGACGAGGAACCCGTCGTGATCTACCATTCCCACACCGCCACCGAGGCGTACCCGTCGCGCACCGACGTGTCCTACGCCTCTGAGCCGGACGCCCACTACGTGCTGGTCTCCACACGGGACGAGGACAAGGTCGAGTTCCGCTCGTACCGGATCCTCGACGGAGTGATTACGGAGGAAGAGGTAAGGTTTCTCCCATGATGGTCAGGCCGGTGCAGAGCTTCCTCTTCGCGCATACTCCGGCTGTCGTCGTTTACGACTGTCGATGAGGAATCTGCCGTCTCACTGCCGCTACGGTCCTGACCGGGCAGGAGAGTAGGGCGGCGGCAGCAGTCTGAGCAGGTTTCTTATCGGAAGCCCCTGCCCGGAATCCCCCTTCAGCCGTCGGCGTTGCTGCCGATGGGACGACCTGACCTGAGGAGACTGAGCGCGATGGCCATCGAAGTTCGCATTCCGACCATCTTGCGTAATTACACCGGCGGCGCCAAGGCCGTCGACGCCGAGGGCGCCACCCTCGAAGAGCTGATCAGCAATCTTGAGTCCGCCCACCCCGGCATCAAGGACCGCCTGGTCGACGAGGGCAGCCTGCGCCGCTTCGTCAACGTCTACCTGAACGACGAGGACGTGCGCTTCCTGGGCGGCCTCGGTACGCCGCTGTCCGACGGTGACACGGTGACCGTGCTTCCTGCCGTCGCCGGCGGATGACATGCGGTTCGAATCACTGATCGACTCGGTCGGCCGCACACCGCTCGTCGGTCTGCCACGGCTGTCGCCCTCCGCCGACGTGCGGATCTGGGCCAAGCTCGAAGACCGCAACCCGACCGGGTCGATCAAGGACAGGCCGGCCCTCTGGATGATCGAGGAGGCCGAGAAGGACGGCAGGCTCACTCCGGGCTGCACGATCCTCGAGCCCACCAGCGGCAACACCGGCATCTCGCTCGCCATGTCGGCCAAGCTCAAGGGTTACAAGCTGATCTGCGTGATGCCGGAGAACACCTCGGAGGAGCGCCGCCAGCTACTGCGCATGTGGGGTGCGGAGATCATCTCCTCGCCGGCCGCGGGCGGCTCCAACGAGGCCGTACGCGTGGCCAAGGAGCTGTCGGCCGAGAATCCCTCCTGGGTGATGCTCTACCAGTACGGAAATCCGGCCAACTGGCGCTCCCACTACGAGACCACCGGTCCGGAGATCCTCGAGGACCTGCCCACCGTCACCCACTTCGTGGCCGGGCTCGGCACGACGGGGACGCTGATGGGGGTCGGCCGGTTCCTGCGCGAGCGGGTGCCGGGCGTGCAGATCGTCGCGGCCGAGCCGCGTTACGGCGAGCTGGTGTACGGGCTCCGCAACGTGGACGAGGGCTTCATCCCCGAGCTCTACGACGAGTCCGTGCTGACCACCCGCTTCTCCGTGGGCTCGGCCGACGCGCTGCGGCGCACGCGGGAGCTGCTCGCCTCCGAGGGCATCTTCGCCGGGGTCTCGACCGGCGCGGCGCTGCACGCGGCGCTGGGGGTGGCCAAGAAGGCGGTCACGGCGGGCGAGCGCGCCGACATCGTGTTCGTGGTGGCCGACGGCGGCTGGAAATACCTGTCCACGGGTGCCTACGAGGGCACTCTGGAGGAGGCCGAAGACCGCCTCGAAGGCCAGCTCTGGGCATGACCGACAAAGAAAGGCGGCCGGTCCGTGACCGGCCGCCTTCTCTTCGGCGTCAGTTGAACAGGACCCGCAGCGAGAACGTCGCCTCGCTGTCGGTCAGGCTGCCGCTCATCCCGACGGCCCGCAGCACCTGCGCGTTGGCCTTGTCGTCGCCCTCCATGGACTTGAGGTAGAGGTTCTCGACCTTGTCCAGGTCCACGTAGACCGCGTAGTTGGCGTCATCGGCATTGGCGATGGCGGTCTGGAACGTCTCCGAGTCGCCGAGTGTGCCTTCCCCGGCCAGCTGCTTGGCGTACTCGTCCGTCGTCGCGACCGTGAAGACGCCGTCGCCCTTGACCTTGGCGATCTGCGGCGCGCCCTTGCTCTGGGAGGTCAGCGCCTGCTGGACCTTGTCGACGATGGCCTGCGCCTTGGCCGGGTCGGTGACGACGCGCACGCCACCCTTGATCTGGTCGCCGTCCAGGCCCTGGCTGTCCACCGCGAGCGTGAAGTTCTGGCCGACGACCGTGGCGAGGTCGCCGGGCAGCTGCAGGCCGAGCTGGCTCTGGGCCTGCTCGATGAACTGCTTGATCTCCGTGCCGCCGGTCGCCGCGGCCTGCTTCTGGATCTGGGCCCACTGCTTGGTGACGATCTGGTCGAGGCCGGAGATCGACAGGGCGCCCGCCGTGGTGGCGGGCAGCGTGCCCAGTTCGGCCTTGGGCAGGTCGCCCTCGGGCGTCAGGCCCTTCGCGCCGCGCATGACACCGGCGAGCTCGACGTACGCGCTGTCGAAGCGCAGCGCGCCGGCGAACCTGGCGTCCTTGATCTGCTCGACGGCGGCGGCCTGGTCGGCCGGGATCTCCTTCTTGGCCAGGTCCATGAGCCCGCCCATGTCGGCCCAGAACGACAGCACGCCCTGCTCGCCGATCGCGCCCATGTCGTCGTTGAACTCGGTGTTGTCGGCCAGGCTGGTGTCGCTCTTCGCGAACTTGTCGGCCAGCTGCTGGGTCGAGCTGAGCAGCGCGTAGTCCTCGCGGAAGGCGAGGCCGTACTTGTCGCCCTTCAAGACCTTGGCGAGGCCGGCCTTGGCCTGCGCCTCGTCCTTGACCTGGATGGCCACCGCGAAGTCGGGCTCCTCCTTGCCCGAGGGCACGGCGGAGAAGCCGACCCTGCTGCCCAGCCAGGGGTCGACGTCCTTGGCGAAGTCGATCTTGGAGTCGGAGTCCTCGTTCAACATGCCGAAGATCGCCTTGCGCGGGTCCTCGCCGGTGAAGGTGTCCTTGGTCATCGTGAACTTCCTGGCCACCTGGAACAGCGCCAGCTTCTGGTTCGCGGCCGGGTCCAGGTCGAGCCGGACGTAGGCGATCGAGTTCGCGGGCAGGACCTCGTTCGGCTGCGTGCCGCCGCCCCCGATGGCTCCGACGGCCCACACCGCGCCACCGCCGAGCAGGATCACCGCGAGCGCCGCGGCCGCGGCGATGATCCACGTCTTGCGGCCCTTCTTGGCGGGCTCCGCCGGGCCGAAGCCCTCGGGGCCCTGCTGCTGCCAGCCGCCCTGGGCGTACTGGTCGTGCTGCCAGCCCTGCTGCTCCTGCTGCCAACCTTGGCCCTGCTGCCAACCCTGCTGCGGCTGCTGTTGCTGCTGCCAGCCGCCCTGTGCCTGCTGCTGGCCGTAAGAGGGCTGCTGGCCGTAAGGGGTGCCGTAGGAAGGCTGCTGCTGCCCCTGGGACTGCTGAGGGTTGTACGGCTGCTGCTGGCCGTAGGACGCCTGCTGCCCGTACGTCCCCTGCTGTCCGTAAGGCTGCTGGTAGGGCTGCTGCGGCGGGTAAGGCTGGCCCGAAGCCGAGGGGTTGTACGCCGTGGTCCGGTCAGGATCCTGGCCGTAGGGGGGATTATTCGCAGACATCACTCAACTCACAATGGGGACTTTAGACCTCAAAGAAGTTAGCTGATGTTGCTAGAGCGGCGCTTGCAATGTACTGAAGTGAGATTTCAGACCCGGGTGAGCTCCTTTCTCAGCGCGCTGATGTGGACCTCGCCGCCGCCGTACTCCGCGATGCACTCCCACGGCACAAACGTGCAGCACGCATAGGCCAGGCGGGACAAAATCCGGGAGAGCCATTCGGGGCGGTCATCGCGTTCGCGGGTGAGGCCCAGCAGCAGCGGTGCGCGCAGGCTCGAGACGACGAGTCCGTAGACGGTGTGGCTCTGTTGCAGCTCCCCCTTGTGTTTGACCACTCGGATGTCCACGACATGGCCGACCCACACCCCATTGGAGTCCCAAACGGACTGACCGATGAGTTCGGTGACACTCGACATGATCGAACTTTCTCAGCCGAATCATGTTTTCGCAGGTAGGCGCGCTGATAGCGGGATGCACTAGAGTATGGCTCCAGAATAGTGTTCTGGATTTGAGGCGGGCGTGGATGACCAAGTTCGACGAGGCGACGCAGGCGATCAAGGTCGATGAGGGCACGTACGACGTTTGTCTCGATCCCGGATACGCCATCGGCGGCCCGCTCAATGGCGGTTACCTGATGGCCGTGATACTTCGCGCGGCGGTGGACGCCTCTCCGTTCGAGCACCCGGTGAGCACGACCGCGCAGTTCCTGAAAGCACCGGTCGCCGGCCCCGCGCAGGTCAGGATCGAGCCGCTCAAGGCGGGCAGGACGGCCGCGTTCGCCAGGGCCACGCTCGTGCAGGACGGTATGGCGCACATCGAGGGCCTGATCACGACGGCCACGCTGAACGGGGCCGAGCCGGTCTTCGAGGAGCCGGCGGACGACATGCCGGGCCGCGATGAGTGCGTCAAGCTCCCCGACCCCAAGCCGGAGTCGGGCATGACCCTGAACGCCCAGATGGAGCTGCTCTTCGACCCGCCCACGATCGGCTGGCTGAAGGGCGAGCCGACCGGCAGGCCGGAGTCGCGGGCGTACTTCAGGATGGCCGAACCCCAGGAACCAGACCCGTACGTGCTGGCGCTCGCCGTCGACGCGCTGCCGCCCGTGGTGTTCTCCGCGGGCGCGCGGGGCTGGGCGCCGACCGTGGAGCTCACCTGGCACCTGCGCGCGCTGCCCGCGCCCGGCTGGCTCACGCTGCTCGGCAGCGGCCGGCTGATCTCGGACGGCTGGTTCGACGAGGAGGTCGAGGTACGTGACTCCGCGGGCCGCCTCGTCGCCCAGTCGCGCCAGCTGGCCCGGGTCGGAAGAGGCTGACAACTACGAATGTGAGGATTCTTACGCAGAGTTGATCGCGCAGGTCGCCTACCCTCTAGAGCGTGCCGGACACGAGTATTGGGATCTTCGACAGCGGGGTCGGCGGCCTGACGGTCGCTCGCGCGATCATCGACCAGTTGCCCCACGAGTCCATTACGTACGTGGCCGACACGGCCCGCCAGCCGTACGGGCCGAAACGCATCGCGGAGGTCCGCGCCTACGCCCTTGAGGTGATGGACCACCTCGTCGAGCACGGCGTCAAGATGCTCGTGATCGCGTGCAACAGCGCCAGCGCGGCAGTGCTGCGTGACGCGCGTGAGCGCTACGACGTGCCGGTCATCGAGGTGATCCAGCCCGCCACCAGGCGCGCGGTGCGAGCCACCCGCACCGGCAAGGTCGGCGTGATCGCGACCAGGGCCACCATCGACTCCATGGCCTATCACGACGCCTTCACCGCGGCGCCCGACGTAGAGCTCACCGGCGTGGCCGCCCCACGCCTGGTGGAGTACGTCGAACGAGGGGAGACGATGAGCGACGAGCTCATCAAGGTCGTGCGCGAATACCTGGAGCCCATCAGGGCCGCGGGGTGCGACACCCTCATCCTCGGCTGCACCCACTACCCGCTGCTCACCGGCGCGATCTCCTACGTCGTGGGCGACGGGGTCACGCTGGTCTCCAGCGCCGAGGAGACGGCCAAGGACGTCTACCGGATCCTGCACGACCGCGATCTGGCGGCGGGAGGCGAGGCCACCCCCCGGCACCGCTTCCGCGCCACCGGCGACTCCCTGCTCTTCGCCCGGCTCGGGCGGCGTTTCCTGGGCCCGGAGATCGATGTGGTCGAGGTCGCACCAGTGGGGGGTACTACCTTTAACGGCCGCGACGCGGAAAAGGAGCCCACATGAAGGTGACCATCGTCGGATGCTCGGGCAGCTTTCCCGGGCCCGACAGCCCCGCGTCCTGCTACCTCCTCGAGGCGGACGGGTTCAGGATGTTGCTCGACTTCGGCGGCGGGTCGCTCGGTGCGCTCCAACGCCACATCGGCCTGTACGACGTGGACGCCATCTGCCTGTCCCATCTGCACGCCGACCACTGTCTCGACATGTGCGGCTATCACGTGGCCCGCACGTACGGGCCCGCGGCGCCGTACCCTCTGGTGCCCGTCTACGCGCCCGCCGACGCGCCGCGCCGGCTCTCGGCCGCGTACGGCATGCCGGAGGAGCCGGGCATGGAGACCGCCTTCGAGTTCGTGCCGCTGGCGCCGGGCTCCTTCGAGATCGGGCCGTTCACGCTGACCGCGGGGCTGGTCAACCACCCGGTCGAGGCGTACGGCTTCCGCGTGTCCGAAGGCGGCAGGTCCGTGGCCTACTCCGGCGACACCGGCGAGTCCAGCGAGCTGGTGAAGCTGGCCGCGGGCGCCGACCTGATGCTGTGCGAGGCGTCGTTCGTCGAGCGCCCCGGCCTGCCTCCCGACCTGCACCTGACCGGCCGCCAGGCGGCCGAGCACGCCGCCAAGGCCGGCGTCGGCCGGCTCGTGCTCACGCACCTCGTCCCGTGGAACGACCAGAGGACCGTGCTCGAGCAGGCTACGGGAGGTGGCTTCGCGGGCCCGCTCGAGCTGGCCCGCAGCGGCGCGGTCTACGACCTGGCCTGAACCTCGTTGAAGTCACGCATGCGGGGGAGCGGCGAGAACAGCAGCGGAAGGAACGCCAGCAGCCTGCCCGCCATGAAGACCCACAGGGCCTCCCGCACGCCGATCTGCTGGGCGACGAGCCCGCCGAGCAGCGCGCCCAGCGGCATGATGCCCCAGACCATGAACCGCACCGACGCGTTGACCCGGCCGAGCAGGTGCTCGGGGGTCACGGTCTGCCGGTAGGTGATCTGGCCGACGTTCATCAGTGTCGCGCTCCACGAGAGCGCCATCGAGGTGATCGCGAAGCACACCACCCGCCAGTCGGCCTGCGTCATCGGCATCAGCAGGCCGAAGGGGGAGGCCACGCTGACGGCCAGCCAGGTCATCCTGGCTATGCCGTACCGCCTGGACAGCCAGCCGGCGGTCAGGCCGCCGATCAGGCCGCCGACGCCGCCGGACATGAGCAGCAGGCCGACGACGCCGGGGGCCAGCTCGACCTCGTCGGCCAGGAATAAGACCGACAGGCCGAGCACGGCGCTGACGCACAGGTTGACGGCCGCCGTGGAGGCCACGAACATGCGCATCAGCCGGTCCTGCCACACGTACGCGAGACCCTCGCCGATGCCGCGCAGCAGCGAAGTGTGCTCGGTGATCGCGGGGGGCTTGTCGGGCGCCTTGATCGAGCCGAGGAAGAGCACCGAGCCGAGCGAGCCGAGCGCGGTGGCGATCAGCGTCAACGGCGCCCCGATCAGCTGCACCAGCGCGCCCCCGATGCCCGGCCCCGCCAGGAACGCGCCCGAGCGGACCACCTCGAGCTTCGAGTTGCCGTCGCTGAGCTGCCCCGTGCCGACCAGCTCCGGCAGGTACGTCTGGTCGGCGACGTCGTTGAAGACCTGGCTCGCGCCCGCCAGCAGTGCGACCACGAACATCATGCCGATCGACAGCAGCCCCAGCTGGGCCGCCAGCGGGATGCTGCCGAGCAGCAGGAACCTGGCCAGGTCGGTGACCATCATCACGCGGCGCTTGCGCATCCGGTCGACCCATACCCCCGCCGGCAGGCCGATCAGCAGGAACGCCGTCGTCTGCAGCGCTGACAGCACACCGACCTCAGCCGGACCGGCGTGCAGTGCGAACACGGCCACCAGCGGGAGCGCCACACGTGAGATATTCGCCCCAAGTTCGTCCGCGACATGCGAACTGAGGAACCGGAGGAAGTCAGGGTTTCGCAACACCCCCGTTGTCATTGCGTAAGGATCCATGTGGCGGACACATTTGGTCAAGAGTGTCGTGGCACGGAGATAGGGTGATCTGCATGTCCAGACAGGATGGCCGCAACCCTGACCAGCTACGCAGCATCACCATCACCAGAGATTGGCTGGCTCATGCCGAAGGTTCGGTGCTGGTCGAATTCGGCAACACGCGGGTGTTGTGCGCCGCCTCGGTCCAGGACAGCGTGCCCCGGTGGCGCAGAGGCAGCGGCCAGGGATGGGTTACGGCCGAATACGCCATGTTGCCCAGGGCGACCAATACTCGTAACGATCGCGAATCGGTTCGCGGCAAAATCGGCGGCAGGACCCACGAGATTTCCCGGCTGATCGGGCGCTCGCTGCGGGCCTGCGTCGACTACAAGGCGCTGGGCGAAAACTCCATTTTGCTCGACTGCGACGTGCTGCAGGCCGACGGCGGCACCAGGACCGCCGCGATCACCGGCGCCTACGTCGCCCTCGCGGACGCGATCGCCTGGATGCGCGAGCGCCGGATGTGCCCGGGCGACCCGCTGATCGGCTCGGTCGCGGCCGTCTCCGTCGGGGTGGTCGGCTCGGTGCCGATGCTGGACCTCTGCTACACGGAGGACGTGGCCGCGGAGACCGACATGAACGTCGTGATGACCGGAGAGGGCAGCTTCGTCGAGGTGCAGGGCACCGCCGAGGGCGCCCCGTTCGACCGCGCGGCGCTCGACCAGCTCCTCGACCTGGCCGTGACCGGCTGCGAGGAGCTCACGCTGATCCAGCAGGAGGCTCTGAGCTCATGAAGATCGTGCTGGCCACCCGCAACGCGGGCAAGATCGCGGAGCTGCGCCGCATCCTGGCCGGCTTCGACATCGTGGGGCTCGAGGAGTTCCCCTCGATCGGCGAGGTCGCCGAGACCGGGCTCACCTTCGAGGAGAACGCACTGCTCAAGGCGCACGCCGTCGCCCAGGGCTCGGGGCTGCCCGCGGTCGCGGACGACTCGGGGCTCTGCGTCGACGTGCTGGGCGGCATGCCGGGCGTCTTCTCCGCCCGCTGGTCGGGGCGGCACGGCGACGACCAGGCCAACCTGGACCTGGTTCTGGCGCAGCTGTCCGACGTGCCCGCCGACAAGCTGACCGCCCAGTTCGCCTGTGTCGCCGCGCTGGCGCTGCCCTCGGGGGAGAGCCGGGTCGTCGAGGGCCTGCTGCCGGGCCACCTGGTCACCTCGCCGCGTGGGTCCAACGGGTTCGGCTACGACCCGATCTTCGTGCCCGACGGCGAGGAGCGCACGACGGCCGAGCTGTCGGCGGAGGAGAAGGACGCGATCAGCCACCGGGGGCGGGCCTTCCGTGCGCTGGCGCCCCTCGTGCGAGAGCTGCTCAGCTCGTAACCATCGCGTAAGAACCGTGTGGCGCCGGGCGGCGTAGCGTCGAGTTGTGCAGAGGAATTCGGTGGCGCCCGCCTGGGCCGGGGCCCTGGTGGGGCTGGTGTCCGGGGGCGTGGCCCTCGGAGTGGCCCAGCTCGTGGCCGCGCTCGTCGGGCCGGAGACGTTCCCCGTCGTGGCCGTGGGCGATGTGGCAGTCGATCTGTCGCCTGCTCCTTTGAAGGAGTTCGCGATCACGACGTTCGGCGAGAACGACAAGTCGGTCCTGGTCGGGGGCGTCCTGGTGGTGCTCGCCGCCGTCGCGGCCCTTATCGGGGTGCTGTCCCTGCGGCGGCTCGCCTACGGCTTCGCGGGGCTGGCCGCGTTCGGCGCGGTCGGCGCCATCGCGGTGCTCACCCGCCCCGACGCCGGGGTCCTGGACGTGCTGCCGACCGTGATCGGGGTGGCCGTCGGCGCGTGGACGCTCTCCTGGCTGGTACGGCGGGCGACGGGCGAGCGCCGTACCGCCGCGTCGAGCGGCGCGGCGGCCACCGTCGCTGGGCCCAGTGACACGAGGGCCGACGACGTGGAGCGCCCCGTCGTGATGCGGGCAGGAGATGACCTGCGGGCCTTCGACAGGCGGCGGCTGCTGACCGGCGCCGCCGGTGGGGTGGTGGTCGCGGGAGCGGCCGCCGTGCTGGGACGGCAGCTCGGCGGGCGGCAGGTGGTGGACTCCGCACGGGTGGGCGTGGCGCTGCCCAAGCCCGTGACGCCTGCCAAGCCCATTTCGGCAGGCGCCGACCTCCGCATCAAGGGCCTGTCGTCATTTATCACGAGAAACCAGGACTTCTACAGGGTGGACACCGCGCTCATCGTCCCCCAGGTGGACCCCCGCGACTGGAAGCTGCGCATCCACGGCATGGTCGACCGGCCGGTGGAGCTCACGTACGCCGAACTGCTCGGCATGCCGCTCACCGAGGCGGACGTCACGCTCACCTGCGTCTCCAACGAGGTCGGCGGCCCGTACGCCGGCAACGCCCGCTGGCTCGGCGTCCGCATGGCCGAGGTGCTGCGCAAGGCCGGCCTCCAGTCCGGCGCCGACATGCTCCTGTCCACCTCCGCCGACGGCTTCACCTGCGGCACGCCGGTCGACGTGGTCATGGACGGCCGCGAGGCGCTGTTCGCGATCGCGATGAACGGCGAGGCCCTCCCCGTGGACCACGGTTTCCCCGTGCGCCAGGTGGTGCCCGGTCTGTACGGGTACGTGTCGGCCACCAAGTGGGTCGTGGACCTCAAGGTGACCAGGTTCGACCAGGACGAGGCGTACTGGACGCCGCGTGGCTGGGCGGCCAAGGGGCCCATCAAGACCCAGTCGCGGATCGACGTGCCCAATTCGGGCGATTCCCTGAAGGCGGGGCGCACCACGATCGCCGGAGTGGCGTGGGCGCAGCACACCGGGGTGGACGCCGTGGAGGTGCGGGTCGATCGCGGGGAGTGGCGGCAGGCGAGGCTGGCCGAGGTGCCCGGGCCCGACACCTGGCGGCAGTGGTCGATCGACTGGGACGCCGCTCCCGGGCGGCACACGATCGAGGTGCGGGCGACCGACGCCGCCGGGCGCACCCAGACCGAGCAGGAGGCCCCGCCCGCGCCGGACGGCGCGACCGGCTGGCACACCATCACGGTGCAGGTGGCCTAAGCCCCACTTGTCCCTGTTTCCGCAGGTACGGCGGGTGGTTCTTGCGGAGAATCTTGCCGACTTCCCCTCCCTGCCACGGCGACGCCTCTACCATCGGTCGTCAAGCATGACAGGAGGCAGGCCGTGTTCCGCGAGCGCAAGCCGGGCGTCCGAGACGGGCAGTACAACCCCCTGGTGGCGGAGGGGGCGCGGTGGCTCGACTACGAGCGCGCCGCCGAGACCGATGCCGTCACGGACGACTCCTACCCGGAGGGCCCGGCCACCTCAGAGGCCGGCGATCCTCTGTCCGACGGTCCTCTGCTCGACGGAGATCTCCCAGCCGACCGCCTCGACGCCGATCAGGGGGACTGGTTCGACTGGCCGTACCGGCCGCCCAGGCTCGCCGACTCCCGGCCGTACGGGGTGCCGGGCGGGCTCGCGCGGCCCGACCCGCAAGTTGAGCGGGACCTCGCCGAGGCGCTGCGGCCCGGCGACCGCTTTCCCGACCCGCGCGGCACCTGGGTGCGGCTGGTCAACGGCGGCGGGGCCGCCGACGACCCGTTCAGGGCCTCCAACGCCGCCGACTGCGCGCTCGCCGTGCTGTCCACCTGGCACGGCGAGCCCGCGGCGGCGGCACCCAGATTTCCCGAGTACGACGGGATCGGCCGGCCGCTGCTGACCGGCGAGCAGGGCAGCCTGGCCAGGATCGAACGGTGGGTGGGCCACCGCTTCCAGTACGCGGGGCAGGGGCGGCACGCCTACCCGATGATCGCGCGGCGGCTGCTCGACGCCGGCCACGGGGCGAGCGCCGTCATCGTGGTGCGCTGGCCCGGCGGCGGCTCCCACGCCTGGAACGCGGTCAACGCCGACGGCGAGGTGATCTGGATCGACGCTCAGCGGGGGCACATGTCCGTCGAGCCGCCGTACACGACGGTGACCGGCGTCTTCTGCGTGATACTCGACCGGCGGGGGCGGCCGCGATGAACCTGGATCAGGCCCGGGCGATAGCCGAGGAGTACTTCAACGGGGTGCGGCCGTACGACGAGGCTGTGCCGGTGGGGGTGTACGGGTTCCATGACGGTTATGTCGCCTGGATGCGTGATCTCGATCTCGACGACCCGGCGAGCCTGCCGGAGACGATCGGAGGCGGGTGCATCGTGATCGACCGCGCCACGGGCGAGGTGGTGGTCCGGCCGCTCCTCGACCCCGAGACGGTCGCCGACCTCTGGCCCGGCCGCACACCCCGCTGACCTCCTGGAAGGCCGGCCGCATCTGGGGAAGGCCGGCCGCCCGCCCGCTGATGTCCCGCGTGGGAAGGCCGGGCGCCGCCCCCATGAGACGCCCGACCAACTTCGCTCCCTCTTTCCGTGTTTTTCGCTTTTATTCGGCTACAGGGCTTTTCGTCCGGATCAGCCGGTGGCGAGGGAGCCGACGATCGAAGCACGGGCCGCACGGCGGGCCGGGAGCACGGCGGCCAGCATTCCGGCCACCCCCGACAGCACCACGAAGAGTGCGATCTGACCGACAGGTGCGGAGAAGACGGCGCCGTCCAGCATCGCCCTGATGGCGGCCCACCCGAAGGCGCCCCCGAGCACGACGCCCACCAATGCCCCGATCAGCCCGAGCACCAGCGCCTCGATCGACAACATCCGCCGCAACTGCGGCCTGGTCAGGCCCAGCGCCCTCAGCAGCGCCGACTCCCTGGTCCGTTCGTGGACCGACAGGGAGAGCGTGTTCGCGATGCCCAGCAGCGAGATCAGGATCGCCAGCCCCAGCAGCCCAGTGATGATCATGAGCAGCATGTCCAGCGTCTCGTCGAACTGGCCGCGTACCTCCGTCGAGCTCGTCACCCGCACCGTTGGATAGGCCGCGACGGCGGCGTCGACCACCTTGCGGGCCTGCTCGGGCGGCACGCCGTCCCTGACGTTGATCAGGACGCGGGAGTCGGGCACGGCCTCGAAGTACGTGTCGAACGCCGTCTCCGCGACCGTGACCGGCGGCAGCGACGACTGGGTCCCGTCGAGCAGCGCGACCACCTTCAGGGAGACGGTCCCGGCCTTCCGCGTCTTGAGCGATATCGACTCGCCGAGCCGTATACCGAGGTTGCCGGCCACCGCCGCCTGTCCGGGGCCGAAGGCCTTCATGGAGCCGGTGGTGACATACGGGTCGATCGGGCCGCTGAATGTGCCGACGTCGAGCCGCCTGCCCGCGACCGTGGCCTTGGCCTCCCGGATCTGCGCCACGGACGCCAGCTCGGGCCTGCCGCGCAACTCCGACGCCACGGACCTGGGGATGACGGAGTCGCGTTCCTGACTGGCCAGCAGGTAGTCGATCGGGAACTGGTCGTCGAGCTTGGCCGTCATCGTCAGCCTGGTGGACGCGGTGACCACGGAGATCAGCGTCATGAGCGTCACGCCGATGGTCAGCGCGATGGTGGTGGTCGCGGCCCGCTTCGGGTTGCGGCCCGAGTTGTCCACCGCCAGCCGCCCCGGCACCCCGAACAGCTTGCCCGGGATCCATCCGACCAGCGCGCTCATCGGCTTGACCAGCACCGGGCCCAGGATCAGCACCCCGAGGAACGTCAGCGCGCCCCCGGCCATCACGACCAAGAGCGAGACCTGCTCGCCGGGCTGGAGCACGAACGCGCCCACAGACGTGGTGGCGAGGCCCGCCACCAGGAAGAGCGTGGAGAACAGGGCGCGCAGCAGACCGGCACGGAACGTCTGCTCCTCGACCTGGCTGCGCAGCGCGGCGATCGGCGCGACCCTGGTGGCCGACCTGGCGGGCAGCAGCGCCGCGCACACCGTGACCACCACGCCGACGGCCAGGCCGGCCGCGATCGTGGCAGGGGTGAGCGTGACGGCCGCGTCCGTGGGCAGCGGAGCGTCGAGCGCGCTCAGAACGGTCAGCGTGAGCGAGGCCAGGCCGTACCCGATGGCCAGGCCGAACGCGGAGGCGAGAGCGCCGACCAGGGCGGACTCCAGCAGGATCGAGCCGAACACCTGCCCGCGCGTGGCGCCGATGCACCGCAGCAGCGCCATCTCCCTGGTGCGCTGGGCGACGAGGATGTTGAAGGTGTTGTAGATGACCAGCGCGGCCACCATCATCGCCACGACGCCGAACATCAGCAGGCCCAGCGTGAGCGTGCGGGTCTCCACCCCCGCCGCCCTGGCCAGGTCGTCGGCCAGCTCGCCGCCGGTCTTGACCACGTACGCGCCGCCGACCGCGGCCGCGACGGCCTGCTTCAGCCCGGGAGCCGGGCCCGCGACGTCGATCTCGCGGTAACCCTTCGCGCCGCTCATCCGCTGCGCGGTGGCCGCGGTGAAGCCGACCGCTCCGGTGTAGGAGAGCTCCTGGTCCACGCCGGGGTCGAGCAGGCCGACGAGCTTGAACTGGTGCCGGCGCTGCCGGTCGTCGAGCACTGTGATCGTGTCGCCGACCTGGAAGCCCTGGGCCTTGGCGGTGTTCTTGTCGAGCACGGCGGCCTGGTCGTCGGTTCCGGGACCGGTGCCCGAGACGATGTCGGTGCGGTCGAGCGGGCCCCGGACGATGGACAGGGCGGTGGTGGGGGCGTTCCCGGCGGTCTTGCCGTCCTTGCCGAGCACGGGCGCGGAGGCGCGGATCAGGCCCTGCGCCTCGGCCACGCCGTCCAGCGCGCGTATCTGCTCAAGGACCCGCTCGGGCAGCACGGCGTCCGGGCCCTTGGGCAGCACGGCCACGTCCACCTTGGCCGCGTCGGCCGTGACCCGCTGCGCGAACCCGGCCTGCACGGTGTCGTTCAGCACGAACGTGCCCGCGATGAACCCCACGCCGAGCATGATCGCCAGCGAGGTGAGCAGCAGCCTGAGCTTGTGCGCGCGCAGCCCGGCCAGTGCCGACTTCAGCACCTCACGCCTCCAGCTTCACGAGCATGTCCAGCACGGACTGCGGCGTCGGCGCAGTGATCTCGGTGACCAGCTCGCCGTCGCGCAGGAACACCACGCGGTCGGCGTACGAGGCGGCCACCGGGTCGTGCGTGACCATGACGATGGTCTGGCCCAGCTCGCGTACGGAGGTGCGCAGGAATGACAGGACCTCGGCGCCGCTGCGGGAGTCGAGGTTGCCCGTCGGCTCGTCGGCGAAGATCACCTGAGGCTTGCTGATCAGCGCCCTGGCCACGGCCACACGCTGCTGCTGGCCGCCGGACAGCTCGGCCGGCTTGTGCGAGAGGCGGTCCTTCAGCCCCACGGTCTCGATGACCCGGTCGAACAGCGGCTGGTCCGCCTGGCGGGCGGCGATGTCCAGCGGCAGGCGGATGTTCTGCTCGGCGGTGAGCGTGGGCAGCAGGTTGAACGCCTGGAAGACGAATCCGATCCGCTCGCGCCGCAGCAGCGTGAGCTGCCGGTCGCTCAGCCCGGTCAGCTCCACGTCGCCGATGTGCACGGTGCCCGACGTGGCGGCGTCGAGCCCGGCCAGGCAGTGCATCAGCGTGGACTTGCCCGAGCCCGACGGGCCCATGATGGCGGTGAACGCCCCCGTGGCGAAGGACACGTCCACCGCGCGAAGGGCGTGTACTTGGGCGTCGCCCTGGCCGTACACCTTGGTGAGATCTCTGGCCACCACCGCGGGTGGGGCTTGGGTGAGCGTCACATTCATGCGCTTCACGCTAGGAGTGGAAAGTTCAGGATTTATGGGCCCTGTGGATGGACTTTGTGTAGGCCTCCAGATGACCCCGGTCAGACTTTCGGCCGATGTGACGGCACGATCAGCCCGGCCTCGTACGCGTACACCACCACCTGCGCCCGGTCCCGCAGCCCCAGCT
Source organism: Nonomuraea sp. CA-141351 (assembly GCF_050944675.1). Lineage (NCBI taxonomy): Bacteria > Bacillati > Actinomycetota > Actinomycetes > Streptosporangiales > Streptosporangiaceae > Nonomuraea > Nonomuraea sp. CA-141351. Next base: position 2,186,384 of record NZ_CP191982.1, read on the forward strand.
TGGCCAGGACCCGCCCGAGATGCGTCTTCACCGTCGCCTCCGCCACCTCAAGGCGGCCCGAGATCTCGGCGTTGGACAGGCCGCGCGCCACCATGAGCAGCACCTCGCGCTCGCGCGGCGTCAGGTCGGCCCCCGGCACCGGCTCGTCCGTCGGCAGGTGCGTGGCGAACCTGTCCAGCATCCGCCGTAAGGTGCTCGGCGAGACCACCGCGTCGCCCGCGTGCACGATCCTGATCGCGCTGACCAGGTCGGCCGTGGGCACGTCCTTCAGCAGGAACCCGGCCGCGCCCGCCTTGACCGCCGCGAACGCGTACTCGTCGAGGTCGAACGTGGTCAGGATCAGCACTTTCGGCCCGTTGATGCGCTTGGTGGCCTCGACGCCGTCCATGTTCGGCATGCGCACGTCCATGAGCACGACATCCACCTCGGTGGTCTCTAGCATCTCCAGCGCTGAGAGCCCGTCTCCGGCCTCCGCCACCACCTCGATGTCCGGCTGGGCCGAGAGCACCATCCTGAACCCGGCCCGCAACAGCTGCTGGTCGTCGACGAGCATCACGCGAATCACCCGGTCGCCTCCTCTACGCCGCGTTGACCATGGGCAGCCTGGCCAGCACCTCGAAGCCGCCGCCCTGCCGGGGACCCGCCGAGACGGCGCCGCCGTACATGCCGGCCCGCTCGCGCATGCCGATCAGGCCGTGGCCGTCAGAGCTACTGGGCGCGGCCGCGCCCCTGCCGTCATCGGTCACGCGTACGACCAGCTCCGGGCCGCTGTAGTCGATCTCCACGACCGCCTGCACGCCGGGGCCGCCGTGCTTGAGCGCGTTCGTCAGCGCCTCCTGGACGATGCGGTAGACCGCGAGCTGCTGGCCCTCGGGCAGCTCGCGCGGGACCCCGCCGACCTCCAGCCGGGCGGGCACGGCCGAGCCCCGCACCAGCTCACCGAGCTGTCCGAGGCCGGGCTGCGGGGTGTAGTCGATGATCGTCGCCTCGTCCTCGCGCAGAACGCCGACCAGCCTGCGCATCTCGGCCAGGGCCGCGCGGCCCGTCTTGGAGATGGCCCTGACGGCCAGGCGGGCCTGCTCGGGATCGGTGTCGAGGGCGTAGCCCGCGCCGTCGGCCTGCACCACCATCACGCTGACGTTGTGTGCCACGACGTCGTGCAGCTCCCTCGCGATCCTGGCGCGCTCGGCCGCCGCCGCCATCCTGGCCTGCTGGTCGCGCTCGCGCTCGGCCCGCTCGGCGCGCTCCTCCAGCCCTTCGAGGTATCGCCTGCGCGTGTTGGCGTACAGGCCGGTCAGCCAGATCGTCACCACGAAGATCGAGCCGCCGAAGAACATGCCGAACGTGGGCGTGTCCCAGTTGACCAGCGCCAGGAACACTCCCAGCTCGGCCACCAGGCACGCGGCCAGCGCCCAGCGGAACGAGCACCTGTAGGCGACCGCCCAGAGCGCGATCAGCACCGCGAGGTTGGCGGGCAGCGGACCGGCGTGCGCCAGCCACTGGCCGAAGCTGACCAGGGAGACGAGGGCGAACGAGGCGACCGGCCGGTCGCGCCAGAGCAGCGGCAGCAGCAGCGCCGCGGACAGGCCCAGGTATCCGGCCACGCCGAGGTACGTGCCGCCCGCCGACGGCTGAAGGGTGGCGTACGGGACCGCCAGGAGGGCGCACAGCGCGGCGAGCGGCGCCACCCGGAGGGCGCCCGCCAGCTTGTCATGGCGCCTCGACCACGCCCGTACCTTGCCGAACACATCCTCACGATATGTACCTCCAGCTGACCGTTGTTCCATCTGGAGGTGGAAGTGCGACTACGACCCAGGTCTTACACGGCGCGGCGCTGGCCCGGGTCTTACGCCGGGCTTACGGTGATTTGGGCATCCTAGTTCCTGGGAGCGCCCCTCTTGCGGGCGAGTAAAGGGAGATCGTGATGGCGGATCATGATCGCGAAGCCGGGTCGCGCGGTGAAGAGGAAGCACCGCGCGACCCTGCCCCCGCGGAGGAGACCGAGGATCTGCACCAGTCCGGAGCGGAGGGGCGGAGCAGGCTGAGGTACGGCGAGGCCCCACCGGGTCCCGGCTTCGCGCCCACCATGCCCTTGGCGTCGCCTTCGCGTCCCGAGTCCTACCGGGACTTCTTCCGGCAGAAGCAGGCCCAGGTCCTCGGCGCCGGACTGATCGGCCTCGTGCTCGGCGGCCTGCTCGGCGGGGGTGCCGTGGCCGCGGTCAGCGGCCTCACGCACCGGGACGAGATGCGCGGGGAAATGTTCTGGGAACCGGGCTTCAGGCACGAGCGTTACCTGGTCCCCGCACCCGGCGCGGTCTGCGACCGGGGGCCGGACGGCGTCCGGTGCGGCAACGTGGCGCCCCCGGCACCTGCTGCTCCTGCCGCTCCTGTCGCCCCGAGCTTCAGCGTGGCGCCCGCCCCCGTGCCGACCAGCACCGGCTAGCCGAGCTAGCGGCGGACGTGCAGGCGGACGACGGTGCCCGCGTCGTCGTTGCGGATCTCCCGGCGGATCCTGCCGACGATCTCCTGGTCCAGCTTGCTCACCACCGCGCCCACATCCGCGGCCGCCGGGCAGGTGAGCCCGATGCGCAGGCTGTGCTCGCCGACCCGTACCTGTGCCCTGCCCAGCCCCTCCACGTTCTTCAGCCCGACGAACAGCATGGCGGTGCCCGTGCCGTTCTGCGCGCCGCGGCGGCCCCAGCCGAGGCTGAGCAGCAGCCAGCGGAGCGAGAGCAGGGCCAGCAGCACCAGGCTCAGGGCCAGTGCCCACAGGGTCCAGGGCTCGTCGAGCGCCTTTCGGGTCTGGGCAGAGAGGACTTTCGCGGTGGCCGGCAGGTCGAAGAAGCGGTCGTGGCCGCGGAGCCAGGCGTAGGTGCCCAGGCTGAGCAGCGTCCCGCCCACGATGGCCAGGCCCATGCGGTTGCCTGTGTACTGCCGCATCTACCGCCCCTTCCTGCGTAGCCGGACCACGACCTCGCCCGTGCCCAGCGTGCCCACGCCCGCCAGCCGGTCTCCCACCGCCGTGCCGATCTGCTTGAGCATGGCGCCCGAGCTCTCCGACTGCGTCACGATCGTGACCTCGATGGTGCGGCGGCGCAGCCGTACCCGGGCCTTGTCCACCCCCGCCACCTGCTGGGCGGCCGCGCGTAGCGTGCGGCGCAGGCCCGCGCGGGTGATGCCGATGACGATCAGCGGGTCGGACGTCTCCACGGGCACCAGCCCGGAGCGGCCCGGCACGAGTGCCAGGAGCAGCATCAGAGTGCCGGCCCCCGCCGCGACCAGGGCGGCGGTGGACAGCTCCGGCCAGGTGGTCTTGCCCGCGAGATCCATGAACTTGTTCACGGAGATCCAGCCGAGCGGGTGGCCGATCAGCCCCGACACCACTTCGGCCGCTGTCGCCCCCAACCCGGCGGCCAGTGCGAGCGCGACGAAGGCTCCAGGGAGGGTACGCGCCGGCCTGAGCGCCCTTCTCGCTCTGCGCAGCCCGGTTTGCCGCGTCGTGACGGCGGCGACGGGCCTTGTCTGCTGAAGCGTGGTCATCACAACGACAGACGTACACGGGTGCCGCGTGACCAGAACCGCGCCCTCGCCGCCCGTTTGCCCGAACATTACGACGCCAGGCACTAATGCGAACAGCGCTCATATTCATTTGTCCTGTATGCCGTTACGCTGCTCATATGGACGATCGCCAGCGCTACGACCGGGCCACAGCGACGCTCGAACCACCGCTCGCGATCCTCGACCTGGCGGCCATGCGGGCCAACGCGGCGGACCTGGTACGGCGGGCGGCGGGCAAGCCGATCCGGGTGGCGAGCAAGTCGGTACGCAGCCGCCCCGTGCTCGAGCGCATCCTGGCCATGGACGGCTTCCAGGGCATCATGGCCTTCACCCTGCCCGAGGCCCTGTGGCTGGCCTCCCATGGCTTCACCGACATCCTTGTGGCCTACCCGACGGCCGATCGGCACGCACTGGCCGAGCTGGCCGGGAACGCCGACGCGGCCGGGCACATCACCGTGACCATTGACTCGCTCGCCCACCTGGACTTCACCGAGGCGGCCGTCTCAGAGGTCCACTCTCGGGCCGAAATCAGGATATGTATCGACATTGACGCCGGATATGTCGCCTTCGGCGGGAAATTTCGGGCTGGAGCTCTCCGCTCGCCCATCCGCGAACCGGAGGAGGCCGCCGACCTGGCCGCCGCCATCGCCAAGCGCCCCGGGTTCAGGCTGGCCGGGCTGATGGCGTACGAGGCGCAGATCGCCGGAGTCGGCGACGCCCCGCCCGCGAACGCCGCCTACACCCGCGCCATCCGCATCATGCAGGCCCGCTCCGCCAGGGACCTCGTCCTCAGGCGCGGCCGCATCGTGAACGCCGTCCGCCAGGTCACCGACCTCGAGTTCGTCAACGGCGGCGGCACCGGGTCGGTCGAGCGGACCGTGCGCGAGAAGGCCGTCACGGAGGTGGCGGCCGGATCCGGCTTCTTCCATCCGAGGCTGTTCGACTTCTACCGCCGCTTCACCGGGCACCCGGCCGCGATGTTCGCCCTGCCGGTGGTCCGCCGCCCGGCCCCCAACACGGTGACCGTGCTCGGCGGCGGCTACCTGGCCTCGGGCGCCCCCGGGCCGAGCCGCCTGCCCCAGCCTTATCTGCCCGCCGGGCTCAGCTACGCCCCTGACGAGGGGGCGGGCGAGGTACAGACCCCGCTGCTCGGCCAGGCGGCCGAGGACCTGCGGATCGGGGACAGGGTGTGGTTCAGGCACGCCAAGGCGGGCGAGATGTGCGAGCGCTTCGACACGCTCCACCTCATCGACGGCGACACCCTGGTGGAGTCGGTGCCCACGTACCGGGGCGAGGGCCGGACCTTCCTCTGAACGCCCGACCGCCCCCGGGTCAGCGGCGCTTGCGGCGGCGCCAGAGCATGATGGCCGCCCCCACGACCAGCACGGCCCCGACCCCGATCAGCACCGGCGCCAGGTCGGGCCGCTCCTCCTCCCAGACCCCATCGGCATCGTCGCTGTACGCGGCCGGCCGCGGCGTCACGCCCAGGGCGTCGCCCACGGACGTCACGAAGTTCGTGGCCCGGCTCTTGACGTCGGCCACCGTGCGCTCGGCGACCCGCTTGGGGCTCACCCGGTCGGCAATGGCGTCAACCGTCTGCGCCAACTCCGCTCGCGTCCGCGCGATCCGCCGCTCCAGCTCGTCGGGATCGGTGTCAGCCATGTCTCTCCTCTCGACCGTAGGCGTGGCCGCGCCCGCTCCGCGTGCCGTGCGAGCTCCGCCCGTTGTGGTCGTGATCAGTCTGTCAGGTCGGCACGCCGTACGGCACGGCGGCCAGGCCGGTAAGTTGGCGGGAAGAACTCAGGAGGGCACATTGACCGAAACCAAGCTCGCGCCCGGCGACGCCGCGCCCGAGTTCACGCTACCCGCCGCCGACGGCACCCCCGTCTCCCTTGACGCTTACCGCGGCAAGCGGGTGATCCTCTATTTCTACCCCGCCGCGATGACGCCCGGCTGCACCAAGCAGGCCTGCGACTTCCGCGACAGCCTCGACCAGTTGACCGCCGAAGGTTTCGTCGTCCTCGGCGTGTCGAAGGACAAGCCGGCGAAGCTGGTCAAGTTCGCCGAGCGCGACGCCCTGACCTTCCCGCTGCTGTCCGACCCCGACCTGGGCGTCCACCAGGCGTACGGGGCGTACGGCACGAAGAAGCTCTACGGCAAGGAGGTCGTGGGGGTCATCCGCTCGACGTTCGTCATCGACGCGGACGGGAAGGTGGAGCAGGCGCTCTACAACGTGAAGGCCACGGGCCATGTGGCGGCGTTGAAGAAGAGGCTCGGCCTGAGCTGACCTCCAACCGCGGGCCCTACATCAAGGGCCCGCGCCCGTCTTCGCAGGCTCAGCTAACACTCGCGCCTCACGCCCATTCGGAGCGCTAAACTATGTGCGGCCCGCTTCCGCGGGAGCTGCGCGGGCGTGGCGAAATGGCATACGCGGCAGGTTTAGGTCCTGTTGGTGGAGACACCGTGGGGGTTCGAGTCCCCCCGCCCGCACACTTATGCACTGGATCGGCCTCTGTTTCGCCCGGCAAAAGTCGCCGTTTGCGAGTGGCAGTTCGGGCACAGCAGTCTCAGGTTCTCTCGCCGATTGTCGAGTGGATTGCCGTTGATGTGGTCCACCTCCAGTGTCAGTGGTTTCCCTTGCCACGTGCCTCCGGTTCCGCACTTGACGCAACGCGCCGGTACGCCGATCTCGTCCAGAGCTCGTCGCAGCACCGCGCCTGGAGTGCGGCTCGCCCTAAGAGGGCGCTGCACGAGAACGGCGGTGGGGTCTCTGCGGGGCTTGCTCATTACCGAACTGGTGATCTCGCGTTCGAAGTGTGCCGTGTCGATGGCATAGCGCGCGATGCTCCGGAGGAGACGCCGCCGATTCGTTTCGCTGACGGGCAGGCCGAGACGGCGCATCATCGACGCCACCGATCGGGATTCTTTCGCCGCGGATCTGACCTCGTTCTCGTCCAGGCGGAGACGCCGGAAGCCGGTGGGCTCGGCGATGTCGAAAGACCGGAGCTGACGGCGGACCTCTTCCCGTGACCTCCCGCTCTCGGCCACGCCAAGACGCCGCAGAATTTCCCGCATGCTCTTCGCGCCCTTGGCCGCCTCTTCAAGGGCGCCGCGCTCGAACTGCTCGGGCAGCGCGCCCCATCGACGCCCGGGAGCGTGGGAGAAGTGCGATATGTCAATGCCAAGAGCTTGGATCCGGCGGTCTGATATGCGAATGTGCCCCACCGCTACGGGTGATATTGAGGTGGTCGAGAACTTCGTAGACGCTCGTCGATGCCGCCGCTGCCGCGGACAGGATCTCGAGGGAATATTTACTTCGCGATGTGCGACGGAAATGGCTGGTGTCGATGCCGAGTGCGGCTATTTTCCGGCCCAGGCTCGCCCGCCGGCCACCGGAGTTTCTCAGGCCCAGCAAGGACAGGACCTCGGTCATCGACCGAGCCTGACGCACGAATCGGGCCAGTTCTTCGGGGCTGGGATCGATATTCGGCATGGACGTAGCCTACGGCCGGGGACCGACACTTTCGGGAAATCGGTCCTGCCCGTTCTCGCTAATCGGCTATTTCCCGAAATGGCCGATTATTCAGCACTCGATCACGTTCACGGCGAGTCCGCCCCGCGACGTCTCCTTGTACTTGTCCAGCATGTCCCGGCCCGTGTCCCGCATGGTCTTGATGGCCTTGTCGAGGGCCACGAAGTGGCGGCCGTCGCCGCGCAGGGCGATCCGGGCGGCCGTGATGGCCTTGTTGGAGGCCACCGCGTTCCGCTCGATGCACGGGATCTGGACCAGCCCGCCGATCGGGTCGCAGGTCAGGCCCAGGTTGTGCTCGATGCCGATCTCGGCCGCGTTCTCCACCTGCTCGGGCGTGCCGCCGAGGACCTCGGTAAGGGCGGCCGAGGCCATCGAGCAGGCCGAGCCGACCTCTCCCTGGCAGCCCACCTCGGCGCCCGAGATCGAGGCGTTCTCCTTGAACAGCACGCCGATGGCGCCCGCCGTCAGCAGGAAGCGCACCACGCCCTCCTCGTCCGCGTGGGGGATGAAGCGGGTGTAGTACGTCAGGACCGCCGGGATGATGCCGGCTGCGCCGTTGGTGGGGGCGGTGACGATGCGGCCGCCCGCGGCGTTCTCCTCGTTGACCGCCAGCGCGAACAGCGTCACCCAGTCGATGGCCTGCAGCGGGTCCTTCTCGGCCGACTCGGACTGCAGGCGGCGGTGGAGCTGGTTGGCACGGCGCTTGACCTTGAGGCCGCCGGGCAGGACGCCCTCCTTGGTGATGCCGCGACGCACGCACTCGGACATGACCTCCCAGAGCCGCAGCAGGCCCGAGCGGATCTCCTCTTCGGTGCGGCCGAACGCCTTCTCGTTCTCGAGCATGAGCGCCGAGATGGACAGGCCCGTGTTGGAGCAGTGCTTGAGCAGCTCTTCCCCGGTGGTGAAGGGGTAGGGCAGGACGGTGTCGTCCGGCTTGATGCGGTCGGCGCCGGTGGCCTTCTCGTCCACGACGAAGCCGCCGCCGACCGAGAAGTAGACCTTCTCCCTCAGCTTCTCGCCATCGGCCGTGTACGCGGTGAAGCGCATGCCGTTCGGGTGCTCGGGCAGCGAGATCTTGCGTTCGAAGACGAGGTGCTCGCCCACGACGAAGGGGATCTCGTGCGTCCCGTACAGCTTGACCGTGCCCGACTCGCGCATCCCGGCCAGCCGGGCGTCGATGGAGTCGACGTCCACCAGCTCGGGCTTCTCGCCGGAGAGGCCGAGCAGGACCGCCTTGTCGCTGCCGTGGCCCTTGCCGGTCAGGCCGAGCGAGCCGTACAGGATGGCCTCGACGCGCGTGACCTGCGAGAGCAGGCCGTCGTCGTGCAGCCCGCGGGCGAACTTGTGCGCGGCCGCCATCGGGCCTCCCGTGTGGGAGCTCGACGGGCCGATGCCGATCTTGAAGAGGTCGAAGACGCTGATCGCCATTGATGTGCGCCCTTCATGCAGGGCCGGGGCCCGCGAGGGGCCCCGGCTGGTGGATCAGGATTCGCCCGAGGTGAGCGCCGTGTACTCCTCGGCGGAGAGCACGTCTTCGGGCTCGCCTTCGACGCGCACCCTGAACATCCAGCCCTCGCCGTACGGGTCGCTGTTGACCAGGCTCGGGTCGTCCACGACGACCTGGTTCACCTCGACGATCTCACCGCCGACGGGGGTGTAGATCTCGTTCACCGACTTGGTGGACTCCACCTCGCCCACGGAGTCGCCCGCCTCGACGGTCGAGCCGACCTCGGGGAGCTGCACGTAGACGACGTCACCAAGTGAGTCGGCGGCGAAGGCCGTGACGCCGACGGTCACGGTGATGCCGTCGTCGAGGCCCGCCACCCACTCGTGCTCCTTGGTGTAGCTCAGGTCGTCAGGGATGTTGCTCACTTGTTCCTCCTGTAGAAGGGCAGCTCTACCAGGTCCATAGGTTCTTGGCTGCCCCGGATGTCCACGGCCAGGCCTGATTCGACGCCGGCGTCCACGTAGGCCATCGCGATGGGCCTTCCCAGGGTCTGGGAGGGCGCACCGCTCGTGACCTCGCCGACTACGGCGCCGTCCTTGGTGACCGGGTAGCCGTGGCGCGGCACCCGGCGTCCCCGCGCGACCAGGCCGACGAGACGGCGCCGCGGCGTGTCGTCCTTGACCGCCTCGAGCGCCGACCTGCCGACGAAGTCGCCCGGCTTGTCGAATTTCACCACCCTGCCCAGCCCCGCGTCGAATGGGGTCAGTTCGACGCCGAGTTCGTTCCCGTACAGCGGCATGCCTGCCTCGAGCCGGAGGGTGTCGCGGCTGGACAGGCCGGCGGGCTTGAGCCCGTACGGCTTGCCCGCCGCCATGAGCGCGTGCCAGAGCGGCACCGCGTCCTGATTGGCGACGAACAGCTCGAACCCGTCCTCGCCGGTGTAGCCGGTGCGGGCGATGAGTGCCTGCCGCCCGTCGACCAGCCCGGGCAGGCCCGCGTAGTACTTGAGCCCGGCGAGGTCGGCGTCGGTGAGCGTGGCGAGGATCTCCTGGGATCGGGGTCCCTGCACGGCGATGAGTGCGTACTGGTCCGAGCGGTCCTCGACCACCACGTCGTACGCCTTCGCACGCTCTTTCAGCTCATTCCCGACTTTTTCGTAGTTCGAGGCGTTTGCTACGACCATGAACTCCGCGTCGCCGAGCCGGTAGACGATGAGGTCGTCGAGCACCCCGCCGCGCTCATTGACGATCATGGTGTACCTGGCCCGACCGGGCACCAGCGCCGACAGGTGGCCGACCAGCGCGTAGTCGAGGGCCTCACCGGCCTGCGGCCCGGTCAGGAAGATCTCCCCCATGTGCGAGAGGTCGAACAGCCCGGCCGACTGGCGAACGGCGTTGTGCTCCGCGGACTCGCTCCCGTACCGGAGCGGCATGAGCCACCCCGCGAAGTCGGTGAGCGTGGCGCCGAGGCTCTCGTGAACGTCTCGTAGCGGTGTGGGTCGGGACATTTGTCGCACCTCTGGACAGGATCGGATGCCAGCATCCTCCCCCTCTGTCATCGATGCCTGAGAGCTTCGCCCGAGTTTTGCCGGACTTTCACCTTCGGCGAGGCCCCACAGGCCTGCTTTCCAGAGGTCACCATTGGCCGTGCGGTCCTTTGCCTTGAGAGGTTTGCGGGGAGGGCTTGCTCCTTCAGGGACCCTGACCGGCTGTCAGGGCGCTCTCCCGCACGGTTATGCCGGTGATGTCCGCAAGCCTAGTGGTGTGATGGCGGTGTTGTCGCGTTCTGGCCCCTCATGAACCGCTCCGGGGGTCGTGACGTCGAAAGGGTATGAATCGGCGAACAGCGGCTTTCGGCTTGGTTGCCTCCCTGGCCCTCGCGAGCTGTGGCACCTCGCACGTCGCTCGCGGCGGCCGCCCGGCCGTCAGCAGGCGGCGATGAGGGCCTCGAAGAGCGCGCAGTCCTCGGCGGCCTCCGGGTGCCACTGCACGGCCACGGCGAAGGGGGCCGAGTCCAGCTCGACCGCCTCGATCGTGCCGTCGCCGGCGGTGGCGGTGACGGTGAGGCCGGGCGCGAGGCGGTCGATGGCCTGGTGGTGATAGTGGGGGACCGTCACGGGGTCGGTGCCCAGCGCCTTGGCCACGCGGGTGCCGGGGACGGCGGTGACGGGCAGCGGGCCGAAGCGGCCGGGCGCGGGGGAGTGGCCCGCGTGCCCGACCACGTCGGGGAGGTGCTGGTGGAGGCTGCCCCCGAGGGCGACGTTGAGCACCTGGAGCCCGCGGCAGATGCCCAGGTACGGCAGGCCCGCGTCGAGGGCCGCAGTGAGAAGGGCAAACTCCGCCTCATCGCGAAATTTGCGGATATAGCCGGTTTGTGCCCTAGGCGACTCGCCGTACCTCGCCGGGTCGATGTCCCCGCCACCGGCCAGGATGAGCCCGTCCAGGCGGCCCACGATCCGCGCGGGCTCGCCGGCCGGCGGCAGCACGACCGGCTGCCCGCCGGCGCGTACGACCTGCTCCACGTACATGTACGGCAGAAGCGCCACGGTCATGTCCTCCCAGACCGTGAACTTCGCCGGCTCGACGTACGACGTGATGCCGATGACGGGACGCTGCACGATGACCCCCAGAGCTAGAGCGGCGTGACGTAGGCGCCGGAGATGCCCCCGTCGACCAGGAACTCGCTGCCCGTGATGAACGACGCGTCGTCGCTGGCCAGGAACGCCACCGCCGCCGCGATCTCCGACGCCTCGGCGAAGCGCCCCACGGGAATGTGCACCAGCCGCCGCTGCGCCCGCTCCGGGTCCTTGGCGAACAGCTCCTGCAGCAGCGGCGTGTTCACCGGCCCCGGGCACAGCGCGTTGACCCTGATGCCCTCCCTGGCGAACTGCACGCCCAGCTCGCGCGTCATCGCCAGCACCCCGCCCTTGGACGCCGTGTACGAGATCTGCGAGGTCGCCGAGCCCATGACGGCCACGAACGACGCGGTGTTGATGATCGAGCCCTTGCCCTGGCGCCGCATGTACGGGATGACGTGCTTGCAGCAGAGGTAGACGCTGGTCAGGTTCACCTCCTGGACCCGGCGCCAGGCGTCGAGGCCGGTCTCCAGGATGGAGTCGTCGTCGGGGGGCGAGATGCCCGCGTTGTTGAAGGCGATGTCCACGCTGCCGTAGGTGTCGAAGGCGGTCCGGAACATCCCGACGACGTCGTCCTCGCTGGTCACGTCGGCCTTGACGAAGAGGCCGCCGACCTCGTTCGCCGCCTTGACGCCCGCCTCCTCGTCGATGTCCACGCAGACGACCTTGGCGCCCTCCTCGGCGAACCTGCGCGCGGTGGCAAGCCCGATGCCGCTGCCCGCGCCGGTGATGACGGCCACCCTGTCCTGCAACCGCTGCACTTGATTCACTCCCATGAGATGAAGACGTTCTTGGTCTCGGTGAAGGCCGCCAGGGCGTCCGGGCCGAGCTCCCTGCCGAGTCCGGACTGCTTGAAGCCGCCGAACGGGGTCCAGTAGCGGACCGACGAGTGCGAGTTGACCGACAGGTTGCCCGCCTCGACCGCCCTGGCCACGCGTAGCGCCCGCCCGACGTCGCGGGTCCAGATGGAGCCGCTCAGGCCATAGGGGGTGTCGTTCGCGATCCGTACGGCCTCGGCCTCGTCCTCGAAGCGCACCACGGACACGACGGGCCCGAAGATCTCCTCGGTGAACGCCGGGTCCGTCACGCCGGGCGTCAGCACGGTCGGCGGGAACCAGTAGCCCTTGCCGTCGGGGCAGGACCCCTGCAGGTAGGGGGTGCCCTGGACGAAGCCGCGCACGCGGTCGAGGTGCTCGGCGCTGATCAGCGGGCCCATCTCGGTGCTCTCGTCGAGCGGGTCGCCGACCTTGACGCCCCGTACGGCCGTCGCGAGGCGCTCCATGAACTCGTCGTACACCGCGGCCTGGACGAGCAGCCGGGACCGGGCGCAGCAGTCCTGGCCGGAGTTGTCGAAGACAGCATAGGGGGCGGTTTTCGCCGCCTTTTCGAGATCCGCGTCTGCGAAGACGATATTCGCGGACTTGCCGCCCAGCTCCAGCGTGACCCGCTTGACATGCTGCGCCGCCTTGGCGGCTATCTCCTTGCCCACCTCGGTCGAGCCGGTGAACACGATCTTCGCCACGCCGGGATGCTCCACCAGGCGGGCCCCCGCGACCTCCCCTGCCCCAGGCAGGACCTGGAGCACCCCCTCGGGGAGGCCCGCGGCGAGGGCCAGCTCGGCCAGCCTCAGCGCGGTCAGCGGGGTCCACTCGGCCGGTTTGACGATCACCGTGTTGCCGGCCGCGAGCGCCGGGGCCATGCCCCAGGACATGATCATCATAGGGAAGTTCCACGGCACGATGACACCGACGACGCCCAGCGGCTCCTGGAACGTGATGTCCACGCCACCGGGCACCGGAATCTGCCTGCCGTGGTCGCGCTCGGGGGCGCCGGCGTAGAAGTGCAGCACGTCACGCACGTTGCCGGCCGCCCAGCGGGCGTTGCCGATCGGGTGCCCGGCGTTGGCCAGCTCCAGCCGCGCCAGCTCCTCGCCGTGCTCGTCCACCAGGTCCGCGAACCTGCGCAGCAGCCGCGCCCGGTCGCCTGGCGAGACCTCGCGCCAGCTCTCGTACGCCTTCCTGGCACGCTCCACGGCCCGGTCGACCTCGGCGGCGTCGGCCAGCTCGACGTCGGCGACGACGTCCTCCGTCGCCGGATTAACGATCTTCATGCGCCCCATTCACATCCGCTCGAAACCACGGAACAGCTCCCAATCCGTCACTGCCGCGTCGAACGCGGCCAGCTCCACCCGCGCGTTGTTCGCGTAGTGCTCGACCACGTCCTCGCCGAACGTCTCGCGCGCCAGCTTCGACCCCTCGAACAGCGCCAGCGCGTCACGCAGCGTGTGGGGGACGGTCTCGGCGCCGGAGTCGTAGGCGTTGCCCTCGTACGCGCTTTCCAGCGGCAGCTCGTTGTCGATGCCGTGCAGCCCGGCCGCGATCAGCGCGGACACCGCGAGGTACGGGTTGACGTCGCCGCCCGGCACCCGGTTCTCCACGCGCAGCGACAGGCCGTGGCCCACCAGCCTGAGCGAGCAGGTGCGGTTGTCCACGCCCCACTTGACGGCCGTGGGGGCGAAGCTGCCGGGGACGTAGCGCTTGTAGGAGTTGATGTTGGGCGCGTACAGGAGGGTGAGCTCGCGCAGGCAGGCCAGCTGTCCGGCGATGAAGCGGGCGCCGAGCGGGGAGAGCCCGTACGGCCCCTCGCCCGCCATCACCGGATCGCCTTCGCTGAGCCGCAGCGAGATGTGGATGTGGCAGGAGTTGCCCTCGCGCTGGTTGGGCTTGGCCATGAAGGTGATCGACTTGCCCTCCTGGGCGGCGATCTCCTTGGCGCCGGTCTTGTAGATGACGTGATGGTCGCAGGTCTTGAGCGCCTCGTCGTAGCGGAAGGCGATCTCGTGCTGGCCCAGGTTGCATTCGCCCTTGGCGGACTCGACGTAGAGACCGGCGCCCTCCATGCTCCGGCGGATCCGCCTGAGCAGCGGCTCGACGCGGGCGGTGCCGAGGAGCGAGTAGTCCACGTTGTAGAGGTTGGAAGGCGACATGTCCCGGTAGCCGCGCTTCCACGCGTCCTCGTAGCTGTCCTCGTAGACGCAGAACTCCAGCTCGGTGCCCACGTACGCGGACAGCCCGCGTTCGGCGAGGCGGGCGAGCTGCCTGCGCAGGATCTGCCGGGGCGAGGCGGTCACGTCGCCGCCGCTCTCCCAGGCCAGATCCGCCATCAGCATCGCCGTCCCCTCGTGCCACGGCACCCTGCGCAATGTCGCGAGGTCCGGCTTCATCACGAAGTCGCCGTAGCCCCGCTCCCAGGACGACATCGCGTAGCCGGAGACGGTGTTCATGTCGACGTCCACGGCCAGCAGGTAATTGCATCCCTCGGAGCCGTGGTGCAGCACCTCGTCGAGGAAATAGCGTGCGGACAGTCTCTTGCCCTGCAACCTGCCCTGCATGTCCGCGATGGCGAGAAGGACGGTGTCGATGCGCCCGGCCGCCACCTCGTCGCGCAGCTCGCTGACGGAAAGGAATCCGGTGCTCGACCCCTCGCTCACGTTGTCCCGCTCCGATCTGGGCTGAGGCGCTTTCCTGCTGATTGGGCTAGTCTTAGACCATTGATGTGTATGCCGGGATCTCTTGTCAAGACCTGAGGACATGTTGGACGAGTCGGCGCGTTTGATGACGGTGTTACGGCCGGTGCGGGCCGGCAACGCCTTCGAGGAGACCGTGGAACGGCTGCTCCAGGTGATCAAGCTCGGCGTGGTCCCGCCCGGCGACAAGCTGCCGCCTGAGCGCGAGCTGGCCGTCCAGCTCGGCATCAGCAGGGTCACCCTGCGTGAGGCCATCCGCGCGCTGTCGGACGCCGGCTATCTCGACGTGCGCCGGGGGCGCTACGGCGGGGCGTTCGTCACGTACGTGCCGCCCAAGCCGGACGCCGGCGATCTGCGGCAGGTCGTGGCAGAGATGGGCATGGACGACCTGTCGGACGCGCTCACGTTCCGCCTGGCCGTGGAGTGCGGGGCGGCGCAGGTTCTGGCCACGTCCGGTCTGACGGAGGAGAAGCGGGCCGTGCTCTGCCGCCGGCTGTCGGATCTGAACGAGGCCCCGATCGAGGACTACCGCCGCCTCGACACGGCCTTCCATCTGTCCATCGCCGAGCTGACCGGCTCGACCCTGCTCGCCACGGCGTGCGCCGACGCCCGCTCGCGGGTCAGCGACCTGCTGAACGCGATCCCGATGCTCCAGGTCAACCTGGACCACGCCGCCGTGCAGCACCAGGCCATCGTGGACGCCATCCTCTCCGGCGACGCCGACGCGGCCCGGCGGGCGGTGAGCGAACACCTGGAGGGCACGGCAGCTCTTTTGCGGGCATTCCTGTCCTGAGGCATGGAAGGGGCGGACGGCTCGTACCATCTGTTTCTAGGGTTATGGAGCACTGGTTTCAGCAGAGCATCATCGCTACAGGACGGCTGCCGCTGTTCTGTTACTTCGTCACGCTCATCGTGGCGTTCATCGCCACCCGTATCAACGTCCGCCTGATCAGGGCGAAGCTCGGCTGGTTCCGCAACGTGAACGTGGGCGAGATGCACATCCACCACGTCGTGTTCGGTGTGGTGCTGATGCTGGTCGGCGGCGTCTCCGGGCTCATCGTCTCCTTCGCCTCGCAGGCCGGCTACGCCGCCGCCGCCTGCATCTTCGGCATCGGGTCCGCGCTGGTGCTGGACGAGTTCGCGCTGATCCTGCACCTGCACGACGTGTACTGGGAGGAGGAGGGGCGCACCTCGGTGGACGCGGTCTTCATCGCGGTCGCCGTCACCGGCCTGCTCCTCATCGGCCTGCGTCCCCTGACCTGGGACTACGGCACGCCGGTCAACCCGGCCGCGCTGATCGTGGCCAATCTCCTGCTTGCCGTCATCACCCTGCTCAAGGGCAAGATCTGGACGGGGATGGCGGGCCTGTTCGTCCCGCCGATGCTGCTGGTGGGCGCGGTACGGCTGGCCCGCCCAGACTCCCCGTGGGCCCGATGGCTCTACGCCAAGAAGTCACCGCGCAAGATGGCCACGGCCATACGCCGTGAGGAGCGCTGGCGGCGGCCGGTGATCAAGGTCAAGATCGCCTTCCAGGAGTTCCTCTCCGGGCGTCACGATCTGCCTTCCACGCGGCGTGGCCGTCGGCATGGTTGAGGTGTCGGTGTACAAGATCGTGATCGCCACCGGTCGGCGGGCCGATTACGGGACGCACCTGAACGCCGATCACCTCGTCGCCGACTGGCCGCTGCTGCGGAGGGGGTTCGGGCGCGGTGAAGTCGACGGCGACGTGGACTATGACGACCCGGATTTGCCCAACATCGACTGATTTCCGTCGATCAGCGGCGTGAGCAGCGGGCGTTTGGCGGTGCGGCCGTCGCCGGAGGAGCGGCCGAGGAGGCGGCGGCCGATCCAGGGGCCGGCGAATGTGGCGAACCACCGCATTTCAGCCGAGGCCGCGCGCCAGGCGCCCAGGGTGGGCAGCGGCGGGAGCGGCGCCATCCACGTGTCGTCGGCGCCGGGAAGGTCCAGGGCGTGGGCGACGGCGGCGGCGAAGCGGGCGTGGCCGCTCGGGTTCGCGTGCAGCCGGTCGACGCTCCACATCCGGGCATCCGTGGCGAAGTCGAGCGAGAACGTGTCCACCAGCGTGACCCCGGGGCGGGCGGCGGCCTCGCGGACGCGGGCGTTGAAGTCGATCAGCCTGGGCCGGAGCGGGCGGGCCAGCGGCGCGATCCTGGCGATGTCGGGGAAGGTCATGGTGACCACGTGCGCGCCCGCGGCGGTCAGCTGGGCGATCATGTCCGCCACGATGTCCGCCACCGTGGCGGCGTCGAAGCCGGAGCGGATGATGTCGTTCATGCCGGCCATGACCGTGACCAGGTCGGGGCGCAGTGCCAGGGCGGCGGGCAGTTGCTCTGCCCGGATCTGGGCCGCCTGACGGCCGCGGACCGCGAGGTTGGCGTAGAGGAGGTCCGGGTTGGCGGCGGCCAGGTGCTCGGCGAGCCGGTCGGCCCAGCCGCGATGGCCGACGGTGTCGTCGCCGTCCCCGAGCCCCTCGGTCTGGCTGTCGCCAATCGCGACGTAACGGGCATACGTCATGAGTTCGTCCTTCGTGTGTGGGCTGCTCGCCCGGTCAGCGCTCGGGCGGTCTCCAGGCACCAGTCGCGCATCTCCCGCTCCAGGCGGCACCCCGCGAGACCGGAGAGGTACGGGCCCACGTGCTCGCCCTGGCGCAGGAACGTCGCCTCGTCCTGGTCGCCGCGCATGCGCTGGAGGATCTGCTCGAACAGGGCGAGCTTGGCGGCTGCCTCCTCGGCCCGCTCGCGGAGCTGCTCGATCACGGGCCCCGGATCGACGTGGTCCACGGCGTGCACCTTGACGGCGAGGTCGTCGCGGATGAGCAGCGGCTTGGACGGAGTGGCCGCGAAGGTGGCGAGCTCTGCGGCCCCGGCCTCCGTGACGGTGAACATCCGCTTGTTGGGACGGCCCGTCTGGACGACCTCCCGACCCGCGATCAGCCCGTCGGCCTCCAGCTTGGTCAGCTCGGCGTAGAGCTGCTGAGGGGCGGCGTACCAGAAGTTGGAGACGCCGACGTCGAAGATCTTGGTGAGCTGGTAGCCGCTGTACTCGCCGCCGAGCAGCGCCGCCAGCACCGCGTGTTTCAGGGCCATGGATAGTCATGTCCATGAATGGTCATGGACATGACTATAGGCCGTGGGGCGTACCGGTGCTAGAGGGTGGCAACCGAGCGGAGGGCCAGGCCCGCGCCGAGCAGCACCACCATCGCGGCCGTGCCCACCGGGGCCAGGCTCGAGAGCCTGGCGGCCAGGCGGCGGCCCGCCGTGGCACGTCGTTCCAGGCGGTCCACGAGCTTGACCAGGAGCAGGCCGGTGACGGTGAGGGTGGCGGCCATGCCGAGGCCGTAGGCGGTCACCAGCGCCACACCGAACCACGTGCGGCCGAGCGCGATGGCCCCGAGGAGGACGACGAGGGCCGAGGGGCTGGGGACGAGCCCGCCCGCGATGCCGAGGCCCACCAGGCCTGCCCGTTTTGTCGCCCGCTCGCCCCCGGCCTCGCTCTCATGCCCGTGCCCGTGACCGTGCCCGTGCCCGTGACCGTGCCCGTGCCCGTGACCGTGCCCGTGCCCGTGCCCGTGCCCGTGACCGTGGCCGTGGTCGTGCGGTGAGGTGCCGCGGCGGGCGTTCAGGAGGAGGCGGAGGCCGATGGCTGCGATCAGGGCGCCGCTGGCCACGCCCAGCCAGGCCAGCACCGACTCGCCCGCCAGCGCCGTGAACACGCTCAGCAGCAGCCCCACCACCAGCACCCCGACCGTGTGCGTGGCCGTCACCGTAGCGCCCACCACGAGCGCGTCGCGCGGGCGCCCGCGCCGCCCGGCCAGGTACGCGGCCATGATGGTCTTGCCGTGACCGGGGATCAGCGCGTGCCCGGCCCCCAGCACCACGGCCAGCCCGACCGCCAGCAGCCCGAGCGGGACCGTCAGCGAGTCGGAGCCGATCAACCCCGTGAACGTCCGGTCCAGGGCGGCCAGGGCGTCCCCGATCGGCCCGCCGATCCCCATCCCTCCCGGCACCGTGCCGCCGCCGGGAGCGCCGGAGGCGGGCAGGTTCGCGCCGGGGGCGACGGTCAGCGCGGCGGTGCGCTGGTCGAGCGGGTTCGCCAGCAGGTCGTCGGGGTACGCGTGCAACTCCCTGCTCACGCTCACGGAAGGCACCGAGGAGCGGACCAGCCGCACCCCGTCGCCCACGGCGGTGATCTCGCGCCAGCCGATCCTGTCCTGCTCGAACCCGTCCGCGAACTCCACCGCCCCCGCGGCGCGGACTTCGGCGACGAGCCGGCAGGTCAGGCGGCTGGTCTGGAGGCCCCCTTGGCCGGGGGCGTACGCGAAGGAGGAGCCGGCCACGCGCCACGGCACCGCCGTGCCCGCCACCGTGAGCCGCTGGGCGGCGGCCAGCGCGGCGCAGCGGCGGGCCGCGTACGAGCCGTCCACCTGCGGCCTGGCCTGCAGCGACGGCAGCTCGGCCAGATCCACGACGGCGAGGCTGCGTACCTCGGAGGGCGAGACGCGCAGGCCGTTGTAGTGGTTGACGGTGAAGTTGCCCAGCGGGTGCATCGTCACAGGAGCGGCCTGGGCGGCCCCAGGGCCGAGCAGGGCGCCGAGCAGGAGGCTCACACAGAGGGACAGCACGACGAGCCGGACCGGTCTCATGAGAACCTCGCCAATGCGGGAAGCGTCGGGTCGAAGCCGGCGTCCACCTTGACGGACCGGCCGAGCGCCTGCTCGATCTTGGCGCGGTGGTATTTCAGCAGCGGGTTCCGCCAGCCCGTGGCGGTGGCCTTCTTCGCGTACGGCAGCGCCTCGGCCGGCTTGCCGGCCTTGAACAGGGCCCAGGCCAGGGCGTCGGCGGCGACGAGGTTCGGGTTGCGCGCGTACTCGGCCCTGGCGTGCTTGACGGCCGTCGCCGGGTCCCCGTGGTCGGCCTCGAACTCGGCCCACGTCAGGTCGTCGCGCACGCCCGCGGCCCGGAACAGCTCGCGCTGCGCCTTGAGCAGCGTCCAGTCGGCCGTCTGGCCGGCCTTGAGCCTGGTCTCGCCCTGCTCCATCAGGTACTGGGGGAGGGGCAGGCGTTCGACGACCGTGTCGTACAGGGTCAGCGCCTCCGTCAGGCGGCCGCTCAGCGCGGCGGTTCTCGCCTGGCCCGCGAGCGCAGGCGTGTAGGCGGGGTAGGCCTGCAGGGCCTTGGCGTACCAGCCGGCCGCCGTGGCGACGTCGCCGGAGTGGAGCGCCAGCTCACCCAGGTAGTAGCGGGCGTAGGCGACGTCGGCGGGCGACCAGGCGTCGCTCTCTGCCATTTCGAGGTATTTGCGGGCCCCGCCCAGGTCGCCGCGCAGCTCGGCCGCGTACGAGGCGCGGGCGAACGCCGCCACTCCGGGGCGCAGGCCCATCATCTCGTCCACGGCCCGCTGCGCCCCGCGCAGGTCCCCGAGCTGCGTCTTCGCGTCGGCCAGCACGCCGTAGGCCGCGGCGCCGTACGGGTTGGCGTCGAGGGCACGCTCGGCCAGCCGTACCGCGTCGGCGAACTCGTGGCGGCCCGCGGCGAGCGCCGCCTGGCCGGTGAGCACCGCGTCGTCGCCGGACTTCAGCTTGGCGGCCGTGGCGATCGCGCCTTCCGCCTTGGTGTAGTACGACGGGTCGCCGGTGATCCTGGCCTGGTCGACGTACTGGGAGGAGAGCTGGGCCCAGCCGCGGTAGTCGCCCGGCAGGCGCTTGAGCCGCTCCTGCAGCGTCTCGGTGAACGGCTTGGCCTGCGCCACCGGCTGCCGCGAGGGCGACGCCGAGAACGAGAAGATCGTGAAGGCCATGGCCCCGAGGAGGGCCAGTCCGGCGAATACGGCGAGGGAACGCATGTCCAAGGCTCCAGTGCTGAGCGACCTCGAGGGGTGACGGCCGGCCGGCCGTGACGGGGATCACGGCCGGCCGGCCTCATATCGGCGGCAGACGGTGGGAGACGGGAGTCTGCCGCCGGTGGGCGGACCGGCCTGCTTGGAGAGGGAGCAGGCCGGTCAGGGAGTTAGCGCTGGTTCACCGCGACGTTGCTGGGCAACGGGATGTACGGGAACGACTGGAGGAAGGGCTTGTCGTTCCTGTCCACCTTGTCCGTCAGCCCGGGCACGAGCTTGCCGGTCAGCGCGGCGCCGGCCACGGCCTGCAGCTCGATGTCCACGACGTCGTCGGAGAGACGGCGGCCGTTCGGGAACCCCTGAAGGTCACCGGCCAGCACGCCGAGGCGGTTCGGGTCCTTCGCGGGCGGGATCGCCATGTTCAGCCGCAGCATCTCGGAGGGGCGCAGCTTGCCCGCGTCCTTGTTGAGCACCTGCGAGTTCAGGTCGGCCTTGATCGGGCCGTTCTGCTTGGCGATGCCGGTCAGGAAGATCTCGACCAGGTCGGCGCGCGGGGTCGCCGGGGCCTTGATGCCGTAGATTGTCTCGAGCAGCCTGGCCACCTCGGGGTCGGTGACCCGCTTGACGAGCGGCGCCACGTCGGCGTCCTGCTCCGGGGGCAGGGCGTTGAAGGCGTCCTTGAGCCCGGCGGGTGAGACGACCTCGTTCACCAGCGGGTTGCACAGGCGCGAGACCTGGACGTACCTGCTGCCGTTGAACTTGTCGGTCGTCGAGCAGATGCCGATCACGGGGTTGCGCTTGACGTCGCCCTTGAGCGCCAGCTCCTTGGCGGGCACCTGGATGGCCACGGTGTTGACGTTGTAGCCCTTGGTGGTGTCCTGGCCGACCTCGGACAGGTTGCCGCCGTAGAGCAGGTCGAACACGCGCAGGTCCACGAAGAACGCCTCGTCCGACTGGCCGGCGAACACCTTGCCGCCGCCGGGCAGGTTCTTGAGCGACTGGGCGCGCAGGGTGCCGTAGTCGGGCATGGAGGCCGGGCCGGTGTTGCTCGGCGCGACGATGCCGTCGCCGACCAGCGTCCTGGTGCCGCCGGGAGTGATCCTCTTGAGCGTGTAGCGCTGGCGGAAGAGCAGGTTCGGGTCGTCGAGCGAGGTCACCGGGCCGTTGTTGTAGAGGAACGTGGTGGTGCCGCGCTTGTCCTCGTTGCGGAACGTCCACTCGTAGGTGATGTCGGGCTTGGCGTCACCGTCGTTGTCGATCTTTATGTTGTAACGGGACTTCGTGGCGAACGGGTAGAAGTTCGGGCCGCCGTGGGGCTCCTCGAACGGGATCCAGTTCGCCAGCAAGGTCACCGTGTCGGCCTTGTCAGGGCTCACGAACGCGTACACGTCCGTGTTGTCGTGCTGCGGGTCGCCCGCGATCATGGGAGCCTCGCGGTGCGAGGAAGCGATGCCGGAGTCGGTACGGAGCACGGCCAACGACGACGCGGCGACTGCTGCGGCGAGGCCAAGTCCGACTAGAGCGCGCCGGTTGATCCGGAGCTCCATTTTCGGTCCTTTCGGAGGGCTGATCGGTTACTCGAGGTTCCGGCCGGGTTCCTCGACGCCCTATTCGTCCGTGGGCCGCCTCCGGATGTCGTCTCCTCCTCGAGAATGAGGGTCAACCAAAGTTGACATACTTAGGTCGTCAATTTAGGTTGACCCTGCGACGTGGTGCGGATCGTGCCGCCCCGTTCGTTGGAGAAAGTCGGGATATGTCGTGAGAGGAGATGCGGTGCTCAAGGAGTTGCTCGCCTACATCCGCCCGCACAGGAAGATCCTTTTCCTGGGCGGGCTGCTGGGATTGATCGGATCGGTTGCGGGGCCTCGCGATGCCGTTGCTGGCCAAGTACGTCGTGGACGCGTTCGGCGAGGCAGGATCGATGGCCGGGCCGCTGTTAGGACTCACCGCGGCGGTGTTGATCGGCGCGGTCGTGTCGGCCGGGGGAAGCTACCTGATGGAGCGCACGGGCGAGGGCATCGTGCTCGGCGCCAGGCGCAGGCTCGTCGACCGGATGCTGCGGCTCAAGGTCGCGGACGTGGACCGGCTCAAGCCGGGCGACCTGCTGTCGCGGGTGACCGGTGACACGACGCTGCTGCGCGCCGTGCTGACCAACGGGATCGTCGAGTCCGTCAGCGCCGCGTTCATGCTGGTCGGGGCCATCGTCATGATGGCGACCATGGACGGCGTGCTGCTGCTGGTCACGCTGCTCGTGGTGGTGGTGATCGGTGGGCTGGTCGCGCTGATCATGCCGAGGATCCGGCGGGCGCAGACCCAGGCCCAGGAGGCCGTGGGCGAGATGGGCGCCGTGCTGGACCGGGCGCTGCAGGCGTACAGGACCGTGAAGGCCAGCGGCGCGGAGGAGCGGGAGATCGCGGTGGTGGGCGACGCGGCGACGCGAGCCCGTGACCGGGGGCTGCAGGTGGCCGGGTGGACGTCGCTCGCGGGAGTGGCGACGTGGATGTCGGTGCAGATCGCGTTTCTGGCCGTGCTGGCCATCGGCGGGGCCAGGGTCTCCTCGGGCGT
The DNA here is from genome assembly GCF_050944675.1 of Nonomuraea sp. CA-141351. Taxonomy (NCBI): domain Bacteria; kingdom Bacillati; phylum Actinomycetota; class Actinomycetes; order Streptosporangiales; family Streptosporangiaceae; genus Nonomuraea; species Nonomuraea sp. CA-141351. The sequence continues at coordinate 2,209,503 of NZ_CP191982.1, forward strand.
GCTCGAGGTGTCGTCCCTGATCGCGTTCCTGCTGTACCTGTTCTACCTCGTGCCGCCGATCGGGCAGCTCGTCCAGGGCGGTGTGCAGCTCCAGCAGGGGCTGGCCGCGATGAAGCGGATCAAGGAGATCGAGGAGCTGCCCGCCGAGCCGGTCAGCGCCGCCGTCGCGGGGGCCGCCGAGCCGGTCGGGGTGACGTTCGAGAACGTCGTCTTCAGGTACGGCGAGGACCGGCCGGTCGTGCACGACGGGGTCAGCTTCGAGGTGCCGCCCGGCGGGCTGACCGCGCTGGTGGGGCCGTCGGGGGCGGGCAAGTCGACGGTGTTCGCGCTGCTCGAACGCTTCTACGACCACCAGGGCGGGACCATCGGGATCGGTGGGCGGGACATCCGCGACTGGCCGCTGGGCGAGCTGCGGGCCGCGCTGGGGTACGTCGAGCAGGACGCGCCCGTGCTGGCTGGAACGCTCCGGGAGAACCTGCTCTTCGCCGCCCAGGACGCCACCGAGGAGGAGCTGCGCCGGGCCGTCGCACGTACCAGGCTCGACGACCTGGTCGCCAGGCTTCCCGAGGGGCTGGAGACGCCGGTCGGGCACCGTGGCGTGCTCCTGTCGGGCGGTGAGCGGCAGCGCGTGGCCATCGCCAGGGCGCTGCTGCGCAAGCCCAGGCTGCTGCTGCTCGACGAGGCCACCTCGCAGCTCGACGCGGTCAACGAGCTGCGGCTGCGCGAGGTCATCGCCGAGGTGGCCACCGAGACCACCGTGCTGGTGATCGCCCACCGGCTGTCCACCGTGACGAACGCGGACCGGATCGTGGTCATGGAAGGCGGCGGCGTACGGGCGGTCGGGACGCACGACTCGCTGGTCGGTGAGGACGAGCTCTACCGGGAGCTGGCCGCCACCCAGTTCTTGGTCGCCTAGCTTCTAGCCGTTGTACTCTGCGGTGACAAAGATGAATGTTTTCATTCAGGAGGGTCACGATGAGCCGCAGCGTGCGCGCGCCGCGAGGCACGACGATCACCGCCAAGGGGTGGCCGCAGGAGGCGGCGCTCCGCATGCTCCAGAACAACCTGGATCCGGAGGTCGCCGAGCACCCCGAGCAACTGGTCGTCTATGGCGGCTCGGGGAAGGCGGCGCGTGACTGGGCGTCGTTCGACGCGCTGGTCAGGACGCTGACGACGCTCGAGGGCGACGAGACCCTCCTGGTGCAGTCAGGGCGCCCCGTGGGGGTGTTCCGCACCCACGAGTGGGCGCCCCGGGTGCTCATCGCCAACTCCAACCTGGTGCCCGACTGGGCCAACTGGGAGGAGTTCCGGCGGCTGGAGGCGGCCGGGCTCACCATGTACGGGCAGATGACGGCCGGTTCGTGGATCTACATCGGCACGCAGGGCATCCTGCAGGGGACGTACGAGACGTTCGCCGCCGTGGCCGCCAAGCGCTTCGGCGGGACGCTGGCCGGGACGATCACGTTGACGGCCGGGCTCGGCGGGATGGGCGGCGCCCAGCCCCTGGCCGTCACCATGAACGGCGGGGTGGTCATCTGCATCGACTGCGACCCGCGCTCGGTCACCCGGCGGATCGAGCACCGCTACCTCGACGTCGAGGCCGCGTCGCTGGATGAGGCGCTGCGGCTGGCGTACGCGGCGCGCGACGCCCGCGAGGCCCTGTCCATCGGGGTCGTGGCGAACGCCGCTGAGGCCGTTCCCGCCCTGCTCGCGCGCGGGGCCGAGATCGACATCGTCACCGACCAGACCTCGGCGCACGATCCCCTGATGTACCTGCCGCTGGGGGTCGCCTTCGAGGACATGGCCTCGGAGCGTGACAAGGATCCCGCGGGGTTCACGGAGCGTGCGCGGGACTCGATGGCGCGGCACGTGGAGGCGATGGTGGGGTTCAAGGACGCGGGGGCGGAGGTCTTCGACTACGGCAACTCCATCCGGGGCGAGGCGCGGCTTGCCGGATACGAGCGGGCCTTCGACTTCCCCGGGTTCGTGCCCGCGTACATCAGGCCGCTGTTCTGCGAAGGGAAGGGGCCGTTCCGGTGGGCCGCTCTGAGCGGGGATCCCGCCGACATCGCCGCTACCGACCGGGCCATCCTGGAGCTCTTCCCCGAGAACGAGGCGCTCGCGCGGTGGATCAGGAAGGCCGGGGAGAAGGTGCACTTCCAGGGGCTGCCCGCGCGGATCTGCTGGCTCGGGTACGGGGAGCGCAACGTCGCCGGGGAGCGCTTCAACGACATGGTGGCGTCGGGTGAGCTGCGGGCGCCCATCGTGATCGGGCGCGACCACCTCGACAGCGGCTCCGTGGCCTCGCCGTACCGCGAGACCGAGGCCATGGCGGACGGGTCGGACGCGATCGCCGACTGGCCGCTGCTCAACGCCATGCTGAACACGGCGTCGGGGGCTGCCTGGGTGTCCATCCACCATGGTGGCGGGGTCGGCATCGGGCGGTCCATCCACGCCGGCCAGGTGACGGTGGCCGACGGGACCGCTCTGGCGGGCGAGAAGCTGAACCGGGTGCTGACCAACGACCCTGGGACCGGGGTCATGCGGCACGTGGACGCGGGCTACGAGGAGGCCGCCGAAGTGGCCGCCACGCGCGGCGTCCGCATCCCGATGCGCGAGTCCTGACCCCGGGGTCGCGGACTTGTGGCCTGGCTCGCGGGCTGGGCGCCGCGCGCGTTGCGCCGGGCTCCCCCGTACGTCGCCTCGCCGACCCGGCGCTCGGAGGGCGGCCGTCGCTCGTGTTGCGCCGAGTCACCTCCGTACGTCGTCCCACTGACGCGGCGATCGGAGGGTGGCCGGCGGGAGACGCCGCCTCCGCCTCTCCATGCGCGCCCCGTGCTGGGCGGCGTGCCGAAGGGACCGGTGTGTGGGCGCGGTCGGGCTTCGGCGGCCGGCCGCCGCGCGCGTTGCGCCGGACCCTTCCGCACGTCGTTCCACCGACGCAACTGCCCGCGGCTCTGTGGCGAATGGCGTGGTGTGTGGGCGTGTGGCGGGTACGGTGCGGCTGATGCGCGGCGCGGACGTTCAGGGCGGTGGCGGGTGCGTGGTGCGAGGTCTCAGGTGGGGGCAGTGGGGTGGTTGTGGCGTCGGGTGGGATGAGAATGCGGGGTGGGAAACGTTGGAGATGGGCGTGGCGGACGGATATCACGGTGGATTGGGCGTGCTGCTGGATGGCCGGAGACTGTCGCCCGTGCAACGGAGGATCGCGCACTACCTGAGCGAGCATCTTGACGAGGCGATCTTCCTGTCCAGCGTGGAGCTGGCCGAGCGGGCAGGGGTGAGCCAGCCGTCCGTGACCCGGTTCGCCATGGTGCTGGGGTTCGCCGGATATCCCGAGCTGCGCCAGGCGCTGCGCCCGCTGGTGCTGGGCGGCGGCGGGGTGGAGGGCCCGCAAGAGAGCCTGCTGCGCGGGGCCATCGACTGCGAGATCCGCAATCTCGCGCTCATCAGGGAGCGCCTGTCGACGTTCCCGCTCAAAGAGCTGGGCGAGCAGCTGGCCGCCACCGAGCCGCTCCCCGTGGTGGGGCTGCGGGTCTCGTGCGGGCTGGCCACCACCTTCGCCTACTACGCCCGCCGCATCCACCCCGACGTGCGGCTGCTCACGCACGGCGGGTCGGAGCTGGTGGACGGGCTGCACGCCGCGCGCAGGGCGGGCGCGGAGTGGGTGGTGGCCGTGGTGCTGCCGAGATATCCCGCCGAAGCAGTGCAGGCGTTGGAATATGCGGAGAAAATGGGGCTGCGCGTCGCAGCCATAACGGATAAATCCGATTTCCCGGCGGAGGTCGTGCTGGACGCTCCCGTCGGCGACCGGCTCGTGTTCGATTCGCACGCGGCGCCGCTGGCCCTGGCCATGGCCCTGGTCGAGGCCATGGCCGACGCGGCGCCGCTGCGCACCCAGGCGCGGCTCGAGGAGTACGAGCGGATGACCGACGAGACCGGTACGTTCCTACCCGGCGATCCTGCGTAGCGACCGCATCGACCAGATCGTGGTGAGCACCGCCAGCACGATGAACACCGCGAACGCGATCGGGATCGACGAGTCCGACAGCCGCCCGGCGAACAACGCCCGCCCCGCCTCGACCGCGTGGTAGAGCGGGTTGATCGGAGCGACGGCCTGCATCCAGCCGGGCGCGAACGAGATCGGGATGAACAGCCCGGCCAGCAGCATGATCGGCAGCATGAAGAGGTTGAGCGTCTGTGACATGCCGTTCTCGTCGCGTACCGTCAGCGCGAGCCCCTGCGACAGCCCCGAGGCGAACAGCCCGGTCGCGGCCATGAGCAGCAGCACCAGCAGCAGCTCGACGGCCCCGATGCGCACCCCCATCGCGATCGCCACGATCAGCACCAGGATCGCCTGGCACACCAGCACGACCATGTCCTTGGCCACTCGCCCGAGCACGATGGCGGGCCGCCACGCGGGGCTGACGGCGTAGCGCTCGAGCGAGCCGTTACGCAGTTCGGCGATCAGCCCGAACCCGGAGAACAGCGACCCGAAGACCGCGATCATCATCATCGACGCTGGCGTGAACATCCGCAGCGCGTCCGTCGTCGTGCCGCCCGGCGTCAGCGACTTCAGCAGCGGTGCGAACATCAGCAGGTACAGCACCGGCTGCATGATGCCGAACAGCGGCCAGATCGGGTTGCTGAACGACTTCTTCAGCTCGTAGCCCGTGAACAGGGCGACGTGGCGGATCATGCGGCGGCTCCAGCGTCACGGAGGGTACGGCCCGTCTTGGCCAGGAAGACGTCGTCGAGCGTGGACCGGTCGAGCGCGATCGAGCTCAGGCTCAGTCCCTGCTCCTCGAGGGCCCGCAGCAGCGCGGGCAGCGTGTGCTCGCCGTCGTCGACGTAGACGCGCAGGAGGTCCTCGTCGACGCGGGTCTCGCGGGCGAGCGGCTTGAGCGTCTCGGCGGCCCGCTCCGGGTCGTCCACCCTGAGCGTGATCACGTCGCCGGAGACCTCCCGCTTGAGCTCGCCGGGGGTGCCCTCGGCCACGATCTGGCCGTGGTCGACGATCACGAGCCGGTCGCACAGCGCGTCGGCCTCGTCGAGGTAGTGGGTGCTGAGCAGCACGCTGGTGCCGGACTCGCGCAGCTGCCTGATGCGGTCCCAGAGGTTCGCGCGGTTCTGCGGGTCGAGGCCGGTGGTGGGCTCGTCGAGGAAGAGCAACGGCGGGTTGTGGACCAGCCCGAGCGCGATGGCGACGCGCCGCTTCTGGCCGCCCGACAAGGTACGGCCGGGGCGGTCGGCCATCTCGGTCAGGTCGAAGCGCTCGAGCACCTCGGCGGTCGCCCGCTTCGGATCGGCCATGGCGTGGATCTTGGCGGCCATCATGATCTGGGCCCGGGCGCTCGTGGTGTCCTCCACGCCGCCGGCCTGGCTCACGTACCCGAGCTTGCTCCGCACCGCGGCGGGCTCATTGAGCAGGTCGTGACCCGCGACGGTGGCCGTGCCCGCGTCGGGGGTGATCAGCGTCGCGAGCATTCTGATCGTGGTGGTCTTGCCCGCGCCGTTGGGCCCGAGCACGCCGAAGATCTCGCCCTTCTCCACCTCGAGGTCGACACCGCGGACGGCCTCGACGGTCTGCGTGCCCTTCCTGCTCCTGGTGGTGAAGGTCTTTCTTAAGCCGTGTGCCTCAATGATCATTGGGGGGTTCAGCTCCTTAGGGCAATTCGTCCGCCTCTACCTGTCCGATGGCCTTCTCCACCCAGTCGAGCTGGGCCTGGATCATGGCTCTGTTCAGGCGGAGGTTCTCGTCCACGTGCTGGGGGGCGCCATATCGCTGCTTGGCGCCGAAGATGTGTCCGATCGTTTCGACGCTCATCCTGAGTTGCTGCATCCTGCCATGCAGAGCGTCCAGAATCTCCTGCTTTTCCAGCCGATCCATGAACGTCACCGCCACCTGGAACGGGTCCACGATCGGTTTGACCTCGTGCCAGGCGGTCAGCAGCAGCCGGTGGAACTCCAGGCGGCCGTGCTCGGTCAGTGCGTAGACGACCTTGCCGCCCTTGCCCGCCTCGACGATCTCCAGAAGGCCCTCGTCGGCCATCTTGCTCAGCCCGTGGTAGATCGACCCGAAGGCGACGTTCGCCCAGCGATCGGCGCCCATCACCTCCAGCCGACGCCGGACCCCGTAACCGTTCATGGGGCCGTCGAGCAGGGCGCCGAGGATGAGGATGCGTGTCGAAGACATGGGTACAAGTTTGTATTCAAATTTGAGTACCAGTCAACCTCAATAAGCTGATCTCCATGAGTGAACGACCGACGGCGCTGGTCACAGGCGCTTCACGAGGGATCGGCGCGGCCGTGGCCGCGGCCCTGGGCCCCACGCATCACGTCATACTCAACGGCCGGGACGAGGAGTCGCTGGCCGCCGTGGCGGCCGGGCTGCCCGACGCGCGGCCCTGGCCGGTGGAGCTGACGAAGGTCGCGGAGCAGGACGTCGCCGGGATCGACCGGCTCGACGTGCTGGTGCACTGCGCCGGGATCAACCGCATGGGCAGGATCGCCGACCTGACCGCCGACGCCTGGCGCGAGACGCTGGAGGTGAACGTCGTCGCCGTCGCCGAGCTGACCAGGCTGCTCCTGCCCGCGCTCAGGCGGGCCGGCGGGCACGTCATATGCGTCAACTCTGGCTCGGGGCAGCGGGCCAACCCCGAGTGGGGTGCGTACGCGGCCAGCAAGTTCGCGCTGAAGGCGTTCGCCGACGCGCTGCGGCTGGAGGAGCCCGAGCTCAGGGTCACCACCGTCTACCCCGGCCGGACCGCCACCGACATGCAGCGCGAGCTGCGCCGGTACGAGGGCGGCGAGTTCGAGCCCGAGAAGTACCTCAAGCCGGAGACCGTGGCGCGGGCCGTGCTCGCCGCCGTCACCGCGGGCCCCGACGCCCACCTCACCGAGCTGACCCTGCGACCCAGGGGCGGCCCGGTCAACTGAATGGATCCATTCACTAGAGTGGGGCCATGCTTGAACCACTCGCACACATAGGACGGGATCCGGCGACCGGGGGCTACGTCAGGGACGGCTGGTCGGACGCTGACATGGAGCTACGCGAGTGGTTCGCGGGCGAGGCCGAGCGCAGGGGGCTCGACCTGCGCGAAGACCGCAACGGCAACCTCTGGGCGTGGTGGGGCTCCGCCTCGCGCGACCGTCCGGGGGTGGTGACGGGCAGCCATCTCGACTCCGTACGGCAGGGCGGCGCGTACGACGGGCCGCTCGGGGTCGTGTCGGCCTTCGCGGCACTGGACATCCTCCGGCGACGGGGGACGAAGCCGTCCGTGCCGCTCGGGGTCGCGTGCTTCACCGACGAGGAGGGCGCCAGGTTCGGGGTGCCGTGCATGGGGTCGCGGCTGCTCACGGGCGTGCTGGAGCCCGAAAGGGCGCTCGCGCTCACGGATGACTCCGGCGACACGCTGGCCGGCGTCCTGACGAAGGCGGGGCGGGCGCCGTACGAGATCGGGCGGGACGACGAGACGCTCGCCATGGTCGGCACGTTCGTGGAGCTCCACGTCGAGCAGGGCCGCGGGCTCGTCGACGAGGGACGGCCGGTCGGGGTGGGCCGGGCGATCTGGCCCCACGGGCGGTGGCGCTTCGACTTCCACGGCCGGGCCGACCACGCGGGCTCCACGCGGCTGGCCGACCGGGACGACCCGATGCTGCCGTTCGCCCGCATGGTGCTGGCCGCCCGCACGGCCGCGGAGGCTCGCGGGGTGGTGGCCACGGTGGGCAAGGTACGCGTCTCGCCCGGCAACGCCAACGCGATCCCCGGCCTCGTCTCGGCCTGGCTCGACGCCCGCGGGGCGGACGAGCGCGCCGTACGCGACCTCGTCACCGACCTGGCGCAGGCGGGCGTCGAGGTCCGGGAGGAGTCGTGGACGCCGGTGGTCGACTTCGACGTGGCGCTCAGGGAGCGGCTGGCGCGGGTCGCGGGGGGCGACACGCCCGCGCCGATCCTGCCCACGGGCGCGGGCCATGACGCGGGAATCCTGGCCACGGCGGGCGTTCCGAGCGCGATGTTGTTCGTCAGGAACCCCACCGGCGTGTCCCACTCTCCCGCAGAGCACGCCGAGCAGGCAGACTGCGAGGCGGGGGTCATCGCACTCGCGGACGTGCTGGAGGATCTGTGTCGCTGACCTACTGGTGCGAGCAGGCGTGGCTGCCCGACGGCGTCGCGGAAGGCGTGCTCATCGAGGTCGAGGGCGCCAGGATCGCGAGCGTCGGCCAGGGCCCGCCGGGTCCGGCCGAGCGCCTGCCGGGGCTCACCGTTCCCGGGCTGGCCAACGCCCATTCCCACGCGTTCCACCGGGCCCTTCGCGGCACCGCCCAGGAGGGCAAGGGCGACTTCTGGACCTGGCGTGACCAGATGTACGAGGTGGCGGCGGCGCTCGACCCCGACTCGTACCTCCGGCTGGCCACGGCCGTCTACGCCGAGATGGCGCTGGCCGGGGTGACCTGCGTGGGCGAGTTCCACTACCTGCACCACGCGCCGGACGGCCGCCCGTACGACGACCCCAACGCGATGGGCCACGCCCTCATCCAGGCGGCCCGCGACGCGGGTCTGCGCATCGCGCTGCTCGACACGTGCTACCTGTCCGGCGGCATCGGCGCCCCGCTCTCGGGCGCGCAGCTGCGCTTCAGCGACGGGTCCGCGGAGGGGTGGGCCGCCAGGGCCGAGGAGCTGGGGGCCGCGTACGAGGGGCAGCTCGACGTGGAGATCGGCGCGGCCATCCACTCGGTACGCGCGGTGCAGCCCGAGCAGATGCCGATGGTGGTCGAGTTCTCCCACCGGTTCGCCGCGCCGCTCCACATGCACGTGTCCGAGCAGCCGGCCGAGAACACCGCGTGCGTCGAGATGTACGCGGCCACGCCGGTCCAGGTGCTGCACGAGCGGGGCGCCCTCGGCCCGCGCTCGACCGCGGTGCACGCCACCCACCTTACCGACGTGGACATCGAGCTGATCTCGCAGTCCGGCACGTACATCTGCATGTGCCCCACCACCGAACGCGACCTCGCCGACGGCATCGGCCCGGCCAGGGCGGCGGCCGACCGGGGCGCGCAGATCACGCTCGGCTCGGACAGCCACGCCGTGATCGACCTGTTCGAGGAGGCCAGGGCCGTGGAGCTGGACGAGCGGCTGAAGAGCGGGAAGCGCGGCAGCTGGTCCGCCGCCGAGCTGCTCGCCGCGGCCACGGGGGCGGGCCACGCCTCGCTCGGATTCCCCGACGCGGGCCTGCTCGTGCCCGGCGCCTGGGCCGACCTGGTGTCGGTACGGCTCGACTCCGTGCGTACGGCGGGTGCGCGCGGGCTGGAGGCCGTGGTGTTCGCGGCCACGGCGGCGGACGTGCACTCGGTGGTCTCCGGCGGCCGCCGGATCGTCAAGGACGGCCGGCACGAGCTCGGCGACGTCGGATCCCTGCTGGCAGAGGCGATTGGGAGCGTGCGATGACCACGACGCTGATCGACGGGATCGGGCTGCTCTACACCGGCGACCCCGACCACGAGGAGATCGAGGACGCGGCGCTCGTCCTGGACGACGAGCTGGTCGCCTGGGCCGGGCCCGCCTCCCGGGCCCCCGATGCCGACGAACGGGTGGACGTCGAGGGCCGGGCCGTCATCCCCGGCTTCGTGGACAGCCACGCCCACCTGGTCTTCGCCGGCGACCGGACGGCCGAGTTCCAGGCCCGCATGTCCGGCGAGCCGTACACGGGAGGCGGCATCAGGACCACGGTCGCCGCCACCCGGCGGGCCGGCCACGCCGAGCTGGCCGCCCGCACGCTGGTCCTGGTCAACGAGATGCTCGCCCAGGGCACGACCACAGTGGAGATCAAGAGCGGGTACGGCCTGACCGTCGAGGACGAGCGGCGTTCGCTGAAGATCGCCGCCAGGCTGACCGACGAGACCACGTTCCTGGGGGCGCACGTCGTGCCCGCTGACATGGACGCCGACTCATACGTACGGCTCGTGGCGGGGGAGATGCTCGACGCGTGCGCGCCGTACGCGAAATGGGTGGACGTCTTCTGCGAGCGGGGGGCGTTCGACGGCGACCAGACGCGCGAGATCCTCGGCGCCGGGCTGAAGGCGGGCCTTGGCGCCCGGGTGCACGCCAACCAGCTCGGCGAGGGGCCCGGCGTGCGGATCGCCTGTGAGCTTGGCGCTGCCTCGGCCGACCACTGCACCCATCTGTCTTCGGACGACGTCGACGCGCTGGCCTCGTCGGACACGGTGGCGACGCTGCTGCCTGGGGCCGAGTTCTCGACGCGGTCGCCGTACCCCGACGCGCGGCGGCTGATCGACGCCGGGGCCACCGTGGCGCTGGCGACCGACTGCAACCCGGGCTCGTCGTTCACGTCGTCGATGGCGTTCTGCGTGGCGCTGGCGGTACGCGAGATGCGGATGACGCCGCTGGAGGCGGTCAGGGCGGCGACGTACGGCGGGGCACGCGCGCTGCGGCGCACGGACGTAGGCTGGTTGCGGCCCGGAGCCCGGGCCGACGTGGTCGTGCTCGATGCCCCCTCCTATGTACACCTGGCTTACCGGCCCGGCGTCCCCCTCGTTCACCAGGTGTTTCACGACGGTCTCCTCCTTGAGTAGGACATCCAGAACCATCCCTCCGACGTAGTGCTTTAGGGAATCTTTGCTTCTGGCCGGACGTTGGCCGGGTATAGAACGCATCTGCGGAACGAGGTGCCAGGGGATGGCAAGGCCTACGGGGAGTCGCACGCAGGAGCAGCACGTCGCCGAACGCGATCTGCTGGGGACATACCTGGCCGAGATCGGCCGGGTCCCGCTGCTGACGGCGGAGGAAGAGGTTGAGCTCGCCAAGCGGATAGAGGCGGGTCTCTTCGCCGAGCAGCTGCTCGACAGCGGGGGCTCGGAGCCGCGCATCGGGGACGCGGCCGACGAGGAGCTGGAGCGCCTGGCCATCTCGGGCCAGCGGGCGAAGGACGAGTTCATCCAGGCCAACCTGCGCCTGGTGGTGGCGGTGGCCAGGAAATACTCGGGGCGAGGCATGCCCCTGATCGACTTGGTGCAGGAGGGCAATCTGGGGCTGGTGCGGGCGGTCGAGAAGTTCGACTACCGGCGGGGGTACAAGTTCTCCACGTACGCGACCTGGTGGATCCGGCAGTCCGTGGGGCGCGCCATCCACGAGCAGGCCCGCCCGGTACGCCTGCCCACGCACGCGGGGGAGCAGATGACCCGGCTGATGCGGGTCCGGCGCGACATGCTGGCCGAGTTCGACGCCGAGCCGACCGATGACGACCTCGCCGAGATCCTCGACCTGCCGATCGAGCGCGTGCGCGAGCTGCGCCGGTGGGCCTCCGACCCGGTCTCGCTCCAGCTCGGGGTGGGTGACGAGGACGAGACGGAGCTCGGCGACATGATCGCCGACGAGACGTGGGCCGATCCCGAGCAGCAGGCCATCGACATCCTGGAGCGGGAGCGACTGGATCAGTGGCTGACCGGGCTCGAGGGGCACACCAGCGAGATGCTGCGGTGGCGGTACGGGCTGGTGGACGGGCGCGAGCACACGCTCACCGAGGTGGGCGAACGCTACGGCATCGGCCGCGACCGCGCCCGCCGCATCGAGCGCGACGCGCTCGCCCGGCTGCGCAAGATGGCCACAGCGGCCGCCTGATCCTGCCCGGGCCCTTGCCTGCGGCGCGCACGTGGCGGGCGGCCCGCTCCTCGCGTGCGCCCGTACTGCCCGGAGGGTGTGGCGTCTTTGGGCTGGGCGTCGTGAGGGGCGCCTGGCTCCGCCGTACCGCGTCTCGCCGATGCGGCGCTTTGGAGTGGCGGGTGTGTGGCGCTTCAGGTAGCGGCCAGCCCGCTCGGGGCGTGCACCAGGGACGACGCGGCGTGGGGCGCCTGCATGGCGTGGCGCGGCCCGTGCGTGGCGTGGCGTGGCGCGGCCCGTGCGTGGCGCGGCGTGACCTGACGAGTCGGTGTGTGGTGGTGTTCGGCGCCTTGAACGGTGCTCAGCCCGCTGGTGCGTCAGGGCGCAGGTGCGCGACATGGCGGACGCGTCAGCTGCCCTCCATGGTGCCGTGACCAGGGCGGGTGACAGATGTCATATGGGGCCCATGACTCAGGCGACTACAAGCCCGTCCAGGCCGGCGCGAGACTGGGGGCAAGTCGAGCGTTGACAGAGGCTGGAGGCCTAATGCCGGGCACGAGCGTTGAGCTGTCGCCCCATGGCGCAGGCGCCCCCGCGTTCACCCACGTGAAAGCTAATTTCGAGCTCGTTGCCAAATATGGCGACAACGTGCCGCTCTACCTGTTCTCCGACCTGTTCCTCCGCGCGCCCGCGCTGCGCGAGATGTTCCCCGTCCAGATGCGTCGCCAGCGCGAGCGGCTGATGACGGCGCTGTCCTACGCCGTGGAGCATGCGCAGAACCTGTCGGAGATCACGCCGTACCTGCACCAGCTCGCGCGCAGTCACCGGAAGTTCGGCGTCCTGAGTGAGCACTACGAGCAGTGGAGCGTCAGCCTTATCCACACCATGCAGCGCTTTTCAGGAAATGTGTGGAGTGAGGTGATTGAGGAGGAGTGGCGGGACTTCTTGTCCCTGCTGACCCGGACGCTCGCGGAAGGGGCGCGGCAGGACACCGGCCTCCGCCCCGCGCACTGGACAGCCGAGGTGATCAGTCACGAGCGGAGAAGCGTGGACGTGGCGGTCCTGCGGCTGCTGGTCGACCGGCCCTTCAAGTACGTCCCGGGCCAATCGGCGCCCGTGGAGGTCAAGCAGTGGCCCAACATGTGGCGCTACTACTCGATGGCCAACCTGCCGCGCCGCGACAACACCATAGAGCTGCACGTCAAGGCGGACGGCGCGGTGAGCCGCACGCTGGTCCGCGACGTGCGCGAAGGTGAGGTCGTCAAGCTGGGCGCACCAGTCGGCACCCTCACGCTCAACCCCAACACGGGGCGCAACATCCTGCTCATCGCGGGCGGCACTGGGTTCGCGCCCATCAAAGCCATTCTCGAGCACGTGACCAGGCTGCCGGTGCCGCCGTGGGTGTCGGTGTTCACCGGTGCCCGTGAGCCCGATGGGCTGTACGACCTCGACGCGCTGCGTGGCTGGGAGGAGAAGTTCCCCTGGCTCACCGTCCGCGCGGCGCTGTCGGAGCTGGAGGACCAGAGCGTCGCCACGACGGGCACGGTGGGCGAGGCCGTCAGCCGCTATGGCCGGTGGGAGGGCTACGACGCCTACGTGTGCGGCCCGCCAAGCATGGTCGACAACACGGTGGCGATGCTCCGGGCGAACGGCTTCAGCGACAACCGCATCCGCCTGGAGAGATTCGCGAGCGCCGTCACGCCTTCCCGGAGGTTTGCCACATGAATGATTCGATGGAACCGTTTCCCCCGCCGGGCCGGTCGCTCAACGGCAACAGCAACAGCAACGGCAACGGGCACGGCGGCGCGCAGGATCTGCTGCCGTGGGCCGAGGAGCAGGCCGGCGAGCAGAGCAACAGCGGATGGCAGGAGGACGCCTGGGAGGAGCCGCAGTGGGACGAGCCCCAAGCGCGGGGCGACGACCTCCCCGCTGAGCGGCTGAGTCCGGCGGCGCTGCGTTCGATGGTGTTCCGCCGTGCCCCGCTGGGCAAGCGCGGCCTGGACGAGCACCAGGTCAACCACCTCCTCGATCGGGTCGAGGCTGAGCTGGTACGGCTGACGCAGGAGAAGAAGGCGCTGGAGGCCGAGGTCAAGCTGCTGCGCGACAACGCGGCGCGGCAGCCGGAGCCCGCCGAACCGCCCAAGGAGCAGCCGCAGGCCAAGGTCAGGGAGACCGGGCTGGCCCGCGTCGACCCGGCCGAGCAGGCCGCGTCGCGCACGGTGGCCAGCCGCGTCCAGGAGGCGCACGTGTACGCCGCCAGCCTGCTCTCGCAGGCCCAGCAGACCGCCGACCAGTACATCCAGGACGCCCAGCGCTACAGCCGCGAGCTGATCGAGGACGCCCTGCTCAGGCGGGGCACGATGCTGGCCAAGGCGGCCGACGAGCAGGGCACCGTCAATGACGAGACGATCGGACGGGAGATCGCGCGGTTGCGCGCGGCCAACCAGGCGTATCGCGGCAAGCTGCGCGACCACTTCGAGCTGATGCTGATGAACCTCGACGAGTGGGAGACAGCGGAAGGAATCGGCGGCGGCCCGGCGTGACCTCGTACCGACGCCTCGTCGTGGTCCTCGGGGCCACGGGGCTGATCGGCTCGCAGGTCGCAGCCATGCTCGCGAACAGGGACATCAGGCTGCGCCTGGTCGCCTCGCATGAGCCGCCGCCCCCCGCGGGCGGGGCGGAGACGGAGACCGTCGCGGCGGACCTCACCGCGCCGGGCCAGGTCGAGTCGGCGGCAGCGGATGCCGACGCGGTCTTCCACCTCGTCGCACGCCACGATGGCGCACGGGCCTGGCGCGTCGCCGAGAACGACGACGCGGGCGAGCGGATCAACGTCGGCATCCTGGGCGACGTGCTCGCCGCGACCCGGCGCGCGAGACCTGTCGTGGTGTTCGCCGGCTCGACGTCGCAGTCGGGCGTGGCGGGCCGCATCGACGGCACCGAACGGGACCGCCCGGCGAGCCTCTACGACCGGCAGAAGCTCGCCGCCGAGACCGCGCTCATGCGCGCGACCTCGGACGGGCTCGTGCGCGGCGTCTCCGTGCGGCTGCCCACCGTGTACGGCTGCCGCCCCGACGGCGCCGAACGCGGCGTGGTGTCCGCCATGATCCGCCGGGCCCTGGCCGGCGAGCCGCTGCAGATGTGGGGTGACGGGCGCATGAAACGCGACCTGCTGCACGCGCGCGACGCGGCACGCGCCCTGGTCTCCGCGCTCGACCACGCCGACGCGCTGGCGGGACGGCACTGGGTGGTGGGCACGGGACGCCCGGTGCCGGTCGCCACCCTGTTCGGGCTGGTCGCGGCGGCGGTCGGTGAGCGCACGGGCCGGCCGCCCGTGCCGCTGGAGTCGGTGCCGCCGCCCGCGCATGCCGCGTCCGGCGACTTGCTGGACGTCGAGATCGACGCGTCGCGCTTCATGGCCGTGACCGGCTGGAGCCCGCGTGTCGAGCTGGGCGAGGGGCTCAGCGAAACCGTGGCTAACGCGCTGCCGCCATCTCGCGCACCACGCTGTACAAGCACGCGATGAGCGTCCTGGCCTGCACGTTGAGGTAGTGACTGTGCCGCAGCAGCTCGGTGAGCTGCGGCAGGGAAACCCAGCGGAAGTCCGGATGCGCGTGGTCGGCGTCGGTCTCGGCGATGAGGTAGCGGTTGCGCGCGTGATAGAAGCGCCCGCCCTCCTCCGACAACATGGTGTCGAAGAGCACCCGGCCGGACGGCGTGCCGAGCACCTCCTCCAGGTACGGCGGCGGCGTGTCGTGGTTGGCGGGAGCGCATTGCACGGTCGGCCCCAGCTCGGCGACATCGGCATATCCAGGCTCGACCCGCGCCCTGACCAGCACATGTGGCACGCCGTCGAACCAGTTGAGCAGGAACGCCACGACGCCGGGCGCGGTCGGCTCGATCATGGGCTGTGTCCAGGCGCCCACCTCACGGTCGCTGGCGGTCACGCTCACCCCCATCACGGCGAAATACCTGCCCGTCTCGTGGGAGATCGCGCCGCGTGCCGTCCGCCAGTCGCTTACCCGGTCGAGCGGTATCCGTTCGACGTGGATCTCGACCGTCGAGCGCCGCTGGGTGATCCAGCTCAGGATCTCGCCCATGTCGTGCCGGGAACGGCCGGGCACGGCGTACTCGTCCCCCCATACGGACGGCGGCAGGCAGGACAGCACGGTCCTGGTGTCCATGTTCACCACGTCGGGCACCGACAGCAGGTCGAGCACGTCGGGCAGGGCCAGCCAGCGGAAGCCCGCCGACGGCGCGACGTCGTCGGTGATCTCGACGACCATGTTCCTGTTGCGTTTGCGGTAGAACCAGCTGCCCTGCTCCGACTGGCGCACGTCGCTCAGCACCCGGCCGTCCGGGGAGCGAAACCTGTCCAGGTACGGCACCGGCCGCCCGCCGTGCACGCGTGTGTAGTTGCTCCTGGTGGCCTGCACGGTCGGAGAGAGCTGGGCCCCGTTGACGTTGCCGGGCTCGTGCTTGGCCTGGAGCAGCAGGTGGGGGACGCCGTCGAGACGTCTCATGAGGATGCCGAGCACGCCCACTTCCGGCTGGTTGATGATGGGCTGCGCCCACCGTGACACGGGCCCCTCGGGGTAGTGGACGTCCAGCCCCTCGACGCTGAAGAATTTCCCGCTCGCGTGCACCAGGTTGCCGGTGCCGCGGTCACGGCGCCAGCCGGTGAGTTCCTCCAGTGGAATTCTTTCGGCTTTCATCGCGCCGTGCGAGGAAAGCCAGCGAAGGACATTCATATTCAGCCCTACCCTATACCGAAAAATGCCTAATATAGTGGCGTCGTGGAAATAGATGTGAAGTGCCGGATCTGTTCGGGGCGGCTGGAAGAGGTCGCCGACTTCGGGCGGCAGCCTTTGTCCGATGCGTTTAGAGCGCCCGGGGAACAACGGGAGGAGTTCTTTTTCCAGCTCGCCGTCGGCGTATGCGGCTCGTGCTCCATGGTGCAACTCCTGGAGGAAGTGCCGCGCGAACGCATGTTCCACGACGGCTATCCCTATCTGTCCTCGGGTTCGTCGGTGATGCGCGAGCACTTCGCGGGCTTCGCGCAGCGGGTCATGAGCGAATGGAGCGATCCGTTCGTGGTCGAGCTGGGCTGCAACGACGGCGTCATGCTCGGCAACCTCGCCCGCGCGGGCGTCAGGCACCTGGGCGTGGAGCCGTCGGGAGGCGTCGCCGACCGCGCCGCGGCCCAGGGGGTACGGGTCTGCAAGGAGTTCTTCGAGTCCGGCGTCGCCGAGCGGATCCGCGCCACCGACGGACCCGCCGATGTGATCTACGCGGCCAACACGCTGTGCCACATCCCCTATGTCGGCTCGATCCTGCGCGGCGTGGCCACGCTGCTCGGCCCCGATGGCGTCTTCGTGTTCGAGGACCCCTATCTGGGCGACATCATCCGCCTGACCTCCTTCGACCAGATCTACGATGAGCACTTCTTCCTCTTTTCCGCCGGTTCGGTGCAGCGGATGGCCGCGCCGTACGGGCTGGAGCTGGTCGATGTCGAGCGGCTGGCCGTCCACGGGGGAGAGGTGCGATACACGCTGGCCAGGAAAGGGGCCAGAAAGCAGAGCGCCGCGGTGCGCGACCTGCTCGCCGATGAGACCGCCCAGGGCATCGCGGACGCGGCGGCGTTACGTGCCTTCGCCGGCCGTACGGCGGACACCCGTGACCGCCTGGTCGCGCTGCTCACCGAGGTGCGCGAGCGCGGCGCGAGCGTCGCCGGGTACGGCGCCACCGCCAAGAGCGCCACCGTGCTCAACTACTGCGGGATCGGACCCGAGCTGATCCCGTTCATCGTCGACACCACCCCGGCCAAACAGGGCAGGCTCACCCCTGGCTCACACATTCCGATCAGGGGACCCGAGGCCTTCCGCGATCCCTATCCCGACTACGCGCTGCTCTTCGCCTGGAACCACGCCGCGGAGATCATGACCAAGGAACGCGAGTTCCGCGAGGCGGGCGGCCAGTGGATCCTGTACGTGCCGGAGGTCCACGTTGTTTAGCCGGGAGCTCGAGGTGCGTGGCGCCTACGCCTTCCAGCCGGTGGCCTACCCCGACGAGCGCGGCGAGTTCGTCACCACGTACCAGCGCGCCGACTTCGTGGCCGCGCTCGGGCACCCGCTCTTCCCCGTCGCGCAGGCAAGCCAGAGCACCTCCAGACGGGGCGTGGTGCGCGGCGTCCACTACACGCCGGCGCCGCCGGGAACCGCCAAATATGTGCGATGTGTTCGCGGCAGAGCGCTCGATCTGGTGGTTGACCTGCGGCTCGGTTCGCCCACCTTTCGCCGGGTCGACCAGGTGGAGCTCAGCGGGAGCGACCACTGCGCCCTCTACCTGCCGCCCGGCGTCGGGCACGCCTTCGTGGCACTGGAGGACGACACGGTCATCTCCTACCTGCTGTCGGAGGAGTACGAGCCGCGCAACGAGCTGGCCCTGTCGGTGCTGGACCCCGAGCTCGGCCTGCCGCTGCCACGGGGCCTCGAGCCCATACTGTCCGAGCGCGACCGTGCCGCGCCCACGCTCGCGCAGGCCGCGGAGCGTGGCCTGCTGCCCGATCACGCCGCGTGCGAGGCGGTACGGCACACCTGGTCATAGCACCTTCCGCAACACTGAGATCACGCGTTCCTGCGATTCCTGCGACAGCGAGGGATACATCGGCAGCGAGAAGATCTCCCCGGCCAGGCGCTCGGTCACAGGCAGGCTGCCCGGCCGGTAGCCCAGATGGGCGAAGCCCGTCATCGTGTGCACAGGCCATGGGTAGCTGATGTTGAGGTTGACGCCCTCGTCCTTGAGTGCCTTGATGATCTGGTCGCGGCGCGGGTGCCGTACGACGTAGACGTAGTACACGTGGTCGTTGCCCGGGTCGGTGGCGGGCAGCACCAGGTCGGTGTCGCCCAGGGCGTCGGCGTAGCGCGCGGCCACGGCCCTGCGTCCGGCGATGTAGTCACCGAGCCTGCGCAGCTTGCGGCGGAGTATCTCCGCCTGGAGCTCGTCCAGCCGGCAGTTGTGGCCGGGCGTCTCGACGACGTAGTAACGCTCCTCCATGCCGTAGTAACGCAGCCGGCGCAGAGCACGGTCCACGGCGTCGTCGTCGGTGACGACCGCGCCCCCGTCACCGTAGGCGCCCAGGACCTTGGTCGGATAGAAGGAGAAGGCGGCGGCGTCGCCCATGGATCCGGCGATCAAGCCGTGCCGGCGCGCCCCGTGCGCCTGCGCGCAATCCTCCAGGATCACCAGGCCGTGCCGGTCGGCCAGGCGCCGCAGCGGCGCCATGTCCACGCACTGCCCGTACAGGTGCACGGGCAGCAGGCAGCGGGTCCTGGGCGTGATGGCGGCCTCCACCTGATCCACGTCCATGAGGTAGGTGCCGGGGTGCACGTCGGCGAAGACCGGGACGGCGCCGACCGCGTCGATGGCCACGACGGTCGGCGCCGCGGTGTTGGACACCGTGATGACCTCGTCACCCTTGCCCACGCCGAGCGCCTGCAGGGCGAGTTTGATCGCGTTGGTGCCGTTGTCGACGCCCGCGCAGTGGCGCACGCCGTGGTACGCGGCGAACTCGGACTCGAAGCCCTGCACGCTCGGGCCGAGGATGAGTCTGCCTGACGAGAAGACCTGCTCGACCGCGTCGAGGATGTCCTCGCGCTCGGCGTGGTATTCGGCCAGATAATCCCATACGTGCATGAGCGTCTCCTCCCGAGGTGTCGTCACGTACCGAGATCGCGTCGCTCGTACACGAAGATCGCCAGACCGGTGGCGATCGCGACGTACAGCGTGAACATCCCCAGCCCGGGCAGGGGGCCGAGCGGCAGGTTCGCGACCGCCGCCCCGACCGTCTTGAACGGCATGAACGCCAGGACCTCGGGCGGGACCAGGTAGGCGAAGATCGCCTCGATCCCGAGTCCCCACACCAGCAGCAGGGAGATCGCGCCGGCGGTGTTGCGGAGCAACAGCCCGACAGCCGTGCCGAGGATGGTGGCCAGCGGCACCGCGACCAGGGTCGTGAGCATGACGAGCGCCCCGTCACCGCTCAACGGTGAGTATCCGCTGCCACCCGTCAGCAGCCCGCCCACGTAGGCCAGGACCGTCGACACCACGGCGACCGCGAACGCGATCAGCGCGGCCGCGGTGAACTTGGCCACCAGCACCTGCCGGCGCCATGGCGCCATGATCGAGGTGATGCGGAAGGTACCGCTGCGCAGATCGCCTGTGGCGATGAGCACGCCGAGCACCACCATCGCGTAGAGGACCACTTCCATGGGAAAGGTGACGGCCTGGATCGACGTGCCGAGCGCGGGTATGTTGCCCTTCGCGTCGACTCCCGTGCCGATCAGGGCGGCGATGACGCCGGCGAGGACGATCGCCGCGACCACCGTGATCAGGTAGCTCTTGAGCGTGCGGAACTTTATGAACTCCGCGGACCAGAGACTGGCGAATGACATGGCCTAGCCCACCTCTCCTCTGATGCCGGTCTTGTCGGCGGTCGCCTGGGCGAAAGCCCTCTGCAGGTTGCGCTCTTCCCGCAACTCGAATATCGCGATGCGGCTGTCCCTGGCGATCTGTCCGACCATGACGGCGGTGACCCCGGTGACCTGCAACCGCTGCGTGCCGACGACGCCGAGCACCCGGCCGCCGGCCTTGGAGACGGCGGCGCTCAGCGCCTCCGGGTTGTCACACTCGACGCTGACCGTGTGGCTCTGGAAGCGCTGGATGAACGACTCGGCGGAGCCCGCGCCGACAATCTTGCTCTGCGCGATCACCACCAGGTCGTCGACCAGGTCCTCCATCTCCGCCAGCAGGTGGCTGGAGAGGAAAACCGTCCTGCCCTGATCCCTGAACTGCCGCAGGAGCGACTTCAGCCAGGCGATGCCGTCGGGATCGAGCCCGTTCATCGGCTCGTCCAGCACGACGATCTCGGGATTGCCCACGAGGGCGATGGACAGGGCCAGGCGCTGGCGCATGCCGAGCGAGAACCGGCCGACCCGCTGGCCCGCCACCTCGCTCAGCCCCACCCGGTTGAGGAGCCCCTCGGCCTGTCCCTGGTCGGCTCCGGCCAGCTTGGCCGCCCACCGTACGCTGTCGACGGCGGTGCGGCTCGGGTGAGCGCACTGCGTGTCGAGCACCGCGCCGATCTTCCGCGCCGGGACCGGCCACTCGTGGATGGGCTTGCCGTCGATGAGCGCCGCCCCGCTGGTGGGCTTGTCGAGCCCCAGGAACAGCCGCATCGTGGTCGACTTGCCCGCACCGTTGGGGCCCAGGAAGCCGGTGATCGCGCCCGCTCGGGCGGCGAATGTGGCGTTGCTCAGCGCGAGTACCGGCCCGTACCGCTTGGTCAGGCCGTCCGCCTGCAACATCGGTTTCATTGTCTGTCCCTTCTTTACCGGTTCTGCGGGCGCAGGAACGGGAGTCCCGCGCGGTCGTCGTTGAGCGCGCAGTGGAGCGCGAAGAGCACGCCGGCGGCGCCGGTGGCCAGGTCGGCCGACAGCCGCAGCGACTGCTCGCCGATGAACGCGATGTGCCCGTCACGTGCCACGGCGTGCCAGGCCAGGTCGTTCAGGTGGCGCGCGCGTACGGTTCCGGTCAGGTTCGCCAGCGTCAGCAGGACCCCCGCCCGGCCGGTGAACAGCCCAGCGCCTGTCACGACGTGGTTGTCCACCGCGCGGCGCAGTTCGTCGCGTAGCTCGATCAGCTCGGGATCGGGGTAGTGCCCGATCAGCAGGTCCGCCACCAGGGCCAGGCCCGCGCCACCCGAGCCGAGCACCGGCGCACGCCACGGCGCCTCCATCGGCGGGGGCGGCCCGCCCACGCCCGCCACCTTCAGGTCGCGTCGCAACGCCGTCTCCGCATGCTGGAGCAGCCGGGGATCGGGACGGGTCTCGTGCAGGCGCAGCAGGAACAGGGCGATGCCCGCTCCGCCGTGCATCAGGCCGGGCAGGACCGGACCCCGCAGGGGTAGTGGATGCTCGATCAGCCACTCGGCCAGGGCCTGCGCCTTCTCGAGAAGCTCGCTGTCGCCGGTCTTGGCGGCGAAGTGCAGCAGCGTCAGCCCTATTCCGGGTAGCCCCGAGTACAGCCCGCCGACAGGCGCCTGCTCCGGCTCCATGCCACGCAGCCGATCGAGGGCTTGGCGGGCCTCGCCGGGAAGTCCCAGCTCGTCCAGCGCGTAGGCGATGCCGCACCAGCCGTCGTAGAAACCAGGCGGTGCTTCTTTGAGGGAACCTGCGCGGTCAGCGAACCACCGCCGGTGCTCCTCAGGGATGTCGGCTCCGGCCTGCCGCAGCGCCCACAGGACGCCCGCCGCGCCGTGGGCGAAGTTGACCCCGCCGAAGAGCCCGGCGAACTGGCCGATGTCGCCGGGGTAGAGGCGGCCCACCCGCTCGGGAGTGGCCTCGGCCAGGATGCCGCCGACGATGCGCGCGCTGAGCTCCGCCCACGCGCCAGGACCGGGCTCCGGCCAGCTCAGCGGCGGTGGCGCGGCGGTCAGGCCGGCGAGCGGGGCCCAGTGGGCGTCCGGCCCGAGGTCGCCGCGGACCCGCTCGACGAAGTCGCCGGGCACCGGGAAATGGTCGGTGATGGCCTGGAGCAGGCGGTCGCCCTTGTCGGCTCCCCAGGGCAGCAACGCGGTCATCGGCAGGAAGACCGAGATCTTCAGGCAGGCCAGGCAGTAGCGGTCGACCGCCGTGCCCCGGTAGGGGGGCGGGGCGACGAAACCCGGCGCGGCCATCGGTTGCGAGGCGTCGTCGCTCGCCTCCGTCGTAGCCTCCAGGTCGATGAAGGCGATCGTGTCGTCGTCGCGGACCAGGATGTTCGCCGGATGCAGGTCACCGAAGACCACGCCCCGCTCGTGCATGGCCTCGACGGCCTCCTCGACCGTTGCGATGATCTTCATCGCCCACTCGGTGTAGGTGGCGAAGTCCCCGGCACCTCGCTTCTCCCGCATCAGCGGGTTGCGGCGGTTGATCTCCTTGGCGAGCGGCCGGCCCTCCACGTATTCGCGGACCAGGAAGTAGTGCTCGTGCCCCATGCGGTAGTCGATGACCTTCGGGATCCAGGGCAGCCCTTCCAGCTTCCGCATCGCCCAGTGCTCCTGCTCCAGGCGTGCGACCGCGTCGCGGCCCTGCGAGTCGATCCCCGCCAGCGGCCTGGCCTCCTTCATCACGACGGCCTCACCTGTCCTGGTGTCGGTGGCGTAGTAGACGCCGCCGCCGTTGGAGAAGTGGAAGGCCTTGGTCGCGCGGAAGGGGAAGTCGCGCAGTGTGCCCGCGTTCCTGGCCGTCACCGCTTCGTTCAGGCAGGCGGGCAGGGGCGCCCATTCCGGCGGGCGGAACGACGGTCCTCTGACGTCCGGCACGAGCCGCCCGTCCGGGTCCTCGACGCAATACACGGT
The DNA here is from genome assembly GCF_050944675.1 of Nonomuraea sp. CA-141351. Classification (NCBI taxonomy): domain Bacteria; kingdom Bacillati; phylum Actinomycetota; class Actinomycetes; order Streptosporangiales; family Streptosporangiaceae; genus Nonomuraea; species Nonomuraea sp. CA-141351. The sequence goes on from NZ_CP191982.1 coordinate 2,232,515, forward strand.
CTCGCCGTTCTCGCCCTTGACGGTGCGCTCGACGAACGCGCCGTAGCGCACATAGAGCGGCCCAGAGCGCCAGCGCAGGTCGCTGAGGATGTACGGTCCGCGCTCGCCCTCCAGCAGGTCGCCGAGTTCGCGAAGGATCTGTTCGAGCTGCTGGTCGTCGGCGGGATAGATGGTGATGAACTTGCCCGTGTTACCGCGCTCGCCGTATTTGCCATTTCTCGCGGCGAGCACGCTCGGGGATTTCAGGAATTTGAAACTGAACTCCCGCGGTATGCAATAGTCCCACACCGTCTCGAGGATCTTCTCCGCGTTTTCCGGCGTGGCCGACGCGTGTATTTTCCAGCCCTGCTTCAGCGGGTTCTCGGCGGGGGCACGGTAAACGGCCCATTCCGAGTTCTCTGCGCGCTGCCAGCCCTGTGGCGCCGGCTGGCGGGTGAGTGCGAACCCCTGGTCGGGGCTCCGCTCGACGACGTCGTAGAAAGGCACCCCCGGAGGGGAGTGCTCCATGTATCGCAAGAACTCCATGACTGTTACTTCCGTTCGTCACCAGGCAGCAGAGACATAGGTGAGGTAGAGCCAGACGCCGAGCGGCCGGTGGCCTGCCTCGATCCGGGCCGCGCCCTGGCTCTCAGACGGCGCGACCGTCACCTCCAGTGGGTAGCTGTCGACGGTGCCGGGCAGTTCGAGGTCGGTGCGGACCGGCAACATGACGGAGACGGGTACGGAGGTCTGGCGCGCCTGCGTGCCGGCGATCCTGGCCGTGCCGATGCGCTCCTTGAACACCACTCCGTTGCTCAGCAGCTGGACTGTCGCACCTGACCTGAGCACGTCGGGGCCGGCGTCGGCGTTGAGCACCAACTCGGCCCGGCCCGACTGGTAGCGGTAGCCGCCGGTCACCGAATACGGCACCTGCACCAGCGTCAGCAGCGCGGCGGCTGCGCCGGCGACGGCCACTGTCACGAGGGCGGCCCGCCACGCCGGCGCGCCCACCTGCCTCGCCTCACGCATGCGCAGCAGGAGGCCGTGGCAGAGACGGCCGAGGAGCACGGCGACGATGACGAGCAGCGCGACGGTCCCGACGACTCCGAAGCTCCGCAGCAGGTCGCCCCAGAGAGAGAGTGCCATCCAGCCGACGAGGTAGATCGGAAAGAGCTGACAGGCCAGCCCGTACGGCACCGCCCATCGCACCTGCGGCAGCTCCCGCTCGTATCGCCCACCGAACAGCAGCTTGGCGGTGTACCGCCGGGCGTCGATCATCGCTCGCTTGCGCAGGTCGGAGATGTCCAGGTGGCTCATCAGCGCCAGGTAGCCGTCGAGCTTGATGAAGGGCAGCAGGTTGAGCAGTCCGCTGGTGTAGTTGAGCGCGGAGAAGAGCACCAGGCCGGTCCGGAGGTCGGAGTCCGGCGTGAACAGGGCGGCCAGCGACGCCGACCCGGCGGTCACGAATTGAGTGGCGGCGCCCGCCAGCGCCACCCTGACGCGCTGTCGCCCCTCAGCCAGCCGCCAGCCGTCCGAGACGTCGCAGAAGAACGCGGGCAGCAGGTACAGCAGCATGAACCCCATGCGGTTCGGTCGCCCGCCGTAATAGGTGAGCACCGCACCGTGGGCGAGCTCGTGGAGCATGATGACGGCGTAGGTCGCGCCCGCCACGCTCGCGTACACCGGCAGCGGGAGCGGGCGGCTCAGCGTGTCGGCCAGTGTCCCGCTCATGAGTGCCAGCCCGGCAAGACCGCCGAGCGCCAGCATCGCCGCGACCACTCCCCAGCCGCGCCTGGCCAGTGCGGCGAACAGCGGCGCACAGGCGGCGAGCAGGCGCGCGGGGCGCAGCAGCGTGATCTGGACCGTCAGGGGCGGCACGAACTTCAGCCACCTGACGCCGGGCTTCCTGTGCAGCCCGTCGTGGAGGAGCTCGGCCTGCTTGAGCCGGCCAAGCGCGTAGGCCAGCGACTCGCCGGTCCACTGCGGGCCCAGATAGGCGCGGAGCTCCTCGTGGTCGCGAGCGCCGTCGAGGGCGCCGGCCAGCTTGGCCAGGTCGGCTCCCACCCTCAGGTAGGCGCCGGGCCGTTCGACGATCCACGGGGTGCCGGCCGCTGACGGAGGGTGCACTCGCACGTCCTCGGCGAGTCTGGGTCTGGCGGGAACGGCCAGGTCCGGCTCTTTCCGCCGCATGGTGGTCATGTCCTGCTCAACCATTGCGCTGGCGGAGGGCTGTGGCGACCAAGAGGCCGAAGACGACCATGGACGCGACGACATCGATGATCATCAGGGCGATGCGCAGTGGCTCCGGCATATCGATGTTGACGATCACGAGGAGCGCCGCGGCACACGCCAGGCCCGCGGCGATCTGCCACGCCAAAGCGGAGTTCATCATGCCTCACCTTCGTGAGAGATATGGGCGGTGCGGTGGCGGCGTGTCCGTCGCCACCGCACCGCCAGTCACCGTTCCTCGAGCTCCTGCATCAAGCTCGAGTGCGACACCGTCAGGTGATGGTCAGGACGGTGGCGACGCTGTAGGAGATCACTGTCCCGACCGCGGTCACCACAGTGATTCCGGTTCCGACGCCGAAGAAGGTCCCCCAGAAGGGCGCCTCCATCGACTCGAGCTCCTGCATGCCCAGCTCGAGGGGCAGGTCCGTCATCGAATCCATGGCCTTCCTCCTTTCTGGCTGTGTTGTGGCTGACGTGGTGTCAGGTGTTTCACGTCGAGATGACGACCGAGCCGACAGCAGCGGCCACGGTGGCGCCGAAGACGGCGCTTCCGAACAGCGCAGTGCCAACCGAGATGGTGACGCCGATCTTGAAGCCGGACCAGAAGCCCGGAGCATCCATCGGCTCCAGCTCTTGCATCCCCAGCTCAAGGGGGAGCAGGTCCAGTTCGGGGGAGAGCGTCGCGCTCATGAGCACACCTCCTTTCTCATGTGGTGATCACCCGCGCCCCTGTGACGCGGGAGTCGTGAGGCGCGGCAGGAAGGACCGCGCACGTCAGGAAGTCGTTGATGTCGTCCCTGGTGAGGGCGCCGAGCATGGGCAGCCCCGTGCCCCAGGCACGGACGGTGCGGCCGGCGATCGCGTCGAGCGTGGCAGTGTCGGCGCGGAGCGATCTGTTCACGCCCCACGCGTCGATGACGGTGATGATGCCCTGCCACGGGTGGGCGGGGAGCTCGGCGGGGGCCGCCGCGCGTAGCCGTGTCCAGAGCCTGGCCAGCCGCCGGGCCGAGCCCAGGCGGTCATCGCCCCCGGCGATGCGCCGCCACAGCTCCGGCATCACGACGGCGATGGCGGACATCTTCCTCGTCCCGAGCCCGGTGGACAGCTCGTTGGCGATCATCCAGCCTTTGTTGGCGTAGGCGGGCCTGCCGACGTGCAGGATCTCGTTGTGGGTGAGACCGCTGAGCTTGGCGATCTCCAGCAGGAGCGCGTCGCCCAGCCGGCCGCCCGCCGCGAGGGCGCGGGCCGCCGCGTAACCTTCCCGGACCACGAGCGCGGCCAGTGTTTCGACCAGCGCGTCTTCCGTGGGCCGGTCCTCGTGGTCACCGAGGTATCCGCTGGTGATTCTGAAGAGCACCTCCAGCACGCCTTCGGAGACCAGCTCCGCCGGCAGCGTCGCGGTGGCCACCGGGTCGAGCACGGCCAGGTCCGGTCGCAGGCAGTCGCCGGTGATCAGCCGCTTGCCCTCCGGGTAGGCCAGGCACGCGACCATGCTGACCTCTGTCCCGGTGCCCAGCGTCGTCGGCACGGCGAACAGCGGCAAGGCGCGCTCGGCGGAAGGCGGCAGCATCAGCATGCCGCTGCGCTGGCGTACCGTGAGGCGGCGGTGCGCGTCCCGGTCACCGCACAGCAGCGACGCCAGCTTGGCCTGGTCGAGCAGCGAGCCGCCGCCGACGGCCAGGACCAGTCCCGTGCCGGTCAGTTGGGCGGCCAGCCTGTGCACGCTGTCCACGTCGCCGGGCCCGTCCAGCTCGATGAGCGTCTCGTGGCGCCGTGCCTTCCCGATCTCACGGCGGATGCGGTCCATGATCGGGTTCTGGGCGACGACGGCGTCCACGAGCAGGGTCACCCCGTGATCCGTGGCCGTGGCCAGCCAGGAGGCCAGGCCCGCGGTGCCGTACAGGACATGTGTCATGCGCCCACCGCCTGGGCGGCGTGCGCCGACAGCCCCTTGCGCACGCACTCCATGAGCTCGCGCAGGTTGGCTTCCGTGTAGGTCAGCGCGGGAAAGAGCTGGACGCCGTTGAGCCCGGGATGCACGATCGCGCCGGCCCTGCGGATCGCCGTGACCACCGCGGGCACTTCGGCCGGTGGGAGAGAGATGCCTTCGGGAGTGCGCAGGCGGATCGCACGGAAGCATCCTTTGCCCGTCGTCTCCGTCACCAGCGGGTGATCGGACTCCAGCGCGGCCAGCTCGGTGTCGAGGAGTGCGGACAGCCGCCTGCTCATGCCCTCGGCGTCGAGCCGTCTCATCTCCTCGATCGTGGCCAGGATCGCAGCGCACATCACGGGGGTGCCCGCCTGGGTCTCGCCATGCGCCAGCACGGAACCCGCAGTGGTGAAGGCCGAGGCAACCTGGTGTGAGACCACCACGGCGGCGGCGGCGCACGTGCCGTTCGTCAGGCCCTTGGAGGTGATCAGCAGGTCGGGCGGCTCCGGCCACTCCTCGGTGGCGAAGAAAGGCCCGGTACGGCAGAAACCGGTGGCGACCTCATCCGCGACCAGCAGGAAACCGTGCTCGCGCCGCAGCCGGAGCAGTGCGGCGACGTAGTCCTCGGTCAACGGGATCGCGCCGCTACCCAGCACCGGCTCCACCACAATCGCCGCGACCTGGCCGCCCAGTCTGGACAGCAGTCGTTCCAGCTCCTCTGGCTCGTTCGGCGGCACGTGCCGCGTCAGCCGCTGGTCGACCCCATACATCCGCTGCCCGAGGTCCTCGCCGGTGAGGGCGAAGCCGCCGAAGGTGAGACCGTGATAGCTGCCCTGCAGCCCGATGACGATTTTGCGTTGGGGGGCGCCGGACAGCGCGTGATACTGCCTGGTCACCTTCGTCATGGCATCGTTGGCCGCGCCGCCGGAGGTGGAGAAGATCACCCGGCCGTAGTGCTCGGAGCCGCACAGCTTCACCAGGGCCGCCGCCGCTTCACGGGCATAGACGTTCTCGTAGCGGAAGACGTTCAGGTAAGACGCCTCGCGCAGCGCGTTCGCCGACGCCTCGGCGATGGCGGCGTTGCCGTACCCGAGGTGGCTGTTCCACAGGCCGCTGGTGCCGCACAAGAGTTCTCGGCCGTCGGCGAAGCGGACTCTGACCCCCTTCGCGGAGACGGTGCAGAGCTCGTCGGAGCCGTGGGAGTCCGGCGGCAGCAATGCGGGCCAGAGCGGCGAGGTCGTGGCCGTCATGTGGCCACCTCGGCTTCGAGGAGAACCTCCTGATGCCTGCCCTTCTGGTCGCCGAGCGGGGTGCGGGAGCGCAGCGCGAAGCCGTGCGCAGCCAGCTCCGTCTCCAGCTGATCGGCCGGGAGCACGGCGACCGTGGTCGTGAAGACGGTCAGCGGCTCCTCCGTCTCCTCGGGAAGGATGGCGACCACGCGACGCCCTTCGCCGGGAGCCCGACGCTCAAAGAAGCGATAGGTCCGGCCGCTTCCACCGGTGAAGACGAACTCGGCCTCCTCCTGCTCGGGCGGGGCGTGCAGATCGAGAGTGGACAGCAGGAAGCGGCCCTGCGGAAGCAGATGAGTGCGGACCGCGCAGTAGAGCGCGTCGCGGCCCTTTTCGTCGAGCAGTGAGATCGACGAGGTGCCCAGGACGACCACGCCGAATCGTTGCCCGAGCGAGAAATCGCGCATGTCGGCATGGACCACGGAGCAACGCTCGGCGAACCTTCTGTGCGCCTGCGCCAGCCGCTCCTTCAGCAAGACCAGCAGGCCCTCCGACAGGTCCAGCGCGGTCACCTCCCTGCCGAGCGCCAGCATGGGCAGGGTCAGCCGGCCCGACCCGGCGGCGAGGTCGAGCACGGGACCAGGCAGGCCGCGTACCAGCCCGACAAGCTCACGCACCTCCTGGGTGTCGGTGAGGGACAGGTCGTGATAGACGCCGGAGCCCGCCTGGCTGTACAGGTCGCACACCATCGCGCGGTCTCTGAGCTCGGCCAGCAGGGCGCGAACGCGGCGGGGCAGCGGGGGAGCGTCCGACGATGTCACGAGGCCACCCTCCCCGAGGTCAAGCGCACGCCTGCCTTCTCGAAGAACGCCGTGACGCGTGCCAGGCCCGCGGGATCGTCGTGCTCGGCGGCCGCCTCCGCTGATCCGTGCACCAGCAGCGCCTCGACGAGCTGGCCTGCCCGGTGCTCCACCTTGAAGGTCCGCGCCGCCCCCGGCGAGTACACGTATGCGGACGACTCGCTCCACAGCAGCTGCGGCAGGTCCGGCGCCGCCATGTCGGCCGGGTCGTCGACCTCCTCGAGGCCGCGCACCAGCCGGCCGCCGAACCCGGAGACGCGGATGTCGCTCTCGCCGCGGGCCAGCAGGTCCTGGGTGGCCGCGATCGCGCTGTGGTAGCGGCCCAACCAGGGGCGAGACGCGAGCTCGGCTGCCCGCTGCTCCTCCGGTACCGCCGCCGCCAGGCAGACCGCGCACGGCTGGTCGCTCTCGGCGTTGAGCCGGGCCCACTCCTTGCGGAGAGAGGGAAGGTCGTCGCCCGCGTGGCCGATCGGGCGCCCAGTGGGTGAGGTGGATATCGTGCCGTCGGCGCTGACGAACAGGCGGTGCTGCGGGCCGTCACGGTCGGTGCCCGCGCCCAGCGCCGGCAGGTCCGCAAGCCGTACCGCGGGATGCATCAGGAACTCGCGGAACGCCCCTTCGGCCTTCGCCCGGTCGGCGTCGTCGAGGAACAGCTCGAAGTCGGCCTGGTTGAAGATCCTGATGGCGGTGGGGCCGAGCACCGACATGAACTCACTGGTGGCGTAGTCCTGCGTCTGCAGGAAGAACGACTCGCTGATCGATATCTCGCTCCCGGCCTCGAGCAGCGAACCGGCGTACCCCACGATCACCGGGCCTGACGCGTCGCTGGGGCCGCCGGGCAGGAAGACCACGGTTGTGGGCCCCACGATCCCGGATCTCCGGAGCGAGTGCAGGTAACCGGGGTCTTCCAGCACGACGGTAGAGACGTGGTGAGGCTCGCCGGGGGCCGGGGCCTGGCCGGTGGCCCAGTGCATGAGGTTTCGCTTTGTCGAGGTCACGGTTTCCCCTTCAGCGCAGTTTCTGACCGGTCAGCGCCCCCAGCAGGGACTTGAGCTCGTTCGTCGTCTCTTCGGGCCCCTGCAGGTTGTAGACACCCGTCAGGTTGAGGATGATCTCGTCGGCACCCGCGTGCTCGAACTCCTTCAGCCTCGTCAGGACCTGTTCGAGGTCGCCGCTCACGAACGCGCCACCCTCGACGAGAGCCGCCGCGTCGGCGGCGGTGTTCCTCCCCGTCACCCCCACGCCGGCCTTCCGCAGCATGTCGATGTAGTGCGGCGCCTGCAGGTGCATCGAGTTGCTGGCCAGGGCCTGCTCCGCCGGGGTGCGGTCGGGACGGCGCAGCGCCACGGGCACCATCGCGGCCACCCGGGGCATGTCCCGTCCCGCCGCCTTCGCACCTTCACGTAGTGCGGGCACGATCGAGTCACCCAGCCACGCCGGCGGGGTCAGCCACGTCACCGCGACGTCGGCGACCTCGCCGGCGAGTCTGGCCATGCCGCGCCTGAGCACCCCGAGCCCGATCTCAATCTTGGGTGTCACGGCGGGCGGCAGCATGCCCCTGTACGAAAAGTATTCGCCGTGGAAGTCGACCATGCCGCCGAGCAGGCCACGCACCACGGTTACGTACTCTCTGACCGCGGTGAGCTGGCTCGGGTACGGCTTGCCGAGCAAGGCTTCTTGGAAACCCTTCGGACCGGGGCCGAAACCGGCCACGACGGGGTGACCCGTGTGCATGGCCACCGACCGCGCCTGCAGAGCGGCCTCGTACGGGTGCCGCAGCGGCATGAGGGTGACACCGAAGCCCACGGGGAAGCGGAATCCGGCGCCGGCCGCGTAGGCGAAACTCTGGTGCGGCTCGACGAGCGTCGCCTGCCCCTGCCACAGAGCATGAGCAGGGGTCATGCCCACCAGCGCGGCAAAAGGAAGGATTTGCTCCGGCCGTCGTGGAACAACCGGGATGAGTACCGAGTATTTCGTCATTAGTCAGTCCATCGTGCGATGTTCCGGCGTTTGTCGAGGTGTTTGCTTACTTCGCACTTATACGCTGGGCTGAGTTCCCCGCCGCTTCCTCGCCGGCATTCACGCAGGTCCGCGGATATGGATGACAGATGTCATACGGTGCCGATGATTTCGGCGTCTGGTCGGTGCCCTCGCGTCGGCACACACTGGCGGGAGAGCCGCTCCAGGGGGAGTGGTCGTGCCATCTACCACGTACTTCTGACTTGGCGCGTGGCTTCCTGCATCGTCCCGCGCCGGTCGTGCTCTGCGGAGCTCTGAGAGGGAGCCATGCCATTCGAGTCCGCACTACTGGCCTGGGTGCTCGCCGCCGCTCTATTCCTCTACCTCGCCGTCATCGCCCCCTTCCTCGGCCGGCGCGCCTATCCACGCCTTATGGGCGGCGAGGTTTCCCGCCCGCGTTACTACACCGCCCTGTCGGCGGAAATGTGGGTGTGGGCAGCGGTGGCGATCCTCATCGTGGCCCTGTCGCCGGCGATCGGTGCGGCCGACATCGGCATCAAGGAGCCGGCCGACCCCGGGGTGGCGTACGGCGCGCTGCTGGGACTTCCTCTGGGGATGCTGCCGGTCGTGCTGCTGTTGCGCTGGCTAGGGAATCAGGGCGTCATGCTGCCCTGGCACAGCGGCGTCTCCGGGCTGATGGCGCGCACCCCCCGAGAGCGCGGGCCGGCCGTCATGCTCGCCGTCTCCGCCGGAGTCTGCGAGGAGGTGGTCTTCCGCGGGCTGCTCATCGGGCTCGGGCGTGAGCTGGGTCTGTATCTGCCGGTCGCAGCCGCGGTCTCGGTCGCGGTGTTCGCGATCGGTCACATTTACCAGGGACCGGTGGGCACGCTGATGGCAGTCGTGAGCGGTGCCGGACTCACCTTGATGTACCTGCGTACCGGCAGTCTCGTAACGCCCATCGGCGTCCATATCATGATCGACATCATCGCGCTCGTCCTGATACCTCATCCCGGTCGCGTGAAGATGCCCGCGCCGGCCAAGGCTTGACGGGCCTCAGTGGAGAGGAGCCTTCGTGCCTCGTGTCTCGGTGATCTGTCCTGCCTACAACCGCGGCGCCGCCATCGCCGGCACCATCGCGTCGGTGCAGGCGCAGACGCTGCGTGACTGGGAACTGATCGTCGTCTCGGACGGCAGCGACGACGACACCGACGAGGTGGTGCGTAGGCTGGCCGAGCGGGACGAACGGATCCGCCTGCTGCGCACCCGCCATCACGGTCATCCCTCGGAGCCGCGCAACATCGGCCTGGCCGAGTCCAAGGGTGAGATCATCGCCTACATCGACCACGACGACCGCTGGCTGCCGCGCCATCTCAAGCTCCTGACCGGGGCGCTGGCCGGCGGCGCCCAGCTCGCGGCGACGGCCGCGACCAAGGTGAACGCGTCAGGTGCGGTGCTGGACGTCACGCCGCCGCTCCTCCTGTGCTGGCACCCCGAGATCCAGGTGACGCACGCGGTGTTCGAGCCGACGCAGGCAGCTCATGTCGCCGGGCTGGCCGAAGAGGTCGGCGGTTGGCGGGTGTCCATGACCGGCCTGGAGGACTGGGACCTGTGGCTCCGGATGGCGGACGCGGGCGCGCGCTGCCAGACGGTCGCGGAGCCCACGGTGCTGGAACTCGTCGACCCGGGCACGCGTCAGTCGATGGTGGTCACGGAGCACGGCTGGGAGATCGCCCGCTTCGAGAGCATGCTGGCCGCGAGGGCCGCCTACCGGGCGCTGAAGGATCTGCGCCGCGTCGAGGCGGCCCGTGAGGCGATGCTGAAGGACGTACGGGCCTGGTACGGCTCGATGGCGGCCAGGGGAGAGCTGGCCGTGCCGATCGGCTGGCACACCGACTGGGCGGAGATCGACAAGGCGCTGGTCGACACCGTTTCCCGTACGCAGATCACCAGCAAGGAGCTGTGGCCCGACATCGCGATCGTGCAGAGGGACGGGTACGTCGCTCTGGTGCACCTCGTGTCGAGCATGACCGCGGAGCACGCGGAGCGCATCGGTGACCTGACGCGGAAGGTCATGCGTCACCAGATGGCGCTCTACGCCGACGTGCTCGAAAGCCGGCGCGCCACCGCGCAGTGATCGCCGGCCTGGAGGCCGGCTCCTAGATCGCTGATGTGAAATTTTGGTGATCGGCCGCGGGCGTGACGAAGGGCGTCCATTGTCGGTGTGTGAAGACTGACTTAGACGCCCTCCTGACCGCACTCTATGTGCATCTGGACGATCACGTGATGCCTTCGCGGGGACGGCCTCGCGGACGGGGCCGGCCGCCGGTGCTGACCCCGGCCGAGGCGGTGGTCGTGGCAGTGGCGCAGGTGCTGCTGCGGTGTGATGACGAACGCCGCTGGATGCGGATGGCGGCCAGCCGGATCGGGCACCTGTTCCCCAGGCTGCCGTCCCAGTCGCAGTACAACCGGCAACTGCGTGATCTGGGGCCGGCCATGTCGGCGGCGGCGTTGTGGCTGGCCCGCCAGGTCCCGACCTGGCACGAGCCTTTGCGGCTGATGGACGGCACCCCGATCCGCTGCGGCGCCTCGCGAGTGACGGTCAACAGATCACACCTGGGTGAGATCGCCGGATACGGCATGGACAAGTCCCACCACGCCTTCTACTGGGGCGCCAAGCTGATGCTGATCACTACCGCTGATGGCGCGGTGACCGGCTTCAGCCTGGCCCACCCCAAAGAGCTCGATGAACGCAAGCAGGCCCTGCACCTGCTGCACGTCCACCAGATAGCCGACGGGCCATGCCCGATCGTGTGCGACAAGGGATTCGCCGGAGCCGGCATCGAGAAGGCCGCCGCCGATCTGGGTCATCTCCTGATCCGGCCGACCCGCGAAGACGAGCCTGCACGCGCCCTGCCCTTTCCCGGCTGGCTGCGCCAGCGCATCGAGGCGATCATCTGGACACTGAAGAACCAGCTCGGCCTCGAACGCCACAACGCCCGCCACCCCGACGGCCTCTGGGCCCGTATCAGCCAGCGCATCCTCGCCCTCAACGCCGCAATCTGGCACAACTGGAACACCGACGCACCCGTGAAACGGTCCCTGACCGCCTACGACCACTAACCCAAATTCACATCAGCGATCTAGCCTTCGAGGACGCGGCGGAGGAACTCCTCGACGGCGGCCACGGCCGTGTCGTGGTCGCCGCCCCTGGCCACCAGCAGCGCGCTCTCATTGACGGCCGCCAGCAGCATGTGCGCGTGCAGGTCGAGGAACTCCGCGGGCACCGCCCCCGTGGCCTCCAGCGCGGCCTTGAGCATCCCGAACGAGTAGCGCTCCTCCATGGCACGCCACCGCTCCCACCCCATCACCGACGGCGCGTCGATGAGGACGAGGCGCTTGATGACCGGATCGCCGGCGAGCGAGATCCAGGCCAGGACGCCGGCCCGGAGGGCGGCCGCCGGGTCGGCGATGCCGCGGACCGCCTCGACGATCTTGCGGCCGATGGCCGACTCCGTGGCCTCCAGCACCGCCTCGAACAGGGCGTCCTTGCCCGCGTAATGGTGGTACAGGGCACCCCTGCTCAGCCCCGACTCCTGCAGCACCGCCTCGATCGAGGTGTCGTCGTAGCCCCGCTCGGCGAACAGCCGCGTGGCGATCGCCAGGACCCTGTCGCGGGTGGCCGCTCCGCGCTCCGCCTTGAGGTTCATGTGACCACTCTAGACAAACCGACTGTCCGTCGGTAATTTCATAGACCGACAGTCGGTCTGTAAAATCCAAGGAGTACCAATGGACGGCATCAGCTACGTCGACGTGGGCGAGGGGCCGGTCAGCCTGTTCGTGCACGGCGTGGGCACCAGCTCGTACCTGTGGCGCCACGTCATCGAGGCGTTCCGTGACGAGCGCCGCTGCGTGGCCATCGACCTGCCGCTGCACGGCGGGAGCGCCCCGCGCGACGACCTGTCGATCCCTGCACTGGCCGAGGCCGTCGAGGAGCTGTGCGACGGTCTCGGGCTCACCGAGGTGGATCTCGTCGCCAACGACACCGGCGGCGCCGTGGCCCAGGTCTTCGCCGTACGCCACCGCGAGCGCCTGCGTACGCTCACCCTCACCAACTGCGACGTGCACACCAACGCCCCGCCCGAGGCGTTCATCCCCACGGTCGAGCTGGCCGCCAGGGGCGAGCTGGCCCCGCTGACCGCGGTCGTGCTGGACCAGCCGGAGCTGCTGGCCCAGACCGCCTTCGGCGAGGGCTATGAGCGGATCGACGACCCGGCGGAGCTGGTGGACGCGTTCCTGCGGCCGATCTTCGCCAAGCCCGACGGCGGCCGCGCCTTCGAGCGGATGCTGACCTCCATCGACGCCAAGGACCTGGTCGCCATCGAGCCGCAGCTCACCGTGCTGACCGTGCCGACGCTGGTGGTCTGGGGCACGGGGGACGTGTTCTTCGACGTGAGCTGGGCCCGCTGGCTGCGTGACACGATCCCCGGCGTCAAGGAGGTCGTCGAGATCGAGGGCGGGAGGCTGTTCTTCCCCGACGAGCGGGCGGACGAGCTGGTGCCGCATCTGCGCCGGTTCTGGGCCCAGTCCTGAGCACCCGCCCCAGCCGTAAGATCGGCGGCATGCACCTGGAGACACTGCGCCGCTACCCCGTCAAGTCGATGCTGGGGGAGGAGATCCCCGAGAGCGAGGTCACCGGGCGCGGGCTCGCCGGGGACCGGGCGCGGGCGGTGCTGGACGTCGCGACCGGGAAGATCGCCAGCGCCAAGAACCCGCGGCTCTGGCGCGGCCTGCTGATGATCGAAGGTGCCCGGGTCCCGGCGGACGAGGAGCTGTCGGAGCTGCTGGGGCGAGAGGTGCGGCTGATCGACGTGCCGCCGGAGGGCGCCGAGTTCGAGCGCTCAGTGCCGGAGCGGGTGCTGGCCGAGGGGATCGACGCGGAGGTCCCCCACACCGTCGGCCGGCTCGGCGGCGCGGCCCCCGAAGGCACGTTCTTCGACTTCGCGCCGATCCACCTGATCACCACCTCCGCCGTCGGGCGGATCGGGGCGCTCAGCCCGCGCGGGCACGTCGAAGCCCTCCGCTACCGGCCCAACCTGGTCATCGGGACGGAGGAGGAGGGCTTCCCCGAGAACGACTGGGTGGGCCGGGAGCTGCACGTGGGTGACGAGGTGGTGCTGGAGGTCATCGTGGCGAGCCCGCGCTGCGCCGTGCCGACCCTGGCGCACGGGCCGCTGGAGCGCGACGCCGAGGCGCTGCGCACAGTGGCCAGGCACAACCGGGTGCGGGTGTTCGACATGGGGCCGCAGCCGTGCGCGGGGGTGTACGCGCGAGTGCTGCGGCCCGGCCGGATCAAGAAGGGCGACCGGGTGCGGCTCGACGCTCCTCGCCACCCGTGACGGCTCAGGCCAGGGGCGTCAGGTACTTGTCCAGGTCGTCGAGGATCTTGCCTGCGGCCGTGACGCCGATCCCGGTCATCCAGACCTCGTCGTCCACGTTGTGCGCGTTGCCCGACTTGACCGCCTTCAGGTTCTTCCACAGCGGCCCGCCGGTCACCGCTGCCTGTGACTTGGCGGCGGCGTCCCCGTAGGCCGTGTAGAAGATCACGTCGGCGTCGGCCTTGGCGATGTTCTCCTGGCTCAGCTTGCCGAAGCGCTTGTCCTGCTGGTCGGCCAGCTGCTGCGCCTCGGGCCGGGGGATGCCGGCGTCGCCCACCACGATGCCGCTGAACGACTCGGGTCCGTACATGCGGATCTCGGTGGGCATGAACCGCACGATGCTCACCTGCAGTTTCGAGAACTTGCCCCCCACCTCCTCGGCCCGCTTCTCATACCCCGACAGCAACTGCTGGGCCTGGTCCTTCTTGCCCAGCGCCTCGGCGTCGAGCAGGAAGTTCTCCTTCCAGGTGATGCCCACCTTCTCGGTGAACACGGTCGGCGCGATCTTGCTGAGCTTGTCGTAGAAGGCGGCCTGGCGGAACTTGGTGCCCAGGATGAGGTCCGGCTTGAGCGCCATGATGGCCTCGATGTTCGGGGCCTGAAGGGTGCCGACCGCCTTGGTGGCCGACAGGGCCGAGCCGAGATACGCGGGCCACTTCTGGTTCTCCTGAGCCTGCGCCGCGCCGATGGGCGCCATGCCGAGCGAGACCATCGTGTCGAGTTTGTCCGTGTCGAGCACCACGACCCGCTTGGGGGTCATCGGCACCTTCGTCTCTCCCATGGCGTGCTTGACGGTCCGGGTCGGGCCCGCGTCCTGGGAGGAGGTCGACGTCCCGCAGGCGGCGAGGGCGAGGACGGGGAGCATGGCGGCGACGGCCAGGCGAAGGCGCATGAGTATTCCTTGATCGGTTTAGGTTAGCCAACCCTAAGTATCGCATGACCGATATAGCTGAACCGAAATCGCATCAGTGAGTAATCCGAAACTTCGCCGAAACACCGCCCCGGCGAGATTCACGAATGTGAAACACGCCTGGTCGAGCCACGAAACCCCGGGCGAACACGCTGTGGCCACACGTCACATGTAAGGAGGGTCGCGTCGTGAAGATCGATAGCGGCACCACAGCCTGGATGCTCGCGGCCACCGCGTTGGTGTTGCTGATGACTCCGGGCCTCGCTTTCTTCTACGGGGGCATGACCAGGGCCAAGAGCGTCCTGAACATGATGATGATGTCGTTCGGCGCCATCATCACGGTGACCATCGCCTGGGTGCTGTTCGGACACTCGCTGGCGTTCACCGACAACGCCAGCTCGGCGATCAACAACGTGATCGGCGGTTTCGACGCCCTCGGCCTGCAGAGCCTGGTGGACACCGCCACCAAGGACGACGGCACCGGCATGCCGAGCCTGGTCTTCTCCGCCTTCCAGCTGACGTTCGCCATCATCACCGTCGCTCTGATCAGCGGCGCGATCGCGGACAGGGCGAAGTTCGGCGCGTGGATCCTCTTCAGCATCCTGTGGGCGACGATCGTCTACTTCCCCGTCGCGCACTGGGTGTGGGGCACCGGCTGGCTCAACACGATGGGCATCGAGGACTTCGCGGGAGGCACGGTCGTCCACATCAACGCCGGTGCCGCCGGCCTGGCATTGTGCTTCGTGCTCGGCAAGCGCTCGGGCTGGCGCAAGGAGCCGATGCGGCCCCACAACCTTCCCTTCGTCCTGCTCGGCGCGGGCCTGCTGTGGTTCGGCTGGTTCGGCTTCAACGCCGGCTCCGAGCTGGCCGTCGACGGCACGGCCGGCCTGGCGTTCATGAACACCCAGATCGCCACCGCGGTCGCCGCCGGTGCCTGGCTCGTCGTGGAGAAGATGCGCGACGGGCACGCCACCAGCCTCGGCGTCGCCTCCGGCGCGGTCGCCGGCCTGGTCGCCATCACCCCCGCCTGTGGTTTCGTGGACCCGTGGGCCGCGATCCTCATCGGCCTGCTCGCCGGCGTCATCTGCGCCTACGCCGTGGGCCTGAAGTACAAGCTCGGCTTCGACGACTCGCTCGACGTGGTCGGCGTGCACCTGGTGGGTGGCGTCATCGGCGCCGTCTCGCTCGGCTTCCTGGCCGCCTACCCCTTCCTGGACCAGCAGAGCAAGGGCCTGTTCTACGGCGGCGGCGTCGGCCAGCTGGGCCTGCAGGTTCTCGGCCCGGTCGCGGTCGGCGGCTACTCCTTCGTCATCACCTGGGTCCTCGGGAAGATCATCGACAAGACGATGGGCTTCCGGATCTCCACCGAGGAAGAGCTCACCGGCATCGACGTCACCACGCACGCCGAGACGGGGTACGACCTCGGCACGGTCTACGCCTCCGGCGTGACCTCCTCCAACGGGCCCGCCCCGGCAGTCAAGAAGGTGGACGCATGAGGCTCATCACGGCGATCATCAAGCCCTTCAAGCTGGATGACGTGAAGGCGGCACTGGAACAGTTCGGCATCAAGGGAATGACGGTCAGCGAAGCGAGCGGCTACGGCCGTCAGCGCGGCCACACCGAGGTCTACCGCGGCGCCGAGTACCAGGTCGACCTGGTGCCGAAGGTCCGCCTGGAGGTCCTCGCCGAAGAGGATGACGCCGAGGACGTGATCGACGTCATCGTCAAGGCAGCGCACACCGGCAAGATCGGCGACGGCAAGGTCTGGTCCGTCCCGGTGGACACCGTCATCCGTGTACGCACGGGAGAACGGGGTCCTGAAGCCCTGTGACCTGGACAGCGCGAAGCCGGGACAAGGACGTCAGGGCGGAGCACGACAGGGTATCCACGATGGATCCGCGGCGACGCCCGGACGACGGCGTCCGGGCGGAGCTCGGCAAGGGGGCACAGTAGTGAGGGGAGAGGCCCGTTCGTACGCCGCGGCCCGCAAGGAGCGGGCCGCGGACACCGACCGCTGGCTCAAGGATCTCTTCAGAACGGCGAGCGACGGCGACCACGTCTCACTGGTCGCCGTCGGCAGCCTGGGAAGGGGCGAGCTGGCCCCGGGCAGCGACCTCGACCTGGTCCTGCTGCACAACGGCCGGGCCGACGTGGCGAGGATCGCCGACCGGATCTGGTATCCGATCTGGGATTCCGCGGTCAACCTCGACCACTCCGTGCGGACGGTCGATGAGGCGGTGAGCGTCGCCAGGCAGGACCTGAAGGCCGTGCTCGGTCTCATCCAGGCCAGGCACGTGGCGGGCGACCCGGAGCTGACCAGGAAGGCCAGGGAGGCGGTGCTGGCCGAGTGGCGGGCCGACTCCCGGCGCAGGCTCGGCGAGCTTCGCGACGCCGCCGACAAGCGGGCCCAGGTCAGCGGCGAGCTGGCCTTCCTGCTCGAACCCGATCTCAAGGACGGCCGCGGCGGGCTCCGCGACGTCCAGGCCATGCAGGCGGTGGCCGCCGCCTGGGTCGCCTCGGCCCCGGGCCCCAGGGCGCGTGAGGCGTACGAGTTCATCCTGGACGTGCGGCACGCGCTGCACATCGTCACCGCCCGCGGCACCGACCGCCTGGTGCTGCAGGAGCAGGACGCCGTGGCCGGGCTGCTCGGCCTGCTCGACGCCGAGGCGCTCATGCGCAGGCTCGCCGAGGCGGGCCGTACGATCTCCCACGCCTTCGACGGCACCTGGCGGACCGTTGACAGGCTGGTGTCAGGTCCCGCTCCCCGAGGCCGCCGCCCGCTGGCGGACAGCGTGGTCGAGCACGGCGGCGAGGTGGTGCTCGCCAGGGGTGTCAATCCGCGCAAGGACCCTGTGCTGGTGCTGCGTGCCGCCGCCGCGGCCGCCGACTCCGGGCTGCCGCTCGCTCCCGCCACGATGTCCGTGCTCGCAGCTCAGTCGCCTCCCATGCCGGTGCCATGGCCGGAGGAGGCGCGCGACTGCCTGGTGTCGATCCTCGGTGCGGGCCGCGCCGCCGTGCCCGTGTGGGAGGAGCTGGACCAGGCGGGCATTCTTGTCAAACTGCTTCCTGACTGGGAACGCGTACGCCATCGTCCCCAGCGCAACCCGATCCATCGCTTCACGGTCGACAGGCACCTGATCGAGGCCGCCGCGAACGCCGCCAGCCACACCCGCGAGGTCTCACGTCCCGACCTCCTGCTGATCGCGGCGCTCCTGCACGACGTCGGCAAGGGCTGGCCGGGGGATCATTCCGCCACGGGCGAGGTCGTGGTCCGCGACATCGCCACGCGCATCGGCCTGCCCCCGCAGGACGTCGAGACCCTCGCCACCGTCGTACGCCACCACCTGCTGCTGCCCGAGACCGCGACCCGCAGGGACCTCGACGACCCCGTCACGATCGAGAAGGTCGCCGCCACCGTCGGCACGCGGGAGGTCCTCGACCTCCTGGCCGCGCTGGCCGTCGCGGACGGGCACGCGACCGGTCCCGCCGCCTGGAACAGCTGGAAGGCGGGGCTCGTCGCCGACCTCGTGCGCCGCGTCAGGTCCGTGCTGGCCGGCTCGCCGCCGCCCAAGCCGCCGACCCTGTCGGCCGAGCAGGCCGCGCTCGCCAGGCACGGCGGCGGCGCCGTGCGCGTCAACGGGGGAGCGGTCACGGTCGTCGCACCCGACCGCGTGGGGCTGCTGTGGAGCGCCGCAGGCGTGCTCTCCGCGCACCGGCTCATCGTGCGCTCGGCCTCGTCCGCCTCCGCGGGCTCCACGGCGGTGATCGAGTTCTCGGTCATCCCCGAGTACGGCTCTCCGCCCGACCCTGCGACACTGGAGTCCGATCTCCGTCTCGTCCTTGCTGGCCGTCTTGACATCGAACAGAGATTGGCCCGCCGCGCCCGCTCCATGAGGCCGCCCCGGGTGCCTGTGGCTCCACCTCGCGTAACACTGGTCGATGACGCCTCCGCGACCGCCACTGTGGTGGAAGTCAGGGCCCATGACAAGCCGGGACTTCTGTGGCGTATAGGACGGGCGTTCGGTGAGTGTGGTCTTGACGTGAGGGCCGCTCGCGTAGAGACTCTCGGCGCGGAGGCGGTGGACGTCTTCTATGTCGTGGATCGTGCAGGTCGCCCCCTCAGCGACGCCGCGCAGAGGGCACAAGTCCACGATCAGGTCCTTGCCGCACTGCGATAACCAACAGCACACGACTACCGGTCGCATTTGTAACAATTGTGTCCGAAATGCCGGTTAAGTCAGAAGCTGCGGATACCTTGTGGACGGCTTGAAGGCCCGTCGTGGGCGGGACGAATTGAGGGGTACGGGAAGCAGTGACTACGGGGAACTCCGACAGCGGCTTCGCCGCGAAGCGGGACCGCGGGAAGCGGTCACTGCCACGCCTCGGCCTGCGGAACTGGCGCGTGAGGTGGCGGCTCACCGCGCTCATCCTGGTGCCCACGATCGCCGGCGTCGTGCTCGGGGGAGCGCGCGTGGTGGGGTCGGTCCAGAGCATCGCCGACTACGACCGCACGGCGACCGGAGCCGACCAGGCGGGCCACATCCGCGACCTCGTACAGGCGCTGGGCCTGGAGCGTGACACGGGCGGCTGGATCGGTGCCAGCCGCGCGGTGCGCAAGAAGCTCACCCCGCTGCTCGACCAGCGCAAGGCGGCGGTGGACACGCTGGTCAAGACCGTGAACGCCGACCTCGACACGATGGACGACTCGTACGGCCCCCGCATCGTCAAGGCCGCCCAGCAGGCCAAGTACGACCTGAGCCGGCTGCCGAAGATCAGAACCGAGGGCCAGGCCGACACCATCCGGTACGACTTCCTCACCGACACCCTGCTCAAGCTGCACGACGAGCTGAGCCTGCTGTCGGACGACTCGGAGATCATCGGCCAGTTCCGCGCCCTGAACGCGCTCGCGGCGGCCAAGGAGGAGATCTCCAGGCAGCGCATCCAGCTGCTCCAGGCCTCCTACAACCCCGAGCGCGTGGACGCCAAGGAGGTCGAGCAGTTCATCGCCTCCAACGCCCGCCAGCTGCGCGACATCTCCGACGTCGGGGCGGAGGCCGGCGCCGACGTCGGGCTCAAGCTGTCCAGGGCGCTCACCTCCAACACCCAGTACGTGAACGTCCAGCTCACCAAGTCCCGCGCGATCACGCTGGCCAGCGGCCGGGCGCCGGGCGCGCGGATCAACGACAACCTGATCTCCGCCGACGGCAGCCGCGACCAGTGGTTCAACGACAACACGGCCAGCGTCAAGGTGCTGAGCGGGATCGAGAAGCAGCTGGCCGGCGAGGTGGGCCTGCGCAGCAAGGAGCTGCGCGAGTCCGAGATCCGCAACGCGATCATCGCGGGCGCCCTGATCCTGGCGCTGCTGCTGCTCGTCCTGCTGCTCACCGTGGCCATCGCCCGCTCCATGGTCGGCCCGCTGCGCAGGCTGCGTACGGAGGCGCTGGAGGTGGCCGGCTTCCGGCTGCCCGACGTGGTGCACCAGCTGCGGGCCAGCGGGGACGCGTCCGTGGGCGACGTGCGGCCGATCGAGGTCGAGGGCAACGACGAGATCGGTGAGGTGGCCAGGGCCTTCGACCAGGTGCACCGGCAGGCCGTGCGCCTGGCGGGCGAGGAGGCCGAGCTGCGCAGCAACATCAGCTCGATGTTCGTCAACCTCTCGCGCCGCACCCAGACGCTGGTCGAACGGCAGATCTCGCTCATCGACGGCCTGGAGAAGGGCGAGCAGGACGGCGGCCGGCTGTCCGACCTGTTCAAGCTCGACCACCTGGCCACCCGCATGCGCCGCAACTCCGAGAACCTCCTGGTCCTCGCCGGTCACGAGGCCACCCGCCGGCGCAGCCAGCCCGCCAAGCTGGTCGACGTCGTACGCGCCGCCCTGTCGGAGGTCGAGGGCTACGAGCGCGTCCAGGTCAAGGTCCACCGGGGCACCTCCGTGCTCGGCAGCGCCGCGAACGACCTGGTCCACCTGGTCGCCGAGCTGGTCGAGAATGCCATCCAGTTCTCCCCGAGCAACTCCCAGGTCATGGTCACCAGCAGCCTCATCGAGGGCGGCGGCGCGCTGCTGTCGGTGAGCGACACCGGCATCAGCATGACCGAGGACGAGCTGGCCGAGGCCAACCGCCGCCTGGCCGAGCCGCCCGTCGTGGACGTGTCGGTCTCGCGGCGCATGGGTCTGTTCGTGGTCGGCCGCCTGGCACTGCGCCACGGCATCCGGGTGCAGCTCAGGAAGGGCGAGGGCGCCGGGCTGATCGCCATGGTCCTGCTGCCGCCCTCGCTGATCAGCGACGGCACGCAGCAGCAGCCGCTGCCGCAGCGGCCCGCTTTCGGCGGCGGCACCGTGCCGGCCCCGGCGGCCCCGCCTGTGCAGAACGGGACGTTCAGGTCGTTCGGCAGTTTCGACTCCTTCGACGGCGGCGGGCGGCCCAGCGGCCCCTCTCCCCGGCACGGCTACCGGCCTCCTCAGAGCACGCCGGAGCCGCGTTCGTACGACAGCGCGCCGTTCCAGTCGGACCCCGGCAGGACAGGCGTGAACGGCTTCACCGCCGACACCGACGGCGGCTCGTACCGCAGGCAGTCGGCCTCGTTCGACTCGAGCGCCTACCCCTCGTTCCCGAGCGCAGGCTCTTACCCATCTGGTAATGGCGCGTTCCAGACGCCTCCGCCGGCCCCGTCGTACCCCACGAACGACGTGCGCAGGCCGGACCCGACGCCCTCGGTCGACGTGTCGCCGATGGAGGCCGACCGGGAGGAATACCTGCCGATCTTCGCGTCGGTGGAGTCCGCCTGGTTCCGCAGGCCGCCCAATGAGACGGGCGAGGTGGCGCCGCAGTCGGTAGGCGGGGGTGAGGACAAGCCCTCGCAAGCCGTACCCTCTGGGGAGGAAGCGTGGCGAACGGCGGCCGACGCCGGTTGGCGCGCGGCGGCCGCTGCCGCCGAGCCCAGCCTCGGCGGCATCACCGCCGCCGGGCTACCGAAGCGCACCCCCAAGGCCAATCTGGTTCCCGGTACGGCGAACCAGCCGGCGCAGCCGCAGCAGCCGCAGCGGCCCGCTCCGACGCCGCCGATCTCGGCGGACCGGATGCGTAGCCGGATGGCCAGTTACCAGCAGGGCGTGCGACGGGGCCGCCAGGAAGTTCGTGGACAGGAGGAACAGAGTGAGTAAGCGTCCCGCCGGGGAGGATGCGTGACAACCCTTAGTCATGAGGCGAACAGGTTCGACTGGCTGATCACCGACTTCGTGCGTAACACGCCCGGAGTCGCGCACGCGGTCGTGGTCTCGGCCGACGGCCTGTGCCTGGCCGCCTCTGAAGGCTTCCCGCCGGACCGGGCCGACCAGCTCGCCGCCGTTTCGGCGGGCCTGCTGAGCCTGACCGTGGGAGCCTCCAGGGTGTTCGAGGGCGGCGCGGTGACGCAGACGGTCGTCGAGATGCAGCGTGGCCTGCTCCTGGTCATGGCGATCAGCGACGGTTCAGTGCTCACGGTGCTGGCGGGTCCGGACTGTGACATGGGTCTGGTGGCGTACCAGATGACGCTGCTGGTGGACAGGGCCGGACAGGCACTCACGCCGGCCCTCCGGGCTGAACTCCAGGCCGCCAGGACCCGGTGATGTGATGGAACTGATGGGAGCGGGCCGTGTACGGCGTTGACGGAGCCGGGGACGACGAACCCCTGTTCCGTCCTTACGCGGTGACCGGCGGCCGATCCGAGCCGCGCTATCACCTAGCGATGGAGACGTTGATCTCGTCCATGTCGATCCCGGACGACGAGATGGCACTGCTCACCCCCGAGCAGGAGGCCATCATGCAGTTGTGCAGGTCGTTCCGGTCGGTCGCCGAGATCTCGGCCCTGCTCCGCGTCCCGCTGGGCGTGGCCAGAGTGCTAGTGGCGGACATGTCCGACGAAGGGCTTGTCCGCCTGCACCAGCCACGCCTCAGCCAGGGACAGCCAGACCTCAACATGCTCGAAAGGGTGCTCAGTGGACTACGCAGGCTCTAGCCCAGGGCTGACGTCGACGAAGATCGTCGTCGCCGGTGGGTTCGGCGTCGGCAAGACGACGTTCGTGGGGGCGGTGTCCGAGATCCTTCCGCTCACCACAGAAGCGGTGATGACCGACGCGTCCGCGGGCATCGACGACCTCGGTCTCACCCCGAACAAGCAGACCACGACCGTGGCCATGGACTTCGGCCGCCTGTCGCTCGACCGCGACCTGATCCTGTACCTGTTCGGGACGCCGGGACAGCACCGGTTCTGGTTCATGTGGGACGACCTGGTGCGGGGTGCTATCGGGGCGGTGGTGCTGCTCGACACGCGCCGGCTGGCCGACAGCTTCCCCGCGATCGACTACTTCGAAGAGGCCAAGCTGCCGTTCGTGATCGGCATCAACGGCTGGGACGGGCAGTTCCCGCACACCGACCAGGAGGTCAGGGAGGCGCTCGCGCTGTCGCCGCACGTGCCGATCGTGCGTACGGACGCCCGCCACCGCGAGTCGGTCAAGGCGACGCTAATCTCGCTGGTCGAGCACGTCGTACGGCTGCGCGCGGCACCCGTCCGCTAGGCCCACGGGACGCTCTCCAGCGAGTTGAGCACGGGGACCAGCTGCTCCTCCTCGTAGGCGAAGTGGGCCTCCAGCTCGTTCGCGACGCGGTCGAGCGTCTCGGGTTCTGCGGTCTCCCGCAGCTCCTCGACGAGCCCCGCGATCACCGTGTGCTCGGCGCGCAGCCGGTCGAGGGGCTCCTTCAACTCGGGGAAGAGCTTCTCCAGGTGCGGGAACGCCACCCGGTCCTCGCCGTTGTGGTGGAAGGTCATCGCGTCGCAGAACGCCAGGCACCGGGCCCGCAGGTCGAGGGTGCGAGCCGGCGCCCCTTCGCGCACCTTGGCCAGCTCGCCTCTCAGATAGTCGTGGATCCTGGCCAGCTCGTCCCCGAACGCCTGCAGCCGCTCGGTCTCGGGGTAGAGCGCGATGACCGGGATGACCCGGCCGGTGCCCTCCTGGTAGGCGGCGAAGGCCGGGTCGATGGAGCTCTGCCTGGCGTACATGCGGTCGCGCTCCTCGCCCTCGAGCGGCGCCGCCCTGGCCGCGAACCGCTCTTCCCCCAGCTCGACGATGACCCTGGGGTTGGCCAGCACATTGTGGTACCAGGCCGGGTGGGCGTCGGCGCCCGCGTTGGAGGCGAACACCAGGACCCGCTCGCCGTCCCGCAGGTAGACGGCCGGGTTGGTACGCCGCCGGCCCGACTTGGCGCCGGTGGTGGTGAGCAGGACGAGAGGCGCGCCCTCGAACATGCCGCCGACCTTGCCGCCGTTCGCCCGGAACTCCTCGATCACCTGCTGGTTGAAATCGGTCACGTCACTATCCTTAGACGAGGCTTCATATTTGCTTTGCAACCAAAGCTAATTTAGACAGCAAGGTATTGGGGATGTCAACAGACGGCTTGAGCGTGGACGACGGGATCAGGACGCTGCTGCTGCTGATGCCGCGCATGGTGGGGCGGGCCAAGCGCCTCGGGGTGCCTCCGGAGCTGGAGTCGCTGTCGCTGGCGCCCAGGCACCTGTCGCTGCTGGCGTACCTGCTGTTCGACGGCCCGATGACGGTGAACGAGCTGGCGTCGCGGCTGGAGGTGGCGCCCGCGACGGTCAGCCTGATGGTGGGGGATCTGAACCGGAAGGGTGTCCTCGACCGGCGCGAGGACGATGCCGACCGGCGCCGCACGATCGTGAGCATCGCCGACCGGCACACGAAGTCGATCAACGAGTGGCTGGGCTACGGCGCCACGGCCTGGCGCCAGGCCCTGGGGCCGCTCACGCCCGAGCAGCGCCGGATGTTCGTGGACACCCTCAAGGCCTACGAACAGGCGCTTTCCGGCAGTTAGCCGCGCCTTCCGCGCGTCACCGTGACTCGCACGGGCTCCCCACCGACGTGGACTGACGTCCCCGGGGACCGTGTGCCGGTGGTGGTTTCCGTCACGGCGGCGGGTGGGGTGGCGTGGGTGAGTCGCGGTGACGGGCGGACAATGGGGCTAGCGGTCGAGCCGCTGGTAGAGGCGTACCGACAGGACGAAGAAGACGGCGGTGATCGCCACCGGCCAGATCACCGCCATCAGGACGGCGTGCTGGGCCACCCATGAGTCCCCGCCCCACCCAGGGTTCCCGAAGAGCTCACGGGCCGCCGCCACGGTGGACGACAGCGGATTCCACTCCGAGATCGCCCCCAGCCAGCCGGGCATCGTGTCAGGGGCCACGAAGGCGTTCGACAGGAAGCCGATCGGGAACTCCAGCGTCTGGATCGCCACGACCCCGCCCGGATCCTTCGTCAGCAGCCCGAGGTACATGCCGGCCCACAGCAGCGAGAAGCGCAGGAGCAGCAGCAGGCCCACCGCGCCGAGCGCGCCGGAGAACGAGGAGGGACGCCAGCCCACCGCCAGGCCGCAGACCAGGAGCCCGGCCAGCACCAGGACCGAGTTGAGCAGGTCCGCGACGGCCCGGCCGATCAGGACCGCCGAGGGAGCCATGGGCATGGAGCGGAAGCGGTCGGTGACGCCCTTGGACGCGTCGGTGGTGACGGCGATCATGGTGGCACTCAGCCCGAAGAGCATCGTCATGCCGTACATGCCCGGCATGAGGAAGGCGAAGTAGCCGGCCCCCGAGGGCACCTCGACCGCGCCGCCGAACAGATAGCCGAAGGCCAGCGTGATCATCACGGGGAAGAGGACCCCGAACACCACCGTCATCGGCTGGTTGGCCCAATGGATCAGGTCGCGGCGGGCGACCGTCCATCCGTCGGCCAGAGCCCATCTCATTTCGCGCCACCTCCGGCGTCAGTGAGGTTCAGGAAGACTTCGTCCAGCGTGGGGCGGCGCAGCGCGACGTCCTCGACCTCGATCGCCGCCGCGGCCAGGGCCGCGAGCACCTCCGTGAGGGCCCGCACCCGCTCGCTCACCGGCGCGCTCACGTGCCTCGTGTCCCGGTCGACCTCGGCCGGCCCGGACGCGATCCTTCCGATGATCCCGGCGGCCTCGTCGAGCCGCGCCGGGTCGTGGATCACCACGTCGAGCCGGTCGCCGCCGAGCTTGGCCTTGAGCTCGTCCGGCGTCCCCTCGGCCACCACCCGCCCGGAGTCGATCACCGAGATCCGGTCCGCGAGCTGGTCGGCCTCCTCGAGGTACTGGGTGGTCAGCAGCACGGTCGTGCCGCCCGCCACGAGTTCGCGCACCGCGCGCCAGATCTCCGCGCGGCTGCGCGGGTCCAGCCCTGTCGTCGGCTCGTCGAGGAACAGCACGGGCGGCGCGAGGATCATGCTGGCCGCGAGGTCGAGCCTGCGCCGCATACCGCCCGAATACTCCTTGGCCGGGCCCTTGTGGTCCAGCCCGAACCGTTCGAGCAGCTCGTCCGCCCTGGCCCGGGCCTTCGGCGCGCTGAGGTGGTAGAGGCGGCCGAACAGCTCGAGGTTCTGCCGGCCGGTCAGGATCTCGTCCACCGCCGCGTGCTGGCCGACCAGGCCGATGCTGCGGCGTACCTGGCGGGGGTGGGTCGCCACGTCGAATCCCGCCACCTCAGCGCGGCCGCCCGAGGCCCGCAGGAGCGTGGTGAGGATGCGGACGGCCGTGGTCTTGCCCGCGCCGTTGGGGCCGAGCAGGCCGCAGACCGTGCCCCGGCCCACGTCGAGATCGATCCCGTCCAGCGCCGCCTTCTCGCCGTACGTCTTGCGCAGGTCCTGCGCGAGCACCGCTGACATACGTGCCCCTTCTCCTGTCTTCGTACGCCGTACCGTACATCATACGGTTGAGACCATGCAACCGTACGGTGTACCGTACGGATGTGACCGTTGAGTACTCGGGAAAGGGCGACCCCGCGCGCAGCCTGGCGCTGCTCTGGCGGACCAGCGAGCGTGCCAGCCGCAAGGGCAAGCCCGAGCTGAGCGTCGACCGCATCGTGCGCGCCGCCATCGAGGTGGCCGACGCCGAAGGGCTGCAGGCGCTGTCCATGCGCCGCGTGGCGGAGCGGCTCGGCGTCGGGACGATGTCGCTCTACACGTACGTGCCGGGCAAGCCCGAGCTGTTCGACGTCATGCTCGACACCGTCTACGGCGAGACGGCCAGGCCGGAGGACGTGCCCGGCGGCTGGCGAGGCGGGCTGGAGCAGATCGCCAGGGAGAACTGGGCGCTCTACCTGCGCCACCCATGGCTGTTGCAGGTAGCGGCGAACCGCCCGGTGCTCGGGCCGAACGTCACAGCCAAGTACGACTACGAGCTGCGTGCCGTGGACGGCATCGGGCTGACGGACCTGGAGATGGACTCGGTGATCACGCTGGTCACCGGGTTCGTGCACGGGGCGGCGCGGGGCGCGGTGGAGGCGGCGCAGGCCGAGAGCCAGACGGGCATGACCGACGAGCAGTGGTGGGCCGCGCACGCGCCCTTCTTGAGCCGGATCGCGGACCCCGGGCGCTTTCCCACGGCCTCGCGCGTGGGGCAGGCCGCGGGCGAGGAGCTCAACGCGGCCTACAGCCCGGAGCACGCCTTCGAGTTCGGCCTGCAGCGCGTCCTCGACGGCATCGAGGCCCTGGTGAACAGCCGGGCGACGTGAGGGCTACTTCCCGGGTTGCTTCTCGGGATCGATGAGGAGGGCGATGGACTGCTGGGCCGAGCGGATGCGGCGGGTGCGCTCCGCGTCCGTCCCACCCAGCTTCAGCCCCTCCTCGGCGATCTCCCCGAACGCGGCGAACGAGGCCAGCCGCTGCCGCACGACCTTCTCGAACGCGTCGTCCTCGATCCGGTAGTACGTGGTGCGCTCACCCGGCCGGGTGCGGCGGCGCACGAGGCCGACGGAGGTCAGCAGGCGCATGTTGGACGTCATGGACGCCCGGCTGGCCCCGATCGCGTCGGCGATCTCGCCCGCGGACTGCTCGGCGGGGCTGCAGATCAGCAGCCAGCCGAGAATGCGTCCGGTGATGGGCGCCAGGCCCCAGGCGTCGCCGCAGAACATCGCCACGCGCTCGACCCAGTCGAGCGTGCGCTCGCGGTCATCGTCAGGAGCCATGGTGTTCAGTTTAGTTTGAAACAACTGTCACCTGTGCCGATGGAACTCCACGGGCTCCGGGGGCAGGGGCGTGTTGCCCAGGATGAGGTCGGCCGACTTCTCGGCGAGCATCATGACCGGGGCGTAGATGTTGCCGTTCGTGACGTACGGCATCGCCGAGGCGTCCACGACCCGCAGTCCGTCCAGGCCGTGGACGCGCATGGTGTCAGGGTCCACGACGGACATGTCGTCCGTGCCCATCCTGCAGGTGCAGGAGGGATGGAGGGCGGTCTCGCCGTCCCTGGCCACCCAGGCGAGGATCTCCTCGTCCGTCCGCACGCCGGGTCCCGGGGAGATCTCCCCGGCGTCCAGGTCCGACCAGGCGGGCTGGGCGAGGATGGCCCGGGCGTGCCTGATGGCCTCCACCCACTCGCGGCGGTCCTGGGCCGTGGACAGGTAGTTGAAGCGCAGGGCGGGCTTCTCGCGGGGGTCGGCCGACTTGACGCGGACCGAGCCCCGGGCGTCCGAGTACATCGGGCCGATGTGCACCTGGTAGCCGTGGCCGCCGGCTGGGGCCGAGCCGTCGTAGCGGACCGCGATCGGCAGGAAGTGGAACATCAGGTTCGGGTACGCCACGTCGTCGTTCGACCGGATGAAGCCGCCCGCCTCGAAGTGGTTCGTGGCCCCGGGACCACCCCGGAGGAAGAGCCAGTTGGCGCCGATGAAGGGCCTGCGCCACAGGGCCAGGGACGGCTGCTGGGAGACCGGCTGCTTGCAGGCGTGCTGGACGTACACCTCGAGGTGGTCCTGCAGGTTCTCCCCGACGCCCGGGAGGTCGTGGACCACCTTGACGCCCACTTCCTCCAGGAGCGCCCTGGGACCCACACCCGACAGCTGCAGGAGCTGGGGGGTGTTGATCGCGCCGCCGCACAGGATGATCTCGCCGGCCTCCACGCGCCGCCCGTCGCAGACCACGCCGACGGCTCGCGTGCCCTCGAAGAGGATCTTCTCGACGAAGGCGCGGGTCCTGACCGTGAGGTTGCGCCGGCCGCGTACCGGATGCAGGTACGCGCGGGCGGCGCTGAGCCGGCGGCCTCGGTGGATGTTGCGGTCGAAGGCCGCGAAGCCCTCCTGGCGGTGGCCGTTCACGTCGTCGGTCAGCGGGTGGCCCGCCTGCTGGACCGCCTCGAAGAACGCCTCGAACAGCGGCCCTCGCGCCGGGCCGCGTTCGAGCTTCAGCGGGCCGTCGCCGCCGCGGAAGGCCGTGCCGGGGTCGGCCAGGCAGTTCTCCATCTTCTTGAAGTACGGCAGGCAGTGCGCGTAGTCCCAGTGCTTCATGCCGGGATCGGCCGCCCAGCGCTCGTAGTCGAGCGGGTTGCCGCGCTGGAAGATCATGCCGTTGATGCTGCTGGAGCCGCCCAGCACCTTGCCCCGGGCGTGGTAGATCCGGCGGCCGCCCATGTGCGGCTCCGGCTCCGACTCGTACTTCCAGTCGTAGAAGCGGCTGCCGATGGGGAACATCAGCGCGGCGGGCATGTGGATGAACACGTCCCACAGGTAGTCGGGCCGGCCGGCCTCCAGCACCAGGACCGACACCGAGGGGTCGGCGCTCAGCCGGTTGGCCAGCGCGCAGCCCGCGCTGCCCCCGCCGACGATGACGTAGTCGAACCTCAACGGGGGATCCAGTCCTTCCACACGATCTTGTTCTCCTGCACCCACTGCTGCGCCGCCTGCTCGGCGGTCATCTTCTCGTTGATCATGTCGCTGGCCACCGCGTTCTGGTCGTCGTTGGTCCAGCTGAAGTTGCGGACCAGCTCGTACGCCTTGCCGCCGGTCTCCGCGAACCTCTTACTGACGATCTTGTCGAGCAGGTACGGCGGGTAGTCGCAGGCGACCTTCTTCGGGTCGTCGTCGCAGCCCACGGCATACGGCGGCAGCGCGACCTTGACCAGCTTGACCTTGGTGAAGACCCATTGCGGCTCGTAGAAATACATCAGCAGCGCTGTCCGATTCTTGGTCGCGAACTCGGCCGCCTTGATCAACGCGGTCTCGCTGCCCGAGTAGACGACCTTGTAATTGAGCCCGAGGTTCTTGACGAGTGCCTCGTCGTTCGTCACGAAGCTCGGATCTCCGTCGAGGACCTGTCCGAGATTTCCGGTTTTATCGGTCCGGAAGAGGTGTGCGTACTTATTGAGGTTTCGGTAGTCCGTAATATCGGGATATTTCTTGACCATCCACTCGGGGACGTACCACCCGATCACACCTTTGTTCCCGGTGAGCCCGGCCGACAGGGCGACCTTCTTCTGCTCGATGTACTTCTTTTTCAGGTCGTTGTGACCCCAGCTCTCGACGATCACATCGACCTTGCCGGACTCGAAATCGTCCCAGGAATCGCTCTCCTTCATGGTCCGCTTGTGCACCGTGTAGCCCAGCTCGTGCTCGAGCAGGTACGCCAGCACGGCGGCCTGGGCCTCGTAGCCGACCCAGCCGTGGATGTCGATGTTGACGGTGCCCTTGGACCCGGCGGTGGCGGCAGGCCCCTCGCCGGAGCAGGCGGCCGCCAGGAGCAGGGCCGCGACCAGCGGCCCGACGAGCTTCTTCGTTCGCAACATGAGAGGTCTCCGGGAGACCGCAGCCCCGTGCGGGGGCTGCGGTCAAGAGGGCGTCACTTGGGGATCCAGGCCTGCCACTTGGCGGTGTTGGCCTCGATCCACTTCTTCGCGGCCTGCTCGCCGGTCATGCCGTTGTTGGTCATGTCGTTGGCGACCGCGTTCTGGTCCTCGTTGGTCCAGCTGAAGTTCTTGACCAGCTCGTACGCCTTGCCCCCGGAGCCGGCGAACTTCGTGCTGACGATCTTGTCGAGGTCCATCTCCGGGTAGTCGCAGGCGACCTTCTTGGCGTCCGCGTCGCAGCCCTCGGTCCAGGCCGGCAGGTTGACGCGGACCAGGTCCACCTTGTCGAAGAGCCAGTGCGGCGTCCAGAAGTAGAACAGCAGCGCCTTCTGCTGCTCCTGCGCCTGCGTGGCGGACTTGAGCAGGGCCGCCTCGCTGCCGCCTGTGACGACCTTGTAGTTCAGCTTCAGGTTCTTGACCAGGGCCTCGTCGTTGGTGACGTAGCTGGGGTCGCCGTCGAGGAGCTGGCCCTTGCCGCCGGACTCGGAGGTCTTGAACAGGCCGGCGTACTTGTTGAGGTTCTTGTAGTCGGTGATGTCCGGGTACTTGTCGGCCATCCACTTCGGCACGTACCAGCCGATGATGCCCTTGTTGCCGGTGGAGCCGGCCTCGACCGCGACCTTCTTCTCCTCGATGAACTTCTTCTTCAGGTCCGGATGACCCCAGTTCTCGATGATGACGTCGACGTCGCCGGTCTCGAAGCCCTCCCAGGCGACCTGCTCCTTGATCTCGGGCAGCTCGACGTTGTAGTGGAGCTCGTTCTTCAGCAGGTACGCGACGACGTTCGCGCTGGCCTCGTAGCCCACCCACGGGTTGATGGCGATCTTCACGGTCCCGGCGGGGGCGCTGGAGCCGGCCTGCGGGGCGGCGGCGGAGGAGCTGGGAGAGGTCTCGACCTTTGCTCCGCCGCAGCCCGCGGCGCCGAGCCCAAGGGCGAGGAGGCCTGCGAGCAGGCGAATCTTCATGTGAACTTCCTTTTTCGGGGGGAGGGGCGCCTGTCGGCGCCCTGCGTGATGCGGTCGAGCATGACTCCGAGCAGCACGGTCGCGATGCCGGCCACGAAGCCCATGCCGAAGTCGGTCCGCTGGGAGAACCCGACGACCACGTCGTAGCCGAGGGCCCCCGCCCCGACCAGGCCGCCGACGACCACCATGGCCAGCGTCATCACGATGCCCTGGTTGGCCGCGAGCAGGATCGCCCGTCTGGCCATGGGCAGCTGCACCTTCCACAGGAGCTGGCCGGGGGTCGAGCCCGCCGAGGCGGCCGCCTCGACGACCGTGGCGGGCACGCCCTTGATGCCGTCCTCGACCAGGCGCACCACCGGCGGCACCGCGTAGATGACGGAGGCGAAGATGGCGGTGAACCTGGTGGTCTCGAACAGCGCCAGCGCCGGCAGCAGGTAGACGAACGCCGGCATGGTCTGTGCGGCGTCGAGTATGGGCCGCTGCACGGCCGAGTAGCGCGGCGAGCGGGCCGCGGCCACCCCGAGCAGCAGGCCGATGACCAGCGTGACGAGCACCGCGACGGCGACCGTGGTCAGCGTCTGCATGGTGTGCTCCCAGACGCCGAGCAGCGCGATGGCCAGCAGGCAGCCCAGCGCCGTCAAGGCGGGGCGCAGCCCGCTCACCCACCAGGCGACGGTCAGCACCGCGAGCGCCATGAGCCACCACGGGGCCGAGGTGAGCAGCGACTCCAGCGGGTTGAGCAGGGCGAAGGTGGTGAGGTCCTTGACGAACGTGGTCACCGGGTACCAGGTCGTCTCGGCCCAGTGGACGGCGTCGTTGACCTCCGCGACGAAGTTCACCGTGAGCCCGTCCGGCCACGTCCTGGGGAGCACGGGGATGAGCGCGAGCCCGCCCACCGCGAGGACGCCGGCGCCTACGAGGTCGGCCCGGCTCAGCTTGGAGTGCGGTCCGCGGCGGGAGACCGCCATGGTCATCCTGTCCAGCAGCACCGCGATGACCACGATGGCGACGCCCGCGGGGAGCATGATGCCGACCTGCGCCCGCGACAGGCCGCGGATGATGTCGCCGCCCAGCCCCGGGGCCGAGATGAGGTTCGCGATGACGACCATGGACAGGGCCATCATGATCGTCTGGTTGACCGCCAGCGCCATCGTGGACCTGGCCAGCGGCAGGTAGACCTTGAACAGCGTCTGCGCGCGCGTGGCGCCCAGCGAGGTGGACGCCTCGACGGCGGTGGGGGAGACCTCCGAGACGGCCAGCGCGGTGATGCGGATCGCCGGCGGGATCGAGTAGATCATGGTCGCGATGGCCCCGGCCGGCGCGCCGATGTGGAAGAACAGCGCGAGCGGCGCCAGGTACGCGAACGTCGGCATGATCTGCATGACGTCCAGCACCGGCGTGATCGCCCGTCGCGCGCGGCGCGAGAGCCCGGCCCAGACGCCCAGCGGGATCCCGATCGCCAGCGACAGCAGCACGGAGACCGCGACCAGGGCCAGCGTGTCGACGCTCGACTGCCAGAGCCCGAGGTATCCGAACGCGCTCACGCCCGCGACCGCGAACAGCGCGATCCGCCAGCCGCCCGCCAGCCAGGCCAGCGCGCCGAGGATGCCGGTGATGCCGGGCCAGCCGAGCGCGTACAGGGTGACCTGGAAGAGGTCGTAGAGCCAGCCCACGAAGAGCCGGATGTAGTTGAGGAAGTACAGGAAGATCGGGTTGTCGTTGCGGTGGTCGTCGATCCACTCACGCAGGTCGGTGACGGCCAGGAACTGCGGCGCCTCCTTGTCGTGCGGCAGCGTCGCCGTGCCGCGGAAGACGAGGTACGCGACCACGAACAGGACCGCCACGCCGGCCGGGGCCGCCCACCTCGGCAACCGGAGCCCGCCCGGCGTGCTGACGGCCGTCGAGCTCATGCGGCCTCCTTCGTCGGCCGCATGAGCAAAGCACTGTGTCCGATGATTCGCTCGCTGCGCTCCCTCATGCCCCCGCCTTCACGGCGAGGTCCTGCCCCGACAGGAAGCTCAGCAGGTCGACACGGTCCACGACGCCCACGAGATCGTCGCCGTCCACGACCCTGATCGGGCGGGAGGAGGCCGAAGAGGCGCCGATGGCGTCCTTGATGAGCGTGGTGACCGGTAACGCCGGCCCGTCCAGCGGCTCACCGGACTCCGGCTCACGGCAGATCCAGCGCAGCGTCAGCACGTGGCTCCTGGGCACGTCACGGACGAAGTCGGCCACGTAGTCGTCGGCGGGCGCGCCCACCAGCTCCTCCGCGGTGCCGAGCTGCACGATCGAGCCCGCCCGCATGATCGCGATCCGCTCGCCCAGCTTGAGCGCCTCGGACAGGTCATGGGTGATGAACAGCATCGTCTTGCCGACTTCCCGGTGCAGGCGGATCACCTCTGCCTGCATGTCGCGCCTGATCAGCGGGTCGAGCGCGCTGAACGGCTCGTCGAACAGCATCACCTGCGGGTCCACGGCCAGCGCGCGGGCCAGGCCGACGCGCTGCTGCATGCCGCCGGACAGCTGGTCGGGGTAGGCGTCGGCATAGCCGTCGAGGCCCACGAGGGAGAGGATCTCCGCGGCCCGCGCGTGCCTGGCCGCCTTGGCGGTGCCCTGGATCTCCAGCCCGTACGCGACGTTGTCGATCACCCTGCGGTGCGGCAACAGGCCGAAGTGCTGGAAGACCATGCTGACCTGGT
The DNA here is from genome assembly GCF_050944675.1 of Nonomuraea sp. CA-141351. NCBI lineage: Bacteria > Bacillati > Actinomycetota > Actinomycetes > Streptosporangiales > Streptosporangiaceae > Nonomuraea > Nonomuraea sp. CA-141351. The sequence continues at coordinate 2,266,393 of NZ_CP191982.1, forward strand.
GGCGGCGGATCTCGCGGAGGCGGGCGGGTGAGGCGCTGCCGATGTCCTCGCCGCCGATCCTGATCTCGCCCGCGCTGGGCTCGATCAGCCGGGTGAGGCACCGTACGAGGGTGGACTTGCCGCTGCCCGACAGGCCCATGACCACGAAGACCTCGCCCGGGCGCACCTCGAAGCTCACGTCCCTGACGGCGGCGGTGCAGCCGGTCTTCTCTCTCAGAGCGGCCTGATCGAGATGCCTGTCCTCGCTGTCCAGCACTTTCTGTGCCCGGGAACCGAAGATCTTCCAAAGGCCCTCAACGGTGATGGCCGCGCTGTCGGGAGAATCCCCCACCATCGCCTCCTTCTTGACGGGCTCAACATATGTCCCGAATAACGGGAATCTCAACGTCGTGACCTTCCAGAGATCAGCGCGCTCCTCTCGCGTTATGGAGTTGGAACGTGCGAAAGCCCCACTATCGGACATGTAGGGCTTTAAAGGATTATTTCTCTCTCCTGATCATTTATGGTGGAGCCCCAGGTTTTGCCTCATGAGTCACAGAACTTGTTTTTTGTAGCGTTATCTTCGTGTGGGCTACCCTGCCGTGGGATGTGTTCTAATTACCGGCACTCGCTGCTTTCCCACGGGGCACAGCCCCCTCAAAAACGCCGATTCGGGCGAGGTGCGTTCTGTGAGTACAGAGCTGGGTGAGAGGCAGGCCAGTAGGGGCAACTGGCGCCTGAGCAATTGGCGCGTCCGCGCACGTCTCGTCGCTCTCATCCTGATCCCGACGGCCGCCGCCGTACTGCTGGGCGGCATCCAGGTGCTCGCGCGGACGGCCGCGGCCAGCGACTACGCCCGTACCAACCAGTTCGCCCAGCTCTCCGCCCAGCTGGGCGACCTCACCCAGCAGGTGGCCGCCGAGCGGGCCAGGACCGCCTGGTACATCGCGCGCAACCGCCCGGCGGACGGGCTGTCCACGGTGCGGGACCAGATGGACGAGGTGGACAGGGCCGCCAAGCAGGTACGCGGCACCGTCCAGCAGCTGCTGAACGACGCGAGCGGCCGCACCGCCGACCAGCTCGAGAACCTGCTCAGCCGGCTGGACGACCTGGCCGGCCTGCGTAAACAGGCGCTCGACGCCACCCTGCTGCCGGGCCCCGCCGTCGAGCTCTACTCGACCGTGATAGGCGACCTGCTCTCGGTCCACAACGAGCTGGTCAAGGACAGCGTGGACGACGAGCTGTTCCGCCGGACCAGCATGCTCAACGCCCTGGCCAGGGCGAAGGAGAGCGTCTCCTACCAGCAGGCGCTGGTCACCGTCGCCCTGGTCGAAGGGACGTTCGACCAGGACCAGCTCAAGCGTTTCCTCGGCGAGCAGTCCAAGGAGCTCAACGAGCGCAGGGCCTACGCCGTCGAGGCCACCGCGGACGAGCGGCGCTTCTTCGACGAGACCGTCAACGGCAGATCCGCCGACCGCATGCTGTTCCTGCGTGAGCTCGTGCTGATCAGGGGCACGAAGGGGCTGCCTCTGCGCGGCCTCGACCTGAGCAGGCGCGACGACGCCAAGGAGTGGTTCGACGCGGCCGGCGTGGTCGTCGACTCCATGCGCAAGGTCGAGGAGCGCCAGGCCCAGGGCATCGTGGCCCGCAGCGAGGCGCTCAGCGCCGACGAGCGGCAACAGGCGCTCGTGGCCGCGGGCGCCGTGCTGGTGCTGCTCGTCGCCGTCCTGCTGGTCACCACCGGGGTCGCCAGGTCACTCGTACGCCCGCTGCGCCGCCTGCGGGGCGAGGCGCTGCAGATCGCGGGCAAACGGCTGCCCGACTTCGTCCAGCACCTGCGCGAGTCGCGCGACGGCGTGGTCCAGACAGAGGTTCCGCCCATCGGGATCTTCTCCAAGGACGAGGTGGGCGAGGTCGCCCGCGCGTTCGACGAGGTGCACCGCGAGGCGGTACGCCTGGCCGGCGACGAGGCCAAACTGCGCGCGAACGTCAACGCCATGTTCGTCAACCTGTCCAGGCGCAGCCAGACGCTGGTCGAGCGGCAGCTCACGCTGATCGAGAAGCTGGAGCGCGGCGAGCGCGACGACACCCGGCTCGGCGACCTGTTCAAGCTCGACCACCTGGCCACCCGCATGCGCCGCAACAGTGAGAACCTCCTCGTCCTGGCCGGTCAGGAGGCGGCGCGCAAGTGGAGCGAGCCGGTCGAGCTGATGGACATCGTGCGCGCCGCGCTCGGCGAGGTCGAGAGCTATGACCGGGTCAGCATCCAGGTCCAGTCGGACGTCGCCATCGCCGGCCAGGCCGTCACGGACGCGGTGCACCTGCTCGCCGAGCTGATCGAGAACGCCGTCTCGTTCTCCTCGCGGGACACCAAGGTCATCATCTCCAGCAGCCGCATCGACGGCGGCTCCCTGATGTTGTCGGTCACCGACCACGGGATCGGGATGAGCCCCGAGGAGCTGTCGGAGGCCAACTGGCGCCTGGCGAACCCGCCCGTCGTGGACGTGTCGGTGTCGCGGCGCATGGGCCTGTTCGTGGTCGGCCGGCTGGCCCTGCGGCACACCATCAAGGTCCAGCTGCGCATGCAGGACATCGGCGGGCTGACCGCCATGGTGCTCATCCCGCCCGTGCTGCTCACGGCGGTGCCGGGTTCGGTGCCCGCGCCGCAGCGCGTCCAGGTGCCCCCGCAGGCGACCTCACCGGCGCCTTCCGCACCCTTCTCCGCGTCGTTTTCCGAGCCGTTCTCCGCGCCGTTCTCCGCACCGACCTCTGGGCACCCGTCCTTCTCCACCCTGCCGCCTCCGGGGCCCTTACCCGGGCATCCGTCGCTGGACAGCATGCCCCCGGCGCCCGCGTCCTCGTCCTGGTTCACCTCCTCCCGCGCCCCCTCGGTCGAGTCGCCGCCGCCGGACCTCGCCGCGCCGCGCGATTCGTACCCTTCATTCGCCACCCCGAGCCCGGCGTCGGGCAAGGACGACTTCCTGCCCATCTACGCCGCCGTCGAAGAGAGCGGCTGGTTCACCAAGTCGGCGCCCACGGCGGACCACCGCGCCCCGGACTGGGCGACCCCCGCCGACCAGGGCTGGCAGGCCGCCGGCGCGGCCGCGGAGCCCGCGCAGAGCGGCACCACCAACTCCGGCTTGCCGAAGCGGACCCCGAGAGCGAATCTGGTACCGGGTACCGCGCATCCGAAACCCGCTCCCGCTCCCGCTCTTCCGGTGTCGCCTGACCGGCTGCGCAACAGGCTGGCCAGCTACCAGCAGGGCGTGCGCAAGGGCCGCGCCGAGCTCGAGGAGGAGTGATGAAGGAGCTGCGCTTCCCCGAAGACCGCGCCGGCCGGCTCGCCGCCCTCGCGGCCGGGCTCGCGGTGCCGGCCGCGCCCGGCTGCGGCAGACAGACAGGGTGATGGGAGCAGACGTTGGCATCGTGGCACAACGATGAGCCGGAGCAGGAGCGCAGCTCCCTTGTCCGGATGTACGCCGTCACCGGCGGCAGGACCGCTCCGCGTATGGAGCTCGCCATGGAGGCCCTGGTATCGTCGGCCACCTCTGCACAACTCGGTCCGACGTACACCCGTGAATACCGCGCGATCAGCGAGCTGTGCCGGCAGGTGCGGTCCGTGGCGGAGATCTCGGCGCTGCTGGGTGTGCCGCTCGGGGTGGCGCGGGTGCTGGTGGCCGACATGGAGGCGGACGGTCTGGTCAGGGTTTACCAGCCGCAGCTGGACGCGGGCCTCCCCGACAGGGGCCTGCTCGAAAGGGTATTGAGTGGACTTCGCAGGCTCTAGCCGGCTCACCTCCACGAAAATCGTCGTGGCGGGCGGGTTCGGCGTCGGGAAGACCACGTTCGTGGGCTCCGTGTCCGAGATCATGCCGCTCACCACGGAGGCGGTGATGACGGACGCGTCCGCGGACATCGACGACCTCGCGCACACGCCCGGCAAGACCACCACCACCGTGGCCATGGACTTCGGGCGGCTCTCACTCGAGCACGACCTGATCCTCTATCTCTTCGGCACGCCCGGGCAGCACCGGTTCTGGTTCATGTGGGACGACATCGTGCGCGGAGCCATCGGGGCCGTGGTGCTGGTGGACTCGCGGCGGCTGGCCGACAGCTTCCCTGCCGTGGACTACTTCGAGCAGTCCGGGATGCCGTTCGTCGTCGGACTGAACGGGTGGAACGGAGAGTTCCCGCACGTCGAGAGCGAGGTGCGGGAGGCGCTCACCCTGTCGCCGCACGTGCCGATCGTGCGCACCGACGCGCGGGAGCGGCAGGCGGTCAAGAACACCCTCATCACGCTCGTCGAGCACGCGCTGACCGTCCGGTCCTAGCCCGCCGACCACCAGTAGGCGGCCACCAGCTCGGCCACGAGCGTCTCGGTGAGGAGGGCGACGTCCGGGTCGGTGTCGTGGACGTACCTGACGGCGGCCGTGGCGTCCTTCACCTCCGCGCCCACGGTGACCACCGTGGACCCGCGCTCGCGTACCCACTCCATGGCCTGGGCGTCGTAGCGGGAACCGGGGAAGAGCAGTGCCCGGTAGTCGAGGGTCTTGGTGAGGTAGACGTCCACGTGGGACCAGTCGCCGCTCTCGCAGGCGTCGGCGGGGCGGCGCGGGCCCTCGCGGAACATCAGCGCCGACTGCTCGGCCGACGACAGGCGCTCGGCCGGGGCGATGGTGTAGACGCCGCGGTCGCCGTCCAGCAGCTCCATCGTCAGAGGGAGCCACTCGTCCCTGCGGTCCAGGAGGTCCTCGGTGGCCTCGGCGGCCCGCTCGAGCAGTCCCGGAACGTCGCGGTCGGTCTCAGTGAGGTGGGTCTCCAGGGCCAGGAGGAGGGCCAGGGTGTGCTGGAACGTACGGCAGGCCACGCCGCCGCGCTCCTCGCCCGCCCGCATGTCGACAACCAGGCCGGCCGCCTGGGCGAGGGGCGAGCCGGGGTTGTTGGTGAGCGCCGCGAGGAAGGACGGGCCGTTCGTGTACCGTTCCAGGGCGTCGAGGGTCTCCCTGCTCGAGCCGGTGGCCGAGATCGGGACGACCAGGGTGTCCTCGGCGGCCGGATAGGTGGCGGCGGCCGAGGCGTAGTCGGCGTACGCGTCGATGCCCGCGGCGCGCAGGCGCAGGGCGGCCACTCCCGCGGCGTACCTGGAGCTGCCCATGCCCAGGAAGAGCACCCTGGTGAGGCCGTGCGGGAGCCGCTCGAAGGGGCTCTCCGCCCGGAGCGCGCCCGCCAGGCTCCGGAGGGCCGCCGGCTTGGCCTCCAGGTCGGACAGGTAGAGCTCGGAATTCACGTGATGTTCTCCTCTTGGTACCAGGTGCGCAGGACGCCCATGGGGGCGTAGCGCCAGCGGGGGAGGTGGCGGGCGGCGTAGATCAGCTCACGGCACTCCTGCTCCACCTCGAACGGGCGGACCAGCTTCTCGTCGAGGAGATCCGGCCTGCCCTTCTCCGTCAGACGGGCCTTGTAAGCGGCGAGCAACTCTTCGCGGGCCTCGGCCGCCCATCGCGCGGCCTGGGCCGGTGGGGTGTTCCTGCGCCTGACCGCCACTTGGGCCACGTGCTCCAGGCTCGTGGTGAGCTGGGCCACGTCTCTCGCGGCCGGTTGGCACGGGTCCGCGTCGGTCACCGTCGGGTTGCCGTCGAAGTCGATCACCGCGTAACCGTCACGCCATTGGAGGATCTGGCCCACATGGAGGTCGCCGTGGATCCGGATGCGGGGGGTCGCGATGCCCGCGTGCAGGGGCGCCAGCTCGTGCCTCATGCGGGCCGCTCTGGTGGCCAGCCACGCGCCGTCCTCGCCGTCGGTGAGCTCGAGCGCCTCCACCAGCGCGGCCTCCGCCCTGGCCGCCGCGGGGGTGCTCGCCGTACCGGCGGCGGGAAAGGTGGCGAGGGCGAGGTGGAGGTCGGCGGCGAGGCGGCCGATGGCGGAGGCGAACCCGGTGGTGCCGGTCTCCGCCTCGTCGACGCACCACTCCCAGCCGTCGCGGGCCTCCGGCAGGTAGCCCGTGACCAAGGCCAGGAGCTCCTCGTGCCCGTCCACTGCACGTGTCAGGGCAGCGTAAGGCGGGGCCGTGTCGTTGAAGCCCGCCTCAACGAGATGGGCGAAGATCTCCGGAGTGGGATGGGGCAGGGGGACAGGTGGGGTGATCCACTTGACGACGACCTGCTCGTCCACCACCACCGAGTAGTTCGTCTGGTCCACGTGAGGGCCGAAGTCGCGCTCACCTGGAGCCCCAGTGTGGAGATCTCCAAGCCTGTACGAGAGGGTTGGCAACGGCACAAACCGGCGCACCGCGAACGGCGGCGGCACATCGCCCTCCAACAGCAGGAGGAGGGCCGCCGTGAGGCCGCGGTCTCGGGCCGTGAGTGGAGACTCACCGACAGAGAGCAGCCGGGCGGCTATTGAATCCCAATTCAACTTGCGGACCAAACTTCCAGGTAGCAATGTCAGCAAAAGTCTTGCTCATGTTGATTTACCCTGCAACACTCCTGCTCTGGTCTGCTGTGTCCGGTAAGGTCGCGCGACCCCTCAAACAGCACAAATTTCAGAAGGAGTAGCGGCCGTGTCCCGTACCCGGTTCACCCGTCGTCTCCCGGCCGCCGTGGCGGTGGCCGGCCTCGCGCTCGCCGTCGCGGCGTGCGGCGGTGAGTCGTCGACCAGCCCAGAAGGCACGACCGCGGCGGCGGCGGACCAGCTCAAGCCCAACGCGGACCTGTCGCAGCAGACCCTCCAAATCACGGTCTGGGACGGGTACACGCCCGAGGAGCTGCCGGAGAAGGTCAAGGCGAAGCTCCATGTCAAGGACATGAAGGTCGCGCTGCACGACACCAACGAGATCGCGATGACCAAGCTCACCGCCCCCGGTGACAGTGGCATCGACGTGGCGTTCGTGTCGGGCCAGTACGCCCAGGCGCTCAACGCGGCGGGCCTGCTGGAGCCGATCCACCCCGAGCTGATCCCCAACCTGGCCAACCTCTACCCGGAGGCCACGCAGCTCTCCTACGACAAGGGCAACAAGTACTCGGTGCCCTACACCTGGGGCACGACCGGCATCTGCTACCGCAGCGACCTGGTGAAGACTCCGCCGACCAGTTGGAACGATCTCCTCAAGCCCCCGGCCTGGGCCGACAAGAAGGTCACCATGATGACCACCGAGCGCTGGCTGGCCCTGCCCGCGCTCAAGGCGCTCGGCTACTCGGTCAACACCGACAAGGACGAGGAGATCGCGAAGGTCAAGGACGCCCTCCTCGCGCAGAAGCCCCACCTGCTCACCTACGACGACACCACGTTCGGCGACAAGCTGAAGTCCGGCGAGGCCATGATGGTCGAGGCGTGGGACGGCTGGTGCCCGACCACGGACCCCAAGGGCAACATCAAGTTCGTGGTGCCGAAGGAGGGCAGCGACCTCTGGGTGGACACCATGGTGATCATGAAGTCCTCCAAGAACAAGGAGGCCGCGCACGCCCTGATCAACTACATCCTCGACCCCGAGATCCACAGCTGGGCCGCCGAGAACATCAACTACAAGGTCCCGAACAAGGCCGCCATGGAGAAGGTCTCGATCCCCAAGGGTTCGCTGCTCGGCATCAAGCCCGCCGAGCTGCTCAACGGTGAGTCGATCGTCGACCTGGGTCAGGCGTCGACCAAGTACACGCGCCTGTCGACCGAAGTCACGGCACAGCAGTAAGAGCGGTGGAGTCTGAGGTCAAGGCCCGGCCGGTGTCCCGTTCGCGGGGGCGCCGGCTGGGCGCGTTCGTTTTCCTGTCCCCCGGTGTCACTTACCTGATCGTGCTGCTGCTGGTGCCTTTGGCGCTGGTGCTCAGCAACACGGTGTTCCAGCGGGGTCGCTTCGGCGGCGTGGTCTACGAGTTCACCACCGAGAACTTCGAGCGCCTGGTCGACCCGCTCTACCTGGGCGTGGCGGTAAACTCGCTGAAGATCGCGGCGCTCACGACGCTGATCGCGCTGCTGATCGGCTACCCGACGGCGTACCTGATCGCGCAGCTCCCGCAGAAGTGGAAGACGGTGGCGCTGGTCGCGATCGTCCTGCCGTTCTGGACGAACTTCATCATCCGCGTGTACGCGTGGATCATCCTGCTCAGCGGCCCCGGCCTGATCAACTCACTGCTGGGCACGCACATGGAGCTGCTGTACAAGCAGGGCACGATCGTCGCCGGGCTGCTGTACTCGTACCTGCCGCTGATGGTGCTGCCGCTGTACGCGGCGATCGAGCGGCTCGACCCGCAGCTCAGGGAGGCCTCGGCCAATCTGGGCGCCTCGGGGTTCACCACGTTCCGGAAGGTCACGCTCCCGCTCACGATCCCCGGCGTGATGTCGGGGTGCCTGTTCGTGTTCGTGCCGAGCTTCGGCAACTTCGTCATCCCCGAGATCCTCGGCGGCAGCAAGTCGATCATGGTGGGCAATCTCATCCGCGACCAGTTCCTGAAGGCGCGCGACTGGCCGTTCGGCTCCACGCTCGCGCTGGCGCTCATCGCGGTGCTGATCGTGCTGCTCCTCGCGCAGGCATGGGTGGCTCGCCGTGCGTAGGTCCAAGCTCCTGTATGTGCCGTTCTGGGCCACGTACGTCTTCCTCTACCTGCCGATCGTCGTGCTGGTCGTCATGTCGTTCAACTCCGGCAAGTCGGCGTACACGTACGAGGGCTTCAGCCTCAAGTGGTACGGCGAGCTGGTCCACGACGAGCGGGTCAGGGACGGCCTGGTCAACACGCTGATCGTGGCCACGGGCTCCACGGTGATCGCCACCGTGCTCGGCACGCTGCTGGCCGTCGGGCTGGCCAGGCACAGCAGGTCCAAGACGCTGGACGCCGTCGCGCTCATGCCGGCCGTGCTGCCCGACCTGGTGCTCGCGATCGGCCTGCTGCTGTTCTACGGCCTGATCCAGCTCACGCTCGGCCTGTACTCGGTGATCCTCGCCCATGGCCTGTTCGCGATGGCGTTCGTGGCCGCGGTGGTGCGCACCAGGCTGGCCAACTCCGACACCTCGCTGGAGGAGGCCTCGCGCGACCTGGGGGCCGGGCCGGTGGAGACGTTCGTGCGGATCACGCTGCCGCAGCTCGCGCCGGGCATCGTCGCGGGCGCGCTGCTGGCGTTCACGCTGTCGCTGGACGAGTTCGTGATCGCGTTCTTCACGATCGGCAACAGCGAGCAGACGCTGCCGATCGTCATCTACTCAATGATTCGTTTCGGGGTGACCCCGAAGATCAACGCGCTGGCCGCGATCCTGCTCCTGGTGAGCTTCACGGCGGTGATCGCCGGGCAGCGCATGACCAAGATCGGGGAGTCACGTGCTCAAGATTGATGGCATCACCCGCAGGTTCGGGGACGTAACCGCGCTCGACGGCGTGTCGCTGGAGATCGAGCAGGGGGAGTTCTTCGCCCTGCTCGGCCCGTCCGGCTGCGGCAAGACCACGCTGCTGCGCATCATCGCGGGGTTCGAGACGCCCGACGGGGGCTCGGTGACGCTCGACGGGGTCGACCTGCTGTCCAAGCAGCCGAACCGGCGGCCGATCAGTCTCATGTTCCAGTCGTACGCGCTGTTCCCCCACATGACCGTGTCCAAGAACGTGGCCTACGGCCTGGAGCGCGAGCGGCTGCCCCGCCAGGAGGTCAAGCAGCGCGTCGGCGAGGTGCTGGAGACCGTCGGGCTGTCGGCGCACGCCAACCGCAAGCCCGCCCAGCTCTCCGGCGGCCAGCGGCAGCGGGTCGCGCTGGCCCGCTCCATCGTCAAGCGGCCCCGCCTGCTGCTGCTCGACGAGCCGCTCTCTGCCCTGGACAAGAAGGTCCGCGCCGACATGCAGCTGGAGCTCAAGCGGCTGCAGCACGAGGTCGGCATCACGTTCGTGGTCGTCACGCACGACCAGGAGGAGGCCATGTCGCTGGCCGACCGCATCGCGGTCTTCGACAGCGGCAGCGTGCGCCAGGTGGACAAGCCGGTCGCGCTCTACGAGAGGCCCCGCACGCCGTTCGTGGCCGACTTCGTCGGCGCCAACAACCTCTTCCACGGCACGGCCGGCGGGCTCGAGGGGATCGAGACCGACGAGTTCGGCATGCTGGCCGGCACCCCGCTGGAGGAGCTGGAGGCCGGCTCCAAGGCGCTGCTTGCGGTCCGGCCGGAGAAGATCGAGCTGGCCGACGAGAACGCCATGCGCGGCCTCCAGGGCAGCGTCCTGGACGTCAGCTTCTACGGCGGTGTGTCGCACATCTCCGTGGACGTGCCGGGCCGTGTCAAGCCGCTGCTCGTCGCCGTGCAGGGGGCGAGCTCGGTGGAGGTGGGCGCCAAGGTCAAGGTGCGCTGGAGCGCCGAGGACGCGGTCATCATGGCGGTCGATCCATGAGGTCAGTAGGTCAGGTCGTTGCCCGTGGCCGCGCGCGCGTACGACAGGATCAGCTCGGCCGCCTCGTCCGGGCCGATGACCGGGTGCCTGGCCGTGATGCGGTAGCCGTACGCGTCCTCCAGGGCCACCAGGTTGCGCGCGATCGTCAGCGAGTCGGCGCTCAGCCTGAACACCCCGAGCGCCGCGCCGGTGTCCAGGATCGCCTGGTACATCGACACCTGGCGATCGTAGAGAGAGGTGAGCAGCACGCCGTAGACCCGGTTGCGGCCCGCGGCCCCGCCCAGCTCGTTGAGCAGGCGCACGTCGGGGTCGAGCGGTCCGGTCGGCAGCCCCGACTTGATCGTGACGACCAGCTTCTCGACCGGTTCGGTGAGTGTGGCGAGCTGCCGCACGCGCTGCTCGTAGAAGCGCTCCATGCCCGCGTGCTGCGCCTCGACCAGCAGTTCGCTGAGGTCGGGGTAGTGGTAGAGCACCGCGCCGGAGGTGAGCCCGGCCTCCTCGGCGACGTGCGAAAGCTGCACGCCGTCGACGCCGTGGCGGATGATGGCCCTGCGCGCGGCCTCGATCAAGTCGATGCGCCGGTCGGTACGGCTTTTACGCTGAGCCACTCCCACCGCCCCCACTCGTTTGGCTGCTGTTCAGTTAGCCGTGACCATAGTGCCCGTTACTTGACCTTCACGCTAGATGAGTTCTTGAATTCCTCTTCAAATTGATGAGTTCCCCCGGAGTCTCCATGTCTCTCACCATCCTGTTCATGCCTGAAAGCGCGTACGGTCCCACCAACAACTGCATCGGCATCGGCGACATCCTCCGCCGCCGCGGCCACCGCGTCGTCTTCGCGGCCGAGGCGTCGTGGAAGGGCAAGCTCGAAGCGCTCGGCTTCGAGGAGGACCTCGTCGACCTCGCGCCGCCGCCCGAGAACGCCGAGGAGCAGGACCCCGGCCAGTTCTGGAAGGACTTCATCCGGGAGACCGCGCCCGAGTACCGCAAGAGCACGCAGGAGCAGCTCGAGACGGTCACCAAGCCCATCTGGGCCGAGCTGATCGACGGCGTGAAGTACTGTGAGCCGCAGCTCAAGGCCATCATCGAGCGCGTCAACCCCGACGTCATCGTCGAGGACAACGTGATCACGTTCCCGGCGCTGCTCACCGCGGGCAAGAAGTTCGTCCGCATCGTCTCCTGCAACCCGCTCGAGGTGCGCGGCGAGAACATCGCGCCGGTCTTCTCCGGCCTGCCCGCCGACGACCGCTCCGAGTGGGACGCCTTCCGCGCCGAGTACGACCGCACCCACCGCGAGGTCTGGAGCGCCTTCAACGAGTGGTCCGTCGAGCAGGGCACCGCGTCGCTGCCCGACCTCGACTTCATCCACGAGGGCGACCTGAACCTCTACGTCTATCCGGAGCTCCTCGACTACACCGACGCCCGCCCGCTCGGCGAGTCCTGGCACCGGCTCGACTCTTCAGTACGCGAGACGGACGAGGAGTTCACGCTGCCCTTCGAGCGCAACGAAGGCTCGCTGGTCTACTTCTCGCTCGGCTCGCTCGGCTCTTCCGACGTGGAGCTGATGCAGCGCGTGATCGACGTGCTGGCCACGACGCCGCACCAGTACATCGTCTCCAAGGGGCCGCTCCACGAGGAGATCAAGCTGCCCGACAACATGTGGGGCGCGGAGTTCCTCCCGCAGACTAAGATCATCCCACTGTGTGACTTGGTCATCACCCACGGCGGCAACAACACGACCACGGAGGCGCTGCACTTCGGCAAGCCGATGATCCTGCTGCCGCTCTTCTGGGACCAGTACGACAACGCCCAGAGGGTCGATGAACTTGGCTATGGTGTCAGGCTCTCCACCTACACCTTCACGGACGAGGAACTGAAGGGGGCGGTCGAGCGGCTGCTCGGTGACCCCGAGCTGCGCGCCCGGCTCGCCGCCGCGGGCGAGGAGATCCGGCGTCGCGACGGCCTGCGCAAGGCGGCCGACCTGATCGAGCAACTTGGCGAGTGACATGCGTGAATTGATCAACCCCGCCACCGGGCTCCCGTGTGCCGAAATTCCGGACACGCCGGTGGCGGGTGTGGCGGCGGCCGTACGCACGGCTCGGGCGGCGTTCGAGGAGTGGTCGCAGGCCACTCCGGCCGACCGCGCGCGGCTGCTGCTGCGGGTGGCCGACCTGGTGGAGGCCGACGCCGAGGAGCTGACCAGGCTTGAGGTGGAGGAGACGGGCAAGCCCGCGGCGGTGTTCAGGGACGGCGAGCTGCCGTTCGCCGTCGACAACCTGCGCTTCTTCGCCGGGGCCGCCCGTTCGCTCGAGGGCTCGGGTGCCGGGGTGTTCAGCCCCGGTTACACCTCGGTCCTGCTGCGCCGCCCGGTCGGGGTGGTGGGCTCGATCGCGCCGTGGAACTTCCCGTTCGTCATGGCCGTCTGGAAGATCGGCCCGGCGGTGGCCGCCGGCAACGCCGTGGTGATCAAGCCGGCGCCGCAGACACCACGCACGACGCTGCGGCTGGCCGAGCTGTTCGCCAAGGCGGGCGCGCCCGACGGGCTCGTGCAGGCGGTCACCGGGGACGCGGAGGTCGGCCAGGCGCTGGTCACCGACCCGGGCGTGGACATGGTCAGCGTCACCGGCTCCACGGAGACGGGCCGGGCGGTGATGACCGGAGCCGCGGCCACCCTCAAGCGGGTGCACCTCGAGCTCGGCGGCAAGGCGCCCGCCCTGGTCTTCGAGGACGCCGACCTGGCGGAGATGGCCCACGGCGTGGCCATGGGGGCGACGTACAACACTGGGCAGGACTGCACGGCCGCCACCCGCGTGTACGTCGCCCGCGAGGTCTACGCGGACGCGGTGGAGGCACTGCGGGCAACTCTTGCCAAAATCACCGTCGGTGACCCCTGGGACCCGGCCACGGACATCGGCCCGCTGATCTCCGCCGAGCATCGGGAGCGGGTGCACGGGTTCGTCTCCAGGGCCGCCGGGCGCGTGCTGCACGGCGGCGCCCCGATCGGGGGCTCCGGCTTTTTTTACCCGCCCACCCTCGTGGCCGACGTCGCTCAGGACAGCGAGATCGTGCAAGGGGAGCTTTTCGGACCGGTGCTCGTGGCGCTACCGTTCGACGGCGAGGACGAGGCCGTCAGGCTGGCCAACGACACCCGGTACGGACTGGCCTCGTCGGTGTGGTCGCGTGACGTCGCCAGGGCCATGCGCGTTTCGCATCGGCTCGATGTGGGCGTGACCTGGGTGAACGACCATCTGCCCATCGCCAGCGAGGCCCCGCACGGTGGGGTGAAGGGCAGCGGGTTCGGCAAGGACATGAGCCAGGAGGCGGTGCAGGAGTACTCGGTGACGCGGCACCTGATGGTGAAGCACGCGGCGCCGGCCGAGCGTGATTCGTTCCGGCCCGCCTAAAACGTGTACGGCGCCATGTTGCCCAAAGTGACCTTTTGGGCGCGTGTGATGGGATATGTTCTGTTCGCCGATCTGGTACGGGTTGTGTTCCAATTACCCGGCTGGACAGAATCCCATGCGCCACACGCGTGTCTGATTTTTCGAGCACGTACCGGCGAGAGGTAGCGAGAGTCAGTGAGGACGAAAGACCCCAGGCACACGAGGTCAGGGGAGTACACAGGCGGACGTTTCCGGCTGGGGAACTGGCGTGTGCGCTCGAGGCTGGTCGCGCTGATCCTCATCCCCACCGTTGTGGGCGTGCTGCTCGCCGGTGTGCAGCTGGCCAACGCCATCGGCACGAGCGCCGATTACCGCCGGCTCACCCAGGTCGCCGAGCTGGTGCAGCGCATCGGAGCGCTCAACCACGAGCTCGGCAAGGAACGTACGCTCACCGCGTGGTACGTCGCCGACCGCAGCAGAGGCCAGCGCCTCGTGCAGCTCAAGACGCAGCGGCAGGCAACTGACGCGGCCAAGAAGCAGGTGCTCAGCGCGGCCACGTCCATCGACGCCACCCACTCGTCCCGCGTCCGCGAGGGCGTGGTGAACATGCGCCGCTGGCTCGACGGCCTCGACAGCCTGCGCGGTTCCATGGTCTCGAACGTGCCGCCGCGCGCCGCCGTCAGCACGTACACCACGATGATCGACACCTTCTCCGCGATCCAGGGCGACCTGGGTGACGGTGTCAGCGACGACACCCTCCAGCGTGAGGTGTCCGCGCTCGGCTCGCTCCAACGGGTCAAGGAGGAGATCTCGCGCCAGCAGATCATCCTGATCCTGGCGCTGGTCCAGCGGAAACTGGACAGCGACGACTGGTCCGACTTCCTGGGCTCCTGGAACAAGCAGCAGGCCGAACTGTCCAACTTCGAGCAGGAGGCGGACCCCAAGGACCTGAAGACGTACCAGCAGCTCGTCCGGGGCCTCGACATCGACCTCGCCGACGCCATGCGCCAGCGCGCGCTCGCCCAGGTGCGTGAGTACAACCGGATCAAGGACCTCGACGTCACCACCCACCGTGACCTGAGCGACTGGTACGACAGCACGACCCTGGCCGGTAACGCCATGCGCAAGGTCGAGGACGGCCTGGCCACCAAGATCGTGGCCAGGACCCGGGACCTGAGCGACACCGAGCAGCGCAACGCGATCATCTCCGGTGCGATGATCCTCGTCCTGCTGCTCCTCGTCCTGATCTTCACCACCCGCGTGGCCGGCTCGCTGGTCCGCCCGCTGCGCCGGTTGCGCGCCGAGGCGCTCCAGGTCGCCACGACCCGGCTGCCCGAGACCGTCCGCGTGCTGCGCGAGTCCGGCGAGGGCGCGCACGTGCCCGAGGTGCCGTCGGTCGGCGTCAACACCCGCGACGAGATCGGTGAAGTCGCGCGGGCGTTCGACGAGGTCCACCGCGAGGCGATTCGGCTGGCCGGCGACGAGGCCAAGCTGCGCACGAACGTCAACTCGATGTTCGTCAACCTCTCCCGCCGCAGCCAGACGCTGGTCGAGCGGCAGCTGCAGCTCATCGAGGGCCTGGAGCAGGGCGAGGAGGACGAGCAGCGGCTCGCGAACCTGTTCAGGCTCGACCACCTGGCCACCCGCATGCGCCGCAACAGCGAGAACCTCCTGGTCCTCGCCGGCCAGGAGGCCGCGCGCAAGTGGAGCGAGCCGGTGCCGCTGGTCGACATCGCCCGCGCCTCGCTGTCCGAGGTCGAGAACTACGAGCGGGTCCAGATCCAGATCCCGTCCGGCACGCTGATCGTCGGCCCGGCCGTCACCGACGCCGTCCACCTGCTCGCGGAGCTGATCGAGAACGCCATCTCGTTCTCTCCCCGCGAGAGCAAGGTCACGGTCACCAGCACGCCCGCCGAGGGCGGCGTGCTGGTGTCGATCAACGACCTGGGCATCGGGATGAGCCCCGAGGAACTGTCGGAGGCCAACTGGCGCCTGGCGAACCCGCCCGTCGTGGACGTGGCGGTGTCGCGGCGCATGGGCCTGTTCGTGGTCGGCCGGCTGGCCCTGCGGCACGGCGTCCGCGTGCAGCTCAGCCAGCGGGAGACCGGCGGGTTGAGTGCGCTGGTCATGCTGCCCGACATGCTGATCAGCAGCGGGGTCGGCGTGCCGCAGCAGGGCGGGCAGTACGAGGCCTTCACGACGTTCGACCCGAGCATGTTCGCGGAGCCGTCGCAGAACGGGTCCGGGTCCTACCCGTCCGGTCGCGGCGCCGACGGGCCCGAGCAGGTGGTGGACACGCAGTGGCCGGGGTCGCTGCCGGCGCCCGGGAGCGGGAGCTGGGGCGCGTTCGGCGAGCAGTCCGCCGCGTTCAACGAGCAGTCGGCCGGGGATCGCCCGTTCGAGCAGCCCTACGGTGAGCAGCCGTCCTTCGGCGAGCAGCCGTCTTTCGGTGAGCAACCTGCATTCGGTGAGCGGCAGTCGCCTTACGCCGAGCAGTCGCAGGCGGCGGAGGACGGCGACCAGCCGCGCTGGCCGTCGTTCGCCGAGGAGACGCCGCCGCCGGCCCAGCAGTCGTTCGGGGAGCCCCGCTGGCCGTCGTTCGCCGAGGAGACGCCGCCGCCCGCGCAGCAGTCGTTCGCGGAGAACCGGTGGCCGTCCTTCGCGGAGCAGCCGCCGCCCATGCAGGACGACGAGCCCCGCTGGCCGTCGTTCTCCACCGAGCCGCCGCAGCAGCAGTCGCAGGATGAGTCGCGGTGGTCGTCGTTCGCCGACCCGCTGCCGCGCAGGTCACTGTTCGATGCGGAGGAGCGGCCGCGGGCGCAACACGGTGACGAGTACCGCTCGCCGTTCGCGGAGGAGCCCAAGCCCGCCGACCAGTTCGAGCAGAACGGGCGCTCGGAGTTCGACAGGTTCGGCCCCGGCGCCTACTCCTCGCAGGACATGACCGGGCCGCTCCCCGTGGTGCGCAACTCGCCCATGGAGGACCAGGGCGACGAGTTCCTGCCGATCTTCTCGTCGGTCGGGTCCGACTGGTTCCGCCGGCCCGATCCCGAGATGCTGCGCCCGCGTACCGAGCCTGCGGCTCCCCTTCATGAGGAGGCGCCCGAGATCACGGCCGTGCACCCAGCCGTGCCCACGGAGGCGCCCTCTCCCGCGTCGTCCGGCGGGCTGCCTCGGCGCACGCCTGGTGCTTCCGGGGCGGGCGCGACGTGGTCCTCGCCCGCGGACTCCGGCTTCCAGGCCGCGCAGGCCGCCGCGCAGCCCGCGCAGGGCGGCACCACACCCTCGGGCCTGCCCCGTCGCGTCCCCAAGGCCAACTTGGTGCCCGGTACGGCCAGCCTCGCCGAGCCCCAGGCTGCGTCGCCGGCGCCGCAGATCTCGCCTGAGCGGCTGCGCAGCCGGCTCTCCAGCTTCCAGCAGGGTGTCCGGCAGGGCCGAGCCTTCACCCGCGGAGAAGAGAATGAGGAGGACAAATGAGAGAGATGAGCCAGGGAGCGCGCGGCATAAGCTGGTTGATCACAGACTTCGTGAACAACGTGCCGGGTGTCGCGCACACGGTCGTGGTCTCGTCCGACGGCTTGCCGCTGGCCTTCTCCGAGGGTTTTCCCAAGGACCGGGCCGACCAGCTCGCCGCGGTGGCCTCGGGTGTGATCAGCTTGACCCAAGGAGCCGCGCGGGTTTTCGAGGGCGGGATGGTGACGCAGACCGTTATCGAAATGCAGCGTGGGCTTTTGATGATCATGTCCATCAGCGATGGGTCCTGCTTGGCCGTCCTGGCCGCTCCCGACTGTGACATGGGGTTGGTGGCGTACCAGATGACCTTGCTGGTCGAGCGGGCCGGTCAGGTGCTGACGCCGGCCGTACGCGCCGAGCTGCAAGCGGCCCGCCCCCGTTAGCGGGGCGGTGACAGGAGATCATGGTGTCAGGTCAGGGTTGGGCTGGTGATAGCACTCCGCCGCATCCGGCGGCTCCCCGTCCGCAGAAGCCGAGCTCCTTGGTACGGCCCTATGCCGTGACCGGGGGGCGCACCGCGCCGCGGATGAAGTTCGCCATGGAGGCATTGGTGTCCTCCGTGACGTCGGAATACCAAGACATTTCCCTACTAAGTCCGGAGTATCAGGCGATCATTCAGCTGACCCGGAACGTCCGGTCGGTTGCCGAGATCTCCGCCCTTTTACGCCAGCCCCTCGGGGTGGTCCGGGTGCTGATCGCCGACATGGCGTCGGAGGGCCTGATCCGCGTGCACCAGCCTGCGCTGGACGCCGGAAAGCCGGACCTCAACTTGCTCGAAAGGGTGCTCAGTGGACTTCGCAGGCTCTAGCCCCGGCCTAACCTCGACGAAGATCGTCGTGGCCGGGGGCTTCGGCGTGGGGAAGACGACATTTGTGGGTGCGGTCTCGGAGATCCTGCCACTCACCACCGAAGCCGTCATGACGGACGCTTCGGCACACGTGGACGACGTCTCCCTCACGCCGAACAAGACCACCACGACCGTGGCCATGGACTTCGGCCGGGTCTCCCTCGATCGTGACCTGATCCTTTACCTGTTCGGCACGCCCGGGCAGCACCGGTTCTGGTTCATGTGGGACGACCTGGTGCGGGGCGCCATCGGCGCGGTCGTGCTCGTGGACACGCGCCGCCTCGCCGACAGCTTCCCGGCGATCGACTACTTCGAAGAGGCGAAACTGCCGTTCGTCATCGGCATCAACGGATGGGACGGGCAGTTCGCGCACGCGGAGGAGGAGCTCCGCGAGGCATTGTCGATCGGCGGCCACATCCCGATCGTCCGCCTGGACGCCAGGCAGCGGGAGTCGGTGAAGTCCACCTTGATCACCTTGGTGGAACACGCCCTGACCCGCCACATGCACAGCCCTGTGTAGGTTTCTTTCCTGGCGGCCCCCACGTGCGCGTGGTGGGCCGCTTTCATTTGCCGGCGAAGTTCAGAGGGTTTTGACGGTGCCGCCGTCGATGACGTGGTCGGCGCCCGTGATGTTGCCGGCGACGTCCGACAGGAGGAACGCGATCAGCGCGGCCACCTCCTTGGGCTCGGTGATCCGGCCGGTGGTGATGCTGAAGGCCGCCGGGATCTGCTCGAGGAACGCGGCGTGCTCGGCTCCGGCGAGTGCGGCGACCTTGCCGCCGAAGCCGTCCGGATCCTCCCAGATGGCGGTACGGACGACGCCGGGCGAGACGGTGTTGACCCGGACGCCCTGCGGGCCGAACTCCTCGGCGAGCGACTTGCCGAGCGCGGCCAGGGCGGCCTTGGCGGCGCTGTAGGCGACGGGGCCCGCGGCGGGGAGCCTCGAGTTGATCGACGAGACGTTGACCACCGATCCGCGCCGCTCGATCAGGCTGGGCAGGGCGGCCCGGGTGACGCGGACGGCGCTGAGCAGGTTGATGTCGAAGACGGCCGCCCAGTCGGCGTCGCCGGTCTCGAGGAATCCGACGGGCTCGATGGCGTCGCCGCCGCCAACGTTGTTCACCAGCAGGTCGATGCCGCCCAGCTGTGCGAGCGCCGTGTCCATGAAGGTGGTGACGCCCTCTGCGGTGCTCAGGTCGGCCGGCACCGCGACGGCTCCCGACTTCTCCAACTCCGGGGTGATGGTGCGGGCGGCGCCGACGACACGTACCCCCTCCTCGATCAGGGTCTGCACGGTGGCCAGTCCGATGCCCCGGCTTGCACCGGTGACGACGGCCGTCTTGGAGTCGAGGTTGAGCTCCATGGTTTCTCCAGTTCTTTAACTGCAGGTACAAAATATGGGTGCAGCGGCTGCTTCCCATGTTCGGGACCCTAGCAGTTTCTTGACCTGGAGGTCAAAATCGTCCCACTTCGTGGCTGACACCGCCGCCCACACCGTGACGGCGGCGTCGAACCCGCCGGCTCTAGTCGCCCGACGCAGGCGCCGGGACCTCCGGCTGTGTGCCGGTCGCCAGCCACTGGGCGCGCCGCGTGATCGCGTCCGCCCAGCCGTCCGGCACCACGGCGAAGGTCCCCGCCCGCACAGCCGAGAGCGCCTGTTCGGCGATGGCCGCGGGGTCCTCGCCCTCGGCGGACATGCCGGTGCGGACCAGGGCCGGGCACAGCACTGTCACGCCGATCGGCGTGCCCGCCAGCGCGAGCGCGGCCTGTTCGGCGAGCGCGATGACGGCGTGCTTGGAGGCCGCGTACGCGCCACCGGCGGGGAACGTGACGAGCCCCGCCAGAGACGCGGTGATCAGGATGTGCGCGGGGCGCTCGGCGGCGAGCAGGCGCGGGACGAACGCCCGCAACCCGTTGACCACGCCGCCGACGTTCACCGCGAACACCCTGTCCCAATCCTCGGGGCTCACCTCCCAGGGCGCGCCCAGGTCCCGGCCGACGATGCCCGCGTTCAGGCACACCAGGTCGGCGTCCGGCACGGCGGCGGCGAGGGCCTCCATCTGTGCGGCGTCGGAGACGTCGGTCCGGACGGCGTCGGCTCCCAGCTCGGCCGCGGCGCCGGCGAGCGCCGCTTCCTCGATGTCGGCGAGTACGACCCGTGCCCCGGTCGAGCGGAGCCGGGCGGCAAGGGCTCTGCCGATCCCGCCGGCGGCGCCGGTGACGACGGCGCTGGAGATGTTCATCTGCTTTCCTTGCTGGTTGTCAGAAGTCCACGGTGGGGTCGGCCGTCGCGGTGGGCGTGCACACGACCGCGTCGAAGGCCTGCTGAAGCGGCGCGTCCACGGTGGCGCTCTGCGATCGGATGCGATCGAGCGACGTCCGTGAGCGGAGATAGGTGAGGGTGTCCTGGAGCGCGGGGCCGTGAGGGGGATCATATCCGGGTCGGGGTCGTGCTGCCGTTCCGGCCCTCCTGGGACGGCCGGCGCAGGTCAGAGCGTGGTCAGCCGGATGTTCGAGCCGCCGTGGCCGAGCCTCAGCGACACCTGGCCCGCCGGGGCGTCGGAGTCGATCTCCGGGTAGTCGTCGCTGGACACCGTGACGCGGAGGCTGTGTCCGGCCGCGACGCGGTAGTGCGTGGGCCAGGTGCGGATGTCCAGGTCGTACGTCTTGCCCGGGCGTACCGGGACGGCGCGGTCGTGGCCGAAGCGGTGGCTCGCCTTCAGCCAGCCCTGGGTGATGCGGGCCGCCGTGCCGTCGGGGGCGACGTCCTGCACCACGACCGCGACGTTGCCGTCGGCCGCGGTGAACGAGGCCCGTACCTTGGCCTCGACCTCACCGGCGAGGACGAGATCGCGCGGGAACGGCCCCGTGGCGAACTCCAGCCGCTGGCCCGGCCCGCCCGCGGCCGGCTCGGTGTTGACCTCGAACGTACGGGTTCCCGCGACGCCCGGGCGGGAGGCCAGAGTGCCGTCGGCGGCGAGGGCGAGCTCCAGCTGCCGCGTCCCGGCGGGCGGCCAGCCGGCGAACTGCCGCCAGCCCCTGCCCGGCACCTCATAGGAGGTCACCTTGGCCGCGGGCAGCGGCGCGCCGGGGCGGCGGGCCAGCCAGCGGTCCCACCAGGCGAGGTAGGCGCCGTTGCCGATGTCGGCGGGCTGCCCCGCCGGCCAGCCGTGCACCCACGGGCCGGACACCAGCCAGACGTTGCGCTCGCGCGCCCGGAAGTTGTCCACCATGCCCTGCCGGTACCGGTCGTACCAGCCGGCGATCTCCAGCACGGGGACGTCGAGGTCCTTCCAGCGCGACTTGACGCTGCGCTCGCGCCAGAAGTCGTCATAGAGCGGGTGCTGGGCGTAGGTCACGAGGGTGTCGGGGGCGACGGTGCGCTGCCAGTCGCGGATCCTGGCCGAGTAGATGCCGCCCCGGTAGATCGTGTTCTCGTACCAGTCGCTGATGCCGTCCACGGGGATGATGGCGGCCAGGTGCGGCGGCTTGTTGACGGCGACCAGGAGGGACGAGTGGCCGCCGTAGCTGACGCCCGTCTGCCCGATCCGGCCCGTGGACCAGGGCTGGGCGGCCAGCCACTCGATGAGGTCGTAGTTGTCGCGCTGCTCCTGAGGGCTGAACGGGTCGAGGTGGCCGGGCGAGTCGCCCGACCCTCGGACGTTGCAGATGGCCGCGACGTAGCCCCTGGTCACGAAGTACGCGGCGGCCCGGCCCTGGGCCTCCAGCTGGTTGTAGGCGTTGTAGTCGTAGACGATGCCGGGGAAGCGGCCGGGGGCGGGCGTGCCGTCGGAGGCGGCGGGGCGGTGCAGGTCGCAGGCCAGGTGGCTGCCGTCGCGCAGGGGTACGGTGACGCGCTCCTTGTGGACGCCGTACTCGGCGGGGCGGTCGTACGAGAAGAAGGGGTCAGGCGGGAGCGGTGCGTCGGTCGTGGCGAGGGCGGGGCTGCAGGTCAGGGCGAAGGCGGCCGACAGCGCGGCCATGATCTTGACGGGTTTCACGTGCGATCCTCTGCGGACGGAAGGGAGGCGCTACGCCGGGGGTTCAGAGTGAGAAGGCGCCGGTGAGCAGCGCGACCACGGTCATGACGAGCGTGGTGGCGAAGGCCCACTTGAAGATGAAGCGCTGGTGCTCTCCCAGCTGCACGCCGCTCATCCCGACCAGGATGAACGTGGAGGCCGTGAGCGGACTGAGCGGGAACCCGGTGGTCATCTGGCCGAGGATGGCCGCCCTGGCGACCTCGGCGGGAGCGCCGCCGAAGCCGGTGACGGTCTCGGCGAGCACCGGCAGGACGCCGAAGTAGTAGGCGTCGGGGGTGAACACCAGGCTGAGTGGCATGCCCGTGATGGCCACGAGCACGGGCAGGTGCCCGCCGAGCGAGTCGGGGATGACGCCGACGAACGCGGACGCCATCTGGCTGATCATCTTGGTGCCGGTGAGGACGCCCGTGAACACCCCGGCCGCGAAGATCATCGTGGTGACCAGGACGACGCTCTTGCCGTGCCGCTCCAGGAGCTCCTGCTGGCGTTCCCAGGTCGGGTGGTTGACCAGCAGCGCGATCGCGAACCCGAGCACGAACAGCACCGGCAGCGGCATCACCTGGAGCACGAGCCCGGCCAGCAGGGCGACGGTGAGCACCAGGTTGAAGACGGTCAGGGCCGGGTGAACGGGCGCCCGCTGGGTGCCGGGCCCCTCGCCGACCAGGTGCTCCTGGGGCACGTCGGCGGACGGCAGCGTGCCGAGGCGGCGGCGTTCCCTGAGCCCGATCAGGTACGACGCGACCAGGACCCACACGATGCCCGCCGCCATGGCGGGCAGCACCGGCGTAAACACCTGGGAGCTGTCCAGCTTCAGCGCCGCCATCGCCCTGGCGGTGGGGCCGCCCCAGGGGATGAGGTTCATGACCCCGGCGCCCAGGCAGACCACGCCCGACAGCACCAGCGGGCTCATGCCGAGCCGCCGGTAGACCGGCAGCAGCGCCGAGATCGTGATGAGGAACGTCGACGCGCCGTCTCCGTCCAGGGCCACGCACATGGTGAGCACGGCGGTGCCGACCGCGATGCGCAGCGGATCGCCCTTGGCCAGGCGCAGGATGCCGCGGATGAGCGGGTCGAAGAGGCCGGCGTCGATCATCAGGCTGAAGTACAGGACCGCGAACGCGATCATGATGCCGGTCGGCGCGACCTTGCCGAGTCCGTCGAGGATCATCTTGCCCAGCTCGCCGCCGAAGCCCCCGGCCAGCGCGGCCAGCACCGGGATCAGCACCAGAGCGATCAGGACCGACACGCGCTTGGTCATGGTGAGCAGCAGGAACAGAACGATCGTGGTGAATCCCAGAGCTGCCAGCATCGATGTTCGCCTTCTTCCTAGCCCGGCTCGCTGGGGGTGACGTGCCGGAGTGTTACGGAAGAGTTTCCGAGTGACGAAAACGCAGGTCCAGCATCAAAGCAACATTTATCCATGCGTTCTGCGCAACAGTTCCGTCTATGCTCACCGCCATGGAGGCGAACCTGCGGCTCCTGGCCGCGTACGCCGCCGTGGCCAGGGCGGCGAGCTTCACCGCGGCGGCGGCCGAGATGCACGTGTCGCAGTCGTCGCTCAGCCGCGCGGTGGCGGAGCTGGAGCGGCTGCTCGGCGCGCAGTTGCTGGAGCGCGACACCCGCAACGTGCAGTTGACGGCGGCCGGGGTGGAGACGTTGCGGGTGGCCGAGCAGATCGTGGCCGCCCACCGGTCGGGCATGAAGGAGCTGGAGCGCTACCTGCTCGGCGAATCCGGCGTGGTGGCGGTGGCCACGCTGCCGTCGGTCGCCGCGGTGCTGCTGCCCCAGGTGATCTCCGACTTCCGGCGCCGGCGGCCCATGGTGGCGTTGCGGATCATGGACGGCCTGGAGCAGGTGGTGCTCGGCCGGGTCCTCTCGGGGGACGCGGACTTCGCGATCTCCACGGTCGGCGCGGCGCCCGAGCAGCTCGAACACCGCCCGCTGATCAGGGACCGCTTCCACGCCGTGCTGCCCGAGGGCCACCCGCTCGCCGCGCAGGAGTACGTCACGTGGGAGGAGCTGGCGCGGGAGCCGTTCCTCGCGGTCGGGCCGGACTCGAGCGTGCGGCGTCTCACGGACGCGGCCTTCGCCCAGGCGGGGGCGTCCGTGACGCTCGCGGCGGAGGCGGGGAGCGTGGCGACGGTGGGCGGGCTCGTCACAGCGGGGCTCGGCGTCTCGGCGATGCCCGCCCTGGTGCTGCCGCTGATGGGGTCCGGGCCTCTGGTGTACCGGCCACTCGCCGACCCCGTCGTGGACCGCCGCCTGGACGTCGTCGTCCGCGCCCGCCGCACACTGCCGCTGGCGACGAGCGCGTTCCTCGACCTGCTTGAGGTGTTCCGCCGCGAACTGCGTGACCTACCCACGGGCGTCTCCTGGAGCCGCGACTGACGGCCCCCTTGGTGACCGGGTGCTTGGACGTCAGTCTCACGCACCGCGTTCAAGAGACCTCGGCGCGCGTCGGCGCCGAGCGGGAGTCGGGCGCGGGATTCATGCGGAAACCGCATTGAATGATGGTTTTCTTGTGCTGGACACGCATTTCACCGCCTCGGCAGGATGAAACGACCGCAGTCGCGATCGGCAGGCGAAGGAGCGCGTGGGTGGCAGGCACAGGGCAGGACACGGGCGGGGGCGGTCAGGGGCAGCTGCGCGGGCTGAAGGTGGTGGAGTTCGCGCACGTGGTGGCCGGGCCGATGGCCGGTTCCATGCTCGCCGACCAGGGTGCGGACGTGGTGCACGTGGAGGCCCCCGGCGCCGGTGACGCCGCCCGCGCGATGGGTCCCGTACGGGACGGCGTACCCCTGTGGTTCAAGGTCGCCGGCCGGAACAAGCGTTCCGTCACCCTCGACCTGCACCACGCGGCCGGACGGGAGATCGCCCACCGGCTCGTCGCCTGGGCGGACGTCGTGATCGTCACCTTGCGGGCCGGGCGGCTGCGCGACTGGGAGCTGGACTGGGAGTCCGTGCACCGGATCAACCCCTCGGCGATCCTGCTGCAGATCTCCGGTTTCGGGGCGACCTCCTCACGCGCGAACGAGCCGGGCTTCGGCAAGATGGGCGAGGCCAGGAGCGGGGTGGTGCACCTCACCGGGTTCCCCGACGGGCCTCCCACGCACACCGGGTTCTCCCACGGGGACGCGGTCACGGGGCTCATGGGCGCGTACGCCGTGCTCGCCGCGCTCCACCGCCGGGCCGCCGACCCCGATTTCGACGGCGAGTGGGTCGACCTGGCCCTCTTCGAGCCGCTGTACCGGCTGATCGAGTGGCAGATCATCACGTACGACCAACTGGGCACCGTGCCCGAACGGGCGGGCAACCAGCTCGCCGTCGCGCCGGCCGCGGTGATCAACACCTACCGGTCACGGGACGGCGAATGGATCACGGTGACGTCCGCGACCCTCCGTTCCGTACGGAACGTGGCCCGCCTGCTCGGCCTGCCCGAGGAGGACTTCGCCACCTCGGCACAGCAGTACGCAGGCCGGGAGACCCTGGACAAGGGCCTGCGGGAATGGGTGGCCGCGCGGACCACCGGCGAGTGCCTGGAGGCGTTCGGCCGCGCCGAGGTGGTGGCCTCACGGGTGTTCACCGCCGCCGACATCGTCGCCGATCCGGTCTACGCCGAGCGCGGCGACATCATCACCGTCGACGACGCCGACCTCGGCCCCGTACGCATGCAGGGCGTGATCCCTCACTTCCACCGCCGCCCGGGGAAGGTCTGGCGCACCGGCCCCAAGCTCGGGCAGGACAACCACCTCGTCTACCACGACTGGCTCGGGCTCGGCGAGGACGAGCTGGCCGACCTGGAGAAGCAAGGTGTCATCTGAGCGGCTCCCCCTCCGTTCCCTGCTCTTCGTCCCGGGCACGAGGACGGACTGGCTGGCCAAGGCGGAGGCGGCGGGGGCCGACGCGGCGATACTCGACCTCGAGGACGCGGTCCCGGCAGACGGCAAGGCCGAGGCACGGCGCCGGGTGGCCGCGGCGGTGGCCGCGTTCGACGGCCGAATGGCGCTGTTCGTCCGGGTCAACCCGCTGGACGGCTGGGCGGGTGCCGAGGAGTTGCGTGCTGTCGCGCACGAAAGGCTCGCCGGGATCGTGCTGCCCAAGGTGACCGGTCCCGAGGACGTGCGGGTAGCGGACCGGCTGCTCGGCTGGTGCGAACGCGAGCACGGCCTGCCGCCGGGGCGCATCGCCCTGGTGCCGCTGCTGGAGACGGCCTCCGCACTGCGCGAGGCGTACGAGATCGCGCGGGCGGCCACACCCCGCATCGCCTACCTCGGCGCCGTGAGCGCGCCGGGCGGTGACGTGGCCCGCGCCGTCGGCTACCGATGGAGCCTGGAGAGCACGCTGTGCCTGCGTTCCCGGGTGCTCCTGGACGTACGCGCGGCGGGGACGCCCAACCCGGTCGCGGGCCTGTGGACCAACATCGGCGACCTGGACGGGCTGCGTGCCTTCGCCGAGCAGAACCGCTCACTCGGGTACGAGGGCATGATGGCCATCCACCCCTCCCACATCCCCGTCATCAACGAAGCGTTCTCCCCTTCCCCCGATGAGCTGGCCCGTTACGCCCGGCTGATCGAGGCCGTGGAGGCGGCCCAGGCCGCCGGTGCGGGGGCGGTGACGTTCGAGGGTGAGATGGTCGACGAGGCCATGGCCGCCACGGCCCGTGCTCTCCTGGTCCGTCACGGCCGACAAACCGGTTGCGCGCGCGGCGAGGATGGACGGCATGGACAGAGACCTGATCAGCACCATCGCACATCGTGACCATCCGATCGCCGCGCCCGTCTCGGCCGGCAACCTCGACCGCCTGCTGCGCCGGGCGGCCCTGCCGGAGGGGGCACGCATCCTCGACCTGGGATGCGGCGAGGGCGAATGGTCGCTCCGGGCGCTGGAGCTCGTCCCGTCGGCCGTCGCGGACGGGGTGGACATCTCGCCGACGGCCCTGTCGGCAGCGGAACAGTCGGCGGCCTCGCGTGGCCTGTCCGACCGGCTGTCGCTGCATCAGGTGCCCGCCGCCGAGTTCTCCGCCTCGGAGCCGTACGACCTGGTGCTCTGCGTGGGCTCGACCCACGCCTTCCAGGGGTTGAAGGGCACGATGGACACGGTCGCGAGGTTCGTCAGGCCCGGCGGGCTGGCGCTGATCGGGGAGGCGTTCTGGGAGCGGACTCCGGCTCCGGAGGTCGTGGAGGCGATCGGCGAGTACCCCGACCTGGCGGGTACGGTGGCCGCCGCCGAGTCCGAAGGCTGGCTGACCGTCTACGCCCACGTGAGCACCCTGACCGAGTGGGACGAGTACGAATGGTCGTGGACCGGCACGCTGGCCCGATGGGCCGCCGCCAACCCAGGCCCGGACGGCGAGCAGGCCCTCGCCGTCGCGCGTGAGCACCGCGAGATGTGGCTCAACGGCTACCGGGGTGCGCTCGGCTTCGTCACCCTCCTGCTGCAGCGCGTGTGACCGAGCAGGCCGGGCCTCTGAGCAGGCCCGGCCGCCGGAACACGCGTCAGGAAGTGCCGTTGATCAGAGCCATCGCCAGCGCGGGATCGAACGTCCCGGCCGGCTCGTCGGAGATGCCGCACGGGCCGTCGGAGTCCCCGGGCACCTTGACCCAGAAGACGTACTCGGCGCCGGTCGGCTGCTGAGC
Source organism: Nonomuraea sp. CA-141351 (assembly GCF_050944675.1). Taxonomy (NCBI): domain Bacteria; kingdom Bacillati; phylum Actinomycetota; class Actinomycetes; order Streptosporangiales; family Streptosporangiaceae; genus Nonomuraea; species Nonomuraea sp. CA-141351. Next base: position 2,294,143 of record NZ_CP191982.1, read on the forward strand.
CGGCGGGGTGCCGAGCTTACGCCCCGGCGGGTTGCACCAGTTGTCCTCCGGAGTGCTGTCCGAGTAGGGACCGTTGCCGTTGCGGCTGGTGTCGATCACGTACTTCTTGGCGCCCACCGAGCCCGACAGATAGCCGTTGACCGCGACGGCATACGCCTGGGAGTCGGCGGTGGTGATGTAGTTCGACACGTTCACGGAGAAGCCGCGGGTGTTGGCGATGCCCGACTTGACCAGCAGGGGCGCCATGGCGTCGGCCGCGATCCAGGTGGCGTTGCCCGCGTCCAGGTAGACCCACGTGTTGGGCGCCTGGGCCTTCAGCACCTGGGTGGCGTCCAGCAGCATCCGGTACTGGTCCTCGGGATCCTTGCCGATCTTCGTCACGCACCCGGCGGCGGCCACCCCGTCGGGCTCCAGCACGACGACCGCGTGCCTGGTGCCGATCGCCTTGGCGAAGTCGGTGATCCAGTTGTGGTAGCCGGTGGCGTCGCCCGCGCCGCCGCCCGAGTGCAAGGCGCACGCGTCCCGGTTGGGGATGTTGTACGCCACCAGCATCGGCAGCTTGTCCTGAGCCTGCGCGGCGCCGACATAGCTGTCCACGGCCTGCGTGATGTCGCCGAACCAGTTCCCGAACCACTCGAAGATCGGCTTGTTGGCGATGTTCGCCTGGATGGCCTGCGCCTCAGTGGTGCCCTGGTTGGCGGCGGCCCACTTGGCCGGGTTCGACTGGCTGGACACGTACAGGGCGGTCGGCCGCGTCGTCTGCGTCTCCAGCAGCGACACGTTGTCGAACCGGACCACGGGAGTGCCGCCGGACCCGCCGAGCTGGAACGTCACCTCGGCGGCCGTGCTGGACGCGGTCGCCGCCGTGAAGGGGATGCTGTAGCGCTTGCTCGCCGTGGTCAGCTGTACGTCCGTGGCCAGCGACTGGTTGCTGCTGGGCGTGGCCGTGTACTGCACCGTCGCGCGGGCCTTGAAGGCGACGGTGGAGTAGGCGTCGAAGGAGAGCGTGTAGCTCTTGCCCGGGTTCAGTGCGGCAGTGGTGGGCGAGGCCACCATGGCGTCCCAGGCGTTGGCGACGATGGCCTTCACGTCCACCCGCAGACGACCGGACTCGGCCGCGACCGTGGTCTGGCCGATCGCGGCCCAGGGGGAGGTGGAGCTGTTGAAGGTGCCGTTCCCGATGAGCTGGGTGGCCGCTGAGGCGGGCTGGGGAACGAGGAGGAGGGCTGCCAGGACGGCGGCTAAGGCTGTGGCCTTGCCTGCGATTAATCGCACGTGATCACCTTTCGGCGGGAGTCGCCGTTGATCATTACTGACCCACCTGACAAGGTCAAGAGATCTCGGGTGAACGTATGCCGAGCCGCCAGGCCTCGGGCCCGGCTAAGAGACAGGCATGGCCGGTCACGACGCGTCGTAGCGCAGGCGGGAGGCGGCCACGTACTCGCGATGCTCCTCGGCCCATGCGATGAGCCCGGAGACCTGGGCAGAGAGCGTCTGCCCGACCGGGGTCAGGGCGTAGTCCACCCGGGGCGGCGAGGTGGGAGTGACCGTGCGCTCCACCAGGCCGTCGCGCTCCAGGCTGCGCAGGGTGAGAGTGAGCATCCGCTGGGATATGCCCTCGATGGCGCGCTGCAGTTCGGAGTAGCGCTTGGGCCCGCCGCCGAGCAGGCTCATCACCAGCACGCTCCACTTGTCCCCGACGCGGTCGAGAATGTGGCGCAGCCGGCAGGTCGGGTGGTTCTCGCCGATCGTTTCGCGCACATCGGTGTGCCTTGCGCGGGTCAAAGTGCCTTCTTCCGCCATGGCGGCATTCTGGACCAGACTCGATGCGCGCACAAGAAGTAACCAGCGCACAGAAAGTGCTGTTGCGATGAACATCGACTTGACCGATCCCCACCTCGATCCGACCCTCGCCCGCGCCTCCTGGTTGCAGGCCACCGCATCTTCTACGGAAACGGAGTAATTCATCATGCGTGCCATGGCTTTCACCGACTTCGGCGCCGGCCTGGAGGCCGCCGACCTTCCCGTGCCGGAGCCCGGTCCTGGCGAGGTGCTGGTCCGGGTGCTGGCCTCCTCGGTCAACGGCTTCGACCTCGGAGTGCTGGGCGGCTATCTCAAGGGCGCGTACGACTACGAGTTCCCGGTCGTGCTCGGCAAGGACTTCGCCGGCACCGTGGCGGCCATCGGTGAGGGGGTGACCGGCCTGACGCCTGGTGAGGACGTGTTCGGCGTGGTCATGCGCCCGACGCTGGGCCAGGGCGGCTTCGCCGAGTACGTGGTGGTGAGCGAGCAGTACGGCCTGGCCAAGATCCCTGGAGGGCTCGGCCACACCCGCGCGGGCGTGCTGGGACTGGCCGGGACCGCCGCGCTCAACGCCGTCGACGCCGTCGCCCCGTCACCGGGGGAGACCGTCCTGATCTCGGGTGCGACCGGCGGCGTGGGCGCGTTCGCCATCCAACTGGCCGCCGCGCGCGGCGCCAGGGTGATCGCCACCGCCCGCCTCGGAGCCGAAGCCGCCTTCGTCACAGGCTTGGGCGCCACCTGGGTAGTCGACCACACGGATCTGCAGGCGCAGGTACGCGCGATCACGCCGGGCGGGGTGGATGCCGCGCTGCACCTGGCGGGCGACGGCCCAGCGGTCGCCGCCCTGCTGGCCGACGGCGGGCGGCTGGCCTCCACCCTGCACTACCTGCCCGACGAGCCCGGCCGGGACATCAAGGCCACAACGGTCATGGCCGACCCGAACCCCGACACCTTGGCCCGGCTCGCCGCCGACGCGGCCGAAGGACGCCTGCGGGTGCCGGTGGCCCGCTCCTACCCGCTGGCCGAGGCACCGCGCGCGATCGCCGACTTCACCGCCGGAACCGTCGGCAAGCTCGCCGTCACGATCTGAACAGGCGCCGCGCCCAGCACCGCCGAAACGCTCGCCCCGCGCCTTCGTCGGGACGCCGAACACGGCCCTCCGCTCGGTCGAATCAGATGAAAAGTAGCACCGGGTGAGTTTCGGTACTTTACCTCCGGCCGCGGCTCCGGTCGATGACCTCCACGACCGGCCAGCCTGACGCCGGGGCCGTGGGGTGGCACGCGTGACCCAGCCCCCAGCCCCGCCAATGTCGCGGGGTGGGGGCTGGGGTAGTGGTGAACCACCCGGGGCGGCGTGGTTATTCGGCTGGACCGGTGGCGGATCTGGTCAGCGCGCCGACGAACAGAAAGGTGTTGGTCGGGGGTTGGCCCGGTGCGGTGGTGGATCCGGCGCGCAAGCCGTTCATGTGCTTTCCGTCGTCGGTGACCAGCCCCCAGTAGTGCAGTGAGCTGTCGCCATTCGCGGTGTGGCAGGTTTGTGTGGCGGGATCGAGTTCGGCGGTGTTGCCGCGCACGGAGAGCGTCCAGTCACAGCCGTCCGGCGTGTGCGCGTTGATTTTGCCGCGACTCTTAGGCTTGGCGCTGAACCGGATCGTGCCCTGTTCCGGGTAGCCCGTCCCCTTGTCGGTGGAGACGACGTTGGTGAGGGTGCGGACGTCCGCCGGGTTGTAGCGGTAGTCGCCGAGGAACCGCTGGACGAACTTGCCGTTGTCCTGGCCGCCGACCACCTTGGTACGGGAGCCGGATTTCATGGTGCCGATGAGCTCTGCCCCGTTGGGCTGATGGCTGAGGGCCGTGATCTGCTCGGTCTCCCGGTTGCCCTTGACCTGGACGGACCATTTCGTGAGGTTGCTGGAGTGACCGATCGCCGGGTTGAAGCATTCCTGGGTGGTGGACGACAACTCCAACCCAGTGGGATGGACGCGGAAGTTCCAGGTGCAGCCCTGATCGGTGTGCCCGTTGACCGTCCCGTTGGGACCAGGGGAGAACACCACCCAGCCGACCTGGGGCACCTTCAGCGGCAGCGGCAGTTGCAGGTCGCATTGGCCACCGCCGTCGGGGCAGGCCAGCACAGCGACGTTGTTCAGCGTCGCGGCATCGGGTTGGTCGTAATTCCACTTGCCGTAGTACTTCGCCGCGTTCGTGTCGGTGTCGGCCGATGCCGCGGTCGCCCCGAACGGCGCCGTCGCTACGGCTAGGAACGCGGCAACGGCCGCCAACAGGGCGAGTGGGGTTCGCGCGGCGATCGCGCATGCGCGTGCGAATCGAGATAAGGGTGACATGAGCGTGTTTTCTCCTTGCGTGGGGTGGTCCGTTGGTCAGCCGAGTGCGGCGGCGGCGCGTTCTTTGGCCGCCAGCACCACCGTGAGAGCGGCGTCGAGCTCGGCGGGATCGATGCCCTCGAAGGCGGCGTCGGTGACCTTGCGTGCATGCGCGTACAGGGCCGCGAAGTGGTCCGCGCCGGCTTCGGTCAGCTTCGCTGTAGCAGGGGTGTTTTCGGGTTGGTACGTGACATGGCCCGCCGCCGCGGCGCGCTCGAGCACCCGGAGGGTGTCCGGCTCGGCCAGGTCCAAACGCCGGTTGAGTTCCTTCGCCACCTCGTCGACGGGCAACGGAACGCCCTTCTCCTCCAGCAGGGTCAGGAGCATCCAGGTCGGGAAATCTGAGTCGAAGTCCGCGAGGGCGCGATGGTGCAGCTTGCCGATCAGGCGCGATGTCTCGCCGAGCGCGCGCCCGAAGCTGGGGCGCGATGCGGGGTTCACGGTCATCTGAGTCTCCTTGTGACATGTCGGTCGAGCGGGAAGGGACGGACGACAGCGCCCCCACCCTGCGAGATTGATGGACCGACCAATGATGGCCACACCAACGATACAGGAGATTGATGGTCGCGCCAACAATCGGTTAGCCTGGCGAGGTGGACAACACTGCGAACCCGACACCTGCCCGGCTGCGCGCCCTCCCGAGCTGGTTGATCAATCAGACGGCGATCGCGGCCAACCGGCTGGCCGACCGGGCGCTGGCCGACACGGGTTCCCGCCGGTACCACTTCGCGATGTTGTCGGCCCTCGACGAATTCGGCCCATCCAGCCAAGCCGATCTGGGCAGATGCACCGCAATCGATCGCAGCGACGTCGCGACGGCGGTCAACGCGATGGTCGAGCGAGGCTTTCTCCAGCGGAGTCCCGACCCGGCCGACGGCCGGCGCAATCTCGTCATGCTCACTCCCGCAGGGAAGGACCATCTGGAGAGTCTCAGCGCCCTCCTGGCCGACGCCCAAAATGAACTACTGCACGCCCTCTCCCCGGCGGAATCGAAAACGATCGTCGACCTGCTCAGGCGAGTCCTCGACAGCCGCTGACAGAGATGGTGTAGGTGAGCACCTCCCGCCAGGGTCTGACCCAGCCTCTGACTGACTTCGAGTCTTCAACGGGATCTGTCGGCTTGGGGCGGGAGGTGCTCGCCGGCACTCACTGGACGTGGCGTTGTGACCTCATAGGAGCCTGGCCAGAGGCCCCTTCTCTGTCTTGTCCGCGTTGCCCGGCTGGTGCGTGCCGCCCTGCCCACCGGTCAAGAGCACAGGACGACGATGCCCTCCATTACACCCCAGGCCGTGACGAGTAGCGAAGTCGCCGGCGGCGTCGACACCCATCAAGACACCCACACCGCAGCCGTGATCGACATGGTCGGCCGGGTCCTGGGCAGCGAGCAGTTCCCCACCGGCACCGCCGGATACGCCGCGCTGCTGACCTGGCTGCAATCGTTCGGCACCGTGAAAATCATCGGAGTCGAGGGAACCGGCGCCTACGGTGCCGGACTGACCCGTTACCTGCGTGAGCAGGGGATGGAGCTGGCCGAAGTCGACCGGCCCGATCGCAAGACCCGCCGTTTCCAGGGCAAGTCCGACCCGATCGACGCGATCCAGGCGGCCAAGGCGGCGCTCGCCGCAGACCACACCGGCACCCCCAAACAGCGCGACGGCCGCGTAGAAGCCCTGCGCTGCCTGCGCATCGCCCGCCGCTCGGCCGTCGACCAGCGCGCCGACGCACAGCGCCAGATGAAGGCCCTGATCGTCACCGCCCCCGACGACCTGCGCGCCCAGCTCCGCGCCCTGCCCGTCAAGAAACTCATCACGACCTGCGCCGCCCTACGCCCCGACCACGCCCACGCCCACGACCCGGCCACCGCGACGACGATCGCGCTGCGTTCCCTGGCTCGCCGCCACCAGCAGCTCACCGCCGAGATCAACGACCTCGACGAACTCCTGCACCCCCTCGTGGCCGCCATCAACCCCGCCCTACTCGCCGTCCACGGCCTCGGACCCGACACCGCCGGCCAACTCCTGGTCACCGCCGGGGAAAACCACGACCGGCTCGGCTCCGAAGCCGCCTTCGCCATGCTCTGCGGGGTCGCCCCAATCCCCGCATCATCCGGCAAAACCCACCGGCACCGCCTCAACCGCGGCGGCGACCGCCAAGCCAACGCAGCCCTCTGGCGCATCGCCCTCGTCCGCCTGCGCTGGGACCCCCGCACCCGCGACTACATGGAACGACGCACCCAAGACGGCCTGTCCAAGAAAGAGATCATCCGCTGCCTCAAACGCTACATCGCCCGCGAGCTCTACCAGATCATCACCAAAAACGATCATGATCCCACCGCTTGACATCAATAGGAGCATCATCCGAACACCGACCCACGCTCGTGGTTCCGATCGGCCAGGGCGTTGTCGCTTCAGTGGAGGATTCGACGCTGCGGATTTTGACCCATAGGTCAAGAAACTGCTATGGTTCCCGGCATGGGGAGGCCGAAGCAGTTCGATCCGGACGTGGCCGTCGAGCAGGCCATGGACGTGTTCTGGCGTAAGGGCTACGGCGGCACCACGCCGCAGGACCTGGTCGACGCGCTCGGCATCGGAAAGGGCAGCCTCTACAACACCTTCGGCAGCAAGCACGCCCTGTTCGAGGCGGCGCTGGGCCGCTACCGCGACAGCCAGGCGGTCGCGCTGATCGAGATGCTGGAGGAGCCGGGCCCCGTCAAGGACCGGCTGCGCAGGGCGCTGCGCTTCCTGGCCGAGATGGACCTGGCCGACCCCGACCGGCGCGGCTGTATGGCCGTGAACACGGCGGCGGAGTTGGGGCAGGCGGACGAGAGCGTGGCGCAACTCGTACGGCGCATGCTCGACCGCACCGAGGACGCCTTCCGCACGCTGATCGAGGAGGGGCAGCGCGCCGGAGAGATCGCCGCAGACCGGGACGCCCTCGCGACCGGAAGCCTGCTGCTGAACACCGTCGTCGGCATGCGCCTGCTGGCACGCGTCGCCGACGGTCCTGACCGCCTCACCAGAGTGATCGACGCGCTCGTCGACTCCCTCTGATCCGCGCGTGCACGTCCGTCAAACCTCTGACGGTGAGGGGCGACACTTCGGTCACCGGAGGCTACGTCGCCGCGGCCTGCAACGCCCGTGGGCGAGACGATTCGCCGGATAGCGCGGACAGTCGCGTCAGGCACTACGTGGTGCTGAAATCTTGATGTCCAAAGCTTCCCAGCTGCCGATCAGTTCCTCGTCCCGAGCACGATCGCCAGCAAGACTCTGCGCCTCAACGGCGGTGGACGAATGCTCGTCATACCCGTCGTCACCCGGCCGTAGAGGCACAACTCCATCAGCGTGCCACCCGTCGGGGAGATCGGCGTGCCCAGATTGGGTGGGCATCAGCAGGCCCCGCCACCCAGACGGCCAACGGGTGGGGACCGCCGGTCAAGTGAGCGCCATAACGGTGCCTGGCCCCGTGCGGGATGCTCCTATTGATGTCAAGCGGTGGGATCATGATCGTTTTTGGTGATGATCTGGTAGAGCTCGCGGGCGATGTAGCGTTTGAGGCAGCGGATGATCTCTTTCTTGGACAGGCCGTCTTGGGTGCGTCGTTCCATGTAGTCGCGGGTGCGGGGGTCCCAGCGCAGGCGGACGAGGGCGATGCGCCAGAGGGCTGCGTTGGCTTGGCGGTCGCCGCCGCGGTTGAGGCGGTGCCGGTGGGTTTTGCCGGATGATGCGGGGATTGGGGCGACCCCGCAGAGCATGGCGAAGGCGGCTTCGGAGCCGAGCCGGTCGTGGTTTTCCCCGGCGGTGACCAGGAGTTGGCCGGCGGTGTCGGGTCCGAGGCCGTGGACGGCGAGTAGGGCGGGGTTGATGGCGGCCACGAGGGGGTGCAGGAGTTCGTCGAGGTCGTTGATCTCGGCGGTGAGCTGCTGGTGGCGGCGAGCCAGGGAACGCAGCGCGATCGTCGTCGCGGTGGCCGGGTCGTGGGCGTGGGCGTGGTCGGGGCGTAGGGCGGCGCAGGTCGTGATGAGTTTCTTGACGGGCAGGGCGCGGAGCTGGGCGCGCAGGTCGTCGGGGGCGGTGACGATCAGGGCCTTCATCTGGCGCTGTGCGTCGGCGCGCTGGTCGACGGCCGAGCGGCGGGCGATGCGCAGGCAGCGCAGGGCTTCTACGCGGCCGTCGCGCTGTTTGGGGGTGCCGGTGTGGTCTGCGGCGAGCGCCGCCTTGGCCGCCTGGATCGCGTCGATCGGGTCGGACTTGCCCTGGAAACGGCGGGTCTTGCGATCGGGCCGGTCGACTTCGGCCAGCTCCATCCCCTGCTCACGCAGGTAACGGGTCAGTCCGGCACCGTAGGCGCCGGTTCCCTCGACTCCGATGATTTTCACGGTGCCGAACGATTGCAGCCAGGTCAGCAGCGCGGCGTATCCGGCGGTGCCGGTGGGGAACTGCTCGCTGCCCAGGACCCGGCCGACCATGTCGATCACGGCTGCGGTGTGGGTGTCTTGATGGGTGTCGACGCCGCCGGCGACTTCGCTACTCGTCACGGCCTGGGGTGTAATGGAGGGCATCGTCGTCCTGTGCTCTTGACCGGTGGGCAGGGCGGCACGCACCAGCCGGGCAACGCGGACAAGACAGAGAAGGGGCCTCTGGCCAGGCTCCTATGAGGTCACAACGCCACGTCCAGTGAGTGCCGGCGAGCACCTCCCGCCCCAAGCCGACAGATCCCGTTGAAGACTCGAAGTCAGTCAGAGGCTGGGTCAGACCCTGGCGGGAGGTGCTCACCTACATCATCTCTGTCAGAGGCCGTCTCCCTGGAGGCCCTCAGCCCCGTATGGCGGTTGGCGCCCACTTGGCTCCGCCGTAACAAAGTGAAAAGGGGTCAGACGGTGGCGTGGCCGCGGACCAGGCGGCCGACCTCGGCGCGCAGGTGCACGAAGTCGGGGTGCTCGCGGGTCGTGATCTGGTCCCGTGGCTCGGGCAGGTCCACCTTGAGGTCCCCGACCACGTGAGCGGGGGCCTTGGACAGCACAACCACGCGGTCGCCCACGTAGACGCTCTCGTCGATGTCGTGGGTGATGAGCACGATCGTCATCTGGTGATGGCCCCGGACCTTGAGGACGAGGTCCTCCAGGTCCTCGCGGGTCTGGGCGTCCACCGAGCCGAACGGCTCGTCCATGAGCATCAGCGTCGGCCGGTACGCCAGCGCCCGCGCGATCGCCACCCGCTGCTGCATGCCCCCCGACAGCTGGAACGGGTACTTACGCCCGGCGTCCGCGAGCCCGACCGACTCCAGGGCCTCCTGGGCGGCCTCGCGGCGCTGGCGCTTGTCCATGTTCTTGCGGCGCAGCGGCAGCGCCACGTTGTCGGCCACCGACATCCAGGGGAACAGCGAACGGCTGTAGTCCTGGAAGACCACGGCCAGGTTGTCCGGCGTCTGGCGCACCACGTTGCCCTCGACCTTGACCTGCCCGCCCGTCGGCGTGATGAGTCCGGCGATCGAACGCAGCAGCGTCGACTTGCCGCATCCGGAAGGTCCGACGATGCACAGCAGCTCGCCCTCGGCGACGCTGAGGTTGAGGCCCTCGATGGCGTGGTGCGCGTTGGGGCTACCGCCGCCGTAAACGTGGGAGAGGTTGTCTATCTCGAGCAATGGAATTCCTCGGGGGGCGAGACCAGGGACAACGCAAAACACTCTATCGGAGCGGGAATTGCCAGACATGTCTGTCCCGTAAACCTGTGTGATCGTACTCTCATTCGCCGGTCAGTTGCTGGGCGGCGTGGTGCCAGGCGAGCACGCGCCGCTCCACGATCAGGAACAGCTCGTTGAGCACATAGCCCAATACTCCGAGCAGGACGATCCCACCCCACATGAGGGGCAGGTCGAACATCTGGTACGCGGACGTGAGCTGAAACCCGATCCCGTTCACGGTGCCGGGCAGCAGTTCGGAGAAGACCATGACGATCAGGGAAAGTGAAAGGGCCAGCCGCAGCCCCGCGAACATCTTGGGCAGCGCCGACGGCAGGATCACCCGATGGAGCCGCTCGGCCCTGGACAGCCGGAACACCTGGCTGGTCTGCAGGTGCAGCGGCTCGACCGAGCGGGCGCCGTCGGCGGTGTTGAGCAGCACCGGCCACACGATGCTGAACGTCATGAACGCCAGTTGCATCCGCAGCCCGAACCCGAACACCACCAGGAAGACGGTGACCAGCGCGGGCGGCGGGATGGCCCGCAGGAACTGCAGCACCCCGTCGAGATAGTCGAACGCCCTCGCCGACAGCCCCACCACCAGTCCCAGCACGACCCCCGCCAGCGCGCCGCCCGCGAACGCGGCGGCCATCCTGCCCATGCTCGGCAGGATGTTCTCAATGGCGGCGTCGGTCAGGAACAGGGTCTGGAGCGGCCCCGAGAACCACATCTCGTGCATCCTGGTCACGATCCGCGAGGGCGGCGGGAAGAACGTGTTGCCCGCCACCCGCGTGGCCGCCTCCCAGGCCAGGACCAGCACGACCAGCACCAGCGACCGGAACGCCGCCGTCCGCATGCCCCTGGTTCTCATTCCGACTCTCCAAACCGGGCGTGGTGCCAGCGGAACGCCCGCCGCTCGGCGGCCACCAGCAGCGCGTTCACCAGCACCCCGAACAGCCCCACCCAGAACACCGCGGCCAGGATGTCGGTCATCCGCGCGGGTACGGCGATGCCGGCGAAGAAGATGAACACGCCGATGCCCTCGCCCCGCCCGGCCACGATCTCGGTGCTGACGGTCAGGATGAGCGCCACCCCGGCGGCCAGCCTGAACCCGGTGGTGATGAAGGGTGCCGACGACGGCAGCGACACGCGCAGCAGCACCGACAGCGGCCCGAAGCCGTACGACCTCAACGACTCCTTGGCCAGGGGGTCGACGCCGCGCAGGCCGTACATCGTGTTGTAGAGGATCGGCCACAGCGAGGCGTAGACCACCAGCGTGACGCGCACCTGCAGCCCGGTGCCGATGAGGAGGGACACCAGCGGGATCAGCGCCACCGAGGGGATCGGCCGCAGGAACTCCACGACCGAGCGGGTGGCGGCGTCGACGATCGGCACGCTGCCGAGCAGCAGGCCGAGGGGGACCGCGATCAACGCCGCGAGGCCGAGGCCGATGGCCCAGGCGAGCAGGCTCGTCAGGGCGTGCGCGCGGAAGGCCGGATCGGTCATCAGCGTCGCCGCCCGCCCGAGGATCTCCGTCGCGGGCGGCAGGAACTCGCGGTCGGCGAGCCCCGTACGGCTGACCAGCTCGATCAGGGCCGCGAAGGCGAGGGCCCCGGCCGCCCGGCGACGCCAGCGTGTGGCGGCGGACGCCGGACGGGCGGGGGCCAGGGTCTGAGCGCTCACCCGGAGGTGGTGGGCGACATCAGCGACTTGACGTCGATCGCCTTCGAGAGCCATTTGGCCTCCAGCATCCAGTCGGCCACTCGCTGGAGCCGGACCGGGTTGTCGTTGCTGGAGAAGTACGGGAACGTGACGGTGGCGGCCGTGGCCGCGTCGATCTGTGTGAAGTTCGGCAGCACCTTGGCCACCACCTCACGGTTGTTCTCCATGAGCTTGGCCGCGTTGTGGATGGCCCGCTGGAACGCCGCAGCGGTCTTGGGGTTCTTGTCGTACCACTCCTGAGTGCTGACGTAGCCCGAGATCGGGAACTCGGCGGCGGGACCGGACGCCGGGTCGAGGATCTTGCGGGCGCCCATGGCGGAGGTGGCCGCCGTGACCATGGGCTCACCCAGGTACGCGGCGTCGATCTGGCCGCCCTTCCACGAGGGCATGATGTTCTGGAACGTCACCTGGACGTACTTGATCTTGGCGGGGTCGACGTTGTTGGCCTTGAGCACCTGTGTCAGCGCCAGTTCCTGGAAGTTGTGCAGGACGTTCACGTTGATCGTCTTGCCTTCGAGGTCCTTCGGCGTCTTGATGGGCGAGTTCGGCAGAGCCATGATGCTGAGCGAGTCGGGGGCGGCGCGCGAGCCCTCGGCCAGGATGCGCAGCTTCAGCGCCTGCTTGTCGTGAGCCTGGAACATCGACACGTAATTGCCGAACATGGCGTCGATCTCGCCCTTGACCAGCATGGGGATGGCCTCTGGCGCGGCCTGGACCACTTGCGGGGTGACCTCCAGCCCTTCTTTCTCGAAGAGCTTCTGGTCGATGGCGACGTAGATGGCGGCGCTGTCGATGGCGGGCAGGGTGGCGACCTTGATCTTCGTCTTCTCCAGGCCGCCGGCGGATGCGGGTGGCGGCGCGCTGGCGGTCGTGGAGCCGCCCGTGCTGCACGCAACGGCGCCGAGTGTCAAAGCTAACCCGATGATGGCGGCCCTGGCGGGACGGCCAAGCCTCATGTCAGGGACTCCCTTCAGATGGAGCCAGGGGGGGACCGGGTGGCTTCTGCTCCCGGGGGCTGTGTGCCTGACGCACGACAGGGATCGACCGTAACACCAAATCCGTAGTCATTATCGCGAAAATGACACTTGTAGTTGCAATGTCCGATTGCGGCTCTATCGTGAAAAATTGAAGTACGTGTGAAACCGGCGTTTGTCCGGTTTGGGAAAGGGGGTGTCAGTCGGGACTTCAGTTGCTGATGGGGCATGCTATTTGATCTTTTCTGCCAGTCAAAGGTGACTCGCGGAACGGTCTCGCGTTGCCTGTTTCCCCAGATCGGGAGCTGTTTTGCCGATTTCATCAAATTTTCCGGACAATCGGGGATGAACACCTCAAGAGGGCACTGATAGTGGTTGGCCCTGGGCAACCCCTGTGCTCAAATGGCGCTTATCTGGACGTACATATTGCCCCACGTGCATTTACCTGCATGGTCACCCGAGAATTCCCCTCCAGGGGCGAGAGGTAGCGAAGGCAAGTGAGAACGCAGAGCGATGAAGCTTCCGCTGACCGCGAGCCGCACGGGCATCAGAGGCGACGGTTGCCCAATCCTCCTTCCCGGAGGTTCGGGCTGGGCAACTGGCACGTGCGATCGCGCCTTATCGCGCTGATTGTCGTTCCCACGGCCGTGGCCGTGGGGCTGGGCGGACTGAACGTGATCACCTCGCTCAGTGACGCCAACACCTATCAGACCCTCAGGGAGGTCGCCGAGCTCAGCGAGCAGCTCGGGGCTGTCACCCATGAGCTGGCCTTCGAGCGCGACGAGACCGCCCTCTACATCGCCCAGGGCCGGCCGGACAACCGCGAGGCCCAGCTCCGCACCACCTACAGCGGGGTGAACGGCCTCATCGACGAGGCCAAGCGGCGAGCGGAGCTGCTCACGGACACCCACGCGGACGCCGTACGACCGGTGCTGCGACGCCTGGAGGAGATCCCGACGCTGCGTGACACGGCCGTCAAGGGGAAGATCCAGCCCCTCCCGATGATCCAGAAGTACTCGCAGATCATCGCGGCCCTGCTGCAGTTCCACGACCAGGTCGGCCAGGTCGCGGTGGACGACGAGGTCTCACACAGCGCCAGCTCGATGGCGGCCATCGCCCGCGCCAAGGAGGAGGCCTCCAAGCAGCGTGGTGTCCTGGCCAGCGCGCTGGACAAGAAGGGCTTCGACAGCGGCGAGCTCGACGCGCTCACCGACGCCAAGTCGCGCGAGGAGAGCGAGGAGACGCTGTTCGCGACCCTGGCCAACCTCGACCAGCTCGAGCTCTACCGCAACACGGTCGTGGGCAGGGACGTCGACCAGACCGACCTGTTCAGGCTACGGGCCATGGCGCAGTCCGCCGAGGGCAAGGAGCTGAGCATCGGCGTGCGGCCGGACAGGGACGTGGCCACCTGGTTCGACGTGAGCACCGGCAAGATCGACGCGCTGCGCAGCGTGGAGAAGGAGCTCGCCTCCTCCGTCATCCTGCGCGCCCGTGCCCTGGAGGAGGGCGCCAACCGCTCGGCGCTGATCTCCGGCGGCCTCATCCTGCTCCTGCTGCTCGTGGTGGTCGCGATCATCTCGCTCATCGCCCGCTCGCTCATCAGGCCGCTGCGCAAGCTGCGCGGCGAAGCGCTCGACATCGCCGGCCACCGGCTGCCGGAGACCGTGCAGCAGCTGCGCGAGAACGGCGAGGGCTCGATCGGCCCGGTCATCCCCATCGGCGTGGACACCCACGACGAGATCGGCGAGGTGGCGCGGGCGTTCGACGAGGTCCACCGCGAGGCCGTGCGGCTGGCGGGCGAGGAGTCCAGGCTGCGCAGCAATGTGAACGCGATGTTCGTGAACCTGTCGCGGCGCAGTCAGACGCTGGTGGAGCGGCAGATCACGTTGATCGACGGGCTGGAGCAGGGTGAGCAGGACGAGCAGCGTCTGGGGAACCTGTTCAAGCTGGATCACCTGGCCACTCGCATGCGGCGTAACAGTGAGAACCTGCTGGTGCTCGCCGGTCAGGATCCGCCTCGCCGCTGGAGCCAGCCGGTCAAGCTGGTGGACGTGGCCCGCGCCTCGCTGTCGGAGGTGGAGAACTACGAGCGGGTCGTGCTCCAGGTGCCCGACGGTGTCTCGGTGGCCGGGCAGGCCGTCAACGACGTCATCCACCTGCTCGCCGAGCTGGTGGAGAACGCCCTGTCGTTCTCGCCCCGTGAGACCAGGGTGACGGTCTCCGGCAGCAGGATCGACGGCGGCGGCGTGATGTTGTCGATCACCGACTCCGGCATCGGCATGACGCAGGAGGAGCTGGCCCAGGCCAACGACAGGCTCACGGACGCGCCGATCGTGGACGTGTCGGTGTCGCGGCGGATGGGCCTGTTCGTGGTGGCCAGGCTGGCACACCGGCACGGCATCCGGGTGCAGCTGCGCCCGCACAGCTCGGGCGGCCTGACCGCGATGGTGCTCATCCCGGAGAACATGCTCGGCTCCCAGGCCCCGACCTTCTCGGGGACCCCGTCCTTCTCCGGCAACCAGCCGCCCGCCTTCGCGGGCGCGGTGGCCGGCGGGCCCAGGGACGAGCCGTACTCGGGGCCGCACCCCGCCCCTCCGGCCACGGACTGGCCGCAGGCGCCGCACTCCGCCCCTCCCGCCACGGACTGGCCGCAGGCCCCGTACCAGCTGGGTCCCGGCCACCCGTCGTTCCCGTCGAACCCGGCGGAGAGCAACTGGCCGCCGCCCACGCAGCAGTGGCAGCCAGAGCCCGGAGGGTGGCCGGCGGAGCCCCGCCTCGGCGGCTACGACAGCGCCGACGTGTGGACGCCGCCCCGCGGGCCCGCATGGAACGGCGACCGCGCCCTGCCCAGGCGGCCCGTGCCCGAGCCGCCGCCGGGTGGCTGGGGCCGCGACACCATGCCGCCGCAGCGGCCGGGATTCGACTTTCCGGAGAACGAGTCCGGCTCCACCGGCCCGATCCCGGCGGTCCCGCCCGCCTCGGCCGGGGACGACTACCTGCCGATCTTCGCGGCCGTGGAATCGGCCTGGTTCGGCCGCAACAACGGGGCGAGCTGGGGTTCGAGCAAGGCAGATGAGGGATGGAGCGCGGCGGAGGCGGTTGTGGAGCCAGTACGTGACGGCCAGACGGCGGCCGGCCTGCCCAAGCGGGTGCCGAAGGCGAACCTGGTGCCCGGCTCCGCCGACTCCTCGGCGGCGCCGAAGGGCGTGACACCGATGCCGTCAGTGTCGCCGGACCGTATACGCAACCGGCTCTCGAGCTTCCAGCAGGGCTTCCGGGCGGCACGCGACGACATCACTGAGGGCAGGGCGTTCCCCTCTGGCCCGAGGAACAACGACAGGGAGGAGGGAGCATGAATGACCTGAGTAACGCGGCACGAGGAGTCGACTGGCTGATCACCGACTTCGTCAGCACGGTCCCAGGTGTCGCGCACGCGGTGGTCGTCTCGTCCGACGGGCTGCCATTGGCGGCTTCGTCGGGGTTTCCGGCTGATCGGGCGGATCAGCTGGCTGCGATCGCGTCGGGTTTGGTGAGCTTGACGCAGGGTGCGGCCAGGGTGTTCGAGGGTGGCGCGGTCAATCAGACGATTGTGGAGATGCAGCGTGGGTTGATGCTGATCATGTCGATCAGTGACGGCTCGTGCATGGCTGTGCTGGCGGCTCCGGATTGTGACATGGGGCTGGTGGCGTACCAGATGACACTGATGGTCGATCGCGCCGGTCAGGTGCTGACACCGGCTGTGCGTGCCGAACTGCGCGCCAGCCAGACCAGGTGATGTAGGTGACAGACCCCAGATGGAACAGCGGCGGTTGGGCGCCCCCGCCTGTGCCCCAGCCCCAGTCGCAGCTGAATCCCGACCCCGCCTCGCCCGTCCGCCCGTACGCGGTGACTGGTGGACGGACGGCGCCGCGGGTCAAGCTGGCGATGGAGGCCCTGGTGTCCTCGGCGACCGCCGAGCACCGGGAGTTCTCGCATATCACGCCGGAGTACCAGGCGATCAGTCAACTGTGCCGGCAGGTCCGGTCCGTGGCAGAGGTGTCGGCCCTGCTGCGGATCCCTCTCGGCGTGGTACGCGTACTGATCGCTGACATGGCTGCCGAAGGTCTGGTCCGCGTGCATCAGCCACAGCTGGACGAGGGCAGGCCTGACGTCAATCTGCTCGAAAGGGTGCTCAGTGGACTTCGCAGGCTCTAGCCCCGGCCTCACCTCGACGAAGATCGTGGTGGCTGGAGGTTTCGGGGTGGGCAAGACGACGTTCGTCGGCGCGGTGTCGGAGATCATGCCGTTGACCACGGAGGCAGTGATGACCGACGCCTCCGTGGGGATCGATGATCTGGGGATGACGCCGTTGAAGTCGACCACGACCGTCGCCATGGACTTCGGCCGGGTCTCCCTGGACCGTGACCTGATCCTTTACCTGTTCGGCACGCCCGGGCAGCACCGGTTCTGGTTCATGTGGGACGACCTGGTACGCGGCGCCATCGGGGCCGTCGTGCTCGTGGACACGCGCCGTCTCGCCGACAGCTTCCCGGCGATCGACTACTTCGAGGAAGCCCAGCTGCCGTTCGTGGTGGGCGTCAACGGCTGGGACGGCGAGTATCCGCACAGCGACGGCGAGGTGCGCGACGCCCTGACCCTGGCCCCGCACATCCCGCTCGTGCGGCTCGACGCCAGATCCAAGGACTCCGTCAAGGCCGCGCTGATCAATCTGGTCGAGCACGCCCTCTCGGTGCGCATGGCCGTGCCGGGCTGGGGCGGGTAATTTCCGGTTCGCGAGCGCGTTGACAGCCGCGGCACTCTCCTGATCACAATGGCTCCCGCCGATCATCGCAGGAGCATCATGTCCCCTGGCCGCACCACATGAACGTGAGGAACCCGCTGACCGGGCAGGCCGACAGGCAGCTCGCCCCTGTCCCGCCCGACCGGCTCGCCGCCGTCGCGGCCGACCTGCGCGAACGGGCCTCAGGCCGACCGGCCGGCGAGGCCCTCTCCAAGTTCGGCGCCGCACTGGCCGATGACGAGGACCTGCTCGCCGCCCTGGTGGCCGACACCGGCAGGGTGGGGGAGTCGGTGCTGGAGCGGCAGATCGTCGCCGGTCTCATCGGCCGATGGGTACGCCAGGCGCCCGCCCTCCTCGAGCCCCCGGCCGAGACCCCGGCCTCCCTGCCCGGCGTCTTCGTGGGGGGCGACGCGGTGCCGTACGAGCTGGTCGGGGTGATCAGCCCGTGGAACTTCCCGCTGCTGCTCGGCCTCATCGACGCCGTCCCCGCGCTGGCCGCAGGGTGCGCGGTGCTGGTCAAGCCCAGCGAGGTGACGCCCAGGTTCATCGAGCCGCTGATGCGGCTCGTCCCTGACGAGCTGCCGCTCGAGGTCGTCGAGGGCGACGGCGAGACGGGCGCGGCGCTGGTGGACCTGGTGGACGCGGTGGTCTTCACGGGCAGCGTGGAGACGGGGCGGCTGGTCGCCCGGTCGGCGGCGCGCGCGTTCGTGCCCGCGTTCCTGGAGCTGGGCGGCAAGGACCCGGCGATCGTGCTGGCCGGGGCCGATCTGGAGCGGGCGGCGTCGGCGATCCTGTGGGGCGGCACAGCCAACGCCGGGCAGTCCTGTCAGTCCATCGAGCGCGTCTACGTGGCCCGCGAGGTCCACGACGAGTTCCTCGCGCTGCTCGCGGACAAGGCCGCGCGGGTCGGGCTGACCTGCGAGGGCGGCCCCATCGGGCCGATCATCGGGCCGGGGCAGGAGGACGTGATCGCCGCGCACCTGGCCGACGCCGTGGCCAAGGGCGCGACCGTGCACACGGGCGGCGAGATCGAGCGGCACGGCGGCGGTCACTGGTGCCGCCCGACCGTGCTGTCCGGCGTCGACCACGGCATGCTGGTGATGACGGAGGAGACGTTCGGCCCGGTGCTGCCGGTCATGGCTGTGGACGGGGCCGACGAGGCCGTCGCGCTGGCCAACGACTCGGTCTACGGGCTGTCGGCCGCGGTCTTCGCCGCCACGGAGAAGGATGCCATGGCCGTGGCGGCCCGGCTGCGTGCGGGCGCCATCAGCGTCAACGACGCCTCGTTGACCGCGCTGGTGCACGAGGGCGAGAAGCACTCCTTCCGCCTGTCGGGGCTCGGCGGCTCCCGCATGGGCGCCGCCTCCATCCGCAGGTTCCTGCGCCGCAGGGCCTTCCTGGTCAACCGATCCGAGGCCGCCGACCCCTGGTGGCACACGACGAAGGAGTAGCTCCGGATGGGACTTCGCGCGGACATGCCGCTGCTGGCCCGCCACGAGGGCGAATGGGAGGGCGAATACGTCCACCTCGACCGCGACGGGACCCTCATCGACCGGCACCGCGTCCGGATGACCTGCGCGATCCTGGACGACACCGTCTACCTCCAGACCAACCGCTACACCTGGGACGACGGGCGCACGGAGGTGCACGAGTTCCCGGGGACCTACCTCGGCGGCGGTCGCTGCGGGTTCGACACCGAGCGGATCAAGGGCGAGTTCTGGGAATTGGACGCAGGCACCATCTACCTCAGCTGGCAGTACAAGGCCGAGGGCGAGGACCTGCGGCTCCACGAGATGATCGTGCTGAGCGAGGACGGCAAGTCACGCAGCCGCGTCTGGCAGTGGATCAAGGACGGCGTGTGCGTGAAGCGCACCCTGATCAACGAGCGCCGGGTGAGCTGACTCAGCTTCTCGCGCCCCGGTGCCACGACAGCATGGTGCGCTCGAACCCCAGGAACGCGGCGTTCAGCACGATACCGAGCAGCCCGAGCAGCACGATTCCCGCCCACATGGCCGGGATGTCGAACTGGCTCTGCGCCTCCAGCATGCGGTGCCCGATACCCTCGCTGCTGCCGACCAGCTCCGAGATGATCATCATGATCAGGGCCAGCGAGACGCTCAGCCGCAGGCCGGCGAAGATCTTGGGGGAGGCGCCGGGCAGGATGATCCGGGTGAGCCGCTGCCACGGGTCCAGCCGGTAGACGGCACCCGTCTCGATGTACTGCCGGTCCACCGTACGGGCGCCGTCCATGGAGTTGATCAGTACGGGCCAGACGACACCGTACACGATGGAGGCCAGCTGCATCGGGGTGCCGATCTTGAACAGCACCAGGAACACCGGCACCAGCGTGGTGGGCGGCACCGAGCGGCCGAAGTGCAGCAGCGGCTCCACCAGGGCCGACAGCCAGCGCGAGCGGCCGAGCGCGACGCCGATCGCGACCCCGGCCGCGCACGCCGCCGCCCACCCCGCGAACAGCCTGCCCAGGCTGGGCAGCAGGTCGGCCACGGCCTCGTCGGTCAGGAACGCCCGCGTCACCGGCCCCGAGAACCACAGCTCGTGCAGCCTGGCCACGATCAGCGACGGCGGCGGGAAGTACGCGGCCTGCGCCGAGCGTGTGGCCAGCTCCCAGCAGACGACGGCCACCGGCAGCAGCCAGTACCACACCAGCCGCCTGCCGGGGAAGGACCGGCGGGGTGGGCGCTCTCCCGCCGTCCCGGCTGAGGTCCCTTGGGGGACAGGGGGTGCCGCGCCTTCCGGACCGCGAGTGCTCATGCCGCCACACCCTCTCCCACCGTCCGGCGCCGGGGGAGCGCGCCGAGCGGGGTCCTCCCGACGCCGCACCGCACACCCCCTTCACCTCTCAGGAAGTGCGGCGACGGCGTTCCCGGATCCCAAGAGAGCCGCCTCATGAGGCGTCCCCGCTCCGCGCACGGTGCCAGCGGAACACGCGCCGCTCGGCGGCCGTGAACAGCAGGTTGGCGGCCAGCCCGATGAGCCCGGCCCACAGGGGCGCCGCCAGCATGCGGTCGAGGCGGTTCGCGCTGCCCGCCAGCGACTGGAACGCGCCGATCCCGCCGTCGCCGGGCGCCAGCAGCTCCACGCTCACCGCCACGATCAGGGTGACCGACACGGCGATCCGCATGCCGGTCGCGATGAACGGCGCCGCGCTCGGCAGGCTCACCCGCAGCGCCACGGCGACCGGTCCGAAGCCGAAGCTGCGCAGCGTGTCCTTGGCCAGCGGATCGACGTCGGTCAGGCCGTACAACGTGTTAATCAGCACCGGCCATGAGCAGGTGTAGACGACCAGCGCGGTCTTGGCGTCCTGGCTCTGGGTGAACAGGAACATCGCGACGGGGATCAACGACACCGACGGGATCGGCCGCAGGAACTCCACCAGCGGCCGCACCGACCGCTCCACGAACGGCACCGTCCCGAGCAGCAGCCCCACGGGCACGGCGACCGCCACCGCGATCGCCAGCCCGCTCGCGCACGCCGTCAGCGTGGCCAGCACGTCGGCCCTGAACTGCGCCTCCAGCGGCAGCTCGGCCGCCGCGGCGAGCACGGCCGACATGCGCGGCATGACGTCCGGTACGAGCCCGATCCGCCCGGCCAGCTCGGCGAGGGCGACGAAGGCGACGATTCCGAGCGCTCCGAACGCGGCCCGCCCGAGCCGGTGTTCGATCATCCGTTCACAGGCGCGAACAGCTGCGCCGCGTCCACCTTGGACTTGAGGTAGCCGTAGCCGTGCAGCAGGTCGGCCAGCTTCTGGACGCTCGCCTTGTCGGCCTCCATCGAGAACGTGCCGAGCGTCATCGCCGCGGCCGCGTCCGCCGGGATCTGCGTGTACGTCGGCACCACCTCGTCGATGGCCTTCCTGTCGGAGCCCGCGATCTGCTGGGCCTTGGCCAGGGCGCGGTGGAAGGCGGCGGCCGTCTTCGGGTTCTTGGCCAGCCAGTCCTCGGTGACGCCCCACCCGTCGATCGGCACGCCGGCGGTCACGCCGCTCGTGGTGTCGATGATCTGCGTGCCGCCCGCCTTCTTGGCCGCGGTCAGGAACGGCTCCACCAGCCAGGCCGCGTCCACCTTGCCCGAGGACAGGGCCGCGAGCTGGTCGGCGAACTGCACCGGGACGTACTTGACGTCCTCCGGCTTGAGCCCGGCCTCCTGCAGGTGGGCGTTGGTCAATGTCTGGCCGAGCGCCTTGAGCACGTTGACCGCGATGGTCTTGCCCTTGAGGTCGGCGGCCGTCTTGATCGGCGAGCCCTTGGCCACGACGACGCCGGCGACGTTGGGCGCCGCCTCCTGGCTGTGCTGGAAGAGCTTGAGCTTGGCCGCGCCCGAGTCGTTGATCGCCATCAGCGACACGTAGCTGGTGAGGAACGCGTCCATGCTGCCGTTGAGGATCTTCGGCATGACCGCCTGCGGCGCCTGGATGATCTCCGTCTTGACGGTCAGGCCCTCCTCCTTGAAGAAGCCGCGCTTCTCCGCGATGAACAGCGGCGCCGATGAGGGCACCGGCACCACGCCGACCAGGAGCTGGGTCTTCTCCAGCCCGCCGGAGGACGCGGTGCCGCCCGTGCCCGTCTGGCTCCCCCCTCCTCCGCCGCACGCGCTGATCGTCAGCGCGATCGCCATACCCGCGACTACGAACCTGGCCAGCTTCATGCAACTGCCTTTCTCGGTCTTGTCATCAGGTGGAGGCCGGGGGAGGGGGTCAACGCGGCCTGGCCTCGACGAGGCTCGCGCCGGAGCCCAGCTCGACGACGTCGGTCAGCGCCAGTTCGGCCTGGGAGAGCAGGGCCGCGTACTCGTCGCGGCTGCGCTCGGTGCCGCCGTTGAAAATCGCCAGCATGCGCATGTCGATGTCCTTACCCAGGTGCGGCTTGTCGTCATCCGGGAGCACCGTCTCCAGGATCAGCACGCGGCCGCCGGGGTTCATGGCCTTGCGGACGTTGCGCAGGATCTTGACGCAGTCCTCGTCGTCCCAGTTGTGCAGGACGCTGGCCAGCAGGTAGACGTCCCCGCCGGCCGGTACCTCGGCGAAGAAGTCGCCGGAGACGACTTCGGACCGCTCGGCCAGGCCCTCCGCGGCCAGCGTCCGCCTGGCGTGCTCGACCACGTGCTCCAGGTCGAACAGCATGCCGCGCATCTGCGGGTTGGCGTGCAGCACCGTGGCCAGGATGTGGCCCTTGCCGCCGGCCACGTCGACCATGGTCGCCGTCGGGGGGAAGTCGTACCGCTTGGCCAGGCCCTCGGTGAACGGGATGGCCCTGGCCGTCATGTAGTCGTCGAACAGCCGGCTCGACGCCGGGTTGTTCGCGAGATGGTCGTACAGGTGGCCGTACCGCTTGACGAAGGCGGAGCTGCCGTCGCGGACCGTGGTGGGCAGCATGCCCATGGCGTACCAGAAGCCCTCCTCGCCGAGCATGCGGATCGAGGAGCGCACGGAGTCGGGGACGTCCGAGCGTAGCGCGGTGCCCCTCTCCGTCAGGTCGTACGTGTCCGGACCCACGGCGCGGACCACGTCCATACTGGCCAGCTCACGCAGGACCCGGCGCAGCGCGGGAGCGTGGGCCCCCGCGCGTCCGGCCAGCTCGGTGGTGTCCAGCGGACCCTGCGCCAGGTGATCGGCCAGGCCCAGCTCCGCCATGGTGAGCAGGGCTGCGAAACGGGAAATGTCGCCTACGGCCCCCCAAAGGAGGTCATCAGAGTGCGGCATACGTCCTTCCAAGGGTCACGGATTGCGGGTGGCCTGCCGGTGCCAGACGAGCACGCGGCGTTCGGCCAGCACGAACAGGGAGTTCACGACGTAACCGAGGATGCCGAGCAGGGCGATGGTCGCCCACACCGCGGCGCCGTCGAAGCTGCGCTGGGCCGACAGCAGCTGGTAGCCGATGCCGTCGGTGCCACCGATGAACTCGGTGAGCACCATGAGGATCAGCGCCAGTGACAGGCTGAGCCGCAGTCCCGCGAAGATCTTGGGCGAGGCGGCGGGCAGCACGACCACGCGCAGGCGCTGCAGTTTTGACAGGTTGAACACTGCGGCTGTCTCGGTGTAGGTCCGGTCCACCGCCCTGGCGCCCTCGATCGAGTTGAGCAGCGTCGGCCAGATCACGCCGAACACGATCGTGGCCAGCTGCGTGGCCAGCCCGGCCTTGAACAGCGGGAGGAACACCGGCAGCAGCAGCGGGGGAGGCACGGCCCGGCCGAACTCGATCAGCGGGTTCACGTAGTCGGTCGCCGAGCGTGAGCGTCCGAGGATCATGCCCGCCACGACCCCGATCAGCGCGGCCAGCAGCCAGCCGCCGAACATGCGGCCGAGGCTCGGCAGGATGTTGCCGATCGCGTCGTCGGTGAGGAAGACACGGGCTGCCGGGCCGGAGAACCAGAGCTCGTACATGCGGGCGACGATCGTCGTGGGTGGCGGGAAGTCGGTGTCCCCGATGGCGCGCCCGAGGAGCTCCCAGACGACCAGCACCGCGGGGACCACCCAGAGTCTGGCGAGGACTTTCACGACTCGCTCACCCCCGTCCGCACGCGGTGCCAGCGGAAGAGGCGCCGCTCGCCGGCCAGCAGGGCCACGTTGGCGATCACGCCGAGGATGCCGGCCCAGAACGTCGCCGCCATCATGAGGTCCATCCGGTTGCCGCTGCCCGCGACGTTCACGTAGACGCCGATGCCGGCGACGCCGCCGGCGATCAGTTCGGCGCTGACGGCCAGGACGAGCGCGACCCCGGCGGCGATCCTGATCCCCGTCGCGACGAACGGGGCCGCGCTGGGCAGGCTCACCCTGGTGAGCACGGCCAGGTTGCCGAATCCGAAGCTGCGCAGGGACTCCTTGGCCTGCGGGTCCACGTCGTGCATGCCGTACAGGGTGTTGATCAGGATCGGCCAGATGGACGCGTACACGATGACCGAGACCTTCATCAGCTCGTCCGCCGGAATCAGCAGGATCGCGAGCGGGATGATGGCCACCGAGGGGATCGGGCGCATGAACTCCAGCACCGGCCTGATCGCCCGTTCCAGCGGCGCCAGCGCCCCGAGCACCACGCCCAGGGGCACGGCCACCGCGGTGGCTATGAGCAGGCCGAGTGCCCAGTTGGTGAGCGTGGCGCCGACGCCTGCCAGGAAGTCGGTGTCGGCCGGCAGGCGCGCGGCCTCGTACAGGATGATCGACGGTGGGGGAGTGCCCAGGCCTTGCAGCCCGAAGCGGATGACCAGCTCCCCGAGAACAAGGAACCCCGCGGCGCCGGCGGCGCCGCGGAGCAGTCGGGCACCGGTCATCAGCTCGACGACGGCGCCGCGATGACGGTCTTCACGTCGAGCGCGCTCTTGAGGTACCCGTATTCGAGCATCAGGTCGGCCACCTTCTGCAGGCGGTTCGCGTTCAGCTCACTCGGGTAGGTGCCGAGCGTGATCACCGACGCGGTCTTGGCGTCGATCTTCGTGTACGTCGGCAGCATGGTCTCGATCTCCTTGCGGTCGCTCGAGGCGAGCTGCTGCGCCTTGGAGATCGCGCGCTGGAACGCGGCCAGCGTCTTCGGGTACTTGGCGGACCACTCCTCGGTGGCCATCCAACCCGCGATGGACAGGTTCTCCGTCTGGCCCGTCATGGTGTCGACGAGCTTGCGGAAGCCGTTGGCGCTCTGGTTGGCCGTGATGAACGGCTCGGTGATCCAGCCCGCGTCGGCCTGGCCGCTCATGATCGCCTGTCCCATTTCGGGGAACGGCTTCTCGGCGAACTTGACGTCGGTCTCCTTGAGGCCGGCGACCTTGAGCTGCGTCGCCACCGCCAGCGTGGCCACGTTGTGCAGGTTGTTGACCAGAACGGTCTTGCCCTTCAGGTCCGCCACCGTCTTGATCGGCGAATCCTTCGGAATCATGATGTTGAACGTGTTGGGGCCGGCCTGGTACGCGTCTCCGACCAGCTTGATCTTCTCGCCCTGGCTGGCGGCCAGGAACGTCGAGACGTAGTTGGTCTGCGAGATGTCCAGGGCGCCGCTCTTGACCTGCGGCAGGGCCGCGGCGCCACCGGTGATGGTGACCGGCGTCACCGTCAGTCCCTCTTCCTTGAAGAAACCCTTCGCGTTGGCGATATAGAGGGATACAGCGTCAGGAATCGGGAGAGCGCCGACTTTGATGCTGGTTTTCTCCAAGCCCTTGCTGTTGGCTGAGGAGTCCGAGGGGGTGTCGGACCCGCTGCAGCCGGTCAGGGCGAGAGCGACTGTGACGCCGAGAACAATGGCGTTACAGCGCAGTTTGCGTGTCATGGGGGGGTTCTCCTACCAGGGGAAGCTTCTGGAGATCGGCACAAGATGCCGGGCGTGAAGCGTACCCGAGGGGAGATCTGTGCGGCAGATCTGTGCCGCGTATTCGGAAGTTTATCTGCTAAATATGACTGTAAGACGCTATAGGTGTAAATATTGGTATAAAGCACTGTTTGTGGCTGTATGTCCGGATTGATGGGCTGGTTGCACTCCGTATACGGGAGCTTGCCACGTGAACAATGTGTGACTTGGAACGGTTGAAAACCCCCGAGACGTTGGCTGAACTATGAGGTTTGTGCTCAAATTGGGCCTCGAACTTGCCTGCGATCACTCGTCCCTGTGACGAAGCCGCTGAAACCCCCTAGAGCAGGCCAATGGCGAGAGGTTGCCACAGTGACGACAACAACGACCGGACCCGGTCGTGGCAGGGCTCCGGACCTGCCAGAAGAGTCTGTGGGCGGCGAGGTGCCAGAGGTGCGTCAGCACACGTCGGGTAGCCCGTTCGCGCTGCGCAACTGGCGGGTGCGCACCCGTCTCATCGCCCTCATCGCCATCCCCACGATCGTGGGCGTGATCCTGGGCGCGCTGCGCGTCACCACCTCCATCAGCAGCGCCCAGCAGTACCAGCAGATCAGCGAGGTGGGCGCGCTCGTCACGCAGCTCGGCGAGTTGTCCCGCGACCTCGGTCTCGAACGCGACGTGGCCAGCCGCTTCGTGGCCTCCAACAGGAGCGCCACCGATCGGGACCGGCTCAAGAGCCAGCAGGAGATCGTGGACGCCAGCGTCGGCCGCACGCTGAACGTCGCGAAGACCGCCGAGACGTCACTGTCCGACATCGGCCGCAGGAACCTCGAGCGCATCCGCACCCGCCTGGGCCAGTTGACCTCGCTGCGCGCGACCGTCGCCTCCTCGCAGCTGCCGCCGCTGCCGACGATGGAGAAGTACTCCGAGACGATCTCCGACATGCTGCAGCTCTACGACGAGCTCGGCCAAGGGGCGACGGACGAGGAGCTCATCGCCACGAGCTCCGCGCTCCGCGCCATCGCCCGTGCGGAGGAGCAGGCGTCCAAGCAGCGCGCCCTCCTGACGATCGCACTGGTCAGAGGCTCGTTCGAGGAGCCGGAGTTCAACGCCTTCCTCGACGCCCGCTCCCGGCGCGAGAGCGAGCGGGCCTCGTTCCTCGCCGTGGCCACGCAGCCGCAGCGGCAGATGTTCGACAACACGGTCGCCAGCGTGAAGATCGGCCGCGCCGAGTTCTACATCAGCCGGGCCGTGCTGCTGACGAACAACCGGCAGTCCCTGCGCAGGCTCGACAGCTCCACCACGAACGACGCCGACCGCTGGTTCCAGTCCATCAGCGAGACCGTCGACCGGCTCCACCAGGTGCAGAAGACACTGGGAGAGCAGGTGGCCACCCGAAGCGCCGACGTCGCGAGTGGCGACAGGCAGCTGGCCGCGCTCAACATCGGTCTGGTCGTCGTGCTGCTGGTCCTCGTCCTCGCGATCACCGCCCTCATGGCGAGCTCGCTCGTACGCCCGCTCAGGCGCCTGCGCGGCGACGCGCTGAAGATCGCCGGCCAGACGCTGCCCGACCTCGTCCGCCAGCTCCGCAACAGCGACGTGCGCCCCGAACAGCTACGGGTGCCGCCCATCGAGATCAACTCCAAGGACGAGATCGGTGAGGTGGCGCGGGCGTTCGACGAGGTGCACCGCGAGGCGGTCCGCCTCGCGGGCGAGGAGTCCAGGCTGCGCAGCAATGTGAACGCGATGTTCGTGAACCTGTCGCGGCGCAGCCAGACGCTGGTGGAGCGGCAGATCACGTTGATCGACGGGCTGGAGCAGGGTGAGCAGGACGAGCAGCGTCTGGGGAACCTGTTCAAGCTGGATCACCTGGCCACTCGCATGCGGCGTAACAGTGAGAACCTGCTGGTGCTCGCCGGTCAGGATCCGCCTCGCCGCTGGAGCCAGCCGGTCAAGCTGGTGGACGTGGCCAGAGCCTCGCTGTCAGAGGTCGAGAACTACGAGCGGGTCGTCCTGGAGGTACCCGAGGGTGTCTCCATCGCCGGCCAGGCCGTCAACGACGTCATCCACCTGCTCGCCGAGCTGATCGAAAACGCTCTGTCGTTCTCGCCCCGAGAGACCCGCGTGCCCGTCTCGGGCAGCAGGATCGACGGCGGCGGCATGATGCTCTCCATCAGCGACTCCGGTATCGGCATGACGCAGGAGGAGCTCGCCGAGGCCAACGACAGGCTCACGGACGCGCCCACCGTGGACGTCTCCGTCTCCCGCCGCATGGGCCTGTTCGTGGTCGCCAGGCTGGCGCACCGTCACGGCATCAGAGTGCAGCTGCGTCCCCACGGCACGGGCGGCCTGACCGCGATGGTGCTCATCCCCGAGTCGCTGCTGGGGGCGCAGGCTCCCTCGTACGCCGCCTCGGCGCCCGCGAACCCCCCGGCCCAGGGGGCGTACCCCACGCCACAGCCCGCCGCCGCCAGCCCGTGGCCGGCCGGGGGCTTCCAGATGGGTCCCGGCCACCCGTCGTATCCGTCGTACCCGTCGGCGGAGCCGGCGTCGAACGGCGCCTGGCCGTCGGCCCCCCAGTGGCCCTCCGAGCCGCCGAACTGGATGCCCGCCAACGACTCCGCCGCCGACGTGTGGGTCTCCTCACGAGGGCCGGCGACCGGCGAGCAGGCGCTGCCCAAGCGCGGCGCCCTGCCCAACGACTCCCGGCCCTGGCCGAGGGCCGCCGAGGAGCCGATGGCGGCGCAGCAGCGTTACGACTTCCCCGAGACCGAGTCGGCCGCGACGGGTCCGATGCCCGCCGTCAAGCCCGCCTCCGCCGGTGACGAGTACCTGCCGATCTTCGCCTCGGTCGAGTCTGCCTGGTTCGAGCACGGTGACAACGGCGCCACCTGGGGCTCCGCCAAGGCCGACGCGGGCTGGAGCGCCGCCGAGGCCGTGGTCGAGCCGGTGCGCGACGGCTCTACGGCGGCCGGGCTGCCCAAGCGGGTGCCCAAGGCGAACCTGGTGCCCGGCTCGGCCGAGACCATGTCGGCCCCGAAGGGGGTCGCCCCCATGCCGGCGGTCTCGCCCGATCGG
Source organism: Nonomuraea sp. CA-141351 (assembly GCF_050944675.1). Classification (NCBI taxonomy): domain Bacteria; kingdom Bacillati; phylum Actinomycetota; class Actinomycetes; order Streptosporangiales; family Streptosporangiaceae; genus Nonomuraea; species Nonomuraea sp. CA-141351. Next base: position 2,322,845 of record NZ_CP191982.1, read on the forward strand.
GTACGCAGCCGGCTTTCCAGCTTCCAACAAGGCTTCCGAGCCGCGCGCGACGACATCAGCGAGGGCAGGGCGTACGGGTCCGGCCCCAGGAATGACAGCAGGGAGGAGGGCGCGTGAACGACCTTAGCCACGCGGCACGCGGGGTGGACTGGTTAATCACCGACTTCGTCAGTACCGTGCCGGGGGTCGCGCACGCGGTGGTCGTCTCGTCCGACGGGCTGCCGCTGGCGGCTTCGTCGGGGTTTCCGGCTGATCGGGCGGATCAGCTGGCTGCGATCGCGTCGGGTTTGGTGAGCTTGACGCAGGGTGCGGCCAGGGTGTTCGAGGGTGGTGCGGTCAATCAGACGATTGTGGAGATGCAGCGTGGGTTGATGCTGATCATGTCGATCAGTGACGGCTCGTGCTTGGCTGTGCTGGCGGCTCCGGATTGTGACATGGGGCTGGTGGCGTACCAGATGACGCTGATGGTCGATCGCGCCGGTCAGGTGCTTACTCCGGCTGTGCGTGCCGAACTGCGCGCCAGCCAGACCAGGTGATGTAGGTGGCAGACCCCAGATGGAACAGCGGCGGCTGGGATTCCCACAACAGTGGCGCATGGGATTCCCAGAACAGCGGGAGCTGGCAGCCCCCACCACCTAGCTGGCAGCCGCCTCCAACACCGCCATCCAGCTCTGACCCCGCCTCGCCGGTACGGCCCTACGCCGTTACGGGCGGGCGGACCGCGCCCAAGGTCAAGCTGGCGATGGAGGCACTGGTGTCCTCGGCGACCGCCGAGCACCGGGAGTTCTCGCACATCACTCCCGAATACAAAGCGATCAGCCAGCTGTGCCTGCAGGTCAGGTCGGTGGCCGAGGTCTCGGCGCTGTTGCGGATCCCGCTCGGTGTGGTGCGTGTTCTGATCGCGGATATGGCGGCCGAGGGCCTGGTGCGGGTGCATCAGCCGCAGCTGGAAGCGGGTAGGCCGGACGTCAACCTGCTGGAAAGGGTGCTCAGTGGACTTCGCAGGCTCTAGCCCCGGTTTGACCTCGACGAAGATCGTCGTCGCCGGCGGATTCGGGGTGGGCAAGACGACGTTCGTCGGCGCGGTGTCGGAGATCATGCCGTTGACCACGGAGGCCGTCATGACCGACGCCTCCAAGGGCATCGACGACCTGGGCATGACACCGCTGAAGTCGACCACGACCGTCGCCATGGACTTCGGCCGGGTCTCGCTCGACCGTGACCTGATCCTTTACCTGTTCGGCACGCCCGGGCAGCACCGGTTCTGGTTCATGTGGGACGACCTGGTACGCGGGGCGATCGGCGCGGTCGTGCTCGTGGACACGCGCCGTCTCGCCGACAGCTTCCCGGCGATCGACTACTTCGAGGAGGCCCAGCTTCCGTTCATCGTGGGGGTGAACGGATGGGACGGCGTCTACGCGCACAGCGACGCCGAGGTGCGCGACGCGCTCACCCTGGCGCCGCACATCCCGATGGTGCGCCTGGACGCCCGCTCCAAGGATTCGGTCAAGAGCGCCCTGATCAACCTGGTCGAGCACGCGCTCACAGTCCGCATGGCCGTGCCAGGCTGGAGCGGCTAGCGGAGCGGATAGGCTGGAGTCTTAGACGTTCATTCGCTTCGAGGACTGGCCAACCACGTGTTCGAGACGCTATCCGACCGGTTGACATCGGTCTTCTCCTCCCTCAGGTCCAAAGGCCGGCTGTCCGATGCCGACATCGACGCCACCACCCGCGAGATCCGCATCGCCCTGCTGGAGGCCGATGTCGCGCTCCCGGTGGTCAAGGCGTTCGTCGCCCAGATCAAGGAGCGCGCCCGCGGCGCCGAGGTCTCTCAGGCGCTCAACCCGGCGCAGCAGGTCGTCAAGATCGTCAATGACGAGCTGATCGGGATCCTGGGCGGCGAGACCCGCAGGCTCCGCTTCGGCAAGACGCCGCCGACCGTCATCATGCTCGCGGGTCTGCAGGGCTCGGGCAAGACGACGCTGGCGGGCAAGCTGGCCAAGTGGCTGCGCGAGCAGGGCCACGTGCCGCTGCTGGTCGCCGCCGACCTGCAGCGGCCCAACGCCGTCCAGCAGCTCCAGGTCGTGGGCGAGCGCGCCCAGGTCGCGGTCTATGCCCCCGAGCCGGGCAACGGCGTGGGCGACCCGATCGAGGTCTCCCGCAAGTCGGTCGACGAGGCCAAGCGCCTGCAGCACGACATCGTCATCATCGACACCGCCGGTCGCCTGGGCATCGACCAGGAGATGATGAAGCAGGCCGCCGACATCCGCGACGCGGTCTCGCCCGACGAGGTCCTGTTCGTGGTCGACGCCATGATCGGCCAGGACGCCGTCACGACGGCGCAGGCCTTCATGGAGGGCGTCGGCTTCGACGGGGTCGTGCTGACCAAGCTCGACGGCGACGCCCGAGGTGGCGCCGCCCTCTCGGTGCGCCACATCACCGGCCGGCCGATCATGTTCGCCTCCACGGGCGAGAAGCTGGAAGACTTCGACGCCTTCCACCCTGACCGGATGGCCTCCCGCATCCTCGACATGGGTGACATCCTCACCCTGATCGAGCAGGCGCAGAAGACGTTCGACGAGGAGCAGGCCGCCAAGATGGCGGGCAAGCTCACCTCGGGCGAGAACTTCACGCTCGAGGACTTCCTCGAGCAGATGATGATGGTCCAGAAGATGGGGCCCATCAAAAACCTGCTGGGCATGATGCCCGGCATGGGGCAGATGCGCGACCAGCTCAACTCCATCGACGACCGCGACCTCGACCGCATCGCCGCCATCATCCGCTCGATGACGCCTGCGGAGCGCCAGGACCCCAAGATCCTCAACGGCTCGCGCCGCGCCCGCATCGCGGCCGGCTCCGGTGTCACGGTCACCGCCGTGAGCAACCTCGTCACCCGCTTCTTCGAGGCACAGAAGATGATGAAGCGGGTGGCGGGTGGCATGGGCATTCCCGGCATGCCGGGCGGTCGTGGCAAGGCGTCCAAGGCGCAGAAGAAGGCCAAGAAGGGGCGGCGCGTCAGCGGCGACCCGCGCAAGGCCGCGCTCGGCAAGTCCGCCGCCGACGGTCCCGCCGCGGCCGAGCCCAAGCAGGGCGGCGGCGTGCTGGGCAACCTGGGCGGCAAGCTGCCTCCTGGCATGGAGCTGCCTCCGGGCTTCGACCCCTCCAAGCTCCGGCTGCCCGGCCAGAACTAACCGCCGCCGGGCCCCACCTCCCGGCGGCCCACCGCCGCCGCGTGGGTCCCGGCTCTCTGAGGCCCGGCGCCGCGTGGGTCCCGCTTCCTGGCGGTCCGCCGCTGCTTGGGCCCCGTCCCTGGCGTCGCCGCCGCGTGGGCCCCGGTTCTTGGCGGCCCGGCGCTGCGAGGGCGCCGGTTCCTGGCGGCCCGGCGCCGCGAGGGCCCCGGTCCCTGGCGGCCCGGCGCTGCGAGGGCCCCGGTCCCTGGCGGTCCGCCGCTGCGTGGGTCCTGGCTCTCTGCGGCCCGCCGCAGCGCGGGCGCCGGTCCCTGGCGCCGCCGCGGCGTGGATTCCGGCTCCCGGCGGTCCGGCCCGCTACGGCCTTCTGGCCCAGGCTGCCCACATCGACGACACCACACCCTCGACGCCTGGCGAGTTGGCCGTCCCTTGGTGGGCGCCTTTGCGACGGTTGCGCGGGTTGTGGGCTGGGGCACGCCTGCATCTGGGTGCGTCGCGTCCTCTGAGCCTGCCGGCCGCCCACTTCCCGGAAGCCGGACCGGACACGCCGCCGCCCAATGGCGCCTGCCCGTCCCGATGCGGCTGCGTCCCATGGGGCCCGCGTCCGGCCACGTCCGCATCCGTGCGCGCCCAAGCCCGTGCGCGTGCTGCGACCGGTCGCGTCTCCGCACCCGTGCGCGGCCTCGTCCGAGTGCGTATTCGTGCGGAGGACTGTGATGGTCGCATCCTCGATAGCATGGACGAAGACCCTCACCAGCGAGTTCGGCCAGGTCGCGGGCGGTGTCGAGCCGGCGTGAGGCGTTCGGGCACGGGCGGCGCGCCGCGCCGTGGAGGGAGGTCGATGGCAGTGCCGTCGATCTGGCACAATGGCATGTTGGAACACCGTGACCAGGCGGGTGCCCTCTCACCTCCCGCCGGACGCGCCTGTCCCTGGAGCGTCGTCCCGTCGTGCCCCACTCGGCGAGATGCCGTTCACCCACGCTCGAATGCAGGAGAGACCACACCCGTGGCAGTCAAGATCAAGCTCAAGCGGCTCGGCATGATCCGCAACGCTCAATACCGCATCGTCGTCGCCGACAGCCGCACCAAGCGTGACGGCCGGGCGATCGAAGAGATCGGCCTGTACCACCCGAAGGACGACCCTTCGCGCATCGAGGTCAACGCTGAGCGCGCGGCCTACTGGCTGGGTGTCGGCGCGCAGCCGACCGAGCCCGTACTCAAGCTGCTCAAGCTCACCGGAGACTGGCAGAAGTTCAAGGGCGAGCCCGCCCCGGCGCCGCTGAAGGTGGCCGAGCCCGCGCCTGACCGTCACGCCCTCTACGAGGCCGCGGCCAAGGAGGCCCTGTCCGGTGGCGACACCGGCACGGCGGCCACCACGCCGAAGAAGGCCAAGAAGAAGGACGAGGCCGAGGCCCCCGCCGAGACCCAGCCCGAGGGCGAGGCCTGACGTGCTCGAGGAGGCTCTCGAGCACCTCGTTAAGGGCATCGTCGAACATCCAGACGATGTCCGGGTCCGCGCACGCCGCATTCGCAGCGGGCGCGTCCTGGAGGTCCGGGTGCACCCCGAGGACCTGGGCAAGGTCATCGGACGCGGCGGGCGCACCGCCAAGGCGCTGCGCACCGTTGTGAACGCCCTGGCCGACGGGAAGTACGTACGGGTCGATCTACTCGATCTGCACGAAACAGTCCGTTAGCGTCAGGTTTCTGCGCCCTCATCGGCTTTGCCGGCCGATGGGGGCGCTTGCGTTAGGAGTTCATGTTGCAGCTGGTCGTCGGCCGGATAGGCCGTCCGCATGGGGTACGCGGTGAAGTGACCGTCGAGGTGCTCACCGACGATCCCGAGCTGCGCTTCGCCGTGGGCGCGTCGATCACGACGGATCCCGGCGACAGGGGGCCGCTTGTCATCGAGGGCCGCCGCTGGCACAAGGACATCCTGCTGCTGGCGCTCGAGGGCGTTCACGACCGCGACGCGGCGGAGGAGTTGCGGGGCACCATGCTGGTCATCGACTCGGCCGACGTGGCGCCGTCGGACGACCCCGACGAGTTCCACGATCACGAGCTCATCGGCCTGGCGGTGGAGACAGCCTCGGGTGAGCCCGTGGGCGAGGTCGCCGACGTCCTGCACCACGGCCAGGATCTCCTGGTGGTGCGGAGGAGCGGGGCGGAGGAGGCGCTCATCCCGTTCGTCAAGGCCCTGGTGCCTGAGGTCGACCTGGAGGCGGGCCGGCTGGTCGTCGATCCGCCAGAGGGCCTGCTGTGATGCGGCTCGACGTCATCACGATTTTCCCGGAGTACTTCGCGCCGCTCGACGTCTCGCTGATCGGCAAAGCCCGTGAGCGCGGGACGCTCGACGTACGCGTACACCAGCTCCGGGACTGGGCCCACGACGTGCACAAGACCGTGGACGACACCCCCTACGGCGGGGGGCCCGGCATGGTCATGAAGCCCGAGGTTTGGGGCGAGGCCATCGACTCCCTGATCGGGGACGGCACGCCGCGGATGATCGTGCCGACGCCGAGCGGGCGGCCGTTCACGCAGGAGCTGGCTCAGGAGCTGGCGGGGGAGCCGTGGCTGCTGTTCGCGTGCGGGCGGTACGAGGGCATCGACTCGCGCGTCATCGCCGAGTACGGCTCGCGGCTGCGCGTGGACGAGGTCAGCATCGGCGACTACGTGCTGGCCGGTGGCGAGGTGGCGGTGCTGGTCATGGTCGAGGCCCTCGGCAGGCTGCTGCCCGGCGTGCTCGGCAACGCCCAGTCGGTCGTGGACGACTCTTTCGCGCCCGGTTCCATGAGGAATCTGGTGGAAGGTCCCGTCTACACGAAGCCGCCTGTCTGGCGGGGGCATGAGGTGCCTGATGTGCTCCTGTCCGGGCATCACGGGAAAATCGCCAGATGGCGTCGGGATCAGGCGCTACGCCGTACCGTTCTGAACAGGCCAGAGCTGGCGGCGGCGCTCGACCCCGACACGCTCGACAAGCACGACAGAAAGCTCCTCGATGAGCTCTCGTTTCGCGTCGGGCCAGAAGATATGGCAAACTGAATCGCTGCCAACCGTCATTTGGTTGGTCTGTCATGCCCGGGAAACGGTCCCGGGTTCACCACATCAGCAGGCGCGTCCGCCGCGAGCCACGGCCGGGTGGACCTCCGCGTGCTTACGAGGACTTGAGGACAGCTCTCATGCACACGAAGATCCAGGAGCTCGAGAAGGCGACCCTGCGCAGCGACGTGCCGGGTTTCCGCCCCGGTGACACGCTCGAGGTTCACGTACGAGTCGTCGAAGGCAACCGCTCCCGTGTCCAGGTCTTCAAGGGCTTCGTGCTGCGCAGGCAGGGCAGCGGCGCCCGCGAGACCTTCACGGTCCGCAAGGTCAGCTACGGCGTCGGCGTCGAGCGCACCTTCCCCGTGCACAGCCCGGTCATCGAGAAGATCGTGCTCCTGACCCGCGGTGACGTGCGTCGCGCCAAGCTCTACTACATGCGTGACCTCCGCGGTAAGGCTGCCCGCATTCGCGAGAAGCGCGAGACCACGGCCGCGAAGTAACCTGGTCTTTCCCGATGGCCCGCGCCTTCCGCGGGCCATTCGGCTTTACAGGCCGTTTCCTTTATGCGGAGCGACTCGTGCATGGGTGTAACGTCGGTCGAGGCTTGTCGAGCCGACGCATCATCTAGGCTCGTCAGCGATGACTAGCGAGAGCCAGGAGCACGGCGCTGCGCGCCGCCCTGTCGAGGACGAGGTGGACGTGGTCGCCGAAGAGACTCAGAAGCCGGCAGCAGACGGGAAAAAGGAGAAGAAGGGGTCGTTCTGGAAAGAGCTCCCCGTTCTTGTCGTCGTCGCACTGGTGCTGGCCCTGATCATCAAGACGTTTGTGGTCCAGGCCTTCTACATTCCGTCGGAGTCGATGGAAAACACCCTGCTGAAAAACGACAGGGTCCTGGTCAACAAGATCGTCTACCACACGCGTGACATCGAGCGCGGCGACGTGGTGGTTTTCTCGGGCGTCGACTCCTGGGACGGTGAGTTCCAGATGGAGGAGCCGTCCAACCCTGTGGCGGGGTTCTTCCGGTGGGTCGGCACGGCATTCGGCCTCGTGCCCGGCGAGAAGGACTACATCAAGCGGGTCATCGGCGTCGGGGGCGACCACGTCAAGTGCTGCGACTCCAAGGGACGCATCACGGTCAACGGCACGGCCATCGACGAAGAGAGCTATCTCTATCCGGGCAACGTGCCGTCCGACAGGTTCTTCGACATCACGGTGCCGGATGGGCGGCTGTGGGTGATGGGCGACCACCGGTCGGTCTCGCTCGACTCCCGCTCCCACACCGGTGATGCCGGTGGCGGCTCCATCCCCGTAAGTCAGGTTGTCGGGCGCGCCTTCGTGATCGTCTGGCCGTTCAACCGGGCGACCTCGATCGACATCCCCGACACGTTCGCGCAGCCCGCGCTCCAGGCGCTCGGCGACTCCGTGCCGCTGGTCGCCGGGTTCGGGCTGGCCGTACCCTTGGTCCTGGTTCGTCGCCGCCGGCGCGGTAGGAGGCGTTGATGGCCGTCACCAAGAAGGCGGAGGGCGTGGGGAAAGAGAAGAAGAAGGGCGGTTTTCGCGAGACCGTCCTGCTGCTGGTCCTGGGCGTGGGCATCGCGCTGTTGCTGCAGGCGTTCGTGGTCGGCTCGTTCTACATCCCGTCCGTGTCGATGGAGAACACTCTGCTGATCAACGACCGGGTCTTCGTCAACAAGCTCGCGGGCAAGCCCGAGCGCGGCGACATAGTGGTGTTCAAGGGCTGGACCAGCGGCGAGGACACCATCAAGCGGGTCATCGGCGTCGGTGGCGACAAGGTGGTGTGCTGCGACTCCAAGAAGCGCATCACCGTCAACGGCACGCCGCTGGACGAGGCGTCTTATCTCTACCCCGGTGATTACCCTTCCGGCGACAAGTTCGACGTCACCGTGCCTGCCGGGAAACTCTGGCTGATGGGCGACCACCGCAGCGCCTCGGCCGACTCGCGCGCCCACATGGAGGAGCCCGGAAGCGGGTTCATCTCGGAGAACGACGTGATCGGCAAGGCCGTGGTGCGTTACTGGCCGCTGTCGCGGGGCTATCTCTTCTCGCGTCCCGACACTTTCGACAAGGTCAAGTAGCGGTCGCTTTCGGTCGCGGTTGGCGGCGTATGGGGCGTACGCTGCCTCTGTCATGACAGTTGCGTTCCGCCCTCGACCGAGCGTCGTCCGGCGCGATTCCGGACTCTACGCCTATGAGCGGGCGCTCGCCCGCCGCGGCCTCACCCCCGTCGCGGGCGTCGACGAGGCCGGCCGCGGCGCCTGTGCGGGGCCCCTCGTCGTCGCGGCCGTGATCCTGCGCAGGCAGATCGACGGCCTCGGCGACTCCAAGCTGCTGAGCCCGGCGGTGCGCGAACGCCTCTACGACCAGATCGTGCGCGTCTCCCACGTCGGTCTCGTGATCATCCCGCCGGGGGAGATCGACGCTAAAGGTCTTCACAAGTGCAACGTTTCAGGAATGCGACGAGCTGTCGCACAGTTGCCTTGTGACCCGGAGTACATCTTGACGGACGGCTTCCCGGTGCCGGGGCTGCCGGCGCCGTCGCTGGCCGTGTGGAAGGGGGACCAGGTGGCCGCTTGCGTGGCGGCCGCGTCGATCGTGGCCAAGGTGACTCGAGACCGTCTCATGGTCGCGCTCGACGGGCGTTACCCGCAGTACGGCTTCGCGGAGCACAAAGGGTATGTCACACCAGGACACCGGCTGGCGCTGGAAACGCACGGCCCGTGTCCTGATCACCGTTACTCCTTCGTCACGGTGGCGAGGGAGATGGGTGAAAATGAAATGGGGGCCGGGGTTGCCTGACCAGGCGAACCGGGGGACCGGTACGACAGGAGGACCGCGATGAGCGCAGAGGATCTCGAAAAGTACGAAACCGAGATGGAGCTGCAGCTTTACCGCGAATACCGGGATGTCGTCGGTTTGTTCACATACGTGGTGGAGACTGAGCGGCGGTTCTATCTGACCAACTCGGTCGATCTCGACGTCCGTACCGCGGAGAACGGCGACGTCTTCTTCGACGTGAAGATGCAGGACGCCTGGGTGTGGGACATGTATCGGCCGGCCCGGTTCGTGAAGAACGTGCGGGTGGTCACGTTTAAGGATGTGAACGTGGAGGAGCTGGCCAAGGCGGACCTGGAGATGCCCAAGGAGGGATTCTCGGGGTAACGGCCCAGGTGCCGGGGCTCCTCGGAATTCTCCGCCCTGGGGAGCGTGACCTTCATGTGCCCCTTGCCTTCTGCTCGTGGGCGCTGGTTCGTTCACGCGCACCCGATGTTATCGGGCGCCCATTCTCCCTCTGAGCATCAGCCTTTCGGTGAGCACCGGCACCTCTTGGGCACCCGCCCATCGCTGCGCACCGGCCCCTCTGGGCACCGGGCTCTCGACGGGCACTCTGCCTCTGGGCACTCGTTCCGCGTCGAGCAGCGGCCGTCCTGGGCTCTCGACGGGCACTCTGCCTCTGGGCACTCGTTCCGCGTCGAGCAGCGGCCGTCCTGGGCTCTCGACGGGCAGTCTGCCCCTGGTCACCGGCCCCGCGCCGAGCACCAGCCCCTCGAGCATCCCTTGCCCTCTTCAGCCCTTCACCCTCTATGGGCGCCGGCCCTTTCGCATGCTCAGGACCTCGCGTGCGCGCCGGAGGCGCCGTCATGAGCTTCCGCCGTCAACTCCGGCACCCGGTTTCACCGGGCCGGGCCCCGCGCCGTACCAAGCCAGCGGCACGCATTGCATTCCCGAGCTCCTACGCCGCGAACCGCATGCCCGAGCCCCTCTACGCCGCGATCCGCATGCCCGAGGCCTGTAGGCGGCGCACCACGTTCTAGAGCTACGAGCCAGCGAGCCGGCGCTCGCACGCCGCTCTGCCGCGTCGGCGCCCACATTCGCAAGAGCTGGCGCCCCACGAGCCCGCACCATGACTGAGCCCCCTGTGACTTGGCGCAAGTCCTCTGGCTCTCGACACATCATCCACAACCAACCGGTAACCAAGGCCCTTCATCCCCAGAACACCGTTCGGCCCCTCCTCCACCACCCCTCATCCGCGAAGGTCGTGCCGGATCACGAGCGGACCGACGGAGGTGGCACATGGCCGCGAAGCAGGACCTAGAGCTCGGCAAACAAGGCGAACAGGTAGCCGTGACATACCTGGAGGCCAAAGGGATGAAAATAATCGACCGTAACTGGCGCTGCCGCCACGGCGAGATCGACATCATCGCCGAAGACGGCCCCAACCTGGTCGTCGTCGAGGTCAAAACCCGATCCGGCAGATCCCACGGCACAGCCCTGGAGTCCGTGAGCCCGGCCAAGCTGGCCCGGCTTCGGATGCTCGCGGCCAAATGGCTGGCCACGCAGCCGCGCACGTTCGACGCCGTACGGGTGGATGTGATCGCCCTTGAGCGCTTCGCCGGCGATTTCGCCCTGACCCACGTACGGGGGGCGATCTAGATGGCCGTGGCCCGCACCCGCAGCGTTGCCGTGATCGGAGTCACGGGCCGCACCGTCGAGGTCGAGGCCGACGTGGGCAACGGCCTCGCAGGCATCCACCTCATCGGCCTCCCCGACACAGCGCTCAGCGAAGCCCGCGACCGGGTCAGATCCGCCACTGTCAACAGCAGCTACCCCTGGCCCGACGCCCGCATCATCGTCAGCCTCTTCCCGGCCAGCCTCCCCAAACGAGGGTCCCAGTTCGATCTGGCCGTAGCAGTGGCCATCCTGAGCGCCGCCGGAGTGATCCCCGCCGAACGCATCGCGGAGCTGTTCTTCCTGGGCGAGCTCGGCCTCGACGGCCGTATACGCCCCGTACGCGGCGTGCTGCCCTCAATCCTCGGCGCGGCCAAACATGGGGACGTCACGGTCGTCGTCCCCTCCGCGAACTCAGCCGAGGCGGGCCTGGTGCCCAACGTGAAGGTGATCCCGGTGGCGCACCTGCGCCAGCTCGTGGAATGGCTGCGCAAGGGCGAAGACACGCCGGAGCCTCGGGTTGAGGAGTTCGCGGAGCCGTCCAGGTGCGCCACCGACCCGACAGTGGACCTGGCGGACGTGGTGGGCCAGCCGGTCGCCCGGCGGGCGCTTGAGGTGTGTGCGGCAGGCGGCCACAACCTCTGGATGCTCGGCCCACCAGGCACCGGCAAGACCATGCTGGCCGAGCGCCTGCCCACCCTCCTGCCGGACCTGGAGCTCGACCACGCCCTGGAGGTCACGGCCATCCACTCGGTCGCGGGCGTCCTGCCACCCAACGCACCCATGATGAGCAGACCCCCGTTCGTCGCCCCGCACCACACGGCGACGTCGGCGGCGATCATCGGTGGCGGGAGCGCGATCGTGCGCCCAGGGGCGGTCTCCCTTGCCCACAGGGGTGTCCTCTTCCTGGACGAGGCCCCGGAGTTCCCACGCCACGTCCTCGACGCGCTGCGGCAGCCGCTGGAGTCCGGCCGTGTGACGGTCTCCAGATCGGCGGGCTCGGTCACGTTCCCGGCGAGGTTCATGCTGGTGCTGGCCGCCAACCCCTGCCCCTGCGCCCAGGCTGAAGACCAGGGCGAGACCTGTAGGTGCACCCCAACGATCAGGCGCCGCTACCTGGGCCGGCTCTCCGGCCCGCTCCTCGACCGTATCGACATGAAGGTCACCGTGGTCCGCTCGTCCAGACGCGAACTCCTGGCTGACCGCCAGTTCGTGGAGACGAGCAAGACAGTGGCCGAACGCGTGCTCGTGGCCCGCGAACGAGCCGCCAAACGCCTGACCGGCACCCCTTGGCGTACGAACGCCGAGATCCCCTCGTCTCTCCTCCATTCCGACTACCGCCCATCCAACGAGGCCATGAAGCCCATGACGTCCTGCCTGGACTCAGGCACCCTCACCGCCCGCGGCCTGGACCGTGTCGTACGCGTCGCCTGGACTCTCGCCGACCTGGCCGACAAGGACGCCCCGGAGCAGGACGAAACCAACGCCGCCCTCGGCTTCTGGCTCGGGGTGCAGCCGTGATGCCAACGCCCCCTCCCTCGCCAACAATCAAGCCCCGGCGCCTGGTGCAACCCTTGCGGGGGCTCGAGTTTCGGCTCCTGCTCCAGCCCCGGCGTCGTGCCCAGTGGTGCTTGACGCGCGGCCGGGCTGTGCTCGGCGCTGCTTCGCGCACCGCCCAGGATCGCGCTCGGTCCTGGATCGCGGCGTCGGGTTGGACCTTCACCCCCAGCACACATCGCGCGGTCTCACAGGTTCCGAGTCCCCGGCAGCTGGTCCAGCTGGCGTCACGGCCCACACCACCTCTAGCAGCCCTGCATCCCTATAGGAGGCCTCATGTCCGCCCCGCCCTCAGAAGCACACGCGCATCCCGCGCCTTCACCAGCCGCTGCCCCTGGTACGACTTCGACTGAGGCCCTGCCCAGCCCAGCACCGGACGGCAGCGTGACAGGGGTCCTTGCGGAAGGAGCCGTTGCCGGCGGCTCCCCAGAAGCCACCTCGGCCCGGGGCAGCGCCGGCACCACTGACAGCACCGTCACCCCTAGAGACGCTTCCACCAGCATCTCCATTGACGCGTCCACCTCCACCAGCTCCGCCACCGGCATCACGTCCGCCGTCGGCGCAGACACCAGCACCGCTTCCGCCTCCGCCACTGCCACCGGCATGGACATGGGCATGGGTATCGGCGTGGGCACCGCCACCCCCACCGGCACCGCCACCCCCACCGGCACCGCCACCCCCACCGGCATGGGCACCCCCACCGGCATGGGCACCCCCACCGGCATGGGCACCCCCAACGGCACCGCCACCCCCACAGGTATGGGCATCGGCGTGGACACCGCTACTGCCGCTGGCGTTGGCATAGGCGCGGACCCCGCCATGCGGACCCAACCCCAGTCCGCACAGGCCAAACCCCACCCCGCACAGACCCGACCCGAGATCCAGACCCAACGAGAGCGCCAGCGCCAGAGCCAGACCCGGTCTCAGTCTCAGGCTCAGACCGAGACCGAGACCCACACCGAGGCCCAGACCCAGAGACGGACCGAGGCCCAGACCCAGAGCCAGACCGAGAGCCAGTCCCAGATCGAGGCTGAGGCCAGAGCCGCTCTCATGAGGGCCGCCGACGTCGGGGACCCGATCATGGGTCGCCTGGTAATGCAGTACGGCGCTCCAACTGCAGTGGAGGCGATTCGCGCACGCGCCCTGCCGCCCGAGTTCGCAACCCAAGAGGCCGAGCGAGCCCGGGAAGCCCAGCAAGGCCGCGCCCCCGACCTGGTTGCCCGCCTGAATGCCTGGCACGCCCGCTTGGTGGCCGCCAACCCGGCAGCGGACCTCGAAGCCGGTGAGAAATCCGGAGCCAGATTGATCATTCCCGGCAGCCCCGAATGGCCCACCCAACTAGACCAGCTGGGCGCCGGCCGTCCCCTTGGCCTGTGGCTCCACGGTACGGCCGACCTCCGCTTCTCCTGCCTCAAATCCGTGGCGGTGGTCGGGGCCAGAGCCGCCACGTCGTACGGCACCCACATCGCTGCCGAGTTCGGCGTCGGCCTCAGCGAATCAGGCTGGACCGTGGTGTCCGGAGGCGCCTACGGCGTGGACGGCGCGGCCCACCGAGGCGCCCTGGCCGGCGACTCGCCGACGGTGGTCGTCCTCGCCTGCGGCGTGGACGTCTGCTACCCGGCGGGCCACGACACGTTGTTCGCCGCCGCCAGAGGCCAGGGCGTTGTGGTCAGCGAGTGCCCGCCCGGCGTCCACCCCACCCGAGCCCGTTTCCTGATCAGGAACCGCCTGATAGCCGCCCTGTCGAGGGGCACGGTAGTGGTGGAAGCAGCCCTGCGCAGCGGCGCTCTCAACACAGTTGCCCACGCCCTGTCCCTCAACAGGCACCTGGGCGCAGTCCCCGGCCCGATCACGTCGAACATGTCAGCGGGCTGCCACAAACTCCTCCGCGAACGCAAAGCCGTATGCGTCACCTCACCGGAGGAAATGATCGACCTCGTTGGCGTGATAGGCGACGACCTGGCCTCTCAGACCCGGGCCCCGGCGGTCCCCAGAGACAAACTCAACGAGACCACCCGTAAGGTCCTGGACGCGATCCCCTCCCGAGGCGGTGCAGGCCCAGCATCCATTGCGGTCGCCGCAGGCGTAAGCCTGGACACCGCCTTGAGCGCTCTTGGCGGCCTAGCAGCCGCAGGCTACATAGAACGAACCACGAACGGCTGGCGCCTGCACAAGCAAACGGCCTCCTACCGCAAAGCCCCAGACTCCGCGATCCTTGAACCGCCACCTACGCCAGAGCCCGACCCAACCGACGACCCCCCATTTCCGGACGACGATTTCCGCCCCTAAATACGGCCGGTCTTAGCTGGGGGGTGCCGTTGAGGCCAAGCAAGGAACGTCCGCATCCGAGAAGGACGTCTGGGTGGGTCCGAAGGACTTCGGGCTGGCTAGGGCATGGGCGCGCCCGGCCAGACGAGGGATGACCAGCCGGGTCCCGGGGGCTCTCGTCTCGTTCGCGGGGTGGTGTTCGGCGGGGGGCGGAGGGGCGATGGCTGGCCGGCTCTGAGGGTTTCCGCCCGTACGAGGGTTGTGTTCGGCGGGGTCCGAGAGGACGCCTGGCTGGTTTTGAGGGTTTCGGCTCGTTCGAGGGGTGTGTTCGGCGGGGTCCGGAGGGGCGATGGCTGGCCGGCTCTGAGGGTTTCCGCCCGTACGAGGGTTGTGTTCGGCGGGGTCCGAGAGGACGCCTGGCTGGTTTTGAGGGTTTCGGCTCGTTCGAGGGGTGGTGTCCGGCGGGGGGCGGAGGGGCGACGCCTGGCCGACCCTGAGGGTTTCCGCCCGTACGAGGGGTGGTTCGGCCAAGTCCGGGAGCTTGGCCTGACGGGCGGCGGCTTGGGTCCCAGCTGGTGGCGGTGGGTGGCGGCTTGGGGCCCCTTGAGGTGGCGGTGAGCGGCGATGTGGGGTCTCTCGCGGCGGCGGCCGGCGATTTGGGAGTCCCTTGAGGTGGCGGCGGGCAGCGGTGTGGCGGTCCTTGGGGTGGGGTTCTGTGAGGTGGTGGTGCCGGTGGCACGTGAGGTGGCGGCGATTCGAAGTCACTGCGCGCGTCGGGCACTTCGTTGGTAAGGGTGCGAGGGTGTTTCTTGTGAGAAGGCAGTCAGCTGACGGGGCTGTCGTCAGGAGCGGTGGTGAGAGAGCTGTGGGTGGGAATCTCGGGTGCGGAGGGAGATATCGGTTTGGGGATGAATCCGAATGTTGGGTGGGACGAAGTGGTGGCGGAGTTTGGTCGGCATCTGCGGTTTGAGAGGGATCTTTCGCCGCATACGGTGCGGGCGTACCTGGCTGACGTGAACTCGCTGCTTGATCACGTGGATGGGCGGCTCGAGGGGCTTGACATCGGGGTGCTGCGAGAGTGGCTGGCTGAGCAGCACCGCGCGGGGAAGGCTCGGGCCACTTTGGCGCGGCGGACCGCCTGCGTTCGTACCTTTACCGCTTACTGCCATCGCCGCGGTTGGCTGGCCGCGGATCCCGGATTGCTGCTGGGAAGCGCCAAGGCGACACGGCCGCTGCCTTCCGTGCTCGATCAGGAGCAGGCGCAGGCGGTCCTGGAGGTGCCTTCGACTGTGGAGCCCAAGGAACTGCGGGATCAGGCCATCCTCGAGCTGCTGTACGCCACTGGTGTGCGGGTGAGTGAGCTGTGTGCGCTGGATGTCGATGATGTCGATCGGGATCGGCGCGTCGTCAGGGTGCTGGGCAAGGGGCGTAAGGAACGATCTGTGCCGTTTGGGCTGCCTGCTCTCCGGGCGGTGGACAGGTGGTGCATTCACGGGCGGCCGTTGTGGGTGCGGGCTCGGTCAGGTGCTGCTCTCTTCCTTGGGGTACGGGGTGGGCGCATCGATGCGGGGACCGTTCGGCGAGTGGTGCATGCGCGGCTGGCTCAGGTGGACGGGGTGCCGGACATGGGGCCGCATGGGTTGCGGCACAGCGCGGCGACTCACTTGCTCGAGGGCGGTGCGGATCTGCGAAGTGTGCAGGAATTGCTCGGGCACGCGTCACTGAACACCACGCAGATCTACACGCATGTCTCGATTGAGCGTTTGAGGGCGGCGTATCGGCAGGCGCATCCGAGGGCCTGATGGCTGGGACTCGCGCAGACGTCGCACCGTTACCGCGGTTGGGGAGGTCCGGGGTGGTGACTGGGCGCGCCGCTGATCGATCTTCGAGTTCGCTGTTGGCTCTCTTCAGTCCCTTCTTGGTGCTGGTCGACCTCGTTGGCTCGCGTTTTGGTATTGGTGCACTCCTTCCAGGTAAGGCCGGCCGTCTCTAGGGGCGGAAGTGGTTGTCCTGGCATTGGGCTTTGGGTTGATGGCCTTGCTCGCTGGTGAGTCCTCCTCCGCTCATTGCGAGGGCGGGTGGCGGTGTTTTCGGGGCCTTCTTCTGTGGCGGTGCCTGCGGTGTTGGCCTCCTCTCTGCGTGTGCTGAGCTGTTCGGGTACGTCGGTGGCGGCGTAGGGCTGTGATCAGGAGGGCTATCCCGAGCAGTGCGCCCAGAGCGATGGCGGGTGTCGCGGGAGTGGAGGCTGAGCGGGGCAGGAAACCGAGGTTCGTGGTCTGAGGGGCGGGTCTCTGTCGCTGCCTCGAGGCGGTCGGCGTGGTGGCGTTCGAGGTCGTCAGGGGTGGTTGCTGTGGGACTGGCAGGCCGTCGTGAGGGAGTGGTGGTTGTGGGTTTGGCAGATAGTGATGAGGGGGTGGTGGTGGTGCGTTTCCGGCGGTGTTCGCGGTCAGGGTTGGCCTTGCTGGGGTCAGGGCGAGGGCTGTGGGATGTCCTGGGGGTAGAGGGCGGGGAGCGGTTGGGGATCTTGATTGTTGCTGGCTGAGGGGCGGCGTGCTCTCGCTGCCGGCCGCCGGCTGCCCGAGAGTGTCCGCGTCTACCGGCCCGAAGTCGTTCTGATTCATGGGCCAGAAGGGGAGGAGGCGGATGGGGGCGTGACCCAGGAGCAGGAGGGGATCGAGGTAGTGGGTGCCGCGTCGGAGGAGGCCCCAATGCAGACAGGACTCCTGGCAGTGACCTGTCGAGGCTTCTAGGACGCCAAGTCTGGATCCTGAGGTGACGGGTTGGCCTCGGCGTACCGACGCTTTGACAGGGAGGTACGTCGTCCGGAGGCCGCCCTCGTGCTCGACGGTGATCACCCCCCTTCCGGCTACGGGGCCGGCGAAGCGAACCGTGCCCGGTCCCGCCGCCAGGACCGGGGTGGCTGCGGGGGCGGCCAGGTCGAGGCCGCGGTGTCCGGCGAGCCATGGCTCGGGTGGTGGGGTGAAGCGGCGCAGGATGCGGGGGTGCCCGTCCAACGGCCAGCGCCAGGTGGGTGGAGAGGCCCTTGCCGGGAGAGCCGGGAAGAAGATCATCGCGGCGGCGAAGAGCAGGGTTAGTGCTGTCAGGGCTTCTCTGGTCGGCTTGAGGCGACGGTGGACGGGCAGCTCGGGGTGGGAGCGTTGGTCTGGCTGTCTTGTTCTGCGGGGGTGGACTTCCTGCCTTGTCGCCCGGGGGCGGAGGAGGCGCGGGTGGTTGTCCGGGGTGGATGCGTGTGTGTCGCGCTCCGCGGGGTGGTGGGGCCGGCCATGGGCATTTGGAGGCACGGGGGTGGCTGAGGGGTGGCGGGTCGGTGATGGTGACAGGTGGGGTGTTGGGGTGGGGTTTCGGCGGGAGTTCATGGCGCGAGTGTGGTTGGTCGCGCCGGGGTGGCGGGAAGGCGAACGGGATTCTGTGGATGGAGCGAAGCCGCAGTTGATGGGCTGTGGATAACTCGACGGGTGATGGCTTGGGCGGGGTGAAGCGCTGCGATGATTGGGCTGCCGGACGCTGGGTCGTACAGGTCGGTGACGGTTGTGACAGTGACCTTGGGCGGCTGCGGCAGGGCGGTTGGTGTGGTCAGAGGATTGAACGGCGCTTGGAAGTGATCCAGGAATCCACGTCTTGAGGCGACGTAGGGTCAGTGCCCGGTGTTGTTGTGGGCGCGGGGCGTCGGAGGTGCGGGCGTAGGGGAGACGTCCAGATCCAGATGGCGCTCAGGGCTATGCCTGCCGCGCAGATGAGGATCACCGGGCGTAGCCCGAGGAAATCGGCCAGGACGCCTCCAGCTATGCCGCCGAGAGCCAGGACGCCCTGCACGGCGAAGGTCATGGTGGCGTTCACTCGGCCGCGGAGCTCTGGGGTGGTTTCGCGGAGGGCGATGGCGCCCATGCAGGTGGCGAAGGCTACGACGATGCCGCCGGTGATCGTTCCGGCTAGCGCGAGCAGTGAGAGTTTCCACCACAGAGGGCCGGTCAGCAGTCCTACCGCGAGGATTTCGATGGGGAAGAAGAGCACCGAGAAGAGCATGATGCGGTTCTCGCCGTAACGCTTGGACAGACGAGCCGTGACCCAGGCACCCACCAGGCCGCCGATGCCGCTCAAGGCGATGAGGACGCCTATCAGGGCCTTGGGGATGTTCAGTGTGTTGACCATGTAGAGCATGTAGACGGCTGTGTACGCCATCGCGAAGAAGTTGATCGTGACGCCTGCGCCCAGGAGGGCGCGGAGGACGGGGTGGGTGACGCTGGTCCGGAGTCCTTCCATGACGTCGCGCCACATGCCTCGGGAGGTTGCCGGCTCGTTCTTCTCCGGGGTCCGGATGGCGCGGAGTAAGAGGGCCGAGGTCAGGAAGGACAGCGCCTCAGCGAGTACGGCCAGCGGGGCCGTGAGGAGTTGCACCAAGAGACCCGCCAGGCTGGGCCCGCTGACCGAGGCCACCGAGTAGGAGGCATGGAAGCCGGCCATCGCCTCGGTTCGCTGGGAGGGCGCGACCACTGCTGCGACATGGGGGAAGTTCGCCGCTTTGAAGAGCACTCCGGCCGAGCCGATCACCAGGGCAACAGTGATCAACCAGCCGACGTTGAGGAGGCCGAGAAGCCAGGCGACGGGGACCGTGGCGGCGGCCGCGCACGATACGAGCTCGCAGACGATCATCAGCGGGCGGTGCCGGGTGAGCCTGTCAGCGATGGCACCTGACTGGAGGCCGAACAGGAGAGCGGGCACCGAGGCCGCGGCCGTCAGCAGTCCCATCTGGGAGGGGGAGGCGGTCAGCAGGGTCACCGCGGTCAGGGGGATGGCCAGCTTGGACACCTCTGAGCCGGTGACCGAGATGGTGCGGGCCGTCCAGAGGAGGCGGTAGTCGCGCTGCTTTCTGAGCGGGGGTGGTTCGGTCGAGCCTGTGTCGCTTACGTCGCTTCCGTCCCTTATGTAGCTTCCGTCCGCGTCGGGGTTGTGATCGTTCGAGCTGCGGTCATGGGCGGTCGGGTTGTGGCCGGGGTGATGGAGCTGGGTGGTGAGCTCGTGGTCCGGTTCGCAGTGGTGTGTCTCGACGGCGTGCTCTGGGTTGCCGGCGTGGGTGGCGAGGCTGTGCTGGGGGATGCGAGGGGGTGTGCCGGAGTTGTGAAGGGAACGCTTCATAACTGTGAAGATAATCCTTCATGATTATGAAAGCAATGCTTCAGATCTCGGAGCGGGGTAATCTTGGCCGCATGAGTGAGGGGCTCAGTGATCCCAAGGCGATGCGGGCGCTGGCCCACCCGGCGCGTCTGATGATCCTCAACCGGCTGGGCGTCGAGGGGAGCGCTACCGCCACCGAAGTGGCCGAGATTGCGGGGATCACGCCCAGCGCCGCCAGCTACCACCTGCGCATGCTGGCCAAATACGGGTTCGTTGAGGACGCGCCGCCGCGAGGGGACGGTAGGGAGCGGCTGTGGAAGACCGCGAACGCGCAGCTCAGCGTCGCGTCCTTGCCCGGCGATCAACCGGATGTGCGGGATGCCAAGGTGTCGTTGATGCTGGCGCTCCGCCGGGATGCCAACGAAGAGGCGGATCGCGCGCTGGCCCAGGTCGAAAGGGATTCCGCCGAGTGGCGGGATGCCACCCGGTTCAGCCGTACGCGGATCAGGGTCGACGCCGAAGAGATGGCCCGGCTCAACGAGTCGATCGAGAAGCTGATCGCGCCGTACCTCGCTCGCCACCGTGATGAGAAGGACGCGCCGAGCGGGGCCAGGGTCGCCGAAGTGCAGGTCAACCTCTTTCCCGTGCCGAAGAGGCCCGTGCAGGGGCTCCCTACTGAGGATCACGACTCGGCGCGCTGAGCTGATTGTCCCGCTGCTCGCTGGATCCGTCGGTCGGACGGCTGACCGCGTTTGGTGGGATGGGGGCCGTCGAGCGTGGCGCCGGAGTAGGCCTTTCGGGTCCGCTCCCCGCCTTTGGTGTCGGGGGTGAGGGTGTGTCTTGCGCGTCGGCTGTTCGGGTCCGCTCCCCGACTTCAGGGGGTGGGTTGAGGGTGTGTCGAGTGCGTTCCGGGCTGGTGTCTGGGTTGGCCCCCCGGCTTCGGCGTTGGCGGGGTGAAGGTGCGTTGAACGTGCCGGTCGTTTGGGTTCTCTCGACTTCAGGGGAGGTGAGTGAAGGTGCGTCGGGTGCGTCGGCCACTCCCTGACTTCCGGGGTGGCGGGGGGATGAAGGTGTGTCGAGCGCGTCGGCCGTTTGGGTTCGCTCTCGACTTCAGGGGAGGTGGGTGCGTTGGGCGTGTCGGCCGCCCCCTGACTTCAGGGGTGGGGGCTTGAGGGGTGTCGAGTGCGGTCCCGGAGTTGGTTTAGGGTCGCCCCCGGGGGGTCGGTGTGCTCTTCGTCGAGTACGCCGAGGGGCAGGCGAAGCCCCCATGGGCGGCTTGCGCGGTGGCGTGCGGCTCTTGGCGCGATGCCTGGGTAATCGTGATGGCGCCGGTGTGGTGGCAGAGGGGTGAGAGGTGGCTGTTTGACGGCTGACGGTCAGGCTGGGCTGGTGTGGGAGGTAGACTTTTCGGTGGCCTGTGACCACAGGCCGACTTCGCATGCCTCATCGCGGACCGCGCCATCGGTCCGGGCCACGTGCCCGGCTGGCGAGGTTTCGGGGCATCAGGGCGGCAGACTATGCGCTGTCGCGGCACAACCGAGAACCGCGCCCTTCCGCAGGGCGCCAAGACCTGGAGGACCAGCACATGGCCCCCGTCGTCACCATGCGACAGCTGCTCGAGAGCGGCGTTCACTTCGGTCACCAGACCCGGCGCTGGAACCCGAAGATGAAGCGGTTCATCTTCACCGAGCGCAACGGCATCTACATCATCGACCTGCAGAAGTCGCTCTCGTACATCGACCGCGCCTACGACTTCGTCAAGGAGACGGTCGCCCACGGCGGCACCATTCTGTTCATCGGCACCAAGAAGCAGGCTCAGGAGGCCATCTCCGAGCAGGCCGCCCGGGTCGGCATGCCGTACGTCAACCAGCGTTGGCTGGGTGGCATGCTCACCAACTTCTCCACCGTGCACAAGAGGCTTCAGCGGCTGAAGGAGCTCGAGGAGCTCGACTTCGACAACGTCGCGGGCTCGGGGCTCACCAAGAAGGAGCTCCTCATGCGGCGCCGCGAGAAGGACAAGCTCGAGCGCACGCTGGGCGGCATCCGTGACATGGGCCGCGTGCCCAGCGCGGTGTGGGTGGTCGACACCAAGAAGGAGCACATCGCGATCAGCGAGGCCAAGAAGCTTGGCATCCCTGTCGTCGCGATCCTCGACACCAACTGCGACCCCGACGAGGTCGACTACCCGATCCCGGGCAACGACGACGCCATCCGCGCCGTCGGCCTGCTGACCAGGGTCGTCGCCGACGGTGTCGCGGCCGGCCTGATGGCCCGCTCCGGTGCCGCTCGCGGTGACGAGAAGCCGGCCGCCGCCGAGCCGCTGGCCGAGTGGGAGCGCGAGCTCATCGAGCAGGGCACCGGCGAGGCTCAGGCCGAGGCGGAAGCGCCCGCTCCCGCGGCGGAGGCGGCTCCTGAGGCTCCTGAGGCCACGGCTGAGGCTGCTCCTGAGGGCGTCGCTGCTCCCGAGGCCGCCGCTGCCGAGGGCGACGCCGAGCAGCAGGCCTGACGCCGAGGTCCCGGTCCGCAGGCACCCGGGTACGGGCCCGTGCCGGCCAGGTGGGGTGAGTGTCCACGCCTGGTAGGGCGCGGGTCTCGGATCCGGTGTACAGCACGGCAAGGGGTCTCCCTGACTCGGCGGATGTCGGGCAAGGGACGGCTCCGACTGCCAGGCAAGGGGCCACGGTCCTGCTAGGCGGACACTCGCCGGGCGAGGGCCGTGGTCCTGCTGAGTGGAGGCTCGCCGGGCGAAGGCCCGTGCTGCTGGGCCTGGATCGGGCGCGCTGGCCGGGACGGGTCGGGCTGCTGGGCTCAGATTGGGCCTGGTGGTTCCGGTCGGGTTGGACCTGCTGGGCTCGGACTGAGAGCGTTGGTCCTGGTCGGGCAGCTGGGCCTGGATCGGGGCACAGCGGTCCGGCTTCGGGTCGAGCCGCTGACCTGGATCGGGCTGCTGGGCCGGGTGGCGTTGGTGCTAGGCGCTGTCGGTCCAGGATGGTAAGGCAGGGTGAGGCTGGGCAGTATGCCAGGCGAGCCGGCCCCAGGAGCAAGACCAAGGCTGACGCAAGACAAAGGCTTCCGTACGGCAAGCGCCTGCCGTACCTGACACAGGGTGGGCGAACGGACTCCGGTGCCCACCCGATCCACGATGACGACGAAATCCCACAAGGAAAAGCAATGGCTTCCGTGAACATGGCCGATGTCAAGCGGCTTCGCGAGATCACCGCTGCCGGCATGATGGACTGCAAGAAGGCGCTGGAAGAGGCCGAGGGCGACTTCGACCGCGCGATCGAGCTGCTGCGCCTCAAGGGCGCCAAGGACGTGGGCAAGCGCGAGCAGCGCACCGCCTCCAACGGCCTCGTCGCGCTCAAGCAGGAGGACGACTCCACGGCCGCGCTGCTCGAGCTCAACTGCGAGACGGACTTCGTGGCCAAGGGCGAGCGCTTCCAGGAGCTCGCCGGCCAGGTGGTCGCGCACATCCTCGAGACCAAGCCCGCCGACGTGGCGACGCTGCTCGAGTCGTCCTTCGACGGCAAGACCGTCAAGGAGCACCTCGACGTCGCCAACGCCGCGCTCGGTGAGAAGATCGAGATCCGCCGGTTCGCGGTGCTCGAGGGCGGCTACATCGGTGCTTACATGCACAAGACCGACCCGGCGCTGCCCCCGGCGGTCGGCGTGCTGGTCCAGCTCGACAAGCCGAACTCCGAGGTCGCCAAGGACATCGCGCAGCACGCCGCCGCGATGGCCCCGCAGTACCTCAAGCCCGCCGCCGTGCCCGCCGAGGTCGTCGACAAGGAGCGCAAGCTCTTCGAGGAGATGACCCGCGAGGAGGGCAAGCCGGAGGCCGCCATCGGCAAGATCGTCGAGGGCCGCGTGAACGGCTGGTACAAGGACTTCACGCTCCTCCAGCAGGCCTTCGTCAAGGACAACAAGAAGAGCGTGGGCAAGTACGCCGAGGAGAACGGCGTCGAGGTGCAAGCCTTTGTCCGCTTCAAGGTCGGTCAGGCTTAGGCTTAGTCAAGCCCACCAGCCAGGGCGAGCAGTCAGCCGGGCAGAGCCCATCAGCTGAGGCAAGCCATCGGCGCAGGCAAGTGACGAAGCCACCAGCTCTACCGACCCACCGAACGAAGGAGGCCGCCGCCGTGCAGGACCACCGGGAGCCAGCCCACGAATCCACACGGACGGCGGCTTCCCCATCTCAAATCCCGAACAGCCCGCTGAGGTGGAAGCGGGTGATGCTGAAGCTGTCAGGAGAGGCGTTCGCCGGGAGCGAGCCGCTGGGCATCGATCCGGTGGTAGTCGATCATCTGGCCGACTCGGTCACCGAGGCGGTCAAGGAGGGCGTGCAGGTCGCGGTCGTGGTCGGCGGGGGCAACATGTTCCGCGGCGCCACCCTGTCGCAAGGAGGCATAGACCGCGCCAGAGCCGACTACATGGGCATGCTCGGCACGGTCATCAACTGCCTCGCCCTCCAGGACTTCCTCGAACGGCGGGGCGTCGAGACGCGCGTGCAGACCGCCATCACGATGCAGCAGGTGGCCGAGCCGTTCCTGCCGCGCCGCGCGATCAGGCACCTCGAGAAGGGCCGCGTGGTCATCTTCGGCGCCGGGCTCGGCTCGCCGTTCTTCTCCACCGACACCGCGGCGTCCCAGCGAGCCCTGGAGATCGGCGCCGAGGCGCTGCTCAAGGGGACGCAGGTGGACGGGATCTACGACTCCGATCCACGGAAGAATCCAGACGCGGTCAGGTTCGACCATCTTGACTACGGCGAGGTGCTGCTCCGCGACCTCGCGGTCATGGACGCCACCGCGATCAGCCTGTGCAAGGACAACGATCTGCCGATCGTGGTCTTCGACCTCATGGGCGAGGGCAACATCCTGCGAGCGGTACGCGGTGAGAAAATCGGCACGCTGGTGAGTCCCACAGGCAAATGAGGGAGCGAGCCCGACACCGCCAGCTAGAAGACAGGGAGCCGCTGTGATCGACGAAACCCTCCTCGAAGCCGAGGAAAAAATGGACAAGGCCGTCTCGGTCGCGAAGGAGGACTTCGCGACGATCCGTACGGGCCGCGTCACCCCCTCGATGTTCAACAAGATCAACGCTGAGTACTACGGCACGCCGACGCCCATCCAGCAGCTGGCGTCGTTCCATGTGCCGGAGGCGCGCATGGTCCTCATCCAGCCTTACGACAAGAGCTCGATGGGCGCCATCGAAAAGGCCATCCGCGACTCCGACCTCGGCGTCAATCCCACCGACGACGGTCAGGTGATCCGCGTGACGTTCCCGGAGTTGTCCGAGGAGCGGCGCAAGGAGTACATCAAGGTCGCCAGGAACAAGGGCGAGCACGCCAAGGTGTCGGTACGCAACATCCGCCGCTCCGCCAAGGAGATCCTCGACAAGATGATCAAGGATGGCGAGGCGGGGGAGGACGAGGTCAGGCGGGCCGAGAAGGAGCTCGACGACCTCACCCAGAAGCACGTCGCGAAGATCGATGAGCTGCTCAAGCACAAGGAAGCCGAGCTGCTCGAAGTCTGAGCGGCACGCCGCAGGGTGGACCGCGTGGAGCGGGCCGCCGCGGGTGGCAGTCCTGCGCCTACGGCGGGTCGTGTTCAGCGGGCTGCCGCGGGTGGCAGTTTGTGCACCTATGGTGGGCCGCGTTCTGTGGGCCGCCGCAGGTAGCGGCTCTTGCACCTACGGCCCTCGCCCAAGGGGCGGGGGCCGTGGCTCTTGGAGAACTCTGTGAATAACCGTACGGCTGGCACCAGCTCGAGCGGCGGCAGCCGTACCGGAAGGAACCTGCCTGCCGCGATCGCGGTCGGTGTGGTGCTGGGCGCGCTCGTCCTGGGCTCCCTCTACACGATCAAGGAGCTGTTCCTCCTGGTGCTCGTCGGGGCCGTGGGCGTCGGCGTGCTGGAGCTGTCCAAGGCGTTCGCGACCCGCGACATCAAGGTGCCCGCCGTGCCGGTGGTCGCGGGCATGGCGGCGATGCAGGCGGCGGCGTACTGGGGCGGTCCGATGTGGCTGCTGGCCACGTTCGCGATGTTCGCGTTCGTGCTGCTGATCTGGCGCATGTTCAGCGAAGGGACCGAGGGCTACGTTCGCGACGCGACGGCCTCGGTGTTCACGCTGTTCTATCCGTCGATGCTCGCGGCGTTCGCGGCCCTGTTGCTGCGTACCGCGGACGGCGACCACCGGGTGCTGATCTTCATCGCGGTGACCGTGGCCAGCGACATCGGCGGCTACATCGCGGGGGTGCTGTTCGGCCGGCACAAGATGACGGTGATCAGCCCGAAGAAGACCTGGGAGGGGTTCGCCGGGTCGGTGGTCGCGTGCACGGCGGTCGGGGCCTGGCTGGTGACCTGGCTGATGCACGGCGCGATCTGGCAGGGGGCACTGATCGGCGGGCTCGCGGCGTTGCTGGCGACCGTGGGCGACCTGGTCGAGTCGATGATCAAGCGGGATCTCGGGATCAAGGATCTGGGCACCATCCTGCCCGGCCACGGCGGCCTGATGGACCGGCTCGACTCGCTGGTGACGACGCTGGTGCCCGTCTGGCTGCTGATGACACTGTTCTTCTAGTCAATGGTGCTGGGCCTCCAGGGCCTCGCTGGTGACCGGCGAGAGCCAGAGCCACCGTACGGCCTCCCCTCCGAACGCGAATCCTGACATGTCGGGCATGTGGGGTGCGTTGGCCAGCATCAGGACGCCCGAATACCGCGGCCCCAGCGGGAACGTCGAAGGCTCGTGATACCACTTCGCCGTGTGCCCGTGGCCCAGCCACGTGACCGAGTGCCACGGATACTGCGACAGCCACACCAGCAGCAGCGCCGCGTCCCGGGGGTCCTCGCGGGTCGCCACGGCCAGCTCGATCCTGGCGTACGCGCCCGGCTTGTCGATCCACTGCTCGACCGTGGGCATGCGCTGGCAGCTCATCCCGACCGTGGACAGCACGGTGAAGTCGCGGCCCTGGCGCGGCGGACGCTCGGTGATCCCGACGGTCGGCAGCCGCTCGCCGCTGGCGTCCCAGTACCTGCCCGCCGGCCCCAGCACGCGGTCCAGATGGCCCATCACGAACTGCTGGAACGACGGCCACGACCCCTCGCTGTGCCGCCAGCGCCAGTAGGACCTGGCGTTGGAGATGCGGGGCCGCAGCCCTTCGAGCGCCTCCGAGAGCGCCCAGGCGAACGGCGATTCGCCCACCGCGTCACGGGCGTAACCGGGCATGCCCCTGCTCATGTCGGCCCAGCCGGGGATGACCGCCAGCAGGTCGTCGTCCTCGTACAGGGCGACCCCGTCCCCCTCCTCGAACCACAGCGCGGTGAGCTGCCCGAGCGGCCTCCGGCCGTCCGGATGGGCGGTGTTGGCCCTGGGCATCAGCGGCGGCAGGCCGGCGTTGATCCTGGCCAGATCCACCAGGGCGGGGGCGGGGCGATGGTTGGCCAGCCAGACGGCGCCATGAACCGTGCCGTCCGGCGAGCACAGGTAAGCTACCGAGGAGTCCTCGTCCCGCTCGACCACGAGCGTCCGGCTACCGTACGGGTTGCCGACGGCGAGCACGACCTCGGCGCCACCCTCGCCAGATGCCGACCGAAAAATCGCCATACGAGATGACTGTAGATCGGGCGGTGACCATGACGCGAGCAGGAATGTCACCTCCGATCCGAGCGTTCATTACCCTGATTGACAGCCCCTCAAGCAAAGGCAGGAACGTGTCCCAGCCTCCAGGCCAGCTCACCTTCGTCGCGCCCCGGCGGGCCAAGCCCGCACGGCACCTGGCCGACCTGTCGATGGCCGACCGGCGGGCCGCGGTCACGGAGCTGGGTGAGAAGGCGTTCCGCGCCGACCAGCTCTCCCGCCACTACTTCGAGCGCCTCACCGCCGACGTCGGCGCGATGACCGACCTGCCCGCGGCCTCCCGCGAGAAGCTCGCCGAGCTGCTGCCGGACCTGCTCACCTCGGTCAAGGAGCTGACCACCGACAGGGGCACGACGCGTAAGACGCTGTGGCGGCTGTTCGATGGGGCGCTGGTGGAGTCGGTGCTCATGCGCTATCCCGACCGGGTCACGATGTGCGTGTCGTCGCAGGCCGGTTGTGGCATGAACTGCCCGTTCTGTGCCACCGGCCAGGCAGGGCTGACCCGCAACATGTCCACCGCCGAGATCGTCGAGCAGGTCGTGGCCGGGGCCCGGGCGCTGGCGGCCGGAGAGGTGCCCGGCGGGCCGGGGCGGGTGAGCAACGTCGTGTTCATGGGCATGGGGGAGCCGCTGGCCAACTACAAGGCGGTGATCGGGGCGGTCCGCCGGATGGTGGAGCCCGCGCCGCACGGGCTCGGCATCTCGGCCCGCGGCGTCACCGTCTCCACGGTCGGTCTGGTGCCCGCGATCGGCAAGCTCGCCGACGAGGGGCTGCCCGTCACGCTGGCGCTGTCGCTGCACGCGCCCGACGACGAGCTGCGTGACACGCTGGTGCCGATCAACACGCGGTGGAAGGTGTCCGAGGTCCTCGACGCCGCCTGGGCGTACGCGGCGAAGACCAAGCGGCGCATCTCGATCGAGTACGCGCTGATCAAGGACATCAACGACCAGGAGTGGCGGGCCGACCTGCTCGGCAAGCTGGTCCGCGGCAAGCTCGTGCACGTCAACCTGATTCCGCTCAATCCGACGCCCGGGTCGAAGTGGACGGCTTCCCGGCCCGAGGACGAGCGGGCGTTCGTGCGGCGGCTGGAGTTCCACGGCGTGCCGGTGACGGTGCGCGACACGCGCGGGCGCGAGATCGACGGCGCCTGCGGCCAACTCGCCGCCGCCGAGTAACCCCGCTCCCGCGCCGACCACCCCGCCACGGCCCCGCTCCTGGGCGCGTGGTGGAGGCCCTGGGATGGGCTCCGGAGCTCCTGGGCGCGTGGCTAAGGCCCTGGGAGGGCTTCGGAGGCATGGACAAGCGGACAAGCCCCCAGCGTGAAGCCGGTCGGGTGGGCCCTTTCTCAGGGAGTCCGCGCGGATCCGCCGCGAGACGGATGGGGCCGCAGGGGTGCGCTTCCCCGGGACGGTCAGCGGCGGGCTATCGAGTGGGTGACGAAACCCTCGACCAGGTCGGCGACCATGCGGGCGCCCCGGCTGTTCAGGTGGACGGTGTCGGTGGTGAGCCGGAGGCCGCGACTCCTGGAGATGGCGTCCAGGCTGCGGCGGAGCAGGAAGTGCTGGATCGCGGCGGTCTGCGGCAGCCGGCCCAGCTCCTGGTAGTGGGTGCCGGGCGTCCGGCCCTGCTCCTCCAGGTACGCGGTCATCCGCTCGTTGAGCGGCAGATACGTGACGCCCTCGTCCGCCGCGACCTGCTGGACGATCGCGCTGTATTCGGCCGTCCGCCGCACCGGGACCGAGCCGAGGTCCTCGCCGATGACCGGCAGGGAGAGCAGCGCCACCCGGGCCATCGTCTGGTCCTGCAGTCTCCTGGCGATGGTGGTGAGGTTGGCGGCGTAGCTCTCCGGGGTCGGGTCCGCCGAGAGCTTCCAACGCTTGCGTAGCGTCTGGGCGAGCTTCGGGCTGAGCGTGAAGTTCGCGTCGTTGGTGCCGATCAGTACGGTCACCACGTCCGGGTCCTGTCCGACGACGTCGTCGAGCCGCTTCACCGTTTCCGAGGACGGCTCGTAGTTGACCCCGGCATTGATCACGGTCGCCTCGGGCAGCCGCGCGCGGAGCATGGCCACGTAGTCGGCGCTCACCTGTGCGCGGGTGATGCTGTCACCCATGCAGATCACCTTCACCGTTGCCTCCTCTAGGGTGAGTGAGTGCTCACTAACCTACCCTACTGCGGAGCCACACGTACGCCCCGAGGCCGATCAGGCACCAGATCAGGGAGACGGAGGCGAGCTCGGGAAGCTGGTCGAGGAGGTGACCTGCGTTCGCCGCCTTCATCCAGGCGATGAGCGGCACGGTGAGCCAGTGCAGGGACGAGGCACTGAGCAGCAGCATCGCCAGGAACCCGAGCAGCAGCGCCATGATCGAGACGGCGGGGGAGCTGACGACCGCGCGACTGGTGAGCGCGCCCAGCGCCGTTCCGGTCAGCGTCGCCAGAGCGTGCAGGACGAGCACGGCGGTCAGCACGCCGGCCGTCGGGGCCTGGCTGACGCCGAGAAGGAGGGCCCAGCCCAGGCTGAGCGCCGCGAGCACCGTAC
Source organism: Nonomuraea sp. CA-141351 (assembly GCF_050944675.1). Lineage (NCBI taxonomy): Bacteria > Bacillati > Actinomycetota > Actinomycetes > Streptosporangiales > Streptosporangiaceae > Nonomuraea > Nonomuraea sp. CA-141351. The sequence continues at coordinate 2,352,662 of NZ_CP191982.1, forward strand.
ACGTCGCGAACGCCGCCACCAGCCCCGCCGCCACCTCCCTGCCCCGCCCGCCCGCCTGGATCGCGGACATCTCGCGCTGCTGGTCGGGCTCGGTGTCGAGGAGGCTCCTCGCGGCCCAGGCCAGGACGGGAATGATCAGTACGGCGCCGTCCGTGAGCACGGAGGCCTCCGCGCCCCTCGGCGCCCGGCTGCCGTAGACGATCGCCATCAGGGCCAGGGCCAGAAGGAGTGCCTGGTACACGCGGTGCGAGCGGACGTAGGCGGCCAGGCGGAACGCGGCCAGGGCGATCATCCGGTCTCCTCGATCTCGTGGGCCTGGTAGCCCTCGCCGCGCATCCTGGTGAGGAAGTCGTGAAGCTCGGCCGCGGGTACGGTGACGGCGACCACCGCGTCCCGGCTCTCCTGGGGAACGGTGCCGATTCCCGCCGACGGTTCGGGGCGGGGTGCCGCCGTGCTCTCCTTGAGGTGGCCGTCCACCAGCGACCAGTGCCGGACGGCGGGAAGAGAGCGCAGGCCGCCCTGGTGGTCGCTGACGATGACGATGCCGCCGCGGCCCGCCACCTCGGCGGTGACCGAGGGCAGCGCCTCGCGGGTGTCGGCGTCGAGCCCGGCGAACGGCTCGTCCAGGATCAGCAGCCCCGGCTCAGCCATCAGCGCCTGGACCAGGCCGACCTTGTGCGCGCTGCCCTTCGACAGCTCGCCCAGAGGGACGTCGAGGAGGTGGCCCATGTGCAGGCGCTCGGTCCACGGCTCCCAGCGGGCGCCGCTCCGTACCCGGGCCATATGGCGCAGGTAGGCGGTCACCGTGAACGGCTGGGCGGTGGGGAACCGGTCGGGAGCGAAGCCGACGACCTCCGGGCGGCCGGTGATCGTGCCCGTCGTCGGCCGGGCGAGGCCGGACAGGAGCCGGAGCAGGGTCGACTTGCCTGCCCCGTTCACGCCCGTCAGCTCGATCACGTCGCCGGGGGCAAGCTGCGCGTCGGCGTCCTGGATGACTAAAGGACCACGCCTTCGGTACCGGAAAGAGACCTTGGACAGCTGCATGATCCTGCAACGCTATATGTCGGGTCGCATCGTCGTGATAAAGAGCCTCACAATGGAGGCACCCCCAGCACGTTCTCAAAGGAGTGGGCTTGAATCGCTTTCCGCGCGTCATGGGTATGCGTTCAGGCTATGACCCCGCCGAGGTCGACGCCCTGATCGGGCGGATCGAGTCGACGCTCGGCAGGGGCCCGCACGCCATGGCGCCCGTCACGGCCGACGAAGTGCGCCGGGCCACGTTCCGCGCCAAGCGCGGCGGCTATCACGAGACCGCGGTCGACTTCGCCTTGGAGGCGTTCGTGGTGGCACTGGAGACCCAGGCCAAGCGGCCGGTACGGCTGGCCATGGCCGAGCCGACCGGCGAGATGCTGCGCGAGGAGTGGTTCGAGACCCAGGCGGCCCGCGTCGAACGGGTGGCCTTCCGCCCGGGTCGCATGGGCACCGGCTACAACGAGGACGAGATCGACGCCTTCCTCGACCGCATCGTGGCCACCCTGCGCGGGACGACCGAGTTCCCCGTGACGGCCAAGGACGTGCGGGAGACGAAGTTCTCGACCGTGCTGTTCAGGTCCGGCTACCTGATCTCGGACGTGGACTCCTTCCTCGCGGGCATCGCGGACGTGCTGGAGCAGCGCAGCTAATGTCCTGAGCGTCGCAGCCACCATAACGTGCGCTCGGGTACCACCACGCTGTTCGCGGCTCTCGACACGGTCACCGGGAAGGTCATCGGCTCACTGCATCGCCGGCGCAAAACCCTGGTGCTCTTTTCGTACTCCGGTATGGCCGGGCTGCGTCTCCCGGGAGACACAGGGCACTGACCTGGCATGAATGCACTGGTCATCGGTGCCGGCATCGGCGGGCTTTCGACGGCGCTCAGTCTGCACGCCGCAGGGATCGACTGCGCGATCGTGGAGGCGGTGCCGGACCTGCGGCCGCTGGGGGTCGGCATCAACCTGCAGCCGCACGCGGTGCGGGAACTGGTGGAGCTGGGCTTCAGCGAAGCACTGGAGGGGACTGGGATACCGACGAACGCCCTGATCTACACCACCCGGCATGGTGACGTGGTTCTCACACTGCCGCGCGGTCGGAACGCGGGATACCACTGGCCGCAATACTCCATTCACCGTGGCCGTCTGCAGATGATCCTCCTGGATGCGGTGCTGGAGCGGCTGGGCCCGGACGCGGTGAGCCTCGGCGTGGCCTTTGAGGACTTCGAGTACGGGGCGGGAGAAGCCGGTGCGGAGCCGGTGGGGGTACGGCTGCGCGAGGTGGCCACCGGCCGGACGGTGGTGCGGACGGCGGATGTGCTGGTCGGCGCTGACGGCCTCCACTCAACGGTCAGGGCACGGCTGCATCCGGACGGCGATCCGCTGCGATGGAGCGGAATCACGATGTGGCGGGGCATCACGGAGTTGGAGTCATGTCTCGACGGGGCCTCCATGGTGGTCGCCGGGGCCGACGACGCGGCCAAGATCGTGGCGTATCCGATATGCGCGCAGACCCGCGCGCGGGGGCGGGCGCTGGTGAACTGGGTGGCCGAGGTGCGGGTGGCCGAGCCGGGGCCGGCGGTGGCCAAGGCGGACTGGCGGCGTGAGGGGCGGCTTGATGACGTGCTCCCGCATTTCGCCGGGTGGCGTCTGCCTTTCCTGGACGTGCCGACGCTGATCGCCGGGGCCGGTCAAGTCCTGGAATATCCGATGGTGGACAGGGATCCATTGCCTTTTTGGGGTGTCGGACGTGTGACGCTGGTGGGAGATGCGGCGCATCCGATGTATCCGGTGGGTTCCAACGGTGGTTCGCAGGCGGTTCTGGATGCGCGGTTCTTGGCCATGGCGCTCGCGTATGCCGGCGATCCGGTCAAGGGTTTGGCCGAATACGAAAGCCGACGCCGGACGGCGACTACCGACCTCGTCCTGGCCAGTCGGCGGTTCCCGGTGGACGAAACCGTCAAGCTGGTCGAACAACGTGCGCCCGGCGGTTTTTCTGACATCAGGGAGGTGATCACGGCGCAGGAGCTGTCCAGGATGGCGGACGCCCACAAGATAATCGCCGATATGGACGTCAAGACGCTCAATGAACGCCCGTCTTGGACCGTGCCCCAGTGACGGTGTCCCGTGCGTGACCGGTTCGCGAAGGCGCCAGTTTGCGTTCGAGCGCGCTCGAAACCATAGCGTTCCCGCCATGACGACACAGACCTGGATCATCACCGGCGCGTCCCGCGGTTTCGGGCGCGCACTGGCGGAGTCGGCGCTCGCGGCGGGCGACCACGTGGTGGCGGCGGTGCGCCGGCCCGAGAGCGTGGCCGAGTTGGAGGCCAAGTACCCGGACACCTGCCTGATCGCGAAGTTCGACGCCCGGGACGTCGCCGCGGCCGCGGACCTCGTGCGGGACACCCTCGACCGCTTCGGTCAGCTCGACGTGCTCGTGAACAACGCGGGCCGGGCCGTGGTCGGAGCGGTCGAGGAGGTCGGCGACGCGCAGTTGCGTGAGCTGATGGATCTGCACCTGTTCGGCCCTGCCGCGCTCGTCCGCGCGGCGCTGCCCGCGATGCGCGCGCGGGGCGCCGGGACGATCGTGCAGATGAGCAGCCAGGGCGGGCGGATGTCGTTCCCCGGCGTGTCGACGTACTCAGCGTCGAAGTTCGCCCTCGAAGGCTGGTCCGAGGCCCTGGCTGGGGAGGTCGCGCCGTTCGGGATCCGCGTGATGATCGTCGAGCCCAGCCGGTTCCGGACCGATTTCAACGCGGGCGACGTGCTCGAGTTCGCCGAGGCGTCGGATACCTACCGTGACCTGCTCGCCCACGTCCGCGCGGACATGGCCGGGGCCGACGGCCTCCAGGAAGGTGACCCGGCGCGGGCAGCCGAGATCATCGTGTCCCTCGCGCACAGTGACGAGGTGCCGCTGCGGCTGCCGCTCGGGCGCGAGGCGGTCGAGCGGATCTCGGGTGCGTACCGGCGTGGCCTGGACGAGGTCGAGCGGTGGGCCGAGACTGCCCGCAGCGCCGACTTCGAGGGCGTCCCGTCGTCGGTCCGGCCGATCTAGGCTGGCTGTCATGGCCACCGACGATCTGATGACCAGGGCGCTCGAAACCCTCGGGGACGACGGCCCGCCTTCGGTCGAGGCGATCCACCGCCTCACCGAGCCGGCCGACGTGCCCGAGTCGATGGTGATCGCTGAGGTCGCCGACCTCCTCGACATCTCGCCCCACACGCTGCGCTACTACGAGCGGGCCGGGCTGGTCGAGGTGGCCCGCGACAACAACGGTCATCGCGTCTACGACGCCGAAGCGGTGCGGCGCCTGGTGTTCATCACCCGGATGCGGCTGTCCGGCATGCCGATGCGCGATCTGCAGCACTACATCTCGCTCGTCGACGCCGGGGAGCAGACAGTGCCCGAGCGGCTCGACCTGCTGCTCGAACATCGCGACACCACCCGCCGCCGGATCCGTGAGCTGACCCTTTCCCTCACGGCGATCGAGTACAAGATCGCCACGTACGGGGGCTCGACCGGGCCCGACGTTCAGGCCCTCGGCACCGCCACCGACCGCACGGCGCTGCCGCACGAGCCGCTGCGACGGGCACTACCGTCAGGGTGAGGGGCGCCGACGCGCGAAGGCGATCTGACGTGCGGTGATCCTAGGCGTTCTCGACTGCCGCGAGCAGCCCGCCGAGGTCGGGCAGGACCTGCTGGATGATCTTCTCGTGCTCGGGACGCTCACCGTGACGGTTGATCCACACCCGCGGGATGTCGAGCCGGTGCGCGGGGACCATGTCGTGGAAATAGCTCTGCGCCACATGCACCCATGTCGTCGGCTCGTACGAGCACCTGAACGCCTCGAAGTGCGCGTCGGACGGCTTGTAGGCGCCCACGTCCTCCGACGTCACCACCGCGTCGAACGGCACGGGCAGCCGCCGCCGCGTCTCGGCGACGAGGTCGCGGTCGCAGTTGGTGAGCAGCGCCAGGCGCCAGCCCGCCGCGCGCAGCGCCGACAGCTCGGCGCCGACCTCAGGGAAGACCGGCCAGTACGGGAGCGTGGTGCCCAGCACCGAGGCGTCGTCCTCGTTGAGCTCGACCTTCTCGTCGGCGCAGGCCCTGCGGAGCGCCTCGGCCATCACGTGGCGGTAGCGGAGCGCCGGAGATTCGGCCTGCACGACGTGCTCGTGCCGGTTGTACGCCTCCAGCAGCCGCGCCCCTTGGCCCGGCGCGATCAGGTCGGCGCTGGTGCGGATGCCGTGCCGCCAGTCGACAAGTGTCCCGAAACAGTCGAACGTTGCCCATCGCATAGGTCCCATAATGAGGCCCATGGCGATGTCCGTGCGTGCTGTCGAGCCACAAGATCTCGCTGACGTGACCCGGGTGTTGACCGAGAGCTGGGGCGGCTCCACGGTGGTCGCGATGGGCCGCGGCGAACTGGTCGACGCCGCCGCCCAGCCCGGTTTCGTCGCCGAGCTCGATGGCGAGTTGGCCGGGATCATCACCTACGCGCAGCGCGGCGACTCCGTGGAGATCATCACGATCAACGCCGTGATCCCCGGCAAGGGGGTCGGCGCCACGCTGCTCGACGCGGTACGCGCCGTGGCCACCGAGCGCGGGGCGGCCAGGCTCTGGCTGATCACCACCAATGACAACACCCACGCGCTGCGCTTCTACCAGCGCTACGGCTTCGACCTGATCGGCCTGCACAGGCACGGCGTGGACCGCGCGCGGAAGCTCAAGCCCAGCATCCCCGCCGAGGCCGACGGCATCCCGATCCGGCACGAGCTGGAGCTGGAGCTCCCCCTCTGACCTCCGGCGTGCGGGCCGGGGGCCGTTGGGGGAGAGCAGCCGACCCGGGGGCCCGGGGCGGTGTCAGTGGAGGATCCGGCGGAGGGCGCTCTCCAGGCGAGCCGCGGGCGTGCCGCCGTCCCCGGGCTCGGGTGTGTCGGAGCGCCAGGCCACGTATCCGTCCGGGCGGACCAGGACGGCGTCGCAGCCGTAGCGGGACTGCCAGTGGCCCTCCACGTCGATCAGGTCCGGCCCGATCCGGTACGCCCGCACCCCCTCGACCGCCGCCCGCGCCCACGAATCCCCACCGGGCCCGCACAGCAGCACGAACGAGTCGTGGAACAGGTCGTGCACGCCGATCCGCCGCCCGTCCATGTCCAGCCAGAGGTGCGGTGCCCGGGTGCCGGGGCGCGCGTGCTGTGACACCCCGTCGCCGAACACCGGGCCGGGCGCGGCCCCGATCATCGCCGTGGAGGCGTACCGCTGGCCGAGGATGGCCGTGATCGGGTCCATCGGGTCTTCTTCGGGAGTGGGGCTGAACCTGGCGTTCTGGCTGCGTACGGTCAGGTCGGCCAGCTCCAGCGCCACCGGCCGGCGCTCGGCCTCGTACGTGTCGAGCAGCGCGTCCGAGGCCCGCCCGGCGAGCACCGCTGCGAGCTTCCAGGCGAGGTTGTGCGCGTCCTGGACCGCCGAGTTGGCGCCCAGTGCCTGGGCCGGCGGCCACACGTGCGCGGCGTCCCCGGCGAGGAAGACCCGGCCGGAACGGTAGCTGTCGGCCACGCCGACCGCCTCCGTCCACGTCGCCTTGCTGACCAGCTCGACCGGCACGTCGCGGCCGATGAGAGCCTTGGCGGCGGTGACGCAGCGCTCGTCGGTGAAGTCGCCGGGCGATTCCTCGCGCGGGTCGTACATCAGGGACAGGCCCCAGTGGTCACGCATCGCGTGGGAGACGAATCCTCCTGAGACCGGGCTGCCGGGTGCGCCGATCATCCAGAACAGGGCCCGCTTGGTGATGATGTCAGACAGGTCTGCTTTGAAGACGAAGGTCACGAAGTGGCGCAGGGGGCCGAGGCCGCTGCGGGCGATGCCGAGCCGCTCCCGGATGGCGCCGCCGTAGCCGTCGGCGCCGATCACGTACTGGGCCCTGATCGTGCGCCGCTCGCCGGTGGCGCGGTTGTCCACCACGGCCGTCACGCCGTCGTCGTCGGGGTCGATCGACTGGCACTGCGTGCCGAACCACAGCTCCGCGCCCCGGGCGCGGGCGGCCTCGATGAGGATCGGCTCGACCGTGCTCTGGTCGGCCATGCAGAACTCGCCGGCGGTCAGCTCGGGCAGCGCCCGCGGGAACTCGTCGCCGAACAACCAATGCCACTCGTCCACCAGCGTCGCGCAGCGGGCCACGCCGGCCTCCTCCTCGAAGGGCCGGCCCGCCTCCATCACGCGCTGCTCCAGGCCGAGCGGCCGGTAGATCTCGAGGGTGCGCGGGTTGATCCCCCTGGCCCTGCCCAGGATCGACGCGCCGGGGTGGCGGTCGACCAGCAGGCAGGGCACGCCCTGATGGGAGAGGAAGAGCGCCGAGGCAAGGCCCGCGTAGCCGCCCCCGACGATCAGGACCGGGACGTCTTGCACGATGTGGTCTCCAAGTTGCGCGCGGGGTCGTCGACCGTGGGGTGGGTGCGGTTCTTCTGGGCCTGGCGGACGTCGCGGAAGTACTCGCGGGACATCATCGCGGTGATGATCGCGACACCGCGGCGCTGGACCCGGACCTCGCTCGTGGCGGCCGTGCCGACCAGGCGGATGCGCCGCCCGGAGCCCTCGGTGGGCGCCTCATAGTCCTTGACCTTGCCCCTGCCGGTCCACTGCAGGTCCCAATGGTCGACGGTGGCGTCATCGGGAACCAGCAGCTTGACCACGCCGTGGTCGAGGTCCAGCCGGACCTCCACCTCGTCGGGCAGACCGGGGGAGCGCAGGTCGATGGTGCTCTTGCCGTAACGGTTGCGGACCTCGAAGCGGCCGGCGGTGGTCCAGTTGCCCAGACGCTTGGTGTCTGCGTGGTCGGTGTGGATTCGCTCAACATCGCTCATGGCTCGATAGTTGCATTGAAACTAGTCCTTCGTCAACTAGTAACTTTGGGGCTAGTATTAATGCATGGCTCTCGACCGCGGCTCGCCGCTCTCCCTGACCGTGCTGGCCCTCCTGCGCTACCAGCCGCTGCATCCGTACGGCATCCAGCGCCTGCTCAAGCAGTGGGGCAAAGACCTGGTGGTCAACGTCGGCCAGCGGGCCGGCCTCTACCGGACCATCGACCGGCTGCTGGAGGGCGGCCTGATCAGGGTCCGCGAGACGGGGCGCGACCAGCAGTACCCCGAGCGCACGGTCTACGAGCTCACCACCGAGGGCGAGGCGGCGTTGCGCAAGTGGCTGGACGAGATGCTCAGCACGCCCAAGCAGGAGTTCCCGCAGTTCCCCGCGGCACTGGCGAACGCTCTCCTGCTCGCCCCGGAGGAGCTGGCGGAGATATTCGAGCGGCGTGAGCAGGCGGTCGCCCAGACGCTGGCCGGACTGGACGCGGCCCTGGCCGCCGAGGCCGGCCTGCCGCGCGTCACCATGCTGGAGGTCGAATACCTGCGTGAGATGACGGCCGCGGAGGACCGGTGGCTCCGTGCCGTCATCGAGGACCTGCGGGCCGGGCGGCTCACCTGGTCGCTGGAGTCGTTGGAGGGGGCTGCGGGCGTGTGGGAGGCGTCTTGACCTCCGCATGATCGGCCGGGCCTCTCGAGTCTCGCAGCAGGGCCACGATCACTCCCGCCACCGGGGCGGCCAGGAACGCGCCTATGATGCCCGCGATCAGGCTGCCCACCGCGATGGCGAGCAGGATGATCGCTCCGGGCAGGTCCAGGGCCCTGCCGTAGATCTGCGGGGCCAGGACGTGCCCCTCGATCTGCTGCACCGCCACGGTCACCCCGACCACGATGAGCGCCACCAGCCAGCCCTTGGCCACGAACGCCACCACCGCGGCCAGCAGGCCCGCCGTGAACGCGCCCACCACAGGCAGGTACGCCCCGACGAACGTCAGCACCGCCAGCGGCAACGCGATCGGCACCCCCAGGAGCCACAGGGCCGATCCGATGAAGAGCGCGTCGACCGCGCCCACCATCGCGATCCCGCGGATGTAGCGGCCGATCACGGTGATGACCAGGTGACCGGCCTCGGTGAGGCGTGCCCTCGCCGAGGCGGGCGCGAGTTCCACGGCCCAGTGGAAGAGCCGGTCGCCGCCGTGCACGAAGTACACCGACAGGATGACCGCGAGCACCGCCCCGACGACGATCTCGCCCACCGTCCTGACCCCGGCCAGCGCGCCGGTGGTGATCTGGCGGCCCTGGCCTGTCAGGTAGTCCTTGGCCTGCGCCGCGAGCCGCCGCGGATCGAGGCCGTACCTGGCGGTCAGCTGGTGCAGGTTGTCGAGCAGCTTGCCGAAGCTGGTCCGCAGCTCGGACACGCTGTCAATGGTGGGCGGCACCACCAGCGCGAACAGGCCCGCCGCCAGCAGGATGCCGCCCACGAAGACGATCGCGGTGGACAGGGCGCGGTTCAGCCCGCGTGACCTGAGCCAGCGGGCAGCGGGCAGGAGCAGCGCCGTGATGAACACGCCGATGACGATCGAGACCACCACCGTGCGTACGTGATAAAGGCAGAAGCCGGCCACCGCGATCAGCGCGACCCAACCGAGCAGCCGCCACGGCCTCATCCCCTGCCCCCTGTTCTGCCTGGTCAGAGGCGTTCCCCAGTGGGCTCGGCGGCAATCCTGGTCAGCCGGGCGGAGTGATGTGGGGACGCTGGGAGAGCTTGTTCACCTCGTACGTCTCCCGCGCCGCCTGGGTCGCGTCCGTCGTGCCGACCGCCGCCACGGGCACGTCCCACCACGCCTCAGAGGAGGGGGCGTCGTCCGCCATCGGGTCGGTGCGGACGTAGATCACCGTGGTCTCGCTCGCCGAGCGCGCCGCGTCGAGCGCCTTGCGCAGGTCGGAGACCGACTCGGGACGCAGGACCGACGCGCCGAGGCTGGCCGCGTTGGCGGCGAGGTCGACCGGCAGCGGGCCGCCGTCGAGGTGCCGGTAGGAGGTGCCGAGCCGCTCCGCGCCGACGCTCTCCGACAGCCGTCCGATGGAGGCGAAGCCGGAGTTGTCCACCAGGACGACGATCAGCTTGATCCCCTCGGAGATCGCCGTGACGAGCTCCTGGGACATCATCAGGTACGAGCCGTCGCCCACCATGACGAACACCTCGCGCTCCGGCGCCGCCATCTTGACGCCCAGGCCGCCGGCGATCTCGTAGCCCATGCAGGAGTAGCCGTACTCGACGTGGTAGCTGCCCGGGCCGCTCGGACGCCAGAGCTTGTGCAGGTCGCCGGGCATCGAACCGGCCGCGCACACCACCACGCCGTCGTCGCCCGCCGCGGCGTTGACCGCGCCGATCACCGCTGACTGGGGCAGCGGGGAGCCCTCCAGCGCGTACGCGTGGTCCACGGCCGCGTCCCACGACCGGGTCAGCTCGGCGGCCCGCACGCGGTAGGCGTCCGGCGGGCCGCTCCAGCCCGCGAAAGCCTCGACCAGGTCCGCCAGCCCCTCGCGGGCGTCGGCCACGAGCTGCATGCCCGACAGCTTGGCGGCGTCGAAGGCGGTGATGTTGAGGTTCAGGAACCGGGCCTCGGGCGCGAAGATCGTGCGTGAGGCCGTGGTGAAGTCGCTGTAGCGGGTGCCGACGCCGATGATCAGGTCGGCCTCGCGGGCCAGCGCGTTGGCCGCCGTGGTGCCGGTGGCGCCGATCGCCCCCATGGCGAGCGGGTGCCCGTACGGGAGCGCGCCCTTGCCGGCCTGCGTCTCGGCCACCGGGATGCCGTACGTCTCGGCGAAGATCCGCAGCTGCTCCGTGGCCTCGCTGTAGATCGCCCCGCCGCCCGCCACGATCAGCGGACGCTCGGCCGACTTGACCAGCCGGGCCGCCCTGAACACGGCGGCCCGCTCGGGGGCGGGCCTGGGGATGTGCCACACGCGGCGCGCGAACAGCTCGTCCGGCCAGTCGTACGCCTCCGCCTGCACGTCCTGCGGCAACGCCAGCGTCACCGCGCCGGTCTCGGCGGGATCGGTGAGCACGCGCATGGCGGCCAGCAGCGCGGACGGTAGCTGCTCGGGGCGGTTGATCCGGTCCCAGTAGCGGGAGACCGGCTTGAAGCAGTCGTTGACGGAGATGTCGTACGAGCGCTGATCCTCCAGCTCCTGCAGCACCGGGCCGGCCACGCGGGTGGAGAAGATGTCGCCGGGCAGCAGCAGCACCGGCAGCCGGTTGATCGTCGCGCCGGCCGCGCCGGTGATCATGTTGGTCGCGCCGGGACCGATGGAGGTGGTGCAGGCCAGGGTGGCCAGGCGGTTGGAGGCCCGGGCGTAGGCGGCGGCCGTGTGAACCATGGCCTGCTCGTTGCGGCTCAGGTGGTAGGGGAGGTCCTCGGTGGAGGTGGCCAGCGCCTGGCCGAGCCCGGCGACGTTGCCGTGGCCGAAGATGCCGCAGACGCCGCCGAAGAACCTGTGCTCGACTCCGTCGCGCTCGCTCCATTGCTGGGCCAGGAAGCGTACGACGGCCTGCGCGACGGTCAACTGGGTCATGAGGTCCTCCCGAACGGCAGTCTGGGGTCGGTGGGCTGAGCTTCCCAGGAGGAGCGGATCCAGGCGTGGCGCGGGTCGTCGCAGAACGCCATCGAACGCTGCTCCGCCGGGCCTGCCAGGACGTTCAGGTAGTACAGGTCGTAGCCGGGGGCGGCCATGGACGGGCCGTGGTAGCCGTACGGGACCAGGACGACGTCGCCGGAGGAGACCTCGGCCAGGGTGTCGATGTGGCCGCGCTCCGAGGAGTAGACGCGCTGGTAGCCGATGCCCTGGTCGTTCACCTCGAAGTAGTAGATCTCCTCCAGGACCGCCTCGCCCGGGTTGTCGGTGTCGTGTTTGTGCGGCGGGTACGACGACCAGTTGCCGCCCGGTGTGAGGACCTCCACGGCCATGAGCTTGTGGCAGTCGAAGGCGTCGGGGGAGGCGAAGTTGTTCACCTGGCGGGTGGCCTGGCCGGCGCCGCGGATCTCGACCGAGACTTCCGCCGAGGCCACATAACGCGGCTCGAGGGCGCGGGTGGCGCGGGCCGAGGGCAGGGCGATCCGTCCGGCGCCCTCAAGGGTCACGTGGGTGCCGATCGGGATGTAGGCGAAGTCGCTCGGCCCGTCGAACACCGAACGCCTGCCCGCCAGCACGAACGTATCGGCCGGGATCGTCACCGTGCAGGAGCCCGAGAGCGGGAGGACCAGCATCTCCTCGTCGCCCGTGTCGAAGGAGACAGGGGCGTCCGTCAGGTCCACCACGCGCAGGCCCGAGTACGTCCAGCCGGCCAGGGCCGGAGTGATCTCGACCGACCAGGGGCCGGTGGCGGCCTTGCCGTACGGAATGTAGGTCATTTGCGAGCCTCCCGAACCAGGGCCGCGGCGCCGTCCACCGCGGTCGCCACGTCGTCGTCCGGCGGATAGAGCAGCGCGCGGCCCACCACGAGGCCCCGGACCCCGGGAAGGGCGAGGGCGCGGTGCCAGTCGGCGTAGGCGGCGTCGATGTCCGGCGGGTCGCCGCCGAGCAGCAGGGCGGGGAGCGTGGTGGCGGCCATCACGCGCTCCATCTCCGCCACGGCCGGGATCTTGAGCCAGGTGTACGCCGAGGTCGCGCCGAGCGCCTGGGCGACGCTGATCGCCCGGATCACGGCCTCGGGAGACAGGTCGTTGCGGACGGCCCCCGACTCCGTGCGCATCGACCAGAAGGGCTCCACCATGGCCATCAGGCGGCGGCCGGCCAGGTCCGTGACCGCGCGGGCGCAGGACTCCAGAGTGGACACGGTCGCGTGGTCGTTCGGGTCGATGCGGCACAGCATCTTGCCGCCGTCCAGGCGCATCGTGTCGATCGAGGCCGCGTCGAAGCCGGTGAAGCGGTCGTCCAGCTCGAAGACCGAGCCCTGCAGGCCGCCCCTGTTCATGGAGCCGAAGGCCAGCTTGTTCTCCAGCGCGCCCAGCAGGAGCAGGTCCTCCAGCACGTCGGGCGAGGCCAGGATGCCGTCCACGCCGGGGCGGGCAAGTGCCACCTGGAGGCGGTCGAGCAGGTCCGTGCGGCTGGCCATGGCCAGCGGCCGGTCGCGTACGGCCAGGGAGCCGCGGGCCGGGTGGTCGGCGGCGATGATCAGCAGCCGCTCGCCCTCGCCCGGCAGGCCGCGCCGCTGCCGCCGGGCCGCGGCCTCGGCGATCTCCTCCGGGCGCGTCGCCCTGATGTGGGTGAGCCGCTCGTACCCGGCGGTCCTGGGCAGTGTGATGTCGCTCAAGAGCCCACCCCGTTCAGCAGATCTTCCACTTCCGCCGTGGACGGCATCGCATCGGCGCAGGCCAGGCGGGCGGCCACGAACGCGCCCGCCGCGTTGGCGAAGCGCACCGTGCGCTCCAGCGGCCAGCCGCGCAGCAGCCCGAGGCAGAGGGCGCCGCCGAAAGCGTCGCCCGCCCCGATGCCGTTGACCACCTTCACCTCCACCGGCTCCACCACGGCGCTCTCCTCAGAGGTACGCGCGAGAACCCCCTCAGGGCCCATTTTCACAATCGCCACTTTCACGCCCGCATCCAGGAGCGCCTGAGCGGCGGCCTCCGGGTCGCGCACGCCGACCGCGGTCTCCACCTCGTCCAGGTTGCCGACGGCGACGTTCGCGTACGGGAGCGTCCGCCGTACCGCCTCGTGGGCGGCCTCCCGCGACTTCCACAGCGACGGCCGCCAGTCGAGGTCGAACACCGTCCAGCCCGACTCGCGCACCGCCAGGGCGGCGGCGTGGGCGGCGGCGCTCGGCTCCTGGCTCAGCCCGGTCAGCGAGAACCAGAACAGGCTCGTGTCCGCTATCGCCTCGAGGTCCAGGTGGGACGGGGAGATCTGCAGGTCAGGAGGGTGCTCGCCGCGGTAGAAGTAGATCGGGAAGTGGTCTGGAGGGAAGATCTCGCAGAACGTGACGGGCGTCGGCGGGCCCTCGATGGTGCTCACGAAGGCGTCGTCCACGCCGAAGCCGCGGATCGCCCGCCGTACGAAGTCGCCGAACGGGTCCGCTCCCACACCGGTGATCACGGCAGAGCGCAGCCCGTGTCGCGCCGCGGCGACGGCCACGTTGGTCGGGCTGCCGCCGAGGAACTTGCCGAAGGTCTCGACGTCGGCCAGTCCGACGCCGGTCTGCAGCGGGTAGACGTCGACGCCGCAGCGGCCGATCGTGATCAGGTCGTACACGGTGGGCCGCGGCGGGCGGCCTTCCGCAGGTCGCGGATTCTGCACCAACGCACCTCCAGGGACGGAGCTTACCTTCGACACTATGGCATATTGTCATGACATACGGATGTCCGCTATGTTGCCTAGTGTGCCCCGACCGAAACCATGCGACTCACATCGCATAGTGTCGGACTGTTAGCTCCCCCTTGTCCGGGCAAAGATGCAGCATGCGGGCACATCCTCAAACTATGGCCGGGTCTTTACGTCATATGGATGTCATGACATATTGGCCGATGGCTTTACCTCCTTTACGGACATGTCGGAGGGTATGCATGGCATTGCGGAAACGATCGGTGGGTGTGGTCGCGGTCATCGCCGCGGCCGGTCTGGGGCTCGCCGCCTGCGGCCAGTCGTCCGGCGGAAGCGGTGACGCCATCGAGCTGACGATCACCCAGAACGCCATCGCGGGCGGGAAGAACGCCGCCGGCGCGAACTTCATCATGAACTGGGTCATCCCCAAGTTCGAAGCGGCCCAGAAGGCGAAGGGCAAGGACGTCAAGGTCAAGTTCGTCCCCAGCGGCGTCGACGACGAGCAGTACAAGACCAAGCTCTCCCTTGACCTCAAGTCAGGCAAGGGCGCGGACGTGATGGACATCGACGGCATCTGGGCCGGCGAGTTCGCCGAGGCCGGCTACATCAAGCCGCTGTCGGACCTGGTCGGCTCCGACGCCGACAACTGGGACGGCTGGGCGCAGATCCCCGAGGCCGTCCAGGGCGTGGCCACGTTCAACGGCAAGAAGTACGCCCTGCCCGTCGGCACCGACGGCCGGGTGCTCTACTTCAACAAGACCCTCTTCCAGAAGGCCGGGCTCCCGGCCGACTGGCAGCCGAAGAGCTGGCAGGAGATCATCGATGCCGGCACGAAGCTGAAGACCGCGGGCGTGCCCGTGCCGATCCAGATCAACGCCGGCACCGCGATGGGCGAGGCCACCTCCATGCAGGGCGTGCTGCCGCTGCTCGCGGGCGCGGGCGGCGAGGTGCAGAAGGACGGCAAGTGGACCGGCGCCGCGCAGCCGATGAAGGACGCGCTCGCCTTCTACCAGAAGATCTACGGCGGCGGCCTCGGCGATCCCAAGCTCCAGCAGGAGGCCAAGGGCCGCGACAAGTCGTTCCAGCAGTTCGCCGAGGGCAAGATCGGCATCCTGATGGAGGGCGACTACTTCTGGCGCGGCGTCGTCAACCCCAAGGACGGCGTGGCCAAGATGCCCGACCGTGACCAGGTCGTCGGCTACGCCATGATCCCGGCGATGGAGCCCGGCAAGGGCATCCGCGGCCAGGACTTCGTCAGCATGTCCGGCGGCGCGCTGCGTACCGTGAACCCCAACAGCAAGCACCCGAAGGAGGCCTTCGAGCTGGCGGCCTTCACGCTCTCGCCGGATGCGCTGAAGGAGGAGACCAAGGACGGCAACGTACGCATCACTCCGCGTACGGACGTCAACAAGGAGATCCTCGCGAACGAGCCGCTGCTGGCCTACATCTCGGAGAAGGTGCTGCCGCTGACGGCCTACCGGCCGCCGCTCGCCGTCTACCCGCAGGTGTCGGTGGCGCTGCAGGAGGCCACGGCCGCGGTGGTGGGCGGCACGGCGCCCGACCAGGCGGCGGCCGACTACCAGAAGAAGCTTGAGGGAATCGTCGGTGGCGCTGGCAACATCGCCTCCTGAGGTGACCGAGGCCGCCGAACCGGCCCGGTACAGCTCGGACGCGGCGGGCCTGGGCAGGCTGCGGGCAGGGGTCTTCGTGGCCCCCGCCCTGCTGCTCGTCGTGGTCTTCCTCGTCTTCCCGGCGCTCTGGGTGCTCTATCTCGGTCTCACGAACTACCGTCTGACCGGCGCCGCCGCCGCGGAGCCCCAGTTCGTCGGGCCGGCCAACCTCATCGACGCGGTGTCCAACCCGGAGTTCTGGAACTCCACCTGGCTGACCGTCGAGTTCGTGCTGGGCTCGGCCGTCATCGGGCAGGTCGGGCTCGGCTTCGCCATCGCCTGGCTGCTGCGCGACCGGCGCGGGCCGCTGAAGCGGCTGGTCGAGGGCCTGGTCATCCTGGCCTGGATCCTGCCGAGCGCGATCGTGTCGTTCCTGTGGGTGGCGCTGCTCGACCGCGACGCGGGCACGCTGAACGCGCTGCTCGGCATCCAGGGCTTCGGCTGGCTGCTCGACCACCCCATGCTGTCGATCATCGTGTTCAACACCTGGCGCGGCACCGCGTTCTCGATGATGTTGTACGGCGCCGCGCTCGGGAACGTGCCCCCGTCGCACCTGGAGAGTGCCCGCCTGGCCGGGGCCTCCGGCTGGCAGCAGCTCAGGGACGTGGTGTTCCCGCACATCAGAGGGCACATCCTGACCAACCTGCTGCTCATCAGCCTGTGGACGTTCAACGACTTCACCCCCTTCCTGCTCACCGCGGGCGGCCCCGACGGTAAGTCCGAGGTGCTGGCCGTGCACGTGTACAAGGTCGCGCTGCAGAGCGGCGAGCTGGGCCACGGCGCCGCGGTCTCCACGATCATCCTGCTCATCAACCTGGTCGTGGCGGTGTTCTACCTGCGGCTGCTCCGGAGCAAGAAATGACGCGTTTCGTGCTGGGCCGGATCGGCTTCTACACGCTGATCGCGGTGCTGCTGGCCTTCTTCACGATCCCGCTGCTGTGGCTGGTGACGGCGCCCTTCACGTCGGACCCGACGTACGAGGTCAAGGTGCCCGACTTCACCTTGGACAACTTCAAGGCGGTCGTCGAGCATCCGTACGCGCTGCCGTCCCTCTACAACTCGCTGGTGCTGTCCGTCGGCACGGCCGTCCTGGTGGTCATCCTGGCCGCGCTGGCCGCGTACGCGCTGAGCCGGGTGCGGCTGCCTGGCCGGGACGCGCTGCTCTACGCCCTGCTGCTGCTGTCGTCGATCATCACGGGGACGGCGGCCATGGTGCCGCTGTTCCAGCTCGCGGTGGAGCTGAACCTCATCGACTCGCAGCTCGGGCTGATCCTCATCTTGACCGGCGGGCTGCTGCCGGCCGCGATCTTCATGCTCAAGGACTTCATGGACTCGACGCCGAAGTCGTATGAGGAGTCGGCGCGGGTGTTCGGGGCCACGCCGTTGCAGATCGTGCGGCACGTGGTGGTGCCACTCGTACGCCCTGGGCTGGCGACGATCGCGGTCTGGGCCGTGGCCAACGTGTGGGGAAATTTCCTGATGCCGTACCTGTTGCTGAGCGACGTCGAGAAGCAGCCGGCCGCCGTGATCACGTACACGCTGTACACCGAGGGCGGCCAGGCCAACCTCAGCATGTTGTCCACGTTCGGCCTGCTCTACTCGATCCCCGTGGTCCTCATGTACCTGTTCGTCAGCAAGAAGTACGGCTTCCGCTTCCACGGAGGGATCAAGCGTTAATGGCCGGAATCGAACTACGCGGGCTGACCAAGGTCTACCCCGGCGGGGTGAAGGCGCTCGACTCACTCGACCTGGCCATCCCCGACGGCGAGTTCTTCGCCCTGCTCGGGCCCTCCGGCTGCGGCAAGACCACGCTGCTGCGCACGATCGCCGGGCTGGAGACCGCGACCGGCGGGGCCGTCGTCATCGGCGACAGGGACGTGACGAGCGTGCAGCCGGGCGCCCGGGACGTCGCCATGGTCTTCCAGGACTACGCGCTCTTCCCGCACATGGACGTCACGGACAACATCGCCTACCCGCTGCGCATCAAGAAGGTCGCCAGGTCCGCGCGCCGCGACAAGGCCGCCGAAGTGGGGGCGCGGCTCGGCCTCGACCATCTCATGGACCGGCGTCCGGGCCAGCTCTCCGGCGGGCAGCAGCAGCGCGTGGCGCTGGCCAGGGTGATGGCCACGCAGGCGCAGGCGTTCCTCTTCGACGAGCCGCTCTCCAACCTGGACGCACGGCTGCGGCTCGAGGCCCGTACGTTCCTGAAGAAGCTCCAGCGCGAGCTGGGCGTCACCACCGTCTTCGTCACCCACGACCAGGCGGAGGCCCTGGCCATGGCCGACAGGATGGCCGTCATGGAGGCCGGGCACATCCGGCAGATCGGCACCCCGGCCGAGGTGTTCCAGCGGCCCGCCAACACGTTCGTGGCCGGATTCATCGGCTCGACACCCATGAACCTGCTGGACGGCACCGTACGAGGTGACACGCTGGACGTGGCAGGGTGCAAGGTGGCGGTCCCGGCCTCGGCCGAAGGACGGCTGTCCGACGGGGAGAAGATCGTGTACGGCGTGCGGCCCGAATACCTGGCCTACTCGCCCGAGCCCGCGGAGGGCGCGCTGGGCGGCAAAGTGGCCATCGTGGAGAACCTCGGCGCGTCCCACCTGGTGACCCTCGACGTCAACGACGCGACCGTGCAGGCCGTCGTGCCCGAGGGCAGCGAGCCCGCCATCGGCGACGACGGCCACGCGGTGCCCCGGCGCGACCGCGCCCTGGTCTACCGGGACGGAGAGCTGATTTGACCAAGAGAAAAGGTGCGAAGCGGACTGCCGCTGCGGTCTTGACCGGGACGAGCCGGAGGGCGGCAGTTTGATGGGCGGTTCTTCTGTTGGCCGGGGTCACTGGAGCCTGGACGACCGGCTGGAGCGGATCCTGCGGGAGGTGCCGTTCGAGGTGCCCGCCGGGACCGCCGCCGTTTCCGTACAGCTGTCGTACGACAGGTCGCAAGGGGTGATCGACCTCGGATGCGGCGCGCCGGACGGCTTTCGCGGCTGGTCCGGGGGCGCACGTGACTCGTACACGATCACCCGCGACTGGGCCACTCCCGGCTACCTGCCGGGCGAGCCGGAGTCCGGGACGTGGCACGTGTGGCTGCGGCTGCACCGGATCCCGCCGCAGGGGCTCGACTACACGCTGGAGATCACCACCTCGGCCGTCGCCCCGGCCGAGCCGGTCGCCGAGGAGCCGCCGCACGGGGAGCGTCCGCCACGGCGGGACCTCCCTTCCGTCGACGGCTTGCGGTGGTTCGCCGGTGACTTCCACGCCCACACCCTGCACAGCGACGGCAGCCTGACCATCGCCGAGCTGGCCGAGACGGCTCACGGCCGCGGCCTCGACTTCCTGGCCGTCACCGACCACAACACCGTCAGCCACCACCCCTGGCTGGCCAAGATCGACCGTGACATCACGCTCATCCCGGGCCAGGAGGTCACCACCGACCGGGGCCACGCGAACGTGTTCGGCGACGTCGGCTGGGTCGACTTCAGGCAGCCGGCCGACTCCTGGGTCGAGCACGCCGAGCGCGAGGGCGGGCTGATCTCGATCAACCACCCGCTCGGCGGCGACTGCGCCTGGCTGCTGCCCATCGCCCGCCGCCCCCGGGTCGCCGAGGTCTGGAGCTCCGGCTGGTGGGACCGCCGCTGGGGCGCGCCGCTGGCCTGGGCGGACGCCTGGCGCGACGACGTGATCGCGATCGGCGGCAGCGACTTCCACCGGGACGGCTCCGACGGCCTGCCGGGCGCGCCGACGACGTGGGTGCTGGCCGAGGACACGAGCACGGTGCTGGACGGCGTGCGCGCCGGCCGCACCGCCGTCTCCACGGGCCCCGACGGGCCGCTGCTGCTCAGGCTGGGCGACGAGCTGCTCGCCCTGGACGCCGACGGCCTGGTGCTGGTACGCCCCGACGGCACCCGCCAGGTCGTACGCGGCGACCGCGCGCTGCTGCAGGCCACTGACGGACGACACCGCCTGGAAACTTACGAGAACGAGGTGATCGCACTGTGCGAGTGAGCGCCGCCGCCTGGACTGAGGAGCGGCGGGAGCGAAGCGACCAGAGCGACGAGGGAAGGCGGCGGCTTTGAGCGAGCGAGCCGCCTCACGGAGTGAGGCCATGAGAACGAGAGTGAAAGTCGCCAACGCGCCTGTGAGTTTCGGCGTGTTCGAGCTGGCCACCGCGCCGCCGCCGTTGAGCGCCGATGAGATGGTCCGCGCGCTGTCCGCGGCCGGCTACGAGGGCATCGACTCCGGGCCGATCGGTTACCTGGGCACCGGATCCGAGCTCGCCGACCGGCTGGCCGGCAACGGGCTGCTGCTCGCGGGCGGCTGGGTGGACCTGCGCTACAGCGACGCGGAGGCGTACGAGGCCGGGCTGCCCGCGCTGGAGGCCGCGCTCGACGTGTTCGCCGCCGCGCCGCCGGCGCCGGAGGGGTTCGGGCCGCGGCCCACGCTGGCCTGCTCGGGGTCGCCGGAGCGGTTCGCGCGCCCCGGCGGGAGCGTTCCAGGATTGCCGTCGTCGGAGTGGGCGGCGTACGCCGCCCGCGTGCAGGAGGCGACCGATCGATGCCGCGAGCGCGGGTTGGAGCCCGCGTTCCACCACCACCTCGGCACCTACGTCGAGACCCCGGGCGACGTGGAGCGGCTGCTGGAGCTGACCGACGTGCAGCTCTGCCTCGACACCGGCCACCTGCTGCTGGCCGGTGGCGACCCGGTGACGGCGCTGCGCGACTGGGCGAGCCGGGTCGGGCACGTGCACATCAAGGACGGCGACACGAAGATCCTCGCCCAGACCCTGGCCGACGGCGCCGACCTGCGCGAGCTCATGGGACGCGGCGGGTTCGCCCCGCTGGGCGAGGGCGAGCTGGACCTGCCTGCCGTCCTGCGCACCCTCGACGAGATCGACTACGCGGGGTGGATCGTCATCGAGCAGGACACCCTGCCCGGACGCCGCACCGTCGCCCAGAACATCGCCGACCAGGCGGCCAACCGCCAGAAGCTGAAGGACTTGGGAATTTGAGAATCGCGCTGGTGGGATGCGGCGCCGTCACGCAGGCGGTGTACGTGCCGCTGCTGTCGAGGCGGCGCGACCTGTTCGAGGTGGCCGCGGTCTGCGACCTGTCGCGGACGCTGGCCGACGCCGTCGGCGACCGGCTGGGCGCGGCCGGGCGCTACACGGCGGTGGAGGAGATGCTCTCCGCCGGGGGCTTCGACGCCGTGCTCGTCCTCGCGTCCGGCTCGCACGGGGAGACGGTGGGCCGGGCGCTGGCCGCCGGGTACGCCGTGCTGTGCGAGAAGCCGCTCGCGCTGACCAGGGCCGAGGTGGCGGCGCTGCCCGAGGGGCGGCTGATGGTGGGCTACATGAAGCAGTACGACCCGGCCGTGCGCAGGGCCGAGGAGCTGCTGGCCGAGCTGGGCGGGCCCGAGGTGATCAGGTCGGTCGAGGTGACAGTGCTGCATCCCAGCGGGGAGTCGCAGCTGGCCTTCGCCAACCTGACGCAGGCGCGGGACGTGGATCCCGGGCTGCTCGGCTCACTGCGTGCCGCCGAGCGCGGGTTGGTCTCGCAGGCGCTGGGGGAGTCGGCGCCGGAGTCGGTGCGGGGATTGTACGGGGTGGCGCTCGGCTCGATATGCCATGATTTGTCGCTCTTGAGGCGCTTTACCGGCTCTCCTAAGGAAATTTCGTACGTTGAGACGTGGGGGCCCGCGCCCGGATCCATCGAGATCAGCGGCCCCCTGCCGGTCGGGGGGCGGTTCGCGATCCGCTGGCACTACCTGGAGGACTACCCGGCCTATCGCGAGACCGTGGCCATCCACCACGACAAGGGCTCGCTGGAGCTGGTCTTCCCCTCGCCCTACCTGATGAACGCCCCCACGACCCTCACCATGGTGTCCGGCGCCGAGAGCCGTACGGAGTACCGCGATGTCACCGAGGCATTCGAAGTACAACTGGCCGCCTTCCATGCTTTCGTGAACGATGGCAAGCCGCCGCTCACCGACGCGAGCGGCGGGCTGGAGGACATCGTGACGGCCCAGCGGATCGCCGCCCGCTACGCCGTACAGCATGATCTGCCCATTGGAGGGGAAGCAGCGTGAGCGCTGAGATCGTCGTCGTCCCGCACACGCACTGGGACAGGGAGTGGTACGAGCCGTTCCAGCGCTTCCGGCTGCGGCTGGTGGCGCTGCTCGACGAGGTGCTCGACCAGATGGAGCGCGAGCCCGCCTACCACTTCACCCTCGACGGGCAGCTGGCCTGCGTGGACGACTACCTGGAGGTGCGGCCGGAGAACCGCGACCGCATCGCCGCGCTCGTCGAGTCGGGGCGGCTGGCGGTGGGCCCGTGGCAGATCCTGCTCGACGAGTTCCTGTGCTCGGGCGAGAACATCGTGCGCAACCTCGAGCTGGGCATGGCCCGGGCGGACAAGCTCGGCGGGGCGATGCCGGTCGGTTACCTGCCCGACATGTTCGGGCACACGGCGCAGATGCCGCAGATCCTGCGCAAGGCCGGGCTGCTGCACGCCTGCGTCTATCGCGGGGTGCCGTCCTCGGTCACCACCGACGCCTTCGCCTGGGTCGCGCCCGACGGGACGGCGCTGCGCACCCAGTACCTGCCCGCGGGCGGGTAC
The DNA here is from genome assembly GCF_050944675.1 of Nonomuraea sp. CA-141351. Classification (NCBI taxonomy): domain Bacteria; kingdom Bacillati; phylum Actinomycetota; class Actinomycetes; order Streptosporangiales; family Streptosporangiaceae; genus Nonomuraea; species Nonomuraea sp. CA-141351. The sequence goes on from NZ_CP191982.1 coordinate 2,375,156, forward strand.
GGCAACGGGGCGCACCTGTTCTCGGACCCGTCCGGCCTGGCCGAGCGGGCGGACGCGTTCGTGACGACCATGCGGGAGTGGCACGGGCCCAAGGGGCCGCTGCTGGCCATGTACGGCACCGACCACTCGGCGCCCGTGCGCGGGCTCCCGCAGATGGTGGCCGCGATCGGCGCCCGGATGGACACCTTGTCCGGATACATCAGTGAATATCCCGGCGATGTGGACGGGCTGCCGCGCATGGCCGGCGAGCTGCGCTCCCACGCCAGGGCCAACATCCTGCCCGGCGTCATCTCGGTCCGCGCCCACGTCAAGCAGGCCATGGGCCGCGCCGAGCGCATGGTCGAGCGCTACGCCGAGCCCCTCGCCACCCTCTGGGGCGGGGAGTGGCCCGGCCGCTTCCTCGACATGGCGTGGTGGCGGCTGGTGGACGCCAGCGGGCACGACTCGGTGACCGGCTGCGGCGTGGATGACACCGCCCAGCAGGTGGCCGCGCGCATCGCGGAGGCCGAGCACCTCGGGCAGGCCGTACGCGACATGGTGACCGCCCGCCTGGCCGAGTCGGTGCCCTCCGACGGGGCGCTCGTCGTCAACCCGACGCCCCAGGTGCGCAGCGGCGTGGTCATCGTGGACCTGGCCGGGACGGACCCGCTCGTGGACGCCTCCGGTGCGCCCGTACCGTCGCAGACGCTGGAGTACGCGGGGACGCTGCTGCTCGACGAGGAGATGGACCCGGCACTCGCTCTGACCTTCATCCACGGCACCGAGCTCTACGGACAGCAGATCACGGGCTGGTCGATCGAGGGCGAGACGCTGACGTTCACGGTGGCGCGGGAGACGTCGCTGGCCTTCGACGCGGAGGACCTGCGCGGGGCGCTGGACGCGGTGACCCGCGTCCGCATTCTCGCCGAGCCGAGACGCAAGGTCGCGGCCCTGGTCGAGGTCCCGCCGCTGGGCCACACGAGCCTGCGGCCCGCTCCGCACGATCAGGTGTACGGCACGTCCGCACCCGACCGCCGGCCCATGGAGCACGACCCGTCCTGCTGGCTCGGCTCCGACTCGGCGACCCTGCCGGTGCGCGGCGACGAGCAGGTGCTGGACAACGGCCTGCTGCGGGTCACGATCGCCGGCGACGGCACATTGACGCTGCTGGGCCGGGACGGCACCACGGTCACGGGCGCGGGCCGCATCGTGGACGGCGGCGACGTCGGCGACACCTACAACCACGCGCCCCCGCTCACGGACCTGATCGTCTCCCAGCCGATGTCCGTGGAGACGGAGCTGATGTGCTCGGGCCCGGTGGTGGCCCAGGTGGACATACGGCGCACGTACCGGTGGCCGGCGTCCGGTGACGGCCTCGACGGCGCTCCCGAGCTCCCCGCCCCCTCGCGGAGCCTCCGTACTGAGGAGATCGTCGTCACCACCCGCGTCGAGCTGCGGGCCGGCGAGCCTTATGTGCGTCTGCACGTCGAGTTCGACAACCGGTGCGAGGACCATCGCGTACGGCTGCACGTGCCGCTGCCCGCTCCCGCGTCGCAGTCACACGCCGAGGGCCAGTTCGCGGTCGTCACGCGCGGGCTGACCTCGGAGGGCGGCTGCGGCGAGACCCCGCTGCCCACCTTCCCCGCCTCATCGTGGGTGGCCGCCGGGGGCGTGGCGGCGCTGCTGGAGCACGTGACGGAGTACGAGCTGGTGGACGGCGAACTGGCCCTCACCCTGCTGCGCTCGGTCGGCTACCTTTCCCGCAACCGCAACGCCCTCCGCCCCGAACCTGCCGGTCCCCAGCTCCCGACCCCGGCCGCCCAGTCGCGGGGGCTCCGCTCGGTGAGCCTGGCGCTGATGCCGTACCAGGAGTCCTGGCAGGAGGTGGTCCCTCAGGCGGAGACCTTCCGCCACGACCTCCTCGTGGTCCCTGGCCAGGGCGACCGGGCGCTCCCGCTGCCTTCTCCCGCGTCCGGGCTGTCGGTGACGGGCGACGGGGTGGTGATGACCTCGCTCAGGATGCGTGACGACTGGCAGGAGCTGCGGGTGGTGGCGCTGACCGCCAACGCCACGGAAGCCACCATTTCCGGCACTTTTGGGCAGGTCAGGCGCGCCGACCTCCGAGGGCGTCCCGGTGAGTCTCTGCAGGTCACCGATGGTGTGGTGCGGCTGCCCATGGGGCCGTGGGAAATCGCGACCATCCAAATTCGTCAACTCTGAGTAATGGGTCGAACGCCAGTTGTAATGTTGCGGCATGGTCACGTCGCAACACGAGGGGGTCACCAAAATCGCCACCCTCGATTTCGGACATACCGCGCAGATGCTGCGGTCACTGTTCGACCTGCCGATACCGGAATCAGGCGACGCTCGGCTCGGCTCGCCGGATCTGTCGGACGCCAAGCCGGCTGTGTGCCGAGCTGACGGCGCGCTGCTCTACGGCAAGGGAAAGGAGAAGTTCGGGGTCATCACGGAGACGCAACGCGGAGAGGACAAGGACAAGCTCTATTCGTGGCTGGAGTACATCGCCAACTTCCGGGCCCGTGAGAGATGCCCGGTCTGCCTGGTGGTCATCTGCCCTGACCGAAAGATCGCCCGCTGGGCGGCCAAGCCCATAGAAACCGGCCATCCTGGGTTGACCCTGACCCCGTTGGTCATCGGCCCCGACAACACCCCGGTCATCACCGACGTGGACGAGGCTGAGGCCAACATCGGGCTGGCCGTCGTCTCAGCCATCACGAGGAGTGGCGACCCGCTGTTCAAGGACATCCTGGGCACCTTGGAACAGGCTCTGAGCAGGATCGATCCCAAGCTTGCCGGATGGTACGGGTACTACATAAACACATCGCTCACTGGCGTGGCACAGGAAGAATGGGGGAGACTCATGGCTATGCAGACCTATCCCTACCAGGGCGAGTACGCCGAGAGCCTGCTGGCTGAGGGCCGGGCGGAAGGCAGGGCGGAAGGCGAAGCCAGGCTTCTGCTGAAGCTGCTGGAGATGCGTGGCATCGCGGTGTCCGAGAAGGTTCGTGCGCGGATCGCGGGCTGTGAGGACACGGCCACTCTCGAAGTCTGGTTCCAGCGGGCGTTCACCGCCGAGTCGGCGGAGGATCTCTTTGCCTGACTGGGACGGCATCCCCACCGCAGCGGAATTCGGTGATTATCAGAGCAATGTGGTCTTTCCTCAAGTCTTCGGCCGGAAAGAAGGCATGATCAGAGCGCTCCTGATGCTCATCGAAGTTCGGGGAATTAAGCTTTCGGACAAGATGGACCGTGCCATCAGGAACATGGGGCATCTCGATGTCCTGGACATCTGGTTCGAGCGGGCTGCCTGGGCTGAGTGCGAGGAGCAGTTCTTCCAGCCCATCATGACCTGCCGGCTGAAAGACTGTCCGTCACGGCCCAAACCCCAGAAGGCCGAGTTGACGAGCGGCGCGGATAGCTAGCCAGACCTCCGCGAACGCCGAGCTCGATGACAGATCCCGCCCCGTGAGGGCGGCGAAGCGCCGCAGCCGGTAGGCCAGGGTGTTGGGGTGGATGTGGAGCGCCGCTGCCGCGTCGTCGGTGTGGCGGTTGCGCTCCATCCACACACGTACGGACGCCAGCAGACGCGAGTCGTGGGCCTTGTCGTAGGCCAGCACCTCGCCCAGCATGTGGTCCACCAGGGCCGCCAGCGTGGCCGGGTCGTCGGGCAGCCAGCGGCCCGTCGTGTCGTCGCCGTAGTGCGCCAGCGGCCTGCCCGACTCCGCCGCGTGCGCGACCGCCCAGAGCGCCTCGCGCTGGACCAGCCGCATCGACTCGCCGGGCGGGAACGGGCGGCTCATGCCCGCGCGCACCCCCGGTATGGCAGTGATGGCGGAGCCGAGCTCCGGTGGGCCCAGGAGGTAGTGGTCGTCTCCTCTGCGCAGCATGAGGTGGGGGAGCTCGTCCAGGGCCCGGCGCAGGGCGTCGTCGGGAGCGCCGCGGACCACCAGCAGGACCGAGTCCTCCTCCAGCGGCAGGCCCAGCCTGGCGAGCCGGCGGCGGGCGGCCGGAGGGTCGAGCACGTCCTGGAGGAGCTCGGCCAGCGTCTCGGCGCCCTCCCTGCGCAGGGTCTCGTGCTCGTGCCTGGCCATCGCCACCTGGAGCGCGGCCACCGTCGCTATGTGCTGGACCACGGCCAGGCCCGCAGGGCGGGCGCCCTCGCGTTCGAAGGCGACCAGGAAGCCCGCGGGGCCGCCGGGCGCGGACACCGGCAGGACGAAGCCGCCGGGGATCGTCGGAGGCGCGTCCGGCTCCGTGGGCAGGACGTCGAGCGCGGGCACGGGCACGCCGGGCAGCAGGGCGCGGCCCTGAGGCGTGCACATGTAGACGTCGTATCCGGACAGACGCTCCAGGCGTTTGAACAGGGTCGCGGTGTCCAGCCCCTCCGCGGCCATCCAGCGCAGCGCGCCGAACACCTGGAGCTGGGCGCCGAGGCGGTGGCTCGCGTCCTCCTGGAGAGCCGCCGCCACCTCCTGCGCTATCGCGATGAACGGCACCGCCAGGGGCACCTCCAGCACCGGCATGCCACGCGACTCCGCGGCCTCGAAGAACGCCGGGTGCAGCGGCGGCACGTGGAGCTGGGCCGAGAGCGCTAGGGCGGAGACCCCGGCGTCGTCCAGGCGCTCGAGGTAGGCGCGCTGGCGGGCGGCCGTACGCGGGACGCCGAGGCCCGTCGTCATGATGAGCTCGGCCCCGAGCAGCCACGGCGTCGGGTCGTCGAGCTCGCTCACATGGGCCCACGACACCGAACGCGACAGCCCGGCCTCGCCCGCCAGCAGGCGGAGCTGGAGGGCGGGGGAGCGGAGGAGGTCTTCGACGCTGAGCTTGTGGTCGGCCACAACACATACCGTAATACTTCGTGAAACCTACAATTGCCGCAGGTCAGACGCATGACGAACACTGGGCCGCATGAACCAAGGCCCTGTCGACTCCAGCCAGGTCCCGCGCTTCGCCGGGCTCGCCACCTTTGCCCGCCTGCCCCGCCTCGACCAGGTCGAGCGGGCCGACGTCGCCGTCGTGGGCGTGCCGTTCGACACCGGGGTGTCCTACCGGCCGGGCGCCAGGTTCGGCCCGGCCGCGGTCAGGGAGGCCTCCCGGCTGCTGCGGCCGTACCATCCGGGGCTGGACGTCTCCCCGTTCGAGCGGGCGCAGGTGGTGGACGCCGGCGACATCGCGGCTAACCCGTTCGACATCGGCGCGGCCATCGAGAGCATCGAGGGCGCGGCGGACTCGATCGACGCCAAGCTCGTCGCGATCGGGGGCGACCACACCATCGCGCTGCCGCTGCTGAGGTCCGTGGCCAGGAAGCACGGTCCCGTGGCGCTGCTGCACTTCGACGCGCACCTCGACACCTGGGACACGTACTTCGGCGCCGAGTACACGCACGGCACCCCGTTCCGGCGGGCGGTCGAGGAGGGCCTGCTCGACACCGAGGCCGTCAGCCACGTCGGGATCCGGGGACCGCTGTACGGCAAGAAGGACCTCGAGGACGACCGGCGGCTCGGATTCGGCATCCTGACCGCGGCGGATGTCCTGCGGCGCGGCCTCGACGAGGTGATCGACGTGCTGCGTCAGCGCATCGGCGACCGGCCGCTCTACGTGTCCGTCGACATCGACGTGCTCGACCCCGCGCACGCGCCCGGCACCGGGACGCCGGAAGCGGGCGGGCTCACCAGCCGGGAGCTGCTGGAGATCCTGCGCGGCCTGGCCGGTTGCGACCTGATCGGGGCCGACGTGGTCGAGGTGGCCCCGGCCTACGACCACGCGGAGATCACCTCGATCGCCGCCTCCCACGTGGCGTACGACCTGGTCAGCTTGCTGGCGATGCAGGAGAAGCAGACATGAGCGGCATCACCGAGATCGAGACTTACGGGGTCGAGCGCATCCCCGACGCCGACCGCACCGCGCGTCCGGCCGACTTGTTCAGGGTGGCGTTCGGAGGTGCGAACACCTTCGCCACCTGCGTGCTCGGCGCCTTCCCCATCCTGTTCGGCCTGTCGTTCTGGCAGGGGCTGGCCGCCACCGTGCTCGGGCTGGTGGTCGGGGCACTGATCCTGGCGCCGCTGTCGTTGTTCGGACCGCTCAACGGCACCAACAACGCCGTCTCGTCGTCGGCCCACCTGGGCGTGCACGGCCGGGTCGTGGGGTCGTTCCTGTCGCTGCTCACCGCGATCGCGTTCTTCTCGATCTCGGTGTGGTCGTCGGGGGACGCGTTGGTCGGCGGCGCGCACCGGTTGGTGGGGTTGCCGGACACCAACCTGTCCTACGGCGTCGCGTACGGGATCTTCGCGGTGCTCGTGCTGGTCGTGTGCGTCTACGGCTTCCGGTTCATGCTGTTCGTCAACAAGATCGCGGTGGCGGCGGCGTCGCTGCTGTTCGTGCTGGGGGTGTTCGCCTTCGCCGGCGACTTCGACCCCTCCTACCCGGGCACGCTGCAGGCGGGTGACCCGCTGTTCTGGCCTTCGTTCATCGGCGCGGCACTGATCGTGCTGTCGAACCCGGTGTCTTTCGGAGCGTTCCTCGGGGACTGGTCCCGCTACATCCCGGCGAGCACGCCGCGCTCGCGCGTGATGGCCGCCGCGTTCCTGTCGCAGATCGCCACCATCCTGCCGTTCTGCTTCGGCCTGGCCACCGCGTCGATCATCGCGGCCAAGGCCGCCGAATACGTCGACCCGGCCGCGCCCAACTACGTCGGCGGGCTGCTGGCGATCTCGCCGGGCTGGTACTTCGTGCCCGTCTGCCTGATCGCCCTCATCGGCGGCATGTCCACGGGCACGACCTCGCTCTACGGCACCGGGCTCGACTTCTCCAGCGTCTTCACCCGCTTCTCCCGCGTGCAGGCCACGGTCTTCATCGGCACTTTGTCGATCGTGTTCATCTTCATCGGCCGCTTCGCCGCGAACCTCACGCAGAGCATCTCCACGTTCGCCACGCTGATCATCACGTGCACGGCGCCGTGGATGGTGATCATGATGCTGGGTTACGTGACCCGGCGCGGCTGGTACGACCCGGAGGCCCTGCAGGTCTTCAACCGGCGCCAGCGCGGCGGGCGCTACTGGTTCACGCACGGTTGGAACTGGCGTGGACTGAGCGCCTGGCTGGTGGCGGGGGGACTGGCGCTGATGTTCGTCAACCTGCCGGGGCAGTTCGTCGGGCCGCTCGGAGATCTCGCCGGCGGCGTGGACATCTCGCTGCCGGTCGGGCTGGCCGTGGCCGGGCTGCTCTACCTGGCGCTGCTGGCCGCCTTCCCGGAGCCGCGCGAGGTCTACGGACCCGAGGGGCCGCGACTGGCCCGAGCCGCCGACACCCCGGTGCTGCCCATCGTGGACGCGGCGGCCGAGCCGGTCACGTGATGGAGCTCGTCGACCTGTCGGTGCCGATCGAGACCGGGATGCCGGTGTATCCGGGCGATCCCGAGGTCTCGGTCGGCCCGGCGCTCACCGTGGCGCGGGACGGCGTCAACGTGCTGGGGCTGCACCTCGGCTCCCAGTCGGGCACCCACGTGGACGCGCCGTTCCACATCGACGACTCGCTGCCGACGCTGGACGAGCTGCCGCTGTCCCGCTTCTGCGGGCCCGCCGTCGTGGTGGACGTCCGGGGTCTGGCGCCGCGCTCGCCGATCGCGGCGGCGCCCTTCCAGGACGTCACCGCTCCAATCGTGCTCCTCGCCACTGGATGGTCGGCGAACTGGGAAACGGATGCCTATCAGGCGCACCCGTACCTGACCGAGGAGGCCGCGGCGCTGCTCGTGGAGCGCGGAGTGCGGACGGTCGGGATCGACGCGCTGAGCGTGGACCCCACGCCGACTGAGGACTTCCCGGCACACCGGGTGTTGTGCGGCGCGCACGCCGTCATCGCCGAGAACCTGACCGGCCTCGACCGGCTCCTGGACGCCCAGGCGCGGGGCAGGCCGATCGAGGTGTCCCTGTTCCCGATCCGGCTCCCGGGAGCGGACGGCGCGCCTGTGCGCGCGGTCGCGAGGGTCGGTTAGCGGGTGCCCCAGGAGTAGGTCTGCTTGCGCAGCTTCAGGTACACGAACGATTCCGTGGCCCGCACGGCGGGGATGGCGCGAATTTTGCTGAGAATTTCCAATAGGTGCCCGTCGCCCTCGCAGACCACCTCGACGATCACATCGAAGGAGCCCGCCGTGAGCACCACGTAGTCGATCTCGTCGATGGCCGCCAGCTCGTCGGCCACCGCCTCCAGGTCGCCCTCGCAGTTGATGCCGATCATCGCCTGGCGCGGGAACCCGAGCGTCAGAGGGTCGGTGACAGCGACGATCTGCATCACGCCGGCGTCCTGGAGCCGCTGGACGCGCTGGCGCACGGCGGCCTCAGACAGGCCCACCGCTTTACCGATCGCCGCGTACGGCATGCGCCCGTCGGCCTGGAGCTGTTCGATGATCTGCTTGGACAGGTCGTCGAGCACCACCGTCCCGGCATTGGCGTTGGTGCGGCGTACGCGCGGCGGCGTCGTCATCGACAGCAATCCTCCTAGCGGTCCGGCGTTACGGGCGCGTTCCCGTCCAGTTGCCGTCCCGGTGCGACATGTTGTCAGTTCCTAGCGGTCTGTCAAGCGAATTCGTAGCAATTTGGTATCTTCACCACGAAATCCCTTGTCCAGATGCAACGTGCTCTGTAAGAGTCGCGGCATCTCAGCCACGAGGAGGCACCTTGACCACCCGTCTCCAGAACTTCATCAACGGTGAGTTCGTTGACGCGAAGAGCGGCCGATTCTCCGACATCATCGACCCGTGCACGGGTGAGGCCTACCTGCAGGCCCCCGTCTCGGGTGCCGAGGACGTCGACGCCGCCTTCGCCGCCGCGGCCGCCGCCTTCGAGTCTTGGGGCAGGACCACCCCGGGTGAGCGGGCCAATCTGCTGCTCAAGGTCGCCGACGCGATCGACGCGCGAGCCGACGAGATCAACGAGGCGGAGTGCCTCAACACCGGCAAGCCGCGCGCCCGCATGGCCGAGGACGAGACCCCGGTCGCCGGCGACCACTTCCGGTTCTTCGCGGGCGCGGCGCGCACGCTGGAGGGTCCCACGGCCGGTGAGTTCCTCGCCGAGCACACCAGCGTCATCAGGCACGAGCCGATCGGCGTGATCGGCCAGGTCACGCCGTGGAACTACCCGATGATGATGGCGGTCTGGAAGATCGCCCCGGCCCTGGCGGCCGGCAACACGGTCGTGCTCAAGCCGTCCGACACCACCCCGGCCTCCACGCTCAAGCTGGCCGAGATCCTCGGCGAGGTGCTGCCCGCCGGAGTCTTCAACGTCGTCACCGGCGACCGCGAGACCGGCGCGCTCGTCGTCGGCCACCCGACGGCCTCCATGGTCGCCATCACGGGCTCGGTCGGCGCGGGCATGTCGGTCGCCAAGAGCGCCGCCGACGACCTCAAGCGCGTGCACCTCGAGCTCGGCGGCAAGGCCCCGGTCGTGGTGTTCGAGGACGTCAAGGACCTGCGCAAGGCCGCCGCGGACATCGCCGTCGCCGGCCTCTACAACGCCGGCCAGGACTGCACCGCCGCCTGCCGGGTGCTGGTGCAGGAGAGCGTGCACGACGAGTTCGTGGCCGCGCTGACCGAGGCCGCCGCCGGCACCGTGACCGGCGACCTGGACAACGAGGACGCCCTCTACGGGCCGCTCAACAACGAGAACCAGCTCGCCAGGGTCCAGGGCTTCATCGACCGGGCCCCGGCGCACGCCAAGGTCCTCACCGGCGGCGCCAGGGTCGGCGAGAAGGGCTACTTCTTCGCGCCGACGATCGTCGACGGTCTCAAGCAGGACGATGAGATGGTGCAGAACGAGGTCTTCGGCCCCGTGATCACCGTCCAGACGTTCGCCGACGAGGCCGACGCGCTGGCCAAGGCCAACGACGTGAGGTACGGCCTGAGCGGCTCGGTCTGGACCTCCGACCACGGCCGTGCCATGCGGATGTCCAACCGCCTCGACTTCGGCGTGGTCTGGGTCAACACGCACATCCCGTTCGTCTCGGAGATGCCGCACGGCGGCTTCAAGCACTCCGGGTACGGCAAGGACCTGTCGGTGTTCGGCCTGCACGACTACACCCGGGTCAAGCACGTCATGCACTACATCGGCGAATAGGGACAGTACCTGGGATGGCTGAGCTGAATGCGATAGAGCTTGAGGACGTCGTCAAGGAATACCTTTCGCATGGCGAGGTCGTCCAGGCGGTCAAGGGCGTCACGCTGGGCATCGCCGAGGGGGAGTTCTTCTCCCTCCTCGGCCCGTCCGGGTGCGGCAAGACCACGACCATGAGAATGGTCGCCGGGTTCGAGCCGCCCTCGAAGGGCTTGGTGAGGCTGCACGGCAAGGACGTGACGAACGTCCCGCCCAACAAGCGCGACATCAACATGGTCTTCCAGTCCTACGCGCTCTTCCCGCACATGAGCGTCTGGGACAACGTGGCGTTCGGGCTGAAGCAGCGCAAGACGCCGCAGGAGGAGATCAAGCGGCGGGTCGGCGAGATGCTGGAGATCGTCGACCTCACCGGCAGGGAGAAGCGCAGGCCGCGCGAGATGTCCGGGGGCCAGCAGCAGCGCGTGGCGCTGGCCCGCGCACTGGTCAACCGGCCGCGGGCGCTCCTGCTCGACGAGCCGCTCGGCGCGCTCGACCTCAAGCTGCGTCAGGCGATGCAGATCGAGCTCAAGCGCATCCAGCGCGAGGTCGGCATCACGTTCGTGTACGTGACGCACGACCAGAACGAGGCACTGACCATGAGCGACCGCATCGCGGTCATGAACGACGGCCTGGTCGAGCAGCTGGCCGGGCCGCGTGAGATCTACGAGCGGCCCGCGACCGCGTTCGTGGCGGGCTTCATCGGCACCTCCAACCTGCTCGCCGGCGCGGCGAACGGCGGCGTGCTGAAGATCGGCGGCGGCCGGGTGCTGGTGCCCGGGCACGACGGCGACGTGACGGTGACCGTGCGGCCCGAGAAGATCACCGTCGGCACCGACGAGCCCGCCCAAGGGCTGAGCGCCGTGCGCGGGACCGTCGCCGAGGTGGTCTACCTGGGCACCTACAACAGTTACGCGGTGAGCCTCGCTGACGGGGCCGAGATCACCGTGTTCCAGCAGAACGCGAATGACGCCACGGCCACGGCGGAGCGGGGCGACTCCGTGTGGCTGTCGTGGCAGGCGCAGCACTCGTATGTGATTGGAAGTTGATAGCACCTCATGAACCACCCCATGCCCCGCTCCCGTCGCGACCTCTTCCGGATCGCCGGGTACTCCGCCGCAGGGCTCGCTCTGGCCGCCTGCGGCGTTCAAGGACAGAAGGCCGCGCCCCCGAAGGCCGACGCGGTCAAGGACTTCTGGGCCAAGCAGACCAAGCACGGCAAGGTCGTCTTCGCCAACTGGCCTGAGTACATGCCGGAGGACAAGGCCCCGCTGGAGAAGTTCAAGCAGGCCACCGGCATCTCGTACGAGTACAAAGAGGTCATCCAGGAGAACGCCGAGTTCTTCGGCAAGGCCGACCCGGTGCTGCGCGCCGGGCAGCCCCTGGGCTACGACATCGTCGTCATGACCAACGGCGTGCAGCTCCAGCACATGATCGACCTGGGGTACGCCACGCCGCTCGACCACTCCCAGCTGCCGAACTTCGAGGCCAACGCCGGTCAGAAGTACAAGGAGCGGGCCTACGATCCCGGCAACAAGTACACGGTGCCGTACACGTCGGGTGTGACCGGGATCGCGTACAACACCAAGTACGTCAACGAGGACATCACCAGCATCGAGTCGCTCTTCGATCCCAAGTACAAGGGCCGGGTCGGCATGATGGCCGACGCCCAGGAGATCGGGAACTTCGGCATGTTCGCGCTGGGGATCGACCCCGAGAAGTCGACCGAGGCCGACTGGAAGAAGGCCGGGGAGAAGCTCAAGGCGCAGCGCGACGCCGGAATTGTCCGGAAATATTACGACCAGAGCTACATTGACGCCGTGTCCAAGGGCGACGTCTGGCTGAGCATGGCCTGGTCGGGTGACATCTTCCAGCGCCAGCTCGCCGGCGAGCCCGTCAAGTTCGTGGTGCCCGAGGAGGGCGGCACGATCTGGACCGACAACATGCTCATCCCCAAGGGCGCGGCCAACCCGGTGGACGCGCTCATGCTCATGGACTACCTCTACCAGCCGCCCGTGGCCGCCGAGCTGGACGAGTTCATCCAGTACGTCACGCCGGTCCCGGCCGTACAGGACCTGCTCAGGGAGAAGGCCAAGACGGCCAAGGGCAAGGACAAGAAGTCCCTTGAGGACATGGTGAACAGCCCGCTCATGTTCCCGAGCGAAGCCGACTACGCCAAGCTGCACAGCTACACCCCGCTGACCACCCAGCAGGAGCAGGTCTTCAACCCGATCTTCCAGTCCATCACCCAGGCCTAGCAGATGAGGCGGCTCACCCCCTACCTGCTGGCGCTGCCGAGCTGGATGTGGCTGGCGATCTTCCTGGTCGTGCCCATGGCCGCGATGGCGTCGGTCTCCCTGCAGACCGGAAACGCCATCGACGGCTTCGCGATGACGTTCAGCTTCTCCAACTACAGCGACGCGCTCGGCAGGTACAGCACCCAGCTGGTGCGGTCGCTGGCCTACGGCGGGCTCGCCACGGTGGCCATGCTGGTGATCGGCTATCCGGTGGCGTACTGGATCGCGTTCAAGGGCGGCGCGCGCAAGTCCGTGTACCTGTTCCTGCTGTTGCTGCCGTTCTTCGTGTCGTTCGTGCTGCGGACGATCTCGTGGAACTTCCTGCTGTCGGACAACGGCATCCTGTTCGGCACGCTGAAGGGCTGGGGGCTGCTGCCCGAGGACTTCCACGTGCTGGCCACGACGGTCGCCGTGGTGGGCGGGCTGACCTACAACTTCCTGCCGTTCATGATCCTGCCGATCTACGTGTCGCTGGAGCGGGTGGACCCGCGGGTGATCGAGGCGGCTCAGGACCTGTACGCGACGCGGACGGCGGCCTTCCGGCGGGTGGTGCTGCCGCTGTCGCTACCGGGGGTGTTCGCCGGGGTGCTGATGACGTTCGTGCCCGCCACGGCCGACCCGATCAACGCGCAGATCCTCGGCGGCACGTCCAACACGATGATCGGCAACATCATCCAGACCGAGTACCTGACGAACCTGAACTACCCGACCGCCTCGGCGCTGTCGTTCACGCTGATGGCGGTGCTGCTCGTGGGGATCTTCGTCTACGCCAGGGCGCTCGGGACCGAGAACGTCCTCGAGGCGGCGGCCCGATGAGGGGCACGCGGCTCGGGGACCGCCTCCTCCACATCTACACCTGGATCATCATCGTCTGGTTGTCGTCGCCGATCGCCGTGATGATCCTCTTCGGCTTCAACGACAAGAAGAGCAAGTCGAACACCTCCTGGCAGGGCTTCACGCTCCGCTGGTACACCGAGCTGTTCGACATCTCCGACCTGACCGTGGCGCTGCGCAACTCGCTGGTGATCGCCGCGGTCAGCACCGTCATCACGGTCCTGATCGGCACCATGCTGGGGCTGGCGCTCGGGCGGCACCGCTTCCGCGGCAAGGGGCTCACGAACTTCCTGGTCTTCGCCGCCATCTCCACGCCCGAACTGGTCATGGGCGCGTCACTGCTGTCGCTGTTCGTCTCGGGGAACGTGCCGCGCGACGCGAACACGATCATCGTCTCCCACGTGCTGTTCTCGGTGTCCTTCGTGGTGGTGACGGTGCGCGCGCGGGTGGTCACGCTCGACCCCTCGCTGGAGGAGGCGGCCAGGGACCTGGGGGCGACGGCGTGGGGGACGTTCAGGCAGGTGACGCTGCCGTCGATCATGCCGGGCGTGATGGCCGGCGCGATGTTGTCGTTCGCGCTGTCCATCGACGACTACGTGGTCACCAGCTTCGTCAACGGCTCGACCGTCACCTTCCCCCTGTGGATCGTGGGTGCGGTTAAGACGGGTATCCCACCGCAGGTCAACGTCATGGGTACGCTGATCTTCGGCATCGGGGTGCTGATCGCGATCGGGAACGCGGTGGCAGCACGGCGCCGTACCTAAACAGACCTCCACGAACTTCGTAGGGAAGTGGGATTTGTGGATCCGCTGAAGGCGCTTGCTGATGCGGAGCGCAAGCCGTACTGGCTGGACAGTCCGGCCAGACCCGAGCCGCGACCGCGGCTCGACGAGAACACGAGTGCCGACCTGGTCGTCGTCGGCGGAGGCTTCTCGGGGCTGTGGACAGCCCTGATGGCCAAGGAACGAGACCCCTCGCTGGACGTCGTCCTGCTCGAAGGGCGCAGGATCGGATGGGCGGCCACCGGCCGCAACGGCGGGTTCTGCCTGGCGACCCTCACCCATGGCCTGGCCAACGGCCTGGAGCGGTGGCCGGACGAGATAGACCGCCTCGAGCGCATGGGGGTGGCCAACCTCGACGAGATCGAGCGCACGCTGGAGCGCTACGGCGTCGACTGCTCGTTCGAGCGCACCGGAGAGCTCTACGTGGCCACCGAGCAGTGGCAGCTCGACGACCTCCACGAGCACCTGGACCTGATCTCGGAGCACGGGTTCGACTACCTGCCACTCGACCAGGAGCAGGTGCGGGCCGAGGTGAACTCGCCCACCTACCTGGGCGGGCTCTGGGACCGCGGCGGGTGCGCCATGCTCGACCCGGCGCGGCTGGCGTGGGGGCTGCGGGACGCGTGCCTGAGCCTCGGCGTGCGGGTCTATGAGCGCAGCCCGGTCCGCTCGCTGCGTGACGACGGCACGACCATCACGCTGCGCACGCCGCACGGCACGGTCGGCGCGCGCCAGGTGGCGCTGGGCACCGGGGTGTTCCCGCCGCTGCTGCGACGGCTCAAGCACTTCGTGGTCCCCGTGTACGACTATGCGGTGATGACCGAGCCGCTGTCCGACGCCCAGCTCGCCGAGGTGGGCTGGCGCAACCGGCAGGGCGTCGGCGACTCCGGCAACCAGTTCCACTACTACCGGCTGACCGATGACAACCGGATCCTGTGGGGCGGCTACGACGCCGTCTACTACAACGGGGGCCTGGTCAGGCCCGAGTACGAGCAGCGCGACGAGACGTTCGTCAAGCTCGCCGAGCACTTCTACGAAACGTTCCCGCAGCTCGACCACGTGCGGTTCACGCACAGGTGGGGCGGGGTGATCGACACCTGCAGCCGGTTCAGCGCCTTCTACGGGCAGGCGCACGGCGGGCGGCTGGCCTACGCGACCGGCTACACCGGGATGGGCGTGGGGGCCACCCGGTTCGGGGCGAACGTCATGCTCGACCTGCTGTCGGGTGAGCCTACCGAGCGGACCGAGCTGCGGATGGTCAAGGAGAAGCCGATCCCGTTCCCGCCCGAGCCGGTGCGGTCCGGCGTGATCCAGGTCACCCGGTGGTCGATCGCGCAGGCCGACCAGCACGAGGGCAAGCGCAACCTGTGGCTGCGCGCGCTCGACCGGATGGGACTGGGGTTCGACTCGTGACTCTGACCACGAGAGTCGAGTTTGTCGTGGACGGCCTCACGCTGGTCGGGGACCTGCGGGTGCCCGGCGGCGTGGGGCCGCGGCCGGGGCTGGTGTTCACGGGGCCGCTCACCGGGGTGCGCTCCCAGGTCACGGGGCTGTACGCGGAGCGGCTGGCCGAGCGGGGGTACGTGACGCTGGCCTTCGACCATCGGAACTGGGGCGAGTCCGAGGGGCTTCCGCGCCGGGACGAGGATCCCCAGGGCAAGCTGCGCGACCTGCGGGCCGCCGTGTCGTTCCTGCGGTCGCGGGACGAGGTGGACCGGGACCGGATCGGAGTGGTGGGGGTATGCCTTGGCGGAGGATATGCCCTGAAATTTGCTGCTTTTGATCCTCGCGTTCGGACATTTACCGGTATTGCGGGTGCGTACAACAACCCCTACTCCATGCGGGCCGGGATGGACTACCAGCCGACGCTGGCGGGACTCACGGACGTCCTGGAGCGGCAGGACCTGGGCGGCGCCGCCGAGTACATGCCCGCGGTCGCCGAGGAGGGGGAAGCCGCCATGCCGGGCGACGAGCCGTACGCGTACTACGGCACGTCGCGGGGCGCCTCGCCGCACTGGTCCAACTCGGTGACCAGGGCCAGCGTCCGGGAGCTGGTGACGATGGACAACATGATGGGAGCGGACTTCCTGTCGCCGAAGCCGGCGCTGATCGTGCACGGGGTCGTCGACCGCTTCTGCCCGCCCGAGGGGGCCGAGGAGGTGTTCAGGCGGCTCGACCAGCCGAAGAAGCTCGTCTGGGTGGACGCCAAGCAGCACATCGACCTCTACGACCGCGAGCCGTACGTCACCCAGGCCGTCGACGCGACGGACGGCTTCCTCGGCGAGCACCTCTGAGGCCGTGGAGGCTCACGCCCGGCTGAGCACCTCCTCCGGGATGACTTTCGGCACGCCACGGAGCCCGACGAACGCCAGCAGCGCCACCACGACCAGCAGTCCCGACGTGACCAGCGAGGTCACGTGCAGCCCCTCGATGAAGGCCGCCTGCGCCGCGCGGACGAGCCTGCCCGCCTCCTCGGCGGGCAGCGCCTCGGCCGCGCGCATCGCCCCGGCGATCGACTCCCGCGCCGCGCCCTGCACCACGGTGCCGTCCAGGCCGGCCCGGTACGCGGTGTTCAGCACCGTGCCCAGGATCGCGATGCCGAGCGCCCCGCCCAGCTCGAACGCCGTCTCCGACACCGCGGCCGCCGCCCCGGCCCTTTCCCTGGGCGCGGTGGCCAGCACGTTGTCGTTGTTGACGGTGAGCGCGAACCCGACCCCGAGACCGCCGACGACCATGACGGGCAGCAGCGCGAGGTAGTTCAGCGAAAGGCCGAGCGTGGAGTAGTACAGGAACGCGCCCGCGTTCATGGCCAGCCCCAGCGCGACCACGCCGTTCCTGCCGAGGCGGCCGATGAGCCTGGCGGCCAGGATGCCGCCCACGGCGCCGCTGAGCCCGCCGGGCAGCTGCGCGAGCCCCGCCTGGAGCGGCGTCCAGCCCAGCACGAGCTGCAGATACCAGCCGAACATCAGCATCATGGCCGACATCGTGAAGATCGCCAGCAGGTTAGTGACGATGGACGCGCTGAACGCCCGGCGCGTGAAGAGCCGCACGTCGATCAGCGGCTCGGCCAGCCGTGCCTGCCGCCACACGAACAGGCCCAGCAGCAGCACCCCGGCCACGCCCGCCACCAGCACATCGGCGTGCCCCGCGCCCTTGTGCGCCCCCTCCTTGAGAGCGTAGACGGCCGTCACCACACCGGCGAACGACAGCGCGACGCTGACCAGGTCGATCCTGCCCGCATGGGGGTTGCGCGACTCGGGCAGCACCAGGATCCCGCCGGCCAGCACCAGCAGCATGATCGGCACGTTGATCAGGAAGACCGAGCCCCACCAGAAGTGGTCGAGCAGCAGCCCGCCGACGACCGGGCCGACGGCGAAGCCGGCGGCGCTCATCCCGCTCCAGATGCCGATGGCCGCGGTCCGCTCGCCCGGCTCGGTGAACACGTTCCGGACGATCGACAGGGTGGACGGCATGATCGTCGCCCCGGCCACGCCGAGCAGCGCCCTGGCCGCGATCAGCAGCTCGGCGTTGGGCGCGTACGCGGTCACCGCCGAGGCGACGCCGAACGCGGCCGCGCCGATCAGCAGCAGGCGCTTGCGGCCGATGCGGTCGCCGAGGTTGCCCATGGTGACGAGCAGGCCGGCCAGCGCGAAGCCGTACATGTCGCCGATCCAGAGCAGTTGCGTGGAGTTCGCGCCGAGGTCGGTCACCAGCCGGGGCAGGGCCAGGTGCAGGACCGTGAAGTCGAGCGAGAGCAGCAGGGTGGCCAGGCAGGCGATGGCCAGGCAGGACCATTTGTTGTTCATGTCGCCCACTGTCGGGAGGGCGGCTGACGGTCCGCCTACCGCTCGCTGACCGGCCGGCTGACTTTCGCCAGCGCGGCGGCGATGCGGGCGCGGGTGTCCTCGGCGCTGTACCAGTCGGCCGGGACCTCGTCGCGCGCCTGGGTGAGGAGGGCGCGGGCCTCTTCCAGGTCTCCTTGGAACAGCGCCACCTCACCCAGGCCGAGGTGCGCCCACGCGAGGTTCTCCATCGAGCCGTTCCTGCGTGCCATCTCGGCCGCGCGCGTGTAGTCGGCCCGTGCGCCCGCCGCGTCTGCCAGGCCGAGCAGGACGTCGCCCCGCCGGCACAGGCCCTCGGCGATCTCCGACCTGGCGTCCAGCTCCGTGGCCACCGCCAGCGCCTCGTCGGCCAGCGCGTACGCGGTCGTGAAGTCGCGCTGCTCCTGGTACAGGGCGCACAGCCCGGACAGCACCAGCACGGTGCCCCACCGCTCCCCGATCGCCTTGAACGCGGCCAGGGCCAGCTCGAAGTGGGCCAGCGCCTCCTCGATGCGGCCGACCGTCTGCAGCACGAACGCCGCGCCACCGTAGGACAGGGCCCGCTGCCAGGGCGGGAGCAGGTCGATGCCCTCCATGAGCAGCGGGTAGATCTCATCGAAGTCGCCAGGAGGCCCGGTGAACGCCGACAGCAGCATCATCAGGAACTCCACCCGCGACGGCAGGAACTCCACCGGCATCAGCTGCCGCGCCTCCGCCAGCCGCGGGCGCACCCCCTCGTCGACGCCGCCCGTCCAGGCCGTGATGAGCACACACATGATGTACTCCTCCTCCAAGCCCGGCGGGCAACCGGGGCGGAGCTCGGCCAGCAGCGCGGCCGCCAGGCTTCCGCTGGTCACGCGGTGGCCGCGCATCCACCAGTAGCAGGCGCTGTGGGCCAGCAGCCGCAGCCCCGTCTCCAGCCGTCCCGACTCGGTCGCCCAGCGCGCCGCGGCGTTGAGGTCGTCGCTCTCCTCGTCGAGCAGGGCCAGCCACTCCAGCTGCTCGCCGGTGCGCAGCAACGGGTCGGCCTTCATGACCAGGTCGAGGTAGTAGCCGGCGTGCGCCTCGCAGACCGGATCGACCTCGCCCGACTCCGCCAGCCGTTCCGCGCAGAACGCCCTGATCGTCTCCAGCATCCGGAAACGCCCGTCCACGAACTCCACCAGCGACTTCTCCGCCAGCGAGAACAGCACCTCCTCCGGCAGCCCGCACACCCGCTCGGCCGCCTCGGGCCGCGCACCGCGAACGAAGACCGAGAGCCTCCTCGCCAGCCGCTGCTCGCTCTCGTCGAGCAGGTCCCAGCTCCACGCGACCACCGCGTGCAGCGTCTGGTGCCGGGGCAGTGCCGTACGGCTGCCGCGGGTCAGCAGCCTGAACCGGTCGTCGAGCCGCGCCGCCACGTCGGACACCGGCAGGGTACGCAGCCGCGCCGCGGCCAGCTCGATGGCCAGCGGCAGCCCGTCGAGCGCCCGGCAGATGCGCACGACCTGGGCGGCGTTGCCCGTGTCCACGGCGAAGCCCGGCCGTACGGCGGCGGCGCGGTCGGCGAACAGCCGGACCGCCGGATAGTCCAAGGGGTTGCCCGCCTCCGGCGGCGGCAGCCGCAGCGGCGCCACGGGCAGGATCGACTCGCCGATGATGCCGAGCGCCTCGCGCCCGGTCACCAGCACGCGCAGCCCGGGGCAGGAGGCCAGCAGCGCGTCCGCCAGCTCGGCCGTGGCCGCGACGAGGTGCTCGCAGTTGTCCAGGATCAGCAGCAGCGTGCGGCCGGCCAGCGCGGTGACCAGCCTCGTGACCGGGTCCACGGCGGGCCGCTCGGGACCGTGCATCAGGGTGTCGCGGATGTCGAGCGCGGCCAGCACGGCTCTCGGCACGTCGCCGCCGTCGGAGACCGGCGCGAGCGGCACGAAGCACACATCGCCGGCGGCCCGTTCCGCCGCCTCGGTCGCGAGCCGCGTCTTGCCCGCGCCGCCCGGGCCGATCAGCGTGACCAGCCGGTTCGCCCGAAGCCTGGCGCCCACCTGCTCGATCTCCTCGTCCCTGCCGACGAAGCTGGTGAGCTGGGCGCGCAGCCCCCGCCGCCGCCTGGGCGCCTGAGCCGCGGGGGCGCCGAGCGCCGGGTCGGCCCTCAGCACGGCCAGGTGGGCGGCGGCCAGCTCGGCTCCCGGCTCGACGCCCAGCTCCTCGTCCAGGATCTTCCTGGCCTCGTCGTAGACGGTCAGCGCCTCCGCCTGGCGTCCGCTGCCGTAGAGCGCCCGCATGAGCTGGGCCCGCAGCCGCTCGCGCAGCGGCTGGGCGGCGGTGAGCTGGCGCAGCTCGGCGACCAGCTCGCGGTGCCTGCCCAGGTCCAGGTCCGCCTGCACGCGGTCTTCCGTGGCGGCCAGCCGCAGCTCCTCCAGCGCCGCCGCGGCGGCCCCGGCGTGCGGGGCGTCGGCGAGCGGAGCCCCCCGCCACAGGTCGAGCGCCTCCCGCAGGAGCGTGGCCGCCCGGCCCGGGTCGCCGCCGGCGATGGCCTGCCTGCCCGCCTGCGCGAGCAGCTCGAACCTGCGTGCGTCCACCTCCTGCGGGTCGGCCACCAGCCGGTATCCCGCCGGGTGGAACTCCACCAGGTCCCTGCCCAGCGCCCTGCGCAGCCTGGACACCTGCGACTGCAGCGCGTTGGCCACGCCCTCCGGAGGTTTGGGGCCGTACATGCCGTCCACGAGCTGCTCGGCGCCGACGATGCGGCCGGCGTGCAGGGCGAGCAGGGTCAGCAGCGCCCGCACCCGGGGACCGCCGAGCGCGACCGGCTCGCCGTCCTCGCCCAGCGCGGTCGTGGGCCCGAGGATCTGGAAGCGCATGCCTCGATTATCGGGGCCGCGGCAGCAGAGCGGAGATCTCCGCGTATGTCGGCATCGGCGGCGCCTGCTCCCCCTGGGCGGCGAGCGCCGTCGCGACCGCCTCGCCGAGCGCGGCCCGGTACAGCAGCGACCCGGTGCTCACCCTCGCCACGCCGGCCTCGGCGAGCTGGTCCAGCGTGGGGCCGCCGCGCTGGTAGAGGACGTTGAGCGGCAGCGGCGTGCCGGCTGCCACCTCGGCGATCTCCTTCAGGTCGCTCATGCCGGGCACGAAGATCCCGTCGGCGTTGCCGTAGGCGGCCACCCTTTCCAGCGTGTCGTCCCCGGTCTTCAGCCAGTACGTGTCCGTGCGGGCGTTGACGAACACGCCGTGCCCCTTGGCCGCCTCGATGATCCGCTGGTGCAGCTCGATCGGGCGCAGCGTGCCGTCGGGGCGGCCGTCCTCCAGATTGACGCCGACGGCTCCGAGCGCGGCCAGGCTCGCGACCAGGTCGGAGACCTCGGCGGGGTCGTCGCTGAACCCGCCCTCGATGTCCACGGTGACCATGATGCCCAGGTCCTTGACGGCTTCGACCAGCTCGATCGTCTCCGCCTTGGTCGCGCCGGCCCCGTCGGGCTTGCCGTACGCGGCGGCCACGCCGAGGCTGGTCGTCCCGATCGCCGCGAAGCCGTGCGCCGCCAGGACGGCGGCGGAGCCGTAGTCCCAGGCGTTCGGCAGCAGCAGCGGGTCGCCTGGGCGGTGCAGGTCGCGGAAGTTCATTCGGGCCTCCTGGCATTCCCGTGGAGCAGGGCTTCGAGCACGCCCGAGGCGAGCGCGATCGCGTGGGCGGGCGCGGGACAGGGGCGTACGCCGTAGCCGAAGGTCAGGTGGGGTACCCGGCCCCCTGAGGGGTCGCGGTTGGCCGTCACCAGGTCGATCGTCACCTCTTCACCGGTTCGCGTGTCGAGCCTGCGGGTGGCCTTGAGCGGCGGGTCCTGCTTGAGCGTCTCGTTCAGCAGCGTCTCGATGTCGTCTCCGGGGTGGGCATGCCTGAACGCGTTCTCGATGAGCGCCTCCGTGGCGGCGTGGCCCTGCAGCAGCAGCGTGATCTCGGGGATGCCGGCCAGCTCGAGCAGTTCGGCAACGGCGGCGTCGGCCTCCGGGCTCTCCTCGCCGGACAGGTAGCCGGTCGCGGCGGCCGCCACGGCGCTCGTGTCCTTGACGCCCAGGGCGGCGCCGAGCACGGCCGTGGGCACGCCTCGCCAGTCCCCGTCCCGCTCCAATGTCATGGCCTTGGCCGCCGGTCTCAGCTCGGTGGGGTCGACGGCGTTGAGCCGCTCGACCAGCAGCCGGCGCCGCTCGGCATGCGTCCGGCCTGTGCTGAAGCGCGACACCTGCGCGCGCAGCCAGGCCAGCGTCCCCTCCTCGGCGTCCTGGCGTACGGGAGGCGGCACGTACCTCGTGTCGGAGAGGACCGCCTCGGCCTCCGCTTGGCGTGTGATGAGCATGGCTCCACGCTAGGACGGCATAGTTTCGTCGTTCGTCGAAGTGTGGAAGCGTCAGGCCGCCAGCCGTTCGGAGCGCTCGGAGTGCTGGGGCTCGACCGGGGGTGCCGAGGTCTGGACGGTGGGCCGCCGCTCGATGGGCGCCAGAGCCATGGCCGCCAGCAGCACCATCTCGGCCAGGACCACGCCCCGCTCCAGCAGCCCGTAGTAGGCCGAGCCGCTGATCAGCGTCGAGGTGATGGAGGCGGGGTGCGCCGCCAGGTAGACGGCCAGCGTGGCCGCGGAGGTCACGCTCATGGCCCGGACCGCGTTCCATCGGGGCGCCGCGGCCCGGCCCCTGGCCAGGACCCAGCCGGCGACCGGCAGCGAGGTGAACACGACGGCCGCCGCCCACCGGTGGATCTCGCCGGTCATCGACCCGATCGGCGTGGGGTCCGTGGGGAAGATCGCGCTCATCATCAGCCCCGCCGCCCCGGCCAGCAGCAGCACCCTGGTGGCCGCGGTACGTCGCGGGTCCCCGGCCGCCAGCCCGTACGCGAGAGACAGGCATGCCCCCGCCAACGCCAGCATCCCGATCAGCACGGGCACGAGCCCGCCGGAGACCAGCGCGTAGTCGCTGAGCAACGTCTGCGTGGGCAGGGCGATCTGCGCGTACGCCAGCGCGCCCGCGGAGACCGCCGTGCCGGCGATGGCGCCCCAGGCGCTCTGGCGTGGGATCATCGGGTCACCTCATCGTAGATTTGCTCAAACCGGGCGAGCGACGACTGGTGGTCGTGGGTGAGCGCCAGCTCCCTGCTGGTCTTGCCGAACCTGGCCCGCAGGCCGTCGTCCGTGAGGACGGCCGTGAGGTGCTTGGCCAGCCCGACCACGTCGCCCGGCTGGAACAGGAACCCGTTGTCGTCCACCAGGTGCGGCAGCGCCATCGCGTCGGCGGCCACCACGGGCAGTCCGGTGGCCATCGCCTCCAGCGTGGCGATGCTCTGCAGCTCGGCGATGCCCGGCATGGCGAACACGTCGGCGGCGGCGAACGCCTGGGGCATGATCTCGTCGGGCACGAAGCCCAGGAAGGACACCCGCTCGCCCACGCCGATGCGCTTGGCCAGCCTCTCCAGCTCCGCCCGCTGGTTGCCCCGGCCGACGAGGACCAGCTGCGCGTCGGTCTCGTTCAGCACGAGCGGCAGCGCGCGTACGAGCTCGTCCAGGCGCTTCTCCTCGTCCAGCCGGCCGACGAACAGGATGGTGGGCCGGTCGGGCAGGTCGTACAGCTTGCGCGCCCACGCCTTGGGCTCGGCACGCGGGTAGAACCTGGTCAGGTCGATCCCGCAGGAGACCGACTCCACCTCGCGGGTGAAGCCCTGGTCGGCCAGCAGCTTGGCGGCGAGCGGCGTCGGGGTGGTGATGTGGTCGGCCCGGTTGAAGATCCGGCTGAAGTCGCGCCAGGCCAGCCGGCCGGCCTTGGCCCGCAGCCGGTCGGGGATGTGGCAGAACTGGAAGAGGTTGTCGGGCATGAAGTGGTTGGTGGCCACGACGGGCACCCCGGCGCGGCGGGCGGCGGCGATGGCCGCCCTGCCGACCACGAAGTGGCCCTGGGTGTGCAGGACGTCGGGCTTGATACCCGCGATCAGCCGGTCGAGCCTGGTCGGCACGGTGAAGCGCATGGTGGGGTGGACCGGTATCGGGGCGGAGCGCAGCCGGTGCACGATCACGCCGTCCACCACGTCCGCGGTGGGCGGGCCCGCGTCCGACTGGCAGACCACGTGCACCTCGTTGCCGCGCTCGGCCAGGCCGGTGGCCAGGCGGTGGGTGAAGTAGGCGGCGCCGTTCACGTCCGGCGGGTAGGTGTCGGTCGAGATCAGGATGCGGCGGGGGCGCTCGGGGGCGGGGACGGGCTCGGGGAGTGAACGCAGGGGCATGGCCATGTCAGTGAGACTCCGTTTTCACGCAGGGGTGGGGGGATTGTTGTGTGCTTCCAGTGGGCTGGTCCGGGCCAGCGCGATGGTGCCGGCCGCGGTGAGGGCCGCGGCCAGGACCGGCGCGATCCCGGTCGGCAGTGGCTCGCCGAGCAGCAGCGCGCCGAACGCCACCGCCGTCAGGGGGTCGGCGATCTGGAGTGAGGCGAACGAGACGCCGAAGTGCCCGACGGCGTAGGCCCGCTGGAGCATCATCAGCGCCAGCAGCAGGGGCACCGGCAGCGCGAGCAGGTACCACCAGTTCCAGGCGCCGTCCACCAGCACGCGCATGAGCGTGGCGGTGGCGCCGTACAGCACGCCGGAGCTGGTGGCCAGCAGCGCGGCCCGGCCCGCGGGCGAGACCGCCCTCGAGCCGGCCCACAGCAGGACCGCCGCGACGCCGGCCACGCCGAGCAGCGTGAGCACCCCGCTGGGGCTGAGGTGGGTGGGACCGTCGGACTCGGGGACCAGGAGCACGAGCCCGATCAGCCCGGCCGCCACCACGCCCGCGGCCGCCAGCTCCTTGTGTGAGGGCTTGCGGCCGTGCAGCGCGGCGGCGATGGGCAGGGCGAACAGCAGGCTGGCCACCCCCATGGGCTGGACGATTGTCAACGGGCCGAGGCCGAGCGCGACGATGTGCAGGCCACCACCCGCCAGGATGGAGACGCCGCCGAACAGCCAGCGTGGCCTGCGTAGCAGGGTCAGGAGGCCTGGCTTCGCCGACTCCACTGCCTCGAACTGCTGAAGCGCGGCTCCGAGCGCGAAGAACAGCGAACCGAC
The DNA here is from genome assembly GCF_050944675.1 of Nonomuraea sp. CA-141351. Classification (NCBI taxonomy): domain Bacteria; kingdom Bacillati; phylum Actinomycetota; class Actinomycetes; order Streptosporangiales; family Streptosporangiaceae; genus Nonomuraea; species Nonomuraea sp. CA-141351. Next base: position 2,400,080 of record NZ_CP191982.1, read on the forward strand.
CAGGGCGATCGCCGCGGCCAGCACAGTCATGCGCACTCCTCTCAGACGGATAGTTGCCAGGTAGGGTCAAACGGACGTGTCCGCAGGAAGTCGTTCCGGGGAAGGCTGGATGGCGCGTCGCTTCTTGAGCCATCTCACGGCCTCGACGACCGCGGTGATGGACACCGCGATGCCCAGGCCGAGGAGCAGGCCCTTGATCGGGTCGTTCTCGAACGCCATCCCGCCGAAGAAGCCGATCAGCCCCGAGTACACCGCCCACGAGCTCGCCGCGATCGCGTCGAAGAACGTGAACGAGCGCAGCGGATGCCGTACGGCGCCCATGGTCAGCGTGGTCGCGGTGCGCCCGCCGGGGATGTACCTGGCCACGACCAGGACGAGACCGCCCCGCTCGGCCAGCGTGTCGCGTGCCCAGACGAACGCCTTCTTCTCCCGCAGTCTGCGCGCCGACTTGTTGCCGATCAGGTACGAGATGTGGTCACCGGCGAACGCGCCCAGCGCCGCCGCCACGATGACCAGGGCCAGGTTCGTCTCGCCGGAGGCGGCGAACACCGCGGCGGTGATCACTGAGGTCTCGGCCGGCACGATGGGGAAGAACCCGTCGAGCAGTGCCAGGGCGAACAGCGCCGCGTACAACCAGGGCGATGACATCGCCTGCTGGACCAGGTCGAGGATGGCGTGCGACATGAGCGTGTACTCCGATCGTTAGGGCACCCACACAGCGTGTCGGCGTGGGACTGCCGGGGACATCGGGGATGCCCCGGGTCGAACGCGGACCCATCCCTTATGCAGTTCAGGGCCGGTACCCCATGAAGGTAGAAACTCCGCAGGTCACGGCACATCGGACGATCGGCACGCGCCACCCCCTACTTTCGTCAGGGGCCCCGTTCCGACCTCCGGCGGGCACTTTCGATCAAACCGGTTTCCACAGGCGGAAACAGGAGTGGAGGTAGGCGCTTTCGGGGTGGGGTTAGCCCTACCGCGACAGGGGACGAGGCCCCACCCTGACTTTCGTCAGGGTCGCCTGCCGACTTCGGGCAGGTCCCCCGCGTCCGGGAGGCGGATAACGTCGGAGCGGTGAGACGTCTTCGCCGGGAGAGCCGCCGCCAGGTGGTCTACGACCTGCTGCTCTGGGCCGTGCTCGGCATCTTCGTCGCGGCCATGGGACCTGACCCGTTCAAGGACCCGGCCGGGTTCGCCATGGTGACCGTGCCCAGGATCGGGCTCGCCTCCGTCGCTGTGCTGGTCGGCCGCCGCTGGCCGCTGGCCGCGCTGGTGCTGCTGCTGCCGCTGGGGCCGTGGCGGTTCAGCGAGGGGTTCGCGACCGTGGACCTGAGCTGGCTGCTGCCCAGGCGCGACGTGAAGATCCTCCCGCTGCTGGCGACGTCGCCGTTCATCATGTGGTACGCCTACCTCACCGGGCGGCGCCTGGCCGCGATCTGGCCGGCGTTGGTGGCCTTCTTCCTGATCTCGGTCGTCGGCGTGGGCGTGGTGCTGGCCAGGGGCGGCGATCTGGCCCTGTGGGTGTCCATGGTGACGGGGCTGCTCGGCACGTACGTGGTGCCGTACCTGCTGGGGCTGCTCAGGCGGAGGCTGCTGCAGCAGCGCACGCAGGCCAGGCTGTCGGCGGAGGCGCAGGCGAGGCTGCGCGAGCGGGCCAGGATCGCGCGGGACATGCACGACTCGCTCGGCCACGACCTGGCACTGATCGCGGTCAGGGCCGCGGGCCTCGAGCTGGCCGCAGGGCTGGACCAGGCGCACGTCAGGGCGGCGGGGGAGCTGCGCCTGGCGGCGGCGGACGCCACGGAGCGGCTGCGTCAGATCATCGGGCTGCTGCGTGAGGACTCCGAGGTGGCGCCGCTCTCACCCGTGGACGAGGACGTGGCCGAGCTGGTGCGGCGGGCCAGGGACTCCGGCATGCCGATCACCCTGGACCTGGTGCCCGGGCCGGTGCCCGGCCTGGCGCACGCGGTGGTGCAGGAGGGGCTCACGAACGTGGCCAAGCACGCGCCGGGAGCCGCCGTCGCGGTCCGGGTCGCGCCGGACCGCGTCACCGTACGCAACACCCGGCCGCGGGCCCGTCCGACCGCGCTGCCGGGCGGGCTGGGGCTGGCCGGCCTGCGCGAGCGCGTACGGCTCGCGGGCGGCACGCTGTCCGCCGGACCGGCGGGCGACGGCTTCGAGCTGGACGTGACCATCCCCCACGAGGGGGATGAGGTTCCCCGCGGCTCGGGAGGGAATCCGCGGCCCGGCGGGCGACGCTCGGAGCATGAGTGAACAGAGAGCGAGCATAGGGCGTGTCACTGCCGCGATCGTCGCGGTCGCCGCGATGCTGCCGTACCTCACGCTGAAGGTGCTCTGGCTGACGGGAAGCTCGATCGGGACCACCGATCCCCGCCTCCTGAACGACTCGGCGATGATCGGGCTCAACGCGATGACGTTCGGCATGGAAGCCGTCGGGCTGATGCTGGCGCTGGCCTTCACCACGCGGTGGGGGCTGCGGCTGCCCGCCTGGCTCGTGCTGCTCCCGCTGTGGGTGGGCACCGGTCTGCTCTCGGTGGTGATCGTCACGGTGCCGATCATGCTGCTGGCCGGCGGGCTGTCGGTGTTCGAGACCGGTGGGCCCATCGAACCGTGGATCTACATGATGGTCTACAGCGGGTTCATCGTGCAGGGTGCCGGGCTCATGACGGCCTTCGTCCTCTACTCGCGCGACCGGTGGCCGGCCGTCTTCACCACCCGGATCGACCACGCGTTCGCCGGCCCGACCAGGGAGTTCCAGACCGTCGTGGCCTGGGGCGCGCTGCTGGTGGCCGTGCCGATCGGCGTGGTCAAGCTGCCCGGGGGCATCCAGGAGTGCGTCGAGGGCATGCTCGCCATCGCCGGGGCCGTCGCGCTCGTGCTGATGGTCAGGCGCCGCGGGCGCGGCCCGTTCTGGCTGCCGCTGGTGGTGGCCTGGCTCGGCTCGGGCTCGCTGTTCAGCGGCGGGCTCTACGCGATGATCATCGCCTCCGTACGAGCGCCGCTCGGCACACCCGGGTCCGACCTGGCCGAGCTGTTCGGCATGCTGACCGGGCTGGTCATGGGGATGTGCGGGGCGTTCCTGCTCGCCGAGCGGTGGGCTGCGGGCTCAGGTGTGCGCGACGTGCAGCCGGTGGAGCACGCGCTTGAAGGCGTAGAGCGAGAACGCGATCGCCAGGCCGCTGATGACGGCCACCGCTGACGTCCTCAGCACCATGAACGCGCCGAGCGAGCCCGCCAGCGACTCATAGACCGCGAGGACGATGCTCAACGTCGAGTTCATCAGCAGCACGAAGGCCCACAGCAGCGTGATCCTGGCGAAGAACCTGCGTACCCGCTCGTGCTTGAGCACCGCCGAGGGCAGGTGGATGTAGTCGAGCGTGAGCTTCTGCACGAGCGGCTTGTTGAGCCGGACGGAGGCGAGGAAGGCCATGCTGATGCAGATCGTGCCCATCTCCGGCTGGATGAAGAACCACATCCACGTGCCGGTCCAGAACGCGACGAGGGCTCGGACCGTGATCGCGATCGCGGCCAGGAACATCGTCGCGGGGACCCTCACCCGCCTCACCAGCCGCCAGGCCACTCCGAAATAGACCCAGGCGACGGTGGCGACGAGCGCCCACTTGAATCCGAGGACCATCATGGCCAGGTAGAACACCGCCAGCGGCGCCACAACCCCTTCGAGCAGCTTCGGAGCCGCCTGCCGGGCGAGTGCGGTGAGGCGTGGAAGGGTGACTGGGGGATGGTTCAAGGCTGCTCCGCAGATAGGCCGACGATCAGCGTCTACCCGGGTTTCGGGGGACAAGGCTTGCCAGATGGACCGCTCGCCATAACCAGAACGGCATCACCCGCGTCCCGGGAAGCACGCCGGTGGCTTACCGTACCCGAGGAGCGGTGGTGCGACTGCCTCTTTTGACTCGTTCCATCTGGTTCCCACGAAAACAGCAGGGCCTTTCGGCGGACTTTCAGCTGAGTGACGTGGTGGCGAGCTTCGCCCCAAAACCGAGGAAGAGCGCGCCGACGCCCGAGGTCAGACCGGCGCTGAGCTTCCTGTGCCGGCGGAACTGGCCGGCCAGGAAGGTGCCGCCGAAGATCAGCGCTGTCAGGTAGAGAAAGCTGAACACCTGGATGACCGCGCCCAGGATCAGGAACGACAGCCCGGGCGTGGCGTACGACGGGTCCACGAACTGGATGAAGAACGAGATGAAGAAGAGGATGGCCTTCGGGTTCAGCAGGCTGATCATCAGGGCCTTCCGGAACGGGCGCGGCTGGCGCTCCGCCTTGACCTGCGGCTTCTCCTCGGTCTGCGCGGCCTTCCTGGATCTCCACGCACCCCTGATCATCTGGAAGCCGATCCACGCCAGATAGCCGGCGCCCGCGTACTTGACGATCGTGAAGAGCAGCGGGTTGGAGCGGAGCAGGGAGGCGGCGCCGGCGGCGGCCAGGAACATCAGCACGGTGTCGCCGAGGAAGACGCCCGCCGCGGCCCGGTAGCCCTGGCGGACGCCGTGCTGGGCGGCGAAGCTCAGCACGTACAGGGAGTTCGGGCCGGGGAGAAGAATGATCAGGAAGGCGCCGATGACGTAGGTCCAGAAATTCGTGATGCCGAAGAACATGCGTCTGCTCCAGGGGAAGGCTTGACTGCACATCACGATATCTCGCCCGGCGCGGCCCGTATCCCGCCGTACCCGCCACGCCTTGCCGCGAATTGGAGCTTTACCTGTAATACCTATTTGTTTACCATAGAATCCGCAGCGGGCTCGCTGTGGCGCTGTGGCTGGCGGCGCTGCTGTCCTGTGGGTTCGCCGTTCGAGATGGGCGCGGTCCGCGCGGCTAGGGGTGGTCGCGTGGATCGCGCCCTTTGACTGTCGGGTTTCCTAATGAACGAGTGACGCCCTTCGCGCCGCAAGCCGGGCGGGCCGGTTGGGGTGCTCGCCGGCGGGGAGGGGCAGGGCAGGATATGAGATGTGCGGATATCGATCCTTGGGCCGTTGGAGGTCGAGGGCGACGGGGGACCGGTAGCGGTCGGCGGGTTCAGGCTGCGGGCGCTGCTCGCCGTGCTGGCGCTGGAAGCCGGCCGTACCGTCACGGCCGAGCGGCTGATCGACGCCCTGTGGCCGGACGAGCCGCCCGCCAACGCGGCCAACGCTCTCCAGACGCTGGTCAAGCGGCTGCGGGTGGCGCTGCGCCCGTACGAGGTGGTGGAGAGCAGGCCGGGCGGCTACGCGCTCACCGTGGAGCCCGACGACGTGGACGCCCTGCGGTTCAGGCGAACGGCCAGGAACGGGGAGGGACTGGAGCTCTGGCGGGGCCCCGCGCTGGCCGATCTCACCTCGGTGCCGCTCCTGGCGAACGCGGCCGCCGCCCTCGAACAGGAGCGCCTCGCCGCGGTCGAGGCCCGCGCCGAGGCGCGGCTGGAGACCGGGGTGCCGGTCGACCTGACCGCGGAGGTGGTCGCGCACCCGCTGCGGGAGCGGCTGGCCGCCCTGGCCATGCGGGCGCTCGCCGCCGAGGGGCGGCAGGCCGAGGCGCTGGAGCTGTTCGAGCGCACCCGCCGTACGCTCGCCGACGAGCTCGGCGTCGATCCCGGGCCCGAGCTGCGTGCCGCCCATCTGGCGGTCGTCTCGGGAGAGGTACGTCCGCCGGCGCCACAGGTCCAGGCCCGGCAGAGGGGCAACGTACGGGCACCGAGAACCAGCTTCATCGGGCGCGAGGCCGAGCTGGACCAGCTCGCCGCCCTGCTCGGCCAGGCCAGGATCGTCACGCTCGTCGGCCCCGGCGGCGCGGGCAAGACCAGGCTGGCCACCGAGGTGGCGCTGCGCTCCGCCGAATCGTCCTGGATGGTCGAGCTGGCCCCGGTCAGCGACCCGAAAGAGGTCCTGGGCACCGTGCTGGACGCACTGGGGCTGCGCCAGGACCGCCCGCCGTACCGCATGCCCGCGGAAGGGGGCGACCCGGTGGCGCAGGTGGCCGAGGCCGTCGCCGGCCGGCCCGCGCTGCTCGTCCTGGACAACTGCGAGCACCTCATCGACGTGGCCGCCGAGCTGGCCGAGCGGCTGCTCACCGAATGCCCCGAGCTGAGGATGCTGGCCACGAGCCGGGAGCCGCTCAACGTGCCGGGCGAGCACCTGGCGCCCATCCCGCCACTCGCGCCGCCGCCCGTCGGCGCGGGCCCCGAGCAGGCGGAGGCGTACCCGTCGGTCCGGCTGCTGCTGGACCGGGCCACCGCCGCCCGGCCCGGGTTCGCGATCGACGACGAGAACGTGGCCGCCGTCGTGGCGCTCTGCCGCAGGCTGGACGGCATGCCGCTGGCCATCGAGCTGGCCGCGGCCCGCCTGCGCACGATGACGCCGCAGCAACTCGTCGACCGCATCGACGACCGGTTCAAGCTGCTCACCGGCGGCAGCAGGACCGCGCTGCCGCGCCAGCAGACGCTCAGAGCGGTGGTGGAGTGGAGCTGGGACCTGCTGGGCGAGGAGGAGCGGGTGCTGGCCAGGAGGCTCGGCGTGTTCGCGGGCGGCGCGAGGCTCGAGACGGTCGAGGCGGTCTGCGGGGGAGCGGTGGACGTGCTGGGCGCGCTGGCCGACAAGTCGCTGGTCCAGGTCTCGCCCGAGGGCCGCTACTCGATGCTGGAGACCATCCGAGCCTACGCGCTCGAACGGCTGGCGGAGGCGGGGGAGGTCGGCGAGTACCGGCGGCGGCACGCGGCGTACCTGCTGGATCTGGCCGAACGGGCGGAGCCGCAGCTGCGGACGGCCGCGCAGACGGTCTGGCTCGAGCGCCTGTCTTCCGAGCGCGACGACTTCGCCGCCGCGCTGCGCTGGGTGATCGACGAGCGGGACGTCGAGTCGGCGCTGCGGTTGTGCGGGGCGCTGAACTGGTACTGGTGGATGTGCGGCTATCGGCAGGAGAGCGCGGCCTGGGCCACGCAGGCGATCGAGCTGGCGGGCGACGAGCCGCCTCCCGGGCTGACCAGGCCGTACATGGCCTGCATGTTCGCGTACGGCGTGAACTTGTTCGGCACGATCATCAACGACCGGCCCGCCATGCTGGCGCTCTCGCACCGGATGGACCGGATATCCGATGTGGCCGAGCGGGAGGGGCCGCTGCACCCGATGCTCAAGATCAGCAGGGCCGTCATGGCCGCCGCCGCGGGACGCGACGAATACGCCGTCGAACTGCTCGAGGCGTACGCCCGGAGCGACGACCTCTGGCTGTCCAGCGCCGCTCTCATGATCGGCGGCCCCGCGCGTACCGAAGAGAATCTGGAGCGGGCTGTGGCCGGGTTCAGGCAGCTCGGGGACCGGTGGGGGCTGAGCGAGGCGCTGATCGGGCTGGCCGAGCTGCGGGCCGCGAGGGGAGCGCCGACCGACGATCTGATCGCCGAGACGTGGTCGCTGACAAGCGACTGGGTCGGCGCCGACGAGGCGATCTCCACGTTGATCAGGCTGGCCGAGCTGCGTGCGCGCGGCGGCGACCTGGACGGCGCGAACGAGGACCTGGACAGGGCCAGGGCGAGCGTGGACGGGGAGACGGCGCCGTTCACGCGGCTGCTGCTCGGACTGGCCGAGGCCGCGCACGCCTGCCAGCGCGGCGATCTGGCCCAGGGCCTGGAGATCTATCGCGGGCTGTTCGACGTGCTCGCGCAGTGCCCGCCGATGCCCCAGCTCACCGCCTCGCTCAGCACGTCGTACGGCCGTGCGCTGGCACGGAACGGCGAGCTGGACGCCGCGCTCGAGCAGCACCGCCGGGCTCTCGGAGCGCTCGGGGTCACCAGCCCCGACCGGCCGGTGCTCTCACTGGTGCTGGCCGGGTTCGCGCTGGCCGCGCAGTCCGCGGGCGATCAGGAGCGGGCGGCCGTGCTGTTCGGCGCGTCGTCGGCGATCGAGCCGCGCGACACCTCGTTCGACACCTCGGAGGGCCTGGAAAAGGCCAGGGCCGCGCTCGGTGACGAGCACTTCGACGAGTGCTTCGCCAAGGGCGCGGCCATGTCGCGGCAGGAGGTCTACGGGATGGTCGGCAGCACGACGTAGGAGGGGCCATGCAATGTGGTGGTGCCCTTCTCGATGTTCCTGCCGAACCGGGGGAAGTTCGAACCCGCCACGTCGATCCTGATCCGGTGGCCCGGCAGGAACGCGTTCGAGATCGCGCCGAGCCGTACCGTGACCTCGCGCACCTCGCCGAGCGCCAGGTCGCTCACCCTCGCGATGCCGTCGGTCAGCAACTCGGCCCGCCCGTCGGGGTGGACGTCGATCAGCTTGGCCGTCACGTCCGCGCTCGCGGCGGTCGAGGAGACGCGCGCGACCAGCTCCACCTCGCCGCTCACCTCCACCCGCGCGCCGAGCGGCTCGGTCTGGTGACGCAGCACGTCGCCGCGCTCGTCGAGCGGCCGCTGGTCGAGCGGGCCGAACGCCTCGAACGACATGACCGCGCCGCCCACCGTCGGCACCGGGTCGCCGGGGTCGCTGACGAACTCCGCGGAGCCGCCCGCCACCGGCGTCGTGCTCAGCACTCCGTTGAGGCCCAGGTGGTACGGCACGCGCCGGGCCCGCGCGATGGGCCAGTCCTCCTCGTCCCGCCAGGCGTCGTCGCCCATCACGAAGATCTTCACGCGGGCCTGGTCGCGCATCGGCTCCCCGCGCAGCCAGTGGTCGAACCAGCCGAGGTGCACTCCTGTCCAGTCGACGGCCTCCTGGCCGGCCTGGTCGCCGTAGTCGCGCCCGCAGATGCCCCGGTCATGTGTGAAGTGCGTCCACGGGCCCACGATCAGCCGCGACTCGCCGCGCAGCCGCTCGTAGTGCCCGATGGAGCCGTCACGGAAGTAGTCGTACCAGCCGGTGCTGACCAGCGCGGGCACCTCGATCCGGGAGTGGTCGACGACCCCGTCACGCCAGAGCGGGTCGAGGGGGTCGGGGGTGCCCATCCACGTCAAGTAGAAGGGCACGAGGTCCGCCAGCAGCGGCTGGTCGCCGAGCGGCAGCCGCTCCGACAGCTCCCTCATACGCTCGCCGAACCTGTCGGGCAGGCCGATGGCCGCCAGGTACCTGCCCTTGTCCTCCTCCGTGGCCGTGCCGAGCGCGATCCGGCGGTCCAGCTCGTCCACGGCCAGCACCATCGCGCTGACGGTGAGGATGATGTTGAGGTTGGGGACGCCGCCCGGCTGGTAGACGCACTCGTACAGGCCGGCGGGGGAGACGTGCGGAGCGATGGCCCTGAGGCCCTCCGGCTGCTCCTGGGCCGCGAGGAGCTGAGTGATGGCTAGGTACGAGTCCCCGTACATCCCGACATTTCCGTCGGACCATGGCGCGGTCGCCGCCCACCGGACCGCGTCGTAACCGTCGGCCGCCTCGCCCCTGATGAACCGGAACTCGCCCTGCGAGGCGCCCGTGCCGCGCACGTCCTGGATGGCGACCGCGTACCCGGCCGCCACCAGGCGGGGCACGTCGAGGTGGAACCCGGGGCCCTCGATGCCCCGGCCGTACGCGCTGCGCGACAGGAGCACGGGGAAACGCCCGCGCTCGGCCGGCCGCCACAGCGTCGCCACCAGCTCGGCGCCGTCACGGGAGGTCATGGTCTCGGTGGTCTCGATCATCGGACTCTCCTGTTGTAAGCACGAAGGGCAAGGGGGACGAAGAGGACGAGCAGCGCGGCGGTCCAGCCGAACGTGATCCACACGTCGGACACGTGCAGGCCGCCGGTCAGGAGCCCGCGCAGGGCGCCGGCCAGGTGGGAGACGGGGTTGACGTTCATCCACCAGGTCAGCCAGCCGGGCATGTCGGTAGCGGGCACGAAGGCGCTGCTGCCGAACGTGAGTGGCAGGAGGACGGCCGTCGCCATGCCCTGCATCGACGTGACGGACTTGGCCACCAGCCCGATCCAGGCCGAGCCCCAGCTCAACGCCATGGCCAGCAGCAGCACCAGGCCGAGCCCCGCCAGCGCGCTGAGCGGGTCCGTCGTGACGCGGAAGCCGACGGCGTACCCCACGAGCATCGACATCGCGATCGTGATCAGCAGCGTGAGCAGGTCCGCCATGATGCGCCCCGCCAGCGGCGCCGACCTGGCGATCGGCATGGTCCTGAACCTGTCGAACACGCCGTTGCCGATGTCGGTGGCCAGGTTCATGCCGGTGGTGATGGTCGACATCAGGGCCACCTGGACGAGCACGCCGGGCAACATGTACGCCACCGCGCCCGCGCGGTCGCCGCCGGCCGCGCCGCCGAACAGGTAGACGAAGATGACGATCATGAAGACGGGCTGAAACAGCATGCCCGCGAGCTGGCCAGGACTGTTCTTGAGCGGGATCAGGCTGCGCCAGGCCAGCGTCAGCCCTTGGGAAAGCGCGGTGGTCATCGGTGGTCTCCGGTCAGGGTGAGGAAGACGTCGTCCAGTGAGGGCAGGCGCAGGGCGTGCTCGGCGAGCACGATGCCGGCGTCGTCGAGCGCCCTCAGCGCGGAGGGCGGTTCGGTCAGGTCGTGCACCGGGACGCTCACCTTGCCGTCCACGGCCTTCGCGCCGAGGATCGTCTCGGCCTTCTCCAGGTCGGCGGCGCGCAGCGGCTTGACGTCGAGCCGGTGCCCGCCGGCCAGCGCCTTCAACTCGTCGGGCGTCCCGGCGGCGGCGACCCGGCCCTGGTCGATGACCAGCAGGTCGTCGGCGAGCTGGTCGGCCTCCTCCAGGTACTGGGTGGTCAGCAGCACGGTCACGCCGTCGGAGGTCAGCTCCCTGACCACGTCCCACAGCCCGCCGCGGGCGTGGGGGTCGAGCCCCGTGGTCGGCTCGTCGAGGAACAGGATCCGCGGCCGGCTCACCAGGCTGACCGCCAGGTCCAGGCGGCGGCGCATGCCGCCCGAGTAGCCGCTCGCCGCGCGATCGGCCGCCTCCTCCAGGCCGAAGCGGGCCAGCAGCTCCGCGGCCCTGGCCCTGGCCGCCGACCTGGACAGGCCGAGCAGGCGGCCCATCAGCAGCAGGTTCTGGGTGCCGGTCAGCTTCTCGTCGACCGAGGCGTACTGGCCGGTCAGGCCGATCAGCTCGCGTACCTTTCCGGCCTGGCGGGTCACGTCGTACCCGCCGACCACGGCGCGGCCCGCGTCGGGGGCGGCCAGGGTGGCGAGGATGCGTACCGCCGTGGTCTTGCCCGCGCCGTTCGGGCCGAGGACGCCGAGCACGGCGCCCGTCCTGGCCCTCAGGTCGACCCCGTCGAGCGCGGCCTTCTCGCCGTATCTCTTGACGAGCCCTTCGGCTTCGATCGCGTATGTCATGTCCCCAACGGTGTCCGGGTCCGCTGGCATCCACCTGGCAGCTACCTGTCAGGCCCGGCAACCGTGGACCGCACCGCCGTACAAGAGCCTCCTCTTGTACGGCGGAGTCATGTTTGGGTCTTGTAAGCCTCCGGTGTCAAAGCTACGATCGCCGCAAATACTTAGGAAAGTTTCCTATAAGTTCACCGGATCCGAGCCAGCTCCTCCTTGCCGGTGCCGTACTGCTCGCGTTCTCACCCCCCGGCGCGAGCAGTGCGGCACCTCACCCCCGAAGGAAGAACTCGTGAGACATCGCGCGATCCTCCTGGCCCTCTCCACCCTCGCACTCAGCCTGTACGCCCTCCCGGCGCAGGCCGCCTCGGCCACCGCGACCTTCGTCAAGGTCTCCGACTGGGGTTCCGGCTTCGAGGGCAAGGTCACCGTCACCAACGGCACCACCACGGCCATGACCGGCTGGAACGTCCAGTTCGACGTCCCCGCCGGCTACTCGATCCCCTCCGCATGGGACGCGGTCATGTCGCGGAGCGGGCAGCACTACACGTTCACCAACCCGAGCTGGGCGCCCGCCCTCGTGGCCGGCGCCAGCGCGAGCTTCGGCTTCAACGGCAGCCCGGGCAACTTCCCCGGCATCACCGGCTGCACGCTGAACGGCGCCTCGTGCGGCGGCTCGTCGGCAGGGGTCCCCGGCGTGCCGGGCGCCGTCTCGGCCACAGCGACGGGCAGCGCCGTCACCCTCACGTGGGGAGCGTCGTCGGGCACGGTGACCGGCTATCGCGTGTACGAAGGGAGCGTTGTCAAGGCCACAGTCACGGGCACCACGGCCACGATCGGCGGGCTCGGCGCCTGCGAGACCCACACCTACACCGTCAAGGCGTACAACTCGGCGGGCGAGTCGGCAGGCCGCGACTCCACCGCCACCACGTCGGGCTGCACAGGCGGCGGCGGGACCCTCCCGAAACACTTCCTCACCGGTTACTGGCACAACTTCGCCAACGCCGCCGCCGAGCTCAAGCTGTCGGCAGTGCCGGACGAGTACGACCTGGTCGCGATCGCGTTCGGCGAGGCCACCGCCACCGCGGGCGAGGTCGCCTTCACGCTCGACCCCGGGCTGGCCACGGCGGTCGGCGGGTACACCGACGCCCAGTTCAGGGCCGACGTGCAGGCCCTGCACCAGCGGGGCAAGAAGGTCGTCCTGTCCGTCGGCGGCGAGGCCGGCCGGGTGCAGGTCGCCGACGCGGCCGCCGCGACGAGGTTCGCCGACTCGGTGTACGCGCTGATGCAGTCCTACGGCTTCGACGGCGTGGACATCGACCTGGAGAACGGCCTCAACGCCACCTACATGGCCCAGGCGCTCAGGTCGCTGCGCGCGAAGGCCGGCTCCGGGCTGATCATCACGATGGCCCCCCAGACCATCGACATGCAGTCGACCGGGATGGAGTACTTCAAGCTCGCCCTGAACATCAAGGACATCCTCACGGTCGTCCACACGCAGTACTACAACTCCGGCTCCATGCTCGGCTGTGACCAGGCCCAGGCGTACGCGCAGGGCTCGGTGAACTTCATGACCGCTCTCGCCTGCATCCAGCTCGAGAACGGCCTGCGCCCCGACCAGGTGGCGCTGGGCCTGCCGGCCGGGCCCGGCGCCGCGGGCGGCGGCGTCGTCTCGCCCTCCCTCGTCAACCAGGCGCTCGACTGCCTGGCCAAGCGCACCAGCTGCGGGACCTTCGTGCCACCGCGCGCCTACCCGGACATCAGGGGCGCGATGACCTGGTCCATCAACTGGGACGCGAGCAACAACTGGTCGTTCTCCAAGACCGTCAAGCCCCACCTCCAGGGAATGCCATGAAATTTCGCAGCAAACTCCTCGCATTACTCGCCGGGATCGCCCTCGCGCTGACCGGCGCCGGATTCACGGCCGCCGCGCCCGCCGCCTACGGTGCCGTGCAGCAGATGGCCGCCGCCTGGGCCCCGTGGACGTCGTACGCCATCGGCGCGGTCGTCACCTACAACGGCGTCGACTATGTGTGCATCCAGGCCCACACCTCGCAGCCCGGCTGGGAGCCGCCGAACGTGCCGGCGCTCTGGAAGCCCGGCTCGGGTGGCGGCAACCCCGGCGCGCCCGGCCAGCCCGGCACGGTCAGCACGTCCGTGACCAACTCCAGCATCTCGCTGAGCTGGGGCGCCTCGTCCGGCACCGTGACCGGCTACCGCGTGTACGAGGGCTCCACCCAGCGGGCCCAGGTCACCGGCACGAGCGCGACCGTCTCCGGGCTCGGCACATGCACGACGCACACCTACACGGTGAAGGCGTACAACTCGGCGGGTGAGTCGGCCGGCCGCGACGCCACTGCCACCACCACCGGCTGCACCGGCGGCGGCGGGACCAAGATGCCCGGCGCCCCCTACCTCTACATGGGCTGGGGCAACCCGCCCAACCCGGGCACCGTCATGGACGCGACCGGCGTCAAGTCGTTCACGATGGCGTTCATCCTGTCCAGCGGCGGCTGCACGCCGGCCTGGGACGGTAACCGGCCGCTGACCGGCGGCGCCGACCAGCAGGCCATCAACACGGTCAAGTCGAAGGGCGGCAGCGTCCAGGTCTCCTTCGGCGGCTGGTCGGGCAACAAGCTCGGCCCCAACTGCTCCACGCCGCAGGCGTTCGCGGGCGCGGTGCAGCAGGTCATCAACGCCGTCGGTCCCGCCGTCGTGGACTTCGACATCGAGAACACCGACGAGTTCGAGAACTACACCGTCCAGGACCGCATCCTGAACGGCCTCAAGATCGTCAAGCAGAACAACCCGAACGTCAAGGTCGTCGTCACCTTCGGGACCTCCAAGACCGGCCCCACCGCGCCCGGCGTGCGGCTCATCAACCAGTCCAAGGCGCTCGGCGTGCCGATCGACAACTACACGATCATGCCGTTCGACTTCGGCGGCACGAACATGTACCAGGACACGGTCAACGCCTCCGAGGGCCTGAAGAACGCGTTGAAGAGCGCCTTCGGGTGGACCGACGCCCAGGCGTACGCGCACATGGGCATCTCGGGCATGAACGGCCTGTCCGACCAGCAGGAGCTGACGTCCCCATCCACCTGGACGCAGATCCGCGACTGGGCCAAGTCGCATGGCCTGACCAGGCTCGCCTACTGGGCCGTCAACCGTGACCGCCCCTGCCCGGGCGGCGGCGTGGTCTCCAACTGCAGCGGCATCTCCCAGGCCGACTGGGAGTTCACCAGGACCACCGCCGGCTTCTGACCCGCTGAGCGGCCCGTCCCCGCGCCGGGGGCGGGCCGCATGGAGGCATCCATGAAACTCCGAGGACCGGTCGCACTCGCCCTGGCGCTCGCCGCGCTCCACGCCATCACCCCGTCCGCTGCCGGGGCGGCCGCGAACATCCTGGCCAACCCCGGTTTCGAGTCCGGTCTGAGCGGCTGGACGTGCAGTGCCACATCGGGCGCGCAGGCCGTCACGTCACCCGTGCACGGCGGCGCCGCGGCGCTGCGGGCCACCCCGGCAGGCAGCGACACCGCCCGCTGCCAGCAGGTCGTCACGGTCAAACCCGGCACGGCCTACCAGCTCTCGGCCTGGGTCCAGGGCGGCTACGTCTTCCTCGGAGCGACCGGCACCGGCGGCACCGACCCGCAGACCTGGGGCTCCCCGGGCGCGGCGTGGACCCAGCTGAAGACCTCCTTCACCACCGGCCCCTCGACCACGTCCGTGACCGTTTACGTCAACGGCTGGTACGGCCAGGGCGCCTATCTCGCCGACGACGTGGTGCTCGACGGCCCGGGCGGCACGCCGGACACCCAGGCCCCGACGGTCCCGGGCAACCTGTCCGCCGGCGGCGCCACGAGCTCGAGCCTCACGGTGAGCTGGTCGGCCGCCACCGACAACGTCGGGGTCGCCCGCTACGAGGTCTCCCGCGACGGAGGCGCCCCGGTCGCCGTCACCGGGACGAGCCACCAGGCGACCGGGCTCGCCGCGTCGACCACGTACCGCTTCAAGGTCCGCGCCTGCGACGCCGCGAACAACTGCTCCGCGTACACGCCCGAAGTGAGCGGCACGACGACGAGCGGCGGCGGTGGAGGCGGCGCGCTGCCGAAGCGGGTGATGGTGGGTTACCTGCACGCGTCCTTCGCCAACGGATCCGGATATATCCGGATGAGCGATGTGCCCAACGAGTGGGACGTCATCAACCTCGCCTTCGGCGAGCCCACCTCGGTCACCTCGGGCGACATCAGGTTCCGCCAGTGCCCGGCGGCCGAATGCCCGAACGTCGAGCCCGAGGCCGACTTCGTCGCCGCCATCAGGGCCAAGCAGGCCCAGGGCAAGAAGGTGCTGATCTCGATCGGCGGCCAGAACGGCCAGGTGCAGCTCACGACCGCCGCGGCGCGGGACAAGTTCGTGGAGTCGGTGTCCGCGATCATCGACAGGTACGGCCTCGACGGCCTGGACATCGACTTCGAGGGCCACTCGCTCTACCTCAACCCCGGCGACACGAACCTCGCCAACCCCACCACCCCGGTCATCGTCAACCTGATCTCGGCGCTGAAAACGCTCAAGAGCCGGTACGGCGCCAAGTTCGTGCTGACCATGGCCCCGGAGACGTTCTTCGTCCAGCTCGGCTACCAGTTCTACGGCCCGGGCCCGAACGGTACGGCCGACAGCAGGAGCGCCTCCTACCTGCCCGTCATCCACGCCATGCGGGACGACCTGACCCTGCTCCACGTGCAGGACTACAACTCGGGCCCGATCATGGGGCTCGACGGCCAGTACCACACGATGGGCGGGCACGACTTCCACGTGGCCATGACGGACATGCTGCTGGCCGGCTTCCCGATCATGGGCAACGCGGGCAACATGTTCCCGCCGCTGCGCCAGGACCAGGTGGCCATCGGGCTGCCCGCCTCCCCGAACGCGGGCAACGGGTTCACGACCGTGGCGGAGGTGCAGAAGGCGTTCGACTGCCTCGCCAAAGGCGCCAACTGCGACACCTACCGGCCGCGCGGCGTCTACCCGAACCTGCGCGGCCTCATGACCTGGTCGATCAACTGGGACAAGTACAACGGGTTCGAGTTCTCCCGGAGCCACCGGGCGTACCTGAACGGGCTCACCTGACGAGTTGAGTGGGCTTGAGCGGGATGCCGAGGCCCGGCGGCCGGTAGGTGGGCAGCGCCTCGCCGTACTCGTGCATCCAGGCGTGGTCCACCAGCAGCCGCATCCGCCCCCCGCCGGGCCCGCTCGGGGTCTCGGCGGTGGGCGTACGCCCGGTCAGCTTCTCGACCGAGCCGGCCACCAGCTCCACGTCGGGCGTTGACAGGTCGCAATGGTCGTCGGGCCCGATGAGCAGGTCCACGTCGGGCGGCAGCGGGTAGATCGGCCGCGGCAGGGCCAGCACGCGCGGCGGCGGCGCCATCGGCCAGCCGTCGCGCACCGCCTCCAGCAGCACCGAGCGCGCCGTCCTGCGCGCGAACAGCCCCTCGGCCAGCGCCCAGCTGAGCGCGCCCACGTCCGCCAGGTCCTCGCCGCACGCGTGCAGGCACAGGTACGGCACCAGCGGGATTCCCGCCCCGCCCGCCTGCGCCCACCCGCTGCCGCACCCGGTGAGCACCAGCAGCGACAGCATCGCCCGGTAGGCGGTGTCGGCGTGCGGTGTATCGAGCCGCCCCGGCACGAGCAGGCACCGCCCTCCGGTCTTCTCGGCCGTCACGCCCAGCTCACGCGCGATCTTCAGCGTCCGCGACGCGGCCACCCCGGTGCACGCCTCCTGCCAGGCGGGCGTGTACGGCTCACCCCGGTCCGCGTACCCGGACGGCCACACGCCGGGCAGCCCGGGGCGCGACACGCCATAGACGGCGAGAAGCAGGTCGAACACGGTCGTCACCAGCTCGTCGCCCTCCCGCAGCACCGGCACGCCGCGGCGCAGCACACCGGGCCCGTCGTCGAAGCGCGGCAGCAGCACCTCCACCGCCTCGCCGCCGTACACGCTCAGCCGGTCGCACCCGCGCCCCAGCAGCCCGCCCGGCACGTACGCGTCCTCGCGCGCCCGCAGCCGCACCAGGAACGGCAGGTCGGTGTGCTCCATGGCGTGCTCGGCGAACGGCGTCCTGTCCAGGTAGAACTCCTTGAGCAGCACGTGCCCCATGGCCATCGCGAGCGCCCCGTCGGTGCCGGGGCGCACGACCAGCGTCTCGTCAGACAGCCGCGTGGGATGCGTGCCCACCGCGACCACCTTCTGCCCCTTGTACCGCCCGGCGATCACCCACGGCGTGTCCGGCGTGCGTACCAGCCGGTTGTTCTCACCCCACTGCAGCACGTACGCCGCACGCGCCCAGTCGTCGGCGCCCGGGCCCGCGAACCGCGGCCCCAGCACCTGATCCGGCGCGCACGGATGCTCCGTCAGCACCGCGCCCCCGAGCCCGCCGACCAGCCGCGCCAGTGGCGAGGTGGACAGCGCCGCCACCCGGTCGGCCCCGTGCTGGGCGGTGGTGTGCACTATCGCCGCGGCCGTCAGCTCGGCCGCCGTGGCGTCGTCGAGCGGCACCCGTCGCTCGCCTCTGCCCGCCCGATATTGCTGTGAATTCGCTGTGAGTTTCGCCCAGGTGGCGACCGGGTCGCGCGTACCATCCCTCACCTCGAAATAGAGCCTGACCAGTGCCTGGTTGACCTGCGATCCCCCCATGGAAAAAGTTCAACACAGACAGTGATGCACTATCGCCATACGTATCGGCATGTCGGGGATAAGAATTGGAAGCCCTGGTGGCAAGCACCGCCGATGTTGCGGCAGGCTAGAGGCCGCCATGGATTACGCAGTTCTCACGGGGATAGTCCTCGTCGCCGGTGTCGTGTTCGCTCTCATCGCCCAATGGCGCGATTGGCGGCCGCCGCTCATTGTCGCCGTCCTCGTGGGCGTGGCCGTGCGGCTGCTGATCATGTACACGTCGGCGATCGACTCGTGGCAGCCCGTCGACTTCATGGAGAGTTTCAAGCCCGCGGGCGAGGCCGTGCTGCGCGGCCAGGACCCGGTGCTGGCCAGCGAGGGCGGCTGGCACTTCCTGCCGACCATCCCGTACGTGTACGGCATCCTGCTCTGGCTCGGCATCCCGTGGGAGTTCGCCGGGCGCCTGGTCACCGTGGTCGCCGACATCGTGCTCATCCCGCTGGTGGCCAAGCTGGCCGGCGGCCCCAAGGCGTCGCTGCGCGCCCTGCAGTACGCGCTCAACCCGCTCGCCCTGATGATCGCCTGCATCCACGGCCAGGTCGAGCCGGTCGCGCTCGTGTTCGGCGTGGCCGCGTTCGTGGTGGCCCGCGGCTCCGGCCCGCTGGAGCGTCCCGGCGTCGCGACGGACGTCGTCGCCAAAGTACGCGCCGGCGTGGCCGCTTACGGCGTGCGCTCCTCGATCCCGCGCGTGATCGGCCGGGGCGGCATGCTGCACCGCGCCCTGCTGCCGGGGCCCGACGACAAGTCCGATCTCAAGCGGGGCGCGCTGGCCGGAGTCCTGATGGGCCTCGCGCTGTGCGCCAAGAGCTGGCCGATCTGGCTCATCCCCGGCATGCTGCTGCTCCTGCCCAACCTGCGCTCCCGCGTCGCCGCCCTGTTCACCACCGGGCTCCTGCCGCTGTTCTTCCTGGTCACGCTGCCGATTTTCGCGGGCACGTCCCTCGACCAGATCCCCGCGGTCATCAACACGATCCGGGACATCCGGCCGATCATCGGCGAATGGGGCTGGACGCCGTGGTTCACCGGCGGCGACTGGGCGCTGATACCGGCGCTGGCCTCCTTCGGCACGAACCTCATCTACGCGTGCGTCATCGCGGTGATCCTCATCTGGCGGCGAGCCGACCCGATCGACATGACCATCGCCATCCTGCTGATCTTCATGGTGGTGACGCCGCGGCTGGGCGCTCAATACCTGCTGTGGTTCATGCCGTTCCTGGTCGCCAGGCCCACCAAGTTCGCCTGGCCGGCCATCGTGGGCGTGTCGATCTGGTCCGGATACGGCTACCTCTACATGACGCAGTTCGACGTCAACACCTGGTGGTACCTGCACCAGGACTGGTCACGGGCGTCGATCGTGCTGCTCCCCATCCTGGCGCTGGCCATGCCCTGGGGCCGCCGCATCGCGACCGCGGCCCCAGGACTGGCTCCCATCGTCGGCCGTTCGGAGCCGGCCAGGGTCAAGTCACCGGCATAGGCGCTCCCACAAGGTGATCCACTGGTCGGGGTGGACGTGGCCCACGACGGTGTCACGGGCGACGCCCGCTGCCTCCAGCGCGGCGTCCACCCCCTGGTAGCGCGTCTTCAGCGAGGCGCGCACCGAGCCGCCCACACCGCCGAACCCGAGCTCGACCAGCTCCTGGTAGGAGCCGCGCCCATGTACGAGCGGCTGCGGCCTGCGCTGGATGCGCAGGATCGCCGAATCGACGGACGGGACGGGGCGGAAGCCCTCCTTGCCGATCGTGTCGCCGAGCCGCCAGCTGAACCACGGCCACGACTCGACCGTGACCAGGCTCCAGCGGCCGTAGTCGCCCGCCCGCTTGCGGGCGTACTCCCGCTGGGTGAGCAGTGTCGCCGAGGTCAGCGCCGGCGCCCGCAGGCACCAGTCCACGATCTTCGACGTGATCGAGTACGGGATGTTGCCCACGACCGCGAACTGCTCCCGCGGCGCCCGTGCGACCGTGAAGTCGCCCCTGACCACGTCGATCCTGGGATCGTCGCGTGTGCGGCCGGCCAGTCGTACGGCGAGTCTCGGGTCGATCTCGTAGGCGACGACCCTCGCGCCCGCCTCGGCCAGTGCGAAAGTGAGGACACCCTCGCCCGCGCCGGGCTCCAGCACGAGCCCTTCGGGGGCGGCGGCCTTCACCACCAGCTCGACGGCATGCCTGTCGGCCAGGAAATTCTGCGAGAGAGTGCGCCGCGCCCGGTCCGTGGGCGTGCGGCCGCCGCTGTTCCTGGCTTTGCGTTGAGTATGTGAATAGTTTCCGTGCGCGAAATTCTGCGCCACAGCACTTGCCCTTCCGGGTCCTCGAGATTGACGTGTCTCGAAGGGCCCTGGGCACGCGCGCGGACGCCCGGATCAGGCTCTGCTCAGATCGTCGCGTCCGCTAGCGGGCCAGAGCCCGGCCGTGGCGGATGCGAATGAAAACCTGGCAGGTGAACATGCATGTCATGCCGGTCACAGTAGGCAGCGGCCGGTCACCCGGGCAACGTAATTAAATGTGATGCGCGGGCGGCGCGTGATTCGCCACCCTGGAATGCGTGCAGGCAACGGTCACGGTCACCCCGGCGCAGCTCCCCGAGCTGCTGCTGCACGTCGCCGTGGTCCGGCCCGTGTTCCTGTGGGGCGCCCCCGGCATCGGCAAGAGCTCGCTGGTACGCGACTTCGCCGACTCGCTCGGCCTGGAGTGCGTGACGCTGCTCGGCACCCAGCTCGCCCCCGAAGACCTGATCGGCGTGCCCGAGCTGGTCGACGGGCGCAGCCGGTTCGCGCCGCCCGAGTCGATCGCCCGCGCGGAGCCGTACTGCCTGTTCCTCGACGAGCTCAACGCCTCCGCGCCCGAGGTGCAGAAGGCGTTCTACTCGCTGATCCTCGACCGCAGGATCGGCACGTACGACCTGCCCGCCGGCTCGGTGGTGATCGGCGCGGGCAACCGCGCCACCGACAACGCGCTCGCCCGCCCGATGGCGTCCGCGCTGATCAACCGGCTGGTCCACGTGCACCTGCGGGCCTCGGCCGACGACTGGCTGAAGTGGGCCGCCGCCAACGGTATCCACCCGTGGATCGTCGACTACCTGGTGCAGCGGCCCGACCACCTGTGGAGCCCGCCGCCGAAGACCGAGGAGCCGTTCTCCTCGCCGCGGGCCTGGCACATGCTGTCCGACGTGCTGCTTTCGTACGGCGACGACGTGCCCGACGAGACGATCGCCATGCTGGCGTTCGGGACGCTGACCGCCACGCACGCCTCGGCCTTCCGCGCGTACGTCAAGACCGTGCGGCACGCGTACGACCTGGAGGCCGTGCTGAAGGGCGAGGCCCCCTGGCCCCGCAAGCCCGAGGAGCGCGACCTGCTCTACTTCCTGGCCGAGGCGTTCCGCGCCCGCCTGATCAAGGAGCTGCCCGCGGACAAGCGCGGATCCTCCGCCCGCGGTCGCGACCTGGGCTTCCGGGCCAAGACCCTGCTGGTGGAGCTGGCCGAGATCTCCCTCGAATGCGCCCAGCTGGTCATCGCCAACAACGCCGACGGCGCGCCCGCCCTGCCCACCTGGTTCCTGGTGGAGGTCGGCAGGGACGTGCCGCGGCTGATGGCGGCCCGGTCATGAGCCGCGCCAAGCCCAAGGTCGATCCGTGGCGGGCAGAGGTCCACAACGGCTGGAACACCGTCCTCCGGCAACCGCTCTTCCGCGTCTTCCACAGCTACCTGCTGGAGGCCGAGCAGGACGAGCTGGGGAGCGACACCTGGGCCGTCGCCACCGACGACGGCGACGTGCGCTTCCATCCCAAGCGCCGCGCCCCCGCCGAGGAGTGGACGTGGGTCTTCGCCCACCTGCTGCTCCACCTCGGCTTCGGCCACGCCGACCCGCGTGCCTGCGCGCCGAAGGACATCGACGGCGACCGCCCGGACCCCGCCTACCACGCGGCCTGCTGCCTGGCCGTGGAGCGGTTCCTGCGCACCCTCAAGATCGGGCGCTGCCCCTGGCCGCTGCCCGACGAGCTGCCCGAACAGGACGAGGTGGCGCTGTCAGAGCGCTGGCGCAGGCTCGGCGTCCCGGCCCCGTTCAAGCCACTGGGCGAGCCCGACTTCCGCATCGGCTCGGCGAAGCTGGCCGAGGACCTCGACTTCCAGCGCACGTTCGCGATCGGCATCGCCGAGGCGGCCACCAGCGCGCTCGACCGGGCCGGCGAGCCCCGCACCCCGTCGAAGGGCACGTCAAGGGCCCCTGGGACCTGGCGCTGCGCTGGTTCACGTCCTCGTACCCGCTGCTCGGCGCGCTGGCCGCGGGCATGAAGATCGTCTCGGACGCCGAGCTGGCCAGGGGCTGGGCCATCTCGATCGCCGCGGTCAGCGCCGAGGCGGGGGAGATCTACATCAACCCGCTCGCCCAGCACTCCGAGCCCGAATGGCGTTTCGTGCTGGCTCACGAGATGCTGCACGCCGCGTTGCGTCACGGTGAGCGGTGCGGCATGCGGGAGCCGTACCTGTGGAACATCGCCTGCGACTACGTGATCAACGGGTGGCTGATCGAGATGGGCGTCGGCGAGATGCCGGAAGGGCTGCTGTTCGACCAGTCGCTGAGCGGCATGTCCGCGGAGGCGGTCTACGACCGCATCGCCACCGACCTGCGCCGCCTGCGCAAGCTCGCCACCCTGCGCGGGCGCGGGCTCGGCGACGTGCTCGACCAGCCGCCGCGCCGCATCGGCGGATACGTCGACCTCGACGAGTACTACCGCAACGCGCTCTGCACCGGCCTGGCCTACCACCAGAGCAGCGGCCGCGGCCTGCTGCCCGCCGGGCTCGAGCAGGAGATCCGCGCGCTCGACCAGCCGCCGCTGCCCTGGGACGCCCGGCTCGCCCGCTGGTTCGACGAGCACTTCCAGCCCGAGGAGAAGCGGCGCTCCTACGCCCGCGCGTCGCGCAGGCAGGCGTCGAGCCCCGGCATCCCGCGGCCCGGCTGGGTACGGCCCGAGGAGGTCGTGCGCAAGGCCACGTTCGGGGTCGTGCTGGACACCTCCGGGTCCATGGACGTGACGCTGCTCGGCAAGGCGCTCGGCGCGATCGCCTCCTACGCGGCGGCCCGCGACGTGCCCCGCGCCCGTGTGGTCTTCTGCGACGCCGCCGCCTACGACGCCGGATACCTGCCGGTGGAGGAGATCGCGGGCAAGGTCAGGGTGCGCGGCCGCGGCGGCACGGTCCTCCAGCCGGGCGTCAGGCTGCTCGAGCAGGCCAACGACTTCCCGCCGGAGGGCCCCATCCTGGTGATCACCGACGGCGCGTGTGACGTGCTGCACATCCGCAGGGAGCACGCGTTCCTGGTGCCGCAGGGCGCGTCGCTGCCGTTCCGGCCGCGCGGGCCGGTGTTCTTCGTGAAGTGAGCGCTTTGAGCCCGCTTTGAAGTGGCTCGGGTAGACCTTTAACCATGGACCGACCGGCCAGGGTGCTCGTCGTCGACGACGAGCCGAACATCCGCGCGCTGCTCTCGCAGACGCTGCGACTGGTGTCGTTCGAGGTGCGGACCGTGGAGACGGGCGCGGAGGCGGTGACGGCCGCCAGGGAGTTCAAACCCGACATCGTGGTGCTCGACGTGATGCTGGCGGACTTCGACGGGTTCGAGGTCGCCAGGCGGCTTGGCGAGCGCATCCCCGTGCTGTTCCTGACCGCCCGCGACCGGGTGGAGGATCGCGTGCAGGGGCTCACGCTCGGCGCCGACGACTACGTGGCCAAGCCGTTCAGCCTGGAGGAGGTGGTGCTGCGCATCCGCGCCATCCTGCGCCGCAGCCGCGCCAAGCCCGAGGACGAGATCCTCCGCTACGCCGACCTGGAGCTTGACGCCCAGGCCCACGAGGTGCGCAGAGCCGGTGTGCCGGTCGACCTGTCGCCCACCGAGTTCAACCTCCTCGAATATCTCCTGACCAACGCCGGCCGGGTGGTGAGCAAGGCCCAGATCCTCGACAGTGTGTGGCGATACGACTTCGACGGCGACTCCAGCATCGTCGAGTCGTACGTCTACTACCTGCGCAAGAAGATCGACAAGTGGGAGCCGCAGCTCATCCACACCGTGCGCGGTGTCGGCTACACGCTGAGGACCCCGCGGTGAGACCCGCCACCTGGACCCTGCGTACCCGCCTGGTCATGGCCGTGCTCGGGCTCGCCACGCTCGGCCTGGTGCTCTCCAACCTGGTGGGCATCGTGCTGCTCCGCGACAACCTGATGAACCGCGTGGACCACCAGCTCGAACAGATCGCCAAGATCGCCTCGGCCAAAGGCGTCCAGGCGATCCCGCAGCAGAAGTCCATCGTGGGGAACGACGTCTACAACCTGCTCACGAAGCGGTTCGCCGCCGTCCAGCAGATCATGGTCTACAGCGCGGACGGCACGCTGCAGTTCAAGTCCTCCGGCGACCAGACCCAGCCCGCCCCGGTCATCGACGAGATCAGGACCGGAGAGACCTACACCGTGCCAGGCACCGGCGGGGCCTCGTGGCGGGTGCGCGCCGCGCCGCTGCCCAACGGCAACACCTGGGTCTTCGCCCAGTCGCTCGCCGAACTCGAGCAGACCCAGAACTCCGCCATCGCCATCGCCGTCGCGGTGAGCGCGTTCGTGCTGCTCCTGCTCGGCCTGGCCGCCGACGCGCTGGTACGCCTCGGCCTGCGCCCCCTGACCAGGATGGAGGCCATCGTGGGCCACATCGCGCGCGGCGACTTCGCCCGCCGGGTGCCCGCCCACGACCCGCACACCGAGCCCGGCCGCCTGGCCGGAGCCATGAACGTCATGCTCGACCGCCTCCAGTCCGAGATCGCCGCCAGGACCGACTCCGAGGCCCGCATGCGGCGCTTCCTGGCCGACGCCTCCCACGAGCTGCGCACGCCGCTCACCTCCGTACGCGGCTTCGCCGAACTGCACCGCAGGGGCGGCGGCGACGCCGACGAGGCGATGCGCCGGATCGAGGACGAGGCCGCCAGGATGGGCGTGCTGGTCAACGACCTGCTCACGCTGGCCCAGCTCGACGAGGAGCGACCGCTCGACCGGCGCCCCGTCGACCTGCTGGAGGTGGCCGCCGACACGATCCGCGATGCCCGCGTACGCGTGCCGGAGCGGCAGGTCAAGCTGGCCGGGCTGGACGGCCGGCTGGCGCCCGTTTCGATCACGGGCGACGACGCCCGCCTGCGCCAGGTGGCCGTCAATCTCGTCGGCAACGCGCTCTGCCACACGCCCCCCGACGCCTCCGTCACCGTCAAGGTCGGCAGGTCCGGCGGCATGGCCGTGCTGGAGGTGTCGGACACCGGGCCCGGCGTGCCGCCCGACCACGTACCGCACCTGTTCGACCGCCTCTACCGCGTCAGCCAGGCCAGGACCAGGGCCGATGGCGGCGCCGGGCTCGGCCTGGCCATCGTCTCCGCCATCGTCCGAGCCCACGGCGGCCGCGTCGAGGTGGACACCGCGCCCGGCGAGGGCTCGACCTTCCGCGTGCTCCTACCTGACTCCGAGGCGGCTCCCAGCCGGCATTGAAGCGCGCTCGGCACATTCGGAGCATGACAAGGACACTCATCGCGACGGCCCTGCTGGCCGCGTTCGCCGTCGGCTGCGGGAGCCGGCAGAGCCCACCCGGAGTCGCCTCCGTGGACGTGGGCGCCTCAGCGCGGCCCTCCGCCTCCGCCGGCGCGACCGCGACGGCAGATCCGCAGGAGCAGGGCAGGAAGTTCGCGCAGTGCATGCGCGACCACGGCGTGCCGATGGAGGATCCCGACCCGAACAAGGGCGGTGGCCTCAGGTCGATCGGCACGGACACCAACAAGAAGAAGCTCGCGGAGGCCCTCGACGCCTGCCGCGCCTACGCACCGGCGAAGCTTCGCGAAGGCCTCAAGCCGGAGGACGTCGAGCAGCTCCGCCAGTTGGCCCAGTGCATGCGCGAGAACGGCGTGGACATGCCCGACCCCAATCCCGACGGCACCTTCCCCAGCGGCAGCATGGGCAAGCTCAAGCGCGACGACCCCAAGTTCAAGACGGCGTTCGAAGCCTGCAACCAGAAGTTCCCGCGGGAGGGAGGGAAGAAGTGACGGAGGTCAAGGAGCCTTTACTCACCTCACGTGCCCTGCCGCCACGGCCCCGCCGCCCGCTGCGGACGCTGGCGTGGACGGGCGGCGCCGCGCTGCTCGCCGCCGCCGTCGCGGCCGCTGCCCTGGGCTTCGGCGGCAACGGCGACGGCACGGCCGACGCGACCCGCACGCCCCCTGCCACCGCCAAGGTGACCCGCACGACCCTCACTGAGACCGAGACCGTGGACGGCACCCTCGGGTACGGCGACACCCTGACCATCACCGGCAAGTCCCAGGGCACGATCACCTGGCTTCCCGGCGAGGGCACCACCATCACCCGGGGCCACGGCGTCTACAGCGTGGACGCCGATCGCCGCCCCCTCCTGTACGGCACCATGCCCCTCTACCGCACCCTGGAGGACGGCGTCGAGGGCAAGGACGTCGAGCTGCTCGAACGCAACCTGAAGGCACTCGGCTACACCGGCTTCGACGTGGACGACACGTTCACCTGGGCCACCAGGGAAGCGGTCGAGGACTGGCAGGACGACCTCGGGCTCGGCGTCACCGGCAGGGTGCAGCCCGGCGACGTCGTGATCGCCGACGGTCCCATCCGGGTCGCCGAGCTGAAAAAGACGCTCGGCGACACTGCGAGCGGCCCCGTGCTCACCGCCACCGGCACCACCCGCGAGGTGCTCGTCAACCTCGACGTGGCCGACGAACACCTGGTCAGGAAGGGCATGAAGGCCACCGTCGAGCTGCCGGACGGCAGCACCGTGAACGGCAAGATCTCCAGCGTGGGCAAGGTCGCCACCGAGACCGCCAACAGCAACGACGCCACCACGACCGTCGAGGTCAAAGTGTCGGTGAGCGGCCTGAAGAAGTCGTACGACGCCGCCCCCGTGGACGTCACGATCGTGTCGGAACAGCGGAAGAACGTCCTCGCCGTGCCCGTCGGCGCGCTGCTCGCGCTGGCCGAGGGCGGCTACGGCGTGCAGGTGGTCGAGGGCTCGTCCACCCGCTACGTCGCGGTCGAGACCGGCATGTTCGCCGACGGCCAGGTCGAGGTCACCGGCGTGCAGGAGGGCATGACCGTGGCGGTGCCCAAGTGATCGTCGAACTGCACGACGTGAGCAAGCACTACGGTGACGTCACCGCCCTCCAGGGGGTCTCGATGGGCATCGACCACGGCGAGCTGATGGGCATCGTCGGTCCCTCCGGCTCCGGCAAGTCGACCATGCTCAACATGATCGGCACGCTCGACCGCCCCTCCGGCGGCCAGGTCCGCATCGCGGGGCACGACGTGGGCTCGCTCACCGACAAGCAACTGTCCGCGCTGCGCGCGAACGTCATCGGCTTCGTCTTCCAGCAGTTCCACCTGGCCGCCGGCGTCTCCGCACTGGACAACGTGGCCGACGGGCTCCTGTACGCGGGCCCGTCCCTGCGAGAGCGGCGGCTGCGCGCGTACGACGCCCTGGAACGTGTCGGGCTCGGGCACCGGCTCGGCCACCGCCCGCACGAGTTGTCCGGCGGCGAGCGGCAGCGGGTGGCCATCGCCCGTGCCGTGGTCGGCGAGCCGCAGCTGCTGCTGGCCGACGAGCCGACCGGCAACCTGGACTCCCGCTCCGGAGCCGGCGTGATGGAACTGTTGCGCGAGCTGAACGCGGGCGGCACCACCGTGGTCATCATCACCCACGACCGCGACATCGCCGCCTCGCTGCCCCGGCAGGTCGAGATGCTCGACGGCCAGGTGGTGGAGGGAGTTCGGATATGACCGCCTTGGTGACATCCCGGATGCGGCCGCGCGACGTGGTCAGGGTCGGCGGCGCGGGCCTGCGGGCCAGGCCGCTGCGGGTGTTCCTGTCGGCGCTCGGCATCGCCATCGGCATAGCCGCGATGCTCGGAGTCGTCGGCATCTCCGCCTCCAGCCAGGAGGACCTCAACCGGCAGCTCGCGGCGCTCGGCACGAACCTGCTCACCGTCTCGCCCGGCAAGACCCTGTTCGGCGAGGCGTCGCACCTGCCCGAGGAGGCCGAAGGCATGATCGGCCGGATCGGCCCCGTCACCTCGGTCACCGCCACCGGCACGACACCGGCCAAGGTGTACCGCAACGACCACATCCCCGAGGCCCAGACCAGCAGCGTCTCCGTCACCGCCGCCCGCCTCGACCTGCTCGAGGACGTCGGCGCCACCGTCGTCAGCGGCACCTGGCTGAACGAGGCCACCCATCGCTACCCGGCCACCGTGCTCGGCGCCAAGGCGGCCGACCGGCTCGGCGTCGTCCAGGCCGGCCCCGACCAGCAGGTGTGGCTGGGCGGGCGGTGGTTCACCGTCGTGGGCGTGCTGGCACCCGCGCCGCTCGCCCCCGAGCTGGACACGGCCGCCCTGGTCGGCTGGCCGGTCGCGGAGCAGCGGCTCGGCTTCGACGGCTACGCGACCACGATCTACACCAGGGCGCAGGAGGCGTACGTCGTCGCCGTGCGCGACGTGCTCGCCGGCACCGCGAACCCGGAGCAGCCCAACGAGGTCGAGGTCTCCAGGCCGTCGGACGTGCTGGCCGCCAAGCAGGCCACCGACGCCACGCTGAACGCGCTCCTGCTCGGCCTCGGCGGCGTCGCGCTGCTGGTGGGCGGCGTGGGCGTGGCCAACACGATGGTCATCTCGGTGCTCGAGCGGCGCGCGGAGATCGGCCTGCGCCGCTCGCTCGGAGCCACGCGCGGCCAGATCCGACTGCAGTTCCTGGCGGAGTCGCTGCTGCTGTCGGCCATCGGCGGCGTGGGCGGCGTGCTGATCGGCATCGGCGTCACCGCGGCTTACGCGGGCTTCCAGGGCTGGCCCGCGGTCGTGCCGCTCTGGGCCATGCTCGGCGGCGTCTTCGCCACGCTGATCATCGGTGGCGTGGCGGGCTTCTACCCGGCCGTACGTGCCGCGCGAATGTCGCCGACGGAGGCGCTCGCGACTCCCTGACCTACTCGTGCTCCGTGACGACTATGACCCGGACGAGGTGCCCGTGCGACTTGAAGATCCCCGGAGGGTCGCCGGGCATCACGCCTGTCACGCAGTCGTACACGTCGCCGCCCGCCTGGCGTACGAAGAAGGAGGGCTCGGCGATCACCGACAGCAGCCTGATCACGGCCCGCTGCACGTCGATGCCCTCCAGCTCCTCCTCCGGGCGAGCCCGCACCTCGTAGAAGCCGTCGTCGAGCAGCCGCTCGCCCAGCACCTCCCAGCCGGGCACGCGCCGCAGGTGGGGGAGGAGATGCGCCTCGGGCTCCTCGGTCACCCACCCCTCTGTGCGCATCATCTCGTCGAGCCGCCGCACGGCGGGCAGCATCGCCGCCGCGTCGCTCACGCCGGTGAACCGCTCGTCCTCGTACCATCGCCGCTGCCGCTCCACACGTCCGATTCTTACAAGAGAACGGCTCGAGGGAAGGGGTAACTTCGCCTCCATGGACGTGATCGACCGCGCAGAGCGATACCTGCATCTCAACGGGCGCCTCATCGACAGGTTGCGTTTCGAGACGCTCTTCAAAGACGGGCCGCGCGAGCGGGTGCTCGACGTGCTGCGCTGCTACCAGAACGCGGACGGCGGCTTCGGCAACGCGCTCGAGCCCGACCTGCGCGGCGCGGGCAGCCAGCCGGAGCCGGTCGAGGTGGCGTTCTGGATCCTGGACGAGCTCGGCGCGTTCGACTCGCCGATGGTGCCCGCCGCCTGCGACTACCTGGCCCGCGTCAGCGCGCCCGACGGCGGAGTGCCGTTCGTCCTGCCGTCCGTACGCGACACGCTTCACGCGCCGTGGTGGGAGACCCCCGACGAGCCGCCGGGGAGCCTCGTGCCCACCGCCTCGATCGCGGGGCTGCTGCACAAGCACGGCAGCACGCATCCCTGGCTGGCCGCGGCCACCGACTTCTGCTGGTCGCAAATCGCCGCGATCACCGAGACCAACCCGTACGAGGCCAGGGCCGTGGTGACGTTCCTGGACCTGGTGCCGGACCGATCCCGTGCGGAGGCGGAGCTCGCGCGCTTGCGCGAGGCCATCCTCGCGACCGTTTCCTTCGATCCTGACGCGTCGGGACACGCGCACTTCCCGCTGGACTTCGCGCCCGAGCCGCTGCGGCTGCCGCTGTTCGCCCAGGACGTCCTGGACACCCACCTCGACGCCTTGATCGCCGCGCAGACCGACGACGGGGGATGGAGCGGGAACTGGCTGATGTGGACCCCGGTGGTGGCGCACGAATGGGGCGGATACGTCACCATGCTGAGGCTCAAGACGCTGCGTGCGTACGGGCGGCTGCCGGGGTTCTGTCGGTGAGCTCGCGTACGTTGGGGGCATGTACGTGGAACGGCCCCCCGGCGCGGATCTCGCCGATCGCGTCGCCTGCGTGTGGCACCAGGTCAGCGAGGCGGACAGCACGCAGCTCGTGGTGCCCGACGCCTGCGTCGACCTGATCTGGGGGCCGGAGGGGCTGTTCGTGGCGGGCCCGGACACGGGGCCCATGCCGACGCCCATGGCTTCGGGCGACACGTTCGTGGGCATCCGCTTCAAGCCGGGCGCGGCGGGCGACTTCTTCGGCGTCCCGCTCCAGGAGCTCCGCGACCGGCGCGTCCCGCTGTCCGATCTCCCGCCCCTGCACGTCCCGGACACCGGCCCTACGTGGCGGCTCGACGCGATGCGTGTCGCCGTCAGAGGGCGCCTGGCCCAGGGGACATCGGTCGATCCCGCGAGCTCCGCCATCGCCGACGCGCTCAGGAACGGCCGCACGGTGGGGGAGGTGGCGTGGGACCTGGGCCTCAGCGAGCGCCAGCTGCATCGCCGCAGCCTGACCTCGTTCGGCTACGCGCCCAAGACTCTCCAGCGCATCGTCCGCTTCCAGCGTGCGCTTTCCCTGGCCCGCACCGGCGTCCCGCTGGCGGAGGTGGCGGTCACGGCGGGCTATGCCGACCAGGCGCACCTGTCACACGACGTCAAGCGGCTGAGCGGGGTGTCCATGCGCGACCTCGTCTCCTTTTCCGGGGTCTCACTTTCCGGGTAGCTTCCCCGACACCAGCGCCTGTGCCCACCCGGCGCTCGGATCGCTGTCGATGAACAACGCCCGCGCCAGCAAACTGAGCGGAATGGCGAGAATGGCGCCCAGCGGCCCCAACACGAAAGTCCACACGATCAGCGAGATGAACGTCATGGTCGTGGAGAGCCCCACGGCGTCCCCGAGGAATTTGGGGAGAATGAACGACTGGGTGACGACATTGGTGACCGTGTACGCGGCGATGACGAGCAACATCTTCTGCACGCCGCCGTCCAGCAGGGCGAGCATGGCGGGCGGCAGCAGGCCGATGACGAAACCGATGTTCGGGATGTAGTTGGCGATCAGCGCGAGCACGCCCCAGAGCAGCGGCAGCGGCACGTGCAGCAGCGACAGGGCGATCATCGCGAAGACCGCGTAGATCAGTCCGAAGACGGTCGAGACAATCAGATAACGCCGCGTTTTGTGCGCGAACGTGCCCAGGGCCGTCACCAGTCCCGGTCTGTGCCCTTCGCCGGTGGTGAGAATTTTCGCGGTCCCCGGCGCGTCGAGACACATCGCCAGCAACAACACGACGATGAGAAACATCGCCGACAGAATGCCGATCAAACTGCCGAGCAGACTCTGCGCCAATTCCACGATCTTGGCCGGATCGAACGCCTGCAACCCTTTGTTGATCATTGCGTTGCTGAGCCCGTGCGTGGTTGCCCAGTGCTGCGCGTCGGTGAGGAGGCGGTCGAACTGGGTTGCGTACGTGGGGAGCAGCGATACGAGCTCGGTGGCAGAGATGGTCACGATGCCGGCCATGCCGAGGAGCACGAGCACGACGATGAGGAACGGCACGGCCACCTGGAGCCAGATGGGCGCGCGCCATACAGCGAGCCGCGCACGGATGGGGGAAACGGCGATGACGAGCACGAGTGCCAGCACGACCGGGCCTGCGATGGACGCGACCTCGCGGATTCCGTAGAGGACGACCATCGCGGCGGCGATGCCCGCCAGGATGATGAGCGCCCGGGGCGCGGGATGATCTCGCACGTCGGGTACGTACCCCTGGCGCGCTCCCGAACCATCGATTTGACGGTTCCCGGAGGCGTACATAGAGTTCACCAGTCCCGCGAGGGCGGCGCTTGATCGCCGATCTCACTCGGGGGCGACCCCCAGAACTTCCACTGCGGCGGCGTTCGCGTCTGCTCGTGAGGGCTGGTAAGTTAGAGGGGTTGTCCCGGAAACGGGGCGCGGCTTAATTTCTGCAGATCGAGCGAGTCGAGTCAATTTGACAGGGACTTGAACGGCTGAAAGAATTAAGACACAACGAAATGAACGCCTCCGAGCGAAAAGCCTGAATGGTTTCGAGTGAGGGGTACGCGTCCGTTTCTTGAGAACTCAACAGTGTGTTAAAAGCCAGTGCATGAGATTTACATGCATGACCCCGTCTTTTTGACGGATAGCTCGGATTGATTTCCGGACAAGACATTGTTTGGAGAGTTTGATCCTGGCTCAGGACGAACGCTGGCGGCGTGCTTAACACATGCAAGTCGAGCGGAAAGGCCCTTCGGGGTACTCGAGCGGCGAACGGGTGAGTAACACGTGAGCAACCTGCCCCTGACTCTGGGATAAGCCCGGGAAACTGGGTCTAATACCGGATATGACGCGCTTTCGCATGGGATGCGTGTGGAAAGATTTTTCGGTTGGGGATGGGCTCGCGGCCTATCAGCTTGTTGGTGGGGTAGTGGCCTACCAAGGCGACGACGGGTAGCCGGCCTGAGAGGGCGACCGGCCACACTGGGACTGAGACACGGCCCAGACTCCTACGGGAGGCAGCAGT
Source organism: Nonomuraea sp. CA-141351 (assembly GCF_050944675.1). Lineage (NCBI taxonomy): Bacteria > Bacillati > Actinomycetota > Actinomycetes > Streptosporangiales > Streptosporangiaceae > Nonomuraea > Nonomuraea sp. CA-141351. The sequence goes on from NZ_CP191982.1 coordinate 2,432,956, forward strand.
GGGGAATATTGCGCAATGGGCGGAAGCCTGACGCAGCGACGCCGCGTGGGGGATGACGGCCTTCGGGTTGTAAACCTCTTTCAGCAGGGACGAAGTTGACGTGTACCTGCAGAAGAAGCGCCGGCTAACTACGTGCCAGCAGCCGCGGTAATACGTAGGGCGCAAGCGTTGTCCGGAATTATTGGGCGTAAAGAGCTCGTAGGTGGCTGGTCGCGTCTGCCGTGAAAGCCCGCAGCTTAACTGCGGGTCTGCGGTGGATACGGGCCGGCTAGAGGTAGGTAGGGGCAAGTGGAATTCCTGGTGTAGCGGTGAAATGCGCAGATATCAGGAGGAACACCGGTGGCGAAGGCGGCTTGCTGGGCCTTACCTGACGCTGAGGAGCGAAAGCGTGGGGAGCGAACAGGATTAGATACCCTGGTAGTCCACGCTGTAAACGTTGGGCGCTAGGTGTGGGGGTCTTCCACGATCTCCGTGCCGGAGCTAACGCATTAAGCGCCCCGCCTGGGGAGTACGGCCGCAAGGCTAAAACTCAAAGGAATTGACGGGGGCCCGCACAAGCGGCGGAGCATGTTGCTTAATTCGACGCAACGCGAAGAACCTTACCAAGGTTTGACATCACCCGGACACCTGCAGAGATGTGGGCTTCTTCGGACTGGGTGACAGGTGGTGCATGGCTGTCGTCAGCTCGTGTCGTGAGATGTTGGGTTAAGTCCCGCAACGAGCGCAACCCTTGCTCCATGTTGCCAGCACGCCTTTCGGGGTGGTGGGGACTCATGGGGGACTGCCGGGGTCAACTCGGAGGAAGGTGGGGATGACGTCAAGTCATCATGCCCCTTATGTCTTGGGCTGCAAACATGCTACAATGGCCGGTACAGAGGGTTGCGATGCCGTGAGGTGGAGCGAATCCCTAAAAGCCGGTCTCAGTTCGGATTGGGGTCTGCAACTCGACCCCATGAAGTCGGAGTCGCTAGTAATCGCAGATCAGCAATGCTGCGGTGAATACGTTCCCGGGCCTTGTACACACCGCCCGTCACGTCACGAAAGTCGGCAACACCCGAAGCCCGTGGCCCAACCACTTGTGGGGGGAGCGGTCGAAGGTGGGGCTGGCGATTGGGACGAAGTCGTAACAAGGTAGCCGTACCGGAAGGTGCGGCTGGATCACCTCCTTTCTAAGGAGCTACTTTCACCTTTCACCGGCGCGTGTTCGGTGGGGTGACAGCTCACTAGTGGAGCACTGGCTACTCAACCAGGCTGTGATCGTCTGGCTGTAAGTACCGTCGCTGGTGACAGCGGAGTGGGAACGCGGCTGTGGGGGTTCGGACTGGTTGGACACACTGTTGGGTCCTGAAGGAACGGGCATGCGTGTCTGGTTCTTCGGAGACAGGGCCAGCGGACGCTTCACATGTGGTGGGGCGCGAGCTGGTTTGCTGTTTGTTGTTTGAGATTTGCATAGTGGACGCGAGCATCTTTGTGGCCAAGTTTTTTAGGGCACACGGTGGATGCCTTGGCATCAGGAGCCGATGAAGGACGTGGGAGGCTGCGTTAAGCCTCGGGGAGTCGCCAACCAGACGTTGATCCGGGGATGTCCGAATGGGGAAACCTAGCACCAGTCATGTGGTGTTGCCTCCGCCTGAATGTATAGGGCGGTTGGTGGTAACGCGGGGAAGTGAAACATCTCAGTACCCGTAGGAAGAGAAAACAATATGTGATTCCGTGAGTAGTGGTGAGCGAAAGCGGATGAGGCTAAACCGGGCGTGTGTGATAGCCGGCAGGCGTTGCATGTCCGGGGTCGTGGGACCTTCTAGCAGTCTCTGCCGGGGTTGCGAACAGTGATAAATCGGTGGGGTAGTTGAAAGCTCTGGGAAGGGCTGCCGTAGACCGTGAGAGCCGGGTAGGCGAAACCTTGTCGACTGTTTGAGGGGATCCCAAGTAGCACGGGGCTCGAGAAATCCTGTGTGAATCTGCCAGGACCACCTGGTAAGCCTAAATACTCCCTGGTGACCGATAGTGCACGAGTACCGTGAGGGAAAGGTGAAAAGTGCCCCGGTGAGGGGTCGTGAAATAGTACCTGAAACCGTGTGCCTACAAGCCGTAGGAGCTTAGTCGTTCTTCGGAGCGGCTGTGATGTGACTGCGTGCCTTTTGAAGAATGAGCCTGCGAGTTATGGTGTGTGGCGAGGTTAACCTGTGTGGGGGAGCCGTAGCGAAAGCGAGTCTGAATAGGGCGTTTGAGTCGCATGCTGTAGACCCGAAGCGGAGTGATCTACGCATGGGCAGGTTGAAGCTCAGGTAAGACTGGGTGGAGGACCGAACCCACCAGGGTTGAAAACCTGGGGGATGATCTGTGTGTAGGGGTGAAAGGCCAATCAAACTCCGTGATAGCTGGTTCTCCCCGAAATGCATTTAGGTGCAGCGTTGCGTGTTTCTTGCCGGAGGTAGAGCACTGGATGGCTAATGGGCCCGACAAGGTTACTGACGTCAGCCAAACTCCGAATGCCGGTAAGTGAGAGCGTGGCAGTGAGACTGCGGGCGATAAGGTTCGTAGTCGAGAGGGAAACAGCCCAGATCACCGACTAAGGCCCCTAAGCGTGTGCTAAGTGGGAAAGGATGTGGAGTCGCAGAGACAACCAGGAGGTTGGCTTAGAAGCAGCCACCCTTGAAAGAGTGCGTAATAGCTCACTGGTCAAGTGATTCTGCGCCGACAATGTAGCGGGGCTCAAGTACACCGCCGAAGTCGTGGCATTGACAGCTTTCGGGTTGTTGATGGGTAGGGGAGCGTCGTGCAGCCGGTGAAGCAGCAGAGTGATCTAGTTGTGGAGGCTGTGCGAGTGAGAATGCAGGCATGAGTAGCGAATCGAGGGTGAGAAACCCTCGCGCCGGATGACCAAGGGTTCCTGGGGCAGGTTAATCCGCCCAGGGTAAGTCGGGACCTAAGGCGAGGCCGACAGGCGTAGTCGATGGACAACGGGTTGATATTCCCGTACCCGCTTCAATGCGCCCATATCGAACCCCTTGATACTAAGAGTCCTTAACTCGCTCGGGCCTTCGGGCTTGGGGTCAGGGTGAACGCTCGGCCTGATTGGGTAGTAGGTAAGCGATGGGGTGACGCAGGAAGGTAGTCCAGCCCAGGCGATGGTTGTCCTGGGGTAAGCATGTAGGGAGCGAGGTAGGTAAATCCGCCTCGTATTGATCCTGAGATGTGATGCCGAGCCGATTGTGGTGAAGTGGATGATCCTATGCTGCCGAGAAAAGCCTCTAGTGAGTGTTGTGGCGGCCCGTACCCTAAACCGACTCAGGTGGTCAGGTAGAGAATACCGAGGCGATCGGGTGAACTGTGGTTAAGGAACTCGGCAAATTGCCCCCGTAACTTCGGGAGAAGGGGGACCTCTGCTGGTGATGAGTTTTGCACTCGGAGCTGGTGGGGGTCGCAGTGGCCAGGGGGAAGCGACTGTTTACTAAAAACACAGGTCCGTGCGAAGTCGTAAGACGATGTATACGGACTGACGCCTGCCCGGTGCCGGAACGTTAAGGGGACCGCTTAGTGTGAGTAATCATGCGAAGGTGAGAACTTAAGCGCCGGTAAACGGCGGTGGTAACTATAACCATCCTAAGGTAGCGAAATTCCTTGTCGGGTAAGTTCCGACCTGCACGAATGGCGTAACGACTTCCCCGCTGTCTCAACCGCAGACCCGGTGAAATTGCAGTACGAGTAAAGATGCTCGTTTCGCGCAGCAGGACGGAAAGACCCCGGGACCTTCACTACAGCTTGACATTGGTGTTTGGAACGGCTTGTGTAGGATAGGTGGGAGACTGGGAAGCTCGGACGCTAGTTCGGGTGGAGTCATTGGTGAAATACCACTCTGGTCGTTTTGGATGTCTAACTCTGGTCCGTGATCCGGATCGGGGACAGTGTCTGGTGGGTAGTTTAACTGGGGCGGTTGCCTCCTAAAGGGTAACGGAGGCGCCCAAAGGTTCCCTCAGCCTGGTTGGCAATCAGGTGTTGAGTGTAAGTGCACAAGGGAGCTTGACTGTGAGACTGACGGGTCGAGCAGGAGCGAAAGCTGGGACTAGTGATCCGGCATCGGCGTGTGGAAGCGGTGTCGCTCAACGGCTAAAAGGTACCCCGGGGATAACAGGCTGATCTTCCCCAAGAGTCCATATCGACGGGATGGTTTGGCACCTCGATGTCGGCTCGTCGCATCCTGGGGCTGGAGTAGGTCCCAAGGGTTGGGCTGTTCGCCCATTAAAGCGGTACGCGAGCTGGGTTTAGAACGTCGCGAGACAGTTCGGTCCCTATCCGCTGCGCGCGCAGGAGACTTGAAAGGGGCTGTCCCTAGTACGAGAGGACCGGGACGGACGAACCTCTGGTGTGCCAGTTGTACCGCCAGGTGCACGGCTGGTTGGCTACGTTCGGGAGGGATAACCGCTGAAAGCATCTAAGCGGGAAGCTTGCCTTGAGATGAGGTCTCCCACCTGTGAGGGGTAAGGCTCCCGGTAGACGACCGGGTTGATAGGCCGGAAGTGGAAGCGCGGTAACGTGTGGAGCTGACCGGTACTAATAGGCCGAGGACTTGACCACAAAGCATTTTTGCTCGCGTCCACTAGGCAATTCTGAGACAGCAAACAGCTGTTTCGCAGGGTTGCGGCGGTTATGGCGGGAAGGAAACACCCGGTTACATTCCGAACCCGGAAGTTAAGCTTCCCAGCGCCGATGGTACTGCACTCGGGAGGGTGTGGGAGAGTAGGTCACCGCCGCACAATATTTAATGAGAGGGCCACCCTTCGGGGTGGCCCTTTTTGTGTTCAATGGGTGCCGAGGGTGGCGGCCGCGACGACCAGGAGCATCGTTCCCGAGATGGCCGAGATCCGGCGGGCGGCCTTCGGGGTTCGCGTCAGGGCGTGGCTGGCTCGGGCCGTGGCCAGGGCGATCAGGCCGTACAGGATCCCGCAGTTCACGACGTGGAGCAGGCCGAGGAAGGCGAGTTGGAAGCCCAATGGGACGCCGGTCTCTGTGGAGATGAACTGCGGCATCAGCGACAGGTAGAGCAGCACGCCCTTCGGGTTGAGCAGGGCCGTGAGCATGCTCTGCCGCAACACCGTGCCCGTGGGCTGGGGGGACGCGCCGGGTGGCGGGGCGGCGGGGTTCCTCAGTGACGCCAGGGTCCTGATCGCGAGGTAGATCAGGTACGCGGCGCCGGCGTACCGCATGGCGGGCAGTGCGGCGGGGACCGCGCGGAGTGCGGCGGCGAGGCCGGCGGCGGCCAGAACGGTGTGCACGGCGTAGCCGGAGCAGATGCCTGCCACCGCCGTCAGTCCGGTGCGCCTGCCCTGGCCGAGCGAGCGGGCCACGACGTAGAGCATGTCGGGGCCCGGAGTGAAGATCAGCAGCAGGTCCATGCCCAGGAAGAGCAGCAGCAGCCGGGTGTCCATGGGTTCCACCTCCTTACGTGACGGTAGTCGAGGAAGGTTGGCAGCCGATGGTGTATTCGTGCTGGCCAGGTCCCAGATGTGGCAGGATATTGCGCTGTGGACGGAATCGACCGCAGGATCCTTCAAGAGCTGCAGCGAGATGGGCGGCTCAGCAACACCGAGCTGGCCGACAGGGTCGGTCTGACGCCGTCGCCGTGCCTGCGCAGAGTGCGGCATCTGGAGGAGTCAGGCGTCATCCGTGGATATCGAGCGCTGCTCGACGGGGCCGCGGTGGGGCGAGGGTTCCAGGCGTTCGTCACGGTCGTGATGAGGTATGAGGATCACGACACGGTGGCTGAGTTCGAGCGGCTGGTGGCGGGGATGGCAGAGGTGGTGGAGGCGCACCGGCTGTTCGGGGACCCGGACTTCTTGCTGCGGGTGGCGGTGGCGGATCTGGCGGCGTACGAGCGGTTCTACTCGGAGACGCTGTCTGGGCTGCCGGGGGTGGCGCAGGTTACCTCTCATCTTGCGATGAAGTCCGTTAAGCCGGACACGGGACTGCCGCTGGACGCTTGAGCCCGTACGCGTCCAGCTGACCCGGCCCCAGAGGGAGGGCGCATGCCCTGCCGGGACGTGCCTCGCCCGGGTGGAGGCGCTGGGCCGTGACCCAGGCGAGGCGTGTGTGTGGTGGGTTACTGCGGCAGGACCAGGAGGGCGTCGCCCACGCCGCGCTCCACGCCGTCCGAGGGCCGGTTGACCAGCTTGTCGCCGACCACCATCGCCGTCGAGCCGCCACCGTCGAGGTTGACGGCCTGCTTCGCCCCGAGCCATCGCATGAACTGGGCGGCCTCGTGGAAGTTCGCCCCGACGCTCAGCCCTGGGTTGCGGCCGTCGATGGCGGCCAGGATGAGGCTGCCGTTGCTGGTGACGCCGAGGAGGGTGCGCGGGTGGCGGCGGAGGATCATGTTCACGGAGTCGTGGCCGTCGCGCTTGGCGGTGATCTTCACCTGGCCGTTGCGCACGAGGCCGACGTTGCCCGCGATGACGTTCAGGTCCGGGGTCAGCTTGAGTGCCTTCTTGGTGCGCAGGTCCACGACCTTGGTGTCGACCTTGACCGTCCAGTCCTGGAAAGCGTGCTCGTTGAGCCAGTCGGCGGCCAGGCCGTTGCCGTGCAGCACCCGCGTTCCCGCGGCCACCGCGGCGCCCGACTCGCGCTGGCCGATGACCTTGCCGTTGGCGTCGAGCACGGCGTCGGTCCCGCCCGTGGGCGTCTTGGCTCCGTACTCCTCCGTGTACAGCACCAGCTCGTCCGTCGCGGCGGCCCGGTTCACCCCGTTGACCTTGGTCTTCTGACCGTCCTGCGAGGTCGCGGTGACGCTGGTGTCCAGCTCCGTGATCTTGGCGGTGTGGCCCTTGAGGATCACGGCCGAGCGACCGGGGACGGCCTCGCTGAGCAGCTTGCCCCCGACCACGGACGCGCCGACGGGCTCGCCGCGCAGCGCCTTGTCGGTGTGGATGTTGAAGAAGCCGCCGTTGACCCCGACGAGCGCGTGCCGGGCCTTGGACATCGAGGAGACGGTCTCCCGCTTGGCCACGCTGGTGCCGAGCGAGGACACGTACGAGCCGCGGAACGTCCTGGCGTCGATCATCACGACCTTGACGTCCCAGGGACCGGTGGTCTTGAGGCCGTCGTCGCCGAGGTAGTCGACCTTGACCTTCAGCTCCGCGTCCTTGAGCTTCTTGGCCGTCTCCTCGGCCTTCTTCTTGTCATCAAGGGACCAGAGGCCGACCCTGACCATGTACACGGTCTGGGAGGGGGCGTCGGCGACGCTCGGCCGGACCACCTTCTGCACGCTGGGGATCTCCCCGGCGGCCTCCACTTCGGCGGCCTTGGCCTCGGCGGTCGACTGCGTCCCGTAGTCGCGGCCGCTCGGCATCAGCACGGTCACCGTGTAGCCGTCGGTCGACGTGCCGGCCTTCACGTCGTACATGTCGATGCCCTGAGCGACGGCGGTCGCCTTCTTGGTCGGCACGGGCCTGGTGCCCAGAGGGAACTTGGCCGACGGGAACCCCACCGACAACTGTTCCGCGAAGGCGGGCAGGGTGGTGAGAGTGAGGGTGGCGGCTATGGCCAGACCGCCGGCGAGGGTGCGTCGAGACATGGATTCTCCAGAGGGCGGAAAAGGGACCGCACCATACTGACGAGATCAAGGTCTCCAAGGCAGCCGAACGCGCCAATCGGCAGAAGAGGTTACAAGATTGACATCGCGCGCGGCTATGATCAGATACCATTCGTATATGACACGCATCAGCATGTGGTGGCGGCCGACAGACGGCCGCTGAATCCCCATGCACGGGCCGTCTCCGAGACGGCCCTCCGAGCGTGCGGGTCCTCTCCGGGACGGCGAAAACCTAAAGGAGAGAGACCGGAATGAACGACGTCGTGCTCACTGGTGACCGCCCGACCGGATCCCTGCATTTGGGCCACTATTTCGGCTCGCTGGCCAACCGGGTCAGACTGCAGGACACGTACCCGATGTACGTGCTGATCGCCGACTACCAGGTGATCACAGACCGCGACCTGCCCGGCGAGATCCAGCGCAACATCACCGAGCTGCTGCTCGACTACCTCGCGGTCGGGATCGACCCGGCCAAGGTCACGATCTTCCAGCACAGCGCGATCCCCGAGCTGAACCAGCTGCTGCTGCCGTTCCTGAGCCTGGTGTCGGTGGCCGAGCTGAGCCGCAACCCCACGGTCAAGGACGAGATCGCACACAGCTCGCAGCAGGCGGTGAGCGGCTTGATGTTCACCTATCCCGTGCACCAGGCGGCCGACATCCTGTTCTGCAAGGGCACGCTGGTGCCGGTCGGCAAGGACCAGTTGCCGCACGTGGAGGTGACGCGGCTGGTGGCGCGCCGCTTCAACGAGCGGTACGGCGAGGTGTTCCCGTTGCCCGAGGCCATGATGGGAGAGCAGCCGATGCTCAAGGGGCTCGACGGCGGCAAGATGAGCAAGAGCCGGGGCAACGCGATCGCCCTGTCGGCCACCGAGGACGAGACGGCCGCTCTCATCCGCAAGGCCCGCACGGACTCCGACCGGTTGATCACGTTCGACGAGACGCACCGCCCCGAGGTGGCGAACCTCCTCACGCTGGCCGGCCTCTGTCTCGGCCGCCCGCCGCAGGACATCGCCGAGGAGATCGGGTACGGCGGCGCCGCCGCGCTCAAGGGCCTGGTCACCGAGGCGGTCAACGAGTTCCTGCGGCCGATCAGGAAACGCCGCGCCGAGCACACCGAGGCCGATGTGCTGAGCATTCTGGCCGTCGGCAATGAGCAGGCCCGGGAGCGGGCGATCACCACGCTCGACGAGGTACGGGCCGCTATGGGCTTCTGAAGGGAGTCCGGGCGACGGCCAGTTCGGTGGGCACGGAGCGCAGGGGGCGGCGGTGCCGGGGCCTGCGGAAGCCCGCATCCCGGAGCAGGCCGGACACGTCTCGGAAGTCCCGCACCCTGCCGCCCGCCGCGACCAGGTAGTTCAGGTCGAGCAGGTGCAGCAGGGTGCGGCTGGCCCGTCCCGGCATGACGCTGTCCCCGAACTGCTCGCCCACCACGACCGTCCCCCCCGGGTTGAGCGCCGCCGCCACCCGTCGCAGGAGCGTGGCCGCCTCCTGGTCGTCCAGCCCGTGCACGACGTTGAACAGCAGGACGATGTCGTACCCGTCGCCCAGGTCGTCGTCCAGGAACGACCCGGCGCGCGCGGTGAGCCGGGGATGGCCGGCGGCGGCTTCCAGCGCCTGCGGCAGGTCCAGCACCGTGGCGTGCAGCCGGGGGTGCCGCCGCAGCAACTCCACGCTGAACTGGCCGTGACCGCCGCCCACGTCCAGCACCTGCCTGGAGCCGCGCGGCACCGGGATGGCGCGGGCCGCCGCCGGGGCCTGCTGCCTGGCCAGCGCCGCCGTCCACGCCTGGAACGACCTCGACAGGTCGGGATCGCCTTCCAGCAGGGCGTAGAACGGCGTGGCGGGCGCCCCGTCACGTACCGTCTTCTCCAGCCTGGGCCAGATCACGCACGCAGTACGTTCCCAGAACTCCAGCCCCGCCACCAGCGACGTCGGCGAGTCGGTCACGAACCACAGCCTCGACGCGCGGGTCAGGCGATACCGGCCGCCCCTGGCGCGCAGATAACCGAGCCCGGTCAGTGCGCGTAACAGCACGTCCGTGGAGCGGGGATCCAGGCTGAGCGCGGTGGCGAGCTCCCCGCTGGTTGACGGGTGCTCGCGCAGGGCGTCGAAGACGCCCATCCTGGCCGCCGCGACGAGCGTGTGGAGACCCAGGGCGCCGAAGTAGTCGAACATCGGAGGCACGATCGACAGCCGGTGCGCTGTCGCCTCGAGGGCGTTGAAGAAGAGGGGCACAAATGCGACGGTAGGCTACTCCGACCGGCGGATCCGGTACGCGGCGTCTCGTGCGCGGTCCACGTCGTCCTGACCCTCTCGGCCTCACTCACCCTCCGCACTTCGGCTGGGTCTTTGGCGGGGGCCGGGCGCGTCCGGCGGTTCATTAGCCGGTGGCGTCGCGCCTCCCTTCCATGAGAACGTCAGCGGGTTTCGCGGCGGAAGGACTCCAGGGCCAGCAGGGCCACGTGGAGGGACATGCACGACTCGACGTCGTCGAGGTCCGTGTCCAGGATGCGCTCCAGGCGCCGTAGCCGGTCGTAGAAGGCGGGCCTGGACAGATGGGCCTTCTGCGCGGCGACCGCCTTGTTACGCCCAGCGTCGAGGTAGATGCGCAGGATCCGGGTGAGGTCGCCGCCCCGCTGCGCGTCGTGCGCCAGCAGCGGCCCCAGCTCCCGCTCCGCGAACGTCTGCAGCCGCGCGTCATCGCGCAGCAGGTGCAGCAGCCCGCGCAGGCGCAGGTCCGGCAGCCGGTAGAAGGCCCGGCCGTCCGGCTGGCGAACGGCCACGTCGGCCACCTGCTCGGCCTCGAGGAAGCTGCGCCGTACGTCCCTGATGGACTCCACCACCGAGCCCGCCGCAAGCACGAAAGAAGACCCCGGCCGCCACAGCACGCGCAGCCGCTCGGAGAGCGCGGTCAGCGCGGGCTCGGCCTGGCTGCGGGGCGGGAGGGGCAGCAGGACCCCGACCCGCTCCTGGTCGAGCGCGCCGACCAGGGCGGGCAGACGGGCGTCGCGGCAGGCGGCGGCGGTGGCCTCGGCCAGCTCGCCGAGCTGCGCCTGGCCGTCGAGCGCCTGGTCGGCCGGGTCGGTGGGCCTGATGACCACGCTGATCAGCTTGCGGCCCGTGAGGGGTACGCCGACGGCGCGGGCGCGGGCGGCGGCCTCGTCGGGGTCGGCGTAGGCGTGGGTCAGGATGCCGGTGATGATCGTGCCGTGCGCCTGGCGTTCGAGCGACTCCTGGTGGCGCTCCAGCAGGCGGCCCAGGGCGAGGGTCGTGGCGGCGCGCTCGGCCAGCACCATGTCGCGCGGTGTCGGCGGCGAGTCGCAGATCAGGATCAGCCGCCCCCAGTCCTGCCCTCGCGCCCCGACCGTGGTGACCAGCCAGCCGGAGGCGGGGTCGAACGCGGTCCGTTCGGCCGGGGCCACCGCACGCGACCGCGTCTCCCAGCCGGCCAGCAGCGCACCGGCGTCGCGACCTGCGGACTCACAGGCCAGCACCTGGTGCGCGAGGTTCTCCAGCAGCACGGGCCGGTTGGACAGCCTGGACACCTGGGCGAGCACCTCGGCGGGCGACGCGCCCTCGACCGACAGCTCGGTGAAGACCTCGTGGAGCTGCTCGGAGGCCCGCAGCTCCTCCAGCTGGATGTCGATGATCCGCGAGTGCACGGACTCCGTGATCTGCACGAACGGCGTCTCGCGGGTCAGCACGATGACCGGCAGGCCGTGCTCCTCGGCCGTCTTGACCACGGCACGCGGCAGCTCGCGGACGAACCTGCGGCCCAGCTCCACGATCAGCCCGGAGGCGCCTACAGAGGAAAGCTCGCCGATGTAGTCGGCGAGCTTCTCCGGGTCCTCGGGAAGCGCGACGCCAGTGGTGAGCACCAGCTCCCCTCCGCGCAGCAGGTGGGCGATGTCCGCGATCTCGCCGACGTGCACCCACCGCACCTTGGTGTCTAGCCGGTCGGCGCCCGCGACCACGCGCGGGCTGCCCCGGCGTACGGTCTCAAGGGCGAGGACGTCGGCGATGGTGGGCAACACGGGGCAGAGCCTAGCCGATCAGACTGTAAGAACGGCCATGCGCCCATTTACGCTTTGTCATTGGTTAAGGTCTTCCTCCCGGTATTCCCTCCGAGGCTCCCGCACCCGCAGCTCGACCCGGCGGATCTTGCCGGAGATCGTCTTGGGCAGCTCGTCGAACTCCAGCCGCCGCACCCGCTTGTAGGGAGCCAGCTCCCTGCGGCAGTGCTCGAAGATCGACCGCGCGGTCGCCTCGTCCGGTTCGAACCCGGGCGCGAGCGTCACATAAGCCTTCGGTACGGCCAGCCGTACCGGATCGGGGGCGGGCACCACCGCCGCCTCGGCCACGGCCGCGTGCTCCAGCAGCACGCTCTCCAGCTCGAACGGCGAGATGCGGTAGTCGGAGGCCTTGAAGACGTCGTCGGTCCTGCCCACGTAGGTGATGTAGCCGTCCTGGTCGCGGGTGGCGACGTCGCCGGTGTGGTAGAACCCGCCGCGCATCGCATCACTCGATCCACCGACATATCCGGACATGAGGCCAAGGGGGCGGCGGCCGTCCAGAGGCAGGCAGATCTCGCCGTCGTCCCCGGGCTCGTCGGTGATCGGATCGATGAGCACGACGTCGTAACCGGGCAGCGGACGCCCCATCGATCCGGGTCTGACCGCCTCATCCCGAGCGTTGCCGATCTGCGCGGTGGTCTCGGTCTGGCCGTAGCCGTCCCTGATCGTGATGCCCCACGCCTTGGCCACCTGGTCGATGATCTCCGGGTTGAGCGGCTCGCCGGCGGCCACCGCCGTACGCAGGGGCAGCTGCGGTTCATGGTCGCGCTCACCTGGCTCTCGCTGGTCATGCGAGCCGCCGCTCTCGGGCCCGAACGTTCCCCGTTTCCACGCCGCCAGGTCCTCCTGTATGAGCATCCGCCAGACGGTCGGCGGCGCGCAGAACGTGGTGACCTGCTCGTCCCGCAGCACCTCGAGCAGCGCCTGGGCCGAGAAGCGCTGGTAGTCGTGGATCAGCACGGTCGCGCCCGCGTTCCAGGGGGCGAAGACGTTGCTCCACGCGTGCTTGGCCCACCCCGGCGAGGACACGTTGAGATGCACGTCGCCGGGCTTGAGCCCGATCCAGAACATCGTCGACAGGTGCCCGGCCGGATAGGAGGCGTGGGTGTGCTCGACCAGCTTGGGCTGCGAGGTCGTGCCCGAGGTGAAATAGAGCAGCAGCGTGTCGCCGGCCCGTGTCGGCGCGTCGGGCGCGAAGTGCTCTCCCGCCTCGTAAGCCTCGTGGTACGGCAGCCAGTTGAAGGCGTCGCCCACAGCGATCTTCGTGTACTCGCCGGCCCTGAACTTCCCCGCGTCGGCGGCGTTGGCGATCACATGGGAGACGCCGCCCCGATCGATGCGCTCGGCGATGTCCTTGGCCGTCAGCAGCGTCGTGGCCGGGATGATGACCGCGCCCAGCTTCATCGCGGCCAGCAGCGACTCCCACAGCTCCGCCTGGTTGCCCAGCATGAGCAGGATCCGGTCGCCCCGGCGTACACCCTGCTGGTGCAGCCAGTTCGCGACCTGGTTGGAGCGGGCCGACAGCTCGGCGAACGTGTAGCGGGCGTTGCTCGCGCCCACGATCTTGAGCGCTACGGCATCGGGCGTCTCGGCGGCCAGCACCCCGTCGAACCAGTCGAGCGCCCAGTTGAACTCCGCCAGCTCCGGCCAGCGGAAGTCGCGGCGGGCGGTGGCGGCGTCGGTGTGGAGGAGGAAATCGCGGGCGGCACGGAAATCGCTCATGCGGCCGCCTTCGTCCGCATGAGCGAGAAATGGGCTGTGTTCGATGGGTCGCTCGCTTCGCTCGCTCATGCCCGAATCCTGCTACGTCGCCAGCCGCCGCTCAAGGCCGTCGAGCACCGACACCAGCCCGAAGTCGAAACACAGGGCGCGAACGACCTGCGGATCCTCGTAAGTGTCCATGTCGATGCGCTCCAGCAGGTCAGGGAAGTCGGCGGCGGCCCTGGCCACCGACGCGCGCATCTCATCCGTGTCGTAGGCCTGGCCGGACATCGCGGTGTTCCAGGCGATCTCCGGGATCGTCATGCCGTACACGAAGGCGGTGAGCGCGGCGCCGGCGTAGTCGATCTCCACCCCGCTGAACCCCGCGTGCCTGAACATCACCCGCATCCGGTCGGCCACGTGGAGGGCGTTGGGGCCGAGCGCGGGTACGCGCCCGAGCAGGTCGGCCGACCATGGGTGGCGCAGCATTACCTGGCGCATGCTGTGGGCCAGGACCGACGCGGCGTCGCGCCAGCCCACCTCCTCGGGGTCGGGCACGCTCATCTCGCCCCAGATTTCGTCGTAGGCCAGCTCGAGCAGCTCGTCCTTGTTGGCGACGTACCAGTAGATGCTGGTGGCGCCCGCGCTCAGCTTCGCGCCCAGCTTGCGCATGCTGAGCCCGCCGAGCCCCTCCGCGTCGAGCAGCTCGAGGGAGGCCTTGACGATCTCCTCGCGGCTGCGCCCCGGGCTCGCGGTCTTGCGCGGCTCGCGGAGCCAGACGGAGGCGAACTGCTTGCCGGTCATCCTCCCAGGATAAATCCACTCGCACACTGTACGATGATTGCCGTACGCTGTGCGAGTGGACTCGAACACTGTACGAGACCCCCGTCGCTGGTGGATTCTCGTCGTACTCTGCTTGGCGCTATTGGTGCTTGTCGTGGACAACACCGTCCTCAACCTCGCCATCCCCTCGCTGAACGAGGAGATGGGCGCGAGCCCGTCGGACATCCAGTGGATCATCGACGCGTACGTGCTGGCCTACGCCGGATTGCTGCTCACCTCGGGCAGCCTGTCCGACAAGTACGGCCGTAGGCGGTTCCTGATCATCGGCCTGGTGTTCTTCGGCGGCGCGTCCCTTCTGGCCGTGCTCGTCTCCGAGCCCTGGCAGCTCATCGCCGCTCGTGCCTTGATGGGCATCGGCGGCTCGCTCGTCATGCCCTCGACGCTGTCGATCCTGATGACCGTCTTCGACGAGGCGGAGCGGCGCAAGGCGATGGCGTCCTGGAGCGCGGTGGCCCTGGTCGGCATGGTGTCGGGGCCGACGCTGGGTGGTTTCATGCTGCAGCACTACTGGTGGGGCTCGGTCTTCCTGCTGAACATCCCGATCGCTGCCGTCGCCATCGTGGCCGCCGTCGTGCTCATGCCCGAGAGCCGCAGCAGCGGACGGAAGATCGACCCCGTCGGTGTGGTGCTGTCGACCCTGGGGCTGACGTCGGCCGTGTACGTCATCATCGAGCGCGAATGGAACGTGATCGGCATCGCCGTCGCGGTCGTCGCGCTGGGCGCGTTCGTGGTCTGGGAGCGCAGGCAGACTCAGCCGATGTTGCCGCTGCACCTGTTCGCCAACCGCAACTTCAGCGGCGCGTCTTTCTCGATCCTGCTGATGGCGTTCGGGGCGGGCGCCGTGATGCTGATGCTGACCCAGTACCTGCAGTTCGTGCTGGGCTATGGGGAGATGCAGGCGGGCCTCGCCATGCTGCCCTACGGCGTGGCCGCCGCGATCTTCAACGGCGTGGGCGCCGGGCTGGGCAAAAGGGCCAGCAACCGGGCGCTGATCGGGGCGGGGCTGCTGGTGATGGCCTGCGGGTTCGTCGTCATGGCCACGACCACCGGATATCTCCCGCTCCTCACAGGGCTGGTGATCATGGGTGTGGGCGGCGGGCTGGCCGGGCCGTCCGCGTACTCCTCGCTCATGAGCGCCATCCCCATGGAGCACGCCGGCGTCGGCTCGGCGCTCAACGACACCGTCCAGCAGGTCGGCATGGCGCTGAGCATCGCGATCCTGGGCAGCGTGCTGGCCGGGCAGTACACCTCTCAGATGCCGGCCGACCTGCCCGCCGCCGCCAGGGAGTCGATCGGCGGCGCGCATCTGGCGGGCTTCGCGGAGGCCGGCAACCAGGCGTTCACGTCGGCCATGCACCTCGGCTCGTGGGTCGGGGGCGCGTTCTGCGTGGCCGCCGCGCTGCTCGCGGTGGCCGTGCTGCGCCCGGTCGCGGCTCCAGTGCCGGTGCCGGAAGGCAGCAAGGTCTAACGGACGCGGGGATCCCGCATGCTCTCCAAGCTGTCGAGCTTGTGGGTGCGCTCGTCGTGGCCGATCTGCCTGAGCAGGTCGGCCACCGAGCGGTAGCGGCCGTACTCGGCGGCGTACGTGCCGGGGTCGGGCACGAAGTCCAGGTCCGGGTTCTCGGCCACGAAGGTCATGTACTCGTGCTCGGCGTGGTCCTCGAACTCCGCGTTCAGCCGGTAGCTCCACTCGGGCCTGACCAGGAACAGCATCCAGGACACGTGGTAGTAGAAGAACGCGATCAGCCACGGTGCTGCCCTGTGCAGCAGCCACGTCTGCCTCTGCCCGGTGCGCTGGACGAGGTCCTGCAGGATCAGCAGGTGCCACTGCTCGTTGTCCTGGTCGGCCCGGGCCTCCACGATCCGCTCGAAGATCTTCCTGGCCAGCGTCGATCGTCCCCGGTAGCGGTGCACGGCCCAATAGCCCATCCGCTCCCACGCCTGGTACGGCACGCGGGCGATGATCTCCAGCATGGCGAACTTCGTGTACGAGCCCTTCTTGCCGTACATGATGTCGACGGGCTTGAACATCATCTTGGCCAGCAGGCTGTAGTCCATGCGCGGGGTCGCCAGGGTGTCCTCCTGGGCCTGGCGGAGCCGGTCGCGGTCGAGCTTGGGCGGACCGGAGGGCGCCTCGGGGCGGTGGTCGATGGTGACGGTCATCTCGCTCTCTCCTTCACGTTTCGAGATGATCCGATGGTGCTCGACCGGCATGGTCCCTGGCGTCGGCCGCCAGTGGTCTTTCGGGGTGCCTCCCGCGGCGTACCGGATCGGCGCGAAGTACACCTCCAGGTGGACGGGACATCCCCTAAGGGGCGTCGGCAAGGCGGTCCCGGAGGGCCGCGTGGCGGAACTGGTGGAGGCGGTGCATGCCAGCCTCGCCACGATCGCCGCGCCCGCGAGGAGTTCCGTACCACGCCGATGATCTTGTCGTGTTTACCTGGTCATTTGGGAAATCCGGGTGGTTTGCAGGATGTAAGGGATTTTTGCGCTCTCCCGACAGGTTGTAGGTGGGAGTACGCGTAAGGGAAAAGGGATACTCGTTATCATGTCGGAGCTTCTTGCGCGCCATCGGGCAGTGATGCCCAACTGGTTGGCACTCAACTACAACGAGCCCATCGAGATCGTCAGCGGCAAAGGTAACCGCGTCATCGACGCCGACGGCAGGAGTTACCTGGACTTCTTCGCTGGCATCCTGACCAACATGATCGGGTACGACGTGCTCGAGGTGCGCGAGGCGGTCGAGCGCCAGATCGCCACCGGAGTGGTCCACACCAGCACTGTCTACCTGCTGCGCGGCCAGATCGAGCTGGCCGAGAAGATCGCGCGGCTCTCCGGCATCCCCGACGCCAAGGTCTTCTTCACCAACTCCGGCACCGAGGCCAACGAGACCGCCCTGCTGCTGGCCACGTACGCGCGCAAGACCGACCAGGTGCTCGCCATGCGGCAGAGCTACCACGGGCGCAGCTTCGGCACGATCGGCGTCACCTCCAACCGCTCCTGGAAGAACAACTCGCTCTCCCCGCTCAACGTGCAGTTCCTGCACGGCGCCGACCGGCACCTCACCCAGTTCAAGGGCATGTCGGACGCCGAGTACATCCAGGCGTGCGTGGACGACCTGCGCCACGTGCTGGCCACCGCGGTCTCCAACGACGTGGCCGCGCTGATCGCCGAGCCGATCCAGGGCGTGGGCGGGTTCACGATGGCCCCCGACGGGCTCTTCGCCGCCTACAAGGAGGTGCTCGACGAGCAGGGCATCCTGTTCATCTCCGACGAGGTGCAGACCGGGTGGGGCCGCACCGGCAGCGCGTTCTTCGGCATCCAGAACCACGGCGTGACCCCCGACATGATCACGTTCGCCAAGGGACTCGGCAACGGCTTCGCGGTCGGCGGCGTGGTGGCACGCCGCGACCTCATGGACGCCCCGCACGCCGTGGGCCTGGCCACTTTCGGCGGCAACCCCATCTCCATGGCCGCCGCCAACGCCACCCTCGACTACGTGCTCGACCACGACCTGCAGGCCAACGCCGCGCGTACCGGCGAGATCATCATCAGCGGCCTCAAGGAGGCCGCCAAGCGCCTGCCCGTGGTCAAGGGCGTGCGCGGCAAGGGCCTGATGTTCGCCGTCGAGCTGGAGACCCCCGCCCAGGCCGCCCGCTTCATGGAGGAGACCAAGAAGGCCGGGCTGCTGGCGGGCAAGGGCGGCCTGTACGGGACCGCGATCCGCATGGCCCCGCCCCTCACCCTCACGGTGGACGAGGCCGTCGAGGGCCTCGGCATCATCGTCACCGCCCTGGAAACCATCGACGCAGAGGCAGCAGCCCAGTGAAGTCCGTCAAGCATTGGATCAACGGAGCTCCGGCGGACGGCGACGCCCGCGCCGCGGAGCTCTACAACCCCGCGACCGGCGAGGTCAGCGGCCACGTGGCCCTCGCGTCCGTGGCCGACGTGGACGCGGCCGTCGCGGCCGCCGTCGCGGCGTTCCCCGCCTGGCGGGACGCGTCGCTGATGAAGCGGTCACACGTGCTGTTCCGCTTCCGCGAGCTCATGTACGCGCACCGCGACGAACTGGCCGCGCTGATCTCCTCCGAGCACGGCAAGGTCCACTCCGACGCGCTCGGCGAGGTGGCCCGCGGCCTCGAGGTCGTGGAGTTCGCCTGCGGGATCCCCCACCTGCTCAAGGGCGGCTTCTCCGAGGGCGTCTCGACCAGGGTCGACTCCTACTCGATCCGCCAGCCGCTGGGCGTCGTGGCCGGGATCACCCCGTTCAACTTCCCGGCCATGGTGCCGATGTGGATGTTCCCGATCGCGATCGCCTGCGGGAACGCGTTCGTGCTCAAGCCGTCCGAGAAGGACCCGTCGGCGTCGCTGCTCATGGCGCGGCTCTGGAAGGAGGCGGGGCTGCCCGACGGCGTGTTCAGCGTCGTGCAGGGTGACAAGGTCGCCGTGGACCGGCTGCTGGAGCACCCCGACGTGCGCGGCGTGTCGTTCGTCGGCTCCACCCCGATCGCCAAGTACGTCTACGAGACCGGCACCGCCCACGGCAAGCGCGTGCAGGCCCTCGGCGGCGCCAAGAACCACATGCTCGTCCTCCCCGACGCCGACCTCGACCTGGTGGCGGACTCGGCCGTGTCGGCGGGGTTCGGCTCGGCGGGGGAGCGGTGCATGGCGATCTCCGTCGTGCTGGCCGTCGACCCGATCGGCGACGAGCTCGTGCAGAAGATCGTCGAGCGGGTGGACGAGCTGGTGATCGGCCCGGGCGACGACCCGAAGTCCCAGATGGGGCCGCTCGTCACCGAGGCGCACCGCGACAAGGTCGCCTCCTACCTCGACCTCGGCGTCGAGGAGGGCGCCAAGCTGGTCGTGGACGGCCGGGAGACGGCCGTGCTCGGCGGCGGCAAGGCCGCGGAGACGCCCGGCTTCTGGCTCGGCCCGACCGTGCTCGACCACGTGCCGCCGGGCTCGCGGACGCACACGGACGAGATCTTCGGGCCGGTCCTGTCGATCGTGCGGGTGTCCTCCTACGAGGAGGGGCTCGAGATCATCAACGGCGGCCTGTACGGCAACGGCACCGCGATCTTCACCAACGACGGCGGCGCGGCCAGGCGCTTCCAGAACGAGGTCGAGGTCGGCATGGTCGGCATCAACGTGCCCATCCCGGTGCCGATGGCCTTCTACAGCTTCGGCGGCTGGAAGTCCTCGCTCTTCGGCGACACGCACGTGCACGGCACCGAGGGCGTGCACTTCTACACCCGCGGCAAGGTCGTGACCTCCCGCTGGCTCGACCCCTCGCACGGCGGCGTGAACCTGGGCTTCCCCACCAACAAGTAGCCGTCAGCGGCGGGTGGCTTCGAGTGCGAGCCACAACTCGGCTCGCACTCCCGGGTCGTCGAGGTCGCGGCCCAGCAGCTCCGTGACGCGCTTCATGCGGTAACGCAGGGTGTGGCGGTGCACGCCGAGCCGCTGCGCCGCCGCGTCCCAGTGGCCGTTGCTGTCCAGGTACGCGCGTAGCGACTCGACCAGGTCGGGCTTGGAGCCGTACGCGGTGAGGGGTGCCAGCAGCGCGGCGGCGAACGCCTGGACGGCGGCCTGGTCGAGCAGCCCGAGCAGCCCCTGCCCGGCCAGCTCTCCGAACCTCACGACCCGCCCGCGTCCTCGGTCACCCGCTCCTGCGCCGCTTCGGCCGGTGGCCGCGACGAAGGACGCGCCGAGTGTCGGCGCCCAGCCGCATCTGGCGGCTTCCAGCGCGCGCCTCGCCTGGTCCAGCGCGCCGTACAGGGCCTCCGGGGCGTAGCCGCACGGCAGGCTGACACCCACCGGCGCGTCCGCCTCCAGCGCCGCCTTCTCCGCCACCGCGTCCGCCACCAGCGCCACGGCCAGGGAGCCTCCGGCTTCCCGTGCCCCCTGCTGGGTGCCGTCGTCACCGAGCAACGCCGCGAACGCGTGCGGCTCCAGGGACTCCAGCGCGTCGGCGTCCGCGGCCAGCACCGCCAGCGGCTCCTCCGGGAGCCGCCCGCCGAGCGGCCTCAGCACCGCGCGGGCCTGCTTCTTCTCGCCGGCGAGCAGCAGCTCCAGTACGGCGGAACGGGCCCGCCGCTCGGCCTCCAGGTGGGTCCTGCCCTGCTCCATGGCCAGGGTGAGCAGGGATCCCGCGGCGTTGATCACGGTGTGGGTGACCGGCGAGAAGGGCTCCTTGGCCCCGACGGCGAAGAACCCCCGCGGCCGCGCCCCGCCGCCCAGCGGCTGCACCACGATGTGCTCCCCGGGGCCCGACAGCGCCAGGCTGGCAGGCAACGGACCCGCCCGCCCGACACCCCAGCCCGCACGTTCGCCACTCCCGCCCGCGCGCTCAGCGCCTCCGGCGCCGCCCCAGCGCGCGTGCGGTGTGCCTCCGGGCGTGCCCGCAAGGTCCTTGTCCTCGTACGCGGCACTGTCGCTGACGTGCGTGGCGTCCCTGGCTCCGTGTTCGACGCCGCCGGTGCCGCTCGGCTCTCCGCCTCCGACGCCTTCGGGGCCGCCGAGCCCCGCGCGGTGGCCGGGCTCCAGGTGGTCGCCGGGTTGCCGGCGGCGGGGCGGGGCGGGGAGGCGGCCTGTGCGGAGGCGGGTGAGCTCGGCCACGACGGCGTCCGTGTTGGCGCCGCGGGTGGCGTGGCGGACCTCGCCCCACTCGTCCAGCAGCGCCGCCCAGCCGCCGACCTCCTTGGCGAGCCGGTCGATGACCGCGTGCATGCCCTCCGGCCGGAGCGCCGCCCGCGTCAGGCGGCCCTGGGCGGCGAAGGCGCGGGTGATCTCCTCGTACTGCTCGGTCGCCAGCAGCTCGCTGACCGCCTTGCCGATCGCCATGAACGGGGTCTCGCGCGGCACCTCCAGCAGCGGCAGCCCGGCCTCGTCGGCGGCGGCGATCAGGGCGGGCGGCACCTCCTCGTGCGAGACGCCGACACCGAACCCGAGCCCCGCGACGCCACGGGCCACGAGCCGGGCGACATATTGGGATTGGTCGCCTTCCATCCGCATGCCCGTGGTGAGAAGGAGCTCTCCGCCCTCCAGGTAGGGTGTCGGATCCGCGAGCTCGCTGACCGCCACCCACCGCACCACCGCGTCCAGCCCACGCGCGTGACCCGGGATTCCGGCTACCGGCCGGAGGCCCATGCGGCGTATCACGGTGTGGAGCGAAGGCGGCATGCAGGTTTTGTCCATTCTGGCAAAGACAACCAATTCAGTGTTACATATCGACGTATCGGCGCAGGTGGGAGGCCAACGTAGCGTCGAGCCATGAGCATTCCCCAGGAGCGGCGTGTCGTGACCGCGATCCCAGGCCCCAAGTCGCAGGAGTTGCTGGCCCGCAAGCAGGCCGCCGTCCCGCCCGGCATCGGAACCACCCTGCCGGTCTTCGTCACCCGCGCCGGCGGCGGCGTGGTGCAGGACGCCGACGGGAACTCGCTGATCGACTTCGGCTCCGGCATCGCCGTGACGAACGTCGGCAACGCCGCCCCCAAGGTCGTCGAACGCGTCCAGAAGCAGGTCGCCGACTTCACCCACACGTGTTTCATGGTCACCCCGTACGAGTCGTACGTCCGGGTGTGCGAGAAGCTGAACGAGCTGACCCCGGGCGACCACGAGAAGCGCACGTTCCTGGTGAACTCGGGCGCCGAGGCCGTGGAGAACGCCGTCAAGGTCGCCAGGCACGCCACCGGCAGGCAGGCCGTCGTCGTGTTCGAGCACGGCTACCACGGCCGCACGCTGCTCACGATGACGCTGACGGCCAAGAACATGCCGTATAAGCACGGTTTCGGCCCCTTCGCGCCCGAGGTGTACCGGGTGCCGCTGGCGTACCCGTACCGCTGGCCGACCGGGCCGGAGAACTGCGCCGAGGAGGCCGCCGCGCAGGCCATCGACGCGATCACCAAGCAGATCGGCCCGGAGAACGTGGCCGCCGTGGTGATCGAGCCGATCGCGGGCGAGGGCGGGTTCATCGTGCCGGCGAGGGGCTTCCTGCCGCGGATCGCGGAGTTCTGCGCGGCCAACGGCATCGTGTTCGTGGCCGACGAGGTGCAGACCGGCTTCGCCAGGACGGGCGACCTCTTCGCGTGCGAGGACGAGGGCGTCGTACCCGACATCATCACCACCGCCAAGGGCATCGCGGGCGGCCTGCCGCTGGCCGGGGTGACCGGGCGCGCGGAGCTCATGGACAAGGTGCACGTCGGCGGCCTGGGCGGCACGTACGGCGGCAACCCTCTGGCCTGCGAGGCCGCGCTCGGCGTGCTCGAGACGATCGAGGAGGAGGACCTGGTCTCGAAGGCCCGCCGCATCGGCGAGATCATGCTGCCCCGGCTCAAGGCGCTCCAGGAGCGCTTCGACGTGATCGGCGACGTCCGCGGCCGGGGCGCGATGATCGCGATCGAGCTGGTCGAGCCGGGCACCAAGGAGCCGAACCCCACCGCCGTACAGGAGGTCGTCAAGCGCTGCCACGCCGAGGGCCTGCTGGTGCTGACCGCGGGCACGTACGGCAACGTGCTGCGCTTCCTGCCCCCGCTGGTCATCCCCGAGCACCTGCTCGAGGAGGGCCTCGGCACCCTGGAGAAGGCGATCGCCGAACTGTAGTAGAAACCTCCACCAATCGGGCATCCGGCTTGCGGCTGGATGCCCGATTTTGTGGTGTAAGAGGCCTCAGTCGGGTAGAGAATTCACCCTGACTTGACGCTCAGCTGGACGCTCACGGCCTCGGTCAGGGTTATAACGGTTCCGACATGCGGATGGGCGATGGCTGCAGGGAGCGTGATGAACTGGAGTCCGACCAGAACGGCGCGGAGTATGTTGACGTTCGACCCTGAAGGCCTGACCTTGGCCCAGCGCGACGGCGACGCCTGCGTCGTCTGCCACAAGAGATGGCCGCGCCCGCGCGTGCGCGTGGGCCGGCTGCCCGACAACTCGGCGGTCCTGGCCTGCGGCGACTGCGCCGAGGCGCTCGTTCCCGCTCCCAAGGCCACCGTGGTGGCCTTTCCGTCCCGCTGACCACAGCGAAACGAGACGCCCCGGGACGGGGGGGAAGGCCCGGGGCGTCCCTACAGGCGGCGCCCAGCGGGGGGAAGCGGGCGCGCCCGCGTCATCGTCATTTGGTGAGCGTCGGCCACCAGTCGGTCCAGGTCTTGTATTCAGTGCATTCCCCGTCATCCGCCCGGCAACCCCCGGGCGGCCGAACGGCGAAGGCCACGCGGTCCAGCTCCTTGCCCCGCCCGTACGTCTCGCACATCAGCTTGGCCCGCCCCTTGCACGCCTTGGCGTTGGCCGGCGCCAGTCCTGCCCAGGCGGCGGCGTCGCGCTGCGCGTTCGGCGCGGTCATCCAGTTGAGCCACCGGTAGGCGCAGGTGGTGTCGGGGACGCTCGCGCCCAGCATCCAGGAATCCATCCATCCGGTGGTCTCGTGCGTCTTGAGCGTCTTGACCGGCATTCCGGCCTTCTGCAGGAGCAGGCGATAGTACGGGGTGGCCTGGGCGTAGTCGAGCGCCCCGGTGGCGAACCCCTGGACCAGGTCGATCGGGTTCTGCCAGTAGGTGCGGCCCTTGCTCTGCTCGAGCAGGGCCATCGCCCGATCGAGTTGGTCCTTGGTCAGCTCGAACGGCTCCTTCACCGACCCTTCGGCCAGCGCGGCGTCGGCGATCGTAAGGGGAGTGTCCCTGAGCGCGACCCGGTCGGACGCGAACGCCTGCTTGATGTCGCCCTTGACCTTGGCCGAGTCGTAGATGAACTCGTGATAGCCCCAGAGGTACGGCACCCCGTACACCTTGCCCGACACGGTGGACATGTCGCGGAAGCGCTCGTCGATGTCGTCGTACCCGGTCACCTTGGCCGGGTCGATGGGCTGCACCTGCTTGGCGTCGATCAGGTCGGCGGCCAGCACGGGCCCGGCGGAGATCACGTCGTAGGGCCGCTGGCCGGCCATGCGCTTCATGTCCTCGGCGGTCTGCACGGTGTCGAGCCTGGCGATCCGGCAGCCGGTCTCCTTCTCGAACGAGCCCACCCAGTTGGCCTTGGGGCTGATGCCGCCGTATTCGGCGTAGCCGCGGTAGGTGAGGATCTGCAGCGTGCCGTCGCTCTGCGTCGCGCTCGGGGTGGGGGTCGGGCTGGGCGTGGGCTTGGGAGTCGGGGTCGGCCGCGCCGCGCCCATGCCGGCGACCAGCGCCGATGCGGCGAGCGCCAGGGCGTAAGCACGACGACGATTCACGATGTCCCCCCTTGTCCGTGTGCTGGAGCTTACAGGGGGACGGGAGGACTACTCCTGCTTCTCCACCAGGTAGCAGCAGATGATCGCCGTCGTGACCGCCTCGAACGTGCTCCCGTCGCGCAGGTGACCGGCGCGTTCCAAACTGATCGCCCCCTGGGCCCCCGCCCACAGCGCGTCCGCGATCTTGCGGGGCTGGGTCGGGATCAGGTATCCGGCCGAGATGCAGTCGGCGATCACGCGGTCGAGGATGTTCAGGGCCGCGCGGGCCAGGGTCCTGGCGCGTTCGCTGGGCTCGAAGCCGGGGATCGCCCGTTCGAACATCAGGCTGTAGTAGCCGGGCTCGGCCAGGCACGCCTCCCGATACGCGGGCCCGAGCGCGGTCAAGTGCTCGAACGGGTTGCGCCGCGCCGGCACCGCCTCCAGAAATCGGCGGAACCGCTCGAACCCCTCCAGATAGAGCGCCTCCGCCAGCCCCTCCCTGTTGCCGAACATCGTGTAGATGACGGTCGTCGTGCAGCCCGCCTCCGCGGCGATCCTGCGCATCGTGAGGCTGTCGGCCCCGTCCGTCTCGAGGAGGTTCACCGCCACGTCGAGGAGGCGGGAGCGAAGTTGGTCGTGGCTGGCGCGCTCACCCAGAAGGTAGGCGCCTTGCAGCCCCAGCGGCGCCGAGGTCATGAGACCTCCCTTGTGGCCAAGGAGCTAAGCGTCCTTGTGACCTCACGTTGTTCGGTCACGGGGCCCACGCCTTTCTGATTGGGGGCCCGCCGCGCTGGAGACCCGCACACGATGACTTAGCCATGGCGGAGATCGCTCAAACCACTCCGCATGGTAAACATCCCGAATTGGGTCTACTTCTGTTACATCATGGGTATACCACGGAGCTTGTACTTAACGGTGAGCCCTCATGGGAGTCTTGTGCACCGTGGTGTAAATCCCCCATCACCGGCTTGGCATAACGTCATGTGTATGGACGTGCGTACCTTCTGGCTGGCCGGCCGCGCCGCGACCGGGGACTCCGAGCTCAATGTGACCAACCCCCACGACGGCCGTGTGATCGGGCGGCACTCCGTGCCGACCGACGCCCAGGTCGAGGAGGCCATCGCGGCCGCCCACGCGGTGGCCAAGGAAGCCGCCGCGCTGCCCGTGCACGTGCGGGCCGAGGCGCTGGCCCACGTGTCGCGCCGCCTCGCGGAGCGGGCCGACGAGATCGCCCACCTCATCACGGCCGAGAACGGCAAGCCGATCCTCTGGGCGCGTGGCGAGGTCGGCCGCGCCGTCGCCACGTTCCGCTTCGCCGCCGAGGAGGCCCGGCGCTGGTCGGGCGAGGTGCAGCGGCTCGACACCGAGCCCGCCGCGGCCGGGCGGCTGGCGTACGTCTCCCGCGTGCCCTACGGGCCGGTGCTGGCGATCACCCCGTTCAACTTCCCCCTGAACCTGGTCGCCCACAAGGTCGCTCCCGCCATCGCCGTCGGCGCCCCCGTCATCGTCAAGCCCGCCCCCGCCACCCCGCTCTCCTCGCTCCTGCTCGGTGAGATCCTGGCGGAGACGGACCTGCCGGAGGGGATGTTCTCGGTCCTGCCGATCGAGAACGAGCGCGCCTCGGCACTGGTCCAGGACTCTCGTCTCCCCGTGGTGTCGTTCACGGGTTCCGCGCCCGTCGGCTACGCCATCGCCGACCAGGTGCCGCGCAAGCACGTGACGCTCGAGCTGGGCGGCAACGCGGCGGCCGTCGTGCTGGCCGACGCCGACCTCGACTGGGCGGCCCAGCGCATCGCCCTCTACTCCAACTACCAGGCCGGCCAGAGCTGCATCGCCGTGCAGCGGGTGATCGTCGAGCAGCCTGTTTACGACGCCTTCGTCGAACGCCTCCTCCCGGCCGTCTCCGGCCTGGTCACCGGCGACCCGGCGGACGAGAAGACCCAGGTGGGCCCGCTGGTGTCGGAGGCCGCGGCCGAGCGGGTCGAGCAGTGGGTCAAGGAGGCGGTCGCCGCCGGAGCCCGCGTGCTGGCGGGCGGCACCCGCGAGGGAGCGACGGTCGCCCCGACCGTGCTGGCCGACGTCCCGCACGACGCCAAGGTGGCGTGCGAGGAGGTCTTCGGACCCGTCATGATCCTCCAGCCCGCCGCCTCGATCGACGAGGCGTACGCGATGGTCAACGACTCCAAGTACGGGCTCCAGGCCGGGGTGTTCACCCGGTCGCTGGACGCCGCCTTCCGCGCGAACCGGGAACTGGAGGTGGGCGGGGTCATCATCGGCGACGTGCCTTCGTACCGGGCGGACCAGATGCCTTACGGCGGTGTGAAGGACTCGGGGATCGGACGCGAGGGGCTCCACTCGGCGATGGACGACCTCACGTACGAGAAGGTCATGGTTCTGACCGGTCTGACGCTCTGACGGCAGCAGCCTTGATGCAGCGGGTCGCTCGGGCTATGCGTGTTCCGCCGTGTTGAACAGGGCCTTGACGGTGTCGCCGAAGTACGGGCCGTACATGGTGCGGTGGTCGTCGCTGTACTTGAAGCTGCTCAGCGACGTGATCGTGCCCTTGCCCGTGCCCGGGTCGAACGAGGTCATCCACGGCCCGCCGCTGGAGCCCGCCGTCATGTCGCAGGCCAGGCCCTGGTCGCGGCTCTGCCCGTTGGAGTCGTTCTTCAGCCGCCCCGCGCAGTAGACCAGGTGGTCGCCGCTGTACGGCGGGTCGGCGGGGTAGCCGAAGCCGAACGCCTGCCCCCCGCGCGCGGCGTTGAAGGCGATCTCCTGCGTGCCCACCACGTCGGCCACGTGCCTGCCGGCCGACGTGGCCAGCGCGACCATGCCCACGTCGAAGTTGTCGTCGCCGCTGCGCGACCACGGGCCGGTGACGAACATGCGGCGCGCCGCGTACTGCCCGTACGGCTGCAGGCCGGTCGTCGCGTACCCGGGGACGAACGTCCAGTTCGCCGCCCACTCGCCCGCGCCGTCCTTGACGCAGTGGCCGGCGGTGACGACGACGTCCCTGTTGGCGCTCTTTACCGTGCTCGCCGAGCAGACGAAGTCGGCCCCGGCCACCGTCAGGAAGACGCGGCCTGTAGTCCTGGCCACGGCGCCGCCTGTGATCCAGCGCGAGCCGACCGTGTTGGTCTGCGGCCGCCCGGCCGCCTGGTGGCGCAGCGTTCCTGGACCGGACAGACCGGCACCGGACGGGCCCAGGCGGCGGCCCGACAGGTCCGGGGCGGTGTGTACGCCCGCGGTGCCCGTCAGGTCGCTCAGCAGGCCCGCACTGTCCGTCACGACGTCCAGCATGCCGATCGGCAGCGCCCTGGCCATGCGCTCAGGCGTCCAGTAGT
Source organism: Nonomuraea sp. CA-141351 (assembly GCF_050944675.1). Taxonomy (NCBI): domain Bacteria; kingdom Bacillati; phylum Actinomycetota; class Actinomycetes; order Streptosporangiales; family Streptosporangiaceae; genus Nonomuraea; species Nonomuraea sp. CA-141351. The sequence continues at coordinate 2,460,706 of NZ_CP191982.1, forward strand.
CGAGCACGCGCCGCTGCTCGGCGGCCGTGCGAGCGGCCACGTGCTCGACTATCTGGGTGCGCACTGCCCTGTGGGCCTGCTGCGGGACGGGGGTTCCGCCGAGGAGGGCGGGGCCGATCAGTCCTGCCAGGAGCGGGGCGGCCGCAAGCAGGGGGGTGCTCAAGGTCATGCCCCCGGAGTCTGCACCACGAGGTGTGTTCTTGTGACTACTTTCGGTAAAAGACTCAGAGTGCGTTGGTGCTTTGTGCCGATTGGTAGACGGCTTGGGCCTCGTTCCCGAAATATGGGCCGAACATCCAGTTGGGGGCGAAGTTGTATTTGAAGCTGTTGACCGAATTCTGCGTGCCGAGCCCGGTCGACTCGTTGAAATTCAGCATCCAGGGACCGCCGCTCGCACCGCCGGTCATGTTGCAGGTCAGGCCCTGGTCGTCGCTCATGAGGTAGTCGTCGAAGGTCCGGCCGCTGCAGTAGATCAGCTTCGAGCCGTCGTACGGCGCCGCCGCCGGGTAGCCGAACCCGTACATCTGCTGCCTTCTCTGCTGGTTGAACGCGACGCCCTGGCCGCCCACGACGTCCACCAGCGTCTTGCCCTCGAGCGGCGCGACCACCGCGGCGGCGACGTCGAAGTTGATGTCCTCGCCGGAGTTCCACTGCGGCGTGGTCAGCAGTTTCGTGGCCGCCCAGGTGCCGAACGGCCGCTGGCCGTTGTTGTAGCCGGGCACGAAGACCCAGTTCGTGTGGAACGTGCCATTCAGCTTCACGCAGTGGCCGGCGGTCAGCACGACGCTCTTGTTCGCGCTGGTCACCGCCGAGCCCGAGCACGACGCGTTCCGCCCCTGCGTGGTGAAGAAGATCCGGCCGGTGGTCTTCACGACCGTGCCGCCGCCGGTCCACGCCTGGCCGGACGATCTGGCCGCCTGCAACTCCACGCCGGCGCGCGTCGTGCCGGTGGGCGGTGCCGTCCACGGGGTGCCCTCCGCGGGCTCGTCCATGGTCAGCTTCGTCCCCGTCTTGGGGTTCGGCGCGTCCAGCGGCTTGGCCGTCTCCATCCGCTGCTCGGTCCAGTACGTCAGGACCTGCCGCTGCTCGGAGGCCGAGTCCGCCGCGGCGTGCTGGGCGGGTTTCGGCCGCATCTGGACGTTGGCCTGCGCCGTGCTCGCCGGGAGCAGGGCGGCGCTCCCCGCGGCGAGGGTGAGGATGGAAAGCAGAACGACTCTGCGGTGCATTACGTACCTCCCGGAAACCGGACCTGAGGTTCGGAAGGTAGCGGTATCAATATCCAGATTTCTCAAGATTTGCGCATACCGATATAGCAATATTCCGACATAAATTAACTGCGTTATCTCAGGTCACATAAGTGACGGGATTTTGGCACGATCGGCGCCGCGTGCCTGAGTACGTCCCGCAGCGGGGACAATGGACAGGTGCATGAAGAGACCCTCCGCACTGTCGTCGTGCTCGGCTCCACCGGCTCCATCGGCACTCAGGCCCTCGATGTCGTGGCCGCCAACCCGGGCGGCTTCAAGGTCGCCGGGCTGGCGGCGGGGGGTGGCAAGGTCGAGTTGCTGGCCAGGCAGGCGGCCGAGTTCGGCGTCGAGGTGGTGGCGGTGGCCGACGCGGCGGCCGTTCCCGCGCTGAAGGACGCGCTGGCCGCGCACGGCGTGACGCCCACCGTGCTCGGCGGGCCCGAAGGGGTCGCGGAGGTGGCGGCGTGGCAGTGCGACATGGTGCTCAACGGCATCACCGGCGCGCTCGGGCTGACCTCCACGCTGGTCGCGCTCGAGGCGGGCAGGATACTCGCGCTGGCCAACAAGGAGTCCCTGATCATCGGCGGGCCGCTGGTCAAGCGGCTGGCCAAGCCCGGGCAGATCCTGCCGGTCGACTCCGAGCACTCGGCGCTGCAGCAGTCCCTGTGGGCCTCGGGGCCCGACGGCTACGACCCCGACAGCGTCAAGCAGCTGGTGATCACCGCGAGCGGCGGGCCGTTCAGGGGGATGAAGCGCGCGGAGATGGCCGGCGTCACACCCGAGATGGCACTGGCCCACCCCACCTGGTCGATGGGCCCGATGATCACGATCAACTCCGCCACCCTGGTCAACAAGGGGCTCGAGGTGATCGAGGCGCACCTGCTGTTCGACATCGGTTTCGACCGTATTGAGGTCGTGGTCCACCCGCAGTCGATCATCCACTCCATGGTGGAGTACGTAGACGGCTCGACCATCGCCCAGGCCAGCCCGCCCGACATGCGGCTGCCGATCGCGCTCGCGCTCGGCCACCCCCACCGCATCCCCGGCGCGGCGCGGGCCATCGACTGGACCAAGGCGCACACGTGGACGTTCGAGCCGCTCGACGATGTCGCGTTCCCCTCGGTCGCGCTGGCCAGGCACGTCGGCGGCGCGGGCGGCACCGCGCCCGCCGTCTACAACGCGGCCAACGAGGTGTGCCTCGAGGCGTTCATCCGCGGCGAGCTGCCGTTCCTGGCGATCGTCGACACCGTGGCCAAGGTCGTCGAGGAGCATCAGGTGACCCCGGCCGACTCCGTCGAAGAGGTGCTCGCGGCCGATGCCTGGGCCCGGGCCCGCGCGGTGGAACTCACTACCTAGACTGGAAACCGTCGTCACAGTAAGGGTTGAAATGACTTCTGTAGCTCTCGGCATCCCGACGGTCCGTCCCAAGCCGCTCGCCGAACGCCGACACTCTCGCCAGATCATGGTCGGCAGCGTGCCCGTCGGCGGCGACGCGCCCGTCTCGGTGCAGTCGATGACGACCACGGTGACTGCCGACGTCAACGCCACGTTGCAGCAGATCGCCGAGCTCACCGCGTCGGGCTGCCAGATCGTGCGTGTGGCCGTGCCGTCCCAGGACGACGCCGACGCCTTGCCGATCATCGCCAAGAAGTCGCAGATCCCGGTCATCGCCGACATCCACTTCCAGCCCAAGTACGTGTTCGCCGCCATCGAGGCGGGGTGCGCGGCTGTCCGGGTCAACCCCGGAAACATCAAGAAATTTGACGACAAGGTGGGCGAAATCGCCCGGGCCGCCTCCGACCACGGGGTGCCGATCCGGATCGGCGTCAACGCCGGCTCGCTCGATCCCCGCCTGCTGCAGAAGTACGGCAAGGCCACGCCCGAGGCGCTGGTGGAGTCGGCGCTGTGGGAGTGCTCGCTCTTCGAGGAGCACGGGTTCCGCGACATCAAGATCTCGGTCAAGCACAACGACCCGGTCGTGATGATCAACGCGTACCGGCTGCTCGCCGCCAAGTGCGACTACCCCCTGCACCTGGGCGTCACGGAGGCCGGCCCGGCCTTCCAGGGCACCGTCAAGTCCGCGGTCGCCTTCGGCGCCCTGCTGGCGGAGGGCATCGGCGACACCATCCGCGTCTCGCTCTCCGCACCTCCGGTGGAGGAGGTCAAGGTCGGCACCCAGATCCTGGAGTCGCTCGGGCTGCGGGAGCGGGGGCTGGAGATCGTCTCCTGCCCGTCGTGCGGGCGGGCCCAGGTGGACGTGTACACGCTCGCGGACGAGGTGCAGGCGGGGCTCGAAGGGCTCAAGGTGCCGCTGCGGGTGGCCGTGATGGGGTGCGTGGTCAACGGGCCCGGGGAGGCTCGGGAGGCCGACCTCGGGGTGGCCTCCGGCAACGGCAAGGGGCAGATCTTCGTCAAGGGCGAGGTCATCAAGACGGTGCCGGAGTCGCAGATCGTGGAGACGCTGATCGAGGAGGCGCTCCGGCTGGCCGAGGAGATGGGCGTCGAGGTCGACCTCGACGACGACTCCGGCCCTCAGGTCGTCGTCGGCTGATCCCTTCCTCCGGGGCTTGCGGGCTTCGCGGCTGAGCTCCTGGGCTCTGCGCGCGTCCGGCTCGCGATAACCCGCGCCCGGCGCCCGCGCCGTGGGACGGTTACGGGATGCAATCAGGCAATTACAAATTGGCAAGCCTTTCCCCATACCCAGAGTGATGCCACGGCCGCGCACGGGAGCATCGCAGGCCTATGAACACGGGGGAATGGGGCCGGATGAAACGGGTCGTGGGGGTTGTCGCGGGTGTTGCGGTGCTCGTCGGCGGGATCGTGGGCGCGGATGGGGCGGCGCTGGCCAGCGGCGCGAGGATGGCGCCGGGCACCGTGGCCTGGCAGCCGTGTCCCAAGGAGGCCGGGAGGGCCACGTCGGCCAACCTCGAGTGCGCCACGGTACGCGTACCGCTCGACTACAACGAGCCCTGGGGCCAGACGATCACGCTGGCCATCAACCGGATCAAGGCCAAGGTGTCCAGGGACGCCAACCACCTCGGCACGCTCCTGGTGAACCCCGGCGGGCCGGGGGCGTCCGGCCGGGAGCTGACCGAGTTCGTGGCCACGTCGCTGCCGCGGGACGTGAGCGAGCGGTACGACATCGTCGGGTTCGACCCGCGCGGCGTCGGCGGGAGCGAGCCGGCGGTGCACTGCGTGGACCCGGAGGCGTACTTCAAGCCTCCCAGGCCGGACGCGGTGCCGCACGGTGAGGCAGAGGAGCGGGTGCTGCTGTCGAGGGCGGCGGACTTCGCGAACCGGTGCGGCAACTACTGGGCCTGGCTGCTGCCGTACCTCACCACCGAGAACTCCGCCAGGGACATGGACTCCATCCGCGCCGCGCTCGGCGAGGAGAAGATCAGCTACTTCGGCTACTCGTACGGCACCTACCTGGGCGCCGTCTACGCCACGCTCTTCCCGACCAGGGTCAAGCGGCTCGTCATGGACAGCACGATCGACCCCACGCAGGTCTGGTACGAGTCGAACCTCAAGCAGGACAGTGCCTTCGAGCACCGCCACCGCCAGTTCCTGGCCTGGACCGCCAGGCACAACTCGGTCTACAAGCTGGGCGCCACCAGCAAGCAGACGTCGTTCGCCTACTACGCGATGCGCGACCGGCTGCGCGCCCGCCCGGCGGGCGAGGTAGTGGGGCCGAGTGAACTGGACGACGTCTTCACGATCGCCGGGTACAGCGACCGGGTCTGGCCCCAGTTCGCCCAGGCCTGGTCCTCCTACGTACGGGAGGGCGACGTCAAGGGCCTGCTCGACCTCTACGAGAAGTACGGCAAGGACGACGAGAGAGCCGAGAACGGCTACGCCATCTACCTGAGCGTCCAGTGCGCCGACGCCAAGTGGCCGCGCCAGTGGGACAAGTGGCGGACCGACATGACGCGGATGCATCGCGAGGCGCCGTTCATGACCTGGCCGAATGCCTGGTTCAACGCTCCCTGCGCCTTCTGGCCGGTCAAGGGCGGCACACCGGTCGAGGTGAAGGGGTCGCCGAACCTGCCGCCGATCCTCATGATCCAGTCCCGCGACGACGCCGCGACGCCGTACAAGGGGGCCTTGGAGATGCGCAGGCACTTCGCCCACGCGACCATGGTGATCGAAGGCGGCGGCAACCACGGCGTCTCGCTGGCCGGGAACAAGTGCGTGGACGGCCGTCTCGCCGCGTACCTGAGGGACGGCACTCTGCCGGCGCGGGACGTGAAGTGCGCCGGGCTGCCCGAGCCTCAGGCTTCTGAGCACATGGCGGCGGCAAGCCCCACGGACGGCTTGTTCGGGCTCCTCGGGCTGCTCTAGGAGAAATGACGTCAAGAAAGGATTACCGTCGGCATCGCCCGATGAGCCAATCGGTAACCCTTCGCGTAGTCTGACCATGTGATGCTGCGTACATCGGCGTCGCGCGTGCTCGACGACAGCGACCGGGACGAGGTTCTCGCCCTGCTGGACACCGACCCGGTCGCGAACGTCTTCGTCTCCTCCCGGGTGCGGGCCGTCGGACTCAATCCGGCGAGACTGGGCGGGCAGATGTGGGGCTTCGGGCCGCGCGGTGGACTTGTGTCACTCTGTTACGCCGGTGCCAACATGGTGCCGGTCAACGCCGGTCCCGAGGCCGTGCACGCGTTCGCCGACCGCGCCCGCAAGCAGGGGCGTCGCTGCTCCTCCATCGTGGGCCCGGTCGACGCCGTCTCCCTGCTGTGGGAGCGTCTCGAGCCGCACTGGGGCCGGGCCCGGGCGATCCGGTGGGCGCAGCCGGTCATGGCCACCACGCGCAAGCCACCGGTGCCCCCCGATCCGCTGGTACGCCGGGTGCGGCCGGAGGAGTTCGAGATCCTGCTGCCTGCCTGCGTGGCCATGTTCACCGAGGAAGTCGGCGTCTCGCCCAACCTCGGTGACGGCGGCGCGCTCTACCGCACCCGCGTGGCCGAGCTGATCAGGATCGGCCGATCCTACGCCCGCATCGACGAGGGCCGCGTGGTGTTCAAGGCGGAGATCGGGGCCGTCACGCCGCACGCCTGCCAGATCCAGGGTGTCTGGGTCGCGCCGGAGCTGCGGGGGAGGGGCTACGCCGTGGCCGGCATGGCCGCCGTCGTGGAGGCCGCGCTGAGCCTCTTCGCGCCCGTGGTCACGCTGTACGTCAACGACTTCAACCAATCGGCCCGGGCCGTCTATCGCAAGGTCGGCTTCCAGGAGGTCGACACGTTCATGTCGGTCCTCTTCTAGACGCGTACGAGCTTGTCGAACAGCCTGTTCAGCTCGATGTCCGGGTCGGCGGTGAGGCCCGCGTGCACGGGCCCGGTCTGGACGATCGTGCTGCGGGGGGCGGTCAGCCAGCGGAACCTGCCGCCGAGCGGCTCCTCGGCCAGCGGTCCCGGCTTCTCGCCGCAGGCCAGCTCGTACGCGCTGAGCGCGCGGCGTACCGCGTCGATGTCGGCGCCCGGGTCGAGGGCGCGCAGGCGGGCCGGGTCGAGCTCGACCCGGGCACACAGGTAACCACGCGGCTGGCAGTAGAGCAGCACGCCGACGTTGATCAGCTCGCCGCGCTCCACCTTGGGCATCACGCGGATCACCGCGTACTCGTAGACGTCCCTGGTCACCGGCCGCCTCCCCGCCAGAACTCGCCCACGGATCCCGGCCCTGTCCTGGGAGCCTCCGCCTCGGAACGCACGAGCCACTCCTGCGGGCCGTGCGCCCGCTGCAGCAGATGGCCGACGTACGCCTCGCGCACGGCCTCCGGCCCGTCGAACCCGGGCTCGCCGTCCAGCCACTCGTCGGGCACCAGCGCCGTCACGGTCTCCAGCAGCTCCCGGTCGATCTTACCGGCCAGCTCGGCGCCCGCCGCCTGCACGTCACCCGCGTACGGCGCCAGCACGTGGTCACCGGCGTCGAACTTCCGCTGGGGGTCGGCCGTCTTCCAGTTGTGGTGGAACCAGAGCGCCGCCCCGTGGTCGATCAGCCAGGTGTCGCGGTGCCAGATCAGCAGGTTGGGGTTGCGCCAGCTGCGGTCGATGTTGTGGATGAGACCGTCGAACCACACCACCTTCGCCGCGAACACCGGATCCGCCACCCAGGCCAACGGCTCGAACCCCAGCGCGCCGGGCAGGAAATCGATCGCCAGGTTGAGTCCGGTGCTGGCTTTGAGCAGGTCCTGCACCTCCTCGTCCGGCTCCCGGATGCCCAGCTGGGGGTCGAGGTCGATGAGCTTGAGATCGGGGATCTTGAGCCCCAGGCGGCGGCCCAGCTCGGCCGCGATGATCTCGGCGACCAGCACCCGCCGGCCCTGACCCGCCTCACGAAATTTCACCACGTACGTGCCCAGGTCGTCGGCCTCGACGACGCCCGGCAACGACCCGCCCTCCCGCAACGGGGTCACATAACGGGTGGCTGCGATCTTTTCCAGCACAGGATGAGGCTATCGCCCATCTCCACCCCTTCTCGCCCTCACCCCACACCGGCCCTCCCTCGCCACCGCCCACCGCCCCTCGTCCTTCGTCCACCGTCCGGTGCTCGTCGTCCGTTGTCGGCTGCCGCCACGTGTCGGGCGCTCTGCGCGCCGCTGGGGAAGCAGCGCGCCTTATCGGGCCGCGCGTCTCAGCGGCGTCGGGTCGGCGGGGTGGTGTGGGGTGGAGTTCGGTGCGACGTGTGCGGTGGGGATGCGGCCACGTGTCGGGCGCTTTGCGCGCCGTTGGAGAAGCAGCGCGCCTTATCGGGCCGCGCGTCTCAGCGGCGTCGGGTCGGCGGGGTGGTGTGGGGTGGAGTTCGGTGCGACGTGTGCGGTGGGGATGCGGCCACGTGTCGGGCGCTTTGCGCGCCGTTGGGGAAACCGCGCGCCGCGCGCGGCCCGCGCGTCTCAGCGGCGTCGGGTCGGCGGGGTGGTGTGCGGTGGAGTTCGGTGCGACGTGTGCGGTGGGGATGCCGCCACGTGTCGGGCGCTCTGCGCGCCGCCGGGGAAGGTCGTGCGTGTCGTCGTCAGGGTGAGACGAGCACCCCACCGGCGTGGTGGAAGACGCTGGCCCGGCGGCGGGAAGGGCCGGAGGGTGGGTCAGCGGGCAGGAGGGCGGAAGGGCGCGAATGGGTGGTCGCGGGAGGCGTCGACGGCGGTGAAGGCGTAGTCGAGCATGCGGCGCTCGTACCCCGCCTTGGCGACCGCGAGGGGCTGCCCCTTGGACGCGGCCGCACCGAGCAGGTCGCTCAGCAGGTGGGCGTCCCGGAGCCCCACGTTGGCGCCCTCGCCCCGCCCAGGGCTCATGCTGTGGATGGCGTCGCCCACCAGCGTGACGACGGGGTCGTCCCACGGCTCCACGCTCCGCGCCGAGTGGGTCTGCAGGACGAACGTCGCCTCCGGCGACGCCTCGCGGACGATGCGCCGCACGCCCTCGTGCCAGCCCCGCACCGTGTCCATGGCCAGCCGGTGCAGTGCTGTGGGTGGCACGTCGTCGGGGCGGGGGCCGGGCGCGCTCAGCGTCCACGAGAAGTAGCCGGGGATGTCCGTCAGCCGCGCGCCGGGGGCGTGGCGGGCCACGGCTTCGGGTACGGGGGTGAGCGGACGGCAGGTGGCGATGGAGATGGCCGTGCCGTCAGGGGCGATGACCCGATTGAACGAGTCGACCAGCTCCGGCGGCGTGGCGGCCAGCAACTCGGGGGTGATCCACGTCCTGCCGTACAGGCCCCAGCCGAGCTCGTCCACCACGGCGTCGGGCAGCAGCTGCGCCCGGACCCGCGAGCCGACGCCCTCCGCCCCCACGAGCAGATCGCCGTCCACGCTCTGGCCGTCCGCGAAGTGAGCGCGTACGCGGCCGCCGTCGAGCCGCTCGTACCGCTGATAGTCCATGCCGAAACGGACAGAATCCGACAGCCCCGACATGAGGATCTCGCGGAGCGTGAGCCGGTTGACGCCCAGGCCGTCCACACCGGGCTGTTGCTCAGGAATGTCCTTGGCGAACTTGGGCCGCAGATCGGTCTCCATGAAGATCATGCGGGTGGCCGGCCGGATGGAGGTCGCCACGGCCAGGTCGAACAGGTGGTCCGGCAGGCAGGCCCGCAGCGCCCGTACGCCGGTCTCCTTGAGGCTGATGCGGTAGCCCTGGGGGCGGTGGGCCGCCGAGGGGTCGCGTTCGAAGAGGGTGACGCCGAGACCTGCCCGCCGCAGGCCCTGGGCAAGGCACAATCCAGCGATTCCGCCTCCCACGATCAAAACGTGTGTGTCATTCATGGTCACGACTGTAGCTGTCGCAACAGCAAGTGTCTATGCAGGATATTCTCTGGAGATGAACGAGAACCGTGCGCCGCAGTCGACGTTCGAGCTGGTCCTGGGGGGAGGGTCGCTGCTCGTCCAGGTCGGCAGGGAGCTGAACACCGAGACCGAGCGGCGCCTCGCCCCTCTCGGCCTCACGGCGCAGCAGGCCGCGCTGCTGTTGCACGCGTCGCGCGGTGGCGGCACGCCCAGCCTGCTGAAGAGCCGGCTCGGTACGGACACGGCCGGGATGACCAGGCTGCTCGACCGGCTGGAGGCCAAGGGGCTGCTGCGGCGGGCCCGCCATCCCGAGGACCGGCGCTCGATCGTCATCGAGCTGACGGACGAGGGGCGGGCGCTGGTGCCCAGCCTGCCGCCGATCTTCGGGAGGATCAGTCACCAGGTCTTCGCGGGGTTCTCGCCGGAGGAGATCGCGCAGGTCACGGACATGCTGCGACGGATCCTGGGAAACCTCGCCGAAGGCGCCTAGCGGCGAGCATGATGTGCCTCAGAGCTTGGCGATGACCTCCTCGGCGAAGCGCTCCATGGTGGCGATCTTGAGTTCCAGCGTCCCCTCCCCGTACCGGGCCTTCTCCTCCGGGGTGGCCAGCCACCACGGCGCGGCCATGGTCCCGGTCACGCCCTTGGCGGCGAAGCGGCGGTACGTGTCGGCGTCCGGCAGCACCGCCAGCGGCGCGATGATGTCGAAGGGCTCGGTCCTGCCGTTCTCGGCAAGGTGGCGCCGCAGCGTGTCCAGCACGGGGTCGAGCTGCTCCTCCGTGTAGATCCGGTTCCCGATCCACCCGTCGCCCAGGCGGGCCGCGCGCCGCAGGGCGGCCTCGCTGTCGCCGCCCACGTAAACGGGGATCGGCCGGGCCGGGGTGGGCGAGATCGACAGCTCGGGGAGTCCGTCCAGCGCCACCGTCTCACCGGCCCAGAGCGAGCGGAGCGCCGGGAGCATCGCGTCCAGGCGCCGCCCCCGCGTGTGGAAGTCCTGCCCCGTAGCGACGAACTCCTCCTTGCACCACCCGACGCCCACCCCGAACGTGACCCGGTCCTTCGACAGCACCGCCGCCGTGGACACCTGCTTGGCCACGGTGAACAGGTCGCGGGCGGGCGCGATGTAGACGTTCGGCGAGAAGCGGAGCGACGTGGTGACCGCGGCCATGGCGCCGATCGTCACCCACACGTCCGGCCAGTGCGTACGCGCGTCCCAACGTGGCCGCCCCGACCGCGAGTACGGGTAGGGAGAGGCGAAGTCGGCGTAGAACAGGTGGTCCGACAACGTCAGCGTGTCGAACCCGCACCGCTCGGCCGCCCGCGCCAGCTCCACGAACTGGTCGGTGTCGACGAACGAGGCCCCCAGCCAGAACCTCATTGGAACTCCGGGATGACCTTGGTGGCGAACAGCTCCAGGTTCCGCTTGACCGTGTCCAGCGGCAGCACGCCCTGTTGCCCCTGCATGTAGAGCCCGAACCACTCCAGGTCGGGCATCCGGTCGAGCATCCGCTGGATGCCGCGCTTGACGTCGTCCGGGGTGCCGAACAGCGCCATCTCCACGTCGTTCATCCGCTTGGCGTCGCCCTTCTCCGGGGAGATGGGCTTGTGCTTCTCGTCCTCCTTCTTCCGCAGCACCTCCAGGTAGCCGAAGGGGCCGAAGAAGGCGGCGAAGTCCTTGGGGATGCTGCGGCCGAAGGTGTTGATGGCCTCCTCGGTGGTGTCCGCGATGCCGACGATCTTGAGGATGCCGGTGTGCTCGCCCAGCTTGTAGTGGCGGCCCTGCTTGGCGGACTCCTCCTGGTACAGCTTGGCCTTGGCCGCGTGGTCGTCCGGGTTGGGGGTGAACATCCACGGCAGGATGTCCTCCTGGGCGGCCCTGATGACGGACCGGTCCGAGATCGTGAACGGCTGCCACAGCTCGGGGTAAGGGTTCTGGTACGGCCTGGGGCAGACGGAGACGGCCTGCACTTTCCCGTCCTCGGAGAGCTCGCCCGGCGCGCCGAATGTCCGGGTCCATTCCAGCGCCGGCCAGCCCTCGATGCCCTCGTACGGATAAGGCACCTGGTAGTCCAGCACGTCGGACTTGTAGCGCAGCGTCTCCTGCGTCCACGCCATCTTCATGATCTTCAGCACCTCGCCGAAGACGTCGAAGTTCCGCGTGTCGGACGCCGACCCGTCCGAACGCGCGGCGGCCGCGTGCCAGCGCTGGCCCAGCACGTTCATCCAACGGTTCTGGTAGCCGCGCGCAACGCCCAGCCGCAGCCGTCCCTTGCAGAACTGGTCGAGCAGCGCCACGTCCTCCGCTGCCCTGATCGGGTCCCAGGCGGGCAGCACCAGGCCCAGCGGCGCGAGCAGGATCCGTTCGGTCCTGGCGGCCAGGTCGGTGAGGAACATCAGCGGGTTGACCGAGAACTCCATGCCCTCCGAATGGAAGTGGTGCTCGGTCATCATCAGCGCGTCGAAACCGACCTGGTCGGCGTGCACGGCTATCTCCCGCACTTCGTGCAGCAGCCTCTGGTACGACTCCGTGTCGCGCCCGATGGGTCGCCTGGCCTTGGCGTTCTCCTCGGCCGCGTACCCGGAGCCGGGAATCTGCGGATTCAGGAAGATAGAAAACTTCACCGGGTACCTCTTTCCGCGGGACGGTCCTCTGCAAGGTACTCTGGAAATCTTAACCGAGCAATCGCTTGGTTCGCCCAGGAGGGGATCGCATGAGGCTCGGGCTCACGATGTTCGCCACGGATCTGGCCATGCCGATCCAGGACCTCGCCAGAGCGGCGGAGGAGCGCGGCTTCGACTCGCTCTACGTGCCGGAGCACACCCACATCCCGGTCTCGCGCCGTACCCCTCCCGCGGCGGGCCAGGACGAGCTGCCGGAGGAGTACAAGCGCACGCTCGACCCGCTCGTCGCCCTCTCCTTCGCCGCCGCCGCGACGCGCCGGCTGCGCGTCGGCACGGGCATCCTGCTCGCCGCCCAGCGCGACCCCATCGTGACCGCCAAGGCCATCGCCACGCTCGACCACCTGTCGGGCGGGCGCGTCGTGGTCGGGGTCGGCTTCGGCTGGAACGTCGAGGAGATCGAGAACCACGGCGTCCCGTACGGCCGCCGCCGCGAGGTGACCAGGCGGAACGTGCTCGCCATGCGGGCGCTGTGGCGGGACGAGGTGGCGTCGTTCGACGGGTTCGAGCCCTCCTGGTCCTGGCCCAAGCCGCTCGACGGGCCACCGGTGTACGTGGGCGGCGCCGCGGGGCCGAAGCTGTTCGCCCAGGTCGCCGAGTACGCCGAGGGCTGGATGCCGATCGGCGGCAAGGGCATCAAGACGGCCTTGCCGATGTTGCGCGAGGCGTGCGAGAAGGCGGGCCGGCCGATGGCCAAGGTGATCCCGTTCGGGACGCTGCCGACAAGGGAGAAGCTCGACTACTTCGCCGGGCTCGGCATCGAGGAGGCGGTGGCCTCGCTGCCCAGCGGGCCCGCGGATGCGGTGCTGCCGTTCCTCGATGAGTACGCGCGGCTGATCGAAAGCCCGGCATAATCGGGAAATATGTCCGAACTCCGAGCCGATGACCCGCGGCAGCTGGGGTCGTACCGGTTGTCGCGCAGGCTCGGCCAGGGCGGTCAGGGCGTCGTCTACCTGGGCCACTCCGCGCAGGGGGCCCAGGTCGCGGTCAAGCTGCTGCACGCCAGCCTGTCCGATAATCCAGACGTGCGGCGCAGGTTCCTGGGCGAGGTCGAGGCGGTGCGCAGGGTGGCCGCGTTCTGCACGGCCCAGCTGCTCGACGCCGACCTCGAAGGCGACCGTCCGTACCTGGTCAGCGAGTACGTCGAGGGGCCCTCTCTCCTGGAGCACGTCGTCGCCAAGGGGCCCCGCCTGGGCGGTTCGCTGGATCGCCTGGCCATCGGCACCGCCACCGCGCTCGGGGCCATCCACCGGGCCGGCGTCGTGCACCGCGACTTCAAGCCGGGCAACGTGCTGCTCGGGATCGACGGGCCACGAGTGATCGACTTCGGCGTGGCCCGGCTCATGGACACCGCGACCACGACCAACATGATGCCCGTCGGCACCCCGGCGTACCTGGCGCCCGAGCGCATCAAGGGCGAGCCCGCCGGGCCGGCCGCCGACCTGTGGGCCTGGGGGCTGACCGTCGTGTACACCGCCACGGGACGGCACGCGTACAAGGCGGACACCTACCAGGAGATCCTCGCCAGGATCCTGTACGGCAAGCCGGACCTCGGGGCGTTGACCGGGCGGCTGCGGGAGATCGTGGAGGCCTGCCTGACGCCGGAGCCGGGGGACCGGCCCGGCACGGAGGAGGTGCTGCGGCGGCTGCTGGGCCAGGCGGCGGCGGGCGGCGACGTGCTGTCGTCGGGCGCGCAGGCGGCCGTCGGCTCCTACCAGCCCGCACCCACCGGCGCCCCGGCCGCCGGCGACCCCGCTACGGCCGGGCTCCGGCTGGTCATCGAGACCGCGCCGCCCAGCGCCGACCCCGGCCGGATCATGGACCCCGACCCCACCACGAGCTTTCCCGTCGTCGCACGCGACACCTCATCGAAGGCCCCGTCCCGCAGGCGGGTTCGGCCCTGGCAGATGGTCGTGGCGGCGGCGGGGGTGGCCATGGCGGTGGCCGGGTTCGTGTTCTGGGTGCGCGGAGCCGGAGGGCCTGGGCTGGAAGGCACGTGGACGGGCTCCGCCGAGCACTTCACCGCGCACCGGGTCTTCCCCGTCGAGCTGCGAATGGGCGCCGACGGCGGGGCCATGCGGTGGGGAGCGGACCTGCACTGCTCCGGGCGGCTCGGGCGCAACGGGAGAGGGGCGGTCTTCACCCTCGATCAGGTCACGGGCAGCGAATGCTATCCGGGAACGTTGCGGATGTTCCCGATGTCCGACTCGAACCGGATGGCCATCAAGGTGACGCGCCAGGGTAAGGACGAAGTGACGTATTCGGGTACGGTCGCACGGGCTTCTTGACCAGCTGTGTCACGGTCAGGCGGCGATTGCCCTGAGCACCGTTGACTGAACGCGGCCCGTTGCTTTCAGTAGAGAGCAGGAACGGGTGGCGGCGAGGGGAGGCGCCCCGTGCCAACGGCGCAGCCGCTCAGGACGGGGGACCCACAGCGACTCGGGGAGTATGCGCTTTCCGGACGGCTGGGTGAGGGCGGACAAGGCACGGTGTTCCTCGGCTCCAGGGGCGGGGAGACATACGCGGTCAAGCTGCTGCACGGGCCCGTGGGCGACGAACAGGCGGCGTTCCTGCGGGAAGTCGAGCTGGCCAAGCACGTGGCGAGGTTCTGCACGGCCCAGGTGATCGACGCCGGGTTCGACGAGGGCCGGCCGTACATCGTGAGCGAGTACGTGGACGGGCCCTCGCTGCAGAGGGAGGTCGCGCTGACCGGGCCGCGCCGGGGCGGTGCGCTGGAGCGGCTCGCGGTCAGCACGGCCACCGCGCTCGCCGCGATCCACCGGGCGGGGATCGTCCACCGGGACTTCAAGCCGCAGAACGTGCTGCTCGGGTCCGACGGGCCGCGCGTGATCGACTTCGGCCTGGCCAAGGCCCTGGACGCGGCGGCCACGGTGAGCGGGCGGGGAGTGGGCACGCCCGCGTACATGGCGCCCGAGCAGATCACGGCGTCAGCCGTCACGGGGGCGGCGGACGTGTTCTCGTGGGGTGCCACCATGTGCTTCGCGGCCAACGCGACGGCGCCGTTCGGGCAGGACTCGGTGGCGCCGGTACTGCACCGCATCCTGACCGCGCCGCCCGAGCTGGGGCGCCTGGACGGGCGGCTGCGGACGCTGGTCGATGCGTGCCTGGACAAGGACGCGCGGAACCGGCCCACCAGCAGAGAGCTGCTGTTCGAGTTGCTGGGGGAGTCGGACGCGGTGCCGGCCGAGGTGCTGGACTCGCCTCCGGCTCACATCCTGCGGGTCACGCCGCCGCCGCTGGTGCCCGAGCAGCGCTCGGCGACCACCGGGCCACGGACGCCGATGGCCCAGCCCGAGGCGACGGGGACGCCCGGCGGATACCGGTTACCCGGGACTCAGGAAGGCGGCGGCCCGCCCTCCGGCCCGAGCACGGTGGAGCCGTCGACCTCCCGGAACGCTCCACTGACGTCGAGCCGCGGCTGGCCGAGGGCGGTCATCGCGGTCTGCGCGGCCCTGCTCGTCACGGCCGCGGTCCTGGTCACGGCCCTCATCCCCGCGATGAACAAGAGCGACGCCGTCCAGCCGTCCCAGGCGGCCGGCCCGACGGTCCCCTCGCAGTCCGACCCGGTGAAGTCCCGTCCTCCGGCGGACACGTCATCCCCGCTCAAGCCCGACAGAACGCAGCAGGAGCGCAAGCCCACCGCCGGCCCACCTGTGGCACTTCCGGCCACGGTCCCGATCCCGTCCTTGACGGGACTGGACAAGGACGCGGCGACGAGGGCACTGAAGCGGGCCGGGCTGGTCCTGGGCACCGTCACCCAGCTCGACTCGCCCCAGAAGATCGGCCGGGTCCTGGCCGCCGAGCCCGCTCCGGGCACGACGGTGGCCAAGGGCAGCACGGTCTCGATCCAGGTGTCGGCGGGGCTGCCCGTGCCGGGGGCCACGGGCCTGCAACTCAAGGCCGCCGAGGCCCGGCTGACCGGCGCGGGCCTGGCGGTCGGCACCGTCACCCGCTCATGCACCGGCCAGCCGGACGGCCAGGTGCTCTCCACGCAGCCCAAGGCGGGCAGCCGCGTCACGGGCGGCACCCCGGTGGCGCTCACGGTGGCCCGCAACGGCGCCAAAGTGCCCCCGGTCGTCGGCCAGTCCCTGGAGGACGGCCGGAAGGCCCTGATCGGGGCGGGCTTCACCGTACGGTCGAGGGGTCAGGTGGTGGACGACGAGTCCCGGGTGGGCATGGTCCTCAGCCAGACCGTCCAGCCGGGCACCTGCGCCGAGCCGGGGACCGCCGTCGTGATCGTGGTCGGCCTGGCGGCCCAGTCGGGCCCCGACCCCGACGAGCCGACGGAGACTCCGACGGGCCAGGTCCCCGGCGAGTGACCCCACCCGCCGTGAGCTGGGGCTCTAGAAGGCGCGGCAGGCTTCCAGCAGCACGTCGCGGACCTGCTCCTCCGGCAGGTCCATCGTCTTGACCGCGCCCCACTGCAGTGCGCCGAGCAGGGCCCAGCTCTTCAGCTCGGTCTCCGGATCGGGGGAGTCGCCTGCGAGCCTGGCGAAGATCTCGTCCCTGAACGTCCTGACCGTCGCGCGCTCCGAGTCCGGCGAGCCGGGGTCGTCGGCGGCCAGGTCCTCCATGAAGAGGCGGATCACCGAGCGGTAGCGCACCGCGAACGTCACCAGGGCGTCGACGAACGCCTCCCTGCTCGGGAAGTCGGTGCCGAGCAGGGCCAGCATGTCGTCGGCCGCCGGGGCGAGCAGCTCGGTGGCCAGGCGGTCCTTGGGATGGAAGTGGTAGGCGACGGCGGTCTTGGTCAGCCCAACGGCCGCCGCGATGTCGGCCAGGGACGTGCCCGCGTAACCGCGCTGCGCGAACAACTCCCTGGCCGCCGCCAGGATCCGGGACCGGGTGTCGTCGGGTGTGGTCATCGTCTCATTTCCGTGCGATCCATCCCCTCCGGATATTTCCTGCTTTATCGTAATCCTGTACGAGCGTACAGGACGGTCGTCGAGAGGGCCTTGGGCGATGACGCGGTTTCTTGGGCGGCTGGGCGGCTGGTGCGCGCGGCACGGACGGTTGGTGCTGTCGTTATGGGTGGTCGTGGCGGCGGCGTTGATGGGCGGGAGCCTCGTGCTCGGCAGCCCGGTCAGCAACGACGTGACGATTCCCGGCACCGACGCGCAGCGGGCGCACGATCTCATGAAGACCGGCTTCGGGCCGGGCTACGACACCGGCGGCACGGTGCAGCTCGTCCTTTACTCCGCCGACGGGCCGCTCATCGAGAAGCGGCGCAAGCAGGCCGTGGAGGACGCCCTGGCGCGGCTGCGCTCCATGCCGCACGTCGTTGAGGTGGACACTCCGTTCCGGCGTGGCGGCATCTCCTCCAGCCTGCAGATCGGGCTCATCGCCATCCGCATGCAGGGCCACGACAGCACCAAGCCCGCCGAGAACACCCGCGCGCTGTCGAAGGCTGCAGACCCCGCGCGGGCCGCCGGGATCGAGGTGGTGGCGGCCGACAGCTCCACGCCCGCCGACAAGGAGATCAGGACCGGGCCCAGCGAGATCATCGGCGTGGTGTGCGCGCTGCTGGTGCTGGTGTTCGCGTTCGGGACGCTGGTTGCGGCGCTGGTGCCGATCTTCACGGCCCTGGTCAGCGTCGCGTCGGGGCTCGGCGTGATCGGGCTGCTCGGGCACGTGCTGGACGTGCCCAAGCAGGCGGGCATCATGGCCACGATGATCGGCCTGGGCGTGGGCATCGACTACGCGCTGTTCCTGCTGTCCAGGCACCGGCGGATGCTGGCGGACGAGGTGCCGGTCGTGGAGTCCGTGCGGCGTACCGTGGCGAGCTCGGGCGGGGCCGTGGTGTTCGCGGGCGGCACGGTGATCATCGCGCTGAGCGCGCTCATGCTGGGCGGGTTCCCACTGCTGGCGACGCTCGGCTGGATCACCGGCATCTCCGTCATCGCCGCCGTGCTGACCTCGGTCACGCTCGTCCCAGCCCTGCTCGGGCTGCTCGGCCACCGGATCAACGCACTCAAGGTGCCTTTCCTGCGCGGCGGCGGCTCGTCCGGCTCCGGATGGGCGGGCCTGGGGGCGTGGGTGGCGCGCCGGCCGTGGCGGGTGCTGGCCGGCAGTGTGATCGTGCTGGGCGTGGTGGCCGCTCCGGCGCTCGCGCTGAAGCTGGGGCCGCTCGACGACGGGTACGGCACGCAGGGCTCGGAGCCCAGGCGCGCCTACGAGCTGATGGCCACCGGCTTCGGCCCCGGCGCCAACGGCCCGCTGATCGTGGTCGCCGAGCTGCCCTCCCAGGTGGCCGACCCGAAGGATCCCATCGTGGACCAGGTCGCCCGCGAGGTGCAGGACGTCGACGGCGTCGCGCACGTGGCCACCCCCAAGGTCAACTCCTCGGGCCGCTCGGTCATGTTCCAGGTCGTCACCGACTACGCCCCCAGTGACACGCGGGCGTCCGGCGTGGTCAAGGACATCAGGGCCATGTCGCTGCCCGGGGTCAGCGTGCACGTGGGCGGCAAGGTGGCGGCGATGGCCGACGCGGGCACCCGGATGTCCGAGCGCACCCCGCTGGTCATCGGCGTGGTGGTGCTGCTGAGCGCCCTGCTCCTGCTGCTCGCCTTCCGCGCCCCCGTCGTCGCGGTGAAGGCCGCGGTGATGAACCTCATCTCGCTCGGCGCCGCCTTCGGCGCGCTGGCCCTGGTGTTCTCGATCGGCCTGGGCAGTCGCCTGGTGGGCATGGATGCTCCCGCCGGCTCGTCGTCCCTGCAGACGATCTTCTTCTCGGTGCCGATCGAGAGCTATGTGCCGCTGATGCTGTTCGCGGTGCTGTTCGGGCTCTCGATGGACTACGAGGTGTTCCTGCTGACGGCGGTGCGGCAGGCCTACCACCGGCATGGGGACAACGCGCGGGCGGTCGCGGAGGGGCTGGGCTCGACGGGCCGGGTCATCACGTCGGCCGCCCTGATCATGGTGGCCGTGTTCGTGGCGTTCATCGCGTATCCGGACCCGATGGTGAAGACGTTCGGGGTGGGGCTGGCGGTGGCCATCGCGGTGGACGCCACGATCATCAGGGGGTTCCTGGTGCCGGCGACGATGGTACTGCTGGGACGGCTCAACTGGTGGTGCCCGCGCTGGCTGGACCGCCTGCTGCCGAACCTCTCGGTGGAGGGCCACGAGGAGGACGGCCCGGCGCCTCAGCACCCCGAGCCCGTCAAGCTGGGGGTTTAGGGGGCTTCAGTCGGTGTCGACGAGGTCGCAGGCGGCGACCCAGCCGACGGCGCCGGTGGTCGTGTTGCGGCCGTGGTGCCACAGGGTGCTGTCGAAGCAGTCGCAGCGGTAGGGCTCGCCCTCCTTAGACCGGTCCGACTGGAAGCCCTGGCCGGGGAGACCGAGGCCGACGCGGGTGGAGCCGGCCCGGGGCTCGCTCCAGATGATCACGTTCTGGCCGCCGAAGTCGTACAGGCTCGCGGCCCGCGCGGCCTGGGCGGGCGCCAGAGTGGCCAGGGCCGCGAGCAGGGTGGCCATGGCGGCCCGCCGGATCCGCACCTCGCGTCTCCTCTCCGAGATCGTCAGCTACTCAGAGTAATGGCGTCATTCCTCATTTCCTCGCAGCTCGGGCAGCACCTGAGTGGCGAGGAGCTCCAGCTGCTCCGGCTCGTCGAACATCGAGTCCAGCAGGACCAGGTCCGCCCCGGCCTCGATGACCTCGCGCAGCCCGCGTACGCACGTCTCCGGCGGCCCCTCGACGGCGATGCTCGCGTCGCCGTACATGCGCTCCAGCAGCCCCGAGATCCGCTGCTCGTCCCCGACCGAGACGTAGACGCGCTTGGCGATCCCGAAGCTTCCGGGGTCGCGGCCGGCCTGCGCGAGCTCGTCCTTGACGATCCGCACCTGCTCGGCGAACGCGGCCGTCGTGGAGCCGCCGGCGCCGAAGAAGCCGTCGCCGTGGTGGACCGCGCGCCGGATCGCGGCGGGCTTGTGGCCGCCGATCCAGACGGGCGGATGCGGCTTCTGGTACGGCTTGGGCTCCATGGCGGCGTCCACGTGCCAGAACCGCCCGTCGAAGGCCACCTTGGTCTCCGTCCAGCAGGTCTTCATCAGCTCGATGCCCTCGGTGAACCGGGAGACCAGCCCGTCCGGAGAAATGCCGAAATTGGGGAGGTTGTCCCGGCTGCCAAGCCCGAAGCCCACCTCGAGGCGGCCCCGGCTGAGCTGGTCCAGGGTGCTGATGCTCTTGGCAAGGTGGAGCGGGCTGTGCACCACGCTGATGAAGACCGCGCAGCCGATGCGCAGCCGCTCGGTGCAGGCGGCGGCGTACGTCATGGTCTCCATGGGGCTGAGCATGGGCAGCGGCGACGGCGCCAGCACGCTCTCCCGGGTCCACGCGCTGTGGAACCCGAGCTCCTCGGCCCGCCTCAGGTAGTCGCGGAACGCGCCGGGGTCGAACGTGCCGTCGGCCACTTGCTGCGGGAGGGAGACGGCGAACCTGGTCTGTGTCATCCTCCACCGAATAGACCTGTCCCGGCGGCACGTCCAGTGGCGACGCGTCAGTTCTCGACCGGGAGGAGACCGCGTTCGGCAAAGACCTTCTTGGCCACGAAGGTCGCGTTCAGCGCGCGCGGCATGCCGCAGTAGCCCGCGGCGTGCAGGAACACCTCGACGATCTGGGCCGGGGTGATCCCGACGTTCAGGGCGGCGTTGACGTGCACCTCGAGCTGGGGTTCGCAGCCGCCCAGGGCGGTCAGCATGCCGAGGGTGACCAGCTGCCGGTCGCGGGGCGGCAGCGTGGGCCGGGAGTAGATCTCGCCGAAGCCCCAGGCGACCACCTGGTGGGCGAGCTCGGGTGAGATGTCCGCGAGCGAGTCGATCACCCGCTGCCCCGCCTCGCCGTCGATCTGCCTGAGCATCGCCAGGCCCTGCTCGTACCGTTCTTGTCGTGCGTTCATGTGACCCACGCTAAGAGTTAGAGCGTGCTCTATCGCAAACCGGATCAGAAGGTGATGACCGTACGGGCGACCGAGCCCTCTCTGACGTGGGCGACCGCCTCGTTGATCTGGTCGAGCGGCAGGCGCTCCGAGATGAGGCCGTTGAGGTCGAGGCGGCCGCGCAGGTACTGGCCGGCCAGCATGGGCAGGTCGCGCTGGGGCGCGGCGTCGCCGCCCTGGGTGCCCATGAGGCGGCGGGAGGAGAACAGCAGGCCGGGGTCCAGTTCCACCGGCTTGCCCTGGGGCGGGCTGCCCACCATGACCGTGGTGCCGCCGGGCTGGGTCGCGGCGAAGGCCGCGGACAGGACGCCGGGGGCGCCCGTCGCGTCGAAGGCGTAGTCGACGCCGCCCTTCACCACCTCGTCCACCTGCCGCGGAAGGTCGTCCGCGAGGATCGTGTGGGTGGCGCCGAAGCGCTCGGCCAGCTTGAGCTTCTGCTCTGCCACGTCCGCGGCCACGATCGTGGTGGCGCCCGCGAGCACCGCGCCCTGGATGACGTTGAGCCCTACGCCCCCGCAGCCCACGACGAGGACGCCGGCGCCGGGCGGCACCTTGGCGACGTTCATGACCGCGCCGACGCCGGTGACGACGCCGCAGGCCAGCAGGCACAGGGCGTCCAAGGTCGCGCTCTTCGCGACCTTCACGCACATGGTCTCGGCGACGACCGCGTACTCGGCGAACGACCCGATGCCGATGAACCGGCGCGTCTCCTCCCCGTCCAGGGTGATCCTGGGGGATCCGCCCATGATGGCCTGCAGCCTGGCGGGCCCCGAGCACAGGTGGAACCGGCCCGCCCCGCAGTGGCGGCACCGCCCGCAGGGGCCGTTCATCGAGATGATGACGTGGTCGCCGGGCCGGACGCCGGTGACGCCCGCGCCGACGCTCTCCACCACCCCCGCGCTCTCGTGCCCCAGGATGAACGGCAGCCTGCTCACCACAGGGCTCTTGCCGTCGATGGCCTTGAGGTCGGAGCCGCACACGCCCGACGCCTTGATCTGCACGCGGACCTCGCCGGGGCCGGGGTCGGCGATCTCGACCTCGCGAATCTCCATGGGGGCGTGGAACCTGGTCAGCACGGCCGCGCGCATCAGCATGCGCCACACGGTAACCCGGTCTCGTGATTGCGAGCAAGCGGTTGCTCGGGCGCGCCCGTTGACACCCCACCGAGCCGAATTTACGCTCGGCGCAAAACCAAGCGAGCGCTAGGCCAAATCGCAGGAGGCCAGGATGGTACGGCGGGTCGCGGCGGCGGCACTCACAGTAACGTTGCTCGTCTCCGGGTGCGCGGCCCAGCAGAAGAGCCCGACAAGCCAGGCGAAAGACGGAACGGCCGCGCCAGGCGTGACCGAGACGACCGTCAAGGTCGGCGGCGTCCTGACCAAGACCAGCGCCAGCGGCTACTCCACCAAGGACGCCGAGATCGGGGCGAAGGCCAGGTTCGAGCGGGCCAACGCCGAGGGCGGTGTGCACGGGCGCAAGATCGAGTTCGTCGGGGCCGAGGACGACGGCCAGGACGCGGCCAAGGGCGACGCGGCGGCGAAGAAGCTCGTGCAGAAGGACCAGGTGTTCGCCCTCGTTCCCGTGCACGCCCCGAACTTCGGCGGCGCCGCCTTCCTCGAGCAGCAGGGCGTGCCGTGGTTCGGCTGGGCGACCGGCCCGCAGTGGTGCGGCACCAAGACCGGCTTCGGCTACAACGGTTGCCTCGCGCCCAAGCAGGGGGCGGGCTCGCAGACGTGGTGGGGCAGGCAGATGGCCGACCTGCTCGGTGGCGCGGCCGGCAAGACCGTCTACGTGCAGACCTCCGACTCCAGCGGCAGCAAGTACGGCGGCACCACGATCTCCCAGTCGTTCACGGCCGCCGGGTTCAAGCTGGTCGGCGTGAACTCCGGCCTTCCGGCCGCCGCACCGCCCCCCGACTGGCTCCCGTACGTCAACAAGATCATGACCTCGAACGGCGGCAAGGCCCCCGACGTCGTGGTCTCCGTGATCGCCGGCACCAAGTTCAACGTCGGCCTGTACTCGGCGCTCAAGCGGGCCGGATACAAGGGCGCGCTGACGGACGCGACGAGCTACGACGCCGCCATACTCAAGGACCAGGCCAGTGCGCAGGCACTGGAGGGCGTGATCGCGGCGCCGATGTTCGAGCCGTTCGAGTCCACCGCCCCGGAGATCGCCCAGTTCAAGCAGGACGTCGAGAAGGTGTCGCCGGGCGCCGTGCTCACCCAGCACATGGCGATCGGCTACTGGTCCGCCGACATCTTCCTCGACATGCTGGACAAGACCGGCAAGGACCTCACCCGCGAGAAGTTCCTGGCCACCGGCAACGGCGACTACCTCTATGAGAACGCCGGGTTCGGCAGGATCCAGTACCCCAAGGACCACAGCGAGCCGAACGGCTGCGGCGCCCTGGTCAAGCTGGAGAACGGCGCCTTCCAGGTGGCCAAGAGCATGAAGTGCTTCGACAACGTGCCGCTCAAATGATCCTCGGCTACGTGCTCAGCGGCCTGGTCACCGGGGCGATCTTCGCGGTCATGGGATCGGGCCTGACGCTCTCGTACGCGGCGACCGGGGTGTTCAACTTCGCCCACGGCGCCATCGGCTTCCTGGCCGCCCTGCTGTTCTACGAGCTGAACGCGGCCGCCGGACTGCCCGCGTGGCTGTCCGCCCTCGTGTCGGTGGCGCTGTTCGCGCCCGCGCTCGGGTACGCGCTGCACAAGACCATGTTCGGCGGGCTCGCGCAGGCGGGCGAGACCGCGCAGATCGTCGCCACGATCGGTCTGACGATCGCGCTGCCCGCGCTGGGCCTGCTGGTCGTGGACCTGGCCGGGCTGCCGAGCGCGGACGCGACCTCGCTGCCGCGCGGCATCGGGCCGCACCCCGCGCTCTCCTTCGACGTGCTGGGCGCCCGGCTGGACACCGACCAGCTCATCACGTTCGGCTTCTCGGCGGTGGCGGCAACCGGGCTGTGGGCGTTCATGCGGCATTCCCCGTACGGGCTGCGCATGCGGGCCGCCGTCGACCGGCGCCGCCTGGCCACGCTCCGGGGCATCGACGCGGACGCCACCTCGGCGCTGGCCTGGATGCTCGGCTCGGGACTGGCCGGGCTCGCCGGGGTGCTGGCCGTGTCCGTGCTGGGGCTGGACGCCACGGCGTACACGGTCCTGCTGTTCGCCTCGGCCACGGCGGCGGTGTTCGGGCGGCTGCGGTCGATCCCGTGGACGTTCGCGGCCGGGCTCGCGCTCGGCGTGATCCAGAATCTCGTCGCCGGGTACACCGACTTCCTCGAAGAGGTCACGGGGCTGCGCACGGCCGTGCCGGTCATCCTGTTGTTCGCGGGACTGGTCCTGCTGAACCGATCGCGTGAGCGGGTCGCGGGCAGCGCGGCCGAGGACGCGCCCCCGCCCGACCACCTGGCGGGGCTGCCGCCCTGGCGACGGCGGCTGCCCTGGGCGCTGGGCCTGGCCGCGCTCCTGGCGTTCACCTTCCTCGCGTCCGAGTACTACGTGGGCGTGGCGGCGCAGGGGCTGGTGCTGGCGCTGATCTTCTGCTCGTTCGTGGTGGTGACCGGGATCGGCGGCATGGTGAACCTGGCCCAGGCCGCCTTCGCCTCGATGGCGGCGCTGACCTGCGGGTGGGCGTTCTCGTCGGGGCTGCCGTTCTTCGCGGCGATCCTGCTGGGAGTGGTGGCGGCGGCCGCCGCGGGAATGCTGGTGGCACTGCCCGCGCTGCGGCTGGGCGGGCGGGTGCTGACGCTCGCGACACTGGCCATGGCGCTGCTGGCCGACCAGGTGCTGTTCCAGGTGGACGCGTTCAGCAACGGGACCATCGGCTGGCCGCTGCCCGCGCTCGGGCTCGGCTTCGCGGACACCTCCGATGCCCGGGTGCGGGTGGTGGTGCTGCTCGTGCTGATCGCGGGGGTCGCGCTGCTCGTACGGAATCTCGAAAAGTCGGCATCCGGGCGGGCGATCCTGGCGGTCCGGTCGGCCCCCGCCGCAGCCACCACGTCCGGGCTGTCGGCGCCCCGTACCAAGATCATGCTGTTCGCGCTGGCCTCGGCGATCGCCGGGCTGGGCGGGGTGCTGTTCGCCGTCTCCAAGGGGTCGATCACCGCGACCGACCTCCCCGCGTTCTCCGGGTTCGTGTGGCTGGCCGTGGTCGTGCTCCAGGGTGTGCGCCGCATCGGCGGCGCGGTGCTCGGCGGCATGATCGCGGTGGTCGTGCCCGAACTGCTCGCCACCTGGGGCGTGTCCGCGCACGTCGGGGCCATCCTGTTCGGGGCCGGCGGGATGATCCTGGCCAAGCATCCCGACGGGGTGCTCACCCAGCTCGCCGAGCTCCGCCACCGCCCCCACACCTCTACGGAGCCGGCACCGTCTCTCCCGCCGGCCCGGGCGGAGGGGCCGCTGTTCAGGCTGGAGGGCGTCGTCGCCGGTTACGCGGACTGCACCGTGCT
Source organism: Nonomuraea sp. CA-141351 (assembly GCF_050944675.1). Taxonomy (NCBI): domain Bacteria; kingdom Bacillati; phylum Actinomycetota; class Actinomycetes; order Streptosporangiales; family Streptosporangiaceae; genus Nonomuraea; species Nonomuraea sp. CA-141351. The sequence continues at coordinate 2,486,314 of NZ_CP191982.1, forward strand.
GCGCGGCGTGGACCTGGCCGTCAACCCCGGCGAGGTGGTCGCGCTGCTCGGCGCGAACGGCGCGGGCAAGTCCACGACCTGCGCGGCGGCCGCCGGAGACCTGCCCGTCACCAGCGGCAGGATCCTGCTGGGCGGCGAGGACGTCACGGCCTGGCCCGCCCACCGCAGGGCACGGGCGGGCATCCTGCTCGCGCCCGAGGGCAGGGGCGTCTTCCCCGGCCTCACGGTGGAGGAGAACCTGCGGACGTGGCTGTCCGATCCCGATCCCGTCTACGAGCGCCTGCCCCGGCTGGCCGAGCGCCGTACCGTGCTCGCCGGGGCCCTGTCCGGCGGCGAGCAGCAGCTGCTGACGCTGGCCCCGGCGCTGGTGCGGCCGCCGCGGGTGCTGATCGCGGACGAGCCGTCGCTGGGGCTGGCGCCGATGGTGGTGCGGCAGGTGTTCGACGTCTTCGCCGAGCTGCGTGAGCGCGGGGTGGCGCTGCTGCTGATCGAGGAGAAGGCCACCGAGGCGCTGGCCATCGCCGACAGGGTGGCGTTCATGCGGCTGGGCCGTGTCACCTGGGCGGGGCCGCGTTCGGACGTGGACAGCGAGCGGCTGACCGCCGCCTACCTGGGAGTGCGGTGACATGCTGGCCGTGGAGGGCGTGTCGGTGGCGTTCGGCGGGGTCAAGGCGCTGGACCAGGCGTCGTTCGAGGTCGCGGAGCGTCAGGTCTGTGGCGTCATAGGGCCGAACGGCGCGGGGAAGACGACGCTGTTCGACGTGGTGTCCGGGCTGCGCAGGCCGAGCGAAGGACGGGTCAGCGTGGCGGGCCGGGACCTGACCGGCGTCTCCCCGGTCGGGCGGGCCAGGGCGGGGGTGCGGCGCACGTTCCAGCGGACCCAGGTGTTCGGGCGGCTCACCGTCGCGGGCAACGTGCTGGCCGCGCTGGACTGGCACGGCGGCGGTGGCGGGCTCGCCGCCGACCTCGTCGGCTGGCCCGCCCGGCGGCGGCTCGAGCGGGAGCGCGGCGAGCGCGTGAGCGAGGTGCTGGAGCTGTGCGGGCTCACCGCGATGCGCGACGCGTACGCCGCCGCGCTCCCCGTCGGGCAGCGCCGGCTCGTCGAGCTGGCCAGGGCCCTCGCCGACCGGCCCCGCCTGCTGCTGCTGGACGAGCCCACCTCGGGCCTGGACGCCTCCCAGACGGCCCGCCTGGGAGAGGTCGTCAAGGCGCTGGACACGACCGTGCTGCTGGTCGAGCACGACATGAGCTTCGTGATGGACACCTGCGACCGGATCGTCGTGCTGGACCTGGGCAAGGTGATCGCCACCGGCACGCCGGGGGAGATCAGGGAGGACCCGGTCGTCAGGGCCGCCTACCTAGGATGAGTGGCGCTCGGTGAACGACAGGATGCGGCGCCAGGCGTCCTGGCAGGCGTCCGCCCACTCGGCGTACGAGCGGTCGAAGAAGGAGTGGGGCGCGCCGTCGTAGACGACCTTCTCGTGCCCCGTGCCGACCTGGTCGAGCGCGTCCTCGAACGTCGCGAACTGCTCGGGCGTGGTGGCCGTGTCCGCGCCGGCCAGCAGCATCAGGAGGGGCGCGCCGGGCCCGGTCTTCGGCTCGCCGATGGCGCGCAGGGCGCCGTAGAAGCCGATGCCGCCCGCCAGGCCGTTCCCCTCGAACGCCTGCCGCCACGACTGGGCGCCGCCCATGCAGAAGCCGACCGTGAAGACCGGCCCGTCCAGGGCGTCGGTGGCGGCCTTCGCGTCGGCCCGCACGTGGTCGCTGCTGAGCTGCTTGACGTGCGTCATGTAGTCGAAGTCGTCGCCCCGGTCGCCGAGTCCCGCCGTCCGGCCGAAGTAGTCGATCGCGATCGTACGGAAGCCCGCCTCGGCGAAGCGCACGGCGAGGTCGCGATAGTACGGGTGCAGCCCGCGCACGTCGGGCAGGATCACCACGCTGCGCCCGTTCGGCTCGGCGGGTTCGGCCCGGTAGGCGAGGAAACGGTTGCCGTCGGCGGCGGTCAGCTCTGTCTGCTCATGAGAGGCCACCTCGCCCTGGATCGGTGGGGCGGGCGGCCTGCTGTCGGTGGAATGGCACATGAGAGCAGCATGCCCACCACGATCCTGGCTATCCAGGTACTCGGAGTGGCAGGCTCGACGGGTTCCGGCCAGGCAGACTTGTCCACATGAACCGGGAACTCGGGGCGTTTCTCCAGGCCCGCAGGAACGAGGTCACGCCCGAGGACGTGGGGCTGGCGAGCGGGCCGCGCAGGCGGGTGCGCGGGCTGCGCCGCGAGGAGCTGGCCGAGCTGGCGGGCATCAGCGTCGAATACCTCGTACGCCTCGAGCAGGGGCGGACCGCGCAGCCGTCCGCGTCCGTGATCGAGTCGCTGGCCAGGGCGCTGGACCTGAGCGAGGCCGAGCGGACGCACCTGTTCGACCTGGCCGCGCCGCGGCCCCGCAGGTCCCGGCCGTCCGGCGGGGTGCGGCGGGAGGTGGTGGAGCTCATGGACCGGATGACGGACATCCCGGCCCTCCTCACCGATCATCGGCTCGACCTGCTCGCCTGGAACCGGCTGGCCGACGCGCTCTTCCCCGGCCTCTGCCGCCCCGGCGCCAACCTGGCCAGGTACAACTTCCTCTCCGAGCCCGGTGTCTATGCCGACCGCGAGGAGGTGCTCAGGGCCACGGTCGGCCAGCTCCGCCTCGCCACCGGCCGCCACACCGACGACCCGGCGCTGACCGCCCTGATCGGCGAGCTGTCGGTACACAGCCCGCGCTTCCGCACCCTCTGGGCCGGTTGCGTCGTCAAGGAGCGCGCCAACGGGGTCAAACGGTTCACGCATCCGGTGGTGGGTGAGCTGGTGCTGCGTTATGAGACGTTCGAGCTGCCGGGTGGATCGGGGCAGCGGCTCAGCCTGTTCCATCCCGAGCCGGGCGGCACCGACGAGGAGTCGCTGCGGCTGCTCGCCTCGTGGTCGGCCTGGTAAAGGGCCGGCCTAGTACGTGGGAGCGGTGCGGAACGCCTCGATGAGGTGCGCCCGTACCCTGGCCACCGCGGGCCTCGCCAGCGCGCCCGAGCGGACGGCCAGGTAGCCGGTGTTGATCGGCGCCTCGTCGGGCTCGGCCAGCGTCACCAGCGTGCCCGCCGTCAGGTCGCGGCGGCACAGGTAGGCGGGCAGGACGGAGACGCCCATCCCGGCTCTGACAGCGCTGAGCACACCGCGCAGGTCGGGGATGACGACCTGGGCCGCCATCGCGGGCCGGCGGCCGAACACGGTCCGCCAGTAGCGGCGCACGATGGGCAGGTCCTCGGCGTAGGCCACCAGCGGCACCCCCGCCAGCTCCCTCGGCCCGGTGCCGGGAAGCGCCAGGGAGGGGGCGGCGACCAGCAGGAACTCCTCGTCGTAGACCGGGTCCGCCTGCACGCCGCGCACCCGGGGGCGGATCGTGGAGAGCACCAGGTCCAGCCGCCCGGCCGCGAGGTCGGCCAGGAGGTCGTCCGACAGCCCGAGCGTGGTCCGCAGCCGCAGGCCGGAGCGCACCAGCGGCGCGAGCATCGGCATCACCTCCTCGCACAGGAACTCGGCGGGCCCGCCCAGGTGCACGGCCGCGTCCGAGGGCAGCTCCGACTCCACCACCTCGTCCAGCGCGTCGAGCGAGGGCGCCACCCGGCGGGCCAGCTCGTCGGCGGCGGGCGTGGGCGCGACCCCGCGCGCCAGCCGGTCGAACAGCGGCCGGTCCAGCACCGACTCCAGCGTCCTGATCTGCGCGGTCACGGCCGGTTGCGACAGGCCGAGCGTCTGCGCGGCGGCCGTGATGGAGCCGGTCCTGTGCACCGCGAGGAACGTCCGCAGCAGGTCGAGCGAGAGAGGCGACATATCACTATTCTGATGCCTCAGACGATATTCTGTTATTTGTGCTGATGGCTCTGCGGGGCGATGCTGTGAGGCATGAGCAAGCGCATCCTGATAGTTCTGACCAGCCACGACGACCTCGGCGGCGTCGAGCCGACCGGCTACTACGTGCCGGAGGCCGCCCACCCTTGGGAGATCTTCCGCAAGGCCGGATACGAGGTGGACGTCGCCAGCATGCGGGGCGGGCAGCCGCCCCAGGACGGGTTCGACCCGGATGACGAGGCCCAGGTGGCCTTCGTCGCCGCCGTCGAACAGCAGGGCACCGGCCGCCTGGCCGACGCCGACCCCTCCCGCTACGACGCCGTGCTCTACGCCGGAGGCCACGGCACCATGTGGGACTTCCCCGACGATCCCGACGTCATCCGGGTAGGGCGCGAGGTGTACGAGCGGGGCGGTGTGGTGGCGGCGGTCTGCCACGGTCCGTCCGCGCTGGTGAACCTGACCCTGTCCGACGGCTCCTATCTGGTGGCGGGCAAGCGGGTGGCGGCGTTCACCAACGAGGAGGAGAAGCTGCGCGGCGTGGCCGACGTGGTGCCGTTCCTGCTGGCGGACAAGCTGGTGGAGCGGGGCGCCCAGCACGAGCCGGGCGCGAACTGGCAACCCCAGGTCGTGGTGGACGGCCGCCTGGCCACCGGCCAGAACCCGGCCAGCGCAGCGCCCCTCGCGGAGCACGTACTCGAGGTCCTCGCCGAACGGCGGGTCTGAGGAGCGCAATCGCCGCCGGTTGGCGGTTGTGTGTCGTGGCCTGGGCTTCGAGCATCGAGGGGTAGCCTCCATAGATGGGAGATCTCATGGCTTTCCACCCCAACCTCGATCCGGAGATCCGCGCCGCGCTCGAACGGACGCCCCTCCCGACGTTCGACATGGCGAATCTGTCGCCCGAGGAGCTGCCCGGGCACCGGGCGCAGGTCAACGCCTTCCTCGCCGCCGCGCCGCTCGCTGACACGGACGTGGTGATCGAGGACCGCCATGTGCCGGGCCCCGAGGGCGCCCCCGACGTGCGGGTACGGATCTACCGCCCGGCACAGGACGGTGAGGGGTGCCCGGGGCTCTACTGGATCCACGGCGGTGGGATGATCATCGGCACGCCCGAGATCGACGAGGCGATGTTGATCGGCTACGTCGAGGCGCTCGGGTGCGTGGTGGTCTCCGTCGACTACCGGCTGGCACCGGAGAACCCGCATCCCGCGCCCGTCGAGGACTGCTACGCGGGGCTGGTGTGGACCGCCAAGTCGGCGGGCGAGCTGGGCATCGACCCGGACAGGATCGCGGTCGGCGGCGCGAGCGCGGGCGGCGGGCTGGCCGCGGCCACCGTGCTGCTGGCCCGCGACAGGGGCGGCCCCGACGTCGCGTTCCAGCTGCTCGTCTGCCCGATGCTGGACGACCGCAACATCACCCCGTCCAGCCACGAGTTCACCGAGGCCGTGGTGTGGGACCGGACCGCGAACCTCTTTGGCTGGACCGCCCTGCTGGGCGACCGCATCGGCACCGACGACGTGCCCCCGTACGCCGCCCCCGCGAGGGCCACGGACCTGGCCGGGTTGCCGCCGGCGTTCATCGACGTCGGCGAGCTGGAGGTGTTCAGGGACGAGGACATCGACTACGCGCTGCGGCTGTCGCAGGCTGGGGTGTCCACCGAGTTCCACCTCTATCCGGGGGCCTTCCACGGGTTCGACGGGATGGTCCCGGACACCGAGCTCAGCAAGCGGGCGCGGGCGGGCCGGCTGGCCGCGCTCAAGCGCGCGTACCGGCTCTGAGGTTCGAGCGGAGCCGTACCAGGGCGAGGGCCAGGTGGGCGCGGAGGCGTCCGGCAGGGTCGGCGAGCGAGAAGCCCAGCGCGGACTCGGCCCGGGCGATACGCGCGGCCATCGAGCTGTGGTGCAGGTGCACGGCGGTGGCCGCGCCGCGTACCGAGCCGGCCAGACAGAGCGCCCGCACCGCCGTCATGGCTTCGTCGCCGAGCCGCTCCATCGCCTGGACGTCGGCCAGCCCCGCGACAGCCGGCTCAGGGAGGCCGGCGAACAGCGCCAGCGCGCCCAGGTCCGACCAGCGCATCACGCGATCGTGCGGGCCGGTGAAGCGGAGTGCGGTCCGCGCGCCGGCCCACGACTCGGCCGCCCGCTCCCCGGGCAGCTCGGGCCCGATGCCCACCCGCGACCCCTCGGGTAGCTCGCTGGGCAGGGTGGTCGCCACCAGGACCGCCTCCGTGTCACCGATCGTCGCGGCGCGTACCTGGTGGCCCATCGCGCGCAGGCCCGAGGCCAGCCCCCGATCGGGCAGCGCGATGGCGAGGGCCTGGAGCGGCGTGGAAGGGGCGAAGCCGAGCAGCCGCAGGGCGCGGGCGCGTTCGGCCTCGCCGGTCTCGGCCGACAGCACCAGCTCCACCAGCGCGGGGTCCTGCCCTGAACGCGCCAGTGCGGCCGCGCGTTCGAGGGTGACCTCGGCCGCCGCCGCGTACCGCTCGAGGACGATCTCGTCGAGCCCGTGCGGCGGCCCCTCGCGCTCCATCCAGACCGCCCCGAGCCCGTCGCTCAGCTCCCTGACCGGGGATGGGGCGTCAGCGGGCGTGTCCACGGCGCCGCCGGGTGACGTGCGGGTGCGGCGGCCGGTGACCGCGTCGTGCAGCCCGACCGGGCACTGCGCCAGTCGCGCCGTGGCCGCGAGCAGCACGGGCACGCTCACGTGGTCGCGAACCAGCGAGTCGAAGTAGGCGATGACGCGCACCGCGCTCTCCGCGTCCGCGTCGAGCGTGGAGAGCCGCAGCAGCAGTCCCAGCATGTCCAACACACTATGTCTGAATACCGCTGTTCGATGGACCAAGCGTGCGCTAGGTTGGTTTATGTGGATCTCGACTTCTCCCCGGCCGAGCAGGGCTTCCGCGCCGAGGTTCGCGACTGGCTGAGCGCGCACGTGCCGAAGTCGCTCCCGTCCATGGACACCCCCGAGGGCTTCGCGGCGCACCGCTCCTGGGAGGCGCTGCTGACGGACGCACGGCTGTCCGTCGTCTCCTGGCCCGAGGAGTACGGCGGGCGCGGCGCCTCCCTGATGGAGTGGCTGATCTTCGAGGAGGAGTACTGGGCCGCCGCAGCCCCCGCCCGGGTGACCCAGAACGGGATCTTCCTGCTGGGGCCGTCCCTGATGCGCTTCGGCACACCCGATCAGCGCGAACGGTGGCTGCCCAGGATGGCCAGGGGCGACGACGTGTGGGCGCAGGCCTGGTCGGAGCCGGAGGCGGGCAGCGACCTGGCCGCGCTGACCGCCCGTGCCGAGCCCGTGCCCGGCGGCTGGCGGCTGTACGGGCACAAGACGTGGAGCTCGCGAGCCGCCTACGCCACGCACGGCTTCGGCCTGTTCCGAACCTCCGGCACGCGGCACCGGGGGCTGACGTACTTCCTGTTCCCGCTCGCGGACGTCGCCGTGCGGCCGATCGCGCAGCTCGACGGTCTGCCCGGCTTCGCGGAGCTGCACTTCGACGGGGTGTTCGCCGACGAGTCGATGGTGCTCGGCGAGCCCGGCGAAGGATGGCGGGTCGCGATGGCCACCACCTCCTCCGAACGCGGCCTCACCCTGCGCAGCCCCGGCCGCTTCCTGGCCACCGCCGACCGGCTCGTCGCGCTGGCCCGCTCCTCAGGAGATCCCGCGCTGGTCGATCGGGCGGCCAGGTGCTGGGTGGAGGCGGAGGCGTACCGGCTGCACACCTTCGGGACGGCGCGGCGCGTCATGGCGGGGGAGGAGATCGGGTCCGCGGCCAGCATGGGGAAGGTGTTCTGGTCCGAGCTGGACCTTCGCATGCACGCCCTGGCCATGGAGCTGCTGGGGGAGCGGGCCGGGGAGACGTCCTGGCTGGACGGGTTCCTGTTCTCGCTGGCCGGGCCCATTTACGCGGGCACGAACGAGATCCAGCGCAACATCGTCGCCGAACGAGTCCTGGGGCTGCCGCGATGAACTTCGGCTTCACCGACGAGCAGCTCGCGCTGGCCGCGACCGTGCGGGACGTGCTGCGGGCGCACTGCCCCCCGGCCGCGCTCCGCTCCGAGCGGCGCCCGGCGTGGGAGCAGCTGGCCACGCTCGGGTTCTTCGGGCTGCTGGTGCCTCCCGAGGCCGGCGGGCTGGGGCTCGGGCTGGCCGACGTCCTGCCCGCGCTGGAGGAGACCGGGCGCGCGTGCCTGCCGGGGCCGGTCGTGGAGACGGCCGTGGCGGCGCCGTACCTGCTGCCGGACAACCCGAAGCTGGCCTCGGGCGAGGTGTGCGTCAGCGTGGTGCCGCCGGGGCAGGCGTACGCGGCGGACGCCGACCTGGCCGACCTGCTGGTGGTGGCGCGGGCCGGCGGCCTGCGCCTGGTCGCCGGGGAGTCCGTACGCCTCGCGCCCCGCCCTGGGGTGGATCCGTGCAGGCGGTTGTTCGAGGTTTCCTTCGACGCCTCTGAGGAACTGGGCGGCTCGGCCGCGCCGGCGCTGCGGCGGGCTACGGTGGCGACCTCCGCGCAGCTCATCGGGGTCGCCAGGGAGTTGCTCGCGGTCACCGTCGCCTACGCGCGGGTGCGCAAGCAGTTCGGCGCGGCCATCGGGTCGTTCCAGGCCGTCAAGCACCAGCTCGCGGACGTGGCCATCGCGGTCGACTTCGCCGCGCCGCTGGTACACCGGGCGGCCCTGTCGGTGGACCGGGCCGTCCCCGCCGTTGACCGTGACGTGAGCGCGGCCAAGGCCGCCGCGGGCGAGGCCGCCGTCCTGGCGGCTCGGGTGGCGTTGCAGGTGCACGGGGCGATCGGGTACACGGAGGAGCTGGATCTGCGGTTCTGGCTCGCGCGGGCCTGGTCGCTGTCGGCCGCGTACGGCACCACGGCCGTCCACCGCGAACGCCTGCGCGCCGCCGTGATGGCCGATGACCTGCGGAGGTATCCGTGAAGTTCGGCGTGCCGCTCGGGCTGCTGCATCCGGCCGCGTGGAAGGACGTGGCGGTGGCGGCGGACGAGCTGGGGTTCGAGTCGGTGTGGCTGCCCGAACACCTCGTCTTCGCCACCGACCTGTCGTCGGCCGCCTATCCGGGCACGTCTGAGCCGGGGATCAAGCCCACGACGCCGCTGTTCGACGCGCCCGCGTACCTCTGCTGGCTCGCCGCCCTCACCTCCCGCGTCAAGCTCGGTACGGCGGTGCAGCTCCTCGCCCTGCGCCACCCCTTCGTGTCGGCCCGCGCGTTCGCCACCCTCGACGTGGTCTCGTCGGGACGGGCTATCTGCGGGGTCGGCGCGGGTTGGTACCGGGGGGAGTGGGAGGCGGCCGGAGTCGAGTTCAGCACCCGGGGAGCGCGGCTGGACGAGGCGATCGAGGTGGTCAGGCGGCTCTGGAGCGAGCCCGTGGTCGCCCATTCCGGGAGGTTCTACTCCTTTCCCGAGGTCGCCTTCGAGCCCAAGCCGGTGCAGGGGCGGTTGCCGGTGCTCGCGGGCGGGGAGTCGCCCGCCGCGCTGCGCCGGGCCGCCCGGCTGTGCGACGGGTGGATCAGCATGCCGCACACTCTCGAGTCGATCAAGCCGCAGCTCGACCGGCTGGGGGCGGGGGTGGCGGTGACCGCGCACGCGTACTCGCTGGCCTCGCCCGACGAGGTGCCGGCCTGGGCGGCGCTGGGTGTGGAACGCCTGATCGTACGTCCTTGGACGCGCAGCCGGGACGCGGTGTCCCGGCTGGCCGTTTTCGCCGCCGACCACGGGTTGTGACCCGGCCGGCCGCCTCTGCCACCGACTACGGGTTGTGACCCGGCCGGTCGCCTTCGCTGTCGATTGCGGACTGTGACCTGGCTGGTCGCCTTCGTTGTCGACTACGGGTTCTGTGGGGCGCCGAGGTCGGTCACGCGCGGTGCCGTCCCCGCCTTCTGGGCTGGCCCGGAGCGCTCCTGGCCGCGTGGCCGGAGGCGCTGCTCCTGCCGCCCGGCTGGGCTGCTGCGCTCCTGCCCGGCTGGGGTGTGGCGCTCGTGCTCGCGCCGACCAGCTCGCGGTCGTCGTCGTGCCGGGGCGGTGGCGGGAAGGCGGCGGTCGGGGTGGCGTGGCGGCGGCCGGCCGGCGGATGGTCCTGAGCGCCGCCGACGTGGACCCCTTGAGGGCCGGGCGCCGGCCTGCGGTGGCGGCGGCCGCGCAGGGGGAGGTCGGCTGTGAAGGCCGCCGACTCGTCGACGGGGCGCTCGCGGCTGCGCCGGCGTCCCCGGTAGGTGGCGCCGATGTCGGAGGTGTCGAGTACGTCGCCGCCCATGCTTCTGGCCGGGGCGAAGGCGTCGAACGCGCTGCTCGCTCCCGGGATGACGATGCGCTCGAACGGCCCGGTGTCGACGAAGCGCTCCAGCGGCCCGGTGTCCAGCACGATCTCGACCGGCCCCGTCGCGGCGCCCGCCTCGGACCGCCGTGCGCCGAAGCGGGCCTCGAAGGACTCGCTTCCGGAGGCACGCCGGTCCGTGCCGAAAGCGGGCGCGAACGTGGCGGTCTCGGCGAGGTCGAACGGGCGGGTGTCGAGCGGGCGCCTCCGGTGCCTGGCACTGCGGGTGGCGGCGGCACGGCGGAAGGCCTCCGAGGCGTCAACGTCTCGCGCGCCGGGCGTCGCGATGCGCTCGAAGGCATCCGAGTCCGTGACAGTCCGGGCGTCGTGGGCGGCAGTGTGCCCGATGCGGTCTGAGTCCGTGGCCGGGCGGCCGTCGTAGGCGGAGGTACGGCCGATGGCGCTGGCGGCCGTGAGTGGCCGGGCGTCGTGGGCGGCGGTGAGCTGGACGGCGGTGGCGAGCTGGACGGTGTCCAGGGCAGCGGTGCGCTGGGGCGTGTCCTGGGTGCTGTCCAGGCGCAGGCTCGCCCGTACCGGCGTGGTCGTGGGCTCGCGGCGGCGACGGCGGCGGTTGGCGTTGGAGCGGGGTGTCGTGCTCCCCGCGGCGGCCGGGACCGTGCGGAGGCGGCGGGTCTTGGCCACGGCGAGCAGCGCCAGCGCGGCCACCAGAGCCGAGCCGACGAGCGTCGGGGAGGAGATGACCGGCAGCGGGCCGGTGGACGAGGCGTCGGCGTGCGTGGGGAGGGGTTCGGCGGTCGCCGCCGTGGTGTCGGCCGTGGTCGGCTTGGCGTGTTTGGCCTTCTTGGTCTGCTGCGGGGTCTCGGCGGCCTTGCCGTCCGTGGCGGTGGCGGTGGTGGCCTTGGGGGCGGGGGTGGCGGCGGTCTGGGGGGACTTCTTCGCCGGAGAGCTCCCGGCGACCGGGGCGTGGGCGGGCTCCTCGATCTCGCTCTGAGGGATCAGGGAGGTGAGCGACTCGTGCCCGGGAAGCTGGAGCGTGCCAACGTCGGTGCCGGGCCCGGGCGGAAGCGCGGCCTGCTCCTCGGCCTTCTTCTTGGCCTCCCGCGCCTGCTGGGCCACCTCATCGTCCAGGCGGGCCTTGATGCGCTCGGGGTAGCCGTACCCGACGACCTTGCTCGTGTCGCGTTCCTTGCGCTTGGCGATGCCCCCGTCGATGTTCCCCTCGATGGTGAAGATCATGTCGCCTTCGACCCTCGTCACGATGCCGACGTGGTCGATGTTGTCGATGCGGTTCGTCCCGCTCCAGTCGTAGAAGACGATCGCCCCGGGCTTGGGCTTGTGGCCCCACGCCCCCTGCTCCTTGAACCACTTCGCGTGGGAGACCGTCCATGCGAACTGCCCGATCCAGTCCTCGTACCCGAGCTTGTGCGCGGCCCACGAGAGGTACATGTCGCACCACGGGGCGGAGCTGTAGTCGGCGTCGAACTCGACGTGCTTGCCGTACCAGTCGCCGAACTTGGTGTACGACCCGCCCTTCTCGGAGTAGCCGAGCTGGCTCTCGAGCAGGTCGATGAACTTCTGCATCTCTGGCGTCATGGAAGTATGGGGGAACCTTCCGGGCAAGACCGGGTTTGTCAACATAAATCCGGGTAAAAAGGGTAACCCGGGACTTGTGTGACAAAACCGGAGGCTTGTCGTCTTCCGTGATGAGCGAGGCTACCTTGCCGTCAAGGCAGGTCAAGCACGACCCAAGAGAGGTTCAAGCCTTCCTAGGCTAGGAAACCGCTGGTCAAAGATGTTGCCAGAAATGTCCAAGCTGCGGTGGTTTAATCCAAAAAGATCTACGTGTGCCCAGGTGGCACCCCCTATGCCCGCAAGCCCGCGCATAGGCGGTGCCGCCCCATCCGGGAGGGCCGTGCCCCGCGGGATGCTGGCGCGGGGCGTCTTGAACCCGAGCGCCGTGCATCGCCCCGCGCCGTGTCCATGCTGCGTCGCGTCGTGCCGTACGCCGAGCCGCGTCATGCGTGCCCGTGCTATGTGCGGCGGCGCCGTGCCGGCCGCGCCGGGTCGTGTCCCAGGGGCAACCAGCGCGGCGTCCCGGTGCCGGGAGGGCAGCCGAGCCCGCGATGCTTCGGCGACTCGACGCGGTCGTGCCGTACCAGGGATCGGTTCCCCCCGTGAGGGCGAGCCGGCGTGCTGTGGCACGCCTTCGGCGGGGTCAGTAGCCGGCGCCGGTCAGCAAGCCGCCGTCGACCGTGAACTCGCTGCCCGTGCAGTAGCTGGCCCGGTCCGACGCCAGGAACGCCACGACGTGCGACACCTCCACCGGCTTGGCGAAGCGCTTGATGACCATGGACTTCACGAACGCGTCGGCGTCGACCTCGTTCATCAGGTCCGGATCCATCGCCATGGAGGTGTTGATCGCGCCAGGGTGCACCGAGTTGACCCGGATCTTGAAGCGGGCCAGTTCGCGGGCCGCCGACTTGGTGAGGCCGCGCACGCCGAACTTGGAGGCGGAGTACGCCGACAACCCCTCGGCCCCGACGTAGCCCTCGATCGAGGAGATGTTCACGATGGCGCCGCGGCCGGCCGCCTTCATGGGGCTGATCACCGACTTGATCCCCAGCCAGGTGCCCTTGAGATTGACGGAAATCACGCGATCGAAGTCGTCGGGCGACATGTCGGCGATGCGCCGGAATTTCAGGATCCCGGCGTTGTTGACCAGTACATCCAGTCGGCCGTGCAGCTTCGTGGCCGTCGCCACCGCCCGCGACCAGTCCTCGACGCTGGTCACATCGTGATGAACGTACGCGGCCCCCGTCTCCTCGGCCAGCGCCTTGCCCTCCTCGTCCAGCACGTCACCGAAGACCACGCGTGCCCCTTCCTCAAGGAACAGCCGCACGTGCGCCGCCCCCATCCCGCGAGCCCCCCCGGTGATCAACGCGACCTTGCCGTCAAGCAACCTCATAACGACCTCCTGCCGCGACGGCCACCGCGGCCGCCTCCATGGAGCGGTAGACGGGGATCCCCGCCGCCGCCGCGATCCGCCTCACTTCGTCCTCGACACCCGCGGGCGCGCACTCGCCGTTCCTGGTGACGAGGGTGATCCTGGTGCCGGGCAGCGCGTCCTGCGCCCCCGCCACGGCCCGCGCGTACGCGTACAAGGGCTCGGCCGTGTCCCCGTACGTGAAGAACGCCTGGACATTGACGTGCAGGACCACGTCACGGTACGCCCGGTGCCGCAGCAGAGCCGCGATCACGTCAGGCACGAGAGCGGTCCGCCCCAAAGGCCCCACCGGCACCTCGAGCGGATTGCCCGTGGCCGCCACGCCGAGCCCGCGCAGCGCGTCCAGCGCGTCGCCGGGCAGCGGATCGAGCCGCACCCCGGCCAGGTCGAACGCGTCCGCCGCCAGCACGCTCGCGCCCCCGCTCGGCCCCACCACCAGCACCCCATCGGAGCCGGCGGCGCGTGAGCCGTGCGCCTGGAAGTACGCCAGCACTCCGATGAGGTCGTCCTGGCTGGACACCAGCACCACCCCGGCCTGCTCGGCCACCGCCTCCCAGACCCGCCGGTCGCTCACCATGCCACCGGTGTGCGAGGCGGCCGCCTCCTGCCCCTGCCCGCTACGCCCGCCGACCAGCAGCACCGCCGGCACCTCCGTGGAACGCAGCGCCTCGTACAGTTCGCGCCCGTCACGCGGATCCTCGAGGTACAGCCCGACGGCGCGCGTCTCCGGGTCGCGGGCGAGCCAGCGGAGCAGCTCGGCGGGGGTCACGTCGGCCGAGTTGCCGACGGTGGCGACCCGGCTGAACGCCAGCCCGCGCCGCTCCCCGACCTTGATCACCTCGCCCGCGAGCCCGCCGCTCTGCGAGATCAGCGCCACCGACCCGGCAGGCCCGACCCCGCCCCCCACGAACGTCTGCCGCCCCCGGGGGCAGTACACGCCCATGCAGTTGGGCCCGAGCAGCCGTGTCCCCGCCGCCCGCGCCGCCTCGACCAGCTCCTCCTCCAGCTCAGGCCGTCCCGCCTCGCCGAACCCGCCGCTCATCACCTGCACGAACGGCACCCCGTACGCCTGCCGCACCACCTCGGCACATCGCTCGGCGGGCACGGCCACAAGGGCGTAGTCCACGTCCGCCTCGGCGAGGGACGGCACGGCCCGCACCCCCGCCACCTCGGTCGCCGACGGGTGCACGGCCACCAGTGGGACGCCCGCGGCCTGGTAGAAGGCGAGGAACATGTTCCCGAAGTTCGGCCTGGTCGTGGAGGCCCCGACGACGGCCACCGCCCTGGGCTCGAAGAGCGGCAGGAAATCCGCTTCAGCACCAGGCACCCCGGACACAGGTCCCGAGGAGGGCAGGTAGCGGGCGTCTACCGCGATCACCCTCGAAGGGCTCGCGATGACCGGATTCAGCTCGAACTCGCCCAGTTCCAGCCGCTCCCAGAGTCCGCCAGGACCGCCGACCGTCATGAGCAGCTTGACCACCGCGTCGACGTCCACCGGCGGGCCGCCGCGGTGCCCGTACAGGACGGATGACCCGCGCAGTGACGCCAGCATGCGCCGCGCGTCCTCCTCCGAGATCGGGCAGAGCCGCAGCGCCGTGTCACGCAGCGCCTCCGTCCACACCCCGCCCAGCCCGGCCAGCAGCACCGGCCCGAAGCCCGGGTCTCGCACCAGGCCCACGATGAGCTCCACCCCGGCGTCGGCCTGCTCCTCGACCAGGAACCCCGCGACCTGCAGCCTGGCCCGCATGCCGGCCGCCGCCGCCTCGAGCTCGTCCCTGGAGAGCCCGAGCGCGACGGCCCCGACGTCCGACTTGTGCACCAGCCCCGGTCCGAACGCCTTCAGCACCAGCGGCTCGGCCAGCTCCTCGGCCCGGGAGAAGTCGAGGTCGCGCACCACCACCCCGCGCGGCACCGGCACCCCGGCCTCGCTGAGCAGCGCCTTGACCTCGTGCTCGTACGCGCTCACCCGAGCAGCTCGCGGATCTTCCCGCGCAGCAGTTTGCCGGGTCCGCCGGAGGCGTCCTGCGAGTGCGGCAGCTCCTCGGCCACCACGATGTGGTCCGGCCGCTGGTGCTCGGGCAGCGTGTCGGCCAGGGCCAGCGCCAGCTTGGACGCCTCGAGCGTGTGCCCGGCGCGCGGCACGACCGCCAGCAGCACGCGCTGCTCGGAGGCCCCTTCCGGTACGCCGACCGCGCCGGCCTCGGCCACCCCGTCCAGCGCCGAGGCCGCCTCCTCGATCACGACCGGCTGGGTCCAGACGCCGCCCTTGAGTATCGAGTCCTCCCGCCTGCCCAGCACCTGCAGCACGCCGTCCGGGGAGAGGGTCCCGAGGTCGCCGCCGACGTACCACTCGCCGCGCAGCACCTCCGCCGTCCGCTCCGGCAGGCCGTCGTAGCCGGTCATCCGGTGCGGCCCGGCGAGGTTGATCTCGCCGACCTCGCCGACCACCCGGCTGCCGTTCGGGCCGGTGATCCGCACCGCGTTCCCCGTACGGGCGCGCCCCGAGGAGCCGAGCGGGATCGAGCCGTCGTCCACGCGGCCCATGCACGTGTACGGGGCCTCGGTCTGGCCGTAGTACGAGTACACGCCCGCCTGCGGGAGCCTGGCCTTGATCCGGTCCAGCATGGTCCTGGTCAGCGGCTCGCCGCCCAGCATGATCACCTGGATGGACGACAGGTCCACGCCCTCGTGGTCGGGCGAGGCGAGCAGCGCGGCGTAGAACGAGGGGATCTGCGACAGGTGCGTGACCCGTTCGCGGGGGACCACGCGCAGGAAATTCGCCGGACCCCAGTCCTGCTCCAGCACCAGGCGCATCCCGGCGTACAGGGCGGGCCCGACGATGGCCGGGAAACCGATGCCCCAGATGATCGCGCCCGTCCCGAACACCGAGTCCGGCCCGCGCGGCACATCCAGCCAGATCTGCGCCGTGGCCAGGGACGACGCGTGCGTGTGCACGATCGCCTTCGGCAGTCCCGTCGTGCCCGAGGTGTAGTAGAGCGCCAGCGGGTCGTCGTACCAGCCGCTGATCGGCGGCTCCTCGTCGGACTCGCCTTCGAGCTCGCGCACGTCGATCCACGTGGTCACGGCCGGGAGCGACCCTCTGATCTGCTCGACCACGCCCTCGACCGTCGCGTCGTACACGAACGCCGTGCACCCCGAGGCCGCCACCACGTCACGCAGCGTCTCAACCGGCCAGTACGGGTTCAGCGCCGCCGTCACCGCCCCGATCTTGGCCTGCGCCAGGTAGACCTCGGCCACCCGTAACGTCTCGTTGAGCAGCGCCGCCACCCGCCGGCCCGGCGCGATCCCCTTCGCGAGGAGGGCGTTGGCGCGGCGGTTGACGTTCCTGTTGAGCTCGTCGTAGGTGAAGCTCTGCTCGCCGCAGTACGTGAGCGCGACCCGGTCGGGCGTGCGCAGCGCTCCGGCGGTCAGGATCGCGTGGCCGTAGTTGCCGTAGGGTGATCGCGCCATGGGGGATGCCTCCAGTCAGAGGGGCTGATAGAGCACGAAGACGTTTCCTGAGGGATCGCGCAGCACGGCCCGCGTCTCATGCGGCCCCTTCTCGGGCTCCCGCACCACCTTGCCGCCGCGCGCGGTCATCCCCCGCACGGCCTTGTCCAGGTCGTCCACCTTGTACGACGGCGCGATCGAGGCTGTGACGTGCTCGGCGGGCCCGGCCAGCGCCACGGTGACCCCGCCGCCGTCCAGCGCCGCGAACCTGTCACCGTCCCTGAACTTCACCGGCAGGCCGTAGAAGGCGATCGCCTCGTCCAGGTCGGCGACGGGGATCAGCACGTTGCCGAGCTTCACATGGGCCTCCAACGAGGGAGTTCGTCGATGAACGTCACGCGTACCGGCATGCCGATGCGTACGTCGTCCGGGGCGCACCCCACCACATGCCCGAACGCCCGCACGCCCTCGGGCAGGTCCACCCAGGCCATCACGTACGGCTCCCGGCCCCGGTAGGCGGGAGCGAACGAGCGGTGCACGACCGTGAACGTGTGCACGACGCCCTCGCCCTTGACCGGCTCGAACACGAGCTCGCCTGCACCGCACCAGGGACAGTCGGCCTCGGGGAGGTGGACGCGGCGGCCGCACGACGTACAGCGCTGGACGACCAGCTCGCCGCGCGCGCAGGCGGCCCAGTACGCAGAGGTGTCACCGCTCATCGCTTGCCAAGCTAGCGCACGCTTGGTTGCCTCACAAGGCCCCGTCTGTCCCCCTTCCCGCCGCCGGGCCAGGCGCCCGCCGCACTTCGGCTGATGTCCTCTGGTGGAGGGAAGGGGGCGGGTCGGAGGGCGGCGCCGGCCCGGATCCCGTCCGGCGCCCTTGATCCCCACAGGGCGCCGGCCGAAGTGCGGCGCGTCTAAGGTGACGGCTCCTCCAGGGGAGTCGAGAAGGGCTGGACCAGCGGCTCGTCGGAAGGCGGGGCGGAGGGCTCCGCGGTGGGCGGGTCCGATGAGCGGGCGAGCCGCTCCTCGGCAGTGGCCGCCGGGGTGCCTGACGGCGTGGGGGTGGTGAGGGTCGAGGTGCTGCGTTCCTGGGTGGGCGTCGGCGTGGCGGAACGGGAGGGTGTGGGGCAGGCGGGGCCGTCCACCGCGACCTCGCTCACCTGCGGCCCGTTCGCCGCGGCAGGCTCCGTCATGACGACGATCCCGAAGTACGCCCTCTCACCGCAGGAAACGCTCCCAGGAGCGTGCGCCACGCTGCTGGTGTAGACGGTGCTGCCCCGTAAGGTGCGGCTCTCCTGCCGTACCGTGCTCGCCGCCCCGCCCTCCCCGTCCCGCCGCGTGTACGAGATCCGCAGCCGCACGGGCCCGGTGCCGTCCGCGGAGACCTTGATCGCCCCCGACGTCCCGCTCCATCCCACGATGCTGGCCGCCTGGACGGAGGCGGGACGCGGCAGGGAGGTCCCGCCCTGCCGGATCGTGGGAGGAGGTGGCGGCGGCGGGGAGCTGCTCGGCGCACGGGTAGGGGTGGGGGAGGTGCGGCGGGGAGCGGCAGACGTCCGGGTCCGGGTGGGCGTGGCCGCGTCGACGGGCGTCGGCCCCGGTTCGCTCGGCGTCGTCTTGGGCGGTGGCATCAGGATCGTGCCGGGCCCGGGCGGCAGCCGCCCGCCCGACACCATGAGCGAGATCGCCACCGCGACCACCGTCGCCCCCGCCACCCATAAGTGCGGGGGCAGCCGGGGCATCCGCAGCACCCGGTCCTTCAGGGTGATCCCGGCAGCCCGCTCGGTCCTGGCCAGCGGGAACCGGAGCGCCAGCAGCGTGGCCAGCTCGCCCAGATGCCGCCGCCCCCGCTTCTCCCACTCCGGCCCGTACCCGGCGACCGCGTCCTCCTCCAGCTCGGCCGCGAACTGCCTGGCCGAGGCGTACCTGGCGGAGGGATCCTTGGCCATCCCGCGTTTGAGCAGGTCGCGCAGGGTGTCGGGGGTCACCTCCAGTGGCACCGGCTCCACCAGGTGCTGGTCCCGCACGGCGGGAACGTCCAGCTCCCCCTCCTCGCCCTCCTTGACCGCCCGATAGGGAGGTCGCCCCCTGACGGCCTCGAAGAGCACGCACGCCGCCGCGTACAGGTCCGCCGGCGGCCCGGCCTGCCCCTGGGTCCACAGCTCGGGCGACATGTACTCGGGGCTGCCCGCGGGCACGCCCGGCTCCTCCGCGTGCACGACGACGCCGAAGTCGGCCAGCTTGCTGGTGCCGTCCGCCTGGACCAGGATGTTCTCCGGCTTGACGTCTCGATGCGGCACGCCCCGCTCGTGCGCGGCGGCCAGGGCCAGCAGCGTGCTCTTCAGCACGGCGAGGGCCGCTTCCGGGCTGATCCCGCGGTGCTCGGTCAGCAGCGTACGCAGTGACACGCCGTCCACCAGCTCCATGACGACGGCCGCCCTGGTGGAGGTCTCGACGTACTCGTAGAGCCGGACCACGTTCGGGTCGTCGATCTCGACCAGTTCGTGGGTGTCCGACCGGAAGCGGTCCATGAACTCGGTGTCCCTGCGCAGTGTGGCGTTCAGATACTTGATCGCCACGTAGGCGCCGGTCTCCTGGTATGTGGCGAGGAACACCCGGCCGGTGCGGCCGGCGCCGAGCTGGCGTACTTCACGGTAACCAGGGACCAAGTCCAACCCCCATAAGCAGCCGTCTTCGATTTGACGGTCTCACCTGGGGTTGCGGTTGTCACGACTGAAGATATTTCGCCGGGTGTTAATGCGAAATGACGCTGTGTTGCGGGTGGTATGCTGAGTCGTCCCCAAGCAAGCGCTCGGCTAAATCGACGGAGGTCGCCCGTGGAGCGCGTGGCCGTGCTGGTGATGGAGATGCAGAGGGGCGTCGTCGGCGATCTCACGAAATTTCCGGACCTGGTGGATGCCTGTGCTCGGCACGACGTCGTGGCCAACACCGCCCGCCTCCTCCAGGCAGCCAGATCGGCCGGGATCCCGGTGATCCACTGCACGGCCGCCTTCCGCCCCGACCGGTCCGGCTCCCACACGGACAACTGCCCGTTCATCGTCTCCCTGCTCAAGGACCCGGACCACATGCTGGAGGGCACGGCCGCAGCAGAGGTCATCCCCGAACTGCGAGACGGCGGCGACCTGGAGAGCCGCCGCCACCACGGCTTCTCCCCGTTCACCGGCACCTCGCTCGACATGACGCTGCGCTCCCTGGGCGTGTCCGCCGTGGTCGCGACGGGCGTGTCGCTCAACCTGGGCATCCCGGGCCTGGCGCTGGAGGCGGTCAACCTGGGATACCGGGTGACGGTCGTCACGGACGCGGTGGCGGGCATCCCCGAGGACTACGCGCGGGCCGTACTGAAACACACGATCAGCCTCCTCGCCACCCGCGCCACCACCGCGGACCTCGTCGAGAGCTGGAAATGATCGACGGGCTGCGCCTGGACGGGCGCGTGGCGGTGGTGACCGGGGGAGCGGGCGCGATCGGCGCCGCCATCGCCGCGGACCTGTCCGCGCTGGGGGTGGAGGTCGTGGTCGCCGACGTCCGGGACGCGGCACCGGTGGCCTCGGGTCTGCCCGGCGGGCGGGCGGCGGTCGTGGACCTGGCCTCGCCCGCGTCCGTCGAGGAGTTCTCCAAAGCAGTGGGGCCGGTGGACATCCTGGTGCACAACGCCGGGGTGTCGATCGTGGAGCCGTTCACCGAGAGCAACCCCGCGGGCTGGGATCTCATGTGGCAGGTCAACCTGCGCGGGCCGATGCTGCTCACCAAGCTGCTCCTGCCCGGCATGATGGCCAGGGGCTGGGGGCGGCTGGTGTTCGTCTCCTCCGACGGCGCCAGGGCGGGATCGGGCGGCGAGGGGGCGTACGCGGCGACCAAGGCGGGGCTGTTCGGCCTGGCCAAGACGCTCGCCAGGGAGGCGGCCAAGGCGCGGGTCACCTCGAACGTGGTCTGCCCCGGCCCCACGGACACACCGATGCTCCAGCGGGTGTCCGCGGCCGAGCCGGGGCTGGTGGACAAGATCGCGCGAGGCATCCCGCTGCGCCGCCTCGGGACCCCCGCCGACGTGGCGGGCCTGGTCGCCTATCTGTGCACGGATCGCGCGGCCTACATCACCGGGCAGACGCTGTCGGTCAGCGGCGGCGTGACCATGCACTGAGCGATCATGCGATCAGAGCGAGTCGTAGACGGCCTGCACCAGGCGGAGGCCGCGCAGGTTGCCGGAGACGGCGTTGGCCATCTTGTTCATGACGTAGCCGACGGCCAGGCCGCGCTCCGGATCGCCCACGCCGAGCGAGCCGCCCAGGCCGGAGTGGCCGAACGCGGTCTCGGACGGCATCAGGAACGTCATGGACGGCCGCATGTAGCCGAGACCGAACGAGGTGTCCAGGAGCAGGACACGGTCGGGGCCGTGCACGCGGGGGCGTACGGCGTCCCGCAGCGTCTCGGGGCGCAGAAGTTCGCCCGCGATCAGCGAACGGTAGAACCCGGCCAGCCCTCTGGCCGTGGTCACGACCCCGGCCGCGGGCCAGCCCGCCCGCAGGATGACGGGGTGGTTCGCGCCGCCCTTGAGGAGGTGCATGCCGGGGTTGCCGAGCGCACGGTTCATGAGGCTCTGCGGGTCGAGCGCCGCCGTCGCCATCTCGGCCAGCACATCCGGAACCCCGCCGGTGGTCTCGGTGGCCGCCGTACGGGGGCGTTCGCCGGCTTTGAGGCGCGCCGTGCGGGCGATCACCGTGTCCGGCGCCCCCACCCAGAGCTCCAGCGCCAGCGGCTCGGCGATCTCCGCGGCGACCAGCTCGCCCACCGGCTTGCCGGTGACGCGCCTGATCACCTCCCCCACCAGGAACCCGTACGACAACGCGTGGTAGCCGTGTGCCGACCCCGGCTCCCACAGGGGCGCCTGACCGGCGAGCCGGGCCGCGATGGCTGCCGGATCCCCGAACTCCTCCACCGGCACCGGCTCCTCCACCACCGGCAACCCGGACTGGTGAGTGAGCAGGTGCTCGACGGTGATCGCTCCCTTGCCCCGGGCCGCGAACTCCGGCCACACGTCCGCGACCGCCCCGGAGACGTCCACCAGCCCCCGCTCGGCGAGCTGCAGCAGCACGGTGGCGGTGATCGCCTTGGTGCAGGAGTACGCAAAGGCGGGCGTGTCGCCCTCCCACGGCCGTCCCGTGTGCCGGTCGGCCACACCGCCCCACAGATCCACGACCAGCTCGCCGTCCAGGTAGACGGCGAAGGCGGCGCCCAGCTCCGCACCGTCGGCGAGATGCCCTTCGAACACCTCGCGCACGCGGGAGAACCGCGGATCACAGTGCATCAGACCTCCGCATGAGAAAGGGAGCGCTTACTTGGTTCACGAGCCTAACAACTGGGGGCGTTTCGGCCCAGACGATCAGCGCGGCACCCTCAACCTCCTCACCCCTGCCGTGGTACTCGACGCCCTGCGCAGCGCCACCACGGGCGAGGTGCTCAGCCTGGCCATGCCGATCAGGGGCGCCACCTCCTCGCCCGCCCCCACGACGGTCCCGCACCTGCCCGGCCGCCCGCTGCCGCAGCACTTCATGTCCGTGGACGGCGGCGACTACGCGGCCGGCACCCGCCCGATCGGGGAGGGTCTGTACGTGGCCGACGACGCGCTGGTCGTCAGCCACCACGGCACCACCACCCACATGGACGCGCTGTGCCACATGTGGTCGGGCGACGAGCTCTACAACGGCCACCCGGCGGCCAGGGTCCGCTCCTACGGCGCGACCAGGTGCGGAATCGAGCAGGTGGGCGGCGTGGTCGCCAGGGGTGTCCTGTTCGACGTGGCAGCCCACCTCGGCCTCGACCACCTGCCCGCCGATCTCAGGATCCCGGCGGAGCTGCTGGCGGAGATCGCCACGCCGCGGCCGGGGGACGCCGCGGTGATCCGTACCGGATGGCCCCTGGTGTGGCAGCGCTCGCGCGAGGAGTACTGGGCGGGTCAGCCGGGGCTGTCCGCGGACGCGGGCCGCTGGCTCGCCGCGCATGACGTGTCGGTGGTGGCCTCGGACAACGCCGCCATCGGCGGGCTCAACGCCCGGGGGCTCGCCGACGAGGGCCTCGCCGACGACCTGCACCTCATCCTGCTCCACCGGCACGGCGTGCACCTCGTCGAGATGCTCTGGCTGGAGGAGCTGGGGGCCGCGGGCCGTACGGAGTTCGTGTTCGTGGTGGCGCCGCTCAGGATCGAGGGGGGGACCGGCAGCCCGGTCACTCCTCTGGCCATCCTCTGATCCGGACGGTTCCGCATATTTTCCGGCACATTTGGATATTTCGTGATCAGCCGTTAACCCCCGAGCTCAAGGGTCTGTCCCGGTAAAACCCCCGTGCTAGGAGACCCAGTGCGCCGCCTCGCCCTCATCGGCATCGCCGCCACCGCCCTGACCGCTCTCGCGGCCGTACCAGCCGCCGACGCCACCACGGCGGGACGCGGCACGTTGCGGATCAACCAGATCCAGACCATGGCCACCCACAACAGCTACCACCGCGAGCTGACCGACGCCGAGAAGGACGTGCAGCGCAAGACCGACGCCAACTGGTGGAACCTGCAGTACTCGCACACCGCCCTGCCGAACCAGTTCACCGCCCAGCACGTGCGCGGCATCGAGCTGGACGTCTTCCCCGACCCCAAGGGTGGCCTGTACGCCAACCCGCTGGTCAGGCGGGACGCCGGGCTGCCGCCGCTCAACGACCCCGCGCTCGCCAAGCCCGGGTTCAAGGTGCTGCACTGGGCCGACCACGACTACGGCACCAACTGCTCGGCCCTGGTCACCTGCCTGCGCCAGGTGCGCGAATGGTCCGACGCCCACCCCGGGCACGTGCCGCTGACGATCCTCACCGAGTTCAAGAGCACCGACCCGGCCAAGGAGGCGATGGGCGGGGCCAAGAGCCCGGCGTGGGACGCGGCGCTGATGGACGCCCTGGACGCCGAGATCCGCTCGATCTTCCCTGACGACCGGCTCATCACGCCCGACGACGTTCGCAGGCCGGGGCTCACCCTCGAGCAGTCCGTGCTCCAGCACGGCTGGCCGGAGCTGTCGTCCTCGCGGGGCAAGGTCATGTTCTTCATGGACAACCAGGCCGAGGCCATCCAGACGCCCTACCTCGCCGGCCACCCCAGCCTGGAGGGGCGGGTGCTGTTCACCAACTCCCGCCCCGGCCGCGCGGACGCCGCATTCGTCGGCTGGAACGAGCCGCAGGGCACGAACACCGCGCAGATCCAGGACCTCGTACGGAAGGGCTACTACGTGCGCACCCGCTCCGACGTGCCGTTCACCGAGGCCAGGTCGGGCGACACGAGCCGGCTGAAGGCGGCACTGGACAGCGGCGCGCAGATGGTCAGCACGGACTTCCCCGTGGTCGGCCTGTCCGCCAGGAACGGCAGCGACTACGTGGCCGAGCTGCCCGGCGGCGCCACTGCCCGCTGCAACCCGGTGAACGCGCCCACCGGCTGCCAGGACCGCACCCTGGAGCGCCTGCGCTGAACCCGCACGCGGCGGCCGCCCGTCATGTTCCCGGGTAGTTGCCGCCGCCGTGCGTCGCGTCCAGGGCGTCGTAGTCGGGGACGAAGCCGCGCTTGGGGATCGTGTCCACGAACGCCACCTCCCTGGGCTTCTTGTACGACGCCAGCCGCGTCTTGACGTGCTCGACCAGCTCGTCCTGCGTGGCGGTGGTGTCCGGCTTGAGTGCCACCACGGCCTTGACGGCCTGGTGCCAGGCGGGGTCGGGCACGCCGATCACCGCGGCGTCGGCCACGGCGGGGTGGGACTTGAGCGCGCGTTCCACCTCGGCGGGGTAGATATTCTCGGCGCCCGACTTGATCATCCGAAGCTTGGGGCCGATGAAGGTGATGGTGCCGTCGGGTTCGCGGCGGCCGAGGTCGCCGGTGTGGTGCCAGCCGTACGCCGCCTTGGCCGCATTTAAGTCAGGTCGGGCGAAATATCCGGAAAAGAGGGTCTTGCCGCGGGCGCAGATCTCGCCTACCTCACCAGGCGGGAGTTCGACGCCGTCCGGGCCCAGGATGCGTACCTGGACCAGCGGAGAGGGGCGGCCCGCGAACCCGGCGCCGCCCTCGGCCAGCCCGAGGAACGTGAGCATGCCGCCCACCTCGGTCTGCCCGTACCCGCCCATCTTGGACCGGCACCAGGGAGAGTCGTCGACCGTGATCATGTCGTCCCACTCGGCCGAGTGCGAGACGAACCCAAGCGACGACAGATCGTACTTGCCGCCCGCGTTCGCGGCCGCCACCGCGTCGATCATCTGCCCGAACAGGAACGCCTGCGTCACCCGCTCGGCGTCGATCAGCCGGCAGACCTCCTCGGCGTCGAAGGCGGGCGTGAACACGTTCGTGCCGCCGATCTGCAGCGTGGCCAGGCAGAACATCATGGTGCCGACGTGGAAGAGCGGCCCGTTGTTGAGGAACGTGAAGCCGGGCTCCATCTGGCGTAAGACGAGCAGCGAGGCGCTGTGGGCGACCAGCGCGGCGCTGCTGAGCAGGGCGGCGCTGGGCCGTCCCCCGAAAGCGGCCGTGTAGAGGGCCAGGACCGGCTCGGTGTCCGCCACCTGCGGGAAGTCCCGCAGCGAGCCGCCCGCCACCAGCTCCTCGTACTCGTCCCCGGCCCGCACCCACGTGCTCTCTGACACGGCCGCGGTGGCGTCCGAGGGCTCCCAGACGACGACCTTGGGGGTCAGGTCGGACAGGACGAACCGCAGCTCGTCCTCCGACTGCCGCCAGTTGGCCGGGCAGAGGATCGCGCCCAGGCGGGAGCAGGCCAGCAGCAGCTCCAGCACGGCATGGGAGTTCTGGCCGAGCCACACCACCCTCTCCCCGGCCGTCACGCCCCGCCCCGCCAGGGCGTCGGCCAGCCTGGTCACCCGCGTGTCCAGCTCCGGGTAGGTGCGCCGTACGTCCCCGTCCACCACCGCCGTGCCCTGGGGACGGCTGCGGGCGTGGTCGGCGAGGACGTCTGACAGGGACAGGCTGTGGATCATCGCGGCCTCCAGGAATCAGCGGAAGGCGGGCATGACTTCGGTGGCGAACAGGCGCATGACCTGCTTCATGTCCTCCAGCGGCATCGGGCGGGTGCTGCCGAAGTCGCACAGCAGGTTCGTGAAGCCGGCGTCCCTGAGCAGTGAGATCTGCTCGATCGCCCGCGCCGGGTCCCCGATCACCTCCAGCTGCTCCCACCGGAAGTCGGCCGACAACGTGCCGCCTTTGAGGTAGCGGTTCTGGTAGTACTCGAAGCCCTGCGCGGCCTGCCCGGTCTTGGGGTCGATGGGGGCGCTGCGCTCGTTGAAGATGCGCGAGCGGTCGAACGATGCCTCGAACCGCGCCTGGTCCTCGCGCGCCTGCTCCAGTGTCGGCGCCACGTACACGGTCCGCGCCACCACCAGCTCCGCCCCCTCGGGGTGCCCGGCCTGCGCGGCCGTTTCCCGCCACGTCTCCGCCGCCTTGATCACCTTGCTGAACGGCGCCGCCGGATCGGCCAGGATGGGCAGCCCGCGCTCGGCGTACATGGTCACGGTCTCGGGCGACACGGCCGCCACGTGCAGCGGCGGATGCGGCGACTGCAGCGGCCTGGGCGTCAGGCTCACCTCGGAACCGGTCTTGTAGAACTTCCCCTCATGCTGGTACGCCTCCTGCGTCCAGAGCCCGATGATCACCTCCAGCGCCTCGTTGAACCGGTCGCGGGCCTCAGCCAGGTCGATCCCGAACCCCTCGAACTCGAAGCTCTGGTACCCCCGGCCGATCCCCAGGTCCAGCCTGCCCCCGGAGAGCACGTCCACCTGCGCGGCCTCCTCGGCCACGTGGATCGGGTTGTGCAGGGGCAGCACCACGATCCCCGTGCCGAGCCGGATGCCCGAGGTGCGGGCGGCGGCGTGGGCGAGCATGGTGAACAGGTTGGGGACGACGCCGTAGTCGCGGAAGTGGTGCTCGGCCAGCCGTACCCCGTCGAACCCCAGCTCCTCGGCCAGCTCGATGAGCTCCAGGTGATAGTCGTAGACGTCCTTGAAGCTCTGGCCGTCGAAGCGGTGGAAGAGGTGGAAGGTCGAGAACTTCATGCGGTGACCCCTCAGCGTGTAAACCAAGCGCTCGCTTGGGAGCGTACCATGTCGCCCGGGGAAGCCCCAGGGGTCCGTCCAGGGTTCGTCTACGATGCCTGCTGCTTGACCTTGCGTTCGGCAAGGAAGCCTGCGACGAACAGTTCCAGCATCTCGTTCGCCCGCTTGGCACGGATGGCCAGCGCTTCAGGTCCGCCTTGCTCCACGAGGGGCGGACCGCGCTTCGCCGCGGCCCCGCGTACAACACCTTCGGCAACTGGAAGCCCCCCGTCCCAGATGGCGACCGGATCGACTGGATCCTGTCACGTGGCGCCGTTGAGACTCTCTGGACCGAGATCGACCCATTCGAGCAGGGCGGCCAGTTCCCATCCGACCACTACCCTGTGATTGCTCACCTGAAGATCGGCGGATGAGCAGGCAGGCACCGCGAATCCACCCTGCCTGGCGGGACACCTTGCCGGGGCGGGCGGCCGGCGCTCAGCCCGCACGGCCGTGCCCTGATAGAGGAGCAGCGGTAGTCTCTCGGCGTCGTCTCGCTGCGGGAGCATTCCTGATACGCGGGAGGATGATCTTTCTACTCAGGAGGAACATCCTCCACTCCGGATGAAAAATGGCACACCTGCACCAAGCCAATCAATCTGTGTGCTTTGGGTTTCAGCGTGCGCCGCACGACCAGCAATATCGAAGCGTTCCAGCGGTCGTGCGGCCCCTGACTCGCCCGAGACAAGGCTCGGTTGCCGAGACCCCCTGCCTGATACGCAGCCTGATCGCTGGGTGGATGTCGAGCGCGGCACGCTCGTCAGGGGCGGCTCACCGGCCGGTCGCCGCTGGTCGGCCGGGGTACGGCAACGGAACCTCACCGCAGCGCCCCTGGGTTATCCCGGTGCCTTGCGGCTGAGGTGTTCCCAGGCGCGGTATTCGGCGGCGCGCTCCTGGTCCATCTGCTGCACCAGGTCGTAGGAGTGGCCGCCGACGATCAGCCGCAGGGGCGGGTCGGGCAGGTCGACCACCTCCATGATGACCGGGGCGGCGGTGCTCGGGTCGGGGCCCGCGTCGTCGCCCCACATCTCGGCCATCTTGGCGCGTAGGGGGTCGTAGACGGGGTTCGGCTGTGTGGCCGTGGTGCCGGTGGTGAACAGCCCGGTGTCGTAGCCGCCCATCTGCAGGATGGTGACCTTGATGCCGAACGGCTCCACCTCCATGGCCAGGGCCTGGATGGCCGAGTCGAGCGCCGACTTGCCCGCCGCGTACAGGCCGACCGAGGCGACGCCGCCGCCCGAGCCCATCGAGGTGACCTGCAGGATGCGCCCTGAGCCCTGATCGCGCAGGTGCGGGACGACGGCCTGGGCCACCCAGATCGCGCCGAAGAGGTTGACGTCGAAGTGGGCCCTGATCTGCTCCTCCGTGGCCTCTTCCAGCATGCCGTACAGCAGCCCGCCGGCGTTGTTGACCACGATGTCGAGCCGCCCGAACGCGGCTACCGCCCGGTCCACGCCCTCGTGTACGGCGGCCCGGTCGGACACGTCGAGTGGCATCCGTACGAGAGTGTCGGGATATTTCCGGGACAGGTCGGCCAGCGGCTCCACGTTGCGCGCGGTGGCCACGACCCGCTCTCCCGCGGCCAGCGCCGCCTCGGCGAACGCCCGGCCCAGGCCGCGGGACGCGCCGGTGATGAACCATACACGGGTCATGAAGTACTCCTCAGAACAAGACGAGACGTATCGTCTCGTCGAGTGAGCACTCTATCGGATGGTTGCGCCCTGTCAAGACGGACCGTCTCGTCTCGCTTCGCTGCTATGCTGACCCGCATGTCCACGCGACCCGACCCGGCCCGCCGCAGCGAGCGCTCGCGCCAGGCCATCCTCGACGCGGCCCGCGAGCTGGTCTCCGAGGTGGGATACGCCAAGCTCTCGATCGAGGCCATCGCCGCCCGCGCCGGCGTGGGCAAGCAGACGATCTACCGCTGGTGGCGGTCCAAGGGGGCCGTGGTCTTCGACGCCTTCCTCGCCCTCAGTCAGGTCGGCGACAGCATCGCGCTGCCCGACACGGGCGACATCGAGGCCGATCTCAAGACGGTGATGCGGGCGACGGTGGCCGAGTTCGCCGATGCGGCGTTCGAGGCGCCGATCAGGGCGCTCACTACGGAGATCATCAACGATCCCGAGCTGGCCGCCCAGTACCGCGAGAAGCTGGCAGGCCCGGTAGACGAGGCCAAGAAGGACAGGCTGCGCAGCGCGCAGCGGGCTGGCCAGATCGCCGCCGACACTGACCTCGACCTGGCCCTGGAGCTCCTGTACGCCCCGCTGTTCCAGCGGTGGCTGCACCGCTCGGGCCCGCTCACCCCCGAGTACGCCGACGCCCTCGTCGACCTCGCACTCAAGGCCCTACGCCCGGACTGACCCCAACCCTCTGCCCTGGTTTCAGGCGGAACGGAAGTCCGCGATGATCTCGTCGAGATGGCGCAGGGCGGTGTCGGCGCGTACCGGGTCGGCGTAGTAGGGGTCGTCGGGCACCGGGAGCGATGCCGCGAGGCCCCAGCCGCGGCCCCGCGCCCAGGTCGCCTCGTCCACGCCGAGCGTCTCCCGGAAGACGCCCCGAGCCTCGGAAGGCAGGAACTTCCACGCGGCCAGCAGGTCCACGGCGGGGTCGCCGACGGCGAGCGTGCCGAAGTCGATCACGGCGCTCAGCCTGCCCTCGACGGTCAGGAGGTTCCCGGTGGCGAGGTCGCCGTGGATCCACACCGGCGGGCCGTCCCAGGCGGGGGCCGCCAGGGCCGCCTCCCACACGGCCGTCACCATGTCGGTGTCCACCATCCCGCGCAGCGCCTCGATCTTGGGGCGTACGCGGGCCTCGACGGCCAGGGAGTCCCGCTCGTCGCCCATCGGCACGCCGCGGAACGCGTTGCTCCATGAGGGGCCGGGACCGCCGGTCGCGTCGATCCGCTGCAGCGCGCGGACGAACCCGGCCAGCTCCTTGGCCGCCTGCACGGGATCCGCCAGCTCCTCCGTGGTCTCGCCCTCCAGCCACCGGTAGACCGACCAGGGGAAGGGATAGCCTTCACCGGGCTCGCCCTTCGCGAGCGGCTCGGAGATCGGCAGCGGCAGGTGCGGGGCGATCCGCGGCAGCCAGCGGTGCTCGCGCTCCACCTGCCCGACCCACCGGGGGTAGCGGGGCAGACGTACGGACATGTCCTCGCCGAGCCGGAACGTCGCGTTGTCCATCCCGGACCGCGGCACGGGGGTGAGGGGCAGGCAGGCCCACTGGGGGAACTGCGCCGCGAGCAGGCGGCGTACCAGGGGCTCGTCGATCAGCACGTCGCCGGGGTCAGGCGTGGACACGCAGGGCTCCTTCTGGGTGAGAGTCGGGGGAGCGGCGCAGGACGGGCGCGAGCAGCGTCAGCAGCACGACCACGGCGGTGATCAGCGCGAACGCCGTGGGATAGCTGAGCGCGCCGGCGACCCATCCGGTAACGGCGGGGGCGATCAGGCCCGACAGGTACGTGATCGTGGCCACGCCCGCCACGCCCTCGCCCGGAGTCGTGCCCGCGTTGCCCGCCGCCGCGAACACGAGCGGCACGATCACCGCTATCCCCAGCCCGACCAGGGCGAACCCGGCGATGGCGAGGGCCGGGGTGCGGGCCGCGACCACGAGGACCCCGCCGACCACCGCCACGGCGCCGCCCGTCCTGACGGTCGCGACAGGTCCGAGCCGCCGGATGACGTGGTCGCCCAGCAGTCGCGCGCTCGCCATGCAGAGCATGAAGACGGTGTACCCGGCGGCGGCCAGTCCTGGACCGGCGTCGGTGACCGCGGTGAGGTAGACGGCGGCCCAGTTCGAGCTGGCGCCCTCGGTGAACGTCCCGCAGAACCCCACCAGCCCGATGGCCAGGATCCCGCGTGTGGGGAGCGCGAAGCGCCGTGGCGGGGGTGCGTCGGCCACGCGTACGGAACCTGCCGTCCCGCTGTCGGGGAGGAGACCGCGGCCGGCTGCCGCGCCGAAGGCGAGTAACGCCAGCGACACGACCCCGAGGTGGAGCCGGGCGTCGATGCCCGCGTGCGCGGCCAGGGCGCCGAGGCCACCGGCGGCCAGGCTGCCGACGGCCCACATGCCGTGCAGCCCCGACATGATCGAGCGGCCCAGACGTCGTTCGAGCACGACGGCGTGCGCGTTCATCGCGACGTCGGACATGCCCGCCGCCGCCCCGAACAGCAGGTAAGCCCCGAACAACCACACGGGCGACGGCGAGAGCGCGGGCAGGGCCAGCCCCGCGCACCACAGCGCGATGAGGGTGCGCGTGGCGGCGCGGTTGCCGAAGCGGTAGGCGAGACGGCTCGCCGTCGGCATCCCCGCGAAGGCGCCGATCGACGGGCACAGCAGTGCGAGGCCGAGGGTGGCGGGGCTGAGGTGGAGGTGGTCCTGGATCCAGGGGATGCGTGTGGACAGGGTGCCGGCGACGGCGCCGTGCGTGGCGAAGACGGCCGCGATGGCACGGTGATGGCTCATGTCCGGAAAATTATCAGGCAGGGTTCCTGATGAAAAGAGCTTTTAGGTAGGGTCCCTGATTATTATTGGGACCGTGAAGACCGCGACCCCGTCCATGGCCCGGGCGATCAACG
This sequence comes from Nonomuraea sp. CA-141351, assembly GCF_050944675.1. Classification (NCBI taxonomy): domain Bacteria; kingdom Bacillati; phylum Actinomycetota; class Actinomycetes; order Streptosporangiales; family Streptosporangiaceae; genus Nonomuraea; species Nonomuraea sp. CA-141351. Next base: position 2,517,636 of record NZ_CP191982.1, read on the forward strand.
ACCGGCTGGCGCTCGACCTGCTGCTGGAGCACGGGCCGCTGACCGCGCCCCAGCTCCGTACGATGACCGGGCTTTCCCGGCCCACCGTGTCCGACCTGATCGAGCGGCTCACGGCGGGCGGGCTCATCGAGATCACGGGCGAGTCCGGCGAGGACCGCCGGGGCCCGAACGCGCGCGTGTACGGGCTCGTGGCGGACCGGACCCACGTGGCGGGGGTGGACGTACGGCGCGACGCCGTGAACGTCACGGTCGCCGACATCACCGGGCGCGTGGTCAGTGAGGCCAGGACGACGATCGGCGCGAGAGCCGACCTGGCGACCCTCATCACCAAGGTGGTCAGGGACGCGGTCGGGCAGCGCGTGCTGGACACGCTCGTGGTCGGCGCGCCGGGGCTGGTAGATCCGCGTGACGGGGAGCTGGTGTCGCCCAACGACGTGCCCGGGTGGCGGCGCGGCACGATGACGTCCGTACGCGAGCGCCTGGGCATGCCGGTGATCCTGGAGAACGAGGTCAATCTGGCGGCCATCGCAGAGCTCCGCACCGGAGCCGCGGTGGGGAGCGAGGACTTCGTGCTGCTCTGGCTCGACGACGGCGTGGGGGCGGCGGTGGTGCTCGGAGGGCGGCTGCGCCGGGGGGCATCGGGGGGCGCGGGGGAGATCGGGTTCCTGGAAGTGGGCGGCGTGGCCTTCTGCGATCAGGTGAACCCCGAGGCCATCTCGGGCCTCGGCCGGGACGAGCTGGCCCGGCGGATCGCCCTGGGCGCCTTCGCGTTCGCCACCCTCCTCGACCCCGGGCTCGTCGTTCTCGGTGGCACGACGGGTCACGAAGGTGGGGACGAGCTGGCCGAGCTGGTCGCCGGGCACCTGCGGGAGCTGGCCCCGGCGCCGACCGAGGTCCGCGCCAGCACGGTCAAGGGCAACGCGGTGCTGCAAGGCGCCGTGCTGACCGCTCTGGACCTGGCCCGCGACAACGTGTTCGGCTGAACGCGCGAAGCCGTCCGAGGAGGCTATGCCTGGCACCGCATTCGGGTGACGATACTCTGCGCACACACCAGGGCCTCGGTATGTGTGGTGTCCACTTCGATGTCATAGACCACGCCCTGGTGAGCCACCTCCGCCTGTGACGCGGCCATCCCCTGGATCCGGTCCCCTCGGGCGATTTCGCGGCCCGCCGCGACCGCGCTCTCGCACCGGACACCGACCCACAGCACGTCCAGTCCGGCAAGAGCCTTCTGCCAATCCTGCTGGGACGCCGCTCCACCGAGGAAGACGTCATCCACGATCACCCGAGCGCCCGCCCGGGCCATGGCGGCGACTCCCTCCATCCACGCCGCTTGCAGCATCCGGAACTCTGGACCGACGCTCACCCCGCCGTCCGGAGCGAACTCGATCCCCGCGTCTGATGCCTGCATGGACGCGGGCATCGACTCAATCAGCGAGTCGACGCCGACGGCAAGCCACGGATCCGGGAGTACGGCCTGCAGACAGCGGGTGATTCCCGACTTTCCCGAGCTGGAGCCGCCATTCAGCACGATCACCTGAGTTGTCACCGCCCCACACTAGAAGCGGTGCCCATGGCCTGAAAACACGTTTTCAGCCGGGCGAGCGGTTTCGGAAGTGCGCGGGTCCACCCGCCTGGACCTGCCCCGCGACCCTGAACGCGCGCGTCAGGCGAGCGCCGTGATCAGCCCCATCGCCAGCGCCGTACGCTCCGGAATGTGCTCCACCAGCACGTGCTCGTGCCGCGCGTGCGCCCCATCACCCACGGCCCCCATCCCGTCCAGCACCGGCCGCCCCAGCGCGGAGACGAAGTTGCCGTCGCTGGCGCCACCCACCGACGCCTCGTCCAGCAGCCACCCGAACCCGGCGGCCACCTCCCGCGCCTCCTTGAACAGCCGCTGCGAGGCCGCGTTGGGCGTCATGGGCGGCCGGTTCCAGTCCCCGGTGGCGGAGATCGACACTCGCGGATCCGACACCTTCAGGCCGGCGAACACGTCGTCGATCCGCCCCATCTCCGCCGGATCCGTCACGCGAACGTCGATGCCGCAGCTCGCGTGACCGGCCGCCACGTTGCGGCCGGTGCCGCCGGTGATCAGCCCGACGTTCACGGTGGTGCCGCGCTCGCGGGAGCCGGCCCCGGCCAGCGTGGTGACGATCTCGGCCAGGGCGTGGATCGCGTTCGCTCCCGCGTCCGGGTCGAGCCCGGCGTGCGCCTCCTTCCCGGTCACGTTCACGTTGAACAGCCCCACGCCCTTGCGGGCGGTCTTGAGCGCGCCGTCGAGTGACGCCTCGAAGACCAGGGTCGCCAGCGCGTCCTCACTCGCGGCCTCGATGTACGGACGCGAGGTCAGGCTGCCGATCTCCTCGTCCCCGTTGAACAGGAACCGCACGCTCGGGTGCGGCAGCCCCAGCTCCCGCAGCCCGAGCAGCGCCCAGATCGACTGCACCAGGCCCGTCTTCATGTCGAACACGCCCGGCCCCGTGGCCTTGCCCTCCACCACCGAGAACGGCCACTCGGCCAGCGTCCCCGCCGGCCAGACGGTGTCGTAGTGGCTGAGCATGAGAACGGTCCCCGGCGCGGTGCCCTCGTAGGTCAGCTCCAGGATGTCGCCGTGCGGCCCGCCGTCGTGCAGCACCTCCTCGTCCGGTGTGCCGAGGCGTTCGACGGCCCGGGCGCGGATCGCGCGCAACCCCTTGACCAGCATGGCCTTGTCGTAGCTGTGGGTCTCCAGCTCCACGGCGGCCTTGAGGTCGTCGAGCATGCCCGGAAGGGCCTGCCGGGTCCAGTCGTTGATCAACACGGGAAATCCCTTCAAAACCGATGAATCAGCCGGGGCCGAGCGGGATGCCCAGCCACCAGAACACGAAGAACAGCAGAGTCCAGACGACGAGGAGGGTGAGCGAGAGCGGGATGGTCATCGAGGCCAGTGTGCCTATGCCGGCCGCGCGCCGGTAGCGCTGGAGGAAACCGAGCGCCATCACGAAGTACGGGCTCATCGGCGTGATCGCGTTGGTGCACGAGTCGGCGATGCGGTAGAGGGCCTGGGTGATCTCTGGCGGGATGTTCAGCAGCATCAGCATCGGCACGAAGACCGGGCCGACCAGCGCCCACTGCGCCGAGCCGCTGGTGACCACCAGGTTGATCAGGGTGACCACGAGCAGGATGCCCAGGAACACCACGGGTCCGCTCACCCCGGCCGACTTCAGCAGGTCCGCCCCGCCGATCGCGATGATCTCGCCGATGCCGGTCCACTTGAAGTACGCCAGGAACTGCGAGATCGCGAAGAACAGCACGAGGATCGGCGCCATCTCGCGGAGCCCGTGGGCCATGAAGCCCGGGATGTCCCTGCTGCCCGTGACCGTGCCCGCGGCCTTCCCGTACGCCCACCCGGCGGCCAGGAACGCCAGCGCGAGGAAGACCGCGATCGAGGTGAGCAGCGGCGACTGCACGATGCTGCCGCCCTCGCCGCGCAGCGGCGACCCGGCGGGCAGCACGGCCGCCACGACCACGATCACGAACGCCAGGAGCGCGATCAACGCGGCCCGCAGGCCCCGGCGCTCCTCGGCGCTGAGCGCGAGCGAGCCCAGGTCGTCGTCGGGGGCGTCGGGATCGACCGGGATGGACTCGACCCGGCGGGCCAGCACGCGTTCGGTCACGAGCGTGATCGTGCCCGCCAGCACCAGGGAGGAGGCCAGCGAGAAGAAATAGTTGGCCAGCGGCGTGACCGTGTAGGCCGGATCGACGGTGTGCGCGGCGGCCGTGGTCAGCCCTGACAGGATGGCGTCAACCGGGGTGACCAGCGGGCTGGCGTCGTAACCCGCCGAGATCGACACGAACGCCACCACGATGCCCAGGATCGGGCTGCGCCCCACCGCGCGGAAGGCCAGCGCGCCGAGCGGGATGAGCACGACGTACGCGGCGTCGGAGGCCACGTGCGCCACCATGCCGGTGAACGCCAGCGCGAACGTCACCCACTTCGGCGACACCCTCGACACCCCGGACCGCAGCACGGCCGCCAGCAGCCCGGAGCGCTCGGCGACGGCGACGCCGAGCATGACGACCAGGATCGTGCCGAGCGGCGGGAACGTGGTGTAGTTCTCGACCACGTCCTCGACCATCATCCGCACGCCGTCGGCGGACAGCAGGTTCTTGGCCACGACGGTCTTGCCGGAAGCCGGGTTCACCGCCGACACGCCGGCCGCCGACAGACCCCAGCTCACCAGCGCCAGTAACGCGCTCAGGACGATGAACAGCCAGAACGGATGAGGCAGCCTGTTGCCCAGCCGTTCGATCCCGCTCAGCACGCGGAGCAGCGCGTTGAGGGAACGCGAACCCGTCACCGTCTCGGAGGCGCTCACTAGCCCGTCTCCTTTCCCCATATTTCGGTCAACCATTACATGGGGTAAAGGAGGCTCTTGACAAGTGTTCGGTCAAGAGACGGGTGTTCAGGGGATGGGGACGGGCTCCCGGAGTGGCACGCGTACCTCGAACCAGGTCTCGCCCGGAACCGAGCGGACCTTGATCTCCCCTCCGTGCCGTCCGGCCACGATCCGGTAGGAGATGTCGAGGCCGAGACCGGTGCCCTGGCCCACGCTCTTCGTCGTGAAGAACGGCTCGAAGATCCGTTCCTTGATCGCGTCGGGCACGCCCGGTCCGGTGTCGCCGATCTCGACGATCGCCTCGTCCTCGTCGTGGGCGGTACGGATCGTCAGCGTGCCCTCCTCGCCCATCGCGTCGAGCGCGTTGTGGATGAGGTTCGTCCACACCTGGTTGAGCTCGCCCGCGTAGCAGGGGATGAGCGGCAGCGTGCGGTCGTAGTCGGTGACCACGCTGATGCCAGGCGCGATCTTGCCGCGGAAGATCGCGATCGTGCTGTCGAGCAGGTCGTGGACGTCCACCTGCTGGAACGGCGCCCGGTCCATCTGCGAGTACTGCTTGGCCGAGCTGATCAGTGACGTGATGCGCTCGGTGGCCTCGGTCACCTCGTCGAGCATCTGCGAGATCTCGATCGCCTTGGCCAGCCAGCGCAGCGCGGCGGGAGTCTGCTCCTCGCCCACCTTGCCGCGGACCTTCTCCAGCTCCTTGTTCGAGAACCCGGCGTTGACCAGCGCGGGAGCCAGGTCCCACGCGTCCTCGACGCCCAGCTCGTCCAGCGCGTCGCCCAGCTCGTCCTCGGCGTCGGAGATCTCCAGCGGCGAACGCGGCGGCAGCTTGCCCAGATTGCTCGTGCAGGCCTCCTGCCACTCGATCAGCGCGCGCAGCTTCTCCGGCGGGATGCCCTCCTCGGCGAGCGTGGCGAGCTGGAGGCGCGAGATCTTGATCAGCGAGCGCAGCTCGCTCGCCGCGCGCACGGCCGCCGCGGCCGGGTTGTTCAGCTCGTGCGTGAGCCCGGCCGTGATCGTGCCGAGCGCGGTCAGCCGCTGCCGCCGGTCGATGGCCTCGCGCTGGAACCGCCCGCCGGACATCAGGCCGTCGAGCAGGTGCATCGCCATCGGGAACCACTCGGCGACGATGTAGGCGAACTTCTTGGCCGGCAGGAGGAAGATCCGCGACGGCGCGGTGGCCCGCAGCGAGTGCTGGTAGGTCTGCGGCGCGCGGTCGCCGAGGTAGGCGCTGGTGGCGCCGGCGTACACGCCGGGCTGGGAGGTGCGGGGCATCGCGACGGTCCCGGCGCTGACCGTCTCGTTGAGCATCTGCACCTCGCCCTCGATCAGCACCGCGAAGCACTCGGCCGGGTCGCCCTGACGGATGATGAGATCGTCCGCGCCGTACGACTGGACCCTGCCGGCGTTGGCGAGCTTGGTGAGCTGCTCGTCGGTCAGCCGCTCGAAGAGGAAGAGCTTGCGCAGTTCGTCGATGTCGATGGTTGTGCTCATTGCTTCTCCAGGTAGCGATGCACGAGCGCGACGGCCATCGCGCCCTCGCCGACGGCGGAGGCCACTCTCTTGATCGACTCGGCGCGTACGTCGCCCGCGGCCAGCACCCCGGGCACGTTCGTCTCCAGGAAGTAGGGTTCGCGCCGTAGCGGCCAGTTACGCGGCCGCTTCCCGCCCTGCAGCAGGTCGGGACCGGTCAGCACGAAGCCCTTCTCGTCGCGCTCGATCGTCTCGCTCAGCCACGACGTGTACGGCTCGGCGCCGATGAACACGAACAGCCACTGCGCGTCGACCGTACGCGTCTCGCCCTTGGTCGAGAGCGTCAGCCGCTCGAGGTGATCGTCGCCTTCGCCGCCGACGACCTCCGTCTGGAGGTGCACCTCGACGTTGGGGAGCGCGGCTATCTGCTCGATGAGGTAGTGAGACATGGACTTCTCCAAACCATCACTCCTCACCAACAAATGGACCTTGCTCGCGAATCCCGCCAGGTAGACCGCTGCCTGACCGGCCGAGTTGGCCGCGCCCACGATGTGGACCTCGGTGTCCTTGCAGGACGGCGCCTCGGTCAGGGCCGCGCCGTAGAAGACGCCCCGGCCGACGAACTCGTCCAGCCCCGGCGCCTCCAGACGGCGGTAGGTGACGCCGGTCGCCAGGATCACCGCGTGCGCCGCGATCTCCCCGCCGTCCTTGAACCCGATCACCCGCGCCTGGCCGCGCGCCTCCAGGGAGACCACCTTGCGCGCGGTCAGCAGCTCCGCCCCGAACTTCAGCGCCTGCCTGCGCGCCCGGTCGGCGAGCTGCTGCCCCGAGACGCCGTCGGGGAAGCCCAGGTAGTTCTCGATCCTGGAGCTCTGCCCCGCCTGGCCGCCCGAGGAGTAGGCCTCGACCAGTACGGTGTTCAGCCCCTCCGAGGCGCCGTAGACGGCCGCGCCGAGCCCGGCGGGGCCGCCGCCCACCACGATCAGGTCGTAGAAGTCGGTGGCCGGGGTGGTCGACAGGCCCACCGCCATGGCCAGCGTGGCCTGGTCGGGCGACTCCAGCGTGGTGCCCTCGGCGGTCACCACCAGCGGCAGGTGGCAGCCCTCGCCGGCGGCCTTCACCAGCTGCGCGCCCTCCGGGTCCTCCGCCAGCATCCACCGGTACGGCACGTGGTTGCGGGCCAGGAAGTCACGCACCTTGTACGACTGCGCCGACCACCGGTCGCCCACCACCCGCAGCTCGGACTGCTCGACCCGCTCCGTACGCATCCAGGCGTCGAGCTGGCCGTCGATCACCGGGTAGAACTTCTCCTCCGGGGGGTCCCACGGCTTGAGCAGGTAGTGGTCGAGGTCCACCACGTTGATCGCCTGAATGGCGGCGTCGGTGTCGGCGTAGGCCGTGAGCAGCACCCTGCGGGCGTACGGATACATGTCCATGGCGGCCTCGAGGAACTGCACGCCGTTCATCTGCGGCATGCGGTAGTCGGCCAGGATGGCAGCCACGTCGTCGCCCCGCAGCCGCATCTGCTTGACTGCCTCAATGCCTTCCCGGGCCGCCTCGGCGCGGACAATCCGGTATTCCTGGCCATAGCGGCGTCTCAGGTCGCGGGCCACCGCCCGCGAGACGCCCGGGTCGTCGTCCACCGTAACGATGACCGGCTTGTCCATGTCTTCTCCCCACTGGTCCCTAATAGGAAGCATGTCATGCGCGAGGGGGTCAGTGAGCACTCGCTCATATCATGGGCGGATGGGCACACGCGATCGCATCATCGACGCCGCCGAGCAGGCGATTCGGGACTTCGGCATCGCGGGTGCCACCACCAAGCGCATCGCCCATCAGGCCGGCTGCTCGGAGGCGCTGCTCTACAAGCATTTCGCCAGCAAGGAGGCGCTCTTCCTCGCGGTCCTGCTGGAGCGGCTGCCCGCGCTCGCCCCCGCGCTGGCGCGGCTGCGCCTCAGCACCGGGCAGGGCGACCTGGCCGCGAACCTCACCGAGTTCGCGCTGATGGCGGTGGAGTTCTACACCAAGGCCGCGGGCATCGCCTCCGGCGTGCTGGCCGACCCGAAGCTCATGACGGGGTTCAGGGGCATGCTGGCCGAGACCCGCTCGGGCCCGCATCTGCCGATCCAGGCGCTGGCCGAGATCCTGCGGGTCGAGCAGCGCGCCGGCCGGATCGACGAGGCGATGGACGCCGACGCCGCCGCGGCGATGCTGATGGGTGCCTGCTTCCACCGGGCGAACATGTCCTACTTCGTCGAGCTCCCCGAAGCGGACGGGCCCTGGGCCGCCGCGATGGTGCGCACGCTGGTCAGGAAGTGACGCTCAGGCGATGACGCGGCTCTCGCCGCCGTCCACCAGCATCGAGATCCCGTTCACGAACGAGGCCCGCTCGCTGGCCAGGAACGCCACCACGTCCCCCACCTCCTCCGGGGTCCCGACGCGTCCGACCGGCACCGCCTCGGCCCGCTGGGCGAGGCCCTCCTCGCCGCCCGCCAGCTCCCGCAGCCGCTCGGTGTCGATGGGGCCCGGCATCACGTTGTTGACCAGCACACCGTCGCGGGCGACCTCGCGGGCCAGCGTGCGTACGACGCCGGCCACGGCCGAGCGGGTGGCGTTGGACAGCGCCAGGCCGTCGATCGCCTCCCTGGCCGACCTGCTGGTGATCGTGACGATGCGCCCCCAGCCGCGCGAGCGCATGTCGGGCAGGACCGCGTGCATCAGGCGTACGGTGCCGAGCAGGTTGCGCTCGACTGCGACCTCCCAGTCCTCCAGGCTGGCCTGGTCGAAGCGGCCGGCCGGCGGCCCGCCCGAGTTGGCCACCAGGATGTCGATCGGGCCGAGCACGTCGCGCGTCTCCTCGACCACCCGCCGGGCGGCGGCCGGGTCCTCCACGTCGGCCAGCACGGCGTGCACGACCTTGCCGTACTCCTGCAGCTGCACCACCGCGTCCGCGAGCCGCTCCGGGTTGCGGGCGCTGACGCAGACGTCGCAGCCCTCACGCGCGAGGCTCTTGGCGGCCGCGAGCCCGATGCCCGCGCTGCCTCCGGTGATGAGGGCGACCTTGCCCGAGATGCCGAGATCCATAGGGGCGACTATAGATCGTGCGGGCGTGGCTGAGCAGGTCGCCCGGCCGGCGTTCCAGCACCTCGCAGAGCTTGGTCAGGGTGCTGAACCGGATCGGGCTCAGTTCGGGATGACGCGGGTGAGCTTGTCCGGGTTGAGCACGCCGTAGATGCCCGTGATGAGGCCGTCGTGGATGTCGATCAATACCACCTGGCGGTTCTCGCCGACCCGCGTCCACACGGCCGGCTGGCCGTTGACCTCGATCAGCTGGGTGTCCGTGAAGTCGTACCGGCTGAGCAGGCCGTCCAGGAACGCCGCCACCTTGCCGCGCCCGAAGATCGGCCGCAGCGCGGCCCTGACCTTGCCGCCGCCGTCGTTGTAGGCCACGACGTCCTCGTGGAGCAGCTCGGTGAGCGCGGCCAGGTCGCCGCCCGAGGCCGCGTCCATGAACTTCGTCAGCAGCTTGGTGTGGTCCGCCGCTGACGGCTGGAACCTGTCACGCCCCTGGGCGAGCCGCGCGGAGGCGCGGTGGTGCATCTGCCTGGCGTTGGCCACGGAGGTGCCGACGATCCCCGCGATCTCGTCGTACGGGAGCTCGAACGCCTCCCGCAGCACGAACACCGCGCGCTCCGGCGGCGAGAGCCGCTCCATCAGGTGCAGGGTCGCGTACGAGACCGTGTCACGCAGCTCGGCCGTGTCCAGCGGCCCCGCCTCCGACGTCATCACCGGCTCGGGCAGCCACGGCCCGGTGTACGCCTCGCGCCTGACCCGCGCGGAGCGCAGCTGGTCGAGCGCCAGCCGCGAGACCACGGTCAGCAGGAAGGCCCGCGGCTCCCTGATCTCGCTCTGGTCGGTGCCCTCCCACCGCAGCCAGGCCTCCTGGACGACGTCTTCCGCGTCCCACATGCTGCCGAGCAGGCGGTAGGCCAGGCCGAGCAGCATGGGTCGGTACTCCTCGAATTCCACGGCGGCATCATGCCTCGTCGTTGAGGAACGAGGTGTGCCGGGGCCGCCAGTTGAGCTGAAGCCGCGCCCGGCTGTTGTCGGCGCCTCTGAGCCTGGTCATGTACGCCACGCCGAAGGCGCCCACGAGCATCCTGGCCAGGAAGGCGGGCACGTGCTTGGGCTTGGGCGCGCCGAGCTGGGCGGCATACCGCGGCAGCCACTCGGCCATCCTCACCGGCGTGTCGTCCACGATGTTCAGCACACCCGAGACGTTCCGGTCGAGCGCCGAGACCACGGCCGTGGCGGCGTCGTGAGAGTCGGTGAACGACAGGACAGAGCCGCCGTCGCCGACGATCGGCAGCTTGCCCGCGAGCACCGACTGCGTGGTGGAGCCGTCCTTGGCATAGACGGAGCCGGGCCCGGTGAGGTGCCCGAACCGCAGCACCAGCCCGCCCACCTCGGTGACCTGCCGTTCCAGTGAGTCGAGCGCCGCCACGACCGGCGTGTACACCTTGGGAGCGTCGTGCCACAGCGGAGCGTCCTCGTCCGCCAGTCCGGGCGCCGGCTGGTAGGCGTAGGCCAGCCCCTGGGCGACGAACCTGGCGTCCGGCGCCGCCTCGATGAGGTTCCTCGTGCCCTCGGTCCGCAGCCGGTTCGTCAGGGCGAACTCCTGATCCATCTTGCGCGGGTCGATGGCCTGGGGGATGGCCGTCAGCAGGTGCACCACCGCGTCCGGCGCGACCCGCCGCACCGCCTTCACGGTCGCATCGCGGTCCAGCGCGTCCACGGCGACGTCCGCGCCCGGCGACCTGGACAGCGTCACGACCTCATGCCCCACCGCCTTGAGCAGCGGGACCAGCTGGCGGCCGATCACACCCGTGGCTCCCGCGACCAGAACTTTCATGACCTTCTCCTTCCGCATACGCGGACAGGACGGGGCAGCCTTGCGAGATGTGACAGTTCCCGGCTGGAAATGCCGCGGTAAGCATGATGAGCTTGGGAAGTGGCGAGAAATCTGATCCTGTCAGGAGGACTGTTCCACGACTTCGCCGCCACGTCGGCCGCGCTCGCTGAGGCGCTCGCCGAGGTGGGGGTCGAGTCGGAGATCACCGAGGACATCGCGGGCGCGCTGAGCGAGCCGTCGGAGGTCCAGCTCATCACGGTCAACGCACTGCGCTGGCAGATGACCCAGGACCGCTTCGCCGACCTGCGTGACGAGTGGCGCTTCACGTTACCGGCCGAAGCCCAGACCACGCTCCTCGACCACCTCGAGCGGGGCGGCGGGCTGCTGTGCATGCACTCGGCGTCGATCTGCTTCGACGACTGGCAGGGCTGGCCGCGCGTCCTGGGCGGCTGCTGGACCTGGCCCAAGTCCCACCACCCGCCGCTGGGGTGGACAGGGGTGCGGGTGCACGGCGGACACCCGGTGGTGGACGGCCTGCGGGACTTCGACGTGGTGGACGAGGTCTACAGCGACCTCGACATCCTGCCCGACGTCCGGCCGCTGGCGTCGTCGAACGGCCAGCCGCTGATCTGGGCGCGGCCGGTGCGCCGGGGCCGGGTGTTCTACGACGCCCTGGGGCACGACACCCGGTCGTACGAGAACGAGGTGCACAGGACGCTGCTCCAGCGGGCCGCATTGTGGCTGCTGAAGCGGCCCGTCACCATCACGGAGTGAAGGACCAGCCGGTCCAGCGGGTGACGTCCACGAGGATGACCGGGCCGTCGGGCCGGTGTTCGCGATACTGGCCGTACTTGGCCGCCAGTGCGTCGATCGCCGGCTCGCGTTGCGGTCCTTCCTCCACGACCCTGGCCTGGCCGTCGGCGCGCGCCCACCACAGCCGTGTCCAGTCGTCCTCGTAGTGGTCGGCCAGCAGGCTGACCCGCGGGTTCTCCCGGATGTTGCGAAGGCGTCTCAGGTCGGTGGTGGTCTTCGGCTTGTGGTCGATCGCGGTCACCACGCGGTCCGCGACGACGGCGAAGGTGACGGGTACCAGGTGAGGGGTGCCGTCGCCGCTGACCGTGGCCAGCCGTGCCACCCGCTCCCCCCGGAATCTCGCGCGGGCCCGCTCGCCGTCCATCCCCTCATTCTGCTGGCCGGAGAAGGCGTCCGGAACTTACAAGACCGCATGTCGTCTGCCTGGGCAGGATGAGCGCATGAACGTGAACACTGCCGCGATCCCCGGTTTCCTGGCCGGGCACGCACGTGTACTGGACCGCCGTCGCTACGACCTGTTCATGGGCGACGGTGACGCGGCCTCCGTGCTGGCCGCCCTGGACGCCTACCGCAACCCCGACGGCGGCTACGGCTGGGGACTGGAGGCGGACCTGCGCTCACCGGAGAGCCAGCCAGGAGCCGCGCTGCACGCCTTCGAGGTGTTCGAGAACGTCGCCCCCACGACCGCGCCGCAGGCCGTGGCGCTGTGCGACTGGCTGGAGTCGGTCACGCTGCCCGACGGCGGACTGCCGTTCACGCTGCCGCTCACGGTCGCCGAGGCCACCGCTCCTTGGTGGGCGAGCGGCGACCCGGCCACCTCCTCCCTGCAGATCACCTCGATCTCCGCGGCCTCCGCCCACCGCGTCGCCGTCCACGACCCGGCCGTGGCCGGGCATCCGTGGCTGGAGCGGGCCACGCGCTACTGCCTCGACGCGATCCAGGCGCTCGACGAGAGGCCGCACGCGTACGTGCTGCTGTTCGCCGTGCAGTTCCTCGACACCGTGTATGACAGCCGGCCAAGGGCGGCCGACCTGCTCAAACGGCTCAGCGCCCGCATTCCCGCGGACGGGCGGGTGCCCGTCGAGGGCGGCACCGAGAACGAGGCCCTGCGTCCGCTGGACTTCGCGCCCCACCCGGGCCGCCCGGTCCGAGACCTGTTCGAGCCCGAGGTGATCGCCGCCGACCTGGTCCGGCTGGCGGGGGAGCAGCAGGACGACGGCGGCTGGAGCGTGGACTACGCGCGCATCTCACCCGTCGGGGCGCTCGACTGGCGCGGGGCCGCCACCGTGCACGCCGTGGAGGTGCTGCGCGCGAACGGCCTGATCTAGGGGGACAGGCGGCCGGCCGACTCCGACTCCTGGGCCATGCGGCGCAGCGCGTCGAACGCCTTGCCGTACAGGACGGTGCCGAGCACCAGGGCCTCCACGGCGGCGTCGCGCGGGCCGTCGAACGGGATCTTGTCCATCTCGACCTCGGACACCAGCTTCCGCGCGGCCTCGACGTACGGCGTCAGGTCGATGGGCAGGCCGAGCTGGCGCATTTTGACGAGCGTCTGGGCCAGCTCGTCGCGGGTCGGGGCGCGCGGGTCGATGGCCCAGCCCAGATCGGCGATGAGGCGGTCCACCTGGTCGCGGGCGATCTGCCAGTCCTCGCCGGGCTCGGGCTCGACGGCGGGACTCAGGGCGTAATGGGCCGTGCCCAGCATCAGGTGCACGGGGAGGGACTCGTCCTCGACCGCCGCGATGACCTTCTTGATCGAGGCCACGGGGAGCCTGCCGACCTCGAGCATGGCCCGGATCAGGCGGAGTCTGCGCAGGTGGGACTCGTCGTACTCGGCTCTGGTCGCGGCCGTCTGCTGCCCTTGGTGCAGCAGGCCCTCGCGTAGGTAGTACTTGATCGTCGGGATGGCGACACCGGACTTGGCGCTGAGTTCGGAGATGCGCATCGATAGATAATAGCGCTATCCAGATCGGGCGAGGTGGCGGGCTGCGCTGAGGAGCTCGTGCACGTCGGTCTGGCGGTTCCAGAGGAAGACCACTTCGAGTGGCGGTACGTCCTCTTTTATCGTGATAAATGAGAGTGCCTCGGGGATTGTGGTGCCCTCATGGACGCACAGGGCATAGCCTGCGCCCTCCTCCACCATGTTGATGACCAGGTCGTGCGTGGCCGCGGACGGACCGAGGCGGGGGTGGAGGCGGTGCCGTACGAATCCCTCCAGGAAGCGGCGGGCCCCGGCCACCGCGTCCGACTCCGGCATGACGAGCGGCTCGGCCGCCAGGTCCGACAGCGACAGCGCCTCGTGTGCGGCCAGGGGGTGGTCGCGGTGAAGCAGCGCGCGCACCGGGAAACGGTGGACCAGCATGCGAGCCACGCCCCTGGGCAGCGAGCCCGGCGCGTAGCCGAGCCCGGCCTGCAGGGTGCCGTCCGCGATGGAGACGATCTGCTCGGCCGTCCCCATGGGCGCCACCCGCAGGTTCGAGGTCTGGAGCTGGGAGAGCAGCCGGGCCACCACGTCCGCCAGCCCGTCGGCCACGCCCAGGCGGGCGCTCTGGGCCGTGCACCTCGCGGCGGCCACGGCCCGGTCGAAGGCCTCGACCGCGACGGTGGCCTGCGCCAGGAACGCCTCGCCCGCCTCCGTGAGCTGGACGCCGCTCGATGAGCGGCTGAACAACTCGACCCCGATCTCCTTCTCCAGCGCCCTGAGCTGCTCCGACAGCGTCGGTTGCGCGATATGCAGCGCGGCGGCGGCCCGGCGCAGACTGCCTGCCCGCGCGATCGCCATCGCGTACCGGACGTAGCGTAGATCCATCCCTCACCTCGGCGTGATGATGGGCTATCGGTTGATCACACTTCCGTATTACAAGAGGGTCTGGCTCTGGTGAAGATACTCAGTTATCCGCTGATGGCCATATTTATGGATGAATCGCCGTAGTGCACCTCGTCGGCGCACCGGCCTCCACCGGGGAGGTCTCGTCGTTGCCGAGCAAGCGCTTGCCTAAGCTGGTGGTGCGGGCTAGCGTGGCGGCACCGGGTCTGCAAGAGGGGCGGAGGCGGGGATGCAGCCGTTCGCGGGGCGGGCGGCCGTGGCTGGGATCGGGATGACGGCCCTGACCAGGGAGTCCGGGCGTGCCGAGCTGGAGCTGGCGGTCGAGGCGTGCCGGGCGGCCTGTGGGGACGCCGGAATCGGGCCGCGTGACGTGGACGCGGTGCTCAGCTACCACATGAACGACTCCGTGCCCGCCGTACAGGTGGCGCGGGCTCTGGGGATCGAGCGGCTCGGCTGGCACAACGACATCGCGGGAGGGGGCACGCAGGCGGCGTCGATACTGGGCGACGCGGCGATGCTGATACACGCCGGGTTAGCGCGAAATATCGTGATATTTCGTGCGCTCAACGGCCGCTCCGGCAAGCGCATGAACACCGTCTCCACCGGCCCCCAGGAGCGCTTCACGTACGGGCTGGCGGGCCCGATCCCGCTGTTCGCCCTGGCCGCGACCCGCTACCTGCACGACACGGGCCTCACCCCCGAGCACCTGCACGCCGTCGTCGCCCAGTCCAGGGAGAACGCCAAGAGCAACCCCCGGGCCCTGCGCCGCGAGCCGCTCGAACTCGCGGACTACCTCGCCAAGCCGTACGTCTGCACCCCGCTCCGCACGGCGGACTGCTGCCAGGAGACCGACGGGGCCTGCGCCCTGCTGGTCAGCGGCGTCCTCGACGGGCCACGCGTCCAGGCGGTCGTGCGCGGGGGAGGCCCCGGCTGCTCCTCGATGGACCGCGCGCCGGACGTCACCGCGATCTTCTCGGCGTACGTGGCGCCCATGCTCTGGGAGGCGTCCGGCATGCGGCCGTCGGATGTGGACGTGGCGCTGCCGTACGACGCGTACTCGTGGCTCGTGCCCCGGCAGCTGGAGGACTTCGGGCTGGTCGGGCGCGGGGACCTGGGCGCGTACCTGCTGGAGCGCCGCCACGCCTGGGTGAACCCGCACGGAGGGCTTCTTTCCGAGGGGTACGTGCACGGCCTGAACAACGTGGCCCAGGCCGTGCGTGAGCTGCGGAACGGGCGCGAAGTGGCGCTGGTGACGGGCTTCGGCGGCAGCTACGGAAGCGCCGCCCTGCTCACACGGTGAAGTCATCCGGCCGTCGCGACGAAGCGATGGTGTGTGCGGGCGGCCCGGTCATGCCCGAGCAGCGGCCGGGCCGCCAGCCATGCCGCCGCGCCTGCCGCGTCCCCGGCCGTGGCAGCGCCCGCCAGGAGGCCCTGGACCGCTCGCTTCACGGGGCCATCCGACGTGAGCACGCTGCCCGCGAGCACGATGGGCAGGCCGGGCTCGTGCACCTGGGCGGCGGTGCTCGCGAGCCGCGACGCGGCCTCGGTGACGAGGGACTCCGCGACCTGGTCGCCTGCCTCGGCGGCCCGGCTGACGAGGGGCGCCAGCTCGGCGAGCGCGAGCGGCGGCCGCGCGTGCACCGCCGCCGCCAGCTGCGCGACCGGATCCTCGCCCACGCCTTCGGGCAGCAGGTGCCGGACGACGAGCGCCACCAGCGACCCGCCCCCGCGATCAACAGAGGGTGCGGCGCGTGGGTCCGGTGTGGCGAGGGCGCGGACGGTGGCGCGGGCGGCGGCGTGGCCGAGCCAGAAGCCCGACCCCTCGTCCCCGAGCAGCCACCCGTACCCGTCGGCGGTCGCCGTCTGCTCGTGGTTGGTAATTTTTGCCGCGATCGCCCCCGTCCCCGAGATCAGCACGGTGCCCGACGGCGCGGAGGTGCCGGCGGCGAAGGCGGTCACGATGTCCCCGGCGACCCGCACCGGCGGGCTCTGGGGCAGGAGCGGGCGGAGGACGCGCTCGGCCAGCGACCGGCACGACCCGGGATTGCCCGCCAGCCCGACGACCACCGCACTGACGTGCGATAACGAGGATGAATGGGCGGCCTCCCGGATGGCGGCGGTCAAGTTCGCGGTGGCGCGGTCCATGCCGAGCGTCACCGGATTGGCCCCGGCCGCGTGCCCCCGCCCGACCAGCGCTCCGTCCACCGTGAACAGCGCGGCCCGCGACGAGGTGCCGCCGGCGTCGACGCCGAGAACAAGCTGCCGCATGTCAAAAATTATTGCCCTTAAGCCTTGACGGCACCAGAGTCTGAGCATAATTTTCACCGCGTGGAACTACTCAACCGCATCCAGGCCGAGCAGCACGACATGCCCGAGGCGCTGCGCAAGGTGGCCGAGGCGATCCTGGCCGCCCCGGCCGAGGCTGCCCGGCTGACCATCGTCGACCTGGCCGAGCGGAGTGGGACGTCCACGGCGACCATCACGCGCTTCTGCCGCGCCCTCGGTTTCACCGGGTACGCCGAGCTGCGCGTGGCCGTCGCCACCGAGACCGGACGCAAGGCCCAGCAGACCTGGCACACCGACATCGGCCAGGAGATCCTCCCCGACGACAGCCTCGACAAGGTGCTCGGCGTCGTGTCCGGCAACGACATCCGCCTGATCCAGGAGACCGCCGACCAGCTGGACTTGGCCGTGGTCGAGAAGGTGGCCCAGGCGGTGGCCAGGGCCGGGCGGGTGCTGCTGTTCGGCGTGTCGAGCAGCGCGGCCGTGGCGAGCGAGATGGAGTACCGGCTGCAGCGCATGCGCGTACCGACCTGGAGCAGGTCTGACGCCCACAGCGCGCTGACGGACGCCGCGCTGCTCGGACAGGGCGACGTGGCGATCGGGATCTCGCACAGCGGCCGGACGCGCGAGGTCATCGAGGTGCTCGCGGAGGCGGGCAGCCACGGCGCGATCACCGTGGCCGTCACCTCGCAGCCGCGCTCGCCGCTGGCCGAGGTGGCCGAGCTGGTGCTGACCACGGCCAGTCGCGCGACGAGCTTCAGGTCGGAGGGGTTCGCCGCGATCCACTCGCAGCTGGTGGTGCTCGACGTGGTCTACGTCTCGGTGGCCCAACGTACGTACGAGCGCACCAAGCAGGCATTCGACGTGACCGTCCGGGCGGTAGCCGGACATCGCCTTCCAGAAGGAGATATATGACGATAGATCCGGCAACTTTCGCTGAGCACATCGCCGACCTCGTCCGGACCATCCCGGAGGACCCGGAGATCTCCCGAGCCGCCGGCCTCTTCACCAAGGCGCTGACCGGAGGCGGCGTCATCCAGGCGTTCGGCTCCGGCCACTCCGAGGCCGTCGCGATGGAGATCGCCGGCCGCGCGGGCGGCCTGGTGCCCACCAACAAGCTCGCGCTCAGGGACATCGTCCTGTACGGCGACGCCCCCCGCTCCGAGCTGGAGCGGTACGACCTCGAACGCGACCCGTCCATCGCCCGCACCATCCTCGACCTGGCGCCCGTCCACCCCGGCGACCTGTTCGTCATCATCTCCAACTCGGGCGTCAACGGCGTGGTCGTCGAGCTGGCCACGCTCGTCAAGCAGCGCGGTCACGACCTGATCGCGATCACCTCGCGCGCCCACAGCGGAGCCGTCGCGTCCCGCCACCCCTCGGGCCGCAAGCTCATCGACCTGGCCGACGTCGTCCTGGACAACCGCGCACCCTACGGCGACGCCGTGCTTCCTCTGCCCGAAGGAGGCGCCACCGCGCCCACCTCCATCGGAGCCGTCTCCACCATTACCTCGGCGCTGCTGGCCCAGCTCGTCGTGGCCCAGACCGTACGCAACCTGCTCGAAGCGGGTGAGGTGCCGCCGGTCTACCTCTCGGCCAACGTCCCCGAGGGCGACGCGCACAACCTCAAGCTGGAGGCGCTGTACGCCGGTCGCATCCGGCGCGGTGCCTGATCACGACACCAGAGTCCTCCGCCACGAGCCGCCACGAGCTCTGTTCGGCATGCACGAAATTCGGGAGCCGCACACAGCAAGGAGAACCCCCCATGTACCGAAATATCGGAAAAGTAGTCCTCTCCTTAGCCATCCCCCTCGTCCTCGTCGTCGTGGCCCTGGTCGCCCCGGCCAGCGCCCAGCAGTCCGTACGCCTCCAGTACCGCACCAGCGCCCCAGGCGCCACCACCGCCCAGGCCGAGCCCTGGTTCCAGCTCTTCAACGACGGCACCACCACGATCCCGCTCAACCAGGTCAAGATCCGCTACTACCTGACCGGCACGGAGACGTACCGCTTCGCCTGCTCCTGGGCCGTGGTGGGCTGCTCGACGGTGACCGGGCAGTTCGTCCGCCAGTCGGGCGCCGACCAGTACCTCGAGGTCGGCTTCACCTCCGGCGGCCTGGCCCCCGGCGCGAACACCGGCGACATGCAGCTGCGCTTCTACCGCGCGGACTGGCAGACGTTCACGCAGAGCGACGACTACTCCTACGGGTCCAACACGGCCTACACGAACTGGGACAAGGTCACCGTCCACGTCAACGGCCAGCTGGCGTGGGGCCGGCCGAACGGCACCGAGCCCACCCCCACCGTCACGCCCACGGTCCCCCCGACGGGCTCGGCGGGCGTGCTGTTCGACGACTTCACGTACTCGGGATCGAGCGACCCGCTCCTCACCCAGCGCGGCTGGACGGTGCGCTCCAGCTCCGGAGGCCCCGGCGTGCCCGGCGCCACCTGGTCGCCGTCGGCGGTCTCGTTCCCCGGCGGCGTGCTGACGCTCGACTCCTCGACGAACGGCACCGCCGCCGGCACTGTGCAGACCGAGGTGTCCACCGCCAACCGCAAGTTCTTCGAGGGCACCTACGCCGCCCGCGTCCGCTTCAGCGACGCCCCGACCGGCGGCCCTGATGGCGAGCACGTGGTGCAGACGTTCTTCACCATCACCCCGCTCCGCTACAACCTGGACCCCGACTACGGCGAGCTCGATTTCGAGTACCTGCCGAACGGCGGCTGGGGCGAGCCGTCCGACATCCTCTACACCACCAGCTGGGAGACCTACCAGGCCGACCCCTGGCAGGCCGTGAACACCCACACCGAGGAGCGCGCGAGCTTCGCCGGCTGGCATGACCTCGTGATCCAGGTCTCCGGCGGTCGCATCAAGTACTACGTGGACGGCCGCCTGTTCGCCGACCACGGCGACATCTACTACCCCGAGACGCCGATGTGGATCATGTTCAACCAGTGGTTCATCGATCTCCAGGGCGCCACCGGGACGCGTACGTACCGGCAGCAGGTGGACTGGCTCTACTACAGCAAGAACGAGGTCGTCTCGCCCGCCGACGTCACCACCCGCGTCGCCTCCCTGCGCGCCGCCGGGACCTCCTTCAGGGACACCGTCCCCAACCCGTGACAAGGATCGCCATGAAGAACCGCATCCTGGCCTTGGCGGCCGTATTCGCGGTTGCCGCGTGCGGCACTGCCGAGGAGCCCAAGGCGGCCGCGGGTCCCGCCAAACTGATCGTCTGGATCATGGACGGCAGCGTCACGCAGGACCTGCTGAAGAAGTTCGAGACCGAGTACGAGGCCGCGCACAAGGGCGTGGACCTCGACATCCAGATCCAGGCGTGGGACGGCATCGGTGAGCGCGTCACCGCGGCCCTGGCCAGCACCGACGCCCCCGACGTGATCGAGGTGGGCAACACCCAGGTCGCGCAGTACTCGGCCAGCGGCGGCGTCACGGACCTGACCGCCAAGGTCGCCGAGCTCAAGGGCGAGGACTGGCTGCCGGGCCTGGCCCAGCCGGGCAAGATCGACGGCAAGCAGTACGGGATCCCGTGGTACGCCGCCAACCGCGTGGTCGTCTACAACAAGGACCTGTTCGCCAAGGCAGGCATCAAGGAGCCGCCGAAAACTCAGGACGAATGGCTAAATATCACCGCAAAGCTAAATAAAGACGGAAATCAGGGCATCTATCTGACCGGCCAGACCTGGTACGCCCTGGCCGGCTTCATCTGGGACGAGGGCGGCGACCTGGCCGTCCAGGAGGGCGGCAAGTGGAAGGGCGCCCTCGACACCCCGCAGGCCCTGGCCGGCATGGACTTCTACAAGCGCCTCCAGGCCCTCGGCAAAGGCCCCAAGGACGCCGACGAGGCCAACCCGCCCCAGCACGAGGTGTTCGCCCAGGGCAAGGTCGCGCAGATCATCGCCGTGCCCGGCATCGCCGCCCGCGTCCTGGAGGTGGACGACAAGCTGAAGGGCAAGATGGGCTTCTTCCCCATCCCGGGTAAGACGGCCGACAAGCCCGGCACCGTCTTCACCGGCGGCTCCGACCTGATCATCCCGGTCGCGTCCAAGAACCAGGAGGCGGCGTACGAGCTGGTCAGGTCCCTGGCCGGTGAGCAGTTCCAGACCGAGCTGGCCAAGGCGATGAGTTTCGTGCCGAACCGCACCTCGCTGGCCGGCGTGCTGTCCGGCGACGAGGGCACCGCGGCCATGGCGAAGAGCGCCGCGGGCGGCCGCGCCACCCCGAACACCCCCAACTGGGCCGCCGTCGAGGCCACCTCCGTGATCAAGCAGTACATGACCGCCGTGCTCACCGGAGCCGATCCCGCGACGGAGGCGAAGAAGGTCTCGGAGTCCATCACCACGACCCTGAACAGCGGATCCTGAATGCGTGCCAGGAGCCTGTGGCCCTACCTGCTCATCGCGCCCACGGTGGCGGGCGGGGCCTTCCTCCTGCTCTACCCGCTGCTCAAGGCGGCGGTGATCTCCTTCCAGCACTTCCGCATGGGGGAGCTGATCAAGGGCGGCGCGGCCTTCGCGGGCCTGGACAACTACGCCGAGCTGCTGTCCGGCGCGGAGTTCTGGCGGGTGCTGTGGCGCACGCTGGGGTGGACCGCGATCAACGTGGTGCTGATCGTGGTCCTGTCCACGGGCGTGGCGCTGATGCTCGTCCGCCTGCGCCGCGGCCTGCGACTGGCCCTGATGAGCGCCCTCGCCCTGGCCTGGGCCACCCCGATCATCGCGGCCACGACGGTCTTCCAGTGGCTGTTCCAGTCGGAGCTCGGCGTGGTGAACTGGCTGCTGGTCACCCTCGGGCTCGACTCCTTCCGGGGCTACACGTGGTTCGCCGACGGCACGGCCACGTTCGCCGTGCTCGTGGTCCTCGTCGTTTGGCAGTCGGTGCCGTTCGCGGCGCTCACCCTCTACGCCGGGCTGACCACCATCCCGGCGGAGCTGTACGAGTCCGCCCGGATCGACGGCGGCACCGGCTGGCAGGTGTTCTGGAAGGTCACGCTGCCGATTCTGCGGCAGCTGTTCGCCCTGGTCGCCTCGCTGGAGGTGATCTGGGTGGCCAAGTGCTTCCCGCAGATCTGGGTGCTCAGCGAGGGTGGCCCGGACGGCGCGACGACCACCCTTCCGGTGTACGCGTTCAAGATCGCCCGGGTGCTGCACCGGTACGACCTGGGCTCGGCGGTCGCCATGCTCACGGTCGTCATCCTCGCGGTCGCCCTGGTCAGCAACCTGCGAAGGATGGTCCGCCAGTGAAGAGGCTGACGCTCAACGCGGCCGCGGTCGTCGTGCTCGTGGTGACGATCTTCCCGGTCTACTGGATGTTCCTGACCGCGTTCAAGCCGACCAGGGACATCCAGGCGGCCACGCCGTTGTTCTGGCCGGCGCACCCGACGCTGGAGCACTTCGTGACGGCGGTGAACGCGCCGGGGTTCTGGACCTACTGGCGCAACAGCCTCGTCGTCACCGTGGCCGCGGTGCTGGTCGCGCTGGTGGTGTCGCTGCTGGCGGCGTTCGCGGTGGCCAGGATGCGCTGGCGGGGGAGAGGGGCGTTCGTGGTGGCGGTGTTCGCGGCGCAGATGGCGCCATGGGAGGCGCTGCTGGTGCCGGTGTTCATCATCGCCAGGGACACCGGGCTGCTGGACTCGCTGGCCATGCTGAGCGGTGTCTACTTCATGATCACGCTGCCGTTCACGATCGTGACGCTGCGCGGGTTCCTGGCGGCGATCCCGCCGGAGCTGGAGGAGGCGGCGCAGGTGGACGGGTGCAGCCGGCTGGTCGCCTTCCGGCGGGTGGTGTTCCCGCTGCTGGCGCCCGGGCTGATGGCGACGTCGCTGTTCGGGTTCATCACGGCGTGGAACGAGTTCGCGTTCGTGAACGTGCTGATCATCAAGGACCAGGACAAGCGCACGCTGCCGGTGTGGTTGTCGTCGTTCCGCGACGTCTTCGGCACGGACTGGGGCGCCACGATGGCGGCCGCCAGCCTGTTCGCGCTGCCCGCGCTGCTGCTCTTCCTGTTTCTGCAGCGCCGCATGGGCACCGGAATGACGGCGGGAGCCGTCAAGGGCTGACGGCGGTGAACGCCGCGTGCAGTGCCTTCGCGTCCGCCTCCGGGAGCAGGGGGCGGGCCGCCAGCCAGGCCGCCGCGCCCGCCGCGTCGCCCGCCGTCGTGACGTTCTTGTCCGCCAGCCGCTCCACCACCGCCCGCCGTACCGGACCGTCGCTGGTCAGCACGCTCCCGGCGAGCACCACGGGCCCGGACACGTGCACCCGCCCGAGTGTGGCGACCAGATGGCCGGCGGCCTCTTGTGTGATCTTCAGTGCCGTCTCGTCGCCTGCCGCGGCGGCCCGGCTGACCAGCGAGGACAGCGCGGCCAGGCGCATGTGGTCGGCCTGCGCCAGCCGTACGATGCGGTCGGCGGCGGCACGCGACGAGGGGGGCCGCTCGTCGCCGAGGAAGTGCTCCACCACGAGCTCGGCCAGCTCGCCGCCACCGCTGGGAGGCGCGCCCCGGTCCAGGGCGCCGACCACGGCCTTGACGGCCCGGCGCCCGATCCAGAAGCCCGAGCCCTCATCGCCCAGCAGCCAGCCCAGCCCGTCGGCGAGGGCGTCGACCTTGAAGCCTGCGATCCTGGCCGCCACTGCGCCCGTTCCCGACAGCAGCAGCGAGCCGTCGGGCTCCGCGGAGCCCGCGGCGTAGGCGATCGGCACGTCGCCCATGTAACGGGGCCCCTCGGCGATGCCGTGGCCGGCCCAGACCTTCGCCAGCTCGGGCACCATCTCGTGCACATGCCCGGCGATCCCGGCCAGCGAGCCGGCGACCCGCCCTCCGTCGTGCGTCCCGAGTGCCTCCCCGAGCGCGGCCGCGACGGCCGCCACCGCCTTGCCCAGCCCGTGAGCAGTCGGATTGCCCGCTCCGGCCCGGGCGTAGCCGACCCTGGTGCCGTCGAGCGCGTGGACGGCGACCCGCGTGGACGTGGCTCCTGCGTCGACACCGACCACTAGCGATTCAGTCACGGTCCGAGTCTGGGGGTTGACGTGGACCGGAAGCAAGAATAATTTTCGCCAGAAGACCGGGTATTCGGAAGGAATATTCGTGACTTCAGGAGCGCTGGGGCGCGTCGAAACAGAACTACCCGGTTTGCCGGAGGCGTTGCGCAGGGTCGGCGAGGTGATTCTCGGCGATCCGGCCGAGGCCGCGCGCTCGACCATCATCGCGCTGGCCGAGCGGGCGGGCAGCTCGCCCGCGACCGTGACCAGGTTCTGCCGGGCGTTCGGCTTCTCCGGGTACGCCGAGCTGCGCGTCGCCCTCGCCACCGAGACCGGCAGGGCCGCGCAGGCGGGCTGGGGCGCGGGCGTCGGCCACGAGATCGGACCGGACGACCCGCTCGACGCGGCCATCGAGGTCATGGCCGCCGCCGACACCAGGCTCATCCAGGACACCGCCGCGCAGCTCGACCTCGACGTCGTCGCCAAGGTGGCCGACGCGATCGTGGCCGCGCCGCGTGTCCTCCTCGTCGGCGTCTCCACCAGCGGTAACGTCGCCACCATGCTGGAAGGCCGGCTGCGCCGCATCGGCATCCCCGGTTGGAGCGCCGGAGACGCGCACGTGGCCCTGTCGGAGGCGGCGCTGCTCAAGGAGGGCGACGTGGCCATCGGCATCAGCCACAGGGGCCGCACCCGCGAGGTCATGGAGGCGCTGGCGGAGGCGGGCAGCCACGGCGCGCTGACGGTCGCGGTCACCTCCTTCGCCCGCTCACCGCTGGCGGAGCTGGCCGACCTGGTGCTGACCACCGCCAGCAGGGAGACAACGTTCAGGCTCGGCGGGCTGGCCGCCGTCCATTCGCAGCTGTTCGTGCTGGACGCCGTGTACGTGGCGGTGGCCCAACAGACCTACGAACGCACCAACGAGGCGTTCGAGCGCACGATCAGCGCAGTGGAGAGCCATCGGGTGGAGAGAGGCTGAATGACGTACGCATCCAAGGTCCTCGAGCTGGCACACCAGGTCGCGCAGAGCCAGGCCGAGCCGGTGAAGCAGGCCGCGGCGCTGGTGGTGGCCTCGATCCGGGCGGGCGGCGTGGTCAACGCGTTCGGGTCGGGACATTCCGAGGCCATCGCGATGGAGATCGCCGGACGGGCCGGTGGCCTCGTCCCCAGCAACCGCCTCACGCCCAGGGACCTCGTCCTGTACGGGGGCCGCCCGGCGAGCGTGCTGACCCCCGAGCTGGAGCGCGACCCGGCCATCGCGCACGAGATCTACGACCTGGCGCCGGTGGAGCCGCAGGACGTGTTCGTGCTGATCTCCAGCTCCGGGGTGAACGGCGCGGTCGTCGAGCTGGCCACGCTCGTCAAGGAGCGCGGACACCCGCTGATCGCGCTGACCTCGGTCAAGCACAGCACCCAGATGACCTCGCGCCACCCGTCGGGCCGCAAGCTGCTCGACCTGGCCGACGTCGTGCTGGACAACGGCGCGCCGTACGGCGACGCCCTCCTCGAGCTGCCCGGCGGCGGCACCTACGGCGCGGTGTCCACGGTCACCTCGGCGCTGCTCGCGCAGATGGTGGTCACCGAAGCGGTGGACGAGCTCGTGGCCACGGGGGAGACGCCTCCCATCTACCTGTCCGCCAACGTGACCGGCGGCGACGAGCACAACAGGGCCCTGGAGAGCCGCTACGCAGGACGTATCCGACGCGGATCATAAACAGTCAGGAGCAGTCAAATGCCTAACACCCCCCATATCAGCCGCCGTGAGCTCCTTCGCGGTGCCGCACTCGTGCCCGTGGCGGGAGCGCTTGCCGCGTGCGCCACGCCCGCCGCCAAGCCCTCCGCCTCGTCCTCGGCGGCGCCGGTCGCGACCAGCGCCGCCAACCCGTTCGGCGTGGCGGACAACAAGCCGCTGGAGGTGTGGATCTTCGACGGCGGCTTCGGCCAGGACTACGCCAAGACCATCCACCAGCCGCTGTTCAAGTCCAAGCACCCCGGCGTCGAGATCAAGCACAACGCGACCAAGGAGATCACCAAGGTCCTCCAGCCGCGCTTCGCCGGCGGCAACCCGCCGGACGTGATCGACAACTCCGGCGCCAACGCCATGGACTTCGGCGCGCTCGCCCAGGACGGCCAGCTCCAGGACCTCACCCCACTGCTCGACGCGCCGAGCTGGGACGACCCGAACACCAAGGTCCGCGACACCATCGACCAGGCCGTCATCGATCTCGGCACGTACGACGGCACCTTCAGCGTGCTCGGCTACGTGAACTACATCTTCGGCATCTGGTATTCGCAGAAAGCCTTCCGTGACAACGGCTGGGAGCCCCCGAAGACGTGGGACGAGTTCCTCAAGCTCTGCGAGACCATCAAGAAGTCCGGCAAGATGGCGCCCTTCACCTACGCCGGGAAGTTCCCGCAGTACCTCTACGAGCCGCTGCTCACCATGGCCGCCAAGATCGGCGGCGCCGAGGTCCTCGTCAACATCGACAACCTCGAGGACGGCGCCTGGAAGAGCGACGCCATGAAGACCTCGGCCACGGCCTGGGCCGAGATCGGCGCCAAGTACCTCATGGAGGGCACCGCCGGCCTCGACCACGTGCAGACCCAGACGGCCCAGAACAAGTACAAGGTCGCCATGCTCCCCTCCGGCTCCTGGCTGGAGAACGAGCAGAAGACGACCACCCCGGCCGACTTCGAGTACGGGATGTTCCCGATCCCCGACTTCGGCGGCTCCGACAAGCTGCCGTACGGCACCCTGCACAGCCAGCCGAGCGAGAACTTCATCGTGCCCTCCAAGTCACCCAACCCGCAGGGCGGCATGGAGTACCTGCGGGCCATGCTGTCGAAGAAGGCGGCGGGCGACTTCAGCGAGATGGTCAAGACGGTCTCCGTGGTCAAGGGCGCGGGTGAGGGGCGCCAGCTGTCGCCGGGCGCGGAGAGCGCGACCAAGGCGTTCGCCGCCGCGGGCACGAACGTCGTCTACTACCGCTGGCAGACCTGGTACGCCCAGCTCAAGGACGAGGCCATCGCCGCCACCGGCGAGCTGATGACCGGCGGGATCAAGCCGGACGCCTACCTCGAGCGCCTGCAGAAGAAGGCCGACGAGCTCAAGAAGGACTCCTCGATCAAGAAGTACAAGCGCTGATGATTTTCAACAGGTATCGCCGCGGGCTGTTCATCACCTCGTTCCTGGCAGCCCCGGTGATTCTCTACCTGGTTTACGTGATCTCGCCGTACGTCCAGGCCTTCTACATCGCGATGACCGACTGGCGCGGCGTGACGGCCACGCCCACGTTCATAGGTCTGGAAAACTTCGAGCGGCTCCTCAGCGACGGGACGTTCTGGAAGGCCGTCACGCACAACGGCGCGCTGCTCGTGCTGCTGCCGCTGATCACGATCGTCATCGCCCTGTTCTTCGCCTTTCTCCTGAACGTGGGCGGCGCGCAGGGCACGTCGGGGATCCGCGGGTCGAACTTCTACCGCGTGGTGTTCTTCTTCCCGCAGGTCCTGGCCGTCGCCGTGGTGGCGGTGCTGTTCCAGCAGGTGTTCCGGCCGGACGGCAGCGGCATGCTGAACGGCCCGCTGATGGCGCTCGGGGTCAAGCCGATCGGGTTCCTGTCCAATCCGGACGTGGCGTTCTGGTCGGTGCTGGGCGTCATGGTCTGGCAGGCGGTCGGCTTCTACGTCGTGCTCTTCTCCGCCGGCCTGGCCTCCATCCCCAGGGACATGTTCGAGGCCGCGCAGATCGACGGGGCCGGCCGGGTGAGCCTGTTCTTCCGCATCACGCTGCCGCTGCTCTGGGACACCGTCCAAGTGGCCTGGGTCTATCTGGGGATCCTGGCGCTGGACGTGTTCGCGATCGTCTGGGTGATGACCGACCAGCACGGCGGCCCCGACTGGTCGACCACGGTCATGGCCGCCGAGATCTACCGCAACGCGTTCCAGTACTTCCGCTTCGGCTACGCCTCGGCGCTGGGCGTCGTGATGTTCTTCTTCACCGTCGGCTTCGCGATCCTTTCGCTGCGCCTCACGCGGCGCGAACGAATCGAGTACTGATGACAACGACCATCTCGTGGACGGCGGCGAACTCGCGCAAGCTCGCCCGCCAGGAGCGCAAACGGCGGCTCGGCCCGCTCGGGGTGCTGACGCACGTCGCGCTGCTGATCTGGACGCTGCTGGTGATCGTGCCGATCCTGTGGACGTTCCTGGCCTCGGTCAAGAGCGAGGACGAGATCTTCGGGGACGCCTGGTCACTGCCCTCCGCGCTGCACTGGGACAACTTCGCCAGGGCCTGGGAGCAGGCGCACATCGGGCAGTACATGCTCAACAGCGTCATCGTCGTGTCGTTCAGCACGTTCGGGACGATGCTGATCGGGTCGATGGCCGCGTACGTGCTGGCCCGCTACCCCTTCCGCGGCAACCGGGCCGTCTATCTGCTCTTCGTCTCGGGTCTGGCCTTTCCCGTCTACCTGGCTCTGACCCCGCTCTTCTTCGTCGTCCAGAACATGGGCAACGTGCCGCTGATCGGCCCGTTCATCGGCCTGAACACGCACGCGGGCCTGGTCCTGGTGTACATCGCGTACTCGATGCCGTTCACGGTCTTCTTCCTGTCGGCGTTCTTCCGCACGCTCCCGACCGCCGTGGGAGAGGCCGCGATGGTGGACGGCGCGTCGCACACCAGGGTCTTCTTCCAGATCATGCTCCCGATGGCGCGGCCGGGCATCATCAGCATCACGATCTTCAACATCCTGGGCCAGTGGAACCAGTACCAGCTGCCTCTGGTGCTGCTGCAGGAGCGGGACAAGTGGGTCCTCACCCAGGGCATCGCCGACATCTCCACCGCCGCCGGATACGACCAGGACTGGTCCGCCCTGTTCGCAGCCCTGACCCTGGCCATCCTCCCGATGCTGGTGGTCTACACGGTCTTCCAGCGCCAGATCCAGAGCGGCCTGACGTCTGGAGCCCTCAAGTAGCCGGGGCTTAGGCTGCGGGGTGTGACTGGCGAAATCCACACGTTGCTGTCCCGCCATCTCCCCGACTACCAGGTGCGCTCCATCCGCCAGCTCGGCCAGGGCCTCGACAACCTGGTGTACGAGGTCAACGACGAGCTGCTGGTACGGCGCAACAAGGCGACGAATCCGGAGGAGAACCGGCAGGAGGCCGCCCGCCTGGCGGCCCTCAGGGAGCTTTCCCCACTGCCGGTCCCCGAGGTGCTCTTCGCCGACGACGAGTCGGGCGTGATCGCGTACCACAAGCTCCCGGGAGAGCCCCTCAACCGGCACCCGGTGGACGACCCGCGGCGCCTGGCAGAGCCCCTGGGCGAGTTCCTCACCGCCCTCCACGCCGCCCCAGCCGACACGATGCGCGACCTGGCGCCTCTCGACGTCTACCCGGCGCCGACGCTCCTGCAGGACGCCGAGCTCGACTACCGCGACGTGGAGCGCCACGTCCCGGAGCAGCAGCGCCTCCTGGTGGAGCGCTTCCTCCGGGAGCCGCCGCCGGACGAGCCCCGCTCGTTACGCTTCTGCCACAACGACCTGGGCGCCGAGCACGTGCTGGTGGACGCCTCGTCGGGCACGATCACCGGCATCATCGACTGGACCGACGCCGCCATCACCGACCCGGCCCACGACTTCGCCCTGATCTACCGCGACCTCGGCCCGGAGGTCTTCGAGTCGACAGTGGCCCACTACGAGTTCGACCTTGACGAGACGGACCGCGCCAGGGTGCTCTTCTACGCGAGGTGCGCCCTCATCGAGGACCTGGCGTACGGTCTGAGCACGGGTCCCCGCCACTACGCCGACGCCGCCCTGAACCACCTGGCCTGGACGTTCGGGTAGGTTGCGCGGGCTCACCCCACCCGTTGCCCAGTGGCTGGTCGGCCTGCTGGAGCCCGGCCCCGGGCGGGTCTCGCTCCGCTCGCCCCTTGGACGCGCCTGGCGGCGCGCAAGGTCTTCGCCAGGGGAGCTTCGCGCTCAGGGGCTCAGCCGTCGCTCCCAGTCGGGCCCAGTCCCGACCCCTGTCGGGCTTCGCTGCGCTCAGGCGGTCTTACCCGCGGCGCAGGCTGCGCCTACGCGTTGCCCGGCCCATCCCCTCAGGCGGAATGGGAGCTTACGTGCGCTGGAATAACCGGAGCAGTCGTCTCCGACTTCGCGCGAGGGCGAATCAGGGAGAAATCTCGGCGATCGAGGGTCACGATGTGGGCGATCGCCAGCCGCTCGGCAATCGCGACAACGGACACGTCGGCAGGGTCGAGGCGTGCGTCCCTGTAGACACGGACCAGTTCCGCCATTCGTAGGACATCCTGTGGGATGAGGTTGACCAGCTCGAACTCTTCGATCACGAGATCGAGGAACTGGGCATGGACGGACGCTCCCATGTGCCGGTTGATGGTCCAGCCAGCCTCGATCAGGATCGTTGACGGCAGGAGCAGTGGTCCGTCGAGTCTCTCCAGCAGCCGAACGCAAGAAGCATGATGCTTGTCGTCTCGATCGACCACCGCGATCAAGGGGCCCGTATCCAGCAGAACAGCGGTCACACTGAGCGATTGAACCGCTCCGCCAACAAATCTTCGACCCGTTCCGAGAGATCCCCCTCACCGGACGCGCCGATCCCGGCGATCGAGAGACGACGACGGACCGGCTTGTCCTGTTCGTCCGAGAGATTAGCGAGTTCCGGGTCGGTCTTAACCAGACGCAGAAGGCGGCGTGCCTGGTCGGGCGATAGCCGATCCACCAGGTGGTGAAGCTCCTCATGCGCATGTCCGGCGCTCATACCTGCGAGTGTACGTTGGCGGTACCGCGAACGCCCGACAAGCCTCATCGTTGAGTTCGCTGTCGTTGCGCACATCGCCGTCGACACCGGTCGGTTACGCTCCCGACAATGGACGTAATCTTCCCGCCCAAGCTGAACAGAGGCGACGTCGTACGAGTGGTGGCGCCGTCCAGGTCCCGCGCCATGGTGACGGAGCACGACCACACCGACATCATCGGATCCCGGTTCGCCGAGCTCGGCCTCACACTCTCCTACGGCCGCCATGTCGATGAACGGGACCCCTTCGACTCCTCCAGCATCGCCTCCCGGGTGGCGGATCTGCACGAGGCCTTCGCGGACCCTTCTGTTGCAGCGATCATGACGGTCATCGGCGGCTACAACTGCAACGAACTTCTCCCATACCTGGACTGGGATCTGATCCGCGCCAACCCGAAGATCTTGTGCGGTTACTCCGACATCACGGCCCTGCAGAACGCCATCCTCGCCCGTACCGGGCTGGTCACCTACTCGGGGCCGCACTGGTCGACGTTCGGGATGCGCGATCACTTCGAGCCGACCCTGCGATGGTTCACGGAGATCATGTTCGGCTCCGATCCGATCGCTTGGAGCCCGGCGGCCCGCTGGAGCGACGACCTCTGGTTCCTCGACCAGGACAAGCGCGACCTGTTCCCCAATGAGGGATGGTGGCCGCTCCGGCCCGGCACCGCCGAGGGGAGGATCGTCGGCGGGAACCTCTGCACCTTGAACCTGCTGCAGGGCACCCCCTACATGCCCTCTCTCGACGGCGCGATACTGATCGTCGAGGACGACCTCGAATCGCCTCCGGTGGCCTTCGCCCGGAATCTGACATCACTGCTCCAGCTTCCCGACGCCGCCGGGGTCCGAGGGCTGGCGATCGGGCGTTTCCAGAGGGCAAGCCGTATGACGCGCCCGCTGCTGGAACACATCATCGCCACCCAGCCGGCACTGGAGGGACTCCCGGTGCTGGCCAACATCGACGTCGGCCACACCGACCCGCTGGCCGCCTTTCCCGTTGGCGGTCAGGCCGAGCTCACCGTCGCGGGTGGCGAGGCGAGCCTGACGCTGCGGCGACACTGACCGTCCGGCCCCGATCGTGCGCATGAGGCCGAGTTCCTGGATCCCGCGACCCGGGCCGCAGCGGGTCCTCGCCGCGGCCACGTTCGTCAACGCCGCCGGCAGGGGCGCCTACCTGACCGCCGGCGTGCTGTATTTCACGCAAGTCATCCACCTGCCCGCCCAGCAGGTCGGCGTCGCCCTCAGCATCGCCGGGCTGTTGTCCCTGGCGGCCGGGCCGCCCAGTGGTCACCTCGCGGACCGGATCGGCGGGCGCTTGGTGTGGCCGCGCGGGCGCCGCTGATCGCCCACCACAGCCCGGACCGTCCACAGGAGTTCCGCGGCTACCTGCGTTCGGTGAGCAACATCGGCATCTCCCTCGGAACCCTCCCGGCGGGATGGGCGATCCAGGTCGGCACCCGTCCCGCTTACCTGGCGCTCATTCTCGGCACCGCCGCGACCTTCCTCGGCGCGGCGGCGATCGCCGTGCTCCTCCCGCCCACCCCGCCGGCGCCGGCGCACAGCGGGCCGCGGTGGACCGCGCTGAGGGATATTCCGTACGTGATCCTGACCGTCCTGGACGGGCTGATGGCCGTCCAGTTCAAGGTGCTCACCATCGCGGTGCCGCTCTGGATCGTCGCGGCCACGGCCGCGCCCCACTGGCTGATCAGCGCGACGATGCTGGTCAACACCGCCATCGTGGGCCTGTTCCAGGCGCGTACCGCCAGGGGGGTCGACACGCCGGCGGCGGCCGGCCGGGCCATGCGCCGTGCTGGGACGATGTTCCTGCTCTCCTGTACGGTCATCGCGTTCAGCGCCGATGTGCCGCGATGGATGGCCGCCACGATGCTGCTGGCGGCCGTCGTGGTGCACACCGTGGGTGAGCTCTGGCATGCCGCCGGAGGCTTCGAGCTGTCGTTCGCCCTGGCTCCGCCGCACGCGATCGGCCAGTACCAGGGACTGTTCGGCATGGGAATGAGCGCCTCCGAGTTCCTCGGCCCGGCTCTGGTCACCACGCTCTGCATCGAGTGGGGACAATTCGGCTGGATCGCCCTCGGTGGCGGGCTGGCGGTCGTCGGCCTCCTCGTCCCACCCGCCGCCCGCGCGGCCGAGCGCCGAGCCGCGTCGGCAGCGGGGAGCCGCTTCCAGGCCGCACCGTGATGTCACAGCACCAATGCCTGGACGGGAGGCCCCTCGCCTGCTGGACACCACCTATGCGGGAAGCTGGCAGGCAGCGTCGGGACGACGCGCGACTCGATCTTGCCGGGGGCCGCCCTTGCCAGACCTGGGCTCCGGTCTGGCTCGCCTGCGCCGGTGGGCCGAGCGCAATCCCCCGCCTGACGACGAGCCCGGCGGTGTCGACGATCTCGCCGAAGAGAGCCGCTACCTCGCCGAGCACCGGGCAGAGGCGATCCGCCGCCTCTTGGGGGATTAGGTCCCGGCTCCCTGCATCGTCCAACGGGCTGGAAAACCGCTCGCGAGGGGCCGGGGCGGCGTGGTTTGCTGCCGGGCATGACGTCGGCATGGGTAGGCGAGCGCGTACGGCTTCGAGCCATCGAGCCCGAGGACTGGGAGGCGTTCCACTCCTTCGAGGAGTACTCCGAGGCCGTCAGGAGCGGCCACCAGCTCCACCCGCCCCAGTCGGCGGCGCGGGCCAGGAAGTGGGCCGCCGAGCTGGCCGAGCAGACCCAGGGCCTGGACGACGTCCGCCTGGTGATCGCCACCCGAGACGGGGATGCCCCGGTCGGCATGGTGAACACGCACAGCGTCGACCGCGTGCACGGCACCTTCGCGTACGGGATCGGGATCGGGACGCCGTACCACCGCAAGGGCTACGCCGGCGACGCCATCGTCCTGCTGCTGAGGTACATGTTCTTCGAGCGCCGCTTCCAGAAGGCCGAGGCCTGGGTCTACAGCTCCAACGAGCCGTCGCTGGCGCTGCACCGGCGGCTGGGGTTCGTGGAGGAGGGCCGCCGGCGCAGGGGTCACTACGCCAACGGCCGTTACGACGACGAGTTCCTCTTCGGGATGACGGTCGAGGAGTTCACCGAACGCTACGCGTGAAGCTCCGCGCGCAGCCGTCGCGTGGCGGTGACCACGTTCGCCAGCGCGGCCTCCACCTCCTCATACGTCCGCGTCTTCAGCCCGCAGTCCGGATTGACCCAGACCCGCTCCGCCGGCAGCACCTCCAGAGTGCGCCGCAACAGCTCCGAGACCTCCTCCGCGCCGGGCACCCGGGGCGAGTGGATGTCGTACACCCCGGGGCCGAGCCCGCGGCCGAAGGACCCGACGGAGCCCAGGATCCGGGCACCTGACCGCGCGGACTCGATGGTGGTCACGTCGGCGTCGAGGCCGTCGATGGCGGCCAGGATCTGGTCGGCGTCCGAATAGCAGAGGTGGGTATGGATCTGCGTGCGATCGCTCGCCCCTGACGTGGCCCGCCGGTACGCGGCCACCGCCCACTCCAGGTAGTCGGCCTGCGCGGCCCGGCGGAGCGGGAGCAGTTCGCGCAGGGCGGGCTCGTCCACCTGGATGATCGACACCCCGGCCGCCTCCAGATCGCGGACCTCCTGCCTGACGGCGTCCGCCACCTGGAACACGACGTCGCGCAGCGGCAGGTCGTCGCGGACGAAGGACCAGGCCACGATGGTGACGGGGCCGGTGAGCATGCCCTTGACGGGCTTGTCCGTGAGCGACTGCGCGTACGTGGCCCACCGCACCGTGATCGGCGAGGGGCGGCCGACGTCCCCGTGCAGGATCGGCGGCCGGGTGCAGCGGGAGCCGTACGACTGGACCCAGCCGTTCCTGGTGACGGCGAACCCGTCGAGGTGCTCGGCGAAGTACTGCACCATGTCATTGCGCTCCGGCTCCCCGTGCACGAGGACGTCGAGCCCGAGGCGCTCCTGGACCCGGATGACCCGCTCGATCTCGGCCTTCACCTGCTGTTCGTAGTCGGCCTGAGAAAGCGTGCCCGAGGCGACCGCGGCCCGGGCGGCGCGCAGCGAGCCGGTCTGCGGGAACGAGCCGATCGTGGTGATCGGGAGCGGGGGCAGCCGCAGGTGTTCGGCCTGCGCCGCCGCACGCACGGCGTACGGGCCGCGTTCCTCCGGCACCACCGGCCCGGAAAGGGGAACGGAGGGCTCTGCGGGAGGAGTGTCCCGCAGCGGGGAACGCGCGAGCGCCACCACCTCCGCCACCTTCTGCTCCGCGAACGCCAGCCGCTCCTTCAGCGCTGGGTCGAGCTCCGGCTCTGCCTCCACGGAGTAGGGCACGTGCAGCAGCGAGCACGACGTGCTCACCACCACCTCCGAGGCCCGCACGGCACCCAGAGCGGCCAGCGCCCGCTCGGGCGAGACGCGCCACACGTCGCGCCCGGACACCACGCCCGCGACCACGGTCTTGCCGGACAGGTCGAGCGCCGGCACGCCACCCCGGACCAGGTCGATGCCGATGGCCTCCACGGGAGTGCCGGCCAGGACCGGGAGGGCCTCGCCGAGGTCGCCGAAGTAGGAGGCCACGAAGATCCCGGGCCGGGTGGTGAGAGAGCCGAGCCGGGAGTACGCGGCATGCACGGCGGCCAGCTCGTCCGAGGTCCGGTCGCCCACCAGCGCGGGCTCGTCGAGCTGCACCCACGAGACCCCCTCGGCGGCCAGCGCGGACAGCAGCTCCTCGTAGCAGCCGAGCACGTCGTCCAGCCGGTCCAGCGCCGCCCCCAGCAGCAGGAACGTGACCGGTCCCACCACCACGGGCCGCGTCTCGAACCCCAGGGCCCGGGCCTCCCGCACCTCGGACAGCGGCTTGCTCGCGTCCAGCTTGAACACAGTCCCGGGCCCGATCTCGGGAACGATGTAGTGGTAGTTCGTGTCGAACCACTTCGTCATCCGCAGCGGCGCGAGCCCCTCGGTGCCCCTGGCCATCGCGAAGTAGGGGTCGCCGGCCTCGCGATACCGCTCCGGCACCGCGCCCAGCAGCACCGCCGTGTCCAGGACCTGGTCATACAGCGAGAACGTGTTGGACGGCAGCCCTTCGAGCCCCAGCTCGGCCAGTCTGCGCCAGGTGCGCTCCCTGATCTCGGCCCCCACCTGCTCGAGCTCGGCCCGGGTCGAACGCCCGCCCCAGTAGGACTCCAGCGCCCGCTTCAACTCCCTTCGCGGCCCGATCCTCGGATATCCGAGCACGGTGGACTTGGGGAATGGGGACATCTCTCGGCTCCCTTGACGTCGTTCGAGTGATCACAGGCATCCTGCCGAGCACTCGGGAGCTCATGCATCATGTATTGGTGCTGCTTATGCTCAAGGAGATCCACTGCTTCGCCAGGGTCGCGGAACGGCTCAGCTTCTCCCGGGCCGCCGCCGACCTGGGGATGTCCCAGCCCGCGATGAGCCAGGCCATCACCCGGCTCGAACGCGCGGCCGGGGTCAGGCTCTTCGAGCGGACCGCCCGCGACGTGCGGCTCACGGCCGAGGGCAAGGCGCTGCTGCCGTACGCGGAGCAGGTGATCGAGTCGGTCCAGGCGTTCGCGGCGGAGTCGGCCAGGCTGGCGCGGCCGACCATTCATCTCGCTTATCCACCACTCGTCGGCGCGCTGGCGGCGCGGATCGTCAGGCGGCTGGCGGGCCGCACTCCGGCGATCGGCGTGGAGTTGCGTGCGGCGGGCCGGGGGCCGGCGGCGCAGGCGCTGGCGGGCGGCGAGGTCTCGGCCGCGATCCTGGCCACTCCGGCGCCCGCGCAGTTCGTGACGGCGGCCAGGTTCCACGTCACGGTCGACCACCTGGCCCTTCCCGTGGGCCACCGGCTGGCGGCCAGGCCCAAGGTCACCCCGGATGAGCTGGGCGGCCAGGTGCTGCTCACGCCGGGTAGCCGCCCCTGGGCGGGGCTGCCAGGGCGCTCGCGCATGGTGGCCGACGACGACTTCGCCGCCGCGCTCGACCTGGTGGCGGCGGGCGCCGGGCTGCTGCCGATCCCGCAGCTCCTGGTCAGGGCCGTCAGGAGGGACGACGTGCGCTTCGTGCCGCTCGACGCCGGCGACCTGCGCATCACGTACGCACTGGCCTGGTCGAAGGAGCGCGTCACGCCGGAGCTGATCGCACTTGTGCAGGCCGTTCAGGACGCCCTGTGGACTAGGTGACGGGGAGGTTCTTGAGCGCCTCGCGGCGGCTCAGGCCCGAGATGCCCTTGGCGTTGACGTAGCGGAGCACGTCGGCGGGGTTGGTCTTGGCGTACTCGCGTAATGCCCACCCGATCGCCTTGCGCGCGAAGAAGTCGTTGTCGGCCAGGCTGGGCTCGATGCACGCGTACAGCAGGGCCGTGTCCGTGCGCTGCTTGAACCGGTTTTGGCACAGGATGGCGGTGCGCCGCTTCCACAGGTCGCCGTCGTGCGCCCACTCCAGCATGAGCGGCCGCATCGAGTCGGGGAAGGCGGCCAGCAGGCCGCCGATCCGGTGCGTGGCCAGCTCGTCCACCAGGTCCCACCAGGCGCCGGTGACGATCATCTCCTCGTACATCGGCACCGTGTAGAGGGTCTGGAAGTCCCGGTAGAGGTGGTGGCCGGACAACTCGACGGCGGCGTAACGCTCCTCGCGGTATTCGGCCTCCCGCCACAGCCCCAGCACGGCCCGCCGCCACTCCGGCGCGCTGTCCAGCCGGTGCTCGGAGAAGACCCGCCTGAGCGCCGCCCGCCTGGCGACGGCCTGGACACCCAGGAACGGCATCGAGGACTTCATGTAGGCGCGCATGGTCTCGGCCTTGCCGGGCTCCGCGGCGTCCTGCAGTGCCAGCCGCACCGCCTTGCCGAGGCTCATCCCTTTTGCGTGGTGCGCTCGCCCGTGGCGAGGCCGTCGAAGAGCACGGTGATGTAGTGCTCGGCCAGCGCGGTCGTGTTGAGCCTGCCGCCCGGGCGGAACCAGCGCACCGCGACCCAGATCGTGTCGCGGATCATGCGGTACGTCAGCTTCGGATCGACGTCGGACCTGAACAGCCCGGCCGCCTGTCCCTTCTTGATCTGCGCGACCCAGATCTGCTCGACCTCGTCCTCGGCCTTGACCAGATAGTTGAACCGCTCGAACTGCCGCAGGTAGTTCCAGTCGTTCTGCATGACCGTGATCGCGGCCCGGTGGGGCTCGAGCGTGCCGAACCCGATGCGGACCATCTCCGACAGCACGGTGCGGGCGTCGGCGCTGGAGTCGACCGCCGCGCGGTAGCGGGCGATGAGGTCGTCGAGGAAGGTGGAGAGCACCTCGTCGACGATCGTCTCCTTGGAGTCGAAGTGGTGGTAGAGACTTCCGGAGAGGATGCCCGCCTCGTCGGCGATCTCACGGACGGTCGTGGCCTGGAAGCCCTTGCGCGCGAAGAGCTCCGCGGCGAGCTTGACGAGGTGGTCGCGGCGCTCGGAGGCCGGCCCCGATGAGGTCGCGCGCTGGCGCTTCGCCGGGGTTGTCGTGGTGCCGGAGTTCTTACGCGTGGTCACGACACCATTATGAGCCCTCAGACAATCGCTTGTTCACCTAACCGCCCCAGCTCATACGGCATTCCATACTCTACCAAGCGCTTGCTACCATGCGAGGGTGAACGAGGCGTACATCGTCGGCGCGGTCCGCACCCCCGTAGGGCGCAGGAACGGCGGCCTGGCCGCGGCCCATCCCGCCGATCTCGGAGCGCACGTGCTCAAGGAGCTGATGTACCGCGCGGACACCGATCCGTCGGCCGTCGACGACGTGATCTTCGGCTGCGTGGACACGATCGGCCCCCAGGCGGGGGACATCGCCCGCACCTGCTGGCTCGCGGCCGGGCTCCCCGAGGAGGTCCCGGGCGTCACGGTGGACCGCCAGTGCGGTTCGTCCCAGCAGGCGCTCCACTTCGCCGCCCAGGCCGTGCTGTCCGGCACGAGCGACCTGGTGGTGGCGGGCGGCGTGCAGAACATGAGCATGATCCCCATCTCGGCCGCGATGCTCGCGGGCCGCGCGTTCGGGCACGAGACCCCCTTCGTGGGCTCCAAGGGCTGGGCCGAGCGGTACGGCACGCAGGAGGTCTCCCAGTTCACCGGGGCCGAGCAGATGGCCGCCGCCTGGGACGTCTCCCGCGAGGAGATGGAGCGGTTCGCGTACGAGTCGCACCGCCGGGCCGTCCACGCCATCGACGCCGGACATTTCGCCCGCGAGATCATCCCCTACGAGGGTGTCGCCACGGACGAGTGCCCACGCAGGGACACCACCGTCGAGAAGATGGCCGGGCTCAAGCCTCTGGTCGAGGGCGGCCGGCTCACCGCGGCGCTGGCGTCCCAGATCTCCGACGCCGCGGCGGCCCTGCTCATCGCCTCGCCCAGGGCCGTACGGGAGCACGGCCTGACCCCGCGCGCCCGCGTGCACCACGTCTCGGCCCGCGGCGCCGACCCGATCATGATGCTCTCCGCGCCGATCCCCGCCACCGTCCACGCGCTCGGGAGGACCGGCCTGGCCATCGACGACTTCGACGCGATCGAGATCAACGAGGCGTTCGCGCCGGTGGTCCTGGCCTGGATCAAGGAGACCGGCGCGGACCCCGTCAAGGTCAACCCGAACGGCGGCGCCATCGCGCTCGGCCACCCGCTCGGCGCGACCGGCGCCGTACTGGCGGTGAAGCTGCTGCACGAGTTGGAGCGCACGGGCGGACGGTACGGCCTGCAGACCATGTGCGAGGGCGGAGGTCAGGCGAACGTCACCGTCATCGAGCGGCTGGCCTCGTGACCATGTGAGGGGGAGCAAGCTGACGTCAGAAAATACCTCTAGCAAATAGGAAACTTTCCTATTAGATTGCGGGTCATGCCCTTGAGCGGTGACCTGCTTCGCCTCGCCGACGCCGTACTCTTCCCCGGTTTCACGGGACACATGCCTCCCGACTGGCTCCGCCGCCGCCTCGGCGACGGGCTGGCCGGCGTCGTGCTGTTCTCGCGCAACATCGCCGGCCCCGCCCAGGTGGCCCGGCTGACCGCCGCGCTGCGCGCCGAGAACCCCTCGGTGCTCGTCGGCACCGACGAGGAGTCGGGGGAGGTCACGAGGCTGGAGGTGGCCACCGGGAGCAGCCGCCCCGGCGGTTACGCGCTGGGCGTCGTGGACGACGTGGCCCTGACCGAGGCCCTGGCCAGGGACCTCGGCAGCGACCTGGCGGCGGCGGGCGTCACGCTCGACTTCGCCCCATCCGCCGACGTGAACTCCAACCCGGACAACCCCGTCATCGGCCTGCGGGCCTTCGGTGCCGACCCGGCCCTGGTGTCCCGGCACACCAGGGCGTTCGTACGGGGCCTGCAGTCGGCCGGCGTGGCCGCGTGCGCCAAGCACTTCCCCGGGCACGGGGACACCTCGGTGGACTCGCATCACGGCGTGCCCGTGGTGTCCGACGACGGAATCGAGGACGCGCTGCTCCCTTTCCGAGAGGCGATCAAGGAGGGCGTCAAGGCCGTCATGACCGGCCATCTCCTGGTGCCCTCGTACGACGCCGAGTTGCCCGCCACGCTCAGCCCCAAGGTACTCACCGGGCTGCTGCGCGAGGAGCTCGGGTTCCAAGGAATGATCATCACTGACGGCATCGAGATGGCGGCGGTGGCGGGGGAGTACGGGATCGGGGGCGCCTCCGCCCGCGCCATCGCCGCGGGAGCCGA
Source organism: Nonomuraea sp. CA-141351 (assembly GCF_050944675.1). NCBI lineage: Bacteria > Bacillati > Actinomycetota > Actinomycetes > Streptosporangiales > Streptosporangiaceae > Nonomuraea > Nonomuraea sp. CA-141351. The sequence continues at coordinate 2,557,796 of NZ_CP191982.1, forward strand.
CGCGATCTGCGTCGGGGGCGAGCGAGCCGACGAGGCCACCGCCGCCGGGATCCGCGACGCGATCGCCACGGCGGTGACCCAGGGACTGCTGCCCGAGGAGCGGCTGGCCGACGCCGCTCGCAGGGTCCGCGAGCTGGCCTCATGGGCCGCCTCCTCGGGCAGCCGGCCGTCCCGCGACCACTCCATCGGCCTGGTCGCCGCGCGCCGGGCGATCAGGGTCACCCGCCGGTCGGCCGCTCCCGTGCTGCCGTTGACCTCTCCGGCGTACGTGGTGGAGCTGGCGCCGGAGATGAACCTGGCCATCGACCGCAACACGCCGTGGGGCGTCGGCGAGCCCCTCGCCCGCCTGCTGCCGGACACCGTGGTGACGCGGCTGGCGGTGGGGGATTCGACGGGTTCGGCGCTCGAGCGCCTGGTCAAGGAGTCGGCCGGACGGCCGCTGGTGATCGTGGTCCGGGACGTGCACCGCTACGCCTGGCAGGAACAGGCGCTGCGGCACCTGCTCAGCGCCCGGCCCGACGCGGTGGTGGTGGAGATGGGCCTTCCCGCGCGGTCGGATCTGGGCGCCGTCCACATCGCCACGTACGGGTCGGCCCGGGTCTGCGGGCAGGCGGCGGCGGAGGTGCTCACGGGTTCTCATGAGTAGTGTGTGATCCCGTGAACTTCGACGGCGAGGACCTTTCACGCAAAGCGCTGGCCGACCGGCTCCCCTCCGACGAAACACACGTCTTCCGCAACTGCGACCTCACGGAGGCCGATCTGTGGGGCGCGCCGCTGGCGGGGGCCAGGTTCGAGTCCTGCGTGCTGGACCAGACCGACTTCCGCAAGGCCGACCTCGACGGGGCCTCGTTCACGGGCGGGGGCGGGATGCGGACCCGCTTCAACGACGCCGACCTCATCGACGTGACGTTCACCGACGTGGACCTGTCCTCCGCCCAGTTCGGCGGCGCGCTCCTGACAGACGTCTCCTTCACGGGCTGCCGCATGATCGGCACGTCTCTCACGGCCTCGCGCGGCACCGGCTTCAAGCTCAGCCGCTCCAACCTGACCCTGGCCAACCTGGGCGGCTGCTCGCTGCGCGGGGAGCTCATCGAGGGCGTCCGCTTCGACGACGCCGACCTGTCGGGCTGCGACTTCACGGAGGCCACGTTCAGCGAGTGCCGGCTGATCGGGACGCGCCTGCTGCAGACGAAGTTCGCCAAGGCCGATCTGCGCGGGGCCGACCTGGGCCAGCCGGACGACGCGAAGCTGCGGGCTTTCGCGGGCGCCGTCATCAACCAGACCCAGGCCAACGCCATCCTCGCCGCCCGCGGCATCACCGTCGTCTGACGCCGCTACGAGTCGTTCCCTGTGCGGCCCAGGTGGGCCAGGGCGGTCTCGGCCTCGGCCATGATGCGGTCGATCAGCTCCCGGCATGACGGCAGATCGTCGATCACGCCCACCACCTGGCCCGACGCCATCACCCCGAGATCCGCCCGTCCCTCCACCATGGCGGCCCGCAGCAGCACGGGCGTGTTGGCCGCCTGCAGCACCTGGGCCCACGTCAGGTCCCGGGCCTGCCGCATCCGCCTGCCCTCCCTGAGCATCTCCGCCCAGGACAGGCCCGACAGGCGTTTGAAGCGGGCCCCGTTCATCACCGCCCTGATCAGGCGCGACCGCTCCAGCGACGCCACGAAAGGCGTCAGGAGCACCCGGTGCGGCACCCCGTCCACCCTGGTCGTGACCACCGTCTCCCGCATGGCCAGATACAGCTTCTTCACCTCGTCGGGCACGGGGGAGTCGCTCGTCAGCAAGAACCTGGTCCCCATGGCGATCCCGCAGGCCCCATATGCCAGGGCCGCCACCAGCCCCCGCCCGTCGAAGAAGCCTCCGGCCGCGATGACCGGGATGTCCACCGCGTCCACGACCTGCGGCAGCAGCAAGGTGGTGGCGACGGGGCCGGTGTGGCCGCCGCCTTCGCCGCCCTGGACGATCACCGCGTCGACGCCCCAGCCCGCCACCTTCTCCGCGTGCCGGCGGGCCCCCACCGACGGGATCGTGACCACGCCCGCGTCCTTGAGCCGGGCGATCAGGTCGCGCTTGGGCGCCATCGCGAACGACGCCACCCGAACACCTTCCCTGATCAGCACCTCGATCCGCTCGGCGGCGTCGTCGGCGTCGGAACGCATGTTCACCCCGAAAGGCGCGTCCGTGCGCTCCTTCACCCGCCTGATCGCCGACGTCATCTCGGTCATCGACATCGTCGCGGCGCCGATCACGCCCAGACCGCCCGCCTCCGAAGTGGCCGCCGCGAGCCGGGCCCCGGCGACGTACCCCATGCCGGTCTGCACGATCGGGTGGCGGCACCCCACCAGATCGGTCAGCGCGGTCCTCACGCCGGCACCTCGCGGTCGCGGGTCCGCCGGGGATCGAGCCGGTCCAGGACGTCCAGCTCCTCGGGGGTCGGTTCGCGCGTTTGAGTGACATCTTCGGAAATGTCGAGATCGAAGCCGGTCGCTGTCACCACGTCGTCCACCCGCACCCCCGGATGCACCGACACCAGCCGCATGGTCCCGCCGTGGCCGCGGAAGTCCAGGACGGCCAGGTCCGTCACCACCCGGCGCAGGTCGAAGGCGCCTCTGTCGGTGCCGACGCCGCTGACCATGTCCACCGAAGGCACGAACACCCGGGGAGAGTGCCGGGGGATCCAGTAGCTCGTAGGGTCGCAGCGCGTGTTCCCCGGCGCGCCCCGCACGCCCAGCAGCTGGGCCTTGGGCCGCGACCAGTCGCCGATGCACGAGATGTTCGAGTTGCCGTACCGGTCGATCTGGCTGGCCCCGAGCATGACGTGCCGGCGTCCGTTCAGCACCAGCCACAGGTGCTCCCGGAACGGCAGCCATCCCTCCACCACCCCGGGCGCCTCGCCCAGTGCGGGCACGTCGCCGGTGAGCAGGCAGGTGCCGTCGTGCGTGAGCAGCTCCGGCTCGAACGTCAGCCGTGCCAGCCGCGCGGCCAGCACCGTCACCGCCCCGCCGATCCCCGCCGCGAGGATCTCCCCGTCGCCCCTGAACGCCTCCGCGCACGCCACCACGCACACGTCAGCCCTGCTGCTCATCGAACTCCTCCCAAGGCGTCTCCACGTAACGCCGCTGGAGCGCCTCGTCCCGCCCGTAGTCGGGCTCGCACGAGGTGAACCCCGCCCCGCCGGGCGCCTCCACCACCCCCGCCACCATCGACCGGCTGATCAGCAGCGACTGCACGGGCCCCTCCTTCAGGAGGTCCTCCACCACCCGCTCGCACGACACGTAACACCGCCGCGCGGCCTTGGCGTAGAGGTCGTCGAAGTACGGGTCGGGGCCCAGGTACTGGGCGTTCCCCCGGGAGTCGGCGCGGTTCGTGTGGACCAGGGCCACGTCCATGCTCAGCGCGGGCACCGCGACGAGCTCCTCCCCGTCCGCGTACGGCGACCGGACCGTCCGCAGCCCGGGGTTGACCCGCAGCACGTCCGACCCCAGTCCAGCCCGCGTCGGCAGGAACGGCAGCCGGTGCGCCCCCGCCAGCAGCCCGAACATGAACATCCCCTCGTCGTACTCCACGAACTCGATCTCGCCGGCCTGCCTGGCCCGCCGGAAATGGGGCTCCAGGGGGATGGAATCGAGCGTGACGAACGGCGCCACGACCTTGCGTACCTTCTTCGCCGCGCACAGCATGCCCACGTCCGGGCCGCCGTACGAGATGATCGTGAGGTCGTCGGCCGGGGAGCGGAGGAGGGCGCGTACGAGGGCCATCGGCTTGCGGCGCGAGCCCCAGCCGCCGATCCCGACCGTCATCCCGCTCTCGATCTCGCCCGCGACCTGCTCGGCGGACATCAGCTTGGTCACGTGAACCGCTCCCTGCGCCGGTCTCCTGCGCCCATCAGGTTCAGCTCGAAGGTGAAGCCCTGCTCGAAGCGGTAACTGCGCTTGACGTCCACCGGGTCGATGCCGTTGAGGGACTCCTTGGCGCGGCGGATCACGTACGGGTCCTTCGCGGCAATCTGCCCCGCCACCTCCAGCGCCGCGTCGCGCAGCTTGTCTCGCGGCACCACCTCCAGCACCGACCCGAACGCGTGCAGCTCGGCGGCCGTCACGTTCCTGCACGTGTAGACCATGGCCCGCATCAGGTGCTGCGGAACCAGCCTGGCCAGGTGCGTGGCCGCGCCCAGCGCGCCTCTGTCCACCTCGGGCAGCCCGAAGTACGCGTCGTCGCTCGCCACCACGACGTCGGCGTTCCCGGCCAGGCCGACGCCGCCGCCCAGGCAGTGGCCGTGCACCGCCGCGATCACCGGCACCGCGCACTCGTAGACCGCCGCGAACGCCGCGTGACACGCCCGGTTGACCCCGACCAGCGCCTCGTGGCCCTCGGCGTCCCGCAGCTCCTTGATGTCGACCCCGGCGTTGAACCCGCGCCCCTCGGCCCGCAGCACCACCACCCTGGTCTCCGGCTCGTCCCCGGCCCGCCGGACGGCCTCCGCCAGCTCCTGCCACCCCCGCACGGTCAACGCGTTCACCGGCGGCACGTCCACCACGACCTCGGCGATCGGCCCGCTCCGCAGCGTGATCCCCATCCACGCTCCCGTCTGGTTGCACCTAACGCTTGCTTGGTACGGTAGCACTCGTGACCGTGACTTACGACTACGCGGACAAGGCCGTCCTGGTGACCGGCGGCACCAAGGGCATCGGCGCCGGCATCGCCCGCGCCTTCCGCGAAGCGGGCGCCGACGTGACGGTCTGCGCCAGGCACGACCCGGCCGCCCCGATCCCAGGGATGCGGTTCGTGCGGGCGGACGTGCGCGTGCCTGAGGACGTCGAACGGCTCATCTCCGGGTTCGACCGGCTGGACGTGGTGGTCAACAACGCGGGTGGCTCGCCGTACGCGCCGCTGGACGGCACCTCGCCGCGCCTGCACGCCCGCGTCATCGAGCTCAACCTCACGGCCCCGCTGCTGGTCTCGCAGCGGGCGTACCCGCTGCTCGCCGCCGCCGGCGGGGCGATCGTGATGATCGGCAGCGCCGGCGGCGCGCGCCCCTCGCCCGGCACCTCCGCGTACGGCGCCGCCAAGGCCGGGCTGCACCACCTGGCCCGCTGCCTGGCCGCCGAGTGGGCTCCGGAGGTATGCGTCAACACGGTCGTCGTCGGCCTCGCCGCCACCGACAACGCCTCCTCCCACTACGGCGGCCGCGAGAACGGGATGGGTGCGGCCATCCCGGCGGGCCGGATGGCGACGCCCGCCGACGTGGCCGGCGCTTGCTTGTGGCTGGCCGCGCCCGGCTACGTCACGGGTGCGGAGGTACGGGTGGACGGCGGCGGCGAGATCCCCGCCTGGCGACACCTAGCTTCGGGCGACATTTCCTGATATCTCTGCATGATCCTTCTGGGAGGTCTGTGTGGGAATCTGTGCTGGCCGCGTGGTGATCGTGACGGGCGCCGGTCGGGGCATCGGGAGGGAGCACGCGCTGGAGTTCGCCAGGCAGGGCGCCCGCGTCGTGGTGAACGACCTCGGCACGGGCCCGGGCGGCGAGGGCAGTTCGGGCGGCCCGGCGCTGGAGGTGGTCGCGGAGATCCACGCGCTCGGCGGCCAGGCGGTGGCCAACAGCGACGACGTGTCCGCCTGGGACGGCGCGGCCCGGCTCGTCAAGACCGCCGTCAGCGCGTACGGCCGCCTGGACGTCCTGGTGAACAACGCGGGCTTCGTCAGGGACAGGATGCTCGTCTCGATGACCGAGCAGGACTGGGACGACGTCGTACGCGTCCATCTCAAGGGCCACTTCCTGCCGCTCCGCCACGCGGCGGCGCACTGGCGGGAGAGGTCCAAGGCGGGCGAGCGCGTCGAGGGCCGGGTGATCAACACCTCGTCGGGTGCGGGCCTGCTGGGCAGCGTCGGCCAGGCCAACTACTCGGCCGCCAAAGCGGGGATCGCCGCGCTGACGCAGGTGGCCGCCGCCGAACTGGCCAGGTACGGCGTGACGGTGAACGCCATCGCGCCCGCCGCACGTACCCGCATGACCGAGGAGGTGTTCGCCGCGACCATGGCCAGGCCGGAGTCCGGCTTCGATCCCATGGACCCCGCGAACATCGCCCCGCTCGTCGTCTGGCTCGGGTCCGAAGGGTCGGCCCACGTGACGGGCCGGGTGTTCGAGGTGGAGGGCGCGACGATCGCCCTGGCCACCGGCTGGCGGCACGGGCCCAGGGCCGGCCAGGACGGTCGCTGGGACCCGGCACACGTCGGCGACGCGGTCGCCACGCTCCTCGCCTCCGCCCCATCCCCGGAACCGGTCTACGGCGCGCAGCCGGGCGACTGACCCCCCTTCCACGGCTACGTTGTTGTACGCGTATCCCTCGAACAATGTTCTGGTCACGTAGAGCTACATAATGGCAACGCACGGTTATATGCTCGCACTGACCTTGATCTCCTGCGGTCAAGGAAGGTCAAGGGGCGGCGGACCCGTGCCGCCGGCCCCCAAAGCCCAACTGGCGAAGGAGCAGAAGTGATCAGAAGGGTGTGCGCCGCCGCGGTCGTGATGGCAGCGGCCGCCGGCGGCGCACTACTGGCTTCCCCCGCTCACGCCGACGACGGCTGGTCCGGGCCCTGGAGAAGTGACAGCTGGTTCGGCAACTGGAGCCGCAACAGCGGCTCGTCCCAGTCCGGAAACAACTTCGGCGACGTCACCGCCGTCAACCGCGGCGAAGGCGACTCCACCAACGTCAACAACATCAACGGCATCGCCCCGACCGCCACCAACGGCGGGATCACGGTGACCTACATCTTCTACTGACCGGCTGACGTCCGAAGTCAAAGATGATCCGAAAGGACAACAACGAACATGATGAAGAAGCTCTGCGCGACGGGCCTTATCGCCGCTGCGGTCACGGGCGTGACGCTGCTGTCGGCACCCGCGTACGCGGACGTCAACGCCGGCAACACCAGCGCCAACCGAGGCTCTTCGCAGTCGGGCAACAACTTCGGCAACGTCGTCAGCAGCAACCGGAGCGGCCTCGCCGCCACCAGCATCAACAACGTCAACGGCAACGCCGTGACCGCCACCAACCGCGGCACCGTGAGCGTCGATGACGTGGTCGACGTCGGCTAGCCAGGCGGGACGCGCCCCGGCGCGGGCCGGGCCGGAAACAGCCTGGCTCGCGCCGTAACGGCAAAGCTCCGCACACCAGCCCCGGACCAGGTCGATCTCGCGGACAAGGTGCTCACCGCCGTACCCCAGCCCCTTCTCTACGCCAGGATCGACCTGGTCCGGCAGTTTTCGATCTAGGACTCCTTCACCCAGAGCCGCAGCAGCCCGCGGAAGTGCTCGACGAAGCGGTCTCGCTCGTGGGCCGGGTACGTGGCGGTCACGGTGTCCACCAGCAACCGGTCGAACTCGGCCCCTGCCACCCACTCCAGCACCACCTCGTCGATGTGCGCCAGGCGGTCCTGGCAGAACTCGTGGTAGCGCTCGGTCTCGAAGTACTTGTCCGCCAGCCGCCTGTACTCCGCCAGCCGCTCCTCGTACGTCCCCTCGACGGCGAAGTAGTCGTGCGTCTCCAGGTCGATCCGCGGCCTGCGCCGGGTGGCCACGCAGAACACGCTCCACTTCACCAGCGTCTTGATCGCCCAGGGGAAGTAGTAGTGCAGGCTCGTCAGCGCCACGTCGGGGCAGGCGTTGGCGTAGTCGATGGGGTGCACGTCCGACCCCTTGATCAGGGTCTCGCAGGAGTTGAACTCCCACCGGAAGAACGCGTTCACCAGCTTCCCGATCGTCACCACCTCCTCGCCCACGGGCGGCGACAGGAACTCGTGGTCGACGGCGTATCGGGCGTGCATCGGCTCGTCGGGCCTGAACCGCATCACCATCGTCTCCGCCCCGATCGACAGCGACCTGGCGAACGCGTCGTATCCCTCGACGGCCTGCTGGAGATGCATGAGCATCTCGCCGCTCTGGTCGTAGGCCCGGTGCAGCTCGTCCCGGTCGCGCACCAGCGACACGCCGCGCCAGGCCCCGCCGTCGTACGGCTTCATGAAGAGCGGGTAGCCGATCCGCCCGGCCACCTCGTCCAGGTCGAAGGGCTGGTTGTAGCGGGCCGCCGTGTAGGCGTACCGCGCGTTGTCGAGCGGGTTCTTGTACGGCACCAGCACCGTCTCCGGGACCTTGAGCCCGAGCCGCATCATCGCGCAGTACGCCGCGTGCTTCTCCATCGACTGGAACGTGAACGGGCTGTTCAGGAGATAGACGTCGTCCATCATGGAGACCTTCTTGAGCCACTCGCGCGGGTGGTAGTACCAGTACGCCAGCCGGTCGATCACCAGCTCGTGACGCGGCTTGGCGCGCAGGTCGAACGGCTCGATCGTGAGGCGTTCCACGCCGAACTCGCCCACCCCCTTGATCGGGCCGAGCCGCCGCAGCACGGTCTCGAACGCCGACGGCCAGTCCTCCTCGGTCCCTAACAGCAGCCCGATCAGATGTCGCACGACGCCCCTCCTCCCGCCCGCGCGGTCGCCGGAGTCAGACGCCGGGGAGACGGCCGTTGCGGAACAGGTCGACGAACCTTTGATGGTCTTCCCGGGCCTGTGCCCCATACCGGTGGGCAAAATCCACCAGCATCCCGATAAATCCGGGCTTGTCGTCGCCGATCACCGCCACGATCGCCTCCTCCGTCGAGAAGTCGACGAGGTCGTGGCTGGACTCGTCGTCGGCCACCGAGTGCATGCGCGCCACCGCCCGCCCCAGGTCCTGCACGATCGCGCGCAGATCGGCCGGCTCGTTGACGTCGTCCCAGTCGAGGTCGGCGGAGTACGGCGACACCTCGGCCACGAGCTGGCCCACCCCGTTGAGCGTGGAGTAGCCGAGCCAGGGATCGGCGTACGCCTGCAGGGCCCGCTGCGACTCGGCCGTGCGATGCCCCTGGTGCAGGAAGTAGGAGGCCACCTTCTCGTCGGTGACGTACCGCGCCACCGCGGGCACCGCCGCCTGCTTCATGTAGAGGATGACGTCGTTCTCCAGCGCCTGTGAGCGCCCCTCGAGCAGCAGGTTGTACGAGGGCAGGCCCGCCGAGCCGATGCCCACGCCCTTGCGCAGCGCCACATCCTTGATCACGTGCTCGACGGGGCCGGCCTGCCCCGGCAGAGTGGTCAGGTAGTCCTGGAACGCGGCCAGCACGGACCGCCTGGTCTCCGCGTCCACGCTCTCCCGGCCCTCCATGAGCGCGAACCGCCGGTCGTAGTCGTCGATCACGGTCTCGACGTCCAGCAGCGCCACCCGCGTGCTGAGCCGCGCCGTCTGCAGGACCCGGTGCAGCACGCCGGTGGTGGTGTCCAGCGTGAGCGAGCCGATCGCGTCGTCCCCACCGGCCGCGATGGCGGCCAGCTCGACCAGGTACGCGCCGGCGAAGTCGGTCACGAGCATGCTGATCGAGTCGTCGGACAGCGCCTTGGCATAGCCGATGAGCGCCACGCTGGCGGCGAAGCGCTTGAGATCCCAGACGTACGGGCCCACGTACGCCTCGTCGAAGTCGTTGACGTTGAAGACCAGGACACCGGAGGAGTTCATGTACGTGCCGAAGTTCTCCGCGTGGAGGTCGCCGTGGATCCAGACCCGGCTGGTCGGCTCGTCGAGGTAGGACTCGTCCGCGTACGGGCCGGTCATGTCCGCGTAGAACAGGCAGGCACTGCCTCGGTAGAAGGCGAAGGGAGAAGCCGCCATTTTCCGAAATTTCCGCCTGAAAGCGGCGGGGTCTCGCTGGATCGACTCGCCGAACTCCGCCATGAGGACATCGAGCAGGAAGGAAGAGCGTGCGCCCATACTCCGGACAGTAGATCGTCGTGCCCTTGCCGACTACCCTGATCTTCCCCTGACAGGGCCGCGTCAGGGGTGCTGGGAGGAGACCGAGACCACCTCTCCCGTCATGTACGTGGAGTAGTCGCTGGCCAGGAAGACGATGACGTTCGCCACCTCCCACGGCTCCGCCGACCGCCCGAACGCCTCCTTGGCCGCCAGCTCCGCCAGCAGTTCCTCACTGGTCACCTTCGCCAGGAACGGGTGCACCGCCAGCGAGGGCGCCACCGCGTTGACCCGTACGCCGTGCTCGGCGGCCTCCAGCGCGACGCATCTGGTCAGCGCCATCACCCCGGCCTTCGCCGCCGCGTAGTGCGACTGTCCCCGCTGGGCCCGCCAGCCGATCACGGAGGCGTTGTTCACGATCACGCCGGAGCCCTGGTCGATCATCTGCTTGAGTGCCGCCCGGGTGCAGCGCATGGTGCCGTTCAGGGTGACGTCGATGACCGTGTGCCACTGGTCGTCGGACATCTCGGCCAGCGGGGCCGTACCGCCCAGACCGGCGTTGTTGACGACCACGTCGAGCCTGCCGTGCGCCTCCACCACCGCGTCGAACAGCGCCAGCACCTGCGCCTCCGACGTCACGTCGCACGGCACGGCGAGCGGCTTGACGCCGGTGAGCTCGGTCAGCGCGTCGGCGGCGGCGGACAGGCGGCGCTCGTGCCTGTCCGAGAGGACGATCGTCGCGCCCTCCTCGGCGCAGCGCCTCGCGGTCGCGTACCCGATGCCCGCCCCTGCGGCGGCCGTCACGAGCGTCACCTTGCCGTCGAGCAGTCCATGCGCCCTCGGGTACGGCGGCGTGTGTGGCTGCGTGTATGGCGGGGGCATCCTTGCTCCAATCAGCGGGGGAGTCCCAGGGTGCGCTCGGCGATGATGTTCCGCTGGATCTCGCTGGATCCGGCATAGATCGTGTCGGCGCGGCTGAACAGATAGAGCCGCTGCAGCTCATTGAGCCCGATGTCGCCCGGCAGATCGGCGACCAGCCCGGCCTTGCCCTGCACGGCCTGCGCCAGCTCGCCCAGCCTCCTGTGCCATTCCGACCAGTAGAGCTTGGCGATCGACACCTCGGGACCCGGGTCGGGGCGCAGCATCCTGAACGCGTTGAGCCGCATGATCTCCAGCTCCAGCCACGACCGGACGAGCCGGTCGCGCAGCACGGGATCGTCGATGGCGCCGGTGCGTCTGGCCGTATCGATCACCTTGGCCAGCTCACGCCTGAACCCGATCTGCTGCCCGAGCGTCGAGGCGCCGCGCTCGTAGCCGAGTGTGGCCATCGCGACCCGCCAGCCGTCGCCCGGCGCTCCCAGGATGTTCCCCGCCGCCGTGCGCGCGCCGTCGAAGAACACCTCGTTGAACTCGGACGTCCCGGTGAGCTGCACGATCGGCCGTACGACGACGCCGGGCCCGGACATGGGGACGAGCAGGTACGACAGTCCCTTGTGACGCTGGGAGCCCGGCTCCGTGCGGCACAGCACGAAGCACCAGTCGGCCACGTGCGCCAGCGAGGTCCACACCTTCTGGCCGCTGATGACCCATTCGCCGCCTTCCAGACGCGCCTTCGTCTGGACGTTGGCGAGGTCGGATCCGGCCTCGGGCTCGGAGTAGCCCTGGCACCACAGCTCCTCGCCGCGCTGGATGGGCGGGAGGAAGCGGTCCTTCTGCTCGTCGGTGCCGAATTCCAGGATGGTCGGGCCGATCAGCCCCTCGCCGATGTGGCCCACTCTGGCGGGAGCGTCGGCCCTGGCGTACTCCTCGTGGAAGGCCACCTGGTCCTCCAGGGAGGCGGCGCGGCCGCCGTACCGCTCGGGCCAGCCCAGGCAGGTCCACCCGGCCTTGCCGAGGTGGCGCTCCCACGCCTGGCGCAGCTCGTGGCCCTCGTGCTCGCGCCCGGGCCCGCCCAGCCCCCTGGCGTGGGCGAACTCGCCGCTCAGCGCCTCCTCCAGCCAGGCCCTCGCCTCCTCGCGGAGGCCGGGCGTGGCGCCCGCCGGGTCAGGCAGGCTCAACGAAGCCTCCGTACCCGCCGCGGAAGAACACCAGCGGGCCGCCTTCGGCATGCGTGTCGAGCTGGAGCACCCTGGCCACCACGATCACGTGGTCGCCCGCCGGGTGCTCGGCCTCGACCGCGCAGTCCATCCAGGCCAGCGCGCCTTCGAGCACCGGGTTGCCGCCGGGGGAGCCGGTCCACTCCAGGCCGGCGAACTTGTCGCCGCCCTTGGTCGCCATCTGGGCGCACACGTCCTGCTGGTGCTCGGCCAGCACGTTCACGGTGACGACCTTCGCGCCGCGTACCTTGGGCCAGCTGGTGCTGGTGTACGCCACGCAGAACGCCACCAGAGGCGGGTCGAGCGAGACGGAGGTGAAGGAGTTGGCCGCCAGCCCGCACGGCCGGCCGTTCACCGGGTCGACCGCCGTGATCGCCACCACACCGGTCGCGAACCTGCCGAGCACCTGCCGGAAGACGCGGCTGTCGAGATGGCCGTTCGCGCTTTGGGGTGAAGGGCCGGTCGGCATGGTGGCTCCGTTGCGAATCCTGCGCTGATGGGGCGTCGGAAGGCCGCGACAGCCGTCCGGCGCCACGAGCCGCGCAGCGTGTGTGCTCATGGTCCGCCTCCTAGTCCACCGGCTGCGCCCTATCATACCAAGCGCTTGCTTGGACGGTAGGGCGGATGCCAAGACCATGTCAAGTTGGAATGGCGTGGGCAGGGGTGTCCGGCGCGCTCCACGCCGGTCAGCGTGCTTCGAGCACCGCGAGGTCGCGCACCATGTACCGGTACAGCGCCCTGTAGGAAGGGTCCTCGGCCTGCGCTCTTCTCGGGGCGCCCGCGTTGACATGGTGAAATGTCCGGCTTAATCTGGCTAAGGTGCCCAAGCGCTTGCTTGATTTCCGTAATCGGACCGCCATCGCCGGGGTGGGCTACACCCCGTTCACCAAGGACTCGGGCGTCAGCACGCTCACGCTGGCCTGCCGGGCCGTGCTGGCCGCGCTGGAGGACGCGGGGCTGACGGTGGACGAGGTGGACGGGCTGGCCACGCACCGCGTGGGCGACTCCGCGGCGCCCACCCTGGTCGGCCCGGCGCTGGGGCTGACGGACCTCACCTGGCACCTCGACCAGTTCGGCGGCGGGAGCGTCTCCCACGCGGTCGTCGGCCAGGCGGCCCTGGCGGTGGCGGCGGGCATGGCGGAGACGGTCGTCTGCTACCGGGCCATCAACGCCCGCTCGGAGTTCCGCATGGGCGGGACGGGCCGAGGTGTCCCGGTTAGCCCTGAGGTGCAGTACCAGGCTCCGTACGGGTATGTGGCGCCGCCGCAGCAGTACGCCATGTACGCCCGCGCCCACATGCTGAAATACGGCACTGAAGCTGAGCACTTCGGCCGGCTGGCGGTCACCCAGCGCGCCAACGCCGTCAAGAATCCCCGGGCGCTGATGCGCACCCCGATCACGCTCGACGACTACCTGGCGAGCAGGTGGATCGCGGAGCCGTTCCGGCTGCTGGACTGCTGCCTGGAGACGGACGGCGCCTGCGCCGTGGTCGTCACCACCGCCGAACGCGCCCGCTCGCTCCGCCGTCCCCCGGTGCTGATCTCGGCCGCCGCCTGGGGCGGCGGCACCACACACCTGTCCGGCCCGTCCGCCGATCCCACGGTGACCGCGGCCGCCGCCCTGGCCCCGCGTCTCTACGAGCAGGCCGGGCTGGGGCCGGGTGACGTCGACGTGGCCGAGCTGTACGACTGCTTCACGTACTCGGTGATCGTCCAGCTCGAGGACTACGGGTTCTGCGGCAAGGGCGAAGGCGGCCCGTACGTGGCCTCGGGCGCGACCGCGCTGGACGGCCCGCTCCCGGTCAACACGCACGGGGGCTTCCTGTCGGAGGGCTACGTCCACGGCATGAACCACATCGCCGAGGCGGTCTCCCAGCTCAGGGGCGATGCCGGGGACCGTCAGGTGCCGGGTGCCGAGGTCGCGCTCTCCACCGCCCAGCCCGGCTACATCCTGCCGGCCACCTCCGCCCTGATCCTGAGGAGTGCGTGATGACCGCGTACCGGCCCGAGCCCGACCGGGACTCCAGGCAGTGGTGGGAACGGGTGGCAAGGTGTGAGTTCGCGGTGCAGGAGTGCGACGGCTGCGGCACGGCGCGCTTTCCGGCGCGGGCGTTCTGCCCCGCGTGCCGGACGGAGGCGTGGCACTGGCGGGAGGTGGAGCCCGAGGGGGCCGTGGAGAGCTGGATCGTCAACCATCAGCCGTTCATGCCGGGGTTCGGGGAGCCGTACGTGGTGGTGATGGTCAGGCTGGCGGCGGTGCCGGGGTGCTTCGTGTACGGGATCTGGCGCGGCGAGCGGCCACCGGAGCGCGGCGAGCGGGTACGGGCCGCGTACCGTCGGGTCGATGAAGGGCTGACGCTGGTGGACTGGGAGGCTGCCGAGGATGACGGGAATCTGGATACTCATCCGGGGCGGCGCAAATCCTCCCGCTAGTTGACCTTGGTCCGGAAATTGGATTGGTACCGGAAAATCCCACCAGTCCCACCAGCACGAAGCAGCCCCCAGGTTGGGCTCCGAGGGTTGATGATGTGGCAGTAGGCGTCAACGCGGACGGCTCTGACTTGGCGGCGAGCGATGACTGGTTCGGACTTGGTGACAGGCATGACCCGGAGGTCGCGGGTCATGAGCATGCCTGTCCGCCGGTCGCCGGGTTCACCACCCAGCCGGTCGTGCCGTGCCGTGACGGCGCCCGGCCATGCACACCTGAGGACCGTCTCCCTGGACAGAGGCCGGCCATGGTCGGCGGGTGGGGCCGGCCGTGCCTGCCGTACAAGATGGGGTTCTGGACGGCGCGGAGCGCCGTTGATCACGGCGGGAAGCTGGGCCTCGGCCGCGCGCGGTCCGCCTGGATCGGGAGCAGCGCCGGGTTCCCCGCAGAGGAAAGCGCGCCCTGGCGGGCGTGGGGGACCCGCCAGGACGCGCTTCCTGTCCCGTGAGCGACGGCGCCAGGACTCCGGCGAGGGATGGAGTCCTAGGCCGTTGGATCGCACACGGAGTCGATGGGGGAGTGTGAAAGCTCCTGCTGCCGGTAACGTGCGGCGATGCGTTGAGCTGCACCAACCGGGTCATCGATGGGGTGCGTGACGGGGGCGACACCCTCCTCATTCCAGACAAAGGATCCGTCAGTGCACCGCACGGTCAGCTCAGTCAACACCGATTGCTCGGATGCGCCGTTGCTCTGGTAGGTGTGGGTGAACCGCTGGCGAGGCAACCCGTAACGCAGTAAACGTGTTGCTTCGCAAGGGTCATGCCAGGGCAGGTACGGCGTACCCGTGCGGACCGGCGACATTGGCCTTCACCCCCTCACCGGCCTTTAGATGGATTTGTACCAACGAATGGATGATGGGCCGCGGTAGGGGGTTCGGTCAAGGGGTTGTGGCCTGCTAGAACCAGATCGTCTAAATTGTTGGAACAAAAGGGGTGAAAGTGGCAAGGTCGGTGCTGTATCAGCAGGTGGCTGCGGAATTGCGTCGAGCCATCTACTCGGGTGTCCTCGGCCCGGGCGCACAGCTACCGACCGAGGCGCAGCTCATGGAAGACCATGGGGTGAGCAGGAACACCGTAAGGCTGGCCCTGGGAGAGCTCGTCAATGAGGGGCTCGTTACGCGCACGCCGCGGCGCGGAACCGTGGTCAGAGATCGCAGACCGCTGCTGATCTATCCGCAGCGGGAGCTGGAGCCGCAACCTACTGGGGAACTGCGGGAAGCCTTCGCCTTTGCCGTGGCGCAGGAAGGCCGCGCGCCAAGCCAGTACATCGAGGTGCTGACGGTGTCTCCCGTCGAGGAGATCGCCAGCAGACTGGAGTTGGCGGACGGGGAGTTGGCGGTGGTGAGACGCCGTCTGCGTTTCGTGGACGGGCAGCCGTACAACACCAACGATTCCTACTTCCCCCGTGATCTGGTTGCCGATTCCGAGATCGCCAGGCCCGGAGACATCGCGCGAGGGGCGAACCGGGTACTGGAGGAGCTGGGGCATGCGCAGGTGCGCGTCGTGGACGACATCTGGGCTCGCATGCCCAACCAGGAGGAGGCCGAGCGCCTCCAACTAGAGCTCGGCACGCCGGTCATGGTCTACGTCCGCGTCGGATTCGACGTGGCGGACATGCCTGTGCGTGTCGCGGTGTCGGTGCTGCCCGCCGACAAACATCTGATCAGATACGAGCTCGATCGCCGCTAACGGGCTCGGGGTGAAGGGGTGATCCCGCCGGCCGGGCGCAGCGAGAATTAGCCGCCTCGCTGGCCATGGGGAGTCGTGCATACTCCCCTAAATCGCCATTTATCCATATATATCGGGTTGAGGCCCGAATTCCGGGCCTGCGCGACATTGCGTCATCACGCTGTGTATTTTCGCGCGCACCCAACGCAACGGGAGTTGTATTATGCACACAAACACCCTGCTTCATCCGCTCGCGCTCCGCAGAGCCGAACCCGAAGACCTTCCCGGCGTACTCACGCTGCTCGCGGACACCGCCGAGTGGCTCTATGCGCAAGGAGTGCGGCAGTGGCCGCGCGGGGGCTTCGGCCCCGAGCGGATCGAACCCCTCATTGAGGAGCGGGTGCTGTTCCTGCTCGACGACGAGCTCAGATACCTCGACCCCGACGAATCGGCCCCGCCTGTAGCCACCATAGCCCTCGACGGCCACGCGGATCCGGAATTCTGGACACTCGATGACGACCCCGGAGATGCCCTTTATGTCCACAAGCTCGCCGTGGCCCGTCCCTGGTCCGGCAGCGGCCTCGGCGACGCCCTCCTCGACTGGGCCGGCGCCTCGGCCCACGCGGTGGGGCTGCCCTGGCTGCGGCTGGACTGCGCCAAGGGGAACCGGCGGCTGCAGGAGTACTACCGCCGCCGCGGTTTCCGCCACGTCCGCACGGTGGACCTTCCCCACCGCGCCTCGGGGGCCCTCTTCGAACGGTCCTCGGCGGATCTGTCCACCACGGCCTTCCGCGACCTCACGATGGCCGAACTGATCACTGCCTGACGCCCTTCGCCCACGGCCCGGCCGGAGCCCGACTCCGGCCGGGCCGTGGGGCTCGGTTTGGCAAGCGCTCAGACGCGCATGGGGCGGCCCGGCCGTGCCTGTCGAGCCTTCGTGGCGTGGGAGCCGGCGGATGTGGGGCCGTCTCGGAGGCCGGGGCGGGACATTTTGCTGTGATCTGCGGCGGAATGGTGCAGAGCACCATATAACCTCTCCTCCATGACCGGATCCCTGCTCGAGGTGATCGCGCTGAACGTGCGCGACGCCGTGGCCGCTGAACAGGGTGGAGCCGACCGGCTGGAGGTCGTCGCCGACATGGCGGCCGACGGGTTGACCCCGTCCCCGGAGACGGTCGCCGCGATCGCCGCCGAATGCCCCCTCCCCCAGATGGTCATGCTCCGCTGCGACGCCAACTTCACCGCCGACCCCGACGTACTCGAGCGGCTGAGCCGGGACGCCAAGGCGTTGGCGCAGGCAGGGGCGGCGGGATTCGTGTTCGGGTTCCTCGACGGCTCGGGGAAGGTCGATCTCGCGGCCACGGAGGCGCTCATCCACGCCGTCTCGCCGCTGCCCTGGACGTTCCACCGGGCCGTCGATCACGCGGCCGACGTCCAGGCGTCCTGGCGGGCCGTACGGCTGCTGCCCAACCTCGCCACCGTGCTCACCTCGGGTTCGCCCAACGGGGTGGGGGAGGGGCTCCCGGTGCTGAAGACGCGCGCCGGGGCCGGTGACGGCTCGATCATCCTGGCCGGCGGCGGACTGAAGCCGGCGCACGTCCCGGCGCTGCTCGACTACGGCATCCGCGCGTTCCACGTGGGGTCCGCCGTGCGGGCGAGCTGGTCCGACCCGGTCGAGTGGCGGCTCGTACGCCAGTGGCGGGCCCGGGTCGAACGCGACTGAGCCCCCGCCGGGCCTGGCGCGGTCACGACAGGGACCCGTGAGGCTCCCCCGAAGCCGGGGCGGTCACGGCAGTGCCGCGTCCGCGCGCCTGAGAGCGGCCACCAGCGTGCGAATCGTGGCCGGCTCGTCCATGACGCCGCCCCCGGCCTCTCGCTGCTCCTCCCACGCTCTCACGCGCTCCTGGTACGCGTCGTACCGGGCGAGGTGGAAGGCGTAGACGGTGGCGAACCTGCTCACCAGGTGCGAAGGGTGCATGTCCCACCCTTGGTAGAAGCCGTGCCGTAGCGAGTGCCTGACCAGCTCGGCATGGCGCCGCCACAGCGCGTGCACGTCCCGCCCGAGGCCGGAGGCGGGCGAGGCGGCCAGCGATCCGTCCGACAGCTCCACTCCCGTGCCCGCGAACGCGGTCTGCATCACGTGCCGGGCATGGTCGCACGCCGGATGGTCGAGCCGCTGCTCGTGCGGCGGCAGCCCGATCGCGGCCGTGTAGTCGAACACCCCGAAGTGCGCCGCGGCCAGCCGCCCGCCCAGCGACTCGGCAAGGTCCCCGCGCAGGAAGTGCAGCGTCTGCGGCGCCTCCACCTGCATCTCGAACCGGAGCGGCACCTCCAGCTCCGCCTCGAGCTGCTCCAGCACGTCCGCGAAGTGCCCGAGGTACGCCTCCATCAGGACCTTGGGAAAGGTCACCGTGAACCCCGGTGGCAGCTCGCCGGTCCGCTCGACCACTCCCGTGACGAACAGGTCGAGCGTGCGCACCGACCGCCCGGGATCCCCGTCGGCGAACGACTTGACCCGCGGCCCCCAGCGCCGCGGCAGCGTGCCCGCCGCGTGCATCGTGGCCACCGCCTCGACGGCCTGCGCCACGTGCTCGTCCTCGACCAGGCCGGGCCGTACGCCGTACCCGTCCTCGAAGTCGATCCGCAGGTCCTCGACGGGCTCGGCGGAGAGCTTCTCGACCACCTTGGCGTGCACGGCGGCGCCCAGCCCGCCGGGCACGCCGAAGACCTCCGCCAGCGAGCCGGGATCTGCCAAATGTGCCTTGACCAGGGACAACGCCTGATCGCCCCACTCGGAGACCGTACGGGCCGAGAACCGGTCGGCCGGGACGTAGACGGTGTGGATCGGCTGCCAGCCCACGCCGGCGGACGGATAGCGGGCCTGCTGGACCCTGTAGGCCTCCTCGAACCCCTCAGGAACGGCACGCACGGAGCATTGCCTCCAGGCCGACGAGCTTGACGCGTTCGCCCCGGCCCAGCGACCTGGCCAGCTCGGCCTCGGCCTCCTCGATCGCCCGCCACTCCTCGTACGTCACAGGACGCACCCCGCGAGCGGCCAGCAGCTCGTCGATGGACCCCCGGCTCGCCGGCACGCGGCCCGCGAGGTCGGCCAGGAGCGTGCGGACCGTTTCGGCCGCGTCGGACTTGTTGGTGCCGATCACTCCGGTGGGACCGCGTTTGAGCCAGCCGGCCACGTATTCGCGGTCGCGCACCCGGCCGGCCTCGTTCGGCACGGTCATGGTCTTGTCGGAGAACGGCACCCCGGGCAGCGGCACGCTCTGGTAGCCCACCGAGCGCAGCACCATGCCGACCGGCAGCGTCTCGAACTCGCCCGTCCCGACCACGCGCCCCTCCTCCGACAGGCGGGTGCGTTCGAGCTTCAGCCCCTCCACCCGCTCGGTGCCGAGGATCTCCACGGGCCGCAGCCAGAAGCGCACGTCGAGGCGGCGCGGGCGGCCCACAGGCTCGCGGGCGGCCCACGACTGCAGGACCTTGATGTTGCCCTGGACCTGGCGCGGGAAGTCGACGCCCAGGACGACGGCCTCGTCGGGGCGCACGCAGACGTCGGCGTTGGCCAGCTCGCCCAGCTCGCGCAGCTCCTTGAGGGTGAACTTGGCGTGCTCGGGGCCGCGGCGGCCGATCATGTGGATGGCCTTGACCTGGCTCTCCTCGAGGCGCTCCAGCACGTCGTGCGGCACGTCGGTGGATCGCAGCTCCTCGTGGGTCTTGGCCAGGACGCGTACGACGTCCACGGCCACGTTGCCGACGCCGATCACCGCCACCTCGGAGCTGTCGAGCGTGAACCGTCCGGGATCGACGTCGGGATGCCCGCAGTACCAGTTGACGAAGTCGGTCGCCGCCACGCTGCCCGGCAGGTCCTCGCCCGGAATGCCGAGCCTCCTGTCGACCATCGCGCCCGTGCAGTAGACCACCGCGTCGTACGTGCTCAGCAGGTCCTCGACGGACACGTGCTCGCCCAGCGTGACGCCGCCGAGGAAGCGGACCTCAGGGAGCTCGAGCACCCTGCGCAGGTAGTTCGCGATCGACTTGATCGACGTGTGGTCGGGCGCGACGCCGTACCTGACCAGCCCGTACGGGGTCGGCAGGCGTTCGAGGACGTCGACCTCGACAGGCTCGGCCGACTGCTTCACCAGGGCCTCGGCCGTGTAGATCCCGGCGGGGCCCGAACCGATGACCGCCACGTGCAACGCCACGCTGCCTCCTAAGACTCGGTTACACGCGTCCCACCAGATGTAACCGGCCGGTGTGATCGATGTATCCCCGGTCGCCGGTCCGGATGAACCCGTCCCCGGCGACTACCGCATGATCGGTCCTGCCAACGTAGCCGCTCATCACCGCTTCGGAGCGGAGGAGCGGCGAGGCGCCCGAGTCGTATGGGCGCGCGCCCCCCGAACCTACGCGCGGCCTCTCCGGCCAACAGGCGCAACATGGCAGCTCCTGGGGCATATGGGGCTAATTCGACACTACTCCGCCCCGGGCCCGGCGTCGCGCCCTCAAACGAGCCTCCGCGCCTCGCATTCCCTCGCCCCGGGCAACCTCAACCGTCCCTCAACAGGACCTCGGCCGAAGCGCGGAGCGCCAGCTTGTCGATCTTCCCGTTCGCGTTCGTGGGAAGGGAATCCACCACGACGAGCCGCTTGGGCACCTTGTAGTTCGACATGTTCTCCCGAGCCCAGGCGAGCAGCGCCTCGGGATCGGCGGAGACGCCCGGCCGCGGCACGACGTACGCCAGGCCGGCCTCTCCGGTGGCCGCGTCCGGCACGCCCACGACGGCCGCCTGGGCCAGCGACCCCTCCCGCAGCAGCAGCGACTCCACCTCGGCCGGCGACACGTTGAACCCGTTGACGATGTAGAGCTCCTTCTTGCGGTCCACGATGGCGAGGTTCCCGGACGGGTCCAGCACCCCGACGTCCCCCGTGTGCAACCACCCGTCCCGGTCGACGGCCTCGGCCGTCCTGGCGGGCTCGCCCCAGTAGCCCCGCATCACCCCGTAGCCCCGCTGCAGGATCTCCCCGCGTTCCCCGGCGGCGACCTCCTTCCCGTCGTCGTCCACGATCAGGACCTCGATCCCCGGCACGGGCCGCCCCGTGGTGCCGGCGATCACGTCGATCGGGTCTCCGGCCCTGGTCATGGAGACGACCGTGCCCTCCATCAGCCCGTACGCGTTGATCATCCGCTCCAGCCCCACCCGCTCCACCAGCCGCGTGATGAGGCTGGACGGCACGGCGGCGGCGCCGCAGATGGCCACGCGCAGCGACGACACGTCCCAGGAGCCGCGGTCCAGCTCGTCCAGCAGCCGGTGGAAGAGGGTCGGCGGCCCGGCCAGGACGGTGATCTGCTCGGACGAGATCAGTGACATCAGCGCGTCAGGCGTGAAGACGGGGATCGGCAGCATGGTCGCCCGGCGCAGGACGGAGGCGATGAGCCCGGCGTTCAGCCCGAAGCCGTGGCTGAACGGGGCGATGATCGGGTAGCGGTCGTGGTCGTCCAGGGTGACGATCTCGGACCAGTCCCAGTAGCCGCGCAGGATCTGGGAGTGGTCGAGCATGACGCCTTTGGGCACGCCGGTCGTGCCCGACGTGGACATGATCTCGCACAGGTCGTCCGGGCGGATGGCGAGCGCCCGTTCCTCGGCCTCCCGGGCGGAGACCCGCGTGCCCAGGGCGGGTAAGTCGGACGGGTGGTGTAGGTCCGGGAGAGGTGGCAGGAGGCCGGCCAGCGGGGCCGCCGACGGTCCCGCGCCGGTGACCAGCACCTTCGCGCCGGTCTTCTCGATCATCTGGGCGGCCTCGATGCCCTTGTACCGGGACGAGAGCGGCACGATGACCGCGCCCGCGTCCCAGATCCCGAACGCGTGCCGCACCCAGTACGCCGAGTTCAGCCCCCATAACGCCACCCGGTCCCCGGGAGCGACGCCGAGGGCGATGAGGCCGCGGGCGATCTCGGCGGCCGCGGCCCTCAGCTCGGACAATGTCACCCGCGTGGCGCCGTCGGCGACCACGGTGGCGTCTGGGTGGTGTTCTGCCTGGTCGCGCAGCATGCGGGGGAGCGTTCCCCAGTCCGGCATCGGTGCCATCGGTTGCCCCTAGGTGATGAGAGCGCGGTCCCTTCCGAGGTGGTGGCCGCGCAGGTCGTTCACCGTGCCCGGCGCGCAGGTCTCGGAGACGTCCTGGGCGATCTCCACGTCGATCGATATGGGCGTCAGCGCCTGGACGGCCTGCCGGATCCTCGACTTCCACATGGGGTTCGCGACCAGGCTCGCCCGGCTGAACGTGACCGTGAGCACCGCCGCGTCCAGCGTCCCCTGCCGGCTGATCGCGAGATCCCAGCCCGCCACCCCGTCGATCTTCGACAGCGCCTTCTCGATGCGCGGCAGCGCCAGCCACACGCCTCTGACCAGCACGTGGTCGCCCACCGTGTGGGCGGGCGCGGGTATGCCGAGGGGGCCGCCGAGCCTGGCGACCAGGCCGGTCCTGAGTACGGCGTCACCGGGTGGCGGGGTGACGATCAGCTCGGCGAGGCCGGCGGCGGGGTCAGGGGCGTCGTCCTTGGTCAGCGACGCCAGGCCCAGCACGCCGTCCGCGAGCGGCGTGAGCGGATCCGCCTCCGAGGCCCGCCACGCCAGGGCGCCGCCGGTGAACGGGCCGGCGAACACCTCCGTCACCCTGGACTCGAACTCGCCCGCCAGATGGCTCATCGTCCGCTTGGAGGCGATCTCCCCGGTCAGGACGATGTTCCTGAGCCCGAGGTCCAGCGGGTCCAGAAGGAACTCCAGGTGCAGCCGGGCCAGGAAGTCCATCGCGCCCGTGGGGGTGATGACCAGGGTGGTCGCCCTCAGCGCGGTCAGGGCATGGTGCAGGCGCATCCGGCCGCGCGGGCCCACGTCGGCGGCGGCGCCGGCCACATCTGCGGCGGCGGCCGTCCAGAGCGCTCCGGCGGGCTGGGCGAGGGCCACCACGACGCGGTCGCGCTCGCCGACGCCCGCCTCGCGCATCGACTGCGCGGTCAGGGCGTGGTCCCGAGGGTCCAGCGGGACGGCGCTCGACACGTCGGGGGAGACGAGCAGGAGCCCGGTGGCGGCGTGCGCGGCGGCCCCGAGATCGTCACGGGTGAGCCAGAGGGTCATCAGACCACCACCTCCGTACGGGCCATCAGCGCGCCACCTCGGTCATGAACAGCGTCATCGAGTCGCACACCCGGTCGTGGGCCAGCCCGCCGACCTGTGCCTGGATGATGAGGTCCGTCGCCCCCGCCTCGGCGATCCTGGCCAGGGCCTTGCGCGAGCCCTCCACGTCGTCCACCACCACCATCAGGTTCTCGCGCAGCGTGGCCATGGACTCATCGGGCGGCAGCCCGGCCGCGAGCTGCCCCAGCACCCGGTGGGTGGCGTGGCGGGCGTCGTAGTAGTCGGGCGGGGTGACCAGGTTGACCTGGCGGCGGATGTACCACAGGACGGCGTCGGCGGCCGCGGAGTTCGCCTCGTCGCGGGTGGGGGCGACGTACCAGGGGATCATCAGCGCGACGCGCCGGCTCGCCGGGTCGAAGCCGTGCTCCGCCAGGCATTCCCGATATTTCGTGATGTCGGCGGCCACGTCGTCGATGCCCTTGAGCATCGTCATGCCGAGCAGGTTGTACCCGTGCCTGGCCGCCGCCAGATACCCCTCCAAAGAGGTCGACGCCACCCAGACCGGAGGATGCGGCTGCTGGACCGGGCGCGGGTAGACGGCCACGTCGGGGATCTCGAAGAACTCGTTCGACCGGCTGATCGGCTCGCCGTCGGCCTGCCAGATGGCCAGCGTCGCCTCCAGCGAGTCCTCCCAGATCTGCCGCGACTTCTCGAACGGCCGCTGGAACGCCTGGTACTCCAGAGGGGACGCCCCCCGCCCCGTGCCGAACTCCACCCGCCCGCCGCTCAGCACGTCCAGCGTGGCGACGCGCTCGGCGGTGCGGATGGGCGACTGGAACGGCAGCAGCACCACGCCGAGGCCCAGATGGATGCGCTCGGTGCGCTGCGAGATGGCGGCCAGGACCAGGTCGGGCGCGGAGGAGTGGGAGAAGCCCCTGGTGAAGTGGTGCTCCACGAACCAGGCCGTGTCGAAGCCCAGCCGGTCGCCCAGCACGACCTGCTCGACCACGTTCCTGAACGCCTGCTGCTCCACTTCGCGGGTGCGACCGCGGACCTCCAGCTCATATCCCAGGCTGATCCGTAGGGACGTCATCGCGCCTCCGGCGAAGTAGTGAACCAAGCGCTCGCTTGGTAGAGCGTATCAGCAGCGAACACTTGCGGGAAGGGCGCGGACCCGATCAGAGTGGATGCCTGTGAAGCGAAAGCACGCGCTGCGGCGGCCGAAGGACGAAGCGCACTTCGACGTCGACGCCGACTTCTCGCTCACCAGTGCCCGCAGATATGAGGCGTTCGGCCGGGTGATGGCAGCGCTCGCCACCGAGGCCGACTTCATCGAGTCGTGCCGCGATCTGACCTGGTGGCGCGGGTCCGACCACAGCTGGCACATCGAGTGGCGCGACGGCCCGTACGCGTCCGAGGTGGCCGCCCTGCTGGCCGAGCAGGTGCGCGACCCCGACTACGACGGCCCGCTCGTCACCGAGGCCGGGCCGGCGAACGGCGGCTCGGCCGTGCTCGACGTGATGGGCGTGCGGTTCGAACTGCGCGCGATCGACCCGATGGGGCGGGCCACCGTACGGGAGCGTCCCGGGTTCTGGCGCCTGGCCGAGGCGCTCGACACCACGCGCCGCACCAACGCCCGCCACCCGTGGGAGGAACTCCTCGGCGGCTAGCCCATTCTCCACTTCCCCTCCGTCTGTTTCTCCCCAGACGGCCACTTCCGATGCTGTTTCACCCTTCTCCCCAAGGGGCCTTCGCCGAAGTACGGTCGGGCGGCCTCTTGCGGTGCTGTTTCACCCTTCTCCCTGAGAGGCCTGCGCCGAAGTATGGCCGGGTGGGCCGTTTTCCGGTGCCGTTCCACCCTCCTCCCCGAGAGACCTCCGCCGAAGTGCGGTCGGGCGGCCTCTTGCGGTGCTCCCTAAGGGACCTCAGTCGAAGTACGGCGGGTGGAGGAGAGGCGGACGGTCGTGGCGACGAGCGGAAGACAGCGCTAGCCGAGGACGTGGGCCGCGATACGAGCGCGATGTGCCTCCGGCGGGCAGAACAGCTGCGCATCCGAGGTGGCCCGTTTGAGGTAGCGGTGCGCGGGATGCTCCCAGGTGATCCCGATCCCGCCGTGAACCTGGATGTTTTCGCCCGCCGCGGCCAGATAGGCCTCCGTGCAGTACGAGCCGGCGATCGCCGCGAACACCTCGTCGCGGGCCGCCGCCCAGGCCGCTGACCTGGCCGACTCCACCAGCAGGAGCAGATCGGCCAGCTTGTGCTTGATCGCCTGAAACGACCCGATCGGCCGCCCGAACTGCCGACGCCCCTTGGCGTGCTCGACCGCCATCTCCAGGCACCGCTGCGCCCCGCCCACCTGCTCGGCGGCCAGCGCCGCGATCCCGAGGTCGCGCACGCGGGCCCACGACGTGCCGTCGCCGAGCCGCCGTACCGGGGTGCTCTGGAAGGAGAGCTCCTGCAGCGGCCGGCTCTCGTCCATGGTCCGGTACGTCCTGCGCCGCGCCGGCACGGCCTCCACCAGCAGCCCGTCCACGTAGAGCAGCACCAGCTCGCCCGCCGGCGCGTACGGGACGACGCCCGTGAGCAGGCCGGACTCCAGCCGGAGAGCCCCGTCGCCGGGCAGGACCACGGTCGCCGTCGTCGCGCCGTCGGCCAGGTCCGGGAGCAGGTGGAAGGCCGCGCTCGCCTTGAGCGCCTCGACCGCCATCACCGCTGTCTGCAGGAACGGATGGGGCGAAAGGGCCCGGCCCAGCTCCTCGGCCACCGCGGCCATTTCGGCAGGACCGCATCCAGCCCCGCCGTGCTCCTCCGGCACGAGGAGCCCCGCGATCCCCACGTCACGCGCGAACATCTGCCACGGCGCGCCCGGCCGGTCGGCGAGGTAGTCGCGGACGACGGCGCCCAGCTCATCGGGGAGTGCCACGAAGACATCTTAACCAAGCGATTGCTTGTTTTGGTATGAGGATGACCGAAATTTGCCTTTTTTGTACGGACACATAATCTGACAGTGGTCAACCCGAGGAGTAACCGGTGGATCGTTGACCAGGGAAATGGAGATGAACAACACCAGCATCGACTATGCCGACCTCGCCGAGTACGACCGGCGGCAGCGCTGCATCGAGCGCCACCTTGTGGCGGCCTTCCTCGGAGGATTCGCCGTGGGTCTGGCCGGCATGTTCCTCGCCGGCAAGGGGCCCGGGTGGCTCGGCCAGATCTACGACCCGTACGTCTATCTCGCCCTGTCACTGTCTGTGGGGGCGACGGCGTCCGGGTTCGGCTGGGCGCTGCTGACGACGTTCCTGGCGGCCGCGTCCACGCTGGTGGCGGCCATGGGCGCGAGCGCGCTCAGCGGCGACCTGGCCTTCGACGTCATCGGCGGTAGCGCCGCCGGGCTCAACTGGACGATCGCCCTGCTCGTCGTCCTGGGCCTGCTGGCGTACGCCACCCGCAGGGACGATGTCTGGGGCGACCTCGCGGCGGGCGCGGTCGGCGTGGCGCTGATCGCGGACGTGGTGGACCGGGCGACTCCGGGGTTCATCGACAGCGAGCGGTCGTTCTGGCCCGGTCCCGCGCTGGTGGTCGGGCTGCTGTCGGTCGCACTGGTGTTCCTGCTGCGCAGGAAGGCGCGGGGCCGGATACGCGCGCTGGCGCTTTCGGCGATGTTCGCCGGGCTGTTCACGGTCTGCCTTGCCGCCTTCGTGTCCGGCTGGATTCCCCTGACGGTCTGAGCCCTGTCGATAAGCCCGAGCGCTGTGCTGCTCCGACTCGATAGCCTGTAGTTCTTCACATCCAGGTTCGAGCAAGGAGTAGCCGTGTTGCTGCGCATGTCGTCGTTGTTTCTTCGCACCCTGCGGGACGACCCGGCAGACGCGGAAGTGCCGAGCCACAAGCTCCTGGTCCGCGCCGGCTACGTCCGCCGGGTGGCGCCTGGCATCTACTCCTGGCTCCCCCTCGGCAAGATGGTGCTGGAAAACGTCACCAGGATCGTCCGCGAGGAGATGAACCGGATGGGCGGCCAGGAAGTGCTCTTCCCCGCCCTGCTGCCCCGCGAATACTACGAGGCCACCGGTCGCTGGACCGAATACGGTGACACGCTCTTCCGGCTCCAGGACCGCAAGGGCGCCGACTACCTTCTCGGTCCCACGCACGAGGAGCTCTTCACCGACATGGTCAAGGGCGAATACTCCTCGTACAAGGACTATCCGGTCACCCTCTACCAGATCCAGACGAAGTACCGCGACGAGGCCAGGCCTCGGGCGGGGATCCTGCGCGGGCGCGAGTTCCTCATGAAGGACTCGTACTCGTTCGACCTCGACGACGACGGGCTCAAGCACTCCTACGAGCAGCACCGCGAGACCTACATCCGCACTTTCGACCGGCTCGGCATCAACTACAAGATCGTGTTCGCCCAGTCGGGGGCGATGGGCGGGTCCGCGTCGGAGGAGTTCCTGGCGCCCACGCCCACGGGCGAGGACACGTTCGTGGCCTGCCACTCGTGCGGCTACGCGGCCAACGCCGAAGCCGTCGTCACGCCCGCGCCCGCCGCCCGCTCGCTCGACGACGCGGCGCCGCTGCAGGTCATGGACACGCCCGACACTCCGACCATCGAGACGCTGGTGTCGTACGTCAACGAGCACCACGGCCTGTCCGTCACCGCCGCCGACACGCTCAAGAACGTCGTCGTCAAGGTCTCCACGCCGGGCTCCGACAAGGTCGAGACCCTGATCATCGGCGTGCCGGGGGACCGCGAGGTCGACTTCAAGCGTCTGGAGGCCGCGCTGGCGCCCGGCGAGCCCGCCATCTTCGAGGCCGCCGACTTCGCCAAGCATCCCGGTCTCGTACGCGGCTACATCGGCCCGCAGGTCCTGCGCTCGCTCGGCATCCGCTACCTCGTCGACCCCCGGGTGGTGACCGGCACGTCCTGGGTGACCGGGGCCAACGAGCCTGGCAAGCACGCCGCCAACGTGGTGGCGGGGCGCGACTTCACCCCCGACGGCACGATCGAGGCCGCCGAGGTGCGCGCCGGCGACCCCTGCCCCCGCTGCGGCTCTGACCTCTCCATCGACCGCGGCATCGAGATCGGCCACATCTTCCAGCTCGGCCGCAAGTACGCCGACGCCGCCGGCCTCGACGCCCTGGGCCCCGACGGCAAGCCGATCCGCATCACGATGGGCTCCTACGGCATCGGCGTCTCCCGCGCCGTGGCGGTCATCGCCGAGCAGGCCCACGACCCGCTCGGGCTGGTGTGGCCGCGCGAGGTCGCGCCCGCCGACGTGCACATCGTCGGGACCGGCAAGGAGAACCAGGTGGAGGCGGCACTGGAACTGAGCGCCTCACTGGAGTCGCGCGGGCTGCGGGTCCTGGTGGACGACCGGCCGTCGGTCTCGCCCGGGGTGAAGTTCAAGGACGCCGAGCTGCTGGGCATACCCACGATCGTGGTGGTCGGCCGCGGGCTGTCGCAGGGGGTTGTGGAGCTTCGGGACCGGGTTTCCGGGGAGAAGTCGGAGATTCCGCTGTCCGAGGCCGCCGACCGCATCCTGGCCGCCATCGGCTGACGGGCCTTCCCTCGATTGACGCCGCAGGGCCTTGCCGGCGCGCTCGATGCCGGCGGGCCCTTCGCGGTGCTCAACGTGACCGAGCCTCCCCATGCCTGACGCTACGGGGCGTGCTCGCGCGCTCGATGCCGGCGGGCCCTCTCGGCGCGGTCGACGGTGGTGGGCGCTCTCGGGGCGCCCGACGGTGGTGGGGGCTTTCCACGAGCTTGGTGGCTTCCGCGGGTCCCGCGGGGCTCACCATACGAACGCCCCCACCCGGCGAGTCGCCCCCCGGGCCCTGAATGGCGCGCGCCCATGTGCCAACGCGCCCGCCCTGCGCTGATGAGAGCTGCCGGCGCGCCGCGGTGGGCTGCCGTGCGCCGTTGACGGCGGGCCGCCGTGCGATGGCGCCGGGCTCCGCCGTACCACGTCTCGCCGACGCGGCGCATTTGAAGAGGGGGAGTCTGGCGGGATGCCGCGCCCCCCGCGGCGCCCCTCGCGCTGTGACGCCCCGCGCTGTGACGCCTCGCGCTGTGACGCCTCGCGCTGTGACGCCTCGCGCTGTGACGCCTCGCGCTGTGACGCCTCGCGCTGTGACGCCCGTGCCGTGACGCCGCCGTGCTGTGTCGCGGGCGGCCCCACGTGGTGCGTCGCCGCGCCACGTCGTGCCCGGGCCGTTCCCCGTGGTGCCGTCGCCACGGGATCCGCGTGGGGCGCGCACCCGACAGGAGCGGGAAGTCCCGGACGCGCCCGCCGCGGGCGGTCAGGCCGGTGGGAGCGGGACCTTGGTGCGGCGGCGGAGCACCGCGGGGCCGATCAGGCTGGCGGCTGCGATGAGGAGGATCGCCAGCGAAACCGGCCGGGTGACGAAGACCGAGGGGTCGCCCTCGCTGAAGGCCAGGGCCCGGCGGAACTGGACCTCCATCAGCGGCCCCAGCACCGCCCCTAGGATCAGCGGCGCCACCGGGTACCGGGCCCGGTGCAGCACCCAGCCCAGCAGGCCGAACCCGTACGCCACCAGCACCTCGAAGACGCTCTGCGAGATCGAGTAGACCCCCAGCGTGGCGAAGGTCAGGATGGCGGCCGTGAGGAGGGCGGCGGGGACGGCGAGGAGCTTCACCCAGACCCGGATCAGCGGCAGGTTGAGCACCAGCAGCATCACGTTCCCGATGTACAGGCTGGCGATCAGCGTCCAGACCAGCACCGGCTGCTGGTCGAAGAGCTGCGGCCCCGGCTGCACGTTGTAGATCTGGAACGCGATCAGCAGCATGCTAGCCGTGGCCGACGTCGGGATGCCCAGTGTCAGCAGGGGCACCAGCACGCCCGAGAAGGCCGCGTTGTTGGCCGCTTCGGGTCCCGCCACGCCCTCGATGGCGCCTTGTCCGAACTCCTCCTTGTGCTTGGACAGCCGCTTCTCGACGTTGTAGCTGAGGAAGGTCGGCAGCTCGGCGCCGCCGGCGGGGAGTGATCCGATCGGGAGGCCGAACAGGGTGCCCCGCAGCCAGGGCTTCCATGACCTGCGCCAGTCGTCGCGGGTCATCCCGACTCTCCCGGTCACGGTGACGGGCGGCTGGGCGGGACGGTGCCGCGAGGCTGCGGTGGAGACCGCCTCCGCCACCGCGAACAGCCCTACCGCGACCGCCACCACCGACAGCCCCTCGTACAGCTCGGGCACGCCGAACGCGAACCGCGGCTGGCCGGTCATCTGATCGATCCCGACCATCCCGATGGTCAGGCCGAGGAACAGGCTCGACAGCCCCCGTACGATCGAGTCCCCCATCAGCGAGGTGACCGTCACGAACGCCAGTACCATGATCGAGAAGTATTCGGCCGGCTGGATCAGCTTGGCGATGTTCGACATGCCGGGAGCCAGGAACGTGATGACGACCGTGGAGATGGTGCCCGCCACGAACGATCCGATGGCCGCCGTCGCCAGCGCCGCCCCGGCCCGCCCCCGCCTGGCCATCGGATAGCCCTCGAGCGTGGTGGGGATCGAAGCCGTCTCGCCCGGGATGTTGAGCAGGATCGCGGTCGTCGAGCCGCCGTACATGCCGCCGTAGTAGATCCCGGCGAACATCACGAACGCCCCCACCGAGTCGAACACGAACGTCAGCGGCAGCAGCAACGCGATCGTCGTAGCGGGACCGAGCCCGGGCAGCACGCCCACCAGCGTGCCGACGGTGACGCCGAGCAGGGCGAGCAGCAGGTTCTGCAGGCTCAGCGCATGGCCGAACCCGTCCAGCAGGTTGCCGAGGACGTCCATCTCAGATCGCCAATCTCACCAGGCCGGGCGGCAGCGAGATGCCGAGGAGCCGGTCGAACAGGAAATACGTGGCCAGCGCCAGCACCAGCCCCACGAGCACGTCGCGCAGCAGCCTCCGGCTGCCCAGCACCCGGGCGACGGCCACGAAGAAGGCAGTGGTCGCCTGCCAGTACCCGGCGGGGACCAGGACCAGCGCGTAGGCGACCAGGCTGCCGATCAGGAGAAGAACGGAGGGCCAGTGCGTCTGCTCCGGCTCATCGGAGGTGGCCGTGCCGGCGCTCGACGTACCCGGTCTGAACGCCTGGACGACCCCCATGACGGACACGACCGCGAGGCCGGCCCCGACCAGCAGCGGGAACGCGCGCGGCCCCACCGCCTGGTACCCCTCGCCCTGCGGGATCGCGAACGCCTGGGCCAGCACCACCACGGCGACACCGAGGAAACCGAGCGAAACGAGACGCTGCGTCACTTGCCGAGCCCCAGCTCGCCCAGGATGGTGGTGACCTGTGTCCGCTGTTCGGCCAGCACCTGGCCGAACTGGTCGCCGGGACGCCAGTCCTCGGTCCAGTTGTTGCGCTCGAGCACCTTCTTCCAGCAGGAGGTCTGGCGCACCTTGTCCAGCAGGCCGATGACTTCCTGCTGCTGCTCCTTGGTCAGGCCCGCGGGGGCGAGCACGCCGGCCAGCGTGGAGATCGCCTCGTCGCCCAGGCCGAGCTCCTTCATCGTCGGCGCGTCGACGCCCGTCACCCGCTGCTCCGAGTCGACCGCCAGCACCCGCAGCTCGCCCGCCTCGATCTGCGCGCGCAGCTCGGCGACGGTGTCGATGCCGGCCGTGGCGGCGCCGCTGAGCAGCAGGTTCATGGACTCGCCGCCGCCCGCCGTGGGCACGAAGTTGACCTCCTTGGCGGCGATGTTCCTGCCCTTGGCCAGCCCGGCCACCGTCATCTGCCCCGGCCCGCCGAGCGAGCCGCCCGTCCACTTGACGCTGTGGGGCTTGGCCTCCATCGCGTCCAGCAGTGACTTCAGATCCTTGTACGGCGACTTCTTCGCCACCACGATCGCGCTCGGCCCCCGGCTCAGCCCGGCCACGGGGGTGAGCGTGGACAGGTCGACCGGCGACTTGTTGTTCACGATGCCGCCCAGCATGGTCACGCTGTCCATGACCATGAGCTCGTACGGGTCGCCCTTCTTCTTGGCGAACTGGGCAAGCCCGATCGTGCCGCCCGCGCCCGGCACGTTCGTGACCGTGGCGTTCACGCCGGTCACCTTGCACTCGCTCAGCGAGCTGGCGATGCCGCGCGCCCGCGTGTCCCAGCCGCCGCCCGGGCTGCCCGGCGCCATGATCGACAGGGGCTTGCTGGGATAGCCGCCGCCCGAATCGGTGGCCTCGCCCACGGCGCAGCCGGTGAGGGTCAGGGCCGCCGTGACGGCGGCCAACAGCTTGGTCTTCATGATGACTCCCGGGGGGTGAGGATCGATGCGAAGAAGTCCTTGACCGGCTCGAGCACGAGCATCGGGTCGTGGCCCACGCCGGGCACCACGTCGAACCGCACGGCGATCCCGTGTGCCTCGAAGTTGTCGCGCAGCGCTCGGAGCCGCTCGATGCGGGTGGTCCCGTGGGCGTCGGCGCCGTCCATCCAGTTGGAGCCGCCCTGGTTGTTGATCTCCCAGGTCTCCACGTCCGCGCTGCCCACCACCATCTGCACCGGTACGTCGCGCAGCTCCTCCACCCTGGGAGCGCTGCCGAACTCCTCCTCGAACCCCTTCAGCCCGATCCACCACGGGCTGCTCTGGTCGATGTACGTTATCCGCCCTGGTGCACCGATTGACAATCCGGTGAGCCGGTCGGCGTGCAGGTAGGCGAACCGGTGCACGAACTGGCCGCCGCCGGAGAACCCGTGCAGCAGGAACCGCTCGGTCCGTACGTTGAAGCGCTCGCCCACCTCCTCGACCATGGCCAGCAGCGCGTGGTCGAAGCGGATGTCGCCGTACTTGAGGAACTTGAAGTTGTGCAGGTCGTGCGGGTCGGCGCCGATGCCGGCGGGGAAGAGCGGGGCCAGCACGAGGCAGCCGTGCTCCTCGGCCCACTCGGCGAAGTTGTCCCGGTACTGCGGTCCGCGCCGTCCCGTGCCGTGCTGCAGGACGACCAGGGGCACGGGAGCGCCGTGCCGGTCGTGCGCGGACGGCACGTACAAGCAGTAGGAGAATCGCTGGTCGTATCTCGACGCGAAGACGGTCGTCGCGCCCGCCGAATAGAACTCGGTCGGATGCTTGACCACGTGCAGTGCCTCAGCCATGAGCCGACAGCCTGGGCAAACACCAAGGGACTCTCAAGAAGATTGACGCGAACGCGGTAATGTGCAGGGTGGCCGTCACGCTCCTCCTCGACTCCCCCGGCACAGGATCCGTCAGCGTTCAGCAGTCTCCGCTGGCCGAGCTCTGCGCCTGCCTGCACGCCCTCGATGAGCCCGGCCACCACCCCGGCAGTGCCGGCTGGGTGGCCAGGGCGCACGCTGAGCTGGACGGCGGGCTGCTGGTCACGGCCGCCGCCTGGGCGCCGCTCTGGGGCGCCTTCCGCGCCCGCTACCTCCTTCCGCTGTCGGCTGGACCAGGGCGTACGCTGGCGGGCGAGCTGCGGGAGGTGGCCGAGCTGCCCATCGGCGACTTCGTGGCCATGACCGTGCAGGCGCTGATCGGCAAGAACGACACCGAGCTGGCGCCCAGGCTCAGCGAGGAAGTGCTGCAGCGGCTGCGGCTGATCTCCTCCAGCCGCATGGAGATCGGCGCCCGGCTGCGTGCCGATCCCGAGGCGTTCCGTGGCGAGCTGCTCGACTTCCTCACCGGGTTCGCCGCCGCGTCCTTCGACGCCGAATGGCCCGCGCTGCGCCCGGCCCTCGACCGTGACCGCGCCGAACGGGTGCGCGACCTGCACAGGCGCGGCGCACTGGTGCTGGCCGACCTTCCGACCACGTCCATCACGTCGACCACGCGGAAGCCGCTGCGGGTCGTGTTCGACAAGCTCTACAACGCCACCGCCCGCGTGGACGAGGCGCGGCCCTGCCTGCTCGTGCCGACCGTCCACGGCAGGCCGCACTTCGTGATCAAGCACTATCCCGGCTACCCGGTCGTCATCCAGTACAGCGCCGACGGGGCCGCCACGCCGACGCTCGAGACGGCCAGGCGCCGGCTCGCCGCGCTCCAGGACCCGACCAGGCTGCGGCTCGCGTACGCGATCCTGCGCAACCCGGTCGCCACCTCCGAGCTGGCCACCCAGCTCGGCATGAGCGCGCCCCAGGTCTCCCGGCACCTGCGCAGGCTCAGGGAGGCGCAGCTCGTCCACACCCACAGGCGCGGCTCGGTCGTCTACTACCAGCTCGACGCCGACGCCGTCGAACGTCTCGGGCCCGACCTGCTCTCCGTCCTGTACCGGTGAGGAGGCCTGCTCCCGGTCCTGTGCCTGAACGGCGCCCTCCCGGACCGTGCCTTCCCAGCGGTGCCGCGCCCCCGAAGGCAGGGACCTATCCGCCGCTCGAGGTCGCCGAGGGAGAGGGCGAAGGAGGCGGGGCGGCCGCCGCCACCGGCATGCCGGGGAAGGCCGGGGGCTGGGCGGGGCGGAAGGCGTACGAGCGGGTCACGGCCTCCTGCATGGCCAGCGCGGCATAGCGGCGCAGCGTGATGTCCTGCGCGGCGGCCAGCTCGAGATAGGCGGCCGTGACGCCGTTCTCCAGGTGCACCGCCAGCTTGACGGCCAGCGCCTGGTCGGCGGGGAAGAACGGGAGCGCGTAGGAGGCGTCGGGCTCGGCCGGCCGGCCGCCCCGCGCCGTGATGAACGTGCGCAACTGGTCGCGGCGCGCCCGGTGGGCGTCGAAGGCCGCGCTGATCCTGGCCCGCAGCGACCCCGACGTACGCGCGCCCAGCAGCCCGTAGGCGAACAGCACCGCGTGCTCGGCCGCCAGCGCCTTGCGTAGTTTCTCGATGTCGTCGGGGCTCACAGCGACCTCGGCAGGGCGACGGCGTGGGCGGCCTCGCAGGCTCCGATGCTGGCGATCAGCTGCGCCACCCCGGGCGAGACGCCGGCGAGCTGCCGGACCCGCAGGGCGGCGGCCTTGCGCTCCAGATCCCGCAGCCGCGACAGCGACGGCTTGGGAGTGGCGGCGGTCGAGGCGGTGACGGGCGGCGACGAGGCGGTGACGGGCGCCGACGAGGCCACGGTGACATATTTGCGCAGCTCGTTCAGATGGGCCTGGTGGCGGTCCCGGAACGGGACCAGCTTCTGCGCCCCGCCCGAGATCAGCGACGAGTAGAGCTCGATCGTCCGCTCCTTCTCCGTGATCAGGCCTTTCAGCAGGGTGGTCTCGGGGGAGTCGGAGGCCTTGACGGAGGGCTGCGGCGGGCCGGACGCGCTGCAGGCGGTGAGAGCGGCCGCTCCGCCCGCCAGCAAGACTCGCCGGGAGAGGTGACGCGGGCGCACGGGCTAGGACCTCCAGTGACGGTGGAGCAGACCGACAAGAAAGCCGCTCATGGACTGCCGCCCTACTGCCGCGCCTCATGAATGCCGTGGCGGCCGTCCATTCGGCGGCTTTCTCATCGGTAGCATCGTACGGGCTAGTGCCCGGGATCGCTGTCAGGCGACGCTCCGCCATTCGACCACGACGAGTGGCGCTCTTTCCGTGCCCTCATACAGATAGGGTGTCAACTGTCGTCGCTGGCTGAGCGGCCAGACGGCGGGGAGCCAGAGGCGAGGTCCGCCCGGCTGAGACATGACAATAGGGGAGGTCGATATGGGCAGCGCATCACCCCGCGACCACCTGATGAAGCTCCTTGAGCCCGTGGTCGGCGCGGAGGGCCTCGATCTGGAGGACGTCACGGTCACCCAGGCAGGCAAGAGACGCTTGCTGCGCGTGATCGTCGATCGCGACGGCGGCGTGAGCCTCGACGACGTGGCCGAGGTGAGCCAGGCCGTCTCCACGGCCCTGGACGCCGACGACTCGATGGGCCAGTCGGCTTACACGCTGGAAGTCTCCTCGCCGGGCGTCGACCGCCCGCTGACCGAGCCGCGCCACTGGCGCCGAGCGGCGAAACGGCTGGTGAAGGCAGAGATGAGAGACGGCACCGTGGTGGAGGGCCGCATCCTGGCCGCTGATGAGACCGGTGTCGACATGGATGTCGAAGGCACCGCACGCAGACTTGATTACGAGGACCTGACCCGGGGACGGGTACAGGTGGAGTTCCGCCGGATCGACGACGTCGACGGCGACGAAGGCTAAGGGGGGCCGTCGTGGACATCGACATGAGCGTCCTGCGCAGCCTGGAGCGGGAAAAGGACATCTCCTTCGACCTGGTCGTCAAGGCGATCGAGGACGCGCTGCTGATCGCCTACTTCCGCACCGAGGGCGCCGCGTCCAAGGCGCGCGCCGAGCTCGACAGGAGCAGCGGTCACGTCACGATCTGGGCGGCCGAGCTCGACGAGGACAGCGAGGTCGTCAGGGAGTTCGACGATACGCCCAGCAACTTCAGCAGGATCGCCGCCACCACCGCCAAGCAGGTCATCCTGCAGCAGCTGCGCGACGCCGAAGACGAGATCAACTTCGGCGAGTTCGCCAGCCGCGAGGGCGAGCTGGTCTCCGGCGTCATCCAGCAGGGCAAGGATCCGCGCGTGGTGCTGGTCGACCTCGGCAAGATCGAGGCGGTGCTGCCGCACGCCGAGCAGGTCCCCGGCGAGGACTACGTACACGGAGAGCGCATCCGCGCTTACGTAGTGCAGGTGAAGAAGGGTCACAAGGGCCCCTCCGTCACCTTGTCGCGCACGCATCCCGGGCTGGTGAAGAAGCTTTTCGCGCTGGAGGTGCCCGAGATCGCCGACGGCACCGTGGAGATCGCGGCGGTGGCGCGTGAGGCGGGCCACCGTACGAAGATCGCGGTGAGGTCGCGCAAGCCGGGCGTCAACGCCAAGGGCGCCTGCATCGGGCCGATGGGTTCACGCGTACGCAACGTGATGACCGAGCTACACGGAGAGAAGATCGACATCATCGACTGGTCGGAGGACCCGGGCGAGTTCGTGGGGAATGCCCTGTCGCCGGCCCGTGTTTCCCATGTCGAGGTGCTCGATCTCGAGGGGCGCGTCGCGCGGGTGACCGTGCCCGACTACCAGCTCTCGCTGGCCATCGGGAAAGAGGGCCAGAACGCCCGGCTCGCCGCGAGACTCACAGGGTGGCGGATCGACATCCGGCCCGACACACAGGCCGAAGATGCCGCCGGTTCCGTAGATGCGTCAACACGGTAAGCTGGAATATGGTGGCCAAGCGGTTCCACAGCGCACCTGTGTGGGCTGCAGGGTTCGCACGGCTAAGTCCGAGCTGCTCCGCCTGGTTCGGGTCGAGGATCACCTGGTCCCTGACCTGCGAGGACGGCTTCCTGGCCGCGGTGCATCGCTGCATCCGTCCTTGAGTTGTCTGGAGCTTGCCGAGCGGCGCCGAGCGTTCTCGCGCGCTTTTCGCGTGCCGGGGCCGCTTGACGTATCGCGTGTGCGAGCGCACCTGGAAGGAGACACCGAAATGTCATGTAGGACGCCGAGTTGATGGGCGGAGTCAGATTGCTATGAGCGCCTGATGAGCACGCGGCGATGAAGACGTCAAGGTAGCGACGGTCCGGACGGCATAGCCAGCCTCCCGGGCCGAGTAAGGGAGTGCAGTGGCGAAGGTCCGGGTATACGAGCTCGCTAAGGAGTTCGGCGTAGAGAGCAAGGTCGTCATGGCCAAGCTCCAGGAGATGGGAGAGTTCGTCCGCTCGGCGTCCTCGACCATCGAGGCGCCGGTGGTCCGCAGGCTCACCGAAGCTCTGGGCGCATCGAAGGGTGGGCCCTCCAGGGGCGGCGGACAGCCGTCCAACAAGCCGCAGCCGCCGAAGGCTGCTCCCCGGCCGGCGGAAGGCCAGGCCGGTAACGGCGTCGCGCAGGCGCCGGTCCCCTCATCAGTCCCGCGTCCGGGTCCCAAGCCCGGTCCGCGGCCCGGCCCCGCGGGCGGCGCTCAGCCGCGCCCGCCGGTGCCCATGCCCCACCAGCCGCAGCAGCAGCCGGAGGCCGCTCGCGGCGAGACTTCTGGGGCCCCGCAAGCACGATTCGAGAGCGGCGCGCCCGCGCGTCCGACTCCGGGTCCGCGTCCCGGTCCCTCGGGTGCCCGTCCGGGTCCCAAGCCCGGCCCCGCGCCCCGGCCCGGGCCCTCGGGTGGTGGCGGTGCCCAGCAGGCGCCGCGTCCCGGCGCGCCCACCGGTGGCGGCCCGCGTCCCGGTCAGGGTCCCAAGCCCGGCCCGCGTGGCCCGCGTCCCGGTAACAACCCGTTCTCCTCGACCGCCAGCGGCATGGGCCAGTCGCGCCCGCCGCGCCAGGGCGGTGGCCAGCGCGACGGAGGCGGCCCCGGCCAGCGCGAGCGTCGCGACGGCCCGCCGCGTGACGGCGCGATGCCGCGTCCGCCGCAGGGCCGTGGCGGCACCGGCGACGCCGGTCCCAGGCCCGGGCCGCGTCCCGGCCCGCCCGGTGCCGGTGGTCCGCGTCCTGGTCCCGGTGCGGGCGGTCCCCGTCCCGGTGGTCCGCGTCCCAATCCGATGATGATGCCGCAGGGTCGTCCTGCCGGTCCCGGCGGTGGCGGCGGTGGCCGTCCCGGTGGTGGCGGCGGTGGCGGCCGTCCCGGCGGTGGCGGCGGTGGCCGTCCCGGTGGTGGCGGCGGTGGCCGTCCCGGTGGTGGCGGCGGCGGCTTCGCGGGCCGTCCCGGTGGTGGCGGCGGCACCGGCCAGCGCACCGGCACCGGTGGTCCCGGTGGCGGTGGCGGTGGCTTCGGCGGTCGTCCCGGTCCCGGCGGCCGTGGCCGTGGTGGCGGCACCGCGGGTGCCTTCGGGCGTCCCGGCGGTCGTCCGGCCCGCGGGCGCAAGTCGAAGCGGCAGAGGCGCCAGGAGTTCGACAACATGTCGGCGCCGGCGATCGGCGGCGTGCAGGTCGCTCGTGGCAACGGCGCGACGATCCGCCTTCCGCGCGGTGCGTCGCTGTCCGACTTCGCCGACCGCATCGGCGCGAACCCCGCCTCGCTCGTGCAGATCATGCTGCACCTCGGCGAGATGGTGACCGCGACGCAGTCGGTCAACGAGGAGACGCTGCAGCTGCTCGGTCAGGAGCTGGACTACAACATCCAGGTCGTCAGCCCGGAGGAGGAGGACCGCGAGCTTCTCGAGGCCTTCGACATCGAGTTCGGCGAGGACGAGGGCGACGAGGCCGACCTGGCCGCGCGCCCGCCGGTCGTGACCGTCATGGGTCACGTCGACCACGGTAAGACCAAGCTGCTCGACGCCATCCGCAAGACCAACGTGGTGGCGCGCGAGGCGGGTGGCATCACCCAGCACATCGGTGCTTACCAGGTCGCCACCGAGCACGAGGGCGAAGACCGGAAGATCACCTTCATCGACACCCCGGGTCACGAGGCGTTCACCGCCATGCGTGCCCGAGGCGCCAAGTCCACCGACATCGCGGTGCTGGTGGTCGCGGCCGACGACGGCGTGAAGCCGCAGACGATCGAGGCCCTCAACCACGCCCAGGCGGCCGAGGTGCCGATCGTGGTCGCGGTCAACAAGGTCGACAAGGAGGGCGCCGACCCCAACAAGGTCCGGGCCCAGCTCACCGAGTACGGCCTGGTGGCGGAGGAGTACGGCGGCTCGACGCTGTTCGTCGACATCTCGGCGAAGAACGGCACGGGCATCGACGAGCTCCTCGAGGCCATCCTGCTGACCGCGGACGCCGAGCTCGACCTGCGGGCCAACCCGACGATGGACGCCCAGGGCATCGCGATCGAGGCGCACCTCGACAAGGGCCGCGGCCCTGTCGCGACCGTCCTGGTCCAGCGCGGCACGCTGCGCGTCGGCGACTCGATCGTGTGTGGCGAGGCCTTCGGCCGCGTCCGCGCGATGCTCGACGACAACGGCGACGCGGTCGAGGAGGCCACGCCGTCCCGTCCGGTCCTGGTGATGGGTCTGACGGCCGTGCCGAGCGCCGGTGACAACTTCATCGTGGTCACCGACGACCGGATGGCCCGGCAGATCGCCCAGCAGCGCGCGGCGCGCAAGCGCAGCGCCGACATGGCGAAGTCGAGCCGTCGCCGCACCCTCGAAGAGCTGTTCAGCGACCTTGAGAAGGGTCGCGTCGACGAGCTCAAGCTCATCATCAAGGGTGACGTGTCCGGTTCGGTGGAGGCCCTGGAAGACGCCCTGCTCAAGATCGACGTCGGCGACGAGGTCAGGCTCCGTGTCCTGCACCGCGCGGTCGGCGCCATCACCGAGTACGACGTCAACCTGGCCGTCGCCGACGACAACGCGGTCATCATCGGCTTCAACGTGCGTCCCGAGCCGCGGGCGCGCGACCTGGCCGAGCGCGAGGGCGTCGACATCCGCTACTACTCGGTCATCTACCAGGCGATCGAGGAGATCGAAGCGGCGCTCAAGGGCATGCTCAAGCCCGAGTTCGAAGAGGTCCAGATGGGCACCGCCGAAGTCCGCGAGGTCTTCAAGGTGCCGAAGATCGGCAACGTCGCCGGTTCGCTGGTCCGCTCCGGCACGATCGTCCGCAACAGCAAGGCCAGGATCATCCGCGATGGCGTCGTCATCGCCGACAACCTGACCGTCTCGTCCCTGCGTCGCTTCAAGGATGACGCCACCGAGGTCCGCGAGGGCTTCGAGTGCGGCATCGGTGTCGGTTACAACGACATCCGGATCGACGACGTGATCGAGACATTCGAGATGCGGGAGAAGCCGCGCGTGTGACGCGCGGCCGGGCGCCCGGCGGGACATCCGCCGGGCGCTTCTCGCACGCTCTGGCCTGGTCTCCGCCGCACCAGGCCGGTCGTGCGTTCACACCAGGTCAAGCGGCGGTTGCGAACGATGTATGTGGGTGCTCTGACCCTGGACATCCTGCTCGGCGACGTCAGGTCGCTGAAGCAGAAGCGCTCTGTCGTGCGGCCGCTGATCGCCGAGCTGCAGCGCCGTTACCCCAGCATCGCGGTGGCTGAGACCGGCCATCTCGACCTGCATCGCAGGGCCGAGGTCGGCGTCGCCGTGGTCTCCGCCTCCGCGGGAAACTGCAAAGAGGTGCTGGACGCCTGCGAGCGGATGGTGGCCTTCCGCCCTGAGATCGAGCTGCTGTCCGCCAGGCACCGGCTCTACAACGACGAAGATTGAACGACAGCACGGCCAGGTCGTGCGTGAGGGGGAGCGAACATGGTGGATGCCGCACGAGCGAGCAAACTCGCCGACCGCATCCAGCAGATCGTCGCCGAGATGCTGGAACGCCGGATCAAGGACCCGCGCCTGGGCTTCGTCACCGTGACCGACGCGCGCGTCACGGCTGACCTGCGCGAGGCGACGGTGTTCTACACGGTGTTCGGCTCCGACGCCGAGCGGAGCGACAGCGCGGCCGCCCTCGAGAGCGCCAAGGGGATCATCCGCTCCGAGGTGGGCCGCCAGACCGGCGTACGTTTCGCTCCGACGCTGACGTTCAAGCACGACCCGCTGCCCGACAGCGCGCGCCACCTCGACGACCTGATCCTCGCCGCCAGGGCGCGGGACGCCGAGGTCGCGCGCCAGGCCGAGACCGCCTCCTACGCAGGGGAGGCCGACCCCTACAAGAAGCCGGACGAGGGTGAGGACGACCAGGAGTGACGCCCGACGTACGCGACAGGGCGGGCCGCCCGGCCCGTCTGGGTCCCCGCACGGCCACCGCGATCCCTGAGGCCGCGTGGGACCGGGCGGTGCGGCTGATCCGCCAGGCGGAGGAGATCGCGCTCGCCTGCCATGTGACACCGGACGGCGACGCGCTCGGCTCGATGCTGGCCGTGGGGTTCGCGCTGCGGTCGATGGGCAAGCGGGTCGTGGCGTCGTTCGGCGACCATCACTTCGTGGTGCCGCGACTGCTGCGGTTCCTGCCGGGGCAGGAGATGCTGGTGCCGCCGGCGGATTATCCCGCCGCGCCCAAGCTGATGATCACCTTCGACGTCTCGACGTTCGAGCGGCTGGGGCTGCTGCGTGACAACACTGCCAGGGCGCACGAGGTGATCGTGGTGGACCACCATCCTTCGAACGAGGGGTTCGGCACGCTCAGCCTCATCGACTCCACGGCGGCCGCCACGGCCATGCCGGCCGAGCAGCTCCTCTACCGGCTCGGCGGCCGGCTCGACCGTG
Organism: Nonomuraea sp. CA-141351; assembly: GCF_050944675.1. NCBI lineage: Bacteria > Bacillati > Actinomycetota > Actinomycetes > Streptosporangiales > Streptosporangiaceae > Nonomuraea > Nonomuraea sp. CA-141351. The sequence continues at coordinate 2,599,991 of NZ_CP191982.1, forward strand.
ACATCGCCACCTGCCTGTACACGGGGCTGGTGACCGACACGGGGTCGTTCCGGCACTCCTTGACCACGCCTGCCGTGCACCAGATGGCCGCCAGGCTGGTCGCGACCGGGCTCCATACCGACGAGATCGCCCGCGAGCTGTGGGACCGTTCACCGTTCGGCTACCTCAAGGTGCTGGCCGCCGCGCTCGACCGGGCGGTGCTGGAGGACGGGCTGGTCTGGACGTACGTGACGCGGGTCGATCGGGCCGCGCAAGGGCTGCCGTACGCGGAGCTGGAAGGCATCATCGACATCGTGCGGCGCACCGACGAGGCCGAGGTCGCGGTCGTGCTCAAGGAGGACGACCACGGCCACTGGCAGGTTTCGACCCGGTCCAAGGGCACGGTCGACGTGGGAGCCGTGTGCGCGGCTCTGGGCGGCGGCGGGCACCACAACGCGGCCGGATACACCTCGCACGACAGCGTGGAGGCGACCATGGCCGCCTTCCGGCGCGAGCTGGGGAAGGTTTGATGGCCGAGAGCGGTCTGATCATCGTCGACAAGCCCGGCGACTGGACGTCCCATGACGTGGTGGCCAAGATGCGGCGCATCGCCGGCACCCGCCGCGTGGGGCACGCGGGCACGCTCGACCCGATGGCGACAGGCGTGCTCGTGGTCGGTGTGGAGAAGGCCACCAGGCTGCTCGGACACCTGACGCTGACCGAGAAGGTGTACGAGGGCACGATCCGGCTCGGCGTGAGCACGAACACCGACGACGCCGAGGGCGAGATCACCGCCACGACACCGGCGTCAGAGGTGACGGCGGCCGAGATCCACAAGGGCGTCGCGGCGCTGACCGGTGAGATCATGCAGGTCCCGCCGCAGGTGAGCGCGATCAAAGTGAACGGGCAGCGCGCCTACAAGAAGGCACGCGCGGGCGAGGAGGTCGAGCTGCAGGCCCGGCCTGTCACCGTGCGGTCGTTCGAGGTGCTCGACATCCGGGCCCACGACGACGTCGTGGACGTGGACGCGGTCGTGACCTGCTCCAGCGGCACCTACATCCGCGCGCTGGCCCGCGACCTGGGGGCGGCGCTCGGGGTCGGGGGGCATCTGACCCGGCTGCGGCGCACCCGCGTGGGGCCTTACGACCTCTCGCTGGCCAGGACCGTCGAGCAACTCGCCGAGGAGTGCGTGATCCTGCCCATCGGCGAGGCGGTGGCGGCGGCGTTCCCGCGCCGGGACGTGACGGCCGAGGAGGCGCGCGTCATCGGGCATGGGGGGCGCCTGGGCGCCGTCGGGCTCGGGAAGGGGCCGATCGGCGTGTTCGGGCCTGAGGGTGAGCTGCTGGCGCTGGTTGAGGAGCACGGCCGCGTGGCCAAGCCCCTCGCCGTCTTCGTCCCCTAGAGCTGTCTCCGGGGCCTGGAAGGCCATCTGAGGATGCCGCCCCGGCGCGCGCCGCGGTGGCTCAGGCGGGTTTGCGGGCGACGATGATGTCGCGGACGATCGCCTGGTCCACCCAGTGCTCGAAGTCGGGGTAGTCCATCACGTCCAGACCGGCCCCGGCGAGGATCTTGGCCAGCTCGGAGCTCTTGCCCCCGTAGGTGTTCCAGGAGATGCCCATCGCGCCGCCGGGGCGAAGCAACTCGGTCCAGACCGGGACGGCCTGCCTGAGGAGCTCCAGCGGGCTCCGTGACAGCCCGCTGCCGCCCTTGCTGCCGTGCTGGACGCCGTAGGGCGCGTCCGCCACCAAGACGTCGAACGAGCGCGGCTTGAAGAACTCCCGGCTCTTGAGCGTGTCGGCGTTCACCATGGCCAGGTGCTGCACGTCGCCGGCCTTGAGCGCCTCCTTCGACAGCCCGAACGTCACATTCAGCCGCCGCCCCACCAGGGCCCGCTCGCGCCGCACCGGAACGGTCTCGGCGGTGTGCTTGAGCCGCTTGTTACGCAGCCAGGTCTTGATGAACCCGGAGTAGGCCTCGAAGTCCTTGCCGTCGACGTCGAGCCCGTAGGCGTCGTAGCCGTACATGAGAGCCTGGTTGAGCGTCGTGCCGCGTCCGCACATCGGGTCGAACACCGCCAGCCGCTCGCCGAGGCCCTTGTCCCCGGCCAGCACGGTGACGTTGAGCAGCAGCTTGGTGAAGTGCTCGTTGGTCTTTCCCGCGTACTTCTGGATGGTGATCAGGTCGCTGCTCAGCCGGTCGAGCGGCTTCATGGCGAGCGGCCGGAGTAGCTCCCCTTCTATCCCAAAAATCGCATAAACAGAGGAAAGGTTGGACAAAAGCGAGATATCCGACTCGCTCAAGTCCGATGACGTCTCAAACGTCACATACGGCACACCCCCGATGGTGGTCTCCTGTGTGTCCACCACCTTCCCGCCCAGCCCGCGCGCGTCGAACACGGCCAGCTCGCCACGGGTCAGCCGGATGGAGCTCTCCCCGTAGACCCGGTTGAAGGCAGGCAGGATCAGAAGCGCGTAACGAGGCATGATGTCCGATCCTATCGCCCTCGGTTAGAGGGAATAGAGACGCGCGTGGCAGGCTTGTGTCGGATTGATCCGCCACGAGCGAATGGGGCCTAGCGTGCAGGGTTCGGGAAGGTCTGTCGTCACCATAGGCGTGTACGACGGGGTCCACCGCGGGCACCGGCGGGTGGTCGAGCGGGCTGTCGCCATCGCTCGCGAGCGGGGGCTGCGTAGCGTGGCCGTCACGTTCGAGCCGCATCCTGACGAGGTGGTGCGGCCCGGGTCGCACCCGCAGCGGCTCACCAGCGTGCGGCGCAGGGCCGAGCTGCTGGCCGGGCTGGGTGTGGACGAGATCGACGTGGTGCCGTTCACGCTCGACCTGTCGCGGACGAGCCCGGACGACTTCGCCCAGAACGTGCTGGCCGAACGGCTGCGGGCGGCCGTCGTGGCGGTGGGGGAGGACTTCGTGTTCGGGCACCAGGCGAGCGGCGATGTGGAGACATTGCGGACGCTGGGCGATAAATACGATTTCGAGGTGGAGGTCGTGCCCATGCTCGACGCCGTCTCCTCGGCCTCGATCCGCGAGCGGCTCGTCGAGGGCGATGTCGAGGGCGCCCGTGAGCAGCTCGGGCGGCCGCACCGGGTGGAGGGCGTGGTCGTGCGCGGCTACCAGCGGGGCCGCCAGCTGGGCTTCCCGACCGCGAACGTCGAGACGCCGCAGCACACGGCCATCCCGGCCGACGGGGTCTACGCGGGGTGGCTGGAGTGCGTGCCGGTGGCCAACCTGCCCGCGCTCTACGCGGGCGAGCGGTGGCCGGCGGCGATTTCGGTCGGCACCAACCCGACGTTCGAGGGGGTGCCGCGGACAGTCGAGGCCTATGCGCTGGATCGGGATGATCTGGAGCTGTACGGGGTGCACGTGGCAGTCGAGTTCGCCGCGCGGCTGCGCGGCAACACGCGCTTCGAGTCCGTTGACGCGCTTATCGCTCAAATTCACGCTGACGTGGAGGCCGCCCGCCGTCTCACACGCTGAATTCACCATGTTTTACGGCTCCGCACGGGCAGGCCACCCGCCGCACCGGGCTGAGGGCCCTCCAGGAAACGCCCTCTGACCCTTCACCGGCTGAGCGCCGTTACGGAGCGCATGCTTGACCGGCTGGGTAGCGCCCGAGTACTCCGTGTGAGGTGGTAGCCTTGCATGTCGGCTCTGTAGCGGCGGCGCTGCGCGCTGCCCACGACGGCCTTCACCGCGGCGACTGTAGGCACGCACGGTCGTTCGCACTCTCAATTTCATTCGCGCGTGCCTGTAGCTCAAAGGAGAGCCGTGTCCCTCGACACCGCTGCCAAGAAGTCCATCATCAGCGAATACGCGACGGCCGAAGGCGACACCGGGTCGCCCGAGGTGCAGATCGCACTGCTGAGCAAGCGCATCAGCGAGCTCACCGAGCACCTGAAGACGCACAAGCACGACCACCACAGCCGTCGTGGCCTGCTTCTGCTCGTCGGTCGCCGGCGTCGCCTGCTGAAGTACCTGCAGAAGGTCGACATCCAGCGCTACCGCTCGCTTATCGAGCGGCTCGGCCTGCGCCGATAACATGGAAAGGGAGCGGCGCACGCGCCGCTCCCTTTCTCATATGGGTAGAGCCATATGGTCGGGCGCGTGGCGGCGTGGAAACGCCGTCGCGCCTGACGTACAACTGAAGATCCGAGACACACAGCCCCCGCGTCCGCTCAGCACCATGCGACCCGCGACGCCTGCGGGCCGGTCCTCGGTAGTGGCTTCCGGTAGGAATTTGACAGTGAAATGTGACCGGGCGCTTCGATCGAAGACCGGCGCTGCACCTAACGAGGGTGCCGGTGAGAAAAGGGCGCGGGAGACCGACTACAAGGAGGTCCCCCGTGGAGGGTGTCCACACTGCTGAAGCCGTCATAGACAACGGCGCATTCGGCACACGCACGATCCGGTTCGAGACCGGTCGTCTCGCGCGCCAGGCGGCGGGCTCCGCCGTCGCCTACCTCGACAGCGACACGATGGTGCTCTCAGCCACCACCGCGTCGAAAGCGCCCAAGGAGAACTTCGACTTCTTCCCGCTCACGGTCGACGTCGAAGAGCGCATGTACGCCGCGGGTCGCATCCCCGGCTCGTTCTTCCGCCGTGAGGGCCGTCCCTCTGAGGACGCGATCCTCACCTGCCGGCTGATCGACCGGCCGCTGCGCCCGTCGTTCGTGAAGGGCCTGCGTAACGAGATCCAGGTCGTCGCCACCGTGATGGCGCTCAACCCCGACCACCTCTACGACGTCGTCGCGATCAACGCCGCGTCGCTGTCCACCCAGCTTGCCGGGCTGCCGTTCTCCGGCCCGATCGGCGGCGTGCGCGTCGCGCTGATCGACGGCCAGTGGGTGGCCTTCCCGACGCACCACGAGCTGGAGCGGGCCACGTTCGACATGGTCGTGGCGGGCCGCGTGCTCGACGACGGCGACGTCGCGATCATGATGGTCGAGGCCGAGTCCACCAAGGACACGCTCAAGCTGGTCGCCGAGGGCGCCGTCGCGCCGACCGAGGAGACCGTCGCGCAGGGCCTGGAGGCGGCGAAGCCGTTCATCAAGGTGCTGTGCGAGGCCCAGGCGCGCATCGCGCAGGTCGCGGCCAAGGAGACGGCCGAATACCCGGTCTTCCTGGACTACCAGGAGGACGTCTACAACGCGGTCGAGGCCGCGGTGAAGACCGAGCTGTCCGCCGCCCTGGCCATCGCCGGCAAGCAGGAGCGCGAGAACGAGCTGGAGAAGGTCAAGGCGCTGGCCGCCGAGAAGCTCCTGCCCGAGTTCGAGGGGCGCGAGAAGGAGATTTCGGCCGCGTTCCGCTCGGTGATGAAGAAGCTCATGCGCGAGCGGGTCATCAACGAGGGCATCCGTATCGACGGCCGCGGCACCAAGGACATCCGCGCCCTGTCGGCCGAGGTCCACGTGGTGCCCCGGGTGCACGGCTCGGCCCTGTTCGAGCGCGGCGAGACCCAGATCATGGGCATCACCACGCTCAACATGCTCCGCATGGAGCAGGTCATCGACACGCTCAACCCTGAGCGGACCAAGCGCTACATGCACAACTACAACTTCCCGCCCTACTCCACCGGCGAGACCGGCCGGGTGGGCTCGCCCAAGCGCCGCGAGATCGGTCACGGCGCGCTGGCCGAGCGGGCGCTGATCCCGGTGCTCCCGACCCGCGAGGAGTTCCCGTACGCCATCCGCCAGGTCTCCGAGGCGCTCGGCTCCAACGGCTCCACCTCGATGGGCTCGGTCTGCGCGTCCACGATGGCGCTGCTCGACGCCGGTGTGCCGCTCAAGGAGATGGTCGCGGGCATCGCGATGGGCCTGATCGGCGAGGGTGACACCTACGTCACGCTGACCGACATCCTCGGCGCCGAGGACGCCATGGGCGACATGGACTTCAAGGTCGCCGGCACCAAGGACGTCATCACCGCGCTGCAGCTCGACACCAAGCTCGACGGCATTCCCGCGAGCGTGCTCGCGGGCGCGCTGAAGCAGGCCAAGGGCGCCCGCCTGGCGATCCTCGACGTGATGCAGGAGGCGATCGCCTCTCCGGCGGAGATGAACCCGACCGCGCCGCGCATCATCACCATCAAGGTCCCGGTCGACAAGATCGGCGAGGTCATCGGCCCGAAGGGCAAGATGATCAACCAGATCCAGGACGACACCGGCGCCGAGATCACCATCGAGGACGACGGCACGATCTACATCGGCGCCACCGACGGCCCCTCCGCCGAGGCGGCCCGTTCGGCGATCAACGCCATCGCCAACCCGCACATGCCGGAGGTCGGTGAGCGCTACATCGGCACGGTCGTCAAGATCGCGGCCTTCGGCGCGTTCATCTCGCTCCTGCCCGGCAAGGACGGTCTGCTGCACGTCTCGCAGATCCGCAAGCTGCACGGCGGCAAGCGCATCGAGAACGTCGAAGACGTGATGAGCGTCGGCGAGAAGATCCAGGTCGAGATCGCCGAGATCGACGCCCGGGGCAAGCTCTCGCTGGTGCCCGTCGAGGTCATCGAGAAGGAGGCCGCCGAGAAGGAGGCGAAGGGCGCCGCCGGGGCCGACGAGGAAGGGGAGGCTCCGCCTGCCGAGGAGGCTTCCGAGAGAGAGGCCGCCGAGGACAAGCAGGATCGGCCCCGTCGCACCCGGACCCGCGTTCGCACCCGTGGCAGCAGCAACGACGGGGACGACCGAAACTCGTGAGCGAGTTGACCAACAGCGGTCCTGAGTCCCTCCCTGAGGGGCTCACGACCACGCTGCACCCCGGCAGGGATGGAGCCGGGGTGGTGAGGCGTACCGTCCTCCCCGGCGGGCTGCGCGTGGTGACCGAGACCATGCCGACCGTGCGCAGTGTCGCGGTCGGCATGTGGGTCGGCATCGGCTCGCGCGACGAGGCCCCCGAGCACATGGGGGCCACCCACTTCCTCGAGCATCTGCTGTTCAAGGGCACCCCCACGCGCGACGCGATGGAGATCTCCGCCTCCATCGAGGGCATCGGCGGTGAGATCAACGCCTTCACCGCCAAGGAGTACACGTGCTACTACGCGCGCGTGCTCGACGAGGACCTGCCGATCGCGGTCGACGTGCTCGCCGACGTGGTGACCAGCTCGCTCATCACGGAGGAGGACGTCGAGTCCGAGCGCGGCGTGATCCTCGAGGAGATCGCCATGCACGACGACGACCCCTCCGACGTGGTGCATGAGCAGTTCGCCGCCGCGCTCTACGGCGACTCGCCCATCGGCCGGCCCATCCTCGGCACGGTCGACTCGATCAACACGCTCGCGCGCGACCGGATCGCCGAGTACTACCACCGCTACTACCGGCCCCGCCGCACCGTCGTGTCCGTGGCGGGCAACGTACGGCACGAAGAGGTCGTCGAACTGGTCACCCGGGCGTATGAGCGGGCGGGCGCGCTCAGCGGACCGGCCGAGTTCGCTCTGCCGCGCACCAGCGGCCCGGGGGCGGAGACGCGCTCCGGCGTACGGGTGCTCGACCGGCCGACCGAGCAGGCCAATCTGGTGCTCGGCACGACCGGCCTGTCCCGTACGGACGACCGCAGGTTCGCGCTCGGCGTGCTCAACGCGGCGCTGGGCGGCGGCATGTCGTCCAGGCTCTTCCAGGAGATCAGGGAGAAGCGCGGCCTGGCCTACTCCGCCTACAGCTACACCTCGGCCTACGCCGACACCGGCCAGTTCGGTATCTATGTGGGCTGTCTGCCGTCGAAGATCGACGACGTGCTCAAGATCTGCCGGGACGAGGTGTCCAGGGTGGTGTCCGATGGCCTGAGCGCCGACGAGATCATGCGCGGCAAGGGGCAGATGCGCGGCGGGCTCGTGCTCGGACTGGAGGACACCGGCTCGCGCATGTCGCGCATCGGCAAGAACGAGCTGGTCTACGACGAGCTGATGTCGGTGGACGAGGTGCTGTCGCGCATCGAGGCGGTCACCCCCGACGAGATCGACGCGGTGGCCAGGGACGTGCTCGAACGGCCGCTCACGCTCGCCGTGATCGGCCCGTACGGCGACAAGGACTTCTCCGACGTCGTCAGCCAGTGAGAAACCTGCCAAGTCGGCTGCCGTCGCGGTCTTGACCGGCCACGACGGCGGGACGGCAGTCCGATGGGCAGGTTTCCTGCTGGTATAGGGTTGCCGTGTGATCAGGGTAGGTGTGCTGGGCGCTCGCGGTCGGGTGGGCGTCGAGGTGTGCAAGGCGGTCGAGGCGGCCACCGACATGGAGCTGGTGGCCGCGCTCGACAAGGACGACCCCATCGAGGGGCTCGAGGGCGCCGAGGTGGTGGTCGACTTCACCCATCCCGACGTGGTCATGGGCAACCTCGAGTGGGCGATCCGCCACGGCATCCACCCGGTGGTGGGCACGACCGGGTTCGACGAGGGACGGCTGGCGACCGTGCGCGGATGGCTGGCCGAGTCTCCGGGCACCCACTGCCTGATCGCGCCCAACTTCGGCATCGCCGCCGTGCTCATGATGCACTTCGCCCAGCAGGCGTCCCGCTACTTCGAGTCCGTTGAGATCGTCGAGCTGCACCATCCCAACAAGGCCGACGCGCCGTCCGGCACGGCCCGGCGCACGGCGGAGCTGGTGGCGGAGGCGCGCGGCAAGGCGGGGCTCGGGCAGATGCCCGATGCCACGAGCACCGCGCTCGACGGCGCCCGCGGGGCGGACGTCGGGGGCGTGCACGTGCACGCGGTGCGGCTGTCCGGGCTGATCGCGCACCAGGAGGTGCTGCTGGGCGGCGACGGCGAGATCCTCACGATCCGGCACGACACGATGAGCAGGTCGGCGTTCACGCCGGGCGTGCTGCTCGGGGTGCGCCGCGTGCGCGAGCTGCCCGGCCTCACCGTGGGCCTGGAGCCGCTCCTCGACCTCTGAGGCGGCTGGCCGCACACGACGTGCCCACCACCGGATGGTCGTGGGCACGCCATGAGGAGGGGGTCTCAGCTCCGCACAGCCGAGCCTATGAGCACAAACACTAATACGAGCGGTGAGATCCGCTTGAAACATGAGATCGTGTCGGCATGGTGCGATGGGCCGAGGCGGGGGAGCTGGCCGGGCTGGTGGCTGTGGAGCTGGCGGCGGACCGGCTTTTCGAGCAGGTGGGCATCGTGTTCCCGTCCGGCACGACCATGATCGAAGAGGTGGACGATCCCGGGGCCGTCCTGGTGGAGGGGACGCCTCCGGCGGGGTTCGCGCTGGTCGGGTGGGTGGACGGCAACCTGCACCTGGAACAGCTGGCCGTGCATCCGCGGAGCATGCGCCAGGGCATCGGCGGGCGGCTGGTGACGGCGGTCGTCGACCACGCGCGGGCCGCCGGGGCACCTGCCGTGACGCTGACGACGTACCGTGACGTGTCCTGGAACGCGCCGTGGTACGCGCGGCGCGGCTTCTCGGTGATGCCCGAGGAGGAGTGGGGGCCGGAGCTGCGTGCGGTGGTGGAGCACGAGCGCGAGCTGGGGATCGAGGTCGCGCCCCGCGTGGTGATGCGCCGCTAGCTCCGGCGGTGGGCGGCGAACCAGTCGGCGGCGTAGTCCACGGCGGCGATCAGCGGGAACAGGCGGGCCTCGGCGGCGCCGACGAGTCCGCGCCGCACCGCGCCGGTCCGCTCGAAGTCCGCGCCCAGCGCCTCGAAGTCGCTCGCGTCCACGTCCACGTCCACGAACTCGCACCACGTCCGCCCCTCTCCGTCGTCCACCACCGCTCGGTAGCTCCGGCGGTGCGGGTCGTCGCGGTAGCGGTACTCGGCCAGGTGGAACGCGGTGCACTTGTCGTAGCCGACGCCGAGCAGCAGGACGAGGGCTCCGGCGTCGTAGAGCCGGGCCAGGGGAGATCGTTCGCCCAGGAGGCAGTCACGGGCATGACCGTCGGTGATCTTCGCCGCGTGCGGGCCTATGGCGGCGAAGGACGTCTGCGGATGCGCGCTGCGACGGGCTCCGGGCAGAGTTCGTACGTGTTCGGCGATCACGCCCATCAGGTTGGAGGGCGTCGAGGCCGAGGCGTAGGCGGGCATGCGGGAGCGGTAGCGGGCGACCTCGTCGGCGTCCATGCCAGCCACTGCGGCCCGGTAGAGCGGGGAGGTGTCGGAGTTGGCCGACGTGCCGGTGGGGACCACGAGCGTGCCGTCCGCGCCGAGCAGATCACGGAGCGCCGCGACCACAGTGCCCGCCGCGCCATCGACCTGGCCGAGGCTGCGGAGGGACGAATGGAGCAGGACGATCTGTCCCACGCCGAGACCAAGAGAGGCAAAATGGCGCCATACGTCATCAAATCCAACATAGATGCCTGATGTCACTTTACGATCACACCATGTCGCACAGGCGATCTACCAGGGCTAATTCTCCTGATCATGTGCTCGGTCGATTGGTGGATCATGATGCGTAGCCCAGACTCAGCCCATATACTTCACGGGTCCCAAGCCGTAATTTCTCGGTAAGCAGTCCCTTTCCAGAGGCGGGTTGCTGTCATGCCCACCCCCACCCGGGAGCATAAGATCTTCCCCGACGCACCGGGCGGGGCGGGGAGCATGGATAATTCACGTGGTCCGTTGCAGGCTGACCCAGTCCTTCCAAGGAGGCCTAGGCTGGCCTTCGTCTGGGCTGGTTCGGCCATTTCCACGGTCGGCACGCGCACGCTTGCGGTCGCTTATCCACTTCTGGCCCTCCACCAGACCGGTTCGCCGACCGCCGCAGGCTGGGCCGGGTTCGCATTGACGCTTCCCATTCTTGTGCTTTACATTCCCGGCGGGCTCGTGGTCGACCGGATACCTCCCCGCAAGGTCATGCTTTTCGCGGAGTTCGGCCGCACGCTGTGCGTGGCGTCGGTGCTCGCCGCGCTGCCCTTCGGGGGTCTGTCGTTCATATTTATCATCGGGGCCGCTGTGGCGGAAGGCGCCTTTTGGGTGCTTTTCACCTTGGCAGAGGCCGCGCTGCTACCTTCTCTGGCGCAACCGGTCATGATGCGCCGAGCGCTGGCCAAGAGCGAGGCCGCGAGCCATCTGGCCTCGATCGCCGGCAGGCCACTCGGCGGATACCTTTTCGGGCTCGGGCACTATATCCCTTTTGTGGTTAATACTGTGCTATTCGCCATTTCTGGGGCTCTGGCCTTCGGCTGGCCCCGGGATTCCCAGGGGCGTTCCGCCGGTCGATGGCTGTGGCGTGATCTGTCCGGGGGATTCCTCGCACTGAGAGAGCAACCCTTTCTCGGCGGCTCGATCAAGGTGACGGCCTTCACCAATCTGATGGTCAATGCCCTCATCATGATCATCGTTGCCGGGTCGAGCGGCATGTCCTCGCTTTACCTCGGGATCGTTCTCGCCGTAGGAGGGCTGGGCGGGGCGGTCGGCGCAGCCTTCGCCTTTCACTGGCAGCCGCGTTCTGTGCTGCTGACCCATATGTGGTTCTGGGCGGCCGGGCTGGCGGTGGCGGCGTTGGGCGCGGCGTGGGGATTGGGAGTGTGGGTCTTCGGGGTGGCGCTCTTCATCACCGGTATCGGTGGCGCGCTGACCAACGTGGCGATCCGGTCCGTGGAGGTCCACAAGGTCGATTCGCAAACACTGGCTCGTGTGGTGGGCGTGTCACGACTCCTGTCGCATGGCGCGCTCTGCCTGGCCGCGCCTCTGGGCGGCCTCCTCGTCACGTGGTTCGGCGTGGCGGGCGGCTCGCTGGCCCTGTGCGTCTTCATGCTGCTCGCGGCGCTGGTGGTCTCGAGCGCGCCGAAACTGCGTGAGACCCTGACCCCGCCTCTGCCTCCCGATCTGCCGGGGCTGGTGGCCCTGTCCAAGTCCTGAGCTGTCACCAAGCGCTGACGACCAGCCGTATGGCGTCCTCCGCCATGTGCTCCGGCAGGGCGGGCGCCTTGGCGGAGATGGCTTTCGTGGCCAGGTCCGCCGCCGAGGTGGTCTTGCCCGCGAGCTGCTCCACCCTGGCCGCATAGAGCAGCAGCGGGCCGTCGTCCGCCGACTCCGCCAGCGCCTCGACCATCTCCTGCTGGGCCTCCTTGATGCTGTTGGTCTGCGCGAGCGCGAGCGCGTGCGCCACTTTTGCGAACGGCCACCGCAGCGGGCCGGCCCGCCCGAGGTCGCGCAGTGCGGCGTCGGCCTTGCCCATGCCGGCCAGGATCTGGCCGCGAGTGAGCAGGGCCTCGGTGTTGTTGCCCTCCCTGTCGAGCACGCCGTTGAGCACGCCCAGTGCCGCGTCTGTGTGCCCGCCGTGCCACAGCGCCCAGGCCAGCTCCGTCTGGATCGTCAGATCCGCGGGCACGCGCGCCATCGCGGCCTGTAGCTCACGTACGGCCTTGGCGGGGAACCCCCGGGCCAATTGCAGCCGTCCGATGGCCGTGAGCAGTGGCCCGACGGCGGTCACCATCCCCGCGGTCTCGAAGCTCCTAGCGGCGGCGCTGTAGCGGGAGATGGCGCCCTGCAGGTCTCCCTGTTCGTTGGCGATGTTGCCCAGAAGTGACTCGATCCGCGCGCGCAGGCGGAGGTCGTTCTCCTCCGAGCGGGCCAGCGCTTCCTCGCCTAGCCTGGTGGCCAGCGGGAGGTCGCCCTCGCGCAGGGCCGCCTCCGCCTCGCGCAGATAGTCTTGGGACTCCAGCGGTTGCCGCGGAGTCTGCTGGTCGTCCCACTTGACGGGCTGCAGCATCCGGTCGTACGCCAGCTCGTACGAGCTCTCGCCCATGCGCTGGTCGGCCCGGAGAAGGTGCCGCTTCACCAGCAGGGAGACCACGTTTCTGCCGACCCCCGCCATCCTGATCGCGCTCTGCCGGACAGCCTGCCTGCCACCCGCCGGGCTCGGGAATGTCAGCCGGAGCCACGTCCGCAGGCTGCGGTCGTCGCCGTCGAAGCGCTCCGAGGCGATCTGCCTGATCTCCCTCTCGTAGTGCTCCGCCAGCGTCCTGTCTACGCATTGGAGCACATCGCTCTTCGCGATCTCTTTGCTCTCGTGCGCCAGGGAGCCCCACAGCGCCTCGCAGACCACCTGGAGCTGGACCGGCTCCACGCCCGGCCCCTCCAACGTGCGCGACCTGACCCTGACGAGGTCCCGTACCAACTGCTCGGCCGCGCCTGGCGCGAATGAGCGCCCCGTGCCCTCCAGCGGCCCCGTAACCGCCTCTAGGGCGCCGTCGAAGGTCAGCGCCTCCAACGGGAAGCGCTCCTGTCCGGCCGTGTCAGCGAGCTCTCGCTCGTACGGCAGCAGGTCGGTCAGCCGGTCGGCCCGGATCGACAGGAGCAGCCGCAGACCGGGATTCGCGCGCAGGGCCTCGGCGAGTTGCCCGAAGAACCAGTCTCGGTACAGCCTGTGCGGCCGCCCGACGCTGAAGAGCTCCTCCACCTGATCCACCGCCATCAGCGTGGGCGTGGGATCGCCGTAGGCGTCGCGCTTGACCGGCCGCGAACGCAGGAACGCCGGGATCGTCAGGCTCACGAGCCGGGTGGGCAGCGCCTGCGGGGACCACGACATGAGCAGGGCCAGAACGTAGGGATTGTGGGAAGGCAGCGCGGCCCGCGGAAAGGTGGAGGCGTATGAGACCCGGCCGAGGGGGAGGACGTCGATCCCGCCGGGGCTGAGAAGAGGCATGACGCCGGCCTGGATCAGCGAGGTCTTCCCGGCTCCCGAGGCGCTGTACAGGACTGTCACCCGCTGCGTCTGCCACAACCTGCGCACCTCGTGGGATTCCTCGGCACGTCCGAAGAATCTGTGGCGGTCCTCAGCGCGAAAGACGCGTGAGCCCGGGTACGGTCCCGGCATCGCCTGCTGCCCGTTCGTGCCGGAAGTGGCCATGTTGTCGATCCCATCCGGAGCCGCAATTCACCGCACATTCCGCCGGTCAATGAGGCTGATATCTTCGCACGCGAGGCGTGGCCCGCACATCCTCCATGGGGATAAGGTTGTGCATCGGGCGCACTGCGGCACGCCCGATTTTCGCCCACCGGCGACGATTGGGATGCGGTGTCTTAAATGGAATTCTGGAACGCCGCCATCTGCTCCTTGTCATCGGCCAGACAGGACTCCACCGCCGCCCGCAGGGCGGCGCTCTCGATCTCCTGCAACCCGCGCAGAGAAACGTGGGTGACATCGATCAGCGCGCTGGATCCGTACAGCCCATCCTGCATGTGCACTCCTTTTCGGGCCAGCCGAATATCCACATGACGTACAGGCGCTTATGGGCGTGCGCATCGTCGTGCCCGACCAAGATCGCGCGAGGTTCTTATTATGATTCTGTGATAAGCGTCCCCACTAATCAACCTCTACTATGGGCTTACTACTGACGGACGTCTTCGGGTGTGCAGCGGAGGAGCGAACGTGGCGGAGAATTCACACTCCTTTTCGGCGCAGCGGCCGAAGGTCTGGGAAAAGGTGCCGAGGCGCAATCCCAACTTCACGGGCCGCGCCGACCTGCTGACCGCGCTCAGGAAGAGCGTCAACCCGGTGAACGCGGTGGTGGCGCAGCCGTGGGCGTTGCAAGGGCTTGGTGGCGTGGGCAAGACGCAACTGGCCGTCGAGTACGCGTGGCAGTTCCGCGCCCACTACGACCTGGTCTGGTGGATCTCGGCCGACCAGACCATGCTCGTGCCGTCGTCGCTCGCCGCGATGGCCACCGCGCTCGGCCTGCCCCCCGCCACCAGCACCGGAGTCGAGCAGGCTGCGCAGTCTGTGCTGCGCGCGCTCCAGAGCGGGGACCCCTACCGAAGCTGGCTGGTGATCTTCGACAACGCGGAGGACCCCGAATTCATCCAGGACTACATCCCCAGGGGGCCCGGCCACGTCATCATCACGTCCCGCAACTCGCGCTGGAGCGACCACGAGGCCACCATTCGAGTGGACGTGTTCACGCGTGAGGAGAGCATGGCGTTCCTTCGCAGGCGCCTGGCCGACGGAGTGACCGACGCTGAGGCGAACCTGGTCGCGGAGGTTCTCGGAGACCTCCCGCTGGCGCTGGAGCAGGCCGCCGCCCTGCTGTCACGCACGCTGATGCCGGTGGACGAGTACGTCGGGTTGGTGAAGAAGCGGACGGGCGAGGTGCTCAGGCTGGGGAAGCCGCCGACCTACCCGCAGTCCATGACGGCTGCCTGGCAGGTGTCGGTTTCGCAGCTCGAGGATCGTTTCCCCGGAGCCGTCGAGGTGCTGCGCTGCTGCGCGTTCTTCGGGCCCGAGTCGATTCCGCGTGACGTCTTCCGCCGAGGCAGCCCGGCGGTGGGCCGTAAGAAGCTGGCGCAGGTCCTGTCCGATCCGATCGAGCTCGCCAACGCGCTGAGCCAGTTGGAGCGCCTGGCGCTGGTCAAGGTCGAGCCGTCCACTCGCACCCTCCAGGTGCACCGGCTCAACCAGGCGCTGCTCCGCGATGAGACCCCCGAAGACGAGCGTGACGAGCTGCGACACGAAGTTCACCGGCTGCTGTCCCGCAGCGCGCCGGCCGACCCCGACGACACACAGAAGTTCGCCCAGTTCGAGGAGCTCGCCGCGCACCTGGAGCCGTCCGGGCTGATCGAGTGCGGCGATCCCCACGTCAGGGAGTTCGCGCTCAAGGTGGTGCGCTACCTCTACGTGCGAGGCAGTCTGAAGCAGGCCGAGGCGCTGCTCGACAAGTACATCGCGACGTGGACGGAGGCGAGCAATGATCGTCACAAGGACGTGCTGGTCGCCCGCATCCACCTGGGCAACGTGTACCGGGAGCTGACGTTCTACACCAAGGCGTACGAGATCGACTCGGCCACCCTGGCGATGATGCGCGAGCATATCGGCCCCGAGCAGCCGGAGACGCTCTGGGCGAGAAGCAGCTACGCCGCCACCCTCAGGGGCCGCGGCGAGTTCTTGCGGGCCCGGGAGGTCGACGAGGAAACTCTCGCGATCTATGACCGGCTGGTCGGCAGGAAGGACATCACAGTCCAGCGCGTGGTCAACAACATGGGCGTCAACTACGGTTTGACCAGCGAATACGACAAGGCGCGGGAGATGCTCCAAGAGGTCTACCGCTACATGAGCAGCCGGGAGGGCATCGGGCGGCGCGCCCTGCTGTCGACCTGGAGCAACCTGGGCCGGGCCGTGCGGCTGAGCGGCCAGTTCCAGGTGGCCGTTGAGATGGCCGCAGAGGCCTACACCTACGGTGTGACGCAGATCGGCGAGGACCATCCGGTGACCCTGCTCGCCGCCAAGGACCTCGCGATCTCGCTGCGAAGGAGCGGCAGGGTGGCCGAGGCGCTGGAGCTCATGCGTGACACCCACGCCCGCCTGCACCGCCTGTACGGCGACAGCCACGCCGACACGATGGCCGCCGCGTTCGGCCTGTCCAACGCGTTGCGGGCCAGCGGGGAGTACGAAGAGGCGCTGGCGCTGGTGAAGCAGGCGCTGACGTTCTATCCGGACGTGTTCGGCAACGACCACCCATTCACCTTCGCGGGCCAGACCAACTTGGCGCTGCTCCTGCGCCTGACCGGAGACCCGGCCGCGGCGCGGGAGCTGAACGAGAGGTCACTGGCCGGCCTCGCCGAGCGGGTCAGCCGCGACCACGACTACAGCGTGACCTGCGCCATCAACCTGGCCGGTGACCTGGCCGCGCTCGGACTGCACGACGAGGCCCGCAGGCTCGGCGAGGAGACCTACCAGCGAATCCAGAAGTACTTCACCCCCGACCACTATCTCAGCCTCGTCTGCGCCGCCAACCTCTGCCTCGATCTGCGGGCGTCGGGGGCGGAGGAGGAGGCCAAGCAGCTGCTGGCCGACACGACGCGGCGGTTCGACGCGGTCATGGGGCGCGATCACCCCGAGTCGCTCTCGGTGCTCGCGGGTGAGCGGCTCCACTGCGACTTCGACCCACCGCCCATCTGATCTCAGGTGTTGGCCCTGATCCAGGACTGCCTGTGGTGTTCGGACCGCAGGCGGGCCTGGGCGGCGGCGGTCGGCGTCACCGGCTCGGCCCGCCAGCGGTCCAGCGTGTCACGCAGCGTGCCGACGAAATACGTGCCCCCCTCAGTCAGCCCGCCGCTGTCCAGGATCGTCCCGGTCGCCTGGTACGCGGCCTCGCGCCAGCGGGCGAACTCCACCTGAGCCTGTGGCCCGTACTCGGGTTCATCAACGTGTCGCCGCCAGAACCCGGCCACCCCCGCGTGCGCGTACGCGCCGTGCAGCAGGCCGAAGAGCGGGCGGGCGTCGGGCCGCCACGGAGCGTAGTAACGGCGCCCGTCGTCGGGCCGGACCAGCTCCACCACCTGGCTCAGCGCGTTCAGCTTGGCGTGCTGGAGCTCGTGCGTCAGCGTGAGCGCCATGCCCATGCCGTCGAGCGGATCAGAGAGCGCGATCGCCCCGAACGTCTCCCGCGCCGAGGCGCTGCGCTGCTCGATCGACCGGGTGACCACGGGCGTGAGCACCGAGACCGCCGCCATCAGCTCACCCTTTACGGTCCTGTGGCGGTCCAGCAGCACCTTCCACGCCTCACGCAGGCACGAGGTCCACCTGCGGCGCCGCTCGTCCGTCAGCCGCCCGTCCGCGTCCTCTCCCGGCCACCGGTAGGGATCGAGATCGTCGATGGTCAAGAAGGCGTCCCGCGCGACGGTCGCGCGGTGCAGGACCTGCCAGCCCGGCCGGTCCTCCGACAGGTCCACCAGGTACGTACGGCCGCCGACCCGCAGCTCAGCCCCGCACGGCACGGGATCGACGGATACCTGGGCCACTTCGGGCAGGCCGGCGGGAAGGGTCAGCAGCCCCACCGAGGGCAGCATGAGCGAGCCTGCGACTGGTGCCTCCAAGCGGCAGGCCCGGCGCGCGCGCACCGCGGCGGCCAGCGCGACTGCCGCCAGCCGGCCGGGATCCGCCTCGCCCCGGCACGTCCGCAACGCCCACGCCCCCACCGCCGAATACCGCAAGATGCGGGCGACCTCCTCGGGTGAGACGGACTCCAACGCCGACAACGCCTCGTAAGCCCGCGCCACGAGATCGGCGTGCGGATGCCGCCGGGCCTCGGCCACGAGCAGCCGTACCAGCAGGCGGTGCTTGCTCTCCTGTGCGGCGCACAGCTCGGCCACGGCCTGCGCGCCGCCCCCGCCAGTGGCCAGCCCGGAGAACGCCGTGCCGGAGATCCGGTGCGGAGACGGGATCACCTCAGTCCTCGCAGCCGCGCCACGTCCCGCTCGCATCGCTCGCCGATGTACGAGATGAGCCGGTACAGGTCGGGGCAGTACACGGACGGCTCCGCGAAGCCGGTGGCCGGACTGTAACGATGGGCGTAGAGGCCGCCCCCGCAGGTGGACACGAGATCGCAGCGGCGGCAGGTGGGGGAGAGCGCCAGCTCGCCGAGCTGCCTCAGGGCGATCGACGGATGCTGCAACGCCTCGTCCAGGGAGTCGCGGAGCACGTGCAGGCGGGTCTCGGGGGCGCCGTGGTAGGCGCTCTTCAGGATGTCCGACTGCTCGATGCTGCCGTTCGTCTCGATCACGACCATGCGCACCGGGGACAATCCGATGGTCTCGGCCCGCGACGGGCTGCCCATGAGCAGACGCATGATCTCCCGGAACATCCGGATCTCGGTCTGCAGGACCGGGCTGTCGTACCAGCGATCGAAGATCGTGATCAGCCAGTCGGCGTACGGCGTCTCGGGGGAGTCCGGCACGCGGAACGGAGGCGGCGTCGCCCAGTTGCCGTGCGGGAGGAGGAAATCGATTGCGGGCGGGTCGTACTCCAGCAGCGCCTCATACGTCCGCAGCGGATCGTTGCGCACGTCCACCGTGCACAGGATCCCGCTGAACAGGTGGTGGTACGGCCCCGCGGTCAGCCGCCGCAGCGACTCGCTGACCAGGGCATGGCTGCCGCGTCCGTTGGCGAAGCGGCGGTGCCGGTCGTGGCCCTCCGCGTAGCCGTCCATGCTCACCCCGACGCGGATCTCCAGCGACTCGAACAGCCGCAAATACTCCTCGTCGAGCCGGACCGCGTTGGTCTGGATGTTGACGTTGACCCGGGTGCCGGTGGTGACCGCGCCCCTGATGCCGCGTACCAGCCGGGAGATCAGCTCGGGCCCCGCGAGCAGCGGCTCACCGCCGTGCAGGACGACGTCGATCTCCGGCAGGTCGTGCCGGGTGGCGTGCTCCGCGATCCGCTCGATCGCTCGCTCGGCGATGGCGTCGGACATCCTGCGGGGCTGGTCGCGCCAGCTCTGGTCCGCCATCTCGTACACGTAGCAGTGGCGGCAGGCGAGGTCGCAGCGGCTGTGAATCTTCAGTATGTACTGCTGGAACGCCAGCGGTTTCCAGCCGCCGGCCAGCAGCGCCTCGACGTCGAGTAATTCGGGGAATCCCCCGGTGAGCAGCGGCTGCGAATCAGGGCTTCCTGACAAGGGCTACCCCTTTATGCGTCTTGCGCCCCAACCTGGGCTCGATCGAGCGGGAAACGGCGCTGGCCCCCGGTCTCTATGTCTCACGACTTCGAGGGCTAGTCAAGATTTATGGCTGTTGGAGCGAATTTCCTCTTGGTAATACAGCAATTCCTCGAAAAATAGGTATAGATCATCTATTTTCGTGATCAGTGGGAGCCAGTCGTATGTGCCCAGCCCATCGCGTTCCAGCGGGGACAGCAGATGCGCGGTGGCCCTGAGCGCGTTCGGCGGGATCTCGATCGGCGCGGTCTGGGCCACGCTGCCGCGGAAGGCCCGCGCGAGCGGGTGCTGCGGCCCGCGCACGCCGAGCGCCTCCAGCGCGAGGTCGGCGGGTTGCTGCGTGACCGCGCCGTCGGCCAGGTCGAGCGCGTCCGGGTTGGCGAGCGCGACGAGCACGCGCAGCTCGGGCGGTAGGTCGCGGAGCACGCGCGGTGGCCGGTCCGGCTCGGCGCGCCGCTGCCTGCGCGCCAGCAGCAGCAGGGCCTCGGGAGCGCCCTCGCGCCGCCCGCGCAGCACCTCGGGCACGCAGTCCGCGGGAGGGCGGGCGGAGGTGGCCAGGCGGCGCCCCATGGCCTGCCTGACCAGGGGCAGCGACTCCCGCAGCAGGGCCTCCGCCAGCTGGGGATACGCCTCGTCCGGGTCTGTCTTGAGCGCGTAGGCGTAGCGCCTGAGCGGGTCGACGGAGCGCGCGTCCGGTCTCGTCTCGCGGGCGAGCCGGTCGAGGTCGCGCTCGGACTGCAGGATCGCCTTCGGGTGGCTCACCCTGGCCGCGGCCAGCCTCTTCTCGGCGAGCACCGCGCCGCCCGCCCCGCCGAGTGCCCCGGCCACCAGCGCCAAGCTCAACGGGATCGAGTTGAGTGAGGCGGTCGCCAGGGCGATGGCGATCAGCACCACCGCCGCGCCGACGGACACGGCCAGCCAGCCGAGCAGCGTCCCCCGCTGGTTGACGACGTCGGTGCGGCTCCTGCGGAACTCCGCCCAGTCCGCCGCGGCACGCTCGGTCCTGACCTGGGAGATGCGTTCCACCAGGTCCGCGCGCCGGGCGGGCCAGCCGGGACGTGGTTTGCGCTGGTCGTGTTCGAGCCGCTCGGCCAGGTTGGCCAGCTCGCGGCGCAGCGCCGCCGCCTCACCGATCCGCTCGACGGTGAGTTCCTCCAGGCGTGCCCGCGTCTGGTCGAGTTCGTCCGGCTGGCCGGCTCGTACGGGCATGGTGGCGATCCGCTCGACGAGCCCGTGCAGCTCCCGGGTGAAGCCGGCGGAGCCGTCGGCCACCAGCACCGTGGGCAGCGCGCCACGCAGCGCGTCCAGCACCGGCGGGCTGACGTATCCCGTGACCAGCAGCGCCGTGTAGGCCGAGCGGGCGGCGGAGCCGACGAGCTCGGTCGCGTTGAGCGCTTCGTCGTCGAAGAACACCGCCTCGGACAGCTTGATCACCACTCGCGGTTCGTGCCGGTCGGGCACCTGGAACGACATGATCCGGCCGTTCTCCTCGACCCGCTCGGCGGCGAGCCCGCTCGCGCGTAGCTCGCTCTCGACGAGCATCGCCAGGCGGGCGAGGCTGGGAGAGCGGCTGTGGCGCGACGAGGCGCCTGAGACCACCGCCGCGTCGATCGGCGACGAGCGCGGCACCGCGGCCTCGAAGCTCGACCAGGCGAGCTGCAGCAGCAGGCGGATGTTGCCGCCGCTGTGACGCAGCAGCTCCAGCAGGCCCTTCTCGGTGAACGGCCAGATACCGTCGGAGTGGGCCTTGAGAGCGGCCCCGACGTACGCCGCCAGCACCTGCCGCGCCTCGTCCGGCGTGAGCGGCAGCATGTGGCAGGCACCGGCGTCGAGCCGCTGGCGCAGGTCCTGCGGCATGCTGTCCCATCCGCTCTCGCTGGTCACCAGCAGGAGCAGTCCGGAGGCCCCCGGGATCGTCTCGACCAGGCCCTGCAAGAGGCCGATGTTCGCGGGCACCGGCTCGCCGTCCTCCAGCAGGAACTTCTCGCACTGGTCGAGCACCACCACGAACGGCCGCCCGCCCCTGGTCACCAGCGTGGTCACCAGCTGCAGGCCGTAGCGGCAGGTCAGGGGATCGTCGATCTGGCCGCCGACCCCGATCGCGGCCGCGGCGTCGGGGCTGATCGGCCGGCCGCACAGCCAGTCGTATGCGGCCTCGGAGTAGCCGGGCCTGATCAGATACGACAGCGCTCGCTGGAACCGCGGCGCGTCGCCCGCCACGGCGGCGATCTCCTTGGCCTGCTCCTCCAGCACCTCCCCGGACTCGACCTGGTCGGCGCCGAGCAGCTCCACCGGGTCGCCCTCGGCGGGGACCCTGTCGCCGACCGCTCTGGCGGTCAGGTCGCCCTCGATCGTGTCCAGGTAGCTCAGGCTCAGGTCGGCGAGCAGTGTCTGCGGCAGCTGGGAGACCAGGCGGCGGTAGGCGGCGACGAAGTCGTCCTCGTGGAAGCGCAGGTAGACCTGGACCGCCTCGGGGTTCTCGCCGTGGACGAAGGCCATCATGTGGCGGGCGGCATGTGTCTTGCCGATGCCGTGGGCGCCGTACAGGCAGCTGAGCCCGCCGTCGCGGGGGAAGCCCTCGAGGTACGCCCTGGCCCCCCGCAGTGCTCCGCGCACGCCCGGGAGGATCGCGGTGGGGGTGTGGCGCGACCACTCGCTCAGGAAGCCGGGGAGGGAGGTCTCCTCCGCGCTGGAGGTGCCTCGGGCCGGGAAGGGGTTGCGCCGGGGGTAGTCAGCCATGGATGCCTCCAAGCCCGTTCCATCTCTCGCCCTGCCAGATCCTGAGCCGCAGCCAGCTCTCGTGCATGTGCAGGTCGGCCGTCGGCCACGGGTCGTCCTTCTCGTACTCTCTGAGTCGGAACTCGAGCAGCAGCTCCAGGCGCCGCATGGCCTGGCCCACGGTGTACGTGCGGCCGCTCAGGGCGTCCCTGAGCCCCTCCTCGTGAAAGGGAGGGGGCGGCCGGCCGTTCCACCGGCGGCTGGCCAGCTCGGAGATCTGCTCCGGCGTCAGGGCGCCCAGGTCCACGATGTGCCCCCGCGTGGCGAACCGCTCCCGGTCGGCCATGGTCAGCTGGGCGGTGTTCGCGTGGTCGTAGGCGTCCACGACGAAGACGACGACTGTGCTCGTGCTCTCGAACACCTTGGTGGCCAGCCAGATCAGCTTCTTGGTCGGCACGCCCTCGTACCGGACGCCGAAGCCGGTGTTCGCGGCGGCGAAGGTGGCGCCGGCGAACCCGGCGATCTCCTGCAGGTCGTACTCGTTCATGGGGTCCGTGCTGCTGCGCCGGCTGAGCTCGGTGAAGCCGGCGCGGAGCTCGTCAGGGATCTTGATCGCGCACTCGTTCATCTTGTTGCGCAGGTCGAGGAGCGTCGAGCACATCTGCGCGTACGCGTCGTGCGTCATGTCCTCGGGCTCGGCGTAGTGGGTCACGAACGTGTAGCCGGGCTTCTCGCAGGCGTCCCTGTAGAGGCGCATCACGTGGTTGGCCAGCGAGGTCCGGCCGCTCTTGCCCACCCCGGTGATCAGGAAGAAGGCGGGCCGTTTCCTGGCGACCGCCCGCTCGACGGCCTCTTCGATCGCCCGCAGGCGGATGCCGGCCAGCTCGAGCAGCATCTCGCGATCGGAGTCGCAGGCGACGGCGTCCAGGGGCTTGACGGCGTAGGGATTGTCTCGCAGGCCGTAGAGCTCGTAGCGGGCGTCGGCGGGGTGCATATCACCCGCCGATCATGGTCAGGTAGTCGGGCAGCTCGGCGGCGGCCGCCTCGAACGCCGAGCCCGCGAACAGCGGCGCGAGGAAGTCGTGCTTGCCCTGGTACGCCTTCGTCAAGCCCTGGATCTCCTCGGCCCGCGCGCCGAAGCGCAGCTGGAAGCCCTTGAGCGTGTCGGTCGCCAGCTTGTCCTGGTGGACCAGCTCCAGCGCCACCAGCAGCGCCGGCCGCCGCACGACGTCCATGAACAGCTCGGGGCTCTGCACGCGCAGCACCACCAGGCGTACGACGAGGTCGGGCTGTAACCCGGCGAGGCTCGGCGTGCCCGCGATGATGGCCTCCGTCACCCGCAGCAGGTTGAGCACGCGTTTGATCTTCCGCGGGTTCGGCGCGATGATCCGCTCCAGCGTCGCGACGTGCTTGGCCGCCAGATCGCCCAGGAGCGAGCCGCGGATGAAGTCGCCCACCTCCGCCGATCCGATCGGGTAGAGGTGCAGCGGGAGCTGGATCATCTTGTCGAGGTAGTCGTCGGCGATGACGGCGTGGTCGGGGAAGTCGAACGGCTTGTACTTCACCGACACCCCGCGGTCGACCACGTCCTTGGACAGCGCGATCATCACGAAGACGTTCTTGAGGTCGAGGAAGAGTTTGATCGACTCGAGCACGTCGATGATCTGGTCGGGCTCGCACCTGTCGAGATCGTCAACGAAGAAGATGATTTTTCGGCCCTTTTCGGCCAGGCGGTTGGCCTCTTCTTGCAGGAGCCCGCGCAGGCGGCCGGTCTGGCTGTCGACCTGGCCGCGCATCTCGGCGTACTGCTGGGCGAGCTTGCCGATCTTCTCCACGCTCGCGGAGCCCACGTTGATCCGCTTCAGCAGCTCGTCGGCGGCGAGGTTCAGCATGATGACGCCGAGCCGCTTGACGCTGTCGGCGAAGCGGTGCGCGGGGTCCTGGTCCAGCGCCGTGTGCAGGGCGTTCAGGAGGGGGAGGAGCATCTCGGGCTCGCGGCGGTGCACCCAGGGGTTGAAATGGACGCGTACGAACTCCGCGCCGTGCCGGTCGAGCAGCCGCTGGTCCACCATTTGCAGCAGGGTCGATTTCCCGCTTCCCCACGCGCCGAAAACGCCGATGGTGAACGGCGTCTGGGTACGTGGATTGGTAATGACCGAAACGAGCGGGTCGACGTACCGCCGGAACTGGAGAAGGTCCCCACGCCAATCCACCGGCGCGTCCGAGAGCATTGCGATATCGGGCATGATCCCCCCTAGTAAGAGGATGCATCGTCCGCATCGCCGAATATCACGGGTTATCGAACTGTGATATCGCCTTCGCTAGCCTCTGGAGGCGAGATAGCTGTCCACCTCGGCCAGGTAGGCGTCCTTGAGATGCCTGGGCAGCCAGGTGATCTCGAAGGCGTTGCGCTCGAGCTGGGCCAGCTCCTCCCGGCTGAGCTGGAGCGCCTCCTGGAGCGCTTCGAGATTCTCCCCGACGTAGCCGGCGAAATAGGCGGGGTCGTCGGAGTTGATCGTCACCCGCACGCCCAGGTCCATCAGCTTGCGGATGCCCTCGGCCTTCATCGAGTCGGTGACGTAGCCGTTGGAGATCGGGCAGCAGGTCAGCCCCATGCCGCGCTCCAGGACCACCCCGACCAGCCGCTGGTCCTCCAGGATGTTGACCCCGTGGTCGATGCGGTTGACGCCGATGTCCTCGACGGCCTGGCGGATGTGCTCGATCGAGTCGTCCTGGTCGACGTCGCAGTGCATGGTCAGGAGGTAGCCCTCCTGCCTGGCGCGCTCGTAGACCGCCGCGAACTTGGCCGGAGGGTTGCCCTTCTCGTCGGAGTCGAGCCCCACGCCCACGATCCACTCCTTGTACGGCAGCGACTCCAGCAGCGTCGCCATCGCGTACTCGGCCTGGAAGTCGCGCAGGAAGCACATGATGAGCTGCGCCCGCACCCCGAGCCGCGCCTCGGCGTCCATCAGCGCCCGCCGCAGGCCCCTGATCACCACGTCGAACGGCACACCTCGCGAGGTGTGGGCCTGCGGGTCGAAGAAGATCTCGGCGTAGCGGACGTTCTGCTCGGCCGCCTTGCGCAGATAGGCCATGGCCAGGTCGTAGAAGTCGGGCTCGGTGCGCAGCACCTGCATGCCCTCGTAGTAGATCTTGAGGAAGGACGGCAGGTCGTCGAAGTCGTAGGCGGCCCGCATCTCCTCGACGGAGGCGTACGGCAGCTCCAGCCCGTTGCGCTCGGCCAGCTCGAGCTTGAGCTCGGGCTCCAGCGTGCCCTCGATGTGCAGATGCAGCTCGCACTTGGGAAGCCCCGCGATGAAGTCCTTCACCCGCCCAAGCCTAGAAGATGATCGCGAGTCCTACCGCGAACAGGAGCCCGTAGGCCATCTGCAGCTTGCCCGTCTGCTGCAGCACCGCGATCAGCGCCGGGCCCACGGCCTTGGCCAGCACGGTCCTGATCGGGGCGATCGCCAGCGGGGCGGCGAGCAGCGCGAGCGCGGCCCACGGCGTGACCACGACCATCGCCAGCGCCACCACGAACGGCACCACCTGGCAGGCCACATAGAGCGTACGGGTGCGCTCCGCCCCCAGCACCACGGCCAGCGTGCGCTTGCCCGCCTGGCCGTCCGTCCCGACGTCCCGCAGGTTGTTGACCACGAGCATCGAGCACGAGAGCAGCCCCACCGGGATCGACGCGAAGAACGCGGGCCAGCTCAGCGACTCCGTCTGCACGTACGCGGTGCCCACCACGGGAACGACGCCGAAGAACACGAACACGGCCAGCTCGCCCAGCCCGCGGTAGCCGTACGGACGCTTGCCGCCCGTGTAGAACCAGCCGGCGGCGATGCACGCGGCGCCCACCAGCAGGATCCACCACGCCCGCGTGACGACGACCAGGACGAGCCCCAGCACCGCCGCGACCGCGAAACAGGTCAGCGCGGCGACCAGCACCTGGCGGGGCGCGGCCACCCGCGAGCCCACCAGCCGCATCGGGCCGACCCGCTGGTCGTCGGTGCCGCGGATGCCGTCGCTGTAGTCGTTGGCGTAGTTGACGCCGATCTGTAGCGAAAGTGCCACGAGCAGTGCCAGGATCGCCCGCCACCACACGAATCCGCCCTCGCCGATCGCCACGCCGGTGCCCACCATGACGGGTACGACGGCGTTCGGGAGGGTACGCGGGCGAGCGCCGGCGATCCACTGGCCGGGGGTTGCCATATTCGTCCTCTAGCTGATGTCCGTGGTGAGCCTGACCATCCTGATCGGGCGGCCCATGTCCAATACGCGCTCGGCCATGTCCTCGCCCCAGCCCGCCGACTCCAGGAAGCCGAGCACCGCGTAGTTGTCGGCGAACACCCAGGTGACGATCTGCCGGAAGCCGTCCTCGCGCAGGTAGTCGACGGTGGCGTTGAGCAGCCTGCTGCCGTGGCCCCTTCGTACGAAATCGGGGTCGACCAGCAGCGTCAGCATCTCGGCCGCCACGGTGGGGTCCAGGTCGGGATCCTCGGCGGGAGCGTGTGAGGCCAGCCCCACCACGCGCTCGCCACCCCGCGGGGTGGTCAGGGCGGCGCTGCCGCCCGCGCCGAGGGCGGGGAAGCCCTCAGTGTCGAGGATGGTCTCCACCGCCACCAGGACCCTGTGCCTGGGGGTGGGCGGGGCGACGATCGCCTCGTCCCACTGGCGGAGCCACATCTTCTCGGCTGCCGGGCCTGTCATCTGCTCGAGTGGGCCTTCGGGGAGGAAATCCCGATAGCCATAGCGCCAGGCGCGGATCTGAGTGTTCGCAACCTGGAGCACATCCTCGCGCCGGGCCGCCCGGACGCCTACGTCTGCCATCTCGGCCCGCTCCTTCGCCTGCCGTCCATGCCACAAGGCACGAGTTACACCGTATCGGTGTTTGGCCCTTGGAGACGACGCGAACCCCTCTTCATCGGCGATCCCACGCAAGACGCGGCGTGTCGTACATGAGACCTCAGCCGACGTCCGGCGAGCCGCCGGGCTATGAGACCTCAGCCAACGTCTGGGCGAGCCGCCCGGCTATGAGACCTCAGCCAACGTCTGGGCGAGCCGCCGCACCCCTTCGTGCAGTTCCGCCAGATGGGCGGCGGCCATGTGCGTCACCCGGATCCGGGGGCCCGGCGGCTCGGACGGGTAGTACATCCTGCCGGGGCTCACCAGCACCCCGTTCCGCCTGGCAGCCTCGACCAGCGCGTTCTCGTCGATCTCTGCGGGCAGCCGTACCCACAGGTGCATCCCGCCGATGGGCAGCAGATGCACCTCCGCCTCCGGCATGCGGGCGGCGAGAGCGGTCGCGAGCGCGTCGCGCCTGGTCCTGATCTCGCTGTGCACGGCCGTCAGATGCCGCTGCCAGGCCGGCGACCCCACGAACTCCAGCGCCGTCTCCTGCAGCGGCCGCGCCACGAAGAACGACTCCACGAGCTGGCTCGCCCGCAGCCGGTGGGCGGCGGGCCCTCTGGCGATGACGGCCCCCACCCGCATGCTCGGCGAAAGGATCTTCGTCAGCGACTTCACGTGGACGACGATCCCGTGCTGATCCATGGATGCCAAGGAAGGGGGCGCCTGCTCGGTCAGATAGTGGGCGTAGTCATCCTCGATCACGAACGCCCCTGCCGCTCTGGCGACCTGCAGCACCTGCTCCCTGCGCTCCACCGTCAGGGTGGCTCCCGTCGGGTTGTGCAGGGTGGGCTGGCAGAAGAAGACCCGCGCCCCGGTGACGGCGAACGCCTCGGCCAGCAGCTCAGGACGTACGCCGTCCCGGTCCATGGGCACGGCCGTGGCCCGCAGCCCGGCCGCCCTGGCCGCCGCCAGCGCCCCCGGATAGGTGGGCGTCTCGACCAGCACCGGCGTGCCCGGGGCAGCCAGCGCCCTGAAGGCATGCGTGAGCGCCGCCTGGGCGCCGCTCACGATCAACGCGTCGGCCGCGGTCACGTCGCCTCCCGCCTGCTTCGCGAACCACCTCCGCAGCTCGAGCAGGCCCGCCATGGGCGGCATGGCCCAGGCGTCCGGCCTCCGCACGGCGCGCGCCGCCGCGGCCGCCAGCTGCTTGTCTGGCCGCAGCCCCGCCCGCAGGTATCCGCCGGTCAAGGGCACCACCCCTTCGGCCGCACCCGCCAGCAAAGTCGCCACGATGTCTCCGTCCACGACCCTGTCGCCGAGCGCCACGGTCTGCCAGGAGAGGTCGGCGGCGTCGCGTCCCCCGGTGACCTGCGGCGTCACGAACACCCCGCTGCCGGGCTTCGCGACCACCCGGCCCTCGGCGGCCAGCTGCCCGATGGCCCGGGACACGGTGACGGGGCTGACGTTGTGCTGCCGCATGATCTCCCGGCTGGACGGCAGCCGTGCCCCGGGACCGAGCCGCGTGGCCTCTTCGCGCAGCATCGCGGCGATATGGGCGATACTGCTATCGTTGTTCATGAATAGTGAGAATAGCGCTACTCTCGCCGAGGGAGTAGCGCTCCCTCATGCGGGAGGGCACGCACGTCAAGGCACGGCCCTGGCCTTCCTGGGCGTCCTGGGGTTCTCCGGCTCGTTTCCCGCCACCGTCTACGCCATACAGGGCGTCAACCCATGGCTGGTCGCGATAGGCCGCGCGACCGTGGCCGGAGCGGTGGCCCTGGTCTGCCTGAAAGCCACCAGGAAGCCGCTGATCCCCGAGAAGCGGGAGTGGCCGTCGTACGCCCTGATCTCCCTGGGGGTGGTCTTCGGCTTCCCTGTCTTCAGCGGCCTGGCCCTCGCCCTGGGCGCCAGCGCGTCACACGCCGCGGTGGTGATAGCCCTCCTGCCGGCCGCCACCGCCGCCTGCGCCGTCCTGAGGGCGGGAGAACGCCCCCGTCTCCTCTTCTGGGTGGCCTGCGCGGCAGGCGCGGTCGTCATCACGGCCTTCACGCTCACCCAGCACCAGGTGAAGACCACCTGGCCCGATCTCCTTCTGGTCGGTGGCCTGATCTCGGGGGCGATCGGCTACACGGAAGGCGGCCGCCTGTCCCGGGAGACACCGGGCTGGCAGGTGATCTCCCGCGTACTCGTCCTCTCTCTCCCTCTGACCGCCCCGATAGCCACGGTGATAGCCCTCGCCACCCCCATCAACCCCACCCCGCAGGCGGTGGGGGGTTTCGCGTACGTGTCGCTGATCTCGATGTTCCTCGGCTTCTTCCCCTGGTACGCGGGCCTGGCCAAGGGCGGCATCGCCAGAGCGGGCCAGACCCAGCTCGCCCAGCCCCTGCTCACCCTCGTCTGGGCCTGGGCCCTGATGGGCGAGCGATTCGGGTCGGCCACGGTGGTCGCGGCCCTGGCCGTGCTCGTTTGCGTGGCCATCACTCAGCGCGCCCGTACTTGAAAGCCGTGACGCCGCCCAGCAGGATGGGGGAGGAGGTGTCACAACATGGCGGACCTCACGATCCCAGAGGGCGGCTTCTGGCCTGCGCCGGAGATCCCGCAGCCCAACATCTATCCCATGGAATGGCGGGTCGAGACCGAGAAACTCGCCGCCATCTACGAAAAGTCCAAGCGCGTGGTCTGGAACCCGGCCGACCTGCCCTGGGACGGCCTGGATCCGGACGACTTCACGCGGGAGCAGCGTCTGGGCATCATGTACTGGTTCGCGGTCCTGGCGAACTTCGACGCGTCAGGGCCGGCCGTGTTCGCCCGCGCCACCATCCAGGCCTTCGAAAAGCACGAAGAGGACCCGGTCAGGAAGTGCTTCTTCTCGATCACCCGTGACGAGATGAACCACGAGGAGTGCTGCCAGCGCACCATCGCCAAACTCTGGCCCGGCGGCCCGCTCAACTGGACCCCGTCCGACGACCTGGAATCGGCCGCCCACAACAACATCGGCTGGCTCTATCACAACGGCGGCCGCTACTGGAACGGCTACACCTCGGCCGTCGGCAAGTATTCGCTGCCGGTCCTCTTCACCAGCTTCATGATGGGGGAGATGGCCGCCTCGACGCTCTTCAGGGGCATGGCCTCCGGCACCCGGCATCCCGTCTTCGGCGAGATGTTCCAGCGAATAGGGCGCGACGAGTCCCGCCATCTCCAGATCTGCATGACGATCCTGGAGAACGAATGGCCGGGGCTCACCGACGAGACCCGTGTCCTCATCACCCGCCAGCTCAGAGCCGGTTTCGTGTTCCTCAGCATGATCCTCTGGGAGCCGCCGGAGGGCTTCTGGGAGCTCCCGCCGTACTTCCTGCCCAACCACCGTGTCCTCATGGACCACGCCAGGCAGGCGGGTCTCGGCGTCCTGTCCTACGAGGAACAGGCGGAAAACTGGCGCGTGGCCATGGCCCGGATCCGCGCGATCGTGGAGCGCTGGGGCATCGCCTTCCCCGCCATTCCGGAGCTGGACCTGGAAGGCGTGCAGGTGGACTTCATCGACCCGGAGGACATCATCCCGGTCTTCTAACCTGTGACCATGTGGCCTCGTATGGGCGGAATGAGAGTCATGGAGTTCGGCACGCCCGGGGAACTCCGCACCTGGCTGACCGGGCTGGTCCTGTCGGGCTCGAAAACGGCCACGGCCGGCCTTCTGCCGCTCGACTACCACGCTGAGGATGAAGAGGTGGAATGCGTCGGCGAGGTCTTGGCCGTCGTGGACAATGCGGGCGCCAAGGCGGCGGAAATAGAAATAACAAAGGTGGAGCTGACGCCGTTCGCGGAAGTCACCTGGGAATTCGCTCAGGCGGAAGGCGAGGGTTTCCGCTCGACGGAGCACTGGCGCGAAACCCACCGCCGCTACTGGGCAGGCCAGGGCTCCGAAGTGGACGACTCGACGACGGTGGTCTGCCTGTGGTTTCGCGTGGTCGGTCGGGGAGCTCGGGTGGCCGGTTAGGAAGTCCGGGTGGTCGGTCGGGAAGGCCGGGTGGCCGGTTAGGAAGTCCGGGTGGTCGGTCGGAAGTCCGGGTGGCGGGTTCAGGGAGCTCGGGTGGTCGGTCGGGAAGGCCGGGTCGCCGGTCAGGGAGAGGGCGAAGAGGGGCGCCGCTCCTCAGGTGAGACGTAGCTGCCGCGATGTGGAACGGTGAAGACCCATCCCTGCTCACGGAGCAGCGCTATGGCCCTCCGTACGGTCTCACGTGCGGCGCCGTACTGGCGCACCAGCGTGACCTCACTTGGAAGGGGGCGGTGCGCGGCCAGCTCACCCGCCTCGATGTGTTTCCGGATCCGCTCGGCGATCTGCCGGTACAGCGGAACCTGCTGAGCCTCCGCCTCGCCGGGAGCGCTCACGAACGTGCCCCCGCCTTGGCGCGTATGGACCAGCCCCTGATCCCGCAGCACGCGAATCGCCCGGCGCGCGGTCGTGCGCGCGACGTGGAACTCCCGCTGGATCCCTGCCTCGCTGATCAGGACATCTCCTGGGCAGAGCCCCTCGATTATGCGCGTCTTGAGGACTTCGCTGATCTGAACGTAGAGGTAGGTGCCACTCGAGCGATCCAGCACTCTTCAAGGATATACAAGCCAACGGCCAAATGGAGAGCCGCTAAGCACCCCTATTCGTGGGCCACTTTTCGGGCTCATTCACATATGTTCCCCTATAGGGGACCGTGAACACCCAGCCCTGCTCCCGGAGATGCGCAACGGCCTTTCGGACCGTGACCTTTGCGACCCCGTGCCGCAGCATCAAAGCCTTCTCACTCGATATCGAGCGGTTCGGCTGGAACTGGCCGCGCCTGATTCTCGCGGCGATATCACCGGCGATTTCCAGGTAAAGGGCCTTCGTCTGCCTTATCCTCGGGACACCCGCAGGCCCGACGTATGTGCCTTCGCTCTGAACGGTGTGGACCAGCCGGCGCTCGCGCAGCTCTCGAACCACATTGCGTGCGGTCGATCTCGCGATGCCGAACGCCGCTTCCAGCGCCGCCTCGCTCGGCACGGCCTCGCCGGCGCGCAGCCGCCCACTGATGATCTGTTCCTGGATCGCGTCGGCGATCTGCACATAGATCGGGACGGGCCCGTCACGGTCGAGCATGCTCATAGCGTAGACGTCTGGATACAAGCAGTCGAGCAGAGTCAGACCTGGGGCCACGACTCCTTCGGCGACACGTAACTGCCCCGCTGCGCGACCGTATAGATCCATCCTTGCTCCCGTAGGAGCGCCATGGCCCGGCGTACCGTCTCCCGGGCCACGCCGTACTGCTCCACCAGTGCCGACTCGCCCGGTATAGGCCGTCGCGGGGAGAGCTGCCCCGTCTTGATCTGCTCGGCGATGTCCGTCGCGATCTGCTGGTACAGAGGGATTTTCCGCTGCTTGCGAGGGGCTTCGTCAGGTCCGCCGACAAAGGTCCCTTCGCCCTGAACGGTGTAGATGAGCCCTTCCTCGCGAAGCACGTGAACCGCCCGCCTGGCGGTCGTCCTGGCGACTCCGAACTCCTGCTGGATGTCCGCCTCACTCGGCACAGGGTGTCCGGACGCCAGCCCGGAGACCCGCTGCCGAAGGATCTCCGCGATCTGGAGGTAGATGTGGGTGTCTCCGTCGTAGTCGAGCACGCCTGCAACTTAGACCAACAGGTGCAAGACCTCCCATATCGTTCTGTCTGCTCAGGCAGAGCGCTCTTTACAGCTAGACAGAAGGAGACGACTAGACGTATCGTCAGGCCATGGCCAAACCTCTTGAGCTGCCCTGCTGCCACCTCGCACCCCATGTGCCGGACCCACTCCCGGGTCATCTGGCCATGAGGTGGGATCCCGCGCTGCCGCGGACCGAACGCGTGAGGGTCAAGGATTACACGTGCGCTTGTTCGCCGACTTTCTATGAGCTGTGCGAGGGCGGCGGTGAATACTTCATTCGCAGGACCCGCCGCATTGGCGAAGAAGTGGTGATCGAGGAAAGTCTCCGGACCGTTTACGCCAGAGCGCTGGTTATCTGGGCCAGATTGCTGAACGGGGCAGCCTGCGGAGAATGAGAGTGGACGGGTGCCCGGTTCGCGCTTTGGCCGCCGAATCGCGAACCGGACACCCCAGGTGATGGCACATAAACGTGCCATCGGGGGCGCACCTGTGTGACCTCGGGCGACGCGCCTGCCCATGGCCCGGCAAGGGGCGATGGGCTTCGCCTGGGATCGGTGCGTACGACGGGCATGGTCTCGCGCCCTCCGGAGGCGTGGGACCATGCCACAGCGAGTTATGGCCGGCTGACGTCCGTAACGGCCTACCCGCGGTTATTAGATTCTCATGGGCGTCACTTGGAAAACTGCTGTTCGGCGCTATACGCGGGATGATTCCCTTTGGTATGCGGTGGGCTCATGCTCCCTAGTGGAATCGATTTATGTAGGGATTCGCCGCCAAGCAGCGTCCGTGATGATCAGGTGGTCGAGCAGGCGCAGGCCGACTGTCTCGGCGGCCCGGACGAGCTGGGCCGTGGCCTCCAGGTCGGCCGCGCTCGGTTCGAGGGAGCCGCCCGGATGGTTGTGGGCCAGGCCGAACAGCGCGCCGCCCGAGGTGAGCACTTCCGCGATCACCTCTCGGATCGGCACGGGCGTGTGGTCGGACGCGCCTTCGGTCAGGATCGAATGCTTCAGCACCCTGCCGCGGGTGTCGCACACCACCATGACGAGCCGTTCCTGCCTGCGGCCGCGGAGCAGCGGCGCACAGTGGTTGGCGAGGTCGGACGTGCTGGTGATCCGTTCGCGCTCCGGCCATGCGTCCGCACGGCGTACGAGATGAAAGGCCGCGGCCACCCTGGCGGCCTTGGCGGGCCCCACTCCGGGCACGGCAAGTAACCGATGGGGGTCCGAACGGCGGAGGCCATCGAGATCCCCGCAATGCTTGATCACCTGGCTGGCCAGATCCAGGGCACTCGACCCGCGGAACCCCGAGCCCAGCAGCACGGCCAGCAGCTCACGGTCTGCCAGCGCGGCGGCGCCGCTGGACATGAGCCGTTCGCGCGGCCGGTCGCTCTTGGGCAGGTCTTTGACTCGCATCGGCAACCTCCGCACCCGTTGTATCAACACGCACCGACAATCTCTGACCTGGGCGTTTGAGGTCTTCGGTTCGTTGTCGTGCGTGTGGAATGTCGCGAGTGTCAACTTGATGGGCGGTTCGCCTCGGTGATCACGGCGGAGGCGAGTCGTGCCGTCTCAGTGGCGATCTCGTACGGTGAAAGCGGCCGCTCGTTCTCCAGCCACCACGCGATCGCCTGCACGAACATGCCGCCCAGCAGTGTCGCCACCAGGCTGCCCGACGTCGTGATCGAGTCGAGATGGTGGGCGATATTGTTCGAGAGCGAGGACTGCATCTTCGCCGCGAACCACGAGCTGCCCTTCTTGCCGAGCAAGGCGCCGTACAAACGGCGATATTCGGCGACATGCTCAAAGAATGCGACCCAACGTTTGATGGGAGGTTGTTCGTCCTCGTCGGCCATGGTGCACAGCAGGGCCTCCATCGCCTCGTCGAAGATCTGCTCCACGAGGTGGTACTTGTCGCGGTAATTGCGATAGAAGGCGGCCCGGCTCACCATGGCCCGTTCGGTGACCTCGCCTACGGTGAGGCGTTCGAACCCGCGTTCCTCGATGAGCTCGATCAGCGCGTCTCGCAGCAGTTTCCGCGTACGGCGTACCCGGACGTTGTCGGTTCGCTGAGACAAATTCCGCTCCTTGTCCAGGCCGGTACATCTCCCCGGAATTGCGACTGGCTACCCCATCCGCGACACCGGCAGCATGGACGTCCGGACGACATGCCTTGTTTGAGACACATTGTCGCGCATGGAGGATACCCATGAAAGCACTCGTGGCCAGGCAGTACGGCCCGCCGGACCTCTTCGCCATCGAAGACCGCCCCATCCCCGAGCCCGGCCCAGGCCGGCTCCAGGTACGGGTGCGCGCCGCCTCGCTGAACCCCGCCGATCTGCTGATGACCGACGGCACCATCCGCGAGATGGTGCCGCTGGACTTCCCGTACATACCGGGCACCGACTTCGCCGGAACGGTGACGAAGCTCGGCCCCGGCGTGGACGGATTCGCGGTAGGCGAGGAGGTCTTCGGGTTCGGTGCGCCGCCGTCGTTCGCGAACGGGGTAGGGATCTCCGCCGTCACGTCTGGGGCGATGGCCGAGTACGCGGTCTTCCAGGCGGGCCCGTACCTGGCTCGCCGGCCGGACGACGTGAGCCCGGAGGTGGCGGCGGCGCTGCCCAGCACGGGTATGACCGGGCTCGCGGTGGTCGAGGCAGGCGGGTTCGAGCCGGGCGAGAAGGTCCTGGTGATCGGCGCCGCCGGGGGCATCGGCAGCGTTGTGGTGCCGCTGCTGGCCGGACGTGTGGAGATCATCGCCACGACCGCCGGGGAGGATGAGAGTTATGTCCGCAAGCTCGGGGCAGACAGCCTGATCGACTACCTCGAGAACGACGTCACCGATGAGACGCTGCGCCGCCATCCCGGAGGCGTCGACGCGATCATCAACCTGGCGCTCAAGGGCGAGCCGCTGATCGAGGCGGCCAAGGCGCTCCGGCCGGGAGGACGCCTGCTCAGCACGACGCCCGGCACGCCGAAACCGACCGCGTTCGGCCGGGACGATCTCACCGTGACCGTCGTGATGGGCACACTCAAGATCCGGAACGACACTCTTCCGACGATCGCCGCCCGCCTGCTCGACGGCACGCTGCCCGATCCGATCAGCCGCCGGTACGGATTCGACGACGCTGCCCGGGCTTTTCAGGATTTCGCGGGTATGCGGCACCATGGGAAGTTCGTCGTCTCGATGGCTGAGGGGACGGCCCGATGATGCGCGCCGTCGAATACGACCGCTACGGCGATGCCGGTCAGCTGAGCGTACGCACTGTTCCCAAGCCGCAACCGAAGCGGGGAGAGGTGCTCGTCCGCGTCCACGGCTCCAGCGTGAACCCGGTCGACGCGAAGATCCGCTCGGGCGGCATACGCATGATGTCGGGGCGGAAGTTCCCGAAACGTACAGGGATGGACTTCGCCGGGGAGGTGGAGGCGGTCGGTCCCGGAGTGGCCGATGTGGCGCTCGGACAGCGCGTCTGGGGCTTCCTGAGCGATGTCTCCGGCCGTACGGGGGCCGCGGCCGACTACATCACCGTCAGAACCTCCGCTCTGAGCGAAGCTCCCACCACGCTAGACCTCGTCACGGCCGGCGCCCTGCCGAGCGTCGGCGTCACCGCCCTACGGGCGCTGCGGGATGTCGTACGTCTGCAGCCGGGCGAAGACCTGCTCGTCGTCGGGGGCAGCGGCGGTGTGGGCAGCATCGCGATCCAACTCGGCCAGGTCATGGGTGCCAAGGTCACCGCCGTCGCCAGCGCCGCGAACGCCGCATTCTGCCGCGAACTCGGCGCAACCCGCGTGATCGACTACGCCGCTCGCGGCGGGCCGAGCGGTGAGTTCGACGTGATCCTCGACACCTATGGGGGTTCGCTCGGCGCGTACCGCCGGCTGCTCCGCCGCCGAGGGAGGATGATGACCACGTCCATCGACGGGATGACGTTCGCGCTGCTGTCAGCCCTGAGCCCCGGGCCGCGCGTACGCCAGATGATGGCCCGCTCGCGCCGGGCGGACCTGGCCGCGCTGGCCGAGTCCGTCGACCAGGGCAAGATACGCCCGGTCGTGGAGCGGATCTATCCGCTGGAGAGCCTCGGCGAGGCCCATCACGCCGTCGAAACCGGTCACGCTCGCGGCAAGAAGCTCATCGCAGTCGTCTCCGATTAGGGGTTTCCGGCTCCGGGCGACAGGGATCCGCCCGGAGTCGTGGGGGTGCGGAGCTAGACGGGCATGCTGTAGGTGACTCTGAAACGGTCGCCCGGGATGACGATGTCGCTCGTCTCCACGGGCCGGTCGCCTGCCCAGTGGGTGCGTTCGATGTGCAGCACGTGGATGCCGGCCGCCAGATCGAGCGCGTCGCTCTCCGCCGGGCGGGGAACGCGGGTGTGCACGCTCTCGACGACCTCGGTGACCTTCACACCATGCGCGAACATCCTCGCGACCAGGCTCCGCCGCTCCTCCTCCGAATGGGGGGCGAACTCCAGTGGCTCGTACGAGGTGGCCAGCTGCAGCGGTCTGCCCTCTCCACGAAAGATGTAGTGGGTCTTGGTCAGCGTGGTCGACTCGCTGAGGCGCAGACGCCGGGCGATGTCGGGTCCTGCTTCGGTCGGCTCGCTATGCCAATCCCACGTCACGCGCCTGCCCTGAGACTGCAGGTCGGCCGCGAACGGGGCGGGGTGATCAAGAAAGCGCCATCGGTAGAGCGATGTCAGGTCAGGGCGTTCCCTTACATAATGACCCGAGCCCACGCGGCCGATGATGAGGCCTTCGCCCGCGAGCACGCGTAGCGCGTGCCGGGCTGCGGTCTCGCCGACCTGATACTTACGGGTCAGCTGCGCCCGCGATGGGATCGGCGCGCCTGGGGGAAGGGTGCCGTCGGTGATCTGCCGTCGAATGTCTTCGACGACACGCAGGTAGACCGGATCTGAGGTGGCCACTAGTCCATCCCTGGGGGTTCGTGTGAGGCGTTGCCCCATGTTGCCGTATTCGGCAGGTAACCGACCGTCATCGATGCCGGTTGGAGCCCCAACTTTGCGGTAGCAGAAAATTATCGGAGAAACCCTGTAACACCGGTGTAAGGGAGGGCGATTCTCCGGTAGAGGTCGTCGATGTGTGTACCCCCGAGCACATATCGGCGACCTCTTCCAATGTCCGGGGCCTGGGCTGCGATGGCACGCGGGCGCTGTGCGGCCTGATCGGACGGGATTCTTGATCGGGGACGGCGAGTACTTCCAAGCAGCCACCCGCCCTTGAGATCGCTGACCTGCCGATGCTCCGCCGCCCACGCGGGCCTGCCGCCGGATCGCGCCCGCTCTTCACCCGCCTTCGCTGCCGGATCGCGCTCGCTCTCCGCTCACCTTCGCTGGTGGGTCGCGCCCGCTGCCTGCTCAGCTGCCTTTGCGTGTGGGTCCGCTGTGCGCTCGGGTCCGCTGTCTGCTCGGGCTCGCTGTCGGCTCGGGCCCGATGTCCGCTCGGGCCCGCTGCCGGGTCGTGGTGTCGATGCCTGGCGGGGGGTGCCGCTGGCCCGGCTGAGGTTGCGTTGCTGAGCTGAGCTTGGCGACGGACGTCGTGCGTGCCCATTGGAGCCCGGCAGTGCGGAAGTCTCGCAAGACGACCAGGAGCCCGGCAACAGAGGCCGCACCAGTGGTCCCCTGATATGGCCGCGGAGTGGCCGTACCTCGGAGAGCCACTTTCTCCTAAGTTGTGGCCTCTAACCTCCCTGAACCTCCGAGCCGCACCACACCCGACCTGCACACTTTCGGATTGCACGAGCAAGAGGAAATTTCATGATCGACATCGGCAGGCTCCTTCCGTCCGACCGGGACACTTGGGAGGGCTTGTTCCGCGCGTACATCGACTTCTATCAGCGAGTCGAGCCCGACGAGATGTACGACCGCGCATGGCACGAGTTCGAGGCGGACACCCGCGTGCACGCCCTCGGCGCGAGGCTGGACGGCAAACTCGTCGGCATCACCCACTTCTTCACTCACGCGAACACCTCCGCCCCCGACACCGACGTGTGCTACCTCCAGGACCTGTTCACCGCTCCAGAGGCTCGAGGCAGAGGCGTGGCCGGCGCATTGATCGAGGCCGTGACCGATTGGGCCCGTGAATGCGGCTGCTCGCGCGTGTACTGGAACACGCACGAGTCCAACACCACGGCACGCAGCCTGTACAACAAAGTGGCCGAAAATCGAGG
The DNA here is from genome assembly GCF_050944675.1 of Nonomuraea sp. CA-141351. NCBI lineage: Bacteria > Bacillati > Actinomycetota > Actinomycetes > Streptosporangiales > Streptosporangiaceae > Nonomuraea > Nonomuraea sp. CA-141351. The sequence continues at coordinate 2,638,768 of NZ_CP191982.1, forward strand.
CTTCATCCGATACCAGATCGAACTGCCGTTGTAGGGACTTCCCGGAAACGTCCGCAAGACAGGGCGGGATCTTGTGTGCGTAGCGGGCGCGCCCGTCGAAGCCTGCCGGGCGTAGTGGCTGTGGCGCCCACCCGTGGAGCAAGACGTGGCCGGCCCAGCAGCCGCGATGCCTGCATCCGGTGTCCATGGCGCGGGGGCGGCGGTGCACCGCTTGCGACGCTTTCGTCTGGTGCTCGCGACGGCACGCAGCGGCGATGATCTGAGGACAGCGCCCACGTCGGCCTGCCCGGTGCCGTGATTGCGGGTGGGGCGCTTCCGATGTCCGCTGGGGTTCTGACGGTAGTGGCCAGACGTTGCGTGCGCTGTGGTTTGTCGGGCACTGTGGTACGAGCGGCTCTTTTGGGTGGAACTCCGCCGGGCATAGGCTTGATCCGTACGAAATGCCTCGCGGCAGCCGGAGGGCCTAGGTGAGGGGGATGTCGTCTTGAGGGAAGCCTCCGAGATGCCCGCGAAGTGGGGCAAAGGGCGCCTCCAGGCAGGCGAAGCGGGGTGGCGGCGTCCAAGGAATTTCTGAATCCAGGTAGCGTTCGCACTATGGCATCGCCAACTGGAACCACAGACGCACCCTTCGGTCGCATGCTGACCGCGATGGTCACGCCGTTCACCCCCGACGGCGAGGTTGATTATGTGGCTGTGCGACGTCTTGCCACGTATCTGGTGGACGAACAGCACAACGACGGCTTGATCGTCAACGGGACGACCGGTGAGTCGCCTACCACCACGGATGAGGAAAAGCAGCGCATCGTCAGCACCGTCCTCGATGCGGTCGGCGACCGCGCGACCGTGGTGGCAGGGGCGGGCACCAACGACACCCGCCACAGTGTCGAGCTCGCGAAGCAGGCGGCAGGTGCCGGCGCGCACGGCCTGTTGGTGGTGACGCCTTATTACAACAAGCCTCCGCAAGAGGGGCTGTATCAGCACTTCACTGCCGTCGCCGACGCCACCGGCCTTCCGGTGATGCTGTATGACATTCCAGGGCGCAGTGGCGTGCCGATTAAGACTGAGACGCTGATCCGGCTGGCGCAGCACGAACGCATCGTGGCTGTAAAGGACGCGAAGGGCGACTTGTTCGCCGCCAGCCAGGTGATGATCGCGACCGATCTCGTCTTCTACTCCGGCGACGACCTGCTCAACCTGGCCTGGCTCTCCCTCGGTGCGGCCGGGTTCGTCAGCGTCGTCGGACATGTGGTGGGCGCCGAGCTGGCGCGCATGATCCACCTGCACAAGAACGGCGACGTCGCCGAGGCCCTGGCCATCCACAGCCAGGTGGCCCCCGTGGTGGACGGGATCATGCTGCGCGCAGGAGGCGCGATCATGGCGAAGGCGGCACTGAGCATGGTGGGCGTCCCAGTGGGGTCGGTACGACTCCCGCTCGTGGACGCGACAGAGAAGCAAATCGCCGAGCTGCGTGCTTGCCTGGTAGCCGGCGGGGTGAAGTTGACAGACGCATAGGAACGGGGAGGAACCGGGAGTTTTGAGAACACGATCTGACCATGGGGGCCAGGCATGAGCCATCCGCATCCTGAGCTTGGCCCCCCGCCGACACTGCCCGAGGGCGGGCTGCGCATCGTCGCGCTCGGCGGGTTGGGGGAGATCGGCAGGAACATGGCCGTCTTCGAATACGACGGCCGCCTGCTGATCGTCGACTGCGGGGTACTCTTCCCCGAGCCCGATCAGCCGGGTGTCGACCTCATCCTGCCCGACTTCGAATACATCAGAGACCGGCTCGACGACGTCGAAGCCGTGGTGCTCACGCACGCCCACGAAGACCACATCGGGGCGGTGCCGTACCTGCTGCGCGAGCGGCGCGATATTCCGCTCATCGGATCCAGGCTCACGCTTGCGCTGATCGAGGCCAAGCTCACCGAGCACAGGATCCAGCCGACCAAGCTCGAGGTCATCGAGGGCGAACGGCACACCTTCGGGCCGTTCGACTGCGAGTTCCTCGCGGTCAATCACTCGATCCCCGACGCGCTGGCCGTCGCCATCAGGACGCCTGCGGGCATAGTTCTGCACACCGGCGACTTCCGTATGGACCAGCTGCCGAGCGACGGCCGTCTCACCGACCTCGGCGGCTTCGCCAGGCTCGGCACCGAGGGCGTCGACCTGCTGATGTCCGACTCGACCAACGCCGAGGTGCCGGGGTTCGTCACCAGCGAGCGCGAGATCGGGCCGGTCATCGATGAGGTGATCCGCACTTCCGAGCAGCGGGTCATCGTGGCGAGCTTCGCCTCGCACGTGCACCGCATCCAGCAGGTGATGGACGCCGCCGCCAAGCACAGTCGCAAGGTCGCCCTGGTCGGCCGTTCGATGGTGCGCAACATGGGCGTGGCCCGCGACCTCGGGTATCTCAAGGTGCCGCCGGAGTTGATCGTCGACTCGCGCGACATCGAGCAGTGGCCTCCGGAGGACGTGGTGCTGGTCTGCACCGGCTCCCAGGGCGAGCCCATGGCGGCGCTCTCCAGGATGGCCAACCGTGATCACCCGATCCGCATCGCCGAAGGCGACACCGTCCTCCTGGCATCGTCGCTGGTGCCAGGGAACGAGACCGCGGTCAACAAGGTGATCAACGGGCTGACCAGATGGGGCGCCCGCGTCGTGCACAAGGGCAACGCCAAGGTGCACGTCTCCGGCCACGCGGCCGCCGGCGAGCTCCTGTACGTGCTGAACCTGACACGCCCGTCGAACTTCATGCCCGTACACGGCGAATGGCGCCACCTGCGCGCACACGCCAAGCTAGCCGCTCTCACCGGTGTGCCCGAGGACCACATCGTGATCGCCGAGGACGGGGTCGTGGTGGACCTGGTCGACGGCCGGGCGAAGATCGTCGGTGCGGTTCACGCCGGCTATGTCTACGTCGACGGCTCGTCCGTCGGCGAGATCACCGACACCTCGTTGAAGGACCGTAGGATCCTCGGCGACGAGGGGTTCATCTCCGTGGTCGTCGTGGTCGACTCCAACACGGGCAAGCTCACCGCGGGCCCCGAGATCCATGCGCGTGGTTCCGGCATCGATCCCCTCCAGTTCGAGGAGTTCATCCCGCAGATCCAGCGTGCCCTCGAGGAGAAGGCCGCGGACGGGGTGGTCGACATGCAGGAGATCCGCCGGGTGGTCCGCCGCACCGTGGGGCGCTGGGTCAGCGACACTTACCGCCGCCGACCCATGATCATCCCTGTGGTGCTCGAGGTCTGAGTCTCCGGAAGGTACGGCAGGACTTCTAGCCTGCCGTACCTCTGGGACGCGCAGACGTGCGTCGCCCATCCCACCTGCTCTTCCGAGCGGGTGCCGGGGGGTGAGCGAGCTGGTCTCTTCGACCTGTGCGTGGGTGTTGGCGCAGTGGGTCATCTGTTGTCCTTGGCCCTGTGGGTGGGGGCTGGTATGGGGCACTTGGTGTTGTCGGCCCGTTGGGTGAGTGCTGGTGGGTCGTGGTGACTCGCTGTTCCTGCCCCTGTGGGTAGGAACCGGTGTCGCTGGTTTTGTTAGCGACCTACACGCCAGATGTTGCTGAGTTCGAGCGCCACCGGGATCTGGCAGGTTTCGATGTTCGCGAGTTTCGGCGCCACCTGAGGGCCGCTTCCACTCTGGTCGCCGAGCCTGCCCACCTGCTCATTTACGGTGATGGGTCGTGCCGCCGGACCGAGCGTTGTCCGCGGCGTGAGCGGGTGGACACACATCCAGCACGTGGACTGGACGGACGATTTCGGCGACATGCCGGACACTCGCGTCCCGGCGGCCGGTCGTTTCGTGGCCGCTCGAGTCCGGGCCGGAGTTTAAGGTGACCGCATGTTGGTGTTGGGTATCGAGGTGTCCGGCGACTTACTGGATCGGTGGCTCGAGTGGTTCGCGCCGCAGGTGCAGCCCTTCGTGATACCGCTGGATCTCGCAGACTCGCTCAATCTCGATGATGATCGGAACCGGCTCACGCCCGAAGTCAAGGACACCTTCTACCTCTACGACTTGGGTTCGTCAGCGCTCGTGTGGCTTTCGGAAGCTGAAGCGCGTCGACTACCGGCCTCGGTCAGGCGAAGCCAACCCGCGCCGCACCGTTGGCCCACCTCGATCGCCGGGCGTGAGGTCGAAACCGTCGTCAAGTACGTCGAGAACGGACGCCGCCCCAGCCAACATGGCGACGTTGCCCCTGCTACGTGGGGTGCCATCGCCTCCACGCTTCCGGGGGCGCAGCGCCTTGCCGGGACCTTCCCCAGGCGGAGCGGCCCGAACTGCTTTGGCACGGTGATGGCGGCGTGCGGTGTCGAGGGCGCGGAGGACATGTGGATGCTTCGCGAGCCGTTCGAAGACTGGCTCGCACGGCACACCGCGAAGGGAGGACACGACGACGAGCCGGGGACCGTCCTGGTTTGGCGGAGTGCCGATGGAGCCGTGCAGCACGCCGCAGTCACCCTCGGCGACGGCTGGGCGCTTCACAAGCCCTCGCAGGGCTGGATGAGCCCGACGAAGGTTCTCGCACTGGGAGACCTGAAGTACAGCGCCCGAGCGAGAGGACAGCGCCTTCATCGGCACTGCCTTCGATGACTTCGCGCTACCCCAGCGATGGCGTGGTTCATGCGCCACCTGCAATCTACGGTGTACGGGTATCAATGTTCGTCGGCGCGCTTCACGCCCGCACATCAGCAGGAGCGTGCGGCCCCGGGCAACTACATCGCCCCATGCAACTACAGCGCCTGTGGCAACTACAGCGCCTCCGGCGACGTGACGGTGAGTAACGCCTACCGAGAGTGGCTCGGCAACCTGGGCTGACGTTGGCGCCGGATCGGGTCGTGCGCCACGTGTGGCGTCGGTTCCGACGAACATTCGGGCGGAGGGCGCTGACAAAGTGGCTCCGGTTTCGACGTACATCCGCGTGGAGGGCGCCGACAAAGTGGCTCCGGTTCCGACGTACATCCGCGTGGAGGGCGCTGACAAAGTGACTCCGAAAGTGACGAGCATCTCGCTCCTGTTCTCGCGAACGTAGCCGGTGTCGCCGACCCGGTTGGGCGGGCGTCAATGGTTCAGGTGAAATGGTTATCTCAGGCGTCCCTCCGGCGTAGCAGCCAGCCAGCGGCCACCAGGGGAAGTGCTGCGTAGGCGACGAGCACCGCGACGGCTGCTGCGGGCGGCAAGAGATAGCCATATACCGACGTGGTGATGATGTAGCCGGTGATCTCGCGGGGGAGTGCGCCGATCATCAGCGAGCCGAGACGTTCGCTCCATGGCTCCGGGATGTTGCCGATGATCATGGGGATGACGTACACGAGTCCGACGAGGATGACGATCGACGCGGCGGTGGAGCGCAAGAGTGCGCCCAAGCCCAGGCCGAGTAGCGCGAACGTGGGCACGGTGAGGGCGAGGGTGAGCAGGAGCGGCAGCCTGTCCAGGAAGGCACTGGTGTACGCGCCGGAGAAGCGATCTCCGAGCACCCATCGGGTGACGAAGTAGGTGCCGAAAACCGTCATCGAGCCGACGAGCAGGCCCAGCGTGCCCACGATTGTGGACTTGGCGGCCAGTATTGGCCGGCGGCGGGGGACGATGGTCAAGCTCGTCCTGATCAGGCCGGTCACGTATTCAGAGGTGATGGCGAGCGTGCCCAGAACGCCCATGCACAGCTGGGGCACGATCACGACCACTTCCTCCAGGTCGGCGATCCGGGCGCTCGGTCGTTTGATGGCAGGAGCGCTGTCGTACATGTGAGCGGCCATCACGGCGAGTGCGAGCCCCAAGAGGGCCGCGCCAAGGCTGAGGCCGAGGATCAGGTACGTCGAGCGGACGGAGCGGATCTTCAGCCATTCCGAAGTGAGAACGCTCATCAGATATCTGGGGCTGAAACCCCGAGCTTCAGCCCGGGGAGAGAGCCCTCGCCTCCCTCTGCGTCGTGTAGGCGTATCCGTCTGCTCGCTGGAGGAGACGAAAGTGTCGATGGTGGATGCCTTGGACGGTCCCGTGGGCGGTGGTGATGTTGAAGCTGCCGGTGGCGCGGACGGCGACGCGGCCGGTATAGGTCCTTGCTTCTTGCCGGTGGGTACGACGGCTCGGGCGAGGTCTCCGCTCTGGTAGCCGAAGTGCTGTTTTTGTCGGGCCATGCGGAGCCGGGGGAAGCCATGCTTGTCGGGTCGGGTCGGGTCGGGTCGGGTGCGGGCGTGGGTTCCGCGGCCGGCGCATGCGGCGATGAGCACCGTGGACACGGTCTCGCTGATCGAATTGAGCTTGCCGACGGCGAGGGCGTCGAGCGTGTGGGTCTTCGGCAGGTGGTTGCGGGTGCGGTTCCACTTCGCGCGTCGGCGGGCGGCCCGCTGCTCCAGCCTTTTCTGGATCGTGGCGCCACGGTGGTTGAGCTGGATCGCGAACCTTGCTCGGCGCTCGGCGGCCTGCGTAGTGAACACCGCGATGCCGGTGTGCTTGGAGCCGGGGTCAACGCCCAACTCCACCCCGTCGACCTCCGAGGAGTCAATGGTGCGGTCTTTGAGACGGATGACGAACGGAGTGTGATTTTGGAGGTCTCCACCAGCACCGTTTGTAGGTCAGTGCTGACACCACCCGGACCAGGAGGGCAGCCTAGTGTTGGTGGGAGTTGACACCACCTGGCGGGCGCAAGCGGAGCTCGTAGTGCAGGCCAAGTGGCGGGAGCACCCCAATCGGGACGCCCCCGAGCACGTCCGCGATCAGGCCGAACTGTGGGCGGGACACGCACGCACCGAACTGGAGTGGGCGAAGAGCCTGAGTAAACGACTGTCTGAGGGCGCCTACACCATGGCCGATGATCCGGGTTCGTGGCGAACGGTCCCCGATCCCCTCAAGATGCGCTTCTAATCAAGTTTGACTAGATGTTTCCTCCGCGTGTACTCTGGCCCAGTACTCAAACTTGACTAGCGCTCAACCAATCCGTTCGCAACACCGAGAGAAGGAATCGAACCCATGGGAAAGCTCGCGATCGAGACGAGAGGGTTGAGCGGAGGTGGGCGCACGTCGGCGACGAAGCTCCTGGTGCTCGGTATCGTGCACCTCTCCGGCGGCGCGCATGGCTACCAGGTGCGGTCCGAACTGCAGAGCTGGGGTGCGGAGAGTTGGGCCAAGATCAAGCCCGGCTCGATTTATCACGCGCTGAAGAAGGCGGCGGCTGATGGCCTCCTCACCGAACACGCCGAGCCGGGCAACTCCGGGCCGGAGCGCGTTCTGTACCGCGCGACAACTCGGGGACGTAACGAGATGGTCGAACTGGTCCGCGACGGTCTGCGGCGCACCCACGACCCGGACATGCTCAACGCCTCCATCGCCATGTTGCCCATGCTGACCAGGACAGATGCCATCGCGCACATTAACGAGCGGGTCGCGCGCCTGGAAGCGGAGCTCGTAGAGCAGGCCAAGTGGCGGGAGCACCCCAATCGGGACACCCCCGAGCACGTCCGCGATCAGGCCGAACTGTGGGCGGGACAGGCACGCACCGAACTGGAGTGGGCGAAGAGCCTGAGCAAACGACTGTCTGAGGGCGCCTACACCATGGCCGATGATCCGGGTTCGTGGCGAACGGTCCACGATCACCTCAAGATGCACTTCTAATCAACCTTGACTAGATGTTTCCTCCTCGTGCACTCTGGCCAAGTAGTCAAACTTGACTAGCCTCAACCAATCCGTTCGCAACACCGAGAGAAGGAATCGAACCCATGGGAAAGCTCGCGATCGAGACGAGAGGGTTGAAGAAGAGCTTCGGCAAGACCCACGCGGTCGCCGGTGTGGACCTGGCCGTGAGCGCCGGGGGCGTGTACGGCGTGCTCGGTCCGAACGGGGCGGGCAAGACCACCACGATCCGCATGCTGGCCACGCTCCTGCGCCCCGACGCCGGGGAGGCGCAAGTGCTCGGCTACGACGTCGTGCGTGACGCCCAGGCGGTGCGGAGCAGGGTGGGCCTCACCGGGCAGTTCGCGTCGGTCGACGAGGACCTCACCGGGGTGGAGAACCTGTTGCTGCTCGCGAGACTGCTCGGCTACTCACGCCGCCGAGGCAGGGAGCGGGCGACCGACCTGCTCGACGCGTTCGGTCTTGCCGAGGCGGCCGACCGGCAGGTGAAGAAGTACTCCGGCGGGATGCGCAGGCGCATCGACATCGCGGCGAGCCTGGTCGTCACCCCCGAACTGATCTTCCTCGACGAGCCCACGACCGGGCTCGACCCGCGCAGCAGGAACCAGGTCTGGGAGATCGTCAGGGGCATGGTCGCCGAGGGCGCCACCGTGTTGCTGACCACGCAGTACCTCGACGAGGCCGACCAGTTGGCCGACCGGATAGCGGTGATCGACCACGGGAAGGTGATCGCCGAGGGCTCGAGCGGCGAGCTCAAGGCGTCGGTCGGCGCCGGCTCGCTGCACGTACGGCTACGTGCGCCCGAGCAGCGGGCCGAGGCAGAGCGGGTCCTCGCCGGCGTCCTCGAGGTGCAGGTCGAGCCGTCCGCTGACCCGGCCGCGCTGTCCGCGCGGATCTCCGACCCCGAGCGGGTCGCCCGTTCCCTGGCCGCGCTGTCCCGCTGCGGCATCGACGTCACCGAGTTCGCGCTCGGTCAGCCGAGCCTGGACGAGGTGTTTCTCACCCTGACCGGACACGCCGCCGAGGAGACACCCGAGGAGGATGCCGCATGAATGCCACGACCGCGGAACAGGCGTCGGCGCCGGTCACCGAGGACGCGCTGCGCAGTGTGCTGGCCGGCGAGCGGCCGTCTAGCCCCGGTCCGGTGCTCACCTCGTTGACATTCGGCTGGCGCGCTTTGCTGAAGATCAAACACGTCCCGGAGCAGCTCGTCGACGTGACCATGTTCCCGATCATGTTCACGCTGATGTTCACCTACCTGTTCGGTGGCGCGCTCGCCGGGTCGACTCAGGAGTACCTGCAGTTCCTGCTGCCGGGCATCCTGGTGCAGGCGAACGTCATGATCACCATGAACACCGGCATTACGCTGAACACCGACATCCAGAAGGGGGTGTTCGACAGGTTCAGGGCGCTCCCGGTGTGGCGACCGTCGCCGCTGGTCGGCGCCCTGCTCGGCGATGTGATGCGCTACTCGATCGGGTCGGCGATCGTGATCACGCTCGGCCTGGTCCTAGGGTTCCGGCCGGAGGGTGGCGCCGTCGGGGTGGTGCTCTCGGTGGTGCTGCTGCTGGTGTTCTCGTTCTGCCTGTCGTGGCTGTGGACGATGCTCAGCCTGATCCTGCGCACGCCGAACTCGGTGGCGGGGGTCAGCATGATGGTGATGTTCCCGCTGACGTTCGTGAGCAACATCTTCGTGGACCCGAAGACGATGCCCGGGTGGTTGCAGGCGGTCGTCGAGGTCAACCCGATCACCCACCTGGCGACCGTGGTACGCGGCCTGATGCACGGCTCGGTGCCCGCCGGGGAAATCGGCTGGGTGCTCGTCTCGTCAGCGCTGCTCGTCGCGGTCTTCGGTCCCATCACCATGGTCCTCTACCGCAACAAGAAGTAGATGCCGCTCCCGCGAGCACTTGGTCGAAATCAACTCCGACAACCCGGCCCACTCGGCCAACGCCATCACCGGTACCAGGCCCGGACACGACAAGGAGAGCCGAATGAGCACCATCCCCAAGAACAACTCGGAAACCGTTGCGCACACGCCCGGGCGGGCGAGCAGCATCGGGGTCTGGATTCTGCAAGTCGTGCTGGCGGCGATAATCGCCGGCGGCGGAATCTCGAAGCTCGCCGGCGACCCGGTCATGGTGGACATGTTCGCCGACATCGGGGCTGGCCAGTGGCTCCGGTACCTGGTCGGAGCGCTGGAGGTCGCGGGAGGGGTTGGACTTCTGATCCCGGCTCTGGCGGGCCTGGCCAGTCTTGGGTTGGCGGCATTGCTGACCGGTGCTGTCATCACCGATCAGTTCGTGCTCGAGCAGAGCCCTTGGCTGCCGCTCGCCTTACTCGTCGTGGCGGGCGTGATCGCAAGGACGCGGTGGTCGCGCACCGAGGCCGTCGTCGGCACGCTGCTCAGGCGCTGAGACAAACCTCTCGAACGGAGATGTGAGATGAACGAGATGGCCTTTCGCGTGACATCAAACGATGGCACCACCATCGCCTACGACAGGGAAGGAAGCGGTCCGGCCGTCATTCTGGTGGGCGGAGCACTCGACGAGGGGGTGGAGAACGCTCCCTTGGCGCCAGCTCTCGCCGAGCACTTCACGGTCTACAACTATGCCCGTCGGGGACGCGGCGCGAGCGGCTTCACCGAGCCGTACGCCGTGGAAAGGGAGATCGAGGACCTGGATGCGTTGATCGCGGAGGCGGGCGGCTCGGCACACCTGTTCGGGGCGTCCTCAGGCGGCGCGCTGGCGCTGGAAGCCGCCGCGGCCGGGTCAGCCATCGACACGATCGCCGTGTGGGAGGTGCCCTACGCGGTCGGGGACGACATACGCCCGCGATTCGAGGAGTACATTGCAGACACCCGACGCGCCTTCGACGCCGGGCGAGACGAGGAGGTTCTCGAACTGTTCATGCGCATGACCGGCGCCTCCGACGACAACATCGCGGCCAGGAAAGCGGCAGGCAAGCAGACGGCGCATTGGGCGCATTCGGTCGCCCTCGCGCCCACGCTGGTCCACGACAGCGTCTTCCTCAATCGCTACCAATTGCCGGCCGATCGACTGGCAACGGTCACCCAACCGGTCCTGGTCACCACCGGAGGGCCGATCACGGTCCCTTATATGGCAGGCCTGCCCTCGGACTTCTTCGACCGCGCAGCCGACGAGCTTGCAGACCTACTACCCCACGCTCAACGGGAGACCCTCGAGGGGCCGGATCACGTCGTCGACCCACAGACCGTCGGCCCGCTGTTGCTACGGTTCTTCAGCAGCGAACACTGAGGGGCCCGCGAGGTGTTGCGGGAAGACCGATTAGGCACCGCGCAAGCAGATCTTCGTCGCGCCAGGGACACGGGGCGGACAGGTAGTGTCGAGGTTGATGTCGTCGGCGGCATCACAGGCCTGATCCTGGGCGTGCTCGTCACCAACGTCTTCGTCACCACGCAAGGCCGGGCTGTCGTACTGACCTGGGCCTCAGTGGGACTCGACCTGGCCTGCTCGCTGCTCATCGGCTCCGTCGTCGGTCGTACCCCGCACTCCGGGCCGACTCAGTACCGCCCACCGAAGCCCTGCGCAGCACATGACCAGGCACCTCGGTAGGGCCAGTCATTCCGGGCTGTGGTCGCATGCGGTCACCGTTCCCGGGGCGGTGGCCCGGTGCCGAAAGTCGTGCCCACGGCGTGCTCACGTCAGGAGTGCCACCGATGACGCAGCCGCGTTCCCGGGTCGACCTGTACGCGGCGATCCGACGGGATGCCCGATCTGGGATGTCCAACCGCGCGCTGCAGCGCAAGCACGGCGTCGGCTTCCGAACCGTGACAGCGGCGCTGGAATCTGCATGGCCGAAGGAGAGAAAGCAACCGCCCAAACGCGGCTCACGGCTTGACGCGTACCGAGTGGTGATCGACGACTGGCTGCGCTCGGACCTCGACGCGCCGCGGAAGCAGCGACACACGGCGAAGCGGATCTTCGATCGACTGCTTGACGAACATGACGGGGCCGGGGTGGTGTCGTACTGGATGGTCCGCGAGTACGTCGCCACCCGACGCCGTGAGATTCGCGTCGAGGTCGGACGGGAACCTGCCAACGCGTTCATCCCGCAAGAGCACCGCCCGGGCCGCGAGGCCGAGGTTGACTTCGGCGACGTCGCCATCCGCCTGCGCGGCGAGCTCGTAACCTGCGCGCTGTTCAGCCTTCGGCTCTCCTACTCGGGCAAGGCCGTGCACAGGGTCAGTGCCTCGGCTGGGCAGGAAGCCTTCTTCGAGGGTCACGTCCACGCCTTCAACGTGCTCGGCGGGGTGCCGACCGGGAAGATCCGCTACGACAACCTCAAGGCCGCCGTCGCGAGCGTGATCGGGTTCTCCCGCCAGCGGGTCGAGGCCGACAGGTGGACCGCCGTCCGTTCCCACTACGGCATCGAAGCCTTCTATTGCCAGCCCGGAATCCAAGGTGCGCACGAGAAGGGCGGCGTCGAGGGGCAGATCGGCTGGTTCCGACGCAACCACCTCGTCCCCATCCCAGAAGTCGACTCCCTCGCCGAGCTCAACGCGATGGTCGACGCCTGGGACGAAGCCGACGACGCCCGGCGGATCGGGTCCCGCGCCCGCACGGTCGGTGAACGATTCGCCACCGAGCAGCCACTCCTCGCGCCCCTTCCGACCGAGCCGTTCGAGACCGGCCGCTGGTTCACCCCGCGCGTGGACCGGTACGCCCAGGTCACGGTCCGGATGAACAAGTACTCCGTGCCCGCGCGCATGGTCGGCCGTCAAGCCCGGGTGCTCCTGAACGCCAGCGACCTGGTCGTGTTCGACGGCAGGACCGAGATCGCCCGCCACGAACGGCTCATGACCAAGGGCTCGACCCGGGTCGACCTGGACCACTATCTCGAGGTCCTCCTCCGCAAACCGGGCGCGCTACCCGGTGCGAAAGCGCTGGAGCAGGCCAGGGCATCCGGGCGGTTCACGCCCGTTCACGACGCCTGGTGGGCCGCGGCCTGCAAGGCCCACGGTGACGCCGACGGCACCCGTGCCCTCATTGAGGTCCTGATGCTGCACCGGCACCTTCCACACGACCACGTCGTCGCCGGACTCGCGACGGCGCTGCGTGCAGGCGCGCTCACCGCGGACGCTGTCGCGTTGGAAGCGCGCAAGTACAACGACACAGCAGATGGCGGAGCCGACGACACGACAGCGGACCACCAGTCCCTGATGAACGGCGACAGGGCACGCGGAGAAGGCGAGATCCCTGCCGTGCGATCGCTGACCGAGCGCCGGCTCCGCGCCCACATCCCGGCCGACACTCGGCCGCCGCCGAGCGTGGAGAAGTACGACCAGCTGTTGGCCAGCCGACGTGACACCCCGAACGAAGGAGCCGCACCGTGACCACCAAGCGCCGAGGGATGACCGAAGAAGCAGCCGACGCCGCGATCGACCAGGCCTGCCGGATGCTGCGAATGCCCACCATCCGCAACTCCTTCACCGACTACGCCGACCGGGCAGGGCGTGAGCAGATGTCTTACCGCGGGTTCCTCGCCGAACTATTGCTTGCCGAGTGCGACGATCGCGCCCGACGCCGGTCCGAACGCCGGATCAAGGCCGCCAAGTTCCCCCGCGAGAAGTCCCTGCGGGCCTTCGACTTCGACGCCAACCCCAACATCGATCCCGCCGTGATCCACACCCTCGCCAAGTGCGAATGGGTCCAGAAGGGACAGCCGCTATGTCTGATCGGGGACTCCGGCACCGGCAAGTCCCATCTGCTGATCGCACTCGGCACCGAGGCCGCCATGGCCGGCTACCGGGTCAAGTACACCCTGGCGACCCAGCTTGCCAACGAGCTCGTCGAGGCCGCCGACGAGATGACGCTGGCGAAGACCATCGCCCGCTACGGCCGCGTCGACCTGCTGTGCATCGACGAACTCGGCTACATGCAACTCGACCGCCGCGGCGCGGAACTCCTCTTCCAGGTCCTCACCGAGCGTGAGGAGAAGGCCTCGGTCGCGATCGCGTCCAATGAGTCCTTCGGCGGCTGGACCAAGACCTTCACCGACCCCCGGCTATGCGCAGCCATCGTCGACCGACTCACCTTCGGCGGCACCATCCTCGAGACCGGCACTGACTCCTACCGTCTGGCCCAAGCCACAAAGCAGCGGACAACCTGACACCCGTCGGGCGCGGAAGCGGTGTCGACGCAAACCAACATCCGCGACACCGACACGTGCCCGGCGGTCTCAGAACTCGCCAACAAGCGGTGTCGGACGAAACCTCCGCAGCCAGGAGTGCGCCGGTGAACAACTGCACGTCCCTTATTCAGCAGCTTGCGTGCCCTGGCTGGGGTGCAGGGCTGGAGCGGGCGCCCGTGCTTGTCGAGTACGAACACGTAGGGGTGGGACTCACGCCCCTTCTCCCGAACTGGGTGATCCGGGGTGACGCCCCCAGCCACAGCTGAACCGCTGGGAGTCTCCTCTCGCACATGTCCCGCGCCGGGTACCGCCTGGCGGCGGCCCTCGGCCCCCGTTTCGTCCCTGATCCCGGGGTTGTCTGCTGGGCCGAGTTCCAGAGCAAGCTGCTGAGGAGGCACAGCTTGGTGGGTCGTCTGTCCTGCGCGGAACGTAGCCAAACTTCGGTCACCTCCTACTCGGTGTTGGCCAGTGCTGGTAACACACGGCCACAGCCATCTCTGCTGAAAGGCCCCTGCGTTTATGCAGTGGATCCGGTTACGTGTCTCTCCGGTTGAGCTGGTAGTAGCCGATGGCCAGGGCGACGAGCGGGTACGCGAGGAGTACGGCGAGTGCCGCCCAGGGAGGTAGGAGCCCGTCGCCCAGGCGTGAAGAGAGGCGCTGATCTGCTATTTGGGGGACGAGGTTCGGCAGAAGCAGTGCCGCCACGCGGGTGTTCCAGGGAGGGGGCAAGTAGTTGACGACACCCGGGAGCACGAACAGCAGCGCCACGACCGAGACGATCGCTCCTGCCGTTGAGCGGAGGGCGGTGCCGAGGCCGAGGCCGACGAGCGCCAGAGCGGTCACCGATAGGCCGGAGGCGAGCAGCATCGTCAGGTCGTGGGCCAACGAGATGTCGTTGAAGCCCAGCTCGTGACCATCTGCTAACAGGCGGCTCGTCGAATAGGTGACCAGAAGGATCGTGGAGGCGGCTATGAATGTGGCCAGGCCGACGACTCCGGCCTTGGCCAGGAGTAATGTGCCGCGTTTCGGGACGGCGGTCAGGCTGGTGCGGATCGTGCCCGTGGCGTACTCGGAAGTGATCGTCAGCACACCGAGCACGGTCAGGCTGATCTGAACGAGTGGGAGGAACCCCTGCTCAGGGGCCGCGGCGCGCAGTGATCCCCGCTCGTCGGCCATGCCGCTCACATAGAGGGTCCACGCCACGCCGAGTAGCACTGTCAGCGCCGCCGTCCCCAGCGTGTGATAGGTGGAGGTCACCGAGCGTAGCTTCAGCCATTCGGAGGAGATGACGGCCTTCATCGAGCCGCTCCGTACTGCACGCTGTCGGCGGTCAGGGCCAGGTAGGCGTCCTCGAGGGACGGGTAGCGCGCGGTCAGCTCCGTGACGGTGGCCTCGGCGATCAGCTTGCCGCGGCCGAGGATGACGATGCGTTCGGCGGTGAGGGCCATCTCGCTCATCAGGTGGCTGGAGAGCAGGATCGTCCGGCCTTCCGCGGCCAGCGAGCGCATGAGGTCGCGGATCCAGCGCACGCCGTCGGGATCCAGGCCGTTCACCGGCTCGTCGAACATCAACACGCCCGGATCGCCGAGCAGCGCCGACGCGATGCCCAGCCGCTGCTTCATGCCGAGTGAGAACCCGCCCACCCGCTTGCGCGCCACACCTGCCAGCCCGACCTGCTGGAGCACCTCCGCCACGCGCGTGGGGCCGATGTCGTTGGTGCGGGCCAGGGAGAGCAGGTGGTTGTAGGCGCTGCGGCCGCCGTGGACGGCGCTTGCGTCGAGGAGGGCGCCCACCTCGTGCATCGGCTTGGTGAGCGAGGTGTAGCGGCGGCCGTTGACCAGCGCCTGGCCAGTGGTCGGGGCGTCGAGGCCGAGGATCAGGCGCATGGTGGTGGACTTGCCGGCGCCGTTGGGGCCGAGGAAGCCGGTCACGTGGCCCGGCTCGACCTTGAACGACAGGTCGTCCACGGCGAGGGTGTCTCCGTAGCGTTTCGTGAGGTGTTGGAGTTCGATCACGGCGTAAAGGATGCGGGACGGCGGGCCGCCGGCGCGTCGGACCACGGTTCGAATCTCAAGGTCAGACCCTGGGTTGACGTGCGGAGGCCGCCGAAGCCGCTACGGTTCCACGCGTGGACGACACCCATCCCTTCTTCGCCAGGCGACTGAGCCGCCGCCAGCTCGTCATGCTCGATCTGGTGGCGGGGATGTGCTTCGCGTTCGCGAGTTTCACGACGGCGGTCAATGCCACCGCCCTGCCGCCGTGGGTGAGGATCGCCATCCCCTTCGCGTTGGGGCTGCCGCTGGCCCTACGAAGACTGTGGCCACTGCCCGTCTTCTGCTTCACTCTGGTGCTGGCCATCTTCGCCGTGCTGGTCGACGCCGTGGCGTTCGCCTACCTCGCGCCCGCGTACGCGCTTTACATCGTGGCCTTCTCCGACAGGGTCGGCGTCGCGGTTCCGACGTCGGGAATCGGAGCGTTGAGCCTGGTCACGGTCTTCGGCCTCGCTGTAGCAGGAGTGCCGCGCGACAGCGCGCCGGGATGGTTGTTGCATCTCGACAAGCCCCTGCTGGGCATCGCGGCGCTGGGCGGCGCGTGGACGGTGGGCCGGGCGGTGCAAGAACGGAGGCTCTACGCGGCCCGTGACGCTGAGCGGCTGGCGGCGCAGGCGGTCGCGGAGGAGCGGTTACGGATCGCTCGCGAACTGCACGACGTGGTGACGCACAGCGTCGGCTTGATCGCGGTCAAAGCCGGGGTGGCCAATCACGTGCTGGCGACCAGGCCGGACGAGGCGCATGACGCGCTGCGTGTGATCGAGACTGCGAGCAGGAGCGCGCTGGTCGAAATGCGCCATCTGCTTGGCGTGCTCAGATCCACGTCCGAGCCCGACCTTGTACCCGTACCCGGTCTGGCGGGGATCGAGGGGTTGGTGGAGCAGGCTCGGCTGGCGGGGGTTGAGGTCGAGCTCGAAGTGCGAATCCCGGGTAGCGATGATGACAGTCGTGAGAGGGATGTCAGGGAGCGAAGGCGGCTGCCTGAAGGTGTGGAGTTGTCGGTTTATCGCATCGTGCAGGAAGCGCTCACCAACGTCGCCAAGCACGCCGCGCCTGCCCGTTGCCGGGTGTCGGTGGTCGCTGATGGCAAGAATGTACGGATCGAGGTAGTGGACGACGGGCCTGGAAGACGTGCGTTGCCGTCCGTGGGCACCGGGAATGGCCTGATCGGGATGCGCGAGCGGGCTGCGATGTACGGCGGGGTGTTCGAAGCCGGGAGGCTTCCTGGGCGAGGGTTTCGGGTTTTCGCCCGGCTCCCTTATGAGGAGGTCTCGTGATCCGCGTGGTTATTGCCGACGATCAGGCGTTGCTCAGGGGGAGTTTCAGAGTGCTGGTCGACTCGGAGCCCGATCTGACTGTGGTGGGGGAGGCGGCCACTGGGGTGGAGGCCGTTTCGGTGGCTCTGGAGGAGCGGGCGGATGTGGTGCTCATGGACGTAAGGATGCCGGAAATGGATGGGATTGAGGCTACTCGGAGGATTAAGGATGTTTCGCGGGTCCTTGTTGTGACGATGTTTGATCTTGATGCTTATGTTTATGACGCGCTTCGGGCTGGGGCTAGTGGATTCTTGCTGAAGGACACGCCGCCGGCGGATTTGCTAGCCGCTATTCGGGTGGTGGCGGGTGGGGAGGCCTTGTTGGCTCCTACGGTTACGCGCAGGTTGATTGAGGAGTTCACGCGTACACCTGTCCTGCCTCGAGTGAAGGGGTTGGACGGTGTTACGGAGCGGGAACGAGAGGTGTTGATGCTGATCGCGCGGGGATTGTCCAATGCGGAGATTGCGGAATATCTGCAGGTGAGCCTGGCTACGGTGAAGACGCATATCACTCGGTTGCTGGCCAAGCTGGAGGCTCGGGATCGGGCGCAGCTCGTCATCGCGGCGTATGAGAGCGGACTGGTTTCTGCTGCGGGGTGAATTCGTCTGGGCCCCCTTATCCGCCTGCCCTGACGGTCCCCTCTGGCGGTCGCCGTTGCTCATGCCCTTTGGGGGGGTCGCCGTTGCTCGCGCCCTTTGGGGGCCGCCCTCTCCCGCGCCCCTTGGCGACCGTCCTTGCCTCCCTTTAGGGGCCGCACTCGTCTGCCGCCTTCACCCGCATCCCAGCGCCGTCATCCTTTGGTCGGAGGAACCCATGCGGAAAGCCGCACACCGGGCCCGCACCGGGTGGTACCCACCATCGCCGGAGAGGTCCTGCTCGACCGTACCGGGCAGCTACTCCACGACCTGGACGAGACGATCTCCACGACTCGATCGGTCGGCGGCGAGCATACCGGGCGGATCGCGCGGCTCGGGGAGGGCCGATGACGCGATCTTCGTCGATGAGTGCGTATGTAGCGTCAGATGTGCTGGCGGATGGCCTCGGAGATGGCTGCCAGGCGTTGGGGGGAGGCCAGGCCGGCGTGGTACAGGTGGAATTCGGATGCTCCTGCCTTCGCATACGTTCTGAGCTGGTCTACCAGCGCGGTGGCGTCGGCAGGGCGAGGGGGCAGGGCCAGGACATAGGCGCCTATTCGCTGGCCTGGGGTGGACAGGTCCTTGAGGTGGGCGAGGCGGGTGGCGTCCGTGGCCGGGTCGCCCCAGCAGTTTGCCACCAGGACGTCCGCTTCCGGTTCGCCTGCAGGGAGCGCGGCGAAGGCGCTTGCCGCCCAGGGGTCCGGGTTGGCGTGCAGGGTGATGGGGACGTTTGGGGCAGTCCTTCTGGCTACGGCGATCAGGCGTTGGCGTAGGGAGGCGGACAGTTCTACGCGGGTGGCGCGTACTTCGTCGGTCAGCTCGCCGAGGGCCTGGGCGATGGTGAGGGGGTGGGCGCCGGGCGTGGTGACCGTGGTGCCGGGCGTGGTGACCGTTGCGCTGGGCGTGGTGGTGTTGTGGGCGTGCGACGTGCCGGTCTGTGAAGACGTGCCGGTCTGTGAAGACGCGCTGGTCTGTGAAATGGACGTTGTGATGGTGCTGTGAGTCGTTGTGGCCGCTGTTGGGGTTTGCCCGAGCGGGGCGCGGTCTATGACAGCGCGGACTCTGTCTCTGGTGCCTGGCGGGTAGCGGTCGGCGCAGGACGAGCAGAAGCACAGTGACAGCAGGTCGGCGTCGGCAGGCGTCCAGTCCGCGCCGGACGTCTTCTCGTGGACGCTCTGGTGGCCGAAGCCCATGGGGCCGCAGGCTTCCAGGATGAGGCCGTCCGGCTCGCCTACGGTGAGGATCTCCTGGACCAGGCGCTCGCAGTACTCGACGACGTCCTCGTGAGCCGGGCAGAGCGCGTACGGGTACGGGTCGCCGAAGGCGTTGCGTACGACCAGGCCGGGATTTGCGGTGCCCAGGTGGGAGTTGTGAGTGAGGACGGTCCAGGCGTGCACCTGGAGGCCTACCGCCTTCAGCGCGTCTCTGGCCTGGAGGTACGCGTCCTCCGGGGTCCAGGTGGGGGCCGCGGGGATCAGCCGGGACCAGGATGACGGGCGGATCGGGAGGTAGAAGGCCGGATATGGCACGTCCAGTACGCGGTGGGACGGGTGGTAGGGCGTGGCGGCTCTCGTGGAGTGGTAGCTCGCGGCCAGCGCTACCGCCTGCACGCCCAGGCCGGCCAGGCGGTCAGGGGCCGAAGGGTCGCCGACGATGTCCCAGGGGTAGACGTAGGCCACGTTCACCGGCGTGGGCTGCTTCACCAGCGTGGTCTCCTTGCGGAAAAGGTGGGCTCGAAGCGTTGCATGTAACTCGTGTCGTCGCGGGCGGAGATCCCGCACTTCTCGTACTGCTCGTTCATGACGGCCAGTGCGTCGCGGTCGAGTTCGACGCCGAGGCCGGGACCGGCGGGCACCGGGACGGCGCCGTTCACGAAGCTCAGCGCGCCGGGTGCGACGACGTCCTGGCCGTCCTGCCAGGGCGTGTGAGTGTCGCAGGCGAACGTGAGGTTGGGGGTGGCGGCGGCCAGATGGGTCATGGCGGCCAGGCTGATCCCGAGGTGGGAGTTGGAGTGCATGGACAGCGCCAGGCCGAACGTGTCGCACAGGGTGGCGACGTGGGCGGAACGTTCGAGTCCACCCCAGTAGTGGTGGTCCAGGAGGAGTACACCGATCGCGCGGGATGCGATGGCGGGAGGGAGGTGTTCATGGGTGACCACGCACATGTTCGTGGCGAGGGGCATGGGGACGGCGGCGGCCACCTCCGCCATGCCGGGAATGCTGGGGGTCGGGTCCTCAAGGTATTGGAGGGTGCCTTCGAGCTCCTGGCCGACCCGGATCGAGGTCTCGACTGTCCAGGCGGCGTTCGGGTCCAGGCGGAGGGGGACCCCGGGGAACGCCTCGTGGAGGGCGCGTATCGCGGCTATCTCCTGGTCCGGAGGGAAGACGCCGCCTTTGAGCTTGATGGACTGGAAGCCGTATTCCTTGATGAGGAGGGCTGCTTGCTCGACGACGCCTGCTTCGTCCAGGGCCGCGCCGAACCGGTCGGGCTCGTCGCCGGGGTGGCCGGCCCACTTGTAGAAGAGGTACGCGCTGTACGGCACCGCGTCCCTGACGCGACCGCCCAAGAGGTCCACCACCGGCACTCCGGCCGCCTTGCCGCGAATGTCGAGGCAAGCCACCTCAAAAGGGGAGAAGATCCGGTCGACGCTCTTCTCCTTGGTGGCGACGCCGGTCAATCCGTGCAGGTCGGTCACCGTTTCGCCGACGATCGCGCTGATCCGGGCGTACATCGTGTTCGTGGCGTGCACATCGAGGCCGATCAGGGCTTCCGCGCACTCGCGTACCTTGCCCAGATGTGTGAGGTCCCCGTAGGTCTCTCCCAACCCGGTCAGACCTTCGTCTGTGACGACCTCGACAATGGTACGGAGGGCCCACGGCTCGTGGACTCCGGCGGCGTTCAGGAGCGGCGGGTCCCGGAAGGCAACAGGAGTGATGTGGATCTGCCTGATGATCATTTAGCCCGCCGTCCAGATATGTGAACAATGGCCAGATTTGTGGACAAGTTGCCGCAACTGTAAGAATCAAGATGAAGAAGTGTCAAGCTCGGAAGGGCCTTTCGATGATCTACGGACACGACCCCAGGACAGGCGAGGCCGTTGGCGCCGCGCTGCCCGAAACCGACAGTGCCGGGGTCGACACGATCGTTTCCGCCGCGGCCGCCGCCGGCGCGGCCTGGCGGGCGACCCCGGCGGCTGAGCGGGCGCTCGCGCTCGAGGCCGTCGCCGACGCACTCGCCGCGAACGTGGACGAGCTGTGGCAACTCGCCGACCAGGAGACCGCGCTCGGTGAGGTACGGCTGCGCGGCGAGGTCGCGCGTACGGCGGGGCAGTTCCGGCTCTTCGCCCAGGTCCTCAGGGACGGCGGATATACCGAGGCCATCATCGATCACGCCGATGCCTCGCTCGCGCCGCCCCGCCCCGACGTGCGCCGCATGAAGCACCCGCTGCCGGGTGTGGTCGCCGTCTTCGCGGCCAGCAACTTCCCGTTCGCGTTCTCGGTGGCCGGGGGCGACACCGCGTCCGCGCTGGCCGCGGGGTGTCCGGTCGTGGTCAAGGCGCACCCCGGGCATCCGAACACCTCCGAGCAGGTGGCGAAGATCGTCCGCGAGGCGCTGCCGAACGCCGACCTGCTGGGTCTCGTGCAGGGCATGCAGGCCGGTATCGACCTGGTGCAGCATCCCGGGGTGGTCGCGGCAGGGTTCACCGGGTCCGTGGCCGGGGGCAAGGCGATCCAGCGGCTGATCGACGAGCGCGAGGTGCCGATCCCGTTCTACGGTGAACTGGGCAGCGTCAACCCCGTCGTCGTGCTGCCGTCCGCGCCGGCCAAGGAGGTCGCCGCGGGGTTCGCCGGGTCGGTGACGCTGGGCGTCGGGCAGTTCTGCACGAATCCTGGGCTCATGTTCGTGCCCGAGGGCGACGAGCTCCGGGATGCCCTCGTCGAGGCGGTCGAGGGGACCAGCGGCGGCCCCATGCTGGCCGAGCGGATCAGGGACGGTTACGTCGGGGGTGTCGATCGGCTGGGCGAGCTGCGGTTGCTGGCCGAGGGCAAGCCGGGCGAGGGAAACTGGGCGGTCACGCCCAAGGTGTTCATCGCTGATCTCGACACGTTCGAGGAGAAGCTTCCCCGTATCGCCGAGGAGTGCTTCGGGCCGGCGTCGATCGTGGTGACGTATCGGGAAATTTCCGACCTGCGGCCTGTGCTTGAGCAGCTGGAAGGGTCGCTGACCGCGACCGTTCACAGCGCTGAGCCCGACGAGGCCGGAGACGTCGTCGAGGTGCTGCGCAGGAAGGCCGGTCGGCTCATCTGGAACGGCTGGCCGACTGGGGTGGCTGTGTGCTGGGCGATGCAACACGGTGGTCCTTGGCCTGCCGCGACCACGACCTCCACGTCTGTCGGGGCTACGGCGATCGAACGGTGGCTGGCGCCTACGGCATACCAGGACTGGCCGGAGGCGCTGCTGCCCGACGAGCTGAAGGACAGCAACCCGCTTTCCATTCCGCGGAGGGTCGACGGCCGCATGGAGGCGTGAAAGGGGCCGCTGGGCTCCTGGGGTCGGAAAGAGTGATGGTCGTGGGTTGACGCTGGGCGGTGCTGCTGCCCATCGCGATCCTGCGGCTGTGTGCAGGGGCGGTAGTGGCTGACCGGCTGGCTGGTCGGCCATGTGCTGATGGCGGTTGCCCGTGGTCGGGTGTCGTAGTGGGGCTGGATGGGGGGGTTGGCTGGCCGGTCGTGGGCTGATGGCGGTTGCCCAGCGGCCGGGTGGTCGCGTTGGAGCTGGGTGCGGGGTTGGCGATCGGTCGTAGTTCGGGCGGGCGTCACGGTGGTGGCGGGCTGCTCGTGGGGTCTGATGGCCAGCGTGTCTTGCGGGGCCTAAGCGTTAGGCGCCGGCGATTTCCAGGCCCTTAGCGATGATCCGCTCCAGGGACTCCAGGTGCTCGGGCGCCGGGTCCACCAGCGGCGCCCGTACACCCCCCACATCCAGCCCCCGAAACCGCACCCCCGCCTTGACCAGCGAGACCGCGTACCCGGGCACAAGGTCCCGCAGCTCCACCAGCGGAAGGTAGAACCCGGTCAGCAGCCGTTGTGTCAGCACCTCGTCCCCGCCTGTGACCGCCTTGTAGAAGGCCAGCGCGATCTCGGGCGCGAACGCGAACACGGCGCTCGAGTACAGGCTCACCCCGAGCCCCCGGTAGGCGGGCACGGTCAGCTCGGCGGTGGGCAGGCCGTTGAAGAACGTGAACTCCTTGCCGGTCGAGCGCCGCACGGTCAGGATGATCCGCTGGAGCAGGTCGAAGTCCCCCAGCCCGTCCTTGAAGCCGACGATGTTGGGCATTTCGGCCAGCTCCGCGACGGCAGAGGGGGAGAAGCGGGCGGTGCCCCGTTGGTAGATGACGACCGGCAGGTCGACGGTCGCGGCCACCTCGCGCACGTACCGCACCAAGCCGGTGGGAGGGCCGCTGACCAGGTACGGAGGCATCAGCAACAGCCCGTCGGCGCCCTGCGCGGCGGCGGCGCGCGCGATGGCCTTGGCGGTGGGCAGCGGGCCGCCGGCGCCGGCGAAGACGGGGGCGCGACCCGCGGTGGCCGCGACCGAGGTGGACACCACGCGGGTGTATTCGTCGAGGTCGAGGGCGCTGAACTCACCGGTGCCGCACGCGGTGAACACTCCTCCCGCCCCCGCCGCGACCCCGTCGGCGACGTGCCGGGCCAGAGTAGGTTCGGCGAGGTCGCCATCGGCGTCGAAGGGAGTGACCGGAAAGAAGAGAACACCATCTAGCCGCATCGACAGTCCTTTCTAGCGGATGCCCTCCCTGCGAAGAGTGGCAGCCAGCTTGCGGGTGTGTTTGATCACTGCCTCGGTGATCTGCTCGATCTCAGCGGGTCCGAGGCGCGCGGGCATCGCGCAGCTGATCGCGTCCGTGGCCGGGATGCGGTAGTCGACCGCCACGGCCACGCAGGCGAGGCCGGGCGTGCCCTGCTCGCGTTCGTACGCCCAGCCCCGGGTACGGACCTGGTCGAGCTCGCCCGTCAGCTTGTTCAGATCTGTGATCGTGTGGTCGGTCATCCCCGGCAGCGGGTCGGGCAGCAGCGCCACTACCTCGTCGTCCGTGAGCTGGGCCAGCAGCACCTGCCCGAGCGCCGTGACGTGGGCGGGCAGTCGCCGGCCCACCCGAGGGATCACGTGGTCGGCCTCACGCGACTCGCGGGTGGCCAGGTAGAGCACGTGCGCGCCGTCCCGGCGGGCGAAATGGGCGGTCTGCCCGATCTCCGCCCGCAGGTCCTCCAGGGTCTCCTGCGCGAACGGCAGCGCGGGATCCTTGTCGAGGTACGCGGTGCCGGTCAGCAGCGCGTGCGGCCCGATGCCGAACGCCGACCTGCTCGAGTCGGTCTCGACCCAGTTGAGCTCGACCAGCGTCCGCATGAGGGCGTGCAGACTGCTCCGCGGGAAGCCGGTGCGCTGCTGAAGCTCCGACAGCGTCAGGTTGTTGTGCGACTCGGCCAGGGCCTCGAGGATGCGTACCGTCCGCTCCGCGGACTTGACCAGCTGAGGCTCCATACTCATCCCATCTCGACTGCGGCTTCGGACATCCAGAATATGGGATAGCGTCCAGATACATGGACGCTTAACCCTTGATGGCGCCGCTTGTCAGACCTCGCATGAACTGCCGCTGGAAGGCGAGGAACGCGATGATCGACGGCAGCAGCGCCAGCAGCGAGGCCGCCAGCAGGACACCGATTCCCACCTCCTCGTCGGAGCGGAGCGAGCGCAGCGCGATGGGCAGTGTCCACATGCTCGACTCCGGCGCGACGATCAGGGGCAGCAGGTACTGGTCCCAGATCATGGTGAAGCCGAAGACCCCGATCACGCCGAGTGCGGGACGGCAGAGCGGCACGATGATGGTGGCGAAGATCCGCAGCTCGCCCGCGCCGTCGATGCGCGCGGCCTCCTCCAGCTCGACCGGCACTTCCTTCATGAACTCGGTCATGACCAGGATGGAGAAGCCCCAGGCGCCGACCGGCAGGATCATGCCCGCGTACGTGCCGATGAGATTGACGTGCAGCAGCGGCATGTCGGACAGGACGAGCGAGAGGGGGATCGCGATGATCTCCTCCGGCAGCATCATCGTGGTGAGCATGAGCAGCAGCACGATCGTCATCCCGCGGAACTTCTTGCGTGCCAGCGAGTACGCGGCGAAGACGCTCACGAGCATCTGCAGCAGCAGGCCGAAGCCCACGACGATGAAGGAGTTCAGCAGGTAGAGGTAGACGTTCTTCTCTTTGGCCTGGATGAAGTTCTCCAGGGTGAATTCGTCCGGCCACAGGGAGAAGGAGGTGGGGTCCAGAGTCTTGCTGAACGCACTCACCAGCAGCCCGACCAGCGGCCCGGTGAAAACCACCACCATAAAGCCATAAATCAGGACTTTTCCGGTGACGGCCACGGGGCCCTTGCGCGACTCCAGCCCCAGAGCGCTGTCGAACCTCATGTCGCCTGCCTCCTGCGCAGCATCTGCGCGATCAAGGTGAGCGCCAGCGTGGCCAGGAACAGCACGATGCCGCCCGCCGAGGCCACACCCAGATCGTTCTTCTGGAATCCGAGCTTGTAGATCAGGGTCATCAGCACCTCTGACGACCCGTTCGGACCACCGTTCGTCAGGACGTACACCTCGACGAAGACCCGCAGCCCGCGAATGGCGGCCAGCGTGAACAGGATCCAGAACACCGGCCGCAGGGCGGGCAGCGTGATGTGCCGCAGCCGATGCCAGGTGGAGGCGCCGTCCACGGCCGCCGCCTCGTAGAGCGTGCGGTCGACGCCGACCAGCCCCGCCAGGAAGATCATCATGTCGTACGGGGTGCCGCGCCAGATGCTCATCAGCATGATCGACCAGAGCGAGGAGTGCTCGCTGGCCAGCCACGGCTGGGGATCGATGCCGACCCAGCCGATGATCGTGTTGAGCATCCCGCTGTCGGCGGGGTGGAACATGATCCGCCATACCTCGGCCACGGCCGCCATCGTGGTGACGACCGGCAGGAAGGCCGCGGTGCGGATGAACCACAGATACCGGGCGGGCCCCTCGATGAGCAGCGCGAATCCCAGGCCCAGCATGAGCGAGCCGACCGTGGTGCCCAGCGCCAGCAGGATGCTGTGCCAGATGGCCGCGGCGAAGTCGGCGTCGCTGATGATCGTCTTGTAGTTCTCCAGGCCGAGCCATTCGTCACCGAGGAACGTCTGGACCTTGAAGAAGCTCTTCCACAGGCCCACGAACATCGGGATGAACTTGAAGTACAGGAACAGCAGCAGCGCGGGCGCCAGGAACAGCCAGGCGATCAGCTGCCCCCGCCACCGCACCCGTTTGGTGCGGCGATGGGGGCTCGCCGTGCGGCCAGGCGCCTGGGTGAGTGTGGAGGTCATGACGCTTTCTGGCTCTGGAGTTCCTGTGTGAGCTTGGTGTTCAACTGGTCCATCGACGTCTTGACGTTCGCGGAACAGTCGGCCCAGACCGCGTTGATGGAGTCGGCGGAGTCCTGGCGGATCGGTGCCCAGTTCGGGACCGGCGGTGCGTAGACGGCGTTGGCGTAGGCGTCCTGGAACACCTTCCAGCGCGGGTCCTGCCGCTCGCCGGCCATGTCGACCTGGGTGTTGACGGGCAGGCGGACGATGGCGCCGTTGGCGTCCTTGTTCATGCCGATCTTCTGGCCCTCAGGGGAGATCGCGAACTCGGCGAACTTCTTCTGCGCGTCCTGCTGGTCGGAGCCGGCCATCATGTAGACGTTCTCGCCCTCGCCGAGCGTTCCGGGGCCGCCGGACGGACCCTTGGGCAGGGGCAGGACCTCGAGCTTGTCGGTGCCGATGCTCTTGACGAACCGGGCGAGCACGTACGGGCCGACCAGGTAGATGCCGCCCTGACCCTTCTCGAAGACCTCGTGCGTGACGGTCGTGTCGTTGCTGACCGCGCCCGGGTTGACGGTCTTGGTCTTGCAGAACTGGTCCTGGAGGTACTGGACGGCCTCAACGGTCTTCGGGTCGTTGACCGTGGACTGGAAGTGGCCGCTGCCTGTGCTCTTGATGAAGTCGCCGCCGTTGGCGTAGATGAGGGAGGAGGCGTACCAGGAGGCGTAGCCGCGCTTGGTGCCCGCGGGGATGACGAAGCCCGCCGTGTCGGCCTTGCCGTTGCCGTCGGGGTCCTTCTCCGTGAACGCCTGCGCTAACTTGGCCAGGTCCTCCCAGCTCTGGGGCGGCTCCATGCCGACCTTCTCGCGCCAGTCCTTCCGTACGATCAGCGCGAACGACTGGGCGGAGAACGGAGCGCCGTAATACTTGCCGTCGCTGCCCGCGGCGGCCACCCACGCGCGGTCGGACAGCTTGTCGCCGCCGGCGAGCGAGGCCTTGTCGACTTCGCGCAGCCAGCCCTGCGAGTGCATGTTGCCGAGCTGGGCGGTGTCGTTGATGACGATGTCGGGAAGCTTCTTCTGGGCGGCCTGCTGGTTCAGCTTGGTCTCGAAGTCGTCGAATAGCGCGACGACTTTCGTCTTCACCCCGCTGGCCTTGGTGAATGCGTCGGCGAGTTTCACCGCTGTCTTGGCCGAGTCGGAATCGGGCGCCTGCCTGATCCAGATCTCCAGCGCATTGTCTGAACCTGATCCCCCGGAACCGCAGCCTGTCAGCGTTACGGCCAGGGTCGCTGTGACCGCGACCCCGAGCAGACGACGTGACATCAGACCGCCTCCCGTTCACATACGTGGACATGAGTCGTGGACTTGAACTCGTGCCTGTGAACGTAACTAGTGACATGGTTCACGGTCAATATTCAAGGATGTGAATTTCGGTCAGAATCGTGTACATCATGGATGCATGCGCATTCTCATGACCGGAGCCGCTGGAAAAGTCGGCGCGCTGCTCCGCCCACGGCTCGCCCGCGAAGGCCGCACGCTGCGGCTTTCCGACATCCACCCGGTCGAGCCGGGCCCCGGTGAGGAGTGGGTGACGGCGGACCTCGCCGACCCGGCCGCGATGGCCGAGGCGATGAAGGGCGTGGACGCGGTGATCCATCTCGGCGGCCAGAGCCGGGAGCATCCCTGGGCCGACATAGTGCAGGCCAACATCAATGGAACGCAAGTGCTTCTGGAGGCGGCTCGCCAGGAGGGCGTCCAGCAGTTGGTGCTCATGGGCAGCCACCACGCGGCCGGCTTCCACACCCGGCCGGCCGACGGCTCCGACTTGCCCGACTACGCCTTTCCCCGGCCCGACACCTTTTACGGAGTGAGCAAGGTCGTCATGGAGGCGCTCGGGAGCCTCTATCACGACCGGTTCGGCCTGAACGTGACCGTCGTCCGGCTCGGCACCTGCAACGAGGCCTCCGGTGACACGCGGGGGCTGGCCACCTGGATCTCGCCTGACGACCTGACCCGCCTGATCGAGGCTGCGCTGACCGCGCCCGGGTACCACGTGGTCTGGGGCGTCTCGGACAACGCGCGGCGATGGTGGTCGCTGGAGGAGGCCGAGTCCATCGGGTACGTCTCCCGCGACTCCTCCGACCCCCAGGCCGCGGCGCTCATCGCCGAGCAGGGGGAGCCGGACCTTTCCGAGCCGCTCCACAACCGCGCCGGAGGCGTGTTCACCCTCAAGGAACTGGGCGGCCGCTGGTAACGCCCCGGACCCCGCGTGGTGGGCGCCGGCGCGGAGGCGCGCCTTGCGGCGTGGGAAGTCGTGCGCGCCCGCCTCCCGTGCCGGGCGCGACGTTGTGATGCGGCCGCATCAGGCGCGGTGCTGTGACGGCGGCGGCTGGTCATACCCCTCTTGACCAGGCGATTCATGAATCGCACACGAAAGCCGCAAGATCGATGCCGCACACTCCGATCGGCTGGACGGTGCCTCCGTACCGGCTGGCAGCGGAAAGCGAAGGCCCCGGTGGCGGGGCCGGTCGTCGGGGCGCTGCCGTACTCGGCTGCTGACGGCGTCCATCGGGGACGCCGTTGTTCATGAGGGGAGTGGCCCCGTGCGGCGATGGCGTACGTGCCTGGGCGCGAGGTGGACGCGGTGTGTGGCGACCGCGGGCGTGGTCCTGATGGCGTGGTCACCCGTGGCGGTTTCCGCCACAGTGGATCCCGGGGCAGGCGAGCCGTCCGCGCGGGTCGCCGAGGCGCCGGACGAGGCGAGCGCGGTCAGCGCCGCCGTCAGGCAGAAGTCACCGGTCACCGTCGGGTCGCTCACCACGGAGACCAGGACCGTCAGCGCGCAGCCCGACGGGACGCTGCGGGCGGTGCTGAACTCGCGGCCCGCCCGCGTGCGGCGGGGCGACCGGTGGGTCGGCGCCGACGCCACGCTGGAGCGGCGCGCCGACGGCTCCATCGGCCCTCGAGCCGCCGGCGTGGATCTCGCCTTCTCAGGCGGTGGCGACAAGACGCCGCTGGTCAGCTACGGCAAGGACGGCAAGCTGATCGAGCTGACCTGGCAGGGCACGCTCCCGGTGCCCGTACTGGAGGGCCCCGCCGCCACGTACGCCGAGGTGCTGCCAGGCGTCGACCTTGTGCTGCGGGCCGAGGCGGACGGCTACACCCAGCACCTCGTGGTCAAGAACGACGACGCCGCGAAGCATCTGAAGAAGGTCGAGCTGGGCCTGTCCGCCAAGGGCGTCACGGTGCACCTCAAGGACGGCGGCGTGCTGGAGGCCCGCGACGCTGCGGGCACCGTGTGGTTCCAGGCGCCGCCGTCGCGGATGTGGGACGCGGGCACGAAGAGCGCGCAAGTCGGCGTCCACATCAAAGGCGGCACGCTCACGCTCATCCCCGACCAGGACCTGCTGACCGGCGCGGACACGAAATTCCCCGTCACGGTGGACCCGAACTGGAACACTCCCGGCAAGACCGGCTGGGCGAAGGTGTTCTCCGGCAAGCCCACCACGACGGCGTGGTTCGGCGGCCAGGACGGCCCCGAGGGCAAGTCGGGCAAGTGCTACGTGGCGTCGGGGGAGTGCAACGGCATAGGCGTGGCGCGCACGTACTACCAGTGGGACACCGGCTTCCTGGGCGGCAAGCAGATCCTCGAGGCGATGGTCAACACGCCGGTGGTGCACAGCCCGAGCTGCTCGACCGAGGCCGACAAGCACCGGCTGATGCTCGCCGACGGGCCCATCGGCCCGGGTACGAACTGGAGCAATGCCCCGTGGGGTCGCGAAGTGGAACTTCCGAAGGGCGCGCCCACCGTGCACTCCGGCTGCCCCGGCTTCAAGGGGCTCGGGTTCAACGTGGTGAACGCCTTGCGGCCCGGTGGCGTCTCGACGTACTTCATCGCCGCGGTGGACGAGGGCAACGATCTCGGCTGGCGCAGGTTCGACGCCAACGCGACCAACCTGACCGTCAAGTTCAACACCGCGCCGGACGCGCCGTACAACATGGGCACCGACCCGCCGCTGCAGCCGCCGTGCAAGTGGTGCGGGGGCAAGTCGTACGTCGGAGACGAGTGGATCAGGCTGCAGACCAACCTGTCCGACCCCGACCAGGACCAGGTACACCCGATCTGGGAGATCGCGGGAGAGCACCGTGACAACGGCCCCACGCAGGTCTCCGGCGGGTCCTTCAGCACCAATGTGGACCTGCGCGGGCGGGACAAGCAGACGGTGTCGTGGAAGGCACAGGCCCATGACGGCTGGCTGGCCGGGCCGTGGCGGGACGGGACGTCGTTCGTCGTGGACCAGGTGGGCGTGGGCACGAAGCCGAACGTCAGCGCCAAGCTGTACAAGGAGGACAACTTCTGGCACGGCGGAGTCGGGGTGCCGGACGAGTTCACGTTCGACGCGGCCGGGATCGGCGACGTCGACCACTACTACTACGGCTGGTCGAGCTCGCCGTCCACGAAGGTGGACGCCGGCTCGCTGGGCGGCCCGGCGACGGTGAAGCTGGCGCCGCCCGGCGACGGCCCGCGCGACCTGTTCGTGCAGAGCGCAGACCGGGCCGACCACCGCAGCCCGACCCGCGTGTACCACTTCTACGTCCGGGCGGGGAACGGGCCGTTCACGCAGTGGGCGTTCGAGGGCAACGCCTCTGACACCGCGTTCCTGGGTGAGCGGGACGGCACGCTGAACGGCGACGCCTCGTACGCGCCCGGCGCGGTCGGCACGGGGCTGAAGCTGGCCGGGAACGGCAGCGTGACCGCGCCGAACAGCGTGCGCACTGACGCGAGCTTCTCCGTCTCGGCGTGGGTCAAGCTGGAGGACAGGTCCATCGCGCGTGCGGTCGTGAGCCAGGACGGGCCCAGCTTCCCCGGGTTCGACCTGTGGTATCGGCCGGAGGACGGCGGCAAGTGGGCGTTCGGCATGACGACCGCGGGCACGAACGCCGAAGGCCCCGAGCTGGCCTGGTCCAGCAAGGTCGCGCAGGACGGCGTGTGGACGCACCTGGCCGGCGTGTACGACGCGCAGGCCAAGACGCTCAAGCTGTACGTCAACGGGGACCTGAACAGCACGGTCACCCGTACCGCCGCTCCCTGGCAGTCGACCGGCCCGGTGCGCATCGGGCAGACACAGTGGAACGGGAAGATCGTCGACAACTGGACCGGCTTGATCGACGAGGTTCAGGTGCACGACCGGGTGCTGACAGCGAGCGAGATCAAGGCCGCGGTGAGCAGGGACAACATCCAGGTCGGTCACTGGACGTTCGAGGACGACGTGACCAGCAAGACCGCGGCCAACGCGGTGGCCGGCGGCGA
The DNA here is from genome assembly GCF_050944675.1 of Nonomuraea sp. CA-141351. NCBI lineage: Bacteria > Bacillati > Actinomycetota > Actinomycetes > Streptosporangiales > Streptosporangiaceae > Nonomuraea > Nonomuraea sp. CA-141351. The sequence goes on from NZ_CP191982.1 coordinate 2,670,277, forward strand.
GATGGCCATCCTGTCCGACGGCGCCGCGCTCGCTGAGGAGGCGGACGGGAACGGCTACCTGTCGCTCGACGGCTCCAAGGGGTACGCCACCACCGGCAAGCCGGCGTTCAGGACCGACCAGAGCTTCTCCGTGACGGCTTTGGTGAAGTTGTCGGACAAGTCCGTCACCCAGGCGGTGGTGAGTCAGGACGGCACGAAGTTCCCCGGGTTCGCCCTGTGGTACCGGGCGGACAAGGGCACGTGGGTGTTCGGCATGGCCACGGCCGCCGAGAACGCACAGGGCGCCGACATGGCCGTGTCGTCCGAGTCACCGGGGGACTCCAAGGGGTGGACCCACGTGGCCGGGGTCTACGACGCGCAGGCCAAGACACTGAAGGTGTACGTGGACGGGCGGCAGAGAGGCGTCGTCCGGCAGACGGCGACGCCGTGGAACGCCACCGGCCCGCTGCAGATCGGGCGGACGCTGTGGAACGGCAACCCGGACGCCGACCACTGGAAGGGCGGCATCGACGAGGTGCGCGCCTACAGCCGGGTCCTGTCGGATGAGGAGATCCGCGGCATCGTCTCACAGGCCGGCGTATCCGCCGCCAGGTACAGGTTCGACGGTGACGCCGCCGACTCCTCCGGCAACGGCGCGCACGGCACCCTGTCCGGGGCGACGGACTGGTCGCTCGACTGGGTCGGCGGCCAGACGACCAACCCGGACCCGAGCGACATGGCGGTGCATCTGAACGGCCAGGACGCCTACGTGAGCGCGCCGCACGCCGTGGACACCAGCAAGAGCTTCTCTGCGGCGGCGTGGGTGCGGCTGGAGAAGGTCGGCGGCCACTACGGCGTGGTGTCCCAGGACGGCGCCACGACCAGCGCGTTCAAGATAGAGGCCGATCCCGGAGGCGGCTGGTCGTTCACCATGTTCACGAAGGACGTCGACGGCGGCGGCGAGGACCACCGGGCCATCGGCGGCAAGGCCCAGGTCGGCGTGTGGACACACGTGGCCGGCGTTTACGATTCCGGCAACGGCAAGCTCCTCCTGTACGTCAACGGAGAACTGGCCGCCGGCACCGCGCACACGAACGCCTGGAACAACGCGACAGGCAAGCTGATGGTCGGCCGGAACATGTGGCAGCGCCAAGGGATCGACTACTTCCCCGGCGCGATCGACGATGTGTCGGTCTACGGCCGGGCGCTGTTCGCCGACGAGGTCCGCCAGATGGCCGGGCGTGACCTGACGCTGGTGCACGACTGGGCGCTGGACGAGCCGAGCGGCACGACGGCCGCCGACTCGATCGGCACCCAGCGCGGCACCCTGGCCGGGAACGCCGCCTGGACGGCCGGTCGGGCGGGCAACGCGATCGAACTGGACGGCGACGGCGACGCGGTCTCCACCGGCGACGTCAACCTGAACACCGGCACCAGTTTCACCGTCTCGGCCTGGATGTACCTGCCGGAGGAGAAGAAGTCGTGCGATCTGAACAGGTACACAGAGTGCCGGATGGACGCGGTCTCCCTCGACGGCTCCGCCACCAGTAAGTTCCGGCTGGGCCACGTGGTCGACAACGACCAGAACCGGTACGGCGCGTGGACGTTCGAGATGGCCGAGACAGACAGTGACAACCCGCTCGTCACCAAGGCTGCGGTGTCTGCTCATTCGTCTGAGTTCGATGAGGGTTGGGTGCATCTGGTCGGCGTGTACGACGCCCCTACGAGGACGACCTGGCTCTACGTGAACGGCGGCTACTCCGGCGACGGCACCATGAACGGCTCCTGGGACGCGAGCGGCGGCGTGCAGATCGGCCGCGGCAAGGTGGCGGGCAAGTACGCCGAGTACTGGTCGGGCAAGGTGGACGACGTCCGCCTCTACACGGGCGTGCTGGACCGCGAGCGCGTCTCCTCGCTCTACCACTCCTACCCGGCCGAACTGGGACCGGACACGCTGCCGCAGGCGGACGCCGGGGAGTGGCGCTTCGACGAGGCATCCGGCACGACGGCGGCCGATACCACGATCAACGCCCGCAACCTGACGCTGAAGGGCGCCACGGGCTGGGTCGGCGGCCGGACCGGCTACGCCGCCTGGCTGGACGGTACGTCCGGCTACGCGCAGACCGCCGGACCGGTGCTCACCACCACCGGGAGCTTCTCGGTCACCGCGTGGGCGTACCTGTCCAAGACCGGAACCGCCCGCACGGTCCTCGCACAGGACGGCAACAGCGTCAGCCCGTTCGGACTGGCCTACAACCCCAGCGACAATCGTTGGTCGGCGTCCTGGGCCAAGGAGGACAAGGACAACGCCGCCATAACCCTGCTGAACTCGACCGAGGCGCCCGCCGTGGGCAGTTGGACGCACCTCGGTGTGGTCTACAACGCTTCCCTGCGGCAACTGCGCCTGTACGTCAACGGCATCCTGTCGTCGGTCAGGGTCGGCGTGACCATCAAGGATGCGCCCGGGCCGTTCACCGTCGGGCGCAGCCTGTGGAACAAGCAGCCCATCGGGTACTTCCCGGGCGGCGTGGACGACGTGCGAGCGTACGGCCGGGCGCTGTCGGACGGCGAAGTCCGGCGGATCCACGATGACGGCGGCGCGCCGGTGATGAGCGCGTGGCGGTTCGACGACGGCACCGGCAAGGACGCCACCGCGCGCGGCGACGACGCGGTCCCCGAGGGCGCGATCAGCTTCGTCCCGGGCGTGAGCGGCAAGGCGATCGAGGTCGACGGCATGACCGGCAAGGCGATCGCGGCGCGTCCCGCGGTGGACACGCGCGACAGTTTCACCGTCTCGGCGTGGGCCCGGCTGTCGCGCCTGGACCAGACCGGCACGGTGGCCGGGCAGGACGGCGCCCGGATGAGCGGTTTCGCCCTGCAGTACCGGTACCCGCTGAAGCGATGGGTGTTCGGCGCGCCGGTGGCCGACTCCGACGGCGCCGAGATGGTCTACGTGCCTTCGCAGAAGGAGCCCAAGGCGGGCGAGTGGACGCACCTGACCGGCGTGTACGACTACGCCGCCCGGCAACTGCGCCTGTACGTCGACGGCGAGCTGGCCGGATACAAGAACAACGTCGCTCTGTGGCCGGCGAGCGTCAAGTTCGCCATCGGGCGCGGCAAGGTCAACGGCGGCAACGACCTGTTCTTCCCGGGAGCGATCGACGAGGTGGTGACCAACCAGGGCGCGGTGCCGGAGAAGGAGATCGCCCGCCGCGCCGCCTGGCCGAAGGCGCCAGAAACGCAGTTGGGCGGCTTCGTCAACACGGCCGGCGACCACTACAGCGGTGACACGACAGTGGCGGCCCGCAAGGGTTACCACTTCGCGTCCACCCTCGGCACGCTCGTCCCCTCCCAGCGGACGAACACCAGGACCCTGTACGCCTGTGACGCCGGCGGTGACGCGTTCACCTCGACCGACGCGGCCTGCGAGGGCAAGACGGCGCTCGGCGAGATCGGCGCGGTCTACACCACGCCGCCGTCGAACGAGGCCACGATCCCGATCTACCGGTGTGACACGGCCAAGGACAGCTTCGACTCGCGCGACGCCAGGTGCGGCGGCGCGGCCACCGGCACGCTGCTCGGCCACACCTTGGCCTACGCCCCGCTGGCCAGGTACAACTACCACACCGTGCTGCCGGACCACTCGGCGGTGGTGGACGGCCCGCCGCCCGGCTACGAGGCGGAAGGGACGCTCGGCCTGCTGGCGCTCACCCCCGAGGCGGGCACCCGGCCGCTCACGGGCTGCCAGGCGGGCGTCGAACAGTTCGTGTCACTCGATCCGGCCTGTGAGGGACAGACGGTGACCGGCGTGCTCGGCCACATCTGGACCGCCGCGCCGGAGGGCAGGCAGAGCCACCTGCTCTACCGGTGCCGGGCCGGCGGCGACCACTTCGTCTCGCCGCTGGAGACGTGCGAGGGCCAGACGGTCGAGGGTGCCCTCGGCTACGCGCTCGTCGCCGCCCCCGACATCGAGCCCGTGTTCCCGTGACGCCATCGCGACCTGTAGGGAGAAAGATCGTGCGACTATTACGCCGCGGCGTGGCGATGGCGTTGCCGGCCGTGCTGGCCGCCACACTGCTCTGGCCGCAGCCGGCGACGGCCGAGATCGGGCCGTCGGTGCCGCTGCCAGACGCCAAGACGACCCCGGTGGAGAAGCAGACCACAGACGCCAGGAAGGAGGACGACGCCACCAGGAACGCCCTGCACGGCGACCAGCCGGCAGGCGGGAGGACGGATGACGGCGGAGGGAACACGCGGGCGACCCCGCTGTCGCCGTCGGCCACGTGGAAGGTCTCGGAGCAGACCGGGGACTTCTCCTGGTCCTATCCGTTGCGGGTGCCGCCCGCGCCGGGCGGGCTGGAGCCGGAGCTGTCGCTGTCGTACCTGTCGTCGGCGGTGGACGGTCGTACCAGCGCCACCAACAACCAGGCGTCCTGGGTCGGTGACGGCTGGGACATGTCGCCCGGCTTCGTCGAGCGCGTCTACCTGCCCTGCGTCGAGGACGACATGGGCGACGCCAAGCCCGATACCGGCGACCTGTGCTGGCGCAGCGAGAACGCCACCGCGGTCTACAACGGCTCCGGGGGCATGCTGATCCGCGACGACGGCGACGACGCCAACTGGCGGGTCAAGGACGACGACGGCTCGCGTGTCGAGCACCTGTTCGGTGCGGGCAACGGCGACGACAACGGCGAGTACTGGAAGATCACCACGGTCGACGGCACCCAGTACTTCTTCGGCTCCCGCCCCGAGGGCAAGTCCACCTGGACGGTGCCGGTGTTCGGCGACGACGACAAGGAGCCGTGCCACCAGGACACCTTCGCGGCGTCCCACTGCGTGCAGGGATGGCGGTGGAACCTGGACAAGGTCGTGGACCGCAACGGCAACCAGATCGTCTACAACTACGTCCCCGAGACCAACTCGTACGGGATGAACAAGAAGGACACCGCCGTCTCCTACATCCGCGGCGGCACCCTGCAGAACATCCAGTACGGCTTCCGCGACGGCCAGCAGCCGAGCGGCGAGGTGTGGTTCGACACCGCCGACCGGTGCGTGCCCGGCAGCACCTGCACCCCCGACCGCAAGGAGAACTGGCCGGACGTGCCGTGGGAGCAGAACTGCGCCGCGGCGACGTGCCACGAGTACTACGCACCCACCTTCTGGTCGACCAAGCGGCTGGCGAAGATCACCACCCGGGTCCGGCGGGACGGCGGCTTCGCCGACGTGGACTCCTGGGAGCTGAACCAGGAGTTCCCGAACCCGGGCGACGGGGAGAAGGCCACGCTCTGGCTGAAGGGCATCAAGCACACCGGCCTGGCCGGCGGCTCGCTCGACCTGCCGGAGGTCACGTTCGAGGGCACGAAGATGCCCAACCGGGTGTACACGGCCGGCGACGGCTACGCGCCGCTGAACCGCTACCGCGTCACGGGGGTGGTCTCCGAGAGCGGCGGCGTGCTGTCGGTGGTCTACGAGCAGCCGGACTGCGTCGGCGGCACGTCGGTGCCGGCGGAGGCGAAAACCAACACCATGCGCTGCTTCCCCGCCTGGTGGAACAAGAAGGACTACGTCGAACGCCTCGACTACTTCCAGAAGTACGTGGTCAAGCAGGTCACCCAGTCCGACCGGATGGGGACCTTCGGCGAGCAGGTCACCAGCTACGAGTACTTGGACGGCGCGGGCTGGCACTACGACACCTCGGAGTTCGTCAAGGACAGCAAGAAGACCTGGAACGACTTCCGCGGCTTCCGGCGCGTGGTCGTCCGCTCCGGGCAGCTGCCCAGCGAGAGTGGCCCGATCACCAAGAAGGAGCTGCGCTTCTACCGGGGCATGAACGGCGACAAGGACCGCGCTCCGGTCACCGTGCAGGCCACCGTGGGAGATCCGCGAGCCGATGAGGACTGGCTGCGGGGCCAGCCGCTGGAGAGCATCGTCTACGACGGCGACACCGATACGGTCCTGGGCAAGACCATCACCGACCCGATCTGGCAGGGGCCGACCGCGACCCGCGGGGCGTACAAGGCCTACATCGTGAGCCAAGGGGCCACGCGGTCCATGACGGCACTGTCCGGGGGCGCCTGGCGCACCACCCGGGTCGCGTACAAGTACGACGACCGCGGCCAGCCCATAGAGGTCGACGACCAAGGGGACACCACGACCGCCGAGGACGACCGGTGCACCCGCACGACCTACCACCGCAACACCGGGGCCTGGCTGCTGAGCTTCCCCGCCCGGGTGGAGACGGTCGGCGTGGCCTGCGCTGCCACGCCCGCATACCCCCAGGACGTGATCAGCGACGTGCGCACCGCCTACGACGGCCAGGGCTTCGACACGCCGCCGACCACGGGTAACGCCACCAAGGCGCAGGAGGCCAAGGACCATCCGGCCGACGGCGACCCCGTCTACGTCACCACCTCCACCAGGGAGTACGACGTCCACGGCCGGGTCACGAAGTCGGCAGACACACTGGGGCGTACCACCACGACCACCTACACCCCGGGAACCGGCGGGCCGGTCACGCAGACGGCCGTCACCAATCCGCTGGGTCACATGATCACCACGACCCTGGACCCGGCCTGGGGCCAGGAGACGCTCGTCAAGGACGCCAACGACCGCAAGACGGAGACCAAGTACGACGCGCTCGGCCGTACCGTGGCGGTCTGGCTGGCCAACCGGCCCAGGAGCGACTATCCGAACGATCCCAGCAACAAGTTCGCGTACAAGATCGACAAGAGTGGCATCAACGTCGTCACCACCACCTCGGTCGGTCCGAAGGGCAACTACACCACCAGCAAGGAGATCTACGACGGGCTGCTGCGGCCGCGGCAGAAGCAGGTGCCCGCGACCGGCGGGGGGCGGCTGCTGACCGACACCCGCTACGACTCCCAGGGCCGCGCCTACCTGACCACGCAGCCGTACTTCCAGGACGCGGACGTGGACGACAACCTGTGGGTGGCCAGCCGGACCGCCATCCCCGGCTACACCGTCACCACCTACGACGGCGCGGGCCGCAAGAGCGTGGAAACCGTCCACGCCGGCAACAGGACCTGGAAGACGACCACCGCGTACGGCGGTGACCGGATCAGCGTGACGCCGCCCTCCGGGGGCACCGCCACCACCGTCGTCAACGACGCCCGCGGCCGGACCACCGAGCTGCGGCAATACCACGGCGGCACGCCGGACGGCGACTACGACCGGACCGTCTACACCCACACCGACGCCGGCCGGCTGGCCTCGGTCACCGACCCGGCGGGCAACGTCTGGCGTTACACGTACGACCTGCGCGGCCGGCAGACCAAGGTGGAGGACCCCGACACCGGCACCACCACGATGGGCTACGACGACGCCGGGCAGCTGACCACGACCACCACCGGACGTGGCACGCTGACCTACGCCTACGACGACCTGGGCCGCAAGACCGAGGAGAAGCAGGGCGCCACCGTGCTGGCGTCCTGGACCTACGACACGGCCGACGCGGGCAAGGGCAAGATCGCCTCGTCCACCCGGTACGTCGGCGGCGCCGCCTACAAGCGGACCGTAAGGGGCTATTCGGCGCTCTACGACGAGCTGCGCAGCACGCTCGTGATCCCGGAGGCCGAGCAGACGCTGGCCGGGACGTACATCACCGAGTACAAGTACAACTGGGACGGCACTCCCCAGAGCGTCTCGCTGCCTCCCGTCGGCGGCCTGAACCGGGAGGACGTCACCTGGACGTACGACGACCTGGCGCACCCGCTGGAGCTGAAGGGCTCGCTGGACAACAGCACGGTCGTCTACGCCGCCACCTCGCAGTACAGCAAGTACGGCGAGCTGGAGCGGCTGGAGCTCGGCGTGACCGGCAAGCGGGTGTGGCAGTCGTACTACTACGAGGACGGCACCCGCCGGCTGAACCGCACGATCGTGGACGCCGAGGTGGCCCGGCCGATGCAGGCGGATGTCAACTACACCTACGACGACGCCGGCAACATCACCTCCATCGCCGACACCCCGCGGGATCTGCCCGCCGACACGCAGTGCTTCCGCTACGACTACCTGCAAAGGCTGGCCGAGGCGTGGACGCCGGGCACCGGCTGCTCCACGGCCCCGGCGGTGAGCGCCTTGGCCGGGCCGGCACCGTACTGGCAGTCGTTCACCTACGACAAGGCCGGCAACCGCGACACCGAGACCCAGCACACCGCGACCGGGAACACCGTGCGCGACTACACCTCCACCGCCCACCGCCTGGACTCGATCACCACCGGCGCCACCACCGCCGTCTACCAGTACAACACCGCCGGCGACATGGTCACCAAGCCCGGCCAGCGACTGGACTGGGACGTCGAGGGACACCTTGCCAAGGTCACCGAGGGCGGCAAGGAGAGCACGTTCGTCTACGACGCCGACGGCGAGCGGCTGATCCGCCGCGACTCCACCGGCACCACCCTGTATCTGGACGATCAGGAGCTGCGGCTGGACAAGGCCACGAACAAGCTCGTCCCCACCCGCTACTACCAGCTCGGTGCCCGGACGGTGGCCATGCGCACCACGGCCGGGGTGACCTGGCTCGCGGGTGACCACCAGGGCACGTCCCAGTTCGCCATCGACAACGTCAGCCAGAAGGTGACCCAGCGTCGTCAGACTCCGTTCGGCGGATCGCGTGGCGCCGCGGTGGCCTTTCCCGGCGAGAAGGGCTTCGTCGGCGGCACCGTCGACGCCTCCACCGGCCTCACCCATCTGGGGGCGCGCGAGTATGACCCGTCGACGGGCCGGTTCGTCTCGGCCGACCCGGTCATGGACCTGACCGATCCGCAGCAGATGAACGCCTACGGCTACAGCAACAACAACCCGGTCACCTACGCCGACCCGACGGGAGAGTTCCTGGGGCTGGAGAAGCTCGGGGACGCCTGGAACAAGGTGAGCAACTACGTCACGTCACGAGCCAGCCAGGCCGCGACGGCCGTAGGCCACGCGGCCGCCACCATAGGGCACGGGATCGTCTACGGAGTCCAGCATCCGGGCGAGGCGCTGTCGTGGGTCGCCAGGCACGGTGCGCCCATACTCGGGACGGCGGCGCTGATACTCGGCGCGGCGAGCCCGGTGGGTCTCGTGCTCGGTGCCGTCGCCATCGGGCTCGGTGCCATCAACGCCTACAACAACTGCGGTCAGGGCAAGAAGATGGACTGCGCGATGGACCTGGTCGGCATGATCCCGGTGGCCGGCAAGGTCGCCGTCGGCGTGGCCAGGGGATTTCGGTACGGCGTGGAGGCCACGGCGCTCGCCCAACAGGGCAGGTACGGGGGCGCTTTCGCGGCGCTGAACGACATGAAGGCGGCGGGCGGCAACGGCAACCCCTGGCCGCTGATCAACACCGAGATGGGCAAGGTGGCCAACGTCACCGAGGCCGGGCTGGCGACGGCGGGCGACATGTACTACGTCAACTGCGACATCGCCGGCCCCTGCCCCGGACTCAACGGACCGGCGGCGCCGAGCTTCGAAGCGCTGCCGCAGCAGGACGTGGTCAACCTCAAACCGATGGTCGGCCCGGTCATCGGGCCACGTCCCTACATCCTTCCCAGCAACGGGAAGAAGTACTACAACACCCCCTACGGCTACGTGGAAGGAAACACCGGATACCAGATGGCGGGAGGGAACCCCGGCCCGGCGCCGGCGCCCGCTCCCGCGCCGCAGCAGCCGATGCGTGACTGCACCCGCACCGTGCCCAGATGCGTCTGAGGCAGACCTAGCCCCCCGGCCGGGGGGCTAGGTCTGGAGCTTGGCCTGGAGTTTGGTCCGGAGCGGGTCGTCGCCGGGCCGGCCGAGCTCGTCGATGACGTTCAGGGCGGCCTGCCACGCCTGGCGGGCTTGCGGGCCGTCGCCCGCGTCCTGGTGGGCGTCCCCGATGCGCTCGAGGCACTGACCCTCCTCCACGCGGTCGCCCACCTCGCGGAACAGCTCGAGCGCCTGCCGGTAGCGCTCGACGGCCAGGTCGTGGTCGCCGAGGTGGTGGTGGGCGTAGCCGAGGCTGTCCAGGGTGGCCGCCTGCCCGTAGCGGTCGTCGAGCTCCTGGAACAGGGAGAGGGCCTGGTCACAGGTGCCGATGGCCTCGCGGTGGCGGCCGAGGTTGGCCTGGTGCCAGCCGACGCCGTTGAGCGCGAGCGCGACGCCGATTCGGTTGCCCATGGCCTGGTGCAGTTCCAGGGCTTGCTCGGCGTGGTACAACGCCTCCTCGTGGCGCCCGCGGTGGCCGTACATCACGCTCAGCCCATGGTTCGCCTCCGCCTGGGCCACCTGGTCGCCCAGGCGGACCGACAGGCCGAGCGCGAGGTCGAGGTGAGTGCGGGCGTCGTCGTAGAGGTCCAGGCGCATGCTGGCACGGCCGATCGCCTGATGGGCGTGGTGCTGACCCAGGAGGTCCGCCTCGGCGACGGCCGCGTTCAGCGCCACACGCTGCATGGCGAGCAGGTCGTGCCAGTGAGCCTGGCGGTCGAGGAAGTCGGCCAGCGACCAGGCGAGTTGCCAGGCGTGCGTGGTGAACCCGGCGCCGACGGCCTGTTCGATCACGGGCAGCAGCCCCCGGTGCTCGGCGGCGAGCCAGCCGGCCGCCTGCCGGGCGTCGCTCAGCTCGGCGGGGGCCGCCCCCGGGGACAGCGGAACGGCGAGCGTGATCGCGCGACGGTTCGGGTAGAACAGCAGGGCCGCGTTGTACGCGGTGTGCAGGTAGTGGTCGAGCAGCCGGCGTAACGCCGCACGGCGCTCCGCCTCGCCGTCCTCCGCGTGTGCCTGCTCGGCGGCGTACACGCGCAGCAGGTCGTGCAGGGCGAAACGGCCCGGGGTGTGCTCGGTGACCACGTGGGCGCGGGCCAGCTCGGCCAGGGTCCGCCGGGCCGCGGCGAGGTGCGTGCCGGTGAGGCTGGCCACCGCGGGCAGCGAGATGTCCGGTCCCGCGTGCAGGCCCATCAGCCGGAACATCAGGGCCGCCGCCGGGCTCAGAGCCCGGTACGAGGCGGCGAACACGGCCCTGAGGTCGGCGGGCAGCTCCCCGGCGTCCAGAGCGTCGAGCCGGGTCGCGTCCGCGAGCAGCTCCGCAGCCAGCTCCGTGAGCGGAAGCCCGGCGCTCGTCATGGCGCGGGCCGCGATGATGCTCAGCGCCAGGGGCAGCCCGGCGCAGCGTTCGACCAGGGCGGCCACCGCCTCCGGCTCGCGGTCGACCCGAGCGGACCCCAGGAGGCGACGCAGCAGGAGGCGGGATTCCGCCGCGTCGAGGACGTCCAGCGGGACGTGACGGGCGCCGTGGCCGCTGAGCAGTCCGGCGAGCTGGTGCCGGCTGGTGACCAGCACGGTGCAGGAGGACCCGCCCGGCAACAGGGGAACGACCTGGGCGCTGTCGCGGACATTGTCCAGCACGATCAGCATCCGCTTGCCGGCCGTCAGGCCGCGATACAGCGCCGCTTGCTCCTGCGGTTCCTGGGGGATGGCGGACGGGTCCACGGCGAGCGCTCCCAGCAGGATGCGCAGGGCCGTCTCCACAGGCATGGGGGCGTTCGTCGCGTCGAATCCACGCAGGTCCAGGTAGATCTGCCCGTCCGGGAAGCGGCCCAGGTCGCGGTATGCCCAGTGGAGGACCAGCCAGGTCTTGCCTATGCCGCCGGCGCCGCCGACCGCGGAGATCATCACCGGCCGCCGGGGGCCGTCACCGGTCAGCGCCCCGTCGAGCAAGGCCAGGTCCTTCTGGCGCCCGATGAACACCGGTGGCGGAGAGGGAAGCTGGCGCGGCACCGCCACGGGCGGGGCGGGTGCGAGGGCGGGGCTGGCGGTGAGGATCTGCCGGTGCAGGAGCTGGAGCTCGGGGCCGGGGTCGACGCCCAGCTCCTCGGCCAGGCGCCTGCGCATCCACTCGTACCGGTCGAAGGCGTCTGTCTGGCGGCCGCTGCGGTACAGGGCGAGGATCAGCTGGGCGGTCAGCCGTTCGTCCAGCGGGTGTTCGGTCGCCAGCGCGTCCAGGGTGCCGAGGAGCGCGGCGTGCTCGCCCCGGCGCAGCCGGACGTCGTGGTGGTCCAGCCGCGCGGCGAACTGCTCCGCCTGGAGCGTGTGCCGCAGGGCGACCGCCCATGGGGTGTGCAGCCCGTCGAGGGGCTCGCCCCGCCACAGGCCCAGCGCCCGCTCGTAGAGGTGTGCGGCTTCGGTGTCGTCGCTCGCGCGCGCCTGGGCCAGCAGGGCGCGGAAGCGGTGCAGGTCCACCGCGCTGTCCTCGGCCCGTAGGACGTAGCCGCGGGCGCCGCGCCGGATCCCGCCGTCCCAGGCGGCGGGCAGGGACGTACGCAGCCTGGACAGGTAGCTGTGCAGGGTGCCCGAGGCTCGTTGCGGGGGAGCTTCACCCCACACGCAGTCGGCGAGCTGGTCCAGGGATATGGGCTGGTTGACCTTCACCAGCAGGGCCGCGAGAACGTGCCGCTGCCGCGCCGGGCCCAGCTCGATCGCCTGACCGTCGGCCCAGGCGCAGACCTCGCCCAGCACCCCGAACTCCACCCTGACCACGCTGCCCACCTACCTGTCCAGGACGGCTCCGGGGCCGCGCCGTGTTTCAGGAGAAGTCGCCGCCTTGCCGGCACGGCAACGCTTCCATGCTCCCGGGGTCACAGCGCGCATTTCGGGGATTTTCGAAGGGTGGCAGAAGCCTGCCGGAAGCCGGCGTGGACTACGGGGAGCCCTGGCAACCGGTTGCAAGAACCTTGACGGCGTCAGGGGTAAAGGTCAAGGCTTGTTCTGGCAACCGTTTGCAAGGGAGGACGGCGATGGCGGCGACGATCAAGGACGTGGCGCGCGCCTGCGGCGTGCACGTGTCCACCGTGTCCCGTACCTTCTCCGCGCCGCACCTGGTCAATCCTGCCACCAGGAGCCGCGTGCTGGCCGCCGCCGACGACCTCGGTTACCGCCCCAACCGCGCGGCCAGGGCTCTCACCACCGGGCGCACGTTCAACATGGGCCTGATCGTGGCGGACATCTCCAACCCGTTCTTCCCACCGCTCATCAAGGCGGCCCAGGCGCAGGCCAGAGGCCGCGACTACCACGTCTTCGTGGCCGACACCGACGAGGACCCGCGGGTCGAGGAGGAGCTGATCAGGACGTTCACCAAGCAGGTGGACGGCGTCCTGCTGTGCAGCCCCCGCCTGTCGAACAAGATGATCGAGCGCCTGGCGGAGGACGTGCCCTTCGTGGTGATCAACCGGCGGATCAAGGGCATGCCCGCCGTGCTGATGAACGTCGCCCAGGGCGCCAAGCTCGCGCTGGAGCACCTGGCCGGGCTCGGCCACCGCAGGATCGCGCTCGTGTCGGGCCCCCTCGGCTCGTGGACCAGCAACGAGATGCAGGGCGCCGCCGCCGAGACCGCCGGGCTCGACCTCGTCTTCTTCGGACCCAACCAGCCCACGGAGCCGGGCGGCCTGGCGGTGGCCGCGGACGTGGCGGCCTGCGGGGCGACCGCGGTGCTCGCGTACAACGACCTCGTGGCCCTCGGCCTCATCGAGGGGCTGGCGGCGATGGAGATCGGGGTACCAGACAAGATAAGTGTCGTCGGGTTCGACGACATTCTTCCGGGACGGCTCAACCGGCCCAAGCTGACCACTGTGGCCATGCCGGCCGTGGCCGCCGGGAGGATGGCCGTCGACCTGCTGCTCCAGTCGGGGGGTGAGGGCGCGACAGTGACCCTCGACACCGCCCTCATAGTCCGCGAGTCCACGGGAAGGGCCCAAAAATGATCTTCGGAACGCTGCCGTCGGGTGAGAGCGTCGAGCAGGTGGAGCTGTCGTCGGGACGGCTGCGCGCCGAGGTGCTCACGTACGGCGCCATCGTGCGCGCACTGGAGGTGTCGGGCCGCAACGTCGTGCTCGGGCTGGACACGCTGGAGGACTACCAGACCCGCAGCCGCTACTTCGGCGCGGTCGTCGGCCGGTACGGCAACCGCATCGCGAACGGCCGCTTCACCCTGGACGGCGTCGAGTACCGGCTTCCCCTCAACAACGGCGCCGCCAGCCTGCACGGCGGCATCGAGGGCTTCGACAAGGAGGTGTGGACCATCGAGGAACGCACCGACGGGTCGGTGACGCTGAAGCTGGTCAGCCCCGACGGCGACCAGGGCTACCCGGGCACTCTGACGGCCTGGGTGACGTACACGCTCGAGGACGACGCGCTCCGCATCGACTACGCGATGGAGACCGACGCGCCGACCGTGGTCAACCTGACCAACCACTCCTACTTCAACCTCAAGGGCGAGAGCGAGGGCGACGTACGGGACCACGTCGTGCGGCTGGACGCCGAGCACTACCTGCCGGTGGACGAGCACAAGATCCCCACGGGGGAGCTCGCGCCGGTCAAGGGCACGCCGTTCGACTTCACCGAGCCGCACGCCGTGGCAGAGCGGAACGACGGCGAATACGACCACTGCTTCGTGCTGAACGGCGGAGGCGGCAAGGTGACGGGCGGCGGGCTGACCATGGAGGTCACGACGACCGAGCCGGGCGTGCAGTTCTACACGGGGCACATGCTGGACGGGGCGGCGACGCCGTACGGGCCCTTCGCCGGGCTGTGCCTGGAGACGCAGCACTTCCCCGACTCGCCCAACCAGCCGCAGTTCCCCTCCACCGTGCTGAGGCCGGGCGAGCGCCGCACCTCGACGACGACCTACCGCTTCACGTCCTGATCGGGCGCAGGGCGGCGGAGGCCTTGATCACCAGCAGGGCGACGTCGTCCTGCGACGGCTGCTCGGCGAACGTCTCGACCGCGTTCCGCACGCGTTCGGCCACCGCGTGGGCGCTCAGCCCCGTGCAGCCGGACAGCAGCGCGGCCAGCCCGTCGCCGTCGTCGAGCAGCCGGTCGCCGTCGCGCCGCTCGGTCACCCCGTCGGTGACGCACAGCAGTAACTCCTCCGGCGCCAGCTCGAACGTCTCTACGTAGAACCTGGCGCCGGCCTCGATGCCCAGCAGCAGCTGTGGGGCCGCCATCGCCTCGACCCTCCCGTCCGTCCGCAGCAGGAGTGGAGGGGGATGGCCGGCCGAGGCGATCGTGCACAGCGCGCCGCCCTGCGGGAGCGGGGTCAGCTCGCCGCACAGCAGGCTGAGGAACCTGCCCTCCTCGCCCTCCTCCAGCAGCGCGTGGTTGAGCCGGTCGAAGATGTCGGCCACCGTGTAGTGCTCCTTGGCCAGCAGGCGTACGGCGTGGCGGGCCAGCCCGGTGACGGCGGCCGCCTCCGGGCCGCAGCCGCACACGTCGCCCAGCGCGAAGCACCAGTGGTCGGCCACCGTGAACAGGTCGTAGAAGTCGCCCCCGACGTCCGTGCCCTCTCCGGCGGGCTCGTAGACGACCGCCGACTCCAGGCCCGGCATGGGCGCCACGCGCATGGGCAGCAGGCTGCGCTGCAGCACGCGCGAGGTGGTGGCCTGCCTGGCGTACAGCATGGCGGTGTGCAGGTTGAGGGCGACCAGGCGGCACAGATCCGCCAGCAGGTCCGCCACCTCCAGCGGCAACGTCGGCTCGGCGCGGCCGATCACCAGCGCGCCGTACGACCTGCCCTGGGTGAGCAGCGGGAACGACAGCACGGTCTCCGGCCCCACCGGCCAGGTCACCTCGTCGAGCGCGGTGCGCGGGATGGCGGGCAGCGACTTGCGCAGGTCGGAATTGTGGCGCTCCTCGCTGTGCCAGACGTGCGCGAGCCGGGTCATGCCCGCCAGGTCGGTCAGGTAGACGGCCGCCCAGGTGGCGACCTTGGGCACGACGAGCTGCGCGGTCAGCGCCGCGATCAGCTCCTCGTCGTGCACGCCCGCCAGCAGCTCGCCCGCCTCGGCCAGGAACGACAGCCGTCCCCGGTGCGCGCGGTCCTGCTCGGCCAGCCGCTCGCGCTGCACCGGGACGGCCACCTGGCCGGCGATGTGCTGGAGGCTGACCGTGAGCTCCCCGTCGAAGCGGTCCGGCTGCGCGGCCGTCACCACGAGGTAGCCCCCCAGTTCGCCGTTCACGAGCAGCGGCGCGCACGCCAGCGACCTTGCGCGCAGCCGCTGGGCCAGCTCGACGTCCACGGCGAGCAGGTCCTCGATCAAGGTGGGCGTTCTGCGCTCCGCGCCGAAGACGCCGGGGGCCAGCACCCCCACGAGGCCCGCCGTCGCGCCGGCGCCCGCCGCCACGCCGAACCTGTTGCCGCCGTCCGCGGACAGCAGCACGTAGGCGGCGTCGCCGCCGCTGGACATCTGCACGATCTGGGCGATCGTGTCGAGCAGCTCCGCGAACGGCATGTCCTGGTCGAGCAGGTCCAGGATGCGCCGGCCGGCCTCCCTGCGCAGCGGCGGAGCGGGCGGCGGCGTCAGCACGTAACCGTGGTCGCGCCCCACCACCATCCAGATCAGGCATCGCTGCCCCCTGGTGCGCAGGTGGGAGACGTAGACGGGGACCAGGCCGCCGTCCCTGTGCCGCATGCGGGCCTCGCCCCGCCAGCGGCCCAGATTGAGCGTGTCGGCCAGCGACAGCGTGTACGGCCCGTGGCCCTGCCAGGCCACCAGCTTCTCCAGCGGGCGGCCGATCGCCTGGTCGGCCCGCCAGCCGAGCAGCTGCTCCGCCTCCGGGTTCCACGACTGCACCAGCCCGTCGCGGTCGGCGACGATGACGCCGACGTGCAGCGTCTCGACGGGAGCGGGGGAGGGCGGCGCCGGCGCGGCCTCCTGCGCGTCGTAGCCGTCGGCGAGCTCCATGCGCACCCAGACGCGCTTGGCGGTCCTGGTGTAGGTGACGCCCCAGGCGTCGGCCAGCATGCCGGCGAGCGCGAGGCCGCGCCCCGAGGTGCGCGTCGACTCGGGAGCGGGCTCGGCCGCCAGGATCGTCCGCGCCGGGTGGTGGTCGTCGACCTCGATCTCCAGTTTCGCGGGATCGGCGTCCGCGTCCAGGCGGCAGGTCAGCTCGATGCCGGTGCCCGCGTGTACGACGGCGTTGGTGACGAGCTCGCTGGTCAGCAGCACGGCGTCCTCAGCCAGATGGCTCAGGCGCCATTCGCCGAGCACTTGACGGACGAACCTGCGCGCGTGTGCCGGGGCATGGGGGGTCCCGTCGAAGGCGGTGCTCGACACCCTGGTCGTGTCCACTCTGCGTCCTAGAACATCACTCGAAGTGGCTGTTCGGTCACTCTCAGAGTGGCAGACCGGTGCCGTCCATACCCCCGGTTGTGAAGAAGCCCGTGCTCGGGCAGGTCAAGGCAGGAGCGCGGCCCTGAGAAGGCCGGTGTGGGCCTTGGTGAGGCCGTTGGCCAGTAGGAGTCGCTCCGCGCCGCCGCGCTCGCCCAGCGCGGCCAGGAACGTCCGCATCGCGCTCTCCGGCGCCTCCAGCAGCGCGGAGGGCACGCCGGGCGGCAGCGTCGTGCCGAGCATGAGCATGACGTCGGGCAGCGCCTTGGCGGTGAGCGCGTAGTCGCGGACGATGGCCTCGTGGTCCACGCCGAGCAGGTCGAGGATCAGCGCCACGACGATGCCGGTGCGGTCCTTCCCGGCGGCGCAGTGCACGAGTGCCGGCAGGCCGTCGGCGATTTCCGCGATGACCCCGGCGAACCAGGCGGTCCTGTGCTGGAGCAGTCCCACGTACAGGTCGCCCAGGTCCAGGTCGGGCGGCAGCGCCGCGAGCAAGGCGGGGGAGCCGCCGGAGTAGCCGGCGCCGAGTGGCGCGTGCCTGACGGCGCCGCCCAGGACGGGCGCCCAGTCGGCGGTGGTGCGCTCGTCGTCGCCGCGCAGGTCGGCGATCAGCCGCAGCCCCGCCACCAGCTTCGCGTCCTCAAAGGTGAGCGTGTGCGGCTGCGCGGAGCGGTAGAGCACGCCGGGGCGCAGAGCGGTCTCCGCCGCGACGTCCCGGAGGTTCAGCAGAGGCATAGAAGAAAGATGCCTCCGGCTTCGCGGCTTGCATGTGGACGTCAGGTGAATCTTGTGACATCTTCGGCCTTGCCTGGCGGGATCATCGGCGAGCCTACGCGCGTTCCGCGGTGTCTCCGACGTACCTTTGGCATCATGGCCACCCGTACGCCGAAAAGCGCATCGAAGGGGCCGGCGAAGCGGTCGACCTCGTCTCGCTCGACCCCCGCCAAGCGC
The DNA here is from genome assembly GCF_050944675.1 of Nonomuraea sp. CA-141351. Taxonomy (NCBI): domain Bacteria; kingdom Bacillati; phylum Actinomycetota; class Actinomycetes; order Streptosporangiales; family Streptosporangiaceae; genus Nonomuraea; species Nonomuraea sp. CA-141351. The sequence goes on from NZ_CP191982.1 coordinate 2,688,342, forward strand.
GGGGCCTCGTCGGCGGGGCGTCCCAGGGCGGCCTCCGGCCGCAAGCCTTCGATGACCCACCAGGACCCGATCAGCTGGGTCTTCACGATGATCGGCAAGCTGATCGTCGGACTGTGGATGCTGCTCGCCAACGGCATCGGCAGCACGGCTCGCGCGCTGGGCAAGAACGCCCGCGAGCTGGATCCCGTGCACCGGCGCGACGGGGTGGGCCTGACGGTGCTCGCGGGCGCGATCGTGCTGGCGGCCATGACGTGGCGCAACGCAGACGGGGCGGTCTCCAGCGTGGTGAACGCGACCGTGCACGGCGTGTTCGGCTCGCTGGCGTGGGCGCTGCCGCTGCTGCTCGGCCTGCTTGCCTGGCGCTACCTGCGCCACCCCGACCAGAACGCCGACACCGGGCGCATGGTGATCGGGTGGGCCGCGCTGCTGGTCGGCGTGCTGGGCGTCATCCACGTGGCCAACGGCACCCCCTATCCGGCCGGCGAGGGCCAGGGCATGGACAAGGTGTCGGCGGCCGGAGGCATGATCGGGTTCATCGTGTCGGCGCCGCCGATGAGCATCCTGCCGCCGTGGATCACGATCCCGCTGCTGCTGCTCCTGTCCGGGTTCGGCGTGCTGGTGATCACCGCCACCCCCGTGCACCGGATCCCGGAGCGGCTCGCCGAGCTCAGGCACATGCTGTTCGAGCGGCAGGCCGAGTCCGGGCCGCGGGAGCCGGGCAAGAAGCGGGTCAGGACCGCCAAGAAGCCTCCCGAGGGGGGAGGCGACACGGTCAAGCCGTACGACACGCCGGTTCTGTCGGACAAGACCGACAAGAGGAACGACCACTCGCCGGAGATCGTGCCGGGGCTGACGGACGAGGAGGAGACACCCGCCCCCGAGGCCGACAGGAGGCCGGAGCCGCCGCAGCCGACCCCCGCGCCGCGCAAGGTGGAGCAGCTCGTGCTGTCGCCGCAGGCGGGGCCGTACAGCCTGCCCGACCTGCAGTTCCTCAAGCCGGGCACGCTGCCCAAGCCGCAGACCAAGGCCAACACGACCGTGGTCAACGCGCTGACCAGCGTGCTGGAGCAGTTCACCATCGACGCGCAGGTGATCGGGTTCACCCGGGGGCCGACCGTGACCCGGTACGAGATCGAGCTGGGGCCCGCGGTCAAGGTGGAGAAGGTCACGGCGCTCACCAAGAACATCGCGTACGCCGTCAAGTCCGCCGATGTCCGGATTTTGTCGCCCATCCCCGGCAAGTCGGCGATCGGGGTCGAGATCCCGAACGCCGACAAGGACCTGGTGGCCCTGGGTGACGTGCTGCGTGCCCAGGTGGCGCAGGCCGACCACCACCCCATGATCGTCGGCCTGGGCAAAGACGTCGAGGGCCGCACCATCGTCGCGAACCTCGCCAAGATGCCCCACCTGCTCATCGCGGGCGCCACCGGCGCCGGTAAGTCGGTCTGCGTGAACGGGCTGATCACCAGCATCCTGATGCGGGCCACGCCCGACGAGGTCCGGATGGTGCTGGTGGACCCCAAGCGGGTCGAGCTCAGCGTGTACGAGGGCATTCCCCACCTGATCACGCCCATCATCACCAACCCGAAGAAGGCCGCCGAGGCCCTCGAATGGGTCGTGGGCGAGATGGACCGGCGCTACGACGACCTGGCCGCGTCGGGGTTCAGGCACGTCGACGAGTTCAACAAGGCCGTGCGGGCGGGCAAGCTGCAGCCGCCGCCCGGCAGCGAGCGGGTCTACCAGCCGTACCCGTACCTGCTGGTGATCGTGGACGAGCTGGCCGACCTGATGATGGTGGCCCCGCGCGACGTCGAGGACTCGATCGTGCGCATCACGCAGCTCGCCCGCGCCGCGGGCATCCACCTCGTGATCGCCACCCAGCGGCCGTCGGTCGACGTGGTCACCGGCCTGATCAAGGCGAACGTGCCGTCCAGGCTCGCGTTCGCCGTGTCGAGCCTCACCGACTCGCGGGTCATCCTCGACCAGCCGGGCGCCGACAAGCTGGTCGGCCAGGGCGACGCGCTGTTCCTGCCGATGGGCGCGAGCAAACCCATCCGCATCCAGAACGCGTTCGTCTCCGAGAAGGAGATCGCCGAGATCGTCGGGCACTGCAAGGCGCAGATGCAGGTCGAATACCGCGATGACGTCGCCGCCGCGCCGGTCAAGCGGGAGATCGACGAGGACATCGGCGACGACCTCGACCTGCTGATCCAGGCCGCCGAGCTGATCGTGACCACCCAGTTCGGCTCCACCTCGATGCTGCAGCGCAAGCTGCGGGTCGGGTTCGCCAAGGCGGGGCGGCTGATGGACCTGCTGGAGAGCCGGAACGTGGTCGGCCCGAGCGAGGGTTCGAAGGCGCGAGAGGTGATGGTCAAACCGGACGATCTGCCTGGTTTGCTGGCCGATCTGCGTGGCGAATGACCCCAATGCATCCCTGCGGGGTAGTAACTGGTTGAATGTAAACCACTACGAAATGTGGTGGGTGCCGTGGGGGAGGCGTTCGCTGTGCAGGAGCAGAGCATCGGGGCCATACTGGCGGCGGCCAGGAGGTCGGTGGGGCTGACGGTAGAACAGGTCAGCGCGGCCACCAAGATTCGTGAGGCGATCATCCATGGCCTGGAACAGGATGACGACAGCCAGTGCGGCGGCGACTTCTATACCAGGGGGCACGTCAAGGCCGTGGCCAAGGCCGTGGGGCTCGATCCTGAGGCCACCGTCCATCTTTACGACCAGCAGCACGGCGGGGCGCCCGCACCGGTGGCGGCCTCGGCCGTGTTCCAGGCCGACCGCAGGATCAACCTGAAGGAGCGGCGGGGGCCCAACTGGTCGATGGCCCTCGGGGTGGCGCTGGCGATCGTGGTGGTATTCGGTTTGATGCGGGTGCTGGGCGGCGCGAGCGACCAGGTGCGGACGGCCGACGTGCAGGCGGCCTCGGCCCGGCCCAGCGTCCCGCCGAACATGCCGGTCGTCGAGAGGCCCAAGCCCGCGGCGGGCAAGGCGGGTAAGGGCATAGTGACGATCACGATCAAGGCGAAGCGGACGTCGTACGTCCAGGCTCATGACGCCAAGGGACGCAAGCTGTTCGCGGGGACGATGAAGGCGGGAGACACCTCCACGTGGCAGGCAGAAGACAGGGTGAACCTGCTCCTGGCCGACGCCTCAGCCGTCTCCCTGCAGGTCAACGGCAAGAAGGTGGGACGACTCGGCGGCAAGGGAGAGATCGTGCGGCGGTCGTTCGGGCCCGCCAAGCCACCAGCGCGGTAGGCACCTGGCGGGAGCCCATGCATCAGGTGGTGGCCAACTCCCGATACCGTAGTGTTCACCATGTCATCCCGCCGAACCGCATCGCTGATCACCCTAGGCTGCGCGCGTAACGAGGTCGACTCCGAGGAGCTGGCCGCGCGACTCGAGGCTGCCGGCTGGCAGCTGGGCGACGACGACCCCGATGTCGTCGTCGTCAACACGTGTGGCTTCATCGACTCAGCCAAGAAAGATTCCATCGACACGCTGCTGGCAGCCGCCGACTCCGGTGTGAAGGTCGTGGCCGCGGGCTGCATGGCCGAGCGCTACGGCAACGAGCTGGCCGACGCGCTGCCGGAGGCCAGCGCGGTCATCTCGTTCGACGACTACACCGAGATCGGCGACCGCCTCGACGACGTGCTCGCCGGGCGGCCGCTGAAGCCCCACACGCCACGCGACCGCCGCACCTTGCTGCCCATCTCGCCGGTGGACCGTGCCAGCGCGCCCAAGACCAACATCCCGGGCCACGGCGACCTGCCCGAGGGCCTGGCGCCCGCGAGCGGCCCGCGCGTGCTGCGCAAGCGGCTCGACGAGAGCCCCGTGGCCTCCCTCAAGCTGGCCTCCGGCTGCGACAGGCGCTGCACGTTCTGCGCCATCCCGGCCTTCCGCGGCTCATACGTCTCGCGCAAGCCCGACGAGCTGCTGGCGGAGGCCGACTGGCTGGCCCACAGGGGCGTGCGCGAGCTCGTCCTGGTCAGCGAGAACTCCACCTCCTACGGCAAGGACCTGGGCGACCTGCGGGCGCTGGAGAAGCTGCTGCCCGAGCTCGCCGCCATCGAGGGCATCGACAGGGTGCGGGTCAGCTATCTGCAGCCCGCCGAGCTGCGCCCCGGGCTGATCGACGTGCTCACCGGCACCGACGGCGTCGCTCCTTACTTCGACCTGTCCTTCCAGCACGCCAGCGGCAGCGTCCTGCGCAGGATGCGCCGCTTCGGCGACCCGGAGCGCTTCCTGGGGCTGCTCGAGACCATCCGTGAGCGCGCTCCAGAGGCCGGCGTGCGCTCCAACTTCATCGTGGGCTTCCCCGGAGAGACCGAGGAGGAGTTCGGCGAGCTGGTCGGCTTCCTGGAGGCGGCCAGGCTCGATGTGATCGGCGTGTTCGGCTATTCCGACGAGGACGGCACGGAGGCTGCCGGGCTGCCGGGCAAGCTCGAGCAGGAGGCCGTCGACGAGCGCGTGCGCGTGCTCACCGAGCTGGCCGAGGAGCTGACCGCCCAGCGCGCGGAGGAGCGCATAGGCACCGAGGTCGACGTGCTGATCGACGACGACCTGGGCGACGGCGGCTACGAAGGCAGGGCCGCGCACCAGGGCCCCGAGGTCGACGGCTCTGTCACGGTGCAGGGCATCGGCCTGGTCAAGGGGCAGATCGTGCGTGCGGTCGTGGTCGACGCCGAGGGCGTCGATCTGATCGCGCGCATCAAGGCCAGTCCATGAAGAGGGACGAGCGCCGGGTGGTGAGCCCGTGGAACATCGCCAACGTCCTCACGGTCCTCCGGTTGGCGCTCGTCCCCTTCTTCGTTGTCTGTCTGTTCCTGCCGGGCACGGGCTGGCGGGTGACCGCGCTCGGGGTCTTCGCGGTGGCCTCGATCACCGACCACCTCGACGGAGAGCTGGCCAGGCGTTACGGCCTCATCACCGACTTCGGCAAGATCGCCGACCCGATCGCCGACAAGGCGCTCACCGGTGCGGCCCTGGTCTGCCTGTCGATACTCAACGAGCTGCCCTGGTGGGTCACGATCTCGATACTCGGCAGGGAGATCGCCATCACCGTCCTCAGGCTCGTGCTGCTTCGGCACGCGGTCATCCCGGCCAGCTACGGCGGCAAGATCAAGACCGTGCTGCTGATCGCCGCGATCGTGCTCTACCTCCTGCCGTGGGTGCCGGGGCCGGTCCGCTGGGTGGTGATGGGGGCGGCGCTGGTCGTCACCGTGGCCACGGGCGTCGACTACTTCGTCAGGGCCTTCAGGCTACGCAAGGTCGCAAAGCAGGCGCGCGGGGAGTGATCGATGGCGGATGTGGCCGAGGTACTGAGCATGCTGGTGAGCCGGTCCGCCACGGTGGCCGTGGCCGAGTCGCTGACCGGAGGGCTCATCGGGGCCGCGATCACGTCGGTCTCGGGGTCGTCCAAGGCATTCAGGGGCGGAGTGATCTCGTACGCCACCGATCTCAAGCACGAGCTGCTGGGGGTGCCGGGCGAGCTGCTGCGGCGTGAGGGGGCCGTACACCCCGACGTGGCCGCGGCCATGGCGGCCGGGGTGGCGCGGCTGTGCGGGGCCACGTACGGGCTGGCCGTGACGGGCGTGGCCGGGCCGGAGTCGCAGGACGGCAAGCCGGTCGGCACCGTGTACGCGGCCGTCTGCGGGCCTGGCGAGACAATGTGGGGCCGCGAATTGAGACTGACGGGATCGCGTGAACGTATCAGGGTAAGGACGGTGGACGAGGCAGTAGATCTACTGTCAGGTGTGCTTAAGGCGAACATAGGGGAACATTCCGGGTGATTACCGTGTTACGTCCCGAGCGAACATGCGATGCGCGGTCTGACGCGGTGTCGGTGGATACGGGTACGGTGGAGCTGTGAGTGAGGTCCGTGAGCCAACTGCAAGCACCGAGCGCCCGGCAGGCGGGCCTGATGAGTCGCGACTGGCGGTCCAGGGCCGGCGACGCCCGATGATGACGGCGAGGAGTATGTACGAACCTAAGAAGACCAATGTGCGGCACGAACCGATCGCGCGGGGCGTGGTGAAGTCCGCGCCGGGGAGGGAGCGACAGATGATTCTGCTGCGTCAGCTGCTCGGCGACGTGCTGAGGCGGTTGAGGGTGCGGCAGGGACGCACGCTACGCGAGGTGTCCACGCAGGCGCGTGTCTCGCTCGGCTACTTGTCCGAGGTCGAGCGCGGCCAGAAGGAGGCCTCGTCCGAGTTGCTGGCGTCGATTTGCGGCGCACTCGAAGTGCCCCTTTCGCAGGTGTTGCGTGAGGTTTCCGATCAGTTCGCGCTGGCGGAGCTCCAGGCTGCCCCTGTGCTGGCCGACGTGCCCGACCACGAGCGGCTGCCTCTTACGGAGACGGTTTCCGGGTCGATTTCCGACTCTGTGTTCCCCGAAGTCAAGGACATGGTGGCTGCCTAGCTCGGCTGGCAGCCGGCACACCACAGGATCAGCCGCTCCTGTGGCTGCGCTCCCATCTCCCCGCGGCTGATGCGGGTGCCGCATCGGCGACAGGGCTTCCCCGCCCTGCCGTAGACCCACGTCTGGTTCGCCGGGCGGCGATCACCTGTGGTCACCGTGCCCGCATGACCCTTGTTCGCGTCCAGCAGTCGCTGGGCCAGTGACACGAGCCCGTTGAGATCCTCGATCTCCCCGACCTTCTTCCACGGCCAGATCCCGCGCAGGAACAGGGTCTCGGCGCGATAAATCGTGCCGATCCCCGCCAGGTTGCGCTGATCGAGCAGCGCCTCCCCGACGGTCCTGTCGGGCGCCCCTCGCAGCCTTCGCACGGCCTCATCCGGGTCCCAGTCCGGGCCGAGCAGATCCGGCCCCAGATGGCCGACCAGACGCCCCTCGTCGCCTGTCCTGACGAGATCCACCATTCCCAGCCTGCCCCCCACCGCCTGCCACTGCTGGTTGGCCAGGACCAGCCTGACCTGGTCGCCCGGTGCGGTCCGGCGTCCCACCGGCATGATCTGCCAGCTCCCGTCCATGCGCAGGTGGGTGTGGACGGTCAGGTCGCCTTCGACGCGGGTGAGCAGGTGCTTGCCCCTGGATACCGTGGTGATGACCGTACGGCCCGCGAGGTCGGCGGTGGCGTGCCTGGGCACGCGGAAGTCCGATCTGGTGAGCACGCGCCCGTCCAGCGCGCCTCGCAGGCGGGTGGCCGTGCGGTAGACGGCGTCTCCTTCGGGCACCTCTCCAGTTTAGGAACGCCGTCCAGGAGCCGTCCGGCGGCTCTCAGTCCCAGGCGGCGGGGTCGGCGGCGAGCTGGCGGACGCGCTCAGGCAGCGCCCCCGAGGCGACCTGCTCGAGCGTGACCTCCTCCAGGATGGAGCGCTCGGTGGCGCGCAGCGCGATCCACACCTGCTGCAACGACTCGGCGGGCCCCCGGTAGCCGACGTGCTCGGGGCGCTCGCCGCGCACGTTGGCCAGCGGGCCGTCCACGGCCCTGATCACATCGGCCAGCGAGATGTCGGCAGCGGGCCTGGCCAGCACGTAACCGCCCTCTGGCCCCCGCTGTCCGCGCACGAGCCCGGCCCGGCGCATCTGCAGCAGAATGTTTTCCAGATATTTGGGCGGCATGTCCTGTTCTTTGGCGAGCTCGCCCACGGTAGTCGGGCCTGCACCGGCTGCGGCGAGTTCGGCGGCGGCACGGAGGGCGTAGTCGACACGAGCGGAGAGGCGCATGTTCTCGATTATCCCCCCTGGTCAACACTGGTTAGGCGCAAGTTCGTCAGAACGGGCACGGGATCCGAATCCACCCGATGGTGGGAGCGCTAAACTTCCAACAACCTTTTCTGATTAGACGGTGGGATTCAGCGTGGAGCGACGCCCTGGTGTGCCCAGATTGCTCAGGGAGATCAATGACCGGGCCGCGCTGGAGCTGCTGCTGGCCACCGGCCCCATGACGCGCGGTCAGATCGGCGATCTGACCGGCCTGTCCAAGGTCACGGCCTCGCAGACGCTGGCCAGGCTGGAGGAGCGCGGCCTGGTCGAGGTGGTCGGCGCCCAGGCGGGCGGCCGCGGGCCCAACGCGGCCCTCTATTCGGTGATCCCCTCCAGCGCGTACGTGGCCGGCCTGGAGGTCGGGCCCGAGCTGATCTCCACCGCGGTCGCCGACATCCACGGCCACACGATCGCCGAGGTCACGGTCGACCCCGGCGGCCACGACGACCCGGTCTCCGTGGTCCACGGCGCGATCGTCAAGGCCTGCCGCAGCGCCAAGGTCAGCCTGTCCAAGCTGCGCGGCGTCGTGATCGGCACGCCGGGCGTGGTCGATCCGCGCAGCGGCGACGTGCGCTTCTCGTTCGACCTGCCCGGCTGGCACGAGGGCATCCACGAGGCCCTGGCGGGCGACCTGCGGCGCGAGGTGACCATCGAGAACGACGTCAACCTCGCCGCCATCGCCGAGCGCGCCGATGGGGCGGCCAAGGGGCTCGACGACTTCGTGCTGTTGTGGTCGAGCCGCGGTCTGGGCCTGGCGATCATGCTCGGCGGCAAGCTGCACCGGGGGCGGTCCGGCAGCGCGGGGGAGATCGGCTACCTGCCGGTGCCCGGCGTGCCGCTGCCCGAGGACATCCGCACGTCGCCCGGACGGCTGCCGTCGCTGGCGGGCGGCCTGCAGTCGCTGGTCAGCGCCGAGGCGGTGGCCGAGCTGGCCCAGACGTACGGCTTCGCGGCCGGCAGCGCGGGTGAGTGCGTCAAGGTCGCGATGGCCGCGGGCGCCGAGGGCGAGCCGCTGCTCGACGAGATCGCCAACCGGCTCGCCCTGGGCGTGGCCGCGGTGTGCGTGGTCCTCGACCCCGGGCTGGTGGTGCTGGCCGGTGAGGTGGGCCACGCGGGCGGCCCCGCGCTCACGTCCCGGGTGGAGGAGGCCGTGGCCCGGATCTGCCCGGTGCGTCCCCAGGTCGTCACCACGAAGGTGACCGAGAGGAATCCGGTGCTGCGCGGCGCCGTACTGGCCGCACTCGACGAGGCCCGCGAGGAACTGCTCGTCTCCTAGGCTCGCTCCCGGCACGTCACCACGGCGGGCCCATGGGCTCCTCCGGCCCACCACCTCGCTGACGTGGCGCCCCGAGTGACGGAGCTGCGATCCTCAGGCGCAAGGCGGCGGCGTCCGGAGCGCGAGTAGTCCCGGTATGGGAAGGGTGCCCTAAGCCGTGAGGAGCTCGACGGCGGCCTGGGCGTTGGCCCTTGCCGCCCCGTACGTCGCGATGTAGGCGGCGCTGCCGGGCCGCCACACCGGCAGCCCCATCTCGATCACCGTAGCGTCGGGGCGGGCCGCCACCAGCGCGGAGACCAGTTCCTGGCTCGCCTGGTGGCGGTGCGCGTCCTTGACCACGACGACCAGCGACCGGTTCGCGGCCTTGGCCAGCAGGGCAGGGACGTCGGCGGCCGCGGGCTTGACCCGGACGATCTCGGCGTCCGGCAGCCACGGGCCCACGCCCCACGGCACGTCGCCCACGGCGATCGTCGGCGGGGTGTCCACCTCGATCACCAGGGGCTCGACCAGGGGCTCCGTCTCTCCGGTCAGCCGTACGGCGCGGCGCGCGGCGTGCAGGCCGACCCCGTTCAGCTCGGCGGTGGCGGGCGCGGGCGTCCCGAACCAGGCCCGCAGCGCCGCCACCCGCGCCGCCGCCTCCTCCAGCCGGTCCGGCGACAGGCGGCCCTCGCGGACCGATGCGACGATCTCCGCGATGATGGCCTGGACGTCGTCGTACGTGGGCACCGGCCCCAGGCACAGCAGGTCGGCCCCGGCCGCGAGCGTCAGCACGGCGCCGCCGGCCAGCCCCACGCTCCTGGTGATGGCGTGCATGTCAAGCGCGTCGGTGACGACCACGCCGTCGTAGCCGAGCTCGCCCCTGAGGAGCCCGGTCAGCGCGGCGCTGGACAGCGTGGCGGGCGTCTCGCCCGTCACCGCGGGCACCGCGACGTGCGCGGTCATCACCGACCTGGCCCCCGCGCCGACCGCCGCGCGGAACGGGGCCAGCTCCCGCTCCCGCAGCACGTCGATGCTCACGTCCACGACCGGGATCGCCAGATGCGAGTCCACCCGGGTCGCGCCGTGGCCGGGGAAGTGCTTGACGCAGGCGGCCACGTTCACCGACTGCAGGCCCTGAACGGCCGCCACCGTGTGCCTGGCGACCAGCTCCGGGTCGGCGCCGAACGAGCGGGTGCCGATCACCGGGTTGTCCGCCTCGGTGTTGACGTCGGCGCTGGGTGCCATGTCGAGGTTGATGCCGCAGGCGGCCACCTCGGCGCCGATCGCGCGGTAGACGCGGCGGGTCAGCTCGACGTCGTCCACCGCGCCGAGCGCCGCGTTCCCCGGGTACGGGCTGCCGACGTGGTACGCCAGCCGCGTCACGTCGCCGCCCTCCTCGTCCAGCGAGATGACGGGGTCACCGGCTCCCCGCAGCGCGGTGGTCAGCTCGCGTACCTGGCCGGGATCGGCCACGTTGAAGCCGAAGAGCGTGACGCCGCCCAGGCCGTGCTCCAGCTCGCGCAGCACCCATTCGGGTGCGGTCGTGCCCTGGAAGGCGACGAGCAGTGTGCCGGCCGCGAGACGGCGCAGCCCCCGATCACTCTGACTCATGGCTCCTCATCGGATTTCAGGCCCAAAGATGGGCAGGGTCGAATCAGGCATTCGCCCCGCGGATGTCAGCCCTTCACGGCGCCGGCGACCAGGCCGGAGACCATGCGGCGTTGTACGAGAAGGAAGAAGATGACGACCGGGATCGTCATCATCGTGGAGCTGGCCATGATGGCGCCCCAGTCCGTGCCCTTCTGCCCGAAGAAGTACTGCAGGGCGACGGGCATGGTGTATTTCGTCGGGTCGCTGATCAGGTACAGCGCCATGATCAGCTCGTTCCACGCGGTGATGAACGAGAAGATGCTGGTCGCGACCAGGCCCGGGGCCACCAGCGGGAAGAGCACCTTCCAGAAGGTGGTGAACCGGCTGGCGCCGTCGATCCAGGCCGCCTCCTCCAGTGACTTGGGCACGGCGGCGACGAACGTGCGCAACATCCAGATCCCGAACGGCAGCGTCAGCGCCACCTGCGTGACGATCAGGCCGAGCAACTGGTCGTACAGGCCCAGACGCTTGATGCCCAGGAACAGCGGGATGACCAGCGCCTCGGCCGGGATCATCTGCGCGACCAGCAGCAGTGCCAGGAACGCCGTGCGTCCCTTGAACCGGAACCGAGCCACGGCGGTCGCCGAGAGGAGCGAGAAGATCGCCCCGATCAGGACCGTTCCGAGCGCCACGATGGCACTGTTGCGCATGTAGAGCCAGATGGAGTGCCCGGCCACGCCGTCGGTGAGCACCCGCGTGATGTGCTCGAGAGTGAAGTGCGTGGGGAAAGGGATGAATTCGGTGGTGAAGATCTGGTCGTTCGCCTTGAAGGCGGTGGAGGCCATCCAGTAGACGGGGAAGATGGCGACCAGGAACACCAGCACGCCTGCCGCGTTGAGCGCGACCTTGCCCAGGCGCTTGCGGGCCAGCGGGCTCATCACAGCTCCTCCTGCTTGAACATCTGCCGGATGTAGGCCGCGGTGACGATGAGCAGGATCACGGTCAGCACCACCGCGATGGCCGCGCCAGACCCCATCTTCGGCGGGGCCTTGAACGCCTCGGTCACCGCGTACATCGACAGGTTGTACGCCTCGCGATTGGAGGTGCCGGTCAGCACGTACAGCTGGGCGAAGACCTTGAAGTCCCAGATGATCGAGAGCACGGTCAGCACCGCGAACACCGGCTTCAGCAGCGGGAAGGTGATCTTCCTGAACGTGCGCCACGCTCCCGATCCGTCCACCTTGGCGGCTTCGTAGAGCTCGGCGGGGATGCCCTTGAGCCCGGCGAGCACCGAGACGGCGATGAACGGGAAGCCCGCCCAGACCACGCAGATGATCAGCACCATGTAGACGGACCAGGCATCGTTGAGCCACGGCTGACCAGACCAGTCGTCCCGGCCGGTCAACCACTCGGGCAGCAGGTTGAGCGCCCAGTTGATGATGCCCGCCTCGGAGTCGAACAGCCAGCGCCAGATGACGCCCTGCGCCACCGGCGGGACTGCCCAGGCGAACATGATGCCGATGATGACGAACAGCGACATCTTCTTGCCGAGCCGGTGCAGCAGGACGCCGACGGCGGTGCCCAGGATCAGCGTGAGCGGCACCGCGATGGCGGCGAACACCACCGTGTTGCGCAGCGAGGACCAGAAGATGTCGTTCTTGAGGATGTTGGTGAAGTTGTCGAGTCCGACCCAGGTGGCCGGCTTCTTGCCGGAGATCTGGACGAGCCCCACCTTCTGGAACGAGATGATCACCATCTGCACCAGCGGGTAGAGCAGCAGCGCCCCGATGACCAGCAGTCCCGGAATCAGCAGGACGTAAGGAATCGACCAGGCAGGAAGCCCGCTGCTTCGCGGCGGGCGGTGTGAGCGGCGCCGTCCCGGGGTGGAGGCATGGCCTCCGCCCCGGGAGAGCGTTGACAAGTTCGTCATAGGTCTCAGGACGCGTTGAGGATGTCTTCGAGTTCCTTGTTCGCCGCGGCCAGCGCGTCATCCGCGCTCGCCTTGCCCTCGATGACCTTGCGGGCCGCGTTCTGCAGTACCGCCTTGGTCTCGTTGGCCTCCGTCCACTGCGGGTCGGCGGGGAAGGCCTTGGCCTTGGCGAAGGCGGCGGCGAACGGCGCCTGCGCCGGGTCGCTGGACAGGGCGGCCAGGGCCTCGGGGTAGACGGGGAGCAGGCCGCCGTCGGTGGCGTACTTCACGCCCCACTGCTTGTTGGAGGCCAGCTTCACGAACTCCTTGGCCGCCTCCTTCTCCTTCGCGGTGCCCCACACGGCGATGTCGTTGCCGCCGAGGAAGGACTGCGCGTCGCCGCCCGCCTTGGACGGGAGCGGGAAGAAGGCCAGCTTGTCACCCTTGATCTTGCCCTTGCTCTCCTCCGCGATGGTGGCAAGGTCCCACGACGCGGTGAGGTACATGCCGACCTTGTTGTTGGAGAAGCGGGTGCGGATCTCCACGCTGTTCTGGTTGAGGCGCGACTTGCTGGACAGACCGTCGGTCACCAGGCTGGTGTACTGGGCGAAGCCCTCCTTGAAGCCCGGCTCGGTGAGCTTGCCGACCCACTTGTCGCCCTCCTTGACGGCGTAGTCGCCGCCGGCGGTCCAGGCGAGGGCGCCCAGCAGGTGATTGGCGTCAGAGCCGCCGTTGAAGGCGAAGCCGTCGACGTCCGAGCCCTTGGCCTTCTGGATCTTCTTGGCGGCGGCCACGAGCTCGTCCCAGGTCTTGGGAACGTCGATCTTGAGCTCCTTGAACCAGTCGGCGCGGTAGAGCACGGCCCGGCTGCCGCCGCCCCACGGCACGGCGTACGTCTCGCCGTCGATGGTCTCGAGACCCATCAGGTTCTTGGGGATCTGGGCCTGGTCGCCGGCCGAGACGATGTCGCTGATCGGCTCCAGGGCCTCCTGGCTCTGCCACAGCGGGACCTGGTCGTTGCCGATCTCGGTGACGTCAGGGCCGGCGCCGCCCGCCGCCGCGGCCGTGAACTTGTCGTTGACCTGCGGCCACGGGATCCACTCGACGTTGACCTTGGCGCCGGTCTCCTTCTCGAACTCGGCGATCAGTTCGTCGGTGTACTTCTTGGCGTCCGGGTTGCTGTCGCCCAGGCGCCAGAACGTCAGCGTCTTGCCCGCGTACTTGGGGCCGCTGCTGGCAGGCGCGGCGGCGGCGCTGGGTGAGGACGAGGGCGCCTCGCTGGAGCCACAAGCGGCCAGGCCCAGGGCCAGCGCGGCCGTGCTGACCGTAGCGGCTGTGATCTTCGCGATCCTCACAGGGTTCTCCCTTCCCGGGTGCCGGCCTACAGTCCGCACCAGGCTGATCGTCAATGTCGAGCGACGGCTGCTAAACTAACAAGAAACTTTCTTAAAAGAAACGCTCGTTAGCCATTCGTGACGAGAGGGGTGCGGTAATGAGTCGAAGCCCGGGGGTCCCCCGGCTGCTGCGCAGGCTGAACGATCGCGCGGCACTCGAACTGCTCCTCATGGACGGCCCGCTCACCCGGGCCGAACTGGGGGAACGAACCGGGCTCTCCAAGGTAACCGCAGGTCAGCTGCTTGCACGCCTGGAGGAGCGGGGGCTGGTGGAGCTCGCGGGCGAGCGCGCGGGCGGCAGGGGACCGCACGCCGCCGTGTACGCCGTCGTCCCCTCCAGCGCGTACGTCGCCGGGCTCGAGGTCCTGCCCGACAGCCTCCAGGTCGCTGTGGCGGACATCACAGGCAAGGTGGTCGTCGAGATCACGGTCAACCCCTCCGACAGCCGGGATCCGGTCAAGGCGGTCCACGAGGCAGTGCAGCGGGCCTGCGACACGGCGAACGTCAGCCTGGCACGGCTGCGCGCGTTCGTCATCGGCACGCGGGGCGTGGTCGATCCTGCCACCGGCGACGTGCGCTGGTCGTACGACCTGCCGGACTGGCACGTCGGCGTGCTGGCCAGCCTGCGCCAGACGCTCGGCAACTCGGTCACGATCGAGAACGACGTCAACCTGGTCGCGCTCGCCGAGCACAAGTACGGCGCGGCCGTCGGCTACGACGACTTCGTGGTGATCTGGGCCGGCGTCGGCCAGGGCCTCGGCGTCATGCTGGGCGGCAGGCTGCACCGGGGCATCAGCGGGGGAGCGGGCGAGATCGGCTGGCTGCCGGTCCCGGGCGAGCCGCTGCCGTCCGACGTCTCGGAGCCCCAGTCCGGCTCGTTCCAGCGCCTCGTGGGCCACGACGCGCTGCGCGGCCTGGCCGAGCGGCACGGCGTGAGCGGCAACACGGTGCCCGACCTGGTGCGCGGCGGCGACGAGGGCTACCTGGACGAGGTGGCGGGACGACTGGCCGTGGGCGCGGCGGCGGTGACCGTCGTGCTCGATCCGGGCCTGATCGTGCTCAGCGGCGACATCGGCAGGGCGGGCGGCGCGCGGCTGGCCGCCAAGGTGCAGGAGGCGGTGGCCCGCGTGTGCCCGAGCCGGCCCACTGTGGTCGCGACCGAGGTCGCGGGCAACCCGGTGCTGCGCGGTGCGCTGGTGGCGGCCCTGGAGCAGGCCCGGGAGCAGGTCTTCTCCGACACTGTGTGAGAATTTCTGCCCATGTGGCAGTCCCCCAACGATGTCGTGCTCATCTCCGACCCCCGGGTGACCGGGATTCCCGTGCGGGAATGCGGTGAACCGCTGGCCGACGTGCGCGGGCGGCTGCGCGTGGACGGGCGCCTGGCGGACGACGAAGGCGCGTACGCGCATCTGCGCTCGGGCCTGCTCGACCGCTTGGAGCAGGCCCAGCGCGTGCTGCCCGACGGCTTCCAGTTGCTGGTCGTCGAGGGCTACCGTCCCATCGCGACGCAGCGCCGGATCTTCGACGGGTACCGGGCGGAGCTCCAACGCACATTCCCCGAAATTTCTCCCGAAGAGGCATATATCGCGGCAAGCCGGTATGTGTCCCCGGTCGAGGTCGCCCCCCACACCGCCGGCGCCGCCGTGGACCTGACGTTGTGCGACCCCGACGGCGTCGAGTACGACATGGGCACCCAGGTCAACGACAACCCCGAGCAGAGCGACGGCGCCTGCTACACCGACGCCCCCAACATCTCCGCCGAGGCCCGCAACCACCGCAAGATCCTCGCCGCCGCCCTGGAGCCGACCGGCCTGGTCAACTACCCCACGGAGTGGTGGCACTGGTCGTACGGCGACCGCTACTGGGCCATGACCACAGGCGCCTCCCACGCCCTGTACGGCCCGGTCTGACGCCGCCTTCCTAGTGCAGGGCCAGTGCCACGGCCACGCCCAGGCCGAAGGCGACGACGACGCCGCGCAGGACCTTGGCGGACATGAGCTTGGCCAGCCGCGTGCCGAGGAACCCGCCGGCCAGGCTGGCCGGCGCCACCACCGCCACGGCCTGCCACTGGACGGGCCCGAACAGGGAGAACGCCACCACCGACACCGTGCTGATCACCAGCGAGAGCGTGGCCCGCACGGCGTTGACGCGATGCAGGTTGTCGTGCAGGAACATGCCGAGCACGGTCAGCAGCAGCACGCCCATGCCGCCGTTGAAGTAGGCGCCGTAGCAGCCGCCGAGGAAGACTCCCGCGTACACCATCTTGCTGGGCGGCCCGCCGGCCTCGCCACCGAAGAGCTTGCGCAGCCACGGCTGGGCCAGCAGCGCCAGGCTGGCGAAGGCCACCAGCCATGGCACCAGCGACTCGAACAGCTTGCCCGGCGTGAGCAGGAGCAGCGCGCTGCCCACGACCGCGCCCAGCACGGTCGTGATCGACAGCGCCGTCGCCCTGCGCCGCTGGCCGCGCAGCTCGGCCCGGTAGCCGAGCACGCCGCCCAGGTAGCCGGGCCACAGCGCCACCGCGTTGGTCACGGACGCGGTCAGGCTCGGGTATCCGAGCGCCACCAGCGCGGGGAACGAGATGAGCGTTCCGCCGCCCGCCAGCGCGTTCACCGCTCCGGCCAGCAGACCGGCGCCCAACAGGAAGAGCAGATCGGTCATCGGCCGACTGCGTAGCCCTGGGCGCCGCGCGGGTTCGCGGCGGCCTTGAGGAACGCCCCGTCACGGGCGACCGCGCTGAGCCTGCCCAGCGTCCACGGACCCTGCGCCTCGACCTCGTGCCCGCGCCGCCGCAGCTCCGCTATCACGCCGGCGTCCAGGCGGTCCTCGACGTGCAGCACGCCGGGGCGGGAGCCGCGCGGGAAGAACGAGCTGGGGAAGTGCTCGGAGTGGAACATGGGCGCGTCGATGGCCTCCTGCAGGTTCAGGCGGCCGTGGACGACGGTGAGGAAGAAGTTCAGGCTCCACTGGTCCTGCTGGTCGCCGCCGGGTGTGCCGAACGCCAGCCACGGCTTGCCGTCCTTGAGCGCGAACGACGGCGACAGCGTGGTGCGCGGGCGCGTGCCCGGACGCAGCGAGGCCGGAAGCCCATCCTGCAGCCAGAACATCTGCGACCTGGTGCCGAGGCAGAAGCCCAGCTCGGGGATCGTGGGGGAGCTCTGCAGCCAGCCGCCGCTGGGGGTGGCGGAGACCATGTTGCCGTGCCGGTCCACGACGTCGAGGTGGCAGGTGTCGCCCTTCACCGTGCCGTCGCGGGCCACGGTCGGCTCGCCGACGCCCTGCGGGGAACGGGCGCCCGAGATGCCGGGCGCGGTGCTCGCCGTGCCGGGCGCGGGGAAGTCGGGCAGCCTGGGCGCGCGACCGCCGGGCGCGCCGGGCCGCAGCTCGAGGCTGGCCTCGGCGCCGACGAGCTTGCGCCGTTCGGTGTTGTACGCCTCGCTGAGCAGGTCGGACACCGGTACGTCGGTGTCGCCGTACCAGGCCTCGCGGTCGGCGAAGGCGAGCTTGGCGGCCTCCGTCACCGTGTGGACGTAGTCGGCGCTGAGATGGCCCATCGCGTCCAGGTCGAAGCCCCGCAGCAGGGCGAGCTGCTGCAGGAACACCGGCCCCTGCCCCCACGGCCCCGTCTTGTAGACGGTGTGCCCGTGGTACTCGAACGCAAGAGGCTGCTCGACGGTCGCGGACCAGCGGGCCAGGTCGTCGCCGGTGAGCAGCCCGCCGTGCGCCTCGCCGGAGCTGTCCAGCCAGGCCGTCTTGGCGCTGAACTCGGCGATCGCCTCGGCGACGAACCCCTCGTACCAGGCCCTCCTGGCGGCGGCGAGCTGGCCCTCACGGGTGCTCGAGGCAGACTCGGCCTCGGCGACCAGCCGCCGGTAGGTGGCGGCCAGCACCGGGTTGGCCAGCTTGGAACCGGCCGCGGGAACGTTCCCGCCGGGCAGCCAGGTCGCCGCCGAGGTCGGCCAGTGATCGTTGAACAATCCTTGGACCGACTCGATCGTGGCCGCGATCCGCTCCAGCACCGGCACGCCGTGCTCGGCGTAGTGGATCGCCGGCGCCAGCACGTCGGCCAGCGACCAGGTGCCCCAGCGCTCCAGCATGAGCATCCAGCCGCCGAAAGCCCCCGGCACGGTGGCCGCCAGCAGCCCCGTGCCGGGCACGATGTCCAGGCCCAGCTCGGTGAAGCGCTCGATGGTGGCCGCGGCGGGCGCCACACCCTGCCCGCAGACCGCGGACACCTTCTGCTCGGCCTCGCTCCACAGCAGGATCGGCACCTCGCCGCCGGGGCCGTTCAGGTGCGGCTCGGCGACCTGGAGCACGAACCCGGCGGCCACCGCCGCGTCGAAGGCGTTCCCGCCGCGTTCCAGCACGCCCATGCCGGTGGCCGAGGCCAGCCAGTGCGTGCTGGCGACCATGCCGAAGTCACCTGACAGTTCGGGCCTGGTGGTGAACAAGATCTCTCCTTCTAAAGATTCGCGGCCGCGTCGGGGAGGCGGTCCGCCGTTACAAGGTGGCACGCGGCCGGGTGGCCGCTCCCACGTGGGTCGGTCAAGAGCGGCTCGTCGGTACGGCAGGCGTCGTACGCCAGCGGGCACCGCGTGTGGAACCGGCACCCGGCAGGCGGATCGACCGGGCTGGGCACGTCGCCGCCGAGCACGACCCTGCGCCGCTCCCGTTGCCTGACCGGGTCGGCCACCGGGGCCGCCGACAGCAGTGCCTGCGTGTACGGGTGCCGCGGCGCGGCGAAGATCTCGGCCGTCGGACCCGACTCCACGATCTTGCCCAGGTACATGACGGCGACCCGGTCGGCCAGGAACTCCACCACCGACAGGTCATGCGTGATGAACAGGCACGAGAACCCCATGTCCCGCTGCAGATCGGTCATCAGATTGAGCACCGACGCCTGCACCGACACGTCCAGCGCGGACACCGGCTCGTCGGCCACGACCAGCTTGGGCTCCAGGATCAGCGCCCTGGCCAGCCCGACCCGCTGCCGCTGCCCGCCGGACAGCTCGTGCGGATACCGGGAACGCATCTCCTGCCGCAGCCCCACCTTCTCCAGCATGGCCGACACGCGTTCGGACACCTCGCGCCGACCGGCCACCTTGTGCCTGAGCAGCGGCTCGCCGACGATCTGGCCGATCGTGAAACGCGGGTTGAGCGAGGAGAAGGGGTCCTGGAAGACCATGTGCACGTCCCTGCGCAGCGGGCGCATGGCCCGTCGCGACAGGTGGGTGATGTCGCGGCCGTCCAGCTCGACCGTGCCCGAGGTGGGCTCGGTGAGGCGCAGCACGCACTTGCCGACCGTGGACTTGCCGCTGCCGGACTCGCCGACCAGGCCGAGCACCTCGCCCTGGCCGATCTCCAGCGACAGGCCGTCCACGGCGCGTACCTGACCGTAGTGCTTGACCAGGTTGTCGATGCGCAGGATCATCGCTTGCCTCCCGGGTGGAAACAGGCCGCCAGATGGCCGTCCGCGTGCCGTTCGAGCGGGGGTCTGGCCGCGCGGCAGTCGTCCTGGGCGCGCGGGCAGCGGGCCTGGAACGCGCACTCGTCGGGGTCCGTCAGCGGCGAGGGCACCATGCCGGGGATCTCGGCCAGCCTGCCGTTGACGGCCGCGGACGGGAGCGCGTTCATCAGGCCCAGCGTGTACGGGTGGCGCGGGTTCGCGAACAGCTCGGTCACCGAGGCCTGCTCGACGGCGCGGCCCGCGTACATGACCACGGCCCGGTCGGCGATGTCGGCCACGACCCCCAGGTCGTGCGTGATGAGGATGATCGCAGTGCCGAGCCGGTCGCGCAGGTCGCGGAAGACGTCCAGCACGCCCGCCTGGATCGTCACGTCGAGCGCCGTGGTGGGCTCGTCGGCGATCAGCACCCGCGGCGAGCAGGCCACCGCGATCGCGATCATCACGCGCTGGCGCATGCCGCCGGAGAGCTGATGCGGGTACTCCTTCATGCGGCGCAGGGGCGCCGGGATGCCGACCAGCTCCAGCAGTTCGACGGCCCGGCCGGCGGCCGCCTGGCGCGAGAGTCGCTCGTGCCTGCGCAGCACCTCGGTGATCTGGTATCCGACGGTGAACGACGGGTTCAGCGAGGTCATCGGCTCCTGGAAGACGACCGAGACGTCCTTGCCGCGTACCTGCCGCATGTCCCGCTCGGGGAGCGTGGTGAGCTCGCGCCCGTCCAGCTTGACCGAGCCGGACAGCCTGGTCGTGTCGGGCGGCAGCAGCCTGGGCACCGACATCGCGGTGACCGACTTGCCGCAGCCCGACTCGCCGCACAACGCCAGGATCTCGCCCTCGTCCAGTGTGAGCGAGATGTCCCTGACCGCCTGCACCAGGCCGTCCTCGGTGTCGAAGTCGACGGTGAGGTTCGTGATCTCCAGCAGGCTCATCGGGCGCTCCTCGGGTCCAGAACGTCACGCAGCCCGTCGCCGAGCAGGTTGAAGCCGAGCGTGGCCAGCGCGATCATGACCCCGGGCCAGATGGCCAGCCAGGGCGCGTCGCTCAGGTACTGCTGCGCGGTCGTCAGCATCACGCCCCACGAGGGTGTGGGCGGCTGCACGCCGAGCCCCAGGAACGACAGCGTGGCCTCGCCGATGATCGCTCCCGGGATCGCCACGGTGGCCTGCACGATGAGCGGGTTGAGGCAGTTCGGGAGCACGTAACGGAAGATGAGGTGCCCGTCGCCCGCGCCGTCGGCGATGGCCGCGGCCACGTAGTCCATCTCCCTGACCGCCAGCACCTCGCCGCGGGTGATCCTGATGATGGCGGGGAGCTGCGAGAAGCCCAGCGCGAACACCACGCCCTTCAGCGAGGGCCCGATGATCGCCGCCAGTCCCACCGCGAAGACCAGGAACGGGAACGCCAGCGTCACGTCCACCAGCCGCATCACCACGGGGTCGAGCCAGCGCCGGTAGAACCCGGCCACCAGGCCGATCGGGATGCCCACGACCATCGCCAGCAGCGTGGAGAGCACCCCGGCCTGCAGGGACACCTGCGCGCCGTGGGCGATCCTGGCGAACGCGTCGCGGCCCAGGTCGTCGGTGCCCATCGGGTGCGCGCCCGACGGGGGCGCGAGCGTGGCCAGGTAGTCCTGCGCGGCCGGGTCGCCGGTCACCAGCGGCCCGATCAGGGCCAGCAGCACGAACGCGACCACCAGCACCAGCCCGGCCATCGGCATCGGCCGCCTTCTGAAGCGGCGCCACAACTTAGTCACGGGCACCCCCTGACAGCCTGATCCGGGGGTTGAGGAAGGCGTAGGCGACGTCGACCAGCAGGTTGACCAGCACGTACCCGATGACCGTGATCAGCACGACGGCCTGGATGACCGGGTAGTTCCTGGTCAGCACCGCGTCCACGGTCAGCTTGCCGAACCCGGGGATCACGAAGATCTGCTCGGTCACCACGGCGCCGCTGATCAGCGCGCCGAGCTGGAGGCCCAGCACGGTGACGACGGTCGTCAGGCTGTTGCGCAACGCGTGCGCACCCACGACCTTCGCCTCGGACAGGCCCTTCGACCTGGCGGTCCTGACGTAGTCGGCGGACAGCGCGCCCAGCATGGCCGAGCGGGTCTGCCGCATGAGGATGGCGGCGAAGCCGGTGCCGAGCACGAGGGCGGGCAGGATCATGCGCTGGAGGTTCTGCCCAGGGTCCTGGGTGAAGGGGACGTACCCGGAGGCGGGCAGGATCCGCCAGGTGACCGCGAAGAGCAGGATGCCGAGCATGCCCAGCCAGAAGTGCGGCACCGACAGCCCGGCCAGGCCGAACCCGGTGGCCACGTAGTCGGCGAGCCGGCCGCGCCGGACGGCCGCCGCGATGCCGGTCCCGACACCGACGACGATGGCGACCAGCATGGCCAGCGCCGACAACTCAAGCGTCACCGGCAGCCGCTCGGCGAGGATGTCGATCACCGGGAGCTGGTCCTGCGTCGAGCGGCCGAAGTTGCCGGTCAGGGTCTGGCCGACGTAGTCGAGGTACTGGGCGGGCAGCGGCTTGTCCAGGCCGAACTCGTGCCTGATGGCCTCGACCACGGCGGGCGAGGCCTCCTGGCCCGCCATGACCGCGGCCGGGTCGCCGGGCAGCGCCCTGATCCCGAGGAAGATCAGGACGCTGGCCAGGAACAGCACGATCACCGCGGACCCGCAGCGTCGGAGGATGAACCAGAGCATCAGCCGGTGAATCCTGCGGTGACGAAGCGCGGCAGGCCGTCCTCGAAGTACTGGACTCCCGCCACGTTCTTGTTCATGCCCAGGTAGTACTTGTTGTGGTAGAGGTACAGGACTCCGCGCACCTCAGCGGCCTTCTTCATGGCGGAGGCGTAGAGCTCGGCCCGCTTGGCCGGATCCGTCTCGGCGGCGGCCTGCTTGATCGGGTCGTCGATGCCGGGGTCGGACATGCCGCTGTAGTTGTTGCTGCCGCGGCTCGTGATGAGGTTCGTGAGGTTGCCGTCGAGGTCCACGCGGCCCGACCAGCCGTTCAGCAGGACGTCGAACTTGCCGGACTTGCCCTGCTCGAGGGCGCTGACGAACTCGGCGCTCTGCACGCTCACGTTGAAGCCCGCCTCCTTGGTCATCTGCTGGATGACCTGCGCCAGGCGGACGTTGACCGCGTCGTTGGGGCTGGTGAGCGTGACCGGGATCGGGGTCGGCACGCCGGAGGCCTGCACGAGTTGCTTGGCCTTGGCCAGGTCACGCTTGGGGCACTGCAGGTCCGCGGCCCGGAACTGGCTCTTCATCGGCACCGGGAAGCAGTCCGGCTCGTACAGTCCGTTGTAGACGGTCTTGTTGATCACGTCGCGGTCGAGCGCCAGCTCGAACGCCTCACGCAGCTGCGGGCTCTTGGCCAGCGCCGTGTTGACCGTGCCGGGCTTCTCGGTGGAGCCGTTGGCGTTGCCGGTGTTGATCGTGATGCCGTAGTAGCCGAGGCCGCCGCCGGACACGACCTTGAGGTTCGGGTCGCTCTGGACGCCCTTGACCGTGGTGGTGGCGAGCTGGTCGCCCACCTGCACGTCGCCGGACTTCAGGTTCGCGGCCCGCACGTTCGGATCCACGATGATTTTGTATACGAGCTTGTCTAGCTTGACCTTGGCGGCGTCGTAGTAGTCGGGTGCCTTCTCCAGCACGATCTGGCTGCCGGAGGTGCGGCCGGCGAACTTGAACGGCCCGACGCAGACCGGGTTGGCGCCGAAGTTGTCGTTCCCCGCGTCCAGCGCCTTGGGTGACATGATCATGCCGGCGCGGTCGGCGAGCTGGGCGGTCAGCGGCGTGAACGCCTGCGTCAGCGTGAGCTTGACCGTCGTGGGATCGACCACCGTGACCTTGGACACCGCGGCCAGGTCGGCCTGGCGCGCGGACTTCTCCCAGGTGCGGTGCCGGTCCAGCGACTTCTTGACCGCCTCGGCGTCGAACGCCGTGCCGTCATTGAACTTCACGCCCTCCCGGAGCTTGATCGTCACCTCCTTGCCGTCGCCGGAGACCTCGGGCAAGGCGCTGGCCAGCTGCGGGACCAGGGCCGCCTGGGCATCGATGTCGTAGAGCTTCTCGCACATGTTCGCGAACACCTCGCGGCCCACCAGCGTGGTCGAGATGCTCGGGTCCAGTGCGTCGGGGTCGGCGTTGAGCGCCACGTTGAGCGTGCCGCCGGCCTTGACGGGCCGGTTGTCGGCAGAGGCGTCGGCTATGGAAGGCGGGGCCGCGGGCGTGCTGCTGGACCCGCCTCCGCCGCAAGCCGCCAGGGCGAGGGGGAGAACGGCGAGCGCCGCGGCCAGCCTGGGGGACGGTCTCATGGGGCCTCCGTTGAAACGTTTAGGAGACTGTATACAAGACCTGACATTTCACCAGTGTTTCGTGGCCCCTGGTTGTTATCTGACCGTTTTCTAATCGTTCGGGTGTTTTGTCCTGCGCGCGGCCGTGAGGAACGACCGTCTGGCCGCGGCCACGTGCGCGACGGCCCTGGCCTGCGCCTCGTCCTCGTCGCCCGCCGCGATGGCCTCGCACAGGCTCAGGTGCTCCGACCAGGAGTGCGGCCCGCGTACGGCGGCGGTCTGGCTGAAGACCCACTGCGCACGCAGGAGCATGGGCTTCATCATCAGGCTGAGGTACGAGTTGCCCGCCGCCTCGCCCACGGCCAGGTGGAAGGCGGTGTTGAGGTCGGCCACCTCCTCCAGCCGCCCGCTGTCCACCGCCTCCTTGGCCTGATCGAGCACCCGCCGCAGCCGCTCGACCGACCCGGGCGTCCGCTTGCGCGCGGCCAGCCGCGCCGCCAGCCCTTCGACCGCCATGCGCACGTCGAAGAGCTCCTCGCCCTCCGCAGCGGACAGGCGCGCGACGGTGGCGCCCAGCCTGGGCACGACCTCGACGAACCCCTCGGTGGCCAGCACCCGGATGGACTCGCGCACGGGGTTGCGCGACACGCCTAGCGAGGCGGCCAGCCGGTCCTCGACCAGCCGCTCGCCCTGGGCCAGCTCGCCGGAGAGTATGCGGCGCCGCAGCTCGTTGGTCACCTCGTCGCGCAAGGTCCGGTGAGCCGCGCCCAGTGTCAAATCAGTCATGAGGCGACAATCGTATACAGCGGGATCAGCTCTCGGGGCCCGGGTGCCAGTCGGCCTCGGTCGCCGGCCTGCCTACCTCCCACAGGCGGCCGAACTCCTCCTTGAAGTGCTCGTACCAGAAATGGTCGCGGCCGGGGGTGAGCGTGAAGACCGGATCACGGCCGGCCGTGCCGAGCTCGACGTGGATGACGCCGTCGTCCTCGCCGGGGATCGTGCTTCTCCTCTCCGCCTCCTCCGGAGCCGAGCCCTCCGGATCGATCAGCAGTACATTGACCGATGCCCCGCGCGCCAGGGCCTTGCGCAGGTCCTCGACGTGGGCGCGCACGGTGCGACTCAGCGTCACTCCCGCGAGGCGGACCTCACTCGCCCTGGCGACCTGTGAATCGAGGTCGGTGACCTGGTGCCGCGGGCCGAGGGCGTTGACGGCGACCAGGGCGAGCGTGGCCTGCGTCGCGGCGCCCCACGACCTTGGTTCCACGATGTCGAAGACGCCGAGCACGCCGACCACCAGCGCGATGATTGCCGTCAGGTAGATCTCGAGGTTCTTGCCGGTGCCGAGGTCAGCGCGTAAGCGCTTCAGTGGAGCCATCTACCGGTTTCACCCGCTGCTTGGCCCGGTAGGGGATCCACAGGCCCACTCCGTACATGGCCAGACCGATGAGGATCATGAGGACGGCCGTCGGCCAGCGCAGCCCGGGCGGCATGTACGTGGCCAGGAACCACGACATCCTCAGCCGGTCGTTCGCCAGGAAGGCGGCGGCCACGATGCCCTGGGGGAACAGCGGGATCGCGCCGAGCGACAGGCATGTCGTCACGATCGTCCGCTGAGGTTTCGGCAGATCGGGCAGCTTGAACGACGTGCCGCCGCCGCTCTCCCGCCGCCCCGTGCGCATCATGTGCAGCAGCTCGGGCCCCCGCGCCGCCAGCCGCCGCTCCGCCAGCAGGCCCAGGCCCCAGTAGCACAGCGCGCCCGTCGCCGGCCCGGCCGCGACGCCCCACCAGCCGTACAGCAGGGCCGCCACGACGGCAGGCGCGCCCGACAGGGCCACGAGCAGCATCGTCAGATAGGCCAAGCCCGTCAGGGCTCCGTCGTCCTCGCTCGTGCGCAGCGGGTTGCCGCCGCGCCGTTGCGGATCGGTGCCGGGCACCAGCGCGTACACCGAGATGAGCGGCACCAGCCCCGCCGCGCCGCCCAGCAGCGCCGCCACGCTCGCCAGGATCAGCGGCCACGGACCGCCCGTGACCAGCGTCAGCGCCACCGCCAGCAGCATCGCGACCGGGCCCACGGTCACCAGCCAGGCCCGCTGCCTGCCGCGCACGTCGGACGTGCCGGGCGTCATGAGCGTGAGCCAGAGCGCGGTGCCGTCGGTGCCGTAGAGGTTGGCGGTCATGGCCGCGGCCATCACGATGAAGATCGGCGCCGCCCACGGCAGCATGCCCGTCCAGCCGAGCGCGAGCGGCGCGCCCGCGAAGAACACCCCGTAGGCCAGCGCGAACGTGAGCTGGTGGTTGCGTACCAGGTCGCGCGACCACGTACGCAGCTCCTTGGCCACCACCGCCTCCTGCGCGGTGGCGGCCCGCATCGGACGGCGGCCCCGCGTCGAGGGCCGCTCCGCGCCCGTCCGCCCGGACAGCAGCGCCGCCCACGCCGCGAGCAGCAGCACGATCAGCACCGCCATCGCCGGCAGTGCCAGGTACTCACCCTGTACGGCGAGCAGTCCCCACCCCGACGGCAGGTAACGCACGAACGCCGGGATCCGGGCGCCCTGGCCGAAGGCCACCGCGAAGACCCACGCCTGGCCCAGGAACGCCAGCACCGCCCCGTTGATCAGCCCCGCGCCGATCGCCCCGACCCTGGACCGCAGCGCGATGCCCAGCAGCCCCACGGCCACCTTCGACAGCAGCACGAAGATGGCCAGCTGCAGCACCATCGCGGGCACCGCCACCACCACGTTCCCCGGCGAGGCCGCGAAGACGAGCCCCACCAGGGCGACCAGGCTGATCACCGGCGCCACGCCCACGAACGCCGACACCAGCAGCCCTGCAGCCATCCGCCGCGCGGGCAGCCCCAGCGGTGCGAAGAACTCCGGCCGCAGCGTCTCGTCGCCGCCGCCGGAGAAGACCGGGCCGATGATCCAGCCGAGCATCCACACGGCGTAGGCGGCGGCCGGCCAGTCGCCGCCCTGGAAGGCGAGGTAGATCGTGCCGGCCGCGAGCAGGAGCCCGAGAACGCCGCCCGAGGCCATCATGCCGCCGCGCCGGCCCTTGGTGGAGTGGCGCAGAATGGCGATCTTCATCCTGACCAGGGTCAGCGCTATAGCCATGACAGCCCCTTGGTACCGGTGGAGTCCGCGCCGACCAGTTCCACGAACCTGTCCTCGAGCGTGGCCGCCCCGCGTACCTCGTCGAGCGGGCCCGCCGCCGCCACCCGGCCCTTGTCGACCACACCCACGTGGTCGCAGAGCTGCTCGACCAGCGCCATCACGTGGCTGGACAGCACGATCGAGCCGCCACCCGCCACGAAGCCGCGCAGGATCATCTTGATCGTCGCCGCCGACACCGGGTCCACCGCCTCGAACGGCTCGTCCAGGACCAGCAGCCTGGGCGCGTGCAGCAGCGCCGTGGCCAGGCCGATCTTCTTGCGCATGCCGGTCGAGTACTCGATCACGAGCGTCTTCTCGGCCTCGTCCAGCTCCAGCACCGACAGCAGCTCTTCAGCCCGCTCGGCCACCACCTCCTTGCTCAGGCCCCTGAGCAGGCCGAGGTACGTGAGCACCTCACGCCCGGTGAGCCGCTCTGGCATGGCCAGCCCGTCGGGCAGCACACCCACCAGCTGCTTGGCCCGCGCCGGGTCCGACCACACGTCGGCGCCGAAGATCCGCGACGTGCCGCCGTCGGGTCTGAGCAGGCCGACCGCCATGGACAGCGTGGTCGTCTTGCCCGCGCCGTTCTGTCCGACCAGGCCGTAGAAGGAGCCCTGGGGGACGGTGAGGTCCACGTGGTCGACGGCGATCTTCTCGCCGAACGTCTTGGCCAGGCCGCTGATCTCTAAGGCTGCTGCTGTCAAGGCTCTCTCCTGGTGGCGAGCGTGAAGGTGGTGACGAGCTCGCGGGCGAGCAGGTCGAGGTCGAGGTCGGGCTCATGGACGATGCGCGACGGCACGGCGTCGACGGCACCCCGGATGGTGATGGCCATGCTGCGCTTGTCGAAGTCGCGGAACTCGCCGCTCTGCCGGCCCCAGTCGAGGACCTTCTCCAGGTCCGTGATGGCGACCTCGGCCTGCTCCGCGTACGGCCCAGGGCCGCCCTCCTCGCCCGGCATGTGCGTGATGATCTCCATCAGGGCCAGGAGCGGTGTGCGGTGCTCGCGCATGAAGTCGAGGTTGCTCTCGAGGTAGGCGCGCAGGGCCTCGGTCGCGGTGGGCTGCGCGAGGATCCGGGGGAGCATCATGTCCGTGGCCAGCCTGGCGACCTCGGCGACGACCGCTTCGATGAGCTGTTTCTTGCCGCCGAAGTGGTACGAGATCACGCCGGTGCTGATCTTCGCCTGCTTGGCGATCCGGGCCAGGGTGGTGTGCGCGTACCCCTGCTCGGCGAGCACCTCGATGGCGCACGCGATGATCTGGGCCCTGCGGGCCTCTTCGATGAACGTGCGACTTTCTGACGTCACGTTCAGAACTTTAAACGGCCATTCAAATTTTTGGAAGGCCTTTCAACGGCGTCCGGCCGTAGGGCGCGTGTCAGGAGCGTAGGCGCAGCCCGCGGGGCGTGGGATGGAACCCGGCCGCCTCCAGGGCAGCCGCCAGCGGTGAGTCGATGATGGAGGCGCCGTCGGCCCGCTCCACGGTCAACTTCCCGAGTGCGCCGTCCCGCACGGCCAGCGCGAGCGCGTCGACGGCGGGCTGCAGCCGCTCGTCGTCGGCGAACGACAGCAGCGTCTTGCCGCCTCGCTCGACGTAGAGCACCAGGTGGCCGTCCACGAGCACGACCAGCGACCCGGCCTTCCTGCCCGGCTTGTGCCCGAGGTCGCCCGGGTGCTGCGGCCAGGGGAGCGCGGCGCCGTACGGGCTGGCGGGATCGGCGGCGGCCAGCACCACGGCCCGGGACCGTGCGTTCTCCTGGTGTGCGGCCGGGGCGATGCCAGGCGCCATGGCGCGCATCCGGTCGACCGCTCCCGGCAGCGCGAACTGCGCGCCTCCCAGCCCCTCGACGAAGTAGCCCCGGCGGCATCGCCCGCTCTCCTCGTACGCGCGCAAGACCTGGTAGACGGGGGTGAACCCGCCGGGCAGCCGTTCGGACGTCACCGCGCCCCTGGTCACCACGCCGTGCCGCTCCAGCAGCACCTCGGCCTGCGCGTGGGCCCGCTGGGTCGCGTCGGCGGCGGGCGCGGGCAGCAGCCACCATCGGCCGCCCACGGTGGGAGGGCCGCTCCTGCTCGGCAGCACGGCCCGGCGCCTGCGCGTGGTGGCGGGCCGGTGCGCGGGACGGCCGGTGCCGAGCGTGGCCCGCAACGGGGCCAGTGTGTCACCGGAGACCCGCCCCGCCCACACCAGGTCCCACAGCGCCGCGGCCAGCGTCGCGTCGTCCAGCGAGCCGAGCTGGTCGGAGATGCCCCGGAAGAACAGCGCGCCGCCCCCGCCCAGCAGCTCGAGCACCCGCTCGTGCAGGGGCGTCATCGTGATCTCGGCGGGCTCGGGGAGCAGCAGCGGCGCGGTGTCGGCGTAGTAGAGCGACACCCATCCATCGCCACCGGGCAGCGACCCCTGACCCGCCCACATCACCTCGCCCGACGAGGTCAGCTCGTCGAGCAGCGCCGGGTGGTAGCCGGGCACTCGCGAGGGCAGCACCAGCGTCTCCAGCGCGGACGCGGGCACCGCGGCCCCCTGGAGCTGCTCGATCGAGCGGACCAGCGCGTCCATGGCCCGGGCCGCCTCGCTCGCCCCCCGGCCACCGGCCGCCGCGCCGCTCGAGCCGGTGATGCCGTGCCAGGCGGGCAGGAACCGGGCGAGGGTCTCCGGCGCGACCGGTTCGACCTCCTTGCGCAGCCTCGCCAGCGATCTGCGGCGCAACATCCGCAGGACGCCGGCGTCGCACCACTCCTCGCCCCGCCCGCCGGGCCGGAACTCGCCGTTCACGACCCTCCCGGACGCGGCGAGCCGCCGCAACGCGTCCGTCACCACGGCCACGCCCAGCCCGAACCGGGCGGCGGCCGTGCCCGCGTGGAACGGCCCGCGCGTGCGGGCGTGCCGCGCCAGCAGGTCGGCCAGCGGATCGGCCACGGGCTCCAGGAACGCGTGGGGCACCCCGACGGGCAGCGGCGCGCCCAGCGCGTCACGCATGCGGGCCGCGTCCTCGATCGCCGCCCACTGCTCCTCGCCCGCGATGCGCACCCTGATCGCGCGCCGCGACCGTTCGAGCTCCTCCAGCCAGGACGGATCGCCGCCGCGCACGCTCACGTCGGGCGCGAGCAGCGGCCCGTGCGAGCGCAGGAGGTCGGCGAGGTCCTCCAGGTCGCGCAGCGGGCGGTCGAGCCTGGCCAGCTCGCGCTCGGTGTCGGAGATCACGTCGGGATCGAGCAGCTCGCGCAGATCGGCCTGGCCCAGCAGCTCGGCCAGCAGCGTGGTGTCCAGCGCCAGCGCCTGGGCCCGCCGCTCGGCCAGGGGCGCGTCGCCTTCGTACATGAACGCGCCCACGTAGTGGAACAGCAGCGAGGTGGCGAACGGCGAGGCCTGCGACGTCTCGACCTCGACCAGCCGCACGCGGCGCGCGGCGATGTCGCGCATGAGCTGCACGAGCCCCGGCACGTCGAAGACGTCCTGCAGGCACTCGCGCATCGTCTCCAGCACGATCGGGAACGAGGCGTACTGCGAGGCCACGCCCAGCAGGTGGGCCGCGCGCTGGCGCTGCTGCCACAGAGGGCTGCGCCTGCCCGGCGTGCGGCGCGGCAGCAGCAGCGCCCGCCCCGCGCACTCCCTGAACCGGGAGGCGAACATGGCGGAGCCGCCCAGCTCCTCGGTGACGATCTGCTCGATCTCCTCGGCGTCGAACGCGGCCACGTCGGTGGGCGGCTCGGAGAGCGTGTCGGGGATGCGCAGCACGATGCCGTCGTCGGAGTGGACGGCCTGCACGTCGATGCCGTAGCGCTCGCGCAGCCGCCGGCTGATCGCCAGCGCCCACGGGGCGTGCACCCGCGCGCCGTAGGGGGAGTGGATGACCACGCGCCAGTCGCCGAGCTCGTCGTGGAAGCGCTCGACCAGCAGGGTGCGGTCGTCGGGGACGTAGCCGGTGGCCTCGCGCTGCTCGTGGAGGTAGGCCAGCAGGTTTCCCGCGGCGAACTCGTCGAGCCCGGCCGCCCGCATGCGCTCGGTCGAGCCGAGCTTGGCCTGCTCGCGCAGGAACTGCCCGATCGCCCTGCCCAGCTCGGCCGGGCGCCCCGGCGCGTCGCCGTGCCAGAACGGCAGCTTGCCCGGCTGGCCGGGCGCGGGCGAGACGAGCACCCGGTCGGTCGTGATGTCCTCGATCCGCCAGGAGGTCGCGCCCAGCACGAACACGTCGCCCACGCGCGACTCGTAGACCATCTCCTCGTCCAGCTCGCCCACCCTGGAGGCCTTCTCGCCCACCAGGAACACGCCGAACAGGCCGCGGTCGGGGATCGTGCCGCCGTTGGTGACCGCCAGCCGCTGCGCGCCCGGGCGACCCTGAAGGGTGCCGGTGACGCGGTCCCACACGATGCGCGGGCGCAGCTCGGCGAACTCCTCGCTCGGGTAGCGCCCGGCCAGCATGTCGAGCGTGGCCTCCAGCGCGCTCCTGGGCAGGGTGGCGTAGGGGGCGGCCCGCTTGACCACCGACTCGAGCTCGTCGACCGTCCACTCGTCCATCGCGGTCATGGCCACGATCTGCTGCGCCAGCACGTCGAGCGGATTGCGCGGATAGCGCAGCTCCTCGATCTGGCCGCTCTTCATGCGCTCGGCCACCACGGTCGTCTGCACCAGGTCGCCCCGGTATTTCGGGAAGATGACTCCTTTGGACACCGCGCCGACCTGGTGACCGGCCCGGCCGATGCGCTGGAGCCCGCTGGCCACGCTCGGCGGCGCCTCCACGCACGCGACCAGGTCGACCGCGCCCATGTCGATGCCCAGCTCCAGGCTGGAGGTGGCGACCACGGCAGGCAGCCGGCCGGACTTGAGCGCCTCTTCGATCTGCGCCCGCTCCTCCTTGGAGACCGAGCCGTGGTGAGCGCGGACGATCTCCGTCACGACGCCCTTGCTCGCCCCGGCCTGCGCCATCATGTCGGCGGGCATCCGCCTGGGCGTCTCCCAGACCGGGCCGGCGGACGGTCCCGTCTCCCAGATGGAGAGGTCGACGGCCTCGCCGTCGCCGCGCTCCCGCTCGTAAGCCAGCTCGTTGAGCCGGGTGCACAGCCGTTCGGCCAGCCGCCGCGAGTTGGCGAAGACGATCGTCGAGCTGTGCGCCCCGATCAGATCGAACAGCCGGTCCTCCACATGGGGCCAGATCGACCTGTTGCCCGGCTCCGGGGCGAAATCTTCCTCGCCCTGGGGCTGCGGGCGGCCCTCCATCTCGGTCATGTCCTCGACGGGGACGACGACCTCGACCTCGATCCGCTTCTCCGACGGCGGCTGTACGACGGTGGCCGGTCGCGTGCCCCCGAGGAACGCCGCCACCTCGCTCACCGGACGCACGGTCGCCGACAGCCCGATCCGCTGCGCGGGCCTGTCGAGCAGCGCGTCGAGCCGCTCCAGGCTGAGCGCCAGGTGAGCGCCGCGCTTGGTGGCCGCGACCGCGTGGACCTCGTCCACGATCACCGTCTCCACGCCGCGCAACGCCTCTCGCGCCTGGCTGGTGAGCAGCAGGAACAGCGACTCCGGCGTCGTGATGAGGATGTCGGACGGCTTGGCCGCGTATCGTCTGCGGTCCTCCGAGGGGGTGTCGCCCGAGCGGATCGCCACCGAGATCTCCGGCACCGGCAGCCCGAACCGGCGCGCCGTCTGCTTGAGCCCGGCCAGCGGGGCACGCAGGTTGCGCTCGACGTCGACGGCCAGCGCCTTGAGCGGCGACACGTAGAGCACTCGAGTCCCCTTGCGGACGGGCTCGGCGGGCTCGGGCTTGCTGCGCTTGCGCTTGGGGGTGGCCTCGGCGCGGTCCGGCTTGGGAGTGGCCTCGGCATGGTCCGACGCCAGCCTGTCGAGGGACCACAGGAACGCCGCCAGCGTCTTGCCCGATCCGGTGGGCGCGACGACCAGGGTGTTGTCGCCGCGCGAGATCGACTCCCACGCCCCCTCCTGGGCGGACGTGGGCGCCTGGAAGGCTCCGGCGAACCATTGCCTGGTCACCTGGCTGAACTGGTCAAGGGAGCTCACCAGCACATACTGCCTCGCGCCACCGACAGAATACGCATTGGCACCTTGACGGGCGATTGAGCAGGGGCCTTGGCGGACATAGAGCGACCGTGACCATTGACTATGCGGCCATCGAAGCCCGCCGTGCGGAGATCAGGCAGCGTTACGTCTTACCGCACCGGCCATCGAGCAGCGCGCGGGGCCTGCACCACATGGCGCTGCTCTCGTCGGACGTGGAACGGACCATCAAGTTCTACCAGGAGCTCCTGGAGTTTCCGCTCACCGAGATCATCGAGAACCGCGACTACAAGGGCTCGAACCACTTCTTCTTCGACATCGGCAACGGCAACCTGCTCGCGTTCTTCGACTTCCCGGGGCTCGACCTGGGGCCGTACCAGGAGGTGCTGGGCGGCCTCCACCACGTCGCGATCTCCGTCGACCCCGCCACCTGGGAACGCCTGCGCGGCAAGCTGGAGATGGCCGGCGTGCCGCACCAGAT
The DNA here is from genome assembly GCF_050944675.1 of Nonomuraea sp. CA-141351. NCBI lineage: Bacteria > Bacillati > Actinomycetota > Actinomycetes > Streptosporangiales > Streptosporangiaceae > Nonomuraea > Nonomuraea sp. CA-141351. The sequence goes on from NZ_CP191982.1 coordinate 2,721,629, forward strand.
AGAGAGCGGCGCCTCCATTTACTTCAAGGACCCCGACGGCGCCCGGCTGGAGCTGCTCGCCGACCATCTCGGTGAGATGTACGGCTCACGCGTGCTGTGACCGCGCGGTTCAACGATGGTTCGACGCTGCTTCGGCGCTGGTTTGACGCTCTAGCGTCGTGACGGCCGGCGCGTGCGGGGCTGTCCCGCACGGGGCGCCTGCCTGGTGCCGGCGTGCCTTTCCGATCGCTCCGCCTTGTCCTTCTGTACGGCGAGGCGCAGCGCGAGCAGTAACCGGCGGCGCCTGGCCCTGTTGGCCTTCGTCTTGGCTGTCTTCGGGGGTGAAGACTTGGGGGTCTTTGGCATGGGGATGTCTTACCCACGCCCCGGGCAATTCCATACTTGGTTCATGCGCCTGACGGAGTTCTGGAGACGGATGAACGCTCATTTCGGCGAGACGTACGCCGAGTCGTGGGCGCGTGACTACGTGCTCGCGCCGCTCGGAGGACGGACCGTCACGCAGGCACTGGCCGACGGTGAGAGCGCCAAGACCGTCTGGCGCGCGGTCTGCCAGGTGGAGAACGTCTCGCCCAAGCTGCGCTAGGTCTGCGTCGTATCGAGAGCTGCGCTCTAGGTCTGCGCCATGTCGAGGGTCTGCCGCAGCGCGGCGGCCGTGTGCTCCAGCTCGTCCGCGCTACCCTGCCCGCTGGGCGACCACAGGAACAGCCATCCGCGGTTCGACGGGGTGGCGAAGATGATCGTCTGGCGGCCGGTGCGCGGGTGCCAGACCCACAACACCGGATCGTCGGTGCCTACCATGCGGCTGACCAGGCCATGTTGGGGGAGCAACTCGGCGAGCGCCTCAAGACGGGTGCGTCGTTCCCTGGTGTAGCCGCTCGCCACTCGCCACCTCCACCCCTCGCCCTGCAGTGAGTCTCCCCAGCTCATCCCGCGTGCAACACGTTGGGACCAACATCGGCCGGGTGTCTCCATGAGGACGCGCATGGATGCTTCGGGGAGCACGGCGCCCCGGGCGCTTCCCTCGACGAGGTCTCCGCCGAGCTCGACGATGTCCCTGTCGGCCGGCCTCACCGAGGGTGCCGTCTACCCCGATTTCGCTGTGGATGAGGATGTGCCGACTTCACTGAGGGATGAGGGCTTGTCGGCCTCGCCGGGGGACGAGGAGGAGGCCGGCTTCGGCGGGAATGAGGACCTGCCGGTGGCGTTCATGCGGCACCACCTCGAGGCGGGAGGCGCGGGCGCGGGTCTCCGCTGCCGCGCGACCGACATGACCGGCATGGCCCACTGCCCGGAACGAGGGAGCCGGGACGGAGGAGTCGGGATGGCGCACTGCGCCGGCACGAAGGAGAATGACGGCTCACCTCCCCGAACGCGGGCTATTGACGGCGACCTGCGTGTTCCTGCTGTGATCGAACAGCCGTTCGGCTACGATTGACTCCGCCGGGCCACGTCTTCCCCGGCAGTCGCAGAAAATGTCGGTGGCAGGCCGTAGCTTTCACTCGACTGATCGGACCACGACCCTCCAGGGGGAGTTCCCATGGCTATCAACGACCGCGAGAAGGCCCTCGAGACCGCCCTCGCTCAGATCGAGCGACAGTTCGGCAAGGGCTCAGTGATGCGCCTGGGCGACGACGCCCGAGCTCCCATCGAGGTGATCGCCACAGGATCGATCGCCCTTGACGTGGCCCTCGGCATCGGCGGCCTGCCGCGCGGCCGCATCGTGGAGATCTACGGCCCCGAGTCCTCCGGTAAGACCACGATCGCCCTGCACGCGGTGGCCAATGCCCAGCGGGCCGGCGGCATCGCGGCGTTCATCGACGCCGAGCACGCCCTCGACCCCGAATACGCCAAGAAGCTGGGGGTCGACACCGACGCCCTGCTGGTCTCCCAGCCCGACACCGGCGAGCAGGCGCTGGAGATCGCCGACATGCTGATCAGGTCCGGTGCCGTCGACATCATCGTCATCGACTCGGTGGCCGCGCTGGTTCCCAAGGCCGAGATCGAGGGCGAGATGGGCGACAGCCACGTCGGTCTCCAGGCCCGCCTCATGTCCCAGGCCCTGCGCAAGATCGCCGGCGCGCTCAACAGCACGGGCACCACCGCCATCTTCATCAACCAGCTCCGCGAGAAGATCGGCGTCATGTTCGGCAGCCCCGAGACGACGACCGGCGGTAAGGCGCTCAAGTTCTACGCCTCGGTCCGGATGGACATCCGCCGAATCGAGACCCTCAAGGACGGCACGGAGGCGGTCGGCAACCGCACCAGGATCAAGGTCGTGAAGAACAAGATGGCCCCGCCCTTCCGCGTCGCCGACTTCGACATCCTCTACGGCGTGGGCATCTCCCGCGAGGGCGGCCTCATCGACATGGGCGTGGAGCACGGCTTCGTCCGCAAGTCCGGCGCCTGGTACACGTACGAGGGCGACCAGCTCGGCCAGGGTAAGGAAAACGCCCGCAACTTCCTGAAGAGCCACCCCGACATGGCCAACGAGATCGAGAAGAAGATCAAGGACAAGCTGGGCGTGGGCCCCCGCCTCGATGCCCCGGCCGAAGCCGCAGCCCCGGCCCCGGCCGCCGCTCCTTCCGGCCGCGGTTCGAAGTCCACCCCGAAGCCGGGTGACGTCTGATCGCCCACCCCATGAGCGACCGCGCCCGTCCCATGAGTGACCCAGACCGGCCTCAGGCGCCCCAGCCCCGGGGCGCCCGGCCCAGCCTCCCCTCGCCGTCCCCATCCCGGGGCCGCGACCTGGCCCGCTCGTCCACGGACGGCTGGCCGTCGGTCGACGAGTGGCGCGACCACCGCGCCCGCCAACGCACCTCCACCCCACCCCCCGACCCCCAGGCCAGCACGGCCGGCTCTCAGCCCAGGGTGGACGAGTCCCTGACCGGCACAGCCGATCCTCAGCCCGGTGGGGCCGATCTCCAGCCTGGGGCGGATGGTTCCCAAGCGGATGCGGTCGACTCTCCGGCGTTGGCGCGCGGCCGGTTCAGCGACAACGGCGAGGCCACGGCCGGCGAGCCTCGGACGAGCCGGGTCACAAGCGACCACCAGACGGCGGCGTCCAGCGGCCAGGCGGCGGCGTCCGGCGGCCAGGCGGCGGCGTCCGGCGGCCAGGCGGCGGCGTCCAGCGGCCAGACGGCGACGTCCGGCGGTCAGGCGGCGGCGTCCGGGCGTGCTGGTGATGACGCTGTCCTCTCTGGCGAGGAGGGTGCTGGGTGGCATTCCGAAGTGCTGGCGGGGAGCAGCTGGTTTGCGGAGGAGCAGCCGGGCGGCGGAAAGGCCGGTCAGAAGCGGACAGGCCGAGGGCGGCGATCGGGCCGATCCAGTCGGCGGTCTGGGAAGGTGGCACGAGAGCAGGGCCGGCCATACGAAGGGCTGGGCACCGGGGCCGGGCCGCATGCCGAGGGCGCTGTCGGGTTCGCGCCGGATGGTGAGAGCTTTGCCGGATCCGGGTGGGAGAGCGAGAGCGCCGCTCGGTCTGGGCGGGGTAGTGAGAGCGGTTCCGGAGGTGGGCGCGACGCGGATCCGGAGTCGGTGGCTCGGGCCATCTGCCTCCGCCTTCTCACCATGGCGCCCAAGACGCGCGCCCAACTCGCCGAAGCTCTGCGCAAGCGTAACGTGCCGGACGAGGCCGCCGAAGCGGTCCTGAGCCGCTTCTCCGAGCTCGGCCTGATCAACGACGAGGCGTTCGCCGCGGCCTGGGTCGACTCGCGGCACCACGGCCGCGGCCTGGCCAAGCGTGCCCTCGCCGCTGAACTGCGCCATCGGGGTGTGGACACCGACACGGTCAAGGAAGCAGTGGAGCGGCTGGATCCCGACCAGGAGGAGGAGACGGCGCGGCGGCTGGTGGAGCGCAAGCTCGCCTCCACCCGATCGCTCGACCCGCAGACCCGTACGCGGCGGCTGGCGGGCATGTTGGCACGCAAGGGCTACTCCGCGGGCCTGGCCTTCCGCGTCATCCGTGAGGCCTTCGAAGCGGAGGGCATCGACATGGAGGAAGACCTCCCGTAACCTCCCCCCGGCTCCCGGGTCCCCGTTCAGCTTCTGTTTTGCCGCGCTCTCACCTGTTGCCTGCGTTGACACACGGGCCGTGATAGCGCGGCTTTTGCGTTCGTACGGGTTCCTGCGCGTCCGTCTACGTTCGAGCGGGCTGTGCTGAACGCTTGCATGGTGACCAATACATTTGTATAGAATCCTGGACGTGCGACCAATATCTGAAGAGGATCTGACGACCCGCGCCCGCATCCGCGACGCCGCGATGGCGCTGTTCGCCGAGCAGGGGGTCAAGGCCACCACGATCCGCGGGATCGCCGAGGCGGCCAGAGTCTCGCCCGGTCTGGTGCAGCACCACTTCGGCACCAAGGAAGCGCTGCGGCAGACGTGTGACGAGTACGTCCTCAGCTACGTGCGTGAGCAGGTCACCGCGGGCATCACCGACCGCAACCTGGAAAAGCCCGAATTCATCGAGAACGTCCACCGCACCGCGCCGCCCCTGATGAAATACCTCGGCCGCGCGCTCGTGGAGGGCTCTCCCGCGGCCGCCGCCATGTTCGACGAGCTCGTGAGCGTGACGGAGGAGCATCTCGCCAACGAAGATCAGCACTCCGATGCCGACCACCGCGCCCGCGCGACCGTGCTGACGGCGATGAAGCTGGGCATCACAGTGCTGCACGAGCATGTCTCCCGCGCGCTCGGCACGGACCTTTACGCCCCGCAGGGTGCGCTGCGCGTCGGCAAGGCCCAGCTCGAGCTGATCAGACCGGAATTCCTCGGCCGCGAGCTGTTCGAACAGGCGCGGACGGGCCTGGAGAAGTTCGAGGGACAACAGTGAACGCCGCAGTGCGCGTCGACAGCCTGGTCAAGACCTTCGGCCGGGCCAGGGCCCTGGACGGGCTCGACCTCACCGTCGAGACAGGCGAGGTGCACGGCTTCCTCGGCCCCAACGGGGCGGGCAAGACCACCACCATCCGTATCCTGCTGGGCCAGATGCGCGCCGACGGCGGCCGGGCCGAGTTACTCGGCGGCGACCCCTGGCACGACGCCACCGAACTGCACCGAAGGCTCGCCTACGTGCCCGGCGACGTCACCCTGTGGCCCTCGCTGACCGGCGGCGAGGTCGTCGACCTGCTGGGCAGGGTACGCGGCGGCCTCGACCCCGGGCGGCGCGCCGAGTTGCTCGAGCGCTTCGAGCTCGACCCGCGCAAGAAGTGCCGCACCTACTCCAAGGGCAACCGGCAGAAGGTGGCGCTGGTGGCCGCCTTCGCCTCCGATGTGGAACTGCTGGTGCTGGACGAGCCGACCTCGGGCCTGGACCCGCTGATGGAGGCGGTCTTCAACGACTGCATCCTGCAGGAGAAGCGCAACGGCCGCACCGTGCTGCTGTCCAGCCACATCCTCTCGGAGGTCGAGACGCTGTGCGACCGCGTCAGCATCATCCGCGCCGGCCGTACCGTCGAGTCCGGCAGCCTTGCCGACCTGCGCCACCTCACCCGCACCTCGGTGACGGCCGAGCTGATCGGGCCCGCGCCCGGCCTGGCCACCTTGCCCGGCGTACACGATTTGACCGTGGACGGCGCCCGGCTGCGGTGCCAGGTGGACGGTGACGCGCTCACCGCGGTGCTCGCCGAGCTGGCCGGCGCGGGCGTACGCACATTGACCACGCGGCCACCGACTCTGGAAGAGCTGTTCCTGCGCCACTACGAGGGAGCAGCCAGATGACCGGCACCCGGGCACTGATCCGGCTCATTCTGCGCAGGGACCGTGTGCTGCTGCCGGTGTGGATCGCGATCAGCGCGCTGCTGCCGGCGAGCATCGCCTCCTCCACCACGGCCCTGTATGCCGACCAGGCCGCCCGCGACGCCTTCGCGGCGGCCTCGATGAGCAACCCCGCGCAGCTGGCCACCCGCGGCCCCATCTACGACGCGAGCGTCGGCGGCCTGACCGCCTGGACACTCGGTTCGTCCGCGACGCTGATCGGCGGACTGATCAGCATCCTGCTGATGATCAGGCACACCCGGGTCGAGGAAGAGACCGGCCGGCGCGAGCTGCTGTCGTCGGGGGTCGTCGGCCGCCACGCCCCGCTGGCCGCCGCGCTCGCGGTCGTGCTGGCCGCCAACCTGCTGCTGGGCCTGCTGTCGGTGCCCGCCCTGGTCGGCAATGGCCTGCCCGCGGGTTCCTCGCTGCTGTTCGGGTTGTCCACCGCTGCGGGCGGCTGGGCGTTCGCGGCCGTGGCCGCGGTCACCGCGCAGCTCGCCGCGTCATCCGGTACGGCGCGCGGCATGGCGATCGCCATCGGCGGCCTGCTGTTCGCGCTGCGCTCGCTGGCCGACACCGCCGGCATCGGCTGGCTCGCGTGGCTGTCGCCGTTCGGCTGGGTCCGGCTGACCAAGCCCTACGCCGGCGACCAGTGGTGGGTGCTGGGGCTGCTGGCGGTGTTCGTCACCGCCCTGGCGGCGGCCGCCTTCGCACTGTCCACACGGCGTGACGTGGCCGGCGGCCTGGTGCCCACCCGGCCGGGGCCCGCCACAGGAGGGCTGCCGGGCCCGTTCGGCCTGGCCGGGCGGCTGCACCGGGGCACGCTCGCGGGCTTCGCCATCGGTTTCGGTCTGCTGGGTGCCCTGCTCGGCGTGTCAGCGCGCGGGCTGGACACTCAGCTGAACACGCCACAGTTCCAGGAGCTGGCCGCGACCGTCGGCGGCGCCGGCGCCCGCATCTCGGATGTGTTCTTCACGTTCGTGATGTACGTGCTCAGCCAGCTCGTCACAGGAGCCGCGCTGGTGTCGGCGCTGCGTGCCCGTGGAGAGGAGGCGGCGGGCCGGGCCGAGCTGCTGCTGTCCACCCCTGTCGGCCGGCTGCGCTGGGCGCTGAGCCATCTGGTGGTCGCCATCGTGAGCCCGGCACTGCTGCTGGCCGTGCTGGGCGCGGCGGCGGGCCTCACCTACGACGGCGACGTGGCCCGCGTCACCGGGGCCACGCTGGCCTACCTGCCCGCGGTCTGGACCGTGGTCGGGATCGCGACGCTGCTGTTCGGCATGCTGCCCCGGCTGGCGGCGGCCGTGAGCTGGACCGTGCTCGGCCTCTTCCTGGTCGTGGATCTGCTCGCGGAGTTCAAGCTGGCCACCGGGGTCGTCCTGAACCTTTCGCCGTACGTGCATGTGCCGGCGATGTTGCTGGGCGGCGCCTCGTCACCGGTGGCGCCGCTGCTGGGACTGACCGCGGTGGCCGTCACTCTGGCCACGGCGGGGCTGGCGTTCCTGCGCCGCCGCGACCTGGTGCCCTCTGCCTGAACCCACATGGGCACTTCGCGAAAGGGTGACAGGAGGCATCAAAGCGGTCGGCCTGGACTGGCAGAGACTGCTAACATCGCGGCGGCGTAAGGGACGCCTGATCGCTACGAGGGAGGTTGATGAATATGGCTGCCAGCAGCCGTAGTCAGCATGCCCTTGTCCGGCCCGCGCGAGACTAGCGCGGTCCGGGTCGTTCCATCGACCAGGAGTCTCACGTGTCTTCTTTCTTTCCGGTGACCGACACCGACGTGACCACCGACCGCCTCATCCTGCGGTCGTGGGTCCCGGGCGAAGTCAGCGTCGTCCTTGACGGTGCCCGGCTGGCGCACTGGGCTGAGGACTTCCCCGCCGAGGGGGATCAGGTCATCGCCGGTCTGTTCTCCGAGCACCCCACGTGGCTGGGCGAGTACGGCCACCGTCAGATCATCGAACGCGACAGCGGTCTGGTGGTCGGCTCGATCGGGCTGTTCTGGCCCCCGAGCGACGGCACCCTGGAAATCGGGTACGGCATCGTGGCCTCTCGCCGGGGGCGTGGCTACGCCCCCGAGGCAACGCGTGCCTTGACCGAGTTCGCCCTCACCGCACCGGGAGTCCACACGGTCCATGCCAACGTGGAGCTGTCGAACCCTGCTTCGATCCGGGTGCTGGAAAAGGCCGGCTTCCAGCGATCCCACACCGACACTGAGCAGAACACGGCCCGGTACGACGCCACACCGGCGGTCCAGCGGTAACCACCCACAGCGGGTCGGCGGCGGTACACCCTCGCCGATCCCCAACGCCATCCAGGCCCATCCCGCTCTGGAGTTCGGACGCCTGGGAGAGCTCCAGCGAGCACCTGGAACGGTGAAGCCCCACTCGCTACAAGCCCGCAGGCCCAAGTGGGGCAATTCGGGCAGTAATGGGGGATATGGGGCAGAGTGTGGAGATGCAAGCCCGTAAGACACGCTTGATGACGCGTTTGCTTGCTCGTGACCTGTTCGACGCATAACCTCGACGACAGTGAGGAGTTACTCCGCGCAGCGCGGATTGCCATACCGGTGAACGACGGACGTACGAGGTTGATTGATCGAGGCGGACGAGGTGTCGGCTTTGCGAGTCGACGCCCGGTCAGTCTTGGCTGGATATCGATCATGACGCCCACCGGGCTATTCGTGCCGCGCTTGTGACCCCTCCCGTTTTGTGGCCGCGTTATGAGGTGTTGACGACGCGAGGAGGGCGGGGCGCACATGGGGCCGCTTGTCGTGGTGCTGATGGTGGCGGTGCTCGTGCTCGCGTTCGGGATGATCGTCGCGCTCCTCGTCGTCATACGGCGCACCTCGGGCGAGCTGCCACGCGCGGCCAAGGCCGGCCCTGAGGAGGTGCAGGCCGTACACGAAGAGCTCGAGCAGGCGCGTGAAGAGGCGCGGGAGATCCGCCACAAGGCGGAGACCGACGCCGAGGAGATCCTGCGCAGGTCGGAGGCCGCCGCCGAGAGTGCCGCGCAGATGCGGCGGGAGGTCGAAGAGGAGAGCCGGATACTCAAGTCCGAGCTCAAGGAGCTACGTGCCGACCTCGAGCGGCGGGAGGCCAGGCTGGCCGAGCGGGAGCAGCGGCTGGACGAGGAGGCCAGGCGGCAGTCCGAGCGCGACAGGAAACTGGCCGAGACCGAGATCGAGCTGGCCGACAGGCGCGAGGAGCTGCTGCAGGTCGAGGAGGAGCGGCGGGTCGTCCTGGAACGGGTCGCCGGATTGACCGTTGCGCAGGCCAAGACCGAGCTGGTCAAGGAGATCGAGAACCAGGCCAAGCGCGAGGCCGCGCTGATCGTCAGGGAGATCGAGAGCGATGCCCGCAAGGAGGGCGAGAAGCGGGCCACCAAGATCGTGACGCTGGCGGTGCAGCGGGTGGCGGCGGAGCAGACGGCGGAGTCGGTCGTCAGCGTGCTCCATCTGCCCGGGGACGAGATGAAGGGCAGGATCATCGGCCGTGAAGGGCGGAACATCCGGGCCTTCGAGTCCACGACCGGCGTAAATCTGATCATCGATGACACGCCTGAGGCCGTGCTGCTGTCGTGTTTCGATCCGGTGCGGAGAGAAACGGCCCGGCTGACGCTGGAGAAGCTCGTGCTGGACGGGCGCATCCATCCCCAGCGCATCGAGGAGGCGCACGACCGCAGCCGTCAGGAGGTGCAGGATCTGTGCGCGCGGGCCGGCGAGGACGCCCTGGTCGAGCTGGGGATCACCGACATGCACCCCGAGCTGACGCTGCTTCTCGGCCAACTCCGGTACAGGACGTCGTACGGGCAGAACGTTCTGAAACACCTGATCGAGTCCGCGCACATCGCCGGGATCATGGCCGCCGAGCTGAAGATGAACCAGACGTTGATGAAGCGCTGTGCCCTGCTCCACGACATCGGCAAGGCGCTCACGCACGAGGTCGAGGGCAGCCACGCGCTGATCGGGGCGGAGATCGCCCGCAGGTACGGCGAGGAGGAGGACGTGGTGCACGCCATCGAGGCGCACCACAACGAGGTCGAGGTTCGCACCGTCGAGGCGGTTCTCACCCAGGCCGCCGACGCGATCAGCGGCAGCCGTCCCGGCGCCCGCCGCGAGTCCCTGGAGGCGTACGTCAAGCGCCTGGAGCGGCTGGAGGAGATCGCGCAGTCGTACGAGGGCGTCGAGAAGGTCTTCGCCATGCAGGCCGGGCGGGAGATCCGGGTCATGGTCAAGCCGGACGCGATCGACGACATCCAGGCGCAGGTGATCGCCCGCGACGTGGCCAAGCAGGTGGAGGAGGAGCTGACCTACCCCGGCCAGATCCGCATCACCGTGGTGAGGGAGTCCAGGGCCACCGAGTTCGCGCGGTAGGCCGGAACCGGCCGCCGGAGCGTGGCGGTGCCTGAGAGAGACTGGGGCATCAGGGCCGCGCCCGCCGAGGCGTCACCGGGTCAGGCCAGGCGGATGCGTGGGTCGAGCAGCCCGTACGCCACATCCACCAGCAGGTTCGCCACCACCACCGCGGTCGTCGCCAGCGTGACCACGCCCATGATCACGGGCAGGTCCCCGCTGACGAACGCCTGCACCACCGCCTGCCCCACCCCGCCGAGCCCGAAGACCGACTCCGTCACCACCACCCCGCCGATCAGCGTGCCGACGTCCACCCCGAGCTGCGTCACCACCGGCGTGAGCGCGGCCCGCAGGCCGTGCCGGTAGATCACGCGTCGCTCCGGTACCCCCTTGGCCCGGGCCGTGCGGATGTAGTCCTCGCCGAGGACGTCCAGCATGGAGCCGCGCGTGAGCCGGGCGTACGTCGCCGCCTGGACCATGGCCAGCGTGACCCACGGCAGGATCAGGTGGCGGGCCCATTCGGCGGGATTCTCCGAGAACGGCACGTACGAGTCCGGCGGCAGGATGGGCACGCCCGCCATCGACAGCTGGAAGAACAGGAAATACAGCAGCAGCAGGCCCACCACGAAGGTCGGCATCGAGACCCCGGCCAGCGCCAGCAGGGTCAGGCCGCGGTCCACCACGGACCGCGCCCGGGTGGCGCTGAGCACCCCGGCACCGACGCCCATGGTGAACCACAGCACGGCGCCCCCCAGCACCAGCGAGAACGTCGGAGGGAAGTCGGAGGCGAGCAGTTTGCCGACCGATTCGCCGGAGAAGTACGACTGGCCCAGGTCGCCGTGGAGCAGCCTGCCCAGGTAGTCCAGATACTGGACGAGCGTGGGCCGGTCGAGGCCGAGGTTGTGGCGGATCAGCTCCACCTGCTCGGGCGTGGCCTGCCGCCCGGCCAGGGTCCTGGCGGGATCGCTGGGCGCGACGAAGAACAGCAGGAACGTCCCGAGCGTCACCAGCCACAGGACGAGCAGGCCGAGCAGGGCTCGGCGCAGCAGGAATGCGCGCAGCATCACGCCCCCTTACGCGTACGGCGGCGGCCGAACAGGCGCTCCATCCGTGGGTCGATGGCGTCCCTGATCCCGTCGCCCACCAGGTTGAACGCGAGCGTGGTGATCAGCAGCGTGGCGGCCGGGAACCCCAGATACCAGTACGCCACCCGGTAGAACCCCTGCGCCTCGCTCAGCAGGTTCCCCCACGAGGGGGTGGGCGGCACGATCCCCAGCCCCAGGTACGACAGCGTCGACTCGAACACGATGGCCGCGGGGACCAGCAGCGTGGTCAGCACGATGACGGGAGCCAGCAGGTTCGGCAGGATGTCCACGAACATGATCCGGAAATCGCCCGCACCTATGGAACGGGCGGCCTCCACGTACTCGCGTTCCTTCACCGACAACGTCTGCCCGCGCACCACGCGGGCGATGGCCGCCCACGAGTAGAACGCGATCACCCCGATCGTGGCCGTCAGCGAGGGTCCGGCGATGGACACCACCGCGATCGCGAAGATCAGGTACGGGAACGACAGCACGACGTCCATCAGCCGCGACAGCACGGTGTCCACGACGCCGCCGTAGTACCCGGCCAGCAGCCCGACCACCACCCCCACCAGCGCCGCCAGCCCGGTGGCCACCACGCCGACGAGCAGCGAGACCCGAGCCCCGTACAGGACCCTGATGAACAGGTCGCGTCCGAGCCGGTCGGTGCCGAACCAGAACTCCCCGTTCGGCGGGACGGGCAGCCCCTGGGCCGTGATGCCGGTGTCGCGGAACTGGTCGTCGGGGCCGTGGCCGTTCCAGGCGGCGATGAGCGGCGCGGCCAGCGCCAGCGCGCACAGCAGGATGACGACCACGCCGGACACCATGGCGACCTTGTCGGTCCTGATCCGGCGCCAGGCGAGCTGCCAGGGCCCGCGCCCGGCGATCCCGGACTCGGTGACGGCGCCGGGTCTGATCTCGGTCAGTGTCATACGACCACCTCGATGGGGAAGTGGCACGCCGCCGCTCCCTCAGGCGCCGCCGGGCCCTCAAGCAAGGGCTCCACGGAGGAGCAGACCTCCTGCGCCCGCGGGCACCGGGGATGGAAGCGGCAGCCGGACGGCGGGTCGATCGGTGAGGGCACGTCCCCGGTCAGCACGATGCGCCGCCGCCGCTGCGCCTCGTCCGGGTCGGCCACCGCGGTCGCCGACAGCAGCGCGTTCGTGTACGGGTGCCGCGGCCGGTCGTACACCGACTCCGCGTCGCCGAGTTCGACCACCTTGCCCAGGTACATGACCGCGATCCGGTCGCTGATGTGCCGCACCACCGACAGGTCGTGGGCGATGAACAGGTACGTCAGCCCGAACTCGGCCTGGAGATCCTTCAGCAGGTTCAGGATCTGTGCCTGGATGGACACGTCGAGCGCCGACACCGGCTCGTCGCAGATGATCAGCCGGGGCCGCAGCGCGAGCGCTCTGGCCACTCCGATCCGCTGCCGCTGCCCGCCGGAGAACTCCGCGGGGAACCGGTTGTAGTGCTCCGGGTTGAGCCCGACCCGTTCCATCAGCTCCTGCACGGCCCGGCGGAGCGCGTCGCCGCTCATCACCCGGTGGATCACGAGCGGATCGGCGATGATCGACCCGACGCGCCTGCGCGGGTTCAGCGAGCCGTACGGGTCCTGGAAGATGACCTGGATGTCGCGCCGGTAGGGCCGCATGCGTTTGCGGGGCAGGTTCGTGATGTCCGCGCCGTCGAACCGCACCCTGCCCGACGTGACCGGATGCAGCCCGGCGATGCACCGCGCGAGCGTGGACTTGCCGCAGCCCGTCTCGCCCACCAGGCCCAGCGTCTCGCCCGCGGAGAGCGTGAAGCTGACCCCGTCCACCGCCCTCACCTGCCCGATCACGTGCTTGACCAGCGCACCCGTGGTGATGGGGTAGTGCTTGACCAGGTTCGAGACCTCGAGCAGCATCACGACTCCTTCGCCTTGAGCCGCAGCGCCTCGGCCGCCGTGCCCAGCCCGACCGCCTCGTGCGGCAGCCAGCAGGCCGAGGCGTGGGCGCCGTCCCCGGTCACCGTGGCGAGCGGCGGCTGTTCGGCCGGGCAGACCGGCATCGCGTACGGGCAGCGCGGGTGGAACGCGCACCCCGACGGGATCGCGATCAGGCTGGGCGGCGAGCCGGGGATGGGCCGCAGCCGCCCGCCCCGGTCCCCGCTGCTGCCCGGGATCGACTCCAGCAGGCCCTTGGTGTACGGGTGGTGCGGCCGGTAGTAGAGCGTGCGCCGGTCGGCCCGCTCGACCGCGAGCCCGGCGTACATGACCAGCACCTCGTCGGCCATGCCCGCCACCACGCCGAGGTCGTGCGTGATGAGGATGAGCGCGATCCCGAACTCCGCCTGCACCCGCGCGATGAGCTCCAGGATCTGCGCCTGCACGGTCGCGTCGAGCGCCGTGGTCGGCTCGTCGGCCACGATCAACTTCGGGTTGAGCGCGAGCGACATGGCGATCATCGCCCGCTGCCGCATGCCGCCGGAGAACTGGTGCGGGTAGTCGTCCACGCGGCGCTCCGGCCGGGGGATGCCGACCAGGCCGAGCAGCTCGACCGCCCGCCTCCTGGCCTCGGCGCGGGAGGTGTCCGGCCGGTGCACCCTGATCAGCTCCTCGATCTGCCAGCCCACCTTGTAGAGCGGGTGCAGGCTGGTCAGCGGGTCCTGGAAGACGACGCTGATCTCGGCGCCGCGGAGGTGGCGCAGCCGCTCGCGGTCGAGCTCGAGCAGGTTGACGCCGTCGAACATGGCGGTGCCGGAGATGTCGGCCTCGGGGGTGAGCCCCAGGATGGCCTGGGTGCTCACCGTCTTGCCGCTGCCGGACTCGCCGACGATCGCCAGCGTGCGGCCGCGTTCGATGCGGAACGACAGCCCCCGCACGGCCTGCACCACGCCGTCGGACGTGGGGAAGGCCACGCGGAGGTCCGTCACCTCGAGCAGGCTCATCACGGGTTGCTGGGGTTGAGCCAGAGGTTGGTGAAGTCGTAGAGCTGGAACGCCGGCAGGTACAGGGCGTTCTGCACCCGCTTGCTCTTGGAGATCGGTGTGTTCTGGTTGTTGAGCGGCACGAGCACCGCGTCGGCCATGACCGCCTGATCCACCTGGTGCCAGAGGGCGGCTGCCTTGGTCTGGTCCTGCTGGGCCAGCGCCTGCTTGATCAGCGAGTCCACCTTGGGGTTGCTGTAGCAGCCGTAGTTGCTGGTGCCGGGCGTGCAGTTGGTCTCGAACAGCGGCTGTATGACCGCGCGGCCGTTGTTGCCGTACCAGTCGGGGACCCAGCCAGGAGCCGAGATGTCCCACTTGCTGGCCTTGGCGATCGACGGGTTCTGCAGGAAGGCGCCGTAGTAGTCGCCCTGCCGCACCGGCAGGCCCTTTACCGTGATCCCGCACTTCTGCAGGTCCGCCGAGTACGACTGGAAGTTGGCCGGGTGGTTGCCCGCGTTGCGGAAGGCGCCGATGAGAGTCAGCCCGTTCGGGTATCCGGCCTCGGCGAGCAGTTGCTTGCACTTGGCCGGGTCGCCCGCGTCACCCGGGCTCGGGTACGGGTTGTACTCCTGGTATCCGATGTTGCCCGGCGGGATCGCGGTGTGCAGCGGCGTGGCCACGTCGGCGCCGCCGTAGACCTTGGCGATGGCGACCTTGCTGACCGCGTACTCGATGGCCTGGCGCACCTTGAGCTTGCCCATGGCGCCGCCGGCGTTCTTGCTCTGCAGGTTGAAGACGATGTACGGGTTGGTCACCGCGCCCGGGAAGATCTTGAAGCCGGGATCGCCCGAGCTCTTGAGCCGCGGGATCTGCGCGGTCGGCACCGGCAGGTCCCACGACAGGTCGGCGCTGCCGGCCTCGATCTGCTGCTGCACCGCGTCCGGCTCGTTGACGCCCATCTTGACCTCGATGGCGTTCACGTACTGGTGCCTGATCGGGTCGGACTCCTGCTTCCAGGCCGGGTTCCGCTCCAGCCTGATCGACTTGGTGGCCACGTACTGGGTGATCTTGTAGGGGCCGTCGGAGATCGTGTGCTGGCGGAACGTTGCGTCGTCCGGCACGTACTGGTCGTACTCCTTGGGCGCGGCCACGGAGAAGTTCAGCGACAGGATGTTGAGGAAGTCGCTGGCGGGCTGGGTCAGCGTGAAGACCACCGTCTTGTCGTCCTTGGCCTGGACGCCCGCGATGTCGTGGCCGTTCTGGAAGTCGGCCAGCGCCGCGGCCGTGGGCTTGGCCTTGGTGAACGCCTTGGCGTACGCGTCGCAGTACGCCTTCATGCCCTTGATCGTGCTCGTGTAGTAGCCGGGCGCCCCGGAGCCTGCCACCGGGTTGCAGATCCGCTTGAAGCCGCGGACGAAGTCGCCCGCCGTCACCTCGCGCGGCGGCTGGGTGTCCCACTGCACGCCGTCACGGAGCTTGATCGTGTACGTGAGCCCGTCGGCGCTCAGGCCGCCGTTGTCCGCCGTGGGCAGCTCGGCCGCGACATCCGGGACGACCGCGAAGCCCTTGGTCGTCTCGGCCTCGCTCGCCACCCCGTTCAGCCCGAAGAGCCCGCGCGCGTACGTGCGCAGGATCCCGTTGGTGACCGTGTAGTAGGAACTGGTGGGATCGAGATGATCGACGTCGCCGCCGCCCACGAGCCGAAGCGTCCCCCCGGAAACCGGTTGGCCCGGGGCGGCGGAACTCGGCGGCGCCGAATTTCGCGCTCCGGTGTCGGTCTGGCAGGCAGTGGCGAACAAAGTTGCGGTGACCACCACGGCAATGCTGAAATGGCGCATGCTGGCCATCTGGCCTCCCTCGTGCCGAGATGCGGGGCGTGCATGGCTGGCCGTAGTGGGGCGTGCGCCGTGGCCGCGGAGCACGTCCCACATTGCATGGTCACGCGCGCGGCGGCGATCGAAAAGACGGTTACGCAACCGATGAGGATTAGCGACCGCCTAGTAATGCCGGTTTCGTATTAAATACGTCCGTAAATTGCGACATTAGGCGAAAAGCTGCTGGTAAAAGGCCAGCTCGGCGGCCAGTGCGGCCACCCGTGTCTCCGTGCGGCGAAAGCCGTGCGACTCGCCCTCGAACGCCAGATATGTGCACGGCACACCCCGCTCCGACAGCGCCTCCGCGAATGCCGCCGACTGCTCCGCCGGCACCACGGGGTCGTCGAGCCCCTGCAGGAGCAGCATCGGGCAGGTCACGCCGTCCACGAGGGCGAGCGGCTCCCGGCTCGCGTACACCTGCGGGTCCGCCGGCCCCACCAGCCACTCCATGTAGCGCGACTCGAAGTCGTGGGTGTGCGCGGCGAGCGGCGCGAGCGCGCTGACGCCGAAGTACGACACCCCACCGGCGAACACGTCTGACCGGCAGCAGGCCGCCATCACGGTCCACCCGCCCGCGCTGCCCCCGCGCACCGCGATCCTGCGGGGATCGGCCAGCCCCTCCGCGGCCAGCCACTCGGCGGCGGCGACCGTGTCCGCCACGTCGACCAGCCCCCACTGGCCCTTCAGCCGGTCGCGGTAAGCCCTGCCGTAGCCGGTCGAGCCGCCGTAGTTGACGTCGAGCACGCCGATGCCGCGCGAGGTCAGGAAAGCCTTCTCCAGGTCGAGCGCGGTGTCGGCGTGCGCGGTCGGCCCACCGTGCACGAAGATCACGAAAGGTGGCACGCCGTCGGTCGCGGGGCCGTACGGCGGGTAGAGGAAGGCCGGGACGGGCGACTCGACTGCTCTCGGCACGGGCAGGTAGGCCGGGTCGGGCAGGCGCGACTGATCGCCCCACAGCGAGCGGGACTCGCCGGACGCGGTGTCCACGCTGATGACCGACCGGGGGGTCGTGGGGGCGTACCCGATGCCGACCACTGACGTGCCCTCGGCGGCCAGCGCCGCGTCCCACCCGTCGTAGGGCACGTCGAGGTCGGTGAGCGTGCCGGAGACCGGGTCGAGCACGCCCAGCCGCAGATCGCCGCGCCCGTGCAGGACCGCGAGCCGCCCGTCGCCGAGCACGGTGTAGGGCAGCCCGCCCAGCCGCCACGGCGGCAGCGTGAACTCCTCCTCCGCGGAGTGGATCGCCCGCGGGCCGTCGCCGTGGAGGCCGACCTCGTAGAGATTCCACCAGCCGGAGCAGTCGGAGACCAGGTAGAGGCTGGAGTCGTCCTTCCAGGTGGGGGCCAGCACGGACTCCGCGAGGCCGCCCTTCACCGTCCACGAGCCGCCGCCCGCCAGCCGGGTGACGCGTAGCTCGGTGCCGTTCCAGGGCATGCGCGGGTGGTTCCAGCAGACGTAGGCCAGATGGCGCCCGTCGGGGGAGATGGCGGGGGAGGCGTAGAAGTCGCAGCCGGTGGCCCATTCGAGGATCTCGCCGCCGTCCAGCGGGATCGACACGATCGACCTGGTGACCTTGCCGTCGTCGTCGTGGCGCTCGCGCACGCACCAGACCTGGCCGTCGCGCACCGACAGGTCCGCGTAGCGGCCGCCCTCCTCCGTGAGGGGTTTCGGTTCGCCGTTATCGCGAAGAATGTACAGGCGCTGATCCTTGAGGTTGGCGAAGACCACCTCGCCCTCGGGGGTCACGGCGTACGGCCTGCCGCCGTACTCGTGGACCCTGGTGCGCGCGCTCCAGGGGGCCTGGAGCAGCTCGTGCCGGGTGCCATCGGCCGCGCGGCACACGATCGTGGTGCGCCCGCCCTCGTCGGGACGGTCCTCTGTCCACCAGACCCGGCCGTTCTGGGCCGTGGGCCAGCCGGGGCGCACGCTGGAGCCGGCCACGTCTCTGGTCGAAATGGGGGAGGGCCAGAAAGGCATACCCGCATCCTGCCGGAATATTGGCGACGGCGTGCGGCTGTCCCCACAGTTCAGGGGCACCCTTCCGGCTTCGGCAGATACGACGGCAGCTTGAGCCCCGTCTTGCCGAACCACTTGTGCAGCAGCCGCGTGGCCGTGCCGTCGTGCCACATGGCGGCGATCGCCTGGTTGACGGCCTCACAGGTGGCGGTGTCGCCCTTCTTGATCCCGACGCCCCATTTCTCCTCGGTGATGGGGTCGTTCAGCAGCCTGAAGCGGCCGGGGTCCTGCTGGGCGAACCCGGCCAGGAGCAGGTTCTCGGTGCTCACCGCGTCGAGCTCGTGCTCGGAGAGCTTGCGTACGCAGTCGGAGTAGTTGGCCGCGTCCACCAGCACCGCGGGCAGGTCCAGCTTGCCGTCGGGCGGCGGATCGACGATCCGCCGGTACGAGTTCGAGCCCTCCGCCAGGCAGAGCCGTTTGCCCCGCAGGTCGGTCACCTTCTTGATGCTGGTGTCGTTCGCGCGGACCAACGTGTCCTGCTGGACGATCACGTACGGGCCGCCGAACGTCACCTTGGGCCTGCGCGCCTCGGTGATGGTGTAGGAGGCGACGATGAGGTCCACGCTGCCGTTCTGGAGCAGCGCCTCCCGGGAGGAAGAGGGCGACTCCCGCCACGTGATGTCCACGTGGCGGCCGTGCCCGAGATAGCCGACGATGTATCGGGCGACGTCCACGTCGAACCCGTGCGGGGCGCCCGGTCCGGTCACCAGCCCCAGGCTCGGCTGGTCCCACTTGGTGCCGACCACGACATGTCCGGTGTTCCTGATCTTGCCTACGACGGTGGTATACGAGCCTCCGCCACCGCATGCGGCCAGGCCCATGACGATGGCGCCTGCCAACGCCACGTACGCCCGACGCATGGACACCCCCGGTCTCTTGCTATAGGCGAGTTTGCTCGCCCCGCGACCTGTTCGGGAACGGTCCATGGACGGTTCTTGGTCGAGTTATGGCACCTTCTTGGGGCTTGCCGCGATCGGTGGAACACGAACGGCGGCGGCACGCGTGTCCGCGCGCCGCCGCCGTTCGTTCCGCGGGTGAAGGGCCGTCACTCCAGCGTGGCGACGGTCTCCCGTCCAGGACCACCGCCGGCGGGACCCGTGCCGATCGCCGAGGGCGGCGTGATCGGTCCCGCTGCCGACTTGCGGCTGCGGCGGCTGCGGCGCTCGAGCCAGTTCGCGAGGTAGCTGAGAGCCAGGTTGATCAACACGTAGAACAGCGCCAGCACGATGGCGCTCGGGATGAGGTTGCCGTAGTTGACCGCGAACTGCTTCAGGCCGGCGTTCAGCAGGTCCTCGTAAGCGATGATCCAGCCGAGCGCGGTGTCCTTCAGCAGGACGACCATCTGGCTGACGATCGCCGGCATCATCGCCGTGGTCGCCTGCGGGACCAGCACCAGGCGCATCACCTCGGACTTGCGCAGCCCGATGGAGTAGGCGGCCTCGGACTGGCCCCTCGGCACGGCCAGGACGCCCGCGCGGAAGATCTCGGCGAGCACCGACCCGTTGTACAGCGTCAGGCCGATGACGACGGCCCAGAACGCCGGCACGCTGACCGTGTAGCCGCTCAATGTGGCCGGGCCGGCCTGCACGAAGTAGATGAGGATCAGCAGCGGGATGGCGCGGAAGAACTCCACGACGCCGCCGCAGAACAGGCGGACCGCCCGGTGGTCGGAGAGCCTGCCGAGGCCGAACACCACGCCGAAGAGCAGCGCGAGCACCGCCCCGACCACCGCGGCCTGCAGGGTGCCGATCAGGCCGGGGATGATGAACCCCGTCCACGTGTCGCCGCGCAGGAACGGCTCCCACTTGGCCGCGTCGAGCTGCCCCTTCTCGCCCAGCGTGGAGATCACCACGTACGCGATGAGCAGCAGGACCACGACGGACAGCAGCGTCAGGACGTTGTTGCGCAGCCGCGCGCGCGGCCCGGGGGCGTCGAACAGAACGCTGGTCATCGGGCCACCGCCAGTCGCTTGGCCAGCCAGCCGAAGAAGAAGCCGGTGGGGAGGGTCAGCACCATGTAACCGAAGGCGAAGCCGAGGAAGATGGGGATCGTGCCGCCGAAGTCGTCGAACATCTGCTTCATCTGGGCCGCCGCGTCGAGATAGCTCGCCACGGTGACGATCGTGGTGTTCTTGGTGAGGGCGATCAGGAGGCTGCCCAGCGGGGCGATGACCGACCGGAACGCCTGCGGCAGCACGATCAGCCGCAGCGACTGGACGAACGTCAGCCCGATGGCCCTGGCCGCCTCCGCCTGGCCCACGGAGACCGTGTTGATGCCGGAACGCAGCGCCTCGCACACGAACGCCGCGGTGTACGCCGACAGACCGGCCACCGCCCACCAGAAGTAGTTGGTGGCGGGCTGGTCGGAGAAGGTGAGCTGCATCGTGTCGCTGAGCCCCAGCGCGCAGAGGATCAGCACCAGGGTCAGCGGGGTGTTGCGGACGACGTTGACGTAGGCGGTGCCGGCCCAGCGCAGCACCGGGGTGGGAGCCACGCGCATGGAGACCAGGATGGTGCCCAGGATGAGCGCGAAGAACCCGCTCGTGAGCGTCAGCCGGATCGTCGCCCAGAAGCCCAGGAGGATCTTGTCGAACTCCTGTACCAGCGGGGAGAAGTCAAATAGGGAAGAGGTGTCCATGACATTCCTCGTCGAGAGTGCTCAGCGGCGAGCCTGAGCGGCTCAGGCTCGCCACCGAGCGATCGGGCCCGGACGAAAGATCAGGAGCAGCCCTCAGCGGGCGGCGCCGAGGTCTCGACCTTCAGGCCAGTGCCGGCGAAGTGCTTGTCCAGCAGCTTGGCCGCGGTGCCGTCGGACCACATCTGGGCCACGATCTTGTTGATCTCGTTGCAGGTCTCGACATCGCCCTTCTTCAGGCCGATGCCGTACTTCTCGTCCGTGAACGGAGCGCCCGCCACCTTCACGCCGGTGCCCTCGCGCTTGGCGAAGCCGGCGAGGATCGTGTCGTCGGTGGTCACGACGTCGACCGCCTTGGTCTTGAGCTTCTGGATGCACTCGTCGTAGCCGCCGGCGGGCACCAGGGTCGCCTCGACCTTGAGGTTCTGCTTGTTGGTGCCCTCGGTGATGTTCTTCCACGAGTTGGAGCCGCTGACCTGGCAGACCTTCTTGCCCTTGAGGGTGTCGAGGCTCGTGATCGAGCTGTCGTCGGCCCGGATGAGCGAGTCCTGGTGCGCCAGGTAGTAGGGACCCGCGAAGGTCACCTGCGGCTTACGCGCGTCGGTGATCGAGTAGGTCGCGATCACCAGGTCGACCTGGCCCTGCTTCAGGAAGCTCTCCCGGTTGGCGGAACGGGCCTCCTTGAACTCGATCCCGCTCTCGGGCACGCCCAGCTTGCCGGCGATGTATTTCGCGACGTCCACGTCGAAACCCTCGACCGTGCCGTCGGGCTTCTTCAGGCCCAGACCCGGCTGGTCGTACTTCACGCCGACGACGAGCTTCTTCTCGTCCTTGACCTTCTGCAACACGGTGGTCGCTCCGCCGCCGCCGCAGGCGGCGAGGCCGGCGATCATGGCACCGGCGGCGACGAGGGCTGCGCCCATGCGACGGATATGCATCGTCCTACCTCGGCTCTCTCAATGCGTCAGAATCTTAGAAAGGAAATCCTTGGCCCTGTCGGTCTGGGGAGATCCGAAGAAGGCGTCCGGGGTGTTCTCCTCCACGATCTGGCCGTCGGCCATGAACACGACCCTGTTGGCGGCCCGCCGGGCGAAGCCCATCTCGTGGGTGACGACCATCATGGTCATCCCGTCGCGGGCCAGCCCGATCATGACGTCCAGGACCTCCTGCACCATCTCGGGGTCCAGGGCCGACGTCGGCTCGTCGAAGAGGATCATCTTGGGTTCCATCGCCAGTGCTCTGGCGATCGCGACCCGCTGCTGCTGACCGCCCGACAGTTGCGCGGGATATTTGTCCGCCTGCGCCGCGATGCCGACCCGCTCGAGCAATTCCATGGCCCGCTTGTCGGCGGTGTCGCGCGCCTGGCCGCGCACCTTGACGGGGCCGAGCGTCACATTTTCCCGAATGGTCTTGTGAGCGAAGAGATTGAACGACTGGAACACCATGCCGACATCGGCACGAAGTTTTGCCAGGCCTTTGCCTTCTTGGGGCAGCGGCTGGCCGTCGAAAACGATGCTCCCGCCGTCGATGGTCTCCAGCCGGTTGACGGCCCGGCAGAGCGTGGACTTGCCTCCGCCCGAAGGACCGATAACGACCAGTACCTCGCCGCGGGAGACGGTCAGGTTTATGTCCTTCAGGACGTGCAGCGCCCCAAAGTGTTTGTTGACGTTCTCCAACCGTACGAGTGGAGCGCCGTTACCGTTCTCCGTCATGCGTCAAACCGTAGACGGTCTGCGGAGTGCAGGTCACTAACTAAGCGGTACCGATCCGATCACATCATGCCACCAAGCTGGCCTTTTGGATCGGTACGGACCTTGCCAAGCCTCACAGCGACTACCCTTGAACGTGCGATGACTGTGACCCAGGACGGCGCCCGCACATACGAAGTGCGCACATACGGGTGCCAGATGAACGTGCACGACTCCGAGCGCCTGTCCGGACTGCTGGAGGACGCCGGCTACGTGCCCGCCCCCGACGGTGAGACCGCCGACGTGGTCGTGTTCAACACGTGCGCCGTGCGGGAGAACGCCGACAACCGCCTCTACGGCAACCTCGGCCACCTCAGGCCCGCCAAGACCCGCAACCCGCACATGCAGATCGCGGTGGGCGGCTGCCTGGCGCAGAAGGACCAGGGCGAGATCGTCCGCAAGGCGCCGTGGGTCGACGTGGTGTTCGGCACCCACAACATCGGCTCGCTGCCGGTGCTGCTCGAGCGGGCCCGCATCGAGGGCGAGGCGCAGGTCGAGCTGAAGGAGTCGCTCGAGGTCTTCCCCTCGACGCTGCCCACCAAGCGCGAGTCGGCCTATGCCGCCTGGGTGTCCATCTCGGTCGGCTGCAACAACACGTGCACGTTCTGCATCGTGCCGTCGCTGCGCGGCAAGGAGAAGGACCGGCGCCCCGGCGACATCCTCGCCGAGGTCCAGACCCTGGTCGACCAGGGTGTGCTGGAGGTGACGCTCCTCGGCCAGAACGTCAACACGTACGGCGTGGAGTTCGGCGACCGCCTGGCCTTCGGCAAGCTGCTGCGCTCGTGCGGCTCGATCGACGGCTTGGAGCGGGTCCGCTTCACCTCGCCCCACCCCGCCGCCTTCACGGACGACGTGATCGCGGCCATGGCCGAGACCCCCAACGTCATGCACCAGCTCCACATGCCGCTGCAGTCGGGCTCGTCGCGGGTGCTGCGCGCGATGCGCCGCTCGTACCGTGCGGAGCGCTACCTCGGCATCATCGAGCGGGTGCGCGCCGCCATGCCGGACGCGGCCATCTCGACCGACATCATCGTCGGCTTCCCGGGGGAGACGGAGGAGGACTTCCAGGCCACCCTCGACGTGGTCCGCGAGAGCCGCTTCGCCAACGCCTTCACCTTCCAGTACTCCATCCGCCCCGGCACCCCGGCGGCCACCATGCCCGACCAGATCCCCAAGGAGGTCGTGCAGGAGCGCTACGAGCGGTTGGTGGCGCTGCAGGAGGAGATCTCCTGGGAGGAGAACAAGAAGCAGGTGGGGCGCACGCTCGAGGTCCTGGTGGCCGAGGGCGAGGGCCGTAAGGACGACGCCACCCACCGCCTTTCGGGCCGGGCGGCCGACAACCGCCTGGTGCACTTCACCACGGGCGCCGAGACGCCCCGGCCGGGTGACATGGTGACGGTCGAGGTGACGTACGCGGCCCCGCACCACCTGGTGGCGGACGGGCCGGTCAAGGGTCTCCGGCGCACGAGGGCCGGCGACGCCTGGGAGTCGCGCCAGTCCGGCTCCACGCCGTCCTCGGGTGTCCTGCTGGGCATGCCGACCATCGGCCGGCCCGCTCCTACCCCCGCCGCCTCTTCCGGAGCCTGCTCGGCCCACTGACGCCTCCTGCACGGCCTTGAGAACGGGCTTCGGACGCCGCGCGTGACGTGCGGTTCCTGCGGCGTCAGCGGGTGAGGCGGTCCAGGTAGGCGTAGCACGGATTGCGGCGGAAGTCGTGGAACGTGGCGCAGGGATCCGCGACAGGCCTGCTCGAAATCGATGGAGGCGGGTCAGCGGGCCGGTCCGGCTCCGAAGCCGACCGCGCTTGGGGAGGCACCGGGGGAGCGGGCGAGACCTTCGGCTGAGGAGCGGCCGGGCTGGACCGGGGAGGTGGCTGCGGAGCCGCCGATCGTTGAGGCCGTGGCCGCGTCGGCACGGGCGGCGATGGCACGGTGCCGGATGCGGGAGGTCCCGTCGTGGACGCCAAGGGATCCGTAAGAACCAAGGGCCCGGTGACAGGCGCCAGAGACGGCCCCGAGGTGAGGGACGGGCTGACGGAGATCGCCTGCCCCGGCGGCGGGACGGCCTGGACCCACGAGGGCGGCAGGAGCTCGGAGGCGCCGTCTTGGAACGATCCATCCGACGGCGAGACGGAAAGAGCCGGAGCCGCTGTGACGTACGAGAAATCCGGCCTTGGGGAAAGATCGCTTTTCCGATCGAATTCCGATGAGCTTTGCGGTGTCGTCTCCTGAGCGTTTGTGAATGCCAGGAATATGCCGATGATCGCTATGGCGAGCACTCCCGCGACTCCGGCGACGGGTGCGAGGCTGGCGCGACGACCTGCGTAAATGGATCTAGAGGGGGACAAGTCGTGATTCCTTTGTGATTGGTGTGCGAGCATTCACCCTGTGCGGCTATTGTGGTCCATCACCCGCGGAAGCCGGCGAGCTTTCCCGATACGACCGCAGGGAGCTGCACCCACCATGCAAGATCCGATCGAGCCGGATCGTCCCGAGATCCTGGCCGGGCCCGGAGACACCCGCCTGGCTGCCAGGGCCACGGCCCCGACCGGCAAACCCCCGAAGAACACGAAGAAGATCGTCGTCATAGCCGCTTCAGTGCTCGTCGCCGTGCTCGCAGCAGGCGGTATCGGCTACAAGCTGGCCGGGAGCCCCGGCGAGACCCCGCAAACGGGCGCCGGCCGGCCCGCGCCTTCCCAGAGTGTCGGGGGGAACGAGGACCTCGGGGGCGACGACAGCACCACGGGTGACGCCACCACCGACACCCCTGTCGGCAATCCGTCCACGGACGCCTCGGACGACGGCTCCACGGGGGACACCACGTCAGACCTGGGCTCGGGCGGCGACCCGGCCGCCGACACGGGCACGAACCCCTCCCGCGGCGCGGCCAAGACCAACGACGGCAAGACACCCTCGACGACGTCCCCCACCAAGGCGCCGCAGTCATCCGAGGGCGACAACCCCGCGGACGGCCCGGCAGGCGAGCTGAGCGGCCAGTGCGCGAAGAGCGGCTGCTGAACGCGAGCGACCGCCGCCCCTCCGGCCGCGGCTGAGCGCCGTCGAGCCGCCCGGCCCTCCGGCCGTGCTGAGCACGGGCGTGCCTCCGGTACTCCGGCTGCGCTGAGCGCGGGTGAACCTCCTGCGCTCCGGCTGCGCTGAGCGCGGCTCCTGACCGGTCGTCGGCGTCCTCGCGCCCGGCCGAGGGCCGCACGAGGCGACGGGGCGTGACCGGGGGAAGTGGCTTGGCGTTTATCGGTGGTATTGGACCTACGGCAGGAGCCACCGCACTCCGTAGGGTCTCCGTATGACGACTGACAAAGCCGGGGTCCTACGGGCGCTGCACGTGCCGGGAAACCCCCTGATCCTGCCCAACGTGTGGGACGCCGCCTCCGCCCGTGCCGTAGGGGAAGCGGGGTTCCCGGCCGTCGCCACCGGCAGTGCCGCCGTGTCCCAGGTGCTGGGGTACGAGGACGGCGAGGGAACGCCGGTCGGCGAGATGATGGCGGCGATCGCCCGCATCGTCAGGGTCGTGGACGTACCGGTCACCGCCGACATCGAGCGCGGCTACGGCCTCAAGCCGGCCGAGCTGGTCGAACGCCTGGCCGCCACCGGAGCCGTGGGCTGCAACATCGAGGACTCCACCGCCGGCACGCTGGTCGACCCCGGCGAGCAGGCGGACTTCCTGGCGGAGATGCGGTCCGCGGCGGGCCACGGGCTGGTGATCAACGCCAGAGTCGACGTCTACCTCCGCGGCCGGCCCTCCCGCGAGGAGGCGGTGGCGCGCGGGCGGCGGTACCTGGAGGCGGGGGCCGACTGCGTCTACCCGATCGGGCTGGGGGACGAGGACGAGATCAAGGCACTGGTGAGCGAGGTGGGCGGGCCCGTCAACATATTCTTCAGAAGCGGGCTTCCGGCATTCGAGAGGCTGGGCGAGCTGGGAGTGGCCAGGATCAGCTTCGGGGGCGGGCTGCACCGGGCCACCCACGTCTACACCCAGAGCCTGATCGAGAAGGTCAAGGCAGGTCGCAGCCCGTACTGACCTGGGCGCCGCGTACGCTTGCCCCCGTGCTTGTCGCCGCGGCCGTCTGCCCGCCCACTCCGCTCATCGTGCTCCAGCTGGACGACCTCCGCGCCGCCTGCCACGACGCCATCGCGGCGCTCCGTGACGCCCGTCCCGACGTGCTGATCGTGGTGGGCGGGGCGGAGAGCACGAGCACGTACGGCGGCCAGACGGCGGGCACCCTGCGCCCGTGGGGGATGGACGTCACGGTGGGCCACGGCGAGCCCGTGCTCCCGCTCTCCTTGACCGTCGGCCGCTGGCTCCTGGGTGGTCGGGCCCCCGACGGTTTCCGGTCCGTCGCCCTCGACGCAACAAGCGCTGAATGCCGGATATTGGGCGAAGAACTAGGAAAATCCGCGGAAAAGGTGGCGCTGCTGGTCATGGCCGACGGCTCCGCCTGCCTCAGCCCACGCGCCCCGGGCAAGTACGACGACGCGGCGGAGCCGTACAACGACCTGATCGCGAACGCCATCGCCCACGCCGACCCCGGCGCCCTCGCCACCCTCGACCCCGCGCAGGCGGAGAGGCTGTGGGTGAGCGGGCGGGCCGCCCTCCAGGTGCTGGCCGGTGCGGCAGGCAGCCGCGGGTTCGAGGGTCGCCTGCTCATGGAGACGGCCCCCTACGGCGTGGGCTACTTCGCCGGCTTGTGGTCCTGACGCCGCGGCACCGGGATCTTCATCAGGTCGCGGGCAAGCACGACCTCGCCGTCGAAGTGCCGCCGGACCTCGGCCACGAAGGCGGGCTCGGCGTCGAACCCGTACCGCTCGGAGAAGTGCGTCAGCACCAGCCTGCGCACTCCCGCGTCGGCCGCCACCAGCCCCGCCTCGAACGCCGTCAGATGCCCGTACTCCTTGGCCAGCGCGCTCTCCGACGACAGGAACGTGGACTCGATCACCAGCAGGTCCACCCCCGAGGCCAGCTCGAACACGGTGTCGCAGAGCCGCGTGTCCATGACGAACGCCACGCTCTGCCCAGGTTTCGGCACGCTGCACCGGTCGAGCGTGATCCCGCGCACGGAGCCGGTGCGCTGGAGCTCGCCGATCTCGGGGCCGCGGATGCCGTAGGCGGCCAGCTTGTCGGGCAGCATGCGGCGGCCGTCCGGCTCCTGGACGCGGTAACCGTACGACTCGATGGGATGGGACAGGCGGCGCGCGGTCAGCGGGCCGACGGTGGCCAGGCCGCCGGAGAGAGCGTGCTCGGAGATCACCGAGGTGTCGGCGAACGCGGCGGCGTGGCGGAGCCTGCGCCAGTACGTCTGGCCCGAGGCCGGGAAGACGGCGCGCACCGGGTGCCTGACCTTGTCGCGGGCGATGCGCTGCACGACCCCGGGCACGCCCAGGCAGTGGTCGCCGTGGAAGTGCGTCAGGCAGATCCAGTGCACGTCGTGCGCGCTCACACCGGCGTGCAGCATCTGGCGCTGTGTGCCCTCGCCGGGGTCGAAAAGGTAGCCTTGTCCGTCCCAACGCAGAAGGTACCCGTTGTGGTTACGGTGTCGGGTAGGGACCGCGCTGGAGGTGCCCAGCACCACCAACTCACGTGAGGACATGATGACCACAGTCGCGTTCGCCGAGGTGCCGACGCCGGTCGGGCCGTTCGTGCTGGCCGTCACCGAGGTCGGTCTCGTCGCGTCGGGCTGGGGGACCCGCCCACAGGTGAACGACCGCCTCGGTCTGGCTGAAGTCCATGATTCGGATCGTACGGCCTTCGCGGTCGCCGAGCTGAATGCTTATTTCGCCGGCGATCTGAAGACCTTTGAGACACCGGTGGACTGGCGGCTGATGTCCGGCTCGCGGCTGCGGGTGCTGCAGGCCCTTCACAAGATCCCGTACGGCACCGCGGTCACCTACGGAGAGCTGGCCACGCGCAGCGGCTCCAGCGTGCCCGCCCGCGGCATCGGCTCGATCATGGGCTCCAACCCGATCCCGATCGTCGTGCCCTGCCACCGCGTGATCGCGGGCAACGGGCTCGGCGGGTTCAGCGGCGGCGAGGGCGTGGAGACCAAGCGCTGGCTGCTGACCCACGAGGGGTACCTGCAACCGACACTGCTGGATCTCTAGCAGACTTGTCGGTGTGCGCCAGCAGCCAGTCATCGCCGTCGTAGGTCCCACCGCGGCCGGGAAGTCCGATCTCGCCGTCGACATCGCGCTGCGGTTGGGCGGCGAATGCGTCAACGCCGACTCCATGCAGCTCTACCGGGGGATGGACATCGGCACGGCCAAGCTCACCCCGGACGAGCAGCGCGGGATCCCGCACCACCTGCTGGACGTCTGGGACGTCACGGTCACGGCCAGCGTGGCCGAGTACCAGAAGCTGGCCAGGGCGGTCATCGACTCCGTCGAGGTGCCCGTGCTGGTCGGCGGCAGCGGCCTGTACGTGCGCGCGGCCATCGACGAGCTGGAGTTCCCCGGCACCGACCCCGAGATCAGGGCCAGGCTGGAGGGCGAGCTGGCCGAGCGCGGCCCCGCCCCGCTCTACGAGCGCCTGCGCGAGCAGGACCCGGCGGCCGCGGCGGCCATCCTGCCGAGCAACGGCCGCCGCATCGTCCGCGCGCTGGAGGTGATCGAGCACACGGGACGCCCGTTCTCGGCCACCATGCCCAGCTACGACGCCGTCTATCCGAGCGTGCAGATCGGCCTCGACGTGCCCAGGCCTGAGCTGGACGAGCGGATCGCGGTCAGGGTCGAGCGCATGTGGCAGGCGGGCCTGGTCGAGGAGGTGCGGAGCCTGCTCGGGCACGGCCTGGCCGAGGGCCGCACGGCGAGCCGCGCCCTTGGATACGCCCAGGTCGTCCGCTTCCTGGAGGGGGAGTGGAGGGAGGAGCAGGCGATCGAGGAGACCGTCAGGGCGACCAGGCGCTTCGCCCGCCGCCAGGAGTCGTGGTTCCGGCGCGACCCCAGGGTGCGCTGGCTCCCATACGATGCCCCTGACCTGCTTGAGCAGTCCCTGGCGCTAATCTCCGCAAACCCGTTCGCATAAACTTTTAAGATGCGGTTTCTCAAGGGGCACGGCACCGAGAACGATTTCATCATCCTTCCTGACCCTGGCGGAGAGGCGGGCGTGACAGCCTCGCTCGTCGCCAAGATCTGTGACAGGAGAGCCGGCATAGGGGCTGACGGCGTGCTGGTGGTGACGCGCACCAAGGAGAGCCATGAGGTGATCGAGCACGCCGCCGTGGCCGAGTGGTTCATGGACTATCGCAACGCCGACGGCGGCGTGGCCGAGATGTGCGGCAACGGCGTGCGCGTGTTCGCCCGCTACCTGATCGACGCGGGGCTGGAGCAGGCGAGCGAGTTCGGGGTGGCCACCAGGGGCGGCGTACGCAAGGTCCGCGTCGAGCCCAACGGCGACATCACCGTCGACATGGGCAAGCCCGTCGTGTACGGCGAGAGCCTGGTGACGGTCGGCGCGCAGGAATACAGGGGGCTGCACGTCAGCATGGGCAACCCCCACCTCGCCTGCGCCATCGGCGACCCCGTCGTCCAGCTCGACCTCACCCACCAGCCGGGTTTCGACACCGGCGTCTTCCCCACCGGCGTCAACGTCGAGCTGTTCAACCCCGTCGGCACCAGCCGCGCCGTCATGCGCGTCTACGAGCGCGGCGCCGGCGAGACCCGCTCATGCGGCACCGGCGCGGTGGCCACGGCCGTCGCCGCCGCGGCCCTGTCGGGCGACACCACCGGCACCTGGACGGTCGAGGTGCCGGGCGGCACGCTGACCGTCATCCTCGAAGAGGACACGAGCTACCTTTCCGGCCCCGCGGTCATCGTGGCCAGCGGTGAGTTGATGCTTGCAGAATGATGTTCTCCTGAGGAATGCTGAGTCCACTCCACGAACTGAGGGGGTGGGCCATGGCAGACCCGCGCACCACGGCGGCACAGGTCAAGGGGCCGATCGGCGAGTTCGGCGGCGGCTTCATGATCTCCAGGGAGGCCAAGGCCGTCTGCGAGGAGTACGGGGTCGGTCCCCGTGAGCTCTACTTCAGAGGCCGCTGCGGCGTGCTCGGCGAATGCGACGCCGACGTCGTCAATTCGGTCGTCGTCTTCTTCCCGCCGCGACACGTCGAGGAGAGCTGGAACGGCGGCCGCAAACTCGCCGCCCAGCAGGCCGTCGAGCTGTACGCCGAGGTCTGCAGGGCCTGGGGCCGGCGCAAGCTGGGCGGCTACGACGGCTGCTCCAGGATCGCCGAGCTGCTCCAGCCGGTCGTCGAGCAGGCCTCGCCCATAGGCGCGCCGCTGTTCGCCGGGTGGCGGGCCGTGCCGCTGGCCGACGATCCGCCCGCGCGGGCCGCGCAGCTCATGCACGTCGTACGCGAGCTGCGCGGCGGCCTGCACGCCAACGCGGTGATCGCGGCAGGCCTGCACCCGCTGGAGGCCACGCTCGCGACCAGCCACGACGCGACCCCGTTCGGACCGGCGGCGGGGGAGATGATCGCAAAGTTCTTCCAATGGCCGGAGCCGTACGCCACGCCCGGCCCGGACGTCGTCGCGCGGCGCGCGGCGGTGGAGGAGACGACCGACGAGCTGATGGCACCGGTGTTTTCGGTCCTCGACGACAGCGAATCGGACGAGCTGATCGGGCTTCTGCGTTTTGGGCACGGTCGTTGACCTGGCAGACTGGCTGCCCATGGACGTGGACATCTGGGCCTGGGTCGGCGAAACCCAGCAGCAGCTTTCTGAGGCGGGCAACGTCGGCCTCGCCATGGCGCTGGGAGACCTCCCCGCACAGGCCTATGAGGGCCGATATCCGCAGCTCGACGTCATGGCCCCCGCGATCGCGCAGCAGGCGGAGGCCCTGGAGCTGCCCTGGCTCGAGTTCTACGCCCGCTACTGGCATCTGGTCGGCCGCATCGGCGACCGGGCGCAGGGCGCGGTCGCCGTGGACGACGCACAGCAGCTGCTGACGTTCGCCCAGCGCGAAGACGTCCGCGAGTGCCCGGCCTTCCCGGCGGCCGTCGAGGCGCTGGCCATCACGTGGGCCAACACCGACGGTCCCGGCTACGCGAGCGAGCGCCTGGAGACGCTGGGGACGCACATCGAGGGCCTGAGCCCGGAGAAGCCCGCCTTCACGGGCCTCGTCACGCAGTACGTCGCCGCGCTCATCGACGCGGGCCAGCCGGACGAGGCCGTGACCTACGCCGAGTCCGCCGTCGAGCGGCTGCGGGTCGCGGGCCGCGAGGCGAGCTGGGAGCTCGGCGCCGAGAGCGCGCGTGCGCTGCTCGCCGCGGGCCGAGCCGAGGACGCGCTCAACGCGCTGCAGGCCGCGGCCGAGTTCGCGCCGGACGACCCGGTTGCCAAGGAGCACCGCGACGGCGTTCGGCGGGCCCTGATCCTCGCCACGCTGGGCCGCACCGCCGAGGCCGTGGACGCGCTGCCCGACCTCGACGTGGTGGGCGAGCACCCGCGCGTGTTCGTCGAGTGGTCGCAGGCGGTCGCCAAGCTGGCCGGCTCCGCCCAGATCGCCAACACCTGGCAGCTCGGCCGCGTGCTGCGCCAGTGGATGGACTACTTCGGCATGATGGGCGGCTACCGCGCCCGCGTCGAGCTCGCGCTGGTGGCGGGCGACCTGGCCGTCGCCAGGCAGGGCGTGTGGCAGGCCAGGCTCCTCGCCGACCTGGCCGAGTCCGGCGCCGCCGAGCTGCGCGAGAGCGAGGGCATCGCCGAACGCGTGGCCGCATTGCGCGCCGCCGCCGACGCCGCCTCGGAGCCCGAGGCCCCCGGGCCGCTCGACGAGCGCGTCGGCCTCTTCGACGCCGCCGACGGCTTCAACGCCGACCCGGAGAAGTGGGTGGGCTGGCTCGCGCCGCTGTCCGGCGAGGACCTGGAGGCCACCCGCCGCCACACGACCACCCTCGGCTTCCTCGGCTTCCCGTCCACCGGCGCCGACATCTACTGGAAGATGCTGGTCGACACCGGCGACATCGCCACCGCCGACGCCGACGACGTGGCCTACCTCACCACGCTGCTCGTCGAGGCCCGCCAGGACGAGCGGCTCGAGCAGATGGCCGCGCTGCTGCCGCACGCCGCTCAATACCTCGCGCTGGCCAGGCTGCACAGCGCGCGCGAGCGCTGGCCGGAGACGCTCGACGCGGGCGAGCACGCCGTCGCCGCCGGGGCCGGGCTCGACGCCCGCCGCCTGCTGTCCGGCGCCGCCCAGCAGCTCGACGAGAACGCCAGGGCCGCGCAGGTGCTGCTGGAGGTGCTCGACGAGCTCGCCGACGAGGACGTCTGGCGCATGATCGTCATGGCCACCTCGGCGGAGGACTGGGAGACCGTACGCAAGGGCGCGGCCAAGATCGGCATGCCGATCAAGTCCAAGGAGGGCCCGATCGAGGAGGAGATGGGCCTCATCAGGCTCATCCTCCCGGCGCCGGACGGCGGCCAGCGCCAGGTGCTGTCGATCCGCACCGGCCCCGCCAGCGCCAGGCTGGCCCTGCCGCAGCCGCGCGGCATGGACTACAACGCCGGCGACCTGGTGGTCTTCGACCCGCAGCTGCTGGAGCCGGTCCCCGACGACCCCCAGGAGCAGCAGAACTTCGTGCCGCCGTTCGCCGCGGTGCGCATCCTGCGGCCCGGCGGCTACACCAGCTACTTCTTCGACGGCGCCGCGCCGAGCGAGGAGGACTGGGCGGAGTTCACCGAGGTCATGGCCGAGCGTGGCTGGCCGATGTGGGTCTACAGCGACGAAAACTACACCGTCACCCACCCGTCGACGGGCGAGTCGCTGCCCGGCGTCTTCGGCTGGGTCGCGGTGCCGCCGGACGTGTCGGCGGCCGAGGTCGACGCGCTCCTCGACGACGCCACCGAGCGGTGGGTGCATCCGCTGGCCTGGCTCGACCTGGCCCGCGAGATCGACGTCGAGGTGGAGCGGCACGAGCGGATCGTCAAGGAATACGGGCTGTAGGGGTCCGGCGTGCTGGAGCGGTTCGCCCTCGACGGCAAGGTGGCCATCGTCACCGGCGCCTCCTCAGGGCTGGGCGTCGCGTTCGCCCGCGGCCTGGCCGAGGCGGGTGCCGACGTCGTGATCGGAGCCAGGCGCGCCGACCGGCTCGAGGAGACGCGGCGGCTGGTCGAGGAGACCGGCCGCCGGTGCCTGGCCGTGCAGACGGACGTGTCGCGGCCCGAAGACTGCGACGCGCTGGTGGCCGCCGCCGTGGAGGCCATGGGCGCGGTCGACGTGCTGATCAACAACGCCGGCATCGGCACCGCGGTGCCCGCGCTGCGCGAGACGCCCGAGGAGTTCCGGCAGGTCATCGACGTCAACCTGCTCGGCACGTACTGGATGGCACAGGCGTGCGCGCGGGTCATGCGCCCCGGCTCGTCGATCGTGAACATCGGCAGCGTTCTCGGTGAGACCACGCTCGGGCTGCCGCAGGCTGCCTACAGCGCGTCCAAGGCGGCGATCATCGGGCTCACGCGGGACCTCGCGCAGCAGTGGACCGGGCGGCGTGGCATCAGGGTCAACTGCCTGGAGCCGGGGTTCTTCCTCTCGGAGATGACCGAGCAGTACAAACCCGGCTACGTGGAGCACGTGGTGGAGTCCAGGGGAGTGATGAAGCGGCCCGGCGACCCCACCGAGCTGGTGGCCGCGGCGATCTTCCTGGCGAGCGACGCGGCCTCGTACATCACCGGGGTGACGCTGCCGGTGGACGGCGGAGTGCTGATCACCTAGCCGAGCTGGCGAAGGCGGCGCCCGGCGCTGAGGCGTGACGCACATGGCGGGCCGTTACGGTCAGTGCCGTTGCGTGACCGGTTGGCCGGACGAGCAGGTGATCTTCAGCTCGGCGTCCTCGCCCTCGTCCTGCTCGAACTCCACCCTGGCCTCGCGTGCCGGGCCCGGCTCGACCTTGTCCACCGAATAGTTCTGGGCCGGGCTCCAGGAGCGCAGCGTGACCAGGTCGCCCGCGCAGGAGGCGATCACGGTGCCGCCTGGACTGCGGATCAGTTTGCCCTGCGACGCCCGGGAGGACTGCGGAGTCTGCGACGGCGCGGCGGTGCTCGGGGTGCTCGGGGTAAGGCCCGTGGTCGGCTCGGCGGCGTTACCAGGGGCGTCGGTGTCGAACTGGGTGGCGGTGTTCAGGGCGGCGTGAACCTCCGCCTGGCTGAGCACGCGGCCGGAGTCGCCGGTGAGGCCGGTGCCGAGCAGGGCGAGCACCCCCACGGCCGCCGCGGTGGCGGCGACGGCGGTGGCGGCCCAGGCCAGCACGAGTTTCTTCATCGCCCTTACGTTCCCCCATGTACGGCTAAGGCCAGGTTAAGGCGACGATAACGCTGCCAGGTCATGCTCATGGACCGTCTACGTTCTTGTATATGGCGGACATCCTGCTCATCGAGGACGACGTGGCGATCCGTACGGCGCTCAGCCGCGGGCTGAGGGAGCTCGGGCATGCCGTCTCCTCGTCCCCGACGGCGCTGGACGGGCTGCGGCTGGCCGTACAGGATCGTCCCGATCTGATCGTGCTCGATCTGGGGCTGCCGGACCTCGACGGGGTGGAGCTGCTGCGGATGTTGCGGGCGGTGAGCCGGGTGCCGGTCATCGTGGCGACCGCCCGTGACGGAGACGCCGAGATGGTGCCGGTGCTGGACGCGGGGGCGGACGACTATGTGGTCAAGCCGTACAGTGCGGCGCAGCTCGACGCGCGCGTCCGGGCGGTGTTGCGGCGGGCAGGGGGTTCGGTCCCCGAGCCGCTGGCCGTAGGGGCCCTGCGGGTGGACCCGCGGGCGCGTACGGCGACGCTCGACGGGGCCGCGCTGGATCTGACGCCGCGCGAGTTCGACGTGCTGCACTATCTCGCCGCGCGGCCCGGTGAGGTGGTGACCAAGCGGGAGCTGCTGACGGAGGTGTGGCAGCTGCCGTACGGGGGTGCGGACAAGACCGTGGACGTGCACCTGTCATGGCTGCGCAGGAAGCTCGGTGAGACGGCCGCGGAGCCTCGCTACCTGCACACCGTCCGCGGCGTCGGCGTCAAGCTGGTCGAACCGTCATGAGGCACGCGCATGCGGGGGCACCAGGCCGGTCCGGGCTGGGGGCGCGGGCGTGAGACGGTGGCTGGCGTTGCTGGTGGCGGCGACCACGTCCCTGGTCCTGATCGCGTTGCTGGTGCCGATGGCGCTGCTCATCCGGGCCGTGGCCGAGAACGGTGCCATGAGCAGGGCGACCGCGGCCGCCGAGTCCGTGGCGCTCGCGGTGGGCACGCCCGACCTGGCGCTGGCCGTGGAGCAGGTGTCGCGCCCGGTGACGGTGTTCCTGCCGGACGGGCGCACACTGGGGGCGTCCGCGCCCCGCACAGAAGCGGTCCGCCTGGCCGCCACCGGCCGCAGCGTCACCGCCGCGACCTCCGGCGGCAGGGAGGTGCTCGTATCCACGCAGTCGCCCGGTGGCACGGCTGTGATCAGGGTGTTCGTGCCGGACGCGGAGCTGATGAGTGGCGTGCGGGAGGCGTGGCTCGCGCTGCTCCTGCTCGGGCTCGCCCTGGTGGTGCTGGGCATCGTCCTGGCGGACCGGCTGGCGCTGGCCGTGACCAGGCCCGTGGACGGGCTCGCGCGTGTCTCGCACCGGCTGGCCGGAGGAGATCTGACGGCCCGGGCGGAGCCGGGCGGGCCGCCCGAGGTGCGTTCCGTGGCGCTGGCGCTCAACCATCTGGCCGGGCGGATCGACGAGCTGCTGGCGGCGGAGCGCGAGTCGGTGGCCGACCTGTCGCACCGGCTGCGCACCCCTCTGACGGGCCTGAGGCTGGACGCTGAGTCGCTGCGGGACCCTGAGGAGGCGGCGCGCGTACAGGCCCGTGTGGACGCCTTGGAGCGCGCGGTGAGCGCCGTCATCACGGACGCGCGGCGTCGCTCGGCCGGACGCGACTCGTGCGACGCGGCGGCGGTCGTGCGGGAACGGGTGCGGTTCTGGTCGGTGCTGGCGGAGGACCAGTGCCGCGAGCTGTCGGTCTCGTTGCCGGTCGCGCCGCTGCCGGTCGCGGTGGGCGCGGAGGAGCTCGCGGCGTGTGTGGACGCCCTGCTCGGCAACGTCTTCGCGCACACCCCAGAAGGGGCGTCCATGTCGGTACGGCTCGCGCCGCATCCGTCGGGTGCCGTGCTGGCGGTCGAGGACTCGGGACCCGGCTTCGACCCCGCGCTGCTGGAGCGGGGCAACAGCGGGGGCGGCTCGACCGGCCTCGGCCTGGACATCGCCCGGCGTACCGCCGAGTCCTCGGGCGGCGGGCTTACCGTCTCCACGCCTCCGGGAGGAGGCGCACGTGTGGAGGTGGTCTTGACCGCCGCTTAGCGCGGAAGGTCACGGCGATCAACAGTCCGCGAGGATGGTGTTCATGGCGTCCTTCTCCGCCGAGGTCACCCAGACCTCGTACTTCGCCTTCACGTCGATCTGGCGGGCGATGTAGGCGCACCGGTACGCCTTGCGCGGAGGCAGCCAGGTGGCCGCGTCGGAGTCGCTCTTCTGGCCGTTCAGCGGGCCGTCCACGGCCAGGAGGTTCAGCGGGTCGTTGGCGAACTGCTTGCGCTTGTCCGCCGACCACTGCTGCGCGCCCTTCTGCCAGGCGTCCGACAGCGGCACGAGGTGGTCGATCTGGACGTCCGTGCTGGTGTCCTGGCCGCGCTTGAAGTCGATCGTCTTGCCGCTGTACGGGTCGTGCAGCGTGCCGCTCAGCACGATGCAGTCGTGCGTCCCGGACTTGAACTTCTCGTCCACCAGGTCGCGCTTGAGTATGTCGTTACGGGTGTCGCAGCCGTTGTGGTCCACGTCCGACCAGGCGGGACCGAACTCGTCGCGGTCGAACCCGGTCTTCGGCGCCCGCCCTTTGACCGCCAGCTTGCTCAGCTTCTTGCGGGCATCGGACACCGAGGCCGAGTCCGATTTGGAGCTCTCCTGGGTACCGGCCGTGGACTGCCCCTCCAAACCACCGCAACCCGCCAGCACCGCCACCGTGGCCACACCGGCCATGAACGCTCGAACCCGCCGCCCCACGCCATCCCCCAGACCTGTCCGAGTTTTCGTAAAGTCTAGGTCAAGTGCCCATAAACAGTCTTACAACGCATCCAGGGCGTCTACCAGCCACTCCGCCAGGTATCTGGTGAAAGATGATCTTACGTAGACGCGGTAAGTGCCGACGTCCCGCCGCTCGAGGATCACCGAGGTCTTGGCCAGGAGAGTCTGGGTGTGGCCCGGAAGAGCGTCGAGGTCCACGGGGCAGCCGGTGATCAGGATTGCGGTCGCGTCCGGCCCCGACAGTTCGAGGATCGTGCGCTGGCCCGACACGTCCACCCAGCCGGGCTGCGGCGTGACATCTCCGGATACGAGCCACCAGGACGGGCCCAGGCGCAGGCCCGTGCCAGGGTCGGTTCCCCGCACCTCCCACATGGGTTCGAACGGGATCTCGCGCAGCCGTACGGAGGGCGTGCTCGCCGCCTCGAAGCGGACGGCGAAGGCGGCGGCGGGGCTCTCCGAGCGGCACTCGCCCTGGTACGGGTCCGGCCGGCCGGTCAGGGGATCGCCGTCGCGGCGGGCGTTCCCGGCGTCGTAGAAGACGGGCGCCACGACGGTCATGCTGTGCGAGACCTCCCCGGACACCGCCGTGAGCCGGTCGCCGACCTCGACGTTCCTGGCCATGGCGAGGCTGAACCCGCGGCCCAGCGCGGCGCTCCCGTAACTGGAGGTCACATGGCCGACCATGCCGTCGGCGGCCCCCGTGATCAGCTGGGCGCCTTCCTCCACAAGCGCCGCCGGGTCGTCGGGCAGGAGGCCGATCAGGCGTTTGCGGTCCTCCCTGGCGGTGTCCTGGCGGGCATGGGAGCGTTTGCCCACGAAGTCCGGCTTGCGCGTGGAGACGATCCACGACATGCCCAGGTCCTGAGGGGTGACGGTCCCGTCGGTCTCCTGGCCGACGATCGCGAACCCCTTCTCGGCCCGCAGCACGTGCATGGTCTCTGTCCCGTACGGCACCGCCCCGAGCTCCAGCACCGCCTCCCACAGCGCCCTGCCGTACCTCCAGGGCACGTTGACCTCGTACGCCAGCTCGCCGGAGAAGCTGATCCTGAACACCCGCCCCTCGACGCCCAGCACGGGGGTGCTCGCGAACCGCATGAACTCCAGGTCCAGCGCCCCCGGCGCGACGACCGCGATGATCTCCCGGGCGCGCGGCCCCACGACGGCGACCGTAGCCCAGTGGTCGGTGACCGACGTGAACGACACGTCCAGGTCCGGCCACTCCGTCTGCCGCCACTCCTCCAGCCAGTCGAGCACCGCGGCCGCGTTACCCGTGGTCGTGGTCATCAGGAAGTGCTCATCGCCCAGCCTGGCCGTGGTGCCGTCGTCGAACACCATCCCGTCCGCCGTGCACATCAGCCCGTAACGGCAGGCGCCGACGGCGAGCGTGGAGTACATGTTGGTGTAGATCCGGTCGAGGAACACGCCCGCGTCCGCGCCCCGGATGTCGATCTTGCCGAGGGTGGAGGCGTCCATGGCGGCCACGGCGGTGCGGGCCGCGCGGCACTCGCGCAGCACGGCGGCCTCCATGGACTCGCCGTCCTGGGGGAAGTACCAGGGGCGCTTCCACTGCCCGACGTCCTCGAACACCGCTCCCCGCGCGACGTGCGCGTCGTGCATGGCGGTCGTCCTGACGGGGTCGGACAGCGCGCCGCGGTCGCGTCCCGCCAGGGTGGCGAAGGACACCGGTGTGTACGGAGGGCGGAACGTGGTGGTGCCCACCTGGCCCGGCTCGGCGCCGAGGAGGGCGGACATGACGCCCACGACGACCGCGCCCGAGGTCTTGCCCTGGTCGGCGCCGGTGCCCGCGGTGGTGTAGCGCTTGACGTGCTCCACCGAGCGCATCCCCGTCCCGGTCGCCCTGGCGAGGTCGGCCACGGTCACGTCCCGCTGGAGGTCGACGAAGGACTCCTCCGGCGAGCTCCCCTCGACCCACCAGAGGGCCGCGGGGGGCCGCGAGGGCTCCTCGTCGCACTCGGGCACCCGCAACCCCGCGTCCGTGTGCCCGGCGGCCTCCGCACCGGCCGCGTACCCGTCGGCGATGGCCTCCCGGGTGCCGTAGACGCCCCTGCACGCCCCGGCCGAGCGCTCCGCCTGCGCGGACGTGCCCGGGACGAACGCCTGCAGGCCCTCGTCGAACCGCACCCGCCCCTGCGACTGGCTGAACAGGTGCACGGCCGGGTTCCAGCCACCCGCCACGGCCAGCAGGTCA
This sequence comes from Nonomuraea sp. CA-141351, assembly GCF_050944675.1. Lineage (NCBI taxonomy): Bacteria > Bacillati > Actinomycetota > Actinomycetes > Streptosporangiales > Streptosporangiaceae > Nonomuraea > Nonomuraea sp. CA-141351. The sequence goes on from NZ_CP191982.1 coordinate 2,761,267, forward strand.
GCCTCGACGTGCCGATCTCCCACCCATACGCCGTCGAGCACGCCGTCCGCGTCGCCGGTCGTGCCGGTCACCACCTGACCGGCGAGTGCCCCAGGCACAGGGGACCGGGGGCGGGGATCGACGACGGCGACGACCTCCACACCGGCCGCCGCGAGATCCCGCGCCGCCTCGTAGCCGGAGTCCGCGCAGGCGAACACCACCGCCCGCCGCCCGGCCGCCACCCCGTACCGGTTGGCGTAGGCGCGGGCCGCCGAGGCCAGCATCACGCCGGGCCGGTCGTTGCCGGGGAAGGCGAGCGAGCGCTCGTGCGCCCCTGTGGCGAGCACGACCCTGCGTGCCCTGATGTGCCACAGCCGCTCGCCGCGCGCCCGCCGCTCCACCGCCACCACGTAATTGTGGTCGTAGTAGCCGACGGCGGTCGTCCTGGTGAGCACCCGGGCGGACAGCGAGAGCCCGGCCACCCACTCAAGCGCGGGAGCGCCGTCGAGCAGGAGGCGGCCGTTCAGCAGGTCGCCGCCCAACGCGGGCTGGTCGTCCATGAGGATCACGCGTGCCCCCGCGCGACCCGCCGCGACCGCCGCGGCCAGGCCGGCGGGGCCGCCCCCGACCACCAGCACGTCGCAGTGCAGGTATCCCTTGTCGCAGCGCCGGTCGTCCACCGCGTCCAGGTCCACCCGACCCTTGCCGCGCAGGCTCCACGCCTCCAGCCCGTCGTACAGCTCCACGGTGGTGGCCGCGAGCATCGGGTCGGCGCCCACGCGGACCAGCGCGTTCGGCTCCTCCGGGCCGGCGGTGAAGATCCCGCGCGGCCGTCCCAGCTCCACGCTGCGGCCGACCACCCGCACCCCGTTGCGCAGCAGCGCGGCGGCCAGCGTGTCACCCGGCTCGCCCCGCAGCGGGCGGCCGTCGAAGGTGAACCTCATCGTGCCCTCTCTGATGTCACGGCCTGATCTCGTGGGTGACCGTGTGCCGCTCGACGTCGAACCACGTCCGGCACCCGTGCACGTGGAACCAGCGCTCGTGGAACCAGCCCTTGGGGTTGTCGCGCATGAACACGTACTCGGCCCACTCCTCGTCCGACACGTCCCGGGTGGGGTAGGCGATCCCGGCCTGGCCGCCGTAGTGGAACTCGGTCTCATCGCGGGGCCCGCAGTGAGGGCAGTCGATCAGCAGCATCAGTGCGCCACCGCCGCCGCGCCGTGCTCGTCGATGAGCGCTCCCGTGGTGAACCTGTCCAGCCCGAACGGCTCCGCGAGCGGATGCGGCCGGCCCTCGGCGATCGTGTGGGCGTACACCCAGCCCGAGCCCGGGGTCGCCTTGAAGCCGCCGGTGCCCCAGCCCGCGTTGATGTAGAGGCCGTCGACGGGTGTCGGCCCGATGACGGGCGAGGCGTCGGGGGAGACGTCCACGATCCCGGCCCAGGTGCGCAGCACGCGTACGCGGCTGAAGATCGGGAACAGCTCCAGCGCCGCCGCCATCTGCGCCTCGATGACGTGCACGCCGCCGCGCTGCCCGTAGGAGTTGTACGCGTCGATGCCCGCCCCCATGACCAGCTCACCCTTGTGGGCCTGGCTCACGTACACGTGGACGGCGTTCGACATGACCACGCAGTCGAGCACCGGCTCAAGCAACTCCGACACCAGCGCCTGGAGCGGATGCGACTGCAGCGGCAGCCGGATCCCGGCCTTGTCGGCGAGCACCGAGGTGTGCCCGGCCGCCGCGAGCGCGACCTTCCCGGCCGCGATGCGCCCGCGCGAGGTCTCGACGGCCGTCACCCGGTTGTTCGCGATCTCGAACCCGGTGACCTCGCACCCCTGGATCAGGTCGATCCCGTACGCGTCCGCCTTGCGGGCCAGCGCCCACGCCACGTGATCGTGCTTGGCGATGCCGCCGCGCCGCTGCAGGGTGGCTCCCATGACCGGGTAGCGGGCCCGGCCGGAGACGTTGATGACCGGGCAGAACTTCTTGACCTCGTCCGGGTCGAGCCATTCGGCGTCCACGCCGTTGAGCCGGTTGGCGTTGACCCGGCGCCTGCCCTCACGCACGTCGCCCAGGTTGTGCGCCAGGTTGAGCACCCCGCGCTGGCTGAACTGCAGGTCGTAGTCCAGCTCCGCGCTCAGCCCCTCCCACAGCTTCAGCGAGTGCTCGTAGATCGCGGCGCTCTCGTCCCACAGGTAGTTGGAGCGGATGATCGTGGTGTTGCGGGCCATGTTGCCGCCCGCGAGCCAGCCCCGCTCCAGGACGGCGACGTTCGTGAGGCCGTGGTTCCTGGCCAGGTAGTAGGCGGTGGCCAGCCCGTGCCCGCCGCCGCCCACGATGACCACGTCGTAGGACGGCTTGGGGTCGGGATTGCGCCAGAGGAAGTCGGGGTGGGTCAACGTCTGATCTTCTCCATCCCGGGGTCGAACAGCGGCTCTGCGGCGACTTCCGCGGGGACGCGGCGGCCGAAGTAGGAAATTTCCACGTGCGTTCCCGGTTCGGCGAGCTCGATCGGGAGCCAGGCGTACGCGATGGGCCGCTGGATCGTGTGCCCGTACGCCGCGCTCGTGACGTACCCGACCGTGCGCCCCGCATGCCGTACCGGCTCCTTGCCCATGACCACCTCGGCGCTGAGCAGCGGCACCAGCCTGCGTGTGACGTCGGTCGTCAGGGCGTCGCGGCCGATGAAGTCCTTGTCCGCCTTGACCGCGAAGCCCAGCCCGGCCTCGTACGGGTTGTGCTCGGTCGTCATGTCCACGCCCCAGAGCCGGTACCCCTTCTCCAGCCGCAGGCTGTTGAACGCGGCCCGGCCCCCGGCTGTTGCCAGTCCCGGGGACCAGAGCGTGTCCCACAGCTTGAGCCCCATGTCCGCGCTGGTGTAGAGCTCCCAGCCCAGCTCGCCGACGTACGAGACCCGCATCGCCAGCACGGGCACATGCCCGATGTATCCGGTTTTGCAGCTGAAGTAGCGGAAGCCCTCGTGCGACATGTCCATGTCGGTGAGATCCTCCACCAGCCCCCTGGCCCACGGGCCCCACACACCGATGCAGCAGGTGCCCGGCGTCAGGTCGCGCACCCGCACCCCGCCGGGCGCGTGCCTGGTCAGCCAGTCGAGGTCGAGGTTGCCGTTCGCGCCGACCTGGAAGACGTCCTCCTCCAGCCGCGCCACCGTGAGGTCGGAGCGGATGCCGCCCTTGACGTCGAGCAGCAGCGTGTACGTGACCGAGCCCGGCTTCTTGTCCACGTTGTTCGTGGTCATGCGCTGCAGGAACGCCGCCGCCCCCGGGCCGCTGACCTCGATCCGCTTGAGCGGGGTCATGTCATAGAGCGCCACCCGCTCCCTGGTGGCGTACGACTCGGCGGCGGCGACCGGCGACCAGTAGCGGGAGGCCCATTCGTCGCGCTGGACTGCTTCGGCGGGCCCTTCGAGCAGCGGCGCGTTCGCCTCGAACCAGTGCGGCCGTTCCCACCCCGCCGCCTCCAGGAAGAAGGCGCCCAGCTCCCGCTGCCTCTGGTAGAAGGGGCTGGTGCGCAGGGGCCGTGGCGACTCCATCGGCTGGAGCGGGTGGATGACGTCGTAGACCTCGACGAAGTTCTGCTTGCCGCGCTCCTCGACGAACGCGGGCGAGAGCTGGGTCTGCTCGAACCGGCTGAGCTCGCACTCATGCAGGTCGAACCCCGACCGCCCGTCCATCAGCACCTCGGCCAGCGCCCGGGCGACCCCGGCCGAGTGCGTCACCCAGACGGCCTCGGCCAGCCAGAACCCGTCGAGGTGCGGTGACTCGCCGATGAGGGGGAACCCGTCGGGCGTGAAGGAGAAGATCCCGTTGATGCCGTCCTCGTACTTGGACCCGGCGAGCGCGGGCAGCAGCTCGACCGCGTCCCGCCAGGCGGGGTCGAAGTCCTCCTCGGTGAACGCCTGCACCGACGGCATGGTGGTGCCCTTGGGGCCGATCTCGTCCTGGGTCACCGGCATGGGGCGGTGCGCGTACGACCCGATGCCGATGCGGTCGTCGTACTGGCGGAAGTAGAGGTCACGGTCCTGGTGGCGGAGGATGGGACCGGGTTCTCCCAGGGTCAGGGGGCCTGACTTGGCGTACTGGTGGGCCAGCGGCAGCAGCGGCACGGTCAGACCGGCCATCTTCCCGATCGACGGCCCCCAGAAACCCGCGGCGCACACGACCACGTCGGCGGGGATCGTCCGGTACTCACCTGAGGTCACGACCGCGACGCCGGTGACCCGTCCGCCCTTCTGCTCGATGCCCACCACCGTGTGCCGCGCCAGGAACCTGGCCCCGCGTTCCATGGCCCGCGCCGCCTGCGACTCGCCGCAGGCGACAGCCGCGGCCAGCCCGTCGCTGGGTACGTGGTAGCCGCCGAGCACCTTGTCCTCGTCCAGCATCGGCCAGAGCTCGGCGCACTGGGCGGGGTCGAGCAGGCGACCCTCGACGCCCCACGACTCGGCCCAGCCGAGCTTGCGGTGCAGGTCGGCCCAGCGCTCCGGGGTGGTGGCCACCTCCAGCCCGCCGACCTGCCGGAAGCACGACTCTCCGAGCGCGCTGTACTTCCGCACGGTGTAGGCGGCGAACTCGGTCATCGTCTTCGACGGGTTCGTCTGGAAGACCAGGCCGGGGGCGTGCGAGCTCGACCCGCCGGCGGCGAAGAGCGGCCCCTGGTCGACCACGGTGACGTCGGTCCACCCCCGTTCGGTGAGCTCGTCGGCGAGGGCGCAGCCCACGATCCCCGCTCCCACGATCACCAGACGGGGCCGACTCATGACGCCTCCGGTTGTTCCTTAATGCGCAACACGCACCGGACTACGCAACGACCATAAAGCCCCACGCATCCTCGAACAAGCATGAGTACTCTGAACGCGGATCATGGCATGTCAGGAAGAGAGCGATATGGCGCAGCGGCGCTTACTGGAGGGGCTCGGCGTCACCGTCACGGAGGAGAGCGCCTATCGCGCGCTCCTGCGGCACGGGCCGGCCACGCTGAGCGAGCTCGCCGCCGAGACCGGTTCGTCGGCCGCCGCCATCCGCCGCATGCTTCCCAGACTGGAGGACCTCGGCCTGATCTCCCGGGTGGCGGGCCGCCCGCTGCGGCTGATCGCCACTCCGCCGAACATCGCCATCGACATCCTCGTCGCCCGCCGCCAGGAGGAGATCACCCACAGCCGGGCCGCCGCCGCGCTGCTGGCCACCGAGGTCGCCGAGCGCAGCGGGCCGCACCCGGAGGAGGTGCTCGAGGTGGTGAGCGGGCGCGACGCCGTGGCCCGCCGCTATCTCCAGCTAGAACGCAACGCCATGCGGGAGATGCTCGTGCTGGTGCATCCGCCGTACGCCGTGGACGTCAGCGACGACCGGGAGAACCGGCAGCGGGCGGCCCGCAAGGGTGCGCCCACCCGCGGGATCTACGGCCCTCAGGCGTTCGAGGACCCCGGCATGCTGGCCCACACGCGCCGCGCCATCGCCGACGGCGAGCAGGCCAGGCTCGGTCAGGTGCCCGTCAAGCTGGCCATCGCCGACGGCCGCACCGCCATCCTGCCCCTGGTCTCCGACGAGGACAGGGCCGTGGAGAGCGCACTGGTGGTGCATCCATCGGCGCTGCTCGACGCCCTGGTGGGGCTGTTCGAGACGCTGTGGCGGGCCGCCGTGCCGCTCCGCCTGACCGCCGGTGACACGCTGGAGTCCGAGATGTGGCCGCAGACCCCGGACACGGAGGTGCTGGCGCTGCTGGCGGCCGGCATGAAGGACGACGCCATCGCCCGGCAGCTGGGGCTTTCGCCGCGCACGGTGCAGCGCCGCGTGCAGGTGCTGTCCGAGCGACTGGGCGCCAGGACCCGCTTCCACGCCGGGTTCCTCGCCGCCCAGCATCGCCTGCTGGAGTGAGCCGCCGGAGTCCCGGGCTCAGGCCTCGGCGCTGAGCGCCGCCTTCGTGAGCTCCGCCTGGCGCCGGATTTGCCCCATGACGATGGGGTTCACCCCCTTGGCCTGGAACGTGGCGACCATCTGGTCCATCACCGCGTTCGCCCGGTCCAGATCGCCCTGGCGAGCCTCGGCTCTGGCCAGGCGGCGCATCACCATGTTCAGGGTGATGTTGTCGATGCCCGGGTTCCTGGCGACCCTGGTGAGGTGCTCGATGCCCTGCTTGGGATCCGGTGGCCGGACGCGCAGCCGTTTGCCCGCCGTCAGCGCCTTGAACTCGCGCTCCGCGTTCAGCCCCTTGACCATGCGGGCGTAGACGGCCAGCGGGTGGGCGCCGTACCGGTCGATGACCTCGTCGAGGGCCAGGTTGCCCGAGCGCAACGTGGGGGAGTCGGAGCCGAGCAGCGAGAACAGCTGGCCCTGCTCCTCGCCCAGCATCAGCTCGGCCACCTGGTGGTCGTCCCGGCTGACCGGGAAGCGCACCCTGACCAGGCGCGCGGGGGAGACGATGCGCGAGCCGTCGGCGGCGATGTACTGGGCCCGGACGTGGTACTCGCCGGGCTGCCGGAAGTAGTGGCCGTCGCGGCCGTGGCCGATGTACGCGCTGCGGTACATGGCCGGATTGCCCTCGTCCAGCCGGATCTCCGGCGAGGTGTCCACGCAGTGCCGCATCATCGGCCGGTACAGCACGGTCCTGCCGCCCGGCTGCGTGATCGACACCTGGGTGAACTCGGTGTCGGGGTGCAGATGGCCGTGCGTGGTGCGGGGCTCGCCGTCGTAGGAGAGCTTGAGCTCGACCACGACGGGCTCGCCCAGCTCGAACGACTCCTTGGCGCGCAGCTCGAGCCGCAGCCCCGAACGGTCCTCGACCGGCTGCTCGAACGGCGCGATCTCGGCGGCCCCGGTGCCGAACGCGTTCGCGCCCATGGCCACGTCGCGGTAGAAGCCATGGCGCAAGTGGATCAGCTCCGCGTCCGTGAACTGGAACGGGAAGGCCGCCCAGTAGCCCTGTTCTCCGCCAGGGAGGTAGTTCTGTACGTAGTTCATCCACGACAGGTCGCCGAAGCCTCCCTCTGGGCCCAGCGGCTGGGGCGGGGTGGCGAGGTTCTTCTGCCAGGAGTGCAGCAGGTTGAAGGCGTGCCCGAGCTCGTGCACGTACGTACGTAACTGCGCGCGCTGCGCCTGCGGCGTCGTCCCCTTGATCACGTCGTAGAACACCGCGGACCCCTGCCGCTGGTGCGCGTCGTTGTAGTCGAACATGATCCCCCGGAAGCCGCCCACGTGCTTGCTCGCCACCAGCAGCCACACCCGCCAGGCAGGCGCGTCGCCGAACGCGCTGAACTGCTGCGTCATCGCGTGATGCAGCTCGGCGTCGTCCCACGCCAGGTCCGCGCCGGACCCGTCCACGGGGATGACGCCCGGCTGCGCGAGGGTCAGCTGGATGCCCGCCTCCGCGTACGCGGCGCTCACGCTCAGCTCCCTGGCAGGCGAGCCGCTCGGCCCGGGCAGCGTGCCGGTGCGGTACGACGCGAACGGCACGGTCCCGATCACCGAGTCCTGCTCGAGCAGCACGCTGCGGAAGTACGGCGAGGCCAGGCCCACCTGGTACGTGCGCCCCGCGACCGCGGCCGTCCCCGCCCCGTCGGCGATCGTGACGCTCACGTCCTTCTCGGGAGTCTCGAACGTGAAGATCCCGCGGCCCAGGACCCGAGCCTCGTCACCCGCGGCGTGCACGGTGGGGGCGTTGACCACGAAGGAGCCGACGTAGGAGGTCGTCGCTCCCGCCACGGTGAACAGGTCGCCGCTCACCCGCCCGGTGGGCCTGGCCCCGTCGACGTCGACGCGGAGCGCCAGCTGCGAGTCGCCGTCCTGTCCCTGGTAAAGCCCGCTGATCATGGGAGCTCCCTCGCTTGGGCCTACACGAGGGAACACTTCTCCCGCAGCGGGTGCCTGTCAACGCGATCCGCGAACTTCGAGCGCCCCGAGCAGCTCCTCCGACGCCTTCGTGATCATCTCCACGGCCCGGTCGAACGCCTCCGCGTTGTGCGCGGCGGGCGCGCGGAATCCGGAGATCTTCCTGACGTACTGCAGCGCCGCCGCCCGCACGTCCTCCTCGGTCACGCTCTCGGTGTACGGGGGCCGGAGCGTCTTGATGCTTCTACACATGCCCTAACGGTAATAGCCGATCCGCTGGCTTATCTCCCGTGCGGCCTCGACCAGCAGCTCGCCCACCTCCGGCAGCCGGTCCGGCGTCAGCCGGTAGGACGGCCCCGAGGCGCTGACCGCGGCCACCACCGAGCCGTCGCTGCCCCTGATCGGCGCGGCCACCGCGTTCAGGCCGACCTCCAGCTCCTCCACGGTGGCGGCCCAGCCGCGCTCCCTGATCTCCTCGAGCCCCAGCCCGGCGGACGACGTGATCGTCCGGGGGGTGTAACGCGCCAGCTCGGCGGGGAGCCGCAGGGCGCCGAAGGCCAGCAGCACCTTCCCGCTGGAGGTGGCGTGGGAGGGGGTGCGCTGCCCGACCCAGTTGTGGCCGCTGATCGCCGCGGGTCCGCGCACCTGGCTGATGTTGACCGCGTCGCCGTCCTGCGGAACCGCGATGTTGACGGTCTCGCCGACCTCCTCCGCCAGGCGCAGGCACACCGGCCTGCTCTCACGCGACAGGTCGAGCTGGGCCGTGGCCGCGCCGGCCAGCCGTACGACGCCGAACCCCAGCCGGTAGCGCCCGCGGTCGCCGCTCTGCTCGACCAGTCCGCCGTGCTCGAGCGCCGCCAGCAGCCGGAACGCCGTGGACTTGTGCACGTCGAGCTCCGCGGCGAGATCCGTGACCCGGGTGGCGCCGTCGCGGGCGAGGATCTCCAGGATCGCGATGGCACGATCGACCGACTGAACCGACGTGCTGTTGCTCATAGCGCAACAGAATACTTTGTCGGAGCCGTATGGCAGGCTCGCGAGCATGGTGGAGAAGACCGGTTACCCCGACGGCGCGCCCTGCTGGGCGCAGCTCCTCACGAGAGACGCCGTCGCCGCGGAGCGCTTCTATGCCGAGCTGCTCGGCTGGGAGTGCCGAGACCAGGGCGGATGGACGATGGCCCACGTCGGCGGGCGTCCCGTCGCCGCTATCACCCCCGACCCGCAGGCCGCCGATCCGGCGGCCTGGACGGTCTACCTCGCGACCTCCGACCTGACGGCGTCCGTCGCCAGGCTCGAGGCGGCGGGCGGCAAGCTGATCGAGGGCCCCTTCGCGGGCTACGTGCTGGCGACCGACCCGTTCGGCGCCAAGTTCGCGATCTACCAGCCGGGGGAGTTCCCCGGGGCGGGGGTCCTGGCCGAGCCGGGGGCGATGAGCTGGGCCGAGGTCAACGTGCCCGACGGCGCGGCGGCCGACGCGTTCTACTGTGCGCTGTTCCCCTACGACAAGGAGCAGGTGACCGGCGGGATCGACTACGCGGTCTACCACGCGGGGGGCGAGCCGGTCTGCGGGCGGCTGCGGATGGACGAGCACTGGGAGGGTGTGCCGCCGCACTGGATGATCTACTTCGACGTGGCCGACCTCGACGCCTCCGTCGCGAAGGCGGCAGAGCTGGGCGCGCAGGTGCCGGTCGCGCCGTTCGACTCGCCGTACGGCCGCATCGCGGTCGTCCACCACCCGGGAGGCGGCGGGTTCTTCAGCCTGCGCCGGCCACGGGGCTGAGCTCGTTGCCGAAGCCGAGGGCGATCTTCCGCATGCCCTCGGCCAGGTCGTCGCGGTCGAGGGCGTCGATGCGCCCGGCCGGCCCGGAGACCGACATCGCGGCGACCACGCGGTCGCCGTCCCACACGGGCACGGCCAGGCAGTGCACGCCCAGCTCCTCCTCGCCCAGGTCCATGGCGTGGCCCTGCGCTCTGACGAGATCGAGCTCGGCCAGCATGGCCGTCATGTCGGTGATCGTGTTCGGGGTGCGGCGGGGCATGCCGGTGCGCTCGAAGACGGCGACCGCCTCGGCGGCGGGCCGCCCGGCCAGCAGCACCTTGCCCACGGCCGTGCTGTGCGGCAGCACCCGCCTGCCTACTTCGGCGAACATGCGCAGCCTGCGCGGCGAGGGCACCTGCGCCACGTAGACGACGAAGTCGCCTTCGAGCACGGCCAGGTTCGCGGTCTCGCCCGACAGCTCGACCATCTTCGTCAGGTACGGCTGCGCCCACACGCCGACCATGCTCTCGGCGATGCCCCCCAGGCGCACGAGGCCGCCGCCCAGGGCGTACCGCCTGTCGGATTCCTGCCGCACGTAGCCGCGGGCGAGCAGGGTCTGCAGCAGCCGGTGGATGGTCCCGTACGGCAGCCCCGTCCTCGCGGCGATCTCCGACAGGCCCGCCTCGCCCCCGTGCTCGGCCAGCGCCTCGAGCACGTCCAACGCCCGCTCCACCGACTGGACGCTCATAGGGCGACTCCGCGCAGCGATGCGTCGAGCACCTCGGCCGTGTGGGCCACCCTGATCTGAGCGCCGGCCCGCCTCATGGCCGTCGCGATCTGCATGGTGCAGCCGGGGTTGGCCGAGACCAGCAGCTCGGCGCCGGTCGTGGCCACCGCCGCGGCCTTCCTGTCGCCCAGGTCGCGGGCGGCCTCGGGCTGGAAGATGTTGTACGTGCCCGCGGAGCCGCAGCAGATGGCCGACTCGGGGATCTCGCGGATCTCCAGCTCCGGGATGCCGCTCAGAAGTTCGCGCGGCTGGGAGCGCACGCCCTGCGCGTGGGCCAGGTGACAGGCGTCGTGGTAGGCGACGGTGAGCGGCAGCGGGTGCCGCTTGGCCACGGGCCCCAGCTCGGCGAGGTACTCCGACAGATCGACCACGCGGAATCCGGGCTCGCGGCCGAGCAGTTCGGCGTACTCCTTCATCGACGAGCCGCAGCCGGCCGCGTTCACCACGACGGTGTCCACCCCGGCCTTCTCGAACGTTCTGACCGTCCTGAGCGCCAGCCGTCTGGCCTGGTCGTCGCGGCCCGAGTGCACGCTGAGCGCCCCGCAGCAGCCCTGGCCGCGGGGGATGACCACGTCGCAGCCCTCCAGCGAGAGCACCCGCGCGGTGGCCGCGTTCACCTGCGGGAAGAACTCGCCCTGCACGCAGCCGGTGAGCATGCCCACCACGGCCCTGCGCTCGCCCCTGGCCCTGACCACGCGCGGCAGCCGCTGGCGCTGCTCCACGCGCGGCGCGAGCGCGGCCATGGCGCCGAGGCTGGGGTTCACCCTGGCGAGGAACGGCGCCATCCGCTCGGCCAGCCACAGCGTCGGCCGCAGCAGCCGCAGTCTGCGCGGGTAGGGGAACAGGCTGAACACCATCCCGCGCACGGCCCGCTCCTGCGGATCGCGCACGTGCCGCCGCTCCACCTCGGCGCGGGTCTGCTCGATCAGGCGGTCGTACTGGACCCCGGACGGGCAGGCCGTGACGCACGCCATGCACCCGAGACAGGCGTCGAAGTGCCCGGCCATCTCCGGCGTGATCGGAGTGCCTTCGACGTGCTGCTTCATCAGGTGGATCCGCCCGCGCGGCGAGTCCATCTCCTCGCCCCACAACACGTACGTCGGGCACGTCGGCAGGCAGAACCCGCAGTGCACGCAGTCATTGATCAGCTCGGGGTCCATCAGATCCCTCCCACGAACCGGCCGGGAGACATCCTCCGCCCGGGATCGAAGCGTTCCTTGACCCGCCGCATCAACGGCAGTGCGCTCACCTGCCCCCACCTGTCGACGCCCTCGTACGGCGTGGCCAGCACGTTCACGCGCCCGCCCAGCGCCTCGATCCGCGCGCGCAGCCGGGTGACGGCCGCCGCCAGCTCGTCCTCCGGGACGTCGCCCCAGCTCTCCAGGTACGCCCGCCCCGACGCGGCGGACCCGCGGAAGGAGAACCCGGCGTCCCCTGCCGCGGCCAGCGCCTCCGCCGTGCGCGCGGGCGGGAAACGCACCTCCAGCAGCACGTCGTCCTTGAGTATGAGCCCCCACCACTCCGGCGCCTCGGCCGTGACCGTGCCGTCCCCGAGCACCTCACGCAGCGCCAGCGCCCGCGCCTCGGCCGCCGAGCCCTCCACCAGCACCGCGACCGTCGTGTTCTTGCCGTCAGGGCAGTCGATCTCGACGGCGGACGGCTCGGCCTGGGAGGCGGCCAGGCGCAGCAGCACGTCGTTGGACACCTCGGCGTACGCGACCAGCCAGCGGCGGTCCGCGGACAGCGGGTGCAGCCGGAACGTAGCCTCCGCGATCACGCCGAGCGTGCCCTGCGAGCCCGTGAAGAGTTTGCCGAGGTCGTAGCCCGCGACGTTCTTGACCACTTTGCCGCCCGACTTCGCGATCGTCCCGTCGGGCAGCACGATCGTGATGCCGATGAGCAGGTCGCGGGCGGTGCCGTAGCGGAAGGCGCGCGGGCCCGCCGTCGCGGTGGCGAGCGTGCCGCCGACCGTCGTGTGCTCCGTGAACGGGGGATCGAGCGCCAGTTCCTGGCCCTTCTCGGCGAGCGCGGCGGCCAGGGCGTCCATGGTCACCCCGGCCTGTGCGCGCACCACGAGGTCGCCCTCGGCGTGCTCGAGGACGGCGTTCATGCAGCACATGTCGAGCAGGACGTCGCACCGCTCGGGCGGCGGCCCCCAGTGCAGCTTCGTGCCGCCGCCCGCGGGCACCACCGCCAGGTCCAGTGCGGCGCAGGCCCGCAGCACGGCCGCGACCTCCTCGACGGTCTCGGGCAGCGCGACCCAGCGGGGCCGCACGCCGTTGACGGCGTCGTCCGCGTCCGCCTGCCTGACGGTCACCCCGGTGTCGGCCAGCATCAGAACTGCTCCGCCTTCCCCGACTCCACCAGCGGGTGCACGCCCTTCCGCACCCCCGGCACCTCGCCGCACAGGCGCGGGGTGGGGAACACCTTGCCCGGGTTCGACAGGCCCCGGGGGTCGAACGCGCACCGGACGAGCTGCATGGTGTCCAGGTCGTCCGCGCTGAACATCTTCGGCATGTAACGCGATTTGTCCACCCCGACCCCGTGCTCGCCCGTGATCGAGCCGCCGTGCTCGATGCACAGGTCGAGGATCGCTCCGGAGACCACCTCGGCCCGCTCGCCGGCCCCCGGCTCCGCGTCGTCGAACAGCACGAGCGGGTGCAGGTTGCCGTCTCCGGCGTGGAAGACGTTCGCCACCCTGATGCCGTGCTCCTGGGAGAGCCGGTCGATGGCGGCCAGCACGCCGGGCAGGGACGTGCGCGGCACGACCCCGTCCTGCACGATGTAGGCCGGGCTGATGCGCCCGACGGCGGCGAACGCCGACTTGCGGCCCCTCCAGATCGCCGCCCGCTCGGCCGGATCGGCCGCCACCCGCAGCTCGAACGCGCCCGAGCAGATCTCCGTGAGCTGCGCGAACTGCCGCTCCACCTCTGCTTCCGGGCCGTCCAGCTCCACGATCAGCACGGCGCCGGCGCCCTCGGGGTAGCGGCAGGCCACCGCCGCCTCGGCCGCCTCGATGGCGAGCGCGTCCATCATCTCGATGGCGGCGGGCACGATGCCCGCCCCGATGATCGCGGAGACCGCCTGCCCACCCTGCTCGATGCTCTCGAACGCGGCCAGCACCGTGGTGACGGCCTGGGGCGTACGGCTGAGGCGTACCGTGATCTTGGTAGCGATGCCCAGCGTGCCCTCCGAGCCGATGAACGCGCCCAGCAGGTCGTAGCCGGGGTCCATGCGGTCGAGCATGACCAGGTCACCGTCGGGCGTGACGATCTCGCAGGCCTCGACGTGGTTGACGGTGAAGCCGTACTTGAGGCAGTGGGCGCCGCCGGAGTTCTCCGCGACGTTGCCGCCTATGGAGCAGACCTGCTGGCTGGAGGGGTCGGGCGCGTAGTAGTAGCCCTTGTCGCGCACGGCCTCGGTGATGGCCAGGTTCGTGACGCCGGGCTCGACGACGGCCCTGCGGTTGTCCAGGTCGATCTCCAGGATCCTGCGCATCTTGGAGGTGACGATGAGCACGCCGTCCTCGCGGGGGAGCGCGCCCCCGGACAGGCCGGTGCCCGAGCCCCTGGCCACGAAGGGCACGCCGAAGTCGTTGCACACGCGTACCACGCGGGCGACCTGTTCGGCCGTGTCGGGCAGCACGACCACGCCGGGGGTCGCCCGGTGGTAGGTGAGGCCGTCGCACTCGTACGTGCGCAGGCGTACCGGGTCGGTGATCACCGAGTCGTGGGGCAGCAGCGAGCGCAGGGCGGCCGTCAGCGTTTCCAGCACCGATCCCCCCTTACCTCTGTTCTACGGCATTTGAGCATAGGCCGGAAGTGTCAGGAACTCGGCAAAGTCGTCGTCCAGCGCCACTTCTTTGAACAGGGCCGTCGCCTGACCGTACAGCTTCTCGTCGTAGCCGGGCTCCTCGGCGATCTTGGCCAGCTCCTCCGAGATGATCTGCTCGACCAGCTCCTTCGTCACCTGCGCGCCCGTGTCGGCGAGCGTGATGTCGTTGTGGATCCACTGCCAGATCTGTGAGCGCGAGATCTCGGCGGTGGCGGCGTCCTCCATGAGGTTGTGGATCGCCACCGCGCCCAGCCCGCCCATCCAGGCGGCCAGGTAGCGCAGCGCCACGTCCACGTTGTTACGCAGACCGGCCTCGGTGATCTCGCCCGGGGTCTCGGAGACGGCCAGCAGCTCGGCGGCGGTCACGTTGACGTCCTCGCGCAGCCTGTCGAGCTGGTTGGGGCGCGATCCCAGCACGCCGTCGAACACCTCCCGGCACACCGGCACCAGGTCGGGGTGCGCCACCCACGACCCGTCGAACCCGTCGCCGGACTCGCGCGTCTTGTCCGCCCGCACCTTCTCCAGCGCCACCGCGTTCACCTCGGGGTCGCGCCGGGAGGGGATGAAGGCCGCCATGCCGCCGATGGCGTGCGCGCCACGCTTGTGGCACGTGCGCACGAGCAGCTCGGTGTACGCGCGCATGAACGGGGCGGTCATCGTGACCGCGTTCCGCTCGGGCAGCAGGAACTCGCGGCCCCTGGTCCGGAACTTCTTGATCACGCTGAACAGGTAGTCCCAGCGGCCCGCGTTGAGGCCCGCCGAGTGGTCGCGGAGCTCGTACAGGATCTCCTCCATCTCGAACGCGGCCGGGTAGGTCTCGATGAGGACGGTCGCCCTGATCGTGCCCTGAGGGATGTCGAGGAGCTCCTGTGCCCTGGTGAACACGTCGTTCCAGAGCCGCGCCTCCAGGTGGGATTCCATCTTGGGCAGGTAGAAGTACGGGCCCTTGCCCTTGTCGATCTGCCGCTTGGCGCAGTGGAAGAAGTAGAGCCCGAAATCGAACAGCGATCCCGAGACCGGCTGCCCGTCCACCTGGGCGTGTTTCTCGTCCAGGTGCCAGCCGCGCGGGCGCACCACGATCGTGGCCAGCTCGTCGTCGGGCCTGAGTGCGTACGTCTTGCCGCCGCTCTCGAAGTCGATCGTGCGGTCGAGTGCGTCGCGCAGGTTGAGGTGGCCGGCCACGCAGTTTTCCCAGAGCGGCGAGTTGGCGTCCTCGAAGTCGGCCAGCCAGACCTTGGCGCCGGAGTTGAGCGCGTTGATGGTCATCTTCTGGTCGACCGGGCCGGTGATCTCGACCCGGCGGTCCTCCAGACCGGGCGCCGGGGGCGCGACCTGCCAGTCGGCCTCCCTGATCTCCTTGGTCTCCGGCAGGAAGTCGAGCAGGCCGCCCGCCGACAGCTCCGCCTGCCGAGCCTGGCGGGCCTCCAGCAGCTCCAGCCGCCTGGCGCCGAACTCCCGCTGGAGAGCCGCCACGAAATCGAGCGCCTCCGGCGTGAGGATCTCGTCGAACCGGTCGACCATCGGGCCGGTGATCTCCATGAGAATCCCTTTCCGCTTCGTGGAAAACAAATTCTGGATTGTGGAAGTGAACCTACCCCGCTGGTGCTCCCCGGTCAAAGGCTGGGGTCTCCTCGGGGAGTCGTCGGGGGCATCCCCGATGTGGGCCGGGGCGTGCCCGGACAGGATTGACGGCATGAAGACCATCGCGATCGCGGGCGGGCTGCTGGCCTCCGCGCTGTTGCTGACCGGATGCGGGCTCGCGAGCATCGCGGGCCCGGACAGGCACCACACCGTGACCTACCAGGTGACGGACAAGGTGACCAAGCTGCAGCTCAAGAGCGGCGCGGGCGATACCGTGGTCACCGAGACCGACGGGACCGCGGTCCGCGTCACCGAGACCAAGAACTGGCGCGCCGACGACGAGCCGAAGGCCGAGCACAAGGTCGAAGGGGAGGCGCTGCTGCTCTCGTACGACTGCCAGTCCGACTGGGGCAGTTGCAGCGTCGATTACAAGGTCGAGATCCCCAAGGGAATGGCCGTGGACCTCGACTGCGGCTCGGGCAACATCACCCTCAGAGGCCTGACCGGGCGGCTCGACGCGAAGCTCGGCTCCGGCGATCTGGACGCCACGGGCCTGGGCGGCAAGCAGGTGTTCGCCGAGACGGGGTCGGGGAACATCGAGCTCAAGTACGCCTCCACGCCTGACAGCGCCGAGCTGAAGGCCGGCTCCGGCGACATCGTGCTCAACGTGCCCGACGGGGCCTACGACCTGAACACCAAGATGGGGTCCGGTGACGCGAAGGTCTCGGTCAAGGACGACGACTCCTCGCCGCACAAGATCTCGCTGACCGCGGGCTCGGGCGACGTCACTGTGTCGGCCGGATAACCGGATGATTGCGGCACGAGTCTCGTGCCACCATCGTGGGAAGACACCGAGGTGTCCAGACGTTCCCTAATAGAGATGACACGTATGCACGATTACTCCGAGCTCGACCTCGATGAGTTCGAGACCGGTGACATGGACCTCGAGGAGCGCCAGGCGCTGCGCCGCGTGGCGGGCCTCTCCACCGAACTCCAGGATGTCTCCGAGGTCGAGTACCGTCAGCTGCGGCTTGAGCGGGTCGTCCTCGTCGGCGTCTGGACCTCCGGCACCGTGGAGGACGCGGAAAACTCCCTGCTCGAGCTCAAGCTGCTGGCCGAGACGGCCGGCTCCCAGGTGCTCGACGGGCTCATCCAGCGCCGCCAGAAGCCCGACCCGGCCACGTACATCGGCTCCGGCAAGGCACTCGAGCTGCGCGACGTGGTCGAGTCGACCGGCGCCGACACCGTCATCTGTGACGGCGAGCTGACCCCCGGCCAGCTCCGCCAGCTCGAAGAGACGGTCAAGGTCAAGGTCATCGACCGCACAGCCCTGATCCTCGACATCTTCGCCCAGCACGCCAAGAGCCGCGAGGGCAAGGCCCAGGTCGAGCTGGCGCAGCTGCAATACCTGCTGCCGCGCCTGCGCGGCTGGGGTGGCAACCTGTCCAGGCAGGTCGGCGGTCGCGCCGCGGGCGGCGTCGGCATCGGCGGCCGCGGCCCCGGTGAGACCAAGATCGAGCTGGACCGCCGCCGCATCCGCGAGCGCATGTCCAAGCTGCGCCGCCAGATCAGCGGCATGTCCACCTCGCGCGACACGATGCGCTACCAGCGCCAGCGGCGCGAGGTGCCGGCCGTGGCCATCGCCGGCTACACCAACGCCGGCAAGTCCTCGCTGCTCAACCGCATCACGGGTGCAGGCGTGCTGGTGGAGGACGCGCTGTTCGCCACCCTCGACCCGACCGTGCGCCGGGCGCGCACGCCGGAGGGCCGGCTCTTCACGATCGCCGACACCGTGGGCTTCGTCCGGCACCTGCCGCACCAGCTCGTCGAGGCGTTCCGCTCGACGCTGGAGGAGGTGGCCGATGCCGACCTCATCCTGCACGTGGTGGACGGCTCGCACCCCGATCCCGAGGGGCAGCTGGCCGCCGTACGCGAGGTGCTGGCCGATATCGACGGCGCCTCGGACGTACGCGAGATCGTCGTGATCAACAAGGCCGACGCGGCCGACCAGGAAGTGATCGATCGGATCATGCGGCGCGAGCGCGACAGCGTCGTGGTGTCCGCGCGGACCGGCCGGGGCATTCCGGATCTGATGGCGCTCATCGAGCGGGAGCTGCCTCGGCTTGATCACGAGATTCACCTGCTGGTGCCGTACGACAGGGGGGATCTGATCTCCCGGGCGCACCAGGAGGGTGAGGTGCTCTCCGTCGAACACGTGGAGGACGGCACGATCCTGCATGCCCGCGTGCTGCCCAGTCTGTCGCAGGAGCTGGAGCGGGTGGGCAAGCCCGTGGAGCGCGTCTTCTAGCCCGGGCTTTCGCCGAGATCACGGCCGGGCGGCCCCAACGGCACGGTACGGTGGGGCCGCCCGGCGTGGTTCGCCGGTAGGTCGCTTTCGATGGGGTGACCTCGCCGCAAAGTACGCATGCCTGCCCAAAAGCGTCAGTGGTCCCTGAACCCTGAGGTTGGTACGATTGCCCAGACCCGTCGTTGGTCTGGGTTTTGGGTTTTCTGGTTCTAGGTTCGGATGATGACTCTTGGTAGCGAAGTCGTCAACGGGGGCCATGGGGACGATGTAGGGCTGGGTGACGGTTGGGATCAGTGGTCTTTCTTCCGAATAACCCTGTACAGCGAGCCCAGCTGTGAAATAACGTAACTGAACTGAAATCGCTGGATCATGACTCTGGCGATACGGTCACCGCACAACAGGATGCGGATGAGAGCAGGAGACCCCCCATGTCGTCCGGACCCGGAGCGGACTCAGTGGGCGCGGCCCAGGCCGTGCGCTGTGCGCTGCACTCGTGCCGGTGCGCGGGTGGGGACTTGCGCAGGGCGGTGATGCGGTGACCGTTCGACTGCTGACCAACATCGGCCGCCTCTGGACCGGCAACGAGGTCCTCAGCAACGCGGCCATTCTCGTTCACAACGACCGCATCGCGTGGGTCGGGCGGGCGCCCGACCTCCCGCAGAGCGTGCCCGGGGTCGTCGACGACATCGTCGACGTCGACCACGTCGAAAACCTGGGTGGCGCGCTCGTCACGCCCGGTCTCATCGACGCCCACACCCACCCCGTCTACGCCGGCAACCGCTACGCCGAGCTGGCCATCCGCACCGGCGGCTCCACCTCGGCCTCGATCACCGCGGCGGGCGGCGGCGTGGGCTCGACCGTCACCGTGACGCGCGGCACCGACCCGTGGACCCTCTGCAACGGCGTGCGCGAGCGGCTGCGGGGCTGGCTGCTCAGTGGCACGACCACGGTCGAGGCCAAGACCGGCTACCACCTCACCCGCGACGGCGAACTGGCCGACGTCCGGCTCCTGCGTGAGCTGGAGAAAGAGCCGATGATGCCGCGGGTTCACGTCACGTTCCTGGCGGCGCACGTCGTGCCGCCCGAGTATTTCGGTCGGCAGCGCGAATACGTCGAGGCCGTGGGCGCCTGGTGCGCCGACGCGGCCGCGGCCGGCGCCGACAGCGTCGACGTCTACTGCGACGAGGGCCACTTCACCACCGAGGAGTCCCGCTGGGTGCTCGCCTCGGGTCGCAACGTCGGGCTGCTGCCGCGCATCCACGCCGGCATCTTCAGCCGCCGCGGCGCCGTCCAGCTGGCCGCCGAGCTCGGCTGCGCCTCCGCCGACGGGCTGCACCACATGTCCGACGAGGACATCGCGATCATGTCCCGCTACGGCGTGCCCGCCGTCGTCTGCCCGGCCACCGCCCTCCAGCGCGGCCATCTCCCGCCCGTTCGCCAGATGATCAAGCACGGCGTCCAGATCGCCCTCGGCAGCGACCACAACCCCGGCTACTGCGGCATCACCTCGATGTCCCTGGTCATCGCCATGGCGGTGTCGGCGTTCGGGATGAGCGTCAACGACGCCCTGCGCGCGGCCACCCTCGGCGGCGCCACCGTCCTGGGCGCTCCCGACCGCGGCGTCCTGGCCCCCGGCCGGCTCGCGGACATCGTGCAGTGGGACGCCGACCACGAGGGCGCCTTCGCCTGGTCCTTCGGCCTGAAGCCGCGGCGGGTGTGGCGGGGTGGGACGCCCGTTCAGTAGCTGGTCTCGGGTTATGCCGCCCTTGGTCGCCATCGTCACGGATTCGACGGCCTACCTGCCGCCCGTGCCGGGGGTCACGGTCGTGCCGGTGCAGGTGATCGCTGGGGGTGTGTCGTACGACGAGCCCTCCTTCCGTGTGGGCGGCGCTGCATTCCACGAGCGTCCCTCAGGCGGGGCTGACTCCTCAGGCCGGGTCGAGTCTTCGGGCGGCGGCTCCCGCGGCTCAAGCCCCTTCGTCGGCGACCTCGCCTCCACCAGCACCTCCCGACCCTCGCCGGAGAGCTTCGCCTCCTGCTACTCCTCCCTGGCGGCCGCGGGCGCGACCGGCATCGTCTCCATCCACCTCTCCCGCGAGCTCTCCGGCACCGTCGAGTCCGCCCAAGCGGCCGCCGAGCGGGCACCCGTACCAGTGGAAGTGATCGACAGCCGCTCGATCGCCATGGGCCTCGGCTACCCGGTCCTGGCCGCCGCCCGCGCCGCCGCGAGCGGCGCCTCCCTGGAGGCGGTGACGTCAGCCGCCCGCCGCTGCAGGGAAACCACCCAGACGTTCTTCTACGTCGACACCCTCGAATACCTGCGGCGCAGCGGCCGCATCGGCACGGCGGCCTCTCTCTTCGGCTCGGCCCTCATGATCAAGCCATTACTCCACATCGTGGACGGCCACATCTCACTCCTGGAGAAGGTCCGCACGTCGTCACGCGCCATCGCCCGCCTGGAGGACCTGGCCGTCCATGCGGCGGGTGAGGGGCCCGTGGAGGTGGCCGTACAGCACTTGGGGGCGAGGGAGCGGGCCGAGGCACTGGCAGAGCGCCTGCCGAAGCGACTGGCCGATCTGGTGGAACTGCGGGTGATGGAGGTCGGGGCGGTGATCGGCGCCCACGTGGGCCCCGGCATGCTCGGCCTCACGGTCACGTCGCGTGCCCTTTAGCGCGTGAGGTTCAGGCTCGCGTACGGGCCTTCTGCACCAAAATCGCGTCGAGGCCTCTTTACTCGCCGGGAGGCAGGCGAGGGATGTCGGCCTGGTAGAGGCTGAGGAGCAGTCCGTACGCCTCGGTCTCGGGGCCCGCGGCCTCATAGCGATCGCCGGCCAACGTCTCGAGCCGCTCGGCCAGCGCGCGAGCCTGATCAGAGGTCAGCCAGAGGTGACGCAGCACGGTGTGCCCGGGGTGACCGGAGCGGGCGGGCGACATCTCCGCCAGAGCGGCGTCGAGGAGGAACTCCGCCCCAATGCCGCCGTCCTCATCCAGCCTGAATCCCCTGCTGATCAGCTCGAAGCGCTGCTCGGTGCCGCCACGCACCTGCCGGGTTCCTTCCAGACGGACAAGCCCGGCTTCGCGCAGGACGCGTACGTGGTAGCTGACCGTACCCTTGGTCGACCCAAGTGCCGCTGTCAATTCACTCAGCGTGCCTTCAGCCCTTCGAAGCCCTGCGGGTGCCCGGGTGAGATTCCAAGTTGTCTCGTTGTCCACAGCCTCTTCGCTCATCTCCGGCCCATCCCCAGAACGCGGTTCGGAACCGCGGCGATCGCCGCTGAGGACCTACGTTCTCTGCCGTGCGAACCCCCGACCCCACGGCAGAGCGGACCATAGCCGAGTCCCGGCTACGGTCGATCACCGCGCCTTCCCGCCGCTCCCGCCACCCTCTCGGCCGGCTCGCTGGTGGCGCGAGCGAGCCGGCCGAGGCTCGGGCGAAAAGCCACGACGTTTCACCCAAGCCCCGGGGCAGAAGCCGCCAGGTGGAGTGGCCCTCACCCGCCCCTCGGGAGGGAAGTCGTGAGGCGGGGTGGCCTTCACCCACCCCTCAGGAGGGAAGCCACGAGGCGGGGTGGCCCTCATCCGGCCCTGAGCAGAGAGGCCGCCACGCTGAATGGCTCTCAAGCACACCTCAGGAGAGAAGCCGCGAGGCTGGGCAGCCTCAAAAGGCAAGCCGTTGGGCCTCCGCCGCCGCGATCACATCCCCTGTAAGACACGGGCGGGATGACGCACCCACGCCCTACGAAGGCTACGAACAGCGCCCAAATGCCTCGGCCCACCCTCACCGAAAGAGCGGAGGGCCTGCCCCCGTACCACCGTCCTTCCAGGCATTCCGCGCAGCCCTCGCCGCCCACGCCCCGGCCCTCGACCCAGGCAAGCCCGGCCTCCGCGTTCTTCTGGCCGTGGGTGCTCTGGCCGCGGCCGTCGCCGCCTTCTTCCTCTGGCGCTCCCAGCCCTCAACAGAGCCCTTGCCAGTCCCCACCCCGATCGCCGCGCAGACAACCCCGCCACCGACCGCCTTGGCCAAGGTGACCGTCCACGTCACCGGCAAGATCCGCAAACCCGGCGTCTACCTTCTCCCCTCAGGCTCCCGAGTCACGGACGCCGTGACAGCAGCCGGAGGTGTGTCACGCGGAGCCTCCACTGGCTCACTCAACCTCGCCAGACGCCTCATCGACGGCGAGCAGATAGTCGTAGGCGCCGCTGCCGGCCAGGCGATCCCCGGCTCGCCCATCACGGATCCGGCCACCGCCGTCCTCGACCTCAACTCCGCCACAACCGCCCAACTCGAACAACTTCCAGGCGTGGGCGAGGTCCTGGCAGCCCGCATCATCGAGTTCCGCGACTCCCACGGCGGCTTCACCACCGTCGAGCAGCTACGCGAGGTGAGTGGAATAGGCCCACGAAAGTTCGACGAGCTCAAGGCGAGGGTCCGTGTCTGACATGGCGACCCCGCGCACCCATGACGCCCACCCAGCACGTACGGGCCTGGACAGCATCAACGGCCCATGCGACGGCGGCTGGGCTGACGACGGGAACGACAGGAATACCGGCGTAACCAGCACCGTCCAGGACGAGGGGACCCGCCGCACGCCCCTGGACGACGCAACCCGCATCGCCCGGGGCAGCGGGAGGCGCACCGACCGGGGTAGCGGGAGCGGCGCCGACCAGGACGGTGGAACCCGTACCGACCAGGACAGCGGTAAGCGGGAGCACGCCTGGCCCCTCATCGTCCCCGCACTGGCCGCCTGGGCGAGTTCCCTGACCCTGCTCGGCTGTTCAGCCCGCACAGGCCTGATCGTCGCCATCTCCGCAGTCCTGACCGCGACGGCCGTAGCCTGGCACGCCCGGTCCGTACGGTGGCGCCTCCAGTCCGTGACCTGGCGAACGAGACTTGGGAACTGGGCAACTTGGCTGGCTTACCGGCTCCCTTACATCGGGCAGCGGCTCCCAGGGATCGCGTCGTGGGACCCATGGCACGCGTGTGAGGGCTCGCGGCCGCCCGCTGACACCGACCGGCCCGCATGGGACTCGCCCTCTCCAAGCCCGCGGACGTGGCGACGACCTTGGCCGGCACCTCTCGACCAGCTTGACCGGACCGAATGGCACATGAGTCCACCACCCCCATGGAAGGTAAGGCGACCACCTCACCCGGCTCCATGGCGCAACATCACCATTGCCACGCTCATCTGTGCCGCCGCGGCCTCGGCGTCGGTCGCCTTCCGAGTCCACGCTCTGACCACCGGACCAGCAGCCGACCTGGCCAGGAAGAACACCTCCATAAAGGCCCAGATCGCCCTCACCGACGACCCCAAACGGAGAGCAAGCAGAAGCGGCCATTTCCACCAAGAGAGTTACGTGACCCCAGCCACCCTGGAGCTCATCCAAACGGCCGGCACCCGGCAGGCCGTCAACGTCCCCATCACCGTCTTCGCCGCCGGACACGACTGGAGCACCTTTCTCCCCAGCCAGCACCTCGAAGTCACCGGACGCCTGGCCAAGCCGAACCCCGGCGACCTCGTTGCAGCCATCCTCCTGGTGCAAGGTCGACCCCGAGTCCTGACGCCCCCGTCCGGTCTCCAGACAGCGGCGGGCACCCTCAGGTCGGGCCTGCGAGCCGCCGCCGACGCCCTCCCCACCGACCAGCGAGGCCTTCTGCCGGGCTTGGTCGTCGGTGATGTCTCACGTATGGATCCTCAGGTGGCATCCGACCTCAAAGAGGCCGGCCTGAGCCACTTGAATGCCGTAAGCGGTGCAAACCTCGCAATCGTGGCAGGCGCCGCCCTCGCCCTCTCCCGCTTCCTCGGCCTCTCCCTGCCCCTGAGAGCCGTCTTCGCCGCCATCGCGATGCTCGGGTTCGCCGTGGTCGCTCGCCCATCCCCGAGCGTCCTACGCGCTCTCCTCATGGGCCTGGCCGCCGCCATCGCGCTGGGCACCGGCCGCTCGAAGGACGGTATGGCTGCCCTGTCGGCCACGGTCCTCCTCCTGGTGCTGTTCGCTCCCGAACTAGCCCGCTCGTACGGCTTCGCCCTCTCGGCCGCGGCCACCGCAGGCATCCTCATCCTCGCCCCACGCTGGCGCGACCGCTTGTCAGCCCCGGCAAACGACAGCCAGTGCCCAGCAGACGGCCAATGGCCGGAAGGTGGTCGGTGCCCGGAAGACGGTCACTGCCGAGAAGGTCACCAGCACCTGGAACGTGGCCAGTGCTCTGAAGGTGGTCGGCGCCTGGGAGACGGTTGCTGCCGAGAAGGCGGCCAGTACCTGGAAGGTGGCCAGCGCTCTGAAGGCGGCCGGTGCTGGGAAGGTGGTCGGTGCCTGGGAGACGGTCACTGCCGAGAAGACGGCAAGCATCAGGGAGGTGGCCGGCATCAGGGAGGTTGCCAGTGTCGGGGAGGTGGTTGGTGTCCGGAAGACAGCCAGTGTCAGGAAGGGGAAGGTGGGCTGGGGCGCGAGGGTGATTCGTCATCGGATGGCGGCGGTTCCAAGTGGGCGTGCCGACTGCCGCGTTGGATGGCCGAGGCTGTTGCCGTGCCGGTGGCCGCTCAGGTGGCGGTGACGCCCGTTCTCGTGCTGATGTCGGGACAACTGACCCCCGTCGCGGTGGTCGCCAACCTGCTCGTGGCTCCGGCGGTGGCGCCTGCGACGTTGCTCGGGTTCGGCGCCGCTCTGGTGGCGCCCATATGGTCCGAGGGTGCCAGGCTTCTGGTGATTCCGGCCGGTTACGCGGTCGGGTGGATTGTCACGGTGGCACGCTGGGCGGTCAACCTGCCTTTCGCCACTGTGCCGTGGCCTGGTGGGCTTCCCGGATTGGGGCTGCTCCTGGTCGCGGTGGCGGTCGCGATCCCGATCCTGCGGCGGCGGGCCTGGAGGGCGGTGGCGCTGACGGCGGCCGGTGCCGCCTTGGTGGCCGTGCTGGTGATCCGGCCCATCGCCGGTTCTTGGCCGCCCAAGGGCTGGCTGATGGTGATGTGCGATGTCGGCCAAGGGGACGGTCTTGTGGTGGCGGCGGGACCGGGACGAGGCGTCGTGGTCGACACCGGACCCGATCCGGTCGTCATGGACCGTTGTCTGCGCAGGCTCGGCGTTGACGACGTACCCCTGCTCATCCTCACCCACCCGCATGCCGACCACGTGGACGGCCTCCCGGGCGTGCTCAGGAACCGGCGCGTCGGAGCCGTGGTCGTCAGTCCGCAACGGACAAGCGCCGCCCGAGCCGGCGCGCACATTTCGGCCACACTCGCACACCACCACATACCGGAATGGACGGCCTCGCCCGGGACCCGTTGGCGATTCGGCCCGTCCGAGCTGTCCGTGCTCGCCCCCGACCCCGCTCAGAGCGAGATGAACGGGCTGGGTGAGGGCAGCGCGATCAACAACTCCAGCGTGGTCGTTTACGTACGCTGGCGGGCCGGCTCGATCCTGCTGTGCGGCGACCTGGAGACGGAGGCGCAGGAGGAGCTGCTGCGGCGGGTTGCGGTGCGGGCTGACATCCTCAAGACCCCGCACCACGGATCGAACCGGCAGTCCCCGGCCTTCCTGTCGGCTGTCGGCGCGCGGGCCGCGTTGATCAGTGTGGGGGCCGACAACGACTACGGCCATCCGGCGCCGTCCACTCTGGCACTCCTGCACCGGCTCGGGGCCAGCGTCTACCGGACCGACAAGTCCGGCGATCTCGCCGTCGTGGAGCGGGAAGGAGAGATGGCCATGGTGCCGCGTGGTCCCTAGGCCAACCAGAGCCTCGTGCCCTCCGACCACGTGGTTTCTTGGTCGGTCAGGGGCTTGTGTGCTCGGGCTGTGTGGTTTCTCGGTCGGTCAGGGGCTTGTGTGCTCGGGCCACGTGGCTCCTCGGTCGGTCAGAGGTTCGTGTGCTCGGGCCACGTGGCTCCTCGGTCAATCAGAAACCCCGTGCCCTCAGACCGCACTGACAAGGCCGAGGTGGAGGAGGCTCTGGGCTGTGGACGTGACCGTCTCTTCGCTTGAGCGTGGGGTCCATCCGAGGAGGCGGCGGGCCTTGGCGCTGCTGAGGTGGCGGACCTTGCCGAGGTTGTCGGCCGTCTCGCGCATCGCGGGGTTGGTGCGGGCGGCCTGGCGTACCGTCTCGTCCGGGAGGATCTCGGAGGGCACCCTGCGAGCGGCCTCGCCCAGGCGACGGCGGAGGATCAGGGCGATGTCGTGCAGGGACAGGGCGTCCCCGGCGGACGCCAGGAAGCGCTGCCCGGCCGCGTCCGGGCTCGTCATCGCGCGCAGGTGGAGGTCGGCGGCGTCGCGTACGTCGACGACCGCGAAGGAGAGGCGTGGGGTGCCGGGCATGTCGCCGTTCATCAGCATTTTGACCATGTTGATGGACGCGGCGTGGTCCGGGCCCAGCACCGGGCCGAAGATGCCTACGGGATTGACCACCGACAGCTCCATGGGTCCGCCCTCGCGGGCCATGAAGTCCCAGGCGGCACGTTCCGCCAGGGTCTTGGATTTGATGTACGGGGATACGCCGCCGTCGATGTTCGTCCAGTCGTCCTCGGTGAACGGGCGGTCCGTGTCGGGATGGCCGTAGCCGATGGCGGCGAAGGAGGAGGTGACCACTACCCGGCCTACCTTCGCCTCTCTCGCGGCGCGCAGCACGCGCAGGGTCCCCTCCCGCGCGGGCGCGATCAGGTCGTCCTCGTTCTCCGGCTGGCTCGGAGGGAAGGGCGAGGCGACGTGCAGGACGTAGTCGCAGCCGGCGACGGCCTGCGGCCAGCCGTCGTCCGAGGTCAGATCGGCGGTGACGAAGCTCAGCGCGTCTCCGGCCGGGATGCCCAACCGCTCGATGTCCTGGCGGATCCTGCCCTCCCGTTCCGGAGTACGGACCGAGGTGCGTACGGGATATCCGGCCTGAAGGGCCTGGGCGATGCAGCGGGTGGCGAGGAAGCCGGAGCCGCCCGTCACCAGCACTGTTTCGGGGTTCATGTTGTCCTTTACGTGGAACCGTGGATTTTGGGCATGGCGCACCAGGCGCCCGCACCGGTGCGCGGGCGTATAGGCCGTGAGGCCAGGTCAGGTGATGAGGTGGGCCAGCAGGTCCAGCCGCTCGCGGGTGTCGCTCCCCGCCAGGGCGTGATACGTGACGAGCATCTGGCCGGGCGCCTCAGGCAAGGCGAACTTCTCGTAGTGCAGGTCGAGATCACCCACCAGGGGATGGCGCATGCGAGTGATGCCGCTCGTCTTCCGCCGTACGTCCTTGCGAGCCCACAACGTACGGAAACGTTCGCTGTGCAGGCTCAGCTCGCCGAGCACCTCCACCAGCCGCGGGTCGTCGTCCGCGCCGCCCCCGATGACGGAGCGCAAGTACGCCACCACCTTGGCCGTCATCCCGTCCCAGTCGCGGTAGAGCTCGCGCATCTCCGGCTCCAGGAACGCGGCGCGCAGGGAGTTGATGCCCGCCGCGAAGTGGGGGCACAAGGCGACGGCCATCGGGTTCGCGGCGAGCGTGACCATGTGCGGGCCGTGGACGTGGGCCGGGGTGGAGGTCCAGCTGTTGATCAGGCTCACCACGCCGGGGCTGACCTTCTCCGGGCGCGCGGCCTTTCGGGATCTGGGGCGCGGGGGGCGGGCCAGCTCGTGCAGGTACGTCTCCTCGTCGCCATCCAGCAGCAAGGCGCGGGCGATGCTGTGAAGGACCTGCTCTGAAGGGTGACGGTCGCGGCCCTGCTCAAGTCGGAGGTAGTACTCGGTGCTGATCCCCGCGAGCAGGGCGACCTCCTCCCGGCGCAGACCCGGCACCCGGCGCCTGTCGCCCCCGGGCTGGCCGACGTCCTCCGGACGAACGCGCTCACGCCGGGAACGCAGGTACTCGCCCAGCTCACTTCCGGTTGCCATGCCAACCACCATAGGAGCGACGTGCGCATTCTCCCTGTCCCTGGGACTACCAGGATGTCCCGGACGAGGCTGTCCCAAGAGCCGGCTCGTCGATCTTCGAGTACCAGGTTGTCGGTGGCGCATGGCATGCTGCCTGATATGGCGGGAACCGATCCAGCACCTGTGACCCTGGTCCTCGGCGATGAGGAGCTGCTGGCCGAGCGGGCGGTGAGTGGTGTCGTCGCGGCGGCCCGGTCCGTTGATCCGGGGGCCGATACGCATGACCTCATGGGCGGGAAGGTCGGGGTCGGGGAGCTGATGCAGCTGACCTCGCCGTCGCTCTTCGGCGATCGGTCCGTGGTGGTGATCCGATCGGCGCAGGATCTGGCGAAGGACGTCATCGCCGAGATCGTCACCTACGCCAAGCAGCCCTCCGACGACACCGTGCTCGTTCTGGCGCACCCGGGCGGGGTGAAGGGGAAGGCGCTGGTCGACGGGGTGAAGAAGGCCGGGGCCAAGGTGATCACGGTCAACAAGGTCACCAAGGCGGGGGAGCGGCTGGACTTCATCAAGGGCGAGTTCAAGCGGGCCGGGCGGGGCATTTCCGGTGACGCGGCTCAGGCGTTGCTCGACGCCGTGGGCAACGACCTGCGGGAGCTGGCGGCGGCGTGCAATCAGCTGGTGTTCGACACGGAGGACAAGACGATCGGCGCGGCCGCCGTGGCTCGCTACCACAAGGGGCGGGCCGAGGTGACCGGCTTCAACGTGGCGGACTCCGCCGTCGAGGGGCGTTTGGCCGACGCTCTGGAGCAGTTGAGGTGGGCTCTCGGCACCGGGGTCGCTCCCGTCTTGCTGGTGAGTGCGCTGGCCGGTGGGCTGCGGTCGCTGGCCAAGGTCGGCAGCGCGCCGCGCAACCTTCGGGGCGGGCAGCTGGCCGGCCATGTCGGCATGCCGCCGTGGAAGGTCGATCGGGTCAAGCGGCAGCTGAACGGGTGGGGGCCCGAGGGGCTGTCCAAGGCCATCCAGGCCGTTGCCAGTGCGGATGAGCAGGTCAAGGGTGGCGGAGCGGATCCGGCCTACGCGTTGGAGCACGCAGTGCAGGTCATCGTCGCCTGCCGTACAGGGCGGTAGTGGGTGGCCCTCGCGTGTTGCGGGCGCCGGGTCTGGCGTTGGTTGCAGGGTCAGACTTCGGGCACCGGGGTCAGACTTCGGGCACCGGGTCTGGCGTGGGGTACGGGCTCTGGCGTTCGGTACGGGGTCAGTGCGTGTGGCGGAGGGGGCGGAAGAAGGCCGTCAACTCCCCATGCATGAGCTCCGGCTCCTCCAGCGCCAGGAAGTGTCCGCCACGTCCGGGTTCGTTCCAGTGGCGGAGGTCGGTGCAGGATCGTTCGGCGATCGAGCGAGGGATGCCGGACATGACCGGTTCGTGGCTGAGCGTGATGGCCGTCGGCACCGTGATCGGCGGGCGGGGGGTGTTGTGCTCCCAGTCGTAGTACTGCCTGAACGATGTGCCGATCGAGCCGGTCGCCCAGTACAGCGTCAGGATCGTGAGCAGAGTGTCGCGGTCGAAGCGCGACTCCACGTCGCCGTGACAGTCGCTCCAGTCCCGATATTTGTCGACTATCCACGCAGCCAGTCCGGCGGGTGAGTCGATCAGGGCGGCGGCGATGGTGTCGGGCCGCGTCCCCATGATTGCGCTGTAGCCGCCGTCGAGCTCGTCGTACGCCTCCTCCGCCGCCACGAACGCCCGTTCCTCCGCCGACATCGGCGGCTCCTCCAGCGAGGCGGGGAACGGCGGATGGATCAGGTGGATCCCGGCCACCTGGTCGGGATAGAGCGCGCCGAGCCACTGGATGGCCGCTCCCCCGATGTCGCCTCCGAAGGCGGCGTACCGCTCGTACCCCAGGGTGCCGGTCATCAGCGTGTGCAGCGTACGTGCCATCGCGGCGCGCGTGAGCGGCTCCGCCGGCAGGTCGGAGTAGAGGAAACCCGGCATGGACGGGATCACCACGTCGAACGCGTCGGCCGGGTCGCCGCCGTGGCGGGCGGGGTCGGCCAGGCGTGCCGCCAGGGGGAGCATCTCCAGGAAACTGCTCGGCCATCCGTGGCAGAGGAGGATGGGCATGGGCGCGGGGCCCGCCCCGGGGATGCGTACGAAATGCATGCCCCGCTCCCGGTAGTGCGGCAGCGCGTTGAGCTCGGCCTCCCGGGCGCGGTAGTCGAACCCTTCCGCCCAGTACGCCACGAGTTCCCGCAGGTACGTGGGGTCGGCGCCGGCCTGCCACGGCTTCGTGCCGGTGCGATCGGTGAACCTGGTGGCACGTAGCCGGGCCCGGAGGTCGTCCAGCACGTCGCTGGGCACCTCGATGCGGAAGGGCGATTGGCCCACGTATTGCCTCCGATCAGCGGAAATTCCTCCATGGTTTACCACCGGTGGGCCGGGCCACGCAATCGGATTACCGGCGCGGCGCCGCTGGGGTCAGTGGCTGGTTTCCGTCTTCACCAGGAGTTGCTTGAGCAGGCCGTCCAGGATGGCCTGGTCTGCGGGCGGGAGGGCGTTCACCATCTCGGCTTCCACCTCCGCCCGGATCGTCATCGCGTCCATCCAGAGGTCGTGGCCCTTGGGGGTGAGCTCGACGTCCACCCGCCGGCGGTCCTCCGTGCTGCGCACTCGCCGTACCAGCCCTGACCGCTCCAGCGTGTCCAGCCGGCCCGTCATCCCGGCCGGGGACAGCAGGAGGTCGGTGGCCAGCTCGGACGGCGTCGCCGAGCCGTCGCGCGCCACCAGCCGGTGCAACGTCTCGAACTCGAAGTCCTGCATCCCCACCTCCCTCAGCGCCGCCTCCTTGGTGTGGGCCAGGTGCTTCACGAGGACCTGCAGCCGCGTCACGACCGCCTCCACCCGCTCGTCGAACGGGGCCTTGCCGCGCCAGCGGGCCAGGTGGCGATCGACCGAGTCCTCCATGCCCGGATCATACGGCAGCGAGTATTTTGTTGACGAAACATTCGCCAGCGAAATACCTTGGACACTCGTGACCACACGACTCCTGATCGGGCGATGCCTGTCCGCGCTCGCCACCGCGCTCATCCCCACCACCTTGACCCTGGCGGTCCTGCGGGCGACCGGGGACGGAGGGGCGCTGGGCATCGTGCTGGCGAGCGAGATGGTTCCGCTCCTGCTGTTCCTTCCCGTGGGCGGGGTGCTGGCCGACCGGATCCGGCCCGAACGGGTCGCGCTGCTCGCCGACCTGACCCGGTGCCTGTCGCAGGCCGCCATCGCCGCCGAGCTGCTGCTCGGTGTGAACCGCCTCCTCGATCTGGCGCTGCTGTCAGCCGTGGCGGGGATCGCCATCGCGTTCGGCAGCCCGGCCGTGCCGAGGCTGGTGGTCGCGGTGGTGCCGGGCCAGGACAGGTTGCGGATGAACGCCCGTATCGGCGTGGCGACGAGCCTGTCCGCGGTCGTCGCTCCGGCGCTGGCAGGGACGGTCACGCTGGCCGCCGGTCCCGGCTGGGCGGCCGCGCTCACGGCGGCGCTGTTCGCCTGCTCGGCGCTGACCCTCGGTGGGATCCGCACGCCCTCTGCGCCTCATGTCAAAGCGATCTCCTCTTTCCGCAGGGACGTGGCCGAGGGGTGGCGGGAGGTCAGGGCACGTCGATGGTTCCTGGTCTGCACTCTCGGGCACGGCGTGTGGCACTTCATGGCCGGGTTGTTCCTGACGCTCGGCCCGGTGACGGCCGTGCGGGAGCTCGGGGGCGAGGTGAGCTGGACGTTGATCGTGCAGAGCGGCACGGTCGGCTTGGTCCTGGGCGTGTTCGCCGCTCCTCGGCTGCCCATACGCAGGCCGCTGGTGGTGGTGCAGGCCGGCGCCGCGTGCTACCTGCTGCCCATGGTGGCCCTGGCCGTGACCGCGCCGGCCGCGGTGACGGCGGGCGTGTACTTCGTGGCGATGTTCGGGCTGGGGCTGCTCAGCCCGCTGTGGGAGACGGTGGTGGCCAATGAGATCCCGGAGAACGCGCTGGGGCGGGTGCGGTCGTTCGACCAGCTCATCTCGTTCGCGTCGCGGCCGTTCGGGCTGGCGGTGGCGGCGCCGCTGGCCGGCGTCACCGGGGTGACGGCGCTGGCCCTGACCGGAGGCGTGCTGGTCGCCGCCGCGAATCTCGCCGCGATCCTCCCGTCGGCACGTTCCCGAGAGACCGAGCGGTGGGAGGTCAGGAGATCGCGCAGCGGCGGCGTCAGGTGAGCGCCGCCTCCCGTACGACGCCGTCGCTGATCTCCAGCACCCGGTCGGCCAGCGTCATCAGGCTGGGATCATGGGTGGCCACCAGGGCCGTGACCCCCTCACTCCGTACGACCGCCCGCAGCAGCTCCATGATCTGCCGCCCGGTCTGCGAGTCCAGCTGCCCTGTGGGCTCGTCGGCGACGAGAAGCCGGGGCCGGTTCGCCAGCGACCGCGCGATGGCCACGCGCTGGCGCTGCCCCCCGGACAGTTCGTACGGCCGCTGGTTGACGTGCTGCTCCAACCCCACCAGAGCCAGCAGCAGACGGATGCGAGCCTCCCGCTCCTCCACCGGCATCCGCAGCAGCCGCATCGGCACCCCCACGTTCTCCGCCGCCGACAGCACCGGGATCAGCCCGAACGACTGGAACACGAACCCCACCACGTCCCGCCGCAAGGCCAGCAGGGCGTCCTCGGACATGGCGGTGACCTCGTGCCCGTCGACCACCACCCGCCCGGCGTCCGGTCTGTCCAGGCCGCCGATCTGGTTGAGCAGGGTCGTCTTCCCGGACCCGGACCGCCCGCGCACGGCGACGAGCTCCCCGGGAAACACCGAGAAGGACACGTCCCGCAGCGCCACGACCTCCTTGGGCCCGCTCCGGTAGACCTTGCGCAGCCCTTCCACCACGACCAGGGGCGAATCAGTCATCAGAGGACTCCTCCCGTGCGGGCCACACGCCGATGTGGTCGGATTCGAGCTCGAGGCGGACTCGCCGCTCCATCTGGAGGGCGCTCATGAAGTCGCGCGGCAGCTGCAGCCGCCCCACCCGGTCCAGCACCGCGTACTCCTCGGCGATGATCTCCCCCTCGGCGCCCTCGCGCCGCAACGTCTCGCTGCTGGTACGCCCGTCGCGAATGCCCACCGTACGGTCCACCTGCTCCGCCACCAGCGGGTCGTGCGTCACGACGACCACGGTCACCCCCAGCTCCCTGTTGGCCTTCCGGAGCGCGTCGAAGACCTGCTCCGACGTCTCGCTGTCCAGCTCGCCGGTGGGCTCGTCGGCCAGGATGAGCTGCGGGGAGTTGGCGAGCGCGACGGCGATGGCCACCCGCTGCTGCTCGCCGCCCGACATTTCGGGAATCTTGCGGTTGGCGCAGTAGCCGACCCCGAGCAGCTCCAGCAGCTCGAGAGCCCGCCCCCCGCGCCGCCCGGCCAGCTTCATCGGCAGCTCGACGTTCTCACGAGCGGAGAGGTACGGCAGCAGGTTCCGCGCGGTCTGCTGCCAGATGAAGCCCACCACGGACCGCCGGTACCGCAGCCGGTCGCGAGCGTTCATCGACAGCAGGTCCGTCCCCGCCACCCTCGCCACCCCGGCCGTCGGCACGTCCAGCCCGGACAGCACGTTGAGCAGCGTCGACTTGCCCGACCCCGACGCGCCGACGATGGCCACCAGCTCGCCCTTGTCGATCACCAGGTCGAGCCCCTGCAGGGCGACGACCTCGACGCCCTCGGTCTTGTAGATGCGCACCAGGTTGTCGCACACGATGTGCGCGTCGCCGCCGAACGCGGCCTTCTCCCGGGTGGCCCTGGCTTCCAGCTCGGACAGGGTCGGGTTCATGTGAGGTCCCCCACTCGCAGGACGGCGCCGAGGTTGCGACGGCGGCTGATGGCGGTGTGCGCGTACGCGCCGAGCACGGCGACGGCGGCGAGCCCGGCCGCCAGCGCAAGAGGTGTGAGCAGATCGAGCGAGTAGTCGCCGACGGGCAGGTCACCGGCGTACGACGACAGGTCCACGGCGGGCCCGAGCGCGAACGGCAAGAAGAGGCCCAGGCCGAGCCCCACCAGGGCGGTGACGAGGATCATGGGCAGGATCTCCAGCACGGTCAGCCGCTGCGCCTGACGGTCCGACAGTCCGAGCGTACGCAGGAACGACACCGCCCGCGCCCGCTCAGCGGCGCCGATGACCAGGGACAACACGACCGCGACCAGCGCGTACGAGCCCAGTGCCACCGTCACCACGATCAGCGCCCAGCGCACGGCACGGGTGAGCGGATCGTCCCGGATGGCGCTCAACGCCCGCTCCTGCGACTCCACGGTCGCCGACGGGACCAGCCGCGTCAGCGAATCGAGAGACACGTCCCCCTTGATCAGCAAGGTGTTCACGGCAGGCCGGGTCAGCACGCCCAGGGGCACGACGATGAACTTCCCCTTGGTGTAGAAACCGGGCACCGAGTCGATCACGCCCCGGGTCGCGAGCTTGACCCGCGACTGCCAGCCGATCTCGAACGTTCCCCGCCCCCGCAGTTCGGGAGAGACCAGCGCTCCATCGGACAGAGCGGGCAGGCTCACGGGAGAGCCGTCCAGGATGCGGCGCCACTGCGCCACGTCGACCGCGATGGCCTCCGCCCGCTCCGCGCTGTAACCGACCTGTACCCGCCCCCTCTGCGCGATCACCACCTGCTCCACCCCGGCCAGCTCGCGCACCCGCGAGATCGTGGCGGCGGGGATCTCGATGTCCGACGTCAGCTTGATCGGTGCGCCCACCTGCTGCCAGGACGCGAGCCGCTGCGTGCTCGCGATCCCGTCGGAGATCACCGCCGCGAACACCGACACGCCCAGCGCGGGCAGCAGGATCAGCACCGGCAGCACGCTGGCGGAGCGTGCCCGGGCCGCCCTGGTCAGGCCCAGGAACGGCACGGCCGCCCGCCCGCGCGCGGCCAGCCGTACGAACAGCCGCAAGGGGTACGGGTAGCAGCGCAAGGTGATCAACGCGGCGGCCAGCGTCAGGCCGACCGGCACCAGGAGCAGGAACGGATCGCCTCCCCTCAGCCCGCGGGCCCGCAGCAGGTACGCCCCTGTCAGCGCGAGCGCCACGACCAGCACCTCGAGCGTGACCCGCCGGGCCGATACCCGGGTGGCGGCCACGTCGTCGCGGCGCTCGTGCAACGGGGTCCGGTGCGTGCGGGCCACCTGGGCGGCGGCGAACCCGACGGCCACCAGGACCACGACGGCCGGCCCCAGGTGCACGATCGGCAGCACAGGGCCAGGCACAAGGTAGGACAATCCATATCCGGCCAGACCGGCGGGCACCACCGCGGCCCCGGCCACCGCAGCCGCGGCACAGGCCACCTGCCGCAGCGACCCGCCGCGCGCCCGGGCCAAGGTCAGGGTGTGATCGAGGCGGTCGGTCAGCAGCAGCACGGTCAGCGCGATCACGCCGAGCGCCACCGCCAGCAGCCCGCCGAGCCCCAGGTACATCACGGTCTGCGCGGTGGCCAGCGCGGCGAGGAAGTCGCCGAGCAGCTTGTGCAGCCCGGTGTCCACGTGGTACGGGCTGCCCGTGGACTGCAGCGCTACCACCCGCGCGAACTCGGTGACCGCCGCGTCGACGTCGGGCGCGGCCAGCGCGCTCGCCCCTCGGGCGTCGACCGGCAGGATCCAGTTGTAGGACAGGTTGCGCCCCTCGCCGCTGAGCGCGGTCAGCCCCTCGTCGGAGATGAGGGTCGTGATGTGCTTCTCGAAGTCCAGCGCACCCGGCGGCTGGATCTTGGTGACCTGCAGGATGTCGAGGTTGTGGCTCCAGTAACGATCTCCGGGGTTCCTGGCCTTGAAGGCGCCGACGATCTTCACGGCGACGTAGTCGTTCTCGCCGAGCATCTTCGTCTGGCCCACCCGGAGGTCCATCTCGCGCAGGGCGTCCGCCACGACGCCCACCTCGAACACCGGGATCGTGGCGCCCTCGTACCGCATGGTCGAGGGCCTGCCGGGCGCCCGCCCCTGGACCCAGTCCACGCGCTGGTCCGCGTCCGAGAGCCAGCCCAGATTGATGAACGTCTGGCCGCCGGTCCCGGTGACGGGCGTGAGGGTGGTCTTGGCGCTCATGTGACCCGCGGCGGTCACCAGCGGCCGCAGCGCCTCCGGCAGGATCTCACGCCAGCGGCGGTCGCGGAGGTCGAACTGGCCGCGTTCGTGCAGGTCCTCCTCCGGCGAGCGCGACTCCACACTCACCGTCAGGTCGGCCTGCCACGCGGGGGCGGCGCCCAGCGAGCGGCGCAGCGCCTCGTCGAACGACGCCTGCGTCGCCCTGGGCAGGCCCGCCACCAGCAGGCAGGCGCTCAGCGCCAGCACGAAGAGCACGGCCAGCGTGCCCAGGTGCACGCGGGCGAGCAGGGCGATCCTCACCGTTCCTCCACGAGTTGCCCACCCTGTCCACGTCGCCCGCGCAGGTTTCGGGCCAGCCCGGCCACGATGGCGAACAGCACGGCTGCCACCAGCACCAGCATCCCCGCGGTGGCGCTCCACGGGATGTCGAGCACCACGCCCGGCGTGACCGCCGCGGCCTGCCCGGTCAGCACGATGTGCGGCACCACCAGCACGCCGACGACCACGGCGAGCCCGGTGCCCGCGGCCAGCGACAGCCCGATGACGAACGCCTGCTCGATCGCCAGCAGCCCGAACACCTGCCTCGAGCTCACCCCGAGAGCCCGCAGGATCACGAACTCGCCCATGCGCTCCCGCGCCGCGACGGCCGCGTTCACCACGAACCCGAGCGCCGCGAACACCAGCGCCGCCACGAACCCGAGCATCAGCGCCCCCTGCAGCCCGCTGGCCAGGGGGTCGTCCTGCAGCTCGGCCGCCAGCTGCCGCTGGTCGAGCGCGGTCACGTCCCACTCGGGCCGGGCCTTGAGCGCCTTGACCGCGGGCGCGGTGTCGTCCGCGGCGAGCCACCATTCGGTGGCGGGCCTCGGCAACTGCCCTGCGGCCAGTTCGTACGCCTGCAGCGTCCCCCAGTCCGCGAGTACGGCCTTCTGCCCCGCGGTGGTCGTCGGCATGCTGTCCACGACGGCCACCACCTTGATCTGGAGCACCCTGCGATCGATGCTGGCCGGCCCGGCCTGCCCGGCGGCCAGCTTGAGCGAGGCGGCCAGATCGGCGGTGAGCACCACGGGCAGCGGCCCCGGCCGAGGCATCGGCGCGAAGGCGGCGACCGCACTCCGCGTCACCTTCATGGACAGCGGAGGGGCCGTCAGCGCGCGGCCGTCGGCGCTGAGACCGGTCAGGGTCAGGTTCGCGGTGCCCTGCGGTGAGGTCGCGACGAGGCCGCGCAGCGACAGCGGGTACGTGATCTTCCCGGTGTGCCCGGCCAGCGGCCGGAGGTCGAGGTCGATCCGGTTCTCGCCCTTCCGCAGCACGCCGAGCGACAGGTCACGCCACACGCCCAGCGCGTCGGAGAGCACCAGCCGCACCGCCAGGTCCGCGTCCACCCCGGCCCGGAGGGTGATCGTGGACGGCTGACCTGGAATGTCCAGCTTGCCCGCCTGTTCTCCCACCAGCGCGCGTGACATCTCGCCCACCGGCTGCGAAGACAGGTCAGGACGCAGGTGGAACAGCGTGCCGAGCTTGGTCGCGTCCACGCCGAGCAGCAGCGCGCTCTCGCCGCTCACCTCGGTCTGGCCGCGGAAGCCCGGCGAGTACGCCGTGACGCCCGGCAGCGCCGTGAACGCCGTCCCGCGCCCGAGCGCACCCAGCTCCGGCCCGTCCGGCGGCCCCGACAGCCGCAGGTCGGCCCCGGCCTGATGGCGGGCCTGGTCGAGCTGCGAGGCCCGCCAGGTGGCCGCGGTGGCCATGGACACGATGCCGATCGCGATGGCCATGGTCAGCAGCAGGGCGGGGCCCGCGTACTTGAGCGGCCGCCTGCTCACCTGCCAGGCCCCCAGCGCCGGGGCGAGCGTGGGCCGCCTGGAGGTCAGCCGCTCGGCCAGCTTCGAGATGCGCGGCACCAGCCGCAGCCCCAGCATGCCGCCCGCGAGCAGGGCCAGCGCGGGCCCGGAGATGATCAGCGGGTCGATGCCGAGCGCTCCGGCGGCCGTCGCGGTGACGGGCGCGCCGTAGTGCTGGAGCTGCCAGATCGCCAGCCCCGCCACCACCAGCAGCGCCAGGTCCGCGCCCGCCCGCTCGATCAGCCCGCGCCCGCCGCTCCGGCCGCGTGCCGACTGCTCCTCGACGTACGTGCGCCGCGTGCCCGCCAGCGCCGGCAGGACCAGCAGCACGGCAGCCGCCAGGGCCACGCCGAACGACACGAGGAACGTGCCCAGGTCAGGGGAGGGCGCCAGCCGTACTCCTGAGGCCTTGATCCACGGCAACTGGTTGACCAGCGCGAGCAGCGGCGGCCCCAGGAACGGCGCGGCGACCGCGCACGGCAGCGCCACCAGGAGCGCCTCGCCGCCCGCCAGCGCCGCCAGCCGCACCGTACCCGCGCCGCGGGAGCGCAGCAGCGCCACCTCCATGCGCCGGTGGTCGGCGAGCAGCCGCGCGGTGAGCATCAGCGCGTACGCGGCCAGCAGCAGCAGCTGCAGCACCGGGATCAGCATCGTAGAGCGTGCCACCAGGGATGCGGTGTCGAGCTGGGTCAGCATCTCGGGCAACCGGCTGGCGGCCACGCAACTGCCGCAGCCGTCCGCCTTCAGCCGCGCGCCCACCTGGTCGATCGCGCCGGCCAGCGGGCGGAGCTGGGCGGGCGTCAGCGTGCGCAGGTCGGGCACCGCGGTCCAGGTGGCGTTGACGTTCGTGGCGAAGCGCGCGACGAACGTCTCACGCGTCACCATCAGCGGCCCGTACGTGGTGAAGTCGCCGCGCTCCACGCCCCGGCTGAGCAGTTGCTCGCCCGCCCACCGCTCGCCGAACGGGTCATTGAGCTGGAACACGCCCACGATGCGCACCCTGACCGGGCGCGGGTCCAGGCGGCCCTTCGTGGTGAACTCCTGACCTGCCTTGAGCCCGGCCGCCGAGGCCGCCGAGAGCGAGATCGCGGCCTCCACCCGGTCTCCCGCAGCGCGCGGCCAGGCGCCGGAGACGAGCCTGG
Source organism: Nonomuraea sp. CA-141351 (assembly GCF_050944675.1). Lineage (NCBI taxonomy): Bacteria > Bacillati > Actinomycetota > Actinomycetes > Streptosporangiales > Streptosporangiaceae > Nonomuraea > Nonomuraea sp. CA-141351. The sequence goes on from NZ_CP191982.1 coordinate 2,800,267, forward strand.
CGTGCTGGTCGAGGCCGTCGTAGCTGCCGAACCTGAGCAGCTCGGGCCGCTCCTGGCCGTCCTGGCCCGGCATCACGTAGGAGTCCGAGCGGAAGCTGGTGGTGACGGCGGGCGGCTTGGTGTACGCCTTGCCTAGCTCGGCGCGTACGGACCGGTCGAACTTCGGGAACGTCTCCGCCGTCACGGGGGCGCTGATGGTGGCGGCGACCTGGTGGTACGAGGCCGTCTCCATCGTCCTCCGGACACCTGCGTCGGCGATGGAGGAGGCGTACATGGTCAGCGCGACCAGCGTGGTGGTGGCCAGCAGGATGGAGCCGAACGCGGCCAGGAGGAGCAACGGCTCACTGAACGCCCTCTTGACGACCAGCGGCCCCCGCATGCATCCCCCTTCGCCCGTTTAGTGCACCTTCGAGCAGATGCAAGATCGGGGGCAAGGTGATCTTTGCAACGGTGACGCACCCGATACGGGCGTGTGATATCGAAACTGTGACAAAAGGTGGTGGAAAACGAAAACGCCGCACCCCAGGAGGGATGCGGCGTTACTACGCCAGGCGCGTTACTTGGCAGCCAGTGTCGCGGCCTGCTTGGCGATCGCGGACTTGCGGTTGGCGGCCTGGTTCTTGTGGATGACGCCCTTGCTGACGGCCTTGTCGAGCTGACGGGCGGCAACCCGCTGCAGCGCTGCGGCCTGCTCGACGTCGCCCTGCTCGGCGGCCTCGCGGAACTTGCGGACGGCCGTCTTCAGGGACGACTTGACCGCCTTGTTGCGCAGGCGAGCCTTCTCGTTCTGCTTGTTGCGCTTGATCTGGGACTTGATGTTCGCCACGAAGAAGCCTCGGTGAAAGTCTGAAGTGATGGATGGGCGCGCGGGCTAGAGAGGGCGCGCCACACGCAGTTGAACAGGATACCAAACTCCGGCAGCAGCTCAAATCAACGCCAGCGCGTCATGTACTCCTTCCAGTCCTCTTCCGTGGCTGCGAAGTCCACGTAGAGGGCAAGACCGAAGCGCTCGCGGCGGCCGTGTGCCGATAACGCGAGCCTAGCGCCCTCCGCGGCCATGGCGACGCTCTCGGCGGCGTCGGCCCATTCGATGCCGTGGTCGTGGTAAGCGGGGGCGCCGATGAGCAGCAACTTGCCGTCGGGGACCAGACGCAGGGCAAGTTCGGCCTGGCGGACCACGTAGCCGCCGTAGAGGGACTGCAAGGGCGTGAACGAGTCGTAGGTCATGATGGCGACCTGGTCCACGCGGTCTGCGACCTGCTTGAAGTAGCCCTCGGACCAGTACTTGTCGTGGGTCAGGATGGCCCTGGCGGTCATGCGCATCCCCGGGTACGGCTCGATCTGCGGGGTGGAGGTGGACAGCAGCTTGGTGTGCTGCCGGGTTCTGTCCAGGAGTTCCAGGAACTCGGTGTCGCCGTCGCCGATCGGCTCGAAGTTGTAGTGGATGCCGTCGTAACCCTGCTTCATGATGGCGGCGACTCCGGCCAGGACGTTCTCGCGGGACTTGGGGTCGTCCAGGTCGAGGCCGTTCTTGACGGACTGGCCCAGCCAGGCGGAGACGTGGACCGTGGGGAGGCGCTCGTGCATCCACTTCACGAAATTTGCGGCGTTGGGGTATTTGGCGGGATTTAGTGTGCCGTCCCAGTCGAAAGGGCCCGAGTGTACGTACACGTCCTTGATGCCTGTGGCGCGCAGCCGTACCGCCAACTGCTCGACGTCACGCTCCGTGCGGCGGCCGTCCACCCACATGTGGCCCAGCCACAGGGCGTCGTTGCCCGTGCTCTTCGCCCAGGCCGCCGGGGCACCGGTAAACTGAATCCGGAGCGCGGCGGCGAGGAGGCCGACCAGCGCCACCACGATGGCCAAGGCAAGCGCGAGCAGGCGTAGGCCGCGGCGGATGACGGTTCGGGCAATCACCCGGGCATGTCACCATAAAAGACTGCTTGACCTCAACCCTGTCGAAACGGACTTCGGTGCGCACTCAGCCTGGCCAGACCGACCCCGCGTTGATCCGCAACTTCTGCATCATCGCGCATATCGACCATGGCAAGTCGACCCTTGCCGACCGGATGCTGCAGATCACCGGCGTGGTCGACGACCGCTCCATGCGTGCCCAGTACCTCGACAGGATGGACATCGAGCGCGAGCGGGGCATCACGATCAAGTCGCAGGCCGTGCGGCTGCCGTGGGACGGCCACGTGCTCAACATGATCGACACGCCCGGCCACGTCGACTTCACGTACGAGGTGTCCAGGTCACTGCAGGCGTGCGAGGGCGCCATCCTGCTGGTCGACGCGGCCCAGGGCATCGAGGCGCAGACGCTGGCCAACCTCTACCTGGCCATGAACGCCGACCTGCACATCATCCCCGTCCTCAACAAGATCGACCTGCCCGCGGCGCAGCCGGAGAAGTTCGCCGAGGAGCTGGCGGGGCTGATCGGCTGCGACCCGTCCGACGTGCTCAAGGTTTCGGGCAAGACCGGCGAGGGCGTGCGCGAGCTGCTCGACCACGTGGTCAAGACGGTTCCGGCCCCGGTGGGCAACGCAGACGCGGCCGCCCGCGCGCTGATCTTCGACTCGGTGTACGACACGTACCGCGGCGTCGTCACATATGTGCGGGTCGTGGACGGCCACCTGGGCAAGCGCGAGCGCATCCTCATGATGTCCACCGACGCCACGCACGAGACGCTGGAGATCGGCGTCATCTCGCCCGAGCCCAAGCCCGCCGACCTCGGCCTGGGCGTCGGCGAGGTGGGCTACCTCATCACGGGCGTGAAGGACGTGCGCCAGTCGCGCGTGGGTGACACCGTCACCTCGGCGGCCAAGTCCGCCGTCGACATGCTGGCCGGTTACGAGCACCCGAAGCCGATGGTGTTCTCCGGGCTCTATCCGATCGACGGCGACGAATACCCCGAGCTGCGCGAGGCGCTCGACAAGCTGCAGCTCAACGACGCGGCGCTGGTCTACGAGCCGGAGACGTCGGCGGCGCTCGGGTTCGGGTTCCGGGTCGGTTTCCTCGGGCTGCTGCACATGGAGATCGTGCGGGAGCGGCTGGAGCGCGAGTTCGGCCTGTCGCTGATCTCCACCGCGCCCAACGTGGTCTACCGCGTGGTCATGGAGGACGGCAAGGAGCTCACCGTCACCAACCCGTCGGAGTTCCCGACGGGCGGGAAGATCGCGCAGGTCTTCGAGCCGGTCACCAAGTCGACGATCCTGGCGCCGTCCGAGTTCATCGGGGCGATCATGGAGATCTGCCAGGGGCGGCGCGGGCAGCTGCTCGGCATGGACTACCTGTCGGAGGACCGGGTCGAGATCCGCTACACGCTGCCGCTCGGCGAGATCATCTTCGACTTCTTCGACCAGCTCAAGTCGCGCACCCGTGGCTACGCCTCGCTCGACTACGAGCCGGCGGGCGAGCAGGAGGCCGAGCTGGTCAAGGTCGACATCCTGCTGCAGGGTGAGGCGGTCGACGCGTTCAGCGCCATCGTCCACAAGGACAAGGCCTACACGTACGGCGTCGACATGGCGAAGAAGCTGCGGGAGCTGATTCCCAGGCAGCAGTTCGAGGTACCGATCCAGGCCGCCATCGGGGCCCGGGTCATCGCCCGCGAGAACATCCGCGCCATCCGCAAGGACGTCCTGGCCAAGTGCTACGGCGGTGACATCTCCCGTAAGCGCAAGCTGCTGGAGAAGCAGAAGGAAGGCAAGAAGCGGATGAAGATGGTCGGGCGCGTGGAGGTGCCCCAGGAGGCCTTCGTCGCCGCGCTCGCCACCGACTCCAGCACCGACAAGAAGAAGTAACCGCCTACCCTGAAAATATGGAAGTGGTGCAGACGGCGCGATTGGTGCTTTCTCGGGTCACCCCCGACGATCTAGCCGCTGTCCATGAGATTCACTCCGACCCGCTGACGAACGTCTACAACCCCGCCGGTCCCACTCCTGACCTGGAGTCGAGCCGCGCCATGCTGGATCTGTGGCTGGCCGACTGGGCCGAGCGCGGGCTCGGCTACTGGGCGGTGCGGGCGACCGGGGAGTCGGAGGTGCTCGGGTTCGGGGGGCTACGTCACGCTCTGGTCGACGGGAAGCACGTGCTGAACCTCTACTACCGGTTCCGGCCGTCCGCTTGGGGGCGCGGGTACGCGGGTGAGCTCGTGGAGGCGGCGCTGCGGATCGGGAAGGACCTCGGGACGGTCGTGGCGGTGATCCGCGACATCAACGAGCCGTCCCGCCGGGTGGCCGAGCGGGCGGGCATGCGCAAGGACCGGACGATTCCGTACGGGGGCGTGCCGAGCTACGTCTACGTGGCCTGACCACCCACCTGCGCCACCCGTACCCCACTAGCTTCAGCACCCCGAACACGGCCGCCACATGTCCCGGCCTGCGAGCCGGCCGCCGCCAGTCCTGCCTGGCCGGCGCGAGCGGCGCCGGCCACTGCCGCGAGGTGAGCGTCCTGGCCCGCCAGTGGTTGTCCTCGGCGATCCAGGTGAGCGCGCCGGGGTCGAGCGCGACGGCGGCGTTCGAGGGATCTCGCGCGCTCGATCATGAAGGTTTTTGTCGGTGCCATCGCCTACCTTCTGTTCCGAACACCAGTGCGACTGGAGGGTGACGTGATTGCTTCTGAGCGATTCGAGCGTGCCGCCGTGTTGGGGGTCGCTGTGGCTGAGGAGACTCGACGGCTGCTACGGCTCCACCTGGCTTCGCGCGAGGAGGAGGGCGACGGCACCGTGCTCGTCGATGTGCCCTATCCCGATGCGGCCGTGGTGACGGCGCTGCTCGACGTGGCGGCGGAGTGTTTCGGCGAACGCGGCGACTCGGTCGAGGAGATCAGGCAGGCGGCGTTGGAGACGTTGTTACAGCTGGCCGGGTTCGATGGCGAGTCCCAGCTCGGCTCGGGCTGAGCCGCGGCTCCGCCCCGGACACCCGCTGACTGGCCTACCTGCCCTGTCTCGGAGCCGGCAGGAGCTCGCCCCCACGACCTTCGCGTCCCGCGCTCCGCCACTCATGCTCCACGGGCTCGGCGGTCCGGGCGGCGGATACGCGACTTGGTGGCGGGCGCACTGTGCCACGGCAAGGCCCGGCGGGAGCGCAATGCCGTGGCCAGTGTCAGCGGAGGGCTGGACCGTCGCGAGGGTCGACCGGGGCTGGGTCGTGGTGAGGCTCAGTGTGGGCGCGCCATGCCGTGGCGGAAGGCGTAAGTGACCGCCTGCGCCCGATCGCGCAGGTGTGCCTTGGCGAAGAGGTTGTTGATGTGGGTCTTGACCGTGGCCTCCGTGATGTGAAGGCGGGCGGCGATCTCGGCGTTCGAAAGGCCGTCGGCGATGAGGGCAAGCACCTCGCCCTCACGACGAGTCAGCCCGTCCGGCAGCTCGTCACGGCGCGCACCCGGAGCCGTCGAGGCGAGGGCCGGGGCGGTGGTTTCGGCAGGAGGGACGGGGGTCGTGGCGGGTGGAGGTGGGGATGCCGACATGGTGTCCAGGAGGCGGCGTTGGACGGTGGGGTCGAGTTGGGCGTCGCCGCGCATCACCGTGGCGACGGCTCTGGCGATGTCGTCGGAGTCCGCGTCCTTGGTGAGGAAGCCGCGCGCACCGGCTTTCAGCGCGGCGAAAACGGACTCGTCATCGGAGTACGTGGTGAGCACCACGACCTGCGTGTCCGGGTACGCCGAGCGGATGCGCCCGGTCGCCTCCACGCCGTCCATGCGGGGCATGCGCAGGTCCATGAGCACCACGTCGGGCCGCTGCTGCTCTACCAGCCGGAGCGCCGCCTCGCCGTCGCCCGCCGCGCCGACGACCTCGATCTCGGGCAGCAGGCCGAGCAGCATCACCAGGCCCTCCCGCACCACGGCCTGGTCGTCGACCACGATCACCTTGGTCACAGGGACGCCTCCGAGCCTCTCCGGGCAGCACGCCCGCCGACGGGAATGGGGCACATGCCGAGAGGGTCAGGGCGAGCGGTCGAAATCATGAGGGCACCTTCAGATGCACCAGGAAACCGCCGTCGTGTTCGCCTGCCGACAGCGTCCCGCCCAGCAGTTCGGCGCGTTCGCGCATGCCCACGAGGCCGTAGCCGCCCCCAGGGGAGCCTTTCTCGGTGGAGGCCGGGTTGGTCACGCGTAGTTCGCACCAGGGCCGGCCGAGCTCGAGCTCGACCGTGGCCGGGCTGCCGGGGGCGTGGCGGCGTACGTTCGTGAGGGCTTCCTGGGCGGTGCGGACCAGAGCGAGCTCCGTCGCCGGCGAGAGGCGATGTTCGGGGCCTGAGATGCGCAGCGTACAGGCCTGGTGCGTGGTGCTCTCGAACTCCTGCGCGAGCATGCGCAGCGCCACGGGGAGTGCGGGGGAATCCTCGCGTAGTGCCGCCACCGCTCGCCTGGCCTCCTCGAGCCCGGACTTGGCCAGGTCACGGGCGTGGGTGACCCGTTCGAGCGCCTCGGCGGTCCGCTCCGCGCGGAGCAGCAGTTTGGCGCCTTCGAGGTGGACGAGCTGGGCGGACAGGGAGTGGGCGAGGATGTCGTGGATCTCCCTGGCGATCCTGGCCCGTTCCGCGAGTACGGCTTCTCGTGCCTCGGCGGCTCTGGTGGCCTTGCGCTGTTTGGCCGCATACGAGATCAGGAAGATCAGGCAGTTGCTGAGGATGAGGGGGAGGTCCTGGGAAGGTCTGCCGGCGATCTCGCCCGCCACGATCAGTCCCCCGATGGCCAGCACGCCGATGGGCAGCGCCTGGCGCAGGGAGAAACGGGTCACGGCCAGGCTGACACAGATGAGCAGGGCCGCGATCGCCGGGCCGCCTTGGGTCAGGGCGCTGAGGACGATGGAGAGGATCACGGCCAGGCCGAGGGCGATCAGGGTGACGGGCACGCCGAAGACGAGGAGGGGGCGCCGTGACTCTGATGGCGATTGGTCTCCGGCGTGCTGCGCTTTTCGCGAGGGTTGGTTGCCGGGCTGCCGTGCTTCTGCTGATGGCCGGTCGGTGGGCTCCGGGGCTTTCGGCGACGCCTGGCTCGCGAGGTCCGCTTCCGGGCGGCTCGTGGGGCGATGCGGCTGCGGCGCCTTCCAAAGCGGGAGGCTGCGGAAGCGCGCTTGGATCCGCGGCGGGAGGGAGAGCTGTCGCCGAGGAGTGGTCAGCGGATCGGCCGGCCGCCGCGTCTCCCGGTTTACGGGGCGGCGGATCGACAGGAGCAGGACGGTCAGCAGCGCGAGGGCCAGGGCAACGGTCACGAGGGTGATCGCCAAGGAGGTGCCGGTCAGGCCAGGTGCGGGCGTCGCTCTCATCTGGGCCACGACCAGTAGCACGATCGTCCCCAGCCGCAATGCGGTGGGGACGATTCCGGAGGGCGCACGCATCACCTCACGACGGTATCGGGTCGCCTGCCCGTGCCGGTAAGGGCGCTTCCCCGGCGAGCGACGAGGTACGCCTGGGCGCCGATGGTGAGGCCGACGAACAGCAGGATTCCGCTGGGAGAGGAGGTGAGGCCGAGGGCCTGGCCGGCGAAGTACAGGCCGACGCGGGTCGCGATCGACGCCAGCCACGCCAGCAGGGTCCAGCCCGTGGCCCTCGACCAGGCGACGCCGGATCCGTCCAGCCACACCCGTACGGTCGCCGCGCGCCACACGCCGAGTGCGACGGCGACGACGGCCTCCACCAGAAGCAGGCCAAGGCTGAGCACGAGGTACCGGCTGTCGATGAGCCCGCCCGTGACGGCGCCGACGACGATCATGACGCCGGCGGTGTAGAGGATGCCTCGATTGGCCGTGGGGCGGGTTTGCATCTGGCGGTAGACGACGAAGACCACGGCGAAGAGGACGAGAAGGGAGATCGGCATGTATTCCACGGGTTTGACAGTAGGGATGAGAAGGGCGTAGGGGATCGGCCTGTGGGTTGAGAGCGAGGATCTCCACCCTGGGGTGGAGGCCGAGGTGAGGCGGAATCGGCTCGCTCTGCGGAGGGGGTACGGGTTACCGTCCGAATATGCGCGTTCTCTCGGTAAATGTGGGCAAAACGGTCGAGGCTGAATGGGCGGGGAAGCTCGGGCGTACCGCTATCGACAAGCAGCGGGTCACGCACCGGGTGGGGGTGCTGGCCAACGGGCTCGCCGGCGACGAGCGGGCCGACAGGAAGCACCACGGCTCGCTCGATCACGCCGTCTACTCGTACTCCAGGGAGGACTACGACTGGTGGGAACGCGAGCTCGGGCGGGAGCTGCGTGACGGGCGGTTCGGGGAGAACCTCACCACGTCCGGCCTTGACGTCACCGGCGCCTTGATCGGCGAGCGGTGGCGGGTGGGCAGCGCCGTGCTGGAGGTGAGCGGGCCCCGGATACCGTGCGTGGTGTTCCGCAACTGGATGGACGAGCCCGGATGGGTCAAGCGGTTCACGGAGGCGGGGCGGCCCGGGGCGTACCTGCGGGTGCTCGAGCTCGGTGAGCTGGGCACGGGGGACTCGGTGGAGATCGTCTCGCGGCCCGAGGCCGGGATCACGGTGGGCGACTGGTTCCGTGCCCGCCACGGGGACGCGGACGCGCTCCATCGCATTCTGGCGGTTCCCGGGCATGATCCCGAGTGGGATCGCATGGCTGAGCGGGTGCTCGGCGACGTGCCGTCCTGAGCCTCCTTGCCCCACGATGCCGATGCCTGCCATGTGGGGACCCTTTCGGCGGGTTCGGCATCAGTGGACACCTCGGGGGTTGCGGTTCGATAGCACTCCCGAGTACCCGGCAGACTGGAAGCGTGCCATCCACCCTGCCTGACGGCGATCCCGCGCCCACCTCGGGCGAGCTGCCCGACACCGCCCTGAGGGGCCTCGGCGAGCGTCCGTTCGGCTTCTACGTGCACGTGCCGTTCTGCGTGACCCGCTGCGGCTACTGCGACTTCAACACCTACACCGCCGCCGAGCTGGGCCCAGGCGCCTCGCAGCGGGACTACGCGGACACGGTCGTCGAGGAGATCCGCCTCGCGCGCCGCGTCCTGGGGGCGGCCGGCCTGCCGGTGGAGACGGTGTTCTTCGGCGGCGGCACGCCCACGCTGCTGCCTCCGGAAGACCTGGCCAGGATCCTGGCCGTGATCGACTCGGAGTTCGGGCTGCGGCCGGGGGCCGAGGTGACCACGGAGGCCAACCCCGAGTCCGTCGACCCCGCCTACCTCGACAAGCTCCGCCAGGGCGGCTTCAACCGGGTCAGTTTCGGCATGCAGAGCGCACGCGAGCACGTGCTCCACGTGCTCGACCGCCGGCACACCCCGGGCAGGGCGGCGACGGCCGTCAAGGAAGCGAAGGAGGCCGGGTTCGAGCACGTCAACCTCGACCTCATCTACAGCACGCCGGGCGAGTCCGACGACGACTGGCGGGCCTCGCTGGCCGCCGCGATCGAGGCCGGGCCCGACCACGTGTCGGCGTACTCGCTGATCGTCGAGGAGGGCACCAGGCTGGCGGCCAGGATCAGGCGCGGCGAGCTGCCCATGCCCGACGACGACGTGGCCGCCGACCGCTACCAGATCGCCGACGAGCTGCTGTCGCAGGCCGGGTTCAGCTGGTACGAGGTGTCCAACTGGGCCACGTCCGAGCAGGCGCGCTGCCGCCACAACCTGCTCTACTGGACCGGCGGCGACTGGTGGGCCGCCGGCCCCGGCGCCCACAGCCACGTCGGCGGCACCCGCTGGTGGAACGTCAAGCACCCGGCCGCCTACGCCCAGCGCCTGGCCGCCGGCGCCTCGCCCGCCCACGCGCGCGAGGTGCTCGGCGACGACGACCGGGCGGCCGAGCGGCTGATGCTGGAGCTGCGGCTGTCGTCCGGCTACCCGCTGAGCGAGGTGGCGCCCGCCGCGCGCCCGGCCGTGGCGAGTGCCCTGGCGCGCGGGCTGCTGGAGCCCGGGCCGTTCAGGTCTGGCCAGATGGTGCTCACGCTCCAGGGCCGGCTGCTGGCCGACGCCCTCGTCAGGGATTTGCTGGTCTAGGTGATCATGCGGATGGAGAACGGGTAGCGATACCTCTCGCCCCGGTTGGTGGCCATGGCGGCCTGGATGTGGAAGATCAGGGACAGGATCCAGACGGCCGGCAGCAGGAGCATGCCGATGAAGACGACCACCAGGATGCCCGCCACGATGTAGCCGATGAACATCGTGATCTGGAAGTTGAGCGCCTCTGCTGCCTGGTCCCTGACGTAGGGGGACTCGTCCTTCTTCATCAGGTAGATGATCAGCGGGCCGACCCAGGAGACCACCAAGCCGAGCACGTGTGCGAGCATCGCCATCGTGGTGTCGTCGGTGCCCGGGCGGGGGCCGAACCTGCCGGGGACGTACGGCTCTCCCGGATGCGGGGCGTACCCGTAGCCGGGCTGCTGCGGCGGGGGGCCGTAGCCAGGCGGGGGAGGGCCGTAGCTCGGGGGTTGCTGTCCGTACCCAGGCTGACCGTAACCAGGCTGCCCGTAACCAGGCTGGCCGTAACCGGGCTGCCCGTAGCCCGGTTGGCCGTACCCGGGCTGTCCGTACCCAGGCTCGGAGCCGGGCTGCTGCCCGTAGCTCGACGGCTGGGGGCCGGAGCCCTGGCTGGGCGGGATGTCCGACGGTGGGAGGAAGCGGGTGGCGTCGTCGTCCGGCGCCGGCTGCGGGGGGTCCTGGCTCATGATGCCTCCGTAACGAAGTCGATCAGTTCCTCGACCCGGCCGAGCAGTTCCGGCTCCAGGTCCGTGTACGTGGAGACGGCGCCGAGGATCCGCCGCCACGCCTCCGCGGGCTCCATGCGCCAGCCCAGGGCGGCGATCACGCCCTCTTTCCACGGCACTCCGCGCGGCACGGCGGGCCAGGCGGGAATGCGCAGCACGGACGGCTTGACCGCCTGCCAGATGTCGATGAACGGATGCCCCACGACGAGCACGTCCGGCGAGGTGATCTCGGCCGCGATCCTGCTCTCCTTGGACCCGGGCACGAGATGGTCCACCAGCACCCCCAGCCGGCGCCCCGGCTCAGGGCCGAACTCCGCCACGATGGCCGGCAGGTCGTCCACACCCTCCAGATATTCGACCACGACCCCCTCGACCCGCAGGTCATGACCCCAGATCTTCTCGACCAGGGCGGCGTCGTGCACGCCCTCCACGTAGATCCGGCTCTCCCTGGCCACCCTCGCCCGCAGCCCCTCCACGGCGATCGAGCCGGACGCGCTGCGCCTGGGGCCCGTGGGGGCCGCCGTCGGGCGTACCAGCGTCACGGGCTTGCCCTCCAGCAGGAACGCGGCGGGCGCGAGCGGGAACAGCCGGCGCTTGCCGAACCGGTCTTCGAGCGTGACGGCCTCCTTGTCGCAGGCCACTATCGCGCCGCAGAAGCCGCTGTCGGCGTCCTCCACGACGAGGTCCAGCTCGGCGGGCACCTTCGGGATCTTGCCCTTCCCCGGCCGCCGCCAATTTCCCGCCAGCACATCGCCCTCGTACACACGGGGACCGTAGCAAATCACCCGCCGACCGCAAGGCGCTTCCGCGCGCCGCTACGGCGTACCAGCACGACCACGGTGCCGATGATGGCCACGAGCAGCCCCGCGCCGGGGATCAGGAGGAGCGCGGCCACCCCGCCGACGATGCCGCCCGCGGCCGAGGCCAGCTCACGGCCCACGCCGTAACGCACGTCGGCCTGCTCCTGGGTGGTGCAGGTCAGCTGGTAGTCGCCCTTGGACGGGGCGTTGATCACGAGGATCTGCTCCCAGGTGACGGCTCCGGACGTGACCGTCTGCGAGCCCGTGGTCTTGGCGAGCCTGGCCTGGCCCGAGATCTGGCACTCGTAGTGAACGGCAGTGTCGCTGGAAAGGTAGATCGCGGGCTTGTTCGCCGGGTCGATCGGCAGCGTCACGCTTTCGCCGGATGCGAACGTCCTGGACGGGGCGATGTCGCTCACGCTGCTCACAAGGCCCGTGGAGAACACGACGACACCGACGATCGCGCACACGGCGAAGATCCCCCAGACGAGCCCGATCCACCACAGACGCGGTTTGATGGCTTTCGAGTCGATTCGAGGGGGAAATTGGGGTTGTTGGCCGTATTGTCCGTACTGAGGAGGTGGGCCGTATTGGGGTGGCCGGCCGTACTGCGGTGGCGGGCCGTACTGCGGCGGAGGCCCGTACTGCGGCGGAGGCTGCCCGTAACCGGGCTGGGACCCGGGCTGGGAGCCGTAACCCGGCTGGGAGCCGGGCTGGGGGCCGTACGGCGGAGGCGGGGAATTGTCGCTCATGTCGGCAAGTGTGGTACTTGCCCCTTGTAAGAAGCTAGGAGCCAGGTTGCGACCTGGTGTTATCGCACCTTGTGGGCGAGAGCCGTACACTTGGCACTCAGGAACACAGAGTGCTAGATGGTTGTGTTCCTCAGATGTCAGAGGCAGGAGGTGAGCACGTGCTCGACGATAGGAAGCTGGCGGTGCTCCGCGCCATTGTCGAAGACTACGTGTCCACCAACGAACCGGTGGGCTCCAAGGCGCTCGCCGAGCGCCACAATCTGAAGGTCTCCCCGGCGACGGTCAGAAACGACATGGCCGCGCTGGAGGAGGAGGGTTACATCACCCAGCCGCACACCAGCGCGGGCCGCGTGCCGACGGACAAGGGCTACCGCCTGTTCGTCGACCGGCTCTCGCAGGTCAAGCCCCTGTCGGGGGCCGAGCGCAGGGCCATTGAGACGTTCCTCGCGGGCGCGGTCGACCTGGACGACGTGGTCACCCGCACGGTCCGGCTGCTCGCGCAGCTGACCAGGCAGGTGGCGGTCGTGCAGTACCCGACGCTGACGCGTTCGACGGTCAGGCACGTCGAGCTGGTGCCGCTGAACGACCGGCGGGTCATGCTCGTGCTGATCACCAACACCGGCCGCGTCGAGCAGCGCGTGATCGAGCTGCCCGAGGTGGTGGAGGACACCCGCATCGCCCATCTGCGTGCGGTGCTCAACGCCTGCCTCGACGGCTGCGGCCTGAGCTCCGTGCCCGAGCTGGTCGCCGACCTGCCCGAGCGGCTGCCCGTCGAAGACCGGCCCGTGGTGGCCACGATCCTGTCGGTGCTGCTCGAGACGCTGGTCGAGCGGCACGACGAGAAGATCGTGTTCGCCGGCGCGGCCAACCTCGCGGGTGCCGACTTCACGACCGGTCTGCGCGACGTGCTCGAGGCGCTGGAGGAGCAGGTCGTGCTCATGCGGCTGCTGGGCGAGACAACCGCAGACACTCCGTCCGCGCTCACCGTGCGCATCGGCTCCGAAAACCCCTACCTGCGGGGCACATCCATCGTCGCCACCGGATACGGTTCTGGCGACAACCAACTGGCCCGGCTCGGCGTGCTGGGGCCGACGAGGATGGATTACCCCGTTACGATGGGCGCCGTGCGCGCGGTGGCACGCTACGTCAGCCAGATCCTGGCTGCATCATAAGAGGTCGATAAGTGGCAAACAGCGACTACTACGCCACCCTCGGGGTGCGCCGTGACGCCAGTCAGGACGAGATCAAGAAGGCGTACCGCCGCCTGGCCCGCGAGCTGCATCCGGACGTGAACCCCGATCCTGAGACCCAGGAGCGGTTCAAGGAGATCACGCAGGCCTACGAGGTGCTGTCCGACCCGAACAAGCGCCAGATGTACGACCTGGGTGGCGACCCCTTCGGCGGCGCGGGAGCAGGTGCGGCGGCCGGCGGCTTCGGGGCGGGCTTCCCCTTCAGCGACATCATGGACGCCTTCTTCGGCACCGCGGCCGGCACGCGAGGGCCGCGCTCGCGGGCCCGCAGGGGGCGCAACGCCACCATCCGGGTCGAGCTCGACCTGCGCGAGACGGCGTTCGGGACCACCCGCGAGCTGGTCGTCGACACGGCCGTGCTCTGCGAGGTCTGTCACGGGGCCGGCGCGGCGCCCGGCACGCATCCCGACACCTGCGACATGTGCAACGGGCGCGGCGAGATCTCCCAGGTCACCCGCTCGTTCCTGGGTCAGGTCATGACCTCGCGGCCGTGCCCGCAGTGCGGCGGGTTCGGCACCATCATCCGCCACCCCTGCCAGGAGTGCTCCGGCGACGGCCGGGTGCGCACCCGCCGTACGATCAAGGTCCGCATCCCCGCGGGCGTCGAGGACGGCACCCACATCCAGCTCGCCGGCGAGGGCGAGGTCGGCCCCGGCGGCGGCCCTCCCGGAGACCTGTTCCTGGAGATCGTCGAGCGGCCTCACGAGATCTTCGAGCGGCGCGGTGACGACCTCCACTGCACCGTGCAGCTCCCGATGACGGCCGCCGCGCTCGGCACCATCCTGGCGGTCGAGACGCTCGACGGCTCCGAGGAGGTAGATGTCCGCCCCGGCACGCAGGCGGGCCAGGTCATCACCATGTACGGGCGGGGCGTGCAGCGGCTCAACGAGACGGGCCGTGGCGACCTGCTGATCCACGTCAACGTCGAGACGCCGACCCGGCTCGACCCCGCGCAGGAGGAGCTGCTGCGCGAGCTGGCCAAGCAGCGGGGCGAGGAGCGGCCGCCGGGCAAGTTCGCCCCCGGCCAGCAGGGCTTCTTCTCCCGGCTGCGCGACGCCTTCAACGGCAGGTGACGTGACCGTCCCGGTGTTCCTGTCCCAGGAGCTGGACGGGCCCGAGCTGACGCTCGCCGGCCCCGAGGGGCGGCACGCGGCCTCCGTACGGCGCCTGCGGGCCGGCGAGCGGGTCGATCTGACGGACGGCGCCGGCACGGTCGCCGAGTGCGTCGTACGCGAGGTGCTGAAGGACGCACTCAGGCTCGACGTGCTGCGCCGCTACGAACTCCAGCCGCCCGAGCCGAGGCTGGTCGTCGTCCAGGGGCTGCCCAAGGGCGACAGGGGCGAGCTGGCGGTCGAGATGATGACCGAGGCCGGCGTCGACGTCATCGTGCCCTGGGCGGCCTCGCGCAGCATCGCCCAGTGGAAGGGCGACAAGGTGGCCAAGGGGCTGCACCGGTGGCGCTCCACCGCTCGCGAGGCGGGCAAGCAGGCCCGCAGGTTCCACCTGCCCGAAGTGACCGAGCCCGCCACCACCGCGCAGGTCGAGGAGCTGCTGGCGGGCGCGGCGCTGGGCCTGGTGCTGCACGAGGAGGCGGCCGAGCCGCTGTCGGGCGTGGCGCTGCCCGCGTCGGGCGACATCGTGGTGGTCGTGGGGCCCGAGGGCGGCGTCTCGGACGAGGAGCTGGCCGGGTTCCGGGCGGCCAAGGCGGTGTCCGTGCTGCTGGGGCCCACGGTGCTGCGTACGTCCACGGCGGGGGTGGCGGCGGCCTCCGTGCTGCTCACACGTACCGGACGCTGGTAGGGCCCTTTCAGGGCGTCGTGTGGGAGGCGTCCACCAACGGGCTGGTCACGGCGGTGGGGGCGTCGGTGACGTTGTCATCGGGTGGGCACTCATCGACCGGGCACGCCGTGGGCTGCAGCGTGTCCTCCGCCGACGGCGATGGCGACGGAGTGGGCGAGGCCGAGGGGCAGTCGGATGGCGGGTCGGCCTGTTCGGCCTGGGTCGTCGGGCACACGGTCGGGGTCGGGGTGGGCGTCTGAGACGGCCTGCTGGTCGATTCCGCCCTCTTCGAGGGCCGGGGCGTCGGGCTCTTGGAGATCGGGGGGACCACGATGGGGTGCTGGTCGTGGGTCGGCTGCCTCGAGGGCGGCGGCGGTTCCTGGGAGCGCGTGGTGGAGGAGTTGGACGGGACCCTGGAGGTCTCGTTCTCCACAGGTTGCGAGTTGATGATCTGCGTGCGCAGTTGCGGAACGGCCATCACGATCGTTCCCGCTACCAGGACGGCGCTGGCGGCGGCCGCGCCCGCACGCCACCAGAACAGGTTACGGACGCCGCGCCGCTCGATGCGGGCGCGGATGATCTCCAATCCATCCGGCGAGGGCACGACCGCGTCCGCCTCCGCGCGGAGCGCACGGCGCAGGAGATCGCCGTGCTCGTCGGGGGGCTGGGTCATGACATTTTCTCCAGAACGGATCGCAGTGCGGCCATGCCACGTGCCGTGTGGCTCTTGACCGCTCCCTTGCTGATGCCCATCGCGTGGGCGATCTCAGCTTCGGACAGGTCACCGTAGTACCGCAGAACCAGTGCTTCTCTCTGTCGGGTTGGCAGGGCACGTAACGCCTCGATGACGGCGGAGCGTTCCAGCTCGCCGATCGCGCCGTTCTCGGCGCTCGGGGCGTCGGGCAGGCCCTTGGGAGCGTACTTCTCGACGACCGCGCGGTGACGCAGCACGGAACGGGACCGGTTGACGACGGATTGACGGAGGTAAGCGAGTGCCTTGTCGGGGTCACGCAGCCTACGCCAGGCACCATGGATGGCGACGAACGCATCCTGCACGACTTCCTCAGCAGTCGCCGTATCTCGCACCAGCAACACGGCGAGACGCACTAACGACCGGAAGTGCGCGCTGTAGAGCGCGGTCACGGCCATGTCGGCATCCCACCCGACCGGTGCCGCCCCCATCGACCTGTCGGCCAGAAGGGTTTCGGTGGTCACATCAATGGGACGCTCAGCCTTCCCAGAGGGTTTACGCTCTTCCGGTTCTTGAGGTTTCCCCGGTTCCTTAGGGTGCATTTACCCAGTCGTGTCCTCGCCAGGTGGCGCTTGCCCGACCCTGAATCGTCCTTTTTCGCTGAAGTGTCGCACACTCACCCTAACCGCGTGGATCTTCCTTCGCACGACACGGAGGATTACCGATTGGCAACGGGTTTCGTACGTCGGGGCTCTCGGTAGGGTGATCGGGTGAGCGATTGCCTCTTCTGCAAAATCGTCGCCAAGGAGATTCCCGCCGAGATCGTTTATGAAACCGGCAGGACGTTGGCGTTCCGTGACGTCAACCCGCAGGCGCCCACCCACGTGCTGGTCATCCCGAAGCAGCACCACGCCGACGCGGCGGCGCTCGCCGCGGCCGATGACGGGCTCGCCGACGAGGTGCTCAAGGCCGCCCACGCGGTGGCCGTGCAGGAGCACGTGGCCGACGGCGGCTACCGCGTGGTGTTCAACACCGGGCTCGGCGCCGGGCAGACCGTTTTCCACGTGCACGCCCACGTCCTGGGCGGGCGCGACCTGACCTGGCCGCCCGGCTGATATTGGGGAGAGCTGTCGGCCCGGTCCCGGATACGATGGGCACAGAAGAACACCGAAAGAGACCGGGAGGCATCAGGCCACTGGCCTGCCCATGTCCGAACTACATGAATCCCGACGCACGGCACCTCCCTCGCGCACTCAAGCCAAGGTGCTGATTCCGGACGAATACTCGATGGTCAGCCTCCTGGGCTCCCGCGACGAGCTGCTACGCGTCATCGAGGGCGCCTTCAGGGCCGACATCCACGTTCGCGGCAACGAGATCACCGTCACCGGCAGCCCCGACGAGAGCGGCACCGTGGTGCGGCTCTTCGAGGAGCTGGTCGAGGTGCTGCGCAGCGGCGGCGAGCTCACCCCCGACGCGGTCGAGCGCAGCATCGCCATGCTCCGCATGACCTCCGACCGTCCCGCCGAGGTGCTGTCCCTGGACATCCTCTCCTCGCGCGGGCGCACGATCAGGCCGAAGACGGTCAACCAGAAGCGGTACGTCGACGCGATCGACAAGCACACGGTCGTGTTCGGCATCGGCCCCGCGGGCACCGGCAAGACCTACCTCGCGATGGCCAAGGCCGTGCGGGCGCTGCAGGAGAAGCGGGTCAACCGGATCATCCTGACCCGCCCGGCAGTCGAGGCCGGCGAGCGGCTGGGCTTCCTGCCCGGCACGCTGTACGAGAAGATCGACCCCTACCTGCGGCCGCTCTACGACGCGCTGCACGACATGCTCGACCCCGACTCCATCCCCAAGCTGATGGCCGCGGGCACGATCGAGGTCGCGCCGCTGGCGTACATGCGCGGTCGCACGCTCAACGACGCCTTCATCATCCTCGACGAGGCACAGAACTCCTCGGCCGAGCAGATGAAGATGTTCCTCACCCGGCTCGGCTTCAACTCCAAGATCGTGGTGACCGGTGACGTGACGCAGGTAGACCTGCCCAACGGCACGGTGAGCGGGCTGCGGGTCGTCCAGGAGATCCTCGACGGCATCCCCGACATCCACTTCGCGCGCCTGACCAGTGCCGACGTGGTCCGCCACAAGCTGGTGAGCGAGATCGTGGACGCGTACGGGCGCTACGACGCCTCGCAGGCCGCCCAGGAGCCGAAGAGCATCCAGCATCGGGGGAAGCGGCGACCATGAGCATCGAGATCAACAACGAGTCGGGTGTCGGGGTCGACGAGGAGAGTCTCGTCGCCCTGGCCGCCCACGTGCTCGGCGAGATGGGCATCAACCCGCTCGCCGAGCTGTCGATCGTGGTGGTCGACGAGGACGCCATGTCCGAGCTGCACGAGAAGTGGATGGGCGAGCCGGGCCCGACCGACGTGCTGGCGTTCCCGATGGACGAGCTGCGTCCGGGCGGGGGCGCTCGCGGCGACTCGGAGAGCCCCGCCGACCCGGCGCTCCTCGGCGACGTCGTGCTCTGCCCGCAGGTGGCCGCCAGGCAGGCCGAGGAGGCGGGCCACAGCACGGCCGACGAGCTGGAGCTGCTGTGCACCCACGGCATCCTCCACCTGCTCGGCTATGACCACGCCGAGCCCGAGGAGCACAAGGAGATGTTCGGCCTGCAGGCTCGGCTCCTCGAGTCCTGGCAGGAGGTGCGCAACTCGCGGTGAACGCCTGGTTGCTTTCGGCCATCGCCCTTGTGATCATCGGTGGCCTGATCGCCAGTGCGGAAACGGCACTGACGCGCATCTCCAGAGTGCGTGCCGAGGAATACGTGCGCGAGGGCCGGCGGGGTTCCGTGCGGCTGCAGGCCATCGTCGACGACCCGCCACGCTACCTCAACCTGCTCCTGCTGCTCAGGCTGAGCTGCGAGCTGGTGGCCACGGTCATCGCGACGCTGCTGTTCATCGATCTCCTGCACGACCAGGGCTGGGCGTACTTCTGGGCCGCCGTCGTGATGATCGTGACCAGCTACGTCGTGGTGGGTGTGATGCCGCGTACGCTGGGGCGCCAGCACGCCGAGCCGGTAGCGCTGGCCAGCGCCCCCATCGTGTACGGCCTGACCCGCATCTTCGGACCCCTCCCCAAGCTGCTCATCCTGCTCGGCAACGCCCTGACCCCCGGCAAGGGGTTCCGCGAGGGGCCGTTCACCTCTGAGGCCGAGCTGCGCGACCTGGTCGATCTGGCCGAGGAGCGCCGGGTGATCGAGCCGGACGAGCGCGAGATGATCCACTCCGTCTTCGAGCTGGGCGACACGCTGGTGCGCGAGGTCATGGTGCCGCGCACCGACATGGTCTACATCGAACGCGGCAAGTCGATCAGTCAGGCCCTGTCTCTGGCGCTGCGCAGCGGGTTCTCCCGCATTCCCGTCGTGGGCGAGAACGAGGACGACGTCATCGGCATGGCGTACCTCAAGGACATCGCCCGCAAGATCCACGAGACCGGTGAAGGCGGGGGCGAGGAGACGGTCGAGTCGATCATGCGGCCGGCCGCGTACGTGCCGGAGAGCAAGCCCATCGACCAGCTCATGCGGGAGATGCAGGCGCGGCAGATCCACATCGCCATCGTCATCGACGAGTACGGCGGCACCGCCGGGCTCGTCACGATCGAGGACGTGCTGGAGGAGATCGTCGGCGAGATAACCGACGAGTACGACCAGGAGGCGCCCCGCGTCGAGCCCATGCCCGACGGCGGGATGCGGGTGACCGCCCGGATGCCCGTCGACGAGCTGGCCGAGCTGTTCGACACCGAGATCGAGGTGGACGACGTGGAGACCGTGGGCGGGCTGCTCGCCCACGCGCTCGGGCGGGTTCCGATCGCCGGGTCGCACGCCGAGATGGCCGGGCTCACGCTCACCGCCGAAAGCCTGGCGGGCCGCCGCAACCGCATCAGCACCGTCGTGGTGCGCCATGCCAAGCCTCCGGAGGACGAGTCCGGCCCGGCCCTCCCCGAACACGACTGACCCACCCGCCACCCTCGCCCCGCCGTGTGCCGTCCCGCGCCCGGGGCCCGCAGGACAGAGCCGCTACCTCCAGGCAAGGCGCGCCGCGCGTATGGCGCGGAGGCGCTGCCGCCGCGGAGGCGTGCCGGCGACAGGCGTGGGCCGGCGGGATGGAGGACCGCCGGCAGTACGAGGGCGGGCAGGCCGGAGGGGGAGCACGGCGGATCGCTGGTGGGTCGAGGGCGGGACGGGTGCGCTGGGCAAAGCGGTGACGAAGGTGGGCGAAGGCCGCAAGTGTTCTACAAGTCTTCTGCAAGCCCGCCAGGGCACTCTCTTAACACGACATCCAGTGCGGTGGGTGTCGCAAGGGGAGGCATCCGAACGCCGGGTGGGGTTCGCGGCGGGAGGGTGCACCTGGGGGGAACGACTGCGTCTCGGCCGGCTAGCCGGCTGTGACGCAGGTCGGCGCTGAGGGTGCCCCCATCCGGAGAACCGGATGGGGGTGCCCTTTTTGCGTATTGGTGAGAACTCCGGTGGATTGCCGCATTCGTCGGCTGGGGAGGCTGCGATCCAGGGGGGGATCATGAAACGCGAGATCATCGCCTGCGGGCTGCTGGCCTGCGCCCTGGCGGGATGCGGGGCCGGAGGCACAGAGAACGTCCTCGACCCGAAGGCCACGGCGCAGTTGCGCGAGGTGCTCAGCAAGGGGCCGCAGTTGCCCGACGGGTTCGCGGAGAGGCCGGACCAGGCGTGGCAGATGCCGTTCACGCAGGGCGACAGGAACTGTCTGGCCGTGCTGGAACCCGTGGGAGGGCAGGCGCCCGGGCAGGCGCTGACGGGCCAGGCGGCGGTCAGCTACCGCGGCGACGGGCTGGGGGAGCAGGCGGGGGTGGGGCTGGCGCGGTACGCGGACGGGGAGGCGGAGGAGCACCTCGATGAGCTGGCCAGGGCCATGGAGTCGTGCCGGGAGGTGCGCACCTCCTCCGGCACCGACCTGCGGTCGCAGACGCTGCCGCTCGAGGTCGCGGCGGACGAGGCCGTGAGCGCCCGGCTGCGCGGGCGGCTGAACGGCTACCCGTACGCGTTGGACGTCGTGCTGTCACGGGTAGGCGACACATTGGTGTCGGTGGTGCACACGAGCATGGACGACATGGACCCCGCCCGCACCCGCGAGGTGGTCGACGCGGTCCTCTCCATGGCCGGCGCCTAACCTAGTCCCGTGACACTCGATCCTGAAGACAACAAGATCATCACTTTGGCCCGCGCCGCCAGGGCGCGCAACGAGTCCGCCGAGGGTGCCGCCGTACGGGATGAGACCGGCCGCACGTACTCGGCGACGAACGTGGCGCTGGACGCGCTGACGCTCTCGGCGGTGCAGGTGGCGGTGGCCATGGCGGTCTCCAGTGGCGCGCGGTCCCTGGAGGCCGTCGCGCTGGTGAGCGAGGGCGCGCCAAGCGCCGCCGACCAGGCCGTGGCCGCGGAACTGGGCGTCAAGTCGCTGCTCGTGGCCGGTCCCGACGGCACGCTGCGAGGCTGACCATGCCGATGTCGCCATTCCTGGCGAAGTTGCGGGAGAAGGTCGGCTCCGAGCTGCTCATGTTGCCGTCGGCGGCCGGGTTCGTGTTCGACGACGCGGGCAGGCTGCTGGTGGCCCGGCACGGCGACGTGGGGCTCTGGGCGGCGCCCGGCGGCGGCATCGACCCGGACGAGCGGCCCGAGCACGCCGCGGTCCGGGAGCTGCACGAGGAGCTCGGCATCGACATCGAGGTGCGGGGCCTGATCGGCGTCTACGGCGGCCCTGAGTTCCGCACCCTCTACCCGAACGGCCACCAGGTCGGCTACGTCATCGCCGCCTACGGCTGTGCGGTGGCCCCGGGTTCGGCCGAGCCCGAGCCCGACGGCGTGGAGATCAACGACTTCCGATGGGTGACCGAGCAGGAGCTTTCCGAGCTGCCCACAACCCCTTGGACACCGATCGCCGCGCCCGAGGCGTTCGCCTGGTGGCGTGCCCATGCCCGTTGATGGACCAGAATGCAGTATGTGACTTCGCCAGACAGCCATCGCGCCGGATTCGCCTGCTTCGTGGGGAGGCCGAACGTCGGCAAGTCCACGCTCATGAACGCCCTGGTCGGCAGCAAAGTAGCGATCACCTCCTCCAAGCCGCAGACGACCAGGCGCGCCATCAGGGGCATCGTGCATCGGCCCGACGCCCAGCTGGTCATCGTCGACACGCCGGGCCTGCACCGGCCGCGCACGCTGCTGGGGGAGCGGCTGGACAGCCTGGTGCTGTCCACGCTGACCGAGGTGGACGTGATCGGCTTCTGCGTGCCCGCCAACGAGCCGATCGGCAAGGGTGACCGGTTCATCGCCGACAAGCTCTCGGCGGTGAAGAAGACGCCGGTCGTGGCCGTGGTCACCAAGTGCGACCTGGCGACCAAAGAGCAGATCGCGGAGCAGCTGCTGGCGGTGTCGCAGGTGGCGGAGTTCGCGGCGATCGTGCCGGTGTCGGCGCAGTCGGGCGACCAGCTCGACGTGCTGGCCGATGTGCTGATCGAGCACCTGCCCGAGTCGCCGCCGCTCTACGAGGGCGGGCAGCTCACGGACGAGCCGGAGCAGGTTCTGGTGGGCGAGCTGATCAGGGAGGCGGCGCTGGAGGGCGTACGCGACGAGCTGCCCCACTCGATCGCCGTGGTCGTGGACGAGATGCTGCCCCGTGAGGGGCGCGACGACCTGCTGGACATCTACGCGCACATGTTCGTGGAGCGGCCCTCGCAGAAGGCGATCGTCATCGGGCACAAGGGTGAGCGGCTGCGCGAGGTCGGCACCACGGCCCGCAAGCAGATCGAGGCCCTGCTGGGCACGCGCGTCTACCTGGACCTGCGGATCAGCGTGGCCAAGGACTGGCAGCGCGACCCGAAGCAGCTGCGGCGGCTGGGCTTCTACGACTGACCGTCAGGCGCGTCGCACCAGCGCGAGGACGGAGAGCACGACGACCGCCACGGAGCAGCCGAGCGCGGCGAACCAGCCGAACTTGACGACGGGCCCGATCGACAGCACGTCGCCCAGATCCACGGAGATCCGGTCGCGCAGGCCGCTCCCGTCGGTCATGAAGAGCACCAGCACCGCCACCGCCGCGGCTCCGGGGAGGGCGGCCAGGGCGGCGACCCTCGGGCGGGTGAGCAGGCCCGCGATGCCGCATCCCAGCGCGACCAGCCCGGCCACCAGCGTGTAGACGCCGAACCGGTCGTCGATGCCGCGCACGTCGTTGGCCAGGCCGCCGCCGATGAGGTCGCTCTTCACCTCGAGTCCGGCCCACGGGAGGACGGCGCAGAACACCAGGAGCGCTCCGGCGACCACCACGGCCAGCGCGTAGCCGCGACGGGTCGCCGGTCTGGCGGTGCTGGGCTGGAGGTCATCGGCCACACGATCACTGTAAGCCGGGGGAGCGCCTCTCTCCACCGTGCGCAACGGAGTCGTCACCACCGTCGCAGGGATCAGGACAGGTGGCGGCGCCTGGCCCGTAGCGCGTTCATGCGGGCGATGTCGTGCCTGACGGCCACCCAGCCGGCGCCGCAGGCACGCGCGCGGGCGATCGGGAAGAGCTCGTTCAGCGCGGGCACGCGGTTGCGCCCGAGCAACAGGCCCACGGTCATCCCGGGATAGCGGGCCTTGATCGCCGGGATGGCCGCGTCCTCGATGCCGGTGGGACTACCCGCGGCTGTCCGGTGCGGGCTGGGGAGTGATGGCCGCGCGTTCGCCCCATTCGAGGCGGGAGCGGAGCTGGACGGCGTCGCCGGCCAGGGCGGACACCAGCGTGCCCGGGCCTGCCAGGGGCAGGACGGCGACGCCCTCGGCCACGGCCGGCTCCTTGGCAGGCGTCGTGAGGAACGTGGTGCCGACGCAGCGAGCCGCACCGTAGACGGCCGGGGAGGCGTCCAGGGACGGGTCGCCGACGGTGAACTCCTGCCTGAGCAGCGGGCGGCCGTCGCATGTCGCGTCGAAGCGGGCATGGCAGCGTCCCGGTGCCTCGCCGTGTCGGCCGAAGACGATCTCCTCGCGCCACAGCACCTCGGCGTCCGCCGCCAGTTCGAGACGTACCAGGAGGCGGTGCCGGCAACCGGCGGCGAGGACCGTGGGCTCCGGGGCGAAGCGGAGTGCGCCGCCCGCCCCCACCCGGGCGGTGACCAGCATCTCGGACTCACCGTCACCCGGCAGGACCAGGCTGGCGGCGACCGAGCCCAGCTCCAGGGTGGTGCGCGGGGCGACGTCGAGGTCCAGGTGGAGGCGGTCGCCGCCGAGCGGGCCCGCCGCCGTGGAGACGAGATGCACGGTGTACGGGCCCGTCTGGCGCAGCGTCAGCGGGGGCGCCGAGGCCAGGCGGCGGATGAGTGTCCGGCCATCCGGGGACAGGGCCGTGGCCACGGCGGCACCGGCCCGCATCGCGCGACGGCCGGACATCAGGAGACAGGGGACGCGTGGGTGTGGGCCCAGGCCGCCACCTGCTCGGAGACCCAGCCGGCGACCGTGGTGGCGGTGGGGTCCTCCCTGATCGAGGTGAACAGCACCGGCCTGTCACCGCGTACGGCCGCCGCGTCGCGGTCCATCACCCCCAGGTCGGCGCCCACCATCGCGGCGAGGTCGGTCTTGTTGATGACCAGCAGGTCCGCCGTCGTGACCCCCGGGCCGCCCTTCCGCGGCACCTTGTCGCCGCCCGACACGTCCAGGACGAAGATCTGCTTGTCGGCCAGTCCCCGGCTGAACGTGGCCGTCAGGTTGTCACCGCCGCTCTCCACGATCACCAGGTCCAGCGGCCCGAACCGGTACTCCAGGGTCTCCACGGCGTCCAGGTTCGCGGCGATGTCGTCGCGGATGGCGGTGTGGGGGCAGCAGCCGGTCTCGACGGCGAGGATGCGCTCCTGGTCGAGCACGCCCGCCCGGCGCAGGAAGTCCGCGTCCTCGGTGGTGTAGATGTCGTTCGTCACCACGCCCAGGGACAGCGACGGGCCCAGCGTCCTGCACAGCGCGGCCACCAGAGCCGTTTTGCCGCTGCCTACCGGACCGCCCACGCCGAGCCGCAGCGCCCGTCCGCGGCCGTCGGGGGTGTGGTGGTGGTCGTCATGATTGGCGCCCATATGTCGAGATCCCTTCCTTATGAAACGAACAACCTGACCTCGGCTCGGGCATGCTGCTCGGCCAGGAGGTCAAGGGCTGGGGACGAGTACGCGGGCAGCGACTCCCAGGGGAAGCCCGCGAGATGGGGGTGCGCGTTCGAGGCGGCGGCGTGCGCCTCGGCGGCCACGGCGGTGAGGTCCGGGGTGAGGTCGGCCAGCAGCCCGTGCACGGCCACCGGGTCCAGCCCGAGGAGCCGCACGGCCGCCGTGGCCGGGCCACTGATCGCGTGGTAGGCCGCGGCCATGGCCGCCTCCTCCGGCGTGGCGCCCGCCGCGTGCGCCGCCACTCCGAGGGCGATCGGATGATGAGGATTCGGTACGTCCCGCGCCAGTTCGTCGAGGACCGGCGACGGCCACACCCGGCGGGCGACCCTCAGCAGGAGCCTGCCCTGGGTCCTGGACGCGTCCCGCTGGGCGGGTGCGGCGGTCCTGGCATCGACCTCGGCGTCGAGCCGCACCCACGGCGACTCCGCCGAGACGCCGCCGCCCTCCGCTTCCAAGGACGTGGTTTCGATCGCCGGCTCGGCGGCGACCGGGCTCCTGCCGGTGGGTCGCGGCGTCGGGGCGGCCGACGGCGTGCCCGGAGGCGACGCGGGAGGCGGCGGCGGGATGTTCGACGGGGTGGCGGCCTCGGTGCAGGCGGCGGCCGTCAGGGCGGCGGCGACCGTGCCGGCCGTGTGGAGCCGTCCCCGGAGGAAGCGCGCCAGTGAGGGCACGTCGTGCACCGCTCCCGACGTGACGGCCCGTTCGGCCCCGCCCGAGTGGGCGTGGCCGCCGGCCGGGAGGCGGGAGTCTGCGAGGAGGAGCAGGGCAGGGTTCGTCGCCATCAGAAGAGGAAGTAGCGCTGGGCCATCGGGAGGCTGGTGGCGGGGGCCGGCTCGATGAGGTCGCCGTCGATGCGCACCTCGAACGTGTCGGGCGCCACGTCGATCCGGGGCATCGCGTCGTTGAGCGGCATCGAGGACTTGCCGCGCCGCCGTACGTCCGCCACCGGCGCCAGGCGGCGCCGTACGGCCAGTTGGTCAGGCAGGCCGGACTCCAGGGCGAGAGGCGAGACGAAGTGGAGCGAGGTGGCGGCGGCGGTCACCGGCGAGGCGCCGAACATGGGACGGGGCAGCACCGGCTGCGGCGTCGGGATGGAGGCGTTGGCGTCGCCCATCTGCGCCCAGGCCACCACGCCGCCCTTGAGCACCAGGTCCGGTTTGACCCCGAAGAACGCCGGGTCCCAGAGGACGAGGTCGGCGAGTTTCCCGCGCTCGACGGAGCCGATCTCGCCGTCCAGCCCGTGGGCGATAGCCGGACATATCGTATATTTCGCGATGTATCGGCGGGCGCGCAGATTATCCGCAGGACCTCCCAGAGAGCCGCGGCGGGCCTTCATGACGTGCGCAGTCTGCCACGTACGGATGATCGTCTCCCCGATCCGCCCCATCGCCTGCGAGTCCGAGCCGATCATCGAGATCGCCCCCATGTCGTGCAGCACGTCCTCGGCGGCCATCGTCGTGGGCCTGATCCGGGACTCGGCGAACGCCAGGTCCTCCGGGATCGACGGATTGAGATGGTGGCACACCATGAGCATGTCGAGGTGCTCGTCGAGCGTGTTGACGGTGTGCGGCCGGGTGGGGTTGGTGGAGGAGGGCAGGATGTTCGGGTAGGCCGCGACGCGGATGATGTCCGGCGCGTGCCCGCCCCCCGCCCCTTCGGTGTGGTACGCGTGGATCATCCGATCCCCGATGGCCTTCAGCGTCGACTCCACGAACCCGGCCTCGTTCAGCGTGTCCGTGTGGAGCGTCACCTGCACCCCGGCCGCGTCCGCCACGCTCAGGCAGGCGTCGATGGCGGCCGGCGTCGAGCCCCAGTCCTCGTGCAGCTTGAACCCCGAGGCGCCGGCCTTGAGTTGCTCCAGCAGGCCCTCGTACGAGACGGTGTTGCCCTTGCCGAGCAGCGCGAAGTTCAGCGGGTACGCGTCCAGCGACTCCAGCATCCGGCCCAGGTACCAGGCCCCGGTGACGGTCGTCGCCTTGGTGCCCTCGACGGGGCCGGTGCCGCCCCCGACGATCGTGGTGACGCCGGAGCCGATCGCCTCGTCGAGGAGTTGCGGGCAGATCAGATGCACGTGCGAGTCGACGCCCCCGGCGGTGAGGATCTTGCCGTTGCCCGCGAGCACCTCAGTGGACGGCCCGATGACCAGGTCGACGCCGTCCATCGTGTCGGGATTGCCGGCCTTGCCGATGGCATGGATGCG
This sequence comes from Nonomuraea sp. CA-141351, assembly GCF_050944675.1. Classification (NCBI taxonomy): domain Bacteria; kingdom Bacillati; phylum Actinomycetota; class Actinomycetes; order Streptosporangiales; family Streptosporangiaceae; genus Nonomuraea; species Nonomuraea sp. CA-141351. Next base: position 2,827,596 of record NZ_CP191982.1, read on the forward strand.
GCCGTCGCGGATGCCGACGTCGGCCTTGACCACACCCCAGTGGTCGAGGATCACCGCGCCGGTGATGACCAGGTCGGCCGCGCCCTCCGCCCGGGTGGTCCGCGCCTGTCCCATGGACTCGCGGATCACCTTGCCGCCGCCGAAGACGGCCTCGTCGCCGGGGCCGGAAGGGCCGATCGACAGGTCCTCGGTCACCTCGATGAACAGGTCGGTGTCGGCCAGCCGGATCTGGTCTCCGGCCGTGGGCCCGTACAGCGCCGCGTAGCGGGCGCGCGAGATCTCAGCCATCGAGCGGCCCCGCCCACTCCGGCCGCAGCCCGGGGACCACCCGGTCGCCCGCCAGCGGCACCAGCGTCACGTCGCGCTCGACGCCTGGCTCGAACCTGATCGCCGTCCCGGCCGCCACGTCGAGCCGCATGCCCCAGGCCGCCCGCCTGTCGAACTCCAGCCCCGGGTTGGCGGCCGCGAAGTGGTAGTGGGAGCCCACCTGCACCGGCCGGTCGGCCGTGTTGACCACCCGCACGGTCACCCGTTCGCGTCCGGGGTTGAGCGTGATGGCGCCCTCCGGATGCACGTACTCGCCCGGGATCACGGGATCGGCCTGTGCACGGTGACCAGCTTCGTGCCGTCGGGGAACGTCGCCTCGATCTGCACGCTCTCCAGCATCTCGGGAACGCCCTCCATGACGTCGGTCCGGCCGAGCACCGACCGTCCGGCCTCCATGAGCTCGGCCACGGTGCGCCCGTCCCTGGCCCCCTCCATGAGGAACGACGCGATGACGGCGGTAGCCTCGGGATGGTTCAGGCGCAGGCCCCTGGCCTGCCGCTCGCGCGCCACCCCGGCGGCGACGTGGATGAGCAGCCGTTCCTGCTCGTGTGAGGTAAGCCGCATGGCCGGACCATAGGAACCGGCGGTTTCGTGGCTGTTGCCGGTGGATGTCGTGTTGGTTTCGCGCTGCGGCTCAATCCTCATATTTCGGATTAAGTGCGTTTGTGAACATTCGGCAAACGCGTCTTAACAACCGAGATCCACTCGGGAAATCTCGCGGAGTCACCTTTCTCGCAGTATCGGTCGGCAGGAAGGAACGGCTGTGCGAATCTCCCGTCCGATTGTCTCCGCGGTCCTGGTGTTAACCCTCGCGGCCTGCGGATCCGACGCGAAACCCGCCACCGAGTCGAAAGAGATCAAGGTAGGACTCCTCCACTCGCTCAGCGGCACGATGGCGATCAGCGAGGTCACCGTCCGCGACGCCGAACTGCTGGCGATCGACGAGATCAACAAGGCCGGCGGAGTGCTCGGCAAGAAGCTCGTCCCCGTGGTGGAGGACGGCGCCTCCGACTGGCCCACGTTCGCGGAGAAGGCGACGAAGCTGATCAGGCAGGACAAGGTCGCCACCGTCTTCGGCGGCTGGACCTCGGCCAGCAGGAAAGCCATGCTGCCGGTCTTCGAGCGTTACAAGGCGCTGCTGTGGTATCCGGTGCAGTACGAGGGACTGGAGAGCTCGCCGTACATCTTCTACACGGGCGCCACCACCAACCAGCAGATCATCCCTGGCCTCGACTATCTGAAGGAGCAGGGCAAGAAGAAGTTGTTCCTGGTGGGCAGCGACTACGTCTTCCCGCGTACCGCCAACAAGATCATCAAGGCGTACGCGGCGGCGAACGGGATGGAGATCCTCGGCGAGGAGTACACCCCGCTCGGCCACACCGAATACTCCACCCTCGTCAACAAGGTCATGCAGGCCAAACCCGACGCGGTCTTCAACACCCTCAACGGCGACAGCAACGTGGCCTTCTTCAAGCAGCTCAAGAGCGCGGGCGCCTCGGCCCAGAGCATGCCGGTGCTGTCGGTGAGCATCGCCGAGGAGGAGGTCACCGGCATCGGCGTGGACAACATCGTGGGCCAGCCGGTCGCCTGGAACTACTACCAGACCACCGGCACGCCGGCCAACGAGGCGTTCGTCAAGGCGTACAAGGCCAGGTACGGGCAGAACAAGGTCACCTCCGACCCCATGGAGGCCGGGTACAACGCCGTCTACCTGTGGGCCGAGGCGGTCAAGAAGGCGGGCACGACCGAGGTCGAGGCGGTCAAGAAGGCCGCGCCGGGCATCTCCCTCGAACGCCCCGAGGGTCTGGTCACGATCGACGGTGAGAACCAGCACATGTACAAGACCGCCCGCATCGGCATCATCCAGCCCGACGGCCTGATCAAGCAGGTGTGGGACTCCGGCAAGCCGATCAAGCCGGACCCGTACCTCAAGGGCTACGCCTGGGCGTCCGGCCTGGCGGCGGGCCAGTGATGCCGGCCTTCGTCAACCAGCTCCCCATCGGACTGTCGATCGGGGCGGTGCTGCTGCTCATCGCGCTCGGGCTGACGTTCACGTTCGGGCAGATGGGCGTGATCAACATGGCGCACGGCGAGTTCATCATGGCGGGGGCATACACCGCGTTCCTGCTGCAGGACCTCGTGCTCGCGCTGCCGGCGGCGTTCCTGGTGACCGGCCTCATGGGGCTGATCCTCGAGCGGGCCGCCATCAGGCACTTCTACGGCCGGCCGCTGGACACGCTGCTGCTCACCTGGGGAGTGAGCCTGGTGCTGCAGCAGCTCGCCCGCGACCTGTTCGGGGCGCCGAACGTGCAGGTGCCCGCCCCTTCCTGGCTGTCGGGAGGGGTGGGGATCCTGCCGTACAACCGGCTGTTCATCATGGGGCTCGCGGTCGCCGGCGTGGTGGCCGTCTGGCTGTACCTCACACGGAGCGCGCCGGGGCGCAGGACGCAGGCCGTGGTGCAGAACCGGCAACTCGCCGCGACCAGCGGCATCGACACCGGCCGGGTGGACATGCTGACGTTCTTCATCGGGTCCGGGCTGGCGGGCGTGGCCGGGGTGGCGCTGACGCTCATCGGGCCCGTCGGGCCCGCGCTCGGGACGTACTACATCGTGGACGCCTTCCTCGTCGTCGTGGCGGGCGGGCTCGGGCAGCTGCGCGGGGCCGTGCTGGCGGCGATCGGGCTGGGGCTGCTGAACTCCTACGCCGAGTTCTGGTCGGACGCCTCGCTGGCGAAGGTGATCGTGTTCGCCGTGATCATCGCGTTTTTGCAGGTACGGCCGCAGGGCCTGTTCGTGCTGCGGTCAAGGGTGCTCACATGATCAAGAGAACTCTGCCTTTCGCGACCGTGGCCCTGATCGCTCTGGTGGCGGCCCCGCTGCTGCTGGAGCCGTTCAGGCTGGGGCTGCTGGCGAAGTACCTGTGCTACGCGATCGTGGCGCTCGGAATCGGGCTGGCCTGGGGGAAGGGCGGCATGCTCACGCTCGGCCAGGGCGTGTTCTTCGGGCTGGGCGGCTACTCCATGGCGATGTACCTCAAGCTGACCGAGGCCGGCGGCGGGCTGCCCGACTTCATGGTGTGGAGCGGGGTGGAGAAGCTGCCGGCGCTCTGGGCGCCGTTCGCCAACCCGGTCTTCGCGCTGTCCATGGCCGTGCTGGGTCCCGTGGTGATCGCGCTGATCCTGGGCACGCTGGTGTTCAGGCAGCGCGTACGTGGCGCGTACTTCGCCATCCTCACCCAGGCGCTGGCCGCGGCCATGGTCATCCTGCTCGTCGGTCAGCAGGGCCTGACCGGCGGCACCAACGGCATGACCAACTTCTTCGAGCTGTTCGGCCAGGACCTGGCCGAGGACTCCACACAGCGGATGCTCTACCTGGTGGTGGCCTCCGTCCTCGGCATCCTGTACCTCGCCACCCGGCAGCTCGCGAACAGCCGCTACGGCCGGCTGCTCGTCGCGGTCAGGGACGGCGAGGACCGGGTGCGCTTCCTCGGCTACGATCCGGCCCTGGTCAAGACCGTCACCTTCGCCGCCTCGGCGGGCATGGCGGGGCTCGCGGGCGCGCTGTTCGTCCCGGTGGTCGGCATCATCTCGCCCGCCCTGCTCGGCGTCGTGCCCTCGCTGGAGCTGGTCGTCGCGGTGGCGGTCGGCGGGCGGCACGCGCTGGCAGGGGCCGTGCTCGGCGCGGTCGTCATGGGTTACGCCAAGACGGCGTTCAGCGAGCAGTTCGCCGACGGCTGGCTCTACCTGCAGGGCGCGCTGTTCATTCTCGTCATGACACTCGCGCCGAAGGGGATCGCGGGCATAGCGGGTAGGTTGCGACGTGCTCGAGCTACATGACGTCCACGTGGTGTTCGACGGGTTCAAGGCACTCGACGGCGTGGACCTGACCGTGCCCGAGGGCGAGCTGCGCTTCCTGATCGGCCCCAACGGCGCGGGCAAGACCACGCTGATCGACGTGATCACCGGGCTGACGAAGCCGGCGGCGGGCAGCGTGCGGTTCGGCGAGCACGACCTGGTCGGCAAGAAGGAGCACCAGATCGTCCGGTTGGGCGTCGGCCGCACGTTCCAGACGTCGGTCGTGTTCGAGGAGCTCACCGTGGTGGAGAACCTCGACCTCGCGGCCGGCTTCCGCGAGCCCCTGTGGTCGCTGGCCAGGCGCAGCAAGGGCGTGTCGGAGGCCGTGGAAGAGGCCCTGGCCAGAACCGGGCTCGAAGAGCTCGCCGAGCGTTCAGCGGGCGTTCTCTCGCACGGCCAGCGCCAGTGGCTGGAGATCGGCATGCTGCTGGCACAGCGGCCCAGGCTGCTGCTCCTGGACGAGCCGGTGGCGGGCATGTCCGGCGACGAACGTATGCGCACCGGCGAGCTGCTCACCCAGATCGCCGAGGACCACACGGTGATCGTGGTGGAGCACGACATGGAGTTCCTACGGCGGCACGCCTCGACGGTGACCGTGCTGCACGAGGGCAAGGTGCTCGTGGAGGGGTCGGTGGACAAGGTCAGCGCCGACCCCCGCGTGCAGGAGGTCTACCTGGGAAGGAGGGCGGGCGATGTTGTCGGTGACCGGCCTTGAGTCGGGGTACGGGAGGGCGCGCGTACTGTTCGGGGTCTCGCTGGAGGTGGGGCCAGGGCAGCTCGTGTGCGTCATGGGGCGCAACGGCGTCGGCAAGACCACATTGCTCAACACCATCATGGGGGTGCTCCCGGCGACGGCGGGCACGGTCACGTTCGAGGGCCGCGACGTGACCAGGCTGAAGCCGCACGAGCGGGTACGGCTCGGCATGGGGTACGTCCCCCAGGGCCACCAGTGCTTCCCCCAGCTCTCGGTCCTGGGCAACCTCCTGGTCACCATGGAGGCCGCCAAGGTCACCAGGGAGGCCATCGACGAGGCCCTGGACGTCTTCCCCGCGCTCACGCCGCTGCTCAAGCGGAGCGCGGGGCACCTGTCCGGCGGCCAGCAGCAGCAGCTGGCCATGGCCCGCGCCCTGGTGACCAGGCCCAAGCTGCTCATCCTCGACGAGCCGACCGAGGGCATCCAGCCGTCGATCATCCTGGAGATCGAGGCGGCCATCGAGCGGCTGCACGCCTCAGGTCTGGCCGTGCTGCTCGTGGAGCAGTATCTCGACATCGCGCTGCGGCTGGCCGACCGGTTCCTCATCCTGGACGCGGGGCACGTCGTACGCACCGGGGAGGCCGAGGAACTGCAGCGCGAGGACGTCCGCCGCCTCCTGGCGGTTTAGGAGAGCGCCAGGCGTTGGCGCCGCCCCCGCGGTCGCCGGCATCATCCTCGGCACCGACCGGCCGAGGATGATCGACCTTGGGGTGGCGCACGAGGCCGGGCCGACCGCGTCGGGACCCGTGTCTGGGACCTATCGTGGGATGCGGAATCCTTGGGGAGTCGACTGATGGCCTCTTCTGCTCCACCCTGTCGTCTTTACGTACTCGTCGCCACCGCCGCACCCGTCGCTCTGATCATGCGGCGCGCTCCCGCCGGCTGGTGGCACCTGCTCGAGTGGGACCTGCGGGTCCGTGAGGTGAGACCCGGCGCATGGCTTCGCGGCACGCTGTACCCGCGCCGATGCGACATCTCGCCCGACGGCAAACTTCTCGGGTACTTCGCGCTCGGGCATGGGCAGCCCCCGTGGGACACCTATTTCGCGGTGTCCAAGGCGCCGTGGCTGACCGCGCTCGCGGCCTGGCACACTGGCGGCACCTGGACCGGCGGATGCGCGTTCGCCGGGGACAACAGCCTGACGATCTCCGCCTCCATGGACAAGCAGCCATTTCACGGCAGCTATCCGTACGGTGCGACAGTAGAGGCCCTCAGCCTCGACTGGACCTACCGTGATCTGCAGAACGAGTACAAACGCGGCTGGCGTCCCATCGAGGGAGCAGCGGGGCGGGTGCCACCTGAGTTACGCGAAGCCGTGCTCGTCGGCCGCATCCGGCCAGGCGGCGACCGCGCGCTGGTGCTGGCCCACACCGGGACCGACTTCCAACGGCACGGGATCGAGGGCGTACAGGTCAATTATCTGCGCGAGGAGGATGACGGCAGGCTCACGCCGCTGCCCGAGGCGGCCTGGGCCGATTGGGACAACGAGGGGCGACTGCTCATGGCCACCCGTGACGGCGCAGTAAAGATCATTGAGCAGCGGTCCGGTACGTGGGCGCAGACGTGGTCCCACGACCTCCGCGACCTGACCCCCGACCCGGCGCCGTCCCCTACCTGGGCCCAGGCCTGGTAACCGCTCCAAACGTGACATGAACCTCCAGAAACCCGCGGCCGTAGATCATCAGCCGACGTTGTCGGCCCAGGCGCGGGCGGACTCCACGATCTCCTCCAGGTGGTCGCTGTGCGCGCCGCGCCAGTAGACCTGGCCGCACTCGCCGCACCGCCCGTACGCGTCGTAGTTGCGTTCCGTGCCCGCCTCCAGCAGCGGCGCCACCTCCTGCTTGGCGACCGGCTCCAGCTCGCCGTTGCACGCCGTGCACCGCGTCCACGGGCGCAGCGGCGGGGCGAAGCGCTCGAGCAGGTCGCGGAGCTGGTCGGCGGGGCGGGAGCCGCGTACGTACGCGCCCAGCCACAGTGCGCGGCGGCGCAATAGGCCGCGGTCCTGCGTGAGCAGCACCCGGCGCTCCTCATTGGCCTGCACCACCAGCGCCGGGTCGTCCATGTCGTTGTGGTAGGCCGCGTCGATGCCGAGCAGCCGCAGCCGCCGCGCCAGCGTGCCCAGATGCACGTCGAGCAGGAAGCGCGGCTCCCCCGGCAGCGGCTGAGGGCGGGGGACCGGGTGCACCTCCACCACGTCGCCGGGCACGAGCTGGTACGCGGGCGGCACCCCGCGGCCGTCCACGAGCATCGGCCCCACCTCGGTCAGCGGGATGCCGAGCGACTCGACGTGGTGGCCCAGCGTGGACGTGCCGTCCAGCTTTACCTGCTGCCACTCCTGCCGACGGCTCACTGGCAGGAACATCGTCAGCTCTGAGGCGATGCGTAGGCGTGCGTCCCGTTCGCTCACAAAGTCCATTCTGGTGGACCGGATAACGTGAATTCATGTCGATATCCCGCCGCGCCTTCCTGGGGCTCGCCGTGCTGACGGCCGGATGCTCGGCCTCCGGGGGCAAGCGGCCCGAGCTGCGGCTGGCGACCGGCGTGACCGGCGGGATCTATGAGCAGCTCGGCGACGGGCTCGCGGGGGAGCTGCGGCGGAACGGGCTCACGGTGCGGGTGATGAAAACCGCGGCCAGTGTGCAGAACCTGACGATGATGACCGACGGGCGGGCCGACGTGGCGTTCGCGCTGGCCGACAGCGCCGACGACGCCGTCAGGGTGCGTCACCAGCCGGTGTCCGCGCTGGCCAGGGTGTACATGAACTACGTCCACCTTGTGGTGCGCAGGGACGCCGGCATCGCGGCGGTCAAGGATCTGGCGGGGCGGGCGGTCTCCATCGGGCTGGAGGGCTCGGGCACCGCGGTGACCGCCACCCGCGTGCTGGCCGTGGCCGAGCTGGCCAAGCCCGCCGAGGTCAGCAGGCTGGGCCTGGACGAGTCGGTCAACGCTTTGCGCGACGGCGAGATCGAGGCGTTCTTCTGGTCCGGCGGGGTGCCCACGCCTGTCCTGGCCTCGCTCGGGGACATCGAACTCGTGCCGCTCGAGCCGCTGGTGCCGGTGCTGCGCCGCCGGTTCGGCCCGCTCTACGAGCACGGGCTGGTTCCCGCCGGCGTGTACGGCAGCGGGAAGCCGGTGCCGACCATCGGCACCCCCAGTTACCTGATGTGCCGGACCACGCTCCCGGACGATCTCGCGTACACGATCATCGAGACGCTCTTCACCGCCCGTGACCGCCTCCAGGCCCCGTCGGCGCCGGGCGGGCGGCTGGACATGCGCTACGCCATCGGCACCGGCGTCGTCCCGCTCCACCCGGGCGCCGCCCGCTATTACCGGTCCGTATACGGCTGAGCCTTCAGCCGCAGCTCCACGACCAGGCCGCGCGGCACGGCGGGCAGCAGCGCCAGCGTGGCTCCGCACGTCTTGGCCAGCTCGGCGGCGATGGCCAGGCCCAGGCCGCTGCCCGGCACGTTCGCGTGGGCCCCGGACCGCCAGAACCGTGCCGGCGCCTCCGAGCGCTCCTCCTCGCTCAGCCCCGGCCCGTCGTCGGCCACCCGCAGCACGCCGTCGTCCAGGGTGACCGTGACCGTGCCGCCCTCGGGCACGAACTTCTGGGCGTTGTCGAGCGCGATGTCCGCGATCCTGGCTGCGGCCTCCGGCACGACCGATTTTTCGGAAATGTCGGCCACGAGCCGCACCCCCTTGGCCGCGTACACCTCCCGCCACGTCCCGAGCCGCGGCGCGAGCGCGACCTCCTTGCCCTCGACCGCTGTGCCCGCCTCCACCTTGGCCAGCGCCAGCAGGTCCTCCACCAGCAGCGCCAGCCGGTCCAGCTCCGCCATCGCCTCCTCGAACTCGGCCGCGCCCTCGCCCCGCAAGTGCGGCTCGAGGTTCTCCAGCCGCAGCCCGAGCACGGTGAGCGGGGTGCGCAGCTCGTGCGAGGCGTCCGCCACGAACGCCCGCTGCCGCTCCATGGCGCTGGAGACCGCGTCGGCCATCGCGTTGAAGCGCTCCTCCAGCCGCCGCAGCTCAGAGGGCCCCGCGCCGGGATGTGCCCGCGCGTCGAGCCGGCCCCGCGCGATGGCCCGTGTGGTGCGGTCGAGCTCGGTGACGGGCCGCAGGATCCAGCGGGCCAGCCGCCTGGCCGCCAGCGCCGAGTACGCCAGGGCCACCAGCGCGCCGAGCGCCAGCGCGCCCCACACCAGCGAAACGTCCAGCCTGGCCCGGTCGGTGGGGGCCTCCAGCAGCACCACGCCGGACAGTTGCGCGTCCCGGCCGGCGGGCTCGGCCAGCAGCACCGTGGCCGGGCCGAACGGGCTGATCGTGGGCAGGTCCTCGGTGGTGCGGCCGGACAGCGCGAGGCGGGTCGCGTCCTGGTCGTCGGCGTCGAACCGGCCCGCGGTGGCGAGGATGGAGCCGTCGCGGTCGCGTACGCGCACCGCGGCGCCGTACAGCTCGGCGTAGCGGTCGATCTCGGCGATCAGCCCCGCGCGGTCGTCCTCCCTGGCCGCCTGGTCGGCCAGCTCGGCGAAGCGGGTGGCGTCGGCGCGGCGGTCGAGGAGCAGCCGGTTCGTGCGGTGGGAGGCGTAGGCGAGGCCGAGCGGCACGGCCAGCGCCGCGATGAGGAAGACGATCAGCGTGGTGAACGTGACCACCAGGCGGGAGTTCACGCCGTCGAGCCCAGCCGGTAGCCGGTGCCGCGCAACGTCTCCACCAGGCCGGGGCGGCCGGTCTTCGAACGCAGGTTGGCCACGTGCACGTCCAGCGACCGGGACGCCGACAGCAGCGGGTCGCCCCAGACCTCGTCGAGGATCTCCTCCCTGCCGCGCACCACGCCCGGCTCGCGCGCCAGCATCGCCAGCACGTCGAACTCCCGCCTGGTCAGCGTCACCGGCTCCCCGGCCACGGAGACCTGCCTGGACTCCAGGTCGATGCGGACATCACCGACGCTCACCACGTCGTCGCGGGCCGGCCGCGGCCTGGTGCCGCGGCGCACCACCGCCTCCATGCGGGCCATCAGCTCGACCGTGCGGAACGGCTTGACCAGGTAGTCATCGGCTCCCGAGCGCAGCCCGCGCAGCACCTCACGCTCCTCCGTACGGGCCGTGACCACGATGAGCGGCACCGCCGACACCCGGCGCAGACGGCGCAGCACCTCGAGCCCGTCCATGTCCGGCAGGCCCAGGTCGAGCAGGACGAAGTCGACGCCCCCCGCCAGGCGGAGGGCGTCGACGGCCAGCCCCGCCCGGATGACCTGGTGGCCGTGCCGGGCGAGGGCCGTGGTGAGCGCGGACGCGAGCCGATCATCGTCCTCGACCAGGAGAACTCGCATATGGCCAGGTTAAGCGGAGACCGGTACCGATTCCCCCTGCTCGGACCTGGTCAACGCCGCATCGCGGGTCTCGCGCATGGTGAGGTAGACCACCAGCGAGATCGCCGCGAGCGCGGAGACGTACCAGTAGAAGCCGGACTCGATCCCCGCGCTCTTGAACCAGAGGGCCACATACTCGGCCGTGCCGCCGAACAGCGCGTTCGCGATCGCGTACGGCAACGCCACACCGAGGGCCCGCACGTGAGTGGGGAACAGCTCTGCCTTGACCACCGCGTTGATCGAGGTGTAGCCGGTCACGATGATCAGCGCGACCAGGGAGAGCACCAGCGCGCCGCCGAACGCCTTGGCGCTGCCCAGCGCGGTCATCAGCGGCACCGTGCCGAGCATCGAGCCGATGCCGAAGGTGATCAGCAGCGGCCGCCGGCCGATCCGATCCGACAGCGTGCCCGCCAGCGGCTGCAGCAGCATGAAGATGAACAACGCGGAGAAGCTGACGAGAGCAGCGGTCTCCTTCGCCATGCCCGCGGTGTTGACCAGATATTTGGTGAGGTAGGTGGTGTAGGTGTAGTAGGCGACCGTGCCGCCCATCGTCAGCGCGATGACCAGCACGGCCTCCTTCTTGTGCGCCCAGAGCTGCTTGATCGTGCCGCGCTCCTGGGAGTGCTTGGTCTCCTCATCGTGCGCCTCGGTCTCCAGCAGGCTGCGCCGCAGGTAGAACACGACCGCCGCGCCCACCGCGCCCACGATGAACGGGATGCGCCAGCCGTAGGAGCTGAGCGCCTCCTTCGACATCGTGTTCTGCAGGATGATCTGCAGGCCGAGGCCGACCAGCTGGCCCGCGGTCATCGACACGTACTGGAAACTGGAGGCGAAGCCGCGCCTGCCCTGCGGCGTGGCCTCGGTCAGGTAGGTGGCGCTGGCAGCGTACTCGCCGCCGACCGAAAGGCCCTGCAACAGACGGGCCACCAGCAGGACCACCGAGCCGAAGGCGCCCGCCATCCCGTACGTCGGGGCGATCGCGATGAGCAGCGCACTCCCCGACATCAGCGTCACCGTCAGCGTCAGCGCCGCCTTGCGGCCCTTCCTGTCGGCGAAGCGGCCGAGCAGCCAGCCGCCGACCGGACGCATGAAGAAGCCGACGGCGAAGATGCCTGCGGTGTTGAGCAGCTGTGCCGTCGTGTCGCCCTCAGGGAAGAAGGACGCGGCGAAGTAGACGGCGAAGCTGGAGTAGACGAACCAGTCGTACCACTCGACCAGATTCCCGATCGACCCGCCGATCACTGCCTTCCATGGCACGCGTGCCTTACTCACGGAGAACCTCCTGGGGGGAGTAGGTGCAGGTCAGAGCCTCCCCACAGAAGGATGTTCGGACAAGGGCCGGAGGCCGAGATCTAACCTCCGCTTAACATGGGGGCAACCTCCGGCTTATAGCGCCAGCCGCCACTCGTTCCACTCGTCGAAGAGCTCGAAGCCCATGGCCTCGTTGATGGCCAGCATGTGGGCGTTGGAGGTGGCGTTCCAGGTGATGATCCGCTCCAGGTGCGGCTCGTGCTCGCGCAGCCAGAGCAGGTTGGCGACCTTGAGCAGCAGGCCAAGGCGGTGGCCCCGGTGCTCGGCCAGCACCGTCGTGTCCGCCTGGTGGCCCCAGCCGGTGGAGTGGTCGGCTTCGAGGTAGATGCGCGTGTATCCGGCGGGAGCCCCGTCGGAGTCGCGGCGGGCGATCATCGAGTACGCGGTCAGGCCGCGGTACGGGATGCTCTCCTCGCGGTCGCGGATGCGGTCAAGGCTGAAGTCCGCGTCCTCGATGTCCGCGTCGCGCGGGGCGTCGTTCATGCCGTTCATCAGGGCCGCGAGGTCGGGGATCAGCTCGGGCCCGGCCGGCCCTGTCCAGCGTTCGAGATGGTAACCCTCGACGCGGGGGAGCATGCGTTCCAGCGCGTCCCAGTCGGCCTTGCGGAGGTCCAGCGTGCGCCGGGCCTCCACGAGGGAGACCGTCATGCCGTGGGCGAGCGCGAAGCGGGCGCCCACCCCGGTGGCGGCGGTCTCCGTGAGGAGCAGGGTCCTTTCGTGGGCGCGCAACCGTTCCAGCACGTGCTCGAACAGCGCTGAGCCGAGCCCCCTGCCGCGCCGCTCGGGGCGCACCACGAGGGGGAAGAGCCAGCCCATGTGGGTGTTGTCGAGCTGGGGGAGCGACAGCCCGTAGCCGCCGACGACCTCGCCGTCCTCGACGACCGCCCACAGCTCGGCCCGCTCACCCGCTGTATGCGTGGCGATCTCGCGGCGGAAGCGGGCCGGCGAGATCGTCGGGCCCGGATCGCCGGAGTAACCCGCCAGGTACGCCTCGTGCAGGCCCGTGATCAGGTTTCCCGGCCGGTCGAGATCGATGGGCTGGATCCGCATGCGTCCAGCAAATCGCACCGGGAACGGCCGGGGCGAGCGAATTTACTGCCGGTAGTTCTCCACCTCGTTGGCCGGGCGGGCGGCGGCGTGGTCGGGGTCCTCGCCGGCGCTGCGCCTGGCCCGGCGCTGCCTGAGCAGGTCCCAGCACTGGTCGAGCGCGAACTCCAGCTGCTTGATGCGCTCCTGCTCCTCGTCCGTGGTCACCTCACCCTGGGTCAGCTTGTTGCGCAGCTCGTGCTCCTCGGTGACCAGAGCACTGATCTTGGTGAGAATCTCGTCGTCCCGCATGCCTGAACTCTAGTCACTGGTCCCGTCCTGCCCCCAGCCCCGGGTCCTTTCGGCGACCTCGGCGGAAACGTGGGGGTGCGCCCGGCGGAACGTGTGACGACGCGTGATAAAACACGCCCTATGCCTGGTATTGCGCTGGTAAGGAAGCCCGGCCCCCGGATCGCCGAGGGCATCGTGACCCACATCGAGCGCGAGCCGGTCGATCCCGAACGTGCGCTTCGGCAGCACGACGCCTACGTGGCCGCGCTGGCCGCCGCCGGTTGGCGGGTCACGTACGTACCGGAGGCCGACGAGCTGCCCGACGGGCCGTTCGTGGAGGACGCCGTGGTGGTGTCGCGGCGGCTGGCCGTACTGACCAGGCCGGGGGCGCCGGAACGGCGGCCCGAGGTGGAGTCCGTGGCGGCGGCCGTGCGGGAGCTGGGGCTGAAGGCGGTCAGGATCGCGGCGCCCGGCACGCTCGACGGGGGCGACGTGCTGCAGGTCGGGCGCACCGTGTACGTCGGGAGGTCGGCGCGCACCAGCGACGACGGCATCGCCCAGCTCACGGGCCTGCTGCCGGAGCGCTGGATCGTGCCCGTGGACATGACCGGCGTGCTGCACCTGAAGTCCGCGGTGACCGCCCTGCCCGACGGGACGCTCATCGGCGACCCGCGCCACGTGGACCTGCCGGGGCTGCTGGTGCCGCCGGAGGAGGCCGGGGCGCACGTGGTGCTGCTGGGCGGCGACCATGTCCTGATGGCCGCCTCGGCGCCGCAGACCGCCGCGATGCTCGAGAAGCGCGGATTTATCGTGACGAAGGTAGATATTTCGGAGTTTGAGCGGGTGGAGGGGTGTGTGACCTGTCTTAGCGTGCTCGTGGCGGATTAACGGCTTCTCAGGATTTGAGACCTGGGACGGCGCATCCCGAGACGTCTGGTAGCGTTCATGGCATGCTGCGTGGGCTGCTTCTTAGCTGCCGCGGCGGGGGCCTCTGAGGCCGGCTCCCTCGCCGCGGAGCCAGTCATGCGCGTCGGCCGCTTTCTTTCGACCGACGAGGAGCCAGCAGACATGACCGCTCAGCAGCCCAGCCCCATGCCGATCCATCGCTATCAGCCTTATCAGCCCGTACGCCTGACGGACCGCACGTGGCCCGACAAGGTCATCACCAAGGCGCCCCGCTGGTGCGCGGTCGACCTGCGCGACGGTAACCAGGCCCTGATCGACCCGATGGACTCCCATCGCAAGCTCCAGATGTTCGAGCTGCTCGTACGCATGGGCTACAAGGAGATCGAGGTCGGCTTCCCGGCGGCCTCGCAGACCGACTTCGACTTCATCCGGCAGATCATCGAAGAGGACCGCATCCCCGACGACGTGGTCATCCAGGTGCTGACCCAGGCCAGGCCGGAGCTGATCGAGCGGACCTTCGAGTCCATCGAGGGCGCCAAGCAGGCCATCGTCCACCTGTACAACTCGACCTCCACCCTCCAGCGCCGCGTCGTGTTCGGCCTGGACAAGGACGGCATCACCGCCATCGCCGTCGAGGGTGCCAAGCTGGTCAAGAAGCTCGCCGACGCGACCGACGTCGACGTCTACTTCCAGTACTCTCCCGAGTCGTTCACCGGCACCGAGCTCGAATACGCCGTCGAGGTCTGCGACGCGGTCAACGACGTGTGGCAGCCCACCCCCGACCGCAAGGTCATCATCAACCTGCCCGCCACCGTCGAGATGGCCACCCCCAACGTCTACGCCGACCAGATCGAGTGGATGCACCGCCACCTCAAGCACCGCGACTCGATCGTCCTGTCCCTCCACCCGCACAACGACCGCGGCAGCGCCGTGGCCGCCGCCGAGCTGGGCTACATGGCGGGCGCCGACCGCATCGAGGGCTGCCTGTTCGGCAACGGCGAGCGCACCGGCAATGTCTGCCTCGTCACCCTGGGCATGAACCTGTTCTCCCAGGGCGTCGACCCCGAGATCGACTTCAGTGACATCGACGAGATCCGTCGCGTCACCGAATACTGCAACCAGCTGCCCGTGCACCCGCGCCACCCGTGGGGCGGCGAGCTGGTCTACACCGCCTTCTCCGGCTCCCACCAGGACGCCATCAAGAAGGGCTTCGAGCACCTCGAGCGCGACGCGGCCGCGGCGGGCGTGCCGGTGGACGAGTTCGACTGGGCGGTCCCGTACCTGCCGATCGACCCCAAGGACATCGGCCGCACGTACGAGGCGGTCATCCGCGTCAACAGCCAGTCCGGCAAGGGCGGCGTCGCGTACATCATGAAGGCCGACCACCAGCTCGACCTCCCGCGGCGGCTGCAGATCGAGTTCTCCAAGGTGGTGCAGGCCCGCACCGACAGCGAGGGCGGCGAGATCGGCCCGGCCGCGATGTACGAGATCTTCCGCGACGAATACCTCCCCAACCCGGCCAACCGCTGGGGCCGCCTCAGCCTCATGGCCCACCGCCACGAGTCCACGGTGGACGACAAGGACCGCATCAGCGCCGACGTACGGCTCGACGGGGAGATCCGCGAGATCGAGGGCACGGGCAACGGCCCGATCTCGGCCTTCATCGACGCCATCACGGGGATCGGCCTCCGGGCGCGCGTCCTCGACTACGTGGAGCACGCAATGAGTGCCGGCAGCGACGCCAAGGCCGCCTCCTACCTCGAGTGCGAGGTCAACGGGCAGGTGCTGTGGGGGGTCGGCATCGACGCCAACACCACTACGGCCTCCCTCAAGGCCATCATCTCGGCGGTCAACCGCGCTTCCCGCTGACCCTTCTTGCATGACGCCCTGGCGCGTTCGTCCGCTTGCTGAGGAAGATCGCTCCAGGGCACAAGGAGTTGTGGGCGGGCGCAGCAAGTGGAAGACGACTCGGCATCGTCGGCTCGCTGGTGAGGTGAACGACCCCGAGTACGCACGGCTTTACCGAGAGGCTAAGGCTGGACAGCGGCTTGGCCAGCTTGTCTACGACCGGCGCGTGGCTCTTGGTCTGTCGCAGGCGGAGTTGGCTGAGCGCGCGAGGATGACCCAACCGCAGGTTTCCCGTTTGGAGACGGGCGGTGGCAACATCACCGTGGCTTCCCTCAGGCGGTTGGCCCGCTGCCCTGGACGCGGATCTGACCATCGGGTTCATGCCTCACCAAGCCGCCTGACCATGGACCGGTGGGGGGCTGCACGGGTAACGGCCCGATCTCGGCCCTCATCGATGCCCTTGCGGGGGCCGGCATCAGGTGCGCGTGCTCAACTGCGTGGAGCACGCAATGAGCGCGGGCACCGACGCCAAGGCGGCCTCGTATGGGGGTCGGCATCGACGCCAACACCCACGATGGCTTCCCTGAAGGCCATCATCTCCGCGGTCAATCGCGCTTCTCCTCGTAGAGCAAGTGCCCATTGCTCGACCGCGCCTCGCGATCAAGGGAGGCGCGGTCGAGTCATTGGTGTCGGGGGCGTTTCTGGGGCATTCGCAATACGTGCGCCGAAAACAATCCTGTTGGTGCTTTTATGTGCGCTCACTCCTGGGGCAAGTTAAGTCCTACCGGGACTTAATCGAACGAAAAAGGTCCTAGGCGGCAGCTGGCAAAGGCCGCTGGAGTGCCACGGATACGGGTCGGCCAATGAGGAAAATCGCGCGGCCACGGGCATCGTGTGCAAGAATTAACCCAAGCCGCAGGCCGGGAACTCGCTGCGAGGAGTCCGCTCGTATAAATTTCCGGTTCGGCGGACTGATTGCACCCGTAATCGAGGGTGCCACCCGCTGAACGCATGGCACCGGAACAACCGATTCGCGAACAGGATCTCATTTCTTGTGCTGGCGAATAGGAAAGTCAGGAAACCGTGGCAAGCATTATCGCCGAACTCCTTGATGGGCGCGAGATCTCGAAATATCTGACCGGTATTGCGGACGTCGAGAACGAGTGGGACCTCTATAAAATCCGCGCCGGCGCGGGCGAGTGGGTCGTTACCGCCGACAACGGTATAGCAATCAACGAGACTCAGAGCGAAAGATGCCTGATAAAATATGAGCTTTGGGATGGACCGCCTCCTCCTCTCTACTCCTGGGACAGGACCTGGTCCGGAAGCGTGCGCCTGACCTCCGGAAGGGTGTTCGCCATAAATTGCCATCCCGATGGCGCCTCTTTCGGTGCAGAGTTCGATCTTGGTCGGCGAGGCAGCGTCTGGCAGGTCAGGATCCATCGCAAGTGCCTGGGCCACGAAGAGTTCATGCCGGACCTCATCAGCTTCACTCTGCTGAAGCTGCAATTTTGGCTTGCGCCGCTGTAGGCGGATGCAGGCGTATCCGAGATCAGCCTCATGACTCACCGCTACGGGTCCACGGCGGATGACCAGAATCGCATCAGCGCCGATGTACGGTTCAATGGAGAGATCCGCGAGATCGAGGCCACGGGCAATGGCCCGATCTCAGCCTTCATCGACGCCATCGCGGAGTCGGCATCTGGTTGCGGGTCTTTGGCTACGTGGAGGAGGCGATGAGCGCGAGCACCGACACTAGGGGCGGCCTTGAAGTGCGAGGTCAACGGGCAGGTGTTTTGAGGGTCGGCGCTGTAACCTATCACTTGACCGCGTCTCGAGATTAGTGGAGACGCGATCGGGTGTTGAGGATTCATGTGCCGGGACTGCAGTCGTACAGCTTGCCATAACGTTCCTGGGCGATGCGCATGAGCGCGATCAGGTCCTTCATCGCATCCCGGCCCCTGCCGACTTGAGCCAGGAAGATGTCGATCATCCGTTCTTTGCCGCCGCAGCGAAACTTCGCGCTCACTCTGTACGGTTGGTCGTCCAATGGGCTGTCCGTCACGTGGGCGGCCATGCCGTCACCGAGCTCGGCAGGAAGCGTGACTCCGCCGTGCCGTCTGTAAATATCGCGCCTGCCGTCCATGAGGAAGTCCAGATGCTCCTGGCTTGTCCCGTCGCCTACTTGTAGCCAGCCGATCTCAAGTGGCCGAGGAGTCGTATCAGGGGCCCAGCATTCACCGCTCTCGTCATTGCCGCTCGTTTTCTCGACGAGCGACCCCGTCGCACCGCTCACCACGCGAAACGCCTGTTCGGGAACGAGTTTGCAGATGTAAGGGGCGGAATCCACGACCAACTGGGGAACTGGAGCTGGTGTGGAAACGATGCCGCTCTCCCGAGTGCACGCTGTGGCCGCCAACACGAGAACAGTCAGAGCGATAGTCGGAAGACAATGCCTCATCTGCGACCTCCAGAAGCGGCCGGGATCTGGAGGCCGAGGTAGTCGTCTACCTCGCTGGTCCTGCGGATGGTGCCGCCGAAACGATCGAGAAGATCATCGCTTCCGCCCTTCTTCCGGACCCATTCAAGGAACTTGCTGTATTCCTGAGGGCTCATCACGGTGAAGGGCTTGATCGTCGGGGGTGTCCCCGTCGTGAATATTTGATCCTTCATATTGACATCGTCAAGCAGGCCCTTGTTGAGCATGGCTGTGGCGAGCATCTGCTCCGCCAGCCTCTCCACCGCCAGCCGATTGTCCGCAAGCGTCCGGTGCGTCTCGTCCAGACTCCGCCCGTGCTCGGACATCCGCTGGGCGACCTGATTGGCGATCTCGTCATACGCGGCTCCGGAGAGCTTGTCGTACCCCTTGCCGACCAGCTCGCCAAATACTCCCTTGGCGAGCTGGCCCACCTGCTTGGCTCCCGGCACCGGGAGCAGCCCGATCGCGTCGCCCACCATGGTCTTCAGCGCTTCGTCCGCCTTCTTGTCGTCCAGCCCCTGGGCGATCAGCACCTGGCGGCGGATCTCTACGATGTGGCTGAAAGGACGTGCCTCCGCCACAGTGCGGTCTGTCAGGAACTGCTTGATGTCGGCCTTGTCGACTCGCCCATCCCCATCGAAGTCGAATTCCTTGACGTCGGCTTTTGTGAATCCCAGCCTCTCGGCGTTGGAGATGTCTAGACCGACCGGCGGCACGGTGTCGAGCGCTGCTCGCATGTGTTCCGTCTGCGCTGCCACGAGCGCCTCGAAGCCGGCGTCGTGGGAGGTGGCCAGCGCCAGAGCGTAGGACATGTCCTCGGCCGTGACCTCACCGAAGGTCGAATGGTCCAAGAGGAGTCGCGAGAGCTGGTCGATGTTGGCCCCGATCGCGCGGGCCAGAGGGTAGCTCAGAGGCGTGTATCGATCGAACACCTCTCGGTCCCTGATCTCCAGGCCGCTGTCGGCTTTGCCGAAGGCGCCGCGTACCTCGCCGGCGAGGATCTTGGTCATCTCGGCGGCCAGCTTCTGGGAGGTCGCGTCCTGGCCGGTCGTCGCGGTCAGCAGCATGTCGTTGAACGGCGCGTAGTCGCCCACATAGCGGGATGCGTCCCAGCGGGTCGTCAGCAAGTAGTCCAGCACGGACTCCTTCCACCCGGCCGGCGTGTGGTCCAGCAGGGCGTGTGACGCCTCGCGGCTGGACTTCGCCGCGTGGAACAGGTCGTCCACCACCGACGACGTGCCTTTCGTGACCGGGCTGCCAGCGTGTGTTCCGGGCCTGAACAGGTTGCCGAGGCCGAGTGCGCCGGCCAGGTCGACTATGGGGACCTGGGCATCCGCGAAGATGCGGCCCAGCGGGTCCTTCCTCGCCGCCCATTCGTCCTTGCGCTGCTCGTACTCGTAGGCGATCACGTCGCGTCCGACGACCTCCATGAACTTCTTCGAGAAAGGCGGCTGCCCATCGTGGACACGCCAGATGAGCGCCTGTGCCTGGTAACCCGAGTACTTCGTGTCGCCGGCCTTGTGCTCGGCTCGGCCCTCCTTCACCAGGTCCTTGAGGAAGTCGGCGCCCACGTACGCGGGATTCTTGGGATCGGTTCCCTTGGCCAGAGCCGTGCTCAGCATGCGCAGGGCCTTTTGGCCTTGGCGGGAGAGCTGGGCCATGCGATCGGAGTCCCCGTGGGCTCTGGCATCGCGCAACTGCGCGGCGAGCGAGCCGGGTAGCCGTGTCACGCCGTGGGCGCCGAGCGCACCGAGGAACGCCTTGACGAACTCCGCGTCCCCGGTCCGTGACGCGTACCTCTCCAGTGCGGCCAGTGCCCTGGCGTCTCCCTCTGCGGCGTTCAGCGCGGCGCGACCTGCCAGTGTCCCGTCCAGCAACCCGTTGGCGGCCTCTAGGCTGTCGGGCATATCGAGGAAGCTCCCGGCGGGCGTGCTCCTGCCGAAAGTGACCCTCTGCCTCTGCAGCTCGTGGACCAATTTCTGGCGCCGCCGCAGGTCCTCGGCCTGCGTAGTGACCCGTCCAGCCAGCTGCCGGAGCCGCGCCGCCGGAGAAGAGTCGAGCCCGGCGCTCTGCAGCTCGCTGTGGAGGGCCTGTGCCAGTTCCTCCAGCCGCCTGGCGGCCTCAGTGTGCTTGCTCGTCATTGTGTCGAATTCGGGCAGCTTGACCCCGGTGAACTCCGTCACGGTGTGTCCTGAAGCGAGGCCAGTTTCTGGTTCGCGCTGTCGACGGCCTGTACGAGCATGTCACGCAGCTCCCGCTGGTCAGCGTGGACCTGGGTGTCAAACCGGGCACCCGTCGGCCCCACCCACGCGGAGGCCTCCATCAGGCGGCAGGACGGGTCGAGCGCCCACCAGTGGTCGTCGGACAATCGCTGGATCCGCTCCGCCACGGCCCGCATCGCCTGGCGATCGAGGTCGGCCAAGATGATCCCCTTGTACGGCTCGCTACACAGAACAGATCAGGAGGCGGCATCCTCCACGTCTTTCACACGGTAATCAACATCATGTCAACAGAACAAGCTTAAACTCGTTGAAAGGTATAGTGCGTTCGAGTTTTGTTCGAAAATGAGGTGTTTTGTCTGACTGGAGCGGGCCTTTAGCTTCCTCTGGAGAGGGAAAGCTGTGTGGAGTTGCCGTTGCCGATTGGTAGCGATGAGATCTTTGTCTGGTCTTGTCTGGTCTGAATTGGCTGTGGCTGTGGATCTCTTGCCCTCAACGAGAATGAAATCCAGCGGACGCTGGTTGAGTATCAACTGAAACAATGAGGGCCGGGACCAAGGCCAGATGATCGGCGAGTACGCCGTCACGAAGGGAGAGATCCTTGCCGCTGGAGTCAGGAGGAGACAGGGGCGCAAATGCGCGCCGACTGCGCGCTTGATACTGCCCCGGCCTGCACATTGCGGTGGTAGAAGTCACGCTGACCTCTATCAACGCCGGCGACCGCGTCGAGCAGCCAAGCGACACACCATGAAGTTCCAGGTGCCCTCCGCCTGCGCGACGAACTGGCTCAAGATCCACGAGACTCCGGCACGCGTCTCATAACGGAGATCGACGCCTACATGTCGCCGAACGAGTTGTGGGCTCGTCATCGCCGAGAGGTTCGTCGTGCAGTTTGCCGCCGACCTTGTGCGCTTGATGTGGTCATGGGCAGCCTAGATAAGGCGATCATGGCGGAGGAGTACACAGCTGCTCTGAGGACACCACTGCTGAATGCAGTATTAACCATCGACTGGACAGACGTTTGGCAGAACTGCTAGTTGTGCCGCCTTACTCGTAGGGTGGCTGTAGGCGTTAGTCGAACTCGCCGGCTTTTACCCCGCCGATGAAGGCATTCCATTCGTCGGAGGTGAAGATCAGCGCGGGTCCGGTGGGGTTCTTGCTGTCGCGGACGCCGCGGCGCCCGCTGGAGAGTTCGGCGACCTCAACGCAGTTGCCGCCGTCGGGTCCCGATCGAGTGGACTTGCGCCACGTGGCTGTGCCGAGTTCTCTCGTCAGCTCGTCCATCGCTGCAGCGTCTCCTTGATCAGTTCTACGGATTCGCGTTGGGGCAGTGCATCGGAGCGAATCGCCTCATATCTGTATGCTAGAACCCTTACATCCTCTGGTCGCTCTGTTACTCGGTTCATGACCCCAGCGGATTCGACATATGCCGTATCGAACACTGAGGGATTTCCAACCTGAAGCCGCAGGTCGAGAGTGCAGTGGGCACGTGGGACTGATCGACAACGAGAAGAGCCCCTGGTAGAAGGGTTGTCGACCAAGATCAACCTTCGCCACCAGAGGCTCTGAGTTGCTGTTCTACCGCGCCGCGCTGCCGTTGTCATCTCGGACGCTGTCCTACCTGTCCGGCCTCTTGCGCCGGCACCGCAAGACGATCAGCTCGCCGTGGCGTCGCCTCACCCCCGGGCAGCAGGCCCTGCTCGTCCTCGTTCACCTGCGCAAGGGCGAGACGCTGGCGGAGGTCGCCGCCGGCTTCGGCGTCGGCGTCGCGACCGCCTGGCGCTACATCCGTGAGGCCGTCACCCTGCTGGCGCGCCGCTCGCCCCGCCTGGAGCAGGTGTTACGCGCCGCCAAGCGCGCCGGATACCCCTACCTGGTGCTGGACGGCACCCTCATCCCGATCGACCGGGTGGCCGCCGACCGGCCGTACTACTCGGGCAAGCACAAGAAGCACGGCATGAACATCCAGGTGCTGGCCACGCCCGACGGCACCCCGTTGTGGACCTCAGGCTCCCTGCCGGGCTCGGTGCACGACCTCAGGGCCGCCCGCATCTGGGGCATCCTGCGCCGTCTGAAGGCCGCGGACCTGATCACCCTGGCCGACAAGGGTTACGTTGGCGCCGGTGAGCACGTGCGTGTGCCGTACAAGGGCCACAACAAGCCCGCCTCGCAGAAGGCCGCCAACGTCGCCCATGCCAAGCTCCGCGGACCCGGCGAGCGCGCCAACGCTCAGCTGAAAACCTGGCGCATCCTCCGCAAGCTTCGCTGCTGCCCCCTTCTCGCAGGTCAGCTCGTCAAGGCCATCCTTACGCTCCAACTCCGCGAAGCGGGATGAAAAGCATTCACTCCATGAGCTTGCGCGATGGCGAATCCGCCAGCGAGACCAATCGTGCTGTAGGCATTGAGTGGAAGAACTTGGATCGTGATCCGGGGAGCTTGACCCGCTTCCACAAGGCGGGTGAGCTGTGCCGACATCACGGTGGGGCTGCCGATCGGGCGGTGCAGGACCGCCTCGTCGATAACGATCCACAACATGGGTGGTTTGGGGCGCTGGAGGATGCTCTGGCGTTCCATCCGAGCGATCACGTGCTCCTCGACCTGTTCAGGTGTCGCACCGACATCGCCGCTCAGTACAGCTCTGGCGTACTCCTCGGTCTGGAGCAGGCCGGGCACGATCAGCGGCTCCCAGGTTCGGATCGCCTCCGCCGTGGCCTCCACGTCGAGCCAAGGCCGGAACCACGGCGGGGCCGATGAGTGGCTGACCATCGGCCAGAGGCGCATCAGTGCCCCCTCGGCCTCCAGCGCCTCGTCGCAGTGGCGGGCGAACTCCTCCGTCGGTGACCGCCTGGCCGTCTCGATCATGCTGATCGTGCCGACGGAGTAGGACACCTCCTTCGATAGGCGGAGTTGGGACCACCCGCGGGCTTTGCGGTGCCGCCGCAGCTCGAAGCCGAAGAGTGCGGTCGGCGAGTCAGCAGGGCATAGCTCGCTTTCCTTCGGCACCTGACCTCCTGGGGGATCGCCACCGTTTCAACGAAGCTTTCACCGAAACGGTTGATGTCGAATCGAAGTCAACCAACTACTCACTGTAGCCAAAGCTTGGGATGGTGGAAAGGCAGATCGAGGCCGACTTCTTCGAGTGGGTGAAGCCATGAAAACAGCGAGCGCCGAGCCGAGGGCCATTGGTTCGATCCGGCTGGCGGGCATACGCGAGTCCGTCTGGCACGCACGCTTCGAAGTGCGTAGATGGCTGGGAGACGAACACCCTTCCGTCGACGATGCCGTGCTGGCCGCGTCCGAGCTCCTGACGAACGCGCTCCGGCACTCCAACGCCGGGCCGCACGACCTCATCGGCCTCAGCGTCGCCGTGACTGAGGAAGTGGTCTACGTGGAGGTATGCGACCCTGGTTCCACGTCCTCCGCCTCCGGCAGGAGCCGGAGGCGGAGGACGGCCGCGGATTGCTGATCATCAGTGAGATCTCCCAGCACTGGGGAGTCCGAGAGTGCGGCCGTGGGCTTGGCCGTACCGTCTGGTGCGCCATCCGGGCCGTCCCGGGTTCCCCCGGCCGTCCGCTCCTGAACCGGTCTCGGACCGGCCGGCGAACGCGGTCCTGGCTGAACGCGCAGGTGGCCACCCCGTATAGGCGGTTGGAGGAAGCCGCCGCAGCCCGTTCGCCCCCGTAGCAGGGCCCCGGTGAGTGTCCCATGCAACCCTCTTGGGCCAAGGAGCGAGGCGGTCGTCGTGGGCTGTTCTGGTCCTGACAGCGTCTTGATCGTCAGGTCAGCGCCTGCGTTTCTTGCTGTGGCCGGAACGGCGGCCGCGCGCCCCCGGCCGAGGTCCCTCCACGAAGCGGAGCGTGTGGGAACGGGTACGCAGCGGCTCGGCCACCAGCCTGCGTAGCTCGTCCATGCCGACCGTGGCGGGATGACCGGATTGCGTCACCGCCTCGATGATCTGTGGCGCCTCCCTGCCCGCCATCTGGCCGAGCTGCGTCACGACCTCCTCCGGACCGGCCAGCTCCAGCAGGTTGAGCAGGCCTTCAGTCATGAGCAGGAGTTGCTCGGAGGAGGACAGATCGTCGGGTCCCACGGCTTCGGCGTCGAGCAGCAGGGTGATGGCGATGGGCCCGAGCACGCGGTCCCCGCGCAGGCGCGCGAGGAGCGACCGGCCGTCGGGATGGGCCTCCATCAGGGTGGTGAGCATGGCGGACGCGCGGGTGCGGAAGGGGCAGGCCCGTAGGGCATCCAGCAACGGCTCGACGTCCCCGCCGTGTGCCGTGAGCCAGCCCTCCAGCTCAGTCGCGGCCTCCTCCGGCGGGTAGTGCTCCGCGAGCACGCCGAGCAGCTCGCCCGGCGCGGCCTCCGCCAGCTCTCCCACCAGCGGCGCGTCCCGGCCCTCGGCGAGCATCCGTTCGCGCACAGCCCGCATGCCGAGCGGTGTCAGGCTCACGAGCATGCCCGGCTCGGTGAGGATGGCACGCAACCGGGTCTGCGCTTCGGGCGGCAAGGGCTGTTCGTCGTCATCATCGCCCAGGTCGCTGAGGTAGAGGGGATCGGCGATGCCGTGGCCCAGCTCCACGGCGCCGAGCTCGGCCAGGGCCTCCAGCGCCGCGACCAGGTCGTCGTCGACCTTCCGCCGCCACAGGTCATGCGTCCGATCGCCCAGCATCAGGTATTCGCGGCAGGCCAGCCAGACCGTCTCTTGGAGGCGGGCCACGGGGACCCGGCCCCAGAGGCCGTACACGCTGTTCAGTACGTCCGCCATCACCTCGTCGAAGACCTCCGCCAGCAGCGACTGGACGTCCCAACCCGAGGCGGAGGCGCCGATCATCGGGCCGAGGTCGAAGAAGACCTCGAAGGCCCGCGACCACAGCCGTTCCGGGTCGCGCAGCAGGGGTGCGGCCTTGGCCACCCGCAGGAGGCGGCCTTTGTTCACGCGAACCAGGCGTGCGGCCTTCGCCCATTCGACGAGGAGGTGCAGCTTGGGCATGTGCGTGGCGCTGCGAACCTTGAGGTCCTGCTCGCCGGTGCCGAGGAGCTCGGCCAGCTCCCGGGCGTCGGCCACGCGGAGGTTGCCGGCGCTGGTCAGCGGCCAGCCCTCCGCTCCGGCCCAGTCGGCCAGCGTCGCCAGCCTTCGTACGGTCTCGCTTCCCGCCGCGGCGGCGGCGATCTCCGGCGCGGGCGGCAGGACGATGGGCGGCTGAGGAAACGCCCGTTCCTCGTCGGGCCCGAATCCGAGGAAACGTGCCTCCGCCACCTTGTCGAGCACGTCCGCGTCGTACGCCACCCGCCCCGCGTCGACATCGCGCTGGAACTTCGCCAGGGCCCTGTGGTCGCTCGGGTCGACACCGTTGTCGATGGCCACCTGCGCCCAGAACCTCGCCAGCCCCTGGCGGTACGGGTCGGCCAATGCCGCCGGATATTCCTTCACGGCCTCGGCCACGGCTTTCTCCAACTCGGCCGTCGTGGCGCCGCGCGGGTCCCGAATGCCGGTCGCGTCGAGGTAGCGCAGCAGCGTGATCAGGCTTTCCGGGGCGGCCTCGAGGTCCTCCCAGGGCGCGGCGACGTACCGGGGGATCCACTCCAGCAGGAACCGCCGCACCTGCGCGGCATCCCAGAAGGCCAGCCGTCCGTCTCTGCTGCGATGGCGGGAGTCCAAGGCCGCCGTCAGCACCAAGCCGTCGGCGGCCAGGCCGCGGTCGTCGGCCCAATCCAGGCAGCGGCGGATCAGCAGGTTCTTGGCCGCCTCGAACTCGTCTTCCTGCTCCGGCGCGAAAAAGGTCCGCATGATTCCCTACAGTGGTTCCGGCTGCCCGGAGCTCGAAGCCCGCGGGCCGATGACTCTCCATGGTGGACCATCGACTCGCTGTGCGCGCCCTGCCGGGAGAATGATCATCTGTTCTGATAGTCGCGGACGTAGTCGAACTCGGCGTTCCTCACGCACCACCTCTTTGCCGTCGAGGTGCTCGGTATGGCTTCAGAACCGCAGCTCAGCCCAGTCGATGGTGAGCGGCAGCGGGTTGGTGATCGCAGGAGCGGGATCGGCCTCTTTCATGAGCGTTCCCACGTGTTTGTAAAGCATCGAGGCGAGGTCCAGCCGGTAGCGTTCGATGGCTGACACACCGAGCTGGTCGAGGCGGACAATCCAGTAGTGCGGAATACCGGCCTTGGCGTACTCGCCAAGCTTGTCGGTGGTGTCCTGGGTTTCCGAGCCGGGGGACACGATCTCAACCACCAGCAGGGCGTGGTGAGCGCGGAGTCTCTCTCCGCGCTCACGTTCCAGGCATCGATACATCACGACATCAGGGCGGCGGTTGAGCAGCGGTACGTCTCGCAGCCGGAGATCGACGTCGTTGTTGACGGTGAGGCACTCGTGTCCACGGCTCATCGCCTCCCTGGCGTAGCGCTCTAGGAGGTTGGCCAGCCGCCTGCCTGCGGTCTGATGATCGGGAGTGGGGGCCTCGCAGTAGACCACGTAACCGTCCACGATCTCGATCGCCCTTGCGATCTCCTCCGGGAGTCCCTCGTAGTCCTCGGCGGTGACGCGGCTGGGTTGAGGACGGATGCTGTGGAGCCAGCTGTCTTCCGGCAAGGCTGTCATCGGCAACTCCTCGATTGCAGGCGGCAGGGCTAGCTTACGGAGTCAGCGGGTTATGTGACGGCTGTTGCCCAGCAGCCTCACCCTCAGCGTTAGTGAACGTTTCGTTTCCTTTGTTCACGCGGGACTGAGCAGGCCCATCACGGTTCTGCCGCGCCTGATCGTGCTCCTCGCCACCAGCGCGGCCATCCACACACTCACCAGCGCGCTGAGCGCCACCATCGCCACGAACGACCAGGACGCCTTCTCCGAGCCCAGCACCAGCAGGACCGCGACGGCCCCCCAGGCGAGCGCGTTGCAGATGGCTGCCGATGCGAGGATCTGGCCGGTGCCGCGCACGTCGGAGCCGAGCGATGGCGCGCCCGCCGCGGTCATGGGCAGCGGCAGCACCAGTGCCATGATGAGCGGCACGTGGAAGCCGCCCACCATCGCCTCGCCCAGCGGCCCGACAGGATAGCCCGCGTCCAGGAAGGCGAGGTTCACGAAGTTCAGGCCGACCAGCCCGACGGGGATGACGAGCAGTGCGGCCGTCATGATCACCCGTCGCGCGGTCATCCGCGTGAGCGGCCCGTGCACGGAACGGCGCATCGCGGTCAGACAGGTGTGGAGCAGCGGCCCCACCGAGAGCACGGCTATGACGCCCGCTATGACGAACCACGACTGCGCCATGTTCCGCATCTTCCCGGCGATCGGCCCTAGGCTCGCCGCCTCGGCCCACACGCCGTGCATGCTGGCCACGTCGCGCACGCCCGGATTCCACAGGAACCACAGACCCGCCCCCGCACAGGCCAGGACCGCCGCGAGAGGAACTGTCAAGCCCCCGGCTCCCGGGACGTGCCGGTAGTGGACCCAGGCGTCGGCCGCGCCCTTGATCAGGTCGAGCACCGTGCGTACGCGTGCCGGTCGCGACGCGATCAGATCGGCGACCTCCTCGCCGTAACGTTCCCGCCACGGCTTCGGGTAGAGGCTGAGCATCGCCTCGGCCACGGCCCGCATCATGCGAGCCCCCAAGCGGTCCTCGTGCGCCTGGCGCCTGCCTGCTCGATGCGGCGCAGTGTGGCGAGCTGCTCGCTCAGCGCGTCCCTCCCATTGTCAGTGATCCGGTACGGCTTGCGTCGCTCGGTCGACTCGACCGGCTCGATCCAGCCGCGCTCCTCCAGTCGCATCAGCGCCCCGTAGAGCGTGCCCGGCTCCAGCGCGGTCCCCGAGAACTCCTCGATGTCATTGATCATCCGATATCCGTGCTTCTGCCCTTCGGCCAGGCTGATGAGCACCAGCAGCGCCACGTCCGTGAAGCGGCCGAGCTCCTGTGTCTTCCGTGCCATGTATTCAGTAAAACTTAGTAAGTCTCACTGAGCAAGCCCGATCGCCGAACCCGCAAGCCGCATCGAGTGCTCGAACACCGTTCGCCTGTCCTCGATCGTGTTGTTGAACTGGCCGAACACCTCGAAGTTGACCCACCCGTACAACGCGGTCCACGCCGAGACGCCGCGCCAGAGCACGCTGTCGGGCACCCCGGGCATGAGGTCCCTGAGTGCGGCCGCCTCCGACGTCAGCTCTTCGGACAGTGAATCCGCGGGCGGACGGATCGCGCCCGCCCCCCAGGCGTCGGAGACGATCCGGCCCAGCACGGCGACGTCGCGCACCCGGGCCGCGATCGTGTCCTGTGGTGCCTGGTAGCCGGGCACGGGGGAGCCGTAGAGCAGCGCGTACTCGTGCGGGTGCGCCACCGCCCAGTCGCGCACCGCGTGGCAGACGGTCATCCAGCGGCGCGGGAAGTCGTCCTGCGGGCACTCGGCGTCGGCCCGCTCCACGGCCTCGCCCAGCGCGTTGTAGCCGTCGATGATCAGCGCGGTCAGCAGGTCGTCCCGGCTCGGGAAATAGCGGTAGATGGCCGAGGAGACCATGCCCATCTCCCGCGCGACGGCCCGCAGAGACAGGCCGCCGGCGCCCTCGGTGGCGAGCTGGCGGCGCGCGATATCGGTGATTTCCCTGGTGAGCTCGGCCCTGACACGTTCTCTGGCGGTACGGCTGGCTGTCATGGACAGCAGGTTATCAGAGCGGTGCCAAAAAACGAGAGCACCGCTCTTGACGAACGCCGCTCTCTTGAGAGAGCATTGCTCTCGTAACCGAGTGGCCGAGTGGCCGAGTGACACACGATGGAGGACCAAGATGCTCGCCAAGCACGCCAACGCCGCTTTGATGTTCTTCCTGGAGCTGGGCGTCTTGGGCTCTGTTGGGTACTGGGGCTTCACGGTGAGCGATTCTTGGGCGATCAAGTTGCTGGCCGGGCTCGGCGGTCCGGCGCTGTTCATCGCCGTGTGGGCGCTGTTCGGCGCGGGCGGCGGCGCGAACGCCACCTTCCCCCTCACCGGCCTGGCCCGCGCCGCTCTGGAGATCCTCTGGTTCGGCGGCGGCGCCGTCGCGCTCTACGCTTCTGGACTGGTCACCCCGGCGGCCGTCTTCTTCGCACTGTTCGTACTCAACGCGGTACTCCGCATCATCTGGAAGCAGGTCTGATCATGGGTAAGCATGTCGTCGTGGGCTCCGGCCAGGTAGGCACGCATGTGGCGAGCAAACTCGTCGCGCAGGGACACGAGGTCACCGTCGTGACCCGCTCGGGCAGCGGCCCCGAAGGGACGGTCAAGGTCGCCGCCGACGTCGCCGACAAGGCCAGGCTGATCGAGGTCACCAAGGGGGCCGACGTCCTCTACAACTGCGTCAACCCGCGATACCACCGCTGGCTCACCGACTGGCCGCCGATGGCCGATTCGTTCCTGGCCGCCGCCGAGGCGAGTGGCGCCGTGTACGTGATGCTCGGCAACCTCTACCCGTACGGGCCTGTCAACGGCCCCATGACCGAGGACCTGCCGCTCGCCTCCACCAGCCCCAAGGCGCAGGTGCGCGCGAAGATGTGGCGGGACGCGCTGGCCGCGCACGAGGCGGGCCGCATCAGGACGACCGAGGTGCGGGGCTCCGACTACTTCGGTCCGGGCACCACCGACCAGTCCTACCTGGGTGACCGGTTCCTCGTGCCGCTCAGGGCGGGCAAGGCCATCCAGGTGCCCTATCCCCTCGACATGCCGCACAGCTGGACGTACCTGCCCGACGTGGCCGACGCGCTGATCGTGGCCGGCCGCGACGAGCGGGCCTGGGGCCGGCCCTGGCACGTGCCCACCGCTGACCCGCTGAGCTTCCGCCAGCTCGGCGAGCGGATGGCCGCGCTGCTCGGCCTGCCCGCGCCCAAGCTGGCGCAGATCCCGTGGGCGCTGGTCAGGACGGCCGGGCTGTTCTCGCCCATGCTCGGAGAGCTCAAGCACGTCCGCTACCAGTTCACGGCGCCGTACGTGCTCGACTCCTCGGCGTTCCAGCGCACGTTCGGCATCGCGCCTACCCCGATCGACGAGGCGCTCAAGGCTACGCTCGACGCGTGAAGATAGCCATGATCGGCCTGGGTGACATCGCGGAGAAGGCGTACCTTCCCGTGCTGGCCGCCCAGCCCGCCCTCGACCTGCACCTCTGCACGCGCAACCAGGCTCGGCTGGACCGTCTCGGCGACACCTACCGCGTCGCCGGGCGGTCCACGAGCGTGGATGACGTGATCAAGGCGGGAGCCGACGCGGCGTTCGTGCACGCGGCCACCGACGCCCACCCGCAGCTCGTCGAGCCACTGCTCCGGGCCGGGATCCACGTCTACGTCGACAAGCCGATCGCCTACAGCCTCGAGGAGTCGGAGCGGCTCGTACGGCTGGCGGAGACCGAGGGGAAGTCGTTGATGGTCGGCTTCAACCGGCGGTACGCCCCCGGCTATGTCGGACTTGCCGCCCACCCCCGCCACCTCCTCCTCATGGAGAAGAACCGCGACAATAACCCCGACGAGCCCCGGCGGGTGATATTTGATGACTTCATCCATGTGGTGGACACCCTCAGATTCCTCGCCCCAGGCCCGGTCACCGGCACCACGATCAGGACCCGCGTCCGGGACGGCCTGATCGAGCACATCGTCCTGGAGCTGTCCGGCGCCGGCTTCACCGCCATCGGCCTCATGAACCGGGTCAGCGGAGCCAGTGAGGAGTCCTGCGAGGCCATGGGCGACGGCGCCAAGCGTCGCGTCGTCAACCTCGGCGACGTCATCGACTACCGGGGCGGTGAGACGCTCGTCCGCCGCCCTGACTGGACCCCGGTGGCCAGGCAGCGCGGCATCGAGCAGATCTGCCTGGAGTTCCTCGCCGCCGTACGCGAGGGTCGCCGGATCGCCGCCGACGACGCCCTGGCCACGCACGCACTCTGCGAGGAGATCGTCAGCCGGACGGCGTGAGCTGCATCGCCTTGTCGGCCTTGGCGAACATCCGCTCGAACGCGGACGTGCTCAGCCGGGTGAGCACGGTGTACCCCTTCGTGTCCCTCAGCGGGCTGGACGACGACACGACGCCGGCCACCGCGCCGGCGTACAGCGCGGGACCGCCGCTGCCCCCGGCGGCGGCGTGGCAGTTGTGCGTGACCATCAGCCCGGGCCCCTCGGAGAGTGCCTCGGCCGTGTCGCCCACACACCGGTACATCTGCTCGCCCGAATAGCCCTTGCCCGCCGGGTAGCCGAGCAGCTCGAGCCCGCGCAGCGCCGCGCCCCTGCCGGT
Organism: Nonomuraea sp. CA-141351; assembly: GCF_050944675.1. NCBI lineage: Bacteria > Bacillati > Actinomycetota > Actinomycetes > Streptosporangiales > Streptosporangiaceae > Nonomuraea > Nonomuraea sp. CA-141351. The sequence continues at coordinate 2,859,211 of NZ_CP191982.1, forward strand.
GGTCAGAGGCCGCAGCCCCCGCCCGGTCACGTCCTCCAGCGGGCGCTTGCGGCGCGCCACGCCGACCAGGCCGATGTCGTACGGCAGCAGATCCGGCGAGTACGGCTCGCGGCGCCACTTGTCCGGCACCCACGTGCGCACGGCCGGCCAGATCCCCATGCGCGGCCGCCGGTCGTAGCCCGGCAGGAAGGCCAGCTGCTGGATCGCCCGTCCGTGCTGGTACAGGCAGTGCGCCGCGGTCAGCACCAGGCTGCGGCTGCGCGAGTTGATCACCGCGGCGCCGCACACCACGTTCGTCCGCGTCGCGGGGTCGTGGCCGAGCAGCATCCCGGTGAGCCGGCGGGCCCCCGTGTAAGGGCGCGGAACCGGCGCGTAGCCCAGGCGATCGCCGTCGGGGGTCAGTATTCGGGGAACGGGGACGTTACGTTGCGACACCTCGGTGACGGCGGTTGGATCGAGCAGGACCAGAGACAGCACCAACCTGAGCACCCTTCCACCTTAGAGCGAAGATGATCAGTGCTCTGACCAGCAAGATTAAGCTTTACCTCAACTTGTCTACTGGAAACCGCGCCGGCGCGGGCGATCGTGCGCCGACATTCCGGCCTCCAGTGTCGGCCTCACGCGTAATTACTCAGAGTTTCTGAATGAACACAGCGCGTATTGACACGTAGAGTAAAGAACTGAATGCTCTGCGTAGAGGATTCCTTTGCCCTCGTCAGCCCTTCCTGCTACGGCATCGCGCCACGCGCACGCTCGCGCAGGAAGCCGCCTGGGGGCCGTCGCAAGGAGAAGTATGCAGTCGAAGAGGCTCACCGTCCTCGCCGTCAGCGCCGCCGTCCTGGCCGCCACGGCAGGCCTGGGCACCGCCGTCGCCGCCGCCAACACCGAGACCGTCCAGTCCGCCCAGGCCAAGGCAATCCCGTCGGGGTACCAGATCGTCACTCTCCCGAATGCCAACGTTCCGAACTTCCAGCGCCGCACCGTGATATGCCCCGGCGGCAAGCATGTCCTCGGCGGCGGCGCCGAGGCGCGCGGCAACCGGGCGATCCTCGTCGGATCATTCCCGACGGATGACGGGCGCGGCTGGATCGGCCTCGGCCGCCAGGACGGTTACAACGACGTCGGCATCAGCGTGTACGCCATCTGTGCCGACTAGACGAGTAAGGTCCTAAGTCACCGCGGTGCGGAGTCCGGAACAACGAAGGGTGTTGGCAACCGGTTTGTGAAGTGAAGACAGACCTCAGCACCCTTCCCGCCGCACTGCATGTCAGGATCGACGACTGGCTCGGCCGTCCGCCCCGATGGGGACGCGGGCCAGTCCGGCCAAGACAGATGCCCGCGCAAGGCTCTGCCCCCTGCCCAGGCCACCCGAGCGCGACGGGCTGACTAGAGCCAGTAGGTGTCGTGGCGGATGAAGAACTCCGCCTTCTCCTCCTCGCTCTTGCCGGCCAGGTCGAGCAGCCCTTCGAAATAGCCCTCGCGCGGAGCGCCCGGGGCGAAGTGGAGCAGCATGGTGGCGGGCGCGCCCGACTCGTTGCGGAACGCGTGCACGCCGCCCTCCGGCACGTGTACCCAGTCGCCCGGCTCGGTCTCGATCCAGCGCGTGCCGTCGTAGATCCGCACGCTGCCCTCGAGGATGTAGAACGACTCCGAGATCGACTTGTGGAAGTGAGGGCCCGGCCCGGACGGCTGCGGCCCCATCACCCACCGGTAGAGCCCGAACTGGCCGTTCGTGGTGGCGCCGGTGGCCAGGTAGTGGACGGTGTTGCCGGTGGGGTAGGTCAGCTCGGGCTCGTGGCCGAACGGGCGGTAGGTCGCGCTGAGCTCCCCGGCGTCCCCGTGGTAACGCGGTTCGGGATATGTCATGAGGTCATCTTGGCAACGATCCGCGCCATGGCCGCCACCGGCTCCGTCGAGGGCCCGCGCATGACCGCACGATCGGTGGCATCGTCTCGCCGCACTCGGGCGCGCGCCGGCGTCGGGTGAGGTTCTTTGGCGGACGGGCGCCCTCAATGCCCCTCCGGGGGACCTCGGCCATGGTCGGCGGATTCGTGGCGCCGCCGCCGTGGGCTGGGGCACTTCCGGTGTGCCTCCCCTTCCCTCAAGGACCTCGGCTACGGTCGGTAGGAGAGTGTGCCGCCGCCGTGGGCTGGAGGCCCTTGGGTGGGGGAGAGGCGCGTGGTGGGCGCCTCCGACGACCTCCCGCAGGCTCAGGGGGCGAGGGCCTTCGCGAACAGGGTGGCGTGGGCTGTGATGCGGGCGCGGGCCTGCGAGCGTTGGTCCTCCGTGGCGTCGCCGTGCAGCCAGAGCATGCGGGCGTGGGCGATCGGGGCCAGGAGGGCGTAGGCGAGGTCGTCCGGACCGCCCAGGTCCGTACGGATCCGCCCCGCCGACTGCCACCCCGCGAACACCTCCGCCAGGCGGGCCAGCGCGTCCTCGATGCCCGCGTTCAGCGCGTCGTCGTGGATCAGGCCGTCACGTGAGACCAGGCTCATGACCTGCCTGGACTGCGGGGTGTCCCAGGCGGCCAGCACCCGGGCGGCGAACGATTCGACGAAGGCGGCCGGGTCCTCCGGGGCGTCGTCGAGTGCCAGGTTGGCCGCCTGGGGACCGGCCAGGGCCATGGCGGCGTGGTAGATCGCCTGTTTGCTGTCGAAGTGGGCGTACAGCACGCTCTCGCTCAGCCCGACCTCCCTCGCGATCGCCCTGATCGAGGTGCCCGCGTACCCCTTCTGTGCGAACAGCCGCAGCGCGGCGTCCAGGAGCGCGGCCTTGGTGTCGCCCGCCTCGGCCTTGGAGGGGCGGCCCGGCCGGCGGCGGCTCGTGATGCTGCTCACGGGGACATCCAATCACTCTTGCAAAATAATCGATCGATCGATTAGTTTAATGGTGAACGCAGACAGAGGGGAGCGGAAGATGTCCACTTCACGGATTCCTGAGCGGGAGATCGCCGAGCGTCCGGTGGGTTACGGCGGGCCGAACCTGTCGCCGGTGGGGCTGGAGTTGGTGCCGCACGCGTTCAGCGAGGGCGTGTACGCGCTGATGGCGAGCATCCCGCCGAAGGACAACAACGGGGTGGTGGCCGGACGGGACGCGGCGCTGGTGATCGACGCCGGGATAACTCCTGAAATTTCGGCGAAAATCCAGGGGCTCGCCGCCGACCTCACCGATCGGCCCCTCCGCTACCTGGTCAACACGACCTACCACGGCGACCACAGCTTCGGAAACGCCGCCTTCCCCGATGAGATCGTCGTGGTCTCGTCGCGGGCGAACAAGGACAACATGTCCGACCTGGCGTACGAGAAGCAGACCAGGTCCGCCAACATGTACGGCGACACCGCCCTGCTCGACGCGGTCACCACGTGGCGCCGCCCCGACCTCGTGTTCGACTCGTACGCCGAGATCGACCTCGGCGGCCGCACGGTCCAGCTGCACCACTTCGGCCCGGGCAACGGCCCGGGCGACACGGTCGTGTACGTCCCCGACACCCGCACGGCCTGGACAGGCAACTTCCTCTGCCACGCGGGCACGGCCCACATGCTGCTCCAGGGCGGCCCGGAGCCGTACCTGGACTCCCTGCGCAAGATGCGCGAGGCCCTGCCGGAGCTGGAGACCATCGTCCCCGGCCACGGCCCGATGGGCGACGGGCCGGCGGCCGTGGAGACCCTCATCGGCTACCTGGAGCGCCTGCACGACGAGGTCCTGGCGAGCGTGGAGGCGGGCCGCTCCCTGGAGGAGACGTTCGCGGCCTGCACCGACCCGTGGGCCGGGGCGCTCGACCCCGGCCTGTCAGCGGCCCTCACCCGCTACCGGGTGCCTCAGGAGCTCGCACAGCAGGGCATGCTCACCCTCTGCCGCGATCTCCACCGGCTCAACATCCTGGCCACCTACCGCCTCTACGAGGCGGCCTAGTGGCCGTCGGAGAGGACGCGGCTCACGGCCACGGCGTGCGCGGCCTCCCGGAGGGTCAGACCGCGGGCGGTGGCGAGCGATCTCACCTCGATGAACGCGTCATGCATGCGGTCATGGAGCCTGGCGTCGAACTCGGCGTGGTTCCACGAGCCGGCCTGGGCGTTCCGCACCCACTCCAGGTGTGACACGATCACGCCGCCCGCGCCGGCCAGGATGTCGGGCACGAGCGTGGCGCCGTTCGCGGCCAGGATCTCGTCGGCCTCCGGGGTCGTGGGGCCGTTGGCGGCCTCCACGATCAGGCGGGCGCGGACCCTGGGCGCGTTGGCCTCGGTGATCGCGCCTTCCAGCGCCGCCAGGACGAGGATGTCCACGTCCAGTTCCAGGAGGTCGTCGCGGTCCAGCGTGTCGGCGTCGCGGTAGCCGGACAGGCCCCCGGACTCGGTGCTCCAGGCCCGCAGGCCGTCGAGGTCGAGGCCGCCGCCCGCGTAGACCGCGCCGGAGGCGTCGGAGACGGCGACCACCTTGGCGCCCGCCTCGGCGAGGTGGTGGGCGACACGCGCGCCCACCTTGCCGAAGCCCTGCACGGCCACGGTCAGCCCCATGGGTGAGCCGCCGAGCGCGGACAGCGTGGCGACCCGCGTGCCCCGTGCGGTCGCGTCCTCGAGCGTCATGATGCTCGCGCTGGGCGCCCAGTAGCCGGAGTCGAGGCGGTAGGTGTCGCGGATCCAGGCCATGGTCCGCTCGTCGGTCCCGGCGTCGGGGACGGGGACCTCCTTCTCCGGGCCTGCCAGCGGCAGGATCTCGGCGGCGTAGCGGCGGGTCAGCCGCTCCAGCTCGCGGGCGGTCAGCCCGGCCGGATCCACGGCCACGCCGCCCATGGCGCCGCCGTACGGGATGCCGGCCAGCGCGCACTTCCACGTCATCCACATCGCGAGTGCGGTGACCTCGTGGAGATCGGTGCCGGGATGAAAGCGGAGCCCGCCCTTGGCGGGGCCGCGCGAGACGTTGTGCTGGACGCGGAACCCCTGGACCACCTGCAGGCGGCCGTCCTCGCGCCGCACCGGGACCGCGACGGCCATGGAGCGGCGGGGCGTGGCCAGCATCGTGTGGGTCTCGTCGTCGAGGCCGAGGTGCTCGACGGCCTGGGCCAGCTGGTGGAGAGCGGAGTCGAGGGCCTGTCGGGCCGGGGTGATCAGGGCCGGCGTCTTTGACGGCACCATGATGCTCATGGAAGCGAGTCCTCCTGTTAGCTGCGCCCTATTTGCTGGGAAAGCGCCATTGCCTTCCACTTGTGGGCGCTATTGTCACGATCATCCTAGGGTGGGGCGTTTGACCTTGCCTAGTTGTTGGTGAAATCCCGGCCGCGGGATCGAGGTGCTGTGGGCCGTGCCACTCTGGCAGGCTTGCGTCCCGAGAACGTGCCGAATCGTCAAAATCTCGGGGGGTGAGATGCCCGCACTCGTGATGGGGCCGATGCTGCGGTACGTAGACTCCGTCAGCGCCTCGATCTGGGTGGAGACCGGCGAGCCCTGCACGGTCACCATCGAGGCGGACGGCAGGTCTTACCGGTCGCCTACCTTCACCGTGCACGGTCACCACTACGCGATCGTGGATCTCGTTGAGCTGTCTCAGGATATCGGTTCGTATTCCGTGAGGCTCGATGGGGAGCAGGTATGGCCACTGGCGGGTCGCCCGCCGAGCCGGATCCGGCTGCTGCCCGCCGACGGGGCGCGCAAGCTGACGTTCGGCTCGTGCCGCGCCAGCGTGCCGCACGACGCGGCCCACGTCCTCACGCACGGCGCCGACGTGCTGCGCGCGTACGGCGACCACCTCGCGGCGGCGGGCGACGAGGAGTGGCCCGACCTGCTGCTGCTCATCGGCGACCAGGTCTACGCCGACAACCCCTCGCCCGAGATGCGCGACTACATCAAGGCCCGCAGGAGCACGGAGCCGCAGGGGGAGATCGCCGACTTCGAGGAGTACGCCGAGCTCTACCGCCTGGCCTGGACGGACCCGAAGATCCGCTGGCTGCTGTCCACCGTGCCGACCGCGATGATCTTCGATGATCACGACGTACGCGACGACTGGAACACCTCGCAGCCCTGGCGCGAGCAGATGGCCGCGACGGACTGGTGGCACCGCCGGATGGTCTCGGGGCTCGGGGCGTACTGGATCTATCAGCACCTCGGCAACCTCTCGCCGGCCGAGCGCGCGGAGGACCCGGTGCTGCGCGCGCTGATGGAGGGCGGCGACGGCGGCGCGGCACTCGACGCGTTCGCCGAGAAGGCGGACGCCGAGCCCAGCAGCAACCGCTGGAGCTACGCCCGCGACCTCGGGCGCGCCCGCCTGATCATGGTCGACACCAGGTGCGCCAGGCAACTCACGCCCGGCGACCGCCGCATGCTCGACGCGGAGGAGTGGGCCTGGCTCGAGGAGCAGCTCACCGCCCCGGCCGAGCGGCTGGTCATCGGCTCGTCGATCCCGTTCCTGCTCCCCGAGGGCGTGCACGGCGTACAGAACTGGAACGAGGCCCTGTGCGACGGCAAGTGGGGCGGGCGCGTGCGGCGGTGGTCGGAGAAGTTCCGGCAGGCCATCGACCTGGAGCACTGGGCGGCCTTCCGGCGCTCGTTCGACGACCTGGCCAGGCTGCTCATGAGACTCGGCAAGCCGGTGCTGATCCTCTCGGGCGACGTCCACTACTCCTACCTGGCCAAGGCCCGCTCAGGGCCGGTCTTCCAGATCGTCTGCTCGCCTATCCGCAACCCGCTCAGCCGCCTGCTGCGCTGGGCCAACGTGTTCACCCAGTTCCGGATCGCCACGCTCGTGGGCGGCCTGCTGTCGCGGCTGGCGGGCATCCCACGGCCGCCGTTCCGGTGGCGGGTCACCAAGGGGCCCTGGTTCCAGAACGCGCTGGCCACGCTGACCCTCCCGGACGAGGTCACCTGGTACGAGTCCGACGGCGACAGCGTCAGGCCGATCGACTCCGCCCGCCTACGATGACGCGCATGCTTGACGACAATTACGCCGTCGCCGTGCCGTTCTACGACCTGTGGCACGGCGACGGGCATGTTCCCGTGGTGCGCGAGTTGCTTCCCCCGCTGCTGAAGGGGGTGCGGCGGAGCGTGATCGAGATCGGCGCGGGCACCGGACTGATCACCGAGCTGATCGCCAGGGAGACGCCGGCCGAGATCTACGCCGTCGAGCCGTCGCTGGGCATGCGCTCGGTGCTCGTCTCCCGGCTGGCATCCGACCCCGACGCGCTGGGCCGCGTGACCGTCCTCCCGTATGGGGCCCTGGACGTGGAGGTGGACGAGCCGGTCGAGGCGGTCGTGATGATCTCGGTGCTGCAGAGCTTCGCGGCCGAGGAGCGGGCTTCGCTGTGGCGGGTGCTGGCCAGGCAGCTGGAGCCGGGCGGCCGGCTGGTGTTCAACTGGCGCGAGCGGGCCGTGCCCGTGCCGGGTGAGCTCGAGGTCATGAGCTCGTACCAGGTCGGCAGGCACGCGTACGAGATCGCGGGGCAGGTGCTGGAGGTCGCGGGCGAGAGCGTCACCTCGCGCTTCGTCTACCGGATCCGCCAGCGCGGCGTGGCGATCAGCGAGGACGAGGTGGTCGTCACGAACCACTGGCCCGCCAGGGGACGTCTGGCGTCGGAGCTGGAGGCGGCCGGGTTCGGCCCGGACGCGGCGCCGGAGGGCATGGAGGTGTGGCGCCGTCCGCAGGCGGCTGAAGTACGCCCGAAATAGTGGGAACCGGGATCCTGCAAGCGGCCAACAACAGGGTGACCGCATGAGAGAGGACCGGCAGAGTGGTAGGTGTTCAGGATGCGCCTGAGACGCTGGATGACTCGACCCTGATCGGGCATTCGCTCGGTGACCCGGAGAGCTTCGCGGCGCTGTTCGACCGTCATGCCGACGAGATCCACAGGTACGCGGCCCGGCGCCTCGGGGTGGAGCTGGCCGACGACGTGACGGGGGAGGTGTTCCTCGTCGCGTTCCGCGGACGGGCGCGTTACGACCGCTCCTGGCCGGATGCCAGGCCCTGGCTGTACGGCATCGCGACCAAGGTCATCTCCCAGCACCGCAGGGCCGAGCGGAGGCGCACCGCGGCCATGGCCAAGGTGAGCGCGGAGCGTCCGGGCACGTTCGACGAGCGCAGCGCCGACCGGGTGACCGCCGAGCAGCTCCAGCCCAGGCTGGCCAGGGCGCTGACGAGGCTCAGCGCGGGCGAGCGTGACCTGCTGCTGCTCCTGGCGTGGGCGGACCTGACGTACGAGGACGCCGCGCTCGCGCTCGGCGTGCCCGTCGGCACCGTCAGATCCAGGCTCCACAGGCTCCGCGCGAAGGTGCGCAGGGCACTCGGCGGCATCGATCCCTTCGCAGCAGAGGAGCCCCGGCATGGATGAACGCAGCATGGACGATGACGAGATCCGCATGTTCGCCGACGGCAGGCCCACCGTGCCGCCGTACGGGTCCGAGGCAAGGGCCAGGGCGCGGGAGCGGCTGCTGGCGGAGGCGCGCGGCGGGGGCCGCTTTCGCCTGCCCAGGCTCGGCTTGCAGGCCGCGGCCGCGTTCGGGGCCACGGTCGTCCTGGTCGGCGGCGTGGCAGCGGCCCTGTCGAACCAGGGCGGGGGCAGCGCGAACCCCGCCGCGTCGGTGACCCAGTCGGCTTCCGTGTCGTCATCCGACGAGTTGTCCCCCCGGCCCGGCCAGTTCATCCTGATCGAGTCGGAGACGATGTACGGGTCGTTCACGTTCGGCAATGACGGTGAGGAGTCCCGTTACCTCTACCGGACGCACAGGAAGATCTGGCAGTCCGTGGACGGGAGCGCGGACGGCCTGCTGCAGATCGAGGGCCTCGAGCCCAAGCCGTGGCCGGGCAGGTCGCTGCCGAAGTCGGCGAAGGACTGGCAGGGCTCCGACTGGCACACACTGGCCTCCTGCCCCGGCCAGAGGGGAGACCGCCGCACCGACTACGCATACCTCAGCACGCTCCCGACGGACGCCGCCGGGATGCGGGCGCGCCTCCAAGAGACGAGCGCGGCGTACGTGAGCGACGGCAAGGGCGTGGACAACGACCGGGCCGCATTCGACCACGTGTCTGACCTGGTCAGGGAGACGTACCTGCCGAAGGCGCAGCGCGAGGCGCTGTTCGAGGCGGCCAAGACGATCCCCGGCGTCCAGGTGACCGAGGGCGTGGAGGACGCGGCGGGCCGCAAGGGGGTGGCGCTCGGGCAGCTGGACCCGCAGGGCATCCTCAGGCAGGCCATCTTCGACCCGGCCACGCATCTGTTCATGGGGGAGCGGCACACGGTCGTGGACAGCAAGCTCGCCCAGGCCCCCGAGGGCAGCGTGCTGGCGCTGACGGCCCAGCTCAAGGTCTCGGCGGTGGACGAACTGCCGAAGGTGACGGTCCGGAACCAGGGGGATGCCTCCTGCGCCACGCCCTCACCCGTCGCCACCACGAGCCCGACGAACTCGGCCACGCCGTCGCCGAAGCCGAGCGACGCTGCCGTCTCGAAGCCGCAGCCGACTGTGACGGTCTCCCTGGAGGCGACGAGCGACCCGTCTGCGCCGGAGCCGGTGCCGACTATCACTATCAGCGCGGAGCCGTCGGACGGGCCGTCGCCGGCGCCGCCGACCGCGAAGGCGTCTCCGGCCCGCAAATGACCACCCAGCCGGTCAACCGGGCGCCGTAACGGCGCCCGGCCCCGTGAACCGGAGGAGCGTCTCCCTGGACAGGGCCCAGCCACGTACGGTGGCTGGGCCCTCCCGTGCTCCGCCGTAAAAACCCTGAAAAGCCCGGCCACGAACGGCGGGTCAGGCCTGGCTGAACTCGTAAAGGGCGTCAGAGAGCTGAGAAATGGCCCACACCAGGTCGTCCTCGGAGACGACGATGGGTGGGGCGAGGCGGATCGTGGAGCCGTGGGTGTCCTTGGCCAGGACACTCCTCGCCATGAGCGCCTTGGACATCTCGCGCCCGGTGGCCAGCTCCGGGTCGATGTCCACGCCCGCCCACAGCCCGCGTCCGCGCACCTCGACCACCCCCTTGCCGACCAGCTCGCGCAGCCGGGTGTGCAGCACCTCGCCCAGCTTGGCGGCCCTGGCCTGGAACTCGCCGGTGTTGAGCAGCTCGATGACCGCGATGCCGACCGCGCACGCCAGCGGGTTGCCGCCGAACGTGGACCCGTGCTGGCCGGGGTGGATGACCCCGAGCACGTCACGGTTCGCGGCGATGGCGGAGACGGGTACGACGCCGCCGCCGAGCGCCTTGCCCAGGACGTAAATGTCGGGCACGACGCCCTCGAAGTCGCACGCGAACGTCTGCCCGGTCCGCCCCAGCCCCGACTGCACCTCGTCGGCGATCATCAGGATGCCCTGGGCGGAGCAGAACTCCCGGATCTCGCCCAGGTACCCGTCGGGCGGCACCAGCACCCCGGCCTCGCCCTGGATGGGCTCGACCAGCACGGCGACCGTGTTCGCGTCGGCGGCCCGCCTGATCGCCTCGGCGGAGCCGTACGGCACGAGACGGAACCCCGGCGTGAACGGGCCGAAGTTGTCGTGTGCCTCCGGGTCCGTGGAGAAGCTCACGATCGTGGTGGTGCGGCCGTGGAAGTTGCCCTCCATTACGATGATGTTCGCCTGGTCGGGCTCCACGCCCTTGACCTCGTAGCCCCACTTGCGCGCCACCTTGATGGCGGTCTCGACGGCCTCGGCCCCGGTGTTCATGGGCAGGATCATGTCCTTGCCCGTGAGGTCGCCGAGTCCGGCGCAGAACTGCGCGAACTGGTCGTGGTAGAAGGCACGGCTGGTCAGGGTCAGGTTCTTGAGCTGTTCCTGAGCGGCCTCGATGATCTTCGGGTGGCCGTGGCCGAAGTTGAGCGAGGAGTAGCCGGACAGGCAGTCCAGATACCGCTTGCCCTCGACGTCGGTGACCCAGGCGCCGTGCGCCTCATGGATCACGACGGGCAGTGGATGGTAGTTGTGCGCGCTGCGGCGCTCGCTCATTTCGATGAGCTCTGCGCTGGTGGTCATGGTCAGTTCTCCCCCCTGATCTCCAGTGTGCAGCACTTGGGACCCCCACCCGCCTTGCGCAGCTCCGACAGGTCGACAGGGAGCACCTCGTAGCCGCGCCTCTTGAGCTCCAGTTGGAGATTCGACGCCTCGGCGTTGATGACCACGTTCCTGCCGTCGCTGACCGCGTTCAGCCCGAGCACCTCGGCGTCCTCGGCGGTCGCGAGCACCGCGTCGGGGAACATCGTGCGCAGCACCTTCCTGCTGCCCTCGGAGAAGGCCTCCGGGTAGTACGCGACGTTGCGGCCGTCGAGCGGGAACAGCGCCGTGTCCAGGTGGTAGAAGCGCGGGTCCACCAGCGTCAGGGAGATCACCGGGCGGCCCAGGTACTCCTGCGCCTCCTGGTGCGCGACCACGTCGGTGCGGAAGCCGGTTCCGGCCAGGATGACCTCGTCGAGCGTGAGGAAGTCGCCCTCGCCCTCGTTGACGTGGAGCGGCTCGCGCGTCGGGTAGCCGCGCTCGGCGAACCACCGCAGGTAGGCGGGGCCCTCGGGGCCGCGCTCGGGGTAAGCGAACCTGGCGCCGTAGACGCGGCCGTCCACGACCAGCGCGCCGTTGGCGGCGAAGACCATGTCGGGCAGCCCCTCGATCGGGTCGATCAGGCTGACCCGGTGCCCGAGCTCCTCGTACGCCGCCTTCAGGCCCTCCCACTGCCGGACCGCCACGTCGCGGTCCGCGCCGGCCTCGGGATGCATCCACGGATTGATCGCGTACTCGACCGTGAAGTAGTCCGGACGGCACATCAGGAAGTGTTTGGGCATGCAGGTCTCCGTCGAGGTTTATGGATCGATGTCCCGATTGGGGGGACGGAGACAGCCTAAGAATGTACGTTTACGCAGGCCAAGCGTCTGGCATTGCGCGTTGGCGCGGGTCTGTTGCGTGTATCAGGGCGCCGGATGCGATCCGTTGCGCGGCTCCGGCACGGCGGCACCCGGAGGGGTGTCCACCAGCCGCGAAAGCACGATGGAGCTCTTGGTCCGCACCACGAACGTCTCCGCCGCGATGCGCTCGATCACCCGCTCCACGTGGCGCACGTCCGTGGCCCTGATGTGCAGCAACGCGTCCGCCTCGCCCGTGATCGTGGCCGCCGCCACCACCTCGGGGAACTTGGCGACGGCCAGCGCGATGTCCGAAGGTTTGGTCTTGCCCTGGCAGAACAGCTCCACGTACGCCTCGGTCGTCCAGCCGAGCGCCTGCGGCGCCACCCTCGCGCTGAACCCGGTGATCGCCCCCGTCTCCCGCAACCGGTCGACCCGCCGCTTCACCGCCGACGCGCTCAGCCCCACGTGGTGGCCGATGTCCGCGTAGGTCGCGCGTGCGTCCTCGACGAGCGCGGCGATGATGTCACGATCAAGCCGATCCAGTTCCACGCGCCTTGTATACAGCCTGGCCAGGCTGGCGCGCGACGAGCGGCGCGCGGGAAACTGGGCGTGCTGACAGCCATCGGAAGGTATCCGCCAAAATGAGCACCGCAAGCTTCCCCGAAGGTTTCGTGTGGGGAGTGTCGACTTCGGCCTTTCAGATCGAGGGGGCCACGTCCGCCGACGGCCGCGGGCCGTCCATTTGGGACGGCTTTTCCGCCGACCGCGCCGAGGCCTGCGATCATTACCACCGCCATCCCGAGGACGTGCGGTTGATGAAAGACCTCGGAATGGCCGCCTACCGGTTCTCGGTGAGCTGGGCGCGAGTGTTCCCCGAGGGCACGGGAAAGCCGAACGAGGCCGGGCTCGACTTTTATGACCGGCTGCTCGACGAACTGCTCGGGGCGGGCATCACGCCTTATGCGACCCTTTACCACTGGGACCTGCCGCGGGCGCTCGAAACGCTCGGCGGCTGGCCGTCCCGCGACACCGCCCGCCATTTCGCCGATTACGCCTCGGTGGTTCATGACCGGCTCGGGGACCGGGTCGACACCTGGTTCACGCTGAACGAGCCCTGGGTGGCGGCCTTCCTGGGATACGGGTCCGGCGTTCACGCGCCGGGCAGGAAATCGGCCGCGGACGCGTTCAGGAGCGCCCACCACATGCTGCTCGGGCACGGCCTGGCCACGCAGGCCCTGCGCTCGGCCGGGGCCACGAGGGTCGGGATCGTGCTCAACCTCTCGCCCGTCATGACACCCGCCCAGGTGAGCGACTTCGGCAGGGAACTGTCGGAGGAGGACGCCGAGGCCGTGGCCAGGATCGACGCCCTGGCCAACCGGCAGTTCCTGGAGCCGGTGCTGCGCGGGTCGTACCCCGCCGAGTTGCTGCCCATCATCGAGCGCCACGGCGGCCTCGACCACGTCCGCGACGGCGACCTCGACACCATCGCGCAGCCCGTGGACCTGCTCGGCGTCAATTACTACACCCCGCAGGTGGTGCAGGCACAGCCCAGTGAAAGCGCCGACCCAGCCTTTCCCGGGAGCGAGGGGGTGCTGTTCTGCACGGTTCCCACGGCGGTCACCGCGATGGGCTGGCCGATCGTGCCCAACTGCCTTTCGCTGCTGCTGCGGCGCATTTCCCGCGAATATCCCGAACTCGATCTGATGATCACCGAGAACGGCGCCGACTTCGTCGACACGGTGACCGGCGACGGCATTCACGACGTGGACCGCATCAGCTTCATCGAGGAACATCTGCGCGCCCTGCTGTCGGCCGTGGAAGAAGGCGCCCGCGTTCGCGGATATCTCGTCTGGACCCTGCTCGACAACCTCGAATGGGCCGACGGTTACCAGCGGAAGTTCGGCCTCGTGCACGTCGATTTCGCCACCCAGCGGCGACGGTTGAAGGACAGCGCGCTGTGGTACCGCGACGTCATCCGCCGCAACGGCCTCACCGAGACCCGCCCCAAGCGGCCCACCCTCGAAACCGTCGCCGCCCGCTCCGGTGTCTCCAGGGCGACGGTCTCGCGCGTGGTCAACGGCGAGGCGTCGGTGAGCGCGGACGTCCGCACGGCGGTGATGCGGGCCGTCAAGGAGCTCGGCTACGTGCCCAACGCCGCCGCCCGCAGCCTGGTCACCCGGCGCACCAACGCCATCGCCCTGGTCCTGTCCGTCCCCAGGCAGGGGGACTCGCTGACGGCCGCCGTGGTGCAGTACGTCACCAGCATGCTGGAGGGCGCGGGCAAGCAGATCACGCTCATGCTCGCGGACACGGCCGAGAGCCACCGGCGCATCGTCCAGCAGGCGGAGGCCCGGCTGGTGGACGGGGTCGTGCTGCTGCCGTCCGACCGGGCCGACACGCTCGCCGAGCGGCTCTCGCGTACCGGCGTGCCGATCGTGCTGCTGGGCAAGCCGGCCGTCACCTCGCTGGTGCCGTACGTGGACGTGGACAACGCCGGAGGCGCGGAGGCCGCCACCGAGCACCTGCTCGCGCGCGGGCGCCGCCACATCGGCATGGTCTGCGGCCCCACGGACCTGGTCGCCGTCCAGGACCGCCTCGCCGGGCACCGTGCGGCGCTGCACCGTGCGGGCCTGCCGCCGCTGCTGGCCCTCGCGGACCTCACCCGTGCCTCCGGAGCGGCGGCCGCCCGGCAGCTGCTCGGCGACGACCCGTCGCTGGACGCCGTCTTCGCCGCCACCGACCAGCTCGCCATCGGGGCGCTGCAGGCCGCGCGGGAGGCGGGGCGGCGGGTGCCCGAGGACCTGGCGATCGTCGGCTTCGACGACATCGACGCCGCCTCGGCCACCACGCCGGGACTCACCACCGTGCGGGTTCCGCTGGCGGACCAGGCGCTGGCCCTGGCGCGGCTGCTGCTGTCCCGGCTGGAGGGCCGCCACACCACGTCCGTCGTGCTGCCGACCCGGCTGGTGGTCCGGGACTCCACCTGACCATGGAGGGCCAAGCCCGTCATCGCTGAAACATCGGCGTAGCGGTGGTCGAAACATCGGCTTAGCGCCAGGTCTGTACGGTCGGTGCCCATGGAGCCTGATGCGCAGAGCCTCGCGATGGTAGCGCTCCCACCATCGCCGGAGGCCGAGGCCGTCTACCGCGAACTGCTGAAGGCGGCGCCGGTGCCGGAGCACGATTTCCTGGCCGGCGCCGCCGCACCCGCCGAAGCAGGCCGCTGGCTCGCCGCGTTCCTCGCCGCCGGCCTGATCCGCCGGGACGCGGACGGACTGCTGCAGGTCTGCCCGCCGCGGACCGCGCTGGAGGCGTGGGCGGCGCAGCGCGAGATGGAAGCCGCACAGGCCAGGGCGAGCGCGCATGCGCTGTCCCAGCTGTACACCGCCGTGCACGGCACGGGCGCGACGTTCGTCGAGGTGGTCGAGGGCAAGCTCGCGGCCCGGGAACTGTTCCGGGCGCTGCAGGCCGCCGCCCGGACCGAGGTGCGCGGACTCGAGCGCGGGCCGTACTTGCCCGACGCCCCGCCGGCGCCGGAGGAGGTGCAGCTCGACGGCATGCGCCGCGGGCTGCGATACCGTGCCGTCTACGACGGGAGCGTGCTGCACGACGAAGCGTTGCTCGCCGCCGTACGCGATGCCGTGGCCGGCGGCGAGCAGGCGCGCGTCTTCGCCGACGTGCCGGTGAAGTTGCTGCTGTCCGACGCGGACCGGGGACTGGTCATGTTGCCCCGCACGGGCGGCGGAGACGCCGACGCGCTGCTGATCTACCCGTCGAAGCTGCTGGATGTGCTCTCCGAGCTGTTCGAGGTGTTCTGGCGGTTGGGCGCGCCGATCCAGGCGGCCGGCGGCCGCGCCATGGCGTCCGCGGACGCCGGACGGCCCGACGTCGATCCCGGCTCGGATGCCCAGCGGCTGCTGGTGCTCCTCACCGCCGGGCTGACCGACGAGGCCATCGCCCGTGACCTCGGCGTCAGCCAGCGTACGGTGCACCGTCGGGTCAGCCGGCTGCAGGAGCTGCTGGGCGCCCGGACCCGGTTCCAGCTGGGCGTGCAGGCCAGCCGCCGGGGCTGGTTGTGATCGGGCTGACTGAAACCAGTCATGTCCGGTCTTCGCCGCCGCCAACCGATGTGCGGGGCAGCTCCCTCCGGTCATGGTGGTGGCGAACCCAGTTGCACCGAGAGGACGACACCATGCCTCACTTAGCGCCCGTGCCGCGCCACGCGAACCGTAGGCGCCGACTCGCGGCCATCGGGACGTCGCTGATCGCGGCGGTCCTCGTGGCTGTGCTCAGCACGCCACCCGCGGCGTCCGCCAGCGGCGCCACCGAACCGGACACCGCCGCGCTCGCCGGCGCCCTCGCGCAGCAGCAGCTCACCTGGGAGCCGTGCGGGCCCGGCACCGTGACCGCCGAGCAGGAAGCGGCGCTGCGGCTCGCCTGCGCGACCGTGACCGTCCCGCGGGACTGGCACGATCCACGGGACGGCCACACGCTGCAGGTCCGCATCTCCCGCACGGTGGCCACCGGCTCCGACCGCAAGGGCATCCTGCTGGTCAACCCCGGCGGCCCCGGTGGCAGCGGGCTGTCTCTCGCGCCGTACGTGGCACTGGCCGGCCCTGCCGTCGGCGAGCACTACGACGTCATCGGGTTCGACCCGCGCGGCGTCGGCCAGAGCAGCCAGCTGTTGTGCTCGGTCACCTTCGACAGTGAGATCCACAACACCAACGACAAGATCACGCAGGCGGAGGTCGCCGGCTGCCGCGGCACCGAGCTGACCAAGTACATCACCACCGAGCAGACCGTGTACGACATGGACTTCATCCGCGGCCTGCTCGGCGAGACGAGGATGAACTACCTCGGCTACTCGTACGGCACCTGGCTCGGCACGTGGTACGCGTCCACCTTCCCGGGCAAGGTCAACCGGATGGTGCTCGACTCGGTCGCCGCGGTCGACTCGCCCACCCTGCAACAGACCTGGGACCTGCAGCCGTTCACCCGCGACCGGGCGTTCCAGGAGCAGCTCATGCCGTACATCGCGCGCCACGACGACGTGTACGGCCGGGGCACCGACCCGATGGCGGTCCGGCAGCTGTGGGAGCGAGCCGGCGGCACCCGGGTCGGCATGGGGCCGTTCATGTTCGGCTGGTTCATCCTGGGCGCGCTCTACAACACCGAGAACTACGGCGTCGCCGCGGCCGCCGTGGACTACGTCATCGACTACTACGAGCAGTGGAGCGGCTGGACACCGGAGCAACTGCTGGCCGACGCGACCGCCAAGCTGCTGGCCCGGCCCGGGCTGACCGCCGACCAGCGGGCGTACGTGGAGCAGGCAGCCGCCGAGGCCAGGGCCGGTCTGACGGCTGACGCGGACCGAGCGAAGCCGGCCGGGTCCGCCTCCGAGTACACCTACGACATCGACTACGTCTTCGAGGTGATCCGCTGCCAGGACGGCCAGTGGAACCAGAGCGTCGGCTACTGGCGCGCCTTCAGCGACCGGCTCACCCGTGAGGCGCCCTTGATCGCGCCGTACATGCAGGACCCGCCGGCGTGCGCGTACTGGCCGACGACCAACGCCATGCCCGCTCCGAACCAGAAGACGTTCCCGAAGGTGCTGATGCTGCAGAGCGAGCTCGACGTGGCCACCGCGTACGAGGGCGCCCTGTCCGCCGCCCGGCACCTGCCCGGGGCTCACATGATCAGCGTCGACAACGAGGGCAGCCACGGCGTCTTCCCCTACTACACCAGCTGCGTCGACGACCGGGTCTACGCGTATCTGCTGGACGGGTTGTTGCCCGACGACCAGTTCACCGCCTGCCAGGCAGTGCCGCTGCCCGACGAGACGGCCGTCTACGAAGTGGGCGGCAGCCTCCAGCCGAAGGGCACCGTGCGGACCCAACCGGTCAGCGACGACATGCGGGCGGCCAACAAGATGCTCAAGCGCATGCTGCGCACCGAGCCCGGCCCGTCGTACCCCGAGTAGTCATCACGCGGTGACACCGCGCGGATGGCCGGTCCCACCCGAGGCCGGCCATCCGCGTTGGCGGATCCGCTTGTCAGGAGCGGAGCTCTCCGCCCGCCCTCGTCGCGCGGGCGCGGCCCGGCCATGGCCACGGCACCCGTGCCCGGTCCGTACATGCTTCCCGCGTGCGGCGCGCGATGTTGACAGCGGGTAAGCGCCGTGTTGACATCCTGAGAGAGCGCTCTCCCCTGTCTCCCTCCCCCATGGAGCGAACAATGACAACAGCCGTTCGCCACCGTCTGGCGGCGGTGGCCGTGGTGCTCGTGGCACTCAGCGGGCTGCTCGTCAAGGTGGCCGTCAGCGCCTCGGCCACCGTCCCGCCCACCCCGTCGGGCTGGTCGCTGGTCTGGTCGGACGACTTCGGTGGCGCGGCCGGCACGCTGCCCTCGTCGGCCGACTGGATCATCGACACCGGTCACTCGTACCCCGGCGGCCCCGCCAACTGGGGCACCGGCGAGATCCAGAACTACACCTCCAGCACCTCCAACCTGAACCTCGACGGCGCCGGCAACCTCCGCATCACGCCACAGCGCAGCGGCTCGGGCGAGTGGACCTCGGCCCGCATCGAGACCAGGCGGGCCGACTTCAAGCCCGCCGACGGCCGCGTCCTGCGCATCGAGGGCCGCATCCAGATGCCGAACGTGACGGGGGACGCCGCGCTGGGCTACTGGCCGGCGTTCTGGGCGCTCGGGGCTCCGTACCGGGGGAACTACTGGAACTGGCCGGGGATCGGCGAGTTCGACATCATGGAGAACGTCAACGGCATCAACTCCGTCTGGGGCGTGCTCCACTGCGGCGTCAACCCGGGCGGCCCGTGCAACGAGACCACCGGCCTCGGCGCCAACCGCGCCTGCCCCGGCTCGACGTGCCAGGCGGCGTTCCATACCTACCGCTTCGAGTGGGACCGCAGCGTGAGCCCGAACCAACTGCGCTGGTACGTGGACGGGCAGCAGTTCCACAGCGTGAGCCAGTCGCAGTTCGACGCGGGCACCTGGAACAACATGACAGGGCACGCGGGCTACTTCCTGCTGCTCAACGTGGCGATGGGCGGGGCGTTCCCCAACGCGCTCGGCGGCCAGACACCCACGGCGGCGACCGTGCCCGGGCGGCCGATGCTGGTGGATTACGTCGCGGTGTGGCAGAGCGGAAGCGGATCCACCCCTCCTCCCGGGAGCGTTGACGCGCGTTCGACCATCCAGGCCGAGCGGTACCAGGCGCAGTCGGGCACCATCGTCGAGACGACCACGGACACGGGCGGCGGGCAGAACGTCGGGGCCGTCGCCAACGGCGACTGGCTCCGCTTCGACGGCGTGAACTTCGGGACGGAGGCCGCCCACCAGTTCAAGGCCAGGGTGGCGTCCGGGGCCGCGGCCGGGGTGAGCGGGCTGGTGCAGGTCCGGCTGGACAGCCTCACCGCCGCTCCCATCGGGGACTTCGCCGTCGGCGGCACGGGCGGGTGGCAGAACTGGCGTACGGTGCCCGCCAACATCTCGGCCGTGACGGGGACGCACACGGTGTATCTGACCTTCAGCAGCGGTCAGCCGGCCGACTTCGTCAACGTCAACTGGTTCACGTTCTCGACCAGCTGAGAGGCTCAGAGGGTCTCGAAGAGGCGTGGGAAGACCTTGGAGACCTTGGACAGCAGGTACTCGCCGTAGGTGCCGGTGAAGTCGACCTGGCCGTCCCACCTCTGGCCAGGCGCATACGGCAACGGCGGTACCTCGCTGTCCCAGCCGGGGTCGAAGAAGAACGGGAAGCTGAGCCGCTCGTTGCCGCTGCGGTTGCGCACCCGGTGCGGGGTCGAGCGGTAGTGGCCGCCGGTGAGCTTGTCGAGCATGTCGCCGATGTTGCAGACGAACGTGTTCTCCAGCGGCGGGGCCTCGGTCCAGCCACGCGGGGTGTGTACCTGGAGGCCGCCGTTCGCGTCCTGGAGGAGGAGAGTGAGCAGGCCGTAGTCGGTGTGCTCGCCGACGCCCCACGTGTCGGGGTCGTCCGGCGGAGCGGGCGGGTAATGAAATATCCGGAAAAGTACGGTCGGGTGGGCGGTGTAGCCCGCGCGGAAGTAGTCCTCGTCCAGGCCCAGGCTCAGGGCGATCCCCGACATGACGGACTGGGCGAGCGCGGTCATCGTGTCGAGATACTCGAGTACGGCGTTGCGTAGCTCGGCGACCTGGGCGGGGAACAGGTTCGGACCGTGCAGCGGGAGCGGACCCGGCGGCGTCTCGGCCCCGAAGTAGATGCCTTCCTTCAGGTCGGGCCGCCCCGAGGTCAGCTCGCCGCCGACCGGGAAGAAGCCGCGCCAGGCCTTGCCTCCCTTGTCCATGGAGATCTCGGCCTTCACCTCGTCGGGGAGGGCGAAGAAGTGCCTGCTCGCCGCGTCGAGGCGGGTGAGGAGGTCCTGGGGCACGCCGTGGCCGGAGACGTAGAAGAAGCCGCTGTCCCTGCATGCGGCGCCGATCGCGTCGGCGACTCGATGCTTGGCGGCCCCGTCGGTGTCGGCGAGGAGAGGTGCGACATTGATCACCGGCAATTCGCTCACGCCGTCATTTTGACACTCTCCTCGGTGCCGGCACCGTCGCATGCATGGCCACGCGGCCGCGGTTCACGGGGGCGGAATGCACCTCGCTCCCGGGTGGGCGTCAGCCGGCCCACCGCGTAACCGGCCCACGTTGCGCCGTAACGGCGGCCGGCCGGTGAAGGGTCAGACGGCGTCTCCTGGAGGGCCATCAGCCCCTTGCGGTGGGTGGCGGTCCGTAGGCGCAGCCGTACGAGATGGGGGGTTTTGAGGCACGTGCGGTGCCGCACGAAGCACGGCGGCGCATGAGAGGAGCGCAGGGGTTTTGAGACACGTGCGGCGCCGCACGAAGCACGGCGCCGCACGAGAAAGCACAACAGACCAATGATCAGCCCTTGTCGGCCTCGCCGGTGGCCTGTTCGAGCTGGTCTTCGGGGGAGGCCTCAAGGTCCTGCTCGGCATCGGCGCCCGCCTGGGCGGAGGCCTTGTCGAGGCGCACCCAGCTCGTCACGCTCTCCACCGCGAACAACACGAAAAGGTACGCCGTCAGCACCGCCAGCACCGGCGTCAGCACGTCAAGTGCCGCTCCCACACCGATGATCAGCAGCCGCAGCTCCCAGCCGAGCCCCGCGTGGAACACCCAGGCGGGCGGCCAGATGCTCTGCCGCGTCCGGTAAACGGTGTCATACGTGTGGTAACCCACGACATAAACCAGCACGAAAAGCAGCCACTTGGGCGCGTCGGCGGCGAGGCCGACCGCGATCATGGTGAGGAACTCGGCGCCGCGCAGCAGCGGCGGCGTGAGCCAGTCGAAGCGGCCCAGGTGGTCACGCGGCGCGGTCGGCAGCACGAGCAGCAGCGTGATCACGACGGGGAGCAGCAGCAGAGGGCCCGGCTGGAGCACGCCGGTGACCACGAGGGCGGCGACGACCAGGAGGGCGGCGAGCGTGGTGGGCACGGGCGGCAGGCCCCGGCCGAGCTTGCCGGCGAGCGCGTGGGCGAGCGGGCCGTCGTCACGGTAGGCGAGCAGGCGGGCGGTCTGGATGCGGCGGCGCTCCTCGTCGGGGTCCGGCGTGGGGGTGGCCATGGCCTGCGGGTGAGTGATCATACGAGCGACCTCATGAGGCGTCCGGTGAGGGTGTAGGCGGCGGCGACGGAGCCCCAGATCACCAAGGTGATGAAGGTGATCCGGGCGTCGAAGAGGGCGGCGGTGATCGCGATGGCCGCGAACCGCTCGCCGATGGGGAAGACGATCATCTTGCGCGCCCAGTGGATGGTGCGGAACTTGCCGGCCTTGGTCCACATCTTGAGCAGGCCACGCAGGCCCTGGCTCCGCTCCACCTTGCGGCGGGTGAGCGCCTGGCGCAGCTGGCGGTCGTCGGGCGCGTCGAGCGGCAGCGTGGGCAGCGGGGACGGGGGCTTGCGGCGGTTGGCGACGCCGAAGGAGAAGTCGAGCAGGTGGCGTACGGACTGCAGGCCGATCGCGGCCAGTGCCAGGATCCAGATGTCGTCGCCGTTGCCCGAGACCACCCAGCCGATGGCCAGGCCGGCGAAGACGACGTACTCCTTGAACCGGTCGAACGTGGCGTCCAGCCACGCCCCGAGCACGCCGAACTTGCGCGCGTAGCGGGCGACCTGCCCGTCCACGCAGTCGAAGACGAACGCGAAGTAGATCAGCAGCCCGCCCAGTACCATCCACGGCCGGTCGCCGGTGGCGAAGCAGGCGGCGGCCGCCACGCCCAGCGTGATCGAGATCAGCGTCACCTGGTTGGGCGTGAGGCCGCGCCTGGCCGCCCAGCGGGCGATGAAGCGGGAGTAGGTGGAGACGAAGTACGTGGTGAAGAAGCCGTCGGCGCCCTTGACCGCGTTGTTGAGCCTGGCCCGGTCCTCGTCCATGCCGGCCATCTCGGCGCCGGCCTCGTTGACCTCTTCCTGGGTCGTGACCCGGCGGTAGAACAGGTCACGACGGCCCCTGATGCCGACCGACACGCCCTTGCGCACCAGGCCGAACACGATGAGCTGCACCAGGTCGTCGTCCTCGCCGAACGAGGAGGCCATCTCGGCGAGCTCGCGGCAGGTCTCCGCCAGTATCGGCGCGTTGCGCGCGCTCACGTGCAGCGGGCCGAGCAGGATCGCGTTCGGCCTGGTCACGGCGTGGTGCGCGGTGCCCACCGACACCACGCGCGACTTGCCGACGCGTGAGCGCACCGGCAGCCCTTCGAGCCGGTTGGGGCCGATCTCGGGCTCGGCCTCGTCGATCGGGACGTGGTCCTCGGGGCCGTTGTCGTCCTGCTCCTCCTCCTCTGTCACCTCCGGACGCGGCTCCTTGGCGACGAGCGCCAGCGCGCCGCGCTTGGCCTTGGTGATCTGGTAGATCAGCTCGTCGTGTACGACTGAGTTTTCCGGGATGATGAAGAGGTTCTCCGTTGCGGACTCGGCGACGTCGGCCAGGGCGCGCAGGGCGGCGGCCACATCGCCTGACTCGATCGTGGCGAGCCGCGGATCCAGGGAAGTGAGCTGGCTGCGTAGTCGCTCGGCCACGGTGGGGTTGCCGGATAGCGCGGCCAGCCTCAGGCCGGTCGGAGAGGTGTCGGGGCCGGGCGAGGCGCCCAGCAGGACCACGCGGGTCATGACTCCCTTTCGAGGCGGTAGCGGGGGGTTGAACAACGGGTAATGCGGGGACAGACGTCAAAGTCTAATGAGAGTGACGTAAAGTCGCGTCACCAGAGCATGCCCGTAACATGACTTCGATCCGGCCGTAAGATGTTCGAGTGAGTCTCTACCGTGACGAAGGCGTAGTTCTACGCACACAGAAGCTCGGTGAGGCCGACCGTATCGTCACCATCCTGGCAAAGCGCACCGGCAAGATCCGGGCCGTGGCGAAGGGCGTGCGCCGCACGACGTCCCGTTTCGGGGCCAGGCTGGAGCCGTTCACCCACGTCGACCTGCAGTTGCACACCGGCCGTACGCTCGACGTCGTCACGCAGGCGGAGACCCTCAGGCCTTACGGCGAGGCGCTGGCCGCCGACTATCCCCGCTACACCGCGGGCAGCGCGATGCTGGAGACGGCCGACCGGCTGACGCACGGGGAGAAGGAGCCGGCGCTGCGGCAGTTCCTGCTGCTGGTGGGTGGGCTGCGCACGCTCGCCGACCGCGAGCACGAGGCCCGGCTGGTGCTGGACGCGTACTTCCTGCGCTCGCTGGCCGTGGCCGGCTACGCCCCCGCGCTCGACGCGTGCGCCAAGTGCCAGGCACCGGCGATCAGGGCGTTCGCCATCGTCGCCGGGGGAGTGGTGTGCGGGGCGTGCAGGCCGGCCGGCTCGGCCGTGCCGGCGGGAGAGACGATCGGGCTCATGACGGCGCTGCTGCGCGGCGACTGGGCCACCGCCGACGCTTCGGAGTCGCGTCATCGCAGCGAGTGCAGCGGACTCGTGGCCGCATATCTGCAGTGGCACCTCGAACACGGAATACGCTCTCTCCGACACGTCGAAAGGGAGCCTGTGTGAACGTACGACCTCCGACCCCGCATCCGTCGGGCGCGACGCCGCCGCCGATCCCGCGCGACCTGGTGCCCCGGCACGTCGCCATCATCATGGACGGCAACGGCCGCTGGGCCAAGGCCCGCGGACTGCCCCGCATCGAGGGGCACAAGGCGGGTGAGTCCTCGCTGTTCGACGTCATCGAGGGAGCGCTCGAGCTGGGCGTTCCCTATCTGAGCGCGTTCGCGTTCTCCACGGAGAACTGGAAGCGGTCGCCCGACGAGGTCCGTTTCCTCATGGGGTTCAACCGGGACGTGATCCGGCGACGGCGCGACGAGCTCAACGCCATGGGCGTGCGCGTGCGCTGGGCGGGCAGGCCCGGGCGGCTGTGGAAGAGCGTCATCTCGGAGCTGCAGACCGCCGAGGAGATGACGGTCGCCAACCGCAAGCTGACGTTGCAGTTCTGCGTCAACTACGGCGGGCAGGCCGAGATCATCGACGCGGCGGTCAAGCTGGCCCAGGACATCGCGGCCGGGCGGGTCAAGCCGTCGAAGGTCAGCGAGAAGGTGTTCGCGCGTTACCTGGACGAGCCCGAGATCCCTGACGTGGATCTGTTCGTGCGCTCGTCGGGGGAGCAGCGGTTCTCGAACTTCCTGCTGTGGCAGTCGGCCTACGCCGAGATGGTGTTCCTCGACCGGTTGTGGCCTGACTTCGACCGCCGGGACCTGTGGGAGGCGTGCGAGATCTTCGCCAAGCGCGACAGGCGCTACGGCGGGGCCATCCCCAACCCGGTCTGACCTGCCGCTGCGGCAGCGGCCCGGATGCCGGTGGATGGTCCGCAGCGCCTTCACCGGCTCGCCGCCACGGAGCAGCCGGCAGGAGCCGCGCAGGATCACATGGAACCCGCTCCTGTCGCGGCCGGATCACGTCGGCCCGCATCGCGCCGGCCATCTCACCACCCACGGCTTGGTGGCCCCTTGGCCGCTAGCTATACATAGGTATAGTCTGCTGTTCGTAGGAATAGTGAGCTGTACCCATGAATAGGAGCTGGTAGCCGATGGCTTCCGCACGCGGAGCCGGCCGGGCGAGCACCCTCGCGGGCACCGGCCAGCTCATCCGCCTGGCGCTGCGCCGCGAACGGGGCATCGCGCCCTGGTGGATCCTCCTGATCGTGACCATGGCCCTGGTGATGGTGTCCTACGTCAACAGGGCCATGGGCACGTACGAGCTGAAGGTCAACTACACCGACCTCGTCACCAGGAACGCCTTCCTGCGGGCGCTCGGCGGCGGCCTGGTCGAGCCGCGGCTGGAGGTGCTCGCGACGTGGCGCAGCGGCGGCTTCCTGTACGTGGCGAAC
The DNA here is from genome assembly GCF_050944675.1 of Nonomuraea sp. CA-141351. Classification (NCBI taxonomy): domain Bacteria; kingdom Bacillati; phylum Actinomycetota; class Actinomycetes; order Streptosporangiales; family Streptosporangiaceae; genus Nonomuraea; species Nonomuraea sp. CA-141351. The sequence goes on from NZ_CP191982.1 coordinate 2,884,384, forward strand.
GCGTTCGCGGCCCTCATGTCGATCGTCCGGCACACCCGCAGGGAGGAGGACGCGGGCAGGAGCGAGCTGGTCCGGTCGGGCGTGGTGAGCCGCCACGCGCCTCTGACGGCCGCGCTGCTGGTCGCGGGCGGGATCAGCCTGGCGGCCGGCGCCCTGACCGCGGTCGTGGTGATCGCGGCCGGGTTCCCGCCCGTGGGGTCCGTCGCGTACGGCGCCGCGATCACGGTCGCGGGCTGGGTGTTCGCCGCCGTCGCCGCGGTGGCCGCCCAGCTCGCGCGGAGCGCCCGCACGGCCACCGCGATCAGCCTGTCCGTGCTCGGCGCCGCCTACGTGATGCGCTATGCCGGTGACGCGACCGGGCAGTACTGGCTCAAGGCGCTGTCCCCGATCGGCTGGAGCCATCTCGTGCGGGCATACCAGGGCGAGCGGTGGTGGGTGCTCGGGGTGTCGATCCTGGTCGCCGCGATCCTGTACGCGGTCGCGTACCGGCTGCTCGACCGCCGCGACCTCGGCGCGGGCCTGCTGCCCGAGCGCCTGGGCCGGGAGTCGGCGCCGGAGCTGCGCGGCCCCATCAGCCTGGCCTGGCGGCTGCACCGCGGCCTGCTGGCGAAGTGGGCGGCCGGCGTCGCGTGCTTCGCCGCGGCAGGGGCCGCGCTCAGCCCGCTCACCCGGGACCTGCTCTCGCGGCCGAGCATCGTGGTGGAGAACATCACGCACACCCTCGGCCTGTCCGACCTGGGCAGGACGCTGGGCGCCTACTCGTGGTACCTGATCCTCATCCTCGCGTACGCCGTCGCGCTCTACCCGGTGCTCATGACGCTGCGGCTGCGTTCGGAGGAGACCTTGGGCCGCGCCGAGACCGTGCAGTCCACTCCGATGACCCGCCTGCGCTGGGCGGCCGGGCACCTGGTGGTGACGGGGCTCGGCACGGCGGCGCTGATGGCCGTCGCCGGGCTCGTGTTCGGCACGCTGTACTCGGTGCTCGTGGGTGACCTCGCCACCGACCTGCCGCGCTTCCTGGCGGGGGCGCTGAGCACCGTGCCCGCAGCGTGGTGCGTGGGGGCGGTCTGCATGCTCGCGTACGGGCTGCTGCCGCGGGCCAGCGTGGCGATCTCCTGGGTCGTGTGGCTCCTGACCGCGGCGCTCGGCCAGGTCGTCGGCCCCCTGTACGGGCTGTGGGGCGGGAGCCCGCTGGAGCCGTTCCACTACATCCCGAACGCGATGATCGGGACGCCCTTCGACGCGCGCCCCACCCTCACGCTGGTGGCCCTCACGGCGCTGCTGCTCGGCGGCGCCCTCATGGGTCTGCGCCGCCGCGACTTCGGCTGAATGATCTAGCATGTCGTGCCACTCGACCAGATCGGAGGGCGAATGGGCGGCCATTCCATCGAGGTGCGGTCCGACGTGGTGGTCAAGCGATACCGATCATCGGGCTACGACGAGCCCGAACGCGAGTGGCGAGCTCTGAAGCTGCTGGCCGAACACGATCCCGGCCTGGCTCCGGCGCCGGTGACCGCCGAGCTGAAGGGCGATCCGCCGACCGTGGTGATGTCCCGCCTGGACGGCGCGGCCGTGAGCGGGGAGATCACGGGGAAGCTCGTCGACGCCCTGGCCGAGGCCGTCACCGGTGTCCAGCAGGCGATCCCGCCGCGGGTGCTGGAGCGGGTGCCGCCGCGTGCCGGGCACCCGGTCGAGCTCCTTCAGCTCGTACGCGAACGGGCTGCGGCGGCCGAGCCCGATCCCGCGATCGCCGAGGCGCTTCGCGCGGCCACGGCCTGGGTGGAGCGGCCGGCCCTGGAGCAGCTGCTCGCGCGGCCGGGCACCCCGGTGTTCGGCACCGGCGACGGGAACATCGCCAACTACCTGTGGGACGGCACGAAGGTCCGGGTCATCGACTTCGAGTACTCCGGCCGGAGCGATCGCGCGTTCGAGCTGGCCGAGGTCACCGAGCACATCGCGGTCTGGGAGAACGACCCGGCCGGGATGACCGCCGTGCTCGAACGGCTCGAGCTGACGGCCGAGGAGGCGGCCAGGCTCACGGAATGCCGCCGGCTCCTCGCGCTGTTCTGGCTGCTGCGGGTCCGCGAGGACATCCGATCCGAGCAGGCGGACCGGATGCTGGCCCTGCTGTAGAACGCCGCCGCCGCTACGACGGCTCGGCGAGCGAGCGCGTCAGGCGTACTCCTTCTTCGAGATAGCCCAAGGACGCGTAGAACCGGCGGGCGGTCGTGTTGGCCGCCCCCGTTTCCAGGGTCAGATGGCTGAGGCCCTGCTGCCGGGCCCAGTCCTCGGCCGCGGCCATCAGCCGCCTGCCCACTCCGCCGCGCACGGCGTGCTCGGCGACGGCCAGTTCGCCCACGTAGGCGTCCGTCGCGCCGGTGAAGTGCCGCTGGCGGCTGACGGAGACCACGCCGATGACCCGGGAGTCGTCGCCTTCCACGGCGACGAATACCGCGCCGTGCCGGCCCGCCAGGGAGTCGGTGAGCCATCGTTGTCCCGCCCGTATGGCGGCCTGGTGATCTCGCCAGGCCGCCACACCTTCGGCGAGCCTCGGCGCCAACGTCAGAACGGCCTCACGGTCCTCGTCGCGGGCAGGCCTGATCCGGATGAGCGCTTGGTCGACGTTCATGGGCAAGCAGCATTACAGATGAGATGCCGCGGAAAAAAGGGCCAGGCTCGCGCTCAGAGGGCGTCGGCGAGGCGGTCGACCTGGTTCGGGTCGCGGCCGTAGCAGTACAGCATCACCTCGTCCGCGCCGAGGTCCGCGTACTGGGCGACGGCCTGGCGGATCTCGCCCGGCGTGGTGAGCATGCCGGAGACCATCCGGTCGGCCATGCCGGTGAACTCGTAATAGGCGCCCATGGCCGTACGGGCATCCGCGACGACGTCCTCGGGGCCGAGCGCGACGTTGACCTGGGTGACGATGCGGGGCGCGCCGGAACGGCCCGCCTCCTTCCAGAACCGCTGAACGGTGTCGATGAGCCCGCCGGCCCAGGACGGCGGGGCGGCGGCGAGGAACCCGTCTCCCCAGCGCGCGACCCGGGCGAGCGCGGCCGGCTGGAAGCCGCCGAAGAGCACCTCGGGGCCTCCGGACCGAGCGGGGAGGGGCCCGATCGGGCCGGCCCCGTCGCCGTACGGCTCGCCGGACCACAACCGGCGCATGACGGCCATCTGCTCATCGAGGCGGCGGCCGCGGGTGCGGATGTCGGTGCCCGCGACCAGGTGGTCGTCCTCGCGGCCGCCGACGCCGATCCCCAGGACCAGCCGGCCGCCGGAGATCAGGTCCAGGGTCGCGGCCTGCTTGGCGAGCAGGGCGGGCTCGCGAAGGGGCGCGAGCAGGACCTCGGTCTGTACGCGTACGCGTGTGGTGGCTCCGGCGATGACCGCCAGGGCGACCAGCGGCTCGGGGTTGTCGTAGACCAGGCGGTCGAGGAGAGCGAGAGTGGTGAAGGGGCCGGCATCAGCGCGGCGGGCCCAGTCGAGCAGTGCCGCGGGGTCGCTGATGGGCAGGCCGAGACCGACGTTCATGAAGTACCTCCGTGAAGGGGCATGCGTAATCGATGCCGCCCCTCCAGGACCTCCACGACGGGGGAGGCAGGGCTCCCGTTCTGCGGCGCACTTCTGGGAAGCTCCTGATCAAGTGAGCCTCACTCTAAGGGAACGCCACCACGCCGGGCAACCCGCGGTGCTCAGGTGGGGTCGCCTTGGTGGGCGCCGATGTTCGGCTGTGTGTCCCGGGAGATCGGGGTGCCGTGGATGTCGCGATCGCCGTCATCGTGAATGGCGAGACCGGCGCCGAGGGCCGGGGAATCGCCGTCGAGCCGGAATCCGAGCAGGTTTTCGGGGTTGACGAATTTCGGGTCCGCGATCACGGGGTTGGCGTGGTGCGCAGGCACGGTGACGTTGTAATAGAGGTTGTGGTCGTAGACGCCCACCGCGTCATTGATGGCCGAGCCTTCCCGGCGGCCGAAGAAAATGTTGTTGGTGAAGGCGATCGGCGTGTGGTCGCCGCGGCTGCCGACGATCGTCCCGGCGGAGGGGCTGTAGATCACGTTGTTGTAGAACTTCACGTTCTTGATGGCGTTCGCGCAGCCGTTGGCGACGACGGGGATCTCGAAATCGCCCAGGAGCAGGTCCTTGTCGTTCTGGCTGATGTTGTAGCGGATCGTCGCGCCATCGGTGTGCGAGCCGGCGATCGCGCAGAACAGCATGAACGGGCCGTCGTTGTCGTGGCTGTAGTTGTACTGGTAGACGAGGTCGGAGTTGCCCGCGTCCACGCTGAGCGCGAACGACGGCGGCGTCGCCGAACCGCCGGTGATCTCGTTGCACTGCACGACGGGGCGGATCGAGTTGGACGCGAGAATCGCGGCCCGGGATTCCGCCGTGCGCAGGCCGAACCCGTCGACCTTGTTCTGTTCCGTCAGCGAGTCGACGCCGTTCTGCACGAGGATCCCGTCCCCGCCGAGGCCGCTGAGTTCATTGCGGAAGATCCGCACATTGGTGATGGGGACGAAATGGTTGGTGCCGGCCGAATAAAGCTCGTGGCGATTCCACTGCGACAGCGTGCCGATGCCGATGTTGTCGACGTCGGACACGGTGTTGTGCGAGATCCGGATCCCGTCGAATCCGGTGGCCACCTGGGAGCCGGCGGCCTTGAACACGATGCCGCCGCTGTTCTCCACCTCCGGTTTCAGGGAGTCGCAGCCGACCACGTCGTGGACCACCACGTCGTCGACCACGTAGTGCCTGCCGATGCCGTAATCCTCGAGCAGGACGTAGATGCCCGCGCGGGGAGTCGCGTCCTGGGGGCCGGGATTGGAGATGTCGAGTTCGCGGATCTCCCAGCCTTCCACGTTGTGCAGGAACACGGCGGCGCGTGCCCCGTCGCCGGCGATGGCGGGGCGGGCGCCGGTGCCGTAGGAGCCGATGACGATGGGGTTGTCCGCGGTGCCCGAACCCTGCGGCTTCAGGACTCCCTCATAAGTGGTGCCGCGGCGGAAGAGAATGGAGTCGCCCGGCTCGAAGACGACCGAGTTGATCTGCTCCAGGGTCCGCCACGCCGCATGCGAGGTAAGGCCGGAGGCGGAATCGTCGCCTGAGACGGAATCCACGTGATAACGCGCGCCGGTTCGAAGAGGTGGGCTCTGCACCATGAAGCTCACTCCAGAAAAAGGGACAGCCCCCTGCGGGAGGGGGCTGTCGTGGGAACGGTCAGCTGACGCAGGGGCCTTGGTAGGCGCCGATGTTCGGCTGCCCGCCGGCGGGCACCTGGGAGCCGAAGATGTCGTGGCCGCCGTTGCCGGCGATGGAGACCCCGGCGGCGATGGCCGGCGAACCGCACCGCAGCCGGTAGCCGAGGATGCTGTCCAGGCCGGTCCCGCTTCCGGGATTGGCGAACTTCGGGTCCGCGATCACGGCGTTGGTGTGGTTCGAGGGCACGACGACGTTGTAGTAGAGGTTGTGGTCGTAGACACCCACCGCGTCGTGGATGGCCGAGCCTTCCGGGCTGCCGTAGAAGATGTTGTTGGTGAATTCGATCGGGGTGTGGTCGCCCCGGCTGCCTGCGATGGCCTTGGCGGTGGGGCTGTAGATCACGTTGTTGTAGAACTTCACCCTCGTGATCGCGTTGTCGCAGCCGTTGGCGACGACGGGGATCTCGAAGGTGCCCAGGAGCAGGTCCTTGTCGTTCTGGCTGATGTTGTAGCGGATCGTCGCACCGTCGGAGTACGTGCCGGCGAACGCGCAGAACAGCATGAACGGGCCGTCGTTGTCGTGGCTGAAGTTGTACTGGTAGACGAGGTCGCGGTTGCCGGCGTCGACGCTGAGCGAGAACGACGGCGGAGTGGCGGAACCGCCGGTGATCTCGTTGTACTGAACGACCGGCCGGTCGGAGTTGAACGCGACGATTGCGGCGTGCGAGGCGCTCGCCCGCAGGCCGAATCCGCTGACGATGTTCCATTCCGTCACCGGGTCGACGCCGTTCTGCACCAGGATGCCGTCGCCGCCCTGATCGGTGAGCTTGTTCAGGGAGATGCGCACGTTCTTGTTCGGCACGAAGGTGTTCGTGCCGGCGGGGTACAGGTCCCGCTTGGACCACTGGGAGACGATGCCGATCCCGACGTTGTCCACGCCCGAGATGACGTTGCGCGTGACTTCGACCCCGTCGAACCCGGTGGCCACCTGGGACCCGGCGGCCTTGAACACGATGCCGCCGCTGTTCTCGAGTTCGGGCTGCAGGCAGTCGCAACCGGGCACGTCGTGGATCTTCACATCGCTGATCTTGTAGTGCTTGCCGATGCCGAAGTCGTCGAGCAGGACGTAGATGCCCGCACGCGCGTTGCCGTCACGGGTGGCCGCGTTGGAGATGTCGAGCTCGCGGATCTCCCAGCCCTGCACGTTGTGCAGGAACACGGCGGCGCGTGCCCCGCCGCCGACGATGGCGGGGCGGGCGCCGGTGCCGTAGGAGGCGATGACGATGGGGTTGTCGGCCGTGCCCGACCCCTGCGGCTTCAGGACTCCCTGACAGGTGGTGCCACGGCGGAAGAGAATGGAGTCGCCCGGCTTGAAGACGATCGAGTTGACCTTCTCCAGGGTCCGCCACGCCGTACTCGAGGACAAGCCGGAGGCGGAGTCGTTCCCGGAACTGCAGTTGACGTAATACTTGGTGCCGGTGGTCGTCGCCGCCTGCGCCGGGGCGCCGGCCAATACGAACGTGCTCATGACGGCGATGAGTAAGACAATGATGTGGGCAGCGGGGCCACGGCTCCTCCGCACGATTTCCGACGTGTTATCCATGTGCTTTGCTCCAAGAACGTGTTGCTTCTGGTCCAGGAAGGGACGTGGGAAGCGAGTCTGAGCCGACCGGCTCGACGGCTGCTCGACGAGGGCTAAACGGCCCATTCCTGGTGCCGCCAGGCGGCGTCCGCGAAGGCCCATTCGAAACGTGCGCCGATGAGGAACTGCTCGACCAGTCGCTTCCTGTCGGTGGCCGAGCACTGAGCGCCCACCTCGTCGATCATGGCGAGGTAGGAGTTCACGTAGCCCTCGTAGTCCCCGCCGGGGGGATACTGCTCGACCCAGGAGGCGTAGCGGGATCCGGGTTCGCAGCGCTCCCGCAGATCGTTCGAGACGAAGAGATGAAACCAGCTCATCGGCAGCAGGCCGGCTATGCCGGCGGCGAACGAGATCGTGGGCGCGGCGAGCATGAAGGACGTGTAGGCGTGGATCATCGGCCGGGCCGCGGTACTGTCCGGACCGGCCAGGGGAAGCCCGGCGGCCAGTTCGGACAGTCCCGCGGCCAGCTTGGGCAGCGAGCCGAACGTGGCACTCGCCGCGGAGCAGAGCAGAGTGCCGTGCTCGTCCCGCTCGGCGATCGCCGCGCACTGGGCCAGCGCCCGCGCATAGGTGGGAACGACGTAGCGGGCGTCCTGCTCGGCGAAGTACCACAGTGATGACGGCGGCAGCGTCCCCGCTCGCAGGCCCGTCCAGAACGGATGGTCCTTGACCTTGGCCACCAGCGGTCGCGCGATCGCCGACAGTTCCGCCCGCGTGGACATCAGCGCGCCGCCGCCGTCACGCTGAGGCCGCCGGCGACCCGGCCGAGGACATCGGCCAGCACCTGCTCGGCGTCGGACTCGCCGCCGCCCCGCCAGGCCACGAACGCGTCCGGCCTGACCAGGATGGCGCCGTCAGAGGGGATGCCGAGGGTGGCGGCCCAGTCGTCGTCCAGCGGGACGTAGTCCCCGCCCGCGCCCAGCCGCACCACCCGCAGCGGCACGTCGGTGCGCTCGGCGATCTTGGCCGCCGCCTCCTGCCACGTGCCCCCCTCCGCACTGGTGAGGAGCACGTAGGAGTCCCAGAACAGGTCGATGGTGGACAGGCGCTCTCCGTCGCGCTCCAGCCAGATGTGCGGCGCCCGCGTGCCCGGCTCGCCGACCAGTTCCAGCGGCGCGGTCAGCGTGGGCCTCGGCTGCTCGGTCACCACCGCCTGGGAGCGGTAGCGGTAGCCGAGCGTGATGATGATGTCGTCGACCATCTGGTCCCGGACCTCGTCCGTGGCGTACCCGTGCCTGATGCGGTTTCTGACCAGGGCCTGCTCGGCCATGGCGGTGCCCACCGCGTGGCGCTCGTCGTGGTAGGTGTCGAGCAGTTCCTGGCCCGCCCAGCCGTGCAGCGTGGCCGCCAGCTTCCAGGCCAGGTTGTGCGCGTCGTGGATGCCCGTGTTGGCGCCGAAGCCGCCGGCGGGCGGGTGCACGTGGGCGGCGTCCCCGGCCAGGAACACCCGCCCGACCCGGAAGCGCTCCGCCACCAGCTGCGCGCCCTCCCATGGCACCTTCGCCATGATCTCGACGTGCATGTCCGATTTGCCCGACGCGGTGCGAACGATCTCCACGCAGCGCTCATCGGTGAAGTCGTCCGGGGACTCGCCCTTGTCCGGGTGGTAGATGGGGGCGGCCAGCCAGGGGTCGCGCCCGTGCAGCCGGGACAGCCCGGTCATCGTCCCGCCGGCGGTGGCGTAGCACAGGATGAACGGCCGGTCGGCCAGGATCTCCTCCAGCTCGGGCGCACGGAAGTAGATGCTGAGCGCGTTGAACACGGTGCCGCGGCCGGACCGGGAGACGCCGAGAGCGTTGCGGACCGAGCTGCTCGCGCCGTCCGCTCCCACGAGGTACTGCGCCCGGACCGTCGTGACCACTCCGGTCGCCACGTCCTCCACCTGGGCGGTCACGCCGTCGTCGTCCTGCTCGATCGAGCGCAGCTTGGTGGAGAAGCGCACCTCGCTGCCGTACTCGCGGGCCTTGCCCGCCAGCACCACTTCGTAGCGGTCCTGGCCACATCCCATGACCCGCTCAGGGCTGACGGTCTCACCGTCCAGCGACGGGGCTTCGAGCACCACGGCGTCGTCGATCTCGGAGAAGGTGTTGACCCGCAGGATCCCGCCCTCGAAGAACGGGTGCGAATCACCGATCTCCAGCGCCCGGATCTCCTTGCCCAGTCCCGCCGCCCGGAAGATCTCCATGGTGCGGGCCTGCAGGCCGGGCGCACGCGGCAGCATGGAGGTCTCGCCGCGCTTCTCGACGACCAGCGTCCTGATGCCGTGACGGCCCAGGAAGACCGCCGTGGACAGGCCGACCGGGCCGGCGCCCACGATCAGCACCGGCACGTTCTCGTCGTACATCAGATTCCTCCATCGACATTGATCGTCTCGCCGTTCACGAACCGCGACAGGTCACTGGACAGGAAGGCGACGACTCCGGCAATATCCGCGACGTCCCCGAGCCTGCCGAGGGGGATCATCTTCTGGTAGCGCTCGAGCACGGCGGGCGGCGTCGGCTCCTCGGTCTGGATCGGCCCCGGTGCCACCACGTTCACGCGCACGCCGCGCGGCCCCAGCTCCTTGGCCAGAGAACGGGTGAGCCCGACCAGGCCGGCCTTGGTGGCCGTGTAGTGGGCGCGCAGCGGGATGCCGACCGTGGCGACCCTGGAGCCCACGAAGATGACGGAAGCACCCTCGCCGAGCAGCGGCAGAGCCCGCTGCGTGACCAGGTACGGCCCGCCCAGATTGTTGGTCACGACGCGCTGCCACTCCTCGAGCGGGAGCTCGGCGAACGGCACGTGGCTGATGACCCCTGCGTTGTGCACGACCACGTCAAGGGATCCGAACGAGGTACGGCAACGCTCGACGAGGTCGTCGACGTCAGCCGGGTTGCTCACGTCCGCCCTGACCAGGTGGTGGTCGCCACCGGTCTCCTTGAGTTCGCGGGCCAGGCTCGTGACGGCCTCGCCCTCCGTGCGGTAGCACGTCACCACGTCGGCACCCGCGCGGGCGAGGCCGAGCACGATGCCCCGCCCTATGCCCCGCGAACCGCCGGTCACGAGGATCTTCTTTGCGGTCAGGTTGAGCTCCATCGTTCCATGGCTCCTGTGACATCTAGAGGAGGATCGCCGCCGCCACCAGGTTGGCGATCAGGGCGGCCAGGGAGAGCACCACTCGTGCGGTGTTCCAGGTCTTCCAACGGGCCCGCGGATCGCGTTCCGGCCAGTCGTTCGGTTGACTCGCCGGGTCCAGCGCGGTCACGTACTTGTTGATCGGGACGTTCTTCACCAGGGAAATCGTCATGAGCACGGCGAGCGACGCGGCGGCGAGCCAGAACATGCCCGCCGCGTCCGCGCGCTTGCCGCTGATCACCGCGAGGGCGACGTCCAGCCCGAACGCCAGCACGTTCATGATGGGCAGGAACGGGTCATAACGCGGCCACATGAACTTGATCAGGTCCACATACCCCGCGTACGGCAGGCGGAGGGCGAAGGCCGCCAGCCCTATCGCGTTGCCGAGCATGACGCCGGTCGCGACCCCGTTCGCGAACAGCGCCAACGCGAGGAGCGCCCCGGTCATCCCGCGCCCTGCGGGACCGCCGCGGCCTTCTCGACCAACCCCTTGATCCGGTCCATCTGGATCGCGGTGTTGTGATTCAGGTACGCGGTCATCCCGTCGTCGTCGGCCGGGGCCTGCGGCTTCATGTGGAAGTCCTGCACCCAGCGCATTCGCACACCCTCCGGGACCTCGCGGTACTCCCAGAAGATGTTCATGTACTCGAACGGGCCGGTCTCGATCCTGTGCGCGCGCACCTCGCGCTTCACGGGGTCGGGGGTGCGCTGCGAGATCCAGCTCCACACCGTGCCGTCCTCGTCGGGGTGCATGGTGAGGCGGAAGGTGATCGAGTCGCCGTCGCGCTCCAGGATCTCCGCGGCGGCGTACTCGCTGAAGAGCTGCGGCCACGAGGCGACGTCGTTGGTCATCTCCCAGACCAGGTCCATGGGGGCCTGGATGACGATGGCGTTGTCCGTGTGTCCGGCCATGGCAGGTTTCCTCCGTTCAGCTCGCAAGACGGACGTTGACGTAGTCGGCCAGGGCGCGGGGGGTGGGCAGCTGCTCCACCACATCGTCGGGAATCACGACGCCGAGGTGGTTCTGGAGCTTCGCCGTCACCTCCAGCACCGCGAGCGAGTCGTAGCCGAGGTCGACGAACGGGACCTCGGAGATGTCGTCGCCGAGGTTCACGTTCTCGGCGGCGCCGGCGCACTCGATCATCGTGGCCTTGAGGTCTTCGATGGTGAAGGGGGTGGGGGCGGTCTGGGTCATCTGGTGCTCCGTTCGCTCGTGACAATGACTGCCGCGTTGAATCCGCCGTGACCGCGGGCGACGACCATGGCGGTGCCGAGCTCCGCCTCCCGCGGCGCGCCGCGGACCAGGTCGATGTCGCAGCCGGGGACCAGCTCGGTCACCCCGGTCGTGGGCGGGATGACGCCGTCGCGAATGGCCAGCAGGGCGCTGGCGAGGTCGAGGGCCGCGCCGCCCGCGTAGAGCCGCCCGGTCATGGTCTTGGGGGCCGTGACCGGCGGGGTGCCCGGGCCGAAGACCGCGCGGATCGCGACGGCCTCCTGCAGGTCGAGCTCCGGTACGCCGGCCGCGTCCGCGAAGACCACATCGACGTCGCCGGCGGTCAGCCCGGCGTCGGCGAGTGCCAGCTCCATCGCCCGGCGCAGGCCGGGCTTCCGGCCCGAGCCCGGGCGCGGGTCGAAGGTCGAGGCGTAACCGGCGATCTCCCCGTAGACACGCGCGCCCCTGGCCCGCGCGTCCTCGGCGTTCTCGACGATCAGCATCGCGCCGCCCTCACCCGGCACGTAGCCGGACGCGCCCACGCCGAAGGGCAGGTACGCGCTGCTGGGATCGCTCGACTCGCTGAGCCGTCCGTTGCTGTACTGCGCGGCCAGGCCGTAGGGACACAGAGAGGCGTCGGTCCCGCCGGTGACCACCAGCCGGGTGCCGCTCCTGACCAGCTGACGCGCCTGACCGGCCGCGTCCAGACCGCCCGCCTGCTCGGCGCAGATGACCCCGCAGGGGCCGCGCATCCCGTGGCGGATGGAGATCTGGCCGGTCGTGGCCGCGTAGAACCAGGCGATCGACTGGTAGGCGCCGACCCAGGAGGGGCCCTTGGACCACAGCCGCTCGATCTCCCGCTGGCCGAATTCGGTCCCGCCGGAGGAGCTGGCGGTCACCACGGCCATGTCGTACTCGGGGATGGCCGCGGGATCGGCGGCCGCGTCCTCCAGCGCCCAGGCCGCGGCCGCCAGCCCGAGGTGGGTGCCGTGGTCCGTCTGCGGGATGAGGCGGCTCGGGACGTGCTCGCCGGCGGTGAAGCCGCTCACCTGCCCGGCCAGCCGGACCGGGTAGCCGGAGGCGTCGAAGCGGCTGATCTCCGCGATGCCGCTCTTCCCCGCCAGCGTGGCAGCCCAGTATTCCTCGACGCCGATCCCGTTCGGCGCCGCGATGCCGAGCCCCGTGACGACAGCGTGCCTGCTGCTTACCTCGCTCATGCCGCCCTCACGATGGCCATGGCGGTCTGGAAGCCGCCGAACCCGCTGCCGACGCTGAGCACTCCGTCTATGGCGTGCTCCCGCGCGGTGAGCGGCACGTAATCGAGATCGCACTCGGGGTCACGCGTGTGCAGGTTCGCCGTCGGCGGCACCACCTGGTGCTCGATGGCCAGCGCGCAGGCGGCCACCTCGATGGATCCGATCGCGCCGAGGGAGTGACCGACCATGGACTTGATGGAGCTGACCGGAACCTCGTACGCACGGTGGCCGAGCGCGCGCTTGAAGGCCGCGGTCTCGTGCCTGTCGTTCTGCTTGGTCCCCGAGCCGTGCGCGTTGATGTAGTCGATGTCCGAGGCGTCCAGCCGCCCCATGGCCAGGGCGTTGCGGATCGCCTCGGCCATCTCACGGCCGTCCGGTTTGAGCCCCGTCATGTGGTACGCGTTGCTGCGGCTGGCGAATCCCGCTATCTCGGCATAGATGTGCGCGCCGCGCGCCAGGGCCGCCTCCCGCTCCTCCAGGACGAAGACGGCAGCCCCCTCGCCCAGGACGAACCCATCCCGATGCGCGTCGAACGGACGGGAGGCGTGAGCCGGATCGTCGTTGTTGGGAGAGGTCGCCTTGATCGCGTCGAAGCAGGCCGCGGTGATGGGCGAGATGGGCGCGTCGGTCGCGCCGGCGATCACCACGTCGGCACGGCCGGACCAGATCTGCTGGCAGCCGTTGCCCACCGCGTCCAGCCCCGCCGTACAGCCCGTGGAGATCAAGGAGACCGGCCCCTCGGCGCCCGCCGCCCAGGCGACCTCGCACGCGATGGTGCTCGGTGCCATGTATCCGTACAGGTGGCGCACCACATAAGAGGGATCGACCAGCCAGCGCCGGCCGCCGTCGCTCAGCACGACGTATTCCTCTTCGAGGCCCATGGTGCAGCCCACGGCGCTGCCGATGCTGACCCCGACGCGCTCCGGCGGCACCCCCTCGATGCCGCTGTCCGCCAGGGCTTCCCTGGCGCAGACGACGCCGAACTGCGCGGCCCGGTCCATCCGGCGGATCTCCGCCGGGCTTAGCCCCTCCGCGGCCGGGTCGAAGTCGCATTCGGCCGCGACGCGCGAGCGGAAGCCGGACGGGTCGAACAACGAGATGGCACGGGTGGCGGTGCGGCCCGCGGACAGCAGATCCCAGAACGCCTTCGTTCCGATGCCGCCCGGGGCCACCACGCCGATCCCGGTGATGACGACGCGCCTGTCAGTGCGCATCAGTTCGGCCCTCCAACATCAGGTAGGGCCTCCGCCGCTCCGGAGCTCGGCAGCGGCTCGGTGTCGACGTGACCGAGCTCGGGCCGCGGCGCCAGCGGGCTCAGGTGGAAGATCGCGTACACCTCTTCCTCGCCGTCGTTCCAGACCCGGTGCGGCAGACCCTTGGGGACCATCAGCCCCTCGCCGGCCCCCACCTCGACCAGCTGCGTGCCGTCGATCCTGGCGGTGAGCCGGCCGCGCACCACGAAGAGGAACTCCTCGGAGTACGGGTGGTAGTGCTCGGCCACGAACTCGCCGGGCGCGAGCGTCAGCGTGCCCATGAACCCGGAGGTGGAGGCGACCGTCTTCGGGCTGAGGACCACCCGGATGTCACCTCCGCGGCGCCGGTTGGGGGCCACGTCGTCCGCGCGCACCTTGGTCACCACGGCGAGCTTCTCCGCTGCGTCACTCACCGTTCGCCTCCCAGACGTAGAAGGGGTTCGCCATGGCGTCCTTGGGCTCGCGCCAGTTCGGGTCGTAGGGCCGGATGTGCTGCGCCAGCCGCTTGTTGATGTCGTCATAGAGCGGGTGGCTGCGTGCCTTGTAGAGATCTGGCGTGATGTCGTCGTCCGCCTCCACCAGGTGGAAGTAGAGGTCGTGGAAGCGGAAAAGCGTGCGTCGCGACACTCCGATCATCCGGGGCAGGTCGGTGGCGTCAGAGTCCCTGAAGATCTGTGCCACGTTGTCAGCCTCGGCCGGTTCCATGCGGGCGACGATCAATGTCCGATGCACCCGGAGCTCCTCTCGTTTTGATGCCCCATGGTTGATCCGATGGTTCTGGTCTCGGTCGAATCCCGCTCGAAGCGGGCGGCGCGAGTCCACTTCGAGCCGGGAACCGCACAGTGGCGGCGGGATTTCAGAACCGTCGAAAGGGTGACTGCTGTGAGCGGTGAGAACGAGCTGGCCTTCATCGGTCTGGGCGGCATGGGTGCCGGCATGGCGCTGTGCCTGCGCGAGGCGGGATTCCCGCTGGTGGTCCACAACCGCACGGCGGCCAAGACCGTGCCGCTGGCGGAGGCGGGAGCACGCGTCGCCGCCTCGGCCGGCGACGCTGGCCGCGACGCCTCGATCGTCCTGCTCAGCCTCAGCGACGAGGCGGCCGTCGAGCAGGTCCTCTTCGGCGAGCTGTCCGGGCGGCTGCGCCCGGGGGCGCTCGTGGTGGACACCTCGACCGTTTCGCCCGCCTACTCGGCGGATGCGTCCGAGCGGCTGGCCGGCACCGGTGCCCGCCGCATCGAGGCGTGCGTGATCGGGAACCCGCCGATGGCCAGAGCGGGCCAGCTGCGGATCTTCACGGCCGGGCGGCCCGAGGACGTGGACGGCGCCCGCGAGGTGCTGGAGGCACTCGCCCAGGACATGGTGCACGTCGGCCCGGCCGGCTCGGCCTGCGGGCTGAAACTCTCCTTCAACCTGCTCCTCGGCAACCAGATCGCCGCGCTGGCCGAGGCGGCGCAGCTCGCCGTCAGCGCCGGCGTCGACCGCGATCTCTTCTTCACGACCATCGCCAAGAGCGGGTTCAGTTCGCCGGCGCTCGCGTTCCGTGCTGAGCTGATGCGGACCCGCCGCTACGAGCCGCCGGCGTTCCGCAGCACGCTGATGGAGAAGGATCTTCGTCTGGCGGTGGCCGGTGCCGCCGCGCACGACCTGGAGCTGCCCGTCACGGCGGGGGTGGCCGAGCGGTTCGGCGCGGCGATCCGCGCCGGTGACGGCGACAAGGACGCCGCCTCCATCGCCGAGTTGCGCACCCCCGTCCGCTGAGCCGGGTTCAGATCGCGATTCCGCCGTGGACCTCGAAGACGCTGCCGGTGATGTACGAGGCCCGGTCGGATGCCAGGAAGGAGACGAGATCGGCCACCTCTTCGGGGTGGCCGAACCGGCGCAGCGAGATCCTCTCCAGCAGCTTCTTGGCGGCACGCTCGCTCAGCTGGTCGGTCATGTCCGTGGTGATGAGGCCCGGCGCGACCACGTTGGCCCGCACGCCGTGCCCGCCGATCTCCTTGGCCAGCGCCCGGGTGAAACCGATGATGGCCGCCTTCGACGCCGAGTACGTGGTCTGCGTCGCGTTGCCGTACACACCGGCCACGGAGGACATGGTGATCACGCAGCCCGACCGGCGCTTCATCATGCCGAACACCGCGGCGCGGCACAGGTGGTGGACGCCGCCGACGTTGGTCCGCAGCACCGCCTCCCAGTCGGCCTCCTCCACGAGCATGAGGGGCCCGTCCCTGGTGATGCCGGCCGACGTCACGACCGTGTCGATCGGGCCGAGCTCGGCTTCCACGCGGTCGACCCAGTCACGCATCGCCGGGCCGCTGGCGACATCCGCCCGGACCGGGAGCACCTGGCCGCCGAACTCCCTGGCCTCCTTGGCCACCGCCGCCGCGCTCTCCTCGGCGCTGTGGTAGCAGAAGCTGACATCGAATCCGTCCCGTGCCAGTCGCAGCACGATCGCCCGGCCGATGCCGCGCGAGCCGCCGCTGACGAGCGCGACCTGCCTGTCTGTGTGGCTCATTACCTCAGAGTCGCATCGGCCGTGGAGGGACTGCTCGAAGACGGCTCGAGAACCACAGGCCCTGCGGCCTGCGCTCGCCCGGCCGGTCGAGCCCTGTTCCAGCCCGTCGCGAGCGCGATGGACCAGCATCGGCCAAGACGTGCCTGAGCGGAGGTTGATCGTGGATCTTGAACTGGCCGGCAAGCGGGTCCTGGTGACCGGCGGTACGCAGGGGATCGGCCGGGCGGCCGTACTGGCCTTCGCCCGGGCCGGGGCCCGTGTGGTCGCCTGCAACCGCAGCCCGGGAGAGGCGGCCGACGGTCTGGCCCGTGAACTGAAGGAGCTGGGTGACGGCCACCGCGTGGTGCAGGCCGACGTGACCGAACCCGACGGCGCGGCCACGCTCGCGACCGTCTGTCAGGAGGCGCTCGGCGGGCTCGACGTGGTCGTGAACAACGTCGGCGTCGATGGCCGCGCCCGTTTCGCGGAGCTCACCGAGCAGGAGTGGGACCGCGTCATCTCGGCGAACCTCACCAGCAGTTTCCTGGTGACCCAGGCCACGCTCGGGCTGCTCGCCGACCACGGCTCCGTCATCTACATCGGGGCGTCGGCCGGCATGCGCGGGCGGCCGGAGAGCGCCCACTACTGCGCATCCAAGACAGCGCTCAACGGGCTCACCCGGTCCCTCGCCAGGGAGCTCGGCAGCAGGGGCGTGCGGGTCAACACCGTGGCGCCCGGCGTGATCGTGAAGGGGCCCGGCGACGGACCGCCGCCCCCGGTCGCCGACCTCATCAAGGCGGTGACGGCGCTCGGCCGTCTCGGCTCACCCGAAGAGGTGGCGGCGGCCGTGCTCTTTTTGGCCAGCGACGTGTCCCGGTACATCACCGGGGTCACTCTGAACGTGGACGGAGGCGTCTGATGCCCTATGCCGCCATTACCTACAACGTCCGGCCCGGATTCGACGACGAGGTCGCGGAGATCTTCGCCGACTTCCAGCGGGTGGACAGCCCCATCCTGCGCGGCGCGACCGGCGACGAGGCCGGTCGGCTGCTCGGCACGGCCGTATTTCTCAAGGACGGCGTGCTGGTCCGAGTGATCCACTACGAGGGCGACTTCCGGGCCGTCGCCGCTCACATGGCCGGGCAGAAAGGCGTGCACGTGATCGAAGAGAAGCTGGCGCCCTACCTCGTCGACCAGCGCGACACCTCGACGCCGGAGGGGTTCCAGGCGTACTTCCGCAACGCGCTCATGCGCTGCATCGTCCAGCTCTCCGTGGATACCCATCCTGCGGGCCGATGATGGAGCTGGGCATCGGGCTGCCGACGATGGTGTCGGGGATCGCCGGCAGTGATCTTCTCGCCTGGGCCCGGAGGGCCGAGGAGCTCGGCTTCTCGGCCCTCGGGGCGCTCGACCGGCTGATGTACGACGGCTACGAGCCCCTGATCGCCCTGGCGGGAGCCGCCGGCGCGACGAGCCGGATCCGGCTGGCCACGACCATCCTGATCGCCGCCTACAGAGGCGATCGGGCGCTGCTCGCCAAGCAGCTGGCCAGCCTGGACCGGCTCTCCGGAGGACGGCTCACGGTGGGCGTCGCCGCCGGCGGGCGGCAGGACGACTACGAGGCGTGCCGTACCTCCTATGCGGAGCGCGGCCGGCGGCTCGACGAGCTGCTCGCCGAGCTGCGCGGGTTCTGGAGCGGGGAGAGCGACGGGCCGGTCCCCGGGCCACGCGCCGAGAAGGGCGGGCCGCCGCTGTTCGTGGGCGGCCACTCGCCCACGGCGATGCGGCGCGCCGCGGCCTTCGGCGATGGCTGGATCGCCGGGGGCAGCTCGGCATCAGGCTATGGCGAGCTGGTCGGCCGGGTCCGGGAGGCCTGGGAGGCGGCCGGCCGGGCCGATCGGCCTCGCCTCATGGCGATCGCGTACGTGTCGCTGGGGCCGGACGGCCCCGAGCAGGCCGCGCACCACCTGCTGGACTACTACTCCTTCATGGGGTGGAAGGCCGAGATGGCGGTGCGGAGCGTGATCACCGACGCGCAGCAGCTGCGCGACTTCGTGGCGGGGTACGAGGCCGCCGGCTGCGACGAGCTGCTGCTGTTCCCGTGCGTCCAGGATCCGGGGCAGGCGGATCTGATCGCCGACGCGGTCTGGAGGTGATCATCATGCTGAACGTCCTGACCGTGCTGGTGCTCCTCGGCAGCGGCACGGTGGCGGGCGTGCTCTTCGCCGTGGCCGTCAGCACCGTGCCGGCGCTGGCGGCGATGCCGCCGGACCGTTACGTCTACACGCACACGCTGCTCGGCCGGAACTGGGATCCCACGATGCCGCTCATCGTGCTGGGCACGACGCTGCTGGACATCGTCCTGGCCGTCTGGGCGCCGGGAGGCGTCGCCCGCGCGCTGGTCATCTGCGCGACGGTGTGCCTTTTCGGTGTCTCGTGGGTCTCTCACCTGCGCAACGTGCCGATCAACAAGCGGGTCCACCAGACCGATCCGGACGCGGTCCCCCCGGGATGGGAGGATCCTCGCCCGGTGTGGCGGCGCTGGCACCTGCTGCGTACGTCGTTCGCCATGGTGGCGCTCGTCGCCAACAGCCTCGCGCTCACGTTGTTCTGACAGGCAAAAGCTCAAGGCCCAAGGGATTCCCCCTTGGGCCTTGACGTTTTCAGGTGCTCCAGGAACGGGGCGAGCGGTAGCGGTGCCATTCCCGGCGCGGGCGCCTGGTGGAGGGAGCGGGCTCAGGCCGTGCGGCCTGAGCCGTGCTCAGGGCGGTGAGCGCGCAGACCAGCGCGCAGATCTCTTCGTCCGTCGGCTGTCCCGACATGATGTGCAGTTCCATCACATCGGCGGGTTTCCGTGCTTGCGCTGCGGGCCCGCCGAATGCTTGGCCCGTAGCAGGGCGAGCGCGCGGATCAGGGTCGCCCTGGTCTCCCGCGGATCGATGATGTCGTCCACGAGACCGCGTTCGGCGGCGTAGTACGGGTGCATGAGGACGTTGCGGTACTCGTCGACCCGCTTGGCCCGCTGCGCCGCGGGGTCGTCCGCCGCGGCGATCTCCCTGCGGAAGATGACGTTCGCCGCGCCCTCCGCGCCCATGACCGCGATCTCGTTCGTCGGCCACGCGAAGGAGAGATCCGCTCCGATGGAGCGGGAGTCCATCACGATGTACGCGCCGCCGTACGCCTTGCGCAGGATCAGCTGGATCCGCGGGACGGTGGCGGCACAGTAGGCGTACAGCAGCTTGGCCCCGTGGCGGATGATCCCCCCGTGCTCCTGGTCGGTGCCGGGCAGGAAGCCGGGCACGTCGACCAGGCTGACGAGCGGGATGTTGAAGGCGTCGCAGAGCTGGATGAAGCGGGCGCCCTTCTCCGAGGCCTTGATGTCCAGGACACCGGCCAGGTGACGCGGCTGGTTGGCGACGATACCGGTCACCTCGCCGTCGAACCTGGCCAGCCCGCAGATCAGGTTGCCCGCCCAGCCGGCGTGGAACTCGAAGAACTCCCCGTCGTCGACGACCTCCTCGATGACGGCGGACATGTCGTAGGGGATCGACGGCTCGGAGGGGACGAGATCGAGCAGGCAGTCGTTGCTCCGGTCCGGCGAATCGGTGGCGACGGTGGACGGCGGCAGTTCCTGGTTGTTGGACGGCAGCAAGGACAGCAGAAAACGCACGTCCTCCAGGCACGAGACCTCATCGGGATAGACGAAGCCCGCCACCCCGGAAACCGTTCCGTGCACGCGCGCGCCGCCGAGGCAGTCGGCGCTGATCTCCTCCCCGGTCACCGCCTTCACGACATCGGGGCCCGTGATGAACATCTGGGCGATGCCGTTGACCATGAACACGAAGTCGGTGAGCACGGGGGAGTACGCGGCCCCGCCGGCGCATGGCCCGAGCATCACGCTGATCTGCGGGATCACACCGGACATGCGCACATTGCGCTGGAAGATGCCGCCGTAGCCGGCGAGCGCCGTCACCCCCTCCTGGATGCGCGCTCCCGCCCCGTCATTCAAGCTGATCAGCGGGACCCCGGCGGCCTCGGCCAGGTCCATCACCTTGTGGATCTTGGCTGCGTGTGCCTCTCCGAGTGCCCCGCCGAACATGCGGAAGTCGTGGGCGAAAACCATGACGCGGCGGCCGTGGACACGTCCCCAGCCCGCCACCACACCATCGGTGTGCGGGCGCCGGTGCTGCATCCCGAAGTCGGTCGCCCGATGCCGGCGAAAGGCCTCGACCTCCACGAACGAGTCGGGGTCGAGCAGCACCTCCAGCCGCTCGCGTACGGTCAGTTTGCCCTTGCTGTGCTGTCTCGCCGTTGCCTCGGCATCCGGCCCGCTCCTGATGTTCTCCTTGAGGAGGGCCAGCTCCGTGACACGATCGCTCATCGTCTCGCGCGGCAAGTCGGTCAACGGCGAATCAATGATCCCGGTGTCTTCCCGCTCCAGCATGCGTTCCCCTCACCTGTTGTCAGGTTCTGCAAAATCCAGAGGAACACACGGATTCCGGGCCGGGGCACCCCTACCGGACCACTAGAAGGCAAGAGACGCAGGTAGATCGCTCCGGCCGCCGATGTTGAGCTTGCGGTAGGTGCGGGTCAGGTGCTGCTCTACCGTGCTGACGGTCAGGTACAGCTGGCCCGCGATCTCGCGGTTGGTGTGCCCGGCGGCCGCCAGCGCGGCGACCCGTCGCTCCGCCTCGCTCAGCACGGTCACCACCTCCCCGGCCTCCCGCGCCGCCGGGGTGTCGGCCTCCTCCGCCGCCGGGAGTGCGGTGTCGAACAGCGCGGCACCGCACTCGTTCGCCACCGTCCGAGCCCGTACCAGGATCATTCCGGCACGCCTGCGCTCACCGAGCTTGCCGTACGCCTCCGCCAGGTCGAACAGCGACCGGGCCAGCTCGTAGTCGTCGCCGCTGGACTGCAGCAGGTCGACCGCCCTCCTGAGCAGGTTGGGGCGGTGACGCATCTCGCTGGTGGCGGCGAACAGGCGCATCGAGATGCCCTGGATGCGCATCGACGAAGAGCCGAAGCGGACCAGCTGCTCCTCGATGAGGAGCCTGGCCTGCTCCGGGTTGCCCAGGCGCAGGAGGGCGTCGGCGGCGTCGGCCCGCCAGGGGAAGAGATCCGGCGCGTTCAGGTTCCACTTGTCCATCAGCTCGCCGCAGCGCTGGAAATCGTCGAGCGCCGAGGCGACGTCGCCGATGGCCAGGCTGTAGCGGCCCCTGGCATACAGGTAGTGCAGGCCGTATCGGGTCTCGAACATGGCGTCGAGCATGGGCTGGTCGAGCAGGTCGTGGGCGGTCTCATAGCGGCCCATCGCGGTGTGGGCGATGACGAGACTTCCGAGCGGACCGCCGACCGTGACGCCCCAGCCGCTGGCCGGGATGAGCTTCAGCCCGGTGCTCGCCTGGTGCACGGCCGTACGCAGGTCGCCCTGGCGGATCGCGATCTCGGCCCGGATGGCGGCGAGCCTGGCCAGCCTGCTCGGTGCCTGCCTGGCCGAGGCCTCCGCGAGGAAGAGCTCGCACATGGGCGCGGCCTGCTCGGCGCGCCCGCCGTAGGTGAGGGCGAGCAGCGCGCTCTCCACCGTGTCCATCGACATCTCGTCGAGGTGGCTCACGCGCAGGATCCGCTCGGCGGCCGCGATGGCCTCGGGCTGCGGCCCGTTGACGATCACCTCGGTGAGGGCGGCGGTGGACTCCAGCCGGTGGATGGCCGCCAGCGGGGCCAGGGTGGTGCGAGGATGCGTCTCGCCCAGCGGGACACTCATCGACGGGTACGTGGAGCGCAACCACGAGCCGGCGATGGCCAGCTCCATCGTCGTCTCCGGACCGTGGGCGGCGCCGGAGTCGGCCAGGTGATCGAACACCTCCTTGGCGTCGTCCATCTTGCCGTGCCAGAGCAGTGCCTTGGCCAGCACCACCGCGTCGCTCCCGTCGAGCCAGCCTCGCTGCATCGTCTCGAACAGGTCGGTGAGGCGTCTGGCCGGCGCCGCCGGGTTGATCCGCCACTCGGCGCGCATGAGCAGGATGGCGAGCCGCGTACGCTCCCGCTCGTCGCAGGCGGTGTGCCAGGCCAGCCGCAGGTATTCGATGGCGGGCTTGACGCGCCCTTCCCGCAGGGCGTTCGCCGCCGCGTCGGTGAGCACGGGGACGACCCAGGGGGCATCGAGCGGACCGGCGTGGAGGAGGTGCTCGGCGATCACCTCGGTGGGGGCGCCGTCGTCGTGGCAGAGCCGGGCGGCCCGGCGGTGCAGGTCCATCAGGTCCGCCGGATCCAGCTCCGCCAGCACCGCGAGCCGGGCCGCCTCGTGCAGGAAGCGGCCCGAGCCGAGCACGCCGGACATGGCCAGGGAGCGGAGCGCGTTGTCGAGCCGCGTACGTTCGACGCCGAGCAGCCGGTCGAGGGAGTCGGCCTGGCCGAGCACGGCCAGCCCGCGCGCCACGCCGAGCAGTTCGGCCTCGCCGCGGTGCAGGCACTCCAGCACGGCCTGGCCGTACCTGTAGCCGGGAACGGGCCTGCCCTCGGAACGCTCCTCCAGCAGGGCCCTCAGCAGCAGCGGGTTGCCGGCGCTGTAGGTGTGCCAGTCCTCGGCGTACCGCTCGGCCTCCTCCGCCCCCACCTGTGCGGCGACCAGGGACAGAACGCCCGCGCGAGAGAGCGGGCGCAGCTGGATGGTGTGGCAGCGGGGCCCGGAGAACAGCTGCGCGCACGAGAAGGTGCCGGAGCCCGAGTCCCACACGGTGTCGGAGTAGCTGAGGACCATCATGATCCGGGCCAGCCGCACTCGCCGGGACAGGTACGCCAGGCAGAGCAGGGACAGCCGGTCAGCGTAATGGGCGTCGTCCACCACGATCACGAGGGGGTAGCGCTCGGACAGCTCGATGAGCACCGTGCAGAGCGCGTGCACGACCTGGGCGTGCGGCTGACCGAGACGGTCGGAGCCGAGGTCGCGCTGCGCGCCCTCCCGCAGCAGGGCCATCGCCCTGGCGCGTTCCTCCTCCACCAGCGGCGCCTCGTGGATGAGCTGACCCAGTACGCCCAGCGGCAGGTCCTGCTCCACGGGGGAGCCCGACGCGGCGATGGACAGCGCGCCGCGTTGGGCGGTCCCTTGAGCGAACGTGTCGAGGAGCCTGCTCTTGCCCGTGGCGACGGGGCCGCCGACCACGGCGACACATCCTCGGCCCGAGAGTATGTTCGCGAGCAGGTCCTCCAAGGTAATGAGCGCTTCGTCGCGCTCGATCAGGTCCATTGCCGATCTCCCCCTGGCAGACACTCGTACAGTTCTCGTATCCGGTTCGGAGCGATCTCCGTGCCTTCCCCGTCCGCCTGCTGCTGGACGATCCGCGCGAACTCGATCTGCAGCCGGCGGGGCAGGCGCACGCCGTAATGGGCTCTCATGACGTAGGCGACGCCGCCCTTGCCCGACTGGCTGTTGATCCGTACCACGGGCTCGTAGGAGCGGCCGACGTCCGCCGGGTCGACCGGGAGATACGGCACGGCCCAGGGCAGATCGCGGGTGGCCGCGCCGGCCCGCTCGGCCTCGCGCTGGAGCGCGTCGAAGCCCTTGTTGATGGCGTCCTGGTGGGAGCCGGAGAAGGCGGTGTAGACGAGTTCCCCGCCGTAGGGATGGCGCGGGTGCACGGCCATGCCGTTGCACTCTTCCACCGTGCGGCGGATGTCGTCGATGTCGGAGAAGTCCACGCCCGGGTCGATGCCGTGGCTGAACAGGTTCATGCCGAGCGTGACCAGGTCGACGTTGCCCGCCCGCTCCCCGTTGCCGAACAGGCAGCCCTCGATGCGCTGAGCCCCCGCGAGGAGCGCCAGTTCGGCCGAGGCCACCCCGGTGCCACGGTCGTTGTGCGGGTGGATGGACAGGCAGATGTGCTCGCGCCTGGACAGGTTGCGGCTGAACCACTCGATCTGGTCGGCGAAGACGTTCGGGGTCGTCCGCTCGACCGTGGTGGGCAGGTTGACGATGGTCTCCCGGCCGGGGCCCGGCTGCCAGACGTCCATGACGGCCTCGCAGACCTCCAGGGCGAAGTCCGGTTCGGTGTCGTTGAACAGCTCGGGCGAGTACTCGTAGCCGAGGTCGCAGTCGCTCAGCACCTTGTCCGCATATTTCATCATGAGGCGGGTGCCCTGGACGGCGAGGTCCTTGCACTCATCCCTGCTCATGCCGAAGACCAGCCGGCGGAACATCGGTGAGGTGGCGTTGTAGAGGTGGATGGTGGCCCGCCGTGCGCCGGCGAGGCTCTCCGTCGTCCTCCTGATGAGCTCGTCCCTGGCCTGGACGAGTACGGAGATCCGCACATCGTCGGGGATCAGGTCGTGCTCGATGAGGTGACGGACGAACGCGTGGTCGTCCTGGCTGGCCACCGGGAAGCCGACTTCGATCTCCTTGTAGCCCATCCGCACGAGGAGGTCGAACATCTTGCGCTTGCGCGCCGGGTCCATGGGGCTGGCCAATGACTGGTTGCCGTCGCGCAGGTCGGTCGACAGCCAGCGGGGCGCCGACGTGACGGTGTTGTCCGGCCATCGGCGGTCAGGAAGCGACATCGGTGCGGGAGCGCTGTAGCGCCGGACCGCCCTTGTAGTTCCGTTCAATGGCAGTCCCTCCTCGGGTGTCGAATGTTCGCTGGGACCAAAATCTGTGGCCCCCTACCAATGCCCAGGGTGAGGCACGCGGCTATTCGCCCGGCTTCGGGTGGCTATTTCCCTTACGCGCCGCTCTGGGCGGAACCCCTAATCCCCCTGGTGAGGGGTCGCGGACCCTAGACATGGGTGGTGGGACTTTTGACGGGAAATAGCGGACATTATCGTGAAATTATGATCAAGGCCAGGAAGGGCCCCGGACGGCTTTGGGGGATAAGCGACCTGCATGTGTCCCATCCCCGGAATCGCCAAGTCATGGATTCTCTCCGGCCTCAGTCCGACGACGACTGGCTGCTGGTCGCCGGCGATGTCGCCGAGCTCACCCCGGACATCGAGTGGGGGCTGACCTTCCTCAAGGAACGGTTCGCCACGGTCGTCTGGACACCGGGCAACCACGAGTTGTGGACGCTCGGCGGCGACCCCGTCCAGCTCCGCGGCGAGGCGCGTTACCAGTACCTCGTCGAGATGTGCCGGCGCATCGGCGTGATCACCCCGGAGGATCCCTACCCCGTCTGGACGGGCCCCGGCGGCCCCGCCACCATCGCTCCTCTCTTCCTGCTGTACGACTACAGCTTCCGGCCGGCCGGGGTCTCCCGGCAGGACGCGCTGGACTGGGCGAGGAGAGCCGGTGTCGTGTGCACGGACGAGCTCTATCTCCACTGCCATCCGTATCCGAGCAGGGACGCGTGGTGCGGTGCCCGGGTGGAGCAGACCGAGCGCAGACTGGCCGAGTGTGACCCCGCCATCCCGACGGTGCTGGTCAGCCACTATCCGCTGATCCGCGAACCCACGCTGCTGCTGCGCCATCCGGAGTTCGCCATGTGGTGCGGTACGGAGCGGACCCACGACTGGCATCGCCGCTTCGCCGCAAGCGTCGCTGTCTACGGTCATTTGCACATTCCGAGAACCAGCTGGAGCGACGGGGTGCGTTTCGAGGAGGTCTCCCTCGGCTACCCGCGCGAATGGCTCCAGTGGACCAGGACAGGCACCGTGCTCAGATCGGTGCTCCCCGCGGAGGAACCGGCATGATCGAGTCCATCCTGCCCCCGTACGTCGTGTCTTCCGACACCACCGAGGACGAGCTGGAAGGGAGCCTGTTCCCGGAGGAGGAGGCGATGATCAGCAAGGCGGTGGGCAAACGGCGCAAGGAGTTCACCACCGCCCGGATCTGCGCCAGGCGCGCCATCCGGATGTTAGGCCGCCAGCCGACGCCGATCCTTTCGGGACAGAGCGGGGAGCCGCTGTGGCCTCGGGGGCTCATCGGGAGCGTCACCCACTGCAAGGGCTACCGCGGAGTGGTGGTCGCCACGCAGGTCGAGGCGGCCGCCATCGGCATCGACGCCGAGCCCGACAAGCAACTGCCCATGGGCGTGCTCGAGGCGATCGCGCTGCCCCAGGAGGAGCGGATGGTCCGCGTGCTGCGCGAGCAGCGTCCCGAAGTCTGCTGGGACCGGTTGCTGTTCTGCACCAAGGAGTCGGTCTACAAGGCGTGGTTCCCCTTGGCGCGCCGGTGGCTGGGCTTCCACGACGTGCTGGTCGACATCCGTCCCGGCGGCACGTTCGAGGCGCGGCTGCAGGTGCCCGGCCCGCTGTTGAACCGGCACCGGCTGACCGGTTTCTCCGGACGCTGGCTGGCCGCGGACGGGCTCATCCTGACCGCGATCGTGATGCCGTCCTCCATCTACACCCCGGCCCGCAAGGGTTTGATGGCCGTGGTCAGCTGATCAGGCTCACGCGAACGCCCGGCTGGGAGGACCAGCCGGGCGTTGTGGCATTTCTCCTGGGCCTAAGCGGCCCTGACGGGCTCGTCCCACTCGATGTGGTAGTCGTACTGCGACATCATGAACTTGCTGTTGGCCGTCATCTTCATGATGATCGGAGTGAACACGTCCCTGATCGCCGCGCCGAGCGGGCCGGGGGCCTTGTTGTTGTTGATGCTGTTGGCGACCTTGATGATGCTCTCGACGCGCGGCCGGCGGAGCTTCTCGAAGGTGGCGAACGCCTGCTTCGGGGTGGGCAGGTCGCGCAGGCACTGGGCCAGGACCACGCCGTCCTCGATGGACAGCGAGGCGCCCTGCCCGGAGGTGGGGGTGGGGGCGTGGGCGGCGTCCCCGATGATGACCATGCGGTCGTTGTGCCAGGTCGGCAGGTTGGGCACGGAGCGGGTGGGCGTGGCGCGCAGGTTCTCGGGGTTGCGGGTGGCCTTGATGAGGTCGACCGCGGGGCCGGAGTCGTGCTCGAAGAAGCTGATCAGCTTGCGCTGCCAGCCCAGTCCGTCGGTGGCGTCGAGCTCGCCCTTCTTGGGCTCGTTGGGGTGCGGGAGGCTCGCGTACCACCAGACCTCGCGGCTGGGCAGGACGGCGTAGCCGAAGAAGGCGCGCTTGCCGAACATCATGCTGTAGCTGCACGACTCGGTGTCGACCGGAACTCCGTCGGCGTAGCCGCCGAGGTTGATCAGGCCGGTGTAGTGAGGGGCGGGCGCCTTGGGGTCGATGACCTTGCGAACGGTGGAGTCGATGCCGTCGGCGCCGATGATGATGTCGCCGGTGGCCTCGGTGCCGTCCTCGAAGAGCGCCCGCACGCCGTCGGCGGTCTGCTCGGCCCCGACCAGGCGCTTGCCGCCCTCGATGCGGATGCCGCGCCCGACGGCCTCGCTCTGCAGGATGCGGTAGAGGTCGGCACGGCGGATGGTGTGGCTGGTGGTGCCGTCCGGCAGACGGGCGCCGGTGTTGGTGCCGCCCAAGTTCTTCCCGGCGCTGTTGCGCAGGGTGATCTTCGGGGTGGGGAATCCGGCGGCCACGACATCCTTGCCCGAGCCGATCGTACGCAGGGCGTCGATGCCGTTGGTGGCGACGGTGAGGAACACGCCGACGTCGTCGGCCGGGGTGGCGTACGCCTCGTAGACCACCGCTTCAATGCCGGCCTTCTGTAAGGCCATGGCGGCCGCGGGCCCGGCGACGCCGCCACCGACGATCAGCGCTTTCCGAACTGAAGTCATGCTTGGCTCCCTAAGGTTTCCTGCCATGCCCGCATGTAGGCCGGCTGCTTGAATGACTCGATGAGCTCAGTGACGAACTGACGCTCGGCTTCCAGCAGGGCGAGCCGGAAGTCGTCGTCGATCAAGAACACCCACAGGACCCCGTCGTTGCCGGCGCTCTGCCTGCTCTGACGGATCTGTTCGGCTTGAGTGTTGAGGCGTTCCAGCCGCTGGGTGAGCAGCCGGACCGACTCGGCGGGCGGCAGGACGCTCATGAGCGACAAGGCCACCCCGAACTGGGGATAGTCATTGACCGGCTGCGCGACCAGGTCGCTCAGCCAGTCGAACAGCTCGTGCCTGCCCTTCTCGGTGAGGGCGTAGACGGTGCGCTCAGGCCGCAACGTGTCACGCACTGTCTCCTGGGAAGCGATGAAGCCTGCCTTCGTCAGTTGCTTGACGACCATGTAGAGCGAGCCCTGGTTGTATTTGATGGATTGGTCGGTGTCGTGTCCTTTGAGGCGCCGTCCGATTTCATAGGGGTGCATGGGCTCGACCATCAGCTCGGCAAGCACCGCCAACGCCAGCGGGTTGGTCACCTTGCGTTGCATCATCACTGTCCCATCCACACTCCCCTTGTTGCTTACTCAGGATGCACTAGTCAGCCCTATATAGTCAACACCAACTATGCGACACCAACTATTACGACTCCCCGCGGGATCTCTCCGGTTCTAACCGGAGGCGCTCGCATCTGCCTCGAAAGCAGGCTCCAGCGGCCGTCTAGCCCCCGCGCCTACCGTTTCGCCACAGCTCACCCCAACCGTTCGGGAGGCTCGACGATGGCGATAGGCAGCGCGCTGGTCATCGGTGGCGGCATCGCCGGACCGGTGCTGGCGCTGGCGCTGCGCAGAGCGGGCATCGAGGCGACCGTCTACGAGGCGTACGCCGGCCCCGCCGAGGGAGTCGGAAGCGTGCTGACGATCGCGCCCAACGGCTTCGCCGCGCTGGCGATCACCGGCGCGGACGCCACGGTGCGCAAGGTCGGCCAGCCGACCAGGCGCATGGTCGTGGCGAACGGCCGTGGCAGGCGGCTCGGCGAGCTGCCCGGCCTGCCGGGACTCGAGGCCAGCCAGACCATGTGGCGCAGCGACCTCTATGGCCCGCTGCACGACCATGCCACGGCGAACGGCGTCAGGATCGTGTACGGCAAGCGCCTCATCGGCGCCGAGGAGACGCCGGGAGGCGTCACGGCCAGGTTCGCCGACGGCAGCACCGCGAGCGGGGACATCCTGATCGGCGCCGACGGGATCCGCTCCACGGTCCGCACCCTCATCGACCCCGGCGCCCCAGGGCCGCGGCACGTTCCGCTGCTGAACTTCGACGGCCTGGCGGACTATGTGGTCCCGGCCGACCCGGACGACCTGTGGTTCGCCTTCGGCAGGCGGGCCTTCCTCGGCTACTGGCTGCAGCCCGACGGCCGGACCGGCTGGTTCGCCAACCTTCCCCACGCGGAGCCGATGACCGCCGCCCAGGCCCGCCAGGTGCCGGCGGCCGAGTGGCTGCGCCGGTTGCGTGAGGTCTACGTCGACGACGTGCCCGCCGCGGACCTGATCCGGCACACCAGGCCCGAGAGCCTGATCGTCCTGGGCACGGTCGAGATCATGCCGAGCGTGCCGCGCTGGCACCGGGGCCGGATGGTCCTCGTCGGCGACGCCGTGCACGCGCCCTCACCCAGCTCGGGCCAGGGCGCCTCGCTGGCCATCGAGAGCGCGGTCCAGCTGGCCCGTTGCCTTCGCGACCTGCCCGACCCGCCGAGCGCCTTCGCCGCGTACGAGCGCCTGCGCCGCCCAAGGGTCGAGCGGGTCATCTCACAGGCCTCGAGAACCAACGGCAGCAAGCTGCTCGGACCGGTGGCGGGCGGGCTGATGAGCATGGTGCTGCCCCTGGCGATGAGGACGGTGCTGCGACCGGAGCGGACGTTCGGCTACCAGCACCGCCACCGGATCGACTGGGACGAGCCGGTCGGCGCGGGCGCCGCTCGACTGTCCGGCGCCAGGACGAGATGAGGTGTGGCATGGCCGGTCGGAGAAGCTACGACTTCATGTATCGCGTCGGGGCGCCCTGGGAGACCAGCGAGCCTCGACCGGAACTCGCGCAGTTGCTGGCCGGCGGCGAGATCGCGGGTCCCGGCCGCGCGCTGGACCTCGGATGCGGCGACGGCACGCAGACGGTCTTCCTCGCCCAGCAGGGGTTCGAGACCACCGGGGTGGACTTCTCTCCCACGGCGCTGGCCAAGGCACACCGCGCGGCCAGAACCGCGGGCGTGGAGGTGGACCTCGTCAGGGCCGACTTCACCGCGCCACAGGTGGACGGCGTCGCCGGGCCGTACGACCTGATCCTGGACTACGGGTCGCTCGACGACGTGGCCCCCGCGAAGCGGAGGGCGGTCGCGGCGCACGTGGCGGAGTGGACGCGCCCGGGTGGGCTCGTCCTCATGTGGTGCTTCTACAACGACATCCCCTGGTGGCGATGGGAGCGCATGAGATATCCCGGCCGGCTCCGGCCGGGAGAGGAACGGGAGCTGTATGAGGAAACTTTCACGATCCGCCGGCTCGCTGCCCCGGTCTCCGGCAGCGGCTCAGCCTGCTTCTTGCTGCGTCGTCGCCCTTGACCGGTGTACGAGCGACCTTCAACCCGAGGACGGAAGGATCCAGTCATGCGCGAATCAACCCAGGTTCTGATCATCGGGGGCGGCCCCGCCGGCGCGACTGCGGCCGGATTACTGGCCCGTGAAGGCTTCCAGGTGACCCTTCTGGAACGCGACCGCTTCCCCCGCTACCACATCGGTGAGTCGATCCTGCCCTCCTGCCGCCCGATCTTCGAACTGCTGGGGGTCTGGGACAAGGTGGAGGCCCACGGTTTCCAGCCCAAGGGCGGTGCCTTCTTCGCCTGGGGCCCCGAGGAGTGGGAGGTGAAATTCAGCAACATGGGCGACGAGACGCCCAACGCGTGGCAGGTCATCCGCAGCGAATTCGACCAGCTCCTTCTCGACCACGCCCGCGAGCTCGGTGTCGAGGTGCACGAGGGAGTGAGCGTGCGGGACATCGAGTTCGACGGCGACCGCGCGGTCGCGGCCAACTGGTACGAGACCAAGGACTCCGGCCGGTCGGGACGCATCACGTTCGGCCACGTCATCGACGCCTCGGGCCGCAGTGGCGTGCTGGCCACCCGGCACCTCAAGAGCCGCCGGATGCACGAGGTGTTCAAGAACGTCGCGGCGTGGACGTACTGGAAGGACGCCAAGCCGCTCGGCAAGGGACCCAAGGGCGCCATCGCGGTGTGCTCCATCGAGGACGGCTGGTTCTGGGCCATTCCGCTGCACGACGGGACGTTGAGCGTCGGCCTGGTCACCGGGCGCGACCTGTTCAGGGACAGCCGCAACCGGCTGAACGGCGACGTCCAGGCGGTCTACGACGAGGCCCTGGCCAAGTGCCCGTCCGTGCTCGCCATGCTGGAAGGCGCCGAGCAGGTGGGCGCGATGAAGGTCGAGCAGGACTACTCCTACGTCACCGAGACCTTCGCCGGTCCCGGGTACCAGCTGGCCGGTGACGCCGCCTGCTTCCTCGACCCGCTGCTGTCCACCGGCGTGCACCTGGCCACCTACAGCGCGATGCTCGCCGCGGCCAGTCTGTCCAGCGTGCTGCGCGGCGAGGTCGAGGAAGAGGACGCGGGGCGTTTCTACTCCCACGTCTACCAGCACGCCTACCAGCGGCTGCTCGTGCTGGTCTCGGTGTTCTACGAGAGCTACCGGGGCAAGGAGCACCACTTCTACAACGCCCAGCGGCTGACCACGGGCGAGCGCGATCACCTGGAAGTGCAGGCCGCGTTCGACCGCATCATCACCGGGATCGCCGACCTCAACGACGCGGAGCAGGCGTACAAGCTGGTCCAGGCCCACCTGCAGGGGGCCGAGAGCGGCGACCCCAACCCGCTGAACAACCTCAACCGGGTTCACGAGATCAAGCAGTCGCCGTTCGACCCGGCCAACGCCGTCGGCGGGCTGTATCTGGTCACCCAGCCCCGGCTCGGGTTGCGTTCCAGCCAGCCCGCGCAGGAGCTCGACACCGTCGGCTGAGCAGGCACCACAAAGAACCGGCCCCCACCTCCCGGGTGGGGGCCGGTTTAATGTGCTCGTCAGCGGGAATCGGCCGCCTTGCGGAGCCCGCGCAGTGTCGTCGCCGGGTCGGCCAGTACGGGCAGCGCCGCGAGCATCCCCGTGACGCCAACCGACTCCAGCACCTTCAGCTGCTCGGCCACCTCCGGGACGGTCCCCGCCACGCCGGTGAGCGAGAGGGCGAAGTCGGTGAGTCCGAGCTCCTCCAGCAAACGCGCGTTCTTGCCCCCATGAACGAAGTCCCAGACGTCGTAGCGGCGCTCCATCTCCTCCACCGCGCCCAGCAGATCGGAGGGGACGAGCTTGCGCATGTGCTGCGCCTTCAGGCGCAGGGCGACGTCGGAGGCCAGGGCGGCGGCGATCTCGGAGATCGCCTCCTCCCGGGTGTCGCGGACGGCCATGAAGCTGAAGCCCCAGATCTCGATCGCGTCAGGATCGCGGCCGGCCTGCTCCGCGCCCTCCCGGATCAGGGCGATCTTCCGCTCCACGTGCTCGGCCGACATCCCGACCGTGGTGATCACCCCGTCGGCCGTCTCACCCGCCAGGCGCAGGCTCTGCGGGTAGTCAGCGGCCACGTGGATCGGCATGGGATGCACCCGGGTGAGCGCCTCGGTGGTGAAGCCGTCGACCTCCGCCGTCCCGCCGTTGAGGATCTCCCGTACGGCCCGCAGGTAGTCGAACAGCTGCCGCGGCGAGCCCACGGGGGAGCGCCCGACGACGCGCCTGGTGCTGCCGCCGTTGCCCAGGGAGAGATGGACCCGGCCGCCCGTCAGCTCGTGCAAAGTGGAAATCGCGGTGGCGGTGGCGACCGGGTGTCGCAGAAACGGCGTGGTGACCATGGTCGTCAGCGTCGCGTTCTTGCTCTCCTGCGCCGCCACGGCGAGCGACACGAACAACTCGTAGGCGCGGGCCGGAGTGTCCCCGACCCCGATGACGTCATATCCGAGCTCGTCGGTGAGGCGAACCACATCGCGAAATACGGCGAGGTCGTCCGTCCACTCGATGATCGCGCCCAGCTTCATGGCATACCTTTCGACGTTCGGCTCGGAAGCCGAAAATAGCCAGGCGGACTCGACGCGTCGTCGAATGCGCCGGCCAGGCGTATCGACCCAGGCTCGACCGCGCCCCCAGCGACCGCTCGGAGACTTGTGCACGCCGGTAGCCAGGCAAGCACAGAGGAGCGTTCATGGATATCGGAGTATGCCTTCCGACTACCATTCCCGGCGCTGACGGCAGCCAGCTGATCGAGTTCGCGCGCCGCGCCGAGCGCCTCGGATTCAGCAGCCTGACGGTGGTCGATCGGATGGTCTACGACAACTACGACGGCATCGTCACGCTTTCCGCCGCGGCGGCCGTGACCGAGCGGATCAAGCTCGTGACGGCGATCCTGCTGGCCGCCTACCGGCCGAGCGCCGTGGAACTGGCCAAGCAGCTGGCCAGCCTGGATCGCCTGTCCGGGGGCCGCCTCATCGTCGGTGTCTCCGCTGGAATGCGCGAGGACGACTACGTCGCGACGGGCACCGACTACCACACCCGTGGCAGGCGGCTGGACGCGATGATCGAGGAGCTCAGGGAGGTCTGGAAGGGCGAAGGGCCGGTCCCGGGCGTCGGTCCCCGTCCCGTCAACGGCGACATCCCGTTCTGGGCCGGCGGGCACTCGCCCGCGGGCCTGCGCCGGGCGGCGAAGTACGGCATCGGCTGGATCTCGCCCGGCGGCCCGCCGCACAAGTTCCCCGATCTGGTGGCCAGGTTCAAGGAGCTGTGGGACGAGGAGGGCCGCACCGGCTCGCCGAGAATGGGCACCAACTGCTACGTGTCCCTCGGCCCCGGCGGCAAGGAGCGGGCCACCGAGCACATGCTCAGCTACTACGCCTACATGGGCACCATGGCCGAGCACCTCGCGAAGGGCGCCGTCACCGACGAGAGCGTGCTCAAGGACGCGGCGGCCGCCTACGCGGCCAACGGCTGCGACGAGCTGCTGATCCTCTCCTGCACGGCCGATCCGGACCACCTCGACCGGATCGCCGACGTGGTGCTGTGATGCCGCTACGGATCATCATCATCGGTGGCGGCATCGGCGGGCTCTGCCTCGCCCAGGGGCTGAAACAGGCGGGGGTGGAGGACGTTCACGTCTACGAGCGTGACGAGTCGCCCCGCGGCCGGATGCAGGGCTACCGGTTGCGGATCAGCCCGGAAGGGGAGAGCGCGCTGCGGGACTGCCTGCCCCGCCGCGCACAGGACCTGCTCGCCGCGACCGCGAACCTGCGGCACGAGCAGGGCCTGGCCGCCTACGACGAGCAGCTGAACCCGCAGTGGGCCCCCGAGTTCGGCGACGCCCGCGGGGACGCGCCCGACAAGATCGACGCGGTCGACCGCATGACGCTGCGGCGCGTCCTGCTCACGGGTCTCGACGGGGTGGTGCACTTCGGCCGGCGGTTCACCCGTTTCGAGCAGGTGGGCGACAAGGTCGTGGCGCACTTCTCCGGCGGCCAATCGGTCACCGGCGACGTGCTGGTGGCGGCCGACGGCGCCAATTCGCAGGTGCGCAAGCAGCTGCGGCCGGATCACCAGCACCTCGACCTCGGCGTTCGCGCGATCCTTTCCCGTACGCCGAGGGCCGCCGCCATCAAGGCCGGCCTGCCCGAGGTGCTGCGCGACCGGTTCGTCAACGTCACCGGGGCGAACGGGCTCCGACTGGCGCTGATGCCCATGGTCTTCCGCGACACGCCGCGCGAGGCGGCCGAGCGGTTGTGGCCTGGCGTGGAGATGGACCAGGCGGAGGACTACTACATGTCGGTGTTCAGCGTGCACCGAGACGTGCTCGGGATACCCGACTCCGTGTTCCTCTCCATGACCGGCGAGGAGCTGCGCGAGCTGGTGCTCGAGCGGACCGCCGAGTGGCATCCCGACCTCCGCGGCGTGTTCGCGCACGCCGAGGCGGCCGAGACCTACCCGCTCACGCTGAAGGCGACCGTGCCCGTCGAGCCCTGGGGCGAGGGCAAGGTCGTCCCCCTCGGAGACGCCGTGCACACGATGCCGCCGACCGGCGGCGTCGGGGCGAACACCGCGCTGCGCGATGCCGGCGCGCTCAGCCAGGCCCTCGCGGCCGTCTCACGCGGCGAGGTGTCGCTGGCGGACGCGGTGGCCGGCTATCAGGCCGAGATGGTGCGATACGCGACCGAAGCGATCGAGATGTCGCTGAAGATCGCCAAATGGTCCATGCGGAAGATCGATGTCGACCCAGAATCGTAGGGAGATGCGTACGTGACGACTACAGCCGTGGACACCAGCAAGCCTTCCGGGATCATCCGGCTGGCCAATTCCTTCTGTGACGCGAAAGCGCTGCTGACCGCCGTGGAACTCGGCCTTTTCACCGCGTTGAACGGCGGCGAGGCCTCCGCCGAGGAGATCCGTGAGCGCCTCGGCCTGCACGGCCGCGGCCTGTCCGACTGGCTCGACCTGCTGGTCGAGCTGAACCTGCTGGAGCGAGAGGACGGCCGTTACCGCAACAGCGCGGGCGCCGACCAGTATCTGGTGCGTGGCTCGGAGCCGTACATCGGCGGGTTCATCGAGAGGTCGAACCGCAACCTCTATCCGGCCTGGGGCCGTCTCTCCGAGGCGTTGCGCACCGGGGAGTCGCAGACCGGGAGCCACTTCGACGAGGTGGTCGAGAACCCGAAGATCCTCGGTCAGTTCATCAACTCGATGGACGCGCTGACGCGCACGCTCGGCCCGCAGCTGATCGAGGCCTACGACGGCTGGGGCGAGTACGACTCCGTGCTGGACGTCGGTGGTTGCCGCGGCGCCCTGGCCTCGCAGATCGTCAAGGCGCATTCGCACCTCGCCGGCGCGGTGTTCGACCTGCCGCAGATGGCGCCCTTCGCCGAGGAGCTCGCCGCCGAGCAGGGGCTGACGGGCAAGGTGACCTTCCACGGGGGCAGCTTCTTCGACGACCCGCTGCCCAGCGCCGACATCGTGGTCATGGGTCACGTTCTGCACGACTGGTCGGCTGAGCAGCGGAAGTTCCTGGTGGAGAAGGCCTACCACGCCGTCAACCCCGGGGGCGTGCTCGTGGTCTACGACCGCATGCTCGACCGCTCGTCCAGCCGGATCGAGAACCTGGTGATCAGCCTGGACAT
Organism: Nonomuraea sp. CA-141351; assembly: GCF_050944675.1. Taxonomy (NCBI): domain Bacteria; kingdom Bacillati; phylum Actinomycetota; class Actinomycetes; order Streptosporangiales; family Streptosporangiaceae; genus Nonomuraea; species Nonomuraea sp. CA-141351. Next base: position 2,920,481 of record NZ_CP191982.1, read on the forward strand.
GCTGCTGGTCACCGATGGAGGGTCGGAGTACACCGTGGGCGAGCTGCGGAGCCACGCGGAGGCGGCCGGGTTCGCCTCGGTCGAGGTGCGCCTGCTCGGCGACGACGACACGCTCGTGATCGCCCGAAAGGCGAGCTGAGCTCCCACCGCATGCCAAGGCCGGTGACGGATCATCCGTCACCGGCCTTCGCGTGTCGGGGGGGTTAGTGGAGGACTGTGGGTGCTGACGGCTCGGCGACCTCGGCCGGCCTGACGATGCCCGTGGCGATCCGGTCACGCCGGTACGCCACCGCGAGGCCGAAACCCGTGACGATCACGGCGATGACGAGGTAGTAGAGGGAGTCGGGGATGACCGCGGTCACCCGCACCACCTGGCTGGCCAGGCCGGCGCCGAGCGCGGAGAACAGCCACCACAGACCGATCATCCGGGCGCGGAAGGCCGGGGGAGCGACCTCGAAGGCGGCGCTGATGCCGACCGCCGCGATGATCAGCTCGCCGAGGGCGTGCAGGATGTAGACCGAGATCAGCCACAGGGGTGAGGTCTTCTCGCCCGAAGCCGCCAGCCAGGCGGCGCCCGCCATGATCATGAAGCTGAACCCGACGATGACGAGCCCGACCGAGAACTTCACCGCCACGTTGACGTACTGTCCGTGGCGCTTGAAGTACCACGCCAGCAGCGGCGCGGCGAGCAGGATGAACAGCGGCGTCGCGGACTGCAGCCAGCTGGCGGGCAGGACGAAGCCGAGGACCTCGCGGTCGGTGGACTGCAGGGCGAAGAGGTTGAGCATCGAGCCGTCCTGCCCGGCGATCAGCCAGAACAGCGCGGAACCGCACAGCGGCCAGAGGAAGACGGACAGGCGCCGCCGGTCGGCCGCGGTGAGGTCGGGGTGGCGGCGGAGCAGCCAGAAGGCCACGAACGGCACCACGATGATGCTCAGGCCGCAGATGGCGATGGTCAGCCCCAGCGGGATCAGCCCCACCGCCGCCGCCAGCAGGAAGACCGCCGGGATCGCCGCGCGCACGCCGAATCGCCGCAGCTCCGGACCGCTCGCCCGGTTGACGGTGAGGGTGCCGGCGGTGTCGAAGCTGCGGCTGCCGCGCCAGTACGTCAGCGCGCAGGCGACGGAGGTCACCCCGGCCGCGGCGAAACCGGCGTGCCAGTCGACCCGCTCGCCCAGGTAGCCGGTCACCAGCGGGGCCAGCAGGGCGCTGACCTGGATGCCCACGTAGAACATGGAGATCGCGGCCTCGCGCTCGCTGCGGACGCGCTGGTAGTGCAGGTTGAGCATGGTGGTGAGGTTCGGCTTGTAGATCGCCGTGCCCATCGCCACCAGCAGCAGCCCGACACCGGTGACCGCGGTCGAGGGTGCGGCGAGCACGAAGTAGCCGGCCGACACGGTGACGGCGCCGTACAGCGTCGCGGTGTGCGGGCCGAGGATCCGGTCGCCCACCCAACCGCCGAGCAGGGACAGCATGAAGGTCAGGCCGAGATAGACCCCGACCAGCGCCGCGGAGTCGGTGGGCGCCAGCCCGAGACCCCCGCCGGCGGTGGGAGCGCTGAAGTACAGGACCAGGATGGCGAGCATGCCGTAGAAGCCGAAGCGCTCCCACAGGTCGCTCATGAAGAGCGTGACGAACGAACGTTTGGACCAGGATGGGGATGTCATGCTCCGAGCGTCCGCCGAGGGGATCGAGTCAGGATCGAGGACGACCAGAGTGCGCGCTCCGACAGACGACCAGAGTCTCGTTGTGGTCGAGCGGCTGGTGGCTCACGGAGGTGAAGCCCGCGGACACGGCGAGCCCGACCAGCTCGTCGATGGCGTACTCCTCGCCCTCCTCGGTGACCAGGGCCATGACCAGGCTCGTCACGAGGTTGTCGACGGTCGGGTGCGCGGCGTCGATCATCCGGTCGTGCACCAGCAGCACGCCGCCGGGGCTGACGGCCTGGAAGGCGGCGCGGATCAACTGCTCCCGCCGGTCACGTGACCAGTTGTGCAGGATGTGACCGAGGATCACGATGTCGGCAGGGGGCAGCGGGTCGGCGAAGAAGTCCCCGGAGTGGAACCGGACCCTCCCGGTCGTGCCCAGTTCGGCCATGTGCTCGTCGAACAGCGGCTCCATCTGCGGCAGGTCGAACACGTGCCCGGTCAGGCCCGGGTGGGACTGGACGAGCTGCCCCACCAGGTCGCCCCGGCACCCGCCGACGTCCAGGACGGTCCGGTGGGCCGCCCAGTCGACGGCCTTGAGGATTCCCGGCACGAGTGGCTGCAGGGCGCCGTCCATCATGCGGGTGTACCGCCGCAGTTCCGCGGGGTCGTTCAGCATGGCGGCGAAACCGTCGGAGGCCGATCGCGGCCGGCCGCTGCGCAGCGTCTCGGTCAGCTCTCCCCAGACCGGATAGAGGTTCGCCTTGGCACCGAGCAGCGCGCCTCCGACGTAGCCGGGCCTGCCCTCCACGAGGTGGTGCTCCGCGACCTCGGCGTTGCGGTAGCGGCCGTCGTCCTCCCGCAGCAGGCCGAGCGCGACGAGCAGCCGGAGGAGGTCACGCAGCCCCCGGCCGTGCAGGCCCAGCAGGCGGGCGATGTCGGGTTCGGTGGCCGAGCCGTCGCACAGCACTGTGAACAGGTTGAGCTCCACCGCGGTGAGCAGCGCCTGGGCCTCACAGAACGCGTTGCCGAGCCGGAGAATGTCGTGCACGGAGCCGGGAGCGCTGTGCGTCATCGGCCGGCCTCCTTCCATCCATAACGCTCTGACGTCACCGAGACCATGCCGCAGCGCCGTGGAACCTCACTCGAAGACAGGCCCTCGAGCCGCTCGCGAACCGCGTCTCGCACAGTGAGGGCTCCCCCTACCGAAACGGGTGAGAGCGATGCATGTGAGCGCGACGAAGGACACTTGCGCGGTAGCCAGCCTGTGCGTCTACGACGTCCCCGACGTCTTCGACCAGGACGAGGACGGCTCGGTCGAGGTGCTCGACCCCAACCCGCCGGCCGAGCTGCACGACGCCGTACGGCACGCGGCCCGCGGCTGCCCCACCCGGTCGATCCACATCCGGGAGACGTCCGCCTAGGCCCGGTCGAGTGGTCGTCGAGGTCGGCTGGACTCGTCGGTCACATGCTGGGGCGAAGCTTGCGGACCAACCGAAGGAGATGTGGATGTGCGGTATCGCCGGCTGGGCGGACTTCGGACGAGACCTGACGCCCGAGCGGGCGACGTTGCAGGCGATGACCGACGCGCTGGCCAAACGAGGCGTTGACGACCAGGGCCTGTGGCTGCGTGGCCACATCGGGCTCGGACACACACGTACGGCGATCATCGACGTGGCCGGTGGTGCGCAACCGCTGGCCGTCGAGGAGGACGGCAGCACCATCGCCGTGATCGTCTACAACGGCGAGGTCTACAACTTCAAGCAGCTGCGGACGGAGCTGCGGGCCAGAGGACACGAGTTCCGCACGCGCAGTGACACCGAGGTCGTCCTGCGCTCCTACCTCGAGTGGGGGAGCGACTGCGCCAAGCACCTCGAGGGCATCTTCGCCTTCGCGATCTGGGATGTGCGCCGCGAGGAACTGTTCCTGGCCCGTGACCGCCTCGGCGTCAAGCCACTCTTCTACACCAAGTTGCCGGACGGGATCCTGTTCGGTTCCGAGCCCAAGGCGCTGCTGGCCAACCCGCTGGTACGGCCGGCGGTGACGCTCGACGGGCTGCGCGAGCTCTTCGCCACCGCCAAGACCCCGGGCCGGGCCGTCTTCCGCGACATGCAGGCCGTGCTGCCGGGTCACTCGCTGACCGTCGGCCGCGACGGCGTGGTGGAGCGGACGTACTGGGCGCTGGAGGCGCGGCCGCACACCGACGACATCAAGGGGACCATCGCCCACGTCCGCGAACTGCTCGAGGACATCGTCCTGCGTGAGCTGGAGGCGGACGTCCCGCTGTGCACGGCGCTGTCCGGCGGCCTGGACTCCAGCGCCGTCACCGCGATCGCCGCCAAATGGCGGTGGAAGCTCGACGGCGAGCGGGTGCGCACGTTCGTGACCACGTTCGACACATATGCCCAGAACTTCCAGCCGGACGACGTCCGGTTCTCGCCGGACGAACCCTACGCGGCCGAGATGGCGCGGCACATCAGCTCCGATCACATCAGGATCATGCTGAACACCAGCGACCTGATGGACCCGCGGACCCGGTTGGAGGTGCTGCTGGCCCAGGACATGCCGACGACGCTGGGCGACATGGACACCTCGAACTACCTCACCTCCCGTGAGATCAAGACGCACTCCACGGTGGCGCTGGCGGGCGAGGTGGCCGACGAGATCTTCGGCGGCTACAACTGGATGTTCGTCCCCGAGCTGCTGAACGCCGGCACCTTCCCCTGGACGGCCAACGAGCTCCGGCAGCCGGGCTCACCCCGCGGCCAGGGCAGGGGCCTGTTCGATCAGGGCCTGATGCGCAAGCTCGACATGGAGGGCTTCTACGCCGACCACTACAGCCAGGCTCTGGCGGAAGTGCCGCATCAGGAGGGGGAGGACGCCGAGGAGCGGCAGATGCGCTCGGTCAGCTACGTCACCCTGACCCGCTGGCTGCCCATGCTGCTCGATCGGGACGACCGCCTTTCCATGGCGCACGGTCTCGAGCTTCGCGTGCCGTACGCCGACCACCGGCTGGTCGAGTACATGTACAACACGCCGTGGATGTTCAAGACCTTCGACGGCAGGGAGAAGAGCATCCTGCGCGCGGCCGTACGGGATCTCGTGCCGGGCACCGTGCTGGACCGCAAGAAGAGCCCGTGGCCGGTCACGCAGGACCCGGCCTACACGCGGATGCTGCACGGCGAGCTGACGGCCCTGATCAACGATCCCTCGTCGCCGGCTCTCCCGCTGCTCGACGTCGACGCGATCCGGCACACGCTCGAGGAGCCGTCCGATCGCTCCAACGAGTGGATCAGCAGGATGCACATCGAGATGACGTTGCAGTTCAACACCTGGATGAGGCAGTACGACGTAGAGCTGGAGATCTGACGATGGACTTCGCCGACGTGCTGCGCAAGCGCCAGATGATGCGCAGCTACAAGGATCAGCCCGTGGCCGACGAGGTGCTGCACCGCGTCCTGCAGGCGTTGCGGCGGGCGCCGAGCGCGGGGTTCAGCCAGGGGCACCGGCTCGTCGTCGTGACCGATCCCAAGCTCCGGCAGCAGGCCGCCGACATCGCCGAGGGACGCTACGTCGACCTGGGCTTCCCCCGGTGGATCGCGTCGGCGCCGGTGCACATCTACCTGTGCACGCGGGAGCAGTCCTACCACGAGCGCTACGGGGGCGCGGAGGAGGTCAGGCCCGGCTACACCGAGATTCCCTGGCCCGTGCCGTTCTGGTGGTTCGACTGCGGCGCGCTGTTCATGCTGCTGCAGCTCGCCGCGCTCAACGAGGGGCTCGCGACCGGGTTCTTCAGCTCCGTCTACACCGACGAGCTGGCCGACCTGGCGGAAGTGGCCGGCCTGCCGGACGATCTCGCCCTGGCCGGCGTGATCACCATCGGCCACCCGGACCACGACCGGGTGCTGCCCGTGCCGCCCAATGCCGCGACCCGCCTGCCCAACGACCAGCTCATCGAATGGCGGGTGTGACCTTTGAAACCGCGCATCGTCGTCCTCGGGGGCGGCATCGCCGGCCTGGCGGCGTCCATCGGCCTGGTACGGCACGGCTATCCGGTCACGCTGATCGAGCGTGACCCGCCGCCTCCCGCCGACCCGGAGCTGGATCCCTTCCTGGAGTGGAAGCGCCGTGGCGTCCCGCAGTTCCGCCTGCCGCACGGCTTCTCCGCCCGGGCGCGCACGCTGCTGGCGGCGCACGCGCCCGAGGTCCTCGACCAGCTCAGAGCCGACGGCATCGAGGAGATCAACGTCTTCAAGACGTTCATCCCGCCGGAACTCTGGGAGCCCTCCGACGAGGAGTTCACCGTCGTGTGGGCTCGCCGGTCCGCCTTCGAGCTCGCGCTGCGGCGCTGTGCCGAAGCCGAGCCCGGCATCACTTTCCTCTGCCCCGAGCTCGTGGACGGGCTGCGGTTCGCTCCAGGAGAGTCCGGGCCGCCGCGGGTGAGCGGGGTCAGCCTGGCCGACGGCCGCGAGCTGGCGGCGGACCTCGTGCTCGACTGCGGCGGCGGGCGTTCACGGGTCTCCCGGTGGCTGGCCGCCGCGGGCGTTCACGTCCAGGCCGACACCCAGGACTGCCAGACCGTCTACTTCAGCCGCTATTACCGTTTCACGCCCGGCTGCGCCCTGCCGAAGAACGCCATGCTCGTCCGGGGCGAGCTCGAAAGCCTCATGTACATCGGCTTCCCTGGAGACCACGACACGTTCGGCCTCTGCCTCGAAGTGCACCCCAGTGAGAACCTGCAGCCGCTGCGCAACACGTGGACCTGGGAGGCCGCCGCGCGCAGCATCCCGGCGCTGGCACCGTGGATAGACCCGGCCAACGCCACCCCTCTGGCCGGCGTCCAGATCATGGGCGGGCATCACAACGTACGCCGGCGGTTCGTCGCCGACGGGCGGCCGGTCGTGACGGGACTGCTGGCCGTCGGAGACGCGCTGTGCACCACCAACCCGGCCTACGGCTGGGGGGCGTCGATGGCACTCACCTATGCCTTCGCCGCCGCGGAGGCGGTCGCCGCGCATGACGGCGATCCGGTGGCCATGGCGCTCGCCTACGACGCCGCCACCGCCGCCGAGGCCGACGCCGTCTACCGGGAGTCGGCGGCGATGGACCGGGCCCGCATCTACCGCATCACCGGTCAGGAGGTGCCCGAGCAGGATCGGGCCGAGATGGAGCGGCAGCGGCTCATCGCCGAGGGCGTGGCCGCGGGGGTGCTGTCCGACGTGGAGCTCTCCCGTGCCTTCTGCCGCCGGATCAACCTGGCGGGTCCCGCCGACACCGTGATCAACAATCCCGAGATCGTCCAGCGGGCCAAGGACAACCTGCGGCAGCTGGCGGCCGCGCCCCCCGTGGAGCTGGGGCCGGGCAGGGAAGAGCTCCGGGAGATCATCCTGGCGGCCGAAGCCCGCGGCGAGGGCGAGCACGCGCGCCTCGAGAGCTCGCACGCTTGATCGCACCCCGGCTCGGCACACGGAAAGGTGGCCGCACCGCGTACGTACGCGGTGCGGCCACCTTTTTGGCGTTATGCGGTGTAGGTCGCGGTGACCTCGTAGATGCCGAACGGCCTGCCGCCGGGCGCCCGCTGGTGGCGGCGCAGCGGAGCGGTCGTGTCGCGGTGCCCCGCGCCCTCCTCCCAGCGGCGGAACGCGGCCAGGCTCTCCCACTCGCTCATCACGACGAACGCCGCGGGGTCGTCGGCGGCGCGCAGCAGTTCGTTGCCGAGCAGGCCGGGCGTGCCAGACAAGGCGCTGCTGATCTGGTGGTAGGCCGACTCGACGGCGTCAGGCTCCTCCGACGGAGCGGCGGCGTAGATCAGCACCCTGGCCCGCGCACCGGCCATCAGCGCTTTCCACCCATCGCGTACACGACCTGCATGGTCGTCATCGACCCGCCGGAGCGGAACGGGTGGAGCTTGGTGCGGTGCTCCAGATGCCCGTCGCTGTGCTCGAACTCGCGGAAGCGCGGCTCGTCGGCCCAGTCGCTCATGATGTAGTAGACGCCTTCCTCCTCCTCGCTCTTGGAGAGCCACTGGCCGAGGTTGGCGGGGTGGTCGGTGACGGCCTTGCCGACCTGGTACCACGTCCGCTCGAACTCCTCCTCCATGCCGGAGTGGATGTTCATGCGCAGCAGGACGCGGAAGACGGGCTGGGACTGTGACATGACGTGACCTCAATCCTCGGGTTGGAGAAATTCGCGGTTCAACCGTTCACGTGCGTAAAGCCGAGTGAGTCTGTGCATCCCGTAGCGGATGCTGCCGGCGTCGTCCGCCCGGACGTCGAGCAGATGGCAGCCGGCGAGGCGGGTCAGGCGGGCCTCCACCGCGTCGGTGGCGTTGCCGAGCAGCCCGGCGGCGGTCACGGCGGTGAAGTCCTGCGCGGGGAGCAGGCTGAGGAGGCGGAGCGTGCTGCGGTCGTGTGGATCAAGCCGGAAGTAGGCGTGGTCATAGTCCGCACGCACGTCGAATTCGGCGAATCGCAGCTGGTCGAGGGGTGCAGGGGACGACTCCAGCAGTGCCGCCATCTTCTGCAGCGACCAGACCCTGGCGGCGGCGAGGCGGGAGCCGACGCATCGCAGGGCCCTGGGCAGCCGCCCGCAGAGCTCGACGATCGTCTCGGCGTACTCGGGCTCGGCGGCCACCCGCTCGGCCCCGATGATGCGGCTGAGCAGCTGCGTGCCTTCTGACAGGCTCATCACGCCGAGGTCGACGCTGGTCACGCCCGGCATGCTCTGCAGTCCCTCGCGGCTGGTGACGATCACGACGCACTGGGGCGTCGCGGGCAGCAGGGGGGTCACCTGGGCGGCGTCGCTGGCGTTGTCGAGGACGACCAGGATCCGCCGGTTGTTGCTCCACGTGCGGAAGAGGTTGGTCCGCTCTTCGAGCGTCGGCGGGATCTGCTGGTCCGGCACCCCCACCGAGCGCAGGAAGCCGGCGAGAACGTCTCCCGGTGCCGCCGGGGTGGCCGAGGCGCCGTGGAGGTCGGCGAAGAGCTGGCCGTCCGGGAACTGGGACCGGTGAAGGTGCCCGGCGTGCAGCGCCAGGGTGGTCTTCCCCACGCCGCCCATCCCTGTGATCGAGATCGTCCGGGCCGCGGTGCTGCCGGGCTGAGGCGCGGCGAGGACCTGGGCGAGCCGGGCGAGCTCCGCCACGCGTCCCGTGAAATCGGATATGTCAGGCGGCAGTTGCGCGGGAACGGTCAGCGCGGCGGGCGGCGGGGAGGTGCTGCTCGACGGCTGGGCCGGGGCGGTCCCGGCCGGTTTGGGGGCGTCGGCACTCAGCAGCGACTGGTGGAGGCGCTGCAGCGCTGCGGACGGTTCGAGCCCGAGCTCGTCGATCAGCACCTTGCGCAACTGCCGATAGACCTCCAGCGCTTCGTACCGGCGCCCGCACCGGTTCAGGGCCGTCATGAGGTCGCCGTAGAAACGTTCGTGCAGGGGATAGCTGTGCACGAGCGTCTTCAGCTCGCTGATGAGCTCGCGATAGCGCCCGAGGCGCATGTCGGCCTCGATGTGCAGTTCCAGAGCCCGCAACCGGTTCTCCTCCAGGCGCGTCACGTGGGCGGAGAGGATCTCCCCCGTGGTGACGCCGAGAAGTGCCTGGCCACGCCACACACTCAGCGCCTCGGACAGCAACTCGCCGGCGCGCTGCGCGTCGCCGCTCTCCAGCGTCAAACGGCCCTCGCGCGTCGCCTTCTCAAAGATGCCGACATCAACGCTTTCGTCCGGGACTTCCAGCAGATAACCACACTGCTGTGTGTGCAAACGGGCCAGGCCACTCGGGTCGAGGACCTCTTTCCTGAGTTTGTAGATGTAGGTCTGCAGGGTGGTCATCGCGCTCTCCGGCGGATGATCTCCCCATAACTCGTCGATGAATTCGCTAATTTGCACGATCTGGCCCTTGCGTACCAGGAGAAAAGCCAGAACCTGGCGGACCTTGGGTGCGGTGGGAGTGATATCCCTGCTCTCGTGTATGACCGCGAGCGGGCCGAGTATGCGGAAGCTCATTGTGCCCTTCAATCTGCGCATGGCATGTTGAGGGAATCAACGTTGATTCCGGCGGAATTCGGACGTCCGGCATCAATTCCACTCGAAGGCTATTTTTGAGCTTCTTTCCTAGCAACCCCTAGGGTTGTGGTATAGCGGCCTACTGGCGAGTACTAGGGGTGATCCGGCACAGCAGGGCACCGGACGCGACGCTCTCTCCCGGCGTCGCGGACAGGCCGGTGACCACGCCTGGTTTGTGGGCGGTGACGGGCTGCTCCATCTTCATCGCCTCAATGACCAGGATGGTCTCGCCTTCCTCAACGGTGTCGCCGTCGGCCACGAAGACCTTGACGACGGTCCCCTGCATCGAGCTGACCAGCGCGTCGCTGTCGGCGCCTGCCGGCGTCGACGCCTTGGTGGCGGTGCGGCGGGGCGCCGCCGGGGGAGCACCGCCGTTCATCAGGGCGACGTTCGTCAGGGCGGGAGGCAGCACGACCTCGAGGCGCCGTCCGTCCACCTCGACGCTGACGCGCTCGCGGGGAGCGGCCTCGGCCGGGGCATCGGGGTGCGGGTGCGGCTCGATGGGAGTGGCGAACTCGGTCTCGATCCACCTGGTGTGCACGGCGAACGGCTCGCCCGTGAAGGCGGGCTCCTCCACCGCGGCGCGGTGGAAGGGCAGGAGCGTGGGCAGGCCCTCGATGCCGAACTCGGCCAGCGCCCGCCGGGCGCGTCGCAGCGCCCGCTCCCGATCACTCCCTGTCACGATCAGCTTCGCGATCAGTGAGTCGAACTCCCTCGGCACGGACTGGCCTGACGTGTACCCGGAGTCCAGCCGCACGCCCGGTCCGGTCGGCGGCTGGAAGGCCGCGATCGTGCCCGGGGCGGGCAGGAATCCGCGCCCGGCGTCCTCGGCGTTGATGCGGAACTCGATCGAGTGGCCGCGCGGCTCCGGGTCGTCGTAGCCGAGTGCCTCGCCCTGCGCGATGCGGAACATCTCCCGCACCAGGTCGATGCCCGTCACCTCCTCGGTGACCGGGTGCTCGACCTGCAGCCGGGTGTTGACCTCGAGGAAGGAGACCACGCCGTCCAGGCCGATGAGGAACTCGCAGGTGCCCGCGCCGACATAGCCGGCCTCACGCAGGATCGCCTTGGAGCTGGTGTAGAGCTGCTCACGCTGCTCGTCGGTCAGGAACGGGGCCGGCGCCTCCTCGACGAGCTTCTGGTGACGCCGCTGCAGCGAGCAGTCCCGGGTCGACACCACCACGACCTTGCCGTACGTGTCGGCCAGGCACTGGGTCTCCACGTGGCGTGGCCGCTCCAGGTAACGCTCCACGAAGCATTCACCGCGGCCGAAGGCGGTGACCGCCTCGCGTACCGCCGACTCGTACGCCTCCGGGATCTCCGCCATCGTGCAGGCGACCTTCAGGCCCCGGCCGCCTCCGCCGTACGCCGCCTTGATCGCGATCGGGAGCCCGTGCTCGGAGGCGAAGGCCAGCACCTCCTCCACACCGGCGACCGGCTCGCCGGTGCCGGCCACCATCGGCGCGCCCACCTTCTGCGCGATGTGCCGCGCGGCGACCTTGTCACCCAGCGCCCTGATCGCGCCGGGCGGCGGGCCGATCCAGGTGAGCCCCGCATCGAGGACGGCCTCGGCGAAGTCGGCGTTCTCCGCCAGGAATCCGTAGCCGGGATGGACAGCGTCCGCGCCGGCACGGTCGGCCACGGCCAGCACCTTGTCGATGGCCAGGTAGGTCTCGGCCGGGCTGGTCCCGCCGAGCGCGTACGCCTGGTCGGCGAGCTTGACGTGGAGCGCGTTCAGGTCCTGTTCGGAGTAGATGGCGATGCTGGTCAGGCCCAGGTCCTTGCAGGCCCTGACGATCCGGACCGCGATCTCGCCACGGTTGACGACCAGGACCTTGGAGATGCCGCTCATGACAGTCTCGCCAGAGTCCGGCCGAGCGCGCCGCGGAGCGCCGCCTCGGGGTTCGCGGTGGGCGAAGGGGCGCACCAGGCCACGTAGCCGTCGGGCCGCACGAGCACCGCGCCGTCCCGGCCCACGTCGTAGCGGGCCTCCCAGGCGCCGTCCACATCGACCAGCTCCCGGCCGACGCGATGGGCCCGCAACGGGACGCCCAGCTGGGCGGCGCACTTGTCCGCCGCCTCCGTCCACACGGCGCCGTCAGCCCCCGTGAGCAGGACGAACGCATCCTGGAACAGGTCGTGCACGGTGATCCGGCCCCCCTCGTGGAGCAGCCACAGGTGCGGCGCACGAGCGCCGGGCTCGGCTCGCCCCACCACCTGGTCGCCGTAGACCGAGTCGTGCCCGTAGCGCTGGCCGAGGGCGCACACCAGGTCGTCCACATCGTCCTCGTACGGCTGGTTCGAGAATCTGGCCTGCTGCCGCCGGACGGTGATGTCCGCCAGCGTCCGCGCCACCGGCCTGCGCTCGGCTTCGTAGGTGTCGAGCAGGCCCTCTCCCGCCCACCCGTTGAGCACCCCGGCGAGCTTCCAGGCCAGGTTGTGCGCATCCTGAACCGCGGCATTGGCGCCCATCGCACCGGCCGGCGACCAGACGTGCGCGGAGTCGCCGGCCAGGAAGACCCGGCCGTCGCGGTAGCGATCGGCGACCCCGACGGCCTCCTCCCAGCAGGCGATGTCCAGGACCGTGACGGGGATGTCCCGGCCGATGACCGTTCTGGCCACCTTCTCGCATCGTGCCGGGGTGAAGTCGGCGGCGGACTCCTTGGCGGGGTCGTAGGTGAAGCTGATCGCCCACTGGCCGGGGACCGCGGTGGTGAGGAACGACCCGAAGCCGATCTCGGCGTTGACCACGATCCAGAGCATGGCCCGCTGGGTCAGGAGGCCCGCCAGGTCCGCCTCGACGATGAAGGTGACCCAGTTCTGCGTGACCCCGGGACCCGTGTGGTCGATGCCCAGCCGGCGCCTGATGGCGCCGCGGAAGCCGTCGGCCGCGATCAGGTAGTCCGACCGTATGGTGCGCCGCTCCCCGCTGACCCGGTCCTCGGTCACCGCCGTGACACCCTCGGCGTCCACGTCGACCGAGAGGCACTGCGTGTTGAACCGGATGTCGGCCCCCAGGCCACGAACGGCGTCGATCAGGATCGGCTCCACGCTGCGCTGGTCGGCCATCACGTACTCGCCGGCCGTCAGCTCGGGAATGGCCCGCGGCGAATCGTCCCCCAGCAGCCAGGTCCACTCGCCCGCGAGGCTCTCGCACCGGACGACACCCGATTCGGTGTCGAAGGGCGCGCCGGCCGCCGCGATGGGCGAGGCCAGGCCCAGGGGGCGATAGAGCTCCATGGTCCGCTGGTTGATCCCGCGCGCGCGGCCCTGGATGGACACGCCCGATTGCTTGTCCACCAGCACCGGGCGCACGCCATGCCCCGACAGGAACAGTGCCGAGGCCAGGCCCGCGTATCCGCCACCGACGATGAGGACCGGGGCGTTTTCGTCAGGCGTCGTCATCAATGCTCTCCTTCTCCGGCTGCAGCGGTGCGCTTGCCGGAGGGTTCCACGGCGGGCTCAAGCCTCGCTCGGGTCGCGGGTGGCTTCGAGTCTCATCCGAGTACGGCGGTGCATGCTGCGTGCCGTACAGACCGGAACATCCCTTGGGAGGACACGATGCCCTTCGTGGCGATCACCTATGACATCAAGAGCGGCTATGAGGACCAGGTCGCCGAGGTCTTCTCCGGCTTCCAGCGGCCGAAGTCGGCGGTGGTGCCGGGGGCCGACGGCGAGCAGGCCGGGCGGATCCTGGCCACGGCGGTGTTCATCAGGGACGGCCTGCTGGTCCGCTTCATCGAGTTCGAAGGCGACCTCGACGCCGTGGCGCAGCACATGGCCGTCCAGCCGGGCGTTCAGGAGGTCGAGCGCAAGCTCAAGCCCTACCTCAACTCCCCTCGCGACACCGGCACCCCCGAGGGGTTCGTCAAGACGTTCAAGAGCAGCATGCTGCGCTCCATCACCCAGCTGGCCGTGCCGCGGTGAGTCGAGAGTGCCTCCAGTACCACTCGAGGCATCGACAACCAGCTCGTGGTGCCCTGGGCGCATGCGGATAATCTTCACGACCTGGGCGTGGCCGTCCCACCTGTACGCGATGGTGCCGCTGGCGTGGGCCTGCCGGGCCGCCGGCCATGACGTGCTGGTGGCGAGCCAGCCGGAGCTCACCGGCGCGATTCTGCGAACCGGCCTGCCGGCGGCGCCGGTCGGGCGGGACGTGGACGCGGTGGCGACCTTCCACGACATCGTGTTCCCGCCGCCGTCGGCGCAGCGGCCGGCGGGCGGCGGGCCGCGGGTCTTCGGCCTGCTGACCGAGCTGGCGGAGGCGATGGCGGACGATCTCGTCGAGCTGGCCGGGCGGTGGCGCGCGAACCTCATCGTGTTCGAGCCCACCGCCTTCGCGGGACCGCTGGCCGCTGCGGCGCTCGGCATCCCGGCCGTGCGGCACCTGTACGGCACCGATCTCATGAGCGTCGTCGGCCGGTTCCTCCCGGACGCGCTCGCCCCGCTCTGCGCGAAGCTCGGGCTGGACGGCGTCGATCCGTTCGGCGTGGCGACCGTGGACCCGTGCCCCGGCGGGCTGCAGGTTCCCGTCGGCTCCCGCCGGCTGCCGATGCGCTATCTGCCCCACAACGGTCCCGGCAGTCTGCCGGCCGCGCTGCCCGCGCCGTCCGGCCGTCCGCGCGTGTGCGTCACATGGGGCACCACGCCGAGCCGGGTGGATCCTGAGCTCTTCCTGGCGGGAGAGGTAGCCAGGGCGATCGGCGACCTCGACGTGGAGGTGGTGGTCGCGGTCACGCCGGAGCAGCGGCCGCTGCTCGGCGAACTGCCGCCCGACGCGTACGTCACCGAGGGGACGCCGCTGGATCTGCTGCTGCCGGCCTGTGATCTCGTCGTGGCTCACGGTGGCGCGGGCACCCTGCTGACCGGGCTGGCGCACGGGCTGCCGCAGCTGCACCTCCCGCGGCTGCCCGATCACCAGCGCCATGCCGGGCGGCTGGCCGAGGCAGGCGCCGGCCTGGTTCTCCCGGCGCCGGACGCGGAGCCGGGAGCGATCAGGGACCGTCTCGCGGAGTTGCTGGCGAAGCCGGATCACGCGGCCGCGGCGCGGCGGCTGCAGGCAGAGATGTCCGGCCAGCCGTCCCCGGCCCGGGTCGTGAACTCGCTGGAAAGCCTCCTCGTCGAGCCGGGCGCGAGCCGCCCTCAACCGTCTGCGGTGACTGTCGAACAATGAGATCCACCCCGAAATTCGCGCACGAGTCATTCGCTCGGCGACACCGTGGCGGGATGCTGCTCGAAAGGCATGGCATCGATCTCTATCCGCATCCCTTTCTCGGCTTCACTCTCCCTCCCGGGCACCGTTCATCCGTGCTCAACACCGATGAGGAGGGATTCCGCCTCTCGGACTCACCGTTCGGCACGGTCGACACCACGACGTGGCTCGCCGCGGGCGGCGGCGGGATAGTGCTGGGCAACTCGGTGGCCGTCGGTCTCGCGGCGACCTCCGACCGCAACTCGCCTCCCTCGCACCTGGCCTTCGTCTCCGGGACCCGGCAGCTCAACCTGGGCCTGTGCGCGGCCGTCTCCCTCCAGGAAATGGTCGCCGCCACACCGTTCCTGCACGCGGCGTCCACCGTCGTGGTCATCGGCGGGGGCCCCGACTTCGTCAATCTGGTGGGCTCGCTCGACCCGAGCGGGCTGTTCGGAGCCGTCTCGTACGAGCGCACGTTCACCGAGCTCGCCGAGATCCCGCTGTTCGACCTGGCCACCCTCGCCGCCGGTGAAGCGGTCCCCGATCTGGAGTCCCGACGCCGCAAGCGCGGCAAGCCCGCCGCCTGGAACCTCGCCGACACCGTGCCCCGGATGGAGGCGGCCGCCCGCAGACGGCTCGAGCACCTCGGGTTCCTCGCGCGGGCGGCGGGCGAGCGTACCCGGATCCTGTTCTGCCTGCAGCCGCTCGTGACCTCGCGCACGAGACAGCTCAGCCCCGAGGAGAAGGCACGCTACGACTTCGACGCACCCGTCTTCGGCGTCCTGCACAGCGCCATCGAGGCGAACTGGGACACCTACGCCGGCCTGTACGCCAAAGGCTGCGCCGACCTGGGGATCTCCTTCCTGAACCTGTCCGCCGACCTGTTCGAGGGCGACGCGTTCGCGGACACCGTGCACTTCACCGACGGCGGCAACCGGCAAGCCGCGGAAATGATCCACCGGGCGCTAGAGGGCGCCGCCTAACCGAAAGGAAGCATGATGTCCCAAGTGGCGATCCAGGCTGAGCGGCTCCAGCAGATCCGTGAAATTCTCGTCGACGTTCTGGAGATCGAGCCGGACGAGCTGACGTACACCAGCGACTTCGTCAACCAGCACGGCGCCGACTCGCTGCTGGCCATTGACATCATCGCCAGCATCGAGCGGTCCATGGGCGTGCGCATCCCGAGCGAGGCCCTTCCCGAAATGGTCAACCTGGGAGCCGTGGTCGAGCTGGTGCTCCGTTACGAGGCAGAGAACACCGATGCCTGAAACGGCGACGCGCCGGGTCGTGGTCACCGGGCTCGGAGCGGTGAGCAGTCTCGGAACGGGGGCTCGCGCCTTCGCGGACGCCATCAGGGCGGGCCGGAACGGCGTGTCGCCCATCCGGAGCTTCGACGCGAGCGGGTTCCCGCACACCTACGCAGGAGAGGTCCACGACTTCGACCCGAGCCAGGTGCTGCGCAGGCTACGCATCGAGGAGTGGGGCCGCAGCAGCCTGTTCGCGGCCTCCGCCGCGCGGCTGGCGTTGATCGACGCCGAGATCGATCCCGCTCAGGTCTCGGCGGCGCGTGCGGGTTCGGCGATCGGGACGACGCTCGGTGAGTCGGCGGTGATCGAGGAGCTGGTGGGCCAGTGGGTCAACGAAGGACTCAAGGACATCGACCCGGCTCTGGCCCGCCGGGCGCCGGCCAATCGCATCGCCGCCGCGGTCAACGCCGAGCTCGCCCTCACCGGGGAGGCGCACACCATCGCCACGGCCTGCTCGGCGAGCAACTACACGCTCGGTTATGCCTATGACCTGGTGCGTACCGGCGAGGCCGACTTCATGATCAGCGGCGGGGCCGATTCGGTCAATCGCTGGGAGCACGCCGGCTTCTACCGGCTCGGAGCGCTGGCCGAGTCGGTGTGCCGGCCGTTCGACACGAATCGTTCGGGGATCCTGACCGCGGAAGGCGGGGTCGCGTTGTTCCTCGAGCCGCTGGAGGGGGCCCTCGCCCGAGGCGCCCGCATCTACGCGGAAGTGCTCGGATACGGCGTCAACTGCGATGCCAAGCACCCGGTGGCACCCGACCCCACGAGCATCGCGGAATGCATCCGGGCCGCGCACCGCAACGCCGGGGTGCGTTCCGAGGACATCGACTACATCTGCGCGCACGGCACGGGAACCCCGACCAACGACGCCACGGAGGTGAAGGCGGTGCGCGAGGTATTCGGCGACACGTTGCCGCCGATCAGCTCGATCAAATCCATGATCGGCCACACGATGGGCGCCGCCAGCGGCTTCGGCGCGCTGATCTGCTGCATGGCGCTGCATGACGGGTTCCTGCCGCCCACGGCCAACGTGACGGAGATCGATCCGGCGCTGGGCCCGGGGGTGGACTGCGTCCCGGGGACGGGCCGGCCTGCCTCGCCGCGGATCGTGCAGAACCACGGCTTCGCCTTCGGCGGGAACAATGCGATCACCATCCTGGGGAGGGTCGCGTGACGACGTCGGCGCCACTCGTGATCACCGGTTGCGGCGTGGTCTCGCCTTCGGGCATCGGCCTGGAGGCGCTCACCGCTCCACGGAACGGGGCCGTGCAGGCGGAGGCTCCCGAAGGGGAGTACCCGCCGATCCCGCTGGCGGTGATTCCCGATCTCAGGGTCGAGGAGTATCTGGGCAAAAAGGGAATCAGGACTCTGGACCGGACCACGCGGCTCGCCCTGGTGGCGAGCAATCGCGCCCTGGCGACGCTGGACACCGCTCTGAGCGATGAGGACCGCGCGCGAACCGGCGTGGTGATCGGGACCAGCACCGGCAGCATCCGCAGCTCCACCGAGTTCTCCCGCGAGACGCTGGTGCGTGAGAAGCCGTACCTGGTGCAGGCCACGCTCTTCCCGCCTTCGGTGATGAACTTCTGCGCGAGCCAGATCGCCATCTGGAACTCGCTGCGCGGCGTGAACGCCACGATCGCCGACGGCCGCGTGTCGGGCCTGGGCGCGGTCAGCTACGCCAGGAACGCGATCATCCAAGGCCACATCGAGCGTGCCCTGGTCGGTGCGGTGGAGGAGCTGTGCCCCCAATCCGCATGGGCCTGGCATCTGTCCGGCGCGCTGGCGCCGGATGCCGCGGTGGGGGAGGGGGCGGCGGTCTTCGTCATGGAGACCGCCGAAGGCGCCGCCGCGGCGGGCCGCGCGCCGCTGGCCGAGGTGCTCGCCTGCGAGGTCGGCACCCTGGGCATGTCGGACGTACGACAGGGGCTGGCCACCTGCGTCGGCCGCGCACTGGAACGCAGTGGCGTGCCCGGTACGGCGGTCACCGCGGTCTCCTTGAGCGCGTCGGCCCTGCGCGGGCTGAGAGCGGCCGAGGAGGCCGGCGTCCGCAGCGCCCTGGGCGTCCCGCTGCCCGCGCAGCTCAGGACGGCGATCCTGCTGGGCGAGAGCTTCAGTGCCACTGCCGCACTGCAGCTGGCGGACGTGCTCGCGGCCTGGCGAACCGCTCCCGTCGTGGCGGGCGCGGTGGCTCTGGTCGTCGTCACCGGCGACGACGGGAACGTCGGCTGCCTGGTGCTGCGCCACCCCGCCGGCTAGGCCGGCACTGAGAAGAGACCGGCCCGGAGAGCCTGCTCGCACTCTCCGGGCCGGTTTCCTGCTGTCTGAGCCGGTTCTAGGAGACCGCCCGCAGTGCGCGCTCGCGCTCCCCGGGCTGGTCGGGCACGCGGGCCATCGCCAGGCGCAGCAGCGGCGGTGCCATCAAGGACGTGATGACGGCGACCAGGATGAGGATGGTGTAACTCGCGGTGTTCAGCACGCCGAGCCGCAGGCCCACCGTCGCGACGATCACCTCGATCACGCCCCTGGCGTTCATCCCCGCTCCCAGCGCGAGGGCCTCCCAGCGCGTGAGGCGGCTGCTCAGCGCGCCGATGAAGGCGCCGACGAACTTGCCGGCGATCGCGATCGCCACCACCGCGAGGGCGGCCAGCAGGATCGCGGAATCGCCGAGCGCCGTCAGATCCATGCGCAGCCCCGCCGTGGCGAAGAAGATCGGCGCCAGCACGGCCAGCACGACCGTGCGCAGCGGCGCGAGGAGGCTGAGGTCGAAGCCGGGTGCCTGGCCGATGAGAATGCCGAGGACGAAGGCGCCGAACACCGCCTCCAGCCCGAGGGCGTGAGTGGCGGCGCCGCCCCCCAGGAGCAGGACCACCACGGCGGCCACCGCCGGTCCCGGCGAACCCGGCCTGCTGACCGGCCGCAGGAGGACCCCGACGGCCGTGCGCCCGACCGTGACCGTCAGAACGACGAAGATCGCCAGGGCCACCAGGGACTGGACGATGCTGCCCGCGCGCAGGCCGGTGGTCGCCATGGCGGAGACGACCGACAGCATCAGCCAGCCGAAAACGTCGTCGATCGTGCCCGCGGCCAGGGTGAGCTGACCGACCTCGCGGTGCAGCAGGTTCATGTCCATCAGCGTCTTGGCGATCACCGGGATGGCGCTGACGCACAGCGCGACGCCGAGGAACAGGACGAAGATCGTCCTGTCCCCCTGCGCGGCCATGAGGGAGCCGGGCAGCAGGAACCCCACCCCGACTCCGCAGAGCAGCGGCACCACGAGTCCCGCGGCGCTGACCCTGACGGCCGTCGTGCCCTTGCGCTTGATCAGGTCGAGGTCCAGGTGCATGCCGGTGATGCCGACCAGCAGCAGGACACCGATCTGGCCGACCGCGTCGAGCATGTGGAACTGGGCGGCGTCCCTGGGCAGCAGCCAGTCCGACACCCCCGGCGCGACGTGGCCGAGCAGGGACGGGCCGAGCAGGACGCCGGTGCCCAGCTCGCCCACCAGAGCGGGCATGCCGAACCGGGTGGCGATCCTGCCGAGGACCAGTGCGACCAGCAGGAGCAGTGCGACCTGGAGCAAGAAGAGCAGGAGACTGTCCGCCGCGATGGGCGGCACCGGATTGGTGACGTGCATCTTATGCAGCTCCTAGTCAGCGCCCGCCGGCAGTGTGCACGACTTCGCCGTTGATGTTGCCGTTCGCCTCCGAGCACAGGAAGACGATGAGGCGTGCGACGTCGTCCGCCGTGCTCAGGCGCCCGCTCGGGGTCTCCTGCACGGCCTGCTCCAGGAGCACGGGGTCCACTGCCTCCAGGCTCTCCGTCAGCGTGCCGCCGGGCGCGACCACGTTCGCGAGGACTCCGTCGCGCGTCCACATCAGCCCGCGGACGAACCCGTGCAGCGCCGCCTTGGCCGCGCTGTAGAGCTCGGAACCGGGATTTCCGTGGGTCGCGGTGACGGAGGACAGCAGCACGATCCGGCCCCACCCTCGCTCACGCATGCCGCCCAGTGCCTGGCGGACGGTCCACAGGTGGCCCTCGACGTTCTCGCGGAACAGCCCGAGCCAGTGGTCCATGGGGAAGTCCTGGTAGGGAGGGATGTCCTCGGGGTTGATCCACACCCACGACTGCGCGTTGGCCACGACGACGTCGACCCCGCCCCAGCGCTCCTCGACAGCCGACACGGCCTGCTTGATGGAGTCCGGATCGGCCAGGTCGTACGGCAGGGCGCACGCCCGGTCCTCGCCGCCCAGCTCCTCGACAACGCGCTTGGCCGCGGCGTCGGAGGTGTGATAGGTGATGGCGACCCGCGCCTGCTCCGCGGCGAAGACGCGGGCGGTGGCGAGGCCGATGCCCCGCGTGGCGCCGCTGATCAGTACCCGCTTGTCCGCCAAGCCAAGATCCATGTGACGTCCTTACGTTGGCATTGGGAGCCACCAATGTGCGGCAGCGGGCTCGAGAACGGCTTGGCACCCCCTGGTGCCGGACTCCAGAGGGCTTCTAGGGCGGGTCCCTACCGTCCGGAGCGGAGTTCACGACGCGACAGGGGAAGGCCGATGCTGCACGAAGAGCTCATGGAGATCAGAGACCCGGTGTTACGGAAGGTGCAGGACCATCCGTTCTGGTCCGGCCTTCGCGACGGCTCGCTTCCCGGCGAAGCCCTCGCCTATTTCGTCCAGCAGGACACCGGCTTCCTGCTGCCCGCCTACGCCCGCGCGCTGGCCCGATGCGCCGCGGCCGCTCCGGAGGACACCGACGCGTTCCTGCTCGGCCAGTCCGTGGCGGGCACGCTCGAGGCCAAGGACCGGCTGCGCCAGGCCTACACCGGGCTGGCCGGAGAGCTCGGCCTCCCGGAGCTCGGCGAGCAGCTTCCCGTCGATCCGGCCACCCACGCGCACGCGTCCTTCTTCGCGGCCGCCACCGCGCGCTCCTTCTACGCCGGGATCGGCGCGTTGCTGCCCATGGTGTGGTTCAACGCCGAGGTGTCGGACAACCTGAAGCTCAACGCGACGCTCGGCTCCCGCTATCTGCCGTGGATCGAGGTCTACCACCCGGGGGGGTCCTACCGGTACGCGGTGCAGGCGTTCCTGGACATGATCGACCGGGCGGGCGAGAGCTGCTCGGCCGCGGAGCGTCGGCTCATCGTCGAGCAGTTCTCCACCAGCATCCGTTACGAATGGGCCTTCGCGGAATGCTGCCTGCGGCAGCCCTCGTGGCCGGTTTGAGGAGAAAGGTCGCCGAATGACTACGGAAACCGCAATTCCCTACCCCTTCCCGTGGACACCGCCCATGGAGGTTCCCGAGGGGCTGCGTGGCCTGCGGAGCAAGGCTCTCGTCGAGGTCAAGCTGCCCAGCGGTGACACGGCGGTGATGGTGACGCGCTATAAGGATGTCAGGAAGCTCTTCGCCGACGAACGGCTGAGCAAGAACATCGCCAGGCCCGGTGTCGCGCGGATCTCCGCGGACAACGAGCTGTTCGTCGACCCCGAGATCGACGCCGACCCGCCGGACCACACCAGGATGCGCAGCCTGGTGACCAAGGCGTTCACGGCACGCCGGATCGAGCGGCTGCGGCCCTATGCGCAGGAGACCGTGGACCAGCTGCTGGACGAGATGGAGGCCGGGCCCAAGCCGGTCGACCTCAACGAGGCGGTCGCGTTTCCGCTCCCGATCCTGGTGATCTGCAAGCTGCTCGGCATCCCCCCGGAGGACAGGAACAGGTTCCGCCGGCTGGTGGACGGCTTCCTCTCGGTCACCAAGCTGCCCGCCGACGAGGTCGAGGAGTGCCGGAAGGGCCTGTGGGGCTATCTCGTCGAGCTGATCGCCGCCAAGCGGGCGGACCTGGGCGACGACCTGATCAGCGCCCTGATCAAGGTGCGCGACGAGGACGACAACCGCCTGTCCGAGCACGAGCTGCACTTCTGGACGCAGAGCCTGCTCATCGCCGGCTACGTCACCACCGCCAGCCAGATCGGCACCGGGACCGCGGTGCTGCTCCACCGGCAGGACCTGGTCAAGGAGATCCAGGCCGACTACTCGCTCGTGCCGTCGGCGGTGGAGGAGCTGCTGCGTACGCAGATCATGGGTTCGTCCATCGGGACCCTGCGCTACGCGCTGACGGACATCCCGCTGTCCGACGGCACGGTGATCAAGGAAGGCTCCAGCGTCCTGCTGTCCGAGGAGTCGGCCAACATGGACGAGACCGTGTTCAACGACCCCTTCACGCTGGACATCCGGCGTAAGGAAAACCACCACATGACCTTCGGCGCGGGGATCCACTACTGCGTCGGCGCGGCGCTGGCCCGGATGGAACTCCAGGTGGCGACCGAGACCCTGCTGAGGCGGTTCCCGAATCTGCGCCTCGCGGTGCCCTCGGACGATCTGCCCCGCGGGCTCGGCGGGTTCATGGAGGGCTTCAGCGAGATTCCGGTCACATGGTGACCACCCCCCGCACCGCGCTCGTCACCGGAGCCAATCGGGGGATCGGCCGCGCGGTGGCCGCCGAGCTGCACCGCAGGAACCTGCGGGTGGTGGTGACGGCGCGGGACCCCGAGACGGCCCTCGCCACCGCCGCCGACATCGGTCCCGGCGTCTGCCCGCACGTCCTGGACGTCACCGATCCCACCGGCGTCATGCTGTTGCGCAAGGAGCTCGAGCACGTCGACGTGCTGGTGTGCAACGCCGGGGTCCTGCTCGACGCGCGCACCGACCCCCTCACCGCACCGCTCGACCTCGTCGACCGGACGATGCGGGTGAACCTGCTCGGCTCGTGGCGGCTGGCCCAGGCCTTCGTCCCGTCCATGATCCGCCGTGGATGGGGCCGCGTGGTGTTGATCTCCAGCGGGACGACCGCCGAGTTCGGCGGAGCCCTCTTCGCCGGCGCACCCGGCTATTCGCTCTCGAAGAGCGCGTTGAACGGGCTGACCACGATGCTGGCCGCCCAGTGCGAGGGCACGGGAGTGCTGGTGAACGCGGTCAACCCGGGACGCGTGCGTACCGACATGATGCCCAGCGGACACGTCACGCCAGAACAGGCCGCCCGGTTCATCGCCGACGTGGCGACCCTGCCGGCCGGCGGGCCGAACGGCAGCTTCCTCACCGAGAAACGTTAAGGAGACAGCATGGAATTCGACCTGTCCGGCAAGACAGCCGTGGTCACCGGCGCCGGAGCCGGCATCGGGCTGGCGGTCACGCAGGAACTGGTCTCGGCGGGCGCTGACGTCTTCGGCGGGGCACGCACCGTCACCTCGGACCTGCTGGCCACGACGCCGCACACCCTCGAAGTCGACCTTCTCGACCAGCAGGGCCCGCAGTCGCTGATCGACGCGGCGCTCGCCAAGTTCGGCGGCATCGACATCCTGGTCAACAACGTGGGCGGCGGCGTGAAGCTGGCCTCCGGCTTCCTGGACATCGACGACGACGTCTGGCAGCACACGTTCGAACTCAACGTTCTCACCACGATCCGGGCGACCCGGGCGGCGCTCCCCAGCCTGATCGAGCGGAACGGCTCGATCATCAACATCGGTTCGATGAACTCGAGCATGGTGGACCCGCGGCTCGGGCACTACTCGGCCGCCAAGGCCGCGCTCACCAACATCGGCAAGGCACTGTCCGCGGAGTTCAGCTCACGCGGCGTCCGGGTCAACACCATCTCGCCCGGGCCGGTCCGTACCCGGCTGTGGACGAATCCGGAGATGGCCCGGCGCGCGGGGATGACCCCGGAGGAGTTCGTCGCCACCGTTCCCAAGATGACGGGGCTCTCCACGGGGCAGATGATCGAGCCTGACGAGATCGCGACCCTGGTCGTCATGCTGGCCTCCGGCAAGGTCCGCAGCATCACGGGCGCGGAGGTCATGATCGACGCCGGTATGGCCCCTCCGGCTCACTACAACCGCCCCTCCTGAGGGCCACGCGCACGAGGCCGGCTCGCCGCCAAGCGGCAAGCCGGCCTTGATCGTGCGGCGGCTCTCAGCCACGGGGGAGCGCGGTGGCCGTCGCCTCAGGCGGCGGCCGTGCCGCTCCCCGTGTCGATCCGTCTCCTGGGGCGTCCGGCGCCCTCCCCGGGCTCGGCCGGCACGTGGAGATGGCGGCGCTCCTCGGGGAGCAGGCCACCCCAGATGCCGTGGTTCACCTCCAGACGTACGGCGACGGCCAGGCACTGCTTGACCACCGGGCAGTCGCGGCAGATCGCCTTGGCGCGGCGGGCGGCGCTGTGGCCGGCGTCCTGGAAGAACAGATCGGGGTCGCTCTGCGCGCACCCGGCCCTGGTCGTCCAGTGCTCGGTGACGTGTGAGCGCTCCAGCCGGGTGAGGGCGTCGTCGCCGGGGTGGGCCGGAAGGGTGAACGTCTTCATGTCTGCCCCCTCGTTTTTCACAGCGTGCACGCCGCAGCTCGACGCCTGTTCGATGCCTGCTGGACCTGCGTGGAGCGGCGTCCAGACGGTGTCGAGCGGGGGGAGTCACAATCCATCACCTGCAGGACGCCGAAGGAGGGTGGCCGTGTTAGCTCGGCTTGCCAGAGGGCTCATCAAGTTCATCTGGGACGGCCTGGTGGGTGTTGGGCGCATCTCCGGGATGGCCCCGTTCCTGGTGATCCCCCCGGACAACCCGCCTCCGTCTCTTCCGGCGGGGCATCCGGAACAGCTCATCCCCGATGTGCCGCCGACCCCGGAGGAGGCCCGGCTCTGGAAAGAGCTGAACCAGCCCTGAGCTCGGAGCTCATCGACCGTGGCCCAGGTCGGCGCGTACCTGCTCCACGACCACCGGATCCATCTCCGCTGCCAGCGACAACGCCTCTGCGAGGGCCTGCTCCGCCGCCACCTGGTCGCCGGTGGCGGCGTGGGCCCCGCTGAGCTGGGTGAGCACCCGGACCTCGTACAGCGGCGCGTGGATCTTCCGGCAGAGCGTCAGCGCCTGGTCCAGATAGTGGACGGCCTTGTCCGGCTCGCCCCGTGCGGAGGCGAGCTCGCCCAGCCCGGTGAACCCCTTGACCTCGGCCAGCCGCGAGCGGGCGGTGCCCGCCAGGTCGATGCACCGGTCGAGCGCGGTGGCCGCGTCGGAGAACTCGCCTTGGCGCAGTTGTGCGAGCGCCAGCTGGTGCAGCGCGTACGCCTCCCCGATGGGATCGTCCATCGCCCGCACCATCGTCAGCGACACCTGGAGAGCGTCGACGGCGCAGGGGAGCTCGCCCGCCTGGACGTACGCGTCGCCGAGCCAGCACAGCACCTGCGCCTCCACCCGCTTGCTCCCGGCCGCGCGGCTGAGCCGGAGCGACTCGTCGAGCAGCCGCTTGGCCTCGCCGGGGTCGCGTAACTCCAGTCGCGTCCTGGCCAGGCTGTGCAGGACGAATGCCGCGGCGGCCAGGTCCCCGTTGGCCTGAAAGATCTTCAGCGCCCGGCGGTAACCGGCCTCGGCGATGGTGAGCCGGCCGTACATCCGGTCCAGGAACGCCAGGTCGCGGATCGCCAGCGCCTCTCCCTGCTCGTTCCCCTCGGCCCTGAACATCTCGGCTGCCGCCTCGAAGTCGCGCCGGGCGTCGTCGAAGCGCTGCTCGGCGCTGTGCAGCGAGCCGAGCGAGTAGAGCATCGTGGCCTGGCCGCGTACGTCCCCGGCCTGGCGGGCGGCCTCCAGGGCGACCTCGTGGGTCTGCCGCCAGTCGTCGTAGTAGATGCGCGCCTCGAACAGCGTCACCGACGTGATCGCCAGGTCCCAGCACAGCTCGACGAGCCCGGCCCTGGCGGCCTGCCGGATGGCGGCCACCAGCGTCACGCGCTCGCGCTCGAACCACTGCATCGGGGTCCCGATGATCGTTTCCATCTGCTCGGGCGGGGCCGGCCAGGACGGCGCCGCGCTGCTCACCTTGACGTAGTCGCCGCCGTACTCCAGGCTGTGCGCCTGCTGGGCGAGGGCGAGCAGGGCGCTGAGCACCCGGGTCAGCTCGGCCTTGCGTTCCGTGGCGGACTCCTCCGCCACCACCCGCTCCCGCGCGAACACCCGGGTCAGCTCGTGCAGGTGATAGTGGGCGTGCCCCTCCTCCGTGCCGGACATCTCGATCAACTGGGCGTCGGACAGGTCGTCGAGCAGGTCCTGGGCCTCGGTGAGCGGCGCGTTGAGCAGCGCGGCCGCGATCCAGCCGGAGTAGTGGGTGAAGTCGAGGATGGCCAGCCGCCGCAGCAGGCGGCGCGCCGGTTCGCTCATGCTCTCGTACGTCAGGGCAAGGCTGGCCCGGATCCCCATTTCGCCGTACCTGAGCTCGTCGAGCCGCCGTGCCTCGTCGGCGAGTCGCTCCACCAGGTGGCCGATGGTCCAGTTGGGGCGGGCGGCGAGCCGGGCGCCGGCGATGCGCAGGGCCAGCGGCAGGTGACCGCAGAGCTGTGCCAGGGCCGCGGCGGGCTCAGGATCGTCCTGGATACGGGCGCTGCCGGCGATGCGCTTGAGCAGGTTGATCGACTGTTGTGACTCGAACGTCTCGATCTCGACGGACATGGCGCCGGGCAGTCCGGCCAGGCGGCTGCGGCTGGTGACCATGACGGCGCAGTCCGGGTAGCCCGGCACCAGCGGGAGGACCTGGCTCTCGCTGCCGGCGTCGTCGAGGACGATCAGCATGCGCCGGTCGGACAGCATGGTGCGGTAGACCTCGGCCCGTTCCTCCAGCCCGTCGGGTATCTCCGTGCCGGGCAGGCCGAGCGCGCGGAGGAAACGTTCGAGCACCTGCTTGGGATGGACCGTGGGCGATGCGACGCCGTGCAGGTCGGCGAAGAGCTGGCCGTCGGGGAACCTGTCGGCGATGGCGTGCGAGGTGTGTACGGCGATGGCGGTCTTTCCCACTCCGGGCTTGCCGTAGACGACCACGACCGGTACGGCGAGCTGGGAGTGGTCCGAGGTCAGCAGCCGTCGTATCGTCTCCACCTGCTGGCGGCGGCCGGTGAAGTCGGCGACGTCGCTGGGAAGTAATCGTGGTGTCCCGGAGGGCACGGCGGGCGGGGATTCGCGTGGGGGCGGGGGCGGTGCGGGGGCGTTGAGGCTCTCGTGCGAGGTGAGGATCGCCTGATGTAACTGGCGGAGCTCCTCGTTCGGCTCCAGGCCCAACTCCTCGATCATGGTCTCTCGTGTGTGCTGGTAGACCTGTAACGCCTCCGCCTGCCGCCCGGAGCGATACAGCGCTGTCATGAGCTGGGCGCGTAACCGCTCCCGGAGAGGGTGCCTCTCGACGAGCTCGGTGATCTCGGCCACCAGCTCGCGATGCCTGCCCAGCTCGAGTTCGAGCTCGATGCATTCCTCGTTGATGGTGATCTGCCGCTCGGTGAATCTGATCACCGCCGACCGGACCAGCCGGCTCTCGATGCCCTCCAGCGGACCTGTGCACAGGGTGAGCGCCTCGCGGTAGCCGCGCACGGCGTCGTCGAGCTGCCCGGCGTCGCGCGCGCGACGTGCTTCGACGGCGAGCCGGCGAAATCGCTGCGCGTCGATCTGGTGGTCGTCACAGCGGAAGATGTATCCCTGGGATTCGGTGGTGATGATGTGGGGGTACCCGTACGACGCGAACAAGCGCCGCAGGGAGGAGATGCAGATCTGGATCTGCGCCCGGGACGTGGCCGGCGGGTCGTCGCCGTAGATCGCCTCCATGAGGCGGCGGACCGAGACGACGCGTCCCGCCTCGAGCAGGAGCACGGCGAGAACCGTCTGCTGCCGAGGGCTGCCGAGGTCCAGCCGCTTCCCCTCTATCGTGATTTCCAAAGGGCCGAGGATCCGAATCTCCACCCCGTGTCTCCCGTTCAGCCCGGCGATGGCGTGCGAGCAGCCGACATCACTGGTGCGCCCATCACCGCCATCCGCGCAGGATAGGCCCCCTGACCGGCTGCGATAGAGGCCTGATGGATTGCCCCTTACTCGCGGAGTGTACAGCGCGGTGCATTTGGAAGCCAGATAAAACCTATTTCTTCGCGATCTGTTCGCGACGCGGTCGTCTCTCATGCCGCAGCGGCACTCCATTGTCCTGAACCAGTGTGAACACGTGAATGCGAAAACGGCCGCCCCTATGTCTTCGACCTGACGAGAAGGTCGGACCGAGGGGCGGCCGCCAGCCTTGTGCGGGGAGCGCCGGGTCAGTCCCAGGGGGTGCCTTCAGCGTGCACCGAGCCGTGATTTGCCAGCAGTGCTATCGAGCCGCCGGCAGGGAGGGCGCCGGCCCATAGCATTCCTGCCGAGAGGGCCGCGGACAGAGCGAGCGGGATGATGCTTTTGGAAAGACGACGCCACATCATGTTTTACCTCGCGTTAACAATTGGGGCGCCTGCCGCCGCCCGGCCGGCTGCCTGTGATCCGAAGCTAAGAGCGCCCTCCATCCATTCATTATCCGTTCCCTTCTCGGGCGGCATCCTCCCAGGTCAGGGTGGAGATTGGAGGGATAGGCCGACTGGGGACGGACGAATAGGGCGATGTCATGAGTTGGCCTCGTGTTACCTCCGCATGGGCTTCCCGACCGCCCCTTGGGCGGCTCCACGGTCACGAAGCAGGAGAAAGAGAAGGAGTATCGGGCCTGGACCGGCCCATAACTGATCGATTACATTCCCGGAGCCGCGCGCCGCCTTGACTGCGAACATCACCACGCGGGTTCCGGATGGAATCGCCGCATATCTCGTCAGGGCGAGTTGTGAGAAGCGTGACCATGCCGGTTACGATGACAACTGCCGGCTGTCATGGACGGTCGACTTCGGTGTTCCGGTCACGCCCGGCGAGATAGCGTTATCATCGAATTTGCCCGCCGGCTGCGGGCCGATTTTCCGGCGAGAATCGGTCGCTGTTTTCGTTCGTGGTGCCCGCGCAAAAGCCGACGATGTACGGCCGGGCGGCGGCGATGGTTCTCGGGGAAATCGCGGTCGATTTTCCGGAGGCCGGTCGGGGACGGTGCGTGTCGTGCGCGAGCTCGTCGAAGAGAGCCTCATCTCCGGCCACGTAACGATCAACGTGCTGGTGCGGACTATGTGAACAGCTGATCGAGCGCACGCGCGGCGCCCGGCAGGTGCGCCACCCCCCGCTATTCATCGATGTAATGCGACGTTTCCGCTGTTCAGCCGTATAGTGCTCGCAACTGCCCGATGCCGGTGCAAAGGGCTCGCTCATAGCTCGAGCCCGCATGCTAATCAGCCGGTCAGGCGATAACCGGGAGGCCGCGAACTGGGCTTGCGGTATTCATCGGAGCTGTTCCGCGACACGATGCCCGACTTGTCGCATGAGGTTTGCGCACGGTCGCGCCCCGTGTTGGATCGCGAGCCGGGACGGAAATGATTCTCAGCTTCCCGGCCGTCGCCGAGCGTGCCATGCCCGGCGTCTCCGTGGACCAGATCTATGGACGAACCGCAAGCCGTCGAGAAGGCGTCTACCGGTCCATCCGCACAACGACCGCGGCACCGGCACGTTGGAGGCGGAGCGGTCCCTACCGGCCCGGGTAAGAAGGGCTCGTGTGCGGCAACGCTGAACGGGCCGGCAACGTGTGCCAGATCACTCTTACGCCGGTCATGTTGACGCCCAGACTTGACCTTGGTAACGCGCCTCCGACATCCTCTATATCCGGCGTTCCGCCGAATTACTGGTGCATCCGCGCCACTCTCGCGGGCAGAGATCTCGCGTGTGCCTCGGTCTTCCGCTCACCTCAGGACGCGATCAAGAACGGCGTCGGGGCCCTGGCGTGCGAGGCGACCTGGCGGGACCGGTGCATGGGATCCGCGAGACGCCCGGCGCGAGACCGTGCTCCGGCCGTCTCCGCCCGGCCACGCGGCGGCGACGACCGGGCAGGCGAATAGCGGCTGGAAGGCACAAGGATAGAAGGCGTCGGGATGGTGAAGACATGAATATCTCTGCGCAGGTGCTCGACGGAGTGTATGGCCGGCCGGCGTCGGGCCTGCGAGTGCGTTTGGAGCAGTCGGTAAACGGACTTTGGGATGACATCGGCAGAGCTGAGACCGACGGCGAGGGGAACGTCAGCAAGTGGGCCGAGTCGAGGCTGTCCCGCGGGCTGTACCGGGTTGTGTTCGACAGCGACTACTACTTCTCCGGGCTCGGCATTGAGGCGATCTATCCGGAGATCGTGGTCGTGTTCCGGATCCGCGAGGAGTCCGGCGTCTGCCAGATTTTGATCATGCTGTCTCCGAGCACGTACTCCACGTACTTCGGCACCAGAAGCTGAACACCCGGGGCCCGGCGCGCTAGGCGCGGCGCCGGGCGCGGTAGGCGGCCACGTGCATGCGGTTGCCGCACGTCCGGCTGTCGCAGTACACCCGGGACCGGTTGCGGGACTCGTCGACGAAGACGCGGTCGCAGTCGGGGGCCGAGCAGGTGCGCAGCCGTTCGGCCTCGCCTTCCACCAGCAAATGTGCCAGGGCCACCCCGCAGTCGGCCGCCACGTGCTCGGCCAGTGTCGCGTCGGCGGCGAAATAGTGAACGTGGAGCGGGTGGCCGTCATGCTCCGTCAGGCGGGGCGTGATCCGCGTATCCGACAGCAGAGCGTTCAGGGTGCGGACCGCCGTGGGCTGGTCCGGGGCGGTGAAGACGCGGTGGAACGCCTCGCGCACCATCCGCACCTGTCCCAGGTCGCGGGGTGTCAGCTTGGTGACGCCGCTGATCTGGTGGGACTCCACGAACGCCTGCAATTCGGCCAGGCCGGCCAGGCCCTCGTCGCCGCCTGTGGACGGTGAGGTGTTGACCAGCTCGACAACGGTGGCCAAAGAATGCACCATGTCATGGCCAAACGGCATGTTGACTCCTGTCCGTGCCGGGTTCTAGCGTGGTCGCACTGTATCTCCTGTGTGGACGTTCGGGGGTCACCGTGAGTGCACATCGCCGTATCGTGCTGATCGCGGTCGTCGGTGCCCTCATCATTTCCATCTCCGGTCCCTTGGTCCGGCTCTCAGGTGTATCGCCCGCCACGTCAGCGTTGTTCCGCTGTGCGTACGCCGTGCCGCCCATGCTCGTGCTGGCCTGGCTGGAGCGGCGCAGGCTCGGGCCGCTGCCGGTCAAGGGGCGGGTGCTCGCCTGGCTCGCAGGGGTGGTGTTCGCGCTCGACCTGCTCTTCTGGCACCACGCGATCGACTACGTGGGCGCGGGGCTGGCCACCGTGCTGGGGAACCTGCAGGTGTTCATCGTGGCGTTCGCGGCGTGGGCGTTGTTCCGGGAGCGGCCGTCCACGCGGTTGATGATCGCCACGCCGGTGGTGTTCGCCGGGGTGGTGCTCATATCCGGGATGTTCGACAGCGCCGCCTATGGGAGCGATCCGGTCATGGGGGTGTGGGCCGGGATTGCCACGTCTGTCTCTTATGCGGCGTTTCTGCTGCTGATGAAGGCCGGGCCCGAGCGGGCAGCCGGGCCGCTGGCGCACGCGACCGTGGTCGCCACCGTGGCGATCGCCCTGCTCAGCCCGCTCTTCGGGGGCGCCGACCTCGTGCCCGGCTGGCCGGCGCACGGATGGCTGCTGCTGCTCGCGCTGGGGCCGCAGGTGCTGGGCTGGTCGCTGATCACGTTCTCGCTGCCGCGCCAGCCCGCCGCGCTCACCGCGTTGCTGCTGCTCATCCAGCCCATGACGACCGTGGCGCTGTCGGCCGTGGCGCTCGGAGAGCGCCCCTCGGCCCTGCAGCTCGCCGGGTGCCTGGTGATCATCCTCGGCGTTCTGTACGGCTCCCTCAGCCGTTCCCGGGCCCGCGAAGTTCACGACGTAGAGCTGTCGAAGGTCGCGTGAAGCGGTCTCAGCCCGCCTTGGCCGGCGTCGAGGAGCAGGAGGAGCAGGTGCCGAAGACCTCTACCGTATGGGTGATCTCGGTGAAGCCGTGCTCGCTCCCCATGGCCTCCGCCCACCGCTCGACCGCGGGACCGGCCACCTCCACCGTGTGGCCGCAGCGGCGGCAGACCAGATGGTGGTGATGGACCTCACTGGCACACGCGCGATAGACCGACTCGCCCTCGTCCGTGCGCAGCACGTCGACCTGCCCGCCGTCGGCCAGGGCCTGCAGGGCGCGGTAGACGGTGGTCAGGCCTATCTTGGCGCCGTGCAGGCGCATCTCGGCATAGACGTCCTGCGCGCTGCGGAAGCCCTCGCTCTTGCGGAGGGTGTCGTGCACGGAATCGCGCCTCGTCGTCATGCGGCCTCCTCCACGGGCATCTTTGGTCGCTCGCTCACTGTCGACTCCTGGGTAGTACGGCCTCGCCGTACAAATCTACCGACCCCGAGTGCCAGGACGAAGCCGACGAGAGCAAGAAGCACGATCGCCGCCCCTGGAGGCACCTTGGCCGAGTAGGTGGAGGCCAGCAGGCCGCCCACCGAGGCGAGCACCCCGAACAGCATGGCCAGCCCCATCGTGGTGCGGAACCCCCGCGTGAGCTGCTGGCTGGTGGCCACGGGGATCACCATGAGCGCGCTGACCAGCAGCAGGCCGACCACGCGCATGGCGATCACCACGGTCAGCGCGGCCGTGACCGCGATCAGCAGGCTGAGGAAGCGTACGGGCAGGCCACTGGCCCTGGCCATCTCCTCGTCCTGGCAGAGCACGAACAGCTCTCTGCCGAAGATCACGACCACCGCGATCACGGCGACCGCCAGCGCGGCGATGACCCAGATGTCCTGGGGGGTCACGCTGGCGATGGCGCCGAACAGGTAGGAGTTCAGCTTGGCGTTGCTGCCGCCGGGCGCGATGCCCATGAGCATGACGCCGCCCGCGATCCCGCCGTAGAACAGCAGCGCGAGCGCCACGTCGCCGCTCGTCCGCCCGCGGGCCCTGACCAGCTCGATGGCCACCGCCCCGATGACCGAGACGATCACGGCCGTGAGCACGGGCGTCGTGCCCGTCAGGAAGCCCAGGGCCACGCCGGTCAGCGCCACGTGGCCGATGCCGTCGCCCAGCAGCGCCAGCCTGCGCTGCACGATGAACGTCCCCACAGCGGGGGCGCACAGGCCCACCAGCAGCGCGGCGACCAGAGCGAGCTGGAAGAGCTGCTCCTGAAGAAGATCCATGATCATAGCGACCCCTCCTGCGGGCCGGTGCCCTGCCAGCCCGTCAGCGGTCCCACGGCCGGGGCGGCGGCGTGCGGGTGCTGGTGTTCGTGGCCGGGCCTGGCGCAGTCGCCCTCGGGCCGCGGGGGGTGCCCGTCGTGCGCCACGCGGCCCTCGCGGATCACCACGCCGCGCGTGATGATCGGCTCCAGCGGCCCCAGCTCGTGCGCGACCAGCACCACCGTCTTGCCGTCGAGCACCAGCCCGGCCAGCGTGTCGGCCAGCAACTGCTGCGTCTCGGCGTCCACACCCGCCGTCGGCTCGTCCATCACGTACGTGTCCGGCTCCCCGGCCAGCGCCCGGGCGATGAGTACCCGCTGCTGCTGCCCCCCGGACAACGACTGGACGGGGTCGTTCGCGCGGTCGGCCAGCCTGACGGCCTCCAGCGCCCTGGCCACGGCGGCCCTGTCGGCCGGGCTGGTCCTGCGGAGCCGGCTCTGCCTGGCGATGCGGCCAGAGGCCACGACCTCCCGCACGGTGGCGGGCACGCCGCCGCCGACGTGCAGCCGCTGCGGCACGTAGCCGATGCGCCACCAGTCACGGAACTTGCCGGGCGGGGACCCGTACACCAGCGTCGAGCCGCCGGTCAGTGGCGTGAGGCCGAGCAGGGTGCGGACCAGGGTCGACTTGCCCGAGCCGTTGGCGCCCAGGAGGGCGACGACCTCCCCTGGACAGACGGTCAGGTCGATCCCCCGAAGGACGGGCTTGCCATCGAAGGAGACCCGGCCGTCGGTCATCGCGAAGGCCGTTTCACTCATGCCGTACACCCCAGTGCTGTTTGTAGGGTTTTGAGGTTATCGCGCATGGCGGACAGGTAGTCGCCGGAGGGCTTGCTCTCCAGCGGGTCGAGCACGGCCGTCTTCGCGCCGACCTCGTTCGCGAGCACCTCGGCCACCTTGGGGCTGACCAGGGACTCGGTGAAGATCGTGGTCACGCCCTCGGACTTGGCGAGCTTGGCGACCTCGGAGATGCGCGTGGGCGACGGCTCCTGCTCCGGGTCGAGTGTGATGCCGACCTGCTTGAGCCCGTACCGGTCCGCCAGGTAGCCGAACGCCTCGTGCGAGGTGACCAGCGTCTGGGTCTTGCACGCGCTCAGGCCCTTGGCGAACTCCTGGTCGAGCGTTCCGAGCGTGCTCGCCGTCCTGGTGGCGCGGTCCTTGTACGCCTGCGCGTGCGCCGGATCGGCGCCGGCCAGGCGCTCACCGAGCTTGGTGGCGACGGTGGCCAGGCGGGACGGGTCGAGCCAGAGGTGCGGGTCGTACGAGACCGCATGCTCCTCGCCCCCCTGTGAGGGGAGAGTCTTGACGGCTGTGGCGGCGTCGAAGCTCTTGTCCGCGTCCACCGCGTCGTCCACGGCCGGCTGGACGCCCTTGATGTAGACGGTGAGCGCGGCCTTCTGGAGCTCGCTCACCTGCTGGATGCCCAGCTCCAGGTCGTGCGGCTCCACGCCGGGCGCGGTCAGGACCGTGACGTGCGCGTCGGATCCCCCCACTTGCTCGGTCAGCCACTGGATCGGGTAGAACGCGGCGACCACCTCGGGCTTGCCGTCCGCGGCGGCGGTCCCGGCGGAGCCGGATCCGCAGGCGGTGACGGTGAGGAGGGCGGCCCCGGCCAGCAAACCGGCAGCGTGCGACCGGGAAAATCCTGACATCATGTAAGTCAGTATGCGCCAAAATGAAAATGATTGTCAAAGTGCTCCGCGAGGGGAAGCTTCCAGCGGGGATGCCGGACGGTGGGCTGGGGGCCAGGCGGCACCGTACGGCATCCCGCCATCACCCCGGTGAACGCGCGTCGGCTGAGCCATAGCCGACGCCCGAGGTGATGTCCAGGCGGCGCTCGCCGGTGTAGACGTTCATCGAGTTTCCGCGCAGGAACCCGATGAGCGTCAGCCCCTCCTCGGCGGCCAGTTCGACCGCGAGCGACGACGGCGCCGAGACCGCGGCGAGCGCCGGGATGCCCCCCATGACCGCTTTCTGCACCAGCTCGAACGAGGCCCGGCCCGACACCATCAGCACGGTGCCCCGCAGCGGGAGCCGACCGTCGCGCAGCGCCCAGCCGAGCAGCTTGTCCACCGCGTTGTGCCGGCCCACGTCCTCGCGCACGCACAGGGGCTCGCCGTCGGCCGTGAACAGGCCGGCCGCGTGCAGACCCCCGGTCCTGTCGAACACCCGCTGGGCCGCACGCAGCCGGTCCGGCAGGGTGACGACGGTGGACTGCGCCAGCTCGACCGGGTCGTCGCCGGCGCTCCAGCGAGCCACTGTGCGCACCGCCTCCAGCGACGCCTTGCCGCAGACGCCGCAGGAGGACGTGGTGTAGAAGTTGCGCGGGGCGGGCGCCTGGACGCCGGGCGCCAGCCGCACATCCAGGACGTTGTACGTGTTCCCGCCGTCCACCGTCGCGCCCGCGCAGTAGCGGATCGTGGCGATGTCGTCCGCCGAGCCCACGGCCCCCTCGCTGACCAGGAATCCGGCGGCCAGGTCGAAGTCGTCCCCGGGCGTACGCATGGTGACCGTCAGCGGTGTCCCGTCGAGGCGGATCTCCAGCGGCTCCTCGGCGGCCAGCGAGTCGATCCCGCGGGTGCGGGCCGTGTCCTTGACCCTCAGGATCCGTCTCTTGACGGCGACCCTAGACATAGCCGTACCCGAAGCGGCCCTTGACGCACAGGTTGCCCTTGGTCACCGGGTTGTCGTGCGGCGAGGTCACCTTGACGATCTTGTTATCCTGCACGTGCAGGGTCAGGTTGCAGCCGACCCCGCAGTAGCTGCAGATCGTGGTGGTCTCCGTCTGCTCGGACTCGTCCCAGGTGCCCTCGGCCCGCATGTCGAACTCGGTCTTGAACGACAGCGCGCCCGTCGGGCACACCTCGACGCAGTTGCCGCAGTAGACGCAGGCCGAGTCGGTGAGCGGGGCGTCGAACTCGGTGGAGATCGTCGCGTCGAAGCCCCGGCCCGCGACGCCGATGGCGAAGGTGTTCTGCCACTGGTCGCCGCAGGCGTCCACGCACTTGTAGCAGAGGATGCACTTGCTGTAGTCGCGTACGTAGAGGTCGTTGTCCACCTTGGCGGGCTGCTCCACCGAGGCCGCCTCGTCGCCGAACCTGGCGGGGTCGGCGCCGTACTCGGCCACCCATTCGGCGGCGCGAGGCGTGGTCGACATGTCCACGGAGGAGCCGAGCAGCTCCAGCACCACCTTGCGGCTCTGCCTGGCGCGCTCGGTGTCGGTGCCGACCTTCATGCCCGGCTCGGCCTTCCTGGAGCAGGCGGGCGCCAGCGTCCTGGCGCCCTCCACCTCCACGACGCAGACGCGGCAGGCGTTCTTCGGGGTCAGCGTGTCGCCGTAGCAGAGGGTCGGGATGTCCTTCCCGGCCGCCTGACAGGCGTCGAGGATCGTCGAGCCCTCCGGCACGCGTACGTCCTCGCCGTCGATCTGGACGTCGATGAGCCGCCGGGGCGGCTGAAGCGGGATCATCTGAACACCCCCAGGCGGTCGATGGCGGATTCGACGGCGTTCCATGCGGTCTGTCCCAGGCCGCAGATGGAGGCGTCGCGCATGGTCTGGCCGACCTCGCGCAGCAGCACGAGGTCGTCCTCGGAGACCCGGCTCGACAGGCGGTGCAGGGCCTCCTCCTGCCGTACGGTGCCCACCCGGCAGGGCACGCACTGGCCGCAGGACTCGTCGCGGAAGAACTCCGCGATGCGCAGCAGCAGCCGTTTCATGTCCACGCTGTCGTCGATGACGAGCACCACGCCGGAGCCGAGCGTGGCCCCCGCGTTCCTGGTGCCCTCGAAGGTGAGCGGGATGTCCAGGTCGGTGACGAACGCGCCGGCCGCGCCGCCGAGCAGCACCGCCCTGGTCGTGCCCGTGGTCCCGGCCATCTCCAGCAGTTCACGCAAGGTGGCGCCGAACGTCAGCTCGTACACGCCGGGCCGCTCGACCGCGCCCGAGACGCAGAACAGCTTCGGCTCGGCCGCCGCGTACGCCTGGGCGCCGCGCTCCAGGATCGGCAGCACGTTGACCAGCGTCTCGACGTTGTTGACCACGGTCGGCTTGCCGAACAGCCCTTTCTCCACGGGGAACGGCGGCTTGCTGCGCGGCTCGCCGCGCCTGCCCTCGATGGAGTTGAAGATCGCGGTCTCCTCGCCGCAGATGTACGCGCCCGCGCCCCTCCGCAGCTCGATGTCGAACGACAACCCCTTGCCGAGGATGTCGTCGCCGAGCAGGCCCCGCGCACGGGCGGTCGCGATGGCGTGCTGGAGGCGCGCGGTCGCACGGGGATACTCGCCTCTGATGTAGAGGTAGCCCTTGGCGCAGCCGGTGGCGTACCCGGCGATCGTCATCGCCTCCACCAGCGCGTACGGGTCGCCCTCCATGATGACCCGGTCCTTGAACGTGCCCGGCTCGCTCTCGTCGGCGTTGCACACCAGGTAGTGCGGGTGGTCGGGCTGCCGCGCGGTGGCGTCCCACTTGCGGCCGGTCGGGAACGCCGCGCCACCCCTGCCGACCAGCCCCGACTCCAGCACCTCCCGGATCACCCCGGCCGGGCCCAGCTCGAAGGCCCGCCTGAGCGCGGTGTAGCCGCCGGCCGCCCGGTAGTCGTCCAGGCTCCCGGGATCGGCCGTGCCGACCCGCCTGAGCAGGGTCAGCCCGTCCTGCCCGGCCTGCGGCACGGCCGCCGCCACCGGGGCGTCGCCCGCGACCTCGAGGCTGGGCGTGCTGCCGTTGGGGCTCGGCGTGCCGGCGATCGTGTCGGCCTGCGCGGGGGCGTACACCTGGGCCTTGGGGGGAGTGCCCGCCTCCAGAGCGAGCGCGGCGGGGGCGCGTTCGCACAGGCCCAGGCAGGGGCTCTCGTGCCACGACCGGCCCTGCGGCCCGAGCGCCTCCTCGACCCGCCTGCGTACGTCCTCTCCGCCCTTCGCCTGGCAGGCCAGGTCGGTGCAGACGTGCAGCACGCGCCTCGGGCGCGGCTCCATGGAGAACAGCGAGTAGAACGTGGCCACCCCGTACGCCTCGGCGGGCGGCACGGTGAGGCGGCGGCAGATGTACTCGAGCGCGCCCTCGCTGATCCACCCGACCCGGTCGTTGACCGCGTGCAGGGCGGGGAGCAGCAGGTCGCGCTGCGACTCGGCGCGGGCGGCGACCCGCAGGTCGGTCTCGGTCCTCGAACCGCCATCCCATGCGGTGGCGGGCGGTCCGAGCAGTGCGTCGACGGCCGCGCGCTCCTCCTCGGACGGCTCGGCGCCGCGGAACCTCAGATCCATCTGATCACCCGGCCTTAACGAGCTTCTCGACGCGTACGGCTGCCGCCTTGAACTCGGCCGTGCCCGCGATCGGGCAGGTGGCCTCGATGGTGAGCGAGTTGGTGTCCACCTCGTCCGGGAAATGCATGGTCATGAACACCAGCCCCGGCCGCAGGGCGGGGTCGATGAACACCGGCGCGACCACCGTCCCGCGCCGAGAGCTGATCCGCACCTCCTCGCCCGCGACGACGCCGAGCCGCTCGGCGTCCTCAGGACAGAGCTCCACCGTCTCGCCGCGGCGCAGGGGAGAGGCGAACCCGGACGACTGCACGCCCGTGTTGTACGAGTCGAGCCGTCTCCCGGTCGTCAGCCGCAGCGGATATTCCTCGTCCAGCAGGTCCACCGGCGGCGAGTGGCGCAGCAGCGCGAACGGCGCCGGCAGTCCCCTTTTGACCGGGTCGCTCTCCCACAACCTGCCGTGCAGGTAGGGCGGCTCCAGCGCGTCCTCGGACGGGCAGGGCCACTGGATGCCCTGCAACTCGGC
Organism: Nonomuraea sp. CA-141351; assembly: GCF_050944675.1. Classification (NCBI taxonomy): domain Bacteria; kingdom Bacillati; phylum Actinomycetota; class Actinomycetes; order Streptosporangiales; family Streptosporangiaceae; genus Nonomuraea; species Nonomuraea sp. CA-141351. The sequence continues at coordinate 2,959,504 of NZ_CP191982.1, forward strand.
CAGCCGCTGGTAGGTCATGCCCTTGTGCTGGGGCGACAGGGCGCGCAGCTCGTTCCAGACCTCCTCCGCCCCGTCGTAGTGCCAGTCGTGACCCAGCCTGCGGGCGATCTCACACATGATCCAGATGTCGTCGCGCGCCTCGCCCGGCGGCTCCACGGCCTTGCGCACCCGCTGGACCCGGCGCTCGCTGTTGGTGAACGTGCCGTCCGCCTCGCACCAGGCGGCGCTGGCGGGCAGCACGACGTCGGCCATCTGGGCGGTCTTGGTGAGGAAGATGTCCTGCACGACCAGGTGATCGAGCATGGACAGGCGCTTGATGCAGGCCAGCGAGTCCGCCTCGGACTGCACGGGGTTCTCACCGATCAGGTAGCAGGTGGTCACCTCGCCCTCGGCCATCGCCTCCAGCATCTCGGTGAGGTTGAAGCCGTACCGGGGCTGGATCTCCCTGCCCCACGCGCTTTCGAAGCGGGCCCTGACGCCCGGGTCGAGGATGTCCTGGAAGCCCGGCAGGCGGTTGGGGATGGCGCCCATGTCGCCGCCGCCCTGCACGTTGTTCTGGCCGCGCAGCGGCGACAGGCCGGAGCCGTAGCGGCCGACGTGGCCGGTGAGCAGGGCCAGGTTGATGAGGGCCCGTACGTTGTCCGTCGCGTTGTGGTGCTCGGTGATGCCGAGCGTCCAGCACAGCTGGGCGCGGTCGGCGCGGGCGTAGGCGTGGGCCAGCTCGCGGATGGCGTCCGCCGGCACGCCGGTCACCTGCTCGGCGGCGGTCAGCGTCCACGGCTCGACGGACTCCTTGAACTCCTCGAACCCGGCCGTGGCCCGCTCGATGAACGCCTCGTTGTGCAGCCCGGCGTGGATGATCTCCCTGGCGACCGCGTGGGCGAGGGGGATGTCGGTGCCCACGTTGAGCCCCAGCCACAGGTCGGCCCACTGGGCGGTGCCGGTGCGGCGCGGGTCCACCGCGAACATCCGTGCGCCGTTGCGAATGCCCTTCAACACGTGCTGGAAGAAGATGGGGTGGGCGTTGCGCGCCGCCGAGCCCCACATCACGATCACATCGGTGTCCTCCACCTCCGCGTAGGAAGAGGTGCCGCCACCGCTGCCGAACACCGCCGACAGGCCTGCCACGCTCGGCGCGTGGCAGGTGCGGTTGCAGGAGTCCACGTTGTTGGTGCCGATCACCACGCGGGTGAACTTCTGCCCGACGTAGTTCATCTCATTGGTGGAGCGGGCGCACGACAGCATGGCGAAGCTGTCGGGGCCGTGCCTCTCGATATTGCGGCGGAATCCCTCCGCCGCCCGCTCGAGCGCCTCTTCCCAGGTCGCTCTGCGAAGCACGCCGTCCTCGCGCACCAGTGGATGGGTCAGGCGGTCATAGCTCATGATCCCTCCATTCTGTATACAGGCTACGGTATTCCCGATTACACCGCGCGGACAAGGTTCGCGTTGAGCAGGTCGCTCACCGCGTGGATGGCGCGCAGCGTCGGCACCTCGGCGCCGGTGAGGTCGGCCAGCTCGACCACGGCCGCCAGCAGCACGTCGAGCTCCAGCGGCTTGCCCTTCTCCAGGTCCTGGAGCGTGGAGGTCTTGTGCTCGCCCGCCTTCTCCGCGCCCCGGATGCGGCGCTCGATCGAGATCCCCGGATCGCAGCCGACTCGCCTGGCCACCTCGACGGTCTCCCGCATCATGGCCGCGACCAGCTCCCTGGCGCCGTCGTGGCGGCAGATCCCGGCCATCGTCGCCCTGGCCAGCGCGCTGATCGGGTTGAAGGCGATGTTTCCCATGAGTTTGATCCAGACGTCGCGCCTCAGGTCGCGCTCCACCGGGCACTTCAGCCCGCCGGCGATCGCGGCCTCGCTGAAGGCCGCGCACCGCTCGGTCAGCCGGCCGTCCGGCTCGCCGATGGAGAAGCGGGTGCCTTCGAGGTGGCGGATCACGCCGGGCTGCTCGATCTCGGTGGCGGCGTACACGACGCAGCCGATGGCACGGTTCAGGGGCAGCGCGGTCGTGACCGCGCCGCCCGGGTCGACGCTCTCGATGCGGTAGCCCTCGTGGGGGCCCTTGAGCCCGTGGAAGTACCACCACGGGATGCCGTTCTGCGCGGCGATGACGCTCGTGGTCTCGTGGAGGAGTGGCTTGATCATGGGGCCGGCGGAGGCGTAGCTGTTCGCCTTGAGGCCCAGGAAGACGTGGTCCACCGGACCGACCTCGGCGGGGTCGTCGGTGGCATGGGGGTGGGCGGTGAAGTCGCCCCTGGGGGTGAGCACCCGCACACCGGCGCGGCGTATCGCCTGCAGGTGCTCGCCTCTCGCGATGAGGTGCACCTCGACTCCCGCCCGGTGGAGGGCGGCCCCCACGTATGCGCCGATGGCGCCGGCGCCAAGAACAGCGACCTTCATGCTCCGCTCCGTTCTCGCGTCGGATCGTATGTACGGAACCCCGTTACATGAGGGGGGCGGCTGGGCGCGGCCCACCTTGCATTCGGTATACAGTATGGAAAAAAGCGGGTCAAGGAGCATGCCTATGACCGTTTTGCGTGATGATCCAGTGGTGAAAACGATGTCTTGGGCCTCGGTGCGGGCCCTCGCGGCGGCCTCCGCGGTCCCGCTCGAGCCCGCCTCGGTGCTGTTGGCCGACGCCTTCGGCTGCCGCCTCGCCGCGCCGCTGACGGCGCTGGTGGCGGTGCCAGGGGTGGACGTCGCGGCGATGGACGGCTACGCGGTGGCCGGTGCCGGACCCTGGCGGGTAATGGGCCGTGTCCTGGCCGGTGGGGCCTGCTACGGGGATGAGCTCCGGCCGGGGGAGGCGGTGGAGATTGCCACCGGCGCTCCGACGCCCGCGGGCGCGTCGGCGGTGCTGCCCTACGAGCACGCGGCCGAGGTGCCGCCTCCCAGGTCGGTGGCGGTGCCCCGGGCGCGGGTGGAGGCGGAACCGGTGTGGGTGGACGGCGCCGTGGAGGCGGGGCGGCACATCCGGCGGCGCGGCGAGGACATCGCCGAGGGCGCGGTGGTGCTCGGCGCGGGCGCGGTGGTGACCCCGGTGACCCTCGGGCTGGCCGCCGCACTCGGCCACGACGAGCTATTGGTACGGCCCCGCCCGCGCGTGGCCGTGCTGGTCACGGGTGACGAGGTCGTGCACGAGGGGCTTCCCGCGCCGGGCCGGGTACGCGACGCCATCGGCCCGTTCCTGCCGGGCCTGGTGGAGTGGGCGGGAGGCCGCGTCACGGGCACGTCCCGGCTGCCCGACGGCCGGGAGCCGCTGCGCACCGCCCTCGCCGCGCTGGTGAACGCGCCGCCCTCCGCACCCACGCCTGAGGAGCCGCCGCCGCGCGCCACCGCCCCGCCGCCTGCTCCTGCCGAAGGGCGGGCGTTGATCGGCGGGCGCGGCGCGGTGAGTGCTGTGCCATCGGATGGCGTCGGCGTGACCGGAGCGGCGGCGGCCGTTGACGTCGTCATCGTTTGCGGCGCATCGTCGAAAGGACCCGCCGACCACCTCAGGTCCGTGCTCGACGACCTGGGCGCGGAAATCCTCGTCGACGGCGTCGCCGTGCGCCCGGGGCACCCGCAGCTCCTGGCAAGGCTGCCGGACGGGCCGCTGGTGGTGGGGCTGCCGGGCAACCCGTTCGCGGCGCTCGGCGCGGCGCTCACGTTGCTCGCCCCGATTCTGCGCGAACTGGCCGGGACGAGTGCCCGCAAGGAGACGTCCGCGCTGGCCGGGCCGGTGCGGGCGCATCCGCACGACACGCGGCTCGTGCCGGTGCGGAGATCGAGCCGGGGCGCGGTGCCGGTGGGGCACGATCGGCCGGGCTCGTTGTGGGGAGCGGCGCTGGCCGACGCGCTGGCCGTCGTCCCGCCGGCGTGGTCCGGTGAGCAGGTCGAGCTGATCGAGTTGCCCCCTGGGGGCTAGACAGGCCGATCGGGAGGGAGTAACCATTGCGGTCATACGGTATGCAGTATGCGGAAGACAGCGCCGGGAAAGGTGGCATGATGTCGGAAACGATCTCTGGCGGTCATCTCGTAGCCAAGGCACTCAAAGCCGAGGGCGTGGAAGTGATCTACACGCTCTGCGGCGGCCACATCATCGATATCTACGACGGCTGCGTCGATGAGGGCATCGAGGTCATCGACGTACGTCACGAGCAGGTGGCGGCGCACGCGGCGGACGGCTATGCGCGCATCACCGGCAAGCCCGGTTGCGCGGTGGTCACCGCGGGACCGGGCACGACCGACGCGGTGACCGGCGTGGCCAACGCCTTCCGCGCGGAGAGCCCGATGTTGCTCATCGGCGGCCAGGGAGCGCTGAGCCAGCACAAGATGGGCTCGCTACAGGACCTGCCGCACGTGGACATGATGACCCCGATCACCAAGTTCGCCGCCACGGTGCCCAGCACGGAGCGGGTGGCCGACATCGTGTCGATGGCCTTCAGGGAGTGCTACCACGGCGCGCCGGGCCCGTCCTTCCTGGAGATCCCGCGCGACGTGCTCGACGCGAAGGTCCCGCTGGAGAAGGCCCGCATCCCCGAGCCGGGGCACTACCGGGCATCCACGCGCCAGCAGGGCGACCCCGAGGCGATCGAGCGGCTGGCGGACCTGCTGGCGCACGCGGAGAAGCCGTGCATCCTGCTCGGGAGCCAGGTGTGGACGTGCCGGGCGACCGACGCCGCGATCGACTTCGTACGGGCCCTGAACGTGCCCGCGTACATGAACGGCTCGGGCCGCGGCACGCTCCCGCCGGGCGACCCGCACCACTTCCAGCTCAGCCGCAGGTACGCCTTCACCAACGCCGACCTGATCATCATCGTCGGCACCCCGTTCGACTTCAGGATGGGCTACGGCAAGCGCCTCTCGCCGACCGCCACCGTGGTCCAGATCGACCTCGACTACCGCACTGTCGGGAAAAATCGGGACATTGACCTGGGGATCGTGGGCGACGCGGGCCTCATCCTCGCGGCGGCGGCCCAGGCCGCCAGCGGCCGCATCGAGAACGCGGGCGCCAAGCGCAAGGAGTGGATGGACGAGCTGCGCGCGGTCGAGACCCAGGCGTACGAGAAGCGCCTGCCCCGCCAGCTCTCCGACGCCCAGCCCATCGACCCCTACCGGCTGGTCCACGAGATCAACGAGTTCCTCACCGAGGACACCATCTACATCGGCGACGGCGGCGACATCGTCACCTTCTCGGGCCAGGTCGTGCAGCCCAAGTCGCCCGGCCACTGGATGGACCCGGGACCGCTCGGCACGCTCGGCGTCGGCATGGCCTTCGCGATGGCCGCCAAGCAGGCGCGGCGCGACAAGGAGGTGCTCTGCCTGTTCGGTGACGGCGCCTTCAGCCTGACCGGGTGGGACTTCGAGACCATGGTCCGCTTCGACCTGCCGTTCATCGGGGTCATCGGCAACAACTCGTCCATGAACCAGATCAGGTACGGCCAGGCCGCCAAGTACGGCGAGGACCGCGCTCGCGTCGGCAACACCCTCGGCGACATCCGCTACGGCGACTTCGCCAAGCTCCTCGGCGGCCACGGCGAGGAGGTGCGCGACCCGGCCGAGATCCGCCCCGCGCTCGAGCGGGCCAGGGAGTCGGGCAAGCCCTCGCTGATCAACGTGTGGGTGGATCCGGAGGTCTATGCCCCCGGAACCATGAACCAGACGATGTACAAATGATCTCCTCCTCCACACGAGTGCAGAAGATGCTTCCCGTCATACCGAGCGACCAGTATCCGGGGGTTCGCGCTTCACAGACTGCCCACCGGCCAGGTCTCCACGCGCTGTCACCGCCGATCCAGCGGCCTAGCTGTACCAACAATACGGAAACGATCTCGCCGACAGGCTTGGTTATGCCCTGCCCGCTCGACCAGCGACAACCATATCCAGTCGAGAAGAAGCTCACAAGCCGTATGCGGTAAGTCGCGTTCCGTCAGGGAGATTGAAGATGTCCAAAGCATTGGACGGTGTTCGCGTCCTCGACATGACCCACGTCCAGTCGGGCCCGTCCTGCACCCAGCTGCTCGCCTGGCTGGGCGCGGACGTGGTCAAGCTGGAGGCCCCGACCGGCGACATCACCCGGCAGCAGCTCCGCGACCTGCCGGGCGTCGACAGCCTCTACTTCACGATGCTCAACTGCAACAAGCGCAGCATCACCCTCAACATGAAGAGCGAGCGCGGCAAGGAGATCTTCACCGAGCTGGTGAAGAGCGCCGACATCCTCGTGGAGAACTTCGGCCCGGGCGCGGTAGACCGCATGGGCTTCACCTGGGAGCGACTCCAGGAGCTCAACCCGCGCCTGATCTACGCCTCGATCAAGGGCTTCGGCACCGGCAGGTACGCCAAGTTCAAGGCGTACGAGGTGATCGCCCAGGCCATGGGCGGCTCGATGAGCACCACCGGCTTCGAGGAGGGCCCGCCGCTGGCCACCGGGGCTCAGATCGGCGACTCGGGCACCGGGATCCACACGGTGGCCGGCATCCTGGCCGCCCTCTACCAGCGCCAGCAGACCGGTCGCGGGCAGCGCGTACAGGTGGCCATGCAGCACGCCGTGCTGAACCTGTGCCGCGTCAAGCTCCGCGACCAGCAGCGCCTGGCGCACGGCCCGCTGCGCGAGTACCCGAACAAGACGTTCGGCGACGAGGTGCCCCGCTCGGGCAACGCCAGCGGCGGCGGCCAGCCCGGCTGGGCGGTGCGCTGCGCGCCCGGCGGCCCGAACGACTACATCTACGTCATCGTGCAGCCGGTCGGCTGGAAGCCGATCTCGACCATCATCGGCCGCCCCGAACTGGCCGACGACCCCGAGTGGGCGACGCCGGAGGCGCGGCTGTCGAAGCTGGACAAGATGTTCCAGCTCATCGAGGAGTGGACGATCCGCCACGACAAGTGGACGGTCCTCGACCGGCTCAACGCCGAGAACATCCCGTGCGGGCCGATCCTGTCCACCAAGGAGCTGGTCGAGGACGAGAGCCTGCGTAATGAGGGCATCGTCGTCACGGTCGACCACCCGGAACGCGGCGAGTTCGTGACCGTCGGCAGCCCGCTGCAGTTGTCGGACTCGCCGGTGGACGTCGTCACCCCGCCCCTGCTCGGCGAGCACAACCAGGAGATCTACGGCGAGCTCGGCGTGAGCGCCGATGAGCTGGTCGAGCTGAAGACGAACGGAGTCATCTAGTGGTCCGCGAAGTCATAGAGAAGGCGCTCGCCGAGGGCCGCACGGCCCTGACGGCTCCCGAAGGGCGCAGGCTGTGCGAGGAGTACGGCATCGCCACGCCGGGGGAGGGGCTGGCCGCCTCGGCCGACCAGGCCGCGGAGATCGCGGAGAAGATCGGCCTTCCGGTCGTCCTGAAGATCGTCTCGCCGGACATCCTGCACAAGACCGAAGCCGGCGGCGTCCTGGTCGGACTCAAGACCGTGGAGGAGGTCCGCGAGGGGTACGACACGATCTTGGCCAACGCCCGCGCCTACAACCCCGACGCCAAGATCGACGGCATCCAGGTGCAGCAGCTCGTCGGCGGCGGCCACGAGGTCATCATCGGCGCCGTCACCGATCCCACCTTCGGCAAGGTGATCGCCTTCGGGCTGGGCGGCGTCCTGGTCGAGGTGCTCAAGGACGTGACCTTCCGCCTTGCCCCGGTTTCGGGCGAAGATGCCCTTGGGATGCTGGACGACATCAGGGCGGCGGAAGTGCTCCGTGGTGCCCGTGGCGCGGAGCCCGCCGACCGGGAGGCACTCGCGGAGCTGATCGAGCGCGTCGGCAGGCTGGTCTCCGACTTCCCCGAGATCGTCGAGGTGGACCTCAACCCCGTCTTCGCCGACGCGAACGGCGCTGTCGCCGCCGACGTGCGCATCCTCATCGGCGACAAGCCCGCCGAGGTCGCCCGGCTGCCGCGCGAGGAGATCCTCCGGCAGATGACGCGGATCTTCAAGCCGCGCTCGGTCGCCGTGATCGGTGCCTCCGCCGAGACCGGCAAGATCGGCAACTCGGTCATGCGCAACCTCATCAACGGCGGCTACCAGGGCGAGATCTTCCCGATCAACCCCAAGGCCGACGAGATCATGGGGCTGACCGCGTACAAGAGCATCTCGGACGTCCCGGGCGACGTGGACGTGGCCGTGTTCGCGATCCCCGCCAAGTTCGTGGCACCCGCGCTGGAGGAGGTGGGGAAGAAGGGCGTGGCGGGCGCCGTCATGATCCCGTCGGGGTTCGCCGAGACGGGGAACGTCGAGGGCCAGAAGGAGATCGTCGAGATCGCGCGCAGGCACGGCGTGCGCATGCTCGGGCCGAACATCTACGGCTACTACTACACGCCGGAGAACCTCTGTGCGACGTTCTGCACCCCGTACGACGTCAAGGGCAGCGTGGCGCTGACCTCGCAGAGCGGCGGCATCGGCATGGCCATCCTGGGCTTCAGCCGGACCACCAAGATGGGCGTCTCGGCCATCGTCGGCGTCGGCAACAAGGCCGACGTGGACGAGGACGACCTGCTGACCTTCTTCGAGCAGGACGACAACACCAAGGCCGTGGCCATGCACCTGGAGGACCTCAAGGACGGCCGCGGCTTCGTCGAGGCCGCACGCAGGGTCGTCAAGCAGAAGCCGGTCATCGTGCTCAAGGCCGGCCGCACCGCGATGGGCGCGCGGGCGGCGGGGTCGCACACGGGCGCGCTGGCGGGCGACGACAAGGTGTACGACGACATCCTGCGGCAGGCCGGGGTGGTGCGCGCTCCCGGGCTGAACGACATGCTCGAGTACGCCCGCGCGCTGCCGATCCTGCCCGCCCCCAAGGGCGAGAACGTCGTCATCATCACCGGGGCGGGCGGCTCCGGCGTGCTGCTGTCGGACGCCATCGTGGACGCCGGGCTGACGCTCATGGACATCCCGCCCGACCTGGACACGGCGTTCCGCGCCTACATCCCGCCGTTCGGCGCGGCGGGCAACCCCATCGACATCACCGGCGGCGAACCACCCTCCACGTACGAGAACACGGTCCGCCTCGGCCTGGCCGACGAGCGCATCCACGCGCTCGTCCTGGGCTACTGGCACACGATCGTGACGCCGCCGATGGTCTTCGCCGAACTCATCGCCCGCGTGGTGGCGGAGGAGCGGGCGAAGGGCAACGTGAAGCCGGTCGTGGCGTCGCTCGCCGGCGACACCGAAGTAGAGGAGGCCAGCGAGTTCCTGTTTGAGCACGGCGTGGTCGCGTACCCGTACACGACGGAGAAGCCCGTGGCGGTCCTCGGTGCGAAGTACCGCTGGGCCAGGGCTGCCGGACTGCTGCGCTAAGAGCCGAGTGCAGCAGCGGCGGGCGAGGGGGCTAATCGGGGCGCACGAGGAAGCAACAACCCCCCAGGAGGTCCGTAGGTGGACACATCGAAAACACCACCGGCGACGGCCACGCCGCCGGTCGAGGACGAACGAGTATGGAAAGCGGGCCGGCTTGAGCCGATGCCCATCAGGAAGCTGCCCGACGCGCCTCCGTCGGTGCACATTCTCGGGCCGACGGTCTTCCTCGTCGCGCTGGGCGTGGGCATGGGCGAGTCGTACATGTGGCCCAGACTGGTGCTGCTGTTCGGGCCCGAGATCAGATGGCTGTTCCTGATCGGCGTCACGCTGCAGGCCGTGGTGATGCTGGAGATGGCGCGGTACGCCATGGCCACGGGGGAGAGCATCTTCTCTGGCGCGGCCAGGGTGTTCAAGCCGATCATGTGGTTCTTCTTCATCGTGGCCATCGCCGTCTACATCTGGCCGGGACACCTCTCGGCGGGAGCGGCGGCGTTCGAGGAGATCACCGGCATCCCGTGGGTGGTGACCGCCATCGTCGGGCTCGTGCTGGTCGGGGTGGTGTTCAGCCTGGCCAAGGTGATCTACAACGTGCTGGAGAACGTGTTGTCGCTGCTCATCGGCGCGCTCGTGATCGGCACGGCGGTGGTCGCGGCCATGGTCGGGTCCTGGGGTGACGTGGTCTCCACGATCAGTGGCATGTTCTCCTTCGGCTACTTCCCGTCGGAGGCCATGTCGGCGGCCTGGTTCCCGGTCATCGTGGGCGCGTGCGCCTTCGCCGGACCCTCCGGTATGCAGCAGATGTGGTACACGCTGCACCTGCGTGACTCCGGGGCCGGCATGGGCGCGCACATCCCGCAGGTCCGCGGGCTGCGGCACGCGGCTGAGGAAGAGGAGCGGCCCTCGCGCGGGTTCATGTTCGACACCGAGGACCCGGCCGAGATGGCCAAGTGGAAGGGCTGGCGGCGCTGGGTCACGTTCGACGCGCTGCTGCTGTTCTGGGGCATCACCATGCTGGTGACGATCTCGTTCACGGTGATCGCGCAGTCGGCCGCGCGGCTGAACCCGGGCGTGCGCGCGGCCATCCAGGGCGACGACCGCGAGGTGGCGCTCACCGCGATGGCCAACGCCGTCTCGCATGCGGGCAGCTCGGTGCTCGGGGGAGTGTTCCTCGGGTTCATCGCGCTGATCGGGCTGAACGCGACTCTGGGGCTGTTCGACTCCTTCTCCCGGGGTCAGGCGGACATGACGTACAACTTCATCCCCGGAGCGAAGAAGCTGGGCATGTCCCGCCTGTACGGGATCTTCCTCTGGGGCGTGATCATCTTCGGCATCCTGATCCTGCTGTTCGGGCCGGCCGACGGGCCGAGCGGGATCCTGGACACGCTGGCGTTCCTGTCGACGTTCGCGATGGGGGCGTACTGCGTGACGCTGCTCCTGGTCAACAACCGCATGCTGCCCAAGCCGATCAGGCCCAAGTGGTGGACGAACGTGATCATCGGGTGTGGGGCGGTGTTCTACTTAGGGATGCTGTTCTACAGCCTGTTCGCCTTCGGCGTGGTCGTGGGCTGATGGACGGACGGCACAGCCTCGAACTCGCCCTGCCAGGGGCGTCGATCGGAGCCGTCGCCGGAGCCATGGCCGGTGGGCTGACCCTGTTCGCGGGGCAGCCCATCGGGATGGCCGCGATGTCGGCACTGTCGCTCGCCTTACCGCTCGCCCTTTTCGGCGGCCTGTACGGCGTGCTGCTCGGCCACGGCGTGTTCCGTCCGGGGACCTTCGGACCTGTCGGCCTGTACTGGGTTGCGGCCTTTCCCGTGTCCCGGCTGGCTCAGGAGAGCCTGATCGGGGTCGGCCTGGCCGACGGCGTGCTGCCGTTCCTGGCGTACCAGGCGATGGTCAGCCTCGGCTTCGCGATCGGCTTCGTCTGGCTGCACGAGCGGCTCATGCCGCACTGGCTGGTGCGCTGCGCCGGCACCAATCCGCTGGCCAAGGACTTGCTCGGCGTCTACGTCCGGCACGCGGGGATGCTGCGCGCACGAAGGGGGCGGCGGCGGTGAACCTGCCCGTCTGGATCTGGCTGGCCACGATCGGCGGCTTCGCGCTCGTGGTCGCGTTGGACTTCTGGATCGTCGCCAGGAAGCCGCACGAGCCCTCACTCAAGGAGTGCGTGGCCTGGGTCTCGTTCTACGTCGGCCTGGCCGCGGTGTTCGGCGCCGGCCTGCTGCTGCTGTCGGGCCCCGCGCACGGCGGCGAGTTCTTCGCCGGGTGGATCACCGAGTACTCGCTCAGCGTGGACAACCTCTTCGTCTTCCTGCTGATCATGAGCCGCTTCCAGGTGCCACGGCAGTACCGGCAGAAGGTGCTGCTCATCGGCATCATCCTGGCGCTGGGGATGCGTGGCGCGTTCATCGCGGCCGGCGCGGAGGCGGTGACCAGGTTCGACTGGCTCTTCTACGTGTTCGGCGCCTTCCTCGTCTACACCGCGTGGAAGCTGGTCGGGCACGAGGACGAGGAGGCCGAGTTCTCCGAGAACATCGCCCTGCGCGCGGTGCGCCGGGTGCTCCCGACGACGGACACCTACCACGGCGCCCGCCTCACCGTGCACCTCGGGCGCAGGATGGTCACCCCGATGCTGATCGTCATGGTCGCCATCGGGACCACAGACCTGCTCTTCGCGCTCGACTCCATCCCGGCCATCTTCGGCCTCACCAAGGAGCCCTACCTGGTCTTCACCGCCAACGCCTTCGCCCTCATGGGGCTGCGGCAGCTCTTCTTCCTCATCGGCGGGCTGCTCGACCGGCTCGTCTACCTGAGCAAGGGGCTGTCGGTGGTGCTGGCCTTCATCGGCGTGAAGCTGATCCTCGAGGCCCTGCACCACGACGGCGTGTCGTGGGCACCGAAGATCCCGATCCTGGTGTCCCTCGGTGTCATCGTCGGCACCCTCGCCGTCACCACGGTGCTGAGCCTGATCAAGTCGGCTCGTGACGCCAGGGCATCTCAGTCGGAGGAGGTGGAGCCCGAGCCTGTCGAGCGCTGACCACGCCGCGGTCGGGGCCTGTCGCCCCTGCCGCGGCTCAGTGCCGTGGGCAATTGTGTACGTCGTGCTCCGCGGCGGCCCACTCACGCAGGTAGCGGTCGGCGTCGTCGGCGGAGTTGTACTTCCTGAGCGCCGTGCTCAGGCCCAGGCCGATCGCTCGGCCGTCCGCTGCCTGACCAGGGGGATCACCCAGGAGAAAGCGGATGAACGCCTTCATGGTCATGCACCTCCCATCTGTCTGGCTCCATCCTCTACCCGAGGTGTTTCGGAGCATGTGGCCTTCTGTGAACGTCAGGTCAACCGAGCTGCCGCGGGCGGCGCCGGCGTACCGGCTTGGGCGCGGGCTCGACCGGCTCCTTCTCGCGCTGCGCCAGGTAGGAGGCGCGGGTGTGCTCGGTGTGCTCGCGCATGATCTTCGCCGCGCGGCGCTCGTCACCCGCCTCGATGGCGTCGATCAGCGAGGTGTGCTCCTCCCACGAGGCCATGCCGCGCTGGCGGGCCACCGGCGTGTGATACCACCGCACCCGCCTGGCCACCTGGCTGGCCAGCTCCGAGAGGACCTTGTTGCCCGACAGGGCGGTCACCAGGGCGTGCAGCTCGGAGTTGGTCGCCACGGCGGCCTCGACGTCGTCGGACTCCACCGCCGCGATGCCCCGCGCGCACAGGGCGCGCAGCCGCTTGACGCCGTCCTCGCCCGCGTGCTCGGCGGCCAGCCTGGCGGACTCGGTCTCCAGCAGCGTGCGGACGGCCAGCAGCTGGTCGGCCTCCTCCAGCGTCGGGACATGCACGAACGCGCCCTGCCCGGGGAACAGGTCCACCCAGCCCTCGCCACTGAGCTGCTGCAACGCCTCGCGGACCGGCTGCCTGGAGACTCCCAGCAGCTCGGCCAGCTCGCTCTCGACGAGGTGCTGTCCTGGCTTGAGCTGCCCGGAGACGATGAGCTCTTGGATAGCCTCGATAACGCTCTCTCTGAGAGTGGCAGGGCGGGGAATCTTGGCGGCCGCCGCCTGACCGGCCTGATCCGACAGCAACATGGTCACGACTCCAGGGGCTGCGTTTAAGGTTTTTCGTCGACTGCCTACAGCATACCGTTCGCATAGTTAAAGCGGCTGGTGAACCTCGTCACAAGGGGATGGTGACGGGAAGGCCGGGGATGCGAAGACGGGGTGTGGCCAGGGCGGGCAGCGCGGCGAGCGCGGTGGCGACGCCCAGCGCCGTCACGGCGCTGCTCAGGGCGAGCAGGGCCAGCGCGACGGCCGCGACTCCGGCCAGGGCCTTGGCGCTGTAGACGACGGCGTGGATCTCGCCCGCCCGCTCCACGCCGAAGAACTCCCGCACCAGGCTGGCCAGCAGCGGATAGAACGCCCCACCCCCGAGCCCGGCGGCCACGATCCCCAACCACAACAACGGCCCACTCGGGCCGGTCGCCGGTGCGGGGTGCTGGGCGGCGGCGAGGAGGAGCTGGCCGACGGCGAGTGCCGTCAGCACGGCGGCCAGTACCCGCCGGCGCCCGAACAGCTCCGAGCAGCGCATGGCCACAGACCGGCTGGCCCCGTTCAGGGCCACCAGGACGGCGAGCGCGCCCCAGGAGCCCGTGCCCGCGACGACGATCACGTCGAAGACCGACACCGCGCCCGCGCATATCAGGATCAGGGCCAGCGCGGGCAGGGTCCGCGTGCGCAGAGCCTGGGTCAACCTGAACTGCTTGGCCGCCTCCGGGGTCGTGCGCAGCCTCGCCGCGTCCAGCGCGTACGAGCGCGGGTCGACGTCCTCGGGCCACCACAGCGCCGGTGGCAGCCGCAGGTGCCGGGCCGCCGCACCGATGACCGCCACGGCGACGGCGGCGGCGACCAGGAACGCGGTGGACGTCGCGGCCGGGGCGATCCCGGCCCACACCAGGACGGGCACCGCGCCGTACCCGAAGGCGCCGGTGATCAGGCCGACCCGGGCGGCGGGCCGCTCCGGGTACCAGGAGGAGACCACCTCGCCGCAGATCCCGTAGACCAGGCCCGCCCCAAGCCCGCCGAGCAGCGCATAGCCGATGAGAGCGACCAGGCCGGGACCGGCCGGCCCTGCCGTGGCCGGGCCAGGGTCGCTGAGCGCCGCCGTGGCGAGGCCGAGGGCGCTGAGCGCGGCTCCGGCGGCCAGGCAGATGCGGACGCCGAGCCGGCCCCGCCGTACCAGGTGGAGCGCCGGGAGGGCGCCCGCCGCCTGGCAGGCGATCCAGATGGCCAGCAGGGTGAGGCCGGTGGTCTCCTTGGCGAGGAGGGCGGCGTAGCCGTACTGGAGCGGGCTGATCGCCGCCATGGCGCCCCAGGCCAGCCAGAACATGCGCGTGCGGTCGGCAGGGACGGGTCCGGTGAGGTACGAGCGCCCGCGCCAGTCTCTAACTGCATTCTCCATACTGTATGGAATATCCAGTAGACGAGCACCTGTCGAGACCCTAGACGGAGGATATTCCATACGGTATACCGTCTACAAAGGAGGCTCGAATGGACCTGTACGAGTACCAGGCGAAGGAGCTCTTCGGGCGCCACGGGATCCCGGTCCCACCAGGAGGGATCGCGGCCACCCCAGCCGAGGCCCGCGCGATAGCGGACGAGCTGAACGCGCCCGTCGTCATCAAGGCCCAGGTGAAGACCGGCGGGCGCGGCAAGGCGGGCGGGATCAGGCCCGCGGCGGGCCCGGTCAGCGCCGAGGCGGAGGCCGAGCGCGTCATCGGGATGGACATCAAGGGGCACGTCGCGCGCAGCGTGCTGGTCGAGGCCGCGACCGTGCCGTTCGAGGAGTATTACGCGGCTTTCCTCGTGGATCGGGCTGAGGGCGGTTACCTGGCGATGGTGTCCGGCCAGGGCGGCATGGAGATCGAGGAGCTCGCGGCCACCGACCCCGACGCCCTGGTGAAGCTGCCGATCGACCCTGTGACAGGCGTGGACGCGGACACCGCCCGGCTGCTGGCGGCCAAGGCGGGCCTGCCCGACCAGGCGGCCGAGGTGCTGGAGAAGCTGTGGCGGGTCCTGGTCGCGGAGGACGCCCTGCTGGTCGAGGTGAACCCGCTGATCTGCACCACCGACCAGCGCATCATGGCGCTCGACGGCAAGGTCACCCTGGACGACAACTCCGCGTTCCGGCACTCCTGGGAGTACGACGAGCAGTCGGACGGCTTGGAGGCCCGCGCCAGGGCCAAGGGGTTGAACTACGTCAAACTGGACGGCCAAGTCGGCGTGATCGGCAACGGCGCCGGGCTGGTCATGAGCACGCTCGACGTGGTCGCCGGGGCCGGGGCCGCCCCCGCGAACTTCCTGGACATCGGCGGCGGCGCGTCCGCCAAGGTCATGGCCGACGGGCTGGAGATCATCCTGGCCGACCCCGGCGTGCGGTCGGTGCTGGTCAACGTCTTCGGCGGCATCACGACCTGCGACGCGGTGGCCAACGGCATCGTCACCGCGCTCGGGCTCCTCGGCGACCGCGGCCTCGGCAGGCCGATCGTCGTACGGCTGGACGGCAACAACGCCGAGGTGGGCAGGCGCATACTCAGCGACGCCAGGCACCCGGCGGTCCGGCAGGTCTCCACCATGGACGGCGCCGCCGAGATGGCGGCCAGACTCGCGGCAGGTGCGTGATGGCGATCTTTCTGACCAAGGACAGCCGGGTGCTCGTGCAGGGCATGACCGGCGCGGAGGGCACCAGGCACACCGCCCGCATGCTGGCCGCGGGCACCGACGTCGTGGCCGGGGTGACGCCCGGCAAGGGCGGGCGGTCCGTGGACTTCGGCGAGCGCACGGTGCCCGTGTTCGGCTCGGTCTCGGAGGCGATGGAGGAGACCGGGGCCGACGTCTCCGTGGTGTTCGTGCCGCCGCGGTTCACCGGCTCGGCCGTGGAGGAGGCCGTCGCGGCGGGCGTGCCGCTGTGCGTGGTCATCACCGAGGGCGTCCCCGTGCACGACACGGTACGCTTCCGCGCCCTGGCGAACGGCCGGACCAGGATCATCGGGCCCAACTGTCCCGGCCTGATCAGCCCCGGGCAGTCGTCGGCCGGGATCATCCCCGCCGACATCACCTCGGCCGGGCGCATCGGGCTGGTGTCGAAGTCGGGCACGCTGACGTACCAGCTCATGTACGAGCTGCGCGACCTCGGCTTCTCCACCGCCGTCGGCATCGGGGGCGACCCCGTCGTCGGGACCACCCACATCGACTGCCTCCAGGCGTTCCAGGACGACCCCGGCACTGACGCCATCGTCATGATCGGCGAGATCGGCGGCGACGCCGAGGAGCGGGCCGCCGCCTACATCGCCGCGAACGTCACCAAGCCCGTGGTCGCCTACGTGGCCGGCTTCACCGCGCCGGAGGGCAAGACCATGGGGCACGCGGGCGCGATCGTGTCCGGTTCGTCCGGCACCGCCCAGGCCAAGAAGGAGGCCCTGGAGGCGGTCGGGGTCCGCGTCGGCCGCACCCCGTCGGAGACGGCCCGCCTCATGCGCTCGGCGGTCCCGTCGTGAACTTCGACGTCAATCTCTCCATTCTCTTCACGGACCTGCCGCTGCTGGAGCGGCCCGCCGCGGCGGGCAAAGCCGGGTTCGACGCCGTCGAGCTGTGGTGGCCTTTCGACGGCCCGGAGCCTTCAAGCGCGGAGGCGGCGGCGCTGCGGCAGGCGATCGAGGACGCCGGCGTCCGGCTCGTGGGGCTGAACTTCGACGCGGGCGACATGGCCGCGGGCGAGCGCGGGCTGCTGGCCAGGCCGGACGGGTCCGCCCGGTTCCAGGCCAACATCGACGTGGCGGTCCAGCTGGCGGGCGAGCTGGGCTGCGGGGTGCTCAACGCCCTGTACGGCAACGAGCCGGGCACCGACAGGGCACTGGCTGTGGCCAACCTGCGCAGGGCGGCCGACGCGGCGGCCGGCATCGGCGCGACCGTGGTCGTCGAGGCTCTCAACTCCCACGAGAACCCGAAATATCCCATCACGTCGTCTCGGGCGGCGTTCGAGCTGATCGACGAGGTGGACCGGGAGAACGTGGCCTTCCTGGCCGACCTCTACCACCTGCACCGAATGGGCGAGGACGTGCTGTCGCTCATCGACCGGCACAGCGCCAGGTTCGGCCACGTGCAGATCGCCGACAACCCCGGCAGGGGGCGGCCCGGCAGCGGGCGCATGCCGTACGACGAGATCTTCGCCCGGCTGGCCGCGGCGGGCTATCGCGGCCACGTCGGCCTGGAATACCGGCACGAGGGGCCGGGCGCGTTCGACTGGAGGCGGGCATGAACATCGGGTTCATCGGCTTGGGGATCATGGGCAGCCCGATGGCAGCCAACCTCCTCAAAGCCGGACATGTCGTGACTGGTTATGACGTGAGCGCCGAGCGGGTCGAACAGCTCGTCGCCCTGGGCGGCAAGGGCGCATCCAGCGTCGTCGAGGCCGTCGGCGGCGTGGAGGCGGTGATCACGATGCTGCCCGACTCGCCGCAGGTGGAGGAGGTCGCGCCGCTGGTCATCGAGTACGCCCGGCCGAACCTCCTCTACATCGACATGAGCACCATCAAGCCCGAGACCTCCCGCCGGGTCGCGGGGAAGGCCGCGGCCGTCGGCATACGGGCGCTGGACGCCCCCGTCAGCGGCGGCGAGCGCGGCGCGATCGACGGCACCCTGTCGATCATGGTGGGCGGCGAGGCCGAGGACGTGGAGGCGGCCAGGCCGCTGCTGAGGTCGCTCGGCACGACGGTCGTGCACGTCGGCCCGGCCGGCGCGGGACAGACCGTCAAGGCGGCCAACCAGCTCGTCGTCGGCGGGATCTACGGGCTCGTGTCGGAGGCCATCGTGCTGCTCGAAGCCTCGGGCGTGGACCCCGTGGCCGGGCTCGACGTGCTCGCGGGCGGCCTGGCGGGCTCCAGGATCCTGGAGCTCAAGCGGCACACCATGGTCAAGCGGGAGTTCGCCCCCGGGTTCCGGATCGACCTGCACCACAAGGACATGGGCATCGCCGTCGCCGCCGCCCGCGAGGCCGGCGTCAGCCTGCCGCTCACCGGGCAGGTCGCCCAGCTCGTGGCCGCGGCCAGGGCGCAGGGCCACGGCTCGCTCGACCACTCCGCCCTGCTCAAGGTCGTCGAAAGGCTCAACTCGTGAACGAGCGAAGCGAGAGAACCAGGAGCACGGAGAGGATTCCGTGCATGGAGGCCGTGGTCGCGGTGCTGGAGTCGGAGGGGGTGGACACCGTCTTCGGCATCCCCGGCGCGGCCATCCTGCCACTCTACGCCGCGCTCCAGCACAGCTCGATCAGGCACATCACCGTACGCCACGAGGAGGGCGGCACCCACGCCGCCGACGGCTGGTCCAGGGTGACCGGGAACGTCGGCGTCTGCATCGGCACCTCGGGCCCCGCCGGCACGAACATGATCACCGGCCTCTACACCGCACTGGCCGACTCGATCCCGATGATCTGCGTCACCGGGCAGGCCGTGAGCTCCAAGCTGCACCAGGAGGCGTTCCAGGCGGTCGACATCGTGGAGATCGCCCGCCCGGTGACCAAGTGGGCGGTCCAGCTCAAGGAGCCCGCGCAGGCGCCGTGGGTGTTCAGGGAGGCGTTCAGGATCGCCCGCTCGGGACGGCCCGGGCCGGTGCTCATCGACCTGCCGCTCGATGTCCAGCGCGGGACCTGCCTGTACGACCGGGAGCTGGACGCCCCACTGCCCGTCGAGGAGCCAGGGCCGCTGCCCAGGGCCGTGCGCAAGGCCGTGGACCTGCTGGCCGAGGCCCGGCGGCCGATCATCCTGGCGGGCGGCGGCGTGATCATCGCCGAGGCGTGCGACGAGCTGCGCGCGCTGGCCGAGCACCTCCAGGTCCCCGTGCAGGTGACGCTCATGGGCAAGGGCGCCTTCCCCGAGGACCACCCGCTGTTCGCCGGCATGGCGGGCATACAGACCCAGACGCGGTGGGGCAACGCCGCGTTCCTGGACAGCGACCTGGTGCTGGCCGTGGGCGCCCGCTTCGGCGACCGGCACACCGGCGACCTCGACGTCTACCGCAGAGGGCGCACGTTCGTGCACGTGGACATCGAGCCCACGCAGATCGGCCGGGTCTTCGAGCCCGACCTGGGGATCGTCGGCCACGCCCGGCCGGTCCTGGCGGAGCTGCTGGGCGAGGCGCGCCGCCGTACGGCGCCGAAGGAGCCCGGCAAGTGGGTACGGAAGATCGCCGACCTGCGCCGGACGATGGCCCGCCGCGACGACTTCGACGACGTGCCGATCAAGCCGCCACGGGTCTTCAAGGAGATCAACGAGTATTTCGGCAGGGACACCACGTTCGTCACCGCCATCGGGCTCTACCAGATCTGGTCGGGCCAGTTCCAGACGACCTACCTGCCGCGCCGCTACCTGGTCTGCGGCCAGGCCGGGCCGCTGGGCTGGGAGGTGCCGGCGGCCATGGGCGTCAAGTGCGCCCATCCCGAGCGCCAGGTCGTGGCGGTGGTGGGCGACTACTCCTTCCAGTTCCTCATGGAGGAGGTCGCGGTGGCCGCCCAGTACCGCGTCCCGTTCGTCATCGTCATGATCAACAACGAGTACCTGGGGCTCATCCGGCAGGCCGAGATCCCGTACGACATGAACTACGCCGTGGACCTGCACTACGGGGAAGGCGGCATCGACCATGTCAAGGCCATGGAGGCGTTCGGCTGCCCGGCACGGCGGGTGGAGCTGCCGGGGGACATCCGCGACGCGCTGGCCTGGGCGACGGCGGAGTCGGCGCGGGAGCGGCTGCCGGTGCTGGTGGAGGTGATGGTGGAGCGCGAGGCCAACGCCGCCATGGGGCCCTCGCTCGAGGCGATCAAGGAGTTCGAGCCGCTGCCCGAGCTCATCACCGCTGACTGGTCCGACTGAGGAGGAGCATATGCGGCTCAAGCCTGGTATGGCCTGGCAGGACGCCTACGACCGATGCTGCTCGGCGGCGCCCGAAGCCTTCCACGACGACCGGGTGCTGAACCACTGGGGCGGCATCTGGCACCGCGACGGGCGCCCCGTGCCCGGCTTCTCACCGCTGGACGGCACCGCCATCGCGGGCCTGCCCAGGCTCGACCGGGCGGGCGCCGGACGCGCGGTGGCGGGCGCGGTCGAGGAGCATCAGAGGTGGCGGCACGTGCCGCTCGCCGAGCGCAAGGCCATGGTGTCCGCCGCCGTGGAGTCCATGGCCGCGCACCGCGACCTGCTGGCCCTGCTGCTGGTCTGGGAGATCGGCAAGCCGTGGAAGACGGCCCGCGCTGACGTGGACCGCTGCCTGGACGGCGTGCGCTGGTACGTCGAGGAGATCGACCGCATGCTCGCGGGACGCGCGCCGCTGCCCGGGCCGGTCAGCAACATCGCGAGCTGGAACTACCCGATGAGCGTGCTCATGCATGCCATGCTCGTGCAGGCGCTGGCCGGCAACGCGGTGATCGCCAAGACTCCCACGGACGGCGGGCTGTGCTGCCTCACGCTCGCCTGCGCGCTGGCCGTACG
The DNA here is from genome assembly GCF_050944675.1 of Nonomuraea sp. CA-141351. Lineage (NCBI taxonomy): Bacteria > Bacillati > Actinomycetota > Actinomycetes > Streptosporangiales > Streptosporangiaceae > Nonomuraea > Nonomuraea sp. CA-141351. Next base: position 2,980,283 of record NZ_CP191982.1, read on the forward strand.
GGAGGGGCTGCCGTTCACGCTGGTCAGCGGGGGAGGGGCGGAGCTGTCGCCGGTGCTCGCCGGCGGGCGCTCGCTGGGCTGCGTGTCGTTCGTGGGCGGCAGGGACGCGGGGGCGAAGGTGGCGACCTCGCTGGCCGACGTCGGGCGCAGGCACGTGCTGGAGCAGGAGGGGCTCAACTGCTGGGGCGTGTGGGAGTACGGCGACTGGGACCTGCTCACGCGGCAGATCCGGGCGTCGTTCGACTACGGCAAGCAGCGGTGCACCGCTTATCCGCGGTTCGTGGTGCAGCGGTCGCTGTTCCACGAGTTTTTGGGGGCGTACCTGGCGGCGGTGGGGTCCCTGCGGTTCGGGCATCCGCTCGCGGTGGACTCGCCCGACGACCCGCTGCCCGAACTGGACTTCGGGCCGCTGATCAACGCCTCGAAGGCCAAGGAGCTGGCCGACCAGGTGGACGAGGCCGTGGCCCGGGGCGGGGTGCCGGTGCACAGGGCGCCGCTCGACACCGGACATTTCCTGCCGGGGCAGGATATTTCGGCGTATTTTGCGCCGATGGCACTCCTCAACCCGCCCCGCTCCTCGCCCCTCTTCCACGCCGAGCCGTTCGGGCCGGTGGACACGTTCGTGCTGGTGGACACGGAGGCGGAGCTGCTGGCCGCGATGAACGCCAGCAACGGCGCCCTGGTGGCCACGCTCTCCTGTGACGAGGAGGAGACGTACCGGCGGCTGGCGCCGGAGGTCCGGGCCTTCAAGGTCGGCCACAACCGGCCCCGCTCGCGGGGCGACCGGGAGGAGCTGTTCGGCGGGCTCGGGGCGTCCTGGCGCGGCGCGTTCGTCGGCGGCGAGCTGCTCGTGCGGGCCGCCACCACGGGCCCGGAGGGCGAGCGCCTGCCCGGCAACTTCCCGCACTACACGCTGCTGCCCTAAAAGGCTCCGAAGCGGGTCGCGACCACCAGCACGAGGAAGATCAGCGCGGCGACCCGCAGGAGCTTCCCGCCGATCCCCAGCGATGGCCACGACAGGTAAGCCAGCCAGCCGACGAACGCGATCACCGGCAGCACGGCCACGCCGCCCAGCGGGTTGGCCACGGCGAACCCGGTCAGCAGCAGGATCACCAGCACGGCGGGCGCCGCCCACCGGGGCACCTGCGTGAACAAGTACGTCATCGGCACGGCGCTGCGCTGCTCGACGGCCTTGCGCAGGCCGGTCGCGCCCGGCGTGAAGAACTGCTCGCCCTTGGGAAGCGGGCGCTTGCTGTCAGGGGCCACCCTCAGAGCCTACGGCAGTTGGCGTGTCGGCCTGTCGTAACGCCTTTAATCTGGTCAGGTGCTCGCCGTGATCCGATACACCGTTCCAGAGGCCCAGTCCCAAGACTTCGTCAAGCAAGGCCAAACCATTCTCGACACGCTCGCCGCGCAGCCGGGCTACCGGCGTGGCCGGCTGGCCCGCTCGGTCGATGAGCCCAATCTGTGGGCGCTGGTCACGGAATGGGAGGGCGCCGGGTTCTACCGCAGGGCTTTGTCGGCTGCGAGGATGGCGATGTACCCGCTGATGATCCTCATGGTCAACGAACCCAGTGCCTACGAGGACGTCTACATGCAAGACGGGGCGTAACGATTACTGGCGCGCGAGAGGGTGCGTGCGTCCCCTAAGCTGGGATCTCACCAATTTCACTCGCCGACCTCCAGCCGGAAAGAGAATCAACCAAAATGGCACGACGCACCGACGTCATGGACACCATCGTCAGCCTCGCCAAACGCCGCGGGCTCGTATACCCGTCGAGCGAGATCTACGGCGGACTGCGCGCGTCGTGGGACTACGGTCCACTGGGTGTCGAGCTCAAGAACAACGTCAAGCGGCAGTGGTGGCTGTCGATGGTCCAGTCGCGCGACGACGTCGTGGGCCTCGACTCCTGCGTCATCCTGGCGCCCGAGGTGTGGCGGGCCAGCGGCCACGTCGAGACCTTCACCGACCCGCTGACCGAGTGTCTCTCCTGCCACAAGCGCTTCCGCGCCGATCACCTCATCGAGGCGTACGAGGAGAAGAACGGCAAGTCGCCCGAGGGCGGCCTGGCCGACATCACCTGCCCCAACTGCGGCAACAAGGGCACCTTCACCGAGCCCAAGCAGTTCAGCGGCCTGCTCAAGACCTACCTCGGCCCGGTCGAGGACGAGTCGGGCCTGGCCTACCTGCGGCCCGAGACCGCGCAGGGCATCTTCATCAACTACCTCAACGTGCAGCAGTCGGCACGCAAGAAGATCCCGTTCGGCATCGGCCAGGTCGGCAAGTCGTTCCGCAACGAGATCACGCCGGGCAACTTCATCTTCCGCACCCGCGAGTTCGAGCAGATGGAGATGGAGTTCTTCGTCAAGCCGGGCACGGACGAGGAGTGGCACCAATACTGGATCGACGAGCGCTTCCGCTGGTACTCCGACCTGGGCATCAGCAAGGACAACCTGCGCCTCTACGAGCACCCGAAGGACAAGCTGTCCCACTACGCCAAGCGCACGGTGGACATCGAATACCGCTTCAACTTCGCCGGCTCGGAGTGGGGTGAGCTCGAAGGCGTCGCCAACCGCACCGACTTCGACCTCAGCTCCCACTCCAAGGCGTCCGGCGCAGACCTCAGCTTCTTCGAGCAGGACACGGGGGAGCGCTACATCCCCTACGTCATCGAGCCGGCGGCCGGTGTCGACCGGGCGGCGCTGACGTTCCTGCTCGACGCCTACAGCGAGGACGAGGCGCCCAACGCCAAGGGCGTCCTGGAGAAGCGCACGGTCATGCGGCTCGACCACCGGCTCGCGCCGGTCAAGGCCGCGGTGCTGCCGCTCTCGCGCAACGCCGACCTGTCGCCGAAGGCCCGCGACCTGGCCGCGCAGCTGCGCCGCCGGTGGAACGTGGAGTTCGACGACGCGGGCGCCATCGGCCGCCGCTACCGCCGCCAGGACGAGATCGGCACGCCGTTCTGCATCACGGTCGACTTCGACACGCTCGAGGACCAGGCGGTGACCATCCGCGAGCGCGACTCGATGGCCCAGGAGCGCATCTCGCTCGACGGCGTCGAGTCCTACCTGCGCCAGCACCTCAATGACTGATCTTTAGCGCTCGTCTGACGGGCCGCTCGCCGTTGTCCCGGCGGGCGGCCCGTCGCGCGTTCACCACCATGGTCTTTTACGGCGGGCCTAGCCTGCTCGTCTGCGGCAGACGGCCCGGGCGACCAGGAACGCCAGCACCGGCAGCACGAACACGGCCACCCGCAGCCCGATCACGATCATCGTGTACGTGTCGTGCGGCACGGTCAGCAGCGCGTCGGGGGCGCGCGCCGGCTGCGGGAAGCCCGGCGCGGAGTGCATCCGCGGCGACGCCTCCGACACCCACATCCCCGCCCACAACACCGTGAAGAACGCGATGACCGCGACGCCCAGCGCCGTGCGCACCGGCGCCTGCGACGGCCGGTCCAGCAGGTGGTGATGGTCGCCGTCGCCGGTGAAGCGCCGCTCGATGAACGGGTAGAGGAGCAGGACGCCGAAGAAGACCGTGAGGATGAGCGGCGGGATCCAGAGCCCGGGCTGCAACACGTACCCGTCGATGGTGATCTCCCACGGCGGGACGAGCCGCTGCGCGCCGTCCAGCACCCCGAAGTACCAGAACGGCTGCGCCGACGGCACATATCCGCCCGCCCGGTACGCCCCGTGCTCCCACACCGGGTTGACCCGCACGAACGTGGCGAGCGCCGCGATGGCTCCCATCGTGAACAGCGCCGTGGCGCCGTTCTTGACCGCGAAGTACGGGAAGAACGGGCCGCCGGTCACCCGGTGCTCGTCAGCTGCCGTCGCCCTTCGCTCGGTGTGCTTCTGCCGCCAGGTCAGGACCAGGGCGTGCAGCGGCACCACCGCCATCAGGATCCCCGGCACCAGCAACACATGGGTGACGAACACCCGCGGGATGACCTGCCCGGGGAACCCGCCGTCGAAGGCGAACGCCGCCAGGTACGTGCCCACCAGCGGGATCGACAGCAGCAGCCCGTGCGCCTCGCGCAGCCCGGTCATCGCGAGCTGGTCACCGGGCAGCGAGACGCCCAGGAACGACTCGAACAGCACCAGCCCGAACAGCACCACCCCGAGCATCCAGGTCAGCTCGCGCGGCCGCCGGAACGCGCCGGTGAAGAACACCCGGCACAGGTGGGCCACGATCGCCAGCACGAACACCGTGGCCGACCAGTGGTGGAGCTGCCGCATCAGCAGCCCGCCCCGCACGTCCAGGCTGGTCTCCGTGGCGGACGCGAAGGCCACGCCGGGATGGGGTTCGTAGAACAGGGTGAGGAACGTGCCCGTGAGCACCAGCAGCGCGAACGAGTAGAGCGCCAGCTCGCCCAGCAGGAACGTCCAGTGGCTCGGGAACAGCTTGCGCAGCTGCGGCCGGAGCCAGCGGGCGAACGGCAGGCGGTCGTCGAGGTAGATCGCGGAATCGACGGCCGCCTTTGCGGAACCCGCGACTAAGCGGGCGCGCCGCTTGGGCTTGGTAGGAGTGGCCATGGGCGCCTCCTGATGGGGGGTGTGATCTGATTCTGCACCCGCCACCCGCCTTTCACAAGAATTGGTGTAAACCAATTGGTCTAAGCCAATTTTGCATCTTCCAGAACTTTAATTGGATTAGACCTGTTGCAGGCCGTTTACCTGCGCAAACGACAACTTATCCGAGGGGTGCAGTTTCATCATCAATTTCGCCGGTAGAGTCCGGGCAGAGGCGTTGATTGGAGCGTGTGGTGGCCAAGTACGTTTACGACTTCACCGAGGGCAACAGGAATCTCAAGGATCTTCTCGGCGGCAAGGGTGCGAATCTCGCTGAAATGACCAACCTCGGGCTGCCCGTTCCCCCCGGATTCACGATCACCTCCGACGCCTGCCGCCACTATCTGGCGACGGGCGTCGTACCGGACGGCCTGGACGAGGAGGTCGCCGAGCACCTCGACGCGCTCGAGGAGCAGATGGGCCGGCGGCTCGGGCAGGCCGACGACCCGCTGCTGGTGAGCGTGCGGTCCGGGGCGAAGTTCTCGATGCCGGGCATGATGGAGACCGTCCTCAACATCGGGCTCAACGACGAGTCGGTGCACGGCCTGGCCAAGCAGGCGGGCGGCAACGACCGCTTCGCGTGGGACTCGTACCGCAGGCTCATCCAGATGTTCGGCAAGACGGTGCTCGGGATCGACGGCGACCTGTTCGAGCACGCGCTCGACGAGCTGAAGGGCAGGCGCCAGGACACCGACCTCGACGCGGGCGAGCTGCAGCGGCTCGTGGAGACGTTCAAGGGCATCGTCCGCGACCAGACCGGCAAGGACTTCCCCACCGACCCGCGCGAGCAGATGCGCCTGGCCGTCATGGCGGTCTTCGACTCCTGGAACGCCCCCCGGGCCATCCTCTACCGGCGCCAGGAACGCATCCCCGCCGACCTCGGCACCGCCGTGAACATCGTGGCCATGGTCTTCGGCAACGTCGGCAACGACTCCGGCACCGGCGTCGCCTTCACCCGTGACCCGGGCACAGGCAGGCAGGGCATCTACGGCGACTACCTGCAGAACGCCCAGGGCGAGGACGTGGTGGCCGGCATCCGCAACACGATCCCGCTGGAGGAGCTCGAGCGCATCGACAAGCCCTCGTACGACGAGCTGCTCCGGATCATGGAGACCCTCGAGAACCACTACAAGGACTTGTGCGACATCGAGTTCACGATCGAGCGCGGCAAGCTGTGGATGCTGCAGACGCGGGTCGGCAAGCGCACCGCGGCGGCCGCCTTCTGCATCGCCACGCAGCTCGTGGACCAGGGCCTGATCACGCTCGACGAGGCCGTCACCCGGGTCACCGGCGATCAGCTGGCGCAGCTCATGTTCCCCCGCTTCGACGGCGGCGCGGAGAAGAAGAAGATCGCCAAGGGCATGAACGCCTCCCCCGGCGCTGCCGTGGGCAAGGCCGTCTTCTCCTCCGAGCGGGCGGTGGAGCTGTCGGAGCAGGGCGAGGACGTCATCCTGGTCCGCCGTGAGACCAACCCCGACGACCTGGCCGGCATGATCGCGGCCAAGGGCATCCTGACCAGCCGCGGCGGCAAGACCTCCCACGCGGCCGTGGTCGCCAGGGGCATGGGCAAGACGTGCGTGTGCGGGGCGGAGGAGCTGGAGGTCTCTCCCCATGAGCGCCGCTTCACCGCACCCGGCGGGGTGGCGGTGTCCGAGGGCGACGTCATCTCCATCGACGGGACCACCGGGGAGATCTTCCTCGGGGAGGTGCCGGTCGTGGACTCGGCGGTGGTCGAGTACTTCGAGGGCGCCCCGCCGGAGGACGAGCTGGTCAAGGCCGTGGACCGGATCATGCGCCACGCGGACTCGATGCGGCGGCTGGGCGTCCGGGCGAACGCCGACACCCCGGAGGACGCGGCGCGGGCCCGCCGTTTCGGGGCGGAGGGCATCGGGCTGTGCCGTACGGAGCACATGTTCCTGGGTGAGCGCAGGCAGCTGGTGGAGGACCTGGTCCTCGCGTCGACGGACGAGGAGCGCCAGGCGGCGCTGGACGCGCTGGAGCCGCTGCAGAAGGCCGACTTCACCCAGATATTTCAGGCGATGGACGGTGCTCCCGTCACGATCCGCCTCATCGACCCGCCTCTCCACGAATTCCTCCCCGACATCGTGGACCTCTCGGTCAAGGCCGCCACGGACGAGGCCACCGAGAAGGACCGCCGGCTCCTCGCCGCGGTGAAGCGCCTCCACGAGCAGAATCCGATGCTGGGCCTCAGGGGCGTCCGCCTGGGCCTGGTGATCCCGGGCCTGTTCACGATGCAGGTGAGGGCGATCGCCCAGGCGGCCAAGGAGGTGCCCGGCGCCCGGCCGGAGATCATGATCCCGCTGGTGGCGGCCGTACAGGAGCTGGAGTCGGTACGTGAGGAGGCGGAGAAGATCCTCGCGGAGACCGGCGTGGACGCACTCATCGGCACCATGATCGAGGTCCCGAGGGCGGCCCTGACGGCGGCCCAGATAGCGGAGGCGGCGGAGTTCTTCTCGTTCGGCACCAACGACCTCACGCAGATGGCGTGGGGCTTCTCCCGGGACGACGTGGAGTCGGCCTTCTTCTCCCGCTACCTGGACCTGGGCATCTTCGGCGTCTCCCCGTTCGAGACCCTGGACAGGGAGGGCGTGGGCCGCCTGATCGAGATCGCGGTGGAGGAGGGCAGGTCGGCCCGTCCGGACCTGCACCTGGGCATCTGTGGCGAGCACGGCGGAGACCCGGACTCGGTGCACTTCTGCCACGAGGTCGGCCTGGACTACGTCTCCTGCTCACCCTTCCGCATCCCGATAGCCCGCCTGGAGGCCGGCCGCGCCGCCCTGGCCGAAACGGACTCCGACACGCGCTAGAACCCAGGGGGATTCGGGGGGCCAAGGGGAAACGCATGGTCCTCGACGGGGGTGGGAGTTCCGCGCAACGCCTCGAAGGGGGCTCACGCCCCCTTCGACCCCCCGAAAACCCCGCTCGCTTCGCTCGCCAGTCCCACCCGTTACGCGGTTACCGGGATGGGCTTGCTGGTGCCCGACCCCGGGCGAGGTGGCCTGCCGGTCCCCTTCCGCCGACCGGCCGCGGGCCACGTTTCCAGAGGAAGGTGTCTCGGCTGCAGCCGTGGAAGGCAAGGCGGATGGTGGCGCCCGTCTGCGGAGAACCGGCTTTCCGATGTGTCCCACCCGAGGAGCAAAGGGCCGGGCCCGGTACAAAATGCCTGATCACATAGGGTGCGTGGGTGTTATCGTCGATCGCATGGCTGAACTGATCGCCCCCACGGGACGGCTGCATTCCTCGTGGCTCGCGGCGCGCGACGAATGGGAGCCGGGTGCTCACCAGGACGGGGCCGGCCTGGGTCTGGTCGCTGACGATGACCTCAACAGCCCGGACGGGTTCGCAGCATGGGTCGAGCGACTGCGCCGGCAGTCGGACCGCTCGCTGCCTGTAGGGGAAGGGCGCGTGCACGCCACCCACTGGTGGATAGTCGACGGCGGGACCTACCTGGGGGCCATCGACCTTCGGCACTATCTGAACGCCTTTCTGCTGGAAAGCGGCGGAAACATCGGCTACAGCATTCGGCCTTCTGCCAGGAGACGCGGACTCGCCACGTGGGCGCTGGGAGCGGTCCTGCTCAAGGCACCGGGGCTCGGTCTGGACCGGGTCCTTCTCACCTGTGACGATGACAATGTCGGCTCGGCGCGCACCATCGAGAGCAACGGTGGCGTCCTGGAAGATGTGCGCAGCACCGGAATCGGGGTCAAGCGCCGCTACTGGGTCGCTCTGGATGAGGCTGCCGCGTTGCGCTCGCGGTAGTCGGTCTTGTCGATCTTCGGCGGAAGGCCGCCGCGGGAGCCAAGTTTTTTGCGGTTGCGTTCCTGGTCGACTTTGATTGGGATGGTGCAGCGGATCCCGCGGCTGCGCAGGTAGGCGCGGTTCTTCCGGGAGGCGTATGACTTGTCGGCGCGCACGCGAACCGGCCGGGTGCGCGGTCGGCCCGACCGATGTGGGGCACGCGGACTTTCTCCAGGACAGGTTCGAATTGCGGGGAGTCCTCGTGCTGCCCGGCTCTGATCACGATCGACATGGGCTTCGCCCTTGCTCGACGGCCAAGTGGAGCTTGGTGGTCAGGCCGCCTCGGCCCCAGGGCCCGTACCGTTCCGGGACATCCCGCCACGGCGTCCCGGTCCGGGTCCGCCACCGTATGCCGTCGATCAGTTGCCCGTGATCATCCGCATGCCCGAGATCCACTTCCGACACACGACCTGGATGCGGGGAAACGGCGGCGGGCCTGTTGAGTCGGAGCAGCCTTGCACTCGATCTCGTCCTCGGTCATGCCCGCTCGGTCGGCGACTTCAGCCACGCTCAACCCGAGGGCAACGCGCCGGTCGTAGAGGGCCTTGCCGAACGCGAGCGCCTCGCGGATGGCGATCCGTTCGGGATCTTCGTGACACGCACAGCGCCGTGCGCACAGCGTACGCATCTAGGCCGAGGGGGCCCTAGCCGCGCGGCCGTTCCTCCGGCGTAGGCAGCAGGCAGTCCAGCACGACGGCGGCCATGCGGCCGGGCCGGTCGGGGGCGGGATGGTGGCGCTCGGCGGTGAGCGCTCCTAGGACGATCGCCTGCACGTCCTCGGCGTCCACGTCCGTCCGCACGGCGCCGGCCTCCTGAGCCCGTACGAGCAGATCGGCGAAGGCCTGGCGGAGGTCAAGGGCCGTCTCCTGGGTGCGCTCGGACAGCTTGACGCCGGCCTGGGCGAGCGCGTCGGCCAGGTCCTGCTTGCCGTGGGCGTCGCTGATCAGGCTGTGCAGGAACGGGAAGAACGCCGACCCGTCGCGGTCGCTCTGGACGGCCTGGCGGGCCTGCTCGGTGAGCGAGGCGAGGTGCTCGGTGAGGACCGCCTCGATCAACGCCTCCTTGGCCGGGAAGTGACGGTGGACGGTGCCTGGGCCGACCCCTGCGCGGCGGGCTATCTCATCGAGCGACACGGTCAGGCCCTCGATGGCGAAGGCCTCGCGGGCGGTTTCGAGGATGCGTTCCCTGTTGCGCCGGGCGTCGGCACGCATCGGCCGCTGGCTGTCCAATCGTCCCCCTTGTAAACCGGGGCGATCGCCCCGCATAATGATTAAGCGGTGCAGACGCCCCGCTTAATCAAGGAGTATGCCATGACCGTTGCCGGCGCACACCAGATCGTCGGGCAGTTGCTGAGCCTCGTCGCCCACGGCCCCTGTGAGGAGATGGCCGACCTGTTCGCGGAGGACGCCGTCTTCGAGATGCCGTACCTGCCGCCGGGCGTGCCGGCTCAGGAGCCGGGCCGCGAGACCTTCCGCGCCCACCTGCGCGAGGGGGCGCTGGTGCAGCGCTTCGACGCCGTCACCGACGCCCGGATCCACCAGACGGCCGACCCGGAGGTCGTCATCGCCGAATACCGGCTGCACGGCACCGTCACCGCCACCGGCAGGCGCTTCGCCTCCGACCTGGTCATGGTCGCCCGGGTACGCGACGGGCTCATCGTCTCCCACCGGTCCTACGCCAACCCCCTCGACGCGGCCGTCGCCTTCGGAGCCGTCGGGGACCTGCTCACCGCTCTGGCTGGGTAGCCGTGCCTGGATGGGCGAGCCCGGACTCCAGGAGGTCCAGGTCCGGGGGGACGAGGGTCGTCGACTCGACCAGCCCTCTGAGGAGGTTGTGCAGGAGGTTGTTGTCGTAGGGGCGGCCCTCCGCCTTGTCGTGGCGCAGCGGGTACGGGAAGCCGCCGGCGTGGAGGCGGTAGCGGACGGCCTCGATGCGGTCCTCGATGATGTTCGCCCGCCAGTCGTCATCCGGGCGGAGGTAGGCCAGCCGGGCCGCGGCCTGCTTGTACGTCAGCGGCCGAGGCGCCTCCTCGTACAGCAGGTAGCGTTCGCCCAGGACCACCAGGAGCAGGCGCTCTGCCGCGTTTATCTCCCAGATCTTCGGCGGGATGGTCTCGGCCTCGTGGCGATCCGTCTGGGTGTCGCCGTAGCGTCCCGTGACGTAGAGCTCCACCAGGTGCTGACGGTAGCCGGAGCCCCTGATGAACAGCGGGGTGTAGCCCGCCGTCAGCGGGATGGGATCGGATGACTGGTGCATCATCTGGCCGTGCGGCAGGCGCATGAGCTGCCGGCCCATGTTGCGCAGCCACCAGTAGCTGTCCTGGTACGTCACCTCGGCGTGCAGGCGGCTCACCGACTGGTCGTCCGTCCCCACGCTCAGGTCGACGGCCGGACGCTTGGCCCGGCCGAAGCGGACCTGACGGCCAGGGCGCGGCCGGACCTTGATGCCACCGGTGATGGTGCGGGCGTGGAGTGTGCCGGGAACGGCCGCTTCCACGCCATGCGCGAGGCTGTTGGCGACGCTCATCTACTCGCCTCCTTGGTGCTTGTCGTACGCGCGCCCCCACATGGTGCCCCAACCTCTCCGGGACCCCTCCCGGCCCGCACGAGGAGGGTTCAGGCGCCGGGTGGCCGCGTGGGGGCGGAGCGACCAGGGCGGAACACCGCGCGCCCCCGAATCTACTGCGTGAGCGCGGAAATACGCAGAGTTTTGATCACGCTTTGGACGCCTTCCTCCGCACCGGCTCGGCTGAGGAGTCAGCACGCCCGGGGCCGTCCCGGCGGCGCCGCCGTGCCGGGTCGCCGGTCACTTCCATGGAACCCCTTGCCGCATTCGGATCGTAGCCGTACCGTCACGGATAGCGTTTTCGGCGGTGCGGAGGTGGAGCTGTGGGGTGGCACAACTGTGGGCATCCTTTCGCGAACGGGGAGACGTGATGTTGCCGCACATCGCATGGCGGCTGGACGCCATGATCGCGGCCATCACCGAGCACCGCCTGCCCCTCACCCGCCCGATCGAGCAGGCGTTGCGGGCGGTTCCCCGCCACTGGTTCATGCCACCCGTGGGCGAGTCCATCGAGCGCGACGGGCGTCGCGTGCCGATCGACCGGGACACCGACCCGCCGGCCTGGTGGGACGCCGTCTACGCGGGCCGGCCGATCGTGACGGGCAATGAGTGCTCGTGCCCCGCGCCCAGCGCGGTCGCCGACCTGCTCGAGCTGCTCGGGCCCGTGTCCGGGCAGCGGGTGCTGGAGGTGGGGACGGGCACGGGATGGACCGCCGCGCTGCTCGGCCGCCTGGTGGGCCAGTCGGGAAGCGTGACCTCGGTCGAGGCGGACGCCGCCGTGGCCGAGCAGGCCGCAAAGAACCTGGCGGCCGCCGGCGCCATGCCGCACCTCGTCGTGGGGGACGGCGCGGCGGGCTGTGCCGAGCGGGCGCCGTATGACGGGGTGCTAGTGACGTACGCCGTGCGCACCGTGCCGTACGCCTGGATCGCGCAGGCCCGCCCTGGGGCGGCGATCGTCTGCGGCTTCGGTGACAATCACGCCCTGCGGCTGGTGGCCGGGCCGGACGGCACGGCGAGCGGCCGGTTCTCGCGGCTCACGACGATGTGCACCCGGCAGAACGACCCGTCCGGCGCAGCCCTGGCCGTGGACCTCATCGGAGATCGGCGTGAGGCCTACCGGACGTGGACGGAGTGGGACGAGCCAGAGCGGGAGCGGTTCGGCATGACGGTCACGCCCGAGGGGCAGCGGGTCTGGCTGGACAGCCCCGAGCGGGTGATCGGATAGGGGAGCGGGTCTAATTCGTTTGCCCGGGGGCGAAGCCGACGAGCAGGATGCGGGGATGCGCATCGAGTTCGCGAGATTCTCCCTCGACGACACCGACCTTCTCGTCGACTTCCTGACCCGGCAGGAATGGCCCTTCCACGCGGGCACCCAGGACCCCGAGGCCGTGAGGAGCCGCGCCGCCGACGGCCTCTACGACGACGAGGAGACGAGGACGTTCTGGGTGCTCGCCGACGGGCAGCGCGTCGGTCTGATCAAGCTGCTGGATCTCGCCGACGAGACGCCCATGTTCGATCTGCGGATAGGGCAGGAGTGGCGGGGCTGGGGCCTCGGCGCCGAGGCGGTCGCCTGGCTGACCGGCTACCTGTTCACCGAGATGCCGCACATCAACCGGATCGAGGGCAACACCCGCCAGGACAACCACGTGATGAGAGCGGTCTTCCGCAAGAGCGGGTACGCCAAGGAGTCGCACTACCGGGAGGCGTGGCCTGACAGGGACGGCAACCTCCATGACTCCGTCGGCTACGCGATCATCCGCCGCGACTGGCTCTCCGGCACGGTCACACTCCCGGACTGGCACGACGACTGACGCGCCACGGCGGCCAGATGGGTCATGAGGCCCTGTGGGGACGGTGGTGGGCCACGGCGCGGGCGTGGGCCTCGGCCAGGAGGGGGCGGGCCTGCTCGCCCGGGTTCAGGATCGCGATCCAGCCCTGACGCGCGTACACCGGGTGCGGGATGAGGCGGTCCTCGACCGTGTAGTCGATGCCGGCGTGGTGCTCGGCGTGCGCCTTCGGAGGGTAGCCGACGAGCCGCTGGAACTCGCCGCTCCCGACGTGGATGTTCAGCCGGAACACGCCCGGCCTGTTCAGGTCGGAGGCGGTGTCGTACCCGTCGTAGTCCTTGGTGACGATGGTCGCGAACGGCTGCCGGGGGCGGGCCTCCAGAGTGCCCTCCGGGTCGTAGTAGAAGAACGTGTCTCCCCAGGCGATCTCGGGTGCTCCGCTGTCCGCGCTGATGGTCATGGCCACGGCTCCGGGGAAGCCGGACACGAATCCAATGATCTCGTTCTCGGTCATGCCTTCAAGTGTTTCATTGACCCTCCCAGTGAGACTTTACGCTCCATCTAGGCGGTCGATCTGCCGAAAGTCTCAAACCGCAGGAGTGTCTGACAGGCTGGTTAGCATGTCTGAGACACACCTTCCCGGGGGTTTCGTCAACGCCGTCGTCCGCGTCGGCGACACCGTCCGGCGAACGCCCGGGCAGCGGGCCGCGTACGTGCACGAGTTGCTGCGCCTGTTCCAGCGGAGCGGGTGGGCGGGCGCGCCCCGGTTCCTGGGGCTCGACGAGCGGGGCCGCGAGATCCTGAGCTTCGTGGACGGCCACGTGGCCTGGGAGGACGTCCAGCCGGACGGCGTCACCTCAGACGAGAGCCTGGCGCGGGTGGCCGAGATGGTGCGGGAGTTCCACGACCTGACCGCCGGCACGCCGCTGGCCGGCGAGGAGGAGGTCGTCTGCCACAACGACCTGTCTCCCAAGAACACCGTCTACCGGGGCGAGGAACTGCGGCCGGTGGCGTTCATCGACTGGGACATCGCCGGGCCGGGCCGGCGCGTCCACGACGTGGCGCACGTCTGCTGGCAGTACGCGGGCCTGGGCCCCGCGGTCGAGGACCCGGCCGACGCGGCCCGGCGGGTGCGGCTGATCTGCGACGCCTACGGGCTGCGGGAGCGCGGCGAGGTGGTCGAGGCGATCCTGTGGTGGCAGGACAGGTGCCGGCGCGGCATCGAGGCCGACGCGGCGGCCGGGATGCGGTACGCGGTCAGGTTGCGCGAGGGCGGAGTGGTCGCGCAGGTACGCGCCTGCCACGACTGGGTCGCCGAGCACCGCGCCACGTTCGAGCGGGCCTTGCGCTAGACCGGGGAAACCGGAGCCCCGGGGACGGGCTCCTCGATGGGGATGTAGTCGGCGCGCATGCCGTGGTCCCCCAGCCACTGCCGGAGCCCGGGCACGGCCGCCGGGTTGGCCGCCACCTGCGCGGCGTACTCCGACAGCGCCACCTCCTCCCCGTCGTCGTACAGCAGCCGCGCCGGCCCCGACCACGACAGGGTCCACTTGGCCTGCCCGAGCTGGATCAGCACAGCCTCCAGCGCCTGCCCCAGCACCCCGGCCAGCAGGGTGTCCGACGGGTTCCAGCCCAGCTCGCGCAGCACGGCCTCCAGCTCCGTCTGCCGGCCCCGCGCGATCGCCTCGAAGGCGGCGTCCAGGTACGGCCGCGCGGCCCCCATGACCCGCTGCCCGGCCACAGCCAGATCGCGCAGGGCATCGGCGTTGCGGCCCGTGTACATGCCGTGCGCCACCAGCTCCTCCCACGACACCGGCCGCAGCCCCGTCAGCGCCTCCGGCGTCCACATGGACTGCTCCACCGCCTGCACCGCCACGTTCGCGTCGCGCAGCAGCGTCAGCGCGGACCGGGGATCCGGCACGTGCGGCGGCTCCGGCAGGCGGTCGATGGCGGCCAGGCGCTCGGCCAGGCTGGGATGGGAGTCGTACGGTGAGACCTCCTCCGGCTCCTCGCCCAGCTTGGCGATCTCGGACTGCCGGTCGGGGTCGCTCATGAGGGCGTGGAAGCCCCCGAACACCGAGACCGGTCTGGTGCCGCCCTTGCCGGTCAGCGACAGGTAGTCGTTGACGTACAGGTCCCAGCCCGTCGCGGTGGCGTGGATCTTGCGCAGTGCGCCCGCCATGGCCTGCCGGCCGCTGATCGAGACCGCGAACTGGTCGGCCTCCAGCTCCTGCTTGCGCGAGACGGCCTGCGAGACCCGGAGGTAGAGCTTGGCGTACCAGGTGAACAGGCGCTGGATGAACGGGTGGTTGCCCAGCCCATGGACGGTGGCGATGAGCGAGACCCGCCCCCGGTAGACCGGCGCGCCCAGGCGCGTGTGGGCGCCGCTGTAGTGGCCGAGCTCGTGCCCGAGCACCGAGCGCATCTCGTCCACCGTGAGCGTCTGCAGCAGCGGCAGGCCGATGAACATCCGCCTCCGCGTCGCCTTCATGCCCAGCCAGCGCGTGTCCTCGGAGACGGCCGCGTTCACCTCCGCCACCAGCCGGATCTCGTCCGGCGGCGCCGTGCGCACGCGCTGCGCGAGGTCCTCGACCGTCTGCCACAACACCGGCTCGTGCTCGCGCCCGACCGGCACCCCGGGCTGCTCACCGCCCTGGCGGCGGCTCACCATGAACAGCGCCCGTACGAGGGCGCCGGCGGCCAGAGTGAGGGCGATCGCGATCTTGAGGGCGTTGGCGTGGAAGTCGACGAAGAGCAGGACGTCGAAGAAGATGGCGGCCGCCAGGATGAGGCCGACCAGAACGTAGAAGCCGGCGAGCAGGGTGAAGGCCAGCACTGCTCGGAACGCTGTCGTCATGGGGGAGGGCTCCCGGGGAATGGGTTCTCGCGAGGCTTGACACTAGCGGAGTCGGGAAACTGGATAAAATCGCCTAAGCAATGCCGTACTACGACCAGCACGATCAGGACCGTTGGGTTCCGGAACCTCCCGGCAATCCTGAGCGGTCCGCGTTCGAGCGCGATCGGGCACGGGTGCTGCACAGCGCCGCACTCCGCAGGCTGGCCGCGAAAACGCAGGTCGTGGGCCCTGGCGAGACGCTCGGCGGCGGCCAGCACATCCCGCGCACCAGGCTCACGCACTCCCTCGAATGCGGCCAGGTCGGCAGGGAGATGGGTGCCACGCTCGGCGTCGATCCCGACCTGGTGGAGACGGCCTGTCTGGCGCACGACCTGGGGCACCCGCCGTTCGGGCACAACGGGGAGATGGCACTCAACGCGCTGGCGGCCTCGTGCGGCGGCTTCGAGGGGAACGCGCAGAGCCTGCGCCTGCTGACCAGGCTGGAGGCCAAGGTCCTCACCGAGGACGGCCGCAGCGCCGGTCTCAACCTGACGCGGGCAGCCCTCGATGCTTCCATCAAATATCCCTGGACATGCGTTAAATCCCCAAAGTTCGGCGTATATGACGATGATCTACCCGTGTTCCGGTGGATCAGGGACGGCGCGCCGGAAGGGCGGGTGAGCTTCGAAGCACAGATCATGGACTGGGCCGACGACGTCGCCTACTCCGTCCACGACCTCGAGGACGCCCTGCACTCCGGCCACGTCACGCCCGAAGCGCTCCGGTCGCCCATCGAGCGCACGCTGGTGTGCGAGACCACCCGAACCTGGTACGCCCCGTACGCCGACCTCAACGAGCTGGAAGAGATCTTCGCCAGGCTGATCATCGACCCGCTCTGGCCGCGCCGCTTCGAGGCCACGCTCTCCGACCTGGCCGGCCTCAAGGCCCTCACGAGCGGGCTCATCGGCCGCTTCTGCCGCTCCGCCCAGGCCGCCACCAAGGAGGTGCACGGCTCCCGCCACCGCGCCGACCTCGTCGTCCCCCACGCCACCCGGCTGGAGTGCGCCCTGCTCAAAGGCGTGACCGCCCACTACGTCATGACCACCAGGGACCACAACGCCAACCAGGCCAGGCAGCGCGAGCTCATCAGCGAGCTGGCCGCCCTGATCACGCTGGGCGCGCCGGGCACGCTGGAGCCCGCCTTCAGGCCCGCGTACCTGGAGGCCCCCGACGACGCGGCCCGCGTCCGCGTGGTCATCGACCAGATCGCCTCGCTCACCGACACCTCGGCGGTGGCCTGGCACCGCAGGCTCTCCCGCTGACCAAGCTTTCTCCATGAGCCTGGCCACCAGGCTTTTCCCATGACCCCGGCGGGCGGATACTGCGCCCATGGCCACATATGTGATCGTCGGCGCGGGACTTGCGGGAGCCAAGGCCGCGCAGACGCTACGCGAGGAAGGCTTCGACGGCGAGATCGTCCTGATCGGCGCCGAGCCAGAGCGGCCCTACGAGCGACCGCCCCTGTCCAAGGAGTACCTCCAGGGCAAGAGCGAACGAGACAAGATCTTCGTCCACGCCCCCGAGTGGTATGCGGACAACGGCGTGGATCTGCGGCTCGGCACCCGCGTCACCCGCATTGAGCCCGATCATCACCTGGTCAGGCTCGGCGACGGGTCGCGCCAGCCGTACGACAAGTTGCTCATCACGACCGGCGCCACCCCGAGACGCCTGCCGGGGCCCGCCCACTACCTGCGTACCGTCCAGGACAGCGAGGCACTCAAGGAACGCTTCGCCACCGCCGGCAGCGTGCTCATCGTCGGCGCGTCCTGGATCGGGCTGGAGACCGCGGCGGCCGCCCGTGCGGCGGGCTGCGAGGTCACCGTCGTCGAGCCCGAGCCCACCGCGCTCAACCGGGCGCTCGGTCACGAGCTCGGCGACCTGTTCGCGCGCCTGCACGCAGGCAAGGGCGTGGACCTGCGCTTCGGCACCGCCGCCGCCGAGATCACCGACACCGGCGTGCGGCTCAGCTCGGGCGAGCGGCTCGCCGCCGACCTCGTGGTGGTCGGCATCGGAGCCGTGCCCGAGGTCGGGCTGGCCCGCGAGGCCGGGCTTGACGTCGGCCAGGGCATCCTCACCGACGCCGCCCTGCGTACCTCACATCCCGACGTGTTCGCCGCCGGCGACGTGGCCGAACCCTTCCACCCCCTGTACGGGCGCCGCCTGCGCGTCGAGCACTGGAACAACGCCCTGCACGGTGGCCCGGCCGCCGCCAGGTCCATGCTCGGCCAGGACGTGGTCTACGACCTGATCCCGTACTTCTACACCGACCAGTACGAGCTGGGCATGGAGTTCTCCGGCGACATCGAGGGCTACGACGAGATCGTCTACCGCGGCGAGCCCGCGAGCCTGGAGTTCATCGCGTACTGGCTGCGCGGCGGCCGGGTGATCGCCGGCATGAACGTCAACACCTGGGACGTCGTGGACGAGATCCAGGAGCTCATCAGGTCAGGCGTCATCATCGACCAAAAGGAGCTATCGACGGGTTCACGGTGACCGTGCCGTCGTCGCGCTTCGGGCCCTGTGTCTTCCCGGCCTGCGGGGTCTTCTTCGACGCGCACTGCACGGTGCAGCTCGGCGTCTCGCCCAGCTTGCCGCGCAGTGCCAGCGTCTCCTCCCTGGGCGAGTACGTGCGGTTGCCGGACTGCCAGGCGTCGAGGTAGTCCCACGGCTTGACCATGCCCCTGCGTACCCACCAGAAGGCCGGGCCCGTCTTCCACGAGATCGCGAAGTAGAGATTGGGCCCGGTGTCGCGGGCGTTGCCCGACCTGCCCACCCGCCCCAGCAACTGGCCCGCCTTGACCCGGAGGCCCGGTTTGAGGCCGTCGGCGACCGAGTCGAGGTGGCCGCCGAGGTAACGCACGCCGTCGTCACCGATGATCGTGACGAACCTCCCCTCGCGGTCGGCCCCCACGTCCGTGGACGGTCGCCACTTGTTCTGGGTGTTCACCTCGTCCACGACGCCGCCGACCGGCGCCACGAACGCGCACCCCTGCCCGGCCCAGATCGTCGTCTTGGGCAGCACGAGCAGCTTGCGCTGGTAGGTCGTCTTGCAGCCCTTGACCGGGAACGTGTACTCGTACTTCGACAGCTTCGGCGGCGGCACCCTGACCGGGTCGTCACCCTTGGGCGGCTGCTCGGCCGCCTGTTGCTCCGCCGTCGGGCTGGGCGTCGCGGAGGTCGCCGGGCTCGTCGAGACCGCCGCGGGCGAGGCAGTGGCGGGTGGCGCGGTGGCGGGCGACTGGGCGCTGACCCCGGCCAGCCCGGTGGCCTGGGAGCAGGCAGCGGTCAGCAGCACAGCGCCCATGACGGCCGCCCATCGTCCGAGATGCCCCGATCGCATGATCTCCACCCGTGTCACCGTTTCCACCGACAACCTTTACCTTTGTAGCCGACGGAGGCACCTCGCAGAGCCGCTTTCCCCCTTTCGCAACCCACAGGTAATGCCCGTCTATCCCGTACCGCACCCGTACCGGCTGGAAGCGTCGGTGGGGCGGAATAGACTCACCGGCGTGGCTGGCCGGATCCGTGACGTCGACATCGCGCTCGTACGCGAGCGTTCACCCATCGCCGATGTGATCGGCGAGCACATCCAGTTGCGCAACGCGGGGGGCGGCAACCTCAAGGGCCTGTGCCCCTTCCACGACGAGAAGAGCCCGTCCTTCAACGTCACCCCCGAGCGCGGGATGTATTTCTGCTTCGGCTGCTCCGAGGGCGGCGACGTGATCACGTTCGTCGAGAAGATTGAGCACCTGTCGTTCGGTGAGGCGGTCGAGCGGCTGGCGCAGCGGGCCGGGATCCAGCTGCAGTACGAGCAGGGCGGTTACGTTCCCAGGCGCGACCACGGCGAGCGGGCCAGGCTGATCGAGGCGCACAAGGCGGCGGCCGAGTTCTACGCGGACAAGCTGCTCAAGCCCGACGCGGCGGCCGGGCGGCGGTTCCTGTCGGAGCGCGGGTTCGAGCGGGCCGACGCCGAGACGTTCGGTGTGGGATACGCGCCCGCCGAGTGGGAGGCGCTCACCCGCCATCTCCTGGGGCGCGGATTCACGGCCGAGGAGCTGGTCAAGGGCGGGCTGGCCAAGGAGGGGCGGCGGGGGCCCATCGACCGGTTCAGGGGGCGGCTGATCTGGCCGATCAGGGACGCGACGGGCGATGTGATCGGTTTTGGCGCACGGAAGTTGCTTGATTCCGATGATGGGCCGAAATATCTCAATACGCCTGACTCGCCGCTTTACAAGAAGAGCCAGGTGCTTTATGGGATTGATCTCGCCAAGCGGGAGATCTCCAAGCGGGCTCAGGCGGTGATCGTCGAGGGCTATACCGATGTGATGGCCTGCCATCTGGCCGGGGTGCCGACGGCGGTGGCCACGTGCGGCACGTCGTTCGGCGAGGAGCACATCAAGATCCTGCGCAGGTTCCTGCTCGACCAGGCCGAGTTCCGGGGCGAGGTGATCTTCACCTTCGACGGTGACGCGGCGGGCCAGAAGGCGGCGCTGCGGGCGTTCGCCGACGAGCAGAAGTTCGTCACGCAGACGTACGTCGCGGTGCAGGGCGACGGGCTCGACCCGTGCGACCTGCGCGTCAAGCAGGGCGACGCGGCCGTGCGGGATCTGATCGCGAGCAGGGAGCCGCTGTTCCAGTTCGCGATCAGGAGCACGATCTCCCGTTACGACCTGCGCAGCAACGAAGGCAAGATCGCCGCTCTGGACGCCGCCGCGCCGATCGTGGCCGGGATCAAGGACGTGGGGCTGCGTAAGCGGTACGCCATCGACCTGGACCGGTGGCTGGGCTTCATGGACGAGCGCTTCGTCATGCAGCGCATCGCCGAGGTGGGCGGGGCGCAGCAGGGGCGCCCACGGCGCGCGCCCAAGGCGGCGCCCGTCGATCCGAGCGTGCGGGTGGAGGGTGAGCTGCTCAAGCTGGCCGTGCAGCGTCCTGCGCTGCTGGGGCCCCGCTTCGACGCGCTCGATCCGCAGGCCTTCACGGCTCCCGACCACGTGATGCTGCACAAGGTCATCGTGGCCGCCGGTGGTGTGGCGGCGGGCGCCTACGGCGGTCGCGAGTGGGTGGACCTGCTGCTGGAGCACGCGCACGAGGAAGGGGCCCGGGTGCTGGTGACCCGGTTCGCGGTGGAGCCGATGCAGGCGGACGCACATGCCGAGGAGCGGTACGCCGGAGCCATGCTGGCGGCCATCGAGGCCATCGCGGTGGACCGGGCGATCGCGGCGGTGAAGTCGCGGATCCAGCGGCTCAATCCGGTGGAGGAGCAGCAGGAGTACAACAAGCTGTTCGGTGAGCTGGTGGCGCTGGAGCAGCAGCGCCGCGTCCTCCGCGACCGCGCCGCCGGGAGCTGACCGCCCGAGGCGGGCCGGCGGCAGGTGGGCCCCGCGCGTCCGTATCGATGTGAGGTCGCGGACGCGCACTGAACCCCCAAGAGCCGGGTGTTTCACGCCGGTGGTCGGTAACAGTTTGGCCGCGATCACAAGCCGCATACCAGAGTGGTTGACCAGGGAATCTGGCGCGGTCCAACGGGTGGCAAAGGTGCTGGACAACGACGTCAGGGCAGCGAAAGAGTTGCGTCCGGCCGGGGGGTGTCGCCGGGCGCCTGAAACCAGACCGCGTAATTGACTTTACTTTCCTGATCAAACTCCGGCCAAACCTAAAAGCGATCTCAATTCGGTAAGGACGATCGTCTTACCTTCGGTGACAAAAATGGGTCTGCCATTTGATGGAACCAATACTGCAGACTGTCTCCCGTGGGTGCATCGGTGCTGTCAAGCGGACCGCCATCGGTAGATCAGGTGGCGGACCTCGTCGCGAAGGGAAGGGAGCGCGGAAGCGTAACCGTCGATGACGTCGCAGCCGCGCTTGACCGGTCCGAGTTGCCGTCCGACGCGCTGGAACGCGTCGTGCGGATGCTCGCCGAGAA
This sequence comes from Nonomuraea sp. CA-141351, assembly GCF_050944675.1. Classification (NCBI taxonomy): domain Bacteria; kingdom Bacillati; phylum Actinomycetota; class Actinomycetes; order Streptosporangiales; family Streptosporangiaceae; genus Nonomuraea; species Nonomuraea sp. CA-141351. The sequence goes on from NZ_CP191982.1 coordinate 3,001,845, forward strand.
CGGCGTGGAGGTCCTCGAGCCCCAGGGCGACGAGGAGTCCACCCGCGCCGATGAGGAAGACGTCGGCAAGCGGGCGCCGACCAGTGATCTGGTCCGTATATATCTACGGGAGATCGGCCGCGTGCCTTTGCTGACCGCAGAGGAGGAGGTGGAGCTCGCCAAGTCGATCGAAGCCGGCCTGTTCGCCGAGGACAAGCTGGCCAACGGGGTCTCGCGTCTGGCCTTCCCGGAGTTCAGGGAGCTCGTCTGGCAGGGCACTCGAGCCAAACAGCGGCTCATCGAAGCCAACCTCAGGCTCGTGGTGTCGATCGCCAAGCGGTACGTGGGCCGCGGCATGCTCTTCCTGGATCTGATCCAGGAGGGCAACCTCGGGCTCATCCGTGCGGTCGAGAAGTTCGACTACACGAAGGGCTACAAGTTCTCCACCTACGCGACCTGGTGGATCAGACAGGCGATCACTCGGGCCATCGCCGATCAGGCTCGTACGATCCGCATCCCCGTGCACATGGTGGAGACCATCAACAAGCTCGTACGGGTGCAACGCCAGCTCCACCAGGACCTCGGCCGCGAGCCGATCCCCGAGGAGATCGCCAAGGAGATGGACCTCCCTGTCGATCGCGTGGTGGAGATCCAGCGCATCGCCCAGGAGCCCGTGTCGCTGCAGTCGCCGATCGGTGAGGAGGACTCCGACCTCGGTGACTTCATCGAGGACGCCGACGCTGTCGTGCCCATGGAGGCCGCGGCCTTCATCATGCTGCAGGACCAGCTCGACGACATCCTGGCGACGCTGTCCGATCGCGAGCAGCGCATCATCCAGCTCCGCTTCGGCCTGGCCGACGGGCATCCACGCACGCTGGAGGAGGTGGGCAGGGAGTTCGGCGTCACGCGGGAGCGCATCCGGCAGATCGAGTCGAAGACCCTGGCCAAGCTCCGCCACCCGACCCGCGCACAGATGCTCAGGGACTACCTGGACTGATCCGAGCGAACGGGCCCGGGCGCGTGCCGCCCGGGCCTGTCCCATGTTCAGGAGCAGCCCTCGAACTGCGGCACCGCGATGGTCGACAGGTCCAGCCCCGCCTTGCCGAACCACCGGTGCAGCAGCTTGGCGGCCGTCCCGTCCTGGTACATGTCGGTGATCGCCCGGTTGACCGCCTCGCACCCCGGCACGTCGCTCTTGCGCATGCCCACCCCGGTACGCTGCTCGTTGAACTGCGCGTTGGCCAGCTTCAGCCCCGTGCCGTCCTGGGTGGCCAGCCCCGCCAGGATGACGTCGTTGGTGGTCACCGCGTCCACCTGGTTGCTCTTCAGCGCCGACAGGCACGCCTTGTAGTCGTCGAACGGCACGAGCTGCGCCGCCACCTCCCGCTCCTTCACGACCCGGTCGGCCGCGTTCGAGCCCTTGACGTTGCAGATCCTGCGGCCCTTGAGATCGCGCACGTTCTTGATCGTCTCGTCGGGCCGCTGCAGGATGTCCTGGTAGGAGATGTGGTACGGCCCCGCGAAGAGCACGTCCTTCTTGCGCTCCTGGTCGATCGTGAAGGTGGCCAGCACCAGGTCGGCCTTGCCGTCGGTGATCACCTTCTGCCGGTCGGCGGCCAGCACGGGGATGTAGGTGGCCTCCTTGTGCAGCTTGCGGGCGATGTAGGCGGCCACGTCCACGTCGAAGCCCTCGAACTTGCCGTCGGGCCGCTGGAAGCCGACCGACGGCAGGTCGGGGCGTACCGCGATGACGATCTTGTCCTTGTCCACGACCGACTCCTGCCCGTCGCTCCCGCAGCCCGCGACCGCCGTCGCGACCAGGGCCAGTACCACCACCAGCGCCCGCTTCACCGGTACTCCTTGAGTCGTGGCCACACGCCGGCTATCACCAGCAGGCCGATCCCGCCGATGGCGAAGGGCAGCAGCCGCCACAGGTTGTCCAGCGCGCCCTCTCCGCTGTCGATCGCGCGCGTGAACTGGGTCTGGTGCCTGGCGGACAGCGCCAGGAGCGCGCGGTCGTACGCGTCGAACGCCGTGGTCACCGGGCCGAGCCGCTCGGCGACCGCCTCGCTGGTCTTGCCGCTTGCCACCAGCTCCCGGAACTTGGTGTCGGAGGCCTGGAAGCTCCGGTACGCCTCCAGCGCGTCGGTGCCCTCACTGCCGACGAGCTCGGACCCCAGCAAGCCGAGGAAGTCCCTGGAGCCCTGGGCGACCTGGTCGTGGTAGGTACGCAGGTTGCCCGCCTTGAAGTAGACGACCGACATCGCCTTGTCCAGGAACGTGTGCTCGTAGGTGTCGGCCCACTCCTTGTCCAGCAGGTAGCGGCTTTCGTCGCCCTGCATGCTGTTGCTGATCGAACGCGCCTTGGCCAGCGTCAGCACCGAGTCGAACCCGGACGACTTGGCCTCGTGCAGCGCGGCCTCGTCCGTCCCGAGCACGTTCATCCCGGAGATCAGCGCGACCGCGGTCGTCACGGTCGCGACCAGCAGCGCCGGCCCGAAGACCCGGCGGAAGCGCCGCGCCAGGAAGACCTGCAGCCAGATCAGGCAGCCCAGCGCCAGCAGCCCGGCCAGCACCACCGCGACCCGCAGGAGCGGCACCATGACCGCCTTCTCGTCATAGGTCGCGCGCACGATCGTGCCGCTCTCCAAGGTCAGGTTGTACGCCTGGGGCAGCAGCTCGACCCGCATCAGCTTGGTGGCCTCGCGGTAGGTCAGCACCACCTCCTGCGGCGGCGGCCCGGGCGCGTGCTTGGACCGCTCGTCGAGCAGCAGCGCCTGGCCGGCCAGCCGTTCGTAGCGGCCCAGCCTGTCGAGCACCGACCGCACGGTCTCCCGCTCGGCCCTGGTGTCGGCCAGTGAGAGCGCCTGCATCAGCGCCTCGTTGGCCTTGGACCGCTGCTGCTCGTACCGGTCGAGCGCCTGCTGACGCTGCGGTGTGTACTGGTCGCCCATCACCAGTACGTTGGCCACCTGCGCGTCCATGTCGCTCAGGCCCAGGTAGAGGTCGGCGGTGGCGACCACCTGCGGTCCCGCGTCGCGCCCGATGACCTGCAGGCCCTCGCGGGCGCTCGTGCTGCCGACCGCGAGCGCCGCGAAGAGCAGGGCCAGCGAGGCGACGGCGACGCCGGTGATGACCCGGATCCTGCCCGGCACGCTCCGGCGCACGGGCGCAGAGGCGCCCTGGGCCTGCGCCACGGGCGCCTGGGGCTGGGACTGCACCAGGGTCATGGCGTGCCCTCCCTGATGGTGATGACGGTCCACGCGCCCAGGTGGATCTTGTCGCCGGCGCCGATCCTGACCGGCACGTTGACCTTGACGGGCTTGCCGTTCACCTGGGTGCCGTTGGCGGAGCCGGGGTCGACCAGCGTCCACGAGCCGTCCGGCTGCGCCAGCAGCACGGCGTGCAGGTGGGAGACGCCCGGGTCCTCCGGCGGCCCGGTCAGGTCGATCTCGGGGACCACGTTCCTGGCCCTGCTGCGCCGCCCGATGCGTACCTGCTCGCCGATGAGCGCGAACGAGCGCTCGGGGCAGTACGGCGGGAACGCCATCGCGGCCGCGTCTGGACCACCTTCGGCGACGACCTTTTCGTAGTACGTACGGTCGGCGGCGGTCACGGCCTCCCACTGGGCCCCGCGGCGCGGCAAGTTGGAGACGAGCTTGCTGGCGCCGGTGTAGTCGTGGCCGCACACCTCGCAGAACTGCCCGGCGCGCGGCGTCTGACAGACCGGGCACGACTCGGCCGCCGGCGCCGCGGCCTGGGCCTGGGATGGGGATGCGGGCGCGCCGGTCATCTGGGCGCCGCAGACGTCGCAGTATTCGTCGTCGCCCGACGCGTGGCCCTGCGGGCAAGTGGCCATCAGCTTCCTTCCTTGCGCAACCGGCTGGTACGGACGGAGCCCGTGTCGAGCTCGAGCTCGTCCGCCTTGTCCACGTTCCTGCGCAGCCTGGCCGTGCCGGTGGCCGGATCGACCTCGACCACCCTCTCCAGCAGCCTGGCGGTGTCCTCGCGCCCCGACTGGGTGGCCAGCTCCTTGGCCTTGGCCAGACGTGCGGTCGCGGTGTCGACGTCGCCCATCGCCCTGGCGCTGAGCCCGTCCTGAATGAGCTCGTGCAGCTCGGCCTGGCCGGTGTAGTGGGCGACCTTGTTGTTGATCCGGGTGGACTGCGCCAGGTCGTCGGTCCATTGGGCGAGCACGTTCCCGCTGGCCAGGACCTCCTGGGTGTCAGGGCGTACGAGCTTGACCCAGCCGGCCCTGATCTCGTGGCCGATCTGCCCCGGCGGCACCTCCACGCAGATGTGATATTCGCGCTCCTCGGAGCCCCACGAGCCGGTCGGGTAGTCGCCGGTCAGCGGGTTCACGTCGTTGCGCTTGCCGGTCAGGTCGAGCAGCGTGGGGGAGACCTGCTTGACGAACTTCAGCGTGGCGGTCTGCGGCACCCACACCCGCAGCGACAGCTCGGCCACGGTCTTGCTCATCGACGCCTGCGTCAGCCTGCGGAAGAACTCGGACAGATCCCCCTGGTTCCGTACGAAGTCGAACGTGCCGAGCATCGCCTCCGAGACCTTCCGCAGCTCGGCTGGCACCCAGTCCTCACCGATCCCCAGGGAGTCGCACACGAACTTGCCGCTCCAGCCCGCCAGCACGGAGGCGAACACGTCGGGGCGCTCGTTGTTCTGGCCGTCGGTCATCAGCAGCGCGTGCCTGATCGCCGACGGGTGCGCCGACAACAGGTGGCCCGCCAGTTTCAACCACTCGCCCATGGCGGTGCCGCCGTGCGCGGACAACCGGCTGATCGCCCGCTCGGCCTCGGCCCTGGTGGCCGGACCGGCCTTGACCAGGTTGGCGTTGCCGCCCGGGTAGATCACCTTGGCCCGCTCCGTGCCCGCGATCACCGCGAAGTGGACCCCGTCACGCAGGGTGTGCACGGCGGTCGCGGCCGCCTGCCTGGCCTCGCGGATCTTGCTGCCGCTCATCGAGCCGGACGTGTCAATGATGATCACTTCGGCGGCCTCCGCGACCGCGGACTGCGTGGTCACGACGCCGCCCGTGGAGCCGACCGTGAGGATGGCGTGCACCTCGCGGCCGTCGGTCGAGAGGTACTTGTTCTGGTCGATGGTCAGGGTGAAAGTGGGCTGGTCACCCATGCGTTACTCCTAGGGGGATCAAGGCAATGGTCACGTTGTCCTGGCCGCCGGAGTCGAGCGCGTGGCGCAGCATCTCGCGGGCCATCTCGATGGGGGTCCCGGTGCTGGGGAAGGCGTAGCCGTCCAGGTAGCGCCACAGGCCGTCGCTGCAGACGAGCAGCAGGCCGGGCTCCTCCGGGGTGAGGGTGCGTACGTGGAGCGCGACGTCGACGGCGTCGGCGCCGAGCCAGGCGGTGATCTCGCCGGTCTCGACCGCGTCGTCCACGGTCAGCAGGGCGCTGTGCCTGATCGCGGAGCCTTGCCCGGGGGCCGGCAGCCAGTAGGCCCGGGTGTCGCCGGCCCAGCTGAGCGTGATCCGGCCCCGCTCGACGACGGCGGCGACGTACGTGCTGGCGGGCGCGTCGTTCACGGACGTGGCCAGCTTGGCCACCGCCCGGCCGGCCAGGTCGAACGCCTCCTCCTGCGGCAGCCCCCTGGCCAGCGCGGCGGAGGCGGTCTCGACGGCCACCGCGGACGCCTCGTCGGCCCTGGGCGAGCTGCCCACGCCGTCGCAGACCACGGTCACGATCGCCTCTCCGGACCCGAGCAGGGCCATCGCGTCCTCGTTGCGGCTGCGGCGCAGCCCCTTGTCCGTGACGGCCGCCGCGCCGCCGTCGAGCACGATCTCCGCGTGGTCCCTGCCGGTGGGCTGGCGCAGGCCGCAGCGCTCGCAGTAGCCCTCCGCGTCCACGGCGGGCGCGCCGCACGACGCGCAGGCCGGCGCGCCCAGGGCGTGCCCGCACGCCTCGCAGTAGGTGTCGCCCTCCAGCACGGGCGCCTCGCACACAGGGCAGATCATGGCGCCCTTCTGCCGAGCCTCCGGATCCATCACAGCCACGTCCTCGGTCGTACGGCATTCGCCTGGTCGATGAGCGCGTGGCGCTCCTGACGCGACTCGGCCGCGACCGCCAGCTTGCGGTAGATCGACTCGAGCTGCCTGCGCAGCCCCACCTCGGTCAGCGGCGCGCCGGCCAGTTGCGCGTCCTTCGGCGGTGAGTTCGTCTTGAGCCAGGCCAGCGCCGACGTGAGCAGCTCGGCGGTGAGCACGTCGCGGCGGCGCGGGTCGAGGCCGGACTGCCTGGACAGCCGATCGGCCGCGCCCACCAGGTCATCCGTGACGAGCACGCCCAGGTCCGGCCGCCGGACGACGGAGATCGCCTGCGCCACCTGCGCCGGCATCCGGTAGATCGAATGGGCGGGCACCTCGTCCAGCACGCTCATCCTGCCCGACCTGGCCAGCCCGAAAGCCGCGCTCACGTAGGAGTGATCGGTCCGCCAGACGCCTTCGTACCAGGTGGCCGCCGGCTTGCCCGCGCACTCCAGCGCGAACGCCAGCGCCAGCTTCGGCGCCAGCTCGCCGGGCAGCGCCGACAGGCACCAGTCGAACATCGACACGGCCTGGTCGAGCTGCCGCGTGGCCAGCGACAGCACCCCGCGGTACCAGTTCACGCGCCAGTCGCCCGGCAGCTCCTTCTCCAGCTCGCTCAGCACGACCGGGGCCTCGGCCGCGCCCTCCTCCGCCAGCAGCCTGGCCCGCATCAGCTTCGTCTCGGGCGTCTGCGGCATCGCGGCGAGCTGGTCGATCAGCTCCTTGCTGTCGCGGCCGAGCAGGCCGGCCAGCGCGCCCGCCGCCGGGTCGGCCGGATCGACCAGCGGCACCGGCAGCGCGCCCGCGACCGAGGCCGGGTCGAGCCGGCCGAACACCTCGCCGGCGTCCTCCGACAGCGCCGTGCCCACCGCGGACCGCTCGGGCCCGAACATCGGCGAGGGAGCCGGGTACGGCACGCCGTCCTGGAGGGCGCTCACCTCCCGCAGCACCCCGACGAGCTGCTCCTCCATCTCCTCCGCGCTCTGGAACCTGTCGGCCGGATTGACGGCGGTCGCCTTACGCAGCAGCCGGGTGAACGACGGGTGCCCGCAATCGTCGGGCAGTGGCGCGGCCACGCCGTTGGCATACGGGACGAAGCCCGGGACGGCCAGCACCGCCAGCGTCCTGGCCACGGTGTAGAGGTCGGCGGTGGCCGCGGCGGCATGGCTCTCCACCTCGGGGCCGTGGTAGCCGGGCGTGGCCCACCCGGCGCCCGGCGGCGAGCCGATGGGCAGCACGGCGCCCAGGTCGATGAGCTTGAGCCGCTTGCCGACCCTGATCACGTTGGCCGGCTTGAGGTCGCAGTAGACCATGCCGTGCTCGTGCAGGTAGGCGAACGCCTGCAGGATCTCCCGGCCGTACATGAGGGTCTCGCGCAGCGGCAGCGGGCCCTGGCGGCGCAGCTCGTGGAGGGACTGGCCGCCCACGTACTCCATGACGATGTAGCCGAAGCCGCCGGAGCGCTGGAAGTTGAGAATCTTGACGATGTTGGGGTGGTCGACTGTGGTGAGGAACTTCCGCTCCGCCTCCGCCGCCGCCAGCGCCTCGGCGTCGTTGGTGTTGAGCAGGCCCTTGAGCACCACCCACATGCCGTCGAGGTTCTCGTCGGAGGCCAGGTAGATCCAGCCCAGCCCACCGTGTGCCAGGCAGCCCAGCACCCGGTACTGACCCGCCACCAGGTCGTCCTTGCCCAGCTTGGGGGTGAAGGAGAACTGGGTGCGGCAGTGCGGGCAGAACCCGTCCGTCAGCCCGGCCCGCCCCTCTCTGGACCGGCCGACCTTCTCCCCGCACGCCGGGTTGGCGCAGAACCGCTTCTCCTCGGGCACCACGGGGTCGGCCATGACGGCCGTGGTCGGGTCGCGGTAGGGCACCGACGGCAGATCGGCGATGGTGGCCAGCCTGCCGGCCCGCGACCTGCCGCTGCTCACCGGCGAGGTGACCGACCTGCTCACCGGCTGAGTCTGGAGCGGGACGGAGGGCTGGGAGGGAGGCGCGGGCGCGCCGGCCGAGTGGCCGCACAGGTCGCAGTATCCGTCCTCGATCGTGCCCGTGCAGCCGGGCTGCGCGCAGCGGGTCATCCCTTACCTCCGTGTATCGCGCGCTGGTACGTCTCGACGGCCGCCGCCGCCTTCGTCAGGTCGCAGGGCGCGCTCCACAGCAGCACGCGCGCCCGTTCGAACAGCTCGGAGGCCGCGGGGTCCTCCGCCAGGCCCTTGCGCACCGCCATCACCTGGCAGGCGCCGAGCCGCCCGCGCAGCTCGTCACGCCTGCCGACCAGGCCGTAGAGCGCCTTGGCCGTGGCCAGCGACTGCTCGGCTGCCTTGCGGGCCTCCTCCTCCAGCCCCGCCAGCCGCTTGGCCCGCAGCACCCAGGTATCGGCCGAGGCGTCGAGCGCGTCCAGCTCGGCGGCCAGTGATTCGGCCCGGCTCCGCGGCTGGGCCTGCGGCGGCAGGGCGATCTTGACGACGACCGCGCCGTGGGCCAGCCTGGCCTCGCTCTCGGCCGCCCGGACCCGGTCGAGCGCGGCCACGAGATCTTCCCTGCGCCTGCCGTACTCGGCCTTGACGGTGAGAGCCAGCTCCAGCTCCGTGCGGGAGCCGGCCAGCAGCCGGGCCAGCCGGTCGAGGTCCTGCTCGACGGACGCGCCGAGCGGGTCTTCGAGGACCGAGGCACGCAGCCGCTTCAGCTCGGCCTCCTGCGCCGCGAGGTCGGCGCCCTCACCGAGCTCGCGTTCGAGGTCGCGGACGTGGCGCAGGTCGCTGTCGGCGCCGTCGAGGCGGGGCAGGACGGTGTTCCACACGGCGTCGATGTCATTGAGGGCGGACGTGACCTCGCGGAAGGCGGCGTCCATCCGTGTCACGGTCTGGTCGAGGGTCAGCCGTTCGTCCTGCTGGGGGAGCAGCGAGCGCTGTTCGACCGGCTTGGCGACGGTCCGCAGCACCACGGAGGTGCCCGCGAGCAGCTCGGTCAGCTCCTCCAGCTGCTCGGCGCCCAGCTTGGAGCGGGCGGCCCTGATCTGCTCGGCGTCGCGTAACACGGCCCGGTACGCGTCGTTCAGCGACCACAGCGCGGCCAGCGACTCCTGCGCCGCAGCCCATCTCCGCTGGGTCGCCCCGCGTAAGGAGGCTCCCTTGAGCAGCTGGTAGGTGGTGTGGGATTCGAGATCGAGCAGGTCACCGGAGATACGGTCGCGTTCGTCGGTGCGAGCGCGCAGGGCGTGCTCCACGCCCTCCCTGCTCATAGGTGGTCCCAGGCTCATCACGCTCCCCGTGAAGCGGGCCCCCGATGCCCCCTTGGTCCTATCGACTTAACGGGGGATTCGAGCGGTTGGTTCCAAGAGTCGGGGTGACCCCTGACTTGTCCCTGATTCAACCCTGTCTCGCCTGCAATCGGCTTAAAGGATCTCTTACCGTTGCGGACATGGGACGAATTCTTCTGATTGCCGCGGCGATCGTGGCCGCGCTCGTACTCCTCGGCCCCCTCGTGGGCTTCGCCCTCACGCTGCTCAAGTGGGGCCTCATCATCGGCGCCGTGGCGTTCGGCGTCATGTTCCTTACGAAGTGGGCCCAGAGAAGGTGAGCGCAGAGAAAGTGAGCGCAGAGAACATAGCTTCCTGAGGCATCCGCGGGCATAGTTGGGTGATGGAGGCGCGGCCGGCGGTCGACGATGCCGCGCTCGGGCGTGAGGCGCTGGCCGTGCTCGAGGCGAACTGGACAGGCACTGGCACCGTGCCCGCGCCAGGTCTCTACCCGCACCAATGGAGCTGGGACTCCGCGTTCGTCGTCATCGGCCTGGCCAGGCACCGGCCCGACCGGGCCCGCGACGAGCTGCTCAGCCTGCTGCGCGGGCAGTGGGCCACCGGCATGGTGCCGCACATCGTCTTCCACACGCGCGAGGCGTACTTCCCGGGTCCCTCCGTGTGGCGCTCGCAGGAGCACGCTGCCGCGCCGCACGTCCTCACCTCGGGGCTCACCTCGCCGCCGATGCACGCGCTGGCCCTGTGGTGGCTCTACCGGCACACCGGCGACGTCGCGTTCGTCAGGAAGGCGTTCCCGGCGCTGGTCGCCCAGCACGCCTACCTCTCCTCGGCCCGCGACCTCGGCGGCGCGGGCCTGGCCGCGATCGTGCACCCCTGGGAGTCGGGCATGGACGACAGCCCGTCCTGGGACGACGCGCTGGCCGCGCTGCCGGTGATCAGGTACGGCTACCGCAACGTCGAGCTGGAGGAGCGCCACCCGGACAGCGACCACGACCGCTACGTCTGGCTGGCCATGCGCTACCGGGACGCCGGATACCGGGCCGAGTACCTGCGGGACGAGCACCCGTTCGCGATCGAGGACCCGATGTTCAACGGGATCTGGCTGGCCTCCTGCCAGGCCCTGGCCGAGCTGGCGCCCCTGGTGGGCGCCGACCCCGTGCCCCACGCCGAGCAGGCCGACCGCATCAGGCAGGCCATGCTCGACCGCCTCTGGGACGGCTGCTTCTACGCCCGCGACCTGCGGGCCGACCGGCTGATCCGGGTGGCCACGGTGGGCGCCTTCGGGCCGCTGCTGGATCCCTGGTTGCCCAGCGACCACCTGCACGCGGCCGTGGAGGTGCTGGAGTCGGCCAGGTTCATGGGGGCCACCGGCTATCCGGTGCCGAGTTGCGAGATCCGCGCCACCCAGTTCGACCGTACGCGCTACTGGCGCGGCCCCTCCTGGGTGAACACCAACTGGCTGCTGCGCAGGGCCGCGGCCGTGCACTCACTCGACCAGCTCGGCCAGCAGCTCACCAACTGCACGCTGCGCCTGGTCCGGCAGGCCGGGTTCCGCGAGTGCTTCGATCCCTTCGACGGCAGCGGGCGGGGGTGCAGGGACTTCTCGTGGAGTGCGGCGCTCACCCTCGATCTGCTCGCCGATACCGTGGTGGAATGAGCTTTTTCCACCGCCTGCCCGCCGATGTGCGCAAGTCCATGGACACTGAGCCGGGGGAGCGGGTGCTGACCTTCGCCGCCGGTGCGACCTCCGGCTACGTGGTGGCCACGAACCTCGCCCTCTACCTGACGGACGGGACGCGGGTGCCGTACGAGGAGATCGACAAGGCGTCGTGGGACGAGCAGGGGGTGCGGGTGCTCACCATGGACGGCACGTGGCACGTCGACGAGGTCTCCGACCCTCGGCTGGTGCCCGAGACCGTACGGGAGCGGGTCAACTCCACGATCGTGGTCAACAAGCACGTCAAGCTGCCGGGAAGGGGCGGGGTGCGGCTCGTGGCCAGGCGCCGGCCCGGCGGGGAGGTGCTCGGCTGGACCTTCGTCTTCGACGACGGCCTCGACCCCGAGGACCCCGGCCTGCGCGCGCAGGCCGAACAGGCCCTGGAGGGGCTACGGCGCAGCATGGGCGTCTGACGCGCCACGCGCGGGCGCCTCAGACGCCCATGCTCCGCGCCCGTCAGTGCGATCAGTACGGTCAGTACGTCAGTACGGGATGCCGCTCTCGCGGGCCTTCTTGTCCACGATGTCCTCATCCGGCCAGCCGGTGCCCGTGTCGGGCTGGTGCCGATCGGAACTGAGGAAGGGGATGCGGTGCTGCAGCGTGTCACCCACTCTCGACCTGGCCATCCCCGCCAGCTTCGACGCCTGCGCGCCCATCACCCCGGCGACCTCCTGGACCCTCGGGTTGTCGGCCACGCGCTGCGCCGTCCGCCTGATCTGCTCGTACCGCTCGCGTCCAGCCCGGCTGCCCAGCACGTAGCCGATCGCCAGACCAGCAGCGAATGTCATCCGATAACGCATCTTGCACCTCCGCTGTCTCCGGCCCTACCCCGCTTACGATGCGACACGCACTCCAGGAGTGCGCTAATCTATTCCTGCGCGCAGCGAAGGGGCCCAAGCCCCGGCGAAGTGCGCAGATGCCCGATCCCGCGTAGCTCAACGGCAGAGCAGCCGGCTGTTAACCGGCAGGTTATAGGTTCGAGTCCTATCGCGGGAGCTTCGGTAGAACTGAGGAACACACAGTTCAGGCCCCCTTCCTAGATCAAGGATAGGGGGCCTGAGCCGTTCCGGGAGCCACTACCCACTGTGATCGCCGTTGCCGAAGACGGCGTCCATGGTCTCAGCTCCATGAACGATGACCGGCCTGATCTGGTGCCGGTAGACGGTTTGCGTGGTGTCGGGTGTCGAGTGTCCGACAAGATCGGCGATGATCGAGACGAAAAGTGCCGAGGCTCCTGTACCTTCCGGCGGTTTCCGATGCCCGCCTTCCTCGTGATCACTCGCAGGCCCCGCAGCACGCGCATGGGATCAAGCAGGGTTCCGTCGTCGCGAGTGAAGACGAGACCGTGTTCCTGCCATGCGTCGCCGGCGGCCAGCTTCTGGGCGTTCTGACGTACTCGGTGCCGTCTGAGTTCACCGACCACGAGAGCTGGTAGGGCGAGCGCCCGACGCGACTTCTTGGTCTTGGTGTCGCCGCCGACTCGGCGCGCCATCATGGCGGCGGGCCGGGGCCGCTCGCCCACGGCCCGTCCCGCAACACGCCGGTCGGCAGGCGCGGACGAGGACAGGGCCGCGACGCTGGGAAGGGCACAGCTAGGGTCACGGGGCCGAGCTCATCAGCGCAAGTGCACATGGTCGGGGGCGCCGGCCTTACTGCGTTGCCTCCGGCGGGGCGCTCCGGCCCCCGCGGCTGGCCCACTACCCCTTCGGGTGGGACGACGGCAGACAGGCCATGAGGTCGTATTGATGGTCTGATCAGATTTGGAACATGGCCAGGGGAGCGGTGCAGAGGGTCTGCTCAGCGCCGTAATGCTCGAACGTGCTGACGGGGCGGAAGCCAAGGCGGGCGGCGAGTTTCAGAGATCGCTTGTTTGCGGTCTGGGTTGGGATCAAGACAGGCTGGTCGGGGAATTCGTCAGCCGCAGCGCGCAGCACGGCCGTTGCAGCCTCGAGGGCGAACCCCGCGCCCCATGCACTGCGCCGCAGGACATAGCCCAGTTCCAGTTCCTCGCCATCCTCGGTGACATGCCCGGGGGCATCGATCGACCGGCGGACGAGCTTCAATAGCCCGATGAGTCGGTTGGTCGTGTTGTCCGCGATGACATAGTTGCCGGGCGTGGAGGTGTGGGAGGTCGCGTTGGCGGTTATGACGGCATCGAAGCGCTGCTCGACATCACTCCGGGGCTGGGGACCACCAAGGTATGCCTGAACCTCGGGATCGGTATGCAGCTCGATGAATTCTTCACGGTCGGCTTCGTGCAACTCTCTGCGCAGCAGGAGTCGTTCCGAAGAGATTTCCGTGGCCGATAGCGTGGGCAATTGGCTCATAGGCCCATGATCCTAGGCGATCAACCTCGCGTTGCCGGCTACCCCTTTCCGCGACCGACGTCCCAGCCCCACCTGAACCAGTACCGGTGGTACTGCCAGAGAGCCAACTTCTGGCCCACGTTCCTCGTCTGACATCTCGATCGACATGCTTGAAGGGTGTGACCATGTCTGCGAGTAGCAGGCCGAGAAGAAGGGCGAGACCTACTTGGCTCACAGAAGATCGATGAGCGAATCTCGACACATTCGGTTGCTTGCCGTACGAGGAGTCGTTCTTTCGATTGGCCTGGCGGCGCTGACTGGGTGCACGGTACCCGTCCTCGGCGACCCCCATCCCCGGCCTGTCGCGATGGGTCGCACGGACGACGGGCGATTCAGGTTCGTGGTTCCGCTGTGTGACGGTGAGACGGTCTCTTCCATCGAGGTGCAAGAGCATCAGGCCGGACGTCTTGTGTGGAAGGCGTCGCAGCCGGCCCGGCCGGAAGAGCGGAACGGAGCGATCGTCTTCGGAGACGCAGGCGGGTTCACGAATCAGGAGACACCACCGCAGGAGCCGCTGCCGTCAAATATCAGTGTTAGCGTGGAACTGTCGAATGGCATTTCTGTCGGGCGTGGATTCCTGCTGAACGAGACTCCGGAGCAGTTCGCCGGGAGTGGCCAGGTACGCGATTTCGACGGCAAGATGATTTCAGATGATGAATTTCGCAGACAAGTGACCGCGGAGTATTGCTGACGCGCCGAGCACGCGCCTCCGCGCGGTGCCGGGTCTCATGAGCGCGTTCCCTTCACACCAGGCACCACCGGCCCCACGAGGGTCGGGTGTGGGGCCGGTGGCTGACGGGCGTCGGGGAAGCCGGGGCCTGGGAAGGCGCCCTCGTCCATTCGGTGAAGTGGTGCGGTCAGGGGGTGGGGCCGCGCTTGACGACGACGGAGGAGAGTGCCCAGCCGAGGCCCACGACGAGCCCGCCGACGATGGCCACGAGGCCGATGTCGCCGATCCCGAGCATCGAGAGCGCGGCGATCAGGAAGCCGTAGGTCATGGTGAGGGCGAGCATCAGGCGGAGATATGTCTTCCGGTTCATACCGACACGATCACGCGATTGAAGGCCCGGTTGTATCCACTGATCGGTGGACACGTCCCCGGTAAGATGTCCGATCATGGGTGGACCCGTCGACGCGCGGGCGGAGAACGCCTGGTCCCGTTCCTATCCCTTCTGGGACGCGTACTTCGCGATCGTGCTGGTGGCGACCATCGTCGCCATCGTGGCGACCGGCGGGGCGCCGGTCGCCATCGTGCTGCTGCTCCTGATCGCCGTCTCGTACGTGGCGTGGGGCCACAAGGCGGTGCGGGCGCCGGTCGCGCCCATCAAGGAGAGCTGGTGGCACGTCGCCGCGATGCTCGTCCTGTTCACTCCGGCCGATCTGCTCGCGCCGCAGTCCGCCGTCGCGCTGTCGGCGCTGATCCCCATGACGTTCATGGCGTTGCGGGCGGCGCGGGCGGTGGCCGTGATGGTGGCCATGTTCGCCGGTCCTGTGATCCAGCTCATGGCGGAGAACGGGTCGCATCCGCTGCTGATCGCCGTGGCGATCGTCATCGGGGTGTCGGCCAGTTCGCTGCTGGGGGTGTTCATCGAGCGGCTCGGGCGGCAGAACACCGAGCGGGCCCGGCTGATCGAGGAGCTCGACCGCACCCGGGAGGAGCTGGCCGAGGTGAGCAAGGAGGCGGGGATTCTGGCCGAGCGCGAGCGGCTGGCCGGTGACATCCACGACACGCTGGCGCAGGGATTTGCGAGCATTCTCATGCTGCTGCGGGTTGCCGAGGACGGGCGCGACCCGCACGTGGCGCGGGCCATGCAGACCGCCAAGGACAACCTCGCCGAGACCCGGGCCCTCATCGCCGCCCTGGCGCCGCCCGCGCTGGAGGGCGCCTCGCTGGAGGAGGCGCTGGGGCGGCTGGCCAGGGGGTTCGAGTTGCCCGTGGAGATGACCGTCGCAGGGGCCGCCGACGTGCCGCGCCCCGTCGAGGAGGTGCTGGTACGGGCCGCCCAGGAAGGGCTGGCCAATGTGCGCAAGCACGCCCGCGCCCGCTCCGTGCGGCTGGAGCTCGAGCACGTTCCCGGCGCGGCCGTGCGCATGTCGATCAGCGACGACGGCTGCGGCTTCGACCCCTCGGCCGTCCAGGACGGGTACGGCCTGCGCGCGATGCGCAACCGGGTGACGCGGCTCGGCGGCACCGTGCGGATCAGCGGCTCCCTCGGCGAGGGCACCACGGTCGCGGTGGAGCTGCCGTGCTCAGCGTGATGATCGTCGACGACCACCCCATCGTGCGCGAGGGCCTGCGCGGGATGCTTCAGTCAGAGCCGGACATCGAGGTCGTCGGCGAGGCCGGGTCGGCGGACGAGGCCGTGGCGGTCGTGCCCCGGTTAGGGCCCGACGTGATCCTCATGGATCTGCGCATGCCCGGCGGCGACGGGATCAGCGCCATCGTGCGGCTGGGGCCAGGCCAGCGGGTCGTCGTGCTGACGACGTACGAGGATGACGGGGAGATCCTGCGTGCGGTGGCGGCGGGGGCGGCCGGATACCTGCTGAAGGACGTGTCACGGGCCGACCTCGCGCGGGCCGTGCGGGCGGCGGCCCGCGGCGAGACGGTCCTGTCACCCTCGGTCGCCGCACGGCTGGCCGACCGGCGGGCCGCGCCTGTGCTGTCGGCTCGTGAGCGGGAGGTCCTGGAGCTGGTGGCCGAGGGGCTCACGAACGCGGAGGTCGGCAGGCGGTTGTACATCGGGGAGGCCACGGTCAAGACGTACCTGCTGCGGGTCTTCGGCAAGCTGGGCGTCTCCGACCGGACCTCGGCCGTGCTGGCCGCGCTGGACCTGGGCCTGGTACGGCGCCGCCCCTGACGGGTGACCCCTTGCCCGCCACACCGCGTCCCCCTTCCCCGGAAGATCTCAACCACCGGCTGCCACATCGGGCGTACCTGAAGATCACTTCGGCTCTCTTAAGCCTCGCTTCAGGTGCCGCGGGCCAGTCTCGGGGCTGTCTCATCGAATCGGGGAAGGAGATCCCATGTTCAAGCGACGCGTCGCCGTCGTCGTCACCGCCGCCATGCTGGGGCTGGCCGGAATGGCCGGGTCCGCGCTGGCCGACGACGGCTCGCTCCACGTGCGCGACGAGGGCCCGGTCAAGGTGCGGGACGACGGGCCGGTCAGGGTGCACGTCGAGCCGGGCGTCCGCGGTGGCGGGCTGAAGTGCTGGCTGAGCGACGGCAAGGTCGTCAAGTTCTCCAAGGCGAAGGTGACTGAGCTCATCGACGAGGACTTCATCGATCCTCAGCTCGCCGAGGCCGCCACCGAGGACGGCGTGACGACCGTACCCGAGGACCGGCTGTCGATCAGCGTGCCGGCCAAGGAGTTGCCGCGCAAGGTCACGGTCGGCAAGCGCTGGCACCGCAGCCGCGTCATCCACCTCACGTGCCTGTGGGACGACCGCGTGGGCCGGTAGCCCCCACCGCCGCGCCCCTGGGCTCTCCCAGGGGCGCGTGGCGTCACAGGGGCGGGAAGTTCGGCGGGCGGCGCTCCAGGAAGCTCGCGACGCCCTCCGCGAAGTCCGGACGGCCGAAGGAGGCGACCATCTCCTGGACGGCCGTCGCGGCTGAGGCCTCCAGGGTGGTGTCCCAGTCGTGCCACACCTGCCGCTTGATCACCGCCATCGACGCGGGAGAGCTGTACGCCGCGAGCTCCCGCGCGTACGCCTGCGCCTCGGCGACGACCGACTCACCCGTCACCGCCCGGTTCACCAGCCCGAGCTCGTACGCCTCGGCCCCGGTGAACACCCGCCCGGACAGCAGGATGTCCATGGCCCGCTGCTGCCCCATGATCCTGGGCAGCACCCAGGACAGCCCGTACTCCGCGACCAACCCCCGGCGCGGGAAAGCGGTGGTCCACTTGGCGTCCGCGGCCGTGAAGACGAGGTCGCAGACCAGCGCGTGCACCATGCCCAGCCCCGCGCAGGCGCCGTTGACGGCGGCGATGATCGGCTTGGCGATGGTCGCCGGGAACGTGTTCGGCCGGGGGTCGGGCTCCTCGTCGTAGGAGCCGCTCTGGATCGCGGCCAGCGCCTTGAAGTCCGCCCCCGAGCAGAACCCCTTGCCCGCGCCCGTGACCACCACGGCCCGCACCTCCGGGTCCTTCTCCGCCTCCGTCAGCAGGTCGAAGTAGCGCCGCCCCAGGGCGCTCGTCCACGCGTTCAGCGTGTCGGGACGGTTGAAGGTCAGGGTGAGTACGCCCTGGTCGAGGGATGAGAGCACGAGTTCTGCCATGCACTAACCGAACCATGTTCTAGCCGGGGATGGCAAGGATCGGTTACCGGTGGTGGACGAAGGCGGGGGTGAGGACGCTGGTGTCGTAGTAGCGGTGGAAGACCGGGGTGGCGCTGCCCGAGAGCGGTGGCACGATCCACGACCAGTCGGCAGGGCAGACGCGCCCGGCCTTCTCCTCGCGTGACAGGTGGGTGAGGAAGCGGCGCGACTCGGTGTGGTGGTCGGTCATCGTGACCCCCGCCTGCTCGAACGAGTGCAGCACCGCCACGTTCAGCTCGACCAGCGCGTGGTCGCGCCACAGTGTCCGCTCGGTGGAGGTGTCCAGGCCCAGCCGGTCGGCGACCACACTGAGCTGGTCGTACCTGTCGGGGTCGGCGAGGTTGCGAGCGCCGATCTCGGTGCCCATGTACCAGCCGTTGAAGGGCGCGCAGGGGTAGCAGATGCCGCCGATCTCCAAGCACATATCCGAAATAGCCGGTACGGCGTGCCAGCGCAGTCCGAGCTCCTCGAACCACGGGTATTCGGGGTGAACCAGCGGCACCTCCAGCACGGCGTCCCCTGGCAGGTTGCACATGAGCGGCTCGCCCAGGCTCGGCTGGATGATCACCGGCAGCACGTCGAACCGCCCCGACCTGCCGCGCCAGCCCAGCGCCTCCGCCATCTTGGTGAGTTCCACGTTGCGCGGGTCGCCGACGATGCTCCCGTCGCGGTTGCGGTGGCCCGCGTACCGGATGAGCTGGTCGTTCAGTACCCGTGGCCCTCGGAGGGCCGGCGTGTCGGGGGGCAGGATCGTGACGGTCGGCCTGATCTTTCCGTTCCCGGTGGCCTCGCGCAGATGGGCGACGCACTCGAGGGCCACCCCCTCGGCCGTGGCTACCTGCCGGCGGTCACGTACCTTCAGCGAGCGCCAGTAGAGCCGCCCGATGCACCGGTTGCTGTTGCGCCAGGCCACCCGGGCGCCGAACTCCAGCTCCTCGTACGTGTGCGTGTAGGTGCCGCGGCGGGCCACGTCTCTGGCGACGTCGCGCAGCCGGGCGTGCAGGCCTCCGGCTTGTGGGTGTTCGGCGTGGAAGAGCCTGATGAAACGCTCTGCCTCGCGGAGGTCGGTGGTTCGCTCGAGCACCGCCTGTACGGCGAGGGCATCGAATGGACGCAGGTTCGTAATCCAGGTACGCACGCGGCAATCAGCACTTCTCCGTCATCGGATCGCTTCGCCGATTCCGGGTCGGCGGCACGTTCCTGATGGCGGCGCCCTCTCCTCGCCACCGTCACGACTTGTCCGCGGCTACCGGCCTTTGGGGACCAGTAGCCTCATCTTTACTCGCGGTCGCTGCTTTGTCCCGCCAAACCACGAAATGCACGCGCGCCTTGACTCCTCGAGCCGGACGCAATGGCCCACCCACCCGTGGCGCCGTTCGGGGCGCCGGGCTCCGCCGCACACCGCGGCGTCGACGCGGTACGTCCCGCCGGCGCGGTGCTCGGAGGCGCGGCGCGTGTGGCGGCTCCCGGGGCGACGGTCGTCCGGCCACGTTGGTCGCCGCCAAGCTGCGGGCGGTCCGCCACATCCGACGCCACCACGCTACGGTCCTCGCCGCGACACTCGGCCGTCCTCGATAGGGCCACCGCCGTGTCATGGCCCTTGGCGCCGCGCTCACCCCCACCATGGGGGCGGGCGCCGTTCGGGGCGCTGGGCTCTGCCGCACGCCGTCCCGCCCCCGCTGCGCTCGGGTCGCGGCGCCTATGGCGGCTCGCGGCTCGTGGCGACGGCCGTCCTACGTTGCGTGGTCCGTGGCCGTCCGGTGCCAAACGGTCGCTCACGCCGCAAGGCGCCTTGCGGCACGACGTTTCACGGCGCGGGGCGTCTCACACCACGACGTGCCTCACACCCCGAGACCTCACACCCCGAGACCTGACGCGACGAGACGCCTCACGCGACGAGACGCCTCACGCGACGAGGCCCCTTGCGCGACGAGGCGTCCCGCGTCGCGAGGCCCCTTGTGCGACGAGGCGTCCCACGCCGCGAGACGTCCCGCGTCACGAGGCGTCTCATGCCAGGCGGTGGGCGCCGGGGGCCGGGGTGGCGGGGAGGAAGCGGGGGGTCTGGAAGCCGTGCTCGGCGAACGCGTTCGACACCGACTCCTCGACGGCGGGCAGGCGGTCCACCGGCACCAGGGCGATGGCGGAGCCGCCGAAGCCGCCGCCCGTCATTCGGGCGCCGCGGGCGCCGCCACGGATGGCGGCCTCCACCGCCACGTCCAGCTCCGGCGACGACACCTCGTACTGGTCCCGCAGCGACAGGTGTGAGGCGTTCAGGAGGGCGCCGATCTCGTTGACGGCGCCGGCGCGCAGGAGGCCGACGAGAGCCTCGACGCGGTGGTTCTCCGTGACCACGTGCATCGTGCGCTTGCGCTCGTCCCCCTGCAGTTGGTCGAGGGCCCCTGCCAGGTCCGTGACGTCGCGCAGGGCCGGGACGCCGAGCTTGCGGGCCGCCGACTCGCACTCCGCGCGGCGCTTGGCGTACTCGCCGCCCGCGTGCTCATGGTGCGCCTGCGTGTCGATGATGAGCATGCTCAGCCCGTGGGAGGCCAGGTCGAGCGGGATGTTGCGGGAGCCGAGGGAGCGGCAGTCGAGGAACAGAGCGTGTCCCTCCTGGCACAGCGCCGAGGCGGCCTGGTCCATGATGCCGCAGGGCATGCCGACGAAGTCGTTCTCGGCCTTCTGGCTGAGCAGCGCGATCTCCATGGGCGTCATGCCCAGGTCGTGGAGGTCGTTGAGCGCCGAGGCGACGGACACCTCGAGGGCGGCGCTGGAGCTGAGGCCCGCGCCCGGCGGGATGTCGCCGTCGATGGCGATGTCCGCGCCCGCGACCCGGTCGCCCAGCATGTCCAGGACGCCGACGACGTAGCGGGTCCAGCCCTTCGACTCGTCGTGGCTCGCCAGAGTGACGGGCTCGCCGGAGGACTGGAGCGACAGGATCCGGATGGTACGGTCCGCGCGCGGGGTGACCGCGGCCGTGACGCCCAGCGGCACGGCGAAGGGGAGTACGAAGCCGTCGTTGTAGTCGGTGTGCTCGCCGATCAGATTGACCCGGCCGGGCGCATGCCAGACGGTCTGGGGGGACGCGCCATAGGCGGCACGAAAAGCTTCAACAACGCGCATAATCGAACACTCCTCAACAAAGGCCCGACCGTAGACTAGCGCCATGGAGGAACTCCTGGATCCAGGGCTCGGGCGGGTCCGGGTGTTCCTGATGCATGACGACAACAAGCCACGCAAACTCAAGTACAACCTCGGCCATTCCCGGCTGCTCACCTTCGGCGGCGCGTACTCCAACCACATCAGGGCCGTGGCCGAGGCGGGGCGGCGGCACGGGATCCAGACCATCGGGGTCATACGAGGTGAGGAGCATCTGCCGCTGAATCCGTCACTCGCCTACGCGAGGGCGTGCGGGATGACCCTCACCTATATGGACAGAGCCACCTACCGGCTCAAGCACACAGAGCCGGTGCTGGCCGGGCTGCGGGCGCGGTGGGGTGACGACGTGGTGATCCTGCCCGAGGGCGGGAGCAACGCGGCGGCCGTGCGCGGGTGCGCCGAGCTGCCGGGGGAGATCACCGAGGAGTACGACGTCATCTGCTGCCCGGTCGGGACCGGCGGGACGCTGGCCGGGATCTCGGCCGGACTGCCGGAGGGCAAGTGGGCGATCGGGTTCGCGGTGCTGAAGGGGGCGGGGTTCCTCGCCGATGAGGTGGCCAGGCTCCAGCGCGAGGCGTACGGGCGCACGTGGTCGAACTGGGAGATCCGCATGGATTACCACTTCGGCGGATACGCCAAGTCAACACCTGCCTTGGACCGCTTTATCGCGAAATATCGTGTCGAAGGCGTCTACGTGGCCAAAATGCTCTACGGGATCCTGGACCTCGCCCGGCAAGGCGCCTTCCCGCAAGACGCCCGCGTCGTCGCCGTGATCACCGGTCAGCCCTCCACGCCCGTGGCCGCGTGAGGCGCCCCGACCGGCTTCGACTCGGGCGACCCCCGCTGCCGCAGGTAGATCGAGAGCACCACCATCGACAGCACGGCCAGCAGTTCGGACTGCCAGTTCTGCAGGGTCCGGTTCCAGAACTCGGGCGAGGTCACGTACGACCACCAGGACACCGGATCGCGCAGGTCGCCGAGCCGCTCCGAGTTGTACGCCGCCTGCCCCGCCACCGACTGCGCCAGCCACGACAGCACGAAGACGGTACCCATCACCAGTCCCAGCGAGTTGCTGAACAACCACAGCCTCAGCCCGCGGGCGCCTGCCCACCGGGGAGACCCGGAGCCGGCATACGCCCCGACCCGCTGCCTCTCGTCGGACTCCGCCCCCGCCTCCTTCATGTCCTTGGACTCAGGCGACCCTTTCTGCACCAGCCAGACGGTCAGCATGATGAACAGGAAGAACTGCAGGTACTCCGACTGCCAGTTCTCCGACACGTCCACCGCGAACGAGGACGACGTCACGTACTGCAGGAACGAGACGGGCTCGGCGCCCTCGACCAGTTGCCGGTCGTTGTACTCCAGCATCCCGGACACCGCCTGCCCGCCGAGCGCCAGGAAGAACATGATCATGAAGGCCAGGGCCAGAGAGTTCTCCTTGAGCCACCTCACAGCCGCGACCACCCCACCACGAAGAAGAACGCCAGGCCGACCACGATGATCAGCATGGTCAGCGTGAACATCACACGCATCAGTCCTCCACTTCGCATTTGTAGGGAAGGTCGTGCACCGGCTCGCACCCGGCGGCCTTGACCCGCCAGCCGTCGGTGAAGCGGTGCAGGAAGAGCGTGTCGCCGGCCAGCCGTACCTGTGCGTCCTCGCCCCACACGCTGACGGCGGTGACGGAGCCGCCCGGACCGAGACCCAGCTCGCGCAGCGCTTCGGCGCAGGTCTGACCGGGGTTGGGGAGATTCTCGGCGGTCTTGCGCGTGAGCATCGCGCACGCGGCATCCTCACGGTGTGCGGAGAGAGCCGCGTGGAAGCGCTCGGCCGCCTGCGCCGGAGCGGCCATGTCAGGGGCGCAACCGGTAGCGGCGAGCGCGAGCGCCGGCACCAGGATGAGCAGGGTCCTCATGCGTCCCTGCTACCCGCGGATCAACCGCGCATGCTAGCCGCCGAGCTGGTCGAGCACCGGTGACACCAGCGCGTTGAGCTCGCGGGTCAGCACCACCACCGCCCGGTGCGCGCGCTGCTCGACCTCGTCGTGCGGCCCCTCGGGCTCGGGCGGCAGGTCGTCGAGGGGCACGGGCACCTCCAGGAGCAGCGTGGCCCGCAGGAACGGGTGCCTGGCCAGGTCCTGCTGGGTCGGGTCGACGTACTGGCCGAAGGTCTCCTGCCAGCCCAGCCACCCGCGGTCGCGCCACCAGGCCCGCGACCGGGTCAGCTCCTCGGGCAGCGGCGAGACCACCCTGACGCGCGCGTAGAGCGAGCCGTCCCAGGTGTTGCGGTGGCAGGTCGCGTCCAGCACGCGCCGGTCCCACCTCACGTAGCCGGGGGCCAGCGACGGCGGCGTGGCCAGCCGCCACGCCGCGCACGCGAACCTGATGGGCGCGATGTCGCCCCACTCGAACTCTTCGAGATTCTTGCGGACGTGTACGGCATAGCGCCCGTCACGGTCTCTGTCGAACTCTTGATCGATCCAGAACGCTCTGCCCATGGGGACTACGCTACGGCCTCCCCCGCCTCCGCGTGGTGGAGGCCATGGGCGCGAGATCTCGGAATGCCCTGTGACGGAGGTGGCAGATGTGTAGCTTTTTCACATTGTTGGATGACTTTGGAGTGAGCAATGGCGTCAGAACAGCTCGACGCGGCCATGAGTTACTGGAAAACGGGAGATCTCGATGCGGCCGCCGCGCTGTTCAGGCAGATCGCGGCCACGGGAGATCCGGAAGCGTCCCATCTGCTGGCCGGGCTGCTGCAGGAGCAGGGGGACCTGGACGGTGCCGAGGCGGCGCACAGATCGGTGATCCAGTCGGGTGACCCCGTGTTCGGGCAGCGCTCGGCCATCGCCATGGGGATGATGCTGGTCACCGCCAAGGAGTGGCCCGCGGCGCACCGGGTGCTGATGATCGCGTCGGATGGGGCCGACTTCGAGGTGGCCGCGCTCGCCGACACGGCGCTGGTGCTGGTGCTCACGCAGATGGGCGACGTGGTGGGCGCGCAGGAGGCGCTGGAGCGGGCGCGCAGGTGCGACAGTCCCGCCGTGGCCGAGCTGGCCGACCGGCTGGAGCTGCCCGAGTTTCACCAGGACCCGGCCTCGGCCCGTGACCTCTATGAGCAGGCGGAGGACGAGGACGACTACCGGGCGCTGCTGACCTGCGGCGATCCGGACGTGGTGTCGCTGTCGGCGTTCCGGCTGTACCGGATCTACGCCGAAGAGGAGGAGTTCGAGCAGGCCAGGGAGGTGTGCGAGCACGCCATCGCCGTCGGGCACCCCGACCACCTGGCCATGGCGCACAAGCTGCTCGGCGCGGTGCTGGTGGACCTGGGCGAGTACGCCGAGTCCGCGGCCGCCTACCGCGTGGCCGCCGAGGACCCCAGGCCGGGCATCCGGCTGCCGTCGCTGATCGAGCTGGCCAAGGTGACCGCGTCGCTCGGCGACGTGGAGGAGACGAAGGCGATCTTCCGCCGGGTGATGGCCAGCGGTCATCACGAGTACGTCGTGCAGGCCCAGGCGTGCCTGGCCCAGATGCACACCGAGGCGGGCGAGCCGGCCCTGGCGCTGACCGCGCTGCGTGCCGTGCTGGAGGTGGGGGAGGACGAGTGGGCCCCGATCTGCGTCACGCTGCTCGGCATGCTGCTCGACCAGCATCCGGAGGCGTACGACGAGGTCATGGAGGCGGTGCGGCTCGCGGCCGGGCATGAGGATCCCGACACCGCGTTCAAGGCGGGGCTGCTGCTGGAGCACGCCGCCAGGCAGCAGCCGCTGGCCGACCCCGTCGAGGAGCAGGCGCTCCAGGACACCGACGAGGGGCTGGCCCGCATGCAGGCCGGCGACCTGGCCGAGGCCAGGCGGCTGATGCGCAAGGCCGCCGACTCGGGCGCGCCGGCGCAGGCGCTCAGGGCCATGGTGACGCTGGCCCAGCTGGAGATCGGTGAGGGCGATCGGGAGCAGGCCGACGAGCTGCTCGCGTACGTGGCCGAGGGCGACGACGTGCTCCAGGGCTTCAACGCGGCCTTCCTGCTGCACCTGCTGCGCGAGTCGGGCGAGCAGCCGCACCCGGTGCTGCAGGCGATCCTCGACCACCAGCGGCTGGGCAGGGAGGAAGGGCTGGTCCGCTACCACGCGACCATGGAGCACGCGGATCCGGCCGTCGCGGCGATCGGCACAGCCGTGTTCGCGCAGGTGCTCGCCGCGATCGGGTACGACCTGTCGGAGGCGGCCAAGCTGTTCCAGTCGGCGGCCGACGCCGGGGACCCGCTGGCTCTGTCGTACGCGGCCGTGATCTGCAAGGAGATGCTGTCCGACGAGGACGAGGCGGTCGCGCTGCTGCGCCGGGCCAGGGCCGAAGGCCATCCGGTGCTGGCGCCGTGGGTGGGGTACGCGCTGGGCGGGCTCGTGGAGGAGCACGACCTGGCCGAGGCGCGGGCCGCGCACACGATGGCTTTGGAGAGCGGCAACCGCGGGCTGCGGGCAGAGGCGGCCGGCGCGCTGCTCACGGTGTACGAGCGGCAGGGCGACCTGCTGGCCGTCTGCCGCATGCACGAGAGGCGGCTCGAGGAGGAGATCTCCGAGGACGATCGCGGGCGCACCGCCTGGCTGCTCGGGCTGAACCGGGTCAGGGTCGACGACCTCGCCGCCGCGCGGGCGGCCTTCGAGCCGGTCACGGGGGAGCCGGAGGCGATGGGACGCTACGCGCGGTCCCTGCTCGACCGGGACTTCGAGGGCGCGGCTGAGGCGTTCGAGGAGATCGGCGACGACGGCAGCGCGTTCCTGGCGAGCATGCTGGCCATGGAGAGCGCGCACGCCTGGCAGCGGCGGGGCGAGATCGCCGCCGCCGACGGGGCGCTCTCCCTGATGCTGGTCGCCGGGCACACCGATTACCGGCAGGAGGCGGGGTGCTACCTCGGCGCGCTGCGTAACGAATCGGGCGACAAGCGCGGCGCGCTGGAGGCGTGGGGGCAGGTCGCGGAGGGCGGCAACGAGCGCCTGGCCGCCATGACGCAGTGGGACATCGGGCGGGTGCGGCAGGAGCTCGGGCTGCTGGACGAGGCGGCCGCGGCCTACCGGGCGGCGATCGAGGGGCTCGACGACAGGCGCAGGAAGGACGCGACCATGCGGCTCGCCGAGGTGCTCGTGGCGCGCGGCGCGACGGAGGAGGCCCGGGAGCTGCTGGCCGGCGAGTTCGGCGCGATGGGACGGCTCCAGCTCGTCTGCGTTCTGCGCGACCACGGCGACCTGACAGCGGCCCTATCCCTCCTGACCCGCGGATCCCGGGATGCGTGGGAGGCGCAGTTGCTCGGTGAGCTGCTCGCCAGGACCGGAGACGTGGCGGGGGCGCGGGAGGCGTTCGAGCGCGCCGTGGCCGCCGACCCCGAGTCCGCGTCCGGCACGCTGGTCGCGGCGGGCAGGTTGCTGGCGGAGGCGGGCGACGCCGAGTACGCCCGATCCGCTTATGAGCGGGTCGTCGCCCAGGACGACGACGAGTGGTTCACGGCCGTCGCCCGGGTCCGGCTCGGCACGGCCTCGGCCAAGGAACGCGGATGGGTGCTGGCCGACGACGGGGACCGGGAGGGCGCGGTCGCGGCGCTGACCGAGTTCGCCGGGTCGGAGCTGATGGCCGAGGTGCTGCTCGCGCTCAACGACGACGACGCCCGGGGCGTACGCCGCCTGCTGGCCGCCGCGGACCCGGAGGCCCGGCACGAGCCCCTCGCCGAGATCCTCGAGCGGGCTCGCGGGCTGGACGATCACCATGCGGCCACGGCGCTCTGCCGGGTGGTCATCGAGCTGGGCGAGCCCGCCCTCGCCGCGCAGGCCGCGCTGGATCTCGGCGTCATCAAGGCGGAGCGCGGCGACCACTGCCAGGCCGAGCTGGCCACCCTCCCCGCCACGGAGCACCAGGAGACGGCCGCGGACGCCTGGCGCAACATCGCCATCGTCCGCCACCGGCGCGGCGACCTCGACGGGGCGATCGAGGCCGCGCGTGCCGCGATGCCCGCCACCGCCGTCGTGCTGGCCGAACTCCTCAACACCGGCGGCGACACCGCGGGCGTACGCGCGGCGCTGACCGCAGGGGCAGTGGACGGCGACCTCGAGAGCCTGCGCCACCTGCTCACCCACCTGCTCGTCGAGCAGGACTACGACGCCGTGGCGAGGGAGGCCGAGCAGGCCGTCGGGACCGGCGACCCCGAGACCGTGTCGATGGGCTACTGGACGTGGGGGGACGCGTACAAGGCCCGGGGCGACATGGAGAACGCGGCCCTCATGTTCCAGCGGGGCGTGGACACCGGCTTCCCCGACACCGAGGCGGGCATCCGGGTGGACCTGGCCAAGGCCATGCGGGAGCTGGGCGACACGGCCGGAGCCGAGCGCGAGGTGCGGCTGGCCATCGAGTCCGGCGAGCCGAGCGCGGTGGAGAGGGCCGGCGTGCAGCTCGGCCTCTGGCGGCACGAGGAGGGCGACCAGCTAGGCGCGGCGCAGGCGTTCGCCGCCGCCGCGGAGGCCGGATCCGACCTGGCGACGGACAACCTCCGCGTGCTCGCCCACCAGGCCGCCGACCGCGGCGAGCACGCCCTGGCCGTGGGGATCCTTCAGCTGATGGGCGACCAGGCCGGCGGTGTGGCGAGCGAGCTGGCCGGCCAGTGCGAGGACCCGGCGGCCGTGCGGGCGTACCACGAGCTGACGGGGCGGGGGCCGTTCACCGAGCTGGACATCGCCGACCGGCTGGCCGAGCTGGGCGAGACGGCCGAGGCGCGGGCGATCTACGAGCGGCTCAGCGGGCACGACGAGCCGGACGTACGGTTCGTCGCCGGTGGCAGGCTGCTGGACCTGCTCGACGACGAAGGGGACACCGACGCCTTCTTCGACGTGGCGCAGCGGGCGGCGGCCGACGCCGACAGCCCCATCCGGGGGGTGTTCGGGAGCCTGCTCGGCATGCTGCAGAGCAACCGCGGGGACACGGAGGCGTCCCTGGACACGCTCCGGGAGGCGGCCGCGGGCGGCGAGCCCATCGCGCTGGTCACGCTCGCCCAGACGCTGGTCGGGGCCGGGATGGTGGACGAGGGCCGGGAGGCGTACCTGCGGGTGCTCGACGCCGATGACGCCGGCCTCGCCGCCCGGGCCATGATCGCGCTTGGGCAGACGTATCACGACGAGGACGAGGAGCGGGCCCGGCACTGGTACCTGAGGGGCGTCGAGGAGGGCGAGGGGCACAACAGCGCGGTCGCGGCGATGTACCTGGGCGCGCTGGCCAAGCGGGACCGGGACTTCCCGGAGGCGCTCACCTGGTATCAGCAGGTCATCGACGCGGGGGACACGGAGTCGGGGATGGCCGCGGCGCACCTCGGCGAGCTGTGCTACTGGCTCGGCGACCGCGACGGGGCCCTGCGGTACTACGAGCTGACGCTGGGACTGACCGAGCAGGCCGACCTGGTGGCCGAGGCCGCCTGCCGGCTGGGTGAGATCCGCTACGAGCGGGGCGACCTGGAACTGGCCCGGCAACTGCTGATGACCGCCGTGTCCACGGGGGATGCTTCGTTCGCCCCGTCGGCGGAGTCGCTGCTGGCGAAGCTCGGCTGAACTTGTCCTTAATTAAATGACCATCTAGTCTCATCTAGTCAAACAAATGAGGTGAGACGGGATGGTCAGGGCAGGACGACCACCACAGGATCCGGTGCGCCAGCTGGAGCGGGCGCACCGGATCCTCGACGCCGCCGCCGAGCTGGTCCTGCGCTGGGGCTACGACAAGACCACGATCGACGACGTGTCCAAGCGGGCAGGTGTCGCCAAGGGCACCATCTACCTGCACTGGAAGACGCGCGACGACCTCTTCGCCGCGTTGCTGCGCCGCGAACGGGTGCGCATGCTCGCCGACGTCCGCGGCCGCGGCCCCGCCACGCTGAGCGGGCTGTACGGCGAGTTCGCCCGCGCCCTGCTCGGCCGCCCGCTGCTCAGCGCGTTCATGCGGGGCGACTCCGAGGTGCTCGGCAAGTTCGCCCGCCAGAAGCAGCACTCCGGGAGGCCGCCGGTGGCGGGCGAGGCTCTGGACACCTACGTGGCGGAGCTGGTCAAGCGCGGCGCGGTGCGCGAGGAGGTGGGGGACCACGTCCTGGTGGCCAACGCCGTCCTGTACGGGTTCCTGCTCCTGCCGGACAGCAGCCCCGGCGAGCCGCGGCCGTCCGACGACCGGATCGCGGAGCTGGTCGCCGACACCATCGAGCGGACCCTGACCACGGGCCGCCCCCTGTCCGGCGACGACGCGGGCGCCGTCGCCCGGGCCACCCTCGACTTCCTCGACGCGGTGGAGGAGATCGCCCAGCAGAGGCTGGCGGCCTCCATGGGCGGTTCGAAAAGCTCAAGGAGCGTATGACGTGAAGGCCGTACTTCCCCTCGACGACGCGGCGGCCGATCTCGCGACCGTGGGCGGAAAGGGCGCATCGCTGGCCAGACTGACCAGGGCGGGGCTGCCCGTTCCCGGTGGTTTCCACATCACGACCGAGGCCTACCGGGCGTTCGTGTCGGCGTTCCGCGACGAGATCCCGCAGGCCGAGGACGTGCGGAGGCTGTTCGCCGAGCACGACATGCCCGCCGGGATCGCCGCGGACATCAGCCGGGCGTACGAGGCTCTCGGCGACGACGTGGCGGTGGCGGTGCGCTCGTCGGCCACCGCCGAGGACCTGCCGGACATGTCGTTCGCCGGTCAGCAGGACACCTATCTCAACATCACAGGCGACGCCCTGCTCGACGCGGTCAAGCGCTGCTGGGCCTCGCTGTGGAACCCACGCGCCATCGCCTACCGCGAGCAGAACGGCGTCCCCCACGACGACGTGGCGCTGGCCGTGGTGGTCCAGGAGCTGGTGGACGCGGACGCGGCCGGCGTCATGTTCACCGCTAACCCGATGAGCGGCGCCCGCGACGAGACCGTCATCAACGCCTCATGGGGGCTCGGCGAGGCGGTCGTCGGCGGCCAGGTCACCCCCGACACGATCGTGGTGTCCGGCGGCGCCGTCACCCGGTCGCAGGTCGGCGACAAGACGGTCATGACCGTCCGCACCCCCGACGGCACTCACGAGCAGCCCGTGCCGGAGGAGCTGCGCGGCAGGTCCGTGCTCGACGCGGCGCAGGCCGTGGAGCTCGCCGCGATCGGCGCGCGCATCCAGGCCCTGTACGGCACCCCGATGGACGTCGAGTGGGCCAGGCGCGGCAGCGAGTTCGCCATCGTCCAGGCCCGCCCGATCACCGGCATCAAGCCGCAGGTCGAGGAGTGGAACGACAGCCTCAAGGGCGACTACCTGTGGACCGCCGGCAACCTGGGCGAGGCCATCCCCGACGTGATGACGCCGATCACCTGGTCGCTCGTGCGCCTGTTCATCAAGGAGGCGATGTCCGCCTCGGCCCTGCCCGGCTTCGACATGGTCGGCAACATCGGCGGCCGCTTCTACATGAACCTGAGCATCGTCCACTCCATCGCCGGGGCCTTGGGCATGCGCAGCAGGTTAAGCGCGGTCGAGCAGGTCTTCGGCAAGCTCCCGGCGGGCCTCGACGTGCCGATGGTGCCGGTGTCGCGCTGGGAGATCATCAAGCGCACCCTTCCCCTGGCGATCAACATCCAGCGCCGCGTGCGCCACAACCTCAAGGGACTGCGTGCGTTCCTGGCCACCTCGCGGCGGCGGTGCGAGGAGTTGCGCGCCACGATCGCCGCCACCGGCTCCGGTCCGCAGCTGGCCGACCTGTGGGAACGCGAGATCAGGCCGCACATGGTCACCTCCTGCCGCATGCTGGAGGCCGCCGGCCGCCAGGGCGGCGCCACCCTGGTCTGGACCCGCGACCGGCTGCGCAAGATGATGGGCGACGTCGATGCCGAGGCCATGCTGACCGGTGTGAACGCCGAGGGCGAGCTGGCCAGCCTGGGCCCGGTCATGGGCCTGTCCAGGCTGGCTCGCGGGGAGATCACCAGGGAGGAGTTCGCCCGCACGTACGGGCATCGCGGCCCCCACGAGTTCGAGGTGTCGATCCCGCGGCCCGGCGAGGACTCCGGCTGGATCGACGCCCAGCTCGCGGGCCTGCGAGACCTGCGGGCCGACACCGAGGCGCTGCTCGCGCGGCAGGAGAAGGCCAGGGAGGAGGCGTGGACGCGTTTCGCCGAGCGCTATCCGCGCCAGGAGGCCAAGATGCGCGCCAGGGTCCGGCGCTGGAACGCGGTGGTGCGCG
This sequence comes from Nonomuraea sp. CA-141351, assembly GCF_050944675.1. Taxonomy (NCBI): domain Bacteria; kingdom Bacillati; phylum Actinomycetota; class Actinomycetes; order Streptosporangiales; family Streptosporangiaceae; genus Nonomuraea; species Nonomuraea sp. CA-141351. The sequence goes on from NZ_CP191982.1 coordinate 3,032,902, forward strand.
ACCGCGAGTCCACGCGCTCGGAGAACATGCGGGCGTTCTGGGTGCTGCGCGCGTTCGCCGTACGGGCGGGGGACCTGTCGGGCCACGGCGACGACGTGTTCTTCCTCTACCTCGACGAGCTGCTGGCCCTGCTGCGCGGTGACCCGTCCCCGCTGGAGAAGGTGCCGGTACGGCGGGCCACCTACGAGCAGTACGCCGCCCTGCCGGTCTACCCCGCGCTGATCGTCGGCCACTTCGACCCCGTGCGCTGGGCCGCCGACCCCGACCGGCGGGCCGACGTCTACGACGCGCGCGGCACCGGCGTGCCCGTGAGCGACACCGTGAAAGGCTTCCCCGGCGCACCGGGCATCGTGGAGGGCATCGCCCGCGTGATCTCAGGACCTGAGGAGGGCGATCGGCTCAAGCCGGGCGAGATCCTCGTCACGACGCTGACGAACGTGGGCTGGACCCCGATGTTCCCGCGTGCCGCCGCCGTGGTGACCGACATGGGGGCACCGCTGTCGCACGCCTCGATCGTGGCGCGTGAGCTGGGCATCCCCGCCGTGGTGGGCACCGGCAACGCCACCATGCGCCTGCGCGACGGCGACCGCGTCAGGGTGGACGGCGAGCGGGGCACGGTCGAGTTGCTGAGGTGAAAAGACTCCGCCAAGTCGATCGCTTCGACGGGTGGCATGCGATGACCTTGATCCCCATGATCGAATGGTGGACCCCAGAGGACGAACGCGAGCTCGAGGCGCGCTGCGCCCGATTCAGGATCGCCAAGCTGGCGCTCGATCGCGGCGACGGCGAGATGGACAGGGAGGATGAGGCCGATTCGGCGGCGTGACTTCGCCGAGCTGCCGCCGTCCCTCGTCGCTGAAGTGGAGCGCCGGGTGGGCGCCGTGCTGCGGTTCGAGGAGCGCCGGGGTGGTTTCTCGGACGGCGTGCTCGGCGTGGCCACGCTCGCCGGCGGGCAGCGGGTGTTCGTCAAGGCCGTGCCGGCGGACGGCGCCGACGCTGACGGCTACCGCGAGGAGGCGGTCGTCAGCGCGGCGCTGCCGCCCGCGGTGCCGGCGCCGCGGCTGCTGTTCACGTGCGAGAAGGGCGGCTGGGTGCTGCTCTGCTCGGAGGTGGCGCCCGGGCGGGTGCCGCACGAGCCGTGGCGCCCGGAGGAGCTGTCGGCGGCGCTGGACCTGCTCACTGCCTGCGCCAGGGAGCTGACCCCGGCCCCGCTTGACGGCCTCCCCACCGTGGCCGCACGCATGGCGGGTCGTTGCGAGATCTGGCAGGACCCGGGCACCGCGAGTGTCGGCGAGTGGGAACGCGACCACCTGCCCAGGCTCGCCGAGACAGAGCGGGCATTGGAATCGCTGGTCACCGGTGACACGATGCTCCACTTCGATCCGCGTTTCGACAACGTCGTCATCGACGAGCACGGCACGGCCAGGCTGGTGGACTGGGGACGGGCCTGCGTGGGCCCCGCCTGGGTGGACCTGGTCTGCCTGCTGCTGGAGTCGGACCTCGGGGAGCCCGATCCCGAAGAGGTCTTCGCCGGGCACCCGCTCGGGGAGCAGGCGGTGCCCGAGCACGTGGACGCCCTGCTGGTGGCCCTCCTCGGCTACTGGACGCGTACCGCCGCCATCCCCGGGCCCTCGCACGCCCCGCACCTGCGGGACCGGCGCGAGCACTCCCGCCGCGCCACCCTGGCCTGGCTCAGCTCCCGCTGGGGGTGAAGAGCACGAACGGGATGTGGCGGCCGACCTCGCGATAGTCGGCCACACTGCCGTCGACCGCGAAGCCCATGATCTTGCAGAGCCGTCGGGCGGCGGCGGGGTGGCGCGGCGCGTACCTGGTCATGAGCTCGGCGCCCTCCTCGCGCTGGAGCGGTACGGCCCTCACCGGCAGGGTCCGGCCGCCGACCTGGATGGTGACGTCGGGGGCCTTCATGACGTTCCGGTACCAGTCGGCCCGCGTCCCGAAGCCGGAGGCCGCGACGTAGCCGCGTTCGCCGTGCTCGACGACCTCGACGACGGCCTGGCGCGGCCTGCCGGAGACGCGGCCGACGTGGTTGAGCAGCATGACTCGCCCGCCCATCAGCCTGCCGAGCCCCAGCCGGTAGAGATGGATGGGCAGCCGCCACAGCAGGCGGCTGACCCCGGTCGGCGGGCCGGGTTGATTGACGATCTCCATGCGGTCAGTCCTCTCCGTGGCCGAGCAGGGCCCGCAGCGGGCCCGCTATCGCCGCCAGGTCGAAGTCGGGGTCGAGCGCGCGGTGGAGCATCACGCCGTCCACGGCCGCCGCCAGCATCACGGCCGTGGCGTACGCGTCGTCGCCTCCGTGGCCCCGCCGCACCAGCCACGCCGCCACGCGCGAACGGAAGGCGGCGAGCTGCTCGAACAGCCGCTCGCGCAGCTGGGGCAGTCGCGTCGCGGCCAGGAACATCTCCGTCAGCAGCAGTGAGGCGGGATCCGTGCCGCTGTAGCGGGACAGCTCGCCCACCAGCCAGTCCACGCTCTCCTCGATGCCGGGGCTCGCGGACAGCTCCTCGGCGAGCCGGTCGAGCAGGGCACCGGTGACGCCGAGCCCGGCCGTGACGAGCAGGTCGGTCACCGAGGGGAAGTGGTAGTGCACGACGCCGGGCGCCACCCCGGCCCGCTCGGCGATCAGCCGTGTCGTGACGCCGCCCCACCCGACCTCGGGCACGAGCGCCACGGCCGCGTCGAGCAGCCGCTGCCTGGTCGCCTGGCCGCGCTCGCCGGATACGTGAGCCATTGGCCGGGGCCTTTCTGGACGGTCGCCTTGGACACTTGCCCAAATTGTACATCCCCTGGCCGCCGTGGGGAGCGGGCTCCGTCAGCCGCCGACGTGGACGCCCGGCCGCTTGGCCGGCTCGGGCTCGCCCTTGCGGATGATCTCGCGTACGACCGGCGCCGTGTCGCCGCGTCCGAGGATGAGATAGCGGAAGAGGTGCATCAGCGGCGAGCCCTCCGCCCACTCGAAGTAGCAGTGCGGCCGGACGCCGGTGGCGTCGCGCAGGGCCAGCAGGACGGCGGCGATGGCGTTGGGCACGGCCGGGCTCTCCGCGCGCAGCACACGGTGCCCGTCCACCTCGACGCCGCGCACGTGGAGCGCGTCGCTGAAGTCGGACGGGTCGATGACGTCGATCTCGAGGAAGAGCACGTCGGCCCGCCCGGGGACCGGGTTCATGCCGCGCTGTTCGGTCTCCTTGGTCTCGTACTCGGCCTTGTCGCCGGACTGGCGGCGGTTGGCGATGATGTTGAGCGCGCCGTCGTACTCGATCGAGTCGGCGATGAACCGCCGCGCCGCCTCGTCGAACTCGATCCGGTCGGCCCGCAGCTCGGTCGTACGGGAGACACGCGAGATCAGCGAGATGGCGACGATGCCCAGGATGAACAGCGCGGAGATGGCGATGCCGTCCGGCTTCTCCCTGATGTTCTCCACCAGCGCGTAGAGCAGCACCAGGGTGAGCGCGGCGAAGCCCGTGGTGGCCGCCCGCTGGCGCTTGCGGATGGCCGAGATCGTCACCGCGACCGCGCCGGAGACCATCATGGCCAGGATGCCTGTGGCGTACGCGCCGGCCTGGGCGTCCACGTCGGCGTCGAAGGCGATGGTGAGCACCACGCAGATGCCGGTGTAGACGGCCACCACGGGCCGGACCGCGCGGCCCCAGTCGGGCGCCATGCCGTACGAGGGCAGGTAGCGCGGCACGATGTTGATCAGACCGGCCATCGCGGACGCCCCGGCGAACCACAGGATGAGGATCGTGCTGATGTCGTACGCCGTGCCGAACACCTCGCCGAGCCGCTCGTGCGCGAGGTACGCCAGCGCCCTGCCGTTGGCCTCGCCGCCCGGCCTGAACTTGTCGGCCGGGATGAGCACCGTGGTCACGAAGCTGGTCGCGATCAGGTAGACGCTCATGACGAGCGCGGCCGAGGTCAGCAGCTTGCGCGTGTTGCCGATGCGCGACGCCAGCCGCCGCTCGGCGGTCTCGCCCTCGGCGGCCACGAGCGGCATCATGCTGACGCCCGTCTCGAACCCGGACAGCCCCAGCACCAGCAGCGGGAAGGCGAGGACGGCCGGCCCGATGAGACCGCCGAAGCCGCCCGTCCCGCTGGTCAGCGCGTCGGTCCACCGGGAGATCGCGTCGGGGGAGGAGATGACGTCTGTCAGCCCGACGGCGACGACGACGGCGTTCATGATCAGGAAGATCGCGACGAGCGGGATCGCCACGCCGACCGCCTCGCTGAAGCCGAGCAGGAACACCCCGCCCAGGATCAGCAGCAGCACCACGGTCAGGATGACCTCGTGACCGTGCAGGAAGCTCGGGAAGTACGGGTTCTCCACGACGTGCACGGACGCGTCCGCCGCCGACAGCGTGATCGTGATGATCCACGACGTGGCCACGAACCCCAGCAGCACGAGCACGAACAGCTTGCCCCGCCAGAACGGCAGCAGCCGCTCCAGCATCGCCACGGACCCCTGCCCGTGCGGGCTCTCCCGCGCCACCCTCCGGTACATCGGCAGCATGCCGAGCAGCGTCAGCGCCACGATGAGCAGCGTGGCCAGCGGCGACAGCGCCCCGGCCGCCAGCGCGGCGATGCCGGGGAGGTAGGCCAGCGTCGAGAAGTAGTCGACGCCGGTCAGGCACATGACCTTCCACCAGGCCTGCGGCTCGGAGTGCCCCTCGGTCGCCTCGGGGCCCACCGGCTGCACGCGAAGCTGCAGCAGCCAGCGGGCCAGGGCGCTGGACGGAGGCGCTGGACGGGTCGGGCTGTCCACGACCGCCGGGACCGTAAGCCCACCGGTACCGCTCACCGGATCTTCCTCTCTCCCAAAGAACGCACCCCACCCTAGGGCGTCCCGCGTGGAAGCAGGTGGGTGGCGCGGCATTTCCGGCCGCATCAGTGCGGATGCCGCACATGGGAAAGTGGCACAACCCATGCATGGTCCCTTTTGTAGCGCTTTGGGCGGTTTCGATATCCTGCGAGGAGGGATCCGTAAGGAAGCCGAGGCGGTCTCATGTCTGCCCGTATGTGGAAGAAACCCCGTCGGTACCGGTATCGCGGCCGGCGCGATGAGCGGGACCGCAACCGTAGGACCGGCGCTCCGGAACGGCAGGACGAGATGGCGCTGAGCGAGGAGTCGCTGAGCGGCGAGCCGGACGTCTTCCTCAACGTTCCCGTCGTCAAGGTTGAGGAGATCCACCTCGAGGTGAACGATCTCAGGGCGCGGGTGTCGCTGAGCGCCGAAGTTCTCGACCTGCTCCGGCTCAATGTCGGCGCGGACGTGGAGCTCGGACGGGTGGCGCTGGACATCAAGGGCGTCGAGGCGCAGGCGCTGCTCAAGGTGCGGCTCCACAACGTCGCGCTGATTCTCGACAGGGTGCTGAGGACCATCGACCGGAACCCGCAGATCCTCGAGCACGTTACGCGCGGCCTGGACTCGGCTCTTCGTGAGGTCGGAGGCGGCGCGGGCCGGGCCGTCGGCGACCTCGGCCGAGGAGCGGGGGAGGCCGTGGAGCACGTGGGCGTGGGCGCCGAGGGCGCGGTGCGGGACCTCGGCCGGGGCGCCGGGCAAGCCGTCGAGGACGTCGGCCATGGAGCCGGTGGCGCCGTGGAGGATCTCGGGCGTGGAGCCGGGGAGGCCGTGGAGGATCTCGGGCGTGGAGCCGGGGAGGCCGTCGACAGGGTCGGTCGCGGGGCCGGGGAGACTGTCGAGGACGTCGGCCGGGAGGCCGGCGAGACGGCCGGATCCGTCGGTGACACGGTCAGGCGCACGGCAGGCGGAACGGACGACGATCCTGATCGGGCGGCGAAGACGACGCCCAAGCGCGCCGGACGCGAAGGCAGGCCCGTCCGGCGCCGCCCCGAGGAGGAGACCGGGTCTCACGAGCGGCCCAGGCGCCGGATCCGGCGCCCGGAGAGCCCCTCATGAACGCGGACGGCGCGGCCCCCCGGGAGCCGGCGGACATCGCTCTCACCGCCACGGTGAAGGCGGACGAGCTCCGCTTCGAGGAGGCGCCGCGGACGAACGTCGAATTCACCGGCTACCCCGATCACGACTCCGGCTCCGGCAGCGACCGGACCAATCTGCCGGATCGAGTCGAGGAGGGCGTGACCTATCGGCATGTCCGCGTTGACTACGTCCTCGTGTCGACGCTCGTCATTCCCACCGACGAGCAGGGACCCGGGCGCCGGTAAATCGGTTGCCCGAGCCGAGAGCGCTCTGGTGTGCTGGCCTGGAGTCAGGACGAGCAGAGGAGCAGGAAATGCGAGCGACTGTCATGTCCCACGAGAAAGGAACACCCGTCTATTCAGAGGACATGACGTTCGTTGCGTATGCTCAATTTGGGGATATTGGCGCATGTAGACGCCGGTAAGACCAGCCTGACCGAGCGGCTGCTGTACGCCGCAGGAGCGATCGACGAGGTCGGCAGCGTCGACGACGGCAGCACCCAGACCGACTCCCTGGCCCTGGAGCGCCAGCGCGGCATCACGATCAAGTCGGCGGTCGTCTCGTTCGCCATCGGTGACACCACGGTCAACCTGATCGACACGCCCGGCCACCCCGACTTCATCGCCGAGGTGGAGCGGGTGCTGAGTGTGCTCGACGGCGCCGTGCTGGTCGTCTCGGCCGTGGAGGGCGTGCAGGCCCAGACCCGCGTGCTCATGCGCACGCTGCGCCGGCTCGGCATCCCCACGCTCGTCTTCGTGAACAAGATCGACCGGCGCGGAGCCCGCTATGACGGGATGCTGCACGAGATTTCGGAGAAGCTCTCCATTACGGCCGTCGCCATGGGGTCCACCGCCGGGCTGGGCACGGGCGCCGCCTCCTTCACGCCGTTCGACGGGGAGGCGAACCTCCTGGACGTGCTGGCCGAGCACAGTGACGCGCTGCTGGCCGCGTACGTGCACGACGTCGAGCCGATCTCGTACACCAGGCTCCGCGCCGAGTTGGTGGCGCAGACGGGGCAGGCGCTGGCGCACCCGGTGTTCTTCGGCTCTGCGATCACGGGCGCGGGCGTGGACGAGCTCATGGCCGGGATCGAGGAGTTGCTCCCCGCCGCCCAGGGCGATCCCTGCGGGCCGGTCTCGGGCACCGTCTTCAAGGTCGAGCGCGGCGACGCGGGGGAGAAGATCGCGTACGTGCGGATGTTCTCGGGCACGATACGCACGCGCGACCGCCTGCGGTTCGAGGACGGGCGCGAGGGAAAAGTCACGGCGATCAGCGTGTTCGACAAGGGCACGGCGGTGCGCGGGCCGGAGGTCGCCGCCGGCCGGATCGCGCGCCTCTGGGGCCTGGCCGACGTCCGGATCGGCGACGCGATCGGATTGCCCGGGAAGGGCGAGCCACAGGGCCATTTCGCGCCGCCGACCCTGGAGACGGTCGTGCTCCCGCGCCACCCCACCGACAGGGGCGCTCTCCACCTCGCGCTCGCCCAGCTCGCCGAGCAGGACCCGCTGATCGGCCTGCGCCAGGACGACCTACGGCAGGAGGTCTCCGTCTCCCTCTACGGCGAGGTGCAGAAGGAGGTCATCCAGGCCACGCTCATGAACGACTTCGGCCTCGTGGTCGCCTTCCGCGAGACGACCACGATCTGCGTCGAACGCCCGATCGGCAGCGGCGAGGCGTTCGAGCTGATCGGCAAGGACCCCAACCCGTTCCTCGCGACCGTCGGCCTGCGCGTCGAGCCGGGCCCGGCGGGCGACGGGGTGGATTTCCGGCTGGGGGTCGAGCTGGGCTCGCTGCCGTACTCGTTCATGAAGACGATCGAGGAGACGGTACGCGAGACGCTCCGGCAGGGCCTGCACGGCTGGCAGGTCGAGGACTGCGTGGTCACCCTGACCCACTCCGGTTACTGGGCCAGGCAGAGCCACTCGGGCGGCGTGTTCGACAAGAGCATGTCCAGCACCGCCGGCGACTTCCGCAACCTCACCCCGCTGGTCCTGATGAGCGCGCTGAAGCGGGCCGGGACCAGGGTGTTCGAGCCGCTGCATCGCTTCCGGCTCGAGCTGCCCTCCGACACGCTCGGCCCGGTGCTGCCCGTGCTGGCCGGCCTCGGCGCGGTCCCCCTGACCCGGGCGCCGGGTCTGGTGGAGGGGGAGATCCCGGCGGCCCGGGTGCACGAGCTGGAGCGGCAACTCCCTGGGCTGAGCCGCGGCGAGGGCGTGCTGGAGTGCGAGTTCCACCGTTACCAGCCCGTACGGGGCCCGGCCCCGGAGCGCCCGCGTACCGACCACAATCCGCTCAACAGGAAGGAGTATCTGCTGCACGTGGTGCGCAGGGTCTAGGCGCCGTCCTTGTCGGAGTCGGCGGAGAAGACGATGACGCCGAGGTAGCCGTCGTCCTCCTTGGTGATCTTCATGAGCATACTGTCGTCGTAAATGGTGTCCTTGTCGTTGAACGTGTCGCGTCCCGTGTGCTCGGAGTACGGCGACGCCGCCATGACCTTGCTGTTGAGCGACTCGTCGAACATCATCTGCGTGGTCAGCACGCGCTGGTTGCTGAAGTGGACCATGGCGTGGATGTGGATCGTGCGCCCCCGGTACCAGCCCGGCCAGATCGTGGTGAACTCCACGATGCCGTCGCCGTTGGTGACCTGGGCGCCGCGCAGGTAGCGCTTGTCGTCGGTGGGCGTGAGGTCCGCCATGTCGCCGCCGCCGTTGCCCGGCCCGCCGCCCGGGCCGCCGCTCGGCGGGGCGCCGGTGGGAGCGCCGCTCGGGGGATTGCCGGGCGGGTTCCCGTTGGGCGGGTTGCCGCCGCCCCCGCCCGTCGACTGAGCCTCGGCTCCCGAGTAGAGCCCGGCCGCGTCGCAGTGCCAGATCTCCACCACCGCGTTACCCAGCGGCTTGCACGTCTCGCTGTCCTGCACCTTGACGGCCACCCGCAGCCGCACGCCCTGCTTGTCCTCGCGGATGTCGCTGCGGATCTTGTCGGCGTCGAAGTAGTAGGGGCCCTGCGTCGTGGTGCTGGTCAGCTTGCAGGTGCCGGCTCCGGCGAACAGTGAGGTGAGGTCCTTGGCCGTGGTCGCCGTGGGCGTCACGCTCGCTCCTGTGGACGTGGTGACGGTCGCCGTGCCCTCGGCGCTGGAGCAGGCCGCCAGCAGGCTGCCGAGCCCGAGCGAGCTGATGCCCGCGAACAGCCTCCGGCGGCTGACCCGCTGGCCTTCGTGATCGTGTCCCACTGCGTTTCCTTCTGGGGGTGTCCGATGTGTCGGAGCCTCACGGTAAGTGGCGGGTCCTTGGCGTGCCCTTTGTGCTGGATGAACGTTTCATGAGTTCACCGAAAGCCTTTTCGGCGATATGAAACTGTGACTGGGCTGCTCCTTGGCTGATCAGCGAAGGCTGCACCAGACATCCGCAGTTCATGGCATGTGTGTGCGGCTGTGACGGCCGATTGACAGCCTCGCCCGGCCGTTCTACGTTCCCGAAAACCTTTTAGGTTGACCGCTTCGATCCCTGTTAGCGCTAACACGAGCAATCGCTGGATTGTAAGGGGCGAACTCATGAGACGACGCTGGGCAGCGGCCCTCACCGCGGCACTCGTGCTCATCCTCGGCAACGCGACGCCCGCGAACGCGGGCGCGCCGATCACCACCGCGATCTACACGGCCGACCCGGCCGCGCTGGTCGCGGGCGACACCTTGTACCTCTACACCGGCCACGACGAGGCCCCGGCGGGCGGCACGAACTTCGTCATGCGCGACTGGCACGTCTTCACCTCCACCGACGCCACCAACTTCACCGACCAGGGAGCCAAGCTCTCGATCTCGAACTTCTCCTGGGCGGGCGCCGACGCCTGGGCGGGCGAGGTCGAGCGCGGCGCCGACGGCAAGTACTACTGGTACGTCCCGGTCAACGGCAACGGCGCCGGCTGGATGGACATCGGCGTGGCCGTCGGCGACACCCCGCTCGGCCCGTTCCACGACGCCAAGGGCGGCCCGCTGATCAGCGACAACACCCCCAACTCCTCGCCGCTCAACATCGACCCGACCGTCTTCACCGACGACGACGGCCAGGTCTACATGTACTGGGGCTCCTACTACGGCCTGCGCGCGGCCAAGCTCAACTCCAACATGACCTCGCTCAACGGCTCGGTGGTCACCCCGAGCGGCGTGACGAACTTCTGGGAGGCGCCCTGGATGTTCAAGCGCAACGGCGTCTACTACCTCGCCTACTCGGCCAACGACTCGGCCTGCTCGGCGCCGGGCTACGCCTGCATCCGCTACGCCACCGCGAGCAACCCGCTGGGCCCGTGGACGCACCGGGGCGTCGTGCTCGACCAGGTCAGCTCGACCACCAACCATCCGGCGATCATCGAGTACAAGGGCCAGTGGTACATGGTCTACCACAACGCCGGCGCCCCGGGCGGAGGTAACTTCCGCCGCTCGGTGACCATCGACAAGCTCTACTTCAACGCCGACGGCACCATGCAGAAGGTCGTCCAGACCGGCGGACCGACCACTCCGGGCAACCTGGCGGCCGGCGCCACCCCGTACACCTCCTACGTGTCGTCGTGGGAGACCCTCGCGGCGATCAACGACGGTTACACCCCGGCGAACTCGGCCGACCACAGCCACGGCGCCTACGGCAACTGGGACCACCAGGGCACCGAGTGGATCGAGTACCGCTGGCCCAGCGCCCAGAACATCTCCAAGATCGAAACCTACTGGTTCGACGACGACCTGGGCATCGACCTGCCGGCCTCCTGCCAGGTGCAGTACTGGAACGGCAGCGCGTACGTCAACGTGCCCGGCCAGTCGTCCTGCGGCGTGGCGGGCAACACCTTCAACACCACGACGTTCACCTCGGTCAACACGACCCGGCTGCGGCTGAACATCACCTCCAAGTCTGGCTACTCGACCGGCGTGCTCGAATGGAGGGCCTTCTCATGAGGCGTGTCCTACTCGCCCTGCTGCTCGTGGCGGGCTTACTCATCGCCGGGTTGCCTGCGCAGGCGGACCAGACCATCGGCTATCCGACGTTCAACGGGCCGTCCATCCCCGCTCCGCCGGGGTCGTACACGCCCGGCAACACGATGCAGGCGATCTACAACGCCGAGAGCTCCGGCACCGATTTCTGGATGGACCGGCTGCTGGCCCGCTCGGGCGACGACCCGGCCGGCACGTGGCTCATGTCGCGCGGGCGGGCGCTGTTCATGAAGACCCACACGCCCGGCACGCTCGGCTTCGCCGGTCAGGTGGCGTACTGGGAGAGCATCAGCAACAACAACGCCTTCACCGTCGCCATCACCCCTGGCACCTTCACCGAGCAGGTGAGCTCGCGCTGGCAGGCGCCCAGCTACTGGAAGAGCCGGCACACCAGCGGCTCCATCACGGTCAACCAGACGAAGTTCATCACCGAGAACAACGTGGCCGTGGCCAACCTGGCCATCACCAACGGCGGCTCCGCCTCGACGACGCTGCAGCTGCGGGCCACCTCGCCGTACGCCACCACCGGCAGCGGCAGCGAGCTGACCGGCCAGGTGAACGCCTACAACAACCTCACCACGATCTACCCCAGACTCACCGGTGACGGGTTCACGGTCTCCGGCGGCGGGCTCAACAGGTCCGTCACGATCGCGGCGGGGGCGACGGTCACCGTCAAGGTCGTCATGGGCTTCGTCACGAACGAGATCCCCGCCTCCCGCACCGACTACGACGCCTACGCGGGCTACACGCCCGACACGGCGTTCGCCACGCACGTGCGCGCCTACAACAAGTGGTGGGCCGACAACATCCCCTACATCGACGTGCCCGAGCCGGCGATCAAGAAGAACATCTACTACCGCTGGTGGCTGATGCGCTTCAACAACCTCGACGCCGACATCCCCGGGCAGACGTTCCAGTTCCCGACCTCCGTCGAGGGCGCGCTGGGCTACAACAACGCCATCGTGCTGACCCAGCCCATGCACATCGACGACCTCAAGTACCTGCGTAACCCGATCTACTCGTACGGCGACTGGCTGAGCGTCGGCCAGGTCTCCAAGAACGGCCGCTTCCTGGACAACCCGGGCGACCCGGAGAACTGGTCGAACAGCTACACGCAGTACATCGGCGAGGCGGCCTGGAAGAGCTACCAGATCCACGGCGGCCAGCCCGCCATCGCCGCGAACCTGGCCCGCTACGCCGAGCAGGACGTCAAGGGCCAGCTCTCCTACTACGACCACGACAACAACAAGCTCATCGAGTACGACTGGGGCGCCCTGACGGGCAACGACGCAGACGCCGTCTCCTTCCACTGGAAGAGCGGCAACATGGACCGCGCCGAGGCCGCCTACCAGTACAGCGGGGCGCTGGCCGCGGCGCAGGCGTACGAGGCGATCGGCAACACGGCCAAGGCGACCGAGATGCGCACGCTGGCCACGCAGATCCAGAACGCCATCGTCAACGTGCTGTGGAACCCGAACAGGCAGCTGTTCGAGCACCGGCTGAAGTCCACGAACGAGTGGGTGCCGTGGAAGGAGATCAACAACTACTACCCGTTCTCGGTCGGCGCGATCCCGAACACGGACACGTACAAGCAGGCCCTGCGCCTGTTCAACGATCCGGCGCAGTATCCGATCTTCCCCTTCTACACCGCCAACCAGGCCGACAAGGCGGCCTCGGGCACCGGCAGCAACAACTTCTCCACGATCAACTCCACCGTGCAGTTCCGCCTGCTCTCCTCGGTGCTGCGGAACTACCCCAACCAGTGGATCGACTCGACCTGGTACAAGAAGCTGCTCTACTGGAACGCCTGGGCGCAGTACATCAACGGCAACACCCAGTATCCGGACGCCAACGAGTTCTGGGCCGACTGGAACGGCTCCTCCATCACCTACCGCTCGTGGATCCACCACAACATCCTGGGCAGCAGCAACTGGACCGTGATCGAGGACGTCGCCGGGCTGCGGCCGCGCAACGACGCCAAGGTGGAGCTCTCGCCGATCAACATCGGCTGGCCCAACTTCACCGTCAACAACCTGCGCTACCGCAACGCCGACCTGACCATCGTCTGGGACGACCCGGCCGACGGCGTCGTGCGCTACCCGGGCGTGCCCGAGGGCTACTCGATCTACATCAACGGCAGCCGGGCGGCCACGGTGTCGTCGCTCGTGCCGTTCACGTGGGACCCGGCCACGGGTAACGTCACCACCAGCGGGACCGTCACCTACCACGTGGCCGTGCCCGGTCTCCAGTCGCCCACGCAGGTCGTCCAGTCCAGCACCCGCATGGTCGACATGCTGGCCAAGGCGGGCGTCGACCTGACCGCCGACCTCACCAACCTCGCCGCGGGCGCCACCGTCACGGCCTCCACCACCGCCTCGGGCAGCTCCACCGCGGGCGCCGTGGACGGGTTCCCGATCAACGAGCCGTTCTGGGGCGGCACGACCGCTGGGCAGGACTGGTACGAGCTGAACCTCGGCTCCGCCAAGACGCTCAACGAGGTGCGGCTCTACTTCAAGGACAGCCGTCCGGCCAGCGCCACCTACCGGGCGCCGGCGTCGTACGACATCCAGTACTACAACGGCAGTGCCTGGGTGAGCGTGCCCAGCCAGGCCAAGACGCCGTCGGCGCCGCGGGCCAACTACAACGTGGTGCAGTTCCCCGCGATCAGTGCGCAGCGCGTGCGGGTGCTGGCCACGGCCGCCTCCGGGGCCAGGACGGGGCTCACCGAGGTCAAGGTCTTCAACCGGGGCGGGGTGCAGCAGCCCAATCCCACCAACCTGGCGTCGTCGGCCACGCCGTCGGCGTCGTACACCTCGTCGTGGGAGAGCGTGGCCGCGGTCAACGACGGGATCGACCCGCCGTCGTCCAACGACACCGTCAACCCGCGCTGGGGCTGCTGGCCGGAGACCGGGCAGCAGTGGGTGGACCTGACCTGGTCCTCGGCGCAGAACCTGAAGCGCGCCGAGGTGTACTTCTTCGACGACGACGAGGGGATCGACATGCCCGCGTCGTGGAAGCTGCAGTACTGGAACGGCAGCGCGTACGTGGACGTGCCGGGCGCGTCGGCGTACACGCTGACCAAGAACGCCTACAACAGCGTCACCTTCACCGCCACGAGCACCACCCGCCTGCGGGTGCTGCTCACGGGTAACGGCAGCAACTCCGTAGGCCTCCTGGAGGTCAAGGCCTACGACAGCTGACGCCGCGGCAGAGGGCGTGCTTCCTATGGCACGCCCTCTGCCTGCCGCTCAGCGCTGCCTGGCCGGGCGGATGATCAGCTCGTTGACGTCCACCTCCGGCGGCTGGTTGATCGCGTACGAGATGGCGTCGGCGATGGCGTCCGGCGGGATGGCCGCCGCGCGGTACACGCGCATCGCCTCCTGCGCGCCCGGCTCGGTGATGGTGTCGGCGAGCTCCGACTCCACGACGCCCGGGGAGACGGTGGTGACCCGGATGCTGGGGTCGAGCTCCTGGCGCAGGCCCTCGGTGATCGCCCAGGCGGCGTACTTCGTGGCGCAGTAGACCGCGCCCGTCGGCACCACCTGGTGGGCGCCGATCGAGGCGATCGTGACGAAGTGACCGCCGCCCTGCCGCTGGAAGTGGGGGAGCGCCGCGGCGATGCCGTACAGCAGGCCGCGGACGTTCACGTCGATCATCCGCTCCCACTCCTCGACCAGCAGTGAGTCCAGCCGCGACAGGGGCATCACGCCCGCGTTGCTGACCAGGACGTCGACCCGGCCGTGCTGCTTGGCGGCCATGTCGACGAAGTTCACGACGTCCTCACGAGAGGTCACGTCGAGGCCGTGCACGTCCACACTGCCGCCGTCCTCGCGGATGGCCTCGGCGACGGCGGTCAGCCGGTCCTCGCGGCGGGCGCCGATGACCAGGTGGTGTCCCTCGCGGGCGAGGCGCAGCGCGGTGGCCTGTCCGATGCCGCTGCTGGCGCCGGTGACCAGAACGATCTTCGTCATGGGGGTCAGTTCCTCTGGTAGTCGGTGCTGAGCGTGACGTCGCGCCACGCCTCGAACCCGGTCCTGAGCGCGTCGAGGCGGGCACAGGCGATGTCGTATGCGGCCTGGCCGAGCAGCAGGCGCAGCGGCGGCTCGCCGGCCTGGACCGCGGCGATGATCGCCTCCGCCGCCCGCTCCGGGTCTCCCAGCTGGTGCCCGTAGGTGGCCAGGGTGGAGGTGCGGCGCACGCCCGCGGTCTCCGCGTAGTCGTCGATGCGGACCGGGGACTCGCGCATGGAAGGGCCGGACCAGTTCGTACGGAACGCCGCCGGCTCGACGATCGTGACCTTGATGCCCAGCGGCGCGACCTCGGCCGCCAGCGATTCGGAGATGCCCTCCACGGCGAACTTGGTGGCGTGGTAGTACCCGGTCGCCCCGAACGCCGCCAGGCCGCCGAGCGAGGAGACGTTCACGACGTGACCGCTCCCGCGGGCGCGCATGCCCGGCAGGACGGCCTTGGTGACGTCGATCAGGCCGAACACGTTGGTGTCGAACAAAGCGCGGACCTCGTCGTCCTGGCCTTCCTCGACGGCCGCCAGGTAGCCGTAACCGGCGTTGTTGACCAGCACGTCGATGCGGCCGAAGGCGGAGTCCGCCTGCTTGACCGCCTCCGCGATCTGGGCCTTGTCGGTGACGTCGAGCGGCAGGGCCACGGCCTGGTCGCCGTACTCGGCGACGAGGTCGGCCACCTGACGGGGGTCGCGGGCGGTGACCGCCGCGCGCCAGCCGCGTTCCAGCACGGCGGTGGCCAGCGCGCGGCCCAGGCCGGTGGAGCAGCCGGTGATGAACCAAACGGACATGAATTGTATATCTCCAGGTAGATGGGCATGGCGAAATAGCGCCCCGGCCGGCATTCGGCCAGGGGCGATCAGCGGACAGCTGTTCAGACGGCGGTCAGGGAACCCAGCAGGGACAGCGCCTCTTCCGACGGGCTGCCCGGGTCGGCCTGGTAGACGACGAGTTGCTGGCCGGGTGCGCTGTTGATGGTCAGCGACTCGTAGTGCAGGGTCAGCTCGCCCACCAGGGGATGACGGAAGCGCTTGGTCTCGTGGGTCTTCTGGCGGATGTCGTGGCGGGCCCAGAGCCTGCGGAAGTGCTCGCTCTTGACCGACAGCTCGCCGACCACCTCGATCAGCAGCGCGTCGTCCTGGTCGGCGCCCGCCGCCGCCCGGAGCCCGGCGACGGTGTTGACCGCCACCCGGTTCCAGTCGGGGTAGAACTCCCGCGCGTCCGGATCGAGGAACACCAGCCGGACCAGGTCCCCGCTGTAGGTGTGGCCGTCGAACAGGGCCCTGCCGAGCGCGTTGGAGGCCAGCACGGTCAGACAGCGGCCCAGGACCACGGCCGGGGTGTGCGGCCAGCGCTCCATCATGCGCAGCAGGTTGAGGCTGACCTTCTCCCGCCTGGTGGACGGCCGCCTCCGCCGGACCGGGCGGGCCAGTTGGTGGAGGTGCGCGGCCGCGTCCTCCTCCAAGGCCAGGGCCTGAGCGAGCGCGTCGACCACCTGGGCGGAGGGGTGGCGTTCGCGTCCCTGCTCCAGCCGTACGTAGTAGTCGGTGCTCACGCCCGCGAGCTGCGCGACCTCTTCCCTGCGCAGCCCCGCCACGCGGCGCCGGACGCCGACCGCGACGCCGACGTCCTCCGGCTGGAGCAGTTCGCGGCGGGCGCGCAGGAACTGGCCGAGCGGGTTCTCCCTGTCCATGTCTTCGAGGCTAGGCGAAGAGGGCGGGCAGCAGGGCGGCTCAAGGTGGCCGCGCTACTCCCCCCTTCGGAGGTCAGTGAAGGTGCCCCGCTCCGGCTCCCGCCGGGACGAGGTGTGACGATCGGTTGCATGAAATGCTGACATATCCCTTTTCACTTCCTCGATGATCTGCGGTGAAATAGCAACAATCGATTGCAGAAACAAGAGCGATCTTGACCGTCGAAGCGCGCCGCGTCTACAGTCCGCCTGATATTTATCGGCGTTTCCCTGAAACTTTCATCGGGAGCATCGTGCGCATCCTTCGAGCCCTGGTGGCCGCCGCCCTGTTATGCCTCGTGCCCGCGGTCTCCGCGCACGCCGCGGCGGACTTCACGTACGACTTCGAGGACGGCACCACCCAGGGGTGGGGTCCGCGCGGCGGCGGCGTCTCCGTCGCGGTGACGGCGGACGCGGCCCACGGCGGGACGAGCAGCCTCCTGACCACCGGCAGGACCGCCACGTGGCACGGCGCGTCGATCGACGCGCCGTTCGTCAGGGGCGCCGGCTACACCGTGACCGCGTACGCCCGGCTGGTGAGCGGCCAGCCGTCGAGCACGATCGCGCTGACCGTGCAGCGGACCCCCGCCGGAGGCGACACCACGTACGAGCGGGTCGCGGCGGCCACCGTGACCGACGGCGGATGGGTGCGGCTCTCGGGCAACTACCTCTTCACCGCCGAGTCCACCGGCCTGCAGCTCTACGCCGAGAGCTCCGACCCCACCGGCCAGTTCTACCTGGACGACATCGTCATCACCCCGCTCGGCGATCCCACGCGCGAGCCGATCAGCAGCGACTTCGAGGACGGCACCGCGCAGGACTGGGCGTCCAGGGCCGCCGCCGTCCTCGAGTCCAGTACGGCGGCCGCCCACGCGGGCAGCCGCGCGCTGGCGGTGAGCGGCCGGTCGGCCTCCTGGGACGGCCCCGCGCTGAACGTGCTCGGCCGGATGGCCAAGGGCGAGAAGTACGCCCTGTCGGTGTGGGTGCGGCTCGGGCCGGACACCGCGGCGGGCAAGCTCGGGCTGTCGATCGAGCGCAGGAGCGGCGGCACCCCGAGCTACGAGCGCGTCGTCTCGCCGAAGGACGTGCCGGCCGGGGAGTGGGTGCGGTTGTCCGGCACGTACACGCTCGCGTACGACGTCGACTTCCTCAGCCTGTACATCGAGTCCGACGGCGGCACGTTCCCCTTCTACCTGGACGACTTCTCCATGACGTACGTCCAGCCCAAGCCGATCCAGACCGACATCCCCGCGCTCAAGGACGAGGTGCCGTTCGTCATGGGGTCGGCGTTCACCAGGCCCGACACGCTCGGCGTGCACGGGGAGCTGCTGGCCAGGCACTTCAACGGCGTCACGCCCGGCAACGAGCTCAAGTGGGACGCCACCGAGCCGAGGGAGGGCGAGTTCGACTTCGCCGACGGCGACTACCTCGTGGACTTCGCCACCCGGCACGGCATGATGATCCGCGGCCACACGCTCGCCTGGCACAGCCAGACCCCCGACTGGGTCTTCCAGGACGCCGACAAGGAGCTGCTGCTCAAGCGCCTGGAGACGCACGTGCGCACGCTCGTGACCAGGTACAAGGGCAAGATCAAGGTCTGGGACGTGGTCAACGAGGTCGTGGACGAGAACCAGCCCGACGGCCTGCGCCGCTCCAAGTGGTACGAGATCGCCGGCCTCGACTTCATCCGCACGGCCTTCCGCGTCGCGCACGAGGCCGACCCGGACGCCAGGCTCTTCATCAACGACTACAACACCGAGTTCCCCCGCAAGCGGGAGGCCCTGTACGCGCTGGTCAAGCGGCTCAAGGAGGAGGGCGTGCCGATCGACGGCGTGGGCCACCAGCTCCACCTGAACATCGAGCAGCCGCCCGCCTCCTCCGTCGAGGCCACGATCGAGCGCTTCGCCACGCTCGGCGTGGACCAGCAGGTCACCGAACTAGATGTCAGCATTTATACGGACTTCTCCTCCTCGTACGACACGATCCCGCCCGAGCTGCTCGTCCAGCAGGGGCACCGCTACAAGGAGTTGTTCGACGTCTTCCGGCGGCAGGCCGCGAAGCTCAGCTCGGTGACGGTGTGGGGCGAGTCGGACGACGTGAGCTGGCTGCGGTCGTGGCCGATCCCGCGGCTGAACGCGCCGCTGCCGTTCGACGACGACCTGCAGGCCAAGCCGGCTTACTGGGGGATCGTGGACCCGTCCCGGCTGGCGCCACTGGTACGGAGGCTGGAGGCGCCGGCCGGGACGCCCAAGGTGGACGGCAAGCGGGACCTCGAGTGGGACCTGCTGCCCGACTCGCCGATCGCGCGCGTGGGCGACGTGTCCGCCGGGTTCCAGGCGCGCTCGTCCGCAAAGGGGCTCTACCTGCTCGCCGAGGTCACCGATCCGACCGTCGGCAAGGATGACCGGGTGACGTTCACCGTGGACGGCACGCCGTACGTCGTCCGGCGGAGCGGGGGTCCGAAGGCGGCGGTGCGGCGGACCGCGACCGGGTACCGCGTCGAGGCACTGGTCGGTATGGGCACGGACGTGAACGTGACCGTGCACGACTCCTCCGGCGAGACCGTCTGGAACGGGAAGGTGACACCGGTACCCGCGGTCAAGCTCACCTCGGCCGCCCACCGCGCGCCCGTGCTCGACGGCGTCGTGGACCGGGCCTGGTCGGCCGCGCCGGAGATCCGCACCGGGACCTGGATCCAGGGCACGTCCGGCGCGACCGCCAAGGTACGGTCGCTGTGGAGCGGGTCCACGCTGTACGTCCTCGCCCAGGTCGCCGACCCGGCACTGAGTGAGGAGTCCCCGAACGCGTGGGAGCAGGACTCCGTCGAGATCTTCGTGGACCCGGGCAACGGCAAGACGAAGGGCTACGAGGACGACGACGGTCAGTACCGCGTCAGTTTCTCGGGCCGGGTCACGGTCGGCGGGACGTTCGACGCGGCGGGCGTCAAGGACCACGTTAAGGCGGTGACCAAGGTGGTGCCCGGCGGATACGTCGTGGAGGCGGCCGTCGAGCTGCCCACGATCACGCTCGCGCCGGGCACGCTGCTGGGCTTCGACGTACAGGTGAACGACGCGACGGGCGCGGCCCGCACGAGCGCGGTCACCTGGAACGACAGCACGGGCCGCGCCTACCTGGACACCAGCCACTGGGGCGTTCTCCGATTGGCCCAGGGGTAGGTGAGAGCCAGGGCCACCCCCCCATTGCCCTGCTGGATGGTGGGCCTGCTGACACCCGCCCCGAGCCCACCCCTTGCCCGGTTACCGGGTGGGTGTCGGCCGCCTTACCAGCGCTTCAGTGTGCTTTCGCTGTGTCGAGCTACCCGAGGCGTTCCTCACCTCCGCTCTTTGGCCCGACTACCATGTGACCGTGAACATGAGCCCCCGACATGTCCGAAAAGGGGCCGTCCCGAGTATCCGAGACGTCGCCGCCGCGGCCGGCGTCTCGCACCAGACCGTCTCGCGCGTGCTGAACGACTCACCCCGGGTGCGGCCCGACACCCGTGCCGCGGTGCTGGCCGCGATCGAGCGGCTGGGGTTCCGCCCCAACCGGGCCGCCCGGACGCTCGGCCTCGGCCGGGCCAGCGGCGTCACCGTCGTGACCTCCAACACCATGCTGTACGGCTACGCCGCCACGCTCCAGGGCATCGAGGAGGCGGCCAGGACCGAGGGCGTGGCCCTGGGGATCAGGGTCGTGGAGTCCGCCGAGGTCCGGCAGACGGTCGACTACGTGAGCGATCCGAGCGCGGGCGGGCTGGTGGTGATCGCGTTCGACCCGCTGGGCACGGCGGTCGCGGAGGCGCTGCCGCCGCACATCCCCGCCATCGTGGCCACCGAGCCGGTCGCGCCGGACCTGGGACGGGTGGCGATCGCGCTCGACGAGCGCCGGGCCGCCGCCGACGCCACCCAGCACCTGCTCGACCTGGGGCATCGGACCGTCCACCACGTGGCCATCCCGTCCGAGGGCCGCGCCGGGGGACGGCACGCGGGCTGGCGCGACGCGCTGCGCCGCGCGGGCGCGGAGATCCCCTCCGTGCTGGCGTGCGGGTGGGACCTCGAGTCGGCGTACGCGGCGGGGGAGCGGCTGGCCCGGTCGCCGGACGTGACGGCGATCCTGTGCGGGAACGACGACATCGCGCAGGGGGTGCGGCGGGCGCTCTATGACGCGGGCAAGGACGTTCCCGGGGATGTCAGCATCGTCGGCTTCGACGACATCCCGGGCTCGGCCTTCTGGACCCCGGCACTGACCACGGTACGGATGGACTTCGTGGGGTTGGGGCGGGCGTGCTTCCACGCGGCGCTGGCCGAACTGGGCGGCCACCCGCAACCGGGCATCTCCCTGGTCCCGCCGCGCCTCATCGTCCGCGAGTCCACCGCGCCCCCACGCCCGGCCTGACCCAGCCCTTCCACGAGAACGCCATTGCGCGAGGTAGCGCCTGATCACGACGCGTTGGACCTGGTGGGGTTGCCGGCGTCGTTTGGATGGCCACCGGTGGTTGCGGCCGGCGTGGAGCAGGCAAAGATCCTCGGGGTCAGGCGCGCCCAGGCAGCCGCGTGGGCGCTTTGCAGGCACCACTCGCGTATCCCGCGTCCGTGGCCTTCTGACGGATCACGGTCGCCGCTTGTGATCGTTTGTCCTTGCCGCGGCGGCGCGGAGCAGCCCGGGTACCAGCTGACGGTGGAGCGCGGACAACGGAGTCCACACCGTCTGGCCCAGGGGCTGGTCATAGCGCAGGAAGGTGCTCAGCGACACCCGCCCGTCGGTCGCCTGTACGACGAGGTTGGCGGTCAGGAACCAGGAAGCGGCCTCGAGCCGGATCCAGTCGTGGCCACGTGCGGCGATCTGCCATCCGGCCACGGTGTCCGGCGATCGCCCTCGGCTGAGCCGCAGCCCGAGGAGACCGCGCCAGATGAGCTGTTCGGCGGCACTGGGGACGTCGCCGAACATCGCCCGTGCCCAGAGTTCCGGTGTTGCGTCCGCGTCAGTGGAGAGGGTGAAGTGGTCGACGTAGTCGATGCGGGACAACGAGCTGAGAGCGCGAACGGACTCGGGGATGTTGTGCACACCCACGGCACGGTCCACGGTGGCCGCGCTGCTGCCCTCCGGACGTAGGAGGCCGCCGGCGATCTCGTGGATCCGCCAGAGGTGGCCGCTCGAGGGTTTCATGGCAGCGACCGCCTCTGGCAAGGCTTTCGTTCGGTGTGCTCGGGCCGCGGAGGGTGGAAGGTGACAAGAACGCCGTTCATCTCGCTGTCTCCGTTCGTGTATACGCCGCCGTATAGACTGAGAGTAGGCCTTATATACGGTGGCGTATATAGGGTGGAGAGGTGAGGTGGGACACATTGTGGGCGTGATCCGCACGCAGCGTGAGAGGTGGATCGAAGAGGGGCTACAGGCGCTGGCCGCCGGTGGCCCGGACGCCGTCCGCGTCGAGGCGCTGGCCAAGAAGCTCGGCGTCACGAAAGGCGGGTTCTACGGATACTTCGCCGACCGCGACGCGCTGCTGAAGGCGATGCTGGACGCCTGGGAGCGGGAGAGCGTCGATGAGGTGATCGACCACATCGAGCGCGAGGGCGGCGACCCGAGGAGCAAAATTCAGCGCGCAGGCGTGCTCACCTTCTCCAGCGACCGCCTGCTGCCCATCGACCTCGCCATCCGAGACTGGGCCAGGCGCGACGAGGCGGTCGCCGAGCACTTGAGACGAGTGGACAACAGGCGCATGGCGCTGCTGCGTGAGATGATTGGCACCTTCTGCTCCGACCCCGACGAGGTCGAGGCCCGCAGCATGCTCGCCTTCTGCCTGGCGATCGGCAGGCACTTCCTCGCCGCCGACCACGCCGACCGCACCCGGGCCCAGATCCTCGCCCGCGCCGCCGACCTGCTGTTCGACCGCCCTCACAACGACCGCAGCCACTGACCGCCCTGGCACCGACGGGTCTGCGTCGTCCTCTGTGTCCGCGAGGCAGCCCGCCGGTGCCACACCACGTTCAGCCTCACCGCCACGGACGTCGCCGCCGGGAACGAGCGCGGGCTCCTCCACGCGGTCGCCGTCCTCGGCGACACGCAGAACCCCGTGGAAGAGGCCCGCGCCCAGGCCGGCCCCGGGAGGACCTGGCCGCGCGTAACCAGCGCACCTTCGCGAGAGCGTGGTCGCGGCGTAGCCGGGCCGCTCGTGCGAGGTGGCACCTGGGGGTGTGGCCGGGCTACCAGTTGGCGGGCAGGCCAGGCGTCGTGGCGGGCAGCGCGTGCCCGGCAGGGTGGATGATGTACGCGATCCCGCCACTGCTGGAGCTGCGCAGCCAGACGTTCTCGAAGTCGGCCCGTGGATACACGTGCCGCACGGCGTCGTTGCCGGACGACGCGGGGTCGTTGGCGATCACGTCGCCCGAGGCGGTGAAGCCGACGATCGCCATGAGGTGCCCGTTGGTGCCGTACCCGGCGCCCGGCAGTTCGCCCTTCTTGAACGACTGCGACGTGACGACCGGGATGCCCGCCTTGATCAGCAGCTCGAGCTCCGTCAGCGACCGCAGCCGCGTGACGAACCCGTCCATCCCGTACCGCCCCGCATAAGCCGTGTTGAACGGCCAGTTGCCCGTCCCCTGGTAAGCGTGGTCGTAGGTGTACCGGGCGGCATAGTCGACCTCGGGGTTCGGGTCGGAGGGATCGACCCAGGAGGTGTCCTCGGCGCTCGGCCACTTGCCCCAGTAGCCGAGGATCATGGTGGTCGAGGTCGGGCTGCACCATGCCTCGCCGCCGCCGTCCCACTCGGGGTAGTGGCCCTGGTGAACGTTCTGGGAGCGGCGCGGTACGGCCAGCTCGGTCCCCCACGCGCCGCCGCCCGGGCTGACCGGTACGGTCTTGCGTTCCAGCACGTTGGAGGCCATGACGCCGGAGGTGCGCACGCGGGGCGTCACCGAGGAGCCGGGCACGCGGTAGAGGGTGAGGCGCAACTGGTAGGCGCTGATGGGCTTGCCCGCCGCCGCGACCAGCGTGTCCACCGCGACGCCGGCGTCCGCGTCCCCCTGCCCCGATACGGAGGTGCGGCGGATGTCGCCTTCCGCGTACGCCCAGCGGCCCAGCGAGTACCACTTGGTCAGTCCTGCGGCGTTCCTGGCCCGGGCCTCGACCTGCATCCAGCTGCCCGAGGGCACGTCGGCGGTCCAGGAGGCGATCAGCTCGGTGGCCGCGAAGCCGATGGCCCGCTCGGGGCCGGTCCAGCGGGCGTACTCCCAGCTCTTGGTGCCGAGCGCGTCGGTGTAGGAGACGGTACCGGCGGCTTGGCCGAACGTCAGGCCGTCGCCGGCCGCCGTGCCCTCGTACGTGCCGGAGGTGAAGTCGGCCCGCTGGAAGACGACGTCAGGTGTGACGGCGGCGGGCTTCGTCTCCGCACCCGCGGGGGCGGAGACGGTCGTGACCAGCAGGAGGCTGGACAGGAAGACGGTCAGCGCACGCATGAACCCACCTTCTCGGAAGGCAATTGTCGCGGCTGACATTAGGCACAACCGGCATGCAAAGCATCCGGAAATCTACGTATCGACCTAACTTGCGCTATTTTCATGGATCCTGAAATATTTCGGAGCTGGTCTCCGCACGTTGAAGCGGGTAATGGCATACAACTCTCGACAGGCAGCCCGAAATATTTCTGACCGGTATTGACACATTTCGGGAACCTCCTCAGACTGGCCTTCCAAGGTGAGTTCCCCGTACGGCTGTCCGCCCCCAGGGTTCCGGAGGAAACATGAGTCTCGAGCCCGCGCTCGTCGCAGGCGTACTCGGCGTGACCTTGGTGATGTCCATGGCGACCGCGGCCGGCGCCGCCGCCGCGGAGAAGGGCCGCTACTTCGGCACCGCCGTGGCCGCCAACTGCAACGGGAACACGTTCGGTTTCACTGTCCAGCACAACGGCAACTACAACCGGCCCGCGGCCTCCTGCCGGGTGGGCTGACCCCGTACGTGTGTGGTGTGGCGTGCTCCGGGTGCCGCCACACCACACACCTCCCCTGGGGCTCAGCTCGTAAAGGCGCCCATCCCTATCCGCGCGAACCTGGAGATGTCAGGCGCCACCGACGACTGCGGCCGTGCTCGGCGTGGCATCAGTGCTTGACCCATTTCATGACGAGGAACACAGGGAACTTCGCGGCGTCCGGCCGGTCGGCCGCCCACGCGGGGGCCGGTTCGGGCTCGTACAGTTCGTCCAGCCACAGGCCGTGGCGGCGGAACGTGTTGACGTACGTCGAGAGCGTGCGGTGGTTGGCGCCGACCTGGCGGCGTAGGGAGGAGAGCTCGCCGTCGGCGCGCCACCAGCCTTCCGCGTGGTAGCGCGCGTCGCCTGGCCAGGAGCCGGAGACACCCCGGCCACCGGGGAAGCACGGGTGCAGGATCGAGCAGGCGAAGACGCCTCCCGGCCGGAGAGCGCCGGCGGCGGTCGCGATGGCGCCTTCGAGGTCGTCGATGTCGGAGAGGCCGAAGCTGCAGACCACTGCGTCGAACGCGGGAAGGTCCGTCTCCAGGGCCTGGGTCACGTCGGCGTGGAGGTAGCGGATGCCCAGCGGGGTGTCGTGTTCGGCGGCCCTCGCCTTGGCGATCAGCGCCTCCGAGATGTCGGCGCCGACGACGGTGGCGCCGCGGCGGGCCAGCTCGCGGCTGATGCGGCCGTGGCCGCAGGCGATGTCCAGCACTTGCAGCTCCGCGACCGGTCGCAGCAGGTCGAGCAGGCGGACGGAGGCGGGGTCGTCGATGACGTCGGTCCAGCCTTCCGCGTAGAAGTCGGCGATGTCGTCGTAACGGGCAACCCCTGGCATGATCGCGACAATACGCGCCCGGGATCCGGAGACGGCCGGTGTTCGTCGAGCGCGGAACCCCGCCGCACGCGAGCGTGGAACGCGCGGCACCTCACCACGGAACGCGTCGCACCCCACCGCGGAGCGCCGCCGCATCCGACGGCGCGCCGCGTCCCAGGTAAAGGCTTCGTCTTGGTGGTGCATGGTTCCGGTTGGGGCGTCCCCATGGGTTCCGCGGGTGGGAGCAGGATCGTCCCTGCTCAGGCAGGGCGGCAGGTTGGGATGGAGGGGACGAGATGATCATTCGGGGGATCGCGGGGGTCATCGCGCTCGCCGCGTTGGGCGGGGGAACCTCTCCGGCCGCGGTCGGCGCGCAACTGCGGATCAGCGGGACCGTCACCCCGCAGCCGATGGTCATCGGCGCGGAGTCCGTCTACATGGTGACCGTCGAGAACGCCGGACGCAGCGACGCCAAAAACGTGACGATCATCAACAACCTCGATCCGAACACGACTCCCGGTCTCCTGTCCGACGACTGCGCCCTCGTCAACCGAGGCGCCACCGTCGTCTGCGGCGGAGCCGGGCTGGCGATCCCGCCGGGGTCGAGCGTGACCTATGAGATCCCGGTCACGATCGACCCGGCACTTCCCGACGGCACGCGCGTCACCAACAGGGTGGAGGTCTCGGCCACGGGAACGGACGACCGTTCGACGCGGATGATCAACCCGGCACGGGCGCGGGTCAAGGGCGGTCCGCCCGCCGCCCCGGACACCGGCGGCTCCGACGAGTGCGCCACCGTTCAGAACGGTGGCAACGACCGTCCCTGCGCGTCCGCCGGCCCCGGGCCGGCCCAGCCGCCGAACCCCGGCCCGGCCACGCCTCCCGCCACCGATCCGGCGACGACGGCCCCGACGAAGCCGGCACCGTCCACCGGCTCCCCGGCAGGCGCCGGCGCCGGGCCGGGGGCCGGGCAGCCGCCCGCCCCCGGTGAGAGCCAGGCTCCCGTGCTCCATGTCATTCCCGGCGGGGGCATCATCAAGGGCGGTCCCACCGGAGGGCCGCACCGCGGCCGTCACGGCGCGGGGCACGGACCGTACGAGCAGTCCGGTGCCGAGGCGGGCCCGGGCCAGCGCCGCCCCCGGCCGACGTCCGGGGAAGCGGAGACAAGGGGCGACGACGGCGCCGTTCTTCCGCTGACCGGGGTGTGGGTGTGGCTGGTCGGCCTGGGCGTCCCCATGCTCGCCGCCATCGGCCTGCTCGTCTGGCACTTCTCCCGCCCCGACCGCCCCGGCGGAACCGATCGCCCTGGCCGCCCTGGCCGACCCGACCTGCCCGGCAAGGCGTCCTGAGCTCAGCGCGGGGCCAGCGCGTCCCGGGTCCACGAGCCGAGCACCAGGAGCGTCTTGGTCCCGGTCACATTGCCGGCCCGGCGCAACCGGTCGATGACCTGCTGCAGATGCCCGAGATCCCGTACCCGCACATGGATCAGGGCGTCGGGATCGCCCGCGATGGTGAACACCGCCTGCACCTCGGGCACGTCGCCGGCGGTGCGGATGATCTCGCTCACCGGAGTCGTGCCCGGATACCGTAGCTCCGTGAACGCCTCGATGCCCCACCCCAGCTTGGAGTAGTCGATCTGCACGGTGAACCCGGTGATCACCCCGAGCTCCCTGAGCCGGTCGACCCGTCGTTTCACCGCCGCCACCGACAGCCCTACCAGCTGCGCCATCTCCGAGAACGTCCTGCGTCCGTCCTCACGCAGCAGCCGCAGCACCCGGTGGTCGACGTCGTCTACGTCAGCCATGCGAGAACCCCTTCATCAGGCGCAAAGAACATCAGCCATCAAGGCTCAAGCCCTCACATAGTTTGCGTCTTCGGCACACTTTCTCATCTAATACTTGCGCATGTCATGTCCACATTGCTGTGCTGGGAATCAGCGGGCAATCCCCGCGCGAGTTACGAAGCCAGGAGGTTCGCGTGAGCGTGAGCGAGACTCCCGTGTCGCTCGACGACAAGTACACGGCGGCCGACGGCCGGGTGCTGATCTCCGGCATCCAGGCCCTGATCCGCCTGACGCTGGAGCAGCGCCGCCTGGACGAGGAGCGCGGGCTGGACACGCGGGTGTTCGTCTCCGGCTACCAGGGCTCGCCGCTGGCGGGCGTGGACCTGGAGATGGCGCGGGCGGCGCGGCTCCTGGAGCCGGCGGGCGTGGTGTTCCAGCCGGGCCTGAACGAGGAGCTGGCCGCCACGTCGGTGGCCGGCACCCAGCTGCTCGACCAGGTGCCGGGCAGGCGGCACGACGGCGTGACGGGCTTCTGGTACGGCAAGAACCCCGGTCTCGACCGGGCCGCCGACGCCATCAGGCACGCGAACGTGTCCGGCACGGCGCCCCTGGGCGGCGCGGTGGCCTGGATCGGCGACGACCCCGGCTGCAAGTCGTCCACGCTGCCCAGCTCGTGCGAGCCTATGTGCCAGAGCCTGTCCATGCCGCTGCTCGCGCCCGGCTCGGTGGCCGAGATCATCGAGTTCGGGCTGCACGCGGTGGCCCTGTCGCGCGCCACCGGGCTCTGGGCCGGGCTGAAGATCGTCGCGGACATCGCCGACGCGTCCGCCACCGTCGACCTCGGCCCGCTGCGGGCCGGCATCCCGGTGCCCGACAAGCGCGAGCGCGGCCCCGCTCCCATCCTGCTCGGCCCGGCCGCGCTGGACGCCGAGCACGACATGCTCACCCGCCGCCTCGACCTGGCCCGCGAGTACGCCCGTACGCACGGCCTGAACCGGGTGATGTCCGGAGAAGGCAATACCAAGCTCGGCATCCTGGCCTCCGGCACCACGTACGCGGTGGTGCTACGGGCGCTGGCGGACCTCGGCCTCGACGAGGCGGCGATGAACGAGCACGGGCTACGGCTGATCAGGCTCGCGATGCCGTTCCCGCTCGCCTACGACGACCTGGCCGCCATGACGTCAGACCTGGACAAGGTGCTGGTGGTCGAGGACAAGGTGCCGTTCCTGGAGGGGCAGCTCAAGCAGGCCCTGTACGGGAGCGAGCACGCACCGGCCGTCGTGGGCCGGGAGCTGCTCACCGCCCGCGGCACCCTGGGCGCCGAGGACGTGGCCAAGGCCGTCGCCACCTGCTTGGGCAAGGACCTCGCCCCCCGGCCCAGTGAGAAGGCCCGTAAGAAGGGCCGCGTGATGCTGCCCCTGGTGGCCGCGCGCACCCCCTACTTCTGCTCCGGCTGCCCCCACAACACCTCCACCCGCACCGCCGAGGGCACGCTGGTCGGCGTCGGCATCGGCTGCCACGCCATGATCGCCCTGGACGGCCACGGCCGCGGCACCCAGGTGGGCATCACCCAGATGGGCGGCGAGGGCGCGCAGTGGATCGGGCTGGCGCCGTTCACCGGTGACCGGCACTTCGTGCAGAACCTCGGCGACGGCACCTTCCACCACTCCGGCTCCCTGGCGATCAGGGCCGCCGTCGCCGCCGGGGTGCGGATGACGTACAAGCTGCTCTACAACGACGCCGTGGCCATGACCGGCGGGCAGCGCGCCGAGGGCAGGCTCGACGTGCCCGCGCTGACGCATGAGCTGGCCCTCGAGGGCGTGCGGCGCATCGTGGTCACCACGCCGGAGCCCGAGACGTACCGGGGCGTTCGGCTGGCGGGGATCGCGTCCGTGCGCCACCGCGACGACCTGCCCGCGGTGGAGAGGGAGCTGGCCGAGCTCGACGGCGTGACCGTGCTGATCCACGACGACCGCTGCGCGGCCGAGGAGCGGCGGCTGCGCAAGCGCGGCAAGCTGCCCGTGCCCACGCAGAAGGTCGTGATCAACGAGCGGGTCTGCGAGGGCTGCGGCGACTGCGGTGAGGTGTCGACGTGCCTGTCCGTGCAGCCGGTCGAGACCGAGTACGGCCGCAAGACGCGCATCCACCAGGCCTCGTGCAACACCGACCTGAGCTGTCTCAAGGGCGACTGCCCGTCGTTCCTGCTGGTCGAGCCGGGCACCAAGCCGCGAAGGGAGACGCCGCCACCCGCCGGGGCGCCCGAGCCCGCGAGCAGGCCGAGCGAGGCCCTGATCAGGATGCCCGGCATCGGCGGCACCGGCGTCGTCACCGTCTCGCAGATCCTGCAGATGGCGGCCCACCTCGACGGGCTCTACGCGGCCGGGCTCGAGCAGACCGGGCTGGCGCAGAAGGGCGGCCCCGTGGTCAGCGACGTGCGGATCTCGGCGCGCCCCGTGGACGGCTCCCTGCGTGCCTCGCAGGGGAGCGCCGACGTGCTCATCGGGTTCGACCTGCTGGGAGCGGCGGCCGAGGCGAACCTCGCCGTCGCCGCGCCGGAACGCACCGTCGCCATCCTGAACACCTCCGTCGTGCCGACCGCCGCCATGGTGACCGGCCGGGTGGCTGTGCCCGGCCACGCAGACGCGGTCGCGCGCGTCGCCTCCGCGGCCAAGCGCGTCGAGTGCCTGGACGCCCAGGGGCTGTCGGAGTCGCTGTTCGGCGACCACATGCCGGCGAACCTGATCCTCCTCGGCGCCGCCTACCAGCACGGCTGCCTGCCGGTCTCCGCCGAGTCCATCGAGCGGGCCATCACGCTCAACGGGGCCGCCGTCGAGCAGAACCTCGCCGCCTTCCGCTGGGGCCGCGCCGCCGTGGCCGGCCCTTCCGCGGAGGAGCCGGTCGTCTCCTCCGCGGAAGGACTGGACGAGGTGGTGGCCACGCGGGTCGCCGACCTGACCGGCTACCAGAACGCGGCCTACGCCCGTACGTACGAGGAGGACGTGCGCCGGGTGGCGGCCGCCGCGGTCGAGCGCGCCGGCGAGGAGGCGGGGACGGCGATCGGGCTCGCGTACGCCCGCGCCCTGCACAAGCTCATGGCCTACAAGGACGAGTACGAGGTCGCCCGCCTGCACCTCGACCCGGCGGAGAAGGGGCGAAGGGAGCGCGAGTTCGGCGCGGACGCGGTCGTGTCGGTGCTGCTGCACCCGCCGCTGCTGCGCGCCATGGGCCTCAAGCGCAAGATCAAGGTACGCCGCTCCGCCGGAGTCCTGTTCCGCGGGCTGCGGGCCGCCAAGGTGCTGCGCGGCACGGCGTTCGACGTCTTCGGCTACGCACAAGTGCGGCGCGTCGAGCGCGAGCTGGTCAGCGAATACCGTGACCTCATCCGTACCGCCCTGACCCGGCTGACCCCCTCGACCGCCGAGGCCGTCGCGGAGATCGCGGGCCTGCCCGCGCTGATCCGGGGGTACGAGGACATCAAGCTCGCCCGGGTGGCCGAGTTCCGTGAGCGCGCCGGGGCGGCGCTCGCGCGACTCGACGAGCCCGCCCCGCACCACGCCTGAGGGAGGAGTGATCGTGACCGTCGAACGGCTGCTGCCCGACCAGGACGCCAAAGACCTCATCGAACTGACCCGCGAGATCGCCGACAAGGAGCTCGCGCGCCGGGTCGACGAGCACGAGCGCGCCGAGACGTACCCAGAGGGGCTGTTCGCCACGCTGGGCGCGGCGGGACTGCTCGGGCTGCCGTACCCGGAGGAGTTCGGGGGTGGCGGGCAGCCGTACGAGGTGTACCTGCAGGTGGTCGAGGAGCTGGCCATGCGCTGGGCGTCCGTGGCGGTCGCCACCAGCGTGCACACCCTCGCCTGCTTCCCCGTCGCCACCTACGGCACCGAGTCGCAGCGGGAGCGGTGGCTGCCCGACATGCTGGCCGGGCGCCTGATCGGCGGCTACAGCCTGTCCGAGCCGCAGGCCGGGTCCGACGCCGGGGCCCTGACCTGCAAGGCGGAGCGGGTCGAGACCGGCTACCGGATCACCGGCAACAAGGCGTGGATCACCCACGGCGGCATCGCCGACTTCTACGCGCTGTTCGTCCGCACGAGCGAGGGCCTGCGGGGCATCTCCTGCTTCGTCGCGCCGGGGGCGGCCGACGGGCTGACCTTCGGCCGGCCGGAGGAGAAGATGGGGCTGCACGCCGTGCCGACCACCAGCGCACACTATGACGGCGTGATCCTGGAGGAGGACCGGCTGATCGGCGAGGAGGGCCAGGGGCTCCAGATCGCCTTCAGCGCCCTCGACTCGGGCCGGCTCGGCATCGCCGCCTGCGCCACCGGCCTCGCGCAGGCCGCCCTCGACGAGGCGGTGGCGTACGCGAAGCAGCGGCAGACGTTCGGCAAGCGCATCATCGACCATCAGGGGATCGGGTTCCTGCTGGCGGACATGGCGGCCGGGGTGGACAGCGCCCGGGCCACCTACCTCGACGCCGCCCGCCGCCGGGACGCAGGGCTGCCGTACAGCAAGCAGGCCAGCATCGCGAAGCTGGTCGCCACGGACGCGGCGATGAAGGTCACGACGGACGCGGTGCAGGTCTTCGGCGGGTACGGGTACACGCGGGAGTTCCGGGTCGAGCGGTACATGCGCGAGGCCAAGATCATGCAGATCTTCGAGGGCACCAACCAGATCCAGAGGATGGTCATCAGCCGCCACCTGGCCAGCTGACCCCTGACATGCTGCCTGTCCTTGGAGGCGGGGTTCGCTGTTTGCGCGTCGGGCTTGAATGATCATTGTTCCGTGAGACGCGGCGCAGGACGAGCCTGTTCCTGATCACCGTTCGGGCACGTTCGTGAGATCCCGGCAGCATGTGTACGTAGCGGCGGAGAGTGAAGGCCAGGTCGGTGTGGCCGGGATACTCGGCGAGTTCTCTGATGGAGGCCCAGAGCTGGTGTGTTCTGTCATCCGCCCGTGGTGACGTGCATGACGGCAGGCCGGTAGACCAGGCCGTCGGTCCAGGTCACCGATTCGGGCGAGCCGGTCAGGCGAAGGGCGGGCCGCTGGATCGCCAGGGCTTTGACCGCCTCGGTCAGCTCGACCCTGGCGAGGCTGGCCGCCAGGCACCGATGCGCGCCATAGCCGAAGGCCAGATGCGGGTTCGGCGGATGGTCGGTGAAGCGGTGAATGTCGAAGCGTCCGGGGTCGGGAAACGCCCGCGGGTCGTGGTTGGCCGCGTTCAGGTTCGGCATGACGACCGTCCCGGCGGGCAGCGGGCCACTGGGCAGATCGGTGTCCTTCGTCATCCGGCGCATGAAGGCGCTGGCGGGCGGCCCGTCGAAGCGCAGGACCTCCTCGACCGCCGTGGGCACCAGGTCCGGGTCCGTGACCAGCTCGGTCCACTGCGCGGGGTGCAGGAGCAGCCGGAAGACACCACGAGCGATCATCGAAGCCGTCGTCTCGTAGCCGGCCGTGATGAGAGCGAACACGGTTTGGACCAGCTCGCCCTCGGACAGCCGGTCCTCCTCGTCCCTGGCCTGGATCAGCAGATCGATGAGATCCGCGCCCGGCTCCGCGCGATGCCGGGCGACGAGCTCGGCGGCGTAGGCCATGAACTCGGTGTGGCCTTGGTAACGCGCCTGCTCGGTCGCCGTGGACGTGCTCAGGAACATGTCTGTCCAGCGGACGAACCGGTCGTAGTCGCTCATCGGCACGCCGAGCATCTCGCAGATGACATGGCTGGGTAACCGCAGCGCGTATCCCTGGACCAGGTCGAAATCGTCGCCCAGGCCATCGAGGAGGTCTCGGGCGATCTCCGCAATGCGGGGCCGCCACGGTTCGATCCGGCGCGGGGTGAAGGTGCCGTGCATGATCCGGCGGTAGCGCGTGTGCTCCGGCGGGTCCTGGTTGATCAGCGCGTCCGGGTCGTCGTCGATGCCGATGCCGCTCACCAGTCGCGGCAAGCCCGGCAGGCGCAGGTTACGGCTGGAGGTGGGCGAGCCCAGCACGGCGCGGACGTCCTCATACCTGACGACCACCGGGACGCGATCGCCGCTGGGCATGGTCGCCGGTTCCAGCGGCGCCGACTCGTGTCTGCGGGCGAACTCCGCCGGCGGGGCGGCGAGCGGCCCGGGCACGATATCCGGAGGAGTCCCGTTCGCATCCAGCTCGGCGGTCATCGCAACCCCTTCCGGTCCGGGACGCCCGGGAGACGGCCCACGCGAAACGTACGAAATCGCGTGTCCTCCGTCAACGGCCGGATCGGGTCCCGACCTTGACGTTCTTCGCCCAGCTCACGATGAAGCATCACCGAGACCATGCAGATCTTCGAGGGCACCGACCAGATCCAGCGCCTGGTCATCAGCTGCCACCTGGCCAGCTGACCTCTGACACGCGAAAACCCCGCGTGCCTGTCCTCGGTGGCGGGGTTCGCTGTCTTGTGCGCTGCACGAACGGGTCACCTTGGTCGGCCTTGGGACGACACGAGCGGGACTCGTGCCTGTCCGATGGCTCCGGAACCGTCTCGTCCAGTGTTCGTCCGCAGTCCCGAGGGTACCGGGCAGGCGAGCACGCCGGCGGATTGTGGAAGGCGTCGCACGTAGACCGGCGGTCGGGCTTTTGGTGAGAGAAGCGTGCTTGAGAGATCCCGAGAGCAGCCGCAACATCGGATTGCGTCTTGCCGACAGACTTGCGCAGTTCTTTCAGATGGTGGCCGGCAACGTAGGCATCCAGCCGCGCAACGGCGGCGGCCTGCCGCTGCGGGTCGGCCAGCTCGGGGTACAACCGGTGCGCTTCCGCCTTGACCTCACGCCAATTGCGTCCTGGGCTCATCGCTTGCCCTCCCTCGTCATCTCAGCCGCCTTCGCGGCGCGGTACTCGGCGTAGCGTGCTTTGGCCAGAACGGCCGCCTCGTACCAGTTGCGCCCTGTTCGGCGGTGGTGCGGGCGTGGTGGGTATGGAACAGCGATCAGGATTCCGTCGACTTGGTGCCGTCGTCGAGTATCAAGCGTCCGGTAGTATCCGGCCCTATCTTCACGTGCCACCCAATCGGCCATTTGTGTTCAAGAGCCGGATCACGAACCACCACCTCGGTGAGCTTGGTGTGCTCAGAGAATGTCGCCTTGTCGAACCGGGCGGCACCGGCGAACGTCACCTGGTTGTACACGGTCAAGTCGGAGAAGGTCGCGGATTCAAAGTAGGCGTCCGAGGAGAAGGTCGTCCCGAGGAAGAGGCTGCCCGAGAAGTTGGCCTTTTTGAAGCTGACGGTTTTGGGGAACCTGGACTTTTCGAAGGCTACGATGTAGGAGAATGTCGCCTCGTCGAAGTAGGCCTCGTCGAGGAATGTCGTCTCGTTGAAGCCGGTCTCCCCGGCGAAGGTCGCTCCGTCGAAGTGAGCTACCTCCGAGAATGTCGCCTCATCGAAGTCGGCTTCCCCGGCGAAAGTCGCCCCCTTGAAGTTGGCTCGCCCTGAGAAGGACACTTCGTCGAAGTAGACCATTTCGGAGAACATCGCCTTGTCGAACGTGGCGTACGTGTGAAAAGTGGTGTCGCTGAACCAGGTCTCCCCAAGGAAGGTCGCTCCTTCGAAATTGGCGCCGGCGGTGTGACCCTGTATGAAAGTGAAGTCGATGAGGGTGGCGCCACTCAGGTTTATGATCATGTCTTGCCAGAAGTAAGGATCGGCCGGAGGAGTGTCGCAGCGCCGGTCGGCGGGGCGTTCGTCACGCAGACGATTGGTCAGAATCTGCTGGGCCGTGAGGCGCACATGGCGTTCACCTTCCAAGTCCGTTTCTACGCGGTCGGTAGCTGGTCCTGCGGTGGTGCCGGCGGGGTTTCTTCTGGTGTTGCGAGCAGCGTGGTAGCGGTGCCGGGTTTCACGCAGTGCGGCCTTGCGTGCCCTCTCAGAGTCCCCCAGGGGCGGTGGAGTGTATGGCATGCGTAGGTAGGCGCAGATTAGGTTGACGATCGTCTGCCGGTGGCCAGGGTTGTCCTCCGCCAGGCGTTCCAAGGCGTACAGGCCGGCTAGGCGGACGGCAGCCTTGTCGCTGCCAAGCTGTTCAGCGGCCTTGGTGTACAACTCGGTTATCCGGCGCTCGGTGGCGTCATGCGCGGTAACAAGGGTCGCCAATTCCTGGTGGCGTTGACGGCGGAAGGCCAGAGCCAAGGTCATGGCGGCCCCTACCCCTGCGCCGGCGGCCAGCGCAGTGCGCAGGATTTCCCCACGTGCGGTGCTCCCGCCGCTGGACGTGGCGGGCTGCGGCATGGGGATACCGGACGGTGTTGGTGCGGGGACCGAAGTGGCGGCGAGATCAGCGAGCAACCACCACATGGTGCCGGCCACCACGCCGCCCACCAGGAGAAACATCAGCAGGATCCACACGGCTGCTGGCCACGGTGTCCGCAACGGCAAGGCGGTTGTGTCGGCAGCGCTGGTGTGACGTGGTCGGAGTAACGGCATGGCTCTATTCCATCGACTCCTTGCGTCCGGCGTAGGCGATATTACTGATCGTTACCAGGACCCGACATCAAGGACGCGGGTGGCTCCGGGCACGGGCTCCGTGCCGTACTTGACCTCCGGCGAGGCTCCATGATCGTTCTCAGTGCCAACGGCTGTCCGCAGGTCTTTCAACTCCGAGCCCGGTGACGTCCGCAAGACGGGTGAAGAAATAGGACACAAGGTGTCGGGTTTTGGGTCGAGCATGATTTCATCGGTCGGCGTCGATGGCGGACGTGGACCGGGCCCTGCGGACAGATAAGGACCTCAATGCGCGAAACGTCAGAAGACCTCAAAGAGCTCCAGGCTCTCCTCGACGCCTCCCTCTCCCGTTCCACCTCGCACCTCCGCTCGATCATCAACGCCGAGCGCACACTGACCGCGGAGCAGCTCACCCAGGTCCTCACCGGCATGTGCACCCTCGCCCTGTCCACCGTGACGGCGAAGGGGGAGCCGCGGATCAGCGGTGTGGACGGGCACTTCCTGCACGGAAAGTGGCACTTCGGCACGGCGCGCGGCGCCGCCAAGGCCCGCCACCTCGCCGCCCGCCCCGCCGCCAGCGTCGCGCACATGCGCGGTGAGGACCTGGGCGTGTTCACGCACGGCACGGTGGAGATCCTCAACCCCCAGGGCGGCGAGCCGGCCGCGGACTGGCCGGGCCTGCTCGCGTACTTCAAGGACTTCTACGGCGACGACGCCTTCGACTGGGACAACGACGTGGTTTACTACCGGCTGCACCCGCACTGGATGACCGTCTACGCCCCCGACTTCGCGAAGCTCACCGCGGCGTCCCAGTCCTGATCCGCAGCGCAGGCCCTGGCGGGACCTGCCACGTGATGAGAGATCTGCTCACACCGTCGCGGAGCGGCCCGGGGCGAACTGCCGGATGCTCGCCTGGGTGACACCGTCGACAAGGAGGTCGCCCAGGGCCTCGCCAATCGCCGGTGCGTACTTGAATCCTCCGCCGGAGAATCCGACGGCGACCGCGACGTGCGCGGCGCCCGGGAGCAGCCCGACGACGGGCCGGCCATCCTTCGTGTACGACTCCACGTGTACCGAGGTCTGCACAGGACGCGGGTTGAGCCGGGGCAGCCAGCGCGCGACGACATCGCGGACCTCCGCCATGTGGTCGGCGGTGAGGTGGGGATCCGGTCGCGCCGGGTCGGCCACCTCCGGGTGCGGGCGGGTCTTCACGCCGATCTTGACCGTGGCGCCGTCCAGGCTGGGAAAGCCGTAGATGGAGGCACCGCCCGGCATGGCGACCCGTTCGAAGACCGGAAAGCCTTCCGCGCCGTACAGCGACGGGTCGTCCGGCACGAACCAGGTCTGCGCCAGCCGACGGGCGGTCAGCCCGGCCACCCCGATCGCCTCCCGCAGTCCGTCCGGCAGCAGTGTGGCCGCCCAGGCGCCGGGGGCGAGGACCACCGCGTCGAACGTCTCGCTGTGAGGTCTATCCGCACTTCTTCGGTAGGTCAGCCCGACAGTGTCGGATCTTACGTCGATGTCGAGGATCTCGGTGTCATGGTGCACCGTCGCCCCGAGCGTCGCGGACTGTTCGATCGCGGCGAGGATCGCCGGCTCGGGACGGAGAAAGCCGGTCGCGGAGTCATGGACAGCGATGTCCTCGTCGTCGACGGCGTGCTGGGGGAAGCGCTGCCGCAAATCCTGTGCGTCGAGGATGCGGTGAGCCAGCCCCCAGTTCTCGCAGCTGGCAATGGCCTGCCGGATGGGGGTGCTGCCGGTGGGGCCGAGGATCAGTCCTCCGGTCTGCTCGAGCAGACGTCGTCCGGTTGTTTCCTCCAACCGGCGCCACAGCTGCTCGGCCCGGAGAACCAGCGGCGGCAGGTCTTGGTCCGCCATGCTGATGACCGCGAACCGGCGGCTCTGCCCGCCGGAGGCCCCGCGGTGGTGCGGGACGCCCCAGCGGTCGAAGGCATGCACCTCCAGGCCGCGCTCGGCCAGCTGCCAGGCGGCCATGCTCCCCACCGCTCCGGCCCCGATGACCGCCGCCCTCCTTCGAGCGGTTCCGGCGAGCCTCATGAGGCCAGCGCCGGGGCTGCGAGGTACTTGAGGCTCTGGTACTCGGTGAGCCCTTCGGCGCCGCCTTCCCGGCCGAGCCCGGACTCCTTGATCCCGCCGAACGGCGCGGCCACGTGGGACAGCAGCCCTCGATTGATGCCGACCATGCCACTGTCCAACCGGCCTGCGACCCGGGCGATCCGGTCGCTGTCGCGCGCCACCAGGTAGGCCGCGAGCCCGAACGGGGTGTCGTTGGCCAGTGCCACCCCCTCGTCCTCCGTCCGGAACCGGCGGATGCCCGCGACCGGGGCGAAGACCTCCTCCTGCTGCAGGAGAGCGTCGGCGCTGAGGTGGTCCAGCACCACCGGGGCGAACCAGCTGCCGGGCCCGCCGGGTACGCCGGCATGCCCCAGGAGCGTCGCCCCTTTCGCGACGGCGTCGTCGACCAGCCGGTCGGCCTTGGCGACCGCGCGGTCATCGATGAGCGGGCCGAGGTCGACGTCCGAGGTTCCCAGCCCGACCCTGATCGCGGTGAGGGCCTCGGTGAGACGGGCCGCGAACTCGTCGGCCACCGGTTCCTGGACGAGGAACCGGTTGGCTGCCACGCATGACTGACCCCCGAGGCGCATCTTGGCGATGACCGCCTCACGGACCGCGACGTCGAGGTCGGCGTCGTCGAAGACCAGGAACGGGGCGTTGCCGCCGAGTTCCATCGACGTACGCAGCACGTGCGCGCCGGCCTGCCGCAGCAGCAGTTTCCCGACGGGGGTGGACCCGGTGAAGGACACCTTCCGCAGTCGTGGGTCGGCGATGAGGGTGCTGCAGACCGCCGCCGGATCCGTGGTGGTGACCACGGTGAGGACTCCTGCCGGGACCCCCGCGTCCTGGGCGAGTCGCGCGAAGGCCAGCGTGGTGAGCGGGGTGAGCTCGGCCGGTTTCAGCACGACCGTGCAGCCGGCGGCCAGGGCGGGCGCGACCTTGCGGGTGGCCATCGCCAGCGGCACGTTCCACGGGGTGATGAGCAGGCAGGGGCCGACCGGGCGCGGGACGGTGACGATGTGCCAGCCGCCGTCGGGGGTCGGGGTGCTACGGCCGGAGCTGCGGACCGCCTCCTCGGCGTACCAGCGGATGTACTCGGCGGCGTAACGGACCTCGCCGCGGGCCTCGGCGAGGGTCTTGCCGACCTCGAGGGTGATGAGGGCCGCCAGGCGCTCCTCGTCGGCGAGCATCGCCTGGTAGAGCCGGTGCAGGATGTCCGCTCGCCGCCGTGTCGGGGTGGCCGCCCAGGCGGGGAACGCGTCACTCGCCGCGGTGAGCGCGAGCAGGGCGTCATCCGGTTCGCAGTCGGCGACGGCGGCGACCGGCCGGCCGAGCGCTGGATCGGCGACGGCGAAGGTCCGCCCGGAGCGCGGCGCCGTCCACTCGGCGGTCAGGAAGCCGTCGGGCAGCGACGCGGCTGCGGTCTCGGTGAGGTCCCGGTGCCGGGCGATGTCGGCCGGCCGCAGCGCCGGCGCCTGCGCGGGCTCAGGCGGATTCGAGGGTACGGGCTCGGTCGAGAGCGGACTTGAGGACGTCAGCGGCACGGGAGATCTCCTCGGCGGTGATGACGAACGGGGGACTGACGTGCAGGGAGTTGTCGGCCAGCAGCCGGGTCAGGACGCCCTGCTCCCGCGCGGCGCGCAGCACGGGGCGTGCGTCGACGTCGGGGGCGAGCTGGACGGCCGCGAGCAGACCGACCCCGGCCCGGACGTCGACGACGGCTTCGTGGTCGCGCAGCGGGGTGAGGGCCTGAGCCAGGACGGGCTCGAGGTCCAGGACGCGCGCCAGCAGGCCTTCCTCCTCAAGGATGCTCAGGTTCACCTCGGCGGCGACGCAGGCCGCGGCGTGGCCCGAGTACGTCAGGCCGTGGCGGAAGGTCGGGGCGTCGGGGGTTTCGGCGAAGAAGGGCTCCCAGATGCGCCGGGACACCAGCACGCCGCCCAGCGGCAGGTAGCCGGAGGTGATGCCTTTGGCCATGGTGAGGAGGTCCGGCTCGATGCCGAAGCGCTGACAGGCGAACCACTGCCCGGTACGCCCGAAGCCGGTGATGACTTCGTCGGCGATGAGCAGGATGTCCAGGCGGCGGCACATCTCGGCCAGCCCGGTGAGGTAGCCGGGCGGAGGCAGCAGCACTCCTCCGGTGCCGATGATCGGTTCGGCGATGAAAGCGGCGATGTTGTCGGGTCCGAGCCGGAGGAGCTCCGCCTCGGTGGCGGCCAGGTCGTCCCATGGCACGCGGGCGGTCTCGGGGATCAGCGAGTCGCTGCCGTACCCGTCGCGGTTGCTCTGGATGCCCGTGATGCTCGTACCGAACCCGTGCAGGCCGTGGTAGGCGTGCCGGCGGGAGACGATGATGCGCTTGGCGGGCCGCCCGGCCACCTGCCAGTGCCGGCGCGCGAGCTTGCAGGCGGTGTCGACGGAGTCGGAGCCGCCGCTGGTGAGGAAGACCTTCGCGTCGGGGATGGGGCTCAGCCCGGCGAGGCGCTCGGCGAGCCGGATGGCCGGGCGGTTGGCCATGCCCTGGAACAGGTGGTACGTCTCCAGGACGCTCATCTGCTGACGAACGGCGTCGGCGATGCGGGTGCGGCCGTGTCCGACATTGGCGTGCCACAGACCGGCCGGCAGGTCGAGCAGGTCCTGGCCGTCCTCGGTACGCACCGAGGCCCCCTGCCCCGACGCGATGACCGTGAGGGTCTCCTCGATGGTGGACATCGCGGTCTGCGGATGCCACAGGCTGGTGCTGGTCAAGAAAGGCTCCTCATCACGTCGGGGAGGGGGCTGCGGTCGGTGGCAGGAACGGTGCAGGTCAGGCGGCGGCCACGACGTCCTCGACGACCTCGGCGTGGATGTGCAGCATCCGGGCCACCAGGCCGTTGCCGCGGGTGAACCTCAGGTCCTCCGGCGCCACTGCGTCGTCCGCGCCGGTGAAGAACGCGGCACCCTGGTCCATCGACTTGTCGGACTTGTCATCGGGGTAGAGCGGGTTGATCGTGTTCTCGATCTTCGGCCAAAGGGCCCGGGCGGCCTCGGTGCTCTCGAACTCCAGCGTCATCACCAGCGTGTTCGGAATGAGCTCTCCGGCGCACTCGCGCAGAACCGAGCCCCCGAGGTACCCGGGGTGGCCCTCGAGGCTGCGCAGCCAGTCGATGAGGCTGGTGCGGGCCTCCTCGATCTTGGTGGGCTCGGCAACGAAGATGAAGACGTCACGACGCTTGGACATGGTGTTCTCCTGTCTGGCCAGTGCGGTCGGGATGGGTACGGGGACTGCGCAGAAGTCATTGGGGGGAGCGCGGCAGGTCGTAGAAGACCGCGCCGGTGGCTCCCCGCGTGTCGTCATGGATGAGCAGGGCGCCGAAGGACTCCCAGAAGGCGACGGCGCCGGGGGAGTGGCGGTAGGTGTGCAGGGCGATGGCCTGGTAGTGCCCCTCCCGGTCCGCACGGTCGAGAACCGCGCGGACCAGGGCCCTGGCGATGCCGCGGCGGCGGGCGTCCTTGCGGACGTAGACGCGTACGAGCTGGCCGTGCCGGCCGTCCTCGTACCGGTCGACGACGTGTTGCGGAGTGAGGCCGGGCTTCAGCCGCCCGCTGCGGATCCCGCCCGTGGCCAGGACCTCGCCCGTGCCGTCGTCGGTCACCACCAGGAGGAAGGGGCCGGCTCCCGGGGCGTAGTGGGTCATCGGGTCGTCGACGTCGGCGTGGATCCGTGGGTCGTAGGCGTCGCCGAAGTCCTCGGCGATGCTGCGCCGCATCACTGACTGCGCGCCGGGCAGGGTGAGCTCACCCAGCGGGTGGATCGACCATCCCGTCGAGCCGTCCATGGGTGTCACCGTGCGCCCGCGCCCTGCGCGGCGAGCCTGGCCCGGTATGCCTCCCGGGCTTCCTTCGAGGCGTGGTGGCCGGACAACTCGTGGAGGCCGTCGGGCATCACGCCGTCGACGGTGGGGTGGATGTGGACGGTGACCCGGTCGAGGTTGCCGACCGCGTGCATCAGGGAGTGCTGCACGTCCTCGGCCACGTCGTGGGCCTCGGTCACGCTCAGCCGGGAGTCGACGCCGATCTCGGCGTCTCCCTCCATGCGGTGACCGGACCAGCGGGCGCGGACGTCGCCGACGGTCTCGACGCCGACGACGCCGGCGATGGTGGTGCGCATCCGGTCGATCGTCGCCGGCTCCACACCGTCCATGAGACGGCGGATGATAATGACCAGGGAGTTGATCAGGATGCCGGTGATCGCCAGGGCGATGAGCAGGCCGACGATGGCGTCCGCGCGGTCGAACCCGAGCCACACGCCGACCACGCCGGCGATGACGGCGATCGAGGTGTATCCGTCGGCGCGGGCGTGCTGGCCCTCGGCGATCAGCGCCGCGGATCCGATACGACGGCCGGCCCGGATGCGGTACACGGCCACTATCTCGTTACCGAGGAAGCCGACGACCCCCGCGGCGAAGACCCACCACAGGTTGGTCAGCGGGTGCGGGTTGACCAGCGCGTCGATCGACTCCCAGATGATCAGCGCGATCGAGGCGACGATGACCAGGGAGATGAACAACCCGACCAGGTCCTCGGCGCGCCGGTAACCGTAGGAGAACTTCTTCGACGCCGCGCGCCGGCCCAGCCGGAAGGCCATGATCAGCGGGATCGTGGTCGCCGCGTGCCCCAGATTGTGGATGGTGTCGGCCAGCAGGGCGATCGACCCGGACATCGCGACGATGACCATCTGCCCGATCGCGGTGGCCATCATGCCGGCCAGCCCGATCCAGGCCGTGCGGATCCCGTCCTTGGCCGACTCCTCGGCGGTCTGGATCGCCTCGTTGGCGTCGTGCGCATGCGGGACCACCGTGTGCTTGATCCGCGCCCACAGGCCGGTCCCGTGATCGTGGCCATGCCCGTGGTCGTGCCCGTGGCCATGGCCGTGCCCATGGCCGTGGTCGCCGTGATTGTGGCCGTGGTCGGTGGTGGCCGACTCCTCGGCCGAGTGGTGATCGTGATCGTGATCGGAGTGGTCATGCCCGTGGTCGTTCACGGTGGCGGGAGCGTCGTCGTGTGAGTGGCCGTGGCCGTGATCGTCTGCGGTCGTGGAAGCTCGCATCGAGAGTCCGTTCGTGCCGGCGGGGAGGGAGTCGCGGGGCCGGGAGAGCGTCGGCCGGCTGCCGAGTGGCGCCTGTCGCGTAATGACATCTTGTCCACAACCGCGAGCGGTGGTCAACTGTTGTCAACAATCTTTCTGAGTCGCTGAAGGACGTACGAACAGTGAAGGCCAGAGCCAAGACCAGGAAATAGTCGCGCAACTGGCACTCCAGAAGATCGACGAACGCCAGGAAACGTACTCGTTACAAGCAGGCAACCTTTGATTGTTGACAACGGGTACCTAGGTCCTTAGCGTTCCAGACACCACGCTGGTCAGCTGCCTCGGGCGGCTCGCACCAGACGTGATGTCTCGCCGCTTCGCCGGCGGCCCGGTCGCACCGACGGGCTCCGGCCCTCACTGGACCGACCACCGACGCTCCTACTCCCACCGGACCGACCCCCACCGGAGGAACTGCTCGTGGACCTGACCAGCGTTCGCCCGAAATACATCACTTTCGACTGCTATGGCACGCTGACCAGCTTTGACCTCAACCTCACCGTCAAGCCGCTGGTCGCCGACCGGATCTCCGAGGAGGACATGCCGGTCTTCCTCAAGGACTACCGCGCATACCGGATGGACGAGGTGCTCGGCGAGTTCAAGCTCTACCCCGACGTGC
Source organism: Nonomuraea sp. CA-141351 (assembly GCF_050944675.1). Classification (NCBI taxonomy): domain Bacteria; kingdom Bacillati; phylum Actinomycetota; class Actinomycetes; order Streptosporangiales; family Streptosporangiaceae; genus Nonomuraea; species Nonomuraea sp. CA-141351. Next base: position 3,076,419 of record NZ_CP191982.1, read on the forward strand.
TCAAGGACTCCTTCAAGCGCGCCTGCGAACGCTGGGGCATCGGCTACCGCCCCTCCGACGGCGAGGCCATCGTGGACTGCGTGCCGACCTGGGGCCCCCACGCCGACGTGCCCGCGGCCCTGGCCAAGCTCGCTGACGCCTACCCTCTGGTGATCTTCTCCAATGCCGTCGACGAGACGCTGAAGCACAATGTCGAGAAGCTCGGCGCCCCCTTTCACAAGGTGTTCACCGCCGAGCAGGCCAGGGCGTACAAGCCGCGCTACCAGGCATTCGAGTACATGCTCGACCAGCTCGGCTGCGAACGCGACGAGATCGTCCACGTCTCCTCGCACATCTGGTACGACCTGATCCCCGCCCACGAGCTGCGGATCCCGCACAAGATCTACGTCAACCGCGGCTACGACCCCTCCACGCCCTTCTACCAGTACGCCGAAACCGCCGACCTGTCCGGCGTCCCCGCCGTGCTTGGTCTCTGAGGTCCGCGAGGAGGACGTCGTGAAACTGACCAGCTACTGGCTCGACACCGCCGAACCGGCCGGCGACTTCCGCCGCACCGAGCTCCCCGGGCACGTCGATGTCGCGGTCATCGGTGCCGGGTTGACCGGGCTGTCGGCCGCGCTCCATCTTGCTCGCCGCGGTGCCAGTGTCGCCGTGCTGGAGTCCCACACCGTGGGCTGGGGGGCCTCCGGCCGCAACGGCGGCATGGCCACGACCGGCCTGGCCGTCTCCTTTCCGGCCGCGGTCAAGCGGTACGGCCCGGAGCGTGCGGCAGAGATGTTCACCGCCTACGACGACGCGATCGACACCGTCGAGAAGGTCGTCACCGACGAGGAGATCGACTGCCACTTCGAGCGCTCCGGCAAGCTCACGCTGGCCGCCAAACCGGCGCACTACGCCGCTCTGGAGCGTTCGGCGCAGATGATCGAGAAACTCGTCGGCCGCTCGGTTCAGCTGGTCCCTCGCGGCCGCATGCGGGACGAGCTCGGCAGCGACCGCTATCACGGTGCGCAGGTCGACCCGAGCGGGGCGGGCGCCCACGTCGGGAAGCTGGTCATGGGGCTTGCCCGCGCCGCGGTCGGTCACGGGGCCCTGGTGGCGGAGAACGCCGCGGTAACCGGCGTCCGCCGCACCGGCCCGGGCCATGGGCACCGGGTGCAGACCGCGCGCGGCGCCCTGACCGCCTCCGAGGTGCTCATCGCCACCAGCGGGTACACGGGGTCGCTGACCCCGTGGCTGCGCCGCCGCATCGTGCCGGTGGGCAGTTTCATCGTCGTCACCGAACCCCTGCCGGACGACCTCGTCGCCCAGCTCATGCCACACCGGCGCATGGCGTCTGACACCAAGAACCTGCTGTATTACTTCCGTCCCACGCCGGACAACCGGTTGCTGTTCGGCGGGCGGGCCCGGTTCGCTCTGTCGGACGCCCAGTCGGACCTCAAAAGCGGAGAGATCCTGCGCAAGGCCATCATCGAGGTGTTCCCGCAGCTGCGTGACGTCCGGCTGGACTACTGCTGGGGCGGGCTGGTCGACATGACGATGGATCAGATGGTCCACGCCGGCGTACGGGACGGGATGCACTACTCCGTCGGCTACAGCGGCCACGGGGTCCAGATGGCCACCCACATGGGCAAGGTCATGGCCGACGTCATCGGCGGCGACCCCACGGCCAACCCGTGGCAGGGTCTGGCGTTCCCGCCGGTTCCCGGTCACTTCGGCCCGCCGTGGTTCCTGCCGGCCGCCGGGGCGTTCTTCCGTGCACTCGACGCCGTGCGCTGATCGATCCGAGAACGTGTGACGACCCGGAGGTCCCCGAGTGTTGTACGTGCTAAGACGGTTCGCCGTCCTCGTGACGACCCTGCTGGTCGCCTCTTTCCTGGTGTTCCTCATCCCCTACGTCACGCCCGGTGACCCGACCGCACGGATCCTGCGGGCCCGGGTGGGTGACCTGGTCCAGGACCCCGAGACGCTGGCCCGCCTCCGGGTCGAGTACGGGCTGGACCGGCCGCTGCTCCAGCAGTACCTGTCCTGGCTTGGCTCGGCGCTGCAGGGTGACCTCGGCCGGTCGTTCACCAACGGCACGGAGGTCCTCCACCAGCTGATGCGGGCGTTGTCGGTCACCGCCTCGATCGCCCTGCTCGCCCTTCTGCTCGCCCTGTTGGTCGCGGTCCCGCTGGGAGCCGTCTGCGCGGTACGGCGCGGCACCACGCTCGACGGGGCGATCACCGGCATCACCCAGGCATTCGTGGCCGTCCCGGAGTACTGGCTCGCCCCGGTCCTGGTGCTGGTGTTCGCCCTGCAGCTCGGCGCGCTGCCCTCCTCCGGCTGGAACGGGCCGGCGTCGATGGTGCTTCCCTGCCTGACCCTGGCACTACGGCCGATGAGCGTATTCACCCAGGTCGCCCGCTCGTCGATGATCGAGGTCCTCGAGGCGCCCTACATCACCGCCGCCCGCAGCCGCGGGCTGAGCTTCGCCCAGACCATGCTCCGTCACGGGCTGCGCAATTCCGTCCTGCCGGTCCTGACCCTGTTCGCGGTCTGGCTGGCCGGCCTGCTCGGCGGGTCTGTCGTCGTCGAGGTGATCTTCGCTGTGCCCGGGGTGGGGCGGCTGATGTACGACGCGGTCATCAACAACGACGTCCCGCTCATTCAGGGTGCGGTCGTGGCGGTCGTCGGCCTGGCCGTGCTCATCACCACCCTCACCGATGTTCTCTACACCGTCATCAACCCGACTGCGAGGACGAGCCGTGTCCGTGCTTGACGTCTTCGGAGACGACACCCGTCGCGACGAATCCGGCGCTGCGCCGTCACCGGCCGAAACCGCCGCCGCCCCGGCCCGCCGCGGGCGCGGAACCTGGCCACCGGCGTTGCTGGCCGGGTCCATCCTGTTCGGTGTGATCGCCACGCTCCTGCTGCTGGCACCGTGGCTGGCGCCCTATCCACCGGCTCAGCAGGACCTCGTCGCCCGTCTGGAAGGCGCCTCCGCGGCCCACCTGCTGGGCACCGACCACCTGGGCCGTGACGTGCTCAGCAGGCTGCTGGACGGGGGCCGGTTCTCTCTCGCCGTGGCCTCGGTCACGCTGGTGATCTGCGCCGTCACCGGCACTCTCGTGGGGTTCCTCGCCGCACGGCGGGGTGGCCTGCTCGACACCGTCGTCATGCGCGTCACCGACATCCTGCTGGCCTTCCCCGAGATGGTGGTCGCGCTCTTCCTCGTCGCGGTCCTCGGCACCGGTGACCTGACGCTGGTGCTCGCCCTGACCATCGGCGGGTGGACCCCGTTCTGCCGGCTGGCCCGTGGTGTCGCGCTGGAACTCAACGGCCGTGACTTCATCGAAGCGGCTCAGGCTCTGGGTTGCTCGGGGTGGTTCATCATCCGTCGCCACCTGCTACCCAACGCCCTGCCCCCGTTGCTGGCCCACGCGGCGCTGCGCTTCGGCCACAAGCTCATCACCGTCGGCGCCCTGTCCTTCCTGGGACTCGGCGTCCAGCCGCCGTCCTCCGACTGGGGTTCGATGTTGTCCGAGGCCACCCCGTACCTCGACCGCTCGCCGCTGCTGGTCCTGGCGCCCGGTGCCGCGATCTTCCTGGCCGCTCTCAGCGTCACACTCACCGGCCGCGGCCTGGAGACGCGCCGGGCCCGGACAGGCCGGGCCTCGTGATCCGCGGAGCCCCGCTGCACGCCCGCAGGGGTCAGACTGGAAACGCTCACGCGCTCCTGCGACTGCGCACCGTGAGTGGCGGCAACAGCACACAAACCCGGAGAAGCAGACCCATGAGCCCTCAGACCCCGGCCCCGGCGGCCAAGACCCCGAAGCGCACGCTGACGGAGGTGGTCACCGGGCTGCTGCGCGACCGCATCCTCGGCGGGGAGTTCCCGCCCGGAACCCAGATGAACGAAGTCGAGCTCGCGGCGTACTTCGAGGTCTCCCGCGGCCCCTTGCGCGAGGCGATGCAGCGTCTGGTGCAGGAAGGTCTGCTGGTCAGCTACCCCCGCCACGGGGTCTTCGTCCCCACCTTGACCAGCGAGGATCTGGAGGACATCTTCGTCGCCCGCCGAGCGATCGAGCGCGAGGCGCTGCGCCGGGTCACCGCCCGAGGGGTCTCCGCGGGCCTGGTCGCCGACCTCGAAGTGATCGTCGCGCGTATGAAGGACGCCGCCGGCCGCGGGGACAAGAGCACACTGGCCGCCCAGGACCTCGCTTTTCATCGCCGCCTGGTCAAGGCTGCCGGCAGCACCCGGCTGGATCGGCTGTACGGACTCCTCGCCAACGAGATGCAGCTGTGTTTCCGGATGATCGTCGACAGCTACAGCGATCGCTCCGAGCTGTCGGCCGAACACGAGCAACTGCTGCACGTCATCGCCAGCGGTGACAAGTCCGCCGCCCTGGCGCTTCTGGACCGTCACTTCGCCGAGGCCGACGACCTCCAGGCAGCGGCATCGGGCCGACCGCGCGAGCACCACCTTCACCCTCACCCGCATCACCACCATGGTCCGCTGGCGGACGACCAGATCTTTCACGAACACGCCGACGGCTACCGCCACGGCGACGACCAAGAGGCCCCACCGCATCCCCCGGAGCAGCCATGAGCGCACGTCTGGAGGTCCGTGACCTGACCGTTCACGCTGGTCGGCCCGGACAGGCCCCGCCCATCCTCGACCGCGTCAGCCTGACCCTGGACCCCGGCGAGGTGCTGGCCCTGGTCGGTGAGTCAGGGTCGGGCAAGAGCATGACCGCCCACTCGGTGCTGCGCATGCTGCCGACCGGGTTGCACATGCACGCCGAGGCCCTGCGGCTGGGCGAGCTGGACCTGCTCGCCGCCTCCTCGCGGGCGTTGGACGGTGTCCGCGGCCGGCGTATCTCCATGCTCTACCAGCAGCCCAAGCACATGCTCGATCCGACCGCGACGGTCGGCAGCCAGGTCGCCGAGCCGCTGCGCCGGCATCTCGGCATGAGCCGGCAGGCCGCCCGCCGCCGGGTCGTGGAGTTGCTCGCCGCCGTCGGGATCCCCGATCCCGAACGCCGCGCCGGTGACCATCCACACCAGATGTCCGGCGGCATGGCCCAGCGCGTCATGATCGCCATGGCGCTGGCCACCCACCCGGATGTCCTCATCGCCGACGAGCCCACCACCGCCCTGGACGTCACCGTCGAAGCGCAGATTCTCCGTCTTATCGCCGCCCTGCAGGCCGAGACCGGAATGTCGGTCCTGTTCATCTCCCACGACGTCACCACCGTCGCCTCCATCGCCGACCGCATCGCCGTCATGTACGCGGGCCGCATCGTGGAGGACGGACCGGCCGCCGAGGTCATCACCGCCGCCGAGCACCCCTATACCCAGGCCTTGTTGCGCTGCTCGACCCTGCAGACCGACGACACCGGCCATCTGCACGCCATCCCCGGCAACGCCATCTCGGCACGCGCCGTCAGTCGCGGCTGCCGATTCCGCCCGCGCTGCGCCGTCGCGGCCGGCGACGCGGAACTGGGCTCCCACTGTGACAGTGAGGAACCCGATCTCGCGTGCTGCGGCACGCATCGCAACTCACGCTGCTGGGTCACCATCGACGCCCGAGGACAGGTTCCGGCATGAACGACCCCGCACAGAACTCCGACATCGCCATCATCGACCATGTCACCAAGCACTATCCGTTGTCGCGACACGGTTTCGGGCGCCGGCCGCACGTGCACTCCGTTGACGACGTGTCCCTGCGCGTCCGTGCAGGGGAGGTGCTGGGGCTGGTCGGTGAGTCCGGCTCGGGCAAGAGCACTCTGGCTCGGCTCCTGCTCGGCCTCGTACCAGCCGACTCCGGACTGATCGACGTCGATCGACTGAGGGTCGGCAAGCTGCGCGGCGCCCAACTGCGTCAGCTGCGCCGGTCGGCGCAGCTGGTCTTCCAGGACCCGCACGCCGCGCTGGACCCACGTATGACGCTGCGGGAATCACTGCTCGCCCCACTCCAACAACACCGCATCGGTACGCCGCAGGAGCGCCTGCGCGGGGTCGCCACCGCGCTGGCGGAGGTGGGCCTGGACGACAGCTTTCTGGAGCGCCGGCCGGGCGACTGCTCCGGCGGGCAACTGCAGCGGGTGGTCATCGCCAGAGCCCTCCTGCTGGAACCCAAGCTGCTCGTCTGCGACGAGCCCGTGTCGGCCCTGGACGCCTCGGTGCAGGCGACCATCCTGAACCTGCTGGTCGATCTGCGTCGCTCACGGGGGCTGAGCATGCTGTTCATCTCCCACGACCTGAGGGTGGTCAAATTCCTCGCCGACCGGGTGGCGGTCCTCTACCTCGGGCAGGTCGTGGAGACAGCCACGCACGACGGCATCTTCACGGGCGCCCTGCACCCCTACACCCTGGCGCTTTTGCATTCCGGCCACGGACACCGCGTCGACGCCGGCACGCCGGATCAGCTGAAGGGTGAACCGCCCAGCCCCGTCTCCCCGCCTTCCGGCTGCCGCTTCAACACCCGCTGTCCGCTGGCCACCGACCATTGCCGCACTGAGCAGCCCGACCTCGTCGACATCGGAAACGGCCACCACGTCCGCTGTCACCGCTCGGCGGAGAGCAGGAGCCGGCTGGCCGTTGAGGAGATCCCCGCATGAGCCTCATGACCGAACGCGCCGCCACGCCGCCCGCCACCACCCGCTGGACCCCGCCCGGTAAGGCGTACGCCGGCGGACGCTGGCAGGAAACGGAGCGGCACACCGCCATCACCGACCCCGAAACCGGCGCTTTCCTCGGCGAGGTCGCCGACAGCACCGCCACAGAGGTACGCACAGCCGTCGACGCGCTCGTGGACACCTTTCGGGCCGGCACCGCTGCCGACCACTGGCCGCTGTGGCGACGCAGGGAGGCCCTGCACGGCGCTGCCGAACTGCTGAGGCAGCACGCCGAACGGTTCACCGCCATCGTGGGCTCCGAGGGATGCAAGACCATCAGAGATGCCCGCCGGGAGGTGGCCCGGGCAGCGGAGACCCTGCAGCTGTCCGCCGGTGCGGGACACGCCCTGCAGGGCACCAGCGTGCCGTTCGAGGACACCTCGCGTGGCGCGGACCGGCTCGGGTGGAGCAGCAGGGAACCGCTCGGGGTGGTCGCTGCCATCACCCCGTTCAACGACCCGCTGAACCTCGTGGCGCACAAGGTCGGCCCGGCGCTGCTGTCCGGCAACGTCATCGCGGTCAAGCCGCACGAGGCGACGCCGCTGTCCGCACTTGCCCTCGCCGAGTTGCTCCTTGAGGCCGGTGTTCCCGGCGACCGGATCGCCGTGCTGCCAGGCGGCCCGATCGCCGGGCGCGAGCTGGTGTCGCACCCCGGCGTCGACGTCATCTCCTTCACCGGCGGGGTCCGCACCGCTGACGAGGTGGCCCGCCTGGGCGGCGCCCGGACCCTGCTGATGGAGCTGGGCGGGTCCAACCCGGTCATCGTCGACCACGGCGTGGACCTGGTGGCAGCCGCGCAGGCCATAGCCGAAGGGGCGTTCGGGTGCGCGGGGCAGAACTGCCTGTCGGTGCAGCGTGTCTACGTGGTCGCTGAGCACTACGACGAACTGCTCAGCCACTTGACCCATGCGACCGCTCACCTGAACGTCGGCAGCAAGCACGACGAGACCACCGACGTCGGGCCTCTGATCGACACGGCAGCCGCGCGGCGCGTGGAGCGCCGCGTCGAGGAGGCCGTCGCCCGCGGCGCGGTCGTACGCGCGGGAGCGGTCCGTCAGGAAGCCACGTACCAGCCGACCATCCTCACCGACCTCGCCCCCGACGACCCCATCGTCACCGACGAGATCTTCGGCCCCGTGGTCAGCGTGCTGCCCGTGGCCGACCTCGACGACGCCGTGAACCAGGCCAACCGCGCGGCCACCGGTCTGCAGGCCGGGGTCTTCACCCGCGACACCACCGCAGCCCTGCGCACGGCCCGCCGTCTGCGGGCCGGCGCAGTAATGATCAACGACACGTCCGACTTCCGCATCGACGCCATGCCGTTCGGCGGTTTCCACCGCAGCGGCATCGGCCGGGAAGGCGTCACCAGCGCCGTCGTGGCGATGACCGCACCCAAGGTCATCGCAGCCCGGCTGACCGCCGCCGGCTGAGTTTCCTCACCTGCAAATATCCATCGGCCCTGCCGCCCCGACCGGGACGAACGGACGTCAGCCGGTCATGCCGTGGTGCCCATCTCCCCTTGCTCTCCCCCCAACGACGTTCCGGAGGAACACCAGCATGGCTCGCCCCCTGAATACCCTCGCCGGCCTGTCGACAGCTCTCGTCGTGCTCACCGGTTGCTCGTTCGACTCCGGAAGCGCCGACGCCCCTGCGGGCGGCAAATCCAAGCTGGTGGTCGCCGACCTGTGGGCGCCCGACTCCGGGTACGCCCTGGAGACCGACGACGCCTTCACCCTCACCCGCGCCGGCTGCCTGGAGACCTTGGTGGCCGTGGACAAGAACAACCAGGCTCAGCCCGCTCTGGCGACGGAATGGAAGCAGACGGCGCCCAAGTCCTGGACGTTCACCATCCGTGAGACCAAGTTCCAGAACGGCACCGCGCTCACCGCCAAGGTCGTCGCCGACGATCTCAACCGGCTGCTGAAGGCCACGGCGCCACCGCGCAGTTTCTCTCCCAGCGTCATCTCCACGGTCACCGCCGCCGACGACCGGACCGTACGGATCGACACGCCGGACGAGGACCTCTTCCTGCCGCTACGGGTCAGCGTTCCCAACACCGGGATCCTCGCCCCCGAGGCGTTCTCCGGCACCACCACGAACCCGGTCGGCACCTGCACCGGGCCGTTCGAGATCACCAGCACCGGAACGGGCCAGTCGCTGTCGCTGACCGCCAACGACGACTACTGGGGCGGGGACGTCGCCCTCGGCAGCGCCGAGATCCGCTACACCGAGAGCGACTCCACCCGCGTCACGCAGCTGCGTACCGGTGAGGTCTCGGTGGCCGCCAATCTCCCCGTCACCAGCCTTACCACCTTGAAGGGCGACGACAGCATCACTCTGCAGCAGGCTTCGCTGCCCCGCACCACCGGCCTCTACCTCAACACCCGCAAAGCCCCCTTCGACAACGTCGAGGCCCGCCGCGCGATCCAGAAGGCCATCGGACTCGACGCCATTGTCAAGGGGGTCTACGAGGGCACCGCCACCGCGGCGGCCGGACCGTTCACCCCCGACGAGCCCTGGACGCCGGACGGACTGCAGCCTGTGCAGGGAGACGCCTCAGCCGCCAAGGCCGTCATGGCCGCCGCCGGTATCGACCCCGGCTCCCTCGGCTTCGAGCTCATCGCCTACTCCGACCGGCCCGAGTTCGCCGACCTCGCCCAGGTGATCCAGGCGCAACTCGCCGAGGCCGGCATAACCGTGAAGATCCGCACCGGGGACTACGCCTCAGTCGAGGACGATCTCATGGGCGGCAAGTTCCAGGCGACCCTGCTGTCCCGCAACCACCTCATCGACCTGCCCGAGCCCATCAGCATTCTGCGCTCGGACGAGACCTGCAAGGGCGGCTTCAACCTCGCCGGATACTGCAACCCTCAGGTCGATGCGCTCGTCAAGAAGGCGGGGACCACGGCGGACACGACCAAGCGCCACGCCCTCTACGGTCAGATCGCCACCCACCTGGCCACCGACGTGGCGTTCATCCCGCTCGTCCACGAGAGCCTCACCATGGGCGTGGCGGACACCGTCCAGGGCCTGCCGACCGACCCGCTGGAGCGAACCCTGCTGACGAAGGACACGAAGCTGTCGTGACCACGACTTCCCCAGAACACACCGGCACCGGCGCGACACGGCGCTACGTCGTCGATGTCATCCCGGGTGACGGCATCGGCACCGAGGTCGTCCCCGCCGCCGTCCGCTGCGTCGACCACCTGGCTAAAACCTTCGGGTTCACCATCGAGTGGCGCGACCGCGCGTGGGGGTGCGACCACCACCGGGCGCACGGGCGCATGATGCCCGTCGACGGCCTCGAACAGCTGGCCTCCGCCGACGCCATCCTGCTGGGCGCCGTCGGAGCGCCGGACATCCCCGATGACATCACCTTGTGGGGTCTGCTCATCCCCATCCGCCGGGAGTTCGTGCAGTACGTCAACCTCCGGCCGGTCCGATCGCTGCCCGGGATCCGCTCGCCGTTGCGCTCGGATGCGCCGATCGACCTGGTCGTCGTACGCGAGAACGTCGAAGGCGAGTACAGCGAGGTCGGCGGCCGGGTCAACCGCGGCCGGCCCGGCGAGCTCGCGGTCCAGGAGGCGGTGTTCACCCGGGCCGGCATCGAACGGGTCGCACGCTTCGCCTCCGACCTGGCCCGGCGACGCTCGGGCCGGCTGATCTCGGCGACGAAGTCGAACGGCATCATCCACACGATGCCGTTCTGGGACGAAGTGGTGGCCGAGGTGGTCGCCGGCAGCGGGGTGGAGCTGGAGAAGGTCCTCATCGACGCCCTGGCCGCACGCCTCGTGCTGCGGCCGGAGGGCGTCGACGTCATCGTCGCCTCCAACCTGTTCGGCGACATCCTCTCCGACCTCGCCGGTGCCCTGGCCGGATCGATCGGGGTCGCGCCCAGCGCCAACCTCGACCCCACCAAGACGTACCCGTCGATGTTCGAGCCGGTGCACGGATCGGCACCCGACATCACCGGGATGGGCATCGCCAATCCGGTCGGCACTCTCTGGGCGGCGGCCATGATGCTGGACCATCTCGGCGAAGCCGCGGCCGCGGCCAGCCTCGTGTCCGCCTTCGAGCACGTCCTCCGTGCGGGGACCGCCACGCCCGATCTCGGCGGCACGGCGAGCACCGATCAGTTCACGACCGCTGTCGTCCACGCCCTCGCCGGGGGAACGTCGTGAGCACACGACCGCGATCCGGGGCCCGGCCTGATCCACTGGACGCGACCGCCGTACGGCGTCATCTGCACGGGCGGCCCGAGATCGGCTTCCTTGAGATCGAGACCGCGGACCTGGTCTGGGGCCTCCTCGCCGACCTGGGCTGGCAGCTACGCGGCGGCGGCGACCTCGTCGACGTACACGATCATCCCGGTATGCCGGGCCGCGACGAGCTCGACGCCGCCGTCCAGCGGGCCGCCGCGCAGGGTGTGCCGGCGGCGTCGGTGCACCGTTTCCGTGACGGGAACACCGCCTTCGTCGCGGAACTGAGGGGCGCCCGCCCGGGTCCGCTGGTCGCCCTGCGGGTGGACATGGACGCCCTGCCGATCCAGGAGAGCCGCTCCAGCAGTCACCACCCCGCAACCCAGAGCTTCGGCTCGAGCATCGACGGCGCGATGCACGCCTGCGGACACGACGGGCACGTGGCCATCGCGCTGCGGGCAGCGGCCCTGCTGTCCGACAGGCGGTTCCCCGGCACCGTACGGCTGCTGTTCCAGCCCGCCGAGGAGGGTGTCCGCGGGGCTGCTCCCATGGTCGCCGCCGGGCTTGCCGACGACGTCGACGTCCTGCTGGCCGTCCACCTCGGCTTCGGCACCCCGGACGGGTGCGTCGCGGCCGCGACCGAGCTGTACGGGACCTCGAAGCTGCGCGCGGAGTTCACCGGGGTCGCCGCCCACGCCAGCGGAGCGCCAGAACAGGGCCGCAGCGCCCTGCTGGCGGCGGCGTCCGCCGTTCTGGGCCTGCATGCTCTGCCCCGCTACGCGACGGCGACGACCCGCGTCAACGTCGGGACGCTGTACGCACCCGGTGTGGCGAACATCGTCAACGCCCATGCCGTCCTCGGCGCCGAGGTCCGGGCCGACGCCGCCGCCGAACACGACGACCTGGAGCAGCGCGCCCGCGACGTCCTCCACGGCGCGGCCGCCATGCACGGTGTCACCGTGGACATCGCCAGAACCGGCTGGGCGACCAGCGCGACCACCGACGGCGCGATCCTCAGCGGGATCGAAACCCTCGCCCCGAGCTGCGGTCTGCGTCTTCTGCCGCCGCGTCCCTTGCGTGCGAGCGACGACGCGACGCTGTTCATGCGGCACGTCCAGGAGCGCGGCGGACTCGCCGGATACCTTCTCGTGGGCGCCGGGACATACGGACCACATCACTCGCCGACCTTCGACCTGGACGAGGCCGTGCTGACCCCGGCCGCCGACCTCCTGGTCGCGCTCATCCGATCCCGGCTTCTCGACACCGCTCGCTGACTGCCTGACGCAAACGTATTGCGCCCCCCGGCCCGCCGTGCCGGGGGCGTCGTCATGTGTGGGCGCGCGGTCAGGCCGCGTACCTTTGACCGGCGCGGTGTGGGGTGCTCATGAGGCGCTCTTTGATCTCGTGAATGCCATGGCAGAGCCGTAGATCATGCCGCTGTTGCAGTGGCAGTCGGGTATTCAGGCTGGAATGTGCGAAGGGTAAGGTGAGGCTTGTGACGACGTTTCGGATCAGCGAGGCCGCCGCGTTGCTCGGGGTCAGCTCCGACACTGTCCGCCGGTGGGTGGACGCGGGCCGGCTGGCGGCCGAGCGGGACGAGCACGGCCATCGGCAGGTGAACGGCGCCGACCTGGCCGCCTTCGCCCGCTCCCAGATCGAGACGGTCGACGATGGCGGCCGCTCCTCGGCGCGTAACCGCTTTCGCGGGATCGTGACCGAGGTGATCAGGGACGCGGTGATGGCGCAGGTGGAGATCGCCGCCGGGCCGTTCCGGGTGGTGTCGCTGATGAGCCGCCAGGCCGCCGACGAGCTCGGTCTGGAGGTGGGGGTGGTGGCGGTCGCCGTGATCAAGTCCACCAACGTCGTCGTCGAGATTCCCGGCCACGAGCGCGTGGCCAGTAGCTTGTGAGGAGCCCCCCTTGGTGTTCAGGCGTCTTTCCCGATGGGCGATCGCCCTGCCCGTCGCGCTCGCGATCGCCGGGCTGTCCGGTTGCGGCTCCGGCGAACCGGCCACATCCGCGGCCTCCGCCCCGGCGTCCGCCGCCGGCGGGGCCAAGGAGGTGACGGTGTTCGCGGCGGCGTCGCTGACCGGCACGTTCACCGAGCTCGGCAAGACCTTCGAAGCCGCCCATCCGGGTACGACGGTGAAGTTCAACTTCGGCTCCAGCGCCACTTTGGCCCAGCAGATCACCCAGGGGGCGCCGGCCGACGTGTTCGCCGCGGCCAGCCCGGCCACCATGAAGACCGTCACGGACGCCTCGCTGGCCGGTGCGCCGACGACCTTCGTGCGCAACAAGCTGCAGATCGCCGTGCCGAAGGACAACCCGGCCAAGGTGGACGAGTTGAAGGACCTGGCCGATCCCAAGGTGAAGGTCGCGCTGTGCGCCGAGCAGGTTCCGTGTGGCGCGGCGGCGGTCAAGGCGCTGGAGGCGGCCGGGCTGACGGTCAAGCCGGTCACGCTGGAGCAGGACGTCAAGGCCACCCTCACCAAGGTGGAGCTGGGCGAGGTGGACGCGGCGCTGGTCTACAAGACCGACGTGATCGCCTCGGCGGGCAAGGTGCAGGGCATCGCCTTCCCCGAGGCGGACAAGGCGATCAACGACTACCCGATCGCCACCCTCTCCAAGGCCCCTGCCGGCGATCTGGCCAAGCAGTTCGCCGACCTGGTGCTGTCGCAGCAGGGCAAGGACGTGCTGATCAAGGCCGGGTTCGAGGCACCCTGAGCGGAATGGCCACTTCCGAGCGCGTTGACCGGGTGAACCCGCCGGGCGGGTCCACCCGGGACTCGTCCCGTCAGGTTTCCGGCCGGCTGCCGTGGATGCTGGTGCTGCCCGCCATGGTCGGGCTGGCCTTCCTGGTGTTGCCGCTGGCCGGGCTGCTGATCCGCGCGCCCTGGTCCACGCTGCTCCAGCGGCTGGCCGAGCCGCATGTGCTGGAGGCGTTGCGGCTGTCGTTGGTGTGCGCCACTGTCGCCACGGCCGTGTGCCTGCTCCTCGGCGTGCCGCTGGCCTGGCTGCTGGCCCGGGTCTCGTTTCCCGGGCGCCGGGTGGTCCGGGCTCTGGTCACCGTGCCGCTGGTGCTGCCGCCGGTGGTGGGCGGCGTGGCGTTGCTGCTGGTGCTGGGGCGGCGCGGGCTGGTCGGGCAGTGGCTGGAGGCCACGTTCGGGATCACGCTGCCGTTCACCACGGCCGGCGTCGTCATCGCGGAGGCGTTCGTGGCGATGCCGTTCCTGGTGATCAGCGTGGAGGGGGCGTTGCGCGGCGCCGACCAGCGCTTCGAGGAGGCAGCCGCCACGCTGGGTGCCTCGCGCTGGACGGTCTTCCGCCGGGTCACGCTGCCGCTGATCATGCCGGGTGTGGTGGCCGGGGCGGTGCTGTGCTGGGCGCGGGCGCTGGGCGAGTTCGGGGCCACGATCACGTTCGCCGGGAACTTCCCCGGCACGACCCGTACGATGCCGCTGGCCGTCTACTTGGCGCTGGAGACCGAGCCGGAAGCGGCCATCGTACTCAGCCTGGTCCTGCTGGCCGTCTCGGCGATCATCCTGGCCAGCCTGCGTGATCGGTGGGTGAACTCGCCATGACGCTGCGCGCCCGCCTGGCCGTCACCCGGCCCGCCTTCACCCTCGACATCGCCCTGGAGGTCGCCCCGGGCGAGGTGGTGGCGCTGCTCGGCCCCAACGGCGCGGGCAAGACCACGGCCCTGCGAGCCCTGGCCGGGCTCACCGCTCTGACGGAGGGCGAGATCAGCCTGGATGGGCGGTCGTTGCACACCCTGCCCGCGGAGAGCCGCCCGATCGGCATGGTCTTCCAGGAATACCTGCTCTTCCCCCACCTTTCCGCCCTCGACAACGTGGCCTTCGGGCCGCGCTGTCAGGGCGTGTCCAAGGCCGAGGCCCGCCGTGTCGCCGCCGCCCTGCTGGAGCGCGTCGGCCTCGCGGACCGCGCCGGCGCCAAGCCCCGGCACCTGTCCGGCGGTCAGGCCCAGCGCGTCGCGCTCGCCCGCGCCCTGGCCGTACGGCCCCGCCTGCTGCTGCTCGACGAGCCGCTGGCCGCTCTGGACGCGCACACCCGGCTGGAAGTGCGCTCCCAGCTGCGCCGCCACCTGTCCGACTTCGACGGCGCCACCCTGCTGGTGACCCATGACCCGCTGGACGCCATGGTGCTGGCCGACCGGCTGATCGTCATCGAGCACGGCGCCATCGTCCAGGAGGGCACCCCGGCCGAGGTGGCCCGCCATCCGCGCACCGACTACGTCGCCCGCCTCGTCGGCCTCAACCTGTATCGCGGCCGGGCCGACGGGGCGCGGGTCAAGATCGGCGAACTCCTGTTCAACACCTCCGAACACCTGGAAGGGCCCGCGTTCGTCGCCTTTCCGCCCGCCGCCGTCGCCCTTTACCGCTCTCGCCCCGACGGCAGCCCACGCAACCTGTGGCAGGCCCGCATCGAGGGCATCGAACGGCACGGCGACAACGTACGCGTCCACCTCGACGGCCCCATCACCGCCTTCGCCGACATCACCCCCGCCGCCCTCGCCGACCTCGACCTGACCCCCGGCCAGACGATCTGGGCGTCGGTCAAGGCGACCGAGACCCATGCGTACCCGGCATGACCTCCCGAGCGGCGACGCACAACGCCATCTGCCTCGGCGGGCCGTGCCACGGCCTGCTCACCCGCATCGACCAGGACATCGGCATCCTGGCCATTCCCGTCCCGCGTCGGTCACCCGAGGAGCCCGAGCTGAGTGCCGACTACCGCGTCACCCGCGAGCGGGTCTGCTATCACGGTCAGCACGAACCGTACATCGCCCTGCACTGGGCCGGTGAACCTGGCACCTGCGGCTGCTCATCCCCATAACCGGTCGTCGGCGCAGAGCTTGATCTCCACGACCTGGCTGATGTGCCGGCCGCCGCAGCGGTCCCCGGGCATCACCAGGTGCGGGCCCTGCTCATCGAGATCCAGGCAGTCCATGGCGACGGCAAGCAGCGCCGCGGTGTTGCCGAACTCGGGGTCGATCTCGCCCCACGAGAGCACCGCGCGGTGGCCGTCACGTCCCAGCACCGAGATGAGGAAGCGCAGCCGGTCCTTGCGCTCGTCCTGATCGAACAGCGGCCCGGCGGCCTGGAGGACGTCGACGAGCAGCGGCCCGGTGAAGTGGTGGCGCCGCAGCCCGGAGGTGCGGCATTCGAAGCTCACCGTCGTCTCCCGCTGCGGCATCGACCGCAGCGTGGCCACGCTCAGCGTGGTCGGCGTGCGCACCTCCCCTGAGAGCGTCGTCAGGCCATCCGTACGAAGATCGATCGACTTGGGCTGCACCGGCCCCTCCTCGCCATAGACCGCCTGGTTTCCGCATGCCCACACTACGAGAGGGGCACACTCATTTGCAGGCCCATGTCTCCTTGCCTATCGCAAATGCGATGGATAGAGGGTCAAAGGCATGGCGAATGAGGATACTGCCCCCAGGAAATGGGTGGCCTCGCCGGCCCGTCCCCCCTACCGTGCAACCGGACCTTCTTCGCGACCCACCCACGAGAGGACTTCACCCCGCGTGACGCCGCCTGCTCTTTAGACCTGACACCTTCCCCGTGCATCGGTCGCCGACGTCGCCGTCGGCTCTTTTCCCCATGCCTTCCGTCAGGTCTTCAGAGAGATCATGTCTACGCGTCCTCATATCGTGCTGCCCTGGACCGTTCGGCGCACGCGCCTCCCCCTGCTCGCGCTCCGCTGCGTCGACTGCCGTTCCGGCCTCGCTAGCACCGGCGACGGGAAGTTCCGCGTCAATGCCAACGGCAAACTCCTCGACGTCTGGCTCCTGGTCGCCTGCGTTTCCTGCGACCGCACCAGCAAAATCACCGTCCACGATCGCGTCCCGGTCCGGTACGTGGATCCGATCCTGTTGGAGGGCTACTTCGGCAACTCCTCTGCCCTCGTCGCCCGCGTCCTACTCGACCCGCTGATCGCCCGGCGCAACCGGTTCGCCCTGGAGTGGGACTCCTGCTGGGAACTGCTCGCCCCGTCCCCTCCTGAAAGCCCCTGGCCCGTCCAGGTTTCGGTCATCTTCGACGACCCCGTGCCCCTTCGCCCCGAACGGCTCATCGCCCAGGGACTGGGCATCAGCCGCGGGGAGATCGCTCGCCGCGTCAAGATCGACATTCCGCTGAACCGCAGAACTCACAGGGACTTCTCGTTCGTCCTGCTATGAGCCGCCGCCGCCGTGGGCCTGAGCCCACGGCGGCCAAAGTTTGCCGGTGCGGGACGATGCTCAGGTCAGGCGGGCTCGCAGGAGGCAGAATTCGTTGCCTTCCGGGTCGGCCAGGACGTGCCAGGGCTCCTCGCCGGTCTGGCCGACGTCGGCCGGGCGCGCCCCGAGCTTCAGGAGGCGTTCGAGCTCGGCGTCCTGATCGCGGTCGGTGGCGTTGACGTCGAAGTGCAGCCGCGGGTTGCCCGCCTTGGGCTCGGTAGTGGGGCTGAAGATCAGAGTCGGCTGCAATCCGCCGAACCCTTCCCGTGGTCCGATCTCCACCGCGCCGTCGTCCTCGGTGTCGAGCACGATGAAGTCCAGCACCTCGCACCAGAACGCCGCCAGCCGTTGCGGATCCCGGCAACCGATCACCAGCTCGGAAATGCGACAAGCCATGATCGGCACCTTACAGGGCATCCCGCTTCCGCGACAGGCGGCCCGAAAGGGCGGGCAGCAGGCCGTGCGGCAGGAAGAGCACGACCAGGATGAGAACGAGCGCGTACACGGCGTACGACAGCACGCTGGGCGCGTACGACGGCATGCCCGGCAGCGCGGCCAGGCTGTTCAGCCCCTGCACGAGCAGCGTGATCGCGGCCGCCCCGACCACGGCGCCCCAGATCGTGCCCAGCCCCCCGACGACGGCCATCACGATGTACTGGATCGAGATGAGCACCGGGAACGACCCCGGCGCCACGTACCCGGTGTAGAAGCAGTAGATCCCGCCCGCGAGCCCCGCGAACGCCGCCGACAGCGCGAACACGACCAGCTTGTACCGCCCGACGGGGATCCCCGAGGACGCGGCGGCGGTCTCGCTGGTGGCCAGCGCGCGCAGGGCGCGGCCCGGCCGGGAGTGGATGACGTTGCGCGTCACCAGCATCACCAGCGCCAGCCCCGCCCAGGTCATGTACGCGTACGCGGCCGCGGAGCCCGCCTCGAACGACCCGGCCGCGAACTGCGGGATCGCCTGCAGCCCGATGTCCCCGCCGGTGATCTCCAGCTGCCCGGCCAGCGAGAGCAGGATGAGCTGCATGGCCAGCGTGGCGAATGCCAGATGGTGTCCGCGCAGCCGCAGCAGCGGCACGCCGATCACCAGCGCCGAGGCGGCCGCCACGACGGGCGCGGCGACCAGCCCGGCCAGGGGCGGCGCGCCGTGAAGCGCCGGCAGCGCGGCGGTGTAGGCGCCGACGGCGTAGAAGGCGCCCTGGCCCAGGGAGACCTGCCCGGCGTACCCCATGAGCAGCGACACCCCGACCGTGACCATCGCGGCCAGGCCGAGCAGGATGTACACGGCCAGCGCGCTGTCGTCGAGCACCGCGGGCAGCGCCAGCGTCACGGCGGCGACCAGCAGCCCGGCCCCCAGTCGCATCATGTCGGCTCCTGTGAGAGGGCCGAGCGCCGGCTCGCCTGAACGATCATCACGACGATCATGAGACCCAGCGCCACCTCCAGCTGGTGCGACCCGTAGCCGTACCCCGCGGCCATGGTCTCGGCCACGCCCAGCAGCAGCGCGCCGGCCAGCGTGATCACAGGCCGGGTGAGCGCGCCGAAGACGGCCGCGGCGAAGGCGTTCACGATGAGCGTGACGTCGGTGTCGAACGAGATCGGCCGCAGCGGCGTCACCAGCACCCCGGCGATCCCGCCGAGCAGCCCGCCCAGCGCGAACGCCAGCAGCCCCATCAGTCGCGTGTCGATGCCGACGACGCGGGCGGCGTACGGGTTGGACGCGCACGCCGTCAGCGCCTTGCCCAGGTAGGTGCGCCCGAAGAAGAGCGCGAGCAGGACGAACGCGGCCGCCGTCACGCCGATGACCAGCAGGTGCTGCGTCTGGATCCGCGCGCCCGCCACCGTCACCGAACCCGCGAGCCCGGCCGCCGAACGCGGCTGGTCGCCCCAAAGGACGATCTCGACGGCGTACGCGAGCACGCCCACGCCGAGCGTGACGATCAGGGACGACAGCGGCGTGGTGCCCCGCCTGCCGATGGCGGCCAGCCCGGTCAGCAGGCCCGCGAGCGCCGCGACCAGGGCGGCGGCCACCTCGCTCAGCCCGTGCGGGAGCCCGAGCCCGAGCAGCGAGGACGTGCACAGCCCCGCCACGACCGCGAACGTGCCCTGCGCGAAGTTCACCACCCCCGTGACCCGGTGGATCACGACCAGGCCGCTCGCGATGAGCGCGATCGCGCACCCGACGGCGAGCCCGTTCAGCAAGTACGTGAGGAAGGCGCTCATGTGATCGCCCCGCCCAGGTACGCGCCGGCCACCCGGGGGTCGTCGGCCAGCTCGGCGCACTCGCCCTCGGTCACCACCCGCCCTGACTCCAGCACGTACGCCCGCCCGCACAGCTCGAACGCCAGCCGCGCGTTCTGCTCGATGAGCAGCACGGTCAGCCCCTGCTCCCGGTTCAGCTCGGCGAGGTGCTCGGCCAGGTCGGCGGTCACGGTGGGCGCGAGCCCCAAGGAGAGCTCGTCCACCACCAGCACTGAAGGACGCGACATCATGGCGCGCCCGAACGCCACCATCTGCTGCTCGCCCCCCGACAGCACCCCCGCTCGCCGCCCGGCCAGCTCGGCCAGCCGGGGGAGCAGGTCGTAGACGTACGAGGGGTCGCGCTCGCCTGACCGCCAGCCGCCCAGCACCAGGTTGTCCGCGACCGACAAATCCGGAAACAGCTGGCGGCCTTCCGGGATGAGCGCCAGCCTGCCCCCGATCCCGACCGTGCCCGAGGTGGGCTGGAGGACCCCCGCCAGGGTGTTGGCCAGCGTCGACTTGCCCGCGCCGTTCGGGCCGAGCAGGGCGACCATCTCGCCCCGCCGTACCGTGAGCGTGACGTGTTCGAGCGCGGTCGCGGTGCCGTACGAGACGACCAGGTCCCTGACGTCGATCATGAGGCCTGTCCGAGATAGGCGGCCAGCACCAGCGGATCGGCCCGCACCTCGGCGGGCGAGCCGTCCGCGATGACCCGGCCCAGGTCGAGCACCACGACGCGGTCGGCCAGCCGGGTCACGAACGCCACGTCGTGCTCGATGAGCAGGATCGTCAGGCCGTCCGCGCGCAGCTCCTCCACCAGCGTGGCGAGCCGCTCGCGCTCCTGGCCGCGCAGCCCGGAGGCGGGCTCGTCGAGCAGCAGCAGCCGGGGCCGCGCGCACAGGGCGCGGGCGAGCTGGAGCGCCCGCTGCTGCCCGATGGGCAGCAGGCCGGCGGGCCGGTCGGCCCACTCGGTCAGCCCCACCCGGCTCAGCACGGCGTCCGTCTCGGCGGTGATCTCCCGCTCGTCGCGCCGGTGCCGCGGCAGCCGCAGCGCCGCCGACACGAACCCGGCACCGGTACGCCCGTGCATCCCGACCATGACGTTCTCCCTGACCGTCATGCCGCGGAACACCCTGGCCGCCTGGAACACGATCGACATGCCGAGCCGGGCCCGCCGGTGCGGCGCGAGCCGGTCCACGCGGTGCCCGAGGAACGAGATCTGGCCGTGGTCGGCCGTCAGATGGCCGGTGATCAGGTTGAACAGCGTGGACTTACCCGCCCCGTTCGGCCCGATGACGCCGCAGACCTCGCCGTCCGCGACGGCCAGCGAGACGTCGCGGACGGCGTAGACGCCCCCGAAGGAGCGGGAGAGGCCGGTGACCGTCAGCACGCGCTACCCCGCGCCGACGGTCTTGGCGAGCTGCTCCTTGGCCCAGTCGGTGGGAACGAACTTCCCGTTCTGCACCGTGTTGACCGAGATGAACTCGGGGGAGAGCCCGGAATGGTCGGTGGGGGAGTAGCGGAATCGGCCGTTCGGCGTGACCAGGTCCATGCTCTCCAGCGCCTGCTGCACCTTGGCCTTGTCGGTGCTGTTCGCCTTCCTGATCGCCTCGAAGAGCAGCAGGCTCGCGCTGTAGCCGTCCTGCGCGAACTGCGGCGGCGGGTAGCCGTGCTTCTGCTGGTACGGCTCGGCCATCTGCTCGATGACCTGCTTCTGCTTGCCGTCGGGCAGGTGCTCGCCGACGACGCCGATGGCGCTCTGCACGGTCATGCCCTCGGCCGCGCCGCCCATCGGCTCCAGCCACAACTTGCTGGCCTGCGACGCGGTCAGGAACAGCGGCGTCTTGAGCCCCGAGGCCACGTACTGCTTGGCCGCCGTCACGCCCGGCGCGCCCGAGCCCCAGAACACCAGCGCCTCGGCGGCGGAGTCGCGCACGTGGGTGAAGAGCGGGCTGAAGTCGGAGGTCGTGGTCTCGTACGGCTCGTCCACGGCGATCTTCACCCCGTACTTGGACGCGAGGGCGACCATGGACTTGTGGCCGGAGACCGAGTAGGCGCTCTTGGAGTCCCAGGCCACCGCGACCGTCTTGATGCCCTTGGCCTGGATGTACTGCAGGTAGCGCTCGGCGTACATGCTGGACAGGGCGGGGGTGACGAAGACGTACGACTTGATCGGCTCCACCTGCTCCTGCGCCGGGGCCAGCGACAGGTACGGCATCTTGTCGCGCTGGGCGAGCGGCTCGACCGCGAGCGCCGAGTTGGAGAACACCGGGCCGATCAGCGCGTCGATCTCGCCCTTGATCTGGTTGTAGGCCACGATGCCCTGGTCAGGAGCGGTCTTGTCGTCGCGCGCGACCAGCTCCACCTTGCGGCCCAGCAGCCCGCCCTGCGCGTTGACCTGCTCGACCGCCAGCTCGACGGCCTTCTTGTCCTCGCTGCCCAGCGGGGTGTAGTTGCCGGTCAGGGAGACGATGAGGCCCACCTTGATCGAGCCTGCGGCGCTTGAGCCGCCGCCTCCACACGCGGCCACGGCTAACGCGAGACAAACCAGGGACGGGAGCAGCCTGCGCATCAGGACCCTCCAAGCTGGGATGTGGCCCTGAATGTAGGCAGCTATATTACGGCTGTCAATGGAATGCCCAATATTCGGGGGAAGGTTCACATGCGGCCACAGTCGGTGATTCTGACGTTCCTCGGAGATCACGTATACGGCCGCGGCATCTGCGTGTCCTCGGGGAGCTTCATCGAGGCGTTCGCGAAGGTCGGCATCTCGGAGGAGGCGACGCGCTCGACGCTGACCCGGATGGTCCGCCGTGGCCTGCTGCGCCGCCAGCGCTCGGGCCGCCGCATGTACTTCGGTCTCACCCCGACGAGCACCGAGGTGCTCAAGGACGGCGAGCGCCGCATCTGGCACAGCGGCGTCGTCAACGACGCGGACGAGGACCGCTGGACGCTGATCGGCTTCTCGCTGCCCGAGTCGTGGCAGCGGCAGCGGCACGAGCTGCGCTCGCGGCTGGTCTGGGCCGGGTTCGGGCCGCTGCAGAACGGCCTGTGGATCGCGCCCGGCGACGTGGACGCCGCCCACGTGATCGAGGACCTCGGCGCGAACGTGAAGGTCTTCTCCGCCGAGCCCAGGCACCCGACCGACATGCAGGCGCTGGTCAGGGACGCGTACGACCTGGCGGGCCTGGGCGAGCGCTACCGCGAGTTCCTGCGGCGCTGGGACCAGGCCGATCCCGCGCCGGACGCGCCCGACGACCTGGCGCGCTCGCTGACGCTGCTGACCGGCTGGCTCCAGATCATCAGGACCGACCCGCGCCTGCCGCTGCGGTACCTGCCGCACGACTGGCCGGCGGAGAAGGCGCAGCGGGTCTGCCACGCGCTGCACGAGCGGTTCAGGCCGGAGGCGGTGCGGATCGCGGAGCGGCTTCTCGACGGCGTACCCGATGAAACTTGGGCAGAATGGTGACAGCAATCGCATAGTGGCCTAACTTGATGGCTTGAGCGTCAAGGAGTGCCGATGCGGAATCAGGGGATTGGCTCGTGGCCGGCACGCAGGGCTCGCATGACGCCCGAGCGCGTTGCGCTGACGTACCGGGGACGCGACCACACCTACGGTGAGCTGCGCGAACGGACGTACCGGCTGGCGTCCGCGCTGGGCGTGGGGCGCGGCGAACGGATCGCCTTCCTCGGGGTCAACCAGCCGGCGCTGGTGGAGACGTTCTTCGCGGCGGGGCTGCTGGGGGCGGTGTTCGTCCCGCTGAACGCCAGGCTGGCCAGGCCCGAGCTGCGCTTCATCCTGGAGGACGCGCAGGCCTCGGTCCTCGTGCTGGGCGAGGAGCAGGACGGCGACGGGCTCCCGGGGCGTCACATCACGGCAGCCAGCTATGAGGCGCTGGTCGCGTCCGGCTCGCCCGAGCCGATCGACGAGCCGGTGCGTCAGGACGACGTGTGCCTGATCATGTACACGTCCGGGACGACCGGACAGCCCAAGGGCGCCATGCTGACCCACGCCAACCTGACCTGGAACACCTTCAACCTGCTGGTCGACGTGCCGCTCGCGCACGACGAGGTCACGCTGGTCAGCGCGCCGCTGTTCCACATCGCGGCGCTGGCCCAGACACTGATCCCGACCGTGCTCAAGGGCGGCCGTGTCATCCTGGAGCCCTCGTTCGACGTGGACAGGACGTTCGACCTGATCGAGGCGGAGCGGGTGACGGTGATGTTCGGGGTGCCGTCGATGTTCGGCTTCCTCGCGCGGTCGCCGCGCTGGGCGGAGGCCGACCTGTCGAGCCTGCGGCACCTGCTGTGCGGGGGCGCGCCGGTACCCGAGCCGCTGATCCGGATATATCAGGATCGGGGCCTGACGTTCCTCCAGGGGTACGGCATGACCGAGACGGCCCCCGGCGCCCTTTTCCTCGGCGCGGAGCACTCGATCACCAAGGCGGGCTCGGCCGGGGTGCCGTGCTTCTTCTCCGACGTCCGGCTGGTCACGCCCGACGGGTCCGCCGCGGGCCCCGGCGAGCCGGGGGAGGTGTACGTACAGGGCCCCAACGTCATGCCCGGCTACTGGCGGCGGCCGGAGGAGACGGCGAAGGTGCTGTCGGCGGACGGCTGGTTCCGCTCGGGGGACATCGGCGTCGCCGGCGATGACGGCTACGTGCGCATCTCCGACCGGCTCAAGGACGTGATCATCTCCGGTGGCGAGAACATCTATCCCGCCGAGGTGGAGAGCGTGCTGTACGAACATGCGGCGATCGCCGAGTGCGCGGTGATCGGCGTGCCGGACGAGAAGTGGGGCGAGGTGGGCAAGGCCCTGGTCGTCGTGCGGGATGGTTCGGAAGTCGAGGCGGGGGAACTGCTGGCGTATCTGGACGGCCGCCTGGCGCGCTTCAAAATCCCGAAATATCTGCAATTCGTGCCCGAATTACCCAAGAATGCGGCAGGCAAGCTGCTCAAAGCCCCACTCAGAAAGCTCTACGGGACCGACCTCCACGATCACAGGAGATGATGTTCAATGCGCACCTCGCCGCCGTTCCGCGCGGACCACGTCGGCAGCCTGCTCCGCCCGCCCGCGCTGCTCCGCGCCCGCGAGACCCTCACGGGCGACGCGCTGCGGGAGGCCGAGGACGAGGCCATCCGGGAGGTGGTACGCAGGCAGGAGGAGATCGGGCTGCAGAGCGCCACCGACGGGGAGTTCCGGCGGGCGTCGTGGCACATGGACTTCATCTACCGGCTGGGCGGGGTCGGCCAGGCCGCCGACGAGAACATCACCGTCCGCTTCCACAACGAGCAGGGCGACATCGAGTTCACCCCGGCCGCGCTGCGTGTGCACGACCGGATCAGGCTGAACGAGCCCATCTTCGCCGACGACTTCACGTTCCTGCGTGACACGGCGACCACGGTGGTGCCCAAGCTGACCATCCCCTCGCCGAGCATGGTCCACTACCGGGGCGGGCCGGCGGCCATCGACCCCAAGGTCTACCCCGATGTCGAGGAGTTCTGGCGCGACCTCAGCACGGCCTACGCCGAGCAGGTGCGCAGGATCGGCGCGCTCGGGTGCACGTACCTGCAGTTCGACGACACGAGCCTGGCGTACTTGAACGACCCTGCCCAGCGGGCGGAGCTGGCCTCCCGGGGCGACGACGCCGAGCACATGCATCTGCGCTACATCAAGCAGATCAACGCCGCTCTCGCCGCCAAGCCCGCCGGAATGACGATCACCACGCACATGTGCCGGGGGAACTTCCGGTCCTCGTGGGCCGCCTCGGGCAGTTATGACTTCGTGGCGGAGGCGCTGTTCAGCGAGCTGAAGGTGGACGGGTTCTTCCTGGAGTACGACGACGAGCGCTCCGGGGGCTTCGAGCCGCTGCGCTTCGTGCCGCCCGGGAAGATGGTGGTGCTGGGGCTGGTCACCACCAAACGGGGCGAACTGGAGTCGAAGGACACGCTCAAGCGGCGGATCGACGAGGCCGCCAAGTTCATCGACCTCGACCAGCTCTGCCTGTCACCGCAGTGCGGCTTCTCGTCCACGGTGGAGGGCAACGAGCTCACGGCCGACCAGCAGTTCGCCAAGCTCCGCCTGATCGTCGAGACGGCGCAGGAGGTGTGGGGCTGACCGCCCATCCCGGCCTCCGGGCATCCCACGCTTGGTCGCTGCCCCTCCCGTCCTTCCCCGGAGGACCGTAACCGCCGGCGGCGGTCGGGTCGGTCGGGGGCCGTGGGAGGGGCGGCTCGGCGTCCGTCAGCGGATGACGATCGTGGTGAGTGCTCGCGGCTGGAGCGTCACCGTGCGGCCCGTCACCGGGGACGGGGTGAGCGAGTTGGCGCCGTCCGTGAGGTACGCGGTCGCCCGGCCGCGCACGTCCTGCCACGTGAGGGGCGCGGTGCCGGTGTTGAGCACCTCGATGACGCGGGAGCCGTCGGCGTTGCGGAACGCGGAGACCTTCAGCGCCGGATCCGCCGTCTGCGCGTCCAGCCGGACCGCGCCCGGACGGATGAACCTGCTGTACGCCGCCAGCGCCCACAGCCGCTTGGACACCTTGTACGTCTTCGCCGTGTCGTCGATCTGCAGCAGCGCCCTGGTCGCGCCGCGCGATCCGCCCAGCCAGTAGACGTAGCCGCTGACGTTGCCGAGCGTGAGCGCGTCGTGCACGGCCTGCGCGATCGCGAAGCCGTCGGAGCCGCTGCCGTCGTCCCAGTTCTCGTTCCAGGTGCTGCCGTTCGGGTTCCACTCCGACATCCAGGTGTTCCTGCTCGTCGGGAGCGGGGCGTCCACGGGGCTGGCGTAGGTGTGCCCGGTGTGGGTCTTCACCCAGCGGCGGGCCTCGGGGTCGGCCTCGATCGCGGCCGTGTACGCCTTCGCCTGGTTCCAGCCGAACGAGTCGCAGCAGACCACGTTCACGCCCTTGGCGACCGGGCCGAGCACCTTGGCGAACTGGGCGGCCTGCTCGGGGGTGAAGCGCATGGAGGCATACGTGGCCGTCCAGTCGGGCTCGTTCGTGAACCCGAGGTCGGTGATCTTGATGCCTTCCTTGGCGTAGAACTTCGTGTACTGCACCAGGTAGTTGGCGTAGGCCTGCTGCCACTCCGGCTTCAGCGTGCCGCCGTTCTTGTCGGTGCCGTTGTCCTTCATGTAGCCGGGGGCGCTCCAGGCGTCGGCGTAGAAGCGCTTCACCCCGTACGCCTTGGCCGCCTTGGCCACCCATACCTGGCTGTTGTCGTCGCCGTCCCAGACGTACTTGGGCGGGGCGTCAGGGCCTCCCGGGTCATCGGGCTGGATCGACACCATCTGGTCGTACGGGCTGCCGGTGGGGGACGAGCCGATGCCGAGCCGCAGGATGCTGAGCCCGGCTCCCTTGTCGCGGTCGAACCACAGGTCGAGGACCTCCCGCTGCTGTGACTCCGTCAGTGCCTTGAGCAGCTCGTTGCGCCGGAACGCCTGGGAGATGCCGAAGCCGTCGATCTCCTGGTGCCTGACGTGCTCGTTCACGGTGATGGCCGGTGGCTGGGACGGGTTCACCGCGGGGAGGCCGAGCAGGGCGACCGCGACAACTCCTCTTAACATGACGCCTCCGAAAGTTTTCGGAAATATATCGATATATTTCATCGATCGCCGGAACCGTAAGTGGTGGAGAGGCATGGCGTCAACCGTCCGGCCGAGGATCTTCACAAGAGCTCGCGTGCGGCGTGAACACGGGCGCGGGAGGACCACGCGAACGTGCGGCTTCCGGCCGAGCCGGACCGGTCACGGATCATGGACGCGGCTCAAACGGCCGTCGCGCTTGCTTCCCGCCCGAGCCCGCAGCCGGTGAGGGCCGGTTGGGCGACGCGTCCAGAGGGCCGGTCGGCGCGGAGAGCGGAAGGCGCACTGTGGCACGGTGCGTCAAGATGGGGCGGCCGGCGAGAGTGGCGGGCCGGAGGCGCACTGCAGTGGCGCGCGCATGACGCGTGGGTGGGTGTGGGGCCAGGGCCCGTGAAGTGGGCCCTGGCCGTGAGTGTCAGCGGCCGAAGGCGATCGTGCGGCCGGCCTTGACCCGGTCCGCCTTGTACGTCACCTGGTCGATCGAGGTGCCCTTGGGGTCCACCAGGACGATGGTGTCCCCTTGGTTGCCCAGGCGTACGGCCCCGTCCAGCGTCACCCTCAGTGCGGCCCCGCCCTCGACCGTGCCGGTCAGCGCCTTGCGGCCGCCGGCGGTGTCCGACAGGGCCCAGCCCGTGAGGTCGATCGGGCCCGGCGTGAGGTTCAGCAGCGTGACCGTCTCGTTCCCGAGGTCGGCGCCGGCCGGGTCGGGGAGTGCCGCCATGATCAGGAGGTCCCCGGCTGCGACGAGCGGCGGCTGGACGGAGGTTCCCGGCGCGGCCGGGTCCGGGGCGATGATGAAGTCCTCGGGCCAGACCGTGAGCTGGATCTGCTGACCGGCCCCCTTGAACACATCGTGCAGGTTGCCGCGTTCGAGCTTGCCCAGCAGGAACACCTCGTCGTCCCGGTTGACCCGGTCCGCCCGCAGCCACGCGTCGAAGCCGTCGAAGTCCGTGAACCCGGCCGCCAGGTACGGCACGATGCGGCGGAACAGCTTCGGCCACATCACCAGGCGTTCCGCGTCGGCCAAGCCGCTGATCGTGGCGGCGCCGTTCGGGTCGGCGGCGGAGCGGGGCCAGATGCCGATGGCCTTGCGCCTGGCGGCCTGCGACACCTCCGCCAGGTGCGTACGCAGCTCCGCGGGCAGCGTCGCGTAGAACGCCGGATAGACCAGCCCGGCGGCCAGCAGCGTGCCGTTCATGGACGCGTCCACCAGCGCCGGGTCCAGGAACACCGACGATCCGTCGGCCCCCGGATGGTCGCCCGCGTAGACGAAGCCGATCAGCCGGCCGTTCGCGTCGACTCCGTTCGTGAGCACGTGACCGCGGATGGAGTCCTGATCCGCGGACTGCACCTTGTTCGGCAGGTCCTCCCAGTAACGCACGTTGGTGAAGCCGAGCAGGCGCAGCAGCTCGTCCCGCGCCGCGTTGGCGCCGGCGAGCTCCTGGTGTGTCTCCTCGAAGTGGGTCTCGAGCGCGTCGATGGCCTCCAGGCGTACGGAGACGCCGCGAGCGTTGATCTTCGGTGGCCGGCCCGAGGTCCGTGGCAGCGTCTCCACCAGCGCGGGCGAGTCGGGCAGGAACTTCACGGTGTCGCCGTCGGGCTCGGGGCCCTGTCGCGGGAGATCCGCGTACCGGATCACGAAATTGCCGCGTAAGAGCGTGTAAGACATGGATTGCCCCCCATCTTGTGGCGAGCGGAGCGTAACTCGCCATCTGGGCAGCGTCCATCCACAATTCAGCGGCGATCTCGTGCTGCTGGAACGGGTGTCAGCCGAGGCGGCTCTGGAGGCCGTCGAGGACCCGCTGGAGGCCGTACTCGAAGTTGTCCTGGTTGGACTTGCCGGCGTCCTGGCCGCGCTGGGCGGCGTAGCGGGCGCGCAGACGCGGGTAGTCCTGGACGGCCCGCTCGGCCGCCGGCCACAGGCGCTCCACCCACTCCTGCTCGGTCTGGCCGCTGCGGGCGATCATGGACAGCATCGCGGCCTCGCCGGTGGACACGCCGAGCACGTACGCGACGACCGTGTTCATCGCCTGGTCGGCCTCGTCGGGCGAGAAGCCGGCGGCCTCGAAGATGCCGAGCAGGTGCTCGGTCTGCCGGAGCATGTTGGGGCCGAGGTAGGCCAGGCCCACCTCGCCGAGCTTGGCGGCGATCCAGGGATGGCGCAGGATCGTGGCGCGCAGGGCGCGGGCGACGTCCTCGATGCTCGCCCGCCACCCGGCGGCGCCGGCCTGCTCCGGCAGGGGCAGCTCGCCGTAGACCTCGTCCACGGCCAGCTCGAACAGCTCGTCCTTGTTGGCGACATGGCGGTAGAGCGAGGTGGCCCCGGCGTTGAGCCTGCTGCCCAGGCGGCGCATGCTCAGGGCGTCGATGCCCTCCTCGTCGAGCAGCCGGACGGCCTCGGCCACGATCTGCTCACGGCTCAGCGCGGGCTGCTCCCGCTCACGGCGCGGTCTCGCCCACACGGAGGGGATGGGCTGTTCGTCTGACGGCATGACACCTACCGTAGCGCACATCGTGCGCACATGCGCACGCCGAACCGCCAATGTATGTCATGCCCGAGGCCGATGCGCCCGTCGCGCAGGCGCGGCTGGAACGTCTGGTTGTGCAAGAAGTCGTCGATCCACGCTGCGGCATGGCGGCCGTCAGCGACGACGTGCCGCACCCGCCGGGAACGCCCTGGGGAGAACCCGGAGCGACGGGGTTGATCTGGCAGGCGCCCGAGGAATACGGTGCTAAACGATTAACACGCCATGAAGCCGGGGTGTGAGGACCATCGCCCCTCTCGGCCTCTCCATCGACATCAGAGGCAGACAATTTCCCGTTATCCCCATAGGGAATGCTAGGTTATTCGACTAACATGAGACCGACAGCGCGACAAGTGGCCGAGCTGGCGAACGTGTCAGTGGCGACCGTCTCCTACGTGCTCAGCGGCCGGGACCGCCCCGTGGCCGCCGAGACGAGGCAGCGGGTGCTCGACGCCGCCAGGCAACTCGGCTACACCCCCAACCAGGCCGCCAGAAGCCTGCGCAAGCGCCGCACCCAGCGGGTCTGCCTGGTGCTGAGCTCGCTCGGCGGCGTGCCGAGCGACGAGCGCCTGGCCACCGACCTGCACGAGATGGCCGACGCGCGGGGCTACTCCGTGGTGACGCTCGCCGTCTACTCCGAGGCCCGTGCGAAGGCCGCCATCGACGTGCTGCGCGGCGGGATCGCCGACGGCGCTCTGATCAACGTCGTCGGCGACCACCTCACCCGCGACCTGCTCACCGGGCTCGCCGCCACCGGGCTGCCGATGGTGGTGCTGAGCAACGAGAGCGGGCTGGAGGGCTGCGACGTCGTACGCACTCCTGAGACGGAGGCATGCGCGGAGGCGGTCGAGCACCTGCTGGCCCAGGGCAGGCGGCGCATCGCGTTCATGGCGCACCGCCACGAGCTCTACCGGGAGAAGCCCGCCGGACGGCTGCTCGGTTACACGACGGCCCTGGACCGGCACGGCGTGACCGAGCGGATCATCACCTCGGGCGCGGACGACCGCGTGGAGGCCTACCAGACCGCCGCCGAGCTGCTGCGCTCACCGGACCGCCCCGATGCGATCTTCGCGGCCTCCGACAGGGCCGCCATCAGCGCGATCTGGGCCGCCAGGGACGCCGGGCTGAACGTGCCCGGCGACGTCGCGATCGTCGGCGCCGGCAACATCGACGAGGGTCTCATCAGCAATCCGCAGCTCAGCACCATCGGCCCGCTCAGGCACGACTACACCGACGTCGTACGCCTGCTCTTCGACCGCCTCCAGGCCGAGGAGCCGCCACCCGCCCGCGAGATCGTCCGCTCCTGGACCTTCCTGCGGCGGGGCTCTTCCTAGAAGGGAAACCTCCGAGATGTCCTCCTCTGTCTCCCGCCGTGACCTACTCCGCCTCGCCGGCGCCGCCGCCGCCGTGCCCGTCCTGTCCTCCTGCGCGGGAGCTCCCACCACGCAGGCCGCCGCGCCCGGGACGTTCACCATCTACTGGAACGCCGGCCACGACTACCAGGCCTACCGGAAGGTCATCGCCGAGTTCGAGCAGGCCAACAAGGTCAAGGTCAACCTGCAGAAGTACCAGTGGCCCGACCTGCGCACCAGGCTGCTCGCGGACTTCGCCTCCGGGACCGTGCCCGACCTGGTCGAGGAGCCCGGCGGGTGGGTGCAGGAGTTCGCCGTCTCCGGCAACGCCCGCTCGCTGCAGGACTACGTCGACCGCGACGGCCAGGCGATGGGCTTCCCCTCCGACTGGCAGCCCGTCACGGTCGAGCGCAACTCGTACCAGGGCAAGGTGTACGGCGTGCAGCTCCACCTGACCTGCAACACGCTCTTCTACAACAAGGCCATGCTCAGGGACGCCGGGGTGGAGGTGCCGACCACCTGGGAGGAGTTCCTCGCCGCCGCCAAGAAGCTCACCAAGGACGGCGTGTACGGCGTCGCGCTCAACCAGGACTACACCTACGTCTGGCCCTGGCTGACCCAGGCCGGTGTCACCCCCTACGACCCGGCGACCGGCAAGGTCATGACGCCGGTCGAGGACGCGGTCGCCGCGCTGCAGTTCCAGGCCGACCTGGTCCACAAGCACAAGGTGGCCCCGGTGCCGGTGTCGAGCACGGACTACTCGGGCCCGCAGAAGCTGTTCTCGGCCAAGCGCGCCGCGATGATCCTCACCGGTCCGTGGGACCTCGATCCGATCAGGAAGACCAGCCCCGACATCGAGCTGGGCGTCGCGCCGCCGCTCAAGCACAAGACGCAGGCCACGCAGGCGGCCGGGGTCAGCATGTTCGTGCCCTCGAAGGCCACCAGACCTGACCTGTCGTGGGACTTCATCAAGCGCGTCACCGCCGTCGACGTGGAGCGGGCCGCCACCAAGGAGACCGGCATGCTGATGCCGCGCGTGTCGTGGACGAAGCTGCCCGAGGTGCAGTCGAACGAGGTCACCAAGGTCTTCGCCGACGCCCTCCCGTACGCGAAGGACTCCTCGCAGCAGGTGCGGCTCACCGGGCAGCTCGGCAAGTGGGAGGAGCAGCTCAAGGTCATGTACCAGCAGGTGCTCATCCAGAACCAGCCGGCCGCCGAGGCGCTCGCGACGTTCACCAAGTCGGCCGAGGGCTTCCTGCGGTGAGACCCCGGACCCTCGCGGGGCGTTACGCCAGGACCGCCTACCTGTTCCTCACCCCCGCCATCCTGTTCTTCGCGGCATTCTTCTACCTGCCGATCGGCAACGTGGTGGCCACCAGCCTGCGTACCGGGCCGCAGGCCGACCAGTGGGCCGGGCTGGGCAACTACGCGCAGGCGCTGGCCGACCCGGCGGTGCGGCACTCTTTCCTGGTCACCGTGGCCTTCGCGGTGGCGGTGGTCGTGGGCTCGATCGTGCTCGGGCTGGCCCTGGCGATGGCGCTCGACCAGCCGCTCAAGGGCCGGGTGGTGTTCCGGGTGCTGCTGCTGGTGCCGTACCTGACCTCCGTGGCGATCGTCGGTCTGCTGTGGCGCAACATCCTCGACCCTGAGCTGGGCGTGCTGAACCGGGCGCTGCTCGCGGCCGGGCTGCCCGCCCAGCAGTGGCTCAACACCTCGCCGCTGCTCACCATCGCCGCCGTGACGCTCTGGCAGAGCGTGGGCTACACGATGGTGCTCTTCCTGGCCGGGCTGCAGGGCATCCCCGAGACGTACCACGAGGCCGCCAAGATCGACGGGGCGGACGCGTGGCGCCGGTTCTGGCGCATCACGCTGCCACTGCTCGCGCCCACCACGCTGTTCGTCTCCGTCATGGCGGTGATCTCGGGGCTGCAGGCGTTCGGGCAGGCGTACATCATCACCGGCGGCGGCCCGGGTGACGCCACCGACCTGTCCGTCTTCCACATCTTCAACGTGGCCTTCCGCACGAGGGACTTCGGCTACTCCTCGGCGCAGTCGGTGCTGCTGCTGATCGTGATCGTGACGTTCACGCTGGTCCAGCTCCGGGCGGGGCGGCGCGGAGAGGTCGTGTACTGATGCGCCGTACGCTGCTCTACATCCTGCTCGGGCTCGCCTCGCTGGTGACGGTGCTCCCCCTGCTCTACATGCTCTCGCTCTCGCTCCAGACCGAGGCCGAGACGTTGTCGGCGAACGCCGTGCTCTGGCCGGACTCGCCGCAGTGGGGGAACTACGCCGAGCTGTTCGCCCGCGCGCCCTTCGGCAACTTCATCGTCAACAGCCTCGTCGTGGCCGGCGCCATCACGCTGGCGCACCTGATCTTCGACCCGCTCGTCGGGTACGTGTTCGCCAAGTTCCGCTTCCCGCTGCGCAACACGCTCTTCGTGGCGCTGCTGGCCACGCTCATGGTGCCGTTCTTCGTGCGGATGATCCCGCTGTACGTGCTGATGGCCAACTTGGGGTGGCTCAACACGTACCAGGGGTTGATCACGCCGTTCCTCATGGACGCGTTCGGGATCTTCCTCATGCGGCAGTTCATCCAGCCCATCCCCGACGACCTGATCAGCGCGGCCCGCATCGACGGCGCCTCCGAGCTGGGCATCTACCGGCGGATCATCCTGCCGCAGACGCGGCCCGCGCTGGCCGTGCTCGGGCTGTTCACGTTCGTCTTCCAGTGGAACGAGTTCCTCTGGCCGCTGGTCGCCACCACGACACCCGAGATGCGCACCATCCCGGTCGGGCTCACCCTGTTCAACCAGGAGTACTTCACCCTGTGGCACCTCACGGCGGCCGGCTCGGTGATCCTCTTCGTCCCCACCGCCGTCCTGTTCGTCCTCACCCAGCGATACTTCGTCCGCGGCATCGCGCTGACCGGTCTCAAATAGCAGTTCGTTAGGAGCCCTTTTCTTGCGTCCGAATGTGATCGTCTTCTTCACCGACCAGCAGCGATGGGACACCGTCGGCCCCTTCACCCCGAACCTCGACCGGATGGCCAGGCACGGCACCCAGGCCACGGTCGCGCTCACCCCGCAGCCGGTGTGCGCGCCGGCCCGCGCCGCCCTGCAGACGGGCCGCTATCCGACCACGACCGGCGTCTACCGCAACGGCCGCCCGCTGCCGTCCGAGGAGCGCACGCTGGCGCACCACTTCGGCGCGGCCGGTTACGCCACCGGCTACATCGGCAAGTGGCACCTGGCCGGCAGCGAGCCCGTGCCCGCGGACCAGCGCGGCGGCTACCGGTCGTGGCTGGCGGCCAACGCCCTCGAGCACACCTCGGACGCGTACCGCACGATCGTCTACGACGAGGCGAACGACCCCGTGATGCTGCCCGGCTACCGCTCCGACGCCCTCGTGGACGCCGCCATCCGATTCGTGGCCGACCACCACGACGAGCCGTTCTTCCTCTTCCTGTCCTTCCTGGAGCCGCACCACCAGAACGAGGTGGACAACTACCCCGCACCCGACGGGTACGAGGAGCGTCACCAGGGCCGCTGGATGCCCCCGGACCTGGCCGCGCTCGGCGGGACCGCCCACCAGCACATGGGCGGGTACCTGGGGCAGGTCAAGCGCCTGGACGAGGGGCTGGGGCGGCTGCTCGACGCGCTGCGCAGCATGGACCTGCTGGACGACACGATCGTGGCGTACACCTCGGACCACGGCAACCACTTCAAGACCCGCAACGGCGAGTACAAGCGCTCCTGCCACGACGCCTCGCTCCGCGTGCCCCTGGCCCTGCGCGGCCCCGGCTTCGACGGCGGCGGCGCCGTGTCCCGCCCGCTCAGCACGCTGGACCTCCCGCCCACGCTCCTGGAGGCCGCCGGGCTGCCCGTGCCCGCTGAGATCCAGGGGCGTTCGTTCCTCCCGCTGGTCCGCGACTCCCGGGCTCCGTGGCCGGAGGAGGTGTTCTTCCAGGTGAGCGAGTCGGAGGTGGGGCGCGGGATCCGCACGTCCCGCTGGAAGTACTACGCCGTCGCCGAGGACGCCCACCCGTGGGACGACCCGGCCGCCTCCGTCTATCGCGAGCAGGCGCTGTACGACCTGGAGAACGACCCGCACGAGCTGGTGAACCTGGCGGGTTTCCCGTCGCACGTGGAGGTGGCGGCACAGCTCCGGGGGCGGCTCGTGCGGCGGATCGTGGAGGCCGAGGGGTCCGAGCCGTCGATCGAGCCGGCCATCGAGCGCCCCGCGCCGCCGCAGGCGATGACCGACCCGGAGGTGCGGCTCCGCGGCGTCAAGCCGGCCCGCTTCGGCCACCAGCGCAGGTGACACCGGCCTCCTCCGCTTCCTCGTCCTGCCGGAGGGCCGGGCGATCGGCGCCACGGAGTCCGGCATGCTGGTGGGAGAGTAAGTTTCGACCTTGACGGAGTGCTGCGCATGTCTATTGAGCTCCAGTCCACCGGCACGTTCGCCATTGGTGACAAGAGCGTGCACCGCCTCGGCTTCGGCGCCATGAGTCTCACCGGGCCCGGGGTCTGGGGGCCGCCCCGCGACCACGACGAGGCCGTCCGGGTGCTGCGCCGGGCCGTCGAGCTGGGCGTCGACTTCATCGACACCGCCGACTCGTACGGGCCGTACATCAGTGAGGAGATCATCCGGGAGGCGCTGTACCCGTACCCTGAGCAGCTCCTGATCGCGACCAAGGCCGGGTTCGTGCGGCCGGGGCCGGCGCAGTGGGTGGTCGTGGGCCGGCCCGCGTACCTGCGGCAGGAGGTCGAGATGAGCCTGCGCCGGCTGCAACTGGAGCGGATCGACCTGCTCCAGCTGCACCGCATCGATCCGGAGGTGCCGCTGGAGGAGCAGCTCGGTGAGCTCAAGGCGCTCCAGGACGAAGGCAAGATCGGCAGTGTCGGCCTGTCGGAGGTGAGCGTCGAGGAGCTCGAGCGGTCGCGGCGCATCGTCGAGATCGTCACCGTGCAGAACCGCTACAACCTCACCAACCGGTTCTCCGAAGGCGTGCTGGAGCACTGCGAGGAGCAGGGGATCGGGTTTATCCCCTACAGCCCCATCGCCAAGGGCGCGCTGGCGGCGCCCGGCAGTCCCGTGGACCATGTCGCCAAGGCCGTCGGGGCCACGTCCGCGCAGGTCAGCCTGGCCTGGCTGCTGGCCCGCTCGCCGGTGACGATGCCGATTCCCGGCACCTCCACAGTGGCCCACCTGGAGGAGAACCTCGCCGCCTCCACCGTGGAGCTGACGGCCGAGCAGGTGAGCGAGCTGACCGCCGCGCGCTGAGAAGGGCCGGCCCGTGACCGGGCCGGCCCCCTTGTAGGTCAGCCCAGGCCGTTCCTCATGGCCGTGATCAGCTCGCCGCTGGTGGTGTCGCCGCTGAGCTCCCAGAAGAACGCGCCGCCGAGGCCTTGGTTCTTCGAGTAGCTCATCTTGCCGCCGATCGTGCTCGGCGTGTCATAGCTCCACCACTGACCGCCGCAGTACGCGTACGCCGTGCCCGCCACCGTGCCGGTGGCCGGGCAGCGGGTCTTGAGCACCTTGTAGTCCTCGATGCCCTGCTCGTACGTGCCCGGCGCGGGCCCCGTCGCCGTGCCGCCGGGTGCGGCCTGCGTGACCCCGGTCCAGCCGCGGCCGTAGAAGCCGATGCCGAGCAGCAGCTTGCTCGACGGCACGCCCTTGCTCTTGAGCTTCTGGATCGCGGCGTCGGAGTAGAAGCCCGGGGTCGGGATACCGGTGTAGGAGGTGAGCGGTGAGTGCGGGGCCGTCGGTCCCTGCGGCGCGAAGGCGCCGAAGTAGTCGTACGTCATGACGTTGTACCAGTCGACGTACTGCGCGGCGCCGCCGTAGTCGGCCGCGTCGATCTTGCCGCCGTTGGTGCCGTCGGCGGTGATGGCCGCGGTGACCAGGTTGCCGGAGCCGAAGCGGGAGCGCAGCGCCGACATGACGTTCTTGAACGCGGCCGCGCCGCTGGTGTCGCAGGTGAGGCCGCAGGCGTTCGGGTACTCCCAGTCGATGTCGATGCCGTCGAACACGTCCGCCCAGCGCGGGTCCTCGACCAGGTTGTAGCAGGAGTTGGCGAAGGCGGTCGGGTTCTGCGCGGCCTGGGTGAAGCCGCCGGACCAGGTCCAGCCGCCGAAGGAGAACAGCACCTTCAGGTTCGGGTACTTCTTCTTGAGCTTGCGCAGCTGGTTGAAGCTGCCGCGCAGCGCGCCGGCGTCCCACGTGTCGGCCACGCCGTCCACGCTCTCGCTCGCCTGGTAGAAGCGGTCGTAGTCGGCGTAGCTGTCGCCGATCGTGCACTGGCCGTTCTGCACGTTGCCGAACGCGTAGTTGATGTGGGTCAGCTTGGCCGCCGAGCCGCTCGTGTCGATGTTCTTGACATGGTATCCGCGCTGGTAGACGCCCCACTGCACGAAGTAGCCGAGCACCTTGTTCCCGCCGCCTCCGCCGCCGCCCGTGGTCGTGGCGGTGATGGAATTGCTGTTGGCGGAGCGGTTGCCGGCGGCGTCGCGGGAGCGGACGGTGTAGGTGTAGGCGGTGTTGGCGTTCAGTCCGGTGTCGGTGTGGGTGGTGCCGGTGACGGTGGTGATGAGGGTGCCGCCTCGGTAGATCTCGTAGCCGGTGACGGCGACGTTGTCGGTGGAGGCGTCCCAGGCGAGGGAGACGCTGCTGCTGGTGACGCCGGTCGAGCGCAGGTTGCCGGGCACCGACGGGGCCGTGGTGTCGGTGCCGCCGCCGCCCGTCGTGGTGGCTGTGACCGTGTTGCTGTTGGCGGAGCGGTTGCCGGCGGCGTCGCGGGAGCGGACGGTGTAGGTGTAGGCGGTGTTGGCGTTCAGTCCGGTGTCGGTGTGGGTGGTGCCGGTGACGGTGGTGATGAGGGTGCCGCCTCGGTAGATCTCGTAGCCGGTGACGGCGACGTTGTCGGTGGAGGCGTCCCAGGCCAGGGAGACGCTGTTGCTGGTGACGCCGGTCGAGCGCAGGTTGCCGGGCACCGACGGGGCCGTGGTGTCGGTGCCGCCGCCGGTCAAGACCTTCCACAGGGCGGGCACGTTCGGGGGCTCCCAGCCGGGCTGGGAGGTGTGGCTCTGGATGCACTCGTACTCGACGCCGTTGTACGTGACGTGCGTGCCGGCCGTGTAGGCCGTCCACGGCGCCCACTGGGCCACGGCGGCGTACACCGAGGCCGAGGCCTGCGGCGGGGCGACGGCCACGGCGCTGAGGGGCAGCAATAACGCCACCAGGATCTTGCTCAGGGTGCTGTGTCTCATGGCTCTCCGACATCCGTTGGGGGTTTATGGGGGGTGGGATGCCAGGAAACTATTAGGAAAGTTTCCTTTAAGTTATGAGACGACGTTAGCCTCTGCCTGCGGGGGCGTCAATGAGTGAAATCGGCCCGCCACCCGCCTCGCTCGGTTGACGGCGACTTGCGGCGAGCCGGCGGGCCGCGCGGCTGTCATGCGGCGGTCCGGCCCCTGACCGAGGGCGTTGTGGTCCCTTGAGTGCGGCTGGTCGTCACTCGGCGGCGAGGGGCGGGGTGCCGTGTGTGTGGAAGGACGCGATGGTCTTCAGCCCCCACGCCTGGCCCTTGGCGCGCTCGGCCTCCGTCCACGTGATCGTCCGCCAGTCCGGCGCCAGGATGAGCCGGGTCAGCGGGTTGCACAGCTCGATGCGGTTGCCGCCGGGCTCGTAGACGTACAGGAAGAAGGTCTGCTGGATGGCGTGCTTGTGCGGGCCGGTCTCGATGAACACGCCGTTCTCCAGGCAGATGTCGGCGGCCCTGAGGATGTCCTCGCGGGTGTTCGTGGCGAACGCGAGGTGGTGCAGCCGGCCGGAGGCGCCTGACCAGTCGTCGGTGTAGACGAGGTCGTAGGACTTGTTCGCGAAGTGCAGCCACTGGGCGGAGATCCGGCCGCTGTCCAGCATGATCTGCTCGGTCACGCGGGCGCCGAGCACGTCGCGCACGAAGGCGCCGCTGGCCGCGGCCTCGGCGGCCAGGAAGTTGACGTGGTCGAGGCGGCGCACGCCCACCCCGCGGCCGGGGAACGCCTGCGGCTGGTTCTTCAGCGCGGGACGCAGCTCCTCGGGCGCCTCGTACCACTGCGACTCCCAGTAGATACGCAGCTCGTGGCCGTCGGGGTCGTGGAAGGCGTATGTCGGGCCGCGGCCGGGCTCGCCGTCGCGCCAGCCGATGCCGCGGCCGGCGTCCTTGATCGCGAGCACCCTGCGCTCGAGCGCCTCCTGGCTGCTCGCCCGCAGCGCGGTCACGCGGATGCCCGACGCGTGGTGCGCCGTCAGGGTCACGCTGTGGTGC
Source organism: Nonomuraea sp. CA-141351 (assembly GCF_050944675.1). Classification (NCBI taxonomy): domain Bacteria; kingdom Bacillati; phylum Actinomycetota; class Actinomycetes; order Streptosporangiales; family Streptosporangiaceae; genus Nonomuraea; species Nonomuraea sp. CA-141351. The sequence continues at coordinate 3,115,531 of NZ_CP191982.1, forward strand.
TCGTAGTCGTCATACGTGCGCAGGTAGACCGAGTCGCCGTCCTGGCCGTTGGCCGTCATCCCGAGGATCTCGGTGAAGAACCACAGGCTCCGCTCCGGCTCGGGGGTGAGCAGTTCGACGTGGCCGATGTGGGCGATGTCGTGCAGCAGTGCGTTCACAAATGCGATCCTCCGTCGACTCGTGTGCTCGAGTAAGGCCCAGGGTGCGGCGAGTGCGCGGGGGCAGGGACCGCCCGGGGGCGTGGGAAGACCGTGCCGTCGAAGAGCTTGCGCGCGGTCCGTACGTTCGCCGCCCTCAGCGCGGTCGGCGGGCTGGTGGACAGGTCGAGCTCCACCTCGACCTGCAGGTGCCCGGTGGGGTGCTCGACGTCCACACGAGGGCCCTCGGGCAGCCGGGCGTAGCGCCCGGCCACGCCGTGCTCCAGCAGCGCGGCGGTGACCACACTGATCGCGCCCAGCACCCCGATCGCGGTGTGCGGCCTGACCGGGATGAACGTACGGGTGCACAGCGCGCCGCCGTCCCTGGGCGGGGCCACCAACGTGGTCTTGGGCACGGCGTCCTCGGCGACGTCGCCCAGCCCCATGAGCTTTCCGGCCTGAATGCGCAGCGACTGCACGCGCTCGCGCAGCTCCTCGTCGGCCGCGAGCGTCTCGTGGGGTTCGTAGCCGGTGATGCCGAAGTCCTCCGCCGCCGCCACGACGACCGGCATGCCGTTGTCGACGCAGGTCACCTCGATCCCGTCGATCACATCGACCTCGCGACCGGTGGGCAGCAGCCGGCCCGTGCCGGAGCCCGCGGTGTTCTCGAACCCGAGCACCACGGCCGCCGCGGTGCCGGGGACGCCGGAGATAGCGGTGCCGCCGCGGTAGTCGACCCGGCCGCCGGGGGTGGGGAAGCGGGCGGTGGCGAGGCCGCCGGTGTTCAGGAGGCGGATGCGTAGCTCGGTGTCGCCGCGTCCCGCGCGGACGAGGCCGCGCTCGACGGCGAACGGGCCCACTCCGGCGAGCAGGTTGCCGCAGTTCTGCCTTGCGGACACGATCGGCTCGTCCACGCCGACCTGCAGGAAGAGGTAGCCGAGGTCGACTCCCGGCTCGGGGCCGGCCGACACCACGGCCACCTTGCTGGTGAGCGAGTGCGCGCCGCCGATGCCGTCGATCTGGCGCGGGTCGGGGCTGCCCAGGATGCGCAGGAGCAGATCGTCCCGCTCCCCGGGGTCGCCGGGGAGGTCGTCGGCCAGGAAGTAGGCGCCTTTGGAGGTGCCGCCACGCATCAGCATGCACCGCACGCCATCGTCAAACCCACCCATGCCCGCCACCACCATCACGCCGAGCCATCCGCCTCATGCCGCCACCGCCGCGCCGAGCCCTTCGCCTCATGCCCGCCAGGACCGTGGCGAGCCAACCGCGTCATGCCCGCCAGCACCGCGGCGAGCCAACCGCCTCATGCCCGCCACCGTCGCGTCGAGCCCTTCGCCTCTACGCGTCGCTGTCACGTCGGGGCCGTTCGCATGAGTTCCGTCGCCGTCACCTCGAGCCATGGTCACCGTGCTCCTGCTCGCCCGCGTCTTCCCGTCCCGCCGCCCCCGATCCGTCGTACTGGTCGGCCGTCACGTACGAGATGCCGAGGGCGGGCAGTCGTTCGCGCAGGCCGTACCGGTCGAGACCCAGCTCGCCCTTGGCGAACGCCTCGCGTGCGGCGGCCTCCTTGGCGGCCCGGACGGAGGCCGCGGCGATGCCCCGCTCCAGGTCGGCGCGCGGGACCACCAGCACCCCGTCGTCATCGGCGATGATCGTGTCGCCGGGCCGTACGAGCTGCCCGCCCACCGTGATGGGCACGTTGACCGCACCCGGGGTCGCCTTCACGGTGCCCTGGGCGCTGACGGCCGCGCTCCACACGGGAAAGCCCATGGCCCGCAGCTCGGCGACGTCGCGCACGCCCGCGTTGATCACCAGCCCGCGCACCCCGCGAGATCGCAGCGACGTGGCGAGCAGCTCCCCGAACATCCCGTCGGTGGACGGCGAGGTCGTGGTGACGACCAGGATGTCGCCCTCCTGGCACTGCTCGACCGCCACGTGGATCATCAGGTTGTCGCCCGGCCAGCACAGCACGGTGACCGCGTTGCCGCCCGTCCTGGACCCGGGCCACGCGGGACGCAGCCCCGGCCCCAGGCAGCCGGTGCGGCCGAGCGCCTCGTGCACGGTCGCCACGCCGTACGCGGCCAGGGTGTCGATCCGCTCGAGGCTCGCCCGCGGAGTGCCGGTGACGACTACGTGCCTCACGCGAGCACGTCCGTAACCTGCGGATACAGCCGCATGTAGGCCTCGCCCATGGTGTAGTGCGGCAGGCCCAGGTTGGGGCCCGCGTTGCGGCGTAGCTGCACCCCGCGACGCTTGGCCAGGTCGGTGTAGTAGTCCCACATGTGCTGCTGGGCCGGCAGGCACTCCATGGCCTTGCGCTTTCTGTCGAAGGCGGGAGTGATGTCGAGCAGCACGTCGGGCTTGAAGTCGCACTGCTCTGGCTGATGTGGCTCGAAGAAGAACACGGGAGGCGCGCCGAGCGGCTCGCCGGGCGCGTCGTAGCCCGCGGCCTGCGCCAGCACGCGTGCCTGCAACGCCATGCGGGCCGCCGCCGGGTGGTCGCCGTTGTACGGGTCGGCCGGCGGATGGGTCAGCACCACGTCGGGCTCCAGCTCCCGGTAGACGCGCACCAGCCGGTCGACCAGCTCCGGGCTCTCCACCAGGGGGTAGTCGCCCGCGTCGAAGAACTCGATCTCGGCGCCCAGCGTCGCCGCGGCGTTCTGCGCCTCCTCGCGGCGGATCGCCTTGATCTCGTCGAGCGTGCGGCCGGCCCGCCACGCCTTCGCCGACTCGCCACGCTCGCCGAAGCTGAGGCAGACCACCTTGGCGCGCTCGCCGCGGTCGGCCGCGAGCGCTATCGCGCCGCCGGCGCGCCAGACGAAGTCGCCCGCGTGGGCGCTGATCACCAGGAGGGTGCGGGTCTTTGCCGAGGTCACGCGCTGACGTTACGAGCCGGGCGGACTGATTGTCAACAGTTTCATCGGCAATCCGCTCCCAGCTCCGGTTTCGGGTTGGCGGAGGGGGCTACACGACAATATTGTCAACGATACGGCCGGCTGGAAGTGGAGAGGATGCCCAATGGACGGACCCGAGGTGGCGCTGCTCGGCTACGGCGAAGTCGGCCGCATCCTCGCCCACGGCCTCGCCCCGCGAGTGCGCCTGCGCGTCTATGACCCCGCCTACCCTCCGGCGCCGCCGGTCTCGCTTGCCGCGGGACGCTCGCCGACGCCTTCTCCCGCGCCCGCCGCAGGACGCGCCCCTGGTCTTTCCCTCACGTCGGATCCGGGTCCCGCGTCAGGACGCGGTGGTGGACGGTCCGGGTCGGGTCCTGTGCCGGGATGGGGCGGCGTGTCCAGGTCGGGGGAGGGGCCGGGCTCGGGTGCTGTGCGGGGGTCGGGTGGCGCGTCCGGGTCGGGGGAGGCGCCGGGTTCGGAGAGTGCTCCCGGTTCGGGGTCCGTACCCGACGCGAGTCCTGCACCCTACTCGGAGCACGCATCCGGCCGTGAGCACGGGCAAGGCTCTAGCCACGCAGGCGGGCCGGGGCGCCTGGCTGGTCCGGGCGGCAAGGTGCGCGGGGTGGCTTCGGCGTCCGTGCCGGAGGACCGGGTGACCGAGGCCGGCGCGGTGCACCTGCCCGGCCTGGCGCAGGTGATGGGGCAGGCGTCCGGCGGAGGACCGTTCTTGGTGGCGTGCAACGCTGACGCCGTTCGCGGGGCCGACATCGTGATCGCTGTGACCACCGGCGCCGACAGCGTGGCCGCGTGTGAGGAGGCCCGCCCGCACCTCAAGCCCGGTGCGCTCTACGCCGACCTTTCCACCAGCGCACCGGGTGACAAGCGGCGGATCGCCGAGCTCGTGGAGTCGGCGGGTGCCACGGCGGTGGACGGTGCGATCATGGCGCCCATCCCGTTGCGGGGGCTCGCGACCCCGATCCTGGCCAGCGGGCCTGGCTCGGAACGGTTCGCCGCCTTCGCCGGCCCCTGTGGCATGGACGTGACGCCGATCGATGGCTCACCCGGGGACGCGGCCGCGCGCAAGCTGCTGCGGAGCGTGCTGGTGAAGGGGCTGAGCGCGCTGATCATGGAGTCTCGGCGCGCTGCCGAGGCGGCCGGGCTGGGGGAGTGGTTCTGGGATCACCTGCTGGAGACGGTGACCGGGGCCGACGAGCGGTTCGTGCAACGACTGCTGGAAGGCGCGGGGCAGCACAGCCTGCGGCGGGTGCACGAGATGCACGCCGCCACCCGGATGCTGGAGTCGCTCGGGGTGCCTCACGCCATGACCGCCGCCACGGCCGCCACCTTGGAACGGGTGAGCCGCACCGGCATCCAGCCCATCCCGGGCATCGGCGACGATGCCGGTGACGCCCGCGTCATGGACGCCGGCGCTCCGGCTGAGGACGCGAGTTCGGGCCGAGGGGCGTGAACACGGGGCACGAGTTCCGCGTCGGCGGCACCACGGCCGGGCGGGAGAACGGCGCGTCCAGCGTGGTCGGACGGGTCAAGAGGGCGACGGCCCAGGTCCCACGAGTGCCGCAGATGGACAGGGCGCGGTGGGTGTGGGTGCAGCCGGTGGAGACGGCGTGGCCGGTGTGGGTGCGGCCGATAGGGACGGCGCCGTCAGTGGGGGTGCGGGGCGGGAGGTCGGCGACCCTCCCGATGCCGGTGGGGCGTGATGGCGGTCAGTCAGTCGGTCGCCTCCAGGGCCTTGGCGACGCTGCGTAGATGCTGCTGCATGGCCGTCTGCGCCGCCTCGGGGTCGTGGGCGACGATGGCCGCCACGATCAGCTCGTGCTGAGGCAACGACACCGCCGCCCGCCCCGGCTGCCGGGCCAGGCGGAACTTGTGCCGCACCACCTGCGCCCCGAGACGTTCGATGATCGACGCCGACGTGCGGTGGTCGGCGATCTCGCGGACCTTGGCGTGCAGGGACGCGTTCAGCTCGGAATATCGGTCGAGATCGTTCGACTCCACGGCGGTGCGCATGTCGGCGACGATCTCCCGCAACTGCGCGGCCTGTTCGGGGGTGACCCGTTCGGCGGCCTTGGCGGCGGACAGGCCCTCCAGCACCATCCGCACCTCCGTGATCTCGATGGCCTCGGCCTTGGAGACCGCGCGGACACGGGCCCCCTTGTTCCGTAGGATCTCGACCAGGCCCTCCCCGGCCAGTTCTTTGAACGTCTCGCGCACGGCCGTCCGGGTGGCCCCGAACTGCTCGCACACGTCCGCCTCGACCAGCCGCTGGTTGGGCACGAAGTCCCCGCCGAGCACGGCCGCCCTGAGCCGGTCGGTCAGCGTCTCCTCCAGCGGGGAACCAGGCGCCACGGGATCCTCCCCAATTCGTCAGACCAAGCCTGGTTGACAATATTATCGACAATCCAGCAGTGCGAGGGAGCCGGTGCTCGAAGCACTCAACGGCGACCCGCGCCTCGAGCCGTGAGCCCGCACCACGGGCTTTGATCATTTGAGCCCGTTCTGTCGGTGGGGTCGGGTAAGTTCCCGGATCAATTGATCAGCCGGTCGCGCAGACGCGGGCACTTCCGCCTGCGCTCGCGAGCCGGCCGGGGCGGGAGGTTCTGAGGTCGTGGACGCGGACAGAGCCGCGTGGGAGCAGCGCAGCGTGGTGCGAGTGGTGCCGCCTGTCGAGCCGCGCAAACTGGCGAAGGTGCCCTTCGTCGAGCTGGCCGACGGGCGGTTGCAGGGGGTCGTGTCGAGCGGGTCCGACATCGAGCGGGTCTACGTCTCGTCGATCACCGCCGGCACCCACGCGCTGAGCTGCAGCACCAACAACAACCGGCCGTGCGGCGCGCTGCACGGCTACGCCTGCAAGCACATTCATCAGCTGGCCGACGAGGCGGTCCTGCAGTACGGCCTCGACCGGGTGGCCCGCTACCTGGGGGTGGAGGTGCCGGAGGGCCGCTTCCTGATGTCCTGCGTCAACGGGCCGGTCGAGCGCACCCCCGCGGCCGTGGTGTTCAGCCGGTTCCTGCGCCACCTGGGCTACCTCGAGGTGCCCGGCAGCACGGAGCCGCTGGCCGAGCTGCACTGGTTCCCGGCCATGGGGGCGATGCGCTGATGCCCAGGCTTCCGGCGGTAAAGGCGGACGAGCTCCATGCAGGGAAGGCGGTGCGGTGATGCTGGACGTACAGCTCGGTGAGCTGCTCGGCGACGCACCCACAGGGGTCGGCGAGGCGCTCGACCTGGTGGCGGGGTTCGACGACGCGCTCACCCACGGGTTCGCCCGGCTCGGCGAGCAGGCGTCCGGAGCGCTGGCCGCCCTTGCGGGCGCGCTGGCCGCCAGCCCGCTCGGTGACCGGATCGGCGAGGCAGCGGAGAAAGTGGCCGCGGGATCGATCGGCGACGAGCACCTCGCGGTGCTGGCCGGCGGGCGGGCGGCGCTGTTCGGAGCGGTGCACGACGCCCTGCTCGCCCGGCTCGACGCGGCGCTGGGCCGCACCCGCGCGGCCTGGGAGCCCGCGGAAGGCGAGATGCGGCCGGACAACGTGCTCGCCGGATGCCGGGGCTGGCTGCGCGAGCTGGCCATCACCGGCTGGCGTGGCGTCGACCACGACCTCGTCTCCTCCTCCGACCCGGCGATCGAGGCGTTGCTGGCCGCGCCCGAGCTGCGCGGGCTGGCGGTGCTGCTCGACGGCCTGGCGGCGGAGCTGCGGGCGTCGAGCCCGGTCGCCACGATGGACCTGCTGCCCGCGCGCCGCTGGGCCGACCTGTGGACGCGCGCCCTGCTGCTGTCCCAGAAGGGCACGTGGAACGGCGCCGCCGAGCCGGTCTCGGGGCGGCTGCTGATCCTCGGTGCCGACGTGCATGAGCACGCCACCGTGGTGCGGGTGCAGGTCCACGGCATACTCGAGCCCGCGGGCGGCGCCCCTTCCAGGCTCGTACGCACGAGCGTGGCGGCCGCCAAGGTGGACACGATCTCCGGTCCCTCGGTGTGGCGGCTGATGAGCGACCACTCCGTGCTCATGGGCGCGCTGGCCGGGCACCTCAGCCTGGAGATCACCGGCATGCCGCTGCTCCCGGGCGGCGACCTGCTGTGGCAGGACGACAGGGCGAAGTCCGGCGAGGCGGCCGACCCGTTCGCGACCGCGCGCATCCAGCTCCCCGCGGCCGAGGCGCCGCCGACCCCGCCGCTCGACCGCCATCCCGTACGCATCGCGGAGCCGGTGTTCCTCGAGGGCTACACGATGCAGGACGACACGCTCGACCTGGGCGGCAACACGCTCCCGGTGGCCCTCGACCGGCTGCCGGCCTGCGGGCCGCTCACGCCCGAGCTGGTGTCGGCCTCCTCCGCGTGCATCGGCCTGATGCGCTGGGACGGTGGGCAATGGCTCCTGCAGCCGCTCGCCGTGCAGGCCACGGTCAAGAAGAAGCCCGTCGCCGCGCACTCCGGCGACTGGGCCATGGGCCCCACCGACCCCAAGGTCGTCAAGGCCGAGGCCAAGGCCGGCGACGTGGTCGCCGTGCTACGCGAGCGAGCGGGGCGGTTGCTGCGGAAATGACCGAATCCCAGACCGCCTCGGACGAGACCCGGCGCCAGGTGCTCTACTGGCGCCTGCTGTCCCGCCTGTTCGGCACCGACGAGCAGCCCACCCTGGAGCGGGCGAGCGTGGCCATCGTCGACGACCTCGGCCTCCCGCCGGCCCTGCTCGACCCCGGCATCTCGGTCGACAACCTCGTGCAGCGCTTCCCCGGCCTGGCCGCCGAGTTCGAGGGTCTGATGACGGAGCAGGACCACGAGGAAGGAGACGAGGTCCGCCGGGCGGCACTGGTCTCCAAGCTGCTGCTCAACGTGTTCGCCACAGGCTCGGGCAACGTCACCGCGGGCCAGTTGGAGGCGTGGAAGCAGGACGCGGGCTGGTTCGAGCGAGGCATGGGCTGTGAGCCAGGCGGGCTGCGCCACAGCCCCGGCAACGAAGAGCTGGCCAAGTTGCTCGCCGGGCTCGAGGGCGACCTGGTCAAGCGCATGCACCTGCGCGAGGTGCTCGCCGACCCGGCACTGGCCAGGCAGCTCACGCCCAGCATGTCGCTCATCGAGCAGCTGCTCAGAGACAAGTCCAACCTGTCGGGCGTCGCCCTGGCCAACGCCAAGTCGCTGATCCGCAGATATGTGGACGAGGTCGCCGAGGTGCTGCGTACCCAGGTCGAACAGACCAGCGCGGGCGTCATCGACCGGTCGGTGCCGCCGAAGCGAGTCTTCCGCAACCTCGACATCGAGCGCACCATCTGGAAGAACCTCACCAACTGGAGCCCGGAGGACCAGCGACTCTACGTCGACCGGCTCTACTACAGGCAGACCGCCCGCCGCACCACCCCGGCCCGCCTGATCGTGGTCGTCGACCAGTCGGGCTCGATGGTGGACTCGATGGTCAACTGCACCATCCTGGCGTCGATCTTCGCCGGGCTGCCGAAGGTGGACGTGCACCTCATCGCGTACGACACCCGGGCGATCGACCTGACCCCGTGGGTGCACGACCCGTTCGAGGTGCTGCTGCGTACCAAGCTCGGCGGCGGCAACGACGGCCCGGTCGCGATGGCCATGGCCCGCCCCAAGATCGCCGATCCGCGTAACACCGTGATGGTGTGGATCTCCGACTTCTACGAGTTCGACCGTTCGCAGCCGCTCTACGACGGCATCGAGGCGGTCTACCGCTCGGGGGTGAAGTTCATCCCCGTCGGCTCGGTCAACAGCTCGGGCCAGGAGAGCGTGGACCCGTGGTTCCGCAAGAAATTCAAGGATCTGGGCACCCCGGTGATCTCAGGCCACATCCGCAAGCTCGTCTTCGAGCTCAAGAACTTCCTCGCTTAGGAGACCTCTTATGAGTGACGATATGCTGCGCGCCCCCGCAGAGGTGAAGTACGCCGAGGAGCTCGACTATCTGGAGTCGATCGACGACGGCCCCAAGCCGTTCTCGTGGCGGCTCAGCCCCCGCATGATCCGGCTGTTCGTCCTCGGCTCCGAGCGCTCCGACGGGCTCGACCGGGAGATCCCGCAGAAGTGGTTCGGTGACCGCAGCTTCGTCGAGCGCAGCATCGTGACCCTGGCCTCCGACCGGGGCCTGCTGCTGATCGGCGACCCGGGCACCGGCAAGAGCTGGCTGGCCGAGCTGCTGGCCGCGGCCATCTGCCGCAACTCCACGCTCGTGGTCCAGGGCACGGCGGGCACGACCGAGGACCACATCAAATACTCGTGGAACGTCTCCATGGTCATCGCCAAGGGCCAGTCCCGCGAGTCGATGATCCCCTCGCCGATCATGACGGCGATGGAGCAGGGTGTGATCGGCCGCTTCGAGGAGCTGACCCGCTCGACCAGCGACGTGCAGGACGCGCTCATCTCGATCCTGTCCGAGAAGTACGTCTCCATCCCCGAGCTCGACGACGACAACATCGTCTTCGCCCAGCCGGGCTTCTCCATCATCGCCACCGCCAACAGCCGCGACCGGGGCGTCAACGACCTGTCGTCCGCGCTCAAGCGCCGCTTCAACTTCGTCCGCATCCCCGTCGTGACGAACAAGAAGAGCGAGGCCGAGATCGTCCGCTTCCGCACCGAAGAGCTGCTGCGCAGGCACCAGATCGAGCTGGACGTCCCGCCCACACTGCTGGACATCCTGCTGCAGAGCTTCGCCGACCTGCGCTCGGCCGCCGCCTCGGCCACCAGCGACGACGAGAAGCTGGAGTCGGCGCTGTCCACGGCGGAGCAGATCGGCGTGCTGGAGGACGCCATCCTGCACAGCCAGTTCTTCGGCGACCGCACACTGCGCGCGCAGACGCTCGCCGGCTCCCTGGTCGGCTCGCTGGCCAGGCGCAGCCCCGAGGATCTCGCGATCCTGAACAAGTACTGGCACGGCGTGGTCGAGCCCCGCAGCAAGAAGGACGGCGGGGAGTGGCCGGAGTTCCTCGAGGGCGGCCGCGAGGCCATCGCCACCCTGTCATGAGCGCGTTCGAACCGCTGAGGGAGCAGCTGACGCAGGCGGCGCGGGAGTTCGGCGGCGACGTCGTGTCCGATGTCCTGACGGGGCTGGTGGACGACGTGGACCGGGCGCTGCGCGAGGAGCTGGAGATCTTCCCGGTCTGCCACCACTCGCCGGCCTCGGCGCTGGCCATGGTCCGCAGACTGCGGGAGAAGCAGCCGAAGGTCATCTACCTGGAGCTCTGCGAGGACCTGCAGCCGCTGCTGACCGAGCTGCGCAACTGCCGGCTGCCGGTGGCGGTGCAGGCGTTCGCGACCGATATCGACGGCTTCCCCGCGTCGTGGGCGCCGCTCAGCGTGGTGGCGCCCATCACGGAGGCGTCCGCCGAATACCAGGCCATCTCGTACGCGCTGGAGACCCCGGACGTCGAGCTGGTGCTGGTCGACAGGTCGACCGACCACGTCTTCCAATGGGCGCCCAAGGAGGAGCCCGAGAAGAAGGAGCACACGGAAGAGGGTGGCCTGCACGGCGACGCGGTGGGCCTGGAGATCGGCGACCTGCGCCCCCGCTTCGCCGAGCTGGAGGAGCACCTGCTGCACCACGGCAAGGTGCGCCACTGGTCCGAGTGGTGGGACCAGTACGTCGAGCAGCCGCTCGCAGGAGCGGACTACGAGACGTACCGGCAGGTCATGGTGCTGATCGGCAGCCTGTTCCGCCGCCTCGACCGGGGCGGCGACAGGACGACCGTGGACGAGGACCGCGAACGCTACATGTGGACCAGGATGCGCGAGCACCTGGCCGCCTCGGGCGCCGATCCCGCCGACTGCCTCTACGTGTGCGGCGCCTTCCACGCCGCCAGCCGCGTCGAGCAGTTCGGGCTGAAGTCCACGGCGACCTTCGAGATCAGCCCACGCACCGGGACGAAGTGGCTGTATGGGCTCATCCCGTCCAGCCACTCGGCCATCGAGGCCCAGTTCGGGCTGGCCTCGGGCTCGGTGTCGATCGCGGCGGCGTCCTGGGCCAAGTCGCTGACCCGCAGCAAGCTGACCCCGTTCCAGCTGGCCGGGCAGAAGGGCGCGCGCAAACGCGCCGCCAAGCTGCCCGCGCCCGTCCCGCCGGGCGAGGTGGCCGACCGGCTGACCGGGTTCCTGTCGAAGCCGCCGGCGCTCGACGAGCTGGACGAGGCCGAACTGCTCGGCTGGAGCGTCGACATCGTCCGGCTGGCCCGCCGCAACGGCTACCTGGCCAGCACCGCCGACGCCATCGCCGTCTTCGAGACCTCGATCCTGCTCGCCGGCATGCGCAACCGGGCCAGGCCCACCCCGTACGACTTCCAGGACGCGGCCGTCACGTGCATCGAGAAGGACGTCGTGCCGGGCCGCCGCGACGTGCGGCGGCTGTGCGAGATCCTGCTCGGCGGCGACCGCGTGGGCGAGGTCGGCTACGACGCGCTGCCGCCGCTGGCCCGCGACGTGTACGACCGGCTCGCGCCGCTCGGGCTCGATCTGGAGAAGCGCACGATCCAGCGGGCGCTGCTCGACCTCAACGCCAACCCCGATCTGGTGCCCTGCTCCGACCTGCTGTGGATGCTGCGCTACCTGCTGCCGTCCGACGCCGTGCGCCCCATCATGGGCGAGCGCGGGCTGGGGGAGCGCTCGATCCAGGAGAGCTGGGACGTTGCGTTCGGCAAGCACCAGCGCTCGATCATCGAGCTGGGCTACGAGGGCGTCACCATCGAGCAGGTGCTGGAGCAGCGGCTGCGCCGTTCCGTATGGGACCCGAAGGCCACCGCGGCCGTCGCGCTGGCGGCGGTCGAGGACGCGGTCATCTTCCTCGGCAGCCGGCGCTTCGCCGACGAGCTGGGCGCGCGGGCGGTGGAGCTGCTCGCTTCCGAGCGGAGCGTGGACGACGCCCCCGAGGTGCTGCGCAGGATCCGGCGGCTGATGGCGCACTACCGCGCCCATGAGCCGGAGCTGCCGGCCTGGTGCGAGGAGTTCGCGACCTCCGGATACGCGCATTACTGCACCCTGCTGCCGACCGCCTTCGTGGCTGACGACACCGGGGTGCGGCAGGTCGCGGCCATGCTGGGGTTCCTGTTCTCGATGGAGAGCCTCGCGATCTCGCTGGGCTGCGACCGGGCCCAGCTGGAGCTGGCCGTTCAGCAGTCCCATCCGGAGTCGCCGGCCAAGGTGGCGCTGCTGTGGGCCGCGCGCTCGCACCTCGGGCTGCTGTCGCAGGCCGAGCTGCGGGCGCGGTGCGACGAACTGCTGGCCAACCCGCTGGTCGTGCCGTCGTTCCCGCTCTACATCATCGGGTTCGTCCAGGCCATGGAGCCCGTCCCCGCTCTGTCGGGCTTCGTGGTGGAGGTGATCTCGAAGGCGTTCGGGCGCCTGCCCGACCGGGTGCTGCTGCCGTGGCTGCCGAAGCTGATCACGGCGCTGCGGGACCAGGCGGGGGAGCTGGTGCCGGTGCTCGTACGCGAGGCGGGGCGCACGTTCCCCGGCACGCTGGGCGCCGTGGACACCTGGGTGCCGCCCTGGTCGGCCCGCCCTGTCGCGGCCGAGACCGCCGCTCCTGTGGCCTCGGGGCCGGTGGCCGAACTGCTCATGGGGCATCCGGCGGCGTGCGACGCGGTGGCGGGGCTGCTCGGGTGCGAGGGCTCGTGGCAGGCTCCGGCGGCAGGCGGGGCGGACCACGGAGCGGTGAACGCCCTCCTGGGCGACCACCCGGAGCCCGCCCTGGCGGTCGCGGGCCTGCTCGCCTGACCGGCCTCGGCCTGGCCTGGCTTGGTCGACCGGCCTGGCTTGGTCGACCGGCGCCAGACCGGCTTGCGGCTTTGCGTTGCCGGCGGCCCCCTCCCCGGCCATGACCGTTGGGGGTGGCGGACACGGGGGCCGCCCTCACCGGCCGTGGCCGTCGGGGAGGCGGAGGCAGAGGCGGTGGATCACATCGGGCCCGGGGTGGCGGACGGTGATGGGCGCGGGCCGGGGGCCCGGGGTGGCAGACCGCGATGGGCACAGGCCGGGGTCAGGGGTGGCAGACGGTGCCGGCCGGGGGCAGGCGCAGGTCCTTCAGGTACGCGTTGGCATGCGCGATGACGCAGGCGTTGCCCGTGAGGTAGAGCCCGTGGCCGTGCCCGTCGTACCGGACCGTCGCCGACCCCGGCACCCGTCGCACGATGTCGGCGGTGTCGTCGTGGTCGGTCCACGAGCCCGCACCCAGGAACGGCGGAAGGCCCTCGGGAAGGGGCGCGCGCGGATTCGTCGCCGGCGTCGGCCAGCCCACGCAGCCGAGGCGGTGCCACAGCCCCATCCCGGCAAGGTCAGGGGAGACCCGCTCGCCCAGCGCCCGCACCGCGCGGTACTCCCGGTAGCCGCCGAAGCGCAGCCCGTCGGCGCACTGGGTGGCGTTCATGCCCACGAACGACGGCGGCTTGAGGCTCCCGACCCCCGCCTCGACGTACGCGGCGAACCCTGCGGCGTCCCCGCCCTCGGCCTGCCGGATGGCCTGGGCGAGCTGCCGCCACCGCGGGTACTCGGGCGCCGGTCCCGGCCCGACGAGGTTCGGCATCGCGGCGACCTGCAGGTCGAAACCGCTGTACGCGACCGCTCGCCCCTTGACGGGGATCGGCTCCCGGTCGGCCGCCGCCACGACCTTCCGCCACCGATCCCCCACGCCCGGCTCGCACACACCCGCGGCCTCGCACCATTTCACGAACCGCCCGAACTGCGCCTCGTACGTCCGGTACCGCACCGACGCCTCCGTCATGGGATCCCGGAGGTGGTTGACCGCCCCGTCCAGGTACATGGCCCTGACCCTGCCGGGGAACAGCCGGGCGTACGCGACGGCGGGCACGCCTCCGTACGAGGTGGCGACGAAGCTCAGCCGCTCCTCCCCGAGGGCGGCGCGGATCGCGTCGATGTCCCGCGCGACGGACGCCGAGTCGAGGTGGTCGAAGAACCCGGGGTCGCGTCTCCTGCATGCCTCCGCGCTCCGGCGGACGGTCGCCCCCAGTTCGGCGTACTCCCGCCGGCTATCGGGCCGGGTGAGCCACGGCCCGGTGGCGAAGCACTCCTGCGGCAGGATCCCGAACGAGGTGGCGTTCCGCGGCTCGAGGCTGACCACGTCGAACCGCTCCCGCAGCCCCGCGAAGCTCTTGCCGTAGTACGTGAGATCGTCGATCCCGGACCCGCCCGGCCCGCCCGGGATGCTGAACACCGTGCCGGTCCTGCGCCCGGTCGCGGGCAGCCGGGCGACCCGCACGCTGATCGTCCGGCCGTCCGGCTCGGCCCAGTCGACCGGCACCTCGACGGACGCGCACTCCATTTCGGCCCCCTGACAGGCTTGCCACTCGAGGCCGGAGGAGTGAGGGACGACGATGAGCGCGCCCAGCAGGGCGCTGACCACTGCGAGATTCATGCCTTCCACGCTCGCGTCCACGCGGGCGGATCTCCATCGCGCTGCGGCCCGTCTGAGAGGTGGTGCCAGGACTACCTCCTCCGGGATAATCCGTCAGGGCCTGCCGAATCGTAGTATCCGGTGTGGGGACTCCTGCCGACGTGAAGAGGTGGACATTGTCGCGTCCACGACCGGGAAAAGACCTCGGGCGGATCGCCGCCTACCGGCTCACCGGGTTCCTCGGCGAGGGCGGGCAAGGTGTCGTCTACGTGGGCTTGAGCCCGTCCGGTGACCAGGTCGCCATCAAGGTGCTGCACGCGCGGCTGTCTGAGGATCCCGAGGCGCGCCGGAGGTTCTTCAGGCAGGTGGACCTCGCCCGCCGGGTCGCCCCTTTCTGCACCGCAAGGGTCCTGGACATGGGGATGCAGGACGACCGGCCGTACATCGTGAGCGAATATGTGCGCGGCGAGTCCCTCGAACGCGCCGTCCGGCACGACGGCCCGCGAACGGGCGGCGGGTTGGAGCGGCTCGCGGTGGCGACGGCCACGGCGCTGGCCGCGATCCACCGCGCCGGGGTCGTCCATCGCGATCTGAAGCCCGGCAACGTCATACTCGGCCCCGAGGGGCCCGTGGTGATCGACTTCGGGATCTCGCGGGCGCTCGACCACGCGGTCACACAGTCCGGGGCCTTCGGCACGCCCGGCTACATGGCGCCCGAGCAGCTGAGCGGCGAGCAGGCCGGGCCGTCGGCGGACGTGTTCAGCTGGGCCGCCACGATGGTGTTCGCGGCCACGGGGCGCCGGGCGTTCGCCGGGGAGTCGGTGGCGGCGGTGCTGCACGCGCTCCTGTACGACCCGCCCGACCTGTCAGGAGTGCCCGAGCCGCTGCGGTCGCTGGTGACCGTCTGCCTGGACAAGAACCCCGCGCGAAGGCTCACGGCGGACGACCTGGTCCGTGCCTTGACCGGCGGCGCCACCCTGACCACGCCCGATCTCACACCGCCCCGGCCGACGCCGCCGGGGGGTCTCACACTGGCCCGGCCCGCGCCGACCAGGGATCTCACGCCGCCCCTGCCGGCGCCGCCCGGCGCCACGCTGCCAGAGGGAGCGCCGTCGGATCTCACGCCTGCCCGGCGGGTGCTGCCCGGAACCACACCGCCGGGGGGAACGCCGTCCGACCTCACGCCCTCCCGGCCGCCGGGTCTCACGCCCGCACGGCGGGTGCCGCGCCGGGCGGTGCTGGCCGTCGGGGTGGCCGCCGCGGCGGCGGCCGTGGCCGTGACGATGTGGCCGCGAGACCCGGACCGGGTACGTAACCCGGACCCGGTACGTACGACAGAGCCCGGCCTCCCCTTCGGCGCGGAGATCGGCAAACCCCTGGCCGGGCACACCAACGACGTACGGTCGGTGGCGCTGGGCACGCTCAACGGCATCCCCGTCACCCTGACCGGCTCGGACGACGAGACCGCCCGCCTCTGGAACCTCCGCACCTCACAGCAGCTCGGCCAACCGCTCACCGGCCACACGAAATGGGTCAGATCGGTCACCCTCGATCAGCTCGACGGCGTGCCCATCGCCATCACGGCGAGCGACGACGACACAGCCCGCGTCTGGGACCTCGCCACCGGCCGGTCCCGCATCCTGGCCGGGCACACCGGCGACGTCAAGTCCGTGGCGACCGGCCGGATCGGCGGCAGGCACGTGGCCGTCACCGCCTCCGCCGACGGCACCGCCCGCGTGTGGGACCTGCGGACGGGCACGCAGTACGGCGCCCCGTTGACGGGTCACGAGGGCGCGGTGTGGGCGGTGGCCGTCGGCCAGGTCGGCGGCGTGCCCGTAGCCGTCACGACCGGCGACGACCAGACCGTACGGGTGTGGGACCTGGCCACGAGGAAGCCGCTCGGCGCGCCGATGACCGAGCACACCGGATGGGTGCGCTCCGTCGCGATGGGCACCCTCGGCGGCGCGCCCGTGGCGATCACCGGCGGCGAGGACATGACCGTACGGGTCTGGGACCTGACCACCAGGAAGCCCTTCGGCACCCCGCTCGCCGGGCACACCGGCTGGGTCTGGTCGGTCGCGATCAGCAACCTGGGCGGCGTCCCGGTGGCGGTCACGGGCAGCGAGGACAGAACGGTGCGGGTGTGGGACCTGAATACGAGAAAGCCGCTCGGCACACCGTTCACGGGGCACACGGACTGCGTGTGGTCGGTGGCGACCGGACTGCTGGACGGCCGGCCGATCGCCGTCAGCGGCAGCCGCGACCAGACGGCCCGCACCTGGAGCCTCGCCCCGAGCAGGTGACCAGCCCTTACAGCCCGCGCAGGCCGGCAGCCCGGCCGGCCCGCGCGGTGTCCCTGCTGCCGGTGTCGCATCCTTTCTGCTCGGCGATCACCGCTGACACCAGGAGATACGCCCAGGACGCGAGAAGGGTTCAGATCACAGGAGCTTTGGCGGGGCGGCGCCGAAGGCGACGTGCGGCACGTGGCCGCCGAACAGCTCGCTGACGGTGACGAACCGGTAGCCGCGCTTGGCCAGGCTCTTCAGTACGTGCGGGATGGCCCCCACCGTCGTGCGGTGGATGTCGTGGAAGAGGATGATGCTGCCCGGGCGTACCGGCCTGAGCGCCCTGCGGGCCACCGTGGCGCTGTTGCGGTAGCGCCAGTCCAGGGTGTCCACGTTCCACAGCACCAAGGGCCGGGCGATCTGCCTGCTTACGGCTTTGTTGAAAGCCCCGTACGGCGGGCGGACCAGCTGGGGCACGACGCCGGCGGCCGCCTTGACCGCCCGGTCGGTGCGGACGAGCTGGGAGCGCACTCCGGCGGCGGACAGCCTGGTCAGGACGGGGTGCGACCAGGTGTGGTTGCCGATCTCGTGCCCGGCCGCGACGGTCCGGCGCAGGACGCGAGGGTACACCACGACGTTGCTGCCCACGACGAAGAACGTGGCGTGGGCGTGATACTTCGCGAGATGGCGCAGCAGGGTGTCGGTGTAGCGGCCGGGACCGTCGTCGAACGTGAGCGCCACGCACTTGACGTGGCGGCAGTCGACCCGAGGCCGCGGCCGGGCCACAGGGGCGGTGTCGCCGGGCGCGGAGAGCACCGGGTCGAGCAGCGCCGGTTCCAGCAGTGCCGCTTCCGGCGCCCCCGACAGCACCGCGAGAGAGGCGCCCGGCGGCGAGACCTCCGAAGCCCCGAACAGCGCCACACTCAACCCATCGGACGGTGCCGGCCGGGGGTCGGACCGCGCGGCGGCCTGCGAAACTCCCGTGGCGGCGGTCAGCGTGACGAGCACGGCAGCGGCGAGCGCCCCCACCGCCACCCGCTTCGCCCCGGCCAGGAACGGCGGGCGCGATCTCGCACAGATGTCCATCAATCCCCCCGGCGCGTCTCCCCATGAGTGACGATCCCGGGCAGGGACCGTTCCACTGAGTACGACAACCGCCGCGCGCACCTGGTTCACGGAAAACCGCTTTCCAGATGAGGAAAACTAGACGTGCCCCACCTCGCGCAGCCCCGCCAGGGCCGCCTCGGCGAACGCGGTGACGACCTCTCCGCCCTGCACCGGCAGCCACACTGCCGAGGTCGACCAGGTCAGCCGGGGCTCGTCGATCGGCCGCCACACCAGCCCGGCGGGCAGCCCGTCGTACGGCTCCTCGTTCAGGTGCGCCCCCAGCCCCGACATGACCAGGCCGTGCACGAAGTGGGGGTTGCGGGCGTGCCTGATCCCGCTGGGCAGGAATCCGTTGTCCCGGCACGCCTCCAGCATGTGGTCGTAGAGCTGGGGCGCCATCTCCCTGGGGAAGATCACCAGGGGTGACCCGTCGAGCGTGCGCAGGCGTACCACATCCTGCTCGGCGGCGCGGTGATCGGCAGGCAGCACCACGCCGAGCCGGCGGTGGACGACCTCGCTCGACTCCAGCCCCACCGTGTCACAGGGATGCCGGATGAGGCCCGCATCGAGCTCCTCCGCGCGCAGCCTGGCGAGCTGGCTGGCCGTGGTCAGCTCGTGCAGCTCCAGCAGCACGTCGGGGATGCGTTTCGTGAACGTGGCGACCAGCGTCCTGAGCGCCATCGGCGTCGTGTCCGGCGGCACGCCGGCCCTGAGCACGCCCGACGCGCCCGGGCGGATGCGCCGCATGGCCTCCCTGGCCGCGTCCGCCCGATCCAGCACCCCGCGGGCGTGCTCCAGCAGCAGGGCGCCCGCCTCGGTGAGCGCGACGTGGTGCGGGCTCCTGTCGAACAGCCGCACGCCCAGCTCCCGTTCCAGGTCGCGGATGCGCTGGGACAGCGGAGGCTGCGCCATGTGCAGCCGCTCGGCGGCCCGGCCGAAGTGCAGCTCCTCGGCGACCATGACGAAATAGCGCAGGTGGCGTAGCTCCATCACCTCGACCATATCGCTCTGATATCGCCAAGAGTCCACATTGATGTTGGCCAGCGCCCCGCGAGACCTGGTTGTATCCCCCGCAAGCCTGTTGACCTGCGGAGGGACTCTTGTGAGTGTGTTGCTGGACCGCGATGGACCCGTCGCGGTGATCACCCTGAACCGCCCGGAGAAGCTGAACGCCTGGACCGCCGAGATGCGGGAGAGGCTGATCGAGCTGCTGCGCGAGGCGGGAGCCGACCCCGAGGTGGGTGCCGTCGTCCTCACCGGGGCGGGTCGCGCCTTCTGCGCGGGCCAGGACCTGGGCGAGACGGCCGGGATCGACCCCGACGACCACGCCGCGTCCGACGCCTGGATCGACGGCTTCGACCGCCTCTACCGCGCGGTGCTCGACCTGGACAAGCCGGTCGTGGCCGCGGTGAACGGGGTGGCGGCCGGGTCGGGGTTCCAGTTCGTGCTCCTGGCCGACCTGCGCATCGGCCACGCGGGCACGAGGATGGGCCAGCCCGAGGTTCTGTCGGGCATTCCGAGCATCACCGGCATCTGGGCCATGTGGAACGTCCTGGGCCGCGCCAAGACGACCGAGTTCGCGCTGACCGGGCGGCTGGTGTACGGGGCGGAGGCCGAGCGGCTCGGCCTGCTGACCAGGCTCGTGGGGGAGAAGGACGTGCTGGCCGCCTCGGTGGCGCAGGCCAAGGAGCTGGCCACGCTCCCGCCAGGCGCGGTGGCGCTGACGAAGGGACGGCTCAGGGAGCTGGAGCGGGAGGCCCTGGCCGACTCCGTGTCGGCGGCCAAGAAGGTGCACGCCGCCGCGTACGCCACGGGCGAGCCGCAGCGGGAGATGGCCCGTTTTCTGGAGGGACGCGCCAAGTGACCGGATGGAGCGTTCCTGAACGGTACAACATGGCCGTGGACGTGGCCGACCGCCACCCCCGCGAGAACGTCGCGCTGATCTTCGAGGACCACACGGGCGCGCACGAGGAGATCCGCTGGGGCGCGGTGCAGGACCGCTCCCGACAGGTGGCCGCCTGCCTGCACGGCCTCGGCGTACGCCCGGGTGACCGCGTCGCGGTCATGCTCCCGCAGCGTACCGACACCCCGGCCACCTACCTGGGTGTCCTGCGTACCGGCGCCGTTCTCGTGACCATGTCCCTGCTGTGGGCCGACGACCAGATCGCCTACCGGCTCGCCGACTCGGGCGCGTCCGTGCTGGTCACCGAGGCGGGCGCGGTCCGCCGGGCGAGCGGGTACGACGGGATCGTGGTCGACGTGGACGACCCGGCGATCGGCCTGCTGACGCCGGAGTTCGAGGACGCCGGCACCGCGGCCGACGACCCGGCGCTGATCTTCTACACCTCCGGCACGACCGGCCCCGCCAAGGGCATCGTGCACGCGCACCGCACGCTGCTCGGCCACAACGAGTTCGAGCACTGCCACGGCCTGCGCCCCGGCGACGTCTTCTACGGCGCGGGGGAGTGGGCCTGGTCGATGGCCAAGCTCATGGGACCGCTCAGAGCCGGCGCCACACACCTGGTCTACCGCCCGGCGGCCGGGTTCGACCCGGAGGGGCTGCTCGCGAGCATGGCGCGCAACGGGGTGACGACCGGCCTGGTCAACCCCACGTTCCTGCGCAAGATGCGCGAGCAGGTGCCCGACGCGGGCCGCCGGTACCCGCAGCGCTTCCGCACGATCTGCTGCGCCAACGAGCCGCTCACCCCCGACCTGATCCGCTGGTTCCGCGACCAGTTCGGCGTCACGCTGCTCGACTACTACGGCTCCACGGAGTCGTACCCGCTGATCGGGAACTTCCCCGGCACGCCGGTCAAGGAAGGCTCGATGGGCCGCCCGCTGCCCGGCTGGGACGTGGCGCTCCTGGACGAGCAGGAGCGGCCGGTGCCCGCGGGTGAGGTCGGCGAGATCTGCCTGCGGACCCGGAGCAACCCGCAGTTCCCGCTCGGCTACTGGAACCGCCCCGAGGCCTCCAGGGAGGTCTTCGGCGGGGAGTGGTTCCACACCAAGGACCACGCGCGCGTGGACGAGGACGGCTACTACTGGTTCCTCGGCCGCGTCGACGACGTGATCAAGACCTCCGGTTACCGCGTCGGCCCCGACGAGATCGAGGCGGCGCTGCGCGCGCACCCCGCCGTCGCGGACGTGGGGGTGGCCGGGGTGCCCGACCCCGTACGCGGCCAGGCCGTCAAGGCGTGGGTCCTCCTGGCGCCCGGCTACCGGCCGGGTGAGGAGCTGTCACGGGAGATCCGCGAGTTCGCCAAGACCACCCACTCGCGCTTCGCCTACCCCAGAGAGATCGAGTTCGTCGACGAGCTCCCCCGATCGGCGACCGGGAAGATCCAGCGCGCCCAGCTCCGACTCCGTCACCAGAAATAGGGAGCAAGCAATGACCCCCCACGCCTCCGCGGCCGTCCGGCGCAAGGTCACCCTGGCCTCCGCGATCGGCAACTTCGTCGAGTGGTTCGACTCGGCGGCGTACGCGGTGATGTCCGCGACGATCGCCAAGCTGTTCTTCCCCGAGTACGACACGACGGCCGCGCTCCTCGCCACCTGGGCCATCTTCGCCGGCGGGTTCGTCGCCCGCCCGCTCGGCGCCGCCTTCTTCGGCAGGTACGGCGACCGCCTCGGCCGCAACAGGATGCTGGCGCTGACCATCCTCACCATGAGCGGCGCCACGTTCCTCATCGGCCTCCTGCCCACCTACGCCTCCTGGGGCATGGCGGCGCCGATCCTGCTGTTCCTGCTGCGCAGCGCCCAGGGCTTCTCGACCGGCGGCGAGTACACGGGGGCGTCGGCGTTCATCGTGGAGTACGCGCCGGAGGGGCGGCGGGCCCGCTTCGCCGCCGCCGTGCCGGTCACCGTGGGCCTGGCCAGCGTGGCGGGCTCCGGCGTCGGCTTCCTGATCACCTCGACGGTCACGGCCGAGGCGCTGCAGAGCTGGGGCTGGCGCATCCCGTTCCTGCTGGCGGCGCCGCTCGGCGCCATCGGGCTCTACCTGCGCTCCAGGGTCGAGGACACGCCCGTGTTCCGGTCGCTGGAGCAGCATGACGCGGTGGAGCCGGCGCCGCTGCGCGAGGCCGTGCGCCGCTGCGGCCGGCAGATCGCCACGCTCTTCGGCTACAGCATCACCAACGCCGTCGGGTACTACCTGATGAGCAGCTACATGATCGCCTACATGTCGGAGGAGCTCGGCTACTCCAAGGCCGAGGCCCAGCTCACGAACGTCGTGTCGATGCTCGCCTACAGCGTGGCCTGCCTGTTCGCGGCCGCGGCCAGCGACCGGTTCGGGCGGCGGCCGATGCTGATCGTGGCGTGCGCGGGCTTCGTGCTGCTGCCGCTGCCCGCGTTCTGGCTGATGGGGTCGAGCCTGGCCGGAGCGATGGTCGGCACGTCGCTCCTGGCCATGCTGGTGTCGGTGATCGGCACCTCGAACGTGCCCGCACTGGTGGAGATGTTCCCCGCGAAGGTGCGGGCGAGCGGCTCGGCCATCGGGTACACGGCCGCGTACGTCCTGTTCGGCGGCACCGCGCCGTTCGTGGCGACCGGGCTGGTCTCCGCGTCGGGCAGCGCCGTCGCGCCCGCGTACTACGTGGTGGGCATCGCGGCCGTGTCGCTGATCGTGGTGGTGAGGTCGTTCAGGGAGACCCGCGGCCTGCCGCTGGACCGGGGTGTGGAGAGGGTCTGACCCTCAGCGCGACCAGGAGCGTTGTACGGCGTCGCGCACGCGGTGCCGGGCCGGGGGCGGCACGTCGCCGTTGGCGGCCACCGGCAGGGCGGGCGGCGCGGATGGCACGAGCACGGCGGACTCGTCCTCGGTCACCGGCCGCTCGATCTCGCTGAAGGCGCCGTCCGGGCTGCGCACGATGACACCGGTCTCCACCCCGTGGGCGACCGTGTGGCGGTCGCGGCCCTGCAGCCCGAGGGCGATCCGCCGGGCGATCACGTACCCGATCACGGGCCCGGCGACGAACAGGACGCGGAAGATCCAGGTGGTCGTGTACAGCGAGATGTGGAAGTTCGAGGCGATCACGTCGTTGCCGCCCGCCATCCAGAGCACGCCGTAGTAGACGATCCCGGCGACCCCGATGCCCACCCGTGACGGCACGTCGCGCGGCCGGTCCAGGAGATGGTGCACGGCGTGGTCCCGGGTGATCCACCGCTCCAGGAACGGGTACAGGGCCATCGCGGTGAACAGCAGCCCCGGCGCCGCCAGGGCCGGGATCAGCACGCTCATGGTCACCGTGTACCCGAAGGCGGTGAGCTCCCACGGTGGCATGATCCGCAGCGCGCCCTCGAGGAAGCCCATGTACCAGTCGGGTTGTGAGCCCGCGCTGACCGTGCTGGGCGCGTACGGGCCGTACAACCAGATGGGGTTGATCTGGAACACCGTCGCGAGCAGCGCCACCGTCGCCAGCACCCACAGGAAGAAGACCGTCGTCTTGGCCAGGAACGCGGGGAAGAACGGCGCGCCGCGCACCACCCGGTCGTTCAGCCCCTTGGCCCTGAACTGGGTGTGCGTCTGCCGCCAGGTCAGCACCACCGCGTGCAGCGGGATGAGCAGGAGCAGCAGCCCCGGGATCAGCAGCACGTGGATGCTGAACAGCCGGGAGATGATGTCCTCGCCGGGGAACTCGCCGCCGAACAGGAACGCCGCCAGGTACGTCCCCACCAGCGGTATCGACAGCGTGACGCCGTGCAGGATGCGCAGCCCCGCGCCAGACAGCAGGTCGTCGGGGAGCGAGTAGCCGAACAGCCCGTTGAGCATCACGAGCACGAACAGTGTCACGCCGATCAGCCAGTTCAGGTCGCGCGGCTTGCGGAAGGCGCCGGTGAAGAAGTTACGCAGCATGTGGATGACGATGGCGCCGAGGAAGACGAGCGTGGCCCAATGGTGCATCTGCCGCATCAGCAGGCCGCCGCGCACCTCGAAGCTGATGTCCAGCGCGGAGGCGTACGCCTGGCTCATCTTGACGCCGCGCAGTGGCGCGTAGGCGCCGTTGTAGAGCACCTCTTCCATGGTCGGTTTGAAGAAGAAGGTGAGGAAGACGCCCGTGAGCAGGACGACCACGAACGCGTACAACGCGATCTCCCCCAGCAGGAAGGTCCAATG
This sequence comes from Nonomuraea sp. CA-141351, assembly GCF_050944675.1. NCBI lineage: Bacteria > Bacillati > Actinomycetota > Actinomycetes > Streptosporangiales > Streptosporangiaceae > Nonomuraea > Nonomuraea sp. CA-141351. The sequence goes on from NZ_CP191982.1 coordinate 3,139,432, forward strand.
ATCAGGAAAGACCTTCCGCATCGCCTTCTTCAGGAACCCGGCCCCGCCGATCCGATCGTCGAGCGCCTGGGCCATTGAGCTGACCTTCATGTCACCCCGCCTATGACTGGGTTGGTGTGTCACCAGACAAGACGGAATAAGAGGAAGAAATGTGACAACGGGCGAAGCGTTCGATGATGACGTAGTCCACCCGCCCCGTGATCGTCCGGGGCAGGTGGCTGGGCAACGTCACATGCGGCGGCTCTCCGGAGGTCCCAAATAGCTCGGGAGCACGCCGCCGGTGTCGACCACGATGCGCTCCCAGTACCTCTGCACCTCCTTGTAGAGGGTCTGCACCTGCGGGATGCTCTCCAGGTCCTCGCCGCTCTCGCGGGCGAGGATCTCGCGCTGGCTCGCCAGGATGCTCCGCATCAGCTCGATGCCGTCGCCGTCCGGCAGGCTCACGTCGCCGTTGCCGCGCATGCCGAGCGTGACGACGCCCTCGAAGTCCTGCTCCTTCATCCTGCGGATGCCGTCGGCCCAGTACTTCTTGATGGCCTCGCCGTTGCGGCGGAAGCTCCACTCGCCGGTCCCGCCGTAGGGGTCGTGACCGGGGGTGACGATGTTGCCCTGCGAATCGCGTACGGCGGCGACGGCGTGGCGGTTCCACTCCTCGATGCCCCGCATCATGGGGGCCTCGTGGGAGGTGCCCATGACGACGCCGTACTCGGAGGCGACCTTGTGGTTGTCCGGGTCGTCCTCGGCGAACGCCCGCCCCCAGACCGCCGGCCACAGGTAGTTGGCCTTGAGCCTGAGCATGACCTCGAAGACCTTGGCGTAGAACTTGCTGTTGAACCCCGAGGGGAAGCCCTGGGCCAGGCCGGGGCCGAAGTGGGCGGGCGCCCAGGTGCCGAGGTCGGGGTTCTCGTCGTTGATGAAGAAGCCGCGGTACTTCACCTTCGGCGTGCCCTGGGTGTGCCGGCCCGGCAGTACGTACAGGGCGTCCTGGTGGCGGGCGGGCACGTCGTCCCACCAGTACCACGGGGAGACGCCGATCTCCTTGGAGACGTCGTACGCGCCGTAGATCGTGCCCCGCTGGTCGCTCCCGGCGATCACGAACGCGCGCCGGACTCCGGGCATCGGGTTCTGGACGACCTGCTCCAGCGACGTCTCCCACTTGCCCGCGATGCCCGAGACGTCGAGTTTGCCGGCGCTGATCAGGCGGTCGATGAGCGGGCTCCTGCCGATGGTGCCCACCAGCACCACGTCGTCCGGTCTCGGGACCTCGTCCTTCGCCACGGCCGGCCGCACGCCGGTGACACGCTCGACGTCGGCCTGCAGGTCGCCCACCACGCGGACGACGCCGGCGTGGTCGTTCGCGCTGACCACGATGGGCGCCGCCCGGCCGGCGGCCACGAGGGGGAACCGTCCCGGGCCGCCGGAGCCGGAGACGTACGTGCCGGGCGGCTTCGCTGCCTCGGCCTGGACGGGTGGCAGGACGGCGGCGGTCGCGGCGGCCACCACCGCCACCCGATAACAGGAGCCTGGAAAGCTTCGTCATTTGAAACTTTCGCACGTAGGTTGAAACTTTCGGAAGGGCAGGTAAAGCGGATGTTAAACGGCCGTCAAAGCGGGGTCAATGAAGTCGGCATGCTTCCGGTCATTGGGGGCAGAAGTGCACCGGATCATCGATGAGCGGTCTAGTGTGAAATGCCCCAATTTGTCAGGCACGGGAGGCATTGGTGACGCGGAACGTCCGGACCATATTCGTCAGCACGTTCACGGTGGTGCTGCTTCTTGCCGCGGGCTGCAGCTCGGGCGGCTCCAACACGCCGCCCGAGAAGCAGCAGGAGCAGGCTCCGGTGGCCAAGCTGTCGATCACTCCTGCCGACGGCACGAAGAAGGTCGCCCCGGACACCGGGATCGGCGTCAAGGTCACCGATGGCAAGGTCACCAAGGTGACCGTCGCGGACGCCAAGGGACACGAGGTGAGCGGGAGCGCGGGCGCGGACGGGACCTGGCGGCCCAGGTGGCCGTTGAAGCCGTCGACCGCGTACACGGTGAGCGCGCAGGCGACCGGCACGGACGGAAAGCAGGTCACGGCACAGGCCAAGTTCACCACGCTCAAGCCGAAGCGGGTGCTGGAGAGCGGAATGTCGCCCCTGGACGGTGAGAAGGTCGGCGTCGGGATGCCGGTCCAGCTCCTGTTGTCGCAGCCGGTGACCGAGCAGAAGGACCGGGCCGCGGTCGAGCGGTCGCTGGCGGTGCGGATGTCCAAGCCGGTCGAGGGCGCGTGGAGCTGGGTGAGCGACCGGGAGGTCCAGTTCAGGCCGCGGGAGTACTGGCCGGTCGGGGAGAAGGTCACGGTGGTCGCGCATCTGTCCGGGCTGCGTGCCGGACGTGACCTGTGGGGCACCAAGGACCGCAGCCTGACGTTCACCGTGGGGCCCGAGCACATCACGAAGGTCAGCAACGCGGACCACCAGGCGGTCGTGCGGGAGAACGGCGAGGTCGTCAAGACCATCCCGGTCAGTCTGGGGAAGCCGGGGGACGACAGCTACTCCGGTATCATGATCGCCCAGGAGAAGGCCGCGGAGACCGTCATGGACTCGGCCACCATCGGCAAGCCGGGCGAGTACCGCATCAACACCAAGTGGAACGTCAGGATGACCTACAGCGGTACGTTCTTCCACGCCGCACCCTGGTCGACCGGCGCCCAGGGCAGCCGCAACGTCAGCCACGGCTGTGTGAACGCCAGTCCGGCCAACGCCCGCTGGTTCTACGAGTTCACACAGCGGGGGGACATCATCGAGGTCACGGGGACATCGCGGAAGCTCCAGTTCGGCAACGGGCCGACGCCTTGGGCGAAGTCGTGGGAGGAGTGGCTGGCGGGCAGCGCCCTCGGCAAGCCGATCAACGGATGAGCCGGGACCGGGGGCCTGAACCCTGCCCGTCGCCGGCCTGACCGGGTAGGGAAGACTCTCACCAGACCCGTCTGATGAGAATGAGGAGCAGGCAATGCACATCGTACGGTTCGTCAGCCCCCTGACCGACGCCCCCGCCGTCGGCGTCGACGACGGCCGGCGGGTGGTGGAGCTGTCCGGCGTCACCACCGTGGCCGAACTGCTGCGGCTGCCGGTCGAGGGGCTGCGGGAGCGGGTGGCCGGGGCGGACGGGCCGGAGCACGCCTCCGGATCCGTGCGGCGGCTCGCGCCGGTTGATGGGCAGATGGAGGTCTGGGCGGCGGGCGTGACGTACCGGCGTTCGCGCGAGGCCCGGGTGCTCGAGAGCGAGCGCGCCGCCGACGTGTACGAGCTGGTCTACGAGGCCGAGCGCCCCGAGCTGTTCTTCAAGTCGGTGGCCTGGAAGGTCTCGGGCGACGGCGGGCGCATCGCGGTTCGGTCGGACTCGGAGATCGACGTGCCGGAGCCGGAGCTCGGCCTGGTGCTGAACGCGGCCGGGGAGATCGCCGGGTACACGGTGGTCGACGACGTGAGCTCGCGCACCATCGAGGGGGTCAACCCGCTCTACCTGCCGCAGGCCAAGATCTACCTGGGCGCGTGCGCGGTCGGCCCGGCGATCAGGCCCGCGTGGGAGGTGTCCGACCCGTACGCGCTGGACATCACGCTGAGCATCGCCAGGGCGGGGGAGACGGTGTGGGACGGCAAGGCGTCCACCTCCCAGCTGAACCGCCGGCTCGACGACCTGGCGGGCTACCTCTTCCGGGCCGACCTCTTCCCTGACGGCGCCGTGCTGGCCACCGGCACCTGCCTGGTCCCCGACCTGCCGTTCACGCTGCAGGACGGCGACGCGGTGACGATCGGCATCGGCGAGGTCGGCACCCTCACGACCACCGTGGTCAAGGGCCTGGAGCCGATGCGCAGGCCGCTGTGAACGCCGTATGAACCGGGCCCGCGCCGCACGACTGCGGCGCGGGGCCGCCGGTCACCAGGGCGACGGGGACGGGGGTGCGACGACCGGCGGGCGGTCGTCGCAGGTGATGGTGTTGGGCAGCAGCCACGGCGCCAGCCAGGGCCCGGTCGTGCCGCCTCCGTCGTTGCCCCCGAGGTCCGTCAGCGTGAACTCCGAGCCCGTGGGCGGGAAGCCGAACGACCCGCAGTTGTTCACCCCGACCGCCCCCACGTTGCGCGCGTCCACGTTCTCGAACGTCGCCGACCCCTTCGCCCTGGCGCTCACCACCGACGTGCCGGTTCCGTCGACCCGGATGTCCTTGAAGTGCACGTTCGTGATCGAGTACAGGTCCTTCACCGACCACTCGCTCACCAGCATGATCGCGTTGTAGGTGTTGTCCAGGAAGTGGTTGCCGACCACCTGGACGTCCGCGGAGATGTCCTTCTCCAGCGCGTAGAACCAGATGGCCCCGAGCCCGATGTTCCAGTTCAGCTCGTACGTCCCCGACCTCACCGTGGTGTTGCCGGTGATCAGCAGCCGTCCCGTGAACGGCTCGGCGCCGAAGCGGGAGCCGATCTGGATGGCGCTGCCCTCCCTGATCGGGTCGGCCACGAGGTTGTTCGAGATCGTGTTGTCCCTGCCGCCGTAGACGGCGATGCCGTTGGCCAGCACGGGTGTCTGCACGGTGTTGTGGTCGAACGTGTTCCCGCTGTCGGCGCTCTTCTCCGACCACATGGCCAGCGCGTCGTCGCCGCTGTTGCGGATGAAGTTGTCCGACACGACCGAGCCGGTGACGCCGGTGTGGAAGTTGATGGCGTCGGCGATCTGGTCGACGATGACGTTGCCGGTGATCCGGACGTTCGTCATCGGGCCGTCGAACCACATGCCGACCTTGGTGTGCCGGATGTGCAGGCCCTCGATGGTGGAGTCGCTCATCGCGCCGCCGATGCCGTTCACCTGGTCGGTGTCGACGCGCTCCCGCACGTCGCCCTCGATCGCGAATCCCGACAGGTGCACGTTCGTGCTGCCACCGGGCTTGCCGTAGAAGCCGACGCCGGTGTGCACCGAGCCGTCCGGCGCCGGGCTGTCGAGCGGGACCTCACGGCCCTTGATGATCGTGTACCAGTTCCCCGCACCGGTGATCGTCACGTCGTCCACGATGATGTGCCGGTTCACCTGGTACGTGCCCGGCGGGACGTACACCCCCAGCCGCTTCCGCTTGGCGAAGGCGATGGCCCGGTCGAACGCGTCCGACGACTCGCGCCGTCCGGACGGGTCGGCCCCGAACGCCAGCACGTTGGCCGCCGCGACCTGCACCCGCGGCGGGCCCACGAGCTGCGAGTCGAGCAGGTCGATGACCGTCCATGCGGCGCCGCTGCCGGCGGGGGCCGTCAGGCGCACCCTGTCGCCCGCCCGGTACGTGCGGCCGAGCAGCAGGCGCTGCTCGTCGTAGAAGTGGTTCGGCCGGAACGGTTTCGCGATCACGGGCGGCGGCGTCGTGGCGCTCGGCACGCACGAGCACTCGGTGATCCACCAGTCCGGGTGCAGCAGGCCGGCGCCGGGGTCGTTGGAGAACGGGTACTGGTTGTACAGCCACGCGTACTGGGACGTCAGCGTCATGGTCCTGCGGCCCTTGCCGTTGACCGTGACGTCGAGCGGCGCGGTGATGCCGCCCCCGCCGGGCGCGTCGGGGATGCTGTAGCGCACGGTGATCGCGTTGGCCGCGCCCGGCAGCGTGAACTCCACGTGCTGCCCCGGCGCGAGCCTGACCGCCTTCCGGCCCGAGGCCTCCGCGGGCAGCGTGTACGCGGTGCGGTCGGGGCCGATGACCGTGCCGTTCGTGACCGCGTTCTCCGCCTCCTGCTCCAGGAAGTCCACGGCGGCGCCCCGCCCGGCGACGAGCGCCGGATCGAGGGCGGCCCGTGTCACGACGGGAGCCGGGGCGGAGGAGGCGTGGGCCGGGGCGATGCCGAGGGTCATCGCGGCCGCACATAAGACAGCCAGGACTGTGCGTGGCATCCGGTGCTCGTTTCTCTCGGAGGGTGAGGCGACAGTAGGCCCCTCGCACACCGGTCCACAAGGCACTGTGAAGTAGTTTCGTGAATTTGCTGACTTCTTGCGAATACTTGCGCTCTGTTGCAGGACTCGCCTGGGGTGGGGAGTGTGGTCGGGCCGCTCCCCACCCCAGGAGATCAGTCGCGATACGTCCGGACGTAGTCGAACTTGGCGACGGCGCCCGAGCGGTTCATCGAGATCAGCCCGATCTTGAGCTTGTCCTTCGCCGGAAGCGTCCACACGCCGTTGCGCACCCAGTGCGACCCGTCCCGGCTCGTCGCCGCGCGCACCTCGTTCTCGTGGTTCGCCGCGTCATAGTGGTACGACATCCGCAGCCACATCGTGTCCGCCGCCGGACCCCCGAACATGGGCCCGTTGAACACGGCGGCCGGCGGTGTGGCCGTGGGCCGCTCGCCCTCCTTGAGGAACTCGCTGACCTGCAGCACGGCCCCGTCGCCGCGGCTCAGCGGCAGCACCGAGTGGGCCATCTTGAAGTACCGGTCGTCGTTCTCGTACAGCACGAGGCCGGCCTGCTGGTTGCCCTGCGTCGGCGCGAAGTCCAGCTTCGCCTCGACCGTGTAGTCGCCCTCCGGCGCGTCCCGCAGCAGCACAGAGGCCGTGTTGGTGCCCCGGTGCAGCTCGGCGTTCTGAGTGGGCCAGGACAGCGCACCGCCGGAGACGGTGACGCCCGCCGCGGGGCCGCGGACCCACTGCCATGTCGTGCCGACCGACGTGCCGTCGAACTCGTCGCTGTACTCGGGCAACAACTCCCCGGGTGAAGGGACGGGCACCCGTGACGTGACGGGCGTGTACAGCCTGGCGGCGCCGACGTTGTCGGCGTCGGCCGCGCCGCGTGCGACCGCGCCGACGGAGCCGTGGCGGGCGGCGGCCCGCGGCAGAGCGCGCTTCTGTTCCGCGACCGGATCGCCGAGCTTGTCGCCGCTCACCTGGACCGTCAGCTCCGTGCCGCGCAGCTCGGCCACCACGGTGTGCCAGGTGCTCAGGTCGAACCCGGTGGGCAGCGGCGTCACCTGCGCGCCGCGGCTCGTGCCGCCGATCACCACGTCGGTGACCAGGGCGTCGCGATCCTTGTCGAGCCAGGCGACCACGTGGTTGTCGCGGTTGACGTGGGCGAGCGTGAGCCCGGCCGCGCCGGAGGCGACGCGCAGGTCGGCCTGGGCCCGGACGTCGGCGGCCGGCGCCTTCTTCCCGGAGACCAGGTACGAAAGAGCGCCCGCGTGCGAGGCGAGCCCGTGGGCGTCCTGGCCGGTCCCGGCCGTCCAGCCGGGCCCGGCCTGCCACCCGGACAGCGAGCCGTCGCCGAACGTGCCACCGGCGTCGTACGAGGTCACCGGCGCGGGGTGCGCGCCCTCCGACGGCCCCGCCCCGGCGCGGACCACCGGCCAGCCGTCGATCCAGTCCAGCCGGTCGATCAGCAGCGGCCGCTTGGTCAGGCCCGACGGCCCGTTGGTGATCGGCGGGAAGTCGGGGTCGGCCGTCGAGATGGCGTGGTAGACCAGCCAGTCCTGGCCGGACAGGTCCGTGACGAAACCGCTGTGGCCGGGCCCGGCCCAGCGGTTGCCGTTCGCGCCGACGACGATGGCGCCCTTGGTGGTCAGCTCCATCAGGTCCACGCCCTCGTCGTCCTTGAACGGGCCGAACGGGCTCGTGGCGCGGCCCACCTTGACCTGGTAGCCGCTGTAGGCGCCGTCGCAGCAGCCGGCGTCGGAGTAGAACAGGTAGTAGAAGCCGGCGTGGCGGACGACGTACCCGCCCTCCATGCGCCGGCCCCTGGCCACCTGGGTCGGAGTCCCCTCGACGCGGGTGGCGTCGGCGTTCATCCTCGCGGCGCAGATGGTGTCGTAGCTGCCCCAGTAGAGGTAGTGGGTGCCGTCCACGTCGGTGAACTGCGCCTCGTCGATGTTGAACGTCGGGCACGCGGCCTGGGCGGCGGCGGGGAGCACATCGCCCGCGTCCGTCCAGGGGCCGGTCGGGGTCGGCGCGGTCACCAGGCCGACGTCGCCGGAGGCCAGCGAGTAGTAGAGGTAGTACTTGCCGTCGATGTAGCGGATGTCGGGGGCCCAGAGCCGGGCGCCGCCGTGCCAGGCCGGCTTGGTCTGCGGGGTGAAGACCTCACCGGCGTACTCCCAGGTCACCATGTCCTTGGAGCGCAGGATCGGCAGCATCCGCTCGCCGGCCTCGCCCTTGCTGTTGAACACGGGGTTCTGGGTGCCGTAGGCGTACCAGAGCCCGTCCCTGGCGTGGATCACCGTCGGGTCGGGGAACGTGTCGACCACGCCCGCCGACACCGGGTTCGTGTACGTCGCCGGCGCCGGCGCGGGCGCGCTGACCAGCCCGGACAGCAGGGCGGTGACGGCTAAGACCAGCTTCATGTGGTGGTGCCCTCCTTCTCGAAGGAGCTCAGCGTGGGGTCGTAGTCGGAGTGGCCGATGTCGTACATCGGGGTCATCCAGTGGTAGAAGTTGTCGCCGCGCTCGCGCAGCAGGTCGTACATCCTGCGCATCAGGCGGCGGCGGACCGGGGCCAGCTCCGGGTGGTCGTACCGGTTGCTGAGCTCGTGCGGGTCGGCGTGCAGGTCGTACAGCTCGTTGACCGACTCCGGGTTGACGACCAGCTTGTAGCGGTCGTCGCGGAGCATCCGCTGCGGATAGGGGAAGTGGTGGCCGTGGAACTCGGCGAGCAGCTCACCCGGCCACTCCGGGCGCCCGCCGCGGACGAGGGGCGCCAGGCTGCGGCTGTCCACCGCCGGCTCGGTGTCGCAGCCCGCCAGCTCCAGGATCGTCGCGGTGCAGTCGGTGAGCGTCACGAACTCGTTCCTGACCTGCGGTTTCTCGCCGGGGATACGGACGATGCCGGGGATGCGGTAGATGTCCTCGTACATGGCCGGGCCCTTGTCGTGCAGCCGGTGGGCGCCGGTGAACTCGCCGTGGTCGGCGGTGAAGAACACCGAGGTCTGGTCCGACAGGTCCAGCTCTTCGAGGCGGTCGAGGATCCGGCCGATCTGCCGGTCGATCAGCGTCACGTATCCCCAGTAGACCGCGATCAGCTTGCGCGTGACCTCGATCGGGATCGTGTCGAACGTCCAGTGCTCGCTGTAGTTGCGCTGCACCGGCGGCTTGCCCTCGAACGTCTCCGCGATCGACGGCGGCAGCTCGACCAGGCTCGGGTCGTACATGTCGAAGTACTCGTCCGGCAGCAGGTACGGCAGGTGCGGCCCGAAGAAGTGGGTGGCCAGGTAGAACGGCCGTCCGTCGGCCGCGTACCGGTCGAGGTGCTCGATCGCCCTGGTCGCCAGATAGTGCTCGAACGTCGCCTCCTCCGGCTGGTGCAGCCGCGCCGCCAGGAGGTTGCCCGGGTTGCCGTTCGGCGTGGTGCCCCGGATCAGGTCAGAGATCCGGTACGGCGGCAGCCCCCGCTCCTCCAGGTACGCCAGGTAGTCGGGATGGTCGACCGGGTTGTGCCAGCCGGGCAGGTCGGGCCCGTCGAAGCCGTAGGAGGCGGCGTTGCGGCGGGTGCCACCGTGCCACTTGCCGATCAGCCCCAGGTTGTAGCCGCGCTCCTTCAGCGCTCCGGGAAAGGTGAAGGCGTCCTCGCGCAGGTCCTCCAGGTAGCCGACGTTGCGCTCGTAGTTCGCCAGCAGCCGGTGCCTGAACGGCGCCTGCCCGGTGAGCAGGCTGGCCCGCGCGGGAGTGCAGATGGCCGTCGGCGTGTAGAACCGATCGAACCGCGTGCCGGTCGCGGCCAGCCTGTCGAGGTTGGGCGTGGCCACGTGCGGGTTGCCGTAGCAGCCCAGGGTGTCGACGCGGTGCTGGTCGGTCATCAGGAACAGCAGGTTCACTTGCTGAAAGCCTTCTCGTAGAGGTCGCCGGTGTAGTACGTGGCCGGGTCGGGCCGCGACTTGAGCTGGCCGGTACCGACGAAGAAGTCGCCCAGGCTGTTGAGCCACTTGGCGACCGTGCCGTCCTTGGTCTTGGCGACCAGGTCGGCCGTCGTCATCGTCTGGACGTTCGCCGCGTCGGCCTTGACCTTGGCCGCGTCGAGCTTGAGCAGCGTGGCCGCCTCGGTGATCGACTCGTCGGGATGTGCGGCCCGCCAGTCGTTGGCCTCCTGCAGCACCTTGATCACCTTGCTGGTGAGCTCCTGGTCCACCTTGGTGCCGCCGACGAACGCGGTCGGGAAGGAACGGTCGGGGAACTCCCTGGTGCTGGCGATCTCGACCGTGCCGGGCACCTTCTGCTTGATCGTGTCGATCAGCGGGTACCAGATGCCGGCGCCGTCGATCTGCCCGGCCGAGAACGCCGACACGACGGTCGCCGGGTCCATCGGCACCTTCTGGATGTCCTTCTCGGTCATCCCGGCCTTCTGCAGGGCCAGGTTGAGCACCATGTCGCCGGACGTGCCCTGTGGCACGCCGACCTTCTTGCCCTTCAGGTCCTGCATGCTCTTGATCCCGGGGCGGCCGATGACGCGGTCGGCGAACGCGAGCGTGTTGATCGCGACGACCTTCGCCTTGCCGGAGGCGGGCAGCCACATGGCGCCCGGGCCGATGTAGCCGAAGTCGAGGTCGCCCGCACCGAGGGCCTGGATCTGCAGCGGCCCGTTGGTGAAGACCTTGATCTCCGGCTTGAGGCCCTGCTTGTCCCACAGGCCCTGCTTGTTCGCGATGGCGAGCAGGCTCGCGCCGTTGTAGTCGCTGATGTAGCCGAAGCGGACCGTGCTGCCGTCGCTGGAGCAGGCGGTCACGGAGAGTGATATTACGCTCACCGCCGTGGCGGCCGTCAGGGCGTGACGAAGAGAACGCATGGCGGGTAGCTCCTTTCCGGGAGGTGTCAGGCCGCGGGTGCCTGGTGGTAGACGGAGTGCCAGACCTCGTTGCGTATCCGCCCGAACTCGGGCGACAGCCGCATCTCCTCGGTCCTCGGATAGGGCAGGTCCACGTCGATGACCTGCTGGATGCGGCCGGGCCTGGCCGCCATGACGATCACGCGCCTGGCCAGGTAGACGGCCTCGTCCACGTCATGGGTGATGAACATGACCGTGCGCTGCTCCTGGCTCCAGGTGTCGAGGAGCTGGTCCTGCAGCTGCACCCGGGTGAGCGCGTCGAGTGCGCCGAACGGCTCGTCCATGAGCAGGACCTGCGGGTTCACCGCGTACGCGCGGGCGATGGCGCAGCGCTGCTTCATGCCGCCGGACAGCGTCTTGGGCAGCGCGTCGGCGAAGTGGGACAGCCCGACCAGCTCGATCGCCCGTTCGGCCCGCCGCCTGCGCTCGTCGGCGGGCAGCTCGGCCAGCTTCAGCCCGAACTCGACGTTCTTGCGCACGGTCAGCCACGGGAACAGCGCGTACTGCTGGAAGATCACGCCCCGCTCCGGCCCCGGCCCGTTCACCGCCACGCCGTCCACCAGCACCTCGCCCGACGTGGGCTCGACCAGCCCGGCCGCCATGCTCATCAGCGTGCTCTTGCCGCACCCCGACGGCCCCACGACCGTCACGAACTCGCGGTCGGCGATGTCCAGCGACACGTGGTCGAGCGCGGTGAACGTGGTGTCCTTCATCGGGTACGTCTTGACCACGTCCCTGAACGAGATCTTGCTGTTCATCGGCGCTCCTGCCAGTCTGTGAGGTGGCGCTCGGCCAGCAGCAGCAGCCGGTCCATCAGCAGGCCGAGCACGCCGATGGTGATCAGGCCCACGAAGATCGTGGACAGGTCGTAGTAGAGCTGGGCCTGCTGCATGCGGAAGCCGAGGCCCTCCTGGGCGGCGATCAGCTCGGCGGCGACCAGCGTGCCCCAGGCCGAGCCGAGCCCGACCCGCATGCCGACCAGGATGAACGGCGTGGACGCCGGCACCACGACCTTGAGGAAGATCGTCCGGTCGGACGCGCCGAGCACACGCGCGGCGTTGATCAGCGTCTTGTCCACGTCCACCACGCCCTGGAAGGTCGCCACGACGCTGGACAGGAAAGCCGCCAGGAAGATCACGAAGACCTTCGGCACCTCGCCGATGCCCAGGAGCACGATCGCCAGGGGGATGATCGCGAGGGGCGGGATCGTGCGGAAGAACTGCACATAGGGCTCCAGCAGGCCGCGCGCGGTGGCGTACCAGCCCATCAGGAAGCCGACCGGGACGGCCAGCAGGGTGCCGAGCAGGAAGCCCAGCAGCACCCTGCGCAGGCTGGCCAGCGCGTCCTCCAGGAGCGTGCCGTCGGCGATCAGCTCGCCGGCCTTGGCCGCCACCTGCAGCGGGGTCGGCAGGCCCTGCACGCCGACCACGGCCAGCAGTGTCCATAGGGCGAGCCCGATGGCGACCGCGATCAGGTTGAGGGTGACGGCGCGTTGCGGGCGGCTGGGGCTTCGCCGCGCCGTCGACGTCTTCTCCAGCGTGGTGAGCTGGGTCATGACTGCCTTTCTTGCCGGGTTGGGCGCGTGGCCCGCTCGGTTTCGTCGATGAGGCCGGACGCGAGGTCGGGGCCTGCCGGATAGCGGGAGAGCAGCGGGGACTCGTGCAGCACCAGGGCGATGCCGCCGAGGGCGCCCGCCGCCTCGCCGAGCGTCGCGCGGCGCAGGCTGAGGCGGTGCCTGGAGACGGGCATGACCTGGGCGCGCAGTGCCCGCTCGATCGGCTCGATCAGCGCGGCGCCGGTCTCCGCCAGCTCGCCGCCGACCACGATCACGCTGGGGCCGATCGCGTTGCACACGGCGGCGAGCACGCCGCCGACCGTGGCGCCGACGCCCTCCAGGAGGGTCAGGGCCGTTTCGTCGCCTGCCCTGGTCGCCTTCGCCAGCTCGGGCACGTCGCCGGCGCGTCCGCCCGCAGCGCGGTACGCGTCCAGGACGGCTCTTATCGAGGCCACGGTCTCCAGGCAGCCGGTGCCGCCGCAGTCGCAGGGCGCTCCGTCCGGGTCCACCGTGATGTGGCCGAACTCGCCGGACAGGCCGTACGCCCCGCGGTGCAGCGAACCGCCGACCACCAGCCCGCCGCCGACGCCGTGGGACAGACGCAGGTACAGCACGTCCAGGCCGCCGGCGGCGGCACCCCAGATCGCCTCGCCCAGGGCGGCCAGCCGGGTGTTGTTGTCCATCAGCACCGGTACGCCGAACCGGCTGCTGAGCAGCACCTGCACGGGGTGGGCGGGTTCGTCGGGGCCGAGTCCGGCCGGGTCGTCCTCGGGCTCCGGCCAGCCGACCGGGCCGACCACGCCGACGCCGATCGCGCTGAGCGCGCCCAGTCGCAGGCCGCCGTCGGTGAGTGAGCCGACGAGCCGATCGGCCAGGTCCACCCGTTCCTCCCACGACAGGTCGGCGGGGTGCGGCGCGCTGGCCGAGCCGACGACCTCGTGTGCCAGGTTGACGGCGGCGACGTGCACCGCGCGGCGGGCGAAGTCGATGCCGATCGCCTGCCCGGCGTCCGGGTTGAGGGTCAGCGTCTCGGCCGGCCGGCCGCGGCCGCGCGGGGCGTCCTGCTGGGTGGCGGTGACGACCGCGCCGGTGGAGACCAGCCCGGCGAGGATGTCGTACAGGGTGGTCCGGGACAGCTGGCACAGCTTGCCCAGCTCGCCCCGGCTGAGCGGGCCGTGCTTGCGCAGCAGCTCGAGCACGAGCTCTTCGTGCCCGCGCCTCAGCTGCGCCAAGGGGCCACGGGGGTGTGACATAACGCGAAGTGTGCCGACACAAGATGTTTTTCGTCAACAACCCGGAAAAAACACAATTGTGGCTGGGAGCTGCGAAAACCCTCGAACAAGGAGGTTTGCGGAGTTTCGTAACGTTCCCGTAACGGGATGTGCGGAGAGCCGCGTCCCCGAGTACTTCGGTAGGGCCGCGGGCGGCCCGTTTCCTTCCGCGGGCGTGGGTCCAGGCCGCCGGGTCGGCTAGTCGCGCTCGGGCACGGCCAGTTCGCCCAGCAGGGACCAGTCGTCCTGCGGGACGGCGGTGTTGATGATGCGGGGCGTCTCGACGAGGTGCGGCGGGAGCGTCTGCTGGGCCTGCTTGAAGTGGGCCGACTGAACGTGCGCCGCCCCGGCCTCTTCGTCGCGGAACGCCTCCACCAGGACGTACTCGGCCGGATCCTCGACGCTGCGCGACCAGTCGAACCACAGGCAGCCCGGCTCGGCTCTGGTCGCCTCGGTGAACTCGCGGGCGATCTCCGGCCAGCGGTCGGCGTGCTCGGGCAGGATGCGGAACTTGGCGGTGATGAAGATCATCGGGCTGACTCCTTCGGGTCCATCTGGGTCGAGCCTATCGAGGGCCGTTGACAGGCATTCATGCATTACCTACCGTTTGGATAGGTAATCGGCCGCAAGGAATGCGTGTGAAGCGATTCAAGGGCATCGCCCCCCTCGTCCTCGTTGTCTCCCTGACCGCCTGCGGATCTCAGCAACCGGCCCAGCAGGCCCAGAACACCGCTCTGACCTGGGCCATCGAGACCCAGCCGATCACCTTGAACCCTCAGCAGTGGGGGCAGAACAAGGTCAGGTTGCTCGTGTTCAACCAGTTCGACGCGCTGCTCTCGCGCGCGAAGGACGGCACGTTCCGGCCGTGGCTGGCCAAGTCGTGGAAGGTGTCGGACGACGGGCTGACATACACCCTGGAGTTACGCGACGACGTGACGTTCCATGACGGCACGAAGTTCGACGCGGCGGCGGTCAAGGCGAACCTGGAGCAGTTCTTCGTGCCCGGCTACAACCCCACCGTCGCCGCCATCCAGCTCAAGTCCTTCGCCAAGGCGGAGGTGAAGTCGCCGACCACCCTCGAGGTCACGCTGAAGGAGCCGGACGCGCTTTTCCTCGATTTCCTCGCCTCGCCGTACGCGGGGCAGATCTCGCCGAAGTCGCTGAAGGCGGCCAAGGACGTCAAGTTCGGCGGCCCTGACCTGGTGGGCACCGGGCCGTTCATCCTCGAGTCGTACGTGCAGGGCCAGGAGATCCGCTACCGTCGCAACCCCGGCTACAAGTGGCCGCCCGCCGGTGCGGGGCACCAGGGACCCGCCTACCTCTCGCGGATCACCTACCGGTTCCTGCCCGAGGCGGCCGTGCGCGTCGGCGCGCTCACCTCGGGGCAGGTGCAGGTCATCGAGGGCGTCCCGGCCACCGACGCCGCCATGATCAAGCAGGATCCCGGGCTGACCTACCAGAGCTCGCTCAACTCGGGCACCTCCTTCTCCTACTACTTCAACACCGCCCACGCGCCCTTCGACGACCAGCGCGTACGGGAGGCGTTCCGCGAGGCCGTGGACGTGGACGCGGTGCTGAAGGCCGTCTACCAGGGGACCGCCACCAGGGCGTGGAGCATCGTCACCAAGGGCGGCCCGTTCTACGACGCCTCGCTGGAGGGCTCCTTCGGCGGGAACCCGGCCAAGGCCAACGCCCTGCTCGACGCGGCGGGCTGGAAACAGCGCGACGCCCAGGGCTACCGCGTCAAGGACGGCAAGCGGCTCACCGTACGCTCCGTCGCCTCCGCCGCGTTCATCCGGGACCGCCGCGACATCCTCGCCCAGGCCATCCAGGCGCAGGTCAAGCAGAGCGCCGGGATCGACTTCCAGGTCAAGATCGTGGATCAGGGAACGGCGCAGAAGGCGCTCAACGACGGCGAGTACGAGATCTTCGAGAACTCCCGCGGCGACGCCGACGCGGGCGCCGCGCTCAACCTGCTGCTCCCGGGCAGGGGCGCGATCAACCGCACCGGCTTCTCCGACCCGAACGTGGAGAAGTGGCTCGCCGCCGCCCAGACCAGCTCCGACCTGGGCGAGCGCAAGGCGCTGTACGCCAAGGCGCAGCAGGTCGTGGTGAGGGGCAAGGCGATCGTGTTCCCGATCTACGTGCCCGCCGACCAGATCGCGGCGCACAAGACCGTGCAGGGCTTGGGCTTCGAGGAGGCCTCGGGCACGCCGCGCGGCGCGTACGACGTCCGGATCGCCACATGACCGGAAGACCGCTGTCCAACTGGAGCCGTGCCCTGGCCCGGCGCCTGCTCACCGGCCTCGCGGTGCTGTGGGCGGCGGCCAGCGCCTCGTACGTCGCGCTGATGCTCGCCCCGGGCGAGACCATCGACGTCCTGATCGGCGACGGCGCCGACACGCCGGAGATCCGGGCGAAGATCATCGCCGAATGGGGGCTCGACCGGCCCGAGGTCGTCCAGTACCTGGCCTACCTGTGGCGGCTGCTGCACGGCGACCTCGGCCGCTCGTACCAGCTCCAGCTCGGCGTCGGCGATGTCCTGTCCGGCCAGGTGGGGCCGACCGTGCAGCTCACGCTGGCCGCCGCCGGGGCCGGGGTGGCGCTCGCCGGGGTGATCGCCGTCGTGACCGCGGGGCGGGGCCGGTGGCTGCGCGGCGCGGCCTCGGCGGCCGAGCTCGTGTCGGTGTCGGTGCCGCCGTTCCTCATCGGTCTGGTGCTGCTGTCGGTGTTCTCGTTCACGCTCGGCTGGTTCCCGGTGTCGGGCGCGTCCGGGCCGCAGGCGCTGGTGCTGCCCGCGTGCGCGCTGGGCCTGCCGATCGCGGGCGTGCTCGGGCAGGTGCTGCGCGGCGGCCTGGAGCGGGCGCTCGAGCAGCCGTTCGCGGTCACGGCCCGGGCGCGCGGGCTGAGCGAGGCGCGGCTGGTGGCCAGGCACGCGCTCAGGCACGCGCTGATCCCCGCAGTCACACTGGCCGGCTGGTTCACCGGCACGCTGCTCGGCGGGGCGGTCATCACCGAGGTGCTCTTCGGCCGGCCCGGGCTCGGCCAGGTGGCCATGCGGGCCGTGACGGGCCGGGACATGCCGGTGGTGATGGCTGTCGTCCTGCTGTCGGCCGTCGTGTACGTGACCATCAGCACGCTCCTCGATCTGGCCTACCGCGCCATCGACCCCCGGATCGGAGGCCGCTCGTGACCGCACTCGACGCCCGTGCTCCCCGAGCGGTGCTCGGCGTGGTGGCGCCACTGGCGTTCCTGACCCTGCTGGCGGTGGCGGTGGCCGCGCCGGGGCTGCTGACCGGGGTGGACCCGCTGGCGGCCGACCCGGTGAGCGCCCTCGCGCCGCCCGGCGGCGCCCACTGGTTCGGCAGCGACCACCTCGGCCGCGACGTGCTGTCCAGGGTCGTGTACGGCGCCCGCCACTCCCTCAGCATCGGCGTCACCGCGACGGCCCTGGCGGTGGCCGCAGGCGTGCTGCTCGGCCTGGCCGCCGGGCTGTCCCCGAGGTGGCTGGACGAGGCGCTGGCCCGGTCGTTCGACGTGCTGTCCACCCTGCCGGAGCTGCTGCTCGCCCTGCTCGTCATCGCCATCACCGGGCCCGGCACCGGCAACGTCATCTTCGCCATCGCCATCGCCCAGGTCCCCAACTACGCTCGCGTCATCCGCGCCCAGACCTTCGTCGTGCGCCGCGCCGGGTACGTCGAGCAGGCCGTCACGTTCGGCCGGTCCAGGGCCGCGATCACCTTCGGGCACGTGCTGCCGAACGTGCTCGGGCCCATCCCCGTGCTGGCCACCATCGGGCTCGGCACGGCCGTCATCGCCGCCTCGGGGCTCAGCTTCCTCGGCATGGGCCCGCAGCCGCCGGCCGCCGAATGGGGCGCGATGCTCTCTGAGGCCCGCAACTACCTGCGCGTCGCCTGGTGGGAGGCGCTCTTCCCGGGCGTCGCGATCACGCTGACCGTCGTCTGCCTGACCGCCGCCGGCCGCCGCCTCCAGCGCCGCTTCGAGGGGAGAACCCCATGACCACCTACGCCGCCCCGCCTTCGGTCACCACCCTGGTCGCCGTGGAGGACCTGCGGGTGAGCTTCGGCGGGACCGAGGTCGTCCGGGGCATCTCGTTGTCGGTCGCCCCGGGCGAGTGCGTGGCCATCGTGGGGGAGTCGGGATCCGGCAAGAGTGTCACGGCCCGCACGCTGCTCGGCCTGACCGGACCGGGCTCCACCGTGCGGGCGTCCGCCTTCAGCATCGGCGGCAGGGACGCGCTGGGCTTCGGACCCGCGGAGTGGCGGCGGCTGCGGGGCGGGTTCGCGGGGCTGGTGCTGCAGGACGCGCTGGTCTCGCTCGACCCGCTGCGGACCGTGGGAGCCGAGATCGGCGAGGTGCTGGCCGTTCACGACGTCGTCCCACGGGCACGGCGCCGTGACAAGGCGTTCGAGCTGCTCGACGCGGTGGGCGTGCCCGATCCTGCGCTCCGGATCGGGCAGCGCCCGCACCAGCTCTCCGGCGGGCTGCGGCAGCGGGTGCTGATCGCCTCCGCCATCGCGGCCGGCCCCGAGCTGATCATCGCCGACGAGCCGACCACGGCGCTCGACGTCACCGTGCAGGCCCAGATCCTGCGGCTGCTGGCCGAGCGCCGGGCCGCCGGGTGCGCGCTGCTGCTGATCAGCCACGACCTGGCCGTCGTCGCCTCGATCGCCGACCGCATCCTCGTCATGAAGGACGGCCGGGTCGTCGAGGAGGGCCCCGTCAAGAGCGTGCTGTCGGCGCCCGCGCACGACTACACCCGCTCGCTGCTGGCCGCCGTCCCGTCGGCCGCCTCCCGCGGCACCCGCCTCTCGGCCACCCCGCCCGGCGCGCCCCTGCCCCGGCGTGCGCCCAACCCGTCGGCGCGGGTGCTCGCCGGCACCGCCCTGTCCAAGTCGTACGGCCCGCGCCGGGTGGTCGACGACGTCTCGTTCGTCCTGTGCGAGGGCGAGACGCTCGGCGTGGTCGGCGAGTCGGGCTCCGGCAAGACCACGCTGGCCCGCCTGGCCCTCGGCCTGCTCGAACCAGATGCCGGCCGGGTCACCCTGCACGGCGGAGAGTGGAGCCGCGTGCCCGAGCGCAGACGACGCCCGCTCCGCCCCAGGATCCAGATCATCTCCCAGAACCCGCTCGACTCCTTCGACCCCCGTCACACCGTCGGCCGCCTGGTAGCCGAGCCGCTCGACCTGCCCCGAGCCGAGCGCCGCGCCCGGGTGCTCGGCCTGCTCGACCGCGTCGGCCTGCCCGCCGGCGTGGCCGGACGGCACCCGAGAGAGCTGTCGGGTGGCCAGCGACAGCGCGTGGCCATCGCCCGGGCCCTCGGCCCCCGCCCCGACGTGCTGGTCTGCGACGAGCCCGTCTCCGCGCTCGACGTCTCGATCCAGGCCCAGGTGCTCGACCTGCTCGCCGAGATCCAGGCCGAGTACGGTACCGCCATGCTGTTCATCAGCCACGACCTCGGCGTGGTACACCATGTAGCCGACCGGGTGCTGGTCATGAAGGACGGCAGAGTGGTAGAGGAAGGAGAGGTGACGGAGGTGTTCTCGCAGCCCCGGCATCCGTACACGCGGGAACTCGTCGAGGCGGTTCCCCGGATTTCCTGAATTTCCTACCAACTGTGTGGGATAGTAGAAAAGTGAGCCTGGACAGGATTCGCGCATCGAGCGCCCGAGCCGATTCCCCGCTGACCGCCGCCATCCTGGCGGGCCGGTGGATCAGATCCGCCGCGGCCCATGACGAGCATGGGAGGCGCTGGGTGGCCAATCCCGATCCGCACGGCGGGTCGGCGGTCACCCCCGAGCCCGGGTCCCTCTATTCGGGGGCGGCGGGCATCGTGCTGTTCTTCCTCGAGCTCGCCGCAGCGACCGGCCACGAGGCGTACCTGGAGGACGCCGCGGCCGGGGCGCGCAGGCTCGCCGCGACCTGGCGCGAGCAGGACGACCTCTCGCTCTACCACGGGCTGACCGGCACAATGATCGCGCTCATGGAGGCGGGCTGGGCGCTCGGCGAGGGGGACTTCGAGGGCGAGGCGGCCGCCATCGCCGACCTGATCGTCCGCAGGGGGCGGGAGTCCGGGAACGGCGTCGGATGGTCGCGGGATCCCGCCCAGCGGGGTGAGGGCGGCATCATCCTCGGGCTCCTCCGGGCGGCGGCCCATCTCGGTGTGCCCGCGTACGAGGAGGCGGCCCTGGAGGCGGGGCTGCGGATCGCCCGGCTGCCCGTCCCCGGGCACCAGTTCGGTGACTGCGCCGACCTGCCCATGGACGCGGTCACGCCCGGCTTCCTCGCGGGCACGTCCGGCACGGCGTTCCTGCTCGCCCGCCTGTACGGGGTGACCGGCGACGAGCGGTTCCTGTTCGCCGCCCGTAGCGGGGCGGCCTTCGTCCGCGAGATCAGCGTCGTGAGCGGCTCCTGCGCGGTCGTCCCGCACCACGTGCCGCATGCCCGCGAGCTGCACTACCTGGGCTTCTGCTCCGGCTCGGCCGGCGTGGCCAGGATGTTCTACGAGCTGTACCGGGTGGCGGGCGACCCCGGCGACCTGGAGTGGGTGGAGCGGCTTGCCCGCGGCATCGTCAAGAGCGGCGTGCCGCGGCGCCGTACCGAGGGCTACTGGAACGTGGCCTGCCAATGTTGCGGCACGGCCGGCCTGATCGAGCTGTTCGTGGGGCTGTGGGCGGCGACGGGCGATGAGACCCACCTGGAGTACGCCCGCCGGCTCGCCGCCGACCTGATCGGCCGGGCCACCGACCACGACGGGCGAGGCTACCGCTGGTACCAGGCGTACCGGCGGCTGCGCCCCGGAGAGGTGACGGCCGACACCGGCTACATGGTGGGCGCGGCCGGCATCGGCGCCGCGCTCTTGCACCTCGACGCCGCAGGTCAGGCCGACCGTCCGCGCCGCGTGATCCTGCTGCCCGACAACCCGTTCCCCGCGATCCCCTTGCCCACGTCCGCGCTCCGTTGACAGCGATACCCAGTTTTCCTACTGTTTAACTGGGTATTGAAAGGAGCGCGTATGACCGCATGTGACGTCCCCCACCGCCGCGAGAAGGCCGCATGAAGCAGGTTCATCTGGCCGCGCACTTCCCCGGCGTCAACAACACCACCGTCTGGGCCGACCCCCGATCCCGCAGCCAGATCGACTTCACGTCCTTCCAGCACCTGGCCCGCACCGCCGAACGCGGCAAATTCGACTTCTTCTTCCTCGCCGAGGGGCTGCGGCTGCGCGAGCTGAAGGGCCGCATCCATGACCTGGACGTGGTCGGACGCCCCGAGTCGCTGACGGTGCTGGCCGCGCTCGCCGCCGTCACCGAGCGGCTCGGGCTGGCCGCCACCGTCAACGCCACCTTCAACGAGCCGTACGAGCTGGCCAGACGGCTGGCCACGCTCGACCACCTCAGCGCGGGCCGGGCCGCCTGGAACGTGGTCACCACCTCGGACGCCTTCACCGGAGAGAACTTCCGCCGCGGCGGCTACCTGGACCGTTCCGACCGCTACACGCGGGCCGAGGAGTTCGTCCGGCTGTCCCGCGAACTGTGGGACTCGTGGCAGCCCGACGCCGTGCGCGCCGACCAGGAGAGCGGGCGGTTCCTGCGGCCCGGATCCATCGCGACCGTACGTCACCAAGGCCACCACTTCGACATCGAGGGGCGATTCAACGTCCCGCACAGCCCGCAGGGCCATCCCGTGATCATCCAGGCGGGCGACTCCGACGAGGGCAGGGAATTCGCCGCCGCCAACGCCGACGTCATCTTCAGCCGCCACGGCACGCTGGAGGAAGGTCGGGCCTTCTACGCCGACGTCAAGCGCCGCCTGGGGCGGTACGGGCGGGAGCCGCACCAGCTCAAGATCATGCCAGGGGCGACGTTCGCGCTCGGCGACACCGACGCCGAGGCGGCCGAGCACGCCGCCGAGATCCGCCGGCAGCAGGTCGGGCCGCAGACGGCGATCGCCTTCCTGGAGCAGATCTGGGGCCGGGACATGTCCACGTATGACCCCGAGGGGCCGCTGCCCGACGTGGAGCCGGCCGTCGAGCAGGGCGTCTCCCAGGGCCGCGTGCAGGTGGCCGACCGGGTCGCGGTGGCGGACAAGTGGCGGGCCGTGGCCACGGAGAAGCAGCTGACGATCCGGGAGCTGGTGATCGAGATGACGGGGAGGCAGTCGTTCGTGGGCTCGCCCGCGACGGTGGCCGGGCAGATCGAGGAGTTCGTGCGCACGGACGCCTCCGACGGGTTCATCCTGGTCCCGCACCTGACGCCGGGCGGGCTGGACGACTTCGTCGACAAGGTGGTGCCGCTGCTGCAGGAACGCGGCGCCTTCCGTACCGACTACGAGGGCACCACGCTCCGCGACCACCTCGGGCTGGGAGGTGTCGCATGACGGACGCGCCTGTTCACCTGGCCGTCGCGCTCGACGGCGCCGGATGGCATCCGGCAGCTTGGCGGGACCCGGCGGTCGACGCGCGGGAGCTGTTCACCGCGCGCCACTGGGCCGGCCTCGTCGCCGAGGCCGAGCGCGGGCTGCTCGACCTCGTCACCATCGAGGACTCCCTGGGGCTGCAGTCCACGCGCCTCGACGGGCCGGACGGGCGTACCGACCAGGTGCGCGGCCGGTTCGACGCGGTGCTGCTCGCGGCCGCGCTCGCGCCGCTCACCACGCACATCGGACTGGTGCCGACGGCCACGACCACACACACCGAACCGTTCCACGTGGCCATCGGCATCGCGAGCCTGGACCACGTCAGCCTGGGGCGCGCGGGCTGGCGGGTCCAGGTCTCCGGCCGCGGCTGGGAGGCCGCCCACTTCGGCCGCAGGGAGATCCCGGCGCTCATCCCGAAGCGGGACACGGCCGACCGGCGCCGATGGGAGCCCGACGAGCGCAGCCGCGAGCTCGTCGGGGAGCTGTTCCAGGAGGCGGCCGACGCCGTGGAGGTGGCCAGGCGGCTGTGGGACAGCTGGGAGGATGACGCCGAGATCCGCGACGTGGCCACCGGCCGGTTCATCGACCGCGACAAGCTGCACTACATCGACTTCACCGGATCCCGGTTCTCCGTCAAGGGGCCGTCCATCACGCCCAGGCCGCCGCAGGGGCAGCCGGTCGTGACCGTGCTCGATCACGGCGGGTCGGCGGTGCCGTACGAGCTGCCCGCCCGCTCCGCCGACGTCGTCTTCGTCACCCCGCACGGCCGGGACCACGCGCGGGACATCGTCGAGCAGGTCAGGAACGTCCCCAGGGACGGGCACCCGCTCAAGGTCTTCGCCGACCTGCTGGTCCACGTCGGGGACGACGCGGCCGACCGCAAGGCCCGGCTCGACGAGCTGGACCCGCCGCCCGAGTCCGACGCGTTCACGTTCACCGGCACCGCCGCCGAGCTGGCCGACCTGCTGCTCGACTGGCGGGAGTCGGGGATCGAGGGGTACCGGTTGCGGCCCGGCGCCCTGCCGCTCGACCTGGAGGGGATCACCCGGCAGCTCGTCCCCGAGCTGCAGCGGCGCGGCGCCTTCAGGCGCGCGTACGAGGCCGCCACCCTGCGCGGGCACCTCGGCCTGCCGCCCGCGATCAATCGTTACGCCTCCCAGAAAGCTGACATTGCGTGAAATTTCTGGCGATCACCCTGATCGTTCATGACGGCCGTAAATCCACGAACGAGCGATTCCAAGAGGTCATCTCCAACGCGGTCCTGGCCGAGGAGCTGGGATTCGACGGGTTCGGGGTGGGGGAGCGGCACGAGCGGCCGTTCATCTCCTCCTCGCCGCCCGTGGTGCTCAGCCACATCGCCGCCAAGACGTCCCGCATCCGGCTGTTCACCGCGGTCACCACGCTCAGCCTGCTCGACCCGGTACGGGCGTACGAGGACTACGCCACCCTCGACCACCTGTCCGGCGGGCGGCTCGAGCTGATCATCGGCAAGGGGAACGGCGCCGCCCAGGCCCAGCTCTTCCACGTCACCGCCGAGGACCAGTGGGATCGCAACCGCGAGTCGTACGAGCTGTTCCGCAGGCTGTGGCGGGAGGACAAGGTGACCTGGGAGGGGCGGTTCAGGCCGTCCCTGACGGACGCGGAGACCTGGCCGCGGCCGTTCCAGCAGCCGATCCGCGTCTGGCACGGCAGCGCCACCAGCAAGGAGTCGGTGGACCTGGCCGCGCGCTACGGCGACCCGCTCTTCTCCGCGAACGTCACCAACCCCATCGACCCCTACGCCGAGCTGATCGACTACTACCGCGAACGGTGGGCCCACTACGGCCACGACCCGGCCGACGCCCTGATCGGGGCGGGCAGCGCGGGCTACTACGCCGCCAAGAACTCGCAGGACGCCGTCGAGACGTACCGGCCGATCTTCGACGCCCGCCTGGAGACCTTCAAGAAGTACGGGGTGCCGCCGGTCTTCCACTCGCTGGAGGACGCCATCGAGCGGAGCTCCATCCTGGTCGGCAGCCCGCAGCAGGTGATCGACAAGGTGCTGCGGTACCACGAGCGGTTCGGGCACGAGGTGATGCACCTGCACGCGGACGCCGACGGGCTGACGGACGCGCAGCACCGCGAGGCGCTGGAGCTGTTCCAGTCGGAGATCGCCCCGGTGCTGCGCAAGGAGATTCCCAGCAGGCCGTTCCCCGGAGGCTCGTCATGACGGTTCCCCTGTCCATCCTCGACCTGGCGCCGATCCCGGCCGGCGGCAACGCCCGGGACGCCTTGCGCAACACCATCGACCTGGCACGTCAGGCGGAGTCCTTCGGCTACCGGCGCTACTGGCTGGCCGAGCACCACTTCGCGGCGGGCGTGGTCAGCTCGGCTCCCGCCGTGCTCATCGGGCTGGTGGCCGCGGCGACCAGCCGGATCCGGGTCGGCTCGGGGGCGGTGCAGCTGGGCCACCAGACGCCGCTGGCGGTGGTGGAGCAGTTCGGCCTCCTGGACGCGGCCCATCCGGGCCGCATCGACCTCGGTCTCGGCCGCTCCGGCCAGCGCCGCGCCGAGCTCGCCCGCCGCGCGGAAGGCCCCCCGGCGCCACCCGAGCAGGGGCGGGTGGTGGACGGGTTGCTCATTCCGCCGCCGTTCGACTTCTCCGGGCTCCTCAGGGCGCCGCACCTCGCCTTCCAGGCGTCGCTCCTCCAGCAGCCCGGCGCCCGGACCCCGGACTTCGCCGACCAGCTCGACGAGGTGCAGGCGTTCCTGCACGGCACCTACACCTCGTCCGACGGTCTGGCCGCCCACGCGGTCCCGGGCGAGGGCGCGGACGTCGAGCTGTGGATCCTGGGCAGCAGCGGCGGCCAGAGCGCGCGGGTGGCGGGGGAGCGGGGTCTGCCGTTCGCCGCCAACTACCACGTCAGCCCCGCCACCGTGCTTGAGGCCGTGGAGGCGTACCGGGAGGCGTTCAAGCCGTCCGCCGTCCTGGCGGAGCCGTACGTGATCGTGTCCGCCGACGCGGTCGTGGCCGGCGACGAGGCTGCGGCGCGGGAGCTGGCCAAGCCCTACGGCCTCTGGGTACGCAGCATCCGCACCGGCCAGGGCGCCATCCCGTACCCCACCCCCGAGCAGGCCGACGCCCACGTGTGGACGGAGGAGGACAGGCGACTGGTGGCCGACCGCGTCGACACCCAGTTCGCCGGCGACCCGGAGGCGGTCGCGGAAGGGCTGCGCGTGCTCCAGCGCGTCACGCAGGCCGACGAGCTCCTGATCACCACCATCACCCATGATCACGCCGACCGCGTCCGCTCATACGAGCTGCTCGCGCAGGCTTGGGACTAATTCATGTATGTCCAGTAGGAAATGTTGACTTTACCGGTCGGGGATCGTAGCTTCATAGACATGGGCCTTTACCTGACCACGCGCCCGCACGTGGACTTCGGCCACGTCGCCAGCGCGCAGTGTCGCTGATCACGTACCGCTGACATCCCTCTTCCGTCCATCAGAGGACCAACCGTGATCAAGTCCAACCCATACGCCGCCGCGAGCGGCTCATGACCAAGATCAGCATCCGGGACGTGACCAAGACGTTCCAGGTCAGGGACGATCCCCAGCCGATCACCGCGCTCTCCGGCATCGACCTCGACGTGCGCGAGGGCGAGTTCGTCACGCTCGTCGGCCCCAGCGGCAGCGGCAAGTCCACCCTGCTCGACCTGATCGCCGGGCTGAGCGCGCCGACGTCCGGCGACATCCTCATCAACGGCGTGGCGGTCGCCGGACCCGGGCTCGACCGGGGCATCGTCTTCCAGCAGTACGCGCTGTTCCCCTGGCGCACGGCCCAGTCCAACGTGGAGTTCGGGCTGGAGGCCAAGGGCGTGCCGAGGAAGGAGCGGGCGCGGCGGGCACGCGAGCACCTCGCGCTCGTGGGCCTGGCCGGGTTCGAGGAGCGGTACCCGCACGAGCTGTCCGGCGGGATGCGGCAGCGGGTCGCCATCGCGCGCAGCCTCGCGTTCGACCCCGACGTGCTGCTGATGGACGAGCCGTTCGCCGCTCTGGACGCGCGGACCCGCGAGTCGCTGCAGGAGGAGCTGGTCCACGTCTGGGAGCAGACCGGCAAGACCGTCGTGTTCATCACGCACGGCATCGACGAAGCCGTCTATCTCGGTCAAAGGGTCGCCGTGATGACCTCGACGCCGGGCCGGATCAAAGAGATCATCGATGTGCGCTTCGACTCACGGGAGGGCGACTTGAGGGCTGACCCGGCCTTCGGCGAGTACCGCCGCCGCGTGTGGAGCCTGCTGCGCGAAGAGGTCGCGGCGGCGCGGGTACTGGAGCGGGCTCATGGCTGACCGGCGCCTGCTCCCCGGAGACATTCACTGGTACGACCTGCCCGACGACGAGGCCGAGGAGGACGTCCCGGAGGAGACGCGCCGGCGGATCCTCGGCGGCCGGCTCCCCTTCGGCGTGCTGTTCAACCTGCTCCTGGTCGGCGTCGAGCGCCGCTTCTCCACCTGGAGGACCACGTGACGAGAAAGCTCCACCTGAACGCCTTCCTCATGGGCGTCGGCCACCATGAGGCGGCCTGGCGACACCCCCGGACAGAGCCGGCCCGCCTCACCGACGTCCGCCACTACCAGGAGCTCGCCAAGATCGCCGAACGCGGCAAGCTCGACTCGGTCTTCCTCGCCGACGGCGTGGCACTGAAGGGCAACGTCAAGCACAACGCGCTCGGCGGCCTCGAACCCCTGACCCTGCTGTCGGCCCTGGCGGCCGTCACCGACCACATCGGCCTCATCGCCACCGTGTCGACGACGTACAACGAGCCCTTCCACGTGGCCCGCAAGTTCGCCTCACTCGACCACATCAGCGGCGGCCGGGCCGGCTGGAACATCGTCACCTCCGCCGGCGAGGCCGAAGCCCGCAACTTCGGCGTCGTCCGTCCGTCACACACCGACCGCTACGCCAGGGCCACCGAGTTCCTGGAGGTCACGCGGAAGCTCTGGGACAGCTGGGAGGACGACGCGATCCTGCGCGACCGCGCCGGCGGCCTCTACGCCGACACCGGCAAGATCCACGCGATCGAGCACGCCGGCGAGTACTTCGCGGTCGACGGGCCGCTCAACACCTCCCGCCCACCCCAGGGGCACCCGCTCCTGGTCCAGGCCGGGTCGTCGGAGGACGGCAAGGAGTTCGCCGCCCGCTACGCCGAGGCTGTCTTCACGGCCCAGCAGACCCTGCAGGAAGGGCAGGAGTTCTACGCCGATCTGAAGCGCCGCCTGGCTGCCTACGGCCGGCGGCACGAGGACGTGCTCATCCTGCCGGGCATCTCGCCGATCATCGGCTCGACCGAGCACGAGGCGCTGCGGCTGGAGAAGGAACTGGAGGATCTCATCATCCCCGCGTACGGGCTGGCACAGCTCTCCCACATGACCGGCATCGAACTGACCGAGGACGCGCTGGACGAGCCCCTGCCCGAGGTGTCCGTCGAGACGGAGGGCGCGCAGAGCCGGCGCAAGCTCGTCGTGGACCTGGCAAGGCGCGAGCGCCTCACGGTCAGGCAGCTCCTCGGCCGCCTCGCCGGCGGCCGCGGCCACCGCGTCGTCGCCGGGACGCCCGGCCAGATCGCCGACCAGCTCCAGGAGTGGTTCTTCTCCGGGGCGGCCGACGGGTTCAACATCATGCCGCCGATCCTGCCCGGCGGGCTGAGCGACTTCGTGGACCACGTGGTGCCGGAGCTGCAGATCAGGGGCCTGTTCCGGTACGACTACGAGGGGCGCACCCTCCGCGAGAACTACGGCCTGCCCAGACCCCCGTCCCGCTACGCCGAGGTCCGGCACGAAGTGGCGGCGGCGCGATGAGCATCGTGACGCTGGTCGGCAACCCCCGGCCGGGCTCCCGCACCCTCGCCGTCGCCACCTCGGCCGCCCAGGCGGTCGGCGGCCGCCTCGGCGCCTCGTCCGGGGCGTACGAGGTCGTGGACCTGTCGGGGGCAGGGCCCCACCTGCTCTCGCCCGGCAAGCACCCCGACGTGGGCGCGGCGCTGGAACTGGTGTCGGGGGCGAGCGTGCTCGTGGTGGCCAGCCCGACCTACAAGGGCACCTATACCGGTCTGCTGAAGTCTCTCCTTGACCGCCTGCCGCCGGACGCGCTGGCGGGCAAGGCGGCGCTGCCGCTGCTGGTCATGGGGGATCCCAAACATTCGCTGGCTGTGGAGGTGCACCTGCGGCCGCTGCTGGTGGAGCTGGGGGCCTTCGTGCCCACCCCGGGGCTGGCGGTGTTGGAGTCGCAGATTCCGCAGTTGGAGGAGGTACTGGCCGGATGGGCCGATCGAGTGGCGCCGCAGGTGGCCGCCGTGCTCAAGGAAGGGGCTCTCTCATGACGGAGACGGTGGCCGCTCGCGAGGCCCGCCGGGCCAAGGAGATCCGGCAGGCCCGGGACGCGCGGCGCGCGTCGGAGGCCGCATGGATCGGGAGAGAGCCCCGGACGGCCCCGGACCCCCGTTCGGCGGCGGAGCCTCGTTTGGCGCCGGCACCGCGGTTGTCCGCTGAGTCGCGTGTGGTGGCGGACGACCTGTCGATGACGGAATCGCAGCCGGCGGTGGAGGGACAGCCGGCCGTGGAGGCGGTGCCGGATGGTCCCGTTGACGCCGACGGGTTCCGGCGCGCGCTGGCCGTGCACGCGGCCGGGGTGGTCATCATCACGGCCCAGACCGACGGCATCCCCGTCGGCCTCACCGCCACGTCCTTCTCCTCCGTCAGCCTGGACCCACCCCTGGTCTCCTTCTACGTCGACCGGTCCTCCACCACCTGGCCCTGGCTGCGCTCGGCCGACCACTTCGCGGTCAACGTCCTGGCCAGCGACCAGGCCGATCTGGCGTCCAGGTTCGCGCGCAAGGACATCGACCGGTTCGCCGAGCCCACCCGCTGGCGTCCGGGTCCCCTGGGCGCCCCCCTGCTCCAGGACGTCTCCGCACACCTGATCTGCCTGCCGCACGAGACGGTGGACGTCGGTGACCACATCCTGGTCGTGGGCCTGGTCGCCGAGGCCAGGGTGCACAGCCCAGGCCGTCCCCTCATCTACCACCAGGGCCGCTTCGGCCGCTTCATCGCCCACCCGTAGGGAGTTCTACGCGGGTGACGTCGGCCGGGACGGTATCCGGCGCCTGACGGCGCGGCCGTACCGACCCGGCCACCAGGACGACGAGCCCGGCGGCGGTGACTCCGGCGCCGACCCAGAGCGGCGAGACGAACCCGAGTCCCGCGCCGAGGGCCAGCCCGCCCAGCCACGCGCCCAGCGCATTGCCGATGTTGAAGGCCGCGATGTTGGCGCCGGAGGCCATCGTGGGCGCCTCCTGGGCGTACCCCATGATCCGCAGCTGCAGCCCAGGCGCGGTGGCGAGCCCGACGGCGCCCATCAGCAGCAGCGAGACGATCGTCATGACCTGGCTCTGCGCCGTCAGCGCGAACACGGCGAGCACCAGGGCGAGCAGCGCAAGAATCACGCCCAGCGAGGTGTTCAGTGCCCGGTCGGCGAACTTGCCGCCGGCGAAGTTGCCGGCGAACGTGCCGACTCCGAACAGCACCAGCAGCCAGGGCACCGTGGTGGTGGCGAACCCGCTGACCTCGGTGAGCGTGAACGCGATGTAGGTGAACGCGCCGAACATGCCGCCGAAGGCCAGCACGGTGACCGCGGCGGAGACCCAGACCTGTGGCCGGCGGAACACGCCCAGCTCGCTGCGCAGGCTCGTCTCGGCGGGCGCCGGCGTCCGTGGCACCAGCAGCCGGATGCCGATCAGCGCGACGACGCCGATGACCGTGATCGCCCAGAACGTCGAGCGCCAGCCGAGCTGCTGTCCGAGCAGCGTGCCCAGCGGAACCCCGAGCACGTTGGCCACGGTCAGCCCGGCGAACATCAGCGAGATGGCCCCGGCCCGCCGGTTCTGCGCGACCATGTCGGCGGCGACCACGGAGCCGACGCCGAAGAACGCGCCATGGCACAGCGCCGCGACGACCCGGCCCGCCATGAGCACCGAGTAGATCGGTGCCACCGCGGAGATCAGGTTGCCCGCGATGAACAGCACCATCAGCGCGAGCAGCACCTTCTTACGGTCGAACCGGGCGATCGCCGCGGTCAGCCCGATGGCGCCGACCGCCACGCTCAGCGCGTACCCGGAGACCAGATATCCGGCCACCGGCTCGGTGACTCCGAAGTCCGCCGCCACTTCAGGCAACAGGCCGATGATCCCGAACTCGGTGAGCCCGATGCCGAAGCCGCCCAGTGCAAGGGCGAGAAGCCCGATAGGCATGTCCAAACCCTCCAATTGCATTGCGTCCGCCTTTATGCGGCGCATGCAATCATTGCGCGCGCTGCCCAGCCTCCACGAGTGGCTGGGAGGCCACTATGCGAAAGAATCCGGCCAGCCCCTATGCGACCATCCACGGGGGTCGCCGGAAGGCGGCCTCCGCGTACGGCGCCGGGCCGATGACCCGGTGCACCCCGTCCTGGATCTGGAAGACCAGGTGCGCCTGCCCCAGCGAAGGATCCGGGATCTCATCGGGAAAAGCCACGCTCGTCTGCCCGCCCCGGTCCAGGTCGTAAGCCCCGTTCACCCCCCGATACACGATCGCCCGCAGATCCCGGGCCACCAGGCCGAAGTCGTGCGGACGACCGTGCGCCGACCAGGCCAGGGCCAGCAGGTTGATCTGGTCGTACGCCGCCCCCGCCACCGACCTCCCCGGCGAGGCGCCGTACCGCTTCAGGAAGCGCTCGGCGAACGCCCGTCCCCTGCTGTCCCCGTACAGACCCGTGACCGTCGCCCAGACCACGCCCTCCGCCGCCCGTCCCGCCAGCTCCAGGTACTGCGGCACCGCCGGCGTGTACACCATGTACACCAGCGTCGGCGAGGGCTCTTGGACGAACGCCCGCTGGAATGCGGAGGCCTGCTCGGCCAGGTGATGGGTGACCATCACCGCACCGGGCGCGTGCGCGCGGATCGCGGCCAGCGCCCGGCTCCAGTCGTGATAGGGCGGCGTCAGCCGGACCACGAAGTCGATGGCCAGCCCCGCCTGCTGCACCAGCCGCGCCGTCTCCTCGTTGAACGCCTGCGTGTCCGGCATCGTCGTCTCCACGAACCCGACGCTGCGCCTGCGCAGCCGCAGGCTCCGGAGGAAGCGGGCGAAGCCCTTGCCGTAGTTGGCGCGCGTGGGCCCGGTCTGGAAGATCCGGCCGAACCGGTCCGGCTCCTGCCGCACCCAGTCGGCCTGCAGGTCGCTGGTGCCGATGTTGAGGTATGGGGCGCCGAAGTCGGCCACCATCTCGTACGAGGCCCGCTCGTCGGTCAGCAGGTAGCCGCCGACGATGGCCGGCACCTCCCGGGCCGCCAGTTCCGCGAGGCCGGCGGAGACCGAGTCCGCGTCGAGTGAGTCCACCGCGCTCACATGGGTGCGCACCGGCCGGCCCGCCACGCCGCCGCGCGCGTTCAGCTCCTCGACGGCCAGCTCCGCCCCGCGCCGCATCTGCTCGCCGTCGTCGCTCGACCCGCCGACCAGCGGCAGCAGCAGCCCGATCTCGTACGGCGAGACAGGGCGGCGCCGCGCCACCCCGACGGTGGCGAAGCTCGGCAGCGGCCCGGAAGAACGCATCAGCCGGTCCACCGCGCCCGCCGCCAGCGCGGTCAGCTCCGGGCACCCGCCGGGGATCGGCAGCCTGAGCAGCCCGTGATCCACCGCGAACGCCGCGACCCCGCCGCGCGTGGCCTGCCCGAGCTTGGCGAGCACGCTCTCCACCTGCTTGGACACGGTACGCGGACTCGAGCCGAGATAGCGCGCGACGGCGGTGTTGGTGAGCCCGCCGGCCATGAGCGTCAGGACGTCCAGCTCCCGAGGCGTCAGCCCGTACGGGGGCGGCACGTCCGCAGCGGAGACCACCACGTCACCCGTCTCCCGCGCCACCGTCATGGAGGCGTGCGTCCAAAGCTCGTCCCCCTCCACGAGGAGGAACGTGACCGCGTCGCGCCCCGACCGCAGCAGCGCGGTCGCGGCGCGGGCCAGCATCTGCCGCCCGCGCAGGTCGGCCCCGACGCCGTCGAGCCGCTCCACGGCGCCGTCGGGGGAGACACGCGCCATCCCGGGCTCGCCCGCGCCGCTGGGCGACCCCTCATACCTCGGCCCGTGCAGCATCTCCATAGGTTAAATGACGTATTGCCGCAGATGGAGGCCTATGTGACCGTTTCTCCATCCAACAGAGAGGAACGCGATGAGACTCGGTGTGGAGTGTGGCGGCACCTTCACCGACCTGGTGCTGCTGGACGACGCCGGGCGGCTCGCGGCCACGGGGAAGGTGTTCTCCACCCCGTCCGACCCCTCGCTCGCGGTCCTGGAGGCGATCTCCCGCCTGGAGGCCGTGGACCTGTCGGGCGCGCCGCTCCTGCACGGCTCGACCGTGGCGACCAACGCCGTGCTCGAACGCGAGGGGCCGCGCCTGGGCCTCATCGTCACCCAGGGCTTCCGCGACGTGCTCGAGCTGCAGCGGCACGACAGGGACGTGATGTACGACCTGCACTACCGCAAGCCGCGGCCGCTGGTCCGCCGCGAGCTGGTACGCGAGGTGCCCGAGCGGCTCGACGTCACGGGCAAGCCGCTGGTGGCGCTCGACGAGCCGGCCGTACGCGAGGCGGTGGCCGAGCTGGCCGGGCTGGGCGTCACCTCGATCGCCGTGTGCTTCCTGCACAGCTACCGCAACCCGGCCCACGAGCAGCGGGTACGCGAGATCGCCATGGAGGTCGCGCCCGCCCTGGACGTGTCGCTGTCCAGCGAGGTCGTGGCCGAGTTCCGCGAGTACGAGCGGGCCAGCAGCACCACCGTGGACGCCTTCGTCAAGCCGACCGTCGACGGCTACCTCAGCCGCCTGGAACGTTCCCTCGCCGATCGCGGCATGGGCGAGCTGTCGATGATGCAGTCCAACGGCGGCGTCGTGCCCGCCGCGTACGTGCGGCGGCGGCCGATCCACGTCCTGCTCTCCGGCCCGGCCGCCGGGGTGGCGGGCGCCGTCGCGGTGGCCGCCGCCACGGGCCTCGCCGACATCGTCACCATGGACATGGGCGGCACCAGCACCGACGTCTGCCTGGTCACCGGCGGGCGTCCGCAGATCACCACCGAGTCGATGATCGACAGGATCCCGGTCAAGTTGTCGATGGTGGACATCGCCACCGTGGGAGCGGGCGGCGGCAGCATCGTCGGCCTCGACCCTGGCGGCATGCTCCAGGTGGGCCCGCGCAGCGCGGGCGCCGATCCGGGCCCGGCCTGCTACGGAAGGGGCGGCACCGCGGCCACGGTCACCGACGCGAACGTCACCCGCGGCCTCATCCGCCCCGGTCACTTCCTCGGCGGCCGGCACGCCCTGGACCCGGAGGCGGCGATCGCCTCGTTGAAGACCCTGGCCCGGGAGCTCGAACGGACGCCTGCCCAGCTCGCCGAGGACGTCTTCCGCATCGCGAACGTCGCCATGGCCGGCGCCATCAGGCTCGTCTCCACCGAGCGCGGCCACGACCCGCGCGACCACACGCTCGTCGCCTACGGCGGCGCCGGCCCCCTGCACGCCGCGGCGGTCGCCGACGAGCTGGGCATCACATCCGTGCTGGTCCCGCCGCACGCCGGGCTCATGTCCGCGTACGGGCTGCTCAGCTCCGACTTCCAGCGCCGCTTCGCGGTCACGAGGGTCGCGGACCTGGCAGAGCTGGCGCCGGAGGAGCTGGACGAGGTGTTCGCCGAACTGCTGGCCGAAGCCAGGGCCGAGATCGCCGCCCAGGGCGTGGACCCCGGCGGCGTGGTCACCGAATTCGAACTGGACCTGCGCTACCGGGGCCAGGGCTTCGAGCTCACCGTGCCGGTGCCGCAGGGCGTGTCCCCTGAGGAGGCGGCCGGGTTGTTCCACGAGGCCCATGCGCTCAGGTACGGCCACAGCACGCCCGCCAAGGCCGTCCAGGTGGTGACGTACCGGCTGACGCTCAGGGTGCCGCGCGAAGACACCGCGCTGCCCGCCGTACCGGTGGAAGGGCCCGCGCGCCGCGAGGACCTGCCGGTGGTGATCGGCGGTGAGGAGCGGAGCTGCGCCTTCCTGTGGCGGGCGTCGCTCCCACCCGGCTTCACGGCCGAGGGGCCGGCGGTGGTCGAGGAGGAAACCGCCACCACGTACGTGCCCCCCGGCTGGACGGCCACCGTCGACCCCGCCACCAACCTCCTGCTCACCAGGGAAGCCTGACATGACCGTGGACCCCGTCACCCTGAACATCGTCGGCACCGCCCTGGCGGCCATCCCCCGCGAGATGGCGGCGAACCTGCGGCGGGCCGCGTTCTCCTCCGTCGTGCGTGAGGCCCGCGACTACGCCGTGGCGCTCGTGGACCCGCGCGGCAACGTGGTCAGCCAGGCCGAGGCCATCCCCATCATGACCGCCGGCATCTCGCACGCCATCGCCGCCGTGCTGGCCGACATCGACCCCGCGGCGCTGACCGGCGACGACGCGATCCTCTACAACGACCCCTTCCACGGCGGCCAGCACCTGCAGGACATCTACCTGTTCACGCCGATCTTCCACGAGGGCACGCTGGTCGGGTTCGCGGCGAGCGTGGCGCACCACGTCGACATCGGCGGCGGCGAGCCCGGGCTGACCATCAACGCCAAGGAGGTCTACCAGGAGGGCATCCGCCTGCCGGGCCGGCCGTTCTCGGTCTCGCGCGACTGGCACGGCGGCTTCGTCGAGCAGCTCTTCCGGCTCAACGTACGCGTGCCCGACCTGGTCGTCGGAGACCTCAACGCGCAGTTCGCGGCCAACAACGTGGCCGCGGAACGGCTGCGCGAGCTCGTCGCCAGGCACGGTCCCGAGCTGACCGCCGCCGTGATGGACGAGCTGCAGGACTACGCCGAGCGGCGGCTGCGCGACTCCATCGCTGAGATCCCCGACGGCGACTACGCGGCCGAGGAGATCATCGACGCCTCCACGTGGGGCGGCGACCGGCACCACGTCAGGGTCGCGGTCCGCGTGCGCGGATCCGACCTGGAGGTCGACTTCACCGGGACCGATCCCCAGGTGCCGGCCAACCTGAACTGCCCGTTCGCCTCGACGGTCTCCTCCGTGCAGAGTGCGATCCGCGGCCTGCTGCGCGACAAGGACATCCCGTTCAACGAGGGCTGCAACCGGCCCATCAGGGTGACCGCGCCGTACGGGTCCATACTCAACCCGGCCGCGCCCGCCGCGGTGCGCGCCAGGCTCACCCCGGCCAGCCGCGCGTTCGACGCCGTCATCAGGGCGCTCGCCGAGGCGCTGCCCGACCGGGTCGTCGCCACCGGCTACGACACGACCAGCGCGGCGGCGCTCAGCTACCTCGACCCCCACAGCCACCAGTACGAGGTGGTGCTGGAGGTGCTCGGCGGCGGCTGGGGCGCCGGAGCGGCGGGCGACGGCGCGGACGCGCTCGACAACCCCATCTCCAACTGCGCCAGCGCTCCCGTCGAAGCGCTGGAGATCGACTACTCGCATTTCAGGGTGACGGAGTTCGCGCTCGTCCCCGGCTCGGGAGGCGACGGGCGCAACCGCGGCGGCCTCGGCTTCGTCCGCACATACGAGGCCACCAGGGACGGCGTGACCTTCTCCGCCTACTCCGACCGGCACCGCTACGGCGCCCGCGGCCTGTTCGGCGGCGGCGACGGGGCCACCGGCGGGCTCGAGGTCAGCAGGCCCGACGGAACCGTACAACGGTTGTCCCACATCGACGCGGTGACGCTCGCCGCGGGCGAGCGGGTCAGCCTGCGCACCGGCGGCGGAGGAGGCTACGGCCCACCCGCCGAACGCCCGGCCGCGCGCCGCGAGGCCGACCTGCGGGACGGCCTGACAGTGAATGAGCGCGTGAAGGAGACCCCCCAATGACCACATCACCGCAGATGCGCAGGGTGGCGCTCGCGTCCGCGCTCGGCACCAGCATCGAGTGGTACGACTTCTTCATCTACACGACCGCCTCCGCGCTGGTCTTCAACAAGCTGTTCTTCCCGACACTGTCCCCGGTCGCGGGCGTGCTGTCCGCGTTCGCCACGTACGCCGTCGGCTACGTCGCCAGGCCGCTGGGCGCGGTCGTGTTCGGCCACTTCGGCGACCGGATCGGGCGCAAGAAGTCGCTGGTGTGGACGCTGCTCATGATGGGCGGCGCGACATTCCTGGTCGGCTGCGTGCCCACGCACGAGACCGTCGGCACGCTCGCGCCCCTGCTGCTGGTCGTCCTCCGCTTCGTCCAGGGCATTGCGGTCGGCGGCGAGTGGGGCGGCGCGGCGTTGATCTCCGTCGAGCACGCGCCGCAGGGGCGGCGCACGTTCTTCGGCGCGTTCGCCCAGATCGGTTCGCCGGTCGGGCTGCTCCTCGCGACCACCATGTTCGCGGTGCTGAACGGTGTGCTGAGCGCCGGGCAGTTCGAGGCATGGGGGTGGCGGGTGCCGTTCCTCGTGTCGATCGTGCTGGTCGTGGTCGGGTTCGCGGTGCGCATGAAGATCGAGGAGACGCCGGACTTCGAGCGGTCGGCCCGTTCCGAGGTGCTGCCGATCGTCGAGTGCCTGCGCACGTCGTGGCGGCAGATCGTGGTCGGGCTCGGCATCTTCGCCGGCGGCTTCGCGGCGTACTACGTGCTCACCACGTTCATGCTCGCGTACACGACGACCCAGCTCGGGCTGCCCAAGTCGGCCGCGCTGGCCGGGCAGATCGTGGCCGCCGTCGTGGAAGCGGCCCTCATGTTCGTCTTCGCCGCCATGGGCGACCGGTACGGCAAGGGCAAGGTCATCGCGTGGGGCGCGGTCGCCGGGCTCGTGTGGGCGGTGCCGCCGTTCTGGCTCTTCGGCACCGGCAGCACGTTCTGGCTCTGCGTGGGCGTAGGCGTCGGCCTCATCGGCGTGACCGCCACGTACTCCGTCGGCGCCGCCTACGTCGCCCAGCTCTTCGCGCCTCGCGTCCGCTACACCGGCATGTCGCTGTCGTACCAGCTCGCCGGGGCCATCGGCGGCGGGCTCGTGCCGCTGTTCGCCACGGCGTCGCTGGAGTGGACGGGCGGCCACTACTGGCCGGTCGCGGTGGTGACGGCGCTGTTCTACGTGTTCACGCTGGTGGGGCTGTTCATCGGGCGGGTACGCGTCGCCGCCCCCGCCGTGGAGGCGGCCCTGTGACGCTCAACGGGGGTGTCTCGCACTGGTACCGCGAGATCGGACTTCCCGCCAGGCGCCCGCCGCTCGACGGGTCCGCCGAGGCCGACGTGTGCGTGGTCGGCGCCGGCTATACCGGCCTGTGGACGGCGTACTACCTGAAGAAGGCCGACCCCGGGCTGCGGATCGTGATCCTGGAGCGCGAGTTCGCCGGCTACGGCGCCTCCGGGCGCAACGGTGGCTGGATCACCGCCAGCCTGGCCGGCTCACGCCGCCGCTTCGCCGCCACCCACGGCCGCCAGGGCGTCATCGACCTCCAGCGGGCCATGAACGTCGCCGTGGATGAGATCATCGCGGTCGCCGCGGCCGAGGGCATCGAGGCCGACATCGTCAAGAGCGGCATGCTCCGGGTGGCGCACGCGCCCGCCCAACTGCCGAGGCTCCGTGCGCAGGTCGCCGCCGCGCATTCCTGGGCCGACGACGTGGTGCTGCTCGACGCGGAGGAGACGGTCGCCAGGATCGGCGTCGCGGGCGCACTCGGCGCGTCCTTCACGCCCCACTGCGCCCGCGTGCAACCGGCCAAGCTGGTGCGGGGACTGGCGCGGGCCGTGGAGCGCCTCGGCGTGCCGATCCGCGAGTCCACGCCGGTGACGCGGATCTCGCCGCACACGGTCGAGACACCGTACGGGACGGTCCGCGCCTCGTACGTGATCAGGGCGACCGAGGGCTTCACGGCGGGTCTGGCGGGGGAGCGGCGCACGTGGCTCCCCATGAACTCCTCACTGATCGTCACCGAGCCGCTCCCCGGCCAGGTCTGGGACCGGATCGGGTGGTCAGGTGAGGAGCTCCTCGGGGACATGTCCCACGCCTACATCTACGCGCAACGTACGGCCGACGGCCGGATCGCGATCGGCGGTCGCGGCCGCCCGTACCGGTACGGATCAAGGACCGACTCCGACGGGCGCACCCACATCTCCACGGTGCGCCAGCTCCGGGACGCGCTCGTCCGGCTGTTCCCCGCCACGCTCGGCGTGGGGATCGCGCACGCCTGGTCGGGGGTTCTCGGGGTGCCGCGCGACTGGTGCTCGACGGCGGGCCTCGACCGGCGCACCGGGCTCGGCTGGGCGGGCGGTTACGTGGGGCACGGGGTGGCCACCACGAACCTCGCCGGCCGCACCCTGCGGGATCTGGTGCTGGGCCGCGAGACGGAGCTGACGGGTCTGCCGTGGGTGGGGCGGAAGGTCAGGAAATGGGAGCCCGAGCCGTTGCGGTGGCTCGGGGTGAGGGGGATGTACGCGGCGTACCGGGAGGCGGACCGGCAGGAGACGGCCGGGGGCCGCGTCACCACGTCGCCCGTCGCCAAGGTGGCGGACTGGGTGAGCCGCCGCGAGTAGGCCCGCCAGGGGTCAGCCGGCCTGGCGGACGCCTCCGCGCCACACGTCCGCGATGGCCCGGGTGGCCGTGATGTCCGTGGTCGGGTCGCCGTTCACGAGGAGCAGGTCGGCACGCAGTCCAGGGGTGATCCGTCCGCGGTCCGTGAGCCCGAAGGCGTGGGCCGGGGCGCTGGTCGCCGCCGCCAGGGCCTGTTCCGGGGTCCAGCCGGCCTCCGTCAGCAGCAGGAGCTCGTGGTGCAGGCCCGCCCCGTGCACCGGCCCGAACGGGGTGGCGTCCGTGCCGGCCAGCACCGGCACTCCCGCCCGCATCAGGGCCGCGGCCGTGTGGGCGGCGTTCAGCACGCCCTGCGAGTGCATGGGGATGTCCGTCCACTCCCGCCCGAACGTGGCCTTCGCGCGCTCCGACATCCGGCCCGCGACCCGCGGGTCTCGCAGGAGCTCCTGGCCGTTCGGGTCGCCGGTGACGGCCTCGATGTAGGTGATCGTGCTGATCACGAACGCGTCGTACGAGGCGACCCTGGCGGCCATCTCCTCGGCCTGGTCCTGGTCCACGTCGGCGTACAGGTGCGCCAGCCCGTCGGCGCCCGCGTCGAGGGCGATGATCGCCTCCCTCGCGGTCACCGTGTGCGCGATGACCCGCAGCCCGGCGGCATGGCCGGCCTCCACCAGGACGGCGGCGAGCTCGGGGCTGAGCGCCGGCAGCCGCATCCCGGACGAGCCGCCGTCGTCGATGGCGATCTTGAGGTAGTCGGCGCCCTCCGCCAGCCGCGCCTCCACGAACGCCTTGGCCTCGCCCGAGTCGGCGACCGTGTCGAGCGTGCGGTCCGTGCCGAGGGCCTTGAGCACGTCCGCCGTCATGATCTGGGTCGGATGCCCGTCGGGGGCGGTGGCGATCATGCTGGAGCTGCGGATGTCGGCCACGTCGTCGCGTTCGGCGGCAAGCCGGCGCTGGGCGGCCAGGACGGGCGGCAGGTTGTTCATGTCGAGCTCGGTGGTGACGCCGAACTTCAGCGCCTCCTCCAGATCGCCGTCGAAGGCGTGCGCGTGGGCGTCGATCAGGCCCGGCAGCAGGGTCTTCCCGGTGCCGTCCACCTCGACGTCCGCCGAGTCTCCCAGCGGGCCTCCCGCCGGGCCGATGAGGTCGCCGTCGATCAGCACGTCGGCGGCGGGCACCGTCCGCTCGCCGTCGAAGACCCGGACGTTACGGATCAAGGTACGCATGATCTCTCCATATAGTTCGACGTCTAACTAGCTCTTGTCCGTATAGTACGATGTCTAACTACTTTGGGGCAAGCACGCGTACGGCCCGCGCCCCAAACGGCGCGGGCCGCACAGTCACAACGTCAGTGCGAGAACGCCTGGAACTCGGCCGCCCTCACCTGCTCCCGCTGGGGGCTGGCCGTGGCGCAGTCCGTGGCGGAGTTCGGGTCATTGTCCTGCTCACCGGCGTACAGCGGATTGCCGGTGCACTGCGTGCTGACCACGCGCAGCATCAGATGCGTGGCGCTGGTGGGCCGTACTCCGAACGACTTGATGAGCATGTCCGCGCCCCGCGGGCGCGGCAGCCCGGCGCTGAAGGCGTCGGCCGGGCTGGTGTAGATCTTCGTGAAGTTCGAGGGGTCGGCGCAGCCGGAGCTGCAGGCCAGCACCTCGAACGCGCGCAGGCTGGAGAAGCGGTTCTGTGCTCCCGGGTCGGCGGCGTCGCCGACGTTGGGCCTGAGCATCGCGCTCACCTGCACCCGCCGGACCGTGACCGGCGCGTCGCCCGCCAGGTCCACGACGACCGACTTGCCGGCGGGCGCGCCGGTGAGCGAGGCCCAGTTCGTGGCCTCGGTCTCGTCGATCAGCTTGGCCTGGTTGACGCCGTCGCCCGCGGCCGCCGCGCCGCCCGCCGCCGAGGCGAGGTTGCGGGTGAGCGGCAGCGGGAGCGGCAGGGTCACGCCGCCCACCACGGCGTACTTGAGCCGCGTGTGCCCGAACCCGTTGCCCGTGACCACGAAGGAGTAGACGCCCGGCGTCATCTCCACCGTGTCGCCCAGCGGCGTCGCCGGGTCGGTGTCGGCGACCGGCACAGCGCGACCCTCGTAGTCGCCCACGTACAGCCGCAGCGCCGCGCCCTTCGCCTCGCCCAGCGGCTTGAGCTGCAGCGAGCCGTTCTTGCCCGCGGGGTTGACGAAGCCGGGCGTCGGGTCGGCGTCGTTCGGGCCGCTGCTCGCCGCGCCCTCGCCCAGGCCGTGCTCGGCGAACGCGCGCCACATGATGTCCTGGTTCTTGCCGCCGAAGCGGATCGCGTCCGCCGCCAGCAGCGCGTCTCGGTGGTCGACGTAGCTGACCGCGCCCGAGGCCATCAGCAGCAGGGCGTCGAACGACAGCTGCGCCCAGCGCCGGTTGCCCGGGCACCGCTCGACCGGCGTCTGGCCGTCCGCGCAGGAGCGCTGCTGCCTGGCGGTGCCGTCGCCGTACCGCTTGACGAACGCCGCCCGCACGTCGAACTGCGTGGCCGACCAGATCTCGCCGTCCGCGTGCACCTGCTGGCCGACGATGTCGTAGGCGATGTCGCTGTAGTTCAGCGGGGACTTCGACATGTCGTAGTTCCGGATACCGCGCGCCTTGTCGCCCGTCACGTAGCCGCCGGTCACGTACGGGGTCAGGCCCGAGGGGCGGAAGCCGTACTCGAAGAGGTGCTCCATCGCGAA
Organism: Nonomuraea sp. CA-141351; assembly: GCF_050944675.1. NCBI lineage: Bacteria > Bacillati > Actinomycetota > Actinomycetes > Streptosporangiales > Streptosporangiaceae > Nonomuraea > Nonomuraea sp. CA-141351. The sequence goes on from NZ_CP191982.1 coordinate 3,180,752, forward strand.
CAGGTCGGAGGTGCTCTCGTTCATGGCCCCGGGCTGGGCGCCGCTCCAGCCGGCGTTCGGGCCGCCGATCATGCGGCCGGAGATGGCGTGCGTGTACTCGTGGCCGATGACCGACATGTCGTAGTCGCCGTCCACGCACGGCGAGTAGAACGAGCCGGCGATGGGCTGCCAGAGGTACATGTTCGTGATCGGCGCGACGCCGTCAGGCCCGGTGATCTGGTTGGCGTTGTCGCGTACGGACAGGACGCGGGCGCCGGCCTGCGCGTTGCCCTGTTCGGGGTCGTCTCCGAGGCCGCCGCGCTCGCCGTTGTCGGCCTGCATGTTCCAGGCGGTCTCGGTGAAGCCGAGCCGGTAGGACCAGTCGTGCATGCGGTTGTGCATCGCGTTCAGGTTGGCGATGGCGGCCTCCAGGTCGGCCTCGCCGCTCTGGTCGAACACCGCGGGGTCGCACTTCGCCTCGTGCCAGGTGTTCCGCCACGGGTAGACGTAGTTCCTGCTGGGCGTGAGCACGTTGGTACGGGTCCCGACGCTGAACGGGTCGCCGTTCGCCCGGTTCTCGGTCGACTTGGTCGCGTTGCCGGAGCTGGTGTTCGTCGGCTCATTGGTGGTGTGGTCGACGTCCCACGCCTTGCCGGTGCCCGGGTCGCCGCCGGTCACATAGTCGCAGCCGGGTCCGGCCGTGAAGCACCACGTCTGGCGGGTGTCGCGGGAGGAGTAGTCGTCGCGCGGGTTCGACGGGAAGGCCGCCCAGTGCGGGTTCTCCGGGTCGAAGTGGTCGACCAGGTTCTCGCGTACCAGGATGGCGCCGCTGACGGCGTCCACGTGCGTCGTGTATCCGGCGGCCTCGCCCTGCGAGCCGCCGACCAGGACCACCTGGTACGCGCTGTGCACCCCGTCGGGAGCGGGCACCGCCACCGGCGTGGACTGCTTGGTCGTCGCCGTGGCCAGGTCGATGCCGCCGTCCCTGGCCGCGATCTCCAGCGCCTGCTGCGCGGTGATGGTCGCGGCCGGGGGCGCCTCGGTCTTCCGGGAAAGCGAGGACGTGACGTGCCTGACCTGGCCGTTCACCACGCCGATCGCGACGAGCCCGTCCACGCCGGCCGGCAGGCCGCCGAAGCGCTGGCGCAGCAGCACGGCGTGACCCGCGCCGATGGGGTTGACCGCGACCCGCTCCAGCGCGTCCACCGCCTCCGCGGACAGCCCGAAGACGGTCTGGTTGTTCTTGAGGTAGGTGCGGGCGGCCTGCTCGGGATCCTCGCCGAGGCCCTCGGCCAGCGGTTCCGCGCTGGTGACGGCGGCGGGGGTGCCGAGAGCGTTCCAACGGATCTCGGCCTTCGACCCGGCGGTGCGGGCGTTCACCCCGGCGGGCGGCGCCACCCTGCCCTGCCGGTTGTCCACGTCGGGCTTGCCGTGCTCTTCGGCCTGGAAGTCGTGGACCGGGGCCTGCCCGCCGGGTTCGCCCCGGGCCGGCCCCGCGAGGGGTAAGGCCGACGCGACGAGCGCGACGGCGACGAGGGTGCTGCGTAACCAGGACACGGTGCCTCCTGCGTCTCAGGGGTGCGCGGATTGCGCGCATCTCGCAAGAGGTAACACCGAGTCAGGGGGCCGGCAAGATCCCAGAACGGTGGCCCGGCGCGCTGAACGGCGCCGGGCCTGTTTGTCTAGTAGATGCGGTACCTACGGCCGCAGTTGTCGAACTTGCCAGCCCAGCAGGTGAACGTGTAGATCTTCTTGATCCCCCGGCCGTGCCAGGACCCGACGACCTTGCCGTCGAACGAGCGGTTGAACTTGTGCCAGCCGCCGTTCTGGTAGTACTCGAACCAGACCCAGCCCTTCTTCCCGCCGACCTTGTCCACGCCGTACCACTTCGTGAAGACCTGGCCGCCGGCCTTCCACGTCTTGCCGAACGTGTACGCCTTGTGGTCACTGGAGAAGAACTTCCCCCAGCTGGTCCCCATGGAGTACGAGGTGGACTCCGTGGCGGCCTGGGCGGCCGGGGTGAGGGCGATGCCGGTGATGGCCATCGAGCCGGCCAGAGCGGTGATCGCAAGGGTCTTACGCATTGGGTTTCCTCCCCGTCGTCAGTGCGCCGGTTTGATCCGGCAGCAGGGACATTACGGAGAGTTCGAGCAGTCATCTGCGGACAAATGCGCACTCACGAAGTGATCGGCGACACAGTCCTACCGGACTCCGATGGGCGCGTTGTCCGACGGGAGCGGGAGGAACTGCGGCCGCGACGCCTTCGCCTGGGCCGCGGTGTCGCCGCACAGGGCCACGACCAGGTGATCGACCAGGGCGTAGTCGATCGGGCTTGGCACGAGCTGGCCGTTCTCGTCAATCTTCTGGTACTTCATGAGGTTGATCCCGAACGACAGCTGGCGGTTGCCGTCCGGGCTGGACAGCGACTGTGTGCCCATCCCGAACACGCCCCCGTCGTGCCCCCAGAAGCGGCCGCACGGCAGGTCGAGAGAGTAGAGCCCGAGGCCGTACGCGATCGACCCCCCGCCGACCAGCACCGGCACCGTCTTCTGCATCTCGGCGACCTGCGCGGCGCCGACCAGCTCACCGCGGAGCAGCGCCCGGTAGAAGCGGTTGAGGTCGTCCATCGTGGACACGATCGCGCCCGCCGTGCTGGCCCACGACATGTTGTAGACGCTGTAGTCGCGCGGCGGGTCGATGAAGCCGTACCACGACTCGTACGCCTTGGAGTGCGGGCCCGGGATGAGCGGTGTGCGCGGGAAGGACGTGTGGCGCAGGCCGGCCTTGCGGATGACGTTGCGGGTGATGTACTGCTCGGCGTCCGTGCCCGTGACCTTCTCCAGGAGCAGGCCCGCGAGGACGTAGTTGGTGTTCGAGTACGAGCCGGGCACCGCTCCGGGCTCGCCGGTCGGGGTGGCGGCCAGGCCCAGCCTGACCAGTTCCTCCGGGGCGAAGCTGCGGAAACGGTTGTCGTCCAGGCTCTTGGTCGAGCCTTCCAGCAGCGACGGGAACGCCGGGCCGATGTAGTCGGCGATGTGGCTGGTGTGGTTGAGGAGCATCCGTACGGTGATCTTCTGGCCGCGCTCGCCGGGGACGAGGCCGGGGAGGTAGCGCCCGATCGGGGCGTCCAGTTCGATGGCACCGCGCTCGACCTGCTGGAGGATGGCCACTGTGGTGAACGTCTTACTGATGCTGCCCACCCGGTGCACCATGTCGGGTCGTACGGGGCGGCCCGTGTCCACATCGGCCACACCGGACGCGCCCTTCCACGTCTGGCTGCCGTCGCGTACTTCCGAGTAGATGCCGAACATGCCGGCCTCGTGCACGGCGTCCAGGGACTGCCGCAGCGCCTGCCGGTCCAGCCCGCCATCCTGGACCGTGCCGGTGACGACCGTGGTCTGAGCGATGGCTGGTGCGGTCAGCGTCCCTGCCGCGAGTAACGCGCCTGCCGCGGTCGCGGCGGCCAGCCGCCTGGCGCGAGCCGCGGCCGGCTTCCTGAATCGGCGAGATGTCATGTGGGCAGCATGGTTCAGCCGGACCTGGCGGAGTTAGTGCGCTGTGTCATCGAGTCCATATGACACGGGTCATGCCGGATCCATGAACGCTGTCGAGGAGGAGGGAGACGGCGGCGGGTACGCTTCATAACCGGCCCGTACGCCCGAGGAAAGGACACTGCGGATGCCTCACGCGGCGAGGCCCACGGTCACGCTGCACGATGTGGCCGCGGCGGCCGGGGTCTCCGTTACCACCGCGTCCAGGGTCCTGGGCGGCAGCACGCGGAAGGTGGCGCCCGAGTACGAGGCGCGCGTGCTGGCCGCGGCGGCGGCCCTGCGCTACACGGTGGACGCCTCGGCCAGGGCGATGCGCCGGGCGAGCGAGTCGATCGCGCTCGTGGCAGACGATCTCACGACGCCGACCATGGCGATGGTGGTGGCCGCGATGGAACGCGAAGCGCGTACGGCGGGCGCGTTCGTCACCGTCTCGTCCACGATGGCGGCCTCCGAGCGGCAGCTCGAGACCGTCCGGCTGCTGCGCGCCCTGCGGCCGCGCGCGCTCGTGCTGACCTCCAGCCGGTTCATGGCGAACGCGCTCGACGGGCGGCTGCTCAAGGAGCTTGACTCCTACGAACGTGAAGGCGGCCGGGTCGTCATCGTCGGCGAGACCGACATGAGTTTCGACGCGATCGGCTTCGACGATTACGGCGCCGGGTGCTCGGCGGGCGCATTCGTCGCGGAAACCGGGCACCGGCGGGTGGCGATTTTCGGCGGCGTTCCCGAACTGCGCAACATGGCCCTTCGCACGAGCGGTTTCATGGCCGGACTGCGGGCCGGGGGCATCGACGAGCGGGATATCCGGGTCGTCTATTGCGACGTCAGCCGTCAGGGCGGATTCGACGCGGCGCGGCGGCTGGCCGAGGAGGGCATGGACGGTGTGGAAGCGGTTCTCGCCGTCAACGACGCCGTCGCCATCGGTGCGATGTCGGGATTCCGGGCCGCCGGTGTGGTGGTTCCCGAAGACGTTTCCGTGACGGGAATCGACGACATTCCGCTCGCCGGGGATGTGACGCCGCGATTGACCACCGTGGCGCTTCCGCTGGCGCAGGCGGGAGTGGAGGCGATCCGCTTCGCACTGGAAAAGGCGGGCGCGGGTAGGCGGCTCACCCTCGAGGGGCGACTGATCGTCCGCGAAAGCACCCGCACAAGGGCCTGACGCCCCGGATGTGCACCCTGAGGGAAGGCACTGGCGCTCGCGGGCGGGGCACGCCGCCGCCCGTCACGCTGTGTAACCACACCTGGCGGTCCTGGCGCATGTAGTCGCCCGGTAACGCTCTTGACGCTCAGGTAACGCCGGTGCAAACTGCGGAATACGTTTTCCCGTGGAATGCGCTTTCCCGCGTCTCGATCATTGAACAGGAGGTCACGTGTGAGCGCTATCGGCGAGCTCCAGCGCATGCGCAAGAGCGGCCGCGGACTCCGAGGCGGCCGCGCGGCCATCACTCCGAAGCTCACGGAAACGGACAAAGCCGCTGCGGAGTACCTGGACACCCCAATGTAGGCCCGGCCCCTAGAGTGACCAGGCTTGAGATCGACGGCGCCTGACATACCCCCATATAGGAGCATCATCGTGACACAACGGAACTACCGGGCAGCGATCGTCGGAACCGGCGCGATCGCCCACGCGCACGCCCAGGCCGTCCTCGGGTCCGGGCGGGCGGAGCTCGTGGCCGTGGCCGACGTGGACGCCGACCGGGTGAGCGCGTTCGCCGAGAAGTACGACGTGACGAGCACCCACGCGAGCCTGGACGACCTGCTGCGGGAGGAGGAGGTCGACCTCGTCCACCTGTGCACGCCGCCCCAGCTGCACACGCCGCTGGCCATCGCGTGCCTGGAGGCCGGGGTCACGGCGCTGGTGGAGAAGCCGCCGACGCTCTCGCTCGCCGAGTTCGACGCGTTGATCGAGGCGGAGCGCCACTCGACGGCGCACGTCGCGACCGTCCTGCAGCACCGCTTCGGGGCGGGCGCCCTCCGGCTGCGCCGCCTCCAGGAGGCCGGCGAGCTGGGCCGCCCGCTGCTGGCCACCTGCAACACCCAGTGGTACCGCGACGAGGCGTACTACGCGGTCGCGTGGCGCGGCACGTGGGAGTCGGAGGGCGGCGGGCCGACCATGGGGCACGGCATCCACCAGTTCGACCTGCTGTTCTCGGTGCTCGGGCCGTGGCGCGAGGTCACGGCCGTGGCCGCCCGCCAGGCGCGCCCGGTGGACACCGAGGACGTGTCGCTGGCGCTGGTGACGTTCGAGAACGGCGCCGTGGCCACGATCGTGAACTCCGTTGTGTCCCCGAGGCAGACCTCCCAGCTCCGCTTCGACTACGAGCGCGCCACCGTCGAGGTGGAGCACCTGTACGGCTACACCGACGACGACTGGACCGTGACCCCGGCGCCGGGCCAGGAGGCGGTGTCGGACCTGTGGGCGCAGGGGCACAGCACCGTGCCGAGCGGCCACGACGGCTGGCTCGCCGCCGTATTCGACGCGCTCGACCGTGGTGAGGCGCCTCCGGTGACCACGGAGGACGCCCGCCGGACGATGGAGTTCATCGCCGCGCTGTACACCTCCGCCTTCACCGGCGAGCGCGTACAAGCCGGACAGATCACTGCTGACAGCCCGTTCGCCCTGCGCATGGACGGCACGGGCGCTCCTTGGGGAAAGGTGAATAACCCGTGACCTTGCAAGCCACACACGTGCTCGACAACTCGGTGACCGTCGCGGCGGGCGACGTCGACCTGTTCACGTACGTCTACCGCCCGGACACGCCGGTGCTGGAGTCGCCCAAGCCGTACCTGCACCCGATCCGGACCCTCGGCGGCCGGCTGGTGTCGCTGTTCAGGCCGCACGACCACGTCTGGCACAAGGGCATCGCCTGGTCGCTGCCGCACGTGGGGGAGCACAACTTCTGGGGCGGGCCGACGTACGTGCACGGGAAGTTCTACGTGCAGCTCGAGAACAACGGCGCCGCCACGCACCGCGAGATGACCGCGCTGTCGGTCACCGGCGGGCGGGCCGAGATCGCGCACACGCTCGACTGGACCTCGCAGGCCGGCGCCCCGGTCATCACGGAGCGGCGCTCGCTGGCCGCGCAGGTGGTGGACGAGGCGACGTGGGCGCTGGTGTTCGACACGGAGATGACGAACGTGTCGGGCGGCACGCTCGCGTTCGGCTCCCCGACGACGAAGGGCCGCGAGAACGCCGGGTACGGCGGGCTCTTCTGGCGCGGGCCCAGGTCGTTCACCGGCGGGACCATCCAGTCCCCTGCCGGGGCGGGCGGTGACGAGCTGCGTGGCACGCGCGCCGAATGGTTCGGCTTCCGCGGCAGGCACGACGAGACCGGCGACCACTCCACGATCGTCGTGGTCGACGCCGCCTCCAACCCCCAGCACCCGCCGCAGTGGTTCGCGCGCAGCGAGCAGTTCGCGTGCCTGTGCCCGGCGCCGTTCTTCAGCGAGGAACTGGAGCTGCCGGACGGGGAGTCGTTGAGGTTCCGGTACGCGGTCGTGATCGGCGACGGCGACCGGGGCGAGGAAGGGACCGAGTTGCTGGCCAAGCAGGGGCGGGCGGCGCTGGCATGACCTTCCCCGGAGGCACCTCGGTCAGCCGGCTGTCGGTCTACTCCGGCAGCCCGTGCGCCGACGGGCTGGAGGGCGGCACGCCGCACCTGCACACGGCCTCCACGGAGGCGTACGTGGTCGTCGGCGGGCACGGCACGCTGCAGACACTCGACGTGAACGGGCTGCGCGAGACGGAGCTGAGCGCGGGGACGACCGTGTGGTTCACGCCCGGCACCATCCACCGCGCGGTCAACCGCGGGGGCCTGGAGGTGGTGGTCGTGATGTCGAACGCCGGGCTTCCCGAGGCCGGCGACGCGGTCATGACGTTCCCGCCGGAGATCGTCTCGGACGCGGAGCGCTACCGCCAGGCCGCCGCCCTCCCCAGCCAAGGGGAGGAGGAGGCGGTGCGGAGGCGGCGGGAATCGGCCGTCGAGGGGTTCCTGCGACTCGCCGACGCCGCCGCCGAGGGCGACCTCGGCCCGCTCCACCGCTTCTACGACCACGCCCTCGCCCTCGTACGTCCCAAGGCGGCGGCGTGGCGCTCGATCTGGGAGGACACGGTCGCCCAGGAGACGCGCCGCACGGCCGGGATCCTCGAGGCCCTGGAGCGCGGCGACGGCGCGCACCTGCGCCAGTCGGCCCTGATGGAGAGCCCGCCACAAGACCGGTGGGGGATGTGCGGCCACCTGCGTGCCCACGACGTGGCCCACCCCATCGTCCACACCCCGTAACCGAGCTGATCGCCCTCCGGCGCGCCTCCGGATCGGGAGGCGCGCCGGCACACCCCCAGGAGCCCGGTCATGCCAAAGTTCCTGCACGTGCTCACAGCCGCTGCCATGATCACAACATTCACCCAGCCCGCCACGGCCACGGCCCAGGCGGGCACCACGTACTACGTCGACGCCACCGGCGGGGACGACTCCGCCTCGGGCATCGACGAGGCGCACGCCTGGAAGAGCCTGGGCAAGGTCAACGAGACCACGTTCCACCCGGGCGACCGCATCCTCCTGCGCGCCGGCCAGAGGTGGACGGGCCGGCTCTGGCCCAAGGGCTCGGGCGAGAGCGGCGCGCCGATCACCGTCGACAGGTACGGCGAGGGCGGCAAGCCCCGCATCGACGGCGCGGGCCAGGCCGGCGACGCAGTCCGGCTGTTCAACCAGGAGTTCTGGACCATCCGCAACCTGGAGGTCACGAACGAGGTCCCGCCGACGGGCACCCCCGGCGAGAACCTGCGCGACCTGCGCGGCATCCACGTCTCCGGCGACAACAGCCAGACCCTCGACGGCTTCGTCATCGACGGCGTGGACGTGCACGACGTCACCGGCCAGGTCAACTGGATCAGTGGCAGCATCGCCGGCAACGCCCCCGGAATCCGCTTCCAGACCGGCTGGGACGGCTCGAAGAAGACGGGCGGCATCGTGTTCGACACGACGGTGCCCGACATCCACGCGCCGCCGGACAAGGCGACCGTGCTGAACGACGTGGTCATCCAGAACTCCACGGTCGCCAACACGTCGTTCGCCGGGATCGTCTTCAAGCAGTACACCGGTGACGGCAAGAACGACGCGGGCGAGACGATCGCCACGGCCACCGGCTGGGGCACCCGGCAGAGCGCCGACGACCCCAAGTTCACCCCGCACACGAACATCGTCGTCAGGAACAACCACGTCACCCAGGCCGGCACCGCGTACGGCTGCAACGGCATGTACATCACGAACGTCAGAGGCGCGCTGGTCGAGCACAACGTCGTCTACCGCGCGGGCACCTCCGGCATCGAGTCGTACTACGCCGACGACGTGACGTTCCAGTTCAACGAGGTGTACGAGACGCAGCAGAAGGCCGGCGGCGCCGACTCCAACGCCATCGACCCGGACAAGGGCACCACCCGGCAGGTCGTGCAGTACAACTACCTGCACGGCAACGGCGACGGCGTGCTGCTGTGCCAGTTCGCGTTCGGCGACGCCGTGGTCAGGAACAACGTGATCGCGAGCAACAGCCGCTACCAGATCTACCTGCACTCCGACCGGGCCGCGACCGCCAAGGTCCACAACAACACGATCTACAACGACAAGAGCGACTACCTCATCTACGGGTACGGCACGTACATCGAGGCCCGCTACGACATCGTCGGCAACATCCTCTACTCCACGCGCCCCGCGACGCTGACGACCAGCCCGACCATCGCCTACAGCCACAACCTGTACGGTGGCGCGGACCTCGCGGTGCCGGCCGGCGACTCGGCCGCCGTGGTGGCCGACCCGCTGTTCGCCAAGGCGCCGCTCGACGGCCCGTACGGCACGCCGGAGTCGGGCCCGCGGCTCGACACCGCGCACGGCCTGCGCGTCTCCTCGGGCTCGTACGCGATCGACGCGGGCGAGGAGATCAGCGCGAACGGCGGCCGCGACTTCGCCGGCACCCCGCTCTACAACGGCGGCCCCGACATCGGCGCCTTCGAGTACACCACGGCCGCGGGCGCCACGACCGAGTCCGTCATCGGCACCGTCCGCACCCCCGCGGGCGTCCCCGTCGCCGGGGCGGCAGTGACGGCGGCGGGCAGGAACGCGACCACCGGAGCCGACGGACGCTTCGCGATCAAAGACGTCCCCTTCGCCGAGGGGGTCGAGGTGACCGCCACCAGGAACGGCTACTCGACGGCCACCGAGACCGTCAACGTGCGCGCGGGCAACACCGCCACCGTCCACCTGACCATGGCCTCGGCCGGCACGGTCGGCTCGGTCACCGGGCGCGTCCTGGACCAGGCCGCCCGCCCGCTGCCCGGCGCGACGGTCACGGTCAAGGACGGCGAGCAGACGCTCGGCACCGCGACCGCCGGCCCCGACGGCGCCTTCGCCGTCGAGAACGTCCCGGCGGGGAAGGGGTACGCGGTCCGCGCCTCGTCCGGAGGGTACGTCACTGCCACCCGGCCGGGGCTGACCGTGGAGGCGGCCACGGCGACCGACGCGGGCGCGCTGCTCCTCGTCCGCCCGGTCCCGGACTACGTGGCCGTGCACGACTTCTACGACCTGGCGACAGGGCCGCTGACCAGCGGCGACGGACTCGTGGTGAGCGGCGCCGGCGGGAGCGCCGAGGTGGTCGAGACGCCGGACGGCAAGAGCCTGAAGCTCACGCGCACGGCGAACAGCGGCAGCACCAGCGTCTCCCAGACGTTCGGGCTGAAGGGCATCGTGACCGTCGAGGCGCGCGTCATGAGCGAGCAGCCCTACACCTCCGGCAACCACTGGTGGGCCGTCCCCTACATCAGGAACGCCGCCGGCCAGAACGCCGTCAGCCTCGCCTTCACCAAGAACACCATCGTCGCCTACGCGGGCACGACCACGCGCACGGTGGGCGCGTACGAGCCGGGCCGCTGGTACCACGTCTCGGCCGTGATCGACACCGTCAACCAGCGCTTCGACCTGCTGATCGACGGCCGCAAGGTGCTCGAGGGCGCCGCGTTCAGGACCGCGATGGACGGCGTGGCGCAGATCGACTACTACGCCAACAGCAGCAACTACGGCAGCATCCACCTCGACGACATCCGGGTCGCCCAGGGAGCCGGCCTCGCCCGCGACGACACCGGCCTGCTCGGCATCGACACCAGCCAGGGCGCGCCGGCGGACGGCGTGCTGGACGTCCCCGCCAGGGTCACCGAGGTGGAGGTGACCGCCGTGGCGCGCAGCCCGTTCGCCAGGTCGGTGAGCATCTCCGGCGAGCGCATGGAGGGAGCCCAGGCGACCCGGAAGATCACGCTGGGCGCGACGGGGGCCGAGGTGCCCATCGTGGTCACCGCGGAGGACGGCACCGAGGCCACCCACACCCTCCAGATCAGGCGCCGCCCGCTCGCCCAGGACACCACCCTGTCCGGCCTCGTCCCGGACGCGGGCACGCTCGACCCGGCCTTCGACGCCGACGTCCTCGAATACGCCCTGACCGTCCCGGGGGACCGGGTCGCGTTCACGCCGACCGCGCTCAACCCGGAGGCGGCCATCACCGTGCAGGGGCAGGCGGTGGCGAGCGGCGCCGCGTCCGCGCCGATCCAGGTGCCCGTCGGTGACACCGCGGTCGCCGTCAAGGTGGTGTCCGAGGACGGCACGGCGGACGCCACGTACACGATCAAGGTCACCCGCCCCGAGCCCGGGCTGCCGCAGGACGGCGCCACCGCGCCGCCCGCGCGGGCCGCGCTCTCGACGACGAGCGGCCGTCAGTACGGCCTCCACGACGGCACCTACGACGTGACCATGAACCTGTGGTACGGCGTCAACGCCGGCGTGTTCGTCCTGTACGAGAACGGCAAGGAGATCGCCAGGCGCGACCTGACCCCGAAGACGCCGTCGGCCCAGAAGGCCACCGTCGCGGTCACCGGCCGGAAGAACGGCACCTACGTCTACACCGGCGAGCTGCTGAACCAGGCCGGCCGCACCGCCACCACGTCCGCGAAGGTCGTCGTGACCGACGCGAACCCCGGCAGGCCCGTGCTCAGCTCCGACAATTGGGACGGCGACGGCGACTACACCATCCGCATGAACATGTGGTGGGGCACCAACGCCACCTCCTACCGCCTCTACGAGGACGGCGTGCTCGTCGACACCCAGCCGCTCGACCCCGCCACGCCGGCCGCGCAGAGCGCCGCCACCGTGCTCACGGGCCGGTCGCCCGGCAGGCACACGTACGTGGCGGAGCTGGCGAACGCGGCGGGCGTGACCAGGGGCGATCCGTTGACCGTAGTGGCAGGATGACCGGTATGGATGACGGGTCCAAGGCCCCGCCCACCCTCCACGACGTCGCCCGTGAGGCGGGCGTGTCCATCGCGACCGCCTCGCGTGCGCTCAACGGCAGCTCACGCAACGTCAGGTCCGAGAACGCCCGCCGGGTGCGCGCGGCGGCGGCCAAGCTCGACTACGAGCCGCACCTGTCGGCGCAGGCCATCGCGAAGGGCTCGACGAGGACCGTCGCGCTGGTGATACGCGACGTGGCCGACCCGTACTTCTCCTCCATCGCCGCAGGGGTGACCCGGGCGGCGGAGGAGGCGCGGCTCATCGTCACCATGGCGGTGGCGGACGGGTCGCCCGAGCGCGAGCTGGAGATCGTCAGGACGCTCCGGGGGCAGCGGCCGCGCGTCATCATCGTCGCAGGCAGCCGCGTCGAGGGCTCCGGGACCAGGGACGCTCTGATCGAGGAGCTGGAGGAGTACCGGACGGCGGGCGGCCGGGTCGTGCTGATCAGCCAGCGCGATCTGCCGTTCGGCACCGTCACGATCGACAACCACGGCGGCGCCCGCGACCTCGCCCGCGCGCTGCTGGACGCGGGATACCGGCGCTTCGCCGTCTTCCACGCCCCCGACGAGATCCGCACCTCCCGCGAGCGCCACGACGGCTTCCGGACGGGCCTCCGCGAGTGGGCGCTCACCGCTTCCGGCCCGGACCCGTCGGGGCCGGAAGCGGGCGCGTTCGGACTGGACGGGTCGGACCTGGTCGGCGGTGTTCCGGAGCCGCTGGCGATCGAGAGCGCGTTCACCCGCGCGGGCGGCTACGACGCGGCACGCAGGCTGGTGGAGCGGGGTTTCGAGGACGTGGAGGCGGTGTTCGCGGTCAACGACGTGATGGCGATCGGCGCCATGGCGGCCTTCCGCGACGCCGGGGTCATCCCGGGCGTGGACATCGGGGTGGCGGGCTTCGACGACATCGGCTCGGCGCTGGACGTCGTGCCCGCCCTCACCTCCGTCGCGGTGCCGCTGCAGGAGGCGGGCCTGACCGCCATGCGGCTCGCGCTCTCCGACGATGAGAGCGCGCCGGACGTGCCGCTCCCGACCCGCGTCGTCCTGCGCGAGAGCACCCCGCCGCGCCACGGAAAAGGGCGTGCGGGACGGCCCCGCGACAGAGCATGATCGCGGTATGGGCTACGAGGAGCTGGTCCACGAGGCACTGACCACGCCGTTCGAGGGCTGGGACTGGGCGGTGTTCCGCGGCCGGATGACCAGCGCCGACGACCTGCCGTGGGACTACGAGGAGCTGGTGCGCGAGCGCCTGCCGAAGGCGGCGTCCCTGCTCGACCTCGGCACCGGAGGCGGCGAGCTGCTGTCGTCCCTGTCGCCGCTGCCGCCCCGCACCGCGGCCACCGAGGGATACGCGCCCAACCTCCCGATTGCCCGGCGCCGCCTGGAGCCCCTGGGAGTTGAGGTGGCCGAGTCGAGCCGGCGGTTCCCCGACGGCTCGTTCGAGCTGATCGTCGACCGGCACGAATCGTACGACCCGCACGAGATTCGCCGCCTGCTGGCCGAGGGTGGCACGTTCGTCACCCAGCAGGTGGCCGGGCGCGACCTGCAAGAGCTCAACGCGGCGCTGGGCGGCCCGCCGCACGAGGACCATGCCTGGGACCTGGCCACCGCGACCGCCGCGCTCGAAGCCGCCGGACTCGAGGTCACCTGGAGCCAGGAGGCCGGCTACCCCGTGACATTTCGCGACATCGGAGCACTCGTGCTGTACCTGCGGGTCATCTCCTGGCAGGTCCCGGGCTTCCACACCGACACGTACGAGGACCGGCTCCGCGCGCTGCACGCGGAAATGGGGAGCGGCCGCCCGCTGAGAGCGACCGCCCACCGCTTCGTCTTACTCGCTCAGTACGTCCAGGCGTGACGCAGCTCGGCCTGCCGGCCGTCGCAGAGAGCCGGGAGGTACGGTGAACGACTTCGATCCAGAAGAGCTGGAACGGATCTCCGCGCGGGCGGAGGAAATGTTGACCCGCGTCGAGGAACTCAGGAGCTCGGTGACCGGACACTTCCAGGTTATTTGAAGCGACCTCATGATCCGCGGGCCTCGCCCTAGGGTTTTCGCGGACCCGTACATGTACGACTTGTGAGTCGGTGGCCATTCGGTGGTGGAGGGGCGGCGGGCGGCGGGGATTACCGCGGGGGCCCTCGTCGCGGCGCTGGTAGACGTCGGCCTGTTCCTGGGCGGAGGCGTCTCCAGCGCGCGCCCCAAGCCCTTCCGTCAGCGCCGGAACAGCTCCAGCAGTTCTTCCGCCCGGTGCGTGCGGGCGATCCACACCTCGCGCCCGCGCCGCTCGCGCGTGATCAGCCGCCCGGCCCGCAGCCGGTCGCAGTGGTACGTGAGACCGCTGGGCGCGATCTTCATGTCGGTGGCCAGCATCGACATGGTCATGGGCTGGTCGAGCGCGCAGAGCAGGTCCGCGCGGACCGGCCCCACGAGGGCCGACAGCTCGTCCATCGCGGGCGCGACCGGCTTGCGCCACAGCGAGTCCGCCCCCGGCACGGGGTAGGCGATCCACACCGCGTCCGGGTTGTCGAGGCTGAAAATCAGGGCGTCCTTGCCGGCCAGCATCGGCACCAGGACGATCTTGCGGTCGCCCAGGTCGTACGTGCCGGCTTCGACGTCCGAGATGCGCAGTCCGCGCTCGCCGTACGCGATGCGGTCGCTGAGCGCGCCGAGCAGCAACTCCGGGCCGCCGCGCACGGTGGCGACACCGATCCGTTCGACCTCCCTGTCCAGCAGCAGGCGGCCGCGCTGCCACAGGGGCTCGGTGGTGTTCCAGACGTCGGCCAGGGCGCTGGCGTAGCCGACCAGCCAGCGGGAGGGCCGCTCGGCCGCCGAGCGCCAGTGCGGGGGCGGGTCGCCCGGGCCGAACGCCTGCTCCAGATCCCTGATCAGGTGGTCGGGGGGAGTGTCGTGCAGCGCGCTGATCTGGGCCTGCACGGAGACGTCCTGGCCGACGGGGGTGCGCGGCACGAGGCTGTCGGGCGCGGCGGAGTAGCCGGGGGCGGCCAGCGGGCGCACGGCCTCGTGGCCGAGCGGGCCGACCCGCGAGGCGATCGCCCGCCGCCAGAGTTCCGGCAGGCCCCGGTGGCGGTCGGCGAGGGCGTCGGCGATCATGGCAAGGACGGTCAGGTTGGGCGAGATGGAGACGTACAGCTGGGGTGTGGAGCGTACGTGCAGCTCGCTCCACACCTTGGTGCTTGTGACTTGAGCCCCCACAGGTAGGACTGTAGACAGGCGGGACATCGCCGGAGGAATGCTTCAACTATGCTCGAACCATCCATTGGGGATGATCTTCTGGCTATGTGATGCGGATGCTCCGGGTTTTGTGGACGCGCGTCTGCCGCTTTGGGGTCAAGTTCATGACATGTCCTCTATGTGGTGCTGTTCGCTAATTTATGCGTAACTTACGTCTCTCCACTTAAAAGGCTCTTACAGCCGCTTGATCACCACTGGATCCTCACGCCCGCATGACGCTGCGTGGGGCCGGGGCGTCAATCTTGCATCTGAGGTCAAGAGATCGACCTCCGCGAGTGGGTTTTTCCACCCGGACCAGTGGCCGGTGCCCCGGCCGGGATGGAAGGCTTCCCGCAGCCGCCCCGGTCATCCTGCGAAGGCGGCAGGGGCGGACACCTCCGCAGTGCACTGGAAGGAGTGCGGCATGACTCAAGACGCGGGCCGCGTCGCGGCCAAGCGGATCAACGACCACGTGGAGGTCATCCACGTGGACAACCCGGACAAGGTGCTGGAGGTCCCGCGCCGCGACTGGGAGGCGTTCACCGCGGCGGTCAAGTCGGGCGCGTTCGACCTTGAGACGCTCCATCGGGAGGCCGAGGAAAGCGCGGCCTGACCTTCTCCGCTGCACGAAAGGCGCCCGCTCTCAGCGCAGTGGAGCGGGCGCCTCGGCATGGGAAGGTCAGCCGCGGCCCGTCCAGTACGCCTTGGCGCGATCCCACGCCGCCGTGCCGACCGCCCGTCCCAGGGCGCGGCCCTGCAGGTCGCCCGGGGGGAAGTGGATGCCACCGTACCGACGTGACATCCCGGCCTCGTCGGCGGCCTCCGTGAACGTGTGCCAGCGCAACGTCACGTCCTGCACCGGCGTCACCCCGGGCTCCACCTGCGACGAACCCTTCGCGATCACTGCTTGCTCGCCGAACGTGTCGGAGCCGGTGAAGCGCTTGAGCACCTCGGCCGCCGCCGCGCTGAACGTGCTGTGCCCCGAGACGTACTCGGCGAACGGCGGCGTCGGGAACGTCGGCGCCTGATAAGGAACCCACGAGGCCCCGTCGATCGTCCGGCCGCCCCAGGTGGGGATCTGCTTCCCCCGGTACAGGAAGCGGATCGCGGTGATCGGGCGAGCCGAGTCGTGGTCGCGCTTGACCTCCCACGAGGCGATCCCGGCGTCCATGACCGAGTTGGCCAGCGCGAAGAACATCTTCGCATCCTGGTCGAGGCTGTGGTGGTCGCGCGCGGAGATCCGCTGCGCGAACAGGCACCAGTGCCCGGGCGGCGTCTCGCTGTTGGGGCCGTCGGCCCAGTATTCGGCGATCGCCTTCTGCCGGTCGGTCAGCGAGGCCGTGCCGGAGACGATTTCGGCGGCCTGCTTGCTGAAGCCGGACGAGGGATAGGCGTACGGCGCGGGCACACTGTCGGCGAGGTCGCGGGCGGCGCCGCTGAAGGAGCCCACACGACCCCAGTGCGGGGCGAGGAACGGCGGTGTGACCAGCGTACCTGCCCGGTTGACATAGGTGAGTGGCGCCCACCGGCCGGGCTCGGCGAGGGAGGTCAGTGGATCGGAGACCACTACAGGCGCGTTGACCGGCGCGTACCCGGTGGTGTCCGCGTAGCCGCCGAGCTGGTTGGAGCCGTCGGCGTGCCGGTGGTCGAGCACCGCCTGGCACGCGGTCACGCCCGTCTGGGCCGGGCGGCTCGATGGGTCGGCCGGGTCGTAGCCCAGCTCGGCCATCAGCGCGTCGAACGCGGGTCGCTGCGCCGGATAGAGATCGACCGCGGCGAGGTGGGCGGCGAAGCTGATGGCCTCGGCCTTGCCGGCCTCGGTGCGCTCCGGCGAGGGCCGGCGCAGCGAGCCCCCCAGCCGGGTGCCGACGGCCACCGGGTCGTAGGCGGCCCAGGCATCGTAGGCGCAGGTGTGCACGATCGCCAGCGCCCTGGCCGCCTGCGGCGGTCCCAGTGTGCCGCCGCGCACCGCCGCTAGCAGCGCCTCGTTCCAGGTGACGACCACGTTGGTGCTCGTCGCCTGCGCGGGTGAGGCGGGCAGGACCAGGGCGGTCGCGCTCATCAAGGCGAGCGCGACCGCGTGGGACGAACGTAAGGCCTTGAGAAAGGGCATGTCATGGCTCCTCGTGTAGCAGGCCCCGGTGGGTCCGGGCAGGGACGTGACGATTCCAGGTGCGAACGTATTTTCGAACTGTCCTTGTGGTGATAGTCGCCTTCCTCGCGCGGCCCCGATATTTCCGAAAGTTTCGGAATTGTCCCGAAATATTCTTGACGGCTTTTGAGAGCGGCATCTAGAGTCCGAATTCGATGATCTGCATGAGCTTGCGAAGTTTCACAAGGGGGGCGCCATGACATCAGTGAACGCGCCGGGCCTCGCGCCCTGGCGGGACAGCGCACGGACGATCGACGAACGCGTGGGGTCCCTCCTGGCGGAGATGACGCTGGAGGAGAAGGTCGCGCAGCTCGGGTCCGTCTGGCTCCAGGACGGCGGGGAGGGCAACGTGGCGCCCCTGCAGGACCGGTTCAAGCCCCCGGAGACGCTGGACGAGCAGCTGAGCCACGGGCTGGGCCACCTCACCCGCGTCTACGGCACCGCGCCGCTGTCCTCCGCCGAGGGCGCGGCCCGTTTGCGCGAGCTTCAGGAGCGGGTGGTGGCCTCGAACCGCCTGGGCATCCCGGCGATCGCGCATGAGGAGTGCTTGACGGGATTCGCCACGTTCGGGGCGACGGCGTATCCGACGCCGCTGGCATGGGCGGCGACCTTCGACCCTGAGCTGGTCGAGCGGATGGCGTCGGCGATCGGCGCGGACCTGCGGGCGGCGGGGGTGCACCAGGGGTTGTCGCCAGTGCTGGACGTGGTGCGGGACTATCGGTGGGGGCGGGTGGAGGAGACCCTCGGTGAGGATCCGCACCTGGTGGGCCGGCTGGGCGCGGCCTACGTACGCGGTCTGGAGGGGGCCGGGGTCATCGCCACGTTGAAGCACTTCGCCGGGTACGCGGCCTCCCGCGCCGCCCGCAACCACGCCCCGGTCAGCATCGGGCCGCGCGAGCTGGCCGACGTGATCCTGCCGCCGTTCGAGATCGCGCTGCGCGAGGGCGGGGCCCGCTCGGTCATGTGCTCCTACACCGACCTCGACGGCGTCCCCGTGGGAGCCAGCGCCGACCTGCTGCGGCGGCTGCTGCGCGACGAGTGGGGGTTCGAGGGCACCGTGACGTCCGACTACTGGTCCATCCCGTTCCTGGCCTCCATGCACCAGGTGGCCGAGGACGCCGCGGAGGCCGGCGCGGTGGCGCTGCCCGCGGGCGTCGACGTGGAGCTGCCCGAGACGATCTCGTACGGCGCGCACCTGGTCGCCGGCGTCCGCGCGGGGCGGGTGGCCGAGGCGGTGGTGGACGAGTCGGTACGCCGGGTCCTGCGCCAGAAGATCGAGCTCGGCCTGCTGGACGGCGGCCCGCTCGTCCCGGAGGGCCCGGACGGCGTCGATCTGGACAGTCCGCGCAACCGCCGGATCGCCTGCGAGGTCGCGGAACGTTCCATCGTGCTCCTGAGCAACCCCGACGGCCTGCTGCCCATCGGTCCCGGCACGACCGCCCGGCTGGCGGTCATCGGCCCGTGCGCCGACGACCCGCGTACCTTGATGGGCTGCTACGCCTTCCCCAACCACGTGCTCGACCGTTACCCGGAGCACGGCATGGGGCTGCCGGTCGCGTCCATAAGGGAGAGCGTCGAGGCCGAGTTCCCCTACGCCGAGGTGCGGTACGAGAAGGGGACCGACGTGTCGGGCGGCGACGGGCCGGGCATCGCCCGGGCCGCCGAGGCCGCGGCCGAGGCGGACCTGGCGCTCGTGTTCGTCGGTGACCGGGCCGGGCTGTTCGGCGGCGGCACGTCGGGCGAGGGGTGCGACGCGCCCGACCTGCGGTTGCCCGGCCTCCAGCCGGACCTGGTGGAGGCGGTCCTGGCGACCGGCACCCCCACCGTCCTGGTCGTCGTGTCCGGCAGGCCGTACGCGCTCGGAGCGTACAAGGACCGGGTCGCCGCCGCGGTCCAGGCGTTCTTCCCCGGCGTGGAGGGCGGGGCTGCGCTGGCGGGCGTGCTGAGCGGCCGGGTGAACCCGTCGGGCCGCCTGCCCGTGCAGGTCCCCGGCACGCCCTTCGTCAACCCGTCCACCTACCTGCAACCGCCCCTTGGCGGCAGGACCGACGGCATCACGGTGCTCGACCCCACCCCGGCGTACGCGTTCGGGCACGGGCTGTCGTACTCCGCCATCGACTACGTGGCCTTGGCCACGGACCGGGCCGAATGCCCCACCAGCGGCTCGATCGAGGCCCGGGTGACGGTCCGCAACGCCGGGGCCAGGCCTGCCGAGGAGGTGGTGCAGCTCTACGCCTCCGACCCGGTCGCGCAGGTCGCCAGGCCCGTCGTCCAGCTCATCGGGTTCGCCAGGGTGGCGCTGAAGCCGGGGGAGGAACGCGTCGTGGCGTTCGACGTGCCCGCGGACGCCTTCTCCTACACCGGGCTCGGCCTGCGCCGCATCGTCGAGCCGGGAACGATCGTGCTCGCCGCCGGGCCGTCGGCGGCGGAGCTGCCGTTGCGCGCGGACATCCGGCTCACCGGCGAGACCGTCGCCCTCGGCACCAGGCACAGACTCACCACCGAGAAGACGCTGGGACACTGATTCAGGGCGGGGACGGGGCTAGGGCAGGCGTAGCTCGGCGAACACGCCGCGGTGGTCGGTCCTGGGCACGTCCACGATCTCGACCCGCCGCACGGCCACGCGCCGGTCCGCCAGGACGTGGTCGATGGAGATGATGGGCGGGATCGCCCGGAGGTTCGGCCAGGTCGGGGTCAGGCCCTTGCCCGCCTGGTCGGCCGCGTCCACGTAGCCGCGGTCGAGCAGGTCGCGGAAGGCGCGGTGGTCGAGGCTGGCGTTGAAGTCGCCGGCCAGCACCCGGACGGTGGCAGGCGACGGCGAGGGGAGCGCGCGCAGGGCGGCGTTCCACTCCGCCTCCATGCGGCCGAGCGGCGGGTTGGGGTGGACGGCCACGAACTCGACCTTGCCGCCGCCGGGCAAGGTGACGGTGGCGGCGGGCATGTTGTGGCCGATCGGTGTGAACAGGCCCGTCAGCTCCGTCACCGGGTGCCTGGCGAAGATGCCGCTGCCGGTCGCGCCGAAGTCGGCCTGCAGCACGCGGTACGGCATGAGCTGCTTCAACCCGGCCGCGTCCAGGCGCTCGGCCTCCGCCGGGGTGAGCTCCAGGGCGCTGAACACCTCGACGTCGAACCTGCGTACCAGGTCCACCACGGTCTGGGCGTCGCCCCGGCCGAACAGGTTGATCGCCAGGACCCGCAGCGGCGCGCCGCTCGCGGGCGGCTGCTCGGCGCCGAAGGCCCGCGGTGTCACGACCGACACCATCACCGCGCCGACGAGCGCCGCCGCCAGCGCGGCCGGGCGGTTGCGCCTGAGCAGCGACAGGATCGCGGTCAGCGCCGCGAGGCCCGCCCCGATGGGGGTCACGGTCATGAGCTGGGTCAGGAACGAGCCGGTCTCCAGGCCACCGGCCCTGATGACGGCCCAGAGGGCCAGCAGCGTGACGACCGTCCAGGCCGGCCATCGCCTGCGACGCTTCCGCGGCGCCGCTGGACCGGCCGCGGCGGGCCGCCCCGCCTCGACCGTCGCGTTCGCCCCGCCGTGTTGATCCACGGCTTGAACCTTAGACCGCCGTGGAGAGCGCCGAGCCGCGCCCTCAGCGTTCGCACGGCTGAGGGGTCAGTGCTTGCGGCCGACCCCGGCGTACATCCAGGCTGCGGGGTCGTCGGCGAAGAGCGGCGTGTCACGCCAGTCGGGGGCCGCCACGAGCCCGGGCTCGATCAGGTCGAACCCGTCGAAGTAACGCGCGATCTGCTCGCCCGTCCTGGGCGTCCTGTGCATCGCCTGGTGGCTGGTGGCCGCCAGGTAGGTGCCGGCGGTCTCCTTGGGCACGAAGTCCAGCGTCAGGTGGCTCAGCACGAGGTAGCTGCCCGAGGGCACGGCCGCGGCGAACGTCTTGACCAGCCCCGCCGGGTCGTCGTCGTCGGGGATGTGCATGAGGATCGCGACCATCACCAGCGCGACCGGCTGCTTGAAGTCGAGCGTGGCCAGCACGTCGGGGTGCTCGAGGATGCTCCGCGGGTCGCGCACGTCGGCCTCGATGTAGGCGGTCCTGCCCTCCGGCGTGCTGTTCAGCAGCGCCCTGGCGTGCGACATCACGATGGGGTCGTTGTCGACGTACACCACGCGGGCGTCCGGCGCCTCCGCCTGCGCGACCTGGTGCGTGTTGCCCTGACTCGGGATGCCCGTGCCGAGGTCGAGGAACTGCCGGACGCCGAGCCGGGTGAGGTGGCGCACGGCCCGGCCGAGGAAGGCCCGGTTGTTCCTGGCGCTCTCGCGCACACCCGGCACCGCCGCCATGGTCTGCTCGGCCACTTTGCGATCCGCCTCGAAATTGTCCTTGCCGCCCAGCCAGTAGTCGTAGACGCGGGCCGAATGGGGGACGTTGGGGTTGATGCCGTGGGGAGCGGTCACGATCACGATCTTATGACATCCGGTCGAGCGCGCGTCAGACGGCCGTGACACGCGCTCGAGGTGCGGTCAGGTGCCCGTGACGATGTCCAGCCGCCAGGCGCTCAGGATCCCGGCCGTGGCGTGCGACGGGGAGAGGTCGCTCACCCGCAGCGTCCACCCGCCTCCCGCCGGCTGCCCCACCAGCGGCGTCACGGCCGACGGCGGCTCGGTGGCGTACTCCAGCAGCTTCGAGGTGTCCAGGGCTGCCATGTGCGACAGGACGATGCGCCGGCCGGTCGGCGAGTGCAGCACGATCCGCAGGTCCTCGGGGTGGTTGTGGTCGAGGTCGATGAGGACCTTCAGCGTCCGTACGGTCCCCTCGGCCTCGATCGTGATCGTGTCGGCCACGCCGTGCGGATCGCTGTCGGGGATGCGCAGCGCCGGGCGCGACACCGAGCTGAACGCGGCGCCGTTCACCCCCACCGGGCCCGCCTTGAAGCGGATGGCCTGGCCGGGGTCGCTGATCGCCGACAGGGTCAGCCCCGACTCGGCTCCGCTCCACAGCAGGCTGGCGGGCACGGTCGAGTGCGACAGCGCCGTGCCGTCCACCCGGCCGTACAGGTCGCGGCTGTCGCCCATGTTGAGGTTGTTCTCCAGGTCGAGGTGGCCGTCGGCCTGCAGCAGCGCGATCTGGTAGTGGTGCAGCGGCGTCCCGTCCTGCAGCTCGTTGGTGCCGCGGGTGTCGCAGTGGTACACGGCCAGGCCGCCGGCCGGCAGCTGCAGGTCGAGGCCGAGCTTGGAGCGGTTCTCCACCAGGAAGTACTCCTCGTCCGTCCCGGTCGAGTAGCGGAACGCCTTGCGGTAGTCGCCGTGCTCGGCCTGGAACACGCCGCCCCGGTTGAGGTCCACCTTCTCGGGACACCAGCCGGCGAGGTCGCGCAGGTAGGCGCAGACGGCCGCGGGCGTCTTGCCGCCGTTCAGGTGGTTGCCTGCGCTCATCAGGCAGTACAGGCCGAGGCCCGAGCTGGCGAAGTCGTCGCCGTCGCGCTGGCCGTAGTCGTACAGGTCGGGGAAGCGGCACAGGAGATGGCCCGTCTCGTGGCAGAACGTGCCGATCGTGAGCTGCTCGGGACCCTCGCCCATGCTCGTCACCAGGTAGAAGTGGGTGCGCATGTCGCCGAACTCCAGCTCGATGACGCTGTTGTGCGGCCACAGCACGCTGTCCTTGATGTACTGCGTCTTGCCGGCGTACATGACGATCAGGGCGTCCACGACCTTCTGGCCGAGCGAGTCGTACCGGGTGAGGTCGACGCCCGAGTCGACGGCCGCCTGCAGCGCCTCCGGGACCAGCACGTCGTGGTTGCCGGGGTCGGCGTAGAAGGTGATGTCGTGGCTCATCCTGAACGGGCCCACGACGTCGTTGGTGAAGTCCAGCAGGCCGCTCGACATGGTCTTGTAGTACTCGTTGACCGAGCACGCGTTGCCGTTCTCGTGATAGCCGGGGGCGTTGAGCAGCGCGTCCACCTGCGCCGGGGCGACCGTCGTGGCCTGGTCGGGGAAGTCGACGAGGATGGTCAGGCCGCGTACGGTGCCGACGCTGAGCCTGCGGCCCTCCAGCAGCCCGCCCCTCGGTCCGAACGTCAGCGCGGAGTCCTCCGCCGCCTCGGCCGAGAGCGTGCCGGGCCTGCGCCGCCGGTGCGCCTCGGCCATGACCGGACCCGACTCGCGCAGGTGGCGAGGCACGCCGCCGGGCGCGTCGTGGGAGTCGGCCCTGACCCCGGTGGACTGGAACCGCCCGTCCTTGAGGTCGGCGTAGCAGTAGCCGCCGGCGGAGGCGTCGTAGACGGCGGTGTAGCCGTCGAGGGTCTCGTAGCGGGCGTAGTGCTCGTCGCCGAACACGACGAGCCGCACCTCATCGCCCTCCGCCTGGGTGAAGCTCAGCGTCTCTCCGAATATGGCGCTCATCCGAGCCCTCCGGTGTCCAGTGTGGGAGATTCCCTCCGATAGTCACCGAGGGCAGGCGAACTCGCCTGAGTACACCCGTACTCAAGCCGTGACGTAGTCGGCGATGATCACCGTGGCGTCGTTCTTGGGCTCGGCCGCGGCCATCTCGTCGTACAGCCGGTCCAGGCATGCGCCGGGTGACGCGCCGTAGCTGAGCAGCTCCTTCATGCGCGCCGCGCCCAGCGCCCTGATCGCGCCGTCCGAGACGATGACGACGCGGTCGCCGGGGCGGAGCGGTACGGCGCCGACCTCGGGGTTGAGCGCGGACGGCAGACCGAGCGCGCGCAGCAGCGGGCCGTCGTCGAAGGAGTGCGACGTCGTGAGCGGCCGCGGCTCGCCGCCCTTCGCGCAGTGCCAGATCGCGCCGTTGCCGACGTGGGCGAACCGCAGGGACGGGCTCTCGCCGGGATCGAGGACGACCACGTCCATGGTGCTGACCAGGTCGTGCGCCGAGCCGCTCCGCAGGGTCGCGGTGCGCACGGCGCGGTGCGCGATCTGCGCGCACTCGTCGAGGTCCTCCTGGTACTGCGGCCTGGCGGCGACCACCGCGCCCAGCGCCAGGGCCGCGGCCGTGTGGGCCGGCTCGCCGCCCGCGCCGTGGGCCGCCGCGACCAGCCGCTCCTGGATGACGTACGCGTCCGACGGCCGGCCGCGCGAGCCCGTGTACGTGCCGCCCGCCGCCACCAGGCGCGGCCGTGCGACCGGCATGCCGGACGGCCAGTTCCCCTGCCGGCCGCGGACCGTCATCACCGACAGACAGCCGGCCAGGATGGAGATCACCAGGAAGGTCATGAGGTCCCCTCTCGTCGCATCGTCGCGACCCGCAGCCAGTACACGCTCCTGTGAGGAGACGCGGCTGACGGCTGATCGGCCGTCGTAGCGGATGACGGCCGATCAGCCGTCATGCCAGCCGGGCGCATGGCGGGTCACGGTGCGATGAGGCGGTGAACGCCGCGAGGAGTGCCGGACGGAGGAAACGACCATGCGCCACATGTCTCCACCCGCCTCCGCAAAAAGGCCGTATTCACACCGTGCCCACTCATACCGGATGCGTTATTGTGAAGCCCCTCTTGTGCTCTCATCACGAGCAGGCGGCCCATGTCTCACTCCGGCTCCACGAGATACGACTCGGCGGCCAGGCACATGGAGCGGACCATCGCCCGCACCTGTGCGGGGGCGCGGGGCGTGGTGGGCCTCGTGGCGGTCGTGGCCGCGATCCTCGCCGCCGTACCGCCGGTGTCAGCGGCTTGGCTGGCGCCCTCGCTGGCGATCGACCTCGTGTGGACCGGGCTGTTCCTGCGCGTGGCCCGGCGCAGGGAGCGGATTCCCGCCTGGCTCGTGGCGGGTGACGCGGCCATCACGATCACGCTCTGCCTCGCACAGCGCCATCTCGTCGCGGGGGCGGCGCTCGACGGGGGATCCAGCTGGATCGCGGGGCTGGTCACGATGACCATCGTCGTCTCGGGGGTCGCGTGGCGGCCTTGGGCGGCGGTGCCCGCCGGACTGGTCGTGGCGGTGGCGTACCTGGCCGGGATGCGGCTGGCCTCCCCGTACCAGGATGTGGCCGGGACGCTGGGGATCCACCTCGTGCAGATCCTCGCCATCGCGGTGCTGATGACGCTGCTGCGCCGCTCCGCCGCCTCGGCGGACGCGTTCCTGCGGGACAGCGCCCGCGCCGAGATCGCGCTCGTCGTCGATCGGCTGAGGCGCGAGGACGAGCTGCGCCAGGTCGGCAGCGTCCACGAGACGTCGCTGCACACGCTGACGATGGTCGGGCTGGGCACGTACGAGGGGCCATCGCGCACGCTGCGCCGCCAGGCGGCGGCCGACCTGGCGGCGCTGGAGGAGCTGCGCGACAGGCCACGCGCCCGGTACGCGCCCATCGCCCTGGACGCCCTGCTCGACGAGGTGGCGGGGCGGGCGACGGGGCTGGCCGTCCGCAGGCGGCTGACGCCGGAGACGGTGCCGGGGGAGGTCGCCGAGCGCTTCGCCCGCGCGGTCACCGAGGCGCTGGCCAACGTGGCGCTGCACGCCGGGGTGCGCGAGGCCGAGCTGGTCTCCAGCCGCCGCGACGGGGAGATCCGGGTGGAGGTCGCGGACGCGGGCGGCGGCTTCGACCCCGCGCGGGTGCCGCCCGACCGGTTCGGCGTGCGCGGGTCGATCCTCGACACGATGCGCTCGCTGCCGAACGCCGGTGCCGACATCCGGTCCGGCGACCAGGGCACCCGGGTGAGCCTGTGGTGGCGGCCATGACCGATGACATCGAGGAGGTCGCCCAGCGCTACGCCCGCTACACCGCCATCGGCGCCGTGGTGATCACCGCGGCCTGGCACATCGGCTACGACCTCACCGTCACCGTCGCGGGCTGGCCGTCCTTCCGCTGGCCGGGCCTGGCGGCGGTCGCCTGGATCGGCTACACGGCGATCGCGGTGATCGCCGCGCGATCGCTGATAGGGACGTTCGGCGGCCTGACCAGGGCCGGCCGGCCGGCTGTCGCCGTGCTGGCCGTGGACGTCGCGGTGATCGTGTCCTGCCGCCCCGAGGACCTGCTGGGCGCCGCCGACTGGGGCTGGGGCTCGGTGGGCTGGCTCGGCGTCATGCTCCTGTGGAACCGGCCCCGCTGGCGGAGAGAGCTGATCGCGTTCCTCTCCGTCAACGCCGGCGTCATGCTGGCCGCGATGATCGTGACGGGGACGGTCGACCGGGTCTCCATCGCCAAGTACCTCATGGTCATGGTCGGGAGCATCACGCTCCAGCTCGGGTACGCGGCGGGCTGCCACACGCTCCGCGTCCGGGCCGAGGACGCCGCGCTGCTGGCCCGCCGGCTGATCGCCGACGACGCCTGGCGGGCGTCCGCCCAGCGCATCCACGCCGACCGGCTCCGCCGGTACGCCGCGATCCGTGACGTGGCGGAGTCGCTGCTCAAGCAGCTCGCCGACGGGGCCGACCCAGGGGATCCCCGCGTACGCGAGGACTGCACGGCCGGGGCCATGCGGCTGCGCCGGCTCATCACGGAGCGGGAGGACGTACCCGACGAACTGGTGTCCGTGCTGCGCGAGCGCATCGACGCGGCCGAACGGCGCCAGGTCCTGGTGACGGCGCCGCCGTTCGGGCAGCGGATGCCGGTGCTGCCGGAAGGCGTACGGGAGGATCTGCTCAGGGCGCCCGTCCGGGCGCTGGACGGTGCGCGGTCGCGGGCCAGGGTGACCGTGTCCGCGATGTCGACCCTGGTGAGCGTGGCCGTCGTGGCCGACAGCGACGACCTGCCCATCAGCACCACTCCGGTACACGAGCCGAGCGGGGTCGTCGTCACCTACCAGCGGCAGGGAGGGGACGTGTGGGTCAACAGCATTTGGCAGGGCCCATGAGGGGTGGGGCGGGGAGCGCGCCGGTCGGAGGGGGCCGGCGCGCGAACCCGTAACGCACCCGCTCGATCAAGCGACGGAACTGGGGACGGAGCGGATCGGCGAGGCGACGGGAGTGGGGGCGGACCGGATGGGACGGGAGACGGAGCCGGGGGCGGACCGGAACGGCGACGGGCGGGTGACGGTCGCCCTGGTGGAGGACCATCAGGTGGTGGTGGACGGCGTCAGGTCGTGGTTCGGCGGGCCGAGCCCGGTGGAGCTGGTCGCTCAGGGGCCCACCATCGAGTCGGTCCACGGCGTGGCGGCCGACGTGCTCCTGCTGGACCTCAACCTCAACGGCACCATGGTCGTGGACCGGGTCGCCGAGCTGTGCGCGAGCGGCCAGCGGGTCATCGTCTTCTCGGAGCACGAGGAGCCGGAGACGGTGCGGGCGGTGCTGGACGCGGGCGCCTCGGCCTTCATCGGCAAGGGGCGGGCCACGCGCGAGTCCTGCCTGGAGACCATCCTGGAGGTGGCGGCCGACCGGCCGACCGTCACCCTGCCCATGGCCCAGGCGATCGCCACGGACGAGGGCCCGCACCGGCCGCAGCTGTCGGACAAGGAGCGTGCGGCGCTGCTGTTCTGGTTCCAGTCGATGTCGAAGGCGTCGGTGGCGGCCAGGATGGGCATCAAGGAGCGCACCGTACGCCAGTACATCGACCGGGCGAGGGTCAAGTACGCCGCCGCGGGCCGCCCCGCGCCGACCAAGGAGAAGCTCCTCATCTGCGCCATCCAGGACGGTCTGGTCCAGCCGGACGAGGTGACGGTGTACACGTCGCGGGCCGCCGGCACTTCTCGCTCCTTCCGCTCTGGGTGAAGACGTTATGCCGTGGGCGATGAGGTGCTGCCGCCGCCAGGAGAGAAGGGCATGGTGAGTCGAGACGAACGGCTCACGGAGAGGTGGTGGCACGCATGGCGGTCACGGAGGTTCTGGGACCGGGGGAGTGGCTGGGTGCGGAGCTCCGCGACGGCGATGCTTGGCGGATCCCGCTGACGGAGGCGCACAAGCGAGAGGTGCTCGCGGCCGTCCACGGGGACCTCGAGGGCTTCCCGTTGCCGACGCTCGCCCCGATCCTCCACCGGGTCCGCGACGAGCTCATGGACGGCCGCGGCTTCGCCCTGATCCAGGGGGTGCCCGTGGAGGAGATGACCGAGCAGCAGTGCGAGACGGCCGCGCTCGGCCTCGCCGGCCACGTCGGCGCCGTCGTCCCGCAAGGCCCCGGCGCACAGCCGCTCATGCACGTCCGCGACACGGGCGCCGACCCGTCCCGCGCGAAGAGCTACCAGCACAGCGGCCGTCTCGGCTTCCACAGCGACCCCACGGATGTGGTTGCCCTCCTGTGCGTGCGCCCGGCGAGATCCGGCGGCCTCAGCGCGATCGTCAGCTCGGTGGCGGTGCACAACGAGCTCGTCCGCACCCGCCCCGACCTGGCGGAGCTCCTCTACCAGCCGTGGTGGCACGACCGCCGCACCGGCGACGGCCCGGACAGCTTCTACACCAAGCCGATCTGCGTGGCCCGTCCCGGTGGAGGGGTGTCCGTCGCGTACGGCCCCGACTACCTGCGCTCGGCCCAGCGCGGCGCCACCGTCCCGCCGTTCACACCGGCGCAGGAGGAGACCATGGCACTCCTCGACCAACTGACCAACGACGCTCGCTTCACGCTCACCATGGATCTGCGGGAGGGCGACATGCAGTTCCTCAACAACCATGTCGTCCTGCACAGCCGCACCGCCTACGAGGACCACCCGGAGCCGCACCGCCGCCGCCATCTCCTCCGGCTCTGGCTCACCACGACCTGAGGAGGAGGTCAGCGCCGTGGACGGTCGAGATCGGCGGGGTCGAAGCTCATCGGGAACGGCACCGTCAGGTTCGCGACCTCACCTGCCTTGTAGACGGTCGGAGGGTCATAGCTGTCGCCATTGAGCTCATAGACATAGAGTGCCGGCCCCTCGTCCAGCTCGACTCGCCAGTAAACGGGGACGCCCGCCGCCGCATACGCCCCGACCTTGAGAATCTTGTCCCGCATCTTGGTGCTCGGGCTGACCACCTCCACGGCGAGGTGCAACTCCTCGGGCGAGAACATGAGCTGGGCGGTGTCTGCGGGCACGATGACAAGGTCGGGGATGTAATAGTCCTTGTCAGTGACTCGCAGATTGACGGTTGCCAGCGGCTCCAACTCAGGCGGTGCCGCATCGTTGAGGATGATCTGGAGCCGGAAGATGGCGCGCTGGTGGGGGGATGTGGGGGCAGGGCTCACCAGTAGGCTCCCGTTGAAGAGCTCGTAGCGGTTCCCGTCGTCCGGGAGCTTGAGCAGGTCGTCGACTGTGTACGGCGGCGGAGGAAGGACAACCTTGCGCTCCGCGGTCGGTTCGAACGTCGCCATTGCGGTCACCCACCAAGTGTCGGGAACCTCGCCCTCGCTCACATGCTACTTGCACAGATTTCATTACCCGCAGTTACCGGATGTGCACGTGATGGGACGGGTCGGACCGGTCGGCGTGGTGAAGCGGCGCTGGAGTCGCTCCACTCGCCCTCCTGGGAGCGTGAAGGGAGAGGTTCGCCGCGCTGCCACCTGGGGTAGTGGCCTTTTGTATGCATGTGCATATCGAGAAGCATGTTCAAGCTGAGCCAGGACATCGACGCCGAACGGTACGCGCGTCCGCGCCTCGTTCGCCACCGAGACCCCCCGGCTCGCCGACCTGATGGATGGTTCATGACTTTTCCCACCTTCACGTCGACACAAATCGATTCCCGCGCGCGTGGCAAGGAGCTCGGCACGCACCGGCGCAAGGCGATCATCGCCAACCTCGCCGGCTACTCGGACTTGTTCCACGTGGCGGGCGCCACCACGGCGCAGGTCCGCGCGTGGGGCAAGCAGGCGCTGGAGCGCAGCGCCGACTGGGCGCCGCACCTGGCGGAGGAGATCGCCGGGATCGCGGCGGGCGCCGGTCTGGAGCCCTGGCAGGTCGCCGTCGTCAACGCGCGCACCGAGATCCTGGCCGCCATCGACGCGACCGGCGAGGGGGAGTGCTCCACCTCCGTCGTGCTCCCGGGCAATGACCTGCCGCCGCGTACGGTGCAGACCTGGGACTGGCACGACCACCTGCGCGACGCGCCCATGCTCTGGGAGCTGGAGCCGAGTCCCGGGCATGTCGTGCGGACGTTCACCGAGGCCGGGGCGCTGGCCAAGATCGGGGTGAACACGGCGGGGCTCGGCATCCACTTCAACATCCTGCGCCACGAGTGCGACACCGCCGAGCTCGGCGTGCCCGTGCACCTGATCGCCCGCAGGATCCTGGACGACGCCACCACGGTCGAGGAGGCCGCCGACATCGCGCGCTCCGCCACGGTCTCGGCATCCACCGTCATCACGGCCGTGACCTCGTCGGACGCGGCCTCGATCGAGATCTCCCCGGCCGGCGTCGCCGTCATCCCGCCGCAGCCGGGCGGCGTGCTGCAGCACTGCAACCACTTCCTCGACCCCGACCTGGCGGTGGGGGAGCGGCACGCCACCGACCGGCCCAGCACGTACGCCAGGCTCCAGCACCTGCAGGCCAACACCGAGGGCCTGAAGAGCGACGACCACACCACCCGGGCGCTGGCCATGCTCAGCCACGGCCCCGACGACGCGCCCGTCTGCGCCCACCCGGACCAGACGCAGCCGATCAACCAGCGGTGGGAGACCGTCGCCACGATCGCGCTGGACCTGCCCGCGGGGCGGTTGCGGGTGCACCAGGGCGGGCCGTGCCAGGTCACCGAGGCGTCCTGGCAGACGTTCTGATCAGTGGAAAGCGCCGATCCCGGTGAGCGCCTTGCCCAGGACCAGGGAGTGGATCTCGGACGTGCCCTCGTAGGTCAGCACCGACTCGAGGTTCACGGCGTGCCTGATCACCGGGTACTCCAGGGTGATGCCGCTCGCGCCGAGCAGCGTGCGGCACTTCCTGGCAATCTCCAGGGCCTCGCGGACGTTGTTCAGCTTGCCGGCGCTCACCTGCTCGGGGGTGATCGTGCCCGCCTCCTTCAGCCTGCCGAGGTGCACGGCCAGCAGCAGGCCCTTGCCCAGCTCCAGCGCCATGTCGGCGAGTTTCTCCTGGGTGAGCTGGAACGACGCCAGCGGCCTGGCGAACACCTCCCGGTCGCCCGCGTACGCGATGGTCGTCTCCAGGCAGTCGAGCGCCGCCCCCATCGCCCCGAACACGATCCCGAACCGCGCCTCGTTCAGGCAGCCGAGCGGCCCGGACAGGCCCCTGGCGCCCGGCAGCATGGCCTCGTCCGGCAGGCGCACGCCCTCGAGCACCAGCTCGCTCGTCACGCTCGCACGCAGCGAGATCTTGTGCTTGACGTCGTTCACGGTGAAGCCGGGCGTGCCCGCCGGGACCAGGAAGCCCCTGACCCCCTCGTCCGTCCTCGCCCAGACCACCGCCACGTCCGAGACCGAGCCGTTGGTGATCCACATCTTGGTGCCGTTCAGCACCCAGTCGCCGCCCTCGCGCTTGGCCGTGGTCCGCATGCCCGCCGGGTCGGAGCCGAAGTCCGGCTCGGTCAGGCCGAAGCAGCCGATGCGCTCGCCCGCCGCCATCGCGGGCAGCCACTCCTGCTTCTGCTCCTCGCTGCCGTACTTCCAGATGGCGTACATCGCGAGGGACCCCTGCACCGACACCAGGCTGCGCAGCCCGGAGTCCGCCGCCTCCAGCTCCAGGCAGGCCAGCCCGTACGAGACCGCGCCCATGCCGGCGCAGCCGTAACCCTCGAGGTGCATGCCGAGCACGCCGACCGAGCCGAGCGTGCGGGCCAGCTCGCGCGCCGGCAGCTCCCCGGCTTCGAACCAGGCGGCGACGTGCGGGCGGATCTCCCGGTCGCACACGCGCCTGACCGTGTTCCTGATCTCCCGCTCCTCGTCGGTCAGCAGCGTGTCTATGGCGAACAGCGCGGTCGGGGTGACCATCCGGACTCCTTCTGTATTTTGGATCCAATATTGAAAATCCAATATTACATAGTTAGGCTGCGTTGACCATGGACGTTCTGAATCTCATCGGCGGTCGCTGGGGCTTCGGGCCCAAGGAGCAGGGGTTCTTCACCCACCCGATGACCGTCCACCTCGGGGCGCCCGCGTGAGTGGGGCGCTGGAGGGGCTCTTGGTGGCGGACTTCAGCAGGGTGCTGGCGGGGCCGTACGCCACGATGCTGCTGGCCGATCTGGGGGCCGAGGTGATCAAGGTGGAACGGCCCGGCACCGGGGACGACACCCGGGCCTGGGGACCGCCCTATGCAGCTGACGGTGAGGCGACGTACTTCCTCGGCGTCAACCGCAACAAGCGGTCGATCGCGCTCGACCTGCGGGCCGACATGGAGGTGGCGCGAGCCCTGGCGGCCAGGGCGGACGTGCTCGTGGAGAACTTCCGGCCCGGGACGATGGAGCGGCTGGGGCTCGGCCACTCCTCGTTGCGCGAGCTCAACCCCGGGCTGGTGTACTGCTCGATCACCGGGTTCGGGTCGGGCTCCGGAGCCGGGCTGCCCGGGTACGACCTGATCGCGCAGGCGGTCGGCGGGCTGATGAGCGTCACCGGGGAGCCGGACGGGCCCGGGACGAAGGCGGGCGTGGCGCTGGTGGACGTGATCACCGGCCTGCACGCCGCGCTGGGCATCCTGGCCGCGCTCCGCCACCGCGACCGCACCGGCGAGGGGCAGCGCATCGAGGTCTCGCTGCTCTCCTCCCTCCTCTCGGCGCTCACCAACCACGCCTCGGCCTACGCCGCCGCCGGGGTGGTGCCCCGGGCGATGGGCAACCGGCACCCCAGCATCGTCCCGTACGAGGTCTTCGAGGCCGCCGACCGCCCGATCGTGATCGCGGCGGGCAACGACCGGCAGTTCCAGGCCCTCTGCAAGGCGCTGAACCGCCCGGACCTCGCGGAGGACGCCCGCTACGCCACCAACGCGGACCGGGTCGCCGCCAGGGACGAGCTCGTCGCGGAGCTCAACGTGGCGCTGGCCGCCCGCACGGCCGATGAGTGGTTCGAGGCGCTCACCGCCGCCGGGGTGCCCTGCGGCCCGATCAACGACCTGGCCGCGGCCTTCGCCCTGGCCGAGGAGCTCGGCCTGGAGCCCTCCGTACGGCTCGACGGCGTCGGCCAGGTCGCCAACCCCCTGCGGCTCAGCGCCACGCCGCCCTCCTACCGCCGCCCGCCGCCCCAGCTCGGGCAGGACGAGGCGTGGGTTCGTGAGATATTGGGCCAGTGAGTTCGGACGAGGCACGACGCAGGCCGCCGACGGCCCAGCAGTTCGTGCTGGCCGAGCTGCGCCGCGCCATCACCACCGGCCGCCTCCGCCCCGGCACACCCATCCGGCAGGACGCGCTGGCCGAGGAGCTCCAGGTGAGCCGCGTCCCGCTGCGCGAGGCGCTCAAGACACTCGAAGGCGAGGGCCTGGTCACCTACAAGGCCCACAAGGGCTACTGCGTCGCCACGCTCTCACTCGACGACCTGCGCGAGGTCTACCGCATCCGCGAGCTGCTGGAGGAGGAGGCCGTCCGCCTCGCCGTCGCCCGCCTCACGGACGCCGACCTCGACCGCCTGGACTCGGCCCAGGAGGAGGTCGAGCGGGCCGCCGCGGCAGGCGACGTGCCGGCCATGGCGACGGCCAACCGGCTCTTCCACATGACGCTGTTCGACCGCGCGGGCATGCCTCGCCTGGCCCGCCTGATCAGGACCCTCTGGGACACGACGGACGCCTACCGCTCGATGTACTACGGCGACGCGGGCAACAGGGAGCGGGTCGTCAAGGAGCACCGCGCCACCCTCGACGCCCTCCGCCGCCGCGCCGCCGACGAGGCCGTGACGACGCTCAACGTCCACCGCGATCATGCGGTCACCGAGCTGGAGTCCCTGCTCACCCCTCCCTCATGAACGGGCGCAGTGGTCGCGGCAGCCGCCGAACCGGCCGGCGTCGGGCTTGACGAACGCCGTCTCCGGGATGCCGGTCAGGGCCGCCTCCATCGAGGACTTCCAGATGGGGCCGGGGACCGACGTGCCGTACACGTCCTGGTAGTGGCGGCCGCCGAGGGTGATGTCCGACAGCCTGTGCCGGTACGGGTCGAGAGGATGGCTGAGGGCGACGGCGGAGGCCAGGTCAGGGGTGTAGCCGGCGTACCAGGCGGCGGTGAAGGAGTCGACGGTGCCCTCCATGCCCGCCGCGTCCCGGCCGAGGCCCCTGAGGGGGCTTCCGCTCAGCGCCTCCGACAGCACGCCGTTCACCGCGTCGGCGACCGGCGGCTCCAGCGCCTCCTGGCACTGAGCGGCGAAGGAACGAACGAACGCCCCGTCGCGCACCTCCGTCACCACCCTGGGCTCGCAGTGCTTGCCCCGGGCGGCGAGGGTCGCGTACGAGTTGGCGACCGAGACAGGGTCCACCTCGTTGACGCCCAGCGCGAACGTCTCGTATTCCCGCATCGGCATCCCGTCGCCCCGGCTCAGCCCGAGGCGCTTGGCCGCCTGCACGCTCTCGCACAGGCCGGCCTGCTCCGTCAGCTTCATGAAGAACGTGTTCTCGGCGGCCGAGGTGCCCGAGCGCAGCGTCGTGAACTCGCCGTGGTCACGTTTCTGGTTGGTGATGGTCACCGACGGGTCGCCGATGTTCTCGCCCTTGCAGTTCTTGAACGCCGAGTAGCGCGGCGCCCGGTACCCGCCGGCGTACGGGAAGCCGTCGTCGTAGCGCATGCCGCCTTCCAGCGCCGCGGTCAGCGTGTACACCATCGCGGTGGTGCCCTGCTGGAAGGCGGGCACCTTGACGGGGACCTGACTGGTGGCCATGGCCCTGATCTCACCGGTGCCCGGGACGATCATGACCTGGGCGGCGATCGGCTGGTCGTCGCGGCTGACGAACTGGTCGATGGCCTGCTGGGCGGCCTGCTGCATACGTGGGTCGATCGTCGTCTTGATGGTCAGGCCGCCGCGGGCGAGCAGCTGTTCGCCGAGCTCGCTCTTCACCCGCATGCACACGTACGGGTACCGGCGGGCCGTGCAGTCGCCGGTGAGCTCCTCGATGACCGTGCCTTGGGCGTCCACCAGCACGTTCGGGCGGATCACCGTCGCGGCGACCGCCAGGTGGTCGCGCGACGGCGCGCCGTCGTCGCCGTCGCGCAGCAGCAGGAAGCCCGCGACCAGCAGCGCCCCCGCGCCGAGGACGCTCACGCCGACGTGTAATCGCTTCATGCGGTCACCTCGAAGATCAACGGAATGGCCGGCTGCCCATTATGACCGTTCTACTGGCGGCCGAGCCGCTCGGCCAGCCCGACCACGGCGGCCACGACGTCGGGGCCGGTCAGCATGGCCAGGTCGTTGTGGCCCGCCCCGGCCACCTCGACGGTCGTGACCTGGCCGCCCGCCGCCTGGGCGACCGCTCTGCTGAGGCGCGGGGGCACGATCGTGTCCCGCGTGCCATACACGACCACGACCGGTGCCCGTATCTTCGCGATGCTCTCCGCGACCGGGAAGCGGTCCCGCAGCAGCGGCCTGACCGGCAGGAACGGGTAGTTGGCCCGTCCGGCGGCGGCCAGGTCGGTGAACGGGGAGCGCAACACGAGGCCGCCGGGCGGGCGCTCCAGGGCGAGCCTCGTGACGACGGCCGCGCCCAGGCTCTCGCCGAAGTAGATGACCCGGGAGCCCGTGATGAGCTCGCGGGCGGCCAGGGCGTCGCGGTACAGCCCCTCCTCCGTCGGCGTGCCCGGATTGCCGCCGTAGCCGCGGTAGTCCATCAACAGGACCGCCAGCCCGTGTTCCGAGAGGGCGCGGGCCAGCGGGGCGCGGTCTCGCCTGTTACCCGCGTTCCCGCCGGCGATCAGGACGGTCACGTCGCGGGTGCCGGGCACGTACCAGGCGCCGAGCCGGAGCCCGTCGGAGGTCGTGAACGAGACATCGCGCGCGCCCGGGACGACCTCTCCGGCGGGCGGCACCCGGGTCCGGTCGGGGAGGTAGATGAGGTGCCGCTGGAACACCCACAGGAGGGCGAGCAGCAGGAGCAGCACGGCGGCGACCACGAGAGCGGTGCGCGTCAGCGTCGTCACCCTGCCACTATGCAACGTCGCCTGTCTTTGGGTGGCCGTTCTCGAGTGGGGTCTTAGGGGACCTCAGCGGAGACGACCCGGCCCGCCTGGACGACGTGGCGGATGTGGGTCGGGTCGGCCAGGACGTCGATGTCGGTCAGCGGGTCGCCGTCCAGCACCAGCAGGTCGGCGTGCGCGCCCACGGCCAGCGTGCCGAGCTCGCCCGCCATCCCCACCAGCTCCGCCGCGCCGGCCGTGGCGGCCCGGAGCACGTCGATCGGCTGCTGCACCTCGCGCCGCAGCCGGA
This sequence comes from Nonomuraea sp. CA-141351, assembly GCF_050944675.1. Classification (NCBI taxonomy): domain Bacteria; kingdom Bacillati; phylum Actinomycetota; class Actinomycetes; order Streptosporangiales; family Streptosporangiaceae; genus Nonomuraea; species Nonomuraea sp. CA-141351. The sequence continues at coordinate 3,217,134 of NZ_CP191982.1, forward strand.
ACTCGTGGTTCTGGTGCCGGTGCATGCCACCGAGCAGGTCCGTCCCGTACGCCAGCCGCACCCCGCCCCGGGCGGCGCGCTCCAGCGCGGCCAGGCCCGCTTCGAGCACCTCGTCCACCTTGCGCCAGCTCCGCTCGGGCAGCCCGAACGCGGGCCCCTCCTGCTTGAGCGCCCAGTACGTCACCAGCGTCGGCACCAGGAACGCGTCGTGCCGCAGGAACAGCTCGACGCTCGTGTCGTCGATCAGGTTCCCGTGCTCGATGGAGCGCACTCCGGCCTCGAGCGCCCGGTTGACGGCCCTGGCGGTGTAGGCGTGGGCGGCGACGTACCGGTTGGCGGCCGCGGCCTCCTCGACGGCCGCGCGCAGCTCGTCCATGGAGTACTGGGTCGAGTCGATGCGGTCGGTCGGGGAGGCCACGCCGCCGGAGGCCATGACCTTGATGTGGTACGCGCCCTTGCGCAGCTCGTCGCGGGCCGCGGCGCGCACTGCGTCGACGCCGTCTGCGACGCGGCCGACGCCCGCGCAGCACGGGTGGTCGTCGTGCAGGTGCTCGCCGCGGCCGCGGAAGTCGGCGTGGCCGCCGGTCTGGCTCAGCCCCTTGCCGCAGAACAGCAGCCGCGGCCCCCGGATCAGCCCCTCCGCCTGGGCGTCGGCAAGTCCGAAGTCGGCGCCGGACGCGTCGCGGACCGTGGTGAAGCCGCGGTCGAGCATGTCGCCCATGATCCGGGCGCTGTGGGCGGCGACGTACGAGGGAGGCATGGAGCCGAGCGAGCCGAGGTTCGCGGTGGAGGCGGTGACGTGCACATGCGCGTCGATCAGCCCGGGCACCACGTGGGCGCCCGCGACGTCGATCACCCGCGTGCCCTCCGGCGCGCTCAGCCGGGGCCCCGCCTCGACGACGCGGCCGTCCGCGCAGCGCAGGTCGCCTTCGGCGTACTCGCCGCTCGCCACGTCGAGGACCAGGGCGTTACGCAGCAGCAGGCCGCTCACACGTCACCTCCACGAAGCGCCGGTACGGCGAGCGGGGCCAGCGAGCGGGCCGCCGCCACCGAGTCCTCGTCATAGCTGCCCTCGGCGTCGAGGATGTTCAGCACGCCGAGCACCTCCCCTTGATGAACCACCGGCACATTGATGATCGACCCGCAGCCCAGGCTCTCGATCAGCTCGTGGTCGGCGAAGATCTCCCGCACGGCGGCCCGGTCCTTGCCGAAGTACGGCTCGCGCCCCTCGATGCACCGCGTCAGCCAGCCCTGGGCGACCTCCACGGTCTTCTCCCCGCCCACGGGGTACTGCTCGGGATGGCTGCTGTGGACGCGGCGCAGCGCGCGCCGTTCCGGCACCCAGGCCAGGACGGTGAACAGCCGCACTCCCACCTCCTGCCGCACCTTGTTCTCGAGCTCGGTCAATACGGTCATCGGGTCGTCTCCTTGGCGGGTTCCGTCAGCTCTTCCAGTGATCGCCCGGCCGTGGCCAGGCCGAACACGACCACACACACCACCCCGGCCACGAGCACCGCCGTCGTCAGGCCGAACACTCCGCCGAAGCCGAGGTTCGCCGCCGACAGCCCGATGATCGTCGGAGCCAGGATGCTGCCGACCCGCCCGAACGCGCTCGACAGGCCGGTGCCGGTGGCGCGGATCCAGGTGGGGAAGACCTCGGGGGTGTACGAGTAGACGCCCGCGTACGTGCCGTTCAGGAAGAACGACAGCACCGCGCCGGCGAGCGTGATCGTGGCGGGCGTGTCCATCTGCGACAGCCAGAACGCGCTGACCGCCGAGCCGGACAGGTAGATCGCGATGGTGTTCTTGCGGTCGAGCCGCTCCGACAGCCAGGCGGCCGAGAAGTAGCCGGGCACCTGCGCCAGATAGATGATGATCGAGAACTCGAAGCTCTTGGTCACCGTGATGCCGCGCTGCACGAGCAGGGTGGGGATCCACGAGAAGAACCCGTAGTACGAGAACGTGATCACGAACCAGACCAGCCAGATGACCGCCGTGCGCCGGGCCATGACCGGGCTCCACAGGAAGCGGAGCGCGCTGAACAGGTTGACCTTGGTCGTGCTCGTGGCGGGCTCGACCCCGGATTCGGGCACCGGCGGGAGCGGCTCGCCCGTGGCCCGCTCGACGCGGCGTTCGAGGTCCGCGATCACGGACTCGGCCTCGTCCACGCGGCCGTTCTGCAGCAGGAAGCGCGGCGACTCGGGCAGCGAGCGGCGCCACCACAGCAGCATCACGATCGGCAGCGCGGTGAGCAGCTGCGCGATCCGCCAGCCGTCGTCCATCGTCGGCACCACGAAGCGCCCGACCAGCGCGGCCGCCACGAACCCGAACGAGAAGAATCCGGCCAGCGCGCCGACGAACCACCCGCGCCGCTTGGCCGGCACGAACTCCGACAGGAACGGTGCGATGATCGCGCTCTCCGCGCCCGCGCCCGCTCCGGCCAGCACCCTGGCCCCAAGGAACACCTCGTAGTTCGGGGAGAACGCGGCGATCACGGAGAAGACGGCGTAGAAGGCGAGCGCGTACATCATGACCTTCTTGCGGCCGATGCGGTCGCCCAGCAGGCCCGCGATGGTCGCGCCGAAGAGGAAGCCGAACGGGGTCGCGGACCCGATCAGGCCGAGCTCGCCATTGGACAGGCTCCAGGCGTCCTGCGCGCTCGGAAGCAGGAACGCGACGACGGCCGAGTCCATGCCGTCAAAGGTGTAGCCGAGGCCGCCGATAAGGAGGAGCAGGTAGTGGGGTCGGCTCAGCGGGAGCCGATCCAGACGGGCCAACAAGGTCATCGAACACACCTTTCCCCAGGTCGTGGCCCTTCAAGGCATTGCGCAGCAACATATAGTGCGAAATGTCGGAAATGCAATGGTCTTTGCAAGTTGGGATTGTTACGAGCGCGTAGCATGTACCGCCGGGACGCTTGGAGAGGACACGTGACAGAGCACGCCACGGACAGCTTCGAAGACTGGTTGCGTGCCCGCATGCCCCCACGCGGGCTGCGCGGCAAGGCGGCCGCCGTGCTCGAGGTCCTGCTCTCGCAGCCGCGCCGGGCGTCGTTCGGGTCGGCCGGTGAGCTGGCACAGCTCGCGGGGGTGAACGTGGCGACGGTGACGCGCACGGCTCAGGCGCTCGGGTTCGCGGGGTGGCCGGCGCTCCAGCAGGAGCTTCGTGCCCGGTACCTGTCCTCCCTGAGCGCCGGCCAGGTCGCCGCCGAGCACCGGGGCTCCGGCTCGCCCAGCTCCCGCTCGCTCCGGCGCGACCTGGACAGCCTCGCGCTGCTGCACCGCCGCCTGGACGAGAGGGTGCTGCTGAGGATCGTCGAGGCCATCGCCGCGGCCCGCCGTACCGTGATCGTGGCCGACGGCAGCTACGCGGCCGTCGGGCTGGCCTTCGCGCACAACGCCCGCCTGGCGGGCTATCCCGTCGCGGCCGTGACGAACGGTGACGCGGAGCTGGCCAACGCGGTGGCCGCCATCGGGGCGGGCGACGTGCTGGTGGCGATCAGCTTCTGGCGGCTGTACGAGAGCACGGTCCTGGCCGCCAACGTGGCCCGTTCGCGCGGGGTGCGGGTGTTCGCCCTGACGGACGCGGCCAGCCCCGCGCTGGCCGACGCGGCGGAGGAGGTCGTGATCGTGCCGGCGGAGGGGGAGGCGTTCTTCCCGTCGCTGACGGCGGGCATGGCGGTCGCCCAGGCCCTGGTCACCCACCTCGCCGCCCTGGACCCCGCCCGTACGGGGGCCGCCATCGAAGCGGCGGAGTCCATGTGGACGCGCTTCGGCCTCCTGCACCGCCGCCCCACCGGTCCCCAGGCGTGAGCGGTCATCCGCTCCGCAACACGCCCCGCGCCGGTGGCGAGGGCTGATTGACGTACCCGTTGACGAACTGGGCACCGACGAGCTCGTAGTCCATCTCGTCGTCCCCGTTCAGCGTCAGCTTCACGTCCGCCAGGACCGAGCAGGAGCCGACGTTGTACGTGGTCGACAGCCGCAGCACCACCGGGCCGCCGCCGGACTCCAGGTAGAGCAGGCCCCTGCACTGGCCGCCGTTCGTGTTGAACTGGCCCACCATCGCCGTCAGCGAGCCCGGCGTGATGGTCAGCGTGGTGTTGTACGAGCCCCAGCCGGGGACCAGCCAGTCGATCCTGCCGCTCCAGGTGCCTTGGTAGCCCTCGGGCACGGAGACCGATTCGTCCGGCGAACTCTCGCCGACCGGCTCGGCTGTCTCAGACTGGCTGGATGTGGCGTGCGAGGGCGCGGCCATCGTGGTGGTCGCGGGCGGCGGGCTGGTGGTGGGCTTGTCGTCGGGCTTGTTCACCTGCATGAGCACGACCGGGATCAGAGCGGCGATGATCGCGGCGCAGGCACCGATGATCGCGACGATGATCTGAGCTCGATGGTCTTTCTTCGGCTCAACAGGGGGAACTGTCACGTTCCAAACCGCCCGTCTGGAAGTCCGCGCCAATCACCGAGAACATCCACCGATGCCGCCTTCGCGTTACTGGCCGATACCGGCCGCGATGAGTTTTGGCTGGTGCGCGGGTCTATATGGGGTGGGTCGTAACCGGCGACCCAATGCGGATCAAGTAGGTCGAAGGAGACATGCACCCATGAGCGAATCCCAGGCGCCCGCCGACGTCGCGGTGGCCTTCATCGAGGCGTTCGGCCGCCAGGACATCGACACCCTGGCCCGCTACCTGGCCGAGGAGGTCGTGTTCGAGAGCCCGAGGGTCCGGCTCACCGGGGCGCGGGCCGTAGCGGAGGCAGTGGGGCAGTTCGCCCAGGCCGTCATCGGGGTGAAGATCCTCGCCAGCCTCGGCGACGGTGAGCAGGCCCTGATCACGTACAACATGGAGACCGGGCCGTTCGGCACGATCCGGGCGGTCGATCACCTGGTCGTACGGGATGGCAAGATCGTGGCGGACACCTTGGTGTTCGACACCGGGGCACTGGGCCAGGGGACCGATTAGCACGATTCCGGCGGACGCTGCCCCCGGACGGCCGTGGCTAGAGCCAGCTGGCCCGGACGATGCCCGCCCCCGGCGCGTCGCTGGGCGGGGTGGCGAGGACGCCGGAGCGGACGCCGTCGAGCAGGCGGGCGACGGCGTCGATGATCTCCGGAGCGCGCTCGCGCAGTCCCGCCACGTCCGCCGGGCTCGCCTCGCCGCGGTCCACCCCGGCGTCGTCGAGCACGCCTTCGAGGTCGGCCAGCCGTTCCTCCAGCCACTTCAGCGGCTCCGCGGAGAGCTGCTCGTCGAACACCCGCTCACCCGGCTCCCACTCGCGCAGAGTGGGGTGATGGTGGGTGCGGTCGAAGCTCCCCGGCGTGCCGGAGACCGACTCCAGCAGGTCGACCCGCCAGAGGGGCCGGTCGACGGTGATGGGCCGTGCCGAGTAGATCGACCCCTTCAGCTCGCCCGGCTCAAGCCTGCGCAGCTCCAGGCGTACGCCTCGCTCGGCTCCCTCCTGGCCCGCGTTCGGGTTGGGGTCGACGAAGTAGATGTCGCTCACGGCCACGCCGATCCGCTCGAAACCGAAGAGGTAGAGCACGGAGAACCACTTCCTTCGCGTGTGTCAGGGTTCGGGAGAAGTCGGGGTTTACGTACCCACCCCAGGCTCGTGTCGATCGTGCCGGCCGTGCTCTTCAGCGTCCGGCCCTGACCTCGGGGGAGCCGACGCCCTGCCCCAACCGCGGGGCCTGGCCGGACGTCCCCCGGCCCAGCAGCAGCGTGCCCAGCCACATGAGCGCGATGCCCACGGCGGCCAGGGCCGCCTCCTCGCCCGTCTGATACATCCCGACGGCCAGCACCACCATGCCCAGGGTCGTCACGGCCGCGCTCACGACCGTGACCCGCCGCAGCGCGGCCAGGATGACCGCCAGCGCCACCAGGGCGCCGAAGAACACCTGCGCCGCGGTCCCGTAGACGATCGCCTCGAACCCCGCGCCCTGGTCGCCTCCGAACCCGGCGTAGAGGTCGATCCCCAGCCGCACGACGGCGGCGGCCAGGCCCAGCAGCGCCACCCCCGTGGCCGCCTCCACCGCCACGCGGCGCCCGCCCCGCACCGGCCCGGCCATGCCGCGCAGCCCCAGCGTCATGACGCCGAACATCAGGAACCCGGCCAGGCAGGCGGCATACGCGGCCGTCCACCACGGGCCGCCCGCGATGTCGGCGCCCGTGGGCCGCATGAGGAGCCAGCCGCCGAGCAGCGCGGCGGGCGCGGCGGTGAAGGAGATCTGGGTGAGGCGGTTCATGAGACCACGATGCCTCCCGGCGCCGGGGACGCTCATCGGTGATCGCCCCTGACTTTCCCCTGATCCGCCCCCGTGACCTGCTCCGTCAGGCGAAGTAGCGCAGCCAGACGTACCCCCACGCCATCAGGGTGCTGAAGGCGGTCACGACGGCGCCGTACCGGGTGAACTGCCAGAAGGTGATCTTGTGTCCGGTGCGCGCGGCGATGCCGAGGGCCACCACGTTCGCGCTGGCCGCCACCGCCGTGCCGTTGCCGCCGAAGTCCGCCCCCAGCGCGAACGCCCACCACAGCGCCTGCCCGGTCTGCGGGTCCGGGGCCTGGGCCACCACGCCCTCCACGATGGGCGCGGTCGTGGCGACGTACGGGATGTTGTCGAAGAAGGCGCCCAGCACGCCGGAGCCGAACAGCAGCGCGGTGGCCGCGACGAAGTAGTCGTCGCCGAGCGCGTCCAGGGCCCAGGTGCCGACCGCCGTGATGACCCCGGTGTGGACCAGGCCCCCGACCATGACGAACAGCCCCATGAAGAACACCAGCGTGGGCCACTCCACCTCGCGCAGCACCTCGGAGACGTCCGCGCGTGACACCAGCAGCATCACCCCGGCCCCCAGCAGGGCCACGATCGACGGCTCCACGTGCGCCACCGCGTGCAGGCCGAACCCGGTGATGACCCCGCCCAGCACCAGCAGGCAGCGCGCGAGCAGCCGCGGGTCGGTGATGGCCCGCCGCTCGTCCAGCGTCATCACCTCGGCGGCGTGCTCGGCGTCGTAGTGGAACGAGCGGCGGAACAGCACCCGCGTGAGCAGCACGAACACGACGAAGATGACCACCACGACGGGCGCCATGTGGACCAGGAAGTCGTTGAACGTCAGCCCCGCCCGGCTGCCGATGATGATGTTGGGCGGGTCGCCGATGAGCGTCGCGGCGCCGCCGATGTTGGAGGCGAGTACCTCCGCGATCAGGTACGGCTGGGCGGGCATGCGCAGCCGGTCGCACACCATGACGGTGACCGGCGCGACCAGCATGATCGTGGTGACGTTGTCGAGGAAGGGCGAGGCCACGGCGGTGATCGCCATCAGCATGACCATCAGCCGGTACGGCCGGCCCTGCGACCGCTTGGCGGCCCAGATGGCGAGGTAGTCGAAGACCCCCGTCTGCTTGATGATCCCGACGATGATCATCATGCCGAGCAGCAGGAAGATGACGTTCCAGTCGATGCCTTCGTGCTCCGAGAAGAACACGTCGGCGCCGGGGATCAGGCCGAGGACGGTCATCAGCCCGGCGGCTATGAGCACCACCTTGACCTTGTCGGCCTTCTCGGTGGCGATGAAGAAGAACGCGACCAGGAAGATCGCGAGGGCGGCGACAGCACTCATCCGTCACGCCCCGGCGGCCCGGACTGGCCGGCGGGGCATGAGGGCACAAGGTGGGATTTGCGGCACACGACGATGACCTCCGGAGTCGGAACGGTTTCTGGCTGGTGAGCCGCCGCTCCAGGATGATCGCCTCGTCGCGCGCGCCGCATCGAGGTGCTCCTTCGAACGGGCGGCGGCTCCGCCCCAGTCTCGTCACCCGGCCGTGACCGGCGCCATCGGGTCCAGCACCCATCTATGGAGGGACAGAGCATGTAGGGCCGTCCCGCAGGATGGGGGTCAGGCCGGATGGACAACCGCACCTGGGGACAAAGAGGCTGGTGAAATGACCGACGTGGCGAAGAGGACGACCAGGAGCCCGGCGCAGGCGCTGTTCCGGCGGCTGTTCCTGATCAATGGTCTGGTGTTCGCGGTGGCCACGCTCGTGCTCGTGATCTCACCCGCCACGGTCTCCGCACCCGTCGTCCTCGCCGAGGTGCCGGTGCTGGTGGTGGGCCTGGCCCTGATGCTCGCCGCCAACGCGATCCTCCTGCGCCGCAGCCTGGCCCCGCTGGACGCGCTGACCACGCTCATGCAGCGCGTCGACCTGCTGCGTACCGGCGACCGGCTGGCCGACAGCGGCAACAGCGACCTCACCCACGTGATCGGCACGTTCAACGCGATGCTCGACCGCCTCGAAGCCGAGCGCAGCGCGAGCAGCGGCCACGCCCTGGCCGCCCAGGAGGGCGAGCGCAGGCGCATCGCCCGCGAGCTGCACGACGAGATCGGCCAGAGCCTCACCGTGGTGCTCCTCGGGCTGAAGCGGGTGGTCGACCGCGCCCCGGCCGAGCTCAAGGAGGATCTGCACGGCGTGCAGGAGACCGTCCGCGCCAGCCTCGACGAGGTCCGGCAGGTGGCCCGCCGGCTGCGTCCCGGCGTACTGGAAGACCTCGGGCTGCACGCCGCTTTGAGCGCTCTGAGCAGCGACGTCTCCCAGATGAGCGGGGTCCAGGTGGTTCGCTCGGTCCAGCACGACCTGCCCGAGCTGGGCGCGGACGTCGAGTTGGTGCTGTACCGGATCGCCCAGGAGAGCCTCACGAACATCGCCAGGCACGCCCACGCCACCCGCGCCGAGCTGTCGCTGGCCACGGAGGACGGCCGGCTGACCCTGCGCGTCACCGACGACGGCAGGGGCGGCGCACGCCAGGACGGGGCCGGGATCCGCGGCATGCGCGAGCGCGCCCTCCTCATCGGCGCCCGCCTGACCGTCGACTCCCCGCCCGGGGAGGGCACCCGCGTTTTCCTGACCATCCCGAACGATCGGAGCCCGACCTGGTGAGCACTGCCAAGACCCGGATCCTGCTGGCCGACGACCACGCGCTGGTGCGCAGGGGCCTGAGGATGATCCTCGACGCCGAGCCCGACCTGGAGGTGGTCGCCGAGGCCGCCGACGGCGCCGAGGCCGTCGCGGCCGCCTCCGAGGACGCGGTGGACCTGGCCATCCTTGACATAGCGATGCCCCGCATGACCGGCCTCCAGGCGGCCCGCGAGATCTCCCGCCGCGCGCCCGGCATCCGCATCCTGATCCTGTCGATGTACGACAACGAGCAGTACTTCTTCGAGTCGCTCAAGGTCGGCGCCTCGGGGTACGTGCTCAAGTCGGTCGCCGACCAGGACCTGCTGGAGGCGTGCCGGGCGACCATGCGCGGCGAGCCGTTCCTCTACCCGGGCGCGGTCACCGCGCTCATCCGCGACTACCTGCAGCGCTCGCGTGAGGGCGAGCGCATGCCCGAGAGCATCCTGACGCCCAGGGAGGAGGAGATCGTCAAGCTGATCGCGGAGGGCAACTCGGCCAAGGAGATCGCGGAGACGCTCGTCATCAGCGTGAAGACCGTGGACCGGCACCGGGCGAACATCCTGCAGAAGCTCGGCATGCGCGACCGGCTCGACCTGACCCGCTACGCCATCCGCGCGGGCCTCGTGGAGCCCTAGGACATCAGCCTGCGCGGTGGCCGTTGATCCACACGTCGCGCAGGACGAGGTCCGTCACATCGCGTACGACGTCGTCCTCGGTCATTTCCTCGAACACGCTGTCCGTCACCCGGACGCCCCTGACGGGGTTGGCCGGGTTGCCGATCAGGTAGAACGCCCTGGGCGCGCGCCCGGCCCGCAGGCGGCGGACGTCGATGGCGCCCACGTCGGGGTAGTAGGGGCCGGTGTCCTTGTTCTCGTAGTTCAGCGCCACCTCGATCACCGAGTCGGCTGCCTGCGCCACCGTGATGTCTTTGAAGTAGACGTCCCTGACGTAGCCGCCGCGGTCGGGGTTGGTCTTGACGCGGATCGCGCGTTCCAGGTGGGGGCTGCTCATCGTGCAGTTCCAGGCGAAGACCCAGCGCACGCCGCCGGTGGTCTCGCTGCCGATGGTCACGCCGCCGTTGCCGTCGCGCATCACGCAGGAGTCGACGAGCACATTCTCGGAAGGCGCGTTCACCCGGCGGCCGTCGGCGTTCTTGCCGGCCTTGATCGCCACGCAGTCGTCTCCAGTGTCGAACTCGCACCGCTCGATGAGCACGTCCACGCACGACTCGGGGTCGCAGCCGTCGTTGTTGGGGCCGTTCGGGCTGTCCACGGTGACCTCGCGGATGGTCACGTTGGTGCACAGGACCGGGTGGATGTTCCACATGGGGGAGTCCTTGACCGTCACGCCCTCGATGAGGACGTTGCGGCACCGGTAGAGCTGGATCAGGTTCGGGCGCAGGTAGTGGCCCTCGCCGAACACCCGCTCCGCCACCGGCACACCCTGCTCGGCCATGGTCGCGAGCAGGTTCTTGTCGGGCTTCTCGGCCGGCGGCGGGTCGCCCGACCAGTCCCACCAGTGCGTGGCGTCGGCCTGGCCGTCGATCGTGCCGCTGCCGGTGATCGCGACGTTCGTCCGGCCGTAGGCGTAGACGAACGGGGAGTAGTTCATCAGCTCGACACCCTCGTAGCGGGTGTACACGACCGGCAGGTAGTCGGCCGGGTTCCGGCTGAACGTGATCGTCGCGCCCGCCTCCAGGTGCAACTCGACGTTGTCGGCCAGGTGGATCGCACCGGTGAGGTACGTCCCCGCGGGCACGAGCACCCGCCCGCCGCCCGCCGCGGTGCAGGCCGCGATCGCCTGCTTGAAGGCGTCGGTGCACATCGAGGCGCCGTCGCCGACCGCCCCGTGGTCGGTGACGGGGAACGTGCGGCGCGGGAAGCGGGGCGGCCGGATGCGCCGCCTGATCTGCGGCACCCTGGCCCAGGCCGAGGCGCCGGGGTCCGAGACGGTGGCCGCCTCCGCCCGGCCGATCAGCTGCGGCGCCAGCACGGCGCCGGCCGCTGCGGCCAGGAACCTCCTGCGGGACCTGTCCATCGTGTCCTCCTATCCGTGCGCCATCGAGATGCCGCGCTGTTCGACCAGGGTGTGCTCGCCGACCTGGTACGGCTCGACCCGGCGTACCGCCGTGTAGAAGTGGTAGGGGCGGCCGTCGCGGGAGACGAGCGCGGGCTTGTGCGCGTAGGTGTCGTCGGCCGAGCCGGGCGGCCCCACGTCGATCAGGACCTCGCCGCTCTTGCGCCAGGTCCGCAGGTCACGGGAGACGGCGTAGCTCTCGCGGGCGTGCCCGTCGAAGGAGAGCCCGAAGTAGAACATCACCCACCAGTCGCCGTCCCGCAGCACGCACGGGTCGGAGGCGAAGCGCTCGTCGAAGGCGCCCTCGCCGCCGTGCGGCACGACCGGTCCCGGGTCCGGGCGCTCCCAGTGCTCGAGGTCGGGCGAGACGGCGTAGCCGATCTGCTCGCGCCAGCCGTCGTAGGTGCGGTTCTTGGCGTTGTAGAAGCAGTAGTAGAGGCCCTCGTGGCGGAGCAGCCACGACTTGTAGAGGCCGCCGCGCTCCCACGCGCCGCCGTCCTGCGGGCGCAGCACCGACCCGGTGTCCTTCCAGGTACGCAGGTCGTCGCTGACGCAGAACCCGATGACCGCCGCGCCCATCTCCATGCCGGGCTCCGGATAGGCGTGGTACGTGCCGACCGCCCGGCCGTCCCGCCAGGTCACCTGGCCGGGGGAGTCGAGGCGGTTGTCCCGGACGATCGAGGTGAGCGCCGCGTTGTAGCCCCGGTACGGGTGGCCGGGGTCACGCGGCAGGATCACCTCGCCGGGAGTCCACGACACGAGATCGGCCGAGCGGCTCAGCGCGGTCTGGTACCCGGTCCCGTCGAAGCCGACGTACGTCATGAGGTACTCGCCGCCGTCCGAGCACAGGAAGGGGCAGTCCACGAAGAGGCTGTCGAACCTGCCCGGCTCCCGCGACGGCCCGACCAGCAGCCGCCCCGCCTTGTGCGGCGTTCTGACGCGCGCGGCGTCGTACACGTCGATCATCGGCCCGCTCCGTTCATTGGTCGCGGTCGCTGGTCGGCCTGCGCGGTTACGCCTGAAGGGCTTCCTTCTCCGGCCTCGGCTCCCCGCTCCGTGAACGTCCACCGCCCGGCCGGCACCTCATAAGCGCGGCCCTCCAGCGGGACCGCCTCATCGGGCACGGCGTGCCGCGCGAGCCCCAGGTCCGGCAGGCGCACCTCCGCCGACGACCCCGGCGGGACCTCCACGTCGAGCGCGAACTCCCCGTCCCCGCGCGTCCAGGACACCGCGACCCTTCCGTAGGGCGTGCCGGTGCTCGCCCGCACCGACTCCAGGTCGCCGGGCGTGGCGGGTTCGATCAGCAGCTTGCGGAAGCCGTTCGACCCGGGCGCCTGGCCGATGCCGCCGAGGCCGCGGTAGAACCAGGCGTCGATCGCGCCCAGCATGTAGTGGTTCTGCGACAGCCCTCTCGTCGGTCCGTCCCAGGCCTCCGTGAGCGCGGTGGCGCCGTGCCGCACCTGGTAGCCGTAGCTGGGGTGGCTCGTCGAGGTGGCGAACCCCCACAGCGCCTCGTGCTGCCCCGCGCGGGTCAGCACCTGGTAGAGGGCGGGCAGCGCGATCTCCCCGACCGTGATGGCGCCGTCGCGCACGGCCTCGCTCAACCGGTCCAGGGCGCCCGGCGCCAGCTCGTCGGGGACGACGCCCATGTCGAGCGCCAGCACCTCCGACGCCTGCCCGCCGCCCCCGAACCGCTCCCCCTTGAAGAACGCGCGGGTGAACGCGGCCGTGATCGTGCCGGTCAGCGCCCGATAGCGCTTGGCGTCGTCGTCGCGGCCCAGCACGCCGGCGACCTTCGCCATCGTGCGGGCCGCCCGCCAGTAGCCCCACGTGCCCACCAGCGGCACCGGCGCCGAGTCATCCAGGCCGAACCAGTCGCCGAGCCCGTAGCCGAGGATGCCGTCCTCGGCCTTCCCGGTCAGGTAGTCGACGTAGCGGCGCATCGCGTCGTAGTGCCGCTCCATGGCCGATGGGTCGCCGTACCAGCGGTAGATCTGCCAGGGCATGCGCACGATCGCGCCGCCCCAGTTCGGGTCGTCCCTGAAGGCGCCATCGAAGACCACGTACTCGGGGGCGATGTCCGGGACGAGGCCGTCCTCCGTCTGCGCCTCGGCGATGGTGACCAGCAGCTCGCGGCAGTACGCGGCCACGTCGTAGTTGTAGGCGACGACGTCGAAGAGCAGGTGGGCCTGCTCCAGCCAGCCCAGCTTCTCGCGGTGGGGGCAGTCGGTCAGGACGCTGTACATGTTGCCGCGCACCGCGCGGTCGATGATCGTGTGGATGTCGTTGAGCAGCGGATCGGAGGTCTCGAAGCTGCCGATCCGCTCGTTGTCCGCGCGCAGCACCAGCGCCGTCACGGCCTCCGCGCCGACGTGCTCGGGCAGGCCCTGGACCTCGACGTAGCGGAAGCCGTCGTAGCGGAAGCGCGGGTGCCAGGTCTGCGGTCCGTCCTTGGTCACGTACGTGTTGAAGATCGGCGCGCCGGTCGTGGGCTTCGACTGCACCACGCGGCCGTACGCGTCGAGCTGGTCGCCGGGCACGAGCCGCAGGTAGCGCCCGGCCGGGAGGTCCAGGCTCAGCTCGGCCCAGCCGGCGACCACCGTGCCGACGTCGAAGACCGGCGTGCCGTCAGTGGCTACCAGCTTGGCGCTCGCGGACAGCCGCTCGGTGACCCTGATGGGCGGGCAGGCCCGCGACCGCAGGATGTCCGTCGGGTCGGGCCTGACGGTCACGGGGCGCCATTCGGCGGCGGTGCGCCGGGCGTCGTGGTCCTCGCCGCCGTACCAGTGCGAGCGCACGGTCGGGCCCTCGGCGGCCCTCCAGTCGGCGCCCGTGACGAACCGGTCGTCCGAGCCGTCGGCGTAGCCCACCTCGAGCTGGGCGATCGCCATCGGGGCCTGCTTGGAGCCGAAGAACTTCATGTACCGGTCCTGGTGCGGGAACACGTGCGCGATCCCGGGGCCCAGCTCGACGGCGATCGTGTTCCCGCCGTCGCGCAGCAGCTTCGTCACGTCGTGCGTGGCGTACACGACCCGCCTGGTGAAGTCCGTGTACGGCGGCTCCAGCACGGCGTCGGTCACCGGCGCGCCATTGACCGACGCGACGTAGACGCCGAGTCCCGCGACGTGGAGCCGGGCGCGGGCGACCGGCTTGGCCAGGGCGAACTCGCCTTCGAGCAGCGGAAGCGGCCTGCCCTCTCCCGCGCGCGGGTTGCCCTCGTCGTACCAGCCGGGGTGGGTGACCCACGAGGCCGTCCAGTCGTCCGGGCTCAGCAGTCCCAGCTCGAAGCGCGCGGCCGGGTTCCAAGCGGACCATTCGCCGTTCGCGTCGCGGATCCGCACGCGCCAGCGCGCGGCCGTGCGGCTGGTCAGCGGGCGCCCGCCGTACACCACTCTTTGCTCCGGACCGCTGACCTCGCCGCTGTCCCACAAGCCAGGCTCGACCTGTACGTGGTAACCGGTCTGCGTCGTGGCGCCGGTCAGCTGCCAGCTGAGTGTCGGGCGGGTGATCTCGATGCCGAGGGGGTCGGTCAGGTCGCACGTTCGCAGGTTCGTCACCATGGCGTGGGCTCCAAGTCAGGTGATCTTGATCATGTACGCGGCCTTCGTGGGCGGGTCCGGGGGCAGGTCGGCGTGGAGCGCCTCCTCGGTCAGCCGCCAGGTGAGCGGACCGTGGCCGAGGAGCTCGACCTTGGCCGGGCGGCCTTTCAGCAGCCCCATGCGGGCGCCCAGGCTGATGATCGCGGCGGTCCGGTCCTGCGGCCAGGCGAGCAGGGTGGCGTACAGCGTGTCGCCGCGCCTGGTGAAGCGGATGTCGCTCGGCAGGTAGGCGCGGTCGGCCTCGTTGTAGCCCTCGTAGCCCTTGGTGTCGCCCATGCCCGTCGCTCCCTCGGCGGGACGCAGCCAGGGCGTCGTGCCGTACACGCCTTCGCCGCACACCCTCAGCCAGTCGCCCACCTCGCTCAGCAGGGCGCGGGCCCGGCCGTCCACGGTGCCGTCGGCGCGCTGGGGGACGTTGAGCAGCAGGCAGCCGTTCTTGCTGACCACGTCGATCAGCGTGTGGATGATCTGCTGCGAGTTCTTGCGCGGGTGGAACATCGGGTCGTCGTCGGAGCAGTCGAACCACTCGCCGTCGCTGGTGTCGAACTGCCAGGGATGGGGCTGGGCGTCGTCGAGCTGGCGGCGCTCGCAGTCGAGGACGACGGCTGTGCGGTCGGCGTCGGGGACGTCCTTGATGGTCACGAGCCCGCCGGTCGGGCAGGTGTCGTAGTAGTGGGCGAGGAGCTCGAGCCCTCGCGTGCTGACCGGCTCCGACTCGACGACGCTGCCCGCGTCGAACGGCAGGCGGCCGTCGTCGAGGTAGACCAGGTCGGGGCGGTAGCGGTCGAGCGCCTCGCGGACGCGGGCGTAGAACCGGTCCGCCACCTGTGGCGGCGGCTTGGCTCCCGGCGCGTGCTTGTCGGGGTACAGCTCGGCCGGGTCCAGGCCCTCCCACCAGGTGCCCGGGCCGTCGTGCCTGGTCAGCGCGCCGTCGTGCGACTCGCCGGTCGCCGGGTCCGCGCCGTGGGCGACGTCGAGCCAGCGCCACGTCCAGTTGTTGTGGAAGCTCAGCCCGAACGGCAGCCCGGCCGCGCGGGCCGCCCGCTCCCATGCGCCGACGATGTCGCGCTGCGGGCCGATGCGGGCGGCGTTCCAGGCGTGCTGCTTCGACGAGTCCCACAGGTCGAAGTTGTCGCAGTGAGCGGCCAGGGCGACGAAGTAGCGGGCGCCGCTGGAGACGTACAGGCCGATCAGCTCTTCGGGGTCGAAGCGCTCGGCGTGCCAGCGATGGAAGAGGTCCTTCGCGCCTTTTCCCGGGCGGAAGTGTTTCCGGTGGTGGGCGTGCTGGCGGTCGGCTCGTTTTCGCTCCCAGGGCTCGGAGCAGGGCTGCATGCCGTAGAGGTGGCGGGCGTACCAGTCGCCGGAGCTCGCCACGGACTGTGGCCCCCAGTGCGACCAGATGCCGAACTTGGCCTCTCCGAACCAGTCGGGGATGCGGTGACGGCGTAACGACTTCCAGTCCGGCAGAAACTCGCTCAATGGGGCGCACCTACTTATTGAAACGATTTACCTATGGTATATTTATTCATCATCTGTTGTCAATGCATCAGCGACTCCGCAGCCTTGTGGGCTCCACGGGGTGGCCAGCGCTGGTCCCGACGTATACCGTTAAAACGTTTTGTCTCGGAGGGACGTTCGGTATGGTCGATTTCCACGAGGACCCGGCGCCGGGCTGCGGGCGGCGGGCGGCGCGCGCGGACTTCCTCTCCGACGCGCCGCGGGTGTCGCTCAACGGCCGGTGGCGCTTCCGCCTCTCGGACACGGCCGAGGGCACCGGCCCCTCGCTGCCCGGCCCGGCACTCGACGACACCGGCTGGGACACGATCCGCGTGCCGTCGCACTGGGTGCTGGAGGGCTACGACCGCCCGCTCTACACCAACACGGCCTACCCGTTCCCCATCGACCCGCCGAGACTGCCCGACGGCAATCCCACGGGCGACTACCGCCTCGGCTTCGACCTGCCCGCTGACTGGCCCCAGGGCCGGACCGTGCTGCGCTTCCAGGGGGTCGACTCCTGCGGCACGGTGTGGCTGAACGGCTCGCTGCTCGGCCACTCGAAGGGCAGCAGGCTGCCGTTCGAGTTCGACGTCACCGGGCTCGTCCGCCCGCGCGGCAACCTCCTCGCCGTTCGCGTGCAGCGCTGGTCGTCGGGCAGCTATCTCGAAGACCAGGACATGTGGTGGCTGCCCGGCATCTTCCGCGACGTGGAGCTGCTGGCCCGCCCCTCAGGCGGCATCGACGACCTCACCGTCCACGCCTCCTATGACGCCTCGAACCGCTCCGGCACCCTCCGCGTCACCGCCGACGCCCCCGGCCTGGTCGAGATCCCCGAGCTGGGCCTGTCCGTCGGCACAGGGGAGGAGGTCACCGTCCCCGGCGTCGAGCCGTGGAGCGCGGAGCACCCACGCCTCTACCGCGGCGCACTGAAGGCCGCCGGGGAGACGATCGACCTGCCGATCGGCTTCAGGACCGTCGAGATCGCCGGCGGGCGGCTGCTCATCAACGGGTCGCCGGTGCTGTTCCGCGGCGTCAACCGGCACGAGCACCACCCCGAGCGCGGCCGCGCGCTCGACCGCGACACCATGATCCGCGACATCGAGCTGATGAAGCAGCACAACGTCAACGCCGTCCGCACCGCCCACTACCCGCCGCACCCCGAGTTCCTGCGGCTCTGCGACGAGTACGGTCTGTGGGTGGTGGACGAGTGCGACATCGAGACCCACGGGTTCATCTACGCGGGCTGGGAGGGCAACCCACCGGCCGAGCCGATGTGGCGCGACGCGCTCCTCGACCGCGCCCGGCGCATGGTCCAGCGCGACAAGAACCATCCCAGCGTGGTGATCTGGTCCCTGGGCAACGAGAGCGGGAGCGGGCCGGCGTTCGGCGACATCGAGCAGTGGATCCGGGAGCACGACCCCAGCAGGCCGCTGCACTATGAGCGCGACCCCAGCTACCGCCACTCCGACTTCTACAGCCTGATGTACCCGTCGCCGGACGACCTGGAGCGCATCGGGGAGCGGAAGGAGGACACGCCTGAGGGGGTGGTGCCGGACTCGCCCGACGACGTGCGCCGCCGCGGGTTGCCGTTCCTGCTGTGCGAGTACGCCCACGCCATGGGCAACGGGCCCGGCTCGCTGGCCGACTACCAGGCGATCCTGGAGTCGTACGAGCGGTTCTGCGGGGCGTTCGTGTGGGAGTGGATCGACCACGGGCTGGCGGGACACGACTCGCTCGGCCGCCCGTACTTCCGGCACGGCGGTGACATCGACCACCAGCCGAACGGGGGGCGGTACTGCCTGGACGGGCTCCTGTTTCCCGATCGCACGCCGTCGCCCGGCCTGGCGGAGCTGGCCAAGGCCATCGAGCCGGTCGGGATCGCGGTCGACGCGGCGGCCGGGGAAGCCGTCATCGTCAACAAGCACGACCTGATCGACCTCGGCCATCTGGAGTTCCGCTGGCACGTCGAAGTGGACGGCTCGCCTGTGGGGGAGGGTGGGGCGCTGCCCGTGCCGCCGTGCGGGCCGCGCGAGACGGTGCGGGTGCCACTGCCCCAGGTGGCGGTTGCGACGGAGGGCGAGACGTGGATCACCGTCGAGGCGGTGCTCGCGACCGCCGCACGTTGGGCACCGGCCGGTCACGTCGTCGCCTTCGGCCAGGCCCGGCTCGGCAACGGCACCCACCGCCGCCGCCCGCCGGCCGCGGCGAGCGAGGCGTCCGGCGGAAGGCTGCGGCTGGGTGGGGCGGTGTTCGACGCGAGGACCGGGCGGCTGACCCGGCTGCACGACGTCGAGCTGGACGGGCCGGTGCTCGACGTGTGGCGCGCCCCGACGGAGAACGACCGCGGCCAGGGCCCGAGGAACGCACTGGCCGCCGACTGGGAGGCCGTGGGGCTCGACCGCTTCCTCCACCGAACCGGTGACATCGAACAACCCGACGACCGCACACTGGTCGTCCACGGCCGCAGCGGCCCGGCCACCCGGACCCTCGGCTTCCGCACCACGTACACCTGGCGATGGCAGGACGGCGCGCTGCACCTGCGGATCGAGGCCGAGCCCGTCGGCGACTGGGACGACACCAAGTACGGCCACCTCGACGTGAGCCCGCCGCGCATGGGTGCCAGGTTCGCCCTGCCCGGGGGCTACACCGACGTCGAGTGGTTCGGCCGCGGGCCGGGCGAGTCGTACGCCGACAGCCGGGCGGCCGCGCGGGTGGGCCGGTTCGCGCTGCCGATCGACACGCTCCAGACCCCGTACGTCGTGCCGCAGGAGAACGGCAACCACATCGAGACCCGCTGGCTGGAGCTGTCGGGCACGGGGCTGCCGACCCTGCGCGTGGACGGAGAGCCGCACCTGGACTTCACCGCCCGCCGGTGGACGAGCGAGGACCTGCAGGCTGCCCGCCGCCCGCACGACCTGCGCGACTCCGGCCGCGTCTGGCTGAACCTGGACCACGGCCAGCAGGGCATCGGCAGCGCTTCCTGCGGCCCCGCCCTGCCCGAGCGGTACCGGCTGCCGGTCCGGCGCTACTCCTGGTCGATGACGTTGACCGCCTGAGAGGATGTTGATCACATGACGGAACCGACCAAGTTCGACTTCTGCCCGTGGCTGTTCTGGGATCAGGCGACCGAGGAGGACCGCCTCGCCCAGAAGCGCCACATGGACGCGCTGCGGGCCAGGGCCGACATCGAGGCGGCGGGCAAGGTGTTCGTCTCGCCGCTGGCGGCCGTGTACGCCGACAGCCTGCGCATGGGCGACTACAGCTACATCGCGGCCCACGCGTACGTCACCGACGACATCGTCATGGGCGACGACTGCACCATCAACCCGTACGCCGTGGTGCGGGGGAACATCGTGATGGGGAACGCGGTGAGGGTCGGCGCGCACACGTCCTTGCTCGGCTTCAACCACGGGACCGCGCCAGACCGCCCGGTCTTCCGCCAGGCGATCACGTCGAAGGGCATCCGGATCGGCGACGACGTGTGGATCGGCTCGAACGTGGTCGTCCTCGACGGCGTGACGATCGGCGACCACGCGGTCATCGGGGCGGGCGCGGTCGTCACCAAGGACGTGCCCGCCTGGGCCATGGTCGCGGGCAACCCGGCCCGCCCCATCCGCGACCGCCGCACCCCGCGGCCCACTGTGGGCAACGAGGCGCTCCCCGCCGCGAGCGGGACGAGCCCTACTGCGGGCGGGACGCGTGCCGCCGTGGGCGAGGACCTGGAGGTGCGGCTGGCCGGGTTCGCCGGGCGGGCGCGGGAGCAGGCCGTGGCGGTGCTGGCGCGCTGCTGGACCGGCGAACGGTACGTGGACCGCCCCGGCGCCGACCCCACCGTGCGGGCCTGGTGCGACGCGGTGGAGATCGCCGACCTGCTGCTCGGCGGCCCGCCCCCGACCCCGGCCCGCGAGGAGATCGTCTCCTTCCTCCGGGACCGCCAGGACCCGGTCACCGGCCTCGTCCCGGAGATCGGCGCCCCGGGCTCACCCGAGTCGGCGACCACGGACGGCGGGAGCCAGGAGCTGGAAGGCGTGACCGCGTACCACGTGCTCTGCGTCGGATACGCGCTCGACCTGCTCGGCACCGCCTTCCGCCACCCCGTCCACGCCGTGCACGGCCTCGCGTCGAAGGACCTGACCGCCCTGCTCGACGGCCTGGACTGGGACCGGCAGGCGTGGGCGTCCGGCTCGATGGTCGACTCGATCGGGACCGGCCTCTACCGCAACTTCGCCGACTTCGGACTGCGTGGCGAGGTCGAGGCCCTGTACGGCTGGTTGCTGACCCGTGTCCGGCAGACCCACGGCATGTGGGGCGAGCCGGACGCAGACTCCGGGTGGCTGATGGTGGTCAACGGCTTCTACCGGCTCACGCGGGGCACGTTCGCGCAGTTCGGGATGCCGTTGCCGTACCCGGAGCGCGCCGTGGACACCGTGCTCACCCAGGCCCGCGACCCCCGCTACTTCGGCGCCGGCACCGGGAACGCCTGCAACGTGCTCGACGTCATCCACCCCCTATGGCTGCTGGGCAGGCAGACCCGGCACCGCCGGGCAGAGGGCGAGGCGTGGGCCAGGGAGCACCTCGCCCGCGCGCTGGGCGGCTGGCACGACGGCGCCGGGCTCAGCTTCGCGCTGAGCGGGGGGAGCGGCGCGGCACGCACGCCCGGGCTGCAGGGCACGGAGATGTGGCTGGCCATCATCTGGCTGCTGGCCGACTACCTCGGGATCTCCGACGCCCTCGGATACCGGCCGCGAGGGATCCACCGCCCGGAGCCGGCGGTCCGGTATCCGGGCTAGAGCCGCTGCCGAGACGACGGCGGTCCGGGGACGTGTGCCGGGCCGCCCTGTCGCAGCGACGGCAGGTCGATCGCGGCAGCCATCGCCTGGTGGCCCGCCGTGCTCGGGTGCAGGTGGTCGCCACTGTCGTAGCGGGGGAGCAGCCGGGCGGGTTCGGCAGGGTCGCGGAGCGCGGCGTCGAAGTCGGCCACCGCGTCGAACACGTCGCCCTGCCGGATGAACGCGTTGACCGCCTGCCGGGCCCGTTCGCCGTCAGGGGCGTGGTACTCGGCGCCCGCGAACGGCGTGATCGTCCCGCCGACCACGCGGACCCCGTCCGCATGCGCCGTGGCCACCATGCGGCGGTACGCGGCGATGAGGTCGTCCGCCCGTGCGCCCGCTCCGAGGTCGTTGACGCCGGCCTGCAGGATCACGGTGCCGATGCCCGGCTTGGTCAGCACCTCGCGGGCCAGCCGCTCCTCCGCCGGACGGCCGGTCTCCGCCGCGAGCACCTTCCCGCCCGACACGCCCTCGTTGACCACCGCCAGGCCCGTGAGGAGAGCGAGCAGGTCGGTCCAGCCGTGCCCCGTCTCAGAGCCCACGCCGGTGGTGAGCGAGTCGCCGAGCGCCGCCACGACAGGCACCGGCTCTGGCGCGATCACCGTCAGCGCGTCGAGCCAGTGCCAGACCGAGACGGGCTCGACGTACGCGTCATCGCCCTCGTCGGCGGCGTGATCGCCGGGGAGGGACCGGTAGGCGGGAGAAACAGCGGGCTCCCACGCGCCGAGCGGTGGATAGGCCGGGGCCGTGGCGCGGTTGCGGCCGGTCAGCGTGTCGCACTCGCCCCGCACGTACACGCTCACCGCGAGCCGCTGCCGTGCCCCGACGTCTCCCGCCACCGGATCGCTGAGCACCGTCTCCCCGGGCTCCACCGTCACCCCGGCACACCCGCCGAACGTCACCACCCGGTTCGACCCCGGCTCCAGCGCGGCCCCCGCCCGCGACGCCCCCACGCGCACCCGCCCGAACGTCACAGCCCGCTTGCCGAAGGCGTTGGTCAGCCGCACCCGCAGCCCTGTCCCGCCCACGGAGGTGCGCACCACGTTCCGGACCGTCACCTCCCACAGCCGGGCCCCGAGCGCCTCGGCGGCGGCCGCCCAGGTGGTCACCGGGCGGCCACCGGACATCACCATGCCGAGGTGAACGAGTACCGGCCGGACTCCACCCGGCACACCAAGGCCGAGCCGGTCTGCCCCACGCCGACCACCGGCTCACCGGATTCACGCACCGACGCGGGATCCGTGGTGGGCACGTGCACGGTGGCCACCGCTCCGGGCGGAATTCGTACTGACAGCCGCAGCACGTCGCCATCCACCTCCCACCTGCTGGCCAGCCGCCCCAGCGGAGTGTCGTACGCGGCGGAGGCCCACCGCAGCGTGCCCCCGACCAGCGGCCGGATCAGCGGCTGGCGGAAGCCCACGGAGCCCTCCTCCTGCCCCAGCCCGGCGACCCCGCCGTACAGCCACGCCCCGACCGAGCCGAGCGTGTAGTGGTTGAAGGAGTTCATCGCGACGGGGCCGAAGCCGGCCTCCTCCGTCCAGCCGTCCCAGCGCTCCCAGATGGTGGTGGCGCCGCGCTTGATCGAGTACCCCCAGGAGGGGTATCGGTCGTCGTGCAGCAGCGCGTACGCCAGGTCGGCGTGCCCGTGCTCCGACAGGACGGGCCCGAGCAGCGCCACCCCGGCGAACCCGGTGGTCAGCAGCCGCCCCCGCCGCTCCAGGTCGGCCACCAGGTGGGAGACGGCGGCGGGCACGAGGCCGGCGGGCACCAGGTCGTGCGCGAGCGCCAGCAGGTAGGCGGTCTGCGTGTCGCCCGTGATCTTCCCGTCGGCCGCGATGAACTCCCGCGCGAACGCCGCTCCGATGCGTGCCCGGAGCGCCGCGTACCGCTTGGCCGACGGGTCGCCCAGCACCCGCGCCGCCCGCGCCGTCAGGTCCGCGCTGAGTGCGAAGTAGGCGGTGGCCATCACGTCGCGGGAGGTCTGGACCCCCGCCTGGAGCCAGTCGCCGTAGTGGCTGCCGACCTTATTGCGCCAGATCAGGCCGGGGTTGTGGCGTTCGACGTGGTCGACCCACTGGCGCATGCTGGGCAAGCTGTCGCGCAGGATCCGCTCATCTCCGTACACCCGGTAGAGGTGCCAGGGCACGACCGTGGCGGCGTCGGCCCAGCCGGGCGTGCCGTGCCGCCCGGTCATGACGTGCGGCACCACGTCCGGCACCGCTCCGCCCACGGCGTCCTGCGCGCAGCGCAGGTCGGCCAGCCAGCCGGTGAAGAAGGCCGCCACGTCGGCGTTGTAGCAGGCCGTGGGCAGGAACACTTGAGCGTCTGCCGTCCAGCCGAGCCGCTCGTCCCGCTGCGGGCAGTCGGTCGGCACGGAGACGAAGTTGTCGCGCTGGCTCCATCGGACGTTGCTCATGAGCTGCCGCACCATGGCGTCGGAGCAGGAGAACTCGCCCGCCACCGGAGTGTCCGAGTGCATCGCCCGGCCCACGACGTCGAAGTCTGCGTGGCCGCTGACTTCGACGTAGCGGAACCCGTGCACGGTGAAGCGTGGCTCGAACGTCTCCTCCGGCCGCCCCGCCGCCACGTAGTGGTCGGTGGCCTCGGCGGAACGGAGGTTGGCGGTGTAGAGGTCGCCGTCGTCGGTGAGCGCCTCGCCGTGCCGGAGCGTGATCCGGGTGCCCGCCTCGGCGCCGCGCACCGTCAGGCGGACGCGGCCGGCGATGTTCTGGCCGAGGTCCACGATGGCACGGCCGTCGCGGACGCGGATCTCGGCCGGCGCCAGGTCCTGCGTCACCCGTACGGGCTCGGCGGCCGAGGGCACGAGCACGTCCGTGCCGGTGTCGGCGACCCCGGCCGGAGCCCATGAGGAGTCGTCGAAGCCGGCCAGGTCCCAGCCGTCGAGCTCCAGCCGGGCGTCGTACCACTCGCCCATGAGCAGGTCGGCGTAGCGCAGCGGGCCGGTCGTCTCCCTCCAGCGCCCGTCGGAGCCGATCACCGTGCGGGAGCCGTCCTCGTGCTCGGCCACGATCTGGACGAGGAGCTGCGGGTCCCGCCCGTAGCGCTGCGCCTGCTGCCTGCCGTCCCAGCCGAGGCTGCCCGACCACCAGCCGTCCGCCAGCACCGCCCCCACACACAACGGGCCGTCCCCGATCAGGTCCGTGACGTCGTAGACCTGGTACGGGACGCGCTGCCGGTAGTCGGTCCAGCCGGGCGTCAGCTCGCCGTCGCCGACGCGGTGGCCGTTGACGCGCAGCTCGTACAGGCCGCGCGCGGTGCAGGCGATCCGGACGGCGGTCGCCGGGCGCAGGTCGACGACCCGGCGGAAGTAGCGGGGCGCCGGCAGGTGCGCCGTGCGATCGGTGCGGGGCTCGCGGTCGTCCGCGGGCGGCTCGAACGGGGGCTCGGTCTCCGGGTCGTGGGCGATCCAGGCCGCCCGCCACTCGTCGGGGTGCAGGACCCCGGTGTCGAACCACGACTGCGCGGACTCGCCGTCGCGCAGCTCGACCTGCCAGGTGTAGCGGGCGAACGACACCAGCGGCGCCCCGCCGTAGTACGCGTGCGTATCCTGGCCGTCGATCCAGCCGCTGTCCCAGGCCGGCGCGCCGCCGGGGCCGCGCACGGTGATCCGGTGGCCGGTCGGGGCGTCGCCGCGCCGGTCCGAGGCCAGCCGCCAGACCAGCCTGGGCGTACGGGTGCCGATTCCGAGCGGGGTGCGGCGATGCTCGCACCGCAGGTCGTACGGCCGCAGGCGCTCTGAAGAAGGAGCCTCGGGAAGGGACCAGCCCATCGTCACCACATCCATTCCGTCGCCGGGCGGGTCAGCTCGTACTCGCGTCTTGGGGCCGTGGGGTGGACCTTGCGCCCGCTGTACATCGGCCGGGCCGTCCCCTCCGGGCTGATGCCGATCACGTCGTCGCCGCGCCAGCGCACCTGGTACTCGCGGCCCGCCGCGACCTCGGTGCTCGTCGCCTCCGGCACCGGGAAGGTGACGGTGACGCGCTCGCCCCGGCGGGGCGCGGGGATCGACAGGTAACCGTCCGGCGCCCATGCCCCGGCCTGCGTGCCGTCGTAGCCGCCCGAGGGACGGGAGACGCGGACCTTGGCGTACCCGGCCCAGCCGGGCACCCGCATCCGCAGCTCCGGCAGGTCCTCGTGCACGTCGAGGTCCACCCGGCCCTCGTGGGGGAGATGGCTGAGCACGGTGACCTGCCGGGTGGCCCGGGTGAGGAGCAGGTTGACGCGGGTCACCCGGTCGTCGGCGGTGACGATCGAGTTCCAGCCCCAGAACAGGCCGCGCACGCCGGAGCCGACGCAGCACGCCTGCACGTCCGCGGTGTGCCCGCGGCCCAGCTCGATGTCGCAGACGTAGTCGTTGGGGGCGCCGTACCCGGCGAAGGCGCCGAGCACGCGCTCGCCCACCCGTACGTGGGTCGTCCAGCCGGGCTCGTCGCCCGAGGCGTCGGGCGCGGACTCGACCCAGCTCAGGTCGAGCAGCTGCGACTCGACGAGGTGGTTGCGCAGGAACCGCTCGACCACGCCCCAGTAGGCGGTGTGCCCCGAGCGGGCCAGAGTGGTGCCGGTGCCGATGAGATCCACCAAGGAGCAGCTCTCGTGCTCGTACCGCTGGTCGGCCAGGTCGCCGGGCGTCCAGCCGAACGCGGTGGCCTGGCCCAGGGCCCAGTCGTAGGCGCGGCGGACGAACGCGGTCAGCTCGTGGTCACCGGTGTGCCGGGCGTACCGGGCGAGCCCTTCGAGCGTGCCCAGACGGGTGTGGAAGTGGCCGCTGCGATAGGCGCGGGCCGGGTTGAAGCTCCCGTCCTCGTTGTACACGCCGCTCTTCTCGACGATCAGACGCGCGAACCACCCGCACAGCTCCAGCGCGTCCTCGTTGCCCGTCGCCTGGTGGTAGCGGAGCAGCGGCATGATCAACCGGCCGCTGAACGAGGCCGGGTCGGGGGCCAGGTGCAGCGCGATCGCGTTGGGGGAGGGCCAGCCGCCGGGGGTGTATTCGGAGGCGGGGTAGAACCACACGTCCCGCTCCTTGATCGCGATCCGCTTGAGCGCGGCCACGTGCCGGTCCACCAGCCTCTTGGCCTCGGGATCGCCGTCGGAGACGAACCAGGTGGTCAGCGACAGCAGCACGGCCCGCTGGTCGATGAGGTTGGCGTTGGCCGGCCAGCCCACCTCGGGGCGGGCCTGCCGGTAGCTCAGCCCGTCCTCGCCGAAGAAGCCGATGAGCCTGGTCCTGAAGCCCTCCTCGACGTCCCGCCAGGTGTCCTTGCCCGTCATCTGCCTGGCGAGCAGGCAGGCGTCCAGCAGCCGGCCGTGACTGGAGCCCCAGTCCCAGTCGCCGTGGCGCAGCGACGCGGGGCGGGCCAGGAGATCGGCGCTGAAGTACGGAATTCCGTCCATGTCCTGGTCAGGCAGTCCGGCCACCGCGTTCATCGCCAGCTCGGCCCGTTCTTCGAGCAACACCGTGTCGGGAATTTCGGGCATGGGGGTCCCTTCGCATCAACAAAGTCTCCTGGGGTCCATGCCCTCTCTTGGACATAAATATTCATATCTTGTTGGATATGTGGCCCTGAGGCAGGATGGCCGTATGAGCGATGATTCGGTGGTGCGGCCGCGCCCGGAGGCGGCGGTGACCCTGAGACCCGCTGACGGAGGGCGCATCGAAGGCGGCTTCTGGGGCGCCAGGCAGCGGGTCAACCGCGAGGTCACGATCCCCCTGGGCGGCGAACGGGTCCGCGAGTCCGGCGCCTTCGCCAACCTGGAACTGGCCGCCCGCGGTGCCGGAGGGGAGCACCGCGGGAAGGTCTTCTCCGACTCCGACGTCTACAAATGGCTGGAAGCCGTGGCCTGGGAACGCGGGCAGGCCGAGAGCGACGACCTGGCCAGGTCGTACAAGGAGGCGGCCGACCTGGTCGCGGCCGCCCAGGACCCGGACGGCTACCTGCACACCCACACCCAGCTCACCGGCCGCGAACGCTACTCCGACCTGGCCTCCAGCCATGAGCTCTACTGCGCGGGCCACCTCATGCAGGCCGCCGTGGCCGGCAGCCGCGCCGTCGGCGACGACACGCTGCTGCGCGTCGCCACCCGCTTGGCCGACCACCTCGTCAAGGACCTGCCCGCCGACACGCTCGACGGGCACCCCGAGATCGAGACCGCCCTGGCCGAGCTCTACCGCGAGACCGGCGCCCGCCCCTACCTCGCCCTGGCCGCCCGCATGGTCGCCACCCGGGGCCGGGAGCTCCTGCCGCTCAAGGGTCACCACGGGCCGGGCATCCGCCAGGACCGGGTGCCGCTGCGGGAGGCCGTCACGGTCGAGGGGCACGCGGTACGCGCCATGTACCTGGCCGCCGGCGCCACGGATGTCGCAGTCGAGACCGCCGACGGCGACCTGCTCGCCGCGCTCGGCCGCCAGTGGCGCGACATGGTGGCGACCAAGACGTACCTGACCGGAGGGCTGGGCTCGGTCTGGTACGGCGAGCAGTTCGGCGGCCCGCACGAGCTGGCCCCCGAGACCGCTTACTGCGAGACCTGCGCCGCAGTCGGCAGCGTGCAGTGGTCGTGGCGCATGCTCATCGCCACCGGCGAGCCCGCCTTCGCGGACCTGATGGAGCGCACCCTCTACAACGCCGTCCTGCCCGGCATCTCCCTCGGCGGCGACCGGTTCTTCTACGTCAACGCGCTCCGGGTGCGCGCCGGCGCCAACCCCGACGACCGCCGCGCCGCCGCCCGGGGCCGCCAAGACTGGTACGGCACCGCCTGCTGCCCGCCCAACGTCATGCGCCTGCTCTCCTCACTCGGCCACTACCTCGCCACCCGGGACGACGGGGGGATCCAGCTCCACCTGTACGCGAACGGGGCGGTCCGGGCGGGGGACGTCCTGCTGGGGGTGGAGACCGACTACCCGTGGGACGGCCGCGTCGAGATCGTGGTCCGTGAGACCCCCGACCGCCCGTGGACGCTCGCCCTGCGCATCCCGGCGTGGGCCGATGGGGCGGGCGTGGACGGGCAGTCTGCCGGACCCGGTGGTTATCACCGTGTCCGGCGGACGTGGCGGTCCGGCGACCGGGTCAGCCTGGACCTTGCTGTCCGCCCCCGCCTGACCGCCGCCGTGCCCCGGCTGGACGTGGCCCGCGGCCAGGCCGCCGTCGAACGCGGCCCGCTCGTCTACTGCCTGGAGCAGGCCGATCATCCCGGCGTCATCGTGGACGACCTGTGCCTGGCCTCGTCGGACCTACGCGACGGCGCCCCGATCATCGGCCTGCTCGCCGAGGTGGTGCCGGTCATCGCGCGCGGCCGGGCCCACGTGCACCGGGAGGAGGACGGCGGCTTCCCCTACCGCTCCGCCGCCACCCCGCTGGAACCGGCGCACGAGGGCCCGGCCGATCTCACGTTCGTCCCGTACTATGCCTGGGCCAACCGCGGAGCCGGCCCGATGACGATCTGGACACCCATGCACTGACGCCCCGGACGAGCTGTCGGGATTCCCGGCGTTGATGGAGAACCGCGCATGGGTCAGGCCGGCCTCGAGCAACGACGCAGCCGTCCGGGCATGGCCAGCGATCCACTGGTGGTGACATTGATCATTGTCCGGTCGCATGCTCCGAGGGAGAGTTGTTCACCGCGACGCCCGTGACGGACAGACGTTCCACGTCGCTCACCACGTCCGCCCGCTCCACCCGCGCGAACGAGCTGTCCCTGATCGAGATGCTCCGCAGCGGCTGTTCGGGATACCCCCGCAGCAGGTACGCGCTGCGCGTGCGATCGCTGCGCACCCCCGCCACGTGCACGTTACGGATCGGCGGCGGATCATCCCCGTCGTGCCCGTCCCCGTGGTAAAGGTCGATCGAGACGGCCTCCTTGGTCAGCTCGCTGATCTCGATGTCCTTCACGAAGACGTTCTCCACGAACCCCCCGCGCACCGAGTTCGTCTTGATGTAGAGCCCGAAGTACAACCCGGGCCCACCCCACCGGCACCGCCGCACGAACACGTTCCTGATCCCGCCGGTGGTGTCCGTGCCGATCGCGACGGACCCGTACCGGTACCGCATCTCGCAGTCCTCGATCAGGACGTCCTCGCACGGCACCCCAACGCGCCGCCCGTCCGGGCCGCGGCCCGCCTTGATGGCGATGCAGTCGTCCCCGACGTCGAACACGCACCCCGAGATCACCATCGACCGGCACGACTCGGGGTCGCAGCCGTCGTTGTTCGGGCCGCGCGAGTAGATCGAGACATCGCGCACCAGGACGTTCTCGCACCGCACCGGGTGGATCTCCCACATGGGGGAGCGCACGATCCGCACGCCCTCCACCAGCACGTTCCTGCACAGGTACGGCTGGATCATGTTCGGCCGCAGGTAGTGACCGGCCCCGAAGACGCGCTCTTGGACCGGCACGCCCTCGGCGGCCATGCGCTGCAGCTCGGCCCAGTCCTCGGCCTCGTGCGGCGTGTCCGGCCGCCAGCCGAACTCCGGCGTGCCCACCCACGGCCACCAGTGCTCGAGCCCCGCGCCGCCGTCCAGCGTCCCGGCGCCGGTGACCGCGATGTTCTCCTGGCCGTAGGCGTAGATGAAGGGCGAGTAGTTGTAGCACTCGATGGCCGAGAAGCGGGTGTAGACGGCCGGCAGGTAGTCGGCGGGGTCGGCGCTGAACAGGATCGTCGCGCCCTGCTCCACGTGCAGGTCCACGTTGCTGAGCAGGTGGATGGCGCCGGTGAGGTACGTCCCTGGGGGCACCCGCACATGGCCGCCGCCCGCTTCATGGCATGCCTTGATGGCGGCGCGGAACGCCTCCGTTCCCGAGCCGAACTCGGTGACGTCGAGCCAGCGGTCGGGGAACTCCGGCGGACGCACCCGGTCCCGGAGTTCGTCCGCGTACCGCCAGGCCTCTTCCTCTGTCATGACGCCTTCCTCATACGGAGCGCGTGGTAGAGCGGCAGCGCGATCACCCAGGACGGGTTCCAGGTGTTCGCCTCGCCCTTGCGCTGCCAGTTGGTCTGGAAGAACCCCTCGCCCTGCTCGCCGGGCACGTCGAAGCCCCAGTCGCCTGGCTCCTGGCAGATGCCCTGGCCCATGGCGTGCAGGATCGTCTCGGCCCTGGCCGCGTACCGGGGCTTGCCGGTCAACAGGCCGAACTCCATCAGCTCGGAGGTCGGGAAGAACACGTCGAGGTGGTGATTCTGCACGCTCACCGACGGCCAGCCGCACGCCTTGAAGCCGCGCCGCTCGAACGTGCTGCCCTTGCCGAACTCCGGCGACCACACATAGACGAACGTCAGCAGCCAGTCGGCCGCCGCCTCCGCCCACTCCGCGTACGTCTCGCGCCCCGTGAGCCGGTACATCTCGTGGGCGGCCAGGAAGAAGTACATCCCGGCCTCCTTGTCCTCGCCGGAGGCGTCCAGGGTGGCATGCGCGAACGGCCGCTCGAACGTGGCCGCGTGCAGCCGGTGGTAGCGGGCCAGCACCTCCTCGGCCCGCAGCAGCCACACCCGCTCGCCGCTCAGCCGGTACGCGCCCAGCATGGCCTGCACGCACGAGATCCCCGCCGCGCTGACCATCGACGAGACCGGAGTCCCCATCGGGGTCCAGCCGACCGGGACGACGCCCTCGGGCAGCCGCGTGTGCCAGAAGATCGCGGCGGCGTCCTCCACCGCCTCCTCCCATTCCGGCGGCACCTCCAGGCCCGCTTCCCTGAACCGCAGGGCCAGCCCGGCCAGGTCGGCGATCGTCTCGCCGTGGGCGCGGCTGGAGACGAACTCGCCCCAGTTCTCCGGGCCGTCCTTGCGGAACATCTCCCATCTGCCGTCGTCGACCAGGTAGCGAGCGGAGCGCAGGCCGCGCACCGGCGTCGCGCTGCCCTCGACGTAGAAGTCCGCGGCGCGGCGTGCGCGCTCGATCCGCTCCGGCCGGTTCTCCTCGATGCCGAGCAGGGCGTCGCACAGGGCCAGCCTCATGCACTGGCCGGTCCAGCCGTACAGGTACGAGCGGGGGCGGCCGTGGCGGATGCCCTCGTAGGCGAGGTAGCCGTCGCCGTTCCAGCGCGAGTCCATGGCGTTGGTCTTGAGCCGGACGATGTCGTCCGCCGACAGCGGCCTGGCGGCCTCCTCCCGATAGAGCTCCGTGTGCACGAGCTTCCTGAAGCCGAAGCCGCGCGGCTCGACCGAGCCCCAGTCCAGCGTGTGGCGGGTGGTGATCGTCGCTCCCGGGGCGAGGTCCCGGTAGCCGATCGGGCGGTCCGCCACCTCGGCCTTGCTGACGTAGCAGACGTCCGGCTTCCCGTCGAACGCGATCACTCCGGTCATCGCCGTCACCGTGACCCCCGGCGACCGGATGACGCCAAGTGAGCCGTAGGCGACCGTGCCGTCCTCTTCCGAGCGGGCGGGTTCGGGGTGGGCGAAGAGGCTGACGTAACGGTCGTCCCAGGCGGCGTTGACGGCGGGGATGGGCAGGCGGTGCTCCTCGCAGACGTACCCGATGTGGGGGACCTCGCGACTGGGGTCCGAAGAGGGGTTGTCGTTGTAGAGCACGCCCGGCATGGTGACGTGGGCGTCCTGGGTGGGGAGGGGGAGCAGGAGGCCGGCCGCCATGTCGGTGAGCTCGGTGCCGGAGTCGTTGCGCCAGGTGGTGGTGAGGGTGAGCAAGCCGTCGGGGGCGAAGGCCAGCTCCAGGTACGCGGTCAACGCCCCGGCTGGCGCCGTCACCACCGCGACCCTGCCCGCGCCCCCCGCGTGCGGGACGCCATGGGGCGTGCCTGCTCCGGACAGCGTCGCCTGGCGCAGGTCGACGGTGCCGGGCTCGGGGGGTTCGATGCGCCACGGGCGCCCGGTCGAGGCGGTGAGCAGACCACGCAGCGGCACCCGCAGGTGCGGGGCGTGCGCGTCGCGATGGCCGAGCAGCACCTCCGGCCCACCCGGCCCTGCCACCACCTCGACGACCTTCCCGCCGGGCTCGGAAAGGGAGGCGAGCACGCCGGCTCCGGTCCGGTCGCCGGACTGCTGGTCCGGTGACTCGCGCGCCGACGTCATGGCACCCGCCGTAGCCGAATGGCCTGCCCGGCCGTCCCGGGCAGCGCGACCGTCACCGTCGGGCCCTCCTGAACTCCGTGCGGCGTCACCGTCGTCTCCCATGTGTCGATCACCTCGACCTCGTACCGCCCGGCAGGCACGTCGTACGACCGCTGCGGGAACCGATGCTCCCCGCAGAACTCCAGGTAGAACTCCCCGGGCAGCTCGAGCATCGGAGCGTCGCGATCGACGTAACGGGCCTCGTCCGGGATGGCGACGAGCACCTCCCGCAGCAGCCGCAGCCGCGGCACGGCGTCGCCGACGAGCGCCCCGCCGCTCTCCGACCAGGTCAGCCCGTCCTCGTCCACATACGACTCCCCATGCGTCACGCACCGCCGCCGCACTGCCCCATCCCACGCCTGGGCCACGACCTCCTGCGGGGTCAGGCTCAGCCACGGATCGGACGAGTCACCCTCATAACCGCACATGTCCATGACGACCGGCTTGTGGTGGTCCCGGGTCTGGACCCACGCGTCGCGCGGACTGCGCGCGGTCACGCTGCCGTGGGTGAAGGCACGCCTCCACAACAGCGGCGAATCGGCCGGGACGGTGATCGACAAGGGATGGTGGCCGGGGTCCTCCTCGGCCACCACGTCGGCCAGGCGCACCCAGTCATGCTCCGAGATGCCGGGAAAGCGCGACGGGTCGGCCGACAGTGACCACCACACGTTCGGGTGGGTCGCCAGGCGCGGCACCACCTCCTCCAGGCAGCGGGCCGCGGCGGCCACGTCCGTGATGCCGTCGTCCGGATGCAGCAGCACCAGCTCGGCGGTCACCCCGATCCCGGCCAGCTGCGCCACCCGCTCCTCCAGCGAGTCGAGCGTGCACCGGCCGGCCAGGGCAGCCATCCGCACCCGGTCGAAAGGCGAGGACTCCAGCGTGGCGAGCGTGTGCGCACGCCGCTTGTCATCCTGCAGGTGCCAGGCGAGCGCGGTCGTCGCCATCCCCTTGATGATCATTGCGAAACCCTCGTCATCCGCAGCGCCAGGTACGGGCGGCGCGGCAGCGCGACCCGCACCCGGTCCTTGTGCTCCCCGTCCACCGGGGTGATCGTCATGTTCCACGTATCGATCAGCTCGACCCGGTAGGGGCCGTCAGCCGGCAGCTCGACCGTCACCTGGGCCTGCTGCCGCCGCCCCAGGTACCGCAGGAGGGCGTCGCCGCGGCTCTCCTCCATGCGCCGCAGGAAGGCGATCCTGGCCGGGCTGTCGCCGAACAGCCCGCCGCCGTTGCTGATCCAGGCGCGGTCCTGGAAGCCGAGCAGCGACTCGCCATGGCCGACGTAGCCGCCGCGCGTCATGCCCTCCCAGAACCGGTCCACCAGCTCCTCGCCGGTGACGTTCCCCCAGCGCTTGTCGAGGTTGCCCTCGTAGCAGATCTCGTCGAGCACCACGGGCTTCGGGCAGGCGCGCAGCCACTCGTCGGTCGGGGTGACGTCCCAGTGCTGGATGCTCTGGTGCGTCACCCAGGGTTTGGTGAAGTCGTACAGGGTCGCGATCTCGTACATGCGGGTCCCGTTGTGGATCGAGCGCAGGTGCTCGTACGGGTCCAGTCGCGCGATCGTACGCAGGATGTCGTCCCAGTCCTCGACGGTCTTGGACTTGTTGAAGTCGTACTCGTTGGCGGCCGACCACCACACGTTGCGGTAGGCGGCCAGACGGGCGATGACGTACCTGAGGTAGGCGTGGTCGGTCTCCCGCCCCATGTCCTCGATGCCGCGCAGACCCCCGTCGTACGGATGGAAGAGGATCACGTCGGCCTCGATCCCGGAGTCGCGAAGATCCTGGATACGGGACTCCAGGTGGCGGAAGAAGACCGGGTTGAACCGGGTCTTGTCCAGCCCGTCGGGGTCATGCCCGGCGAACGGCACCTCGGGCGGCATCATCGCGCCGGTCGGCAGGACGCACATGCGCAGCTTGTTGAACGGCGAGGCCGCGAGCGTGCGCAGCGTGCGCTGCTCGCGCTCCTCGTCCATGTCGTGCGTCCAGTGGTAGCAGGTCGTCCCGAAGGGCAGGTACGGCGTGCCGTCCGCATACTCGAAGTCGATGCCGCAGGCCCGCACGGGGCCGTGGTTGCCCTCGGAGGCAGGCGATACCTCGAAGGCGCCCGTGTGCCCGTCCAGCTCGGTCACATTGCTCACGGTCGTGTAGCTCCACGGACCCACCGCGTCCGGCATGAACCGGATGCGGTAGACGCCTTCGCCGTCGTAGAAGCCCTCGGCCTCTACGATGCGATTGCGGAACTGGTATCGGGCCGACAGGCGGACCTCCGCGAAGGGGTTGCCGCCTGCAGGACCGGCCAGCTCGAGCTCGTGGACGCCCCAGCGTTCCACGGTGGTCAAAGGGTCACCAGTCCTTCCCGGCTGCGGCCTGTGCCTTGATGTAGGCGGGGATGCCGTCCTGTTCGGTGACGGTCAGCGACTGTGTGGGGGTCATGCCGTCGCGCAGGATGTGCTGGCGGAAGACCTGCCACAGGGGGAGGTCCCAGTACTCCGTGTTCTGGTAGTTCTTCACCGTGGCGTTCTCGCCCCAGTAGACGGCCGAGGTGTCGAGGTTCGCCAGTTCGGGGACGCTCTTGCCGAAGTTCGACACGACGTCCGGCGTCTGCAGCACGGCCTTGACCCCCTGCTTCGACAGCTCCGTCTGGGCCTCCTCTGACACCAGCCACTTCACGGCCTGCAGCGCCTGGTCCTTGTGAGCCGCCGCCGGCGGGATGAACGCGGCCCGCGTGTTCGGCTGGTAGACCGCCTTCGAGCCCTGGCTGAGCACCGGCACCGTGGAGACGCCGATGTCGACGCTCTTCGCGTCCTCCTTGAACTGCTCCTCGTCCCCGTCCTCGATGAACAGCTCGCGGCCCGCGTACATGTTCAGCCGCGACAGCGTGTCCACAGCCATGGCCAGGTGGCCCGGCTTGGCCATGTCGCCCTTCATGAAGTCGTTCACGGTGGTGAACTCGTTGCGCGGGATCATCAGGAACCGGTACAGGCTCTCCACCTGCTGCTTCCACCCGTCACCGGTGACGCTCACCTTGACGTCCTCAGGCTTGGGCTCCTCGCTCGTCGTCGGCAGGAACGGGTAGAGCCCGAGCTGGTTGAAGTCGAGGTACTGGTCGGGGTGCTGCATGTAGCCCTTGTAGTGGTCGAGCCCGTCGTCGCGCGTCAGCTTCTTGGCCAGCTTGTACGCATCGTCGTACGTCATGCCGGCCTTGGGGTAGGACACCCGGAACTTGTCGAAGATCTTCTTGTTGTAGAGCAGCACGTGCTCGTCGATGAAGAGCGGCACGCCGTAGACGCCGCCGTCGGAGCGCGACTTGACCAGCTCGACGGCCGCCTGGTTCAGCTTGCTCAGGTCGATGCCGGCCTGCTGCAGCGATGGGGTGAGGTCGCCGACCCAGCCCAGCGGCTCGAGGTCGCGGTCGATGCGGGTGCGCGGGTCGTCGATGACGATGTCGGGCGTGACGCCGGCCTTCTTCAGGTCCTCGTAGCGGACCGGGTAGTCCCACGTCGCGTACTTGATCTTGACGTTGGGGAACGCGGCCCGCAGCTTGTTGCCGATGACCTCGTCGAAGACCTTGCTCGCCTGCCGGTTGTCGTCGGCGGTGGCCTCGAACGGCTTGTAGTTGGCCGCGAAGATGAACAGCTCGTCGTCGCAGACGCTGAACGGCTTGTTGTACTTGTTCGGCACGTCCTTGCAGGCGGCCGCCGAGGCGTTGGAGGGGACGGCGGTTACGGTCAGAGCGAGTGCGAGCAGCGCGAGCCCGCGGACCTTCTTGTTCATTCTGTCTCCCCCTTGGTAGGCGTGTAACTGCACTTGGGCACGACGTTGCGGCGCACGCCGTTCTTGAACTCGGTGATCGTGTGCTGGGGCCAGTTGGACAGCAGGCCCACGGAGTCGCGGAGATACTGCTCGTTGAACACGACGTGCCGGATGTTGTTGCGGTTGTAGGAATAGACCATGTGGATGAAGCCGTCGCTGCTCTGCGTCATCACCGGATAGGTGAACTGCGGGCCCGACTGGGCCTCGACGTCGACCGAGTTCTCCCAGGTCCGCCCCTTGTCCGGCGACAGCGACAGCCGCATGGGGGAGCGGTGCTCGACCCAGGGGTTGTAGGCCAGCACCAGCTTGCCGTCGTCCAGCTTGAGCGCGGCGATCCGCGAGTTCGGGTTCCCGATGGGCTCGGCCACGGGAGCGCTCCAGGTGCGGGCGAAGTCGGTGGACTGGCTCTGGTAGATCGCACCGTCGCCGGTGCGCATGTACGCCATGAGCTTGCCCGGCTCCACCTCCACGACCGTCGGCTGGATCGAGCCCTTCGGCGTGCGGATCCAGCTCGTGTGCTCCTCCGGGTACGCCTTCCACGTGCTCATGTCCTGGCTGAACACGTAGAAGGCCGAGCTCGACCCGGCCTCGTCGTAGATCGGCAGCAGCACCTCGCCGTTCGACATGCGGATCGGGTTGGTGCCGACCATCCACCCCCACTCCTTGCGGATGTAGGTCGGATCGCTCCAGGTGTGGCCGTCGTCGTCCGAGGTGATCAGCCGGATCGGGGCCTGTTCCCAGCCGTGCCCCTCGATCGTCACGAAGAACAGGTAGAGGCGCTTGCCGTCCGACCACAGCACGGGGTTGCCGTCGGCCTTGCCCGGCTCGTCGAACACCACCTCGGGCGCCGACCAGGTCTTCTTGCCCACCGCCAGGCGCGACAGGTAGAGCGCCTGGTTGGGCGCCCCCTCGGAGGTGCCGCCGTAGTAGACGGTCAGGATGTCGCCCGTCGGCGCCTGCGCGATGGCGGCGGCGTGCACCTTGGGGACGTTCGGGTCGGGGGCGGCCACGTCCTGGCGGCAGGCGTAGGAGCCGGTGGGCTCCACCCGCACCTCGCCGCCGCCGTCGTCGGTGAAGTACGACGGGACGGCCACGGCTGCCGCCATCGCGCCGTACAAAATGCTCTGCCTGAATCTCATGGCTGGCCAATCTCCAGGTATTTGATGGTTTTCCGCAGGTAGGAAAAGGCGACGTGGAGGCGCCCGCCGCCGCCGTCGATGACGCTCGGGTAGGAGTAGCCGAGCTCGTTCTGCCAGTACTCGGGGTCGGCGTCCTGCAGCACCTGCCGGTACGGCCAGCAGGCGCCGCCGTCCTCCGACACCGCGAGGACCAGCGGGGTGCGCAGCGCCTTCTTGCGCTGCCGCCCGTTCTTGGTCACCCATCTGAACTGGTCGCGCTCCAGGCTCGCGTCGTTGTAGACGAGCGCGAGCCTTCCACCCACCCTCGTGAGCTGGACGGAGGAGTCGTTGTTCGGCAGGTCGGTCCGCTCGGGGGCGGACCAGGTCCGGCCGTCGGCGGAGGCCGAGGCGTGGATGCGCCCTGCCCTCCGGTCCCTGAACAGCGCGAGGAGCCCGCCGTCAGGGCGTTCCGCGATGGTCATCTGCACCAGCTCGCGGCTGCCGGGGACCTCGTGCTCGTCCCACGTCCGCCCGCCGTCCGCGCTGACCTTGACGACGCTGCGGTCGCCGGATTTCCCGCAGTGGTAGGCGGGCAGCAGCCAGTCGCCGCCGTCCAGGATCAGCGGCGGGTGCCGGACGAACGTCCCTGGCTCGGCGAAGAGCACGCGGGGCCCGCTCCACGTACGTCCCGCGTCCGCCGAGGTCCTGGCCACGACGTGCGCGGTCGTCTGGTCGTACGGCTCGCTGGAGGTGTGCAGCAGCCAGACCAGCCCGTCGCTCTCGAACAGCACCGGGTTCTGCTCGCTGTGTCCGGGGTCGGCGGCGACGATCCGGGGTGGCTCCCAGCGGTCGCCGGTCAGCCGCGACAGCACGACGTTCGTGCCGGGATGGCCCTCCTGGGGGCCGCTGAACCACGTGCACAGCAGCTCGCCGTCGCGCGTGCGCAGCAGATTGGCGGCGTGGTTGTCGGGGCCGTGCGGCGCGGGCAGCAGCGCCTCGCGCGCGTTCGGAAGGACGGCGGACGGGCGGACGATGCCGTCGAAACGTGGGTCCGTCATGCGGTCACCTCGCGCACGTCCGGGTCGGGCACGCCCCGCAGCTCCAGCTCCTCCGCGAAGTGGCAGGCCACCCGGCGGCCCCCGACCTCGCGCAGCGGCGGCGCGTCCGTACGACAGGTGTCCTTGGCGTACACGCAGCGCGGATGGAACGGGCAGCCCGGCGGCACGTGCGCCGGGTCGGCGATGTCGCCCAGCAGCTTGATCCGCTCCCGGTGCCGCTTGGCCGCCGGGTCGGGGTCGGGCACCGCCGACAGCAGCGCCTCGGTGTACGGGTGCCGCGGCCGGGCGTACAGCTCCTCCGTGGGGCCCTGCTCGACGACCTTGCCCAGGTACATGACCGCGACGACGTCCGCGACGTGCTCGATGATGCCGAGGTCGTGGCTGACGAACAGGTAGGCGAGGCCCGACTCCTCCTGCAGGTCCGTCAGCAGGTTCAGGATCTGGGCGCGGACCGACACGTCCAGCGCGCTCACCGCCTCGTCGGCCACCACCAACCGGGGCGACAGGGCCAGCGCCCGCGCGATCCCGACCCGCTGACGTTCGCCGCCGCTGAAGGCGTGCGGGTAGCGGTTGGCGTACTCGGGGCGCAGGCCCACCCGGTCGAGCAGCTCGCCGACCCGCTGGTGGATCTCCTCCTTGGTGCCGTACCCGTGCGCGCGCATCGGCTCGCCGATGATCTCGCGCAGGGTCTTGCGCGGGTTGAGCGAGGAGTGCGGGTCCTGGAAGATCATCCGTACCTGCGCCCGGTACGGCTTGAGCTCCTTCTCCTTCAGCCCGGCCACGTCGATCATCGAGCCGTCCGGCCGCCGGTAGAGCATGCGCCCGCCGGTCGGGTCGTGCGCCCGCACGATGCAGCGGCCGAGCGTGGTCTTGCCGCAGCCGGACTCCCCGACCAGGCCGAGCGTGCTGCCCGCCGCGATGGTCAGGTCCACCTCGTCCACGGCCTTCACCGCACCCACCTGGCGGCCCAGCAGCCCGCTGCGGATCGGGAAGTGCTTGGTCAGCCCCTCGATGCTGAGGAGAGGTTCGGTGCTCACGCTTCCTCCTCGTAGAGCAGGCAGGTGACCTCGCGGTCGCCCACCGGAACCCGGCGCGGCGGCACCGTGTCGCACTTCCCGGCCATGACGGCGTCGCAGCGGGGGTGGAACGTGCATCCGCCCGGGCGGTTGAACGGCGGCGGCACCATGCCCTTGATCGCCGTCAGCCGCGTGCGCGAGGCCCGCCCGAGCCGGGGCATCGAGCGCAGCAGCGCCTTCGAGTACGGATGCCGGGGCGCGGCCAGCACCTGCTCGGCCGACCCGTACTCGACGACCCGGCCCAGGTACATGACCGCCATGCTGTCGGCCACCTGCGCGGCCACTCCCAGGTCGTGCGTGATCAGCATGATCGCCATGCCGAACTCCGCCTGAAGGTCCCGCAGCAGCTCCAGGATCTGCGCCTGGGTGGTCACGTCCAGCGCGGTCGTCGGCTCGTCGGCGATGAGCAGGCTCGGCCGGCACGACAGCGCCATCGCGATCATCGCCCGCTGCCGCATCCCGCCGCTCAGCTCGAACGGGTACGCGTCCACCCGGCGCTGCGGCATGGGGATGCCGACCCGGTCGAGCATCTCGATCGCGCGCTGCCGGGCGGCGGCCTTGCCGACGTTCTCGTGCAGCCGGACCGCCTCGACGATCTGGCTGCCGATCGTGTGCACCAGGCTCAGCGACGCCATCGGTTCCTGGAAGACCATCGCGATGTCGTTCCACCTGATCTGCCGCAGCAGCCTGCGGTCCGCGCCGACCAGTTCGACGGGGCCGCCCTCACGGTGCAGGGTGATCCGCCCGCCCTCGATGTGGCCCGGCGGGTCCACCAGGCGCAGGATCGAGCGCGCCATGACGCTCTTCCCGCAGCCGGACTCGCCGACGATGGCCAGCGTCTCGCCCTTGCGCACCCGCAGGTCCACGCCGTCCACAGCGGACACCACGCCGTCGTCCAGGAGGAAGTGCGTGTGCAGGTCCTCGATTTCAAGCAGCACGTCGTCTGCGGCCACGCCGAATCCTCCTGTTCCCGTACGGATCGGCGGCGTCTCTCAAGCCGTCACCGAAGAAGTTCATGGCGACCACGACGATCACCACCGCGACGCCTGGTGCCAGCAACCACGGCGCGTTGGCCACGACGCGCACGTTCTGCGCGCCTTCCAGCAGCACGCCCCAGCTCACCGCGGGCGCCTGCAGGCCGAGCCCGAGGAAGCTCAGGCTCGTCTCGCCGAGGATCATGCCCGGGATGGCCAGCGACAGAGACGCGATGATGTGGCTGGCGAACGACGGGATCATGTGCCGGAAGATGATCGACAGCCGGCCCACGCCGTCCAGCCGCGCGGCCATGACGAAGTCCTCCTCGCGCAGCGACAGGAACCGCCCGCGCACGTCTCTCGCCAGCCCGGTCCAGCCGATCAGCGACAGGATCACTGTGATCGCGAAATATCTGGTCAGCGGCCCCCAGTCGGTCGGGAGCGCGGCCGAGAGCGCCATCCACAGCGGCAGCGTCGGGATCGCGATGAGGAACTCGATCACCCGCTGCACGACGTTGTCCACGCCGCCCCCGAAATATCCGGATATGCCGCCTATGAGCATGCCGAGTAAGAAGCTCGCCGCCACGCCCACCAGGCCGATCGACAACGACACCCGCGCCCCGTGGATGAGCCTGGACAGCAGGTCGCGCCCGTTCTGGTCGGAGCCCAGGAGGAAGACCGGCTCGCCCTTGGCGACCGGGCCGATCAGGTGGATGTCCGACGGGATCAGGCCGAACAGCTTGTACTCGTCGCCGTGCACGAACAGCCCGACGTCGGTCCGCCTGCCGGGGTCCTCGGTGTAGCGCTGCTCGTACGTCTTGGGGTCGCGCTCTGTCCGGTAACCCTGCACGTACAGGCCGAGGTCACCCGAGTAGCGCAGCACCTGCGGCGGCGCGTACGTCATGGACGTGTTCGCGGTCGAGCTGGACATCGGCGCGAAGAACTCCGCGAAGATCGCCACGAAGTACACCGGCACCAGGATGGCCACGCCGGCCAGCGCGAGCCGGTGCTTGCGGAACTGCCGCCACATCAGCCGCCACTGCGGCAGCGTTCCCACTTCCTTGGTCGGTCGCCTGAGGAACATGCGGCGCTACTCTCTCTTGTACCGTTTGCGGATTCGCGGATCCCACCACGCCAGCGCCAGGTCGCTCAGCAGGGTCCCGATCACGGTCAGCGTGCTGAGGATCATGATGAAGCTGCCGACCAGGTACATGTCCTGGTTCATGACGCCGCGCAGCAGCAGCGGGCCGCCGGTCGGCAGGCTCATGACCACCGACACGATCGTCTCCCCGCCGATCAGGCCGGGCAGCAGCCAGCCGACCGTGCTGAAGAACGGGCTGAGCGACATCCGCACCGGGTACTTCAGGAGCAGCTTCCACTCAGGCAGGCCCTTGGCCCTGGCGGTGTGCACGTACGGGCGGTAGAGCTCGTCCAGCAGGTTCGCCCGGGTGACCCGGATCATGCCCGCGGTGCCCGACACGCCGA
This sequence comes from Nonomuraea sp. CA-141351, assembly GCF_050944675.1. Classification (NCBI taxonomy): domain Bacteria; kingdom Bacillati; phylum Actinomycetota; class Actinomycetes; order Streptosporangiales; family Streptosporangiaceae; genus Nonomuraea; species Nonomuraea sp. CA-141351. The sequence goes on from NZ_CP191982.1 coordinate 3,258,689, forward strand.
TCACCACGATCGGGACCCACAGGTGGCTCAGCAGGTCGAGGACCTTGCCCAGGTTCCAGGACGCGTCCTGGAACTCGGGGGAGAACAGGCCGCCCACGCTCTGGCCGAGGAAGCGGAAGCCCACGTACATGAGGACCAGCGCCAGCATGAACTCCGGGACCGCCATGCCGATGAACCCGAAGAAGCTCGCCGTGTAGTCGCCCCACGAGTACTGCTTGACCGCGCTGTAGATGCCGATCGGGAACGCGATCGCCCAGACCATGAGCAGCGAGCTGATCGACAACACCGCCGACAGGGCGATCCGCTCGCCGATGAGCGTGGAGACCGCCTGGTTCCAGGCAAACGATTGACCAAAGTCCCCGTGGAAGACGATCGCCGTGATCCAGCCCCAGTACTGCACCACGAGCGGTTGGTCCAGGCCGTACCGGTGCCTGAGGTTGGCGATCTCCGCCGGGGGGATGTTCTCGCCGCCCGACTGCGCGTTCGCGACGAGCGTCGAGACGTAGTCGCCCGGCGGCAGGTTGATGATGACGAACGTGACGATCGAGATCGCCCAGAGCGTCACCACCACGTACACCAGGCGGCGGCCCAAGTAACCAAGCACGTCGGCCCCTCAGAGGGAGTACTGCTCGGGCTGGGTCGGCCCGGGTGTGATCTGGGCGCTGGCCATCGAGTCGGGCACGTTCTTGAAGCTGTTCGAGACGATGCCGTACTCGTCCGGGTACGTGCTGATGCCGATCGCGTAGAACTGCTGCGACGCTATCTCCACGACCTTCTTGGCGGACTCGATCGCCTTGGTGGAGTCGTACTCGGTGCGCATCGCGGTGAACGCCTCGAGCTGGTCACGGACCTCCTTGGGCGGCTCGTCGCCGGACTTGCCGTTGCTGCTGTACCACTGCGCCCAGCGGATGCCGTAGCGCGCGCTGCCGTTGTTGCTCGGCACGTAGTAGTGGTCTCCGCCGGTGCCCGTGATGATGTCGAAGTCGCTGCAGGTGTACGTCGAGGCCTGCGGCTGGTTCGCCATCGAGCGCTCGGTGAACAGCGTGTCCGCGACCGGGTCCACCCGGAGCCCGACCCCGACCGCCTCCCAGCCCTTCTTCACGAACTCCAGCGCCGCGGTGTGGTGAGGGAACTCGGTGCTGGCCATGATCGTGACGACCAGCGGCTTGCCGTCGGGGCCCAGGCGCTTGCCGTCGGCGTCCTTCTTGGTCAGGCCGGCCTTGTCCAGGTGCTCGTTCGCCTTCGCGGCGTCGAACTCGGTGTACTGCTTGGCGAACGTCTCGTTGTAGACCACGTTGCGCTTGGACGGGGCTCCCTGCCAGGGCTCGCCCTGGCCCGCGTACACGCCGTCGATGATCTCCTTGCGGTTGATCGCGTACGACAGCCCGATCCTGAAGTTCTTGTTCCTGAACAGCTCGCGCAGGCCGTCGTCCGCGAACGTCTGGTTGAACTGGATGATCATCGTGTTGCTCAGCCGGCTCGCCACGTCGAATATCCGGTACTTGCCCTTGGCCGCGTTCTGCGCCACCAGCGGCTTGTTCTCCGGCGTGTTGAAGTTGCGCAGCTGCATGCCGAGCTCGCCGTTCATGATCTTCAACAGCTCGACCTGGACGTCGTTGAGGATCTCCGCCCTGAACCGGTCGATGTACGGGAGCTGGCGCCCCTGCTGGTCGACCTTCCAGTAGTACGGGTTGCGCTCGGCCACCAGCGCCGTGCCCTGGCCGATCGCGTTGCTCACCTTCCAGGCGTGCAGAGTGGGCTGGTCGGCGTTGTGCCAGAAGTCCTGCTTCTGCATGAACAGCTGTGTCCAGTCCTCGAGCTGCGCCTCCTTCGCCACCTTGTCGGCGTCCGGGTTGTACTTCTTGTGGAACTGCTTGAGGTAGTGCTTGGGCAGCAGGAACCCGTTCGCGCCAGGCCGCTCGAACGTCGCCACGGCGATCTGGAACAGGAAGCCCGCCTTGGGCTCCTTGTAGACGTACCGGACGGTCCGCTCGTCCACCTTCTCGACCTTCACCCGTTCGGTGGTGCTGCCGTTCTCCAGGTAGAGGTCGTAGATGCCGGTGGTGTGCAGGTCGTGGTAGGCCGCCACGTCCTCGAAGGCGAACATCATGTCGTCGGCGGTGCACGGCTGGCCGTCCGACCACTTGAGGCCCTCGCGGAGGCGGAAGACGTACTCCCGGCCGCCGTCCTTGACCTCGAACTCGGCCACGTTGGGCACGATGTCGTCCGGGCCCTTCTGGCCGTTCGTGCCGGGCTTGAGCCTGACGAGCGGCTCGTACCCGAGGGTGCTGGTCAGCCAGTCGATGTCGTCCTCGCCGACGAGGGCCGAGGTCCACGTGCCGCCGTACTTGCCCGCTTCCTTCAGCGGCGTGACGACGAGGGGGTTCTTCGGCAGACGCTGCTCGAGCGGCGGCAGCTTGCCGCTCTTGACCAGCTGGGCCAGCGCGGGGGCCTCCTTGGCCGACAGGTCGGCGGCCTGCGCGGCGCCGCCCGTGTCGGGGCTGGTGTCGAGGAAGCTGCATCCGGTGCTGGTCGCCAGGAGGAGGAGGCCTCCGCCGCGGAGCAGGTTCCTCCTCGTCAACGGTTGGTTTGTCATGGGGGGTACTCCCGTTCTAACGATTGACCTTCACCTGGCTGAACGTGGCCGAGGTGTAGGCGTGTACGGCGTTCGCCTCCTGGTTCCCGTCGACCGCGAGGCCGATGTAGAACCGGCCGGTCCGCATCGCGATGCGCTCGTAGCCGATGCGGTCCCAGTTCAGCGAGTTCTTCGAGAGGAAGGCCTCGAACTCGTTGTCTCCGGTCAGCAGGCTTCGGCAGACCAGACGCAGCCAGTACGGCTTCTTCGGGTCAAGCGGATCGTCGCCGGCGGCAGGCCAGATGCCGGCGCTGGGCTGGTTGCCGTTCGAGGCGACCCTGATGGCCATGGCGCGCATGCCGGCACCGTCATCACCGCTTGCGGAGTAACCGATGCCGGCCAGCATGAACGGCGAGTTCGGCGCGAGGTCCTGGCGCACCATGATGCCCGCCACGGCCCCGATGTGCCCCGCGCTGATGCCGTCCACCCGTGCGGTGATCTCGATGACCTCGCCCCGCTTGCTGAACCCGACGGCCTGGTGGGCGAAGTGGAAGGAGTCCTTCCAGCCGGCTATCTTGCCGGACCCCTTCAGCGTGAACACACCGTCCTGCAGCGCCGTGCTCCCGGCGATGGGCACCTCGCCGACGTCCTGCGCCGTCCACGGCTTGTGGGTCCTGGTGCGGGTGACATGGATCGGCACCAGTGACGAGGTGGTCGCGGACCCGGTGCTGTCGGTCGCGCGGGCTGTCAGGTAGTAGGTGCCGTCGGTCGCGTCCGCCCAGGTCGCCTGGTACGGCGCCGCGGTGGCCTCGCCGATCTTCTCGTCACCGTGGAAGAACTCGACCTTGGCGATGGACGCGCCGTCGAGGGCCTTGGCGTCGGCCTGGACGACGATGGACTGTTTGTCCTTGGCCGCCGCGAACACCTGGTCGGCCTTGGGGGAGAGGATCGCCACCTCGGGGTTGCGGGCCCCGGCTCGCTGGATGGAGTTCAGGTAGCGCTCCAGGTTCGTGTACCCGCTGCCGTCCACCGTCTTGGCGTCGTCGGCACTCTCCGGGTTCAGCCCCTGGGCGGTCTCCCACTCGTCCGGCATGCCGTCGTGGTCGCTGTCGGCAGGAGCGGGCACCTCGGTCGGCAACGGCAGCCAGCCGCCTACGTCCTTCTGCGAGTTGATGTGACGCCCCGTGCCGGCGCGCGCCTCGTCGACCAGCCGGGCGTCGATGGCGTCCCGCCGCGGCAGGATGGCTCCGGCCTGCTCCAGGACCGTCGCGAATGCCTGCGCCGGGGTCTGTTCCGTGATGCCGTTCTCGAACTCCACCGGTCTGGGCAGCAGCGTGATGCCGCCGACCGGGTAGGTGATGCCGAGCGTGTTGTCGGCCGTGATATCCTCGTGGCCCTCGACCGTGTTGCCGCTGACGTGCCACTGGCCGAACCGGCCGGGGGCCACGATCGTCCTGGCGATCGGGGGCAGCGTGTTGGGGCCGGGCTTGTAGTAGTTGCCGACGATGTTGACGCCGTTGGACCACTCGCCGCCGTAGCAGGACGTGATGCCGGGGTTGTAGATCACGTTGTTGCGGTGGTCCACCACCATGCTCATGCCCTCGGTGAAGCTGAAGCGCGGGTTGCGGCCGTTCTCGTGGATGAGCAGGTTGTGGTGGTAGGTGATGGTGTCGCCGCCCCACAGGCCGCCCATGCCGTGCCGGCCCTTGGGGTGCACCGAGTTCACCAGGCCCTCGGAGATGATGCACCACTGGACGGTCACGTTGGTGTTGCCGTAGACGGAGAAGCACTCGTCCACGCCCCAGCTGAACGAGCAGTGGTCGATGATGATGTCCCGCACGCCCTCGGCGCCGAACGTGTCGATCGGGGTGCCCAGCTCATCGCCGCCACGGAAGCGCAGGTAGCGGAGGATGATGTTGTTGCCCTTGATCTGCGACTCGTTGCCGATGACGGTGATGCCGTGGCCGGGGGCGGTCTGGCCGGCGATGGTGAGGTTCGAGCCCGTGATGTCGAGCCCACCCTTGATCTTGATGTTCCCGGCGACCCGGAAGACGACCGTCCCGTCGGACTTCGCCACCGCCTCGCGTAATGATCCGGGGCCATCGTCGTCGAGAGTGGTCACCTCGTACACGGCGCCGCCTCGGCCGCCGGTCGTGTACATCCCGGCTCCCTCGGCGCCGGGGAAGGCGGGCACGCCCTTCGCCTTCGCCTTCGGCGCGATGGTGGGGCTGGCGCTCGGGCTCGGACTGGGCGTTGCCACCGTGCCGGACATGTCCGCCAATGCCACGGCGGGCGGGACCAGCGCCGCGGACCGCACGAAATCCCGGCGACTGAATTCTGATTGCTGGCGATCGAAGCCAAGAGCCTCGGTCATGGGAAACGCTCTCTTTCCGCCCGAATAGACAGGGCTGTGCCGTCCTTCGGCACGACTCCGGACCACGCTGCCGCTAGGTGAGAATTTTTATTCAGCCATGAATGGAGTGGATTCATCACATCGTGAACGACACTGTTGTGACTGTCAAGAGCGCTTTCCAACGCAGCCAGAGAATGAGGTAAACCACCCATGCCTCGGCACCCTGGGCCTCGTTCGCGCGCGACCGCTCGCCGAACCTGGGGCCGTTCGCGTTGCGCCGGGCCCCACCGCACGCCATCCCGCCGTCGCGGCGCGCCAGGTTGGCGCCCCTGGTGGGGGTCCGCCTCCGGGGTCCGTCGCTACGGCGTCCCAGAAAAGCCCTTCGGAACCCCGGCCGAGGTCCGTCGGCTACGGCGTGCCAGGGGAAGCCCTTCGGAACCGTCCGGGGTCCGTCGCTACGGCGTGCCAGAGGACGCCCCTTCGGGACCGCGTCCGAGGCGCCGGGTCGGTGGGGTGTGGGATGGCGCGGTTCGGCGCAACGCGCACGGTGCCCAGCCGATGCACCGCCGGCCGCTCGCGTGCTCGCCGAACTCGGCGTCCCTGGACCTCAAGCCCTTCACCGCAGGCGAGGTCTCGCGATGTGGCCCGCCCTCACCAGGCGCCGGGTCGGCGGGACGTGGCAAGGCGCGGTTCGGCGCAAGGTGCGCGCTGCTCAGACCCGGACGTCAACATGCGCGTTGCCCGGGTCCGGGCTTGAATGCGCCTGGAGCCGGGGGTCAGTCCTTGAGGAGTTGTTCCGCCACGCCCACATCCGTGATGAGCGTGTTCACCCAACCCCCGCGAAGCGCGGCCCGGATCGCCGCGGTCTTCCGGCGTCCCCCCGCGATGGCGATCCGCCGGGGCACCCGGAGCAGGTCGGCGGCCGAGATCCCCAGGATGCGTTCCTCCAGAGGCGAGTCGACCAGCCGTCCCTCGGCGTCGAAGAAGCGCAGGCACACGTCGCCCACCGCCCCCAACCCCCGCAGCGTCTCGAAGTCCTCCTCGGTGATGGCGTTGCCGCTGTCGCGCAGCAACGGCGACGGATCCAGGCTCCCGATCCCCACGAGTACGGTGGTCAGCCGCGACCAGGCGTCCACCACCTGGCGTACCACCTGGTCGTCCGACAACGCCTGAAGGGCCATCGCCGAGCCGACGAGGCCGGGTGCGGGCAGGAAGACGGGTTCGGCGCCGGTGAGGTCGGCCAGGTGGGCGGCCAGGCGGGTGGCCTGGACCTGGGCGGACCCCTTGCCCACCCCGCCGATGAGCTGGACGACCTCCTCCGCCACGCGCACCGGCCGGCGCTGCATGGCCTCCACCGTGGCCAGCAGGCTGGCGCTCCAGGAGGAGATGCCGAGGTGCTCGCCGCCGATCAGGGTGGCGTCGAGGTACGTCGCCCCGGCCGAGCCCAGCGCGGCCACCACGTCGTGGTTGTCGCCGGCGGCGTCCACGACGATGATCTGCTCCACGCCGTACTTGCGCTCGAGGTCCTCCTCCAGCAGCGCGTGCACCCCGCTGGGCACCACGACCACCGTGCGTACGATGCCGATCTCCGCGGCCTCCTTGAGCAGCCGCGACACCCGAGGCTGCGAGATGCGCAGCTGCGCGGCGATCTGCGGCTGGCGGACCCCGTGCTCGTGGTAGAGCCGGGCGACCCGCACCAGGAGCCGCATACGCTCCGACTCCTGGCTGAGCCGGCGACCGCTGAACCTCAAGGGCTCGCCACCAGAGCGGCCCTTCTCGAACTGACTCTCAGCTCCCACGATCGCTGGCCTCCGATTCGGCTCCGCCGCTTCTGCTGGTCCGGTGGCGAGCCCGGGCCACTGCTGAGTGCCATTTTGCTAGCGCGCGGCGACGCTCGCACGATGATAGGCCGGGTGCGCGGGGCCGGCTCTGACGTGGCAGCCCGGACAGCTCCCGGCGGGACCATACACCTGTCAGCACACTCATGTGACATCGCCCCTTTTCCGCCACTTACGCCTCCTTCACAGCGCCGCCTGACGTCCGGAGAAGGCCCGCAGTTTCGCGAAAAAGTCCTCGTGGATGAACCGGGCGTCGATCGAGTCATAGGTGCGGATCGGCCGGTTCGCGATGGAGAAGTCGTAAGATCCGTCGTGGCGGAAGTTCGGGGCCGGCCGCTCCACCCACGTCCCGCAGTCAGGGTGGAGCATCAGCCCGATCGCGGGAGAGTCGCCCAGCACGCGGAACTCGATCGACCCGCTGTGGTGCCGCTCGTTCCATTCGACGAGCTGACGCACGAGGTATTCGCCGATCTCGCCGCAGGGCGCGACCTTGGCGTCGAGCTCGGCGTATCCGACGGCCGTCATCCGGTACGCCGGCGCCGGGATCTGCCAGACCCGCAATGCCGAGGAGAACACGATGTTGGCCGCCACGATGTCGTTGGACAGGTTGAACTCGGGTCTGCCGGGCGAGCCGCCGCGGCCGTCGTACCCGCCGCCGCCGATCCAGATGGCGGTCACGTCCCGCTCGGCGATGCGCGGCTCGATGAGCAGGGCCGCGGCCATGTCGGTCAGCGGGCCGAGGAAGGCCACGTAGAGCGGCTCGGGCACCTCGCGCATGGCCTCCTCGACGATCAGCTCCGCGCCTGGCGAACGGACCGGCGTGCCCGCGTCGGGCAGCGCGTACGGCGCGCCGTCCTCGACCCTGACCGTGCCGTCGAGCTTCATCAGCCGCAGCAGCAGGTCGATTTCCGCCCGGCTTTCCTCCAGACTCGACCGGGTGCGGCGGTTGCCGAAATGCGCGGCGACCAGTCCGCGAATGTCGAGGCTCGGTGAAAGCAGCGCGTGCACGATGGCGAATTGGTCGTCCGCCTCATTCTTGGCGTCGCTGTTGACGATCACCCTGCGCCGGTGGGAAAAGGTCCTGCTCATCATCATTGCATATCCATTCAACTATGCATCTATATTCCGATATTATGTTGTGACATTTGTCGTGTCAAGATCCCAGAGGATGACGGACAGCGCGTACGGCGAAATGGTGTGGTCGTCGTGCGTCGCGTCCTCCAGCAGGTCCCACCGCCCCTGCTCGGGCCGCCCGCCGGCGAGCAGCGTGACCCGGTCGCGCACCGGAGCCTGGTAGACGCGGTGCCCGACCCCGTTGAAGCAGCACTCGTCGAACCGGTTGAGTATCTGCAGCTGCCCGCGCCCCGGGCCGACGGAGGCCAGCACGTACATGTCGAGATAGTCGTCAGCGGTGGCGGACGCGTAGAAGCCGGGCAGCGCGTCCTTGGTCTGTTCGAAGTCGCCGGTCGTGGGGCGCGGCTTGGGGGAGGCGGGACGCAGGAAGAACGGCAGCGACCCCGCCGTGGGGTAGCTGCGGGTGACGCGCGGGTCGAGCGCCGAGAACACCGTCGTCGTCCAGCCGCCGCCCGACAGGCCGATCATCTCCACGGTCCTGGGCTGGTACGTGGCCTGCGCGTAGTTGAGCGAGACCGTGAGCGGCTCCAGGAAGAAGGTCAGCGTCGAGAACTCGGCGCTCTCCCAGGGCGGCAGCTCGCGGTGGGAGGGGTTGGGCAGGAGCTTCGCCGGGTCGGCGGGGTCGGCGATCTGCTGCTGGTTCCAGTGCTGGAAGGGCATCGCGTACACCATCACCCGGTAGCCGCGGTCGAGCAGGGGCTGAACGGTGCGGAGCATGGTGTCGAACGGCTCGCCGTGCCCGTTGTGGTAGAGCGCCAGGCGCCGGTTCCAGGCGCGGTGCGGGACGATGTCGTACACCTTGGCGGAGACCTGGTAACGCAGGGGGACCGCCAGGCAGTCGATCCTGCGCACCCCGGTCAGGGAGGCGAAGTCGGGCACGGTCACGCCGGTCTCGACCGTGGGCAGCGTCCTGGGCTGACCCGCGCCCTTCCAGATGTAGTCGATCATGGCCTTGCGCTTGGCGGCGATGTCGGCGGCGGAGTCGATGCCGATCAGCGGCTCGATGTCCACGCCCGCCACGGCGGCGGGCAGGGTCTTGTACTCGGGGCCGAACCTGGCCGCGATCTCCTGGTTGACCGGCGCCACCGGCCGCGGCGCCCCCTTGCTTCTGTGCGCGCCCGCTCCTTCGCCTGGGCCGTTCGCCGCCGCGGCGGGACCAGCTGTGGAAACCGCGACGGCCGCCGCGCCGATGCTGCCCAGCACCCCGCCCAGCATGGTGCGCCTGCTCGCTGACCTGTCCATTCCGTTCCCTTCACAACGTCAACTTCCGTGATCTCAACGCCGCCCCGGCTCGGGATCCCATCCGCCGAGGACGAATGAGGGGTCGCTCCACTGCTTCGCCTCGGCCGCCGTCAGCTGGCGTGAGCAGGCCAGCCGCTGCGACGTGTCGATCGCGCGACCGGTGGTCAGGTCGGTGCTGCCGTACTCCCAGAAGGACGCGGCCTGCGCCTGCGCGCAGTCGTTCGGGTCGATCGCCCAGCCTGCGGGGGCGATGTGGCCGTCCATCCTGGTGTCGATGAAGACCGCCTGGCTGTGCGTGAACCGCCACACGGCGCTGCGGCTCAGCACCACCGAGCCGTCGGGCACGCCGGGGGCCCGCGTCAGCTTGGTGCGGACGAACACCGCTCCCGGCCGGGTCTCGTCGTTCCGGCTCTGGGAGATGTAACCGGCGTCCGTGGACTCCAGCACCGAGTCCTGGATGAACACCGTGCCGGTGCCCCACACGAAGTCGGTGTCGCCGCTGATCCGGCTGCCGGTGACGAAGCCCTTGCCCTGAAGACGCAGCGTGTCCTGGTGGCTGCGCAGGTCCACGCGCTCGAGCGCGATCCGCTCGTTGTTGCCCCTGAACGCCTCGGCCTGCGAGCCGCCGTCGGGTGTCGTGTTGTGCAGCGTGAGGTCCTGGATCCGGAAGTCGGCCGCGTCCACCCCGAACATCGACCGCCAGCAGTTGTGCAGGTCCGAGGTCTCCAGCACGCGGCGCGGGCACACGTCCGCCGGGCCGCCGTTGCTCAGCGCCTTGTCGCCGTTGCGCAGGTCGTTGTTGGCGTACTGGATCACGGTCCGGCCGGCGCCGGCGCCGCGCACGGTGACGTGCGGGCGGTCCTCGCGTACGTAGACGATCTCGGTGTAGACGCCGGGCCGCACGTCGATGGTCACGGGCTCCTGGTTGCCGTTCGGAACGGCGTCGATGGCGCCCTGCACGGTGCAGAAGTCACCGGTCCCGTTTCCGGAAACCGTCAGATGCCGGCCCTGAGCCCCTCGCTTCCGGGTCTTGAACTCCCACGTGCCAGGCTCCCGCACTCCCTCGAACCCTGTGAACACGCCCGGTTCGACGGTGACGTAGTACTCCTGCCCGTACTCGAGCTGCCGGTGCAGGTAGACGCCGGCCGTGTTGCCATCGATCATGATCGATTCGTACGAGAAGTCGTGCGGCAGCCCTCCGTCCGAGAGCGCGGCGCCGATGTTCTTCTTGTCGGCCTTGGCCGCGGCGGCCTCGACGCGATCGACCAGCGTGCCGTCGGCACGGCGCACCTCGATCGCGCCGGACGAGCCGAGTGTGGGAGGCGCCGGGAAGGTGATCTTCAAGGGCGCGTCGACACAGGTCCCCCTCGCCTGCCCGGGCACCGAGAACCGGACCTCCGATCCCGCGGAAGCAGTGGCCGGGGCGGTGGGGGACAGGGCGAGCGCCGTCGCGATGAGCGCCGTGATCGTGGCCTTCACATTCACCTCTCGAGGAGCGAATGGATATTGAAGATTGAATATATATGTAGACGCCTTCGCGGGGCCGGTCAAGAGGGGATGGAGCATTGCCGGTGCGCGGAGTCACCATGAATACTTCGACCATGCGCGTCATCTTCGACACCGACATCGGCACCGACGTCGACGACGCGCTGGCGCTCGCCGTCCTGCTCGGGTCGCCGGAGGTGGACCTGGTCGGCTGCACCACCGTCTACGGTGACACGCTGCTGCGGGCACGCCTGGCCAAGCGGCTGGCAGGCCTCGCGGACCGGTCCCTGACCGTCGTCCCCGGGGCCGGCAAGACCCTGACGGACCGCCCCGTCTGGTGGGCGGGCCACGAAGGCAGGCTCTTCACGGACCTGGACACCGAGCAGGTGGACCAAGGGGACGCGACGGCGTACCTGGTGGATCAGGTGAGCCGCGCGCCCGGCCAGGTGGACGTGGTGGCGGTCGGGCCTCTCACCGACATCGCCAACGCGATCACGGCCTCCCCGTCCTTCGCCCGGGACGTACGGCACCTCTGGATCATGGGGGGCCGCTTCGACGGCCCCGAGCCCGAGCACAACCTGAAGAGCGACCCGGAGGCGGCGGCCATCGTCTTCGGCTCCGGAGCGCCGATCACGGTCACCGGGCTGGAGATCACCACCACGGTCCGGATGGACGCCACAGACGTGGCCGCCATCTCGGGGGCCGGGGCGCTGGGGAAGGCCCTGAAGGCGGAGATCGAGCAGTGGTGGCGGCTCTGGAACGAGGAGTGGAACAGCCCGCACGACCCGATCACGGTGCTGACCATGCTGGTGCCCGGCCTGTTCGGGTTCAGCCCTGAGGGACGGGTCACGGTGGGGGCGGACGGCTCCAGCACGTTCACGCCCGGGGGCGGCCGGACGCGCATCACCACCTCGGGCTCGCCCGAGCCCATCGCCCAGGAGATCGTCCGCCGCATCGTGGCCGCCGCCGCGTGAACACAGCGGCCCGGACGGACGCCGGGCAAGCCGTCGGCAAAATCTGTTTCAAGTGCGAGACCGGTGTTTGCCATGGGTTGCCAATGATTCGGTACGCCTGGGCAGATTTGCCGCGATGACCAGGCATTTTGTCCGGGAAGTAGCACCCGTCATGGGCATAGGTTAGTTACATCGGCTCATGTCGGCGATGGTGACCGGCTTTGCTCGAGCCGATGCGAGGCATCGATGACCATTGTCACACCGCGCACCTCGGCGCAAACGTACGCCAGCGGGCTGCCCGCTGAGGTGACCAGTTTCATCGGGCGGCAGCACGAAGTAGCGGCAGTCAAGCGCCTGCTGGCCCACGCCCGCATGGTGACCCTCACCGGGCCCGGCGGCGTGGGCAAGACCCGGCTGGCCCTGCGCGTCGCCACCCACCTGCGACGGGCGTTCCCCGACGGGGTCTGGCTGGTCGAGCTCGCCGAGCTGGACAACCCGGCATTGCTGCCTCAGGCTGTGGTCGCCGCGCTGAACATTCAGGATCACTCAGCCCAGCCGCCCATGCAGGTGCTCACCGAGCACCTGCGCGAGCAGCGGACGCTGGTCGTCCTGGACAATTGCGAGCACGTTCTCGACGAGTCCGCCGTGATGGCCCAGACGCTGCTGTGCTCCGCCCCGGAGCTGCGCATCCTGGCCACCAGCCGGCAGCCACTGGGAATCACCAGCGAGCAGATGTTCGCGGTGCCGACGCTGCCGCTGCCAAGCCGCGAATCCCGGCACGGCACGCCGTCCTCCATGGCCGACGCGGTGCGGCTCTTCGCCGACCGGGCCGCGGCCGTCAGGCCCGGCTTCACCGTCACGGACGAGAACCGGGACATCGTCGAGCGGATCTGCCGCCGCCTGGACGGACTGCCGCTCGGCATCGAGCTCGCCGTCGTGCCACTGCGCGCGCTCTCGGTCCACCAGTTGCTCGACCGGCTGGACGACCTCTTCCGGCTGCTCAGCGCGGGATCGAGCACCACCGCGTCTCGCCACCGGACGCTCCGAGCCCTGATCGACTGGAGTCACGGGCTCTGCACCGAGCAGGAGCGCCTGCTGTGGGCACGCCTCTCAGTCTTCACCGGCAGCCTGGATCTGGAGGCGGCCGAAGCGGTCTGCGCCGGGGACGGCATCGCCCGCGATGAGATCATCGACCTGGTGATCGGCCTGGTGGAGAAGTCCGTCCTGATCCGGGAGGACCATCGGTACGGAGTGCGATACCGGCTGCTGGACACGATCCGGCAGTACGGGCGTGAGCGCCTCGTCGCCTCCGGGCAGGAGGAGGAGCTGAAACGCCGGTATCGCGACTACTACCGGCAGCTCTCGCACGAGGCGCAGGCGCAGCTGTTCGGCCCGGCGCAGGTCAAGCTGCTGACCCGGCTGCGCGTCGAGCATCCCAACCTGCGCACCGCCCTGGAATACTGCCACGCCGAGCACGCCGGGCTCTGCATAGACATGGCGAGCGACCTGCTCTACCACTGGATCACCAGCAGCCACCTGAGCGAAGGACGCAACTGGCTCGAACAGGGGCTCGCGCACCCTGTCGGCCCTTCCGAGGTCAGGGCCCGGGCGTTGTGGGCATGCGGCCGGCTCGCCATCATCCAGGGCGATGAGGCCTCGGCCATCGGGTTGCTGGCCGAGAGCAGAACGCTCGGCGAGCAACTCGGGCTGCAACCGGTGCTCGGCTACGTCGCGCTCTACTCCGGAATGGTCGCCATACACCAGGGAGACACCGCATCGGCTGTCAGATCCTTCGAGGAGGCGGTGACCCGTCATCGCGCCGGCGGTGACCCCGCGGGCGAAGTCCAGGCGCTGACCTGGCTCTCCCTCGCACACTCGTTCCTCGGCGACTCGGAACGCGCCGTCGCCGCCGCCGAGGAGAGCATCGCCATCTGCGACGCTCATGGCGAGAGCTGGCACAGGGCGTACACGATGACGGCGCTCGGCATCGAGCTCTGGCGCCAGGGCGACACGAGGCGCGCGACCGCCTTGGAGCAGGAAAGCCTGCGCGTCTTCCACGCGCTGGACGACTCGGTCGGAATCGGGGTCACGATCGAGGTGCTGGCCTGGATCGCCGCCTCACAAGAGGAGCACGCGAGGACCGGCGAGCTGCTGGGCATCCTGCGCAACGTCTGGGAGGCGATCGGCGCGCCGCTACTGGGATTCGGTCACCTCATCCGACATCACGACGAATGCGAGGTCCGTACGCGTCGGGTCCTCGGCGAGCAGGCCTTCCGGACGGCCGTCAAGCGAGGCGCCAGGCGCTCGCCTGTCGAGGCGCTCGCCTACGCCCTCATGGAGGAAGCGCCGTCCCCCGGCCGATCCGATGGAGCGAGCCTGGGCTCGCCGCTCACCCCACGGGAGATGGAGATCGCCCGGCTCATCGCCCGGGGGATGAAGAACAAGGAGATCGCGGCGGCGTTGGTGATCGCTCAGCGCACCGTCGAAGGTCACGCCGAGCACATCCTGCGCAAACTCGGCTTCACCTCCAGGACCCAGATCGTCGGCTGGGTCGCGGAGCAGGCCCGCCTCACCGGCGAGGGGCCTCGCGGGGGCGAGTGAGCATGCCCGTGAAAGACACGCTCCGGAACGGCCCGGCCGCCGAACAGCCGGTGGCGGACCGGCAGCAGACCGACGCTCCCGTCTTCATCGGACGACGCCACGAGATCTCCCTGGTCAGGCGGATCCTGACCAAGACCCGCCTGCTGACCTTGACCGGCGCGGGCGGGGTCGGCAAGACGCGGCTGGCGCGACGTGTCAGCGAGATCGTGCCACAGAGGTACCGGGACGGAGTCCGGCTGGTGGAGCTGGCCACCATCGACGACGAGGACCTGCTGGCCCCGGCCGTGGCCGCCTCGCTCGGAATCCGTGACACCACACCGGACCTCGTGGCCCTGCTGATAGAGCACCTGGCGGACAAACAGCTGCTGCTGGTGCTGGACAACTGCGAGCATCTGCGCGGCGCGTGCGCCCGACTGGTGCACCGGCTGCTGCGCGGCACCTCACGCCTGCAGATCCTGGCCACCAGCCGCCAGTCGCTCGGGGTGTACGGGGAGCAGGTGCTGCCTGTGCCGTCACTGCCGATCCCGCAGCCCGGCGACAGTACCCGCGACATCGCCCGGAGCGACGCCGTACGCCTCTTCGCGAAGCGCGCGGCGACGATCCGGCCGGGCTTCCTCGTCGACGCGGCCAATGCCCAGGCGGTCGCTCGGCTGGCCCGGCGCCTGGACGGGATTCCGCTGGCCATCGAGCTGGCGGCGGTACGGCTGCGTACGACCTCGGTGGAAGATCTCGTGAACGAGCTCGACGAGCGCCTGGAAGTACCGGCCGAGGTCGGCCCCGGCACGCCGGCGCGCCACCAGACCCTGCGGGCGACCATGGAGTGGAGCTTCGGGCTGTGCTCGTCAGGAGAGCGACGGCTGTGGGAGCGGTTGTCGATGTTCCCGGGGGGTGTGGATATGGAGACCGCGGAGGCTGTCTGCCCCGGGCAGGGTCTGGCACGCGAGGACGTGCTGGATCTGATGGCCGGGCTCGTGGACAAGTCCATCCTGTGCGGAGCGGAGCAGCACGGCACTGGAATCCGCTGCAGCATGCTGGAGACCGTCCGCGCGTACGGCCGCGAACGGCTGCCCGCCGGGGACGCGGAGGCGCTGCGCCGACGCTACATCGACCACTATCGCCGGCTGGCGGAGCGACTGCGCGTGGACCAGGTGGATCCCGGCCAGATCGATAACCTCCGGACGCTGAAGCTGGAGCTTCCCAACGTGCGGGTCGCTCTCGATCTCTGTTTCGGCCGGCCAGACGACGCCCCCGCCGGCTTGGAGATCGCCTCTGTGCTGTGGGCCAACTGGCTCGTCGCCGGTGCTCTCAACGAGGGCCGGCACTGGCTGAGGCGCGGCCTCACGCTCGTGCCCGGATCGGGCCTCGCCAGGGTGATGGGCCTGTGGGCCGACGGTGTGCTCGCCCACTACCAGGGCGATCCGGCGGCGGCGGCCGACACGCGGGAGTGCTCGGCGCTCGCCCGGCAGCTGAAGGACGACGCGGCGCTCGCGTTCGCCGTCCAGCTCTCCGGCGTCTCGGCGTTGTCCGAGGGCGACGCGGAGGGCGGGCTCGCGCTCCTGGAGGAGGCCCTCACCCGTCACTGGGCGCGAGGCGACGTCCACGCCGTGGGGGTCACCCTGTACATGGCCGCCCTCTTCTCCGCCACCATGAGCCCGGAGCGGGCCGCCGCGTACGGTGAGGACCTCGTGAGGTTGTGTGAGGAGCGCAACGCGTCGCTCTTCCGCGCGTACGGACTGTTCGCGGTCGCCATGGCCTGCTGGGAGCAGGGCGACTGCCGGCGGACCGAGGCCAGCATGCGGGAGGTGGCCGCCTTCTGGAGCGCCGCCGACGACCGGTGGGGCCTCCCCCAGTGCCTGGAGGTGCTGGCGTGGACGGCTGGGGCACGCGGCCGGCACGAGCGGGCTGCCCGGCTGCTGGGCGCCGCCCACCTCCTGTGGGAGGCGGCCGCCTCCTCTCCGCTGCAGCTGCGGTTCCAGGCGAGGTCGCACCTGGAGTGCGCCGAGCAGGCGCGTCGCGCGCTGGGGGCACGGGCGTACACGGCGGCCTTCCGGGACGGTAAGCGACTCAGGCCGTCCCGGGCGGTCGCCTACGCGCTGGAAGAATCCTGACGAGCACCGCCGTGCCCGGTCACAGGTGTCCGAGCATGGGCTCGGGAGTGGCTAGGTGAAATCCTCAGGAGTAGAGGCGGTCGGGAGTCACCAGCAGGACTTCGCTGTTTTCCGCCACGAGCAGGTCCGGTGTGAATCCGGCGGCGCTGTAGCAGGCCAGGCGGGTCGATCGCGTGTCATAGCCGCGGGCTGCGAGAAGGTCACGGACGCGCCGGAGTCGCTCGACGTGCCCCTCGCACATGATGTCTCCCCATTTGGCCTCGCCCAAGGAGAGCACCCTGCGAGGCTCTCCGTCCGGCTCGGCCCAGGGTGATTTCAAGGTCGCCTGTCTGGGGTGACTGTCACTGATGTCCGGATCGGATGCGGTTACGTAGCGTGATGCCAGAACGTGGATGTAACCAAGGGGACCGGCTCGCGGGCTGCCGGGCTCGACATGGCGTTCAAGCTCATCGAGTCCGCCCAGACCTGCTGGCGGGCTGTGAATGCGCCGCAGGTGGTCGCCCTCGTCCGGGCAGGGGCGACATTCACCGGCGGCGAGCTCGTCGAACGGTTCGGAGAGGGGCGCGATCGGGCGATCGCCTGACTGTGGGCCTGACGGAGCTTGCTGATCAGGAGGCGGCCTGGTCGGCTCGACCGCTATGGACTGGTTGCGGGGCTGCCTGTGGCGACCTCATCGGGTGTCGGGCTGGAGTTGTTGCAGGTCGGCCAGCTTCAGGGCGGGACCGCCGAGGGGTGGCGCGGTCGGGTCGGCGCGTAGGCCGGCGAGGAAAAGGTTGGCGTGCCGGTGGGCGAGGGCGTTTTGGGTCTCGTCGGAAATCGGTCCGGGCAGTGGCCGGGACAGCCGGGTGAGCAGCAATCCGATGTCGCCGAAGGCCACATCTGTGCGGAGCCTGCCGGTTTTGTGGGCTTCCTCCAGCAGTTCCTCGACGAGCCGCGCCGAGGTGATGCGGGCGGCCTTGAGTTGCGGCTCGTCTAGATCGAGCGCGACCAACAGCGTCGGGATCACCACCGAGGTCCGCAGGTCCAAAACGGCGTGGACGTAGGCGGCCAGCGCCTCAAGCGGGTCTGGATGCTCGTGTCGGGCTCGCTGCACGGCTTCGATGGTGCCGGTCAGCGCGTGGAGGACGACGGCGTGCATGAGCGTGCCGCGATCTGTGAAGCGCCGATACAGCGTGGCGATCCCCACCTCGGCGCGTCGGGCGATCTCCTCCAGCGACGCGCCCGGGCCCTGCTCGACGAACACGTCCCGCGCCGCCTCCAGCAGCCGCTCGTGGTTGCGGCGTGCGTCGGCTCTCATCGCCCTCTCCCTCCTGACTCGGCCCCCACCCTAGCACTAGACGGAGGGAATCCCTTCGATTATGGTATCCGGAGGATACCCCTTCGTTTATGAGAGGTGGATGCGATGACCGACGCACGTCCTATGGGCGAGTCCCGGCCGCGAGGGCGAGACAGGCCGGAGCGTCGCTGGCTCGCGCTTGTCGTGATCGCCACCGCACAGCTGATGACTGCGCTGGACGCCACGATCGTGAACATCGCGCTGCCCTCAGCCCAGCGGGCACTGGAGTTCAGCGACGCACAGCGGCAGTGGGTAGTGACCGCCTACACCGTGTGCTTCGCCGGCCTGCTCTTGTTCGGCGGGCGGGTGGCCGACGCCGTCGGCCGGCGCCGGTCCTTCCAGATCGGACTCGCCGGATTCGGGCTTGCCTCGCTGCTTGCCGGGCTGGCGCCCACGCTGCCGGTCCTCGCCGCCGGGCGTGCCCTGCAAGGGGCGTTCGCCGCGCTGATCGCGCCGACCGTGCTGTCGCTGCTCGCGGTCACGTTCACCGACCAGCGGGAGCGAACCCGGGCCTTCGCCATCTACGGGGCGGTGGCTAGCAGTGGTGCGGCGGCCGGGCTGCTGGCAGGCGGCGTCCTCACCGACTATCTCGACTGGCGATGGTGCTTGTTCGTCAACGTGGCCATCGCGGGCGCAGTGCTGACCGTCGGCCGCTTGGTGCTGCCCGATCCACCCCGATTCGGCTCTTCTGGCCTCGACGCCGCCTCGGCCGTGCTGGCCACCGGCGGGCTCGCCGCCGTGGTGCTTGGATGCAGCCAGGCCGCCGCTGGTGGCTGGGCGCAGCCGACCGTGTTCGGTGCGCTGCTGGGCGGAGTGGCCATGGTGGCCGCGTTCGCCCTGCGGCAGGCACGGATCCCGGATCCCCTGCTCCCGCTGCGCATCCTCGCCGACCGCAGCCGCGCCGGCGCCTACCTCGCCGTCGCCGCCGCGGTCGTCGGATCATTCGGCATGTTCCTCCTGCTGACCTACCACCTGCAGGTGGTGCTGCACTACTCGCCCGTCCGCGCCGGGCTGGCCGTGCTGCCGATGACGCTGGCGAACGCGCTCAGCGGCTACCAGCTGGGCAACCGGCTGATGCCGCGTCTCCCGCCGCGGATCCTGATCGCCGGCGGGCTGCTGGTCGCCGCATCTGGGCTGGCCCTCATCGCCCAGTTGACTCCCCACAGCGGGTACCTCGCGACCATCCTGCCCGCCCAGGTACTGATCGGGATCGGCATGGGCGCGCTGTTCCCGCCAGCGTTCCAACTCGCCATCCAAGGCGTCACCCATCAAGACGCGGGCGTCGCCTCCGCCGTAATCAACGCCGCCACCCAGGTCGGCAGTTCCATCGGCACAGCCATCCTGAACACACTCGCGGTCACCGCCACCGCCACCTACCTCGCCACCCACCCCACCGCCCCGAGCCTGCATCGAGCGGCGCTCATCCACGGGTACGCGACCGCGACCGCCTGGGCCACCGGCCTACTCGCGGCCATGGCCGTGCTCGTCTACCTCCTCATCCCCGCATCACGACCACAACGCACCGAGCACAAGCAGAAGACCTATACACACACAGCCAAGGAAGAAGGTTAAATGTCCATCCAGCTCAACCACACCATCGTCCCCGCCCGTGACAGGCATGCTTCCGCCGAGTTCCTCGCCGGCATCCTCGGAATACCAACCAGCCCCGACGTCGCCCGGTTCGCCCCGGTCACCCTGAGCAACAACGTCACCCTGGACTACATGAACCTCGCCGACAACCCCATGCAGCACTACGCGTTCCTGGTCTCCGAGGACACCTTCGACGCGACGTTCGAGCGGATCCGCGCGGCCGGCCTCGCTTACTGGGCCGATCCCCATCGCGAACAGCAGGGTGAGATCTACCACTCCCGCACCGGCGGCCGCGGCGTCTATTTCCCTGACCCCGACGGGCACCTTATGGAAATACTCACCCGCGACCTGACCGGCCGGGCGATCTAGGGCGACGACGAGGGCAGGTTGTCGAGACTGCGGATGTCGGCCCCAGCCTCTATACGGTCGTCATGGACGCGGTTCTAGCGAAGATCGAGAAAGGGACAAGCGCTGCCAAGACACTGCGTAAATTGCAGCTCGTCAGGCGATCGCCTCATCACATACGGTCTTCTCCTCTGAAGCCAGGTCGTGGTCGTCACGTCTCACGATCCCGCTCAGCGATCAGCTCTGTTCGTGTGGTTGAGGCATGCGGCAACTGCTCGGGATGCTCCTATCCATCGCACCCTGTCGATACGAGCTGACCCGAGGAGCCGGCCGGTGCGGCGGATGCCCGGTAGCCGTACCAAGAAGAACGGCTGAGCAGGCGAGGGCGGGCTCACGACGCCCTCGCTACTTCATGCGCACTGGAAGACCCGAACGCCCAAGTGCTCGGTCGAAGGCAATCCGGGTGAGCCAGCCGAGCCCGGCGGTGAACAGCGGCGGCCATACGATCGGTCCGAACGTGTAGCCGATCAGCACCGCGAGCGGGATCCACACACGATGTACCGCCTGATGCAGCACCCCGGAGGGTGGAATCCGGGCCAGTCGCGCCAGGTTGGGGAGGGCGAAGAACATCAGTGCCGCCACGCTGGTCGGCAGGCCGTACTTGACGCTCTCGAACACTGCGAACGCCGCCAGCAACAAGGCGAGCGCTGCCCAGCAGATGGTTCGGATCCGGGCTGGAACTTCCTGCGGTAAGCCGGGCATCGCTTTTCATACCGTCTTTCTTCGCCTCGAGTTGAAGATCGAATCCTGGCTGGGCTCAGGATTCGTTGAGGCGACCAGGCTAGCGATGCGTGAGACTTCGTCTGCGTGCACCATGACCTTCGGAGAGGCGGCGCATCCGGCCGCCGCCCCTGGCATCGCCGACCTCAGGGATGCCTGACCTTCGACTCATGCCGTCGCTCGGCGGGGGATGCGCGACCACGAATGTGCCGCGACCTCTCACAGCACGGAGTACGCCCTGTTCGGTGAGGGTGCGGATCGCTGCTCGCTCCTGCGACCGGATCCGGCACAGCGGGCACGGCTCGCCGAGATCCGCGACAACTTGATCGCCCGAATCGCCGAAGCCGAGACGGAAGGCTGGCTCGGCGAGGTCGAAGGTCTCCAGGTCAGCCTGGCCGGCGCCGAGGAGAACGGCCCTCAACCAAGATCGAGAACAATTTCAAAGAAGTGTGCGTCAAATGCCCTTCAGAACACGATCAAGTGCCGCCCGGCCCGCAGGTCCCCAGTGCGGCTTGCCGCCGGGAAGACCCCGATCTCCGTTCTGCCCCATGAGCATCAGGAAGAGGCTCTTCATAGCGGCCAGCCCGCGGGCGCGCCGGATCGTTGCCTCGTCTGCATGCGCGTACGTGTCGAAGAACCGTGAGGCCGTGCCCGCGGGTAGCAGCACCCACGCGGCGGCGAGGTCCCACGCGGGATCGCCGGCGAACAAGGCACCGAAGTCGATGATGCCCGAGAGCGTTCCGTCCGAGACGACGACGTTCGCGGGATGGAGGTCGCCGTGCACCCACATCGGCGGGCCCTCCCACTCGGGGGCCGCGACGGCATCGGCCCAGACGGCCCGGACGGCGCGGACATCGCCGACGGCGTCGGGGTCAATGGCCTGCAAGAACTGCTCGAAGCCGCCCGTGCACCTCTTGGGGTGAGCGCCGAGGTCCGAACTGGCCGGGGCCTCGACGGGTGCGTTCACATGGAGCGCCTGGAGGAAGCCCGCCAGCGTGTCGGCCGCGTGGGCGCCGCGGCTGATCGAGCCGTGGTCCAGCGGCTCGCCGGAAACCCACGTCATCACGGTCCAGTGCTTGGGGAAGCGCTCGGACGGTTCGCCGAACCGCACCGGGGTCGGCACCGGGAGCGGCAGGCGCGGGGCCAGCACGGGTAGCCACCGCCGCTCCTTGAGCTGGAGCTCCGGGGTGGGGTCCATGCGCTGCATGCGTACGGCCAACTCGTCCCCGAGGCGCCACATTTGGTTGCCCCAGCCGCCCGCCACCTCGCGGATGGCCAGCCCTGCAAGGTCTGGATGTTGCTCCTGCAGCAGGTCGCGGACCAGGTCTGCGGTGACCTCGGTCTCGGTGTAGGTCATGCGAAGTCACAGTACTGAGGCGGCAGGCGAATCGGCTCGCCGCGGACAGTCCGTGACCACGGTCGGCGACAGAGCCGTGATCATCGAAATTCAGAGAACTCGTGAGCCACTCTTAAGATCACTCAAGAACAGCTCCCTGCAGGAAGAGCTCACTCATGCGCACCATCTACGCCGTCACCCATCCGGAGGCGACGCACCACGTCGAGGGGGTCGTCGGCGGCTGGCATGATTCGCAGCTGACGCCAGCCGGTCTCAGCGCGGCGACCTCCATCGCCCAGGCACTGCGGGCCCAGATCCCGGACGGCGCCGATGTGGAGCTGTTCTCCTCGGATCTGCAGCGCACCCGGCAAACGGCCGAGAAGGTTGCCGAGCTGTTCGGCGTGAAACCAATCCTGGACCGAAGACTGCGGGAGAAATCCTACGGAGAGGCGGGGGGAAGGCCACAGGAGTGGCTGGACCAACGATTCGTCCCGCCGCCGGCTGCCGGGGAGCGGTTGGACCACGACGAGGGCGTGGAGGGTGCCGAGACCAAGGCGGCGTTGGCGCAGCGCGTCTACGCGGCCATGGACGAGATCTTGCAGCGCCCCTGCGAACACCAGATCATCGTGACGCACGGCGGCTGCCTGACATTCGTCGTGGCGTCCTGGATCAAGATGCCGATCAAGGCGGTCGGGTATGCCAGTTTCCGGGTGTCATCCGGCAGCATCACCACGCTGCGCGAAGACGACTTCTACCACAACCGCACGGTCGTCAACCTCGGTGACACCCGCCATCTCGACTCCGCCGAAGCCGGCTGACCTCTACCTGGACCGCTTCGACGGCTAACGAGGCGAGGTGCTACCGCTGAGCATCCAGTTTCTTAGTTCAGAGAAGCCTGCATCCGCTGCCCGGTGCTGCACGTCAACCCCAAGACGCACGCCCGGCAACCTGTCGGGACAGAACAGCTAGCGCAGCCACCGCAGAGCTGCGTCGGCGCAGTCCTCGGGGCTGCTGTTGAAGGCGATGGCTGCGTCAGGCGCGTGCTGCCGGACCAGGTTGACCACCTTCTCGAAGAATTCGAGCAACGGCTCGTGCTTGCGGATGCCGCCCCCGATCACCACGCAGGCGTAGTCTTTGCGGGTCAGCGCCTCCACGATCGCTCCTGCGGGGTTCTCGTCGAGTGCCACCTGGCACCAGTCGGCCTCGATACCATGATCGTCGAAACGGGCCTGACCGCGTGCTATCGCCGCCTGGACCGGCTCCGGGTCCCAGCCCTGGATCTTGGCGGGATCAAGACCGACCACCAGTACTCGTGCCACTGTCACGTGTCCTCCTTCTCGCGCAACGTTTCCACGCCGACGCGATGGTTGAAGGTGGTGCCTGGGTCCATCGGCATTGTCGATCTCCTCCAGAGGGCGCCACGTTATCCCGATCTTGCCACGCGCGCTTCTCGACGTGCTCTCGTCAGAGTGACAGGACGTTGCGCCGGCCGCTGAGACGTCGATCCCCTTCGGCGCGTGATCGCGCCGGCGTGGCGCACGCGTTGATCAGCACGCCGCCCGTTGCCGACGGCGTACGGGCTCTGCGTCCGGCGTCCCGCCGGATCCTGGCCCACAACAGTCGCAGGGAAACCCGGCCTTCAGAGTCGCCCTCGCCATTGATCGGGCGATGGTCGAAGAGGTGTCAGGCTGCGCTGTCTCCCTGCTTCTCGGTGACAGGCAGTCGCAAGGTTCGGTCGCCGAAGTCGACGACCAAATCGAGGCGCGCGCCGAGTGCCTCGACATAACGAGCGATGACATCGAGCGAGGCCACCTCGCCGTGTTCGATCTGCGAAACTCGGGCGACGCTCACATCCATGATCGCCGCAATGTCCTTCTGCCCCAAGCCGCGTTCCTTCCGCGCTTCGGCCAGTTGGTGGCCTCTCGCCTCGGCGAGCAGGCGTCGTACTCCTGCCTCGATCTCTGCCGGGGCGACTCCAGCAGCGTGCAGTTCCAGCTCCAGGTCTTCCCAGTCTCCCGGCGTCCTCTTCGGCATGTTCACTCCTGGCTGTCGCTGGTGTAGAGGGTATAGAGCTGTTCGGTCAGTGGGATGTTCTCCCTGTACCACCGCTCCCAGTTGCCCGCCTTGTCACCACCCAGCAGTAGCAACGCAGCCCTCGTGGGATCGAACGCGAAAATCACTCTTATCTCCGAATGGCCTCGCGATCCCGGACGAAGCTCCTCAGATGGTGCAGCTTGCCTCCCTTGAGACGGTCGACGAGCGGCCTGCCCAGGTGGGTCCTTCCTCTCGCAGGGCTGCGACGGCCTGGGCAACCTGGATTGCGGACTCGAGATCCTCCTTGATCAACACACGGAACCAGGCGGCGTATTCGTCCGTGACCTTCACCGTCCACGCCAAGAGATTCTCCCAGATTCAAGGACAGCCTTAAGTTTTGAGCCAGGCTACTTCCTTCGGCGCGAACACGTAATGAAGTCAGTCAAATTCATAGAGTGTCCGGTGGGTATGCTCGCCCATCCAGGCCTTGTGGCGCGGCCTGACCCTTTGGGCCGAGTGTGGCGGGGTGAGAATCGATCTCGATGGCCAGGACGGGATCAGCACCGTGCTTGGGGAACCCGTCTACCTGCCGCGCCAGGGACCTCCTGGCATACCCTCCCGCACGCGACTTGTCCTCGGCCGAGCTGCACAGAGTTGCCCCGGCGCGTGCGAACCTCATATGGCCACGCGGGCCTCCCCGTACGGGACGAGGTGTACCGGGCCGATGAGGCCGTACGGCTGGCGGGCGAGCCCGCCATAGACGGAAGGATCCGCCACCCTGAGCCGGTTGCCGAGCGGCGTCGCCACCTCCACCTCGATCGTGTTGGCCCCCCGCCTGAGGTACGGCCCGACGTCCACGACCGGGTTGATCTGGTCCACCGGATCCAGGCGCCGCCCGTTGACGCTCACCCGGCACGTGTCCGTCACCTCGCCGAGCTCCAGGTAAGCCCCGCCCTCCCAGTCCTCCAGATCCACCTGGGCGCTGTACGTGCCGACGCCCGACACGTCGGCCAGCAGAGGGATGTCCGCCCAGGCGGCGAGCCGGTCCAGGTCCAGTGAATGCTCGACCTTCACGGGCCCCGGCTGCCAGTCCTCCACCCTGAGCCGCCACGACGACAGCACCGAGGGCGCGGGGACCGTGCCGATCGACGCGGTGAGCGTGCGGCCGTCGGAGAGCCGGGCGGTGTACGTCCCGGCGCGGGAGGCCCGCAGCACCAGGGCCCCGCCGGAGTGCCTGACGAGGTCCGCGTCGGTCGCGGTGACGTGCGGGCCCCTCCAGGAAGGGGTCCCGAACAGTCCGGGCCGGCCGATGGCCACGATCATCGACTCGCCCGGCTGCAGCGCCACGCGCAACCGGAGCCCTCCGTCGCCGTCCTCCTCGTAGAGCCCGATCCGCTCGACCCGGCCGGTCCACGGGTCCAGGAGGTACGGCACGCCGTCCCGGGCCGTGCGCGCCAGCGTGACCTCGTGGTCGATCGGCGCCACCGGCGGCTTGACGTTCTCGCCGTGTTTGCCGTTGCAGAGGTAGTAGTAGTCGATGTCGCCCCGGGCCACCCGGTGCGAAACGAGCAACGTGGACGCGGTCGAGTAGCGGACGTCGGGGCGCACCTCCAGGGACGCGAGCGCACCGGGGACCTCCGCCTGTTCCGCGATGAGCCGGACGGCCGGCTCGGCCAGCAGATCCGCCAGAACCGCCCGAAGCCGCTCGTTCTCCCCGTCCCCTGCGACCCCCGGCACCGAGGCGGCCCGCCACGCGCCGAGAAGCACGATCGGCAGCCCGCCCCGCGCGTACGACAGCAGCCGCCGCGCCACCGCGACGGTCATCGTGCACTCGGAGGCGTAGAAGCGGTCGCCCTCCACGAACAGCGCCTTGTAGGCGGGCCCGGAAGGCGCCAGCCGCCCGCCCGTGACGCGGGCGGCGGGCAGCTCGAGCAGGGGCGGGCTGATGAACTGGTGGGTCCATCCGGTGGGGATGCCACTCGCGGTGAACCAGGCGGCGCCGATGCCGGTCTTGGTGTAGCCGGTCTGCCGCAGGACGGCCACGTCGGCCCGCGGAAGGCCCTCCCGCAGCACCAGGTGCACGCGGGCGAAATATCCAGAAATATCGCTAACGTGCTCCCAGGTGGGCTGCCGCGGCCCCCAGGACTCCGCGTATCCGGCCGTTCCGGAGTACGGGGTGAAGGCGGCGAACCCAGGCCAGGCGGCGCCGGGCGCGGTCGCGTAGGAGAAGCCGTGCAGGACGACCTGGTTGAGCCCCGCCGCGTACGCCCCGCCCACGGTCCGCAGCAGCTTCTTCCAGGTGGTCGTGTACGCCCCGCCCGCGTACGCCCCCGCCTCGCACGACAGCACCTCGCGCCCCGCCAGGTCCCTGCCTCCGGCCAGGCAGCGGTAGTCGTCGAGGTTCTTGAACCCGAGCGACTCGCCCTCGGGCACGTCGAGGATCGCGGCGGCGGCGATGGCGTCGGTCTGCAGTCCGTACGGCTGCGCCCGCAGCTCCAGCCCCAGGGAATGGGCCCAGTCGCGCAGCATCGTGAAGTGGTGCAGGTTGAACAGCTCGGACACCGTGTCCCAGTAGTCCTTGCGGGCATGCCGGGTCAGCACGGCGTCGTACGAGAAGACCGGATCCTCGTCCGCCAGCACGACCACCGGCAGGAACGGCGCCAGGGAGTACCCCCGCCGCCGCTCGAACTCGGTGAGCAGCCCAGTCGTCCACGGCAGCCCACCCGCCTCGATCTCGATGGAGTCCTCGAACAGCGCGCCCCCGGACTTCCGCAGCAGCTTGCGGACGGCAGGGGTGAGCAGATGACTCTCCCAGTAGTCGATCACGGCCTGGGTGCCCGCCCGGCTGAAGTGGTCCACCACGTACGCCTCGGGCGCGGTGTGCGGGCCGGACTCGGGCCGCTGACCGGTTCCGCGCTCCCAGTACGCGATCAGCACCCACTCGCCCTCGGCCGGCGCCGTCCAGTCGACGTGCCCGTCGCTCACGGGCACCTGTACCACGGAGCCGGGGTCGAGGCCGGTCTCCTTGCGGGTGGAGTTCGCGGTGTCGATCCTGGCCGCCTGGACCAGTAGCAGCGTGCGCGCGGGATGCCCGTCGACGGCGGGCGGCGGCACCTCGCCCGCGTAGGTGGCGCCCGCGGCCACGGTCACCGAGCCGTGCGCCAGCTCCTTGGCCGCGGCCGGGCTCTCGGGCGTGATCGTGGGGACGGCGGCGGGCCAGGAGGGCCCGATGGTGAGGTCGATGGCGAGGCCGCGCCTGGCCGCCTGGTCGAGCGCGGCCTCGACGGCGGCGTTCCACGCGGGGGTGCCCCAGCCGTGCCCCGCCGGGTCGAGCACGGACTTGTCGCGGATGCTGTGGTGCACCGCCGCGATCTCCGCCCCACCGAACCCGGCGTCCGCGAGCTGGTCCACCTCCCGCCTGATCTCGGCGGGATCCACGTGTGCGTCCGGCCACCACCAGCGCACCATCGGCCGGACGGCCCCGCGCGGCCGCGCGAACCAGCCCGCCTCCGCAGTGGTGGCGGAGGCGGGCGAGCCGGCCAGAGCGAGCGCGGTGGCGGTGCCCAGGGAGAGGAAGCCTCGGCGCGTGAGATTGTTCACGGAGCGCTCCAGGGGGTGCGGGGCCGGGCGATCAAGCCCGGCCCCGAGGTTGCCTAGCTCGGGATCGGGTACGGGAACGCGCTCGTCACGCCGATCTTGTCGTACTCCATCTTCGAGGTGTCGAAGCCGTCCACCCAGTTGGCGTTGGTGACCTCGTTGCACTTGTAGGCCTGGTACTTGTCGTCGCTGACCTTGCCGACCTCGACGTTGGAGATGGAGAAGCCGCAGCCTCCCGCGTCCATGTGCACGCCGCGCGTGCCGGAGTCCGGCATCTGCCCCGCGGGGTCGTTGATGACGTCGCCGATCACCATCTGCGTGACGTAGTTGTCGATCGGGTGCGGTTCGACGTTGTGCACGCCGTAGGTGTAGAAGGCGCCCATGTCACCGCTGTCCAGGCCCGTCTCCTCCAGGCGGATGTAGGAGAACCTGTTGTTCCGGGCGTAGTTGTCCTCGTTCTTGATCTCGGGCCGGACCTCCAGGCTGATGCCGTAGCGGGCGCTGTGCTTGACGACGATGTTGCTGACCTGGTTGTTGCCGGTGCTCATCAGCTCGATGCCGGCCGCGTCGCCGGGGACGAGTTCGCCGACGTGGTAGATGTAGTTGTTGGTGAACGTGTGGTGTCCGGAGATGTCTCCCTCGCCCGGATAGCCGCCCTCCACCTTGATGCCGTCGCCGCCGAGGTTGTCCAGCAGGCTGTCCGCCACCTTCACCCGCTCGTTGGCGAAGTTCAGGAAGACGCCCGTGAAACCGCTGTCGGAAATGTGCAGCCTGGTCAGGTCGATGTCACGGGTGTTCTCCAGCGTGATCATGCCGAACCTGTCGCGCGGCATCTCGATCTGCCGGTCGTAGATCGGGTACTTGTGCTCGTAGCCCGAGTCGCCAGGGCCGTTCCATCCGTACCGGTACCACTCGACGAAGTCGGAGTACTGCAGCGCCAGCCCGTCGAAGGAGACGTTCTGCACCCGCCGATCCGGGGAGGACCCGGTCAGCGAGATGATCGTCTTCACCGTCGGGGCCATGACCTTGTCGATCGAGGTCTTCGGCCAGTAGTAGACCTCGCTGTTGGCGAAGTCGAAGTAGTACTCGCCCGGCTGGTCAAGGAAGCGCAGCGTGTTCTGCAGGAAGTAGCGCGAGCCGCTGCGGCTGTTGACGAGGCTGAAGCGGGCGTCGTAGTTGAGCGTGAAGAAGTTCTTGCGGAAGTCGGCCCCGCCGAGCGGCACGGTGTCGGTGAACCAGCTCCACGACCCGCCCGACCAGACGACCATCTGGGCGTTCTTGTCGAAGTCGGCGTCCCATTCCTTGGGGACGTCCTTGGGGTCGAAGAAGAGCCAGTTGTGCACGGCCTGGTATTCCGCCTCGGGCATCACGGAGAACAGGTACGGCGACCACAGGTCGTCGCTGGTCCTGTTCGGGTAGCGGGCGGTGGTGGCGCGCTTGCCGTCCTCGAAGAGGGTGTAGAAGTTCCGGTCGACCTTGGTCTTGTAGATGTTGTCGTTGTACTTCTGCCAGCCGGTCAGCGGCTTGGCCCCGAGCAGCCTGGCCTTGCCGGGGCCGTCGGCGCTGCGGTAGATGATCTTGTGGCCGTCCTCGCCCGAGTCGGCCTCGGTGAAGTTGATCGTCTTGTCGACGACGTAGTCGCCGGCCTTGACGTTGACCACGATGTCGCAGTTCTGGTGGTTCTTCTTGGCTCGGAGCTGGTCGCGGGCCTGCTCGATGGACTTCCACGGACGCTGGGCACTGCCGTCGCCGCGGTCGCCGCCTGAGGGGGAGACGTAGTAGTTGCAATTGGCGCTGGCGGCGGCCGTACTCGGGGCCGTCACGGCGCCCAGGAGTAAGACGACCGCACCCAGGGACCTGAGGATCACTGGCTCTCCTTAACTTCCCGCCACCGCTCGTACTCGGCGCGGGTCTCGGGGGTGAGTGGGTAGTAGTCAGAAAGCGCCCCGCCCTCCTCGATGCGGGCGCGGCTGTAGCGCTCCCACTGCTCGTGGTCGGCGGCGGCCTCGAGCACCGACGCGGCCCGCCGGCGCGGCACCACCACGGCGCCGTCGTCGTCGGCCACGCACAGGTCGCCGGGCAGCGCGAGCGCTCCGCCCACGGCCACCGGCACGTCGTACGCCCAGGGGAACAGCTCCGCCTGCGAGGCGTAGTGAGGGGTCGCGCCCGTGGTCCAGAGCGGCAGGCCGATGTCGCTCACCCGGGGCAGGTCCCGGATCCGGCCGTCCACGACGATGCCCGCGCCGCCCTTGCGCTTGAAGTAGCGCACCAGCATGTCGCCGAAGCAGCCGGTGTACGCGCTGCCGTAGGCCTGCACGAGCAGCACGTCGCCGGGCTCGATCGCCTCCAGCACGGCCCACAGCGCGGTGTGCCGCTCGACGTACTCCTGGCCGAGCCCCGAGGCGATGTCCTCGCGCTGCGGCATGAACTGCAGCGTGCGGACCCGGCCGGCGATCCTCTGCCCCGTGGCGATGGGACGCGGTCCCTCGACGAAGGTCCGCCGTATGCCCTGGGCGTGCAGCTTGGCGCAGGCGGTGGCCGAACTGATCCGGGACAGCCCCTCCACGAGGACGGGATCGGGTTTGGCGGGCAGAGGCCCGCGAACAGGCAGATCCCAGATGGCGTCGTCCATGTATCTCCTCAGTAGTGCTGGTGTGACGGCGTGCGGACGCGCGCGGTCGTGTGCAGGTCGAGCCGGATGCGGCGGCCCGGCGGCAGCTCGACGAGGAGGCGCGGCCCGTCCACCGTCACCTCCTGCTCGGACTCGGTGGTGGGGGGAGAGGTGTAGGAGCGCGGGTCGCCCGGGTAACCCTCACTCGCCCGGGTGACGACCGCGCGGTCGATGTCGTGCTCGCCGAACGCGCCCGCCTGCACCACGACCCTGCGGGTGCGGGTGAGGCCCAGGTTGACCAGCTCGACGCGGGTGCCGTCGGGGCGCACCGAGTCGACCAGCGCGGCCACGTCGTGGGGCAGCCCCGGGCGGTAGCGGTCGGCGTCGAAGTAGGCCAGCCGGGTGGGCAGCAGCCCGCCGTTGTAGAGCACCTGCGGGGTGCCGGTGACGAGCTGCAGCAGCGCCTCGGTGAGCACCGGGTTGAGCCGCTGCCAGTGGTGCACGTGAATGGTGGCCAGGTCCTCGTGGTCGGCGTCGATGAGCGCCATCCGCCGCTGCACCTGGCTGAGCGCGGTGGACAGCATGGCCTCGGGGAAGCCGGGATTGGCGCCGCGCAGGAACTCCAGCCAGGGCGCCTCGTGCCCGGCCTCCTCCTTGTTCCTGAACGGCCGCACCGTGGACCAGTCGTAGCCAGAAGCGGCCCGGAGGCGGTCTATCCGTTCAGAGTCCCCGCGTCCGAGTGATGTGTGCCAGAGCCAGACGGGCAGGCCGAGCTGCGGTGGCTGGAAGTCGAACCAGCCGTGGTCGTCGTGGCGGTTGGGCACCAGCATGGTGGGTTTGCCCGCCTCGTCGCCCAGCTCGGCCAGCCAGCGGTCGCTGGTGCTCATCTCCGTCTCGGTCACGCCGGCCTGGATGGCCTTTTCGTACACGGTCTCCAGGGGCGCGCGGCCGATGGCGAGCGCGTCGTCGTCGCCGGTCAGCAGGTGGGCGTTGACGGCGGCGATCGCGGCGGCGGCGCCCACGCTGTAGAGGCCGTGCGGCCACTGCCAGCCGTAGTTGCCGCCGTACCAGCGGCCGCCGTGCAGCTCGCCGACCTCGCCGGACGGGCCGACGTTGTCGGGCAGGATCCCGTTGTTGGCCTCGGCCCGCCGCTCCCAGGCGCCGATGTAGCGCAGCGCCCAGTCGCGATAACGGTCGTCGCCGTCGTACAGCCAGGCGTTGACGGCCAGAGTGGTCGCGGCCAGGTTGACGGCCACGTCACCGCGGCCGAGGCGCTCGCTCATGGCCGCGCCCATGCGGGCGGCGTTGCTCGGGTCGGACAGGTCCGACCACTCGGTGATGCCGGGCAGGTCGCGCAGCGGCAGCCCGTACGGCCGCATGCTGACCAGGTCCGTGTGGTACGAGGCCCACTCCCACTGCAGCCCGTAGCGGGGGCCGCCGGCGCCGTTGTGCGGTGCGCGGATGATGTCGTGCTCGGCGTCGTAGTTGGCGGAGCCGGGCAGGTAGAGGTCGGCGAAGCGCCGGGCGCGGTCGCGGAAGCGCTCGTCGCGCGGGTCGGCCGCGCAGATGCCGTAGAACAGCAGCAGCGACTCGCCCTGGTGGAACCAGTCATAGCCGCGCTCGAACTCGTCCACCA
The DNA here is from genome assembly GCF_050944675.1 of Nonomuraea sp. CA-141351. Lineage (NCBI taxonomy): Bacteria > Bacillati > Actinomycetota > Actinomycetes > Streptosporangiales > Streptosporangiaceae > Nonomuraea > Nonomuraea sp. CA-141351. Next base: position 3,290,243 of record NZ_CP191982.1, read on the forward strand.
GGTAGCCCAGCTCGGTGAGCTGCGCGGTCACGCCCTCCCAGTGGTGCTTCGAGGCGTCCAGCAGGTCGTCGGCGCCGCCGAGCTGGTAGAGCGCCGGCCAGTTGAAGAACGCCTCGTAGAAGTCGTCGGCGCCGTCCCTGTCGGCGGCGGGGCCGTGGTAGATGAGCCGCCCGTCGGGCCCGCAGTAGCGGGCGGCGAAGGCCCGCCAGGCCTCGTCGAGGGCGTCGAACAGCCTGCGCTCGAGCACCGCCCAGGCCGGCGGCACGCCGAGCGGTACGGTCGCTGTGACAGAGGGATCGCTCGCGGGTCCCGGAGATACAGGTCGCATCTTCACCCTTTCGTTGCTCCCGCGGTGAGGCCGCTGATGATGTGCCGTTGCATGAAGACGAAGAAGACCAGCAGCGGGGCGATGGCCAGCAGCAGCGTCGGGAAGACCACCGTGTAGTCGGTGGAGTACTGGCTGACCGCCGCGTAGACGCCGGTCGTCACGGTGTAGAGGCCGCTGCCGGGGCCCAGGATGATCTGCGGGTTCACGAAGTCGTTCCACACCGAGAAGGTGTTGAGGATGACCATCGTGGCGACCGCGGGCCTCATCAGCGGGAAGACGATCCGCCAGAACGTACGCATCCTGCCCGCCCCGTCCACGGCAGCCGCCTGGTCGAGCACGGCCGGGATGGTGGCGATGTAGCCCGCGTACAGGAAGATCGAGAAAGGTAGCGTTAACACGGTCTCGAACAGGACGAACCCCCGGATGGTGCCCATCAGGCCGAGGGTCTTGAGCACGTACACGACGGGGATGACCAGCACCTGGCCCGGGATGAACGTCCCGGCCAGGAAGAACAGCATCAGGATCCGGAAACGGCGCTTGGGGCTGCGCGCGATGACGTAGGCGGCCGGGGCGGCCAGCACCACCGACAGCACGTTCACCGCCACCACGAACAGCAGCGTGACCGCGTACCCCTTGACCACGTTGAACTGCGGGTTCGTCAGCGCCCTGCCCAGAGGCTCCAGCGTGAGGTTCCCCAGGCCGAACGGGTTGGCCAGGATGTCCTGCTGGCCCTTGAACGCGTTGACGGTCAGCACGTACAGGGGGATGAGCATCAAGGCGACGGTCGCCCAGAGGAAGGTCTTTCTCACGGGTGCCCTCTCATTGGTGCGCCGCCAGCTCGCCGCGCCTGCGCAATTTCGTCACCACGAACGCCAGCGCCGCCGTCACCAGCATGAGCAGCACCGACTGCGCGGAGCCGAAGCCGAGGCGGGCGTCGTGGAAGGAGTTCCACAGGATGAGGTAGGCGACGGTCTGCGTCTGCCCGGCCGGGCCGCCCGCCGTGAGCGACACCACCAGGTCGTACGTCTTGAGCAGCGTCACCAGCGACAGCACGATGTTGACCGTCAGCGACGGGCCCAGGGCGGGCAGTGTCACGTTCCTGAACACCTGCCGGCGCGTCGCGCCGTCGATGCGCGCCGCCTCGATCAGCGAGTGCGGCACGGCCTGCAGCCCGGCCAGGTAGAGCACCACGTTGACGCCGAACCCGGCCCACACCAGCACCGCGATCATGGTGATGGTGGCCCAGGTCGGGTCGGACAGGAACGGCAGCACCTGCCCGCCCCACCTGGTCACCAGGTTGTTGACCGCGCCGGTGGTGCCGAGGATCGCCGACCAGAGGAAGCCGACCACGAGGGCGCTGAGCACGTGCGGGTAGAACAGCACGATCCGGAAGAACGTGTTCGCCTTGGATGCGCCGTTCACCAGGACGGCGAAGCCGAGGCCGAGGAGGTTGAGCCCGGCCGTGCCCGCCACGGCCACCAGCAGGGTGACGAGGGCGGCGCGGCGCAGCTCGGGGTCGTCCAGGAGGTCGACGTAGTTGGCCGCGCCGACGAAGGCGGGATCGGCGCTGAAGCCGTCCCAGTCGGTGAGGCTCAGGTAGAGCGCCAGGCCGACCGGGATGACCAGCATCACGATGTAGAGGACGGTGGCGGGGCCGACCATGATCGCGGTGGCCCATCCGTCGCCGCGCTTTCGTTTCGGGAGGGCGGGTGCTTTGGCGAGGGCTGGGGGTGCTTCCCGGGTGAGCGTCATTTGCGGCCGGCCAGCCAGCGGTCCACGCCCTCGGCCACTTCCTTGGGCGACTTGCCCACGTACAGGCCCTGGACCTCGGTGTTCCAGGCGGCGTTGAAGCCCTTGGGCAGGGTCGCGTCGCCGTACCCCTCACCCTGCGGGACGCCGGAGGGTGCGTCGTCGAGGATCTGCTGCACCTGCTTCTCCAGCGGGGTGAACTCGCGCTCCACGCCGGCGCGGAAGTTCCCGTCCTGCTTGAGCTGGCTCTTGACCGTCGCCGGGTCGGTGACGAGCCACTGCACCAGCTTGAGCGCCGCGTCCTTGCTCGGGGCGGACTTGAGGATCATGTAGGGGGCCGCCATCGTGGCGCCCTGCGGCCCCGGGTACTGCTGGCCGGTGTCGACCGGGGCGGGGAAGACGCCGACCTCGAAGTTCTTCGTGGCCTTGGCCTCGGCGGCGGTGAACCAGCTGCCCATGATGTACATGGCCGACTTGCCGGACAGGAACGCGGTCTCGGCGTCGGCGTACTTCATGCCCAGGGCGTTCTTGTCGACGTACCCCTTGTCGATCCAGGTGCGGTAGCGCTCGAGGTACGGCAGGAGCGACTCGCCCCCCTTGAGCTTGCCCGCCTTGACGTCCTGCTGCCAGGTGGGGTGGAGCTGGGCGCGCGACGGGTTGGTGAACTGCAGGAGCTGGAGCCCGGTCAGGAACTCGCCGCCGGTCTGAAGCGGCAGCCACCCGGCCGTCTTGAGCTTGCCCATCGCGGCGTCGAACTCGTCGAGCGTGGTCGGCGGCTTGTCGATCCCCGCCTTCTCGAACGCGCTCTTGTTGTAGAAGACCAGCGACTGCGCCTGCACGCCGACGCCGACTGTGTAGATCTTGCCGCCCAGACTCGCCTCCTTGGCCAGCGGCGTGTCCTTCGCCCACGGCTGGTCGGTCAGGTCGAGCATCTGCTTGGAGAGCGTCTCGTCCGCCGTCAGCGTCTCGACCACGTCGGGCGGGTTGCCCGCGGCGAGCTGCTGGGGCAACGTGTCCGCCACGCCCTTGCCGGTCGGAGCCTCGACCTTGACGTCGATGCCGGGGTTGGCCTGCTCGAACGGCTTGACCAGGCCGTCCCAGTACGCCTGAGTGAGGTTCGGGGTGATGTTGACCAGCATCCTCACCGTGACCTGGCCGCCCTCGCTCTGCTTCGCCTGGGAGTCGCCGGCGAAGCCGCCCCCGCCGCAGCCGGTGAGCAGGAGCAGACATCCGAGTGCGGTGGGGGCGAGGAATGGACGGGGGGAACGCATCGCACCTCCAAGGGGGCGAGATCTGCGACGCCTTTTAATGGGTCGTTACTCGATTAGCGATTATTTAATACGTTGGTCACATACCCTCGTCAAGGGGATATGTGGTGCTACAAATAAGTTTCCAGCGGGTAGCTGAGTCATAAATACGTTAAGGTGGGACGGTGTCTGGACGCACTGACGACAAACGGCTGGTGCTGGGCGAGGAGGAGCGCTCCACTCTTCTGGAGTGGGCGGAGGGGTCCTCCGAGGGGTTGGGGCTGCGTAGCCGTATCGTGCTCGCCTGCGCCGACGGGCTGCCCCGCAAGGAGATCGCCGACCGGCTGGACGTGAGCGCCGCGACGGTGGCGAAGTGGCGGGCCCGCTTCGTGGAGCGGGGGCTGGACGGGCTGTCGGACGCGCCGCGGCCCGGCCGGCCGCGCAGCGCGGAGCGGCAGGAGGCCGAGCGCGTGATCGCCGCCGCGGCCGGCGGCTCGGCCGTGCCCTCGACCCGTACGATGGCGCGCCAGCTCGGGCTCTCGCAGTCGACGGTGGCGCGGATCTGGCAGGAGCAGCAGGTCGCGCCGCCCGCAGCCCAGCTGCTGCCGAGGGAGCTGCTGTCCGACCGGGTCTACGCGCTGCTGCGCGGCTGGATCGTGTCGGGGGAGCTGGTGGCGGGGCAGCGGCTGGTGGAGGCGGAGATCGCCCGCCGGGTCGGCACCAGCCAGGCCCCGGCTCGTGAGGCGATCAAGCGGTTGGCGCACGAGGGGCTGGTCATCTCCTATCCCAACCGGGGGAGCTACGTCGCGGAGATCTCGGACGAGCAGGCCCGCGAAGTCCGCGACATCAGGGTGTTGCTGGAGGAGTATGCCGCACGCGGCGCAGCCGTCCGCATCCAGGCGGACACGTTGCGAGAGCTCTCGGCCGACGTGCTCGCCATGCGGCAGGCGGCCCTCGACGGGGACATCGGCGGCTTCCGCGACGCCGACCTGGCCTTCCACCGGCGGGTCTGCGCGGCCTGCGGCAACTCGTTCCTGCTGCGGTTGTGGCGGACGATCGAGTCCAACCTGTGGAGCCTGCACGTGGTGGGCAACCCGCTCTACGACGGGGACTGGACGGCGATGGCCGGTCACCACGACGACCTGGTGTCGGCCCTGGCGTCGGGCGACCCCGACGAGGCGGCCCGCCTGTTCGCCGCCCACGCCCGCGGCGAGGCCTCCCGCACCCGCCCCCGCACCCGCCCGGACACCACCCCCGAGACGGTCTTCTGACGCGCCCGCCGCGGGGATGCCCGCTCGGGCGCGCCGTCGTTGGTACGGCGCCCGAGGGGCGAGGCGCCGTCCCGTGGCCGCCCTCGTGACGCTCGCCTGGCGCGTCGCGCGTTGTGAGTGGGGACCCCGCTGGGCCGACTTCCCGGCGCATCGCGCGCCTCGCCGAGGAGTCGCCCGCTCGAGCGCTCGGCGCGCCACGCCATGGGATGCCTGCCCGAGCGCATCGCGCGCCACGCCGTGGGACGTCCGCTCGGGCGCGTCATGGGGCGCCGTGGTTGGTGCGGCGCCCGAGGGCCCACAGCGTCGCCGCGCCGCGTCCGGCGTCATATGCGCAGGGCGGGCGCCGTCCGTCGGCGCCGGCCCGGGTGGCGGTCCCCGTTCCTCCTGGTGCACCTGAGGGACGCCCGCCCGCCGCGAAGCGGGCGCGGTGGGCGGGCGGTGGGGCGGCCTCAGGCCGAGGGCGTGAGGTCGTAGGTGGCGCCTCGACGGGTGTCGAAGACGAGCACGCCCGGCTCAGGGCGGTCGGCGTCGACCGGGCGCCCGTGCTCCGTCACCGTCACCGGCTGAGCCGTCCGGAGCGTGAGCTTGCGCCCCAGGTCCGAGCGGATGCGCCCCCGGGCCAGCGCGCCGGCGTTCCACGTCACGTCCACCTCGAAGCCGCCCCGCGCCCGCAGCCCGCGGAACGACCCGGCGGGCCAGGCGGCGGGCAGGGCGGGCAGCAGGTGCACCTGGTCGCCGTGGCTCTGCAGGAGCATCTCCGTCATCCCCGACACCCCGCCGAAGTTGCCGTCGATCTGGAACGGCGGATGCAGGTCGAACATGTTCGGCGCCGTACGGGCAGGCAGCAGCAGATTCGACAGCCGCTTGTACGCCTCAGGAGCGTCCAGCAGCCGCGCCCAGAAGTTGATCTTCCACGCCAGCGACCACCCTGCCCCGGCCTCGCCACGGAGCTCCAGGGTGCGCCGGGCGGCGGCGGCGAGGTCGGGCGAGAGGCGGGGGTCGATCTGGTGGCCCGGGAACAGGCCCCACAGGTGGGAGGTGTGGCGGCTGCGCGACAGCGCGGCGTCGCCCCGGTAGTCCTCCTGCCACTCCTGGATCTGCCCCAGGTGCCCGATCTGGTTGGGAACGAGCCGCGACCGGGCCTCAAGGGCCTTCGAGCCCATCCCGTCCTCGACGCCCAGGATCGAAGACGCCTCCGCGAAAGCCTGGAAGAGGTCCCGCAGGATCTGCATGTCCATCGTGGGCCCGGCGCAGATGCTGACGTTCTCCCCGCCGTCCTCGTGGTGCCCGACCTCGGGCGAGTGGGACGGGTTCGTCACCAGGTAGCCGGTCCTGGGATCGGTCTGCAACGTGTCCAGGAAGAACTCCACCGACCCCTTGATCAGCGGGAAGTGCTCGCGCAGCCGCCGCTCGTCGCCCGTGTAGAGGTAGTGCTCCCACAACATCAGGCACAGCCACGCCCCGCCGCTCGGCCACACGCCGTAGAACGCGAAGTCCACAGGAGCCGTGCCGCGCCAGCCGTCGGTGTTGTGGTGCGCCACCCAGCCCTTCGCGCCGTACTGCGTCTCGGCCGTCCTGGCTCCCGACTCCGCCAGGTCCTTGATCAGGTCGACCAGCGGGTCCATGCACTCGACCAGGTTGGTGGGTGCGGCGGGCCAGTAGTTCATCTCGCAGTTGATGTTGATGGTGTACTTCGACTCCCACGCGGGCGTGAGCGAGTCGTTCCAGATGCCTTGCAGGTTGGCGGCGTAGCCGGGCGCGCGGGAGCAGGAGATGAGCAGGTAGCGGCCGAACTGGAAGTACAGGGCGGCGAGCCCGGGGTCGGTGTCGAGCTGCTTGCGTGCGATCCGCTCGTCGGTGGGGAGCGCGGCCGCCTCCGTCGTGCCCAGGTCGATCTCCACCCGGCCGAAGAGCTCCTGGTAGTCCCGTACGTGCTTGCGCCGCAGCACCTCGTACGGCTGCCCGCCCGCGCGCACGAGATGCCGCCCTGCCACCTCGGCCGGGTCGCCGCCGACGTCCTTGAAGCTGCGGTAGCTGGAGCCCATGGAGATCAGCAGCGTGACCTCGTCGGCGCCCTCGACGATCAGCGTGCCGCCGTCCGTGCGGACCGTGCCGCCGCGAGCCTCGGCCTTGGCCACGGCGCGGAAGCGGACCTCGCCCTTCAAGCCCTGAGTGTCGCCGCTCACGCCGTCGAGAGCGATCGAGTCACGACCGGCCGAGGACGAGGAGGACGTCTGCGGGCTGGAGAAGGTCGCCTGGAAGCTCACCGAGCCCGGCTTGTCGGCCGTGTGCCGTACGACGATGACCTGGTCGGGATTGCTGGCGAAGGCCTCGCGCGTGTGACGCACGCCGTCCCGCACGAACGTGACGGTGGAGACGGCACGGGTCAGGTCCAGCTCGCGGCGGTACTCCGTGAACTCGGCCGAGCCCGGGTAGGTCAGCGCGAGGTCACCCAGCACCTGGTACGGCGCCTGCTCGCTGGGCTTGCCGAGGAACTTCTTGTCCGCCAGGTTCTGCGCGGCCTGCCATTTGTCCTCCCACACCCATTGCCTGATCTGGGGGAGCGCGGCCAGCGCCTCGGGGTTGTCGTAGTCGTGTGGCCCGCCGGCCCAGATGCTGTCCTCGTTGAGCTGCAGGCGCTCGGTGGCGACGCCGCCGAAGACCATGGCCCCGAGCCGCCCGCAGCCGATCGGCGTCGCCTCGAGCCAGGCCGCCGCCGGGCGGTTGTACCAGAGCACCAGCGGGCTGCTGCCTGGCTCGGACGCGAATGCCGGGCTGGTCACGAGCAGGGAGCCCGCGGCGGCTCCTAAACCGGTCTTGAGTACGCCTCGTCGTGTGTAGCCGTCGTTGGACACAGTTACTCCAGAAGGCAGTGAGAGAGCGCGTGGATGCGTACGACCTGTCCGGCGTGGAAGCCGCTCACAGGGACGCCACAGGCGCGGTGAACGTAGGATGTATCTTTACGCTACAAGGTCATCAGATGTCCATACCTCTCTCTGGTCTAGCCGAAAGATGGGAGGTCTGCTAATTTGCCGATCATGGAGAAGCTCGGTCCAAGCGGCGTCCCCGTCTCCCATGGCCGAGCCCTTTGGCCGCCCCGGACCGAGTTGGATTGACCTATGAGCCGCATTGACGCCCACCACCATGTCTGGGACCTCGCCGCCCGCCCGCACGGCTGGCTCGACTCCGAGCCGATGGCGCCCGTCCGCCGCACGTTCACCCTCGACGACCTCGCCGGGCCGGCGGCTGCGGCGGGGGTGACCGCGACCGTGCTGGTGCAGGTGCTGCACGACCTGGCGGAGACGCGGGAGTTCCTGGCCCTGGCCGCGCAGTCCGAGCTGGTCGCGGGCGTCGTGGGCTGGATCGACCTCACCGCCCCCGACGCCGCCGACACCCTGGCCGGGCTGCCGGCAGGGCTGGTGGGCGTCCGCCACGGCGTGCAGTCCGAACCGGACCCCGACTGGCTGACCCGGCCCGACGTGCGGCGGGGGCTCGCCGCGGTGTCCGCCGCCGGGCTGGCGTACGACCTGCTCACGCTGCCGCACCAGCTCCCCGCCGCCATCGACACGGTGGCCGCCCTGCCCGAGCTGACGTTCGTGCTCGACCACCTGTCCAAGCCGCCCATCGCCTCGGGAGAGCTGGAGCCGTGGCGGAGCCGGATCCTGGAGCTGGCCGCCCACCCGAACGTCTACTGCAAGCTGTCCGGCATGGTCACCGAGGCCGACTGGGCGTCCTGGCAGGTGGCCGACCTGCGGCCGTACGCCGAGACCGTGCTGGAGGCGTTCGGGCCCGAGCGGGTGATGTTCGGCTCCGACTGGCCGGTGTGCCTGCTCGCCGCCGAGTACGAGCAGGTGGCGCAGGCGGCGGACGAGCTGTGCGCGGGCTTGTCGGAAGGCGAGCGGGCCGAGGTCTTCGCCGGTACGGCCCGCCGCGCCTACCGCATCAGCTGATCGAGACACGGAAGGTCGTGTGGTACGACCGCGATTCCTGCGGTCCCAGCCAGATCATGCTGCCGTCCTCCCTGGCCGCCGCGTCGCCTGACACGTGGTGGGTGGACGGCTCCAGCCCGACCGCGTAGTTGCCCGAGCGCAGGTTCAGCCACTCGAAGAAGTACGGGAACTCCTGCGCCGGCCACTCCACGGCGACCTTCATGCCGAGCCGGTCGTTGACCACCGCCACCCGGTGCAGCCCGTCGGCGCCGGGGATGAGCGCATGCTCGTACACCTGCTCCACGAACCCCGGCGCCGGCCCCGGAAAGGTGACGTGGTCGGCCTTCTGCTCGGCCACGCTGTCGCTCTGCCAGAGCGTCTCGCGGATGTCGGCCTCGAGCCTGGCGCCCTCGTCGAGCAGCGGCCAGCCCAGGTTGATGTGGTAGAGGAACATGTGCGGCGCCGGCTCGAACCCGGCGTTGGTCACGGTGTCGACAAGCCTGATCTCGTTCCCGCCCAGGTCGGCCTCGATGCGGCGGACCAGGCGCAGGTTCTCGGCGAAGACCGCGGCCTGGCGCACCTCTCCCTCGGCCCACAGCACGCAGCGGTCGCCGTCCCAGCGTTCGCCGTACCCGGTGAGCCGGGCCGGGATGTTGCCCACCCGGCCGTGCAGCCCATGCCGTACGGACTTGCGGGGCGGGTAGCGGTAGGCGTCGGCGGGCACGTCGCCCCCGAACAGCGTGTGGTCGAGCCCGGCCGTGACGATGAGCCCGGAGAACGAGCGCAGCCAGGACAGCCCGTCCTCGTCGGCGTTCTCGTGCAGTCCGGGGTGGCGGAAGCCGGTGGGGGAGCGCCAGCCGAACGAGCGCCCGGCGTGCTCGGCGTGCCCGATGTCCATGCACCTGTCCACCAGCACGTCGAACGCCAGCCCGGAGCCGGTGCGGAACTCCAGCGTCCTGATGCCGCGCTCGAGGCCGTCCCCGAGCGTCACCAGCCGGACCCCGCCGGCCGCGCTCAGGTCCCCGGTCAGCTCGGCCAGCCGCCTGCGGTCCGGCGTCATGCCATCACCCACCCTCCGTTGACTTCGATGGTCTGGCCCGTGACGAACGACGCGTCGGGCCCCGCGAGGAACGACACCACGGCCGCCAGCTCCTCGGGCGTGCCGCGCCGCTGGAGCGACTGCCGCTCCAGGACGAGCCGGTTGTACGCCTCCGGGTCCTCGTGGATCTCCTCGGCCGCCGTGGGGAAGGCGCCCGGTGAGACGCAGTTGACCCGGATCTCGCGCGGGCCGAGCTCACGCGCCAGCGCCCTGGTCAGCGCCGCCGCCGCGCCCTTGGTCGCCACGTACGCGGCCAGGTCGGACCAGCCGCCGTGCATGGTGATCGAGGCGACGTTGACGATCGCGCCGCCGCCCAGCTCGCCCATCTGCCTGGCCGCGTGCTGAGCCGCCAGCCAGTAGGCCCGCTGGTTGACGGCGTGCACGTCCTCGTACTCGGCCAGCGGCACCTCCAGGAACGGCCTGGCCGGATAGATGGCAGCGTTGTTGACGAGGACGCCCACCGGGCCGAGCCGCGCGGCGGTCTCGGCGAACGCGGCCTCGATCGCGGCCGGGTCGCGCAGGTCGGTCTTCAGGTTGAGGGCGCCTTCCAGCGCGCTCGCGTCGAGGTCGAGCGCCGCCACCTGGTGGCCGTCGGAGGCCAGGCGGCGGACGATCGCCCTGCCGAGCGCTCCGGCGGCGCCTGTCACGAGCGCCGTGGTCATGTTTGCCTCCATTCCTTGTGCAGGTCCCTGAGGAGATCGCGCGCCTTGACGCGGGCGAGCAGCCCGTCGCGGATCAGCGCGGACGACCTCTCCTGCAGGGCGATGTAGCCGGGGAAGCGCGGCCTGATCCAGGCGGCCTCCATAGTGGCGACCGCAGGGTCGTCCTTCCAGGCGGAGCGGGCCGCGGGCTGCCCGCCGGAGGCCGGGAACAGCCCGGTCTGCACCGGCTCCGACAGCAGGCGTCGCAGGTGGGCGCGTACGGCCTCGCGGATCGCGTCGATGCGCCGCCTGGAGACCACGAGCCCCGTGCCGCCCAGCACGCTCCCTGGCGCCCGCCCGGGCCAGGCCGGCGCGTCGGAGAAGGCCAGCGGGTACGCGGTGTACTGGTACACCAGGGGGCAGTAGTCCGAGGCGTTCGCCGTAATGGCGTCGAGGACGCCGATCGGGTTGAGCAGCGACACCGTCGGATCAGCGAGCGCGAGCAACTCGGCCATCAGCTCCAGCGCCCGGAGCCCGCCATCCTCGTCGAGGAAGTCGCCCGAGCACAGCGCGCAGAACATCAGGAAGGCGTGCGGCCCGCCCAGGCACAGCGCCGTCCGCGTGCCCTTGGCGAACTCCGCCACCTCCGGCCACGTTCCCGGCGCCTCGATGCCAGGCCGGGCGACGGCGACCTGGGTGGCCGCGTCGAGAGGCAGCGCCCACTGGCGTCCCTCCAGGTGATAGCTGTCCCACGTGCGGCCGACCGTGCCCGCCCGCAGCAGTGCCAGCTCGTCCGGCTCGAACAGCTCCTCCATCGGCACCAGCGCGTCCATCGCCGCGCCCAGCCCGGGGTGGTCGATGACGAGCACGTCGTACGTCTCGCACAGCTCGGCGATCGGCTCCGACTCGAAGCCTTCGAGCGGCTGCCGGTCCCACTCGACCGGCTCCGGCACATCCCCGTACGGGTTCCGCCCGGCGAGGTCGAGCCGCGTCAGCTCGTCCAGCGGCGCGTACCCCCGGGGATGGTCCCAGGTCAGTCCTCGCATGCCAGCACGCCCTCCGCCACCAGCTCGGCCGTGCGCTCCGGCGGGTAGCCGAGCTCTTCGAGCAGCTCCCTCGTGTGCTCGCCCACCAGCGGCGCGCCCCTGCGCACCTCCGGCGGGGTGGCGCTGAAGCCGTAGGGGAAGCCGGGCGTGGTGACCCTGCCCTCGGTGCGGTGGTCGTAGGTGACGAACGAACCGTTGTGCTCGACCTGCGGGTCCGCCACCAGCTCCGCGTACCCGTACACCGGGCCCGCCCACAGGTGGTGGCGGGCGCAGATCTCCAGCCACTCGGCGGTGGTGCGGTCCGGCAGCCGCCCGGCGACGATCGCGGTGATCTCGTCACGCCTGGTGTGGCCGTCGGCGTCGCCGTCCATGCCGGCCAGCTCCGGCAGGTCCAGCGCCACGGCCAGCGCGTCCAGCCTGGGCATGCCGAGCGCGAGGTAGCCGTCCTTGGTGGCGAACACCCCGTACGGCGCGCGGATGTAGGTGTGGCCGTGCGGCTCCTGCCCGCGCCGCTGCGGAACCCCGCCGACCGTGAAGATCGACAGCTCCTGCATCTGCACGGCGATGGCCGCGTCCAGCATGTTGACGCTCACCCGCTGGCCCTCGCCGGTGCGCGCGCGGTGCAGCAGCGCGGCCAGCGCGCCCTCGAACGCGCTGTAGGCGGTGATGGCGTCGATGGCGTACGTCCCCGCGGGCGCGGGCGGGTCGCCCTCGCGGCCCGTGCTCAGCATGGCGCCGCTCATGGCCTGCAGCAGCAGGTCCTGACCCGGCCTCGACATGTACGGGCCCGTCTCCCCGTACCCGGACATGGAGACGTACACGATGCGGGGGTTGATGCCGCTGATCGTGCCGTAGTCCATGCCGAGCCGCTCCGCCACGCCGGGACGGTAGTTCTGCAGGAACACGTCGGCCGTCGTGGCGAGCTTGTGCACGATGGCGCGGCCCTCGTCGGACTTGAGGTTGACGGCGAGGCTGCGCTTGTTCCGGTTGAGCGACAGGAACGAGGCGTTGACCTCGTTGCCCTTCGCCCCTCCGGCAGGCGCGTGCCGCTGCCACTCGCCGGTCACCGGTTCCACCTTGACCACGTCCGCGCCCAGGTCGCCCAGCCGCATCGCGGCCAGCGGGCCCGCCATCGCGATGGACAGGTCGACCACGCGGTAGCCGTCCAGGACGCCCATCAGCGCCCCTCGAAGACGGGTTCGCGGCGCTCGGCGAAGGCGCCTCTGCCCTCGGCGGCGTCCTCTGTGGCGAAGCAGACGGTCTGCAGGTCGCGCTCGTACTGGATGGCCTGGTCGAGCGGCATCGAGTAGGCCGCTTTGAGGTTGGCCTTGGCGGTCTGCGCGGCGATCGGCGGCCGCTTGGCGATCGTCCCGGCCAGCTCGAGCGCCGCCGGCATCAGCTTGTCCTGCGGGAACACGTCGGTGACCAGCCCCCACGCATGGGCGCGGTCGGCGTTGACCGGGTCGCCGGTGAGCAGCATCGTGGCCGCGTTGCCGGGGCCGACGGAGTGGGCCAGCAGCGCGGACTGGCCGCTGCCGCCGATCCAGCCCAGCTTGATCTCCGGCGCGGCGAACGTCGCCGTGTCGGCCGCCAGCCGGATGTCGCAGGCCATGGCCAGCTCCAGGCCGCCGCCGTAGGCGTAGCCGTTGACGGCCGCGATGATCGGCTTGCGCAGGGCGCGGACCGCGTCGCCGTAGTCGCCGCGGTTGCGGAACTCCCACGGCGTGGCGTACTCGTCCAGCTCCCGGATGTCGCTGCCCACGCAGAACGAGCGCTCGCCCGCGCCCGTGAGCACCGCCACCCGGATGGCGGGGTCGGCGTCCACCCGGCTCAGGCAGGCACGCAGCGCGGCGGCCATGTCGGGGGTGATCGCGTTGAGCTTGGCGGGTCTGTTGAGGGTGACGACGGCCACAGGGCCGTCCACGTCGATGAGGACGTCCAAGGGTTGGCTCTTTCTTGCGGAGGTGGTTCTAGCAGCAGAGGCGTGCTTGCTTATCGGCATGCTGCTCGGCGTCGGCGCGGGCGACCTCGACCACCTCGCGCATGGCCTCCTCGGCCTTGCGGTGGTGGTGGCGCCTGATGGCCAGCGCCACGCGTTCGTGGCCGGGCAGCGTTTCCTTGTTGTGCGCGACTGAACGGGTGTGCACCTGCCGTACGGACCGCAGGGCGATGCTGATCATGTCGTAGATGTAGAGCAGCAGGTCGTTGTCCGCCGCGGCGAACACGGCCTTGTGGAAGGCCAGGTCGGCCTCGATGAACGGCTCGGGGTCGTCGGCCGTGGCGTACAGGGCGGCCAGGGCCTCGTCGATGCGCTGGACCGCGGTCGCATCCGCCCGTTCGGCCGCCACCCTGGCCGCGCCGGGCTCCAGGGCGACGCGCAGGTCCGCGAGCATCTGGATGTCCCCGGGGCGCGGCTCGGGCTCGAACCGCCAGCTCAGGACGTCGGGGTCGAGCAGGTTCCAGGACTCGCGCGGGCGCACTCTGGTGCCCGCGCTCCGCCTGGTCTCCAGCAGGCCCTTGCCGGCCAGGACCTTCACGCCCTCGCGTACGGCGGAGCGGCCGATGCCCAGCTCGCCGACGAGGTCCTCCTCGATGGGGATGGACGTGCCGGGGGCGAGCTCGCCGGTGACGATGCGGGCGCCGAGGGCCTGGACGACCTGAACGTGCCTGTCCCGCTTGGGATCGATTGCCACGCCCTGGACGCTACCGCCAGCGCCAGATTTTTCATAGCATTTCATCCGATGAAGATGAGATTTCATCCGATGAAGTGGGGGCTCATGACCAAGAGACTAGGACTGATCCACACCTCCGCGACCCTGGTCGACGTGTTCGCCAAGCTGTGCGCCGAGCACCTGCCGGGAGTGGAGACGTTCAACATCGTCGACGACAGTCTGATCAAGAACACCATCGCCGCCGGCCACCTCACCCCGCAGACCGCCCGGCGCGTCGCCGGCCACATCGGCTCCGCGGAGGCGGCCGGGGCCGACCACATCCTGGTGACCTGCTCCTCGATCGGCGCCGCCGTCGAGGCCGCCGAGCCGCTGACCGGCGTGCCGGTGACGCGGGTGGACCGCCCGATGGCCGACCGCGCCGTCGCGCTCGGCCGCAGGATCGGCGTGCTCGCCACCCTGTCCACCACCCTCGAACCCACCGCCGACCTGGTCCGTCGCCGCGCGACCGCCCTGAACAGGGAGATCTCGCTGACGGCCAGGTTGTGCGAGGGCGCCTTCGAGGCCCTGATGGGCGGGGACGCCGCCACGCACGACGCCCAGGTGGCCGAGGCGCTGGTCGCGCTGGGCGGCGAGGTGGACGTGATCGTGCTGGCCCAGGCGTCGATGGCCCGCGTGGCCGGAACCGTCGAGGCCCCGGTCCCGATCCTGGCCAGCCCACCTCTCGCCATGGAGCACCTGGCGGCCGCGCTGTGAGCGGGCAGATGGTGTCTTCGGCCACGGGAGGCGCGCGGTGAGCGAGCTGACCGTCGCCACGTACCGCGTGCTCACGCGCCTGCCGCTGGAGCAGGCCGTGAGCGCGATCGCGGGGGAGCAGAGCACTGGCACCTTCGTCAGCGTGCGCGGCGAGACCGACGAACTGCGCGCCCGCCACAGCGCCGTGGTGCTGTCCATCACGGAGATCCCTCCCGCTTCCGAACCCCTGCCGGGGGCGATCGGGGATGGGCCCTTGACGGCGGGCCTGGTCAAGATCGGCTTCCCGCTGGAGAACACGGGACCCTCGCTCACGAACCTGCTGCCCGTGGTCGCGGGCAACCTCTACGAGCTGCGCGAGCTGGCCGGGCTCAAGCTGGTCGACCTGGAGCTGCCCGCGGCCTTCGGCTCCTCGTACCTCCCGGCGCGGTTCGCCGTCTCGGGCACCCGGCAGCTGGTGGGACGCCCCTCAGGGGTGCTGATCGGGACCATCGTCAAGCCCAACGTCGGGCTGCGCCCCGCCGACTACGTGGACCTCGTACGCGAGCTGGGCGTGGCCGGGGTCGACTTCATCAAGGACGACGAGGTGAACGCCGACTGCCCGCCCGCCCCGCTCCCTCAGCGGATACGTGCGGTCACGGCCGCCCTCGACGAGGTGGAGCGGCGGACCGGGCGACGGCCGATGTACGCGTTCAACATCAGCGACGAGCCCGACCGCATGCTGCGCAACCACGACATGGTGGTGGCGGCCGGCGGCACCTGCGTGATGGTCAACCTGAACATCGTCGGCTTCCCGGCCGTCGCCATGCTGCGCCGGCACGCCAGGGTGCCGATCCACGCGCACGTCACCGGCATCGGGGCGCTGGCCCGGCATCCGGGGCTCGGGATCGGGCACGTCGCGTACCAGAAGCTGGCCCGCCTGACAGGCGTCGACCACCTGCACTGCGGCGGGTTCCACAGCAAGTTCTACGTCACGGACGACGAGGTGGCCTCAGCGGTCGCTGCGGTGCGCGAACCGCTGCTCGGCGGCTTCCCCTGCCTTCCCGTCCTGTCGTCCGCCCAGTGGGCCGGCACCGCGCCCGTCACCCTGGAACGCACGGGGACCACCGACCTGCTGGTGCTGGCCGGGGGTGGGGTGCTCGGCCACCCGGACGGGCCGGCGGCGGGGATCGCGAGCATCCGGCAGGCGTGGGCGGCCTCCGAGGCGGGCGTCCCGTTGGACGAGGTGGACGAGCCGGAGCTACGGGCGGCGCTGAAGCACTTCGGCGGGGTGATCCGGAAGTGACGCTGTTCGCCTTCGTCGCGGACGACTTCACGGGGGCGACCGACGCGTTGTGGCAGTTCAGGCGGTTCGGGCTGACCGGCTCCCTGGTCACCGACGTGGCCCGCCTGCACGACGCGGACGACGTCATCGGCATCGCCACCACCTGCCGGGCGTCCGCGGACCCGGTGTCGGTGGCGCTGCCCGCGCTCAAGGCACTGGCGGCGCTGAAGCCGCTGGTCATCCAGTACAAGGTCTGCTCGACGTTCGACTCTTCTCCTGCGCACGGGAGCATCGGCGCGGTCATCGCGGCCCTCCACCGTGAGGGCCTGGCGCGGGGCCCGGTGCCGGTGCTCGCCGCCCAGCCCGAGCTGGGGCGCTACACGTGGTTCGCCAACCACTTCGTACGGGCGGGCGACGAGGTCCTCCGGCTCGACCGCTACCCGCCGATGCGCGACCACCCGGTCACGCCCGCGTCGGAGTCCGACCTCCGGATCCGTCTGACCGAGCAGGGCGCGGGGCGCGTCGGCTGGCTGCCCGCGTCGCCCTTCCTGCCGCCGTCGTCGCCGTCGCCGTCGGAGGAGGCCTATCGGGCGCCGGGCGAGGACTCGGCCTTCGTCGCGGACGCGCTGACCGAGGACCACGTCCGGGCGCTCGGCCGCCTCCTGCTCGCCGACGCCGCCGGCCGCGCCCCGCTGTATTGCGTCGGCTCCGGCGGCCTGAGCTACGCCCTCGCCTCAGCCTGGACCACAGGGACCTCGGCACCAGCCGACACGCTGGGCACGATCTCGGACGGCACACCAGCCCCGGACTCGCCCGCCGCGGTGGCCTCGGGATCGGGTGGTGCGGCGGTGCTGGTCGTGTCGGGCAGCCGCTCCCCGATCACCGCCCGCCAGATCGACACGGCCGAGCGGGCGGGGTGGCGCGTGCTGGACACCTCAGAAGGCCTTCGACGCGCGATCCACGACGGCGTCATGGATGTGGCCACTGGCGCGACCACCGAACCGGGCTGGGGCTCCTTCGCGGACCTCTTCGCCCAGGTGGCGGAGAGCCTGGGCGAAGGCCGGCACACGATCGTCCAGTCAACGCGCGGCCCAGCCCGAGACCCCGCGGCCATCGGGGACCTCCTCGGCCGCATCGCCTCGGTAGCCGTCCGAGCGGGGCTGGTCCGGCGCCTGGTGGTCGCGGGCGGCGACACGTCGGGCCAGGTCGTGGCAGCCCTCGGTGCTCGCTCGCTGGACGTGGTCGCCTCGCTGGCCCCTGGCGCCCCTGTGTGCGTACTGACCTCGGACGATCCCGCATGCGACGAGCTCGAAGTGGCGCTGAAGGGCGGCCAGGTGGGCGGCGACGACTACTTCCTCGCCGTCGCGCGCTGATAAGGAAGCCCTGGGCGAGCGGCGTGAGCGTCTGCTCGCCAAGCGCCAGGAGGAAGACACCACGATGGCGGAAGAGCTACTCGTGCTCGCTGCGAAGATCCGTTCGAGATTGGGTGCTGCGGACCTGTCCACTGACGTCCTGTATGACTCCGAGACAGGGCTCCCCACGTGATCATCGACACCAGCGCGATTGTCGCGATCCTCAAGGGCGAGCCGGATGCCGCCGCCGCCCTGACATACCCTCGCGTACGACCTACGAAGTACGGACCGCGCCCCTGGCGCACTCCCGCGGACGCAGTCAGAAACGCCCCTCGCGCCTGATGACCTGAGCCCCTCGCACACGGCAACGTGGACTCACACGAGACGGCTGCGATGCGCAGAGGGAGTGGAAGTCATGATGTATCCGGACCTGCAGGGCAAGGTGGCGCTGGTTACCGGCGGCTCCGGGGGGATCGGGCGAGAGACCGCCCGGGTGCTGGCCGAGCAGGGGATGCGGGTCGTGGTCAACGGGCGCGACCCGGTGGCCATCGAGGCGGCCGTGAAGGAGATCGGTGGCGCCGCGATCGGCATCGCCGCCGACACCACCGAGTTCGCCGCCGTCGAGGCGATGCGTGAGGAGGTCGAGCGGCGGCTCGGGCCCGTGGACGTGCTGGCGGTCTTCGCGGGCGGCGGGACCGGGATGCCCCGGCCCATCGACCAGATGAGCGAGGAGGAATGGCACACCACCTTGAACGCCAACCTCACCTCGACGTTCCTGGTCATCGGGAGCTTCCTGCCCCGCATGAGAGAGCGGCGCAGCGGGTCGATCATCACGATGTCGTCGCTGGCGGCCCGCACTCCGACCGCCGCCTCGGTGGCGTACACGGCGGCCAAGGCCGGAGTCATCGCGCTGACCAAGCAGCTGGCGTACGAGCTGGGGCCCACCGGCATCCGGGCCAACGTCGTCGCCCCGTCCACGATCATGACGGAGCGGCTGGAGGAGCGGATGCCGTGGGAGTTCAAGGAGCGGCTGCTGGCCGAGCACCCGCTCGGGCGGCTGGGCACGCCGCTCGACGTGGCGAACGTGACGGCCTTCCTCGCCTCCGAGGCGTCCTCGTGGCTCACCGGGCTCACGATCGACGTCGCGGGCGGCAAGTGGATGCCGTAGTGGCCATCTTCGCCGCGCGGGGAGGTTGCCGGGCGTGAAGCTCACACACTGCGCCGCTGTGCGTGAGCTTCCCATTCGACCGTACGGGGCTGGACGCGGCCGACATCCGCAAGGCCGCCGCACTGGCGGAAGAGCACCGCTCGGTGCTCGACGAGATCACCGAGCCCCGCCTGCTCGCCGGCGACCTGTGGACGGTCAACACCATGATCGCCGCCGGGGCCCCTGAGCCGACGATCACCGGTGTGCTCGACCTGGACCGGACCGCGGCCCGGCCGCGACCTGGCGTTCCCTGGTCTATGGGATGCGTCACCTCGGGGCGATCCGGCTGGAGCGCCACCGCCTGGGCAACGCCGACGGTGTGCGGGACTCCTACGAGGCCGTGACCAGGGTACTGTCCGAACTCACTTGACGATCAGCTCAACGTGAAGCGGATCACTTTCCGTGACCATGAAATTATGTCCGGATTCTGTGACACTGGACCCTCGGCGGATGCCCTAAATGACCTCTGAATAAGGGGCGTTTCCGCAGGTCAAGGTAGGTATGGTAAGGCGGCTGACCGACCCTGTGGGGCTATTGCGAGTGACCTGACCGTTATGTCGAACGGTTTCTGACTGTTACATTTTTGCTTATATTCTGCGCGTTGATCGCCATCTTGAGCTGCTAGTGATTTATGCGGCACGAGGTGGGTTTTCGTTGCGGGGACACCTCTCCGGATGGAAGCACGTGTTCCCGGTCAGCGCGAACGGAGAGTAATGGGCAGGTACCTGCTCCGCAGGTTGGTCATAAATGTGATCTTGGTTGTGATCGCGGCAAGTCTGGCGTACATGCTCGCTGCCAGCACTATGAACCCGAGATCGGCATACCAGGGGCGCCAGCCCCCGATCGCCGAGGAGGTCATCGACCGAACCCTCGACGCCTACAACCTGAACGACAAGGTCCCGGTCCTCGTGCGGTACGGCACGTGGGCGAAGGGCGTCATCACCGGCGACTTCGGCAAGACCTGGAACGGTGGCTCGGTCAACGATGAGATGGGCCGCCGGATCATGGTCAGCCTTCGGCTGATGCTCATCGGCACGATCGTGGGCTTCGTCATCGGCGTGGCCATGGGTGCGTGGTCCGCGGTGAAGCAGTACAAGCTCAGCGACCGGTTAATAGGTGTCGGCTCGTTCGTGATCATGGCGGTGCCGGTTCTCGTCCTCGCGACCCTGCTGGCGATCGCCACGTACAACCTGAACAGAGGGCTCGGGTTCACGCTGATCGAGTACACCGGCGAGTACAACCCCCGGCTGTCGGGTTGGGACCAGTTCGTCAACCGGCTGAACCACCTGATCCTGCCGACCATCTCGCTCAGTCTGGGCCTGGTCGCCTTCTACAGCCGGATCCAGCGCAACATGATGCTCGACGTGCTGAACCAGGACTTCGTCCGCACCGCGATGGCCAAGGGCCTGCGGCGCAGGACGGCGCTCACCAAGCACGCGCTGCGCACCGCGCTGATCCCCGTCGCCACCTACTTCGCCTTCGCGTTCGGGACGCTGTTCACGGGAGCCACCTTCACTGAGAAGATCTTCGCCTGGCACGGTATGGGCGCCTGGTTGGTCGACTCGATCAACGCGAACGACGTCAACTCCGTCGCCGCGGTGACCTTCTTCACCGCCGTCTGTGTCCTGTTCGCCGCCTTCCTGTCCGACGTGCTGGTGGCGGCCCTCGATCCTCGGGTGCGGGTGAGCTGACATGCGCTCGAAAGTCGTCCTCCGGCGCCTGATCCGGAACAATCAGGCACGCTACGGCTTCGCCGCCCTGATCCTGCTGGTGGCGCTGGCCTACCTCGGCCCCTACTTCGGCTCGTACGACTGGACGGACAAGGACTTCCTGGCCTTCCTGTCGCCTCCCGACGCCGACCACTGGTGGGGCACCACCTCGATCGGCCAGGACATGTACGCGATCACGCTGCGCGGCATGCAGAAGTCGATCGTCATCGGCCTCCTGGTCGCGCTTATTTCGACCGGCCTGGCCGCGGTCGTGGGCGCGTTCGCCGGATATTTCGGCGGCTGGGTGGACCGGGTGCTCATGTGGGGCGTGGACCTGCTACTGGTCCTGCCCAGCTTCCTCATCATCGCGATCATCTCGCCGCGGCTCAAGGCAGGCTCCTCCTGGCTCTGGTTCGTGGTGCTGCTGGCCGCCTTCTCCTGGATGATCACCTCCAGAGTGGTGCGCAGCATGACGATCTCGTTGCGTGAGCGGGAGTACGTCCAGGCCGCCGTCTACATGGGCATCGCGCGCTGGAAGATCATTTTCCGGCACATCGTGCCCAACATGTCCTCCTTGCTCATCATCGACGCGACGGTCAACGTCTCCGGCGCGATCATCGGCGAGGCGGCGCTGTCCTTCTTCGGCTTCGGCATCCAGCCGCCGGACGTCTCGCTCGGCACGCTGATCGCGGCCGGCTCCGGCAACGCCACCGGCTATCCATGGCTGTTCGCCTTCCCCGCGGGCCTGCTGGTGCTTCTCGTGCTCAGCGTGAACCTGATCGGCGACGGCCTGCGTGACGCACTCGACCCGGGGAGCAACTCGTGAGCATCTTGGAGGTCAGGGACCTCACCGTCACCTTCCCCGGCGGCATCGAGGCCGTGCGCGGCGTCAGCTACGAGGTCGAGCGCGGCGAGGTGCTCGGCATCGTCGGCGAGTCCGGCTCGGGCAAGTCGGTGACCTCGCTGGCCGTCATGGGCCTGCTGCCGCCGAAGGCCGTGGTCAGCGGCTCGGTCAAGCTGCACGGCCGTGAGCTGCTCGGCATGGACGAGGACGAGCAGATCAAGGTCCGCGGCAAGACGATCAGCATGATCTTCCAGGATCCGCTGTCGGCGTTCACGCCCGTCTACACGATCGGCGACCAGATCGCCGAGGCCGTGCGCATCCACCAGAAAATGGGGAAGGACAAGGCCGCCAAGCGGGCGGTCGAGCTGCTCGACCTGGTCGGCATCCCGAATCCGCACCTGCGGGCCAAGGCGTTCCCGCACGAGTTCTCCGGCGGCATGCGCCAGCGCGCGATGATCGCCATGGCCATCGCCAACGACCCCGACCTGCTGATCTGCGACGAGCCGACCACCGCGCTCGACGTGACCATCCAGGCGCAGGTGCTGGAGGTGCTCAAGACCGCCCAGCAGGAGACGGGCGCCGGCATCGTGATGATCACCCACGACCTGGGCGTCATCGCCGGCATGGCCGACCGGGTGCTGGTCATGTACGCGGGCCGGCCGGTCGAGCAGGGGCCGGTGGACGACATCTACTACCGGCCGCGCATGCCGTACACGATGGGGTTGCTCGCCTCGATCCCCAGGGTCGACGGCGAGGAAGGGCCGCTCGTGCCCATCGAGGGCAACCCGCCCTCCCCGTCGGCGCTGCCGCCCGGCTGCCCGTTCGCGCCGCGCTGCCCGATGAAGGTGGACATGTGCGACGACGAGGAGCCGCCGCTGACCCCGTTCGGCGGTGGTCGCCACGTGGCGTGCATCCGCTCGCACGAGATCGAGCACAAGGGCCTGACCGGGGCCGACGTGTTCCCCGTGCCGGTCATCCCGCCGAGCGACGTGGTACGCGTGCCGCGCGCCGAGCGCGCCACGGTGCTCGAGCTCGACGACATGATCAGGCACTACCCGCTGATGAAGGGCGCGGTCTTCAAGCGCCGCGTCGGCACCGTGTTCGCGGTCGACGGCATCAGCTTCGACATCGCCGAGGGCGAGACGCTGGCGCTGGTGGGCGAGTCCGGCTGCGGCAAGACCACCACGCTGCAGCAGATCATGCAGCTCCAGCCGCCGCAGGGCGGGCGGGTCGTGGTGCTCGGCAAGGACAGCGCCAAGCTGGACGGCGCGGCGCGCAAGGGCCTCCGCCGCGATCTGCAGATCGTCTTCCAGGACCCGATGGCCGCGCTCGACCCGCGCATGCCGGTCAGCGACATCATCGCCGAGCCGCTGCGCGCGCACGGCAAGAAGAACGTGGCCGAGAAGGTCGCTGAACTGCTCCAGCTCGTCGGGCTCTCCCCCGAGCACGCGGAGCGCTATCCGAACCAGTTCTCCGGCGGCCAGCGCCAGCGCATCGGCATCGCCCGCGCGCTCGCGCTGGAGCCGAGGCTGCTGGTGCTGGACGAGCCGGTCTCGGCACTCGACGTCTCCATCCAGGCCGGTGTGATCAACCTGCTGGAGGAGCTGAAGAACAGGCTGGGGCTGTCGTACCTGTTCGTGGCCCACGACCTGGCCGTGGTCAGGCATCTGGCCGACCGTGTGGCCGTCATGTACCTCGGCAGGATCGCCGAGATCGGGACGGTCGAGAACGTCTACGACCATCCAGCCCACCCCTACACGCAGGCGCTGCTGTCGGCGATCCCGCTGCCGGACCCCGAGATGGAACGCACTCGCGTGCGGATCCTGCTCGAAGGCGACCTGCCCAGCCCGGCAGACCCACCGTCGGGATGCCGGTTCCGCACCCGCTGTCCCAAGTTCGCCGTGCTCAGCGAGGCGGAACGGCGGCGGTGTGTGGACGAAGAGCCCTCGGTTGCTCGGCTGGCGCGTGCCGTGGACCACGGCGCCGCCTGCCACTACGCGGAGGAGATCGAGGTCATCACGGCCTCGGACGATCAGGAGGAAAAGTGAAGGTTCGTTACCGTGCGGCCGCGGGCGTCGCGGTGCTGGCCCTGGCCGTCGCGGCCTGTGGCGGAGGTGGCGGCGAAGCCAAGAAGCCGAGCGCCGAGCAGTCGCAGCAGGCTCAGAAGCAGATGTCGGAGACCCCGGCGATCAGCATCAACCCGGTCCCCTACGAGCAGGTGAAGGACGGCGGCACGCTGACGCTCGCGGTCGGGCAGTGGCCGACCCAGTGGAACGGCAACCACGTCGACGGCAACCAGGCCGACACGGCGGACATGCTCGACCCGATCATGCCGCAGCTCATGGTGTCCGACGAAGGGGCGCAATTCACGGCGAACCCCGACTACCTGACCGACGTGAAGAACGACCTGTCGTCGGGCAAGCAGGTCGTCACCTACACGATCAACGACAAGGCCACCTGGTCGGACGGCACGCCGATGACGTGGAAGGACCTCGAGGCCGCGTGGAAGGCCAACAGCGGCAAGAACAAGAAGTTCAAGCCGGCGTCCACGGACGGCTGGGACAAGATCGAATCGGTGACCAAGGGCGACACCGACAAGGTCGCCATCGTCACCTACGCCAAGCCGTACCCGGAGTGGATGGGGCAGTTCTCCCGGTCGCCGCACCTCTACCCCGCCAAGCACATCGAGACGCCCGAGGCGTACGAGAAGGACTACCTGCAGAAGATCCCGGCCACCGCGGGCCCCTTCAAGGTCGAGAAGATCGACGAGGGCACCAAGACGCTCACGCTCGTGCGTGACGACAAGTGGTGGGGCAAGAAGGCCAAGCTCGACAAGGTCATCTTCCGGGCGATCGAGTCGCCGGAAGCGCAGGTGAACGCCTTCGCCAACGGCGAGCTCGACGGCGTGGAGATCCCGTCGGGTGCCCCGGCGGAGCTGAAGCGGGCCAAGGAAGTCCCGAATGTGGACATCCGCAAGGCGCTCAGCCCGAACTGGCGGCACATCACGGTCAACAACCAGAGCGAGTTCCTGAAGGACAAGAACATCCGGCACGCGGTCTCGTACGCGATCAACCGTGACGTGATCACCCAGTCGGACCTGAAGGACATGGACTGGCCGCTGCAGACGCTCGGCAACCACGTCTTCATGAACAACCACAAGGGCTACGTCGACAACTCCGGCGACCTCGGCAAGTACAACCTGGAGAAGGCCAAGCAGCTGCTGGACGCGGCCGGCTGGAAGCAGGAGGGCGAGTACCGCAAGAAGGACGGCAAGGAGTTCGACCTGAACTTCGTCATCCCGACGGGCACGCCGGTGTCGCAGACGGAGGGCGAGCTCACCCAGGCCATGCTCAAGGAGGCCGGGATCAAGGTCAACATCAAGCCCGTCCCGCTTGACAAGTTCTTCACCGACTACATCATCAAGGGCGACTTCGACCTGGTGCCGTTCTCGTGGATCGGCACGCCGCTGCCCATCGGCGGCCTGAAGCAGATCTACTACACCGGCTCCGAGAGCAACTTCCCGAAGGCCAGCGACCCGGCCGTCGACGCCGCCATCGACGCGGCGGTGGACGAGATGGACCCGGCCAAGGCCATCGAGAAGGCCAACGCCGCGGACAAGCTGGTCTGGGACATGGTGCACACCATCCCGCTGTACCAGCGTCCCGACATCCAGGCGACCAAGAAGACGCTCGCCAACTGGGGCGCGCGCGGCTACAAGAGCCTCGACTACTCGATCGTCGGCTTCACCGGCTGATCTCCGCGTAGGACGGACCCCCGGCCGGCTTCCCGGCCGGGGGTTTCCCGTTATCCGGCGAACTCCCGCAGCGTCATCGGCGGGCGGCCGCCGTAGCGCTGGATGCTCTCCGTGACCCGGAAGAGCGGATGGTCGCCGGAGCCGATGAAGCGGAAGATCGCCCACAGGTGCGTCAGGTGCTCGACCGCGTACGGGTCGCCGTAGAAACCCAGCGCCCGCGCCTCCCACTCCTCGGGCGGCAGATCCACGTACGGGACCCCGAGCGCGTCCGCCGCCTCCCCGATCGTCGCCATCTGCCCGTTCACCAGGCACACCGGCTCCGCCGGCCCCGGGTCCAGCAGGACCCCGGCCGCCACCCTCGCCACGTCCTCACCCGCGACCAGCGGGACCCACGTGTCCGGCGGCCCCAGCGGGAGTGCCAGCGTGCCGCCCGAGGCGGCGACGGCGAGATTCTCGAAGAACACCCCGGCCCGCAGGTGCACCGCGCCCACCCCGGCCCAGTCGAAGACCTGCTCCGCCACCCAGTGCCGGCGCATCCGCGGAGTCCCCGCCTCGGGGGAAGCGTCGAGCTGCGACACCTCGACGACGCGCTCCACGCCCTCCTCCTTGGCCGCCGCGGCGAACACGCCGGTGGCGTCGAGCAGCCCCGCCGTCACCGGATACGTGAAGAACGCCCTCCTGACCCCGCGCATGGCGGGCCGCACCGACGCGATCTCCCGCAGGTCGCCGACCACCACCTCGGCCCCGAGCTTGCGCAGCTCCTCGGCGCGGTGGTCGTCGGAGTGCACGAAGGCGCGCACGGCCTCGCCGCGCTCCAGCAGCAGGTTCGTCACGTGCCGCCCGGTCGAACCCTGGGGCCCGCCCGCCGCTCCAGTGACAAGGATCATCGCTCCTCCTCTTCCGGCAGGGTCAGCGTGAACAGGCCGAGCCGCTCCAGATCGCGCAGGAACGGCCCGGCGGGGAACGCCTCGGCCGGGCCGTACACACCCGGGCCAACGGGGTTCTCCGTCAGCCTGACGGCGGCCTCCACCGAGGCCAGCGCGCTCAGGCGCCACAGGTCCTGACCGCTGACCTGCCCCGCGCGCCCGCCCTTATCGGTGATCACCTGGACGGCGACCGTGAAGCTGGAGCCCGCCCGGGTGCCGGCGTCCACGTCCTCGCTGGTGAACGCCTCCGGCTCCTCGAACGTGTGCGCCGTGAGCTGTGCCTCCACCGTTTTCGCCGGCACATGTCTGGGGACGGTGACCACCTCGGAGAACGGGACGGGGGCGATCATCGTGCGGGGGCCGAGCGGCGGCGGGAACGGGAAGACGGCGTTACGCGGCTCGACGTAGCCGACGTGCTGGGCTCCGTCCGCGTAGGTGATCCGCTGGGTATCGGCGAACAGCAGTTCGGCGGTCTTCTTGGCGCCCGCGGTCAACCGCCAGCCGCTCACCGCGTACGCGCTGATCACCCGTTCGATGTCCGTCATGCCGCCGGCCACGGCCCCGGCGAGCAGGTCGCCCATCCCGCCGTAGAAGCTCATCGCCGTGATCATGGCGATGCCCGCCTTCCTGGCGGGTTCGGACATGGCCTCGAACATCCACTTCGTGTGGTGCTGCTCCAGGGCGTGGTCCACGTAGTGGCAACCACCCTCGGCCGCCGCCGTGGCGACGGGCTTGCCGGTGTGCGTGAACGGGCCCGCGCAGTGGATCAGCACGTCCGCCCGCTCGGCGAGCGCGCGTAACGCGGCGGGGTCGTCCAGCGCGGCCTGGTGCACGGGCGCCCCGCCGAGCTCGTCTGCCAGGGCCTTGAGGGCTCCGCCGTCGCGACCGGCCAGGATGACGTCCCGGCCGCGGGCGCGGAGCTCGGCCGCCGCCAGTCGTCCGGTGTGGCCCGTGGCGCCGTAGACGGCGATGTGCGGTGAGGACACGGCTCACCTCCATGATTCATACTGGGAGTACGTAACTGTCCTTCGAAGTTACGTACCGCGAGTATGTAAGTCAATGGGAGCAGCACGATGATCCGCCGTACCCAGGCAGAGCGATCCGACGAGACGACGGGGCGGTTGGTGCTGGCCGCGCGGGAGCTGTTCGGCGCGCAGGGATACGCGGTCACGTCGATCGACGCCATCGCCGCCGCGGCCGAGGTGACCAAGGGGGCCGCCTATCACCACTTCGGCGGCAAGGTGGAGCTGTTCCGCGCGGCGTTCGTGGGGGAGCTGGAGGCGGTCGACGCCAAGCTCGAGCAGGTCGCCGCCGAGGAGGGCGACCCGTGGGCCGCGCTGCGGCGCGGCTGCCGGACGTTCCTGGAGCACTGCCTCGATCCGGGCTTCCGGCAGATCGTGTTGCTGGATGCGCCGTCGGTGCTGGGCTGGGAGACGACCCGGGAGATCGAGTACGGCCACATGCTACGGATCGTGCTCGACGGGCTGCGCCTGGCCGTGGCGTGCGGGCAGGCCCCGGACGGCGACCTGCCCGCACGCGCGCAGATCATCTTCGGCGCGCTGTGCGAGGGCGGGATGTTGCTGGCCCGCTCCCAGAGCCCGGCGGCCGACCTGCCGCGGATCGCCGCGGAGGCCGACCGGTTCCTGGAGGCGTTGCGGCTGTGATCAGCCGTGCGAGTCGGTCGCGGAACCCTTGAGCGTGGAGAAGCAGGACGGGCCGTTCTGGCCGTCGAACCGGACGGAGTCGAAGAAGTCGCGGAAGTCGATGTAGAAGTTGCCCTTGTCGCGCGGACTGGTCACCGCCGAGCAACCGCCGTAGTTCGCCTCCGAGAAGAGGTGGATGTAGGAGTCGGTGCGGTTCCAGTCGGACTTGGCGCGGTCGGCCATGCCCAGGGCGGCAAGGTCGGGCGTGTCAGCCTTGATCTGGATGATGTCGCCGGCACCGTCGAGGCCGGAGAACATGCAGTAATAGCCGTCCTGGCACCTGTCGTAGCCGGTGGCTGCCTGGGCGGGGACCGCCAGGGCGGCCAGGGCAGCGGCAGCGAGCGGTAACGCCAACATGTGAAGCTTCTTGCCCACTATTCCTCCACGGGTGAAACTTTCTTTCGGCTCGACCATACATGGCGCGATCTTGTCAGGAAAGGGGTCGGCTCACGCCGTCCTCATCGCCCGCAGGCCGTGGATGAACAGCTCCAGGTGACGGCGGGCGAGCTCCTGGTCGGCCTCCGCCGAAAGCGGCCCGGGGAGGGGGCGGGCGATCCGTACGAGCATCATCACGATGTCCATGAACGTGACGTCCTCCGGCAGCGCGCCCGCCGCGTGGCAGTCGGCGATGAGCTGCCGTACTGCGCGGGCGGACTCCTCGCGCACCGGTGACAGCTCCGGGTCGTTCGCCGGTTCGACCAGGTCCAGCAGGGCAGGGAGCACGGCCGAGACCCGCAGCTCGAGCGCCTCGCGCAGGTACCGCGCCAGCGCCTCGAACGGGTCGCGCTCCTCCTCGGCCGCCGCCACCGCCGCCGCGGCGGTCCTGGTCAGAGCGTCCAGGGCGACCGCGTGGAAGAGGGCGTCCCGGTCGGGGAAGCGGCGGTAGAGCGTGGCGCTCCCGACTCCGGCGCGCCGGGCGATGTCGTCGAGCGGCACGTCGGGGCCGCGTTCGGCGATCATGTCGCGCGCGGCGAGCAGGATCTGCTCCAGGTTGCGCCGCGCGTCGGCCCGCATGGGCTTGGACTTCACGAGTCCGAGCATAGCGGCTAAGTGGGGGAAATTTCCCCGGTTGGGTTGTGTCGGCCTTCGGCGTCGTGCGACAGTTAACCGGGGAGTTTTTCCCCACTTAATCAGACAAAGGGGTAGATCATGAGCAGTGAGGAGCGGGTCCTCGACCTCGTCGACCGCTGGGTGCAGGCCGAGCTCAACGGCGATGCCGACGCCTTCGGCGACCTCCTCGGCGACGACTTCGCGGGTATCGGCCCCGTCGGGTTCAAGCTGGACAAGCAGCAGTGGGCGGGCCGCCACCGCGGCGACCTGAAGAACCACCACTTCGCGATCCTCGACCCGCAGGTCCGCTTCCACGGCGACACCGCGATCGTGAGCGGCGTGCAGGAGCAGCGCACCTCGGTCAGAGGGCACGAGGTCAACGACTCGTTCCGGGTGACGCTGGTCGCCGTCGGGCAGGGCGACCGCTGGCTGATCGCCAACATCCAGCTCAGCGGGCCGCTCCAGGACCCGTCGGCGCCGCCGCCGTTCGCCCGCGAGCGAGGCTGAAACTTTCACCCTTTTTCCAACTGGCATGGGTGCGGCGCCGGGGGAGGGTGGGTGTGCCGCCACCTTGGGCCGGGCTCCTTGGCCGGACCGGTTTCGGGGCCTTGTGGCGCCCTTGCCCGCCACGACCGGCGGGCTACACCTCCGGGATGTCGGGTATGTAGAGAGACCTCGACAATCCGTCAAGGAGCCAGTCATGCGCATCCGCACCGCGATCATGGTCCTCTTAGCCGCCGCCGGGCTGGTCCTGGTGGGTTCACCGCCGGCCTCCGCCATCGGCGGCTTCGACTACTCCCGGGCGCAGGTGGCCGCCACGGGCCTGCAGGTGCCGTGGGGGCTGGCGTTCCTGCCGGACGGCAGCGCTCTGGTCTCGGAGCGCACCACCGCCAAAATCCTGCAGGTACGGCCCGGGCAGGCGCCCACGCAGGTGGCCACCGTCAACGGGGTGTCCGCCTCGGGGGAGGGCGGGCTGCTCGGCATCGCCGTGTCGCCGACGTACGCCCAGGACCAGTGGGTGTACGCGTACTTCAGCAGCAGCACCGACAACCGGCTCGTGCGCCTGCGGCTGAGCGCCCCGCAGACCCAGACCGTCCTGCTCTCCGGCGTGCCGCGATCCTCCATCCACAACGGCGGGCGCATCGCGTTCGGTCCTGACGGCCTCCTGTACGTGGCCACCGGCGACGCGGGCAACACCGCCAACGCCCAGAACCTGAACACCCCCGCCGGGAAGATCCTGCGCATCAGGCCCGACGGCGGCATCCCGCCGGGCAATCCGTTCGGCAACTCCCGGGTCTACAGCTACGGGCACCGCAACGTGCAGGGACTGGCCTGGGACACGCAGGGCAGGCTCTTCGCCGCCGAGCTGGGGCAGAACGCCAGGGACGAGATCAACCTCATCGTGGCGGGCGGCAACTACGGCTGGCCCACCTGCGAGGGCGTCTGCGGCAACCCGTCGTTCCGCGATCCCATCGTCACCTGGTCGACGGCCGAGGCGTCGCCGAGCGGGCTGGCGTACGCGAACAACACGCTCTTCGTAGGCGCGCTACGCGGGACGCGGCTGTGGACGGTGCCCGTGACGAGCGGTGGCGGGGCAGGGACGCCGGTCGCCGAGCTCCAGGGCACGTACGGGCGGCTGCGCACGGTGACGGTCGGGCCCGACGGCTGGCTGTGGGTGACGACCAGCAACCGGGACGGCCGCGGCACCCCGGCGGCCACGGACGACCGCATCGTCCGCATCCCGCCCACCGGCACCGCCTCCTGACCGTCCACCAAGGCGGCGGCGTACAGCACATCGGACGCCGCCGCCGGACGACGTGGAGCCGGGTGGGACTCCAGCTGCAGCGAAGCCGCGGTCCACCCCGGCCCGGCTCGGCGATCTGACCCTCAGCGGCTTGGGGGCCTCGTTCTAACGAGATGACAAACTGTCGGTGCCCGGCCGCATACTCAGAGCATGCAGGATGAGCCCCTCGAACTCGGCGAGATCGCGACGCCCCAATGGAACGCTCACAACGACAAGATGGCGGAGGTCGGCTTCCTGACCATCGCCAGGCGGCTCCCCTCCCTGGTGGCCCAGGCGCTGCGCATGGCGTGGGGCGCGAGCTCGCGCGACACGCTCGCCACGATCAGCCTCAACCTCCTCGGCGGCGTCTTCACGGCCTTCGGCCTGCTGGCGACGACCGGCGTGCTGACCGCCCTCTTCAACGAGGGTCCCACCCCCGACAGGGTGATGGCCGCACTGCCCAGCCTCGCCCTGGTCGGCGGCGCGGCCGTGCTGCGGACGACCGTTCAGGCGGGGGCGGGCTGGGCGGAGTCGCGCCTCACCCCCCAGATCACCCGGTTGACCGAGGAGCGGCTGTACGGCCTGACCAGCCGGGTGGAGCTGGTGGCCTACGACGACCCGGAGTTCCACGACGCCCTCGAACGGGCCAGGGCCCGGGGCGTGGCCGTGGCGGACTCCGTGGTGTCCGCGGCCGTCGACGTGGTCACGGCGGCGGTCGGCATCGTGGCCGCGGCCGGGGTGCTCGGCGTGCTCCACCCGGTGCTGCTGCCGCTGCTGCTGCTCGCCGTCCTGCCCGACGCGTGGGCGGCGGTCCGGAGCGCGCGCATGCGCTACTCCACCATGTACGGCCTGATCCCGGCCCGCCGCCGCAAGTGGATCATCGCGGAGCTGCTGGCGGAGCGGGAGGCCGCCGCCGAGGTGCGGTCTTTCACGATGCGCGGGTTCCTGCTGCGCATGTACGACGCGGTGGCCAAGGCCGAGCAGGAGGTCATGCTCCGCCTGGCCCGCCGCCAGACCTTCGCCCGGCTGATCGGTGAGGCGCTGGGCGGCCTCGGCACAGCCCTGGTCTACGTCGCGCTGGGCGTGCTGCTGGCCCTCGCCGCCATCCCCCTGGCGGTGGCGGGCACGGCGGTCCTGGCCATCAGATCGGGTCAGGGCTCGCTCAGCAGCCTCCTGTACGCCACCAACCGGCTCTACGAGCAGGGCCTGTACTTCACCGACTTCCTGGAGTTCTGCGCCGACGCCGAACACCGCCTGACCGTCCCCCGCCCGTCCCCGGTCCCTGAGGGCTTCGACCGCATCGTCGCCTCAGACGTGACCTTCACCTACCCGGGAGCCGACGAGGCCGCCCTGCGCAACGTCTCCATCGAGATCAAACGCGGAGAGGTGATCGCCTTCGTCGGCGAGAACGGCTCAGGCAAGACCACGCTCGCCAAGATCCTCGCCGGTCTGTACGAACCGGACTCCGGCACCGTCCGCTGGGACTCCACCGACCTGAGCCAGGTCGACCCCGAAGACCTCCGGCTGCGCACCGCCGTCATCGCCCAAGACCACACCCGCTGGCCGCTGACCGCCCGCTACAACATCACCATGGGCACCGACAAGGGCCCGGATGCCCTGGACGCGGCCGCCGCCGTGGCCGGCGCCGACGAGGTCATCGCCGGCCTCCCGCACCGCTACCGCACCCTGCTGGACCGCCGCTTCAAAGACGGCCACGAACTGTCCGGCGGCCAATGGCAGCGCATCGCCGTGGCCCGCGGCTTCCACCGCGACGCCGACCTGCTCATCTGCGACGAACCCACGGCCGCTCTCGACGCCCGCGCCGAACACGCCCTCTTCGAACGCATCCGCCACCACTCCGACGGCCGCACCGTGCTGCTCATCACCCACCGCCTGGCCAGCGTCCGCTACGCCGACCGCATCTACGTCCTCGACCACGGCAAGGTCACCGAGCAGGGCGACCACGCCACCCTGATGTCCCTCAACGGCCTCTACGCCGACCTCTACTCCCTTCAGGCCGCCGCCTACCGCTGACTCGTTTCCACTGTAGAATCCGCGATTCGGTGAGCAAGTGCGGCGTTCGCCTGGTCATCCGCGGGGCCGCGCTCGTGGGGTGCAGCAGCGGCATGAAGCAGTCCAACCGCCGAAACGGCTTCCGGATTCGCTGCCATCACGCCGCCTCGTCCGTGGAATCGAGAGTGCGAGCCAGTCGCACGCTGCGGGATTGGGCCTTCTCGTCGGGGAAGACCCACTTCCGGAGCGCCCAGAAGCGGAAGACCATGGCGATCAGCGTGCCGATGATCTGCGCGCTCATGAAGTCGGCGATCTCCTGGGTTACCAGGCTCACATCCGGGGTCTCCAGGCGAAATACGTACCGGGAGATCCATAGCGGCGCGGAGCTGAGCACTAGACCGACGCCACTGACCAGGAAGAACAGCGCCGCCTCGTGACGGCGCTCGCGGCCGCCCCTGGTCCGGAACGACCATTCGCGGTTCAACACGTAGGACACGATCGTCGCCACGAGCACCGCGATGATCTTCGCGGTCACCGGCTTCGGTTCCAAAATGGTCAGCTTCAGCCCATAGAACACCGTGTTGTCCACTAAGAACGCTGTTCCACCCACCACCGCGAACTTCAGCAGTTCGCGGTGCTTCAGGGCAAGTGCGTGCAGCGGTTTCGGCAAGCTTGCGAGTACTGCGTTTGCTATTCGGAGCACGCCCGATCTTCTCACCAGTCGAACACCCCGGTAACAAGATTTACGGACACGGCTTGTCCGGCTGGAACCGTATCCGACGACAAATCCGCGTGATCATGTGCTTTGATAACGCTCTGCGATGTCGGACTTACGGGTCTTTTGTGATCCGTGGGGTGAGGCGTGCCGCAGATCCGTACGCTCCGCATATGGCGGGACAAGACGCGGTCGAGGCGCGTCGCGGTCGCGAGGTTTCCATGGCGTTCGTCCAGTACACAGATGAGTCCGTGCGCGAAGTCCCCTTTGCGCAGCTCAGATTGGCGGATTTCGCGGAGTCGGTACCGTGGCGCCGTGTTCGATCTATGCATGGGAAGGCCCATTACTCGGGCAGCTACGCCTCGGCCACGAAGGGGTGGGCACGTGGTCTATGAGAGTTGGCACGGTTGCTGCTGGCTGATTTCGACCCGGCAGTGGAGCAGATCTTCGCACAGCCGTGTTGGATGGTGGCCCGGGGCGATGGCCAGGTACGGCGGCACGTCCCCGATTACCTGCTGGCGACCCCCGGCTGGTCGAGCGGCACGACTGGGAGCACGCGATCCGGTCTGGCGCTGATCGCGTAGTCCTGGAGAACGTGCGGTTTCTGGCGGCCTGTCGGCGGAGGTGCGTGGTGTCGGCCCGCGTCTACTCCAGAGTGAGGAGTGATGATGGTCATGGCCGGGGCAAACGCCAGGCCTGATCCAGGACATCACTTGATGCCGCAGGTGTTCCTCCGGGCCATGTAGCAGACGCGCTCCCCCGAAGTGGAGAACGTCGCCAGCCTGGAACGCCGTGGAGCCGAGGCAGCCCTATGTACCCCAGAGTCAGCGGAGCGGAGTATTTACTGTGACCCTGTGGTAACGAGTGTTGTCGAGGACAATACGTACACCAAGTGGCCGCCGAAGTTTGAGAGGCACCTGACGTACGTATCCTTTCATGCTGGTGTTCGCTTCCGGCGTAGGACAGTCCATCTCGAGCTGAACTCCGATAATCACCTGGGAGGGCGACTCCTGCACTTCCGTGTTTTTCACATGCTCGCATTGCACTGCGTCGGCCGGTCTTGAGAACGTTAATTCAACGGTAAGCGTCCGCCCGTCTTCCGATAAGTTAACCCAATTGATGGGCTGCCATTGTGGGCCGCCACAACTCGCCAAGGTAATGGTTCCTGCCAGGAAAAGCATCGTCCGGCAGATCCTCATGCCAATCGTGGCGGCCATCGGGGCATCCTGCTTTCTATCGGCGCTTCATGACGTCGCCACCGAAACCGAGGCGCGCATCATGTATGTCACTGAAGGTCGACCGGCACAACGTGTCACCATCGTGCTTCCCTCCGCCTGAGAGGATACCCTTTGCGACAACGTATCCGTCTGACTCCAGCGTATATACTGGACCGCCAGAGTCTCCAGGTTTCGGGCAGCCTCCGTCGCGCATACCCTCAGCGCCGTTGAGCAAAGTCTCCTACCCATTGCTGACTTCCAGCAGGCCGTTTTGTGGCTGCATCGGTGTCGCCAACGAAGATGGACGCCGTAGATTCGATCGGCTCTGTGTAGTCGAGCAGCGCGATATCGCCGTAGGCAGACGTCCTGTTCGGAAGTGGGATGGAGCCGGTATTATCCTTCCAGCTCGACCACAAGACGGTTCCGATACTCTGGCCGCCCCTCATGACGTGTTCAGTGTCAGCGTCTTCGGGAACACAGTGTCCGGCAGTGGTCATATACCGGTCGCCGAAGGGATCCGCAGCCCCGGCCTCCCGCCACGCCCTATGTGGTGTGGTGCTCGGTCCGGCCGGCTCGCGTGGCGCCAGGGTCCCGTCCGGCCACGCGCCTAAAGCGGAGTCGCCCGCTCCGATGAGGAACGGGGTGATGAACGAGGGCCTTCGGGGGCCGGGCTGCCCAGTGCTGCGAGTACGGCCTGCTCCACCGTGGCGTGCACGTGCAGGACGGTGTGCGCCTGGGTGATCTCCATGATCCTGGCGAGCTTCGGATGGGCGGCGGCCAGGTGCAGGGTGCCGCCGTGCTGGCGGGCGAAGGCATGGGTGTTGAGCAGGACGCGAAGGCCCGCGCTGCCCATCAAGTGAGCCTCGCTGAGATCGATCACCATGTGCTCGCCCGGCAGCCGCCGGCTGTGCCGGATGTAGCGATCGAGCTGCCCGGCGGTGGTGGCGTCGACCTCGCCGGCCACCGAGATCACGCTCACGCCCGGCAACCTCTGGGTGACGAACGACAGATCCGGCATGCGATGCCCACCGATCGGAATTCGGGAGACGGTGCACAGTTGTGGCTTGCCCGTACCGCACCATATCCGGGCGTCCGCCTTTCGCCTAGATACCACCGCTTACTTCTTCCGGGAGCGGCCGGCGCGCGAATCGCTTCAGGAGCCGCCCATGGCTGTGTGGAAGCCGTCGAGAAAGCTGAACCCAAGGCAGGGCGCGCGGGAGACCGACGTGCCGGCGCCGTAACAGCGAGCAGCTCAGGACCCGGCGCCACCTGCGGAGACGGCCTGTCTGCCCGGGGTGAGCAGGCGATTCAATGAACGCACACGAACCCTGCAAGACCGGCCCGGCACAGTGGAGCGTCCGGCACGAGTGATTGCGGGGGGTTGGAAATATTCAGCACGCGACAACGGACGGAAATTCGAATAGCCTCGGCGCCGCGAATTTCGGTGTCGCTCTCCCCGAGTTTGACCGTCCTCGCCATGACCACGGACGCGCTCGCCGGCCGTTATCGCGGCCTTCCCCAATCGTGGAGAAGGGCGGTCCAGTCGGGGGCGAGCCGGCGGTCGAGACAGGCCGTGCGCCCGCTGGGAGCCTCCGGCTGCGCTCTGGCGCCTGACAGCGTCGTGCCGCGCGCGCCGGTCCACGACGACTCCGTGCAGGAGCAGATCGACCTCCTGCATGACCTGCCGCCCGACACCCTGCTCAAGGACCTCGAGCAGGCGTTCGGGCCGGTGCCCGCGCACTGGAGGGCCGCCGCCGAGCGGCCCGGCCGCTGGCTGCACGGGTACGCCGGTGCGCTCGGCGACGTCTGGGCCACGGCCGAGCGCTTGTGGAGCAGGGCCCGGCCGCTCCTCGACCGGGAGGTCGCGCGAGTGGGCGTGGCGAGCGTGCGGGGAGGCGTCGACGTGCTGCTCGGCTCGGTCGCCGAGCGCCTCGTCCGTGACGCGAACGGCCTGGTCATCGAGGGCGCCGGGGCCGGTGTGCACGAGCTCGGCGACCGGTCGCTGGTGCTGGTGCCGATGCTGGCGGGCAAGGACGCGCTGATCGTCGGGCTGGACGACCCGGAGGCCGTGTGGATCGCGTATCCCGTTCCCGCGGCGGGGAGGCTGTGGCGTACGGACTCCGACGAGCTGTCGGAGCTGGTGGGTCCGGTGCGGGCGGAGGTGCTCCGCACGCTCGACCGGCCCATGACCATGACCACGCTGGCCGGCGACATGAACATCCCGCCGAGCAGCCTCACGTTCCACTGCGACCGGCTCGTCGCGGCGCGGCTCATCGCCCGCGAGCGCAGGGGCCGCGAGGTGTGGATCGGCCGCACGGCCCGGGCGGGGGAACTCCTCGAGCTCTGCCTCCGGTAGACGAAAGGCGCGGGACACGAAAAGGGCGCGCCGGGTCTCGGCGCGCCCTCGTCGTCTGTGCTCAGCCGGCCTGGGTGAACTGGTTGAACAGCGGGCCGTCCAGCTTCCAGCCCGGCTCGTTCGCCAGGATCTTCTGGGTGTGCGACTCGATGGCGAGGCGCCACTTGTTGTTGTTCGACAGGCGGAAGATCTTCACGGTCTCGCCCGGGGTGCCGACGGCGGGCGCGTACCCGAGGATGCCGTCGTAGCGGAACTTGCCCGAGGTCACGAGCGCCTCGCGCTCCGCGATGGAGCCGGTGACGATGTAGGAGGCCTTGTTCTCCCAGCGCAGCCGGTAGAGCGGCTTGCCGCCGGCGAAGGGGGCGCGCGAGATGTAGTACAGCGGGGTCTGGGTCACAGACCAGCCGTGATTGGTGATCGCGTTCTGCTTCTCCGCCTCGTTGCTGGTGTAGAAGAACCCGCCGTCCTTCGTCACCAGCTCGTAGACCTTCACCCGCTGCTCGGCGACGCTCTGGGCCGACGACTTCGCCGTGGTGGCGGAGGCCTGCGTGGCGATGCCGAAGGACAGCGTGGCGCCGAGCGCCACCGCGAGCCCCAAGCCTACGGGACGGGTCATGCGGCCGAACGATATTGCCATGAAAGCTGTTTCCCTCCGAATGGGTGGCAATGCCCGGCCAAGCTAACAGTGCGCTACGTAACCAAACCGTCCATTTCGAGTAACCTCTAAGCGTCAGGACGCGGCCAGTCTGGCGCGCAGACGGTCGGCGTCCGGGTGGTTGAGCTGCTCCAGGAGATCCAGGGCCCGGCCGAGCGTGGCGCGGGCGGCCGCGTGGTCGCCGGCGGCGTCGTACATCTCGCCGAGGTGCACGAGAGTGTCGGCCTCGTGCCAGCGGTCGCCGACCTCCTGGAACAGGCCGATGGCCCGCCGGTAGAGGTCGGAGGCCTCCGCGTAGCGGCCGAGGTGGTGGAAGGCGTAGGCGAGGCTGTCGGCCGCGCTGGCCTGCCCGTGCAGATAGCCCAGCTTCTCGTGCAGCTCCAGGGCCTCCTGGGCGTACGGGATGGCCTCCTCGTGCTCCCCCTGCAGCGCGAGCACGTAGCCGATCGAGTTGAGGAACAGGGCCGCTCCCGCCTCGTTGCCCGACTCGCGATGGATGTCGAGGGCGCGGTGATACTGCTCGAGCGCGGTGCGGGGCCGGCCCTGCTTCTCGTGGAGCCAGCCGAGCCCCAGGTACGTACGCGTCTGGCCGTCGCGGTCGCCCAGCTCGATGAACAGGGCGAGCGCCCGCTCCAGGTGGACCAGCCCGTCGTCGAGCCGGCCCGTCCGCATGAGGGCGCGGCTCGACCCGGCATGGGACTGGGCCTCACCGAACCGGTCGCCCTGCGACTGCGTGACGGCGAGCGCCGCGCCGTGGGCGGCGAGGAGGTCGAGCCACCGGCCCCGGCGGTCCAGGTAGTCGCTGAGCGTCCAGGCGAGTTGCCACGCGTGCGTGTGGAAGCCGGCGTCCGAGGCGTGCCGGACGGCCGCCATGAGCATGTGGTGCTCGGCGGTGTACCACTCCATCGCCCGGACATGGTCCGCCAGTTCCGTCGTGGACGTCCCCGGCTGGGGCTCGGCGAGCGCCAGCGGCCGGCGGCTGCGGTTGAGGATCAGGGCCGCGGCGTGCGCGGTGTGCAGGTAGTGGTCGAGCATGCGGAGCGTCGCGTCGCGCCGCCGCTCCTCGGGGTCGGCGGCACGTGCCTGCTCCACCGCGTACGCGCGCAGGAGGTCGTGCATGGTGAACCGGCCGGGGACGCTCTCGGTGACCAGATGCGCGCGTGTGAGCTCCGCGAGCAGCGGCCGTACCTCCGCGGTCGTGAGCGCCGCGAGGCTCGCCGCCGCCGCGCGGCCGAGGTCCGTGCCGAAGGAAGCCCCCAGCAGCCTGAACAGCCGCGCCGCCTCCGGCGTGAGCGCCCGGTAGGACCAGGAGAAGACCGAGCGGAGGCTCGCGGTCTGCTCCCCGGCGTCCAGCGTGTCCAGCCCGGAGGAGTCCTCGCGCAGCTGCTCGGCCAGCACGGCCAGGGGGAAGTCGGGATGCATGCGGGCGCGGGCCGCGACGATGCCCAGCGCCAGGGGCAGCCCCGCGCAGCGGTCGAGCAGGGACGCCACCGCGTCCGGCTCGGCCCGTACCCGCTCCTCACCCAGCAGGCGGGTCAGCGCTTGACGCGCCTCAGCCGGATCGAACGTGTCGAGGGGGATCGGGCGGGCGCCGTGGCCGGTGATGAGGCCGGGCAGCTGGTGGCGGCTGGTGACCAGCACCGCGCACGTCGGGCTGCCGGGCAACAGCGGGGTCACCTGCTGCGTGTCGCGGGCGTTGTCCAGGACGATCAGCATGCGCTTGCCCGCCACCAGGCTGCGGTAAAGCGCCGCCTGCGCCTCCAGGCCCACGGGGACCGCGGCGGCGTCCACGGCCAGGGCGTCGAGGAAGCCGCGTACCGCCGCCTCGGGCGTCATGGGCGCGTCCGAGGGGTCGAACCCGCGCAGGTTCACATACAGCTGGCCGTCGGGGAAGCGGGGCTGGCTGCTGTGCGCCCAGTGCAGGGCGAGCCACGTCTTGCCGATGCCGCCGGTGCCGCCGATCGCGGAGATCACCACCGTGTTCTCCCGCTCGCCCGGCGCGGCCATGATCCGGTCGAGCGTGGCGAGCTCGCGCGAGCGCCCCGTGAACGACGGCGGCGGCGGGGGCAGCTGCCGGGGGACCAGCGCGCCGGTGGCCTGCCGCTGTGGGGCGAGCGTGGCGTCGGCGTTGAGCATCTGCTGGTGCAGCCGCCGCAGCTCGGGTCCGGGGTCGGTGCCCAGCTCGTCTGCCAGCCGCCGGCGCACCTCCTCGTAGCGGGAGAGCG
This sequence comes from Nonomuraea sp. CA-141351, assembly GCF_050944675.1. NCBI lineage: Bacteria > Bacillati > Actinomycetota > Actinomycetes > Streptosporangiales > Streptosporangiaceae > Nonomuraea > Nonomuraea sp. CA-141351. The sequence goes on from NZ_CP191982.1 coordinate 3,329,748, forward strand.
CTTCGGCCTGGCGGCCGCTGCGGTAGAGCGCGAGGATGAGCTGGCCGAGCACGCGCTCGTCGAGCGCGTGCTCGTCGGCCAGCGCGGTCAGGTCGGCCAGCAGCTCCGCGTGCCTGCCCAGCCGGAGCTGGACGTCGTGGTGGTCGAGCCGCGCGGAGAGCCGCTCGGCCTGGAGCGTGTGGCGCAGGCCGGCCAGCCACGGGTTGTCCAGGTCGGCGAACGGCTCGCCGCGCCACAACCCCAGCGCGCGCTCATACAGCCGCGCCGCGTCCCGATCGTCGCTCTGCCTGGCCTGGACCAGCAGGGCGCGAAACCGGTGCAGGTCCACCGCCTCTTCCGGCACCCGCAGCAGGTAGCCGCCGGCGCTGCGCTGGATGCTTTCCCCGTCGGCGGCCGGCAGGGCGGCACGCAGGCGCGACAGGTAGCTGTGCAGCGTGCCCGCGGCCCGTTGCGGCGGGGAGTCTCCCCAGACGCGGTCGGCGAGCTGGTCGAGGGAGACGGGGTGGCCGGCGTCGACGAGGAGGGCCGCCAGCACGCACCGCTGCCGTGCGGGACCCAGGTTGACCGACCGGCCGTCCGCCCACGCGCTGACCTCACCCAGGATCCCGAACTCGACCCGCACCGCGCTACCTCCCGCCGGCCGACCTGACCAGGTGATGCTCGCACCAATCGTAGGGGGAGCGGCCCGGAAGGGCGGCTCGGCGAGCGCGGAGCCCGAGCCCCCTACCGGCTGAGCTGCTCGTTCATGATGAGGAACGCGCCCAGCCCGTGCAGGTCGTTGACCGGCCTGGCCCGGCCGAAGTAATAGGCGAGCGAGTCGTCGGCGTTGGTGCCCTCGCTGATGCCCGCGATGTTGGTCCGCCCGTCGGAGCCCAGCGACACCTGGGCCAGCACTCCCTGGTAGCCGCGCTGGGCGTAGACGTTGTAGGAGGCGTCCACGTACCCGCGCTCGACCGCCCGCGAGATCGTGTACGTGTACATCGCCGAGCACGACGTCTCCGTCCAGTTCGACGGGTTGGACGGCTCGGTGACCACCTGCCACCAGCGGCCCGTGGCCGGGTCCTGCCAGCGGGCGTACGCGGGCACGAGCTCGCGCAGAATGCCGATCAGCGCGGCCCGGCGCGGATGGTCGGCCGGGATGAGCTCGAGGACGTCGGTCACGGCCATCCCGAACCAGCCCATCGCCCGGCACCAGGAGATCCCGTTGGTGTTGCCCAGCGACGGCTTGACCCAGGACGCGGTCGGCCCGCCCGGCTCGTCGTAGGCGTGGTACAGCAGCCCCGCCGCCGAGCCCGAGGTGCGGCGGAGGTGGCTCCAGTAGACCTCGAGCTGCCTGGCGGGCTCGGCACCGGTGAAGGAGTCGCCCGCCACCCAGGCGCCGTAGCGGGCCAGGAACGGGTCCACCATGTAGACGCCGTCGCCCCAGAGCTGGCCCTCGCGCGAGGTGGACGTGGAGTGCCACCAGCCGCCGTCGGAGGTGCGCGGGTACGTGTTCAGCCGGGTCCTGATCCTGGCCGCGGCGGTGCGGTAGCGGGCCTGCCCGGTCTCCCGGTAGAGGGCGAGCAGGACGTTGCCCGCCTGCATGCTGTCGAGGTTGTCGAAGCTCTGCGAGATGCCGCCGGAGGAGTCGACGAAGCGGTCGGCCCAGTCCTTGATGTACTGCAGGTAGCGGGCGTCTCCCGTGCGCTGCCAGACCAGGTACTGGCCCCAGAGGTAGAGGCCGCGCGTGTAGCCCCAGCCGCCGAGCGAGCCGGGGGAGTAGCGGGCCATCGTCGAGTCCACCACGGCCCTGGACCAGTCGGTCGCTCCGGAGGAGGAGTCCACGGTCAGCGAGTCGAGGTTCGGGCCCCCGTTGGCGGTGGTGGCCGTCGCCTTGACCGCGTTCGCGCCCGCCGCGAGCTCGGCCCGCACCGTCACCGTCCGCCACGTGGTCCACGAGCCGGTGCCGGGGAAGGACAGCGTCGTGGTCGTGTTGCCGGCAGTGATGGTCATCGGCCGGTCGGCGCCCGTGCCGTTGGCGTACCGGAAGGCCAGCGTGGCCGGACCGGGCGCGTCGACGGTCCACTCGACGGACGAGCCCGCCACGTTGTCGAGGTTGACGAAGCCGGAGCCGGTGAAGCCGGCGTGGTTCGACTCCACGACACCCCGCGAGATCGTTCCCTCCTCGGCCTCGTAGAGGGTGGCCGCCGTGGCCGAGGCGACGGCAACCGGTTGCAGAAATAACAGTCCGCCGAGTGCCGCAGCGGTCGTTGCGCGAAGACGTCCCATGTATCACTCCCGGTCTGACGAGCTGTGATGCCGTGCCGCCGGTCCAGATGTACGCGATCAGCGGCGCATGGCTCCGATCTCCTTGGCGCATTACAGGCATACATCCCGGCGGCACGCCTGTCCATCGGTCACTTTCATCCGATGTATCGACCTAAACGAGTTAGGAAAGTTTCCTAAAATATGGACCGTTCCAACTATTGACGTCCAAGGGCGGTTTGTGACAAACGTTTGGAAAGCTCCCTCCCCTTACTCGAGGCATCACTCTCAGCCAGGAGCGCCCGATGAACTTCAGCAAGTCCCGGGCCTGCGTCATCGCCTGCTTACTCGCCCTGGGAATGACAGCCGTCCCAGCCGACGCGGCGCCCACCCGGTACGAGGCCGAGAACGCGACGATCTCTCAGGGCGTCGTCGAGTCCAACCACGCCGGCTACTCCGGCACCGGCTTCGTGAACGGGGACAACGTCGCCGGCTCGTACACCGAATGGACCGTCAACGCGCCCAGCGCGGGCACCGCCACGCTGGCCTTCCGCTACGCCAACGGCACGGGCGCCGACCGGCCCGGCGACATCGCGGTCAACGGCACGACCGTCGCCGCCGCCCGGTCCTTCCCCGCCACCGGCGCCTGGACCACCTGGGCCACCGTCACGCTGACCGCCCAGCTCACCGCGGGCACGAACAAGATCAGGGCCACCGCCACGACCGCGGGCGGCAACCCGAACTGGGACTACCTCGACTCCGAGGTCCAGTCGTCGAGCTTCACCGACTACCAGGCGGAGTCCGCCACGATCTCGCAGGGCGTCGTGGAGTCGAACCACGCCGGCTTCACCGGCTCGGGCTTCGTCAACTACGACAACGTCACCGGCTCGTACGTCGAGTTCGCCGTCAGCGCGGCCGGCGCCGGCACCCAGAGCCTGACCTTCCGCTTCGCCAACGGAACCACCACTGACAGGCCGATGACCATCACCGTCAACGGCACCGCAGTGGCCACCGGCCGGTCCTTCCCCGGCACCGGTGCCTGGACCACCTGGCAGGAGATCAGCATCGACGCGCCGCTCAACGCGGGCGGCAACACGGTCAGGGCCACGGCAACCACCGCGAACGGCGGGCCCAACCTCGACCGGCTGCGGGTCAGCGGCCCAGGAGACACCGAGAAGCCGACCTCGCCCGGCCAGCCGACGTGCTCCGACATCACCTACAACGCCCTGACACTGGACTGGCCGCCGTCCACCGACAACATCGGCGTCGCCGGGTACGACATCTACCACCAGGGCCAGCAGATCGCGACCGCGACCGCGCCGCCGTACCGGCTGACCGGGCTCAACCCGAACTTCTCCTACCAGCTGTCGGTGTTCGCCCGTGACGCCTCCGGCAACGTGTCGCTGAGCAGCCCCGAGGCGAACTGCCAGACGCTGCCCGCGCCCGCCGACGACCCGCCGTCGCAGCCGGGGCAGCCTGCCGTGAGCGGCGTGCAGGCCACCTCGGCGACCGTGACCTGGGGAGCCTCCACCGACGACAACGGCGTTCGCGCCTATCTGGTGCGCGACAACGCCACCAACGCCGTGCTGGCCACGGTCACCGGGACCCCGCCCGCCACCACGGCGAGCGTGCCGCTCGAGTGCGCGCACACCTACCAGGTGCACGTCGTCGCGCGTGACACGGCCAACCAGCTCTCCACCCCGAGCGCGCCGTCCGCGTCGTTCACCACGGCGAGCTGCGGCACCGTGCCACAGACCCCGGCCAGCATCGCCGGCGGCTGGGACGTGCCGTGGGACATCTCCTGGGCGCCCGACGGCTCGTACGCGCTGGTGACCGAGCGCGACACGTTCAAGGTGTTCAAGGTGACGCCGTCGGGGACCAAGACGCAGGTCGGCACCGTGCCCAACGTGCAGACCACCGACGGCGAGGGCGGCCTGATGGGCCTGGACTTCTCGCCCACCTGGAACGGCACGACCGACCAGGAGGTGTTCTTCATGCACACCGCCTCCGAGGGCAACCGCGTCGTGAAGATGAACTTCAACGGCACCACCCTGAGCGGGTACGCCACCATCCTGCAGGGCATCGACAAGAACCGGTACCACAACGGCGGCCGGATCAGGTTCGGCCCCGACGGCTACCTGTACGTCACCACCGGCGACGCGCAGCAGTCCAGCAACGCGCCCGACCTCGACTCGCTCAACGGCAAGATCCTGCGCATCACCAAGACCGGCGCCGCCGCGCCCGGCAACCCGTTCGGCACCCGGGTCTACAGCTACGGCCACCGCAATCCGCAGGGCCTGGCCTGGGACTCGGCCGGCCGGCTGTGGTCGTCGGAGCTGGGCAACTCCTCGCGTGACGAGCTCAACCTCATCCAGCCGGGCAAGAACTACGGCTGGCCCACCTGCGAGGGCACCTGCAGCACGTCCGGCATGACGAACCCCAAGTACACCTGGGGCGTCGCCGAGGCCTCGCCCAGCGGCATCGCCATCGTCAACAACACGATCTTCATGGCGGCGCTGCGCGGCCAGCGGCTGTGGCGCATCGTGCTGAACGGCGAGAACGTCTCGACCGTCAACTCGTACTTCAACGGCACGTACGGCCGGCTCCGCGCGGTCGAGAAGGTACCCGGCGCCAGCGCCATCTGGTTCGGCTCCACCAACTCCGACAACAACGGCGACGGCTCGGCCGACACGATCCGCCGCTCCAACATCCAGTAGTCACCCCCTCGTCGCCGGCGGCCGCGCGAATCGCGCGGCCGCCGGATCCAGCACCCCTCGGAGCCTCCGATGCATCCCTCCAGAAGGGCCGTGCTCAAAGGAGCGCTGCTCGCCCCCGTGCAGGCGGGCGCCGTGCTGCCGCTGGCGCCCGCCACGGCTCAGGCACTCGACTCCCCATGGGATCAGGTGCCCGCGATCCTGGCCAGGATCGTGCCGCCGACGTTCCCCGACCGCACGTTCCCGATCACCGAGTACGGCGCCAAGCCCGACAACTCCACCGACTGCACGGCCGCCTTCCGCTCCGCCATAGCCGCCTGCAACGCGGCGGGCGGCGGCACCGTGCTCGTGCCCGGCGCCGGCAAGTTCCGCACCGGCAAGATCCACCTGCTGTCCGGCGTGCGGCTGCACGTCGAGGCGGGCGGCACGATCCGGTTCAGGTCCGACGCGGGCTCGTACCTGCCGAACGTCTACACCCGCTGGCAGGGGATCGAGTGCTACAACTACTCGCCCTTCATCTACGCCAGGAACCAGACCGACATCGCCCTGACCGGCACCGGCACGATCGACGGGAACGCGGCGGCCGGACCGTGGTTCGGCTTCGACGACCAGCGCGGCCCCGACTGGGACCGGTTGCAGCAGATGGCCGTGGACGGCGTGCCGATCGAGCAGCGCCAGTTCGGCGACGGCCATTACCTCAAGCCGAGCATGATCCAGTTCTACGGCTGCCGGAACATCCTCGTCGAGGACCTGGACATCCGGAACCCCGCGATGTGGACCATCCACCCCGTCTTATCCCGAAATATCATGATCAGGCGGGTCAAAATCTACAGCCGGGGCGCGATGGTGGACGGCGTCGACCCCGAGTGCTCGTCGGACGTGCTCATCGAGGGCTGCACGTTCGACACCGGCGACGACGGCACGGTCATCAAGTCGGGCCGCGACACCGACGGCCGCCGCGTGGGAGTGCCGTCCACCGACATCGTCATCCGCGGCAACACGTACTACGGCCGCTGGGGCGCGATCACGGTCGGCAGCGAGATGTCCGGTGGCGTCCGCAACGTCTTCGCCGAGAACAACCGCATCCTCGCCGGCTCCAGCTACCACTCGTTCTACGCGCTCTACCTGAAGACCAACAACCGGCGCGGCGGGACGGTGGACGGTGTGCACGTCCGCGAGCTGACGGGCGGCCCGTGCGACCGGGGCGGCTTCTACATCGACATGAACTACAGCCTGACCGGCCCCGGCTACGGCCCGATCGTCAACCCGGTCATCCAGAACCTCACCGTGGACGGCCTGAACATCGCCGCCTCGCCGTTCGCGATCAAGCTGTCGGGCTCCTCCGCCAGCCACGTCCGCAACGTGACGATCTCCAACAGCACCTTCACCCAGATCGACACGCCCGCCCCCCAGCTTTCCAACGCCGACAACGTCGTGCTGCGCGACGTCCGCATCAACGGCGCCCTGTACGGGTCGGCTCCGGGCAACCGGTACGAGGCGGAGAACGCCACGATCTCCCAGGGCGTCGTCGAGTCCAACCACGCCGGGTTCTCCGGCACAGGGTTCGTCAACTACGACAACGTGGCCGGCTCGTACGTGGAGTTCGCGGTGAACGCCGCCGCGGCGGGAACGGCGACGCTCACCCTCCGCTACGCCAACGGCACCGCGGCCGACCGGCCGATGGACATCGCGGTCAACGGCACGGTCGTGGCGGCGGCGAAGCCCTTCAACGGCACGGGCTCGTGGACCGCCTGGCAGTCCACGACCATCTCCGCCCAGCTGCTCGCCGGCGCCAACACGGTCAGGGCGACCGCCACCACCGCGAACGGCGGCCCCAACCTCGACTACCTGGAGATTCAGCCATGACAGTGACCCGTCGCCAGCTGGGCGCCCTGGTCGGCGCCGCACTCCTCGGCCCCGCGCTGCCCGCCAGGCCCGCCTCGGCCGCGGCCTGGAAGCTCATGTGGGCGCCCGATCCGGCCGCCGTCGGGCTGGGCGCGTTCGAGACGATCGAGGACGACCGCGCCGACTCCCATCCGGCGGGGCAGCCCCACATCTACGTCGAGGGCGACGCCTTCCGCTTCAACATGCACACCGTCGACCGCGACACGAGCACGGACCGGCAGCGCCAGGAGGTGACCGGCACCCGCAACCCGGACGGCTACCTGCGCTGGCTGGCCGGCGAGACCTGGCGCGTCACGTACTCGATGTACATCCCCAGCTCGCTCAAGGCGACCACGACCTTCACCCACATCAGCCAGACGAAGATGCCGGGCACCGGCACCAGCCCGATCACCGTCACGTCGCTGCGCCGCGTGAACGGCGTGCAGACCATCGAACACAAGATCTTCGAGTCCGACACCCTGGTCGGCCGCACCGAGCTCGAGCCGCTGCACGACAAGTGGATCGACGCCGAGTACGAGATCAAGATCGGCGACGGGAGCTCGGGCTCGGTGCGATGGGTGCTGCGCAGCGGCGGCGTCACGCTCGTGGACGCGACCAAGACCGGCGACACCTTCCTCGGCGACCGGGTCCGCCCCAAGCGGGGCATCTACCGCTCGCTCGGCGACACCTCGGGCTCGCTGCAGAACTGCTATCTGCTGCTCAGGAACATGCGGGCCTACAAGCAGGTGCAGGCCGCCGTCACCCGGCTGGAAGCGGAGGACGCGACGATCTCGCAGGGCGTCGTCGAGTCCAACCACGCCGGGTTCTCCGGCACCGGGTTCGTCAACACCGACAACGCGGCGGGCGCCTACGTGGAGTGGCGGCACGACGCCGCCGCGGCCGGCCCCGCCACGCTCACGGTCCGCTACGCCAACGGCACGAGCGCGGACCGTCCCGCGGACCTGGCCGTCAACGGCCGGGTGGTGGCCTCCGGCCTGCCCTTCCCAGGTACGGGCGCGTGGACGTCATGGGCCTCCCGGAGCGTGTCCGCCGACCTCGCCGCCGGCACCAACACCATCCGGCTCACCGCCGCCACGGCGGGCGGGTGTCCCAATCTCGACTACCTGGAGGTGCTCCGATGACGATCTCCCGTCGTGACCTCCTCAGAGCCGGCGGCGTGGCGGGCGGCGTCCTGCTCGCCGGCTCCGGCACGGCCCGCGCGACGAGCGGGCCCTCGCAAGCCGAGCCCGTCGCGGCGAGCGGCTCCGCGTACGGCGGGCCCGTCGCCGCCGGGCCCGTCGGCGCGGGCTCGGCCGCCTCGCCCTGGGACCGGGTGCCCGAGATCCTGGCCCGGATCGTCCCGCCGGCCTTCCCCGACCGAGCGTTCCCCATCACCTCCTACGGCGCCGTCGGCGACGGCAGCACCGACTGCACGGCCGCGTTCCGCAACGCCATCGCCGCGTGCAACGCGGCGGGCGGCGGCCGGGTGGTGGTGCCGTCCGGCACGTTCCGCACCGGGAAGATCCATTTGCTGTCGAACGTCAACCTCCAGGTGAACGGCACCATCAGGTTCCGCACGGACCCCGGCTCCTACCTGCCGACCGCGCTCACCCGCTGGGAGGGCATCGAGTGCTACAACTACTCGCCCTTCATCTACGCCAACGGCCAGACCAACATCGCGATCACGGGAACGGGCACGATCGACGGCAACGCGCCCGCCGGAGACTGGTCGTCGTGGGGGAGCGGCGGCGCGGACCGCGACCAACTCCGCGAGTGGGGCGCCAATGATCATCCGGTGGCGCAGCGCCAGTTCGGCGACGGCCACAAGTTGCGGCCCAACATGATCGGCCTCTACAACTGCACCGCGGTGCTCGTCGAAGGCGTCAACCTTCGCAACCCGGCGATGTGGACACTCCACCCGGTCTACTGCACGAACGTCACCGTCCGGAACGTCACCTTCTACTCGACCAACTCCCAGGGCGACGGCTGCGACCCCGACTCGTGCACAGACGTGCTGATCACGGGCTGCAAGTTCGACACCAACGACGACTGCGTGCCGGTCAAGTCGGGCCGCGACCGCGACGGCCGCCGGGTCGGCCGCCCCTCGCAGAACATCGTGATCCAGAACTGCAAGTTCAGCGGCCGGTGGGGCGGCGTGACGATCGGCAGCGAGATGTCCGGCGGGGTCCGCGACGTGTTCGCCGAGGACTGCGAGTGCAACGCGCCCGGCTTCCCCGGCCGCTACCCGGTCAAGTACGCCCTCTACGTCAAGACCAGCTTCAACCGCGGCGGCTACGTGGACGGCGTCCACCTGCGCCGCATCACCGGCCACGACCTGGAGCGCAGCGCCCTCTACGTCACGCTCAACTACGAGACCTCGGGCTCCCTGCCGCCGGCCGTCCAGAACTTCACCGCCGACGGCCTGGTCATCGACGGCGCCGCCCAGGCGTACAACCTGGACGGCCGCTCGACCGACCACATCAAGAACGTCACGATCTCCAACAGCACGTTCAACAGGATCACGACGGCCACGCCGACCGCGTCGAACGTCGACAACCTGGTGCTGTCCGGCGTCTTCGTCAACGGCAAGGACATCTCGAACACGGCGGGGGCCCGCTACGAGGCGGAGGACGCCGTGATCTCCCAGGGCGTCGTCGAGTCGAACCACGCCGGCTACTCCGGCACCGGGTTCGTCAACAGCGACAACGTGGCCGGCGCCTACGTCGAGTTCTCGTTGAACGTCGCTGCCGCGGGCACGAAGGCGCTCACCATCCGCTACGCCAACGGCACCACCACCAACCGCCCGTACTCGGTCACGGTCAACGGCACGGTCGTCAACGCCGCCGTGAACGCGCCGGGCACCGGCGCGTGGAGCACCTGGGCGCCGGCCTCGGTCCAGATCCCCGCCGTCTCCGGCGCCAACACCGTCCGGCTCACCGCCACCACGGCGGGCGGCCTGCCCAACCTCGACTACGTGGAGATCCAGCCATGACCTCCCTCCGCCGGGCCCTGCTGGCGTGCGCCGTGGCCCTGCTCGGATTGGCGCCCCAGCCCGCGAGCGCCGCCTCCCAGCTCAGGTCGCTGCCACAGTCCGCGAGCGCCGCTTCCCGGCTCGGGCCGGTGCCCCGGTCCGCGAGCGCGCTCGCCGAGTTCGACGTGCGCGACTACGGCGCGACCGGCAACGGCACGACCAACGACGACGACGCCATCGACCGCGCCATCAACGCCGCGAGCGCCGCCCCCGGCGGCACCGTGGTCCTCCCCTCGGGCCGCTACCGGGCCCGCACCATCCACCTGAAGTCCAACATCACGCTCAGGCTCGACTCCGGCGCCACCATCCTGGCCGCGAGCAGCGGCATGGACGCCCCCGAGTCCAACCCCAATGACGACTACCAGGACTACGGCCACAGCCACTTCCACAACTCGCTCATGTGGGGCAGCGGCCTGACGAACGTGCACATCACCGGCACCGGCACGATCGACGGCGACGGCAACCTCATCACCGGGAACCCGTCGTCGGGCCAGGCCGACAAGGCGCTGACGCTCACCGAGTGCTCGAACATCAGCCTCGAAGGCGTCACGTTCCGCCGCGGCGGCCACTTCGGCGCCCTGATCAACGGCTGCCACGACGTCACGATCGACAACCTGAAGACGATCTACTCCAGCAGCGGCGTGCGCGACGGCATCAACCTGATCAACAGCTGGAATGTCACCGTCGCCAACAGCCGCATCGAGGCCAGTGACGACGCCCTGGTGTTCAAGAGCGACTACGCGCTCGGCCACACCTACACCAGCCAGAACGTCCGCGTGCACGACACGACCGTGTACTCGCACGAGAACAACGCGCTGCAGTTCGGCTCCGAGACCTGCGGCGACTTCCGCGACTTCCGCTTCGAGCGCGTCACGGTCCTGGGCGCCGGCAAGGCAGGCATCGGGATCGTCTCGATGGACGGCGCCGTCATCGAGGACATCCACTACAGCGACGTGACGCTCACCAAGACCACGTCGCCCTTCTTCTTCAAGATCGGTGAGCGGAAGCGCTGCCCAGGCTCGCCGCCCGCCGGCCGGATCCGGAACATCACGATCTCGGACGTGACCGGGACCGACCTGACCGCGCCCGTGGTCACCGGCACGGTCGGCGCGTCCGACTACACCAGCACGCTGACCGGCACGCCATCCGTGGACATCGGCCCCGGCATCACGTTCCAGAACGTCGACCTCACGGTCCCCGGCGGGCACCCCGCCTCCGAGGCGAGCAGGGTGCCGGGCGAGTACCTCACCACCTACCCGCCGCGCGACTATGGCGCGCGCCCCTCGTACGGCTACTGGATCAGGCACGCCACCGGCATCACGCTCAACGGCGAGACCCGGTTCGACGACAACGACAACCGGCCGTACGTCATCGCCGACGACGCCTCGGACGTTCAACTGAACGGTGTCGTCGCGCAACGCGGCAGTGGCAGCGCGTACGACGTCGGGTTCAGCGGCGTCACCGGGTATGCCGTGCGCGACAGCGCCGACACCTCGGGTGGTGCGCTGCGCATCCGGGCCACCGGCTCCACGCCCGTCCCCGGCACCTCGGAGAGTCTCTATGCCGAGGCGGAGTCCGGCACGGTCACCGCGCCCATGCAGGTGGCCGCCGACCCCGCCGCGTCCGGCGGCTCGTACGTGACCGTCGCCTCCGGCAACAACAGCAAGTCCAGCGCGCCCTCCACCGGCTGGATGACGATCCCGTTCACCGTCGAGCACGACGGGACGTTCGCGGTGTGGGCCCGCGTGATCGCCGCCAACGACGGCGACGACTCGTTCTGGGTGCGCTCCGGCACCGGGACGTGGAGCAACTGGAACAACATCCCGATCGGCACCTCCTGGCACTGGGCCAAGCTGCCCGTCACGTACGACCTGGCGGCCGGAGCGCGCACGATCACCTTCGCCTACCGCGAGGACGGCGCCCGCCTCGACCGGGTGGCCATCTCCAGCGACCCCGCGTTCACCCCCGCATCCTAGGAGGCCCACCATGAAACGCACGGCGATGCTCGCCGTCTTAGCGCTCCTGCTCGGCCTGCTCACCGCCGTCCCGGCCCGGGCCGACCTGCAGCATCCGCGCCAGGCGTTCCTACGCAACTCGATCGCCGGCCTCTTCCTGCACTGGGGCGAGCGGACCTCGCCTCAGCACACCAGTTGCAGCGCGTGGGAGGCCGACGTCACCAACGGCGGCTGGAGCGCCTCCTACTGGGTGAACGAGGCCAAGAAGCTGCACGCCCAGTACATCGTGCTCGCCACGTTCCACAGCAGGCTCGGGTACGCGCGGCCGTACCCGTCGGAGATCCCCGGCTCCTGCCGCACCACGCGGGACTTCCTCGGCGAGCTGATCGACGCCGCGGACGCGCAGGGGCTGAAGGTCATCAACTACATGACCGACGACCCGCAGTGGCACAACGAGGGCCTCAGCTCCGGCGACTGGCTCAACTCCTCGGCCTTCTCCAGCTACGTCGGCCACAGCGTGGACCTGACCACCCGCGACGGGTTCGGCGAGTTCAGCTACCTGCAGTTCTTCGAGCAGATGCGGCGCTACCCGAAGCTGGCCGGGTTCTGGATCGACAACGACAACGCCTACTGGGAGCGCAACGACCTCTACGCCAAGATCTACCAGCAGCGCCCCGACATGACGATCTCGAACAACAACGAAGACACGCCGATCATGGACATGATCAGCAACGAGCAGAAGACCGGCATGACGCCGTCGTACGACTACCCGCAGGCGATCTACACGGCGCTGCCCCGGCTCATCGAGGCCGACTTCAAGCTCCCCACCGGCGGGCCCTGGTGGTACGGCGGCTCCGACCAGGCCGTGGACCGCAAGCTCACGTTCGGCCGGCTCATCACCAACGCCGGATCGTCGGTCAAGGCGCTCATGGCCGAGACCGCCATGGTCAACGGACGCTTCCCCGCCCAGCAGGCCGACTTCAACAACTTCGCGAACACGTACCTCTCGGCCATCTGGGAGTCGCTCGGCGGCACCGAGGGCGGCGGCTACATGTTCGGCGGGCTCAAGCCGGGCTTCTGGAACAACGGCGCGCACGGTGTCACCACGATCGCCAAGAACGACCCCGACCGGCACTACATCCACGTGATCACGCCGCCGTCGGGCAGCACGTTGTCGCTGCGGGACAACGGCTACCGGATCACCTCGGTGACGAACCTGCGCACCGGCGCGCCCGTGGCGTTCACGCAGTCGGGCGGCACGCTGACGCTGAGCGGGGTCACGAGCTGGGACCCGTACGACACCGTCTTCAAGGTCGTCTCGAACGGCCGCCAGGGCGTCTACACCGGCGTCACGCTCTCGGCGAGCTCGTCCACCAGCGGCCACGGCGCGCCGGCGGCGGGTGACGGCGACTATCTGACCTACTGGGACAGCAACGCCGCCGAGCCGGCGCGGCTCACCTTCGACCTGGGTTCGGCCAAACGCATCCAGTACCTGGCGTTCAACCAGCGGGAGGACTCCACCGTCTACCCGTCGTCCGGGTCCGCGCGGGTCTCCGGCTACCAGGTGCACGTCAGCGACGACGGCTCGAACTGGGGGAGCGCGGTCAAGACCGGGACCGTGCCGAACGCGCGCGGCGTGCAGTTCATCGACCTGAACGCGGTCACCGCCCGCTACGTCCGGCTCTCCAAGACCGGGCACCACGGCGTCGCCCGCTGGCGGGTGGACGAGGCGTGGGTCGGCGGCCAGTACGCGGGCGGCGGCGGCTCTTCCGGCACCCGATACGAGGCCGAGGACGCGACGATCTCGCAGGGCGTCGTCGAGTCCAACCACGCGGGCTTCTCCGGCGCGGGCTTCGTCAACGGCGACAACGTGACGGGCTCGTACGTGGAGTTCTCCGTGAACGCGCCCGCGGCAGGAACCGCCACGATCGCGTTGCGCCACGCCAACGGAACGTCGACCAACCGGCCGGCCGCCATCACCGTGAACGGCGGCGCCGCCCAGACCCGCGACTATCCCGGCACCGGCGCCTGGACCACCTGGGCGACGGACACGTTCACCGTTCCACTCAACGCCGGGGCGAACACGCTGCGGGTGACCGCGACGACGGACGGCGGCAACCCGAACCTCGACTACATCGACGTCACCACGGGAGGTGCCTCATGAAAGGCGCACTCGGGAGATCCCTGCCAGGAGTCAGGAGGTTGAGGGCCGTGCTCGCGGCCGTGGCGCTCGTCGCCACCGGCCTGGCCGCCCCCGCCGCCCCGGCCGCCGCCTCCGACAACGGGCTGTCGATCAGGCCCGCGATGGGCTGGAGCAGCTGGAGCTTCGTCCGCCGCTGGCCCGACGAGAACAAGATCAAGGCGCAGGCGGACGCGCTGGTCAGCAGCGGTCTGGCAGCCAAGGGCTTCGTCTACGTCAACCTCGACGACTTCTACCAGAAGTGCGACTCCAACGGCTTCGTCGTGGACAGTTACGGCCGCTGGGCGGTCGACACCGCGAAGTTCCCGTCCGGGATCAAGGCGCTGGCCGACTACGTGCACGCCAAAGGGCTGAAGTTCGGCTTCTACGTCACCCCGGGCATCGCGAAGAACGCCGTCACCGCCAACAAACCGATCGAGGGCACGTCGTACCACGCGCAGGACATCGCGGACACGACGCAGACGCACAAGAACTACAACTGCAAGAACATGTACCGGCTCAAGTACTCCCACCCGGGCGCGCAGGCGTTCATCAACTCGTGGGCCGATCAGATGGCCTCGTGGGGCGTGGACTACCTCAAGATCGACGGCGTGGACGCGACCACGATCGCTGACGTGGAGGCGTGGGACAAGGCGCTGCGCCAGACCGGCCGGCCGATTAACTTCGCGCTCTCCAACAACCTGCCGATCGCCCAGGCCGACACCTGGAAGCGGCTGGCCAACAGCTGGCGCACCCAGGGCGACGTCGAGTGCTACTGCGGCTCCGGGCCGAACGGCAGCGGCTACCCGCTGACCGACTGGTCGCACGTGGTGAGCCGGTTCAACTCGGCCGCCTCATGGCAGCCTTACGCCGGTCCCGGCGGGTGGAACGACTACGACTCGCTGCAGATCGGCAACGGCGACCAGGTCGGGCTCACCGCCGACCAGCGCCGCTCCCACATGACGCACTGGGCGATGGTCGCGAGCCCGCTGCTGCTCGGCACCGACCT
The DNA here is from genome assembly GCF_050944675.1 of Nonomuraea sp. CA-141351. Classification (NCBI taxonomy): domain Bacteria; kingdom Bacillati; phylum Actinomycetota; class Actinomycetes; order Streptosporangiales; family Streptosporangiaceae; genus Nonomuraea; species Nonomuraea sp. CA-141351. The sequence continues at coordinate 3,344,764 of NZ_CP191982.1, forward strand.
GACCGCGCTCACCTCGGTCGACCTGGCGATGCTGAAGAACGACCGCCTCATCGCGGTCAACCAGGACGGCGTCGCCGCGCAACGCATCGTCAACAGCGGCGTCAACCAGGTGTGGCGCAAGCGGGAACCGGGCGGCGACTACATCGTCGCGCTCTACAACACCGGCACGTCCGGCAACTCCACGGTGAGCGTCACCTGGTCGCAGGTGGGCTTCACCGGGCCGGCCGCGGTCACGAACCTGTGGTCGGGCGCGTCGGAGGGCACTGTCAGCTCCTCCTACAGCGCCACGTTACGCCCCGGCGAGACCCGCCTCATCCGGGTAAGGCCCGCGGGACAACGGTATGAGGCCGAGAACGCGACGATCTCGCAGGGCGCCGCCGAGTCGAACCACGCCGGGTTCTCCGGCACGGGCTTCGTCAACGGCGACAACGTGGCGGGCTCGTACGTGGAGTTCACGGTGAACGCCGCCGCGGCCGGAACCGCCACACTCACCCTGCGTTACGCCAACGGAACGTCGACCAACCGCCCCATGACCATCGACGTCAACGGCACCACCATGACGCGGGACTTCCCCGGCACCGGCAACTGGGACACCTGGGCGGACTCCGCGTTCACCGTGTCGCTGAACGCGGGCGCCAACACCGTCCGCGCCACCGCCACCACCGCCAACGGCGGCCCCAACCTCGACTACCTCGACGTGTCCTGACCAGCTCGTCGTCTTCCACGAAAGGAGCGCCCATGCACCCCCCACGCTTACAGACCCCCACACGTTTACGTCCCCTCGCGCGCTTACGCCCCCTCATCGTCCTGGCCGTCGCCTGCCTGGCCGTCACCGCGCTGGTCGCGCTCCCCGCCCGGGCCGCGACCGTCCGCTACGAGGCCGAGAACGCGACGATCTCGCAAGGCGTCGTCGAGTCGAACCACGCCGGTTTCTCCGGCACGGGCTTCGTCAACAGCGACAACGTCACGGGCCCGTACACGGAGTGGACGGTCAACGCGCCCGCGGCGGGCACCGCCACGCTGACCATCCGCTACGCCAACGGCACGACCACCGCCCGCACCGCGGACATCTCGGTCAACGGCACGGTCGTCTCGGCCGGCCGCACGTTCGGCCCCACGGGCGCATGGACCACGTGGGCCACCTCCACCCTCACCGCGACGCTCGCCGCGGGCGACAACAAGATCCGCCTCACGTCCACGAACTCGGGCGGCAACCCGAACCTCGACTACCTCGAGGCCACCGTGGCCGACGCGCCCGCCACCGAGTACCAGGCTGAGGCCGCCACGCTGTCACAGGCCGCGGTGGCGACCAACCACACCGGCTACACCGGCTCCGGCTTCGTCGACTACGTCAACACGGCCGGCGGCTACATCGAGTGGACCGTCAACGTGGCCGAGTCCGGATCGCACACCCTCACGATCAGATACGCCAACGGCACGACGGTCAACCGCGCCATGACCATCGAGGTGAACGGGGCGGCCCAGACCCGGGACTTCCCGGGCACCGGCACCTGGGACACCTGGGCGGACGCGCAGATCACCGCCACGCTGAACGCCGGGGTCAACACCGTCCGCGCGACCGCCACCACCGCCGACGGCGGCCCCAACGTGGACCGGCTCTCGGTCAGCGGCCCCGGCGGGCCCGACGGGCAGGCGCCGACCGTGCCCGCGAGCGTCCGCGTCACCGGCGTCTCGGCCTCCAGCATCTCGCTGGCCTGGACGGACTCCACCGACAACGTGGCCGTCACCGGCTACCGCGTCTACGAGGGGACGACCGTGGTCACCACCACGCCGACCGCCGGTGCCACGATCGGCGGGCTCGCCGCGGGATCGACGCACACGTACACGGTCACCGCGTTCGACGCGGCCGGCAACGAGTCCGGTCACAGCGCCTCGGCCACCGGCACGACCGGAGGCGGTAGCACCGGCCCGACGGCCGACCAGCTCCTGGCGAAGGTGACGGCGTGCAGCCAGATCTCCAACGGCAAGTACAAGACGGACTCCGACGTCAGCACGGCGACGGTCGCGGTGTGCCAGAAGACCGGCGCGGTGTTCTGGAAGGGCGACATGGACATCGACTGTGACGGGATCCGCACGTCACAGTGCAACGAGAACACCGACTGCTGCTTCCAGCCCGACACGTTCTGCCACACCAGCGGCGACTCGCCGCTCAACGCGGCGCAGCTCGCCTACATGGTGGTGCCCAGCCCCAGCTCCACCTGGGACTACCGGACCAAGGGCATCGGCTGCGGCACCGTGGTGGCGATCGTCTACAACGGGCAGGTGGAGTACGCCGTGATGGGCGACACGGGGCCGACCGGCATCATCGGCGAGGCGTCCTACCGGACGGCCGCCGACCTCGGCATCAACCCCGACCCCAGCAACGGCGGCACCGACACCGGCGTCACCTACATCGTCTTCACCGGCTCCGACACCAAAGTCCAAACCATCGAAAACCACACCCAGGCGGTCAATTTGGGCCGTACGTTGGCTCAGCGTTTCCTCGACCAGAACTGAAACCGTCCATCCGTTACGGCTGCGCACAGTGGGCCGCACGGGCCGACGTCAGTGGCCGTCTGTCATGGCCGGTCGTGAAGGCTCACGGGTTGCTCGCCGTTACGACGCGCATTCCGGGCCGGCTCCGTGGTCGGGTTGACCACGGAGCCGGGCAGCGTCAGGCACGGCCGGGTGCGCCAGACGCGGTGAGCAGCGTGATCATGTAGTTCTGCAGGTCGTCGGCCCACGTCAGAAGGTCGGCGACCCTGCCCTCGCGCACCTCCGCCTCCACGAACGCCGTGACCCCATACACGATCAGCCTCGGCGTCGTGGCGGGCAGGGGCGGCAGTGCGGGGTCCGCCTTCCTGGCCCTCGCGGCCATGGCGGTGACCATGTCGAGGAACGGGCGGTAGGCGCGGTCGCGCTGGGCCACCGCCCGCTCGCCCGCGCGCGGCAGCTCGACGAAGTACGCCTGTGCGTAGGCGGGGCGCTCCTGCCACCAGCCCAGATACGCACGCAGCCCGCGCAGGTTCGCGGCCCGCCAGTCGTCTGGGGAGGCGGCGGCTGTGTAAATCTCCTCGATCAGGCTCGGCAGGTCGCGTTCGCACAGGGCGAGGAAGCAGGCCTCCTTGTCGGCGAACTGCTCGTAGAAGGCGTTGCGCGAGACCCGGGCCGCCGCGATCACGTCGGGCACGGTCGTGGCCGCGTAGCCGCGCTGCGCCACCAGCTGCAGCATCGCTTCGATCAGCCGCTCACGCTGCGAGCTGCGCACAGTCTCCGGCGAGAGCCCGTGGCGACCCCGGGGGAGCGGCTCAGCGATCGGAACCTTGTTCTGTTGATCTCTTGACATCGCTCACCGATCGTACTTCCCTCATGTCAGGAGACGTTCATGTCTCCAAATAGGTTCTCCCCGCGAGGTGACCATGGAACACATCACTCGGCGGCGCGCGCTCCAAACGGGCATCGCGGGCCTCCTGGCGGCGGGCGCCCTGGCCCGTACGACTTCGGCGGAGGCGGCCAGCGCCATCGAGTCGCACTTCGCGGCCACCGGCCCGTACGCGGTCGCGACGGGCACCTCGGGCGGCCACCGGCTCTACCACCCGGCCGACCTGGGCGCGGGCGGGTTCGCGCACCCGATCGTCACCTGGGGCAACGGCACCAACGCCACCCCCGACAACTATCCGGGCGTGCTCAACCAGCTCGCCTCCTGGGGCTTCGCCGTCGTCGCCTCCACCGACACCACCACGGGCACCGGAGCCGAGATCCTGGCCGCCGCCCAGCACCTCGCCGGGCTCAACTCCGACTCCGGCAGCGTCTTCGCCGGCAAGCTCGACGTGACCAGAGTCGCGGCCGTGGGCCACTCCCAGGGCGCGGGCGGCTCCGTCAACGCCACCAACCACTCCGGCGGGCTGATCACGACGGTCGTGCCGATCGCGCTGCCCGCCCAGATCTGGGTCAGCCCGGGGGACGAGTTCTCCGTCGCGGCGCTGACCTGCCCCGTGCTGTTCCTCAGCGGCGCGAACGACTGGGTCATCTCCTCGGCCGCCACCGTCCAGGGCTACTACGACCAGGTGCCGGGCGCGGCGGGCAAGGCCCTGCTCAAGGGCGCGGGCCACAACGACATCCAGAACGGTGGCGGCGGCTTCCTCGGCTACCTGACCGCCTGGCTCATGTACCAATTGCGCGGCGACACGCTCGCGCGCGGCGCCTTCGCGGGCCCGGCGCCCGAGCTGCCCACCAACACCGCCTGGCAGGGCCAGGCCGTCAAGAACCTCAGCTAGGGGCCCCGCACATGCTCGACCCGCACGCGCCGCGCACCACCCTGGCCAGGACCGCAGCCCCCAGCGGGCATGTGCTGGACGGTGACGCGGTCTCTACTCGGCCGCGCCCTGGTCGGGACACTCCGCGCCTCCAGCCCGCTCGGAACCTCTGCGGGCGTGTGCTTTCCAGCGGCAGGCGTCAGGCCACGCCTGGCGGCCGGACCCGGCGAAGGCTCGGTGGTCGGCAGCGTGTCCGTCCGCCGCGTGTGCGAGGAGCCCGGAGCGGCGGCTTTGACGCCCCTACCGGGAGGAGCCGGTGGTGAGGCGGGCGTCTTGGGCCAGAGAGGTCGGTGGTGGGGTGCGCGTCTTGATGCAGACGGCCGGTGGTGGGGCGGGACTGGGGAGGGTTTGGCGATGATTCCGGACGCAGGCGAGATGATGGCGTGGATCCGGGCCGTCACCGAGCGGGGGATCAGGCGCCCGGGGTATCCGGCCGACGACTGGACCGCCGCGTGGGCCGCTGCGCGTTTCGAGGAGTTCGGGCTGGAGGGCGTGCGGCTGGCGCCCGTCGAGTTGCCGTGCTGGAAGCCGGTCAGCGCCACCCTCGCGGTGGAGGGCGGGCCTGAGTTCGAGGCGTTCGCGTTGCCGTACACGAGGGCGAAGGCCCGGGTGCGGGCGCCGCTGAGCAGGGAGGTCGCGCCAGGGGCGATCGTGGTGCCCGAGATGGCGTTCACCGAGCTGCCGCAGGCTTACCTCAGGGACCTGGCGACAGCCTGGCACGACCCGGAAGGCGCGTTCGACGAGCTCACGCAGGTGCTGCCGTTCCAGCTCGACTACCTGGACGTGCTGCACGGCGCGATGCGGGGTGGCGCGGCGGGATTCGCGGGCGGGCTGACCGGTGTGCCGTGGGAGACCCGCGACTACTACGCCCCCTACGACGCCGAGACCAGGGACATCCCGGCCGTGTGGCTGTCCGGGCGCGACGCGCGGCGGGTGCTCGCGCTGATCGACGAGGGGCCGCGCACCGGTGTGCTCACCGTCGAGGCGGAGACCGGGCCTGCCGTCTCGCACAACGTCATCGGCGTCCTGCCGGGCGCGTCCGACCAGTGGGTGATCATCGGCTCGCACCACGACGCGCCCTGGGCCTCGGCCGTCGAGGACGCCACCGGGATCGCGCTCGTGCTGGCCGCCGCCCGCCACTGGGCCTCCGTGCCCGCCCGCGAGCGCCCGCACAACCTGCTCTTCCTGCTCACCGCCGGGCACATGGCGCTGGCCGCCGGGACGAGGGCGTTCATCGAGGAGAACCGGGCCATGCTTCCTGACGTCGTGCTCCAGCTCCACCTGGAGCACGCCGCCCTCCGGTGCGAGGGCGTGGACGGCGAGCTGGTGCCGACCGGCGATCCGGAGCCGCGGTGGTGGTTCACCTCCAGGCGGCCCCGGCTGGAGAGGCTCGTCCATGAGGCGCTGGTCGCCGAGGACCTGCGGCGGTCGTTCGTGCTGCCGCCCGACGTGTTCTCACCGATGCCGCCGACCGACGGCGCCTTCTTCCACCCGGAGGGGGTGCCGCTGGTGCACTTCCTGTCCGCGCCCATGTACTTGTTCGACTCGGCCGACACCCTCGACAAGGTGGACGTGGCGGGGCTGGAGCCGCTGGCCCGCGCCGCCGTCAGGATCGTCGAAGGCACCGCGGGCTGGACCGCGCGCGACCCCTCATGAGCGGCCGAGGATGTCGGCGGCGCGCTCGCGCATCTCCACCTTGCGGATCTTGCCCGTGACGGTCATGGGGAACGCGTCCACCACGTGGACGTACCGGGGGATCTTGTAGTGGGCGAGCCGGTCCGTGCAGAACTCCCTGACCCGCTCGGCCGTCAGCGGCTCGGCGCCCGGACGCATGACGATCCAGGCCATGAGCTCCTCCCCGTACTTCTCGTCGGGCACGCCGATCACCTGGACGTCGCTGATGTCCGGGTGGCCGTAGAGGAACTCCTCGATCTCGCGCGGGTAGATGTTCTCGCCGCCGCGGATGACCATGTCCTTGATGCGGCCCACGATGTTGACGTAGCCGTCGGCGTCCATGGTGGCCAGGTCGCCGGTGTGCATCCAGCGGGCGGTGTCGATGGCCTCGGCCGTGGCGTCCGGCTGGCCCCAGTAGCCGAGCATGACCGAGTAGCCGCGGGTGCACAGCTCGCCCGGTTCGCCCCGGCGGACGGTCAGGCGGGTCTCCGGGTCGACGACCTTGACCTCGATGTGCGGCATGGCCCGGCCGACGGTCTCGGTGCGGCGGGCCAGGCCGTCGTCCCTGCGGGTCATCGTGGACACCGGCGAGGTCTCGGTCATGCCGTAGCAGATGGCGACCTCGGCCATGTTCATCTCGCTGACGACCCGTTTCATGACCTCGACCGGGCACGGGGAGCCCGCCATGATGCCCGTTCTGAGGGTCGAAAGGTCGAAATTTCCGGACCCGGACAGTGCGGCCAGCTCGGCGATGAACATCGTCGGCACCCCGTACAGGGACGTACACCGCTCCTCCTGCACGGCGCGCAGCGTCGCCTCCGGGTCGAACCCCGGCGACGGCAGCACGATGCACGAGCCGTGGGAGGTCGCGCCGAGGTTGCCCATGACCATGCCGAAGCAGTGATAGAGCGGCACCGGCAGGCACACCCGGTCGGCCTCCGTGTAGCCGACCAGTTCGCCGACGAAGTAGCCGTTGTTGAGGATGTTGTGGTGGGACAGCGTGGCGCCCTTGGGGAAGCCGGTGGTGCCCGACGTGTACTGGATGTTGATCGGGTCGTCGAACGTCAGCCGCGCCGCCCGCTCCCGTAACGCGGCCGGGTCGCCGCGCCTGCCGTTCTCGACCAGTTCGTCCCACCCGGGCTCGCCGATGAACACGGCGTCCTTGAACCCGATCTCGTCGATCATCGCCCGGTAGTCGCTGGTCTTGTGCGCGACCGCGCTGATCAGCAGCCGCATGCCGGACTGCTTCACGACGTAGGCCAGCTCGTGGGCCCGGTACGCGGGGTTGACGTTGACCAGGATGGCCCCGATCTTGGCGGTGGCATACTGGACGAGCACCCACTCCGCGCAGTTGGGCGCCCAGATGCCCACCCGGTCGCCCTTGGCGATGCCGCGGGCCAGCAGGCCGAGCGCCACCTCGTTCACGGCGGCGTCCAGCTCCGCGTAGGTCCAGCGGCGCCCGGCCGCCATGTCCACCAGCGCCTCACGCTCGCCGAACCGCGCAACGGTGCGCTCGAAGTTCTCCCCGATCGTCTCTCCCAGCAGGGGGACCTCGGACACGCCCGAGGCGTACGAGAGCAGTGCATCAGCCATGCCCGGAGGATTCCCCCATATCCGGCGCCCCGCCACCCCCGTTCGGGGGTGGCCCGCGGCGGCGGGCCTGGTCCATGCTGATGCCATGGCCGCACCGTACGCGCCCGCCGACCGTGAACGCGAGACGTTCCAGGCCGCTGTGGGCAGGCTGCGGCGGGCCACCGGGCTGCCCGTCGCGTTCGGCGGCGTGGTGGGGGGCCGCTCTCACGGCGTCACGCTGACGGAGTTCAGCGGCACCCTGACCGGCGCGCTACGCGGCCTCGTCGTCAGCGCGGGAAACGGGCTCGGCGGCAGGGTGATCACCACCGCCCGGCCCGGCGCCGTCGACGACTACACCGCAGACCCGCGCATCAGCCACGAGTACGACAAACCGGTCAACCTCGAGGGGTTGCGGGCCATCGCGGCCGTGCCGGTCACGGTGGACGGCATGGTGTCGGGGGTCCTGTATGGCGGGATCCGCGAGCCGCTGTCGATCAGCGACCGCGTGCTGGACGCCATGACCCAGGTCTCCATGCGGGTGAGCTTCGAGATGACCGTACGGCGCGAGGTGGAGCGCCGGCTGGCCGAGGTGGAGACGGCGGCGATCACCCGCGCCGCCCGCGAGTCGCCGACCACCGGCGAGTGGGAGGTGGTCCGCCAGGCGCACGCCGAGCTCAGGGCCATCGCGCGGGACGTCTCCGACGCCGTGATCCGGGCCCGGCTCCAGGACGTCTGCGACCGGCTGGCCGGCTCGAACGGCCGAGCCCCGCACCAGGCCAGCCCGTTGTCGCCGCGCGAGCTCGACGTCCTCGCCCTGGTCGCCGTGGGTTGCGGCAACGCCGAGATCGGGGTCCGGCTCGGGATCCGGCCGGAGACGGTCAAGGGCTACCTGCGCAACGCCATGCGCAAGCTGGGCACCCACACCCGGATGGAGACCGTCGTCACCGCCCGCCGCCGCGGCTTCCTGCCCTAGCCTCGTTCCCGCACGGCACGGCGACCGGCCTGCGTCGCCGTAAGGGTGGGCCATAGGGCGGCGGTCACTGCGGCTTGTGGGCCAGCAGGCAGCCGTGCGGCCGCTTCGCCCGCTCGCCGGGCTCCTCCAGCAGCCGTGCCGTCACGACGAGCCCCGCCTCGGCGAGCAGGTCCACGACGCGTTCCACCGGCAGCAGGTACGACTCGTAGGACACCGGATGCCCGTAGCCGCGCTCCGGACGCAGGTGCTCGTCGCCGATGTATATGCCCAGCAGCAGGTGCCCGCCCGGCGCCAGCGTCCGGTGGAACTCGGCGAACACCACCGGCAGGTGCTCCGGCGGGATGTGGTACGTCGAAAAGAAGGCCAGGATGCCGCCCAGGACGCCGTCCTCGAGGTCCAGCGCGGTCATCGTGCCGACGCTGAACCGCAGCCCGGGATACGCCTCCCGGGCCACCTCGACCATCCCCGGTGACAGATCGATCCCGAACACCGGCACCCCGAGCGCGTCCAGGTGCGCGGTCACGTGCCCTGGCCCGCACCCGACGTCGGCGACCGGCCCGCGTCCGGAGGCCAGCACGAGCTCGGCGAACGCGCCCAGCATCGCGCGGGGCAGAGGCAACGTCTCCAGCACACCCTCGTAGCGCTTGGCGAAGTCGGCGGCGACGGTGTCGTAGGACGTCCGGATGGCGGCGAGGAAGGGGGGCTCGGTCACGCGGATCACCGTAGCCGGTGACTCAGTTCCCCTGTTGGTGGGTGCTCCAGTACTCGTCGGCGGCGGCCTGGATGTCGGTGAGCACCTTCTGGTAGGTGTCCGGCTTGACGACGAAGGCGCCGAACCCGTCCAGCGCGGCGGTGAGCACGGCCGGCGGCGTCGCCTCGAAGTAGCGGTTCACCAGCCGGTACTCACCGCTCCCAGCGGCCTTGCTGACCTCGGCGATGGCCTGGTCGGCGATGGCCACCTTGGGGTTGGCCGAGACGTCGCCCCTGGCCGTGGCCCACTTCTCCTGCGCGGCCGGCCCGACCCACCACTTGAGGTACTTCATGCTGGCGCCGGGGTCGGGCGCCTTGGCCAGCGAGCAGAGCGGGCCGCTCTCGAAGATCATCGAGGTCTTGGGCAGGGCCGGGTTGACGTTCGGGATGACGAAGAAGCCGTAGTCGGTGCCCGCCTTGAGATCACGCTGCGTCATGCTCGTGTTGAACCACGTGCCGAACGACACCATCGCCGCCTTGCCGGTCTTGAGCATGTCGGCGGGGTCGGTCTTGTCGCCCGGGTTGTTGAAGTAGCCGGCGTCGATCATCGACTTCCACCGCTTCATCACCTCGGCCACGCCGGGATCGGTGTATTTCGCCTGGCCGGTCGAGAGGCGGTCGTAGAGGTCGGGGTCGGTGCCGGCGAGCAGCTGCTCGAACCAGACGAAGGAGAACAGCACCGACGTGTGGTAGAACGCGGTCACGCCGTTCTTCTTCAGCGTGTCGGCGATCTTGATGAGCTCGTCCCACGTGGTCGGGGGCTTGAGCCGGTACTTGTCGAAGGTCGACTTGTTGTAGAACATGCCCCAGTACGCCGCGTTCAGCGGCACGCAGTACTGCTTGCCGTCCACCGTGTAGTACTTGGCCAGGTCCGCCGAGAGGTCGCCGTTCTTGATCGCCTCCTGCCAGATCGGGGTCGTCTCCGCCACCTGCTTCTGGCCGACGATCTCCGCCATCCGTCCGCCCGTCGTCCAGGTGAACAGGTCGGGTTTCACGTTCGTGCGGAAGGATGCCTTGATGAACGCCTGGTACGTCGGCTCGTCGGTGTAGCCCACCGGCTTCATCGACAGGCCGATCTGCTGCTTGGACAGGCTGCCCATCTCGTCGAAGTACTTGCTCCATGCGCCCTTGTCGTTGTAGAGCTTCAGCTCCGTCTTGCCGGCGGCCTGCTTGGGCGCGGAGCCGCCGGAGGAGCAGGCGGTGAGAGCGAGGCAAATGGCGGCGGCGATACCAAGTGACCGGATCATGCCCGGCCTCCTCTTCGATCTTGGGGGGATAAGTCATCTAATCACTTGATATCTTGGGTGTCCATAGGGACGACGGCCCGACGCGTAACCTCCCGGTAATCTCGCGGGGCCATGCCGTACCTGTCCTGGAAGAGCCGGCCGAAGTACGACTGGCTGGAGAAGCCGCAGCGCTGGGCGATCCGGCCGATGCCCTCCGTCGTCGTGGCCAGCAGCAGGGCGGCGTGCTCCAGCCTGCGACCGACCACGAACCCGATCGGCGTGCAGCCGTAGTGCCTGCGCATCGAGCGGGCCAGGTGCCCCGAGCTGACCGCGGCCATCGCCTGGAGCCTGGGCAGGCCCTCGCGCAGGTGCTCCTCGCGGCGCATCGCGGCGCAGGCCGACACCAGCCAGCCGGGCCGCGGGTCCACGGCCGTGCCGTCGGCGCGTTCCAGCAGAGGGACGACCGCCGTCCACAGCCCGACCAGGTCGAGGACGCGGGGCGCGCCGGAATAGGCGCCGAGCACCCGGCCGAACTCCGCCGCCACCGGCCCGCCGAGATCGGCGCGCGCCGACGGCGGGAACTCCCGGCGATCCCAGTCCGCCGGGCCCGCCAGCCCGGCCAGGTCGGCGAAGGCACGCCAGCGCTCGCTCGGGAAGGCGATGTTGACGAAGCTCATGCCGTCGTTCGAGGCGAACTCGTGGCGGTCATGCGGGCGTACCAGCACGACGTCGCCCGCGCGCAGCGGCAGCTCCGCCTCGCCGACCCTCTGCGCGCCCGCCCCCGCGGTCACGAAGACGAGCTCGTGGAAGTCGGCGTGACTGTGCGGCTCCGGCCGGTCCCTGCGGCTGCCGGTCACCGGCACCAGGGCCGCGTGGTACGGCAGGCCGGCCGCGAACTCGACCCAGCGCAGGACGGTCGGCATGTCAGGAAATTAATACTTATGGGGCGGCGAGTGCTAGTAACGCCTGCCCTGAAGACCGAAGAATCCGATTGACGCCCACCCCTCACAAGGAGCACATGGTGATCACGGAAGTCGACCGGACCCTCCAGGACTACGACCGCGACGGCTACACGATCTTCCGCGACGTCCTCGACCGCGACCTGATCGCCGAGGCGAGCGACCATGTCGCCTGGCTCCAGGCCAGGCACCCCGACCTGCACGGCGAGGACCTGGGCACCGAGCTGGTCGCCGGTGACCCCTTCTGGGTGCGGCTGGTCAGCGACGACCGGCTGCTGGACCTCGCCGAGACCTTCGTCGGCCCGGACATCGCGCTGTTCGCCTCGCACTACATCAGCAAGCCGCCCTTCTCCGGCAAGCCGGTCCTGTGGCATCAGGACGGCGCGTACTGGCCGCTGGAGCCGATGCGCGTCGTCACGCTCTGGCTGGCCGTGGACGAGGCCACGCCGGAGAACGGCTGCATGCGCGTGATCCCCGGCTCGCACAAGCAGGACCTGCACGAGCTGCGGCAGCGCGACGACATCGACAACGTGCTCGGCTCGGAGAGCGCGGTGACCGTGGACGAGTCGCAGGCCGTGGACCTCGTCCTGGCGCCCGGCGACGTGGAGGTCCACCACCCCAACATCCTGCACGCCTCCAACGCCAACACCTCGCCGCGCCGCCGCTGCGGCCTGACCATCCGCTACATCCCGACCTCGACCCGGATCACGAGCGAGGAGCAGCCGTTCGTCTCCGCCCTGCTGCTGCGCGGGAACCCGGGCGTGAACGTCTACCAGCCGTTCCCGGCGTACGTGGAGGGCGAGCACATGCCCTTCGCCGGAGCCGGGAAGTAAGGGAGCACGTGCCGCCGCCCCGCGCCTCGCACCAGTCGAGAGGCGCTACTCGGCCGGCACGGGCGCGCGGTAGGCGATGTGCCCGTCGAGCATGGTGAGCCACGCGTCCACGCCCGACAGCGCGCCGGCGGGCAGACTCTGGACGTCCGCGTCCAGCACCACCACGTCGCCCAGTTTGCCGGGCGTGAGCGACCCGATCCGGTCCTCCATGCGCAGGGCGTAGGCCGCGTCGATCGTGTGCGCGCGCAGCGCCTCCTCCAAGGTGATCGCCTGCTCGGCCCCGATCGGCCCGCCCTCCCTGGTACGGCGGACCACCGCGTTGGAGACGGTCTCCATGGGCCGCAGCGAGGAGACGAACGAGTCGCTGGACAGCACCGGGCGCAGCCCCGCGTCCAGCTCCTCGCGCATCGGCTGCAGCCGGTGCGCCCGCCGCTCGCCGAGCCGGCGCACGAAGTCGGTGCCGCTGTCGTACAGGAAGTTGGGCTGGTTGACCGGGATCACGCCGAGCGAGGCGAACTCCCTGACCTGGGCGGGGGTGGGGTAACCGCAGTGCTCGATCCTGGGCCGGGCGTCGTCGCCCGACACCGCCACCGCGGCCTTGATCGCGTCGAGGGAGTAGCCCATCGCCCGGTCACCCTGGGTGTGGATGCCGATCTGCCAGCCCGCGGTCGCGGCCCGCCGTACGAGGTCCACGAGCTGCTCCGGCTGGTGGTAGAGCGAGCCCGTGAAGCCCTCGCCGTACGGCTCGTCGAACATCGCGGTGCCGCCCAGCAGCGTGCCGTCGCAGTAGAACTTCATCGCCCCGAACCGCAGCCGGTCGTCGCCGAACGGGCCCGCCAGGCCGATCGAGGACAGCTCGTCCAGCATGTGCGACAGCGGCATGACCGCGGTGCGCACCGGCAGCGTGCCCGCCTCCCAGGCGGACCGGTAGACCAGCAGCTCGCGGCGCGACACCTGCGGGTCGCACACGGTGGTCACCCCGGCCCGCAGGTACGTCTCCCCGGCCAGCTCCAGCCACGACCTCAGCTGCTCAAGAGGCAGGTCGACGTGGAAGTTGGGGCCGTGGCAGCCGATGTCCACGGCCACCGGCAGGATCAGCTCCATGGCCGAGTCCAGCACCATGCCGGTCAGCCGCCCGCCCTCGTCCCGCACGAACGCGCCGCCCGCCGGGTCGGCCACGTCGTCGCCGATGCCGCGCCAGGACAGCGCGGCCGAGTTGACCACCGCCTGGTGTCCGGACACGTGGTAGACGATCACCGGGTGCTCGGTGGTGGCCTCGTCGAGCTGCCGCCGGGTCGGCCGCCCGCCGGGGTACTTGGCGTCGTCCATTCCGTACGCCCTGATCCACTGGCCCGCGGGGGTCCTCGCGGCCTCGGCGGCGATGGCGGCGATCAGGTCGGAGGCGCTGCCGACGGCCGGGTAGCGGGCGTCAACCGCCACCAGCGTCTCGGCGGTGGACAGCAGGTGGTTGTGCGGGTCGATGAAGCCGGGCAGCACACTCCGCCCGCCCGCGTCGACGACCTCGGCTCCCGGGCCCGCCGCGGCCAGCACGTCCTGCTCGCGCCCGACGGCCAGGACGCGGCCGTCGCGCACGGCCACGGCCTGCGCGTACGGGTTCGAGGGGTCCATGGTGACGACCCTCCCGCCGGTGATGACGGTGGTGGACAATGCACTCTCCTATTCGATGGTGATGGGAGCGGCCGGCACGTGGTCGCGGTGGCGGGGCGCCACGGCCAGGCAGAGCACGCTGAGCGCGCACATCGCGACGAGCAGGGCCACGGCCGGCCAGGCGGCGCCGCCGTACACGCCGACCAGGGCGGTGGCGGCCAGCGGGGACAGGCCGCCGAAGATCGCGCCGGCGCCCTGGTAGGCGAGCGAGATCCCGGTGTAGCGGACGTGCGGCGGGAACATCTCGGACAGGATGGCGGCCATCGGCCCGTAGGTGCCCGAGGTGGCCAGCCGCATCAGACCGAGCATCAGGAAGATCAGGAACGTGCTGTGCGAGCCGAGCACCGCGAACTGCGGCACGGCCAGCACCGCGGTGATGACGAGGAACCAGATGGCGACCTTGCGCCCGCCGAACCTGTCACCCATCCAGGCGATGCCGAGCGTGGCGACCAGTTCGACGAACGCGGCGAAGCTGAGGCCGTTCAGAATGAGCTGCTCGGTCTCGCCGACGGACGGGCCCGTGGCGTACGACAACAGGAACGTGGTGAGGATGTAGTAGCCGCCGATGGCCACGGGCAGCGTGCCGATGCCGAGCAGCACCGACCGCCACGACGTGCGGAAGACCTCCTTGATCGGCACCCCGGTCTTGTCGGTCTGCTCGAAGACGGGCGACTCCTCGACGCGGAGCCGGATGAACAGGCCGACCAGCACCAGCACGGCCGAGATGATGAACGGCACCCGCCAGCCCCACGAGTGCAGCGCGTCATCGCCGAACAGGGTGATCAGGCTGAACGCGCCGGTGGCCAGCAGCGCGCCCGCCGGGTTGCCGAGCTGGGCGAAGCCGCCGTAGAAGGTCTTCTTGCCCTCGGGCGCGTGCTCGACCGCCATGAGCGCGGCCCCGCCCCACTCGCCGCCGACCGCCAGCCCCTGCACGAAGCGGAGCAGCACCAGCAGCACGGGGGCGAGCGTGCCGATCGACGCGTACGTGGGCAGCAGGCCCACGGCGAACGTCGCGCCGCCCATCATGAGCAACGTGACCACCAGCGCCGACTTGCGGCCGACCCGGTCGCCGAAGTGGCCGAAGACGATGCCGCCGAGCGGCCTGGCGAAGAAGCCGACCGCGTACGTGGCGAAGGACGCCATGAGCGCCACCGTGGGGCTGGAGGCGTTGGGGAAGAACAGGTCGTCGAAGAGCAGCGCGGCGGCTGTGGCGTAGACGTAGAAGTCGTACCACTCGATCGTGGTCCCGACGAAGGCGGCGCCGGCCGCCCGGGTGGCGCGATTCATGGTTCCTCCGGGTGTCAGGGGGTGCGACGACGATAAGCGCAGGTCAGGCATGGCGGGGCCGGGAGGAAATGCACTACTGGGGATGAATTAGGGTGCAGTATGCACTGCAGGCGGCTCCCATGGCGCTGACCGTCGCCCAGGCCATGACCCTGCCCGGCATGCGCATGCGGCTGCTGGCCGGGCGCGCCGGGCTGACGCGTGTGGTGCGTTGGGCGCACGTGTCGGAGCTGGCCGACCCCGTGCCGTGGCTGCGCGGGGGCGAGCTGGTGATGGCCATCGGGCTCGGCCTGCCCGCCGACCCCGCCGGGCGGCACGCGTACGTCGAGCGGCTGTCGGGCGCGGGCTGCGCCGGGCTGGCCTTCGCGCTCGGCGAGGCGATGACCGCCGTCCCCGAGGAGGTGCTGGCCGCCGCGGATCTCCATGGCCTGCCGGTGCTGGAGATCCTCACGCCGTTCATCGCGGTGACCGAGGCCGTCGCCCGGTGGCACGCAGACGAGCGGGTACGCGGGGAGCGGCGGGTCGTCGCCGCCCAGGAGGCCATGGCACGGGCCGCGCTGCTGTCGGGCACGTCGGGCATCCTGCGCGCGCTGGCCGAGCACACCGGCGGCGAGTCCATGCTGCTGGATCCGCAGGGCAAGCCCAGGGCGGCGACGCCGGCGGGGGAGCGGCCCTGGCACGCCAGAGCCCGGGAGATGGCGGAGGGGGCGGCCCGGCGCAGCGCCGGCGTCCTGGACGACGGCATCGAGGCCGTGCAGGTGCAGAGCCTGGGCTTCTCGGGGCCGCCGACCGGCTGGCTGGCGGTGTGCACCGCCTCGCCGCTGGAGTGGCACGCGCGGATGCTGGCCAACCAGGCCGCCTGCCTGCTCGCCATGGAGCTGCTCGGCGTGCGCGCCAGCCGGGCCAAGGCGCACGCCCAGCGGGGCGCGCTGCTGGCCGCCGTGCTCGACGGCAGGTTGTCGCCCCGCCAGCTGGGCGAGCTGTGCCCGGTGGCGGACCCGCCGTACGAGGTGGTCGTGGCGCGGGCCGCGGTGCCGGTCGAGACGGCGGCGGAAGTGCTGGAAGAGGTGGTGGGGGACGCCGCGGAGCCGGCCCTCGTGTGCTCCCGGTCCGAGCACACGGTGTTCGTGCTGCCGGAGGGGCCCGAGGGCGGGCGGCGGCGGGGTGCGGAGCTGTGCGCGCGGCTGGGCGTGCCGGGCGGCGGTTGCCGGGCGTTCGGCCTGGACGAGCTCCCCTCGGCGGTGCGGCACGCCGCCGCCCTGGCCGCCCGCGGCGACGGCTACGCCCACGTCGACGACCTGGAGACGTCGGCGCTGCTCAGGGACGCGTTCGTGCCCGAGGCGGCGCACCGCTTCTCCGCCGCCGCGCTCCGCCCGCTACGCGAGTACGAGGCACGGCACGGCGGCGACCTGGTCGACACGGTCCGGGCATACCTGGAGGCGGGCTCGAACCTGGAGACGGCCGCGCGCCGGCTGGGTGTGCACCGCAACACGCTCCGCCGCCGCCTGGCCGTCGCCGAGCGTGTCTCCGGCCGCCCCCTGACCGACCCTGGCCACCGGCTCCAGCTCTGGCTGGCCGTCTCCCTCGGCGACCTCGTCCCGCCCGGCCGCCCCGCCCAGACCTCATGAAACGCGCGAGGCGCCTCCAGGGAGATTGGCCGGTATTGGACACCCGGCGTGGGAAACGGCCCGCACGACGGTCGCGATATCCGGGAGATGCCCATCACCCCATGAATGCGACCTGCGATGACGTACACCGTCCATGTGAAGACGGAGTTCGCTCACCTGGAGCTCCGAGAGGTCCTGCAGTCCCCTCCCAGCGTGCTGCTCGGCGTCTCCGACGCCGCCGAGGCCACGCTCGACACGATCCCCGTACGCACCGTCTACGATCTCGCCCTCTCTGGAGCGTTCCGTGATGCCGCGCGGGTGGTGGAGGCCGCGGCCGATCCCCACTCGGTCCTCGGACGGCACGCCCGCCCGCCGTCCGACCTCATCGTGCCGCTGAGCCCCGACGACAGCCTGGCCGAGCTGCCCGGGCAGCCCGCCGAGACCCTCGTCGCCGTCTCCCCGGCCCTCGCCAAGTCCCTGCAGGACACCATGGCGGTCACGTCGGTGCGCGACCTGGCGCAGTGGCCGCCGTACCTGGCCTCCGTCAAGCTCCTCACGCAGGCCTTGGCGCCGGAGAAGGCCGCCGGGTACGACCGGGAGGAGCCGGACGATCTGATCGCCCGCTCGGGTGAGTTCGCCACCCACCAGGTCCGCTACACCGGAACGGTGCTCATCGAGAGCAAGCCCTCGCGCGAGCACGTCTGGGACGGCGGCCTGATCGACGTCACCTCGCTGTCGCAGACCGGCTTCAACGACGTCGCCTTCGGTGCGATCCTGCACTTCACGCAGACGTGGTCGCCGAAGGCCGTGGCTTTGGGCCAGCTCCTGCACAGCCTGCCGCTCGCACCGGGGGAGAGCACCCGGCTCACGGTGGTGGACTGGTTGCGGCGCGTGGCCGCGCAGACCGAAGAAGAGGAGGCGCAGGCCGAGCAGCTGTCGAACGCGCTCAGCAACTCGACCGTCATCTCCGAGGTCACCCGGGCGGTCGCGCACGAGTTCCAGAGCGGTGACTCGGTGGCCGGTTCCGCCTCGGTCACGACCAGCGCGGCCACTCCGGGGCTGCTTGGGCTGCTCGGCGGCCAGGCCTCCGGCGGCTTCACCGCGGGGACCGCGGCGACGTACTCGACCTCGTTCGGCAACCGGTCGATGAGCGCGAGCGCGCTGCAGAGCATCAACGCCCGTACCCAGCAGAACTCGGCGCTGTCGCGCACGAAACGCGCAGCCATCGTCACCGAGGTCAGCGAGGGCGACAGCGAGTCGATCAACACGCGCGTGGTCGTCAACAACAACCACATGCACGCGATGTCGGTGCAGTACTACGAGGTGGTCCAGACGTGGGAGACCAGGACACGGCTGGACGGCATCGAGCGATGCGTGTTCATCCCCATGCGGCTGGTGAACTTCCGCGACGAGTCGATCGTGCGGCGCTATCTCGGCATCCTGGCCGACGCCGCGCTCGACCGGGAGACCCGCGACATGCTGACGCGGCTCCGGCACACGACCGCGCTGGAGTTCCCCTTCGACCGCTTCGCCACCGCGGCCCTCGACCTGGTACGCGACCAGGCAGGCACGGCCGTGCAGTCCACGGCGGAGGACAAGGAGGCGGCGGTACCGGCGCTGGCCCTGGCGCGCGCCGTCGAGAAACGCCTGCGGGTGCAGCAGCTCCAGACGCGCATCCGTGCGCTGCGTGACGCGCTGCGCTCCGAGAGCGAGGCGGCCGTCCGCTCCCGCCGGCTGGAGAGCTTCGACCGGGCCGGGCACCGCTGGTACGAGTTCGACAGGGAGGCGATCCTGCGCGGCGTCGCCTGGGAGGGCACACAGATCTCGAAGGTCACCCTGCAGTTCGTGGACGGCGCCACGACGTACCTGACCGGCTCGGACGACCGCGCCTCGGCCGCGGCGACTCAGCCGGGCATCGGCGACGGGGTGCCGCTCGACCGGCTGCGCACCCTGCAGGCCTCGCTCGTCGCCGCCAAGGACACCAGCCCGTCGGACCACGACCTCGTCCGGCTGTGGCTCCGCGTCGAGCTGCGCGGCCGCACCCTGTGGTTGGACGCGGCCTTCGTGGCCTCGCGCAGCCAGGCCACCGAGATGACCGTCCTCCAGGGGCACCCGCCGGTCAACGTGGCCGACGTCTCCGCCAGGCTGATGGCTGACCAGCTCCACTACAGCCAGAGCATTTGGATGCGGGCCGACCGGCAGTCGCTCGTCATGCAGCTCGCGCCGTACGAGTGCGAGGTGGGCGACGTCAAGGTCCGCGTGGTCGAGTGGATCGATCCCGTGCCCGTCACGGTGGCGGGCAACTACGTCGCCTTCCCGTTCACCTACGAGGGCGACAAAGATTGGCAGGCGTGGAAGAGGCGCGAGACCAAGGCCGCCGTGCCGCAGGTGGCGCTGGTGCCCCTGCCCACCGGAGGGGTGTTCACGGAGGCGGTCCTGGGTGAGTTCAACTCGGCCGAGAAACTCGACGTGACGCGCTTCTGGAAGTGGCAGGAGTCGCCGATCCCCAACCTGGCGCCGGAGATCGCCGCCGCACAGCAGGGCCGGCAGACCAGGATCGGTGTGCCGGCCGTCACGCCGCTGCCCGAGCCCGTGCTCTCGCTCCAGCAGCCGCTCGCCCTGCCCGCGCTCGGCAACAGCGAGGCGCTGCTGAAGACGCTGATGGTGTCGAAGCTGTTCAACGACATGAGCGGCATCGACATCACCAAGGGGCTGCTCAAGGCCAGCCTCGAGGCCTCCAGGGACGGTGACCTGGCCGCGGCCAAGCAGGCCGACGACACGCTCAAGGCCATCACCGACTCCTTCGGCAAGCTGCTCGCGTCCGGCACCGACGGTGGCGAGAACCTCACGAAGACCGCTAAGGGCCTGGGGTCGCTGTTCAACCTGGCAGGCAAGGGGAACGCGGCGGGCGCCGAGGCCGGGAACGCGGCCGGGACGGCGGTCAACGCCGGGACGGCGGCCGATGGCGCGTCCGGGCTGGGCGACTGGGTCGCCGGTGGCGGCGCTGAGGCGGTGGCCGGCATCGGCGGCGAGATCGGGCCCATCCTCGAGGCCCTCGGGCCGGCGGCCGCCGCGCTGCTGGTGTGACAGGAGAGCGACATGGGATATCAGACGTTCGTCAAATCGCAGTTCGCCGACCTGTCGATCGCGCAGATCCTCACGAGCCCGCCGTCGGTGCTGCTCGGCGTGAGCGGCGCGGCCGCCGCGGCCATCGCGGCGGTGAAGGCCATGACGGTCTTCGACCTGTCGGTGTCGGCCGTCTTCGATGACGCCGCCCGTATCGTGGCGTCCAGCGAGAACCCCCGATCGGTGATGCGCCGCTACGGGCGGGGCCCCTCGTCGCTGGTCGACGACGGGTTCCTCGACACCGACACGGCCGAGCTGCCCTACGCCGACATCGAGGTGCTGGCCGGCGTCGACCTGGCCATCGGGCAGTCGCTGCGGCAGGAGCTCAGCGTCCGGACGATCAGGGATCTGGCGTACTGGCCGCCGTACCTCGCCGCCAAAGCGATCATGATCGAGGCCTACACCCCGGTCGTCGGCGACGGCGCCGACCTGGAGGCACCGATCGAGCTGGTGCCCAAGAGCGGCGAGTTCGGCACCGAACGGCACCTGTACTCGGCCGTCGTGATGTTCCCCGGCGAGTTCGGGGCGGACCCCAAGACGCTCGAAGGTGTGCTGTTCGACATCACGGCCACCCCGCAGGCCGGTTTCGACCGGGTCCGGTACGGCGCGCGCCTGACGTACACGCACAGCTGGAACCCCGTGGGCGTGGCGAAGGGCCACCTCCTGCACAGCCTGCCGCTGGCACCGGGGGAAAGCACGAACATCGCCGTGATCGACTGGACCAGCAAGTCCTCCGCCTCCACGCAGCAGTCGCTGACCGAGTCGGAGCGCCTGAGCAGCAGCAACGATCGCGCCCGCACGGTCTCGCAGATCGCGAGCGGCGTCGCGACCGAGTTCACCAAAGGCGCCTCCGTCACGGCGACCGAGTCCACCTCCACAGCGGGCAGCGTCGGCGGGCTCGCGGGCGTGCTCTTCGGCTCGTTCTCGGGCAGCGCAAACCAGCAGGTCGCGGCCACGCACACGGTCTCGACCGGCGACCGCGCCATCGCCACCAACCTGCAGCAGAACATCAGGGACGCGACGCAGCAGGTGTCGTCCTCGCTGCGCAACCAGCGGGCCGCGTCGGTCAGCGAGGTCAACCAGACGCAGTCGGAGAACCTGGCGACGCGCACGGTCACCAACTACAACCACATGCACGCGCTCACCGTGCAGTACTACGAGATGGTGCAGGTCTACGAGACGCAGACGCGGCTGGCCGGCGCCGAGCGGTGCATTTTCCTGCCGATGCGGCTCATCGACTTCTCCGACGAGCGCAACATCGTCAAGTACCTGTCCATCCTCAGGGCGGCCGCGCTGGACGGCCAGACCCGCGCGCTGCTGGCCGACCTCGAGGAGAGCGCCCCCGCCGGGTTCGAGCTGTACTTCGCCACGGGCAGCCGGCTGCCGGACATCCCGCCGAACCCGGCCTTTCCGTTCTACAGGAAGCTGGCCGACCTCTTCGGGCCGGCGATGAAGGCGAACGCGCGCGCACTGGCGCGTGAAGGGTTCATCGTGTTCAACGGGAACCTGGATCGCCTGACCCTTGACTACCGGCTGCAGCTCAACACCGTGCGGTGGCCGGCGGTAAGCGCCGACGACCCCAGGTCCGCCGTGCTCAAGGTCGACATCCAGCTCGAGGACGGCAACCTCATCTCCCTCGACCAGTCGGCCGCCGACGATGCCCCGCCCACGGAGATCCACTCCGAGCTGCCCGACCAGTCGCCGCTGTCCTTCGGACGGATCGCGGCGGTGTCGCTGCAGATGCAGCCGTCCTACCAGCCTTCCCGCTACCCGCCGGGTACGCACATGGACCATCTGGTGAAGCTGGAGTTCGCGGTCGGGCTCGGATCCGAGGCCCGATGGCTCGACTGCAGTTTCATCGTCGACACCAGCGTCAGCCAGTTCAACAACGTACCCCTCTACCAGACCAGCACCCCACCCGCGCTGGCGCAGCTCGGCGCTCTGCTCAACGAGAACCGGCTCTACTACAGCCAGCAGGTGTGGCTGCACGAGGACCCGCAGTCGCGGATCATGGAGCTGGCCCCGTTCAAGGTCGCCGTGGGCGACGGCCACACCGTGAACCTCGTCGACCACCTTTCGCCCGCGCCCCTGCAGGTCGTGGGCAACTACCTCGTCTACCGCTTCACGTACGAGGAGGACGACGACTGGCGCGACTGGGTGCACGAGCACGTCGACCGCTCGCGGATCTCGGTGGACACCGTCGCGGTGCCGACCGGGGGCGTGTTCGCCGAAGCGGTGCTCGGGCGGGCGAACGCGGCGGAGAAGCTCGACATCACCCGGTTCTTCGACTGGGCCGATTCGCCGCCGCCCGCGCCGCCCGGGATCCAGCCGCTGACGGCCGGCACGCACACGCCGGCCACGGCGCCGGACCTGGGGACGTTCGACAAGCCGCTGGTCAACATCCAGAGCCCGCTGGCGCTGCCGGAGCCGGCCGGCCTGTCGAGCGTGCTCACCGCGATCTCGACCAGTGACGCCTTCCGCAACATGAGCGGGCTGACCGCGAGCGGTGAGGCTGCCGGGCAGGCGCTCGACGCGGCGAGCAAGGCGTCGATCGGCCAGCTCCAGGCCGCGGGCACCGCTCTGGCGACGACGCTCAGCGCGCTGGCCGACGCCATGAGCGCCAAGAAACCCGAGGAGAAGACGCTGTCCGAGGCGGGCGCCGCCATCAACGAGAAGGCGGCCATCAACGAGAAACAGGCGGACGCCGGGGCGAACGGTTCCCAGACCAATGGAGACGGGGTGCAGCCGGGAAGCGACTCGGTCAAGGCGGCCCTCGTCGACAAGGCGCTGTCCGCCCAGGGGATCGACACGAAACCCGCCGTGACCCAGAACGGTTCCACCCCGCCGGCCCCTGCCGTCTCGGACCCCGCCCTGCTCAACTCCGTCCTCATCACCGAGCCGACGTTCTCGAACGTGCTCGACTTCGTGCAGATGCTCCAGCTCCTCACCGACTCCGACGTGGTGGCGGCCGTGGCCAAGCGCTTCGGCAACCTCGCCAAGGAGATCGATCCGCTGCTGAAGTACCCGGAGTTCGTGGACGTCGTCACCACCCACAGCGCGAGCCTGGAGAACCCGGCCCGCTTCCTCTACGCGGCCCAGTTCGTCAAGACCGGGGTGCTGCCGGACGACGCGGGCTTCCCGCCGGCCGACGTGGCCGGCGTACGGGCCGCCGCGCTCACCGTCGCGGTGAACCGCGCGCTGCCGGTGGCCAACACCGTCAACGGCGCGGCCACCGCACGCACGGCGCTGAACGCGATACTCGGCGCCTGCGCGGCCCACGGGGTGGCGGACCTGAACCCGGTCAGCTACGTCCTGGCCACCGCGCACCACGAATCGGCGATGGGCAAGTACACCACGGAGCTTTCCAACGGCATCTCCACCGACACCGTGTTCACCCGCGACGCGTACTTCTTCAACGCCATCCCCGGCCAGAAGAGCAGCTACAACACGCTCGCCGGCAACATCAAGGCCGGCAAGGCGCTGAAGGACGCGGGCGACATCAGCACCGCCGCGGACGTGGCTCTGTGGAACGGCACCGTCTACCCGGACGCCGAGCCGGTCGCCGTCAAGAAGGCGGCCAGGAAGTGCGACTTCATGGTCTTCATCGGCCGCGGCTACGTCCAGGTCACCGGGCGGGCGAACTACGCCAAATTCACCAACCTGGCCTCGCTGGGGAACGTGGACCTGCTGACGAACCCGGAGAACGCCGCCAAACCGGCGGTCGCGGCGGGGATCATGGTGCTGGGGATGCGGGACGGGATGTTCCGCGGCAACCACAAGCTGGCCGACTACGACCTGCCGGCCAAGTGGGACGCGACCAACGCCCGCAACATCGTCAACGCCGACGCGGCCACGTATGGGGCCAAGATCCGGGAACTGGCCAAGAAGTACAAGGCGGCGCTGACCCAGATCGCCAAGCTGGACGAGTCGAAGCCCTTGGCCTGACCCTTCTGGCGGGCGGGCACGTCTTATGGACGCGCCCGCCCTCGGGGCTCCTGAACGTGCCGGCGCACGGGCCCTCTGGGACATGACCGATCGGCGGGTCGGTCGGGATGGTTGGGCGGTTGGGCGGTATAAGGCCCTTGTCAGGCCGAGCCGCCGGTGGCCTGGTGCCGCTGGAGGTAGTCGGCGGCCTCCTCCTGGCCGAACCACTGGGCCCAGCCGAGCGGTGTGGCCTGGTACATCGCATCGGTGACGGTCAGATCGGCTCCGTGCCCGAGGAGCAGCCGCAGGGTGTCGACGTGCCCGGCTCCGGCGGCGTAGTGGGCCGGGACGCGGCCGGACGCGGAGCGGGCGTTGACGTCGAAGCCCAGCTCGACCAGCACCTCCACCGCCGCCCAGCGCTGCAGCGCGGCCGCCTGGACCAGCAGGGCGGGATGCTCGGCACGCGTGCGCTCGAGCAGCGCGGGGTCCTTCTCGAGCATGGCGTCGATCTCCGCTCGGTCGCCGCGCACGCAGGCGAGCACGAAGGGGTCACGCGGCCCGAGCTGATGGTAGAGGTCACGCACGACGCCGATCTCGGCTCCGTGGTGGATGAGCTCGTCGAGGATGTGCAGGGCGAAGGCGGTGCCGTCCTGCTCGGCGTACGGCCCCGCGATCGGGCCCATGGGACGGACGAGATCGTCCTCGCTCAAACCGGCCAGCCGCCGCCGCCACACGTCGTAGGCATGCTCCAGCGCCCGCAGCGCGTCGGCGGCGCTGCCCGGCACCCCGGGCAGCCCGTCCTGCGGCGACGGCCGGTGCCCGAACCAGGTCGCCGTCCGCTCGGCCTGCAGCACGTCGATGAGGTGGGTGATCCGCCAGGCCAGCGTGGTGAACGGCGGCGGCTCAGGCGGCAGCCGCGCCCCGTCGGCTTCGTACGAGCCGTCCTCGCCGCGGCGGACCGTCCAGCACTCGGGCACCGGCTCCCAGAGGTATTCCTCGTCGGTCAGGCCCTCCAGCCGGGTGCGCAGGCGCTGCCATGCGAAGTCGGAGAGGTCCACCAGGTTGCCGAGTAGTGTCGCCATGGACGGCACGCTACGCTCCGCCACCGACAGAACGTTCCCCCCGCCCCATCACTGATCGCAGGGGGGTGGCCCAGCTCAGGTCGCCAAGGGGAGCGACAGGGCGAGCCGGACCCCTTGCGGAAGCGGCTCGGCCCGTACCGTGCCCTCGTGCGCCTCGGCGATCTGCCGCACGATGGCCAGGCCGAGCCCCGAGCCGGGCAGCGCGCGGGCCGCCTCGGCGCGGTAGAACCGGTCGAAGACGAAGGGCAGGTCCTTGGGCGCGATGCCGGGGCCCCGGTCGGCGACCGACAGCGTGCCGGTGGGGTCCACCCGCACCAGCACCTCGCCACCCGGTGGGCTCCATTTGATCGCGTTGTCGACGAGGTTGGCGACGGCGCGTTCGACGGCATCCGGGTCCGCGCACACCAGGCACTCGGCGAGCTCGGCCCGCAGCCGCACGTGCGGCGCGCGCGCCCGTGCCCTTGCGAGCACGCGCTCTGCCACCAGGTCGAGGCGGACGTCCTCGATGTGGATCTGCGTGTCGCCGTACCGGGCGAGCTCCACCAGGTCGTTGACCAGCACCCGCAGCTCGCCGGCCTGGGCGCGGGCCTCGTGCACCAGGGCAGGGGCCTGGGGGTCGGCGGTGCCGCGTCCTTCCCCCAGCAGCTCCAGATTGGTGATGAGGCTGGTCAGCGGGGTACGCAGCTCGTGCGACGCGTCGGCCACCAGGCGCCGCTGTGCCAGCAGGGACTCGTTCAGCGCGCCCGTCATCGTGGTGAAGGAGCGGGCCAGGCGGGCCACCTCGTCGCGCCCGCTGGCGTCCAGGCCGCCGGCGGTGAGCGTACGGGTGGCGGTTACGTGCTCGACCACCTCGGTCAGGCGGCCGATGGGACGCAGCACCCGCCCGGCGAGCAGCCGCGCGCCCACCCCGGCGATCAGCGCGCCGCCCGATGTCAGCGCCGCCAGAAGGAGCTTCAGCCTGCCCAGCGTCTCGTCGTCCCGGTCCAGCGGGAACGCGGTACGCACCAGGGCCTGGTCGACCTCGTTCAGCGGGGCCGTGTAGACGCGGTAGCGGGCCCCGTCATAGGTCACGTCCTGGAAGTACGGGGTGCTCCTGCCCACCGCGACCTCGGCATCCGTGATGGTGAGCGGCACGAAGCCGCCCGTCGCGCCCGGCTCCACGGGAGGCGGGAAGAACTGCAGCAGTGTGTTGCCCACGCTGACCGGACGCACGGGCAGGGGCTCTTCGGTGACCTTGAACGTCTTCAGCAGGCGGGGCGCCTGGCCGGCGGCCAGCACCAGCTCCCCGTCGTGCTGTCCGGACAGTCCGGCCGCCACCGACGGATACAGCACGAGCGAGGCCACCAGCAGCGCCGCCGCCACCACGGCCGCCCCCGCCAGCGCGACCCGGGTCCGCAGCTTCACGGCTCCTCCCGCAGCACGAACCCGTCGTGGTCGACCTCGGTCCGCGGGTTCACGGCTGCTCCCGCAGCACGTACCCCAGCCCGCGCACCGTCTGGATCAGCCGTGGCTCGCCCCCGGCCTCCAGCTTTGCCCGCAGATAGCTGATGTAGACCCATAACGCGTTGGAGGACGGGCCGAAGTCGTACCCCCAGACAGCGTCGAAGATCACGCTGCGGCTCAGCACCCGGTTCGGGTTGCGCAGGAACACCTTCAGCAGCGTGTACTCGGTCCTGGTCAGGTCGAGCACCCGCGCGCCGCGCGAGGCCCGGCAGGCCGCGGTGTCCAGCTCGAGGTCGGCGAAGCGCAGCACCTCATCCGCCGCGCCGCTGCGCCGCAGCAGGGCACGCAGGCGGGCCCGCAGCTCCTCCAGCGCGAACGGCTTGACCAGATAGTCGTCGGCCCCGGCATCCAGCCCGGCCACCCGGTCGGCGACCAGGTCGCGGGCCGTGAGCATCAGGATCGGCGTACGGTCGCCACCGGCTCGGAGGCGGCGGCACACCTCCAGCCCGTCCAGCCCGGGCATCATGATGTCCAGCACCACCGCGTCCTGCCTCCCACCGCCGGCCGCCTCCAGGGCGAGCAGGCCGTCGGCGGCCGTGCTCACGTGATAGCCCTCACGGGCGAGCGCGCGCGCCAGCGAGCGGCGCACCGCCTCGTCGTCATCCGCCACAAGGACGTGCATGATGACACTCTCCCTGCTGAAGCACCCCGCCGCCCAGCCCTCTCATGCCCCAGGCCTGATGCACGGTCGCTGGTGAGTCCCTCGGACAGCCGGGTGGCGCGATTGCCTCCCATGCCTGGAATGGCCAGGAGGGCGTGGCCGCTCGGGTCTCGGTGGGTGCGGCCGCTCAGGACAGCCGGGCGGGATGGCCATCGCCCAGCCCCCAGTGATCCCCGGCGGGCTGGTCGCCCACCCGGCCGTCCGGCGGCTCAGGAACCCGGCGTCTTGACGGGGTCCGGCGTCTTGGAGTCCGGCGTGCCGACTCCGTCCGGTGTCTTGGAGTCCGGCGTGCCGACTCCATCCGGTGTCTTGGAGTCCGGCGTCCCGACTCCGTCCGGCGTCTTGGAGTCCGGCGTCCCGACTCCGTCCGGTGTCTTGGAGTCCGGCGTCCCGACTCCGTCCGGCATCTTCGGGTCCGGCGTCCCGATCCCGTCCGGCGTCTTCACGGGATCCGGCTTCACGTAGTCCGGCTTCACGGGGTCCGGCGTGTTCATGCGCTCCGGCGTTCCGGCGCGGTCCGGCGTGCCGACCTCCGGCGGTGCGAATTTCCGCTTGATCGCGCCCAGCGCCTCGTTCAGGCTGTTCACGGACACGCCCAGCCGCGCGGCCACCGCCGTGAACTCCGCCGAGTCGGGATTTATCCCGCCCTTCTGGGAGAGCAGGTTGAGCTCCTCCATGGCGGCGGTCGCCTGGTCGAGCCCGACGCCCAGCGTGTCGGCCAGCGCCCGGGCCAGTTTGCCCGAATCGATCGCCTCAGGCTGCTTCACGTCGGCTGAGCACCTGGACCCGTCCTGGCCGGGATCGACGGCCTGGGTCCGGGCCGCCTCGGCCTTCGCAGCCTGCTCCTTCAGCACCGCCTCTTCCTTCAACTTCGCGATGTCGGCGGGTGAGCACGTCGCGGTCTTGGCGCACGGATCGTCGGCGCCGCCGGGCGGGGGCGAGGCCGCCAGCGCCCCCGACCCGCCGAGCACCATCACCGCGACCATCCCGGCGGCCAAACCGGCCTTTCGTCGGTCCATGTCGCTTCTCCTCCCGGCCGCCCGGGCCGGCATCTCCGGCCGGCGGCTGTCGCCAGCCAATCCGGCCGACCTTCACCGCGCCGTCGGCGAACCTTAGAAAAGCCGTAGAAGGACGGGTTCAGGAAGACGGTGACGCGTCTCAGGCGGGGGAGCACGTACTCGCTCACCCGGTACGCCTCCTCCAGATGCGGCCAGCCGGACAGGACGAACTCCTCCACGCCCAGCGCCGCGGCTCACGCCGTGCCGAAGATGAGGCGCTGGCGGCGCCGGTGTCCATGGTTCAGCAGCCTGAGCAGGATCGCCGGCAGCGGCCCAGCCGGCCTCCGCAGCTCGGCCGGCTCGTCCGGCCGCGCATACTGCCCGATCCGCGGCAGGTCGGAGCCGATGTCGCCGCCTTTGCGCACCTCGTCCTCGGCCGCCTCCCAGTCCTTCTCCGATACGTATTCCGCGATGACAGGGACGAGCAGTCGCTCCTCCTCCTCGATGTGTTCGTCGAAGAGGGTGGCGAGGGACCTGGCCATCCGTCCGGCCGCCGACTGCTCCTTGCCGAGCCCGGCCGCGGCGGTGGCGATCTCCTTCAGCAGCGGGTCGAGCTGGGCGTGGTCGTCGCTCAGTTCGCTCAGGTCCACCTCGGAGCCGGCCGAGCGCACGATGACGGGCCAGAGCACGTCGCGGTCGGGTCGCACCCAGCATCAAAACCGGGCCAACCCGACGACCGGTGGATGGTTCCGGCCTTGGGGCGTCAGACGACGGCGACGGCGTCGATCTCCACGAGGAACCCGGGGCCCAAGCCGGCCACGACGTGGACCGTGATGGCCGGCGGTGGGTCGGCCCGGTTCCACACCTCCTGAAAGGCGGCCACACCCTCGTCGAACGTGTGGCCGTCCAGCACGGCGATGCGCCAGTGCACGATGTTCGCCAGGCTCGCCCCCTCGCTCTCCAAGATGGTCGCGAGGTTGCGGAACGCCTGCCTGGCCTGTTCCCCGACCGTGGGACCGACGACCTTGCCGTCGGCGCCGACGCCGTTCTGCCCGCCGACGTAGATCGTCTTCGCCGGCTGTTCGACCACGACGGCCTGGCTGAAGGCCGGGCTGCGATGGAGTCCATCGGGGTTGATGTGCCGTACACCCATGTGTTGCCTCCTCCGACGATGAAACCAGTAATAGTGGTTTCTTGACACCGGTTATAGTGGTTTCATGCGAGCGAACGCAACCGGACGGGTGCTGCACGACCCCAAGGGAGGGTCGTTCCGGTTCGACGCCGGCGCCGTCTGCCTGGACTTCGCCCACACGGGCGGCGAAGGCCAGTACGCGGTATTCGAGACCCTCCACGAGCCTGCCGACCTGGGCGAATGGCTGGCCCAGCCGCCGCTGGCCGCGGTCATGACGGTCCCCGTGACGACCCGCGAGCTGACCTCGGCCAAGGCCCTCCGCCAGGCGATCTGGGACGCGGCGCACGCCCGGGCGGCGCGCCGCCCCCTCCCCGCCGTGGCGGTCGCGACCATCAACCGGGCCGCGGCCGCGGCGCCGCTGATCCCCGAACTCGCCGCCGACGGCACAACCGCGGGGTGGACGCCGCCGGTACGCGCGACGCAAGCGCTGTCGACGCTGGCGCGGGAGATGATCGAACTGCTGTCCGGGCTGCTCTCCGGGCGCATCCGCGAGTGCGCGAGCGACAACTGCCCGCTGGTGTTCGTCGACACGTCTCGTCCCGGCGCCCGGCGCTGGTGCGCGATGGAGCGCTGCGGCAACCGCCACAAGCTCCGGGCTCTACGCGCCCGGCAGACCACGGACCCGTGACACAGCCTCAAGCGCGGCGTGTTATCCCAATGACATCCCATGGAGCCGATCGAGGGCCTCGTGGCGGCAGGCCGGGAGGTGCCCAGTGAACGCCTATGCCCGTTCCGGGCCTTGAGTCCTCAGTTCAGGCCGTGCGGTGCTGGGGCGTCTCACCCGCCGGCGTCCGACCACCCCCGTGGTGAAGGCGCCGAGCGCGTTGGCGCTGCTGAGTAGTGGGCCGACGCCCACGACGGCGGGGGTGTGCGCTTGGGCGGCTGGGCGAAAGATCACCGCGGCGGTGCCTTGGCCGAGCGACGCCGCGTAGATGATCCAGGTCGTCTCGGGCGTTTGGGCCAGGAGTACCACGGAGATCGCCAGGGCGTGCATGAGGTCGGTGGTGATCATGATGCCTGGACGGTCCCACCGATCGGCTATGACCCCGGCGAATGCCCCTAGGAGCAGGGCGGGCAGATGTCTGAAGGCCAGGGTGAGGCCGGTCGCGTGCCCGACGAGAAGTACGGGGAGGAGCTCATGGCCTGGATCGTCATGCGTCCGGGCCTCGGGTCGCCGCCGAGGACGCCGACCAGACCGCGGACATCATCGAGGTGGTGCCGCTGCTGATCAGCTCACTGGTCGCGGTGCTGATCACGGCGGTCGCGCTGGGCATGGCCGACGTCCGGCTCGGCCTGCTCGTGATCGTGGGAACCATCGCGATCCTGTCGATACTCAGCGTGATGTCTGAACGGATCGGCGCCGGCACCCGCGAACAGCAGGCCCGGGTGGCGCTGGCGGCGCAGGTGGGACGTCACCGTTGGCAAGGCAATCCTGTTCGCGACGGCGCTCTGCATGGGGGTGTCTTGGCGACCCCGGCGAACGCCGCTGCCGCACGCAGCCCGGAGGGCATCTGCGGGGCGGGCTTCGGCCGCGTCTCCGGCGGTACGAAGGCCGTCTCGACGCCCAGCGGACGCCGGTACGGCACGGTCTACCTGCTCTACAACGGCAAGACCCAGCAGAACTGCGTGGTCACGATCAAGTCCAGCTTCGTCGGTGCGAAGACCCGGATGAGCGCCGAGCTCACCGTCATGCCCAAGGCGATCAAGGACACGAAGCAGGACCCGACCGTGCGCCGGGACAGCGGCAACTACAAGTACTACGCGGGACCGGTCAAGTACTGGGCCAAGCAGGCCTGCGTGAAGTTCCGGGGCACCATCAAGGCGAACGGGCACGACCCGGCCGTGGCCCAGGGCGGGCGCCAGAGCTGGGGCAACTGCGGCGGATAACGACGCCGCCGCTGCAGGAGGCCAAGGAAGTCGACGGGATCTCGTCCGATCATCTCAACCGGGCGGGATTTCGCGTTTCCAGAGCCACCGGGATCCCACCGGGCGGAAGCCGATGGCTCATAACCGTCGCGCGGACTCCTCCGGGGCGCGGAGCCTGGCCATGATGCGGTCGAGGGCGACCAGGTCGCCGGGATCCAGGGCGAGCAGGGAGCGCGGCGGGCGGGTCAGGATGCGCTCGGCCGCCTCGGCGGCGGCCGTCCCCGCCGGAGTGAGGGCGACGATCTTGCTGCGGCGGTCGTCGGGGGAGACGCTGCGGGTCACGTAGCCGCGCTGCTCCAGATCGTCCACCATCAGCGTGGTGTACGGCTTGTCGGTGGACAGGTCGGCGGTCAGCTCCCGCATGGTCATCGGCCCGGCCAGCAGGCGGCGCAGCGCCTTGACCCGGAAGAAGCTCACGCCGAGCGTTTCGGCCACCTCCTTGCGGCGGTCCTCCTGCCGCAGGACGAGGTCGTACATGGCGGCCCAGACGCGGGCCACCGCCTCCTGGTCGCGGGTGTCGCTCATGAGGCGTCCGCCGTTCTGTCGGGAGCGTGGGCGAGCCGTTCGGCGGTACGGGCGGCGCTGCGGCGGGCCCAGCCGGTCGTGGTCAGAATAGCGAGCAGCACGATGGCCAGCCCACACCCGGCGACGATCCGCCAGCCGACGTGGCTGGCCGCCGGGAACCCGGTGGCGAACGGGCCGGACACCGCCGAGGTGACCAGCGAGCCGATGACCGCGACGCCGAGCGACTGGCCGATCTGGCGGCTGGTGGAGGCCACGGCCGCGGCCACCCCGGCCTGGGTGCGTGGCATGCCGGACACGGCGGTGTTGGTGATTGGCGCGTTCAGCATGCCGAAGCCCAGCCCGAACAGCACGTACGCGGCCATGAGCCGCCAGGTCGGCGTGTCCGCCGACAGCCCCGTCATGATCAGGCCGCTGGCCGCCATGGTGGCCCCGGCCACCAGCAACGGGACGCGAGTTCCGGCGTTCCCGACGATCCGGCCCGACAGCGGCGCGCAGACCACGGTCAGCCCGGCCATGGGCAGCGTGTAGAGCCCGGCGTGCAGGGCGGACAGGCCCAGCACGTCCTGCAGGTAGAGGGTGTTGACGAACAGGAACCCGCCCAGCGCGGCGAAGCCGCACACGGCGATGACGGTGGCGCCAGTGAACGGCGTGCTGCGGAAGAAGCGCAGGTCGATCAGGGGTTCGGCGCGGCGCAACTCGTACGGCAGCAGGCAGGCCAGCGCCAGCGCCGCGACCGCGAAGCCGCCCAGCGTCCGCGGCGACCCCCAGCCGGCCTCCGGCGCCTCGATGAGGGTGTACGTCAGGGTGGCCAGCAGCACGATGACCAGCACCTGCCCGACCGGGTCCACCCGGCGCGGGCGCGGCGCGCGCGACTCCGGCACGAACAGCGCGCACAGCACGAACGCGGCCAGCCCCACCGGGATGTTGATCCAGAAGATCGCCTGCCAGCCGACCGAGCCCACCAGCGAGCCGCCGACCAGCGGGCCCAGCGCCATGCTGACGCCGACCACGCCGCCCCACACGCCGATGGCCCGCGCCCGCTCGCGTGGCTCGGTGAAGGTGTTCGTGATGATCGACATGGCGACTGGATTGAGCATGGAGCCGCCGACGGCCTGCAGCGCCCGCGCCGCGATCAGCCAGCCGAGACCGGGCGCAAGCGAGCACATGAGCGAGCCGAGCGTGAACAGCGCCAGCCCCATCTGGAACGTGCGGCGACGGCCGATCCGGTCCCCGGTCGAGCCGGCCAGCATGAGCAGGCTCGCCAGCACCACCGTGTAGGCGTCGATGATCCACTGCAGGCCGGAGACGGAGGCGTTCAGGTCGCGGCGGATGGCGGGCAGTGCGACGTTCACGATCGTGTTGTCCAGGCCGACGATGAACAGGCTCATGCAGCAGATGGCCAGGACGAGCATCCGCTGGCGGGGGCCGAGCGCGAGGGCGGACGCCGGCGGGGCGGGCACCCTGCTGGTTATAGGCATATAACGATTATATTCGCATAACTAAAAGATATGTCCGAAGGCCCCTCGGGTCCGATGCGGCGGCGGCCTGATCGCCCTGCACCGCTGCGGCCGGAAACCGGTGGTCAGCTCGGGATTGCGCTGCCCTCGCAACCTCTGCCGATCCGGCCCGTCTCGAAGTACCGCACCACGTCGGCGGCGCACTCGGGCACCCGGGTGGTCGACACGTGCACGTCGTCGGCGACCGTGTAGACGGTGCCGCCGATGGCGCGCCGCGTCTGCAGCGTCCAGTCGTAGACGGACATGAACTCGTGCAGGTGTCCCGCCAGCACCAGTGACCCGCTGCCCCGCTTCAACGTGGCCTGCTGCACCGGCAGCGGCCAGCCGGGACACATGACAGGCAGTCCCCAGGACCGGCCGGTCGCCGGATGGCGCTTCACGAGCTGCTGGTAGGCACGCCAGGCGGTGTCGAAACCGGCCCGGCTGCTGTCCTCGTTGCACGCGACGGCCAAGTTCATGGTCATGTTCAGTGCTTCGGGCGCGCCGGGAGCGGGCGTTCCCATCATCGAAGCGCCGAGCAGCTCCTTGACGGTGGGCGGGGCGGTGCTGCCCGTCGCCTTCCGCAGTTCGGCCAGCGCCTTGCCCGCGCGCGCCCACTCGGTCGAGTTGCGCCTGGCCAGGTCGGCGACGGAAGAGCCGTCGATGGGCCGCTGCAGGTCGGTGTAGGTCTTGGGGCTCTTGTCGTACGCGCGGACCAGCTTCGCCACCTCCTCGCGCACCTGCCGAGCGGTGGCACCGAGACCGTAGATCTGATCGCGGCGGGCCAGCCAGGCGGCCATGCGCCCGAAGTTACGCTCGGCCGCCTCCGCGCTGTCCTTGGCGTGCTCGTCAATACGGGTCCACGGCGGCGCCACGCTGTCCAGGAAGGCCCGTCCGGTGTGCCCGGGGAACAGGCTGCGGTACACCATGCCCAGATAGGTGCCCCAGGAGAAGCCGAGCAGGTTGAGCTCGCTCTCACCCAGCGCGGTCCGTACCAGGTCCAGGTCCTTGGCCACGTTCTCGGTGGTGAGCTGTCCGAGGAAGGCGGGGTCGGAGCTTCCGCACTTCTGGTTGGCGGCGACCTGGGCGTCGTATATCTTCCTGGCCGCCTCCTTGGTCAGCGTGCCGGGCTCCGGCGGGCCTACAGGCGAGGTGGGGCAGGCGACCTTGGTGCTGTACCCGACCCCGCGCGGGTCGAAGCCGATGATGTCGTATCGCTCGTTGAGCCCCGCCATCTCCTCGTTCCTGAGCGCGGCCCGCAGGACGGGGTCCAGGTATCCGCTGTTGCCCGGCCCGCCCGGCAGGACGGCGATGGCGCCGAGCCGGTGGGCCTCGTCCGTCGCGGCCAGCCGGGTCACCGCGACGTCGATCTTCCGCCCGGTGGGGTCACGGTGGTTCAGCGGGACGCTGACCGTCCCGCACTCCAGGCGCTTCATCAAGGAGCGGAAGGCCGCGACCTTGTCCTCCGTCACCCCCAGGCTGCGGATCACCTCATCGGAATAGGCCGGGCAGGATTTCCACTGCACGGAAGATACGCGGGGGCTCGCGCTCGCGCCGACGGTAGCGGTGGCGCCCGCCGCGGAAGGATGCGCCACCAACCCGGCCAGCGCCAGGGCCAGTGCCGTCAGTGAAGTTCGGTACGTCATGCGGACCAGTAGTAGAGCAGCGGTTGTTTCCTTGCCGTTTCTATGAGTTCTATGAGGATGATCGCCGATCAACGCTCACGAGCAGATCGGTGAGCAGCCACGCGACGTAGGCCGGGATGCCGCCGGTGACGGCCCGGTCATCCAGGACGAGTGGAGCCGCTGGGAGATGGACGGAGCGGACGATCCGTCCCGGGAGGACGGCGGCCTGCGCGTCGACAGCTTGAACTCCAGGCCCGGCCGGTGGCGCCGGCTCGCTTCTGGTGGCGGCCGCGCCCGCACCGGTAAGAACGGCGTTGGCGGGGCCGGTCCCGCCAAGCGGGCGATCAGGGCCATGACCAGCTGGAGGAAGTAGCACAGGGCGTCCAGCAGGCTGCCGGCGAAGCTGAGTTCGTCGATGATGAGCATCGCGGCGGCGCTGAGCAGCGGCAGCCGGCTCGGCTCGGTCCGCCTCCGGACGCTCCTCGCAGAGGGCGATCTCGGCCGGAAGCTGGGCCGGCTTCAGCAGAAGCCGTTGCTCGTCGCGGAGGTAGTCGAAGAAGTCGCCGACACCGACCATCGAGCCGATCACCATCGCCATCAGGGTCGGCAGCCTCATGGTGCGCGCGGTCTCAGCCTGCGTGCTGTCCTGGCTCATCGTCGTTCACTTCCCCGGCGGTTGCACGCCCCGAGCGCGCCACCTGCCAGGCGACCTACCCGGGCACATGCCACGGGAGAATCCGCGACGGGTCAGGCTCCTTCCTCCGACGGGACGGCTGGTGCGGTCGCGCCGGTGGCGGCGCGGGCGGTGAACAGGTGCACCAGGAGGGCGGTCAGGAGCACGAGGTGGGCGGCGATGCCTCCCCAACTGCCGGCGCTGATCGTCTTGTCGAGGATGGCGAGGGCGTCGAGCGCCGCCAGGGCCGCGTTGAGCAGAGCGTTGGCCAGCACCGTCCCGGTGGCGGACCGTATGCCAGTCGACCAGTTGGCGACGGCGAAGGCGATGAGGATCACGCCGACGGTGCGTGCGGCGAAGATGTCGAACGGCGTCATGGGCTGCCCGAGCCCGGAGGCGGCGGCCTGTGGGGCGAGGAGGGAGGCCAGGCC
Organism: Nonomuraea sp. CA-141351; assembly: GCF_050944675.1. Lineage (NCBI taxonomy): Bacteria > Bacillati > Actinomycetota > Actinomycetes > Streptosporangiales > Streptosporangiaceae > Nonomuraea > Nonomuraea sp. CA-141351. The sequence goes on from NZ_CP191982.1 coordinate 3,380,788, forward strand.
GAGCAGCCCGAGGTAGACCGCGGAGATTCGCAGCCAGAGACGCGCGGTCATGAGACGCGCGGTCATGAGACGAGCGGTCATGGGGCGGTCGGCGCGTCGATGCCGGTCGTCGCGAGGTCGTAGCGGATGCCGGTGAGCCGTTCGGACTCCTGCCACAGCCGTCGTTGCAGGTCGGCGTCGTGCGATCGGGGTGTGGAGCGCGCTGGCACGGGGTGGCGGCCGGTGAACTCGTTCCAGCCGTCGGGGCCGTAGTAGTCGCCGCCGCGGGCGCGGGGGTGGGTGGCGGCGCGCAGGGTGGGCAGGGCGCCGGTGTCCTTGTCCTGGATGAGCCAGGAGAACAGCATCCGGGCGCGGGGGTGGACGACGAACCGGAAGTGCCACGGGCTGTGGCGCAACAGGCGGGTACGGACGGCGCCGGGGTGGGCGGCCACGGCGATCGTGCCGGTGCCGGCGGCGGCCAGGCGGCGCTGCAGCTCGTAGGTGAACAGCAGGTTGGCCAGCTTGGACTGCGCGTAGGCGGTCATCGGGTGGTAGCGGCGCTCGGCCTGTAGGTCGTCGAAGTTGATGGTGCCCCGCCGGTGGGCGTTGCTGCTGATCGTGACGATCCTCGAGCCGGGGGTGCCCAGTAGCCGGTCCAGCAGCAGCCCGGTGAGGGCGAAGTGGCCGAGATGGTTGACGCCGAACTGGGATTCGAAGCCGTCGGCGGTCTTGCCGTACGGGGGGATCATGAGCCCCGCATTGTTGATCAGCAGGTCCAGCCGGGCGTGCCGGTCGTGGAAGGCTTCGGCTGCGGCGCGGATCGAGGCCAGCGAGGCGAGGTCGAGTCCGAGCGTAGCGATCTCGCCTCGCGGGGCGGCGCTTCTCAGCTGTTTCGCGGCTTCGCTCATCTTGGCCTCGTCGCGGCAGGCCAGCACGACGGTCGCGCCGTGTTCGGCGAGCAGTTTGGCCGTCTCGAAGCCGATGCCGGAGTTGGCGCCCGTGATCAGGGCGATGCGGCCGCGCTGGTCGCCCACGTCGGCGGTGGTCCAGGCAGGGTCGGACATGCGGAAACCTCCTATAATCGGGATGGTCGTCCCGCCTAGAAAGATACGGGACGGCCATCCCGGTTGTCGAGTGGGAAGGTGGTTCCATGCGCGTCGACGCTGAACGCAACCGCAAGCGGGTGCTCAAGGCCGCCATGGAGGCGTTCGCCAACGAAGGGCTGTCGGTGCCGGTGGCCGAGATCGCCCGCCGCGCCGGCGTCGGCACCGGCACCGTCAGCCGCCACTTCCCCACCAAGGAGTCCCTGTACGAGGCGATCGTGCTGGAACGCGTCACCGAGATCGTCGAGCGCGCCACCAACCTGGCCGCGACCCGCGATCCCGGCGCTGCGTTCTTCGACTTCTTCGCCTACATGGTCGGCCAGGCCGCCGCCAACCGCGGCCTGGCCGAGGCGCTCAGCGGCGACGGGTTCGACATCCAGGCGGCGGCCTCCGGCACCGAGCCCGACCTCGACGGGGTCGAGCGCGACCTGCTCATGCGCGCGCAGCAGGCGGGCGCGGTACGCCCGGACGTCACCATCGCCGACGTGAAAGCCCTCATCGTCGGCTGCCTCGCCCGTGAACGCCACGCCCTCGACCCGGAGGCCCGTGAACGCATGATCGCCATAGCCTCCGCCGGCCTGCGCGCCACCACCCCCCACTCCACTGGTCCGGACGTCGCGGGCGCCCGCTGACTCCCGTCATCCCCTACGGGACCCGTCAACCCCATAGTTATCTGGGGTTGTTGACCTCTTCTTGCAGGTCAGGGCGCGATGCTCTCGAATGCCGGCGGGTTGGCCGGCTGACGCCGGGACGAGGGGCGTCAGGCAGACGATGAATGCGGATAAGGAGACGGTGACGCCTTTGACCAGCCGCATGTGACCTCCGAAATGGGCCGAGCGAACGACGGAGGATGCGGGAGCACCACAGTTGGCATGCCCGAATAACGGATGGGGCCGTAAAGTTTCGGATCCCTCGGGCCGAACGATGAACAACTGAATCGTCACCACAAGAGCGGTTGTATCGTCCATGGCGCTCGTAGACGATCGATAGTGTGATCTTCTGTGCAAGTTTCGTCAAGCCCTTGATCCGCTGTCCATCTGATAGCACGGAGTAAGGTCGGGGAAACCCCTTCCAGGTGTTGAACGCGCCCTTTTCCGCGTCGCTGTCCAGAACGGGATCGCCTCCAGTGCCGCCCTGCGCGAGTCTCGCCCCTGGACGTGAAGGATGGCCTCGACCTGCATCTCGGCTCCGGTCGCCCGCGCCCGGATGCCGCGCTCGATGATCGGCGTCCTCGGCCGATGGTCGAGTCCGCTATTGACCACTCCTGTGCAGAACGTTACGGTCATGGCCGAAAAGGCGCGATCCATGACCGTCAAGGATGTGAGCTTGTGAAAAGACTGCTGTCGGCGTTACTCTCGCTCCTCGCTGGAGCGACCGTCGCACTTGTCGCCGTGCCGGCGTTTCCTGCTCAGGCCGGAATCTGGCACGAGTATCCCTCTTCGGCCAACCGGACCTGCAGCGCCACCCGGACGTACAACGGAACCGCCTACCAGGTGTGCCTGGAGTTCAACGACGCTCGCACGCAGGTGCGCGCCGTCGCCTTCATCAACCCGGGGGCGTACACGAACTTCCAGGTCAACCTGCGGCTCGCGTTCGGCGACGGCGGCCCGACCATCACCGACTCGTGTCCTACTATGACCACGAACGCCAGCCGGGCCTGCTACACGGGATTCACCGCCCTCAGGCGAACGTACGTCGTGGCCGATGCCGACGTGGGCATCGCCGGCGCATGGATGACGCCCATCCGGGCCCTGGACATGCAACTGTCGGGCAAGGAACAGGAGAAGGGGAACTGGTGCGGGCCCGCCGCCGCCCAGACGATCATCGCCACGATGGGCATCTCCGCGCCCCCGCAGTCCACGCTGGCGGACAAGATGGAGACCACCGCGTTGGGGACGATGCCGTGGATGATGAAAGGCAGCCTCAACGCGTACGTGCCCCAGGACTTTCCCTACAAGGACTATGAGGTTGCCGCCAGCGGACTGCCCAGTATCAGAGGCCTGGAGGTGGTCGTGAAGTCGCTGTCGCGGGGCAGGCCTGTGGCGGTGCTGGTCAAACCCGGCCAGCTTCCCTGGTCTCCCGACGCCCCCGGCAGCTATCGGCATTACATCGTCATCCATGGATTCGGCGGCCACCAGTGGTCGGAGCCGGGCTTCTGGCCGTGGGTACCGGACAACTTCAAGGTGTGGGACCCGGGTACCGCGCGAGAAGAGAATCTCACCATGGACCAGTTCTTCCACGCGGCTTTGGGAGCGGAGTTGAGCGACAGCGCCTGGGCGATCTCGTCATGAGACCCAGCCGTATCACCCACGGGTAGGCCGGACACGACGTGGCATACCATCGGTTCGCAGGCTGACGCCGCTGGTGCTCACGTACAGGGCGATGGCGGCGTTGGGAAGCGGGTCCGCGCGATCCGTCCAACCCGCCATCACCGCCGCAACCTGCCGTGCTGCTGGTCCCATCCCCGCCTTCATGTTCCTCAGGCGGTGGCAGTTCGGGCGCTTCGAGGAGCGGTCGGCCAACTTCGAGGCCGCGCCGGTGCCGCTGGAGAAGCTGGCCGCCCCGGGCCGGCCGGTCGGCGAGATCGACCGGTTCAGGAAGGCACGTGGATCTACGCCCGCCGTGATCGCCAGTGAGCTCAGGCCCCACTTGTCGCCGAACGTTACCGTCTGGACCGTCGTCGCCTTCGCCCTCTGTGGTCGCTATCTGCGCGCTGTCGGAGCGTCGTGTTCGAGGTGCCGCCGTTCGAACTCAGCGTCGTCCTGAGCCCCCGACGGGGCATCCAATGTCCGTACGGGTAGCCCGGCCGGGACCGTGGAGACCTGCCTGCCCAGCTCGTCGAGCTGGGCCGTCCTGCCGAGCAGCTCGGTGGCGAGCCTCGGCAGGTACTGCGGAAGCTGCTGCAGGATGCGCACCACGCACCTGTCGTTATCGGACAGGCCGCCGTATTCCCGCTCGACAAGGGTCCCGTCGGTCCACTCCGTCGGCGATCGCCTCCATCTGGCGCTGGAAGCTGCGCCTGACCAGGCGATCGGAAGCTCACTCCTGATCAAGGCTGTCAGGTCCGAATTCCGCTCGACCGGGGAAGGAGCGGACCGACAACCATTCCTGCACAGCACTCTGGGCAACGGCCTTCGCCGCCGCGGCTGCCGCTGCTTCCAACGTGGGCATAGCGCTCCTCGGATGAGGGGAACACCTCGACGATCGCCACAAAGGGCGGGACATGTGAGCATTCCCGGACGCAATGCAGCAGTGCCGGGCCCGCGCCGGCTCCTTCGCCTTCAGCCTGTCGCGTATACAGACGATGAGCCCTCGCCGATGTCATATCGGTTCAGGCCGAAATAGGGAGAGGTTCTCCTCACGGCCGGGGAAGGGCGAGCCGGTACAGGCGCTCGTTGATCTTGTAGTAGAGGTTGCCGAAGCCGTCGGCCGTCAGCCCTTCCATCCCCGGGACCGTCAGCAGCACGGTCAGCGCCTTCGTCGACTTGTCGATCGTGAAGATCTGGTCGCCGGCCGTGCCGTACACGCGAAGGGGGTCCTGGGGCACGGTCAGCAGCACCCCGTCACGCCAGGCCAGGCTGGGCTTGGTGGCGTAGTCGGGGTCGGGGAACAGTCGTGTGGCCGTGATCTGCTCGGGCCGGGCCGGGTCGAGGGTGAACAGCGAACCGCCCGCCAGGCCCCAGAGCTCGCCGTCCACCGCCGTGAGGGCCGTGACGGCCTTGGGCGCCGTCAGCGGGAGCGGATGCGTGCGTACGGCACCGGTGGCGGGGTCGTAGGAGAACAGCGTGGCGGACGCTCCCGGCGCGTAGACGGGGTCGACGCCCAGGGCGCCGCGTGTGGAGGTGCCGCCGAACAGCTTGCCGCCCGAGTAGGCCAGCGAGACGACGGACTGGTTCGCCACCACGCACAGGGTCCGTCCGGCCGTGCCCTGCTTCCAGACGGTGAGGGCGCCGCTGCGCTTGCCGTACTTCGGCACCGTACCCATGTAGACGGTGCCGTCCGGCCCGCCGGCGAGCGCGTACGGCCGGTCCTGCGGCGGCGGGCCCTTACCCGGCTCGCAGTCGTCGGCCTTGTCGCCCGCCTCGCCGCCGGTGTACCTGAGCGTGGGCGGCCAGGGGCTCGCAGGGTCGTGGCTGTAGAGTCTGGCCGAGGGGTAGACGCCGATGTAGAGCAGGCCGTCGTGGGCCAGCAGGCTGTCGGTCTGGTTGAGCCCGTTGAGAGTCGGCGTGTCCGGCCGGCCGTCGTCGCCGTCGCCCCGCAGCGGGTCGTAGACGCCGGTGCCGCCGGTCAGGTAGCCGCCGGTGTAGATGCGGCCGTCCGGCCCCGTGCCGAGCGCGTTGATCGCGGCAGGCAGGACCGGGGTGCCGGAGACGACTCTGCTGCTCCAGCGGCCGCTCGCGGGCTCGTACTTGAAGATCCTGGTGCCGTCCGCGGCCGCGCCGAGGCCGACCAGCGTGCCATCGGCCCAGGTGTAGCCGGTGACGTCGAGCCCGGGCTGGACGGAGGTCGCCTGCACGGACCTGGTGTCCACGTCGTAGGAGTGCAGCAGGCCCTCCTTGACGAACCAGACCTTGCCGTCGCGGGCCGGCGAGTGGTGCAGGTCCACGTCGGTGATCGCGGCGTCGGTGGCGGCGGTGTACGAGCCGTCGGCGTTGCGCGCGACGCGCAGAACCAGCAGCGTGCGGTCGATCCAGGCGAACACCCTGCCCCCCGTCCAGGTGAGCCCGCCGACCATGGAGTTGTGCGCGTAGGCCGCCGGAAGGAGGCTGTCCACCTGCCCCGTGACGTTGTCGAACCTGATCAGCGCGGCGTTCGTGCCGGTCCCCAGGTACGTGGCGTTCGCGGCCGGGTCGTGGGCGAGGCTGCGCACGTACTGGGCGCCGGCCACGATGGGCACGCTCCCGATCGTGGTGAAGGTGCCGTTGTCGTATTTGAAGTAGCGGCCGTCGTTGTAGGTGCCGCCGTACACCTTCCCGCCCGCTCCCGGCTCCAGGTCCCAGATGAACGAGTAACCGCCCTCCGCCCGCCCGAGGTCGGTGACCGTGGATTGGCCGGGGATGTGCCGGTAGAGCTTGGAGTTGGGGTAAGTGCCGAGGTAGACGCTGCCGTCGGTGGCGGTGGCCGCCGCCCAGCCTCCGACGGTGGGAGTGGCAGCGCTGTCGGGAATGGTGATCTTCTGGGTCACCTTCTCGGTGGCCACGTCGATCACGGCGAGCTGCGGGTTCGCGTCGGCGGTGCCGGTGTAGAGGGCGTACGCGCTGCCGCCCGCGAAGGTGGTGGCGTTGGGCACGCTGCTGTCGATCTGCACGCCCAGATCGGTCACGTCCTTGGTGATCAGCACCTCGTCCCAGTAGGCGGTGCCTACGTCGGCCACACCCGAGTAGATGAGGGCCGAGACGGTGGCCGTGCCGGTGGGCGCGACGCCCGAGGTCGTGACGCGGTTCCAGCGCCTGCCCGTCGCCGGGGCGTTCGCGCCGCCGGCCAGCAGGTTGCCGGAGGCATCCCTGAAGCGCAGATACAGGTACGCGGTGCCGCTGTCGGCCCAGACCTGGGCCTGCAGGGTGTAGCGAGTCCCCGCCGTGGCGGGCAGGCCCGGCATGCTCTCCCTGCCATAGGCGGCAGCCGGGTCGGCGTCGGTCACGCGCGCCGTGGTGCGCCCGTCCCAGACCACGGCGTCGACGCCACCCGGGCTGTGCGAGCCGCTCCAGCCGGTCAGCCCCTCGTCGAAGCCCTCGTTGACGATCCGCAGGTCTGCGGCGGATGTCGGCGTGAACGGCACCGCGAGCAGCGCCGCCAGGAACGCCGTCGCCACCGCCCCACGCAGGGCCCGGCTCACGCGCCGTCACCTCTCGTGCGGGCATGCTGCCGGATCGGCCAAGCTAATGGACCCTCCACGGGAATTCGCACGCGCCACCTCCGCGGTGTGTTCGTTTGTGCTCGATTCCGGTCCTGACCGTAACCTTGTGAACGGTCGCCGTCAATGGCGGGCGCACGCGTGCCCTCGACACGCCGGATCCGCATACGGCACGAATCCTGGGGCGGCGTTGACCGTCACGGCGTCTTCTGCCAAACCGAAACGTGGCTCCTGCTGTCGCTGGTGAAGGGCTCGCGCTTCCAGCCGGCCCACCGCTCGCGCAAGGTCATCCCAGCAGCCGAGCCATCAGGTCGAGCTCGAAGGGCCATACATAGCGGTGCGGCGACGAGCGCGTCTCCCACTGGCCATCCACCAGCCAGTAGTGATGGGAGACGGCGATCTGGGACGCCACGTCGTACTCCTCGAAACCCAGATGCGCCGGCGTCACGGTGAACGGGTGGATGGTCGGCCTGGGGCCGGATCGCCATCATTTCCCGGGCCGAGCCTCCTGCCGTACCCGTCCCTACTGCCATCTCCAATGGCGGCTGTCTGGCGCCACTGAACATGACAGCGGGGCCTGCGGCTGATCTGGTCACTGTCATTTCGGCGGGTGTCGAAACAGCGGCATTCGCGTCATCGACGTCGGCAGTACCCAGCCGAAGATCAAGTGTCATGAGCGTGCGTGAGCTGAGGTTATCTGGCCAAGAGTTGCCGGCGGAGCTCATTCCGCCGTGGTGTCGGCATGCTCTCGGTCGTATGCCTCATGGGCCGCGGCGATCGTGGCCCCGTGACGTTCGGCCCAGCCTGAGAGCGTCAGGAGCGATTCGCGGAGCTCACGGCCGCAGTCGGTGAGGGTGTATTCGACCCGGGGTGGCACGGTCGGGTGGACCGTGCGCAGTAGCAGGCCGTCGCGCTCCAGCCTGCGCAGGTTCAGCGTGAGCATGCGCCGACTGATGCCCGTCATGGAGCGTTCGAGCTCGGTAAAACGCACCGGGCCCTGCCCGGCGGCGATGAGGATCCCGATGCTCCATTTGCCGGCGACGCGGTCGAGAACCGCCGCGACCAGGCAGGCGTCCGTGACCTGGGCTGTCACATCGATGTGCCGGTGGGACATAAAAGTGCCTTCTTCCCTGCGGACCTGCGGCTGCGCTTCATTTGGTCGGTATCGAGTCACAACCGCCAGAAAGGACTTCTCATGCCCCCGACAGCGCACCAAGAGGATCTGCTTCAACAGCTCGCGGACCGCTCCGCCATCGTGGAAGTGGTGACCAGGTATGCCACCGCCTTGGATACCAAAGACTGGACGGCGCTCGGATCACTGTTCACAGAGGACGCGACCTGGGAGTACGTGGGAGGCGGCGAACTACTGTCCGGCCCGGACGCGATCGTGGCGCGGATCGCTGAGACTCTGCAGCCTCTCCAGGTCACCCAGCACCTCTTCGGCAACCACACGGTGCGGCTGGACGGCGACGAGGCGGAGCACACGTGTTACGTCCAGGCCCAGCACGTCCGCTTCGATGGCGAGAAGTATCTCGGCGCGGGCTGCTATAACGACCACCTACGCCGTACGCCGGACGGCTGGCGATTCACCCACCGCAGACTGACCAGCGTGTGGAGCCACGGCGACCCCGCCGTGGTCCTGGGCTAGAACCAATGCCGCTTAGTTAACGTGGTGGCGGCCGTGTCAAGCTCGTGAAGACGACAACGGAGCTCCTGCTAGAACGGTGTCGACCAAGATCACTGTTCGGCGGGAGCTCCGTTGGATGTCCAGTCTGTCATGCGTCGTGATGTTGTGGTGGCCGCAGGCGCGTTCGCGCCCGGCCATCTGGGTGAACTGACCCGGCTCATTCCGTTCGAAATGGTCGATGAGGCGCTGACACGCACCGGCAGGACGCAGGTGCGGGTGCGGGATCTGCCCTCGCGGGTGGTGGTGTATCTGCTGCTGGCCGGATGCTTGTTCCCCGAGTTGGGGTGGCGGCAGGTCTGGCAGCGGCTGACAGCCGGGCTGACCGGACTGAAGCTCGCCGTCCCGACCGCGGCTGCGCTGGTGCAGGCCCGCCGACGGGTGGGTGTCGAACCGGTGCGGTGGCTGTGGGAGCTGCTGCGTGGCCCGGCCGCGGGGATCGCCACCACAGGCGTGTGGTGGCGGGGACTGCGCATCTGCGCGATCGACGGCACCACCATGGCGGCGCCCGACACTGCGGCCAATCTGAGCAGGTTCACCAAGCATCGCTGCAACAACGGCGGCTCGGGCTATCCGCAGATCCGGCTGCTGGTACTGGTCTCCTGCGGCACCCGCGCCCTGCTGGACGCGGTGTTCGGCACGACCGCGCACGGAGAGACCACGTATGCACCGCGTCTGTTACGCAGCCTGCACGCGGGCATGATCGTGCTGCTGGACCGCAGCTTCGCCGACCAGTCCCTGATAGCGGCGATCGTGGCAACCGGTGCCCAGACACTGGTCCGTATCAAGAACAGCCGCCGGCTGCCCGTGCTGCGCCGCCTGGCCGACGGCTCCTACCGGTCGATGCTGGGCACCGTCGCGGTCCGCGTCATCGACTGCGAGATCACCATCGCCACCGCCACCGGCCGCCGCACCAGCCTGTACCGGCTGGTCACCACCCTGACCGATCATCGCACCCACCCCGCCGCCGAACTGGTCACGCTCTACCACGAGCGGTGGGAGATCGAAACAGCCTTCCTGGAGATCAAATCCACCATCCTCGGCGGTCGAGTGTTGCGCGCCCGCACTCCCGACGGCATCGACCAGGAGATCTACGCCCTGCTACTCACCTACCAACTCCTGCGCCTGGCGATGGCCGACGCCACCGGCACCCAGCCCGAGATCGACCCTGACCGGGCCAGCTTCACGACCGCCCTGCACACCGCCCGCGACCTCGTCATCCAAGCCACGGGCATCATCGCCGACACCGTCATCGACCTCGTTGGCACCATCGGCCGCCACGTTCTAGCCGACCTCATGCCCGCCCGGCGCATCCGGACCCGGCCACGCGTCGTCAAACGTGCGATCTCCAAATACAACGCCAAGGGCACCGTCGACCGGACCAGCTACAAGGCCACCATCAGCATCGACATCCTCATCACAGACCCTTGACCCACAGCCCGAACCCTTAACTTTCTGGCATTGGGGCTAGAACGGCGCCGACCCCAGGCGCCATCGCCCGAGGACGCACCGGTAGACCAGCACTGCGGATGAAGCCAATCCGGGCGACGCGAACGACTCGCCAGCCACGGGAGCGATCACTAGCGCCAACCGCCAGGTCGGACCGCCATCATTGTGGGCAGACCCTCCTGCCGTAACGCGCCTGCTGCCATCCCCGACGGCCTGGTGCCAAGTCCACTGATAAGAGCTGCCTGGACGCAGCGATCGCCGGGAAGCGACGGGTCACTCCAAGGGCATCGCCATAGTCTTCGACCAGATTGCGTTGAGTTCGCGCGCCGCTCGCCGCAACCTGGCGCATCTGGTCGGAGGTCAGTCAGATCGACGCCCGAATCGGCGATTTCCCGCCGAGCTTTCGGCAAGCCGGCCACCGCGAACGCCTTTTACCTCAGTGCGGGACCATGCCGACTGCAGTAACCACATAGTGTGCGCCCTATCCTGCACATGACGGAGCGGGTTACCCGAAGGCGGAAGGCGGCGTTCTGCCGTTGTAGTAGGCCAGGAACTCCTCTGGGTCCATTCTCCCCCACTGTTCCTCCGTGGTCTCCGCGACACGTCTGCCGACATGTTCCTGAAGAGCCTGCTCCTGCTGCCGGACGGCGGAGACGTCGTAGCTCGTTCTTTCCAGGTTGGCTACATCTGGAGGCAGCGGCCCGTCCTCTGGTACGCGCACACTTCGCCAGGCGTCGTCGACACGGCGTTGGGCGTCGTCCAGATGTTGTCGGGCCATGTTGAGGGGGCGGCCCGCCCTGTTCAGCTGACCGGCGTAGTAGGCCGCGTCCTCAGGTGACGACGCTCCCGTAGCGGCCATACGATCCTCGATGCCCTGGACTTTCCTCCCGGCACGCCCCACCGCCGCGTCTGCTCTGCCCAGCGGAATCCGGCTACGCACGACCTGCGCTTCCAGACTGCTCGACGGTCGCGCTTCCTGCCTGATCAGCGCGCCGAATATCCGGCCGGCGAGTTGCCTCATCTTGACAAGATTGATCATCACCTTGTTCGCCAGCGCCTTGAGCCTGTCCAGCAGCCGAGCTCCGATGGCGGGATTCGTGGCCACGATATAGACGGCGGTACACGCGGCGACCGCCAGGAAGCCAAGGGCGGCATTGCCCCACTCGACGGCGTTCCCCGCGGTGGCCATGTTGTTCGTGGCGACGGCGAGCCGCTGCTGCAGATCGTCGATGTCGCGCATCAGGCCCTCTGCGAAGGCGTTCGAGGTATCTGCGGCGACTCCCTGATTGACGGCCGCACCCTGCTGGGCCTGTGCCGTACTCCCGGAAAACCCCTCGTGCGAGCTCACCGGACCCAGCAACTCCTCAAGCCGCTCCCGAAGCGGACCCGTATCGGTAAGCGGCGGAAGCCCCAGGATCGCAAGCCCCTGGGCAATCGTCGAATCACTCATCTTCGCCCCTCTGGCGACCGCTTCACGTCTTTCCTCGCCATCGAACAGAATCTCGGCGTTCATCAGCCTTGCTCGACCAGCCGGCTTCGAACGAGACCAGTGATCAGCCTCCGAGAGCTTGTTTCACTCGGTTGATGTACTCCAGACCGGCTTCCTCGGCGGTGTCGTTGTTCGCCGCCATGGTGAGTTGGCCGGAGCCGGCGTGTTCCAGGTCGTCGGCGATCCGTGCGAGTTTTGCTCTCAGGTTGGTCGCCAACTTCGCATAGGGAACGCTGATCTCCTCGTGGGGCAGGCCACAACCATTCGCCAGGATGCTGTCCAACTGCTGGCGCAGTTCGCGGTACTCCCCGGCGAGCACTCCCATATTGCGGCCCGCCGCCCGGCGACCCTTGGCATCAATGATCGCCCCGTCATTGGAAAACTTGTTCATCAGCCCTCCAGTTTCCGCACCGTCTCGTACAAAGCTGTGGTGATCCGAGCGAATTCCCGATCGTGCCGGGATTCGAACTCGTCGAGCCGCGCATCCAGGGCTTCGGCCAGGGCGACCGCTTTGACTTCTTCCTCGGCCTTCTTCTCGGCGAGCTGTCCGCGGCGGTCTTCCTGCGCCTGCCGTATGGCGGTCACGACGTGCCTCGCCAGGACCTCCGGGGCGAGCCTCATGGCCCGCGCCCCAACGGACAGTCCCTCCAGCAGCCCGTCGTCCGCGACGAAGGCCTTGACCAGGCCATCCGCCGCCTCTCCGACTCCGCGAAATCCGTCATCGTCTCCGAGGGAAGCCACGCGACTCTCCAATAAGCGAACGCCCATCACAGACGCGGATCAGGCAGGCAGACCATCAAGGCTCAGAGTCTTGTGCCCGGAATGGTCAGGGCGGCGGCCACTCCATGTGCGTAGGGGAAACATCAAGTTCTCGGTTCGGTGAACGATCAGTGCCGACACCCGTATCCAGCCTGGTTGTCAGGGCGATCCGACGCTGTCAGCGGCCATATCAGTGGGGTTGTCCAGAGCAGTCAACGATGATCAACTTGCCGTTATCGCCGGTTATCGTAGCGGATGACGTGGAGACCTGTCAGGTGCCCGAACTCGCGCATAGGGCTTGACCAGGTCTTCTGCGCTCGGCCCCTGCGGGTACGCGGCGTCCTCGGACGCGGCTGGACGTGTACGGCCACCGCGCCGCTCGCCCTTCGGTGGCCGGCGACGCAGGATGGGCGGTTTAATGTCGCTGGACCCCGGTGCGCCAGATGTGGCCCTTGGGACTGGAGTGATGAATGGCTGCGACATCTGAGGATGAGGACCCCATCGGCGAAGGCGAAGCCGCCGGCGGCTTGGTGAGCGCCGTCGTGGGCCAGGACGGCCTGCTGGACAGGCTCCGGCTGGACGCACGCGCCATGCGTTCCGGATCCAAGGACCTGGCCGACCACATCATCGCCGCCGTACGGGCGGCGCAGAAGGATCAGCTGAGGCGGGCCGGCGAGTCCGCCGCATCCCCCGAGGAGGCTGTCGACCCGGAGCAGTTGTTTCGCCGACTGGACGACATGGAGGCCCAGGCGGCCCAGGATTTCGCCCGTCTGACATCGAGCCTCGATGAGACGCTCCGCCGCCTGGAAGAGAAATGAGACATCACGTCAAACGATGGGCGGGAGTCGGCCGTGCTGACGCCTGCGCTACACGGCCGGGGAGCCGGCGGATGTCCGGCCTCGGCCGGTAGTTCGTTGGGTCGTACGGCGGCGGGGCCTCAGCGCAGGTGGCGGCGGAACCAGTCGCGTGCCGCCGCGCTGGACTCCGCGAACCCGGACAGACAGGGATCGAAGTGGCCGCCCGGCAGCAGTACCAGCTTTTCGGCTCCAGGTCGCGCGCCTCGGCGATCATCCACGGCGGACATCCGTTCCGCGCCGCCATCCGATCAGCCCATGAGGCGAACGATTCACCCGGCCGTGGCTCAGCCACCAGTGCCGGACGCCGGGGGAGGCCAACTGCCACCTTGAGCTCTCACTATCAGGTCGACTGTCAAGAACCGCGCCGAACTATCAAGTTGAGCGACGCCAGACAGCGGCCGCGTTGTCGGGGCGTCTTGACGTATGAAATGAACGAACTTTAAATTTCCTCCATGGGCCGCATCGCGGGCGTCACCGCAGCTGAGACGCGTGAACGTCTGCTGCAGGCGGCCGCCGAGGTGTTCGCCCAGCGCGGGTATGACGGCACGCGCGTGGCCGACATCGCCGCGGCGGCCGGCGTCAGCAACGGCGCGCTGTACGCGCACTTCGGCTCCAAGGCCGACCTGCTCGTGGCCGCGCTGGAGGCGCACGGGCGGCGGATGCTGGCCAACCTGTTCGCCGCCGACCCCGACCGGTCGGTCACGGAGCTGCTCCTCGTGATCGGCCGCTGGCTGCCGCGACGTCAAGGGGCTCCCGGCCACCTGATCGTCGAGGCGCTGGTGGCGGCCCGCCGCGACGAGGACGTCGCCCGCCCGATGCGGGATTACGTGGGCGAACGTGCCGCCTGGCTCGCCGAGCTGGTACGCGCTGCCCAGGGCGGCGGTGAGCTGGACCCCGCGTTGTCCCCGGACGCGCTGGCCCACTTCTGCCTGCTGCTGTCCATGGGCAGCGCGCTCATCACGCCGGACCTGCACGCGGTGGACGACGGGGAGTGGGCGGCGCTGCTCACCCGCGTCGTGGCCGCCCTTGCCCGACCGACGACACCGCACACGGAAGCGGAGCACTCGCAGTGAAAGTACGCATCGATTTTGACCGCTGCCAGGGACACGGCCGCTGCTACGACCTGGCCCCCGGCCTGTTCAGCGAGGACGACGAGGGCTACGGGCAGGTGATCGGCGACGGCGTCGTGCCGGCGGACGAGGAGAAGGCGGCGCACCTGGCCGTCGCCAACTGTCCTGAACGGGCGATCGTCGTCATCGAGGAGCCGTGAGATGACCGCGGACGACCGCTTCGCGCGGGACTACCAGGAGGCCCGGGCGGACCAGCCCATGGGCACGCGCAGCGAGATCGTCACCGGCCCTGTCTCCGACTGGGCGACCGACTTCTCGCACCTCGAGCCCGAATGGGCGGCCGACCCGTACCCGATCCAGGACGACCTGCGGCAGCGCTGCCCGATCGCGCACACCGACCGCTTCGGCGGCGGCTGGCTGCCGACGCGCCACGAGGACGTCGCGGCCATCGCCTACGACACCGAGCGCTTCTCATCGCGCTCGATCATCATGAGCAACTTCCGGCCGCCCCGCGAGCTGGCCCCCATGGGCGGCTCGCCGCCGATCTCCTCCGACCCGCCCTTCCACCACGACGCCCGCAAGCTGCTGCTCCCGGCGTTCACCAAGACGGCGGTCGCCAAGCGGGAGGCGGCGACCAGGGCGTTCTGCCACTCTTTGATCGACGCGTTAGAGGGGCAGGACGTCGTCGACGCCGCCCGCGACTACGCCCAGCACATCCCGATGCGGGTCATCGCCGACATGCTGGGCTTCCCTCCCGAGGACGGGCCCCGGTTCCGCGAGTTCGTCGAGAACACGCTCGAAGGCGTCAACCTGCCGCCGGAAGAGCGCATCGCGCGGATGGGCCGGCTCTTCGACTACCTGCTCGCCCAGATCCGCGACCACGTGGACCACCCGCGTGACGACCTGACGACGTACCTGATCGACGCCGAGCTGTACGGCCGGAAACTGGCCCCCTCGCACGTGGCAGGGACGATGGCGCTGCTGCTCATCGCGGGCATCGACACGACGTGGAGCGCGATCGGGGCGTCGCTGTGGCACCTGGCCAGGACGCCTGCCGACCGCCGGCGGCTGGTGGCCGCGCCCGGGCTGCTGCCGACCGCGATGGAGGAGCTCCTGCGGGCCTACGCGCCGGTCACGATGGCGCGGCTGGTCAAGGAGGACATGCGCTGGAACGGCGTGGACATGAAGGCCGACGACTGGGTCCTGCTGTCGTTCCCGGCGGCCAACCGCGATCCTGAGCAGTTCGAGCGGGCGGGCGAGGTGCTCATCGACCGCCAGGTGAACCGGCACGCCGCCTTCGGGCTGGGCATCCACCGCTGTGTGGGCTCGCATCTGGCACGCATGGAGCTGCGGGTCGCCCTGGAGGTGTGGCTGGAGCGCATCCCGGACTTCAGCCTCGACGACCCGGCGGCGGTCACCTGGGCGACGGGCCAGGTACGCGGGCCGCGCACGCTCCCCGTACGCATCGGTCGTTACATGACCGAGTCTTGATCATCTTCGGGGCGGCTCGCCAGGGTTGGGCGCCGCCGAGCGGCGCTGATCCCATCCAGGTAGCGCTGCCCGGCCCGCCGCAGACCGTCTCGACGGGCCGGGCAGCGGCTCACATCTGGGTGGTGAACGTGTGGGTGCCGGAGCCCACCTCCTGCGGAACGGCTCCCGGCAGGTCCACCTCGGCGACCGTGCCGGGCGGCACGGTCGCGGTGACCGTGAGCGTCCTGCCCTCCCTGGACCAGGAGACCGACGCCGGACCGTACGGGGTGTCGAGGCGGGCCGAGGCGTGGGTCAGCTCCCGGCCGGGCCGGGGCGCGACGCGCAGGCGGCGGTAGCCGGGGGCGGCCGGGGCGAGGCCGGCCACGGTGCGGTGCAGCCAGTCGGCCACCGCCCCGAGGGCGTAGTGGTTGAAGGAGGTCATCTCGCCCGGGTTGACCGAGCCGTCGGGCAGCAGGCTGTCCCAGCGCTCCCAGATGGTGGTGGCGCCCATCGTCACCGGGTACAGCCAGGACGGGCAGTTGCGCTGGAGCAGCAGCGCGTACGCCGTGTCGTACGCGCCGACAGAGCAGAGCGCGTCGCAGATGAGCGGGGTGCCGACGAAGCCGGTGCCGATGCGGTAGTCGTCCCACTCGACCAGCTCGGCCAGGCGCCGCCCGGCCCGCTCCCGCTGCGCGGGCCCGTCCAGCAGGTCGAACGTCAGGGCCAGGGCGTAGGCGGTCTGGGTGTCGCAGGCCAGCCGCCCCGACGGGGTGACGAACTCGCGGCGGAACGCCTCGCGCACCGCCCCCGCCAGCGCGGCATAGTGCTCGGCATCGGAGGAGTGCCCCAGCAGCGCCGCCGTCTCGGCCAGGATCCCGGCGCTCCAGGCGTGGTAGGCCGTGGCGACGAGCGCGTGGTCGGTGCGCGCTTTGCCCGGGTTGTCCGGCGGCGCGGCCGGGTCCAGCCAGTCGCCGAACTGGAAGCCCTCGTCCCACAGGTGGTCGTCGCCGGTCAGCCGGGCCACCTGGTCCACCCACGCCTTCATGCTCGGGTACTGCTGCCGCAGCAGCCCGAGGTCGCCGAAACGCTGGTAGAGCGTCCACGGCACCAGCACCGCGGCATCGCCCCAGGCCGCGGTGGGAGCGGTGCCGAACACCAGCTCCACCCACGGCACGTAGTGCGGCACGGTGCCCTGCTCGGCCTGGTCGGCGGCCAGGTCGGCGAGCCAGGATGTCAGCGGGCCCGCGCAGTCGTACAGGAAGGCGGCGGCCGGGGCGAAGACCTGGATGTCGCCGGTCCAGCCGAGCCGCTCGTCGCGCTGCGGGCAGTCGGTGGGCAGGTCGACGTAGTTGCCGCGCATGCTCCAGCGGACGTTGTCGTGCAGGCGGTTCAGCAGCGGGTCGGAACAGTCGAAGTCGCCGGTGGGCCGCATGTCGGTGTGGCAGACCACGGCCTGGACGTCGGCCGGGTCCAGCTCGCCCGGCCAGCCGTCGACCTGGACGTAGCGGAAGCCGTGCACGGTGAAACGCGGCTCCCACTCCTCTGGCGTGTCGTCGCCGCGGAGCGTGTACTGGTCGAGCGCCGCCGCGTCGCGCAGCGGCCGCAGGGCCGGCGCGCCGCCCTCCAGGACCTCGGCGTGCCGGAACGTGACGGTGTGCCCGGCCGGGCCCTGCACGCGGATGCGCAGGCGGCCGGCGATGTTCTGGCCGAAGTCGAGGATCGTCTCCCCGTCCGGACCGGTCAGCACCTCCACCGGGGCGAGCGTCTCGACCCGGCGGACCGGCGGGCCGGTCGGCGCGACGAGCAGGGCCGGGTCGTACGGCAGCGCGTCGGCGGGCAGCCAGGCCGCGTCGTCGAAGCCGGGCTCCGACCAGCCGGACGGCACCAGGCGGGCGTCGTGTTTCTCGCCGTCGTACAGGCCGGCCTCGGTGACGGGGCCGCTCGCGCAGCGCCAGCTCCCGTCCGTGACGACCACGTCGGTCGTGCCGTCCTCGTAGGTGATCTCGAGCTGGGCGATGAGCGCGGTACGGTCGCCGTAGACGGCGGTCTTGCCGCCCGCGAAGCCGACGCGTCCGCGGTACCAGCCGTCGGCGAGGGTGGCGCCGATGGCGTTGGCGCCCGCGGTCAGGAGATCGGTGACGTCGTGCGTGCGGTAGCGCAGGCGGTGGCCGTAGCTGGTCCAGCCGGGGGCCAGCACGTCGTCGCCCACGACCCGGCCGTTGATCTCGGTCTCGTGGATGCCGTGGGCGGTGACGTACAGGCGGGCCTGTCGGACGGGGCCGCGGACGGTGAAGTCGCGGCGCAGCAGCAGCGCGGGGCCGTCGGGGACGCCCAGCAGCTCCAGCGGCGGCGCGGCCGCGCCCGCCTTCCAGTCGGCCGGGTCCAGCAGACCGGCCTCCGTCCACGACCATTCGCTCCAGTCGCTGGCCGAGCCGTCGCGGCCGTGCACGCGTACCCGGGCCGCCCGGCGCTCGCGCGAGCTCAGCTCGCCGCCCGGCCAGGGCACGAGCACCGACTCCGCCGACTCGACCCGGCCGGTGGCCGTGCCGTCGCTGAGCTCGATCTCGTACGCCTGCTGCTGCCAGCCGGGAATCTCGGTGGTGACGGTCCAGGACAGGCGCGGAGCGCTTTCGCCGATGCCGAGGGGGTCGCGGTGGTGTTCGAAGGCGGGCGTCGTACAGACGTGCATGGGTCTCCTAGCCCTTGATGGCGCCGGCGGTCATGCCGGCGACGATCTTGCGGTTGAAGAAGATGAACAGCAGCAACGGTGGGATCGTGATGAGCACGATGTCCATGAACAGCAGGTTCCACTGGGTGTTGTACTGGCTCTGGAAGTTGTAGAGGGTGACCTGCACGGTGGCGTTCTCGTCTCCCGGGGTGAAGTAGAGCGGGTTGACGAAGTCGTTGAAGATGGCCACCGAGCTGGTCAGGATCACGGTGATGGTGACCGGCCGGAGCAAGGGGAAGATCACCCGGAAGAACAGGGTGAACCCGGTGCAGCCGTCGATCATGGCGGCCTCGTCCAGCTCGCGCGGAATGGCCGCGACGAACGCGCGGAACAGCAGCACCGCGTACGCCAGGTTGAAGGCCACCTCGATCAGGATCAACCCGGGCAGGGTCTTGAACAGGCCGAGGGCCTGCAGCAGCCAGATCGTCGGCACGATCGCGGGCGGGATGATCAGGCCGGACAGCACCAGGAAGTTGGCCACCGAGCCGAGCCTGCCCGCGCGGCGCTGCAGCACGAACGCGGCCATCGCGGCGAAGACGACGAGCAGCGCCACCGACGCCACGGTCAGGACCGTGCTGTTGACGTACGCGCGCAGGAGCACGAAGTCGCGTGCCTCGATCACCTCGGTGAGGTTCTGGACGATGGGCCAGTTGGCCGGCCAGGCGAAGTCGAGGTCGGTGGCCTGGGTCTGGTCCTTGACCGCGGTGAGCAGCATGAGGGCGAACGGGATGAGGAAGATCACCGCGGCCAGGACCAGGGCGACGGCCTCGGCGCCGAGCCTTCGCAGAGCTGTCATGCGGCCACCTGCCTTTTGCCGAGGAAGTAGTTGAGCGGGACGGCGATGGCGGTGACGACGACGAACAGCAGCACGTTGCCCGCGGTCGACAGGCCGAAGAAGCCGGCCTGGTACTGCTTGTAGATGATCGAGGCGATGGTGTCGCTGGTGAAGCCGGGCCCGCCGCGGGTCATCGTCCAGATGAGGTCGAAGGAGCGCAGGCCGCCGATGAACGACAGGATGATGACGGAGTAGGTGGCGGGCCAGCTCAGGGGGAGGGTGACGTGGCGGAAGCGGTGCCAGGCGCTGCCGCCGTCCACGGCGACGGCCTGGTAGTAGTCGCGGGGGATGGACAGGATGCCGGCGATGTAGATGACGGTGGCGATGCCGACGCCCTTCCAGACGTCGACCAGGGCGACCGACAGCAGCGCCGTGCTCGCGTCGCCGAGCCAGTCGGGGCCGTCGATGCCGACCACGGCCAGGGCCTTGTTGACCAGGCCGGTGTCGGGCCGCAGCAGTGCGCTGAAGGTGATGCCGACCGCGACCGTTGAGACGAGGACGGGGAAGAACACCACCGAGCGCAGGAAGCCGCGCAGCCGCAGCTTCGAGGTGAGCAGCACGCCGAGCAGCAGCCCGATGACGACCTTGAGACCGCTGGTGACCACGGCGTAGAAGAGGGTGTTGGCGAAGCCGATGCGCAGGTTCTGCTCGGACAGGAAGTCGCGGAAGTTGTCCAGGCCGACGAAGGTGCTGTCGAACAGGGTCCAGCGGGTGAGCGCGAAGTAGAAGGCCATGACCGTCGGCACCAGGAAGATGACGAGGTAGACGACGGCGGCCGGCAGGTAGAGCGCGTACGGGTAGGCGGACTTGCGCCTGGCCGGGCGGGCGAACTCCTGCTCGGGCATGACATGGGGTCTGGCCGCCTGCTTGGTCACCACCCCGCGAGCCCCAACTGCTTGGCCTGCTTCTCCACGTCCTTGTCGTACTGGGCGGCGCCCTCGGCGGCCGGCGTCAGCCCGGAGCCGACGGCGACGGTGATCTGCTCCAGCGACGGGCCCTTGACCGGCGAGACGAACTCCAGCGCCGGCGCCGTGGCGCCCTTGTCGATGTAGGTCTGCAGGTCCTTGGCCACCTGCACGGCGTTGTCCGGCAGCTTGGCGCCCTGGATGCGGTACGGCCCCGCCGGTTGCACGGCCTTGCTGATGGCGTCGGCGGCGGCGGGCGAGGCGACGAAGGCCAGGAACTTCTTGGCCGCGTCCAGGTTCTTGGTGGTCTTGGGGATGTAGATGCCCGCCGGCTCCCAGATGGTGGCGCCGTTCTTGGCCGGATCGGTGCCGGGGATGCCGAAGAAACCGACGTCGGTGGCGGCCTGCGGCATCGAGGCGACCAGCGGCGGGACCTGGGCGCTGAGCATAGGGTAGTGCGCGCCCTTGCCCTCGATCAGCAGCTTCATGCCCTGGTCGGCGGTGGCCGAGCCGAAGCCCTCGTTGAGGTAGCCCTTGGCCTTCACGTCGGCCAGGTGCTGGAAGCCGGCCAGCGCGGCAGGGGTGGTGGCGAACTTGGCCTTGCCCGCCGTGTAGTCGGCGGCGAAGTTCGGCACCGCGGCCTGCACGTTGTAGTAGTCGCCCAGCACGAACAGCTGCGAGGTCCAGGTGTCCTTGAACGTCGAGAGCACCGGCGTGATCCCGGCCGCCTTGATCTTGTCGTTGTTGGCCATGAACTCGTCCCAGGTCGTGGGCACCTTCAGGCCGAGCTTGTCGTAGACCTTGCGGTTGTAGAGGATGCCGCCGCCCATGGCGGTGCCCGCGGGCACGCCGTACGCGTGGTCGCCCTGGGTCACCACCGGCAGGAAGTCCTTCTGGACGTTCTGCAGCACCGGGTCGCCGGTGAGGTCGACCAGGGTCTGGGACGGGTTGAGCGCCTGGAGCAGCGACCCGGAGTTGTACAAGAACACATCCGACATGTCGCCCGTCGAGAGCCTGGTCTTGACGATGTTGTCGCCCTCGCTGCCGGCCGGGCGCGTCTCCGTCTCAATCTTGATCTTGGGGTTGGCCTGCATGAAGGCGTCCGTCATGGCCTTGGCCATGTCGACCGCCCCCTGGCCGTTGTCAACGAGGAACTTCAGGGTGACAGTGCCGTCGGCGGCCGGCTCGGAGCCCGAGCCGCAAGAGGTCAGGGCAGTCATCGTGAGAACGGCCAGAGCCGCTCCCGCCACGCGATGAGAGGTCTTCACAACGCCCCTCCGGGTCCGTTGAATCGTTTTAACGCCCCCCGATGCGAGTTAACGTAGGCGTTACTCGGTATGGCGTCAAGGCTCGATTTGAGGAACGGTCCCCAATCGTGACCCACGTGGGACCGCTGATCTGACGGTCATCGGATGTTTGAAATGGGTATCGTTACTCATCGCGGCATCGGGCTTGAGCTCGTACAATCAGGTCGCGTCTAGTCGAACGAGGTGCGGCAGATGGTCACGCGCGACGGGCGGCGGCGGGTGACGATCACCGATGTGGCCAGCCATGCCCAGGTCTCCACCACCGCGGTGTCGAAGGTCCTGCGCAACGCCTACGGCGTCAGCGAGGCGATGCGCGCCAAGGTGCAGGCCGCCATCGACGAGCTCGGCTACCGCCCGCACGCCGCGGCCCGGGCCATGCGGGGGCGCACGTTCACCATCGGCGTGGCGCTGCCGCACATCAGGAACCCGTTCTTCGCCGACATCCTCGACGGCCTCGACGAGCAGATCGCCGGCGCCGGCTACCAGGCCATCATCGTCCAAGGCAGCGGCCGGGACGCCGAGGCCGAGAGCCGCGCGATGGACGCCCTGGTGGACCGGCAGGTGGACGGCATCCTCATCGTCGCCCCGATCATCGCCAGGGCCCAGCTCGAGGAGATGGCAGGCAGCACGCCCACCGTCGTGCTCGGCCGCCACGACCGCTCGGCGGTCTACGACTCGGTGCTCGACGACGACGAGGTGGGGGCCGAGCTCGCCGTCGAGCACCTCATCGCGCTCGGCCACCGCCGCATCGCGCACATCGCTCAGAAGGACGTCGGCCCGTCCCGCTCCGTCGCGCTGCTGCACACCATCAGGGCCAGGACGTACGAGCGGGTGATGACCGAGCACGGACTGGCCGAGCACATCGCCATCGCCGCCACCTCCTACACCGAGGAGGGCGGCTACCAGGGCACGCGCGAGCTGCTGGCCCGCACGCCCCGCCCCACCGCCGTCTTCGCCGGATCCGACCAGGCCGCCTTCGGCGCGCTCGCGGCCATCCACGAGGCCGGGCTCGCCGTGCCCGGCGACGTCTCCGTGGTCGGCTACGACAACGCCCGCGTGACCGCGCTCGCGCACATCTCGCTGACCAGCGTGGACCAGGACGGGGCCATCATGGGGAAGACGGCCGGGCGGCTGCTGCTCGAACGCATCGAGGGGCGCACGTCCTCGGTCCGCTTCTCCGTCACGCCCACGCTGGTCGCCCGCCGCTCCACCGCCCCGCCCCGTGTCTGAACCGCGGCGCCCAGGGGGCTAGCCCGCTCCCCAGATCGGCCGGTCGGGATCGGCGGAGGGCAACTTCGACAGGATGACGGACACCAGGTCCCAGTCGGTGACCTCGATGTTGTCCTTCATGATGCGCAGGCGCTTGGCGATCTCCTCGTGGGCCTCGAGGAGCACGTCGACGCCCTCCATGATCTGGCCGGTCACCGCCTCGTACCCCGAGCCGCCGCCCTCGCCCTTGTAGAAGGTCGCACCCTCCTTGCTGCTGCCCCAGAAGTCCCCGATGGCCTCCAGCTCCCCGGACGCCTCCTGGACCAGCTTGTCCAGCTCGTACTTCTCGATGTCGAACGAGTCCGCCGCCGTGCGGAACACTTCCCGATGGAACTCCATGTCGTCCTCTCAGCGCATGGGTTTGTGCGCCATGGTGAAATACAGCAGCACCCTGCCGAGGGTCTCCTTCCAGGTGGGAACGAGGTCCGTGCCCTCCTGCCCGTTCATGGCGTCGTACGAGGGGCCGTAGCCGAGGGACCCGCCGAGGAGCCGGTTGAAAAAGGCCTGGACGTCCTTGTTGCCGGTGAACTGCCTGGTCAGCGGCGCGGCGGCGTCGTACGCGCCGTAGAAGGCCACCGAGGCGGCGAACTCCTTCAGCGCCTGCGTCGCGTTCGCCTTGAACGAGCCCGGGTCTTCGCCCCGCAGCGCCTTGACGCCGGCCACCACCGTCACGTCCCCGACGGCGAAGAAGATGCTGCCGATCGTGTACTCCGTCAGCTTGGTCAGCACGATCTTGGCGATGGCGTGCTCCAGCAGCTTCGACAGCAGGCGCGCCTTCACCCGCCCCATGAGGAACTCGCTCATCTTGTACGCCACCCCGGCCTGCCAAGGGAAGGTGGTGATGTAGATGAAGCTGGCGAAGTTCGCCCAGGCGAGCGTCCAGTACGCGTGCCGCGCCGTCTCGATCACCTCGGCGAACTCCGCGCAGGCCGCGCTGTTCTGGCGGCAGCGCCGGGCCAGCCTGGCGGCGTACCCGTCATCCGGATTCCGCGGGTAGAGCCCCGCCGTGACGGCCGACTTGAAGGCGTCCACCCCGCCGCCGCTGTTCTTCTGCCAAACCGACGCGGCGGCGGGGAACGTCTTGTCCGGGCTCTGCTCGATGCGGTCCGCCAGCCGGGCCCAGGCCGCGCCGGCCTGGCGGGCCTTGTCCGGGTCGCCGTCCGGGTATTCGACGGCGAGCATCTTGAACACGAAGGCCGCGATGCCGAGGGTGCCGAAGCCGTAGATGCCGGCGCGGCCGGGACTGATCCTCAACGTCGGCGAGCCTCGCGTGCGGGGCCGTCATCCCCGCCGTCGAGCAGCGTGCCGGCGATGAACGGGCCCAGCAGGTCGTTCGCCCCCTGCTCGGCGTCGCGCGCCGCCGCGGCGGCGGCCTCGAGGACCGCCGCGGCCAGCTCGGCGGAGCCGAGCCGCATGGCGCGCGGATCGATGGTGAGCCCGGCGAGCGCTCCGCCCTGTGTCACCTCGGCCACCACACGTCCCTCCGCGGCCTCGCCCCGGCCCCTGACCGTGGCGATCTCGTCGCCCAGCCGCTCCAGCGCCGCCACATCCCGCTGGTAGTCCTTCAGCAGCCTGCCAAGCTCCTGATCGCCTGCGACGTTGAAGGGATCGCCCGGTGGTGTCATTCCGGTCTCCTGACTCATCCGCTGATCTTAGATTACCGATTAACAGACAGGAAATGACGGCTATTCCGGAAAAGTGCCTGGCCGAGCCCCGAGCGGATCGTCTCGCCGTGGCTGATGTCCTTGGTCCAGGCAGCCCTCAGGGGGTGTGCGACGCAGGGATGATCGGCGGGAGGCGGGCCGGTTGCGGTGGTCCGCCTCCCGCTCAGGAGGTCAGTTTCATGAGTGGGGGTCCCTCCACGAAGTCAGCGTTAACAAGGGGTGTGAGCTCTAGGCCACGACCCGGACTCTCGTGGACACCTTCCTGAGATGCGGGGCGACCTCTTCGTCCGGCCGCATGTCCAGGACGGGACGCCCGTCGGCCGCCCAGTGCACGCGGCGGACGGCGGTGCTCCTGCCCTGTGCGGCCGGCGCGGTGAGGGCGTGGTAGACGACGAGCGGCAGGCCGTCCTCGTCGTGGCTGAAGGTGTTGTGTCCCGGTCCCCATTGCCCGGTGCGGGCGTCGGTGGCGAGGACGGGGGAGTTGAGCTTGGTCCAGTTCTCAGGGTCGAGCAGGTCGCTGCCGGACGCGGCGGTGGCCAGACCCACGACGTACGTCGGGCCGACGGCGGAGCCGGAGTAGGTCATGACGATCCGGTCTCCGTGCCGCACGACGAAGGGGCCCTCGGCCACGTTCCCGTCGTTGACGTCCCAGCCGTACTCGGCGCTGATCAGACGGACGGGGTCGCTCGTCAGACGCCAGGGGTCGATGGGATCGATGGTGGCGATCCAGATCTCCGCGTCCCCCACGTGATCAGTGATGTAGCGCTGGGACCAGGCGACATAGGCGCGGCCGGCGTCCTCGAAATATGTCATGTCGAGGGAGATCCCGGGGTGGTCCCGGTCCAGTTGGAGAGGGCTGCCGTCGGCCTGGAGCACCGGCCGGGGCGCCTCCCAGTCCGAGGCGAGCACCGGGTCGCCGTCCGTGCGGAGCCGCATGACATGGCTCTGCACGCGGTCCCAGCTGGCCGTCCCGACGCTGGGGGAGAAGAAGCAGTGCAGGCGTCCGTCGAGCACGTGGAGCTCCGGCGCCCAGAAACAGCCGCCGATCCCCGCCTCGCCCACGGTGAGGACGGTGTGGTCCGGCGCCGCGGCCAGGCCCTCGACCGTGTCCGCGACCCGGATCATCAAGCGCGTGGTGTTGACGCAGTCCCCGCCGGCGTCGTCGGTGGCGATGAAGTAGTAACGCCCTCGGTAGGGCAGCACGGTGGGGTCGGCGCGCTCGGGGATGAAGGGGAAGGCATACTCCCGCTGCCGGACGCGGCCGGTGATCGGGTACTCCCCGGGTGTGTCCCAGTCCACCGTGTCGGTGTCCCAGTCGACGGGCCGGTCGGCGGTCGAGCCGTCGGAGTAGGACAGTCGCGCCGAGGGCAGGTGCGTACGTTCGCCGGCGTGCACCCGCAGCTCGGGCACGATGATCGCCACGTTCCTGACCCGCTGGAACCGGCGGGCGAGCCGGTCGGCCGTCTCCTGGTCCACCGGGAGTGAGGTGACGGCCCGGCGGCCCTCGCCGAGCGGGGGCGGTTCGCAGCCGGGGACCAGCGGGGCCCCAGGCCGGGCGGGCAGCGGGCGGGCGTCGAGCGTTCTCATCGTGGTGAACATCTGGTCGCCCGCGCCGTTCGTCCACCACAGCACGTACTCGTCGTGGGCGCCGTCATAGACCGCGCGGGGCCGGCAGACGCGGTCGCCCGTACCGAGGTCGACCACGCCGACCTCCTCGTAATCGATGAGGTCGGGCGTCGTGAAGATCAGAACGGACGGCTCCGGGGTCCCGTCCGGCAGGCCGGGGGAGGCCACGACGGCGTACCCCGCCGGCGTGTGGAAGAGATGGGGATCGGCCAGCGTGCGGATGCGCCGCACGTCCAGGACGTCCGTCATGACGGCGCGCGGGAAGAGCACGCCGTGGTCGTCGTTGAGCGGGCTCGGCTCGCCGCCCGGCGACGACATGGCCAGGTGCATGCTGAAGGCGAGGGGCGCGCTGTACACCGCGGGATCGGGGTCGGGCTCCCGCGTGTAGCTCACCACATGGGACGTCGACGCCTCAGGGAGCACCGTCACGGCGAAGTCCCCGGCGCCGGCCACGGAGATCGTCGCCTGGACTGCGCCGGCCGATCGGCTCGTGATCACGCCTTCGCGCACCTCGACGTCCGGATGGCCGGTGCTCAGCACGAAGTCCGGGCCGACGGACGTCCCCGAGACGAGGACCGGCGGCAGAACGACGCGGTCACACGCTTGCAAGGAGCCGCGGAATGGCATCTGCGTCCTCTCCCGACTGTGCTGTTAACGCTAACAATTTATATTCGAAGCCAACGGCCGCGATTTGCGTCACGTTAGGCAGCCGTCATGAGGCTGTCAACCCTCGTTACGTTCGGCAAGAATCCAGAAAGTTTCGGTCAGCCGACGAGAGGTGCGGTGCTGCCCCGGATGATCAGTTCGGTGCCCAGCTCGACCCGGCTCTGCGGCAGCGGCTCGCCCTGCGCGAGCTTCATGAGCATGCCGGTGGCCGCGGCGGCCATCTCGGTGAGCGGCTGGCGGACCGTGGTCAGCGGCGGGTTCATCCACTCCATCGGGGGCAGGTCGTCGAAGCCGACGACGCTCAGGTCACCGGGGATGCGCAGGCCCAGCTCGTGGGCCGCGCGGTAGACGCCGGTGGCCTGCCCGTCGTTGCAGGCGAAGATCGCGGTCGGCGGGTCGGGCAGGCGTAGCAGCCGGTGGGCCTCGGCGCGGCCGCCCTCGATGAGAAAGCCGCCCGAGCCGATCAGGGTGGCGTCGGCGGCCACTCCGCCCAGGTCGAGCGCAGTGCGGTAGCCGTCGAGGCGGGCCCTGCTGGACAGGGCCCACTCGGGGCCGGTGATGATGGCGATGCGGCGGTGGCCGAGGTCGAGCAGGTGGCGGGTGGCCGACAGGCCGCCGCTCCAGTTTCCCGCGCCGACCGAGGGGACCCCGGGTCCTGGGTCGCCGGACGGGTCGAGCAGGACGATGGGGATGTCGCGGGTGACGAGATGCTCGCGCTGGTCGTCGGTCAGCCCGGAGAACACCCCGATCACCCCGGTGGGGCGGCGGCTCAGCACGCCGTCGATCCAGCCGTGGCCTGCGGGTTCGCGGTACGGCCTGTCGGAGACCACCACGGCCAGGTGGTGCTGGCGCGCGACCTGGTCGACACCCTTGATGATCTCGACCGGGTACTCGCCGTCCAGCTCGTGAAACACCACCTCCACCAGGGGGGCGGGACTGACGCGCCGCCGCTGCCTGCGGTAGCCGTGCCGCCGGATGAGGCCCTCGATGAGGGCCCGGGTCTCGGGGGCGACCTCGGAGCGGCCGTTGACCACCTTGGAGACGGTGGCGGTGGACACGCCCGCCAGCTCCGCCAGCTGGGTGATGGTCAGCGGCCGGGCGGGGGTGGCGTCGGTGTCGAACGGCTCCTCGGTCGCGGTCATGGGCGCAGTCTAGCCCGATTGATTTCGGTGATCTTACGTTCATGTTCTTGACGGGTTTCGTCATGGCTGCTTAGAGTCCCCGATTAACGATCGGGCCTGTAATCGAAAGTTTCAGACGCCCTCGGACCCCTTCGAAGGAGCGCAGCATGCACCGGAGCTCGGTCCTCCTGCTCGCCGGCGCCGTCACGCTCGCCTTCGCCGCGCCCGCGGACGTGGCCACCACGCTGGGGCGACTCGCCGCCGCCAAGGGCCGCTATTTCGGCTCCTGACACCCCATCCCACTGGAAGAGAACAACCGTGAAGCTCCGTATCGCAACCCCCGCCGTGCTCGCCGCGGCCATCGCCCTGACCGCCACCGCCTGCGGCGGCGGCTCCGGTGGCACCCCCTCGCAGCCCTCGGGCGACGGCAAGTCGTTCGAGTTCTGGTCGTTCTCCGGGATCGACCAGAAGGCCTCGGTCGACGAGTACCACAAGGTCAACCCGGGCGTGCAGGTCAAGCTCACCGAGGTGGGCAGCTCGACGGAGACGGCGCAGGCGCTGACCACCGCGCTGGCCGGTGGCAAGGTCCCCGACCTCGTGCTCATCCAGGGGGACGACCTGCCGAAGTTCGTGCAGCAGTCGCAGAACTTCTACGACCTGCGGCAGCTCGGCGCGGACAAGATCAAGGGCGACTACCTGGACTGGGTGATCAGCCAGCCCACCGCCAAGGACGGCTCGATCATCGGCATCCCGACGGACGTGGGCGGCATGGCCGTGGCCTACCGGACGGACCTGTTCAAGGAGGCCGGGCTGCCGACCGACCGCGAGGAGGTGGGCAAGCTCTGGCCCACCTGGGACGCGTTCATCGAGACCGGCAAGAAGTATGTCGCCAAGACCGGCAAGGCGTTCGTGGACAACGCGTCCACCAGCGTGTTCTACCAGGCGGTCAACCAGGGGCCGCAGAAGTACTACGACCCGTCCGGCAACGTCGTCTACAGCACCAGCCCGCAGGTCAAGACGGCCTTCGACCTGGCGATCAAGGCCATTCAGGCCGGGATCACGGCGAAGCAGAGCTCGTTCACCGACGGGTGGAGCGCGGGCATGAGCAAGGGGCAGTTCGCGGTGATCTCCGCGCCGTCGTGGATGCTGGGCTCGATCCGCAGGACCGCCCCCGACACCAAGGGCAAGTGGGACATCGCCACGATCCCCGGCGGGGCCGGCAACTGGGGCGGCAGCTACCTGGCCATCCCCAAGGGCGCCAAGAACGCCAAGGCCGCCTGGGACTACATCTCCAAGATGCAGTCGCCGCAGGGCCAGCTCGCGCACTTCCTGAACGCCGGCTCGCTGCCCACGACCCCGTCGGTCTACCAGGACCCCAAGCTCACCGGGCAGAAGGACGAGTTCTTCTCCGGCGCGCCGATCGGGAAGATCTACACCGACTCCCTGCTCGGGCTCAAGCCGTTCTACATCGGCCCCGACAGCTCGGCCATCGGCCAGGAGCTCCAGAACGCCCTCAACAACGTCGAGCTGGGCAAGGGTGACGCCGCCAAGGCCTGGGACACGGCGCTGGCCAACGTCAAGACGGCGATCGGCAAGTGACGGCGACTCTCGAGAGGGTCGCGGGGACGCCCGCGCTCACGACACGGGTGCGGCAGAGCATCGGCGAGCGCATCGCCCCGTACGCCTACATCGCGCCGTTCTTCCTGATCTTCGCGGTGTTCGGCCTCGTCCCCCTGCTCTTCACGTTCTACGTCGCGCTGTTCGACTGGAACCCCATCGGCGAGCACGTCTTCGTCGGCTTCGACAACTTCAGCCGCCTGTTCGGCGACCCCCGGTTCTGGAACGCCCTCCGGAACACCATCAGCATCTGGGTGTTGTCCACCGTCCCGCAGCTGGTGATCGCGCTGGGCGTGGCGCACCTGCTCAACCAGGCCCGGCTGCGGCTGGCGGTGTTCTTCCGGATGTCGATGCTGGTGCCGTACATCACCTCGGTGGCGGCCACCGCGATCGTCTTCGCCCAGATGTTCGACCGTGACTACGGCCTGCTCAACTGGCTGCTGGGCTTCGCCGGCATCGGGCCGATCGACTTCAAGCAGTCGGTGTGGGGCAGCCACCTGCTGATCGCCGTCATGGTGACGTGGCGCTGGTTCGGCTACACGACGCTGCTCTACCTGGCCTCGCTGCAGGCGATCCCGCGTGCGATCTACGAGGCGGCGGCGGTGGACGGCGCGGGCGGGTGGAAGCAGTTCCGCCACATCTCGATCCCGTCGCTGCGGCCGGTCATCGTCTTCACGATCGTGACCTCGACGATCGGCGGCCTGCAGATCTTCACCGAGCCCCTGCTGATGGGCCGCTCCTCGTACACCTGCGGGGCGATCCGGCAGTGTCAGACTCTCACGTTGTTCCTGTACGAGCAGGGCTTCGGCCAGTTCCAGTTCGGCTACGGCGCTGCCATCGGCGTGGCGCTGTTCGTCCTGATCATCGCCGTCG
Organism: Nonomuraea sp. CA-141351; assembly: GCF_050944675.1. Classification (NCBI taxonomy): domain Bacteria; kingdom Bacillati; phylum Actinomycetota; class Actinomycetes; order Streptosporangiales; family Streptosporangiaceae; genus Nonomuraea; species Nonomuraea sp. CA-141351. The sequence continues at coordinate 3,411,113 of NZ_CP191982.1, forward strand.
CCACGCTCAACTACTTCCTGTCCACCCGCACCCGCAGGAGCAATCATGAATGACCGGGTCCGCTGGTGGGCCTACCTGCTGCTCGGCCTGGCCGCGCTCGCCTGCCTGTTCCCGCTGTACTGGATGTTCGTGGTGGCCACCACCGACTCGGCGACCGCCACCCAGCTGCCGCCCGAGATCGTGCCGGGCGGCAACTTCTTCCACCTGGCCGGGCTGGTGTTCTCGACGGTGCCGTTCGTGCGCTCGATCCTCAACAGCCTGATCGTGGCCGGGACGATCGGCGTAGGGCACGCCGTGCTCTGCTCGCTGGCCGGGTTCGCCTTCGCCAAGCTGCGCTTCCCCGGCCGCAACGTGCTGTTCCTGATCGTGGTGCTGACCATGACCGTGCCGACGCAGCTCGCGGTCATCCCGCAGTACATGATCATCTCGTCCCTGAACTGGGTCGACACGTTGCAGGCGCTCATCGTGCCCGGCCTGGCCAGCGCGTTCGGCATCTTCTGGATGCGCCAGCACCTGTCCTCGACGATCAGCGACGAGATCCTGCAGGCCGCCCGCATCGACGGGGCGACCAGCTGGCAGATCTTCTGGCGCATCGCGTTCCCGCTGGTGCGGCCGGCCGCCTTCGTGCTCGGGCTGCTCGGCTTCGTCACCTCCTGGAACGACTTCCTGTGGCCGTTCATCGTGCTGAAGTCGCCCGAGATGTACACCGCGCAGATCGCCATCAAAGCGCTGCAGAACAGCTTGGACGTCGACCTCGGGCTGGCCATGTCCGGTTCGTTCCTGGCCACCTTGCCGCTGCTGGTGCTGTTCGTCTTCGTCGGCAGGCGCATGGTGGCCGGGATCATGGACGGCGCCTTCAAGGGCTGACTTTCTGAAAGGCCTCTTCAGTGCAGATGTACGACAACCCGGTGGTGGCCGGGTTCCACCCGGACCCCAGTGTGTGCCGGGTCGGCGAGGACTACTACCTCGTCTGCTCCAGCTTCGAGTACGTCCCCGGCGTGCCGATCTTCCACAGCCGGGACCTGGTGCACTGGCGCCAGATCGGCAACGTGCTCGACCGGCCCTCGCAGCTGGACCTGCCCGCGGACGTGCCCGCCTCGGGCGGCATCTTCGCGCCGACGATCCGCCACCACGACGGCCGCTTCTACCTGATCACCACCAACGTGAGAGCGGGCGGCAACTTCCTCGTCGCCGCCGAACGTCCGGAAGGTCCCTGGTCCGACCCGATCTGGATCGACCTGCCCGGCGTCGACCCCGACCTGGCCTGGGACGAGGACGGCTCGTGCTGGTGCACCACCTCGGGCAACCAGGTGGCGCGCATCGATCCGGACGGCGGCAAGGTCCTGGAGGGGCCGTACCCGATCTGGTCGGGCACCGGCGGGAAATATCCGGAAGCGCCGCACCTCTACCAGCTGGACGGCTGGTGGTACCTGCTCATGTCCGAAGGCGGCACCGAGCGCGGCCACGCCGTGTCGATCGCCCGCGCGCGCTCGCCGCGCGGGCCCTTCGAACCCGGGCCGGTCAATCCCATCCTGACGCACCGCGGCACCAACCGGCCGATCCAGAGCACCGGCCACGCCGACCTCGTGCAGGCCGCCGACGGCACCTGGTGGATGGTCCTGCTTGGCGCCCGCCCGCGCGGCTACACACCCGAGTACCAGGCACTCGGGCGGGAGACCTTCCTCACCCCCGTGCGGTGGGAGGACGGCTGGCCGGTCGTGGGTCCCGTCGAGGAACGCCACCCCGCGCCCGCCGCCTGGCACCCCCTGCCCGAGGAGCCGTACCGCGACGACTTCGACGCCGGCGCGCTCGCGCCGTACTGGATCTCGCCGCGCAGCCGCCCCGACGGGTCCTGGTCGCTGGGCGCCCGTCCCGGCTGGCTGACCCTGCACGCCACCGGCCCGACCCTCGACCGGCCCGGCCACACCTTCGTGGGGCGCCGCCAGCAGCACCACGACTGCCGTGTCGCCGCCCGTCTGGACCCCGGATCCGGCACGGCCGGGCTGTCCGTGCGCCTGGATGAGGCCCACCACTACGACCTGGAGGTGGGCGAGGGGCGGGCGCGGGTGATCGCGCGCATCGGCCCGGTGCGCCAGTGCGTGGCCGAGCGACCGGTCCCGCCCGGGCCGATCACCCTGACCCTCGACATCCGTACGCGCGACATCCTGCCGCCCTCCGCCATCGAGCCGGTCGCCGAGCCGATGGGCGTCGACGGCAGGGGGCCGGACACCATCGCCTTCTCCGCCGACGGCGCTCTCCTGGCCTCGCTGGACGGGCGGTACCTGTCCACGGAGGTGGCGACCGGCTTCACGGGACGGGTGATCGGCATGTACGTCACGGAGGGGAGCGCCGGCTTCGACTGGTTCGACTACCAGCCGGTGAACCGGGACATTTAAGGTCCTTGCCTTATTAAGGCGGTCTCCTTATTGTTGGCGGTGACTCGTCAACGACATAGGGGACGTCATGACCGAAACCATGCCCGAATACCCCTTCCCTCGGACGACGGCCCTGGAGCCGCCGCAGGAGTGGGCCGAGTTGCAGTCCCGCTGTCCCGTGGCCCACGTGCGGCTGCCCAGCGGCGACTCCGCGCAGCTGCTGACCCGCTACGACGACGTCCGCTCGGTGCTCACGGACACGCGCTTCCGGCGCGGAGGCGAGGGCGCCGCGCGGGTGTCCACGACGGAGGACGGCGGGATCTTCTCCCGCAGCGGCAACACGAGATTCAGGGAGGGCGAGGACCACCTGCGGTGGCGGCGGCTGCTCAGCAAGTCCTTCACCATCCGCAAGATGGAGACGTGGCGGCCCCGGGTGCAGGGGATGGCCGACGAGCTCGTCGACGACCTGCTGAAGTCCGGCTCACCGGCCAACCTGTCGGTCCAGCTGGGGCTGCCGCTGCCGGTGCGGGTCATCTGCGCCCTGGTCGGCGCCCCCAGCCGGGACCAGGACAAGTTCGCGCACTGGTCGCAGGTCATGCTGACGCTGACGCGCTACACGCAGGAGGAGGTGCGGCAGACGTACGAGGAGTTCGGCGCGTACGTCTCGGCTCTGGTCGACGAGAAGCGGGCGAACCCCGGCGACGACCTGCTCAGCGAGCTGACCCAGATCTCCGACAGCGAGGACGGCAGGCTCAGCCACGAGGAGCTGATCAGCACCGTGATGGCGCTGCTGCTGGCCGGGCACGAGACCACCTCCAACATGATCGCCATCATGGCGGCGATGCTGCTGTCGGAGCCGGAGCGCTACCAGGCGGTCATCGACGACCCCGAGCTCATCCCGGGCGCCGTCGAGGAGGTCCTGCGGCTCGACACCACGCTCAGCGTGATCGGCTTCCCCCGGGTCGCCACCGAGGACAGCGAGTTCAGCGGCACTGCCGTGCCCACGGGCAGCACCGTGATCCCGTGCCGGCCCGCGGCCAACCGGGACCCGCGCAAGTTCGACGACCCGGAACGGTTCGACCCGCGCCGCGACAACGCCAACCAGCACCTGAGCTTCGGCGCGGGCCCGCACTACTGCCTCGGCCAGCCGCTGGCCCGCCTCGAGCTGCAGGTCGTGCTCGGCACGCTCATCCGCCGGCTGCCCACCCTGCGCCTGCGCGACAGCGCCGACGAGTTGCGCCTGCGCACCGGGCTGCTGTCGGGTGGGCTCCAGGACGTCTGGGTCACGTGGTGATCTCGTGATGCCGCTGCAGGCGTCCGCGCGTTCGCTGATCGCGAGGGGCGCGATCATGCGTGCGGCGGAACGCCTGTACGCCGCCGATGGCTTCGCCGGGGTGTCGATCCGGCAGATCGGCGAAGCCGCCGGGCAACGCAACAAATCCGCGGTGCAGTACCACTTCACCGGGCGTGACGAGCTCGTCAAAGCCATCCTGGCCGAGCACGCCGAGGCCATGGAGCGGCACCGGGTGGCGATGATGAGCCGCCTCGGCGAGCCGGGGGACATGGCGCTGGAGGACAAGATCCGGTGTGTGGTGCTGCCCCACATCGAGCACCACATCGACCTGGGCGTCCCCTCCTGGTACGGGCGCTTCCTCGGCCAGGTCGTCGTCGAGCCCGCCCTGCGCGAGTACGCCGTCCGCGCCAACCTCGAGACGCCGTCCCTGCGCCGCCTGTACGACGCCACCCACTGGGCCACCCAGGGGCAGGGCGAGCCCGACCCCTGCGGGCGCGCACAGCGCGAGGCGATGACCCGCGTGCTCATCGTGCACATGTGCGCCGAACTGGAAGGCGATCTGGCCACCGGTCACACCGCCGAGCACGCCGCCGCGTCCTGGCGGCGGCTGGGCGAGCACCTCGTCATGGCCGTCTGCGGGCTCCTCGGTGCCCTGCGAGCGGACCCCCGGGCCCTCTGACCCGCAGGTAGGCTGAGGGCCATGGCCGAACACGTCTCCGGGAGCGTCGCCTCGGACGAGAGCCCGCGGAGCCTGTCCTGCGACATGCAGTTCGCGGACGTGTTCAAGGTGCTCGGCAAGCGCTGGAACGGCATGATCATCGTCGCTCTGATGGAGCGGCCGGCGCGGTTCAGCGAGCTCGCGAAGGCGATCTCCGGGATCACCGACGGCATCCTCGCCGACCGGCTTCGCGAACTGATGGCGACCGGGCTCGTCGAGCGCCAGCTGGCTGACGGCCCGGCCACCGCGGTCCTCTACCGGCTCACCCCCGTCGGGCAGGACCTGCGCGGGGCCTTCCAGGAGCTCCACGCCTGGGCCGCCCGCAACAACATCAGCGAGCTCTGCGACCCCTGAGACCGACGGGGGTGGACGCGGTCCCGGCTACCGGCGGGCCAGGCCGATGAGCTCGGCGTAGAGGTCGAGTGTCTCGTCGATCCCGCTCACCCCGCCTTCCTGCTCGCGGCCCGAGGCGGCGAACAGGACGTGGTCGACGCCGGTGCCCTCGATCGAGGCCAGGTCGTCGGCGATCTGCCGCGGGGAGCCGCCCAGGAACGGCCGGTCGTCGCCCAGCGGCTCGGCGGTGAGCGGCACGTTGGCCCGCGCGACCACGGTGACCGACCCGGGGTCGCGGCCCAGCCCCTCGACGGCCGACCGGTACGCCTTGGTCAGGTCGACCAGCGTCTCGCGCGAGAGCACCACCGGGTTGAGGCCGTCGGCGATGCGGGCGGCCCGCCGCAGGCCGGCCGGTGTCATGGAGCCGAGCAGGATCGGTATGTGCGCCTGCACCGGCTTGGGGTTGATCTCCGACTCGGCGATGTGGGTGAACTCGCCGTCGTACGAGACGGGGTCCGGCCCCCAGCAGGCCCGCATGGCGGCGATGACCTCGTCCATGCCGCGCCCGATCCGGCTCATCGGCACGCCGGCCGCGTCGAACTCCTGCGGCATCCAGCCCTGGCCGAGCCCGGCGATCAGCCGGCCGCCGCTGAACTGGTCGAGGGTGGCGAACCGTTTGGCCAGGACGGCCGCCGGGTGCAGCAGGGCGTCGACGATGCTGGTGCCGAGCTTGATCCGATCCGTGATGGCCGCCACGTAGCTCAGCGTCTCCAACGGCTCGTAGACGACCCGGTAGATCTCGGGCACCGGCTGCGGCTCGCCCCCGCCCATCGGAATGGGCGCGGTCGGCCGCAGCAGCCGCTCATAGGTCCACACTGAGTCGTAGCCGAGCCGTTCCGCCTCACGCGCGACGCGGGCGATGTTGGCGGGACCGGCCAGCGGTCCAGAGGTAGGCAGGGCGATACCTAGTTCCATGTCCGCAGACTACTATGTTTTTTGTAGTTAGCTAGGCAATCTATAGCCGAGGTGTCGGCACACATTTCTGGACAGATCTTGTGCTTTCGCTCGCGACTGGTCAATATGTGGGCAATATCGGTCAGATCCGATCGCTTATAGGGATCGAATCCGAACGCTTGAGGTGACCATGAGACGCACGGCTGTGGCGCTCGCGATGCTCGCGGCGCTGGTCGCGCCGACCGCCCTGACCCTCACCCCGGCGAACGCCGCCACTCCGGCGCCCCCTCCGGCATACCCCGAGCCCGGCCCGGGCACCGCCTTCCTCGACCACCGGGCCCTGCTGGCCGGGTACGCCGAGCCGGAGTGGTACGAGGCGAACATCCCCTTCCTGGAGGTGCCCGACCGGGAGATCCAGGACGTCTACTACTACCGCTGGAGCACCTACAAGCGGCACATCCGCTACACCGACTCCGCGACCGGCGACATCATCACCGAGTTCCACAACGCCCCCGGCTACGCCGCGCCGCTCGGCGGCATCGTCGCCGCCGCGGGCCACCATGTGTACGAGGGCCGCTGGCTGCGCGACACCCGCCCGCTCGACGACTACCTCACCTACTGGCTGCAGGGCCCCGGCAAGAGCCCCAAGCCGAAGGAGGAGTACCTCAACAAGGACACCGACGACTGGGCGCACGAGTACGCCTGGTGGGCGGCCGACGCCGCCTACCAGCGCTATCTCGTCACCGGCGACGCGTCCTTCGTCGAGAACCTGCTGCCCGACCTGGTCCGCCAGTACGACAAGTGGGGCGGCCAGTACGACAAGGACCTGGGCCTGTACTGGTCGGTGCCGGTGTGGGACGCGATGGAGTACACCGCCTCCTCCTACGAGACCGACCCGGCCGATCCCTACCACGGCGGCGCGGGCTACCGGCCGACGCTCAACGCCTACCAGTACGGCGACGCCAGGGCGATCGCCGCCATCGCCCGGATGCGCGGCGACGGAGCCCTGTCCAGGACGTTCGAGCAGCGGGCCGCCTCGCTGCGCGACGCGCTGCACCGCTATCTGTGGGACCCGGAGCGGCAGTTCTTCTACCACAAGGCCCGCGCCGACCTGGACCCGCAGCGGAAGCTGGTCTCCACGAGGGAGCAGATCGGGTTCGTGCCGTGGGCGTTCGGCATGGCCAAGCCCGGGACCGAGAAGGCGTGGGCACAGCTGCTGGACCCCCAGGGGTTCGCCGCGCCGTACGGGCCGACCACGGCCGAGCGGCGCAGCCCCTTCTTCATGCGGGACGCTCTCGGCGGCTGCTGCCACTGGGACGGCCCGAGCTGGCCGTACTCCACCTCGACCACGCTCACCGCCATGGCCAACCTGCTCAACGACCGCGACCAGGACGTGGTCACCGCCGCCGACTACTACCGGATGCTGCGCGGCTACGCGCTCACCCAGTACAAGGACGGCCGGCCGTACGTCGCCGAGGCGCACCACCCCGACGAGCCGCGCTGGATCTACGACGCGCGGGGGCACAGCGAGCACTACAACCACTCCACCTTCAACGACCTGGTGATCAGCGGCCTGATCGGGCTGCGCCCGCAGGCGGACGGCGAGGTCGTGGTGAACCCGCTGGCGCCCGCGGAGTGGGACCACTTCGCGCTGGAGAACGTGCCCTACCACGGGCACAACGTGACGGTGCTGTGGGACCGCGACGGCACGAGGTACGGCCAGGGCAAGGGACTGCGCGTCTACGTGAACGGCAGGCTCGCCGCCGCGCGGCCCGCGCTCGGCGAGCTGACCGCCCGCGTGCCGGCCGCCGTCGCGCCCGACCGCTCCTCGCGTCCCGGCAACGACGCCGCCAACCCGTACGGAACCGGCTACCCCAAGCCGTTCGCGTCGTACACCAACGGCATCGACAACGTGTGGGACGCGGTGGACGGGCGGATCTTCTACGACGACATCCCGCACAGCCGGTGGACCAACTACCGCTCCCCGAACCCCGAGGACCATCTCGGCGTGGACTTCGGCGTGCCGACCGAGGTGAGTGACGTGCGGTTCTACGCCTACGACGACGGGGGCGGGGTGCGGGCGCCGGCGTCCTACCGGCTGGAGTTCTGGGACGGGGCGGCGTGGCGGGAGGTGCCGGGTCAGGTGCGCACGCCGCGAGAGCCGAGCGCGGCGCTGAACCGGATCACGTTCCCCGCCCTGACCACGACCAGGGTCCGGCTGGCGTTCGGCAACCCGCCCGGCGCGTACGTCGGCGTCACCGAGTTGCAGGCGTGGTCGCCCGCCGCGGGCGACACCCGGCTGGACGCGGCCGTCACCGAGCCGGGCGTGCCCGCCGTGGTGACCGCCACCTTCGCCAACGACGGCCGCAAGCCCGCCACCCACGTCAAGGTGGCGCCCGCCGTGCCGCCGGGCTGGTCGGCCGAGCCGCTCGGACGCGCGGAGACGCCGGTGGTGCGGCCCGGCGGCCGGTTCGCGGTGCGCTGGCGGGTGACGCCGCCGCCCGGGACCTCACCGCGCCCGGACGCCTACCCGGTGCGCGCCTTCGCGACGTACGACCGGTCGGCGCGGGCCGCCAGCGCGTACGCGCACGTGGAGGTGCCGCTCGACCCCGCCTCCTACCCGAAGGCCGAGGCCCAGGACGCGTTCACCACTGACACCTCGGCGGGCTACACCGTGTACCAGCCCTTCGACGGCGAGGCCAGGCCGGCGACCTCGGCCGGCGGCGGCCGGTTCGCGGGCAGCGGCACGCAGCCCTTCTTCGGAATGGTCGCGGGCCCGGCGGGGCCGTCGTCGGCCGAGGCGATCAGCGTGGTGACGGTCGGCTCGTTCGCCGGGACCGGCAGCCCGGAGGACAGCCTGTTCGTGGGCTGGGTCAAGGACCGGGACACCTACGTGACGGCCTGGTACAACAACACCCGCAAGCAGTCCGGCATCAACGTGCGGGTCGGCGGCCGCTTCCTGGACACGCCCGGCGACGCGCCGCTGACGCTCGCGCCGGGCGACCGCTTCGCGCTGGTGCTGTCCGGCGACACCATCACCTCCTTCGCCCACACGGGCGGTCAGTGGCATCGGCTCCGCACGGCCGGCATCGGCGCCACGCTGGCCACGCCGCAGGCCCGCGAGGGCTTCCGGTACGGCATCGGCCTGCGCGCCACCTCCGGCACGATCACGATCGTCGGCTTGGAGGGCCGCGCCGCCTAGCCGCCCACCTGTCCCGCCGCACCAGCCGCACCCTTCGAGCACCCGGGCCCGCACCGCCCGCCTCCCCTTTCCCAAGGGGCCTCGGCCGAGGTGCGGAGGGGAAGTGGTCATCGAACGCGGGCCCGCCATGGGTGGTGGCGGGCCCGCGATGAGCGCCTTCTAGCGCGCGGTCACCGTGTAGGTGTGGCCGGACTGGGTGTCGAAGGAGAAGGTCACCTCCCCGGTGTTCGCGGCGCGGCCGAACGTGAGCGCCACGGTCCGGTGCGTGGCGGCGTCCACCACGACGGGGCGGCCCGACTGCCACGGGCTGGCGAGCGTGGCACGCCCGCCCTTCTCGCTGGTCAGCGAGATGGCCGACACCTCCCGCCCGGCCTTGCGCTCGGCGGAGACCAGGAACGCGCCCTTGGCGCGCAGCCGGACGAACTTGCCGTCACGGCCGGCGGGCCAGTCCGGGAAGACCCGGATGACGTCCTCGAACGTCTGCAGGAACATCGAGTTCACGGTTTCGAGCGAGCCCGAGGTCTCCAGTCCGCCGCCCGACTGCGCCACGGTCAGGTTCGGCCGCCACAACGACTTGATCACGGTCGTGAACTTGCCGATGAGGTCCTCGGGATCCCAGCCCGCACGGGCCGCGATGGTGAACGTCTTCGGGAACCCGTTGATGGAGGAGCCGCGCGAGCCCGGCAGGAACGGGTCCACCCACTGCAGGGTGTTGCGGACCTTCCGCAACTGCTCGGGGTCGCCGCCGATGGCCAGGTTGTCGCTGGGATGGACGGCGCCCTCAAGGTTGATCGGCTGGTCGTTCTTGTTGAGCAGCGCGTTGCCCTTGATCGGGTTCTCGATCTTGGAGGCGAGCAGGATGACGTCCAGGCCGTCCATGGTCGCCGTCGGGTACGGGGCCAGGTCGTCCAGGTAGCTCTGCCAGACCGGCCGCAGCTCCGCGTCCACGCCGAGCACCTGGCTGTACTCGATCAGCGCGGTCAGCGTCCGCCGGATGTAGCCGAGGTCGTAGGTCGAGTCGACGTCGTCGCCGCCCTCGTTCACGGCGCTGTTCAGGACGTGGTACTTGCCGTCGTCGCCCTTGACCACGAAATCCATCCAGAACTCACCCAGATCCTTCAGGAACGGGTAGGCCGTGGTGCGCAGGAACTGCTCGTCCCGGGTGTACTCCCAGTTCCACAGGAACGGGATCGCGGCGAACGTGCCGTTGGTCTTCTGGTCGGCGAGCTTCTTCGGCGACTTGGGACCCGTCACCGGGACCTCGGCGGGGGCGGGACGGGTCTGGTTGTACGGGTAGATGGTCCGGCTGAAGGTCAGACCCTTGTACCCCGCGGCATGCGTGGTGTTGCGCTGGTACGGAAGCTCGGCCGCCACCGTCTTGTAGTACGGCGCGGCCAGCTCGGGCCGGTTGGACGAGTAGACGCCGTAGAACGGGGCCTGGGTGTTGTAGTTCAGCCAGTAGCGGTTGGAGCCACCCGTCTGGTCGATGGTGCGCCACGGCGAGTAGGTGCCGGGCAGGAAGTAGCCCTCGCGGCTGGCCGCGCCCATCGCGTACAGGGCGCCGTAGTAGTACTTGTTCAGGGTCGTGTCGCCGGTGTCGACGTACGACTTCAGCCAGAACCTCTTCCACCACTCGCGGTGGGCGGAGCGGACCCTGTCGAGGTCGCGGCCGTCGACGTCGTCCACCCGGTCCACCGCCTTGGTGACGAAGTCGTTCAGCGGCGTGGGGTTGGCGTAGCTGCCGTTGCCGTGGAGCGAGGTGACGAGCCGTACGGGCCGGCCGGGGGCCAGCTCGAAGGCGAGGCGGGCGAGGTTGCTCGACGGGGTGCTCGCGGTGACCGGGGTGCGCGAGCCGATGATCTTGGCTGACGCGGCCGCCTTGGACACCCAGCCGCTCTCGCCGTCCGCCCCGGTCGTACGGGTGATCCACACCTGCCCGTCACCGGCGACACCCGTCGTGCCGGCGGCCACGGCCAGGTCGATCTGGAGCGGCAGCGGCTGCGCGTCCTCGGGAATCGACAGCTCGGTGACCAGCAGGTCCTCGCCGTCGGCGGTCCAGGTGCGGGTGCTCAGCACCCGGCCGTCGACCGTCTGGGAGCCGTTGACCTCGGCGTTGAGGATGTCCTGCTGCTGGCGGTAGTTCGGGTCGGTGCCGAGCGCGCCCGTGAGGACGTTGGACTGGCCGTCGAACAGCTGCAGGTCGCGGATGTAGGCCTTCTGGTTCGGGTCGGCGGGATTGCGCACCGCACCGGTGATCAGCAGGCGCACGTGGCGGGCGGTGAAGGCGGGCACGGTCCGATCGGTCAGCTCGGCCTTGTTGCCCGTGACGGTGTCCACGTCGGTCCAGGTGACGCCGTCGTCGCTCTTCTGCAGGGCGAAGTTCTGGGTGTTGAGCGCCTGGAAGTTGTCGGCCCTGCCCTGGTAGCCGTTGTGCCTGACCGCCCAGCGGTCGATCGTCTTCACCTCGCCCAGGTCGACGGTGACCCACTGCGGGTCGGACGCGCTCGCGTTGGTCTTTGACACCCAGCGGGTCTCGGGGTCGCCGTCGATCACGCAGGCGGCGGTGCACTCGAGGGTGTCCTTGGCGGCAGAGGTCGCGGCGGCGGCGTGCGCGGGGCCGATGGAGATCTTGCCGAAGGGCATCTGACCGTTGCTGCTGTGCCAGAAGTCGGACTTGGACAGGTAGTACGTCTGCTGCTGGTCGCGTGCGTCGGCGGTGACGTGCAGGTCGCCGTTGCCCAGGAGCAGACCGGCGGTGTAGCGGGCGGTCTGCACGGTGTTGAGCGCCGGGGGCGTGGTGTAGGCGTCGTCGATGGCCGACAGGATCTTGCGGATGTCCTGCCACTCCGACGCGCCGGCCTGGGCGGGCGCCGGGGTGAGGCCGACCACCGAGGTGGTCAGCACGGCGAGGGCGAGCAAGGCGCGGTGCCTCATAGGGGGTGCTCTCCATTCAAGAGGGTTTGTACGGTCGCGGTACGGCGGGCCCGTTCGGCGGCGAAGACCACGCGGTGGCTGTCGACGCTCTCCTGGATCCCGGACAGGATCAGCTCGGGCCGGCCCTCGTGCAGGGCGGTGACGAACGACTCGATCAGGGCGGCGTCCCCGCCCGCGTGGCCTTCCGCCGCGCTGGAGCCGTCCAGCGAGGTGTCGATGGTGGTCGTTTCTTCCGACAAAAAGTCATAAATGTGGATAAATCGGCCGTCGCCGGTCAGTTGGCCATTCGTGCCGAACAGCTTGGTGTGCCGGTTCTCCAGCGGCGTGAACGCGGTCATCGTGAAGGAGGCGGTGATCCCGCCCTCGTACTCGATGGTCACCACCTGGTGGTCCACCACGTCGTTGTCGCTGGCGTACACGCAGCGCCCGTAGGGGCCCTCGGCCAGCGCCTTGGTGACCGCCTCCTCGGTGAGCGGGCCTCCGGTCATGACGCGGGTGAAGTACTGCTTGGTGCCGCCGTTGCGCAGCCCGTCGCGGTAGACCCGCACGGCCGAGTACGGGCACTCGGGCTCGATCGAGCATTCCAGGCACCGGTCGGCGGCCCCCGGAGGCCGCCGGTCGGCGCGGAAGTGGCGCAGCCCGCCGAAGGAGGACACGCGCTCGGCCCTGCGGCCCACGATGTGGCCCAGCCAGTCGATGTCGTGACACGACTTGGCCAGCAGCGCGAAGGCGGCCTCGTCCTCGCGCCGCCAGTTGCCGCGCACGAACGAGTGGGCGAAGTGGTACCACCCGACCGGCTCCAGGTGCTCCACGGTGACGATGTCACCGATCCGGGGGAGCACCTCGCGGAGCCGCCGGGTGTAGGCGGTGTAGCGCATGACGTGGCAGACCGCGATCATGGCACCGGTACGGGCCGCCGCCTCACCGATGGCCACCGTCTCCGCTTCGGTGGGGGCGATGGGCTTCTCCAGCAGGATGTCGTAGCCCTGCTCGGCGAAGACCTCGGTAGGCGCCAGGTGATCGCCGTCCAGCGTGGCCACGATCACCGCGTCGGCGATCCTGCCCAGGCCGGCCAGCTCCTTCCAGTCGCTGAAGACCCGTTCGGGCGGGAGCGAGTGGCGTACCGCGAACTTCTGCCGGGCGGAGGCGCGCGGCTCCGCCACGGCCACCACCCGCACGCGGCCGGGCAACGCGGCGGCCAGCTCGGCGTAGGCCGCGCCACGCGCGCCCGCGCCCACCACGGCCAGGGTGATCGGCCGGTCGAGGACCTCCCCGATGTGGTCCCTCAAATTGATCATCCTTTGACCGCTCCCCCGGTGAGTCCCTTGACGAAGTGCTTCTGCAGCGCGAAGTAGAAGATGAGGATGGGCAGGGCCGACAGCACCATCAGGCCGAACATGTCGCCGTAGTCCCGCTGGAACTGGCCGAGCGCGCGGTAGACGCCCACGGTGACCGTGGTGCCGCCCGCCGGGCCGAGGATGATGAGCGGGTTGAGGAAGTCGTTCCAGATCCACACGCCCAGGAAGATCAGCACGCTGGCCGTGGCCGGGCGCAGCAGCGGGAAGACCACCCGCCAGAACGTGCCGAACTTGCCCGCCCCGTCGAGCGCGGCGGCCTCCTCCAGCTCGACCGGGATGGCCCGGATGAAGCCGGAGAAGACGAACACCCCGAACGGCACGTAATAGCCGACGTTGAACAGCACCAGGCCGCTGATCGTGCCCATCAGGCCGGTCAGGTTGAGCACCTGCGTGACCGGCACCAGGATCACCTGCGGCGGGATCATCAGCCCGGCCAGCAGCACCAGCAGCGTGATCCGCGCGAAGCGCGACGGGGTGCGGCAGATGTAGTGGCCCAGCATGGCCGAGACGACCGTGAGGATCACGATCGACAGCAGCGTCACGGTGACGCTGTTGATCAGGCCGTTCCAGAACAGGTGGTCGGGGCGCGTCAGCGCCTGCGTGAGGTTGTCCAGCGTCGGCGGGATCGGCAGCGCCGCCGGCGAGGCGGTGATGTCGGCCCCGTGCTTGAAGACGTTGGCCACGACCAGGTAGAGCGGCAGGAAGAACGCGCCGGCCACCACGATCGAGACCAGCGGGCGCAGCCACTTCACAGGTTCACCTCCCTGCGGTTGAGCACGCGCAGCACGACGGCGGAGACCGTCGCGACGATCACGAGCATGAGGATCGCCATCGCGGAGGACTCGCCCGTGCGGTTGGCGGTGAAGCCCACCTGGATGACGTTGAAGGCCACCGTCGCCGTGGTGCCCAGCCCCGGGCCGCCCGCCGTCAGGACCTGGATGTGGTCGTACGCCTTGAAGCCGGTGATCAGCAGCATCACCGTGTTCGTGGTCAACGCGGGCGCCAGCAGCGGCCAGGTGACCTTGCGGAAACGCGTCCAGGAGCCCGCGCCGTCGATCGCCGCCGCCTCGTGCAGCGACTGCGGCACGCCCTGCAGCGCGGCCAGGTAGACCACCGAGCAGAAGCCGAGCATCTGCCAGCTGATGATGAAGCCGATGGAGTACAGCGCCAGATCGGGGTCCGACAGCCAGCCGACGCGGACCCCCAGTAGCCGGTTGATCAACCCCTCGTCCTGCAGCATGGCCATCCACACCACGCTGACCACCACCGAGCTCAGCACGACCGGGATGAAGAAGACGCTGCGCAGCACCCGGTAGAGCCAGCCGGCGCGGTCGAGCAGCACGGCCACGCCGACGCCGGCCACGTTCGGCACGATCACGATGATCAGCGTCAGGATCGTGGTCACCTTGAGCGAGGTCAGGAAGGCCGGGTCGGCCAGGAGACGCAGGTAGTTGTCCACCCCGACGAAGCGCGTCTCCGTGGTGAACAGGCTGGCGTTGGTGAGGCTGTAGCCGAAGCTGAGCAGGATCGGCGCGAGGACGAAACAGGCGTAGACCAGCACGCCCGGCGCGACGAAGCTCAGCAGGTACGTCAGCCGCTGCCAGGGGACGGCCGCGGTGCGCGTGGCAGCCCGCTTGTCGAGGAACATCTACTGGCCGCCCGCCTTGACCCACTCCTCGTCCAGCGCCTTCGCCGCGCCGGCGCCGTCGGTCTTGCCCGCGATGATCTCCTGGGCCAGCGCGAACACCTTGTCGCCCACCCCGGGCAGCAGGGAGTCGTCGCCGGTCTCGACCGTGAACGCGTTGACGACCTGCCCCGACTTGAAGACGTCGAGCGTGGCGTTGTAGACCGGGCCCATCCGCGGCGGCTGGTAGCCGTTGATCGCGATGATGGCCGCGTCGGTCTTGACGAGCACGTCGTTGTTGGCCGCGTTCTGGTTGAACTCCAGCGCGAACGTCTTCGCCGCCTCCAGGTTCTTGGACTTGGCGTTCACGACGGGGCCGCCGCCGGTGAACGAGGGCACCACGACCTTGCCGTCGTCGGTGGGCCAGGCGAAGACCCCGATGTCGAAGGCCGGCTTGCCGGCGTCGGCCGAGGCGGCGAACCAGGACCCCATCGGGTACATCGCGCCCTTGCCGTCGAGGAAGGCCTTCTCGGTCGACGGGTAGTCGCGCGACAGCCCGGCCTTGTCGATGTAGCCCTTCCCGACCAGGTCGGCGAACTTCTGGGTGGCCTTGACGAAGACCGGGTCGCTGAACTTGACCTGCCCGGCGCGCCGCTTGACCAGGAAGTCCGGCTGCTGGGCGTAGACGTCGGCGCCCACGAGCGCGATCCACATGTAGCCGGCCGCGAACGCGTCCTTGCCGCCGCCGCCCACCACGAACGGGTTGACGCCCTTGGCCTTGAGCTTGGCCGAGACGTCGAGCAGCTCCGCGTAGGTCTTGGGCGGCGCGTCGATGCCGGCCTCGGCGAAGAGCTTCTTGTTGTAGTAGACCAGCGGCGTCGGCTGGGAGTTGTAGGGGAGCTGGTAGATCTTGCCGCCCAGCGGGTTGGAGCGCGGGTAGGTGTAGTTCTTCAGCTCCTCGTCGCTCCAGGCGTACAGGTTGCCGCTCTCGGCGAGCCCGCTGGGCGCGATGGCCTGCATGACGTCGGGCAGCTGCCCCGAGGCGAGCAGTTGCTTGGCATAGGCGTTGCGCTCGCCCGCGCTCGGCGCCACGAGCTTCTTCACCGCGATGTCGGGGTGCTTGTCGGTGACGCGCTTGATGGCCGCGTCCCAGTACTCCGGCGTCAGGTTGGGCGTCTCGAACACCAGGAAGGAGATCTCCTTCTTCCCGTTCGCCACTGGCTGCTGTGACCCTGCCGGCGCGCACGCGGCGAGCGCCAGGGCAGCGGTGGCCAGCACGATGGCCTTCTTCACCTGGGGGTCCTCTCTCAAGGGGTGGCCGATCGCGGCGGGGTGGGATGCCGTGCCGCTGTGAGCCTTATTTTTAGTAGTTCCTCAAATAATTCGCAATGCCCTAACATCGGATCGTGACCTTGACCGGACAGGATCCGGCGCTGCTGCGCCGCCTCAACGCCGCCGCCGTCCTGCGCGCGCTGCACGCCGCGGACGAGCTGACTCTGACGCAGCTCGTGAAGACCACCTCGATCTCCCGGGCGACCGTCGAGGACGTTATCGCTGGGCTCGACGTGCTCGTCGAGGAGGTCGGCATCAAGGTCGGAGACCCGCGCCCGGTCGGCCGGCCTGCCAAGCGCTACCGCTTCCGCGCGGAGGCCGGCCACGTCGTCGGCCTCGACATCGGCCCGCACAAGGTCCTGGCGCTCACCGCCGACCTCAAGGGGCGCATCGTCGACCGCAGGCGCACGGTCGTCACACCCGAGACCAGCACCGGCGACAGGATCGCCGCGGCCAAATCCGTGGTGCGCAGGACGCTGCGCGCGGCCGGCGTCGAGCCCGGCCGGGTGCGCGCATTAGGGGTGGCCACGACGGGCGTGGTGGACCCCGCCGACGGCCGGATACTGATCAGCGACCGGCTGCCCGGCTGGGCGGGCGTCGACCTGTCCACAGCGCTCAACGGCCTCTTGGACGGCCCCGTCCTGGTGGGCAACGACACCAACCTGGCCGCCCTGGCCGAGCACTGGTGCGGCGCCGCCGTCGGGGCGAAGGACGTGATCTGCCTGCTGGCCGGGCGCAGCATCGCGGCGGGCCTGCTCATCGGCGGCAAGCTGCACGCGGGCCGCAACGGCGCCGCGGGGGAGATCGGCGTCATGCGCGCCTTCGGGTGGTACACCGCGTTCGACCGCTTCCTCGCCTA
The DNA here is from genome assembly GCF_050944675.1 of Nonomuraea sp. CA-141351. Classification (NCBI taxonomy): domain Bacteria; kingdom Bacillati; phylum Actinomycetota; class Actinomycetes; order Streptosporangiales; family Streptosporangiaceae; genus Nonomuraea; species Nonomuraea sp. CA-141351. The sequence continues at coordinate 3,428,096 of NZ_CP191982.1, forward strand.
CGGCGGGGACGCCCCCGCCGCGGAGGCGGCCGAGCGGGTGTTCGAGGCCGTGCGGCAGGGCGACACGGAGGCGGCGGCCATCGTCCGCGCCTTCGCCCGCGACCTGGCCAAGGGCGTCGGCGCCGCCGTGCTCACGATGGACCCGGAGCTGGTCGTCCTGGGCGGCGGCCTGTCGGGCGCGGGCGAGCTGCTGGCCGCGCCCCTGCGCGAGGAGCTCGCCGAGCTCTGCCTCTTCCCCGTACGCGTGGAGACCTCGGAGCTGGGCGGCGAGTCCGTCGCCCTCGGCGCGGTGCGCCTGGCGCTCGACCACGTCGAGCACACGATCTTCGGCGTGTGACCCACGCGCGGGCGCGGTACGGCCGGCGCTCGACCACGCGATCCCCGGCGGCACGGCGGGTGCCCGAGGACGTGTACGACTCCCAGTGGGATCATGGCGTTTGCCGGACATGGTCACCAAGGAGACAGGGCCGATGACGGATACCTCCGCGCCACGGCGCTCGCGCCCGCTGCGCGGCATGCGGATCGTCGAGATCTCGACGTACGTGGCCACCCCGCTGAGCGGGATGACGCTGGCCCAGCTGGGCGCCGACGTGATCCGGATCGAGCCGATCGGCGGCGCCCCCGACCGCACCCGCTGGCCGCTGGCCGAGAGCGGGACGAGCCTGTACTGGTCCGGGCTCAACAAGGGCAAGCGCGCCATCGAGATCGACCTGTCGTCCGAGCAGGGCCGCCGGCTCGTCGCCGACCTGATCGTCAGCGGCGGGCGGCGGGGCGGGATCGTGGTCGTCAACTCGGAGCGATACCCGGAGCTCGCTTTCGAGGCGTTGCGTGAGCGCCGCCCCGACGTGATCCACGTGCTGCTCACCGGCCGCAGGAACGGCGAGACCGCGGTGGACTACACCGTCCAGGCGGCCACGGGCTTCCCCCTGCTGACCGGCCCGGAGGAGGCGCCGCAGCCGGTGAACAACGTGGTGCCCGCCTGGGATCTGGCCGCCGGCCTCTACCTGGCGGTCGGGCTGCTGGCCGCGGAGCGGCACCGCCTGCTGACGGGGGAGGGGCAGCAGGTGCGGGTTGCCCTGGAGGACGTCGCCCTGGCGACCGCCGGGAGCCTCGGCTACCTCGCCGAGGCGCAGCTGAGCGGCACTCCGCGCGAGCGCGGCGGCAACTACATCTATGGCACCTTCGGCCGCGACTTCGCCACCGCCGACGGCGGGCGGCTCATGGTGGTGGCGCTCACCACCCGGCACTGGCGGGACCTCCTCGCCGCGACCGGCCTCACCGACGTGGTCTCCGCGCTGTCCGCCGCGCTCGGGGTGGACTTCGGCGAGGAGTCGGAGCGCTACCGGCACCGAAAGCTGCTCGGCGACCTGCTCGCCGGCTGGTTCGGGACGCGTACCCTCGCCGAGGCCGAGTCGGCGCTGCGTGCCACCCGCGTGCTGTGGGCGACGTACCGGAGCTTCACCGAGCTGGCGGCCCTGCTGCCCGAGAGCCCGCTGATGGGGAAGGTCACGCAGCCCGGGATCGGCGAGCACTGGGCGCCGGGATCGCCCGTGGTGATGGACGGGGAGCAGACACTGCCCGAGGCGTCGCCGCTGGTCGGCGAGCACACCGGTGAGGTGCTGCGGGCCGAGCTCGGGTTGTCCGCCTCGGATCTCGCGACGCTGCGGGAGAACGGCGTCATCCGGGACGCGGGCGGGCATCAACGAGATCGTGATCCAGGCGATCGCGCGGAACACCACGAAGAGACGAACGAGAGAAGCTGATCATTCATGACGCTGCTCGCCGACAAGACCGCGGTCGTCACCGGCGGCGCCCAGGGCATCGGCCGGGCCATCGCGGAGGTCTTCGTCAGGGAAGGCGCGAAGGTCGTACTCGGCGACCTGAACCTGGACGCCGCCGAGGCGGTGGCCAAGGAGCTGGGCGGTCCCGCGGTGGCCCGGGCGGTGCGGTGCGACGTCACGAGTGCCTCCGACGTGGACGCCCTGATCGGGGCCGCTCTGGAGGCCTTCGGCTCGCTGGACGTCATGGTCAACAACGCCGGGATCACCCGCGACGCCACGATGCGGACGATGACCGAGGAGCAGTTCGACCAGGTGGTCGAGGTGCATCTCAAGGGCACCTGGAACGGCACGCGCAAGGCGGCCGCGATCATGCGGGAGCAGAAGAGCGGCGCGATCGTGAACATCTCCTCGCTGTCGGGGAAGGTCGGCATGGTGGGCCAGACCAACTACTCCGCCGCCAAGGCCGGCATCGTCGGCCTGTCCAAGGCCGCCGCCAAGGAGCTGGCACACCACGGCGTACGGGTCAACGTCATCCAGCCGGGCCTGATCCGTACGGCCATGACCGAGGCGATGCCGCCGAAGGCATGGGACCAGAAGATGGCCGAGATCCCGATGCAGCGCGCGGGCGAGGTGCACGAGGTCGCCACCGTCGCGCTATTCCTGGCCTCCAGCCTGTCCTCCTACATGACGGGCACGGTGCTGGAAGTGACCGGCGGACGGTTCATGTGAGCTGGGAACCGCACACCGTCACCACGACCGAGACGCTCGACCCCCATCCCGTGGCGGCGCTGTCGGCGCTGTTCGACGACGGCACGCCCGCGGCCGGTCCGGGAGACGCGCTGCCGCCGCTGTGGCACTGGCTCGCGCCGGCCCGCTGGCCGGCCTCGTCCGCGCTCGGGGTGGACGGCCACCCGGCGCGCGGGTCGTTCCTCCCTCCGGTGGAGCTGCCGCGGCGGATGTTCGCGGGCGGCGAGGTCGTCTTCCACGCCCCGCTCGCGGTGGGCAGCACGGTACGCCGCGAATCGTCCGTGGAGGCGGTCACGGAGAAGTCCGGGCGCTCGGGCAAGCTGGTCGTCGTGGTGGTCGCCACCCGCCTGTACGACGAGGGCGGCCGGCTCGCGATCGAGGAGCGGCAGGACATCGTCTACCGCGAATCCGGAGCCGTCCCGTCCGCGGCGGAGCCGGCCGTCCTGGACCCGGCAGGCGCACCCCTCACCCGGGCCGGGGAGTGGGCCTGGAATCTCGCCACGGACCCGACGCTGCTGATGCGGTTCAGCGCGGCGACGTCCAACCCCCACCGCATCCACTACGACTGGCCGTACGCCACCCGCGTCGAGGGCTATCCCGGCCTGGTGGTACACGGGCCGCTGATGACGCTCGCCCTGGCGGAGGTGCTGCGCCTGGAGGGGCACCCCGGCCGGGTCCTGCGCATGAGCCACAGGAACCGCAGGCCCCTGTTCTGCGGCCGGCCCGCGCTGCTGCGACGGGTCGAGGACGCCGAACCGTTCACTCTGGGCGTGTTCGGACCGGACCCCGAGCCCCACAGCACCTTGACGATCGAGTGGGAAGGTGCCGGCCATGTCTGACGCGGCCACCCGCGCGCGGGCCGTCGTCGACGTGCTGCGGTCCGTCGTCGCCGAGGCGGCGGCACACATCGCGCCGGCGAACCAGGACCAGGCCGTGGCCTACGACGTGGCGTCGATCTCGTCGGCGGTCGCGGCGGCCGCCGAGCTCCTCGAGCACGACGCGGACCTGGCGCTGCTGTACGCCGCCGACGTCGCCGCGGACCTGGCCGGCCGGATGACCGGCAGGGAGTCCCAGTGGGGCGTGGGCAGGTCGGCACTGGACGGCATCGAGGCCCACCTCGCCGCCGGACGCGACCCGGCCTTCCTGGAACGCGTGGCCGAGCGGGTCATGGCCACCCGCGAGGCGGGACCCCGGCACCTGTCCGACGAGCTGCAGCTGGTCCGCTCCGCCTTCCGGGAGTTCGCCGAGGACCGGGTGGTCCCGGTCGCGGACCGGATCCACCGCGACGACGAGGACATCCCGGCCGGCATCATCGACGGGCTCGCGGACATGGGCTGCTTCGGGCTGTCCGTCCCGGCCGCGTACGGCGGCAGCTCCGAGGGTGACGAGCTGCTCAGCATGGTGGTGGTGACCGAGGAGCTGTCCCGCGCCTCGCTCGGCGCCGCCGGCTCGCTCATCACCCGCCCCGAGATCATCGCCACCGCGATCAACCGGGGCGGCACGGAGGAGCAGAAGCGGCGCTGGCTGCCGCTGATCGCCTCGGGGGAGAGGCTCTGCGCGGTCGCGGTGACCGAGCCGGACCACGGCTCCGACGTCGCCGCGATCACCACCAGCGCGACCCGGGACGGCGGCGAATGGGTGCTGAACGGCGTCAAGACCTGGTGCACCTTCGCCGGCCGCGCGCATTACCTCCTGGTCCTGGCCCGCACCGATCCGTCCGGTCACCGGGGCCTGTCGCTCTTCGTGGTCGAGAAGCCGTCCTTCTCCGGTCACGAATGGCGGCTCACCCAGGAGGGCGGCGGGACCGTCGAGGGGCGGGCGATCCGTACCCTCGGCTACCGGGGCATGCACTCGTTCGAGGTCCGCTTCGATGGCTGGCGCGTCCCCGCGGGCGACCTGATCGGCCTGGACGAGGGCCTCGGCCGCGGCTTCTACCTGCAGATGCAGGCGTTCGCCAACGCGCGGCTGCAGACCGCCGCCCGCGCCGTCGGGGTCATGCAGGCGGCGCTCGAACTCGCCGTCGACTACGCGCGGCAGCGGTCGGTCTTCGGCCGCTCGCTCGCCGGCTACCAGCTGACCCGCACCAAGATCGCCACGATGGCCGCGCTGATCGCCGCGTGCCGGGCCTTCTCGTACGCGGCGGCCCGCGCCGTGGCGGCCGGCGACGGCCAGCTGGAGGCCGCCCAGGTGAAGCAGCTCGCCTGCCGGGCGGCCGAATGGGTCACCAGGGAGGCGCAGCAGCTGCACGGCGGCTACGGGTACGCGGAGGAGTACAGCATCTCGCGGCTGTTCGTCGACGCCCGGGTGCTGTCCATCTTCGAGGGCGCCGACGAGGTGCTGGCCCTGCGTGTCATCGCCCGCCGGCTGGCGAAGCCCTGACCCGCCGGCGCACCGGCCGGCTCCCCGGCTGAGCCCGTCCCGCCGTACTCGGCGGCTGCTAGGTGCTCAGTGCCACGGTCGGGGGGACGCGGGCCGCGCGGAGCGCCGGATAGATGCCGGCCAGCGCGCCGATCACCACCGTGATGCCCAGTCCGCCGCCCAGCGCCCACAGCGGCACCACCGTCGGCAGCCCGTTGAGCTGTGCGTAGACGAACGTGGCCAGCGCCCCGAGCAGCACCCCCGCCCCGCCGCCGAAGGCCGACAGCAGCAGCGCCTCGACCAGGAACTGGTTGCGCACCTGGGCCCTGGTGGCGCCGAACGACCTGCGCAGGCCGATCTCCCTGCGCCGCTCCAGCACGGCGACCACCATCGTGTTGGCCACCCCCACCCCGCCGACGAACAGGGCGACCGCTCCCAGCCCGAGCATGAGCCCCGTGAAGGCGCCCGCCGCGGCGGCCTTGGCCTTCAACGCGTCCGACGGCCGGCTCACCTTGGCCTCGTTCGGGCTCTCCGGGCTGACCGTGCGGGCCAGCATCCCACGCACGCTCCCCACAGCCTCGTCGGCCGAGCGTTCGTAGACGGTGGTGGGGTGGCCGTCATGGTTCAGGTACTCCTTGGCCGCCGGAAAGCCCACCAGCGCCGACCGCTCGATCTCTTCGGCCAGCGGCATCTTGTCCAGGACGCCGATGACCGTGAACCACCTGTCGTCGATCCAGACCTGGGCGTTGGGGGTGAGCAGGCCGAGCCGTTCGGCGGCCACCGCGCCCAGCACCACCACGGGCTGGCGTTCGGTGGCGGCGTTGAGCCAGGTGCCCTGGCGTACCCGGCCGTCGATGGTGGTGAGCAGGTCGAGGCTGGTGGCCTGGACCGTGATGCCCAGGGAGATGCCGCTGGGGATGAGGTCGTTGCGGCGGACCGTGGCTCCGGTCTCGGCCGTCTGGCTGGCGCTGGTGACGCCGTCGATGCGCTTGACCATCTCGGCCGCGTTCTTGGGGAGCTTGACCTTGTCGCCGAAGAGGCTGTCGCCCGGGGAGACCCTGAGCAGGTTGGTGCCGAGCTCGTCGAGCTGGCGCAGGAGCTTCTCCTGGCTGGAGGCGGAGATGCCGACCACCGTGACCATGGTGGCGATGCCGATCGCGATGCCGAGCGCGGCGAGGATCGCCCGGGCCGGCCTGGCCCGCAGGCCCGACGTGCCGAGCCTGGCCATGTCCGCCGGCCGCAGCCGCGCCGGGCGCAGCGCCGTACTCATAGAGCCCTCGCCGTCATGAGACCTCGGATCTGACCAGGCCGTCGCGTACGCGGATGCGGCGCGGGCAGGCCATGGCCACCTCGGCGTCGTGCGTGATGATCGCGACGGTGATGCCCCGCGCGTTCAGCGTCCGGAACAGCGACAGCACCTCGGCGCCCGCCTCGGAGTCCAGGTTGCCGGTGGGCTCGTCGGCGAGCAGCAGCGGTGGTCGCCCCGCCACGGCGCGGGCGACCGCCACCCGCTGCATCTGCCCGCCGGACAGCTGGTTCGGCCGGTGCCCCAGGCGGTGGGACAACCCCACCAGGTCGAGCGCGGCCTCGGCCCGCTCCCGCCGCTGCCGCCTGGACAGGCCGGTGTAGAGCAGGCCGTCGGCCACGTTGTCCAGCGCGGACAGGCTGGGGGAGAGGTGGAACTGCTGGAAGACGAAGCCGATGAAGCGGGCGCGCAGCGCCGAGAGCTGGCTGTCGGACAGCGTGTTCACGTCGTATCCGGCCACCCGTACGGTGCCCGAGGTCGGCCGGTCGAGAGTGCCCGCGATCTGCAGGAGCGTGGACTTGCCCGAACCGGACGGGCCGACGATGGAGACCATCTCGCCTTTGCGGATGGTCAGGTCCACGTTGCGGAGGGCGTGCACCCGGCCGTAGGTCTTGCTGACCCCGCGGATCTCCAGGACGTTCATCGGCCCGACACCGTCACCTTCATGCCCTCGGCCAGCCCGGGGCCGCTCACCTCGACCCGGCCGTTGCCGAACGCGCCGGTCTGCACCGGCACCCGCCTGGCCACGCCCTGATCGACGATCTCGATGCCGTAGCCGCCCTCGGGCAGCGCCAGCAGCGCCTCCACCGGCACGGTGAGCACGTTCTCGGCCCGCTGCCTGGCCAGCTCGACGGTCACCGGCGCCTCGTCGAGCGACCCGAGCGACTTGGCGGCGACCTTGATCTCCACCTCGACAGTCGCGCCCTTCTCCTGGTTGGCGGAGCCCTTGGCAACCTTGGCCACCTTCGCCACCAGGCTGATCCTGCCGGTGACGCTCTTGCCGTCGGCCAGTTTGACGGTGACCTTCCTGCCCTTCTTGGCGATGTCCTGCTTGTCGGCGTCCAGGTCGATGCGGACCAGGCGGTCGGTGGCTGTGATGTCCAGGATCGGCCGCAGGGCACTGACCTGGTCGCCGACCTCCACGTCGGTCTTGCTGACGCGGACGGCCTCGGACTGGAAGACGACGTCCGCCGGGGTCACCTTCCCGGTCCGCTCCATGCCGTTCTTCTTCTGCCACCGCCGTACGGCACGGGCCGTCGCGTCCGTGAAGCGGTTGTCCACCGTCACGCCGCGGCCGAACCCGAGGGCACGCAGGTTCTGCTCGAGCTGCTTGACGTCCGGGCCCTTCTTGGCCCCGTCCCGCAGCGTCCGGTACGCGGGGAGCTTGCCGTACATGAGGACGCGGGGGCGGCGGTCCACGGCGTAGAGGCTCTGGCCACGCTTGATGACCTCGCCCTCGTCGGGCAGGCTGGTGATCGTCCCGGTGGACGCGGCCTTGATCGTACGGCTGTCCGCGTAGGTGAGCTTCCCGTCCACGCTCTCCTTGTCCACCAGGTCGCCGCGGGTGATCTCCTTGGTGGTGGCGGAGACCGGGCGTGCGGTCGGCGTGGGAGCCACCTTCGCCTGCGGACCGGCGTCGAACAGCGCCGCCGAGGCGAACACGCCGCCCGCGGTGACCGCGCTGCCGACCACCACGGTGCCCAGGGCGGCCACGACTCCCTTGAGTCCTCCGTTCACTGGGTGCCCCCCTGCCCGGGCAGCAGCTTGACGCAGGATTCCGCCGCCTTCCGCAGCTTGGGGTCGTTGGCGTCGAGGTTGGGGTTGACCTGCGGCGGGTCGGGCATGTCGATGCCCTGCTCCCGCATGCACCGGGCGTACTGGATGAGCTGGTCGCGGGTCTTGGGGTCGTCGAGAGGGTTCGGGATCTGCGAGGTGTACTTCTCGCACGCCTTCAGCGCCTTCTCCATGGTGGCCTGGTCCCCGGTGTACTTCCACGTCTTGTCCTCGGGGGAGCCGGGGTCGGGCACGTCGATGCCGTTCTGGCGCAGGCACTGGGCGACCTTGAGCAGCGCGTCGTCGGGATCGACCGTGCTCGCCGGCGTCGCCTTGGACGCGGCCTGCTTGGCCGCGGCCGCCTGCGGGGTGCCGGCGATGGCGATCGCGATGGGGTTGCGCTCGTCGCGCTGGGCACACCCGCCGACCAGCAGCGCGAGCGCGACCGTACCTATCAGGACTCTTCTCATGACGTACCGTCCCAGTCGAAGACGCGCCTGGTCACGACGTTCACGACGACGGCGGTCGCGAGCAGCCCGGCCACGGCCGGCCAGGTGTCCGACAGCCGCCCCTGGTAGGCCGCGAAGACGAAGTCGTTGAGCTGGGCCAGCGGGTTGACCGTGGTGACCTGGTAGAACCACGGCGCCACGCCCTCCCAGCCCTCGCGCGGCACGCCCAGCCCGCTGCCGAGGAACAGCAGCGCGAAGCAGAGCGGCGCGCCGATCCGGGCCCCGGTGCGCGACATCCGCAGGCCGCCGAGCAGCAGCCCGGCGCTGACCGAGCAGTACGTCACCGCCAGCAGCGCACCCGCCAGGTACAGCGGGTGCCACGAGCGGGGCGGGCCGTAGACGATGAAGGTGACGACCATGAAGAGCACCGTGGACGCCACCACCAGCGCACCGGCCACGATCGCCTGCGCCGTGAGGTACGACCCGTCCCGCATGGGGCTGCGCCGCAGCCGCCTGAGCATCCCGGTGGCCCGCACCTCCGACAGGTGCAGCGTGAGCACCAGGATCCCGGCCGCGGCGGCGACGGTCCCCGCCATCTCGGGCAGCAGCCGGTCGATGACCCTGACCCCCGGCATCGCGCCGAACTCGATCGTGGGGAAGTGGAAGCCGATGACCAGCATGAGCACCAGCAGCACCGCGAAGGGAAGGGCGAGCACGGCCAGCAGCACGACCGGCGTGCGCAGCAGCAGCGTCACCTGCGCGCGGACCAGGGTCCACACCGTCCCGGTCCTCCGCACGCCGGCCGCGGGCCGTTCCGCCAAGACTGTTCCGGCCATCTCACGCCTCCAAGGCGGCCGGCTCGGGTACGGCCGACAGCGTGAGGTAGGCGTCCCTGAGCGTGGGCGGGCGGATCGACCAGACCCGGTCACCGCTCATCGGCGACAGCTCCTGGATCGCCGCCTCCAGCGCCTGGCGCGAGCCGTACAGGTAGGTGGCCGCGGCGCAGGGCAGCACGCGCACGTCGTGGAGCCGGTCCACCCGCAGGTGCGGGGGCACCCCCATGACGAACGTCGAGCCGAGGAGCTGGACCAGCCTGGACGGCGCGCCCTCGGCCAGCACACGGCCGGCGCGCAGCAGGATCACCCGGTCGGCCAGGCGCTCGGCCTGGGCCAGGTCGTCGAGCACGACGCAGACCCCGCCGTAACCGGCGCGCAGCTCGCCGATGGCCTGCTCGATGCGGCGCCTGCTGCCGTCCCTGAGCCCGGCCGTCGGGTCGTCGAGCAGGACCAGTTCGGGGTTGCCCGCCAGAGCCAGGCCGATCATGGCCCGCCTGCGCTGGCCGTCGGTGAGGCGGCCGAAGCGCTTGGACAGCAGCGGCTCCAGGTCGAGGAGGTCGATGAAGCGCCCGGGCAGGCCGCGCGTGCCGTACAGACGGGAGAACAGCCGCAAGGCCTCCGAGACCTTCATCCGGTCCGGGAGGGTCTCGCCGCGCGGGGCGGCGGCCAGCCCTGGCGGCCGGCGGTCTCCGGGGCCGACGGTCACGCCGAGCATCTCGATGTGGCCCGCGTCCGGCTCGTCCGCTCCGACCAGGCAGTCCATCAGCGTGGCGCCGCCGTTGCCCGGCGGGCCCACCACGCAGACGACCTCGCCGCGCTCGACGGTGAACGAGACCTCCTCCAGGACCGGCGACCTCGACAGGTCGGTGACGCTGAGCAGGGAGGTCATGAGTGCCCTCCCGGGCCGAAGCGATCGGCGATCGTGGCGCCCACCTCCAGGTACGTGTCCCGGGTGGCGGTGCGCAGCAGGTCGAGGTCGACCTCCGAGCCCTGCTCCAGGTGCGGGTCGAACGGCACGCCGATGACCGCCCGGCAGCGCTTGGTGAAGTGGTCCTTCAGCTCGGCGACGTTGACGGCGTTCCTGCGCGGGTTCTTCACCGCGGACAGCACCACCACCGCGCTCGAGGCCAGGGCCTGGTGGCCGTGGGCCTGCAGCCAGTCGAGAGTGGCCGAGGCGGACCTGGCACCGTCCACCGTGACCGGGCTGACCAGGACGATCTGGTCGGACATGTCCAGGATCGCGCTCATCGCCGAGTGGAGCATGCCGGTGCCGCAGTCGGTGATGGCGATCGAGTAGAACTGCTCCAAAATCTGCGCGACCGCGCGGTAGTCGTCGGCGTTGAACGCCTCCGAGATGGCCGGATCCCGGTCGGAGGCCAGCACCTCCAGCCGCGAGGGCGCCTGGGAGGTGTACGAACGCACGTCGGCGTAGCGCCAGATCCCCGCGCGGTCGTTGAGCAGATGCCGTACGGTGGCCGGCGACTCCACCCTGAGCTTCTCCGACAGCGTGCCCCGGTCCGGGTTGGCGTCGACCGCGATGACCCGGTCGCCCCGTTGGTGGGCGAGCGTGGCCCCCAGGCCGATGGTCGTGGTGGTCTTGCCCACGCCGCCCTTGAGGCTCATCACCGCGACCCTGAAGTGGCCTGCGGAGACGGGCTGCCTGACGCGTTCGATCAGCTCCTGGCGGTGGCGTTCCGCCTTGGAGTCCTTGGGACGGATCAGGCCCCCGGACAGCTGGAAGACGGCCTTGCGCCAGCCCCCGGCGGGCGGACGACGGCGGGTGCGCAGCAGCCGGTCCGGCCGCAGGCTCTCCGAGGACGTGCTGACCAGCGGGATGTCCCCTCGCGCGGGAGGCTTGGGCTCGGCGTGCTGGGACGGCGGGAAGACCGGTGTCTCGGGGGCGGCCGCCGCCTCGGGTACCGGCGGGACATTCGGGGTGCCCCGCGGGACCTCAGGGGTGGCCCACGCCCCGGGAAGCGGTGGCGCCTCGGGGACGGCCCACGCCGCTGGTGCCGGCGGGACCTCGGGCGCGGCCGGCGCCTCGGAGGAGTCGGGGGCGGCCAGCCCCGGGGGCGGGTCCCAGGCCGGCAGCTCGAACGGGGGCGGCGCGGGGAAGGAGTTCAGCGCTCCGAGCGACGCCAGGGAATCGATGGGACCGGGCGGCGGTCCCACGGCGGGGGGACTTTCCTCGGCGGAATTGTTCGCGGCGAAATGCCCGAGACGCCGGCTGGGATTGTCCCTCGAGTCCTGCTGCCACCACAGGGGCGGCTCCGGAGCAGGTGGACGCGGCTGATCCGGCCCTTTGGACAGTTTCGGCGGCGGAAAGCGCATCGTACGCGTGCGATCCGGATCCAGATCGACTTGTTCCCCGTTCACTTCCACCGTGACCTCGTCGTTGGTTTTGTGCTGGGGCCGTTCATCGCGCTCGCCGTGCATGATCCATCCGTCCGCATCTGTGCGACTTATCTGCGTGTGTTCGTCGAATTGCGTCACAGCCAGCCCTGCCGCCGTGCGGTGTGGACGGCTTCGTGATGGCCCTCCGCGTTGAGTTTGGTCATCGCGCTGGAGACGAGCCCGCGTGCGATCGTCTCGGACACGTGGAGCTCAATGGCGATTTTCGTGATCGTGGCCCCGCCGCCGGCCAGCCGCAGCGCGTCGCGCTCGCGATCGGTGAGCGGGCTGTCCCCGGTCGTCATCGAGGCGAGGGCGAGCTCGGTGTCGAGATACCGGCCGCCGGCGGCCACCTTGCGGATCGCCGCGGCCAGCTCGTCGGTGGGAGCGTCCTTGCCGAGGAACCCCCCGACCCCCGCGGCCATCGCCCGGCGAAGGTATCCCGGCCTTCCGAAGCTGGTCAGGACGACGATCGCGCAGTGGCCGCCGATCCGCACCGCGGCGGCCAGGCCGTCGCCGCCGGGTGGCTCGGCGTCGATGACGGCCACGTCGGGCCGTTGCCGCCGGACCGCGTCGGCGATGTCGTCCCCATGGCCCACCTCGGCGATGACCTGGACGCCCTCCTCCAGGCTGAGCAGGGCGGCAAGTACCCGCCGGGTCTGCTGCTCGTCGATGGCGAGGAGAACTCGGATCGGCGACTCTGTGGACATACCAGGAGTCTCGCCCTGGGCCGTTTTGGCCGGTAGGCGCCTATGTCATTGGGGCGATGTGACATCTATCATGCAGGGAAAGCGACAGGCGCCCATTTAACGCTCATTGCAGGAAAAATACCCCTGAGATGTCGCCAAGTTGCCCGACTTTATGGCGAACCGAAAGTCAGCTGCAAGTCAGGATCGTCACACTTGTGACAGCCAAGGTGACTGTGCCCGCGCATGATGACAGAGCTGTCCATGTGGGAGATGATCGGGGAGCGACAGAGGGGGCATCTGCTGTTGATGCACTTTGGAATCCTGGGGCAACCGACAATATGGCAACAAGGAAACGAGATCAGGCTGGCCACCCGTCGGTCGCGTGCGGTGCTGGCCCATCTGTTGCTGAGCACAACCCGCTCGGCATCGGTTGACAGCCTTATTGACGCGATATATGGCGACACGCCTACAAAGAGCGCCAGAAACCAGGTGCACCGTGGCGTCGGCGAGCTCAGGCGCAGCGGCGTCACGATCGACGTGCACGACAACGTCTACAAGCTCGAGGCGGCCGAGGACAGCATCGACGCCTTCATTTTCATGCGCATGTACGACCAGGCCTGCCTGCTGGCCGACAAGCGTGACCACGCCCAGGCCGCCAAGACCCTGGACGCCGCGCTCAAGCTGTGGCGAGGATCGGCGCTTTCCGGCCTCGACAGCGAGACGTTCGTCGCGGAGGCGGCCGTATGGAACGAGCGGCGGCTGGCCGCCATCGAGGCTCGCATTGACGCGGATCTGGCGCTGGGACGGCACCGCGAGGTGATCGCCGAGATCCAGCACCTGGCGGACCAGCACCCCTTGAAGGAACGCTTCTGCGCCCAGCTCATGATCGCTCTTTACCGTTCCCAGCGGGGCAGCGAGGCGTTGCAGGCGTTCACCGATTTGGAGGAGCGGCTGCGGGAGGAGCTCGGCACGGATCCCAGCCCCACGCTGCGCGACCTGAGGCTCCAGATCCTCCGTCAGGACTCCGCGCTGGAGCTGACGCACCTGGTCGCGGACGTGCCCAGGCAACTGCCTGCCCGTCCGGGCGTGCTCGCCGGGCGGGACGGCGTACTGCGCGAGATCGTCGACGGGCTGACCGAGCAGGCGTCCTCACCCCTGGTGGTGGTCACCGGCTCGAGCGGGGTCGGCAAGACCGCGGTGAGCCTGGAGGCGGCCCACCGCGTGGCCGGCCGTTTCCCGGACGGACAGCTGTTCGCCGACGATCTCGGCGACCCCGGCAAGGTGCTGGCGGGATTCCTGACCGCGCTCGGGGTGGCGGCCGAGGAGATCCCTGAGGGCGCCGGGGCGCGTGCCGCCCTTCTGCGCAGCGTGCTGGCCGTCCGGCATGTGCTGATCGTGCTGGACGGCGTGACCGACCCCGGGCAGGTGTGGCCGTTCCTGCCCGGCCACGCCGGGTGCGCCGTGCTCGTGACCAGCAGCTCACCGCTCGCTCTGCCACGTGACGCCGTCACGGTGGACGTCACGCCGCTGGACGCCCCCGCGGCCAGGACCCTGCTGGCCGCCGGGGCCGGCCGGCAGCGGATGCAGGCCGAGCCCGCGGCGGCCAACCGGATCGTGCAGCTGTGCGCCGGGCTGCCGGTGGCCCTCGACATCGGGGCGGCCAAGCTGGCCGCCCGGCCGCACCTGAGCCTGCAGCGCCTGGCCGAACGCCTCTCCGACCCGGCGCGGATCCTCGGCGAGCTCACTTACGGTGGCAAGAGCATCACTCCGACGCTGCTGGGCGGATATCAGGCGCTGCCCGCCGAGCCGCGCTCGCTCATCCGCAGGATCGGTTACCTGGGCATCTCCCAGGTCACCGCCGCGATCGCCGCCGCGCTCGCCGACGTCCCCGTGGACACCGCCGAGGAGCTGCTGGAGGAGCTGGCCGAGAGCCACTTCGTCACAGCCCTGCCGGACGGCGTGCGCTACCACTGCCACGAGCTGCTGCTCGGGTTCGGCGGCGCCCGCGCCCGCGTGGAGGACGACGAGCAGGAGCTGACCGCGGCCGTGGGCCGTGTCTTCGGCGGCTGGCTGGCACTGACCGACGCGGCCCACGCCTCGATGCGGGGCAAGGACAACTCCATCCCGCGCGGCACGGCGCCCCGCTACCGGCCCGCCGGGGTACGGGCGCGGACCGGCGAGGGCTCGGCCTGGTTCGAGGCGAACATCGACATCAACCTCGCCCTCGTACGCCGCGCCGCGGCCTTCCCCGAGACCTGCTGGGAGCTGGCCATCGCGCCTCTGGCGCTCTTCGAGGCCGGCGCCCGCTTCGACGTCTGGCTGGAGTCGCACCAGCTCGCCCTGACCAGCGTCACGAACGCGGGCAACCTGCGCGGCCAGGCCGTACTGACGTACTCCCTGGGCTACCGCGCGCTGCTGGTGGGCGACCACACCGGCGCGGCCTACCACCTGGAGGAGGCACTGGCGATCTTCCAGCGCCTGGGCGACGACCACGGCCGGGGGCTGACCCTGCGCCTGCTCGGCGACCTCGACCGCATCAACCAGACCCCGGCCACCGCGCGGGAGGTCTACCAGGAGGCCGCGGCGGCGTTGCACCGCAGCGGCGACGTGATCGCCGAGGCCGACGCCCTGGTCGGGCTGGCGACGGTGCTGCACAGCACCGGCGAGGAGGCCGCCTCACAGGACTGCCTGGACCGCGCGCTCAGCCTGTGCCGCGACACGGGCAGCCTGCGCAGCGAGGCCCGCATCCGCCGCGCGGTGGCCATGCACGCGGCCAAGGCCGGTACGCCGGAGAAGGCCTACCCGAAGCTGATCGAGGCATTGGAGATCGCCATCCACATCGGCGACCGGGTGGTGCAGTCCGACATCCTGCTCGACCTCGGGACGACGCGGATCCTGCTCGGCGACCCCAAGGCCGCCTACGACGACCTGGCTACCGCTGAGGAGATCGCCCGGGTCTCGGGGATGAAGCGCACCGCGTCCAGGGCCAAGCTGGCCCGTGCCTTCATCAACGGCAACGGCCTGGCCACCCGGGGGACCTGAGGGTGGCAGGCCGGGGTCTAGCAGGCCTCGCCCCTGATGTCGGCCGCGTCGGCGGTGGCCGTGGTGAAGGCCGTGCGCAGGCTGCGTTCCACGGTGACGCCGAACAGCGCGATGCCCGCGTCGCGGGCGAGTTCGCCCAGCTGGGTGGAGGTCAGGCCGCTGATCAGGATGCGCTGGCCGTTGGTTTCGAGGATCTGGCCGCCCGCCCGGCTCACGGCGGCGCCGAGCGCCTGCGGCTGATCGGAAAGGACGCTGATGGCCTGGGGCTGGAAACGGTCGATGAAGGCCCCCGCCGAGCCGCTGCCCACGACTTTGCTCCGCGCGATCACCACCAGGTCGTCCACCAGGTCTTCCAGCTCGGCCAGCAGGTGGCTGGCGATGAACACGGTGCGCCCGTCGTCGCGTAAGCCGCGCAGGACGTTCTTGATCCAGGCGATGCCCGCGGGGTCGAGGCCGTTCATGGGCTCGTCCAGGATCAGGATCTCCGGATCGCCGGCCAGTGCGATGGCCAGCGCGAGGCGCTGCAGCATGCCGCGGGAGAACGCGCCCGTGCGCTGGCCGGCCATCTCGGTGAGCCCGACCCGGTCGAGCAACTCCTCGGCGTCCGCTCCGGCGCCGGCCAGCCGGGCGGCCCAGCGCACGCTGTCGATGGCCCGGCGGCCGGGGTGGGTGCAGTGGCCGTCCAGCACCGCGCCGACCTTGCGGCTGGGAACCGGCCACTCGTGGAGAGGCCTGCCGTCGATGTGCGCCGAGCCGGAGGTGGGGTGGACGAGTTCGAGGAAAAGGCGGAGCGTGGTCGTTTTACCTGCCCCATTGGGCCCCAGAAAGCCGGTGATCGCCCCCGCCCGCACCGCGAAGCTGACATTGCTCACCGCGACGAGTGAGCCGAATCGTTTGGTGAGGTTGTCTGCCCGCAGCATCGGCCTCATAGTCAGCGCGCCCCATTCCGCTGCCGGCCGAGGGCCGGGGGCGCCATATGGAAATTGCCCGCAATTCCCCGAGCCGGCGCAATCGCGTTGATCACAGTCAGGGGCCACATGTAAACACCCGGTCAACAAGGTGTCAATACTGCCGCGCCGAGACCGGGTCCGGCAGGCGTCTAACATGTTCGATGTACGGCTGGCGCTCGGCTCCTGCATCGTCCAGCGTCAGCCGTACTTCACAGGGCTGTGGTGACCGGCCGGCCGCGGTGACAGCATGTGATCATGGCGCGCATCCACGACATCGTCATCGACTGCCGGCATCCCGCCTCGCTGGCCCGCTTCTGGGCGCAGGCGCTGGAGGGCTACCAGGTCGCTCCCTACGACGAGGCCGAGCTGGAGCGCCTGCGGAGCAACGGCATCGACGATCCCGAGGACGATCCGACCGTCCTGGTGGAGGCCGGGCCCGGTGTCAGGCCGCGCTTCTTCTTCACGCTCGTGCCCGAGCGCAAGGTGGTGAAGAACCGCATGCATCTCGACCTGACGGCCGACGACACCGAGGCCGAGGTGCGCAGGCTGGGCGCGCGCGTGCTGGCCGAGCACGACGACTGGGTGACGATGGCCGATCCCGAGGGCAACGAGTTCTGCGTCATGCGCTGACGCCCCCGCTTGGCGATCCCGCACGCCGCGAGAGGCGGCTCGGGACGGCCTCCGCTCGTCCAGCCGGGGCGTGACGGTGAGTCCAGGCGCCTGAGCGGTCGGTGAGGTACGAGGGATCTCCCGTCCCTTGACATCCGCGGATGCGGCAAGTTAGCGTCCTCGAAACCTGGGATTAACGTTCACGTGAACGTTCATTCTGGCGTCTGGAATTTCTATGGGAAGGACGCCTTTGAGCGTGGAGACCACCCATGTTCCGGCCGAGGACCTACGGCGCGCGCTGATCGCGGCGGATCCGAAGCTGTCCAAGTTCAACCCCCTGCCCCGCATACTCGCCTTCGACGAGTTCAACACCGGAACGCACGGCTGGTGCGAGCTCATCGGCAATCACGACGGCCATGGAAACCTCGACACGGTGGACGTGCACATGCGCGACTTCCGGCCGCCGCAGCTCAGCTCGTGCGATTTCTTCGACATCGGCACGCACGCCGCGATGAGCGGCAACTACGCGCTCAAGGTCGCCACCCGCCCGGTCACCGGCCACACGGCGGTCGCGATCCGCCGCCTGACCATGGCCAAGCGCGGCGTGGTGCAGTTCGAGACGTACTTCACCTACAAGAGCGAGGCGGCCACGGCCGAATCGTCGCTCGGCAACAACTTCGGCGACATCGAGTGGGACGGGAACCTGCACCCGTCCGAGGCCCAGTTCGGGGCGTTCACCGTGGCCACGGACCTGTGCGACGGCGAGGGCATCCGCTATCACTGCGTCGCCCGCTACCAGAACACCGACCTGGACAACAGGTTCACCAGGCGCTGGGTCTACCCCGTGGTGCCCGAGCCCACGCCCAGGGAGAACCTGCACAACCAGGAGAACCTGTCTCCCGTCGAGGACTTCACCGCCCCGAACCCGGAGGACTGGCGCCCGCTGGACGAGGAGCCGCAGTACCTCTGCTACAACGAGGTCCCGACGAAGGTCAACTGGCATTACCTGCGCTGGCAGTTCGACACCAGGACCAGGACCAATGTCGAGCTCCAGGTGAATGACCGGATCATGGACATGCGCCAGGTCCCGGTCCCGCAGTACCCGGACAAGTACGAGGGCCTGGAGAACCTGCTCAATTTCTACGTGAGCGTGCGCACCCATTCCCCGGTGCGCAATTTCCTCTTCCTCGATTCCGCACTGATTTCCGTGGATTGGTGAACACCGGCATGAGGCATGCTCTTACCGCCGTACTGGAGCGCAACACCACTTTCACCAAGGATTTCGTCACCGAGCCGTACGAGGCCGGATGGGCGGCCGAGGCGCGCTGGTTCGTGCGGACGCTGGAGCTGGAGGGCCGCGAACTGCGCCTGACCGCCCAGATCTCCCCCGACGGCCTGCACTGGTGCGACGACGACGAGAGCACCGAGCAGATCGTGAAGGATCCGGGCCTGGTGTCCCTCCGGGTGCGCGAGTTCGGCCACTGGCTGCGGCTGCGGGCCACCCTGACGGGCGACGACCCGCGGGCCAAGGTGCTGATCTATCTGGCACTGAAAAGCTGAGAAAGGAACGGACATGGCAACAAGCAGGCGCCAGTTCCTGACCCTCCTGGGAGCCGCCGGCGCCTCACTCGCCGCCTGCGCCCCTGGCGGCCCGGCGACGGGATCGGCGTCGGGATCGAAACGGCCGTTCAGCGCCGCGTTCTACCAGGCGATCAACGACCTGGACCCGCACGGGGCGAGCGCCGTCGACGAGGCGTCCCTCCTCGCCAACCGGCAGATCTACGACACGCTCGTCGCCAGGGACGGCGAGCAACTCGTGCCGCGCCTGGCCACCTCGTGGAAACAGCCCGACGACAAGACATGGGAGTTCACCCTCCGCGAGGACGTCGTCTTCCACGACGGCACCAAGCTGACCTCGGCCGACGTCAAGGCGTCGCTGGAGCGGCTGGCCGCGTCCGACGGGCCGCAGAAACCCCTGTGGTCCGCCGTGGACACCGTCGAGGCCCCGGACGCGCGCACCATCAAGATCACCACCAAGGACCCGCTGGGCACAATGCTGGTGAACCTGACGCTGGCCTTCATCATCCCGGCCGCCCGGATCGGCAAGGCCGACCTGTCGCGCAGCCCGATCGGCAGCGGGCCGTTCGCCGTCGAGTCGTTCACGCCGTCGTCCCAGCTCCTGCTCAAGCCGGTGTCCGGCTACTGGGGCGGCGCGGCCAAGCTGCCCGGACTGCGACTGCCGTACATCCCCGAGGCCTCCACGCGCATCACCTCGCTGCAGAACGGCGAGGTGGACGTCACCTGGATCATCCCTCCCGACGAGCTCAAGCGGCTGGGCGGCGTGAGCGGCGTGAAGATCGACAGCAAGCCGGGCGTGAACTACTTCCTCGCCTGGTTCAACTGCGGCAAGAAACCCTTCTCCGACCCGCGGGTGCGCCGCGCCCTCCATCACGCGCTCGACATCAAGAGCATCGTCTCCAGCCTGTACGGCGACGCCGCCGCCGTCATGGACGCCCCCATCCCGTCGGCCGTCTTCGGCCACGCCCCCCAGCAGCCCTACGACTACGACCCCGAGCTGGCCAAGCGCGAGCTGGCGGAGGCCGGCTACGGCTCCGGCCTCCGCACCTCGATGATGTGGTTCAAGGACACCGGCCCGCTGGCCACCGAGCTGGCACAGTCGATCATCTCGGCCTGGTCCAAGGTCGGCGTCACCGTCGAGCCGCAGCAGATCGAGAAGGCCGCCTGGCTCAAGCGCCTGACCGCGCTCGACTGGGACATCGAGCTCCAGGTCAACACCGTGACCACGGGAGACGCCGACTACACGCTCGGCAGGCTCTACACCAGCGAGGCCAACCGCATGGGCTACAAGAACAAGGAGCTCGACGGCATCCTCGCCAAGGCGCGCTCCACGTCCGACCAGGACGAGCGCAAGTCGTTGTACGCCCAGGCATGCGAGATCATCTGGCGTGACGCGGTCGGCGTCTTCCCCGCGGCGCTGTCCAGCACGTACGGGCTGCGCTCCACGGTGACGGGATTCGTCCCGGCGGCCAACAGCCAGCCCGAGTTCCGCACGGTGTCGACCGCCGGATGATCCCTACGGAACGAGAGTGACATGCGCGAGGCACGCCGTACCACTCTGAAGGACATCGCCGAGAGCCTCGGCGTCTCGGTGAACACCGTCTCCCGTGCGCTGGCCGACAAGGACAGCGTCGGCGTGGAGACGAGGAACCGGGTGAAGGCCGAGGCCGAGCGGCTCGGCTACGTGCCGAACGTGACCGCCCGATCCCTGGTGCTGGGCTCGGCGAGCACGCTCGGCATGGTCATCACCAACCCGTCCAACCCGTTCTACTCCCAGCTCATCAGCGGGATGGAGCAGCGCTGCAGGGAGCACGGCTACTCCCTGCTGCTCATGGCGACCGAGGAGAGCCTGGACAACGAGCGGCGCGCGGCGGAGGAGCTGCTGCGGCGCGGCGTGGACGGCGTGCTCGTGGTGACCGTGCAGGAAGGGGCCGAGCACTGGCGGCGGTTCAGGTCGGCCGGGGTACCGCTGGTCCTGATCAACCGTGACGTGCCCGAGCTGAACACCGACCTGGTGGGCGTCGACCACGTGCGGGGCGGCTACGAGGCCGCCAGGCACGCCGTCGCCCAGGGCGCCAGGACGATCTACTTCCTGGAGGAGGACCTGCACGTCTCGTCGGTCGCCGACCGCGTCGAGGGCTACCGGCGGGCCATGGCCGACAGCGGCCTGCCCATCGAGCCTGACACCTTGATCAAGGTGCCGACCCGGCGGCTGGAGCAGAGCGCGATGCCGTGGGACCCGAGCGAGGCGTACCGGATGGCCAGGGAGGTCGTGCGGACCGCTCAGCGGCCGATGGCGTTCGTGGCCGGCAACGACTACTTCGCGCTCGCCGTCTACCGGGTGGCGAACGAGGAGAGCCTGCGCATCCCCGGCGACATACTGGTCGTCGGCTACGGAGGCCACCCGTTCGCCCCGTACGTGATCCCCTCGCTGACCACCGTCGAACTGCCCGCCGCCGAGATCGCCGTGTCGGCGGTCGACCACATGCTCCGGCGGCTGGGGCAGCCGGCGGCCGAGGGCCCGCCCGAGCAGATCCTCTTCCCGCCGCGGCTGGTCATCCGGGCGTCGAGCGGTGGGGGCGCCACATGACCGCCTTTCTCGGACGGCGGCTCGCCCAGGCGCTGCTGCAGATCTGGGGCGCCATCACGATCGTCTTCATCGCGCTGCGCGTGCTGCCGGGCGACCCGGCCGAGCTGATCCTCGGCAGCCAGGCCACGCCGGAGGCGCTGGAGGCGCTGCGCGACCGGCTCGGGCTGCGCGACCCCCTGCCCATCCAGTACGTGCACCACCTCCAGGACGTCGTCACCCTCGACTTCGGCCAGTCCTGGCGGCAGGGCGTCAGCGCTCTGGACGCCTGCCTGGAACGGCTGGGGCCGACCCTGTCGCTGTCCGTCTGGGCCATGGTGATCACCATCGTGCTGGGCTTCGCCGCCGGCTCCTTCGCCGCCCGCCGCGCGAACACCTGGGCCGACCACCTCGTCTCGGTGTCCTCGCTGGTCGGCCAGGCGTTGCCGCCGTTCTGGATCGGCATCATGCTGTCGCTGATCTTCGCGCGGTGGCTGCAGATCCTGCCGAGCACCGCCGACGGGAGCATGGTCAGCCTGCTGCTGCCGGCGCTCACGCTGGCGCTGCCGTTCGTCGGCTGGCTGGGCCGGCTCGTACGGACCGGGATCCTGGAGGAGATGAACCAGGACTACGTCCGCACGGCCCACGCCAAGGGGCTGAGCCACCGGGTCGTCTTCTACATCCACGTGCTGCGCAACACCCTGGTCCCGGTGGTGACCATGCTGGGCCTGCTCATGGGCTACTTCATCGCGAACGGCGTCATCGTCGAGGTGATCTTCGCCTGGCCCGGGATCGGATCATTGCTGATCGACTCGATCACCTTCCGCGACTACGCCGTGGTCGAGGCCGTCCTCACCGTGATCACGGTCTGCTACATCCTGCTCAACCTGCTGGTCGACGTGCTCTACGTGTACCTCGACCCCAGGATCCAGTTGGAGAACGCCTGATGTCAGTGAAAGCCCCGAGCCGGCCGGCCGGGTTGCCGCTGCGGGCCCGCCTGGCGCTCGGGACCGTGCTGCTGTTCGTGGTGGCCGGCGTGCTCGGGCCGCTGCTGGCGCCGTTCGACGCCGCCCGCACCAGCCCCGTCGACCGCCTGCTGCCGCCGGGGACCCGGCTGTCCGACGGCGCCGTCGCCTGGCTCGGCACCAATCAGGTCGGACAGGACATCCTGGCCGAGGTGCTGGCCGGGATGCGCACGTCGTTGACCGTGGCTCTGGTGACCGTGCTCGTCGGCGGGACGGCCGGGCTGGTGCTCGGGCTGCTCGCCGGCTACTTCGGCGGCTGGGCCGACGGGATCATCTCCAGGGTCGGCGACATCCAGCTCGCCTTCCCCAGCCTGCTCCTGGCGATCCTGCTGGCAGGAGTGCTCGGACCGAGCATGGTGAACGTGATCATCGCGCTGGCGGTCACCCGGTGGGTGATCTTCGCCAGGGTGGTGCGCGGCTCGGCGCTCGCCGTGCGCGACAGGGAGTTCGTGGACTCGGCCCGGGTGATGGGAGCCTCGCACGGGCGCATCCTCATCCACTACATCCTGCCGTCGTGCCTGCCGCCGCTGCTCGTCGCGGCGACCGTGCAGGTCGGCCTGACCATGGTCGCCGAGGCGTCGCTGAGCTTCCTCGGCCTGGGCGTGCCGGCCTCCCAGGCGTCCTGGGGTGCGACGATCGCCGAGGGCCGCGACTACCTGGCGTCGGCCTGGTGGATCGCCGCCGCGCCCGGAGCCGCCCTGGCTCTCGTGGTGGTGAGCATCGGGGTCCTCGGCGACCTGCTGCGCGACGCCTCCGACCCGATGACGGAGCTGTGACCATGGGAAATCTCCTTGAGGTCGAGGACCTCGCCGTGGAGTTCGACACGCCGCAGGGGCCGCTGCGCGCGGTGCGCGGGGTGTCCTTCGAGGTCGGTGAGGCCGAGACGCTCGCGATCGTCGGGGAGTCCGGCAGCGGCAAGAGCGTGACCGCGCAGACGCTGATGGGCCTGGTGCCGCTGAACGCGCGGGTCGCGGGCGGCCGCGTCGCCATCGAGGGCCGCGACGTCGTCGGCCTGCCCGAGCGCGAATGGCGCGAGCTCCGCGGCGAACGCATCGCGATGATCTTCCAGGACCCGCTCAGCGCCCTGAACCCGTCGCTGACCGTGGGCTACCAGATCGCGGAGATGTTCCGCAGGCACCGCGGCACCCGCAGGGCCGAGGCCAGGCGGAAGGCGGCGGAACTGATGGCGCAGGTGGGCATCCCGGACGCCGAGCGGCGCCTGGACGACCACCCGCACCGCTTCTCCGGCGGCATGCGGCAGCGCGTGATGATCGCGATGGCGCTGGCGCTCGACCCGCGGCTGCTCATCGCCGACGAGCCGACCACCGCCCTCGACGTGACCGTCCAGGCGCAGATCCTGCGGCTGCTGCGGCAGCGCCAGCAGGCCCAGCGGCTCGGCATGATCCTCATCAGCCACGACCTCGGCGTGGTGGCGCGCGCCGCCGACCGCGTGGCCGTCATGTACGCGGGCCGCGTGGTCGAGACCGGCACCGTGGCCGAGGTGTACGAGCGGCCCGCCCACCCGTACACGCTGGGCCTGATGCGGGCGGTGCCCGATCCCCGCGACATCGGCGCCGAGCTGGAGGCCATCGAGGGCCAGCCGCCCGACCTCGCCGCGCCGCCCGCGGGCTGCTCCTTCCATCCGCGCTGCCCGTTCGCCAGGGACGTCTGCCGCACCGACGACCCCGCCCCGCGCGAGCTCGGCCCCCGCAGGGCCAGCGCCTGCCACTTCGCCGAGGAGGTGAGCCCGAATGCCGGCCGAGGCTGAGCCGCTGCTGGAGCTGGCCGACCTGGTCACCACCTACCGCCTGCGTGCCGGGATCGGCCGGCCGGGCGGCGAGGTGCGCGCCGTGGCCGGCGTCAGCCTGACCGTTCGCGCGGGCGAGACCGTCGGCCTGGTCGGCGAGTCCGGCTGCGGCAAGTCCACGATCGCGCGGACCATCGTCGGCCTGGTGCGCCCGTCCAGTGGCAAGGTCCTGTTCGAGGGCCGCGACCTGGCCACCCTGCCCGCCAGGGAGCTGCGCAGGCTGCGCCGGGAGATCCAGCTCGTCTTCCAGGACCCGTACGCCGCCCTCAACCCCCGCATGAGGGTCGCGGACCTGATCAAAGAGGCCTGGCGAATCCATCCGGGGCTGGTGCCGCGCGAGCGGTGGGACGAGGAGGTCCGCGCCCTGCTCGAGCGCGTCGGCCTGCGTCCGGAGCACGCCGGACGCTACCCCCACCAGTTCTCCGGCGGGCAGCGGCAGCGCATCAGCATCGCCCGCGCGCTCGCCGTCCGCCCCCGGCTGATCGTCTGCGACGAGGCGGTCTCCGCGCTCGACGTCTCGGTACGGGCCCAGATCCTCAACCTGCTGCGAGAGCTGCAGCGCGACCTGGGCGTGGCGTACCTGTTCATCTCCCACGACCTGGGCGTCGTCCGCCACCTGTGTGACCGGGTGGCGGTGATGTACCTGGGCAAGGTCGTCGAGACCGGCTCCAAGGAGGACGTCTACCGGAGCGCGGCCCACCCGTACACGCAGGCGCTGCTGTCGGCGGCGCCGAGCCTGGACGACTGGCGGGACGGCGAACACGGCGAGATCGTCCTGTCAGGAGATGTTCCCTCACCGTTGAACCCGCCTTCAGGCTGCCATTTCCGAACACGCTGCTGGAGGGCCCAAGATCGGTGCCGCGACGAGGAGCCGGCGCTCGTCGACCGGGACACGGGTCACCCGGTCGCGTGCCATTTCCCCGAAGCACCGGCAACACCCGCGGCCGATGGCGGCCGCACCCAGAAGGAGTGATCCATGCTTGGCAAGTCCCTGTCAGTGCTGGCCGCAGGCGCCCTCATGGCCGCGACCTCATTAGCGGCCGCCGGGCCGGCCTCGGCCGCCGCCTCCGCCTGCGCTGACGCCCCGGTTCCCGCCCGCGTCGCGACGACCGCCGTGTTCAACGACCCCGCGGGCAGAGACC
Organism: Nonomuraea sp. CA-141351; assembly: GCF_050944675.1. NCBI lineage: Bacteria > Bacillati > Actinomycetota > Actinomycetes > Streptosporangiales > Streptosporangiaceae > Nonomuraea > Nonomuraea sp. CA-141351. The sequence goes on from NZ_CP191982.1 coordinate 3,453,145, forward strand.
CGGCCGCCCTCGTGCGCACGCTCTGCGGTCTCATCCGGCAGACCCCCGCGGGCGCCCGCATCCAGGTCGCCCACTTCGTCATGTCGGGCGCCGCGGGCACCGAATTCGCCGACGAGCTGATCAAGGCGCACCAGCGGGACGTGGACGTGCAGGTCATCCTGGACGGGGACACGCGCGGCGCGGCCATCGCCGCCAAGCTCTCGGCCGCGCTGGGCACCGACACCGGGTCCGGCTCCTGGACACACGTCTGCACCGGGCCGCCCTCCGGCGGCACCGCCGCCTGCATCGGCAACAAGGGACAGCACAACAAGTTCTACCTGTTCTCCCGCACCGGCGGCGCCTCCGACGTGGTGGTCCAGTCGTCGGCCAACCTGACCGACCTCAACTCCTCCACGTACTGGAACAACGCGGTCATCCTCCCCGGAAACCGGCGCCTGTACGACGCCTACACCGGCTACTTCGCCGACCTGGCCGCCGAGCGCAAGAACCTCGACTACTACCGGGTCGTCCAGACCGGCGGCCCCGGCGGATCGGTGCGGGCCGCCTTCTTCCCCAAGGCGGACGGCGACCCCATCGTCGACGAGCTCGACAAGGTGCCCTGCGAGGGCGGCACCACGATCCGGGCCGGCATGTCCGAGTGGGACACCTACCGCATCGCCATCCCGGCCAAGCTCCGCGACCTGGCCGCACGCGGCTGCACCGTCCGGATCGTGTACGGGATCATGGACGACGAGGTCAAGCAGCTGCTGCTGGCCGAGCCGCGCGTCGAGCTGCGCACCCTGGGCGACGGCGGCGCCCTCCCCGGCCGCGTGCACTCCAAGTACCTGCTGATCGAGGGCTCGTACGACGGCGACCGCGACGCCCACTGGGTGTTCACGGGCAGCCACAACTACATCGAGACGTCGCTGCGCCGCAACGACGAGACGCTGCTGAGGCTCAACGACAAGGGGATCTACCGGCAGTACGTGGCCAACTTCGAGCGCATGCGCGCCGTCGCGCCCCTGGCCGGCTGAGAACCCCGGGCTGGGCGGGCACACCGTGGTCGCCCAGCTCATCATCGGCTACGGCCAGACGGCGGTCCGGGCGGTCAGGGCCGGGGCCTCCTGGTGGAGGAGCTCGAGGAAGGCGTCCACCTGCGGGGTGGCGACGCGTCCCGCCTTGCGGTAGAGGCGGATCTCGCGCCGCCACAGCCGCCCGGGCAGCGCCCGGGTGACCACGTCGTCACCGAACACCGCCACCTGCGCGGCGAACGCCCCCAGGAACGCCACCCCCAAACCGGCCGTCACCAGGGCCGCGATGGTGGTTGCCTGCGCGATCACCAAGATCTCGACGGGGTCGGCGCCGACGCGGTCGAGCCTGTCGCGGTAGTCGGTCCAGCCCCCATAGGGGTCCCCGGTGACCATGACGGTCTCGCCTGCCAGCAGCCCGAGGTCCACCGGCGAGGCGGTGGCCAGGGGATGGCCTTTCGGAGCCACCAGCACGATCTTCTCGTGGAACAGGTGCTTCGAGGGGATGCCGTGGTGCACCTGCGGCACGTCCGACGTACGCAGGGCGATGTCGAGCTCGCCGTGGGCGATGGCCTCCTCCAGCTGCAGCGGGTCGCCCTCGCGCAGCACCACCGCGACTCCCGGGTGCAGCCGCCGGAACTTCTGCATCAGCGGCGCCAGGAGCACGGCGCTCAGCCCCGGGTAACCGCCCACCGTGACCCGGCCCTTGAGCTTGGTGTGCAGGGCGCGTACGTCGTCCACCCCCGCCTGGATCTCCGCCAGCGCCGCCCGCGCCTTGGGCAGGAACCTGGCGCCGACGGCGGTGAGGGTGACCTCCTTGCTGGTCCGGATGAGCAGCGTGCTGCCGAGCGCCTGCTCCAGGGCGGCCACATGCGCGCTCACCCGCGGTTGCGAGCGGCCCAGGGCGCGCCCCGCAGCGGTGAAGCTTCCATGATCCACGACGGCCACGAAGGTGGCCAGCCAGCTGAGCTGCAGGTCCAGGCGTTCGATCATCCGGAAAACGTATGGCTTTCAGTCGCACTATGGCAATAGACGAATGGTTATGTCCCGCATAGATTCGCCCGCATGACGAGCGAGACTGTCGAGTTCGACGCAGGACGCATGACCAGAGGGCAGCGCAGGATCGCGCTGACCGCCATCGGCGGGTACTACGTGGACGGCTACGACCTGCTGGTTCTGTCCGGCGCCCTGCTCGGCATCACGCCCGAGCTCCGCCCGGATCCCGGCGTGATCGGCATGGTGGGCGCGTCCGCGTTCGTCGGCATGGCCCTCGGCTCCCTGCTGACCGGCCCGCTGACCGACCGCTTCGGCCGCCGCCCGGTCTTCTTCGCGTCGATGGCCGTCTTCGTCCTGGCCTCGCTGGGATTCCTGTTCGTCCAGGACGTATGGCAGCTCATCGCGCTGCGCTTCTTCGTCGGCTTCGCGATCGGCGCGGACATGCCGGCCTCGGCCGCCCTGATCGCGGAGTTCATCCCGTCCAGGAGACGCGGTACGTTCACGGGTCTGGGCGGGGTGGCCTGGATGCTGGGCGCGCTGACCGCCATCGCGGTGACGCTGCTGGTCTTCACGGCTTCGGGCGTGGAGCACTGGCGATGGGTGATGGCGACCGGGGCGCTCGCGGCGGTCGTGCTGCTGTTCCTGCGCCGCCGCACGCCCGAGTCGCCGTACTGGCTGCGGGCCCACGGCCGCGACGAGGAGGCCGTCGCCGCCTGGCGCTACGCCACCTCCGGAGAGGCCGGCGCCCTCGACGCGGTCCCGGCCGTCCCGGGCAACCGGCAGCCGGCCCCGCTGCGCCTGCTGTTCCGCAGGCCGCTGGCGCTCATGCTGGTCATGTTGTGCGTGTACTGGGGATGCAACAACCTGTACGGCTCGGCGATCCTGCTGTACCAGCCGAGCCTGATCAAACGCATCGTCACACCGAGCACGTTCACCTCGCTGCTGTTCACGGCGTCCACGACGGCGCTCGCCGTGATCCTGGGCCTCATCGTCTGCCTGTGGGTGATCGAGTCGATCGGCCGCCGCTTCATCGCGCTCACCGGCACGGCCGTCGCGGCCGTGTGCACGTTCCTCATCTGGGCCGGATTCGGCACCTCTTGGCTGGTCCTGGTGGCCTTCGCCGTCACCATCGCCGTGATCAACGGCGGGACCTCGCTGGCGTTCTACTCCTGGGCGCCCGAGCTGTTCCCCGCCGCCGTGCGGGGCCGTGCCGTCGGCATCGTCAACATGGTCGGCAAGACGGGCAGCGTGATCGGCACGCTGGCGCTGCCCAGCATGTTCGAGGCGCTCGGCGCCGTGTCCTTCCTGGTGATCTCGGGCCTGGCGGTGCTGAACGTGGTGGTGACCCACCGGCTGGCTCCCGAGACCCGCGGCCTGACCCTGCGCCAGCTCGAGGAGAGGAGCCACGCATGACCACTGGACACGTAGGACGTACCTATCAGGACTCCACACCATGGTGGCCTGAGCCGCCCAGGCCCCGCGAAGGCGCGCCGGACGTGATCGTGGTCGTCCTCGACGACGTCGGGTTCGGCAGCCTCGGCTGCTACGGGTCGGAGATCGCCACCCCCGCGATGGACGCGCTGGCCGCCGGCGGGCTGCGCTACACCAACTTCCACGTCACGCCGCTGTGCTCGCCCACCCGCGCCTCGCTCCTCACCGGCCGCAACCACCACGCCGTCGGCATGTCCTTGCTGTCCAACGCCGACAGCGGGTTCCCCGGCAAGCGCGGCACCGTGACCCACCGCGCGGCCACGATCGCCGAGGTACTGCGCGACACCGGCTACAACACCTACGCGCTCGGCAAGTGGCACCTGGCACCCATGGACCAGACCAGCGCGATCGGCCCCTACGACCAGTGGCCGCTGGGCAGGGGCTTCGACCGCTACTACGGCTTCCTGGAGGGCATCAGCGACCAGTACCATCCCGAGCTGGTCCAGGACAACCACCGGGTGGAGCCGCCGAAGACGCCGGAGGAGGGCTACCACCTGACCGAGGACCTCATCGACCGGGCCATCGCCTCCATCTCCGACCACAAGTCGGTCGGACCCGGCAAGCCGTACTTCCTCTACCTGGCCATGGGGGCGGGGCACGCGCCACACCAGGCGCCCGAGGAGTACCTGCGGCGCTACCGCGGCCGCTACGACGAGGGCTGGGACGTGATCAGGGAGCGCCGCCACGCCAGGCAGATCGCGCTCGGGATCATCCCGCCCGGCACGGCGCTGGCCCCCCGCAACGACGGCGTGCGCCCCTGGGCCGAGCTCCCCGGGGAGGAGCGCGCGGTCGCCGCCCGGCTGCAGGAGGCGTTCGCCGCGATGCTGGAGCACACCGACGCCCACCTCGCCCGGCTCCTCGCGCACCTGGAACGCATCGGCACCCGCGAGAACACCCTGATCGTGCTGATGTCGGACAACGGCGCGAGCCAGGAGGGCGGCGCGCTCGGCAACACCAACTCGATCGCCTACGAGAACGGCGACGTGGTCTCCCACGCCGACAACTACGCCAGGCTCGACGAGATCGGCGGTCCCCGCTGCCACGGCAACTATCCCTGGGGCTGGGCGCAGGCGGGCAACACCCCGCTCAAGCGGTACAAGCAGAACACGCACGCGGGCGGCGTCCGGGCGCCGCTCATCGTCTCCTGGCCCGGTCAAGTGCCAGACGGCGGTGTGCGGACGCAGTTCCACCACGTCATCGACGTGACGCCGACGATCCTGGACATCGTCGGGGCCGAGATGCCGCAGACCTACCGGGGGCTCGCGCAGCTGCCCGTGCACGGCACGTCCATGCGTTACACGTTCGGGGACGACGCGGCACGGACCCGCCGCACCACCCAGTACTTCGAGATGTACGGGCACCGCGCGATCTGGCACGAGGGCTGGAAGGCCGTGGCCTACCACGAGCGCGGCACCTCCTACGACGACGACCGCTGGGAGCTGTACCACCTGGACGACGACTTCTCCGAGTGCCACGACCTGGCGGCCGAGCGCCCCGACGTGCTGCACGAGCTGATCGGCCGCTGGTGGTCCGAGGCCGAGCGGTACGACGTCTTCCCGCTGGACGACCGCAACTTCGCCGAGCGGGCCGCGATGTACCACAGCGCGGCCTCACCCAGGAGGCGGCGGAGTTTCGTGCTCTACCCGGAGATGAGCCGCATTCCCGGTGGGGTCACCCCGCTGATCTACGATCGCTCGTACCGCATAGACGCCCACGTGAGGCTGCGTGAGGGCGACGAGGGCGTGCTGATCTCGCAGGGCGACGTGAACGGCGGCCACGTCATGTACGTCGCCGATGGCCGGCTCCACTACGAGTACAACCATCAGGGCACCAGATATCGCGTGCGCGGCGACGCCGCCCTGCCGCCGGGCGATCACGTCCTGTCGGTGATCTTCACCAGGACCGGCCCCTGCCAGGGCGTCGCCGCGCCGGCCGTCGACGGCCGCCCCGCCGGCGGGAAGGTGCCGCTCACGACCGCCCGGTACATGATCGGCTGGCAGGGCCTGGTGCTGGGCCGCGACGCGCTGTCACCGGTGAGCTGGGACTACCCGCGCGGTTTCCCCTTCACGGGCACGATCGATCGGGTGCGTATCGAGCTGGACGACGACGTCCCGGAGACCGTGCACGAGACCTTCGACTGAGCACATCCGACTGAGCACATTCGACTGGGCACGGCTCATCCGAGCACCCTGGTGAGGGCTTCGTGGACGGCGGCGCGGACCGTGTCCGGATCGTCGAGGTCGAAGCCGACCACGAGCCCGTCCCGCAGCAGCAGGAGGATGTCGGCGGTCCGCTCCGCGTCGGGGTGGCCGTCGGCCGCCAGCAGGTCGCGGTACAGGTCGCGGTTCCAGCGGCGGTGCTCGGCGATGGCCTGCCGGACGGGATGGGCCGGATCGGGATATTCGGCCGCCGTGTTGACGAAAGGACAGCCGCGATAGCCGGGGCCGGCGCCGAAATCGCACATGTAGGCGAAGACGGCCTGGAGCCTCTCGCGCGGCGAGCCGGCGGGCATCGTGGCGACCAGGGCGCGCTGTAGCGAGCTCTGCTCGGCCACGTAGGCACGCACGAGGTCGTCCTTGCTCGGGAAGTGGTGGTAGAAGGTCGCCTTGGCGACGCCCGCCTCGGCGATGATCCGGTCGATCCCGACCGTGTGGACGCCCTCCGCGTAGAACAGGCGCGTGGCGGTCTCGAGGACCCGGGTGCGCGCCGGGGTCGGGCGACGGCCTTCCAGCGTTTCTGCGCTCACGAGTTGACGGTACCAGACAGACCTGTCTATTCTGATGCTTGTTGGCAGACAGACAGGTCTGTCTATATCAGAGGGGCAACGGACATGAGCATCTACACCGCCATCGCGACCTCGGCCGGACGTGACAGCCGCGCGGTCTCCTCGGACGGCAGGCTGGACGTCAAGCTGGCCATGCAGAAGGAGCTCGGCGGCGACGGTGAGGGCACCAACCCCGAGCAGCTCTTCGCCGCCGGTTACGCCGCCTGCTTCGCCTCGGCGATGCGGCTGGTGGCCTCGAGCAAGAGTCTCGACGTCTCGGACGCGGCGGTCACGGCCGAGATCGGCCTCTCGCCCAACGGCAAGGGCGGATTCCAGCTCGACGCCACGCTGCGGGTGGAGCTGCCCGACAGCATCTCGCCGGAGGCGGCCCGCGAGCTCGTCGAGGCCACCCACCAGGTGTGCCCGTACTCCAACGCCACCCGGGGCAACATCCCGGTCAACCTGGTCATCGAGTAAGCCCGGCGGTGCCGGATCGAAAGCGGGCGTGCTCGTGACCCGCCCTTGGTCTCCGGATCAGTACGCTCCCGACCGTGGCCGATGAGAAGAGCCGGAGCAGGCGGCGGATCAGCATCGACGGGGCGGGCATCGAGAGGCGCAGGACGGCGATCCAGACGCTCATCGATCAGGCGCCGCAACCCAGGACCGAGCCTGTCGCGGCGCCGGATCCCGCCGTAGGCGCGAGCCCGGACAGTGCGGAATCGCCTGGTTCACCCGTGCAGACGGGGTGAGCGCCGGGCGCGCGGGCGGGTCAGGGAAGGGTGACGTACTTGCCGAGGAAGTGCCGGGCCGTGGCGCTGTCCAGGCGGTAGTCGTAGTTGGTCTTCTTGCAGGCGTCGTCGGCCCCGCTGATGGTGGTGGCCACGAGGAGGTGCGAGTCGGCCCCTCCCAGGAAGTTCGGGCCGCCCGAGTCGCCGAAGCAGGTGCTGCCGTCGCTCCAGGAGGACAAGGACAGGTCGAGCCACCTGCGCGACAGATCCTTGAAGGAAATGGAGGACTGGCGGCGCGTGTCGGTGTACTTGAACTGCTGGTGGTGTCCCTTCTTCACCGGGTCCAGCGAGCCGTATCCGACTGGGGTGAAGCGTGCGGACTCCAGGGATTCGTCGGCCTTGAGCTGGTCGAGTAGCCCTGCGGTCGGCAGCTGGGCGGGCTTGATGCCCGGGATGGGTGTCTTGAACACCACGACGGCCATGTCGTGGTTGCTGGACTTATTGGTGTAGCGCGGGTCCGGTATGTAGCGGCCGGTGTAGACCGGGGATCCCGGCTTGTAGTGGCTGGCGAAGGTGACCTGGGCCGTCTTCGTCTTGCCCTCCCCGCAGTGGGCGGCGGTCAGGAAGACGGTCGGCGAGATGAGCGTGCCGGTGCAGTAAGTCCACGTGCCGTCTTCATACTGCTTCCCGTCGACGAGGGCCCCTACTTCGGGGTGCGTGTCACCGTCGGCGGAGCCGTTCGTGATGGCCGCTGCGGGCGTCGCGGTGCATGCGATCGACGCAGCGACAATCAGGGCAAAAGGGACATAACGCATCCACAGAGTTTAGATGCCGAAAAGTGTAAAATGACAGACATAAGTAAAAAATCTACTCGCCTCCTGTCAGGTGACTGAGGCAGGCCGCATGGATGGCTTCCATTGCGGGGAGAACAGGCCGTCGACCCGGCGGGACGCCGTTATGCCGGGATGATGTCGTCGAACTCGACGGCGAGATGGCGCGGCCCGCGTAGTCCAGGGTTCGGCCGGTACGGGGGCGGATCGCTGACGAGGCGTGGGTTGACGAGCCGGCGGGCGATTTCGCGCAGCGCGAGCTGAGTCTCCAGGCGGGCGAGTGGAGCGCCGAAGCAGTAGTGGATGCCGCTGCCGAACCCGAGGTGCTGGTTGTCCTGCCGGTCGGGGTCGAAGCGGTCGGGGTCGCGGAAACGGGCGGCGTCGCGGCTGCCGGCGGCGAGCGCCAGGCTGATGACCGAGCCTTTGGGGATGGTCGTGCCGGCGATGTCGATGTCGGCGAGGGCGGACCGCCGGAGGCCGATCAGCTGCACCGGTGGTTCGTAGCGCAGCAGCTCCTCGACCGTGCCGATGATCAGGTCGGGTTCGTGGCGCAGCCGTTCCAGCACGTCGGGGTGGCGGAGGAGGGTGAGCACCCCGTTGGTGATGAGGTTGACGGTGGTCTCGTGACCGGCGACGAGCAGCGTCACGGCGGTCGTCAGGAGTTCGTCCTGCGACATGTCGACGGCCGGATCGGTGACGAGGGCGGAGACCAGGTCGTCGCCCGGCTGCTGCCGGTGGACGTCCAGCAGTCCCTTCAGGTACTCGGCCAGTTCGGCCCTGATCTGAGTGCTCCGGCGGTCCCGCTCGACGATGGAGCCGGTCGTCGGATCGGTGGTCTCGATGATGGCCTGAGACCACTGGTGGAAGAGGGGCTCGTCTTCGCGGGGAACCCCGAGCAGCTCGCAGATCACCGTGACCGGCATCGGATAGGCGAAGTCCTCGACGATGTCGACCTGGGACTTCCCGGCGAAGTCATCGATCAGGCCAGTGATGATCTCCATGATGCGGTTGGTCATGCCGTCCACCCGGCCGGGGGAGCAGGGCGGGCCGAAATGCCGCATCACCATGGCGCGGAGCCTGTCGTGGTCCGGTGGATCGAGCCTGATGAAGGAGGCCGGGAACTCCGGAGTCTCCTCGGCCGCGGCGTCGGCGGCGGCGATCTCCGGAATGTTGCGCGGGTCCGAGCTGACACGCGGGTCGTGCAGCAGCGCCACGATCTCCCGGTAGCCGCTGACCACGTACACGCCGTCCTCCTGCCGCGCCACCGGCGTCCTGCGGAGCTCCGCGTACAGCGGGTACGGATCGGCGCGGTTGGAGTAGTCGAGGATCTGTTGGTAAATGGTTGCTTCCGTCATGGCGACGGCCCCCTCCGGACGGTCTGCGGTGTCGTCAGCGTCGCCGTACCAAGGTCACGCGACGCTCGTCTGGGTTGTGGCCGGTCACCACCACGGTCGCGCCGTGGGCGGGGGACATCCGCTCCGGCACGTCCGCCGGCATCACCTGCGTGTGGGCGGGCGCGCCGACCATGCCGGGGCCGGGCGGGAACGGGGCGGCCTGCTCGATCTGCGCCTGGTAGAAGTCGAGCCACATCGCCTGGTCGAAGGCGACCGCGGCCGTGATGCGGCCCTGATGACCGTAGACGGCGACGAACCGGCGCTCGGCGACCGAGCCCTGGGCGATGACGACCTCGTCCGCGAACGTGGGCACCCCGACGGACTTGATGTTGACGCCGAACTGGGCGGACCAGAAGACCGGCAGGGACAGGTGCGGCCAGCGGGCGCTCTCCGCGCTGATCATGTTGTGCGCCGCGACCTGGGCCTGGGTGACCGCGTTGCCCCAGTGCTCGAGCGCCAGGAACTGGTACTCGTACACCGGGTGCGGGAAGCGCGCCACGTCGCCGGCGACGAAGATGTTCTCGGTGACCAGGCCGTTGACGTCGAAGGCGCGGCAGCCCGCGTCACATGCGACACCCCACACCCCGGCGGCCAGGCCGGAGTCCTCCAGCCATTCGACATTGCGCTCCGCGCCCAGCGCGGCCACCGCCACCTCGACGTCGAGCGTGGTGCCGTCGGACAGCCGTGCCCGGCGCAGACGCCCGTCCCCGTCTCCCTCGAGTGCCGTGACGGTGACACCGCAGCGCAGGTCCACGCCGTGATCCCGCTGCAGGTCCGCCGCGATCGCACCGATCGTCCTGCCCAGCGCGCTCGCCAGCGGCGCCGGGCCGCGCTCGGCGACGGTGACGTCCAGGCCCAGCTCACGGCAGACGGACGCGACCTCCGATCCGGTGAAGCCGGCGCCGATGACCAGCACCCGCCCGGGGCGCTCGGCCAGCCGCCGCCGCAGCCGGGCCGCGTCGTCATTGGTACGCAGGACGAACACCCCGTCCAGGGCCGCCTCCGCCTCGTTCGGCCAGGGCCGGGCCCGCGCCCCCGTCGCGATCAGCAGGCGGTCGAAGTCGACCTTCCGGCCGTCTGCGAGGAGCACCTGCTGGGCGGCCAGGTCGAGTCCGGTCGCGCTCTGCCCCAGCAGCCATTCGGCCTCGACCTCGATACGCCGGGGCAGCGCGGTGTCTTCGGCGGCCACCTGCCCGGTCAGGACCTGTTTGGACAGCGGCGGCCGGTCGTACGGCTCGTACGGCTCCGCGCTGATCAGGGTCAGCGATCCCGCGTAGCCCTCCCTGCGGAGCGTCGCCGCTGCCCGCAGGCCCGCCAGCGAGGCGCCGACGATGACGATGCGATCGACCCGCGCGCGTCTCTTCCCGTCTCCTGCCGTTGCCGGGACGGCCTTCGCCGGCCTGCCCAGCGAATACATCTGGTCGACCACCAGGGCCTGGACCGGGCAGGCCGCCGCGGCCCGCAGGACCCGCTCACGCTCGGCGTCGTCCGGATGGAGCTCGTACATCAGGGCTTCGGAGTGGTGCATCGTGAAGACGTTCGGCGCGAGGAAGGCGCACTGCCCGTACCCTTCGCAGCGGGTCAGATCAACGACGACTCTCATCTGGATCCGCCCTCTTTCGGAGGCCGCGCCTATGACGGCAGTACGTAGCAGGTCAATCACTGACAGTGGTTGGAAACGTACCCATTGCATCTCATAGCCACACCAACAGGGCGCTCCTGGGCTGGGGTCCAAGAGCCTGCCAAGCGCTTCCCAAGCCGTTGAGAAGGAGCGTGCCGCACGCTGTCTCCCGGAGGCTGGAAGGGAGAAACCCGATGATCACAGAAGGACGTTCACCGACGCTCGTCGCCGTGCCCGCGGAGGTCCGGCAGGTGCTGGAACGCTCGCTCGTGTGCGAGTACGCCTCGCTGACCCGCGACGGCCGCCCGGTCACCTGGCCGGTCACGCCCTACGCCGGCCGCGACGGGACGCTCGACGTCACGACCGGCCTGTCCTACCCCGACAAGGCCGAGCGCGCCCGCCGGGACCCGCGCGTGGCGCTGCTGTACTCCGACCCCACGGACAGCGGCCTCGACCGGCCGCCCGTGGTGCTCGTCCAGGGCCGGGCCGCCGTGCGCGACGCCGACCTGCAGGGCAACACCGACCGGTACGTACGCGAGTCGATGGCCAAGCAACCGGCCGCGTTCGCCGGCCTGCCCTGGTTCCTGATCAAGCGGCTCACGTGGTACTTCGCCCGCATCTACGTCGAGGTGACCCCTGAGCGCGTCACCTGGTGGCCGGAGGGCGACCTTTCCCGCGCGCCCCGCACCTGGACCTGCCCGGGCGAGACTACGTTCCCCAGGTCCGACCTGGCGCCGTCGGGGCCGCGGCTGCCGAGCCGATCGACCCCGCCGGCGGACTGGCGGCCCTACGCCGATCGGGCGCTGCGCCTCGGCGCCCCGGTCGTGTCGATGGTGGCCGACGGGCTTCCGCTGCCGGTGCGCGCCCGGTCGGCCGTCCGCACCGAACACGGCTTCGACCTGCGGCTGCCCGCCGGGGTGACGGCCGTGGCGGGGCCGGTGTGCCTGACGTTCCACACGTACTCGGAGACCGAGGGGCACGAGCACGTCGTGCTGGTGGGATGGGGGAGCGGGGCGGGCGACCGGCTGGAGGTCGAGGTGGAGCGGGCGCTCAACGACTGGAGCCTGTCCGGCGGCAACCGGGAGCGCGCCCGGTCGTTCATGCGGCAGGGGAAGGAGCTGAGGAAGCGGGTCAAGCTGGAGGCGGCCCGCCGCGATCAGGCGGTGCCGAAGATCCGCAGGTGAGGCGGCGTCATCGGTGCTCGGAGGTGCGGAGGATCAGGCGCTTGCCGAGGCGCTGGGCCGGGGCCTCGATCAGGTGGTAGGTGAGGAGGCTGAGCGGGATCAGGGCCAGGTAGTACAGCGCCAGGTGCGGGATCACGTGCAGCAGGATCGGGTGCAGCAGGTAGAGGGAGAAGCTGATCACGCCGAGCCGCGTCAGCCGGCCCGGGAAAGCCCGCCGGCGCAGCGCGAACGCCAGCGCGAAGGCGCCGTACGCCAGCACGATCGCCGTCGCCCAGGCGGGATCGTCCTTGGCGGGGATCCCGCACCCCAGCACCACCGCCACCGCGAGCGCGGCCGTGCGCCAGGAGATCGTTCCCTGCTCGGCCCGGTACACCGCCGTTCCCGCGAACATCGTGGCCAGGATGATCACACCCTGCCAGGTGCCGGCCCGGCTGCCCAGGACCACCAGCGCCAGCCCGAGGAGACCGCCCGCGGCCGCGGCGATCGTACGCGTCCTGTCGTGCCCCAGCACGGTGACCGCGATGGCCGCGACGACCGCGAGGCAGATCAGGACGGCGGCCAGGTCGGCCCGGCCGCCGATCGTCGCCCCCGGCATCAGCAGGCCCAGGGGCACGGCCGGCAGCGCCAGCGCGATGGCGATCCCCGCCGACCTGTGTGCCTGCCGCGTCGCGAACAGCGCGACGCTCATCAGGTAGAACGCCATCTCGTACGAGAGCGTCCACGTCACGTTGATGACGGCGGGCAGGTTGACCAGCTCCTGCAGCATCGTCACGTTGCCGAGCGCGACCACGGGCAGGGGGCGCTCGCCGAGCGTCGGCTCCAGAGGGAACACGCCCGCGAGAGCGAGGACGAGCGCGAGGCCGCAGGCGGCGAGCAGCAGCGGGAGGAGGCGGAAGGCCCGGCCGGTCCAGAAGGCGCGCAGGTCGCCGCGCCGTTCCAGGGAGGCGGGGATGATGTACCCGCTGACCAGGAAGAACACGAAGACGCCCCACGTGCCGAGGTCGATCCGGCGGTCCACTTCCGCCCAGACGGCCGGAATGAAGGTCCAGCCGGCGTGGTGCATGGTGACGGCCAGCGCGGCCGGCCCCCGCAGGGCGTCCAGCCAGGCCAGCCGGGCGGGGGCGGGGGACATTCGTCGGATTCTAGGTCATAAGACCGATTCGTACTCACTCTCAGGAGTGAGTGCCGGAATCGCCCATACCGGCGATGTCCGCCACCCCTGGCGAGCCGGAGGATTTCCGCCATGAACTCTCGCTTCGCATTCATCGCCGCGCCCGTCCTCGTGTTCGGCTACGGCGTGATCCGCATCCTCGACGGCCTCGACGGCAGCCGCGGGCCCGGCCTCGCCTGGACCACCGGGCATCGCCGCGTACGAGAGCGGCCTGATCGTCCCCGGAGACGCGCGCTGACCGGACGCGCTCAGACCGCGTCGGGCCGGTCCCGGCCGAGCCGGACGCTGATCTGCGAGCCGTACTCCCGGAAACCGAGTGCCCGGGCCACTCGCCGCGACGGCTCAGGACGTGCCCTCCACTGCGGCAGGAGGCCGATGGCCAGGGCGTCGGCGACGGCCGCGGAAGCCGCCAGGCGCGCCAGACCCCGGCCGCGGTATCGCGGAGCGGTCAGGACGGACAGATGCGCCGCCATGTCCAGCCAGGGCCGATAGCCGGCGGCGGCGATCACATCCGGGCCTTCGCGGACGACGAAGGCCGGCGAGGCGATCTCCTCCAGACCGCTCTCCTCCGCGTCGTCCTTGGCCACCGAAGCCACCAGTGCCCGCACCGCGGGATGACCCGCCGGGAGGCTTTCGACCGGGGCGTCGGCCTGGATGAAGTCTCCGGCGTCGAGGTATGCCAGCGTCGCCGGCCCCAGGACGTCCAGGACCGGGAGAAGCTCAGGGAGCCGGGCGAGATCGATGCCGCCGAGGTGCAGCAGCGCGTTCCGCAGCGGCTCGACCAGGCCGGCGTCGGGCACGGTGGCCAGGATCGCGCCCTCCAGCGCGATGACGCCCGTCCAGCCCGGCGGGCACAACCAGGACCCGGGCGAGACCACGACGCTCACCTCCCCGCTCGTGGGGAACGTGTCGGGGGCACGGGCCAGGCTCGCCCACAGCTCGCGCGCCCGGTCCGGCGAACTCGGTGACATCCTTCGATGATCGCGGCCGGAAATGCCCCAGGCCAAGCGGTTTACCGGGCCATCTGCGCCGCTCGCGGGGGCCGCGCGCAAGCCCCACCGACTGCTGCGAGGCGGTGTGGGGCGGTCTTGGGACGCGGGCGCAGGAACCGGCTCGCCGGCCACCGCGCGGTCACCGGGGCGGCGGGCGGCCCGCGTTCTTCATGGACTCAAAGCTGAAGCAAGTGGGCGCAGGCGGTCGCGGCGGCGTCGGCGTCGCCGACCACGACGGCCCGGGCGAGAGCTGTGAGGCGGTCGGCCGAGATCTGGGCGTCGTCCAGCGGCGCGGCCTCGGACAGCAGATCGTCGAGGTCGGCGAGCAGGCTCTCGCCCGCGAGCCTGCGCACGCACGGCCAGGTGTCGGAGAAGCGGATCGGGCGGCCGTCCGCGTCGAGCAGGGCCAGCCGGAGGCTGCGGTCGGGATGAGCCGCCGCGCTGCGCGCCAGCCCGGACATGACGGCCTCCCTGGCTCGCGCGATCTCTCCCTGGTCCCGCTCTGCCAGGAATAACGGCAGGTCCGGTCGCGCGTCCCGCATGGTCGGCGCGAGCACCACGGCCCCGTTGCCGTGCTGGACCTCGACCTTGCCCTGGACCTCGAGCGCCACCAGAGCGCGGCTCAGCGTGGCCCGGCTGACGCCGAGCTCCGCGGCCAGGCGGCGCTCGGGCGGCAGACGGTCGCCGGGGGACAGCCCCTGAGCCTCAATGAAGCCCGCGATGTGGTCGGCCAGCTGCACGTACAGGCGGGGACGCTCCAGCCGCTCGGGCGCCGCGGAGCTCTGGGGGCGCTTCTTGGTCACGGCGACAGTCTATTGACATCCGACGAAGTGGAGCAGAGGCTAGGCCAATCCGGAAATGCCCCCGTAACCGGACAGTCGCCTGACCCGAGGAGTCGCCGATGTCGGCGGAAGTCATAGCGTTGATCGTGTTGGTGTTGGTCTTCCTGATAGCCACGGTCCGGTCCATCAACATGGGTGCGCTCGCACTCGTGGCCGCGTTCGTGGTGGGCACCGCCGTGTTCGGCGTGAAGGTGACCGACGTGCTCGGCGGGTTCCCGGCGAACCTGTTCGTCATCCTGGTCGGCGTCACGTACCTGTTCGCGCTGGCCAAGAACAACGGCACGGTGGACTGGATCGTGCACCGCGCGGTGATCGCGGTGCGCGGCCGCGTCGCGCTGATGCCGTGGGTGATGTTCGTGGTGTGTGCCGCGATCACGGCGATCGGCGCGGCCAGCCCGGCCGCGGTGGCGATCGTGGCGCCGGTGGCGATGGGCTTCGCGGCCCGGTACCGGATCAACCCGGTGATGATGGGCCTGATGGTGGTTCAGGGCGCCACAGGCGGGAGCTTCTCGCCGATCGGCATCTTCGGCGCGATCACCAACGGCGTGGTGGACAAGAGCCACCTGCCGGGCAACCCGGCCGTGCTGTTCTTCAGCGCGATAGGCGCGTGCGCCCTGATCAGCCTGATCGGCTTCCTCACTCTGGGCGGCGCGAAGCTGCTGCAGCGCGACCGCGAGTCCCCGAAGGTGCTCGCGATGACTCTCGCGCGGGCGGGCGCGTCCGCGGGGGACGGCGAACGAGAGCCCGCCGACGACGCCCTGCCCCGCCTCGACGCGCAGCGCTCGCTCACGCTGGCCGGCCTGGCCGTGCTCGCCGTGGGCGCGCTCGTCTTCGACCTCGACATCGGCTTCCTGGCGCTGGCGGTGGCGGTCGTGCTCACGCTGATCTTCCCCTCCGCCGCCCGCGGCACGGTCGACAAGATCAGCTGGGGTACGGTGCTCCTGGTCGGCGGCATCGTCACCTACGTCTCGCTGCTCGAGGACCAGGGCACGGTGAAGTGGCTCGGCGACGGGGTCGCCCACGTCGGCACCCCGCTGCTCGCCGCGTTCCTGATCTGCCTGATCGGTGCCGTGGTCTCCGCCTTCGCCTCGACGACCGGCATCCTCGGGGCGCTCATCCCGCTCGCGGTGCCGTTCCTGCAGACCGGACAGGTCGGCGCCGTCGGCCTGGTCACGGCGCTGGCGATCTCCGCCTCGGTGGTCGACTGCAGCCCGTTCTCGACCAACGGCGCCCTGGTCGTCGCGAACGCCGACGTCGCCGACCGCGACAACGTCTTCAAACGCCTGATGACCTGGGGCATGACCATCATGGTCGTCGCGCCGGTGCTGTGCTGGACCGTCCTCGTCGTGCCGGGGAGCCTGTCATGAGCGGGCCGCTGGCGGGTTACGTCGTCGTCGACCTGACCAGGGCGCTCGCCGGGCCGCACGCCGCGATGATGCTCGGCGACATGGGAGCACGCGTGATCAAGGTGGAGCAGCCCGGGACCGGCGATGACACCCGTGGCTGGGGGCCGCCTTTCGCCGGGTCCGAGTCCACCTACTTCCTGTCGTGCAACCGCAACAAGCAGTCGATCGCCCTGGACCTGAAGAGTGACGACGGCCAGGCAACCCTCGAAGCCCTGATCCGCAGGGCGGACGTGCTGCTGGAGAACTTCCGCGCCGGCGTGCTCGACCGGCTGGGCTTCACCACCGCCCGCCTGCTCGAGCTCAACCCGCGGCTGGTGGTGCTGTCCATCACCGGTTTCGGCCACGACGGTCCCGAGGCGGGACGGGCCGGCTACGACCAGATCGCCCAGGGCGAGGCCGGGCTGATGTCGCTCACCGGGCCGGGACCGGATGACCCACAGCGGGTCGGCGTGCCGATCGGCGACCTGCTGGCCGGCATGTACGGCGCCTACGGCGTGGTGTCGGCGCTGCTCGAGCGCGAGCGGACCGGGCGCGGGCAGGTGGTGCGGACCTCGCTGCTGGCCTCGATCGTCGGCGTGCACGCCTTCCAGGGCACGCGCTGGACCGTGGCCGGCGAGGTCGGGCGAGCGCAGGGCAACCATCACCCCTCCATCGCCCCGTACGGGCTGTTCCGCTGCGGGGGTGGCGGCCAGGTGCAGATCGCGGTCGGGAGCGAAGGACTGTGGCAGCGGTTCTGCGCGGAGTTCGGCCTGGACCCGCAGGAGCCGGGCCTGGCCACGAACGCGGAACGGGTGGCGGCCGGCAGCCGGCTGGTGGAGCGGATCGAAGCCGTCTTCGCCCCCTTCGGCCCGGACGAACTGCTGGAGCGGCTCGCCGCCACCGGCGTGCCCGCCGGCCGGGTACGCACCCTGGACGAGGTGTACGACTGGCCGCAGACCCGTTCGCAGGGCCTGCTCATCGACGTCGAGCACGCGAGCATCGGCGAGATCACGCTGCCCGGGCCGCCGCTGCGGTTCTTCGACCCGACAGGGCCGGACGGCGAGGTCGAGACCACCCGGGCCGATCATGCCGCGCCTCCCGTGCTGAACGCCGACGAAGAGGAGATCCGCTCGTGGCTGGCCGGCTGACGGCGCTCGAACTCGTCCGGCTCGTGCTCGACGACGGCTCCTTCCGCAGCTGGGACGAGCCGCTCGGCCCCACGAGAGACCCCGACGTGGCCGCGGCCAGGCAGCGCACGGGCCTGGACGAGGCGGTCATCACGGGGGAGGGGCTGCTGCGCGGCCGCCGGGTGGCCGTCGTCGCCTGCGAGTTCGGCTTTCTCGCCGGATCCATCGGGGTCGCCGCCGCCGAACGCATGGTGACGGCCGTGGAGCGAGCGACCAGGGAACGGCTGCCGCTGCTCGCCGCGCCCGCCTCGGGCGGCACGAGGATGCAGGAGGGCACCGTGGCGTTCCTGCAGATGGTGAAGATCTCCGCCGCGGTCGCGCAGCACAAGTCCGTCGGCCTGCCGTACCTGGTCTACCTGCGCAACCCGACGTTCGGCGGCGTGCTCGCCTCGTGGGGTTCGCTCGGCCACGTCACGGCCGCCGAGCCCGGCGCGATGATCGGCTTTCTCGGGCCGCGCGTCTACGAGGCCCTGTACGGGGAGGCGTTCCCCGAGGGCGTCCAGGTCGCCGAGAACCTGTACCGGCACGGCCTGGTCGACGCCGTGCTGCCGCCGGAGGAGCTGGCCGGCATCGCCGACCGGGCGCTGCGCATCATGCTGAGCCCGCCCGCGGGGGCGGCACCATCCGCGGAACCGCCGGAGGGGCGGCTGGCGGACGTACCCGCCTGGGAGTCGATCACTCGCTCCAGGCGGGCCGACCGCCCCGGAGTCAGGCAGCTGCTCCGCTACGCCGCCTCGGACGTCCTGCCGCTGAGCGGGACCGGGGCGGGGGAGAAGGACCCGGGGCTGTACCTGGCGCTGGCCCGCTTCGGCGGCGTCTCGTGCGTGCTGCTCGGGCAGGACCGCCGCGGCCAGGCGGACGTGGGCCCGATCGGGCCCGGGGCTCTGCGTGCGGCCCGGCGCGGCCTGCGGCTGGCCCGCGAGCTGGACCTGCCGCTCGTCACCGTCATCGACACCCCCGGCGCGGCCCTCAGCGCGGAGGCGGAGGAGGGCGGGCTGGCCGGTGAGATCGCCCGATGCCTGTCCGAACTCGTCACCCTCGAAGCGCCCACGCTGTCGGTGATCCTCGGGCAGGGCTGCGGCGGCGGCGCGCTCGCGCTCATCCCGTGCGACCGGGTGCTCGTCGCCCAGCACGGCTGGCTGTCCCCGCTGCCGCCCGAAGGCGCCAGCGCCATCGTGCACCGCGACGTCGAGCACGCCCCGCAGCTGGCGGCCGCGCAGCGCGTCCGCTCCGCCGACCTGGTCGCCGGCGGCATCGCCGACCGGATCGTCGCCGAACGCCCGGACGCGGCCGAGGAGCCGCGGGAGTTCTGCCGGCGCGTGGGACGCGAGCTGGAGCGCGAACTCCTCGCGATGGTGCGTGCCCACCGTCATGAGCTGCTCGCCAGGCGGCTCCGGCGATACCGGGCCCTCGGCACCGCGCTCGCCCTCGACAGCGAGGTCGCATGAACGGTCTTCCGCTACCTCTCAGGTAATCGACGGGATTACGTCAGGACGGCAGCATGGTCATCGAGGCCGCCGGACGGGTGGCCCGCTGACGAAGGAGAAACCATGACCGCCTACGCCCTCGCCCACCTGCGTCCCCAGGCGAAGCCGCACGAGGAGGTGTACGAGTACATGGAGCGCATCCAGGCCACCCTGGACCCGTTCGGCGGACTGTTCGTCGTGCACGGGGCGCCGGTGGAGGTGCGCGAGGGCGAGTGGCCCGGCGCCCTGGTGATCATCCGTTTCCCGTCGATCGAGCAGGCCCGCGAGTGGTACGACTCCCCTGCCTACCAGGACATCCTGCGGCTGCGTGCGGACCACATTCCCGGTGATCTGGTGCTGGTCGACGGGGTCGGGCCGGACCACGACTCGGCGGCGATGGCGGCCAGGATGCGTGCGATGGACGCCAACGGGGCCTGAACCGGCGGGCTCAAGGCTTCCGGCCCACCTCGTCCAGGGCATCGGACAGCAGGCCGATCTGCTCGAACCCTCTCGAGCAGGGCAGCAGCACCAGATCGTCGGCTCCCACTTCGGCGAGGCGGTCGATCTCCGTGCTCAGGCGGTCGGTGTCGGTCACGACGTCGTGACGGACCTGGGGGTACAGATCGCCGTAGTAGCGCGCGACGTACGCGTCGGCGGTTTCCGGCGCGCCGGGCCCCAGACAGAAGTAGCGCTCCACGACGATCCGCGGTCGTCCCTGGCGTCCGGCGTTCGCCCACTCCCGGCGTACGGCGTCGACGCCCTTCTTCAGGATCTGCAGCCCGAAGGCCGGTGCGACCCAGCCGTCGGACAGGGTGGCGGCCCGGGTGAAGGCGGCGGGCACGAACCCGGCGAGCAGGAGTTGCGGGCGGCCCGGGGGCAGAGCGGGGATCGGGCCGGCCGGTCCGGTCATCTCGCCTCGCCACACGGTGCGCATCGTGGCGAGGGCGGCCTCGAGCGCCGCGCCCCGTCCGGTCATCGGCACGTCGCTGACCGCGTAGTCCTCCGCCCAGCCGCCCATGCCGAGCCCCACGGTCAGCCGCCCTCCTGAGACCCGTTCGAGCGAGCTGATCTGCTTGGCCAGGACGACGGGGTTGCCGCGGTAACCGGCGTTGAGCACGGTGGTCACCAGCTCGATGCGTTCGGTACGGCCCGCCGCGGCGGCCAGCGCCACCAGCGGGTCCAGGGTGTCGTACACCAGCCGATCGAACGCGCCCAGCAATCGGAAACCGCGATGCTCGCTCTCCGTCGCCCACGGCCCGATGGACCTGCCGTCCGCCCCTGGTACGCCGGACGGCAGTCCGATCCCGATCCGCAACCTTCCCCCTGAGATTGTCTGATCCGTACGACGGCGTCACCGACGGCGGCGCGGGCCGCTCGGGTTCGCGTTCATGCAGGTCAACCTAACCGGACAGGCCCGGCCGAGTCCTGAACGAAACGCTCATGGGCGATAAATGACCGCCCCGCCCGCCCCGCCCGCTCCGGTCGGCAGGCGCCGGCGCGATGTCTAGGATCGAACCCGAATCCCGGCGCCATGGCCGCATGGCACGGGGCACCCCCGCGTCCGAGCCGTAGGAAGTGGCCGACATATGAGCGAGCGCGTACCTGATGACCTGCTGGAGATCGCCGACGCGCTCATGCCCGGCATCCCGCTCGACGAGGCACGGCTCGCCCGAGGCGGGATGCACGACGTCGTCCTGCTGCCCGGCGTCGCGGCCGTGCGGATCAGCCGGCGCCCGTCGGGAGCCGAGGCCCTGCCGCGCCGTACCGAACTGCTGCGGGTGATCGGGGCTTCCGGGCTGCCGTTCGCGGTGCCCGAGCCGCTGACGCCGGTGACGATGTTCGGGGAGCGCGCGGCCGTCGCCGTGTCGTGGATCGACGGCGCCGGACTGCCCGAGGGCCAGGGTGACCCGGCGAAGATCGCGGAGCTGCTCCGGGCCTTGCGGGAGCTTCCCGTGACGTCTGAGATGCGGGCCCTGCTGGCCGCGCCGCGCGAGCACGAGGGCGTCAACAGCTGGGCCGGCATTCTGGCCGGCGAGGTCATCCCCCGTTTCCCCGGGAAGTGGCGCGACGAGGGCTGCCGGCGCCTGGAGGAGGCGCTCGCCCTTGAACCGGTCCCGGACTGCCTCGTCCACGGCGATCTCGTCGGTAACAACGTCCACTGGGCTGAGGACGGCACCTTGGCCGGCGTCCTCGACTGGGACCGGGCCCACCTGTTCGACCCGGCGATCGACGCCGCCTTCATGGGATGGCACGGCTGGGACAACCTACGCCGGGCCGTCGGCGGCGAGACCTACCGGCGCGCCCGCGTCTGGGAAAGGACCTTCGGCGTCGACCATCTCGTCGCGGTCCTCGAACTGGGCGGCAAGCCGCTGACGCGCGTCGAGAGCTACGTGGAGCACATCGTCGCGTGGCTGGAGGAACATGCCGACGGGGACCAGCCTTCACTCCAGGCGTGAATCGCGCCGAAGCCGCGGGGTCGAACAATATCGAATGGCGAAATAGCGCGCCGCTGCCAAAAGAGGCCGCCGGATATCGATGCCGATCTCGCCGGACCGTGCGGCCTCGGGCCCTGGTGAGGCCTGGCCGAACCTTTGAGATCCCATGTGCGAGTGCTTATCCGACGCTGGGGAAGCTTCGAGAAGCGCGGCCGAGATTTTCGGCAGGCTTCAATCTTCATTAAAAGCGTCGGAAGAGAAAATACGATGATTATTCAGGAAGTCGGGGAGAAGGTCGTCCCTGAATACCGTGAAGTCACGGGAGCGGCCGTGGCCGAATCCACGAAGCAACTGCTCCAGCCACCCTTCACGATGGAAGCGGCGCCCATGCCGAGCCCGCTCCCGGCCCCGATCCCGATTCCGGTCCCACCGATCGTCGGACCCCGGATTCTCGTCTACAAGCAGGATCCCACCGTCGCCGAGCTGGGCGTCAGGGCGATCTTCATCCCCAGCCCAGTGCTCAACGGGCCCACCGACGCCCGCATCATCACCGAACTGTCCGGCACCACCCCCGTGGCACGCAACATCAACGGCGACTTCATCTTCGTCCCCAACTCGCCGGAGTTCGACTGCGCGCACACGTACGCGGTCGTCCGGGAGACGATGACGATGTACCAGCGCCACAACGGCGGCGTTCCCCTTCCTTTCGCGTGGAACACCGGCGGCAACCTCGACCGGCTCACCGTCTTCCCGCGCGCCGGAGCCGGCGCCAACGCGTTCTACAGCAGGACGGCCAAGGCGCTGAAGTTCCTCTTCTTCGCCCCGACCGGCTCCTCGCAGGAGGTCTTCACCTGCCGCTCGCTCGACATCGTGGCCCACGAGACCGGGCACGCGATCCTCGACGGCATCAAGCCCGGCTGGCTCAGCGCGGAGAACCCGCCGCAGACCGGTGGCCTGCACGAGTCGTTCGGCGACCTGACCGCCATCTTCCTGGCGCTGTCGATGCCGGACCTGGCCGAGGCGCTCGTCGCGCTCACCAAGGCCAACCTGCACGCCAAATCCTTCCTGTCGGCCCTGGCCGAGCAGTTCGGGCAGGCGCTCGGCATGCCGTTCGGGCTGCGCAACGCCGACAACGACCTCAAGCTGAGCCAGGTCAGCAACGAGGTGCACGCGATCTCGCAGGTGTTCACCGGCGGCATCTACGACGTGCTCGCCGACATCTACGCGCACGAACGCACCACGCAGGACACGATCAAGAGCCCCACCATGATCCTCATCGAGGTCGCGGACCACCTGTGCAAGCTGCTGTTCGACGCCATCGTCAAGGCGCCGGCGACCGGGGCCACCTACACCGACGTCGTCAACCAGATGCTGGCGATCTCGGCCGCCCAGGGCGATCCCATCATCTACCGGACCTTCATCCGCAACCGGTTCGCCTTCCGCGAGGTGGTCACCTCGCCCACGCCGTTCACCGAGATGCTCTCCGGCGAGATGGACCTCATGAACGCCGACTACACCGGCGACGGCAAGACCGCGAAGGACATCACCAGCGTGAAGCCCGCCGACACATCGTCCGCCAGCCTGCGCGCCGTGCAGGACCGGTCGATGTGCTGCGGCACCATGCAGCTGCCCGAGTTCCAGGTCATCGACAAGAACAAGCTGACGACCAAGGGCGACCTGGGCGACGACGACATCCTGGCCGCGGAGCTGGCCGCGCTCAAGAAGGCCTTCAAGTAACCGCCCGGCGAGCACCTCGCCGTATCGTGCCCCACGTGAGCCTGATCGGGCAGGGGAGTCAGACATGCGTGTGAAGATCGAAAGAACCGGCGGCTTCGCCGGCATCGAGCAGACCGTCGCCGCGTACGACACCGACGACCTCCCTGAGAAGGAGGCCGCCAAGGTGTACGACGCGCTGACGGCGATCGAGGCCGCCTCGGCCCAAGAGCTCAGCGAGGTGGGCGCCGACCTGATGACCTACCGGATCACCGTCGGTGACGGTCCGGGGAAGGTCTACGCGGTGCCCGACGAGCCTTCGCCCAGCCTGGCCGGGCCGCTGACCGTACTGCTCCGGCAGCCCATTTGACCCCTCTTCGAGGCGCCTGACCCGGCGACCGCAGGTCAGGC
Source organism: Nonomuraea sp. CA-141351 (assembly GCF_050944675.1). Classification (NCBI taxonomy): domain Bacteria; kingdom Bacillati; phylum Actinomycetota; class Actinomycetes; order Streptosporangiales; family Streptosporangiaceae; genus Nonomuraea; species Nonomuraea sp. CA-141351. The sequence continues at coordinate 3,476,762 of NZ_CP191982.1, forward strand.
GCCTCCTCCCGGTGAGACGGCCCGCTCACGTGCGAGATGCTGCTGCAGCTCGATGTGCCGGAATTGGTAGTACGGCCCCTCGGTGCGCAGCAGGCCCAGGCGGTGGGCGTCGTCCAGGAAGTCCATGGCCCGCAGGGGCAGCCTCCCCTTGGTGGCCAGGCGGGGGACCGTCAGCTTGTACGCCAGCCAGGCGTGGTGACTGCCCAGCATGAGCCCGAACAGCAGGCCCAGCAGCAGTCCGCCCACGATCGCCACGCTCATGGGCAGCCTGGCCTGCAGTCCGATCGCCCCGGCCATGAGCCCGACCACGAGCCCGCTGACGATCCGGATGGCGGTCAGGTTCCTGTCGGCCTGCCAGGTCGAGCGCGGGGATCTCGCGGTCGCGGCCGGGGTGGGGCGCTCGACCCAGCGGATCAGGCTGAGCACCATGACGAACCCGATGCCGGACAACAGGGCGATGTTCCTCGCACCCTCCAAGCCGACTCCCATCGGGTTGGCCATGAGGAAGCCGATGAGAGCTCCCAGAGCCCCGACGATCAGTCCGTCCCTGAGGACGCGGAAGAGGTCCAGGAGCCTGCCGCGGAGCTGGAAGTCGGCGTGACCCGGCGACTCGGTGAACCAGGAACCGATCAGGATCACGACCGCGAGCGCGGCCAGCAGACCGATCGTCGCCCCTGCGAGGGGCTCGTGTGTCAGCAATGTGAAGACCAGCGCGACCACGATCCCGATCGCGATGGCGGCCCACACCCGGACCGGGCGACTGGGCGCGTAGCGGGCCAGATGCCACCACGCCATGTCGCGCGGGTCCTCCGCGCGGCGCGTGAGCTGCCGGGACAGATACGTGAGCCAGTTGCCGACCTGCTCCGGGGTCCACGCGTGCTGTGGCCGGAAGGGCTGGGCCGGGCCGTCGGCGGGCGGTCGTGCAGTCACCAGGGCGGGGATGAGCCGGTCGTACAGATGGTCGTGCAGCTCGGCCGCGCTGCCGCGCCCGAGTTCCAGCAGCGGCGTCGGGTCCACCCGCGGCGCGATATAGGTCGCACGGACCAGCCAGAGCCCCAGAGACGTCGAGGTGACCTGGGAAAGGGCAGGGGCGGTGCCCGCGCGCAGCGCCTCCAGGACGCGCGGCCAGACGGGGTGGGGCACGGGGGGAAGGCATGCCTGCAGGTAGTCGGCCGCCGCGACCGGGGACATGGGCTGTGGCTCGATGACCGCCGCCGCCGTGAGGACGTCGCCGATCTCCTGGATGGACTCGGCGAACTGCGCTGTGCGGCAGGTGAGGATGAGCTGGTCGGTCTCGCACATCGACCGGTTCAGCGCGGCGAGCGTGTCCGCGCGGACGCGGTCGGGCAGCTCGTCCAGCCCGTCGATGACCGGCAGCACCTCGCCGCGGGCCACGAGCGTCTCCGGGATGTCCGGGCCGAGGGCCTCCGCGCGCAGGGCGGGATAGTCCATCGCCAGGCTCGTGGCCACCCAGTCCTGCAGTCGCGGATGCACCCGGTCGTCCCAGCGCCCGGCCGACAGCAGCACCGGGACGGGCTCCTCCGGCGAGCGCGTACGCAGCAGCTCGAGCACCAGCTGCACGGCCAGGGTGGTCTTCCCGGTGCCCGGAGCCCCCAGGATGACCAGCCGGCGGCTGCGCAGGGCGCGGAAGTTGCGCGCCATGTCCTGGATGTGCACGTCCAGGCCGGGGAAGGCCACCGTGCCCTTGGCGATGATCTCGGGATGGTCGGAGAGCTCGCGGCGCGCGGTCGAGCGCCAGGGCAGCGGCATGGGCTCGGGATCGCACAACGAACGCAGAACCGTCTCGTCGCGCCACTGCTGGGTCACCAGGCCGGAGAGGATGTCCTTCGCGGTGCCGATGTCGGCGGACGTCGGCGCCGACGCCGGTGCCCCGCGCTTACGCCACCAGGACAGGAACTGGACCAGGCCATTGCCCAGCGCCATCACGCTGAGCGCCGTCGCCACGACCTGGGCGATTCCGATCGATACTCCCGGGGCCCCCTGCACTTGCGGGGCCGCGATGAGAATCGCGGTGGCCAGGGCCAGCAGCAGAAGGCCTACCACCACTGACATCTTCGCTTTCCGAGTCTGCTGCCAGGATCGTGCGGACATGCGGAACCTCCAGTCGGGCGGCATCGATCAGGAAACGCTCCGAAGCGAGGGGCAGGCGCCTGCCCGGCCGGTCGCGGCGTCCTGACCCCTCCGGCCGGGCAGGACGAGGTTGCCGTCGGTGACCAGCATGAACCGCTCCAGGCCCGGCACGATCACATGTACGGCGGTGACCCCGCCAGGGAGGGCGTACACCGTACGGTGGTAGGCCGTGTGCCCCCGCGCGGCCAGCATCGTGGCCACCTTCCGCAACTGGCCGCCGGGAGCTCCGACCGGCTCGGCTGTCCGTGGGAAGGGGACCACGTGCGCCTCGCGCAGGGGGCCGGTGAGATCGAACCGCCCGCACGCGTGCAGCGTGGGGTGCGCCGCCAGCCCGGCCAGGTCGCCGCGCGCCGGAACTCCCCGGTGGGGAAGGCGTTCGCCGAGGGTGATCTGGACGAGTTCGGTGAGGGCGCGCCACGCGGCGTAGGCCGGGCTCAGCGAGGTCCCGGCGCCGCGCCGGTGCGGATGGCGGGGGGTGGGGGCCGTGTACGCCAGCATGCTCGGCACCCCGATGTCACTGGTGACGTCCATCAGGTGCACCGGCGATCCGGTCAGCTCTCCGGCCGTCGCGTACGCCCGCGCGAGGCCGTACGGGAGCGTCTCCGGGTCGATCATCCTTGGCCGGAAACCGCCCGCGCCGAGGAAGGCCCGCGCCAGGAGCAGTGACAGGGCGTCCCGCTCGATCGCCTCGTTGAGCGCGTGCAGCAGCGCCTCGGCGGCGGTGACGCCGGCGGCCGAGCCGCTGTTACAGCTGTAGCGCATGAGGTGGGTGTAGTCGCAGTCGTCTCCGGCCAGCTCGCGCAGGCGTAGGGCGTCGGACTCCACGTACCAGGGGGCGGACAGGAACAGCGGCACCAGCGCCTCCCGCCGCCCGCCGAGGGCGCGATAGCGCAGGCAGGCCATGCGCCGCCCGGGCATCCGGGCCAGCAGCAGCGCGCAGGCTTCCTCGCGCAGTGGCCCCGCGGCGATCCCGGCGGGCACGGCCGTCGCCACGGCGGCGGGTTCGAACCCGGCCGGACCGGTGAGGTAGTGCTCGACGGCCTCGAACAGCGCGCCCACACGGGCTTCCTCCGGACGCCCCTTCCCCATACCGCACGCGACCGGCGAGGCGTCCCCCGCGCCGCCGGCCAGCTCGCACCACCAGGCGGTCGGATCGCGACCCCGGCCCGCGTCCATCAGCTCCGCCCGCAGGCCCAGTGCGGCCAGTGCCGCAGCCACGCGACGCCCAGCCTCGTGCAGCGGCACCGCCCGCTCCACCTCACAGGATGGATCCCGCTGCTGCCTAGTGCTCGCCATCGCCCGTGGTCGCGGTCAGCAGTTCTCTGAGCCGGTCCAGTTCGGCCTCGGTCAGGTGTTGAGCCCCTCTGTCCAGAGACTCGGCCGATTTGAAGTCCACGACATTTCCCATGAGACTTCCCCCTTGGTTGCGCGCCTTAATTCTAGCGACGCCGGGACAAAGGGTCAGGAAAGTGGATTTATTAGTGTTTGATCGCTAATTTGCATATTTAAGGGATTGAATCTGCCGGGGGCGCCTCAGGGAATGCGGGCCACGGCGCAGTAGTTGCCCGAGGAGCGGGGCTCGTCGCGGCAGGCGAGATCGCGCTCGGTGGGGCAGGAGAGGTCGCGCTCGGCGGGGCGCCACTGCGGGACCCACACCAGTCCGGGTTCGATCAGGTCGAGGCCGTCGAGCAGGGCCTTGACCTCGTCTCGTGTGCGGATGGCGAGGCGGGGCAGCGTCATGGCGAGCATGCTCCGGATGGCGGGCAGCAACTCCGGCGGGATGCCGTCGAACGTGGTGTGCAGCAGGCCGAGGAAGCTGCCACTCGGAGCCGCGTGCCGGAGCCGTTTGACGGCGTCATGAGCGCACTCGTCGTCGTCGAGGCAGTGGGTCGACACCAGGAGCACCGCCAGGGGCCTGTCCCAGTCGAGGAACGTCTGGACCACGTGATCCCGGAGCATCTCGTCGATCTCGCGTACGTCGCCGTCCACCACGCGGACCAGATCGTTGAAGGGCTCGATGGTGGCCTGCGCCATGGTCAGCACCATCGGGTTGCTCTCCACGTACACGACGCGCGGGCCGGGGCCGGCGGAGGCGCGGCGCGCTATGTCGTGCAATCTGTGTCCGGCCGGAAGGCCGCTGGGGATTCCGCTTCCCACGATCAGGAATTGGTCCACACCCTCGGCGGCGGCCAGGTGGCGTACCGCACGGGAGAGGAATTGGAGCACGGCGCGGGCGGCGGTGGTGAGTGCGGGAGTTACTTGATCGAAATGGCGCACCATGTCCTTGTCCACCAGGAAGTTGTTCTTCCCGCCCGCGGCCGCGTCGAAAATCCGCGTGATTCTGGCCTGCGTCGTGTCCAGCTTGGCCAGGTTTCGGACAGCACGTTGGTGCATGAGCGTTGCCCCTTTCCCCTCGCCGCCACCTGCTTGCGATAGGCGATCTTTGGACTTCACTCGATGACTATGACCATATGTTCCAACAATTCCGTTCAATGGCAATACGATAGACCGGTTATTTCGGGAAATGTTTGTGACCAGAATCTTCGTGACGGGCCCCCCGTCGATGATCGTCGAGCCCGCCGACGACCCCATTCGCGCAGGTAGGGAACGCCTGGGCCGGTCGCTGCCCGCCGTGGCCGCCCATGCCGGTGGTCGCGGTTGCACAAAATAGGTAGACCGGTCTATTTTCTCCTCATGGTCACAGACAAGGGAGCGCGGACGAGCGGGCGGCTGGTGGAGTCGATGCTCGAGCTGATCCAGGCGCGCGGCTACAGCGGCACCGGGCTCAACACGGTGACGGAGCATGCCCAGGCCCCGAAGGGGTCGCTCTACTTCCACTTCCCCGAGGGCAAGGAGGCGCTGGGCGAGAAGGCCGTCGAGCTGGCGGGCGACCAGTTCCGCGCGCTCGTCACCGAAATGGCCGCCGAGGCGGAGAGCCCGGGGGACATTCTCCGGCGGGTCGTCGACGTCCTGATCGGAATCCTTACCGGCAGCGACTACCAGCTCGGCTGCCCGGTGTCCGTGGTGACCTTGGAGATGGGCGCGCACAGCGAACGCCTCCGCACGGCCTGCGCGCTCGCCTTCGAATCATGGATCGGGCCGATGACCGAGCACCTCGTCGGCCGCGGTCACGCGCGTCCGGCGGCGCGTGCCATGGCCACGACCGTCGTCAGCTCGGTGGAGGGCGCGATGATCGTGTCCCGTGCCCGGCGCGACGTGGAGGCGCTGCGCAACGCCGCCCAGGTGCTCGGCGACCTTCTCGACCAGCCGCCCGCCGCCACCGCGAAGGAAACCTCATGAGCAGGCACGCGCTCGTGTTCGGAGCCACCGGGTTCGTCGGCCGGCATCTGATCCTCGCGCTGGACCAGGCCGGTGTCCGTGTCACCGCGGCGACACGCGACAGCGGGTCCCACGCCGGGCTGGACGCCTGGCTCGCCGAGCGCGGGTGCCGGGAGGCCCCGGCCGGCGTTCGTGTCGACTTCGGCGCGCCGGCGTTGATCGAGGGCGACGCGGCGGCCTGGGAGGACGTCACCGAGATCTACAACTGCGCGGGCTCCTACCGGTTCGGGATGACCGTCCCGGAGGCCCGTCACGCCAACGTCGACAGCGTGCGGGCGATCGTGGCGTTCGCCGCCCGGCTGCCCCGCCTGCGGCGGCTCGTGCACGTCTCGGGCTATCGGGTGGGGGGCCAGGATCCCGCGTCGGTGCCGTGGAGCGATGACCTCGTACGCCGCACCTACCAGCGCCTCGGCCCCTACGAGGCGTCCAAGGTGGAGTCCGACGCGGTCTTCCAGGCCACCGCCGACCGGCTGGGCGTGCCATGGTCCATCGTCAACCCCTCCAGCGTGATCGGGGACAGCACGAGCGGCGAGTCCGGCCAGCAGATCGGGCTCGCCTCGAACCTGAGGGACCTCTGGCGAGGTTCGCTCGCGGCTCTGCCGGGGAGCGCCGAGACGTTCGTCCCCGTGGTTGCCGTGGACTACCTGGCGCGCTTCATGACGCTGCTTCCGGAGGATCCGGAGGATCCGGAGGCCGCGCGGGCCGCGTTCTGGATCCTCGACGACGGCACCCCGCCGCTGCCGGACCTCCTCTCGCTCGTGGGACACCACTACCAGGTCAAGGTCCCGCGGCTGAGGGTCCCCGTGTCACTGGTACGGCGCCTGCCGCCCGCGCTGACCAAGGCGGACCCGGAAACCCTGACCTTCCTGTCGTCCGACCGCTATCCCACGGGGCCGGCCCGCGCGTTCGCCGAGCGTCACGGACTCGCTCTCCCCGGCACCACCGAGTCGATCCTGCGATGGGCCGACCACCTGGCCGCCCACCGGTTCGGGGCCGTGCCCGCCCGGCGGCAGGAACGGCGGTTCACCCGCCACGCGGGCGTGCGCACGTTCGGAATCGGCGAACCGGGCGCGCCGACCCTGGTGCTGCCCGGCCTGCCCGTCAACGCCGACACCTGGTCTCCGGTCGCCGTAGCGCTCGGCCATGCCCGCGTGGTGGACCTCCCAGGCCTCGGGATGAGCGCGGGGCGTCCGCGGGACATGTCCGCCTGGCTGAGCGCTCTGGTCGAGGAGACCGGCCGGGTGCACGTGGTCGGTCACTCCATCGGCGCCGCCGCAGCCGTCGAGGCCGGCCTGACGCACCCGGACCGGGTCGAGCAGCTCACCCTGGTGTCGCCCTTCTTCCTCCAGGCCCGCGCCGGGTTCGCCACGCGGGTGGCCCCGCTGACCCGCCTGTACCTCGGCCGCGCGCGTCCCGCTGCCCTGTCGCGGCTGCTCACCGGGGACCCGGCCCACGCGGAACGGCTCGCGTCCAGCGCCGAGGACCTGCGCCGGGGCCGCGTCGCCGCCCACGCGGCGCAGCTGCTGTCCGCCGCCGGCCGCGTGCGACGGCGCGCCGACCTCCGAGCCAAGCTCGCGCGCTACCAGGGCCGCGTACACGTGATCGTGGGAGCCGGGGACCCGCTGACCGGCGAGGGCCGGGCGCTGCTGGACACGCTCGGCACACGGGTGAGGGTCACCACGATCAGCGGGGCCGGTCACCATCCTCAACTCACGCACGGCGAGCAGCTCGCCCAGGCGATCCGGGAGCCTGTCGCGACTCGCGAATGACCCCCGTCAGGGGGTCCTCCGGTAACGGGTCATCGGGCCGAGCAGGCCGGGCACCATCGCGAACGGGGTCATGCCGAGCCGCTCGACGACCGCGACCGACGCGGCGTTGCCCTCGTCGACCTCCGCCAGCACCTCGGGCAATCCAAGAGGGCCGAGGGCGTACTCCACCACCGCGCCGGCGGCCTCGGTGGCATAGCCCTTGCCCCACGCGGCGGGTTCCAGGCTGTAGAAGACCTCGAGCCCGAGCTCCTCCAGCGGCCGCAGCCCGGCCACGCCGATCAGGTCGCCGCCGTCCTTGGACCGGATCAGCCAGACACCGTGGCCGCCCGTGGCGAAGTCCCGCACGCTGTCCTCGATGACCTCGGTGACCTCCGCCGGAGACAGGACCGCCCCGTCGAAGAGGAAGCGCCGCACGTCCGCGCCGGTCCAGTGAGCCAGCAGCACGGCATGATCGTGTACGGTCACCGGACGCAGGATCAGGCGCTCCGTCATCAGGACGTGGTCCATGAAGGCCAGCCTAAGGCTGGGCGGTCACGCCGCGTTCAGGCGAACGAGGCGGACGCCGTACGTCACGATCCAGGCCACCCGGAGCAGCCGGCCGGCGAGGCCGATGAGCCCGAGCGGGTCCTGCGCCTTCATGACCGAGAAGGCGAGGCACGCGGAGGCGAACTGCGCCGAACACGGCGGTCAGGACGCCGGTAGGTCGCCGGGGGTCCGAGCGGAGGCCATGTCGTGCTGCGTGAACATGTCGATGAGCAGGCTGATGGGCAGGCCGGCCTCCGTGGGATAGCGGAAGTGCTGCTCGAGGTTGAGGCTGTAGTGGTTGCGCCGCCCGATGCGGGTGCGGGTCAGGTAGCCGGCCTCGTAGAGGTCCCGCACGATGGTCTGCGCGGTGCGTTCGGTGATGCCGATGCTGGTGGCGATGTCGCGTAGCCGGACCTGGGGGTCTCGGGCTATCTCCACCAGCACGCGGGCGTGATGGGTGAGGAACGTCCAGCTGGAGTGATGGTCATCCAATGTGCTCACGGCTCACTTCGCCTCCTCCGCCCCCAGGGTGCCGATTCCCATGGAGCGGGCGAAAACTGTTTACCTGAAGATTCTATGGCGAAAAGTCTTTCCGGTAACTGCCTTCGGGATTACAGTTGTGGCGCGGACCATTCGCCGTCGCAAGCCCAAGCTGACCTACCTACTACGAGGACGTCATGCCCGTCACCGTTGTGCAGGCGCTACCGGCGCACTGAGCCCCGCCATGACCCCGCTGAAACTGGACTGCCGGCAGTTGATCAAGGGTGTGCTGATCACTGTGGCCGGAGAAGTCGACTGCAGCAACGCCGACCTGTTCGAGTCGTACGCCACGCGGATGCGCCGGCCCGGACAGCCCATCCTGCTCGATCTGAGCGGATTGACCTTCATGGACAGCAGCGGTCTCCATGCCCTGTTGCGCCTCGACGCCGCCACGCGCCCGCGGGGACTGCACCTGGCCGCCGTGCACACCATGCCGGCTCGCGTGCTGCGGATCACCAAGGTGTGGGACGCCCTGAACATCCATCCCAGCGTGGAAGAGGCCATCGAAGCGTTGCTCGCCGACGACGTCCCGCCCCTCACGTCGCCAGGTGGCCACGTGTGATCGTTTTCTCGCGTTCTCCGGAAAGGCGTTGATCTTCACCGCTACGATCCGCTCTTTATGGCCGATCTCCGGACCGGAAAGAGAGACGATCTCGTATGTGGATAACGTTAGGCGTCATCGCCGCCCTCGTCGTCGGCGTCGCCCTGTGGTGGAAGTTCCGGGACCCGCTCAGGGGCGAGGACTTCTACAAGTTCCATGTGGAGCGCAAGTGGGCCTGGGAGCTCATCCTCACCGACGAGCAGGAGCAGGCCTTCATGGCCGGGCTGGAGGCGTACGACAACGAGAGCACGGTGTACCCGCACCGGGAGGCGGGGGCGCTGCGCGTCTACCACCCGTCGATGATGGTCTCGCTGTTCCTGCTGGCCGAGCAGTTCGCCGCGCTGGGGCCGCAGGCGATCACGGACCCGGCGGGCGCCGTACGCCACCTCCTCGACCGCGCCGCGCAGTCCGAGACCGGGGGAGTGCTGCACCTCGACGACGACTGGATGGCGGAGCCGGTCGACGGCCTGGACAAGTACGACTTCACGAGCGCGATGATGACCGCCACGCACGCGCAGGGCGTGGACGGCGGCGTCGGCGGCTACGGTGACGAGGACGGCGGCTACGGCATGCTCACCGTGCTCACGCAGACGCCGCAGCACGTGTCGAGGATGTACGACGAGGCGCACAGCCACGCCTCGCCCGGCGAGATCCGCAACCGCCTCGACATCTACAAGGCGGTCATCGAGGAGCCGGAGCCCGAGTTCGTCGAAGGGCTCGAACGCGCCGACGCCGAGCGCAGCCGCTTCACCAACACGCTCATGTACGACTACGGCCGGGTGCTGTTGGGATACCGGAACATGCGCCCGCACATGGCGTACGCCGAGCCCGCGGACGTCATGTCCGCCGTCCTGGCACGCATGCTCGCCGAGAACCAGCCCGGCGTCACCTGGACCCGGGCGCCCTCCCCGGAGCAGCACCAGCGCGCCCTCGACCTGATCTCGACGAGGGGCTGAGCTCAGCGCCGCCGGGCGTACCGGCCCGTGCGCACCAGTACGTCGGCGGACTCCCCGGCCAGGGCGATCGCCCAGCCCGCCGCCGTCCGCGGCGACGGCTCGCGGGCGTGGTAGGCCCTGTCGACCGACCACCACCAGGCCTTCTCCCGGCGCGGCTCGGCGGCCAGACCTGCCGCCGCCAGCCCCGCCGGGTGACCGGCCCGCTTCCACAGCTCCTCCCACTGCCCGCGGCGCAGCCGCAGGTAGAGCAGGCCCTTCAGATCGGCGAGCACGCCGATGTCGCGGACCGCCGCCCGGGACAGATCCAGCCCGTACAGCCGCGGGCACGACAACAGCGGTGCCAGGTCCACGGGCCGCGCGGTGCTCAGCGCCAGCATCCGCAGCGTGGCATGGCCGGCCAGCGGCGCCAGGTCGATCGTGTCCATGGCCAGGTCGAGCAGCTCCACCGGTGTGTCCTGGAGCGGTGCCAGGTCGGCTCCCGGGCAGTTCTCCACCCGCACCTCCCACAGCGCCGGCGCTCCTCGTACGGGCCCGAAATCGGCCCAGGGCGCGTTGACCACCGACAGGCGCTCGATCCCGTGATGCATGCCCCGCATGGACGCGGCGCCGGCGCCTGAGGCCGTCAGCGAGCGCGACTCCCCGTACGCGTCCCAGCCCGGCTCGCCGAGGTTGATCCAGAGCCCGCCCCGCTCGACCTCGTAGGCGCCCGCCCGCAGGGCGTCGACGTGCCGCCGCAGCAGGCCGGTCACCGAATCGGCGACGTAGCCGGGGCCGCCGTCGTGGTGCAGGCCCATGCGGATGACCTGGCCGGGCCGCCCGCCCGGTCCCGGTGCCAGGTCCACGGCCAGGAAGTCGCCGCCGGTGCTGGTGGCGAACGGGATCCAGCGCGGGTGGTCCGACATCCGGCGCACCGCCAGCGGCGGGCCCGCGCTGGTGATGATCGGGCGCTCCAAGTGGTCGCGCCAGGTGCGGCCCGCCGACCACCACCGGTTCTCCCGCCGGCTCTGGTTCTCCAGCAGTTCGAGGCCGAACCACGGGTGCCGGTCCAGCAGGCCCTCGCCGCCGTCGCCGTCCACGTGCGAGTAGAGGGCGCGCAGGTCGTCAGGGAGCGGGCCCGGCAGCCGGGTCTCCAGCCGGGCGCGGCGGGCCCCGTGAAGCGCGGGCGGCGGCGCGTACGTGTCCCTGCCCAGGATCCGGTCGCGTTCGCGTAAATATGCCCCGAGCAGGGCGACCGCCTCCCGTGGGTCTCCGGCGGGGGCGGCGTTCGCCGGACCCTGCTGGAACGTCCCCGGCTCGGCCGGCAGGGAGTTCGGGTCGAGCACGTACAGGAAGCCGTCCCCGTCGTCGCGCTCCAGCGACTCGCTGATCACCGCCTCGTACCGGCCCCTGGCCTCGACGACCAGCTCGACGGTGAGCAGCCGGCCGCTCGGCGCCCCGGCGAGGTCGTGCAGGGCGGCCAGCTCCGGGTGCACGTCGATGTCGTCACCACCCGTGCCCTCGGGCTCGAACGCGAGGCCGCGATGCCCCGACCCGCCGCGCCCCGTCGCGAACCCGCGCAACTCCGCCCGCCGCCACCCGGAGGGCGCACCCGCCGAGATCTTCTCGGCCATCGCACGGAGCACGTCGTCAATCACGCAGCACACCTCGTCTTCGGAACGCGGCCCCCTTTGTAACACGGGTTGATCATTTCGAGGGCTGTGCTGTCGTAAACCGGCCGCTGTCACCCCTCTATGGAGGCGGCGTGCAGGCGTCTAAAACGTTTCATCCAGTTTAGCGAGGAAAGCTAGAATTGCGGCGTAGGTAAGGTCAAGGGCTATGGGTAAATTTCCAGGTGAGGGGCCCGCTGTGACAGTTGGGGCGATTGTTACGTTTCAAGTCGCGGACGCCACCCTGTAGTACCCTTCCGTCAAGATCGTGCTGTGAGGGGGGACATGGCGATAGCGAGCATCAAGGAGGTCGCCCAGCTGGCCAGCGTGTCGGTGGGGACGGTCAGCAACGTGCTGAACCGTCCTGACGCGGTCTCGCCGGCGACCCGTGAGCGGGTGCTCAACGCCATGAACCAGCTCGGTTTCGTCCGCAACGAGTCCGCCCGGGCGCTGCGCTCCGGCCGTACGCGGACGATCGGGCTGGTGGTCCTCGACGTCACCAACCCGTTCTTCACCGACGTCGTGAAGGGGGTGGAGGCCACAGCGGACGCCAACGGCATGATCATCAGCCTCTGCAACAGCGACCAGGACGGGCCGCGCGAGCGCCGCTACCTCGATCACCTGGAGGAGCAGCGCGTCCAGGGCATCCTCATCACGCCCGTCGAGGGGGAGACCCAGCGGCTCGAGCAGCTCATCGACCGGGGGACGCCGGTCGTGCTGCTCGACCACCGGGCCACCGTGCGCAACCGGTGCTCGGCCGCCGTGGACGACGTCCTCGGAGGAGGGCTGGCCGCCGAGCACCTGCTCTCGCAGGGACACCGCCGGCTGGCCTTCGTGGGCGGCCCGCACACCATCAGCCAGGTCGCCGAGCGGTACAAGGGCGCGTCGGAGACCGTGAAGGCGGCCGGGGGAGTGGCCGGCCACTCGGCGGCGCCGGGCGGCGCCTCGCCGGACGCCGACGAGGTGCCCTCGCTCGTCCGCGTCGACGTGCCGTCGCTGAGCTTCGCCTCGGGCCGCCACGCCGCCGGGAGCCTGGCCGCGCTGCCCGCCGAGCAGCGGCCGACCGCGCTGTTCTGCGCCAACGACCTGCTCGCCCTGGGCATCATGCACGGGCTGACCGTCGCAGGACTGCGCGTTCCCGACGACGTGGCGCTCATCGGCTACGACGACATCGACTTCGCGGAGGCGGCCGCGGTGCCGCTGTCGTCGATCCGCCAGCCGCGCAAGGAGCTCGGCCGGACGGCCGCCGAACTGCTGCTGGAAGAGATCGACGAAGGTGAGCGCCACCGCCACCGCCAGGTCCTCTTCCAGCCCGAGCTGATGGTCCGCGCCTCGAGCGTCCGCCGCTGAGGGCCTCAGCTCTTCAGGAACAGCTCCACGACAGGGATCGTGACGTCGGGACGGGTGATCGGGAGCTGCAGCGTGAGGGTGTCCTCCGGCAGGCCGCGCAGATAGTGGTGGAACGGCTCCTTCGGGTCGACCTCGACGATCGGCACCTCGGAGGCGTCGTGCAGGAACTGGGCGTACGCCACCCGCCCGCCCAGCTTGGGCAGGTGGACGTGCTTCATCGGCCAGGACAGCAGATGGAGGTAGAGCCGGTCGCCGCGCTGGGTGTAGCGGCAGTCCGGCGGCGGCTCGAACTCCGAAGCCCCGGCGCCGTGAATCGACCGGGCGTGCAGGCGCATCCACTTCCCGATCCCGCGCAGCCGTTCGACCGCCCGCGGCTCGAACTGGCCGCGCGCGTCGGGGCCCACGTTGAGCAGCATGTTGCCGCCCTTGGACACGGTGTCGACGAGCATCTTCAGCAGCAGGTCGACCGGCTTCCAGTCCAGGTTGTCGCGGTGGTAGCCCCAGCTGCCGTTGAGCGTCTGGCACGCCTCCCACGGCTTGTGCCCGGCCAGCCCGCCGGGCGGCATGACCTGCTCGGGCGTGGTGAAGTCGCCTCCGCCGAGTCCGAGCCGGTTGTTGACAAGGATGCCGGGCTGCAGCTCGCGGACCAGCCGCTCCAGGTCGGCCGAGCGCCACTCGTCCGGGCCCTTGGCGCCGAAGCCGCGCCCGGCGTAGGAGAAGTCAAACCACATGGTGTCGATGCGGCCGTACCGGGTGAGGAGCTCGCGGACCTGCCCATGCATATAGTCCGCATATATCCGGACGTCGCGGTCGCCCAGGTCCTCGTCCCGCTGCGGGTGGTACAGATCGTTGGGGAACTCGGGGTGATGCCAGTCGAGCAGCGAGTAGTACAGGCCGGTACGCAGGCCCCGCTCCCTGAAGGCGTCGAGCATCGGCGCGAGCAGGTCCCGCCGCGCCTTGTAGTCCGTCAGCTCCGAATCCCACAGGCAGAACCCGTCGTGGTGCTTGCTGGTCACCACGAGGTACTTCATCCCCGCGTTCACCGCCTCGTCCGCCCACACGCCCGGGTCGTAGAGGTCGGGGTCGAAGTGGTCGAAGTAGCGGCGGTAGTGCTCGTCGCTGAGCCGCTCGTACGACTTCACCCACTCGTGCCGCGCCGCCGCGGCGTAGATCCCCCAATGGACGAAGAGGCCGAAGCGCGCCTCGGTGAACCAGCTCATCGTGTACCTCCATGGACCGCGACCCCCGCGGGCCCGATCGCGCCGTTCACATGCCCTCCAGGGGAGGGTTCGTCGCGCCGAAGAGCCAGGCACGCAGGAAGGCGTCCAGTTCCGGCCGGTGCGCGGTGGCGGCGGCGTGCGCGATGAAGTCCTCGGTGGAGGCGTTGCCGTCCTTGTGGCGCCGCACCCACGTGAGCATGATCCGGTCGAAGGCGGCCTCGCCCACCTCGGTGCGCAGGGCGTAGAGCACCAGGGCGCCGCCGTCGTAGATGTTGTAGCCGCCGAGCCCCTTGGGTTTGCCGGGCGGGCCGTCCTTGGCGCGGACCTCGTCGAGCTTGGCGTACACGGTGCGCATCCGGTCCGCCATGGACTGGCCGCCGTGCTCCTCGGCCCACAGTGCGGCGTAGTAGACGGCCGGGCCCTCGTTCAGCCAGGCGTCCTGCCAGGTGGCGGGCGTGACCGAGTCGCCGAACCACTGGTGGACGAGCTCGTGCACCATGGTGTTGGAGTAGGTGGGCTTGTCGAACCAGCCGGTGCCGAACAGCGAAAGGGTCTGGTTCTCCAGCGCGTCGCTGTAGCCGGGATAGATGTGGATCCCGTACGTGGAGAACGGGAACCGGCCGAATCTGGCCTCCGCCCACTCGATCTGGCCCGCGGTCTCGGCGGCGATCGGGGCGTAGCGGGCCTCCTGGCCCTGGGGCACGACGTGGCGCAGGGCCAGGGCGTGGGGGCCCTTCCCGTACAGGTACGTGCCCTTCACCACGGCCAGGCCGATCAGCTCCGAGGCCATCGGCTCGCGCTCCTCGAAGGTCCAGACGTTCCCCCGCCTGCCGGTAAGCTCGCCGTTGGCGGTGGCGACGTAGCCTTCCGGCGCCGTGACGTGGAAGGTCCAGGTGGCCTTGTCCGACGGGTGGTCGTTGACGGGGAAGAACGTGTCGGCCCTGCTGGACTGCGCCGCGGCGGCGAACCCGCCGTCGGGCCCGAAGCGCCACCCCGTGAGGCCGGCGCGCGGCGCCTTGCCGTTGCCGTGGAAGCGCACCTCCGTCGTGAACGGCACGTGTTCGCGCAGCGGCGCGGCGGGCGTGACGGTCAGCTCCTGCCCGCTCTGGCCGGGCGAGAGGGACCAGGTGGCGGGTGCGCCGTTCACGGTGACGGCGTCGATGGTGTGCCCGTCGGTGTCGAGGTTGAAGGCGGACAGCGCCTGGGTGGCCTTCGCGGTGAACTTCACCGTGCCCGAGAAGTCATAGGTGACCGGCGTGAAGTCGAAGGACACGTCGTAGTGGCGTACGTCGTAGCCGCCGTTGCCGAGTGTCGGGAAGAGCGGGTCGCCGAGCCCTGGGGAGCCGGGCGACGGCTCGGCGGGGACGGCGGCGGCCGTGCTGAGCAGGGCGGCGACGGCGAGAAACGCGAATCTCTTCTTCATGGGTCAGCCCACCTTCGGTGACTGCTTGAGCGCTTCTTCGAACTCGGCGCGGGCCTTGTCGCCGCCCTGCGCCCGCCAGTCCTTGACCAGCTGGTCGAGGTCGCTCACGGGCGCGCGGCCGGCCACGATGGAGGTGACGCGGTCGGTGCGCATCGTGAAGAGCGACTCGTACTTGTTCTCGTAGGTCGGGGAGTAGAGGCCGACGGTGGGGTCCTCGACGCCCACGGCGATCATCTTGGTGATCGCGTCGTGCATGACCTTCACGGCCTCCTGCGAGGAGGAGTCGAACAGGGCCTGCGTCGGCGCCGCGATCATCTTCCACGGCACGGTGGTGTCCCTGTCGCCCTGCTCGGTGAGCACCGGGTTGCCCTTGTCGTCGCGTTTGAAGTCGGTGCCCTCGACGCCGTAGTTGAACAGCGTGTACTCCTCGCTGCCGAAAGGCGAGGCGAAGAAGTCGGCCACGCGCAGCAGCTCCTTGGCCCGCGTCTCGTCACTCTTCTTGAGCATGGTGATGGAGACGACGACGTTGTTGAGCGACGCCTTGGTCGCCGGTCCGATGGGGGTGATGGGCCGGGGGTCGGCGGCCGGATCGATCTTCTTGGAGGTCTGCAGGAATCCGGTGGGGCCGAGGTAGGCGGGCAGGCCGTCGTAGACGAGCGCCGCGCGGCCGGCGTTGAACTCGTTCTTGCGCTTGAGCCCGTCGAACCCCTCCGAGCCGGGGGAGACGATGCCCGCCTCGCGGAGCTTGCGCACGTACTCGACGGCCGCCTTGTACTCCTCGGTCTCGATGGCGTGGACGAGCTTGCCGTTCTCCAGGCGCCAGCCGTTGGGCGCGCCGAACAGCTGCGAGAAGATCGACAGGCCGTAGACGCCGCCGCTGGCGGTGACGAGGCCCCACTGGTTGTCCTTGGGCCTGGTCACCTCCTTGAGCACCTCGAACAGCCGGTCCACGTCGGAGATCTGCGACAGGTCGGTGACGCCGGCCTCGGCGAACATGTCGGCGCGGTAGAAGCCAAGCCCGCCGACCATGTTGCGCGGCACGGGGATGCCGTAGAGCTTCCCGCCGACGATGCCCTGCTTCCAGAACACCTGCGGGATCGCCGCCAGGTTCGGATAGTCCTTGACCGCGTCGCCGCCGAGCAGCGCCGTCAGGTCGGTGCACTGGCTGGCCACGAACGCGGGCAGGTTGTTGACGCCCTGGGTCGAGATGTACGTGAACATGTCGGGCAACGTGCCGCCGGCGACCATGGTGTTGAACTTGGTCGGCCAGTCGTCGGAGGTCACCGCCTGCACGTCGGCCGTACCGCCGAGCCGCTTCTCCACCTCCTGCCAGGCGGGATTCTCGCCGCGGCCGGGCGGGGGCGGCGAGAACGTCTGCACCGCGATCTTCACGGTCCCGCCGGACATGGGCGGCTTGGTCACCGCCTTGAACAGCTGCTTCGGATAGCTGAAGTAGCCCTCGGGAACGCCCGTGGCGTTGCCGGGGAGGTCGGGGGTGAGCGCGCTGGGCAGCGGCGTGTAGGCAGGCAGCTTGATGGTGAGTCCCTGCGCCTTGGCGGCCGGGGCGGCCGAGCCGCCACCGCAGGCCGAGAGCACGGAGGACGCGGCGGCACCCGCGGCCGCGGCGGCGCCGAGGCGCAGGAAACCGCGGCGCGAGACGAGTTCTTGCATGGGATCTTCCTTGAGGGTGGGGGGTCAGCCTTTGACGGCGCCGGTGAGCACGCCTTTGGTGAAGTAGCGCTGGAGGAAGGGGTAGACGAGCAGGATCGGCACGATCGCCACCACGAGCACGGCCATCTGGATCGCCTGAACGGGCGCGGGCGCCTCGGCGGCCGCCATGGTCTCCAGCGACCTGCCCTGCAGGACGAACGTGCGCAGAATCAGCGGGAGCGGGAACTTGTCCGAATCGTCGAGATAGAGCAGGGCGTTGAAGAAGGCGTTCCAGTAGCCGACGGCGTAGAACAGCGAGATGACCGCGAGCACCGCCTTGGACAGCGGCAGCACGATCCGGACGAGGATGCCGAAGTCGCCCGCGCCGTCGATGCGCGCGCTCTCCAGCAACTCGCGTGGCAGGCCCATGAAGAACGAGCGGAGCACGACCAGGTTGAACGCGCTGACCAGGCTCGGCAGGATCAGCGCCCCGAACGTGTCGATCAGCCCGACCTGCTTGACCAGCAGGAAGTTGGCGATCAGGCCCGGATTGAACAGCATGGTCAGCAGGGCGATCATCAGGATCCAGCGGGCGCCCGTCACCTCCCGGCGGCTCAGGCCGTACGCCATGCCGATGGTCGCGAGCACGCTGGCGAGCGTGCCGGCGACCGTCACCATCACGCTGACCAGCAGCGCCCTGGTGACGGTGCCGCCGCTGAAGATGGTCGAGTAGGCCGACAGGCTGGGCGACGTGGGGATGAGCACGAACCCGCCGTTTCTGGCGATGTCGGCCTCCGTCGACAGGCTGGTGCCGATCACGCCGACGAAGGGGTAGGCGACCAGCAGGACGACGGCGGTGAGGATCGCGCCCTTGACGATCAGGCCGGGCGTGGACGGCCGCTCCATCCAGACAGGCCGGCTACTTGTCGCCACCGCGGTACACCCCCTCGTGGCCGAGCAGGTGGGCCACCTTGTTCGCGCCGAGCACCATCGCGGTGCCGACGATGGTCTTGACCAGGCCGACCGCGGCGGCGGGGCCCCACTGGCCGTCCTTGACGCCGTTGAAGTAGACGAACGTGTCCAGCACCTCCCCCGCATCGGGGCCGACGTTGTCGCGCTGGAGCAGGATCTGCTCGAAGCCGACCGACAGGATGCTGCCGAGGTTGAGGATGAGCAGCAGGATGATGACGGGCGTGATGCCCGGCAGCGTGACGTGCCAGAGCCTGCGCCACCGCCCCGCGCCGTCCATGGCCGCCGCCTCGTAGAGGTCCTGGTTGATGGTGAGCAGCGCGGCGAGGAAGATGATCGTGGCCCAGCCGGCGTCCTTCCAGATCACCTGCAACGTCACCAGCAGCGGGAAGACGTCCGGGTCCGTCATCATGTCGTAGCGCGGCAGGCCGATGCTTTCCAGGAAGTTCGGCAGCGCGCCGGCGCCGCCGAGGATCTGCTGGAACACCGAGACGATGATCACCCAGCCGATGAAGTGCGGAAGGTAGACCACGCTCTGCACGAACCTGCGCACCTTGTCGCTGATCACGCTGTTGAGCAGCAGCGCCAACGCGATGGGCGCCGGGAAGAACAGCACGAGCTGGGTGAGGGTGATCTTGAGCGTGTTGCCCAGGGCGTTCCAGACGCCCGGATCGCCGAAGACGCTGACGAAGTTCTGCAGCCCCACCCACGGGCTGTCGATGAAGCCGATGTAGGGCTGGTAGTCCTTGAACGCCACCACGTAGCCGAACAGCGGGCCGTAGTGGAAGACCAGGAAATAGATCAGCCCGGGCAGCGCCAGCAGGAGCATCACGCGGTCGCGCCAGATGCGGCGCCACAGCGAGAGCTTGCCCGGCGTCTCGCGCCGAGCGGACGCGGTCCCGGCAGGGGGAGCGTCGAGGGTAGCGGTCATGCGCTGGGTCCTTCCAGTTGGCGAGGAAGTTAGTAAGCGCTTTCGTTTCCGTCAAGACCTTGCCGGGAAATTGCCCCCTTTCATCCCGCGCTGCTTGACCTTTACGCAGGTGAAGCCCTAGCGTGCCGCTGCAGTGCGTAGAACGCGCTTACTATCGGAGATCGATGTGGGCAGAGAGAGGGTGCCGGTGAAACCCCCGCAAACCCGGCTGAGACCGCGTGCCGTCCTGGCGATGGCGCCCGGGGTACGCGAGCAGGTGTTCGGGCACGACGCCCTTCGCAGGCTCGGCGAGCTGGCCGAGCTCCACGATCAGGTGCTGCACGAGGTGAGCTCACCCGGCGCGCTGCGCGCCATGGCCGAGGCGGAGGTCCTCGTCACCGGCTGGGGCTGCCCCAGGATCGGTGCCGAGCTGCTCGACCTGGCCCCGGGCCTGCGCTTCATCGCGCACGCGGCGGGCACGGTGAAGACCTTCCTCGACCCCGCGGTGCTCGACCGCGGCGTCAGGGTCTCGAGCGCCGCGGACGCCAACGCCGTGCCCGTGGCCGAGTTCACCTACGCCGCCATCGTCTTCGGCGCCAAGCGCGCCTTCACCCTCGCCCGCCGCTACCGCGAGCACGGCACCAGACGCGACTTCGCCGACCTGGCCTGGCTCGGCACCCACGGCATCACGGTCGGGCTGATCGGACTGTCCAGGGTCGGGCGCAGGGTCATGGGGCTGCTCCGCGGGCTCGACGCCGAGGTGCTGGTCTACGACCCGTACGCGGAGGCCGCCGAGATCGCCGCGCTCGGTGGCACGGCCACCGACCTCGACACCCTGGTCGGGCGGTCGCACGTGGTCAGCCTGCACGCGCCGGAGAGCCGCGAGACGTACAGGATGCTCGACGCCAGGCGGCTGTCGCTGCTCAGGGACGGCGCCATCGTGATCAACACGGCCCGCGGCGGGCTGATCGACACCGAGGCGCTGGTCAAGGAGGTACGCAGCGGCCGGCTCGACGCGATACTTGATGTGAGCGACCCCGAGCCGCTGCCGGCCGGTCATCCGCTGTTCGACCTGCCCAACGCGTTCGTGACCCCGCACCTGGCCGGTGCCCAGGGCAACGAGCTCGCCAGGCTGGCCGAGTCCGCGCTCGAGGAGATCGCCCGCTACGCGGCCGGGCTGCCGCTGATGCACGAGATCCATCGCGGCGAGCTCGACCGAATGGCATGATCGACAACCACAGTGAGGAGGTGCCGGTGACCGAGCCCAGCCTGGCGACCATGGCCGACGTGGCCAAGCGCGCCGGCGTCTCAAGCGCGACCGTGTCCCGCGTGATCAACGGCAACTACCCGGTCTCGGCCACGACCAGGCAGCGGGTCGAGCAGGCCATCGCCGAGCTGGGATACGTCGCCAACGCGCACGCCAGGGCGCTGGCGGGGGTCACCAACAGGACCGTCGGGATCATCATCAACGACCTGGTCGACCCCTTCTACGCCTACATCGCCCGCGGCGTCGAGCGGGAGGCGACCAAGCACGGCCGGCTGTGCATGGTCTGCTGCACGCAGGGCAGCCACGACCAGGAGCTCGCGCTGATCGACCTGCTGCACGAGCAGCGCGCCGACGCCGTGATCCTGGTGGGCGGCGCCTACGAGGACCGCGCCTACGCCGCCCAGGTCGCACGCAGGGCCCGCGCGCTGCACGTCAGCGGCGCCACGCTGGTGCTGTGCGGCAGGCCGCCGCTCGGCGAGGACGTGCCGACCAAGGTCGTGGAGTACGACAACGAGGGCGGCGCCTTCGCGATCACCGACTACCTGATCATGCAGGGCCACCGGAAGATCGCCTTCGTGGGCGGGCCGCCGAGCCTGTCGACCACCATAGCCAGGCTCGCCGGGCACCGGCGCGCGCTGCGCTTCCGCGGCCTGCCGTACGACAAGAGCCTGATCCACACCGGGCAGCTCAACCGCAGGTTCGGCTACGACAAGATCAGGGCGCTGCTGGCCGAGCGGCTGGACTTCACCGCCGTGTTCTGCGCCAACGACGCCGTCGCGGCGGGGGCGATGCAGGCCCTCGAGCTGGCGGGGATCGCCGTGCCCGAGTCGATCTCCGTGGTGGGCTACGACGACGTGCCCATCGCGCAGGAGCTGCGCCCGCAGCTCACGACCGTGCGCATCCCCCTGGAGGAGATGGGCCGCCAGGCGGTACGGCTCGGCCTCGACGTGGCCGACGACAACGACTACCTCATGCCCGTGCAGACCACGGCCAGAGTCGGCACGAACATCGTCGTCAGAGCCTCGGTCGCCCCACCGAAGTAGCAAGCGCTTACTGGACGAAGGCCCGAATTCGGCCATGGAACAGGGATAGAAACCCGCAGAAAGATCCAGCAAGCCCTTGACCGTCATAGTAAGCGCTTACGAGACTCCGTCACATGATCCCCCTCAGTCGCAGAACCTTCCTCGCAACCGGCGCCGCCGCGGGCGCGTCCCTGCTGATCGCCCGCCCGGCGCTCGCCGACGACGCACGGCACACCGTGACGCTCAGGGCAAGGCCCGCAGCCGAGAGCGAACGCCTCAGGCTCCAGCAGGCGCTCAGGACCACCGACTTCCACCCGACCCGGGTCTACCTGCCCGCGGCCACCCCGATGACCGTCGAGGTGACGGCGGCCGACGGCCTCCTGCCGACCCTGCACGTCGGCGCCCCCGACACCCACCCCGACGTCACCTACAAGAACCCGCGCGCCTACCCGCTCACCGCGGGCGTCAACACCTTGACCGACCCCGGCGGCGGCCTGGTCTACCTGTCGCTGACCGGCGACGGGCAGCGGGCCAAGGTCAAGTTCCTCTCCGGCGGGGTGCGCGTGCCCACCTTCACGCTCGGGGAGAGCACGGAGGAGAGCTTCCAGTCGCAGCTCGACACGTTGACCGAGTCGCCGCAGGTCGAGCTCGTGTCCCGGCACGCCATCGTCTCGATCACCAGGGAGGGCCTGCTCGCCTGGCGCGACCAGGACCACACCGCCCTGCTCCGGCTCCTCGAGACGATCATCGCCTCACACGCGGCGATCTCCGGCCTCTCGCAGGCGGATCGCTCGCCGCTGCCCTTCCACCTCGTCGAGGCCCCCAGGATGCCCACGGGCGCCGGAGCGTACGCCACCCACGGCTGGACCGCCTACCCGCGCACCTACCTGGACCGGCTGATCGCCGTCGACGGGCTGCGCACCAGGGGCTGGGGCGTCTACCACGAGCTCGGGCACCTGCACCAGCAGATGGCCTACAAGCCGAACGACCTCACCGAGGTGACGGTCAACATCTACTCGCTGGCCGCGCAGCGCACGCTCGGACAGCAGTCCAACCTCACCAAGCCCGACGCCAAGACCGGCCTCACGCCGTACCAGAGCGCGCTCGCCAAGCTCCCCGCCGCCGACTATCTCAAGCTCGGCGCCTACGAGAAGCTCGTCCCCTTCCGCCAGCTGGAGCTGGCCTTCGGCGAGGACTTCTACCCGCGCCTGCACCAGCTGGTACGCGCGGAACGACCCGCCTCCGACTACACCGAATCGGCCAAGCGGTGGGGCTACCTGGCGATCTACACCTCCAGGATCGCCCGGGCCGATCTGTCCGGCTTCTGGACCCGGTGGGGCGCCCCGCTGACGGCCGAATACCTCGCCCAGATCGCGGCGCTCGGCCTGCCCGCCCCGTCGACCGACCCCTCGACGCTGACCGGCTAGGAGACGCACCTCGCCGGCTCCGGGGGCCGCACGCACACCGCCGAACTCGCCATCGGACAGAAAGACTGAACATGATCCCTCCCTACCTGCCGCTGCCGCCCACCGACCGGGTGATCTCCCCGCGTACCGGCTGGACGCGGGCACATTGGGAGGCCCTGGCCGACCGCCTGCTCGACGCGGTCGTCCCGTTCGCCTCGCCCGGCCACGCGCAGATACGGCTGCCCGGCCGGGCGAGCTGGTCGGGTGTCGCTCTCGACGGGCTGGAGGGGTTCGCGCGCACGTTCCTGACCGCCGCCTTCCGCATCGCGGGCGCCGGAGGAGACGCGCCTCACCTGGTCGAGCGGTACGCCAGGGGGCTCGCCGCGGGCACCGACCCGTCGAGCGGCGAGGCGTGGCCGGTGCTGACCGACTGCTCACAGCAGATGGTGGAGGCCGCCTCGATCGCGGTCGGCCTCCACGAGACCAGGCCGTGGCTGTGGGACCGGCTCGACGCCGATGTCCAGGAGCGCGTCGTCGGCTGGCTCGGCGGCTTCGTGGGCAGACGCACCTGGGACAACAACTGGATGCTGTTCCAGACGGTGACGGAGGAGTTCCTCAAGTCGGTGGGCGGCCCGTACGAGCAGGGGGAGATCGAGCGGGGGCTGGATCGGATCGAGGACTGGTACGTCGGGGACGGCTGGTACACCGATGGGGGCACCCGGAACTTCGACTACTACTGCGGGTGGGCGCTGCACCTGTATCCGCTGCTGTGGACCCGCATGTCGGGGGACAAGGAGCGGGCCGGGGTCTACACGGGGCGCTTGCACGACTTTCTCGAGACATATCAGCATTTCTTCGGGGCGGATGGTGCGCCGATCCATCACGGACGCTCGCTCACGTACCGCTTCGCCGCCCTGGCTCCCGTCTGGCTGGGCGCACTCGTCGACGCCACACCGCTCACACCGGGGCAGACCAGGAAACTCGCCTCGTCCGTAGTGCGGCACTTCGCGGAACGAGGGGTGCCCGATCCGGCGGGGCTGCTCTCCCTGGGCTGGTACGACCCGTTCCTGCCTGCGACCCAGCCGTACTCGGGGCCCGCCTCGCCGTACTGGGCGTCGAAAGGCTTCCTCGGGCTGCTGCTGCCACCCGACCACGCCGTGTGGACCGAGCGCGAACAGCCGCTCCCCATCGACGAGCACGACGTGACCGTGGCCATCCCGGCCACGGGGCTGCTCCTGCACGGCACCCGCCATGACGGCATCGTCCGCCTGCTCAACCACGGCAGCGATCACGGCGCCCCGCCGGACGACCCGCACTACGCCAAGCTCGCCTACTCCACCCGCACCGGGCCAGAAGCGGCCGAGCACGCCTGGACCCGTGACGTCGACAACCACCTCGCGTTGATCGCACCGGACGGCACCCCCTCACGCAGGACCGCCATCCAGCCGCTGTCGTGCGGTGACGCCACCGCCTCCTCGCACACGACCTCCGCGGGCGCGCGGATCATCAGCACCTCCACCGTGCGGGGCCCCTGGGAGATACGTGTCCACGAGATCGTGGGCGGCGGCGAACACGCGGTACGCGAGGGCGGCTACGCCGTTTCCGACGCCACCCCGCCCGCCGCCGCCACCGGCCACGGCTGGGCGCTGGCCCGCCGTACGGACGGCCTCACCTCGGCCGTCGTCGGCCTGTACGGCTGGCGGCGCGCGAGTGTGTCACGGGATCTCGAATCCAACGCGTTCGGCCCCCACTCGGCCGTCCCTTGCCTGCACGCGGACGCGCCGGGAGTGCACATCTCGCTGGTCGTGCTCTCCGGTGACGCCGTCCACCCGGGGGCGCTCCGCGACGCCATCACCGTGGACGTCTCCGACGAAGAGATCACCATCGGATTCCCCGACGGCACGTCCACAACCCACCGCCGACGAGCCTGACGCCCGCCACGGCATCGATGATGCCCTCGTCAGGGACCTCAGCCGTGGTCGGTGAGGCCGCCTCGTCATGGTCGGCCGCGCCGCCGACGTGGGCCGGGTCCCTTCGAGGGATTGGGGCACCGCGTCCAGCGTCATAACCCCGCGCGCGCGTCTGCTCGGCCCGGCGCCAGGCGCTCACGTCGGCTCGGGTTTCAGGGCGGATTCGCCGAGTCCGTGCGCCGGCAGGTCCAACGTACCGCGAAGCGCCGGACGCGACGTCGACCGGGTCGCGGATCGGGGTCGGGGGAGCGGGCTCCCTGGGCACGCCGACAGCGCGTGGCCGCCAGGATCGCGTGGTCATCGACCGCCCTTGATCACGTGGGTGAGCAAAAGAGCGGAAGACATCAGGTGAGAAGTCCGTGGATCACTCGGCGGACCTTGTCGCCTGGGTGTGGTTCGCCGAGGCGCATGGCGGTGTTGGCGGCGGTGAGCACGGCGTCGATCTGGAAGGCGACCAGGTCGGCGTCCAGGTAGGTGGTCTCGCCGGTGTCGACCGCGTGGCGGACCTGGCCGGCGAGGAGGTCCAGCCAGGCCTGGCGCTGGCGCCGCAGGGCGTCGCGGACCGGGCCGGGACGGCTGTCGAACTCGGGCAGGTTGGCCGCCCAGAAGCAGCCACCAGTGAACAACGGCTGTTCGGCATAGGAGATCCATCGCTCGGTGAGCGCCCGGAGCCTGGCGGCGCCGGGCGGTGCGTCGGAGGCGGGCCGCACGACCGCGTCCAGAAACGCCTCCCGGGCGGTTTCGACGGTGGCCAGTTGCAATTGCTCCTTGGTACGGAACAACGTCGCGACTCCGCTCTTGCTCAGCCCCAGGTCGGTGGCCAGGCGGCCGAGGCTCAGCCCGTTCAGCCCCTCGAGGGAGGCGACGTCGGCGGCATGGCGGGTGATCGCCCTTCGAGTGCGCGCTCCGCGTGCCAGGCGCTGGTCGACGGGCATCGGTTCGGTCGTCATCGTGGCCCTCCCTCGGCTCTTGCAAAGTACGTACGAACGATCGTACGGTTTGTTTCGTGATCGCAGCAACCACATCACTCACGGAAGAGTCTGACCCCTACTGCCTGTCCGCGGCGCGAGCCGGAGAGCTGCTGGCGCGGGCGCCCTGGCGGCGCTTGGCCACCATAGGCGACAGCCTGTCGGCGGGCACCGGAGATCCGAGCCCCGGCTACGCCGCACTGGGCTGGCCCGATCGTGTCGCGGACGTATTGCGCCGGGTCCACCCCGGCCTGGCCTACCTGAACCTCGCCGAGGTCGGCGCGACGACCTCGCGGACGATGCGGACGCAGATCGACCGGCTGGTGGAGTTCGGGCCTGACCTGGTCCATGTCCCCTCCGGTGCCAACGACCTGTTCCGGCCCGACCCGGACTACACGGCCATCGCGGCCGCCCTGGGACGGGTGTTCGAGCTCGCCGCCGGGACCGGGGCACAGCTCACGACGTTCACCCTTGGCCGGGCGTTCGTCGTTCCGCGCTACCCGGACTGGAACGAGCGGGTGCGCAGGGTCAACGACATCATCCGCGGCCTGGCCGCCGAGCACGGTGCGGTCCTGGCCGACATGTGGGACCACCCCGTCAACGACCGTCCGGACCTGCTGAGCGCCGACCGCATCCATTTCGCCGCGGCCGGGCAGGCGGTGATGGCGACCGAGATCGTCAAGGGGCTCGCGCGGCTGCTCGACGCCGAAGTCGCCGAGGAGGCGCGGTCATGACCGCGCGGCCGCAGCAGGGGACCGCCTGGGGTGCGGTCGCGATCGTGCTGGTCGGGGCGTTCATGGCGACCCTCGACTCGTTCATCGTCATCGTCGCCGGGCCCTCGATCCAGGCCGACCTGCACGCCAGTGATGGTCAGGTGCAGTGGATCCTGGCCGGCTACCAGCTCACTTACGCGGTGTCGCTCATCACCGGAGGACGCCTGGGCGACCTGTACGGCCGCCGCCGGGTCTTCCTCACCGGCATGGGAGTCTTCACCGTGGCCTCGGCGGTGTGCGCGGTGGCACAGACCGCCACCCTGCTCATCGCGGCGCGGCTGGCCCAGGGACTGGGCGCGGCGCTGATGTTTCCCCAGGTGTACGCGTTCCTCACGGTGCTGGTCCCCGAACGCGACAGGCACCGCGCCTTCGCAAGGCTCGGGATGGTGCTCGGGCTGGCGACCATCGCGGGCCAGCTGGTGGGCGGGCTGCTGATCGGGGCGGACGTGCTCGGCTCCGGATGGCGGCCGGTGTTCTGGATCAACGTGCCGATCGGGCTCGCCACGATGCTGCCGGCGGCCCGGCGGCTGCCCGAGTCCACGGCGCCGCACGCCCGCCGGCTCGACCTGCGCGGCGTGGCGGTGCTCAGCGCGGCGCTGCTGCTGGTGACGGTCCCGCTGATCCAGGGCCACCAGGCGGGATGGCCCGGCTGGGCCTGGGCGTGCCTGGCCGCGAGCGTCCCATGCCTGGCCGCCTTCGTCCTGGTCGAACGCCGGATCGCGGCGCGCGGCGGCGACCCCCTGGTCAGGATCTCGCTCTTCCGGGCGCGGTCGTTCTCGGCCGGGATCGTCCTGGTGCTCGTCCTCTACACCGTCATCTCGTCCTACTACCTCGTCCTGTCGGTCTCCCTGCAGGACGGGCTGGGCCTGACGGCGCTGAACGCGGGCCTGGTCTACACGCCCGCGGCCGTCGCCTTCTTCGTGTTCAGCCTGCTCGCCGGCCGGCTGGTCCCCGTCCACGGCCGCCGCGTCCTGGAGGTCGGGGCGGTCGTCCTCGCCCTCGGCTACGCCGCCACCGCCGCACTGTTGATCGGCGGCGTCCCGTACAGCCCGGGAACGGTGATCCCGACGCTGGTGCTGCAGAGCATCGGCGGCGGGCTGCTCATCACGCCCTGCCTGAACGCGGTGCTGAGCAGGATCGATCCCGGGGACGCGGGCATCGCCTCGGGCGTGCTGTCGACCGCTCAGCAGATCGGCGGCGCGCTCGGCGTCGCGGTCATCGGGGCGGTGTTCTTCGACGCCTTCACCCCCGCCTCCCACGACCGGGCAGGCGCCGCCGCCCACGCCCTGGCGATGGCGTCGCTGGCGACCCTCACCGCCGCCGTCATCGCGGTGGTGTTCGTGTTCCTGCTGCCCAAGACCCGGAAGCCCCACGCCCGGGATCTCCAGCCCGCCGAGCCCACGATGAGGGCGAAATGACAGAACCCAGGTACCTTCGGGGGAGGGAGACGCCGCGTCCACCGTCCTCCCTCCCCGAAGGGCGCCGCCGACGTGTCAGCTCCGCGACTTGTTGTCGGTCTCCAGGACGAGCCGCGCGAGCTCCACCCGGTCGATGTTCGGCCCGTACGCCTTCGCGTTGCCGAGAACGATCGCGCCCTGCTCCGTGGTGAGCGTGAGCGGCGTCGCCTGCGGCCAGAAGTTGTCCCAGGCGTAGCTGTGCCGGAACACACCGCGCGTCGTCGTGCCGCCGGTCTCGGTGATGTCGAGGTATCGGCTGATGACGTCGGTGTTGTAGGGGTGGCCGGTGTTCCTGTCGGCGTTGGCGTAGTGGACCGTCAGGACGTACTCGCCGGGACCGAATCCGTCCGGGCGGGGGAGGGTCACGGTGTTGCCCGCGCCGTTCCCGATCTGCCCGACGTAGGCGTTGCCAGAGGCGTTCGAGCCGCTCGTGGCGGGGACGTTGATCAGCTGTGCCGTTCCGGCGAGCCGCGCCTGCTCGGCCTCCACCCGGTGGAGCGCCGTGTCCGCCTGCTTGGCCCGGACCGTGGTGAGCTCGCGAAGCTCCAGGCCGGCTGACCCACCGACGTCGATCTGGGAGATGCCCGCCGGGAGGTACACCCGGGCCCGGGAGGACGCCTCGCCCGGGCGTGTCGCCCGCAGGCCAGGGATCTCACGCCCGTCGACGCGGACCCGGAGGTCGCCCGTCCCGTGCGTGCGGTAGGAGAGCTCCAGGTCGTAGTAGCCGTACTCGCTCGCGGCGACGAAGAACGTGGCCCGCGCGTCGCCCCCGAGGGTGATGGCGGGGCCCTTCCCCTCCCGCGTGATCCGGGCGCCGCCGGACAGCCGCGCCTCGTCGGCCGGATACGTCGCCTGCTCCGCCGAGGTGGCCTCGGTGAGGTCGAACTTGTCGAGCGTGATGTCGCTGCCCGGCAGCAGGTTCGTGCCGTCGGCGCTGGTGCGCAGGGAGAGCTGGTGGGTGCCGGCGGTCAGGCGGATCTCCACGTCGGTGCGGCCGCGGTAGGTCCACCCGAGGTTCGCCGAATACTGCACGATCTGGTTGAGAGCGCCGTCCACGAAGAGCGCGTGCCTGCCCGGCGCCTTGTTCGCGCCCTGGTAGATGCCCAGGCGGTAGCGGCCGTCGCGGGGCACGGTGACGGGGAACGTCACAGCCGAGCCGACCCGGTTCATCGCGCCGACGTCCCGCTTGCCGGAGGTCGCGTACAGCTGGGGGTCCGCCGTCGTGTCCTGGGCGAATGACTGTGCCGCGTCGAGCGTGGCGGACTCCGCCTCGACCGAGACCGTCCACGGCACGCCGGGCGCCGGCGCGCCGCCGCTGGAGGGGACGATGGTGACCCGGTAGGCGGCCATCACGTCCCCGCCGGGCAGGTCCACCTGCAGCTTGCCCTCCGACAGGGCCGCGCGCCTGGCCGCGATGACCGGCGGTTGGAGCGCGTCGCCTTCGTACCCCGACCAGGTCGTCCTGGACACGACGACGTCGACCTGCTTGCCGAAGACACTGGGGTCGAGCCCGGAGATGTCGAGCCGGACGGGTTCCGAGCCGCCGCCGACCAGGATGGTGCCGCGCCGCGCGGACTCGTCGATCGCCGCGACGGCCTGGACCGTGTCGGCGACGTTCAGCTGCGGCGGGACGGCCTTGACCGTCTGCCCGGTCAGGTCCGCGTACCACTTGAGCAGCCACCAGCCGCCGTTGGCCTGACGGGTGCGCACCGCGTGGTCGTCGAGGTTGCCGGCGTAGGTCCAGTACGCCATGTCGGCGTCGACCTTGGTGTCCTCGAACAGGGAGATCCACTGGATCATCTGACCGGGGACGGACATGTCACGGCGGTTGCCGTACTCGTCGATGTTGATGGGCAGCGGGCCGATGCCCAGGTCGCGCTCCATCTGGCGGTAGTGCTCGTAGTGGCCCCGGTAGTCGGCGAGCCGGTTGCGCGACAGTTCGTGCCAGCTCATGATGTCCGGCAGGCAGTTCCCGTCGCCGCACTTCGCGTCCTTGGCCCAGGTGAGGAAGTCACGCAGGCGGCCGGGGTTGTAGTTCGCCTCGTTCGGGCCGACGATCTTGGCAGCGGGATCTATCGAGCGGATGCGTTCGAACACCGCCTTCCAGTCACTGAAGAACTTGTCCTTGGTGGCCGCCCAGTCCTGGTACCAGATGCCGTCGGGCTCGTTGAACGGCACCCAGACGAACTTGCCCTTGTCCTGCGGCCGCCCCCGGACGACCTTGCGGACCATCGTGTCGACCTTCGCGAGGTAGTCGTCGATGCCGCGGTTCTCGTAGGGCCACTGGCTGTAGACGTCCTGCATGTAGACGACGATCTCCTCGCCGCCCGCGGCGAAGAAGCCGTCCGCGATCACGAGGGCGTCGCCGTTGGGATGCTGGTCGCCGTCCGGTGCCTTCTGCGCGACGGTGCGCGGCCGGGCGCCGGCGAGGAGGGCATCTCCCGGCACACCCGGGTCCGACAGGCCGTAGAGCATGCCTGTCGCTCCACCGTGGACGCGGCCGGTGCGCTGCGCGAAGTCGACGGTGACCACGTCGGTGGCGGTGGCCGCGTCGGCGGGGCCGGCGGTCACGGCGGAGGCGGCGAGCGCCGCGGCGGCACCCGCCATGTGGGCGCGCCGGACTAACTGGGGTCGGTGCATGGGTGTCCTCTCGTGCAACAGGACGGATTCGCTCAGGTGTGGAGAGTAAGGGGCGAGAGATTGCGGATGACTGTGTGACCGGTCACATCATTGAGGCAACAGTGTGACCGGTCACACAACCCGAGTGAAGCCCTCTTTGCAAGATTGTTACGCGGAGGTTTTGGGGGAAGTGGGCGTGACACGGCAAATCTGCCATTTTCCACCCAGTTGGTGGCCAGGATCTGGCAATGGGCGCTCTTGCCTCAGGCGCGGTCCTCTTACGGTCGTTATATGGGGTTTTCTTCGCATGCAGCGCCGTTGCCGCCGCAAGGTGGAGCGGAGTACCCGATGCCACAGCATGGGTCCGAGGCGGATGACGTGCTCCTCCAGGCTGTACGCGAGTCCGGAGCCCACATCAGCGTCGTCTACCTCCTGTCGGACACCGAACAGGTCCTGGTCATGGACGTGGAGGTCGGCCTGCCGGTCCAGCTCATCACGCCTTGGGCAAGGATCAGGCTGAACGCCGGCACCCCGGTGGCGGCCGCCGCCCGTCAACGCCGGCTGGTCTGGGTGCCCGACCATGAAGAACTCGCCCGGCGCTTCCCCGCGACCGCGCTGGCCGTGCCGTACCCCTTCGCCATGGCCGCCGCTCCCATCATGACCGGCTCGCGCCTGCGAGGAGTGTTCGTCCTGATCTGGCCGGCGTCGCACTCCTGCGAGCTGGCCCCTCACGAGAGAGAGGTCATCACCTCGGCCTGTGACAGGCTGGCCGCCATCCCTCAGCACCCGGTGAGCCGCGCCGGCGAACCGCGCGTCCTGACTCTGGCGCCGCCTCGGGAGCCGGAACGGCATCCCGAGTCGGCGGTCTGCGGCTATCTTGACCGGCTCCACGTGGGCTGTCTCGCCCTGGATCTGGAGGGCCGCCTCACGTTCGTCAGCGCCGCGGCGGCCGAGCTCTTCGACGGCGATGTGACAGGTTTGCTGGGCAGGCCGTTGTGGGAGGTGGCGCCCTGGCTGAAGGAGCCCCTGTTCGAAGATCGGTGCCGCGGCGCCGTGGTCAGCCAGCAGATGACCTCGTGCGTGGCCCGATGTCCCGACGATCGCATGGTGGAGTTCCGCATGTATCCGGATCCGTCCGGGATCAGCATGCGGGTCGCTTCCGTCGAGGCGCTGGCGCACATGGACGAGCCCGCAGCGGGCGGGGAGGCCCTGTCGCGGGCGGAGGTCTTCTACAGCTTTCTCCCGCTGGCGGTGGCTCTGACCCGGGCGCTCAACGTGCCGGAGATCATCGATCTGATCGCCGACCATGTCATGCCCGTGTTCAAGGTCAAGGCCATGGCGATCCTGATAGCCGAGGGCGGCAAGCTGCGGATCATCGGCTCGCGCGGCTATGAGCAGGACATTCTCGAAGGGCTCGACGGCCTGCCCATCGTGTCGGGCACGCCCTCCGGGGATGTCGCGCGAACCGGTGAGCCGGCGTTCTTCGCCGACGTGAACGAGCTGCGCCAGAGGTATCCGGATGCCGAGGAAAATGACCGGATGGCCGCCTGGGCGTTCCTGCCGCTGGAGGTCTACGAGGAGGGCGTCGGCGCCTGCGTGCTCGCTTTCGACGAGCCCCACCCGTTCACCGTCGAAGAGCGTGCCACCTTCACCGCCCTGGCGGGCCTGGTCGCGCACGCCCTTGATCGAGCCCTGCGGTACGACAGCAAGGACCGGCTCGCCCACTCCCTGCAAAAAGCCCTGCTCCCGCGTAGTCTGCCCGAGATCTGCGGCCTCGACGTGGCCGCCTGGTACGTGCCCGCCACTCGCGGCGTCGGCATCGGCGGCGACTTCTACGACCTGATCCGCCTGACCGACACGTCGGCCGCCGCGGTCATCGGCGACGTGCAGGGCCACAACATGACGGCTGCCGCCCTCATGGGGCAGGTGCGTACCGCCATCCACGCCAACGCGGTCGCCGGCGCCAGCCCCGGCGACGTGCTCAAGCACACCAACCGCCTGCTCATCGACGTGGACACCGAGCTGTTCACCAGCTGCCTGCTGGTCTACATCGATCTGCAGCTGCGCACGCTCCGCGCGGCCAGTGCCGGGCACCCCCCGCCACTGCTGCGGCCGCCCAACATGCCCACCGAGATCATCGACGTGCCGGCAGGCCTGGTGCTCGGGGTCGACCCCGACGCCGAGTACTCCACCCTCCAGGTTCCCTTTCCTCCTGGCGCCCTTCTCGCCCTCTACACCGACGGCCTCGTCGAAACGCCCGGCGTCGACCTGGATCACGCCATCGCCAACCTGGCCGGCCACATGGCCGACAGCTCCCAGGAGCTCCAGCAGCTCGGCAGAACGCTCCTCGACCATGCCCCGCACACCAGCCAGCGAGCCGACGACATCGCGCTGCTCCTCCTGGAACACCGCGTCAAGCAGGCCTGACCTGTCAGGGCCGGCCGTCCGGTGGAAGGCAGATCGTGAGCCCGCCCGGGACGACCTCGGCCTTGAGCCGGCTGGCGCGCCCGCGATCTCCGCCGTCGAGCTCGTACGTCAGCGGAGCGCCGAAGCGGGCGGACACCTTCCTGGCCCGGGAAATCCGGACCAGCGGGGAGTCGTCGGAGCGCCCCGCGGCCATCCTGCCGAGCACGCGCCCCCACTGGACGGGGCCCCTGGCCGTGGAGATGCCGACCTCCAGCCAGCCGTCGTCCGGCCGCGCGTCGTCGAACGCCTCGATGCCGCCGGCGATCGTGCTCACGTTGCCCAGGAGCAGGCAGCTCGCGTCTCCCTCGAACCAGGTCGTGCCGTCGATCTTGATCTTCATCGGCACCAGCGGCCCGCCGACGTGCCGGACGGCCGCCTTGACGTAGCTCAGTTTGCCGAGGCTCCTCTTGGCCTGTCCGTCGACCTCGGCGATCATCTCGGCCTCGAACCCCGCCCCCGCCATCACCGCGAAGTGCTCGCCGTTCAGCACCCCCAAGTCGAGCCGCTCCCGGCGGCCGTGGAAGCCGATCCGCACCGCCTCCTCGAGGTCGGCGGGGATGCCGACGTTCGTGGCGAACAGGTTGGCGGTGCCCGCCGGGAGGACGGCCATCGGCACGCCCGAGCCGGCCATCGCGTCGGCGCAGCGTTGCACCATGCCGTCGCCGCCCCAGACGAACACCAGCTCGGCGCCCTCCTCGAGCGCCCTGCGGACCTTCTTGGGCGCCTTCCTGCTCTTGCTCACCTCGTACCAGAGGAGATCGCCGACGTCCTGCTCGGTGATGAGCACACGTAGCCTGTCCAGGCCTGCGCCGAGTGTCTTCTTGCGGTGCGCGACGACCGCCACGGTGGGGGACATGCGCTCAGGACTACCCTCGGCGCCGCCGTTCAGGCCGAGGAATCAAGTCCTCCTTCTCGGGTACCGTGCACGGAATGCGTAACGAGGAAGGGCGGCTGGGGCTGCGGCTGGCGGTCGCCGGCCTGGCGGCGGCACTCATCGTGATCCCGTTCAGTCTGCTGCTCGTCGTGGCGAAGATGCCGGTCAACGGGCTGGACGCACAGGTCGCCGACGAGCTGCACGAGTACGCGCTCGCTCACCCCGGTGTGACGCGGTTGCTCATCGTGTGGACGGACGTGTTCGGGCCGTGGCCATGGCGGATCGCGGTCATCGCGTACGCCGTCTGGCTGCTCTACAAGGGCGCGCCGCGGCTGGCCGTCTGGGCGGTCACCACCGTGACCGTGGGCGGGCTGCTCGGCCTCGCCGTCAAGATCGTCGTTGCTCGCGCGCGGCCGCATCTGCCCGACCCCGTCGCGCTCGCCCCGGGCGACTCCTTCCCCTCGGGCCACGTGGTCAACGCGGCGCTCGGCGCGGGAGTGATCGTCCTGCTCTTACTGCCCGCGCTGCCCCGGTGGGGGAGGCGCGTGGCCTGGGCCGTCGCCTGGTTCCTCGTGCTGTCGGTCGGCTACACCAGGATCGCGCTGGGCGTGCACTGGGTGAGCGACGTGGTCGGGGGGATCGTCCTGGGAGCGGCGGTGATCGCCGCCACCGCGGCGGCATTCGAGACGTGGCGGCGCGACCAGGGCCGCCGGCCCGCCTCGCCGGTGACAGAAGGAATCGAGCCGGAGTCGGCGGAGGTCACGAATGCCCAGGACTGAGCTGGTGAAGTATTACGCGTTGACGCTCTTGTTACCGATGCTGCTGCTGACCGGGATGACGTACGGCGCGGGGAAGCTGATCCTCGCCTGGCCCACCGGCGAGGCGTCGGTGAGCCGGTCCCTGGCGGCCGGCCGCACCTCGTTGTGGAACACGCTCACCGACTTCGGCAGCAGCCTGTCGGACACTCCCTACATCGTGGCGCTCACCGCGGCGGCCGTGATCGTCTTCAGACTCGTGTACAAACGCTGGCGAGAATCGATCTTCCTGGTCGCGGCCGTCTGGAGCCAGTCGCTCATCTTCCTGGCCGTCACCGAGTCTGTCGGGCGGCACCGGCCCCCAGTACAGCACCTCGACCCCGCCCCGCCCACCTCCAGCTTCCCGTCGGGACACGTCAGCGCAGCCGTCGCCTTCTACTGCGGAGTCGCGCTCGTCCTGACCACTCACGTCCGCAACAGGGCGCTCCAAGTGGTGATCTGGGTGCTCGGGATCGCCGCGCCGCTCACGGTCGCCTTCTCCCGCTTGTACCGCGGCATGCACTTCCTCACCGATGTCTCCTGGGGACTGCTGCTCGGGGCGGCCTGTGTCGTCATGGCCGCCCGGGCGGTACTGAAGCAGCCGATCCGGACCTCGACCTCAGAACTCGCTCGATCGGCGTAGCCGTGGCGGCCGGCCGTCCGGGTCGACGACCATCCGGTACAACGGCAGGGCCATCGCCCGGCGGAGGCGGCCGAGCTCCGGACGAGGATGCGGGCGCAGCCGGCCGGGCGGGCGCGGGCCCCGGCGGCCACCGCGGTGCCAGGCATCCAGCCTCGCGGCCGACTCGGCGAACGCCTCGAACGCGCCCTCCGGGTCGCACAGATCGGCCACGTCGTCAGGGTCGCGGTCCAGATGCTCGGCGGCGAGCGCGAGCCGGAGGTCCCTGGCGAACCTGCCCGCCCCGGCGGGCGGGCGCGGATCGGGCTCCTCGTCGATCACGGCGCAGCTCAGCTCGGAGTCGTACGTCCACGAGCGCAGGTTGACGTTGTCGGAGCCGACTGCCGACCACACGTCGTCGACCACGCAGACCTTGGCGTGCACGTACACCGGCGTGCCCTGGTGGTTCTCCAGGTCATAGATCGCCACCCGCCCGTTTCCGGCCCGCATCAGCCTGGACAGGGCCTCCGCCCTGCCGATCAGGCTGGCCGGGCCCGCCAGCCAGCCGTCCTGGTCGGGATGGCGCGGGATCACGATGATCATGTGTAATCCCGGCTCGCGCTCCAGCGCCCGGGCGAACGGCTCGATCACCTCCGTGGACCAGAGGTACTGGTCCTCCAGGTAGACCAGCGACCTCGCCCGGCCCAGCACCTTGTGGTACGCCCTGGCCACGCTGCGCTCGCCCTCCGGCGCGAACGGAAGGGCGCGCGGCAGGTGCGGATACGTTCTGAGCAGCTGCACGGCATGCCGCCCGGCAGGCCGCGGCGGCGGGCCCGGCACCGGCAGCGGCGGCACATCGGCCATCCGGGACAGGCGGTCGCGCAGCCGCCTCAACGGCTGGCGGGTCTCGGGCGCCGGATCCTCCCAGCGCTCGCAGAAGACCTTCTCCACCTCGGCCACGGCCGGGCCGCTGATCGCCACCTGGACGTCGTGCCACGGAGGCCGCT
This sequence comes from Nonomuraea sp. CA-141351, assembly GCF_050944675.1. NCBI lineage: Bacteria > Bacillati > Actinomycetota > Actinomycetes > Streptosporangiales > Streptosporangiaceae > Nonomuraea > Nonomuraea sp. CA-141351. The sequence goes on from NZ_CP191982.1 coordinate 3,513,053, forward strand.
CGCCGTAGGAACCGGGCATCGGCGCCGCCTGCGGGTCGCCCAGATGCTCGGCGTCGTCGCGGCGGCTGTGGCACAAGTCGATGCCGCCGACGAACGCCACGTCCCTGCTCGGGTCGCGGTCATGACGCAGGATGACGAACTTCTGGTGGTGCGAGCCGCCGTGCCGTACCCGGGTGTCGAGCAGCGCCTGTCCGCCGGCCGCCTCGATGTCCTCGCCGAGGTGCCGGTTCTCGGCTGAGCTGAAGCGCAGGAAGTCCAGGTGCGAGCGCCAGATCAGGCCCCTGACCAGCGCGCCCCTCCTGGCCGCTGCCGCCATCGCGGACGCCACCCCGGGGCCGTCGGGCGTGAGCCGCTCGTCGGGGTCGCCGCGCCAGTCGGTGAACAGCAGCAGGTCGTCCTTGCCGAGGTCGGCCAGGCACGCGCTGAGCTCGCCGAAGTAGGTGGCGCCGTGTATGAGCGGGCGCACCGAATTGCCCTCCGACCAGGCCGCCAGCTTGGTCGAGCCGTTGCCGCGCTCCTCTCCGGTGAGGAACCAGTCGTCGAGTCTCATGTACGCCGCCACCGGGCCTCTCCGAAGCAGTACCCGGCGAACAGCAGCAGCCCGAGCGCCACCACCATCAGCAGCCAGGGCCCCGCCGGGGTGTTCGCGAACGCCCTGAGCGTCGCGTCGATGCCCCCGGCCTTGTCAGGGTCGAAGGTGATGGCCGCCTGGATCACGAAGACCCCGGCCAGACCCGCGATCAGGCCGCGCGCCAGGTAACCGGCGAGCCCGAGCCGGTCCATCACCTTGCCGGCCCGGGGCGACATCGGCCTGAGCTGCTTGCGGAACTCCTTCTTGATGCCGTACCGCACCCAATAGACGCCGAGCGCGACGATGCCGAGCCCGAGCGCGCCCACGATCAGCTGCCCGGCGGGCAGGCCGAGCAGCTTGGCCGTCACGTCCTGTGACTTCTGGTCATCGGACCGGCTCTTGCCGCCCAGCAGCAGGGTCAGCAGCGCGGTGCACACGAACGCGTACACCACCACCCGGCTGCCGGCCTCGATCCGGTTCGTGACCTTGCCGTGTCCCAAGATCGCTTCGGACGCCTGCCACAGGGTCAGCCCGGCGAACCCGACGGCCATGACCCATAAGAGCACGGCACCGAACGGCAGGTCCGCGACCGTGGCGATCGCCCCGTTCTTGTCCGCCTCCCGGCCGCCGTCGCCCAACGCGATCTGGACCGCCAGCACGCCGATCAGCCCGTAAAGCACGCCACGACAAACAAGGCCGACCCGCGCGAGCTTGTCCATGGCTGGGCTGTCTGCCGCCCGGCGAGCCATGGCCTCAGCCTCGCTCATGTGTTCTCCCGAAAGTTCGTGAAAGACCTTCGAACTGCCCGGGAATCCGCGCTCTAGACGTTCACGGGACCTGGCCTGTCGCTCCCTTGCCGCCCAGCAGGTCCAGCTCGACCATCTCCGCGGCGGCGACGAGCCTCATCGCGGCCGCCGTCTCGGAGCTCCCCTTGATCTCCTCCAGGTACAGCTCACACCTGGGATCGCCTTCGAGGCCGGGCAACGATACCGGCCGGCACCTCATCCGGTGCCGTGGGCGAAGGTCCGCGCCCACCGCCGGCGTCAGTCACGAAAGTGACCGAACCGGCCCGCAAATAGCGCAGATTCTTACATGCATCCGGATCAGCGCGCATGGGAGGATGTGCGCCGCGAAGTGGGGGAGGAGAGAGCAGTGCGTCGAGTGGTGATGGTGGGTGCGGCGATCGCCTTGGCGGCCTTAGCCGCCGGCTGCAGCGGGCAGGGAGCCAAGCCGACTCCGAGCGGCGTGTCGACGAGCGCCGTGTCCACGAGTGGCGGCGTGGTCTCCCTCACCTTCGACGACGGTCTGGTGCGTCAGAAAGAGATGGCGCAGGAGCTCGCCAAACGCGGCATGGCCGGCACCTTCTACGTCCTCAGCACCCGGATCCAGGCCCCCGGCTACCTCAGCCAGACCCAGATCGCGGAGTTGTCCCAGGCAGGACACGAGATCGGCGGGCACACCCGCACACACGCCAGGCTGCCCACCCTCCATCCCGACGAGCAGCGCAGGGAGGTGTGCGGCGACCGGTCCGCGCTGGAGGCCCTGGGCTTCACCCCGAGATCGTTCGCCTATCCCTTCCACGAGGTCAACGCGGCAGCCGAGGCCGTGGTGAAGGACTGCGGTTACAGCAGCGGCCGGGGCCAGGCGGGCGTCGCCGCGGAGCAGGTCACCCCCGGGGACCCGTACAACCTCAACACGCCGCTGGCGGTCGGCGCGAGCGCCACGCTTCCCCAGATAGAGCAGTACGTGATCGCGGCCGAGCAGCGTAAGGGCTGGGCGATCCTCGTCTTCCACGACTACTGCGACAACTGCGGACCGTTGGGGGTGAAGCCCAAGGTGTTCACGGATTTCCTCGACTGGCTGAAGGGGCGGAAGGTCGCCGTTCGGACCGTCGGCGACGTCATCGGCGGCGACGTGCGGCCCGTGCCGCCGCTCAAGGCCCCGTCGATCGTGATGAACGCCTCGCTGGAGAACTATTTCGGCAAGGAGGGGCTCCCGGACTGCTGGCAGCTGGACGGGCGGTCCCCGACGGCCACGTTCGGCCGGGTGCCGAGCGCGCACACCGGGCGCTGGGCCGGCCGCATCCAGGTGACCGGCGGCGACCCGGGACAGCTCAGGCTGGCGATCAAGCAGGACGACGGCGAGTGCGCGCCCAAGGCGGGCCGCCTGTCGGTCTGGTACACCTCGACCGCGCCGGTACGGCTCACGCTCAGCAAGAGGTCGGGTGACGGGGTGTGGTCGCGCTGGACCGACGGCCCCGTCTTCCCCGCCACGTCGACCTGGCGGCAGGCCACCTGGGCGCCCCGGCCGGCAGATGCCGCGGGGGTCAGCTTCGGCCTGGTGCTGACCGCGCCCGGTCAGGCCACTTTCGACGACTTCGCGCTGCGCTGAAGCACGTTCGCGAAGGCAGCCAGGGCATACTCCGTGTGCGTGCGCTCCCTGACGAGCTGGGCCGTGCTCAGCAGGGCGGCACGGAAGCCGGGATCCGACAGCGCCCTGTGCGCCTTGGCCGCCGCGTCCGTCCAGTCGCCTGGCGGGTAGAGCGCCTCCTCCGGGAGGATCTCGGGCAGCGCGCCCACCGCGGGCGCGATCACCGGGCACCCCCTCACCAACGCCTCGGCGACCGACATGCCGAACGACTCGTCGGTCGTCGTCGAGACGGTCAGCCCGCCGTTCGCCGCGATGGCGGAGTAGAGGGCGGGCATCCGGTCGTAGTCGAGGCGCGGCAGCCAGCGGGCCGCGCCGAGGGCGGGCGAGGTGGCGAGTTTGGTGGTCAGCGCGGACAACTCGCTCGCCGGTGCGGTGTACCCGCCGATGAGCAGCGGCGTGACGCCGGGGTTCGCGGCCGCGATCCGGTCGAGCAGGTCGGCGGCGGCCCGCCAGCGCTTGTGCCCGTCCAGCTTGCCGATCCAGGCCACCGGCGCGGAGCCCAGCGCGGGCGGGACCGTCTCCGCGTACCAGCGCTCGTCCAGGCAGTTGGGGACCACGCTGATCGGGGAGAGCCCCAAAGCCCGCAGCTTCGCGCGCATGTACTCGCTCACGGTCACGATGTGGTCGGGGCGGATCGCGAGCTCGCCCAGGTAGGAGAGGTTGGTCGTGGTCGTGTGCACCTCGAGGATCAAGGAGCCGGGGGAGCCCGCGCGCTGCCACGCTGACAGGAAGCCGGGGCTGTCGATCACGACGACGACATCCGGCTCCGCGTCCCTGATGGCGGCCTCGCGGGCTTCGTCGGTGGCCGTCACCCGGGCCACTCCCGGAGGGAAGTGGGCGACCATGCCGTGGTCCGACTCGTAGAGGATGCCGATCTCGAACTCGGCCGAGAAATGGGTGTACCTGTTGAGCAGCTGGGTGGACACCCCGCCGATCACGCCGTAGCGGTAACAGAACAGCACCTTCATCGGCACTCCAGCAGCGTCAGCAGACCCTCGCGGCCCTTTCGCACGACCCGCTCGGCCAGCTCGGAGTACGCGTCCACCCGGCACTCCCAGGTGTTGCGCGCGAGCCAGGAACGGATCCCCTCGACGTCGAGGGCCGAGCCGGCCAGCTGGGGTATGGCCGCGACGAACTCCGCCGCCGACTCGGTGACCCGTACCCCCGGATAGTCCACGCACTGCGGGAAGTAGGTGCTCAGCACCGGCAGAGCGAGATGCAGGTACTCGTAGACCTTGATCGGGTCCACCGCGTCGGCCAGCGCGCCGTTCTTGAACGGGATCAGCGCCAGCGCCCAGCCGGCGCTGAGCTCGGCCAGCTCCCGATGGCCGAGCAGGCCGAGCAGGCGCACGTTCTCCGGGAGTCTCAGGTCAGGGCTCTGGTGCCCGGCCAGCTCGAAGGTGTAGTGCGGATAGGTCTTTGCGGCGCGGATCACCAGATCCCAGTCGAACCACTTGTCGGTCAGATGCCCGAAGTAGCCGATCCTGGTGGCGTCGGGCCTGCGCGGGGCCGTGGGGGCGGGAAAGGCCGGATCGAGGGCGTTGGCGTTGACGCTAACCTTGCGCCCGCCCAGCGTCTCCATCTTCCTGGCCAGCGGCGCCGAGACCGCGGTGACCACGTCGGCGTGCGCGACGAGGTAGCGCTCGTATCCGGCGTGGTACCACTTCGCCATGCCGATCTTGGCGAACTCCTCCCAGTCGTCGCGCGCGTCGTAGATCGTCACCCAGCCCTGCGAGGCGGCGTGAGTCAGCGCCCGCACCATGGCCTCGTGCGGGAACGAGGCGAACAGCAGCTTCCGCTTGCCGCCGAAGTCGGCGCTCAGCACCTCGTCGAGCAGCCGGGGCGTGATGTCGATCGGGCTCTGGAACAGCAGCGGATCGGGGTGCGAGGGCAGCGGGTCCGTGTCGCGCCAGCGGTAGTAGTTGAAGAAGACCGGGCAGTCGCGGCCGAGGTAGACGCGAGTGAGGCGGATGGGCCTGTTCCCCCGGGCCTCCTGTACGAAGGTCGTGCCCGAGAACATCAGCACGACCTCGTCGCCTTCGGCCGCCCTGGCCCGTTCGATCCAGTCATGCAGCCCGATCCTGAACTCCTCCACCGGCACCGGGGCGACCACGTCTTTCACCACCGCCGAGGCGGGCGCGGGCGGTGGGGACGGGCGTGTGACGACCGTACGGGTCGGCGCCGCAGGGGAGGTCGCCGGGCGGGCCTTCGGGCCCGGCTGCGCCGGGTCGGGCCGCCCGGGTCGGCGTAACTGCCGGTAGACGGACAACACGCGCCAGGCCCGCGAGGAGCGGATCCTGGTGACCTGATCACGATAGTCCGCCAGCCGGCCGGTCACCGTCTCCAGCTTGGCCCGTAACCGCTCGTTCTCCTGCCGGAGCTTGGACTCGAGCGTGACCAGCTTGCTCAGGCGCTGCTGGGTGAGCTCGTGCCGGTGCCGCTCGCCGTTGTAGACCGTACGGAGCCTGGCCAGGCCCGCCCGCTCGGTCTGGAGCTCCTCGTCGAGCGCGGTGATGCGCCCGTGCAGGCCCAGCAGGGCCTCCGCGTGCGCGGCGTGGGCCGTCCTCAGTGCCTCGCCGTGGGCGGCCTCGGCCGATTGCAGGTCCTCGGCCTGGGCCCGGACGTGAGCGCGTAGCTCGTCCCGCTGGGCGGTCATGGCCTCGGCCGTCTCGCGGACCACCTCCAGGCCGGCGCTCAGCCCGTGAATCAACTCCAGGAGCCTGTGCCGCTCGGCTTCCGCGGCGTCGGCGGCCTCGCGGAGCAGGCCGATCTCGGTCTCCGCCGCGCGGATGCCGGCGCGCAGCCGGTCGCGCTCCTCTGTCACCGCATTGAGCTGCTCCCGGAGCCCGTCCCGTTCCGTGGCCGCCCCGTCCGCGATGCTGAAGGACAGGCGGCGTACGGTGTCCTGCAGCGCCGACAGCTCGTCGAGGACGTGCTGTCTCGTCCTGCTCTCGCCGATCTGCGCCTTCAGTTCGGCGTTGGCCGCGGTGACGTCGCGGTAGAGGCGGTTGGCCCGCTCCAGCTTGTCGCGGAGGTTCTGTAACCGCTGCTCCAGGTGTTCCTCGCGCTGGAGGAAATCCGCCTCCTCCGGACTGAGCAGGTGGGAGGGGACGCCCTGCGGCTCCTCCCGCCGTACGGCCACCGCGGTGATGTGCCGGTCCAGGACGGTCAGCTCGCGGACCTCGAACAGGGGGTCGATCAGGCGGCGGAAGCCGGCGCGGTAGAACGTACGGTGATGATCGTGGTGGGGCATCAGCCCGTGGGGCACGGAGAGCAGGAGCGTCCCGCCTGGTGCCAGGACCCGGTGGAGCTCGGTCAGGACCTCTCCGGGGTCCGCCACGTGCTCGAGCAGCTCTCCGGCGACGGCCGAGTCGAAGCAGCCGTCGGGGAAGCAGAGGCGTTCGCCCTCGCCCCGCAGGAAGGCCAGCCTGGCGGCCACGTCGGCGGGCAGCTCGGCGGCCAGCCTCCCGGCGAAGGCGATGGCCTCCTCCTCTATGTCGACGCCCGCCACATGGTCGCCTCGGCGGGCGGCGAGGATGGACAGCGTCCCCTGTGAGCAGCCCAGGTCGAGGACGCGACCTGGAGGGAGATGCTCCAGGAGCCAGTGCAGCCTGTTCCTGGTCAGTGCCTGGGTTTCTGGGTCGACATCTATCCCGTTATAGGCACAATGGACGCGATCATGGTTCATGTAGGCAGGAACCCCTGGGGATGATCAGTGAGGGCCCGACATTACCATTTCTTGAAATAGCCGGTAAGGGCGGTAATCAAGGTGCCTGTGTTGCGTAAGTTCATCGTCCCGGTGATCGCCCTGTGCTCCCTGATCGGTTGCACCTCGTCAGAGCCTTCCGGCGTACGGAGATCGCCCACGGTCACGGCGACACAGGTTCCCGTCGGCTTACTTCACGAGACCGTGCCGGGCCTGCGCGTCGACGACGAGCTCTACGTGCCGCTCGACGTGCTCGCGAAACGACAGGAACTGGCCGTTTCCACGGGTGCCGACGGGGTCGTCCGCGCCGAGTATTCCGAGGACGAGACCCCTCTCATCAAGAAGCACGATCCGCGCGGGCCCTGGCTGCACTTCGCCAGTGTGGATGTCACCACCTGGCGGCGCATCTCCATCGGATCGGACGGGATCCCGGTGAGCACCTACGATTTCGGCAGCTTCCAGTATCCGGTCGAGGTCGTCCAATACGGCATGGAGAATTACAGCAAGTGGGTGGTTACGGGTGACCAGAAATACCGGGCCAAGGCCGAGACGGTCGCCCGCTGGCTGCTCGAGCACCAGGACGCCAAGGGCGGCTGGCCCGTGCCCTTCGACTACTCCTATCGCGAAGGTCTGGCCGGCGAGCTGCGCGCCGGCTGGTATTCGGGGATGGCTCAAGGCATCGGGGCGGCCTTCCTGGCCAAGATGTACGACAAGACACGTGAGTCGCGATACGGCGATGCCGCGCTGCGGGCGCTCGGCCCCTTGCGGACCAAGGTGGAGCAGGGCGGCGTGCTGCGCCGGTTCGAGGGCCGCTTCGACTGGTTCGAGGAGTACCCGACGCCGACCCCGACGCATGTGCTCAACGGCTACCTGTTCGCCCTGATCGGCGTGTACGACGTCGGCGAGCTCATGGGCGACGAGCCGGCGAAGGAGATGTTCCAGCGGGGGCTCAAGACCCTCGACAGGATCCTGCCGCTCTACGACCTGTCGTACAGGACCACCTACGACCTCCTCCACTACACGCGAACTCCGGCGACGGCGCCCAACCCCGCCCGCTGGAGTTACCACTCGTTGCACGTCACCCAGTTGTCGGCGCTGGACGCGATCACCGGCGGGCGCTACAGCGAGGTCGAGAAGCGCTGGCTCGGCTACCTCAGCGGCAAGGCGTTACCCGGCAATTAGCTATAAAGTCCACTAATCGATCTCGGGAGGTATCGAGGGATGCGCCGCTTCCGCCGCCTGCTGTGGATATCCCTGGCCTCCCTCGTGCTGCTGGGGGTGCTCGGCACCGGCGGGCTCTTCATCTACCAGTCCAGCCTCGACAGCGACATCGTACGGTTACCCCAGGCCCTGCCCACCTCCCAAGAGGAGGAGAAGCAGCGACCGCAGCCGAAGCCCGGCCACGGAGAGACGTGGCTCCTCGTGGGAAGCGATCGCAGGGCGGACGCCGCCACCACGGGAGACGGCGCCAAGGCGGCGCTCTGGGTGCCCGGCTCGCAGCGCACCGACACGATCATGCTGGCGCACCTCTCCGAAGATCGGAAACATGCCGCGGTCGTGTCGATTCCCCGCGATTCCTGGGTGACCATTCCCGGCCGAGGCCGAGCCAAGATCAACGCCGCCTTCTCCTGGGGCGGACCCGCCCTGCTGATCAAGACCATCGAGTCGCTCACCGGCATCCGCATCGACCACTACGCCGCGATCGACTTCAAGGGGTTCGCCGCGGCGGTCGACGCGGTCGACGGGGTCGACGTCGAGGTGGCCAAGACCGTACGCGACACGAACAGCGGCACCACCTGGACGGCCGGCCGTCACCACCTCAACGGTGAGCAGGCCCTGCTGTTCGTCCGGCAGCGCTACAACCTCCCCGGCGGGGACTTCGACCGGATCAAGCGCCAGCAGGCGCTCCTGAAAGCCCTTTCCGACCGGACGCTGAGCGCCGGCACCCTGACCGACCCCGCGAAGGTCGACGGACTGCTCCGCTCGATCACCAAGGCGACCACCGTGGACGACGGCGTGACTCTGGAGATGCTCCGCAGCCGGCTCATCGACCTGGCGGAGCTGGACGCGTCCGACTACTTCACGATGCCCACTCGCGGAACCGGCATGGAGGGGGCACAGAGCGTCGTCTACCTGGACAGCAGCAAGACCCGCGCGCTGAGCGAAGCCATCAAGGCCGATCGGGCGCGCGAATACGTCAAGAAGACCGGGCCGGGAAACTCGGTGGACGCGGTCCGGTAGTCACCCGCCGAGGATGTTCCAGGCGCGTACGGTCCAGTCGGTGCCGGCGGAGACCGCGATCGCCGTGCCGCCGGCCTGACCGGCGGCCAGCGCGTACACGGGGCCGGCGTGCCCGCCGATCGGCTTGCCGACCGCCTGGCCGGTGCGCAGGTTCCACACGCGCAGCGACCGGTCGTCACCTGCCGAGACCACCCGCTCGCCGGCCGCGGCCAGCGCCCGCACCCAGTCGGTGTGCCCGCTCAGCGGTGCGCCGATGGCCGTCCCCGTGATCAGGTCCCAGCGGCGCAGCGTACGGTCCTCGCCCGCCGACACCGCGACGGGACGGCCGTCGACCACGGCGGTGGTCACCGCGAGGACGACGCCCTGGTGGCCGGTCAGCGGGGCTCCGATCTGCTTGCCGGCGGTGATGTCCCACAGCCGCAGCTCGTGGTCCTCGCTCGCGGAGATCGCCACGGGCCGGCCGTTCACGATCGCCGACGCCAGTGCCCTGATCGGCTTGCCATGTCCGGACAGGGGCGGCCCGAGGGGCTCCCCCGTGACGGCGTTCCACCGGTGCAGGCCGCCGTCGGCGCCCCCGGAGACGATGACGTCGTTGATGATCGTGACGGCGTTCACGCTGCCCCGGTGGCCGATGAGCGGCTTGCCCAGCGCGGCCCCCGTGTCCAGCCGCCACATCCGCAGGACTCCTCCCGCGTCACCGCTGACCGCCACCGGCTTGCCGGCCACGGTGCCGGCGGCCACGGTCATGATCTGATCGGCGTGGCCGAGCAGCGGTGTGCCGATGGCCGTCCCCGAGATGGGGTCCCACATCCTGACGGTCTTGTCCGCCCCGCCGGAGACGGCCACCGGCCTGCCGCCCACTGTGGTCAGCGCGACCGCTTTGACCGCGGCGGAATGACCGGGGGTGCCCGCGGCCACGGCCGAGGCGGTCCACTTGGTCAGGTCCCACGTCCGCACGGATTTGTCCGCGCCGCCGGAGAACGCGGTCGGGACGCCGTCGACCACGGCCGCCGTCACGGCCGTGACGAATCCGGTGTGCCCGGTGAGCGGGGTGCCCACCGGCTCGCCCGCGGTGTCCCAGCCGCGGATCACGCCGTCACGGCCCGCGCCCAGCAGAGTCCAGGACGTCCCCGTCTTGATCGCCGCGAGCGAGATCACGACATCGGGCAGGTCCCGGATCGTGATGACCTGGTCAGAGGCAAGGTCCCAGACCCTGACCGTCTTGTCGTCGGAGGCGGAGACGACCGCGTCCGGCGTGACGGCCAGCGCCCGCACCCAGTCGGTGTGCCCGGGCCTGGCCGCACCCGCGGGCTTGCCGGTCTTCAGATCCCAGAACCGCAGCACCCGATCCTTGCCCGCGCTCACCGCGACGGGCTTGCCGTCCACGGTGGTGGTGGCGACGGCGAGGACGGCGCCGGTGTGGCCGGTGAGGGGGGCGCCGATGGGGCGGCCGGTGGTGAGGTCCCACAGGCGTACGGTCTTGTCGTCGCTGCCGGTGACCGCGACGGGCTTGCCGTTCATCGTGGTGGTGGCGACGGCGAGGACGGCGCCGGTGTGGCCGGTGAGGGGGGCGCCGATGGGGCGGCCGGTGGTGAGGTCCCACAGGCGTACGGTCTTGTCGTCGCTGCCGGTGACCGCGACGGATTTGCCGTTCACGGTGGTGGTCGCCACCGCTCGGACCCAGTCGCCGTGACCTGGCATCGGCGCGCCGATCGGCCGCGCGGTACGCGCGTCCCACTGCCGGACCGTCCCGTCCTCGCTGGCGGTCACCATGACCGGGCGCCCGGCGACCTCGGCCGTGGCGACGGCGGTGACCGCCGCGAAGTGGCCGGTGGGGTGCCAGCCGATCGGGGCACCGAACCCCGCGGCGGCCGCGATGGAACTGGCCGGCGTCGTCGGGGCCGAGACCAACCGGGGCACCAGCACCGCGCCCGCTCCGGTGAGCGCCACCAGCACCGCTCCCGCGACGGCGAGCCGCCCGACCCGCTTGCGAGAGCGTAAGGTCGGCGGCGTGCCGCCGGTGGGCTGCGAGATCGGGTCGGGAAACGCCACCTGGGCAGGCCGGACGGTGCCGGGGGTCGAGTCGGGTGGCGCGAAGGGCGCGATCACGGGGGAGGACGTCTCCCGTTCCGCAGGCCACGGATGCGGCGGATCGCCCGGATCGGGCTGTGCGGAGGGGGCGATCAGGGGAACGGGCGCTTCGTGTTCGGTGGGCCACGGTTGCGGCGGATCGCCCGCGATGAGGGCGTTGAGCACCTGACGCGCGGTCGGCCGTGACTCCGGCTGACGCACCAGGCAGGAGGCGATGATCGAGCGCAGCGGCTGGGCGACCTCGCTGAGGTCGATCTCGTCCTGGCGCAGGGTGATGGCCATGGCCGCGATGGTGCTGCCGCTGAAGAGGGGCCGGCCCAGCGCCGCGAAGGTCATCGTCAGGCCCCAGCTGAACATGTCGGAGGCCGGGGTCACCCGATCGCCCGCGAGCTGCTCGGGAGACATGTAGGCGGGGGTGCCCAGTACTCCCGTGACGGTCACGGTCTTGTCGCCGAACGAGCGGGCCACGCCGAAGTCGATCACGTAGGGGCCGTCCGAGCCCAGGAGGACGTTGCTGGGTTTGAAGTCCCGGTGGACGATCCCGGCGTTGTGGATGGAGACCAGCGCCGTGGAGGTGTTGACGGCGAGCCGGGTGAGCACTGAGGTCTCCAGCGGCCCCCTGGCGAGGACGTATTGCTGGAGCGACTCGCCCGCGATGTATTCGCTGACCATGTAGAGGCGGTCGTCGCTGATCCCGTGGCCCAGCACACGCACCGTGCAGAACGAGGCCACCTTGGACGCGACCTCGATCTCTCGCTGGAACCGCAGCCTGGACTCGGTGTCGGAGGCGTCGACGGACGTCATTATCTTGATCGCCACTTGCTGGTCGTCGTCGTCGAGTGCGAGGAAGACCGTCCCCTGGCCACCCTCGCCGATCCGGCCCGTGATCCGGTACCGGTCCACGGACCTGGGATCTCCGGGCCTGAGGGGCTGGATGTCCGGCACAAGACTCCTGGGCGGGGGCGCGATGCGGGTGATTCGATCATAGGGCCACAAGCTCCACCGAGGCAGGCTACGAAGCTCGTACGTGATCGACGGTCATAGCCGATCAAAGGCACGCTGTATGCACGCTGTGTTAGGAATCGCGTCATATGACACCTCTAGCGTGCCGGGCATGAAACGCATCCCTCTGGCGGTGGGTGCCGCCGTGCTGGCCGTGAGCCTCGCCGCCTCGGCCGCCTCCGCATCCTCCGCTGCCGCCGAGCCGGACGGCGCGGGCCGGGCCACGCTCACCGGGTTCGCCTCGCTCCCGGCGCAGACCTTCGTGCCCGGCAGCGAGCCATCCGGCTCGCAGATCGGCACGGCCCCCGTCAACGGGGTCACCCCACCTTTCGCCGGCCAGCCGGTCCAGGGGTTCAGCGGCATCGTCCGGCGCGGTGACGGCACCTTCGACGTGCTGTCCGACAACGGGTACGGAGCCAAGAACAACAGCGCCGACTTCCTGCTGCGCGTGCACCGCATCAGGCCGGACTTCCGTGCCGGCACCGTGCGCGTGCTGGGCGGGTTCAACCTGTCCGACCCGGACCGGCGCGTGTCCTGGCCGCTGACCAGGGCGGATCGGGTGCTCACCGGGGCCGACTTCGACGTGGAGTCGATCGTGCGGGCGGACGACGGCACGTACTGGATCGGCGACGAGTTCGGCCCGTTCCTGCTGCACTTCTCGTCGAGCGGCACCCTGCTGGAGGCGCCGATCGAGCTGCCCGGCGTCAAGGCGCCGGAGAACCCGACGCTGAACGGCGCGGCCCCCAACCTGGCCGGCAGCAAGGGCTTCGAGGGCATGGCCCGCTCCGTGGACGGGCGACGGCTGTACCCGCTGCTGGAGGGGACGGTCAGCGGTGACCCCGCGGGTACGCTGCGGCTGAACGAGTTCGACGTCCGCAAGCGCGCCTACACCGGCAAGCGCTGGACGTATCGGCTGGACAGCCCGGCCAACGCGATCGGTGACGCCATCGCGGTGGACGACCACCGCTTCCTGATCATCGAGCGGGACAACAACCAGGGCGACGCCGCCGCGCTCAAGCGCGTCTACCTGGCCGACACCCGCGACCGCGACCACGACGGCGCTCTGGACAAGACCCTGGCCGCCGACCTGCTGGATCTGGCCAACCCCAAGGGGCTCGGCGGGTTCGGGGAGACGTTCCGCTTCCCGTTCCAGACCATCGAGGACGTCGTCATCCTGGACGACCGCACGATCGGGATCCTCAACGACAACAACTTCCCGTTCTCGTCGGGACGCACGCCGGGCCGGCCGGACAACGACGAGTTCATCACCATCCGCCTGCCCTGGCGCCTGCACGCGCGCTGAGCGTGTTGCCCTGATCTTCAATGACAGCTTTGTCGTTGTTGTCTCATCGGTTACATCTGATCATTGAGTCTGCCCGCGGGTGCGCGGGTGCATTTCCGACGGAGGAAACTCTGATGCGAGTCGTCCAATTACTGACCGCCTGCACTGCGGTGGCCGCCACCGTGGTCGCACTCGCCGCGCCGGCCATGGCGCAGGCGGACCAGGACCGAGCCGTTGAAGGCCGGCAGATCAAGATTGGCCGCGATCACCCTGACGCAAGGGTGCCGTTCGTTGTGAAGAAGTCCGGCGAGGCACTCGTCGACCTGGACGCCGCCGCCCCCGGCACGGACTGGGCCGTGAAGGGTGACGAGTCGGCGGTCGTGTCCGTCTATGTCGACAACCGCTATGCCACCGACCTCGTCGTCTCCGGAGATCAGCGGCTGCACCGGCAGCTCGCCCTCGGCATGCTGAAGGCAGGGCCGCACCAGCTGCGCCTGCGTTTCGCCGACGAACGATCCGCGGCGGGCAGCGCTTCCGTCCGGCTCGACAAGGTGAAGGTGACGACGTACGCGCCGGGCAGCGCCGACTACCTGGCGCTGCGCTACGCCCCGGTCGTCTACGGCCGCAACCTCTCCGAGCTCGGTACCCCCTATCAGAACGCGACGACCGACACGCCGCTCATCGCCTGGCACGAGGTCGCGCCGGGGACGGCGCCGGGCCGGACGAAGCTCACGTACTCCATCGTGTGGAGCAACGAGGACGGCGGGACCAACACGCCGGCGCTGATGGCGCGCTGGGGCCGTACCACTGACATCGAGTGGATCTACGACGTGGAGGTCGACGAGCACGGCAACCGGGTCGCGGGCAGCGACACCTATCAGGCCGCCAACCACCAGACGCTGCACTTCTCCGGACAGTACGAGGGCGACCACGCCCTCCTGGAGACCTGCACCAGCAACAACAACATGTGCGACAAGGTCACCGATCCGATGAGGTTCTTCCTGTCGCCTCTGCAGACCCGCCCGGCCGACCAGCCCCGCGAGTACATGATGGACACCAACGCCTGGACCTACGAGATCATGTCCAAGGAGATGATCCGGGAGGGCAAGATCGAGGCCGCATCGGACACCGCGCCTGCCACGCCCGAGGTGAGCGACCAGCGCAACTACCTGTTCGCGGCGATCAAGAAGACGACGGACCGGCCCAACACGGGCTCCTCCTGGGTCGGCGTCTCGATCGGCGTGCGCCTCAAGAACGGCGGCAGCGTCTATCTGTCGAACCATGTCGACCCCACCTGGTCCATCCAGCGGGACGACCCGGCGGCGACCACGGTGGAACTGCCGGCCGGCACGACCGCCGACGACATCCAGGAGATCACCGCCAACCGCGTCGTGGTCGGCACCGACAACGGCGCCGTCGTGCACGTCACCGGCATCAAGCGCGGCTTCTTCCTGGGCCAGGACTATCTTCCCCAGGAGTCCTTCCTCAACTGGAGCGGCGACGTCACCATCGACGCCGCCACCCCCTCCGCGGTGATCTGGCGCCGCTGACGCCACCGTCCCGCCACGGTCTGGTACGACCGTGGCGGGACGGTCGCTTCTCTCCTATCGGGAGGTGGGCGCTCCCTCCCATGGGAAGAAGCGCCCCGCGGGGACGATGCCCGACCGTGACGATCGGGCCGGTCAGCCCCGGCACGTTCCAGGCGATGGGCTAGTGAGGGGTGACGGTCCTCTTGCCGACCGAGCCGCGGACCACGATGTGGGTGCCCAGGACGACATGCTGCGGCTGGCTGGGGTCCAGCGCCAGCCGTACGGCGGTGCGGCCCAGCTCCTCGGTGGGGATGTGCACCGTGGTGAGCCCGGGCACCAGGTCGGCGGCGAGCGGGATGTCGTCGTAACCCGCGACCGACACGTCCTCGGGCACCCGCACGCCCGCCTCGCGCAGCGCGGCCAGCACGCCGGCGGCCACCATGTCGGTGCCGGCGAAGATCGCGGTGAAGTCCGCCCCGACCGCCAGCAGGCGCTTGGTGGCCTCGTAACCGGCGCTGCGGGAGAAGGTGCTGGGCAGGAGGAGGTCCGGGTCGTAGGGCACGCCGTAGTCCTCGTGCGCGCGGCGGAAGCCGTGCACGCGGTCGATCTTGGTGGTGTTCTGGTCCTCGGCGGTGGCGGCGCCGAGGTAGACGATCCGGCGGTGGCCGCGGGAGAGCAGGTGGCTGGTCATCGCGTAGGCGCCGGCCTCGTTGTCGTACTCGACCACGGTGGTCGGCACGTCGTCGCCGAGCGGGGGACGTCCGCACAGCACCAGCCGGGAGCCGGCCTTGTCCAGGGCGTGCGCGAAGTGGGTCATGCGACGGCGGTAGGCGTCGTCGGCCGAGCCGCCGCCGACCAGGATCACCGCGTCGGCCCGCTGC
The DNA here is from genome assembly GCF_050944675.1 of Nonomuraea sp. CA-141351. Taxonomy (NCBI): domain Bacteria; kingdom Bacillati; phylum Actinomycetota; class Actinomycetes; order Streptosporangiales; family Streptosporangiaceae; genus Nonomuraea; species Nonomuraea sp. CA-141351. The sequence continues at coordinate 3,528,786 of NZ_CP191982.1, forward strand.
TCGCGCATGGCCTCCACCACCGTCAGCTCGCGCGCCGGATCGCCGTGTGTGGTGCAGACCAGGCACAGCCGCCCTTCGGCGGTGGCCTGCTGTTCGACGCCCTTGGCGACGTAGGCGAAGGAAGGGCCGGTGACGTCGTCGAGCACGAAGGCGACCATTTTGGTGCTGGCCCCGGACAGGGCACGGGCGTGCACGTTGAGGACGTAGTCCAGCTCGCGCATGGCGCGCAGCACGCGGGTGCGGGTGGCCTGCGCGACCGGGTAGTCGCCCTTGATCACCCGGGAGACGGTGGAGGCGGAGACCCCGGCCCGGGCGGCGACGTCGCGGATGGTGGCGCGCTCGGCGTCATCCACGGCAGCCTTACGCGGCGTCGCCTCCTGCGCGGCGTGCTGTGAGTTTCCCGGCTTTCGTGGCAAGGCGCACCTTTCATCAGGGCCAGGGCAGCTCGATTGTCGCGGACGGCGCGGCTCCCACGCTACCTGGGAGCCGCACCGCCGCATCAGGCCACTCGGTCCAGGTCGTCGTGGTTCACCCGGTGCGCCAGCGGCAGCCCGGCGGTCAGCCGTTCCAGCTCGTCCACGACGACGGCGCCCATCCGGGCCAGCTCGTTGCCGTGTGAGCCGGCGATGTGCGGGGTGAGGAACGCGTTCGGCAGGTCGAACAGGGGTGAGTCGGACGGCAGCGGTTCGGGCTCGGTGACGTCGAGGATCGCCGACAGCCGCCCGGATCTCAGCTCGGTGACCAGCGCGTCGGTGTCGACCAGCGACCCGCGGGCGGTGTTGATCAGCACCGCGCCGTCCGGCATCAGCGCCAGCCGCGCGCGGTCGATCATGTGCCGGGTCTCGGGGGTGGCGGGGGCGTGCAGGCTGACGATGTCGCTGCGGCGCAGCAGCTCCTCCAGCGAAGCCTGCGGTACGCCGGGAACCCGGGTGTAGGGGTCGTACAGACACAGGTCCAGGTCGTACGGCGCCAGCAGCTCGAGCACCTTGCGGCCGATGCGGGAAGCGCCCACGACGCCGACCCTGCGGCCGTTGTTGCCGATGCCCTCCTCGATCTTGGCCAGGGTGAAGGCGCGTTCGCGCCGGTAGCGCTCGTTGAGGGCGAAGACCCCCTTGCCGGCCAGCAGGATCGTGCCGACGGTGTACTCGGCCACCGGGACGGCGTTGGCCGCGGCGGCCGAGGAGATCAGCAGGCCGCGTTCCCAGCAGGCGGGAGTGACCAGGCTCTTGACCGAGCCGGCCGCGTGCAGCACGGCGCGAAGGCGTGGGGTGGCGTCGAGCAGTGCCTCGTCGAGCGGCGGGCAGCCCCAGCCGGTGAGGAGGATCTCGGTGTCGGCCAGGGGCAGGCGCGGGTCGTCGAAGCGCTCGGCCACCAGGGCGACGTCGATGTCGGCCAGCGTGTCCAGCCGCCGCAGCAAGGGCGCGGGGAAGAGCAGGGCGAGATGTTCCTCGCTCATGGCGAACAGCGCCTTCGGGCGTGTGGACACAGGGAAAGCCCTCCATTCGGATAGAGACCGGTTTCTAACCTAGAAGCACAGCTGCGCATGGTCAACGGTCAGTCTTGATTGATCTCGAACGAGCGCCGTACCAGGATTCCCAGGTTATCCGTGGTCGATGTGTAACGTCTCCGTAACGCAACCTTGAACGTGTCCGCCGCTCGGACGTAGCGTTCGCAGCGACCGGTTTCTATCAACCTAGAGAGCCACCTGCTGCCGCCTCAGACGGGACTTCGGTGATGAGCACGCTACAGACCAGGCGAGAGCCTCAGACGGGACCGCCTTCCGGGCCGCCGGGCGGGCGCCGCGTCCGACGCGGGGCGGTCCGCACGAGCTGGACGATCGGGCTGCTCGCGCTGCCGGCGGTCGTCTTCTTCCTTGTCTTCAACTACCTGCCGATGGCCGGCCTGGTGGTGGCGTTCAAGCAGTTCGACGTCAACCTGGGGATCTTCGGCAGCCCGTGGAACGGGCTGGAGAACTTCGCCTACTTCCTGGAGTCCGGGGACGCGGCGCGGATCCTGTTCAACACGCTCTTCCTCAACATCCTGTTCCTGATCGCGACGCTGGCCGCCGGGATGATTCTAGCGATCATGCTGAACGAGATCCGCAGCACCTTCTTCAAGCGGGTCTCCCAGTCCGTCGTCTTCTTCCCCTACTTCGTCTCCCCGGTCGTGATCAGCATCATCCTGCAGGTGCTGCTGGCCGGAGCCTCCGGCGGGGGCGGGGCGGTCAACGACGCCCTCGGGGGCCTCGGGTTCCCCACGGTGGACTGGTACACGGAGCCGGGGCCGTGGCCGTGGATCCTCACGGTGGTGAAGATCTGGCAGCTCGGCGGCTACCTGAGCGTCATCTTCCTCGCCGCGATCACCGGCATCCCCGAGGAGGTCTACGAGGCCGGGATGATCGACGGAGCCTCGCGGGCCCAGATGGCCTGGCGCATCACCCTCCCGCTGCTGAAGCCCACCGCCGCGGTCCTGCTGGTGCTGGGGGTCGGCCGCATCTTCTACGGCGACTTCGGCACCATCTACGCGATCGTCGGGGACAACGGCACCCTGTTCGACAGCACGGACGTCATCGACACCTACGTCTTCCGCGCCCTGCGCCAGCTCGGCGACTTCGGCACCACCGCCGCGGTCGGCCTGTTCCAGTCGGTGGTGGGTTTCGTCCTCGTGCTGATCGCGGTGCTGATCCAGCGCAAGTACTCGAAGGAGACCAGCATCCTATGAGCGGCAAGAAGCTGGAACCGTTCACCATCGTCAGCATCATCGGCGTCTCCTTCGCCGTGCTGGCCTGCGCGATCCCGTTCTGGATGATCATCTCGGGGTCGTTCACCAGCGAGTCCGAGCTGGCCACCACCGGGTACAGCCTGTTCCCCGCGGCCTTCGACCTCACCGCCTACAAGATGATCTTCACGGGTCCGGCGGTGCTCGACGCCTACTTCGCCAGCGTCTTCATCACGGTCGTGGGCACGGCCCTGTCCCTGGCGGTGACCTCGGGGCTGAGCTGGGTGATCGCCCGCCGGCTGCCCGGCATCAGCCGGCCGCTGACCGTCTTCTCGTACCTGCCGATGTTGTTCTCCGGCGGCCTGGTGCCCCTCTATCTGCTGGTCACGCAGTACCTGAAGTTGCAGAACAGCTACTTCTCGGTGATCCTGCCGCTGCTGGTCATGCCGTTCCTGGTCTTCGTCCAGGTCAGCGCCTTCCGCCAGCTGCCGGAGTCGATCTTCGAGTCTGCCAAGATCGACGGTGCGGGCGAGCTGCGCATCTTCTTCACGATCGCGATTCCGCTGTCCAAGCCGATCCTCGCCGTCGTCGGCCTCTTCTACGCCGTGCACTACTGGAACGACTGGTTCATGGCGCTGCTGTTCATCGACGACGTGCACAAGTTCCCGCTCCCGCTCGTGCTGCAGAACCTCATCTCCAACATCTCGTTCACGCAGATGCTGCCGCAGCTGGCCGAGGCGGCCACCCCCGTCTACCAGCTCCGGCTGGCTCTCACGGCCGTCACCATCGGCCCGATCCTGCTCGCCTACCCCTTCGCCCAGCGCTACTTCGTCAAGGGCATCACCCTCGGCGCCACCAAGGGCTGAGCCCGCTCCCCCCCACCTTCTGGAGTTACCGTGTCCAACCCCATGATGTCGCGGCGAGGCCTGCTGGCCACCGGCGGCGGCCTGTCCATCGCCGCTCTCCTCGCGGCCTGCTCCGACGACTCCTCGAAGCCGGCCACCGGCGGCCAGAGCAGTGGGCCGCTCACGATGAGCATGCTGCTGCCCGGCGACGTGCCGGCCGGATGGGACGCCATCCTGGCCGAGGTCAACAAGAAGCTCCAGGCGGACCTGGGCTTCACCATCAAGCCGCAGTTCATCCCGTGGACCAACTACGGCCAGCAGGCGCTGCTGAAGTTCACCGCGGGGGAGAAGTTCGACACCGCGCTGCAGGCGCGCTGGCTCAACATGACCCAGCTCGCGGCCAGCGGCTCGATCGTCGAGCTGAGCAGCCTGCTGTCCAGCGGCAAGTACCCCAACCTGACCGCCACGATCGATCCGAAGATCATCGAGTTGAACCGGTGGAGCGGCAAGCTCTACGGCGTGCCCCAGATCAACTCGGTCGCGCGCTTCCACCACTTCAGCATCCGCCAGGACCTGGCGGAGAAGCTCGGCATGAGTGACATCACGGACTTCGCGGGGCTGGAGAAGTTCTGGTACGACGTCAAGCAGAAGAACAAGGACATCATCCCGATCGGGATCAGCTCGCGGATGCCCAAGCAACTGGTGGCCTGGAACCCCGTCGGCTGGCTCAACCCCTACATGTGGGACAACCCCACCATGAGCATCGCCTCCTTCACCGGCGACTCGCTCAACTTCGTGCTGGCCGCCGACGGCAAGCAGACCGGCTCGTCCCACCCGGTCCCGTGGTGGGAGGCCCCGGGCATGGTGGACGCGTTGCGCCTGGTCCGGAAGTACTACCAGGACGGGCTGATCAACAAGAACGCCCTCACCCTGGACTCCAAGGCGCTGGACTCCCAGTTCAAGGCCGGCCGCGTCGCCACCATGTGGGCCATGACCGACGGCCTGTCCTCCACGGCGCTGCCCGAGCTGACCAAGAACGTGCCCGGGGCGATGATCGCGAACGTGATGCCGCTCAAGGGCGGCGAGAACGCCAAGCCGTACCAGACCTTCCAGAGCGACAACTTCGTCGTGCTCAACGCCAAGGGCCAGAGCAACGAGAAGGCGATGCAACTGCAGGACTGGGCGTCGATCAAGGAGAACCACGACCTGCTCAACTACGGCCTCCCCGGCAAGGACTGGAACCCCATCGGCGACGACAAGTACGAGAAGCTGTCCACCTACACCTTCCCCGGCTTCGCCCTCGCCTGGCGGGCCAAGCTGGAGCGCCGGGTCAAGGACATGACCGAGTCCGAGACCAAGTGGTTCGACTGGGCACAGGACATCGACAACTTCACCGTCGACCCCTACGCCAGCTTCGTCCCCGACCCGGAGCCGATCAAGCGGGAGAACGCCCAGATAACCGCCGCCATGACGCAGTTCGCCAACCCGCTGTTCATCGGCGCGGTGGACGTCGACCAGGGCCTGGACAAGCTGAAGAAGGCGCTGGACAGGGCGGGCCTGGCCAAGGTCCAGGCGGAGATGGCCAAGCAGGCCGACGCCTACCTGAAGGGCCAGTGACGATGGCGCATCACATCAGCCGGAGGACCGTGCTGGCGTCCTCGGGCGCGCTGGCCGCCGCCACGTGGTTATGGACCGGCGAGGCCGCCGCCGCGACACCCCGCCGTGAGGAGCCGCTGGACGTGGTGGTCTTCGGGGACAAGGCCTCCGAAGCCGCCCACGCGGTGACCGCCGACCGCTCGGAGGTCGTGGCGGGCGGGCTCGGCCAGTCCGCCCGCGTGCTCAACCCCCAAGAGCCTGCCGGGGTCTGGGGCGGCACGATCTCCTTCACCGTCAGGTGTGTGCCGAGCGGCACCACGTACGTCACGATCAAGCTCTGGGGCGGCGACCACGCCGCGAGCGAGGCCGACCAGTCGCGGCTCCAGCTCTTCTGCGACGGCAAGCAGGTCGGTCACTACCATCTGGGCGCGGTCGACCCGCTGGACATCCTCAGCCTGGACGCCCACTCGCCGGGCCGCTTCCACTACCACACGCTGCCGCTGCCCGAGGCGATGACGCGCGACCGCGAGCAGGTCACGCTGGAGATCAGGTCGATGGGCCGGATCTGGGGCTACGGGCAGAACGCGGCCGAGTTCTACCGGTCGATGGACAAGCCCGGCCGCCCCTTCTACCGCGTCTACACCCATGCCGAGCCGTACTTCCCCGGCGACGGCATCCAGGGCCCCGCGCCCGACGCGCCCGCCCGGCCCGCACCCGGACCCGAGGTGCTGGAGCAGGTCAAGGCGAGGGTGCTGACCGAGCACCGCAACTGGCTCAACGGCAACCCCGCCTCGCTCGACTCCTGGGCCTTCCAGGGGCTGGCCGAGGGCTATCACTGGCCCGAGAGCCCCGCCCACCAGAATCCGGACGCGATCGACCAGGTGCTGGCGGCCATCGACGCCCGCTACACGAAGTGGCTCACCGACCCGACCGTGCTGACCGCCTCCGACCAGCAGTGGGAGGGCTTCGCCAAGGTAGGCCTGGCGCTCCTGCTGCTCCGCGACGTCCTGGGCGACCGGCTGGAACGCCCGGTCGGCGGGCGGACCGTGGGCGCGCCCAACCCGGGCTTCGAGCGCGGCGGCACGTCCCCCGCCTCCTGGTCCACCGCCCGATGGGCGGGCACGGCCACCTGGCTCTGGGACGACACGGTCAAGCGCAGTGGCTCGCGCTCGGTCAAGGTCACGGCCGCCGCCGGCGCCGCCGCGGGCTGGAACACCGCCCAGAACCGTACCCTCATCGGCCAGGGCAGGCACCGCTACAGCGTCTGGGTCAGGACCCAGGACGTCGTGGCGCCGGGCGCGTACCTCGACGTGCTCTTCTACGACGCCGCCGGGAAGATCGCCGGCACCGACAACAAGTTCTACGCCCCCGCCGGCACCCAGGAGTGGACCCAGATCACCGCGGAGCTGACCACCCCGGCCACGGCGGTCGAGCTCCGGCTCGACGTCCGGGTCGAGGGCGGCGGCACCGCCTGGTTCGACGACGTGGAGGTCACGCCGCTGGACGGGGCCACCCAGCCCGACCAGGGCGATCTCCCGGTACGGCGCGACGCCTACACCAGGATGCTGGCCGAGTCCGTCTCGTACTGGCGCCAGCACATGCCGCACTACAGCAACCAGGTGCAGATCTGCGCGCTCGGCATCTACCGGTGCAATCGCGCCCTGATGCTGATAAATCCGGACCAGGCCCCGCTGACCGAGGAGAAGGCCCGCGACTACATCCACCAGGCCGTCGGCCTGAAGCCCTTCCTCGGCCGGGAGGACGCCTCCGGCAACCCCAGCAAGATCCTCGGTGAGCACTTCTACCAGGTCACCAGGAAGGGATTGACCAGGGAGCTCGGGTACGTAGGCAACTACGGTGAAGTGACCGACTGGCTGGTCCTGCTCTACGAGGCCGTCACCCGCTTCGACGGGGTCGAGGACCCGGCGCTGAAGGCGCAGCTGATCAAGATGATCAACGCGCGGGCCGTCTTCCGCTACCCCGAGGTCGACAACGACGGCTACCGCACCATGCGCATGGAGGCCGCCGTCGGCTGGCGCGACGACCACTATCCCGGTGACGTCGTCTACGCCCAGCGCCTGGCCTGGGACGGCCACCCCGTCATGGCCGCGGCCGTGCTCGGCGACCCTTCGATCGCCGGACACGCCCAGCGCATGATCGCCGACAACCAGTTCTTCGGCCACCTCGACCTGCTGCTCACCAACACCTGGCCACGGGTCGGGCTCAACGCCCTGCGCCTGGTCCAGCGCGACTGGCCCGCCTTCCAGGCGCTGCCCGCGACGGGGAAGCTGTTCCCCATGGACTGGGACGCCCCCGGCTTCGTCTTCTCCGACGAGGAGAACGGCGTCGTCGCGATCAAGAACGGCAAGGAGATCCTCTACGCCTCCCTCTACTGGCGCGCCCGGCAGGCCGTCAACAACCTGGCCCGCGTCCACCACATCACCCCGGACACCCACCGGGTCGCCACCATCCGGCAGCAGTGCCAGGTCACGCCCACCGGCGACACCTGGACCGAGGCCGACTGGGTCTGCTTCTCCTTCGCCATCAACGACCCCGCCGCCTCCCACATCCCGCCCGGCGGCTTCCCACCTCCCGGCCCCGGACTGCACCAGGCCTTCGCCGGCGAGGTACTCAAGGTCGGCCCGCACCCCGCCGACGTGCCCGACCCGGCACTCGGCGTGGACTTCCCCGGTGTCGAGAAGCTCTTCGTCGGCAAGGCGCAGTTCTACCGCTGCTCCTACGGCCGGTACCTCATCGGCATGAACACCTCGGAAGAGCGCTCCCGCACCCTGCATGTGACCGGCTCCGGCCACGCCCGTAATCTCGTCACCGGCCGCCGCGTTCCCCTCGGCCGCCCGATCGAGGTAGGACCGCTCAGCACAATGGTGCTTTACCTGGAGGACTGATGCACTCCTTGCTCGACCTGTCGCCCGCGCCCACCTGGGAGGACGCGTTCCTCTCCGGCAACGGCGAGGTCGGGATCATGGTGTACGGCGGGCCGCGGGAGGAGCGGGTGGTGGTCGATCACCACCGGTTCGTGCTGCCCAACGGCACCCGCGACCGCCGCCCGCCCGCTACCGCGCACCTGCTGGCCGAGATCCGTTCCCTCCTGCTGGCCGGGCGGCCGGTCGAGGCCCAGGCGCTGGCGGCCGGCGGCCGGAGTCTGGAGTGGACCCAGCCGTTCCACCCGGGCTGGGAGCTGGTGATCTCACGTCCGGCCCCGGACGGGGAGTATCGCCGCACCACCGACTTCACCACCGGCGAGGTCACCACGGGTCCGGGGGAGTCGCACCGGGCCTTCGTGTCCCGCGCCGATTCGGTCGTCGTCCAGCGCCTCACCGGCGACGTCACCCTCCGCCTGACCGGCGACCTGCCCGGCAGGCCGGAGACGGTCCGCTACGAGACGGTGGCCGGCGAGCAGGACGGCCAGGTCTTCCTGCGGATCCGCGGCACCTACCCGCCCGAGGGCCGGGGCGCCTCCGGCTTCGAGGGGCTCACCCTCGTCCGGCCACGCGGCGGGACCGTCGCGGTGGAGGGCGACACGGTGACCGTGACGGGCGCGTCCGAGGTGCTGCTGCTGACGAAGGTGGCCCGGCACGAGAAAAGCGGGACCGCGCCGCTTGAGGCCACCGAACTGGGGGATCTGGCCGCGCCGGGGTACGACGGCCTGTTGCGCAGGCACGTCGCCCGGCACCGCCCGCTCTACGAGCGCGTCACCCTCGACCTGGGCGCCACCCCGGACGAGCGGGCCAGGCCGGTCGGCGAACTGGCGGGCGCCGCGCTGGTGGAGCGGCTGTTCCACGCGGGCCGCTACCTCCTGCTCAGCTCCTGCGGCATCCTCCCGCCGAGGCTGACCGGCCTGTGGCTGGGGGAGTGGGGAGCGGCCTGGTCGGGCGACTTCACCACCGACGCCAACCTCAACCTCCAGATGTCGGGCGTCAACATCGGCGCGATGCCGGAGCTGATCGACGGGTACGCGAACCTCATCCGAGGTCAGATCGACCACTGGCGCAGCAACGCCAGAGAGGTCTACGGCGTCAGGGGCATCCTCGCGCCGAGCCGCACGGATGGAGAGAACGGCCACCTGTTCCACCTGAACGCCGACTGGCCATGGACGATGTGGCTGGCCGGGGCGGACTGGCTGCTGTATCCGCTGGTCGAGCACGCCGAGACAACCGGCGAGCCGATCCCCGAGCTGGAGGAGTGGCTGGCGGAGTGCCGCCTGTTCTGGGAGGACTTCCTCGCCGGGACGGACGGGAGCGTGGTGCCGTCGTTCTCGCCCGAGGCCGGGCCGGGCGGCGGGCCGTTCGCCTGCGTCAACGCCACCATGGACGTCGCGGCGGCCAGGCACGCGCTCGGCGGCTCCCCGGCGAGCGAGCGGCTTCCGCCGTACAAGATCGACGAGAGGGGTGCGCTGGCCGAGTGGATCGCGGACGTGGAGCCGTACGAAGATCACCGGCATGTCAGTCACCTGTACCCGGTCTGGCCGCTGCACGAGATCAACCCCGACGACACGCCGGAGCTGGCGGCGGCCGCCCGCGAAGCCCTCGTGCTCAGGGGCGATGAGAACCTGTCGGCGCACGGGAGCCTGCACCGGGCGCTGGCGGCGGCGCGGCTGAAGGACGGGGAGCTGGCCTGGGCGAATGTCCGGAAAATTCTGGACAATGGGATGTTCTTCGACTCGTTGATGAGCTCCCACAACCCCGGCCGCGAGGTCTACAACGCCGACGCGGCCATCACCCTGCCGGGCGTCTTCCTGGAGCTGCTGGTCTACTCGCGGCCGGGGACCGTCGAGCTGCTGCCCGCGCTGCCGTCGACCCTCGAGCGGGGCCGCGTGAGAGGTGTCCGCTGCCGGGGCCGGGTGACGGTCGAGGAGCTGACCTGGGGCGACGGCGTGCGCGCCAGGCTCACCTCACCTGTCGATCAGATCGTCACGGTGATCCATCGTGCCTCGGGACTGCGCCGAGAAGTCGAGCTGCCTGCTGGAAAGAGTGTGGAGATCGCATGATCCGCAATCCCGTCCTGCCCGGTTTCCACCCGGACCCGTCGATTGTGCGGGTGGGGGAGGACTACTACCTGGCCACGTCCACCTTCGAGTGGTATCCGGGCGTGCGCGTCCACCACTCACGCGACCTGGTGAACTGGCGTCCGCTGGGTGGCATCCTTACCGAGCGCAGGCTGCTCGACCTGTCCGGCGTGCCCGACTCCGGCGGCGTCTGGGCGCCCGACCTGACCTACCACGACGGGCTGTTCCACCTCGTCTACGGCGTGATGGACAACTACGCGCTCGGGTACAAGGACATCGCCAACTACCTGATCACCGCGCCTTCGATCGAAGGGCCGTGGTCCGACCCGGTACGGCTGCCCGGCCGCGGCTTCGACGCCGCCCTCTACCACGAGGACGGCCGGAGCCGGCTGCTCAACATGGTCTTCGACTCCCGGCCGGGACGCGGGTTCGCGGGGATCGAGCTGCAACCTCTGGATGGCGGCAAACCCGAGCTGATCCTGCCCAACCGCAACATCACCGAAGGCCCCCACATTTACAAGATCGACGGCTGGTACTACTTGATGGCGGCCGAGGGCGGCACCGGTTATGAGCACGGCGTCACGGTGCTGCGGTCCCGGTCGCTGGCCGGGCCGTACGAGGAGGATCCGGCGGGGCCGATGCTCACCTCGCGGCACGACCCGAGCCTGGAGTTGCAGAAGGCGGGGCACGGCTGCCTGGTGCAGACGCAGACGGGGGAGTGGTACGTCGCTCACCTCGTGGCCCGGCCGTACCACAACCGCAGGTGCGTGCTCGGGCGTGAGACCGCGCTGCAGCGCGTGGTCTGGGAGGACGGCTGGCCGCGCGTGGCGGGCGGTGTGCCCGCCGTCGAGGTGGTCCCGCCCGCGCTGCCCGCCCATCCGTGGCCGGTGACCGAGGATGCCCCCAGCGGGCTCGGGCTCGACTGGAGCACGCTGCGGCGGCCCGCCTCGCCGGACTGGCTGGTCGCCGACCCCGGCGGCCTCACCATCCAGGGCGGCCAGTCCCCGTACGGCCTGCGCAGCCCGAGCCTGGTCGCCCGCCGGGTCACGGCGCACAAGTGCTCCCTTGAGGCCGTCATGCGGTTCGAGCCGGACAGCGTCCATCAGTCGGCGGGCATCACCGCGTACTACAACTCACGCAACTGGCACCACCTCGCCCTGACCACGGACGGCCTGGTGCTGACCAGCAGCGACCGGGGCACCCGCACCGAGCACCTGCTCGGGCCGGCGGGGCCCGAGGTCAGGCTGCGGGTGGAGTTCGACGGGCCGGTCGTGCGCTTCAACGACGGCCCCGAGCTGGACGCGACGATCCTGTCGGACGAGCACGCCGACGAGTTCGTCGACGGTCATGTGCGCTCGTTCGGCTTCACCGGCGCGTTCTTCGGATTCTGGGTGCAGGACCTGGCGGGCGAGGGCTGTGCCGCGCGGTTCGAGCAGATCAGGTACGACACATGAACGTGCACGTGGAGACCCGAGGACACGAAGGGCCGGCGCTGCTCCTGGTGCACGGCTGGGGAGGCGACCACCGGGTGTGGCACGCGCTGGACTTCGGCGGTCGCCGGGTGATCGCCCCCGACCTGCGCGGCCACGGCAGGTCCCCGGCTCCGGCGACCGGATATCGGCCCGCCGACCTGGCCCGTGACCTGCTGCCGCTGCTGGAGGAGCCGGTGGTGGCCATCGGGCACTCCATGGGCGCCCAGGTGGTCACCGCGCTGGCGGTCGAGCATCCGGAACTGGTCAGCGCGCTGGTGGCCATCGCCCCCGCCTACGGCGCGGACGAGGCGGAGGAGCGGCTCATCCCCGGGCGGCTGGCGGCGTTGCGTGCCGACGGCGCGGCTGCGGCTTTGCGGCAGCTCGGACCGCTCCCCGCGCCGATCATCGGGCAACTTCTGGCCACGCCCGGTCACGTGCTGGCCGAGTGCTACGCCGGGATGTACACCGTGCCGGGCGCGTTCGGGGTGCGCCGGGAGTCCGAGCGCTACCTGGCCAGACGGACCTGCCCCGTGCTCGCCGTGCACAATGTGCCGGAAGCCGCGCAGTGGGAGGCGGGGCTGCCCGGACACCGGCGATCGGCGACCGTGGTGTGGCCGGAAGCCGGGCACTTCCTGCACCTGGACCATCCCGCGAAGTTCGTGGACCTGGTGTTGTCCGAGTGGGGCGTCCTCGCGTCCTAGCCTGATCTGCGCTTGCGGTAGGCGCGTTGCTGGCAGGCGCGGGAGCAGTAGACGCGGGGGCGGCCCGACGCCGCTGGCTCCAGTGGCCTGCCGCACTCCTCGCAGACCTGAGTTTCGTCACGCTTTTCATCACGAAAGTTGATCAGGGCCTCGACGCCGTCCAGCAGGCGGCGCAGGCCGAACTCGAAGGAGTCCTCGGGGGCGTCCCAGCCGCCGGCCGTCCACAGGTGGGAGATCGCGGGGTAGCGGTCGAGGCGCTCGTAGAGCGTGTCGCGGGCGCCCCACCACTCCTCCTCGGAGACGCCGCTGCGCCGCTCCTCGCGCCGGGTCTCGAGCAGGAGCAGGGCCTCGGCGTCGACGAACCTGCCGACCAGGCCGATGACGGCGATCACCTCGGACGGCGTGAGCGCGGTGCCGATGAGGGTGCTCAGCATGTAGTCGTAGTGGGCGACGCCCTTGGGGCCGGGAAGGTGGCGGCTGCCGCGTACCTCGGCCAGCCATGGGTGCCTTTGCCTGATCCGCCACGCCTGCCTGGCGCCGGCCTCCAGCCGCGCCCGCCAGCCTCCGGCGCCCGGCACGTCGTCGGGGTGCTCGCCCATGACCTCGTCCACCATCAGGTCGACGAGCTGGTCCCGGCCGGGCACGTGGCGGTAGAGGGACATGGTCGTGAAGCCGAGCCGGTCGGCCACCTTGCGCATCGACAGGCCGGCCAGGCCCTCCGCGTCGGCCAGCTCGATGCCGGCCCGCACGATCCTGTCCAGGCTCAGGCCGGGCCGCGGCTCGCGCTCCCGCGCTCGCCACAGCAACTCGAGCCCGTGGTCGGGATCCCCGGCTCTGCCTCGCGTCATTGGCGTCCTCCTTGTTTATGGTGTAGTACTACGTGTACGCCATAAACAGCAAAGGGGATTCCGATGTTCCACTTCTATGTCGCACCTTCCGGTGACGACACGTGGCCGGGCACAGCCGAACATCCCTTCGCCACGCTCGAACGCGCCCGGTCAGCGGCCCGGGAGACGGCGGGGGACGCCGTCGTGCACCTCAGGGAGGGCACCCACGTGCCGGCCCGGCCGTTGGACCTCACCGAGGCCGACTCCGGCACCGTCTACCAGGCGTACGGCTACGGCACGCCGGAGCAGGAGGAGGTCGTGGTGAGCGGTGGGCGCCGCATCACGGACTGGCGCGTGGGAGAGGACGGCGTGTGGTCGGCCGACGTCGGCGACCTGGACTTCCGCCAGCTCTACGTGGACGGCCGCCGCGCCCACCGCGCCGGTATCCCCGGCCTGCCCGGCACTACCACCTATAACGTCACGGGTTACGTCACGGACAGCGCCGACCCGCTCGGCTGGCGGAGCCCGGGCGACGTCGAGTTCGTCTACCGGGGCGTCTACCCGTGGACCGAGGCCCGCTGTGGAGTGGCCGGTGTCTCGGGGGACGGCGGGTCGACGGTGATCACCATGGATCAGCCGGCGTTCGGATGGGCGGCCGAGCTCTACAACTCCACCTGGGAAGGCCGGACGTCGCGGGGGTTCGGGCTGCCCACCCGCATCGAGAACGACGCCGCCTTCCTCAACGAGCCGGGCACGTTCGTGCTCGACCGCTCGCTTCCCGGCCGGCACGTCCTGCTCTACCTGCCTGCTGCAGGCGAGGATCCCGCGCGTACGCGGGTGGTCGCGCCGGCGCTGGAAACGCTCCTGAGCGCCGTGGGGGCGCGGAACGTGGCGTTCAGGGGCATCGTGTTCGCCGACGCGACCTGGCTGCGCCCGAGCCGGCCCGAGGGTTTCCTGCACTATCACGGCAGCGGCTACTACGAGGGAGGTGGCGTCGAGACGGCCGTCCTGGGGGAGGGGGCGTCGGTGACGTTCCCGGCCGCGTCGGCGGCGATCCCGGCGTGCGTGACGTTCGAGGACGTGGCCGGGGTGGAGATCGAAGGCTGCCGCTTCACCCGGCTGGGGGCGTCCGGGCTGAGGATCGCCGGCGGCGCCGGGGTCGTGGTGCGCGGATGTGACCTCGACACGCTGTCGGGCGGCGGCGTCTCGGTGTCGGGCGGGCGGGAGGTCACGATCGAGGACACCTGGGTGCATCACGTCGGGCTCGAATACAGCGGGTCACCGGGGATCGCCGTGATGGGCGCGAAGGGGTGTGTGGTCGCGCGGAACGAGGTCGCGGACGTTCCGCACTGCGGCATCGTCGTCGGGCCGGGGGTGGGGGCGCGCGTCCTGCGCAACCTCACCGTGGACACCATGGGGGTGCTGGCCGACGGGGGCGGGATCTACCTGAGCGGGTCGCAGGGGACCTCGCGTGACGACGGGGCGCTGGTGCAGGGCAACGTCATCGAGGACACGCGCACGCCGTACAACTTCGGGCTCTACACCGACTACGGCGCCTCCTGGGTGACGGTGGAGGGGAACGTCGTCGCGCGGGCGGACAGCACGGCCGTGCTGACGGTGGCGCCGCCGCTGGAGAACGTCGTCTACCGAGGGAACTTCTGGGACGCCGATCCAATCGGGCACGACAGCCCTCCCAGCGGCGTGACCTACGAAGGGAACGTGACGTTCAAAGACGAACGGGAACTGAACGCCGCCACCGCCGGCATCCGGTCACGGGCGGGGCTGGTCCGGCCGCGGGCCGGGTCGCGGTCGGCGGCATCGTCAATCGACGCCTGAGCACGCCGTGCGGGGGAGGTGCGCCGCCGGCTCATAGTTGCCGGAGGTGGGTGCGTTGTCCTTCGTGGTCGAGGATGCACAGGATCTCCGCAGGACCATCGCCGGCCCCGAAGGCATGGGGGATCATGGTGGAGAACTCGGCCGCCTGGCCGGCCTCCACCCTGATCGTCCGCTCTCCCAGCAGCAGCACAACGGTCCCCGACAGGACGGTGAACCAGTCCCTGCCGGGATGGACTTTCAACTCGTGGGTGCCGCGCCGGGCGGGCTTGGTGATGCGCATCTTGGCCACGGTCACACCGTGCGGCCCGGACTGCCGGCTCAGCAACCAGGTGGTCGTCCCCCGCGACTCGTCGTGCCGCGGCCTGATCACCACGTCCTCGTCGTCGACGGCTTCCACCAGCTGATCGAGCGTGGTGCCCAGGGCTCGGGCGATCGAGGTGAGCTGGTCGAGGCTGATCCGGCGGTGGCCCGTCTCGATGCGGCTCAACGTGGACGGGCTCAGGTAGCAGCGGGCGGCCAGGTCGTCGAGCGACCAGCCCAAGGCCACGCGTAGTCCCCTGATCCGCTTGCGCACCAGACCGTCGAGATCCTCGTCTTGCTTCATGCGCAAGATGGTATGTCATTGGCGCAAGGAGCCCATATGGTCTGAGCATGGGAAGTCATCACCATCACCATCACGTGGCCGAGGGCGGCGAGTCGGCCATGGCCGAGCTCTTGGACCTGGACGCGGAGGTCCTGCACTCGTACCTGTCCGAAGTGACGGCCTGGATCCACGAACTGGCCGCCGACCCGCCTCCCCGCCGGATCCTCGACCTGGGCGCCGGAACCGGAGCCGGCACCCTGGCCCTGCTCCAGCGCTTCGAGGAGGCCGACGCGATCGCCCTGGACGTGGACCCGCACATGCTGCGACGCCTCAGGGACAAAGCCGCCGATCTCGGCCTGGCCGACCGGGTCCACATGGTCCAGGCGGATCTGGACGCGGAGTGGCCGGCCATCGACACCGTCGACCTGGTCTGGGCGTCCTCCTCCCTCCACCACATGGCGGATCCCGATCGCGTCCTCGCGGAGCTCCTCGCGGTGCTCCGTCCCGGCGGGCTCCTGGCCGTGCTCGAATTGGACTCCTTCCCGCGCTTCCTGCCCGACGACCTCGGCCTCGGCCGGCCCGGACTCGAAGCACGCTGCCACGCCGTCCGGGCCGAGACGATGGCCGACCGGCTGCCGCATCTCGGCGCCGACTGGGGTTCACGCCTTTCCCAGGCCGGCTTCACCGTCGAGACCGAGCGGACCTTCGCCATCGACCTGACACCTCCGCTCCCCGCCGCAACCGGTCGTTACGCCCAGGCATCTCTGCGGCGTCTCCGCTCCGGCCTCGACAGCCGGATGAGCGCCGACGATCTGGCCACGCTCGACACCCTCATCGACGGCGATGGCCCCGGGAGCGTGCTGCGCCGCGACGACCTCGCCGTTCGCGCGAAGAGGACCGTGTGGGTGGCCAGACGGCCATGAGTGGCAGGCGGCGCTGAGCTCGAGGCTCATGGCTCGGCGCGTCCGGTGGCCCAGGCCCAGGCGGCGATGGCGACGCGGAGAGACCGCTGACATGATTTTCAGGGTCAGGAGGTCTGCGTGGGCGTGGAGGTCGGGGTGGGGGAGGAGGTCGGCGGCTGGCTGGGCTGGTGGTCGCGGTGCCAGCGGCCTGCCTCGTCACGCCGGCGCTGCCCGTCGCGCCGGCCCAGACCCTCGCGCAGGGTCGCGTCGCGGACCACGACGGCGGTGGCCGTGCCACCGTCCACCTTCGCCTTGACCATGACCTTCTGTCCCGTCTTCACCGCGTCGATGCCCTCGTTGCCGCGGTTGATCCGGGTGTCGCTGTTGACCGCGTACTCCTTGGTGTAGCCGTCCTCGCTCTTGACCGTGATCGAGTCCTGGTCGACGGCCGTGACATCGCCGTACTGGGTGGCGACGGTCACGTACTTGCCCTCACCGTCGGGCACGACGAACTCGCCGTGGATGGAGGGACCGCCGAGGCCCAGCCGGTGGCCCCAGCCCCGGCCCCCCGGCTTGCCGGAAGGCGTTCCGGACGGGCTCGCCGACGGTGACGTGGTGTCGCCGGCCGTGGGCGTCGGGGACGGTGAGGGCGAGAACACCGCCGCGCCGGCGACGCCGGCACCCGTGACCACGATGAGCGCCGTGGCCGCGACCAGCAGCAGGGAACGGGGGAAGCGGCGCCTGGGGGGCTCGTTCGACATGGTTTCCGCGGTGCTGAATCCGTCCGGCCCAGGGCTCATGTCATCCTCCCGAAAGGTATACGACAGAACAACAGTGCATCGAGCCGCCTAAGGCTGCCGTAAATGCCGCCCTGTGCCCGGATTCGCGCCCTTTGCTGACTTCGGCGTCTTAGCCCTACGTCACGTCGCCGCCGCGAAAGACGGCGTGAAGATGAGCCACAGCGCCAGCCCCACCACGAAGGTGGCCGAACCGGTGATCAGCGTCTTGCGGGCAGAGGCCATGGGGAACTCTCTCGATCGCGAGGGGTGGAATCTCCGAGAACCCTAATGAGGGGCGGGGGCGTACGGCTTCCTGCGGACTGAGGAGATCGCGTACATCTTTCGAGTGACGCCGCTACCGAATCGGCACCTGCAGATCGCGGAAGTTCCCGATCTTCACCTTCAATGTGGTGGCCGCCTCGGGCAGAGCGAACAGGCTCCAGAATTCGCGCTCCTGACCGGGGCCGAACTTCTCGGTGCTCAGGCGTACGCCGGACACGTCGGTGCAGGCGCAGTAGAAGTCGGCGCCGCCCTTGCCGTCGGCGACCTGGAGGCGGGCGGGCAGGTATTCGCGGCCGGCCTCCACGTCGGTGAGCGTGACGTTGAAGGCGGCCTGGTACTTGAACGACATCCAGTCCCGCGCAAGGTGGAGCTCGTTGAACCAGGCTTCGTTCTCACCTTGGTTCGCGATCCGGTACGTCAGCAGCCCGAGGCCGCCCGGCAGTCGTCGCAGGCCGGTGATCTCCATGGAGATCGGCTGGCCGTCCGCCTTGCCGGTGCCCGTCAGGCCGGTCGCGCCGGGAGTGACGGTCGTGGACGGCGCGGCGGACGCCGACGGCTGGGGCTTGGCGAAGGTCACGGTGACGCGGCGGTTGCGCCGCTTGCCCTCGTCGGTGTCGTTGCTGTACAGGGGGCGATGCGAGCCGTACCCCTTGGCCTGGAAGCTCACGCCCTGCCTGGTGACCAGCGCGGACAGCGCCTGGCGCACGGCCTGGGCGCGGCGGGTGGACAGGGGGTCGTTGATGGCGTCGGTGCCGGAGGAGTCCGCGTGCCCCTCCACCTTCACGGCGGAGCCGGCCGAGCCGTCGATGAGCTTCGCGGTACGCGCCAGGATCGTTTTCGCCTTGGGCGTGAGCGTGGCCTTGTTGACCGCGAACAGCACGTCGGAGGAGAGGTTGACCTGCAGATCCCTGCCGTCGTCCGCGGTTTCCTCCGATTTGTCGAGCGACTCGGACGGGGTCACGAGGCGGCGGGTGACGGTGGTGACGGGCTCGGCGTCCGGGTCGGGGATCGTCATGCCGGGCGGCGTGACCGGCGGGTCATCGCTGATCGGGACGTCTGCCATCGGCGGGCCCACAGGGGTGACGACCGTGGTGGAGGACGGGTTGCCCGAGGGGGCGGGCATGACCGCGTACAGGCTGATCGACTCGCCGGGGTCGATGAAGTAGCCGAGCCCGTCACGGTCCTGGTCGCTGCACAGGCACGGGAAGCCGGCAGGCTGGTACGGCAGGATCCAGTCATGTGCCTGGGCGTCCAGCACCCCGATGCCGGACGCCCAGCGGATCTGCCCGAGCGGGCGGGTGTTGTCGCCCATCTCGCCGGTCCACGGCAGCTTCTTGTCGCTGCCCGTATTGGTCAACCTGAGCTGGACGATCAGGTGCTTGCCCCTGACCCGGTTCAGCCCGACGACCTCGACCTTGAGGTTCTCCGTCATCGTGCTGCGCGTCTGCGCCAAGGCGGGGCGGGTGTCCTGATCTGTTGCGCTCGGCTTGCTCGTCGCACTCGGGGAGGGTGCCGGCGCGGACGTACGCGGTGCGGCCTCCGGGGACAGACCACAGGCCGAGATCGCGAACAGAGTGATCAAGGGGACGGCGATCCGGAAGTTCATCTGGGAGATACTGCCGTATTTGTATACCGACGGCCTAATTCCCGGGCGCCGGCCACTCAGGTCAGCGCGGCGGCGACCCGGTGCCGGAGCAGAGCCTCGTGGTCGGTGCACAGGGTCACGGTCAGCCCGTCCTCGGCGGCGCCGGCGAACACGTCCAGCAAAGTCGCGAACTGCTCGGGGGGTTCGGCGCTGAGCAGTTCCTCGGCATGCTCCACGACCAGGGCGACGGCGCCGGCGTCGCGCAGGGAGTCGGTGAGCGCGTCCCAGTTGCGGCCGAAGTAGCCGGGGAGGCGCAGCGCCCGCGCCACCTCCTCGAAGAAGGCGGCGCGGGTCCGGCAAGCCCGCCCGTCCAGCACCGCCGGTGCTGGGCCGGTGGACACCGTCAGCCAGTACGGCAGCGGGCGTGCGGCGGAGGTCATGTGAGTCCTAGAGCCGGTAGAAGTCGGTGTAGTGGTTGGGCGAGAACCACACCGCGCCGGTGCTGCGGTTGACGACGATCCGGTACGCGTCACGCGCGGCACCTCGCGCCCGGGAGTACACGTCGTACTCATAGTAGGTGGCGCCGCTGGGGAGCTGGCCTTCGCGGTTGTAGAAGCGCCCGCCGGTGTAGTTGTACCTGCCGTCCGGCCAGGAGTACCAGCCGCTGGAGGTGGGGTAGCCCTTGGACGACCAGATTCCGCTGGCCGAGCGCGCGTCGGCGCACCGCGAGATGGTGCAGGAGTTGTAGACCGAGGCGCCGGCCGGGGTGATGGTGACCAGGCCGATGACGGAGATGATGGCGGCGAGGACGACGGTGAGCCTTACCGACCATGAAGATCCGGGGCGTTGCGGAGTGTGCACGAAGCCTCCTTGTGGGGTGCGACGGACACAGCCATGATCACCGCTCAAGTCAGCCCGAATAACGACAAAGACGTCAAAAGATGGTGAATATTTCGCGGACGGCTCACGCGAGCGGCGACCGCCGCCTTGTCGCCCGTTGATTAGGTCTTGTAAAGAACACATGTCAGGGCTACGATCTCACCAAAATTTAGGAAACTTTCCTAAATAAGGAGTGAGTCCGTGGTCCGTCTCTGTCGTCGCGGGAGCCTGCTGTCACTCGCAATCGCGCTGGCCATCGCACTGATCACCGGCGGGGTGTCCGCGCCCGCCGCCTCGGCCCGGAGAGCGCCGGCCGCCTTCACGCATCCCGGCGTGCTCGTCAGCAGGGGGCAGCTCGACTTCGTCCGCTCCAAGGTCAACGCCGGCGCCCAGCCGTGGAAGGGCGCCTACGACCAGATGATCGCGAGTTCGCTCGCGTCGTTGTCGCGCACCCCGAAGCCGCGGGCCGTCGTGGAGTGCGGCTCGTACTCGAACCCCAACTACGGCTGCACGGATGAGCGTCAGGACGCGCTGGCCGCCTACACCGACGCGCTGGCCTGGTACATCACGCGGGACAGCCGGTACGCGGAGAAGGCGATCCAGATCATGGACGCCTGGTCCGCCGTGATCACCGACCACACCAACAGCAACGCGCCGCTCCAGACAGGATGGGCTGGGTCGTCCTGGCCCAGGGCGGCCGAGATCATCCGCTACACGTACACCGGGTGGTCCTCCGCGGGCGTCAACCGCTTCGCGACCATGCTCAGGAACGTCTACCTGCCCGAGGTCATCAACGGCAGCCTCCGCACGAACGGCAACTGGGAGCTGTCGATGATGGACGCGGCGATCGGGATCGCGGTGTTCCTGGAGGACAAGACCGCTTACGACAAGGCCGTGAGCACGTTCCGGGCTCGCGTGCCCGCGTACGTCTACCTCACCGGCGACGGCGCCTTCCCCAAGGGGCCGGCCGGCTCCGGCATCGACACGCGGGCGGAGGTCGTCGACTACTGGCAGGGACAGGACACCTTCGTCGACGGGCTGTCCCAGGAGACGTGCCGCGACTTCACCCACACCGGGTACGGCCTGGCGGCGATCGCGCACATCGCCGAGACCGCCCGGATCCAGGGGCAGGACCTCTACCCGGAGATCGCCGACCGCCTGCGGCACGCGCTCGGCCTGCACGCGAAGTACCAGCTCGGGACGGCCGTACCGTCGTGGCTGTGCGGCGGGAGCCTCACCCTGGGCCTGGGGCCGGTCACCGAGGTCGGCTTCAACGCCCTGCACAACCGGATGGGCATCGCCATGACCAACACGCAGACCCTCACCGAGCAGCAGCGCCCGGCGGGCACCAACAACCTCTTCGTCGCCTGGGAGACCCTCACCCACGCCGGTAACCCCAACTAGACGGCACGCACCTGGCCGATGATGTCCTGGACCGTCCTGACCACCTCGTCGCGGCCGTACGGCGCGGTGCCGGAGATCGCTTCGTGCAGTGCGCCGTGCGTGCCGCGGTAGACGACGCGCGCGAGGACCTCGGGGTCGGCGGGGCGTAGGACCCCCGCGGTCATGCCGCGCCGGATCGCCTCCGCCAGCAGGGCGGTACGCGGTGACCCACCCCGAGCGGGTCTCCCGTCTGTGCCTGATCTCGCCCGACGGCTTCGCCACTCCGCTCAACCTCGGCGCGCGCCTGGCACTCCTGCCCGTGGTCGGGGAGCCGTTGTTCCGTCTCATCGGAGATCGCGCCCTCGAAGCGCGCATTCCCGGCTACTCACGCGACGAGCGCGTCGTGGCTCGCGTACAGGCCTTCCTGCCGGAACTGCGATATCAGGGCTTCAAGCGGAGCCTCATCTCCGCGATCCGGAACGTCCCCATTCACGGAGCCGAGCCCCTCTACCGGTCCCTCGACGCCGCTGACGTGCCCGTCGAGGTCATCTGGGGGCGCCAGGACCCCGTCACCCCGATGCCGTCCGAGGAGCTGGTGCGTGCGGTGTTCTCGCGCGCCGACCTCCGGCTGCTCGACGGCGTGGGACACCTGCCGCACTACGAGCGCCCCGACGAGACCCGCCGCGCTCGTCTCCGGCTTCCTCCGGGCGAACCAGGCACGGGCATGAGCCCACCGTCCCCCTCGGCCCGACGGTCACGGGCCGGCGAGCCGAGAGGGCAGGACGTCAGAGCGCGGTCACCCGGTCGAGCGCGGGAGGAGCGACCGTCTCGTTGGCCTGGAAGTAGGAGCGGAAGGCCTCGTAGTCGCGCGAGCCCCGCACCGGATCGGTGAAGCCGCCCAGCGCGCTGAATCCGTCCGCGCCGATCAGGGTGTATGCGAGCGCGGCCACCCGATAGGTCCGCCCGGCGTCCAGCGGAGCGCCGGCGATCAGCACCTTGGAGGGGTCGACCCGGTCACCCACCGGCCGCGAGGCGTCATAGGAGTACCGGACGTTGGCTGAGACGGCCAGCGGGCTGAACCGCACCGTGCCGTCGGCCTGCGTCTGCCACTGCTGCTCCAGCGCCTGCTCGAGCTGCTGCCCGGTGAGGGAGACGGTGAGCACGGGGTTCGCGTAGCCATACGTGGCCCAGGCCTCGCCGAACAGGACGGTCCCGTCGGCGTCCGCGGGATTGGTGCCCTTGGCGAAGCGCAGATCGCCGCGCAGGCTGTTGGAGCCCTTCAGCGGCGCCGTGGCCACCAGCGCCAGATCGACGGGTCCGCCGGCGTTCTGCACGGCGTCCGCGTACTCGGCATCGGCGACGAGGTTGCCCAGCGTGCTCTCGCCGTCGGCGGCGCGGGTCCGGGTGATGTCACCGCTGATCTTGCCGACCGGGCGAGCGTACGTCTGCGTGCCCCGGGCCTTCCAGTAGTCGACGAGCCGCGTCATCGCGGGGTCGGGCGTGACGTCGCGGGTGACCGGGTGGTTCACCGAGGTGGTGGCGGAGCGGATGACGTCACCCGTGCTCGGGTCGATCTTGAGGTTCATCTCGTTGATCAGGCGTCCGTGGTTGGCCGCCTCCACCACCGGCCGGGGGTTGCCCGCCGGGTCCGGGATCATGCAGTTGTTGAACAGCGCGTGCCAGTGGCCGGTGATGATCGCGTCGATGTCGGGTGAGGCCTGCTTGGCGAAGTCGATGACCGGCCCCGAGGGGTTGCTGTTGCAGCGGTCGTAGACGTCTCCCGCGGTCCCGCCCTCGTGCACGTTGGCCACGATCGCCTCGACACCCCGGCGCTTCAGCTCGGCCGCGTACTTGTTCGCGGTCTCCACCAGCGGCAGGTTGTCCAGCGCCGGCTGGTAGGACGTCGAACCGGTGACCGTGGTCGGGGTGGTCAGGTTGATGAACCCGATCCGGACGTTCTTGCCGCCGCGGACCTTCACCTTCTTGATCACGTACGGCTCGAAGATCGGCTTGGTGGAGCCCTTGCGGGTGATGTTGGCGGAGGAGATCGTGTAGCTCGCGCCAGGGAACCGGCGGCCGGTGGAGTCGGTGAAGCAGCTGTCCACGTCGACCACGCCGAAGCAGCGGCCCTTGCCCATGTGGTCGCGCAGGAACTCCAGCGACCGGTCGAGCTCGTGGTTGCCCACCGCGGTGAACTCCACGCCGATCGCGTTGAGGAACTCGACGGTGGGCTCGTCCTGGTGGTAGGCGACCTCGGTGGGCCAGCCGCTGAAGTCGTCGCCCGTCGTGAAGGTGATCGAGTTCTCGTGCCCCTGCCGAAGGTTCTTCAGATGCGTGGCGATGTACGGGGCGCCCCCCACCACGATGCTCTTGCCCTCGGCGTCCTTCACGGTGCCGTTCGCGGCGTCGTTCTGCGGCGTCAGATAGCCGTGGAAGTCGGTGAGGGACAGGAGCTGGACGTCCACGGGAGACCCCGCGGCTTCGGCGGCGCCGGCCGGCAGGAGCGTGACGGCCGATATCGCCATGGCCGCCGAGACCGTCGCCCAGCGCCGGAAGCTGCTTTGCTTCATTTTACCTACACTTGCTCTCGCTTTAATGATCGGCGGCATTAGATCATCGCCGAGTGACGGCAGGCGAGCCGGTGATGGCCGGGCAAGTGAAGAGCCGGGAAAGCAGGTGCTGCGCCGGGCGCGGGGAAGTGTCCTTACGAGGCGTCGTGGACGACGAGGGCCAGCTGCACGCGGTTGTCCAGGCCGGCCTTGGTGAGGATGCGCGAGATGTAGCCCTTCACCGTGCCGACGCTCATGTGCAGCTCGTCCGCGATGACCGCGTTCGGCTTGCCCTGGCCGACGGCGAGCGCGACCTCGCGCTCGCGTTCGCTGAGCGTGCCGAGCAGGCGCCGGGCGTCGGATTGCCGCCGGCTCTCCTCCTCGGGGACGAGGTGAGCGATCAACCGCCGGGTGACGCTGGGCGACAGGATGGGCTCGCCGTTCACGACCCGCTTGATGGCCTCGACGATCCCCTCGGGCGGCGTGTCCTTCAGCAGGAACCCGCTCGCGCCCGCCCGGAGCGCCCTGAACACGTGCTCGTCGGCGTCGAACGTGGTCAGGATGATGACCTCGGGCGCGCCCTGGCGGCTCCGCAGCCGGCTGGTGGCGTCGATGCCGTCGATCCCGGCCATCCGTATGTCCATCAGCACGACGTCGGGGGAGTGCTCACCCACGGCGGCCTGGACCTCGCCGCCGTCTGACACGGCGCCCACCACCCGCAGGCCCGGCGCGCCCTTGAGCATCAGCGTCAGTCCGGCACGTACGAGCGCGTCGTCGTCGACGATCAGGACCCGGATGGGGGCGGGCTCACTCACTGGGCCATGGTAGCCGCGCCACCAGCCGGAACCCGCCGCCGTTCACGCGCCCGCGCGGCCCCTCGTCGCCTGTTCGCCCGTGCTCCAGACGCCCGCCCACGAGCGAGACCCGTTCCTCCAGCCCGGCCAGCCCCGCTCCGGCCCCGGTCGAACCCAGCCCTCCCGCCGCTCCGAGCGGGTTGCGTACCTCGATCGTCAGCTCGCCGCCGGCCGTGCCCGAGAGGAGCACCGTGACGGACTCGCCGGGCGCGTGCTTGCGGGCGTTGGTGAGGCCCTCCTGCACCACCCGGTACGCGGTACGCCGCGTTGCCTCCGGCAGGCCGGTGAGCCGTACGCCATGGTCGCGCAGCTCGACCCGCATCCCCGCCCGCCGCGACTCCTCGATCAGCGGCGCGAGCTCCTGACCTGGTTCGGCGAGCTCGGACGAGGAGCCGTCGCGCAGCACGGAGATGACCGCGCGCAGCTCCTCCAGGGCCTGGTGGGCGCTCGACCGGATGACCCCGGCCGCCTCGGCGACCTCGCCCGGCGTCGCCTCCGCGTTGAACTCCAGCGCCCCGGCATGCACCGCCAGCAGCGAGAGCCGGTGCGCGAGCACGTCGTGCATCTCGCGGGCGAGGCCGAGGCGTTCGGCGCGGCGCGCCTCCTCCGCACGCATCCGCTGCTCGGCCTCGGCGCGGTGGGCCCGTTCCGCCAGCGACAGCATCAGCTCGCGCCGCGTCCGCGCCAGCATGCCCCAGCCGGTGAGCGCCCCGCCGATCAGCACGCCGACCAGCGCCCACACGATGTACGGCGCCAGGCCGGGAGGCCGCAGCGCGAATCTGATCAACGTCGCGGCCACCCACGCCACCCCTACCGCGACGGCGGCGGGCGGGCGCCGGTAGAGCGCCGCGATGAGCGTGGCGATCCCCGCCGCCACCGAGGCCGCGGCGGCCGGTACGGACAGCGCGATGACGGCCAGCGCCGCCGCCACCGGCCATCTGCGGCACAACCACAGCCCCGCGCAGGCCAGGATCCCGCCCGCCAGGTCGGCCGCCAGATACCACCCGGGCACGCCCGGGGCCAGGTCTCCCCAGACCACCGCGGCGGCCCCGGCGAGCGCCAGCACGAAGCCACCGGCGCCGACCGCCCAGTCGCGCCGCGACCGCATCCAGCCGGGCCGCACGTCCTCCACCCCGGCCACGAACACAACCGCCGATCGTAGCCGCCACCTCCGGCCGCCGGTAAGCAACCAAAGTCACCATCGGCAAACGACCGGAGTTGCCATAGACCGGCCTTCCGGCAGCAGCGGCCGTCCCCTGTCCTCAGGGAGCGTGGGGGCATGGTCACTTCCAAGGCACGCGGCCGCTGGGCCGCACTTCTGCTGGCCGCGCTCACCCCGGTCGTCGCCGAGCTCACGTTGGGCAACCCACCGCTCCGCCAGGCGTGGCTGATACTCCTGTGGGTGCCGATCTACGGCGCGGGCACGGTGCTGGTGCGCGAACTGGTACGCCGTGCGGGGCGGGGCTGGGCCGCGATCCTGCTGCTCGGGGCCGCGTACGGGATCGTCGAGGAGGGGCTGGCGCTGCAGGCGCTCACCAGCCCGACCATCTACGGCGTGGCCGGCTGGGCGCCCCGGGTTCTCGGGCTGAACAGCGCGTACACGGAGCTGAACATCCCCTACCACGCGGTCTTCAGCGTGGCCCTGCCGATCCTGCTGCTGGACCTGATCTTCCCCGGGCTGCGCCGTCAGCCGTACCTGGGGCGGACGGGCCTGGTGGTGGCCGGGGTGGTGTTCGTACTCGGCGCCATGCTGCTGCGGTTGACCGTGACGACCTCCATCGACCCCGGCTACCAGGCACCGCCCGAGGTGTTGATCGGCTGCCTGGTGGCCGTCGCGCTGCTCGCCGTGGTCGCGCTGCGCCTCACGCCCCGGCGTCCCGGCACGCCGTCCCCCGTGACCGCTCCCGCACCGGTGTTCGCCGGCGGGTTCGGCGCGGTGGTGGCGTTCGGGTATCTGGCGCTGCTGTTCCCCTTCGGCGGTGCCGAGCACCCGGCCTTCACGCGGGGCGGTTGGGTGGCGGTGCCGATGGTGGCGGCGGCGGTCCTCGCGGTGGCGGCCGGGTGGCTGCTCAGCCGGTGGACGACGGCGGACGCGTGGAGCGACCGGCACAGCCTCGCTCTGGCGAGCGGCGCGCTGGTGGCGCACACGGCGTTCGGGGTGATCGCCAACGGGGAGACCCTCGCCGACCGTCTTTCCCTGGCGGCGCTCGGGGTGGTCATGGCCGGCCTGCTGGCCCTGCTCGGCCGGCGCACACGCGGGTAGCCGGTCGGCTTCGGTCACGGCGCGATTGACGAATCCACCCAGGGCATGAAATAGTGATGGTGGCACCAGAGGTTGACACTAATAGTAAGCGTGGACATTAGTTTCCCATTTGCGTTATGCTGCTCCCTCGCGCTGCCTCGCGCGCCCCGGATTTCGCCGGGGCGTTTGGCGTGCGCGCAGTCCGATTCCATCCGTGCCCTCCGGAAGGACATCTGTTGGCAGCCTCGCGCAACGCCTCCGCCGTACCCGCTGGTCCCCGTCGCGTGTCATTCGCGCGCATCCAGGAGCCCCTCGAAGTTCCTGACCTTCTGGCCCTGCAGACCGAGTCTTTCGACTGGCTGCTTGGAAACGAGAAGTGGAAGGCCCGGGTAGAGGCGGCTCGCCAGGCCGGGCGCAAGGACGTCCCGACTCAGTCGGGCCTCGAAGAGATCTTCGAAGAGATCAGTCCGATCGAGGACTTCTCGGGGACCATGTCCTTGTCGTTCCGCGACCACCGGTTCGAGCCGCCGAAGTACTCAGTGGATGAGTGCAAAGACAAGGACATGACCTTCTCCGCCCCGATGTTCGTGACGGCGGAGTTCATCAATAACACCACTGGTGAGATCAAGAGCCAGACGGTGTTCATGGGCGATTTCCCGCTCATGACGCCGAAGGGCACGTTCATCGTCAACGGCACCGAGCGTGTCGTGGTCTCGCAGCTGACCCGTTCGCCCGGCGTCTACTTCGAACGTAATGTCGACAAGACGTCCGACAAGGATCTGTACGGCTGCAAGGTCATCCCGTCCAGGGGTGCCTGGCTGGAGTTCGAGATCGACAAGCGCGACAGCGTCGGTGTGCGCATCGACCGCAAGCGCAAGCAGGCCGTCACCGTGCTTCTCAAGGCACTGGGATGGACCAGCGAGCAGATCCTCGAGCGGTTCGGCCAGTACGAGTCGATGCGGGCCACCCTGGAGAAGGACCACACGGCCGGCCAGGATGACGCGCTGCTCGACATCTACCGCAAGCTGCGGCCGGGTGAGCCGCCGACCAAGGAGTCGGCGCAGACCCTGCTGGAGAACCTCTACTTCAACCCCAAGCGGTACGACCTCGCCAAGGTGGGTCGCTACAAGATCAACAAGAAGCTCGGGGTCGACTCGGAGATCTCTCAGGGCACCCTGACCGAGGACGACATCGTCTCGATGATCGAATACCTGGTCCGGTTGCACGCCGGCGAGGCTTCGGTGGGTGAGGTCGTCGTGGAGGTCGACGACATCGACCACTTCGGCAACCGCCGCATACGCAGCGTCGGCGAGCTGATCCAGAACCAGGTCCGCCTGGGCCTGGCCCGCATGGAGCGCGTCGTGCGTGAGCGCATGACGACGCAGGACGTCGAGGCGATCACGCCGCAGACCCTGATCAACATCCGCCCGGTCGTGGCGTCGATGAAGGAGTTCTTCGGCACCTCGCAGCTGTCGCAGTTCATGGACCAGATCAACCCGCTGGCCGGTCTGACGCACAAGCGGCGTCTGAACGCGCTGGGCCCCGGTGGTCTGTCCCGTGAGCGGGCGGGCATGGAGGTGCGTGACGTGCACCCGTCCCACTACGGCCGGATGTGCCCGATCGAGACCCCTGAAGGCCCGAACATCGGCCTCATCGGCTACCTCGCGTGCTTCGGCCGCCTCAACGCCTTCGGCTTCGTGGAGACCCCGTACCGCAAGGTCGTCGACGGCAAGGTCACCGGCCAGATCGACTACCTGACGGCCGACGAGGAAGACCGCTACGTCAAGGCGCAGGCCAACACGGTGCTCAACTCCGACGGTTCGTTCGCCGAGTCCCGTGTCCTGGTCCGCACCAAGGGCGGCGAGACCGAGTACGTGCGCTCCGGCGAGGTCGACTACATCGACGTGTCGCCGCGCCAGATGGTGTCGGTCGCCACCGCGATGATCCCCTTCCTCGAGCACGACGACGCCAACCGGGCGTTGATGGGCGCGAACATGCAGCGGCAGTCGGTGCCGCTGCTGAAGAGCGAGGCGCCGCTGGTCGGCACCGGCATGGAATACCGTGCCGCGACGGACACGGGCGACGTCCTCAGCGCGGAGAAGGCCGGTGTGGTCGAGGAGGTCTCCGCCGACTACATCACGGTCATGAACGACGACGGCACCCGTACCACCTACCGGGTGGCCAAGTTCAAGCGGTCCAACCAGGGCACGAGCTTCAACCAGAAGCCGATCGTGGCCGAAGGTGACCGGGTCGAGGTCAACCAGGTCATCGCCGACGGCCCGTGCACCGACAAGGGCGAGATGGCGCTCGGCAAGAACCTGCTGGTGGCGTTCATGCCGTGGGAGGGCCACAACTACGAAGACGCGATCATCATCTCGCAACGGCTGGTGCAGGACGACGTCCTGTCCTCGATCCACATCGAGGAGCACGAGGTCGACGCCCGCGACACCAAGCTGGGCCCCGAGGAGATCACCCGCGACATCCCGAACGTCTCCGAGGAGGTGCTGGCCGATCTCGACGAGCGCGGGATCATCCGGATCGGTGCCGAGGTCGTGCCCGGTGACATCCTGGTCGGCAAGGTCACCCCGAAGGGTGAGACCGAGCTGACGCCGGAGGAGCGGCTGCTGCGCGCGATCTTCGGTGAGAAGGCCCGCGAGGTGCGTGACACCTCGCTGAAGGTGCCGCACGGCGAGCAGGGCAAGGTTATCGGCGTCCGGGTGTTCTCCCGTGAGGAGGGCGACGAGCTGCCGCCGGGTGTCAACGAGCTGGTCCGCATCTACGTGGCGCAGAAGCGTAAGATCACCGACGGCGACAAGCTGGCCGGCCGGCACGGCAACAAGGGTGTCATCTCCAAGATCCTGCCGGTCGAGGACATGCCGTTCCTGGAGGACGGCACCCCGGTCGACATCATCCTCAACCCCCTTGGTGTGCCCGGCCGAATGAACGTCGGTCAGGTGCTGGAGATGCACCTGGGGTGGATCGCCGCCAGAGGCTGGGACATCTCCGGGATCCAGGAGGCCTGGGCCGAGCGGCTGCGCGACAAGGGCCTCGAGAAGGTGGCCCCGCGCACCAACATGGCCACGCCGGTCTTCGACGGCGCCCACGAGGAAGAGATCGTCGGGCTGCTCGGCAGCACCGTTCCCAACCGTGACGGGAATCGGCTGGTGCAGGGCAGCGGCAAGGCACGGCTGTTCGACGGTCGCAGTGGTGAGCCGTTCCCGTACCCGATCGCGGTCGGCTACGTCTACATCCTCAAGCTGCTGCACCTGGTCGACGACAAGATCCACGCGCGTTCGACCGGCCCGTACTCCATGATCACCCAGCAGCCGCTCGGCGGTAAGGCCCAGTTCGGTGGCCAGCGCTTCGGTGAGATGGAGGTGTGGGCGCTCGAGGCGTACGGCGCCGCCTACGCTCTGCAGGAGCTGCTGACCATCAAGTCCGACGACGTTCTCGGCCGGGTGAAGGTCTACGAGGCCATCGTCAAGGGCGAGAACATCCCCGAGCCTGGTATTCCGGAGTCCTTCAAGGTCCTCATCAAGGAAATGCAGTCGCTGTGCCTGAATGTCGAGGTGCTCTCCAGCGACGGCATGTCCATCGAGATGCGCGACACCGACGAGGACGTCTTCCGCGCCGCGGAAGAGCTCGGCATCGATCTGTCCCGGCGGCCCAACGAAGGGGCGATCAGCATAGACGAGGTCTGACCCGCTATTTCACTCCTCTCGCCGTGAAGAATGCCGGATCCGCGTGAGCGGTGGCGTGGGACCTCATTCCGGAAGGAAGAGACCGTGGCCGTGGAAGCGGCCGAGGTCGGGTCGCGGCTGAATCAGC
This sequence comes from Nonomuraea sp. CA-141351, assembly GCF_050944675.1. Taxonomy (NCBI): domain Bacteria; kingdom Bacillati; phylum Actinomycetota; class Actinomycetes; order Streptosporangiales; family Streptosporangiaceae; genus Nonomuraea; species Nonomuraea sp. CA-141351. The sequence goes on from NZ_CP191982.1 coordinate 3,559,673, forward strand.
CGTTCATCGGACGCGGCGCCCGCGAAGGAGCAGCCACAGCAGCCAGGCCTGGAAAGCGCCGCACGCCACCAGAGCGAGGGTGAGGGCGTCGCCGTCCAGGACGTCTTCCGCGATGCCGGCTTGCAGCGGGAGCAGCACTATGAGCGAGGTCGGCAGTGTGATGACCATCAGCAGCACGCCCGCCCCGATGGGGGTGCCGGAGGTCAGGGAGACGTACTCGGCATATCCGGCCGACAGCACCACGACGGCCAGATAAGAGCCGGCCACCAGCGCCGCCCTTCTTCCGTGCCTGCGCCGGAGAATCCTCGTCACGATCCTGGTCATGCCCGCCTGCCGTGTTGGTACGCGAATGAAAGGAGGGCCGGATGGCGAGCTGTCCCGCCATCCGGCCGGTGGTTCGTCAGTGCGTGGCGTTCGCGCCGTTCTTGGGATTGCCGAGGCGAACCCCCTGGCGGTAGACCCACGCCCATCTCCTGCAGGTGGAGCGCACAAAGATGTTGTACGCGTTGCAGGTCCAGTTCTTCAGCGTGTGATAGAAGACGTCGTCCACCTGGGACTTGCGGTACCTGTCGAGGTAGTACCTGTAGTTCTTGTACGTGTTGCCGATCAGCCCGTAACCGTAGTCGTGCATGTCGCAGGCCGGCCGGAAATCGAAGCCGAGCGGGCGGTCGGGCGCGTTCGTGCAGTGGTCGTAGTCGATGCCCATGACGTAGCGCTTGCTGGGCAGTTTCCGCCAGAGCGGTTTGCGCCAGCCGTAATGCGCGACCCAGGCCGCGCAGCCGGCCCTCTGGTAGTACAGCCATTTCCAGGCGTCGTTGCAGTACGACGGGTAGGCCTGCGGGTTGGAGATGTCGCCGGGGAGGAAGTCGCCCGGGTCGGGCGCGGTGGCATTGGGGTCGTTGATTCCCGTCGCGCCCTGGAGGGGGCCGCCGGCGGCCTGTCGCGAGGTGTCGGTGGCGGTCGCGGTGGGGGCCGCGGTGCCGTCCGCGAAGGTCAGCTGCCAGCCGCCGTCCGTGGGCGAGTCGATCGACGTCAGGCGTCCGATCGGGTCGTAGGCGTAGGTCGAGGAGGGAGAGCTGCTCAGGCTGGGATTGGCCGCGGTGCGCAGCAGACCGTTGGCGTCGTACCCGTAGCTGGCCACGGTCAGCGGCGCCTCCGAGCCGGAGGTGAGCGTGATCTGCTTGAGCCGGCCGGCGTAGTCGCCGAACGACGAGGAGGTGGCCGTGGTCGACGAGGCGTAGATGATCGTCAGCGTTTCCTCGGGGGTCTCGCCCGCGGCCGGTTCCTTGACGGTGCTGACGCGGCCAAGGGAGTCGTACGCCACCGTTGAGGTGCCGTAGGCGGTGTTGCCGGTGGCGGTCACCCTCCACTTGTCGGCGCTCTGCAGCCCGTCGAGCTTGTTCCAGGCGTAGGTGAGGCTGAGCTCGGCATTGCTCTGGGAGAAGTTGTCGTCGCCCGTCTCCGTGGCGCCCTTGTCCATCGCGACCGTCTCGGAGATGGAGGTGCGCATCGCCCCGGCCGCCGAATCCCACCGGGTCGTTTCGGAGATCTTGGAACCGTCGGCGCTCTCATACTTCTGGACGCCGCCGCCGTCGGGGAACGAGACGCTGCTCTTCAGGTCATAGCGGGTCGTGGTTCCCTCGTCGAGTTCGGTGACGACGATGGCGCCGTTCTGGGATTCCAGCTTCCTGTCGATCTCGCCGCCGAGGAATTCGGCCTGCCAGCCCGGCCCGAACACCGCCATTTCGGGGCGGGACACGGGCGCCGACTGCGGCCGCGCCAGGTCACCGCCCCCGGTGGCCACGCCGTGCGTACGACCGATCGAACCGGTGGGCACATCGCTCTCGTTGATCTGGAAGGTGTCGGTGTCGGTGAAGTACAGACCCGGACCGACCTGCTGGACTCCGTCCGGGTCCGCCGCATTGGCAGTGGTGGCGGATGCCGCAGGGGAGAGCAGGGGGAGTAACACCGCCGCGACAGTGACGGTGAACGTTAATCGGCGCAACCAGGCCTCCTAAAAGCGGGGGGTGATTTGATCACCTGGACAGTAGGTGATCTAAAGTCCCTCGACAAGGGCCTGGACAAATGTTTAGGGCGGTGTTCAAATCGCGTACGAAGCCACGCCTGACACAAGTGGTAAGGGTAATTTCCGGAAAGCGGGTGGGTGGTCTCCATCCGCTTTTCGGTCGTCTGTCGACCAATGTGTGAGGATCTTGCGTCTGTGCAGGTGAGCCTAGTTGTATGGGGCCACTGTGGTGATTATGTAGCGCCGTCGTGGATAATGTAATACGCACCCTCATGGCCGCGCATCAGGCGGTGTCGAGAGACTATATTTCTGTAATTCCGCTGCTATTTTCTCCAGCACCGGTCGCATGGAAAACGTTTCGGCGATATCGGCCGTTGCAAGGTGGTCCTGGCCGGTGGGTCAGGTGCGTTGGACAGCCTCTTCGGGAAGAGCAGAAACGGGGCGGCGGGCGGTCCGCTGGGTGAGGGCGATGGCGACGAGGATGACGAGGGCGCCGACCGGCTGGTTCCAGCTGATGCTCTCGCCCAGGACGGCCACCCCGGAGATCGCGGCGAAGACCGGCAGCAGGTAGGTGACCGTAGAGGTCGTGGTGACCCCGGCGCGGACCTGCACCCAGTAGAGCAGCAGGTACGCCACCCCGGTGCCGAGCCCGCCGAGCCCCGCCAGGCTCCACCAGACCGAGGCCGGCGCGTGTAGGTCCACCAGCGGCACCCCGGCCAGCAGCGTGACCACGGCCAGCTGGACCGTACCGCTGAGCAGCTGACCGGCGGCCAGCACGACCGGCGGTTCGGGGCGCCGCCCGGTGATGAAGCGGCCCATGTAGGCCCCGCCGAGCCCGTAGCAGGCCGCGGCGCCGAAGCAGGCCAGGCTGCCGCCGAGCTGTCCGCCGGCCAGCGGCTGCCAGACCCCGAGCACGACCATGACGCCCGCGAAGCCGAGGCCGAGGCCCGCCACCCGGCCGGGGGTCGGCTTCTCGCTGCGCAGCAGCAGGGTGAAGGCGAGCGTGCAGAGCGGAGTGGTGGCGTTCCAGATGGCGGCGACCACGGAGGACACGTACTGCTCGCCGTATGCGAAAAGGGTGAAGGGCAGCGTGGTGAGCACGATCGAGGCGATCTGGAAGTGGCCCCACAGGCGCGGGTCGCGCGGCAGCCGCTTGCCACCGAACAGCACGGCCGTCAGCAGCACCAGCGCCCCGATGGCCATCCTGCCGAAGGAGACCTGGAGCGGCTGCAGGACCTCCACCGCGACCTTGATGAAGAAGAAGCTGTTGCCCCAGATGGCGGCGAGCAGCAGGAAGCCGGGCAACCAAGGTTTGAGCACGGATGGGAGCGTAGCGGTCAGTGCCGACAAATAACCATTTGAACGAGTGAGTACTCGCTCATTAAGCTTCTCCCCATGACTAGAAGGCGAAGGGTGCCGGCCATGGCCCCAGAAGACCGCCGTGCCGCGCTCATCGCCGCCACGCTTCCCCTGCTGCGCGAGTACGGCGCCGCGGTGAGCACCCGCCAGATCGCCGAGGCCGCGGGCGTGGCCGAGGGCACGATCTTCGGCGTCTTCCCCGACAAGGCCTCGCTGCTGCGGGCGACGCTCATGAGCGCGTTCGACCCGCAGCCGGCGGTGGACGCGCTGGCGGCCATCGGCACGCAGACCGAGCTGCGCGCGCGACTGCGCGAGGCGGTCACGATGCTGCGGACGGGGATGAGCACCAACGCCAACCTCATCGCCGCGCCCAGGGAGCTCCTGGCCGACGACGCGGAGTTCCGCGAGCGGATGATGGACGGCCGGCGCCGGATCGGGACGGCCATCGCCGCCCTGGTCGAGCCCGACCGCGACCGGCTGCGTCGCTCTCCCGAGGGCACGGCGCACCTGCTCCTCATGCTGGTCGCGGTGAGCGTGCACCGCGGCTTCGGCCTGGGCGGCGAGTTCGGAGACATGGCCGACGAGGAGATCGTCTCCGTCCTGCTCGACGGGCTGCTCGTGCGGCCCCACACCACCCCTTCGACAGAAAGCGCCTCTTGATGCTGCTCCGTCTCCTGCGGGTCCAGCTCAGGCCGTACGGGAAAGAGATCACGCTCGTGGTCCTCTTCCAGTTCGTGCAGACACTGGCCACGCTCTATCTCCCCACACTCAACGCCGACATCATCGATGACGGCGTCGTCAAGGGCGACACCGGTTACATCATGCGCATCGGGCTGGTGATGCTCGGTGTGACGCTCATCCAGATCATCTGCTCGATCGTGGCCGTGTACTACGGCGCCAGGACCTCGATGGCCCTGGGCAGGGACCTGCGGGCCGCGATCTTCCACCGGGTGCAGGACTTCTCCGCCCAGGAGGTCAACAGGTTCGGCTCGCCGTCCCTGATCACCCGGACCACCAACGACGTGCAGCAGATCCAGCTGCTCGTGCTGATGACCTTCACGATGATGGTGGCCGCGCCGATCATGTGCGTCGGCGGCATCGTGCTGGCGCTGCGCCAGGACGCGGCGCTGTCGTCGCTGCTGCTCGTCGTGCTGCCCGTGATGATCGTCATCGTGGGCCTGATCGTGGTGCGGATGCGCCCGCTCTTCCGCACGATGCAGGAGCGCATCGACCGGATCAACCAGGTGCTGCGCGAGCAGATCACCGGCATCCGGGTCATCAGGGCCTTCGTCCGCGACAGGCACGAGCGCGAGCGCTTCGGCGTCTCCAACGACCAGCTGACCGATGTGTCGCTGCGGGTCGGGCGGCTGATGGCGCTGATGTTCCCCTCGGTCATGCTGGTGGTGAACCTGTCCAGCGTCGCCGTGGTGTGGTTCGGCGGCCACCGCATCGCCGACGGGAGCATGCAGGTGGGCGCGCTGACCGCGGTCATCGCCTACCTGATGCAGATCCTCATGTCGGTGATGATGGCGATGTTCATGTTCATGATGATCCCGCGGGCCGAGGTCTGCGCCGAGCGCATCGAGGAGGTGCTCGGCACCGAGCCGACCGTCCACCCGCCGGCGAAGCCCGTCACCCCGGAAAGACGCATCGGCGAGCTGGAGCTGCGCTCCGTGGACTTCCGCTACCCGGGCGCCGAGGAGCCGGTGCTGTCCGGCGTGGGCTTCACGGCGCGGCCCGGCCGTACCACCGCGATCATCGGCAGCACGGGCAGCGGCAAGACGACGCTGCTCAACCTCATCCCCCGCCTGTTCGACGCGACCGCCGGTGAGGTGCTGGTCGACGGCGTCGACGTACGCGAGCTCGATCCGGCCGTGCTCTCCCGGGCGGTCGGCCTGGTCCCGCAGTCGCCCTACCTCTTCTCCGGCACCGTGGCCTCCAACCTGAGGTACGGCAGGCCGGACGCGACCGACGAGGAGCTGTGGCGGGCGCTGGAGGTGGCCCAGGCCCGCGAGTTCGTCGAGGCGATGCCCGGCGGCCTGGACGAGCCGATCTCCCAGGGCGGCACGAACGTCTCCGGCGGCCAGCGCCAGCGCCTGGCCATCGCCAGGACACTGGTGCACCGCCCCGAGATCTACCTGTTCGACGACTCCTTCTCCGCCCTCGACTACGCCACCGACGCCCGGCTGCGCGCCGCGCTGGCCGAGGAGATCACCGACGCCACGATCGTCATCGTGGCCCAGCGGGTGAACACGATCCGCGACGCCGACCGCATCGTCGTGCTCGACGACGGCCGCGTGGTCGGCATCGGCGACCACGCCGAGCTCATGACCTCCTGCCCGACGTACCGGGAGATCGTTCTGTCCCAGCTCACCGAACAGGAGGCTGCAGCGTGACCACTCAAGCGCCCGCGCGGCGCCCGCAGCCCGGGTTCGGCCCGGGCAGGATGATGGGCGGGCCCGCCGAGAAGGCCCTCGACTTCGGCGGCACTTTCCGCCGCGTGCTGCGGCTGCTGCGCCCTGAGCGGGCGCTGCTGACCGTCGTCCTGGCCCTCGGCACGGCCAGCGTCGTGCTGACCGTGACGGGTCCCAAGATCCTCGGCCACGCCACTGACCTGATCTTCTCCGGCATCATCGGGGCCCAGCTGCCCGCGGGGATCACCAAGGAGCAGGCCGTGGCCGGGCTGCGTGCCAAGGGCCAGGGCACGTTCGCCGACCTGGTGTCGTCGATCAACGTGGTGCCCGGCCACGGCATCGACTTCACCGCGCTGGCCCAGGTGCTGGGCTGGGTGCTGGCGATCTACGTGCTGGCGGCGCTGCTCGGGATCCTGCAGTTCCGGCTGACCACGGTCGTCGTGCAGCGGGCGGCGTTCCGGCTGCGCGAGCGGATCGAGGCCAAGCTGGCGCGGCTGCCGCTGAGCTACTTCGACGGCCAGCCGCGCGGCGAGATCCTCAGCCGCGCCACCAACGACACCGACAACATCGCTCAGACGCTGCAGCAGACGATGAGCCAGCTCATCTCGTCCGTGCTGACGGTCGTGGCGGTGCTCGTGGTGATGTTCTGGATCTCGCCGATCCTGGCCCTCATCGCGCTGGTCACCGTACCGGTGTCGATCTACGTCACCGCGGCCGTCGGCAAGCGGTCGCAGCCGCAGTTCATCAAGCAGTGGTCCTCGACGGGCAAGCTCAACGGCCACATCGAGGAGATGTACGGCGGGCACACGCTGGTCAAGGTGTTCGGCAGACAGAAGGAGGCGGCCGAGACCTTCGACCAGCACAACGAGGCCCTGTTCGCCTCCAGCTTCCGCGCCCAGTTCATCTCCGGGATGATCCAGCCGGCGATGATGTTCATCGGCAACCTCAACTACGTGCTGGTCGCTGTCGTGGGCGGGCTCAAGGTGGCCTCGGGCTCGATCTCGCTGGGCGACGTGCAGGCCTTCATCCAGTACTCGCGGCAGTTCAGCCAGCCGCTGACCCAGGTGGCCGGCATGGCGAACCTGGTGCAGTCGGGCATCGCCTCGGCCGAGCGGGTCTTCGAACTGCTGGAGGCTCCGGAGCAGTCCCAGGAGCCCGGCAAGCCGGCGCGGCCCGCGCAGATCAGGGGGCGCGTGGCGTTCGAGAACGTGTCCTTCCGCTACGCGCCGGACAGGCCGCTGATCGAGGACCTGTCGCTGACCGTGGAGCCGGGCCAGACCGTGGCCATCGTCGGCCCCACCGGAGCGGGCAAGACGACGCTGGTCAACCTCATCATGCGGTTCTACGAGGTGACCGGCGGCCGCATCACGCTCGACGGCGTCGACATCGCCGAGATGTCCAGGGAGGAGCTGCGCGCCAACATCGGCATGGTGCTGCAGGACGCCTGGCTGTTCGGCGGCACGATCGCGGAGAACATCGGCTACGGGGCGGAGGCTGCCACGCGCGAGCGGATCGAGGCCGCCGCGGAGGCCGCCCACGTGGACCGCATCGCGCACACGCTGCCCGACGGCTACGACACGGTGATCGACGAGGAGGGCGCGACGGTCAGCGCGGGCGAGAAGCAGCTGATCACGATCGCCCGGGCGTTCCTGTCCGAGCCGGCGATCCTGATCCTGGACGAGGCGACCAGCTCGGTCGACACCCGGACCGAGGTGCTCATCCAGCGGGCGATGAGCACGCTGCGGGAGGGACGCACCAGCTTCGTGATCGCCCACCGGCTGTCCACGATCCGCGACGCCAGCCTGATCCTGGTCATGGAGGACGGGCGGATCGTCGAGCAGGGCACGCACGAGTCGCTGCTGGCCGCGGGCGGCGCCTACGCCCGGCTGTACTCGGCCCAGTTCGCCCAGGCCGTCGTGGAGGTGGATTAGAGCCGTGGCCTCGGTGCCCGCCACCACGGCGGCACCGGGGCATCCACGGCCCCGGCCGGCACTACGACCTGCTCAGGCCAGATCGCCGGGGTGATCGCCCTCTGCCCCGTGCTCGCGGTGCATCAAGGCAGCGGCGATTCCCCGGCGAGCTGTCCGGTCCGACGCCGGGTCGCCAGCCGATGCGGATTTGGCGGGGATGCGCTTGCCCAGCGCGACGAACAGCAGAACCAGGCCCACGGTCAGGAGGATGTGGCCCAGCCCGGCGATCATCGCGAAACGGGTGCGGCCGTCACGTGGTCCGGTTCGGCAATCCCGGAGCCTGCCTCACTCAGGTGCGCAGGGTGCTGGCGTCCTCGCCGGCCTTGTACGTCTTCGACACCCTCTGAAGGCGCTTCTCCTGCTCCTGGAGCGCGGTCGCCAGCAGTTGGAGCCCGGTGCCGATGTTCTCCAGCCGTTGGCCGTGTGCCTGCCAGTACGTGCGCCCGTAGTCGTCGTCGCCCACGGCGGCGCGTGCCGCGCCCGACGACGCCTCGAACTCGGTGTGAGCGCCTGACACGTCACCGGCCATGCCGTCCGCCGCGCTCGCCAGCCGGTGAAGGTGGCTGTGGCTGTAGGCGGCGCCGTTGAACTCCACGGCTGGGCAGCCTAGCTATCAGTGCGCTTCATGTCGATATTCACCAAAAAACCGGAAAGAATGATGCTCCTGAGGTCTTTGATGCTTGTGTGGTCGGACGTGAGGGACAGTGATGACGACGGACGAGCCGTGGCGGCTGCTGGAGCAACTCGTCCAGGAGGTCAACCAGCAGACCGAGCAGCTCAAGATGATGCAGGAGAAGGTACGGGAGCTGTCGGCGACGGCCAGGTCGAAGGACGGCATGGTGACCGTGACCGTCGGCCCCCGCGGTGAGGTGCGGACGATCGAGCTGGACCCCCGGGTCTACCGCAGGCTGTCGCCCTCTGAGCTGTCCGCCTCGATCGTCGATCAGATCGGGCGGGCGACCCGGCAGGTTTCCGGTGACATGAAGGAGCTGATGGAGCCCTTCGGCGTACCGGATCTTCCGTTCGAGGACCTGTTCGGCGAGGGAACGAGCTTCGAGTCGTTCCTGCCGCGCCCCGGCACGCCAGAGCAGCCGCGGGCTCCACGGCCGCCATCGTGATCAGCCCCTGCCGATCACGACACTCGATCGAGAGAGATGACACCGCCTGATGGGGCTTGATCTCAGCCTGGTGCCCGACCTGGTGAAGCCGCTGGCGCTGCCCTTGACGGGCGGGGCTTTCCCCGAGTCCGACGTCGACGGGATCATCGCCGAAGCGGAGACGCTGGAGAACCTGGCCGACCTCCTGGCGAAGATCAAGTCGGAAGACGCCGACGCGGTGGTGCGGATGCTGCGTGGCCATGAATGGCAGGGCTCCGCCAAGGAGACGTTCGAGCAGGTGTTCGCCGCGCTCGGCGGGCAGCCGGAAGCGGATGACCCCCGTTCGGAGGAGGCGCTGCTCGACCTGCTGGAGCAGGCCCTTCGGAACGAGGCGGCATCCCTGCGCGAGCACGGCGTGCGGATGCAGCACACCGAGTGGATGATCTATGCCTCGCTGGCGCTGCTCGGCGCGGTGATCGTCAAGCTGCTGGTGTGGATCTACGTCAACGGCCCGCGCGTTCTCGGGCTGATCCAGCACAACACGCTGCTGACCCAGGTCAACATCCAGACGGTGAAGCGGCTCGTCCTCATCAACATGCTGAAGTTCGCCGGCATCATGGGCGGCCTGGACCTCGGCGTGCAGGTGGCGCAGCAGATCTGGGGGGATCGTGAAGCGGGTGACTTCGACGTCGCGTCGCTGGCGATGTCGGCCGGCAGCGGAGCGCTGACCGGTGCCCTGTTCGCCGGTGCGAACGCGGGTCTGTCGCGTCTGCTGAGCCGGGAGATGGTGTACGTCGCGTCCGAGGCCGAGCTGGCGGTACGCGACAAGATCGCGGCGCTCGGGCAGAGCATCTACGGCCAGGCGCTGCTGGGCGGGGTGGCGGGCACCGCCGGCGCCGTCCCGGGGCTGGCACTCAGCGGTCAACTCGACGCCTCGCACCTGGCCTACACCTTCATCTCCGGCGTCGCGGGCGGGCTCGACGTCCCCGCCTCGGCGAGGGTGAGCTACACCCCGATGCGGGCGGTCGCCGAACTCGGCGACACACCCCCCATCCACGCCCCGCACGTCGACACCGACCCGCCGAACCCACCCGGAGGACAGTCCCCGCCCCCTCTCGGACCCGTACCGCACGACAACACCCCGCACGACACAACTGCCCTGGCGGACCACCCTCGACCCGAACACCACGCCGACGACGACACCCCGGCCGATGGCCAACCGTCCGAACCGGGTACCTATCTGCCCCAGCCGTACCCGGGCGGGATGATCGTGGGCCAGGTCATCCGGCGCCAGGACACGCCGCTGTACAGCACGGCCGGGCACAGAGCCGAACAAGGCGGAACCCCCGCACGACCCCCGCAGAACCTCCCGGCCGAGCGGACCCCGATCAGCGAAGCCGCCGCCGCTCCGCGGGCCGAGGCCGCGAATCCGGGCAGTCTCCCGCGCACCTCACTGCTCCCAGCCACCGTCCCGGCGGTCATCAGCGCGCCCTCCGACGGCGCCGGCAGCGTCGAACAGGACAGCCATCATGGTCAGGGGAGCGGAGCTCCCAGAACCGCCGAACCGGCATCGACAGGCCAGGACGGGCCGGAGCGGCCCCTCGCGGACGACTCCGCTCTACCCGCCTCCCACCCGCCACGCGAGCACGGCACACCGCCGGCGACCGACCCGCAGACATCGACGCTCTCGGAGATGCCCCACGACCGGACGGGACCCGCCCCGGACCCCGGGGCGGGCCCGCCCGCGGCTCGTCTTGTGACTGGTCACGGGGACCGGCCCGGCGAGGCGGTGCTCGCGGCTCCCTCGCCGGTCGCCGAGGCGGCGGCGTCCATCCGTCCGCACTCCTCCGGCCAAGGGGACCGCCCTGTGGAGGGGGCCGCATCAGGTGTCACGGCCGATGTCCCGCGTACGGCCCTCCAGGGCGAGGCGAGCGTGCCCTCCGCCCGGTCCAGTGCACTGCCGGAGAACCCTCGCCGGATCGAGCCGGCGACGAAGCGGGTGGCGGACCTGCTCAGCCGGGACGGCGAATACGACCCGATCAGCGGTCCCGCCTGGGAGGCCTCCGATTCCACGGCGGTGGACAGGCTGATGGACACGATGCGTTCCTCGACGAAGGACATGCTCGGGGTGGGGCGCAGGAAAAGCCTGCAGGCGGCGATCGGCGACGCCGGGAGCGATCTCATCCTGAGCGAGGTCCGCGTCATGGGAAGGACCATCAGGACCTGGCAGGCGGTCGAACGAAGCTCCGTCCCGTCTTTCGTGGAAGGCTCTCGCACGTACGCGGACGGGCCACGCCGGATAATCCGCCAGATACCGTTCGACTCGCCCGAAGCGCACCACACAGCGAGACGGCTGGCCGTCGAGGAGCTCCTGAGAACATGGGGATACGGCGCCAGTGAGATGGTGCCGGATCGGCTGGCCATGCACATGGCAGCGTTCGACGAGTTCGGGCTGACCGGGGTCCTCGACCTGGCGACGTACGGTGATGCCAGCCGCAACAGGACCGCCAGGAAGGTTCATGCCCGTAGCGGCGACATGCTGCGTGACTTCCTCCGGCAGCAGTACGAGGAGACGCAGCGCGAACTGGAACGCCGTGGGATCGAAGAGCTGGTGCTCTACCGAGGGATGACGTTCAACCCGCTGCATCCGGTGACGAGCTTGGCGGACGCCGCGAACGGCGATGTCGTGCAAGCTCCGCCGGCACTGCCGTTGCAGTCCTGGACCGCCATGCCCGGCGTCGCCAAGCGGTACACCGGTCTGGGAGACGGGGCGGTCATGGCGGGCGTCATCCCCGCCTCCCGGGTGTTGTCCACCCCGTGGACCGGAATGGGTCAGCTACCCCTCAACGAGTTCGTCCTGCTCGCCACGCCCGGCGAGGTCACCGTGCTGCGGCCACCGCAACTCGCCGGGACCGGTCCCGAAGCGAATCCCGACCTTCCAGCCGGTTGGCAGGTCTCGAAGCCCGGCGACGGATGGACCCAGTGCGAGCAGGGGCACAGGCACTGGGGAACCGGAGACGGGGCAGGTCTGCTGCCCTTCCACCGCGGTCCTGGCGGTGAGGTTCGCGTCCTCATGCAACTCCGCTCCATGGAGACGCATCACGGAGGGACGTGGGGACTGCATGGTGGCGCCCGCCACCCTGGCGAGAATCCGATCGATGCCGCCCTCCGTGAAGCCGGCGAGGAGAACAGGCTGGACCCGCGCGAGGTGAACGTGCGGGGAGTCCACCACGACGACCACGGTGGCTGGGCGTTCGACACCGTCATCGGTGAGATGTCCCACCTGGCTGACGTGTGGCCCGCATCCCGTGAGTCCCTCGACAACGCATGGGTGCCGCTGGAGGAGGTGTCGCGCCTCAAGCTGCACCCCGACCTCGCCCGAGCATGGCCCGACGTACGCGCGGAACTCGAACGCATCCTGGCGGACCCCGGCACCGGTTCCCGCCGAACGCGACCCCTTGACCCGACGCCCCCGGCAGCCGGAGCCCATCAGGTGCCCGGCTCCCCGATTCCCGACGGATTGTCTCCGATAGCGGATCCGCGGCCACGGAACTTCGCCGAAGCCGCGGCGATCGTCCACCGCTGGCCGCCGGGCAACGGCCGTCCGCACCAGGACGGCACGCCGAACCGGATCGAACGGCTGCTCAGCGGCCCCCCGGAGGGCACAGACCAGTCTCCCCCGGCCGTGCCGGATGAGGAACTCCTGGCAGAGGGCCGGCGTCTGGCAGAACAGCTGCCCGTCACCGACGAGAGCGACACGACGGCAAGAGCTCTGGCATCGATGAGCCGATCCGCCGGTGGGCCGAACCCGCGAAGGGCCATCCACGAACTGGCGGCCGAACTCGGCTTGAGCCCTGATCTCGACGCCTTGGTCGAGGTCTTCAACGACGCCCCGCGGCATGGGATGTCCCCGGACAGCGCGACCGACCGTACGGACCTGACCGGCATTCTCAGGAGGAGCATGGCGGCGGACCCTTACCGCTGGACGGGGTACCGGCACCAATCCCGGTTCTCCCTCCGTGACGCGACCGCCACGCAGGCACGGACGATCGGGCTCATGATCGCGATGATGGGCGACCCCGTCACTCAAGGCAGAGTCCGGAACTTCATCAGACCCGCGCTCGACCGGTACGGCGTTCCCGACGTCCGGCAATTACTCCCGGTCGTCCGGGCGGCCCACAACAACGGCTACTTCCCGGCCGGGACGATCGGAGACACGGGATTCCTCGCGGGCATGGACCGGTTCTGGCAGGAAGACCCGTACCTGTGGAACGGCGTGGTGCTGGCCGAAAGGCATTCCTTGCCCGAGCTCCGTGACCCGACGGCACGTTTGACCGCACGCCTGGAGGAGATCGTCACGATTTCTGGCATTGATACCGTCCATCCGCTGGAGCGCCTGGCCCACGATGTCGGGCAAGGACGCTCCATCGAGCACCTTGTGCGCCTGGCCGAGGACGCGCAGGCGCACGGTGCCGACCTGGCGCGGGCGGCCGACCATCAGGACCTCACCGGCCGCATCACCGCCTACCGGGCGCGAGACCCGTACCTTTGGGGCGGACTGCGGATCGCGGCCGAGAACGGCATCGCGCATCCGAGCCAGGAGGAGGCGCGAGCGCTTTCCCGCCTCGCTGAGATCACCGGCTCCGAGCCGTCATCCCGGCTGTGGGTGTTCGACCCGCTGCGCCGGCTGGCGGGGGAGGCGGGTCTCGACCATTCCGTCGAACGATTGGCGCGGAGCGCGGTCGAGGCCCAGCGCAACGGCTTCGACCTCTTCGGACCGGTCGATCGGCGCCAGGTGCTCGACGCCCTGACCCCACACGCCGGCCGGCTGCCGGACCCGCAGAACGTCCCGCCGGGGCTGCACGATCTCTCCGCCTCGACCGTCCGAGACGCCCGGCAGGCCGCGATCCACGAACACGCGAAGGCGCTGCAGGCCTATCGCCGAGCCCACCCTGGCCTGAGCCGCGCCCTGTCACGGTTGGCCGGCTCCGACCCCCTGGTCGTGGCGGAGCAGGAACGAGTCGCCTCGCTGGAAGCCCGAGCCAAGGCGTGGCAGCGCTGGCCGGATCGTCCCGAGGCGTCTTTCACCAGGGATTTCGCGGCGTTCCGGAGCGCTTACGATCAGGCGGTGGAACGCGCCGCCAGGGGAGAGGCGGTGATTCCCTACATGCTCGAGAACGCCACCGCATCCCTGGCGGCCCGTGACGGCGGGCGCGGGTTCGGGCTGGAGCTCGAGTTCGACCTGCCCCAGCACATCGCCCGCCAAGCCCGGGAGGCCATCGCCCGCGCCCTGCACAAGGCAGGTCTGACCGGCGACGCCCGGGTGCACGGCTACCACACCGCTCAGGGCCAGAGCTACCATTCAGGCAAGAACGGCGGGCGCGGTCTGTGGAAGCTGGAACTGGACGGCACGGTCGCGGGCGAACTCGTATCGCCCATCCTGTACGACGAGCCGGCGACGTGGGAGAACCTCCGCATCGCCTGCGAGATCATCCGATCGCACGGCGGTACGGCCAGCTCCTCGACGGGCGGGCACGTCCACGTGAGCACGCACGACTACGACCACATCGTGGAGAACTACACCAGCGTGCTCAATTACGCGGGCCATCACACCGACACGTTGTTCAGACTCGGGCACAATCCAGAGCGGGAGAGCCACCGCGGCCTCAAGCATTGCCACCCCAACCCGCTACCCGCCGCCGGGTACGAGTCGGTGGCTCCGGTGCGGCGCCTCAACAGCAGCCACAACTTCGCGGTGAACATGCAGGGCATGAAGGGGTCCTCGAAGGACCACATCGAGTTCCGGCTGTGGGACGGCTCGCTCGACCCCGCCGTGATCCAGGCGCAGGCGAAGGTTTCGCTCGCGCTGGTCGAGGCGGCCTTTCGCAACGCGACGCTGGGCGATGCTCCCAACCGGGGCCGGCGTGACCCGCTGGGCGCCCACGCCGAACTCCTCGATCGGTATCCCGGGCCGGACCTCACCGAGTGGGGAAGCCTGTCCTTCCGATCTCTGATGGACGAGCTGTTCTGGCGGGCCGCCGACAAGGAGCAGCTCACCGCCCTGTACGCCGCCACCCGCTGGGTGCGCCCGGAATGACAGCGCAGAACGACTGGCGGGCGCCCATGATCATCCGCAACACCTCAGCGACGGAACCACCCCCGGCCCCACCCGTCAAAGGCGACGGCCGCCCGTACCGCTACGAGATGATCCATGCGGGCGGAACCTACCGTGGCTACGCCGACGATCCCGCCGAGCTGGTCGGGATGCTCGTCCCCGGCTACGTCCGGCTCGCCACCGACGACGAGCGGGCGACGGCGCGTGTCCGCTTCGCCATGGACGTGCAGGTCAGGCTGCAAGCTGAGCTCGCCGCCGGACAACTCGACGCGTGCGGCGAGGCGGAGCGCGCCGTGATCCTCGGCGGGCGGCACGAGCCGCCGGCCCCGTCTCGATGGGAGGCGCCGGTTCCCCTGGTCCTGGTCTCGACCTTCTACGAGCCCGCCGGTGCGCTGCCGAGGCCGTCGGGGCCCGCGCGGCTACAGGTCTGGCTCGACCCGGCCGACGACTGGACCTTGCTGACCAGCCTGCACGCGGCCGGCGCGATCACTGTGAGCGCGCGGCGCGAAGCCTGATCTGCTGTCGAGTACGGGCTGATCGCTGGGCTCTCCCTGATCTCAGAGGCAGGTGGAGCTATGTAGGCTGGCTTGCGGATGCCGACGTTCAGGAGTCGATATGAAACTCGGTCTGCACATTCCCGATTTCACCTGGCCGGACGGGGCCGGCAGGCTCGGGCCCAACCTGGCCGACGTGGCCAGGAACGCCGATGAGGTGGGCTTCGACCGGATCAGTGTCATGGACCACGTCTGGCAGATCGGTGTGGTCGGTCCGGCCGAGCACGAGATGCTGGAGGCCTACACCACGCTCGGCTTCCTGGCCGCGCACACTCGCAGGGCCAAGCTGCTGACCCTCGTCACCGGCGTCGTCTATCGCGATCCCGGGCTGCTGGCCAAGATGGTGACCACGCTCGACGTGCTGTCCGGCGGCCGGGCCATGCTCGGCATCGGGGCGGCCTGGAACGAGGAAGAGGCCCGCGGGCTGGGGCTCTTCTTCCCACCCCTGGCCGAGCGGTTCGAGCGGCTGGAGGAGACGCTGCAGATCTGCCTGCAGATGTGGGCCGAGACCGAGCAGCCGTACAACGGAGAGCATTACCACCTCGGGCGCACGCTCAACTCGCCGCAGCCGATCTCCCGCCCGCATCCGCCGATCCTCATCGGCGGGTCCGGTGAGAAGAAGACGCTGCGCCTGGTGGCGAAGTACGCCCAGGCGTGCAACCTGTTCCCAGGCCCTGATCTGTCCCGCAAGCTCGAGGTGTTGCGCGGGCACTGCGAGCGCGAGGGCACCGACTATGACGCGATCGAGAAGACCGTGCTGTTCAACTTCGACGTCGGAGAGAAGGGCGAGAACGTCCCGCAGATCATCGACTCCCTGGGATCCCTGGCCGAGCAGGGCTTCAGCGTCGCGCACGGGCGGGTCGCCGGGGTCTCCGGGATCACACCGCTGGAGATCATCGGCAGCGAGGTGGTCCCCGCGATCGCGAACCTCTAGCCTCAGGCTTTCACGGGGGATTCGACGTCATCTGAGCAGTGACACCCCCGCCAGCGAGATCACTCCGATGAGGCCGGTGGCGATGCCCCCGAGCAGCATGACCCGCCCGCCCTTGAGCAGCTTGCGCAGGTCGATCCCGGTGCCGAGAGCGAACAGGGCGGCGGCCATCAGTACGTTCGTGACCGCCGGCACGTTCTCGGTCACGACCGGCGGGAGCAGCCCCGTGCTCCGTACCACCACCATCGCCAGGAACCCGGTCACGAACAACGGCACGATCGGAGGCCTCGTCCTGGTGGCCGGCGCGCCGGCAGGGGGTGATGCGCGGCGGCGCAGGGACGTGGTGACGGCGACGATGGGGGCGAGCAGCACGACCCGGCCGAGTTTCACCGTCACCGCCGTCCCGAGGACGCCCGAGGCGGCCCCGATCGCCGCCACCTGGGCGACCTCGTGCACGGCCGCTCCCGCCCACACCCCGAGCTGGTCGTGCGACAGGCCCAGCCAGGACGCCAGCAGCGGCATCGCCACGATGGCCGCGCTGCCGTAGAGAACCACCACGGCGAGCGCGCCCGCTGCGTCGTCGTCCGAGCTGTCGGCGCTGTCGTGCATGGCCGCGATCGCCGACGCCCCGCAGATCGACACGCCCGTGGCGACCAGCAGCGACGTCCCGGACGTAAGGCCGAGGCGGCGGCCGGCCAGCGGGGTGAGGACGAACGTGAGCCCCGTGGCGGCGGCGGAGACAGCGAGCGACTGCCATCCGAGCGCGAGGATCTGCGGCATCGCGATCTGCAGCCCGAGCAGGACGATCGCCGCGCGCAGCACCCGCCTGGAGACGAACAGGAGCCCGGGACGCAGTGGTGCGTGGATCGCCCCGGCGCTGGCCAGCGCCGACCCCAGGGCCACCGCCGCAGTGGCGGGGCTGAGCCCCGGCACGAACCGGTTGACCGCCAGAGAGACCGCCACCGCCAGCGCGCACGCCGCGATGCCCGGCAGACGGGATGTCTTGGAGGGGGCGAGAACCATGATCCCAGTCTTCGGGGCCTTCGAGAGGGCCGGTAGCCACGCGTTGCCTGGGAGGTCATAGCCTACGGCTATGACTCCGTTGCCCGATCTCGACTCGCTCAAGCTCCTGGTGGACGTGGGCGAGCTGGGCAGCCTCGGCCAGGCGGCCAAGCTGGCGGGCATCGCGCAGCCGTCCGCGAGCAAGCGCATCGCCCAGCTGGAACGGCGTCTCGGCCTGCCGCTGCTGGAGCGGACGCCGCGCGGCTCCACGCTCACCGCCGAGGGCAAGATGGTCGCGGGCTGGGCCGCGCAGGTGCTCGCGGCCGCGCAGCAGCTCATGCGGGCCGCCGAAGCCGTCCGGCACAGCGAGGCGGCGCACCTGCGGGTGGCCTCCAGCATGACGGTGGCCGAATACCTGGTGCCGCGCTGGCTCGGGGAGTTCCAGAGCCGCGAGCCCGGGGTCCAGGTCGGCCTGGACGTGCTGAACTCCGCCGATGTCGCGGCGCTGGTGCTGGCCGGCACCGGGGCCGTGGAGCTGGGGTTCGTGGAGGGGCCCTACGTGCCGGACGGGCTGGCCAGCCGGGTGGTGGGCACCGACAGGCTGGTCGTCGTGGTGGCGCCGGGACACCCGTGGACACGCCGCCGCACGGTGCTCCGGGGCGCGGAGCTGGCCGCCACGCCGCTGGTCGTACGCGAGCGCGGCTCGGGCACCCGCGAGACCCTGGACGTCGCCTTCGCCGGGCACCACCGGGCCAGCCCACGCCTCGAGCTCGGGTCGAACTCGGCCGTCAAGGGCGCCGCACAGGCGGGCGCGGCCCCGGCGGTCCTCAGCGGGTACGCGGTGGAAGCCGAACTGGCCACCGGCCGCCTCGTCGAGGTGCCCCTGGCGGGCCTCAACCTGGTCAGGAACCTGCGCGCGGTCTGGCGCCGAGGCCGCCCCCTGGCAGGCCCCGCCGCGACCCTCCTGACCATCGCCAGCCGCCCCTGACCCGCGCCGATCGTCTCCTTCGAAGTCCGCTGTGTGCTCGCGACCTCCGTCTTCGTGGTCGCCGCGCCCTCGCGGACGGCTGTTCGTCGCCGGTCCTGCGGGGCCGCAGGACCGGCTCGGGGTCACGCGTCCTTCGTGACGGGTGCCTGCCACAGCGCGATGATCGCATCGATGAGGCCGTTGGCGGTGTCGTGCCAGGTGGGCCGGAACGTGGGGCGGTGTTCGGCGAGGGCCCGTTCCCGCTCGACGGAGATCTGCACGATCAGGTGACGTGCCATGGCGTCGCGTTCGAGGCGGACCTCGGAGGGCAGGTCGGGCACACACCGGTTCATGCCTTCCTGGAACTCCCGCAGCGTCGGCGCGATGGTGAGGGCCTCCTCGATCATGACCTCGTTGAGCGAGGGGTCGGCCATGATCTGAGCGGTGAACCGGGCGTACCAGGTGGGGCTGCCCAGGGATTCCAGGTGTTCGGTGAGTGGGCGGACGAGGCAGGCGACCCAGTCCCGCAGGTCGGTGGAGTCGCCGATGCCGGCCACCATGCGTTCGCGGATGCGCTGGATCTGCTCGGTGTGTTTGTGGGCGATCGCGCGGATCAGATCGGTCTTGGTGCCGAAGTGGTAGCTGACCGCGGCGTTGTTGCCGTGCCCGGCGGCCTCGCTGATCTGGCGGTTGGCCACCGCGTGCACCCCGCGTTCGGCGAACAGCCGCTCGGCCGCGGCCAGGAGCGCCTCCCGCGTCGCGCTGACTTGTTCTTCTCGGGTCATCCTGGCGGTCATGATCTCCATCGCACCGGGACTTCGCGCAGCACTGCGACGGCCCGTCCCGCAGACCGTCGCAGTTCCCCGGCCGGTGCGGGCGAGGTGTGACGGAAGGAAAGCCTACGCAAGCCGCACGCCCGTAGTGCCTGCGTAGGCCGGGGCCTGGTCGCAGGCGCGAGGCGCACCCGACGTTCCTCTTGGCCGGCTGTCCCGGCTTGACATGTGTCCATCCCGCGTGCCAGTTTAAATCAACCCGTTGATTTAAATCCAGAGGTTGCTCCTCGCGTGCCGGTCGGCTCGCCTGCGCCACGTTCTCCGCTTCCTGCGCGTACCGGCCGCATGACCACACCGGCGTTCCCGGACGCCATCACCAGCAAGCGTCGACCGGGGGAGACGGCCGGACGCGCGCCGATGAACGCGCCGTCGACCGGCCCCTGCCCCGACAACAGAGTCCAGGAGGAAGCAGTGCCGACAAGTGGAACTTCTGCGGAAATTCCGGAGTACGACATCGCCAGGTCGGCGGGGTGCCCGCTCGACCCGGCACCGGCCATGCGGGCGCGGCAGGAGGAGGGCCCGCTGGCCCGGGTCCGGCTGTGGGACGGCAGCACCGCGTGGCTGGTGACCGGCCACGCCGAGCACCGCGCGCTGCTGGGCGACCCGAGGGTCAGCGTCGAACCCGCGCGGGGCATCCCGCGGCTCTCCCCGGCGGAGGCCGCGTCGATGGAGAGCATGGCGAAGGAGGGCTCGGGCGGCATCGGCTTCATCATGATGGACGACCCCGAGCATGCCCGGCTGCGCCGCATGGTCACCTCCGCGTTCACCATCAAGCGGGTGGAGGCGATGCGGCCGGCCACCCAGCAGGTCGCGGACGAGCTGATCGACACCATGCTCGCCGGCGCGAAGCCCGCCGACCTCGTCGAGGCGTTCGCGCTGCCGCTGCCCTCGCTGGTGATCTCCAACCTGCTCGGTGTGCCGTACGACGACCACGACTTCTTCCAGGCCAACAGCAGGATCATCATCAACCGCAACTCGACCCCGGAGGAACGGGGACAAGCCCAGCGGCGGCTGGCCGAGTACCTGGACGGGCTGATCGGCGAGAAGCTCGCCAAGCCCGGCGACGACCTGCTGTCCGGGCTGGTCGAGCGGATCAAGGCCGGAGAACTGTCCCGGCCGGAGGCCGCCCAGATGGGCGTGCTGATGTTGTTCGCCGGGCACGAGACCACCGCGAACATGATCACTCTGGGCACGCTGGCCCTGCTGCGGCACCCCGAGCAACTGGCCCTCATCCGTGGGAGCGACGACCCGAAGCTGATCGCCGCGGCGGTAGAGGAGCTGCTGCGCTACCTGACGATCACCCACGGCGGGCTGCGGCGGGTGGCACTGGAGGACATCGAGATCGCCGGCCAGGTCATCGAGGCCGGCGAGGGGATCATCGCGGTCAACGAGACCGCCAATCGCGATCCCTCCGTCTTCGCCGACCCGGACCGGCTGGACCTCCAGCGCAACGCCCGGCTCCACGTGACCTTCGGGTACGGCATCCACCAGTGCCTGGGACAGCCGCTGGCGCGGATGGAGCTGCAGGTCGCCTACCCCGCCCTCCTGCGGCGGATCCCCACCCTGGCGCTCGCCGCCGAGATGGAACAGATCCCGTTCAAGCACGACGGGTTCGTCTACGGGGCCTACGAGCTGCCCGTCACCTGGTGACACCGAGGAGAACATCGTGAAGATCATCATCGAACAGGACAAGTGCGTCGCTTCCGGGCAGTGCGTGCTCGCCGCCGACGACGTGTTCGACCAGCGGGACGAGGACGGGATCGTGGTGCTGCTGAACGACAACCCGTCGGCTGAGCGGCTGGCGGACGTGCGGCAGGCCGCCACGATCTGCCCGGCACTGGCCATCACCGTCGAGGAATGACCCCGCGCCCCGGCAAGTGGTGATCGTGGGCGCCTCGGCCGCGCCGCCCCCCGCAAAGACGAAGCAGAACAGGCCCCTCACATGATGGTTGACCTGTGTCTTGACAGATGGATTGGACCCGGCTTTACCCAGGATTCGGATGACCGATATGGTCTTTCGGGTCAAGATCTGTTTACCCTCATGAGGTTGATTCATGAACCGCAAGAAGCTCGCATCCATTCTGCTCGGCTCCGCCGCCACGGCCATGCTGCTGACCCCGTCAACGGCCGCCTCCGCACAAACGACGAGCGCGGCCACCGCATCGTCGGCCCGAGCAGCGGTCGAGCGTGACAGCGTCAGCTGCTCCAAGCCCAAGGGCAAGAGGGCCAACTACTCGTGGGGCGAGGGCAACACGAGCGTGACCATCTACTTCAACAACCACTGCAGCCACAAGGTCAGTGTCAAGATCACGTTCGTGAGGAAGGGCTCGGTCGGCGACAAGGCTTCCAAGTACCGCTGCATGACGGTCAACGCCAACACCAAGGGCAAGAAGAAGTTCTACGCCGCCGTCTACAAGCCGTATTCCGTGACCCGCGTCGCCCGCTGCAGCTGAGCCGGCCGCCCGAGATCGAGGGGCGGCACGGCACCGCGTCCGTGCCGCCCTGACGATCGCTCCTCGAGTCTGACGGCCCCGCGGCACGGGTCCCACTCGCCGCATCGGCTCCCGCGGCCTGGCAGCCGGATCCCGCTGGAGTCCTGGACATGCGGGGCTGGTCGGGCCGTCGTGCTCGGCTGGAAGGCCCTGGGGGTATGCGCCGATCAAGGAGGAACGGCGCGTACCCTACAGTGTCAGCCGTCGCCGATCCAGGGAGCACTGCTTGCCTAGCAACCAGGCCGATTTACGGCACAGAACCGCGACCGCGATCTACCCCGCAGGCATGCTGGCGACGCCGCCACGTACCCTCATCGACGTCCTCGACGAGACCACTCGCCTGCACCCGCACGCGCTCGCGATCGACGACGGCACCGTACGCCTCGACTACCGCTCGCTGCGCGCCGAGGTGGACCGTCTCGTCGCCGAGCTCGCCGCTGCCGGGGTCGGCCACGGCGACCGGGTCGGCGTGCGCGTCGCGTCGGGAACCGCCGAGCTGTACCTGTCCATCCTCGCCGTGCTCGCCGCCGGCGCCGCGTACGTGCCCGTCGACGCCGATGACCCGGCGGAACGGGCCGCGCTGGTGTTCGCCGAGGCCGAGGTCGAGGCGGTCATCTCGGGTGAGCTGACGGTGAGCGGCAGCGCCGCGAACACCCCGTCGCCGCCCGCCCTCGACGACGACGCGTGGATCATCTTCACCTCCGGCTCGACCGGCCGCCCGAAGGGGGTCGCGGTGACGCACCGGTCGGCGGCCGCGTTCGTGGACGCCGAAGCGGGACTCTTCCTGCGGGAACGGCCGCTGGGCCCCGGTGACCGGGTGCTGGCCGGATTGTCGGTGGCCTTCGACGCCTCCTGCGAGGAGATGTGGCTGGCGTGGCGGCACGGCGCATGCCTGGTGCCCGCGCCCAGAGCCCTCGTACGCACCGGGATGGACCTGGGACCGTGGCTGGCGGAGCAGCGGATCACCGTCGTCTCGACCGTGCCGACGCTGGCCGCGCTGTGGCCCGCCGAGCACCTCGACCGGATCCGGTTGCTCATCTTCGGCGGGGAGGCCTGCCCGCCCGAGCTGGCCGAGCGGCTCGCCGTGCCGGAGCGCGAGGTGTGGAACACCTACGGGCCCACCGAGGCCACGGTGGTGGCCTCGGCGGCGCGGCTCACGGGCGACGGGCCCGTACGCATCGGCCTGCCCCTCGACGGGTGGGACCTGGTCGTGGTCGACGGCGAGGGCGAGCCGGTGGCGATGGGGGAGACCGGCGAGCTGGTGATAGGCGGCGTGGGCCTGGCCCGCTACCTCGACCCGGTCAAGGACGCCGAGAAGTACGCGCCGCTGCCGTCGCTGGGCTGGGAGCGCGCCTACCGCAGCGGTGACCTGGTACGGGCCGACCCCCAGGGCCTCGTCTTCGTCGGCCGCGCCGACGACCAGGTGAAGCTGGGCGGGCGCAGGATCGAGCTGGGCGAGGTGGAGGCCGCGTTGCGGGCGCTGCCCGGGATCACGGGCGCGGCCGCGGCCGTCCGCACCGCGGGCGGCGGCCACCAGGTACTCGTCGGCTACATCGTCACCGAGCCCGGCTTCGACCTCGGGCGCGCGCGTGAGCTGCTCGCCGATTCGCTGCCCGCGGCCCTGGTGCCGCGTCTGGCACCGATCGACGCGCTCCCGGTCAGGACCTCGGGGAAGATCGATCGTGACGCGCTGCCCTGGCCGCTGGCCACGCCGTCCGCCACGCCGGAGGGCGAGCTGAGCCCGGCCGAGGCGGCGCTGGCCGAGCGGTGGACCGCCATCCTCGGCGTGGCGCCGCGAGGGCGGGACGCGGACTTCTTCGCCGACGGCGGCACGAGCCTGGCGGCGGCCCGGCTGGTGTCGGTGCTGCGCGCCGACCATCCCGACGTGGCCGTGGGTGACGTGTACGCGCAGCCGACGCTGGGCGGGCTGGCGCGGCTGCTGGACGGCCGGGGCGAGGCGGAGCCGGGACGGCAGCCCGTGACCCCGATGCCCAGGCGAGCCGCGCTGGCGCAGTCGGCGCTCATGATCGTGCTGCTGAGCTCGGGCGCGATGCGCTGGATCGTGCTGCTCGCCGCGCTCGGCAACCTCCTGGCGCCCGCGTGGGCCCCGGCCCTGTCGTGGTGGTGGGTGACGCTGGGCGCTCTGCTGTTCATCACCCCTCCTGGGCGGATGGGCCTGTCCGCGGCAGTGGCCCGGCTCCTGCTGCGCGGTGTGCGGCCGGGCAGTCATCCGCGCGGCGGCGGCGTCCATCTGAGGTTGTGGTTCGCCGAGCGGTTCGCCGAGCGGCTCGGCGTTCCCGACCTGGCCGGCGCGCCCTACCTGGCGTGGTACGCCCGCCTGCTGGGCGCCCAGGTGGGCGGCGACGCCGACCTGCACTCGCCGCCGCCCGTGACGGGTCTGCTCAAGCTGGGCAGGGGCGCGTCGGTCGAGCAGGAGGTCGATCTCCGCGGCCACTGGTACGACGGCGACCGGCTGCACATCGGCGAGATCAGGATCGGAGCCGGCGCGAGGGTCGGTTCCCGATCGACGCTGCTGCCTGGCACGAGAATCGGGAAGAACGCCCAGATCGCCCCTGGATCGGCGGTCGCCGGCAGCGTGCCGGCGGGCCAGTTCTGGGCCGGCGCCCCGGCGTTCAGACAGGGCAAGTCACGCAGGTCACGGCCCGCGGAGCGGCCTGCCCGCTCCCGCTTCTGGTCCGCGCTGTACGGGCTGACCGCCGTCGTGCTCAGCCTGCTCCCGGCGGTCGCGGCCGGAGCCGGGCTCGCGGTCCTGGCCGTCTTCGCCGGCGACGAGCGTACGCTCGGCCAGGCCCTGGCCGCCGCTCTGCCGGGTGTGCCGCTGGCGACGATCGCCGGCATGACGGCCTTCGCGCTGGTCACGCTGGTCAGCGTGCGACTGCTGGGTGTGGGCCTGCACGCGGGCCGCCATCCGGTCCACAGCCGCCAGGCCTGGCAGGCGTGGGCGACGGGGCGGCTGATGGCGTCGGCGCGTGTCTGGCTGTTCCCGCTGTACGCCAGCGTCCTGACGCCCGCGTGGCTGCGAGCGCTCGGCATGAAGGTGGGCCGAGGCGTCGAGCTCTCCACGGTTCTCGCGCTGCCCACGATGACGTCCGTCGGAGACGGCGCCTTCCTGGCCGACGACACGATGGTCGCCCCGTACGAGTTGGACGGCGGCTGGATGCGCATCGCCTCGGCGCGGATCGGCAAGCGCGCCTTCCTCGGCAACTCGGGGATGACCGCGCCCGGACGCAAGGTGCCCAAGGACGGCCTGGTCGGGGTGCTGTCGGCGACGCCGAAGAAGGCCAGGTCCGGCTCGTCGTACGTGGGCATGCCGCCCATGGAGCTGCGCCGTACCGCCGAGGAGGCCGATCGGAGCCGCACCTATCACCCGCCCGCCCGGTACAAGGTGGCCAGGGCGCTGGTCGAGGCGTTCCGCGTGGTGCCCGCGATGTGCGCGGTCGCGCTCGCCGTCCTGGTCGCCGCCGCCTTCGAGTGGCTCGCGGCCGGCTACGGCTTCGCCGTGGCGCTCGCGCTGGGCGGGGTGGTGCTGTCGGCCGCGGGCGTGCTCGCCGCGACGGTCGCGACCGCCGCGAAATGGGCGCTCGTCGGCCGGATCAGAGCGGGCAGCCGGCCGCTGTGGAGCTCCTTCGTGTGGCGCAACGAGCTCGCGGACAACTTCGTGGAGGTGCTGGCGGCGCCCTGGTTCGCGCAGCCGTGGCTGGGGACCGCGCCGTTGAACGTGTGGCTACGTTCGCTCGGGGCGCGCATCGGGCATGGGGTCTCATGTGACACGTACTGGCTGCCAGAGGCGGATCTGGTGACGCTGGGGGACGGCGCCTGCGTCAACCGGGGCTGCGTCCTGCAGACCCATCTGTTCCACGACCGGGTCATGAGCATGGACACGGTGACGCTGGAGGCGGGCGCGACCCTGGGTCCGCACGGCGTGGTCCTGCCCGCCGCGCGGGTCCGCGCCGACACCACGATCGGGCCCGCCTCGCTGGTCATGCGTGGGGAGGCGGTGCCCGCTCGTACGCGGTGGTTCGGCAATCCCATCTCGGCGTGGCGATGACGTCGTACTTTCCCTCGCACGGCGACCACCGGTACCGGGTGTCGCACTACGACCTGACGCTGAAGTACGGGGTGTCAGGCAACCGGCTCGACGGCACGGCCCGGCTGACCGTGTCGGCCGCCGAACCCCTCAGCGTCCTCGACCTGGACTTCGGGCGGTTCCGGGTCTCGGGCGTCACCGTGGACGGGGCCCCGGCCCGCCACGTGTACGGACAGAGCAAGCTGCGGGTGACCCTGCCCGGGTGGCTGTCCGCTGGAGCCGGTGCCGTCGTCGAGGTCCGCTACTCGGGCAGCCCCGTGCCGGTGCGAAGCCCTTGGGGCGGCCTGGGATGGGAGGAGCTCACCGACGGCGCGCTGGTGGCCAGCCAGCCGATCGGCGCGCCCTCCTGGTTCCCGTGCAACGACCGGCCCGATGACAAGGCGTCGTACCGGATCGCCGTGACGACCGGGTCACCGTACCGGGTCATCGCGAACGGCGTGCTCGTCGCCCGGCGCCGCGGGGCCGGGACCACGACGTGGATCTACGACCAGCCGGAGCCCATGGCCGCCTACCTGGCCAGCGTGCAGATCGGGCGCTACCAGCTCGCCGAGGTAGCGGGCACCCGGCTGGCCCACCCGGCCCGCCTGGGCGCCCGCGTCCGGCACGACTTCGGCCGGCAGGGCGAGATGATGGCGGTGTTCACGGAGCGGTTCGGCCCCTACCCGTTCACCGGCTACGTCGCCGTCGTGGCCGACGACGACCTGGACATCCCGGTCGAGGCGCAGGGCATGTCGATCTTCGGCCGGAATCACGTGGACGGCCGGCGCGGGTTCGAGCGGCTGGTCGCGCACGAGCTGGCGCACCAGTGGTTCGGCAACAGCCTCACGGTGTCCTGCTGGAGCGACATCTGGCTGCAGGAGGGCTTCGCCACCTACGCCGAGTGGCTCTGGTCCGAGGCGTCCGGCGGCCCGCCCGCCGCCGACCACGCCCGCCGCTGGCACCAGCGGCTCGCCGGGCTGCCGCAGGACTTCGTGCTGGCCGACCCCGGGGTGGGCACGCTGTTCGACGACCGCGTGTACAAGCGGGGCGCGCTGACCGTGCACGCGCTGCGCCGGGCGTTGGGCGACGCGGACTTCTTCCCCGCCCTGCGCGCCTGGACGAGCGCGCACCGGCACGGGAACGTCACCACCCAGGACTTGGCCGCGCACGTCCAGCGGCACACGGCGCGGCCGGTGGGCCCGCTGCTGTCCGCCTGGCTGTACGACAAGCCCCTCCCGCCGGCAGCCTGAAGTACGGGCGCGCGTGCGACCGGCGGACGAGCGCCGGCGAGGGGGCGTCATGTCTGAGCGGTCGGCGAACCCGCTCGAAGAGCCGCCGGCTCGTCCGCCGGAACGTCGCCATAGTGGCGGAGGAGCTCCTCGCAAACGCTCCGCCAGTCGCGGTCACGGACGGAGTGCCTGGCCTGCTGAGCCATGCGGGCGCGTAGGTCTGGGTCCGCGGCGAGGGCGGCGACGGCCGCGCGCATGGCCGAGGGGTCGCCGCTGGGGTAGAGCAGGCCGTTGACACCCGGCTGGATGAGGTCGAGTGGGCCGCCCGCGGCGGGGGCGACGGCCGGGACGCCGGAGGCGAGCGCCTCCTGGACGGCCTGGCAGAAGGTCTCGTTGCTGCCGGTGTGGAGGAAGACGTCGAGGGAGGCGAGGATGCGGGCGAGGTCGGGACCGGTGCGCAGGCCGAAGAACCGCGCTTGCGGCAGCAGCCGGCGTAGCCGTTCCTCCATGGGGCCCGTCCCCACGACGGCCAGCCGTACCCCGGGGAGGTCGGCGAGCGCGGCGAGCAGGTGGGGTTGTTTCTCGGCGGCCAGGCGGCCGGCGTAGCCGACGATGGTCTCGCCGTCCGGGGCGAGCCGGTGGCGTAGCCGCTCGCAGCGGTGGCGGGGGTGGAAGAGGTCGAGGTCGACACCGCGTCCCCACCGCGCGAGGCGCGGGATGCCCCGGTCGGCCAGTTCGCGCAGGGTGGGGGTGGAGGGGGCGAGGGTGGTGGTGGCGTGGCGGTGGATGCGGCGGAGCCAGGACCAGATGATCGGGTCGGCGCCGCGGATGCCGTACTGGCGGGCGAAGCCGGCCAGATCGGTCTGGAACACGGCGATCGCAGGAAGGCCGAGCCGGCGCGCGGCGGCCATCCCGGTCGCGCCCAGGACGGCGGGCGAGGCGAGGTGGACGATGTCGGGTTTGAAGTCGGCCAGCGCACGTGTGATCTGCCTGCTGGGCAGGCCGATCGTGACGGAGCGGTAGAACGGCAGGGTGAGGCTGCGGACGGGGTGGACGGGGAAGCCCGCGTACGCCGGGGGAGCGGGCGCAGGGGCGATGACCAGGGCGTCGTGCCCGGTGGCGGCCAGGTGGTCAAGGATGCGGCAGACCGAGTTGGTGACCCCGTTCACTTGGGGCAGGAACGACTCGGCCACGATGGCGACCCTCATGTGATGTTTCATCCCTTTCGGGATCGACGTCCAGTTCACTGGCAGTCGCCATACGGCGAATTTCTCGTTCCAGATCTCTTGGGCGACGAGCGCCGTGAAGGCGGGCAGGAAGTCCCGGGACCGCCGGGCCAGCCAGGCGGTGCCGGAGGTGGCCAGCCAGAGCGCGCTCGCCCAGACGGTCGGCTCGGCGCCGGTGGGCTCGGGATCGGGCAGCCGTGCGGGGATGCCGCGTTCGCGCAGCCCGGCGGCGAAGAGCCGGGCGAGCGAGCGGTGGCCTCGCTCGCTGGGGTGCAGGCGGTCGACGCTCCACATGCGCGGCTCGTACAGGAGGGGGTGCCGGGCGAGGCCGAGGTGGACGGTGTCGTAGCGGCGGGCGAGGTCGGTCACGGCCGTGTTGACGACGTGGATGCGGCGGGCGAGCGGGCGGCGCAGCAGCGCCGGGAGGCGCAGCAGCAGGCCGGGGTCGGGCAGTGTGGCCGT
Source organism: Nonomuraea sp. CA-141351 (assembly GCF_050944675.1). Classification (NCBI taxonomy): domain Bacteria; kingdom Bacillati; phylum Actinomycetota; class Actinomycetes; order Streptosporangiales; family Streptosporangiaceae; genus Nonomuraea; species Nonomuraea sp. CA-141351. The sequence continues at coordinate 3,588,437 of NZ_CP191982.1, forward strand.
GAGCATGGTGACCTGGGCCGCGTGCAACTCCGCCATCAGGTGTCGCAGGTCGGTGGTGATCTGCTGGGCGTCGAAGTCCGCGCGTAGGGTGTCGTTCACGCCGACGAGCAGGGTGGCGATGGCCGGGCGCAGTTCCAGGGCTCGTGGGAGCTGGTCGCGTGCCACATCGGAGACGCGGGCGCCCGAGACGGCGAGGTTGCTCAATTCCGCGGGCGCCAGCGCCTCGGCCAGCAGTCCGGCCCAGCCCCGCCCGGGGGTCGAGTCGCCGAGTCCCACGGTGACCGAGTCGCCCAGGGAGACGATCCTGGTCATGACGGCCTCGCCGGCGTGTCGGTCAGGTCGTGCGCGTGCAGGAATGCCCGGACCGCTGCGGGCCAGTCGTACCGTTCGGCTTGGGCCCGCGCCACCGCGCGGCGCCCCGGCTTGGACAGGAGCGCCTCGATCGCATCGGCGTAGGCCGCCGGGTCGTCGTCCACGGCGGCCCCTGCCGGCCCGATGACTTCGGGCAGGGCGCTGTGGAGGGAGGCGACGACCGGAGTTCCGCTGGCGAGCGCCTCCAGCGAGGCCAGGCCGAAGGTCTCCACGGGGCCGGGGGCGATGGCCAGGTCCGCGGTCGCGAGCAGCTTGGCCAGGGCGTCGCGGTCGGCGACGTGGCCGAGGAAGCGGACCGGCAGGTTCCCGGCCAGGCGCGCGAGTTTGGGCCGCAGCGGCCCGTCGCCGGCCACCACGAGTACGGCGGGTACGTCTCTGCGGCGCAGCTCCGCGAGGGCCTGGATGGAGCGGTCGGGGTGCTTTTCGGGGGAGAGACGACCGCAGTGCACCAGCAGCGCCTGTCCTTGGGGGGCCAGACGGGAGCGCAGCCCGGAGTCGAAACGTTCGGGACCGAACGACGTGAGATCCACCCCGAGCGGCGCCCGGACCAGGTTCGGCACGCCGAGCCTGGCGAACTCGGCCGCGGCCCAGGCGGTGGTGCACACGACGGTGTCGAACCGGGCGGCGGTGGCGCGGTTGAGCGGGCCGGCGAGCCGGCCGAGCGGGCCGTACAGGCGCAGCAACGCGGACAGGCTCTCGTGTGAGACCATGATCGAGCGGATGTTCCTGGCTCGTGCCCAGGCGCCGGTCCAGCGCAGGGTGGTGCGGTCCGACACCTCGAGCCGGTCGGGCGCCAGCTCTTCAAGAAGTCGTTTCAGGCGACGCCGGCCGGCGATGACCCGGTAGCCGCCGAGCCCCGGAACCGTGGGGCCGGGCACGGTGATCACCCGTCCGGCCGGGGTTTCCTCGTCGCGGGCCGCCGGGCCGGGGATGATCAGGATGGGCTCGTGTCCCGCCGCCGCGTATCCGGCGCCGAGCTCGTACAGGGCGGTACGCAACCCGCCCGACGTGGGAGTGACGAAGTTCGCTAACCGAACGATGCGCACACCGGGATGATTGCCGTGCGGGCCTCCTAACGCGCTAATTCAGCATGAACCAGTCCATAATCCTCTTCGACCGGCGTCCGGCGATGACCACGCGCGGGACACGTCCTGCGGCCCGCAACGTCTGGACGGGTACGTGGCATCTCGCGGGGCACGGCGTGCTGCCGCGGTGATCCCGGTCGCGCTGGGAGTTCGCCAACCGTTCAGCTTAGGAAAGCGGCGGAGCCACGGGCGAGGGCCATGATGCGTATGTGCACGGATTCCGCGTTCCGGTTGCCATCGTGCTCGCGGCGGGCATCGCCCTCACCCCGGTCGCTCCGGGCGACGCCGCGGCCGCACCCGGCTGGCAGCTCAGTTTCCGTGGCGGGGCCGAGTCGTTCATCAACGATCTCGCCGCCACCGGACCGGCGGACGCCTGGTCCGCGGGCCGGCGCAGGACCAAGGAGGTCGATCCGAGCGACGGCTCGTACGTCACGGCCCCCTTGATCAGGCACTGGAACGGCAGGGCATGGACGCCGTTCCCGAACCCCGCCGGGCCCAGGGGATCGCTCTTGCGCCAGGTCTCCCTGATCGACGCCTCCTCCCCGGCCAACGTGTGGACCGCGGGCACGGCCGTGGTCGCGGGATCGGGCGATGCCGCCACTCGATCCGTGCTGTCACGCTGGGACGGCGAACGCTGGCGGCTCATGGGCTCTGGACGTACCACGATCACCGATCTGGACGTCCGGGACGGCGGCTCCGCCTGGATCGTGGGCCGCGACGACCGTACGGGGGGAGCGTTCTTCAAACGCTTCCGCGACGGCCGCTGGACGAGTCTGCCCGCTCCGGTGTCCCTGCGGGAGATCAGCGTACGCTCGTCCGGCGACATCTGGGGCTGGGGACCTGCCGCCGTCATGCGCTGGGACGGCAAGGCCTGGCATACCGTGTCGCTGCCCGCGATCGCGGCGCCCGCCGCGCCCGAGCCCGCGTACGGACCGGTGAGGGTCAGGTTCGACGCGGTCCTCGCCGCCGCGAACGGAGACGTCTGGGTCGCGGCCGGATTCCAGCAGGGCGACTGGTCGCAGCCGGGGACCGTGCTGCTGCGCCGGCACGGCGGAACGTGGGAACAGATCCGGTTGCCCGGCGACGTCGTCACGACCCTGTCCGATGACGGCTCGGGCGGCATCCACGCGGCCACTTCCCGGCAGACGATCACCGCGACACCTGACGGGCAGGACCCCTACGGCTACACCACCCTGTCCATCGATGCGCTGCGTTACACCGACGGCGTCCTGACCCGCCGGCCCATCACTCCGACGACGACCGGATTCCAATGGTCGGACCTCGTCGCCGTCCCAGGCACCGGCTCAGCACTGGCGGCCGGCTTCGGCTGGAGGCCGCCTCAGGGGGACGTCATCTTCCGCTACTGGGGCCCGTGATTTATTCGCATGGTGCCCCATGAGGGATATACCCCTACATGGGCGTCTTGTTATCCGATGTTTGCTGGGGGTTCACGGCCCGCGCCTAGCCTCCAGGTGACGTCGAGACGATGGGGCCATCCCTATGGAGCATGTGACGTTCGTGGTCGTCGTTGTGATCATCACGGCGCTGGCCTTCGACTTTACCAACGGCTTCCACGACACGGCCAACGCGATGGCCACCTCGATCGCAACCGGTGCGCTGCGGCCCAAGGTGGCCGTGGCGATCTCGGGCGTGCTGAACGTCGTGGGCGCGTTCCTGTCGGTGGAGGTCGCCAAGACGATCTCGGGCGGCATCGTGGACGATCATCTGGTGACGCCGCCGATGGTGTTCGCCGGCCTGATCGGCGCGATCTTGTGGAACCTGCTCACCTGGCTGCTGGGGCTGCCGTCCAGCTCCTCGCACGCCCTGTTCGGGGGACTGATCGGCGCCGTATGGGTGGGCGCGGGCATCCAGGGCGTGCACTTTGACACGGTGCTGCAGAAGGTGCTCATCCCGGCGGTCGCCTCGCCGCTGATCGCCGGGTTCGTCGCGATGACCGCCACGTACCTGGCGTACACGATCACCGCCAGGGCCCGGCACACGTCGGTGACGAGCACGTTCCGGTTCGGGCAGATCGTCTCCGCGTCACTGGTGTCGCTGGCGCACGGCACCAACGACGCGCAGAAGACCATGGGCGTCATCACGCTCACGCTGATCGCGTCCGGCGCGCTGGCCTCGGGCGCCAGCCCGCCGTTGTGGGTGATCGCCGCCGCGGGGCTGGCGATCGGGGCGGGGACGTATCTGGGCGGATGGCGGATCATCCGCACCATGGGCAAGGGCATCACCGAGATCGAGTCGCCGCAGGGTTTCGCCGCCGAGGCGAGTGCGACCACGGTCATCCTGGCCTCCTCGCATCTGGGGTTCGCGTTGTCGACCACGCAGGTGGTCTCTGGCGCGATCCTGGGCACCGGGCTGGGCCGCCGGCTGGCCAAGGTGCGCTGGAGTGTGGCCGGCCGGATGGCGCTGGCCTGGCTGTTCACCCTGCCCGCCGCCGCGGCGGTGGGCGCGGTCGTCGCGGTCGTGGCCACCACCAGCACCATGGGCCTCGCCATCGCCGCACTGGTGGCGATCGCCGCCGCCGCGGGACTTTACGCGGCCAGCCGCCGCCAACCCGTCCACGCGGGCAATGTCAACGAAGTCCCCGCCACCGTCTGAGAGGAACGCCGATGGACATCAAATGGGCCGCCCTGGGCCAGGTCTTCGTCGTCAGCCTGGCCGTCAGCGTGGTGGTCGTCCTGGTCTTCTCGCTCGGCGCGCTGGCTGTCGCCGCCCGGCAGTCCGCCCAGGAACAGGGGACCGGCAGCGGCGCCGGCGGGCTGGCCGCGGCCGTCCTGTGCTTCACCGCCTGCGCGGCGGTGGTCCTGTACGGCATTTACCTGATCGTCCCGCAGTTCCACTGACCGCCTGGCGGGTACGGGGTGGCGAGGCAACAAGAGAGAGGCGAGGCGGTTGACGTGGAGCAGGTCTCCCTTCTGGACGCGACCCCGGGCCTGCTGGTGGACGACAGCGACGACGACGATCCCGTACTGCTGCGCCCTGACGGGACCCGGGTCGACACCTGGCGCGAGCACTACCCCTACCCCGAACGCCTGAGCCGCCAGGAATACGACTACTTCAAGCGGCTGCTCCAGATCGAGCTGCTCAAGCTGCAGTACTGGGTGAAGGAGAACGGCGAGCGGCTGGTCATCCTGTTCGAGGGCCGCGACGCGGCGGGCAAGGGCGGCACGATCAAGCGTTTCATGGAGCACCTCAACCCCCGCGGTGCCACCGTGGTCGCGCTCGAGAAGCCCTCAGAACGCGAGCGCACCCAGTGGTACCTGCAGCGCTACATCGCCCACCTGCCCGCCGCCGGAGAGATCGTCCTGTTCGACCGCTCCTGGTACAACCGGGCCGGGGTCGAGCGCGTGATGGGCTTCTGCACGGAGGTCGAATGCCGCGAGTTCATGCTGCAGGCGCCGCAGTTCGAACGCGCCCTGGTACGCGACGGCATCCACCTCGTCAAGCTCTGGTTCTCGGTGACGCGCTCCGAACAGCGCACCCGCTTCATCATCCGCCAGGTCGACCCCGTCCGGCAGTGGAAGTTGTCCCCGATGGACCTGGCCTCGCTCAGCAAATGGGACGAGTACACCGCCGCCAAGGAGGACATGTTCCTCAACACCGACATCGTCGAGGCGCCCTGGACAGTCATCAAGAGCAACGACAAGAAACGTGGCCGGCTCGAGGCGATGCGCTATGTGCTGAGCCTGTTCGACTACGACAACAAGGACCACGAGGTGGTCGGCACCCCCGATCCGCTCATCGTCCGATCGGCCTCCGACATCTTCGACGAAGACCACACGGGGCCACCTGACTGATGCATGCAGGAGCGGCCCGCACCTGCTCGAGATGCGAATCATGTTCGCTGGTCATCTTCATGAACGAGCCCTGACGATCACGATTAATTTCGTCAACGAAATCCACCGCAAGGTGAACGACAAGTTATTGAGGCGCCCGGTCGCATTGGCGTCGCCTGCGATTTTAAATAAGTCATTGACTCGATTATCGACTCGGCCGAAAACCCCTATAAGGTTGGCGCGGCGCGTTCCGGCACGGCGGTGTGCCGCGCTACCTGACAAATGAGAAGCCGAGGAGATGCTGGTGAGTGTCGACACCCTCCGCGAGGAACAGGCGCTACGTCGAGCGACTGATCACCTGGTCCAGGTCTTTTCCGGCACTCACTCCGCCGAACATGTCGAGGGCACGGTGGAGACGATCCATCGCCGCTTCGACGGCCATCCCGTCAGGGACTTCGTCCCCATCCTGGTCGAACGCATGGTCCGCCGGGAACTGGCGGAGGCGAGTCCGGAAGCTGCCGCGGACCTTCGCCCGGAGGTCACGGCGGACACCCTTCCGGCGACGGCGGTGAAAACGCCATCGGATGACATCGGCGACCTCCCTGACACAGGTGGAAGTCACTCTCCGGAAGCCGCCCGGCCGGCGCGAATTCAGCTGCCGCGAGTCCGCGGTAAGGGATTTCTCGCGCTGGGCGTGGTCGCGGTTGCCGTGGTCGCCGCCGTGGTGGTCGTGAACACCGGGCAAGAGGAGATCCCGCCCCCGCCCCCGCTCACGACCGTGCGCGGTGTGATCGGCTCCGAGAAGAAGGCGTTCTTCGAGGATCCACGCGTGCAGAAGGCCCTGGCGGACAAGGGGGTGAAGGTCGAAGTCGATCCGGCGGGTTCACGCCAGATCGCCACCTCGATCGACCTCAGCCGGTACGACTTCGCGTTCCCGTCCAGCGCACCGGCGGGCGACCGGATCCAGCGCCAGCGTCACGTCAGTGCGAAATACACGCCGTTCTCCTCGCCGATGGCCATCGCGACGTTCCAGCCGATCGCGGACCTGCTGAGCAAGGCGGGCGTCGTGAAAAAGGGCCCCGTCCTGACCTTCAACGTCGACCGCTACCTCGAGCTGGCCACCACGGACGTACAGTGGGACCAGCTCACGGGCAACACCGTCTATCCGGTGCGCAAGAACATCCTGGTCTCCACGACGGACCCGCGCACCTCGAATTCCGCGGCCATGTACCTGGCCATCGCCGGCTATGTCGCGAATGGCGGCACGATCGTGCACGGCGCCGCCGCCGAAAAGAATGTGCTGCCCCTGGTGTCCCAGCTTTTCACCGGCCAGGGCTACACCGACAACACCTCCGAGGGCCCGTTCAAGGAATACCTCACGGTGGGCATGGGCCCGACACCGATGGTCTGGATCTACGAGGCGCAGTTCGTGGACGCCGCCACGCAAGGGCAGATCAAGCCGGGGATGGTACTGATGTACCCGTCACCGACCGTGCTGTCCGAACACACACTGGTGCCGCTCAACGCGTCCGGTGACCGCGTCGGACGCCTGCTGAGCACCGACCCGGAGTTGCAGAGGCTCGCTGCCGAGCACGGGTTCCGCTCCGGTGATGCCGCCCAGTTCGCCAAGGTCGCCGCAGATCACGACGTGCACGTCGCGACGGATCTCATCGATGTGGTCGAGACCCCTTCCTATGACACTCTTGAGCACCTGCTCGACGGAGTCGCCAAATCGTACGGGTAACGATCCTTGGTCGTGGGTTCTGGACGTTCGGATCCTGTCGGCAGCGCGTTGGCCGTGGGCGGTCAGGACGCGAGTGCGCGGATGGCCCCTGACGGCGTCTACCTCATGGGATTCGCCGCCGCGGGTGCCCTTCGAAACCCCGTGGCTGACGATCGCGGCCGTGGTCGAAGGGCAGCCCGTCCTCGGCGGACTGGGAGGCGTCGCCGGGCCGCGGAACACGCGGAGCCGCGTGACAGATGTCAGTCTCCGTCGTGATAGACCATGGGCCCGACCGCGTTGAACGCCGCCTTGGAGGCATCTTTGAGCCACGGTCTCGCACTGGTGGCAGTGGCGCGATTCGTGTAGATGGCCATGGTATGGATCAGATAGCGGTGGGTGTATCCACTCCACCCGTACGTCTGTGCGTTGTTCCAGCTGCCCGAGTCACAGAGGCCGGCTCCTGGGCCCTTTCTGGGACACACGATGCCCCAGGCATCCGCATAGGCGTCGTCGAGCCTTGAGTACGCGGTGTCGGCCCTGTCCGAATTCTTCAGCGGAACGACCCACACGGACACCATGATCCGCCTGCCCGCCGACGCGTTCGGGTTGACATAGGCACCCGTGATCATCTTGGTGCAGCTTGCTTTACGGAGGGCCGTGCGGATATTGCCGCCGTGGTACGTGTCCGGGCACTTGTCCACCCCACTCGCCTTGAGGTTGTAGCGCACACCCTTGGCGGTCGTGAAGGAGTCCGGGAGTAGCGCCCCCACTGTGAACGGGGTCGTGTCGGTGTCCTTGTCGTCGAGGTCGGCGGGGCTGAACGGCTCCTCGGTCGGCTCTTCCGAAGTCGGCTCCTCCGAGGGCGACGGGTCAGGGGAGTAGGTGTAGGAGGGCTGAGCAAGGGAGTACGACGGAGTGCTGGAGGAGGCCACGTTCGAGCTTTCCTCGTTCGAGCCCTGGGCCGCGGCGTTCACGGCCACCGCGGCGAACACCAGACCGATCACACCCGCGGCGACACCGAGGCCCACCTTCGCCGACCGCGCGGGGTTGGGGCCGGTTTGTGGTGGTAATGAGGGGGCGGGGGAAGGCGGAGGGCCGGGAGGAGGGGGCGGTACGACGGTGGGCGTGGTGGAGGCCGACGGTGCGGCCCGCCTCAGCTCCGCGGCCCACTGCGCGGGAACGGGCCGGTTGGGCGGGGGCTGGTGGAGCCCTGCCGCCGCGAGGTCGGCCAGTGCGGGGCTGACGGCGGCCAGCCGGCCGGGGTCGGTGGAGGCCTGGTCGCGGGCGAAGAGGCGGATGGCAAGCAGCGCGAACTTGTAGGCGTCGCTCTGCGGCGTGCCCTTCTGCTCGTCGGCGGGGATCTGCCAGTCGGGCGTCTCCACCTGAGGCAGGGCCTCCACTCCGGCCAGCCGCATCGCGTCGCAGTCGATGAGGAAGCACTCCGGAGACGCCTCCGTGGCGAACAGCAGGTTCTTGGGCGACAGGTCGCCCACGACGATGTCCATCGAGTGCAGGCGGGCGAGCGTGTCGGCGAGATCGGCCAGCAGCAGCAGGCGGTCGCGTTCGCTGACCCGCAGGCCGATCTGGCCGACGTACGCGTCGTCGTTGAGCAGGAACTCCAGCGTCGTCAGTTTCCGTGTGGTGCCCGACAGGGTCCGCAGGTCGAAGGAGAACCTGTGGGGCACAGACCGCATCAGGAAGCCGGTGACGGCACCACCCGCCTCCACGAGCCCGGCGGGCCAGGCCGTCCTGTCGCACAACCACGCCGCGTCCCACCCCGGGAGCCGGCCGATCAAGTCCGTCATCGCGGTGAGGGCGGCGACGTCGAGGTTGCGCAGGACGTCGGGATCGTACTCCTTGTAGGCGACGTCCCACTGGCCGTTGATCTTGCGGTCGAGTACCTCATGGACCGTCCCCTGGCCACCTTGGCCGAGGCGCCGTCCGAGAGTGAGAGTGGCGCGGTCCGTCCGGCTCATCGGGTCTCGCTCCGCGGCCAGAGGGCCAGCAAGGTCCTGTCGTCGTCGAACGTCTCCCGGGAGAAGTCGAGCAGGTGGGCCAGCCACAGAGGCGACGGCGGCGCGGCCAGGTGCTCGGCGAACAGCGCGCCGACCTGGCCGTCGCCGTCGCCGAGCGGATCGCCGAAACCGTCGGTCCCCACCAGCAGGACCTGTCCGGGCACCAGCTTCCCGAACCACTGCTCCAGCTTCCGCGGCACCCTGGGGAGGGCCGTGACCGAGGTGGCGACCACGTCCCCCTCGATCTTCGCGCCGAACAGGGGATGGAAGCGGGGCCGGGTCAGGTCGAGCACCCAGGCGCCTGAGTCACCGACCCGGAACAGAGAGATCTCGATGCCTTCCGCGCGGGGGCGAGCCGTACCCGCCACGAGAGTGGTGGCGACAAGCTCCTCCACCTGGGCCAGGTCCGGCTCCTGCTGCAACATCGCCGCCGCCTGCCGGTGCAGCGTTTCGACCGCGTACCGGACGACCGCGGGGAAGTCGTGGCCTGGACGGCCCTCGTCGAGCTGCGCGTGGATGGCCCAGACCGCTGCCCAGCAGGCCTCGGGCGCTCCGACCGCCGAGGCGGTGGCACTGGACAGCCCGTCGGCCACGGCGAACACCACGGTGCCCGTCCCCTCGTGGACCACAGCACAGGTGGCGTCCTGCCGGGGCTGGCGGTAGTAACGGTGCCGTTCTCCCCGCAGGGAAGCCGATCGGAGCGTCACCTCCGCGGTGGACCACCCGTCACATTCGAAGTCGGGACACGTGCCTCCCACCAGGCGCGGGGGTGTCGGCTCGAACTCCAGGCCGGGAATGTCGATGACGACACGTTGCCACGCCTGGGTCCGATCGGCCTGCCGCCGTACGTGCTGCACCTATACGACCTCCTGAGCTCGCGCCGGCGTCAGACCTCGTCGATCGCCAGCCGGAACTGGTCCGGCCGGTTGACGACGAGCTGCGGGTTGCCGTCGGCCATGGCCCGGCCGGACGCGACCAGGCTCGCCGTCAGCGCGTGGAAGAACTCCGCGATCGCCCTGCCGATGTCGGCGCTGGGCAGCGCGACGAAGGCGAACTCCTGGCGGGTCGCCACCTGCAGCATCGTGTCGGCCCGCGCCGAGCCGATCCCGCAGGCGATGATGTTGGGCGCGAACGGCGACGCGTTCCGGTCGACGAGCGTCCGGTGCGGGCCGTGCCAGTGCCGGCCATCCGTGGGCTGGCCGTCGCTCAGGAAGAACACCACCGGGCGGTGCACCTTGTAGCCGTCGTTCTTGAGCATCTGCACGTCATAGGGGATGCGCTGCAGCAGGTCGGCGAAGGCCGCGCCGTAGTTCGTCGCCCCGCGGACCGCGAGCTGCGGCAGCCTCTCGACCATCCGCATGTCGCTCAGCCCCTGCCGCTGCTGCACGTCGTCGGAGAACCCGAGGATCGCGAGCCGCACCTTCGCAGCGATCATCGGTTCCGCACGTAACCCGTTGCACAGCGCCGCCAGCCCCCCAGACAGATCCTGGTAGTACGGGCCCATCGACGCCGACTCGTCCGCCGCCACATAGGCGGGCAGCAGCACTCCTCTCGTCTCGGCCATCGCGCACCTACCGCCCCTTCGACCCTGGCTCTTGTCAAGGAGACCCTAGCGTCCCTATTTTGAAGATCAAAGGCATGGAAACCAGGATTTGTCGGCCGATCACGTCAGGCCCCTGGTCTGAGCTCCTCCAGGATGGCCTGCCCCGCCGCGCGGTGTTCGGCGGCCGCGGGCGGGTCCGTCTCGTCGAGGACGGCGGCGATCCCCTCGTGGGCCAGCGCCTCCGCGTACCGGTATCCCAGTTTCGGGGCCAGCTCCAGCGCTTGCCGGTGCAGCCGCAGGGCCTCCTCGGGCAGGCCCGCCAGCCGGCAGGTCTCGGCGTAGCCGTTGAGGAAATGGATCTTCCAGTGTTCCTCGAACAGCTCGTCCAGCAGCGCGAACGCCTGCCGATGGCTGGCGAGCGCCTCCTCGTACCGGCCCATCTGCCGCAGCGCGACGCCCAGGCAGTTGAGGCACCACGCCTCGTTGTGCTTGTGTCCGTCCTCGCGGGCCAGCGCCAGCGCCTGATGCAGGTGCTCGGCGGCCTCGTCGGGTTTCTCGTGGGCGATGGCCACGCCGAGGGTGATCCGGGCCGTCAGCCTGGGCGGCCATGCGGGGTCGGTGTGCGGGATTTCCAGCGCCTCGAGGGCCAGCCGGGTCGCCTCCTCGCGGTGTCCCAGCTGCAGCATCCCCCAGGCCTCGCACGCGGTCGCATGAGCCGTGCCCATCGGGTGGTCGGCGTCCGCGTACAGTTTCCCCGCCTGCCGGAAGAGTTCGAGCGGCTCCTCGACATAGCCCTCGTCCCACCTCAGGTAGGCGCGGCGCATGGTCAGTTCGGCCTCCGACCAGGCGTCCCCTGTCTGGGACACCAGCGGTGCCGCCGCCTCGTAGGCGGCGCCGGCCTCCGCCATCCGGCCCGCGTTGTACCGGGCGAAGCCCAGGTCGCTGTGCGCCTCGGCCAGCTGCAGCGGATCGCCCAGGCGCTGCGCGGCGACCAGCGACCGCTCGAACAGGACGTTGAGGTGCGTCGTGCCGCAGCGCCGCGCGAAGAACGCCCGCATGAAGCGGGGCAGCTCGCACACGTGCACGTCGGCTCCGGCCGCGACCGCCGCCTCGAAGACGGCCATCAGATTGGTGTACTCGGTGACGAACCAGTAGAGGGCCGCGTGCTTGTGGGTGAACTGCGGCAGCTCACCCGGAGGCCGGCCCGCGGAGACCGCCCGGCCGGGTGACAGGTACGACATCGCGGCGTCGGCGGCGGCCGCCGCGTGCACGTAGTAGTCGAGCACCCGGCCCAGCGCCTGCTCAAGCTCCGCCGGTGAGTCCTGCTCGGTGGCGGCCCGGCGCGCGTGCTGGTGCACCAGGTCGTGCAGCCGGTAGCGGCCCGCCGCCGGCTGCTGGACGAGGTGCGCGTCGAGCAGGTCCTCCAGCATCGCCCGGGCGCTGCGCAGCGGTATGTCCGCCAGCGCCGCCGCCACGTACTCGTCGAAGGTCGAGCCGGGCAGCAGGCCCAGCAACCGGAAGAAGCGGCGCTGGGCCCGGTCCAGTTGCCGTACGGACATGGCGAACGCCGTGTCGAACTCGGTGGCGCCCTCCGCCATCCGCTCGACGAGGATGCCCACGGTCCAGCCCGGCCGGTGCCGCAGCCGGGCCGCGGCCAGCCGCAGGGCCAGCGGCAGATGGCCGCACAGCCGCAGCACCTCGGCCGCGGACTCCGGGTCTCGGGCCAGCCGGCTGTCGGGGCCGCTGGGGTCGCCGCTGGCACGGGCCAGCAGCTCGGCGCTCTCCTGCGGGGTCAGCACGTCCAGCGACACCGGGGGCACCTCGTCCAGGCCCAGCAGCCGGTTGCGGCTGGTGATCAGGGCCACGGAGGGGCCGGCGCCGGGCAGCAGCGGGCGGACCTGGTCGGCGTCGACGGCGTTGTCGAGGACCACGACGGCCCGCCGGTGGGCGAGTTCGGACCGCCAGCAGGCGGCCAGCGGCTCGATGCCACCCTCCTGCGGAATCTTTTCTGACGGGACGTCGAGCGCGGCGAGCAAGGCCCGCAGCGCGGGGTCGGGATCGAGCGGTTCCCGCCCGGCGGTGAACCCGTGCAGGTCCAGATAGAGCTGGGCGTCGGGGTAGTCGGCGGTGAGCCGGTGCGCGGCGTGCACCGCCAGGCAGGTCTTGCCGACGCCCGCCATGCCGTCGATGGCGACCACCCGGCTGCTGTCCGCCGCGGCGAGCACGGCGGCGAGCTGGGCTTCGCGTCCGGTGAAGTCGGGCACGTCGCGCGGCAGATCGTTGCGGGGCGGGCGCGGAGCCCCTGCGGGTGGCGACGGGGGCTGGACCTGACGGCTGGTCTTCGGGGGCGCCGGCAGGGGGTTGGAGGCCCGTTCCCACAGGGGGCGCAGCGGGCGCGGGTCGCGCTTGAGCAGGCGGCAGAGCGCGACCACCGCCGGCCAGGGCGGCACCGTCTGGCCGCTGAGGTAGCGCGACAGCGATGACGAGCTGAGGCCCACGTCCCGGGCCAGGGCCCGCACTCCGCGCTCCGACAGCTCCTGGAGCAGGCGCAAGCGGGCGGCCAGCTCGTCCTTCGGGTCGGCCTTTGCCGCCCGCTGTTGCACAACCACCGTTCCCCTGTCTCCTTGTCCCACACCGGCGGAAACTTCCCGGGGGCAGTCGCCGCTGGTCAGGGCCGTTTCAGCTGTCCCAGGGTGTCCCATCGCCGTCGTCATCGTAGCTCTCTCCGGCTGTTATGGAGTCACGCCCCCGAGGGAACGGGGCGCTGACCTGAAGAGGAGAAACCCCATGCAGTCTCGTATGCAGAACCCCGCCGTCATCCTGTCCGGCGCGATGCAGCCCATCCAGGAGATCTTCAAGGCCGTGCACTCCGGTGGGGTGGAGGGGCAGACGCTGGAGCTGGTGCACCTGCGGGTCAGCCAGATCAACGGCTGCAGCGCCTGCGTGGACGGCGGCGTCAAGACGGCGCGCAAGGCCGGAGTGAGCGAGGAGAAGCTGGCCACGGTCGCCGCCTGGCGGGAGACCCCGTACTTCACCGATGAGGAGCGGGCGGCGCTCGCGCTGGCCGAGGCCGCCACCCGGCTGGCCGACCGCGCCGACGCGGTCAACGACGAGGTCTGGGACACCGCCGCCACCTACTTCGACGAGAAGCAGCTGGCCGCGATCGTCCTGATGATCGGCGTCACCAACATGTTCAACCGGCTCAACGCCACCACCCGGCAGATCGCCGGCGCATGGGGGTAAGGCGTACCGGCGCCTTTTGCAAGACGGTTGTCCCAACCAAGGTTCGCAAACAAGGAGAATTCCACCATGAACAGAACGCAGAGCACGACCGCAGCCGACAAGAAGTTCGACGGGTTCACCGACGAAGAACGAGCCGCGATGAAGGAGCACGCCCAGGAGCTGAAGACGGCCGCGCGCCGCGGCTCGGCTGCGGCCAAGGCCGACGGGGAGCGCGACGTGCTCACGAAGATCGCCGAGATGGCGGAAGCGGACCGGGTCCTCGCCGAGCGGATCCATGCCGTCATCAAGGCCAGCGCGCCGGCCCTGTCGCCGAAACTCTGGTACGGGATGCCCGCCTACGCCAAGGACGGCAAGATCGTCTGCTTCTTCCAGCCCGCGCTGAAGTTCAAGGCGAGGTACGCGACCCTCGGCTTCAACGACCCGGCGAACCTCGACGACGGCACCATGTGGCCGACCGCCTTCGCGCTGACGGAGTTGACCGCCGACGACGAGGCGAGGATCAGCGCACTCGTGAAGCAAGCGGCAAGCTGAGGCCTCCACTTGCCGTCTCGAGTGAACGGCGTCACGGCACGCGCGCGGTCGCGGACGGGCAGATCTCCCGATACGGGAGCGCGGCAACGAAGCCGGCCCACTCCTGGGCCGTCAGCGACCGGCCGGCCTTGGCGCAGACCGCCGCGGCCACGGCCGGCGCCGCCGCGCTCAGCGTTTCTCGCCGTGACCGGTTCGCCCGCTCATGTCGCCACAACGCCGGTGACGTTCCAGGGGTTCACCCTCCAGCCCCCGCCCAGTGGCACCTCAAGAAGAGGGCGTCGGCCGGCCCGGCGAGGTGGCCAGTGGTTCGGTTGGCAAGCCTCAGGTGCGGCTCACGAGGATGCCGTCGTCGTCGCTGAACAGCTCGGCTCCAGGGTGGAAGGTGACACCGCCGAAGGCGACCGGGACGTCACGTTCGCCGGTGCCCGCCTTGCCGCTCTTGCGGGGGTTGGAGCCCAGGGCTTTGATGCCCAGGTCCAGCCGGCGCAGGGCGGCGACGTCGCGTACGGCGCCGTTGATGACCACGCCTGCCCAGCCGCCGGCGACGGCCAGGCCGGCGATGAGGTCGCCCATGAGGGCGGTGCGCAGTGACCCGCCACCGTCCACCACCAGGACGCGTCCCTCGCCGGGCTCGCCCAGGACGGACTTGAGCAGCACGTTGTCCTCATGGCAGCGGACGGTGACGACGGTGCCGGCGAAGGCTCGGCGGCCGCCGTACTGGGAGAGCTGGAGGTCGCAGGAGTCGAGCTGGTCGCCCCGCTCGTCGTACAGGTCTGCGGTGATGATGGTCATGGTGCGGCCTTTCTGCGGGACGTCGTCACGACCGTACAGGCGATCAGTCGTCGGGGCCCTCCACCCCCCGCTACGGGGATTGCCTCCGGACGAGAAGCTTGATCAATGGCCAGGTCAGCAGGATGAGGACGACGGCGTAGATGACGTAGGAGACGGGCCCGCCGAGCAGGCCCGACAGGTCTCCGCCGGACAGTTGCAGGGAGCGGCGGCCTTGGAGCTCGGCGCGCGGGCCGAGGATGACGCCGACGATGAGCGGCAGGACCGGCAGCCCGAAGCGGCGCATGCCGAAGCCGAGCAGTCCGAGCAGGAGCAGCAGGATCAGGTCGAACGGCTGGGCGTTGACGGCGTAGGCACCCATGGAGGCGAAGAACAGGATGCCCGCGTACAGGTAGGGGCGGGGGATGCGCAGCAGCCGGGCCCAGGCGGGGGCGAGAGGCAGGTTGAGGATGAGCAGGAGCAGGTTGCCCACGAACAGGCTGGCGATCAGCGTCCAGACCAGGGTCGGCTGACGTTCGAACAGCAGTGGGCCGGGCTGGATGCCATAGGACTCGAAGGCGGCGAGCATGACCGCGGACGTGGCCGTGGTGGGCAAGCCGATGGCCAGCATCGGCACCAGGGTGCCCGCCGCGGAGGCGTTGTTGGCGGCCTCCGGCCCCGCGACGCCTTCGATGGCGCCGTTGCCGAACTCCTCCGGCCGCTTGGCCAGCCGCTTCTCGGTGGCGTACGACAGGAAGGTGGGGATCTCGGCGCCGCCGGCGGGCAGGGCGCCGAAGGGGAAGCCGAGGGCGGTGCCGCGCAGCCAGGGTTTCCATGATCGCCGCCAGTCCTCGGCGCCCATCCACGTCCGTCCGACCGGTACGACGGGCGCGGCCTTGCGGCGCAGGTGGGCGGCCGCCCACAGCGCCTCGCCGACGGCGAAGATGCCGACGGCGACGACGACCACGTCGATGCCGTCCGCGAGTTGCGGGATGCCCAGCGTGAGTCGCTGCCGGCCGGTGACCGCGTCGATGCCGATCGTGCCGATGACCAGCCCGATCAGCAAGGACGCGAAACCGCGGACCCGCGAGCTGCCCAGCGTGGCCGAGACGGCGACGAAGGCCAGCAGCATGATGGCGAAGTAGTCGGGCGCGCCGAGGCTGATGGCGAAGCTGACCACGAAGGGCGTGACGAGCACGAGCGCCAGGGTCGCGATCGTGCCGGCGACGAACGAGCCGATCGCGGCGGTCGCCAGGGCCTGGGCGGCCCGCCCGGCCTTGGCCATCTTGCTGCCTTCGATGGAGGTGATGACCGAGGAGGACTCGCCGGGGGTGTTGAGCAGGATGGAGGTCGTGGAGCCGCCGTACATGCCGCCGTAGTAGATGCCGGCGAACAGGATGAAGGCCTGGGTGGGGTCCATGCCGTACGTGATCGGCAGCAGGAGTGCCACGGTCATGGCCGGGCCGATGCCGGGCAGCACGCCGACGGCGGTCCCGGCGATCACGCCGATGAGGGCGACCAGGAGGTTACCCGGGGACACGACGTTCGCGAAGCCGTCGAGCAGGAGGTTCAGGTTGTCCATTACAGGATTCCTTGCAGCACGCCGGCCGGGAGGTTGACGCCGAGGCCGATCGCGAACGCGTAGAAGGTGATCAACGCCAGCGCGACGGCGATCAGCAGGCCGCGCACGTGGTGCCGGTTACCGAGGGCGAAGGCCGATCCCCAGAACAGGACCGTCCCGCTGATGACCCAGCCCAGCCAGTCGATCAGCGCCGCGTTGAGCAGGAAGGCGCCGATCAGCAGCAGCACTGTGCGCCAGTCGACGCGGGTGGTGAGGTCGACGTCCTCACCGGCCTCCGGCTCGCCCCGGCCGCCGCGGGCGACGTCGATGCCGTACGCGACGGCGACGGCGAGCAGGCAGGCGCCCAGGAGCATGGGGACGGGGCGGGGCCCGATGGGGTCGTTGCTGCTGGTCAGATGGGTGATCTGCAGAGCGTCGGCGATCACCAGGACGCCTGTCAGGGCGAGGGCCGCGCACACGCCGTACTGTGCGCGGTCCTTCACCGGCGCCGATGTGTCCAGGCTCATGCCAGCCCGAGTTCGGAGAGGATCGCGGCGACGCTCTTGTCCTGCTCGGCGAGGTAGGCGGTGAACTGGTCGCCGGTGAGGAAGGAGTCGGTCCAGCCGCGCTTGGTCAGCTCGGCCTTCCACTCCTGCGAGTCGTGCATCCGGGTGACGGCGTCGATCCACGTCTTCTTGTCCGCGTCACTGATCCCAGGTGGCGCCACGATGCCGCGCCAGTTGCTGAAGACCAGGTCGATGCCGGACGCCTTGAGCGTGGGGACGTCCTTGACCACCTCGATGGGCTCGGCGCTGGTCACCGCGAGGATGCGTACCGTGCCCGCCTCGACCTGGTCGAGGAACTCGCCGTAGCCGCTCGCCCCGAAGGCGATCTTGTTGCCGAGGAGTGCCGGCAGCAGCTCGCCGCCGCCGGCGTAGGCGACGAAGTTCACCTGCTTGGGGTCGATCCCGACGGCCTTGGCCAGCTGCATCGGCAGCAGGTGGTCAGGCCCGCCGGGGGAGGAGCCGCCGCCGACCGTGACCTTCTTCGGGTCCTTCTTCCACGCCTCCACCAGGTCGTTGATCGTCTGGTACGGCGAGTCCTTCGACACCACGATCGCGCCCGCCTCCTCGATGAGCTTGGCGATCGGCGTGGTCTGCGTCAGCGTCGCCTCGGACTTGGAGGCGTAGGAGGCGCCGGCGACGCCCAGGCCCATCAGCATGGCCAGCTTGCCGTTGCCCTTCTCGTTGATCGTGCGCTGCAGGCCGACCGTGCCTCCTGCGCCGGGCAGGTTGAACACCTGGACGCCTGAGGCGATCTTCGTGTCCTCCATGACCTTGGCGGCGGTCCTCGCGGTGGTGTCGTAGCCGCCGCCGGGGGTGTTGGGCACCATGATGCGCAGCCCGCTGACGGGCTCGCCGGCCGCGCCCGTGCCGGGCTGCTTGGCCGCGGTCGCCCCGCAGGCGCTGAGCGCGAGCATCGACAGCGCCGCCAGAGCGCCGAGGAAGGTCCGATTTCTCACAATGGTCTCTTTCGCGTTGAGAAGTGCAGCGCCATGATTATGCGAACCCGGCCGACCGGTCGTCTGCCTTGTGTGACCAGCGGAGATTGTGTTCATTGTGTTCGTGAGACGCCGCCGCCCGACCCTGGCCGGCGAGATGCTGAGCCTGCAACTGGCCATCGTCGTGGTGGTCCTGTTCGCCGTCGGCGCGATCTCACTGGCCCAGTCCGCGGCGACGTTCGACCGCGTCGAGGGACGGCGCGTGACCGCGTTGGCCGAGCAACTGGCGTGGAACCCTCTCGTACGCGCCCGGATCGACCAGCCCGCGCCCGGCGAGGTGCTCGCCCCGGTGGTGCACTCGACGCTGACGCAGTCCGGCGTCACCTCGGTGACCGTGGCCAACGCCGCCGGCACGATCGTCAGCTCCACCAACACCACCATCGTCGGGGCCGCGCTACCGCTGGGCGACCCCGGCGTCGCCCAGGCGCGAGGGTGGTCCGGTCACCTGGTGATCGACGGGATCCCCGAGGTCGCGGCCCAGGTGCCGGTTCTCGGGGACACCACGGCCAACCACGGCCGCCACCTCGGCACGGTCTCGATCGGCGTGGCCGCTCCCACGCTCTGGGAACGGCTGGCCGGCGCGTCCTCGTACCTGCTGACCTATCTCGGCGTCGCCAGCGTGCTCGGCGGCGTCGGATCGTGGCTGCTGGCCAGGAGGATCAAACGTCAGACCCTCGGCATGGAGCCCCGCGAGATCGCCGGCCTGACCGAGCACCGCGAGGCCATGCTGCACGGCATCGCCGAAGGGGTGATCGCGCTCGATCCCCAGCGCAGGCTCACCCTGGTCAACGACATGGGCAAGGCGCTGCTGGATCTCCCCGATCACTGCGTGGGCATGAGCCTTACCGCGCTGGGCATCGAGGGCCGCCTGTACGACGTGCTCACCGGGGCCGACGAGGCCCGCGACGAGATCGCCATCCACCGGGGGCGGGTGCTGGTGATGAACCGCATGATGATCGACAAGGACGGGCGCCGGCTCGGCTCGGTGACCACTCTGCGGGACCGTACCGAGCTGGCCCAGCTCGAACGCGAGCTCGGCTCCTTCCGCAGCTCCACCGAGTTGCTCCGCGCCCAGGCGCACGAGTTCGCCAATCAGCTCCACGTCATCTCCGGCCTGATCCAGGTCAGGGAGCACGACGAGGTGGTCCGCTACATTCGTGCGATACGCAAGCACCGCGAGTCCCTCGACCTGAGCCTCAGCAGCCGCATCCGCGACACCTCGGTGTCGGCTCTGCTGATGGCGAAGTCCTCCCTCGCCGCCGAACGACGTGTCGAACTGCGGCTTTCCGAACGCACCGCGCTGGGCCGGCTGGACCCGCTGGACGCCGCGGACGTGGCCACCGTGACCGGCAACCTCGTCGACAACGCCATCGACGCGGCCTCCGGCTCCGGCGAGGACGCCTGGGTCGAGGTCGAGCTGCGCCAGGACACCTCCAGCGTCGAGATCGTCGTCCGCGACTCAGGACCGGGCGTCGCGCCCGAGCTCGCCCATGAGGTGTTCACCAGGGGCTTCACCACCAAGGCCGCCCAGGGCGGCGAGCGCGGCATCGGCCTGGCGCTCACGCAGCTCGTCTGCCGCCGCCGCGGCGGCGAGGTCGCGGTCGCCAACACCGCCGACGGCGCCATGTTCACCGCCCGCATGTCCGTCGGCCAGGCCGGCGAGGTCTCGGGGCACGAGGCGATGGAGGTCTCGAGATGATCGACGTACTGGTCGTGGACGACGACTTCATGGTCGCGAAGGTCAACAGCAGTTTCGTCAACCAGGTCGAAGGCTTCCGCGTGATCGGCACGGCCGGCACCGGTGAGCAGGCCCTCGACCGCATCGCGGAGCTGCACCCCGATCTGGTGCTGCTCGACCTCTACCTGCCGGACCTGTTCGGCCTGGAGGTCATCACCCGGATCCGCGCCGCCGGGCACGAGTGCGACGTCATCGTGATCAGCGCCGCCCGCGAGCTCGACGCGGTCCGCGGCGCCGCCCGCCGGGGCGTCAGCGACTACCTGCTCAAGCCGTTCGACTTCGACGACCTACGGGTCCGCCTGGAACGGTACGCCGCCCAGCGCGCCGGCCTGGGCACCACGGTCATCACCAGCCAGGCCGACGTGGACCGGTTCCTGGCCGGAGGCGGCTCGGCGACGTCCACCGCGCTGCCCAAGGGCATGAGCGTGGAGACGGCGCAGCTGGTCAAACAGGCGCTCCATGAGACCGGCGGCACGCTGTCGGCCACCGAATGCGCCGCCCAGGTGGGCATCTCCCGGGTCAGCGCCCGCCGCTACCTCGAACACCTCACCGCGATCGGCCAGGTCGAGGTCTCCTTGCGGTACGGCGGCACCGGCCGTCCGGAACGCCGCTACCGGTGGCACCGCCCGGCGTAGGCGGTGCTGAGATGCTCGGCCCGCTCGATGAGGCGGACCCGTAAGTCGCCGAAGTCGAGGGTCAGGCCGGTGGGGCCGACGACGCGGCTTCCTTTCACCGTTCCTTCGATGCGCTGACCACGGCGTAACGTGCGCGGGAAGTGTTGCTGAGGGCAGGCCCTGGCATGCCGCTACGTTTCATACAGACGTGGCCGCACCTACTGATCCCCAGAGGCAGTACGAGCCAGTCCAAGCACTTGGGCGGTGATGGCACCCATCATGTGCCGGCGCGGCCGGGCTCACTCCGGACAGAGGGTGTGGTCTCGGCCAGCCGGTCGGCAAGGAAGCGCTGTTCTGGCTCGGTCTGCGCGAGGTCGAGCGCCCGGCGGTAGGCGTGGTGGGCCTCGCCGTCGCGGCCGGCGCGACGCAGGAGCTCGGCGCGGGTGGAGTGGAAGTATCGGTAATGGTCGAGGTCAAGGCGGTCGAGGATGGCCAGGCCGGCTTCGGGGCCGTCGATCTCGGCCACGGCGATGGCCCGGTTCATCTCGACGATCGAAGAGCGGGTCTGTCCGGCGAGCGTCTGGTACAGCGCGGCGATCTGCCGCCAGTCGCGGGGCTCATGCAGGTGCAGGTCGGCGATGGCCGCTTGGACCAGGTAAGGCCCGGTGCTCTCTCGTGCCATGGCCCGCTGCAGCAGCGCTCGGCCCTCGTCGATCTGCTCCGTGTCCCACCGGGTACGGTCCTGGTCGTCGAGGGGGACGATCTGCCCGTCGCGCAGGCGGGCCGCTTTGCGCGCGTCGTGCAGCAGCATCAGCGCCAGCAGCGCGAGTACTTCCGGCTCGTCCGGCATCAGGCCGGCGAGCGCCCGGCCGAGGTGGATCGCCTCCGCGGCGAGGTCGACGCGGCCGCCGCCCCAGCCCTGGTTGAAGATCAGGTAGACCACGGCGAGGACGGCCGCCAGCCGGTCGGGTAGCTGATGATCGGGTGGCAGGGCGAACGGTATGCCCGCGTGACGGATCTTGTGTTTGGCCCTGGTCAGTCGCTTGCTCATGGTCTCGAACGGGACGAGGAACGCCAGCGCGATCTCGTCGGTGGACAGGCCGCCGAGGGTGCGCAGGGTGAGCGCCACCTGGGCCTCGAGGGCGAGCGCCGGGTGACAGCAGGTGAAGATCAGCTCCAGTCGCTCGTCCGGAATGGTGGCAGCGTCATCCATGAGTGCCTCCGGTGGCTGTGGCCCGGTCTCGAGGTCGCGGGCGAGCAGTTTCGTCTTGTCGGCCAGGACCTGCTGGCGGCGCAGGTGGTCGATGGCGCGGTTGCGCGCGGTCGTGACGAGCCAGCCGATGGGGTTGGCGGGTTCCCCGTCGCATGGCCAGCGTTCGGCGGCGATGGCGAACGCTTCGGCGGCCGCGTCCTCGGCCAGTTCGATGTCGCCGAGAATCCCGACCAGTGTGGCCAGCACGCGACCCCACTGGTCGCGGAAGACGGCGTCAAGCGCCACGGAAGCGTCCGTCGAGGATGGGCCGCACCTCGATCGCGGTGCCGGGTCTGGTCTCCTGGAGCAGTTCCTTGGCGGTGGCGAGTGCCCCGTCGAGGTTGTCGGCCTCGATCAGGAACAGGCCGGCGAGGTACTCCTTGCTGTCGATGAACGGTCCGTCGGTCAGCAGTATCCGTTCTTCGTCGTTGCGCAGCGTCGTCGCCGACTCCTCAGCGTGGAGCCGTGCCCAGCCGGTGACGTTCGGCCGGTCGAGCAGGGGGGCAAGGGTACTCGGAATCGGGCGCGTCGCCCGGTCCGTGTCCTCCGCCGGGGTGTAGGCCAACAGCGCGTACTGCATGAGTCCTCCAAGTCACGGGTTGGTGCCGCGTCAAGTATCAGACGAACAGCGTCGCCGTGGACGGACAGCAACCGCCGGCCGATTTTTTCCCGCGGTGGTGTCCGTCCGGCGCTTGGCCGTTCGTCACTGCTGTAGATCCGCCCGAGGGGGGCGGCGAGGGCGCTGGAGGAGCCGATGACGAACGCCCGATCCCCGTCCACCGTGACCGTGATCCGGCCGCGCTGGGTACCGGGCCTGACGACCGCCCCCCAAGCAACCGCCCACACCGACCCGGCCGACGTCCTCGTCGCCGCCCGACCGAAGGGACCCACAATGCCTGACATCCTGCACCGCATCAGCATCGACGCCCCGCCGAAGCGCGTACACGACCTCATCGCCAGCACCGACGGCATCGCCCGCTGGTGGACCGGGCGGCCGCTCACCGGCGGACACACCATCGGCTCCAGCTTCAGCGTCTACTTCGGCGACGCCGAGCAGCCCGCCGCCGTCATGCAGGTCCTGACCGACACCCCGGACCAGGTGGTGTGGCGGGTCACCGACGGACCCGACACCTGGATCGACACCGGGATCACCTTCACCCTCCGACCCCGCGGCGACGGCGGCACCACTCTTCTGTTCACCCACGCCGGCTGGCAACAGGCCGGCGAATTCATGAGCGGATGCAGCACCAACTGGGGCGCCTACCTGACCAGCCTCAAGACCGGCGCCGAGAGCGAGGCGTTCGCAGCCTATCCCGCAGGCGAAATCAGCCGCTGGGACTGAACACAGCCAGGGAAGCGCCGACCTGCCCATCCTCCTACGCCGACCCCAACCCAACCAACCGAGGAGAATCGATGACCACCGAACCCACGCCCAGCCCGAAGGCCGCGCGGCTCGAGCGTACCTACGACGCTCCGGCGGAGCTCATCTGGGAGCTGTGTACCACCGCCGCCGGCCTCGAGGAGTGGTGGGCCCCCGACGGCTTCGAGACCCGGGTGAGTGAGCTGGAGCTCAGGCCCAGCGGTCAGCTGCGGTACACCATGACCGCGACCGCGCCGGAACAGGTCGCGTTCATGCGCAACGCCGGCATGCCGCTCTCGAGCGAGTTGCGTAAGACGTTCACCGAGGTCGCACCGCCGACCCGTCTCGCCTACCTGTCACGGATCGACTTCGTGCCCGGCCACGAGCCGTATGAGCACCTGACGACCATCGACATCGAGGTCGCCGGTGACCGTACGAACGTGGTCATGACGGTCGATCCCCTCCACGACGAAACCTGGACGCAGCAGCACCGCGCCCATCGCGGCGACGAGCTCGACAACCTCGAGGCGGCGATCAGGCGACGCACAATGTGATCGCACATGCCCGAGCCGACGTACGAAACGCGGCCGCCGCGGGTGGACGAGCGGGACCGTCCGCAGATTCCTGCCGACGCGGCATGGCTGAAAGGGGCATGAGCGGATCCCCATCGAGAGAACAAGAGGCCGTCGCTCGTGTGGCCAGGTGCCGGAGACCGTCATTCCCGGGAGACGTTGAGGAGGTCGGCGAGCTGAGCCCGGCTGGAGATGCCGAGTTTGGTGTACACGCGGGCCAGGGCGTTGTTGACGGTGGCGATCGACAACCCGAGGAGTGTAGCGATGGTCCGGCTGGTGTGCCGGACGGCCAGCAGCGCCACCTCGCGTTCGCGGCGCGTGAGCACGTGCGAGATCTGCTCGCGCTTGAGCAACGGCGTGACGGCGCCCTCGCATTGCCGGTGCAGCGCGGCTGCCCGCTCGCGCGCCAGCGCCGCCTGACTCGCCAATCCGGCCTTACGGTAGATCCCGGCCGCGCAGGTCGTGGCCTCGGCGGCGAGCAGGTGCTGGTCGAGCTGGACGAAGGTCCCGGCGGCAGCGCTGAGCGCCTTGCCGTTCGCCTGCTGGAGCCCGCGAGCCGCGGTTGTCAGTGCGCGGCTCATGGGGGTGGCGAGCATCGCGTCGAGCTCGTCGAGCCGATGCCGGTCGGTGTCACCTCCGAGCCGGAGCACGTCGTAGTGGGCCAGCGCCTCAACTGTGGGCAGCCCGATGCCGCGGGCCAGGTCGGCCGCGTACCGGGCGGCGTGCGCCGCGTCGTTGAGCCGGTCTTCGGCGGCCAGAGTCCACGCGTTGCCGAGCATGGCCCATGGGGTGAAGAGCCGGTTGGCGCCGTTGGCGGCCAGGTCGGCGCGGTCCATCCACATACGGGCGTTGCGTGGCTCGCCGCTCAGGGCGCACGCCGTGGCCAACCCCGCCAGAAAGGTACGGGTGAGCCGCAGGGTATCTCTGCCCTCCAGTGCGCTGATCGCCTCGCGCAGCGATCTGCCGGCGCTGGCCGGCTTGCCCCGGGCGCACTCCACCAGCCCGCGAAAGCCGACGTGGCCGGCCGACATCATCGGGCTGGAGCCTGACAGCACCTGTCGGTAGCCCTCGTCGGCGATGGTCCACGCCGTGCGCATGTCGCCCATGGCCAGGTAGGCCAGACATCGGGCGATGTCGAGTTCGACCACGCCCCAGGGCAGCTCCGCCTGACTCGCCGCGGCCAGGGCCAGCCCTCGCTCGTGGTAATCGGTGACCTCTTCCGCGCGCCCGAGGAAGCCGGCGGCCGCGGTGGCCGCGGCGGTGGCCCAGATGAGAGCCTGCGCGCCTGCCGAGCCGGTGGCCAGGAGCTGGTCGGCGACATCGAGCACGGCGGCGCAGCGTCCGTCGTGGAGCAGGATCCACGAGCGGATCCCCTGTGCCAGGTCTTCCCCCGGCCGGCCGCCAATGAGGTCCAGGGCCTGCTCGGCCGCGACGGCATCGCCGTGCCCCCAGTACGCGGTCTCGGCGCGGATCAGCGCCCATCGAAGCAACTCCTCATCGCCCGACGGGGGCTCCTCCTGCAGGACGGCTGCCGCCTCACCGCTGTGGCCCCGGTATTCCAGCACCTCAGCGAGCAAGGCGTCGGCCTCCACGGACGGTTCGGCGTCCCGGGCCGCTCGCGCAAGCCGTTCGGCGAGTGCGAGATCCGCCCGGTCGATGGCCTGACGCGCGCCTCGCCGCACAACGTCCGCGCGTACCACCGCGCCGCCTTCGACCTGCCAGATCGCGGCGCGCAACAGGTCGTCTCGACGGCGCAGCCGGGTACTCAGCAGGGCGTCGGCGAGCCGCCGCCACAACTGTCGTGCGCGGGCGGCGGGCAGGCCGGCGCGCAGCACCTCGCCGTAGAGCGGGTGGGCCAGCCGTAGGTGCAGGCGGTTGCCCTCGCGCTCGGAGACGGCCAGTCCGTGGGCTTCGGCTTCGTCGACGCAGGCCGGGTCCACCAGCTGCGCCAGCAGGGCGAGCGGGAGTGGCTCACCGCACGCCAGCAGCTCCAGCAGCAGGCGCGTCCGCGGCTCGAGCGGGTGTAGCCGGTCGGTGAGCAGCTGCCGGAGGGCGCCCTGAGGACGGTAGCCGCCGGTGAAGTGCCACACGCCGTGCCTCTGCTGAAGAGTCTGGTCGGCAATGGCCGTTGACAACAGCTCGCGTAGCGCCAGGGGGTTGCCTGCCGCCAGTTCGCGCAGCCGGCCCCGGGTCACCCCGTCGACGTCCCCGTCGAGCGTGTGGTCGACCAGCCGGTCCACGGCGGCCGCCGGCAGGCTCCCGAGGTCGAGCCATGGCGCGTGGCCGTCCTTCCATAACGTCGTGATCGTGTCGGGTACGGGCACTCCCGCGCGGCAGGTCGCCACCACGAAGGCCAGGCCCTGCGCCACGAGATGACCGAGCAGGGCCGCCGATCCCGTGTCGAGAAGGTGCGCGTCGTCGACGCCGATGACCACGCGCTGAGCCGGGCCGTACTCCTGTAGTCGCTCGGCCGCCGCCACCAGCACCGGCAAGCCCTGGTCGTCGGGGATCTGGCCCGCGGGAAGCAGGTTGGCCACCGCGCCGAACGGGATCGAGGCCAGCGCGCCCGTCGCCGCCACCCACTCGGTGCGGCGGCCCTGGGCCTGCGCCAGTGCCAGGATCTCCTGGACCAGCCGGGTCTTGCCGATGCCCGCCTCGCCCGAGATCACCACGCCCTTCGCCTCGCCCCGCCCCAGGCACGACCGGATCGTGTCCAGCTCTCCGTCCCGCCCCACCAGCGGCCAGCCCCGCATGAGGGCCACCGGCGTCGCGACCGGGTCGCCGCACGCGGGCAGCCGGCCCGGCACCGCCCGCGACATGGCCGGGCTTTCCGCGGCGGCCTCCCGCTCGTTTTCCATGAGGATCGCTTGCTGCAGCTCTCGCAGCCGCGGCCCCGGCTGCAGACCCAGCTCGGTCCGCAGGACGCGACGCGCACGCTGGTAGGCCTCCAGCGCCTCGGCGCGCCGCCCGCACCGATCCAGGGCCGTCATCAGCAGGGCCCAGCGCCGTTCGCGCAGCGGGTTCTCCCGCACCAGGCGATCCAGCTCCTCAACGATGTCGGCGTGCCGGCCCAGCCGCAGCCGCGCATCGGCGTGGTCCTCGACCGCACCCAGCCGCACTTGCTCCAGCTGGGACGCCCGCGCCTCCACCCACCGAGTAGGCGGCACATCCGCCAGCACGGGCTCGGGAGTGTGCCACACTGCCAGCGCCCGGCCCAGCCCTGCCGCAGCGCTCTCGAGACGGCCCGCCTCCAACTCGCGCCGCCCTGACGCCACGCCTCGTTCGAACACCACCGCGTCGATGTCGCCATCGTCGTCGGCGAGGAGCTCATAGCCGCGCCGTCGCCCGGCCAGGACGTCGCCGCCCACGAGCCGGCGCAACCGCGTGACGTACGCGGCGATCGTGTTGGTCGCCGTCCGCGGTGGCCGCTCACCCCACACCGCGTCCACCAGCCTGTCCGTGTCCACCACTCGCCCGGCCTCGACCAGCAGCACAGCCAGGACCACCCGCTGCTGCTCGGCGGCCACCCGTGCCCACTCACCGCCGGTGTGGACCCGTAACGGCCCCAGCATCCGAAACCGCATCGCCCCGTGCCTCCCGTCCCAGCCCTCTGCGAACTGTTCGCCGCAGGAAGGCGTGCGGATGACGGGCGGAGTCATCGCCGAGTCATAGCCACGCCATGCCATCGCCGTAGCGTCCCGGCAGTCAGATGATCGCGCTGACGCTCATCACAGGACCGGCCTTCATTGATCAGCTGACTCTCCGTTTCCTGACGAATAGAGCAACGGTGTTCATCCAGACATGAGGCGGAATCGGCCCTACCGTCTTAGACGGATCCATTTCCCCAGGCGCATCAGATCTCAGCGCTCCTTAACACCTGCCTATCGGTGCACGCGAAGGGAGCGTGTCGCCAATGGATCACGCACGTGGCCAGGGTGCTCAGGTCGGGTCACCCGGCCTCGTAGGCGATGCATGCCTCGATGTAAGAACGCTCGCGAAGGAGGGACTTCATGTCGACGACAGTTGACCGAGGGAAGATCCGACGTCGATGGCGCCGGTTTGCGCTGGCGCTGGCGCTGGCCGCAGGACTGTTGGTGGCGATCCCGGGAACGGCATCGGCGGCCTATACCTGCCTGCCCTATCCAGGCGAAAGTTACCACTACCAGTTCGACCAGTCCACCGCCGATCCGAACTTCAAGGACGAGAATGGCAATCCCATCGTCAGGTTCCTTCGATTCCCTGACGGCCACACCCACAAGCACGTCCTTCTCACCTTCTGGATCAGGCAGGTGACACCGAGATTCATTCCAGTTGCCACGGCGTTCGTCGACAACAGAACCGACACCACTGGGATGGGGACCTTCTCCACAACCGAGTCGAAAACATTCTCGGTCACCAATTCGGTCACTCTCGGAGTCAGCGACACGTTCAAATCCGAGCTTCTGGATGTGACGTTCTCCGCCTCGGTCAGCAGTAGCGTCACAAAGTCGATGACGTCGTCGACCACCATTACGGCCAGCAACCCCGTCCCACCGCACACCCGCCTGATGGGTGAATTCGGAGTGGACACCTTCGACATCACCTACGACGTGGCCTACTGGCAGCTCGAAGACAACAGATGCTGGTGGCACGGCACCCAGACCGACATCGTCTCCAATGCGCCGACCAATAGCCAAGGCTGGCGTGTGACCTCCTCGATGCCGATCTGATCTTGTCGGCGGCCCGCAAGTGTTGGGGACCGTCTGAATGACCGTAGACCTTCGGACCAGTCCGGAGGTCTACGGCGTGCCCAGCACCTGGGCGGGTGCGTCGTGCACGTACGCCCCGAGTTCCATGTACACCCGGGCCAGCGGTGCCGGAGCGGGCTGGAAACGGCTGGGAGTTCGGCGCGCACGCACCCCGCGGGCCCCGGTTCGCGGAGTGATACAAGGGCACTGCGCCTGCCGCTAATTGCGTCCGCCCAGCTCGTGGGCATGTCGGGCTTCGCGCGGCGTGCGCGAGCTCGGGCCCGCAGCAGACGCATGCGGCATGATGATCGGCCGAGCTCCTCTTGACTGCAACCTACGCGACCACGGCCATCCTGCGCTGGTCAGGCAGGAGAGGAACGCGAAAGAGGTCTCAATGTTGGAGCAGGTGGCGTAGGACGTAGGGCATGATGCCGCGATGCCGGTAGTAGGTGGCCTCGCGCGGGGTGTCGAGGCGGAGGCGGACCTGGAAGGTGAGGCGGTCGGCGGCGACGGTCAGCGTCGGTGGGAGGTCCGGTCCGTCGAGTGCGGCGAGCCCGGTGATGGTGATGCTCTCGTGGCCGGTCAGGCCGAGCTCGTCGGGGCCCTGGCCGGGGAGGAACTGCAGGGGGAGGACGCCCATGCCGACGAGGTTCGAGCGGTGGATGCGTTCGAAGGACTTGGCGAGGACGGCTCTCACGCCGAGCAGCGCGGGCCCTTTCGCGGCCCAGTCGCGGGAGGAGCCTGCGCCGTACCCTTCGCCGGCCAGGACGACGGCGGGCACTGAGGCGGCCTGGTAGGCGCGGGCGGCCTCGTACACGCTGGTGATCCGGCCGTCGGCCAGGAGGTTCGGGGTGAGGCCGCCTTCGGTCCCGGGGGCGAGCTGGTTGCGCAGGCGGACGTTGGCGAAGGTGCCGCACATCATGACCTCGTGGTTGCCGCGGCGGGAGGCGTAGGTGTTGAGCCGGCCCCGGGGCACGTCCAGCTCGGTCAGGTAGCGGCCGGCGGGGCTGGTCGGGAGGATGGCCCCGGCCGGTGAGATGTGGTCGGTGGTGATGAAGTCGCCCAGCTTGACCAGGACGCGGGCGCCGGTGATGTCGGTGAGCGGCGGCGGTTCCGGTGACATGCCGTCGAGGTAGGGGGCGCGACGCACGTAAGTGGAGGCGGGGTCCCACGGGTACGTGGCCGAGCCGGGGACGTCCAGGCTGCGCCAGCGTTCGTCGCCCTCGAGCACGTCGGCGTACGCGCGGGTGAACATCTCCGGCCGGATCACCTCCTCGATGACGGCATGTACCTCGTCGGGGCTGGGCCACAGGTCGCGCAGGTAGACGGGACGGCCATCGGGGTCGGTGCCGAGGGGTTCGGCGGTCAGGTCGAGGTCCATGCTGCCGGCGATGGCGTAGGCGACGACGAGTGGCGGGGAGGCGAGGTAGTTGGAGCGGACCTCCGGCTGGATGCGGCCCTCGAAGTTGCGGTTGCCGGACAGGATCGCGGCCGGCCGCCGTCGCCTGCGATGCCGCACACTCTGCGTCGTTATAACCTATGACGTCAACCCTTCGTTTCTGGAATGTAACGCAACGATCCGCTCAGATACCTCATAACGTCCACGTGCTCATAGAAGCACGCGGGCTCTATGTCTCTTGATACTTGCTGATTTGTCGGGAGATCGGTGTAGGTTATAACGGCTACCGATCAGACAGGACTGCGATGAGCGAATCAGCGGCTGAGCTCTACACCACCAAGGCAGACTTCGCCTACCTTCGTGTAAAAGAGCTGATCCTGTCCGGGACACTGCCCCCGGGCTCCGTCATCGCGCAGGCGCAACTGGCCCGGGAGATCGGCATCAGCACCACACCGCTACGTGAGGCGTTGCGCCGGTTGAAGAGCGAGGGCCTGGTCGAGCTCGACGCCCACCGCGACGCCCGGGTGGCGCCCTTGGCCGCTGAGGAGGCCCGCGACCTGCTGGAGCTGCGCCGTAGCCTCGATCCCATGGCAGTCGCGCTGGCCGCCGAACGCCGGACGAAAGCCGATATCGCCGCCATGCGTGCCGCCCTCGACGGTCTCAAGCCGCTGCCCGGCAACCCCGCCTACGAGCAGCTCGTCGAGCATCGCAAATTCCACGCGGCGCTCTACTCCGCCTCGCACAACGACCTGCTCATTCAGACCCTCGATGGGCTGTGGGACAAGGCCGACCGCTACCGCCGTCTGGCCCTGGAGGTCGAGCGCGGACAGGCCGCCCGCGACCGCAAGGCAGCCGAACACGAGGCCCTTCTGGAGTACGTGATCGCCGGCGACGCCGACTCGGCCGCGGCCGTCATGCGCGAGCACATCGACACCAGCCTCGGCGCCCAGGCCGCCTGGCGCCTGCGCAAGCACGCTGTGCCGGGTGAGACCGAATCAGATACCGCTGACGCAGGCGAGACCGATGCCTGACGAATGGCATCGGCACGCCGTCCTGCTGGCTCACTCTGTCGGAACTCAGGTCATCACCTTCGTGCTTCGTCCCACCATGTCGTACCGCGCGATCGAGCTGGGCGTGCCGTCGGCCTGGCTTGGCGTGCTCGGCGCGAGCTTCGCGCTGGCGCCGCTGCTGCTGGCCCTGCCCGCCGGGCATGCCGCCGACCGCTACGGCGAGCGGCGCATGGCGGTGGCGGGCGCCTTCCTGCTCACCGCCGCCGCCGTAGCCTTCGCCGCACTCGGCCACACCGTCGCCGGGCTGGTCGTGGCCGGGATCCTGCTCGGCACCGGTCACCTGGGCAGCGTCATCGCCCAGCAGGCACTGGTCGCCAACACCACCGAACGCGGCCGCCACGACACCGCCTTCGGGCACTACACCTTCGCCGCCTCCCTCGGCCAGGCCGCGGGCCCGATGCTGATCGCCGCATTCGGCGGTGCGGGTGCCATCCCCGACACCGGCCGTATCTTCGCCGCCTCATGCGGCCTGGCCGTGCTGCTGCTCGCACTGTCGGCGCTGCTGCCCAGCCACCCGTCCGGCCAGTCGAATGCAGAGGGCGGCGACCTGCGGTCGTTGCTGGGCATGCCCGGCCTCGCGCACGCCCTGCTGACGAGCTGCGTGGTGCTGGCCGCGGTGGACATCACTCTGACCTACCTGCCCGCGCTCGGCACCGAGCTGGGCCTGACGGCGAGCACCGTGGGGCTCCTGCTCACCTTGCGTGGCCTGGCGTCCATGACCTCGCGCTTCTTCCTCGGCCGCCTGTCCCGCGCGGTGGGCCGGCGCCGGCTGCTGGTCGTCAGCACGCTCGGTGCGGCCCTCGCCATGCTGCTCACCCCGGTGCCCATGCCCTTGTGGCTGCTGGGAGCGTTGCTCGTCGTCGTGGGCTTCGGCCTCGGCGTGGGGCAACCGCTGACGATGTCGTGGCTGGCAGAGTCGGCCCCGGCCGGCATGCGGGGCCGGGCCATGTCGCTGCGCCTGGTCGGCAACCGTACCGGCCAGCTCGTCATCCCGGGCGCGGCCGGCCTCGTGGCCGCCGGCCTCGGCACTGGGGGCGTCCTGCTCGTGACCGCGCTCAGCCTCGGCTGGGCCGGGGTGGCCGCCCGGCGGCTTCCCGTCGATCCGTAGAAAGGCTCCTCATCATGACCATCGTCACCGCCGACCTGTACGACGAGCGCGGCGACCAGCTCGACTCCTGCGACCTGCAACTGCGTCAGTACGGCGACCGCCGCGCCTTCGCAGGCCCTGTCGTGACCGTCCGCTGCCACGAGGACAACGCCCTGCTCAAGTCGATCCTCGGCGAGCCCGGGGAGGGCCGGGTGCTGGTCGTGGACGGCGGCGGCTCACTGCACACCGCGCTCATGGGCGACGTCATCGCCGGCCTGGCGGTGTCGAACGGCTGGGCCGGCATAGTGATCAACGGCGCCGTCCGGGACGTCGTGGCACTGCGCGAGCTGGACCTGGGCATCAAGGCGCTCGGCTCCAACCCCCGCAAGAGCGGCAAGCAGGGCACCGGCGAACGCGACGTCCCGGTCAGCTTCGGCGGCGCGGTCTTCCACCCCGGTGCCGAGCTCTTCTCTGATGACGACGGCATCCTCGTGACTTCTCGCCGCCCACTTTGACCTACGCGACCTTCGACCGGCAGGCACTCCAGGCGAGCATCCGGCTTCGGAGGCCCAGGCCGAAACAGGACCGACAACCCCCATCGACCTGGCCGACCACGGCGTCCACCGCAAAGCCATCCCCGGCGGCCTCATCAGCGAATACCGGATCGCCAGCCGACCAGCGTCACCACCCGACAAGGCGTTGCACCGCCGACAGGACCTTCATAGCCCGCTCGGACCGTGACGCGGCAGACTGGCGGGCTCACGGACGCCCAGTGGTTCGCCGATCAAGTGCGCGGCCCGTACGGTCATCGACGTGCTCGTTCGCAACTGGGTGCACTGCGTGCTCGTCGCTCCCCAGCGGAACGACGGACCGATGCGCCGCGCCGCTCCGGGCCGAATACACGCTGACCGAACTCGGCACGGAGATCGCGAGGTTGATCGACGCCATCGCCTAGTTGCGGTAACGGTAGAGGATCCGGCCGCGGGTCAGGTCGTATGGGCTGAGCTCCACCAGCACCCGGTCGAAGGGGAGGATCTTGATGTAGTTCTTGCGGATCTTCCCGCTGATGTGGGCCAGCACTTTGTGCCCGTTCTCCAGTTCCACCCTGAAGGTGGCGTTGCGCAGGCACTCGGTGACGGTGCCTTCGACTTCTATGCCGCCTGCTGTCCTAGCCATGTTGTTCACTTCCTTCCAGCACCAGTTCTAGGTTGCTGCCCGTACGGCGGGCACCTATGGCCTCGAACAGTGCCATGGCCGCCGTGTTGGACTCGTTCACCTCGGCCGACGCCGCCTCGATCCCGCGGCGGTGCAGGTCATCCAGTACGCGGGCGAGCAGCGCCCGCCCGATCCCGCGGCGCCGGCGGCCGGACCGTACGGCGACCAGCCCGATCCGCGGCTGCCTGGTGACCGCCGCCAGCCGGACGAACCCCACGTATTCGCCGGCCTCCGCCGCCACCGTGTACCTCGACAGGTCCGGCGCGGCCGGGCGGGGCAGCACCTCGGCCGGCATCTCCCGCCAGCCGACGGCGGCCTCGACCTCGTCGCGGATCACGCGGTCCAGCGCCCGCAGCGGGCCTTCCTCCGCCGGCCCGATCGTCACCCCCGGCGGCGGGAGCACCGGGCCGAGCCCCGTGAGGCCCGGGTCGGTCGGCACGAGGCACTCCCACTCGCGCCGCCGCGCCGTGAACCCGGCCCGTCCCCAATGCGAGGCCAGGTCGAGGTCGTCCTCGTCGACCAGCGTGTACAGCGGCCTCGGCAGCTCCGCCAGCATGGCGCCGGCGAGCCGGTCGAAGACGGCGCAGTGCCAGGCATCGATGCTGACGAACATCCGCCCGTCGGGCCTGCCTGAGATGTCGCCGCGGCCGACCACCTGGTCGTCCTCCACGGCGTGCCATGAGCCGTCGGCGACGCGTTCGATCGTCACGGCCTGCCCGTCGGTACGGGCGGTGAGATGCACAGATTCCATAAGATGTTGCCTTCCGGGATTGCCCTGTTGCGGCGCTCCCAGGCGACACCTACGTCAATCGCCCGACCGTGACGACGAGGGGGAGCACCCACATCGATACAGCGTTCATGGGTCTCACCTCCTCGCGTGCTTGTCACGGTTCGCGGAAACCTATCAGCAGGTACGCGAGCACGTCCAACTGTTTTTCCAGCACGGTGCCGGGCTGATGGGTGTCAGCCCGGCACCGTCCGGCTTCAGCCCTGCGGCTCTTCCGCCGGGCAGCGGGCGCCCTGCGCGGGCACGGTCAGCGAGATCAGGTAGTTGTCCATCGCTTCCGTGGTGCACTGGGTCATGCCGTAGATGCCGTGGCCCCAGCCCTCGTACGTGAGCAGCGTGGCCTTGGCGCCGAGTTGGCGGGCCACGTTCGCCGACCACTCGTACGGCGTGTCCGGGTCGTGCATGGAAGTGCCCACCAGCAGCGGCGTGCTCCCGGTGTACCGCAGCCGATGCTGCGGGTTGTTGACCGGGACCTGGTGGCTCTGGCAGAGCGGCATGTCGCCCATCGGCATCGGGTTGTAGCGCAGGTCAGGCGCCACCGCGTTGGAGACGCGCATCACCTCGGCGTACTCGTCGTAGTTGCGCAGCGACAGGTTCCAGTCCTGGCAGAGGATCGCGGTCGGCAGTTCGGCGAACTCGCCGTCCACGGGCCCGTTGCCGGGCGGGTTGCCCATGTCGTCCGGTACCGGCCCGCCGTCCAGGGCGAGCAGCACCTTGGCCTCCTGACGCCAGACCGGCGCCTCGTTGAGCACCACGCCCAGCCACAGCAGGTTGTGCGCACTCACCGGGCGGTCGGTGAAGCCCGGCCAGTACAGCTCGCCGCGGTCAGCCTTCTCCAGCAGCCCCTTCCACAGCGCCTTGACGTCGCGGCCGTGCAGTACGCAGTCGGTGTCCCGCTCGCACCAGGCGACGAATTCGTCGAAGCTGTCCTGGACGGTGGCCGCCTCGGTCACCTGGAAGCCCTTGACGTTCAGGCTGTGGTCCATGTTGCTGTCCAGCACCATGGCCCGGATCCGGTTCGGGTACATCTCGGCGTACATCTGCTGGGCCAGCGTGCCGTACGACACGCCGTAGGAGGTCAGCTTGTCCTCGCCCAGCGCGGCCCGGATGGCGTCCATGTCACGTGCCACGTTGGCCGAGTCGAGGTGGTCGTACAGCGGGCCGGTCTGCTTACGGCAGTCGGCGTGCAGCTTCCTATCGAAGGCCACCCACTTGTCGTAGTCGGCCTGGCTGGTCATCACCGGGTACGGCATCTCGTTGTACACCGACGCCGTACAGGTCGTCGAGCCGCTGCGAGCCACGCCCCGGGGGTCGTAGCCGACGATGTCGAACCGCCGCTGAACCTCCTCACTGAACCCGGACGGCCGCAGGATGTCATTCACCCCGGAGTTGCCGGGCCCACCCGGGTTGGTCAGTAAGGAGCCGATCCGCGCGGACGGATCGGTGGCCCTACGCCGCGCCAGCGCCAGTTTCATGGTGGCCCCGTACGGCTTGGACCAGTCGATCGGCACGGCCAGCGTGCCGCACTCGACGGTCGGCTCCTCCTCACATGGTCCCCAGGTGATGCCGCGCTTCCCTTCGTCGTTCGCGGCGCTGGCCGCCTGGGTCGCCGATAACGGTAAAACCGTCGCCAACATCATGAAGGCGGTGGCGAGCATGGGTATTTTTCGTCGCATAATTCTCTAAATCGTAGATCGGCTGGCCAGGCCGCGGGCGGGAATGAGCGTAGGACGGCCCTCTTCCGGTCCACTTCCGCCGGCCTTCCTACACCGGCCACGGACCCTGCCGGCATCTTTTGATCAGCCACTTCCAGCCCTGACAGGTCAGAAAGAGCCGCCGGCTACGACCGCCCCGAGAACGGGACGACGCAGCCATGGCGTCGGAGCATCACGCGCTGATGTGTCGTTTGCATCTGCGGGCGCCACGTCGTCGCCACAGGTCGCCCCCGGGCGCCGTCATGACCACCTGCCGTGCTTTCAGTGCGACTGTCTGGCCTCGATGGTGACGGGCCGTTCGAAGACGGTGCGCAGGACGACCATGGTCTTTCCGGTCGGCATGTACGGCGTCGCGACCCGCCGCTGTCTGGCTGATCGTTTTCAGTGCCATGATCAAGGCCTCGTTCCGTCTCCTGAGTGAGAACCGCGCGCCGCGGATGCCGTGACAGCACGTCACATGCGGGGCGCGAGCCGGGAGCCACCCCGTAAGTTGGTTGGATCTCGCCGATTGATACAGGCGCCCGGGGGCAGGGCGACCTGAGGGACAGAGCTTTCCCACAGCACTTCGAAAAGGCCGTCCATGGGGGCGTGGAGCGGTGAATCTGGCCGAGAAGCTGATCAGCTCGCATCTGGCCGGCGGCGAGATGCGGCCGGGCGGGGAGATCGGGCTGCGCGTCGACCAGGCGCTGATCCAGGACGCCACGGGGACGATGGTGATGTTGGAGCTGGAGGCGCTGGGCCTGGACCGGGTACGCACCGAGGTGGCGGCGCAGTACGTCGACCACAACCTCCTGCAGTCCGACGAGCGCAACATGGCCGACCACCTGTTCCTGCGCTCGGCTTGCCGGCACTACGGGATCTGGTACTCGCCGCCAGGCAACGGCGTCTCCCACCCCACCCACATGCAGCACTTCGGCGTGCCGGGACGGACGCTTGCCGGCGCCGACTCCCACACCTGCGCCGCCGGCTCACTGGGCATGCTGGCGATCGGCGTGGGCGGTCTGGAGGTGGCGATGGCCATGGCCGGGCAGCCGCTGCATGTGACCATGCCACGGATCTGGGGGATACGTCTGGCGGGCGCGCTGCCGGGATGGGTGAGCGCCAAGGACGTCATTCTGGAGTTGCTGCGCCGCCACGGGGTTTCGGGCGGCGTACAGAAGATCATCGAGTACCACGGCCCGGGGCTGGACGCGCTGAGCGCGATGGACCGGCACGTGATCGCCAACATGGGCGCCGAGCTGGGCGCCACCACGTCCGTCTTTCCCTCCGACGAGCGGGTCCTGGAGTTCCTGGACACCCAGGGACGGGCCGGCGACTACGTGGAGCTGGCGGCCGATCCGGACGCCGGATATGACGTGCGGGACGAGATCGATCTGTCCGCGGTGGAACCGCTCATCGCCAGGCCCGGCTCGCCGGGAAACGTGGTCCCGGTACGGCAGGTCGCCGGCGAGCCGGTCCACCAGGTCGTGGTGGGCTCGTCGGCCAATCCGGGCCTGCGCGACTTCGCTGTGGTGGCGGAGATGTTGCGCGGCAGACAGGTGCATCCACAGGTCTCTCTGGAGATCAATCCGACCTCGCGACAGGTCCTGGCCGACCTGATCAAGACCGGCGCACTCACCGCGCTGATCGAGTCCGGCGCCCGCATCCACCAGACCGGCTGCCTGGGCTGCATCGGCATGGGCCAGGCCCCCGCCGTCGGCCGCAACAGCCTGCGCACCTTCCCCCGCAACTTCCCCGGCCGCTCGGGCACCCACGACGACTCGGTCTGGCTCTGCTCGCCGGAAACCGCCGCCGCCGCCGCGCTCACCGGCGCCATCACCGACCCGCGCGACCTCGGCCTGGATCTCCCCGAGGTACGGCAGCCGCGAATCGCCAGCGCCATCACGACCCCGCTGCAGCGCCCCCTGCCGATCGCGGAGGCCCGCCAGGTCGCCCTGGTCAAGGCCGACAGCATCGGCTCACTTCCCGAGCTGGACCCGCTGCCGGACTCGCTCACCCTGCCGGTCCTGCTCAAGGTCGGTGACGACG
Organism: Nonomuraea sp. CA-141351; assembly: GCF_050944675.1. Classification (NCBI taxonomy): domain Bacteria; kingdom Bacillati; phylum Actinomycetota; class Actinomycetes; order Streptosporangiales; family Streptosporangiaceae; genus Nonomuraea; species Nonomuraea sp. CA-141351. Next base: position 3,626,194 of record NZ_CP191982.1, read on the forward strand.
TCTCCACCGACGAGATCCTGCCTGCCGGCGCGCGGGCGCTGCCGTACCGCAGCAACATCGCGGCGCTGGCCGACTTCGCCTTCGGACAGATCGACGAGACCTACCCTCAGCGGGCACGCGCCGCGGGGCCGCACACCATCGTCGGCGGGCGCAACTACGGCCAGGGCTCCTCCAGGGAGCACGCCGCCATCGTCCCCCGCTACCTCGGGCTCCGGGTCCTGATCGCCAAGTCCTTCGCGCGCATCCACTGGCAGAACCTTGCCAATTTCGGCGTCCTGGCACTGGAGTTCGCCGACGAAGCCGACTACGACCGAATCGCCCAGGGCGACGAACTGCGGCTGGACGGGCTGCGCAAGGCGGTGGAGACAGGAAACCAGATCAACGCCGGTGGCGTGATCCTCCGGCACCGCCTGTCCGCCCGCCAGCGTGCCATGGTCTTGGCAGGTGGCTGGATTCCCGCGGTCAGGCATGCTGACGATCGCTAGTCGCGGAAACGCTCGGCGCCGCTGCTGTGCCGATGTCGGTGAGCGCGCCGGCGACATCTGCGGCGTGATCGCGAGACAGCCGAGGCGGTCGCGTTGCCGATCACGACAGCGGTCACGTGCCCGCTGGTCCGCATTCACCCCGCCGTCATCGCCCAAGCCGCCGCGACCGGCGCCGTACTGACGGGCGGACGCTTCCAGCTCGGCGTCGGCACAGGCGAGGCGCTGAACGAGCACATCGTCGACTCCCGCCGGCCGCCGAACGGCTGGAGATGCTGGAGGAGGCCATCGAGGTGATGCGTCGGCTGTGGAGCGGCGATCTGACCACCCACCGCGGAAAGTCAGCCATGTGGGGACGGCTCCCATCGAGTTACCGTCCCCAGGCTGGGCCTACCTTCGGGCTAGCGACCTCGAAGGAACCCGGCACCGTGGACTCAAGGATGGACGGGCCAGCTTCCACGTAGGCCAAGAAGAGACCGTAAACCCAATTATGCGGACTGCGACGGATGTGAACGATCCCGGCGTGATCGTAGATGAGGCCTGTCTGTGCCTTGACCTGCGACGAGATGGCTTGGATGGGGTTGAGAAGGATTGGGTGGACCCCGTCTGGGAGGCTGTATCAGCTCCTCGTTGGGGCCTGCTGCGAAGTATCAGGCCGGCGTCCGTCATCTGCGCGGCAGGCAGCACTACGTGATGGTGAAGGCGCGGCTCAGTCCTGTGAGTTCCAGGACGCGGCGGACTCTGCCGGTCGGGTGAGCCAGTTCCATGGTCCCGCCCGCACTGGTGACCTTGCCTTGAGCCTCCAACAGTGCTTCCAGCCCATTCGAGTCGCAGAAGGTCAATCCGGCCGCGTCCACGAGCAGGTTGTGCGGCTCCCGTGTTAGCGCGTCACTGACAGCGCTCAGCAGGCGGGGAGCCGAGCACAGGTCCAGCTCACCATCGAGATCCAGGATGATGCGATCGGGCTCCTGCGTCACCCGGGCGGAAAAAGTCATCACAACCCCCCGCAGGTAGACGACCCATAGCTACTTCCCACGCTACGCCGTGAGCCGCGACGTTCACCACGGATAGTCGCCGTGCGAAACGTCCGGGGACGCTTCCAGCCCGACCACGCGGTTGGTCACTTCCTGCATGGGCACGCTCAGCAGCATCCCGGCGCCGATCGGCGTCAGGTCCACCTGGATCCCGTGGGATGCCCCCGTGTGGGTCGCCAGCACATAGGAGTCGTGCAGCCCGGCCACGAAGGAGCGCACCACGCTCTCGCCGCCGGTGCGTGGATCGCTCACCCGGTCCTCGTCGCCGAAGCCGAAGATCATCGTGATCTCGGTGCGCGGAACGTGCCCGCGGACGGTGGCGCGCGCTGCGGGCTCTATAGAGCGGTGGCGGTCAGCGAATGCAGCAGTCCCCACGCTGACCTGGCAATCCTCCGTTCTTGCTGTCCTAAGCATGGTATTTGGGGTGAGATTATGTCAAAGTTGGATCCAAAATTGGACGAATCGGATGCGGACGTGAGGAGATCCCATGCTGAAGCGCGAGGACAACGAGCGCGTCACACGGTCAGATCCAGGCACACCGCTGGGGAGGCTGCTGCGGTCCTACTGGCAACCGGTCGCCCTGGTCTCCGAGATGCCCGACGACCGGCCGGTCAAGCCGGTGCGAATCATGGGCGAGGACCTCGTCCTGTTCGGGAGGGGGGATCGCAACTGGGGCCTGGTCGGGCGCTTCTGCGCGCATCGGGGCGTCGACCTCGCCTTCGCCCGGCACGAGGACGGTGGCTTGCGCTGCCTCTATCACGGCTGGCTGTACGGTCCTGACGGTCGCTGTCTGGAACAGCCCGCTGAGCCGGCGCACAGCACCTTCGCCGCGAAGATCCGCATTCCGAGCTACCCGTGCCAGGAGCGCAACGGCATCGTCTTCGCCTACCTCGGCGCCGGAGACCCGCCGCCGTTCCCCGCCTACGACTGCTTCCGCGCGCCTGACGCGTACACCTTCGCCTTCAAGGGTTTGTGGGAGTGCAACTGGCTGCAGGGGCTCGAGGGCGGCATCGACCCGAGCCATGTCTCCTTCCTGCACCGGTTCATCCGCGAGGACCCGCGCGAGACGTACGGCCAGCAGTTCAGCGAGGAGGTCGAGGGCACCGGGCAGAAGCTGTCCAAGCTGGTCGGCGACAGCTACCGGCCGGACATCGAGGTCGAGGCCGACGCGCACGGGCTGCGGGTGTTCGCACTCCGCACCCTGGCCGAGGGCGACCGCGAGCTCCGGCATGTGCGGATCACCAACCTGCTCTTCCCCAACGCGTTCGTCGTGCCGTTCGGCAACAGCAAGGTGTTCTGCCAGTGGCACGTGCCGATCGACGACGAGAACCACTACTGGTACATGATCCTCTACGACTTCGAGGAGCCTGCGGACAAGGAGACCTTGCTGCGGCAGCGGCTGAGCGAGGTGTCGCTTCCCGACTACCGCCCGCTCCGCAACAGGTCGAACAACTGGGGGTTCGACGCCCAGGAGCAGCGCGAGCTGACCTACACGGGCATGGGCCTCGACATCAACGTCCACGACCAGTGGGCGGTGGAGAGCATGGGCCGGATCCAGGACCGGACCGTGGAGCGGCTGGGAGTGTCCGACCGCGCCGTCACCGCGAACCGGCGGCTGCTGCTGCGCGCCATCGACGATCTCGAGGCGGGCAAACCACTTCCGGGACTGCCCGTGGACGAGGCCGCGGCGCAGGCCCTCACCGGGCCTCTCGCCATCGACACCGTCACCCCGTCCGACGGCTGGGAGCAGGGCTGGCGGGACCGCGAGGCAGAGCGTCGCTCCCGCTCTCCCTGGGCGTCCAGCGAGGCCAATTCCTGGGCGCTCGGCGAAGCCGATCCCCGGGTGCCCGGCCAAGCCGAGAAGGACACGGCTGCCGGCGATGGCGCGGCTCATGCGTAGCGCCGACGAGCGGCCGGTCGCCGAAGGGGGTGACGGGCCGAGCGCCCGCCCGATGCTCGCCGCGGACCGTGACGGTTTCATCTCGCGCAACGGGCTGTGGACCGAGCGCCAGTACGCCGCCGCCGGCCAGATGCGCAGGGTCATCGATGAGCTGGGCCTGGAGCTGGTCCGCTTCTCCTTCGCCGACCAGCACGGCGTGCTCAGAGGCAAGACCCTGGTCAGGGAGGCGGTGCCCGCAGCGCTTCGCTCCGGGGTCACCGCGCCCTCGTCACTGCTGCTGAAGGACACCTCGGGCAAGACGGCCTTCCCGGTCTTCGAGCCCGGCAACGGGGTCGGCGTGGCCGGATTCGCGGGCGCGGGTGACGTGGTCCTGGTCCCCGACCCGACCACCTTCCGGGTGCTGCCGTGGGCGGAGCGGACCGGCTGGGTGCTGTGCGACGTGCGCTTTCCCACGGGTACGGCGGTGCCGTTCTGCACCAGGAGCGTGCTCCGTTCCCGGCTGGGGGCGCTGGCCGTGGCCGGATACGACCTCACGATCGGCGTGGAGCTGGAGTTCCACGTGTTCCGTTCGACGGAGGACATGACCGAGCGGCACGTGGGCAGGCCCGGCGCCCCCGGCCTGCCGCGCGCGACCTCGCCGGTGAGCGGCGGTTCGCAGCTCCTGCACGAGGAGGGGCTGGACCAGCTCGACGACCTGGTCCAGCTCCTGCACCGCGGGCTCACCGGGCTCGACCTGCCGCTGCGCTCGATCGAGCTGGAGTTCGGCCCCAACCAGCTGGAGCTGACCCTGCACGCACGCGACGCCGCCGGGGCCGCCGACGACGTGATGCTGACCCGCGCCGCCGTACGCCAGATCTGCCGGCGGCACGGATATCACGCGACGTTCATGTCCAGGCCCGCGGGTGCGGAGACGGCGTCGACCGGATGGCACCTGCACCAGTCGCTGACCGACCACGCGACCGGTGCTCCGGTTTTCGCCGCGCCCGAGGGTCTGTCCGCGGTGGCCCGGCATTATCTCGGCGGGCTGCTGGAACACGCCCGTGCCGCGACCGCCTTCACCACTCCGACCGTGAACGGCTACAAGCGCTATCTCCCGTTCAGCCTGGCTCCCGACCGGGTCGTCTGGGGTGCCGACAACAAGGGAGCGATGGTCCGCGCGGTCGTCGGCGGCGCCGGCACCCGGCTGGAGAACCGGTCCGGCGAGCCGGCCGCCAATCCCTACCTCTACATCGCCTCCCAGGTCGTCAGCGGCATGGACGGCCTGGCGCGGCGCCTGGATCCGGGCCCGCCCGTGGAGGACCCGTACGCGGCGCGGGCGAGCGACCTGCCGAAGTCCCTCGCCGGTGCGCTCGATGCGCTCGACGCCGACCCCGTCTTCGCCCGTGATCTCGGCGAGGAGGCCGTGACCTGGTATTCCGCGCTGAAACGCGCCGAGTTCGCCCGCTATCTCGCACACGTCTCCGACTGGGAGCAGCGCGAGTACTTCCAGCTGTTCTAGAGAGGTTCAATTGATCACCGAGGAGTCGTTTCTTGTCGACGGAGAGTGGATCGCGCCGGGGCAGCGGGGCACGTTCCCGGTGCTGGACCCGGCATCGGGCGAGGTGATCGCCCGGGTGGCACAGGCCGAGCAGGAGGACGTGGACGCCGCGGTCGCCGCGGCCGGGCGGGCGCACGCCGACCGGCGGTGGAGCGGGATGCCGCCGATCGAACGCACCCGCGTGCTCCAGCGGATCGCCGACCTCATCGAGGAGCACGCCGAGGAGCTGGCCGTGCTGGAGACGCGTGACAACGGCAAGCCGATCGAGCGTTCCCGCGCGGACACGGGCATGAGCGCCCGGACCTTCCGCCATTTCGCGGGCGCGGCGACCAGGCTGAACGGCGCCGTGATACCGATCGACGGCGGTGCCCACCACGCCTACTCGGTCCTGGAACCCGTGGGGGTTGCGGCGCTCATCCTGCCGTGGAACTTCCCGATCATGACGGCTTGCTTCAAGCTGGCGCCCGCGCTGGCGGCCGGCTGCTGCGTGGTGGTCAAGCCTGCCGAGCAGACGCCGATGACCATGCTGCGGGTGGCGGCGCTCTGCGCGGAGGCGGGCCTGCCGCCCGGTGTGCTGAACGTGCTGACTGGAGACGGCGCGGTGGGTGAGGCGCTGACGCGGCACCCCGGCGTGGCGAAGGTGTCGTTCACCGGCTCGACGGAGGTGGGCAAGGAGGTGATGGCGGCGGCGGCGCCCACCGCCAAGCGCCTCACGCTGGAGCTCGGCGGCAAGAGCCCCAACATCGTGTTCGAGGACGCCGACCTGGATGCCGCGGTGCTCACTGCGATGCGCGCCTGCTTCGGCCATTCGGGCCAGATGTGTACGGCGGGCAGCCGGCTGCTGATCCAGCGCTCGATCCTGCCGGAGATGCGGGAACGGCTGATCGAGGCGACCCGCAAGGTTCCCGTCGGCGACGGGCTCCAAGGCGGCGTGACCGTCGGCCCGCTGGTGTCGGAGGAGCAGCGGGCCCAGGTGCTGTCCTACATCGAGGCGGGGCTCGCCGAGGGCGCCACGCTCGCGGTCGGCGGCGGTGTGCCCGACCGGCCCGGCTTCTTCGTCGAGCCGACGTTGTTCACCGAGGTCACCAACGACATGCGCATCGCCCGCGAGGAGATCTTCGGGCCGGTGGCCGGAGTGATCGCGTTCGAGGACGAGGACGAGGCGGTGTCCATCGCCAACGACACCGCCTACGGCCTGGCCGCGGGGGTCTGGACCCGCGACCTGTCCCGCGCGCACCGGATGGCCGCCCGGTTGCAGGCCGGGACGGTGTGGGTCAACACCTACAACGTCTTCGACCCGGCGCTGTCCTTCGGCGGAGTCGGCGACTCCGGGCTGGGCCGTGACCTGGGGGACGACGCGCTGCTGTCCTACTGCGAACGCAAGACGGTCGTCGTCGCCCTATGAGCACCTTCTCCTCCTCGCGGGCGGGCACGCCCGGCACGCGGCACGCTCACCACTTCAACGCGGCCGGCGCCGCCCTCCCCAGCGCCGCCACCCTGACCGCGGTGATCGACCACCTGAACCTGGAGGCCCGGGTCGGCGGGTACGAGGCCGCCGAGGCGGCCCGCGAGCGCACCGAGTCGGTGTACGGCCTGGCCGCGACCCTGCTGGGCGTGCAGCCGGTCGACATCGCCCTGGTCGAGAGCGCCACCGTGGCCTGGCAGCGGGCGGTCTCCGCGCTGCCGTTGCGGCCCGGCGACCGGATCCTCGCCTCCGCCTCCAGTTACGTCAGCTCGGCGCTCCACTTGCTTGAACTCCGCAGGTCTCGTGGCGTGCACGTCGAGGTGCTGCCCGCCGACGGCTCCGGCCGGGTGGACCTGGCGGCGTTCGAGCGGGCCATCCGCACGCCGGCCGCGCTCGTCACGGTGGCGCACGTGCCCACCTCGTCCGGGCTGGTCGAGCCGGTCGCCGAGATCGGCGCGCTGGCCGGGGCGGCGGGCGTACCCGTCCTGCTCGACGCCACGCAGTCGGCCGGCCAGCTGCCCGTCGCCGCAGGTCCGCTGGGCTGCGACATCGTGGTCGCGACCGGTCGTAAGTTCCTGCGCGGGCCGCGCGGCACCGGGCTGCTGTACGTCAGCCCGCGGATGCGCGAGGTCATGCGGCCGCAGGCCCCGGACGTCCGTGGCGCGCGCTGGGTGGCCGATCAGCACTTCGACCTCGACGACGGCGCCCGGCGGTACGAGACCTGGGAAGCGGCGCACGCGCTGCGCCTCGGGCTGGGGGTCGCCCTCTCCGAGGCCCTGGAACTGGGCGTCGAACGGATCCAGGAGCGCATCGGCACGCTGGCCGGCCGGTTGCGCGACGGGCTGGCGGGCGTGCCGGGCATCGATCTCGCCGACCCGCCGGGACCCGGCTCGGGCATCGTGACGTTCGTCCGCGACGGGCAGGAACCCGCGCAGACCGCTCGTGAGCTCAGGAGCGCCGGGTTCCATCTGGTGAGCGTGCCCGCCACGCATGGTCAGTGGGACCTGGGACGGCGCGGGCTGTCCGCCGTGGTGCGTGCATCGGTGCATGTCTACAACGACGAGGACGACGTGGACGCGCTGATCTCGCACCTCGCGTCTGGGTCCGCTCTCGCGTCTGGGTCCGCTCTCGCCTCTGGGCCCGCTCTCGCCTCTGGGCCCGCTCTCGCTTCCGGACCTGCTCTCGCTTCCGGACCCGCCGAGCGCCGGGCCCGTGCGGCCAAGCCGGTGCCGCGGGCGTCCGGTGACCGGGCCGACGTGGTCGTGGTGGGCGCGGGGGTGCACGGCAGCTCGGCGGCCTGGCAGCTCGCCGGCCGCGGCATGCACGTCATTCACCTGGACCGGTTCCCGGCCGGCCATGTCGAGGGCTCCTCGCACGGGCGTACCCGCATGATCCGGCGCGCCTATCCGTCCCCGGTCTGGGACGACTTCGTGGAGCGCGCGTACGAGGCCTGGTCGGACCTGGCAGGCAACGCCGGCCAGCGGCTGGTCACCGAGACGGGCGGCCTGTTCGCCCGCCACGTGACGGCGGCCGGCGGGCTGCGCGGGCCGGGCTGCCGCAAGGTCGATCACGGGCGGGCGGCCGAGCTGTTCCCGGGTCTCGCGCTCGGCCCGGAGTTCACCGCCCTGTACGACCCGGCCGCCGGCGTCATCGACGCGGCGGGCGCGATGCGCTGCCTGGGCGAGCTCGGCCGGGCCTACGGCGTGGAGCAGCGCTTCGGCTGCCCGGCCAAGAGCTGGGCAGCGGACGGCGACGGCGTGCGGGTCGAGACGCCGGACGGCACCGTGCGAGCGGACCGGCTGGTGGTGTGCGCAGGACCGTGGACGGCCGAGCTGCTGCCCGGATTCGCGCAGGCGCTGCGGGTGGTCAGGATCGTCAACCTGCACCTCGGCGCGTCACGACCCGAGCAGCTGTCCCCGCCGCGGCTCGGCCCGTTCTCGGTGGAGGTGCCCGGCATCGGCCTGCTGTACGGCATTCCGGCGTTCGGCGGCCACGGCGTCAAGATCGGCCTCGATCACGGCCCCGCGGACGACCTCGCCGCCGCCCGCCCGCCGCTCACCGATGAGGAACGGGAGGCGCTGCTCGCGCTCGCCAGACGATTCCTGCCCGCGGCGGACGGACCCGTCGAAGAGGAGATCACGTGCCGCTACACGATGGCGCCGCGCAACAGATTCGCGATCGGCGCCATGCCGGGACTGCCCCAGGTGCTGGTGGCGGCCGCCTGCTCCGGTCACGGCTTCAAGTTCGGTCCAGCGATCGGGGTCGCCCTGGCGGAGCTGGCCACCGGCAAGGAACGCCCGGACCTGGACTTCCTCGCGCCTTCGAGAATGGGGGTCTAGCCGCGGAAGACCGTGGCGGAGCGGCGTTCGTACCAGCGGGCGAGCTGCTCGCCCGCGCTGATCACGTGCGCCTGCATCTCGCGCCTGGCCAGCTCGGCGTCATCGTCGGCGAAGGCCTGCACGATGCGCTCGTGCTCCCTGATGTTGTCCTCCCTGTGGCGCGGGTCGTCCCGCAGCACCAGGGCGGACACGTTGCGAGGGAACGCCTCGTTGATCTCCCTGATCACCTTGGCCAGGCGGTCGTTGCCCGCGACCTCGTGGATCAGCGTGTGGAAGCGGTCGTTGGCGAGCGTGGTCGGCGCGGGCCCAGGGCCGGCGTGCGAGGTGCCACCGAGCTCGCGGAGGGTGTCGTTGGCGGCGCGCAGCTCGGCCAGCACGTCAGCGGTGATCCTGCGCACGGCCCGCTCACAGGCCAGCCCTTCCAGCTCGGCACGCACCTCGTAGGCCTCACGCACCTCCCACGGAGAGGGAACCCGGACGACGGCGCCGCGGTTGGGCACCACCTCGATCAGGCCGCCGGTCTGCAGCTGCCGCAGCGCCTCGCGCACGGGAGTGCGGCTGACGCCGAGCATGGTGGCCAGCTCGGCCTGCCTGAGCTGGGCGCCGATCGGGATGTCCCCAGACATGATCTTGGCCCTGATGGCGGCCGCCGTCTCGTCGACGAGGGCGCTGCCCGATGCGATGTCCATGGTGCCTCCGTCTTGGGGGGAGCCCCTGCGTGAATGAAGGTGGCGCGAGCGCGAGTGCGCGGTGGAGGGAAGCGGGTCAACGATACCAAGATCAGGCCCCTCCTTTCGGACCCTAATCGACTAAGACTGGATCCATTTCTTATTGTATGGGATCCTTGCTTCGGAATCGGACTGGAGTGATTCATGAGCTGCCACACAAGTGATGGCGGGCGGTCTCGCCGTACCCATCCACTTGACCCGCTGAGCCCGGCAGAGATCGAGGCGGCCGTGGCCGCCGCCCGCGCGGACGGTCGGCTCGGCGAGCGGGTCCGGTTCTGGGGCGCGACCCTCGACGAGGCTCATGCCCGGCAGGCGGCCGGCGGCGAGGTCAAGGTGGGCCTGGTGGCGATGGACCACGACGCGCGGACCGCCTGGGAGATCGACGTCCTGCTCGGTGACGAGCCGCGCTGTCTCGAGTGGCGGCCGGTGGACCCGCGGCGTCCCGGCATCACCTCAGAGGAGGCCAGGGCCGCGGCAGGCGCGTGCAGAGAGAGCCCGCTGTTCAAAGAGGTGATGGCCAGGCGCGGCATTCACGACGTGTCGCTGGTCATGATCGACCCGGAGTCGATGGGCGGCTTCGAGCCGGAGAAGTACAAGGACCGCCGGCTGACCTGGGGCACCGTCTGGCACCGCACTCACGAGGGCGACAACGGCTACGCCCGGCCGGTGCAGGGCGTGGTCCCGATCATCGACATGCAGACCATGGAGGTCCTGGAGGTCGAGGACCACGGGGTCGTCCCGGTCTCGGCGGAGGCGGGTCCGCTGGAGCGCGGCGGCTTCGGCCCCGACCGCGAAGGGCTCAAGCGGCTGGAGATCACCCAGCCCGACGGCCCGAGTTTCGAGGTGGACGGCCGGCAGGTCGCCTGGCAGGGCTGGCGGTTCCGGGTCGGTTTCACGCACAGGGAAGGGCTGGTGCTCCATGACCTGGAGTTCAAGGACCGGCCGGTGCTCAAGCGTGCCGCCTGCAACGAGATGTACGTCCCCTACCTCGACTCCAACCCCACGCAGTACCGCAAGAACTTCTTCGACTGGGGTGAGTACGGCGCCGGCCCGCTGACCAACTCCCTCGCCCTGGGCTGCGACTGCCTCGGCGTCATCCACTACTTCGACGCCGCCTACCTGGGCGGCGACGGCACCGCCAGGAGCATCCCGCAGGCGATCTGCATGCACGAGGAGGACGACGGCGTCCTCTGGAAGCACAACGACCTGCGCCGCGGTGTCAGCCAGGTCCGCCGCTCCCGCCGGCTGATCATCTCCAACTTCCAGACCGTGGCCAACTACGACTACGGCTTCTACTGGTCCCTCTACCAGGACGGCCGGGTGGAGCTGGAGATCAAGCTCACCGGCATCCTGTCGGCCTCCGGCATCGAGGAGGGCGAGGAGGTGCGCTACGGCCGGGTGGTGGGCGCGAACGTCCAGGCGCCCGCGCATCAGCACTACTTCGGCATCAGGCTCGACACGGCCGTGGACGGCCCGCTGAACCGGCTGGTCGAGGAGCACGCCGAGGGCGAGACCGACCCCGAGCTCGACCCGTACGGCAACGCGGTGCGCAACGTCCGCACGCCGCTGCTGCGCGAGTCGCAGGCCGCACGCCGTACCGATCCCGGCACCGGCAGGCGGTGGCGGGTGGAGAGCGCCACGCGCACCAACAGGTACGGAGAACCGACCGCCTACCGCCTGCTCATGCCCAACACCACGCGGCCCTTCGGCCGTCCGGAATCGGTGACGTCCAGGCGGGCGCCGTTCACTCACCAGCACCTGTGGGCCACGCCCGCCGACCCGGCCGAACGTTTCGTGGGCGGGCAGTATCCGAACCACGCCGAGCCGGGGGAGGACGGCGTGCACGTCTGGCAGAAGCAGGACCGCTCACTGGACGGTGTCGAGCTGGTGCTGTGGCCGATCGTGGGCACGCACCACTTCCCGCGCCCTGAGCAGTGGCCGGTCATGCCGGTGGACCACATCAAGTTGGTGTTCGAGCCGGACGGCTTCTTCGCCCGAAACCCGGCCATGGACATCCCCGATCCTGCGGTGACCGGCGACGACTGCTGTTCTCCCCAGGTTTAGGACATCAGACCTTAACAATACGGACATACAACCGCCTCGAAAGCCCGAAACCATCTCTTTGGATCCAATCCCTCAAAAATGAGATCCACGAAGTTCGAGGAGACACCCCCATGTCAATCCCGTCGAGGCACCCCTCACCGCCGGCCGAGATGTCCCGCCGCACCCTGCTGCGCGGCGCCGGCCTGCTCGGCGTGGGGGTCGGTTTCGGTCTGACCGGGCTGCTCAGCGCGTGCGGTGTCGCGGCCGAAGACGCCGGGAAGGGGGGACAGGGCGGTGGCACGCTCACCCTCGGCATCGACGCCACCAGCGCGGTCATCGACCCGGCCTTCTATACCTCGATCGGCGACTGGATGGCCGTGGACTGCGTATGCCGCGGGCTGACCTTCATCTCCTTCGAAACCAACGAACCCGCTCCCGATCTGGCCGAGAAGTGGGAGATCTCCGAGGACGGGCTCACCTATGCCTTCACCCTGCGGCAGGGCGTGAAGTTCCACGACGGCACCACCCTCACCTCCGCCGACGTGCTGGCCAGCCTCAACCGCCAGTTCGATCCCGACGACAAGACCCTCCCCAAGGGCGCTTCCCGGCCGCTGGCCAGCGTCGGCGCCAACGTCAAGTCCCTGAAGGCGGTGGACGAGCGCACGGTCGAGATGGTGCTGAAGAAGCCGGACCGCACCGTTCTCGCCCGGCTGTCCGACATCGGCGGGCGGATCATCTCCAAGGCCGCGCTCGACAAGCACGGCGCCGGCATCGGCAAGAACCTGGTCGGCACCGGCCCGTTCAAATTCGCCACGGCCACCGCGGGACAATCCGTGACGCTGGAGGCATTCGACGGGTTCCGCCTGGGCAAACCGCCCGTCGAGCGGCTGGTGCTACGCCAGATCCAGGACCCGTCCACCATGGTCAGCTCGCTGCTCAGCGGTGACGTGTCGGGCACCCAGTTCACGCCGTATTCCGCGGTCAACCAGATGAAGCAGGATGATTCCGTCACCGTCCAGACGACGCCGAACGGCTTCGACGCGATCCTCATGATCGACGCCAGGCGGATCCCTGAGCTGAAGGTCCGCAAGGCCATCAACCTGGCCATCGACCGGGCGGCGATCGTGGCGCAGGCGTTCTTCGGCGTGGCCGAGGAACCCGCGGGCTTCGCCGTACCGCCCGCCCAGAACGGCCACGACCCCGGCCTCGCGGACCTCAGCGCGCATGACGTGGAACAGGCCAAGCAACTGCTGCAGGAGGCCGGGGCGGTGGGCCGCGAGGTGGCGCTGATGGCTCCCAGCGACACCTGGCACCCCAAGGCCGCACAGATCATCGCGCAGAATCTCGGCGACATCGGGCTGAAGGTGAAGACCGACTCGGTGGACCCGGCCACGTACTTCAACCGGCTGGCGGACAAGGACGACGAGTTCCACGAGCTGATGATCTGGGAGCGCAACTCCTATATCCCCGACCCGGACAACATGGTCGGCTCGATGGCCAGCCCCACCAGCCTGTACGGCAGCACGATCACCGGGCTCGACACCCTGGACGGCTCGGGCGCCTTCGCCGATGAGCTGTTCGAGGCCAAGAACCTCCCGGACGGGCCGGAGCGGACCGGAGCCTATTCCAAGATCCAGCGCCGCTGGGCGGAGGACTACATGGTGCTGTCGATGCTCGCCTGCTCCACGAACCTGGTGGTCACCGGGGCGCAGGTGAAAGACCTGAACGTCAAGGCGCTGGCGAACCACCGCTGCTTCATGGAGCACGCACGTGTCTGACGGCAACGTGCCCGCCGTGCTCGGGTGGTGGCGCTCCAGGGCGTTCGCCAGGTCATGGCCCACCGCGATCCCGTGGCTGGTGCTCGCCGTACTGGTGCTGGTCGCGCTCGTGGGGCCGCTGCTGGTCGGCGCGGACCCCGTACGGCAGACGAACCGGGCGCTGCTGCCGATCGGCTCACCCGGCCACCTCCTCGGCACCGACGACCTGGGCCGCGACACGCTGGCCAGGCTGGTGTACGGCGCGCGCCCGCTGCTGGCGGTGGCCTTCCTCGCCACCGCGCTGGCCGCCGTGCTCGGCACCGCGGTCGGGCTGGTGGCGGGGTTCGCCGGAGGCCGGGCAGAGGGCCTCGTCATGCGGCTCGTCGACCTCGCGCTGGCGTTCCCGTCGATCCTGCTCGTCATCCTGCTGGTCGCCGCGGCCGGACCGGGCACCGTGAGCCTCGTGGTCGCGGTCGGGGTGTCGCTCGCACCCGGCCTGGCCCGCCTCGCCAGGGCGCTCACCGCGCGGGAGGCGGCCCGCGACTACGTGGTCGCCGCCAGGCTCGGCGGCACCCGCGCGCCTCGCATCATGGTGCAGGAGATCCTGCCGAACATCGCCGGCCCGATGCTCGCGCAAGTCGTCATGACCCTGTCGGTCGCCGCCGGGTTCGCCGCCGGGCTCTCCTACCTCGGCCTCGGCATCCAGCCGCCGACCCCGGACTGGGGCTACATGGTGCAAGCCGGGCAGGAGTTCCTGTTCTCCGCTCCGCGCCTGGTCGTCCTGCCCGCCGCGCTCACCCTGGTGCTCGTCATGGCGTGCAACTTCGCCGGTGACGACCTGCGTGACGCTCTCGACCCGCGAGGGACGCCGGCTCCTCAGGCGAGCGCGTGATGCGGGGATCGGGGCTGGCCGCCCTCGTCATTCGCAGGCTGCTCGCCGTGCCCGTGGTGCTGTTCGCGCTGAGTACGGTGGTGTTCCTCGCGATGCGCCTGCTGCCCGGCTCGCCCGCGACGGCGCTCGCGGGCGGCGGGCAGACGCTGACGGCCGCGGAGCTGGCCGCCAACGAGGCCCGCGTCACCAAGGCGCTCGGGCTCGACGAGCCGATCCTGACGCAGTGCGCGCGCTTCCTCGGCGATCTCCTGCGGCTGGACCTCGGCTCATCCTTCTACGGCGGGAACAGCATCGTAGGGCTGCTGGGCGGGGCGCTTCCCGCCACCATCGAGCTGACCCTGGCGTCGATGGTCATCGCGGTGCTGCTCGGCGTGGTGACCGGGGTGATCGCCGCCCTGCGCAGGGGCAGCTGGATCGACACCGCCACCAGGACGGCGGCGACGGTGAGCTTCTCGCTGCCCTGGTTCGCCCTGGGCGTCATCGGCATCGTGGTGTTCGGCGTGTGGCTGCGCTGGCTGCCCGTGATCGGCCGGCTGCCGAGCTCGCTCGCCTACCACCCGACCACGAACTTCGTGCTGCTCGACGCGATCCTCCAGAACCGTCCCGAGCTGGTGTGGCCCTGGGTCCAGCACCTGATCCTGCCGGCGACCACGCTGGCCCTGTCGATGGCCGGGTTCATCACCCGCATCGTGCGAGCGTCCGTGCTGGAGGTGCTCGGCGACGACTTCGTACGGACCGCGCGGATGAAGGGCCTGACCGAGGGCGTCGTGGTGCGCAAGCACGTGCTGGGCAATTCCTGGCTGCCCATCGTGACCGTGCTCGGCCTGCAGTTCGGCTCGCTGCTCGGCGGTTCGATGATCACCGAGACGGTCTTCTCCTACCCGGGCGTCGGCAACCTGCTCGTGGACGGTGTTCTCCAGCGTGACTACCCGGTCGTCCAGGGTGCCGCGCTGGCCATCGCCCTGCTCTTCACTCTGGTCAACGCCGCGGTGGACCTGTTCTACCTGGTCCTCGATCCGCGGCTGAGGAAAGGATGACCCCGTTGGAGATCGTTCTGGTGCACGGTGCCGGAGGCCGGCCGACCACCTGGTCAGCCGTGGCCCCGCTGCTGACCGCGCGCGGCCACCACGTGGTGACAGTGACGAACCCCATGACGTCGCTGGCGGACGACGTCGCCAACACGCTGGCGGCGGTCGAGGCCACCACGGGCCCGGTCCTGCTGGCCGGCCACTCCTACGGCGGTGCCGTCATCACCAACGTCGGCCGGCATCCCCGGGTACGCGGACTGGTCTACATCGCGGCCTTCGCCCCCGACGAGGGCGAATCGGTGAACGAGATCGTGGAGCGGTACGAGCCGGCCGAGATCTCCAAGTACATGCGGCGCGGGCCGAACGGCGACTGGAAGTCCGAGCCGGACCCGGAGTTCTGGGCGGAGATCGGCTGGGACCTGTCGGCGGAGCAGCGGGCGATCGTCGAAGCCGAGGGCCGGGCGGCCGAGGACCTCATCTTCAAGCAGGCCACCGGCGAACCCGCCTGGCGGAAACTGCCCAGCTGGTACGTGCTCGCCGAGCAGGACCGCACGTTGCGCCCGGAGATCCAGGCCGACATGGCGGAGCGCATGGGCGCGACGCTCGAACGCGTTCCCGGCAGCCACTACACGACCCTCGTCCACTCAGCGCGGGTGACCGACGTGATCCTGACCGCCGCGGCCGCAGTGATGTCGTGAGCGAGCCGGTGCTGGAGGTGCGCGACCTGCGCGTCGAATTCGACGTGCTGGACGGCCGGTTGCCCGCGGTCGCCGGGGTGGACCTGACGCTGCGCCGAGGGGAGATCCTGGCCCTGGTGGGCGAGTCCGGCTCGGGGAAGTCCGCCCTCTCGATGAGCCTGGTCGGACTCAACCGCGGCCCGCGAACGCACATCAGCGGCGAGGTCTCCTTCGGCGGCGTGAACCTCGTCGAGGCGCGCGAGTCCGAGCTGCGCCGGGTCCGCGGCAAGGACATCACGGTGGTCTTCCAGGACGCGCTCGCCGCGCTGAATCCGCTGCACCGGGCCGGTGCCCAGGTCAGCGAGATGATCAGGACGCACGCCGACGTGTCCCGCGCCGCGGCCTGGGAGCGCTCGGTCGAACTGCTCGGCGAGGTCGGCATCGCCAATCCGGGCGAGAATGCCAGGGCCTATCCGCACCAGCTCTCCGGCGGCATGCGTCAGCGGGTGATGATCGCGATGGGGCTGGCCAACGACCCTGCCGTGCTCATCGCCGACGAGCCGACGACCGCGCTGGACGTCACGATCCAGGCGCAGGTCCTGAGGGTGCTCGAGCGGCTGCGCGCCGAGCACGGGACGTCGATCATCATCATCACCCACGACCTGGGCGTGGTCGCCGAGATCGCCGACCGGGTGGCGGTGATGTACGCGGGCCGGATCGTCGAGCAGGGCACGCGCGCGGAGGTGCTGGAGTCGCCGCAGCACCCGTACACGATGGGCCTGCTCGCCTCGGTGCCGCCCATCGACGGGCCGGTCGCCGAGCGGCTGCCCGCCATCCCGGGCAGCCCGCTGACCGGGATCGACCGGCCGCCCGGCTGTGCCTTCGCGCCGAGATGCGCCGCCGCTCACGACGCCTGCTCGTCGCCGCCCGATCTCACCAGGCGGTTCGGCGGTCCCGGCCATCTGGACGCCTGCGTCCTGGACGAGCCCGGACGCGCTGCCGTACGTGGGGGAGCCGCCGTACATCAAGGGGAGGGCGGGCCATGAGCGTGCCGCTGATCCGGGCCGAAGGACTGCGCGTGGAATTCCCGGGGCGGTCGGCGGGGAAGGTCCAGGTGC
This sequence comes from Nonomuraea sp. CA-141351, assembly GCF_050944675.1. NCBI lineage: Bacteria > Bacillati > Actinomycetota > Actinomycetes > Streptosporangiales > Streptosporangiaceae > Nonomuraea > Nonomuraea sp. CA-141351. The sequence goes on from NZ_CP191982.1 coordinate 3,643,194, forward strand.
TCAGGGACCTCGACCTGGAGATCTTCGAGGGCGAGACGCTGGGCCTGGTCGGGGAGTCCGGCTGCGGCAAGTCCACGCTCGGCCGGGCGCTGCTGCGGGTGATCGCACCGGCCGCCGGACGGATCGAGTTCCTCGGCCGGGACCTCACCCGGCTGCGCGGCCGGGCCCTCCGCGAGACCCGGGCGGACCTGCAGATGGTGTTCCAGGACCCCTTCGGTTCGCTGAACCCGCGCCGCAAGGTCGCCGACATCGTCGCCGAGCCGCTGGTACGGGCCCGGAGCGCGACCCGCGCAGCAGCGGCGGACACCGCCGGCGAGCTGCTCGACCTGGTCGGGCTGGGCCGCGAGGCGGGCAAGCGGCGGCCGGGGGAGTTCTCCGGTGGCCAGCGTCAGCGGATCGGCATCGCCCGGGCCCTGGCTTCCTCGCCCCGTTTCGTGGTCGCCGACGAACCGGTCTCCGCGCTGGACGTGTCGATCCAGGCCCAGGTCGTCAACCTGCTGACCGATCTCGTGCGCGACCGGGGCCTGACGATGCTGTTCATCTCGCACGACCTGGGCGTGGTGCGGCACATCGCCGACCGGGTCGCGGTGATGTACCTGGGACAGATCATCGAGACCGCGGCCAGGGACGACTTCTTCGCCGGTCCCGCGCACCCCTACAGCCGTGCGCTGCTGTCGTCTGTGCCGTCTCTGCGCGCGAGCCGGAAACGGATCGTGCTCGACGGAGACCTGCCCGACCCGGCCAACCCGCCGCGCGGATGCCTGTTCAGCACCCGTTGCCCGCTCGTGGAGGACCGGTGCCGCACCGAGCGGCCGGAACTACACGAGATCGCACCTGGGCGGCAGGTCCGCTGCCACCTAGCCAAGGAGACTGACGATTGATCATTGACGCGTACAACACCACGCAGGACGTGCGCGGCAGGTCCGACTACCTGACCGGTGCGCGTCCCGGCGAGGCGCCGCCGCCGTACGTGCCCTTCGACCCGCGGCGCATCCTCGACAGGATGGACGCGGCCGGGGTCGACATGGCGATGGTCTGCTCGCTCGCCCAGCGCGTCGAGAACGACTTCATCATCGGCCTGACCAAGGCACACCCGGACCGCCTGTTCGGCTTCGGTCAGGTGCTGCCCCAGGCCGACGACGCGCTCGACGAGATCGACAGGATCGCCGACGCCCGGCTGCCCGGACTCAAACTGCACCCGAGCCTGCACGGCTACCACGTCGCCGACCACGGCCTGCTCGACCCGGTCTTCGAGGCGTGCGCACGGCGTGGCCTGATGGTGCTGATCAACGCACTCGACGACGCCTTCTGCGCCCCGCTGGCCATCGAGGAGATCGCCCGCAGCCATCCGGGCGTGCCGACGATCATTGCCCACATGGGGGCGGTATGGAACGTGCCCGAGGCGATCATCGTTGCCGAGCGCCAGCCACACGTGTACCTCGAGACCTCGGCCACGCTGATGAGCGACGTGAAACGGGCCTACGCCCGGCTGGGTCCCGAGAAGATCCTCATGGGCAGTGAATGGCCGGGCTCCGACTTCGACCTGGAACGCATGAAGATCGCCAAGGCGATTCCGGACGAGAAGGACCGGGCCCTGGTGGAGGGCGGCAACATGGCCAGGCTCCTCGGACTCGCCACGTGAGCGCCGAGGGGGTACGGCCCGTGACACCGCCCGCCACGATGCCGGGACCGGACGTGGAGCTGCTCTCACTCGCGCAGGACCTGCTCGCCCGGGTGTGGCGGCAGGGCAGGCACGAGGTGGCCACCGCGCTGCGCACGGCCGACGGCTCCGTCCACACGGGCGTGCACGTCGAGGGCTCCTGCCGGCGCAGCTCGATCTGCGCGGAAGGCGTCGCCATGGGGGCGGCCCGCGGCGCCCTCGCCCCGGAAGCGCCGCTCCAGGTGGACAGCGTCGTCTCCGTCCAGATCAAGCCGGCGGGGCAGTTCCGGATCATCGCGCCGTGCGGGGTGTGCAGGGAGCTGATCAGCGACTACAGCCCCGACGCGACCGTATGGATCACCGCGGGAGAGACCGTGGAAGCGATGGGCGCGCTGGACCTGCTCCCCGAGAAGAGCCGCCGCCAATGGTGAAAGGAGACCTCATGACCGCTCGTACCAGCGGCCTGGACATTCCCGCGCTCGCCGCCGAACTCGGCGGCACCGGCAGCGCCGTGCTCTGGGAAGAACTGACCTGGCAGGAGGCCAGGTCCACGGCCGCCGAGCGCGACGCGGTGATCATCCCGGTCGGTGCCGTCGAGCAGCACGGACCGCACCTGCCGCTCAACGTCGACACGCTGATCTGCCAGGCGGTCGCGCAGGGCGTCTCCGCGCTGACCGGCGTTCCCGTCATCCCGCCGCTCAGCTTCGGCGTGTCCGGCTCGCACGGCGACTTCGCGGGGACCGTGGCGCTGCGCCCGGAAACGCTGATCAGCGTCGTCGAGGACGTCATCGACTCCCTGCACGCCTCGGGGGTACGCCAGTTCGTGCTGCTCAACGGCCACATCTGGAACAACGGCTCGCTCGATGTGTCCGCGGAGAAGCTCCGCGTACGTCATCGCGACTCGCGGGTCAGGGCGCTCGGCTACGTCACCATGTATCCCGGCCCCGAGGTCGACGGCCACGTGACGTACGGCAGGGCCCTGATGCACGCCAACTACTTCGAGACCTCCGTCATGCTCCACCTGCATCCTGGGCTGGTCCGGATGGACCGGGCGACCTCTCACGTCGACGTCGACTCGTTCTGGGACTACCGGATGGACCAGGTCAGCGAGACGGGGGTGTGGGGTCGCGACGTCGCCGAGGCGAACGCGGAGCACGGGGCGGCCGAGTTCGACCGCTGCGTGCACACGACCGCGCGAGCCGTCGCCGCCGCCGTACGCGAGCCGTGGCCAGATCCAGCGCACCGACCCGGAGACACGAAGTGAAGATCTACGACATCACCCTGCCCATCCATCCCCAGATGCTGCACTGGGGGCGCAAGCCCGAGGTCGAAGTGGTGGAGTCGCTGGCCAACGGCGACGCGTCGAACGTCACCCGGTGGCGGCTCGGCGCCCACACCGGCACGCACGTGGACGCGCCGGCGCACTTCGTCGACGGCGCCACCCCCATCGACGAGGTGTCGCTCGAATCCCTGGTCGGCCCGGCCGTCGTGGTCGACCTGACCCACGTGGAGGGTGACATCGAGGTCACCCACCTGGCTCAGGCCGGGGCGGCCGGTCAGCGCCGGGTCCTGCTGAAGACCAGCAACTCGGCGGGGCCACTGAAGGAGACCGACCGGGCGCCCAACTGGGTCGGCCTGTCCCCGGAGGCGGCCGCCTGGCTGGTCGAGCAGAAGGTGGAACTGGTCGGCATCGACTACCTGACGATCGAGAGCCACCGCCGCACCGACACCTGGGACGCCCACCACACCCTGCTGGGGTCCGGCGTGCTGATCCTGGAGAACGCCGACCTCGACCAGGTCGCGGCCGGGCCGTACGAGCTGGTGTGCCTGCCGGCCAAGCTGGTCGGCGCGGACGGGTCGTTCGCCCGCGCGATCCTCATCGACCGGAGCTGACGTGACCCAGGCGGGCATCGCCCAGGAGGGCGCCACTCAGGCGAGTATCGCCATCGCGGCGCCGCATCGGGCGGGAGTGGCCGCGGCGCGGGAGATCGTCGCGGCCGGAGGAGGGGTCGTCGATGCGGCGCTGGCCGCGGCGGCGGCACTGACGGTGGCCTACCCGCACCAGTGCTCGGTCGGCGGCGACCTGGTGGCGCTGGTACGCAGTGCCGAGGGCGAGGTCCGGGCGGTGCTCTCCGCCGGTGCCGCCGCCGGCGGACTCGACGTCGACGCGTTGCGCGGCGGATCGTCGCGGATGCCGCCGGGCGGGCCGCTGACCGTGACCGTGCCGGGAGTCGTCGCCGGCTGGGCGACGCTGGCGGACCTGGGCGGCACGCTGCCGCTGCGGCGGGTCCTGGCACCCGCGGCGAAGCTGGCCCGCGACGGCGTGGCCGTCAGCGACGGTCTGGCCAGAGCCATCAAGGCCAGGCTCGACGTCGTCCGAGCCGATCCCGGGCTGGCCACGCTCCTCCTCCGCGGGGACGGCGAGCCGCTGCCCTCCGGCGCCGATCTCCGGCAGCCCGCCCTGGCCAGGACCTTGGAGTCGGTGGGAGCCGACTGGCGTTCCTTCTACACGGGAGAAGTCGCGGAGCGGCTGGTCGGCGGCCTGCGCGGGCTGGGCTCCCCGCTGCGGGCGGCCGACTTCGCCGCCCATCGCGCCGAGGTGTGCGAACCGCTGCGGGCGGAAGCGGGCGGCCTGACCTGGTGGACGGCCCCACCGCCGAGCCAGGGCGCGTCGCTGCTGGCCGTACTGGACGCAGGGGAAGGTCTGCTGGCCGGTGCCCGGTCGGCGGAGGCGCGCAGGGACGCGTTGCTCGGTGACCCGCGGACGAGCCCGGTGGACCTGGACGGGCTGCTGCTGCGCGCGGACCGTTGCGTGGAGCGGCTACCCGCCGGGCCGAAACCCGCGGGGGACACGGTGGCCATCACCGCCGTGGCCGGCGACGGCAGCGCGGTCACGTTGATCCAGAGCGTGTTCCAGAGCTTCGGATCCGGCCTGCTGGAGCCGTCTACCGGCGTGGTGCTGCACAACCGAGGTTCGGCCTTCAGCCTGGTGCCCGGTCATCCCGGTGAAGTGCGCCCAGGAGCGAGGCCGCCGCACACGCTCTGCCCGGCCATCGGGACGGGCGGCGGGAAGGTCGTGGCGCTCGGCTGCCAGGGTGGCAGAGCTCAGCCGTGGATCCTGGCGCAGGTGGCCGGGGACGCGGCGGAAGCGGAGGATCTGGCCGGACTGCTCGCCCGCCCCCGCTGGGTGATCGGCTCGCGCGACCTGGGTCTGGCCGACCCGACCCTGGTGCTCGAACCTGGCGTGCCCGGGTCGGACGCCCTCGCGGTCACCGCCCGCGACCTCGGACTCGCCGTCGCGTCGCGGCCCGGCCCGCACGACGATGCCGGCCATGTCCAGGTGGCACGGCTTGGTCCGGAGGGGCTCGCCGCCGCCACCGATCCCAGGGCGGACGGTGCCGCTGAGGTTCTCGGTGGAGGCCGGCGGACCTCATAGTCGCGGGGCCGGCCGGGCGGCGTGCCGGAGACCTGCTCGGCCACCTGTCACCTGGGCAGCGGCGGCAGGCCTCTACCTCGCCTTCCGTTAACGCGACTGGCTCTATCAAGCTAGATGCGCAGCATACGATCACACATGCTCATGTGCTCGCCGACTCGGTCCACGACATGAACTGGCCGTGCAGGTTGGCGAGCTGCCGCCGGAGGTGTTCGTTCCTACTGGCGTTTCTGAAGCCGAATGGTGGCCTCGTCGAGCCGCTGCCAAACGGAGACGAGGTCACGTACGAGGCGCGCTGGGCGACTGGAACGATCGGCTGCCCTGAGTAGCTGCCCCCTGCATCCCCGACGTGATCAAGACGATCAGTTCCCGAAGGCGCTGGAGGTGCGGCCCTCGAAACCGGCCACCCATTCGCGTACCGGCGAGCTCGTCCGGATCGTGGACGACCGCTCGCTCTGCTGAGGGGCCGTCCGGAGCCCCGGCGTGCGGGCCTCCGGACGGCGGCGCAGCCTCACCCCCACAGGCAGGATCCGGCGCCCGCGATGATCCCGCCGTCCGTCCCGACGATCATTCCAAGTGGCCCGCCAGGAATCCCTGCGATCGCGCCCCCGAGCCCCCACCAGAGCCCCTGCTTGCCGCAGTGAACCGCACGCTGGTTGCGCTCGCGCTGCCGCTGGAGCTTCTCCGGGTCGTCGCCGCCTTGGATCAGGCGCGTGCGCAGAAGGGGCGTAGCAGCTCGGCGCGGCGGACACCGCGTACCTGGAGCAGGCCAAACCTCCGACGACAGTGCTTACAGCTGCTTCACTGGCGCCGTATCCGAGGTCGGCATGCTTTTCTGGGTGCTACAGCAGTCGTTCGCTTTGGGCGGCTGCTTCTTCTCGGGTCGCGGTGAGGAATGCTCGGCGGAGTTGTTGTGGCCGTGAATTCTCGACGTTTGCGGGGGTGGGGCGTTGCGGGCCGGTGTGGTGCTGGTAGAGGTGCCAGCAGGTGTGGATGCCGTGGAGCAGGTTGTCGAGGAGGTCGGGGGCGGGCCGGGCGGGGTCGAGCGAGGTGAGGGGCAGGTAGACGCTGTCGGGGCCGAGGTCGGTTCCGGGGTGCTCGGTGTGCGCCTTGCCCATGAGTTTCTGGGCGGCGGTGATGCGGTGTTGGACTTCGAGGATGCCGCGCAGGTGGCCGTCGGCGATGTGGAGGGCGTTGCGGATGAGGGGCATGACGACGTGTCGGGTTCGGGCGCCGGTGTCCATGGCTCTGGTGATGTCGGTGAGGCTTTCGACGGCGAGGGGTTTGTCGTGCTGCTCGGCGCTGGCGACCACCTGGATCGGGTGCATGCCGGTGTGCTGGGCGGTGATGGTGACGGCGGCGTGGAACCAGTGGGCGGCGGCGATGGCGGCCGCGGTGGGATCCACCTCCGTGAAGAGGTCCTGGCTGCCGAAGGGATTGTCGTGCAGCAGGCGGTCGGCTTGGGAGATCTGCAGGGGTGAGGCGTCTTCGCGGCTGAGGGCGACGGCTTGCTGGGCGCGTTCGGACAGGTCACCGCGTTCGGCCTGTTCGATGGCGGCCAGTTCGGCGGCGACGTCGGCGGTCACGTGCGTGGTGAGCTGAGAGGTACCGAGCACACGCAGGGCATGGGCAACGGCGTGAGCGGCTCGCTCGACCTTGGTGCCGATCGGCTGGTCGGTGGGTCGCGTGGTGGCGATCAGGGTGGGGAGGATTTTTTCGAAGGCGTCCCGTTCCTGTTGTCGGTGCCAGCCGAGGCTGTGAGGGCTGTGCCGGTCGGCGGAGCTGGCGGGGTGCGTGTACGAGCGCCAGCAGACGTGGGACAGGCGGGTCAGCTCCGCGGCGAGTCGGCGGGTGTTCTGGTGGAGCTGGTCGTGGGTCAGCCGGGCCACGACGATGGCGGTGTCGCCGATGCCGGTGCTCCACTGCGCCAGAAGCGTGTTGTGGGCACGGTCGATGGCATACCGAGTCACGAAGACCTCTTCAAGGAAAGGGGAGGACCAGAGAAGGAGAGCTGTGCTCGGGGCAGTTTCTGGCCATGCCCAGGATGCTGGATCTGCCGCTCGCGTGAAGCCTCTTTGACGTTGTTGCGAGTCCCTGATCAGCGCTTTTGCTCAGAGACGCGGCATAATTCCTTCTCCTGTGCCGGTTACGGCGCCAGGACCACGCCGCGCCAGAACTCGGTGACGCGGCTGGTGCGCATCCGCGGGTCTCGCGCGTTCACCACCGACTCCAGGTGGAGGCCTTTGTCGGCGTACAGATCGACGTGGAGAGCTGCTGGAACCGTTTCATGGCCTTGCGCACGCCCGCCTTGACCGGCTTCTCCAGAGCGTCGAGGCTCTCCCAGAAACTGTTGGCGGAGGAGAGCTGCGGCATGCGGTCCTCCGGGGGAGACGGGGGTTCGTAACGGCCGATCCTATGCCGACTCACGACGCCTGATCAGGCGGTCGAGAGATCAGTAGATCGAGGGAGAACGACAACCCGGGCAGGTGGCGGCTGTTGCGCGCTCAGATGCCGATGAGCCGGACGCGGCTACCGCACAAGCGGGTCATGTCGTCCACGTCAGAGGTCAGCATGACCACCGGACCTGGCTGGCGCAACGCCATCTCGGCGACCGTCGCGTCGATCGCGTATTTGTGGCCGTGGAGGCCGGCGGCCTTGAGCAGCTCGGCGGACTGCTTGGCCGCACTCTCGGTCACCGGCTCAACCTTCACCCGGGAGAGCACCCACCGCAGGCGGGGGATGTCCACTCGTGTGTGGCTGACCTCCACGATGGTGTTGGCGCCGATGACGAAGTCGGCGCCCATGGAATGGAACACCTGAAACATGGCGAGGATCTTGCGATCCTGCGCGATCCAGGCGGAGAGCCCTTGGGAATCCAGGACGACGGTTTCGACGTGCTCGATCACGCCGCGCTCGCCGAGCCGTCGGAACCCGCAGACCCGAAGATCCTGGCATGAGCCTCGATCAGCTCCTCGTCGGTGAACTCCCCATGTGCCTCCTGGTGACCTTGCAGGTCGGCGCCCATAAGTTGGTGCCGCAGTTGGCGCGCCACCGCCTCGGCGACGTAACCGGAGACGTTGTCGGTGAGCTTCTTGAGCTCGGCGACCTGGTCGCTCGGCAGTGTCACTGTGATGCGTGTCGTGTCGGCCATAGGGCAAGCATACTTCGGTATGCGCGTAGCCGATGTCTGGCTCCGCTGGTACCGGCGTGCCTTCGATCGGTGATCCTGGCCTTCATACGGCGGCACTCGCTCTACTCGCTCAGGCATCCGTCACACGCGCAGGACGGTGACCTGGCGGCCGGACGGTGTGGTCGCCTGGTCGAAGCCGCCGCGTTCCTTCCAGGTTGGAGCTTCGGGGCGACGGTCGAAGATGACCAGGACGCCGGTGGGCAGGGTGAGGCGGTCGAGGTAGCGGTCGAGTTGGGCCAGGCCTTCGGGCTTCGGGTCGTCTGCACCGGGTCGCCAGACCTTGAGTTCCATGGCTTCGCGTTGGATGAGTCGTTGGCCGTCGGGGCCGTTGTAGGGCCAGCGGGCGAGCATGTCGAGGCGTTTGGTGCCGGCGGCGTATTCGCGGTCGAGGTAGCCGCCGCCGTTGACGAGGCGGTGCAGGAAGGCCATGAGGATGATCTGGCAGGCGGCTTCGTGATAGCCCTCTTGCTGGATGAGGACTTCGCCGTGTTCGCGCCAGAAGATCACGAACTCTTCCAGCAGGCGTGGCAGGTCGAAGCGGCCGTCGGGGAGTACGAAGGTGTGCGGGTCGGCGCGTACGAACCGTTCGGTGCGGTCGCCCAGGACCCGGAGCAGGACTTCCCGGTAGATGGGGTTGGCGATTTCCAGGTCTCTGGTGCCCCGGATGAGGCCGAGGTCGTGTACGTAGGAGGCGGCGTGGTCGAAGGCGATGTCCGTGCCCGGGGACGTGCCGGCCACGATGGGTTCGATCACTCGTTTGACGCGGGGGTCGTGCAGCCGGGCCGCCAGGGCGTCCAGGTGGGTGGCGCGGGCGCGGATGAGCCGCTCTTTTGCGTCCTCCACCTGCCCGTCACCGATCGTCCCGGTCACTCCCATTTCAACGGTGATCTCATGGGCGAGGGCGTTGACCAGCCAGGGTTGTCCCTGGGTCAGCTCGAAGACCCGGTCGATGGCGTCCTTGGTGAACTCCTGGCCGGTCGCCTGGGTGTGCTGGTCGTAGAGCTCGGCGATCTGGTCGGTGGTGAAGTCGCCCAGGCGCAGCGACTTGGCGATGATGTTGAACGGGCTGGCCGCGTTGTACCGGTCGGGGGCGCCGCCCGAGGCGACCTTGTAGTCGCGCAGGTCGCGTAGCCCGCACAGCACCACCGATGTGGGGAACGGACGCCCCTCCGATCGTACGTTGTGGCCGTGGCGGAGTTGGCTGAGGATGCTGATCAGGCTGTCGCCTTGCAAGGTGTCGATCTCGTCGAGGAACAGCACGACCCGGCGTGGGCAGCGGCGGCACCACGCGCTCAGCGCCTTGCGGAACCGGCTGCCCACCTGCGCCTGCGGCGGCCAGGGGTCCGGCGGCAGCAGTTCGTCCGGCCATCCCGAGGCCTCGGCGGCCTCGCGGAGTGTATCCAGCAGAACCGCCTCCGTGAGAGCAACATCGTCACCGGCCGTCTTGGCGTCCTCGCAGGAGAACATCAGCGCCGCGATGTCGCCCTCGGCGGTCAGCTCGGACGCCAGGGCGGCCAGCGTGGTCGTCTTGCCGGTCTGCCGGGGCGCGTGCAGCACAAAGTAGCGGTCCATCTCGATGAGCGCGCGCGCCTCGGGAAGCCGTGGTGTGGGGGGCAGCATGTAGTGGAGCTGCGGGTCGCAGGGGCCGGTGGTGTTGAAATATCTTGCTCGGGGTGGTGGCATGGTCACATTCTGCCACCACTCTGACCTGAGGACCCGAAGATCCTCAGACGAGCCTCGGCCAGCGCCTCGTCGGTGAAAGGTCCCTGCTGTTCCCGGCGCAGTAGGTCGGCGCACAGGGGCGAGTGGTGCAGCAGGGACTGTCGGTAGATCGGGTTGGCGATCTCCGGTGCTCCGGTTCCCCGGATGAGACCCAGATTGCGAACGTAGGAGACGTCGTCGTCGCAGGGAACGTCCGTGCCCGGCAGTGTTCCTTCCATGATCGCCCGGATTACTCGTTCCACCCGGGGCTCGTACAGTCGTGTCATGAGGGCGTCCAGGTGGACGGGGCGCTTCCGAATCAGTCGTTCCTTGGCCTCATCGACCTGTGCGGTGGTGATGGTGCCGCTCACCCCCATCTCCGAAGTGATCTCGTGGGCGAGGGCGTTGACCAGCCAGGGTTGCCCCTGGGTCTGCTCGAAGACCCGGTTCACGGTGTCCTTGGTGAACTCCTGGCCGGTCGCTTGCGTGTGCTGGTCGTACAGCTCGGCGATCTGGTCGGTGGTGAAGTCGCCCAGACGCAGTGAGTCAGCGAGGATGTTGAACGAGCTGGCCGGGCTGAGCCGTGCCGGGTCGCTGCCGGAGGCGACTTTGTAGTCGCGCAGGTCACGCAACCCGCACAGCACCATCGAGGCGGGGAACGGATGTCCTTTGTGCCGCGCGTTGTAGCCGTGGCGGAGCTGGCCGAGGATGCTGATCAGGCTGGTGCCCTGCAGGGCGTCGAAGTCGTCGAGGAACAGCACTACCCGGCGCGGGCAGCGGCGGCACCACTCGCTCAGCGCCTTACCGAACCGGGTGCCCGCCTGTCCCTCAGGCCAGGAGTCCGGTGGCAGCAGTTCGTCGGGCCATCCCGACAAGTCGGCGGTCTCGCGGAGGGAGTCCAGCAGAATCGCTTCCGTGGCGGCGATGTCGTCGCTGAAGACCTTGGCGCGCTCGCAGGAGAACGACAGGGCGACGATGTCGCCCTCGGCGGTCAGGTCGGAGGCCAGAGTGTCCAGGATGGTCGTCTTGCCCGTCTGCCGGGGCGCGTGCAGCACGAAGTAGCGATCTCTTTCGATGAGTTTGCGCACCTGCTGGAGCTGCGGCGTGGGCCGCAGCATGTAGTGGCGCCTCGGGTCGCAGGGTCCGGTGGTGTTGAAATGCACTGCTGAGAGTGTTCGCATGATCACAGCCTGCCATCTCTTTGCTCGGGTTCCGCAGCTGATCCCGGTTCTGGGGCATGATCGAGGGTAAAAGTGCAGGTCGGCGAAGAAGCGAATCTAGTCCGCGTGCTCCAAGCAACAGTGAAGGGCCCATGGCGCGGCTCCCGGCGTCCGACTAACCCACGGCCTCGGTGGGACCAAGGTGGAACGACGTCAGCGGGCAACCACCCCGATTTTCAGCCCGGAACGGTGCGGGTAGCGAAAATTCATCCGTGCAGGCCAGCGCTGGATGGTGATTACGTACCTCGAGTCTCAGGGGCGTGAGGTCTGCACCGCCGCGGCATGATGATCTGTCGTGCTGCTGCGTCTGGTCTACCTCATCGTGACGATCGTCTTCGCGTTCCTGCGGCTGCTGCCAAGGAGTGACGGTGATAAGGAGGTCGAGATCCTGGTGCTGCGGCACCAGCTGACGGTCCTGCAGCGCCAGGTGCCCAAGCCTGCCTTCACCTCCGGCGACCGCTTTGTGCTCGCCGGGCTGCTTGGTCACCTGCCGATGGGTAAGCTGCGACGCCTCATGTTGCTGGTGCGCCCGGAGACCATCCTGCGCTGGTACCGCGATCTGCTCAGACGCCGCGACGCCGCAGCCTGCACGCCTCGGCGTCGAGGGCGCCCACGTACCATCTCCTCCATCCGCCTGCTGGTGCTGCGCCTGGCTCGGGAGAATCCCTGCTGGGGGTACCGGCGCATCCACGGCGAGTTGGCCGCCCTCGGCGTCACGGTCGCCGCCTCCACCGTGTGGGAGATGATGAAGGTCCACGGCGTCGACCCATCACCCGGGCGGCAGCACACCGCTTGGGCCGACTTCTTACGCGGCCAGGCGGAGGCTCTGCTGGCGTGTGACTTCTTCGAGGTCCGCACCTTGACCGGGATCCGGCTGTACGTCTTCGCCGTCATCGAGCACGCCAGCCGGCGGATCCGGATCCTCGGCGCCACCGCGCACCCCACGGGCAGTGGGTCGCCCAGCTCGGCCGGAACCTCGTCATGGACCTGCAGGACGCGGGTAGCAGTGCCAGGTTCCTCATCCATGATCGCGACGCGAAGTTCACTGCGGCCTTCGACGCGGTGCTGGCGGATGCCGGGATTCGCGTCGTCAGAACCGGGGCCCGGATCCCCCGGATGAACGCGATCATGGAGCGTTGGATTCAGACCTGCCGGCGTGAACTGCTGGACCGCACGTTGATCTGGAACCAGCGTCACCTGCTTCATGCCCTGCGCGAGTTCGAGACGTTCTACAACGGTCACCGGCCACACCGGGCCCTCCGGCAGGCCGCTCCGCTCCGACCGCTCCCCGGCCCGGGCGCCGATCGAGCCCCGATCACTGGGCTCGACATCCGTCGACGTGATCGTCTGGGTGGTGTCCTCAGGGAGTACCGGCATGCCGCTTGACCTGGACGGATGTATTTCGGAACCCGCACCTCGCACATGGTGTGGCAGGACCTGGACCCGGCGAACTTCATCCTCGACTTCGCCGACCGGATCTACCACGTGGACTGCAAGGACGCCCGGGTGGCCACCCGCGACGGCCGGCGCGGCCGTCTGGCCTCCCACCTGGCGTGGGCCGACCCCCGGCGTGGCTGGGACTTCGTCCACCGGCCGGGGCGACGTGCCGTGGGAGGCGTGCTTCCGCGCGCTCAACCACATCGGCTACGACGGCCCGATCTCCATCGAGTGGGAGGATGCGGGCATGGACCGGGTGCACGGCGCGCCGGAATCCCTCGCCTACATCCGCTCGCTCAACGCCATCACCCCACCGGCCGCTGCTTTCGACGCCGCCTTCTCCTCCGAATGACCCATCACGCCGGGCGGCGGCCGCACAGTGGCCGCCGCCCACCGTCCCGGTGAACGATCGCGAGAGGAGACAGGAGAGAACCGGAGTATGGCTGATCGGAGCATGAGGATCGGTCGCGGTCCGCAGCATGCTGGGGGCGTTGGTGGTGCGGGCGGGCCTCGCCGACCCGCCCTGCTGGCCGGGGCCGTGCGCGACGCGCTACTGGAGAGTGGGTGGCGCGACGGACTGGCGCACCACGACGTGGGTGCCGAAGACGGCATGCTGCTCCGAGCCGCTGCTCGCCCGCCCCTCCTTCAACTCCAATGCCAGCCGCACGGCGCTGCGGCCCAGCTCCTCGTACGGCACGCGCACGGTCGTCAGCTGCGGCCGCAGGTCCGTCGCCAGCGGAATGTCGTCGTAGCCCACGATCGAGATGTCCTCGGGCACGCTCAGCCCCGCCTCGAAGACCGCGGCCATCGCCCCTCCCGCGACGATGTCCGTCTCGGCGAAGATCGCGGTGAACGGCGGCCCCGAGCTCAGCCACCGCCGCGTGTGCTCATAGCCGGACGCCCGGCTGAATTGCACTTTCGTCTCGATCAGCTCGGGGTCGACGGGCACTCCGTTGTCCTCCAGCGCCCGCCGGTACCCCGCCAGTCGGCCCGCGGTCGTGGTGAACCCCGGCGGCCCGCCGCCCAGGAAAAGGATCCGCCGATGCCCGCGGGACAGCAGGTGAGCTGTCGCGGCGTAGGCGCCGGCCTCATTGTCGTACTCCACGACCGTGACCGGCATGTCGGCGCCGATCGGCGGCCGGCCGCACAGGACCAGCCGCGACCCCGCCGCGTCCAGCGAGCGCGCGATCTCGGCCATGCGCGTGTGGTAGGCAGGCTCGTCGACGGCCCCGCCGATGAGGATCACCGCCGACGCCCGCTGCTCGCGCATGAGGTGGATGGCGGCCAGCTCCCGCTCGGGATCGCCCTCGGTCGTGCACACCAGGCACAGCCGCCCTCGGCGGGCCGCCTCGTGCTCGGCCCCGTGCACGGCGGCGGCGAAGGCGGGCCCGCGCACGTCGTTGACGATGAACGCCACCGTCTGGGTACTGCCTGCCACCAGCGCGCGGGCGTGGGTGTTGGCGACGTAGTTGAGCTCCTTGATGGCCCGTTGCACCCGCAGCTTGGTGGCCTGCGCCACAGGGTAGTCGCCGGCCATCACTCTGGACACCGTGGAGACGGACACGCCGGCCCGTGCCGCTACGTCCCGGATCGTGTTCTGGCGGTGCTCGTCTCTCCTGGCCATGATCCCGCAGTATAGACAACGTTTTCCAACAGCACTCTATTTGAGGCTGCCCAAGGTGACGCCGGAGCGCCAGTAGCGCTGCATGGACACCATCAAGGCCACCATGGGGATCAGCGAGACGATCGAGCCGACCACGACCAGCCCGGTCAGGTCCGTGGAGTTGTCCACCTTGATCTTGAGCCACGAGTAGAGGCCCAGCATGACCGTCCACTTGTCCTGGCTGCGCAGGTAGACCAGAGGGCCGAAGAAGGAGTTCCACGAGCCCACGAAGCCGAGCAGGAAGATCGTCGCCGCGCCCGTGGACATCAGCCGCGCCCCGATGACGAAGAAGATGCGGTACTCGCCGGCCCCGTCGATCCTGGCCGCCTCCAGCAACTCATGCGGGATGGCGCCCTCGGCGTAGACCTTCGCCAGGTATACCGAGAAGGCGCTGAAGAAGCTCGGCACGATGATCGCCCAGGGTGTGTCGATCATCCGCAGGTCCGTGTAGAGCAGGAAGGACGGGATGGTGAGCAGCGCGTGCGGCACCAGGAAGGAGCCGATGATGCAGCCCATCATCACGCCGCGGCCCCGGAAGCGGTACATCGCCAGGCCATAGCCGCAGGCGACGCAGATCAGCGTCATTCCCACGGTCCCGGCGAGGCTGTAGACCACGGTGTTCCACATCCACGTCAGGAAGATGCCGTCCTGGTAGGAGAACAGCTCCCTGAAGTTGTCCAGCAGCCGGAACTCGGCGAACCACAGCCCGTTGGTCGTGTAGAGGTCGCTCTGCCCCTTCGTCGCGGACACGATCAGCCACCACACGGGCGCCACGGAGTACACGGTGAAGGCGATCAGCCCGAACAGCACCGTCGCCTTCGTACGTTTGCTGTGCGGCGCCACCCGGGGTCTCGGCGCGGAGGCGGTGACGGTACGGCGGTCGAGCATCGTGGTCATGAGGTCGGCGCCTTGTTCGTGAACCGATAGAAGATCGCCGACGCCAGGCCGACGACGAGGGCCGGGATGATGGACAGGGCGGCGGCGTAGTTGAAGTCACCCTGCGCGAAGGCCCAGTCGTAAATGCCCATGATCGGCGTGAAGTCGCGAGTGACGGTCTCCGGCGCCATCGACCGGAAGAGCATCGGGTCGCTGAAGATCTGCAGCGTGCCGATGATGCTGAGCACAGTCGTCAGCACCAACGATCGCCGGATCAACGGCACCTTGATCGACCAGGCGATCCGCAGCTCCGAAGCCCCGTCCACGCGGGCGCCCTCGAAGATCTCCCGAGGCACGGCCTGCAACGCGGCGTACACGATGAGCATGTTGAACCCGATGCCGCCCCACGCCATCAGATTGCCGATCGACACCCAGATCAGCTCGCCGTTGTAGAAGTCGGCGTTCACCCCGAACAACGAGAAGAACGGCGTCAGCGGCCCGACGTCGGGGCTGTAAAGATAGATCCAGATGAGCGTCGCCACGATCCCCGGGATCATGTACGGGATCAGCAGCGCCAGCCGGAACCGCGCCGCCACCTTCCGGGTGGCGGCGTCGAGCAGCAGCGCCACGGCGACGCTCGCGACCTGGATGAGCGGGATGCTGATCGCCGCGAACAGCGCCACCCGCCCCATCCCCGTCCAGAATCGCTCGTCGCCCACGCCCTTCAGCAGGTTGGCGAGCCCCGAGAACTCGATGGTCTTCTCGCCGAACCCGAGCCCGGAGCTCTTGGTCGTGTACATGCTCTCGCGCAGCGCCAGGACGATCGGCACCGCCGTGAACAGCACGAACCCGAGGAAGAACGGGACGGTGAAGGAGGCTCCCTTGATCGCCGCGATCCGCCGCCAGGTCATGACGGCGGGCGAGGCCATGCTGTCAGCCCTGGACATTGATGTTCTTGGCCTTGAGGTCGTCGACCGTGAACTTCTGCATGTGCTCCAGCGCCTCGCGCACCGTGACCTTCTTGGTGACGATCTGCGCCCACTGGTCCTGGAGCTCGGTGAACACGCCGGTGTAGTTAGGACCGACCACCCAAGGGTCACGGGCGCTCTTGACCGCCTTGAGGATGACGTCCTTGGCCTCGCCGCGGCGCTCGCCGAACAACTTCGCCGGCACTGCGGAGTCGACCCAGGGGCTCGGGTCGGGGATGGCGCCCGGCCAGGCGTACTGCTTGGTGTCCTCCTGGTAGCTGGCGTCGACGGCTTCCTTGCTCGTCGTCATCCAGACGGCCGCTTCGACCGCCTCCTTCACGTTCTGGCAGCCCTTCGGTACCAGGATGGCGCTGCCGTGCGCGTTCGTCACGAACGCGGGGGCGTCGGCGAACTGCGGAAGGTCGATGGGCTGCCAGTCGCCCAGCGACTTCTTGTAGTTGAGCTCGTAGTTGCCGAGCTGCCAGGTGGAGGTGGGCAGGGACACCATCTTGCCGGAGTCGAAGTAGGCGATGAGGGCCGGCCGGTCCTGGTAGGTCTGGTTCGCCACCAGCTCGTTGTCCACCAGCTGCTGGATGACCTCAGCGGCCTTGAGCGACTCGGGCGAAAGGAAGTCCACCTTCCACGTGTTGCCCTCGACCTTGTACCAGGTGCCGCCGGCCTGCTGGGTCAGGTTGACCAGCGTGGAGGGGTCCTCGCCGGCGAGGTTCATCACGTAGACGCCGTGCTTCTTCAGCTCCTTGCCCGCCGCGATCAGCTCGTCCCAGGTCTTGGGCGGCGCGATGCCGTACTTGTCATAGGCGGCCCGGTTGATGATCATGAATGACGGGTTGAACCCCGAAGGGACGCCGTAGTAGCGGCCGCCGGCCTGCGCGCCGGCGTAGGCCGGCTCGTTGTACAGGCCCTTCTTGGTGTACGGCTCGAACTCCTCCGTGACGTCCTCCAGCAGCCCTTCACCGGCCAGTCCTGGCACCTCGCCGAAGTTCTTGACCAGGCAGGGCACGTCCTGCTTCGCGGCCACGGCATTGCGCAGGTTCGCCGCGGTGCCTGGAAGGTCGGCCTGCTTGACCGCCTTGAGCTCGGTGTGGTCGTGGGTGGCGTTGAACTTCTCGACGATCGGGTCGAGGAACTTGTGCTCGTCCCAGGACCACCAGGTGATGGTGACCGGTCCCTTGCTCTGGAGTGCGGCGGGTTGCTCGCCGCCGCAGCCGGCCAGGGTGACGGACGTCGCGATGATGGTCACAGCTGCGGCTTTCAGCTGCTCACGGGTCATGAGGACACCTCTCCGTAAGGGGGGAACGCGTCGCGCGAGCCGGCGGGAACGGGGAGTAGGCGGATAGAAAACGGTCTCTACGGAAGTTAGAACCTGGCGGTACTCCGATGCAAGATGTCACTCGCATAAATCTGATGTTTCGGGGACGTTGCCGGTCTCATGCAGGCAGGCCGATTTAGACAACGTTTCCTACTTCCCAGGCGGTTCACACCAGCGAAGTCAAGCAGTGAGAAGGGGTATGACAGGGGTGGTCGTCCGATTAGATGTTCATCTAGTGATCTAGATTTGGATCTTGTTGTGGCGTAGCCAGCGTTCCAGTAATGGCTGGTGCGGGCCCGGGTCTGATGGGTTCGGCGTAGGTGGGACCAGGCCAGGGCGTAGTCGAGGGTACGGGTGGCGGCGCTGGTCAGACGTGCCAGGAGACGGCGGATCTCGGCTGGGGTGAGGGCGGCCAGGCCGCACGTGCTTTTGGGGCTTGGGCGGCGGTGACGGCGAGATAGGCGTGCGCGAGCATGGCCAGGGTGATGTGGCGGCGCCAGCCGTCGTAGCGGCGGACCTGGCACTGGTCCAGGCCGACTTCGTTCTTGGCGGACTGGAAGCACTCCTTGATGGCCCAGCGGGAGCCGGCGATGCGAACGAGCTGATCCAGCCGAGTTCCTGCAGATCCGAAGCACAGGTAGAGGGCCAGTTCGCGCTCGCCTTGGTCGTCGAGTGTGAGATTACGGCGGACCAGGAGCCAGCGTATCTGGTCGGGCTCCTGCGCCGGTGGAGCGTAAGAACGGCTGGCAGTTGGCTGAGGCGGCTGGGGATTCCTCGGCGGATCGCATGCGTGCGCCTTCGAGTCGAACTATGCGTCGTACTTGATGTCGCCGTAGAGTTCGACCTCGGAGAGGTCGCCGTACCAACTGGTGGCGTTGTATATCCGCAGGTACCGGTAGTGATCTTCGCCCGAGGTGGGCTGGTCGCTCCAGCCGTTTGCGACGGCCCCGGTGAGTGGCTTGGTGAGGTCGGTCCAGGTCTGGCCGTCGTTCGACCCCTGCACGACGGTGCCGTTGGCCCGCTGGGGGTGGCTGGCCCGCGGCAGGATCAGGACCTCGTCGGGCCGCACGGTCGCGTGAGCGCCGAAGTCGATGTCGTAGTACGCGCCTGGTCCGGTGTTCAGGTCGCCGTACGTGTCAGGGTCGCGGTCGAAGAGCAGGTAGCCGACCTCGTCGGCGCCCAGTCCGTTGCCCGGCCACTGTTTGTCGGAGGCGGTGACGGTGGCCAGCTTGGCCACGTCGATGAAGTGCGCGGGGTCGCCCGCGATGTAGAGCTTCGATCCGTCGGTGGTGCCGTAGGCGGTCGGCCCGAGCTTGCCGTTGGCGTCGAGGTAGTCGACCGCGACCTGGATGCCGCCGGGGGCCACGTCGTCGAGTTTGACTGAGGCGGCCCAATTGACGCCGTCGTCGGAGTTCGCCTTCGCCGTCACACCTTGGACGGTGACGGTGACCTGTGTGATCGGCTTCTTCGCGGTGACCGAGACGTCGACGGTGTCGCCAACCATGATCTTGCCTGCGATGGCCTGGTCGGAGGCGATCGAGGTCGCCTTGACGAAGTTGCCGATCTCGTGCCGGTCGCCGTAGATGTGGAACTCGGTCATTTCGAACAGGCTGCGGACGATGCCGTAGAGCACGTCCGGCAGGGGTTGGAGCATCTGAACCTTGATGTAGCGGAATTGTTTGTCGCGCAGAGCGGGGGCGACGTCGAGGGTGTTGAAGTCTTGGGTGAACCGGGTGACGCCCGGGGTCAGCCGGGTCCAGTTCCTGCCGTCGTTCGAGCCGTAGACGGTGGAGTTCGCGAGCCGGTCGGCGAAGATGTTGCTCTGGAATCCGAAGCGGGTCGCCGAGACTCGGAAGTCGAGCCCGAAGTCGAAGGTGTGGGAGAGGCTGACCGCCTGGGCGTACCCGGTTCCCGACTGGTTGTCGCCGTCGACGAGGTTGCCGATGTTGGCCCCGGCCGTGGAGGTGATCACGAGCGAGGGATAGTCGAGGCTGCCGTCCACGGCCGTGTGCGGGGAGACGAGGGAGAGTCCGTCGACCGCCGTCACGAGGTGGGTCAGCGCGGCGAGGTACTCGTCGTCCGTACCCTTCTTGCCCATGGCCTGGGCAGTGGTGAGCGCCTGGTCGAAGGCGGCCTCGGCGTCGGAGACGTACTCGGCGTCCGTGTCGTGGCCCTGCTGGGCGAGCGCGAGCGCGCCCGAGCGGTTGTGGGCGGCGGCGAGGACGACGGGATGGCTCGCCAGGGTGGTGCCGTCGGAGACCGTCACGGTGATGACGGTCGAGCCGGCTGCGGCGGGCGTCCAGGTCAGCCGCCCGGTGGAGGCGTCGAGGGTCGCCCCGGCGGGCAGTCCCCGCGCCGTGTAGGCGAGCTTGTCGGCACCGGCGTAGTGCGCGGAGAGGTCGGCCGTGGCGGTCGCGCCCTTCCAGCTCACGATGCGGGCGGTCGAGGTGTTGTCGAAGGTGGGCGGTGTCAGTTCGGCGGCGGCATTCGTGTTGATGTGATCGACGTCGATGGTCGCCCCGTCGCCGGTGGCCTGGATGAACAGCATGTCCCCGATGGAGCGCGGGTACATGACGTACCGCCATTCGCCGCCGGTGTCCGGCACAAGGATCGTGCGGTCGTCGTGGCGGTCGATGCGCAGCCGGACCTCGCCGTCGGTGCGGACCCGGAAGGCAAGGAGCTGCTTGCTGCTCGAGCCGCTGAGGTAGGCGATCTCGGAGCCGGGGCGCGCGGTCGACATCCGCACGTATGCGGTGCCGGCGTCGGTTCCGTGCTCGACGTCGCCGGAGAGCCGGGTGTACTTGTTCTCGACTTCGAGGATCGTCGGGCTGTCCTGCAGCGGCGGCACGGTTTGCCCGGCCGCCGAGGCGGGCGCGAAGAGCCACGAGTCGCCGCCGCCGTCCACGTTGTCCCACGCGTTGCTGAGGCCGCCGCCGTAGTAGAACAGGGGGCCGTTGCGCTTGGCGTACGCCTCGGCGAAGTACGGCGCGAGCTTTCTGACGTCCTTGCCGCGGGTGAACGCGTAATAGTAGTAGATGTCCCAGAAGCTCGCGGTGTTATAGCGCCCGCGGTAGCTGTTCGAGATGTGGTTGTAGGTGTCGCGGATGGTGCCATCAGGCGAGATGGCGTACGCCATCGGGGTCCACGGGGTGTCGTAGCCGAGCATGAACCGCCAGAAGTAGTCGGCGGCGGCGAGGATCCGGTCGCCGAGGAACTCATAGGGACCCACTGCGTCTGGGGCGTCGGAGACGGTGCCGTCGACGGGGTCGACCTTCGTCTGCTGCGCCAGCAGCATGCGGGAGATGATCGCGGCGTTGGTGAGGTCGCCGCCGCCGTGGGCCTGGTCGCGTCCCATCTCGGCGTGCTGGACGTGCGGGTCGTCGATCGGCTCGCCGGTGGCGTCGTTGGTGTCGACCCATCGGAACAGCCGCGAGATCGAGCCGTTGAAGCCCTGGTCCTTCGCGGTGGCGTTGACCGTGAACCATTCGACCGACCGCTTGTAGAGGGCGGTGTCGTTCATGAAGATGGAGCCGGCCATCGCACCCATGAGCGGGTAGTTGTGCTGGTTCATGAAGTGGTTGTTGTCGTTCTGGAAGGTCTCGATGACCGGGACTACGAGGTTGTCGGTGAACGACTGCGTGTCCGCGTCGGTCCAGGGGTACGCCTCGTCGGCGCACGAGGTGTAGCGCAGCAGCTCTGCGGCGGAGACCATGCGGTTGAGGGGGATGCCGGTGTGGATGTGCGAGTCGGTGAAGTACTCGTACTTGTCGGGGTCCATCTGCTCCCAGATGCGGATGATGTCGAGGGCGTTCTTGCGGTAGACCTCCTCGCCGGTGAGTACGTAGAGGATCGCCTGCGTGTAGGACTTGAGGCCGTCGGCGATGAAGCGGCCGTTGAAGCCCTGGCTGTTGAACGCGTCGGAGGCGGGTTTGGTCGGGTCGGCGCTGCTGCGGTTGGACGAGGTCACCCCGGTCCCAGCCGCGGACGACCGCTGCATCGCCTTTAACGACGAGGTCCAGGGTTCGGCGCCCGCGGCGATCTGCCGGCGGGCGTTCTCCAGGATCGGCTGGGTCAGGCCGACGCCTGGGTGGACGAACCCCTGCTCGCTGACGGTGGGCTGGAATGTCGGGGCGCATGTGCCGAGATCCTGCGCGGCGACCGGCCGGGCTGCCGTGGACAGGAGTCCGGTGACGAGCAGGAGCGCTGCGGGGAACGCGCCGAGTCGACGGATGTGGGCGCCTGCGGCGGCTGGAGTCGGATTCGCGAAGAGTCTGCTTCGACGCAGAACATCGAACATGGCACGGTCCTCCATTCAGGCGGCTACACAGGAAAGCGCTTGCCCGCCTAGGTGTCGAGGATGCCGGGAGCGACCGAACCGGTCAAGAGTTCACAGCAACCGTTTTCTAATCACTCGGTTCCGCATCATCGATGTAGAACGCCCGCTCCGATAGGGTGCTCTGCGGATATCCATCACAGTTCGAGAACGGGATCTGGTGTCATCAAGCCCGTGTCACTACAGTCCGCAGATAACGTTCTCTGCCTCACTTCACTGAGCCCGACGATGGATATCGGACCCAGGCTGCGACGTCGGCGCCGAGTTCGGCAGAGGGCAGTCCAGGAGCCTGCAGCGCCCAAGCCGCGGCCGGGTCGCCCGCCGGTCGGAAGGGTGTGGCCGGGTTCGAATACGCCCTTACCGGCGATCCCAGGATTCACGGCAGGGTCCGTCTGGGCACGAACGGTCGCGGCCAGCTATGGCGACCTCCATGGGCAGGGTCGGCGCCGTCCACGCGGGTCGCGCCCGGGTGGACGGCGTGATCAGCCGAGCGTGAAGAGGAACGCGTTGCCGGGCCGATCCGTGAAGCCGGGGGCGGCCAGGCCGATCTCGGCCAAGGCCGCGCCGGTCAGCCGTAGTTCGCCGGCCTTGGCCCAGTCCGGCCAGTGCTGCTCGGGGCCGGAGATCTCGCCGTGGATCGCGCGGACGACGTACTCGGCACTCATGTTCAGCCCGGGCAGCCGCATGGGTGCGGGCCGCTGTGCGACCGAGGTCTCCAGCTGGACGTAGGCGAACAGGGCCCGGCGCCGGTCGGGTGCGACCACGCCGTGCAGCCACGCGGCCGGGTCGGGATGGTCCACCCGCACGACGTCCCCCGAGTGCAGCAGCGGGCGCAGCTCCTTGTAGAGGGCGATCCACTCCGCCAGCGCGGCCCGGTCGGCGGCCGTCCAGGCAGTGATGTCCGACTCGATCCCGGCGTGGCCGAACAGCGCCGTGGCGCAGCGGAACCCGACGCTCGTGGTCCGGCCGCTGAGGTGGGCGCGGGCGGAGCCGACGTGCGTCCCGATCAGCTCGTACGGGACCAGCAGGCTGGTCCACGCAGCTCGTCGAGGAGGCGGTAGACAGCCGACGTCTGCGCGTGTGTGCCCGGCCGCCCGTCGTGCACGGGTTCGGCCAGATCCCTGTTGTGGTCCCATTTGATGTAGTCGATCCCGTACTCGGCGACCAGGGAGCTGATCCGGTCGAGCAGGTACGCGTACGTCTCCGGCCTGGCCACGTCGAGGACGTGCTGATTGCGGTGCGGCCGCGGCAGCCGGCGCGGGTCGGCGAGCAGCCAGCCGGGATGCTCGCGGATCAGATCCGAGTGCGGATTGGCCATTTCCGGCTCGAACCAGAGACGCTGCACGCCGGCCTGGCCGACGAGATCAGCGCCCGCTTCCGGCGGCTGTGTGAGCAGTCCGGTTTCGCGGAGAACCTCGACGCGCGCACCGGCGAGGGCCTGCGCGACCGCGCCTACACCTGGACGGCCAGCGCCCACCCCATCCTCGCCGCCGCCCACGAGCAGCGCGGGCAGCGGCTTTGACACGGCCCCGGCGAGGTCCTGGTCGGTTGCGCCCTCCTGTTGTCTTCGCCAATCCCCGGCCGGCCGAATTCAGCGCCGGACGCCCATGCGGTGCCGCCAGGCGAGGGCGATCCAGGCCGCGAGGGCGACGAGCGCCACGAGGACGATGATGCCGATCTTGAGGAGAGTCCCCATCGCACCTTGGTCGTCCATCACGGTCGCCGGCGCGGCGGCCTTGTTCCGCGCGGGCGCCGTCGCCTGGCCCGTCGCCTGGCCCGTTGCGGGGGCGGTCGCCGCCACGGGGGAGGCGGCGACAACGCCCGCCTTCACCTTCACCGTCGCTTTCGCCTTGGAGGGCTCGGTCGCGGTCACGGTGACCCGCCACTCGCCGCTCGGCAGCGGCTCGGCGGAGTGGTAGAGGTTCTGGCCCTCGGGCGCCGACCTGAGCGGCACCGGCCCGAAGGAACGGCCGTCTGCCGAGGTCGCCTTCAGCGTGGCCTCGACGATCTCCGTTACGGGATGGCCGTCCTTCTTGTACGTGACCAGCACGTTGATGTTGTCGGCGCCGTCTCCCGTCACCTCCAGCTTGATCGGCCCGCCGTGGGCGGAGGCCGCCGGTGCGCCGAGCACCAGCATGAGCCCGGCCAGCAGGACGGTGAGGACGTATGCCGGTGCCTTGTTCACGAGTCGTGACTCCCCTCGGGTTCGGTGTCGGGGGTGAGCGCCCCTTCGCCGGGTGATGTCGGAAGGAACACGTGCTGGTGGCCGTAGCCCGCGTCGATGTTCACGGCGTCGAGAGCGGTGGCTCCGATCGACCAGGTGAAGAGCGCGTCGGCGCGTTGCCGTACGGCCAGATCCATGGCGGCGGCGCGGGCCGGTCCGGTCAAAACCCGCGCGGCCGCGTAGGTGTCGACGGTCGTGGCGAGCTGCCGTACGGCGGAGGCGAGACTCGACCGCGCCACGTTGGTGGCGGTCTCACCGGACGGCGGGTCGGCGAAGCCTTGGACGGCCGCGGCGGCCGCCTGCTGCCAGGCCTCGACGTCGGCGGCGGTCACCGCGACGGGCCCCGCTGTGCCGTCGGACGGCATGGCCCGGCTCAGCCCGTCGAGCACGGAGAGGAGCCGGGCCCGCGTGCCGCGGGCCAGCTCCGTCAGTGTCTTGATCTGCGTTTTGTCGCGGAGGGCGGACTCGGCACGGAGACGGTCGGCCGTCTGCTCGATCGAGTCCGGCCGGGTCAGCGCGAACACCACACCGCCGGCCACGATCGCGCCGAGCGCGAACGCGACCGCGAGGGCGAGCACGCGGGCCCACGTCGCACCCTGTGCGGGGGCCGGTTGCCTGGGTCGGTTGATGGTCGCCACCTCCTGAGGACGGATGTCGATGGCGCTCACGCCTCCTGAGGCGCGCCTTTGCTGTGGAGCATGATCAGCTTCTCGATGCGCCTGCGGCGCCAGGCGGCGACCAGCCGGATGGCGAAGGGCGCGAGGATGAGGAGGACGAGGAGGGCGAGCTGCGGCCACGGCAGGGCCCAGACCGTGGTGTCGATCGCCATCCGCTGGGCGGTGACGCCCGGGATCGGCTTGCCCGCGGGCGAGGGGATCACCGTGACCGTCGTGCCGATGGGACCCAGCGGCCAGGCGCCGGGCACCCGTGCGACGAATGTGCGGCTGCCGCCCGGCATGAGCTCCCTGGCCTTGGCCGCGGACGGGTCACTCCAGTTGTTCTCGCCCACGAACGTGGACGTCAGGACCCGGTTGTCCGCGACCAGCCGGACGTTGCCGACGTTGGCCACGGTGTAGGTCACCTCGACGGATCCGGCGGCGAAGGGATTCCACGATCCCGTGTACTCGGCTTGCACGTCGGTTACTGCCACCTTGGCCACATAGTCGCCGGTGACGCGGATGTTCAGGCGGACGCCCACCCGGTTCTGGACCCGTACCTGACCGGAGACGGTCTCCAGGGACGCGGTCACACCTGCGGGATGATCGCCCGGTGTAGCGTTCTGGGGGATCGACACCGTCACCGGCACGACGGAGGTGGCCCCGGCGGCGATGGTCACCTTCTCGGGAACCGCTATCCAGGAGCCGCCGTCGGTCGGTTTCGCGTCCGAGGGCCGCATGTCGAAGTAGCCCTTGGAGGTCAGGTAGCCGTCGTTGGCGTCGATCGCGAAGTCGACCGGCTGGGTGGAGCGGTTGATGACCGCCACATGCTCGACCACCTGCTGCCCGCCGGCAAGTTCGAGGTCGATGACGCTGCGGCCGTCAGGACCGTCGGCGTTGGCCGGAACGACCGACCAGGTGGTGTCGGCGTCGGACGGGGTCGCGAACGCGACCGTGGTGACCAGGACGGCGACCAGCAGGGCAACGCCGACGGCGGGTAAGACGGCGAGGTGGGCGAGGGCGCCTCGCGAACGGCTTGTGGTCAACAGAGGTGTCTCCAGTCTCATCGTGGTCGTCCGGGACCTGTGCCAGGCCGGCACAGGTCCCGAATGCCCACAGCGGGCGATGGCGTCCTGCCTCCGGTTCAGGACTGGTTGAAGAGGGAGAGCGTCAGAGTCGAGTGGTACTCGCCGGCGGCGACGTCGGCGGGAGTGCGCAGCGCGAGGTCGGCGTTGACCTGCCAGGTGCCGATCTCGTCGGCGGAGTTCGCCGTCGACACCAGCAGCTCCTGCCCCTGCAGGCCGACGGTGGGCGCTCCTGAGCCGTCTGAGATGACGCTGGAGACGGGCTCACCGGCCTCCACCGCACCGGAGGAGGAGCCGCTCAGCAGGCGCGGCCGCCAGCCCAGGTACTGCGGGCCGATGGGCGGCGCCGAACCGCTCGTCGCGGTGAACTCGCTGGCTTGGCCGACGACCGCCCAGAAGTCACCGGCGGGGATCTCCTCGGGCCGGCGGCTGTCGGTCACGGTGACCGTCGGCAGGGTGCCGACGAACTGGCGGGCGGCGGCGTTGGAGCCGTCCTCCTGCAGGGCCACTCCGCCGTTGTCGGCGACGGTCATGGACACCTCACCGGGAGTGGTCTTCGGCTCGATCGTCACCGACACGTCGATGCCGTTGTCGGGGTCGTCGTCCGCCACCGCGGGACCGCCCACGCCGACGCCGGCGGCGGCGAGCGCGACACCGAGCATCGCCGCGGCGAGTATCTGTGTAGTCCGGTTCATTTTCATGTGTTCGCTCCATTGAGGGGGTGGGGCCGGTCGGCTGCTCGGCCGGCCGGCCCCGGTTCTGCTATCGGCGCTCAGCGGCAGCTGAGCGCCGGGTAGGCGGCGTCGTACGACGAGGTGACCTGCCCGCCGCCGATCGTCGCGGTCCCCTTCACGGTCACCGTGCCCGCGTCGATCTGCCCGGCCCGGCTGTTGAAGGACTGGTACGCCTGCTTGCCCGGGGCCACGTCGGCCACGGTCTTCGAACCGAACGGGGTGGTCAGCGTCACCGTCGCCGGCACGTCCGAGCCGTTGACGGCCGTGACCGCCACGTACGCCGAGGTGCCTATGCAGCGGGAGGAGGCGGAGACCGTCAGCTTGACCTGCGGCGCGGACGCCGAGATCGTCAGCGTCAGCGTCTTGGCCTCTTCGACGTTGCCCGCCTTGTCGGCCGAGCGGTACTTCAGCCCGTGCTGCCCGTCGCCGGTCACGGTGACCGGTCCGGTGTAGGCGGTCCAGTCACCGCCGTCGAGCTGGTACTCGGTCTTGTCGACCCCGCTGCCGCCGTCCTCGTCGGTGGCCTTCAGCGTGACCGACACGGGACCGGTGAAGGTGCCGCCCGCCGGCTGCTCCGGATCGGTCGTCGCCGTCGTCACGGGCGCGGTCTTGTCCCCGCCCGAGCCTGCCTTGGTCAGGTGGAAGTAGTCGAACGTGACCGTCTTCGACGCCGACTGGCTGGTGCCGATGGTGTACACGCCGACCTTCGCGCCGGTGGCCACCGCGGTGTTCTCCACCGTCGCGGAGAGATCCGTCCAGCTCTGGCCGTCGGAGGAGTAGGAGCCGGTGTAGGTGGTGCCCGCCTTCTTCAGCCGCAGCCACCACACGCCGCCGGTGAGGTTGTTCACCTGCGGCTGCGGGTTCTGCACGGTGCCGCCGACCTCGCTGCGCAGTTCGATGCCCCGAGCCACCGTCGAGCCTGCCGCGTTGGTGGTGAGGAAGTCGAGCTTCACGTAGTCGTCGTCGCCGGTGTACACCATCAGGCCGCCCTGCTGGTACTGCTCGTTGAGCGCTGAGGCGTCCAGCTTGGTCTCCAGCGTCCAGTCGCCGCTCGGCGCCGTCTGCAGGATGAAGTTCTTCGGGCCGCTGTTGCCGGTCCCGTAGATGTCACCGGTCGTGGTGTCGAGCGCCAGCTTGCCGTTGGCGACGCGCGCCGCCGTGGCGTCGGGGCGCACGACCGCGTTCCAGCGGCAGGAGTCGAGCGCGGTGCCGTCGAACTCGTCGTCCGGGGCCGGCGCCGTCGCCTTGTCGTCCGGCGTGATGTGGAACCAGTCGAAGGACGCGTCCACCACCGGGTGGTTGGCCCCGGCCAGCGAGATCAGGCCGATCTTGGGGTTGGCGATCCCGGCGAGCGGCTTGGTCTGCGGCATCGCGGTGAATGTGGTGCCGTCCGAGGAGTAGTGGGCGGTGATGTTGGTGCCGTCGCTGACGAACCGCACGTACACCGTGTCGGGGTAGGAGTCCCCGAGGTTGGCCGAGTTGCTCTGCGACACCTCGTTGGGGCTGCCGTTCTCCTCCCGGATGAACTGGAAGATACGGCTGGCGTGGTCGGAACCCGAGGTCGACCGCGCCTCGAGCACCATCTTGGCGTAGTTGTCGTCGTCGCCGTAGATGAGCAGGCCCGCCTGCTGGTACGCGTCACGCGCGTCCAGCGTGAGCTTGGCGGTGGCGGTCCACGCGCCCGACGGCGCCGGCTGCACGACGATGTTCGGCGTGTTGCCGCCCGTGCTGTAGATGTCGGTGGTCGAGGTCGGGATCACGAGCTTGCCGTCCGCGACCTTGAGGTCCTGGTTCTCCCGGATGACCGACCAGCGGTTGCGGTCGAGCTGGCTGCCCAGGAAGTCGTCGGAACGGCCGGTGAAGCAGACCGTGGCCGCCGCGTCCACCTTGACCGGAACTCGGGCGGTGGCCGACGCGCCCTTGTCGTCGGTCACGGTCACCGTGGCCGTGTAGCTGCCCGGCGCGGTGTAGGTGTAGCTCGCCTCGGCCGTGGTGGGCTCCGGCGCGCCGGTCACCCCGAAGTTCCACTTGTAGGTGATCGGGTCGCCTTCGGGGTCGGTGGCCGTCGCCTTGAAGGCGACCTTCAGCGGGGCGACGCCCGTCGCCGGGGTCGCCGTCGCGGTCACGGCCGGATGCTGGTTGTCCGTGGCGCCCTTGCCGACGAAGTCGACCCAGTTGAAGTTGGCCAGGTATGCATTGTCGGCCGCGCTCGCCGGCTTGCGCACGACGAAGTACAGCGGTCCGCTCTCGGTCGGTGGGCTGGTCAGGTCGAGTGTGACGTCGGTGAACGTCTGCCAGCCACCGGTGGGCGGCACGTCGACCGAGCCGACCAGAGCGCCGGTCTCGGGGTTGCCCGCCCGGACCTGCACGGTTGCGCCGGTTCCGCCCGAGGAGGCCCGGAGCCGGATCGCGGTGACGTTCGACAGGTTCACCGGGTCGAACGACCACCAGTCGCCGTCCTGGACGAACGCGATGTGCTGGTTGCCGCCCTGGGGGTCGGTCGTGCTCTCCGCCTGGACGCCTGCGGCGTCGGTGCCCTTGCCGTCGGCCACCCGGCCGGTCTGCGCGAAGTGCTCGGCCTGCTTGCGCTTGGGCTCCAGGATGATCTGGCCCCGCCCGGTCAGCGGTCCGGCGCCATTGGCGCCCCCGTCGGTGTAGCTGGCCTCGATGGCGTAGAAGAGGTTGTCGTACTCGCCGTGGCCCGCCTGCTGGGTCTGCAGGGTGCCCTCACAGCCCTTGAGCTGGTCGAGCGGGTGGCCGTGGCTGTCGTGGCCGAGGATCGCCTGGATGTTGACCTTGTCGCAGTCGATCGTGCCGTCCTCGGCGTCGGTGACGGTGACCTTGAACTTCACCTGGTCGCCGAACTCGAAGAAGGCGCCGTTCGGCGGAACGTCCACCTTGACGGTGGGACGGGTGTTGCCCGCGCTGATCGACACGCTGGCGGTGGCGGTCTTGCCGTCGGGGGTCTTGACGGTCAGGACCACGCTGTAATCGCCCCCCTTCTCGTAGGTGAAGGTGGGGTTGGGGTCGGTGGAGTCGGTGTCCCCGTCACCGTCGAGGTCCCAGGCGTAGGTGAGCGTCTTGCCCTCCGGGTCCCGGCTGCCCTCGCTGGAGAACTTGACCGTCAGTGGCAGGGGGCCGTCGGTCTTGTCCGCCGTGGCACGGGCGATCGGCGGACGGGTGCCCTTGGTGTACTCGATGCGGTAGACGCCGGAGTCGGCGTTGTCGCCGCCGAAGCCGGAGCCCCACTCGATCATGTACAGCGCGCCGTCGGGGCCGAACTTCATGTCCATCGGCTTCTTGAACGACAGGGAGCCGAGGATCGGGTTCATCTCGACGACCTTGCCGCCGTTCTCGTCGAGCTGGAACGACCACACCTTGTCGTTGTTCCACTCGCCGAAGATGGCCTTGCCGTCCCAGTACGCCGGCCACTTCACGTCCGACTGCAGGTTCGGATCCGAGCGGTAGACCGGGCCGCCCATCGGCGCGCCACCGCTCAGCTCCGGGAAGTTCTGCGGGTCGGCCGCGTAGTGGTACCAGATCGTCGCCGGGATCACCGGCGGCAGGCTGGTCAGGCCGTCGTTGTTCGGCGAGTCGTTGACCGGCGCGGCACAGTTGAACGGCGACCCCGACTGCTTGGTGGCGAAGTCGTAGTCGACGTACGGGGTGTTGTTGCCGATGCAGTACGGCCAGCCGAAATTGCCCGGCTTGGACACGAGGTTCCACTCGACCGTGTTCTGCGGACCCCGGGTGGAGCTCGCCGCGTTGGCGTCGGGGCCGTACTCGCCGAGCATGATGTTGCCCGTCTTGGGGTCGAGACCTATCCGGAACGGGTTGCGGAAGCCCATGCCGTAGATCTCCGGCTTGGTCTTCGCCGTGCCCGGCGCGAACAGGTTGCCGGACGGGATGGTGTAGGTGCCGTCGGCCTCGGGGTGGATCCGCAGCAGCTTGCCGCTCAGGCTGTTGGTGTTGCCCGCGGTGCGCTGGGAGTCCCAGTTGGCGCGGCCGGACTGCTCGTCGAGCGGAGCGTAGCCGTCGGAGGCGAACGGGTTGGTGTTGTCACCCGTGCCCAGCCAGAGATTTCCGGTCTTGGGGTCCATCACCATGCCGCCGCCGTGGTGGCAGCATTCCGCGCGCTGCACCGGGACGTCGAGGATCTTCTTCTCGCTCGTCAGGTCCACGGTGTCACCGGTGACGGTGAACCTGCTCAGCCGGTCGACGTTCGTCCCGGTGGGCGAGTAGTAGAGATAGACCCAGTGGTTGGAGTCGAAGCCGGGGTCGAGCGTCAGCCCGAGCAGGCCGCTCTCGTTGGCGGTGAAGACGTTCAGCTTCGCCGCCGTCACCGTGCCGCCGGCCGGTTTGATGATCTTGACCTCGCCGAGCCGGTCGATGTAGAAGACCCGGCCGTCCTTGGCGATGTCCAGCATCATCGGGTTCGACGTGTTGTCGTCGAGCGTGACCTTCTCGAAGCTGCTGCTCTGCGAGGCCGAGCAGTCGGCCTTGACGGCGCCGGCGGCGGTCTGGATGCCGCCGAGCAGCAGCTTCAGGAAGTTGGGCTCGCTGTAGTTCTCCTTGAGGTGGCCGAGCCCGGTGTACCACGAACGGCCGCCGTCGAAGTCCTGACACCACGTGTTCGGGTGGTCGGCGCCCATCGTGGCGCCGGTGTAGGACTTCTCGTCCATCGACGTCAGCACGTGGACCGTGCCACGCGGGTTCGCCTGGTAGTCGTACCATTCGTCGGTACGGGTCCAGGTCGTCGGGAGATCCTTGGTCGCCGGGTGCGCCGGGTCCTCGACCTTGACCGTGGCCTGCTGGATCGCCGGGTGCTGCTTGAAGTACGCCCCGACCAGCTTGCCGTACCAGGCCCAGTTGTAGCCGCTGTCGGCGGCGGCGTGGACGCCCACGAAGCCGCCGCCGCCCTGGATGTAGCGCTGGAAGGCGTCCTTCTGCTCCTGGGTGCCCAGCGGGTCACCGGTCGTGGACATGAAGACCACGGCCTGGTACTGCGCCAGGTTCTGGTCTGTGAACAGGGCGCTGTCCTCGGTCGTGTCGACCGCGAAGTTGTTGTCCTGGCCGAGCTTCTGCACGGCCGCGATGCCCTCGGGGATCGAGTCGTGCCGGAATCCGGTCGTCTTCGAGAAGACGAGCACCTTGAAGGCGGGCTCCGCCGCCGTGGCGGCCTCGGCGCTCACGGGCGCCGCAAGGAGCGTGAGGAAAGGGGCGACGAGGGCTAAAGCCATCGTGGTAGCGGTTCGACGTCTCGGGCGTCGTCCGCCTTCTGGCAGGACCGCGTTGAGCAGCCCCGCCGCCCGCGCCCATGTTCGAGGACGTGGTGACATGGAAAACCCTTCCTGACTGGGGGGACGTCAGGCAAGGCGCGCGCCGCCGCGCTGTTGCCACTTGGTGGTAGCGGATAGTGCGGGTTGCTGGAGGGTGCCGTCTCCAGGTCTGTGGGGCCGTCAGTAAGGTGCCGGCCTGCGGAGTGAATCCAAGATCGTCGTCGGATCGTCGATGATGTGGTTGACCACCATGCTCGCGGCGCCCCGGGAGGCGGCGCCGAAGCCGAGCGTGGAGGCGACGAATCGGCACTCGGCGGCGGGAGCGGCCACTACGAGCCGTCGCAGCTGATCTTGTGCGTGCGGCAGCAGCCACTGGGCCAGTGAGGCGAAGTAGCCGCCGATGACGATCACCCGCGGGTTGAACAGGTTGGCCAGGATCGAGCCGCCGAGCCCGAGCCACTCGCCGACCTGCGCTACCGCCGTCATCATCCGCCGGTCGCCCGAGGCCAGGCCCCTGGCGATGTCGGCCACCCGTTCGCCGGGATCGGGCACCGGCATGCCGGGCAACCCGTAGGCCTGTCCGGGCATGGCCGCGCGTACGAGCGCGGCCAGGCCGACCTTGGTCTCCCAGCAGCCGATGCGGCCACAGCCGCATTGGTCGCCGTTAGGGTCGACCCGCAGATGTCCGACCTCGCCGGAGAATCCGTCCGCTCCGCGCAGAAGTTCGCCGCCTGAGATGATGCCGCCGCCCACGCCGACCTCTCCGGTGAGATAGACCAGGTGGGGCGTGCCGGCGGCGACGCCGGAGGTGTATTCGGCCAGGGCGGCGAGGTTCGCGTCGTTGTCCACCCGCACCGGCACGCTCCGCGGGCCGAGTATGGAGCTCAGCTGCTCGGCCAGGGGCAGGTCGCGCCAGTGGAGGTTCGGCGCGAGTGTCACGACGCCGCGTGTAACGTCCACGAGTCCGGGGACGGCCACCGCGATGCCGGTCGGGACCGCTCCGGCCCGCCGCATCGCCTCCACGGCCTCCTTGGCCACGAGCCCGAGCCGGCGCACGGCGCTGTCCGGGCCACTGCCCATCGCGTCGTGGACCACCCGGCGCTCGACCAGGCTCCGGCCGCTCAGGTCGGTGCCGTGGACGGCGATGTAGTCGACGTTGATCTCCATGCCCAAGGCGCCGACGTGCGCGCCGTGCAGCGCCACCGCCCGTCTGGGACGCCCGATCGCGCCCACGTGCTCGACACCGACCTCCCGCACCAGCCGCCGTTCCAGGAGTTCGGCCATGAGATTGGAGACGGTGGCCCGGTGCAGCCCGGTCGCCTGCGCGATCTCGGCACGAGACAGGGATGTGTGGTCGCGCAGCTCGCGCAGCACCAGCGAGAGGTTTGCCCGGCGCAGCGTGGCGGGACCCGTCGGCGCGGCGCCGCCAGGGGAGCGGGAGCGGGACGGTCTGTACGCCACCCGCACCACCTGCCCCTTTGTTTGTCTCCGAGATCAATTATCAGGGTTGTAACACGGCGATGTCGGATCACGCACCCCTCAAGTCCGTAACGAGTTGGCATCGCTCGCTTCCGTGCACTTCCGCCACGTTTCTCGCTCCAGTTATCGGAACGTTATGCAAGTTGCGAACGATTTAATACTTGTGCCCGCAGGAAGTCGTGCTTTTAATTCGGCTTGCCATCTGAACTAATCGAGGAGGAGCGTGGACCACAGCCGGGCCGACGGCCGCGCGACCGACTTGATGAGTCGCGGCGGGTCCGCGGGAGTTCCCGCGGATCAGGCCACCGTTCGCCGTTCCAACCTCGCCCTCGTGCTGCGTCACGTCAGCGCGTGCGGCCCGTGCACCCGATCGGCCGTCGCCGCCGCGACCGGGCTGAACAAGGCGACCGTCACCAGTCTGGTGAGCGAGCTGCAGGCGCGCGGACTGGTCAAGGAGATGGGGCCGCAGCACGCCGGCTCCGTCGGCCGCCCGGGTGTCGCCCTCGCCCTGGATGGCTCCCGGGTCGGCGCCCTCGGCATGGAGGTCAACGTCGACTACATCGCCGCGATCGCCACCGACCTGGCCGGCAGGGTGATCATCGACCGGCGCATCGGTTTCGACGCCATGGGCTCCAGCCCGGAACGCTCGCTGGACGAGCTGGCCCGCATGGCCGAGAGGACCGTCGCCGACCTCGACCGGCTCGGGATCACGCCGGCCGGAATCATCGTGGCTGTCCCCGGCCTGATCGACGCCACCACCGGCACCGTCGTCGTCGCCCCGAACCTCGGCTGGCGCGGGGTGGCGGTGGCGGAGCGGCTTTCCCACGCGAACATCGCCGCGGACATCCCCGTCGCGGTGGACAACGACGCCAACCTCGCCGCCCTGGCCGAGTACACCTCGGGCGTCGCGGCGGGCACCTCCGACCTGGTCTACCTCACAGGCGAGGTGGGCATCGGCGGCGGCGTCATCGCCGGCGGCCGGCTGCTGGGCGGAGCGGACGGATTCGCGGGGGAGGTCGGCCACGTCGTGATCGATCCCTCCGGCGAGTCGTGTCGCTGCGGCCGGGTCGGCTGCTGGGAGACCAAAGTCGGGCTGGCCGCGCTGGTGCGCATGGCCACACCGGACTGCGCGTACGGCAAGGGCCCGCAACTCGTCCGTGACCCGGAGGAGCGGCTGGCCGAGATCGAGCACCGACGGGCCGAAGGAGATCCCCGCGTCGACGCCGCCGCCGCGGAGGTGGGCCGGTGGCTCGGAATCGGGGCGGCCATGCTGGTCAACCTCTTCAACCCACGGGTGATCGTGCTTGGCGGATACTTCGCGCGACTCGCCGACCTGATGATCCCCGCAGCGCAACAGACGCTGGCACGCCTGGGCATGAGCGATGCCGTCGAGCGCTGCCGGTTCGTCGCCTCCGGCCTCGGCTTCGGCGCTGCCTCACGCGGAGCGGCCGGAGTAGTCGTGGAACGAGCACTGTCCGACCCCACAAGCATCTCGAGCCGAACGCCTCCAACCATCGGGGTTATCGAGGGAACCCCGATGGCTTGATCACCACAGTCAGCCTCACCCGCGTGCCGGCACGCGGTCCCGATCTACCGCCCGCTCCCTGAACCTTCCGTCCGCCTGGCCGTCCTGTTCCGCACCGCCTCGGCACACCCCGTCCATCTCGCGTGCCGCGGCCATGGGGCATGCGGCCGGGCGGGCGGAAACCCCTGTGCCCTTTTCCCTGTGCCCCTTCCCACCCAGAACGTCCCGCCCGCCTGATCGGTCACCCGAAGCCGCACCGGCACCGTTGACGCCGACCTCGGTGCCGTCGCGGCGGTGCCAACCGGCGCCGTCAGGCGGGCGGGGCCATCAGGCGGGCACGGCCACACCGTAACCGAGGGAGGCCCTGTGCCGCGGTCACCATCCGACTCGTCATCGCTGCTCGTGATGCGAGGAATCGTCAAGCAGTTCCCGGGCGTGCGCGCCTTGGACGGCGTGAACCTTGAGGTCAGAGCCGGAGAGGTGCACTGTCTGCTCGGCCAGAACGGCGCCGGGAAGTCCACGCTCATCAAGATCTTGTCCGGTGCCCACGAACCCGACGAGGGCGAGGTGCTGCTCGACGGCTCGCCCGTACGGCTGGCGCCGCCGACCGCGGCGATGAGCCACGGAATCGCCACCATCTACCAGGAACTCGATCTGGTGGACGGGTTGAGCGTGACGGAGAACATCTTCCTCGGCCACGAGAGGGCGACCTTCGGGTTCTCCCGCCGGGCCGAGGCCGACCGGGCGACGGCCGAGCTGCTCGAGCGGCTGGGGCACGGCGAGATCCGCCCCCGCACCGAGGTGGGCTCGCTGTCGCCGGCCCACAAGCAGATCGTCAGCATGGCCAGGGCGCTGTCGCACTCGGCCCGGGTGATCATCATGGACGAGCCGTCGGCCGCGCTGGACCACGACGAGGTCGGCAACCTGTTCCGGGTGATCCGTGACCTCACCTCTCAGGGCGTGGCGGTGATCTACATCTCCCACCGGCTGGAGGAGATCCGCGAGATCGGCGACCGAGTCACCGTGCTCAAGGACGGGCGCACGGTCGCGGTGGGGCTGGCGGCCAAGGACACCCCGACCTCGAAGATCGTGGCGCTGATGACCGGCCGCAACGTCGAGTACGTCTTCCCGTCCCGGCCGGGCAGGGGAGCCCACGAGGGGCGGCCCGAGGTGCTGCGGGTGGAGAATCTGACGCTGCCCGGCCGGTTCGCGGACGTGTCGTTCAGCATCAGGACCGGGGAGATCGTCGGCCTGGCGGGCCTGGTCGGCTCCGGCCGCAGCGAGATCATCGAGGCGATCTACGGCGCGCGGCGGGCCGGTGGCCGGGTCGTGCTCGATGGGCGGACGGTGCGGCCGGGCAGCACGACCCGCGCGGTGCGGATGGGCATGGGCCTAGCCCCCGAGGAGCGCAAGGCGCAGGCGTTGCTGCTGGACCACCCCGTCGCGCAGAACATCACGCTGGCGAGCCTGAGCCGCTACACCAGGCCGCGGTGGCTGGGCTGGCTCGACCGCCGGACCGAGTTCGCCGAGGCCGAACGGCTGTCGCAGGCGCTGGACATTCGCCCGCCCGATCCGCGCCGGCCGATCAGGACCTTGTCGGGCGGCAACCAGCAGAAGGCGGTGCTGGGACGCTGGCTGGCCGAGGACCGCAAGCTGCTGCTGCTGGACGAGCCCACGCGTGGGGTGGACGTCGGTGCCCGGGCCGAGCTGTACGCGCTGGTGCGCAAGCTGGCCGACGACGGCATCGGTGTGCTGCTGGTGTCCAGCGAGGTGCCTGAGGTGCTGGGCCTGGCCGACCGCGTGCTGGTCATCCGCGAGGGCCGGATCGTCCATGAGGCGCCGGCCGAGGACCTGGACGAGCACCGGGTGCTCGACCTGGTGATGGTCTCCGCAGGACAGAGGCCCGGATCCGATGTGGCACATCCCCCCACCGAAGGAGCATCGCATGACTGAGGTTGATCGGGCCGCGCCGACTGGTCCGCGATTGAAGGCGGCGGGACCGGGCGGGCGGTTCGGCCGGCTGGGTGAGGTCCGGCATCTGGGGCTGGTCGCGGCGTTGACACTGCTGGCGATCGTGGGATTGGTGACGAGGCCGGAGAACTTCGCCACCTCCTCCAACTTGGTGAGCATCCTGGCGCTGGCCTCGACCATCGGGGTGATCACTGTTGGCATGACGTTCGTGATCATCGGTGGTGGCATCGATCTGTCGGTGGGCGCGCTGATGGCGTTGGCGTCGGTATGGGCGACCACGCTGGCGACCCAGTCCTACGGGCCGGTCGTGGTGATCGTGTGCGCGGTGCTGGTGGGCACCGGCGCGGGCCTGCTGAACGGGATCTTGATCGCCTATGGCCGGATGGTTCCGTTCATCGCGACGCTGGCGATGATGGTGGCCGGGCGCGGCCTGGCGCAGCGGATGTCCAACCAGCGCACACAGCTCGTGCAGCAGGACAACTCGATGATCGTGAGCCTGTCGACCACGCGGGTGCTCGGGCTGCCGCTGCTGGTGTACGTGTTCGCGCTGGTGGTGCTGTTCGGCTGGCTAGTGCTCAACCGCACGACGTTCGGCCGGCGCACCTACGCGGTAGGCGGCAATCCCGAGGCCGCCCGCCTGGCCGGCATCGACGTGCGCAAGCACACGCTGCTGTTGTACGCCCTGTCGGGGTTGTGCTGCGGGATCGCCGCGGTGCTGATCATGGCCAGGACCACGACCGGATCGTCCACACACGGCGACCTGTACGAGCTGGACGCGATCGCCGCAGTGATCATCGGCGGGACGCTGCTGAGCGGCGGCCGGGGCACGATCATCGGATCGATCCTCGGTCTGCTGATCTTCACTGTGATCACCAACCTGTTCATCCTGAACGGCCTGAACACCGCCGACCAGCTCATCGCCAAGGGCGCGATCATCGTCGCCGCCGTGCTGCTGCAGCGGCGAAGCCTCAAAACACACACCTGACACCAGGGCCGGATCGCAAGCCTTCCGGCTTCAGCAAGGAGAGAAGACATGGACAAGAACGTCGCCCGGCGCGGCTTCCTCTTCAGCGGCGCCGCCCTCGGCGCGGGTGCCCTCGTCAGCGCCTGCACCAGCAACGAGCCGGTCGCCACCCAGCAGGCGAGCGCGCCCGCGCCCGCTCCCGCGGCCAAGGACGGGAACGACGCCCCTGGCGAGAAGGTCGTCATCGGCTTCTCGGCCCCGGCCGCCGACCACGGCTGGATCGCCGCCATCAGCAAGAACGCGGCGGACGCGGCCAAGCAGTACACCGACGTCGAATTCAAGCCGGTCGAGCCGACCAACGACATCAACCAGCAGATCTCGGCGGTGGAGTCGCTGATCCAGGCGAAGGTCAACGTGCTGGTGATCCTTCCGAACGACGGCCAGCAGCTCAACCAGGTTGCCCGGCAGGCCATGGACGCGGGCATCCCGGTGGTCAACGTGGACCGCGTCTTCCCGGACAAGCTGTCGTACCGGGCCTGGATCGGAGGGGACAACTACGGCATGGGTGTGGCCGCCGGACACCACATCGGCAAGACGCTGAAGGACAAGGGCGTCTCCAACCCGATCATCCTGGAGATCCAGGGCATCGCCACGCTGCCGCTGACCCAGGACCGCAGCAAGGGCTTCGCCGACGCGCTGAAGACGTACGGCTTCAAGGTGACCGCGCAACAGGACGCCAAGTTCACGGTGGAGTCCGGAACGCAGGTGGCCGCCAACCTGCTCCAGGCGCACAAGAAGATCGACGCGATCTGGAACCACGACGACGACCAGGGCATCGGCGTGCTGGCGGCGATCAAGGAGGCCGGTCGCAACGAGTTCTTCATGGTCGGCGGCGCGGGCTCGGCCAATGCGATGCGTGACATCCAGGCCGACAGCGGCGTGCTGAAGGCCACCGTCACCTATCCCCCCACCATGGCAGCCTCGGCGATCAAGATCGCCCGGCTGATCGCTCAGGGCAAGGGCATGAGCGACCTGCTGGAGCAGCAGGTGCCGCAGTCGATCACCCTGGCTTCGGAGACCATCACCAAGGACAACGCCGCCCAGTACCTGCCCCTCGGGTTCGAGTCATGAGGCCTGTCATCGGGATCGGCATGGTCGGCTACGCGTTCATGGGTCGTGCGCACTCCCAGGCGTGGCGCAGCGTGGACGCGTTCTTCGACCTGCCGTTCAGGCCCTTGATGGTGGCCGTGGCCGGCAGATCCGCCGAGGCGACCGCGCAGGCCGCCGAGAAGCTGGGGTGGGCCGGCGCGGAGACCGACTGGAAGCGCCTCCTCGACCGCGACGACGTGCAGATCGTCGACATCTGCACGCCCGGCGACTCGCATGCCGAGATCGCCATCGCGGCGCTGGCGGCCGGCAAGCACGTGATCTGCGAGAAGCCGCTCGCCAACACCGTCGCCGAGGCCGAGGCCATGGCCGCGGTGGCGAAGGAGGCGGCCGCGCTCGGCGTGCGCAGCATGGTCGCCTTCAACTACCGCCGCGTGCCCGCCGTCGCGCTGGCCCGGCGGTTCGTCGAAGAAGGCATGCTCGGCGAGATCCGGCACGTACGGGCGCAGTATCTGCAGGACTGGATCGTCGACCCGGAATTCCCCCTGGTCTGGCGGCTCCAGAAGGACAAGGCCGGCTCCGGGGCCCTCGGCGACATCGGCGCCCACATCATCGACACCGCCGAGTTCATCACCGGTGAGCGGCTGACCGGGGTGGCGGCGCTGACCGAGACCTTCGTCAAGGAGCGTCCCCTGGCGGCCAGTTCGGCCGGGCTCTCGGCCGGCGGCGGAACCGGGAGGGGCGCGGTCACCGTGGACGACGCGGCGCTGTTCATCGGACGGCTCAGCGGCGGCGGGCTGGCCTCCTTCGAGGCCACCCGCTTCGCGACCGGGCGCAAGAACGCGCTGCGCATCGAGATCAACGGCGCCCTGGGCAGCCTGGCCTTCGACTTCGAGTCGATGAACGACCTGTGGTTCCACGACCACACCATCGACAGCGCCGAGCACGGATTCCGGCGGGTGCTGGTCACCGAGCCGGACCACCCGTACGCCGGGGCGTGGTGGCCGCCGGGCCACGGCCTCGGGTACGAGCACGCCTTCGTCCACGAGACGAAGGACTTCCTGGAGGCGATCGCCGCCGGCACCGACCCCGCACCGTCCTTCGAGGACGGCCTGCGGGTGCAGCGGGTGCTGGCGGCGGTCGAGCAGAGCGCGGCTGAGGGCAGCCGCTTCATCACTGTGGAGGGTTCATGACGAGGCCGGTCACGTTGTTCACCGGGCAGTGGGCGGACCTGCCGTTCGAGGAGGTCTGCCGGCTGGCGTCGGAGTGGGGCTACGACGGCCTGGAGATCGCCTGCTGGGGCGACCACTTCGAGGTCGACAAGGCCCTCGCGGACGACTCCTACATCGAACGCAAGAAGGAGACCCTGGCCAAGTACAACCTCCGGGTGTGGACGATCTCCAACCACCTGGTCGGCCAGGCGGTCTGCGACCATCCCATCGACGAGCGCCACAAGGGCATCGTGCCCGCCCGTATCTGGGGTGACGGCGAACCCGAAGGCGTTCGGCGGCGCGCCGCCGAAGAGATCAAGGATACAGCCCGCGCGGCGGCCGCGCTCGGCGTGACGACCGTCGTCGGCTTCACCGGCTCGTCGATCTGGCACACGCTGGCGATGTTCCCGCCGGTGCCCCCGTCGATGATCGAGGCGGGCTACGCCGACTTCGCCGACCGGTGGAACCCGATCCTCGACGTCTTCGACGAGGTCGGAGTGCGCTTCGCCCATGAGGTGCACCCGAGTGAGATCGCCTACGACTACCACACCACGGTGCGGACGCTGGAGGCCATCGGCCACCGGCCGGCCTTCGGGCTGAACTGGGACCCCTCGCACATGGTGTGGCAGGACCTGGACCCGGCGAACTTCATCCTCGACTTCGCCGACCGGATCTACCACGTGGACTGCAAGGACGCCCGGGTGGCCACCCGCGACGGCCGGCGCGGCCGTCTGGCCTCCCACCTGGCGTGGGCCGACCCCCGGCGTGGCTGGGACTTCGTGTCCACCGGCCGGGGCGACGTGCCGTGGGAGGCGTGCTTCCGCGCGCTCAACCACATCGGCTACGACGGCCCGATCTCCATCGAGTGGGAGGACGCGGGCATGGACCGTCTGCACGGCGCGCCGGAATCCCTCGCCTACATCCGCTCGCTCAACGCCATCACCCCACCGGCCGCTGCTTTCGACGCCGCCTTCTCCTCCGAATGACCCATCACGCCGGGCGGCGGCCGCACAGTGGCCGCCGCCCACCGTCCCGGTGAACGATCGCGAGAGGACCCGTGGACCTCGCAGGCGTTCGCCGTCGCCGGAAGGCGCACGGCCTGGACCACGCCCGCTCCGGCGAACTGGTCCTGCTCGCCGAGCCCGAGGCGTGGTTCAGGGCCGGCGCGGCACTGCTGCGCAAGAAGCTCGGCCTGCGCTACCTCATGAACGTCGTCGGCCTCGACCAGGGTGCTCGCGCCGTACGCGGCTCACATGGGCTGCTTCCCGCGGACCCCGCCGACGCGCCGGTGCTGCTCTGCTCTGACCCGTCCGCCGGCAGCGAACGATTCGAGGCGACGGAGGTCAAGGACCTGCTGCTCCGCCTGACGCTGCGCTGATCTCATGGAGAGGATCGCGCCTGGGGACGGCCGACGCCCCGGCTCACGTCCGTCCGGCAGTCTCTCGTCGGCATGGGCCGGATGGCCGTCAAGACCGTGCTCGGCATGGCGGACGGCGTTCAGCCCGCCTCGCGGCACCTGCAGCTGGCGACGACCCTCAGCGTCCGCGACTCGATGGGGCCCGCCTCATCGCACTGATACGCCCAGCGTTCCAGCCGGTCTAATTCGTGATGTTCGGTCGGCCGAAAAGGTCTTGTTTCGGCAAAAGTTATCGTTTACGTTAACGCTGCAAACGTAACCGATAACGATTGCAACTAGTGAGGGCTGCATGGCCGAGGGCGGTGCGCCGGTAACGATGAGCGATGTCGCGCGATTAGCGGGCGTCTCGACCGCGACCGTATCCCGGGTGGTCAACGGC
Source organism: Nonomuraea sp. CA-141351 (assembly GCF_050944675.1). Lineage (NCBI taxonomy): Bacteria > Bacillati > Actinomycetota > Actinomycetes > Streptosporangiales > Streptosporangiaceae > Nonomuraea > Nonomuraea sp. CA-141351. Next base: position 3,685,036 of record NZ_CP191982.1, read on the forward strand.
CGTTACGGCGTCAGCGCGAGCACCATCGCACAGGTCCGCTCGGCCATCGAGCACCTCGGCTACGAGTCGAGCCTGGTGGCCACCAGCCTGCGGCGCAGCCGCACCAACGTCCTCGGCCTGGTGAGCCACAGCTTCCAGTCATACACGGCCGAAGTGCTCAAGGGCGTGATGGAGGCGCTGACCCAGTCGGGCTTCGACCTGATCATCTACGCCAACAGCGACCTCTACGGAACGTACTCCGAGGGCTGGGAGCGGCGGCATCTCGCCCGCCTGTCGGGCACGCTCACCGACGGCTGCATCGTGATCACGCCCTCGGGCGACGTGCGGAGCAACACCCCGGTCGTGGCCATCGATCCGGCGCGGGACTCGACGGTGCCGTCGGTGACGGCGGACAACCTCGCGGGGGGCACCACGGTCGTCGAGCATCTGCTCGCCCTGGGGCATCGGCGGATCGCATTCATCGCGGGCAGGTCCAATCTAGAGGCGGCATGGTTGCGAGAAGAGGGATACCGCAGAGCACTGGCCGCAGCCGGGGTGCCGGTCGACCCCACGTTGATCGCCAGGGGAGACTTCAACCCCGAGTCCGCGGTCCCGCTCGCACGGGCGCTGATGGACAGGGAGGACCGTCCGACGGCGATCTTCGCGGCGAGCGACGGGATGGCCCTGAAGGCCCTGGAGGTCGCGAAGGAACTGGGGCTCAGCGTTCCCGGCGACCTGTCGCTGGCCGGGTTCGACAACATACCGGAGTCGGCGCTGGGCGATCCGGGGCTGACCACGGTGGACCAGTCGATGTACCGGCTCGGGTTCGAGGCCGCCCGCATGTTGAGGTCGCTGGTGAACGGTAACTGGGAGGGCCCACACCAGATAGTGCTTCCCATCCGCTTGGTGGTACGCGGCTCCACCGCGGCACCCAGAACGCCCTGAAAGCGGGGCGCCACACACAGTGTGGCGCCCGGACACATCTGAACGCTCGAGCCACCGAGCGTTCAGATGCAAACCCCTTACCCATGGAGGTACGTGCACACAGAAACCCGCAGCACATTCACCAATGAGTCAGGTCGGCCAGGCGGGTGCCATCCGCAGCCAACCATCAAGGGAGTTTAAACATGCGTTTATTAGCCTATCACGGCAGTTCGCGGCCTATTGGCGTACGCCGATTCGCGGTGGCGATGGCCGCCGGAGCCATGCTGATCGCGGCAGTGCTGCTCGCGCCACGGCCGGCGGCGGCGGACACGCCATGGCTCAGCGTCTCCGAGGACGGCTACGCGTCGTTCACCGTTCCGGTGGCCTCCGTCGAGGCAGCCGTGGGCCAGGTGTCCGGGGTCGTCATCGAGGGGAACTTCGGGCCCTCCTTCACCTGGGCGGAGTTCGGCCTTACCCGCCGGGGCACCGCCTTTTCCGGGGTCCTCGGCCCGCTCAAGCCGGGGTTGTACACCTACCAGGTCACGGGCGATGACACCAAGGGTCTCAAGGACCCGACGAACGGTACGAGCGTCGCGTCCAAGCCGCTCCTGAGCACCTTCTTCGTGGCGGGCGACTCGGTGCGCCTGCTCGCGGACGTGCCTCAAGGGCAGGGCGGCAAGGTCAAGACCCTCACCTACCGGACCAAGGGCCAGGAGCGGTCGGCGCTGGTGTGGTTGCCGCCGGCGTACTCGGGCAAGGGCCCCAACGCCTACCCGGTGTTGTTCCTGCAGTCCGCCACCGGTGTGAGCGCCACCGACTGGCTCGACCTCGGTCGCGCCAAGCAGATCCTCGACAACCTGTCGGCTCAGCGGTCCATGGAGCCGATGGTGGTCGTGATCAGCGACGGTGACGCGGCGGCCGGCGACAAGGAGCTCCAGAAGGCCGTCGCGGAGCGCTACCGCGTGCACCGCGGCGCGGCGCACCAGGCGATCGCCGGGGTGGCCGAGGGTGGGACGCAGGCGCTACGTGCCGCACTGGCCAACCCGGCTCAGTTCGCCTACGCCGGCTCGTTCTCGGGTCTGCTGACGGACGGCGTCGGCCGGCCGGACGCGCACGCGATCAAGCTGCTGCGCCTGTACACCGGGAACGTGACGGATCCCGCGTACAACGCGACCAACCGGCTGACGAAGGCGCTGGACCGCGCCCGGATCACGTACGAGTTCGACGGGGTCAACCCCGACGCCGGGGCGAACTGGAACGCCTGGCAGGAGAATCTCATCGACTTCGTGCCGCGGCTGTTCCGCAAGGTGTCGGACCACGGCCCGAGCGCCGGTCATGGGCGGCTGAAGGGCGAGTTCAACCCGCCGGCCCCCGGCACCACGCCGACGCCGTTCGTGAGCGAGGACCGCTTCGTCACCTTCGAGACCACAACCGACTTCAAGGACGCCCAACGTGTCAAGGTGTGGGCGAACGTGGCTCCCAACGGCAGTTGGCTGCGCGTCCGGCTGTCGCGCGAGGGCGACCGGTGGCGGGCGACCGTGGGTCCGCTCGACCCGTGGTTCTACTACTACCGGCTGATGGTGGACGGCGTCTCGGTCAAGGACGTGTCGAACCCGACGAAGGTGACCTCCGAGCCGACCTGGAGCACCTTCCTCGTCAACGGCGAGAGGTCGCGGCTGCTCTCCGACGTGCCCGCCGGCCAGGGCGGAAAGGTGGAGAGCCTGACGTACCGGAGCACCGTCGCGAACCAGGACCGGGCCGCGCTGGTCTGGACCCCGCCGGGATACGACCCGAACCGCGCGGAGCCGTACCCCGTCTTCTACCTCCAGCACGGCAGCGGCCAGAGCTACACCGACTGGGTGGAGATGGGCCGCGCCAAGCAGATCCTCGACCACCGGTTCCTCGACGGGGACCTGGTGCCGATGGTGGTGGTGATGGGCAACGGCAACGTGTCCGACTTCACCAAGGAACTGCTGGAGAACATCGTTCCGGCGGCCCGTGCCCGGTACCACATCTCCAGCGACCCGTCGCGGCAGGCCCTCGCCGGCCTCTCGATGGGAGGTGGGCAGACGCTCACGCTGCTCAAAGCGCGCCCGGGTCAGTTCGCGTACGTCGCGGCGTTCTCGGCCGGGTTCGGCAGCGGCGCCGGCGTCGACGCGCAGGCGATCAACAACGGGACGAAGCTGTTGCGCCTGTACGTCGGCGACCAGACCGACTTCGTCTACCCGTCGTTCATGACGTCCCTGACCACGTTGAACAACCTCGGTATCCGCTACGAGTTCGACGGGGTCACTCCGGGGCCGCACGGCTGGGACGTGTGGCAGAAGAACCTCATCGACCTGGCACCGCGCCTGTTCAAGCGCTGACGGAAGCCCGGCCCGGGCGACATGTCGCACCCGGGGCAATGTTAACGCTCACAAGAGAATCGACACGGGGGCGGGGTTCGGGTGGCGTCACCTGTTCCCCGTCCCGTTCGATCGCTCTCCTACAGCGATCCCCAAGGGAACCAAGCCAATGAAGAAAAACAGGATCATCGCCGCGGCGGCCCTGCTCGCCGCCACCTCCGCGCTCGCCGCCTGCTCCTCCGGCCAGCAGGCCGGCAGCGCGAGCAACCCGAGCAACCCGAGCGGAAACGCCGTCGCCAGCAACTGCACGAACACGATCCCCAAGAAGAACCTGCCGGTCGTGACGATGTGGGGCTGGTACCCCAACACGCAACTCGTCGTCGACAACTTCAACAAGCAGAACGGTGAGGTGCAGGTCTGCTGGACCAACGTCGGCCAGGGCAGCGACGAGTACGACAAGTTCCAGACGGCCATCTCGGCGGGCACAGGGGCGCCCGACGTCATCATGATCGAGATGGACCGGATCCCGACCTTCCAGATCCAGAAGTCGCTCGTCGACATCAAGCAGTACGGTTATGACCGCGTCAAGGCCGACTACAGCGAGGGCGCGTGGAAGGACGTCTCCGTCGGTCAGGCGGTCTATGGCGTGCCGGTCGACGGTGGTCCGATGGCGATGATCTACCGGAAGGACCTCTTCGAGAAGTACGACATCAAGCCGCCGAAGACCTGGGACGAGTACGAGCAGGCCGCGCAGAAGATGAAGGACGCGGGCGGCCCGCACTTCGGCGACTTCGCCGCGAACGTCTCAGCCCTCACGATGGCACTGCAGATACAGAAGGGCGCGTCTCCGTTCGCCTACGACCCGGCGCAGCCAGAAAAGGTCGGCGTCAAGCTGAACGACCAGGGCTCCAAGGACGTGCTCGACTACTGGGCGCGCCTGGCGAAGAAGGGGCTGGTCGGGACGCAGGACCAGTTCACCCCCGAGTACATCTCCGGCGTCATCAACGGTAAATACGCCACGTACATCTCGGCGGCGTGGGCGCCCGGCTACCTCACCGGTGCCGGTGTCGGCAAGGGCGAGGACACCGGCAAGTTCGCGGTGGCGCCGCTCCCGCAGTGGGATCCCGCCAACCCGGTGCAGGTGAACTGGGGCGGGTCTGCCTTCTCCGTGACGAGCCAGGCGAAGAACCCCGAACTCGCGGCGAAGGTGGCGTACGGCCTGTACGCCGACAAGGAGTCGCTCACCGACGGCTGGACCAACCAGATCATCTTCCCGCTGAACCTCAAGGCGCTCAACTCCCCCGAGTTCGTGAACCTGAAGGTGGCGTTCTTCGACGGCCAGCAGGCGAACAAGGAGGTCTACGTGCCCGCGGCGAACGCCTACAAGGGCATGACCTACAGCCCGTTCGGCCAGTACTACTTCGACGCCTTGACGAAGCAGGTCAGCGCGCTCATCGAGGGCTCCGTCACCGGTGCGCAGGCCGCCGACCGGCTGCAGGAAGACGTGGTGAAGTACGCCAAAGAGCAAGGTTTCACCGTTCAGTGACGAGCAGGGTGGGGCCGCGCCGTCTGAGGCCGGCCGGCCTGCCCGCTGTTTCCCCGCATCGACTTCCCGGAGCCCAAGATGTCCCTCCTGCTAGAAGAGGGTGTGTCCAGCACCCAAGAGAAGACACACAAGATCCGCGGTAAGGTGCGCCTCCGTGAGCATCTGATGGGGTGGCTCTTCGTCGGGCCATTCGGGATCGTCTTCCTGGCGTTGCTCATCGCGCCGCTCGGGTACGCGCTGTATCTGAGTCTTTTCCAGAAGAAGCTGATCGGCGGCACCAGCTTCGTCTTTCTCGACAACTACGTGAAGGCGTTCACCGACCCCAGCTTCCTCTCGGGGTCGTGGTTCGTCATTCGCTTCTCGCTGGTGTCCATCCCGCTGCAGATCATCGTCGCGCTCGGGATGGCGTTGATCCTGGACGCCGTGACCTCCCTGTTCACCCGCCTCTCGCGCCTCATGATCTTCCTTCCCTACGCAATTCCCACAGTCATCGGGGCGGTCATGTGGGGATTCCTGTACAGCAAGAGCTTCGGGCCGCTCACCGAAGTCTTCGGCTGGTTCGGCACCACGCCGCCTGATTTCCTGAGCACCAACCTGATCTTCTACGGCCTGGTCAACGTCGTCACCTGGCAGTGGGCCGGTTACTACATGATCATCCTGTACGCGGCGCTCCAGGGCATCGACCCGGCGCTCTACGAGGCCGCCCGCATGGACGGCGCCGGCAAGTGGCAGATCGCGCTGCGGATCAAGATCCCGCTGATCACCCCCGCGCTGGCCCTGATCCTGGTCTTCTCGCTCATCGGCACCTTGCAGTTCTTCAACGAACCGCAAATCCTGCGCTCCCTCGCGGCCGGCACGATCGGTCCTGACTTCACCCCCAACATGTACGCGTACCAGCAGGCGTTCGCACTCGCGAACTTCAACTACGGATCGGCGATCTCCTTCGCTCTCGGCGGGATCGTGTTCGTCGGCGTCTACGCCTTTCTGTTCTTCACTCGCAAGCGGAGGAGCTTTCTGTGATGAGTGACCGCTTCCTGGCCGGCGCCCGCCGCCGGCCGTCACGCCACCTCCCGCTGCAGGTGCTCCTCGGCTTTCTGGTCGTGTATTTCCTGGTGCCGTTCTGGTGGGTCATCGTGAACAGCTCCAAGGACGCCCCCGGACTGTTCGGGGGCGGCAACACCTTGTGGTTCGCCGGCCACATCGACTATCTCGGCAACCTGCGGCAGTTGTTCACCTACGACAATGGCATCTACGGCAGGTGGATCCTCAACTCCACCCTGTACGCGATCGCGGGCGGGGCCGGGGCCACGGTTTTGTCCGTCATGGCCGGCTACGGATTCGCCAAATACCGCTTCGCCGCCAGGCGTTTCTCCTTCGCCCTCGTGCTCGGCGCGTTGATGGTGCCCGCGACGGCCTTGGTGATTCCTACCTTCATGATGTTCTCGCAACTGGGGTTGACCAACACGATCTGGGCGGTGATCCTGCCCTCACTGCTCAACCCGTTCGGCGTTTATCTGATGCACGTATATGCGCGCGACGCGGTCCCCGACGAGATTCTGGACGCGGCGCGGGCCGACGGGGCGGGGGAGATCCGGACGTTCGTCCAGGTCGCCTTTCCGCTGATGCGGCCGGCGGTGGTCACGGTGCTGCTCCTGTCCGCCGTGGCCTCCTGGAACAACTACTTCCTGCCCCTCGCCATGCTCTCCGACAACCGCCTCTTCCCCGTCACCGTCGGGCTCGGCATGTGGCAGGGCATCGCCTCGGCCAACAACGCGGGCAGCACGTCCCTCTGGAGCCTCATCATCCTGGGCGCGCTCGTGTCGGTCATCCCGCTCGTCATCGCCTTCTTCACGCTTCAGCGACACTGGCGCGGCGGCCTGTCCGTCGGCGGCCTGAGATAGGGCCTCGGAACAGGGATGGCTCGTAGACCAGGTGTCCGGTGACCTGGTGCGGCACGAGTTCGAGGCGGAGCCCGGGCAGCCCGTCCGCGTGCAGCGGCCGGGCGGGCCCTGGATGAGGACGTTCCAGCCGTGCAGCCGGTGCGGGTCGATGCGGTGCACCTGGAGGACGACGGCCGCCCCTGAGACGAAGGACGTCCCGTCGGCGAGGTCGGCGTGGACGGCATGCAGTGAGCGCAAGGTCACCGTGTGGGGGCGCACCGCGTAGCCGACGGGGAGCAGCGTGTCGCCGAAGGAGATCCGGCCCGAGCCGCGCTGCCCGATCAGGCGCAGGCATTCCGCGCGGCCGAGGTCCTCGCGCTCCGGGCCGGTGGTGGCCACCGGGGTGACGGACTGCCATGGCGAGGGCCCTGTGGGGTGCGGAAACTCAGCCGCCGAAGTTGACGTGGGGGTTCGTGGCTCGAGCATGATGAGGTCTCGGGCATCCTGCTGACGGTGCTGTGGTCTTCCCTCTGCCTCTTCCTCGGGCGTGTCTTTCAGTTCCTGGTCCTGCTGGGTCGCGATGATCGGGCCAAGGCAGCGGAGATCGTGGTGCTTCGTCATCAGGTTGCCGTATTGCTCCGTCAAGTGAACCGGCCCGATCTCCATCCGGGGGATCGGGCCGCGCTCGCGGCCTTGTTACGGCTGATTCCTCGCCCGTCGTGGGATGCCTTCTTCCTCACTCCCGCGACGTTGCCGCGCTGGCACCGTGCCCCAGTGACGCGCCGGTGGACCTACCGGTCCAAGCGCCCGGGCCGTCCCTCTACCCGCGCGGACGTCCGGGAGGCGGTGTTGCGCCTGGCCCGGGAGAATCCCTCATGGGGCTACCAGCGCATCAGCGGTGAACTGGCCGGAGCCGGCCTTCGGATACCGCCCAGCACCGTGCGCGACGGCTGTTGCCGCTCTCGTTCCCGCCGCCTCGCTCGTGCTTGTCATAACCGAGATGGTCAGTGATTTCGCCCTCGAGCGCGGACTCCAGCACCAGCTTCGTCAGCCAGCCCAACAACCCGTTCTCACCGACCAGTTCCACGCCCTCGGCGCGGTGCGGGTGCCGAAAATTCATCCGTGCAGGCCAGCGCTGGATGGTGATTACGTACCTCGAGTCTCGGGGGCGTGAGGTCTGCACCGCCGCGGCATGATGATCTGAGCGAATGAACGCGATCATGGAGTGGTGGATGCGGTCGTGCCGCCGCGAGTTGCTTGACCGCTGCCTGCTCTGGAACGAACGCCACCTGCGCGTGAGTACGAAGAGTTCTACAACCGGCACCGCGCCCACCAAGCCCTTCTCCACGAGTACTCACATGCCGCTTGAACTGCACGGATGGAATTTCCGGCAGGCGCAGTGGCAGGGTGGGCGGGGCTTGAACCCACGGCCCACGGATATGAGTCAGGGACCTCGTTCCCGGCCGAGGAAGCACGACAGGAGTCGCCTGAAGTCGTGCGGGTGTTCGAGCGCCGGCACGTGCCCGCACCGGCCGAGCACGTGCAGACGGACATCGGCCAGGTGCTCGAGGAGGGGCAGGGCTGCCGTCCGGAGCGGGGTGACCCGGTCCTCGGCACCGTGGATGAGCAGCACGGGCGCGCGCACCCCTGCCAGCGTTCGTGCCGAGAGGGTGAGGTCGTCGGCCCAGCGTGCCCTGGGTGGAGGGAACAACGACGCGAATGCGGCCGCCCCGGCTCGCATCGCGGCCGCACGGGCGGCGACGGCCGACTCGGTCACGAGCGCCTGGTCGAGGACGAGCCGACTCAACATGTCTCGTGCCCCGAGCGGGTCGGCAGGGGCGGCCCAGATCGCGTCGAGCTCGGCGGACAGCGGTGCCCCGGGGGCGCCCATCGTCGAGACCGCCACGACATGGGTGACCTGCCGGGGACGCGCGGCCGCCAACGCCAGCGCCACGGCGCCGCCCATGGAGTGGCCCACCACGGCGTAGTGCTCGGCACCGAGAGCATCCATCAGGCCCGCGGCCTGCTCCGTCCACAGCCGGAGCCCGCCCCTGGAGCCGGCCGGGAGCGGTGTGCGGCCGAACCCCGCCTGGTCAGGAGCCACCAGGTGCCAGGACGCGCCCAGCGCCTGTGCCGTCGTTGCCCAGGCGCCGGATCCGGTCGTACCGGGTCCGGAGCCGTGCAGCATCAGCACCGCGGGCCCGGTGCCGCTCTCCATGACGTGAACGGGGGAGCCGTCGACTGTGACGGTCCGGGATGCCGTCACCGGGACGGGCCAGGTGCGCTCATGCCGATGCGGAGTTGATGGACTTCGAGAAGACCTCCATCATCGCCCTGCCGAATTTCGGCATGTCCGGCCACCCCCTGCAGGAGACGAGGTTGCCGTCCACGACGTCGGGAGCGTCGATGACCGTCGCGCCCGCGTTCTCCATGTCACCGGTGATGGGCGGGAAGCACGCCGTCTTGCGGCCCTTCAACAGCCCGTACACAGCCGGCACCTGCGCGCCGTGGCACACCAGCGCGATCGGGAGGTTGCGCGCGAAGAAGTGTTCGGTGATGCGCCTGACGTCGGCGTCGACCCGGATCCACTCGGGGGCACGTCCCCCGGGGATGATGAGGGCGTCATAGCGCTCGACGTCGACCTCGGCCCAGGGTACGTCGACCGGCAACTTCCGGCCGTTCTTCTCCACGTAGGCGTCGGAGTTGGGGTCGAACTCGTGGATGACCAGCTGAACGTCACGCATCGTCCGTGACGAGACGTCGACGTCCCAGCCGCCCTCCTGTACGCGATAGTAGGGATACATGGTGTCGAGCTCCTCGGCGGCGTCGCCGGTCAGGAGCAGCGCTCTGGGCACCTGCTTCTCCTCGCATCGGGGGCGGGTGAGATGGATCCAATCCGATCCGATCGGGTTGACTTAGCATTCCCCGGCCCGGCCCGCCCGTCAAGCCTCCACCACCATTCCGTCCGCGCCCTCGGCCTCGTCGAACAATCGCCGGAACCGCTCGCCGGACCGCAGGATGTGCCGGCGCATGGCGTAGGCGGCGGCGTCGGGGTCACGCGCGGCGATCGCGGTCAGGACTTCTTCGTGCTCGGCCATGGCCAGGTGAGTGACCTGGGTGTCGTGGAGAAGCCGGAACAGGTGCACGTGCGTGTGCAGGCGGGCGAGCGCTTCGCGGATGACCTGGTTCTCCGCGCTCAGGGCGACGAGATCGTGAAAAGCGGCGTCGCGCAGCCCGAAGGCGCCATAGGCCATGAGCCCGTCGCCTCCCTCCAGCTCCGCCATCTCCTCCAGCAGCCGCCGCAGACCGGCCACCTGCTGCAAGGATGCGCGTTCGGCGGATCGGCGCGCCGCCGCCGGCTCGAGGAGCAGGCGGACCTCGAGCATGTCCTCGAATCGGTGACGGGTGATCTGGGGGGGAATGCGATAGCCGGCGTGAGGCACACGCACGACCAGGCCCTCGGCCTCCATGCGGTTCAGAGCGTCCCGGATCGGCGTCTGTGAGACCCCCAGCTCTCGCGCCAGGGCGTCGATCGTGACGCGGGAGCCCGGCTCGATCCGTAGCGACATCATCTGTCCGAGCAGCGTGTCGTACACCTCGTCGGCGAGCCGGCCGCGAGATCTTCCCCGCGGGATTCCGCCCGTCATGGCCCCACGGCGCCGCGCGATCATCGCTTCGTCGTCCATCGTCACGTGAGGTCCTTTCTTGCGTCTTCGGGAACCTGCCGGCATCGGTCGCGGTATTGCGGGATGTTGACGCTCCCACTCGGATCGTATAGGAAAGGTGGCGGACGCCAGCCATCCTTCACCCATCGGGGAATCGCCCGCCATCGCTCCGCTTCGATCAGTTGGAGCTCTTATGAGCATGCTCGACGTCCTCTTCGGTTCGCCTTCGGGCCGTACCAGGACCCGAAGGACTTCCCGACTGCTTGAAGCCCCATGAAGTCGCGGCGTACTCGTGACGCCGGTCTGCTGATCAGCCCCTGCGACAGCCGGCAACACGCCTGACCAACCCAGCAACTGCTCGGCGAAGCACGCGGCAAGGCTCCACAAATCCCCCCAGAAAGCAGGCAAGAAGATGCGGTATCCCAAGCGAACAGGACGATTGTCGGTTCCCGGTCGAAAGGCGCGGCTGGCTACGGCGGCCATGTTAGTGGCCACGACCGTGGCGGCTTGCGGCGGTCAGGACGGCAGCGCCCCCAAGGCGCCGTCGACCATCCCGGAGCTCACCAAGGATCCGCTGACCCTCAGCTTCATCTGGTTCGACTGGCCCCCCGCCCACGCGCTGGAAGCCTTCGCGAACGCGGAGTACACCAAGGGGCGGCCGAACGTGACCATCAAGGTCAAGACCGTGCCGAACGCGAACTGGCACGACGCGATGTTCACCCAGTTCGCCGCACACAAGACCGACTTCGACATCCCGATCCTGGACTCGCAACACATCGGCGAGGCCGTGACGAACGGCAACATCCTCGACATCACCGACTTCGTCAAGAAGAACATCGACGTCAAGGCCTACAACCCGTACCTTCTGGCGGCCTACGGCCAGTTCCCCCAGGCGGAGACCGGGAAGCGCGACGAAAACGCCAGCCTGTACGGACTGCCGCTGCTCGGCGACACCTGGACGATGATCTACCGTAAGGACCTGATCGGCGACAAGCCACCGCAGACCTGGGACCAGATGATCTCAGTCGCCGAGAAGTGCCAGGCGGACAACCCTGGCGTCAGCGGGCTGGCCTTCCACCAGGCCAACGGCTCCGACGCCGCGGCCGTAACCTACAACACGGTCAACGGCGTCTACGGCGGCAACCTCTGGGACCCCAAGACGCGCAAGATCGACGGCGTCCTCAACGACGCCGCGGGCCAGGAGGCGATGGACGTCCTGGTCAACAAGATGAAGCCGCTGACCGCCAAGGGCTCCGGCAACTGGTTCATCGACGAGGTGAACGCGGCGGTCGCCCAGGGCAAGGCCTGCATCGCGTTCAACTGGATCGCCGCGAGCGGCGGCCTGCTCGACCCGAAGCAGTCGACGCTCGGCACCACGCGGGAGCAGATTCTCGACAAGCTGGGCTTCGCCACCCTGCCGAGCCAGAAGACGAACCTGGTGCCTCTCGGCGGCATGGGGATGCACGTGTCGGCCTACTCGCCCGAGGCGAACCAGGCGGAGGCCCTGAACTTCATGAAGTGGTTCGAGCAGGGTGACATCCAGAAGAAGTGGGCCGCGGCGGGTGGCGTGCCATCGCGTACGGACGCCCTGGAGTCGCCCGAGTTCCTCAACGCCCAGCCGTTCAACCAGGTGTACACCGACTCGGTTCCGCGGATGCGGGACATGTGGAACGTGCCCGAGTACGCGCGCCTCGTCGACATCGAGAACACCAACGTGAACGCGGCTCTCAACGGCGCGAAGGCGCCGAAGGCCGCGCTCGACGACATCGCCAAGCAGCAGCAGGGCGTGCTCAACGCCAGCAGCGGCAAGGGCGGCGGCGGACTGTGAGTGACTCCGCCCCTCTGACGACCGACCACCCCGGGCAGGTGGCGTCCGCGACGCCGCCCGCACCGGGCAGGTCCCGCCGCTTGAGCGACCGCGGGCTCGCCGTGGCCTTCACCTCTCCCGCGCTGCTGCTGTTGCTCGCCATGTCGGTGTTCCCGTTGCTGTGGGCGTTGTACCTGTCCTTCACCGACTACTCGGCCACTCGCGGGGGGCCCGCCCAGTTCCTCTGGTTCGAGAACTACACCGCCATCCTGACTTCGCCGCAGGTCCACCAGAGGGCCCTGACGACGTTGATCTACGTGGCCGGCGCGGTCACCCTGCAGACCGTGCTCGGTTTCACCATCGCCTACCTGATCTCACGGCGCACGCACGGACGAGGACTGCTGACCACCCTGTTCCTGGTTCCGATGATGCTGTCGCCGGTCGTGGTCGGGCTGTTCTGGCGATTCATGCTCGACGCGCAATTCGGCGTGATCAACAGCATGCTCGGCTCGCTCGGCCTGGGGCAGGTGGAGTGGCTCACCCGGCAGCGAACGGCACTGATCTCCCTGATCCTGGTCGACACCTGGCAATGGACGCCGTTCATCATGCTCATCGCACTCGCGGGCCTCACCGCGGTTCCCAAGTACCTGTACGAGGCCGCCGCGATCGATCGGGCGTCCGAGTGGTTCCAGTTCCGCACCATCACTCTTCCGCTGGTGTGGCCGCTGCTCCTCATCGCCGTGTTGTTCAGGGCCATCGAGGCCTTCCGGCTGTTCGACCTTGTCTACATCCTCACCAGCGGAGGCCCGGGGGTCTCCACCGAGACGTTGTCGTTCCACGTCTACAAGGTCGCGTTCCTGGGCTTCAACACCGGAACCGCCTCGGCGTACGGGATTCTCATGGTCCTCATCGTCATCGTCCTTACGCAGCTCTACCTGCGCTACTTGAACAAGCTCAAGGAGGACTGATGGCCCTCTCCGTCGACGAGGCCGTGTCCACAGGTTCAGCCCGGGATCACACGCCCCCCTCGCGCCGCTTCGGCGGCCGGGGCCGCGCCGTGCTGGAGGTCGCGCTGCTGACCGTGCTGGCCATCGTGATGCTCTTCCCGGTGCTGTGGATGATCGAGACGTCCATCAAGGAGAACCGGGACGTCTACGCCATCCCGGCCAAGTTCTTCGACTTCAAGGTCACCATGGAGCACTTCAAGGACGTGTTCGTCGCCTCCGGCGGCGGTCGTTCGACCTTGTCCGCTTCGTTCCTCAACTCCGTCCTGGTCGCCGGGGTCTCCACGGCGCTGGCCACCGTGCTGGGGGTCCCGGCGGCCTGGGCCTACTCACGCTTCGCCGTGAAGGCCAAGAAGGACCAGCTGTTCTTCATCCTGTCCACCCGCTTCATGCCGCCCGTGGTGGTCGTGATCCCGATCTTCCTCATGTACCGCCAAGTCGGGCTCATCGACACCAAGCTCGGCCTGATCCTCATCTACACCGCCTTCAACGTCCCGTTCACGATCTGGATGATGAAGGGGTTCGTCGACGAGGTGCCCGCGGAGTACGAGGACGCCGCCATGCTCGACGGCTACACCCGCTTGCAGGCGTTCTGGCGGTTCACCCTTCCCCTGCTCCTGCCCGGCATCGCCGCGACGGCGGTCTTCGCACTCATCTTCTCCTGGAACGAGTTCGTGTTCGCCATCTTCCTCACCTCCAGTGACGACGTGCGGACGGCCCCGCCCGCCATCGCCGGCCTCATCGGCGGAACCACAGTGGACTGGGGTCTCGTGGCCGCCGCCTCCGTGGTGTTCGCCCTGCCGGTGCTCGTCTTCGCCTACCTGGTGCGCAAGCACCTCGTCGCCGGTGTGACGCTCGGGGCGGTGCGACGCTGATGGCGGGCATCGAGGTGAGCGCCCTGCACAAGCGCTACCCGGACGGGACGGTCGCAGTCGATCACGTAGACCTGTCCATCCGCGACGGAGAGCTGTTCGTGATGCTCGGCCCTTCGGGTTGCGGCAAGACGACCACGCTGCGAGCCGTAGCCGGCCTGGAAAGGCAGACGACGGGCGACATCCGCATCGGCGACACGCTGGTCAACGACCTGCCGCCCGCCGACCGCGACATCGCCATGGTGTTCCAGTTCTACGCTCTCTACCCGCACCTGAGAACCCGCGACAACCTGGCGTTCCCGCTGCGGGCCGAGGGACTGCCCAAGGCGGAGGTGCGCAAACGGGTCGACGAGGCCGCCCGGCTGATGCGGCTCGGTCCGCTCCTGGACCGGCGACCGCACCGGCTGTCCGGCGGGGAGCAGCAGCGCGTCGCGCTCGCCCGCGCCCTGGTGCGACGACCGCGCGCATTCCTCATGGACGAACCCCTCACCAATCTGGACGCGGAGCTGAGGGCGGACATGCGCACGGAGATCAAGCACCTGCAGGGGGAGCTGGGGACGACGATGGTCTACGTCACTCACGACCAGGTCGAGGCGATGTCGCTCGGCCACAGAATCGCCATCCTCAACAAGGGCCGCGTCGAGCAGATCGGCACGCCGCTGGAAGTCTACGACCGTCCGGCGAGTCTTTTCTGCGCCGCGTTCATCGGCTCCCCGCCGATGAACCTGATCGAGGTGGAGGTGGCCGACGGGAAGCTGCGCAGTCAGGGCGGGCTGGCCCTCACGCCACCGCCGGGCCTGCCGCGCGACCGTCGCCTTGTCGCGGGCGTCCGGCCGGAGGCGCTGGAAGTCACGGAACCAGGGGCGGAATGTTCGGTCCCGGCCCGCGTGGTCTCGGCGGAGTGGCTGGGCGACGAGATCATCTACGTGGTCGACCACGACGGACAGCGCGACGTACGGGTTCGGATGCCACCGACTGTCCGTTTCACCGCTGACGCACCGGTCGGGCTGCGGCACACCGGCGGGCCCCCGCCGGTCTACGACGTGAGCACGGAAGAGCTGGTGGCCTGATGGGAACCGTGGCAGTGCGCGGGCTGTGCAAGTCCTTCGGCAAAGTCCAGGCCCTGGACGGGGTGACGCTGGACATACCGGACGGCTCGTTCTTCGTCGTGCTCGGACCCTCCGGGGCAGGCAAGACGACGACCCTGCGAGCGATCGCCGGCCTTGAGAAGCTTGACGCCGGGTCGGTGCACCTGGACGGGAGGGACGCGACCGGTGACAGCCCGGCCGCACGCGACCTGGCCATGGTCTTCCAGAACTACGCCCTCTACCCGCGGCACACGGCGTACGAGAACATCGCTTCGCCGCTGCGGGCACGCCGCTGTTCCTCGAGCGAGATCGCCGCTGCCGTCGAGCGGATGTCGAGCCTGCTGCACATCGAACGTCTGCTGCAGCGTCGTCCCGCGCAGTTGTCGGGTGGTGAGATGCAGCGGGTCGCCCTGGCCCGGGCGCTGGTCCGTCGTCCGCGCGCGTTCCTCATGGACGAGCCGCTGACGAACCTCGACCTCAAGCTCCGCGTCGAGATGCGCACCGAGCTCACCCGCATCCACCGGAGCCTCGGAGCGACCTTCGTCTACGTGACCAACGACCAGGTCGAGGCCCTGTCCATGGCCGACCAGGTCGCGGTACTCAAGGAGGGAAAGGTGCAACAGGTCGGAACGCCGGCCGAGGTGTACGAGCGTCCGGCCAACCAGTGGGTCGCGGGATTCGTCGGTAGCCCGCCGATCAGCCTGCTCGCCTGCCACGCCGAGGGAGATCGTCTGGTCGGCGCGGAAGGCTGGACGCTGCCGCGGCCCCGCTGGACCACGGCTGAGGACGGTCGTCCGCTGCTGCTGGGCCTGCGCGCGGAGGACCTGTCCGTCGAGCAGCGTGGGGACGCGTCGTTGCCGGGTGAGCTCTACGGCCTTGAGCCGCTCGGTGACCGGACGGTGGTCGACGTCCGGGTGGGGACGGAGATCCTCAAGGTCAAGGCACGAACCACCGTCACCGGCACGCCGGGCGAGCGGCTGCTTGTCACGGTCGACCTGGACCGTGCGCACCTGTTCGATGCGGACACCGGGCTGGCGCTGTCCGAGGCCGGAAGGTGATCGCGCAGGACGGCGAGGTCAATCGCTGAGGTCACGCCGGACATCACCGAGAACATCACAGGAGACGACGCAATGAGTGACCCGATGAACGTCCTGGCCCCCGAGCACCGGCGGCTCCGGATCGGCGACGCCTGGCGCGACGCTGCCGGCGGAGCCACCTTTACCGTCGAGGACCCGGCCACCGGCAAGACCATCGCCGAGGTGGCGGACGCCGACGTCGTTGACGGGCTCGCCGCTCTGGACGCGGCGAGCAAGGCAATGGCGGAGTGGGCGGCGACCCCACCGCGAAAACGGTCGGAGTTGCTGACCGCGACGTACCGGGCACTGACCGAGCGATCCGAAGAGGTCGCCCGGCTGATAACGCTCGAGATGGGCAAGCCGCTCGCGGAGGCTCGCGGAGAGGTGGCCTACGGCGCCGAGTTCTTCCGCTGGTTCGCCGAGGAGGCGGTGCGCGTGGAGGGGCGCTACAACACCGCTCCCGCCGGTGGATATCGCATCCTCACCGTGCCGAGGCCGGTCGGACCGTGCGTCTTCGTGACGCCATGGAACTTTCCGCTGGCCATGGGCGCCCGCAAGATCGCTCCTGCGCTGGCGGCGGGCTGCACGACGATCACCAAGCCGGCGGCCCAGACGCCCCTCACCATGCTGTTCCTGGCCCGCATCATGGAGGAGGCCGGTGTTCCTCCGGGCGTCGTCAACGTCGTGACGACCAAGCGTGCCGGCGAGGTGGTCTCGGCGCTGCTGGCCGACCGTCGGACCCGCAAGCTTTCGTTCACCGGGTCGACCGAGGTCGGGCGCGTTCTGCTCCGGCAGGCGGCGGACAAGGTGCTGCGCACCTCCATGGAACTGGGCGGCAACGCGGCCCTGATCGTGTGTGCCGACGCGGACCTGGACGTCGCGCTCGACGGTGCCATGGTGGCCAAGATGCGCAACCTCGGGGAGTCCTGCATCGCGGCCAACCGCATCTACGTCGAGGAGCCGGTGCACGAGGAGTTCACGGCACGCTTCGCCAAGAGGATGGGCGCGCTCTCGGTGGGCCATGGTCTGGACGACGGCGTGGACGTCGGAGCGCTGATCGACGAGGCCTCGGTCACCAAGATCGACGAGCTCGTCGCCGACGCCGTCGATCGCGGAGCCCGTGTCCTGGTGGGCGGCGAGCGCCCGGATGGGCCGGGCCACTTCTACCCGCCCACGGTCCTCGTCGACGTGCCCGACGACGCGCGGATGCTGGAGACGGAAATCTTCGGCCCGGTGGCCCCGATCATCTCGTTCACGTCCGACGACGAGGTGATCGCGAAGGCCAACGACACCGAGCACGGCCTGGCCGGATACGTCTTCACCCGTGACCTCCAGCGGGCGCTCCGGTTCGCCGAGCGGCTGGAGACGGGCATGCTCGGCATCAACCGCGGTCTGATCTCGGACCCGTCAGCTCCGTTCGGAGGGGTGAAGCAGTCCGGGATCGGCAAGGAGGGGTCGCACGAGGGCATCCTCGAGTATCTCGACGTCACCTACGCGGCGATCGACCTACCGTGACCGGCCTTCTGCTCCGGGCGCCCGCCGGGGATCACCGCGCCCTGCCCGCACATGACCTGACCGGCCTCCACCCGTGGGGCGGGACCCTGACCATGGCCGGCACGGACCCGCCGGCACCCCGGGACGCCGCCGACTCCGCCGGCGTGCGCGCCCGCGCCACCCGGCAGCCCACCTTGCCGACGCCGTCCCGGTCTCGCAGGTGACCCGGACGTCCGCCCGGCACATCACCGCCGACGTTCCAGAGAGGCACTGACATGCTTGAGACCGTCCGCGGACCACGCCAGCTGATAGTGGGCGAAGGGGTCGCGCAGAACATCCCACGAGTGGTGGCCGAGTGTGGCTCGCGAGTCCTCATCGTGACCGACCGGGTTCTTCTGGGGCAGCCGGGCGTGGCCGAGATCGTGGCCGCCGTACGGGAGAAGGTCGAAGTCGTCGGGGTGTTCGCCGACGCGACCCCGGACGTGCCACTCACCGATGTCGCCCTGGCCGTCTCGGCCGCCGCGGAGGTGGACGCCGACGTCATCCTCGCCATCGGGGGCGGCACGGTGATCGACCTCGCCAAAATCGTCGGCGTCATCCGGTGCCACGGCGGGACGCCGCGCGACTTCTACGGGGAGTCGAAGGTGCCGGGGCCGACGACGCCTCTCGTCGCGGTCCCGACGACATCAGGCACCGGCTCCGAGCTCACGCCCGTCTCGGTGCTGACCGACCCGGACCGCGAGCTGAAGGTGGGGGTCTCCAGCGTCCACATCGTGCCCGACTTCGCCATCGTAGACCCCGAGCTCACCTACACCTGCCCGGCGACCGTCACTGCCCACTCCGGCATCGACGCGTTCTGCCACGCGGTGGAGAGCTACACCGCGCGACCCCGGGCCCACGGACCGCGCGACCCGGTGGAACAGGTCTTCCTCGGCCGCAACCCGATCACCGATCACTACGCGCTCCTGGCCGCGGAGCGGATCGCCCGCAGCTTGCCCCATGTCGTCAGGGACGGAGGCGACAAGGACGCGCGCGCGGACATGTCCTATGGGTCCATGCTGGCCGGGCTCGCGTTCTCCCACGCGGGCAACGCGGCTCCGCACGCGCTCCAGTACCCCATCGGCGCAGCCACCCACACACCGCACGGCCTGGGCGTCGGGCTGCTGCTGCCCTACGCGCTGGACGCGGCCAGGGATGCCATCGGCGACCGGTTGGCCATCCTCGCCGGGGTGTGCGGGCTCGACGTGACCGACGCCTCGGATGCCGAGGCCGCGGATACGTTCCTCACCTGGCTCGACGGGCTCCTTGCCGACATCGGCATTCCTGCTACCTTGGCGGACATCGGCGTGGCACGCGCCGACCTCCCGCGCTTCGCGGAGATGGCCGGTGGCGTCACCCGCTTGATCCAGAACCATCCAGGCCCGACCGACACCGCCAGCCTGACCGCGATCCTCGAAGCGGCCTGGCTAGGGGACCGGACCCGACTTTCCCTGACTCCGAAGCAGAGACAGTGACGGGCCTTTCACATGACGACGAGTCCGCTTGCCCTCCCCGGGCATCGGAATCGTCGGCTACTGATCCACCGCAGTCGATCACATCCTCCCTCGACCGGGTGAGCGTGGCCGAGCAGGTCGTCGCTGCCGGACGGCCTGGACACCACGATCGGCCAGGAAGGGCACCAACTGTCCGGCGGCGAGCGGCAGCGCCTGGGGGTGGCGAGGGCGCTGCTCGCCGACTGGCAGGTGCTCGTTGCCCACGAAGTCACGAGCGCGCTCGACGGCGTCACCTCCGACCAGGTGCATGAGGCGCGCGGGTGGGGCCTGGCAATTGCTCCGCCCAGCCCGGGAAGGTGTCGTCTTTCAGGCCGAACGCGATCAGCGTGCGGTCATGAGCGACGAGTTCTATGATCAGGTTCGTCCTGATGGCCGAAATACGGAGAAGACGTCAGCCTCATGCGCCGCGCCATGCTCCTTCTGGGTGGTTTCGCCCTGGTCATCGGCGCGTTCGTCCTCTTCTACCGGGGTCCGGGACAACCGTTCATTCGCGGTTACGTGAGCGACGTCAGCGCCACCATGCTGGTCTACGCGCTCTTGGGCCTGTTGTGGCGCACCACCGCCGCACGCCGCGCCCTGGCCACAGCCGCGATCGCCGCCGCCGTCGAGATCTATCAGACGGTCGGTATGACGCCGCCGGGCATCGGCGGTGTCCTGGTCGGCGCGTTCCCCGACCCATGGGACCTGGTCGCCTATGCCATCGGTGTGGTCACGGCCCTGGCCTGGGAATGCCGAATGGGCCGATCCGGCGATCAGGTCGGCCGACTTTCGGACACCACCCCACCGGCACACTGACGGTACGGATACATCAGGACAAGCTGGCAGCCCGTGCGGTGCTCGGCACAGGGCTCGCGGTGCCAGCCCGGAACTCGCGGTCTCCTTTCGGTCTCCCACCTTTCCCGTGACTTTGGCCCCGGTGAATAGGCGCAGGTCAAACGCATGGGTAGCGAGAGAGTGGAAATCACCCTCCTGCGGCCCAGAAGCAATAAGTTCGCAGGTCAGAACCCTAGTCGAGGACGTCCTCCGGCATGGGCCACGGTAGTGCTGGGAGCAGATCCACCAGCTGCTGGGCAAGGGTGTCGGCCTGCTGGAATGCGCACGCCGCCTGAACCTGTCGCGGGGCACCGTCAAGCGCTACGCCCGCACCCACAAGCTCGAGGCTTTACGCCGCGCACCGCGCTACCGGCCCACGCTCGTCGATGGCCTGCGACCACACGGTGTGCCACTCCGTCATGTCGAAAAGGACATCGCTCCTGTCCACGGAAGAAGGAGCCGCGACGCCCATGACAGGCCCGCACGAACCCGGCCCGGCCGGCTGGGTGGCCCAGTGCTCATGTGGCCGGGCAGGTGTGCTGGTGCAGGCCCGGGCCGACGTCGACGGTGGTTCCGTCCGGGAGGGTGAGGGTGGCGCGGGTGCCGGGCGGGACGGTGGCGGTGAGGTGGAACGTGCCGTCGTCGATCCTCCAGCGGCTGGTGATACCCCCGTAGGGGCAGTCGAGCTGGGCTTCGGCGGAGGTGAGGCCGCCGCCGGGTTGGGGATGGATGTCGAAGTGCCGGTAACCCGGCGCGTCGTCGCGCGGCCGGATGCCGGCGGTGTAGCGGTGCAGGAAGGAAATGACCGCACCCTTGCTGTAGTGATTCTGGGACGATTTCGGGGTGCCGTCGTCGGCGATGGCGTCCCAGTCCTCCCAGATCGTGGTGGCGCCGCGGTCGATCATCGCGAGCCAGGACGGGACGCTGTCCTGGAACAGCAGTTCGTAGGCGACGTCGAGGTGGCCGGTGTCGGCGAGCACCGGCAGGAGGAACGGCGTGGCGAGGAACCCGGTGCCCAGGTGCGTGCCGGCCGCGCGGATCAGCTCGACCAGGCGCAGCGCGGTCTGCTTGCGCAGTCGCGGCGGCACGAGACCGAAGGCGAGCGCGCGCACGTGGGTGGCCTGGGTGTCGACGGTCAGCGTGTCGTCGGCACGGATGAACTCCGCCCGCCACGCGGCCAGGACGTTGTCCGCGTAGGCCGCGTAGCGGGCCTCGTCGGTGTCCTTGCCCAGCACCGCGGCAGTGCGGGCTAGCAGCTTCGCGGACAGGTGGAGGTACGCGGTGGCCACGATCCCCTGGTCGATGGCCCAGAACGGCTGATCCTGCTGCGGCTCGGTCCATTCCCCCCAGTGGAAGCCCGTGTCCCACAGGTACTCCTCGTGCGGAGCCGGTTGCGGGCGGGCGGCGGCACGCTCGGGATGGCGGCCCTCGCGGGCGCGGGTGGCGGCGAAATCGACCCATCGGGTCATGGACGCGTACTGCTCGGCCAGAATGCGCTCGTCGGCGTAGGCGAGGTAGGTCTGCCAGGGCACGATGGCGGCGGCGTCACCCCATCCGGCGGACCCGTTCATGTAGGTGTAGGTCTCGTCCGCGCGCCGGTCGCGGCCCGGTTCCGGGGCCCAGTTGGGGACGCGTCCGTCCGGCCACTGGTCGGCCGCGAGGTCACGCAGCCACTTGATCGAGAACCCGGCGACGTCGTACAGGAACGCGGCGGTGGGCAGGAAGATCTGCCAGTCGCCGGTGAAGCCGGCGCGTTCGCGGGTGGGGCAGTCGGTGGGGATGTCGCAGGCGTTGCCGCGAAAGCTCCACACCGCCGCCTCGTGCAGCCGGTTGATCCGTTCGTCGCTGCACGTGAACCAGCCGGTGCGGCGCAGGTCGGTGTGGACGACCACGGCTTCGACGTCCGGTGGCCCGTCGTGGCCCTCGACGCGCACGTAGCGGAAGCCGTGCGTGGTGTGGCGCGGCTCGAACACCTCGCCGCCCGCGGCGGTGACCCGGTCCTGCTGCCCGGTGTCGAGCTTCGTCCCGGTGGCGTGGTCCACGGCCGCCAGGTGGTCCATGGTGAGGTCGCCGTCGGGGCCGAGTGCCTCCCCGTGGGTCAGGGTGACCTGCCCGGGCGGTGCGCTCAGCCGTACCCAGCCGCTGATGGTCTGCCCGAAATCCACCACCTGCACGCGGGGACGCGGGCTGGTGATCGCCACTGGCGTGAGGGTTTCGATCCGGCGGACGGGCGGGGCGGGGCTGGTGGTCAGCCTGCCCTCGGCCGTCAGGTCCGGCAGCCTCACCTTCTGCCAGGCACTGACGTCCAGCCCGGGGCGCGACCAGCCCGGGATCGCACGGGAGAAATCGCTCTCCTGGCCGTCCATGAGGTCGGCGGCGACGATCTCCCCGGTGGTCGAGCGCCAGTCCGGGCCGGTACCGATCACCGTGTCACCGGCGTGGAGTTCGGCGAGGAAGGCAGTGCGCGTGCCGTACCCGTCGGGGATCCGCTCGTAGCCGGTCCGTCCCCGGTACCAGCCGTCCGACAGCACCGCGCCGATGACGTTGGATCCCGCGCGCAGCTGCGCGCCGACGTCATAGGTCTGCACGTGCAGGCGGGAGTGGTAGGCGGTGAAGCCCGGCGTGACTTCCTGGTCGCCGACGCGCACGCCGTTGACGAACACCTCGTAGACGCCGTGGGCCGTGGCGTACAGGCGTGCCCGGGCAGGCACGGCGTCGAGGGTGAACTCGTGCCGCAGCAGGTAGGCGGGGCGTCTGCCGGGCTCGGGTGTGCTGTCCTCGGCCGGTTCGATCCAGCGGGCCGTCCAGGCGCCGATCGTCCGCTCCCAGAACGAGGTCGCGGACCAGCCGCTCTCGCCGAGATCGGTCCAGACCTTGACCTGCCAGGTCACCCGCTGACCGGCGGCCGGTTCCGGCCCGACGTAGGGAACCAATAGGCTCCGGTCACTCTCGATCCGGCCGGAGTCCCAGTCCTGGGTGCGGATCCGGTAAGCGAGCTGATGGGTCGATCCTGCGGGCAGCCACCAGGACAGGCACGGCCGGGCGACGTCTGTGCCCAGCGTTTCGCCGAGGTGGTCCACCCTCAGCCGGCTCGGCGTGTTCACTGGGGCCTCCGGCTCAGCTCGATCATCTCCTGCACGGCCTCATCCGGGAGCTGCACCCCCATGGGGCTGAGGAACTGGTGCATGGGCAGCGACTCGATCATCTTGAGCAGGTCCTGGTGCTCGGCGGCCACGGCCTGCTGCTCCTCGGTCATGGTGGCGGCGATGTGTCGCATGAGCACCGGGCCCACCTGCGGGTGGGCGAACCATTCTCCGACGCTGGAGTCCATGGTGAGCTCCTTGGCGATCACTTCACCGGCGAGCTTGATCGTCTCCTCGACGACGATCGCCGAGGCGTTCTCACCGATCTGAACGGTGTAGTCGCCCGGCGCGACCAGCCAGCGGCCCTCCTTGATGTCCCAGTAGGCGAAGGCACGGGCGTCCAGGTCGAAGGTCACGGTCGTGGACCGGCCGGGTTCGAGGCCGATCTTGGTGAAGGCGCGCAGCTCGCGAGCCGGGCGACGGACCGGTCCGGCCTGCGTGGCGACATAGAGCTGGACGACGTGCTTGCCGTACCGCCTGCCGGTGTTGGCGACGGTGACGGAAACGCGCGCGCTGTCGTCGCCGGTGGCCCGCACCGTGAGGTCGCTGACAGCGAAAGTCGTGTACGTGAGCCCGTGGCCGAAGGGATAGCGGACCGGCCGCCCGGCCGTCTCGTGGTTGCGGTAACCCACCATGACGCCCTCGCCGTAGCGGACCACGTCCTGCTCACCGGGAAAGTTCAGGTAACTGGCGGTGTCCTGCAGACGCGTCGGGATGGTCTCCGCCAGCCGCCCGGAGGGCGCGGCGACGCCGAACAGCAGATCGGCGATCGCGCCCCCGCCCGCCTGGCCGAGCAGCCACCCCTCCAGAATGGCGTCCACCTCGTCGTGCCAGCCCTCCAACGACACCACCCCGCCGTTGGACAGGACCACGACGGTACGGCGGGCCGCGGCGGCGGTGGCGCGGATCAGCTCGACCTGTTCCGCGGGCAGATCGATGCCCGCCCGGTCGTACCCCTCCGATTCGTCGAGGTCGGCCAGCCCGGCGAAGACGATCGCCAGGTCGGCGTTGTCGGGGTCGGAGGTGATGACCCGGTCGCCGGCGAGCCTCCTGATCTCCTCCAGCGGGCTGTCGACGCGGGTGGGGGTGACGTGGGAGCTGCCACCGCCCTGGAACCGCGGCTCGGCGGCGAAGGGCCCGAGGACCGCGATCGTCTGTACTTCCGGCCTGATAGGCAGGGTGTCACCGTCGTTCTTCAGCAGCACGGCGCATTCGGCGGCCAGCTCGCGGGCCAGCGCGTGATGGGCATCGACGTCGAACGCGGCAGGCTCCGGCCGCCAGGAGCGCGCCATGGCACGCACCCGCGCGACGGAGCGGTCGACGACCGCCTCGTCGAGCTCGCCGTCCCGGACGGCTTGGACGATCGTGGCGTCGTTCGCGGGGTTGCCGGGCATCTCCAGGTCCAGCCCCGCCTTCAGCGCCGCGACCCGGTCGTTGACGGCGCCCCAGTCGGAGACCACGACGCCGTCGAACCCCCATTCCTCGCGCAGTACCCGGGTGAGCAGCCAGGGATGCTGGCTGGCGTAGAGGCCGTTGACCTTGTTGTAAGCGGCCATGACCGTCGCGGGTCTGGCTTGCTTGACGACGCGTTCGAAGGACGGCAGGTAGGTCTCGCGCAGGGTGCGCTCGTCGATCTCGGCGCTGACCCGCATGCGGCCGGTCTCCTGGTTGTTGGCCGCGAAGTGCTTGACCGACGCGCCGACGCCGCCCGCCTGCAGCGCCTTGACATGGGCGGTGGCCAGCACGCCGGTGAGCAGCGGGTCCTCGGAGTAGTACTCGAAGTTGCGCCCGCACAGCGGCGAGCGCTTGATGTTCACACCCGGCCCCAAGCTGACTTGGACGTCCAGCGCGCGAGCCTCGATGGCCACGGCGGCGGCCAGGCGGCCGGCGACGGCCGGATCCCAGCTGGAGCCGACCGCCACCGCGGGAGGAAAGCAGGTGGCGGGCAGACTCTCGTGGATGCCGACGTGGTCGGCTTCCCGAGTCTGCCGGCGCACGCCGTGCGGGCCGTCGCTCAGCACGGCGGAGGGCACGTCGCCGACCGGCTTGGTGCTCCAGAAATCCCGGCCGGACAGCAGGGATACCTTGTCTTGCAGGTTCATGAGAGGGCTTCCTTCAGGTCGTTGCGCAGTTCGCCGGAGACGCCGGGGATGAACGCGAGGGGAGTACGCGGCGGCCTCAGGTCACGGCCGGCCGCTCCTCAGCGGACGGATTTGATGCGAAGGACGATCAGGCCGCCGGCCAGCGTGCAGGCGGCGGCCACGAGGTAGAGCAACGTGTAGTTCTTCTCCGCGCCGCCCGCTCCGACGGCCAGGAGCAGGGGCGCGAGGAACGGCGCGGCGGATTGCGGTATGGAGGTGGCGAAGCCGAAGACGCCCAGGTAGCGGCCCGCGTGGGTCTCCCGCTCGGGCAGCACGTCGAGGGCGAGGGCCTGGTCCACGGCGGAGAACACGCCCAGGCCCAGCGAGCTGATGATCGATCCGGTGAAGAGCAGCGGGACGTCGGACGACAGCGCTATGGTGACCGTGCCCAGGGCATAGATCACGCCGGCGCCCAGGACGAACACGCGGCGGCGGCGCAGCTTGTCCGACAGGAAGCCGCCGCCCAGCGCGCCTCCGGCGGTGGCCAGCACGCCGATGCCGGAGATCGCCGCGATGGTGCCCGCGACCTGTTCGACGGTGACGCCCAGCCGGGAGGCGAAGAAGAAGGCGGTGAAGGTGGTGTTGAGCGTGAGCCCGAAGTAGAAGGCGAAGCGGCCCAGCCAGTTGAGGGAGAAGTCGGGAAAGCGCCGGACGCTCCAGGTGTACTTCAGCAGCAGCGACCGGGCGGTCAGCGGCTCGGCGGCGGGCAGGCCGCGGCTGTCGGCCTCGCCGACCAGCCAGACGAACAACAGCACGGACAGTACGCCGACCCCGCCGGGGACGAGGAACAGCAGCAGGGGATCCCCGCCCAGGACTCCGGCCAGGGCGACTCCCGCAACCGGTGCGACCAGCGTGGCGAAGCCGCACAGCCCGGCCACCTTGCCGCGCTGTTCCTCGGGTAGCCGGTCGGCCTGGGAACTGTTCAATCCGCCGAAGGTGGTGCCCCAGCCGAGCTGGGCCAGTACCCAGCCGGCGCCGAGGACGAGGACGCTGGGCGCCGTCGCCATGACGACGAGGGAGATGACGCCCAGCAGCATGCCGCCGATGATGAAGGGACGGCGGCGGCCCAGCCGGGTGCGGGTGCGGTCGCTCCACGTGCCGGACAGGGGTCCGATCAGGAGCGGCACGAGAGCGCCGATGCCGGTGATGTAGCCGAGATACTCCTCGCGTCCGGGTGCGAGCTGGCTGACCTTGACGGACAGGGAGATGGCCAACGGCGTGATGAAGGCCAAGAAGACCCCGAACTGGCCCAGGACCATCAACCAGATGTATCGAGGGCCCACTCTCGGGAGGGTGGGTGCTGGCGACGCGCTGCCACCGGGGTGCAGGCTCATGTGGACCCCACAGAGGGAGAAGGCGGAGATGTGTCCCGGATGTTAACCACCGCTACTAACACGTGCAAGTACGATCCGGAACTTCATTCTGGGAAGACGCCGCGTTCGGTCTGGTGAGCCGGTTCTGTGGGTCGCCGAAGGCCGGGTGGTCGATGGCGCCACCCTGTCCGGCGATCTGCCGGTCAGCACCTGAGACAGCAGGTCGGCGCCGCCGGTGTGGGGTGACGCGGGCCGGTCGGCACCCTGCCACAGTATGTCGCCGGGTTGACGGGCCGGCTCGCCAAGGGTGTACGGTGACCGCACTAACACGTGTAAGCAAGGAGTTCGTCCGAGTGATCACCATCCGCTTCGAGCACCTGCGTGAACCGCTGGGCATCGGCACCCCCCACACCCCGCCTGTCATGGTCCGTCGAGACCGGCACGCCGGACTGGCGGCAGAGCGCCTACGAGGTCGAGGCCCGGGGCGAGCGAGTCCGGGCCGAGTCGGCCGAATCCGTCCTGGTGCCTTGGCCGTTCGCGCCGCTGGCAGCGCGCGAGCGAGCGGCGGTGCGGGTGCGCGTCGAAGGCCCCGACGGGTGGTCGGCGTGGAGCGAGCCCGCGCTCGTGGAGGCGGGGCTGCTGGCGCGGGAGGATTGGTCGGCCGCGTTCGTCAGCCCGGGGGAGGGCTCGCTGCTGCGCGGCGAGTTCGAGGTCCGGCGGGGCGTGCGCGCCGCCCGGCTCTACACCACCGCGCTGGGCGTGTACGAGGCGGAGCTGAACGGCGAGGTCGTCGGCGACCACGTGCTGGCACCCGGCTGGACCGCCTATCAGCACCGCCTGCGCTACCAGACCTTCGACGTGACGGACCTGCTGCGCGAGGGGACCAACTGCCTGGGCGCGACCCTGGGCGACGGCTGGTACCGGGGACGGCTGGGCTTCGAGGGCAAGCGGGCCCTGTACGGCGATCGGCTCGCCTGGCTGGCCCAGCTGGAGATCGTCTACGACGACGGCACGGTGGAGCGGCACGTGACCGATGAGTCGTGGCGGGCCGCGTCCGGGCCCTTGCTCTCCTCCGACCTGTACGACGGCGAGACCCACGACGCCCGGCTGGAACGCCGGGGCTGGTCGTCGCCCGGCCATGACGACTCCGGCTGGTCGCCGGTCGAGATCGTGGACCGCGACCTGGGCACACTGGTGGCGCCGGAAGGGCCGCCGGTGCGCCGCACCGAGACCCTTGCCCCCGTCGAGAAGCGCGTCACCCCGAGCGGCGCCACCGTCTACGACTTCGGCCAGAACCTGGTCGGCCGCCTCAGTATCACCGCCACCGGTTCCGCCGGCGACCAGGTGACGCTGCGGCACGCCGAGATCCTGCAGGACGGCGAGCTGTGCGTCACACCACTGCGCACCGCCAAGGCCACCGACACCTACCTCCTGCGCGGCGACGCGCAAGGGGAGACGTGGGAGCCGCGCTTCACCTTCCACGGCTTCCGCTACGCCGAGGTGTCGGGACCGGTGGACGACGTGGTCGCCGTCGTCTGCCATTCCGACCTGGAGCGCACCGGCTGGTTCGACTGCTCCGACCCTCTCGTCAACCGGCTGCACGAGAACGTCGTGTGGAGCATGCGCGGCAACTTCCTCGACGTGCCCACCGACTGCCCGCAGCGTGACGAGCGCCTGGGCTGGACGGGCGATTTGCAGGTCTTCGCTCCCACGGCGTCCTTCCTGTTCGACAGCGCCGGCCTCCTGTCCTCCTGGCTCGCCGACCTGGCCGCCGAGCAGGGCGAGGACGGCCTGGTGCCGCACGTCGTGCCGAACGTCACCTCCGCCTCCAACGCCGCCGCGGCCTGGGGCGACGCCGCCGTGATCGTCCCGTGGGTGCTGTACCGCCGCTACGGCGACACCGGCATCCTGGAACGGCAGTTCACGAGCATGCGCGCCTGGGTCGAGCACGTCGCCGGCCTGGCCGGGCCGGACCGGCTCTGGGACAGCGGCTTCCAGTTCGGGGACTGGCTCGACCCTGCCGCGCCCGCCAACCGGCCCGAGCAGGCCCGCACCTATCCCGAGATCGTGGCCACCGCGTACTTCGCCCGCTCGGCCGACCTGCTCGCCCAGGCGGCCGAGGTCATCGGGCAGGACGCCGCTCCCCATCGGGAGCTCGCCGACCAGGTGCGCCGCGCCTTCGCCGCCGAGTACGTCACCGGCTCCGGGCGGCTGCTGAGCGACTCGCCCACCGCCTACGCCCTGGCCCTGGAGTTTGCCCTGCTCCCCGAGCCGGGCCGGCGCGCCCGCGCCGCCTCCCGCCTGGTGGAGCTGGTCCGCGCGAGCGGCTACAAGGTCGCCACCGGCTTCGTCGGCACCCCGCTCATCTGCGACGCCCTGGCCGAGGCGGGCGAGACGGAGGCCGCGTACCGGCTGCTGCTGCAGCGCGAGTGCCCGTCCTGGCTGTATCCGGTCACGCAGGGCGCCACCACGATCTGGGAGCGCTGGGACAGCCTGCTGCCCGACGGCACCGTCAACCCCAGCGGCATGACCTCCTTCAACCACTACGCCTTCGGCGCCGTCGCCGACTGGCTGCACCGCACGGTCGCGGGGCTGGCCCCGGCCGCGCCGGGCTACCGGGAGATCTCCGTGAGTCCCCGGCCCGGCGGCGGGCTCACCCATGCCGCCGCCCGGCTGCGCACCCCCTACGGCCTGGCCGCCGCCTCCTGGCGCATCGGCAACGGCACGCTCGCCGTCGAGGCCGTGGTCCCACCGAACACCACCGCGCACGTCACGCTGCCCGGCGGCGACCGGCACACGGTCGGCTCCGGCACCCACCGCTGGACCTCTCCCTACGCCGAGATCCATGCCGCCTCCGCGCCGCTCACCCTTGACAGCACCCTGGCCGAGGTGGCCGACCGGCCCGGCGCGATGCGCGTCGTCACCGACGCCATCGTCCGGCACATGCCGGAGATCGCCGAGTATGTGAAGACGGGTCTGGACTCCGCCGCCCAGAACATGACCGTCCGCGAGGCCATCGCCTTGATCCCGAACGCCGACCACCTGCCCACCGAGATCGAGACCGGCTTCGCCGGGCTCCAGAAGGACTGACACCGTGCCGTTGATCGATGAGGCGGACCTGCTGCGCCGCCTCGCCGCCATGACTCTGAAGGAGAAGGTCGCCCTCCTCACCGGGGCCGACGCCTGGACGCTGACCCCGGTGACGTCGGCCGGGCTGGCCGCGCTGGCCCTGTCGGACGGCCCCGTCGGGCCGCGCGGCACCTCCTTCGGCGGTGACATCCCGCCCTCGTTGCTGTTCCCCAGCCCGACCTCCCTGGCGGCGGCCTGGGACGAGGAGACGGCGCGCGAAGCCGGGCGGCTGATGGGCGCCCAGGCCCGCAAGATGGGCATCCACGTCCTGCTCGCCCCCACGGTCAACCTGCACCGCTCGCCTCTCGGAGGCCGCCACTTCGAGTGCTACTCCGAGGACCCGCTGCTCACCTCCCGCATCGCCGTCGGCTTCATCCAGGGCGTGCAGTCGGCGGGGGTCGCGGCGACCGTCAAGCACTTCGTGGGCAACGACTCCGAGACCGGCCGGATGACCTACGACGCCCGCATCGACGAGCGCACGTTGCGCGAGGTGTATCTGCCGCCGTTCGAGGCGGCGGTGCGCGAGGCCGGCGTCTGGGCGGTGATGGCCGCTTACAACCGCGTCAACGGCGAGAGCATGACCGAGCACCGTGACCTGCTGACCGGCGTGCTCAAGGAGGAATGGGGCTTCGACGGCGTCGTGGTCTCCGACTGGACCGCCGCCCGGTCCTGCGAGGCCACCGCCCTGGCCGGGCTGGACCTGGTCATGCCGGGCCCGGACGGGCCATGGGGGGACGCGCTGGTGGCGGCGGTCGAGGACAGGCGCGTCCCGGCCGAGGTCGTGGACGACAAGGTGCTGCGCATCCTGCGGCTGGCCGCGCGCACCGGCGCGCTCGAAGGCGTCCCCGCCACCCCGGCCCCGCCCGTTCCCGGCGACGTCCGCGACCGCCTGCGCGAGCTGGCGATCCGCGGCTCGGTCCTGCTCCGCAACGACGGCCTGCTGCCCCTGCGGCCGGGCCTGCGCAAGGTCGCGCTGATCGGGCCGAACGCGGTGCGGTTCACCGCCCAGGGCGGCGGCAGCGCCCACGTCACCCCCGAGCACGTGGTCACGCCGCTCGAAGGGCTGCGCAGGGTGCTCGGCGAGGACACCGAGATCACCGTCCACGCCGGCATCTTCCCGCACGCCAAGCTGCGGCCTCTGCCGCCCGGTCTGGCCACCGACCCCGAGACCGGCGAGCAGGGCGTACGGCTGGAGCACCGCGCGGCCGACGGCACCGTGCTGACGGCCGAGCACCGCGACCCCGCTCCCTGGTGGTTCCCGATCATCCTCGGCGACGAGGTCGCCGAGCTGGTCGTACGCACCCGCCTCACCTTGCCCGCCGCCGGCGTGCACCGGCTGTCGGTCCTGGGCACCGGCCGCCACACCCTGCGCGTTCCCGGCAACGCCGACCAGTCCTGCGAACGGCTCCAGGACGGCGACGACATCGCCGCCCTGCTGCTGAACCCGCCCTCGCACACCTTCACCTTCACCGCCGACGCGGGCCCGATCGACGTCGAACTGCTGATCAGCCCGCAACGCAACCTGCCCTACCCGGTCACCCTGACCGGGCTTGGCTACGAGGCGCCGCGCGGCACCGACGAAGAGGAGCTGCGGGCCGCCCTCTCGGCGGCACGCGCCGCCGACGTGGCGATCGTGGTGGTCGGCAGCGACGCCGACACCGAAACCGAGAGCCTCGACCGCGCCGGCCTGGCACTGCCCGGACGGCAGGACGAGCTGGTCCGCCAGGTCTGCGCGGCCAATCCCCGCACCGTGGTCGTGGTGAACGCCGGAGCGCCGTGGCTGATGCCCTGGGCGCACGAACCGGCGGCGCTGCTGTGGTCCTGGTTCCCCGGCCAGGAAGGCGGCGACGCTATCGCCGACATCCTGACCGGCGCCGAACCCGGCGGCCGGCTGCCCACCACCTTCCCCGCCACCGAGGCCGACGTCCCGACCCTGTCCACGCAGCCCGTCGACGGTGTACTGCACTATGCCGAGGGCGACCGCATCGGCTACCGCGCCTACCGGCCCGACGGCGTGCTGTTCCCGTTCGGCCACGGCCTGTCCTACACCACCTGGGAATACCTGCGCGCCGAGACCGCGGACGACGCCGTGGAGGTGACGCTCCGCAACGCCGGCGACCGCCCGGGCCGCGAGGTCGTCCAGGCGTATCTGGAGCAGGACGGCGCTCTGCGCCTGGCCGGCTTCGCCGCCGCCGAGGCCGCACCGGGCCAGACGATCACGGTACGGATCGGCATCGCCCCGCACGAGCCGTCCCGCCGCCCACACCGGCTGCGCATCGGCCGCTCCGCCTCCGACCTCCCTTTGACCTGCACCATCTGACCTGCACCATCGACTGAAACGGAGTGAACCCTCTCATGCAGCGACTCACCGACCGCCGCATCCTCATCACCGGTGCGGCCTCCGGCATCGGCCAGGCCACCGCACTGCGGCTGCTGGCGGAAGGCGCCCGCGTGGTGGCCACGGACATCGCCGAGGACGGCCTGAAGCAGACGCTCGCCCTGGCGACCGAGCAAGGCAGCGCCGACCGGCTCACCGTCACCCCGGCCGACATCGCCGACGAAGGCTCGGTCATCGAGGTGGTCTCCTCGGCGGTGAGCGGGCTCGGCGGGCTGGACGCCCTGGTCAACACCGCGGCCATCCTGCGCGGCGCGCACACCCACGACTGCTCCCTGGAGCTGTGGAACCGCATCATCACCGTCAACCTGACCGGAACCTTCCTCATGACCAGGGCCGCCCTGCCGGCCCTGCTGGAGTCCGGCCGGGGCGTCGTGGTGAACTTCAGCTCCACCGCCGCCTTCTACGCCCACCCGTTCATGGCCGCCTACTCGGCCAGCAAGGGCGGCATCGCCTCCTTCACCCACAGCCTCGCCCTGGAGTACTCCAAGCAGGGCCTGCGCGCCGTGAACGTCGTGCCCGGCGGCATCAGCAGCGGCATCACCAACAACATCGGCTCCCTCGTGCCTGAGGACACCGACTGGAACCTCTTCCTCAAGCTGACCTCCGCCATCAGCGACGGCCTGCCCGGCCCCGAGAACGTCGCCGGCGTCGTCGCCATGCTCGTCTCCGACGACGGCGCGTTCATCACCGGCACCGAGATCCGCATCGACGGCGGCGCTCACATGTGACCTGCGACGCTCACCTGACATCGGCCACGGCGACCGGTCCTGCCCTCGCCGACGCGCCAGGCCCGCCGCCGGGCGCCTATCGGGACAGCCACGTGCTGAAGGTGCCCATGGTCTGGTGGAAGGCCGTTCGCCGCGGACGGTTCAGAAGGCCGTGGGAGGTGCCCGGTTCCGTCCTCACCTCCACAGGCCGCCCGTGGGCGAGCAGTTCGTCCGCGCAGGCCTCGCCGGAGGCGCGGAGGCTGTCCCGCTCGGAGTTGACGATCATCGTCGGCGGGCAGCCTGTGAGATCACGGCCGCCGGGGAAGGCCTCCGGCAGCCGATCCAGGTTCGCGCGCCCAACGTAGTTGCGCGCCATCCAGGACACCGAGGTGGGGGAGAATCCCCAGCCGCCGCAGGCCGCGCAGGCTGCGGCGCAGCTCCGGACCCAGCGGAGGGAGGGCCGCCTGCAGGCGGCGCGGGTCGACGCCGAGGTCGTCGACATGGTGCCGCGCCCACGCCCAGGCACGCTCGCAGTCGTCGAGAGGAAGCGGAAACCGGACGGCGTCGGCAGCGCGCTGGGCACGGCGGTCGCCGAAGCCGGGAACCAGGCGATAGCCGACGCTCACGCAGGTGATCCCGTTCGCGGCCAGCGCGCGGCAGACCGCATCGCTTTCGGGCATGTCCAGGGAGCCGCCGATGAAGCCGCCGCCGTGCATCCAGACGAGACCGGGTCTGCCGGGCTCCCCGGTCCCCGGATACACCCGTACGGGGACAGGCGGATGATCGCCGGTGACGGTCACGTCTTGCGGGGACATGGGTTCTCAGCCTCCGGCCGGTATCGGTTCACAGCACTTACACGTGATAGTAGCGTTGATCTCCGGGCGCCATGAACGGCCGAGCGCGAGTCGCCCGCCCCCAGCACTTTCAGGCGGACTCGCGCTCGACCACCCGGATGCCGGCATCCGGCAGCACGTCAAGCTGTGAGGGCTCGCCGTTCAGCGCCCTGAGCAGGGCGGCGGCGATGCGCGCGCCGAGTTCACCGCTGTCCTGGGCGACCGTGGTGAGCGGCGGGACCGCGAAACGGGCCGCAGGGATGTCGTCGGCGCCGATCACGGGCAGGCTCGTGCCCAGCTTCCGCATGCCGGCCAGCAGCGCCAGGGCCACCTCGTCGTTGTAGGCGCACACGGCGGTCGGAGGCTGTCGCCAGCCCGCCACCGTCTCGGCCGCCGCGGCGGTGTCCAGGGGGATGGTCGAGACGATCGGTACCGGCAGGCCGGCCTCCGCGCACACCTGGGCCGCTCCCTCGGCACGCCCCTGACTCAGTGCTCTCAGCCGGGGGTCGTCGGGCAGGACGTAGGCGAGCCGGGTATGCCCCTTCCCGATCAGGTACTGCGCTTGTAGCCGGCCCACGCCATTGAGCCACAGTGTCGAGCCGACATCGTGGCCGCTCTGTTCCGGGGACGGCAGCACGGCCGCGATGTTCGCGCGCTTCATGCCGGCCCTTTCGTCGGCCGTGAACGGCCGCATGCCGAACACGGCCGCCGGGGCGAGCGCGGTCCACAGCCGCGCGAGATCGTCGTCCCGGCCGGTGTGGACATGGGTGATGAGGGTCAGCCCGGCGTCGGCCAGCACCTGGGCGGCCCGGTCGACCAACTCCGCCATGGTGGGCCCCTGCGGCCAATCCGGCAGGACGAACAGCACGACGTCGCTGCGGCCGCTGCGCAGCGTACGGGCAGGCGCGTAGGGCGTGTAACCCAGGCGGGCCGCCGCCTGCAGCACTCGCTGCCGGGTGGCCTCGGGGATGGACTGGCCCGGCGTGTCGTTCAGGACAAAACTGACCGTGGCGCGCGACAGCCCCGCCTCCCGCGCCACGTCCACGCTGGTGATGCGGCGCTTGGTCTTCTTCTGGTCCGCCACTGTGCCCTCGTCCCGCCGTCCGTCCGTCGGGACGATGCTAACGTCCGCACGCTCGTCGGTAACACGTGCCAGTAATGCAGGCCCCTTAGACGACCTCGTCAACCGGACTTGTCGCTCTCCAGGCTGTCGCGGCCGCCCAGGCATCTGGTCTCGTCGGCGCCTGAGCCACCTCATCAGGCGGCAGCTGGGCATTCGTCGTCTGGCGTCGGCTGGCTCTCTTCCACCGTCGAAGCCGGGCCACGCACCTTGTGGCGTCACTGCCGGCTCACCGGTCTTCGTGATCCACGCAGCCTAGCCGCCCAGCGCAGCTTCGACGGCGCCTCGACGGTGTGGGGCTCGAATATTCGATTCATGCGCTGACCTGCGGTCCTTGCCAGGTCTGCGGACCTTGAGTGTTGCCGTCTGAGCGGTTGCTCAAAACGGCTTGAGCGACTGCGTTTCACCGCGGGGGAGCTGGAGATCCAGTGCGTCTAGCGAACCCGCAGGTCGGACACGGTGGCTGAATATTCGAGCCCCACAGGTTCGCTGGCCCTACACCGGCCCGGACGGGAAGCGGCTGCTGCAGCGTGAGGCCATGGAGCTGAAGGTCTGGCGGCCGAACGGCAATGATCCGACCTCCGAGGGCCTCGCGCAGCTCGACCAGTATCTGGACCGGCTCACCCTGGACACCGGCGTCCTGAGGCCCCGCCGTGGAAGGAGCGAGGCACTTTCGATCAGGCGACCACTCCGTCCGGGCGCTCGGTCTCCTTTCTACGGGCGTGACGTGTGCGGTGAGGGCAGGACGAGGAAGGGTCGCGTCCTCGTCCTGGCCGGTCGGCGCATGGAGGTCAGCCGGTCGCGCTGCGTCCCTCGAATCGGCCTATCGCCTGGATGCCGGCGTTGCTGCGCAGGCCCGTGGCGTAGTGCCAGCCGTTCAGGGCGCCGGGGCGGGTGAAGTCGATGCGGCCCTGGGTGGTGGCCGTCATGACTCTGGACCAGCCCCAGCCGCGGCCTCGGTCCACCCAGACAGCGAGGGCGTTGCCGTCCAGGACGAAGGCCCAGCGGTCGCCGGGTTCGAGGACGCTCGTGGCGCCGCCGGCGGTGGTGAGCTTGCCGTCGATCTTGAGGTCGAAGCCGTGACCGCCCTTGATGCCGGTCCAGGCCATGATGTAGTTGTTCTGGTCCTTGACCAGGCCGTTGAACAGGGCGTCCTGGCCTTTGCCCGTGCCGGCCCACTGGGCGTGATCGACGATCACGGCCGCGCGGGGGGTTGACGGGCCGGAGCTGTGGGCGACGAGGCCGTAGAAGGCGCCGGGGCCCTGGGCTCGGAGGGTGCCTTCGCCGAAGGTGAGCTGGGGCAGGGCCTCGCTCGCGGACGGCTGGAAGACCTGGTAGGCGGAGCTGGAGTCGGTGTCGAAGGTGTCGTCCACGCCGACCTGGGGGTAGGCGTCGAGGGAGAAGGCCACCGTGCTGGTGCTGGTCGCCTGGATGGCGTGGCCGTCCCAGGTGGCGGTGGCGGTGAAGTCCGCGTTCTGGCCGGTTCGTACGGGGGAGTCCGAGCGTACAGTGAAGGCGACGTGGCGGGACTCGCCGGGTTTGAGGGCAGGGATGGTGGTGGACTCGGCGGCCTTGGTGGTCCAGCCGGGCGGGGGTGACAGGCGGGTCTGGACGTTGCGTGCTTGTGTGGCGGTGTCGTTGACGACCGAGACGATCACCGTGCCGGTGCCGGTGGAGGGGGAGATCGTCGCGGGGGCCTGGTAGACCGACAGGCGGGAGTCCACGGCGTGGAAGCGGGGGCGTTCCTCCTTGGGTACGGAGGCCCGGCCGGCGACCAGGGCGGGTGGGATGCCGTGGCGGCCCGAGCGGGCGCCGAACAGGGACAGGCCGCCGCCGTCGGAGGCGAAGCGCAGCCTGACGGTGCCGGAACTGCCGAGGTGGCGGGCGGGGATCGGGATGGCCAGGCGGTAGCCGTACCGGTTGCCGAAATCGCCCACCAGGGAGCCGCGGGAGCGGCCGGCCAGGGCCGTGGGGCCGTGTGGGTCGTCGGGCAGGTCGATCGCGGGCAGCGCGGTGCCGTTGACCGAGACGGTGAGGCGGGTGGGGTTGCGGCGGGCCGTGGTGACGTTGTTGGGGTCGTACCAGCCACGGGACTGCGCGGAGGCCACCTCGGCCACCAGGGTCGCCCCGCCGGAACGGGCCGCCTGGGGCACCGGCACCTCGTACTCGAAGTAGCCGCGGCCCTGGCCGGTGACCCAGTCCGAGCCGCCCGTGGTGCGGGCCTGGGCGCCGCCGGTCCACGACTGCGCGCTCACCGCGCCAGGGGAGAAGCCGGTCTCGCCGTCGGGGCCGGGGGCGTCGAAGGTGAGGTAGTTCTCGGCCACGGTCTTGCCGCCGCCGGTGTCCAGCCAGATCCACAGGTAGCCGACGCGCAGGCCGGCCGGGGCGGTGACGGAGACGGTGCCGGCGTCGGTGACGGTGTAGCGGGCCGGGGCGATCGGGCGGGAGCCGCCGCCGCCCGCGTCGGCGATCCAGCGGCCCTGGTCGTCGTAGCCGCCGATCTTCCAGCGCAGCTCGGCCCCGGACAGGTCGGTGTCGCCGAAGTGGCTGACCTTGACCGGTACGTCGATGGTGTCGCCGCGCTTGACCGAGCGCGCCGAGGTGCCCATCAGGGAGATCGCGTCGTCGCGCTGGAACAGCTCGATGCCGCGCGGCTTGCCCAGATGGTCGGTGAACTCCGGCTGGTTCGGCTGCCGGTCGAAGGTGACCGGGCTCTGCACCTCCTGCTCGGTCTCGGCGAGTTGCACGCCGACGTACCCGTTGAGCTTGGGATAGGCGCGGAACAGGCCCGAGGTGTGCGGGAACTGGCCGGACCTGATGGCGAACTCGGAGTTGAGCCAGGGCTGGCCGCTCTGCTCGCCGTCGTTGAAGTTCCAGGCCGAGCCGGGTTTGACCTGGGCGTCGAACCCGTCGAGGAGTTTCTTCCACTCCTCGTAGCCGGCCAGGTAGTAGTGCCAGTCGTTGAGGTCGGTCTGGCCCTCGAGGTGGCCGTTCTGGCAGCAGGCCGAGTTGTCGACGATCAGGCGGGACGGGTCGAGGCCGCGGGCGAGGCTCACCATGCGGCGCATGTACGGGAACGCCTCGGCCGGGATCGGCTGCTGCCACGGCTCGTCGCTGATGCCCCACGCCTCGTTGAACATCGTCCAGATGACGATCGACGGGTGGTTGTGGTCACGCTCGAATGTGCTGCGCAGCAGCCCCTCGAACAGCCGCTCCGCCTCCGCGCCCAGGGAGTGCCAGCCGGCGTTGGGCAGGTCGTACCAGATCATCAGGCCGAGCTTGTCCGCCCAGTGGTAGTAGGCGGGCTCGTTGACCTTGAGATGGTTCCTGATCACGTTGAAGCCGAGCCGTTTGGCGTTCTTCAGGTCGAGCAGGACCGAGCCGCGGCCCGGGTCGGCCTCGGTGCCGGTGCGCAGGTCGGGGCCGGCGGTGAGGCCGGTGTAGGTGTACAGGCCCCAGGGGTTGTAGCCCTGGTCGAGCACGCCGCGCACGTAGATGGGCCGGTTGTTGAGGTGGATGTACTGGTATTCGCCGGTGTGGCCGGGCGCCCACTTGCGTTCGATCTTGCGCAGGCCGAACGTGGTGCGCAGGCCGTCCTGATTGCCGAGGCGGATGTCGGCGGTGTAGAGGGCCGGGTCGTCCGGCTCCCACAGGCGCGGGCGCTGGATGGGGATGCTCGCCGTGCCCGTGCCGCCGTCGCCCAGGGGCACGTCCGCGCTGCCGACGACCTCGCCCGATGGGTCCTTCACCTTGACGGTGGCGGTGGCCGCGCCGGTGGCGGTGACGTCGATCCTGGCGGTGGCCGTGGACGGGGTGCGCGCGTCGCCCTCGAAGATCAGATCGGGGGTGACGTGGGTACGGGTGAGGCGCGCGCCGGCGTACGGCTCGATCCACACCGACTGCCAGATGCCGCCGACGTCGGTGAACCAGCCGGTGTTCTCCCCGGCGGGCTCCCCGGTCTGCTTGCCCTGCGGGTAGGGGGAGTCGGGCGTCGTCGGCGGCGCGACCACGCGGATCGCCAGCGTGTGGGACGAGCCGGGAGCCAGCGCGCCGAGCCCGGCGCTGATCTCGGTGTAGCCGTCCCCCGAGTACGGCAGCACCTCCTTGCCGTCGAGCCAGACCGCCGCGCCATAGTCGGCGGCCCCGATCCGCAGCCTCACCTCCTGGCCGGAGAAATTCTCCGGGACGGTGAAGGAGCGCCGGTACCAGACCGCGCCCCGGTAGCGGGAGAAGGCGCTGCGGAAGACCTCCTTGGTGGCCAGCTCCTCCTCGCCCCACGCGGCCAGCGACTGGTAGCCGAACGGCACCCGGATGGCCTTGTCGAACGCGTGCCCGGGGTCGAACCAGCGCTCGCGCTCGCCGACGTTTCCCGGGTCGAAGTCGAAGGACCAGGTGCCGTTGAGTGACTTCCAGGCGCCGGAGGTGAAGGGGCGGCGGTCGGCGTCGGGGCGCGGGTACTCCGTCCTGGCCGGATCGGTGTCGCGCTTCAGCTTGAGGGTGACCTGGCCGCCGTCCGTGGCGGCAGAGGCGAAGGCATAGCCCTCCTTGGCGGCGACCACCAGGGCGCTGCCGTCCGGCACGCCGGGCAGGGTGAAGGTGCCGTTCCTGGCGGTCGTGGCGTACACCTCCGTCCTGGAGGCGTGCACACTGGCCCCCTCGACGGGCGCGCCGCTGCGGGCGTCCACCACCCGGCCGCGCACCTCAGCCGGCTCAGGTGCGGCGGAGGCGGGGGCGGGGGTGGCCGTGGACAGCAGCGTCAAGGCGGCGGCCAGGCCGATGGTGAACGCCCGCCGCCCCTTGGTGATGGCTAACCTCACTCGCTCTCCTCGATGGCGGCCGGGCGCAGCTGGGCCGCGCGAATCCGGGAGACGTCCAGCTTGCTCGTACGGTCGAAGCGGTAGATGCCGTTCTGCTCCTGGAAGACGTCGGTGAGCTGCGTGTAGCAGTAGCCGAACATGCGCGGGTCGCCCAACAGCACCCCCACCAGCCCGGCGAACCGCTCCTGCAGCTCCTCCTCGCTCGTGGGCCGCTCGCCGTACCCCCAGGAGCTCTCGTCGGTGCGCACGTCCGGGTTCCACCAGATGCCGCCGAACTCGCTGCAGAAGTACGGCTGGCCGGCGTACGGCACCGACCACGTCCGGCCCTCGGGGTCGGTGTTGACGTACGGTGTCCCGTCGGCCAGGCCGCCCATCAGCTTGCCGAACACCTCGGGGTTCTGCTCGTAGCAGTGCGAGTCGTAGATGTCGGCGCCGGGCACCCGGTGCGCGTAGCCCGAGGCGTCCACCACCGGCCGGGTCGGGTCGGCGGCCTTCGTGGCCAGGTACATGCCCCAGGTGACGTCGTCGAGCACGGTGATCCGGTCGTGCAGCCGCTGCCAGGTCTCGTTCAGCGGGCACCAGCCGACGATGGACGGGTGGGAGTAGTCGCGCTCGACCGCCTCCACCCACTGCGTCACGAACGACGCGGTCGGCTGCTGGTTGTCGCCGGGCGGCCCGAAGGTGTTGGCGCCCCAGTCGCCGAACTCGCCCCAGACCAGGAACCCCATCCGGTCGGCGTGGTACAGGTAGCGCTCCTCGAACACCTTCTGGTGCAGCCGGGCGCCGTTGAACCCGGCGGCCACGGCCAGCTCGATGTCGTGGCGCAGGGCCTCGTCGCTGGGCGCGGTCATCAGGCCGTCGGGGTAGTAGCCCTGGTCGAGCACCAGCCGCTGGAAGCGCGGCTTGCCGTTGAGCAGCACGGCCTGCCCGTCGATGGCGACCGAGCGCAGCCCGGCGTAGCTGGCGGCGGTGTCCGCCACCGCGCCGTCGCTGTCGAGCAGGTCGATGCGCAGGTCGTACAGGTGCGGGTCCTCGGGCGACCACAGCCGCACCCGGTCCTCGGGCAGCGCCAGCCACACCTCGGCGGCCAGGTCGAGGTCGGCGCGGGACTGCGCCCGTACGACCTCGCCCGCCTGGTCCGACAGCGTCACCCGGACGGCGTGCCCGGGGCGGTTGCCCGACACCGGCACCGTGACCCGGAAGGCGGAGGCGGCGACGTTCGGGGTGATGCGCGGCCGGCCGAGCCGCACGTCGGGCACGGGCTCGCACCACACCGTCTGCCAGATGCCGGTGGTGCGCCCGTACAGCGCGCCGCGCCCCTGGTAGTCGGTGGTCTGCTTGCCGCGCGCCTGCGGGCCCGAGCCCGCGTCGCGGGCGCGCACGACCACCGTGTACGCGTGCTCCGGGTCGGCGGAGGCGGCCAGCTCGCACGTGAACGGCGTGAACCCGCCACGGTGCCTGCACGCCTCCACGCCGTCCACCCACACCGTGGCGTCGTGGTCCACGGCCTGGAAGTGCAGCAGCACCCGCCGCCCCGCCCAGCCTTCCGGCACCCGGACGGTACGCCGGTACCAGACGGCGGTGTGGAAGTCGGGGTCGCCGATGCCGGACAGCTCGGACTCGGGGCAGAACGGCACGACGATCTCGCCGGTCAGGTCCCGGTCGAGCAGGCCGCGCTCCAGCCCGGAGTCACCGGGGTCCCTCTCGAACTGCCAGGCTCCGTTGAGGCACTGCCAGTCGGCGCGGACGAACTGCGGGCGAGGGTACTCGGAGCGGGGAAGATCAGCGGTCACGATACTCACTTTCTTTGAGGGGTTGAACAGGTCAGGACTTGACGGCACCGGCGATGCCTTCCACGAAGTACCGCTGCAGGACGATGAACAGCCCGACGACCGGCAGCAGCGAGATGGTGGCCGCGGCGGCCATGCCGGACCAGTCGGTGCTGTTCTCGCCTATGAACGACAGCATGCCGACGCTGACGGTGCGCAGGTCGGGCCGGGAGAAGGTGAAGACCAGCGGCAGGAAGAACGCGTTCCAGGTGGACAGGAACGTGAGCACGGTGACGGTGGCCGTCACGGGCTTGGCCAGCGGCAGCATGATGCGGAAGAAGACGGTCATGAACCCGGCGCCGTCGATGAGCGCGCTCTCGGCCAGCTCCTTCGGCAAGCCGCGGAAATATCCGACATAGAGGAGGATCGCCGCCACGTTCGCCGCGCCCGACATCGCCACGATGATGCCGGTCAGCGAGTTGAGCAGGCCGAGCCGCTGGGACAGGTCCACCACCGGGATGATCGTGTAGCCGGCGGGCACGAACAGCGTGGCGACCAGCACGCCCATGATGATCTTGCGTCCGCGGAAGTCGTGCCTGGCCAGGGCGTACCCGGCCATGGCGCACCTGACGACCACGACCACCACCGTGCACACGGTCACGATCACGGTGTTGAGCAGGTATTTCCCGAAGTCCGCCTCGACCCAGGCGCGCTCGTAGTTGTCCCACGCCGGGATGGAGGGCAGCAGGTCGAGCCCCTTGGTGAACACCTCGGCCGACGTCTTCAGCGACGCCGAGACCATCCACAGGAACGGGTAGATCCACATCAGGCAGCCGATAGCGAGCGCGGCGGCGGCGATCCACCAGGGCAGCCGGCGCAGAGTGGCGCTCATGACGCCCTCCTCGTCCGGCGGGTCGCGCGGACCGCGAGGAGTTGCATCAGCCCGATGACACAGACGAACAGGCCGAACAGCACGGCCGCCGCCGAGGCGTAGCCGAGCCTGGGGACGGTTCCGGCGAAGGCCCATCGGTAGATGTACACCTCGATCACCTCGGTCGAGTAGAACGGGCCGCCCCCGGTCATGGTCAGGACGAGGTCGAAGACCTGCAGCGACGCCTCGATCGACAGCAGGGTGATGATGATCAGGAAGGGCTTGAGCAGTGGCAGGGTGATGTGCCGCAGGAGCGCGGGGGCGCCGGCGCCGTCGAGGCGGGCGGCCTCGTACACCTCGTTCGGCACTGTCTGCAGCGCGGCCAGCCAGTAGACCAGGGTGATCCCGGCCCACTTCCACACGTAGACGCCGATCGTCGTGAAGAGCGCCGTCGAGGACTGGCCGAGGAAGTCCACGCCCTCCGTCACCAGACCGGTCTCGCGCAGTGCGAGGTTCACCGGGCCGCTGGCCGGGTCGAAGACGAACTGCATGACCACGCCGACGATCGCCGTGGTGGTCACCACCGGCAGGAACAGCGCCGTGCGGAACAGGTTGCGCAGCGGCATCTTCGGCGAGTTGAGCAGGATCGCCAGCAGCAGCGTGGTCAGCACCTGCAGCGGCACCGCGATGACCATGAAGGTCAGGGTGAGCCCGAACGAGCTCCAGAACATCGGGTCGGCCAGCACCTCCTGGTAGTTGGCCAGGCCGATGAACCGGGCCCCCTCGTCGAACCCGTTCCAGTCGGTGAGCGAGTAGACGTAGCTGGAGATGATCGGGTAGACGGTGAACGCGCCGTACAGCAACACGGTCGGGGTCAGGAACAGCCAGACGTACAGGGTGGTGCGGTTGCGCCGCGGGCGGGCCGTGCCGGTGCCCGCAGCCCGCACGGGGGAGAGCGTGAGCGTCATTCGCGGACCTCGGCCTGCACGCCCGTGGTGCTCTCGTCGACCAGCAGGCGCCACGGCGCCTCGAGCTGGACGGGCTCGCTTTGGTCGCCCTCGATGCGTTCCAGCAGCCGGTCCACGGCCAGCTCGGCGATGCGCTGCTTGTCGGAGACGATCGTGGTCAGCGCGGGGGTGGCGTACCGGCCCTCCTCGAGGCCGTCGAAGCCGGCGATGGCGACGTCCTGCGGCACCCGCAGACCCCGGGACAGCGCGCCCTTCATCGCGCCGAGCGCCAGCAGGTCGTTGTAGCAGAAGACCGCGTCGGGCGGCTCAGGAAGGTCGAGCAGCCGCTCCATGGCGCGCCGGCCGTCCTCGCGCTGGTAGCGCCGCACCGGCACGGCCAGCTCGGGACGGAAGGGCAGCCCCGCCTCCTCCAGCCCCTGCCGGTATCCGGCGGAGCGGTGCGCCGCGGTGTTGCCGCTCGGCCGCTCGACCACGCCGATCGCGGCGATCCTGGTGCGGCCCAGCGAGGCCAGGTGCGCGGTGGCGGCGCGGGCGGCGGCGGTGTCGTCGATGGCGACGTGGTCCACACCCTCCACCTGAATCTCACCCAGCGTCACCGCCGGGCATCTGCCCGCCCAGTTGCGCAGCTCGTCGGCTGGCAGGCCGAGCGGGCTGAAGATGAACCCGTCGAACAGGGCCGACCGGTCGCGGCGCATCAGTATCCGCCGCTCCCGCTCCGCCGTCCCCTCGGTGCGGTCGATGAGCACCGTGTAGCCGCGCTCCTCGGCCCTGTCCACCACGTGGGCGGCCAGTTCGGTGAAGTACGGCACGTCCAGCGGCAGCACCAGGGCCAGCAGGTTGGAGCGGCCGCGGTTGAGGCTGCGGGCGGCCACGTTGGGCCGGTAGTCGAGCTCTTCGAGGGCCTGCTGCACGACGGCGCGGGTCTCCTCGGAGACATAGGCGAAGTTGTTCACGACGTTGGAAACGGTCCGTACCGAGACTCCCGCACGCCGTGCAACGTCACGTTGTGTCACCAAAGTTGGATCAACCTCCAGATCGGGAGTCGAGTGACACCTTGTTGAAGAAGAGTCTTGCCGCGCGGCATGCCGCGTGGCAAGAATGAATTTGCCACGCGGCAACATTCCTTTACAACACGTTCACGCGCCGCATGGTGGAAGGCAGGACCGATGACCGCGATGACTCGGCGGGGATTCCTCGCCGCGGCGGGCGCTCTGGCCGCGACGGCGGCGACCGGCGGCTGTGCCCTGGGCGGTGGCTCAGGCAGCGGCTCAAGCACCGGCGGCGGGGGCGGGGACGCCGCCAACGCCGGCTCGCTGACCT
The DNA here is from genome assembly GCF_050944675.1 of Nonomuraea sp. CA-141351. Classification (NCBI taxonomy): domain Bacteria; kingdom Bacillati; phylum Actinomycetota; class Actinomycetes; order Streptosporangiales; family Streptosporangiaceae; genus Nonomuraea; species Nonomuraea sp. CA-141351. The sequence continues at coordinate 3,729,611 of NZ_CP191982.1, forward strand.
GGTGGGACCACCAGAACCAGCTGCAGAAGGCGAAAGCGGCGATCTTCGCCGACTTCGCCAAGAGCCCGGGAGGTATGCCCGTCCAGTACACCTACTACAACCCGGGGAAGATGGGGCAGGCGCTGCAACTGGCCAAGCAGAGCAACCAGATGCCGGACATCCACTCCAACGCGGGGCTCACGCTGCCCGCCGGGGCGCTCGTGGCCGCCGGCTGGGCGCAGCCGATCAACCTCACTGACCAGGCCAAGGCCCGGGTCGAGGACTCGCTGATCGAGGGTTTGCACGTCTTCGACGGCAAGATCTACGCCTTCCCCATCTTCAGCCACCAGGTCTACGTCGCGGCGTCGTGGTTCAACAAGGAACTGGTCTCGCAGGCCGGGCTGGACCCGCAGGCCCCGCCACGGACCTATGACGAGTTCCGGGCCGCGGCGCGCGCCGTGCAGGACAAGGGCGGCGGTCAGACGTACGGCTGGGTGTGGAACGTCGGCATGCCGAACCGGATGGCCGAGCAAGTTCACGACCTGGCGCAGGCGGCCGGGTTCGAGGGTGGCATCGGCCTGCGGTACGCCACCGGCGAGTACGCCTTCCACGCCGACGAATACCTCGACGTGATCGAGTTCCTGGTCTCGCTGCGCAAGGACAAGCTGCTGGTCCCGGGGGCGAACTCCTGGGTCGACGACGTGGCCCGCGCCCGGTGGACCGCCGGGGTGGCGGCGTACTACTTCGACGGCCCCTGGTGCCCCGGCGTGGCGTTGCAGGCCACGCCCGACTTCGCGGACAAGCTCGACGTCGGGCCTATCCTGGTGCCCAACGCGGGCGACACCGTGGCCACCTACCATGTGCCGCAGCCAGGGGAGTACTGGCTGTCACCGGGCAGCAAGCAGACCGAGGCGGCGAACAAGCTGCTCAGCGAGCACTTCGTCACGGAGGACTACTCGCGCAGGGTCGCCGAGACCATGTCGCAGCCCCCGCGCGACATCAGCGTCGTCGACCAGTCCAGCGCCCACGCCGCCTACAAGAAGCTCATCGGCTGGTTCAAGGAGAGTGTCCACCTCGCCCCCATGCCGATCGCCGGCAACAAGGAACTGCGGCACGTGGACGTCGAGCAGAAGCCGGTGCAGCCCACGCTCGGCGACATCATCCAGGGCGCGCTTACCGGCGACGTCACCGACGTCCGCGCCGCGCTGACCAAGCTGTCCAGCGACACCGCCAAGCAGCGTGACCTGGCCATCGCCGCGGCCAAGGCCAAGGGCGCGAAGGTCAGCCTGGACGACTACGCCTTCCCCAACTGGAAGCCGCGCACGGACTACACCACTTCGATGTACGCAGAACGCTAGGAAGCACCCTTACGTGAACCGACCCAACATCGTGCTCATCATGACCGACCAGCAGCGGGCCGACTGGACCGCCGCAGGCGGCTTCCCGCTGGACACCATGCCCTTCCTGGACGAGCTGATGAGCGGCGGCGTCCAGTTCCGGCGGGCCCACACGACCTCGCCGCTGTGCGTACCCGCCCGCATCAGCCTGCTCACGGGCCGCTACCCGTCCGCGCACCGGGTCAGGCAGAACAGCGCCGCCCAGCACGTGCTGCGCGGCGCCGACCTGGTGGACGTGCTGCGCGAGTCGGGGTACGCGCTGCACCTGGCCGGCAAGACGCACTTCCACCGCGAGCCGGGCGACTTCGACACCTACGCGGCGCCGTACTGGCACGTGGGCGGCCCGCAGAGCACGCCCGAGCACAAGCGGTTCGACGAATGGCTCCTCGCGCAGGACCATTCGGTCGGCCACGAGGCGACGCCGTTCCCGCTGGAGAGCCAGCTCCCCTACCGGATCGTCTCCGACGCGATCGAGGCCGTCGACGCGACGCCGGACGACCGGCCGTTCTTCAGCTGGCTGTCGTTCCCCGAGCCGCACAACCCGTACCAGGTGCCCGAGCCGTACTTCAGCATGTTCGACCCGGACGAGGTGCCCGAGCGGATGGTCGGCCCCGAGGGGGCCGAGCGCAAGGGCGGCACGTACGTGTGGCTGCGGCGGCTGATCGAGGAGAAGCGGCCCGGCTACGACGAGGAGTGGCGGCGCTACCGCGCCAACTACTGCGGCATGCTGCGGCTCATCGACGACCAGGTACGCCGGTTCTTCACGCACCTGCACCAGAGCGGGCGGGACGCCGACACGCTGGTGTTCTTCGTGGCCGACCACGGCGACTTCACCGGCGACTACGGGCTGCAGCGCAAGGGCGCGGGCATGCCCGAGTGCCTGATGCGCATCCCGTTCTCGGTGGTCGGGCCCGGCGTGCGGGCCAGGACCGACGACGTCGACTTCGTCTCGCTCGCCGATCTGTTCCCGACGATCTGCGACGCCCTCGGCGTCGAGATCCCGGCCGGGGTGCAGGGGCGCAGCCTGTGGCCGCTGCTCACCGGCGAGCCGTACCCGGCGGAGGAGTTCGCCACCGGGTATGGGGAGCTGGGCTTCGGCGGGCTACCCTACGGCGTCGAGGAGCGCCCGCCGCTGCACTTCCCGTACGAGGGGCGCACCTTCGACGAGCTGAACACCGTCACCCAGTCGGGCACGACCGTGATGGTGCGGCGGGCGCAGTGGAAGCTGATGCTGGACGAGAGCGGCAACGGGGAGCTGTACGACCTGGACGCCGACCCGGCCGAGCTGGACAACCGGTACGCCGACCCGGAGCTCGCCGGGATCCGCGCCGGCCTCACCACCGACCTCGCCCGGTGGATGATCCGCGTCAGGGACGACCTCCCCGAGGCGGTCTACACGCTCAAACGCGCGCCGCACAACTGGCGGTAGGCCCCGGGGGAGGGTGCTCTGGTGCGCGCCCTCCCCCGGTGTTGACTTGATGGATGGTGCGCCGGGAAGCCTGGTCGGCAACGTCATGAAACTGTCGGCCTGAGGAGAAGGCGCGATGAAACTGATCAGGCTGGCCGACATCAATGCCTCCATGATCGACCTCGTGGGAGGCAAGGCCGCCGGGCTCAGAGAGATGATCAAAGCGGGGGGAGCGCGTCCCCGACGGCTTCTGCCTGACCGTCGAGTCCTACCGGTCCGCGGAGCTGCCCGAGAAGGAGCTGGCCGAAGCGTACGAGCGGCTCGGCGGCGGGCGGGTGGCGGTGCGCTCCAGCGCCACCGCCGAGGACCTGCCCGAGGCCAGCTTCGCCGGCCAGCAGGACACCTTGCGGGTGCCGAATATTCATCCGTGCAGGTCGTGAGGTGATGCGCTCTCTTGTGCTCCCGTCGCGCGCCCCGCACGGCATGATGGGCGATCGTGTTACTGCGGTTGGCCTACTTGACGATGACGATCACCTTCTCGTTCCTGGGGTTGCTACCCCGAACCGATCGGGACAAGGAGATCGAATCTTGGTGTTACGGCACCAGCTGATGGTGCTGCAGCGGCAGGCGGCCAAGCCCGTGTTCACGCCGGCTGATCGGTTCCTTCTCGCCGGGCTGCTTCACCGCCTGCCGACGGACAAGCTCCGGCACCTTATGGTGCTGGTGCGACCGGACACCGTCCTGCGCTGGCACCGTGATGTGCTGCGGCGCCGTCACGCCGCGGCCAGGGCGCCTCGCGGGCGTGGACGTCCACGTACTGTCCGGTCCGTCCGCTTCCTGGTGTTGCGGCTGCCGCGGGAGAACGCCTCATGGGGCTACCGGCGTAGTCACGGTGAGCTGGCCGTACTCGGCATCAAGGTTGCTGCCTCCACGGGCTGGGAGATCCTCAAAGGCCACGGAATCGACCCGTCCCCCAACGGGAGCACACCACCTGGTCCGACTCTCTACGCAGCCAGGCTGGCGCCCTGCTGGCTTGTGATTTCTTCGAGGTCCGCACCCTGACTGGAGCGCGCCTGTACGATCTGGCAGTCATCGAGCACGCCACCCGCCGCGTGCGGATCCTCGGCGTCACCGCACATCTCACCGGACAGTGGGTGACCCAAGCTGGTCGCAACCTTGTCATGGATCTGCAGGACGCCGGCAGCACCGCCAGGTTCCTGATACGGGACCGGGACGCCAAGTTCGCCGCGGCCTTCGACGCCGTGCTGGTCGATGCTGGCATCCGCATCGTTAAGAGCGGCGTCCGGATACCGCGGATGAATGCGATCATGGAGCGGTGGATCCGGACCTGCCGGCGCGAACTGCTGGACCGGACGTTGATCTGGAACCAGCACCACCTTCTGCAGGCGCTGCCGAGAGTTCGAAGCCTTCTACAACGAACATCGGCCACATCGGGCTCTCCACCAGGCAGCTCCGCACCGACCGCTTCCCGCCCCTGACACTGTCCCAACCCGGATCACGGCGCTCGACATCCATCGACGTGATCGACTCGGCGGCATCCTGAGAGAGTATCGACATGCGGCTTGACCTGGCCGGATGATTAATCGGCACCCGCAGGCGCACAGGTTCGCCGGGTCGCCGCTGGGCGTGCTGTCGGTGCTGAACGGCGCCTTCATCGAGGTGATGGTGGGCTTCATGGGCCTGGTCGATTGGGACAGCGGGACCGTTTCGCATTGGGGTGACCCCGATCAGCCGCTGGACGTGACCTCCGTTCAGAACACCGCCGACTACACCGCCGCCGCCGTCCTGGACCCGGCGCTGGCGGACGGCGGGACGGTGCGGTTCGCCGGTGAGGTGCTCTCGATGCGCGGGTTTCACGAGGCGGTCGAGCGCGGCAGCGGCAGAAAGCTGGAGCTGCGGACACTGGGCACCGCCGACGACCTGCGGGCCGAGATCGAGCGAAGAGCCGCCGGGACCCAGAACCCATTCGAGTACGTGGCCCTGCAGTACCAGTGGTGCATGGTGACCGGGAAGGCCAAGTTCGACACGCTCGACAACGACCGCTATCCCGAGGTCAAGCCGGCCACCGTCGAACAGTTCGTCCGCGACGCCGGCCCCGCGGCCTGATCGCCCTCTCGCGGGCCCTTCCCTGACGGGACCGCAGGAGGGCGATGGGTGCCACGTCACGACCGCAGGTCACGGTTGCCTTGCGGGGAAGCGTTCTCGACAGCGGGGCCGGTGCGCCCCGGTCGACGGGCCAGGAGGAACGAGTGGCACAGATCATCGCCGAGGTCTCGCGGACGTTCAACGAATACCTGCTCCTGCCCAACCGGACCCGCATCGACTGCTCACCCGCGGCGGCGGTCCTGCAGGTGAAGAACTTCAAGGCCGGTTTCGTCACCAGTGACAGCCTCGTGAACGGCGTCGTCCGTGGGGGCGTTGATGATTGTCCGGAATCTGCTGGGCACCCTCAGACGGACCCGGCCTCAGCGGGTTGATGCGAGGTTGATCTGGTGTGTGGATAGGGGGTCGAAGCCGTAGTCAGTCTTTGCCTGCCGTGACCTGCCTCAAGGAGGCAAGCACCGCGCCGGTCTCCCTTGGATCGACTGTGATGACAGTGCTCACAACAGTCCTCTCTTCATGAGATTCCCCATGAGATCGCGGACTCCGAAGCCCCAAGGTGCACAGTCCTCGGCGTGCTGGACGCGGTTGACCAGGGTGCCGAGCGCGGGGGAACTGATCCTCACCACATCGCCGGTCTTGTGCGTGAACCCCTCGCCAGGGTGGTCGCGGTCCTGGATGGGCGCGAACATCGTGCCGAGCATGAGGACCGCACCGTCGGGATAGTGATGGTGCGGGCCGATCAGTTGCCGTACCAGCGCTTCCGGATCGCGCGAAATCCGCGCCATCTCCGAGACCGCCTCAAGGCGGAAGCCGTCCTCGCCTTCGATGTCCAGCCGCACCACGAGGCCGCGTACCCGTTCCAGGTCGAACCGCTCGTCGAAGAGCCGGATGAGGGGGCCGAGCGCGCACGACGCGTTGTTGTCCTTCGCCATCGGCAGCAGGAGCGCGGATCGGCCCTCGACATCGCGGAGGTTGACGTCGTTGGCGAGCGTCGCTCCTACGATCCGGCCACTCGACTGGACGATGAGCGACACCTCGGGCTCTGGGTTGTTCCAGGTCGAGGCGGCGAGCACCCCGACGGGCACCGCGGTTCCCATGGCGGAGAGGATCTGACCCTTGGTGAAGATCTCGGCATCCGGGCCGATCCCGACCTCCAGGTACTGACTCCAGGCGCCTTCGGCGATGAGCAGGGTCTTCAGCCGCGCCGCTTCCTCGGAACCTGGCGACAGGTCGTGAAGGTCGGCGCCAACGTCGGCGAACATCCGCCGGCGGATGTCCGCCGCGAGTGCCATGTCGCCGCCGGCCCGCTCCTCGATGACGCGCTCGATCATCGAGACGGCGAAGGTCACGCCGGCGGCCTTGAGCGCCTGGAGGTCGACCGGTGCGAGCAGCCAGGGCCGGGTACTGTCCCGGTCCGTGGACCCGGTGTTGGCGAGCACGTCCCCGAAGCCGCCGACATGCCGGCCATCGAGCCCGGAGACCACGGCAGCGGGTTCCGGCAGCTCGCAGATGTCGCGGACCGTGGGGAACTCCGCGCTGATGTCGATGACCTCTCCGTCGCGGACCACCACGGGTGAGGGCCCTTCGACGAGGGGATCCCAGATCCGGCCGATCAGGACACTGTCCGCGGCATCGTCTGGCAGCGCATCTGCGACCGTCCCGAACCAGGCGAGCTCGTCGGGCGATGACTGGATCATTTGCCGTCCCCCAGATTGAAGAAGGATCGCTCGTCCGCGGGCCGGATGTCGAAGACGGCGTCCCGGAACATCCGCATGGGGTGGGGCGTGAAGGGATGCCGGGCGATCGCCTCGAGATCGAGCTCAATGCCGAGCCCGGCCCCGGTCGGGATGAGGACGTCACCCTCCTCCGTCAGTACGAGTCTCTCGTTGGTGATCTCCGGGCGCCATGGGACGTCAGTCGCCATGATCTCCAGATAGCGGAAGTTGGGCAGGGCGGCCCCGAGCTGCAGCGTCGCCGCGGTGCTCAGCGGTCCGCTGGGATTGTGCGGCGCGAAACCGACGTAGCCGGTCGCGGCGAGCGTCGAGATGAAGGCCAGCTCGGCGATGCCGCCGGCGTGCGTCACATCGGGCTGGACGAAGTCGACCGCCTGACGGGCGAGCGCCGGCGCGAAACCCTGCCGTCCGAACCATCGCTCCCCGGCGGCGATGGGCACCGGCGAGGCCCGGCGGATGTCGACGAGAGCGTCGAGGTTGTCCGGGGGACAGGGTTCCTCGAAGAACACCGGGTCGAACTGCGCGATCTCCCGCGCGATCTTGACGGCGTGGGTGACGTCGAACCGGCCGTGGCCCTCGATGAACAGCTCGACGTCGCGCCCGACGGCGGAGCGTACGGCGTCGATCTGCGCGAGCACGCGGTCCAGCTGCCGGGAGGTGATCGTGAGGTCGTAGTTCTCGAAGGGATCCCACTTGAGGCCGCGGAAGCCGCTGTCGACGGTCCTCCTCGCGGCGGCCGCGTAGTCCTCGGACGTGACGGCTCCGGAGAACCAGCCGTTGGCGTAGGCGCGCACCCGGTCTCGGGTGGCGCCGCCGAGCAGGCGGGAGACCGGGACGCCGAGCTCTCGTGCCGAGATGTCCCACAGCGCCATCTCGAGCGAGCTCAGCGCGGTCATGATGACCGGGCCGCCTCGCCAGTACCAGTCCCTGGCCAGCTCGTACAGGGTGCCGGATATGCGGGTGGGGTCCATCCCGGCCACGGCCTCGGCCAGTTCGGTGATGGCGCCTTGGACGGCGCGTTCCTTGCCCTCCAAGGTCGCCTCGCCCAGTCCGACGATCCCTTCGTCCGTCGAGACGCGGACGATCACCAGGTTGGTGCGGTAGAAGTCGACGACAAGGGTGTCGACCGAGGTGATCTTCATGCTCCGGCTCAGCCCTTCACTGCGCCGGCGGTCATGCCGGCCACTACATATTTCTGCACGAACAGGTAGAAGACGACGGCGGGCGCCGTGAACATGAAGGCGACCGCCATGACCGTCTGCATCGGCGTGCCGAGTTCGCCGATGAAGTTCGCGATGCCGACGGATGCCGGCTGCATTCCGGGGGTGAAGATGAACGTCACGGCGAACACGTACTCGTTCCAGGCGTGGAAGAACGCGATGACCGCGGTGGCGGCGAGCGACGGAGCGATGAGCGGCACGTTGATGCGGGCGAGCACGGTGAGCGGTCGTGCTCCGTCGACCCGCGCGGACTCCTCCAGTTCACGGGGCAGGCCATCGATCGCGCCCTTGAGGATGAGGGCGACGATCGGCAGGACGAAGGCGGAGTTGACCAGGATGAGCCCGCCGAGGGAGTCGAGGAGGTCGAATCGCCGGAAGAGCGCGAACAGCGGCACGACCATGAGAGCCTCGGGAAGCATCTGCGTGAACAGCAGCACGACGGTCACGAGGACCTTGCCCCGGAACGAGAACCGCGAGAGCGCGTAGCCGAGCGGGATGCCGAGGCCGATCGAGAGGACCGTCGTGCCTGCGGCGATCACCAGGCTGTTGCGCAGCCAGGTCGCCGCCTTGCCTTCGGCCAGCGCGTCGATGAAGACCCCGAACTGCGAGAGGTCGGGGATGAGCCTGGCCTTATGGGCGAAGAGCTCAGAATTGCCCGACATTGCGGTGACGAACATCCAGTACAGCGGGAAGACGGCGAGCCCGAGCACGACGAGAACAGCCATGATCCGCAGGGTCAGACCGACGTGGGGCAGTCTCATCAGTGGGCCTCCCTCTCGGCGGCACGGGCGACGAGCCGGCTACCGACGATGACGATGAGCGAGATGACGACGCCGACCATGCCGACCGCCGCCGCCGAGCCGAGTTGCTTGGAGTCGAAGGCCTGCGAGTAGAGGTCGATGACCAGCGTCTGTGTCGCGCCGACCGGTCCTCCCTTCGTCATGAGCCAGATGAGCTCGAATCGCCGCAGCGACCAGATGGTCATGAGGAGGGCGAGCAGGCCGACGGTCGGCTTGATGGCCTGCCAGGTGACGGCGCGGAAGGTCCACCACCGTCCCGCTCCGTCCATCGTCGCGGCCTCGGTGAGGTGCGGGGGGACGGACTGCAGCGCGGACAGCAGCACCACCGAGGTGAACGGGAACAGTTGCCAGATGGTCGTCGCGAGGATCGCCGGGAGGGCGTATCGCGGGCTGTCGAGGATGGCGCCGCCCGGGATGTCGAGGCCGACCGCGTCCAGGAATCGGTTCACGATCCCGTAGTCCGGGTTGAGCATCCAGATCGCGATGAGCGCGACCGCGATACCGGGCGCCGCCCACGGAATGGTCACCAGTGCCCGCGCGAGCCCCCGGCCGCGGAAGTTCTTGTTGAGGAGCAGGGCGACCGCGAGTCCGGCTCCCACGGCGACGACGACACACACGACGACGTAGACGAGGGTGATGAGGAGGGTACGGCGGAAGTCCGCGTCGCCGAAGATACGGGTGAAGTTGTCGAATCCCACCCAGGTGCTGCGTGTGGGATTCAGCAGGGAGGTTCGCGTGAAGCTCAGAAAGATTTCCTGCGCCAGCGGAACGACCTGGAACACCAGGATGAAGAGGGCTGCGGGGGCCAGGAAGAAGTAGGGCGTCCACTTGCTCCCCAGCGGGCTGCCTCGACGCCGGGCCCCTGATCGAGGCCCTGTGATCTGCTGCTGTTCCAGCACGGTCATCGAGTTCGGTCCTTCGAAAGTAGGACGCCGCCGGCGGGAGGGTCTCGCCGGCGGCGTCATCCGGTCAGCCAACCAGTTGGGATGCCTGTTGCTGGGCGCGGTCCAGTGCGGCCTTGAGGTCGACCGTGCCCTGGAGCGCCGCAACGACGTTCTGCACGACGATCTTGCGGATGTCCGGCGTCTTCGCCTCGAACCCCTGGACGATCTGCGGGAGGCTCGACTCGGTGAGGTCGTCGAAGACGGTCAGGTAGGGCGTCTTCTTGAGCTGCTCAGGGCTTCGCTTGGTGGCCGTTGCCACGCTGCTGGCACCGAGGATCTCCTGCAGCTTGACCTGGTTGTTCGGCTCGAGCGCCCACTTGATGAAGGTGGCCGCCGCCTCCTTTGACGGACTCGCCTCGTTGATGACGATAGGTGCGAGGATCGCGCCCTGCTTGCGGACCGGGAACGGGATGGGTGCGACGTCGAAGTTCAGATCGGCGTTCTGACCGCGAGTCGCCGTCGCATAGCCGCCGTTGTTGAGCTCCATGCCGACCTTGCCCTCGGCGAACATCCGGCGGAACGTCGCCGCGTCCGCACCACGCGGGATCACTTTGGCGTCGTACAGGTCCTTGAACGCCTGCAGGCCCTTGAGGTTCGCGGGCGAGTTGATCGTCAGCTTCTTGCCGTCCGACCACGCGCCACCGAAGCCGTAGACGTAATTGAAGATGTCCTGCCACATACCGGCTTCCTCGGCCTCCGTCTGACGGAACGCCAGGCCGTAGGTGTCGCCCTTGGTCAGCGACTTCGCCGTGTCGAAGAACTCCTTGTAGTTGGTCGGGGGTTTCGGGATCAGGTCGGCGTTGTAGAACATCGCGTAGTTCGACGCCTCGAAGATGATCCCGTGACGCTGGCCGTCGTGGACCATGAACTGGTCCGGCTGCTTGAGCAGGTCATACTTGCTGACGTCGATCAGGTCGTTGAGGGGTGCGACGAGGCCGGCATCCGAGGCGGACTCGAACTCCGGCATGTCGAAGCGGATCAGATCGGGCCCTTTTCCGCTGCCCATCTGGGTCAGGATGGTCTGGCCGAAGGTCGGGTACGGCACCGCCGCGGCGGAGACCTGTACCTTGCTCTGGCTCTTGTTGAACTCCTCGAGCCACTTCGTGAGCAGCGGCCCACGGCCCGGATCGCCGAGGGTAGAGGCGGCGAACGTCAGCTTGGTCACGCCGCCTTCGGATCCGCCGTCGGAGCCGCAGCCGGTCAAGAGGGCGGCGGCCATACATGTGACGCCGGCCGCCGCGACCATGCTGCGGCGAAGGCGATGCAGGCTCATTTGTTACTCCAGAGTAATAACCGGTTACTTCCCCGAATATGGTCGGATTTGCAACGATCGTAGCGACATGTGCAACGCTGTCAAGCGGCAGTTGCGCACCTCGCGAGCTTCATTGCATAATATGCAACGCAGAGAGGACGATAAGTGGCGCAATCGATCGAGCGTGCGATCAACCTGATCCGCATGGCGGCGGAGCATCCGCTGACACTCTCGGAGGCCTCGGACGTGCTCGGCGTCCACAAATCCACGGCCCTCCGGATCCTCCAGACGCTGGAGGCCGCACGGTTCGTGCGCAAGACGGGAGCGGGGACATACGTGTTCGGCAGCGGGCTCATCGAACTGTCGGAACTCGCGCTCGGCTCGATGGACCTACGTCAGCTCGCGTCCGCGCACCTGCGCGTGCTTCAGCGGCAGACGGGCCATACCGTGCACCTGGCACAGTTAACCGGTGACGAGATCGTTTACGTCGACAAGGTGGACAGCCCCGCGTTCGACGCGGTGAAGCTGCCGTCACGGATCGGCCGTGCCGTCTCGATCCATGCGAGCGCCGCGAGCAAAGTGATCCTCGCCCACCTCTCCCAGGAGGAACGCGATCGTCTGCTCTCGCACGTCACCTTCGAGCGGTACACCAGCACGACCTTCACCGACCGCGAAGCCTTCGACGCCGAACTCGCCCGCGTCGCCGAGCGTGGCTGGGCCATCGATGACGGCGAGCACGACGCTTATGTCATGTGCGTCGCCGCACCGGTCAGGGATTCGCGTGGACAGGTCATCGCGGCCGTCTCCCTGACCGCGATCGAGGTGATCGCGAGCTTGGACCAGCTGAAGGAGAAGCTTCCGTTCCTGCTGGAGACCTCGGCACTGATTTCGCAGGAACTCGGCTTCACACCCGAGCCCTCGACGGAGCCACCGGCGAGCTGAGACGCGCCCTTCGGGGAACACCCCGCGGGTGTCCCTTCTCCGCACCTGCCCTTCGCGGCCTCCGCCGCGGATCGTCATGGGGGAATGGACACGCGCCGAACCTGGCCACCGCCCCATGACCAAGAAGCAGATCGACGCGATGATGGCCCGCCAGGATCGCGAGTTCAAGGCGCGGCAGGCCTCCGACCGTGAGCGTTGTGATCGTGTCCGCATGCGATATGACCCAGAGCGCGAGCATGCGAGGCTATCTCTGCTCGAACATCAATCTCGGGTGGAGTTCGAACTGCATGAAGTTGCCGGACTGCGCGATGGCACACACTTTCCGGCAATGGACCCGCGCAGACGCGCCGAACAGGTGGCCGAACACGACCGCACCATCGCACAGCTGCGATCAGAGATCGAACGGCTCACCAACCTTGTCGGCGACCCCGAGGACGTCGTCGACGCGCATGGCCGGCTGCCCAAGGATCGGCGCGCCGGCACGTGAGACCCAGATTGAGGGGCGGCAGGAGCCGAATGTACCGCCTTCGCACAGTTTGAAGACGGTGATGCGGCTGAGGTGGGTGGTGTCGGTTCCGCGGCCCCAGCGGGCGCCGTCGGAGTCGACCACGGTCCACTTCTGTAGGTATGTGGTGGCGTATTCAACCCGGACGGCGCGGCTGTCCCGGCTCAGGTCGCAGACCGTGATGTGCTTGCGGTCGGTCGAGACCGTGGCCGAGCCTCAGCCGGCGTCATCCTGCCAGCCGTCAGAGGAACTCGCGGCAGTTGGCGAAGCTGCCAGGAGGGCGGTGAGGGCGGTGGCCGCCAGTGCGATACGAGGGAACACGTGCGATCCGTTCCGGTGAGGAGATCAGAACGGGGCCACTGTGGAGGCAAGGAGCCCTTAGAGCCCGCAGGACAGCGCCCCTCATGGCGTGCCTTGATCAACATTTGCCCTGCAGCTCACCACGACGCTCGGCGTTCCCTCTTGCTGCGCTGCAGCAAGCTTGACGAGAATCCGTTAGCCAGAGGGGAACCCTGTCCCTTGACCAGCGGTTTGCGCGGCTTGCCAAAAGGCGGATGCATCGGCCGGAGGGGGTCTTCCGCCTTGGTCTTCTCTTGGCCCTCCGGGTGGTCTGCCCAGATGTTGGGTGCCTGAACGGTATACCGGCTCCGGTCACATGTGCCCAATCCGTGCCCGCGAGCGGCCGGCGAGCAACCATCCCCGCTTCTCGGCCTCACGCAATGCCTGCAGAATCGAAAATCGCAGGTCAGATGGGGTGTGGAGTGGTAGGGCGTCCGGGGCTCGAACCCGGAACCTACGGATTAAAAGTCCGCAGCGCTCGGTCTCGGATGATGACGAATGATGTCACGGCCTGGCGTTTATGCAGGTAGAGCGCCTACGCGCTTGTCAATCGATGATACAAAAGCCGTGCGGAGCCGGGGCCGTCTAGAACTGCCGGTCTCCCTGCGGTCTCCCCCTTCTACGGCAGTCGCGAGGCGCTCAAGCGGGCGAAGGCGTCAGGCGTGACGATGGGAATGCCATAGGCGCGGGCTTTGCGTGCTTTACCGGACATCGTGTCGGGATCGGCGGCGACCAGCAGCCGGACCCGCTTGGTGACGTTGGCGTGAGCGACGTAGCCGGCCCGGCGGGCCCGTTCCTCCCAGTTCTCGCGTCCATCTTCCATTTCTCCGGTGAAGACAACGAGATCGCCCGGCCGAAGACGGAACCCCCCACCCGGGGCATGGCGTTGGGGTGGTGTGGCCGTCGCCAGAGCATCCTCAACCGCTGCGGGTGAGAGACCGAGGAGGGTGGCGACGAGGTCGAGTTCGTGACGTTCGGCCGGCGTGACATTGCCGTCCGCCTTGGCCGCATGGGCCAGGGCATGCAGGTACTCGTGGTGCAATCGGACCGCGTCATCGCGGCTAAGATCCAGCCGGGCGGCCAGGGCGATCAACGCGTCGGCCTCGCTGGCTGAGATGTGATGGTCGAGAAGCACTTGATCGAGCAGGGCGAAGTAGGGATCGGCCCGGACGGTGTCGAAAGCGCGAGGCAGCCGATCTAGGAGCCGGGCCAGGAAATGGGCGCCGCGCTCCGCCGATACACCCCGGCGCACGGGGGCGGAGTCCATGTGCCGAATAACCGGCCAGGTGAGACCGGCGGCGGTCTGGAGGACGTCGGCCCATGGTGAGCCGGGGTGGGCGAGCATGAGGTAGTGACGCAACAGCTCGGCGGTGGCCCGGGCGTCGATGAGCGCATCGTGCTGACCGTCAAGCGGGATGTCGGCGACGGCGCAGCAGCCAGCGAGCGTGCGCGGTGCGTCTGGCAGGAAGCGGACAGCCTCGGTCATCGTGCAGATGCCGATGGCGTCGAGGTTCGGGATCGACGCGTCGGCCCGAGCAAACTCGTACTCCAGGAAACCCAGATCGAAGTGGAGATTGTGAGCCACAGGCACCCGGCCTCGCAGCAGGTCCGTGATCGTCGCAGCGATGTTCTTGAAGGCAGGCGCATGGCGGACGTCCGCGGCGGTGATGCCGTGGATGCGCTGTGGTCCCAGGTCGCGTTCAGGGTTGACCAGCGTGCTCCATTCGTCGGTGACCTGTCCGAGCGGGTCGAGCAGGATGATCGCGACCTCGATGACCCGGTCATGCCACGATGGCCGCAGGCCTGTGGTCTCAACGTCAATGACGGCATATCCGCGCAGCTTGCTGTTCATGTGACCGCCTTTCGTGGCTCGCACGGAACATCGCGCACTTGACTCTGTCGGGGATCTTGTTCGCTGTCGGGTCAGCTGGCGGCTCGCCAGGAACGCAAGCGCGGGATGCCTTGCTGGTCGAGGTAGTCCTGGAAGGCTGTCGGCGGTCGTGGGGGCGCGCTTTCTCCAGGAGGGTGCCGGCTGAGGCGTTCGACGTTGACGGCGATGGCGGTGAGCACGTGTTGCAGGTGAGCCTTGGCTTGCCCGCGGTAGCGGCAGCGGCGCATGCCATGGCCGTGGGCGAACTCGCAGATGGTGCCCTCGATGCCGGAACGCACCGCGTAGCGCTTGTGCCAGTCCGGTTCTCGCTGCTCCGCGCGGTTGCGCAGCTGCAGTTCGTGTAGTTCTCGCGGAGGAAAGCCCACGTTGCGCGCACCGTCGCGGGAGGTGGTGCACTTGGCTCGGACCGGGCAGGGTTGGCACTGGCTCTTGGTGAAGCGGGCCACGATCAACGGGGCGGCGGTCAGCGAGGATGTCGGATAAGGGCCGTGCCAGCCCTTGCTGACCTGGCCCTGCGGGCAGGTGACTTCCTGGCGGTCGAAGTCGATGCGAAAGTCGTCGCGGGCGAAACCCTCACCCTGGCGGTTTTGGTGGGTGGGGTTGCCTGGAAGCGGTCCGACCACGGTGATCTGGTGTTCACGTTCGGCCTGTTCGAGGTGGACCAGGGAGGTGTAGCCACCGTCGACTAGGTGCTGCTCGGGCCGTAGGCCCCGGCGTTCCAGCCGGGTGTGGATGCCGGGCAGGACCTCGGTGTCAGCGCTGGTCGCGGGCATGGTGACCACATCCGTGATCACATTGGGGCCGTCGCCGAGCAGGTCTCGGTCACGTGCGCGAGGAACCCCTGCCAACGGGTGACCTGCCCCCGGACGCGCATAGCGGGCCGTCAGGTCGTAGGGCGAGATGATCCGCTTGGCCGAGGGCGGCAGACCGCTATCGTCGTCTTCGTCACGCCAGCGCAGCCGCCCGGAGGAGTCGCAGTAGTAGTTCTGCACCAGGATCTGTCGCAGGGCCTGCACTTGGGGGCCGCCCAGCACGCCGGGATGGTTTCGGCTCAGGTGTTCCAGCAGGCGACGGGCATCTGCCCCGGTGGTGTTGATCCTGGTCTTGGGCCGGGTGGGGTTCTTGCCCAGGCGGACCTGCCGACCATAGCGGCGTCCCCAGTCCTCATCGACCAAGCCGTTCAGCGCCTGAGCGGCAGTGCGGGCCCGTTCCTCCAGGGCTGCGCGCATGGCCTCGGTGACCAGCTCCAGGCGGGTCAGGCCGCGCACGGTGGCCAGGACATGGGTGGAATCGGTGCGCTGGGTGGTGCGCTCGCGGACCAGTCCGGCCTCCTTCGGACGGGCCAGGGCCAGATCGAGAAGCCGGTCCGCCCGCCCGTCCTGCAGCAGGCGGTCACGGAAGTCACCGAGCACGCTGTGGTGGAAGCCGGGGTCGTCCAGTTCGAGGCCGAGCGCGTACTTGAAGTCGATGCGACAGCGCACGGCCTCGGCGGCATCGCGGTCGGAAAGGTCCAGCACGAATTGCAGCACGCTCACCGTGGCCAGCTGAGCAGGTGAGAGTCCCGGCCGTCGCGGGGATACCACTGCGCGAAGTCCTCATCGCTCCATAACCCGTCCAGCCGGTCGCGGATCCACATGGCCGGGGTGCCACGGGGATTACTCGCTCGTGCTACCCGGGCGGTGAGCTCCGGGACCTCCAGCGCGGACCGGGGACGAACCGGTAGAGACACCTGACCACCTCGGGGGAATGACCGACTTCACCGACCCCAGAAGCCTCACAGTTACTGATCAGTCACCCTTCGGGACATGCCGGATGTTTTCAAGATTCCCGACAGAGTCAAGCTTAGCGGCGAAGGTTACGGATGAGCCTCAGGTGTAGGCGATGAGCCGGCCGCAGGCGACCACTCCCGTCCAGGTGACCAGTGAGATGGCGCCTGCAACCCGGGCCTTGGCCGGGGTGCGGCGGGCGTCGTCCCATACGTGCACCCTGCGGTAGACGCCGAGGTGGAACAGGGCGATGTTGAGCCCGGCCACCATCAGCAGGACGAGCTTGACCGGCGCGGCTCCGGTTCCGGCCACCTCCCGCGCCCCTGCCGCGAACATCGCCGCCCCGGACAATCCGGTGGCGGCGAACCCGGCCCGGGCCACCGGCAGCAGGTGGCGCGCCGCCGCCACGACAGAGACCGCACCCCGTCCCGCCCCGAGCAACCGCAGGTCGAACAGGGCGGCCGGGCCGACCAGCAGCGCCAGACCGAGGAGGTGTGCCACCTCCAGGGAGGAGTACACCCAGGGCGTCACCCTGACGAACTCCGCCACCCACGTATCCTCCAGCCAGCCGAGCGCCTCCAGCCACACGCCTTCCTCCGAGCCTGCCTCTGCCTGGAGCGTCGCATGGGACCGCCCCGCCGACGCCTCCGGCCCTGTACTGCCGTGCCCGGCCGACCTCGCGTTGGCAGTCCTCATGTGTCGCGTCTCCTCATGGCGCGCACCGCCACGACCGCTCCACCGGCCACCAGCACCGCGCCCGCCACGAGCCAGGGCAGTGGCCCTGAGACGGAACCGTCTGACGTTCCGTCAGCCGAGTCCGGCGAGCCACCCTGTTCGCTCGGGCCGACCGGGGTGGGGGCTGGGGGCGGGACATCAGGCAGGGGGACCGAGCGTTGGCGGATGGCGCGTCCGTCTTGGCGTACCAGCAGTTCGGGCCGGAACTCGCTGGCGTGTTCCCTGCTGACATATCCGACCGCCTCCAGTCGTTCGCCCTGGGCCACCCGGTCCGGCATCCCCCATGCCGACAGCCGCTCCACTGGCGCGAGCACCAGCACCACCTCATCGGCTGGCCCTTCGAACGGCTGGGTGCGGCCCAACACGTCCCGCCCGCCGAGCGCTTCCAGCTCGGCGGGGATAGATCGCTGGGCGAGCCCGGCAGGCAGGCGCACCGGGGCGGACACGCGAAGCTGAACCTCTGGGTGCGGGTTGCCCCACCGCACCGCCGTCACCGTCCCCGAGACGTACAGCGGCTGTTCGGTATGGAACTCCTCCCACCCGTGGTGCAGCGTGCTGAGCAGGGCGGTGAGTCCAACAATCATCGACTTCATAAGGCCACTGTCTTCGACCCATTCGACATATCCGCATTTAGCGTCAAATAGGCATCGATTGATATAAATGACATATGAATCTCCAGCAGCTCCGCTACGCCGTGGCCCTCGCCGAGGAGCTGAACTTCGGCCGGGCGGCACTGCGTGAGGGTGTACGGCAGCCACCGTTCAGCCAGCAGATCGGCAAACTGGAGGAGGAACTGGGCGTGCGGCTGTTCGAGCGCACGACCAGGCAGGTACGCCTGACTCCGGCGGGCCAGGCGTTCGTCACCGAAGCCCGCAGCAGCCTGGCCCATGCCGACCAGGCGGCGGAGTCGGCCAGACGGGCGGGCCGGGGCGAGGCGGGGCGGCTGGTGATCGGGTTCGTGGGGTCGGCGACCAACCTCACGCTGCCGAAGGTGTTGCGCCGCTTCCGCACCCGCTACCCCGGGGTGCAGGTCGAGCTACGTGAGCTGCCCACCGCTCAGCAGGCCGAGGAACTACGGCAGGGGCTGCTCGACGTCGGCCTGCTGCACGCACCGCTCGCCGGACCCGCGGCCGAGGTGCTCACGACACAGACGGTGGCCCGCGAGCTGCTGCTCGCCGCGCTGCCCACCGGCCACCGCCACAGCGCCTATACGTCGCTGCCGCCCGCGGCGCTCGCGGAGGAGCCGTTCGTGCTGTTCCCGCGCCGGTACGGGCCTGGGCTGCATGACCAGATCACCGCCGTGGCCAGGGCGGCCGGGTTTGAGCCCAGGATCGTCCAGGAGGCCGTGCAGATGCAGACCATCGTGGGGTTGGTGGCGGCGGGGATCGGCGTGTCGATCGTGCCCGAGTCAGTGGCCCGGCTGCGGCGCGGCGACGTCGCCTTCCGCCCGCTGACTCCGCCGACCAGGGTCGTCACCCTGGACCTGACCTGGCGCACCAGCGACGCGAACCCGGTGCTGCGCAACTTCCGCTCCCTCTTCCGCACCCCGCCCACCGCCACCCCGTAAAGCCCACCGGCCGCCGCGGCGACTTCATGCGTGGTCGTGCCGGTGGTGGGCGCGCCGCCTCCCCCGGCGCAGAGTCAATCGCGATTTCGAAGCCTTGAGCGCGGTTACTTCGATCGCACTTGAGCCCCACCGGGCCGCTCAGATGATCGCTTGCCGGAGCCTGGCACGTCCGCCTCCATGCCGCACTTGCCACCGTCAAGGACAAGGCTCCGGTCATCGCGTGGCGGGGGTGCGGCGAGACTCGGTGAACGCTATGCCTGATCGGGATCGACCCGCGGGGTCTGGTGGGCCGCAGCGCGGCGGTCGTGTGTTCCGGGAGCCTGGGAGGCGCGCCCGCGCCTTCGGCGCCTCCTGCGGCATGTAGCTCGGCGCCGTCCTGTGCAGCCTCTACATACGTAAGGTGGGCCGGATGTGGCTGGACAGGTCCACGCCCGGCGCCAGTTAACGGAGAGGACTTCTTCTCCGTGAAACGCGTAAAGACGCTCGGCCTGACCGGGCCGGCGGCCTGTACCTGCCCTCCGAGGCATCCGGCGGCGTGCAGAGCGGCCTGGAGCCGCCGTAGCATCGGCATCAGGTTCGGGGCGGCGTGCCCTGGGTTGTTCGGCGGGAGGGCGATCAATCCGTGGCAACTTCGCGCACGACCTGGACGAACTCGCCCACCAGCGGGTTGACCGTGCCCATCGGCCATGCCAGTGCGATCCGGAGCGGCTCGACGTCAGTAATCGGCAGCCACGTCAGCTCGGGATGCGCGTAGTACTCGGCCATGGAGCGCACCCCGATGCACACCGCCGCTCCCGTGGCAACATGTTCCAGCATCTCATCGACGTTGTCGTTCTTCGGCCCCCACGCCGGCGCGGACCCATCGGGCCGGGGGTTCACCGCCCACCAGTCGACCCACGCGGCCGGCGCCACCTCAGTCCACCCGATCGGCTCGTCGCGCAGGTCGGCTATGCGCACCGACTCCCGCCCGACCAGCCGATGGGTGGCGGCCACCGCCACGTACCTGGGCTCCGTGGCAACCACCTCGCTGCGCAGCCCGGTCAGATCAGCGGGCAACCACACGAAGGCGACGTCCACCTGCCCGTCCCGCAGCGCCCGCGTCTCGCCAGCCCACGCGAACCGTTTCGGCTCGATGCTCGCCTCGGGGCGACGGGCGGCGAGCGCGGTCCGCGCCCGCCGGGCGAGCGGACCGCCGCCCGCGATGACGAACCCGACCCGCAGCACGTTGCGGGCGGCCGCGGCGGTGGTCCGTACGAGTCTCGTGGTCTCCTGCCACTCGGCGAGATGGCGACGTGCCGCGGCCAGTAATTGCTCACCGGCCGGGGTGAGCCGGACCTCGGGCCGGGTGAACAGGTCGGCGCCGAGCCGCTCCTCCAGTTGCCGGATCTGCCGGGACAGCGACGGCTGTGCCACGAACAGTTCCTTCGCGGCCTGCGTGAAGCTCAGCCGTTCAGCGACGGTGACGAAGTAGCGCAGTACCCGGGTGTCCATGTCCATGCCTGAAATGTATGGGCATGGGTATTGGCCCGCGACGTCTCCCAGCTGGTTGCCTGTCGGCATGACCACGCACATGCCAGACCAGAGCACGCGGTCGAGAAGAAGCGTCCTTACCGCGGGTGTCACCGCGGTGGCCGTCACCGCTCTCACGCCCGGCGCCGCCACTGCCCTCACGATCCAGCAGCCACGTGACCGGTTCGCGGGTAAGGTCGTGCTGATCACCGGTGCCACATCCGGCATCGGTGCCGCCACCGCTCGCGCATTCGCGGCCGAGGGGGCGGCGGTGTTCTTCTGCGGTCGGCGCGAGGCGCTCGGCAACCAGGTCGCTGCGAGCATCCGGGCCGCGGGCGGCCAGGCCATCTTCCGGCGGGCCGACGTCCGCGAGGAGGACCAGGTACGCGACTTCGTCGAGGGATGCGTACGCCGCCACGGCCAGATCGACATCGCCGTCAACAACGCCGGGATCGAAAGCCCCCGCGCGGTTCGCCTGCACGAGCAGACCCTCGCCGACATGGAAGCCGTCTGGCGCACCAACGCCGCCGGTGTCTTCCTCGGCATGAAGTACGAGATCCCGAGGATGCTGGAGCGGGGCGGCGGCGCCATCGTGAACACGGCATCAGTGTCCGCCGAGGTCGGGTGGGCCACGATCGCGCCGTACAACGCGAGCAAACACGCCGTCGCGTCGTTGACGAAGGTCGCGGCCTTGGAGTACGCGGCCGACGGCATCCGGGTGAACGCGTTGGCACCAGGTGCCGTGGACACGCCCATGTTGCAGCGTGCGGCCGAGGCGTTCGAGATGACCTACGAGCAGATCGCCCAAGACTACCCGATCAAGCGGATCGTAGCTGCCGAGGAGATCGCCAGGGTCGTCATGTTCCTCGCCTCGGACGACTCGAGCGCCGTCCTGGGCCACGACCTCGACGCCACCGGCGGCTACCTCGCCCGCTAGGCTCATCGGCCAAGTTCTGATCTTCGCGTTTGCGGTGATCGAGTGGCGTTATAGACGTTCCACGCATCGCGGATTGTGGCTGTTTCGGTACGGTGTCCCGCTCGGTAAGACGGTTCCGACATGTTCCGGATGACGGGTGAGCACGTTGGTCGCGTTTGCCATGCGCACCCCGGGGTGCGCTCAGCGGCCGAGAATGCTTCAGCCCTGACTCGACGATGGCTCTCGTCTTGCCGCGGCGGCGGGCGATGCGGCGGTAGCGTCGGCCGAGGAAGGTGTTGGTCCTGCCGGCCGAGACCGCGGCTTCGCCCAGGACGCGGGCCAGATGGGGGTTGCCGTGGCCGGTGGCGCTCCGGCCTTTCTTCCGACCGGCCGATTCCTTCATCGTGAGGGCGAAGCGTGCCCAGGAGGCCGGATGGCCGGCGGTCGGGAACCGAGTCATGTCCAGACCGATTTCGGACGGGATCAACGAGGCGGCGGTGCGTCCGATGCCGGGGAGGCCGGCGCGGGCCTGCCGAACGTGTCGGTCCTGTCCTGCTTGGTGCGGTCCGTTCTGTGTGGCTCGGGCAGCCTGGAGGTGCGTCCCCGGTGTTGTCCGGTGGACGAAGTCAGCCCTCGTTCGGTGCCATCGGCCTGGTCCTGTAACGTGCGCCGTCCAGGAAGACGGCCGTGACCGCCGCGCTGGCCTCCTCCACCCCGATGTGGCCCTGGATCACCAGGTTGCCGATGCCCCTGAGCAGTCCCACATAGGCGCCCATCAGGGTCGAGGAGGACAGGTCGGCGCCGAACGTCCCGTCGGCGGCGCCCCGCTCGAAGATCCGATGGAACGGCGGCGCGAGTCGTCCGTTGACCTCGTCGAGCCCGTCCATCCTGCTGTCGAGCACGGCCAGCGCCCGATATTTACCGATCATGGTCATCGCGGCCCTGGTCAGCCTGGCCAGCGCCTCCTCCACGGGGGCGGCGTCGAGGTTGGCGTCGTCGATCTTGCTGAACAGGTCGCTGACGGCCGTCTGGTAGAGCGCTTGGACCAGCGCCTCCCGGCTCGGGAAATACCGGTAGAGCGTGGCACGTCCCACCCCGGCGGCCTTCGCGATGTCCGTCATGCTGGCCGCTTCACCGTATTCCGCGAAAACCGTTGCCGCGATGTCGAGGATCCCGGCCGCGGCGTGCTCGCGCAGGGCTGACCTTCTGATCATTGCCGTCATCATACGTCGCCATCCGATCGCTTGACACCCCATCTCGAAATTGAGACAGTCTGTCTTATCAACGAGACCTGACGTCTTGGACCATCTGGAGAAACGGGCAAGATTCATGGACAATGCGCCAAATTTCGATCCGTCAGGCATGGCCCGGCCTCCCGACGAGGTGGGCACATCGCGGCTTCCCGATGGCGTATCCCGGCGCGGATTCCTGGCCACGTCAGCCGCGGCCGTGGCGGTGGGCGTCCTGCCGGCAGGTCCGCCCAGTGCGCCAGGTCCGGCCGGCCCAGCAGGCCGAGCCGCCGCCACCGCGCACTCCGCCGAGCTCAACCTGACCCTCCGCGTGAACGGCGCCTCCCACCTCCTCCGGCTGGACACGAAGGCCACGCTCCTGGACGCGCTGCGTGAGCGGCTCCGCCTGACCGGTACGAAGAAGGGCTGCGATCGGGGACAGTGCGGCGCCTGCACCGTGCACGTGGACGGCCGCCGTGTGCTCTCCTGCCTGACCCTGGCCGCGAGCGTGGACGGCAGGGCCGTCACCACGATCGAGGGGCTCGCCCAAGGGACGAGGCTCCACCCGATGCAGCAGGCGTTCCTCGACTGCGACGCGCTCCAGTGCGGTTTCTGCACCCCCGGACAGATCATGTCCGCGGTGGCGCTGGTCAGAGAGGGGCACGACGGTTCGGACGCGGAGATCAGGGAGTTCATGTCGGGCAACCTGTGCCGCTGTGGCGCGTACCCGAACATCGTCGAGGCGGTCGGGAAAGGCGGGTCGAGCTGATGCGCGCCTTCACCTACGTCGCGCTCTCCAGCGTGGAGGACGCCCTGGTGGCGGCCGATGACGGCTCGGCGTACCTGGCGGGCGGGACCACGCTGGTGGACCTGATGAAGCTCGACGTCATGGCTCCGAGCGCGGTGCTGGACATCGGCGGGCTGCCGCTGCGCGACATCCGCTACGACACGAGCGGCCTGTACGTCGGCGCGCTGGCCAGGATGAGCGACACCGCGGCCCACCCCATGGTCGCCGACCACTACCCGGTGATCTCCCAAGCGCTGCTTCAGAGCGCATCGCCCCAGATCAGGAACATGGCCAGCATTGGCGGAAACCTGTTGCAGCGCACGCGCTGCGGATATTTCCGCGATCCAGCCACGCCCTGCAACAAGCGCACGCCCGGCAGCGGCTGCCCCGCGCTGACCGGCAACAACCGGATGCACGCGATCCTGGGCACGAGCGGCTCGTGCGCGGCCACGCACGCCAGCGACCTCGCGGTAGCGCTGACGGCTCTCGACGCCTCGGTGCAGCTGCGCGACCGATCCGGCACGCGCACCCTCCGCCTGGAGGACTTCTACCTGATGCCCGCGGACAACCCGCACCTGGAGAACCGGCTGCGGCCGGGCGAGCTCGTCACCGGCGTGACGGTGCCGGTCCTGGCCTGGGCCAAGCGGTCGGTGTACGTGAAGGTGCGGGACAGAAGGTCGTACGAGTTCGCGCTGACCTCCGTGGCCGCGGCGATCGACCTGCGCAACGGCACTGTCGCGGACGCGGCGATCGCGGCGGGGGGCGTGGGCACCAAGCCGTGGCGGCTGCGCGCGGTCGAGAGCGCGCTCAAGGGCCGCCCGGCCCGTCCAGAGGTCTTCGAGCAGGCCGCGGCCCACGCGGCCGAGGGCGCCAGGCCGCTGCCGCACAACGGGTTCAAGCCCGCCCTCCTGCGACAGACCGTCATCCGCGCACTGACCGGACTGGCAGGCCGGCCATGACCAATCGCGTTGACGGTCCCGGCCTGGTGACCGGCGCCGCCCGCTACTCCGGCGACCATACCGTCGAGGGACTCGTCCACGGCTACCTGGTGCTCAGCACGATCGCGAACGGGACCATCCGCACGATGAGCGCCGAGGCCGCACTCGCCGCACCCGGGGTGCTCGCTGTTTTCACGCCGTTCAACCCGCTGCGCTACGCGGGTCCCTGGGCGCAGGGCCCCGGCTATTTCCTCTACGGGCCGAACCGGTTCCCACTGCAACCCGGCGACCGCGAGGTCCGTCACCACGGACAGGTCATCGGCCTGGTCATCGCCGAGACCTTCGAGCAAGCACGGGATGCGGCGGCGCTGGTCGAGACCGCCTACGACGTGAGGCGGCCGAACACGTCCTTCGCCGACGGCATCCCGGACGCCGTCGTGCCGCCCCCGCTGACCGGGCCGCCGGTCGTCGACGTCCTGAACCCCCGGTACGGCTCGATCGACTCCGCGCTGGCCGCCAGCGCGGTCACCGTCCGGGCCTCCTACAGCCAGCGGCCGGAGCACCACAACCCGATGGAGCCCCACACGGCCATCGCCGCCTGGGACGCCGACGGCACGCTGACCGTCCACAGCGGTACCCAGGGACCGCTGCTGCACGCGCAGGAGATCGCCGTCGCGATGGAGATCGAGGCCGCGGCCGTACGGGTGATCAGCACACACGTCGGCGGCGCCTTCGGCGGCAAGGCCAGCACGTGGCCACCGGCAGTGCTCGCGGCCGCGGCGGCCCGGCAGGTGCGCCGCCCGGTCAAGCTGGCGCTCACCCGCGAGCAGCTCTACTCGGTGACCGGCCACCGCCCGGCGGTCGTCCAGGACGTCGCGCTCGGCGCCGCCCGCGATGGCAAGCTCCGCGCGATCAAGCACGACTGCGTGTCCACCAGATCGAAGGTCAGCTCCCTCTACAACGGCGTCAGCGGTTATTCGCTGGGCGTCTACTGCACGCCCAATGTTCACGCGGGCACCCGGGTCGTGACCCTGGACATGCCGCCGGCCACGATCATGCGGGCGCCCGGCGAGGAGGCCGGGTCGTTCGGGCTGGAGTGCGCGATGGACGAGCTGGCCCACGAGCTCGGCCTCGACCCGATCGCTCTACGGCTCGCGAACGACGCCGACCGGCATCCCATCGGCGGCCTGCCGTATTCAAGCAAGCACCTCGCCGAGTGCCTGCAGGTGGGCGCGGCCCGCTTCGGCTGGTCCCACCGCAAGGCGGAGCCGCGCTCCGTGGTGGACGGGGAGTGGCTGGTGGGATACGGCGTGGCGACAGGGGTGTACGGGGCGAACCGGTACGAGATGACGATGCGGATCTCATTCCGGCACGACGGCACCGTGCATGTGGGCGCGGCCACCGCCGATCTCGGTACCGGCATGCGCACCGTGCTGTCGATCATGGCCGCGGACAGCCTCGGCATCCCGCTCGCCCGCGTCGTGTCCTGGCTGGGCGACACCAAGCTCAGCCCGGCCCCGATGCCGATCGGGGCGATGGCGGGCGCCGTGGGATCGGCGGGTAGTTCGAGTGTGGCGCCCGCGGTCAGGGCCGCCGCCAAGGCGGCCACAGACGCGCTGATCCTACGGGCGACCCAGCACGAGCGCTCGCCGTTCCACGGCCTCAAGCCTGAGGAGGTCAGCTACCACGACGGGGTGCTGAGCACGAACGAGCGGAGCATCGGGTTCGGCCCGTTGCTGAGGCTCATGGAGGTGGACGGAGTCACCGCCAGCGGCACCAGCGCCCCCAAGGCGGAGCCGCAGCACGCGATGAGCTCGTTCGCGGCGCACTTCAGCGAGGTCAGGGTCAACCGCTTCACCGGCGAGACGCGGGTGGCCCGGATGGCCAGCGTGGTGGACGCCGGGACGATTCTCAACTCGGCGACCGCGCGCAGTCAGATCATCGGCGGCGTGGTGTGGGGCCTGGGTCAGGCGCTCATGGAGGGCGCCGAGGTTGAGCCCGCGACCGGCCGCATCGCCAACGCCAACTTCGCCGACTACCTCATCCCCACCAACGCCGACATCCCCGATATCGACGTGCACTTCCTGAATTATCCGGACACGATCTTCAATCCCGTCGGCAGCCGGGGGCTCGGTGAGATCGGCACGGTCGGCTCGGCGGCGGCCGTCGCCAACGCCGTCTTCAACGCCACCGGCACCCGCGTCCGCGACCTGCCGATCAGCCCGGAGAAGCTGCTTCCCGCGCCACCTTCGAGGAAGGACTGAGATGGCCCGACCACTGCCCACGGCCCGCACCCGCCCCCTCGATCCGCCGGCAGAGCTGGGCCGGCTCCGCGCGGAGCATCCGATCAGCCGCCTCGCCTATCCTGACGGCCACCTCGGCTGGCTGGTGACCGGCCACGCCGCCGCCCGGGCGATCCTCGCTGACCCCGCCTTCAGCGCCCGATCAGAGCTTCAGCGCAGGCCGGTAGGTGACGGCCCGCGCGAGCCCGCCGGTCCGGGGATCTTCATCAACCTGGACGCGCCCGACCACACCAGATACCGCCGTCTGATCACCGGCCAGTTCACCGTGCGCCGTATGCGCGAGCTGGAGCCCAGGATCGAGCAGATCACCGCCGAGCGCCTCGACGCGATGGAACGCCACGGCCCACCCCTCGACCTGGTCGAATCCTTCGCCCTGCCCATCCCGTCACTGGTCATCTGCGAACTGCTCGGCGTGCCGTACCGCGAACGCGAACGATTCCAGCGGGACACGGCCGTGATCGCGAGCCTGGACGCCACCGCGGAGCAGGCCCGCTCGGCGACCGCCGACCTCGCCCGCCATCTCCACGAACTGGTCCTGCGCAAGCGCGCCGATCCGGCAGACGACCTGATCAGCGGCCTGATCCGCAGCGGCGAGCTGAACGACGAGGAGCTCACCGGCGTGGCGGTCATGCTGCTCATCGCCGGCCACGAGACCACCGCCGGCATGCTGAGCCTCGGCACGCTCGCCCTCCTGTCAGACCCCTCCCAGCAGGCCCGGCTCCGCGCCGACCCGTCACTGACGGGCGGCGCCGTAGAGGAGCTCCTGCGCTACCTGTCGATCATCCACCTCGGCCCGACCCGCGCCGCGCTGAAAGACATCGAGCTGTACGGCGTGCGCATCGCCGCGGGCGAGACCGTGACGATCTCGCTCCCGGCGGCCAACCGGGACCCCGGCCGATTCCCCGACCCGGACGAGCTGGACCTGACCAGGGCGACCGCGGGCCACCTCGCCTTCGGCCACGGAATCCACCAGTGCATCGGCCAGCAACTCGCCCGCGTCGAGCTGCGCGTCGGCCTGAACGCCCTGCTCCGCCGCTTCCCCACCCTGCGTCTCGCGATCACGCGGGAGGACATCGACTTCCGCACCGACTCCATCACGTACGGCGTGCGCAGCCTCCCCGTCACCTGGCACCTTGGAGAAGCGACATGACATCCAACGCAGTGTTGATCACCGGCTGCTCCACGGGCATCGGACGGGCCACCGCCCTCGCCCTGGCCCGCGCCGGGTACCCCACCTGGGCCACGGCCCGGCGGCTGGACACCCTGGCCGAGCTGCGGGCAGCCGGATGCAGGGTGCAGCAACTGGACGTCACAGACGAGGAGGCCATGACGCGGGTCGTACGAGCCGTCGAGGAAGAGCATGGCGCCGTCGGAACGCTGATCAACAACGCCGGGCGTGGCGGGGGCGGGCCGGTGGAGGAGGTTCCGCTCGCTCTGGTGCGCGAGGTGTTCGAGACCAATGTGTTCGGCCTGATCCGGATGTGCCAGCTCGTCCTGCCGGGGATGCGGGGGCAACATTCCGGCACGATCGTCAACCTGGGTTCCGCCGCCGGTCTCGTGACGCCTCCGACCGGATGCCCGTACGCGATGACCAAGTACGCGCTGGAATCGCTGAGCGACTCGCTCCGGCAGGAGGTCGCCCCGTTCGGCGTCAACGTCGTGCTGGTGGAACCGGGAGCGGTGCGGACGGAGTTCATGGCCAGCAGCGAACGGCACAATCCGCGCACCGGCGGCGACGGCCCGTACGAGGGCTTCAAGCACAGCGTGGCCAGGATGGTGGAGCGAGCTCACCGGGAAGGGGCGCGGGACGTACTGAGCGCGGAGGACGTGGCGAAGGTGATCGTCAGAGCGGTCGCCGCGCGACGGCCGAAGGCCCGGTACAAGGTGGGCCCCCAGGCCCGCATCGCCCCACTGGCGAGGCGCCTCGTCGGCGATCGCGGCTGGGACGCGTTCATGCGCCGCATGGTGCCGTTCCCCGTCGACTGACCCGCCGCACCCGGACCGCCGCACCCGGACCGCCTGGCTTGGACCGCCGCACCTGGTGGACCGTTGGGCTGGGGCCCGGGGGCTCGTCACACCGCTTGGGAGTTCGTTTTGTCGCTAACCCTCTATCGCATCGGCGCGTACTGTTCCCGGCAAAGGGAACGTGTCACCGGGATCTGGCTGGTCGTCCTGCTCGTTGCCGGCGTCGTCGTCGCGCGCCTCGACCTTGACCCGCAAGCCCTCGCACTGCCGTCGATCCTGGCCCTGGTCGTGGCCGTCGACTACGGGTTGCGGATCGTGTCCGCACTCCGGCGCGATCCGTCGCCCGACCGGGACGAGGCCGTCGGCAGGGCCATGGGCTCCGCCGGGCCGGGCGTCGTGTGCGCGGCCATGGCGGTCCTCCCCGCGATGGTCCAGCTGGTCATGGCGGGCCAGGGCGGCTTCCTGGTCACGGCGGGCCTGGCCACGTTCGCCGTGGTCCTCGCGGCTGTGCTCGCCGCCGTCACGCTGATGCCCTCTCTGCTGGCGTTCGCCGCTCCTCGGCTCTCGAGGCGGCCGGCGCCCACCGAATCCCGATGGGGCGCGTTCGTCACAGGGCATCCCGCTCCGGTCCTGGTCGCGGGTCTGGCACTGCTTGCTGTCGCGGCCCTCGGCCTGCGGGAGTCGCGGTTCGCGCGACCCGAGACCGAGTTCCTGCCGCTCTATCTGGTGCTCATGCTGATGCTGACGTATCAGCACCTGGCGATGGCGTTCCGGTCGGTGCTGCTCGCGATCATCTCGGTGGCGGGCTACCTGCTGAGCGTCGCGGCCACGCTGGGCCTGCTCGCCATCGTGGTCTCGCGCGGCCCCGCCGGTGCGGACCCACATCCGATGCTTCCCGTTCTCGCGATCATTGTGGTGTTCGGCGTGGCGATGGATCACCAGATCTTCCTAGGCGCCGGGATCCGCTCCACGCTCGCGGACGGCCTGGCCCCCGAGGCCGCCGTCCGGGCCGGGTTCGACCGCTCCCGCCGGGTGATGGCCGTCTCCGCGCTCGTGCTGACCAGCGTGTCGATCATCCTGGTCGCCGGTGGCAAACCGCTGACCGGAACGCTCGGGCTGGGCCTGGCGGCCGGCGTCCTGCTCGACGTGTTCGTCGTACGGATGACGCTGATGCCGGCCGTACTGGCCGTACTCGGCCCGAGGATCTGGTGGCTGCCACGGCCGCTCGAACGCACGCTGGCCCTCGACTTCGACCTGGAAGGCGGAAAACTCCGAGGCCACCCGCGAACTCACCTGTGACGCGGCGAACCGCCGCCAAACCGGCCGGTCGCCTGCTGGAGATCCATATGCCATCGATATTAATGGACACGTACCTGCCTCTGGATCTGGCGCAAACGGATTCGGTAGTGAGGATGGCGGTTATGAAGTCGGTGATCGTCGGGCTCGCCCTCCTCGGCACGTTGCGCCACGGCTGGGAGGACTTCAGGACCGAGCAGCCGCGGTACGTGTCGGGCACGGTGAGCGAGTCAGGTGGGGCGACCCACACCCGGAGGTGTGTCGGCTGCGGCGCGGCAGTTGCTGCCGGTGGCCCGCGTGGGGTTCGCCGCCACGGCGGTGTCCGGGGCAGCGATGTTCGCGGGCGGCGCCAGGGAGATCGCGGGCACCGGCGCCGCGCCGGTCAAGCTGGCCCATCGCCTATACCTGACCCGTCATCCCGTCCGGACCCACCTTCTTGAGCCCCGCAGGAATCGGGAAACCCGCCCACCACCTCGCTGAGCGGTTGGGCGTGCCCGCTGTGCCGGGCATGCGGCAACTCGTCCGGGTGCCGACCGGCACATTTCCCAATCCGATGATGGTGAGATTCCTTGCACGGACACCTGAGGTGCCGACCCGTTTCAGGGGTGTTTTCAGAGCTGTTTCAGGTCCTCACGCAAAGATGGCTTACTACGAATGACCATGACCTGCCGAGGCGGGCGGTGGCATGTAGATGCCCACGCGCGGGATCCTGCGGACGCCCGGCTTGCCGGCCGCCCGCGCTTGGAGATCCGCGCGGCGCCCCCTCGCACGGGACAGGACGCTCGCGAGCTGGCCGCCCGGCTTGGCCACCCGACCGCCGCCCCCTTCACGGTCAGCGAAGGGCGGGCCATCACCGCGATGACCCGAAAATCTCGCTGGGCGCTCGACTCGCCCCTCGCGGACTGAAGCGAATTGCCCCCGCTGCGGGCGGCCGTGCCAGGCCGGTAGCGATCTGCACCTTGCCGCTACAGCGCCGTCACGGACGCGATCGCCGGAGTCTGTCCGCAGTGTCCTGAGGTGCTGGCGGCGCGTTGCGGCCTGAGCCTTTGGAACGTGGCAAACGTCGTGCCGACTAAGGAGGCAGTAGGGCGGCTGGAGTTGGCGGTGGAGATCGAGCTGAGTTCTTGGGTACCGAGCCGGATCAGCCGGGGGAGTGGACCCGGCCAGGTCCTAGCCTGCCGCTCAGCTGTCGCCATGCACGCAGGCGGTGCGAGTCTGACCGGTCGCCCCCGGCCTACCCGAGAAAGCCGGCACATGAGACCCAGATTGGGGGGCGGCAGGAGCCGAATGTACCGCCTTCGCACAGTTTGAAGACGGTGATGCGGCTGAGGTGGGTGGTGTCGGTTCCGCAGCCCCAGCGGGCGCCGTCGGAGTCGACCACGGTCCACTTCTGCAGGTACGTGGTGGCGTATTCAACCCGGACGGCGCGGCCGTCCCGGCTCAGGTCGCAGACCGTGATGTGCTTGCGGTCGGCCGAGACCGTGGCCGAGCCCCAGCCGGCGTCATCCTGCCAGCCGTCAGAGGAACTCGCGGCAGCTGGCGAAGCTGCCGCCTCACTCATGCTCGCCGCCGGGGTCGACCTGAAGGTCGTACAGGAGACCCTCGGCCACGTCTCGTCCACCTTCACCCGCGACACCTACACCAGCGTCTACCCGGAGGTGGCCCGCGCCGCCGCCGAATCCACCGCCGCCTTCATCAACACCGCAGCCGCAGGCGCCCAGACGGCCCGGCTGATCACCCTGCCGAACCACACCTGAGACACCACCACCTGAACCACCGAACCCAGCAGGCCCGCCGATCCTTTCGGCGGGCCTGCCTGTTTGTCCTCAGGGACTGTCGCACAGGTAGCACAGCCGATCGATCTCTAGTCTGCGCTGGATGCGGGCCGAGAGTATCGCTACGAGAACCAGCGGATCTTTTATCTGCTGGTCACCAGCAGCCTGGCGGAGGAGACGAGCCGACTTGGACAAGACTTGGCCGCCCATCAGACCACTGCTGACCAGCAACGCCGTGCAGGCCTTCTGGCTTGATCTTCTGATGGTCATCTCTGGGGTCTGAACTGACGATGACCGCCTAAACGATCTACCGCGTTACACGGTGCGTACACACGAGCAACCACGGAGCAACCGAGCATGATCAACAATGGGAACGAAGGTCGGTGAGAACCGAGAAGCCCCAGGCCGAACGCGGTATTGAAGAGTAGGGCGGGTGGGACTTGAACCCACGACCCACGGATTATGAGTCCGATGCTCTGACCGGCTGAGCTACCGCCCCTGGATTCAGTTGTGTGACGTGCGGCGGGACGTCCGAAGGACCATGCCGAGCCCCCGTGCAAGCTAAGGCTAGAGCATCGGATCCGCTCGTCGTGCCCGGCCGAACGGGAGACAGATCTCCGCCGACATCATTCCATGCTCGGCAACGTTGTTGGAGCCTGACTCGATCATATTCGGGTCTCGGTTTAGGGACGCGTGAAGGCGGGCGAGGTAGGGGCGGGTAGCGTCTGGGCGTGGCCGTGAAGCCGGCTTACGAGACGCATTCCGTCACCGTGGACAACGAGACGGGCATCGCCACCGGCTGGTGAGCTGTCCGAGCGCGGGCGGGCGCTGGCTGTGGAGCTGGGGGTGCGGCGGCGGGAGGTGGACGTCGTGTACGCCTCCGACCTGCGGCGGGCCGTGCAGACGGCGGAGATCGCCTTTGCGGGGAGCGGCAAGGAGGTCAGGCTCGATCGGCGGCTCAGGGAATGTGGCTACGGGATCTACAACGGTGGGCCGGTCAGTGAGGTGGCGGCGCTGCGGAGCAGGCACATCGATACGCCGTGGCCGGGCGGGCAGAGTTATCGGCAGGTCGTGGCGGAGATGGCGGGATTTCTGCGGGATGTGATGGAGCAGTGGCAGGGGTGCGTGGTGCTTCTGGTGTCGCACTCCGCCAATCGGTGGGCGTTGCAGAATCTGCTGGACGAGACTTCCCTGGAGGAACTGGTCGACGCGCCGTTCGAGTGGCGGCCGGGGTGGGAGTACGGCCTGGCGTGAAGGGCCGGTTCGGGGAGGGGGCAGAGGGCACGCCCTCCCCGCGAGCCGTCCGGGCCGCGCGGCTGGGTGCGCTCGACGGCCGCCGCCGGGGCCGCGTGGCGGCGCGTGACGGTCGCCGCCGACCATGCCGGACGGCGGCAACCGCGGGAGTTATGGGGTGGTGCCGTAACCCGGGTTCCGTACCAGCCAGTCGGAGTAGACCGGGCTCCGGCGTACCGCGTCCATGTGGACCTGCTTGGCCTGCGCCACCACCCACGCGGCGTCGGGGGCGGTGGGGTGGCGGCCGAGGAGCTGCCGCCAGCGCAGCGGCGCGCCCGCGAGCGGCACCATGACGAGGCCCTGGGCGGGCTGGTGGGTGGCCTGGCACAGCACCACCGCGCGGCCGACCTGGGCGAGGTGTGTGCAGGTGGAGACGTCGGTCTCGTAGATCGTGCCGGGGGTGAACCCGGCACGCGCGCAGGCCGTGGCGAAGCAGTCGGCGAAGCAGCCGTCGCCGGGCGTCACGGCCCAGTGCTCGCCGGCGAGGCCGGCCAGCTCCACCTCCTTCTCCTTGGCGGCCGGGTGATCCTCGCCGACCAGGCAGAACACGGGGTCGAGTGCGATCGACTCCCACGCGAGCGCGCCGGCGGGCGTGCCGGAGTCGCCGCAGGCGCCGGTCAGCACGTAATCGAGGCGGCCGAGTTCGACCATGCTGGTCAGCTCGCGTGCCGACCAGGACGTGTACGTGCTGACCGGGCGCTCCGTGGCCAGCCGGTCGACCAGGCCGCCCAGGATGGGGCCGTTGGTCGCGCCGATGCGGTAGCCGGGGGAGGAGGGGGAGGCGGCGAAACGTACGGCTTCCTCCTGTAGCTCCTGGGCCGCGGGGAGCAGCACTCGTGCCCTGGAGAGCACGAGCTCGCCCAGCCTGGTGGGTCTCGCGCCGTGCCGGTCGCGCTCGAAAAGGGCGCCGCCGAGCCCCCTCTCGATGCGCTTGAGCTGGGCGGTCAGGGCCGGCTGTGCCAGCCCGAGCAGGGACGCGGCCTTGCTCACACTTCCCGCGTCCGCGACCGCGCGGACGATCCTGAGGTGCCTGAGCTCGAGGTCCATAAGGGGAACGTAAGGCGGCGATCTCTTACAAACAATGCCAATATGTCAGGAAATGTGACAGATATTGTCGAGAGCACTGGGGTAGGGGAAGCCCATGACGACGATGGGAATAGACCCGGCGCAGCTCAGCGACGAGGATCTGCTCCGCGAGCTGCGGCAGTTGCACGCGACCCGGAGCGACACGTTCTTCCACGGGTCGGAGGACGCTCTGGCGGTGCACACGTCACGGACGAACGAGCTGGAGACCGAGTACCTCCGTCGCTACCCGGATCGCGAAGTCGATCCGTACCGGTTGAGGGAGGGGGCGAGACAGCGCTCATGATCGAGGCCCACGATGTGCAGGCTCTGTCGGACGTCGACATCCACGTGTACGAGGCGGTGGCGTCACAGGCGGTGGAGCATGGGATGGCGAGTCGGGCAGGGGTCGTGCGGGCGTCCGGACTGACCGAGGAGGAGGTGCGCGAGTGCATCGCGCACCTGATCGAGCAGGGGTACGTGGTGCCCAGGGGAGACGGGTACGCCCTGGGGCCGCACACCTTCGAGGTCGAGTACTAGGAAGTCGCCGCTCTCCATGACCGCGTGCGCCTTGGCGGCGGCGGCCGCACACCTGCCTGGTCGAACGCGGCCGTGTCCGCGGGGGGGCATCCCCGAGCCCGCGATGAACATGCGTCGACGAGCCCCCGGCGAGATTTCGACGATGTCCGAGAACGCCTGCCACGCGGTCAGGGCCGCGCATGGGCAGCGCGGCGGCCTGGACGTGATCGATGCTGGCCGACGTACTCGCCGATCTGCTCGACCACGCCTGACACGTGCCGTCCGGGGATCAGCCGGAGATCAGCGGGGGGCTCGACGAAATGCGGTGGGAACGGGGTGCGCCGCATACTCGACGGCGTCACGTAGAAGACGAGCACGACGGACTGGCCACCCGGACCGTCTACCCGTCAGAGCCGTCGGAGCCGGGCCCACGCCAGGAACGTGCCGCCGAACACGGCCATGACGAGCCCGGTCCACAGGTTGACCGCGCTCCCGAATGCCCCGGCCACGACGAGGATCACGCCGTACAGCAGGAACAGCCCGCCGATCACCATGCGGATGTCGCTCATATGATCACCCCGTACAAAGCGGCGGCGAGGACGAGGGCGCCCGTGCCGAGCACCACCGGCGAGCGGTACCACCGTGCGTCACCCGCCAGCGCGTCGTCCTCCAGATTGACGGCGCTGAGCCCGTACACGAGCCCGCGCAGTTCCTCGGCCGGCTTCGCCGTGGTGACCAGCGTGACCGCCACGGACACGACCACGTCCACGGCGAACGCCAGGCCCGCGCCCCAGAAGCTGGCGTTCAGCTCGGTGCCGAAGTCCACGATCCCGGCCTTGTACGCGATGTAGGACGCGAAGGCCGCCGCCGTGCCGGAGAGCAGACCCCAGAACCCGGCCCACGGCGTCATCCGCCGCCAGAAGAGCCCGACGATGAACGTCGCGAAGAGCGGCGCGTTGAAGAACGAGAACAGCGCCTGGAGATAGTTCATGATGTTGGAGTAGCCGGCCGCGATGAACGCCGTGCCGACGCCCAGGGCCACTCCCGCCACGGTCGCCATCCGGCCCACCCGCAGGTAGTAGCCGTCGTCGCGGTCAGGACGCAGGTGCGCCTGCCAGATGTCGTTGGTGAAGACCGTGTTGAACCCGCTGATGTTCGCCGCCATCCCCGCCATGAACGAGGCCAGCAGCCCGGTCACCGCGACCCCCAGCACGCCGTTCGGCAGCAGGTCCCGCATGAGCATCGGGATCGCGCTGTTGTAGTCCTGGCTCTTGCCCCAGCCGCTGAACAGCACGAGCGCGATCATCCCCGGCAGCACCGTCACCAGCGGGATGAACAGCTTCGGGTACGCGGCGATGATCGGCGTGAGCCTGGCCGCGTTCGTGTTCCTGGCCGACAGGGCCCGCTGCACCTCGGCGAAGTTCGTGGTCCAGTAGCCGAAGGACAGCACGAACCCGAGCCCGAACACGATGCCGATCCAGTGCGCGTGCATCGGGTTCTCGCCCGCCGTGCCCGCCCAGGTGTGCAGGCCGCCCTCGCCGAGCGCGCTCTGGCGTACCTTGTCCGCGAGCCCCGAGAAACCGCCCACCTTGATCAGCCCGAGGACGGTCAGCGGGATCAGCCCGGCCAGGATCACGAAGAACTGCAGCACCTCGTTGTAGATCGCTGAAGAGAGCCCGCCGAGCGTGATGTACGCCAGCACGATCACCGCCGAGACCACCACCGAGACCGGCAGCGGCCAGCCCAGCAGCGCCTCCATGACCAGGGCCAGCGCGTAGAGGTTCACCCCCGCGATGAGGATCTGCGCCACCGCGAACGTGATCGCGTTCAGCAGCTGCGTCGCGCCGTTGAAGCGTTTGCGCAGGAACTCGGGCACGCTGCGGACCTTGGAGCGGTAGTAGAAGGGCATCATCACGATGCCGAGGAACACCATCGCGGGGACCGCGCCGATCCAGTAGTAGTGCACGGTCATGGCGCCGTACTGCACGCCGTTGGCCGCCATGCCGAGGATCTCGATCGCGCCGAGGTTGGCGGACACGAACGCGAGCCCGGTGATCCAGGCCGGCAGGCCGCGCCCGGCCAGGAAGAAGTCGAGGCTGGAGCTGATCCGCCGGCGGGCGGCTAACCCGATGGCGAGGACGGTGGCGAAGTAGATCGCGATGAGGACGTAGTCGAGGAGGTTCACGTCGAGTCGCACGGCACTGCCGCTACCCCGGAAAGCCCCGGCATCACCGGCTCCGCCGCTCGATATGAGTACCCCTCAAATAAGGGCACCTCACGGGGCGTAGTGGACCGTTGTACGCGGCCCGCCATACTGTCAAGAGGTGAACGTCGCCGACCTCAGCCCGGCGCAGGCGCGGGAGCGCTTCCGCGCCGGCGAGCGGGTGCCCACGGCGGGCTGGTGCAGGGGCTGGACGCAGGCCAACCTGATCGCCGTGCCCAGACGGCTGCGGTACGAGCTGCTGCTGTTCGCCCACCAGAACCCGCAGGCGTGCCCCGTGCTCGACGTTGGGGAGCCCGGGACCTGGTCCACGCCGCTGTTTCCCGGCGATCTCCGTACCGACCTGCCCGGATACCGGCTCTACCGCGACGGCGAGCCCGTCGCGGACCTCGGCGACGTGGTGGCGGAGTGGCGGGACGACCTCGTGCCGTTCCTCATCGGGTGCAGCTTCACCTTCGAGGCGGCCCTGCTAGCGGCCGGGGTGCCGGTACGGCACCTGGAGCTGGGGACGAACGTGCCGATGTACGTCACCGACGTCCCCTGCGAGGCGGCGGGCAGCCTGTCGGGGCCGCTGGTCGTGTCGATGCGGCCGGTGCCCGAGGCGCTGGTGGAGACCGCCGTCGAGGTGAGCGGGCACTATCCGATGGTGCACGGCGCGCCGGTGCACGTCGGAGATCCCGCGGCGATCGGGATCCGCGACCTTGGCCGGCCCGATTTCGGTGACCCGGTGGAGGTGCGGGCGGGGGAGGTGCCGCTGTTCTGGGCGTGCGGGGTGACGCCGCAGGCGGCGGTCATGGCCAGCGGCGTCGAGTACGCGATCGGCCACCTGCCTGGACACATGGCCATCCTCGACGCGCGCGACGACGACTACCGCGTCTGACGTGGCGTCCGACGTACGCGGATTTGCGTACGCGGGTGCCTCGTCTCGGCGGACGACCCCGCGGGCCGCCCCGGTCAGACTCCTTGACCATGCTGACCGTCTTGACCAGGACATTGACCGGGACATTGACCGGGGCGTTCCGGGTGCCGGAGCTGCGCAAGAAGCTGCTGTTCACCTTGGGACTGATCGCGCTGTTCCGCCTCGGGCAGCTCATGCCCTCGCCGGGGGTGGACGTGGTGGCCGTGCGGGAGTGCGTGGGGGCGGCCAAGGGCGGCATCTTCGACATGGTGCAGATGCTCAGCGGGGGCGCGATGCTGCAGCTGTCGGTGTTCGCGCTGGGCATCATGCCGTACATCACCGCCAGCATCGTCCTGCAGCTCTTCGCCGTGCTCGTGCCGCGGCTGGACGCGCTCAGGAAGGAGGGACAGCGCGGCCAGGCCAAGATCACGCAGTACACGCGCTACCTGACGGTCGGGCTCGCCCTGCTGAACGCCGGGACGATCGTCGCGCTGGCCCGCGCCCGGCAGCTCCTGCCCGGGTGCACGCGGCCGCTGCTGCGGGACGAGGGCCTGCTGGCCGTGACCGTGCTCGTGGTGACCATGGTGGCGGGGGCCTGCGTGGTCATGTGGCTCGGCGAGCTGATCACGGACCGCGGGATCGGGAACGGGATGTCGCTCCTGATGTTCACGCAGGTCGTGGCCGTTTTCCCGGCGTACATGGCGAAGATCTTCGTGCTCAGCCCGGTGAGTTTCGTGGTGATGACCGCGGCGGGGCTCTGCCTGGTGGCGGCCGTGGTCTTCGTGGAGCAGGCGCAGCGGCGGATCCCGGTGCAGTACGCCAAGCGGATGGTGGGGCGGCGGATGTACGGGGGGAGCAGCACGTACATCCCGCTGAAGGTGAACCAGGCGGGGATCGTGCCGGTGATCTTCACCTCGTCGCTGCTGTACCTGCCGACGCTGGCGGCGCCGCTGCTCGGGGACGCGGGGCAGGCGTGGGTGCAGCGCAACCTGACGTCGGGCCCTCTTCACATGAGCCTGTACGTGCTCCTGATCGTGGGGTTCGCCTACTTCTATGTGTCGATCACCTTCAATCCCGTGGAGGTGGCGGACAACATGCGGCGGTACGGGGGATTCGTTCCTGGGATCCGGCCCGGGGGACCCACGGCCCGGTACCTGGCGTACGTGCTGGGACGGCTGACCGCGCCCGGGGCGGTCTACCTGGCGGTGCTGGCGCTGCTGCCGCTGGTCGCGTTCGCGATCCTCAAGGATCCGGGCACGCAGCAGAACTTCCCGTTCGGCGGGACCAGCGTGCTGATCATGGTCGGGGTGGGGCTGGACACCGTGAAGCAGATCGAGGCCCAGCTCCAGCAGCGCAACTACGAGGGCTTCCTGAAGAAGTAGCTCATGCGGGGATGCTCAGCCCGGCTCGCATGGCGAACACCACGAGCTGGGCACGATCCCTCGCGCGGAGCTTGACCATGGCGCGGCTGACGTGGGTGCGGACGGTGTCGGGGCTGATCACCAGCTCCTTGGCGATCTCCTCGTTCGACCTGCCCGTGGCCACCCAGGCCACCAGCTCCCGCTCCCGGGGCGTCAGCGTCTCCAGCCCTTCGACCGGCCCGGCGCCGTGCTGCCCGAACATGCCGATGACCTTCCTGGTGATCGCCGGTGACAGCAGCGCCTCGCCCGCGGCCACCACGCGCACGGCGTTGACCAGCTCCTCCGGGGCGCTGTCCTTGAGTACGAAGCCGCTGGCCCCGGCCTGGAGCGCGGCGAAGACGTACTCGTCGACGGCGAACGTGGTCACCACGACGATCCTGGTGCCGCGCAGCTCCGGGTCCTCGGCGATGGCCCGTAGCGTGGCGAGGCCGTCCATGCCGGGCATGCGGATATCGAGCAGCAGGACGTCGGGGCGGGCACGGCGGATCAACGCCAGCGCGGCGCTGCCGTCGGCGGCCTCGCCGACGCACTCCATGCCGGGCGCGCGCTCCAGCAGGGCCCGCAGCCCCATCCGCACGACCGCCTGATCGTCAGCGACGACCACCTTGATCACGCCCTCGGTCGGGCCGACGTGCTCGGGCGCGCTGACGTGCTCAGTTACGGGGGCAGTGGTGGTTGCGGGCTGGGGGGAGGACTCGGATGCGGGTTCCGGCGTGGGCCCGTGTTCCGGCATGATCACATCGAGACCTGGGGGAAGCGGGCGATCACCTGGAAGCCGCCGCCCTCGCGCGGCCCGGCGGCGAAGTGGCCGCCCGCCTCGGTGACTCGGGAGCGCATCCCGGCCAGCCCGCGCCCTTCCCGGGCGCCCGTCCAGCCCGCACCCCGGTCGGCCACCTCCAGCACGAACTCGCCCGGACGCCCGTCCACCCGCACGAGCGCCCTGGTGGGGCCCGCGTGGCGCAGCACGTTGGTCAGCGACTCCCGCACAACCCGGTAGACGGTGCCCTGAAGGCGGGCGGGCACGGTGAAGTCCGCGGGCTCGACGTCCACCGGCAGGCCCGCCGCCCGGACGCCCTCGATGAGCCGGGCGAGGTCGCCGCCCGGCGGGTCGATGCCGTCGAGCGCCGCCCGCAGCTGGGAGAGAGCCGTCGTACTGGTCTCCCTGATCGCCCGCAGCGACGCCCGCGCCTGCTCGGGGTCGTCGTCCAGCGCGACGAGCGCGAGCCCGGCCTGCATGGCGATGGCCGCGAGCCCATGCCCGGCCGCGTCATGCACCTCACCGGCGATCCTGGCCCGCTCGGCCGCCACACCGCCCGGCCCGGTCGTGCCTGCCGCCGTGTCCAGCGTGGCCGCGACCGGCTCGCCCCAAACGGCCCCGCCGACGCCCAGCGCGGCGCCATTCTGGCCGCCCCGAGTCCCGGAGCCCAGCGCGGCGGTGCTCCAAGCGTCACGAGCCGCTTCGCCGACGCCCAGCGAGCCCGGAGTTGTCTCGTCGTGGTGCAGCGCTGCCGGTGCCGGCCGAGAGCCGTCAACCGCGATGGCCGGCGACGCGCTGCCGCCCGGTCCCACGGCGCCCGGTCCCACGGCGCCCGGTCCCGCCGAGGTCGGCGCGGTGCCGTTTCGGTGGGTGGGCACTTGGCGCACCGTTTTGAGGGGGCGGGGCTGGGCCGCCGGGAGGGCCCATGGGCGTACCGATCCGGCGGAGAGGTTGACCTGCGGCGGCTCCGCCTCAGCAGCGGCGGCGGCCGCCGCGGCGCGGGCCTGGGCGAGGCCGCTGAACGACCACGGGACGGCCAGCCAGCCCGCCCACGCCAGCATGACCACGACCGGGACGTCGCCGAGCCGGGTCAGGCGCGACAGAGCGGCCAGCGGCCGGCGCAGGCGGCCGCCCCTGTGCGTGTGCTCCGTCACCATCCCCACCCGGCCAAGGCTCGTGTAGCCCAGATCCTAGCGAGCTTTCACACGACCCGGGTCTCGCGCGGACCCGCCAGCCCCCACGAGGTGATCTTCGTGGGTGTGATCTTGATGATCTCCCTGGAGAAGAACGGCACGGGCGGGTCGGTGTCCGACAGCGCCTCCGCCGTGCCCCTGATCTCGATGCCGCGCACCACCCACGGATCCACCGAGGCCAGGTCGTCCACGACGAGCGCGACGGTGCTGCCCTTCTGTACGTTCCTGAACTTCTTGGACGCGCCCATGGCGTGCCCGCCGATGGTGATCGTGCCGGTCTCGGCGTCGACGAAGAAGCCGACCGGGTTATTCTGCACCTGCCCGCCGGGCGACACGGTGGCCAGACGGCCAAGGTGCTGCGACGACAGGTACTCCAGTTCCGCTGATGTGAAGGTCATGCGGTCGAGTCTGCAACCTTGACATTGGTTGAGGTCAAGCCAGTCCGTCGGTCAGCCAGCGCAGTGGGTTGTCGTGGGTGATGAGGCCGATCGTTTCCTCGCCGACGCCTGCCTCGCCAAGGCGCGGCAGCAGTGCGTCGAACAGGTGGGCGTAGCCGGGGCCGTCGTACTTGCGCAGTTGCGCCACCCGGCTCAGCCCCGTGCTGACGAGCAGGCGGTCGGCGTGGCCGTCCTCGATGAGGCCGAGCACGATCCTGGCCGCCTGGTCCGGGCCGAGGGCGAGCAGGCCCAGGCTCACGTACGCGCCCGCTTCGGCGATCTTCCTGGCCGCCCCCAGGTCGGTGCCCGCGTAGCCGACGGCCACCCGGGAACCCGGCAGGCCCTGCCCGAGCAGGATCTCCAGCAGCGCGGGGGCGTTCGCGCCGTGCGTCGCGACGGGGAGGCGCGACTTCAGGGAGGCGCGGGCGGCGGCGATCAGGCAGCGCTCCTCGCGCGGCGTGGGCTCGGCGCCCCAGGAGCCGACCTCACCGATCACGCCGGGGAACACGCCCATGTCGTCCGCGCCGCTGAGGATCTCGTCCATCAGCTGGCTGGTGAGTGAGTCCACGTCCGCGTTTCCGGCGTTCGTGAACGGCTCCGCGAAATGCCCGGTCGAGGCGATCACCGGCACCCTGCTGCCTGCCGCCATGCGGGCCAGGGCGGCGGCGTCGCGGCCCATGCCCATGCAGGTCAGATCCACTACAAGGCCGAGCCCGCCGGACTGTCGCAGCTCGCGGAGCTCGGCGGTGACGGCGTGCTCCTCGTCGAGCCAGCGGTACGGGTCGGAGTCGATGCCGACTCCCCAGCGCATGTCGGTACGCAGGTGCTCGTGGGGGAGCACGGCGCCGGTAATGGCGGCCGCGCGTACAG
Organism: Nonomuraea sp. CA-141351; assembly: GCF_050944675.1. Taxonomy (NCBI): domain Bacteria; kingdom Bacillati; phylum Actinomycetota; class Actinomycetes; order Streptosporangiales; family Streptosporangiaceae; genus Nonomuraea; species Nonomuraea sp. CA-141351. The sequence continues at coordinate 3,771,602 of NZ_CP191982.1, forward strand.
GACCGGTGACGGTACGGAGCAAAACCTCGGGCATAACAGACATTAACCGATGTTTGCCGGAAGCCGGTCGTTGGGGCTGGAAAATTTACCGTCTTGCGGGTTTGGTCTTTTGCTAGTCGGTTGCAAGTGGCCACCGGTTGGCGGCCCGTATCCTGGATGGCATACCGACTGCCGGGGGGAATTGTGCAGCTTCAGAAGTCTGACACCGGCGACGCCGACGTGATCAAGGGCGAGGCCGCAGACCGCTCCAGCATGCCCGAGCGTCGCACGGGCCTCCACGGGTGGCTGGACGGCATCAGGTCCACGCGCACCGGCGCGCTCACGCTGAAGATCGTGTTCGGCGTGATCGGGGCCCTCATGGTGGTGGCCGGGCTGATCATGGTGCCGTTCCCCGGGCCGGGGTGGGCGGTCGTGTTCGCGGGGCTGGCGGTGCTGGCCGTGGAGTTCCACTGGGCGCGCAGGGTGCTGGAGTTCGGCAAGCGCACGCTGCACGCCTGGATGGAGTGGTACAAGCGGCAGGGCTGGCTCCTGCGCGTCGTCGTGCTCATCGTGACGGTGGCCGTCGCCGCGGTGATCGTCTACTTCGGCCTGCGTACGCTCGGCATCGACGTCATCAGGATCGCTCGGGGTTACATCTAGACCCGGTCGGTATCGACGCCCGAAATTTCGTACTTACCTGTCTATTCTGCGGGCGTGATCGCCAAAATCGCCATCGCGCTGTCCATGACGCTTTCCGCGGGTTATGCAGGACCGGTGACGCTCCCGGTCGCAGCCCAGGCGGACCTCGTGCTGCCCGGGACTGGCGGCGTGAAATATTACGAAAAAACGGGCGATCCGGTACGTCTTGCCGCCTACGGCCTCGGCACCAAGCGCACCTACCTCAGAGCCACGACCGGCAACGCCTTCGCCTGGGAGAAGACGCTCTCCGAAGAGTCCGTCTCGCCCGGGAACCGCCTGACGGCAGGCGTGCCCGGCTCGTACCGGTCGGGCTACGACTCCCTGATCGTCACCGACCGCACCACCGGCGCCTCAACCAGGATCCGCACGGTCAAGAAGCCGCTGACCGCCTCCTACGCCTCGTGGTCCCGCGACGGGAAGCGGGTCGCGCTCACCGTCGAGCAGAAGGTGGGCGGCAAGTGGCAGGTGCTCGGCTTCACGGTCGTGGACGTGGCCGCCAAGACCGCGCGCACGGTGCGGGTCGCCGGCCTGAGCCGGAACGCGGGCTTCTGGTGGAGCCCCGACGGCAACCTCGTCTCCATGTACGGCACCGGCCTGCGCGCCTACCGGGCCTCCGACGGCGCGGTCATGCGCACCTACGCGGGCGTCGGCCTGCCGACCGGCCCCGAGGACCCGTTCTCACCGTCGGGCAAGCGGCTCACCACCTGGTGCCCGTCGCGGTTCAAGGAGCAGCTCTGCCTGGTGGATCCGGTCAGCGGCAAGATCGCCCAGCGCGTGAACGTACGACCCGAGGCCCTTTTCGGCTGGTGGGACGAGAGCCACGTGATCGCCGTCATGGCGCACGGCGCGGCCTACCGGCTGACGGTGCTCGACCTGAGCGGCAAGGCGACGCGCGTGCTGGCGGACGTGCCCCGCACGGCGTGGGCGTCGGACCTGTGGCTCTCCTTCATCCGCGTGTCATAGGTAGAGGCCGGTGCCGTGGTCGGTCTCCTGGGTGGCCACCGCGTGCAGGTCGCGCTCGCGCATCACGAGATAGGTCCGCGCGTGCACCTCGACCTCGAACTGCTCCTCGGGGTTGAACAGCACCTTGTCGCCCACCTTGACCGAGCGCACGTTCGTGCCGACGCCGCACACCTCGCCCCAGGACAGCCGGTTGGCCATCTTGACCGTCGCGGGAATGACGATCCCGGAGCCGCTGCGCCGCTCCTCGGCCTCCTGCTCCAGCTTGATCATGACCCGGTCGTGCAGCATCTGAATCTCGAACTTGGGCTCTACCACGGGCTCAAGTTTACGAGCCATGACACCCGCGAAACTCCGGAAGTCGCGATCAAGGCAGCCTGAGCTCGGAGAACACGGGCCGGTGGTCGGTGTGCTCCAGCTGCAGCACCTCGAAGTCACGCACCGCCATCCGGGAGTCCGCCAGCACGTGGTCGATCGTCACGCCGGGAAGGTTCTGGTTCGAGCCCTCCTGCGGCCAGGTCGGCACGAACCCCCGCCCCATGACGTCGGCCGCGTCCCGGTAGCCGTTCGCCAGCAGCTCGCGTACCGGCAGGTGATCGAGCGTGGCGTTGAAGTCGCCCGCCAGCACCCGCAGTTCCTTGCCCGCCTGCGGCAGCGCCGCCAGCCCCGCCTGCCAGCACGGCTGCCGCCCGATCCGTCTCGGGGCGCACGGGTGCACGGACACGATCTCCACCCGTACCCCGCCCGGATGCCTGAGCCAGGCCCTGGCCTGCCCGAACCCGCCGTACTTGATCGTCTCTCCGGCCGTCAGCGGATACCGCGCGTAGACGGCCGACCCGCCGGCCCCCGGCAGCGGCCGCGTGACGGCGTACGGCAGCACCTCGCGCAGCCCCGCGCTCTCCAGCCGCCGCATGGCGTCCGGCGTGAACTCCTGCAGCGTCAGCACGTCCGGCTGCCGCGTGGTGACCAGCGCCATCAGCTCGGCCGTGTCGGCCCGCCCCACCAGCAGGTTCGCCGCGAGGACCCGCAGCGCCGGTCCGTGGACGACGGGGTTGCCGTCGGCCAGGGCGCGGGGGAGCACGGCGGGCGTCAGCGCGAGCACCGAGACGAGCGCGACCGTGCCCGCCGCCCACCGTCTCAGCAGGCAGGCCAGCAGCACGGTCACCGCCGCCGCGCACACCGCGTACGGCGTGTACGCCACCACCGGCACCCACGGCCAGTCCGGCTCGAACCCGCTCAGCCGCACCGCCGCCCACCCGGCGAACGGCGCCACCACGATCCAGCTCACCCATGTCCGCACGCCATGTATCGCCACGAAGAGCGATTCGGGTTCATGAGAGGCTGTGCGCCATGCACGACGTGGAAGCCAGGGTCCTGAACGCCATCGACGAGGCAGAGACCGTCAACCTGCTGGCCGAGACCGTCAGGGTCCCCAGCGTCACCGGGACCGACGCCGAGTCCGAGCTGCAGCACCGCTTCGCCCGCCTGCTCACCGAGGCCGGCATGGACGTGGACGTCTGGAAGCTCGACCTCGCCGGCCTGACCGGCCGTCCCGGCTTCCCCGGCACAGAAGCACCCAGGACCGAGGGGTACGGCGTCGTGGCCGTCACCGAGGGTGAGGGCACACCCGCGCTCGCCCTCCAGGGCCACGTGGACGTCGTCCCCACCGGTGACCTGGCCAAATGGGAGGGCAGCGACCCGTTCGCCGCCAGGATCACCGGCGACGTGCTGCACGGCAGGGGCGCCTGCGACATGAAGGCGGGCCTGGTCGCCAACCTCGCCGTGGCGCGGGCGATCATGAAGGCCGGGATCAGGCTCGCCAGGCCGCTCGCCGTGCACTGCGTGATCAGCGAGGAGGACGGCGGGCTCGGCGCGTTCGCCACGCTCGCCAGAGGGCACACGGCGGAGGCCGCGGTCATCACCGAGCCCACCAGCGGCGCGGTCATCACGGCCAACGCGGGCGCGCTGACGTTCCGGCTGGAGATCGCCGGGCGGGCCGCCCACGGGGCCACGCGGTACGAGGGGGTCAACGCGGTCGAGGTGTTCTGGCCGGTGTTCGAGGCGATCCGGCGTCTGGAGGCAGAGCGGAACCGGGACGTTCCCGGCATCTTCCAGGGCAACGCGATGCCGTACCCGATCGAGATCGGGACCGTACGCGCGGGGGACTGGGCCAGCACGGTGCCCGACCTGCTGGTCGCCGAGGGGCGGCTCGGGGTGCGGCTGGAGGAGGACCCGGCGGCGGCACGCGCGGCGTTCGAGGAGGCGGTCCTGGGAGTGACGCATCCGTGGCTGCGCGACAATCCGCCGGTGGTGACGTGGCCTGGCGGACAGTTCGCCAGCGGCCGGCTGCCTGCCGGGCATGCGCTGCTGGACGAGGTCGGCGGGGCGGTCGCCGACGTCACGGGCGCGCGGCCCGCCGAGTCGGCGGCGCCGTACGGGAGCGACCTGCGGCTGTACGCGGCGGGCGGGATCCCGACGGTGCACTACGGCCCCGGGGACGTGCGTTTCGCTCACGCCCCCAGGGAGCAGGTCGAGCTGAGGGAGCTGCGCGAGGTCACACGGGCACTGGCACTGCTCGTGGTGCGCCGCTGCGGAGCACTCTGAGCGCGTTCCGATTGTGCTGGCAGGCGCCGAACTGGACTAGAGTCCGAATCATGTCGGAGTCGCTGGAGCTTCTGGTCGGCCGTCCCGTGAAGGAACGGGCGGACGCGGCGCGCAACCGGGAGAAGGTACTGGCCGCGGCCGCCCGGCTGTTCGCGGAGAAAGGGGTGGAGGCGGTCTCGATGGACGCCATCGCGGCGGAGGCGGGCGTGGGTAAGGGCACGCTCTTCCGGCGGTTCGGCGACAAATCTGGACTCGCCGTGGCGCTCCTGGACTCCCGCGAACGCGACCTCCAGCAGCGCATCCTGTCCGGCCCACCGCCCCTCGGGCCCGGAGCGCCCGCTCCTGAGCGCCTCGCCGCCTTCGTGGCCGCCTACCTGGACTACCTCTTCGCCCACCTGGACCTGGTCCGCATGTCGGAGACCGCCAGCCCGGGGGCTCGCTACCGGATCGGGGCCTACCGCTTCTGGCACCGGCACGTGGCCATCCTCCTGGCCGAGGCCCGGCCGGGCTGCGACGCCGACGCCCTGTCCCACACGCTGCTGGCGGCGATGGGGGCGGAGGCGGCGTGCGTGCTCAAGGACGCTTACGGCCCTGCCCGGGCCACGGCGGCCATCGCCACCCTGGCCACGGCTCTGGCCACCTTCCCCTGACCGGTGCCCGCCGGCCGCCGCACGTCGTCCGGGGTCCCTTGAGGAGGGAATGGTGGGCTTCGACGACGCGCCGTGCGATCGCCCGTCTCGTCCACGCGTGCGCCGTTTCGGCCGGGGGCGATGGGGCAGCGGTGGGTAGGGGCGGGTCAGGCGGTGGTGGGGACGCGGCGGCGGGATTCGGGGACGATGAGCGGGGTGCCCGACTGCGGGTCAGGAATGATCTCGCAGCGCAGGTCGAACACCCGGTGCACCAGCTCCGGCGTGACGATCTGCGTCGGGTCGCCCTCCGCGACGATCTCGCCGGCCCGCATCACGATCAGGTGGGTCGCGTACCGGCAGGCCTGGTTCAGGTCGTGCAGGACGGCCACCATCGTGCGCCCGGCCTCGTGCAGGCCGGCGCAGAGGTCCAGCACCTCGATCTGGTGGGAGATGTCCAGGAACGTGGTCGGCTCGTCGAGCAGCAGGATCGGCGTCTCCTGGGCCAGCGCCATGGCCAGCCACACCCGCTGCCGCTGCCCGCCCGACAGCTCGTCCACGATGCGGTCGGCCAGCTCCGCCACGTCGGTGGCGCGCATGGCCTCGGCCACCGCCGACTCGTCGGCGCGCGACCACTGCCGCATGAGCCGCTGGTGCGGGTAGCGGCCCCGGGCCACCAGGTCGGCCACGGTGATCCCGTCCGGGACGATCGAGCTCTGGGGGAGCAGGCCCAACCGGCGCGCCACCTCCTTCGAGGGCAGCGACGTGATCACGCTCCCGTCCAGATGCACGGCGCCCGTCTTGGGCTTGAGCATCCGGGCCAGGGCACGCAGCAGGGTGGACTTGCCACAGGCGTTCGGGCCGATGATCACGGTGAAGGACTCGTCGGGGATCGCCACGCTCAGGTCGGTCGCCACGACCCGCTGGTCGTAGGCGAGGGTGAGGCTGGTGCCGGACAGCCGGGCATCGGCCGTCAGCACCGGTCCTTCCAAGGTCATCAGTGACGGTCCTTTCGCAGGAGCAGAGCGAGGTACGTGCCGCCGATCGCGGCGGTCAGCACGCCGACGGGCAGCTGGGTGGGTGCGAGCAGGCGCTGCGCGGCCAGGTCGGCGGCGGTCAGCAGGACGGCCCCCATCAGCGCCGACGCCCCCATCGTCACCCCGGCCGAGCGGGTGAGCCGCCGGGCGAGCTGGGGAGCGGCCAGCGCGACGAAGGCGACGGGCCCCGCGGCGGCCGTGGCCACGCCGGACAGCAGCACGCCGGCCGTGATCGCCGCCGCGCGCACGACCTCGACCCTGATCCCCATGGCCTTGGCCGCGTCGTCGCCCATCTCGATCATCCGCATCGGCCGCGCCACGAACGCGCACACCGGCAGCAGCACGGCCAGCGCCAGCGCCACGGGGATCGCGTGGTCCCATCCGCGCCCGCTCAGGCTCCCGGTGAGCCAGGCGCCCGCGGTGGCCGCGTCGTTGATGTCGGCCCTGGTCAGCAGGTACGAGTTGACCGCCAGCAGCAGCGCGTTCGCCCCGATGCCGACCAGCACCAGCCGGTAGCCCTGCACGCCGCCGCGGAACGCCATCGCGTACACCAGCGCGGCCGTCACCACGCACCCGGCCAGCGCGCCGCCGGCGATCGTCATGGCCGAGCCGCCCGCGACCACGGCGACGATGCCGCCCGTCGAGGCGCCCGCGGTGAAGCCGATGAAGTCAGGGCTGCCCAGGGGGTTCCTGGTGAGGCTCTGGAAGATCGCGCCGCTCACCCCGAACGCCGCCCCGACCACCAGCCCCGTCACCACGCGAGGGGCGCGGAGCTTGCTGACGATCAGCTCGGCGACCGGCGTGCCCCGGCCGAAGAGCGCGGAGACGATGTCGGGCACGGGCACCGTGAACTCGCCCGTCGAGATGGCCGCCACGGTCACCGCGCAGGCGATCACGACGAGGGCGGCGCCGACGATCAGTGCGCGGGGCGCGAGCCGTACGGACCAGGGGCCGACGCGGATGGTCACAGTGCCGCCACCCGCTTCCGCCTGGCCAGCAGGATGAAGATCGGCGCGCCGATCACCGCCCACACGATCCCCACCTGCACCTCTCCTGGCCGGGCGATGACCCGGCCCACCACGTCGGCCCCCAGCAGCAGCACCGGCGCGATCAGCGCCGAGTACGGCAGCACCCACCGCTGGTCGGGCCCCACCACCGCGCGAACGGCGTGCGGCACGATCAGTCCCACGAACCACAGCGGCCCCGCGGCCGCGGTGGCGGAGCCGCACAGCAGCGTGACGGCCACCCCGGTGAGGATCCTCGTACGGTTCACGGCCACGCCCAGCGCCTTGCCCGCGTCGTCGCCGAGGGCCAGCATGTTGAGCGGCCTGGCCAGCAGCAGGCCGAGCACCAGCCCCGCCACCATGAACGGCGCCAGTCGCACCAGCGTGCCGGCCGTCTGCCCGGCCAGCGACCCGGTCAGCCAGAACCGCATCCGGTCGAATGTCTGGGTGTCCATGCGCAGGATGGCCGAGGCCACCGCCGTGCACACCATGCCGAGGGCCACGCCGGCGAGCGCGAGACGTACGGGGCTGGAGCCCGAGCGGCCCGCGGAGGCCAGGGCGTAGACGACGACGGAGGCCAGCGCGGCGCCGCCGAACGCGAACCACACGTAGATCGCGGGGTCGGACAGCCCGAACAGGCCGAGCGCCAGCGTCACGCCCAGCGCCGCGCCCTCGTTGATGCCCAGCAGGCCGGGGTCGGCCAGGGGGTTGCGGGTCAGGCTCTGCATGAGCGCGCCCGCCAGCCCCAGCGTCGCGCCCACACCGAGTCCCAGGAACGTGCGCGGGATGCGTAGCTCGCGGATGACCGTGTGGTCGCTGGAGCCGTTCGGGGCGAGGAAGGCGTCGATCACCGTCGAGAACGACATGGACCGCGCCCCCAGCGCCACACTCGCCGCCGCCACCAGCGCCAGCACCGCCGCCGCGACGACGAGCCCGCCCATCAGCCCGAGGACCCGCCCCTTGCCGCTCCGCCCGCCTTCCGCCGCGCGCTCGGCGTCGTCGCCGGCCCCGGGCGTGGCCTTGGCCGTGTGCTCAGCCGGGCGCACCCGACCCCCTCTCGTAGCGGTAAAGCTTAGGTAAGGCTAATCTAATTCCCCAATACGAAGGCAAGCCTAACCTTAGGAGATGTGCATGTCAGGACCGGTACTGGCTCGCAGGGGCTTCCTGGCGTCCGCCGCAGGCCTCGCGGCGGCCCTGACGCTGGCGGCGTGCGGCGGCGAATCAGCACCCACCAAGGCCACCACGGAATCCCCTGCGGCTCAGGGCTGGACGTTCACCGACGATCGTGGCAAGAAGGTCGACCAGCCCAAGCCGCCCTCCAGGATCGTCGCCCAGGTCGGCGCCGCGGCCGCCCTGTGGGACTTCGGCGTGCGCCCCATCGCCGTCTTCGGCCCGCACAAGCTCAAGGACGGCAGCAAGGACCCCCAGGTCGGCAACGTGGACATCACCAAGGTCGAGGGCCTCGGCAACGTCTGGGACGAGTTCAACGTCGAGAAGTACATCTCGCTCCAGCCCGACCTCCTGGTCAGCAGCATGTACGTCAAGGGCACGCTCTGGTACGTGCCGGACAAGTCCAAGGACACCATCGAGCAGGTCGCCCCGACCGCGGGCATCATGCTCACCGGCCGCAGCGCCACTCAGGTGATCGGCAAGTACGAGGAGCTGGCCAAGTCGCTCGGCGCGAGCATGCAGGGCGTGCCCGAGGCCAAGGCCCGCATGGAGGCCGCCACCAAGGAGCTCGCCCAGTTCAAGAACCTCAAGATCCTCATGATGTCCGGCGGTGCCGACGCGATGTGGGTGGTCAACCCGCCGGAGTACCCGGACATCGTGCACCTCACGGCCGCGGGCCTGGACGTCGTCAAGCCGTCGAAGGTCGACGAGGGCGGCTTCTTCCAGACGCTGAGCTGGGAGAACGCCGACGAGTACGACGCCGACGTGATCCTCTACGACACCCGCACCCAGTCTCTCAAGCCCGAGGAGATGATGAAGAAGCCCACCTTCGCCAAGCTCCCCGCGGTCGAGGCCGGCCAGCTCTACCCGTGGCGCGCGGAGGTGCCGTTCAGCTATCAGGGGTACGCCACCTTCCTCGAGGAGCTGGTGGCCAATCTGAAGAAGGCTAAAGAGCTCCCCTGACCTCGACGATCTCGGCGAGGGGGAACTCCAGGTAGTCGCCTGCCTCCTCGCACCAGGCGTCCAGCGCGCCGCCCTTGAGCTCGCCGTGGCTGATCGTGGCCGTCAGCCCGCCGGTCAGGGTGATGCCGGCGCGCACGCCCCGGTCGACCACGAACCCCAGCAGCGACTGCTGCGCCGTCGGCAGCCTGGTGGCCATCCTGCCGATGATCGCCCACGTGCGGCCGTTCGTCCCGTCCTCGGACCGGGTGGCCTCGATCAGGCGGCGGGCGTGCTCGTACGGGTCGGGCGTCGGCTCGGCGAGCATGTAGGGGGACGGGTCCATATCTGTGATGCCGGGAAACTCCGACAGCTCGGCCACCCGGCCCCCGGGCAGCAGGATCAGCTTGCCGCCCTGCGGCTCCTCGGGCCTGGCCCGGTGGATGGTGATCTCGCCGGTGTCGGAGACGGGCACGGGGGAGTAGCCGACCTCCCGCAGCGCGGCCAGCGTGCGCTCGGCCGGTGCCGAGCTCACCAGCACCGTGGGCGCGAGCAGCCGCAGGCCCAGCCTGCCCAGCCGCCGATGCGCGGCGATCTCGGCCAGCAGACCGGGATCGCCGGCCTGGATGACGCATCCGACCGTGGTGACCGTGATCTCACCGTGCCTGCGCGCGGTGTCGCGTACGAGGTATTCCAGCGGCTGCGGGATCGTGCCGACACCGGCCAGCTCGTCGAGCAGTTCGTCGGCGTCGTAGCCGCGGTCGAGCGCGCGGCGCACGCTCTCGGTCGTGAAGCGCCAGACCGAGGCCGCGCCCCGCGACTCGCGGTCGGCGGCCCGGTCGAGCAGCGCCGCCAGCTCCGCCGAGGGCGGCCCGGTCACGACCGCGGTCAGGTCGGGCCCGAACAGCGCGCTCCTGCGCACGCTCGCCAGTGCCCTGGTGGCCGCCTCGGCCAGCACGGGGTCGTGCTCGACCATGGGGACGGCGTCGTCGTTCTCGTCGCCCGGCTTGGCGGTGAGCGTGGCCAGCGCGCGGCCCAGGTCGGTGATCGCGTCGTTGGCCAGCAGCCCCAGCAGTGTGGCCTCGTCGAGCACCGCGGGCGCGCACGCCACCAGCAGCTCCAGGTCGAGCAGCGGCGCGTGCCAGTGGACGTTGGCCACGAGGCTGTCGCGGTCGGCGAACGCCGTGCCCGCCGGCAGGTCGGCCAGCGCCGACAGCACGGCCCTGCGGACCCTGGCCACCGCGCTGCCCGAGGGGTCGTCGCCGAGCACGGTGCCGTACTTGCCGTCGATCTTGCGGAGCGACGCGCGCTCCATGCGCCACCACGCCGCCAGCAGCACCCGCAGCCGCGCCGAGCCCTCGTCGAGCCGCCACCGGTCGAACCGGTCGGTGGGGATCATGCCGCCCGACTGCTCGTCCCAGGCCAGTAGCCGGGCCACGGCGCAGAGCTCCAGCAGCAGCCGCGTCTCGTCCTCGTCGCAGCCGGTCTCCTTGGCGACCCTGCGTACTTCGCGCACGCCCACGCCGCCCGTCTTGAGCAGCGGCAGCGGCGTCTTGGCGGTGTTGTCGAGCAGGGCCGCGCACCGCTCGACGACGTGCGGCGCCGCCAGCGTCATCAGGTGGTCTACCTCTTCGGGATCGACGGGGATCGTGGCCACCTCGGGCGGCTCGGGCCGGTAGGACGGGTGGTAGCCGGGGCCGCGCAGGCAGATCGCCACCTCGCGGGGGATCTCCGCGACGTGCCAGCTCGGACGGTAGAGCAGGCCGTGGTCGGCGCACCACTTCTCCGGTGTGCCGGGCGTGACGAACCTGCCGCCGTCGACGTTCAGCGCGGGACCCTGCCAGGCGAACCGGTCGAGCAGCGGGATCGTGCCGTCGGGCGCACCGCGCACCAGCGTGTTGACGCGCTCGCGGTCGCTGAGCGCCTGGGTGACGCGGGCGATGACGCGGCGCTTGTTGCCCTGGGAGGACAGACCCAGGTTGCGGGTGAGCGCGTGCAGCGCGTCGTTGCCGATCGACCAGGAGTTGAGGTAGTGGTCGAGCGGCTCGCCCAGGCCGAGCGGGGCGGACCACCAGCGCGCGACGCCTTCGGCGAGGTGGATGACACCCTCGTCGCCGGGCCAGGCCAGTGCGTGGTCATAGAGGTATTCCAGCCAGGGGGTCACTTCTTCGAGCGGCGCGTCGACGAAGTCCGCCAGCCGCTCGGCCGTGGGGCGGGTCATGGCCAGGGCCGCCTCGGCCAGCTGCAGGCAGGGCAGCGGCAGGCAGCGCAGAGTCTCCATCACGGCGAAGCCGTTGCCCAGTCGCTGGGCCAGGGTGTCGAGCCGCCGCGGCCAGGGCGCGGCGATGGCATCGGGACGGTTGGCCAGGATGCGGCCGAGCCTGTCTTCGTTCAGTTTTCGCAGCCAGCCGAGCAGGTGATCTTCCATCTGTCAGCACTCTCATGGGGTCGCGCGCGGGACTCACCGTGAGCCATGAGCATCCACGGTAATGCAGATCACTCCCGGTCAGGAGAGGACTGCCCAGACGATCTTTCCGTGAGGTGCAAGTGCGGACCAGCCCCAGCGGAGGCTGAGCGATTCGACGATGTGGAGTCCGAGGCCGCCGGTGTCGAGGGGGCCAGGGTATCGCAGCACCGGCACCGATGAGCCTGGATCGGTGAAGGCGCTGGTGACGAGAGGTCCCCGGCGTACCAGGGACATGTGGACGGGGCGCGCGCAGTGGGGCTCGTCGAGGTGCAGACCGTGGCGCAGCGCGTTGGTCGCGAGCTCCGAGACCACCAGCTCCATGTTCTCGATCAGCTCGCCGAGGCCCCATCCCGACAACGCGCCAGCGGTGAAACTACGGGCCGAATGGACCGAGGCAGGGCTGGGCGGGAGCACGAACGTGGCGCTCGCGGACGGGCCGGGGACCAGCAGATCGCGAGCCGCCTCCGGCCACCAGCCGACCGGAGGCCACCAATCGAACGTGGTCCACTGGCCGGGCGCCGTGGTGGATTGCACGTTGATCATTCTGCGACAAACTCTCGTGCAGGTGCAAGAGCGAATGCACGTGCAGACAACCCGTGCGCACGCTACGGTTTCCCTCAAATGGTCAATATGGGGGAAAGGGGATCTTGTCCGCGGCCCATGATCTTTCGGCCGTGAAGTGACAGACTGGAGGTGCATACTCCGCTACCTGCGGTGGCCCCGCTTGCCGCGGCCCGCCGTGTCGCAAGGAAACGAACAAGGAGCAGCACGTGTCCATTGATCCGCCAGGTTCGGGTTCGACCGTTCGGCGCATCATGCTGGGGGCGAGTCTGAGGCGCCTGCGTGAGGCCAGCGGACTCGACCGTGGACAGGCTGGATTCCATATCCGGGCGTCCGAGTCCAAGATCAGCCGGATGGAGCTCGGTCGCGTCGGCTTCAAGACACGTGACGTGGAAGACCTGCTCACCCTGTACGGCGTCGTCGACGATGCCGAGCGCCGTGCCCTGCTGGAGATGGTCAGAGAGGCCAACACCCCCGGGTGGTGGCACAAGTACTCGGCCGAGCTGCCCTCATGGTTCACCACGTACGTGGGCCTGGAGGAGGCCGCCGAGATGATCCGTACCTATGAGGTTCAGTTCGTGCCAGGCCTGTTGCAGACGGCCTCGTATGCGCGATCGGTATTCCAGCTTGGCAACCCCGGTCTGAGTCCGGACAAAATCGAACGCCGCGTGCATCTGCGCATGCAGCGTCAGGAGCGCTTCACCCAGAAGGACGGGCCTCGCCTGTGGGCCGTCATCGACGAGGCGGCGCTCAAACGGACGATCGGCGGGCGGGAGGTCATGTCCGAGCAGCTCCAGCATCTGCTGGAAGTCGCTGCCCTTCCCAACATCACCATTCAGGTGATGCCCTTCAGGTTCGGCAAGCACGCCGCTGAAGGGGGCGCGTTCAGCATCTTGCGGTTTCCCGAGTCCGACTTGTCGGACGTTGTCTACGTCGAACAGCTCTGGGGTGCCCTGTACCTGGACAAGCGTGAGGACATCGATCCGTACCTCACGGCCATGGAACAGCTGTGCGTGGAGAGCACCACGCCAGGGGGCACCGTCGAGCTCATCGGCGGTCTTCTCAGAAAGATGTAGATGAACCAGACCTACAACGGCATGCCCGCGGCGGACCTCACGCAGGTCGCGTGGCGCAAGAGCCGCTACAGCAACTCGCAGGGCAACTGCGTGGAGCTCGCGGAGCTTCCCGACGGGGGCATCGCGGTGCGCAACTCACGTTTTCCCAACGGCCCTGCCCTCATCTATACCCGCGACGAGATCCGGGCCCTGGTGCTCGGGGTGAAGGACGGAGAGTTCGACGGACTGCTCGTTTAACAGCCTTGTAACCTCCGGCGCGCCTGCTTAACGGAGGCGCGCCGGAGGCGTAACCGCCCGGCCTCGTCCTGCGGACAGGATCAGGTCATGCTCGACCAGATGACCCTGTATCCGATCGCCGACGACGTGCTGTTCGCGCCGGGCGGCAAGGTCGTGATCCGCACTTATGGCGTGGCGCCCGCCACCGCGGGAGCCTCCGTCTCCTATCGCACCTGGGTGACCGGCATCCGGGACCAGCCGCGCTACTGGCACTGGGGCCACTACGAGGACGCCGCCTCGGGGCACCGAGAGGTCCTGGAATGGCTCACGGGGCGGGGGCCGCAACCTTCCCAAGCCGTGGCCTGATCGCTATCCTCGTGCCAAGCAACCGCTTGGTAGAGGAGGCGTGGTGCGGCGCGCGATCCACCTGCTCGAGGAGGTCGACTTCCGGCCGATGAACTCCAGACGGCCGCTGGAGTACCTCACCTGGCTGACCCGCTACAAACGCGAGGACGAGACCCGCACCGCCCCCTCGCTCACCTCCGGCATGTCGATCAGGTCCCGCGAGATCGACCTCGTGGGCGCCTTCTACGCGGTCGGCATCACCGGCCACCCGCAGTTCAAGGCCGTCACGCTGTGGGACTGCCACGGCGGGTGGGACGGCGGCTGGCGGCAGATGATGGAGATCTACCAAGGCGTCGACGAGCGCCTGTTCCTGTCCGACATCGACGACCTGCGCTTCTCCGCGTTCTCCCGCCCGCTCGGGGCCGCGCCCGGCTGCCCGCCGCTCTCCGAGGCGCCCGCCGCCGAGCTCTACCTCTTCGAGAGCGCCCGCGTACGCCCGGGAGCCGCGCTCGACTACCTCCACGCGGTGCGCACCGAGCGCGCGCCGCTGCTCGCGGAGCACGGCCACACCCTGGTCGGGCTGTACGAGGTGCTGTTCTGCGACACCGAGGCGGTCACCATCTGGGGCGTCTCGCTCGACGACCACCTGGCCACCCAGCGCGCCCGCGACGCCGCACTGGGCCTCGACGACGAGGTGGAGCCCGATTCCCGGCTGCCGGCCTGGGGTAAGCGGGCTCGCGACTATCTGGAAGGCCCGTGGCGTGAGACGCTTCTGGCACCGTTCCCCGGTTGCCGCCTGGCGCCGGAGGGCCCGCCGGGTTAGCGTCGGCTGCGGAGGTGGCCATGACGGACTCGTACCTCTACAACGGGCAGAGCCCCGACGATCATGTCGCCTCGTGCCCTGACTGCGGCGCGGCCATCGCGCTGCTCGATCAGTCGGACACGGCCGTCGAGCCGCCGCCCACGCTGCGCGAGGCGGTGTTGTCCATGGCGCGCCGCCGCCGCAGCCCGGCCGTCATGGGCGTGGCGTCCGTCGCCGTCCCGTACGCCGAGCAGGTGGCGCTCATGGACGACCTGCTCGCGGAGCTGAGCGCCCCGCAGTGGGAGGCCCCGATCGCCAAGCACGGCACGGTGAGGGGACTGGTGGAGCACCTGGCCTCCAACGACGCCACCGTGGCGAGCTTCATGGGCGTGCCGGGCAAGAGCGGGATGCCGGTGCACCGGCGCTGGCGCGAGCAGGCCGGATCCCTGCTCGAGCGGGTCTCCCACAGCAGTGAGGTGCTGCTCGGCGTCGAGGTGGCGCTGGCGGGGGCGCGGCCGGCCCGCGCGCCGCTGCGCCAGGCGCTGGTCCAGCGCACGTTCGAGACGTGGACACACGCCGACGACATCAGGGCGGCCACCGACCGCTCCCAGACCCCGCCGCGCCCCGAGCACGTGCACATGATCGCCGAGTTCGGCCTCGCGCTGCTGCCGCGCGCCATGCGGGAGCCGCGCCGCGACGTCTCCGCCACCGTCGTGCTGACCGGACCGGGCGGCGGCACCTGGACGATCCCGCTGTCGCCCGCGTCCGACCACGTCGGCGTGCTGCTGTCGGCGGACGCGGTGGCCTTCTGCCGGCTGCTGGCCAGCCGATGGCCCCCCGGCTCCTTCCCGTACGCCGCCGAGGGCGATCCCGCCCTCGCCCGCGACATGATCAGCGCCGCCGCCACGCTGGGATGCGATTGATGGCGAGGGAGTGCCGTCGCCTGGAGGAGCGGCGGGAGCGAAGCGACCAGAGCGAGGGAAGGCGGCGGCATATGGCGACCGAGCCCGCCTCACGGAGTGAGGCCAATGAATAGAGACCAGGAGCTGTGTACGCGCCTGACCGCCGGCGACCTCGACGCGCTGGCCCACGTCTACGACCAGCACGGCCCGTACGTGTACGGGGTCGCGGTCAAGGTCACCGGCAGCCAGGCGCACGCCGAGGAGATCACCCAGAACGTGTTCGTCGCCCTGTGGCAGGACCCGCTCTCCTACGACCCGGCACTCGGGTCGTTACGCGGCTGGCTGGTCGGCAGGGCGCTGCACGAGTCGGCCCTGCGCTCGAAGGTCAGCTGATCGGCGCGTTCCAGGTCGTGAGCACCGGCTCGGCGTGCTCGAAGCCGAGCCGCGAGTACGTGCCCGTGTCGAGCTTCAGCAGCCTGCCCTCCTCGGGCCCCAGCCCCAGCCAGCGGGCGGCCAGCACACGCAGGAAGTGGCCGTGCGCCACCAGCGCCACCCGGCCCTCGACCGCCTTGGCCCGCTCGATCACCCGGTCGGCACGGGCCGCCACCTCCTCGGCGCTCTCGCCTGGATGCTCGGCGTCGCCGGGGATCACGCCGTCACGCCACAGGTACCAGCCGGGCCGGGTCTCGCGGATCTCCGGCGTGGTGATCCCCTCGTAGCCGCCGTAGTCCCACTCCCACAGGTCGGGTTCCACCTGGTAACCGTTCAGCCCGGCCAGCTCCGCGGTGCGCCGGGCGCGCTGCGCGGGTGAGACCAGCACAAGGTCGAAAGCCTGCCCCTTCACCAGCGACGCCAGCGCCCTGGCCTGGTCCTCGCCGTGCTCCGTCAAAGGCAGGTCGGTGCGGCCGGTGTGCTTGCCCGCCTTGCTCCATTCGGTCTCTCCGTGCCGGAGCAGCAGCATCTCGTTCATGGAGTCCATCATCGGGCACGGCCGATTTCCGCCTCGTGTCAGGTGGCGAGCTCCTCGACGATGGGGGCGAAGGTGTCCAGGTCACGCTCGTGATGCACGACGAAGTACGAAATATCGTGCTCGCCCCGCCAATAGCGGAGCTTGTCGATGATGTCGGCGCGCGTCCCGAGCAGGACCTGGGGTGTCTCGCCGAGCGACGAGCTGTCGGCGGCGCTCCACGCCTCCACCGCCTTCCGCTCACCCGCCTGCATCACACTCGTCCCGAGCTCCAGCCCGTCATACCGCTCCCCGGCGGCCTCCCGCACCACCTCGAGCTTGTCCAGGAACGCCTTCAGCCCGCCGTCCTTCTCGTCCGGGCCGCTCCCATCCGGCCGGACCCTCATCCCGATGTTCACGACATCCGCCTCTTCGGCTGCCAGCCGCAGCATCCGAGCCCCGCCACCGCCGAGCACGATCGGGGGACGCGGTTTCCGCACGGGCTTGGGCCGCTGGTCGAGCCGGTCGATGCGATAGTGCTTGCCTTGGAAGCTGAAAGGCTCGTCCTCCCAGAGCCCTTTGAGCACGGCGACGGCCTCCCGCAGTCGCTCCACCCGTACCCCGGGCGGCTCCAGCGCCAGCCCGGCGCCCTCGTAGTCGCCCGCCATCCACCCGGTCCCGATCCCGACCTCCAGCCGCCCGCCGGACAGCAGGTCGAGTGTGGCCGCCTCCTTGGCCAGCACGGCCGGATGCCGGAAGTCGTTGGCGAACACCAGCGTGCCGACCTGCAGCCTGGTGGTGGCGCAGGCGGCCGCCGTCAGCGCGGCGATGGGCGCGAACCGGGGGCCGACGAGATGATCGGGCACGAGGAGCACGTCGTACCCCTGCCCCTCGAGCCGCCTCGCCTTGTCGGCCCACGCCACCCCTGACTCGGCCTCCCGCACCACCGCCCCGAACCTGAACCGCCGCACGATGCCTCCCGCCAGTTTGAGCAAGCGCTTGTGCGACACTGTACGCGCGAACCGCCGGCCCCCGCGTGCGGAGCCGTCAGCGGTGCGGGAGGGCGAGGGCGATGCCGGTGGAGGCGGCGGCGAAGACGAGCCAGGCCACACCCGCCGCCGCGTTCGGGAGCTGGGCGAGCCAGGCGACGGGAATGAGGAACGGCGCCACGATCATGGCGATCGCCGCCCACCTGGGCGCGGCGCCGCGAAGGGCGGCGATCCCCAGCAGGACGAACCCGAGCAGGCCCAGGAAGAACGTGAACCCGAGCACCGCCGTCGGCACCCCGTCGCTCAGCTCCGTGACGAGCCGGTTCGTGGTGGGCACGTCCAGCCCGGCCTTGGCGGCCGCGTAGATGACGTCATCGTTGTCCACGCTGAAGGGCACGGCCAGGCTGAACGCCAGGATCATCCCCACGAGCCCCAGCACGGGCCGCCCCGACCGGGCCACCTTGCTCACCGCGAAGGTCGCAGGGATGAGGGTGGCGGCGCTCAGGGCGCCGAGCCAGCTCCAGAGGGGATAGGAGCCGAGGTTGGCGACGAATCCGCGGATGTACGGCTCGCCGTCCGTCGTGGCGTCGAACGGGGCGAACAGCAGCGACAGGGCGACGACGAGCGGCGAGACCAGCGCGCAGGCGATCATCGCGTTCCGGGTGAAGCCGGTGGTGGCGGGAGTTGTCTCGACTGTGGTCATGTCCCGAGGGTGGGCTCGCCGGGCGCGGCGCGCATGAGTAGGGGGTACTCAACACGCGGGGCTTACCAAGCGCTTGCTTAGGTGCGAGACTGGGGCCCATGGAGATCCCGGTGCGTCAGGTGACGGACGACGAGGCGGCGTTCTTCGAAGAGCACGGCTGGGTACGGCTCGGGCGGCTGATCGATCCGGGCTCCGTGGCGGCGCTGCGCGAGCGGGCCGAGGGCTTCCTGCGCGCGCGTTCCAAGAGCCACAAGACGCTGGTCGACGAGGCGTTCGGGCAGTCGAGGGACATCGCGGCGAGCGACGAGATGTTCGGCGCGCTGACCCTGAGCCCCGGGATGGGGCGCAACGCCGTACGGCTGCTGCGCGGCGTGCGGGCCGTGCGCGTGCAGGTCACCAACCTCCTGGTCAAGGAGGCGGGAGAGCACGGCGCGACCGAGTTCCACCAGGACTTCCCGTGGATGCCGATGGACCGCTCGGCCATGCTGACCGTGTGGCTGGCCCTCGCCGACGTGCCCGCCGACATGGGGTCGCTGCGCTTCTACGACGGCTCGCACCGGTACGGGCTGCTCGGGCGGAGCTTCACCCGGCCGGGGGACGACCAGCTCAGCCAGCACCCGTGGCTCAAGGAGCTGGAGCTGTCGCCGCCGCTCGACCTGCGGGCGGGGGACGCGACCGTGCACCACGCCCTGACCGTGCACGGCGCGCCCGCGAACCGCCGCGAGAGCCCGCGCCTGTCGTTCACCGTCACGTACTTCGACGCCGACGCCCTCTACACCGGCCTGCCGTACCGGCAGACCGACGGGCTCGGGCTCGAGGTCAACCGGCCGTTCGAGCACGAGAGGTTCCCATGCCTGAGACCGTGAGGGGCCCGGTGGCGGATCTCGGGGCGACGCTCATGCACGAGCACGTCTTCGGGCTGAGCCCGGAGATCCTGTGGAACTGGCCGGACATCCCGGAGGCGTGGGATCTCGAGACGCGGGCGCGCGAGGCCGCGGGCAAGCTCGACGCGCTGAAGGCCGAGGGCATCGACACGATCGTGGACCTGACCGTGGTGGGGCTCGGGAGGTACGTGCCGGCGGTGCGGCGCGTGGCCGAGCTGACCAGCGTGAACATCGTGGTCGCCACCGGCCTCTACACCTACGACGCGCTGCCGCCGTACTTCGCCAACCGCGGTCCGGGATCGTTGTTCGGGGGACCGGACCGGCTGTCCGAGTTCTTCGTACGCGACATCGAGGAGGGCGTCGGCAGGACGGGCGTCAAGGCGGCCATGCTGAAGTGCGCCTCCGACCACCTGGGGATGACCAAGGGGTGCGAGCGGGTGTTCAGGGCGGTCGCGGAGGCGCACCTGGCGACCGGCGCGCCGATCACCACGCATTCCCACAGCGCCTCCAAGGGCGGCCTCGAGCAGCAGCGCCTGCTGGGCGAGCTGGGCGTGGACCTGAGCCGGGTGGTCATCGGGCACGCCGGGGACTCCACCGACGTGGCCTACCTGGAGGAGCTCATCGCGAACGGCTCCTACCTCGGCATGGACCGCTTCGGCATAGAGACGATCAGCCCATTCGAGGACCGCGTGGAAATAGTGGCGAAAATGTGCGAGCGCGGACACGCCGGAAAAATGGTGTTAAGTCACGACTCGTACTGCTTCAACGACCGCTTCGACTCCGACGTCGTACGGCGCCGCCACCCCAACTACCACCTCCTCCATATTTCCCGCGACGTCGTGCCCGAGCTCCGCAAAAGGGGTGTCACGGACGACCAGCTCCACCAGATGCTCGTCGACAACCCGCGGAGGATCTTCGCATGACTGATGACATCGAGGACTTCGACGTCGGCTCGGAGTGGCACGTCGCCGCGCCGTACGACTTCCTCCGCAGGCTCAGGCGGGACCGGCCGGTGTTCCACAGCGAGCACCTCGGCGCGTACGTGCTGTCCCGCCACGCCGACGTGCGGGCGGCCTACGGCGACCCGCGGCGCTTCTCCTCCAAGGGCTCGCTCACGATCTCCCGCAGCCTGACCCGCGAGACCAAGGAGAAGCTGGGTGAGCACGGCTCGTTCCTGTCCAGCTTCGTGGCGAACGTGGACCCGCCCGACCACACCCGCCTGCGCCGTTCGGTGTCGAAGGCGTTCACGCCCCGGGCGGTCGCGGCCATGGAGCAGGCGTTCCGGCGGCTCAACGAGGACCTCCTCGACCGCCTGGAGCCACGCGGCCGGGCCGACTTCGTCTCCGAGATCGGCCACGAGCCGTCGATCAAGCTGACGGCCCGCTTCATCGGCGTGCCCGAGGCCGACGAGACGTTCGTCCAGACGCACGTCAAGGACTGGTTCCAGCTCTTCCTGTCGCCGCAGCCCCCGGACCGCCAGCTCGAGCTCGCCGACAGTTTCCTGACCTATCTGGATTATGTGGATCGGCTGGTCGCCGCCAGGGCCAAGGACCCCCAGGACGACTTCACGTCCCTGATGACGTCCCTGATCGGCGGCGAGCTGAGCCACCGCGAGGTCGTCGAGCTGATCTCCACGATCCTGCTCGGCGGCAACGACACCGTCCCGAACCAGCTCGGCAACTCCGTCCTGCGCCTGCTGAGGGAGGACGCCTGGCCGGTGCCGCCGGAGCTGGTCCCGAACGCCGTCGAGGAGTGCATGCGCATCGACGGCGCGTCGCTCGGCTCGTTCCGCCATGCCCTGACCGACGTCCCCCTGCACGGCGAGACGATCCCGGCGGGCTCCCTCGTCCTGCTCTCCACCGACTCCGCCGCCCACGACGAGAGCGTCTTCCCGGATCCGGAGCGCTTCCTGATCGACCGGCCGAACGCCGCCGAGCACATGGTCTTCGGGTACGGCATCCACTTCTGCGTCGGCGCGGCCCTCGGCCGCCTGCAACTGCGTACCGCCCTCGACGTGCTCGGCCGCCGCCTGCCTCGCCTGAGGCTCGTCGCCGGCGAGCCGATCGCCTACCGCAGGTCGCTCGTGGGCCGCGGCCTGGCGTCCCTGGCGGTGGAGTGGTGAGCGGCCACCCCTCAGGCCGGTTCGACGGCCGCGTCGCGCTGGTGACGGGGGCGGGCCAGGGCATCGGCGCGGCCTGCGCGGCGCGCCTGGCCGCCGAGGGCGCCTGCGTCGGCGTGCTCGATCTGCGCACGGCGGCGGCCAAGGCCACCGCCGCCGCCATCCGCGCCCACGGCGGCACGGCCATGGCGCTGACCTGCGACGTCTCCGACGAGAAACAGGTGGAGGAGGCCGTCGCGGCCCTGGTCGCGTCGTTCGGCCGGTTGGACGTCCTGCACGCCAACGCCGCCGCGCTCGACGCCGACGTCTACGGCCGCGACCGCGACCTGGACTCGCTCGAGGCCGCGGTCTGGGACCGCACGATGGAGGTCAACCTGCGCGGCGCCATGCTCACGGTCAAGCACGCGGTGCCCGCGATGCCGGACGGCGGCGCCATCGTCCTCATGTCGTCCGTGTCCGCCCTGGTGGGAGACGCGGTCCACGCCGCGTACGGCGCCTCGAAGGCGGCCCTGATCGGCTTCACGCGCTACGTCGCGACGATGTACGGCTCCCGCGGCATCCGCTGCAACGCCGTCGCCCCCGCACTCGTCCTCACCGCGAACGCCCAGCGGGCCATGACCCAGGACCAGCTCTCCGACAAGGCCGCCGAGCGCCTCCTGCCATGGGCCTGCACCCCCGAGGACGTCGCGAACCTGGTGAGCTTCCTTGCCTCCGACGAGGCCCGCTGCGTCACGGGCCAGACCGTCGCCATCGACTCCGGCACACTCGCCCACCGCCCGCAGCACGCCATCCACCAGTGGCGCGCGGCCCACTGACACCCATCGTGCCGGGTCGATCGCCGGGTCGGTGCGCTCGCGGCAGTTCGGCGAGTTTCGCGTTGTACGCCGGCCAGGCCTGGTTTCGCAATGTGGGAAGATCCTCCCCATAAGGGCTGTATGTCGGGGGGTTTTCATGGAGCCGGTGGCAGTGGGGCTGGTCGGAGCGGGGCCGTGGGCCGAGATGGCGCACGGGCCGATGTTGTCCAGGGGGCCGCACACGCGGCTGGCAGGCGTGTGGGCCCGCCGTCCTGAGGCCGCCGCCCGGCTCGGGGCGCCGGTGTTCGAGCGGATCGAGGAGCTGTTCGACGCCTGCGAGGCCGTGGCGTTCTGCGTGCCGCCCGCCGTACAGGCCGAGCTCGGCGTCCGCGCCGCCCGCGCGGGCAAGGCGCTGCTGCTCGAGAAGCCCCTCGCGGACACGCTGGACGGCGCGCGGCGCCTGGCCGAGGCCGTCGCGGAGGCGGGCGTGGCCTCCCAGATGGTCCTCACCATGCGGTACGCCGCCCAGACCCGCGCGTTCCTGGACCGGTGCCGGGAGATCCAGGCGTTCGGCGGCCACGCCGCGAACATCTCCGGTGTCCTCCTCGGCGACCACCCCTTCGCCACCCCGTGGCGGCTCAAGAAGGGCGCGCTGCTCGACGTCGGCCCGCACGTGATCGACCTGCTCGACGCCGCCCTGGGCCCGGTGACCGGGGTGCGCGCGCACGGCGACCCGCTCGGCTGGACCGGGCTGCTGCTGGAGCACGAGGGCGGCGCCGTCAGCGAGGCGTCACTGTGCATGGCCGCCGCCGGAGACCTGCCGCCGTCCACGTTCGCCGTCTACGGCCGCACCGGCAGCGCCCAGCTCCAGCCCTTCGACGACGACCCCATGGTCACCCTGGTCGCGGAGTTCGCCGAGACCGTGCGGAACGGCGGCGGCCATCCCCTCGACGCCGCCCACGGGCTGAGGCTCCAGGAGATCATCGCCGAGGCGGAGGCCCAACTCGCCCCTTGACGCCGCGCGCATCTGGAGGATTGATAGCGTTTGTCCGACGCGCAGTGTTGCAGCGAAGTCCGGTGCGAATCCGGCGCTGTCCCGCAACTGTCATAGCCAGGTCGCCTGCCTCTGCGCTGACGTCATCAACCCTCGTGGAAAAGGGTGATCCGTCGCTCAAACGCGGGTCTCTCGGTTCCGAACAGTGTGAAAGGACTACTCGTGAGGCCCGTACGCACGGCCTTCGCGGGCGCGCTGCTGGGAACGCTGGCTCTGGCCGGATGTGGCCAGACCGCCCCCACTTCCTCCGCCGCCCCCACGGCCACCGCCCCCGCCACCGCTTCCTCGGCGGAGTTCCCCGTCACGATCGAGGCGGGCAACGGCAAGGTCACCCTCGCCAAGAAGCCCGAACGGATCGTCTCCCTCTCGGCCACCCACACCGAGACGCTCTTCGCGATCGGCGCCGGCTCCCAGGTCGTCGCCGTGGACGACCAGTCGAACTACCCGCCCGAGGCCCCCAAGACCGACCTGTCCGGCTTCAAGCCGAACGTCGAGGCCATCGTCGCCAAGAAGCCCGACCTGGTCATCGTCTCCAACGACATCGACCAGATCGTCGCCGAGCTGGGCAAGGTGAACGTACCCGTCCTGCTCGAGCCCGCCGCCGCCAAGCTGGACGAGGCGTACGACGAGATCGCCGAGATCGGCGCGGCCACCGGCAACAAGGCCAAGGCGGACGAGGTCGTCTCCGGCATGAAGACGGCCATGGAGAAGCTGGCCGCCGAGGCGCCCAAGGACAAGAAGCTCACCTACTACCACGAGCTCGACCAGACGCCGTACGCGGCGACGTCCCAGACGTTCATCGGGCAGGTCTATGGCATGTTCGGCCTCACGAACATCGCCGACAAGGCCCCCGACCAGGCGGGCGGCTATCCCAAGCTGTCGGCCGAGTTCGTGGCCCAGGCCGACCCCGACCTGATCTTCCTCGGCGACGTCAAGTGCTGCCAGCAGAGCAAGGACACCCTGGCCAAGCGGCCCGGCTGGAAGGGCCTGTCCGCCATCAAGAACGACCAGGTGATCCAGCTCGACGACGACCTCGCCTCCCGCTGGGGGCCGCGCGTCGTCCAGCTCGCCGAGTCCATCGGCGCAGCGGTGACCAAGGCCGTGCCCAAGACTGGGACCAAGAGCTGACCATGACACGGCAGGCCGGCCCGTCCAGGGCCAGACCCCTCTGGGTGGCGTGCGCCCTGGGCGTGCTGGCCGTCTGCATGATCGCCGGGCTGCTCGGCGGGGCCGCCGACATCTCGCCCTGGCAGGTGGTGCTCCAGGCCCTGGACTGGCTGCCGTTCGTCCACGTCGACTCCGGGCTCGCGCCGGTCGAGCAGGGGCTGCTGTTCGAGCTGCGGCTGCCCCGGGTGCTGGTGGCCGCCGTGGTCGGTGGGCTGCTGGCCATGGCGGGGGCGGGGTACCAGGGCGTGTTCAGGAACCCGCTGGCCGACCCGTACCTGCTGGGCGCCGCGGCCGGGGCGGGCCTGGCGACGACCGTGGCCATCGTGCTGCTGCCGGTGTCGGCCGGGAGCGTCCCGGTCGCGGCCTTCCTCGGGGCCGTGGGCGGCGTGTTCCTCGCGTACACGCTCGGCAACACCGCCGGGCGGGCGGGCGGCACCGCGACGCTGGTGCTCGCCGGGGTGGCGGTCACGTCGTTCCTGACCGCGATCCAGACGTTCATCCAGCAGTTCAAGGTCGAGGAGCTGCAGCGCATCTACTCGTGGATCCTCGGCGACGTCGGCGGCGGGTGGGACCAGTTCTGGCTGGTCCTGCCGTACGCCGCCGTCTCGGCCGTGCTGCTCCTGCTGCACGGGCGGATGCTGGACGTGCTGTCCGTGGGCGACGAGGAGGCCACGAGCCTCGGCGTGCGGGCGGCCAGGGTGCGCCTCATCGTGCTGCTGGCCGCCTCCCTGGCCACCGCGGCGGCCGTGGCGGTGAGCGGGCTGATCGGGTTCGTGGGCATCGTCATCCCGCACATCGTGCGGCGGCTGGCGGGCGGCTCGTACCGGATCGTGCTGCCACTCTCGCTGATCGGCGGCGGGGCGTTCCTGGTGCTGGCCGACCTCATCGCGCGCACCGTGATCGCACCCGCCGAGCTGCCGATCGGGGTGGTGACCATGTTCGTGGGGGCGCCGTTCTTCGTCGGCGTCCTGCGCATGACCAGGCGGGCGGCCACGTGATCAGGACCCAGGGGCTGTCCGTACGCCTCGGCGACCGCGACGTCGTGTCCGAGGTGGACCTCGAGGTGCGCCGCGGCGAGTGGCTGGCCGTCATCGGGCCCAACGGGGCAGGCAAGTCCACCCTGCTCAAGGCGGTCATGGGCCTGGTCGCGCACCGGGGCGAGGTCGCGCTGGACTCCCGGCCGTCGGCCCGGCTCAAGCCGCGCGAACGGGCCCGCCTGCTCGCCTACGCCCCGCAGGCCCCCGCCCTGCCGCCCGACATGACGGTCTTCGACTACGGGCTGCTCGGGCGTACCCCGTACATCCCGTATCTGGGCCGGGAGAGCGCGCACGACCGGGAGGTGACCGCGTCGGTGCTCGACCGGCTCGACCTGACCGCGCTCGCCATGCGCCGCGTCGGGGAGCTGTCCGGCGGCGAACGCCAGCGCGTGGTGCTGGCCAGGGCACTCGCCCAGCAGGCGCCCGTGCTGCTGCTCGACGAGCCCACGACGGCGCTGGACCTCGGTCACCAGCAGCAGGTCCTGGAGCTGGTGGACCGGCTGCGCCGCGCGGACGGCCTGACCGTCGTCACCACCCTGCACGACCTGACCGTCGCGGGCCTGTACGCCGACGCCCTCCTCCTGCTGGCCGGCGGGCGCGCGGTGGCCTCGGGCAAGCCCGCCCAGGTGCTCACCGAGTCGTTGGTGGGACGGCACTTCGACGCCCATGTCAAGATCGAGCCAGGGCCGGACGGCCGGCCCGTCGTGCACCTGGTCAGGGGAGGACCGTGAAGCTCACGTATCGGGTGGAGGACGGGGCGCGGCTGGGGGCGCTGCTGTGGGAGTTCGGACCGGGGTGGCGGATGATCTCCTCCGCGCTGCTCGGCGGCGGCATCGGGGTCCGTGAGTGGGTGCTGAACGCCCAGGTGGTGGCGGGCTATTCGCGGATGGACCCGGTGGATCACCTGGTGTCGTTAGGCCCCGGCGGTGACGGCGTCGGCATGCTGACCGCCGCCTCGGTCGACCGCTACGTCGAGGCCTCGGACGGCGGCGTGGAGGCTTGCGCGACCGTCGGCCTCCGCGTCCCCACCTGGGCCGCCGCCCCGGAGGGGACCGCGGACCCGGAGCTGGCGCCCATACGGGTGGGGACCATCAACATCGTGGCCGTGCTGCCGGTGGCCATGACGGACGCCGCCCTGGTCAACGCGGTGATGACTGTTACGGAGGCGAAGTCGCAGGCGCTGATCGAGACCGGGTTCCCGTGCACGGGGACGGCGTCGGACGCGGTGTGCGTGGCCGTGCCGGTGGAAGGGACTCCGGAGCTGTTCGGCGGGCCGCGCTCGGAGTGGGGCGCGCGGCTGGCCCGCGCCGTGCACACGGCCGTGCGAAGAGGCGCCGAGGCGTGGCGACATCGTGACTTTAGGTGACGGAATTTGGGCAAGTAGCATGTGGGCGAGGGCGAGACTCCCGATACTGAGTGGGTGACCGCAATGGCGACGATCGAACCGACGGAACGCATGGCTTTTCCGATCGCACCGTTCACCGTCGACGACCTGTTCAGATTCCCCGACGACGGGAACCGTTACGAGCTCTTCAACGGGAGCCTTGTAGTGAGCCCTGCCCCCACCCCCCGTCACCAGAGGGTGATCACCCGGTTGCTGCTCATTCTTCAATCCGCAGCACCGCCTGAGCTGGAATGTTTGACGACCGTCAACGTCAGCCCGAGCAACGAGGATCTCTACATACCCGACCTTGTCGTCGTGCCGGAGCAGGTATCTGAGGTGGTTGACCTCATTTACGCGCCCAGCGACCTGCTCCTGGCTGTGGAGGTGGTCAGCCCGAGCAGCAAATCGCTCGACAGGGCGGCCAAAGTGGCGGCATACGCGGAGGCGGGCATTCCCTTCTACTGGCGCATCGAGCCCATGGAAGGGCCGACAGTTTACGTCTACGAACTCGACGGTCGCACCTACGCAGGACCTGTCGCTCACAAGGCGGGGACCACGGTCACACTGTCGTCGCCCTTCCCCGTGAGCTTCGATCCGGCCGATTTGCTACGCCTCCGGGGCTGAACTCGTAGTCCTCCACCGCTCCTGGAGGCGTGACGCGCCCCGCCTCCAGGTCGGCCAGGACCGCCTCACGGGCCCGCTCGCCGGGCGGGCCGAGGCCGGCGCCGCCCGTGGTCTCCACTATGAACGCCTCCCCGGCCGCGAACCGCACATTGTTGACCTTGGACGCCAGCCGTTCCACCGTCCCGTCCGGGTGACGCTTGAAGAACCCCCCGAGCCGCCCCGGCAGCCCGCCGTCCCGGCCGGGTGGCGCGAGCCGGAGGCGGTCGCCGCGCGTCGTCACGTGACAGTCCGCCAGGAAGCGGTAGACCGTGCGCGAGCCCAGGCCGCCACGGAAGCGGCCGGGGCCGCCAGAGTCCGGGATGGTCTCGACGGACTCGACGATCAGCGGGCACCGGCTCTCCACCGGCTCCGCCTGCGGCACCGAGTTGCGCCCGATGCCGAAGTGCACTCCCGTCGCGTCCGGGCCGTCCAGGCCCACGCGGGCGCCGACGCCGCCGAAGTCGTAGGAGAGGTGGATCCAGTACGGCGCCCCCACCGCGGCGATCGAGAACGGCTGCAGGATGCCGCTGGGGGCGATGGCGCGGTCGGGGACGGCGTCCGACATGGCCTGGAAGACGGCCTCCATGGCGGCGTAGATCGGGACGTACCGGCCGCCGCACGGATAGGGCGAGCGGGCGTTGAGCAGGGAGCCCTGGGGGAGGCGCACGTCGATGGCGCGCAGGCAGCCGTCGTTCATGGGGATCGTGGGGTCCAGGAAGCAGCGGACGGCGAAGACGGCGGCGGCGAGGGACTGCGAGGCCGAGGCGTTGATCGCCGCCGGGACCTGCGGGTCCGTGCCCGCGAAGTCCAGCACGGCCTGGTCGTCGCCGAGGGTGACAGCGACGCGGATGTGGTGGGCTTTTTCCTGATTTATGCCGTCGTCGTCGATCGAGTACGCCGCCTCGAACCGGCCCTCAGGCAGCTCGGCCAGCGCCGCGCGGGTCCTGGCCTCCGTGTAGTCCAGGTAGTCGTCGATGCCCGCCCGCAGGCCCTCCTCGCCGTACTCGCCGGCCAGGCTCTCCATGCGGGCGGCCGCCACCGCCGTCCCGGCCACCAGTGCCCGTACGTCGCCCATGACCTTGTCGGGAGTGCGGCTGTTGGCCCTGAGCACGGCCTCGATGGCGGGGTCGAGGCCGTCGCCGGTCGCCAGGCGTACCGGAGGGAGCTGGAGGCCCTCCAGGAAGATGTCCGTGGCCAGCGGGGCCATGCCGCCCGCCGAGAGGCCGCCCAGGTCCGAGACGTGGATCATGGTGGCGGTGAAGTACGCCGGGGCGCCCTGGACGAAGACCGGGCGGTAGACGAGCAGGTCGTTGGTGTGCACGCCGCCGCGGTAGGCGTCGTTGAGCACGTACACGTCGCCAGGGCTCATCGTGTCCGGAGGGATGTCCTTGAGCAGCTCGGGGAGCGCGACCTTGAGCGCCATGCTGTTCATGAGCGTGGTGGCCATGGAGTGGGCGATCAGGCGGCCCCGGGCGTCGAGGATGGCGGCCGAGGCGTCGGAGCCCTCGACGATGAACGTCGAGTACGCCGAGCGGACCACCACGATGCTGGCCTCCTCGGCCGCCACGACCAGTGCGTTCCTGAGCACCTCGGCGGTCAGGGGGTCTGGCATGTCGTGCTCCTGGTGAGGTGTACGGCACGGGTCCCGGCCAGGGCGGCGGTCCAGCCGGGCGGGACGACGATCGTGGACTCGGCGTCCTCGATGATCGCGGGGCCGTGGAGGTGGTCGCCGCCCATGGTGTCCCTGGTGTGGACCGGCACCTCGGTGTAACCGCCGCTCTCCGGGAAGTACGCCTGCCTGCTGCCCGGCTTCGTGCGTGGCGCTCCGGCCGCACCGGCGCCGGGAGGGTGTGGAGTGGGGGCGGCGTCGGGGGTGGCGGGGACGGTGACGCGGACGCGGTAGCTGACCAGCTCGATCTCGCCCCGTTGCGCGATGCCGTACACCTCCGCGTACCGCTCGGAGAAGCGCGCCTCCAGCACCGGGCGCTCGGGCGTCCACTCCACCGTCAGGTCGTGGGACTGGCCCTTGAAGCGGACGTCCACCGACCGCGACACCAGCACTCCGGGCTCCGAAGGCGAGACGCCCAGGTCGGCGGCGGCCTCCGCGGCGAGGGAGGTGAAGACGGCCGAGGGATCGGGAGCGTCCAGGCGGGACAGGACGCGGTCCGTGGACAGGGCGCCCGACAGCAGGCCTGCCGCCGAGGCCACGCCGCAGTACGCGGGCACCACCACCGTCCCGATCCCGAAGCGCTCCGCCACCCGGGCCGCGTGCATGGGCCCCGCGCCGCCGAAGGCCACCAGGGCGAAGCCGCGCGGGTCGATGCCGCGCTGCACCGTCACCACGTGCACCGCCGATGCCATGGAGGCGCTCACGATCTCGTGCACGGCGTACGCGGCCTCCTCCCGGGACACGTTCAAGGGCGACGCCAGCCGGTCGAGGGCCTTGGCGGCCAAGGCAGGCGACAGAGGGAGTGAGGCCGAGGAGAGGTAGCCGAGGACGAGGTTCGCGTCCGTGACGGTCGGCTCCGAGCCGCCCAGGCCGTAACAGGCGGGCCCGGGTGACGAGCCCGCCGAGTGCGGGCCCACGCGGAGGGCGCCCGCCGGGTCGAGCCAGGCCACGCTGCCCCCGCCCGCCCCCACTTCCGCCAGGTCGATCGCCGGGGTCTTGATCGGCACCCCGGTGCCCGCGCGCCGTCCCCCGAAGCTGCCCTTGCCGCCCACATGGAACTCGTGCGTGATCTCCGGACGCCCACCGCGCACCACGCACGTCTTGGCCGTGGTGCCGCCCATGTCGAACGAGATCACGTTCGCGAACCCGGAACCCGCCGCCGCCAGCACCCCCGCGGCCGGGCCCGACTCGATCGTGGCCACCGCTCGGCGGGCCGCCAGTTCGGCGGAGATCACGCCGCCGCTCGACTCCATGACGTGGATGGGCGCGTGGATCCCGAGCCCGGCCAGCCGCTCCCGGAGCCGCGAAAGGTAAGACGCCATCAATGGGCCTATGTATGCGGACATGATGGTGGTGGTGGCCCGCTCGTACTCGCGGATCTCCGGCCAGATCTCCGACGACGTCACCACGTTCGGGATTGATTCGCGGAGGATCGCGGCGACCTGCCGCTCATGGGATGGATTGGCGTACGAGTGCAGCAGGCACACGGCCGCCGACGTGATCCCGCGCGCCGCGATCTCCGCGGCGACGTGCCGTACGGAGTCAGGATCCAGGGGCGTCACTACGGCGCCGCGCGCCGAGACACGCTCCACCACCTCGAAGCAGTCGCCCGCGGCCACCGGGGGAGGAGGGGGCGAGAAGCGCAGGTCGTAGCGGTCCTCCTCGACGCGGGCGTAGCGGCCGAGCGGGATGGCGGCACGAAAGCCCTGGGTCGTGACAAAGGCGACGCGCACCCCCTTGCGTTCGAGCACCGCGTTGGTGGCCAGCGTCGTGGCGTGCACCACCCGCGTGACCTGCGCCGGGTCGCGGTCGCCGAGCGCGCGCGTAACGCCTGCCACGATGCCCGCGATGGGGTCGTAGTGGGTGCTCAAACATTTGGCCACGGAAACCGCGCCGTACGTGCCACGAAGGACCACATCGGTGAAGGTGCCACCGACATCGACGCCGATCGTGTAGCCCATTCAGGCACGTTATGCTACCAAACAAGCGCTTGTCTATGCAGCGATCTATTGACTTACGGCACCTGATTGGCACCCTGGTTCCAGGGCCTGCGTTTGGAGCGGAGATGGCGCGCCTCACAGCTCTTGCCGGTGGTGTCGCGGCGGCACTGGTGCTGATCGCGATGCCGGTCGCGGCTCACGAGCACCCCAGCGGGATCACCGACCTGGTGACCCCGGCCGTGGTGCGGCTGGAAGCCGTGTCCCACGTGGAGATCACCCTGCTCGACCACATCGGCGAGCTCAAACATGTGGAGCGGTCCTACGACATCCCGTTCGGCGCCGGCACGGGGACCGTCGTCAATCCCGACGGCACCATCGTCGCGCTCAGGCGCCTGGCGGTGAACCCCGACGACGCCGCCGTCTACGCGGCGAACAAGATCTTCGCCGAGCACCACAAGGTGAAGATCCCCGCCGACTACACCAAGCACCACGTCTCCGACGACCTGCTCGACCACCACCTGCAGGAGTGCTACCCGCCCAAGACCGACACGGCGACCTGCATCATCAACGTGACCACCGAGATCACGGCCTACCCCAACGTGTCGCCCCCCAGCCCCAACGGCTTCAAGGTCAAGTGCATCAAGGCCGGCCCGACGCCCGACAGCCCCGCCGTGCTCGTGCCGGTGACCCCCACGGCCGGAGGCGTCGGCATGCCCACCGCGCCGCTCGCCGACAAGGTGCCCGAGCAGGAGGGCTCGCCCACCAACGTGGCGGGCTTCCTCGGCAGGCCGGGTCCGAACGTCAAGCACACTGTCGAGATCGCCCACCTGGCCAAGGGCGGCGTGGCCGGTGAGAACGGCAGGCCGTTCGCCGACCCGGAGAAGAAGGTGGACGAGCCGGTCAAGCTGGGCGGGCTCGCCGACAAGGGCCTGATCGGCGCGCCGGTGATCGGCGACAAGGACGGCCACGTCATCGGCCTGCTGGTCGGCGGCGGCAAAGAAGGCAGGATGATCGGGATCAGGGAGGTCACCGGCATCCTGGCCGCGGCCAAGGTGGTGCCGCGCAGAGGCGCGATCGACACCGCGTTCGAGGCGGCGCTGACCCGCTACCACACCAAGTACTACACCGAGGCCGCGCCCGGCTTCCAGCGAGTGCTCGAGCTCTACCCGGGCAACGTGGTGGCCGCCGACCTGCTGAAGACCTCGCTGGCCAAGCGGGGCGGGCCCGAGGACAAGGGCACGAAGCAGGCGGCGAGCACCCCTGCCAGGTCCACGCCCCTGTGGCCGTTCATCCTGGCGGCCGGGATACTTTTCATAGCCGCCGGTGGCGGGGCGTATCTGCTGTGGCGCCGCCGCGCTCCTGAAAGACCGGAAGAGCTGCCAGAGCCGCTGGCGGCCGGCCCACCGCTCGACGACGGCGCCAACCAGACCGTGGTCGTACGGCGATCACAGTCGTTCCAAGTGGCCCCGCAGCAACAGCAGGTGATGACCGCGCAGGATCCGGCGATCAAGTACTGCACGTCGTGCGGTATGCGACTCGGGCCCGCACATCGCTTCTGCGGCTACTGCGGCCACCCCATCGAGACGTGATGCCATTGAACGAAAGATCGCTCATCGGCCAGGAGGTGGCCGGGTACTACATCGAGGACATCGTCGGCAAAGGCGGCATGGCCGTCGTCTACCTTGCACTCGACCCCAGGTTGAGCCGCCGGGTGGCGCTGAAGATCCTCAACCCGGTGCTCAGCGTCGACGACCGGTTCAGGCAGCGGTTCATCCTGGAGTCCAGGACGGTCGCCAGCATCGAGCACCCCAACATCATCCCCATCTACGAGGCCAACGCCGACGCCGACGGCGTGCTCTACATCGCCATGCGCTACGTCGACGGCCTCGACCTGCGCCGCCTCCTCTACGACCGGGGCCCGCTGCCCCTAGGCCAGGCCAACCAGATCTTCGCCCAGGTCGCCGCCGCGCTCGACGCCGCGCACGCGCACGACCTGATCCACCGCGACGTCAAGCCGGCCAACATCCTGCTGGCCGGGGACCACGTCTACCTCACCGACTTCGGCATCACCAAGCACCGCTCGTCGATCTCCGGGCTGACCCAGACCGACCAGTTCATCGGCACGCCCCGCTACATGTCGCCCGAACAGATCAACAAGGAGCACATCGACGGCCGCTGCGACCAGTACGCGCTGGCCTGCGTGGTCTACGAGGCGCTGTCGGGGCGGCTGCCGTTCCAGCGTGAGAACGACATCGCGCTGCTCTGGGCCCACCTGGCCGAGCAGCCGGCGCCGCTGTCGCAACTGCGGCCCGAGCTGCCGGAGCAGGTCGACGCCGTGATGATGCGGGCGCTGGCCAAGTCGCCCGAGCAGCGCTACGCGACCTGCACGGAGTTCGTGACCGTGCTGCGTGACGCCGTCAGCGGACTCCAGTCCGACCCGATGGGGGGCGCCCACTTCGTGCCGCGTCAGGGCCTCCCTTCGGGGCCCTATCCCGTGCCCGGGTCCGGGCCGCCTTCAGGCCCGCACACCGGTCCCTCCGCCGGGCCTCTTCCGGCGCCGACGTCCGGCTTCCACGCGGCCCCGACGTCTGGGCCGACGTCCGGGCCCCACGCGGCGCCGGGGTTCGGGTCCCGGCTCTCGCCGCCCACGCAGCCGTCCGCGACCACGAGGCGCCCGGGCCGCGTCCCGATCGTGGCCACCACGCTGGTCGCCGCCGTCGCGGCGCTCGCGCTGGTCATCATGATCATCATGAACCACCGCAGCGACACCTGGTCCCACTACAAGACCAGCGCCGCCGCGCCGCTCACGTTCGAGTATCCGGGCGACTGGACCGTACGGACCCACCAGGACCTGTTCGCGGTGGCCTCGCCGCACGCGCCCGAGTTCGAGTCCCTGTTCGTGGCCGGCCCGGGCGCCGACTGGACAGCGGTCTCCCAGATCGTCGCGGACGATCCCGACAGCGCCTCGGGCGTGTACGTCCAGGTCTCCGACACCCTCGACGCCAGCGGCACCTCCGATCAGATGAAGGCCAAGATGGAGGCCCTGCTGCCCGGCGAGGTCGACGTCGGCAAGCCCGTGCAGGACCAGGCCGGCACCAGCCCCGCCACCCGCTTCGACGGCGCCCTGCACGACCCCGCGAGCGGCACCAGGCTGGGCTTCGTGAGCTACGTGATCGACCGGCAGCCCAAGACCATGCTCGTGATGTACTTCTGCGCCAAGACCGCCTGCGACGACGCAACCCAGGCCCGTATAAGGCAGAGTGTCCAGGTGTCGTGACTTGTGACTCACTTGCGGGCGGCTTGGCCTGGGTGTCCAAAGCGGGCACCCGGCGTCTACCCTCCGCGTGTGGGCATTCGCATAGTCATCGCCGACGACCAGGCGATGGTCAGGGCCGGGCTGCGCATGGTCGTCGACAGCGACCCCGGCATGGAAGTGGTCGGCGAGGCATCCGACGGGCGCGAGGCAGTCGAGGTGGCCCGGCGTACGCGGCCGGACATCGTCCTCATGGACATCTCGATGCCCAGACTGGACGGCTTGGCCGCGGCCAAGGAGCTGCTCGACGCCCCGTCGCCGCCCAAGGTCATCACGCTGACCACGTTCGACACCGACGAGAACCTCTACGCCGCTCTGCGCGCGGGCACCAGCGGGTTCCTGCTGAAGGTGTCGCCGCCGGAGCAGCTCCTGGAGGCGATCAGAGTGGTGCACTCCGGTGACGCGCTGCTCGACCCGGCGGTGACGAGCCGGGTGATCGCCACGTTCGCGAGCCGGGCCGAGCCGACGCCCTCGCCCCGGCTGGCCGAGCTGACGCCGCGCGAGCTGGAGGTGCTGCGGCTGCTGGCCCGCGGCCTCACCAACGCGGAGATCGCCAGGCAGCTGTACGTGGGGGAGGCCACGGTCAAGACGCACGTGGCGCGCGTGCTGATGAAGCTGTCCCTGCGCGACCGGGCGCAGGCCGTGGTGTTCGCGTACGAGACCGGCGTCGTCCAGCCCGGCACCGCCTGAGTGAGGGTTTGGCGGGGCATGGCCGATCTTTGTGTATATTTTTCTGCGTAAGGCGGTAGATACAGGAGATATTTCATGCAAGCGTTCCCTCGGGTGCTGTTCGACGAGGCCCACAGCGAGTCGTGGACCGTCCGCCGCGAGGTGGCGGAGGCCATCAACCCCGCCCACCCTGACGACAACAGCTACGCGCGCGCGGCCGGGCTGCTGCGGCACCTGGGGCACACGGTCACCGCCCGCACGTCGGGCGGGCTCACGCCCGAGGTCCTGGCGGAGCAGGACGTCCTGGTGATCGCGCACCCGTCAGGAGAGCGCTGGGAACGCACCACCGGCCAGGGCAGCCCCGTCTTCACCGCCGGCGAGCTGGACGCGATCGAGTCCTTCGTGGCCGGTGGCGGCGGACTGGTGGTGCTGGCCGAGGAGGAGCAGGACAAGTACGGCAACAACCTGCGCGAGCTGCTCGCCCGCTTCGGAGTGGGCGTGGAGCACGCGACGGTGCGCGACCCCAAGCACGCGCACCGGGACGTGGCCACCTGGGTGCTCGCCGAGCCCGCCACCACCTCCGGCCTGCTCGCCGGGGTCCGCTCGGCCTGCTTCTACCGCACCGGGGTCCTCACGATCACGGGCGAGTCGGAGGTGCTGTTCGCCTCCTCGCCGACCGCCGACCCGGCGGGTGCGCCGCTGGCCGTCGCGGTCCGGCACGGGCGGGGGCGCGTGGTCGCCTTCGCCGACTCCGACCTCTTCGGTGACGACTCCATCGAGGACTACGACCACCGCCGCCTCTGGGGCAACGCGGTCACCTGGGCCGCCCGCGTCCCGGACGCCGGCGGCGCCGCCGAGGGCCGCGACGAGGCCAAGGCGGCCGTCTTCGCCCGGCTCAAGGCGGCCGTGGAGGAGCTCAGGCCGCTCCAGGTCAAGGACGGCTCGGTGCCGGAGGGCAAGGAGCGGGCCAAGGCGCTGGTGGCCGAGATCGGGACGCTGGTGGGCGAAATTTCGCCATATTTCCCGCATGACGCCGCCTACCTCCAGGCCGTCCAGGACGACCTGGCGAAGTGGGCCGCGCAGGACCTCGGCGTGCCGGACTTCCTCGACTCGCTCGACCGCTTCCACCCCGACACCCAGCGTGAGGACGGGCTGGAGCACGTCGTGGTGTTCCCCATGTACACCCAGAACGGCAACCCCGACCGCAACCTCGAAGCCGTCTGGATCCGTACGATCTGGCCGGACTGGCTGGCCGAGCTCGAGGCGGGCGGCTACGACAACCCGATGTTCGTGCCGATCACGTTCGAGGACTTCACCTCGGGCTACGACACCCACTCCGCCGTGCTGTTCCCCGAGACGGTCGCGGTGCGGCAGGCCCCGGCCCGCTTCACCTGGGGCGGGATCTTCGCCGACCGCGAGGCCGCCCGGTTCCGGCGCGTGTCGCAGGCGGCCGCCGGCACGCTCAAGCTGGACCTGCCGCCGGACGCCGCCAGGCTGCTGGACTCGCAGCGGCTCGCGCAGGACACGTTCGTGCTGTGGGACCTGGTCCACGACCGCACCCACAGCCACGGCGACCTGCCGTTCGACCCGTTCATGATCAAGCAGCGGATGCCGTACTGGCTGTACTCGCTGGAGGAGCTGCGCTGCGACCTGACCGCGTTCGGCGAGGCCGTGAAGCTGGAGGAGCGGGGGGTGCCGCACGCGCGGTACGTGCAGGTGGCGATCCTGTTCGACCGGCTGTTCAGGTTCCCGATCACGGGCGAGCGGGTGCGGAACTACGACGGGCTCGGCGGGCAGCTGCTCTTCGCCTATCTGCACCGCAACGACATCGTGCGGTGGACGGACAACCGGCTCACGATCGACTGGGAGCGGGTCGCGGACGGGGTCGCCGATCTGCGCGGCGAGGTCGAGAAGCTGTACCGCGACAGCATCGACCGGTCCAAGCTGGCGCACTGGCTGGCGGCGTACGAGCTGGTGAGCTCGTACGTGGCGCCGCACCCCGGCTCGACCTGGGCCAAGGGGGTTGAGGCGCTGCCGGAGGAGCAGAAGGCCAAGGTGGACGCGGTGCTGCCGGACGAGTTCCCGCTCAGCATGTTCTACGAGGCGCTGCGCCGTAAGCTGACGGATGTGGTCGAATCGACTAAGGGACTGCGCGCATGATCATTCTGATTACCGGTGCCGGCGGGCCGACGGGCGAGGCCGTTTCCGAATTCTTCTGGAAAAAAGGCGACACTGTGATCGGTGTCGACAAGGACGACGTCGACCTGCTCGACCGCGCCGCCGTACAGGACCTGGCGGACCGCATCGGCCGTGAACACGGCCGGGTGGACGGCGTGGTGCATCTGGTCGGCGGATGGCGCGGGTCGGACTCGTTCGCCGAGACCAGCCTCGACGACTGGGACCTCCTGCACGACCTGCTGATCCGCACGCTCCAGCACGTGTCACTGGCCTTCGAACCGCTGCTGCGGCGCAGTGACAACGGCCGCTTCGTGATTGTCTCGGCCAAGGCGGCCGAACGGCCCTCCGCCGGCGGCGCCGTCTACGCCACGGCCAAGGCGGCCTCGGAGGCGTGGACGCTCGCGCTGGCCGACTCCCTGTCCGGCACCGGCAGCGCGGCGGTCATCCTGGTCATCAAGGCCCTGGTGAACGACGCCATGCGGGCCGCCAAGCCAGAGGCGAAGTTCCTCGGCTTCACGGACGTACACGACCTGGCAGCGGCGATCGGCGCTCTCTACGACCGTCCCGCCGCCGAGATCAACGGCACCCGATTGGACCTGACTGCGTGACTGCCAGGCACGACCCCCGGCTCAAGGCGTTCGCCAGCGACAACTACGCCGGGGTGCACCCCGAGATCCTCCAGGCCATCGCCGCCGCCAACGGCGGCCACCAGATCGCCTACGGCGAGGACGTCTACAGCGAGGCCTTGCGAGACGTCTTCAAGCGGCACTTCGGCGAGCAGGCGGAGGCCTGGCCCGTCTTCAACGGCACGGCCGCGAACGTCGTCTCGCTGCGTTCGATGACCTCCCAGTGGGAGGCCGTCATCTGCGCGGAGAGCGCCCACATCAACACCGACGAGGGCGGGGCGCCCGAAGTGGTGGGCGGCATCAAGCTGCTCACCGTGCCCACGCCCGACGGCAAGCTCACGCCGGAGCTGATCGACCGGCAGGCGTGGGGGTTCGGCGACGTGCACCGGGCGCAGCCGCGCGTGGTGTCCATCTCCAACACCACCGAGCTGGGCACCCTCTACACGGCCGACGAGCTCGCGGCGATCTGCTCCCACGCCCATGACCTGGGGCTGCTCGTCCACCTCGACGGCTCCCGCCTCACCAACGCCGCCGCCGCCCTGGACGTGCCGCTGCGCTCCCTCACCACGGATGTGGGGGTGGACGTGCTCTCGTTCGGCGGCACCAAGATCGGGTTGCTGTACGGCGAGGCGGTCGTCGTCCTCAACCCCTCCGCGGCCAGCGGGGTCGACTACATCCGCAAGACGTTCATGCAGCTGTCGTCGAAGATGCGGTTCGTGTCGGCGCAGTTCGAGGCGCTGCTGTCGGGGGATCTCTGGCTCCGCAACGCCCGCCAGGCCAACGCCATGGGGCGGCGGCTGGCCGAGGCGGTGAGCGGCATCCCTGGGGTCTCGCTGTCCCGGCCGGTCGAGGCGAACGCCGTCTTCGCGGTGCTGCCCCCGGACGTGACCGAGCGGCTCGCGAAGCGGTTCCGCTTCTACACGTGGAACGAGGCAACGGGGGAGGTGCGATGGATGTGTGCGTTCGACACGACGGAGGCGGACGTGGACGCCTTCGCCGCCGCCCTCGCCGAGGAAATGCGGACCGCCCACCCCTGACCCACCCGGGGGGCGACGCCGCCGAACCGGTCGGCCGCCTCCAGCAGCAGCACCCTGCGCCCGGCGCGGGCGAGCGTGACGGCGGCGGCGAGCCCGTTGGGCCCGGACCCCACCACGACCGCGTCGGCGTCCATGTCTGCCGGGGCGGTTATTGGGCCGTGAGTATCGACGGGTAGGGCTGCGCGCCTCGCTGCTTGAGCAGCTCCGTCATGAGCTTGATCTCTCCGCTCTGCCCCTGGACGATCTTCTGCGCCATGCTGACCACCTCGGGACGGTTGGACAGCTTGAGCAGGCCCTCGGCCATCTGCACGCCGCCCTCGTGATGGCGGATCATCAGCTGCAGGAACAGCACCTCGGCCTGCGTGCCCTGTGCCTCCTTGAGCTGGGTCAGCTGCTGCGGCGTGGCCATGCCGGGCATGACGCCGGGCGTGGCCATGGCGCCGCCGCCGTGGCCGTGGCCGTTCATCCAGGCCATCGCCTTCTGGTCGGTCGCCTGGCTCAGCCCCCACTGCTGCAACCAGCCCAGGAACATGCCTCGCTGGTTGGCCTGGGTGTTGATGATGTCGAAGGCCAGGTTTCTGATCTCCCTGGCCGGGCCCTTGTCCCTGATCGTGAACGCCATGTCGACGGCCTGCGCGTGATGCGTGGCCATGTCGCGGGCGAACCCGGCTTCGGGCGAGGTGTCGCCGGGCGTGCCGTCGCGGCCGAACAGCAGGAACGCGGCCACGGCGAGCACGAGCACGCCGCAGACGATCAGGATGGGTTTCCTCACGGGCTTTTCCATGGCTCGTCCAGCGTACCCACAGGAAGAGGGCGTCGTGATCGGACCCTTATAAGGGTCTTATTCTCCGCATACGCCGGAAGGCAATAGGGTGACCGGAGTTGGCACGCCGATGGAGGAACGATGACGAAGGAGAAGGCGCAGGCGCGGCGCGAGCATCTGGCCAAGATGCGGGCCGAGCAGAAGCGCAAACAACGCCGCGCCGCCCTGCTGATGTGGGGAGCGGGCGGGTTGATCATCGTCGTTCTCGTCGGCGTGGTGGGCTTCTACCTGATCAAGCAGGCCCGCGAGACCTCGTTGGACGCCGTGGCCAACTACAAGTACGAGGCCGGGCAGCACGTGTGGACCGCGGTGAAGTACAAGGAGACGCCGCCGGTCGGTGGCGAGCACAACAACTACTGGCAGATGTGCTCGATCTACGACAAGCCAATCCACAACGAGCACGGCGTGCACTCGCTCGAGCACGGCGCCGTCTGGATCACCTACCGGCCCGACCTGCCCAAGGCGCAGATCGACAAGCTGAAGGAAGTCGCCACGACCACGGGGCAGCAGGACTACATGCTGGTCAGCCCGTACCCCGGCCTTCCTTCCCCGGTGGTCGCGTCGTCCTGGGGGCACCAGCTCAAGCTGAACGATCCGGCCGACCCCAAGCTGCCCGCGTTCATCAAGAAGTTCCAGAACGGGGCTGACACGCCGGAGCCCGGCGCCACGTGCGGTGGCGACGACGCCATCACCACGACGGCCGACCAGGCGCCGCTGCCGCCGCAGCCCACGGGTGACCAGCAGGCACCGATGGAGACCATCTCGCCGTCGCCCAGCCAGAAGTAGCTCGGGCCCCCTCCGTACTTCGGCTGGGGTCCCTCGGGAGGGGAGGGGCTGACGTCCCTTGGGCGGGTCAGGCGGACAGAACGTGCTCCGGCGGCGTCCACTCCAGCCCGTGCGCCTCGGCCACCGGGCGGCTGGTCAGGCGGCCCTCGTGGGTGTTCAGGCCGAGTGCGAGCGCCCGGTCCTCGCGCAGGGCCCGCTGCCAGCCGAGGTCGGCGATGGCCAGCGCGTACGGGAGCGTCACGTTCGTCAGGGCGAACGTCGAGGTGTTCGGAACCGCGCCGGGCATGTTGGCCACGCAGTAGAAGATCGAGTCGTGCACCTGGTACGTCGGCTCGGCGTGCGTGGTCGGGCGGGAGTCCTCGAAGCAGCCGCCCTGGTCGATCGAGATGTCCACCAGCACCGAGCCCGGCTTCATCCGGCTCACCAGTTCGTTGCTCACCAGCTCGGGCGCCTTGGCGCCGGGCACCAGGACCGCGCCGATGACCAGGTCGGCCTCCAGCACCGCGTGCTCGATCTCCAGCGTGTTGGAGGCGACGGTCTGGCAGTGGCCCTGGTAGATCATGTCGGCCTGGCGCAGCTTGTCGATGTTGTTGTCCAGCAGCAGCACCTCGGCCTGCATGCCGAGGGCGATGGCGGCGGCGTTCATGCCCGACACGCCGGCCCCGATGACCACGACGTTCGCCGCGTGCACGCCGGACACGCCGCCCATGAGCACGCCCCTGCCGCCCTGCGAGCGCATCAGGTGGTACGCGCCCACCTGCGGCGCCAGCCGCCCCGCCACCTCGGACATGGGCGCGAGCAGCGGCAGCGCGCGGTTCGGCGTCTGGACGGTCTCGTAGGCGACAGCGGTGCAGCCCGAGTCGAGCAGTGCCTGCGTGCACGCCCTGGAGGCGGCCAGATGCAGGTACGTGAACAGCACCTGCCCCTTGCGCAGCCGGTGGTACTCCTCCGGCACCGGCTCCTTCACCTTCATGACCAGGTCGCTGACCGACCAGACCTCATCGGCGTCCGGGATCATGACGGCCCCCGCCGCGGCGAAGTCGGCGTCGGGGATCGAGGAGCCGAGGCCGGCGCCCTGCTCCACGAAAACCTGGTGGCCGTGGCGCACGAACTCGTACGCTCCGGCCGGGGTGAGCGCCACCCTATATTCATTGTTCTTGAGCTCTTGCGGAACACCGACCTTCATGAGCGAACTCTTTTCGGTGAGGTGCGTGTACACCTCCATTCTTCCTCCATCTCACTCCATCTCACGGATAGGTGAGGATTATCCGGCTGATTACCCCGGTGCCGCCGGACCTCGATAGGCTCACCGGCAGTCCGAACGTCAGGATGGGATCGACATCGATGGACAAGCCGGAAGAGCCGCCGACCGCGGAGCCGGGGGACCCGCAGGCCAGCAGACTCACCACCATCGTGTTGATCGTCTCGCTCGTCCTCGTCGTGCTGGTCGCGGGCGTGCTCGGCACGATCGCCGTTCTGATGACCAGGAATCCCGACTCGCCGCTCTTAGGCGCCGCGCCGGCGCAGCAGCTGGCCGTGCCCATCCACTTCGCCCCCGTCAGGCAGGCCAAGGCCGCGCCGTGCCCCGGCGACCAGGCCGTGCTCGACGAGGAGCAGACCACCTGCTACCTGCTGGAGGACGGCGTCACGGTGGACTCGGTGCAGACGGTCCAGCCCGTGCGCGAGAAGGACGGGCAATACTCCGTGCGCATCGCGATCGCCCCGAGGTTCAAGGAGCGCCTCGTGCAGCTCATCGACGAACTGGTGCCCGATCAGCGGCAGGTCGCCATCGTGCTGGCGCCTGTGCAGCCGGACGCGCCCAAGGTCGTGCTCGCCGCGCCGATCGTCACCCAGTACATGGACGGCGACAGCATGAGCATCGCGGGGTTCGAGAAGGAGGAGGCCGACGCCCTGGTGGCGCGTCTGCTGGGCACCACGCCCGGCCAGGACACCTCCCCGGCGACCTCGGCGCCGACCGGTCCCGCCTCCACGGGTGCGCCCACCCCGCCGCAGACCGGAAACCAGCAGAGCACGAACCCCGGCGCCACCAATTCCGGCACCACGAACCCCGGCACCACCAACTCCGGCACCACGAACCCCGGCACCACGAACCCCGGTGCTACCAACCCCGCCGCGACGAACCCGGCGTCAGGTTCCAGGCGCACCCCCGACAAGCGGTACGCGAGCTGCAAGGAGGCCGTGGCCGCCGGAGACGGCCCCTACACCAAGGGCACGCATGAGGAGTACTACTGGTACAAGGACGTCGACGGCAACGGCGTGGCCTGCAACAGCGGCGACCTCCGTTAACGGCCGAACAGCTCCTCCAGCCAGTCGATCGCGAAGTAGGCCAGGAAGATCAGCGAGACGATCCAGAGCAGCCACGGGATCTCGGAGAAGCGCCCCTTGGCCGCCTTGACGAGGGTGTAGGCGATCACGCCCGCGCCCACCCCGTTCGTGATCGAGTACGTGAACGGCATCAGCGCGATCGTCAGGAACGCCGGGACGGCCAGGTCCAGGTCGTCCCAGGGCACGTTCTTGCTCTGCGTCATCATCAGCGCTCCGACCAGCACCAGCGCGGGCGCCGCGGCGGCGGAGGTCACCACCGCGGCCAGCGGCGTGAACAGCAGCGTCAGACCCAGCAGCGCGCCGGTGACCACGCTGGCCAGGCCGGTCCGCGCGCCCTCGCCGACGCCGGCGGCCGACTCGACGAAGACCGTGTTCGCCGAGGAGCTCAGAGAGCCGCCCACCATGCCTCCCACGCCGTCCACGGTCAGGATCCGGCCCAGCCGGGGCACCTGTCCCCGCTCGTCCACGAGCCCGGCCTCGTCGCTCACGCCGATGATCGTGCCCATCGCGTCGAAGAACCCCGACAGCACCAGCGTGAACAGCACCACGGCCGCCGTCAGCGCCCCAGCCCTGGCGAACCCGCCGAACAGGTCGAACGCGCCGGCCAGCCCGAAGTCCGGCGCCGAGATCAGGCGCTCCGGCACGTGTGGCGTGACCACGCCCCACGACCCGCGCGGGACCCTGGCCAGCGAGTTGACCAGGATCGCCAGGCCGGCCGTCACGATGATGCTGATCAGGATCGCCGCCGGGGTCCTGCGCACGTACAGGGCGATCATCAGGAGCAGGCCGAAGGAGAACACCGCGACCGGCCAGCCCGTGAGGTGGCCCGTGGCGCCGAGCTGCACGGGCGTGCCCGTGCCCCGCGCCACGAACCCGGCGTCCACCAGGCCGATCAGCGCGATGAACAGCCCGATCCCCACGCTGATCGCGTGTTTGAGCGCCAGCGGGATCGCGTTCATGATGAGCGTGCGCAGCCCTGTCACGGCCAGCACGATGATGACGAGGCCCTCCAGCACGACCAGGCCCATGGCCTGGGCCCATGTCATGTGGGGCGCGGCCTGGTAGGCGACGACCGCGTTGAGCCCGAGCCCGGCGGCCAGGCCGAAGGGGGCGTTGCCGATGAAGGCCATCAGCAGCGTGGAGACGGCCGCGGCCAGCGCGGTGGAGGTGGTCAGCTGGGCGATGGAGAGCCGGGCGCCCGTGACGTCCTTGGCGCCGGCCAGGATGATGGGGTTGAGCAGGATGATGTAGGCCATGGCCACGAACGTGGTCAGCCCGCCACGCACCTCGCGGCCGACGGTGGTCCCCCGCCCGGTGAGCTCGAAGAATCGATCGAGCACCCGCCGTCCCCCTTCATCATGATCAGGGGGACTGCTGGCTTGCTACCCTGCGGGGGACGAGATCACGCCTTCTCGTGGCGCCCGTGGCTGACCAGGCCGACGAACTCCTCGAGCCCGATCGTCCCGTCGCCGTCGCTGTCGGCGGCCTTGATGAACGCCTCGATCTCGCTCTCGGAAGCGCCCAGCCCGCCCAGCGCCTCGTTGGCCTGGCGGATCTCGGCGGCGGTCAGCAGACCGTCGCCGTCGGTGTCGAACCGCCTGAACTCAGCCTCGGCCGCTTCACGCGCGCTTGCCATCGGATACCCCCATTGCGGAACGTCAGTCGAACAACGCGATATCTTCCGGCCTAATCGGAACGCGAGTCAACCGCAGCCCGGTCGCCGCGCGGACCGCGGCGGCGATGGCGGGGGTGGAGGAGAGGGTCGGCGGCTCGCCCGCGCCACGCAGTCCGTAAGGCGCCGCCGGATCCGGATTTTCCAGGATCTTCATGTGCATCGGCGGCATGTCGAGGATGGTGGGGATGAGGTAGTCGGTGAACGACGGGTTCAGCAGCCTGCCGTCGCGGATCTGGATCTCCTCCATGAGCGCCAGCCCGAGCCCCTGAGCTGAGCCGCCCTGGATCTGACCCTCCAGGGCCTGCGGGTTCAGGATCCGGCCCACGTCCTGGACGGCCGCCAGCTCGACCACCTTGACCAGGCCCAGCTCCACGTCCACGTCCACGACGGCCCGGTGCACGCAGAGGGCGAGCTGGGTGTGGGAGTCGCCCTGGCCGGTGCGCGGGTCCATCGGGTACGTGGGGCGGTGCCGGTACTCGCGCGTCTCCTCGATGGGCCCGAACTTCTCGAGGGCCTCCTCCGGCGACAGTCCGTTGAATCGTTCCCGTACGGCCTCGCAGGCGGCCTTCACCGCGCCGCCGGTCACGTACGACTGGCGTGAGGCGGACGAGGAGCCGGCCGAGCCGACCGAGGTGTCGGCGGCGGCCACGGTCACGTTCGCGATGCCCAGCTCGGTACGGGCGATCTGCGCCTGGATCGTCACCAGGCCCTGGCCCACCTCGGCGGCCGCCGTGTGCACGGTGACGTGCGGCTCGCCGCCGATCAGCTCGGCGCGCACCCTGGCCGTGGAGTAGTCGTC
Source organism: Nonomuraea sp. CA-141351 (assembly GCF_050944675.1). NCBI lineage: Bacteria > Bacillati > Actinomycetota > Actinomycetes > Streptosporangiales > Streptosporangiaceae > Nonomuraea > Nonomuraea sp. CA-141351. The sequence goes on from NZ_CP191982.1 coordinate 3,816,590, forward strand.
GAAGCCCTCGGAGAAGCAGATGTTCTTGATGCCGACGCCGTAGCCGACGCCGCGGCGCACGGACTCGCCGTGCGTCGTCTGGGAGACGCCGCCAGGCATGGACCGCAGGTCCTCCGACACCGCGGAGGGTAGCGGTATCGCCTCCAACTCGCGCAGCATCTCCGCGAGCGGGGCGGGGGAGTCGATCACCTGGCCGGTGATGAGGTGGGAGCCCTGGGAGACGGCGTTGCGCACCCGGATCTCGACCGGTGACAGGCCGCACGCCTCGGCCAGCCTGTCCATCTGCGACTCGTACGCGAAGCACGCCTGGACCGCGCCGAAGCCGCGCATCGCGCCGCACGGCGGGTTGTTGGTGTAGACGCCGGTGGCGTCCACCCGCACGTTCTCCACCTCGTACGGACCCACGCCGAGCGAGGCGGCGTTGCCGACCACGGCGGGGGAGGAGGAGCAGTACGCGCCGCCGTCCAGCAGGATGTCGGCCTTGACGTAGACCAGCTTGCCGTCGCGGGTCGCGCCGTGCTCGTAGCGCATCCAGGCGGGGTGGCGGTGCACGTGGCCGAAGAACGACTCCTCACGGCCGTACACGATCTTCACGGGCCGGTTCAGCCGCAGCGCCAGCATGCAGGCGTGCGCCTGCATCGACAGGTCCTCGCGGGCGCCGAACGCGCCGCCGACGCCCGACAGCGTCAGGCGCACCTTGTCCGGGGGCAGGCCGAGGCAGGGGGCGAGCTGGTCGCGGTCCACGTGCAGCCACTGGGTGGCGATGTAGAGGTCCACGCCGCCGTCCTCGGCCGGGACCGCCAGGCCCGACTCGGGGCCGAGGAAGGCCTGGTCCTGCATGCCGACCTCGTACTCGCCGGTGACGACGACCTCGGCCTCGAACGTGTCGCCCCGCCGCACCGGCTGATGTCTCACGAAATGCCGGGACTTGCGGGGGTCTGTCACGGCCTCGCGGGGCTCGTACTCGACCACGATGGCCTCGGCCCCCCTGCGGGCGGTCTCCGGGTGGTCCGCGGCCACCAGCGCCACCGGCTCGCCCTGGTAGCGCACCTGGTCGATGGCCAGCACCGGCTGGTCCTTGTGCTCCAGCCCGTAGAACTTCGCGCCCGGCACGTCCTCGTGCGTCAGCACGGTGAGCACGCCCGGGATCCTCAGCGCGGGACCGACGTCGATCGAGCGGATCCACGCCGACGGATGCGGGCTGCGCAGCGTCGTGCCCCACACCATGCCGTCCAGCCACAGGTCGGAGGCGTAGGCGAACTCTCCGGTCACCTTCAGCGTCGCGTCAGGCCGCCGGGCGCTCTCTCCGACGCCGTGAAGGGTGGTGTACGCCGTCTCCGTCATTCTCCGAGTAGAGCACCGCCGCCCGGCCGCCTCCATGCGCGTCGCGTGAAATCCCGGTCAGCGGTTGGCCGCACAGCCTTGTATATTCCTACAAGTGCACATCTCTGACCTGCTGGCCATCGACGACCTGGGCCTGACCCTGCTCGCCGGCGACGCCTCGCGCGAGTTCCACACCGTGCACATCACGGACCTGCCCGAGCCGGGACGCTACCTGGTCGGCGGCGAGCTGGTGCTGTCCGGGCTGATGTGGTGGCACGCGCCCGAGGACTCGGCCAGGTTCGTGTCGGCCCTCGTCGAGTCGGGGGTCGCCGCGCTCGGCGCCGGACAGGCGTGGCTCGGCCACATCCCGGCCGACCTCGTGGCAGCGTGCGAGGACGCCGGCCTGCCGCTGATCGAGGTGCCGACGGAGGTGTCGTTCCGCACGCTGGCGGAGCTGGTCGTGCCGCGGCTGTCCGGCGACATGCGCGACGCGCTCGGCCGCCACCGCAGGCTGGTCGCGGCCATCGCCGAGGGCGCGGATCTACGAGAGTTGTTCGAGCTGACCGCCGCCGAGCTGGGCGTCACCGGCGCCGTCCTGTCCGCGTCGGGCGAGGTGATCGTGGGCGCGGCCGAGGATCCGGTACGGCTGGCCAAGGCGTACCTCACGGCCCCGCGGCTGCCCGCGCACGTCGGCAACCACACGATCTTCGCGGTCGGGCGCGGCCACCGGGCCGCCGGCTGGGCACTGGCCTGCGACGGCGACCTGATCGGCCAGGCCGACCTGGGCTACGAGCTGGCGGCCTGCGTCGGCCTCGAACGCAGCCGCATGGAGGAGGGCCGCAGGGTCGAGCGCCGCCTCAGCGAGCAGCTCATCGTGGCCGCGCTGGCCGAGTCGGACGTGGCCGAGCTCAACGCCAGGCTGCGGACGTGCGGGATCGACGCGGCGGAGCCGTACGCGGTCGTGAACGCCACCGCGCCGAGGCCGGGCGCCACCCGCGGCCCCGACCCCGCCACGCTCGGCGGCCAGGTCGTGGAGGAGCTGCTGGGCCGCGAGGTCGTGGCCGCGGCGGGCGCGGACGGCGCGGTCGCCGTGGTGCCGCTGCGCGAGCGCACCACCGCCGAGGTCGCCGAGCGGCTGCGCGCCGGCGCCGAGGTGCTGTCGGCCCTGCCGGACACCCGGCTCTGCGTGGGGCTGAGCGGCGCCCTGACCGGGGCCGCCGCGATCAAGGGCGGCGTCGAGGAGGCCGGGCACGCCAGACGGCTGGCCGAGGCCCGCGCCGGGGGTGTGGTGACCAGCGACGAGATCTACACGCACGCGCTGCTGCTGGCCACGGTGCCGGGGGATGTGCGCCGCTCCTTCGCGGCCAGGCTGCTGTCGCCGCTGCTGGACTATGACCGCAGGCACCAGTCGGAGCTGGTGCGGACGCTGGGGATCTTCCTCGACTGCGCCGGTTCCTGGAACGCCTGCGCCGAGCAGTTGCACGTGCACGTGAACACCGTGCGTTACCGCATCCGCAGAATCGAGGAACTTACCGGCAGGAATCTGTCGACCATGGCCGACCGGGTGGATTTCTTTCTCGCCCTCAGAGACACGGGGCCGCCGCGGCAGGCCCTTCCATGAGAGGGGGCGGAAGAGGGGGCACAACGACGTAGGCGGGCTTCGTCATCTTGATCGGGAGACGTCGCCTGCGGGGGCACGGTGCGGTTGCGTGCCCTTGATCAGTCGTGGGCCCCCTCTCGCCGAATGCTCAGCAGCAGTGTTCCGCGTCCTGCAGACTCGAAAGGGAGGCAGACGTTTCGGCACTCGCGGCCGTAACATTGCCTCCAACGGCAACCGCGGCCAAAACCACGGCAGCCAGAGCAGACAGGGCAATACGCATACGCATGGAGGATTCTCCCTCGCCTATGTGGGGTTGCTCGGACTTCATCATCTCAGGGAGCGGCGACAGTGACCACATCTGACCTGGTCGGACTCCGTATTAAAACGGTTCGGCGACAGCGCGGCCTGTCGCAGGCGCAGCTGGCGCATCCCGAGTTGTCTGACAGCTATGTCTCCTTGATCGAGAGTGGCAAGCGTACCCCTACCCCCGCCGTCCTGGAGCTGCTGGCCCAGAAACTCGACTGCTCGCTGTCCTACCTGATCAACGGCGTGACCGCCGAGCAGATGGAGGACATCGAGCTCGCGCTCGGCTACGCACGCCTGGCGCTCGAGAACGGCGAGGTCTCTGAGGCCCGCACACGCTTCGACGAGCTTCTGGCGGACAATAACCTGACAGGGCTGACCTCGCTACGTCAAGAGACCGAATACGGGCTCGCCCTCGCGGCGGAGGCCGGCGGCGACCTCGACGGGGCGATCTCCATCCTGCTCGGGCTGCGGGCAGAGGACCTGCCGGCCGAGCGGCAGATCGAGGTCGCGATCGCGCTCTGCCGCATCTACCGGGAGAGCGAGCGGCTGACCGAGGCCGTCGAGGTCGGCGAGCAGCTGCTCGTCGGCACCGCCCGCCCGGCCTGGACCGACCTGCTCGTCGAGCTGGGCGGCACCCTGCTGGCCGCCTACATAGAGCGCGGCGACCTGCTGCGGGCCAGGCAGTTCGCGGCCGAGCTGCTCAACGCCGCCGACGCGCTCGGCACCCCGCGCTCGATCGTGGCGGCCACCTGGATGGCCTCCAACACCGCCCAGTTCACCGGTCACCTGGAGGAGGCGCTGTCGTTCTCCGAGCGGGCCATGGCCGTGCAGCTGGAGAATGGCCAGCCGCGCGCCGTCGCCAGGATGCGCCTCGCGCTCGCGCAAAAGCGCCTGGAGGCCCGGCCTCACGAGGCCGCTGCCGTCCGCGACATGCTCCGCAACGCGGTCGCCGAGTTCGAGCAGACCTCCACCAGCACGATCCAGCGGGCCCGCCTCCAGGTGGAGCTGGCCAGGGCCGAGTCCATCACCGGTGAGCTCGACAGGGCCGTCGAGCACGCCGTGGCGGGCCGCAACCTGCTGCCCAAGTCGGGGATGGCGCTGGGCGCCGAGGCCGATCTGCTGCTCGGCAGGATCTACGGCGCCGTCGGGCGCTCGGACGAGGCCGCCGCGCACGTCGCCGCCGCACGCGACTGGCTCGCCCCGCTGCCCGACTCCCGCCGTTCGGCCGCCACCTGGTACGCCACGGCCGAGACGATGGAGCAGCTCGGCGACTCCGCCGGAGCGGTGGAGGCCTACCAGCGGGCGCTGGCCTGCGCGGGGCTGTAGCGGAGTCCGGACCGGGCGGTGGCGTCGGTAGCCTTGAGGATGTCATGAAGAGATCCCCGTTCGCGGTGTTCACCGCTATCGCCGCCGCCCTGTTCGTGCTCGTCACCGCCGCGCCCGCGCTGGCGCACGACGCGCTCAAGAGCAGTTCCCCGGCCAAGGGCGCCGAGGTCAAGGCCCTCGAGGAGGTGCGCCTCGAGTTCACCGCCGGTGTGCGCCTGCCGTTCGTCATCGTGCGCGGTCCCGGCGACGCCGAGCATCAGAGCGGCAAGCCGCAGGTGGACGGCAAGGTGGTGACGCAGGCGGTCGAGGGGCCGCTGCCCGATGGGAAATACACGATCGCCTACCGGGTCGTGTCGTCCGACGGGCATCCCATCGAGGGTGAGATCCCGTTCAAGGTGGAGGGGGCCGAGACGCCGTCTCCCAGCCCTTCCGTCTCCGAGAGCCAGGCGCCGGCGAGCGCCAGTGCGCCCGCTCAGGCCCAGCCTTCGGCCAGTGAGACGGCGCCGGCCACCGATCAGGCGTCGGCCGCCCAAGAGGGGACGTTCCCGGTCTGGCTGATCATCGTGATCGGCGCGCTCATCGGCATCGGCATCGGCTTCCTGCTGAGCGCGCGGAGAAGGAAGCCATGAGCAGGGCGGCGCGGCTCGCGCTCACCGGGGCGGCCGCCGCGGTCGTCGCCCTGGTGATCGGCATGATCGCCGGCGGCAGGGCGTTCCCGAGGATCATCCCGGGGCTGCCCGACTCCGGAGCAGTCGTCCGGTGGGGGCTGCCGCTGTCCAAGCTGGCCATGGACGTGTCGGGCGTGGCCACCGTAGGCCTGCTGCTGATGGCCGCCATGCTGCTGCCCAACGACAAGGGCGTGCTCGGCAGGAGTGGCGTCGAATACGTCAAGGCCGGCTCGTGGGCGGCGCTGGCCTGGGCCGGGTCGGCGTTCGCCGCCATCGTGTTCGGCACCGCCGAGTCCATCGGCAGGACCGTGCCCGAGATCCTCAACGGCGCCTTTCTCACCAGCTACGCCACCCAGACCACGCAGGGCGTGGCGCTCACGCTCGTGGTGCTGTTCGGGGTGGCGATCGCGCTGTTCTCGCGCGGCGCCATCACCGCCGGAGCGGCGGCCGGGCTGCTGGTGTTCGCCCTGGTGACGCTGTTGCCGGCGCCGCTGACCGGCCACACCTCGTCCTCACCCAACCACGACCTGGCCACGTCGTCGGTGTCGCTGCACCTGCTCGCGCTCGCGCTGTGGGTGGGCGGGCTCGTCGTGCTGACCCTGCACGCGGTCCGCCGGCAGCCGCAGCTCGAGGTGGCCGCCGCCCGGTTCTCCGACATGGCCCTCTGGTGCTACGCCGGGGTCGGCATTTCCGGGGTGTTCAGCCTGGTCGCGCGGCTGGGCGCGCTGTCCGACCTGTGGACCACCCAGTACGGCCTGCTCGCCCTGGCCAAGATCGTGGCGTTCGTGCTGCTCGGCTACATCGGCTACTGGCACAGGCAGCGCACGGTGGCCGACCTCCGTAAGGGCAAACCGCGCGCGTTCACCCGGCTGGCCTCCGGCGAGATGCTGCTCATGCTCGCCACCGTCGGCGTGGCCGTGGCGCTGTCGCGCACGCCGCCTCCCGAGTTCAGCGTCCCCGCCGACCGGGCGTACGAGCTGCTCGGTTTCCCCCTTCCCGTCGAGATCACGCTCGGCAACGTGTTCACCCTGTGGTGGTTCGACCTGTTCTTCGCCGTGGTCGCCGCCGTGCTCGGCGGGCTCTACGGGCTGGGCGTGTTCAGGCTGCTGCGGCGCGGCGACAAGTGGCCATGGGGACGCACGGCCTCCTGGTACGTCGGGGTGGCGCTGCTCATCTTCGCCACGCAGAGCGGCCTGGCCCGGTACGCCAAGGTCATGTTCGACATGCACATGATCGAGCACATGACGCTCTCCATGGTCGTGCCGATCTTCCTGGTCCTCGGCGGACCCGTCACGCTGGCCCTGCGCGCGCTCAAGCCCGCCACCCGCAGGGGCGACCGGGGGCCGCGGGAGTGGATCACGACGATCCTGCACAGCCGGTTCACCAAGGTCATCACGCATCCTGGCGTCGCCACGTTCATCTTCGTGGCCTCGACGTACGCGCTGTACTTCACGCCGCTCTTCGAGTCGGCGATGCAGGAGCATCTCGGGCACATCTGGATGACCCTCCACTTCCTGATCAGCGGGTGCCTGTTCTTCTGGGTCATCATCGGGATCGATCCCGGGCCCAACCGGCTCCCGCACGTCGGGCGGCTGCTGATGCTCTTCGTCACCATGCCGTTCCACGCGTTCTTCGGCATCGCGCTGATGATGATGGGCACGGTGATCGCCTCCGACTGGTACGAGCAGCTCGGCCGGCCCTGGGGCGAGACGCTGCTCCAGACCCAGAGCAACGGCGGAGCCATCGCCTGGGGGTTCGGCGAGATCCCGACGCTGCTGGTGCTGCTGGCCATCGCGGCGCAGTGGTACAGGGACGACGAGAGGCAGGCCCGGCGCGCCGACAGGCGGGCCGACCGCACGGGCGCGGGGGATCCCGACCTCGACTCCTACAACGCCTATCTCGCCCGTCTCAACCGCGCCGACAAGGGGAAGTAGCCGTTTTCCCGCGTGGCCTCATGGGCGAGTAGCGGTTCGGCCATGGCCTTCTATCTTCCCACTACACGTCTCTGGACCGGCCGGTAGCCTGTCTCGTAGGGGAGACGGGCATAACCTCATCAGTTAGCGTGCGTAGGCCTTGAGGGGGGGATGCGCGCGCCAGGTGGGAGCGCCGGAGTGGGGACCGGCGCGAGCCCGGCGTGCCGAGGAAGGCGAAACCATTGTCGAAAGAGACACGGATGCGCGGGGGGCAGAGCCTGGCGGAGGCGCTCGAGAGCTACCTGGCCGAGTGGTCCGAGCGCACGGGGATCGCCGTGGAGACCTGGGCGTTGCCCGCCACCGACGTGCCGTCACGGGTCTCGAGCGCCGTCATGGCCGCGATGGACGACGCACTGTCCAACGTCGAGCTGCACAGCCGGGCCCGGATGGTGTCCATCGCCGTGACGACCTCCAAGAGCGGGCTGCGCATGACGGTCAGCGACAACGGCCAGGGCTTTCCCATCACGGGGACGGGCGGCGGGATCGCCAGGATGCGGGCGGCGTTCGCGGAGATGGGCGGGAGCCTGTCGGTCAACAGCGTGCTGGGGGAGGGCACGACGGTGACCGGGGTGGTGCCCAGGCAGCGGTGACTCGCCGCGCCACGGCGAGGGTCAGGGCAGGGTGAGGATCTCGCTGCCGCTGTCGGTCACCACGATCGTGTGCTCGAACTGGGCTGTGCGCTTGCGGTCCTTCGTCACCGCCGTCCACTTGTCCGGCCAGATGTCGTACTCGATCGTCCCCAGCGTGAGCATCGGCTCGATCGTGAACGTCATCCCCGGCACCAGCTCCACCCGCAGCGACGGGTCGTCGTAATGGGGCACCATCAGCCCGGAGTGGAAGCTGGTGCCGATCCCGTGACCCGTGAAGTCGCGCACGACGCCGTAGCCGAAGCGCTTGGCGTACGCCTCGATGACCCGCCCGACCACGTTGAGCTGCCGCCCGGGCGCGACCGCCTTGATGGCGCGCATCATCGCCTCGCGCGTGCGCTCCACCAGCAGCCGCGACTCCTCGTCCACCTCGCCCACCAGATATGTGGCGTCGGTGTCGCCGTGGACGCCGCCGATGTAGCCGGTGATGTCGACGTTGACGATGTCGCCGTCCCGCAGCACGGTGTCGTCGGGGATGCCGTGGCAGATCACCTCGTTGATCGACGTGCACAGCGACTTGGGGTAGCCCTTGTAGCCGAGCGTGCTCGGGTAGGCGCCGTTGTCGATGAGGAACTCGTGGCCGATCCGGTCGAGCTCGTCGGTCGTCACGCCCGGCTGAATGTGCTTGGCGACCTCCTCGAGCGCCTGGGCGGCGATCCGGCCGGCAACCCGCATGCGCTCGATGATCTCGGGGCTCTTCACGTCGGACTCGCCGGTCCTGGGGCGCTTCTTACCGACGTACTCCGGCCGCTCGATGTGGGCGGGAACCTTTCGCATGGGCGAAACTCGCCCGGGCTGGAGCAGTGTCGTCATGAAACATGAGTCTACGGGGCAGAATTGACCTCGTGAGCGAAGGCCAGTGGTGGTTCTGTCTCAAGCACATGCGGGTCGAGCCCGACCAGGGCTGCCCCAACAAGGACCGGATGGGTCCCTACGAGTCCGAGCAGGAGGCGGCCGGGGCGCTGGAGCGCGCCGCCGCCCGCAACAAGACCTGGGACGAGGCCGAAGAAGAAGACTGAGGCACGGCGCGGCCCGGGCCGTTGGTGGTGCCTCCGCGGCGTCGTGCCGGGGTTCTGGTCGCACGACGCCGGGCGGCCCTTCGGGGTCCCCGGCGGGCTGAGCGGCCGGGGCAGCGGAGCCGTGGTTCTGCTGTCAGCGGCCGGCTCCCTCCGGCCGGGTCACTGCTGCGGCCGGGTCACAGGGATTGGGCTCGGGTCGCGTCCCCCGCTGCCGGCGCAGGCGGGAGTGAGCCCGCAGGAGGCTCGGCACGAGGGCGTACACCACTGTGGGCACCACGATCAAGGTGAGCACCAGCGTGCGCAGGGCCAGTGGCAGCGGCGCGATGACCGGGCCGAGGAGCAGCTGCACCGCCATGATCATTAAGTAGACCGACAGCCAGGTGATCATCGCGCGGTGGTGCACAGAGGGGGCAGCAGACATGGTTCGTCCCTTTCCTGGGTCATTTCCAACTCGTTGGTTGGAGTTTGGCACACTCATCTCCAACTGTCGAGTTGGAATTTTGGCTATGCTGCTCCCATGGCGTGGAACACGGCGCAGACGCGCAGGCTCCTGTTGGACGCGGCGGTGGAGGAGTTCGCCGAGCACGGCCCCGAGGGCGCCCGGCTCGACCGGGTGGCCGCCGCTGCGGGCGTCAACAAGGAGCGGATCTACCAGTACTTCGGCAACAAGGAGCAGCTGTTCGCCGCCGTCCTGACCTGGGCGCTGGAACGGCTGGCCGAGGCGGTGCCGCTGGAGGAGGGCCTGGCCGCCGACCTGCCCGAATACGCCGGCCGTGTCTACGACTATCACCGTGAGCACCCGCAGTTCATCCGGCTGCTGCACTGGGAGGGGTTGCACCGTGGCAGCGGCCCGGTCGCGGGTGGTGAAGTGCGCGCGGCTCACTACGCCGCGAAGCTGGCCGCACTGGCCGCCGCCCAGAAGGCCGGCACGCTGGGCACGGACTTCGCGCCGCGCGAGCTGCTCTACGCGGTGATCGCGCTGGCGGGCTGGTGGTACGCCACCCCGCAACTAGCGCAGATGATCATGGCCGAGGGTGCCGGGACCGCCCGTGACACCCTCGTCCGCATGGTCGCCAAGCTGATCAGCTGAGGGGCTGGGAAGGCTGATGAAGGCGACCACTAAGGAACGATCGCGTACGCCCTGACCGGGAACGTCCCCATGCCCGCGACCATCGGGGGCGCGGCGTGGAAGCGGAAGCCGCCGGAGGGCAGCTCGGCCAGCCCCGTCAGGTGCTCCACCAGCGGGATCCCCGCCTCCAGCAGGATCGAGTGTGCGGGGCGCTCGCCGTGCGGCGGGGTGTCGTCGATGTTCAGCGAGTCGATCCCCACCAGCACTGCGCCCTGGCCGGCCAGCCACTGCGCCGACTCGGGCGCGAGGTAGGGGTGGCCGTGCAGATACGCGTCGGTGCCGAAGTGGCGGTCCCAGCCGGTGTGGATCAGTACGGCCCGCCCGCGTACGTCCAGACCCTTGTCGATCACCACCTCCCGGCCCTCACCGCCGCGGACCACGAGGCCGGGGAGGTCTGCCAGCTTGCTCAGCGGCACCTGTGACAGGTCCGGCCCGTCGGCATAGCGGTGGTGCGGGGTGTCCAGGTAGGTGCCGGTGTTGGCGGCGAGCGTGATCATGCCGATGTGGAACTCCGTGCCCGGCGCGTACACCTTGCGCGAATCCTCCCGGCTCAGGTGAACCCCCAGCTTCGGGCCGGGGATGCCGGGATAGGTGACCATCCCGTCGACGATGCGGTGGCTGAGTTCGACGATCATTTGGACACTCCTGCTCGTGTGAGTTTGACGAGGGCCACGGCGCCGATGCCCGCCCAGATCAGGTTGAGCCCGGCCGACGGCCAGGCGGCGTTGTAAGCACTGTTGATCATCAGGCCGATCGAGCCCGCGAGGTTGACGAGCTGGTACGCCACGCCGTCCCCCGATAACCGGGACGTCGTGACCAGGGCATACCCGGCGAGCAGGAGCGCGGCGCCGATCCAGCCCACGGCGGTGAGGAGGAGATCCATGGCGGCCATTGTCCGGACGTGGGGTGCTGAAGCACAAATAAAGAAGGCTAAAGGTGCGCGTAAGCTGACCTGCATGGACATCGATCCACGGCGGTTACGCATCCTCCACGAGGTCGCCCGCCGCGGCGGCGTGATGCGGGCCGCCGAGGCTCTCTACCTGACCCCCTCAGCCGTCTCGCAGCAGCTCGCGCAGCTCGAACGTGAAGTCGGCCTGGCCCTCATCGACCGCTCCCAGCGCAGCGTCTCGCTCACTCCTGCCGGGCGGGTGCTCGCCGGTTACGCCGAGCGCGTGGAAGAGGAGCTCCTGGAGGCCAGACGGGAGCTCACCCGCTTCACCGAACGCCTGGCCGGGCCCGTGCGCATCGCCGCCTTCCCCACGGTCATCAAGCACGTGCTGGTGCCCGCCATGCGTGACCTGGCCGAACGACACCCCAAGATCACCCCGGTCATCCATGAGATCTACGGCCAGCCCGCGCTGCAGGAGCTGCGGATGGGGGCCGTGGACGTGCTCATCACCGAGCAGGACATGGGCCTGCCCGCGCTGTCACAGCCGTCGCTGCGGACCCGGCTGCTCTACGTGGACGAATACCGCATCGTGCTGCCGCCCGGCTGGCCGGATCCGCACACGGTCGCCGACCTGATGCAGCAGCCGTGGGTGGCCGGCGAGCCGAACCAGGTGTGCGGTCAGGCGCTGGAGCGGCTGGCGGGGCTGCACGGGTTCGAGCCGCGCAAGGTGCACGTCATCACGGAGTTCGGGCCGACGCTCGCGCTGGTGGCGGCGGGGCACGGGGTGGCGATCGTGCCCGCGCTGGCCCTGCTGGACGTGCCCGAGGGCGAGGTGCGGGTGAGCGAGATACGCGACGTGGGGGCGCGCAGGCTGGACGCCGTCACGCGGGTGAGCCGTACCAGGTCGGGGGAGCCCGACCCGGTGCAGGCCGTGGTGATCGGCGCGATCGAGGAGTCCACGGCGACGCTGGGCACGTCGCTGAGCGGACGCCTGGCTAGTCCGCCGGCTGAGGACCGCTGACCTTCTCCAGCAGGCGGGCCAGACGCTCGCGCAGGCCGGGGCGGCGCTCCGGCTCTCCGGCCGCCGTGCTCACCAGGTGCTGCGCCCCGTCGAACGTCACCAGCCCGTCGCGCGGCACCTGGATGGCGTCATGGGCCAGCCCGGCGAGCTCGCGGTCGCCGCCCTCGATGGCCAGGATGGTCGCCCCCGTGCGGCGCGCGTCGTTCACGCGTTCGAGCAGCGGGACCGGCGCCTGCTGCTCGGTCAGCACGAACAGCGTCTCGCCCCGGGCCGCCCGCTCCAGGCGCTCGAGGCCGACGCGCAGGTGGGCGGGCGCGTCGGCAGGCGGCGCCCAGCGCACCAGCGTGGGCGTGAGCTGCGACAAACCCGAGAACCTGGCCTCGTCAGCTAGGTGCGCGGTCAGGTGCCAGGGCTCCTCGTCGGGGGTGCCGACCAGGAGGAGGCCGCCGGGCGAGCGGGTGGCGCGCAGCGCGACGCCCAGCTCGCGGGCGCGTTCGAGCCAGCCGGTCTCGGCCAGGAGCTCGCGTAGCAGGGCCACCGATCCTGAGTCCATGTCACCCATGGTGCCCGACCAGCACCCTCGGGGTGGCTGATTCGGGAGTGATGTGTTGACACGAGGTGTGTTTACGCGTCATTTCGGGCCTTGACACGGGGTTACTCTCGGGTAACGATCGGCTCGCGGCGCCGCCGTCCCAAGTATGTGGTCCTCACGGAGAGGGGCGGCACATGACCTTACGTGTCCGCGTCAGCATGTCCATGATCCTGTTATTGATCATGTCCCTCATCACGGCCCCGGCCCGCGCCGCGGCTCCGGGAGATGTGGTCTCCGCCCAGCCCACCACCGTCTACCTCCTGCCGGGCAAGCTGCTGGAGGTCCCGGTCAACTCCTGGCACCTGCTCTACAACTCCACCTCCGCCACCGGCTCGATCAACACCGTGTCGGGGACGCTGCTCGTGCCCAAGAGCGGCTATCCGCTCGGCGCGCGCCCCATCATCGGGTACGCCGTGGGCACCCACGGGCTCGGCGACCAGTGCGCCCCCTCGGTCAGCATGAGCCAGGGCCGGGAGGCCGAGCTCGCGCTGGTGAGCCTGTTCCTGCTCAAGGGGTTCGCGGTGGCCATGACCGACTACGAGGGGCTCGGCACGCCCGGGCCGCACACGTACATGGCCGGGATCTCGCAGGGTCACGCCGTGCTCGACTCGATCAGGGCCGCCACCCACGTGTCCGGGGCCGGGCTGTCGAGCCGGGCGCCCGTCGCCGTCATGGGCTACTCCCAGGGCGGCGCGTCGGCCGGGTGGGCGGCGCAGCTGCAGCCGTCGTACGCGCCCGAGCTGCGGCTCAAGGGCGTCGCGGCCGGTGGCGTGCCCGCCGACCTGCACGCGGTCGCGGACCACCTGGACGGCGGGCCGAACTTCGGGCTGGCGGCGGCGGCCGGGGTCGGGCTCGACGCGGCCTATCCCGAGCTGAACCTCGAAGGCGACCTCAACGACCGGGGCCGCGCCCTGCTCGCCGACGCCGCCGACGACTGCGTGGGCGACCTGGACAAGCTGGCCGGGCTCAGCTTCTCCGACCTGAGCCCGGTCGACCTGCTCAACCAGCCGAAGTGGCTGGCCCGGCTCGGGCAGAACCGTCTGGGCGCCGTGGCTCCCCGAGTGCCGATGTTCCTGTATCACGCGCAGGGGGACGAGATCATCCCGCTCGCCGTCGGGTCCACGCTGCGGTCCGAGTACTGCCGGGCCGGCGTGAACGTCCGGTGGACCGCTGTGCCCGCGCCCAGCCACGTCACTGGCGCCGTCGAAGGAGGGCCGCCGGCCATCGAATGGCTGGCCCTGCGGATACTCGGGCTGCCCGCCATCGGCAACTGCTAGCCCGCATCCCGGCCGGGCCCGCCTCGCCGGGCCCGGCCCCGCGGGCCGGCGCAGTCCCCCGGGGCTGGCATCATCGGGCGTATGACAGATGTGAGCGGGCTTTCCATCGCCATCCTCGGCGGCACCGGCGACCAGGGGAAGGGGCTGGCGCGGCGGTTCGCGCTGGCGGGGCACCAGGTGCTGATCGGGTCGCGTAGCGCGCAGCGCGCCCAGGACGCGGCCGCCGACATCGGCGGCGGCGCGACCGGCGCCGAGAACGCCGTCGTCGCCGCCCAGGCCGACATCGTGATCGTGGCGGTGCCGTACGAGGGGCACAAGGCGCTGCTGGAATCACTGCGCGCCGAGCTGGCCGGGAAGATCGTGGTCGACTGCGTGAACCCGCTCGGGTTCGACAAGCAGGGCGCCTACGCGCTGCCGGTGGAGGAGGGGAGCGCGGCGCAGCAGGCCGCCGCGGTGCTGACCGAGAGCCGGGTGGTGGCGGCCTTCCACCACGTGTCGGCGGTCCTGCTGATGGATCCGGCGGTGGAGAAGGTGGATCTCGACATCCTGGTGCTCGGCGACGACCGCGAGGCCACCGACACGGTGCAGGCGCTGGCCGAGGTGATCCCGGGGGTGCGCGGCGTCTACGGGGGGCGGCTGCGCAACGCCCACCAGATCGAGGCGCTGACCGCCAACATCATCGCCGTGAACCGGCGCTACAAGGCCCACGCCGGGCTGCGCATCACCGACATCTGACCCGGAGGCGCCGCCGTACTTCGGCCCGGGTGGGTCACAGCCAGCCGGCGTCCTCGGCGATGCGGATGGCGTCGATCTTGTTGCGGGCTCCCGTCTTCATGATCGCCCCGGTCAGGTAGTTGCGTACGGTGCCGGGCGAGAGGTGGAGGCGGGAGGCGATCTCCTCGGCCGAGGCGCCCCTGGCGGCCTCCTTGAGGACCGTGGACTCGCGCGGCGTCAGAGGGCTCTCGCCGTACTGCATCGCCGAGGACACCAGCTCGGTGTCCAGCACGCGCAGCCCCGACGCGGTGCGCCTGATCGAGTCCGCCAGCCGGTCGCCGGGGGCGTCCTTGACCAGGAACGCCTCGATGCCCGTGGCCAGCGCCCTGCGTACGTGGCCCGGCCGGCCCATGGCCGTGAGCACCAGCACCCGGCACGACGGAAGGCGCTCCATGAGTGTGGCGGCCGCGGTGATGCCGTCCACGACCGGCAGGTCGATGTCCACCACCGCGACGTCGGGCCGGACCCGGAGGGCTTCGGGCACGATCTCGTTGCCCCGGGTCACCTCCGCGACCACCTCGATGTCCGGCTCCAGCCGGAGCAGGGCGGTGAGCGCCGCGCGGATCATGTGCATGTCCTCGGCCAGCAGAACCCTGATCACGCGGCGACCTCCATGGCCAGGAGGAAGCCGCCCTCTCCCGTCGGGGTGGCGGTGCACGAGCCGCCCGCCTGGGCCGCCCGCTCAGCCAGCCCCGTGAGACCCCCGCCAGCAGGGCTCGAGGACTCGAGGGCGCCGTCGTTGGCGACCTCGAGCCGTAGCCTGCCGCCGTTCACGGAGGTGGTGATCGTGCAGGTCGTGGCCCTGCTGTGGCGCAGTACGTTGGTGATCGCCTCGCGTACGCCCCAGGCCAGCGCCTCTTCCGAGCGGATCGGCACCGCCACGTCGGCCAGGTGCGCCTGGACGCCGATGCCCGACGACTCCAGCAGCGCCACCGCCCGGTCCACCTCGCCCGTCAGCGACATCGCCCGGTAGCCCCTGGCCACCTGGCGCACGTCCTGGGCCGCCTCCCTGGCGACCTGCACCAGTTCGCGCACCTCCGTCCGGGCGGTGGCGGGGTCGCGTTCCACCAGCCGGGAGGCCAGGTCGCCCTTGAGCGCGATCGCGGTGAGGCTGCGCCCGAGGCCGTCGTGCAGGTCGCGGGAGATGCGTAGACGCTCCTTGAGCACCGCGGCGTCCGCCAGCTCGGCCCTGGCCTGTTCCAGGTCCGCGGTCACGCGTACGAACCGCACCAGCGCGTAGATCATGGCGCCCGTCGTCGGCACGGTGACGACGTAGAAGAGCGTGACCACCGACAAGTCGACGCTCATCCACAACGCGGAGCCCTCGTACAGCATCATGAGCCCGACGAGCGCGCCGCCCCAGCCCAGCGGCAGGAACACCAGCAGCGTCCCGGCCAGCATCGGCGCGGCCACCGCCGACATGCCGCCGGGCAGCAGGAAGTCCGGCAGGTACGTGGCGACCGCCTGGAGCACGAGCGTGAGCGGGAAGCCGGGCGGGCGCTCGCCGCGCAGGCCCGCGCGCATGTTCAGGTAGTGCGTGGAGATCACGGCGAGGATCGCGAGGCCGGCCGTCGTGCCGAAGGCCGGGCCGTGCAGGAAGTAGAGCAGCGCGATCACCGCGTAGGCGACGGAGACGGCGGTGATGAGGCCGCTCGCGAGCCGCCTCGCCGATTTGGAGACCACGGCGACGATTATGACCTGCCCTACGAACGACGGGGTTCCCAGCGGAACCACAGCCGGATCGCGACGAGCCCGACGACCGTCCAGGCGGCCAGGACCAGGGCGGGCACGGCCAGGTCGCCGGTCTTGAGGGCGTTCACGACGGCCGTGGTGGGCAGCAGGTCCAGGACGGGCCGCAGCCACGAGGGCAGCGGGATGGGGCCCATCGCGCCCGCCGCGACCCCGGCCACCAGGAAGACGGGCGTGGTGAACGCCGCGGCCAGCTCGGCGCGCGGGATCGCGGCCGTGTACGCGGCGCCGAGCAGGGACAGCACGGCCGACCCCGCCACCGTGATCGCGGCGAACCCCAGCGGGTCACCGGGCAGCGGGACATCGGCCACGAGCCGCACGGCCACCGTGCACAGCACGATCATGGCCATGGTCTGCGTGGCCGTGCTGGCGATCTGGCCGAGCAGGATCTGCCCGTCCGTCAGGCGGCCGGCCCGCAGCCGCTTGAGCACGAGCTGGTCGCGGCGGGTGGCCAGGGCGACGGTGATGTTCATGAACGCGGTGATCGCCAGCAGGATCGAGATCGCGCTCTGGAAGACCGAGGTGGCGGCGGAGACGCTCTGGACGTTCTTCATCAGCAGCGGCAGCCCGACGGCCAGCCCCACCGGGGTGACCACCGAGCCGAACAGCATGGTCTTGTCCCGCCAGAACAGGCGCGTGCCGAGGCGGTAGGTGGCGGCCAGGCTCATCGGGCGCTCCTCGCGAGGTCCAGGAACAGGTCTTCGAGGGTGGCCGTACGGACCTCGAGGCCCGCCAGGCGCAGGCCGCGCTCGGCCGCCCAGGTCAGCAGCGTCTGCGCGGCCAGGTCGGGGTCCGCGGCGCGGCAGACGGCGCTCTCGCCCTCCACGGTGACCGGCAGCGGCAGGTCGGCCGGGTCGACATGCGAGGGAAGCCGGAACGCCACCCGTCCCGACATGGCGGCGAGGGTCTCCGCCATGTCGCCCGACGCGACCACCTCGCCCTCATCCATGATCGCCATGGCGGAGGCCAGGCGCTGAGCCTCGTCCAGGTAATGCGTGGTGAGCAGGATCGTGGTGCCCTGCCTGGCCAGGTCGCGGACGACGGTCCAGGTGTTGCTGCGCGCCTCGGGGTCCATGCCGGTGGTCGGCTCGTCGAGGAACAGCACGTCGGGACGGCCCAGCAGGGCCAGCGCCAGATCGAGCCTGCGCTTCTCGCCGCCCGAGAGCTGGCGGACCTTGGTGGCGTGCTTGCCCGCCAGCCCCGCCAGCTCCAGCGCCTCGTCACGAGGGCGGGGCGCGGCGGTGAAGTCACGCCAGGTGTCGACGGTCTGGGCCACTGTCAGGTCAGGGAAGAACCCGGCCTCCTGCAACATGATCCCGGTGCGCTGCCTGACGGCCGCGCGGTCGGCGTACGGGTCGAGGCCGAGCACCCGCACGGTGCCCCCGTCGGCCCGCTGGAAGCCGGCGAGCACCTCGATCGTGGTGGTCTTGCCCGCGCCGTTCCTGCCCAGCAGCGCGAAGATCTGACCTTCGGCCACCTCGAACGAGATGCCCTTCACCGCCTCGAACCCGTGGTGGCTCTTCCTGAGCCCGTTCACTTCGATCGCTGTCATGCGTACGAGTCTTCCGGGGCCGATCGCGGGGCGACAGTGAGGAATTCACGACTTCCGTGAGAGCTTGAGCAGCGCGTCCGTGACGCCCTCCGGGTCGACGATCTGGTGCAGGTGCATGCCGGGCACGCGGGTCACGGGCCAGCCGCGCCGGGCCGCCTCCTCGGCGACGTTCTCGTACGGCGGGCCGAACCACAGGCACGAGCACCTGACGTCGTCCCACCCGGCGGGCACGGGGATGGGCTGGGTGTAGTAGTCGAGCGGCAACCGCGGCTGCTCGGCCGCCACCCGTATGCGGACGGCGGGATCGGGCAGCATGGCCACCACGTCCTCCTCGTCCCACCAGTCGGTCCAGCGCGGCAGCACACCGTCGGGGCCCGCCAGGTCGCGCAGGAACGGCAGGAAGCCCTCTTCCGCGGTCTTGATCAGGCCGTCACGCGGAGGGATGTGCGCGTCGGCGAACACGCACGCCACCACCCGTTCGCCCAGGCCCTCCTTGATCAGCGGCAGGAAGAAGCCCGCGTTGCTGTGCACGGCCAGCACGACGGGCGTGTCCGGGGTGGCCGCGCGCACCGCCTCCACCACCCGCGGCCAGTACGGCGCGCCGCCCGCCGCCACGCCAGTCAGGTCGGGCACCACGGCCGCGTGTCCCCGGCGCTCCAGAGACTCGGCCACGGGAGCCCACGTCGACGGCCCGACAGAAGGGCTGTGCACGAGTACGAAGGTCGTCTCCATGGCTCTACCCTGTCAGACGATCAGGGGGTGGCGGGAGACCGAGCGGCCGGCTCCGTCGTAGACCGCCCAGGCCGAGGCCAGGTTGTTCACTGCTCGCGAAAGCTCCTCCTCCGGGAAGAGGAAGTGCAGGCGCATGCGATCCGCGTGCCCGCCGAGCGGATCGAACGACCTCCCCGGCGGCACCGCGACGCCGTGCCTGAGCGCGACCTGGGCGAACGAGTCGACGTCGCCGCGCGGGATCCGTACCCAGATGGTCTGGCCGCCGGCCGCCGGCTCGAAGGACCACGACGGCAGGTGCTCGCGCAACTCGGCGCACAGGTGGTCGTGGCGCTCGCGCAACGTGCGCACGCGTGCCGCGCGTACCTCGTCCAGGCGGCGCAGCAGGGCGACGGCGGCGAGCTGGCTGAAGACCTCGCCGCCCAGGTCGTGCACGGCCCGCAGCCTGGCCAGCCGCGAGACCAGCGGCGCCGCCGCGCGGATCCACCCGACCCGCAGCCCGCCCCAGACGAGCTTGCTCAGCGAGCCGACGGAGATCAGGTGATCTCCGCCCTTGAACGAGGCCAGCGGCGGCGGAGTCTCGCCGGTGAAGCAGAGTTCGGCGCGTACCTCGTCGTCGATCAGCGGCACGTCGTACTCGGCGGCCAGCGCGGCCAGCCGCCTGCGGGACGGATGGTCCATGACCGAGCCGTCCGGGTTGCGGGCGGTGGGGACGAAGTAGGCCAGCGTGGGGCGTTCGCGCATGTCCTCCGCCGTCCCCGGCCGGATGACGGCCGCGGCGTGCCGGAACACCTCCAGCGCGCCCGGGTACGTCGGCGTCTCGGTCAGCACGGTGTCACCGGCCGCCACCAGCAGCCCGGTCAGCAGCGTGAGCGCCTGCTGCGCGCCCGTCGTCACGATGATCTCCTCGGCCGTCGTGGGCACGCCGCGGCCGGTGTAGTAGGCGGCCAGCGCCGTGCGCAGGGCCGGGTTGCCCGCCGGCTGGTAGCCCAGGTCGCGCACCTGGGCCAGCCGCGCGCCCGCCTCCTCGTACGCCTCGAACATCGCGGCCGGCGGGTCCTGCGGCGCGGCACACGTCAGGAGCTGCACGCCGTCCGGCGGATGCAGGATGTGCAGGAGCAGCGGGTTGGCCACCACGCCGTCGGCGGTCCTCGTCGCGGGCAGATCGAGCGCGGCCACCCTTGTGCCGCTGCCCTGGCGGCGCACCACGCGGCCCTCCTGCTGCAACAGGTCGTACGCGGCCACCACGGTGCCCCGGCCCACCGCCAGCCGCCTGGCGAGCACCCGGTCGGGCGGGAGCGGCTGGTCGGGCGGCAGCACGCCGTCGTCGATCAGGGCGCGCAGCCTGGCCGCGAGCAGCAGGTACAGCGGGCCACGCCCCGACGCCCAGCGGCTCAGCAGATCGACGAGGTCGTCAAGATTGGCCCCATTCATGGACCAATTCTGTCGTATTGGCTCTCACATCGGACCCTGCTTACGGCGATCCTGGCTGTATGACCGACTCCCGCCCTGAGATGCTCCGTCCGGAGACCCGCGCCGTCCACGTGCCGCAGCCTTCCATCGAGGGCAGCCGCCCGATCAGCATGCCGATCTACCAGACCTCCGGGTTCATCTTCGACGACCCCGCCGTGATGGCCGACGCGATGGGCCGGGCCGACGGGCCGTTCGTGTACGGGCGCTACACCAACCCCACCGTGCGCTCGCTGGAGCTGGCCGTCGCCGACCTGGAGGGCGGGGCCGGGGCCATCGCCACGGGCTCTGGCATGGGCGCGATCAACACCGTCCTGCTCGGCCTGCTCAAGCCCGGCGACCACCTCATCGCCCAGGCTTCCCTGTACGGCGGCACCGCCGCCATGATCAACGACCTGGTGGGCAGGTTCGGGATCGCGGTCACGTACGTGCCCGAGAACGACCCCGCGGCTCTGCGCGCCGCCGTCCGGCCGGAGACCCGGCTGGTCTACCTGGAGACGATCAGCAACCCGATGACGCTGGTGGCCGACCTGCCCGGGATGTGCGCGGTGGCCCGCGAGCTGGGGATCCTGTCCGTGGTGGACAACACGTTCGCCACGGCCCTGCTCTGCCGGCCCATCGAGTACGGGGCGGACATCGTCGTACACTCCACCACCAAATACCTGTCCGGGCACACCGACGTGGTGGGCGGCATCACCGTCTTCGCCTCCTCCTCGCTCTACGAGAAGGTGTGGCACTTCGCGATCGAGCTGGGGGCATCGGCGGATCCGTTCGCGGCCTGGCTGTCGCTGCGGGGGCTGCAGACGCTGGGGCTGCGCATGGAGCGCCACTGCTCCAACGCCCGCTTCCTCGCCACCCAGCTCGCCTCGCACCCCGCCGTCACCGCCGTTCACTGGCCGGGGCTCTCCTCGCATCCCTCGTACGAGCTGGCAGGGAAGCTGCTGTCCGGCTTCGGCGGGGTGCTCTCGTTCGACCTCGCCGGTGGGCGGGCGGCCGGTGAGAAGTTCATGAGCTCCGTACGCCTGGCGCTCCTGGCTCCTTCGCTCGGGGGCGTGGAGACGCTCGTCCTGCACCCCGCCACGACGTCGCATCGTTCGCTGAGCGCCGAGGAACTGGCCAGGAGCGGGATCGGCGAGGGCACCGTACGCATCTCGGTGGGCATCGAGCACCCCGAGGACCTGTGGGCCGACGTGTCCCAGGCGCTGGCATAGTGGCCACTGTGGATTATTCGGATGTGCTGGCCGCGGCCGGTCGTATCGACGAGCACGTGCTCCGCACGCCGGTTCTCGAGGTCTCGCCTGGGGTCTTCTTCAAGCTGGAGCTGCTGCAGCACTCGGGGTCGTTCAAGGTGCGGGGGGCGTTCAACCGCATGTTGTCGGCCGGCGAGCTGCCGCCCAGCGGGGTGATCGCCGCCAGCGGGGGCAACCACGGGCTGGCGGTGGCCTACGCGGCGCGGGCCCTGGGGGTGCGGGCGGAGATCTTCGTGCCCGAGGTGACCAGCCCGGTGAAGGTGGCCGGGCTGTCGGCGCTGGGGGCGCATATCACGCAGACGGGTGCCATCTACTCGGACGCCGCGGAGGCCGCCGCCAAGCGCGGCGCGGAGACGGGGGCGCTGGCGGTGCACGCGTACGACCAGGCCGAGGTGGTGGCGGGGCAGGGGACCACGGGGCTGGAGATCGTGGAGCAGACGGGTGGCGTCGACACGGTGCTGGTCGCCGTCGGCGGGGGCGGCTTCGCCGCGGGGATCACCCTGGGAACCTCCGGCGGTGCGCCGGGCCTCTCGGGTGGGGTCGCGTCCGGTGGTGCGCCGGGGCGCTCGCTTGGGATCGCATCTGATGACGCGACGGGACGCTCGCCCCAGGCCGCGTCTGGGGGCTTGCCCGGGTCCGCTTCGGAGCCTGGGGTGGTGTCCGGGCCGCGGATCGTCGCGGTGGAACCGGAGCGGATCCCCACCCTGCACGAGGCGCTGCGCGCGGGGGAGCCGGTGCCTGTCGAGGTGGGGGGTGTGGCGGCCGATGCCCTGGGCGCCACCAAGATCGGTTCTGTGCCCTTCGAGATCCTTTCGTCGCCTCGAGTGGAGAGCGTGCTGGTGAGCGAGGAGGCGATCGTGGAAGCTCGGCGTACCCTCTGGGCGCGGCACCGGGTGGCGGCTGAGCCCGCGGGCGCGACCGCGTACGCGGCGCTGCTGTCGGGCGCCTACACCCCCGCTCCTGGCGAGCGGGTGGCCGTGGTCCTCTGCGGCTCCAACACCGACCCCTCGACGCTCACCACCTGACGCGGCCCCCGCTCCTGCGCCGGGTCCACGTACCTGACGCAACGTCGATCGGGTCGCCGGTGCCGCCGCGCCCGGCTCGGCCGAGTGCGGCCACGGCTGCCGGGCCGCCGAGTGCGGGCACGGCGGCCCGGCACGGCCATACGACATGCACCCGATGTGGGACCGTCCGATACGCGTCCGGTGCGGGAGCGTCCGACGGGCGTCCGGTGCGGGAGCGGTCGGTGGGGACCACGCGATGTGCGCCAGCCGGTGTGGGACGACGCGACGTGCGCCTCACGATGCGGGATCATGTGACGCGCCATGTGACGTACGCCTCACGCCTGGGCGCACGACCGCGGTGGCGCGCGGCCGGATCCAGCCCTGGGCCGCCCCGGACCCGACCCCCTCAGCTGTAGGTGTGCTCCGGAGCGGGGAAGACGCCCGAGGCCACGTCGGTGGCGAAGGCGCGGACGGCGCGGTCCATCTCTTCGGCCAGATCCGCGTACCGCTTGACGAAGCGGGCCGGTCGCGGCGTGAGCCCCATCATGTCCTGCCACACAAGGACCTGCGCGTCCGTCCCGGCACCCGCCCCGATGCCGATGGTCGGGATCGCCAGCGACGCCGTCACCCGTTGCGCCAGGTCGGACGGCACGCACTCCAGCACCACCGAGAACGCCCCCGCCCGCTCCAGGTCCTTCGCGTCCGCCATGAGCTCGTCGCCCGACTGCCCCCGCCCCTGGACGCGGTAGCCGCCCAGGACGTTCACCGACTGGGGGGTGAGCCCGAGGTGGGCCATGACCGGGACCCCGGCTGAGACCAGCGCCTCCACCTGGGGCAGGATGCGCCGGCCGCCCTCGAGTTTGACCGCGTGCGCCCCCGCCTCCTTCATGAAGCGCGCCGCCGACTCCAGCGCCTGCTGGGGCGAGGACTGGTACGACCCGAACGGCAGGTCCGCGACCACGAGGGCCCGTGACGAGCCACGTACGACGGCCGCCGTGAGGGGCAGGAGGTCGTCGACCGTGACGGGCAGCGTGGAGTCGTACCCGTAGACGACCATGGCCGCCGAGTCGCCCACCAGCAGGACGGGAATGCCGGCGTCGTCGAACACCCTGGCCGTCATCGCGTCGTAGGCGGTGACCATGGGCCACCGCTCTCCGCGCTCCTTGGCGGCGGTGAGGTCGCGGACGGTGACCCGGCGCCCGGACGCGCCCCCGTACAGCGTGGTTGAAGAGGACATGAGTTGAACCCTCCAGAAAACGTCTCGAGGCGCCCCAGCGGCGTCCCCGGACTCCTTTCGATGATGTCACGCGCTGTCACGCGGCGAAAAACCCGTGGCGAAACTGTCGGTACCTCTTGCCAGAATCAGCGCGGAGGTTGAAAACGACATGGCTCTCGACCCTTACCGACGACTGCTCAAGATCCCGGGCGTCCCCGCGTTACTGTTGGTGGGGCTGCTTGCGCGGGTTCCATCCACAGCCATGGGCATGACGCTGACCCTGCACGTCGCCGTGGTGCTCGACCTGGGATACGGCAAGGCCGGTCTGATCACCATGGCCAACACGATCGGCATGGCGATCGGGTCGCCGTTGTCGGGAAGGTTCGTCGACAAGCACGGCCTTCGTCCCGTGCTCATCATCACGACTGTGGCGCAGGCGGCGTTCTGGGCGTGCGCGTGGGCGCTGCCGTTCCCCGTCCTGGTGGGGGCGGCGGCGCTGGCCGGGCTGCTGGCGCTGCCCGTCTTCAGCGTGGCCAGGCAGTGCCTGGCCGCACTGGTTCCGATGGGCCAGCGGCGCAGCGCGTTCGCGCTCGACTCGATGCTGGTCGAGCTGTCGTACATGGTGGGTCCCGCGCTCGCGGTGGCGGGGCTGACGGCGTTCGGCAGCGGGGTGACGATGACCGTCATCGGGGCCGGCACGGCGGCCGCCGGCCTGGGCCTGATCGCGCTCAACCCGCCCACCCGGTCGGCCGAAGAGCTGGAGGCGAACGCGACGAAGGTGCCGCGGCGGCAGTGGATCACGTCCGGGTTCGCGGCGCTGCTCGGCACGACCGCGGCGGCCACGTTCGTGCTCACGGCGACCGAGCTGTCGCTGGTCGCGACCATCAATAAGGCCGGGCAGACCGAGTGGGTGGGTCTCGCCGTGGCCGTCTGGTGTGTTTACTCTCTCATCGGCGGCTTCGTGTACGGTGGCCTGTCGCGTGGCTTCTCGCCCCTGGCGCTCATCGCCTCCATGGGCCTGCTCACCATCCCGGTGGGGCTGGTGGGGGGCGGCTGGCAGTGGCTGGTCCTGGCGCTCGTTCCGGCCGGTCTGCTCTGCGCGCCGTCGTTGTCGTCCTCGGTCGACGTGCTCTCCCGGTGGGTGCCCGCCGGGGCGAGAGGCGAGGCGATGGGCTTCCACGGCACGGCCCTGCTGATCGGCGGCGCGACCGCGGCTCCCATCGTGGGGGCCGTGATCGACGGGAGCGGACCGGCGTGGGGGTTCGTGATCGCGGGCCTCGTGGGCATGGGCATGGTGCTCGTCGCCGCCCCGTTCTGGTCCCGCCGCCCGCCTGAGGCTCCTACCGTGCCACTCGAGGAGGAAGGGGCGGTGACGGGCATCGAACCGGCGACCGCTTCACCCTCCACGGGGTGAGCTACGGGCACGTTGTCCACACGTTGAGCGCGGGTGACGGCCCACCAGGGGCGGAGCACTTGGCAGCGGGCTGAGGCGCCATCGACGCTTGCTCGGTGCTCGGTGCTCGGTGCTCGGTGCTCGGTGCTCGGTGCTCGGTGCTTCCGGTGCGGCGGATGCAACGGTGCGACGGGTGCGGGGCACAGGCCAGCCGCACGCGGCGCCTCGCCGGAGGTGCAGGCCGGACTTCGGCTGGGCGTCGTTGGAGGCGGTCGGCGGAAGGGGACCGCGGCGGACGGCGCGGGGCCAGTCTGGGCAGACGGCGTGGCCGGGGGAAGCCGAGCCAGAGGCACGGGCCAGGTGCGGCCGAGCAAGGGCGGCCGAGCTAAAGGCCCGGGACGGGGCGGCTGAACCAGGCCCGGAGGGTTGGGGCGGACCAGCCAGGGGGCTGGGCTTTGGGCGGATGAGCCAAGAGCGTCCGAGCCAAGGGCCCGGCACGGGGCGTCGGGCCGAGGGCGGCTGAGCCAGGGCCGGGGCGGGCGGTGCGCCGGCGGGTGGCTTGCCGCGACGCGACCCGACGGGCGGCGCGGAGCAGCGGACGGCGTGAATGCGCTGGCCGGACGGGGTGCTGTCGAGGCGGGGCCGCCGGTGGTGAC
Source organism: Nonomuraea sp. CA-141351 (assembly GCF_050944675.1). Taxonomy (NCBI): domain Bacteria; kingdom Bacillati; phylum Actinomycetota; class Actinomycetes; order Streptosporangiales; family Streptosporangiaceae; genus Nonomuraea; species Nonomuraea sp. CA-141351. Next base: position 3,842,153 of record NZ_CP191982.1, read on the forward strand.
AGGGGCATAAACGGCCGTCTCGGCGGTGTTGGTCAGAGTTTACCCAGGGTTTACGAAACGGGACCGTTGCGTATCGGAATAGATTGCGATACGGTGTCGTTGCGAAACTCAGACGTATCGAAATTAAGGAACGCTTCCATGAGCGACACAGTCGTGGACCCGAGACTGGGTCATCCACGCCGCTGGGGGATCCTCGGCGTGCTGGTGTTCAGCCTGCTGGCCGTCGTGCTGGACAACACCATCCTCAACGTGGCGATGAAGACCATCGCCGACAAGACGGTCGGTTTGGGGGCGACGCAGAGCGAGCTGGAGTGGGCGATCAACTCCTACACGCTCGTGTTCGCCGGTTTGCTGTTCACGTTCGGAGTGATCGGCGACCGAACAGGGCGCAAGCGGATGTTGTTCATCGGCATGGCGATGTTCGGTCTGGCCTCGCTCGCCAGCGCCTACTCCCAGGATCCGATGCAGCTGATCCTGGCGAGGGCGGCGATGGGCATCGGCGCCGCGGCGATCATGCCGGCGACGCTGGCGATCATCTCCAACGTCTTCCCGCCCGGCGAGCGAGGCAAGGCGATCGGCATTTGGGCCGGTGGTGTGGGGCTCGCGGTGGCGGTCGGACCGATCACGGGCGGCCTGCTGATCCAGCACTTCTGGTGGGGCTCGGTCTTCCTGATCAACGTGCCGATCGTGATCATCGCCATGATCCTCATCGCCACCCTCGTGCCCGAGTCGCGTGACCCGAAGCCGTCCAAGCTGGACCCGTTCGGCGTGGTGCTGTCCATCATCGGGCTGGTGGCCGTGGTGTACGGCATCATCCGCGGCGGCTACCTGGGCACCGTGGCCAGCGCCGAGGTGCTGGTGCCCACGCTGCTCGGGCTGGTGGTGCTCGGCGTGTTCGTGTGGTGGGAACGGCGCATCGACCACCCCATCTTCGACGTGCGCAACTTCGGCAACGTCCGATTCAGCTCGGCCATCGGCATGATGGGCATGGTCTTCTTCGCGATGATGGGCGGGATGTTCTTCCTGACCTTCTACCTGCAGATCGTGCTGGGGTTCTCGCCGGTGCAGGCGGGGGCGCTGATGATCCCGTTCGCCGCCGCGCAGCTCATCTTCGCGCCGCTCAGCCAGCGCGTGAACGAGCGGTTCGGCGCCAAGCTGTCGGCCACCGTGAGCATGATCGTGGTGACGGCCGCCCTGGCCAGCTACGCGTTCATGGAGCAGGACACGCCGATCGTGCTGATCGAGATCGTCTTCTTCGTCCAGGGCGCCGCGATGGCCAACATCATGCCGCCCGCGACCACCGCCATCATGGAGTCGCTGCCCAGGGAGAAGGCCGGCGTCGGCTCGGCCATGAGCAACACCGTCCGCCAGGTGGCCGGTGCGCTCGGCGTCGCCGTGCTCGGCTCGGTCCTGTCGTCGAACTACCGCAGCGAGATGACGCCCGCGCTGGCCGGGCTGCCCGCGAACGTCCAGCACACCGCCGGCGAGTCGATCGTGCAGACGATGGGTGTCGTCCAGGCGCTCGGTGACAACGGCCACGCGCTGATCAAGCCGGCGTTCGCCGCCTTCATCGACGGCATGCATGTCACGGCGCTAGTCTCGGCAGTGATCGCCTTGCTCGGTGTCGTGATCGTGGCAAGGTGGATGCCGGGCAAGGCACGCCCGGTTCAGCAGGTGGAACAGAAGGCACCAGCGGTAGTGTGAGGCCCCGCGATGACGATCCAGGAATCGGGGACTGCCCGCCCGGCGGGTCGTCCGCGTAGCGAGAAGGCCGAAAAGGCGATCATCGAGGCGACCCTCGACCTGATCGGCGAGGGCATGGGAGTCTCCGAGCTGTCCATCGAGGCGATCGCGTCGAGGGCGGGCGTCGGCAAGACGACCATCTACCGGCGCTGGTCCAACAAGGAGGACCTGATCGTCGACGCCCTCGCCACGCTCAAGGCGCCGCTGCCGCCGCTCACCGGCACGTCGGTGCGCGACGACCTGATCAGCCTGCTCGACGCGATGCGCAAGGAGTCGGGCGAGCCCCGCAGCCGCTGCGTCATGAACATCGCGATGAGCGAGGCCGACCGCTACCCGGAGATGATGGCACGGTTCGTCAAGCGGGCCGTCGAACCCCGTAGGAAGGCGATGCGCGCCCTGATCGAGCGCGGCATCGCCACCGGCGAGCTCCGCCCCGACCTGGAAGTCTCCATGTGCATGGCCATCCTCCAGGGCGCCATGCTCTGGCACACCAAGTGGGGCCCGGCCGGCGACCTGGCCCCGGACCTCGCCGAACGCGTCGTGGACGCGGCCCTGGCGGGGATGGCCTCTTAACGGCGGCTTCCCCGGCCCCGAGGCTACGCAGGCATGTGTCCGGCTCCCCGGCGCGGGCTGGTCCGCGCGAAGCGGCCGGTCCGGCTTGCGGCGGGGCGGACGTGTGCTGGGGGCTGATCGTGCGCACGGCCGCCTGCGCAAGGCGGCCGGTCCGGCTTCTGGCGGCGGCGGGCGCGTGATGGGAGATCGCGCTTGACGGCCGTCGTTTCGACGGAACGTCCCATGGGCGGGGCTGATGAACCCCCGGCGGAGGTGTGCGGAGCGCCGCCTCCGTCGGGCTCACCCGTAGCAGCCCGGTCACCGCGGTTCTCGGCGAAGGCCCGGGCTTGAAGCAGCAGGGGCGTGTGGGGAAGATCGTTCTGACCTAGGCAGAACGTGAGCATTGCTCTAATCTCGCGGCCATGCCCCCAATGCGAACATTCACGACAATCGTCGTGCTCACCTCGGCTCTTCTGTTATCCGGCGGCGCCGCATTCGCCCATGAGGAGCGTCCCGTGACGCTTCCTGACGGTACGGGTGCGGTGCCGGCAATGCGTTCGGGGGAGCCCGACCTGCTGGTGTGCAAGACAGACAAGGTCGACTTCGAGCGTCGAATCGCGAAATTTCCGGTGGGGCTGAAAGCCCGCAACCTCGACCTTTTCGCAAAATGTCAGCAAAAAGGGGTGCGACACCTCCAGGAGGCCGTTGACCAGGTCAACCGCCCCGGAATGACGATCGCCATCCTCCCCGGACTCTATCGGGAGGAACCCAGCCAGCCCGCCCCCGCCGGCGCCTGCACCGCCCTCCCGGCCCGCTGGTCCAAGTGGGGCTACCAAATCCTCTCTTTCGAGCAACAGCAGCAGTGCCCCCACAACCAGAACCTCGTCGCCATCCTCGACAAGAAGGACCTGCAGATCGAGGGCACCGGCGCGGACCCCCTGGACGTCGTGATCGACGCGGAATACCGCAAGCTCAACGCCATCCGCGCAGACCGTACCGACGGCATCTACTTCCGGAACTTCACCGCGCAGCGCACTACATTCAACTCCCTGTACGTGCTCGAAACCGACGGTTTCGTCATCGACCGCGTGCTCACCCGCTGGAACGATGAGTACGGCTTCCTCACCTTCGCCAGCGACCACGGCCTCTACACCGACTGCGAGGCGTACGGGAACGGCGACGGCGGCCTCTACCCGGGCAGCGCCTCCAACCTCAACAACGGCCGCGGCCACGACGTCCCCAGGTACGCCATCGAGATCCGCCGCTGCAAGAGCCACGACAACGCGCTCGGCTACTCGGGCACCGCGGGCGACTCGATGTGGGTGCACGACAACGAGTTCTACAACAACATGGTCGGCGCCACGATGGACAGCCTCTGGCCCTCGCACCCCGGTCTGCCGCAGAACCACGCCAAGTTCGAGAACAACAAGATCTACGACAACAACCGTGACTACTACCGGTACACGCGCGACGGCACCTGCGCCAAGCCGCCGGCCGAGCGCGGCTACGAGCGGGGCGTGGTGTGCTCGCAGGTGGGTGCGCCGCCGGGAACGGGAATCCTGGTCGCGGGGGGCAACTACAACATCTTCAGGAACAACCGGGTCTGGGGCCACCGGCGGGCGGCGTTCCAGCTGTTCGGGGTGCCCGCGTTCATCAGGGGTGAGAACGACCTGGCCAAGCAGGCCGACACGTCCGACTACAACCGCTACGAGGGGAACGTCTTCGGCGTCGGCCCCGCGGGGGAGCGGCGGCCGAACGGGCTGGACGTGTGGTGGGACGGGCAGGGCACGGGCAACTGCTGGCAGGGTGACACCGGCGTGTCGTCGCCCGCCGTGCTGCCGGTCTGCGCCGCCGCGGCGCCGGCGCTGTCGGGCGGGGCGAACCGCCTGCTGGCCGAGCCCGTGAAGCTCGCCAAGCTGTACCTGTGCGCGGACTTCAGCGCCTCGGATGCCCGGCTGCCCGCCGGATGCGACTGGTTCGGCGCGTCAGGGTTCGGCAAGGTGGAGACGCAGCTCGCGCTGGGAGGATCGGCGGTGCTGGGGTTGCTGCTGGGGCTGTTCTGGTGGCGCTCGCGGCGGGGCGCGCTACGGCACAGCGGAGCCGGCCGCTCGGGCGCGGCGTACCGGCCCGGCTCCTCGACGAGTTCTCGCCGCGGCTCTGCGACGAAGCCACGCTCCGCCTCGGAGAGATCGCGCTCAGGCTCGGCGGCAGGGTTCCGCTTCGGCTGGGTGACGAGGCCGCGCTCGGAGAGATCGCGGTCGGGCTCGGTGGCAAGGTTCCGCTTCGGCTCGGAGATATCGCGCTCCGGGGCCGTGCGGCACAGCGGCGGAGAGCCGTCGGGGAACGGCGTGGCGCCCGCGGTGACGGCGATCATCCTGCGACGCCACCGGCTGGTCATGGCCGGGACCGTGGCCGGCGTCGCCGGGCTCGTGCTCGACGTGGTGGCGGCGGCCGTGGACAGCACGATGCAGGCCGGGGTCGCGCTGCTGCTCATGGGGGCGTGGTGGCTGTGCCTGGGGGCGGCCTTGCGGGCGAAGCGGCCGGCGTTCGGGTGGCTCACGATCGTGGTGGGGGTGCTGGCCTGCGCTGACGCCTTCGACCGGATGGTGCACCTCATCCCGGTCGTCCCGCTGGGGCCCGGGTGGGTCCGGGGGCTGGTGACCGGGCTCTGGGTGTTGTGCGCGGTCGTGGCGCTGGCGCCGAGGCGCGACCGTACCGTGGAGGAGACGCCTGCCGAGGCCGAGGTGCGCGCGTGACGCGTCGGGTTCTCGAAGCGGGCGGAGGCGTGCCGGTTCGCGCACTCAAGGTGCGGGCAGGCGCGCCCGTACGGGTGCTGGGGTGCGTGCTGGCGGGCTGGCTCGTCGCGGCGTGCGGGCCGTTGTCGGAGACCCACCACAATCCGGGCAACAGCCATGAGGTCGCGACGGCGGCGCCGAGCGGCCGCGCGGACGCCGAGATCACCATCGCTCACGGCCAGGTGAGCCCGCCGCCGGGCTGGCTGGAGGTGGCCAAGGGGCGGCAGGTCAGCATCACGGTCACCAGCGACGTGGCCGACGAGCTGCACGTGCACGGCTACGACATCGAGGCCGAGCTGCGGCCGGGGGTGCCTGCGACGGTGCGGTTCACGGCGGACCTGACCGGCGTGTTCGAGGTGGAGACCCACAAGAGCAAGCTGGTCCTCACGCAACTGGCGGTCCGATGAGGCTCCTGCCGGAGCCGGCGGCCGCCGCACTCCACGGCGGCGACGGTTGGGGGATGGCGGGTCCGCTCCGTGGCGGTGGCCCGGTGGTGGGTGCGTTGGAGGGTGGCGGCCCGGTGGCGGGTCTGCTCCGTGGCGGTGGCCCCGCGGCAGGGGTGCTCGCGCATGGCGTGGGCTCGCGCAGTGACCTGCCGATCCCGCTCTTCTACGCCTACGCGGGCGCGTTCGCGGCGCTCGTCGTGTCGTTCCTGGCGCTCGGTCTCCTCTGGGCCGACTCCCGCTTCCGCGGCGACCGCGCGGGCAGGCTGATCCCGTTACGCCTGCCCGCCCGCCCCGCCCGCGTTCTGGCGCTCCTCGTCGCCCTCTACACGCTCGGCTGGCTCGTCGCCGGCCCAGCCGAACCGAACGCGGGGCCGTACCTGGTGTACGTGCTCTTCTGGGTGGGGCTGGTCCCGGCGTCGCTGCTGTTCGGCCCGGTGTGGCGGGAGGTGAGCCCGTTCCGGTTGCTGCCCGACCGGCCCCGCCGCCCGCTCCCGCCGCGGCTCGGCTACTGGCCGGCCGCCGCGGGACTGCTCGCTTTCACCTGGATGGAGCTGGTCGCCCCCGAGCCGTCCGCCCCCGTCACCCTGCTGATCTTCCTCACCCTGTACGGCGCCGCCCAGCTCACCGGCACCCTCGTGTACGGCCACGCCTGGCTGGAGCGGGGCGACCCGTTCGAGGTGTACTCCACCCTGATCGGCCACCTGTCACCACTCGGCAGGAGGGCGAACGGCGACCGCGTCCTCCGCAGTCCCTTCGACGGCCTCGACGCCATCGAGCCCGCCCCCGGCCTGGTCGTCACCGTCTGCGTCCTGCTCGGCGGCACCGCCTACGACGGCTTCTCCACGACCCCGGCCTGGGTGGGCGCACTGCAGTCAGGCCCGCTGGGCCGCACGGGGCTGGGCACGCTCGGCCTGCTGGCGGCCGTCGCGGGCGTGGCCGTCCTGTACGCCGCCTGCCTCGGCGCGGCCGGGCTGATCGGCGGTGCCAGGGGGCTGACCGCCCGCTTCGCCCACTCGCTGGTGCCCATCGCCACCGGCTACCTCATCGCCCACTACTTCTCGCTCCTGGTCATCGAGGGACGGCACGGCATCCTCATGGCTCTGGGCCTGGACGCCAAGGCCGACCCGAACGCCATAGAAGCCGCGACCATCGCCACCGTCCAGGTGCTGGCCATCGTGATCGGTCACGTCGTCGGCGTGGTGGCCGCCCACGACCGCTCCGTCCGCCTCCTGCCGCCGGCCCGCGCGGTCGCGGGCCAGATCCCGCTGTTCGTCCTGATGGTCTGCTACACGATCGGAGGCTTGACGCTCCTGCTTTGAACATGAGAGCCAACGCGTCACGTCAGGGCGTCCAAACCAGGCTTCCGGCGCAGGCCTGAAGGCTCAGGGATCATCCTCAGGTCGGTAGTGCCCGCCAGGGACCTCTGCAGGCGTCGCTGGAGCGGACGCTCTCGGAGGCGACCGTCAAGAGCCACATCGGTCGCATCCACGCCAACCTCACCCCGCGCAGATCGCGGTGCCGGCGTACGAGACCGGCGCGGCGGCGACCCGCTGTAGCGTGGGGCGATGGCGGAGAGCGGCGAAGTGCCGGCGGCGGAGTTGCTGGCCGCGGCGCGTGGCGGCGACCACGGGGCGTTCGGGCGGTTGGTGGGCCCGCTGCGCGACGAGCTGCGCGCCCACTGCTACCGGATGCTGGGGTCCGTACACGATGCTGAGGACGCCGTTCAGGAGACGCTGGACCGGGCGTGGCGGGGCCTGGAGCGGTTCGAGGACCGCGGGTCGATCAGGCCGTGGCTGTACAAGATCGCGACGAACCGGGCGCTGACCCTCATCGAGCGCCGCGGCCGCCGCGAGCTGCCCACCGCCCTAGACCCGGGCAGCGCCGAGGTGGCCTGGCTCGAGCCGTACCCGGACCGGCTCATGTCGTGGACGGCGGAGCTGGGCCCCGAGGCGCGGGTGGTGGCGCGTGAGAGCGTGGAGCTGGCGTTCGTGGCGGCGCTGCAGCGCCTGCCGGCCCTCCAGCGGGCCGCGCTGCTGCTGCGCGACGTGCTCGGGTACGCCGCCCGCGAGGCCGCCGACCTGCTCGACACCACGGTCCCGGCGGTCAACAGCGCCCTGCAGCGGGCGCGGAAGAGCCTCGCCGAGGTGCTCCCGGCGGACAGCCGGCGGCGGGCCCTCGACGACCTGGGCGAGACGGGGCGGCGGGAGCTCGCCCGCAGGTGCGCGGCCGCCTGGGAGGCCGGTGACGTGGAGGCCATCGTGGCCTTGCTGACGCAGGACGCGAAATACTCGATGCCGCCGCTCACCGCCTGGTACGCGGGCCACGACGGCATCCGCGCCTTCCTCCTCGAGGGGCCGCTCAAGCGTCGCTGGCGGCTCCTGCCAGCCCGGGCCAACGGGCAGCTGGCGTTCGGCACGTACATGTGGGACGGGAACGCCTACGTCCCCGCGGGCCTGGACCTGCTCGTGGTGCGGGACGGCCGGGTGGCGGAGGTGGTGTCGTTCCTGGACGCGGATTTCGCGGAGTTCGGGCTACCCGCTGAGTTGCGATGACTTTCCGGCTCGGCCCGGGTTGTACGTCCGGAACGGAAGTATCGACCCGGAAGGACACCCGTCCATGCCTGCGAACGAAGAGCAGATCCGCGACCTGATCGAGCACTGGGCCGAGGCGGTGCACCGCGGTGACCTCGGCACGGTGCTCGCCGGCCACGCCGCGGACATCGTGATGTACGACGTGCCGCAGAACGTCCGCGGCATCGAGGCGTACGAGAAGACCTGGCCGCCGTTCTTCGAATGGCAGGCGCAGGGGGCGGCGTTCGAGATCGAGTCCCTGGAGGTCGTCGCCGGTGACGACGTCGCCTTCGCCCATGCCCTGCTGCGGTGCGGCATGCCCGGTGACGACCGCCGGCTGCGGCTGACGCTCGGGCTGCGCAAGGAGGGCGGCCGGTGGGTCGTCGCGCACGAGCACCACTCGTTCCCGATCGCCGACGAGGACGAGGCCGTGCGGGAGGTGCGGCGGGTGCACGAGCGCTGGTACGCGGGCACCGCCGCCAAGGACCTGGACGGCATGATGGCCGCCATCGCCGACGACGTCGTCTCGTACGAGCACGACGCGCCGCTGCGGCACGTCGGCGTCGAGGCGGTGCGGGAGGTCTGCGCACGCGGCCTCGATGAGGACCCCGACGTCCGCTTCGACGTGCCCGACCTGAAGATCCTGGCCAGGGAGGACCTCGCGGTCGCCTGGGGTCTCAACCGGGTCCTCGTCGGCGGGTCCGCCGAGACCTGGTCACGCGGGACCCGGGTGTTCGAGCGGCGGAACGGGGCGTGGGTGATGATCCACCAGCACGTCTCCTACCCGTACGACCCGGGCACGGGCGAGGCGGCGACCGGCCTACGTCCCTGACCGGCCTACGTCCCTGACCGGCCTACGTCCCTGACCGGCCTACGTCCCTGACCGGACGGCGGCGAGCATGGCGTCGAGGGCGCGCTGCGACGTCTGGAGACGTTCGATCGTCTCGGTGATGCGCCGGTGCTCCTTACGCAGGTTGCTCACCATGCCCGGGCAGGCCGTCGGCACCATCTCGCCCCCGTCGTCGTGGACGCAGTCCAGCAGGCGGGCGATGACCGTCGTGGGCAGGCCGGCGGCGAGCATCGCGCGGATGTGGCGGACCGCGGCGACGTCCGGCTCGCCGTACTCGCGGTAGCCGTTGGGCAGCCGCACCGGCCGCAGCAGCCCCTGCTCCTCGTAGTAACGCAGCAGCCGCCTGCTCACCCCGGTCCGGTGGGCCAGGTCTCCGATCCTCATGTGCTCCTTGACCTTCACATCGATGTGACGCCTTAACTTCCGATCACAACAACGGAAAGGAGCCGATGATGCCTGGAGCTGTGATCATCGGAGCGGGGCCGGGGATCGGCCGGTCCGTCGCCCACCGGTTCGCGCGGGAGGGGCTGCCTGTCGCCCTGATCTCGCGCGGCGGCACGACACTCGATCTGGACGGGGCGCTCGCGTACGAGGCCGACGTCGCCGATGAGGAGCGGCTGCGCGCCGCACTCGACGCGGCCTCCGCCGAGCTCGGCACGCCGGACGTCGTGGTCTACAACGCGGCGATCATCCGGCCCGACGCGCCGGGCGAGGCGAGCGCGAGGGTCCAGCTGGACGCCTGGGCGGTGAACGTGGTCGGCGCGCTGGTCGCGGCAGCGCACGTGGCGCCCGCGATGGCCCGGCGCGGCAGTGGGTCGTTCCTCATCACCGGCGGGATGCCCGAGCCCAAGGCGGGGTACGTCAGCCTGTCGCTCGGCAAGGCGGGTGTGCGGACGCTGGTGGAGCTGCTCGACCAGGAGTACGGGCAATCGGGTGTGCACGTGGCCAGTGTCACCGTGGCCGGGCCCGTCGCGCCGGGCACGGATTTCGACCCGGACGACATCGCCGAGCACTACTGGCGCCTGCACACCCAGCCTCGCGACCGATGGGAGAGGGAGGTGCTCCACGCCGGTGGCGGCGTCAGGGCGTGAGCTTCCAGAGCCAGCCGATCGGGCGGAGCCCGAGCCGCCCGGCCACCCGCTGGGAGGAGTGGTTGCCGGCGCTGGTGCTGTAGAAGAGGGGGATGCCCGGCAGCAGGCCGGCCCACGCGGCGGTGGTCGCCGCCGCGTATCCGCGGCCGCGGAAGGCGGGCGACGTCCAGGTGCCCGCCTCGGCGCCCTCGGGGGTCAGGCGCGCGCTGTGGCAGATGGCGGCCACCTGCCCGTCCTCGACGATCATCGCCCACGGCGCCCCCTCGCCACCGCCGACAAGCGCGTCCCATTCGTCAGAAGTCCAGTCCGACGTCCGCAGAGGGCGTACGCGCTCCGCGTGTGCCGGATCGTCCGACCTGAGGACCTCGGCCGGCACGTCGAAGCGGACCGGCGGGTCCACCAGGTAGCTCGGCCCTCCGGACACAGCCGGCCCGCCGCCCAGGAGCGCGCGGCACCGCTCGAGGACGTCCGGCGGGCGGCCCGGAGGCGACGGGACGCCCTGGGAGACCAGATCGAGCAGCCGCGCGACGAGTGCGTCGGGCACGCGCCCGGACGCCGCCGCGGTCATGCCGTCGGCCGCCACGCCGATCACCAAGTCCTCCGGCCCCGGCAGCCTGCCCCGCTCGTCGAGCCGCCAGATGACGCCCAGCTCGACGCGGAGCAGATCCACGCTCACGGCGCCACCAGCGTGAACGTCGCGCTCGCCGCGGCCCTGCCGTTGACGATCACCTCGAGCTCCCTCGCGCCGGGCGGCTCGTCGCGCGTGGTGACCGGGCGGAAGGAGTGGCTCTTCCGCACGGTGAACGCCGCCCCCGCAGCCGCCGCCTCGCGCCGGCCCATATGGAACACCCGCCGCGAGCCCGCTCGCCGGATGGCGTACTTCAGCAGCACCGGCCCCGGCGCACCGGCCGTGACCGTGACGGCGAAGGACAGCTTCCCGCCGACGGCCACCGTGTCGGACTCCAGGGCCAGCACCTCGACCGAGCCGCTGCCCGGAGTGGCGCCCACCAGCCGCAGCGCCTCGGGATGGCCCGAGCGCAGCAGCCCGCGCACCGCGTGGCGCAGCACGGCCTCCACGTGGGAGCCGCCGTCGGAACGCCAGCGGGACAGCAGCTCCAGGGCGACCTCGGGATGGTCCTTGGCCAGGTCGTTGACGTGGTTGGCGACCGAGCGGCGGACGTATTCGCTCGGGTCGTCGCGCAGCCGGTCGAGGAGGGACAGCGTCGGCCCCGGCGTCATCAGCCAGCGCACCCGGGAGCCCCAGGGCAGCCGCGGGCGCGACCCCTCCGAGGCCAGGCGGCGCAGATGCTCGTCAGGCGACTCCGCCCAGCCGTACATGATCTTGAGCGCGTCCTCCCGGTAGCGCTCCAGATAGGGCCGCACGGCGAACTCGCCCGTCGAGTACGGCGTGAGCACGGCCAGCGTGCCCATGGCCGACTCCAGGTGGTCGAGCCCTTGCGCAGCCGTGTGGTCGGTGGCCGGCCAGCCGCTCCACATGTCGAGCGCCGCCCGCGAGGCGCTCTCGCGCACGATCCCGGCCACCTGCGGATAGGGCAGCGGCAGGGCCTCGTGCAGGGCCGCGGCGACGTGCCTGACGCGGTCTTTGAGCTCCAGCCCGCCGAGCCCGGCCAGAGCCCGTTCGGTGAAGCGGCGCCGGGGGAACGGCGCCCACGCGGCGGCCAGCCCGTCGGCCAGCACGGACACGGACTCCGCGTTGATCATCTCTTTGAGCGGTTGAGCCACGGCGTCCACTCTGCCAGCCGCCACCGACAATCCCCGCGGCTCCGTGAAGGACCCGTCGCCTGGCAGCCCTTTCCCCGGCACGGCCCGCCTTCAGTCCGCCGTTTCGCGCCACCTGTTGGTGATGGGCAGGCGGCGGTCGCGGCCGAAGTTCTTCGGCGTGATCTTGGGGCCTGGAGGATACTGGCGGCGCTTGTACTCGGCCAGGTCCACCAGCCTGATGACCCTCGTGACCAGCGCCGGGTCGTGGCCCGCCTCGATGAGCTCCTGCGAGCCCATGTCCTTCTCGACGTAGTCGTCCAGCAGGCGATCGAGGATCTCGTACGGCGGGAGCGAGTCCGTGTCCCGCTGGCCGGGGCGGAGTTCGGCGCTCGGCTCCTTGACGATGGAGTTCTCCGGGATGGGGTTCTTCGCCTCGAGCAGGAACCCGGGGAGCGCGTGGGCGTTGCGCCACCTCGAGAGGTCCCACACCATGGTCTTCGGCACGTCCTTGATGGGGGCGAAGCCGCCGGCCGAGTCGCCGTACAACGTCGAGTAGCCCGTCGCGAGCTCGCTCTTGTTCCCCGTCGTCAGCACCAGGTGGCCGTGCTCGTTCGACAGGCCCATGAGGGTCGTGCCGCGTACCCTCGCCTGGAGGTTCTCGGCGGCCAGGCCCGAGAGGTCGATCTCCTTCTCGAAAGCGCTGACGATGTCGGCGATCGGGACGGTCTGCGAGGTCACGCCCTGCCTGCGGACCAGCTCTTCCGCGTCCGCCAGCGAGTGGTCGGACGAGTAGCGGGACGGCATGAGCACCACGTTGACGCGCGACGGGCCGATGGCGTCCGAGGCGATCGTGGCCGTCAGCGCCGAGTCGATTCCGCCGGAGAGGCCGAGGATGACCGACTGGAAGCCGTTCTTGGTCACGTAGTCCCGTACGGCCAGGACCAGGGCCGAGTACACCTCGGCGTGCAGGTCCAGGCGCTCCGCGATCGTCGCGGGGATCGGCTCGTAGGGCTCCACGGGGGTGGAGGAGAGCACCATGCGGTCCACCGTGATGGTGCTGCCGTCGCCCGCGTCGTACGGGAACGTGCCGGTTTCCGCCTCCGAGACCGGCAGGTCCAGGTCCACGACCAGCAGTTCCTCCTTGAACTGCCCCGCCCGTGCCACCAGCGAGCCGGAGCCGTCCACCACGATCGAGTCGCCGTCGAAGACCAGCTCGTCCTGCCCGCCGACCTGGTTCACGTAGACGAGCGCGCATCCCGCCTCACGCGCCCGCCGCGCGCACAGCTCCAGGCGTACGTCGTCCTTCTCCTTCTCGTACGGAGACGCGTTCGGCGCGACCAGCAGCCCGGCCCCCGCCTGGCCCACGACGGACACGGGCCCGCCCTCCTGCCAGAGGTCCTCGCACACCGCGATCGCCACGTCCACCCCGTGCAGCCGGAAGATCGGCAGCCGGTCGCCGCGCACGAAATAGCGGTACTCGTCGAACACCCCGTAATTGGGCAGATGGTGCTTGGCCGTCCGGGTGACCACCTCGCCCCTGTGGAGCAGCGCGGCCGCGTCCAGCGGGGCGCCCTTCGGCTGGCCGACCCTGGGGGCCAGGCCCGCGCGGTCGACGTAGCCGACGACCACCGGAAGCTCTCCCAGGCCTTCCCGCTCCAGTCTGCGCGCCACCTCCTCCAGCGTGCGGATGCTGGCGTCCACGAAGGACGTACGCAGGACGAGGTCCTCCACGGGATAACCGGTGAGGAACATCTCGGTGAAGACCACGAGATGAGCCCCGCGCGCGGCGGCGTCACGGGACCACGTGATCAGTTGGTCGGCGTTGGAGTCAAGGTCGCCGACGGCCGGGTTCGTCTGTGCGAGGGCAATGCGCAGTTGGGCCACGTCGCCAAGCCTAGTACGGTGCGCTTTTTATCGTCAAAGAGACGAAAAGGAAGACTTTTCGCCGGGTGTCACTAAACCTGACTCGTACGCGGCCATAACCAGCTGTGCCCGGTCGAACAGCCCGAGGTGCTCCAAGAGCGACTTGACCATGATGGACACCTCTTCCTCGGGCCAGGAGAGCGTCTGGCCGATCTGGCGGTTCGTCAGGCCGCGTGCGACGAGTTTCAGCACGTCGAGCCGGGAATCGGAGAGCCCGGCCAGCGCCGGGGGAGCGGCCGGGTCGGTGCGACCGGCGAACGACGCGATCAGCCGGGTGGTGATCGTCGGGTCGATGAGCGCGTCTCCGGCCGCCGCCGCCCTGATCGCGGCCAGGAACTGCTCGGGAGCCGACGTCTTCAGCACGAATCCGCTCACTCCCGCTCGCAGCGCCGCATACAGGTTCTCGTCGCTGCCGAAGGTGGTCATCATGATCACCTTGGGTGGCCGGTTTTCGGCCAGGATCCGGCGGGCGGCGGCCAGTCCGTCGAGGCGCGGCATCTGGATGTCGAGCAGGACCACGTCCGGGCGGGTCTCGGCCACGAGCGCGATCGCCTCCTCGCCGTCGACCGCCTCGCCGGCCAGCGTGACCCCCGGTTCGCCGGCCAGCATCGCCCGGACTCCGGTCCGTACGAGCGCCTGGTCGTCGGCCACGAGCACGCGCAGCGGCGTAGGTTCCTCCGGGTACGGAGGGAGCCCGGCGGCCGTCCCCGCGCCGCCGTCGTCTTCCAGGCGCTGGGCGAGCATGTCGGCCTCCAGGCGCTGCAGCCCGGCCGACAGGTCGAGGCCCAGCTCGTCGCGCCAGGCCGCGCGCGCTCTGCGCAGCGCCCCCAGCGCGTCCCCCTGCCGCCCCAGCCGGTACAGCGCCAGCGCGAGCAGCCGCCACGCCTCCTCACGCAGCGGGTACGCCGACGCGTGCGCCTCCAGGTCGGCCACCAGCGACGTCGCCCTGCCCAGCGCGAGACCCGCGCCGGCCCGGCGCTCGACGGCGATCAGCCGCAGCTCCTCCAGCCTGCCCGCCTCCGTCGTGGCCCAGCTCAGCTCCGCGAACTCGGCCAGCGCCGGGCCCCGCCACAGCTCCAGCGCGGTGTCCATGGCCGCCCACACCTGCGCCGGGGCGCCGTCCGACTTCACCAGGCTCTCGAACCGCCACGCGTCCACCTGGTCCGTCCCGGCGCGCAGGGCGTATCCGGGCGGCGCGGAGACCAGCACGCGGGCCTCCTCGCGGGGTGCGCGATCAGGCTCGAGGGCCCGGCGCAGGCGCGAGACGTACCCCTGGATGGTGGACAGGGCCTGCGCGGGCGGCCCGCCCGGCCAGAGCTCGTCGATGAGGGTGCTCACGGGGACGGCACGGCCGCCGGCCACGAGCAGGCGCGCGAGCACCGCCCGTTGCCGCTGGCCGCCGAGGTCGACAGGGTTGCCGTCGGACCATGCCTGGAACGGTCCGAGCGCGGTGAATGTCAGCATTTCAGGCGTAACTGTAGAGGGAGAAGGTGTTGAGGTATACGGCGAATTCTCCCAGAGGCGGCGGTGCCCGCCGCCGGTCAGCGGCGTCTGATGGCGGGCCCGAGCAGGAGCATGCCCACCGCCGAGACCACCCCCACCCCGCCGATCGTGAACCACAGCGCCCACGTCCCGATCTCCAGCAGTGGCCCGCCGAGCAGCGGCGCCAGCACGGCCGCCAGCGACCACGCGAATCCGAACAGCCCCGAATACCGCCCCCGTAGCTCGGCCGGGGCGAGCGCGGCCACGATCGTGCCCGCGATGCCCGCCTGGATGATCTCGCCCATCGTCCACACCACGATCGTCACCGCCAGCCCGAACGTGTCGTGGACGAACGCGGTCATGGCGAACCCCAGCGCCATCACCGCCACCCCCAGCGCGAAGGTACGGGCGGCGTCCCGGCGCCCCAGCCACCCCGACACCAGCGGCTGGACGACGACGATCAGCACTCCGTTCAGCGCCATGGCCAGCCCGAACTGCCCCGGCGACAGCCCCACCACCTCCGTCATCGCCACCGGCAGCATGGTCATCGTCTGCGAGTAGACCAGCGCCTCGGCCAGGATCACCAGCGTGAAGCCCACCATCAGCCGGTCCCGCAGCACCACGCCGAACCCGCCGGCGGACTCCCCGGCCGGCGGCCTGGTCTCCGGGACGGCCCGCCACACCAGCACGGCGAAGAGCACGCTGGACACCGCGTCGATCCAGAACAGCCAGACGAACCCGAGCCCCGCCAGCCGGCCCCCGGCCGTCATGCCGACCGCGTACCCGAGGTTGATCGCCCAGAACAGCAGCCCGTACGCCCGTGGCCGTTCGTCTGGCGAGACCAGGTCCGCGACCAGGGCGTTCGAGGCGGGCCTGTAGACGTCGATGACCAGCCCGAGCACGAACATCGAGGCCAGGATCGCGGGCAGTGAGGTGCTGTAGCCGAGCACCAGCAAGGTGGCCGCCGTGGCGAGCATGCCGCCCGACAGCGTGGCCCGGCGCCCGATCCGGTCCGTGAGCACCCCCGCGAGCAGCTGCGACAGCAGTGAGCCCGCTCCGAACACGCCCATCACCAGGCCGGCGGCCGTCACCGACAGGCCGCGGCTCTGCGTGAGGTAGACGCCGGTGAAGGGCATGACCATGGTGCCCAGGCGGTTCACCAGTGTGCCGCCCCACAGGGCCCAGAACGGGCGGGGCAGGCCGCCGAGCTTCGACCGGAGGAAGGAAGCCCGCTCAACAGTTGCGCTTGTCACGCGACAAAGCGTGATATGCCGAGGTTTGTCAGGGCGAACGATTTAGTGCACGCTAAAAGCATGTCCATCTCGTGGGTGATGAACCCGGACGCCGTGGCCCGGATCCGGTTCGCGTTCTCGCCGATGTGGGAGCTGGTCGCCAGCCTGCGCACCCTCCAGAAGCCGTCCCGGCACTCGATCCACCTGCCCTGGCTCAAGGCCGTACGCCCCCGTCTCGCGGGGCTCGACCTGGCCGAGCTGTTCGCGCTCGTGCCCCAGACCGGGTACATCGCCGACTTCATCACGCCGCCCCCCGACACGCCGATGCCGGAGTTCGCCGCCGAGCTCGACCGGGTCAGGCGCACGCCGCCTGAGCTCGCCCGCGAGGAGGCGGCGAAGATCGTGGGCGCCGACCGGGCGTTGCTCGAGCGGTTCATGGCCGACCCCGAGGCGGGCGTGGCCAGGGTGGCCGGCACGCTGGAGGCGTACTGGGAGAGGTGCTTCGCCGAGTTCTGGCCGCGCGTCTACGGGCTGCTGGAGCGGGACGTGCTCCGCCGGACGCGGCAGCTCGCCCAGGGCGGGGCGCATGAGCTGTTCGCCGCGCTCGATCCGGCCGTGACGTGGACGGGGAAGCGGCTGCTCGTCGACCGGCCGTGGTGCGCCGTGGAAGAGCTGCACGGCGATGGGCTGCTGCTGGTGCCCAGCGCGTTCTGGGGGCCGGCCGTGGCGGTGATGTCGGCCCCGTACCAGTCGATGCTGGTCTATCCCGTGCTCGGCGTGGGCACGCTGTGGGAGCAGGGACGGCCGCCCGCGCCCGGAGGGCTCGCCGCGCTGATCGGCAGGAGCAGGGCGCAGATCCTGCTCGCGCTCGCCGAGCCCGCCACCACCTCCGCCCTGGCCACGCGCATGGAGCTCACGCCCGGCGCGGTCAGCCAGCACCTCGGGGTGCTCAGCGGCGGCGGGCTCGCGGTGGGGATGCGGGTCGGCAAGCAGGTCGTCTACCGCCGCACCCCCATGGGCGACACCCTGGCGGGTCACGCGTAGCGCTTGGACTCCAGGAGCCAGTCGAGGTGGGCGCGCGGCGCCGCCAGGTACGCGCACGCGACCTTGCTGACGTCCCGCGCCTGCTTCGGCTCCAGGTCCTCCAGCGGCAGCCGCCTCGCGGCCTTGTGCATGTCCTGGCAGCGCGCGGCTATCCGGTCGAGCACCCAGGCCGTCGCCTCCCGCTCGCCCAGACCGAGCTGGCGCATCGCGAGCACGACGAAGTTGTGCACGTCGCCGCGCTCCTTCGGCCGCGAGGCCACGTCGTTGCACCACGCCGTGACGTCGCTGCACGCGTTCACGAGCTGCTGCCACGGCTCGCACTCATGCATCCACGCCGGCACCTCCACCCGCAGGCACGGCTCGACCAGGTCGTACAGGTACGGCCCCACCGTGCCCCTGCGCAGCACCGGGTACTCCTCCAGCGTCGGCATCCGCCCCGCCGCCCTGTTGTCGGCCTCGGTACGGCAGGCGTCGTGCTGGCGCTGCAGCCCGACCGCGAACCTGGCCCGCCACCGGTCGCTCATCCGCGCGCTCGTCACCCGCCACAGGTCCGCGAACGCCGCTTCCAGCGGATGCCGAGCCGCGCCCTTGAGCATGCCGTCGAAGATGTCCAGCGGGCACGAACCCTCATCCAGCTCGTCGTCCAGGTGGAACAGCCACGTCAGCCACTGCGCGAACAGCGCCGCCGCGGCCGCGTCGAACTCGGCGAACGCCCGGCCCGCCATCCGGTGGTAGCCCACGCCGGGCGCGGCGCGCAGCCCTGTCCTCCTGGCCCAGTCGATGACCGCGGCCTCGATCGCGTACACGGCCGGGTGCATCCTGCACGGCGCCGCCATCGCGGGCACCCGCTCGGTGAGCGGCATCAGCGCCAGCGCCGCCGAGCCGCCCCTGCGCGGCAGCGGCAGCATCGAGGTCAGGGCCGAACGCAGCGCGGTACGCACCGCGGCGAAAACTGTGGTGTTCGCGCCGGTGTTCGTGGTGTTCGTCGTGTTCACGGAGGTCTTCACAGAGGCTTCCACGGAGGTCTTCACAGCGATCTTCACAGGGGGCCGAAAAGCCAGTTGCCCGCGGCGTTGGGGTCGTCGCTGCGGTAGTAGTCGGAGGCGGCCAGGACCAGCTCGTCCACGGTGAGCGCGCCCCTGCCCGTCCGGTCGAGCCGGTCGAACGCCTCGTCCACGTCGTCGTAGGCCACGCCGAACGCGCTGAGCATCGTGCGGAACTCGCCGGGGCCGATCTCCCCGTCCCGGTTGCCGTCGCACAGCTTCGCCACCGCCACCGTGGCCGGCCTGAACACCGCGTCATACAGATCGCCTGTGACGAACGCCGCGACCATCCCGGTACGGAAGTCCGGCCGCGCGATGCTGAAGTCGGGGTCCCGCTCGAGCGTCTGCGACAGGGTGGCCCAGATGCCGTCGAAGCTGTCGACCAGGCTGGACCCGGTGAGCGAGGTGGGGGACTCCCCGAAGCCCACCAGGATGCGGGCGCCCAGCCCCAGCAGGTCCTCACGCTCCACGACGCCGTTGCCGCACGCGTCGATGTGGTCGAATGCCCGGTCTAGCTTGTGATTGAGCAGGTCGATAGCCACCAATGCCTCCCCCGAGACTGACTGCGTGATCACATTAAGTGGGGCGGGGGGCTTTGTCAGCGAGGCTCGCACCGGCACCCCCCGTAACGTGTGCGAAACACGGACACGGCATGCTGGTAGGTAGACCTGTACTGACAGATAGAGGGGACGCTGTGGACCGCCAGCAGGAGTTCGTGCTCCGCACGCTCGAGGAACGCGACATCCGGTTCATCCGGCTGTGGTTCACTGACGTGCTCGGCTTCCTCAAGTCAGTGGCGATCGCCCCAGCCGAGCTGGAGGGCGCGTTCGCGGAGGGCATAGGGTTCGACGGCTCGGCCATCGAGGGCTTCGCCCGCGTCTACGAGTCCGACATGCTCGCCAAGCCCGACCCGGCCACGTTCCAGATACTGCCCTGGCGCAGCGAGACGCCGGGCGCGGGGCGCATCTTCTGCGACATCCTCATGCCGGACGGCTCCCCCTCCCACGCCGACCCGCGCTGGGTGCTCAAGCGCACGCTCGCCAAGTGCGCCGACATGGGCTTCACGTTCTACACCCACCCGGAGATCGAGTTCTTCCTGCTGAAGAACCGCCCCGAGCCCGGCGAGCGGCCCGAGCCGATCGACTCCGGCGGCTACTTCGACCACACGCCCCACAGCGCGGGCCACGACTTCAGGCGCCAGGCGGTGCTGATGCTGGAGTCGATGGGCATCTCCGTCGAGTTCAGCCACCACGAGGGCGCGCCCGGGCAGCAGGAGATCGACCTGCGTTACGCAGACGCGCTCACCACGGCCGACAACATCATGACCTTCCGCCTGGTCATGAAGGAGGTCGCGCTGGAGCAGGGCATCTGGGCCTCGTTCATGCCCAAGCCGTTCACCGAGCACCCGGGCTCCGGCATGCACACGCACATGTCGCTGTTCGAGGGCGACAGGAATGCCTTCTACGAGGCCGGGGCCGAATACCAGCTCTCCAAGATCGGCCGGTCGTTCATCGCCGGGCTCCTCAAGCACGCCGCCGAGATCACCGCCATCACCAACCAGTGGGTCAACTCCTACAAGCGCCTCTGGGGCGGGGCCGAGGCCATCGCGGGCCAGGGCGGCGAGGCGCCCTCCTACGTGTGCTGGGGCCACAACAACCGCTCCGCCCTGGTCAGGGTGCCGATGTACAAGCCGCACAAGGGCGGCTCGACGCGCATCGAGTTCAGGTCGCTCGACTCGGCGTGCAACCCCTACCTCGCCTTCGCGCTGATCCTGGCGGCCGGGCTGAAGGGCATCGAGGAGGGCTACGAGCTCCCCGCCGCGGCCGAGGACAACGTGTGGACGCTGACCAGCGCCGAGCGGCGCGCCCTCGGCATCCAGCCCCTGCCCGGGTCGCTCAACGACGCGATCGCGGTCATGGAGCGCAGCGAGCTGGTGGCCGAGACGCTGGGGGAGCACGTCTTCGACTTCTTCCTGCGCAACAAGCGGGCGGAGTGGCGCGAATACCGCCGCCACGTCACCGAGTTCGAGCTGGGCCGCTACCTGCCGGTGCTCTGAGCCTTCCAGGGGCCGATCACCGTCTCGTCGAACACGATCTCCTGCAGGAGGTCGGCCCCCGCCCGGTCCACGATGTGCGCGCCCGCGGCGGGGGCGGGATCGCCGCCCTTCACCCTGGTCACCAGGCTCTCCCACCGGCGCTGATGGCGCGCGAACGTCCTGGGCGCCACCAGCCGGCCCCTGGTCCGCTGCCCCGCCAGTGCGGCCTCCGCCGGCGCGTCCAGCAGGAGCAGGTGGAAGCTCGCGCGGTGCCTGCGGGCCAGCCAGGCGAAACCCCGCAGCACGTACGGGGCGCAGCCCCGGTTGTGCGCGACGACCGAGTGGCCGCGGGTCAGGGCCTGGCGGATGCGGCTCAGGTGGGTGACGAAGACGACAGCGCGGCGTACCGGCTGGGGCGCCCAGGCCAGCCGCCCGTACCAGTGCCGCTTTGACTGGAACGAGTCGATCACCGCGACCGTGCCTATGGTGACGGGCAGACTCTCCGCGCCGTGCATCCGGTACAGGCGTCGCAACAAGGTGGTCTTTCCCGCGCCCGGAAGCCCCGTCAAGACGACCAGGGAACCGGACGGATACCGCAACCTCGCGCCCTGCACAGGCTCACCCCCGCTTTCTCTCATGTTGCCGTGCCTACAGCCTCTCCGAGGCCGGCCGAAGACGCGCGCCTCATCACGCATCAGCCACCGCCCCTTCGCGGCGCGTCCACGGCCCGGCCGCCTGCGACGCCTCCGCTCACACGCCTGCCGACTTGGTCACCCGCGACACATCCGCGTCGGCCGTATCGGGGGATTGGTCGCGGGGCGGGGAAAGCCGGGATAAGGTACTCCCAACGCCTTGATCGGCCTCACTCCAGGTGCAAGTTCGGAGTGAGGCCGATTTTCGTTGCTTCTGACCCCCGAGTCACATCCCGGCGATGTGCGGCGCCTAGCGTCTCGATACACCTGGTGACAGGCCGGTCGGGATGGGCCGGGAAGTTTCGGGCCCCCTCGAGGCGTTATGTGGTGGTGTCGATCAGCCTCAGGACCCCCGAGATCTGGCGAAACCGGGAGTCCAGTAAAATCGGCCTGTTCCTTTTGGCATTTCCGGACTTCCCGCCATATGTGGCGATATTGGAGGGTGTGGCATGACGACGGCTGCCCTGCAGACCGTGTTGACCGTTCCGGAGCGTTTCCGGGGCCCTGTGGGAGTCGCCAACGGCGGCTGGATAGCGGGCACCATGGCGGAAGCGCTGAACGGTGGTCGATCAGCCGTCGAGGTCACGTTGCATGCGCCCACGCCCTTGGAAACCGAGCTACGCCTGGAGCACGTCGCCAACTCCGTGTCCCTCTCGGACGGCGACAAGCTGCTGGTCGAGGCCATCCCCGTGGCCGAGGACCTGGAGGGCCCCGGATTCGTGGCGTTCAACGACGCCGCCCGCGCCGAGGCGGGGTTCGTGGGGCTGAAGGCGCACCCGTTCGCCGAGTGCTTCGCGTGCGGCATGCGCGAGCCGGGTGACGGCCTGCGCATCTTCCCCGGCCCGGTGGAGGGCACGGACCTGGTGGCGGCCGGCTGGCGGGTGCCGTTCACGGTGGCGGGCGAGGACGGGGTGCCCGCGTCGATCGTGGGTGCGGTGCTCGACTGCATCACCGGCTGGGCCCACTTCGGCCCCGGCGAGTCCGCGCTGCTCGGGCGGCTCGCGGTGCAGATCCACCGCCCGGTCAACCCCGGCGGCCGCTACTCCGTAGTGGCCCGCCCGACCGGCCGCGACGGGCGCAAGATGTACGGCCAGAGCGCCATCTACGAGATGGACGGCACGCTCGTGGCCGCCGCTCGCGCGACCTGGATCGCTCCACGCTGACTTGCGACTGCGTACGGCCCCTGAGCTCGAACGAGCAGCTCAGGGGCCGTACGCATTGCCCTGCCCTGTGGTGAGGCGGCGCCGGATGCCCGCCCGCCCCCGCTGGTCGTCGGGCTCGCGGTGGGGTGGGTTGGCTGTTGCTTGAGGCCGATGGTGTGGTGTTCTGCTCCGGCGTCACAGCCCCGCCTCCTGCGGGCACGGCCTCCGGCCGTCGGGTGGCGGCGAGCCGGTCCCGACGTGTGGGGATGTGGTGTCGTCTGACTGGAGGCCGAATCGGTGGGGGAGCCGGGTGCGGGTCGTGAGTTCAGGGTGCGGCGGTGAGGTGGGTGACGACGGTCGACACGCAGCGGTCGTCGAACAGGATCGTGTAGTGATTGCAGTCCGGGATCACCTCGTCCCGAAGACCCGGGAGGCGGGCGGCCCAGGGGAGAGCGAGATCGTCGGGGAGCATGCCGACGTCCTGGTTGAGCAGGCCGCGGGGCGCTCTGAGCAGAGAGAGCGGTGACTGGACGCTTTCGAGAGCGGCCGCGATGGCCTCCGGCTCCAGCCGCAGCCAGCGCCCGTCCTGCATCACCGCCTCAGCGACCGCCCGCGACCGCAGCGCCCCCTCGGGCCCCGTCAGGTCATAGCGGACGTACGCCTCCACGTCGGCGTTCCAGTGGCCGACGAAGGCCGGATGTGCCTTGAAGAAGTCGACGTACGCGTCGGCGGTGGGGAACGTCTGGCGCAGCCGGGCGATCGCCGGTCCGAGCGTGGCTTCCAGGACCTCGTCGACATCCAGATCCTCGGGCAGCGGTGGCAGGGGCAGCCCGCCGTCCACCAGCACCACCCGCGCGAAGTCTCGCTCCGCGGCGACCAGGGCGGCAATGTAGGCGCCCATCGAGTGCCCGGTCAGCACCGCGTCCGGACCCGCCCCGACGTGGTCGGCGACACGCAGGACGTCCTCGGCGTGCCTCGGCAGCCCGTACGGCCCGGGCAGCGAGTCGCTGTGCCCGCGACCGCGCAGGTCCATCGCGACCAGCCGCCATCCCTCGGGCAGCCGCCGCCCCACCGCGCCCCACGCCATCAGCGAGGCCGTGATCCCGTGTACCGCGATGATCGTGCGCGGTCCCGTTCCGAACGTTGCGATGCGCTGACCGGCGACATCGTCGAACTCGAATGTCATAAACGGAGCTTAGGGACAAACGCCCGGCTACGGTATGCACGGCCCTGGGGCGGTCGCTCTCCCATGTGGCGGATAAATTGCCTGATATGCGTATCACCGTGATCGAGCACGAGCCCGAGGCCGGCCTCGGGTACCTCGGCGAATGGCTGGGCTTGGCCTGCGACGTCGTACGTCCGTACCTCGGCGAGGAGATTCCCGCGCGCCCGGCGGACGGGCTGATCGTGCTCGGCGGTGCGGCGGCGGCCTGGGAGGACGAGCGGAGCCCCTGGCAGCCCGCCGCCCGCGACCTGCTGCGCCGGGCCGTCGAAGAGGGCACCCCCACCCTGGCCGTGTGCCTGGGGGCGCAGCTGCTGACCATGGCCTGCGGCGGCACGGTCGAGCGAGGGTCGAACGGGCTCGAGGTGGGTGCTCGCGAGGTGGTCGCATTGCCCGCGGCAGGCGATGACCGGCTGCTCGCGGGGGTCGGCACGGCCGTGGCCATCCAGTATCACCAGGACGCCATGACGCGGCTGCCCGACGGTGCGGTGCCGCTGATGACCGGGGCCCAGTATACGAACCAGGCCTACCGGCTCGGTGAGGCCGCGTGGGCGGTCCAGTTCCATCCCGAGGCCACGCCGGAGATCTTCGCCTCCTGGACCGCCGAGTCCGACCTGGACGTGGCCGAGGAGCTCAATGCCGAGGTCAAGGCCGCCGAGAGCGCGCTCGTCGCCACCTGGCGGCCGGTGGCGGAGGCGTTCGCCGAGGTGATCAGAGTCAGAGGTGATCAGAGCCAGAGGACACGATGCCTTTGAACACTTTGTTCAAAACGGAAAGTTGACAACGCTTCGATTGCTGCGGCATCGTGAGCCCCATGCCTACGCATGCCGATCATCACCCCGATCCCTTCACCCCTCCGCATCCGGAGCAGGCGCGCGCCCAACGCGTGCACGCGTCCCTTTTCCGCATCGCCGAGCGGCACGCGGCCACCGATGAGCAGCGCGGTCGGCAGGCCCATGCGTCGGCCATCGGCCCGCACGAAGCCGTCAGGCTTGTCGCGTTCCTGCTCAGCGGAGCCGCACGGCTCGATGACGGCGAGCCGGAGGTCGATCACGCCGACATCACCGCGGCGTTGAGCCTCCTCCCGCTGGTGCGCGGAGAGCTGGACGCGCTGGAGGCCGGCCTGCTGCAGATGGCGCGGGGTCGCGGCATGACCTGGCAGGAGATCGCGTTCGGGCTCGGGCTCGGCACCGCACAAGCTGCCAGGCAACGCCACGAACGCCTCGCGGACCGTGTCGAAGGCCTGGAGTAACGGGCCTCCAGCCTCATCGTCCGTGCTCGCCAAGGCCGAGCAGGTGGCCGGGTACGAGCGCGCCCGAGACCGCCACCGCCTGGACACAAGCTGGACATGCGCGATACACAGCAGAGCGCCACAACCGTCCGCGGGCCCGAACCTGAGCGTGGCTTGACCTTGTCACCGGCGTCAACGTTTAGCGTCGCAACATGAGCACCTTGGAACGGGTCACCCTCCTCAAGCACGACCAGAGCTTCTTCGACGCCCTGGTGGCAAGCGATCTCGCCGTTCTGGAGGAGTTGCTGGCGGACGACTTCGTCCTGGTCGGGATCGAGGACGGGGCCGTCGCCGACAGGGGGATCCTGCTCGACCTGGTGGCCTCCGGCTCCCTCCGGTTCCCGCAGATCGACTCGTTCCCGGACGAGGCGATCGTCCGGGTCATCGGCACGGTGGGCATCGTCGTCGGGCGTACCGGTATGAACTTCACCAACCCCGACGGCGCCACGTTCAGTGCCGGAAGTCGCTACACCCACGTCTACGCCGCCGACGCCCACGGCGCCTGGCGCCTCGTCTCCGCCCAGGGCACCGCGATCAGGGCTTGATCCATCGCTCAGAAGGAATGACGTCGACCACGCCGAGGTGATCGGCGATCCAACGCGGCGTGGCGGTGCCCGGCGCGTGCGTCCGGGTGCGGGGTGGCGGCGGTGGCGCTCCCGTGCGCGCGGGGCCTGGTGAGCGTGTGGGCCAGGGCGTGGACGCCGCCCACGACCAGCGGGAACGCCGCCACCCCCGCCCAGCCCGATGCCCCCGCCCGCACCGGCACCCCGGCGGCCCGCAAGCGCCGCCAAGCCCACACCGAGAACGGGATGACCACCAAGGGCGCGGTCACCACTCCCGGCGTGTACCTCCGCGCCACCGCGGCCTGGGCCAGATGCGCCACCCCATGCGCCCCGAACCCCAGCAGCGCGGCCTGGAAGACCGGGCTCCGCCCGCCCGTGCGCGCCCCCAGCGCCGAGGCCCCGGCCACCACCCCGCCCATGAGCCCGATGGCCACGTTCACGTGCCTCTGCGACACCTCGGGAACCCAGGGCCACCGCTCGCGGGCCTTACGCGCCCAGCCCGCCATGGTCGCCAGCTCCTCCGCGTCGTGCACCGCCCACGCCGCCAGCAGTCCCCACGTGACGGTAGAGGGAACCATCGAAACCACCTCCGAGAAGAATGCAACGCAACGTTGCGTTCCTATGCTACGCCGGAAGCGGCTGTCAAGATGGAGGGGTGCCCAGGATCGAATCCACCGCCGCGCGGCTCGCCAAGCTCGGCTTCGCAGATGGCGCCAGGGCCGCTCAGCTCGTCCGGCAGGCTGGAGCCGACGTGGAGGATCTCCTGGAGTTCCTGGTGGACGTGGCCGACCCCGACCAGGCGCTGGTCTCGCTGACCCGCCTGGTCGAGCGCGAGCCTGCCGTGCTCGGCACCGTCCGCCGAGACGAACACCTGCGTGCCCGGCTGCTGGCCGTGCTCGGCGTCAGCGCCGCCCTCGGCGAGCACCTGGTGCGCCACCCCGGCCAGATCGCGCTCCTCGCCGAACCTCGGCTGGGCGACGCGCGGGCGGAGCTGCTGCGGGCGGTCGGCGCCGAGCCCGGGGAGGCCGCCACGGGCGACGACCCGCTGAACGCGCTCCGCGTGGCCTACCGCGGCAGGCTGATGCATCTCGCCGCGCGCGACCTCACGGGAGAGGCCACGCTGGCCGAGGTCATGGCGGAGCTGTCCGACCTCGCGGGCGCCGCGCTGGAGGCCGGGCTCGCCATCGCGCGGGCCGAGATCGACGACAGCCAGGTACGCCTGGCAGTCATCGGCATGGGCAAATGCGGCGCCAGGGAGCTCAACTACATCAGCGACGTAGACGTGATCTTCGTGGCCGAGCCGCGAGAAGGGGCCGACGAGACGAAGGCACTGCGCACGGCGACCCGGCTGGCCCAGGCCATGATGCGGGCCTGCGCCGACACCACGTCCGAAGGCTCCCTGTGGGAGGTGGACGCGGGCCTGCGGCCGGAGGGCAGGTCGGGCCCGCTGGTGCGCACGCTCGGCAGCCACCTGGCCTACTACCGGCGCTGGGCCAAGACGTGGGAGTTCCAGGCGCTGCTCAAGGCCCGCCCGGTCGCGGGCGACATGGAGCTGGGCGCCGCCTACGTCGAAGCGGTCAACGACCTGGTGTGGTCGGCGGCCACCCGCGAGCACTTCGTCGAGGACGTGCAGGCCATGCGCCGGCGGGTCGAGGCGCACGTGCGTGCGGAAGGGGACCGCCAGCTCAAGCTGGGGCCTGGCGGGCTGCGCGACATCGAGTTCGCGGTGCAGCTGCTCCAGCTCGTCCACGGCAGGCTCGACCCCCTGCTGCGGCGCAGGGCCACGCTGCCCGCGCTGGCCGCGCTCTCCAGGGGCGGGTACGTGGGCCGCGACGACTCGCGCGGGCTGGCGGAGGCGTACTCGTTCCTGCGCCAGGTGGAGCACCTCCTGCAGCTGCACCGGCTGCGGCGCACCCACATCGTGCCCTCCGGCGAGTCCGATCTGCGCAGGCTGGGCCGGGCGCTCGGCATGCAGCCCGATCCGGTGAGAGAGTTCACGGCAAGGTGGCGGCGGCACGCCATGGAGGCGCGGCGGCTGCACGAGAAGCTGTTCTACCGGCCGCTGCTCCAGGCCGTGTCGCGGCTGCAGGAGTCGGAGGCGCGGCTTTCGGCCACGGCGGCGAAGGCCAGGCTGGAGGCGCTGGGCTACGTCGATCCCGCCGGCGCGCTGCACCACATCGCCGCCCTCGCCTCCGGCGTGTCCAGGCGGGCCGCGATCCAGCGCACGCTGCTGCCCGTCATGCTCGGCTGGTTCGCCGATACACCCGACCCGGACGGGGCGCTGCTCGGGTTCAGACAGGTGAGCGACAAGCTGGGCAGCACGCCGTGGTATCTGCGGCTGCTACGCGACGAGACGGCGGTGGCGGCCAGGATGGCGCGCGTGCTCGGCGCCAGCCGCTACGCGACCGGCCTGATCCTGCACGCGCCCGAGGCGGTCGCGATGCTGGGCGCGGACCAGGAGCTCGCCGTCCGCTCCCGCGAGTCCCTGCTCAACGAGGCCGCCGCGGCGGTGTCCAGGCACGCGGGCGATCCCGTGACCGCCGTGGCGGCCGTGCGGGCACTGCGCAGGAAAGAGCTGTTCCGTACGGCTGTGGCCGACATCTTCGGGCTCATCGACATCGAGACGGTCGGGAGCGCCTTGTCCGCCTTGACCGATGTGACCCTTCAGGCCGCGCTCGACGCTGCCCTCACCAAGGTCCCGAACGCCACGAAGTTCGCCATCATCGCCATGGGCCGGCTCGGCGGCATGGAGTGCTCCTACGCCAGCGACGCCGACGTCATGTTCGTCCACTCGCCGCTGCCCGGGGTCGAGGAGCGCGAGGCCACGGACGCCGCCTTCGCCGTGGCCAACGAGGTGCGCCGGCTGCTCTCGCTGCCAGCCCCCGACCCGCCGCTGGCCGTCGACCCGGACCTGCGTCCCGAGGGGCGGCAGGGCCCGCTGGTGCGGACGCTGGCCTCGTACCGCGCCTACTACTCGCGATGGTCGTCGCCGTGGGAGTCGCAGGCGCTGCTGCGGGCCAGGTTCTCGGCGGGCGACCGGGAGCTGGGCGAGCAGTTCACGTCGATGATCAACGAGCTGCGTTACCCGCAGGGCGGGCTGCACGACGACGCCGTCAGGGAGATCAGGAGGCTCAAGGCCCGTATGGAGGCCGAGCGCCTGCCCCGCGGCGCCGACCCGGCCCTGCACACCAAGCTGGGCCCGGGCGGGCTGTCCGACGTGGAGTGGGTGGCGCAGTTGCTGCAGCTCCGCTACGCGGGCACGCTGCCGTCGCTGCGCACCACCCGTACGCTCGAGGCGCTGCGCGCGGCCGTGGGCGAGGGCCTGCTCGCCCCGGCCGACGAGGCCGTGCTGGCCGAGGCGTGGCGTTTCGCCTCCCGCATCCGCGACGCGATCATGCTGGTCAAGAGCCGCCCGGGCGACAGCGTCCCGCGCGACTCGGGGGAGCGCAAGCTGATCGCCCAGACGCTCGGCTACCCGCCGGACGGCTCGGAGGACTTCCTGGACGACTACCGCCGCGTGACGCGCCGCGCACGTCAAGTAGTGGATCGAGTCTTCTACGGGGCTTGATCGAGCACGGCGAACTGGTGTATCAAGGCGCAGGTGTTATCCATTTATGTGGATCTGGCCCTCGGCCTGGTGGTGTCGTTCCTGCTGCTGTCGCTGCTGGTGAGCGGCCTGAACGAGGCGTTCGTGCGGGTGCTCGCCATCCGCAGCAAGTTCCTGTGGGCCTACCTCAGGGACACCATGGACGGCTCCGACAAACAGGGTAGGTCATGGTTGCCGGCCAAGGTGCGTGACGTCTTCGCGGCGTTGCCCTTCGTCCGCGACCCGCGCCCCAAGCACAGCGATCAGCCCTCGCCCGCCGAGCCGGGCGCCCTGCCGGCGCGGGAGAGCAAGGCCGAGGACACCATGGTCAACCTGCTCTACCAGCGCGTCCAGGAGATCGACCACCCCAAGAGGGGCCGGACCAGCATCGCGAACATCCCTCCTGGGCGCTTCGCGGTGGCGCTGATGGAGCTGGCCGCGGGCCAGCCGGACGGCGTCGAGGGGTTCCTGGAGAGGCTCAAGGAAATGCGCAGCCCCCTCTACGGACACCTCAAGGGCGTGTGGGAGACGGCGCAGCGCGACCTCGACCGGTTCAGGCAGGGCGTGGAGACCTGGTTCGACGGGGAGATGCAGCGGCTGTCCATGCTCTACAAGCGGTACGTCAAGTGGGTCGTCGCTGTGCTGGGCCTGCTCGTGACGCTGGTGTTCACCATGGACGGGCTGGAGTACGCCAAGACGCTGCTGCGGGACAACGCCTTCCGCACCTCGGTGACGGCTGTCGCGGAGGCGGGGCCCGACGCGTACAACGAGCTGAAGGCCCGCTGCACGGGCGGAGACCCGGTGCAGTGCGTCACCGAGACGCTCAGCCAGCCCGCGCTGGTCAGGATGGCCGACCACGCGCTGGTCAGCCTGTCGATCCCGGCGCAGGGCGATCCGTCCGTGCACTGGAACGGCGGCGTGTGGTGGGACCGGGTCACCACGCCGAGCCACTGGCCCGGCTTCCTGCTGACAAACGTGGCGCTGATGTTCGGGGCGCCGTTCTGGTGGGACGTGCTCCGGCGCATCACCGGCATCAAGACGCGACGCTGAGCCCAGCGGGGTGATCAGGACTCGCCTCTGGCCGCCAGGGTGATCACGTCGGCCAGGTCCGCCAGCTCGGAGGGGTCGTCGGTGAGCCTGGCCGTGGCCAGCCGCAGGTGGTGCGTGGCGGCGGGCCGGATCACGTACCGGCTGCCGGCCGCGACGGAGATCCCGTGCGCGGCCAGCGTGACCAGCGCCGCCGACTCCTCACGCACCGGCACCCACAGCACGAGCCCGTCCCCGCCGCCCGTGCGCACGCCGCGTGCCCCCAGCTCCGAGGCCAGCCGCGCCCGCCGCCCCGCGTAGACGGCGCGTGCGTGCTCGACGCGGGCCCGTACCTCGCCGTCGCCGAGCAGGTGGGCCAGTGTGTCCTGCAGGATGCGGCTGGTCCAGCCGGTGCCGAAGCTGCGCAGCACGCGCACCCGCTCCACCGCGTCCGCGGCCCCGCCGATGACCGCGATGCGCAGGTCGGGGCCGTGCGACTTGGAGTACGAGCGCACCAGCACCGTACGGTCGGGAAAGCGCGTCCCCATGCTCACCATCGGTGAGACCGACAGCTCGCCTATCCCGTCGTCCTCCACGATCAGCGTCGACGTCGGCTCAAGGAGCGCGGCCAGCTCGGCCGAGCGCTCGGCGGTCACGGCGTGGCCGCAGGGCGACTGGCCGCGCGGCTGGTAGACGAACGCCACCGGCCTGGCCCGCAGGGCCTTGGCCAGCGCGTCGGGGATCGGCCCGTGCTCGTCGCAGGCCACGGGGATGATCTGGACGCCGATCGTCTCCAGGATGTCCAGCAGCCGGGCGCCGGTCGGCTCTTCGATCGCGATCCTGTCGCCGGGCAGCGCCGTCGTCTGGCAGAGCAGCTGCACTCCCTCGTACCCGCCGCCCACCGCGAGCCAGCCCCGCGCGGGGAACGGCCAGGTCGGCTCCACGGCGGCACGCAACCGAGGCGTGATCGTCTCCCGCGTGTAGTCGTTGAGCCGTTCCGTACCGGCGGCGGCGATCAGCGCGGCCTCCAGCGGCGGCAGCAGCGCCGGGTCGGGCGAGGCAATGGCCAGGTCGATGGCCAGCCGGTCGCCCCAGTGGCCGATGCGCTCGTACCGGATGGGACGCGGCACGTCGGGCGGCCCGAGCACCACCGTGCCGCGGCGGCGGTCGGTGTGGATCATCCCGTGCCGGCGCAGCTCCGACCACGCCTCCGCCACGGTCCCCGAGCTGACGCCCAGCTCCCTGGCCAGGCTCCGCACCGTCGGCAGGCGCGTCTGCGCGGTGACCGTGCCCTGCCTGATCAGGTCGGTCAGGGCGGCGGCGATCCCGCGCGCGGTCGGCTCGCCGATCTGGTGCGCCAGCCAGGCGGCTTCCACGTGACCTCCTGTAAATCTTTGTTCAGCAACAAAGATCGTCTTGTGTGGGGAAACGCTCTGAACATATGGTTTCGAGCAATTCAACGCAAGCGAACTTTGGGGTGTTTGTGCGTATTCGGCTAGGTCTGCGGGACTGGGACCATCTCGTGCCGGTGGCGACCGGGGAGGTGCGGCCTGAGGGGTTCGAGCTGGACCTCGAGTCCCGTGCCGTCACCCCCGACGTCCTGAGCGAGCCGGACCTGGACGGCGGCGAGACGTCCTTCAGCAGGTACGTGCTCGGCCGCGCCGCAGGCGACGACCGCCTGGTCGGCCTGCCCGTCTTCGTGATGCGCGGCTTCCGGCACCGGTGCTTCCTGGTGCGCCGCGACAGCGAGCTGACCTCGCTCGAGGAGCTCAAGGGCGCGCGCATCGGCCTGACCGGCTGGCCGGACTCCGGCAACACCTGGACCCGCGCCCTGCTCAGGGCCGCCGGCGTGGACATCAGGGGCATCGAGTGGACGGTCGGCCCGCTGGTCGCCGGCGAGACCGGCAAGGACCGCGTCGGCCCCGTGCCCTTCCCCGACAACGTCTCGCTGACCGGCGACGGCCTCGCGGAGGACCTCGCCGGGGGCCGCTACGACGCGATCATGACCCCGTTCATGCCAGAGGAGATGTTCACCGCCGAGAGCCGCTTCCGCCACCTGCTCCCCGACCACCGCGCCGCCGAGCTGGCCTACTACCGGCAGACCGGCTTCGTGCCCGGCATCCACCTGGTGACGTTGAAGCGCGAGGCCGTCGAGCGCGACCCGGGGCTGCCGCGGGCGGTGCAGGACCTGTTCGAGCGGTCGAAGCGGCACTGGCTGGCCCGGCGGCGCCTGCTCGCGGACACCACGCCGTGGCTGCTCGCCGACCTGACGGAGACGCCCAGGACCTTCGGCCCCGACTGGATGCCGTACGGCCTCGCGCCCAACGCCGCCATGGTCGCCGCCTTCTGCGAGGAGCTCCACGCCCAGGGAATCTCATCCCGCCCGATCGGACCCGAGGAGGTCTTCGACCTATGAGAATCGCCGTTGGACAGTTCGCCACCTCCGAGGAGTGGACGGACAACCTCAAGACCTGCCAGGACCTGATCGACCGGTCCGTCGCGGGCGGCGCCGACCTGCTGGTGCTGCCCGAGGGGGCGATGGCGCTCTTCATCGACGACCCCGTACGCATCCGCGAGGCCGCCCAGCCGCTGGACGGGCCGTTCGTCAGCGGGCTGGTCGAGCACACGCGCGGCTCGTCCACCACCGTGATCGTCGGGGTGCACACCCCGTCGGGCGACGGCCGCGTGTTCAACGTCCTGGTGGCCGCCAGGGACGGCGAGATCGTCGGGACGTACACCAAGCTGCACCTGTACGACGCCTTCGGCCGGCGCGAGTCCGACAACGTCGTGCCCGGCACCGACGCGCCCGTGGTGATCGACGTGGCGGGCTGGAAGGTCGGCATGATGACCTGCTACGACGTGCGTTTCCCCGAGCTGGCCAGGCTCCTGGCCGACCAGGGCGCCCAGGTGATCGCGCTGCCGACCGCGTGGGTGCGCGGCCCGGCCAAGGAATGGCACTGGGAGGTCATGGTCACCGCCCGCGCCCTGGAGAACACCGTGTACGTGGCGGCGTCCGGCGAGTGCGGACGCCGCAACATCGGGGCCAGCATGGTCGTCGACCCGCTCGGCATCACCCGGGCCCGCCTCGGCGACGCGCCGGGCCTGCTGTGGGCCGACGCCTCGGCGGAAGAGCTCGAGCGAGCCCGCCTCAGCCTCCCCGTCCTCGAGAACCGGCGCTTCGCCGTCGACCCCCGATTGGAGCGACATGTCTAAGTCCGCGACGGCTGCCCTGCTCGGCGCCGCCCTCCTGCTGGCCGGCTGCGGCGCCAACCCGGAGGAGGCCGAGGGCGCGCTCAGCTCCCAGCCGGCCGCCTCCGGCACCGTGGCCGCCCAGGGCAAGGACCAGGCCCTGTACGACCGGCTGCCCGAGAAGGTGAAGACCGCGGGCAAGCTGGTCTCGGTGAACAACGGCTCCTTCCCGCCGTACGAGATCGCCGGGGCGGACGGCAAGTCCATGACCGGCGCCGCGGCCGACCTGTCGGAGGCGCTCGGCCAGCTGCTCGGCGTCAAGATCGAGCACGTCACCGTGGACGGCCTGCCCAGCCAGCTCACCGGCATCGCCTCGGGCCGCTACGACGTGGCCATCGGGCCGGTGGGCGACTTCCCCGACCGGCAGAAGTCCAACGACTTCGTGGACTGGGTCAAGGAGTTCGTCGTCTTCGCCGTGCCGAAGGGCAACCCGCACAAGATCAACTCGGTGGCGGACACCTGCGGTCTGAAGATCTCGGTCATGGCCGGCGGCTCCGCCGAGGCGGTGATCAAGAACCAGTCCGAGACGTGCGCCAAGGAGGGCAAGCCGAAGATCACCGTACAGTCGTACAAGGACCAGCCCACCTCGGTGCTGGCGGTCAGCTCGGGCCGGGCCGACGCGTTCTTCTCCTCCCAGGCGCCGCTCACGTACTTCGTGTCGCAGTCCGGCGGCAAGCTGGAGCTGGCGGGCAAGGGGCAGAGCAACGGGTTCGACGACCTCTACCAGGGGGCCGTCGTCGGCAAGGACTCGCCGCTGCGTGACGTGCTGAGGGACGGCATCCAGAAGCTCATGGACAACGGCACGTACGCCAAGATCATGGACAAGTGGGGCACGTCCGACAACAAGCTGGACAAGGCCGGCGTCAACCTGGCGGCATCATGAGCCTGCCGGAAGTCGACGTCGCGGGCGCGTCCCGTACCCGCCATCCGCTGCGCTGGGTGGCCTCGATCATCCTGCTGGTGCTGGCCGCCCAGCTCGTGAGCCTGCTGGTCACCAACCCCAACTTCCAGTGGGACGTGGTCTTCAGGTACGTCAACGCGCAGATCATCGGCCAGGGCATCTTCACCACGCTGCTGCTCACCGTGATCGCGATGGCCGTGGGCGTGGTGCTCGGGGTGCTGCTGGCGATCGGGCGGATCTCGGACAACCCGGTCGCGCGGGCGGCCTGCGGGCTCTACGTCTGGTTCTTCCGCGGCACGCCGGTGCTGGTGCAGCTCGTGCTCTGGTACAACCTGTCGTACCTGCTGCCGAAGGTCTCCTTCGGCATCCCGTTCGGGCCGGAGTTCCTCAGCGCCGACACCAACCAGGTCATCACCCCGCTGCTCGCGGCCATCCTGGGGCTCGGGCTGAACGAGGGCGCGTACATGGCCGAGATCATCCGCGGCGGGCTCATGTCGGTGGACCCCGGGCAGACCGAGGCCGCCTCGGCGCTCGGCATGAGCAACGCCCGCACCTTCCGCAGGATCGTGCTGCCCCAGGCCATGCGGTTCATCATCCCGCCCACCGGGAGCCAGGTGATCAGCATGCTGAAGGCCACGTCGCTGGTGAGCGTCATCGCGCTGGCCGACCTGCTGTACACGGTGCAGTCGATCTACAATCGCACCTTCCAGACCATCCCGCTGCTGATCGTCGCCTGCGTCTGGTACCTGGTGATCACCTCGATCCTGTACGTCGGCCAGTCGTTCATCGAGCGGCACTACGCGCGCGGCGCCACCAGGAACGCCCCGCAGAGCTTCTGGGCCTTCCTGGCCTTCCGCCGCCGCCGTCCCTCGGAGGTGACGTCGTGACCGTCCCCATGGTCCACGCCCGTGCCGTACGCAAGCACTTCGGCCATCTCGAAGTCCTCAAGGGCATCGACCTCGACGTCCACCCGGGGGAGGTCGTGGTCGTCCTCGGCCCGTCCGGCTCGGGCAAGTCGACGTTCCTGCGCTGCGTGAACCACCTGGAGACCATCGACGGCGGCGCCATCCACGTCGACGGCGAGCTGATCGGGTTCCAGGCGTCCGGCGGCAAGGTACGGCACCTGCGCAAGGGCGAGATCACCCGTCAGCGCCGCGAGATCGGCATGGTCTTCCAGCAGTTCAACCTGTTCCCGCACTTCACGGTGTTGCAGAACGTCATAGAGGCGCCGGTCGGCGTCCGCCGCGAGCCCCGGGAGCAGGCCAGGGAACGTGCGCTCGCCCTGCTGCGGCGCGTGGGCCTCGAGGACAAGGCGGGCGCCTACCCGAGGCAGCTCTCGGGCGGGCAGCAGCAGCGGGTCGCCATCGCCAGGGCGCTGGCCATGCGGCCCAAGCTGATGCTCTTCGACGAGCCGACCAGCGCGCTCGACCCGGAGCTCGTGGGGGAGGTGCTGGCCACCATGAAGGGCCTCGCCGAGGACGGGCTGACCATGATCGTGGTGACTCACGAGATCGGGTTCGCCCGCGAGGTGGCCGACCGGGTGGTGTTCATGGACGGTGGCGTCGTGGTCGAGTCGGGCACGCCCGCGGACGTCCTGGACAACCCCAGCAGCCCGCGTACCAAGGCCTTCCTCAGCCGCGTGCTGTGAACGCCCGTCCCGCATTATCGTGGCTCGGATGCGGACCCAGCGATTGATCATGCGCAGGTGGCGCGACGAGGACCGGGAGCCCTTCGCCGCCATGAACGCCGACCCCGAGGTGATGGAGCACTTCCCGGCCACGCTCACCCGCGCGGAGAGTGACCACTTCGCCGACAGGATCGAGGAGGAGTTCGACAAGCACGGCTACGGGCTGTGGGCGCTGGAGGTGCGCGACAGCGGGGAGTTCATCGGCTTCACCGGCCTGATCTGGCAGACGTTCGACGCACCGTTCCTGCCCGCGTGGGAGGTGGGGTGGCGGCTGGCGCGGCCGGCCTGGGGGCGCGGGTACG
The DNA here is from genome assembly GCF_050944675.1 of Nonomuraea sp. CA-141351. Taxonomy (NCBI): domain Bacteria; kingdom Bacillati; phylum Actinomycetota; class Actinomycetes; order Streptosporangiales; family Streptosporangiaceae; genus Nonomuraea; species Nonomuraea sp. CA-141351. Next base: position 3,878,342 of record NZ_CP191982.1, read on the forward strand.
CCACCGAGTCGGCCAGGGAGGCCGTCAGGTACGCGTTCGACGAGGCCGGGCTGGACGAGATCATCTCCATGACGGCCAAGCGGAACACCCGGTCCCAGGCTGTGATGAAGCGCCTGGGGATGACCCACCTGGCCGACTTCAACCACACGCGGCTCGCGCCGGACAGTCCTCTCTACCCCCACGTGGTCTACCACCTCAAGCGCCCGTAGGCACGTCAGGCGCTCATGGCGTAGAGGACGTCACGCAGGGCGGGCTCGCGGCCGCGTAGCCAGACCAGCCGCAACGCCAGCGCCGGCGCGTAGAAGTCGAGTGGCACCAGCGCGCCGGAGGCCAGGTCGGGCTCCAGCACGAAGTCAGGCAGCAGGGCGCTGCCGAGCCCCTGCTTGGCCCACTCGCGAGCGGTCGCGATGCTGGTCAGCTCCCTGCGCGGCGCCTCCGGGCCGAACGCCCGGTCGGCCGCCAGCCGGATCGAGCAGCCGTCGGCGCTGACCAGCAGCGGCTCTCGGTCGCCGTCCGGCGCCGCGACCAGCAACAGCCTGACCTCGCCCACATCCAGGAAGTCCAGGTCGGGCGCCGGGCTGGGCCTGGACCTCGACCCGGCGGTGGCGACCGAGCCCGTGTCCTCGGGCACGGTGAAGCCGAGCCCGCCGATCCGCAGGCCCGTGTCGAGCAGCAGCGCCGCGTCCAGCTCGCCGCCGGCCACCGCGGCCAGCAGCGGCTGCCGGGTGAGCGAGTACACGTCCACGTCCAGGTCGGGGCGGCGTTCCGACAGGCGGCGGATCACGGCGGGGAGCCGGGCCGCGGCCAGCATCTCCAGCGCGCCGATCCGCACTCGGCGGCGCTGCCCGGTTACGGCGCGGCGCACCTCGTCGGCGTGGTCGAGCAGCCCCTGCGCCCGCGCCAGCAGCCTGGCGCCCTGCTCGGTCAGGCGCATGCCCTGGGGCGTGCGCTCGAACAGGGAGACCCCGAGGCTCCGCTCCAGCCTGCGCACCTGCTCCGACACGGACGCGGGGGCGAGGCCGAGGCTGTTCGCCGCCCCGGTGACGGTGCCCGCCCCGGCCACCGCGACGAACCCCCGCAACTGGCGCAAATCCATAAATGTCAGCATACGGTTTTCCCGAATGCCCCCTCAGATCATGCCTGTTGAGGGCGGACGGGGCGTTTCAGCAGGCTGAGGCGCATGATGTTCGGATTCTCCCTCGCCTACTTCCTCGTGATCCTCGACACGACCGTGCTGACGATCGCGCTGCCCGACCTGCGGGCCTCACTGGGTGGCTCGCTGGCCGGGCAGCAGTGGGCGGTGAACGCGTACACCGTCGCCTTCGCCGCCTCACTGCTCATCGGGGGAGCGGTGGCCGACCGGTACGGCGCGGCCCGGATCTTCAAGGCCGGCGTGGCGGCGTTCGGCGTGATCTCGCTGCTGAGCGCCGCGGCGCCGCACCTGGGCGTGCTGATCGGGCTGCGCGCCCTGCTCGGCGTGGCGGGGGCGCTCTGCACGGGCGGCTCGCTCGGCCTGCTGGGCCAGCTCTTCCCCGATCCGGCCGCCCGCGCCCGCGCCACCGGTCTGTGGGCCGCCATCACCGGCAGCGCGCTCGCCGCCGGCCCGCTGCTCGGCGGCCTCCTCGTCGACCTGTACGGCTGGCGCGCCGTCTTCCTGCTCAACCCGCCCATCGCCCTGATCAGCCTGCTGGCCATGCGCCGGGTCCACTCGCCGCGCGGCCGGCGCCTGATCGACTGGCGGGTGCAGGCGCTGGCCTGCGTGTTCCTGGCCCTGGTCGCGGAGGCCCTGATCGACGCCTCGACGGTGGCGGGAGTCCTGGCGCCGGCCGCCCTGGCGGCGCTGGTGCTCACGGAGCGCCGCAGCCACGCCCCGGCCCTGCCCGGCGGCCTCCTCGCGGCCACCTGGCCCGAGCTGCTGGCGGGCACGGTCGCCAACTTCGCCTTCGCCGGCGCCCTGTTCGTCCTCACGCTCCTCCTGCAGGACACCCGACACCTCACCCCGCTGGCCGCCGGGCTGGCCTTCCTCCCGCTCACCCTCCCCATGACCGTCAATCCGCTGCTCACCGGCCGCCTGGTGGCCCGCTACGGCCCCCGCCCGCCCATCCTCGGCGGCCTCGCCCTGCTCGCGACCGGCCTGACGGGCGTCGCCCTCACGGACGCTTTGGCGCCGTGGCTGGTGGTGATGGGGTTCGGGCTGTCGTTCGTGCTGCCCGCGCTGATGGCGGGCATGGTCAACAGCGCACCCCCGGGCACGGCCGGCACGGCGGGCGGCGTCCTGAACGCGTTCCGCCAGCTCGGCGCCACCCTCGGCGTGGCCGTCATGGGCGTCATCGGCCAGCCGCTGACGGCGGCGGCCGTCCTGACCGCACTGACCTGCGCCTGCTACGCGGTGAACGCGCGACGCGCCCGCTCGATCGTCTTGCAGTGACCCTGCCGGTCCGGCCGCGCCGAGGCGAGTATCGTGATCGGCGCGGCGAAGGGCCGAACGGCCGTGCTCCACGACGGGGATGACGAGGTGACCGTGCGTTTCCAGCATTCGACTGACATCTGGCGAGACTTCCCCGAGCTCGTCCCCGGGGTGCTCTTCGCGAAGGGCATCACGGCAGACGTCTCCGTCGACGACCAGGTCGCCCGGTTCGGTGAGCTCGCCGCGAAGCGGCTCGCGACCTCCTCGGAGGGCGAGCTGCCGGAGATCCAGGCGTGGCGGCGGGCGTTCTCGAAGATGGGCCTCAAGCCGACCCAGTACCGCTGCGCGTCGGAGTCGCTGCTGCGGCGCTTCAGGAAGGAAGGCGCGCTGCCGCGCCTGCATCCGCTGATCGACCTCTGCAACGCTGTCTCCATCGCGTACGCGGTCCCGGTGGCGGTGTTCGACGTCTCCAAGATCGAGCGGTACGTGGAGGTCAGATACGCGGCGGGCGACGAGACGTACCTGACCTTCTCCGGCGAGACGGAGCACCCGCCGCCCGGCGAGGTGGTCTTCGCCGACGCGGAGGGAAGGGCGCACGCCCGCCGCTGGACCAACCGCCAGAGCGGCCACTCGGCCGTCCGCGACACGACCACAGACGTCCTGATCGTCGCGGAGGCGCTGCATGAAACGGCCGGTGCGGACGTCGAACGCCTGATGGCCACGATCGCGGACGAGCTGGCCGCCATCTGGCCCGTCACCCCGAAGACGGCGACCCTGACCCGGTCCTCTCCCCGTTTCGAGTTCTAGGCCCCGGGCCGTGGCGGCCGGGGGGTCAGCTCGGGGAAACAGGCGCGCTGCAGCTTGGGAGTGCGGCGATTCGGCGCCCTGCGGTGCTGTCCTTCGGCTTAGGCTCTGAGAATTCGGGCGGCAGGAGCTGCGGCCCTCGCTGCCTGACTGCCCAGGCCGCTTCACGGAACAGGGCCGCGGGAGACGTACATGGACTGGTTGGTCTCGCTGGTAGGGGCCGCGATAATCATGGCCGCCCTACGGGACCTGTTCCATACGCTCTGGCACCCCACCCGTCACGGCGGTCTCAGCCGATTCGTCATGATGGCGATGTGGGGACTGGCCCGGCAGGTCCGTGCACGCAGGCGCGTGGTCGGGCTCGTGGGGCCGCTTGCCATGGTGACGGTGGTCGGCACGTGGGCCGCCATCATCATCCTGGGCTGGGCCATCGTCTACTGGCCTCACATGCCTGAGGCGTTCACCTTCACGCCTGGTTCCAAGGCGGCGCAGCAGTCGCCGCTGCTCGACTCCGTCTACTTCTCGCTCGTCACCGTTGCCACCCTTGGGCTGGGGGACATCGTGCCCGCCGAGGGCTGGCTTCGCCTGGTCTCGCCGCTGGAGGCTCTCGTCGGTTTCGTCCTCCTGACGGCCACGGTCTCCTGGGTGCTCGAGATCTACCCGGCGCTGACCCGCCGTAGGGTCCTGGCGGTCCGGTTGGCGCTCCTCCAACAATCGGACCCGTCCGTTCAGCAGCTCGACTCCACCGTGGGCGCCACACTGCTGGAGAGTCTGGCCACCGAGGTGGCGCGTGTCCGGATCGACTTCACCCAGTACGCCGAGGCCTACTACTTCCATGACGGGGAGGACCACTCGTCCCTGCCGGCCACGATCGGCTACGCCGATGACCTCGCCCAGCGTGGAAAGGCGGCCCGGCGGCCGGATGTGCGTCTGACCGGCGACCTGCTCGCCGGCGCGCTGAAAGACCTTGCCACCATCCTCGACCAGCGCTTCCTCCACACCGGCGGAACACCGACGGAAGTCTTCACCGCGTACGCCGTCGACCACGGGCGCGGCCTCACACAGTCCTGACCACGGCGCCCCGGCGGACGCCTCAGCTCCGCCTGGCGCTACGGCCCGGACAATCCGCACCCCAAGCTCAGAGGCGCACGTCGGCGTGGACGGCGCCGAGTGGGTCGCCAGGCCCGCCTACGACATACGAGCATCGCCCAGATAGGTGGGGGCTTCTCCCACGGTTCGAATAGGAACCGGTACACCATGTGTCGCGCCACATATCCCAATTGCATCCCGGCGGGTCCAATTATGGGAACCGGAGTGACGAGATTGGGATTATCGCAGGTCGGGATCATTCGAGCGACGGGCGAATGGAACGACGGTATTACCCCAAGTGACGACTTACTGTGCCATGGCTGCTACACCCAGTGGCATCGAGCGGAGGGGGAGACAGTCCAGTGCCCTGAAGATTGCGGAACCGCTATCAACTCCTCCACCAGCAAAGAACGGCCCGGCACCGATCACGGTGCCGGGCCGTTCTGTTCCGGTTCTGCTCCGGCTGACGTTGCTCAGCAACGAGAAACAACGGCAACCAACGGCAAGGGTTTCCCAGCTCAGCGCCCGTCTCCGGGAAGATCGCCAAGGCCAGGGAAACCGGCCGTCACACGTCGTAGTACATCTCGAACTCGTGCGGGTGCGGGCGCAGCCGGATCGGGTCGACCTCGTTCTCCCGCTTGTACGAGACCCACGTCTCGATCAGGTCAGGCGTGAAGACGCCGCCCTCGAGCAGGTAGTCGTGGTCGGCCTCCAGGGCGCTGAGCACCTCGGGCAGCGAGCCGGGGACCTGCGGGATGTTGCGGGCCTCCTCCGGCGGCAGCTCGTAGAGGTCCTTGTCGACCGGCTCCGGCGGCTCGATCTTGTTGCGGATGCCGTCGATGCCCGCCATCAGCATGGCCGCGAACGCGAAGTACGGGTTGCACGACGGGTCGGGCACCCGGAACTCGATGCGCTTGGCCTTCGGGTTGGAGCCCGTGATCGGGATGCGGACGCAGGCCGAGCGGTTGCGCTGGGAGTAGACCAGGTTGACCGGGGCCTCGTAGCCGGGCACCAGGCGGTGGTAGGAGTTGACCGTCGGGTTGGTGAAGGCCAGCAGCGACGGCGCGTGCCTGAGCAGGCCGCCGATGTAGTAGCGGGCCGTGTCGGACAGGCCCGCGTAGCCGACCTCGTCGTAGAAGAGCGGCGAGCCGTCCTTCCAGAGCGACTGGTGGCAGTGCATGCCGGAGCCGTTGTCACCGAAGAGCGGCTTGGGCATGAACGTGACCGTGTGGCCGTACTCGAGGGCCGTGCTCTTGATCACGTACTTGTAGAGCATCAGGTTGTCGGCGGTCTTGAGCAGCGTGCCGAACTTGAAGTCGATCTCCGCCTGGCCCGCCGTGCCGACCTCGTGGTGCTGCATCTCGACGTCGATGCCGCACTCGATGAGGTTGCGCACCATCTCGGAGCGCAGGTCGGTGAAGTGGTCCATCGGCGGCACCGGGAAGTAGCCGCCCTTGTAGCGCGGCTTGTAGCCGAGGTTGCCGCCCTCGGCCGCCTTGCCGGTGTTCCAGGCGCCCTCGATGGAGTCGATGTAGTAGTAGCCGGCGTTCTGCTTCGTCTCGAACCGCACGTCGTCGAAGATGTAGAACTCGGCCTCGGGGCCGAAGTAGACCGTGTCCGCGATGCCCGTGCCCTTGAGGTACTCCTCAGCCTTGCGAGCGACGTTGCGCGGGTCACGGCTGTAGGCCTCGCCGGTCAGCGGGTCGTGCACGAAGAAGTTCAGGTTGAGCGTCTTGTGCTGGCGGAACGGGTCCACCACGGCGCTGGACGGGTCGGGCAGCAGAAGCATGTCGGACTCGTGGATCGCCTGGAAACCGCGGATCGATGAGCCGTCGAACATGAGTCCGTCGGTGAAGACGCTCGCGCTGAAGTTTTCTACCGGGAAGGTGAAGTGGTGAGTCGTCCCCGGCAGGTCGGTGAACCTGACATCGACGAACTGCACCCCTTCGTCACTGATGAACTTCAGGACGTCGTCGGCGGAGTTGAACACTCTCGAACCTCCCTGGGGACTGGCCATCATGCCGACGCTAGGGCGTGGCCGTTTCCATATGGTGTCTCGTTTGTTTCGCACATGTTACGCAGATCAGGTGCCCTTTGATGCGGTGCAACCAGTGCTTTCATCCTCCTCCAGCTGGTACGGATCCACCGGCAATCCGGTGGGCGCCACCGTCTCGGGAGGCGAGTCCTCGTAAACGGGATGCACGAACGCGTCGCGCGTGTCGCAACTGGCGGGGGTTGTGCTCGGGTTCCAGGGGTCCGGCCAGACGACCAGGCGCCCGGATTCGCGATAGAGCAGCACACTGCCGATGGGATGGGCGACGAGCCTGATGGTGGTCTCGGGCCGGCCCGGGCGGTGCAGGGCGTAAACGACCAGGTGGTTCAGCTTCACCTTGACGCCGTGCCTGCCGTCCTCCTTGAAGGTGTCCAGCGTCGCTCGTCCATGCACCTTGATCACATCGGTGGCGAGCTCAGCCGTGCCCGGCGCGAAGCGGATGACGTATCCCGGGCCCTCCTCGTCGTCGTGCTTGAGGTTGCCGAGAAAGTCCGCACGCAGCTCGGGAGGCAGGAGCTCGGCGAACGCCGTCGGCTTGCCTCCCATGAGCGTCTCGCGGTCGAGGAAGGCCGCCCCGAACAGTTCGCGCGTCCGCTCCAGCCCTTTCGCCACGTCTTTCTTCGACAGCCCGCCCAGTGCCTTCGCTTCCGGCATCACGAAGCCGGCGATCCCCTCGGCGTAGTCCTCGGCGGGGGATCCGGCGAACGGGCCTGGCGGCTCCTCGCCGCCGCCCTCGGCTGGGTCTCCGGCGAGCTCCGCCGACGGCGCCGTGATCACCGCATCCTTGGGCAGCGCGTCGTCGGGCACCGCGCCCGAGGGCGTGAGCAGGTCGGGGCGGAAGGTCACGACCACGCCCGAGGCCGTGATCAGCCCCGTGATCACGGCCATCGCGATCCAGGCCCGGCCGACCCGCCGCCGGGGGGCCGCCTCGCTCTCATACAAGCCCGAGCGCTCATATAAGTCAGAGCGCCTTTCCTTCTTCATGCGCCGTTCTAAGCGGTCTGTACGCCGCTGCTCTTTGGCGCCTTTGACGGCCGCGGCCCGCATCCTGCGCTGCTGCTCCTCATCGATCTGCGCGACCAGCTCGTTGAAGCGCGCATCAAGGTCATCCCCGTTTGGCATGGCGTACATGATGGCCGCTTTGCGACGCGGTTGGGTCACAAAGCGGACCGGCCCATCTGGCGGATACCGTTGAAGGCATGAGCAGCAAGGAACCTCGGTGGACGCAGACCTGGCTGGGCGGGATCAGGTCCGCCGGGGTCGATCTCGGATACCCGGGGGAGCGTCTGGGCCTGCCCGAGGAGGGCAGCGGGTCGATCGCCGGCTGGGGCCGCAGGATCGCCGCGCTGGTCATCGACTGGATGATCTGCACGTGGGCCATCGTGCAGCTGCTGCTCAGGATGAACCCGGCCGAGCAGCCGTGGGCGCCCGCGGTCGTCTTCGCCCTGCAGTACCTGATCCTGGTCGGCTTCATGGGGCAGACCTTCGGGCATCGGCTGGCCGGCATCAGGGTGGCCGCGATGGACGGCGGCAACCCCCGCTGGCTGCCCGTGCTGGTGCGCACCGTGCTGCTGTGCGTGGCCGTGCCCGCCCTGATCTGGGACCGCGACCACCGCGGGGTGCACGACCGCGTGTCCAACACCATGGTCGTCCGCATGTAGCCCTCAGAAAAATCCGAACCGGGTTTAAAAATGAACCCGGTTCGCTTTATGCTGCCCTCATGGGGCTCAGGGAGCGGAAGAAGGAGCAGACGCGGCGGCGGATCGCGGAGGTGGCGCTGCGGCTGTTCGACGAGCGCGGCTACGACGCGGTGACCGTCAACGAGATCGCCGAGGCGGCCGGGGTCGCCAAGGTGACGCTGTTCAACTACTTCCCGACCAAGGACTGCCTCGTCACCGAGGGGGTCAAGGACGACCTGGCCGCGATCGTGGCCGGGCGCGCGGAGGGGCGCTCGCCCCTCGAGGCACTGCGCGAGCACTACCGGGCGCTGGCCGCCCAGGGCGCGGGCGAGGTGGACGTGGAGGCGCTGCTGACCAGGGTCCGCGTGATCGCCTCGAGCCCGGCCCTGATGGGCGCGCTGCACGGGGTGCGCATGAGCGAGCGGTACGAGCTGGCCGAGGCGCTCAAGGCGGCCCATCCCGGCGACGACCTGGCCGCGCAGCTCATGGCCGCGCTGATCACCGCCGCCGTCACCACCCTCCAGGAGGCGTTCTTCCAGCGCATCGCCGCGGGGGAGCCCCTGGAGGAGGCGGGCAGGCGCCTGGCGGGCGACGTGGAGCTGGCCTTCGACCTCCTGGAGCACGGGTTGACACAAAGAGGGGATAAATCATGAAAAAGGGGATCAACTATGACGTCGGGTTTCTCCCGGGCGACGGCCTGAGCCGCAAGTCGTTCCACATCGAGGACGTCCGGCGCGACATGCGCACGATCGCCGAAGACCTGCACTGCGCGTCGGTACGTATCTCCGGCCGCGACCCCGAGCGCGTCGAGGCGGCGGCCAGGGAGGCCGCGGCGGCCGGGCTGGAGGTCTGGTTCACCCCGTTCCCCGTGGACCTCGCGCAGGACGAGATGCTCGAGGTCTTCGCCGACTCGGCCAGGCGCGCCGAGGGGCTGCGCCGCGACGGCGCCGAGATCGTGCTGGTCACCGGCTGTGAGATCACCGGCTTCGGCAAGGGCTTCATCGACGGCGACGACTATGGCGACCGGCTCACCGCCATGATGAGCGGCGACGTCGAGTGGTGGACGTCCCTGATGCGGGTCATGCCGCGCTTCAACGCCTACCTGGCGAAGGTGGCCGAGACCGTGCGGCCGCTGTTCGGCGGCAGGCTGAGCTACGCCTCGGGGCCGTGGGAGCCGGTCGACTGGGCCCCGTTCGACGTGGCGGGCGTGGACGCCTACCGCGCCTCCTACAACGCCCACGACTTCGTGGACGAGCTGCGCGCCCACTTCAAGCACGGCAAGCCGGTCGCCGTGACCGAGTTCGGCACGTGCGCCTACCGCGGCGCGGGGGAGCGCGGCGGCTCGGCGTGGGTGGTGCCCGACGGCGCCGTACGCGACGAGGGCGAGCAGGTGCGCTATTTCACCGAGCTGATGGACGTCTTCGAGCAGGAGGGCGTGGACACCGCGCTGTGGTTCACGTTCGCGGCCTACAACAGGACCGGCGAGGCCGACATCGGCTCGTACGGCGTGGTGAAGATGCTCGACGAGCGGCGCTGGGAGCCCAAGGAGGTCTTCCACGCCATGGCGGCCAGGTATTCACGCAGGTCAGCGACCTAGGGCTGAGCCCGTATTCATCTTGAACCACGTTCGGTTTCGTCTTCCGGATGCTCGGCCCGCTGGTGAAGACTGTGCTGGTGGACTTCGACGAACTCATCGCCCGGCTCGACCTCAGCACCAAGATCCGTCTGCTCACCGGGGCCGACATGTGGTCGCTCCCGCCGCTGCCCGAGATCGGCCTCGACCGGCTCGTCATGAGTGACGGCCCGATCGGCGTACGCGGGGAGCAGTGGAGCGCGGGAGACCCCTCGATCGCGCTCCCCAGCCCGACCGCGCTGGCCGCCACGTGGGACGTGGAGCTGGTGCGGCGGGCCGGCGCGCTGCTGGCGCAGGAGGCCAGGCGCAAGGGCGTGCACGTGCTCCTCGCGCCCACGATCAACCTGCACCGCTCGCCGCTCGGAGGCCGCCATTTCGAGTGCTTCTCCGAGGATCCGTACCTGACGGGGGAGATCGGCGCGGCCTACGTCGAGGGCGTCCAGGAGGGCGGCGTCGCCACCACGCCCAAGCACTTCGTGGCCAACGACTTCGAGACCGACCGCTTCACCGCGGACGTCCGGGTGAGCGAGAAGGCTCTGCGGGAGGCGTACCTGCGGCCGTTCGAGCGGGTGGTGCAGGCGGGGGCGTGGGGCCTCATGACCGCCTACAACTCGGTGAACGGCACCACCATGACCGAGCACTCCGAGCTGGTGAACGGGGTGCTGAAGGGCGAGTGGGGGTTCGACGGGTTCGTGGTGTCGGACTGGACGGCCCTGCGCTCGACCGAGGCCGCCGCCATGGGAGGCACCGACGTGGCGATGCCCGGCCCGTTCGGACCCTGGGGCGAGAAGCTGGAGGCGGCCGTGCGGGAGGGGCGTGTGCCGGAGTCCGTCGTGGACGACCGGGTGCGCCGTATCCTGCGCCTGGCCCAGCGCGTCGGCGCCCTGCGCGGGACCGAGGACCGGCCCGCCGCCGAACGCCCGATTGACGGCGGGGCGCTGGCCCGGGAGGTGGCCACGCGCGGCTTCACGCTGCTGACCAACGACGGGATCCTGCCGTTCCGGCAGGTCAGGACGGTCGCCGTGATCGGTGCGGCCGCCGCCGAGGCACGCGTGATGGGCGGCGGGAGCGCGCAGGTCTTCCCCGGCAGGATCGTCTCGCCGCTCCAGGGCCTCCGCGATCGGGCCGAGGTCCGGTACGCGCTCGGCACCGACCCCCGGATCCGCCTGTCCCCGCTCCCCGGCCCGGCCACGGCCACGTTCCTGGACGCGGGGGGCGCGACGCTGTCCGAGCAACCGCTGGCCACGGCCGAGGCGCGGTGGATCGGCCAGCTGCCGCCCGGCGTGGACGGCGACCGGCTGAAGGCGGTCCGGCTGCGTACCACGTACACGCCGCAGAGCTCGGGCGAGCACCAGCTGTCCGTCGCGGGGGTGGGGGCCTTCACCGTCGTCGTGAACGGTGAGACCGTCTTCGACGGGACCCTCGAGGCGGACGGCGACGACCCGGCCGCGGCGTTCCTGTCGCCGCCCGAGCGGAGGCTGAGCGTGCCCATGACCGCCGGGGAGCCGTACGAGGTGGTCGTGACGCACCCGGCGGGGGCGTTCGGCGGGATGGCGTTCGTGTCCTTCACGGTCGGCCACGCGAATCCGAGCCCGGGCGAGGAGGAGCTGCTGGCCGAGGCCGTCCGGGTGGCGGCGGAGTGCGATGTGGCGGTGGTCGTGGCCGCGACCACGCCGGAGGTGGAGAGCGAGGGCTTCGACCGTACGGACCTCGGGCTGCCGGGACGGCAGGACGAGCTGATCCGGGCGGTCGCCGCGGCCAACCCGCGCACCGTCGTGGTCGTCAACGCGGGCTCACCGGTCGAGATGCCCTGGACCGAGGAGGTGGCGGCCGTGCTGCTCACCTGGTTCCCCGGGCAGGAGGCGGGGACGGCGCTGGCGGACGTGCTGTTCGGGGACGCCGAGCCGGGCGGGCGGCTGCCCACGACGTGGCCGAGGCGGCTGGAGGACGCTCCCGTGGTCAACGTGACGCCGGTGGACGGCGTGGTGGCCTACGAGGAGGGGGTGTCGATCGGATACCGGGCGTGGGAGCGGTCGGGGCGCGCGCCCGCGTTCTGGTTCGGGCACGGCCTGGGGTACACGACCTGGTCGTACGACTCGATCGCGGCCGAGGGGACGACCGTGACGGTGGCCGTCACCAACACCGGAGACCGCCCGGGCCGGGAGATCGTGCAGGTGTACGTCTCCAAGGTGCTGGCCGGGTTCGACGTGGTGGAGGCCGGGCCGGGGGAGACCGTGCTCACGACGATCTTCCTGCCCGAGCGGGCCTTCCAGGTCTGGGACGGCGGCTGGCGGACGGCCGAGGGCGAGTACGCGGTCGAGGCGGGCCCCAACGTGGGCGATCTCCGCCTGCCGGCCGTCGTGAAGATCTAGCCACGCGAGAAATGGCCGGTCGCGTTTTCCGTATCGCACCAGTTGGTTTGTATCCTTCAGAGCATGGCAAAGTCCGAGGATCCAGAGAAGCCGGGGCGCATCAAGCAGCTCCGCATGATCGCGCAGATCATCAAGCAGGCCAACCCCAAGGGGTTGCCCATCGTCTTCCTTTCGGCGGTGGGCACGCTGGCTGTGGTCGTCGTGATCGGCCTGGTCACGGACTACTTGTGGTATTCGGTGTTCATCGGTGTGCTGGCCGCGCTCACGGTCGGGCTGGTGGTGTTCGGGCAGCTCGCCCAGAAGGCCCAGTACTCGATCCTGCACGGCCAGACCGGCGCCGCGGCGGCGGTGCTGCAGGGCATGCGTGGCAACTGGCAGGTCACCCCGGCCATCGCGGTCAACCGCGACCAGGACCTCATCCACCTGGTGGTCGGCTTCCCCGGCGTCGTGCTGGTGTCGGAGGGGCCCGGCAACCGGGTGGCGAAGATGCTGGCGGCCGAGAAGAAGCGGGTCGCGAGGGTGGTGCTGGGTGTCGAGATCTACGACGTCCAGTGCGGTGACGGCGAGGGGCAGGTGCCGCTCGGCAAACTGCAGCGCCACCTCATGAAGCTGCCGCGCAACCTGAAGAAGCCGGCGGTCAACGAGGTGAAGGACCGCCTGCGCTCGCTGCCGAAGAACATGCCGATGCCCAAGGGCCCGATGCCCAGAGGCGCCCGCATGCCGCGCGGCCCCAAGATGCGCTAGTGCTGTCGAGTTCGTCGCGGGCCAACCGCTGGTGGTGGGACGGCAACGCCGACGACTACCAGGTCGAGCACGGCGGGTTCCTGCGTGACACGGGGTTCGTCTGGTGCCCCGAGGGCGTGGACGAGGCCGACGCGCACCTCCTTGGCGAGGTGCGCGGCCGTCACGTGCTGGAGATCGGTTGTGGCGCGGCGCAGTGCGCGCGGTGGCTGGTGACGCAGGGGGCGCGGGTGGCCGCGTTCGACATCTCGCACCGGCAGCTGCGCCACTCCCAGCGCATCGACCTCGACTCCGGGCTGCACGTGCCCGTGGTCCAGGCCGACGCCGAGTCGCTGCCGTTCGCCGACGACGCCTTCGACTTGGCCTGCTCCGCATTCGGCGCGCTGCCGTTCGTGGCCGACCCGCTCGCCGTGTTCCGCGAGGTGCGCAGGGTGCTCAGGCCCGGCGGCCGGTTCGTGTTCTCGGTGAGCCACCCGATCCGGTGGGCCTTCCCCGACGATCCGGGGCCGCGCGGGCTGACGTCCGACCGGTCCTACTTCGACCGCTCTCCCTATGAGGAACGGGACGAAAACGGCACGGTCACGTACGTCGAGCACCACCGCACCTTGGGCGACTGGGTCAACCTCCTGGTCGCCTCCGGGTTGACCGTCACCGGGCTGCTGGAGCCCGAGTGGCCCGAGGGGCACGAGCGGGTGTGGGGCGGCTGGAGCCCGCTGCGCGGCCGCCACATCCCCGGCACGGCCATCTTCAGTGCCGTGGCCGCCTGACGCCGGGCTGCCGCGGGCGGCTCAGGCGGCGACGAAGAACTCCAGCAGTTCGGGGACCAGCGCCTCGGGGGCCACGTTGTGTGTCTGGTCCTCCAGCACCCGTCGCACCGCGCCGGGCACCGCCGCCGCGACCGCCGGCCCCGCGTTCGACATCCAGCCGGGGCTGTCCTCGCCGTTGAGCACGAGCGTCGGCTGCGTGATGCCGGCCAGCCGCTCGGTGGGCAGCGTGTTGCCCGGCCCCATCACGGCGGCCTCGTAGGAGAGGGTGTGAGCCAGCGCCTCGAGCTCCGCCCACGACGGCTGCGCGCGCATCGCGGCCACCGCCTCCGGGGGCGCCTCGGCCGCCTCCACCATGAACCGCTCCACCGCCTCCCCGCGCCTGCCCGACCTCACCAGCGCGTCGAGCTGCGCCGCGAAGTCGTCCGGCAGCGGGGGCGCGCTGTCGTCCACGTGGTACGGCGGCTCCCACAGGGCCAGCTTGGAGATCGCCGGGTTCCGTACGGCGGCCTCCAGCGCCAGCGCGGCCCCCGACGAGCCGCCGAACACCATGGCCGACCCGCCCGCCGCCTCGATGACGGCCGCCAGGTCCTCGATCTCCCGCTCGACGGCGTACGGCGGGGTGTCCCCGCTGTCGCCGCGCCCCCTGCGGTCGTAGTCGTACACGGTGAACCACGGCGCCAGACCGGCCGCCACGCCCGCCAGCGTGGCATGCCCCCTGGCCGTGAACGCGCCGTGGACCAGGACGACCGCAGGCCCGGCGCCGTACCTGTCGAAGGCGATGACGGTGCCGTCCGCAGAGGTCGCCTTGCCGCTCAGCCGGCCGGCTGCACCAGGCACAGCACCTCCCAGTGGTGCCCGTCGAGGTCGGCGAAGCCGCGCTGGTATCTGACGCCGTCCTCCTGTTTGACCCCCGCCGGGGTGGCCCCGGCCGCCAGCGCCTTGTCCACCAGCTCGTCCACCTGGGCGGGGTTCTCCATGCCCAGCACCAGGATCGCCTCAGTGCCCTTGCCCGCGTCGGCGACCTCCTTGGTGATGTACGAGCCGAACGTCGGCTCGGTCAGCAGCATGACCTGCGTCTCCTGGTTGATGACCACCGATGCCATGCCCTCGGCCATGCCGAACAGGTTGAAGCCGAGTTCGGTGAAGAACTTCTTCGACCGCTCGAGATCCTTGACCGGCAGATTGACGAACAGCTGCATTTCCGTACCCCTTCCTTCTTCCTTTGTGCCTTCAGTCTGCTGGTCGAAGGGGTCGCGGGTCTTGGATCCGGGTGCCAGGCGGATTGACGTTCAGCGCACCGCGTTGGCGCGGCGGTATTCGGCGGGCGGCATCCCGTACGCGCGCTTGAACAGCCTGCTGAAGTGGGCCGAGTCCGGCAGCCCCCACCGGGCCCCGATCTCGCTCACGGACCGGGTGCCGCCCTCGGCCAGCTCCGCGCGGCACCGCTCCAGCCGCCGCTGCCTGATCCAGGCGGCCACCGTGGTGTGCTCCGTCTCGAAGAGCCGGTGCAGGTAGCGCACCGAGATGTGGTGCGCGTCCGCGACGGTGGCCGGGTCGAGGTCGGCCCAGCCCAGCCGCTGCTCGATGAAGGCGTGAATCTTCAGCAGCAGCATGCGCTGCCGGGAGTCCTCCGGTAACGACCGCGTCTGCTCGAGGCGTTCGGCGACGGTGGTGCTGATCAGATCCGTCACCACCGTGGACAGCCGGGCCGCGCTCTCCGGCCGGTACGTCTCGATGTCCACGGCCACCCGGCGCAGCAGCGGCACGGCCAGCGCGGCGGTGCCCGACTCGGCCGTGATGGGGAGCGCGGTGAGCGTGTCCAGGGCGCCGTCCGGCAGGGACAGCAGGTCGCGGGGGAGGCTGAACACCGCGAGCTGCACCGCGGAGTCGTAGGCCAGCTCGTAGGGCCTGGTGAAGTCGTAGATCGCGAACTCGCCCCTGCTGAGCTGCGCGTACCGCCCGTCCTGGGCCACCCGCGGGCTGCCCTCCAGGGCCAGCACGAGGCGGT
The DNA here is from genome assembly GCF_050944675.1 of Nonomuraea sp. CA-141351. NCBI lineage: Bacteria > Bacillati > Actinomycetota > Actinomycetes > Streptosporangiales > Streptosporangiaceae > Nonomuraea > Nonomuraea sp. CA-141351. Next base: position 3,893,895 of record NZ_CP191982.1, read on the forward strand.
AGAGCTCGGGGCTGTCACGGTGGATCAGGCCCGGGGTCCTGTGCACGCTGTGGGGCGTGGACGTGCGCACCCTCCCGACGCCCACGGGGCCGAGCTGTCCGGCCTCGATCTGCCCCCGCAGCGGGGCGCCGGGGTCGATCCTGAGGTCGAGCGGCCCGAGCGTGTCGCAGACGATGGCCCGCCAGGCGTCGTGGCGCTGCTTGGCGGGCAGGTCACTCGTGCGGATCAGAACGGCCATCCCGTCGCTCCTCCGTCGGCTGCCCCTGCAATGCTAACGACACCTCACGAAACCCGCAGCCGCCCCGCCCCGGCCTCATGCCCACCGGCCCCCCTGAACGTGGTGGCCCCGTTGCGCCGTTGGCGCGGCTCGTCACGGTGTCACTCGCGACCGCGCCGGGCACGAAGCAGCCCCAGGACCGCATGGGCGCGGGTCCCGGGGCTGACGGTGGGGATCAGGCCGTCTGGCGGGCCTGGATGGCCTGCTGGTAGAGGCGGCCAGCACGGTACGACGAGCGCACGAGCGGCCCGGAAAGCACACCGGCGAACCCGATGGCCTCCGCCTCGGCCTGCAGCTCCACGAACTCCTCCGGCTTCACCCAACGATCCACCGGGTGGTGGCGGGGCGTGGGCCGCAGGTATTGGGTGATGGTCAGCAGGTCGGTGCCCGCGGCGTGCAGGTCGCGCATCGCCGAGACGACCTCCTCGCGCGTCTCGCCCATGCCCAGGATCAGGTTGGACTTGGTGACCAGCCCGGCCTCGCGGGCCATCGTGATCACCGCGAGCGAGCGGTCGTACCGGAACGCGGGACGGATCCGCTTGAAGATCCGCGGCACGGTCTCGATGTTGTGCGCGAACACCTCAGGCCGGCTGGAGAAGACCTCCTCCAGCTGGTCGCGGTTGCCGTTGAAGTCGGGCACCAGCAGCTCGACGCCGCACCCGGGCAGCAGCCCGTGGATCTGGCGCGCCGTCTCGGCGTAGAGCCAGGCACCGCCGTCGGGCAGGTCGTCGCGGGCCACGCCGGTCACGGTCGCGTACTTCAAGCCCATCTGCTGGACGGACTCGGCCACCCTGCGCGGCTCGTCGCGGTCGTACTCCTTCGGCTTGCCCGTGTCGATCTGGCAGAAGTCGCAGCGGCGCGTGCACTGGTCGCCGCCGATGAGGAAGGTCGCCTCGCGGTCTTCCCAGCACTCGTAGATATTGGGACAGCCCGCCTCTTCACAGACCGTGTGCAGGCCCTCCCGGCGCACGAGCGATTTCAGCTCGGTGTATTCGGGGCCCGTCTTCAGCTTGGTCTTGATCCACGGGGGCTTGCGCTCGATAGGGGTTTCGGCGTTACGCACCTCCAGGCGGAGGAGCTTTCGGCCTTCAGGAGCAACGGTCACGCTCACAGCTTACGTCTCCCGGGAAACCTGCCCGGTCGTGGGTCACGAGATGAGGCCGAATCCGCGGATGGCCCGCGTGTAGTGGCCGAGCAGCTCCTCGTCGATGCGTTCCGACTCGCGCGTGCCGAGCAGCTCGGAGTGCGGGGGAGAGGTGAGCACGCCGTCGTCGGTGAGCCTGAACCGGGCCAGCGCGCCCTGCCTGATCGCCGCCGCGCTCTCGCCGCGCAGCGCCGCGGCCTGCATCGGCGCCAGGTAGCCGCCGCCCGCCAGTGCGTCCAGCTCAGCGAGCTCCTGCTCGGACACCGCCCGCAGGGCCAGCGCCCGATGCCGGGCCAGGGTACGGGCCTCTCCGGCGCGGGCCAGCCGGGTCAGCGCGTACCGCACCAGCAGTACGGGGCCGCCGAGCAGCCGCCCGAGCAGGCGGCCGAAGGTTCCCATCACCTCGTACGTGGTCCCCGGGTGGTCCACCGCGCCCAGCGAGGAGCCGGCGATCTTGGTCTGCGCATCCTCCCTGACCCGCAGCGGCTCGGCCCCCAGCAGCGCGTCCCGCCACGCCTCCAGCGTGAACAGGGCCCCGTCCACGACCAGCTCTTCGGCGGTCGGGACGCGTGCGTACGCCGTGGCCAGCAGGGCCACCCGCTGCCTGGGCGGCAGCGCCAGCCACAACGGCAGCCCGACCGCCAGGACAGGGGTACGCGGCAGCCCCACGCGCTCGTAGCGGGTCTCGGCCGCCAGGTCCCTGACCGCGACCTTTCCCGGCCGCCGGACGCCGACCCGGTCGGCCACGCGGTCCGCGATGCCGTACAGCTCCGGCGCCGATGAGCGGTCGAGCACCTCGGCGTCGGCGGGCAGGCCGCCCAGGCGCGGCCGCAGCGCCCACCCGATGGCCAGGCTCACGCCGCCGAGCAGCCATGCGACCAAGGAACCCAGGTTGCCCAGGATGATCCACGCGCCGAGCGCGACGAATCCGAGTGTCAGCAGATGCACCACGAGGGCGATTAAGACAGCGAGGAGGCGCTTCACACGGCCGATCGTAGGCCGCAGATCATCTGCGGAGAAGGTCTTCTTCGTGTAGTTCGTACGACTCCATGCCGAGCGCCTCCGCCAGCCGCTTCTCCGCGATCGGCATGACCTCCTCGACCACGATGCGACGGCCCGTCTCCGCCGACAGCGAGGAGACGCCCACCTCGGGGATGCCGCACGGTGTGATGCGGTTGAACCAGCGGGGGTCATTGGAGCAGTTGAGCGAGAATCCGTGCATGGTGACGCCACGCGCGACGCGCAGGCCGACCGCGCCGAGCTGGCGGTCGGGCAGCCCCAGGTTGGCGTCGCCGATCGCCCAGACGCCGCCGCGCCCCCGCACCCGTCTCGCCGTGACGCCGAAGTCGGCGCAGATCTGGATCATCGCCTCTTCGAGGCGGCAGGCGTACGTGACCACGTCGGTGACGGCGACGATCGGGTACGCCACGAGCTGCCCGGGACCGTGCCAGGTGAGGCGGCCGCCCCGGTCGACGTCGACGACCGGGGTGCCGTCGGCAGGGCGCTCGTGCGGCGCGGTGCGCTTGCCCGCGGTGTAGACGGGGGCGTGCTCGAGGATGAGAACGGTGTCGGTCAGCTCTCCGGCGACCCGCTTGCCGTGCACCCAGCGCTGCAGCGACCAGGCCTGCTCGTAGGGGACGTCGACGCCGAGGCGGACGATGGCGAGTGCGTGGGGATCGACCCCGTGGATGGGGCGCATGAGCCTATTGTGCCGTTCCCTCCCCCGCGAAGGGTAATCAGGGGGTCAAGAGTCGTGGCTCGATCCTGAACTCCTTGACGCCGCTCGCCCCGTCGCTCTCCACCCGGTACGCGTAGCCGCCCGGCTCGACGGTGACCGCCTGGATGAACTCCGTGCCCACGTAGTGGAGCCCCACGCCCTCGTCGGCGGCGTATCCGTCGGGCAGCTCGCCGCCGGCCACCGACTCCTGCAGCAGCCGGCGGCGCTGCGGGTCGGAGTCGTAGTGGACGCCGCACGAGTAGGGCAGGAAGCCGAGGCCCTCCGCCCACACGCGCAGGTCGGGCCCGAAGGAGTCGGTGTTGCCGCCCACGTGCCAGCACAGGGCGCCCGCGCTCTGGCCGGACAGCACGACGCCGGACCGCCATGCCTCCTCGAACGCCTCGTCGTAGCCGTGCAGCCGCCACAGCGCCATCAGGTTGGCCACGCTGCCGCCGCTGACGTAGATCATGTCCTGCTCGAGCATCCAGGCCCGCGGGTCCTCGACATTGGGCATGGGGAACACGGTCAGGTGGCTCAACTCGACGTCCCACCCCGCGAAGGCGCCGTACATCTTGAGCAGCCACTCGTCGGAGTCGCCGACCGCGGTGGCGACCAGCCCGAGCTTCGGGCGGTCCTGCCCCGTCAGGTCGAGGCCGTAGCGGAGCAGCGGGCTGGCCTCGATGAAGCTGTGGCGCCTGCTCGGGCGGAACGATCCGCCCCCGATGGCGAGGATGTGTGACTGTCCTGACCGGCTCATGTCAAGATTCTCCCACCTGTTGAAGGACGCACGGTTCCCTAGAGTACGGCGCTCAGAGCCTCGTCGAGGCGGGTATGGGCGAACCCGTAGCCGCTGTCGAGCAGCTTCTTCGGCTGGATGCGGTGACCGGGCAGCAGCGCCTCCCGCGCGAACTCGCCGAGCCCCGCGGACAGCGCGAAGGCCGGCACCGGGATCGGCATCGTGCCCTTACGCAGGGCTTTTCCGAGGGTGCGGGTGAATTCGGCGTTGGTGACGGGCGATGGGGACGTGAAATTGACCGGCCCCGTAATGTCACGATTTTTCAGCACATGCACCGCCGCTCTGACCCAGTCGTCCACAGTGATCCACGACCAGTACTGCTTTCCCGACCCGAGCGGCGCGCCCAGCCCGATCCTGAAGATCGGCACCACCCGCTCGAGCACCCCGCCCTCCCGGCTCAGCACCAGCCCGGAGCGCATCACCACCGTCCTGACGCCGGCCTCGCCCGCCCGCAGGGCCTCGCCCTCCCACTGCTCGCACATATCCGACAGGAAGCCGGTGCCCTTGCCCTGGCTCTCGTCGATCACCCGGTCGCCGGTGTCGCCGTAGAAGTCGACCCCTGAGGCCGACAAGAGCACCTCCGGCTTGCCGGACAGCCCGGCGATCGCCTCGACGAGGACCCTGGTGCTCTGGACCCGGCTGGTGAGGAGCTCCCGCTTGTACGCCTCGCTCCACCGCCTGCCCCCGATCGACGCCCCGGCCAGGTGGACCACGGCCTCCGCCCCTTCGAGCGCGGCCTGGTCGATCTCCTGCCGGCTCGGCTGCCAGAACGCCTCGTCGGCCGCGCGCGGCTCGCGCCGTACCAGCCTGACGACTTCACGCCCGTCGTCCCGCAGCGCCCGCACCAGCGCCGACCCGAGCAACCCGGACGAGCCCGTCACGATGATCGCCATGACCCCACAGTACGCCCGCCACCCGCCGCCCACACGTAGGCGTGGCCTCCCAGGAAAGCGGAAGGCCGGGCGGCCCCCAGGGGAGCCGCCCGGCCGAGAAGCCCGAGCCGGGACGCGGGGCTAGGCGAGACCGAGCTGGGCCTCGAAGCGCCCCTCCTCCAGACGGCGCTTGACCGTCGTCAGGAAGCGGGCCGCGTCGGCCCCGTCCACCAGCCGGTGGTCGTACGTCAGCGCCAGGTACACCATCGACCGCACCGCGATGACCTCGCCCTCAGGCGTGTCGATCACCACGGGCCGCTTCACGACGGCGCCGGTCCCCAGCATGCCGACCTGCGGCTGGTTGAGGATCGGGGTGTCGAACAGGGCCCCACGGCTGCCGGTGTTGGTCAGCGTGAACGTGCCGCCCGTGATCTCGTCGGGTGTCACCTTGTTGGCGCGTGTGCGCTCGGCGAGGTCGGCCGTCTTGCGGGCCAGCCCGGCGAGGTTGAGGTCGCCGGCGTTCTTGATGACCGCCGCGATCAGGCCGCGCTCGGTGTCGACCGCGATGCCCAGGTGCTCGACGTCGAAGTACGTGACCTCCATGGTCTCGTTGTTGATCGTCGCGTTGAGCTTCGGGTGTTGCTTGAGCGCCTCGATGGCGGCCAGCTCGAAGAACGGCATGAACGACAGCTTGACGCCCTCGCGGCGCAGGAAGTCGGCCTTGGCCTGGTCGCGCAGCCTGGCGATCTTGGTGACGTCGACCTCGACCACCGTGGTGAGCTGGGCCGCCGTCTGCAGCGACTCGACCAGCCGCTTGGACATCGTCTGCCGCAGCCGCGTCATCTTCTCCGTACGGCCGCGCAGCGTCGTGTCGACCTCCACGGGCTCGGGGCCCGCGGTGACCGGAGCCGCAGCGGCCGGAGCCGCGGCGGGAGCGGCCTGGGCGGCGGGGGCCGGGGCCGGAGCCGGAGCGGCCTGGGCCGCGGCGGCCTTGTCGCGCTGCGCCTTGGCCGCCTCCAGCACGTCCTGCTTGCGGATGCGGCCGCCGACGCCGGTGCCGGTGATCGCGTCGAGGTCGACAGCGTGCTCGTTGGCCAGCTTGCGCACCAGCGGCGTCACGTACGGGCTCTCACCCGACGGCAGCGGCGAGGGCTGCGCGACCGGGGGAGCGGCCTGCGGGGCGGGAGCCGGGGCAGGAGCGGGCGCGGGCGCCGGGACGGGAGCCGGAGCGGGCTGCGGGGGAGCAGGCTGAGGAATCGAGGAAACCGGGGGAGCCGGCGCGGGCTCAGGCTCGGGCTCCGGCTGCGGAGCCGGAGCGGGGGGCGCCTCAGGAGCAGGGGCGGCGGCGCCCGCCTCGGCCTTCTCGTCGATGACGGCGAGCTCGGCCCCGACCTCCACCGTCTCGTCCTCAGCAACGACGATCTTCGTGAGGACACCCGCGGAGGGCGACGGGATCTCGGTGTCGACCTTGTCGGTCGACACTTCGAGGAGCGGCTCGTCGGCTTCGACGCGCTCGCCCTCCTTCTTCAGCCAACGGGTTACGGTGCCCTCGGTCACGCTCTCGCCGAGCTGGGGCATCTGTACGGAGACCGGCATCGTTATCTTCTCTCGCGTTCTGATCTCGAGGGCTTGGACTAGTTGTGTACGTGCAGCGGCTTGCCGGCCAGGGCCAGCATCGCCTCACCCATGGCCTCGGACTGGGTCGGGTGTGCGTGGATGAGCTGGGCGACCTCTGCGGGCAGCGCCTCCCAGTTGTAGATCAGCTGCCCTTCGGTGACGAGCTCGCCGATGCGCCGGCCCACCATGTGGACACCGACGACCGGGCCGTCCTTCTGGGCGATGACCTTCACGGCACCCGAGGTGCCGAGGATCTGGCTCTTGGGGTTTCCCGCGAGGTCGTAGACCTGCTCGACGATCTCGATGCCGCGCTCGGCCGCCTGCGCCGACGTGATCCCGACGGAGGCCACCTCGGGGTCGGAGTAGGTGATGCGGGGAACGCCCGCGTAGTCGATGGGCGGCGGGTTGAGGCCGGCGATGTGCTCGGCCACCATGATCCCCTCTGCGAACCCGGCGTGCGCCAGCTGCAGGGTCGGGATCAGGTCGCCGATGGCGTAGACGCCGGGCACGGAGGTCTGGCAGTGCTCGTCGACCACGACCGCGCCGCGCTCGATGGCGACGCCCTGCTCCTCGAAGCCCATGCCCGCCGACACCGCGCCCCGCCCGACCGCGACGAGCAGCAGCTCGGCGTCGAGGGTCTTGCCGTTGGCCAGGGTGACGACCACACCCGTCTCGGTGGTCTTGGCGCTGTCGAAGAAGACGCCCAGCTCGTACTTGATCCCGCGACGGCGGAAGGCCCGCTCCAGCAGCTTGGAGCTGGACTCCTCCTCGGTCGGCAGCAGGTGCGGCAGCGCCTCGACGATCGTGACCTCGGCGCCGAACGAGCGGTAGACGCTGGCGAGCTCGACGCCGATCACACCGCCGCCCAGCACGATGACGGACGTGGGCACGCGGTCCATCTTCAGGGTGTGCTCGCTGGTGATGACGCGCTCGCCGTCGATCTCCAGGCCGGGGAGCGACTTGGGCGCCGAGCCGGTGGCCAGGACGAGGTTGCGGCCCTCGTAGACCTCCGAGCCCACCTGGACGCGGTTGGGGCCGACCAGGCGGCCCTCGCCCTCGACGATCGTCACGCCGGCGCCCTTGAGCAGGCCCTGCACGCCCTTCCAGGCCCGCGTCACGATCTTGTCCTTGAACGCGTGCACGCCCTGCACGTCGATGCCGTCGAAGCGCGCCTTGACGCCGTACGACTCGCTCTCGCGGGTCTCGTCGGCGACCTCGGCGGAGTGGAGCAGGGCCTTCGTGGGGATGCATCCCCTGTGGAGGCAGGTGCCGCCGATCTTGTCCTTTTCGATCAGCGCGACCGACTTGCCCAGCTCAGCCGCCCGAAGCGCGCAGGCGTAACCGCCGCTGCCGCCACCTAGGACGACGATGTCATAGGCCACAGGAAGGCTCCTTGTCGGGGTGTTCGTGATGCCGTCATCTTTTCATTTGTTTCAGATGCTCGCGTGCCGCTCTGCGAGTCCGATGAGAGTGCGGGTGATGGCGCCCGTGCCGCCCTTCGGGGTGTAACCGTACGGCTCGCCCTTGTTGAACGCGGGCCCGGCCATGTCGATGTGGGCCCAGCGCACGCCCTCGGGCACGAACTCCTTGAGGAAGATGCCCGCCGCCAGCATGCTGCCCCATCGCTCCGGCTGGAGGTTGGCGATGTCGGCGACCGGTGAGTCGAGGCCCTTGCGCAGCTCCTCGGGCAGGGGCATGCCCCACGCGCCCTCGCCCGCGGCCGTGGCGGCCTCGACGACCAGCTCCCTGACGGCGTCGTCGTTGGCCATGACGCCGGCCGTGCGCCAGCCCAGCGCGACGATCTGCGCGCCGGTGAGGGTGGCCACGTCGACGATCAGGTCGGGCTGGTCCTCGGCGGCCCTGGCGATGCCGTCCATGAGCACCAGACGGCCCTCGGCGTCGGTGTCGAGCACCTCGACCGTCTTGCCGCTGTAGCTGTGGATGACGTCGGAGGGGCGCTGCGCGGTGCCGCTCGGCAGGTTTTCCGCCAGGCAGAGGTAGCCGACGGCGTTCACCGGCAGGCCGAGCCTGGCAATGCCGATCATGGCGCCGAGCACCGCGCCCGCGCCGCCCATGTCGGACTTCATCCAGTCCATGGCGGCCGACGGCTTGAGCGACAGGCCGCCGGAGTCGAACGTGATGCCCTTGCCCACGAACGCCAGCCGCTTGCCGGCCTCCGGGTGGGTGTAGGCGACGCGGACCAGGCGGGGCGGGTTGGCCGAGCCCTGGCCGACGCCGATGAGGCCGCCGTAGCCGCCGTCCTTGAGCTGCTTGTCGTCGAGCACCTCGACGGTCAGGCCGGTCTTGCCGCCCTCCTGCTCGGCGATCTCGGCGAACTTGGCCGGCCACAGGTCGGAGGGAGGCGTGTTGACCAGGTCGCGGACCAGGGCGACCGAGTCGGCCAGGACACCGGCGCGCTCGGCGACGGCGTCGGACTGGCCCGAGACCACGGTGAGCTCGGCGACCGGCGCCTTCTGCTCGCCGTTCGTGCGGTAGCGGGAGAAGGCGTACGCGCCGAGCAGCGCGCCGAGCGCGACGGCCTCGGCCTCCTCGGGGGTGTCGGCGGGCAGGGCGAGCGCGGCCCTGGCGGTGCCGGCGAGGGACCGTACGGCGGCGCCGGCGGCGCGGCGCAGCCCTTCGGCGTCGGTGGAGTCGCCCAGGCCGACCGCCACCAGCAGCGGCGCGGCGATGGCGCCGAACGTCGGCAGCTTGGCCAGCTCACCTGCCTTGCCGGAGAAGGCGACGGCCTTGAGGGAGCCGGCGAGCTTGCCGCCGAAGGCGGCCTCGAGGGACTCGGCGCCCGTGGCGGCCCGTGGGCCTTCCTGGCCTGACCTGAAGCCGACGATCAACGCGTCGGTGTCAAAGGAGACTGGATCTGCTGAGTTCAGCCGCACAGTGGTCACGTAAACCGATGCTATCCAGGTCTTCTACGTACTCACAAACAGGGGTTCATCCTACCAATAACGCGACCTGCAACATGGTGCTATTGTCATTAGCACCATGTTGCTCACGCTGGACCTGAACGACGCGCGCCCCCTGCACGAACAGGTGGCGGGCGCGATCCGCCGCGCCATCGGCGAGGGGGCGTACCGCCCTGGCGACCGCCTTCCCCCGGCCCGCGACCTGGGCCAGGCTCTCGGCATCAACCCCAACACCGTGCTGCGCGCGCTGCGCGACCTGCGCGACGAGGGGCTGCTGGAGTTCCGGCGCGGCCGGGGGGTGAGCGTGGCCGGCCGTGCCGACGGCCGCGCCCTGCTCGCCCAACGCGCGCGTGAGCTGCTGGAAGAGGCCAGGAAGTACGGCTACGGCCGCGACGACCTCATCACCATCCTTGAGGAGCTGCCATGAACGCCCGAGCCGTCGCCGTCGTGTGGGGGCTGGCCGTCACCGCGGTCCAGGTCGCGCTGTCCCTGGCGCTGCGCGACCGGCTGCCCGATCCGCTGGCCACGCACTGGGGGCTGGGCGGCAGGCCCAACGGCTCGATGTCCTTCCCGGTGTTCCTCGCGATGGAGCTGCTGATCTGGGCGGTGGTCTGGCTGTCCGCGCTGGCCGCGGCCGAGCGGGCACTGGCCCGCAGGCAGGGCCGGGTGCTGTGGTGGGGCGTGCTGTTCGCGATGAGCGTGTTCTCGCTCGGCCTGAAGGCCGTGACCCTGCTCGCCAACCTCGACGTCGCCCACTGGACAGAGGCCCGGCTGCATGGCTGGCAGGTCCCCGTGGTCATCGTCGCCGCGATCGGCGTCGCCGCGCTCGCCGGCTACCTGGGCAGGGGCGCCCCCGACGACCCGGCTCCCGATGCCGGGCGGCCGCCCCTCCTCCAGCTGAGGGCCGGACAGCGGACCGTGTGGGTCGGCCACGTCGCGAACCGGTGGCTCGCCCTCATCTCCGTTCTGGCGCCGGTCGCTCTGGTCGTGCTGGGCCTGCTCTACGTCGTGGGTGTGGTGCCCGGTGAGGCGGCGGGGCGCGCAGTGCCGGCGCTCGTCATCCTGCTGGTGGTCGGGCTGCTGACCTCGTCCGTGTCAGTACGGGTCGGCGACGGCCGCGTCGTCATCCAGTGCGGCCCGCTGGGTTGGCCTGCGCGCAGGATCCCCCTGTCGCGAATCGAGTCGGCCTGGTCGGAGACCCGCCATCCGAGCACTGTCGGAGGTTGGGGCTTCCGCGGGCTGCCAGGTAACAGGACCATCATGCTGCGTGGCGGCGAGTGTCTGGTCATCGGCTACCGCTCCGGCGGCCGGCTCGCGATCAGCGTCGACGACGCCGTACGCGGCGCATCCCTCATCAACGCCCTCATCGCGGAGCGAGTCGATCAATGAAAAGACCTCTCCTCATCTTCATCGTCCTGGCCTTCGGGCTGTCGTGGGCGGCGGCGCTGCCCCTGTGGCTCGGCAAGGGGCTGGCCTCGCCGCAGCTGGCCTGGGTGGCCACGCTCATGATGTTCACGCCCACGGCCGGCGTGCTCGGCGCGTGGGCCGTCTCTCGCACGCCGTTCCGCGAATGGGCAAGGCAGACCGGGCTCACGTTCGGTGACCGCAAGAAGCGCACGGCTGTTCTCCTGCTCACGACCTGGCTCGGGGTGCCGCTGCTGGTGCTTCTGGCGATGGGGCTGAGCGCCGCCGTCGGGGTGGTCTCGCTGGACCTCGACCAGCTCAGCCTGCTCAGGGCCGCCCTGCGGGCGCGGGGCATGACGGTGCCCGCCGACCTCGGCGGGGTGGCCGTGCTGCAGATCGTGGTGGCAGCTCTCGCCGGGCCCGCGCTGAACGCGATCCCGGCGCTGGGGGAGGAGTGGGGCTGGCGCGGCTGGCTGCTGCCCCGGCTCGTCTCCTCGAACGGCATGGTCGCCGGGCTGGTCTTCACCGGCGCCATATGGGGCGCCTGGCACGCTCCCCTCACCCTCTTGGGCTACAACTACCCGCGCCTCGGCTCATGGGCTGCGCTGTTCTTCATCGGCTTCTGCGTGCTGTTCGGAGTGCTGGCCGGGTGGCTGCGGCTGCGTACGGGGAGCGTGTGGCCGTCCGTCGTGGCCCATGGCTCCCTGAACGCGGTCGCCGCGCCCGCCCTGCTGCTGGGCGACGCCGCCGCGCCGCCGAACGAGGTGCTGGTCGGCGTGACAGGCCTGGTGGGCTGGGTCCTGCTGGCGATCGTCGGCGCGGCCCTGCTCCGCTTCTCTCCCGTACGCCGGCCGCAACCGGTCGCCTGACCCGCCGCCTCGCCCGGCCGGCAGCTTCGGCTGGGCGCTCCGGCTTTCCCGGGCGCTCAGCCGAGGATCGCGCACACCACCAACGCCGTGGCCGTGGCGGCCTCCACGAGCGCACCCAGCACGTCACCCGTGATCCCGCCGAGGCGCCGCCGCGCGTGCCGCAGCAGCAGCAGAGCGGTGCCCATCCCGGTGAGCAGGCCGAGCGGCAGCACGATCATGTCGTACGTGAAGGGGACACTGGGCGACGGGGACACGGCGACGTCTACGGACACCGGCGCATCCGAATCGTCCAGCCACGTATCGAAGCGCTCCGTCCCCGTGCCGTCGCCAGGGACGGCGAACGAGGGGGCCCACGTCGCCGGTTCATGGTCAGGGAGCACGCCCAGGCCGAGGACGGCTGCGCCGAGCAGGGCGAGCAGGGTGACGAGCCAGGCGGCGGGGCGGCGTACCGTGCCCGCGACCATCGCCCCGAGCCCGTCGGCCCGGGCGGCGGGGACGCCTGCCCGGCAGGCCCACACCAGCGCAAGCCGCCCGGCCACACAGGCCATCACGAACGCCGCGAACCCGGCGTAGGCCGCCGCGACGACCTGGATGACCAGCGTCAACACCAGTGTCATCACGCCGAACGGCCCGATGTCCGACTTTTTCATGATGTCGAGCGCCTGAGCGGCGGGCTTGCCGCTCCCCAGCCCGTCCGCCAGGTCGGCGAGCCCGTCCAGATGCAGCCCCCGGGTCAGCACGGCCAGCAGACCGACCGCCAGCGCCGCCCCCAGCAGCCGCGGCCCCGGCAGGAACAACGGCAGCCCGGCGACCAGGCCGAGCGCGAGCCCGACGGCCGGAGCCAGCACCATCGCGTGCCCCGCGACTTCCCGATCCACCCGCTCGACCCGTACCGGGAAGACGCTGAGCGTGCCGATCGCGAGCCTCAGTCCTTCCCAGAGACGCATATCGGACGATCGTAGGCCCACTAGTGTGGCGGGATGCACGTGGTTGAACTCGAAGGCGTAGGTGTCCGAGTCGTCGGCAAGTGGCTGCTGGACGGCGTCGACTGGCAGGTGGACTACGGCGACCACTGGGTGATCCTCGGCCCCAACGGCGCGGGCAAGACGACGCTGCTCTCCCTCGCGGCCGCCGTGCGGCATCCCAGCGAGGGCACGGTCAAGGTGCTCGGCCACAAGCTCGGCCGGGTGGACATGCGGGAGCTGCGCCGCCACATCGGCCTGGTCGCGGCCAGCCAGCGGCTGGTCGACGAGGAGCTGATGGAGGAGGAGGGGGCGACCGCGCACACCGTCGTGCTCACCGGGCACACGGGGACGAGCGTTCCCCTCTGGGACAAGTACGGCGACGTAGAGCGGGAGCGGGCCCACCGGCTCCTGGCCGACCTGGGGTGCAAGGATCTGGCGGACCGGCCGTTCCGGGTCTGCTCGCAGGGCGAGCGGGCCAGGATCAGGGTGGCCAGATCCCTCATGGGAGACCCGGCGGTGCTGCTGCTCGACGAGCCGTTCGCGGGGCTCGACCTGCCGGCCAGGGAAGACCTCATCACCGCCGTCGAGGGCCTGGCCGCGACCCGGCCCGTCCTCACCACCGTGACGGTCACCCACCACCTGGAGGAGGTGCCCGCGACGACCACGCACGCCATGCTCATGCGCGACGCCAGGGTGCTGGCCGCGGGCCCGGTGGACGAGGTGCTCACCCCGGCCAACCTCTCCGACTGCTTCGGCCGCCCCCTGCACGTGGACCGCCTCGACGGCCGCTGGTACGCCAGAGCCGTCCGCCCCTGACTCCTCGCGGCTCCAGCAGGCCCCTCACAGCTCCAGCAGGCGGCCCGCGACCACCAGTGCCACGTACTCGGATTCGGCGGCGAGGCGTTCGTTGAGGCGCCCGAGCGCGTCCCTGAACGCCCGCCCGCTGGCCGTGGCGGGCACCACGCCCATCCCCACCTCGTCGGACACCGCCACGATCCGCACCGGCGCCTGCCGCCATGCCGCCACTAGCCCGTCGCAGCGTTCGCCGACCGGAATGCGGTCCCCCTCCCAGGCCCCGTGCTCGTCGAACACCGCGGCCAGCCACGTACCGAGCCCGTCGATCAGCAGCGGCGCGGAGGCGTCCCTGATGGCCGAGACGAGGTCGGTCGTCTCGGCGGTGGCCCAGTGCGCGGGCCGCCGCTCCTTGTGCGCCCGCACCCGCGCCGCCCACTCGCCGTCCCCCGCGCCGCCCGGCCCGGTGGCGACATAAGTGACGTACGGCTCCGCCGCCAGTCGCAGCTCGGCCTCGGCAGACTTCCCCGACCGCGACCCGCCCAGCACCAGCGCCCGCCACGGCGCCCTGCCTTCCGGCAGAACGGATGGCGGCCGGCCTGGCCGGATCTCCAGCTCCGTCCCGTCGGGAACGGCCAGCGCGCCCCACAACCGCAGCCGCCTGGCCAACTCCGCCTCCGAGCGGACCCGGTGATCAAGTCCGACGGCCACCACCAGGGTCCGGTCGTCCGCCAGGCCCGCCCGCCGCAGCTCCCCGAGCCGTTCCGGCCGGTCGAGCAGGTCGATCAGCACGATGTCGTAGCGGGCGGGGTCGTGCCGGGCAGCGTCGTGCCCTGCGGGCCCGTCCGTGGGAACCGTCCGCCCCACCGGGAGGTGGAGCAGCCGGGAGCCGTCTGGGCAGACCAGGCCCAGCCCGCCGGCGCAGGCCCGGTACCCGCGGGGCAGGTCGCCGTGCGGAAGCCGGACCACGCCGTCCACGATCACCTCGAGCGGGCGGCGGTGACCGGACGGGAGCCCGGCGCACGAGGCGCACCGGCAGCCGGGCTCCGGCCACCCTGCACCGCCCGCCGTACCGGAGAGAAGGACCTTCACCGCGCCGAGCGTACAAACCCCGGCACGTTCCGGCCCGGCCGGGTGTCGCCGCCGCCTCACCGCACAGCCCGGCCACCGGGATCTGGAACGTTCCAGATCAGCGACCCACGCCTGCCCTGGCCCTGGAGCGGCGGCGGGTGGCCACCACGGCGCCGCTCGCCAGCAGGGCGGCCGCGCCCGCGCCGGCCGCGATCAGCGTGATCGGCATGCCGGACCCGGAACCGGTGGCGGTGGCGGCGGCCGTCAGTTCTGTGCCGCCCTTCTCTCTGGACGGGTAGCCGGAGACCGCGAGGACGGCTCCCTGGGCGTTCACGCGGACCTTGGCGGCGGAGGCCAGGAGCTGGGCGGTGGTGGCGTTCTCGGCGCCCGCGACGCACTTCAGCATCCCCTGCCCGGGAGGCTGCTCGCCGGGATACGCGTCGGCGTCCCCGTCGCCGTAGTCCACCGCGACCACCACGCGCTTGTGCCCGGACGCGGCCGTGTCCTTGCCGCAAACAGCCTGGTACGACGGCAGGTCCCCGCCGGGCGACTCGCCCGCCGCCCCGTCCGGGGCCACGGAGAAGCGCCACCCGATGACGGAGCCGTCCGGCGGGGAGTACTCGGCCGTCGCGGCCAGCCAGGCCGTGCCGTCGCTCTGCCACACGCTCCACGCGCGCGCGGCCCCCGGATCGGCAGGGGCGGAGTGGGGGAAGGAAAGTAAGGCGGCCGCCCCGAGGGCGGCTCCGGCCGCAACACGATACGCGCGCAGCATCGATTGACCTCCAAGCTCGGGAGTAGGGTTCCAGTGCCTGCGGAGGGTGCGCCGGCGAACCCGCGGAAAAGGAGCGTATGGCATGACATGGCGGTGGCGTTATGAAAATGCAAATGGTGGTGAGGTGACGGATCGCCCTTTGCCGCGAGAAGTTTTTCCGAGCCAGGCGGATGCCGAGTCCTGGCTCGGCGAAAACTGGCGCGACCTGCTCGAATCCGGGGTGGAGCGGGTGGCGTTGCTCGACGAGGACCGCGTGGAGTACACGGGTTTGTCATTGCGTCCCGAGTGAATCGGGGTAATGGAAAAACCCCTTGAGCGCCATTGTGGCTCAAGGGGTTTTTTGTCTGGGGACGGGTTACGGGCGGGTGGGCGGGCTCTGCGTCTTGGACGGGTCGCGCTCCACGACAGGGCCGAGCACGCCGTCGATCCGCTTGAGCACGTCGGCGTCCAGCTTGACGCCCGCGGCCTTGACGTTGTCGCGCACCTGCTCGGGCCGGCTGGCGCCCACGATGGCGCTGGAGACGTTCGGGTTCTGCAGGACCCAGGCGACGGCCAGCTGCGCCATGCTCAGCCCGAGGTCGGAGGCGATCGGCTTGAGCTCCTGGACGCGGGTGAGCACGTCGTCGTTCATGAACCGCGCGATCATGGCGCTGCCGCTGTTGTCGGTCGCCCGCGAGCCCTCGGGCGGCTGCTGCCCGGGCAGGTACTTGCCCGTGAGGACGCCCTGGGCGATCGGCGACCAGACGATCTGGCCCACGCCCTCCTTCTCGCTCAGCGGCACGATCTCGCCCTCGATGATCCGCCACAGCATCGAGTACTGGGGCTGGTTCGAGACGATCCGGTCGAAGCCCATCTCGTCGGCGATCTTCAGGGCCTGGGCGATCTGGTCGGCGGTCCACTCGCTGACGCCGATGTAGAGGACCTTGCCCTGGCGGACGAGGTCGTCGAACGTCTTGAGCGTCTCCTCGAGCGGAGTCTCGTAGTCGAATCGGTGCGCCTGGTACAGGTCGACGTAGTCGGTCTGGAGGCGGCGCAGCGAGCCGTTGATCGACTCGGTGATGTGCTTGCGTGACAGGCCGCGGTTGTTCTGGCCGGGGCCGGTCGGCCAGTAGACCTTGGTGAAGATCTCCAGCGACTCCCTGCGCACGCCCTTCAGCGCGCGGCCGAGCACCTCCTCGGCCTTCGTCGCCGCGTAGACGTCCGCGGTGTCGAACGTGGTGATGCCCTCGTCGAGTGCCGCCTGCACGCACTGCTTGGCGGCGTCCTCCTCGACCTGGGAGCCGTGGGTCAGCCAGTTTCCGTAACTGATCTCGCTTACTTTTAGACCGCTGCGGCCGAGGTGTCGGAATTCCATGGGTTCGACCTTAACGCTGACCCATGTGGTGATCGGTTTCGGGATAGGGTGCGCGACGTGCTGAAGCTCGTACGCCTGGCGCTGACGGCGGCCATCCTGACCGCGATAGCGGTACGGCTGCGCCGCCGCGCCCAGATGCCCGACAAGCAGCCTCCGCCGCCCCCGGCGCCGAGACCGGGCAGGAGCATGCGGATGGTCCTGGTGTGGGCCGCCATCGCGGGGATCGTGGCGCTGACGCTGGTGGTCGCCCTGGTCCCCACGGAGTCGCAGGGGGCGTCCGCCGCGCAGTGGCGCGCGTACCAGGCCGAGCAGGCCTCCATCGCCGCGGCCATGGAGACCATGACCCCGATGCCGATGCGGGCCGCGCCCACGTCGGCCCCCACGGTCCCGGCCTCGGCGCAGACGCCCGCGGTGCCGGCCTCGACGCAGACCCCGGACATCCCGGCCGCGTGCATGCTGCGCGGTCAGGTGACGGTGCGGCCGATCAGCCCGCGCGTGCGGACGGCGGTGAACCGGCAGTGGCGGCGCATCGAGCGGTGGCTGAAGGCGCACGCGCCGAAGACGTACGCCACGCTGGGGGAGCCCGGCAGGGCCCGCACCATCGCGGTCGCCGAGGCCCAGACGGGCCTGGAGTTCCCCGATGATCTGCGCGCCTCGCTCCTGCGCCACAACGGCATGTCAGGGCCGCCCGAGACCCGCTTCACGTTCGGCGGGGACGACGTCCACGGCGTGCGGGAGATCCGAGACCTCTGGCGCAGGGACTGCGCCGCGGGGGGTGGCGGCCCGATCGGCCGGCTGATCCCCGTCGGCAGCCTGACGGAGGTCGACGCGGACACCCGTCACGTGGAGGTGCCGATGATGGAGATGGAGAGCGACCCGCTCTGGCCCTCGTACCACGCGATGCTCCGCGACGTGGCCGCCGCGCTGGAGCGGGGCCGCCCTGTGCACGGCGTGCGGCCCACGGTCGAGCACGGCCTGCTCCGCTGGTCCCGATGAGTGAGGCATCCGACGCCCTGTGAGCGGGCGTGGCGACGGAGCCGTCCGCGGCCGTCCCCGCGGCCGCGGACCGTAAGGAGCCGCGGCCTACTTCTTGGGCGGCACCGGCTTGCCGCCCGGCAGCACCGTGGGCGGCGGGAAGCGGAGCCTGCGGATCTGCAGGGCCCGCATCGCCGCGTAGAAGCCCACACCCCTGACGCTCTCGCCGGGCAGCTTCTCCGCCACCTCCCGCTTGACCTTCCAGGCCACGTAGACCGAGGTGAACAGCACGCCGATCATCATGATCGGCCACCCGATGGTGACCACGTAGCCCAGCACCTGGGCGCGGACCGCCATCGGCCACGGGACCCACGTCGCCAGCAGGATCAGTAGCGAGAAAGGCAGGAAATACTGGCTCGGCAGCCGCCGTGCGTCGACCCAGTCACGCGCGAACTTGCGCGCGGGGCCCTTGTCACGAGCGGGAAGATATTTCTCGTCGCCTGCGAGCATGCCTTTACGGGCCCTGTCGCGCTCAGCGGCCTGTTTGACCCGCATCTGGCGATAAGCCTCTTTGCGGTCTTTGGGCGCGTGAACGGGCTGGCGCCGCCTGCTCTCCTGATCACGGCGCTTGGGTGTGGGACGACCTTTACCTTGGGGCTTAGGATCGTCATCGGGGACGGGGGTGTCGTCCACGGAGGTTTGGGAACGGCGTCGCAACACGACGTCAACCCTACCTGGACTGCAACTTAGTGACGCCCTCGTGCGTTATGCGTAGGGTAATCCCAAGGCGGCTGCGCTGCATTGGGTGAACACCAGCACGACCTAGAAGGGGACGGCCGACGCGCATGAGCGTGATGAAGAGACTTTCGATGATCTTCAAGTCCAAGGCCAACAAGGCCCTGGACAAGATGGAGGATCCGCGCGAGACCCTTGACTACTCCTATCAGCGGCAGCTCGAGCTGCTGCAGAAGGTCCGCAGGGGCGTGGCCGACGTCGCCACGTCGCGCAAGAGGGTGGAGCTCCAGATAACCGGGCTTGAGAAGCAGGCTCAGCGCTACGAGGACCAGGGCCGCAAGGCGCTGTCCGTGGGGCGCGAGGACCTGGCCCGCGAGGCGCTGCAGCGTCGCTCCAATCTGCAGACGCAGATGGCCGACCTCAAGCTGCAGCACGACAACCTGCAGGCCGAGGAGGAGAAGCTGACCACGGCTTCCCAGCGGCTGCAGGCCAAGGTCGACGCCTTCCGTACGAAGAAGGAGACGATCAAGGCCACCTACACCGCCGCCGAGGCGCAGACCCGCATCAACGAGGCGTTCTCCGGCATCTCCGAGGAGATGGGTGACGTCGGCCTGGCGATCCAGCGCGCCGAGGACAAGACGGCGCAGATGCAGGCCCGCGCGGGCGCGATCGACGAGCTGCTGGCCAGCGGCGCGCTCGACGACTACACCGGCACCCGCGGCGACGACATCCAGGCCGAGCTCGACCGCATGGGCGGCGGCATGGACGTAGAGTTGGAGCTGGCCAGGATGAAGGCCGAGCTGGGCCAGGGCCCCGCGCCCAAGTCTGCCATCGAGCAGGGCCAGCCGCAGCAGCAGCCCCAGCCGCAGCAGGGTCAGAGCCAGACCCAGCAGCTTCGCCAGCCCGGGGAGGGCGCATGATGATTGTCAGGATCATGGGCGAGGGCCAGGTGGAGATCTCCGCCGAGGACATCGCGGTGCTCAACGAGCTCGACAGCGAGCTGGAAGCCGCCATCGAGGTGGGCGACGAGCCGGTCTTCCGCACGAAGCTGCACGCACTGCTCGACAAGGTGCGCCAGGTAGGCAAGGCGCTTCCCAACGACAGCCTTGAGCCGTCAGAGCTGATCCTTCCCCCCGCGGACGCCTCGATCGAGGAGGTCCGGGAGATGCTGGGCGACCAGGGCCTCATCCCGGGCTAAGCCATGGGCACGCGGTTCGCGTCCGACCGGGGGCTGACCACCCGCATGGCCGTGACGATGTTCCTGCTCGGGTTGCTCTATGTCGTGTTCGTCGGCGTCCTGATCTCCCTGGGCGTGCGGGCGCTGACTGTGCTGGTGATAGCCGGGGGTCTGCTGTTCGTGCAGTACTTCCTGTCCGACCGCATCGCGCTGTTCGCGATGCACGGCCGGGAGGTCTCGCCGCAGGAGGCCCCCGAGTTGCACGGCCTGATCGATCGGCTGTGCGCGCTCGCCGACATGCCCAAGCCGCGGGTGGCCATCGCGGATTCCGACGTCCCCAACGCGTTCGCCACCGGCCGCAACCAGAAGAACGCCGTCGTCTGCGTGACGACCGGCATCCTGCGCCGCCTGGAGCCTCAGGAGCTCGAAGGCGTGCTCGCGCACGAGCTGTCGCACGTCGCCCACCGCGACGTCGCCGTCATGACGATCGCCTCGTTCCTGGGCATCGTGGCGGGGCTCATGACCAGGTTCGCCCTCTTCTCGGGTCTCGGGGGCCGCCGCAACGGCAACCAGGGCGGCGTGCCCGTCGGCCTGATCATCCTGCTCGTCTCCGTCGTCGTGTACGCCATCAGCTTCCTGCTCACCCGCGCCCTGTCGCGCTACCGCGAACTGTCGGCCGACCGCGCGGGCGCGCTGCTCACGCAACGCCCGTCCGCCCTGGCCAGCGCGCTGGTGCGGATCAGCGGTGACATGGCGAGGATTCCGACCGAGGACCTGCGCGAGGCGGCGCCGTTCAACGCCTTCTACTTCGCCCCGGCGGCCCGCCCGGGCGAGTCGCTGGCGAACCTGTTCTCCACCCACCCGTCGCTCGAACGGCGGCTGGAGCAGCTGACGAACATCTCCAAACAGCTCGGAAGGGGCTGAACCCGTATGGGCTGGCTCGACGCGCTGCTCGGCCGCTCGAAACCGGTCAAACCCAACCTCGACGCGCTGTTCGCCCTGCCGTCCGCCGCCGTGACGCTGCAGGCCGCGACCGGGCTCGTGCCCACCGGCCTCGGCTCGGTGGCGTTCAGGGCCGCGGAGGGCGGCGCGTTCGCCACACTCGAACGCGACATCAAGGCGCTGCTCGGCGAGCGCGTCGAGGAGTCCCACGACTCGTACGGCTACACCTGGCTGCTGGTGCGCCGCTCGCCCGACCAGCTCGGCGACCTGGTCACCGAGCTCCACGCGGTCAACTCGTCGCTGGAGTCGGCCGGGTTCGGGCCCTCCCTGCTGTGCTCGCTGGTGTCCTTCGCCGGTCAGGACGACGGCAGGCGGCTGGCGATCGTGTACCTCTACAAGCGCGGGACGTTCTACCCGTTCGCCCCGCTCGCCGGGCAGAGGCGGGACAACCCGCTCGAACTTCAGGTGAGAGGCGTCCTGGAGGGCGAGCTGCCGCTGGAGAAGGACCTCAGCCGCTGGTTTCCGGTCTGGGGCGCGCCCGGTCTCTGACGGAGCGCCCGCCACTTTGAGTGATCTAATGATCACGTGGAGCGAAGGTTGTACGTGCTCGCGGCCTCCGCGCTCATCGTGGCGGCGGTGCTGGGCAGTGCGTGGATCACCGGCCAGTTCACGACGCCGCGGGTCGACAGGACCGACGGGTACGTCAGCGAGCTGGCCGCGCGTGACCAGCCGTGGACGCGGCTGTTCCGGGTGAGCGACGCGCTGTCGGGGCTGGCGTGCGTGTTCGGGGTGGCGCTGGTGCCGACGGCGGCGCGCGAGGGGCGGGGCTGGCTGGCGCTGGCCGCCTTCGGGCTGCTCACCCTCGCGGCGGGGCTGTTCCCGCTGGACTGCGCCACGCTGAGCGATCCGTCCTGCGGGCGGCGGCCGATGTCGTCCGGGCACTTCGCGCACCTGCTGGTGGGTGCGCTGGCCACGGCCGCCGTGCTGGTCGCCATGGTGCTGCTCAGCGCGCGATGGCGCTCGTGGGTGTCGTGGCTGTTCACGTGGCTGGGGCTGGCGGCCACCCTGCTCGTGATGGCCGCGAACGCCGACCGGCACGGGGTGGGGATCGCGCACCGGGCGCAGCTGACGATGTTCGCGATCTGGCTGGTGTACGCGGCGCTCCACCTGCTCGTCTCGGACGACGTGACCGCCCGCGCATCGGTGCCGCACGGGAACGCGCGGCCGCACGTGGTCGAGCAGGGCTCCGGGCCCGCCGTGCTCATCACCGCGGGACTCGGCGGCGCCTGGTTCCACTGGGACGCGGTGGCCGCGCGGCTGGCCGCCACCCACCGCGTCATCCGCTTCGACCGCCCGGGCCTCGGCCTCAGCCCGTGCTCGCCCGACCCGCCCACCCTGCACGGGGAGGCCGCCCGCCTGGCCGGCCTGGCACCTTCGCATCCGGAACAGGTGATCGTCGTCGCCCAGGGCGTGGGCTGCTGGCACGCGGAGGCGTTCGCCAGGCTGCACCCGCTCCGCGTGGCGAAGCTCGTTCTGATCGACCCGGCCGGCGCGGGGGAGCGCAGGCCGTTCGCCGCGGCCGGGAGCGCCGGCCGGTGGCTGCCCGCGCTGGGCGGCACGTGGGGCGCGGCCGCCCTGGCCTGCCTCGCGGGGCCCGCGGCGCACCGGCTGCTCACCGGCGTACGCGACCCGTACGGCGTCTACCGCGTGGGCAAGGTGTCCGCCGCGGTGGCGGGGGAGTGGCTGGCCCGCCGGGACATGATCGCCGACCTGCACCGGCTGAGGGCGGACAGGCCGCTCCCTGACGTGCCGGTCACGGTGATCAGCACGGGCGCCCGGAACGCGGTCCGGCTGGCCGGCCTCCTGTCCGCCCGGCTCGTACGTCTGCCGGGATCCGGGCGCCCGGTCCAGCTCGAGAATCCCCAGGCGATCGCCGACGCCGTCTCAGACGGCCGGCACGGGTGACGACAGCCTAGGATCGATCCGGGACCTATTCATAGGGGGTAGGCGTGGACATCACCGTCGTCGGCGAAGGCGCCGTCCTGGCCGCACCCGACGTCCTGCGGCTGCACGCGGGCGTGGAGGTCCGCAGGGCCTCCGCGGCGGAGTCCTTCACCGCCGTCAGATCCGCCGCCGCCCGGCTGGCAGAGGCGCTGGCCCGGGCCGGCATCGCCGCGGAGGACGTGCGCACGGTGGAGCTGTCGCTGGGGCCGGAGTACGAGGCATACCCCAAGGTGGGCGCGTACCGGGCCGCCCAGGGAGTGGAGGTGATCGTCCGCGACCTGACCCGGGCCGACCACGTCATCGACACGGTGGCCGGAGTAGGGGAGGAGGCCAGGCTGAACGGCGTGGCGTTCGAGGTGTCCGACCCGTCCGGCTTCCTGAGGGAAGCCAGGGCGAGAGCCTTCCGAGACGCCGCCGCCAAGGCGGCCCACTACGCCGAGCTGGCCGGCCGCCCCCTGGGCAGGGTGGTCTCGGTGAGCGAGGAGATCAAGGGCGGCGGCCCCCAGCCCCTCCGCCTGGCCGCGGCGGCGGCCGAGAGCGGCGCGTCCATCAGCCCGGGCCGCCAGACGCTGACGGTGACCGTCCAGCTCGGCTACGACTTCGCTTAGAACGCACCCGCGCTCCTCCGCCACCCCGCCGTACTTCGGCGGGGTCCCTTGAGGAAGCGGCGTGTGCGGGTCAGACGGTTTCGCCGGAGAGGGAGTCGAGCCAGTCGAGCAGGCGGGCGCACTGGCGGGTCATGATCTCGGGGTCGCGCAGGGCGTTGGCCAGCAGGGACATGCCCTGGTAGGCGCCCACCAGGGTCAGGGCCAGCCCTTCGGGGTCGGGCTGCCCGAGCTCGCGGAACTGGCGTTCGGCCCAGTCGATCAGCAGCCGGATGACCCTGCCCGCCTCCACGTCCAGGCCGCCCTCGTCGCGTTTGTCGAGCTCGGCGGCGAGGGTTCCGGTCGGGCAGCCGTAGCGGGCGGCGAGGTCACGCTGGCTGACCCACCCCTCCACCAGGCTCTTGAGCCGTTCCCTCGGGTCGTCGAGGCGCTCGAGGCGGTCGGTGAGGATCTCGAGCTGCCGGGCGTGCTCGGCGAGCGCGGCCGCGACCAGCTCATCCTTGGTCTTGAAGTAGTAGTACACGTTGCCCACCGGGACGTCGGCGGCGCGCGCGATGTCGGCGATGGTGGTGCGCTCCGCCCCCTGCCTGTGCACGACTTGGGCGGCGGCGGCCATCAGCCGCTGCCGCTTGGCGGCCGCGGTCTTGACCCGGGAGCGCGTTGAGTCAGTCACCTTACTAACTATAGGCGCCGGAGTCGTGCTATGGTCTCCCTTGTCAGTGAGTCAGCCGACTAACTAACTTCGAGGAGAATCATCATGATCGTCGTCACGGGAGCCACGGGGAACGTCGGCCGTACGCTGGTCCGGCTGCTGGCCGAGGCAGGCGAGGAGGTCACCGCCGTGTCCCGCCGCATCACCGGCGCGGACGTGCCAGAGGGCGTACGCGCCTTCGCCGCCGACCTGGCCGACCCCGCCGGCCTGCGCCCGGCCCTGGAGGGTGCCGACGCCGTGTTCCTCCTCACGGGCGGCGACCTGTTCGCCAGGGAGCCCAAGGAGATCGTCGCAGCGGTGAGCGGGCCGGGCAGGGTCGTCCTGCTCTCCTCGCAGGGTGTCGTGACCCGCCCGGAGAGCGAGTCACACGGCCGCTTCGGAGCGGAGATGGAACGCGCGGTCATGAACTCGGGAACGGGATGGACGATCCTGCGGCCGGGCGGCTTCGCCTCCAACAGGTTCGCGTGGGCCCAGCCGGTTCGCGCGAGCCGCACGGTCGCCGCGCCGTTCGGCGACGTCGGGCTGCCGGTCATCGACCCCGACGACATCGCCGAGGTGGCGGCCGCGGTGCTGCGCGAGCCCGGCCATGACGGGCGGATCTACGAGCTCACCGGACCGGAGCTGGTGACCCCGCGCCAGAGCGCCGCCGCCATCGGCGAGGCGCTCGGCGAGGTGGTCACGTTCGTGGAGCAGAGCCGCGAGGAGGCTCGCGCGGAGATGCTGGCGTTCATGCCGGGGCCGGTCGCGGACACCACCCTGGCCATCCTCGGCGAGCCGACCCCGGCCGAACGGCGGATCAGCCCGGACGTCGAGCACGTGCTCGGCCGAGCTCCCCGCCCGTTCGCCGCCTGGGCCCGCCGCAACGCCGCGGCCTTCCGCTGACCCCGCCTCACCGCCGATGCCCGGGCTCCGTCCGCACCGGAGTGCCGGAACCGGCGCCGGAGTAACGCGCGCTGCTGCCGTCTGTTCCGGCCGCCCCCTCCGATCCCGGTCCGAGACAGGGGCGGTGGAGGGCGCGGCCGGAGGTTCGCGTGGTCAAGGGAGGGCGAGCATGCGGTCCAGGGCCACCTTGGCCCAGTGGGCGGTGTCCTCGTCCACCGTGATCTGGTTGACGACCTCGCCCAGCACCAGGGACTCCAGGGCCCACACCAGGTGCGGCAGGTCGATCCTGTTCATGGTCGAGCAGTAGCACACCGTCCTGTCCAGGAACGAGATGCTTTTGTCGGGGAACATCTGGGCCAGGCGCTTGACCAGGTTGAGCTCCGTGCCGATCGCCCAGCTCGAGCCGGCCGGAGCCGCCTCCAGCGTCTTGATGATGTGCTCGGTCGAGCCCACGTGGTCGGCCTTGAGCACGACCTCATGGCGGCACTCGGGGTGCACCAGGACGTTCACGCCGGGGATGCGGGACCGTACGTCGTCGACCGAGTCCGCCGTGAAGCGGCCGTGCACCGAGCAGTGGCCGCGCCACAGGATCATCCTCGCCCGCTCCAGCTGCTCCTGGGTGAGGCCGCCGTTCGGGCGGTGCGGGTTCCAGACGACGCAGTCCTCCAGGGACATGCCCATCTCCAGCACCGCCGTGTTGCGGCCCAGGTGCTGGTCGGGCAGGAACAGCACCTTCTCGCCGCGCGAGAACGCCCAGTCCAGGGCGCGGCGGGCGTTGGAGGAGGTGCAGACCGCGCCGCCGTTCCTGCCGCAGAATGCCTTGATGTCGGCGCTGGAGTTCATGTATGTGACAGGGATCACCTGATCGGCGAGACCGGCGTCCTCCAGGGCGTCCCAGCACTCCTCGACCTGGTCGAACGTGGCCATGTCCGCCATCGAGCACCCGGCCGCCATATCAGGCAATATCACCTTTTGCGTATCGACCGTCAGGATGTCGGCGGACTCGGCCATGAAGTGCACCCCGCAGAAGACGATGAACTCCGCCTCCGGCCGGGCCGCCGCCTGCTGGGCGAGCTTGAACGAGTCGCCCGTCACGTCGGCGAACTGGATGACCTCGTCGCGCTGGTAGTGGTGCCCGAGCACGAACAGGCGGTCGCCGAGCGCCTCCTTCGCCTTCCGGGCCCGTTCCACCAGGTCGGGGTCGGAGGCGGGCGGCAGCTCGCCCGGGCACTCGACCCCCTTCTCGCTGTGCGGATCGGCGCCCTGGCCGAGGACGAAGAGCGGCAGCCCAGTCTGGGTGGCCATGGCCACACCCCCTTATCGTCGAATTGACGATACTCATCATGGCACATGGACGAACCTGCTTATTACGGGGGTAGGTGCCTCGGGAATGTGTGGCATGGGCCAGGTGTTGGTAGCGTCATTAGTAGGACGTCGGAAACAGACAGCCGGGTTAGGGAGTCAGCAGATGACGGTTGAGAGCAGCGAGACCACGGCGCAGGGCCTGATCCTGACTGACGCGGCCGCCGCCAAGGTCAAGAACCTGCTCGAGCAGCAGGGCGAGGAAGGTCTGCAGCTGCGGGTCGCCGTGCAGCCGGGTGGTTGCTCCGGACTGCGTTACCAGCTCTTCTTCGACGACCGTTCGATGGACGGCGACGTGGTGTCGGACTTCGGGGGCGTCGGCGTGGTCACCGACCGCATGAGCGCTCCCTACCTGATGGGCGCCACCATCGACTTCGTCGACACCATCGAGAAGCAGGGCTTCACCATCGACAACCCCAACGCCACGGGCTCCTGCGCCTGCGGCGACTCGTTCAACTAGGGGTTGCTTGCGCGGTCCCGCTTGCTTCATGCGAGCGGGACCTTCGCGTATTCTCGTGGGGCTCATTGGCCTGCTGACAACGAGGAAGAAGAATCCCGTGCGCATCGCCGTTACCGGCTCCATCGCGACAGACCACCTGATGACCTTCCCAGGAAGTTTTGGCGATCAGTTGATCGCCGAGCAGCTTGACCGGGTGTCACTCTCGTTCCTGGTCGATGACCTTCAGATCCGTCGCGGCGGTTGCGCGGCGAACATCGCGTTCGGCATGGCCTGCCTGGGCCTGAAGCCGGTCCTGGTGGGCGCCGTCGGCAACGACTTCGCCGACTACCGCTCGTGGCTGGAGCGCCACGGCGTCGACTGCGACTCCGTGCACATCTCTGAGACCCAGCACACCGCGCGTTTCCTGTGCACCACCGACCAGCACCACAACCAGATCGCCTCCTTCTACACCGGCGCCATGGCCGAGGCGCGGCTGATCGAGCTGCGGCCGGTCTCCGACCGACTGGGCGGCCTCGACCTGGTGCTGATCAGCCCCAACGACCCCGACGCGATGCTGCGCCACACCGACGAGTGCCGCCAGCGCGGCATCCCGTTCGCCGCCGACATCTCCCAGCAGCTCGCGCGGATGGAGGACGAGCAGATCCGCCAGCTCGTGGACGGCGCCGCGTACCTGTTCTCCAACGACTACGAGAAGGGGCTCATCGAGCAGAAGACCGGCTGGTCCGACGAGGAGATCCTGCACCGGGTCGGCGTCCGGATCACCACGCTCGGTCCCAAGGGCGCCGTCATCGACCGGAGGGACGAGCCGTCCATCGCCGTGGCCCCCTCGCCCGAGCGGGGCAAGGCCGACCCCACCGGCGTCGGCGACGCCTTCCGCGCCGGGTTCCTGGCGGGCCTGGCCTGGGGGCTGCCGCTGGAGCGCTGCGGCCAGATCGGCAACCTGACCGCCACCCACGTGCTGGAGCGCGTCGGCGGCCAGGAGTACGAGCTCGGTCAGCAGGTCTTCCTCGAGCGTTTCAGCGCCGCCTACGGCGCCGACGCCGCGGCGGACATCGCCGAGCACGTCCGCTGCTACCACCCGTAACCGTGATGAGCCGCCCCGCCCGACGTGGCGGGGCGGCCTCCTTGGCCCGTTTCCCCAGGCTTTCCGGTACGGCCGGGCTCAGCCCCTGGCGTACACGTGGTGCATGAACTCGGCGAGCTGGGCGTCGGGCAGGTGCTGGGCCAGGTCCGACTCGCTGATGATGCCGACGATGCGGTCGCCCTCCAGCACCGGCAGCCGCTTGATCTGGTTCTCCTCCATCTTGGTGAGCGCCTCGTCCACGCTCGTGTCCGGGGTGACGAAGACGAGCCCGCCGGCCAGCTCGCCCGCCGTCACCTTCGACGGGTCGTGCCCCGCCGCGATGCACTTGATCACGATGTCGCGGTCGGTGATGATGCCCTTAACGCGCTCGTCCGGCCCGCACACGGGCAGCGACCCCACGTTGCTGTCGCGCATGAGCTGGGCCGCCCGGTCAAGCGTCTCGTGCGCTCCGACACACTGCGCTCCCGGACTCATCAGGTCACGGGCGGTCTCGTGCGGATGTCCGCTGGTCATGGCTTTCCCCCGAAAGTCGGTGACTTCGTACGGGGAGCCTCTACCCACCCATTTCGGGAAAAGTCAGTAATTACGCCTTACGTGGATCGCCCAGCCGCCCTCGGGCAGCTCGTACGAGCCCACGTGCCGGTGCGACTTCAGCCTGCACCACGCCGGCACGTCCGTATAAGCCGCCGGGTCGTCGGCCAGCACGGCCACCACGGCGTTGAGCGGGATGTAGTTGATCTGCTCGGCGAGCATGATGATCGGGATCGGGCACTTCTTCCCGAGTGCGTCGATCGTCAGAGCCGGCTGGGTAACCTCGGTCATGCGACTCCTGCGTCCTGGCGGATGCGGCGCACCAGATCGGGCAGCACGGCGAGGAACCTGTCGACCTCGGCCGCGGAAGTGCCCCTGGGCAGCGACACCCGGACATTCCCATGGGTCAGCACGCCCATCGCTTCAAGAACGTGCGATGGACGAAGCGTACTAGCGGTGCACGAGCTTCCTGACGAAACGGCGAAACCGGCCTTGTCCAGCTCGGTCAGGAGCGCCTCGCCGTCGACGTACAGGCACGAAAAGGTCACGATGTGCGGCGCCCGATCGACGGGGTCGCCGATGACCTCCACGTCCGGGACGATCTTCGGCACCGTCTCCCTGATCCTCCCGACGAGCTCGGACAGCCGCGCCTGCTCCTGCGCCGCCTCCGCGGCCATCGCGCGCAGGGCGGCCGCCGCCGCGACGATGCCGGGCACGTTCTCGAACCCCGGCACCCGCCGCCGCTCCCGCTCGTCCTCCGGCAGGAACGAGCGGAACCGCGTGCCCTTGCGCACCACCAGCACGCCCACCCCCGCGGGGCCGCCCCACTTGTGGGCGCTGGCGGTGAGCACCGACCAGCCGGGCGGTATCGGCATCCTGCCCGCCGTCTGCGCCGCGTCCACCAGCAGCGGGACCCCATGGGCGCGGCAGGCCGCGGCGGCCTCGGCCACCGGCTGCGCCGTGCCGACCTCGTGGTTGGCCGTCTGCAGGCAGGCCAGCGCGGTGCCGGGACGGGCGACCGCCTCGGCGAACCGGTCGAGATCGACCCGCCCCGTGAGGTCCACGCCCACCGTCTCGACCGTGCCGCCGTCGCGTTCGTGCACTCCACCGGCGTGCAGCACGCTGGAGTGCTCCACCGCGCTCGTCACCAGGTGGCGCCCGGCCCTGCGCCTGCCGTGTAGGGTGCCGAGGACGCCGAGATGCACGGCCTGTGTGCCGGACGAGGTGAACGACACCTCGTCGGGACGCGCGCCGAGCGCCTCGGCCACCTCCGTGCGAGCCTGCTCGAGCAGCAGGTGCGCGCGGCGGGCCTGGCCGTACAGTCTCGCGGGGTCGGCCCAGCCGACGTCGATCGCCGCCAGCAGCGCCTCGCGTGCCTGAGGGTGGAGCGGCTCGCTCGAAGCCGCGTCGAAGTACGCCACGAGACTTATCGTCCCACTTGCGGCGCCATCGAGGGGTCGCGCGGTAGGGCGAAGCACCTGCACGCTAATGTGTCTGCAATCAGCTGTGCATCTGGAAATAGGAGCGCCCAAGGGAAAGACTCTTGGGCTTCATCTGTGGGGTAGGCGATCCGTGAGTCCGACTCGCCGTACGACGCGGCGTTCGTTGGCCCGGCGCAGGGTGCCACGCGCCGCCGCTTTGGCGTTGCTGCTGGCCACTGCTACGGCGTGTGCTAATGACGTACCCAAGGCCGACTGGTCCCGCGGCCTTCTTCCTGACCATGTCACCGAACAGGGAGACGTGGTCCAGAGCCTGTGGAACGGGGCTTGGATCGCCGCCCTCGCCACGGGCGCCGTCGTCGTCGTCCTGATCGTGTGGGCGGCGATCTTCCACCGCAAGCGCAAGGCCAAGGCCGATCTCCCGCCGCAGGTGCGCTACAACCTGCCGATCGAGATGCTCTACACCTTGATCCCGCTTGTCATGGTGTCGGTGTTCTTCTTCTTCACCGCCCGGGACAGCCAGACACTGACCCACGTGGACGGCGACGCGCCCGTCAAGGTCAAGGTCGAGGCGTTCCAGTGGAGCTGGCGCTTCACCACGACCGTCAACGGCAAGACGCTGACCCCGGTCGCGGGCGTGCCGGTGCATGACTACCACCAGGGCCCCCAGCTGGTCCTGCCGGTGAACACGAAGGTCGAGTTCAACCTGTCGACCGACGACGTCATCCACTCGTTCTGGGTGCCGGAGTTCCTGTTCAAGCGGGACGTCATCCCGGGCATCAAGCCTGACAACCCGGGCAGTAAGTTCCAGATCACGACCCTTGCCAGGACGGGCGTCTTCGCGGGCCGCTGCGCCGAGCTCTGCGGCGTCGACCACAGCCGCATGCTGTTCTCGGTGAAGCTCGTCCCGCAGGCTGAGTTCGACCAATACATCGCGACACACCAGGCTGGGAGTGCCCAGTGACCGCCATTCAAGAACCCCTTCGCGCGCCTGCCAGGCCCGTCACCAAGGGCCAGGTGATCGCCAAGTGGCTGTCCTCCACTGATCACAAGATCATCGGGCACCTTTACCTGATCACGTCGTTCGCCTTCTTCCTGATCGGCGGCGTCATGGCGCTGATCATGCGGGCCGAGCTGGCGCAGCCGGGCATGCAGTTCACCAGCAACGAGCAGTTCAACCAGCTGTTCACCATGCACGGCACGATCATGCTGCTGATGTTCGCGACGCCGCTGTTCGCCGGCTTCGCCAACGAGCTGATGCCGCTGCAGATCGGCGCCCCCGACGTGGCGTTCCCGCGCCTCAACATGGTCAGCTACTGGCTCTACCTGTTCGGCAGCCTCATCGCCGTGTCCGGCTTCTTCACGCCGGGCGGCGCGGCCTCGTTCGGCTGGTTCGCCTACACGCCGCTGTCCAACGCGATCAACTCGCCCGGCATGGGCAGCGACCTGTGGATCATGGGCCTGGCCCTGTCGGGCCTGGGTACCATCCTCGGCTCGGTGAACTTCATCACCACGATCATCTGCATGCGCGCGCCCGGCATGACCATGTTCCGCATGCCGATCTTCGTCTGGAACGTGCTGCTCACCAGCATGCTCGTGCTGATGGCCTTCCCCGTGCTGGCCGCCGCGCTGCTCGTGCTGGAGTCCGACCGCAAGCTCGGCACGCACGTCTTCGCCACCGACAACGGCGGCGCGCTGTTGTGGCAGCACCTGTTCTGGTTCTTCGGCCATCCCGAGGTGTACATCATCGCGCTGCCGTTCTTCGGCATCGTGAGCGAGATCCTGCCGGTCTTCAGCCGTAAGCCGATCTTCGGTTACATCAGCCTCGTGGTCGCGACGATCTCCATCGCGGGTCTGTCGATCACGGTCTGGGCGCACCACATGTTCCCGACCGGGCAAGTGCTGCTGCCGTTCTTCTCGTTCATGACGTTCCTCATCGCGGTGCCGACCGGGGTGAAGTTCTTCAACTGGATCGGCACGTTGTGGCGAGGGCATCTGTCGTTCGAGTCGCCGATGTTGTTCTCGATCGGCTTCCTCATCACGTTCCTCCTGGGCGGCCTGACGGGCGTCATCCTGGCCTCGCCGCCGCTCGACTTCCCCCTCAGCGACTCCTACTTCGTCGTCGCCCACTTCCACTACGTGGTCTTCGGCACGGTCGTGTTCGCCATGTTCGGGGGCTTCTACTTCTGGTGGCCCAAGTTCACCGGCAGGATGCTCAACGACAAGCTCGGCAAGCTGCACTTCTGGCTGCTGTTCATCGGCTTCCACACGACGTTCCTCATCCAGCACTGGCTGGGCATGCTGGGCTTCCCGCGCCGGTACGCCGACTACAGCGCGGCCGACGGCTTCACGGACCTCAACCTGATCTCGTCGGTGGGCGCGTTCATCCTGGGCGCCTCGACGTTGCCGTTCTTCTACAACGTCTGGAAGACCTGGCGCAGCGCGCCCAAGGTCACGGTCGACGACCCCTGGGGCTACGGCGGCTCGCTCGAATGGGCGACCTCCTGCCCGCCGCCGCGGCACAACTTCACCTCGCTGCCGCGCATCCGGTCCGAGCGCCCGGCGTTCGACCTGCACTACCCGCACGTGTCGGCCAGGCCGGCGAAGGAGGAGGTTGAGGCCTGATGAGAGTCCAGGGTTGGCTGTTCCTCGCGTGCGGCCTGTTCTTCGCGGGCGTCGACGTCGCCTACTGGTTCTGGACCAAGGCGTCGACGGGCCACGGTGAGCCGGTCGGCACCACGGCCATGGCGATCTCGGTCGGGTTCGCGTTCATGGTCGGCTACTACCTGATGTTCACCGCGCGGCGCATCGGCGCTCAGCCGGAGGACAACAAGCAGGCCGACATCAGCGACGGCGCGGGCGAGATCGGGTTCTTCAGCCCGAGCAGCTGGTGGCCGCTGTTCCTGTGCCTGGCGGCGGCCTTCGCCTTCGCCGGGTTCGTGATCGGCTTCTGGATGTTCCTGATCGGGGTCTTCCTGGTGATCATGGCCATGATCGGGTTCGTGTTCCAGTACTACCGGGGCCAGTTCTCGCACTGATTGACCTGTTTGCCGAAGCGGGCGTTTCCCTTGCGGGGGGAACGCCCGCTTTTTGGCGTTCTTTACGAGTACGCGGATGTGGTTAATCGATCACTGAGGGTAATAAAGGAGGCAGAAGCGGTTCGATCGCGGACGAGGGAGTCACTCGTGGGGCGTGTAGCGAAGGGATCGGCCGGGCTGCTGGCCCTGGCACTGCTGTCAGCGTGCTCCGCGGGCAGCACATCGAAACCTGACGGGATGGCCATGGCGGGCGGGGCGCAGGCGCCCTCTGTGACGTTCTCTCCGCAGGACAAGGCCGCGAACGTGGCCACGGACCACCCCGTGGTCGTTTCGGCCCGTACGGGCACGCTCAAGAGCGTACGGGTGGACGGCGGCAAGTCCGGCCCACTGCAGGGCGAGCTCAGCGGCGACGGCACCCGCTGGCGCAGCACCGTCACCGCCAGGCCCAGCACGGTGTACACGGTCACGGCCGTCTCCGTCGACGGAGCGGGCAAGGAGAGCCAGACGACGAGCACGTTCACGACGGTCAAGGGCGACAAGACGTTCGACATCAAGACGATCACCCCCAACAAGGACGACACCGGCCTGACGGTCGGCGTCGGCATGCCCATCATGATCGCCTTCGACAAGCCCATCGCCGACCGGGTGTCCGTCGAGCGCAACCTGACCGTCCGCAGCTCCAAGCCGGTGGAGGGGGCCTGGCACTGGTTCGACGACAGCCACGTGGACTTCCGCCCGGAGAAGTACTGGCCCGCGCACACCAAGGTGCAAGTGGAGGCGAACCTGGCCGGCGTGCGCGGAGGTCCCGCCCTGTACGGCAAGCGCAACGTACGGCTCGACTTCAAGATCGGCCGTGAGCAGATCACCAAGGGCAGCACCGACGAGCACTTCCTGATCGTCCGGCGGGACGGCAAGAAGATCCGCGAGATGCCGATGAGCGCGGGGCAGGGAGATGCGTGGAACCACTACACCACCTCGGGCATCCACCTGGCGATGTCGCGCGAGCCCGTCACGGTCATGACCTCGCCTGACGCCGGGCCGGGACAGGCCGGGTACTACCAGCTGACGGTCTACAACACCGTCCGCATCTCCAACAGCGGTGAGTACGTCCACAGCGCGCCCTGGTCGGTGGGGTCGCAGGGCAACTCGAACGTCAGCCACGGATGCGTGAACGTCAGCCCGGAGAACGCCATCTGGTTCCTCAAGAACACGTTGATCGGGGACCCGATCATCATCACGGGGTCGCCGCGGAAGCTCGAGCCCACGAATGGGTGGGGGCATTGGCAGGAGAACTGGAAGGATTGGCTCAAGTGGAGCGTGCTCAAGGCGGGCCCGACCGTCACGTTCTGATGCCGGTTCCGTAACGCCCTGGCCGCCACATCCGTCCCCTGGCCGTGCCGCTCGCTGTCGTCGCCTGGACCGTTGCGGCCGGGGCTGTCTTGGCGCTCGGCCGCAGTCCGAGACGCACGCGTGCCACCGTGCCGCGCCCTGTTCCGGGAATGCGGATGGCCGGGCGCGAACGGTGAGGGGCGCGCGTCAGGCGTGGCCGAAGGAGGCGCTGGCCTCGACCCAGCGGTCGAGGGTGGCGGCGGCCGCGCCCGAGTCGACGGCCTGGACCGCGCGGGCGTAGCCGTCGGTCATGGCGGCGTCGAGGTCGTCACCGGGCCCGTTGAGCGCCACCAGGGCCGCGGCGGCGTTCAGCAGGACGGCGTCGCGCACCGGACCCGTCTTGCCCTGCACCAGGTCGCGCACGGCCTGGGCGTTGAAGGTCACGTCGCCGCCCCGCAGCGAGCCCACGTCGGCGCGCGGGATGCCGAGCACGCCCGGGTCGAACGTGGCCTGCGTGGCCGTGCCGTCCCTGACCACCCAGACCGTTGAGGTGCCCGCGATGGTCAGCTCGTCGAGCCCGTCGTCGCCACGGAACACCAGGGCCGTGACGCCGCGCTCGGCGAAGACGCCGGCCAGCACGGGCAGCATGCGCGGGTCGAAGACGCCGATGGCCTGGGCGGCGGGGCGGGCGGGGTTGGTGAGCGGGCCCAGGAAGTTGAAGACCGTGGGCACGCCGATCTCCTTGCGCGGCGGCCCGGCGAAGCGGAGCGCGGGGTGGTAGACCGGGGCGAAGCAGAAGGCGATGCCTGCCTCGCGCGCCACCTGGGCGGTCTGCTCGGGCGTGAGGTCGAGCCGGATCCCCAGGTGCTCCAGGACGTCGGCGGCGCCGCACGAGGACGAGGCCGCGCGGTTGCCGTGCTTGACGACCCGGGCGCCCGCGGCGGCGGCCACGATGGCGGCCATCGTCGAGACGTTGACGGTGTGGGCGCGGTCGCCTCCCGTGCCGACGATGTCCACCACGGGCCCCTCCACGCTCAGCGGCGTGGCCAGCTCCAGCATGGTGCGGGCCAGGCCCACCACCTCGGCCACCGTCTCACCCTTGGCGCGCAGCGCGATCGCGAAACCGGCGATCTGGGCGGACGTCGCGGCGCCGGACATGATCTCCCGCATCGCCCAGGCCGTCTCGTCGGAGGTGAGGTGCTCTCCGGACAGGAGAGCGGAGAGCAGGGTGGGCCAGGTCGTCCGGGAGTCCATGGGCACCTACTTGGCGTTGAGTCGGGTGGAGGAGCGGCGGCGCATCAGGTCGGCCACCGTGTCGGCGACGACCATGGGCTCCAGCGGCTGCGACACGACGGCGTCGGCCTTGGACCACTCGGCCAGCCAGCGGTCGTCGCGCCTGGCGATGATCAGGCAGATGGGCGGGCAGTCGTAGACCTCGTCCTTGGCCTGGCGCGAGATGCCCATGCCGCCCGCGGGCTGCGTCTCGCCGTCGAGGACGGCCACGTCGATCTCGCCTGAGCCCAGCCACTGATGGACCTTCGGCTCGGTGGCGCACTCCACGATCTCCACGAGGGGTACGTCGGCCGCGGGGCGCCTGCCGATGGCCTGGCTCACCTCAGCCCTGGTGGCGGCGTCGTCGCTGTAGACGAGGACCCTCATCGTGTCGCCGGTGCTCCCAGTGGACGTCACTGTCGCGCTCACTATCCCTTGTAGCGGTATGGTCACCTCGGATGGTACCGGTGCGCCGGTGTGCATTCCCAGGCCACCATGTCTGGCAGGGGGTTTTGGGGCGATTTTCCCAGGTTGCTTCCCGGTTTGTACCTGCTAACCGGGGGGTCGTGCGCGGGACCGACCACTGGAGCCGCAATAATGCTGCCCGTGGCGACAGCATCCGCAATAACTTCGACGACGACAGCACAGTCGTACCGCAGACCCAATCTGGTCAGTGTCGGGACGATCGTCTGGCTGTCCTCCGAGCTCATGTTCTTCGCGGCGCTGTTCGCGATGTACTTCACCATCCGGTCGGTGAGCGAGGGCAACGGCCTCGTCTGGGGTCCCGCGCTGCACAAGGCGGGCCTCGAGGTCGCAGAGGGCGCTCACCTGAACGTCCCGTTCGCGACGGTCAACACGATCATCCTGGTTCTGTCGAGTGTGACGTGCCAGCTGGGCGTGTGGGCCGCAGAGAAGGGGCAGGTCCGAAAGCTCCGCTTCTGGTACTTCATCAGCTTCCTCATGGGCGCGGTCTTCGTGGCCGGGCAGCTGTACGAGTACGGCGAGCTGGCGTCGGAGGGCGCGACCCTGTCCGCTAACGCCTACACCTCGGTGTTCTACCTGACGACGGGCTTCCACGGCCTGCACGTGACCGGTGGCCTTTTCGCGTTCCTGTTCATGCTGGGACGCACGTACGCCGCGAAGCGCTTCACGCATGAGCAGGCCACCAGCGCGATCGTCGTGTCCTACTACTGGCACTTCGTAGATGTCGTTTGGATTGGTCTCTTCTCGACCATCTACATCATTCGTTAAGGAACGGGATCTCTGTGACTAGGATCACCGCTTGGCGGCGGCATCCCCTCGCGAGATATGCCGTCCTGATTTTGGCGTTGGCGCTGGTCGGGATGGTATACGCCGCCTTTGTCCAGGCGGGCAAGCCTGCCGACGCGGCACTGGCGGCAGGCAAGGTCGATGACGTGGCCGAGGGCAGGAGCCTGTTCGTTCAGCACTGCTCCAGCTGCCACGGCATGAACGCGCAGGGCACCACGACGGCGCCCACGCTCGTCGGCGTCGGCGCCGCGGCCGTCGACTTCCAGATGAGCACCGGCCGCATGCCTGCCGCCAACCCCGGCCCGCAGGCCCCGCGTAAGCCGCTCGCCCCCTGGGTCGACGAGACGAAGATCAAGCAGATCGGCGCCTACGTGCAGTCCCTCGGCGGCGGCCCGCAGGTCCCCGCCTCGGAGCAGGTCGATCCCAAGCTCGGCGACGCCGGCAAGGGCGGCGAGCTGTTCCGCGCCAACTGCATCCAGTGTCACAACTGGGTCGGCGCCGGTGGCGCCCTCACGCAGGGCAAGTACGCCCCCAACCTCAACTCGGCGACCCCCACGCAGATCTACGAGGCGATGGTCACCGGCCCGCAGGCGATGCCCGTCTTCAACGACTCGACGATCACGCCTGAAGAGAAGCGCAGCATGATCGCCTACATCACCCAGGTTCGCGAGCAGAAGGACCCGGGAGGTTTCGCCCTGGGGCGCATTGGACCGGTCACCGAAGGTCTCGTAGCGTGGGTCGTGGGCCTCAGCGTCCTCGCACTCGCCGCCATCTGGATCACCGCGAAGAAGCGACAGAAGTCATGACAGACAACGAGCACGAGATCGAGCAGCCCGATGAGCGCGTACCCAAGCGCGTCATCGGCACCCCCGCGCCGGGCACCTCGATGCTCGGCACCGCGGAAGCGGCGGACGTCGAGAAGGAAGTCCCCGGCGTCACGCTGCCCGACGAGACCAAGGCCCGCAAGGCCGAGAAGATCGTGGCGCTCTGCTTCACGATCACGTTCCTGGCAGCCATCGCGTTCATCATCTCCTACGTGGTCTTCCAGGTCGGCAGCCCCGAGAAGACCGGAGTGTCCAACCTCGCGCTGGGCGGCACGCTGACGCTGGCGATCCTGGGGCTGGCGGTCGGCATCGTGATCTGGGTCCGCCAGATCATGCCGAAGTACTCCCTGGTCCAAGAGCGCCACCTGATGGCCTCCGAGGAGGACGACCGCGAGGTCGTCGCCGACACGTTCGTCCAGGGCGCCAACGAGAGCGGCTTCGTCAAGCGCAAGATGCTGCGCCGCACGCTGCTGCTGGCCGCCGCGCCCCTCGGCCTGGTGCCGGTGGTGCTGCTGCGCGACCTCGACAACACCAAGATGCCCGGCGCCAAGTTCAACAAGCTGCTGCGCCACACGGTCTGGGGTGAGAAGACCAAGGAGGGCAAGCCGCTCAGGCTCGTCGTCGAGGGCACCGGCCAGCCGATCCGGGCCGCCGACTTCAACTCGCCCGGCGGCATCCTGTCGGTGGTCCCCGAGGGCTACCAGCACGACCTCAACGCCCTCGCCAAGGCCACGCTGATCCTGATCAAGTTCCGCCCGGAGGAGCTCAAGAGCGGCGTCCGGCAGAACTGGACGCACGACGGCATCGTGGCGTACTCCAAGATCTGCACCCACGTGGGCTGCCCTGCCGCCCTCTACGAGCAGAACACCCACCACATCCTCTGCCCCTGCCACCAGTCGACGTTCGACGCGGCCGACGGTGCGAAGGTCATCTTCGGTCCGGCCGCCCGGCCGCTGCCGCAGCTGCCCATCACCGTCGACGCCGAGGGCTACCTCATCGCCAAGGGCGACTTCGAGGTGCCGGTCGGCCCCAGCTACTGGGAACGCGGTGACGCCGAGCAGGCGGCCAGGGAGAAGGGAGGCCAGGCATGAGCGAGCTCAATGCCGTTCCCAAGGCCATCGCGGGGCCGTCGACGTTCCTCGACGACCGCCTCGGCGGGGCCAACTTCCTCAAGCGCAACCTGCGCAAGATCTTCCCGGACCACTGGTCGTTCCTGCTGGGTGAGATCGCGCTCTACTCGTTCATCATCCTGCTGCTGACCGGTACGTTCCTGACGTTCTGGTTCAAGCCGAGCATGATGGAGATCGCCTACGACGGCTCGTACGCGCCGCTCAAGGGCGTGATGATGTCTGAGGCCTACGCGTCGTCGCTGGAGATCAGCTTCGACGTCCGGGGTGGTCTGCTGATCCGGCAGATGCACCACTGGGCGGCCCTGATGTTCGTGGCCGGCATGATGGTCCACATGCTGCGGGTGTTCTTCACGGGCGCCTACCGCAAGCCGCGCGAGCTCAACTGGATCATCGGTGTCCTGCTGCTGACGCTGGCGCTGGCCGAGGGCCTGACCGGCTACTCGCTCCCCGACGACCTGCTGTCCGGCGCGGGTCTGCGGATCACCGAGGGTGTGGCGATCTCGCTGCCGCTGGTCGGCACGTACATCACGTTCTTCCTGTTCGGCGGGGAATATCCGGGTGAGGCGGTCATCTCCCGGTTCTACTCGCTGCACATCCTGCTCATCCCGGGCATCCTGCTGGCGCTGATCTCGGCCCACATGGTGCTCATGTGGGTGCAGAAGCACACCCAGATGCCGGGCAAGGGGCGTGACAACAAGAACGTGGTGGGCGCGCCGTTCTACCCGGCCTTCATGGCCAAGGCGGGGGCGTACTTCCTGTTCACGCTCGCCACGGTGGCGGGGCTGGCGACGTTCACCCAGATCAACCCGATCTGGCTGTTCGGCCCGTACACGCCCGCCGACGTGTCGGCCGGTTCACAGCCCGACTTCTACATGGGCTTCCTCGAGGGCGCGCTGCGCATCATGGTGCCGTGGGAGATCAACCTCTTCGGCACCGCCAACGCCGGCACGCTGCCGTTGAGCGTGATCATCCCGGCGCTGGTGCCGATGGGCCTCATCATGACGGGGCTCGCGCTCTATCCGTTCATCGAGCGCTGGGTGACGGGCGACCACCGCGAGCACCACGTCGCGGACCGGCCGCGCAACAACCCGCACCGCACCTCGATCGGCATGGCGGCCATCACGTTCTACGGCGTGCTCTGGCTGCTCGGCGCCAACGACGAGCTCTCGGCGAACTTCCACGTCAGCCTCAACTGGACGACGTACTCCGGGCGTGTGCTGATCTTCGTGGCGCCTGCGCTGGCGTACCTGATCACCTACCGCATGTGCCTCGGCCTGCAGCGCTCCGACGCCGCGGTCGTCTCGCACGGCGTGGAGTCCGGCGTCATCAAGCGGCTGCCGCACGGTGAGTTCATCGAGGTCCACACGCCGCAGGCGGACGACATCGAGGCCCACGTGCGCGGCAAGGAGCCGGTGGCGATGCTGCCGGTGGCCGAGGACGCCGCGGGCATCCCGCCGAAGGGCATGCGCGGCCCGC
Source organism: Nonomuraea sp. CA-141351 (assembly GCF_050944675.1). Classification (NCBI taxonomy): domain Bacteria; kingdom Bacillati; phylum Actinomycetota; class Actinomycetes; order Streptosporangiales; family Streptosporangiaceae; genus Nonomuraea; species Nonomuraea sp. CA-141351. The sequence goes on from NZ_CP191982.1 coordinate 3,933,712, forward strand.
TCGGCAAGCTGCGCGCACGCATGTCGAAGGCGTACGGCGGGGAGAAGATCCCGCTGGACGACGGGCACGGGCACGGACACGAGGAAGAGCCCGCCGCCATCGCCCCCGGCGACGACGATCGCAGCCTGACTCATTGATGCTCTTCGGAAATCGGGCCCGGACGGATCTCTCCGTCCGGGCCCGTTCTCTGTCCGATGATCTTTTACGGCTGCGCCGGGGTTGCCCGCACGCGCCGTAGAACGTCGCCGTCTGTCAAGGCCGGTCGTGAAGGCTCACGGGTTGCTCGCCGTGACGGAGCACATTCTGGGCCAAGGCCGTGGTACGCGCTCACCGCGGCCGGGCGGGACGGGCTGGCTGGGCTCCCGTCGGCGGTGCCGGGTCGGCATGAGGCATGGTGTGGCCGCATCCCATGCGTTCCCGTCCTCGGGATGACGGCAGCTCGCGCGCCCGGTGAACCCAAGGACGCGGCGCCTGGACGGCAGCCCGCGCGCCCGGGGAGCGGGCGCGGGAACCGGTCAGTCGGCCTCGGGGAAGCCGATGGAGAAGGCGGCGTCCAGGTCGTGCTTGGAGTACGCGCGGAACGCGATGTGCGTCTCCGTGTGCAGCACCCCGGCCACCTTGTTGATCCGCCCGGGCACCACCTCGGCGATCTCCTCATAGGCGGCCACCCGCACCATCGCCAGCAGGTCGTAGTCGCCGGTGATGGAGTAGACCTCGCTGACCCCTTCGATCTCGGCGATCGTCTGGGCGACCTCCGGGATCCGGTCTACCTCTGCATTGATGTGGACGATAGCCGTGACCATGGATCAACTCTATCGTTTCACCTCAGAGGTCGCCCCTCCCGGCTCCGCCGCTGGTCGAGATGCCGGTATGCCAGGTCGATGCGGGCCTTGTGGCGGGCGGCGCCCCAGGCGGGCACGCTCCACTCGCCGTCCACCTCCACCAGCCGCACCCCGGGCGACTCCAGCCAGCGCAGGATGCACTCGGTCTCCTCGGCGCTGGCGCCGTGGATCGGGCCGGGGCCAGGGATGACGGCCTCGGCCGTGGCCGTAAGGGAAGCCACGAAAGGGGTCGGATGGGTGCCTTTCGGCATGACCCCGGCCGCCGCGAGCCGCCCGTACCGGATGACGTGGATGTCCCAGCCGCCGTCGAAGGCCGGGCTGGCGGCCACTAACTGCGGGATGCGCGTGATGGAGCTCAGGCGCTGCATGCGGGCCGCCGTGCGGACGAAGGACGCCAGCCGGTCGCGGTCGACCGACGCCTCCTCGTAGCGCTGCTCCACCGACAGCCGCTCCATGCGGGCCGACACGGCGGTGAAGACGAGCGAGGCGTCGAGCGTCATGGCCCGGCGCGCGCTCTCGACGTGGAGCGCGTACTCCTCCTGGCTCTCCTTGCCCGCGCAGGGCGCGCCGCAGCGGCCCATCTCGTGGAGCACGCAGGCCGCCCGCCGGGTGCGCAGCGCGATGGGCTGGGTGCACTGCCGCAGCGGGACCGCCTCGTGCAGGGCGATGCGGGCGTCGTCGGCGAGGCGGCCGCTGGTGAACGGGCCGAGGTAGGTGGCCCCGTCGTCCTTGAGCTCGCGGACGATGGACAGGCGCGGGAACGCCTCGGTGGTGAGCTTGAGCCAGAGCACCTTCTCGGGAAAGCGGGAGCGGCGGTTGTAGCGGGGCTTGGCGCCGCCGATCAGGCGCAGCTCCCTGACCTCCGCCTCCAGGGCGGTCGAGCAGACGATGTGGCGCACCCGCTCGGCGATGCCGATCATCTCGCGGATGCGCGGGCGGGTCTCGCCGGCCGTGAAGTAGGAGCGCACGCGGTTGCGCAGGTTGGTGCTCTTGCCGATGTAGAGCACCTCGCCACGCTCGTCCTCGAAGAAGTAGACCCCCGGGGCGTGCGGGACGGACTCGGCCAGGTGGCGCTTGCGCTGCTGCTCGGGCGTGGGGGCGCGGACGAACGACTTGAGCTCTTCGAGCGTGTGCACCTGGAACGCCCCGGCCCGCTCGATCAGCCCGTGGAGCACGTCGACGGTGGCCCTGGCGTCCTGCAGGGCGCGGTGGCACGGCTCGGTGGGGCTGCGGAAGAACCTGGCCAGCGTCGCCAGCTTGGCGTTGGGGACCTCGTCGCGGGTCAGCACCCGGCGGGCCAGGTCGACGGTGTCGACGACCGGATTGGCGGGCGGAGGATAGCCCTGGGCGGCGCAGGCGGCCTTGATGAAGCGGGTGTCGAAGCCGGCGTTGTGGGCCACCAGCGTGGCCCCGCTGATGAACTCGAGAAAGCTCGGCAGCACCGCCTCGATCCGCGGCGCGGCCACGACCATGGCGTCGGTGATGCCGGTCAGCACGGAGATGAACGGCGGGATCGGCCCACCGGGATCGACCAGCGTGGAGAACTCGCCGAGCACCTCGCCCGCCCGCACCTTGACCGCGCCGATCTCGGTGATGGCGTCGTCAGACGGGGCGCCGCCGGTCGTCTCGAGGTCGAACACGACGAACGTGACGTCACTCAGCGGAGTGCCGAGCTCGTCGAGAGTGCCTTGAACCGCATCCACGAATCAAGACCATAGAGAGAAGGACCGACAGGAACGAATAACCATCCCTCTTGATCCTTAGTTACCCTTCCCTGTATGTCCGCGGGAAGACTTGCCGGCCGCTATGCCCTGCTGCGCCCCCTCGGCGCAGGCGGCATGGGAACGGTGTGGCTGGCCAGGGATGAGATGCTTGACCGCGAGGTCGCGGTCAAGGAGCTCACGCTGGCCGAAGGCATGTCGCCCAAAGAGCGCTCCGACTCGGTGAAGCGGGCGGTGCGCGAGGCGCAGGCCACCGCGCGGCTGCGGCATCCCGGCATCGTGGCGCTGCACGACGTGGTCGTCGAGCACGAGCGCCCCTGGCTGGTCATGGAGCTGCTGCGGGGCCGCACGCTCGGCGAGACGGTGCGCGAGTTCGGACCCATGCCGGCTGATTATGCCGCGCGCGTCGGCGCCGACGTGCTGGAGGCGTTGATGGTGGCCCACGCGCAGGGGATGCAGCACCGCGACGTCAAACCGGGCAACGTGTTCCTGACCGAGAGCGGCCGGGTGGTCCTGACCGACTTCGGCATCGCCCGGCAGGAGGGCCAGGCCACGCTCACCGAGCAGGGCCTGATGATCGGCTCGCCGGGGTTCATCGCGCCCGAGCGGCTCGAGGGCGAACCTGGCGGCCCGGCCAGCGACCTGTGGTCGCTCGGCGCCACGCTGTACGTCGCGCTGACGGGCGCGCCAGCCTACGAGGGGTCGGCGGCCCAGCGGGTGCGGGCGACGCTGACGGAGCCCGTACCGGCCGCTCCAGGGCCCTTGGGGCCGCTGCTGTCCGCCATGATGGCGCACCACCCGGCCGCCCGCCCCGACGCGCGCGTGGTCGTGGACGCGCTCCGGCAGGTGGCCGCGGGCAGGCAGGCGCCGCCGCTGCCGGTCAACCACGACGCGACCGCGCCCACCAAGGTCAGCCGGCGTGGCGGCAGGGCCGCGCTCTGGATCGCCGCGGCGGCGGCGCTGGTCCTGGCCGCGGGCGGCACGACCGCCTTCCTCGTCCTGCGGGACGGGGCGAACGCGGCGCCGACCGCGTTCACCGTGCCCATGGACGTGTGCACGCTGCTCAGCAGGCAGGACGTGGGCAGGCTCCTGCGTACGCAGAGCCCGCCGAAGGGCCAGCCGGGCTCCGACGAGGAGGGCCCCAAGTGTGACTGGCCGGTCCACTACACCGGCGTGGGCGTGCAGGTGCAGAAGGACTCCGACACCGTCGACCCGTGGTCGATGACCACGGCCTCGGCGCACACGCTCTTCGAGAGCCAGAAACGCACCTGGGGCAGGTACGACACCGTCGACTGGACCTGGCCCGAGATCGGCGTGCCGGCCTCGCAGCGGGCCACGCGCACCCCGGTCCACCAGGTCACCGGCGTCGGCGAGGAGGCGTTCGGCTTCGAGCTGAAGGGCCCCACGGGCCGCGTCCACTCCGCGCAGGTCTACTACCGCCTGGCCAACCTGGTGGTCGTCGTCGAATACTCCACGCTCACCGAGAAGCCGACCGACGAGGACATCAAGCAGACGGCGCTGAACGCGGCGCAGGCGACCGTGCAGGCGTTGCGCAATGCTGGATGACCTCTACCTGCTGGCCGGCCGCTACCGCCTGATCGAGCGGCTCGGGCAGGGCGGCGCGGGCACGGTGTGGCGGGCCATCGACGAGATCCTCGACCGCCAGGTCGCGGTCAAGCAGGTACGCGTGCCCGAGGGGCTGACCCCGCCCCAGCGGGCCGAGTTCGCCGGCATCGCGATCCACGAGGCCAGGTCGGCGGGCCGGCTGCGCGACCCGGCGATCGTGCTCGTGCACGACGTCGTCCTCGAGGGGGACCAGCCGTGGATCATCATGGACCTGGTCACCGGCCGCTCGCTGGACAAGGTGATCAAGGAGCAGGGCCCGCTGCCGCCGGGCTATGTCGCCGCGGTCGGGCTGCGCGTGCTGTCGGCGCTGGAGGTGGCGCACGCCCACGGGATGCTCCACCAGGACGTCAAGCCGGCCAACATCCTGCTCGACGCCGACGGTTCGGCCATGCTCACCGACTTCGGCATCGCGACGCAGATGGGAGGGCAGGGCGACAGGTTCGGCTTCGCGGGCTCGCCCGGCTACATGGCCCCCGAGCGGCTCAACGAGCAGCCCTCCGGCCCGGCGTCCGACCTGTGGTCGCTCGGCGCCAGCCTCTACACCGCGGTGGAGGGGCGCGCGCCGTTCGAACGGGAGCTGTCCGCGGCGGTGACGGCGGCGGTGCTGCTGCACGAGCCGCCTTTCCCGATGAGGGCGGGCCGTGAGTTCGGCGGCCTGCTCATGGCCATGCTCTTGAAGAACCCGGCGGCCCGTCCCACGGCGGAGCAGATCCGCCAGGCGCTGAGCGCCCTGGCCGGGCCCGCCCCGGTTCCCCGCCGCCGGTGGTGGCTGGTGCCCGCGGTCCTCGCCGCGGCCGTGGCGCTCGGCGCGGGCGGCTGGTACGCCGTGGGCGCGCTCGACAGCGGGCCCGAGACGGGCAGGTTCGCCAAGGCGCCCGATCCCTGCACGCTGCTCAGTGACGCCCAGGCCGCCCAGATCGTGAAGGGCAAGCCCGAACGCACGCTCACCAGGCCGGGCGAGTGCCAGTGGCTCGTCCGCGAGGGCACGGAGCCCAGTCGCCGCCTCATCGTGCGCGCCTGGGCGGAGCAGCCCGACGGCGACCTCGCCGGCCCTCAGGTGGCGCAGCGCCGCTTCGCCAGCGAGAAGGCCAGCCGCGCCGCGGCGAAGGGCACGGTGCTGCGCACCTCCCGTGGCTCGGTCGGCGACGTCAAGGACGTCGGGGAGACGGCGATCATCCAGAACAGCTTCAAGGCCGCCCTGAACTCCAACGCCGAGGGCTTCTCCGACAGCACAGTGCTCTTCCGCACGAGCAACCTGCTCGGCGAGGTGGTCTGGCATCGGGACCACGTGCCTGCCACGGCCCCGGCGGACAAGGAACCGGCCCTCGCCGCCGCCCGCCTGGTCTCGTCGGCCCTGTCCAAGTGAGCCTGTCGAAGTGAGCCGATCGAGACGAGAACTGCAAGCACCCTGCAAGGGGTGTGACTAGCATATTTCACCGCAAGTCAGGGCAACCCCAGGAGTTCCAGTGAATCCCGGTAGCGAGTGGGAGCCGCCCACCAACCCCTACCAGGTGCAGGGCAGGCAGTTCGGGCCGCCGGCCCAGCCCCCGTTCCACCCCCCGACACTGCCCCCGACACTGCCGCCGATGCCGCCCCCGCCGCGGCGGCCCGCCTGGCTGCTGCCCACGATTGCCGCCGCCCTCGTCGTGGTGGTCGCGGCGGGAGGGGTGGGCGCGTACTTACTGGTCGGCAAGGTCTCCGGCACCTCCAAGCCGCCCGCGGCCAGGAGCGAGGCGCCGTCGCAGAGCGCTCCCGCCGCGGCGGTGGGCCCCGACGTGTGCGCCATGCTGCCCAAGGAGGAGGCCGAACGGCTCGTGCCCGACGCGACCGTCTCCAAGACGTCCAAGGACAGCGATTACACGGTCAACTTCACCTGCAACTGGGTGAACCAGCGCATCTCGTTCGGCGAGTACTGGCGCAGCAGGGAGATCGACGTACGGGTCGAGCAGCACAAGGGCGACGGCGCCAAGACGGGCCGGGCCATGGCGCAGAACTCGTACGAGATCGAATACGAAGGCGGCAAGTACGGCGAGACCGCCAAGCCCTCGCTCGACCCCGACGAGAAGGAGTACATCTCCCCGGTCAAGGACATCCCGGGCGTCGGCGAGGGCGCGTTCGCGCAGTACACCTGGCGCCGGAGCGGCAAGATGCTGTGGTACTCCTTCGGCGAGGCCCACGCCCGGGTCGGCGACATGACGATCAAGGTCAAGTTCCAGGCCGGGCAGCAGCGCAAGGACGCGCAGATCCTGTCCAACGACTCCACGCAGTCGATCAACGAGGGCAACGCGATCCGCGAGGTGAGCGGGCTGGTCGGGCAGTTCGCCAAGGGTGTGACGGCCTGGCAGGCGCAGCACCCCGGCGTGCTGGCCCAGCCGGAGCCGTCGCGGGCCACGACCTCGCCGAGCGCGCGCCCGACGCCCTCACCGACCGTGCTGGCGGCGTTCCCGGGCGACTGCGGCGCCGTGACCGAGGCGGCCACGCGGCTGGTGCCGCAGCCCACCACCCGGGCGCGCGGCTCCGAGGTCGGCGACGACGCCCAGACCGAGTGCCGCTGGCTCAACCTCGACCTGCCCGGCGACGGCGAGGGAGTCAAGAAGATCCGCAGCGTACTGATCACGGTGCACCGGTTCACCAACCGGGCGGGCGCGGCCGACGAGACCGCCGCCAAGGGCTACTACGCCAGCGAGTACGGCGGCGACAAGGTCACGGAGGGCTCGTCGATCGGCGGCATCTCCTGGGGCAAGCTGGCCGACGTCAAGGGACTGGGCGACCAGGCGTACCAGCAGTTCATCCAGAACCGCCACAGCGAGGTCTCCGCGTCAACCGGCACGGTGCTCATGCGCAAGGGCGCGGTAGTCGTCAGGATCGACTTCTCCGGCCACCAGCGGCCCGAGGACGAGCCGCAGAACTCGCCCAAGGTGCAGCTCATGCCCCAGAAGGAGGCGATGGACGGGGTGCTCCCCCTGGCCAGGGCGTACATGGCTCAGCTCACCAAGCAGCCCGTGGGCAGCTAGGCGGGGGCGTCGCGCAGGCGTTCCACGCGGATGCCGCGCAGCAGCGCCTCCGACACCAGCACGGCGGCCAGCAGGCTGACCAGCAGGGCGGCGCCGACGACGGCCGCGACGGGCAGGGCCGCGACCTCGTGCGGCAGCGGCGGGGTGACCGGGGGCTCGGCGAACTGCGGGATCCGCCCCAGAGCCGCCCTGGCCGCCACGAGCCCTGCCAGCAGGCCCGCCAGGGTGCCCGCGGCGACCGTGATCACCTGCTCCAGCAGGAGCGCGACCCGCAGCGCGGCCACGCGGGCGCCCGACGCCTCCAGCGCGGCCAGCTCGTACGTCCGCCTCCTGACCGCCGTGAAGAGCGCGAGCACGGTACGCCCGAGCGCCAGCGCGGCGGCGGCCAGCGCGGACACCAGCAGCAACAGCGCGAGACCCGGCCCCTGTCCTGCGAAGGAGGCGGCCAGGCGGGCGCGGCAGGCGAGCGCCGGTCCAGGCACCACCCGCGGATCATCCTCCTCGCCGGTGATCCGCGTCAACGGTTAATGGAGTTGCAACCCGGTTGCAAGTGGCCCAAATACCGTTATGTCCTGCAAGACCTGAGCCGCGGGATCGGGTTTGTCCAGTACAGGGGCATGGGCAAACCGGGGGGATCACGCGGCTCATTGCTTTTCCGGTTCAGGACCGGCTTCTCACACACCGTGACCGGCTTTCAGTGGTCCGAGACCGGCTTCCGGGACCGGCTTCTCGCGGGTCAGGAACGGCTCGAGCAGGCCGGGGACCGCTCGCGCCGCCAGTTCCAGGCCGTCGGCGCGGCCCACGTCCACCACGTCGTAGCGGCCCTTGCCCGCGGCGGTGATGGCGGAGACGGTGAGCAGGCCCGAGCGGCGCTGGAAGAACGACTCGTTGATCGTCCAGCCCGAGATGCCCTTGCGGCCGAGGGCGATCGTGTGCCGCACCACCGCGCCTTGCCTGGTGACGAGATGGCGGCCACTCAGCGCGTGCCCGAGACTCTTGGCGCCCTCCACGGCCACCCACATCCCGAACACCAGCGCCACCGCCGGGACCGCCCAGACGGAGGCCCGCACCCAGGGCCACGGGATCAGCCAGGACACCGTCCCGGCGGCCGCGGTCAGCACGGCGGCTGTCACCAACGCCCGCACGACCCGCCTCCGCCTTGCCGCCTTCGGATGCGCGACCAGCGCTCCCGCGCCTGGCCCCTTCGCACCTGGCTCGCAGGCGCTCGTGCTTGAACCCCGCTCCGTCGCGTTCGGCTCGCCGGCGCTCGTGCTCGAACACCGCCCGGTCGCGTCCGGCTCGCGGGCGCCCGTGTCAGGGCCGCTCCTGATCGTGCTCGTGTCAGGGCCGCTCCTGATCGCGTTTTCGGCGTCTGGGACGGACACGCCCGCCGTCGGCCGGTGCACTTCGGTTCGCGCGTCGTGTCCGCGCCCGTCTGCGCGGTGGCCCGTCGCGGGTGGGCCCTGGGCGGAAGCGCGCGCGGTCGGCCAGGACGCGTCCGCCGCCGCACCGGCCTGCTCGGCGTGCCGAGGCGCGGCCGAGGCCGGGTCGATTGCGGCCTCCTCCGCGGCGTGCCCGGAGACGGTCGCGTCCGTAAAAGGCAATTCTGCGGCGATCGTGGCCGACGCCGGAGTGCCGGCGATCTCGGCGGCGAGATGCCAGGCCAGGGCGCGGGGGAGCGGCGGGGTGAGGGCGGCGGCGTCCTCGGTCTCGTGCTCGTCCGCCTTGCCCAGCCCGGTGGCGATGGTCTTGACGCGGGCCCCGCCGCCCAGCCGGAGCAGCAGCGGTTCGCTGATCTCCACGCCGCGCAACCTGCGCTCCTCCAGGGTCAGAGAACGGGTGGTCAGCAGTCCGCGGCGGAGCCGGAGCCGGCCGGGCTCGCGTTCCAGCCGGTAGCGGCCCCACGACTCGGCGAACAGCAGGACGGCGCCGAGGACTCCGGCGGCCACGTTCACCGCGAGGAGCAGCGGGACGGCCACCAGCGGCCGCGCCGTCACCCAGTCCCACAGGCCGGTCGCCGCCCGGGTGGTGACGCTCTCGACCCCGAACGAGTCGAGCGCCTTGTAGAGGGCCCCGAGCACCAGCGGGGCCCCGGTGAACGTCCACACCGACAGCGGCGCGTACTTGATCCACGACCAGTGCAGCTCCACCAGCGGCCCGCCATCGGCAGCGGGCTCCTCGCCCTGGTGCAGCAGGGTACGGCGCAGGGACTCCGCCTCGTGCCTGGTCAGCGGGTCGAGCACGAGTTCGGTTCCCTCGGCCGAGTGCTCGCCCGTGCCCACCTTGACGACGGTCAGGCCGAAGACGCGGAGCGCCGGATCGGCCCTCAGGTTCACGCTGCGCACCCGGTCGAGGGGGATAGAGCGGTGCTGGCGGACGGTGACGCCCGAGCGCAGTTCGAGGCGTTCGGGGGTGAGCCGCCAGCGGGTGGTGCGGAGCCTGACCACGTCGTACGCCACCACGGCCGCCACGACCAGCACCGCGGCGGCCGCGCAGACCGCCACGACGCCGCCGGGCGGCCAGTCGTTGCCCACCAGGAAGCGCACCAGCGCGGCCACCACGCCCGCCACGATCGCCAGCGACTTCACCCCGGAGGCCCACCGGCTCCGCCCGGCCAGCCGCCGCCACCCCCCACCCCCAACGACCGCTCCGCCTCCGACGGGTGCTCCACCCTCAACGGGTGCTCTGCCTTCGATGGGTGCTCCGCCGTCAATGGGCGGCCGGGCTTCCGACGAGGACGGCCCGTCCGTGCCGCGCCATCCGTCCGAGGACGGCGGGCCCGCGTCCTGCCATCCCCCGGAGGCGGATCCGTCTCCACTGCGCCGTTCCGATGCGCGAAAGCCGTTCACGTAGCGTCCCCCGGCGTCGCCTGTGTGATGGCGGTCAGGCGTTCGGCCAGGTCGGCCGCCACCTCGTGGTCCAGCGCCTCGATCTTGATCGCCCCCGCCGAGGAAGCGGTGGTCACCGTGATGTCGGCCAGTCCGAACAGTCGCTGCACCGGCCCCCGCGCGGTGTCGACCCGTTGGATCCGCGACATCGGCGCCACCCGCCAGGTGTGGGTCAGCCACCCCTTGCGCGTGTAGACCGCCTGGTCGGTGACCTCCCACCGCTCCACCCGGTAGTAGGCGCGCGGCGCCACGAGAGCCAGCACCACGCAGCCCGCGGCGAAGACCCCCACGCACGCGCCCAGCCAGACCGGCCGCGAGGTGAAGATCCAGTACGCCGCCACCGCGGCGATGGCCACCGGCACCATGAGGATCAGCCACTGCACCGTCCACCAGGCGACCGCCCGCGGGTCGGCCTGGTTACGGGGCGGGCGCAGCTCCACCTGAGCGATCCCGGTCATTCCCCGCCCTCCGCCTTCTTCGCGGAGTCGGTCACGGCCAGCAGGACCAACCCGAGCACCCCGATCACGATGGCCGCGAACACCTCATACCCCTCCAGGAACGGCAGCCGGTTGACCACGAGCAGGCCGTGCGCCCACCGCCACCATCCGAACAGGGTGTTCAGCAGGCCGCCCACACCCTGCAGGAGCAGCAGCCAGCCGAGCACCGTCAGCATCGCCTTCATGGGGTCCAAGCGTCGCCGCGGGGGAGCGGGGCCCGCGTCGGCCGTAGGTCTCGGCCGGCATCGACTTTGGTCGCTGTCGCCGTACCCTTGGCAGGGCCTAACCTCGATGAGCGTGACGGAACTGCGGGGGGACGGCGGTCACGCCCACGAATACCGGTGGGCGCTGCCGTCGGTGCTGCTCGGCGACGGGCGCGCGGGCCGCAGGGTGCGCCGCTCGACCCGCGACTGGATCGTCGACATCCTCATGTTCCTGCTCGCGTGCGGCGTCACGCTCCTGTCCCTGCCGGAGCTCCAGGACGAGCCCGAGCCGCTGCTGGCCCTCGAGCAGGTGGTGGGGGCGCTGTCGTGCGCGGCGGTGTGGCTGCGGCGCAGGTGGCCGGTGGGGCTGGCGCTGGTGACGACCCTGCTCTCGTCCTATCTGGAGCTGTCGGGTGGGGCCTCGCTCGTGGGACTGTTCACCGTGGCGGTGCACCGGCCGTTCAAGGTCTCCGGGCCGATACTGCTGCTCTCACTCGTCGCCCTCGCCCCGTACGTCATGCTGCGGCCCCAGGACGGTCTGGACCGGCCATGGGCGGCGGCGCTCGGCGTGACGATCGCGCTGACCGTGTTCGCGTGGGCCGTCGTGATCAGGGCCAGGCGGCAGCTCGTCTGGTCGCTCAGGCAGCGCGCCGACAGCGCCGCGGAGGAGGCCAAGCGGCTCGAGCGCGAGCGCATCGCCAGGGAGATGCACGACGTGCTCGCGCACCGCATCTCCATGCTGAGCCTGCACGCGGGGGCGCTGGAGTTCCGGCCGGACGCGCCCGCCGAAGAGATCGCCAGGGCCGCCGGGGCGATCAGGACCAACGCCCACCTGGCATTACAGGACCTGCGCGAGGTGATCGGCGTGCTGCGCCACGCGCACCCGGACGGCGACGACCCGGTGCCCGACCGGCCGCAGCCCACGCTCGCCGACCTGCCCACGCTGGTCGGGGAGTGCCGCCACGCGGGCATGGATGTACGGCTCGACCTGCAGGCCGACGGCGACGCACCGGAAGGGCTCGGCCGCAACGTCTACCGCATCGTCCAGGAGGCGCTGACCAACGCGCGCAAGCACGCGGGCGGGGTGCCCGTGAAGGTGGCGGTCTCGGGAGCGCCCGGCGAGGGGCTGTCCGCGGAGGTGCGCAATCCTCTGTGGGCACGCCACGGGCTGCGCCTTCCGGGCGCGGGGGCCGGGCTCATCGGGCTGACGGAGCGGGCCGAGCTGGCGGGAGGGCGGCTGGAGCACGGCGCGACCCCGGACGGTGAGTTCGTGGTGCGCGCGTGGCTGCCGTGGCCGGTGGAGACGACTCGGGAGGATGCATGATCAGGCTGCTGATCGTCGACGACGACGCGATGGTGCGGGCGGGGCTGTCGATGATCCTGGGCGGCGTCGACGACATCGAGATCGTGGCCGAGGCCGGCGACGGCTCCGAGGTGCCGCCGCTGGTGGCCGAGCATCGGCCCGACATCGTGCTGATGGACATCCGCATGCCCGGCGTCGATGGGCTGACCGCCACCGAGGCGCTGCGCCGCACGTCCTCGCCGCCCGAGGTGGTGGTGCTGACCACGTTCCACGCCGACGCGCAGGTGCTGCGGGCGCTGCGGGCCGGTGCCGCAGGGTTCCTGCTGAAGGACATCGCGCCCGGCGACCTGGTGCAGGCCATCAGGAAGGTGGCCGCGGGCGAGCCGATCCTCTCGCCCGCGGTGACGCGCCAGCTCATCACGCACGTGTCCGACGGCGGGGCGGGGGAGCGCACCGAACGGGCCAGGAAGCTGCTCGGCCGGCTCAGCGAGCGGGAGCGGGAGGTGGCGCAGGCCGTGGGGCGGGGCAAGTCGAACGCAGAGATCGCACGCGAGCTCTACATGAGCGTGCCCACGGTCAAGGCGCACGTCTCGCGAATCCTCACCAAGCTCGGCCTCAACAACCGGGTCCAGGTCGCGCTGCTGGTCTACGACGCCGGTACGTAGTCACCTGGCCAGCAGCTCCTCGATCGTGGCTCGGTGCAGCACCAGGTCGTCGGGGTCGTCCGGCGCCGGCTGCTCGCCGAAGTGGATCCGGCGCTGCCACACCCTGGCCATGACGATGCCGTGCCGGAGGGCGGCGTACATCTCGTAGAAATCCATGTCGCGAGGCTCGTACCCCGTTAATTCCCAATATTTTCGGCAAACGTCGTCGTGGCGCATGAAGTCGGGCATGCCGGGAAACCCTGCGGCGACCGTGAGGTCCTGGAAGAAGCGGTGCAGGAAGATCATCCAGGACAGGTCCAGCTCACGCGGTCCCACGGCGGCCATCTCCCAGTCGAGCACGGCGACCGGTGTGAAGTCCCTGAACATCATGTTCCCGATCCTGGCGTCGCCCCAGCACAGAACGCCCGGCCCGGGCTTGTCCGGCCAGTGCGGCTCCAGCCACCGGAAGGCCCGCTCCAGCAGCGGGATCCGCCGCTCGCCGTGCGCCCACTCATAGTAGTCGCGCTGTGCCTCCACGTGCGCACGCAGCCCGGACTGCCCGAGCGGGGCCAGCTCCTCGGTCGTGAACCGGGTCTGGTGCAGCGCCGCCAGGACCGCCACGCAGGCGTCCTGCACCCTGCGCTGGTCCGCCGGCGCCGCGTCCAGCAGCCAGCTCCCGAACGTGTACGGCATCACGTCCGGCGGCACCTCGCCGTCCTCGCGCTCCATGACGAGGAACGGCGTGCCGAGATGATCGGGATCCGGTTCGAACCAGAGGGGCCTGGGCGCTGGAATCCCAGCTTTTTCCCTGGCCAGACCCATGATTCCGAACTGTGTCCGCAGGTCATACGTGGGGAACACCGGAACGGCTTCCACCGCAGGTGCGAGCCTGGCTACGCAGCGCGTTCTTCCGTCACTCCAGGCGGCGGTGAAGAACAGCGTCTCGCTCGACATACCGTTCTCAGACGGCCTGGACACTTCGGACACCGAAGCGCTCTCGCCGACTCTGCCCCGCAGCCAGACGGCCAGGCGTTCGCGCAGCTCTTTCAGGTCGCGGGTGGAGGTACGGATCTCTTCTGTCACGGTCGGCCTCCCGGGTGAGCGCCTGCTCCGGCTCAGTCGTATACCCCCAACCAAGCGCTCGTCCATACATAGGTGACCGTTACGGTCAGGTACGCGGCAGCCGTACCCTTGTCTGAAAGGGCATGTCACGAAGGGACAAGTGGGATGAGTTCAGCGGGTGAAGGCCTGTCTCGCCCGCTTCCCGAGCAGGTGCGGCTAAATGTCGTGGATCTGGCGTCTCAGGTCCTCGGGACGATGCCTGCTGTCTCCATACCTCCGCCGTTGCGCGGGATCGCCAAATTCGACCCTCGTAAGCGCGCCAAGCTCGGCAGCGCTCCCATCGCGGCGCAGCTAGAGAACGACAAGAAGTTCCGCGAGCTGGTGGCCGAGTCCGTGGCCGCCGGCTGGCCTGAGCTGGTCGCCTCGCTGGCCGAGGGAAACGTGCCGCCCGCCGCCGACCCCGTGCTCGTGGCGGCGGCCGCATACCTCACCCGGCCGCCCGGCTGGGCCGAGATGATCGAGGTCGCCCGCACCGACCTGGAGCAGTCGGCGGTGGCGGCCGAGGGGTCGGAGCGCGAGGAGGTGGTCGCCCGGCTGCGTGAGCAGCTCGCCGCGCAGAAAAGCGCCGCCAAGGAGGAGGCCGACCGGCTGCGCGAGCAGATCAGGGCGGCCCGGGCGGAGAACTCCGACCTGCGGCGCAAGCTCCACGACGCCCGCGAGCGGGCCAAGGGCGCGGTCCGTCACGCCGAGGAGATGGAGCATGCTGCGGAGGAGGCCAGGTCGGCCGCCTCCGCCTCCTCCGCCGCGGGCGATTCCGAGCTGCGGCGGCTGCGCGAACGCCTGGCCGACGTGGAGAAACAGCTGGAGGCCTCGCGGCGGGCCGCCCGTGAGGGCAGGAGCATCGAGGACTCCCGCATCAGGGTGCTGCTGGACGCGCTGCAGGACGCCTCCGCCGGGTTGCGCAGGGAGCTGGCCCTGCCCACGACGATCACCCGGCCCGCCGACTCGGTCGCCGCGATCACCGGCGAGCGGCCCGGTGTGCGCGGCGTTCCCGCACGCGCTCTCGCCGACGACGACCCGCAGCTCCTCGACCAGCTCCTGGCCCTGCCGCAGGTCCATCTGATCATCGACGGTTACAACGTGACCAAGACCGGCTACGGCACGCTCACCCTGGCCGACCAGCGCAACCGGCTGATGACCGGACTCGGCGGGCTGGTGGCGCAGACCAGGGTCGAAGTGACCGTGGTGTTCGACGGGGCCGAGCTCAACGCCCCCGTGCAGGTGGTGGCGCCGCGGGGGGTACGGGTGCTGTTCAGCGACCCTGGGGAGATCGCCGACGACCTGATCCGCCAGCTCGTCCGCGCCGAGCCGCCCGGCCGGGCCATCGCCGTGGTGTCGTCGGACCGCGAGGTGGCCGAATCCGTCAGGCGGATGGGAGCCAGACCCGTTCAGTCTGGACTGCTGCTGCGCAGGCTGGGCCGGGCTTAGATTACGGACCGGCTGGGACGGCCCTCCATCACGATTTGTACGTTTAGGTGAGACCTCACCCGCCACTTCTGTACTATTTCGCCCCAGATATCATCCCTGGGAGGCGACACAGTGAGGTTTGGCAGGGTACCGGTGGCCGCGGGTCTCGCGCTTGGGCTGGTCCTGTCCCCGATAGGCGCTGCCACCGCTGATCCCAAACCCACACTCCGGCAGGCCAAGGCCAAGCTCGAAAAGCTCAACGACAAGGCCGACAAGGTCGTCGACCGGTTCAACACGGCCACGGAGCGCTACAAGAAGGCCAAGAGCTCTTATACCAAGCTGAACGACAGCTACAAGCGCAAGCTGGCGACCGTCGCGGACCTGCGTTCCCAGGTGATCGACATGGCCGTGGACAGCTACAAGTACGGCGCCGACCTGACCTCCTTGCCCGGGCTGATCAGCACGGACAACCCCCAGGCCCTGCTGACGGGGCTGACGCTGGCCGGGCAGGTATCGAAGGAGCGGGCGGAGAAGCTGGCCGCGTTCGATCGCGAGAACCGCGGGCTGAAGGTCGAGCGTGACAATGCGCAGAAGGCGCTGGAGGCCGCGGACAGGGAGCGGGACGGGGTCGAGAAGGAACGTTCGGAGATCATGAAGCTGATCACCGAGCAGAAGAAGCTGCTGAGGAAGCTGGGCGCCTACAATCCCGGCAACCCGAACAGCGTCGGCATCAAGTACACGGGCCCGGCCTCGGGCAACGCCGCCGCAGTCCTGCGCTTCGCCTTCGCCCAGGTAGGCAAGCCGTACATTTACGGCGGGACCGGTCCAGGAGGCTACGACTGCTCAGGCCTGACCCAGGCGTCGTGGCGCGCCGGCGGCGTGTCGTTGCCGCGTACGACGTGGCAACAGTGGGCGTGGGGGGCCAACCGCAGGGTCTCCTTGGACGACCTCCAGCCGGGGGACCTCATCTTCAGCTCGAGCTTGGGCCACGTCGTGATTTACGCCGGCAACGGGGACATTGTCCACGCGCCCCAAACCGGCGACGTGGTCAAGGTCGTCAAGCTCTCCTCCTACGGCAACTCGCTCCTGGGCGCCATCCGCCCGTAGGGTGCCGTTTCTGGCAGTTCCCGGCACTGAGGCGGGGTTTCCGCCGCCTGAGGCACGTCTTCTCGCGCTGGGCCACCGACCGACTGCGGAGGCCCCATCGCCCCTCAGGCGCGAGGGCCGGTGTGCAAGACAACGAACAGCCCCCGCGGGCGGGTGCCATCCGGCATGTGCCAGGAGCCGGCGACGTGGCCCGTCGCTTCCGGTGGAAGGAGAGGTGCGTCGTCCGGGGCGGGACGCAGGACCCGGTGCAAACGGAGGGCCGTACCCCGCGGTGCAGGCAGCTCAGTGCCCTCTTGGTCGTCGGCGGCAGTGGTGAAGTCCGTGGGGGTGAGGCTGCCACCGAGGTAGGAGCGGGTGACCTCCCGGTCGGGGGTGTCGCTGGTGTTCTGGTCCTGGGCCTGGACCCGGCCCTCGATCAGAGCCAGCAACTGGGCGACCAGCACCGGGTCGTGGCAGCCGTCGTAGGCCCAGCGCCGCCCCAGCACCCCGTGCTCCATGGTGCCGACGAGGGCGTGCTCCGCCCCGTCGAGCGGGGCACCGCGATAGGTGAGCGGCACCAGGTAGCTGGTCGGGTGAGTGCCGGAGGTGTCGGTGACCACCATGAACTCGATCCCGACCTCACCCTGCGGGTCATCCAGCCGGAAGCCGCCGGCCTTGGCCAATTCTGGTTCGCCCGCGCCACCGTGGTACCACGGCCGGGAGGGTAGCCAGGAGGTGAGCAGTTCTAGCTTGGTCGGTTTGAGGGTGGTGTGGTGGATGACGGCCATGCTGAGGATTCTCTTCCGTTGAGGGTTGATGTGGACCCAGAACAGCGCCGACCGCACCCCGCGGCGCCTGCGGCTTCCGGCCTGTCATTGGATGGCCAGGCGGAAGCGATCGCTGAGGCTGGTGAGGCGTTCGACGGGTTCGTTGGCGAACACTACCCGCAGGTAGTGCCTTCCGCTGGGGCCCCAGCCGTCCATGGGAGTGGCGGCGATCTTCGCCCGGTCGAACAGGCGCTGGGACAGTTCGACAGCGGTCAGTTCCAGGGGCCTGGTGTCGATGAGGAGTGACCATCCGCCGTGCGGTCGGATGACCGGGTAGGCGGCGAGCTGATGCAGGACCGTCTCGCAGCGCCGTTGCCATTCGGCGGTGGCGGCGGCGACGTCGGCATCGGCGTCGGGTGCGTCCAGTGCGGCGGCCACGGCGTCTTGGGCCAGGCCGACCTGGCAGACGACGTTGGTCAAGCCGACGAGGCGGATGTCGGCGATGATGTCGGCGGGGCCCACGACCCAGCCGACGCGCCAGCCGATGAGCCGCAGCTCCTTGGAGGCCGAACCGACGGTGATGGTGCGCCGCACCAGGCCCTCGTGGGCCGCCGGGTGACTGGGAGGGCGGCCGTCGAAGCGGATGCGTTCCATGGCCGCGTCGTAGATCAACCAAGCGTTGTGGCGTTCGCAGGCGTCGGCGAGGGCGGACCAGTGGCGGTCGTCCAGGACGAGGCCGGTCGGCATCGCCGGCCCCATCATCAGGACCGCCGCCGTGTCGGGTCCGACGGCGCCGGCGAGTCGTTCGGCGTCGATGGTCCAGCCGTCCGCGGTGGGCTGTGCGGGGACGAAGCGGGGGACGCCGCCCGCGAGCCGCACCCGGTTGACCAGGCCTGCGTAGATGGGGTCGCACAGCACGACCTCCTGCCCGGGCTCCACGGTTGCGAGCAGCGTGTTGAGGATGCCGTTGAGCCCGCCTGCCACGCTGACGCACTCGGTGCCGGCGTCATAGCGGCGTCCTGAGATGCGCCCGACGTGCGCCGCGGCGGCAGCGCGAAGGGAGCGATGCCCCTGGAACGGCAGATAGCTGTTGGCCGCGTCGTCGTCGATGGCGGCATGCGTGGTGGCGATGGCGACGGCGGGCGGACGCAGGTCGGTGTCGAGATTCTCCAGTCGCAAGAACTCTGGGTCGCTCACCGCGTCGGCCGCGTCACCAACGGTGTCCACACCGATGCCCGGGATGTCACGCAGCCGCGTCACCGTCATGCCGCCTCCACAGTCGAACCATTTCACTGGTACAGGCATATCACTATGCTGATACGCATGGATCTTACGCAAGTGGTGGGGCAGAACGTGCACCGGCTGCGCACGGCGGCCGGAATATCGCTGGCCGACCTGGCGTCCGCCAGTGGCATCAGCAAGACCACGCTGCACGGCATCGAACAGGGCCAGGGCAACCCGACCCTGAGCACCCTGTGGGCCTTGGCCACCGCGTTGAAGGCGTCTCTCGGTGAGCTGCTGGAAACGCCCGCCTCGACGGTCGAGGTGGTACGCGCCGGCGACAGGCGGCCGCGGGTCGAGGGCGACGCGGTCAGCGCGCGTCTCCTCCACCGCATCAGAATGCGCGGCACCGTGGAGGTCTATGACATCGCCATCGCCCAGAGCACCCAGCACTCCGACGCCCACCTGCCCGGCGTCGAGGAATGCCTCGTGCTCACCCACGGACGCGTCACCACCGGCCCGGCCGATTCCCCCACCGAACTGGCCGAAGGCGATGCCATCCGGTTCAATGCCGCTCGCCCGCACCTGTACCGAGGTCAGGCCGCGCACAATCGCGCTGTCCTTCTCATGGTGCACCCGGAGAACTGACAGCCGCCAGGCCGACATGCCCCCCGCTACCTGGCGCGCCGCATACAGCACAGCCGGCATAAGCAGCGCCTGTTCAGCCAGGGCTCTGAACACCGCGGGCGGCTTGGGAGCCGGTTGACCTCTCGACGATCCAGTTGCCTGCTTGCCTTACGTGGCTTCATGACCTTCAAGCGTCTGACCAGCTAGATCGCTTGATCGACTTGAAGCCCATTCCGCACGTCGCGGTGCTCTGCCGCCTTCCCTGCGCCGGGTCGGCGAGGTGTTGTGCGGTGGGGCCGGCGCAACATGTACGGCGGCCGGGGTGGAGTTCTTCGTGCGGGATGTTGTGGCTGAACGATCATTCGAAGCGCTTCTACGATGCAGCGTCGTTGATGGCGGCCGGGGCGGCCGGGGTCGAGCCGGGGTGGCGGAGACACCACCGTCCCGCGGCGGGAACGCTCCCTACGCGTGAGCGTCGTGTGAGGCATCGCAACAAATGTGAAAAAGGCGACAATTGCGGCCTGACAAACGCAGGCGAATCGAAGTGTGAGCAGTGTCACATTTCGATAAAGGAGCCTGGGGTTCCAGCAGGGATTTTCACTCTTACAGCCCCCTTTATCTGATCTTTACAGCCCATGTCTCGCTTTGCTGATTCTTGACGGTTCGGCGTAGCTTCTGGCGTCGTCGCGGTGAACAAGCCATGTCCTCCGCGAACCCGCATCGGTCTATCCCGATGTGAGACAGATAAAGATCCGCTGGTCGCCGCCCATATCCCCATATCAACATCTTGATCGGGCGGTGGCTTGCCGAGTCCGTGCAGCCAGGAGGCACGGAGCCGGGGACCCAGCGATCCCAGTTCCCCAGGGATCAGGGGTGAATCGGCGCGCAGATCGCGCCGTAGGGCTACTTCCAGGCCCGAATCCGTCAGCTAACCCGGTAGGCATTCGTGGAAGACTCAAGGAGAAATCCTGTCTACCTCCCCGCAGAACCCCCGTCTGTCCCGCCTTGCCCTGAGTGGCGTAGCGCTCACGATGACCGTGACGGCCGGAGGTCTGGTCCTCCATGCCCCAACGGCTCAGGCGGCGGCGAGCACGTCGGATTCGACGGCCAAGGCGGCCACGGCCGCCCGAACCTCGAAGTCGGCCAGGGCCGCAGCGCTCAGGGCAGTCAAGATCGCTCGGCAGAAGTCCAAGGCTCGCAAGGCCGTCTCGGCGGCCAAGCACCAGATCGGTGACCCGTACCGCTACGGAGGCACAGGTCCTGGTTCGTTCGACTGCTCCGGCCTCGTCCAGTACGCCTGGAAGAAGGCTGGGGTGAAGATCCCGCGCGTGACGAACAGCCAGTTCGCCCGCATCAAGAGCAAGGTCTCCTGGCGGAATCTCCAGCCTGGTGACCTGCTGTTCTTCAACGGGCTCGGCCACGTGGGCATGTACGTCGGCAAGGGCAAGATGATCCACTCGCCGCGGACAGGCGAACGGGTGCGCATCGACAAGCTGGGCAGATGGCGTAAGTCGTCCTTCGTGGGCGCGGTCCGTCCCGGCCTGTGACCAAGCCCCGCCCGAACCCGTTTCGGGCGGGGCTCGTCCTCTTTTGCTGAGGTCCCTTTTTTATTTGGTACGGCGGAGCACGGGCGGCGCCACCCGCCGCACGTGGCTGAGGGCCCCCAGGGGGACGCTCGCTGACCCGCACGGGCTTGGCCGCCGCAACGGCGCACGTTGGACCACACAACCCTTGACGGCCGCACGCAGCGGAGGGTGTCTGCCTCCCACCCCACACCTCGCCACACCCCTGGCTCCGCGCCGCTCGACACCGCGCCACACGGCCTCACAACCCCCGGCTTCGCGCCGCACGGCTTCACACGACGCGACCCCGGCCGCTGGAACGGGCCTCGGCGCACGGCCGGCGGCTCGCGTTCGGCGGCGCATGACGGCGGCTGAGGGTCCGTGTCGAGCCCGGTGCGTGTCCCAATGGTCCCCGGGCATGACGGCGTGGCCCACCGACGCTCAGAGGCCCGTCGATCCAGACCCCGGCGCCCGCTGGTCCGGAGCGCGGTGCGGCCAAGGTGCCCCCTGCGGGGCGGCTACGATCGGGCATCGTGTCCGGGTGGGTGAGTCGGCGGGTCGCGGTGGTCTCCATCGTGCTCCTCGCCGTCGCCTCCGCCGGCGCCCCCACCCCCGACTCGCCGATCCTTCCGCAGGAAGCCCACCACCTGTGGCGTGATGGTGCGGTCGTCGTCCGCGGAGCGCGGTCCGTCGTCGTCGGGCACCACGCCCCATCCGGTGAGCTCCGCGAGCTCGCGCGCAGGGCCGACGCGGCCGGGCAGCGGGTCTCGGACGTGCTCGGTGGGCCAGTACGACCGCTGATCGTCGTTCCGGGCTCCGCCGCCGAAGCGGCCGGGCTGGCCGGGTTGGCCGGGGCGGGAGAGGTCGAGGGGCTGGCCGCGGTGGCCGACGGCGGGCGGGTGATCGTCGTCCCCGAGTTCTTCGCCAAGCTCAACTCCACCGGCAAGGACGTCGTACTCACCCATGAGCTCACCCACGTCGTGGCGGGCACCGACCGCCTGCCCGTCTGGCTCTACGAGGGGTTCGCCGACTATGTCGGCTACCGCGACTCCGGGCTGCCCGTGAGGACCGCCGCCGCTGAGCTCGCCGCCGAGGTGCGGTCCGGCCGGTTGCCGGGTGAGTTGCCCGGACCTGCCGCTTTCGCCGCCGACGGGCGGGACCCCCAACGGCTCGCCCGGGCGTACCAGGAGGCCTGGCTGGCGTGTCGCTTCCTCGCTGACCGGTTCGGTGAGGGGACGCTGGTGAGGCTCTACCGTGAGGCCCGGTCAGTCGGCGTCGATCAGGCACTCGCCGCGCTGGGGCTCTCCGCGGCGACGCTGACCGCACGGTGGCGCGACTACGTGCGAGACCAGCTCGCGTAAAGGGGGAGGCACATGGACGAACAGCGAGATACGGACGGAGCAGCGCAGCACGGCGGGGAGGCAGGGGGCGCGGTCCCCGCCCTGGGCGCCGAGCCGACCGGCAACGGGGTGACGCGGCCGAAGGAATCGCAGGGGAACGTCAAAGGGGCGGGTGTGTCCGTGAACGGGGACAGGCCGCGCGAAACCGCGGACGGGCGGCGGCTGAGGCGGCAGGCGGCGGTGGCGGCCGTGCTGCTCGGCCTGGTCATCCTGGCCGTGGCCGCCTTCAGCACCCCTTGGCACCTTCTGGCCTCCGGACCGCCCGACCCCGCGCGCGACTTCACCGCCGCGCAGATCGCCAGGAGCAAGGCGTTCGACACGGCCACCAGCCTGCCGAGCTACCTGTCTCTGGCGCTCACGCTCGTCTTCGCCGGGCTGCTCATGGCCACGCCGTTCGGCGCGAAGGTGGTGGGCTGGCTCAAGGGCCCCTGGTGGGTACGGGTGGTGCTCGGCGTCGTCGTCATCACGGCCATCATCGAGCTGGTCAGGCTGCCGCTCGGCATCTGGTTCGAGACGCTGCTGCGCGGCTACGGCCTGTCCACCCAGGACTGGGGGTCCTGGATCGGCGACCGGTTCAAGAACATCGGCGTGGAGGCGTTCCTGCTCTGCCTCATGCTGCTGGTGCTCATGGCGCTGGCCCGCAGGTTCAAGCGCTGGTGGATCCCCGCCGCCGTCGGGGCGTTCCTGCTGACGGTGGCGATGTCGTTCATCTATCCGGTGGTGTTCGAGCCGCTGTTCAACGACTTCACGCCCATGCAGCAGGGCCAGCTCCGCACGGACCTGCTCGCCATGGCCCGGCGCGACGGCGTGTCCGTCGAGGACGTGCTGGTCGCCGACGCCTCGCGCAGGACGACGGCGCTCAACGCGTATGTGTCCGGCTTCGGCGCCACGCGCAGGATCGTCGTCTACGACACGCTGCTCAAGGCCCCGCCGCAGGAGGTCGAGCTGGTCGTGGCGCACGAGCTGGGCCACGCCAAGTACAACGACGTCCTCTACGGCACGTTCATCGGCGCCCTCGCCGCCGCTCTGGGCGCGATCCTGCTGTTCCTGGTGTTCGGCCTGGTACGCCGCCGCGCCGGCGTCACCTCGATCGGCGACCCCCGCGCGGTCGGCGTGATCATGGGCCTGATGACCATCGGCTCGCTGATCATGGGCCCCGCGCAGAACCTGATCAGCCGCCACATTGAGGCCAGGGCCGACCTGCACGCGCTCGACCTCACGCACGATCCGGCCACGTTCATATCCATGCAGAAACGCCTGGCCGTAACCAACGTTTCGGACTTGTCGCCGGATGCGGTGGAATATGTGCTCTATGCCTCCCATCCCTCCAGCCCCGAGCGCATCGCCATGGCCCGTGCATGGGCGAAGCTGAACGGCGTCCCAGTGCAGTGACGAGCGCCGCGACCAAGGTGCTCATCGTCACGAACGACTTCCCGCCCAGGCCGGGCGGCATCCAGTCGTTCGTGCACGGCCTCGCGCTGCGAACGCCGGGCGTGGCGGTCTACGCGCCCGCCTGGCCGGGCTGCGAGGAGTTCGACGAGCGCCAGCCGTACCCGATCGTGCGACATCCGACGCGGCTCATGTTGCCGACCCCGGCCGTCGCACGCAGGGCGGCCAGGCTGGTGGCCGAGTACGGCGCGCAGACCGTGGTGTTCGGGGCGGCGGCGCCGCTCGGGCTGCTCGCGCCGCGCCTGCGCAGTGTGGGCGCGCGGCGCGTGGTGATGCTCACGCACGGCCACGAGGCGTCGTGGGCGAGCGCGCCGGGCTTCCGCGCGGCGCTGCGCAGGATCGGTGAGCACGCCGACGTGGTGACCTACCTGGGCGAGTACACGCGCCGGCGCCTGGCCGCCGCCATCCCTCCTGACAAGCTGGTACGGCTCGCGCCCGGAGTGGACGTCGACCAGTTCCACCCTGGCGCGCCCAAGGCCGAGCTGGGCCTGGACGGCAGGCCGGTGGTCGTCTGCGTGTCGCGGCTGGTGCCGAGGAAGGGCCAGGACCAGCTCATCAGGGCCTGGCCCGAGGTGCTGCGGGCGGTGCCGGACGCGGTGCTGCTGCTCGTGGGCGGCGGTCCCCACCGCAGGACCCTGGAACGGCTGGCGGCGGGGCAGGAGTCGATCAGGTTCACCGGCACGGTGCCCGCGGCCGGCCTGCCCGGTTACTACGCCGCCGCCGACGTGTTCGCGATGCCGTGCCGTACCCGGTGGAAGGGGGTGGACGTGGAGGGGCTCGGGATCGTGTTCCTGGAGGCGTCCGCCACCGGGCTGCCGGTGGTGGCGGGCGCGTCCGGCGGGGCTCCCGACGCCGTGCGCGCCGGCGACACGGGGCTGGTCGTGGACGGCGAGGACGTGGGCGAGGTGGCCCAGGCGATCGTCGAGCTGCTGACCGACCCCGATAAAGCCCGCAAGATGGGCGCGGGCGGGCGCGACTGGATCACCCGCGAATGGGCGTGGGAGCACGTGGCCGCCCGCTTCCACACTCTCCTCTAGCCTTTGGTGGCCCCCAGCGTCAGACCGGCGACGAACTGCTTGTGCAGCAGCTGGAAGATGATCAGCGTGGGCAGGGCCACCAGCACCGACCCGGCGGCCAGCAGGTTGTAGTCGGTGAAGAACTGGCCGCGCAGGTTGTTCAGCGCCGAGGTGACCGGCAGCTTGTCGCCCGACGACATCAGCACCAGCGCCCACAGGAAGTCGTTGTACATCCAGGTGAACTGCAGCGTGGACAGCGCCGCCAGCACCGGACGGCACAGCGGCAGCGTCAGCCGCCAGTACCGCTTCCACACCGAGGCCCCGTCCACCAGCGCGGCCTCGCTGATCTCCTCGGGGATCGTGCGCATGAAGTTCGACATGACGAACACGCAGAAGCCGAATTGGAACGCCACGTGGATCAGGATCAGCCCCAGGTAGGAGTCGTAGAGCGACTGCGAGTCCGACAGCCAGGCGGGCAGCGGGACGAGAGTGTAGAGGGTGTAGAGCGGGGTGATGAGGACCTGCGGCGGCAGCAGGTTCCCGGCGGTGAACACGATCAGCAGCGCCTTGCGCCCGGGAATGCGCAGCCGCGCGATGGCGAACGCCGTGAACGACGCCAGGAACAACGTGATCAGCACGCCCGGGACGACGATGATCAACGTGTTCAGATAGTAGTGGGGCAGCTCGGCCTGGCTCCACGCCTGCCCGTAGTAGTCGAGCGTGATGTGCTCGGGCAGCGAGAAGTACCCCAGACGGGCGGTCTCCTCGTACGGGCGCAGCGACGCGTAGACGGCCAGGGCGAGCGGCAGCAACCAGCCCAGGGCCACCAGCGTCAGGAAGGCGTGCAGCAGGACCCGCAGCGGTCGCACCGCGCGCCGGGAGGGCGCACGCTGCTCCTGGGCCGGGGGAGCGGTGGCCGGAGCCGTGAGCGTCATCGTTCCCTCCGGGACCTGTTCGCCGGCGTCATCGTTCCTCCCGGAACATCTGCGACAGATAGGTGACGATGAACCCCAGCGAGATCACCAGCAACACCACCGCGATCGCCGAGCCGAACCCGATCCTGCTGGCCTCGCCCACGATGTTCTCCGTGACCAGCACGGACAGCAGCTCCAGCCCGTTCCTGCCCTTGTTGATGGCGTAGACGATGTCGAAGGCCCGCAGCGCCTCGATCACCGTGATGACCAGGACGATCACGTTCACGGGCCGCAGCGTCGGGAACACCACGCGGAAGAACGCCTGCCGCTCACTGGCCCCGTCGATCGCCGCCGCCTCCTTCAGCGCCGGATCGACGGCCTTCAGCCCGGCCAGATAGATGATCATCACGTAGCCGACGTGCCGCCAGCCGGCCGCGATCATGACGACCCAGATGTTGATCGAGCTGTCCCCCAGCCAGTCCACGCTCAGCCCGGTCACCGCGTTCAACACGCCGTAGTCGGAGGAGTAGACGAGCTGCGCGATGAAGCCCACGACGGCCAGCGAGAGCACGACCGGCGTGTAGAGCGCGCTCTGGTAGACGCGTGACAGCCGTAGCCGCCGGTCCAGCAGCACCGCGCAGAACAGCCCGAACGGCGTCGCGATCAGCCCGAGGAAGCCCAGCCACAGCAGGTTGTTGCGGACGGCCGACCAGAACGGCGGGTACTCCGCCGCCAGGTCGTGGTAGTTCTGTCCGCCTATCCACTCGATCGGACCGATGCCGTTCCAGTCGGTGGCGGAGAGTCCGACAGAGGCGAGCGTGGGCCCCCAGATGAGGCCCACGTTGACGACGATGGCCACCCCCAGCCCGATGACCAGGATGGTCACGTCGCGGGCGGAGTAGCGACGGGTCTTGATCGCCATCAGCGGAAGATGTTGGCCTTCTGCTTTTCGATGCTCGCCAGTAAGGAGTCGACCTCGTCCGGCTTGCTCACGAACGACTGCAGCGACGGGATCATCACGGTGGAGGCGAAGTCCGGCCTCGTGTCGCGGTCGAGGAACTGCGCGATGTGCGTGGCCTTCGACACCAGCTCGGCGCCGCGCTTCTGCAGGGCGCTGTAGCCCGAGGTGTCGGCCTTGGAACTGGCGGCCAGCGTGCCGGGGTCGAGCTTGGTGGCGATGTTCTGCGAGGAGGCCTGGGCGAAGTGCTTGAGCAGGGCCTTGGCGCCGTCCACGTTCTTGGCCTTGGCGGAGATCATGTAGCCGTCGATGGGCGCGTCGATCGAGTCGGTCCCGTACGACGGGTTGATCTGGGGGAAGGTGAAGAAGTCGATGTCGTCGCGGTCGGCCTCGGGGAACTGCTGCGCGACGAACATGCCGAGCAGGTACATCCCGGTCTTCTTCTGCGCCAGCGACTGCCCGGCCTCCTGCCACGTACGGCCGAGCGCGGCGGGCTGGTGATACTCCATCAGCCCGCGCCAGGTGTCGAAGACCTGCTTGACCCGCGGGTCGGTCCACGACTCCTTGCCGCCCATGAGCGAGATGTGGAAGTCGTAGCCGTTCGTCCGCATGTTGAGGATGTCGAACGTGCCCATCGCCGGCCAGCCGTCCTTGTCGGCGAACGCGATCGGGATGAGCCCGTCGGCCTTCATCTTCTTGGCCAGCGCGGTGAGCTCGTCCAGCGTGGCCGGCGGCTCGTACCCCTTCTCCTGCCAGAGGCTCTTGCGGTAGAAGACCGCCCAGGGATAGTACGTGGCCGGCACGAAGTACTGCTTGCCGTCGGTCCCGGTCGACTGGTCCTTGAACGCCTGCGTGTAGTCGCCGCCGATCTCCCGCCACACATCCGAAATGTCGGTCGCGAGTCCCTGCTCGGCGAAGAACTGCATGCGGTAGCCCGCGAACCAGGTGAACACGTCGTCAGGCGTGCCGCGGAGATAGCGGTTGATGTTCTCCTGGAACGTGTTGTGGTCCACCGTGTTGATCTTGACTGCGGCCTGCGTGAAGGCCTTGGTCTGGGTCTCCAGGGACTTCTTCGGGATCTCGTCGGAGGCGTTGGAGCCGATCGTTACCGTGCCCAGCTTCCCCGCGGACTTGCCGCCGGCCGGGGCGGGAGTGCTGCTCGAGCCGCACCCGACGAGCGCGGCGGGCACGCCGAACGCGGCGGCTCCGCGCAGGAGATTGCGGCGGGAGATCGGCAGACGTTGGGCCATGATGGGTTCCTCCTAGCCGGACCCTCAGATTCCCCCGAGTTCACTCACCTTCTTTCAGCGAAAACCCAACATTTCCAACTGTCAACGCACGTTTTCATGACGAATCGCCGTGTGACTATGTGGTCGGGGCGGTTGGCGCACGTCATGCCGTCTGTGGCGAGCCGCTGTTCGGGGCGTCATCGTGTCGGAACCTGTTGGGTTGTGACGTGCCAATCATCCGTTGGCGGACATGAAAAGAGCGGGCCCGTACGGCAGACGGGCCCGCTCTCTGGCTTGGGTCAGTTGACGTCCAGCTTGCGCTGGATGGCGACGAGGATTTCCATCATCTGCATCTGGGTGCCCTGCATGGTCTCGATGGTGCCCTGCATGGTCCCGATGTCGCCCTGCATGGTTCCGATGGTGCCCTGCATGGTTCCGATGGTGCCCTGCATGGTCTCGATGTCGCCCTGCATGGTTCCGATGGTGCCCTGCATGGTCCCGATGGTGGCCTCGAGCCGGTCGAACCGTGCGTCTACCTGGTCGAACCGTGCGTCTACCTGGTCGAACCTCTTGTCCATCTTCGCGTCGAGAGCCTTGACGCGGTTGGCTACGCCGTTGATGCGCTGCGTGAGATCCTCTGCCAGCTCGCGCTGGTCCGCCCGGATCTTGACCAGTTCGTTGTGAATCTCGGTGCCGAACTCGAGGCCGGCTTCCTTGATGCTCAACTGGATCTCCCTTACCTTGGGGTAAGGGACCGGGGATGTTTGCGATCTCCGGTCCCGCTCTCTTTGCATCGAGGATACCCAGCGGGTCGCCGACCACAAGCCGAAATCGAAAGGAAATTCCCCTGGTCAGACGGCTTGTGGGGGCATAAATCCGAAATCATCCACCAATGTCATGGCGGCTATTCTTCGTGAGCGAACAAGCCCCTTTCAGACCGCGCCGGACAATCTGTCGTACTGATCATCGGTCAGCTTGACCGAAAGTGCGCCCACATTCTCCTCAAGATGCGTGATCGAGGACGTACCGGGAATCGGGATCACTGTGGGGGAGCGGCGCAGGAGCCAGGCCAGCGACGCCTGTGCGGGCGTGACGCCGATCTCCGCCGCCACCTCGGCCAGCGGGCTCCCCGGACCGGCGTGGGAGCCCGCGGCGATGGGGAAGAACGGCAGGAACGCGATCCCGTGCTCGGCCGCGTGGTCCACCACGGGGTCGTGCTCGCGGGCGGCCAGGTTGTACATGTTCTGGACGCTCGCGATCGGCGTGATCTCCGATGCCTGGCGCAGCTCGTCCACGCTCACCTCCGACAGGCCGATGTGGCGTACCTTGCCCTCGTCCCTGAGCTGCTTGAGCGCCCCGATCTGGTCGGCGAGCGGGTAGCCGGGGTCGATCCGGTGGAGCTGCAGCAGGTCGATCCGCTCCACCCGCAGCCGCCGCAGGGCCAGCTCCGCCTGCTGGCGCAGGTAGGCGGGGTGGCCGTGGGTCACCCATTCGGTGGGCGAAGGACGTACCACGCCGACCTTGGTGGCCACCGTGACGTCGCCCCGGTACGGGTGCAGCGCCTCGGCGATCAGCTCCTCGTTGGCGCCCAAGGCGTAGGCGTCGGCCGTGTCGATCAGATCGACCCCCAGCTCCACGGCCCTGCGCAAGAGTGCGATGGCGCCCGCGCGGTCGGCGGGGGCGCGCCAAATGTGCGCTTCCATGGCGGAGCGGGCGGGCTCGGGGCCGTCGGCCAGCCGCATCGCCCCGTACCCGATCCTGCTCACGGGGAGGTCGCCGCCAAGGGAAAAGGTTTCGCGAGGAATTTCTGTCATGGCCGTCACGCTAGAAGCTCACACAGATGTGAGATTCAAGTGGCTGTGAGGAGTGTCACATGAAGATCGGAGCGCTGTCCCGCGAGACGGGGGTCAGCCCGAGGCTTCTGCGCTACTACGAGGAGCAGGGGCTGCTGACCTCGTACCGCGGGGAGGGCGGTCATCGCCGTTACGGCGACGACGCTCCCGTCGTGGTACGGCGCATCCGGACCCTCCTCGCGGCCGGGCTCCCGACGAAGGTCATCAGGGACGTGCTGCCGTGCGCGTCGGGGTCAGGCGACGTGCTCGACGCCTGCACGCTCGGACATCTGCAGGGACGGCTCACGAGCCTGGACGAGCAGCTCACCGAGCTGCAGGCAACCAGGGACTCGCTCGCCGCCATCCTCGCGGCGACCGCTCTCACGGCCGCCACCTGAACCTCTACTACTTCCCGTCGTAGAGCTCTTCGATCTCCTTGGCGAAGTCGCGCATGACCAGGTTGCGCTTGACCTTCAGCGTGGGCGTCAGGTGCCCGCTCTCCTCGGTGATGTCACCGTCCAGGAGCAGGAACTTCTTGATCTGCTCGGCCTTGGACACCTGCAGGTTCGCCCGGTCCACCGCCGCCTGGACGTCCGCCAGCACCGCGGGGTCCTTGCGCAGCTCCGCCACGGAGGCCCCGGCGGGCAGGGCCTCGGGATCGAGTGTGATCAGGGCGGCGACGAAGGGCCGCCCGTCGCCGACGATCATGGCCTGGGAGATCAGCGGGTGGGCGCGCAGCGCGTCCTCCAGCGGGCCGGGGGCGACGTTCTTGCCCGCCGCGGTCACCAGGATCTCCTTCTTGCGGCCCGTGATCTTCAGGTAGCCGTCGGCGTCCAGCTCCCCGATGTCGCCCGTGTGGAACCAGCCGCCGGCGTCGATCACGTCGGCGGTGGCCTCGTCGTTCTTCCAGTAGCCCTGGAAGACGTTCCTGCCCTTGGCGAGAATCTCGCCGTCGTCGGCGATGCGCAGGGTCACGCCGGGCAGTGGCTTGCCGACGGTGCCGATCTTGTTGGCGTACGGCATGTTGACCGAGCACGGCGCCGTGGTCTCCGTCAGGCCGTACCCCTCGAAGACCTCGATGCCGGCGCCCCTGAAGAAGTGGCCGAGCCGCTCGCCGAGCGCGCCGCCGCCGGAGACCGCGGCCGAGAGGCGGCCGCCCGTGGCCGCGCGGATCTTGGCGTACACCAGCCGGTCGAACAGCGCGTGCTTCAGCCGGAGCCCGAGTGGCGCGCCGGCGTCGGAGGCGCGGCTCCAGGCCACCGCCACCTCAACGGCGCTGGCGAAGATCTTGCCCTTGCCGCCCGCGATGGCCTTCTGCTCGGCGCCGTTGTAGACCTTCTCGAACACGCGCGGTACGCCCAGCAGGAACGTGGGCTTGAAGTCCTGCAGGTCGGGGGCGACGTTCTTCATGTTCGGGGTGTGCGCGATGATCGCGCCCGCCTCGAGCAGCACGACCTGGATGATCCGCGCGAAGATGTGCGCAAGTGGCAGGAACAGCAGGGCCGCCGGATCCTTGCTGCTGAACAGCGGCTCCAGCGGGCCGCGCAGCACATTGAGCGCGGTGAAGAGCAGGTTGTCGTGGGTGATGCCGCAGCCCTTGGGCCGTCCGGTGGTGCCCGAGGTGTAGACGACCGTGGCGAGGTCTGTGGAGAGCACCTGCTCGCGCCGCTGGTCCACGTCGGTGTCGGAGACGTCGCCCGTGTCCAGGGCGCCGTCGATCCGCCAGACCGGCTTCAGCTCGGGCGCGGCCTCCCTGACGGTCTCCTCGTGCGTGTCCAGCTCGACGAACGCCGCCTTGGCCTCGCTGTCGGACAGGATCCACCGGACCTGCTCGACCGACGACGTCTCGTAGATCGGCACGGTGACCGCCCCGACCGTCCAGATGGCGTAGTCGACCAGCGTCCACTCGTACCGGGTGCGCGACATCAGCGCGACCCTGTCGCCGTGCGAGATCCCCGCCGCGATCAGCCCCTTGGCCACCTCGACCACCTGGTCACGGAACTCGGACGCGGTGACCACCGGCCATCCCCCGCCGGTCTTGCGGCGCATCACCACGGTGCCCGGCTCCTGCTCGGCCCGCCGGAAGACGGTGTCGGACAGGCTGGCGGAAGCAGGCACATCGACCAGGACGGGAACGCTGTACTCGCGCACGGATCAAACTCCTCTTCGGGGACCGCCTGGACGTTACCGCGTCATGTTACGGACGGGTAGGTCTTAACGGTCACGTTAACAGCCGTACTCACTCATATAGTGGCCGCGTTCAGCGGTCCGCCACGGGTAGCGGGGTGTGTCTAGGATTTGCCCCATGAAGGTCCATGTCGTCAGCGATGTCCACGGGAGAGCCGACGCGCTGGCCAGGGCGGGCGACGGCGCGGACGCGCTGATCTGCCTGGGCGACCTGATCCTCTTCATCGACTACGACGACCACGCGCAGGGCATCTTCCCCGCCCTGTTCGGCGCCGAGCAGGCCGCGGAGTTCATCGCGCTACGCACGGCCAAGCGGTTCGACGAGGCCAGGGCCATGTCCGCGCGCCTGTGGGCCACACTCGACGGCGAACCGCGCGAGCACATCGAGCGCCACGTGCGCTCCCAGTACGAGACGCTCTTCGCCGTCATGCCCACCCCGGCCTACCTCACGTACGGCAACGTGGACCTGCCGCGCCTGTGGGCCGACTACCTCAGGCCCGGCCTCCATGTGCTCGACGGGGAGGTGGCGGAGATCGGCGGCCTGCGGTTCGGGTTCGTGGGCGGCGGGCTCAAGACGACTTACCGCACGCCGTACGAGATCGGCGACGAGGAGTACGCGGCCAAGGTCGAGGCGATCGGCGAGGTCGACGTGCTGTGCTGCCACATCCCGCCGGCCGTGCCCGAGCTGCTCTACGACGTCGTGGCCAGGAGGTTCGAGCGTGGCAGCGAGGCCACGCTGGAGGCGATCAAGCGCACACAGCCGCGCTACGCCCTGTTCGGCCACGTCCACAACCCGCTCCACGTACGCACCCGCATCGGCCGCACTGAATGCGTGAATGTGGGCCATTTCCGCGGAAAGGGCGTTCCCTTCGTCCTCGAGTGGTGACCGCGCCAGGCCCTCGTCGAGCGCTCCACCGCAAGTAGCGGTTTCTGCACTACGGTGGTCGCATGGCTGATCGCACCACTTCGAGCACCACCATCAGCGCAGGCCGGCCCGCGGTCATGGCGGTCATCGCGGACTTCCCCTCGTACCCGGAATGGGCCGGGCAGGTCAAGAGCGCCGAGGTCATCACCACCGACGGCGACGGCAGGCCGGAGACGGTGCGGTTCGTCCTCGACGCCGGGGTGATCAGCGACACGTACACCCTCGGCTACACCTGGCAGGGCGACGACGGCGTGAGCTGGAAGGTGGCCGAGCCGGGGAAGATGGTCTCCGATCTGCGCGGGAGTTACCGGCTCGCGGAGACGGGCAGTGGCACCGATGTGACGTACGAGCTCACGGTCGATCTCAGCGTGCCCATGATCGGCCTGATCAAGCGCAAGGCGGAGAAGGTGATCGTGGACACCGCGCTCAAGGGGCTCAAGAAGCGCGTCGAGGGCCGCTGAGTTGAGCCCCCGGGTCCTGCTCTTCACCGGAAAGGGCGGCGTCGGCAAGACCACGGCCGCCGCCGCCACAGCCACGCTCGCCGCCAAGCGCGGGCTCAAGACGCTGATCGTCTCGACCGACACCGCGCACTCGCTGGCCGACGCGCTCGCCGTCGAGCCCGGTGAGATCGCGCCGGGCCTCCACCTCCACCAGGTCGACACGCAGAAGTCGCTCGAGCGCCACTGGGGCGAGCTGCAGCAGTACGCCAAGGGGGTGCTGAGCGAGCTGGGCCTCGACGAGATCACCTCCGAGGAGATCACCGTGCTGCCCGGCGCCGAGGAGGTCATCGCCCTGCTCGAGCTGCGCGAGCACGCCCGCGAGGGTCGCTGGGACGTGATCGTGGTCGACTGCGCGCCCACCGCCGAGACGCTGCGGCTGCTGGCCCTGCCGGAGGCGCTCGACTGGCACGTCAGCAGGCTCCTGCCGGTCGGCCGCAAGCTCGTGAGGCTCGTCTCGCCGTTCGTGCGCACCGTGGCCCACGTCAGTGCGCCCGGCGAGGAGGTCATGAGCGCGGGCGAGCGCCTGCACCGCGGCCTCATGGAGGTGCGCGAGCTGCTCACCGGCGACCACGCCTCCGTGCGGCTGGTGCTCACGCCGGAGTCCGTGGTGCTCGCCGAGGCCAGGCGCACCCTCACCTCACTCAGCCTGTACGGCTACCGCGTCGACGCCGTCATCGCCAACCGGGTCTTCCCCTCCGGCGGTGCCGACGAGTGGCGCGCCCAGTGGGCGGCGGCGCAGTCCAGGCTGCTGACCGAGGCGGAGCAGTCGTTCGCGCCGCTGCCCATCCACGTCGTCCCCTACCTGCCCGCCGAGCCCGTCGGCAAGGAAACGCTGGCCTCGGTGGGCGAGGCGATGTACGGCGAGTCCGACCCGTTCGCCGCCCACGCCGTCGAGCCGCCGCTGCGGATGAGCGCGGACGATCTGGAGCTCGCCCTGCCCGGCGCCGACCGCGACGACGTCGACCTGGCCCGCAAGGGCGATGAGCTGATCATCACGGCGGGGCCGTACCGGAGGATCCTGGCGCTGCCCGCGGCGCTGGCCCGAAGGAAGATCAGCGGAGCCGCGCTCCGAGACGGCGTACTGCGGGTAGGTTTCAGCCCGGGGAGCGAATCCGCGACCTGAGGAGTTGAGGAGGATGAGCGACCCCATACGCAGGGAGGGCCCCATGACCGAGAGCAACAACAGCAACGACCGAGACCCGATAGGGACGGTCGCCGACGAGGCGCGCAAACTGTTCGAGTCGATCCAGGGGCGGGCCACCCGCCAGGTCGGCAAGAGCGTGTTCAACTCCTTCACCGGCGGCGGCCGCAGGGAACGGGACGTGTGGGAGGAGGCCGTGTCCGAGCCCCACGACGAGTACATCTGCCGCGCCTGCCCGTGGTGCCGGGCCATCGCGGCGCAGCGTGAGTCGGGCGGCGACGTGACCGGGCACCTGATGGCCGCGGGCGGCGAGCTGTTCGCCGCGGTCCGCGGCGCGTTCGACGCGTTGAGCAGGCCCGCCCCCCGCAGGCCGAGCGACGACCGCGATCGCAGGGACCGTCACGACGACGTGGAACACATAGACCTGGGATAGGGAGAAACGGGGCAATGCTCACGATCGGTGTCGACATCGGCGGGACCAAGGTGGCCGCCGGTGTGGTCGACGACAAGGGCCAGATCGTCGCACACACGCTCAGGCCCACTGCCGCCGACCGCCCCGACGTGGTGGCCGAGACGGTGGCCGACGTCGTTCGCGAGCTGAGCGCGGGCCGGGACATCGAGGCCGTCGGGGTTGGCGCGGCCGGGTTCGTCGACGAGACCCGCTCCATGGTGCGCTTCGCCCCCAACCTAGCCTGGCGAGAGGAGCCGCTGCAGAAGAAGATCAGCGGCCTCGTCGGTCTGCCGGTCGTGATCGAGAACGACGCCAACGCCATGGCCTGGGGCGAGACCAGGTTCGGCGCCGGGCGGGGTCAGTCCCACGTGGTCTGCATCACGCTCGGCACCGGCATCGGCGGCGGCCTGGTCTTCGACGGCGTCCTCTACCGCGGCCGCTGGGGCATGGGCGCCGAGCTGGGCCACATGCAGGTCCTCCCCGGAGGGCGGCAGTGCGGCTGCGGCAACGTCGGCTGCTGGGAGCAGTACGCCAGCGGCCAGGGCCTCGTCAAGGACGCCAGGGAGATCGCCGACGCGCACCCGGAGCAGGCGAAGATCCTGCTCGGGCTGGCCGACGGCAAGATCGAGGGCGAGGAGGTGACCGAGGCCGCGCGCCTGGGTGACGAGGCCTCGCTGGCCGCGTTCGCCAGCCTGGCCGACTGGCTCGGCCAGGGCATGGCCGACCTGGCCGGAGTCCTCGACCCCGGCTGCTTCATCGTGGGAGGCGGCGTCTCCCGCGCCGCCGACCTGTTCATCGACCGGGCCCGCCAGGCCTTCGCCGAGCGGCTCACCGGCCACGGCCACCGGCCGCTCGCCGACATCAGGCTGGCCGAGCTGGGCGCCTCCGCGGGATTGGTGGGGGCGGCCGACCTGGCCAGGCAGCGCTGACCATCAGGGTCGGGACCTACAACGTACGCGGGATGCGCGACAGTGTGCCCGCGTTGACCAGGGTGATCAACGCCATGCGCGCCGACGTGCTCTGCGTGCAGGAGGCGCCCAGGCTCAGGAAGAGCCGGCGCACGGCCCTGGCCGCCGCCGCGGGCCTGCGGGTGGCCACCCCCGGCAGGGTGGGCGGCGTGGCCGTGTTCACCGGCCCGCGTGTCAGGGTGCTGCACGCCGAGAGCCACGCGCTGCGGGTCTTCCTCGGGCTGGAACGGCGCGGGCTCGCGCTCGCCGTGGTGGAGGTCGACGGGGCCCGCTTGGCGGTCGGCTCCCTCCATCTGGATCTGAACGACCCGGCCAGGATGCACCACGCCGCCGAGGCCGTGGCCCTGATGGAGCAGGCGGCCGGCCGCTTCGGGGCGACGATCGTGCTCGGCGGCGATCTCAACGAGCAGGCACACCAGCCCGCCTGGCGCTTTCTCGCCGCCCGGCTGGCCGACTGCTATGCCGTGGCGCCCAAGGGCGACGGCCTGACGTTCACGGCCGCCCGGCCGGCGCTACGCATCGACGGCGTGTTCGCCGCGCGCGACGCGCGTGTCACGTCGTGCGGGGGAGTGGACGCCCCAATTGCCGATCTGGCCGGGGCCAGCGACCATCTGCCCGTTATCGCAGAGTTGCGAGTTGGGCACTAACGGGCAAGAGGCGCCCCCCAACCCGTAGCATTTGCTCATGACCCGTCGCTCTCAGCGGCGTGCGCTCTCCTTGATCTTGGCGACGTCCGTGGCCTTGACGCAGGTCACGCCCGCCGCGCATGCCGAACCTCGCCGCCCCGCCACGATAGAGGCGTGGCAGCAGTCGACCAGCGTGCGCCTCCAGGCCGACGGCTCGCTCTCCGACGTGCTCGCCGTCTCCTCCAGCGACGTGTGGGCCGTCGGCCAGCAGGAGATCTGGGACGTCTGGAAGAACCGCGGCACCATCCGCCACTGGGACGGCAGCGGCTGGTCCGAGATCTCCGTCCGCGACGCCGCGTCCGCGGGAAACCTGCGCGGGCTGGCCGCCGCCTCCCCGTCCGATGTGTGGGCGGTCGGCGACGGGCACGACGGGCTGCCGTACATCGCCCACGGCGACGTGACGGGGTTCGACCGGGTCAGGCCGCAGGGGCTGCGGGCAGGAGACTGGCTCGGCGGCGTCGACGCCAAATCGGGGCGGATCGTGGCGGTCGGCAGCCGCGACAAGCAGGGGCTCATCCTCACCGGCCAGGGCAACTCCTGGACCGTGCAGCAGACCAAGGAGAACGGCGCGCTCTACGCGGTGGCCGGCGGGTTCGCCGTCGGCGACACGGGCTCGGCGCCGCTGATCGTGCACTACTCGGGCGGGGCGTGGAAGTCCATGCCGGTGCCCTCGATCCCCGGCGGCTACCTGCGTGATCTGCAGGTCGACAGCGCCAAGCGGGCGGTGGCCGTCGGCGGCGTCTACCGCGGGCCCGGCGACATCTCACCCCTCATGCTGACCTGGAACGGCAAGCGCTGGAGCGAGCAGCCGCTGCCCGACTCCGACGCCCGGCTCTACGGCGTGACCGGCGACGGCAAGGGCCGCTACTGGATGGCCGGCTACGACCCGTCGCGGGCCACGGAGCCGCTCATGATGCGGTGCGAGAAGGGCGACTGCGAGACCATCCGCGGCGGCGCCCAGAAGGACAGGAGCAGCGTGCGGCTCCAGGCGGTGGCCTACCTTGCCGGCAAGAGCACGGTGTGGGGCGTGGGGCACGCGGTCGACACCCGTGACCGCTACACCGACGTGGTCGAGTCGTTCGCGCCCAAGACCGTCACCTCGAAGTCGTAGCGCTCCCGCCCCGGGGCGGCTCCGAAGCGTCGTCCCCACGTCCCCTCAAAGAGGCCTCGGCCGCGGTCGGTGAGGGCGTCTCGTCGCGGCCGGGCCATGCCGCCGTCGTGGGCTGGGATCCTTTGAGGGAACAGGGCTTCCTGGGGTACGCGGGGCGGCTCCTCGATCACGCGTAGGTGGGGGCAGGCGGTCAGAGGACGGCGCCGTCGTCCCAGCCCGAGTC
Source organism: Nonomuraea sp. CA-141351 (assembly GCF_050944675.1). Classification (NCBI taxonomy): domain Bacteria; kingdom Bacillati; phylum Actinomycetota; class Actinomycetes; order Streptosporangiales; family Streptosporangiaceae; genus Nonomuraea; species Nonomuraea sp. CA-141351. The sequence continues at coordinate 3,971,232 of NZ_CP191982.1, forward strand.
GTTGGGCGGCCCGTCGCCCATGCGCACCACCAGCGCCACGAACCCGCCGATGAACGCCGCCACCGCCGTGAACAGCGCCCATCCCTCCATGTGCCAGCTCGCCATCGCCGCGACCAGAAGGTACGCGGGGCCGCCGAACAGCGCCACCCACGCCAGCTTGGTCGGCAGGTCGATCTTGGGCAGCGGAGGCGGCGTGGGCGGCTCGAAGTGCCCCTCGTCCTCATCGTCCTCTTCGGAGTCCTCGTCGGGCTCGGGCTCCTCCGAGGGTTTCACGACCCGGCGGGTGGGCTCCGGAGCGACGTTCTCGCTGTCCGGCCACGGCTGGTCGGCCGAGTCACGCTCGGCGGTGTCGTTGAAGGACGCGACGATCTGCCGCCAGACCTCGTCCTCACTCTGGGGCGTCACCTAGATGGGCCTCTCCACAACGATCGCGACTTCCCCCTGGGTGCGATCAGTCCCTCTGCAAGGGTACCGAGGCATGTGTCCGGATGAAGTCGAGGCTCCCGGCAAAGATCCTGTCGGCATCGTTGTCCAGCGTCGCAACATGGTAGCTATCGGTAAGCTCCTCGATCGTGGCCTGCGGGACCTTCTCGCGGATGATCGCCACGCTCGTCGGCTTGACCACGTGGTCCTCCGCGCTGTGGAAAACCAGCAGCGGCTGTGTCACCTTCGCCAGGTCCGCCTGCACCAGCGACCATAGCGCGGGCAGCGACGCGGCCGCCTTCACCGGGGTGCGGGCGTAGGCCAGCTCGGTCACGCCGGGCTTCTTGACGTCGTTCGCGACGCCGGCCACCGACGGCACGAACCACTTGATCAGCGGAGCGAGCTTGAGCAGTGGCACGTCGTTCGCGATCGACGGGTTGACCGCCACCACGCCGCTGATCGCCGAGCCGTGCACCTCGGCGAGGCGCAGCGCCAGGCAGCCGCCCATCGACAGCCCCGCCACGAACACATTCTGGCAGCGTCCCTGGAGGTCCGCGAACGCCTTCTCCACCTCGGCGTACCAGTCCTCCCAGCGCGTCCTGTTCATCTCCTGCCACGTGGTCCCGTGCCCGGGCTGGCGGGGCAGCGAGATGCTCACCCCGTGCCCGGCCAGGAACTCCCCCCATGGTCGCAGCGACTGCGGGGTGCCCGTGAACCCGTGGCACAGCAGCAGACCGACCTGGCCTCCGTCGTGGTGGTAGGGCTCCGCGCCTGGCATGAGCGGCATAACAGCTCCTTGACGGAATTTCATCCCGGAACTGCCCGATCGTCGCACGTTCCGGGGTGTTTGTGCGAGAGCTGATGTAGGAGCATGGCGTTCGGGATGGGAAGATGACTATGGTCGCCCACAAGCGTGCTGGAGAAGAGGTGCCGGGGTGTTCTACTGGGTGGTCAAGGCCATCTTGGGTCCGTTCCTCATCGCCGTCTTCCGGCCGTGGACGGAGGGCGCGGAAAACGTGCCGAAAGAGGGGCCCGCGATCCTGGCCGGCAACCACCTGTCGTTCGCCGACCACTTCTTCGGGCCGCTGCAGATCCGCCGCAAGGTCATCTCGCTCGGCAAGGCCGACTACTTCACCGGGCGCGGCATCAAAGGCTTCTTCACCCGCCTGTTCTTCAGCGGCGTCGGCACCGTGCCGATCGACCGCTCGGGCGGCAAGGCCAGCGAGGCGGCCCTCCGCACCGGCCTGCGCATCCTGCGCGAGGGCCAGATCCTCGGCATCTACCCCGAGGGCACCCGCTCGCCCGACGGCCGCCTCTACAAGGGCAAGACCGGCGTGGCCAGGCTCGCCCTGGAGTCAAGGACGCCGGTCATCCCGTGGGCCATGGTCAACACGTACGAGATGATGCCGCCGGGACGGCCGGTGCCCAAGCTCGGGATCCGGCCCGGCGTCAGGTTCGGCAAGCCGCTCGACTTCTCCCGCTACTACGGGATGGAGGACGACCGGCTGGTGCTGCGCGCCGTGACCGACGAGATCATGTACGCGCTGATGGAGCTGTCCGGGCAGGAATACGTCGACAAGTACGCCGCCAGCGCCCGGGTCGAGATGGAGCGCGCCGCGCGCGCCGCTGCCGCCGCCAAGAACTGACCTCACCCCGAGGCGCGTAGCACCGCCTCGGACTTCTGCATGGCCGTGGTCATCGCGTGCAGCTCCTCGCGGCTGAGCCGGTCGATCAGGTACGCGCGCACGACCTCCACGTGGCCCGGCGCCACCCGCTCCAGGCAGCTCAGGCCCGCGTCGGTGAGCACCGCCAGCACCCCGCGCTCGTCGCTGGGGCAGGTGGCGCGTTCCACCAGGCCCGCCTTCTCGAGCTGGGTGATCTGGTACGTCAGCGCGCTCTTCGACACCACGACGCCCCTGGCCAGCTCGGTCATGCGCATCTGGCGTCCAGGGGCGTCGGCGAGCCGCACCAGGATCTCGTACTGCGGGTGCGTCAGCCCGGCCGCGCTCTTGAGCTGCTCCTCGATACGCCGCTCGAGCAGGTGGGAAGTGGACAGGAAGGCGCGCCACGCCGCCATCTCCGTCGCGTCCAGCCATCGGGGGTCCGTCACCAGTTCATTCTACGTGTTGTTCAGATTTGAACAATCGGTGCTAGTGTTGTTGTTCAAATCTGAATGACTCTCTAGGAGATCGAATGCTCGACCAGGCGCGCCCCGTCGTCCTGCTGCTCGCGAGGATCGCCACCGGAGTGATCTTCCTCGTACACGGCTATCAGAAGTTCGCGACCATGGGCATCGCGGGCACGACCAAGTTCTTCGAGTCCGCGGGCATCCCGCTGGCGTCCGTGGCCGCTCCGGCCGTGGCGGTGCTGGAGGTCGTGGGCGGCCTGGCGCTGATCCTCGGCGCGGCGCTGCCGATCGCGGGCACGTTGCTGGCCGTCGACATGGTCGGCGCCATCGTGTTCGTGCACGGCGGGGCCGGCTTCAACGCCGGCGAGGGCGGCTACGAGTTCGTCCTGGCGCTGGCGGCGGCCAGCCTGGCGATCGGCTTCACCGGTGGGGGCGCGCTGGCCCTCGACAGCGTCCTGGGCCGGCGCCGCAGCACCGCGGCCGTGACCGCCTAGCGCTCCTCATTCGAGACCCCGCGCACCCCGAGCCGGGCGTGCGCGGGGTCCGCGCTCAGGAGAGGTGGGCGCGGATCTGCGCGATGTGCTCCGGAGTCGTACGGCAGCATCCGCCGATCAGCGACGCGCCCGCCTGTTGCCACTCCTTGGCCGCCTGGCCGAACTCCACCGGGTCGGCCAGCCCCAGCCAGCGGCGGTGCCCGGCGTCCCACGTCTCGCCCGAGTTCGGGTAGACCACCACGGGCAGGCCGCCCGACAGGCACGAGATCAGCCCGGGGATGTGCCGCGGCGCGGTGCAGTTGGCCCCCACGGCCACCACCTGCGGGTTTCCGCTGAACAGCGCGGCCGCCTCGCGGATCGGGGTGCCGTCGTTGAGCCGCTGCTCGTCGCGGCAGGAGAAGCTCACCCACGCCTTCACCTCGGGCGTGCGGGCCAGCAGCCTGGCCAGCGCGCGCGCCTCCGGGTACGACGGGATCGTCTCGCAGGCCAGCAGGTCGGCCCCGGCCGAGGCGAGGATCTCCCAGCGCGGCAGATGCCAGTCGAACAGCCCGTCCTCATCGAGGCCGTAGTCGCCGGTGTATTCGGCGCCGTTGGCCAGGTAGGCGCCGTACGGGCCGACCGAGGCCGCCACCAGCCCGCGACCCGCCTCGTCGCGGGCCTGCCCGGCCAGCTCCACCGACAACCTGATCAGCCGCTCGGCCGCCGCCACGTCCAGCCCGCGCCGCAGGAAGCCCGGGATCGTGGCCTGGTAGCTGGCGGTCGTGGCCACGTCGGCGCCCGCCGCGAAGTAGTCGGCGTGCACGCGCCTGATCAGGTCGGGCTGCTCCAGCAGCAGCCGCGCGGACCAGAGCTCGTCGCCGAGGTCCGCGCCGAGCCGTTCGAGCTGGGTGGACAGGCCGCCGTCCAGGACAAGTGCAGTCACTTCTCCAGGGTACGAGCACCCGCGCGGCGCACGATCCGGCGGCGCGCGTGCTCGGCCTGACAGGACCGGAATGGCGGCCGCGCAGGCTCAGAGAGCAGGGGCAGGGATGGCGGCGAGGCGGGCGAGGGCCTGGGGATTCAGCACGATCACCTCGCCGGTGCGGATCTCGATCAATCCACGGCGCTCGAACCCGCGCAGTGCCCGGTTGACGCTCACCCTGGTCGCGCCGATCTCGGCGCCCAGGCCCGCCTGCCCCGCGTGGAGCGGCACCCGGCCGTCCGCGCACCGGCGTACCAGCCAGGTGGCCACGCGCGAGGGCACGTCGCGTACCGCCGCGTCGATGAGCCGCTCGTCCAGGTCCCGCACGGTCGCGGCCAGCGTGCGCAGCAGCCGCGCCGCGACGGACGGCTCGGCGGCGACGAGCTCGAGCACCGCGGACCGCGGCAGGTACGCCACCTCCACCGCCGTCAAGGCCGTCCGGGTCGCCCGGTGCGGTGCGTCCACGAGGAGCGCCGTCTTGTCGAACGCGACCGGCGCGGCCTCCACGGCGAGCACCACCTCCTTGCCCTCCGCGCTCACCCGCCCGGCCTTGACCCGCCCGTCGAGCAGCACCACCAGCTGCTCGGCCGGATCGCCCTCCGTGCACAGCACCTGCCCGGCCGGATAGCGCCGCCGCCGCGCCAGCGCCTCCAACCCCCGCAGCCGCCCGTCGTCGAGCCCGCCGAGCATCGGCAGGTCGGCCAGCGTGTACGTCATGTATCCCGTGATACACCACCCCGGTGACCCGCGATGCTGAGCACCCGGCCTGTCCGGCCCTAGCGTGCGGGCATGGCGAGATACGTACTGCAACTGGCCTTCGACGACGCTCCCAGCCGCCTCGCGGCCCGTCCCGCGCACCGGGAGCACCTGCGGCGGCTCAAGGACCAGGGGCGGCTGGTGACCGCCGGGCCCTGGGCGGACGACACGGGGGCGCTCCACGTGTACGAGGTGGCGGACGAGGCCGAGCTGCGCGACCTCCTCAAGGAGGACCCGTACACGGCGGTGGACGGCTACGAGATCGTGCTCATGAAGGAGTGGAGCCCGATCATGTAGCCGCCCTCACGCGTCCTAGGTGCGCTTCCAGAAGGGGCCGCGGCGGCCGCCTCCACCACCTGAGCCGGGGTCGTCGCCCACGAGGGTCGTGAGGACCTCCACGGCGCGGTCGTGCAGGGCCTGGGCGTCGGCGCCCGGCCGCTCGGCCGACTCGAGCTCGCGGGCCAGTGCCGCCAGCTGCTCGTTCCCTCCGAGGTACGCCGCCAGCGCCGCCAGCCGCGAGCCCAGGTCCGCCAGGTACAGCAGGTCGGCCATGGGCAGCGCCTTGAGCCGGTCGAGCTCGGCCACCAGCTGTGGCCTGACCGACTCCAGCCGGTGAGCGGGCCGCGGCGCGAACTTCGGCGCCCAGCCGCCGCCGGGCCTGCTCGGCGCGGCAGGAGCCGGCCTCGGCGGCGCGCCGAACCCCTCGGCGCCCCCCGCCGGCCCACCGGTCAGGAAGTCCGGCTGCGCGTCGCCGAGGCCGAGGCCGGGCTCCGGCAGCCGCATCCGCTGAACCCCGGGCGGCGGGGCGGCCATCACCGCCGCGTGCGCCGTGAAGCCCATCATGGGCGGGCTCTGCGGCAGCTCCCACCCGCTCGGCGGTTCGACCGGCTGGATGACCCGGTGCTCCGGCCCACCCTCGGCGACCTGCCTGGTGTCGACCGCCACGTACGCGGTGAAGCGGCACAGCACGCCGTACTCGAGCGATGTCCGCACGATCCGTGACTCCAGGTCGTGCTCGCCCATGGCGTACCGGTCCTCGAGCTCGCGCAAGTGCGCGCGAGCCCAGACGGCGCGGATGGCCGGATTGTCCACCGTCACGCCCGCGACCTGCTCCTCCCACGGTCCTCCGGCCGCCATCCCGCGTACGGTCAGCGAGGAGCCCTCGCGGTAGCGCCCGTACACGCGCAGCGGCACGCCGGGGAAGATCGACCCGAGGTGGGTGACCGTGTCCGGCTCGACGTCGAGGCCCTTGATCGAGAGGTCGGTCACCAGGGGAGCGCCGATCCTGCGGTGGATCTGCTCCATGGCGGCGTCCAGCCGGTCCTCCGACTCGACCAGCTCGCACCGGCCCGCGCCGAGCCCGGCCAGGCGGCCGAGGAAACCGGCGTTCACGGCGCGGTCGATGCCGACCGTGTGCACGCGCATGGCCGAAAGCGCGCCGCCGGCCTGCTCCAGGATCTGGTCCTCGTTGCCCACCTGGCCGTCCGTGACCAGCACCACGACGCGTTCGCGCTCGTTCCTTGCGCCCAGGAGCGCGATGGCCCGGCGCAGCGGCTCCAGCAGCTCGGTGCCGCCTCGGGCGTCCACGTGGGCGAGGTGCTCGACGGCACGGTACCGGTTACGGTCGGACGCCTCCACCAGCCCCTCGAACGCCTCCTCCACCACGGAGTCGAACGTCAGCACCGCGAACCTGTCGTGCTCCGTCAACGTGTCGACGATGCGGGCCGCGGCCCTCCGGGCGGTGATCATCTTCCAGCCGCTCATGCTGCCGGAACGGTCGAGCACCAGCACCAGGTCGCGCGGCGCGCGCGTGGACTGGAGCGGCGGCGGCACGACGGTGAGCGCGAACGTGCCAGTGCCGCCCGATCGGCCGTCGAGCTGCAACGACGTGGACGCGTCGAACGACAGCCGCAGGATGAAGTCGCGGTCGAGCCGCTCGCCCGGGCGCAGGCGTACCGTATTGCCCTCCTCCTCGACCACGTGGAGGCTCGAGGCCAGCTCGCGCAGCTCCAGTCCGGCCGCGTCCACGGTCGCGCGCAGTGACAGGCGCACGGGGTCGGGGAAGCCGGGCAGCAGGACGGGCGGGCTGATCCTGGACGCGTCGGGCACCGCGTCGGTGTCGGGCGCGGCGCCGTCGCCCGCGGGCGGGCCGTCGATGGGGCTGCCCGGGATGTAGCGCGGGGCCACGACCAGCGGGAAGCGGAACGTGGCCGCCCCGTCCTCGTACGGCAGCGGCTGGCTCATGGTCAGCCTGACCGAGACGCGCTCACCGGGCAGGATGTTGCCCACCCTGATCGTGAACACGTCGGGCCGGTCCTCCTCGGCGATCGCCGCCCGTCTGCCTTCGCGCAGCGCCTGGTCGTAGTCGGCCCTGGCCTGGGCGCGTTCCTTCAGCACGCCCTCGACCACCCGGTCGTCGGCCTCCATCCTGAACCCGGTGACGGCCGCCCTGTCGGGCAGCGGGAAGACGTACGTGGCCTCGAGCGTGACGTCGAACGGGTTCCTGAACCCCTGCGTGACCTCGACCCCGGCGATGAGCCCGGAGATGTCGGCGGCCACGTCCACGCTCTCCAGCGGCAGGTTGCCGCGCTCCGTCCGCAGCGCGCCGATCCCGGCGTCCGGCACCGGCAGGCACCGTGCGGGCTCCAGCGAAGTGATGTTCATCTCAGCTCCCTCTCTTCGAGCACCGCGAGCAGCGGTCCCGCCGCCGCCAGCACCGCCTGAACGTCCTCCTCGGTGAGGGCCCTGCCCGCGTCCAGCACGAGCCGCACCCCGTCCGCGAGCCTGACCCCTGTGACCATGGGGGCAGCGCCACGGCCCTCTGGCCGGCCGGCCGTCTCTTCACGGGTCGCGCCTTGGCCGGCCTTCTCGTGAGCCCGTGTGGCCGCCTTTCCCGGCCGATCAGCCCAGAACCGCCCTCGCGCGGTCTCCCCACCGGCGCGTGCGCCACCGTCTCGGGTGTGCGTGATGCCGGTTGCGGCACCTGCGCCGTCGTGCGTGGCATGGGTATCGCGTCCCGGGCCGTCGTGCGCGGCATCGGCTTCTGGCCACGCACGACCCTCAGGCGCGGGCCCGTGCTTCATCGGCGCCTCACCCAGCAGCGCGTCCTCCAGCCGAGCCGCCGTGTCCGCCTGAGGTGCCGCGTCCGGCTGAGGCGTCGCGTCTGGTGTAGCGGCGTTGCCTGGCCGCGCTGGGCGACCCGGCCCGGCAACGTCGTCCATCGCCGACGAGCCCTCCAGCGCGGGGGCGGTCTCCGGGGAAGAAGCGCCACCGAGCCTCGAAGTGGCGTCCGGCTCAGAGGCGGCGTCCAGCCCCGGAGCGGTGTCCGTTCTCGAGGTGACAGCCGTCCCCGGGGCGGCGTCCGGTCTCGGGGTGGTGCTCGATCCGAGGGCACCGTCGGGTGCCGGGGCGGCGCTCAAACCGAGGGCGGCGTCGAGTCCGTGGGCGGTGGGGGAGAGCGCGAGGCCGGTCGTGGCTTCCAGCATGCGATCCGTGGCGCCCGCCAGGGCCGCTTGGATCTGGGCGATCGAGTGGCCGGCCGCCTGCAGGCGCTTGACGGCCACGAGCTGCAGCAGGTGTCTCCGGCCGTACTGGGCGATCCTGCCGCGCCGGGTCAGGGGCGGGTCCACCAGACCGATCGTCGTGTACCACCTGATCAGCCGCTCTCCGGGCACGTCACGGACCCGGCCGTTGACCGGCGCCGCGCCGCCGCGCAGGGCACGTGCCGCTCGTTCGGCCAGCTCGCCGATGGTCCAGGTGTCGCTCATACCTCCACAATGACACTGTCATTATTACACTGTCAACAACGGGGCGGAATGCCCGCCGTCATGTCGTTGTCCTTCTAAGTAGGGAAAAAGTCCGACCTACGGGGAGGAATACGACATGGCCGCGATTACCGGCCCTCTCTCGGGTGAGGCCAAGAACACCGTCGCGGAGGCTCTGCAGGGCGCCCTGGTCGATCTCATCGACCTCTCGCTGGTCGCCAAGCAAGAACACTGGAACCTCATCGGCCCTCACTTCCGCTCGATCCATCTCCAGCTCGACGAGCTCACCGAGCTGGCCAGGAGACACATGGACACCATCGCCGAACGCGCCGTCGCGATCGGCGCCAACCCGGACGGCCGTTCCGCCACGGTCGCCAGGGCCACGAAGCTCCAGCAGCCGGAGTCCGGCTGGCTGGAGGACGGCAAGGTGGTGGCGACGATCACCGACCTGCTGGACGGCGTCAGCAGGCGGATGCACGAGCGCGTCCGGATCACCGACGAGCCCGACCCGGTGACGCAGGACCTGCTCATCGCGGTGGCACAGGACATCGACAAGCAGCACTGGATGTTCCAGGCCATGGCCTGACCTGCCGGAAAGCCCGGGAGCCCGATCAGGGAGCCCGGGCTTTGGCATGCCATGAGCCTCGCGTGAGGCGGCGGTCCCGCCGGTGGTGGATGCCGGACGGTTCCCCTGCCGGATAGACGGCCCCCGGGCTTACGCCGGGTCCACGTACCCGATGCGACGTCGATCGGGTACGTGGACGCGGCTGCTGGGCCGCCGAGTGCGGACGCGACGGCACCGGCACGGCGGTCACCACCCCGGCCATACGACGTGCGCCCGATGCGGGACCGTCCGACGCGCTGCGGGACTGTCACGAAGACGCGGGTCGCCGGTTCGGGTACGTGCGTTAGCCGCATGACTGCGTGGAGGGAGTCCGGGGTTTGCGCAGAGTTTGATGTCGCGAGTCCCTGTCATTCATGTCAGTGCGGTCGACTAGCGTGGCACCTAGAGGGAGGCCCCACGATGTCCCACAAGACTCTCCTCCGCACGGGCCCGCTCTGGCGGGGCGGCACCAGCCCGTATGGTCCGCTCGGCCTGCCGGACGCCGACGGTCTCGTGCTGCCGTCCGGCTTCACCGGCAGGGTGGTGGCCCGTTCAGGCCACAAGGTCGCCGGGCTGACCTGGCACGCGGCGCCCGACGGCGGCGCCTGCTTCCCCGACGGCGCCGGCTGGATCTACGTGTCCAACTCCGAGCTCCCGCTGCTCGGCGGAGCCTCGGCGCTGCGCTTCCGCCCGGACGGCACCATCGGTGACGCGTACCGCATCCTGTCGGGCACCGACCTCAACTGCGCGGGCGGCGCCACGCCGTGGCACACCTGGCTGTCGTGCGAGCTCGGCGACCGTGGCCGCGTCTTCGAGTGCGACCCCTACGGCGCGCGGGCCGCGCGCCCCCGCCTGGCGATGGGCCGCTTCAGACACGAGGCCGCCGCCTGCGACCCGGAGCGGCACGTGATCTACATGACCGAGGACGAGCCCGACGGCTGCTTCTACCGGTTCAGGCCCGGCGACTGGGGCGACCTGACGGAGGGCACGCTGGAGGTCCTGTGCAGCGGGGGCCGCTGGGAGGCGGTGCCCTCACCGGCGGCCCTGTTCACGGCGGCCCGCCACCAGGTCGAGGACGCCCGCCACTTCGACGGCGGCGACGGCTGCCACTACGCGGGCGGCGTGTGCTACTTCACCACCAAGGGCGACACGGCCCTGTGGGCCTACGACACGCAGGCCGCCACGCTCGACCGGCTGTGCGAGGGCGTGCGCGCCATCACCGCCGCTCCCTCGGGCGACCTCTACGTGGCCAGGGAGACGACGGAGATCGACGTCATCGCCCCCGACCGCGCGGTCACGCCGTTCCTCAGGCTGGAGGGGCACGCCGGGGCGGAGCTGACCGGGCTGGCCTTCTCGCCGGGCGGCGAGCGGCTCTACCTCTCGGCCAGGCGCGGCCGCGCCGAGGGTCACACGTTCGAGGTGGCGGGGCCGTTCCGCGCCTGATCAGGTCAGATAGCGCACCAGCGCGAGTTTCAGCTCGTCCACCAGTTCCGCGCCGCGCTCGGGCGGCGCGGAGGTGACCAGCGGCATCACCGCCTTCACCATGGCCACCGCCATCGTCCCCATGAGCATCGCGCGCTCCTCCGGCAGATCGGGGGAGCGGCGGCGCAGCATGGCGGCGACCTGACGGGCGATGTCGGTGTGGAGCCGCCGCGACGCCGCGGCCAGCTGATCGCCCGTCGCCGACCCGTACAGCAGCGACCAGTACGCCGGTGACGCGTTCTTGAACCTGACGCTCTCGTCCACGAGCTGCCCCACCAGCACTTCCAGCGGTACCTCCGGGGTGACGGCGGCCAGCCGCGCGGCCCAGAACTCCTGCCGGTCGACGGTGTAGCGCGCGACCAGCCCGTCCAGGATCTCCTCCTTGTTGCGGAAGAACTGATACAGCGACCCCGGCGACATCCCCGCCCGCGCGGCGACGTTGTTCGTCGTCATGTCCGGATATCCCACCTCGGCGATCACCGACTCGGCGGCGTCGAGGATCTCCGCCATGCGCTTCAGGCCGCGCGCCTGACGGCGGACCGTGCGTTCAGGCATGGGTCTCCTCGTTGACAAATGCGAGCATTTACTTGTATTTCTGGTCCGGTGATGAAAACACGAGTAGTTTACCGGGTTTTGCTCGGGGGGAGGCGAACATGGCGGTGAACACACAGGTCCGGCCGGCTCGGGAGGAGACGGGCGGGCCGCCGCTGCGCAGGCTGGGATTCCTGCTCGTACGGCGCCGCAGGATCGTGCTCGCGCTGGCCGCCGTGGTGCTCGTCGCGGCCGCGGCGCTGGCGGTGGGGGCGGTGCCGCGGCTGTCGCTGGCCAGGTTCGAGGCGCCGGGGAGCGAGTCCGACCGGGCGCAGGCCGAGCTGGTCCAGCGTTTCGGCGCCGGCAGCCCCGACATGATCTTCCTGGCGACCGTCAGGTCCGGCACCGTGGACGATCCCGCGGTGGAGGCCGAGGGCAGGCAGCTGACCGAGCGGGTCGCCGGGCAGGAGGGCGTCGCCGAGTCCGCCTCCTACTGGACACGCGGCAAGCCCGCCACCCTGCGCAGCGAGGACGGCAAGCACGCGCTGATCGTGGTGCGCATCCCCGGGGACGCCGACCACGTGCGCGCGCAGGTGCTGCCCAGGCTCGTGCCCGAGATCACCAAGGGCACCGGCCTGCTCGAGGTGCGGGCCGGGGGAGGGGAGGAGGTCTTCCGGGAGACCGTGCCGCTGGCCAGGCAGGACTTCGTACGGGCCGAGCTGGTCATCTTCCCGCTGGCGTTCGTGCTGCTCTGGCTCTACCAGCGGCGGGCCATGGCGGCCCTGGTGCCGATCCTGGCCGGGGTGCTCGCGATGGTGATCGGGCTGGCGCTCCTGCGCGGCGTCCTGCCATTCACCGATATTTCAACGTTCGCCCTGAACCTGACCCTGGCCATGGGGCTCGGGCTCGGCATCGACTACTGCCTGTTCGTGATCCAGCGCTTCCGCGAGGAGACGCGGCGCGGCGCCGGCCGGGCGGGCGCGGTCGCCGGCGCGGTCGAGCACGCGGGGCGGACCGTGCTGTTCAGCGGGCTCACCGTCGCCGCGTCCCTGGCCGTGCTCTTCGCGCTGCCGTTCGACTTCCTGCGATCCTTCGCGTACGCGGGCATCGCCGTCGTCATCGGCGGCCTGTTCGCGGCGGTGATCGTGCTGCCCGCGGTGCTCGCCTCGATCGGCGGCACGATGCTGCCCAAGCGGGCCGGGCCCGAGCGGGAGTCCCGGTTCTGGCACGCGCTGGCCACCAGGGTGATGCGCCGGCCGCTGGTGTCCGGTGGGCTGGCCACGGCCGTGCTGCTGCTGCTCGCCTCCCCGTTCCTGGGGCTGCGCTTCGGCGTTGCGGACGATCGCATTCTGCCCCCGGAGGCGTCGTCCCGGCAGACCCAGGAGGTCATCCGCCAGTCCTTCCCCGCGGAAGAGACCGACGCCATCCAGATCATCTCGAAAGATCGGGCAGCGGGGGATGTTTCGCAGTACGCCGTGACGCTGTCCCGCCTGCCCGGGGTCGCCCAGGTCGACTCAGCCGCCGGCTCGTTCGCGGAAGGCCGGCGGGTGGCCGACGGCGACCCGCGAAGGTTCCAGGGCCAGGGCGCCTGGCTCTCCGTGGTCCCGTCCGGTGAGGCGCTCGCCGGCGACCCCGTGCGGCTGGTGGAGGCCGTACGAGCCGTCGAGCCGCCCTTCGAGGTCCTCGTCGGCGGCTACCCGGCCGAGCTGGCCGACTACCGGGCCTCGGTCGTCGACCGGCTCCCGCTGGTGCTGGCCCTCATGCTCGGCGTCACGTTCCTGGTGCTGTTCGGGATGACCAGAAGCCTGATCATCCCGATCAAGGCGTCGCTCCTGAACGTCCTCAGCCTGGGCGTCATGTTCGGGGCCATCGTCTGGGTCTTCCAGGACGGCAACCTCTCCGGCCTGCTCGGGTTCACCCCGACGGGCACGCTCGACCCCAGCATCCCGATCCTGATGCTCTGCGTCGCGTACGGCCTGTCGATGGACTACGAGGTGTTCCTGCTCTCCCGCATCAAGGAGGAGTACGACAGGACGGGCGACACCGAGGAGGCCGTGGCCGGCGGCCTGCAGAAGGGCGCGCCGCTGATCACGGCCGCCGGCGGCATCCTGGCGCTCACGTTCGCCGCCTATGCCACGGCGCAGGTGACGTTCGTGCAGATGCTGGGCGTCGGCATGGCGGTGGCCGTGCTGGTGGACGCGACCGTGATCAGGGCGGTGCTCGTGCCGAGCCTGATGCGCCTGGCGGGCCCGCTCAACTGGTGGCCTGGAGGTCGCGCGACCACATCTGCTCGGTGACCTCGACCCCGTTCTCCGTCCCCTTCTCCTCCGACTCCAGCTCGAACCCGGCCGCCTGGTAGATGCGCCGCGCGCTCACCAGGCAGTCGCGGGTCCACAGCGTGATCCGCTTGTACCCCTCGGCCTTGGCGTGCCGCAGGCACTCGTCCACGAGCCTCCGCCCGATCCCGAGCCCCCGGGCGGAGGGCTCCACCAGCAGCATCCGCAGCTTGGCCGTCGTCTCGTCCTGGCGCACGCAGAACACGCACCCGGCCCGCTCCCCGTTCACCTCGGCGATCCACCCCGCGTCGCGCGAGAAGTCCAGGTCGCCGACGATCCTGGCGACGAGCTGCTCGAAGCCGGTGCCCCAGCCGTACTCGCGGGCGTAGAGGTCGCCGTGCCGGAAGGCGACCCAGCCGAGGTCGCCGGTGCGCGGCGGCCTGATCACGTACCCCCGCTGTGCGCCCTCGGACCCCAGCACCTGCCTGATCGTGGCCATGCTGGTGACCAGCCGCTCCTGGCCTTCGTCCGGCAGCCTGGACAGCAGCCGCTCGATCTCCTCGGCCGAGCGCCCGTCGAGCGACCGGAACGTCTCCGCGCCCGCGGCGGTGAGCCGTACGAGCTGCTTGCGCGCGTCGGACGCGGACCGCTCGCGCGAGACCAGACCGTCGCCGTCCAGCCGGGTCAGGATCCTGCTGAGGTAGCCCGCGTCCAGGTCGAGCTGGGCGCGCAGCTCTCCGGTCTCCATCGGCGCGGTATGCGCCAGTTCGAACAGCACCCTCACCTCGGCCAGCGAATACGGCGAGTCGAGCATGCCTGCCTGCAGAACGCCGATCACTTTCGTATAGAACCGATTGAAGGCTCTGATCTCAGAGACTCTTGCCTCTGTCAACGAACTCATTGCCATAGTCAACCATGAAAGGATCCCGGTTGTGAAGCAGGTCTACGTAGGCGGATATGGCCCGGGCATTTTCACGCTCGGCGGCGGGCTCACCAGAGTGGCGTCGCCGTCGTTCCTGGCCGCTCATCCGACCTTGCCGGTGCTGTACGCGGCGGGCGAGCTCCAGCGCGGCTGGCTGACCGCGTTCCAGGCCGGGGGGAGCCTGAGCCTGCTGGACGAGCGGCCGAGCGAGGGCGACAGCCCCTGCCACGTCGCCGTGGACCCGACAGGCAGTGTGCTGGCGGCGGCCAACTACGGCGACGGCACGGCCGTCATCTACCGCCTTGACTCCCGTGGCGCGTTCGAGGGCGATCCGATCGTGCTGCGCCACAAGGGCTCCGGCCCGAACAAGGACCGCCAGGAGGGGCCGCACGCTCACCAGGCCGTCTTCCACGACGGGATCCTGCACGTCTCCGACCTCGGCACCGACGAGATCCGCCGCTACCGCTACGACGGCACCGTCCTGGAGCCGATCCCGATCCACCCGGGCACGGGCCCGCGCCACTTCGGGTTCATCGGGTCGCGCCTGTACGTGGCGGGCGAGCTCAACGGCACCGTCACCCTCATCGACGGCGAGCGCCGCACCGTCGCCCCCGCCTCACGCGAGGAGGGCGAGAACTATCCGTCCCACCTCCAGATCGAGGGCGACCTCGTGTACGTCGCCAACCGCGGCCCCGACACGATCTCGGTGCTGCGCGCCGCGGACCTCTCGCCGGTGGCCGAGGTGTCGTCGGGCGGCCACTGGCCCAGGCATTTCGCCCTCGACGGCACCACCATGTACGTCGCGAACCAGCAGTCGGACGCCGTCACCGTCTTCGACCTGAAAGACGGCGTTCCCCAGCCTTCCGGGCAGGCGTACGAGGTCGAACGCCCGGCCTGCGTGCTGATCATGTGACTTCCTCGCGGCTCTGAGGCCCGGCTCAGTCCAGCGTGTACTCCTGGATCGAGTCGGCGAGCTGCACGCACAGCTCCTCGGCGTCGAGCCGCTTCTCGATCAGCTTCAGGTCCTCGATCTTGGCCCGCGTCTCCGCCCGCTTGGGCGCCAGGAGGGTGCAGCAGTCCTCGTCGGGCAGCTCGGAGATCTCCAGCGTGCCGATGCGCCGCGCCTCGGCCATGATCTCGGTCTTGTCCCAGCCCACCAGGGGGCGCAGGATCGGCATGTCCACCGCGTTGTCCTGGGCGGTGATGTTGGCCAGGGTCTGGGAGGAGACCTGGCCGAGCGCGTCGCCGGTGATCAGCGCCGAGGCGTGGATGCGGTGGGCGACCTCCTCGGCCGTCTTGAGCATGAGCCGCCGCTGCGCGATCACCGCCAGGCGGTCCTGCCCCGAGGTGCGGATCGACTGCTGCGCCTTGCCGAACGGCACCACCCACAGCCGCGACCTGCCCTGGAACCTGTCGAGCTTCTTGACCAGCGCGTACGCCTTGTAGATCGACTCCGAGGTGGTGAACGGGATGCCGGAGAAGTGCAGGAAGTCGACGTGCAGGCCGCGCCGCATCATCCGGTACGCCGCCACAGGCGAGTCGATGCCGCCCGACATGAGCACCAGGGCCCGGCCGCTGCTGCCGACCGGCAGGCCGCCCTGACCGGGGATGCCGCCGGTGAAGATGAACACCTCGTCCCTGTCGACCTCGATGAACACCGTGAGCTCGGGGTTCTTGAGATCGACCGGCAGGCCGTACTCGTCGTTGATCGCGCCGCCCACGAGCCGGTCGAGCTCGTTGGAGCGCAGCGGGAAGCGCTTGTCGCGGCGGCGGGAGCGGACCGCGAAGCGGGCGCCCCGCCTGGCCTCCTCGCTCTCACCCACGAGCTCCAGACCGGCCTTCAGCACCGCGTCGGGGTCCTTGGCGACCCGCCAGGCCCGGTGGATCCAGACCAGCCCCGGTACGTCGGCGACCCGCTGGGCCACGGCGTCCGCCTGCTCGGCTGTGGTGCCCTGAGGCAGGAAGATCGCGATCACGCCGTGCCGCTTGCGCACGTCGACCTTGAGGTCGAGCGAATGGAGCGCGTCACGGATGTTGCTGATCAGACGGCGTTCGAACAGCTCGCGGTTCTTGCCCTTCAGGACGATCTCGCCCAGCTTGAGCAGAACGCACGGCTCGCCCAGGGCGGACATCGTCATGGTGGAACCTCCGGGAAGACGGGGAATTGCGCGCGTTGATGCCAACGTCGCGACCCATTGAGTTTAGTCCGCGTCGAGTCCCCGCTCGATCGCATATCGCACCAGCTCCACCCGGTTGTGCAACTGGAGCTTGCCCAAGGTGTTCTGGACGTGGTTCTGGACCGTGCGGTGGGAGAGCACGAGCCGCTCGGCGATCTGCTTGTAGGTCAGGCCCTTGGCGACCAGCCTGAGCACCTCGGTCTCGCGCTCGGTCAGCCTCGGCCCTTCGGCGGGCGCGGACCGCGCGGCCAGCCGCCGGTATTCGCCGAGCACGAGCCCGGCCAGGCCTGGGGTGAAGACGGCGTCGCCGTCGGCGGTACGGCGTACCGCGTCGAGGAACTCCTCCCGGCTGGCCGACTTCACCAGATATCCGGACGCGCCTGCCTTGACGGCCTCCAGCACGTCGTCCTGCCCGGCGCTGGCCGACAGCACCAGCACCCTGGGCGGCGGCTCGACCGAAGCGAGCCTGGCGGCCACCTCCGGGCCCGGCATGTCCGGTAGCTGCAGGTCGAGCACCACGACGTCCGGCCGCACCGCCCCGGCCGCCCGCACGGCCTGCCGCCCCTCGCCTACGGCGGCCACGACCTCGTAGCCGGCCTCGGTGAGATCCCGGGCGACGCCGTCACGCCACATGGGGTGGTCGTCCACCACCATCACCCGCACCATGCCGCAACTCTAACCGCGTCCCCTCGTCCCGCCCCGCCGCCCCATTCCCGCGAGCGGGGGCCGCGTGGGCCCGAGTGCGCGTACCCGGCGTGCTGCGCGTGGCCCGAGTCCCCCCCGTTGGCCGGCGCTGCACGGCTGAACGCTCGCACGGCGGCCAACGTGAATGGGCGGCGCATGCACAGACGACCCGTCCAAGAGCCGCACCCGCACAAGCAGCGCGCACAAGCAGCGCACGCGGGCGGCGCACGCGCAGACAGCACGCGGCCAGGCGGCACATGCGCGGGCGGCGCGTGCACGGGCGGCGCGTGCACGGACGGCGCGTGCACGGACGGCAGGCGCACGGACGGCGGGCGCCGGACCCGGCGACGCTCCAAGGCGGTGTCCCGGCGCGGGCGGAGGTCAGGCGGGGAGGGTGATCTCGACCTCGGTGCCCTGACCGGGGACGCTCACGATCGAGACCTCGCCCCCCAGTTCGGCCACGCGCCCCCGGATGGACCGGGAGACGCCCATGCGGCCGTCGGCGAGCGCCTCGTCCAGGCGCCCGTCCGGGATGCCCGGCCCGTCGTCCCTGATGCTGACGGTCACCGTGCCGTCGCCGGACTCCACCAGCACCCAGGCCCGGGCCCCCGGGCCGCAGTGGGCGCGGACGTTGTCCAGGGCCGCGCCGACCGCCGCCGCGGTCTCCTGAGCCACCGCGGCCGGCAGCACCAGCGGGGCCGCCGGGGTGGACACCGTGACCTCGGGCGAGCCGTACCGCAGCAGGAGGGAGCGCAGGTCCGTCGCGCCCGAAGCCGGCGGGCCGGCCGTGATGAGATCGCGCAGGGCGGCCTCCTGCTCGCCCGCCAGGCGTCCCAGCTCGGCCGCCTCGCCGCCGATCTGCCGCCCTCGCCGCTGAACCAGAGCCAGGACCTGTAAGACCGAGTCGTGGATGTCGCGGGCCAGCCGGTCGCGCTCGCGCTGGGCGGCCTCCATCTCGATGGCCCGCTGCATGCGTTCCTCGGCCTGCCTGGCCAGGCGGGCCACGTGGCCGACCACGACGCCCGACAGGAAGAGCAGGACGGCGCCGTTGATCAGGATGGGCGCCTCATGGGTGCGGACGCGCAGCCACAGGTCGCCCGTCGCGACGACGGCCGCCGCCACCGCGCCCAGCCGCCTGCCCCCGTGCACGGCCCAGGCCAGCACGGGACCGGCCACCCAGGTGGCGGGGACGGGCATGGTGCCCTGCGCGCCCTGGCTGGCGCCTTCGACGTACGGGGAGGCCAGCAGGCAGGCCATCGTCACCAGCAGGTCGATCGCCAGCAGCGGCCACCGGCGCAGGGACTCGGCCGAGTAGGCGAACGTCGCCCCCGCCGTCCACAGCGCCATCACGCCGATGACCAGCCAGCCCAGCGCCGGGTGCTCGTAGCCGCGGTACTGGGCCATCAGCGCGGCCGCGTACACGAGCGACGCGATGCGGAAGACCGCGATCGCGCGCCAGAACGGCCCCTCGATAGCCATGAGTCCCTCTCATGTTTTCCGACTGGGAGGGTTGACAGATAGTCGTGGTATCCATGCGAATGGGACATGTCGGATGAAACAATCCGGGGACCCCTAATACCAAGGAACCGATAGATGACCACCGCTGTTAATCATTTCACCTACGGTCTGCTGACGCCCTTGCTCGCCTACGTGATGTCGTGCATCGGCTCGATGCTCGGATTGCGGCTCACCGCACAGGCGCACGCCTCGCGCGGCGGTGCCCGGGTGCGCTGGCTGCTCGGCGCGGCCATCTCGATCGGCGGCACCGGCATCTGGGTCATGCACTTCATCGGCATGATGGGTTTCCAGGTGCAGGGCACCCAGATCAAGTACGACGTGTGGCTCACCGCGGCCTCGGCGCTGGTGGCCATCGTGGTCGTGGGCACCGGCCTGCTGCTGGTCTCGTACGGTGGCGGCCGGGTCCTGGCGCTGCTCGGCGGCGGCCTGCTGACGGGGCTCGGCGTGGCCTCCATGCACTACCTCGGCATGTACGCGATGAACATGTCCGCCCACGTCTCCTATGACCGCATCACCGTGGCCGCCTCCGTCGTCATCGCGGTGGTGGCCGCGACAGTGGCGCTGTGGTTCACGCTCCGGGTCAAGAAGACCATCTGGATCACCCTCGCCGCCCTCGTCATGGGCGTCGCCGTGTCGGGTATGCACTACACCGGCATGTACGCGATGCATGTCACGGTCGACGCCGAGCCCGGCATGGTCTCCGGCGCCGACGCGCTCGACTTCCTCGTGCCCCTCATGACCGTGATCAGCCTGATCACGCTGACCATGCTGCTCATGGTGATCCTCTCGCCGTCGGAGGAGGAGCTGCACGAGGACGCGGAGCTGGTGGCCAAGCTGGAGCTGCGCCGTCGTACGGCCCAGCAGGAGCAGCAGCTCGCCTATCCCGCGCCGGTCGCGCCGATGCCCCAGCCGCGCCAGCCCATGCAGGCACGCAGAAGAAGGTAGTTGCGCGGGCGACAACTCCCTGTTCATACTCCCTTATCGGTGCGTAAGGGATGGGTGGGGGTCATGTCGCCGATCGATCATTTCTCTTTTGGGCTTTTAACGCCCGTTCTCGCGTACATCATGTCCAGCGTGGGCTCCATGCTGGGATTGCTGCTGACCTCGAGAGCCCGCCTGGCCGGCGGGCGCGAGGGCAGATTCTGGCTGGTCGGGGCGGCCCTCGCGATAGGCGGCACGGGCATCTGGACCATGCACTTCATCGCCATGCTGGGCTTCTCTGTGGCCGGTTCGGTGATCCGCTACGACGTCCCCCTCACCGTTCTGTCCGCGTTCATCGCGGTCGTGGTCGTGGGGATGGGGCTGTTCCTCGCCTCTTATGGCGGCGAGCGACTGGGGTTCCTGCTCGGCGGCGGCGTCCTGACCGGATGCGGCGTGGCGAGCATGCACTACCTCGGCATGGCCGCGATGAACATGTCCGCCCACGTCTCCTACGACCCGGTGATCGTCTCCCTCTCCGTCCTGATCGCGATCGCGGCGGCGACCGTGTCGCTCTGGTTCACGCTGCGGGTCAGGGGCGCGCTCAAGATCGGCGGTGCGGCGCTGGTCATGGGCGTGGCGGTCTCGGGCATGCATTACACGGGGATGTACTCGATGTCGGTGACCACGCACCCGGAGCTGGAGCCCATCTCCGGGGCCAGGGCGATCGACCTTCTCCTGCCGCTGATCGTCGGCATCAGCGTGATCACCGTGGGCCTGCTGCTCACCATCATCCTGTCGCCCTCGGAGAAGGAACTCCGCAGCGAGGCGGCGTTCAAGGCGCGGCTGCGCGACAACGACGAGGGCGCGCCGGAAGTGGATCTCTTCGGCACGCCCCGCGGTTGAGCCATCTCCTAGGTACGGCTTGCGGCGCGTAGTGGGCCGCCGACTAGCCGCGGCGCAAGCCGTACCCCGAGGGGGGTTGCTGCGCGGTAACCCCGCTGGTTCAGAAGGTACGGCCGCGCGCTTGCAAGCCGCTTTCAGCTAGCCGAAGAACACCTCCGCCTCGGAGTAACGCGAGACGGGCACGGTCTTCAGCTCGGCCGTGGCCTCGTCGAGCCCGACGCGGACGATGTCGGTGCCGCGCAGCGCGACCATCTTGCCGTAGTCGCCCTCGTGGGCCGCGTCGATGGCCTGCAGCCCGAACCTGGTGGCCAGCACCCGGTCGTACGCCGTCGGAGTGCCGCCGCGCTGGATGTGGCCGAGCACCGTGGTGCGGGCCTCCTTGCCGGTGCGCTTCTCGATCTCCTTGGCCAGCCTCTCGCCGATGCCGCCCAGCCTGACGTGGCCGAACGCGTCGAGCTCGCCCGTCTGCAGCTCCATCTGCCCCTCGATCGGGTGGGCGCCCTCGGCGACGACGATGATCGGTGAGTAACGGGTGCGGAAGCGGGACTCGACGTATTCGCAGACCCGGTCGATGTCGAACGGCCGCTCCGGGATGAGGATGACGTTGGCGCCGCCCGCCATGCCCGCGTGCAGCGCGATCCAGCCCGCGTGGCGGCCCATGACCTCGCAGATGAGCGCCCTGTGGTGGGACTCCGCGGTGGTGTGGAGGCGGTCGATGGCCTCCATCGCGATGTTGACGGCGGTGTCGAAGCCGAAGGTGTAGTCGGTGCCCGACAGGTCGTTGTCGATGGTCTTGGGTACACCCACCACGTTGACGCCACGGTCGTACAGCTGCTTGGCGACGCCCAGCGTGTCTTCGCCGCCGATGGCGATCAAGGCATCGACACTGGTGGCGGCGAGGTTCTCCTTGATGCGGTCGACCCCGCCCTCGATCTTTATCGGGTTCGTTCGGGAGGAGCCGAGTATGGTGCCGCCGCGTGGCAGGATGCCGCGGACGGCCTGGATGTCGAGCGGCATCGTGTCGCCTTCAAGCGGGCCGCGCCAGCCGTCACGGAAGCCGGCGAACTCGTGACCGTAGACGCTCACTCCCTTACGCACTACCGCCCTGATCACGGCGTTGAGACCGGGGCAGTCGCCGCCCCCGGTGAGCACTCCAATACGCATGGCGGGTTCCTCCCGACGGGGGTCACCTTAAATGTCAGACTCGCATTCTGCCCGCCGTCACGGGCAGTGGTCTAGACCAAACGCTTAGCTCCGCGACATAAACATCGATTGCGAGGAGATTTCGTGAGTGTGTTGGCCATCGATGCCGGGACAACGGGGGTGACTGCGCTCGTTGTCACTGAAAACGGGCAAATCGAGTCCATGGGCTACGAGGAGTTCAGGCAACATTTTCCCTCGCCCGGCTGGGTCGAACACAATCCCGAGGACATCTGGCAGGCCACGCTGTCCGCGTGCAGTTCGGCACTGAGCAGGGCCTCCGGCTCGCCGTCCTGCGTCGGGCTCGCCACACAGCGCGAGACCGCCGTCCTCTGGGACCGGCGCACGCTTGCCGCGCCCAGCCGGGCCATCGTCTGGCAGGACCGGCGCACCGCGGAGATCTGCGGGCGGCTGCGCGAGGCCGGTCACGAGCAGCGCGTGTCGGAGCTGACCGGGCTGCGGCTCGACCCGTACTTCACGGCCAGCAAGCTCGCCTGGCTGGCCGAGCACGAGGAGGGCGTGTGGGAGGGCGTCGAGACCGGCAACGTCGCCGTCGGGACGGTGGACTCCTACCTCATCGCCAGGCTCACGGCGGGCGCGCTGCACGTGACCGATCCGTCCAACGCCTCGCGCACCCTCCTGTACGGCCTGGCGTCCGGCGACTGGGAGCCCGAGCTGTGCGAGCTGTTCGGGGTGCCCGAGCACGCCCTGCCCGAGATCGTGCCCAACTACGGGCCGCTCGGCCACACCGAGCCGTCGGCCTTCCTCGGGCTGGAGTTGCCGATCAGCGGGGTGGCCGGCGACCAGCAGGCGGCCCTGTTCGGGCAGATGTGCTTCGACGTGGGTGACGTGAAGTGCACCTACGGCACGGGGTCGTTCGTGCTGGCCAACCTCGGCGGGGAGATCGTCAGGTCCGACGCGGGGCTGCTGACCACCGTGGCCTGGCAGACGCCGTCGGGCGAGCGCACGTTCGCGCTGGAGGGGTCGATCTTCGTGACGGGGGCGGCCGTGCAGTGGCTGCGCGACGGGCTGGGGCTGATCGGCACGGCGTCGGAGTCGGAGGCCCTGGCGCGGACCGTGCCCGACAGTGGGGGCGTGGTGTTCGTGCCGGCTCTGACGGGGCTGGGGGCGCCGCACTGGGATCCCCACGCGCGCGGGCTGATCACCGGCATCACGCGCGGCACCACGCGGGCCCACCTGGTCAGGGCCACGCTGGAGGCGATCGCGTTCGAGGTGCGGGACGTGGTGGAGGCGATGACCGGGGGCGTCGTGCCGGTGCTCAAGGCCGACGGCGGGGCCAGCATGAACGACCTGCTCATGCAGCTCCAGGCGGACCAGCTCGGCACGACGGTGGAGCGCCCGGCCGTCCTGGAGACCACGGGGCTCGGCGCGGCCTTCCTGGCCGGACTGGGTTCCGGGGTGTGGGGGTCGAAGTCCGACCTGCGCAAGACCTGGCAGCTCGGGCGGCGCTTCGTGCCCGGCGACCGGGACGACGCCGGCTACGAGCGGTGGCGCGCGGCCGTCGAGCTGGCATCCCGCGGATCGTTGTGACTCCCAGCGGCAACTGTCACTGAGCATCCATCGCGTACAGGCCTTCGGCACCCCCTTGCCCAGCGGTATCTGTCACTTCTTCCCGGGGGTAACACAAGCGAGGTTCTCTCGCATTGCTGTGACCTCCTGGACGCAGAAGGTCCCCTACCCGCTCCGGCCACGCACGGCGGCCTGCACAACCAGGGGTCACAGTCAGTTTGACCTTGCAGGCCAGCCGGCCATTTTTCAGCTGTCCGGCCATTCGTCATTGGCGTGCACGGGACGGATCCGGCACGGTTCCGACGCCTGCCGGGCAGCCCTGGACCAGGCGCCGCTACGATGACAACGCCCTCCTTACCGGGGTTGGGGCCTGCTCACCGGACCGCCTCGAAGCCCGGGGCAGTTCAACAGGACGGAGCAGCGTGGACATCGGCACACAGGAAGAAATCAGTCCGAAGCCGGCGTCCGGCAGCGCCCGGCCCAGGAAGCTGCTCCTGCGCGCGCTCGCGGGCGAGCGTACCGAGCGGCCGCCGATCTGGCTGATGCGGCAGGCCGGACGCTACCTGCCCGAGTACCACCGGGTCCGCGAGGCCGCCGGCGGCATGGTCGGGCTCTGCAACTCGCCCGAGCACGCCGTCGAGGTCACCCTGCAGCCAATCCGCCGCTTCCCGCTCGATGCCGCCATTGTCTTCGCGGACCTTCCGCAGGTTGCCGCCGCGCTCGGCCAGACCTTGGACTACCGCGCCGGCGACGGGCCGGTACTGACGCCTCCCGTCCGCTCGACAGCGGACATAGCCGACTTCCTGGGCGTTTCCCGCCTCCATGAGGAACTGGCCCCGGTCTACGAGACGGTCAGGCAGCTTACCCGTGCCCTGCCTCCCGAGGTGACACTGATCGGGTATGCCGGCGCGCCGTGGACCATCGCCACCTACATGGTCGAAGGACGCGGCGGCGGCTCGTCAGAGCACGCCGTCGTCAAGCAGTGGGCCCTGAGCGACCCGGAGGGGTTCCAGCCCCTGATCGACGTGCTCACGACTGCTGTCATCCAGTTCCTGGGCCGCCAGATCGAGGCGGGCGCCGAAGCGGTCCAGTTGTTCGACACCTGGGCCGGGATCCTCCCCGACGCCCTCTTCGAACGCTGGTGCGTCAAGCCGGTCGCCGCCATCATCGCGGCGCTGAAGGACAAGTACCCGGGCGTTCCCGTCATCGCCTTCCCCCGGGGCGCCGGGCTCGCCTACGACGGCTTCGCCGAGGCGACCGGCGCGGACTGCATCGGCCTGGACGCCACGGTCCCCCTTGACTGGGCCGCGCGAAATCTACAGCGCGGCCTCGGCCGCTGCGTGCAGGGCAACCTCGACCCCCAGCTCCTGGCCGCCGGCGGCCCGGCACTCACCGCCGAGACAGACCGCATCCTGCGTGCCCTGAGCGGGGGGCCGTTCGTGTTCAACCTGGGACACGGCATCATCAAGACCACGCCCCCGGAGAATGTCGCCGCCCTTGCCGAGCAGGTGCGCTCCTGGGCCACGCCCGTCCCGCCGCACCCGCTGGGTGATCACACGGGGCACCGGCCACCCAGCGAGTAGACCGCTCGTCACCGATCCGCCTCCCGGCGCCACCGCCAACCCGGTCTTGGTGACAAGTATCGCTGGGATGTGACAACTCTCCCTGGCAGTCTCAATCGTCAACCTTGGGTTGACGATATGGCTGTCGTCAACCTATGGTTGACGCATGGACAACATCGTTCGTCTCGACGATCTCATTTCCGCGATCAAGAACCGTCATCCCGAGGGCGCCCCCCTCGACGAGCTGGCCGACGCCGTGTCGCTGGGCGAGCACATCGGCGAAGTGGCCGACCACCTGATCGGCCACTTCGTCGACCAGGCCAGGCGGTCCGGGGCGTCCTGGACCGACATCGGGCACAGCATGGGGGTCAGCAAACAGGCCGCGCAGAAGCGGTTCGTGCCCAAGGGGGGCGGCTCGCTGGCCGATGACCTGCGCACGTACGAGCGCTACACCCAGCGGGCCCGGGGCGTCGTCGTGCAGGCGCAGAAGGAGGCGCGGGCGGCCGGGCACGGTCACATCGAGGTCGGGCACCTGGTGCTGGGCCTGCTGAGCGAGCCCGACGGGCTGGCGGCCAAGGCCATGGTGACGCTCGGGGCCTCGCCCGACGCCGTCAGGGACGCCGTCACGGCCGCGGTCGGCCCTGGCGAGGGGAACCCGCCCCAGTCCGTCCCGTTCACGGCGGAGAGCAGGAAGGTGCTGGAGCTGACGCTGCGCGAGGCGCTGCGGCTCGGGCACAGCTTCGTGGGCACCGAGCACCTGCTGCTGGGCGTGCTGTCACTCGAGGAAGGACCGGTGGTGCGGGCGCTGGCCGGCCTGGGCGTGACCAAGGAGCCCGTCGAGCGCGAGATCACGCGTGCGCTGGGCGAGATCCTGCTGGGGGGAAACTCGTCCTGAGCCCGCTGCTACGGGGCGCCTGCCGGGCCCTTGGCGAAGCGGGTCAGGAGGTTGGTCGTGGCGCGGCGGGTGAAGGCGGCGGCGCGGTCGGGCACGCCGTGGCCGCACCGCCGTCCCCGCATCGCGCACACCCAGCGCATCGTCCCCGACGCGAACACCCCCGCCCCGCTGGGCGCCACGTAGTAGGTGCTGTGGGAGACGGTCGCCCGCCCGCCGCATGAGTACGGCGACTCCGCCAGCACCTGGACCTTCCCCGGCGATCCCGGCGACACCTTGTCGGCCTCCACGCCGACCATCCCGGGGAAGCTCCCGCCCTTGGTGCCGGCGAAGATCCAGTGGCTCGGCCGGGTCACCCGGTAGACGCCCTCGGCGGGGAAGCAGTCGTACATCTGCCCCACCAGCCCGCTCTCCGGCTCCGAGTCCCGCCAGAGCCGGCACAGCCGCTCCTTGTCGCAGGCGACCGTCCTGCCGTGCGTCGCGATCCGCCAGTAGACGGCGTTGGCGCCGAGGAAGGCGAGGTTCGTGCCGCTGTCCCTGGCCTTGGTGACGACGCCGCGCATGCCGGGCGACCAGTACTCGTCGTGGCCCAGCGACACCACCGCGCGGGCGCCGTCGAGCACGCCCGGCTTGATGTCGAGGCTCGTCAGGTACGCCAGGGGCACGTGGCTCTGCTCGGCCACGGCCAGCGCTTCCTTCTCGAAGTCCAGGAAGAGCCGGGCGCCGTCGTGGTCGTACGGGCGGTCGAAGGTGACGGCGCGGGAGCGGCCGTCGAACCCGCCGGGGCCCTGGTAGAGGCTGCGTCCGCCCCACAGGTTGTACGCCTGCCAGGTCGTGACCGCGTTCACGATCACCACGCGGCCGGCGGTGGAGGCCGAGCGCACAGTGATCGGGACATAGCGCTGGGCCCCGCTGGAGGCGTCGAGCCTGATCAGGTACGCGCCCTCCGGCCAGCCCGTGGTGTCCACGCCGAGCGAGGGGCGCCAGTGCGCGGCGGTCACCGTGCCGCCGACGATCTTCATGGGCGCCTGCCGTTCCCCCTTGACCTCGGGCGACTCCCAGACCTTGGCCGGGTTCGCGCCCATGCGGAAGGCGATGGCGGAAAAGTGCGGCGCGGTCGTGGAGACGCGCAGCTGGAAGCGCTCACCCGGCAGGACGCTCACCTGGTCGGCGTAACCCTCGATCTCGTGCTCCGCGCCACGCCTGGTGATGCGCCAGGACTCCTGTACGCCCGTGGTGGCAGTGGGCGTCGGCGCGGAGACCGGCTGAGGAGCGGGGGCCGGGGGCACGCTGCCGCACCCGGCCACGAGCAGCAGGAGGACGAGGATCTTTCGCACAGGCCCATGGTCGTGACCGGCCGGCCCGGTGGACCGTCACTTGGCGAACTCCTTACCGCCTGATCCGCGGAGAGCCTCGGCACGGGGCTCAGGTGCTGACCTTGAACGGGTCGTGCTCGGCCAGCAGTTTGTCCAGCCTGGCCTGGTCCACCCGGTTGGTCACCACGGACTGCTCCTGACGATCGCGTACGACCTTGCACAGCGTGACCGTCGAGGTGACGACGTACAGCAGGCCGAGCCCCAGGAACGCCCTGACCCACCCCTCGACGGGCAGGTAGATCAGGGCGATCACCACGGAGGACAGCGAGACGGCGAACGACAGGATCGCCTGGACGTAGAACGCGGTGGTCTGCGTGGGCTGAATGGGCTTCGTCATGCGCTCATCGTGCCGCCGGGCGGCCGGCCGCCGCATGGGGTCACGTACTCAAGTTACTCATGAGTACGGCGGCCTCGGAGCCCACCGCACCGCACCCGCCCGCGAGGCGCGGACGATCCGATGGCAGGATGGCCCAAGACGGCGAGTCCAGTGAGGGGAGTGATCGTGGAGGAGTCGCGGCTGCCTCCAGGCCAGTACGTGCCGCGCGGCCGACCCGTGATCCACTACGGCAGGGTGCCTCAGTTCAAGCCGGAGAGCTGGGACTTCCGGGTCTTCGGCGCCACCGCGTCCGGCGCGGAGCACCGCTTCACCTGGAACGAGTTCGAGCGGCTGCCCCGCGCGACGCGCATCGCCGACTTCCACTGCGTGACCAAGTTCTCCCTCATGGGCAACGAATGGCGCGGCGTCACCCCCGCCACGATCCTCGAGGCCGCCCCGCCCGACCCCGGCGTGCGCCACGTGATGATCTGGGCCGAGTACGGCTACAGCGCCAACCTTCGCATGTCCGACTTCATCGCCTCCGACACGCTGTTCGCCATGGAGCTCGACGAGAAGCCGCTCAGCCCCGACCGCGGCTTCCCGCTGCGGATCGTCGTCCCCCACCTGTACGCGTGGAAGAGCGTCAAATGGGTACGCGGCATCGAATACCTCCTCGAAGATCGCCGAGGCTTCTGGGAGGAGCGCGGCTACCACAACCTCGCCGATCCCTGGCGCGAGCAGCGCTACTCCTACCAGGAAGAACCCGGCGAGGGACCCCCTTAGACTTCACTCTTGGTTTTCCCTCGGACACGCTCTGTTTTTGGCTACGGTTTCCCGCATGCTGACCACCGCATGCGTGGCGCTGTCTTCCCTGTCTTTCATTGCCGGCTACGGGCTTGCCCGGGCTCGGCGGCGCCGCCATGCGCCGCCGGAGGGCCGCAGGTCTGACGAGGCGACATTCACCACGCTGCACATCGCCGCGATGGCCGCCCCCGCCCTGCGCGGCGGGCTCAACCGCGACTCCGCCCGCAAGGCCGTGCGGCACCTGCACACGTTGCTCGGCACCCGTGCCGTCGCGATCACCTCGACCGAGGCCGCGCTGGCCTGGGAGGGGCCGTGTACCGACGACGTGCTCACCTACGCCCGCGCCGTGCTGGCGGCGGGCCGGGCGCAGGTGTTCGCGGGGGAGCCGCAGGGTGGTGTCGTGGTGCCGCTGACCGTGGACGGCACGGTCGTGGGGACGCTGGCGGCGTTCGACGACGAGGTGAGCGCCGGGCTCGTGCGTACCGTCACCGAGGTCGCCCGCTGGGTGTCGGGTCAGCTCGAACTGGCCGACCTGGACGCCTCGCGGCGGCGCGCCCTGGAGGCCGAGATGCGCGCGCTGCGGGCGCAGATCTCGCCCCACTTCGTCTACAACGCGCTCACCACGATCGCCTCGTTCGTCCGCACGAACCCCAAGCGCGCCCGCGAGCTCCTGCTCGACTTCGCCGACTTCTCCCGGTACGCGCTGCGCAGGGCCCACGACTTCACGACCCTGGCCGACGAGCTGACGTGCGTCGACCGCTACCTGTTGCTGGAACGTGCCAGATTCGGCGACAAGCTGCGTTTCAGCATGCAGGTGGCGCCCGAGGTGCTGCCCGTCCCCGTGCCGTTCCTGTGCCTGCAGCCGCTCGTCGAGAACGCCATCAAGCACGGCATGCGCGGCCGCGGCGGCGGCGGCGAGGTGCGGGTCGTGGTGCGCGACGCGGGCCCGGAGGCGCACATCACGGTCGAGGACGACGGCGCCGGAATGGACCCGGAGTGCGCGCGGCGGATGCTGGACGAGGACCCGGCCCGCGAGGGGAGCGGCATCGGGCTGGCGAACGTGGACCTGAGGATGCGCCAGATCTACGGCGACGGCTATGGGCTCGTCGTGGAGACGGCGCTGGGCGCGGGCACGAAGGTGAGGCTGCGAGTGCCCAAAACTCAGCTTAGCTCATTGTAGTCAATTCATTACTCTATGCTGGCGTGTCGCTTGTGACCTTTGCTTTCATACGGCAGCGTGGAGGACATGCTGAGAGTTCTGGCCGTCGACGACGAGGTGCCCGCTCTGGAGGAGCTCGCCTATCTGTTGCGCCAGGACGAGAGGATCGAACACGTCGCGACCGCCGCCGACGGCGTCACGGCGCTGCAGGACATGGTGCAGATGATCGGCGGAGGGGAGCGGCTCGACGGGATCTTCCTGGACATCCGGATGCCCGGGCTCGACGGGCTCGATCTGGCCAGGCTGGTCGGCGGGTTCCCCAGCCCGCCCAAGCTCGTGTTCGTGACCGCGCACGAGGAATGCGCGGTGCAGGCGTTCGAGCTGGAGGCGGTCGACTACCTGCTCAAGCCGGTCAGGGCCGAGCGCCTGTCGGAGGCCGTGCGCCGGCTGGAGGCGTCCTCCCTGCCCGCCCCCGAGCCGGGTCAGGACGACGTGATCCCGGTCGAGCTCGGCGGGCGCACCCGGTTCGTGCCGCAGCAGGCCGTCTGGTACGCCGAGGCCAAGGGCGACTACGTGCGGCTGCACACCGTGGACGGGAGCTACCTCGTGCGCATGTCTCTGGCCGCGCTGGAGCGGCGCTGGTCGGACGACGGGTTCATCCGCATCCACCGCAGCACACTGGTCTCCGGGCGGCACGTCAGTGAGCTCAGGTTCGAGGGGGGACGGGTGACGCTCACCGTCGGCACCGAGACGCTGCAGGTCAGCAGGCGGCACAGCCGGCAGGTGCGCGAGCAGCTCGTACGCCAGCACAGGGGCGTGATCTCGTGACGGTGGGTCTCATGGCTGCGCGCAGGAGTGTGGTCTGGTGACGGTGGAGCGGCGGGTGATCGTGTCGCGCAGGCCGGCCGCGCTCGGGCGGGCCCGCGACCGGTTCGACCCGGACGAGGACGGGCCCGACGTGAAGGCGATCATGGGGCGGCAGTTACGGCAGGCGCTGCTGACCGTGGGCGCCGTCGCCGGACTGCTGGTGGGCGTCCCGGTGATCGCCGTGTGGGTGCCCGCCCCGGGGGCCTGGGTGGCGCTCACGCTGGCCCTGCAGGGTGCGTGGGCCGGGCTGGCCGTTCTGCAGCTGAGGCGGGCGGAGCGGCTGGAAAGATGAGGGTGCTGCGGCTGAGGCGGACGGCGAGATGACCGTCGCGGTGCTGACCGGGATCGCCTTCGTGCTGGTTCTGGGCGTCATGGTGAGCGCCGCGCGACCTCGCCGCTCAAGCGGTGTCTCCGACTTCTACGTGGCGGCCAGGGCGGTACCTCCCTGGTGGAACGGCGCCGCGATCTCGTCCGAGTTCACCTCGGCCGCGGCCTGCCTGGGCGCGGGCGGGCTCATCGCCACCTGGGGTGGGCCGATGTTGTGGTATCCGGTGGGGGCCACCGCCGGGTTCGTCGTCATCCTGGCGCTGGTCGTCGCCCCGTTGCGGCGCTCTGGGACGTACACGCTGCCGGACTTCGCCGAGTGGCGGCTGAGATCGGCCAGGCTGCGCCACTTCACCACCTGCTTCCTGCTGGTCATCGGGCTGGCGTTCATGGTCGCGCAGCTGCACACGGCCGGCGTCGTGGTGCGTCTGCTGACCGGACTGCCGCCCTGGCTCGGCTGGGCGGCCGTCGCGGCGGCGGCGCTGGTCGTGGCGTTCACGGGCGGGCAGGGGAGTGTGACCAGCGTGCAGGCCTCCCAGTTCTGGCTGAAGCTGGTCGCGTTCGCCGGGGTCGGGGTGGTGTGCTGGTGGATGGGCGGCGCGCGGTCGGTCACCTGGTTCGAGGGGGCCTACCGGGCAGGCGAGGCGGGACCGGCGGGGGCGGGCGACACGTCGCTGCCCGGCGTGCTGGCGGTGATGGTGGCCTGCGCGCTGGGGACCATGGGGCTGCCGCACGTGATCGTCCGCGTCTACACCAACAGCGACGGGCGCGGGGCCAGGCGGTCGATCGTGGCGACGCAGGCCATGCTGGCGGTGTTCTGCGTCGTGCCGCCGCTGTACGGGCTCCTGGGGCACGCGCACGTGCGTGGCGCGGAGGTCGACGAGGTCGTGCTGCTCCTGCCCTCCAGGCTGGCTCCAGGGCCTCTGGGGGACGCGCTCACGGGGGTGCTGGCCGCCGGGGCGTTCGCGGCCTTCCTGGCCACCACGGGAGGCGTTCTGGTGGCGGTCGGGGGCGCGGTGTCGACGTGCCTGTCGCGGGCCGGGGTGAGCTCCTTCCGCACGGCCGTGGGCCTGGTCCTGCTGGCCGCGCTCGTCCTGACGGCGATCAGCACCCCGCAGACGTCGGTGTCGCTCGTCCTGATCGGCTTCAGCCTCTCGGCCGCCACGTTCTGCCCGCTGCTGGTGCTGGGCATCTGGTGGCGGCGGCTGACGGACGCCGGGGTGGCGGCCGGGTTCGCGCTCGGCGGGGGAGTGACGGCGGTGCTCGTGTTCGGGCAGGACGCGGGCGTGAAAGCGGGCGTGCTGACCTCAAGTCCCGCGCCGGTCGCCGTGCCGGTCGCGTTTGCCGCGATGGTGGTGATTTCCCTGGTCACACCGGGTCGGATGCCACGCGGCGTGGGGCGGATGATGGCCAAGATGCATCTGCCCGAGCATCTCGCGGGCCCACGAACCTACCGCTCGTCGCACCATGGTGACCGCTCGCCGTAAGAACACTCTCCGTATATCGCTGACTACGGACCGTTCAACGAGCTGCTCATAAACGGGGTTACCCCCGCAAGATCGCGACCGTAGTGTTTCGGCATCGGAAAGCCACCCGGCGCATCGGGGGGGACGAGCCGGGGGGCTCATTACAGGCCTGATGCGCCGGCTTCACCGGTGACCGCGCTGGTCACCACGGCTGCCGGGCCCTCATTCGGGGGTAGGGCCCGCCATGCCGGTCCCGTGAAGGGGCGCCTGCTGAGGCCCTCAGAGGCCCCGCTATCCGGCCCGCGGGGGCGGCCGGATCGCGCGAGCAGGCGCCCCTGTCACGATCCGTACGTCGCCGGGGGTTCGGTCAGCTGTCGCGGAGCTTCTTCAGCAGCGCGATGTCCTCGGCGTGCTTGGGCGCCTTGCCCGGCGTCTCGATGCAGAGCGGCACCCCCGCCATGGCCGGGTGCCGCATGAGCTCGGCGAACGGCTGGGCGCCGATGTGCCCGGCCCCGATGTTCTCGTGCCGGTCCTTCTTGGCCCCGCACACGTCCTTCGAGTCGTTGGCGTGGATCAGCTTGAGCCGCCCTGGGGCGATCGCGTGCAGGGCGTCGAACGTCTCCTGCACCCCGCCCTCCGCGGCGAGGTCGTGACCGGCGGCGAAGGCATGGCACGTGTCGAGGCAGACGCCTGCCCGCGGATGCCACTCGAGCGTCGCCAGGTAGGGCTCGAGATCCTGGATCGTCGCGCACAGCATGGCGCCCTGCCCTGCCATCGGCTCGAGCAGCAGGTCGGGGCCGCCGTCGGGGATCTCGTCCAGCAACGGCAGCAGGTTCTCCCGCACCTGGCGCAACGCGTCGTCCCGCGACTGCGTGACCGCCGAGCCGGTGTGCACCACGACCCCCTTGGCGCCGATCTCCGCCCCGCGCCGCAAAGTGTGGCGCACGATCGCGATGGAGTTGGCCAGCGTCTCCGGGCTGGGCGAGCCGAAGTTGGCGAGATAGGGCACGTGGATGAACGCGTCGACGCCCGACTCGGCCAGCTTGGCGTCCTCGTCGGGCTTGCCCTCGGTGAGCGCCCACCCGCGCGGGTTGGTGACGAACACCTGGATCATCTCGGCGCCGATCTCGGCCATGTATTTGAGGCCGCCCGTCGCCAGGCCGCCTGTGACGAGCACGTGCCCGCCGATCAGGGATGTTGGGGTCATGATGGCTCTCAGTCTAGGCGGAGCGCTCGTGCGGACAGAGCGGCCCGAGTCATCACAGTGAGTGGCCGTCAGACTACCAACACTCCGGCCTCGGTCAGGTGGCCAGCTGGCCGTGGAGTCGGACGCGGGCCAGGCCGCCGTCCGGATAGATGTCCACCCGCACGTGCGTGACCGGATCCCGGTGGTCGAGGCGGAAGCGGTGCGAAGTGTCGGGCTGGAGGCGGGTCTTCGGGAGGAGCTCGACCTCGCGTTCGCCGTCGAGTCCGGTGAGCGAGACCGCGCCCGGAGCGTTGAACAGCAGGTTCGTGGTGTCGATCTCCGCCAGCCTGAGCACGCCGCGTCCGGCCAGCCGGATGACCAGCCAGTCGTTGCCCTCCCCGCGGCGGCGGGCGGTCTCCCAGCCCTCCGCCTGGTGGCGGGCCAGGCCGGGGGAGATGACGTTGTCGGGGGCGGAATAGAACTCGTTGGAGCAGGCGGTGACCAGGGCGCCGTTGGCCAGCGCGGCCAGGTCGAGGCTGAGCCCGTCGTACACCGACAGGTCAGGACGTGCCTCCCCGTGCACCCGGAGGCGGGCGACGCCGCCGTCGGGGAAGATGTTCAGCCGCACGTGGGTGAAGCGGCGCGAGCCGGTGACGGCGAAGTGGTGCTCGGCGTCCCCCTTGAGCTCGGCCCGGGGGACGATCTCCACCCACGTGGCGGCCTCCAGCTCGGCCGGGGACGGGTGGCCCTCGACCGACGCAGCCTCGACGGAGGCATGCGGCGGGTAGTTGCCCTTGAACCACGCCGTGTCGATCACCACGCCACGGATCACGCCGGGAATCCCCAGTCGTACCAGCGCCCAGTCGTGGCCGGGCGAGCGGCGGCGCCGCGTCTCCCACCCGTCGTACACCTGCCCCTTGTTCCCGAACGTCTCCGCCTGGAAGCCCGGACGTCCCGGCCTGATCAGGCTCTCCTTCTCGGCGAACGACTCGTCGCTGGCCGCCACGACGGAGCCGCCGAGGGTGCGCGATGCGAGGTCCGGCAGGGTGATGAAGGGTGACATCTAGTGCTCTCCCAACAGGAATCGTCCGAGCGGCACGCCGTCCACGGGCCGGCCGCGCAGCCAGGTGGTCAGTACGGCGCCCTTGAGCACGCGGCCGTGGTACGGGGTGACCGGGTTCTTGTGGTGGAGGAGCGAGGCGTCCACGGGGTTGTCGGCCGCGGGATCGAACGCCACCAAATCGGCATCATTGCCGACCTTTATGCCGCCTTTCCCGGAAATTTCGGCCATTGAGGCTGGATTGGTGGACATCCAGCGGGCCACGTCACCCAGCCCGTACCCCCTCCTCGAAGCCTCCGTCCAGATCGCGGGCAGGCCGAGCTGAAGCGAGGCGATGCCGCCCCAGGCGGCGGCGAAGTCGGGCACCTTGAGGTCGGCGGGCGACGGCGAGTGGTCGGACACGACACAGCTCAGCACACCCCTGCCCAGCCCGTCCCACAGCAGGTCGCGATTGGCCTCGGAGCGGATGGGCGGGCAGCACTTGTACGCGGTCTCCCCCTCGGGCACCTGCTCGGCCGCCAGCGTCAGGTAGTGGGGGCACGTCTCCGCCGTGACCGCCACGCCCTCCGCCTGGGCCTGTTCCAGCACCTCCAGGCAGGAGGCGCTGGAGACGTGGAGGATGTGCACGCGAGCGCCGGTCTCCCCGCCCAGCCGCACGACCCGCGAAACGGCGCTGCGCTCCGACTCGCCGGGCCGCGACTCCAGGAACTCACGGTACGAAGGCCCGCCCGGCTCCCCGAGCAGCGCCGGGTCCTCGGCGTGCACCACCATCACCCCGCCGATCCCGGCCACCTCGGACAGCGCCGCCCGCAGCTCGGCATCGCTCAGCGGCGGGAACTCGTCCACTCCCGACGGCGACATGAAGCACTTGAACCCGTGGACGCCGCGCTCACGCAGCGGCGCGAGGTCCTTGACGTTCCCGGGCACGGCCCCGCCCCAGAAGCCGACGTCCACGTGGCACTGCCCCTCGGCGGCCCGCAGCTTGGCCTCGAAGGCCGCCACGTTCACGGTGGGCGGCAGTGAGTTGAGCGGCATGTCGAGGATCGTGGTGACGCCCCCGGCGGCCGCCGCCCTGGTCGCCGAGTCGAACCCCTCCCAGTGCGTCCGCCCCGGCTCGTTGACGTGCACGTGCGTGTCGACCAGGCCGGGCAGGAGCGCCAGGTCGCGCAGGTCGATGTCCTCGGCGGAGCCGAGGGCAGCGGCGTAGTCGTACAGGCCGGCGATCTTCTCGCCCCGCACGGCCACCGCCGCCGCCCGCTCGCCCTCGGGAGTGACGGTCCTGCGGGATCGGATCACCAGGTCGATCATCTATTCCTCTCGGAGGTGAACGGCGGCCAGCCGGGCGGCGAGCCGCTCGAGCAGCGGCCCGGCCTCGGCCATGCAGCGGTCGGGGTCGGGCTCCAGGTCCGTGAGCGCGTAGGCGGCCTCGATGCCCGCGGCCCGCAGTTCGTCGTCGGTGAGCGTACGGCGCCCGCACACGGCCACCACGGGGACACCTGCCCTGGCCGCGGCCTGTGCCACGCCGACGGGCGCCTTGCCCCGCAGGGACTGCTCGTCCAGCGATCCCTCACCCGTGATCACCAGTCGCGCGCCCTTGACCAGCTCGCCGAACCCGAGCAGGTCGAGCAGGTAGCCGATGCCGGGCCGGATCTCGGCGTGCAGGAACGCCAGCGCGGCGAACCCCACCCCACCGGCCGCCCCCGCACCCGGCGCCCCGGCCACGCCCATCGCGCGGGGGGTGTCGTCGTGCTCGACGGCCCCCATCAGCCCATGAGTCGCCGTCGCCACAGCCGCCAGCCGCGCCAGGCTCGCCTCCAGCGTCTTGACGTCCTCCGGGGTCGCGCCCTTCTGCGGCCCGTAGACGGCGGCGGCGCCGTGAGGCCCGAGGAGCGGATTGTCCACATCGCTCGCCACCACGAACTCAATGCCGGAAATATCCACAAAACCCGTCATGTCAATGCGGGCGAGATCCTTCAGCGCGGCCCCGCCCCGCGGGAGGTCGTTCCCGGCGGCGTCCAGCAGCCGCGCGCCGAGGGCCTGCGCCATGCCCGCGCCCCCATCGGTGCACGCGCTGCCGCCCAGGCCGAGGACCACCCGCTTGGCGCCCCGGCGTACGGCGTCCGCGATCAGCTCGCCGGTGCCGTAGCTGGTGGCGGTCAGCGGCTCGTGCCCGCCGGGCAGGCGGCGCAGCCCGGACGCCTCCGACAGCTCCACCACCGCCGTCGCGTCCGTCTCCTGCCAGGCGTAGGAGGCGGGAATCCGCTCCCCGGTGGGCCCGTTCACCTGGATCGTGACCCGGCCGAACCCGCCGGCGACGGCCGCGTCGACGGTGCCGTCGCCCCCGTCGGCCACCGGCAGCTCCACCGTGGGCACGCCCAGGCCGGCCGAAACGCGCGATGCCACCTCGGCCGCCGTCAGCGACCCCTTGAACTTGTCGGGGGCGACAAGAACCTGCTGAACCACTACGAACCCCTACACGATGGTGAACAATGTCCTGACACGCCTTCCTGCCCGGTGCGAGCGGGCAGGAAGGCGTGACCCATCATCACATCCCCGGCTCAGCGCCCGCGCAGGTGGTTGAAGACGAGGTTCAGGACATCGCCGGCACGTGCTGAAGTCCGAGCGTGCCCAGCTGGGGCGGATTTCCGGCGGGCCCGTGGCTCAGGAGACCGTGCGGATGAACTCCTCCAGCGAATAGCGGCCGTCCTGATCCGAGTCGGCCGCCTGGCTCATCGCCCCGAGCGCCTCCGCCGGGAGGCCGGGGAAGTGCTGCCTCAGCTCCGCCTCGCTGATGTACCCGTCGCCGTCGGTGTCGATCGACGCGAAGGTGTTCTTGAGCTGCGCCAGCCGCTCGTCTGGGAGTTCCTCCGACACGGGACCGCCCTTTCCTGCTCGTTCCTGGACGTTTCCACCCTAGTCGCGTTTTCCTCCCGTCACCCGCGACTGACCTGCGCTCCTCCGCTTCGCCGCGTGACGTGACGGTGCCGATCAACGGGCCTGGCCGCCCCGGCATCATGGACTCATGACGAGTGACTGGAACCCGGTTTTCAAGCGTGCCGAGAGCGGCCAGGAGGACGAGGTACTGGCGGTGCTGGACGAGACCGCCGCCTGGCTGGCCGCGCGGGGGGTTCAGCAGTGGCCGGCGCGGTTCGAGCGGGCGTGGATCGAGCCGGCCGTTGCCCGGGGCGAGACGTGGCTGGTGGAGGTCGAGGGCAAGGTCGCGGCCACCGTCACGCTGGACTGGTCCGACCCGCTCTGGGAGG
Source organism: Nonomuraea sp. CA-141351 (assembly GCF_050944675.1). Lineage (NCBI taxonomy): Bacteria > Bacillati > Actinomycetota > Actinomycetes > Streptosporangiales > Streptosporangiaceae > Nonomuraea > Nonomuraea sp. CA-141351. The sequence goes on from NZ_CP191982.1 coordinate 4,008,781, forward strand.
AGGACGGCGACGCCGGGTACGTCCACCGCATGGCCGTGCGCCGGTGGGCGGCCGGGCTCGGCGGGCGCGTGCTGGGCTGGGCGGGGGACGTCGCGCGCGCCGAGGGGCGGGCGTACCTGCGGCTGGACTGCGTGGCCTCGAACCGGCGGCTGCGCGCGTACTACGAGTCGGCCGGGTTCGCGCACCGCGGGGACATGACGGTCGGCGGGGCGCCGGGCCAGCGCGAGTCCAGCGGTCCCGTCACGCTCGTGAGCCGGTACGAGCTGGCGCTCGCGCCGTAGCCAGGCGGCCCGGGGCGGCTCAGCGGTGGACCTCCTTAGCGGCGGTGATGCCGCGCTGCTCGGCCAGCCCCATCAGCCGCCGGTGGGCCGCCGCCCCCGCGCGCCCGGCGGCGTCCTGGGAGACGGTCCGCAGCTCTCCGTCCTCGACCACGGTGCGCCCGCCCACCAGCACCCGGGCGAGCGGCGGCGGGGGCCCGAAGACCAGCGCGCAGACCGGGTCGGCCACGGCCGAGGTGAAGGGGCCGTCGACGCGCCACAGGGCGAGGTCGGCCAGCTTGCCGGGTTCGAGCGAGCCGAGCTCGCCGTCGCGGCCGAGGTTGCGTGCCCCGCCCAGGGTGGCGATCTCCAGGGCCTGCCTGGCCGTGAGCGCGCCGGGGCCGTATCTGGCGCGCTGGAAGAGCAGGGCCTGACGCATCTCGCCTGCCAGCGACGTCAGCTCGGAGGAGGCGCTGCCGTCCACGCCGAGGCCCACGTTCGCGCCGTGGCGCAGCATCTCGGACACGCGGGCGATCCCGGCGCCGAGCCGGCCGTTCGACGAGGGGCAGTGCGCGGAGCCCGTGCCCGTGGCGGCGAGCTTGCCGATGTCGGCGTCGCTCAGGTGCACGGAGTGCGCGAACCACACGTCGGGGCCCAGCCAGCCCAGCTTCTCCATGTAGTCCACGGGACGCAGCCCGAACTGCGCCACGCAGTGCTCGTCCTCGTCCAGGGTCTCGGCGATGTGCGTGTGCAGGCGCACGCCCTTGGCCCTGGCCAGGGCGGCGGACTCGGTCATCAGCTCGGCGCTGGCGGAGAACGGCGAGCACGGCGCGACCGCGACCCGCAGCATCGAGGAGTACGACGGGTCGTGGTAGGCGTCCACGGCCTCCGACGTGGCGGCCAGGATCTCGTCCAGCTCCTCGACCACGACGTCCGGCGGCAGCCCGCCCTGTGACTCGCCCCTGTCCATGGAGCCGCGGGCGGGGTGGAAGCGGATGCCGACCTCGCGCGCCGCCTCGATCTCGGCCGCGAGCAGATCGCCCCTGCCCTTGGGGAAGACGTAGTGGTGGTCGCTGGAGGTGGTGCAGCCCGACAGCGCCAGCCAGCCGAGCCCGGCCGAGGCGGCGCCCCTGACCACTTCGGCGTCCATGGCGGCCCACACCTGGTAGAGGGCCACCAGCCATTCGAACAGCGTGGCGTCCTGCGCCAGCCCCTGCGAGGCCCATTGGTACAGGTGGTGGTGGGTGTTGACCAGGCCGGGGGTGGCCAGGCAGCCGGTGCCGTCGATCCTGGTCGTGCCCGGCACGTCGGGGGCGGGCCCGGGGCCCAGCTCGGCGATCAGGTCCCCCTCGATCCTGATATATCCGGATTGGATCTCGGGGCCGACGACCGGCGCGATGTAGACGTTCTCGATGAGCAGGCTCACTCGGCGGCCGCCTTCCGTGACGCGGCCAGCCGTACCGCGTCGATGATCTTCTCGTAGCCCGTGCACCGGCACAGGTTGCCCGCGAGCGCCTCCCTGATCTCCGCGTCGGACGGCCGCCCCAACCGCTCGATCAGGTCGTGCGCCTGCACCACCAGCCCCGGCGTGCAGAACCCGCACTGCACGGCCCCGCACTCCACGAACGCCGCCTGCACCGGATCGAGCCGGTCCCCCTCGGCGAGCCCTTCGACGGTACGCACCTGCCGCCCCTCGGCCTGCCCGGCGGCGACCAGGCAGGAGCAGACCGGCACGCCGTCGAGATAGACCGTGCAGGAGCCGCACTCGCCCTGCTCGCAGGCGTTCTTGGAGCCGGGCAGCCCCATGCGCTCGCGCAGCACGTACAGGAGGCTCTCGCCCTCCCAGACGTCGTCGGCGCTCTCCTCGCGGCCGTTGACGGTGAAGGTCACGCGCATCATGCCGCCCTCCTTCCGAGATGGTCGTTCCAGGCCCAGGTGAGCGTGCGGCGGGCCATCACGCCGACGGCGTGCACGCGGTACGCGGCGGTGCCGCGTACGTCGTCGATCGGCGCGGCGGCGGCCGCGCACAGCTCCCCGAACCGCCTGGCCAGCGCCGGGTCGAGCGGCGCGCTCCAGTCGAGCTCGCGGGCCAGCAGTTCCTCGGCCTCCGGCGCCCGGCGCGGCGTGGGCGCCGCGGATCCGATCCCTGTGCCGACCCGACGCTGGTCCGGGTGCAGCGCGATCGCAAACGAGCACACCGCGATCACCATGGCGTTGCGCGTGCCGACCTTGGAGAAGTACTGGGGCCCCGTCGCCGGCTTGACGTGGACGGCCCTGATCAGCTCGTCCGGCTCCAGAGCGTTGCGCTTGACCCCCAGGTAGAACTCGGCGGCCGGGATCATCCTGACGCCGCGGTCGCGCGACTCCACCTCCACCACGGCGTCGGCGGCCAGCAGCGGCGGGTGGCTGTCGCCCGCGGGGGAGGCCGCGCCGAGGTTCCCGCCGACGGAGCCGCGGTTGCGGATCTGCGGCGAGCCGACCGTGCGCGACGCCTGGGCGAGCCCCCGCAGCGGCCCGCCCAGCTCCTCGATGATCGTCACGTACGGCACCGCCGCCCCGACCCGGCACATCCCGTCCACCATGGCCCATTCCCGCAGCTCGGCCACCTGGTTGAGGTCGAGCAGCGCCGCCGGCCTGCGCACGTCCATGTTGATCTCGACCATGACGTCGGTGCCGCCCTGGATGGGCACCGCCTCGGGCCGCTCCGCCTTGGCGGCCAGCGCTTCGTCCCACGTCGTGGGCCGCAAGAAGTCCATTTCCCCTACTCCCAGGCGAATCCGGCGTCGGGTGCGTCCTCGCGCAGCACGCTGCCCTCGATCAGTCCGTACGGGCGGTCGGCCGCGTAGAACACCTCGTTCTCGTTGTCCAGGCCGAACGGCGACAGGTCCACCAGGAAGTGGTGCTTGTTCGGCATCGCGAGCCTGACCTCGCAGATCTCGGGGCAGGTGGTCAGGGCTCGCTCGCCCATGGCGTACAGGGTCTGCTGCAGCGAGAGGCTGTAGGTGTCCGCGAACGCGTCCAGCAGGGACCGCCGCACCTGCTCGTACGACTTGCCGTACGCGGGCGTGTCGCCGCTGTGCCGCCAGCGCGCGGCGACGGCGGTGGCGAGGATGCGGTCGGTGGTGGGCGGGAGCGTGGTGTACTCGTCCTCGATGTAACCGTGGAACTCGGACCCGGTCGTGTTCATCAGCACGAGGTCCTTGAGCCCGGACACCACCGTGGACCGGCCGTCCCGGTCATGGTGTACGACGCAGGTGCGCACCTCGCCGCCGTCGCGCACGAACGAGTGCGGCCCGCCGCGGCTCCACGCGTACTCGTCGATCTCGACCCTGGCGTGGTGGATCGTCGGTTGCGACTCGACGAAGTGCCGGGCCAGCAGGAGGGCGAACTCCTCGATCTGACCGACGCCGTGCTCGCGGGCCAGCGCGTACACGGTGTTCTTCTGCGTGTCGGTCGGCAGGACGGCGGCGTTGTCGCCGGTCAGGTGGACGGCTTCCATGTCGCCGGAGAGCGAGGTGCTGACGTTGAGGTCCTTGACGTGGTGCACGGGGCCGTCCCTGACGACCCGGACGAGCCTGGTCTCCGCCTTGCCGTAGCGGTTGGGGCCGAGCTTGATGGACATCTAGCTCCCTCGGTAGGTGGAGTAGGCGTACGGGCTGAGCAGCAGGGGCACGTGGTAGTGCCGTTCGGGGTCGGCGACGGTGAAGGTGACGACGACCTCGGGGTAGAACGTGTCCTCCAGGTAGGCCCCGGTGTCGAAGACGACCCGGTGCACCCCGGCGCCCGGGTTCCAGCCCTTGATGCGGCCGTCGTCGTCGGTGCGCCCCTCGGCCACGACCCGGCCGTCATGCTCCAGGCGTACGTGGACGCCTCGCGCGGGGGACCCGGTGACCGCGTTCAGCACGTGCGTCGAGAAGCTCATGTCCCCTCCTTCATGAGTTTGCCCAGCCGCAGCCGCGTGATTGCGGCCAGCTCGCCCCGCACCACCGCGCGCTCGCTCTCCTCGTCGTTGCGCAGCCGCTCGCGCAGCCGGGCCAGCATCTGGGCCCCGGTGAGCCCGGTGGCGCAGACCAGGTAGACGTGCCCGAACCGGTCCTCGTACGCCTTGTTGCCCTCGGCGAGCGCCTGGCGTACCTCGTCCTCCACCCCGGACTGCTCCTGCCGGGACCACGACGCCTCCCTGCCGCCTCCGGCGGCCCGCTCCCCGATCCGCGGGTGCGCCGCGAGCGCCTCCAGCACGTCGTCCCACGCGAGGTCCCTGACGGCCGCCTCGGCGGCCGCGGCCAGCTCGCCGAGATCCCGGTACGGGCGCAGCGCCGCCACCTTCGCGGCGAAGTTCCGGGAGGCGCAGCAGGTGAGCAGCTCCTCCTCGGCACCGTCCGGGGGCCTGGCATTGAAATCGGTCAGCGTGTCGGGCATGTCAGAAGTACACACGTGCGCTTCGTGCCCGGTCCATCCGCAAGAACTCCGAACTGACCGCCCCGATGGCCAGGACTTTTCGTGTCATGGTCCAAGACCCCGCACCCGCGCCTGGGGAGGCTGGGATCGCACCCGGAGGATCCCAGCCCTCACCGCCGGTCCGGCTCTTCAGCCCAGGAGGGCTGGGGCCTCTACTGCCAGAGGTAGACCGTGCTCCCCTGAGGCCGCTCGCTGTTCGGCAGGGGCCGCTGGAACTGCACGACCCCGCGGTTGCCCAGCCGCTGCACCCGCACCTTGAACCCCTGCGCCTCCAGCTCCGCCTTGGCGTCCTTGACGTCCTTGCCGATCACCGCCGGCACCAGGGCGAACTGCTGGTCGTCCCGAGCCTGGTTGTCGCCGCGGAACCAGTCCCAGAAGTCCGTCTGGCACCGCGCCACCGTGATCATGGCCTGCGCGCCAGGATCCACCTCGGACTTGGCCTTGGGCGTCTGGGCGATGACCGTGCACGGCTCGGCGTCGTCGTCCACCTCGTTGACCTGCACCTGGAAGCCCTGCCCGCCCAGATATCCGGCGGCCTCGTCCTTGGGCATGCCGCTGACGTCGGGCATGACCAGCCCGGCGCTGACGTAGATGTCGACCTTGGCACCCTCCCGCACCTTCTCGCCCACCTGTGGCGAGGTGCGGATCACCTTGTTCCGCTCGACCTGCTGGTTGGCCAGTCGCTTGACCACGCCCACGGTCAGCCCGGCGGCGGCTATCTTGGCACGGGCGTCGTCGCCGGTCATGCCGGCCGTGTTGGGCACGACGATGCGCTTGGGGCCGAGCGAGGGCACCAGCGTGATCGTGTCGCCCTTCTTCACCTCGGAGTCGGCGGCCGGGTCGGTGCGGAGCACCAGGCCGTCGGCCACCTTCTCGTTGTTCTCGCCGTTGACCTCCCGCACCTTGAGGCCGGCCGCGACGGCGGTCTTCTTGGCCAGCTCCAGGTTCTTGCCGACCAGGTCGGGCACGTGGACGAGCTCGGGCTGCGCGAAGTACCAGCCGGTCAGCGCCACCGCCACCACCATGACGGCGGCGAGGGTCACCAGGAACCAGTTCGGCTTGAACCCCCGCCGCTTCGGCATCTCCTCCCGCGGCTGGATCCGGGTGTGGGCCGGTGCGGCCTGCGGCACGGAGAAGGCGGCGGAGGTCGTGCGGGCGTGCGGCTGGGAGTGGGACATCGGCGGATTTGTCATCCGCGGCAGCATCCGGTGCGTGTCGACGGCCGCCACGAGCATCGCGGTGGCGTCGGCGGGACGGTTGTCCGGCTCGCGGGCCGTCTTGTGCGCCACAAGCGTGTCGATCAGCGGCGGCACGTCGGGGACCAGCGACGACGGCGCGGGCACGGTGTCGTGGACGTGCCGGTAGGCCACCGACATCGGTGTCTCGCCGTCATACGGCTGCTGTCCTGTGACCAGCTCGAAGAGCATGATCCCCGCGGCGTAGACGTCGCTGCGCACGTCGGCGGCGCCCGTGGTGACCTGTTCCGGGGCCATGTAGCCGATCGTGCCGATCATCACGCCCGTGCGGGTCTGGTTGGTGGCCTCGATGGCCCTGGCCAGGCCGAAGTCGACCACCTTGACCCGGCCGTCGTCGGTCATCAGGACGTTTTCCGGCTTCACGTCGCGGTGGACCATCCCGGCCTGGTGGGCCGCGCCCAGGGCGGCGAGCACCGGGATCATGATCTCGAGCGCCTCGCGGGCGGGCAGCCTGCCGCGCTCGCGCAGGATGTCGCGGAGCGTCTTGCCGGGCACGTACTCCATCGACAGATAGACGACGTCGTTGTCGGTGCCCTGGTCGAAGACGTGCACCACGTTGGGATGTGAGAGGCTCGCGACGGACTTGGCCTCGCCGATGAACCTCCTGACGAACGCCGGGTCCTGGGCGAGTGAGGGGTGCATGACCTTCAACGCCACCGTCCGGTCCAGCCGGATGTCCAGCGCGAGGTAGACGGTCGCCATACCGCCCCGGGCGATCCGGCTCTCGATGCGGTAGCGTCCATCGAGGAGCCGCCCGACCAGGGGGTCCGCAGTCGTCGTATCCACCCCGCTGAGTTTACGGGCGATTTACCACCGGGAGGGCCTTGACGCCCGAAACCAATGCGGAGACGTTCCCTGCGGAACGCCCCCGCACCCGCGTCACGGCACCAGGCGCCTCAGGAGTCCTCAGCGCCTCATAAGGCCGCCTCAGGGGGTCATCGGAGATGAGGCCTCGGCGTAGCGCCGGCGCGGGATGCGGCCCGCCAGCCGCGCCAGCCGTCCCGCCGCCACTGCCCCTCTCATGGCCGCCGCCATGAGATCGGGCCGCTGCGCCCTCGTGACCGCCGTGGCCAGCAGCACGGCGTCGCAGCCCAGCTCCATCGCCAGCGCGGCGTCGCTGGCCGTGCCGATGCCCGCGTCGAGCACCACCGGAACCGAGGCGGCCTCGACGATCAGCTCGATGTTGTGCGGGTTGCGGATGCCGAGGCCCGAGCCGATCGGCGCGCCCAACGGCATCACGGCCGCGCACCCCGCCTGTTCCAGCCTGCGCGCCAGCGCGGGATCGTCCCCGATGTACGGCAGCACCACGAACCCGTCGGCCACCAGCCGCTCCGCCGCGTCGAACGTCTCGATCGGATCGGGCAGCAGCGTCCGCTCGTCGGCGATGACCTCCAGCTTGACCCAGTTCGTGCCGAGCGCCTCCCTGGCCAGCCGCGCCGTCAGCACGGCCTCGCCCGCGGTGAAGCAGCCCGCCGTGTTGGGCAGCACCTTGATGTCCCGCTTGCGCAGCACGTCGAGGACCGAGCCGCGGGAGCTCGGATCGAGCCGCCGCATGGCCACCGTGGTCAGCTCGGTGCCGGACGCGGCCAGCGCCTGGTCGAGCACTTCCAGCGAGGGCGCGCCGCCGGTCCCCATGATGAGCCGGGAAGCGAACTTCTCCCCGGCGATGATCAGATCATCCACCTTGCACCGCCGTCAGAACCTCCACCCGGTCACGGTCGCCGAGCGCCGTCGTCTCCCACGAGCTCCGCGTGACCACCTCGTCGTTCACGGCCACGGCCACTCCGGTGGTGGCCGAGGTCAATGTGCGTACGGCCTGCGCCACGGTCGTGCCGTCGGCCACCTCGTGCGCGGCCCCGTTGATCGTCACAATCATGAAATTTCCCGAAACCTTCCAGGCGCGCACAGCGCCGCCAGCTCGCCCTCTCGGCCCAGCAGGATGTCCGCCGTCAGCGGGGCCAGCAGCACGCCGCCCCGGTGGTGCCCGGTGGCCAGCGCGAGCCCCGGCGTGCCGCTCGGGCCGATGACCGGCAGGTTGTCCGGCGTGCCCGGCCTCAGCCCGGCCACCACGTCGGCCACCTCCAGCTCGGTGACGCCCGGCACCAGCTCCCTGGCGTCCCGCAGCAGCTCGTAGAGCCCGCCCGCCGTCACCCGGGTGTCGAACCCCATCTCCTCCTGGGTCGCCCCGACCACCAGCTCGCCGTCGCCCCGGGGGACGAGGTAGACCGGCGTGCCGTGCACGGTGCCGCGTACGCAGCGGGTGAGCAGCGGCTGCGGGGAACGCAACCGCATGATCTGCCCCTTGACCGGCCGCACCGGCACCTCCGCCAGCCTGGCGCTCCACGCCCCGGCCGCCAGGACGACCCGCTCCGCCCGCACCTCGGGCGGCCCTTCACCGGCGACCGCGCTCGCGCTGCCGGGGGGCTCGACGCGTACCCCTGTGACGCGGTCGCCGTCGCGCAGCAGCTCGCTGACGCGCGCCCGTACCAGCGGTACTTCGAGGCGGTCGAGAGCGGCGAGCAGCGCCGCCGTCACCCGGCGCGGGTCGACCCAGGCGTCGCCGGGGGCCAGCAGCCCGCCCCGCACGGAGGGGGCCAGCATGGGCTCCAGGCGGCGGCACTCGCGCCCGCTCAGCCGCTCGACGGGCAGCTCGAGCTTCTCCATGTACGCCGCCAGCTCGTCCAGAGCCGCCAGGTCGTCCGCCCCGAACGCCACGTCGAGCGTCCCGTCCGAACGCAGATCCAGGGCCTCGACACCCGCCAGGCCCGCGTCGGCGGCCAGCTCGGCGGCGAAGGCGGGCCAGCGGCGCAGCGACGCCACGCCCAGCCGCAGCAGCGGTAGCTCGGTGTAGGCGACCTCGCTCACCGGCGCCAGCATCCCCGCGGCCGCGTGCGAGGCACCCGAGGCCGGAGCGGGGTCCACCAGGGTGACCGGCCGCCCTTCGCGAGCCAGCCGCCAGGCCACGGAGAGCCCGACGACCCCGCCACCCACGATCACATCCATCCGCGCTCCCTTCGCCGGCATGATCCGGATCAGGTGTCTTGCGGTCGAAGGCCCGGTGAAGCCTTCCTCTCAGCCCGGTTACGGCCGGACTCCCGCGCGTCTTTTCGTCCCCAGCCTACGGCCTCGGCGCGACGGCCCGGCACCGCCCCCGTTAGGGTCATGAACGTGAATCATGTCGTGGTGGTAGGAGCCGGCCTGGCCGGGGTGCGCACCGTGGAAGCGCTGCGCGGGCGCGGATTCGACGGAAGGGTCACTCTGATCGGTGAGGAGCGCCATCGCCCCTACGACCGCCCGCCGCTGTCCAAGGCCGTGCTGTTCGGCGACGCCGACACCAGCTACGTCGGCACCGACCTGGCCGCGATCGACGTGGACTTCCGCCCCGGCGTCAGCGCCAAGTCGCTGCGCGCGGGCGTCGTGGAGACCACCGAGGGCGAGGTGCGCTACGACGGGCTGGTCATCGCCACCGGGGCCGAGCCGATCAGGCTGCCCGGCGACGGCCCGCAACACGTGCTGCGCACGATCGACGACGCCCACGAGCTCAGGGCCATGCTCGTCCCGGGCGCCCGCGTCGCGATCATCGGCGCGGGCTGGATCGGCGCCGAGGTGGCCACCGCCGCCCGCCGCGCCGGATGCGCGGTGACCGTGATCGAGGCGGGCGCGGCGCCGCTCGCGACCGCCGTCGGCGCCGAGATCGGGGCCCGCACCCAGCGCTGGTACGACGACATCGACCTGCGGCTCGGCACCATGGTCGACTCCGTGGACGAGGGCGGTGTGCGCCTGGTCGGCGGCGAGTTCGTGGACGCCCACGTGGTCGTCACGGGCATCGGTGTGCGCCCGGCCGTCGAATGGCTCACCGGTGCCGACATCGACCTCCACAACGGCGTGGTCGTGGACGAGCACCTGCGTGCCTCGCTCCCCAACACGGTCGCGGTCGGCGACTGCGCCGCCTGGTGGTCGCGCCGCTGGCAGACCAGGCTCAGGGTCGAGCACTGGGACACCGCGCTCAACGCCCCCGAGGTCGCCGCCGCGAGCCTGCTGGGCGAGGACGTGGCGTACGATCCCGTTCCGTACTTCTGGTCGGAGCAGTTCGGGCACATGGTGCAGTACGCCGGCCATCATCCGGCGGGGGAGCGGCTCGTCTACCGCGGCGACCCGGAGGGCAAGTGGTCGGCCGTCTGGCTCACGGCCGACGACGCGCTCGCCGCGGTGCTCGCCGTGGACCGGCCGCGAGACCTCGTGCAGGGACGCAGAATCATCGACGCGGGACACCGGCTCGACGCGGAACGCCTGGTAGATCCAGATGTCCCCCTACGGGATTGTGTTGTTTGAGCAAGCACGCCATGTGGTAGTTGTGGTTTCGTGACGCTTTCTGTTGCACAGATCGACCGGGAGACCGACCAGCTCGTAGCCGAGTGGCTCACTCTCCCCGAAGTGGCCTCGCGCCTGGACCTTTCGCTCGGGCGGGCCAAGCAACTCCTCAAGGACCACAAGCTGCTAGGCGTGCGCCGGGGCAGCGGCGGGCCGCAGGTGCCTGCGGTGTTCCTCGATGGAAAGGACGTGATGAAGGGCCTGCCCGGCACACTGACCGTGTTGCTGGACGCCGGCTACGACGATGTCGAGTCGCTGCGCTGGCTCTTCACCCCAGACGAGTCCCTGCCCGGGTCGCCGATCGAGGCGATCAAGGCCGGCCGTCACACTGAGGTCAAGCGGCGTGCCCAAGCCCTCGCTTTCTGAGGCCCGCCTCTATCTCTGCACCGACGGTCGCCGCGACCGCGGCGACCTGGCAGAGTTCCTCGATTCGGTGCTGGCCGGCGGCGTGGACATCATCCAGCTGCGGGAGAAGGGCCTGGAGGCACGCGAAGAACTCGCACTCCTCGAAGTCTTCCGCGACGCCTGCGACCGGCACGGCAAGCTGCTGGCCGTCAACGACCGGGCGGACATCGCGTACGCCGCCCGGCCCGACGTGCTCCACCTGGGGCAGGACGACCTTCCTGTGACGGTCGCGCGAGAGATACTCGGCGACGACATCGTCATCGGACGGTCTACCCACTCCGCCGCCGAGGCTTCCGCCGCGGCCGTGGAGCCGGGCGTCGACTACTTCTGCTGCGGCCCCATCTGGCCCACGCCCACCAAGCCAGGCCGCCCGGCCCCCGGCCCGCCGCTGCTCAGGCACGCGGCCGCGCTGGGGACTTCGCGGCCGTGGTTCGGGATCGGCGGCATCGACCTCGCGAACCTGGACGAGGTGATGTCGTACGGGGTGAGCCGGGTGGTGGTCGTACGCGCGATCACGGACGCGGAGGACCCGGGGGCGGCCGCGGCGGAGTTCGCCAAGCGCCTGTCCTCCGGCTGACCCGCGAGGGGCCCTGCCTGTCCCGAGGCGCCCGCCACCACATGGGCGTCTCGGGCCATACGGCCTCGTCGGGGGGCGTGCGTGGTTCCGTAAGGATGTGGGCCTCGACGTGCGCGTCAGGTCTTGCGGGAGGTGGCGGCGATGGCCAGCTCCGTCAGCGCCACGCGGGCCTCGGCGGTCACCGGGGCCTCGTCCAGCGCCGACAACGCCTTGCCCAGGTAGTCGCCGATCAGAGCCTCGCACTCCTGCAACGCCCCGGTGTCGTCGATGATCCGCCGCAAGGTCTCCACCCCGCGCTCGTCCAGCCGGGGGTCCCCCAGGAGCCGCCGCACGGTCGCCGCGTCGCCGGGGGAGGCGGCCGCCAGCGTGCGGGCGACGAGCATCGTCCGCTTGCCCTCGCGCAGGTCGTCCCCGGCGGGCTTGCCCGTCTGCGCCGGGTCGCCGAACACCCCCAGGATGTCGTCCCGGAGCTGGAACGCGATGCCGACCTGCGTGCCGTAGCCCGTGCACAGCTCGTCCATCCACGGCGCGAGCTTCCCGGCGGCGAGCACCAGCCCGAGCCTGAGCGGGTGCTCCACCGAGTATTTCCCGCTCTTGAACAGCGCCACCCGCAGCGCCGACTCGAACGTGTTCTCCCCGTGCGCCTGCTCCAGCAGGTCGAGGTACTGGCCGCACATCAGCTCGGTGCGCATGTGGTCGTGCACCGGCTGGGCCGCCGCCAGCGACTCCGGCGGCAGGCCGCTGGTGCGCCACATCTCGCCCGACCAGATCAGCAGCAGGTTGCCCAGCAGGATCGCCGCGCCCTCGCCGAACTGCTCCGCGGAGCCGTACCAGCCGGACTTCTCGTGCAGGGACTGGAAACGGCGGTGCGCGGACGGCATCCCCCTGCGCAGGTCGCTCTTGTCCATCACGTCGTCGTGCACCAGCGCGCTGGCCTGCAGCAGCTCCAGCGAGGCGGCGGCGGTGAAGATCTCGGGCACGTCGGTGCCGCCCGCGCCGCGCCAGCCCCAGTAGCAGAACGCGGGGCGCAGCCGCTTGCCGCCGGACAGCAGCTCGTCGGCGGCCGTGCGCAGCGGCCCGAGCTCGGGATCGCCGGGGGCGGGCAGCTGCCGTTCGACGAACTCTCCGAGGGCGCGCTCCACCTGCTTGCGCAAGGTGTCCATGCCGGCGGCGTCAGTGGTCATGCCTTGAGACTAGTGGCCGGGTGCCCGGACCCGAATCCTCAGGTGTCCTCTAGGTGTGTGGGCGGCCCCGACGACTGACATGGCGGCGACCCCTAGGCCGGCGCGCCGCCCCCTAAGGTGACGCGCCGGTGACCTTGTGGCGCTGAGGTGCAATGTAACCTTGGGGCATGGCGCTTGGTCGACCCTCCATCCTGCCCGATCGTGTTCCCACCGTCCGCGACCTGCTGGCCGCCGGTGGCCGGTCGTTCTCCTTCGAGTTCTTCCCGCCGAAGACCGACGAGGGAGCGCGGCAGCTCTGGAAGGCGATCAGGGAGCTGGAGTCGCTGCGGCCGACGTTCGTGTCGGTGACCTACGGCGCGGGCGGCTCCACGCGTGACCGCACGGTCGGCATCGTCGAGCGGATCGCCCACGACACGACTCTCACGCCCGTGGCGCATTTCACCGCGGTCAACCATTCGATGCGCGAGCTTCGCCACCTGGTGGGGCGTTTCGCCGACGCCGGGGTGCGCAACATCCTGGCCGTGCGCGGCGACCCCCCTGGCGACCCGACGGCCGACTGGGTGCAGCACCCCGACGGCGTGCTCTACGCCGAGGAGCTGGTGCGGCTGATCAGGCAGGCGGGCGACTTCTGCGTCGGCGTGGCCGCCTTCCCCTACAAGCATCCGCGCTCGCCGTCCATCGAGTCCGACACCGAATACTTCGTCCGCAAGTGCCAGGCGGGGGCCGACTACGCGATCACGCAGATGTTCTTCCGCGCGGAGGACTATCTGCGGCTCCGCGACCGGGTGGCGGCCAGGGGGTGCGAGACGCCGATCATCCCGTGCATCATGCCGGTGACGCAGATGAGCACGATCGCGCGGTCGGAGCAGCTGTCGGGGGCGCCGTTCCCGCCGGAGGTGGCCGCCCGCTTCGAGGCGGTCGCGGACGACCCGGCGGCGGTGCGGCGGCTCGGCATCGACCACGGGGCCGAGCTGTGCCAGCGGCTGCTCGACGAGGGCGCGCCGGGCATCCACTTCATCACGTTCAACCGCTCCAGCGCGTCGCGAGAGGTCTTCCAGCGCCTCGAGCGGGTGCCTCTTTCCGCCTGAAGATCTTTCGTAGGTCACGGCGGCGCACGGCCGGCGGCCCCCTCTCCGCCTGTGATCCTTCATTGTTTACGGCGGAGCACGGGCGGCGCCACCCGCCGTACGTTGCTGAGCGCCTCCAGGGAGACGCTCGCTGACCCGCACGGGGTTGCCCGCCGCAACGGCGCACGGTGGCCCCGGGTTCCGCCGACCACCGCCCCGCCGCACCGGCGCGGGGGTCCTCGCGTGGGGGATGGGGCGTTGGGTGAGGTGTGCCGCCGCTCAGCGCACCGCTCGTCGTCCCGGGAGTGGGATGGCCCGTCACCCGCCCGCAGGGGGACCGGGCGGGTGACGGGCAGGGGACGGTAGACGGTGGGTAAACGGGCGGATACCTTGCGTAATGGATGGTGCCCCAAGCCATGCCCAAACAAACCCACAGGTCACGGATTCCTCAGGAGGTCGCGCCCTCAGGTCAAGGGCAGGGGGCGGCCCACGATGGCGTAGTCCTCGTAGCCGCCCGGGAACACGAACCTCGTGAGGAGGTCCGTGAAGCCCATGCTGGCGTAAAGGTGGCGGGCGGCGGTGGGCTGGTCGTGGGTGGAGAGGACGGCCGAGCGCTCGGGGCGGCCGGCGCAGAGCGTGCGGATCATCGCGCGGCCGATGCCCTTGCCCTGGTAGTCCGGGTGGACGTGGATCTCGGCCAGCTCGAACGCGTAGCCCAGCCAGGCGTTGGCGGCCTCACGGCCGAGGCGGTCGGTCACGGCCCGGAAGACCACATCGTGCCACCACTGCCCGGGCGCGCCGCGGAAGCCGTACGCGAAGCCGACGGTTAGAGGGGCAGAAACGGACGAATCCCGCAATTCTACGAAATAACACTGGAAATGGGGATATGTCGCGTGATTTCGCATGATGGTCTTACGGCCGTTGATCTGATCCGCGGGCGGGTTCATGGCAGACGTGTAAATGCCGATCACCGTCTCCAGCCGCTCCGTGAACTCGGCCGGACCCGCCCCGCGAAACTCGATCACCGTCGCACCCTACTCGACGTCCACCGCTGTGCCCCCGGTGATCCGCACCAGCTCGTCAAACGTCGTCGGGAACACGGTCAGCGGATGCCCCCCGGCAGCCCAGACTACCTCGTGCTTGCTGAGCCAGTTGTCCACCAGGGTCCGCACGGGCGCCGGGTGCCCGACCGGGGCCACGCCGCCGATGGGCTGGCCGGTCGCCGCCCTCACGAACTCCGGCGTCGCACGCCGTACCTTCCCGACCCCCGCCGTGCGGGCGATCAGCTCCACGTCCACGCGGTGGGCCCCGCTCGTCAGCACCAGCAGCGGCGCGCCGTCCGCGTCGAAGATCAGGCTGTTGGCGATGGCCCCGACCTCGCACCCGACCTGGGCCGCGGCGGTCGCGGCCGTGGGGGCCTTTTCCGGCAGTACGACAATCTCGCCGCTCGCTCCCAGCTCGCGCAGCGCGGATTGAACGACGACGGCATTAGGCGGCAACTTCTCAGACATGGACACACTCTAAACACCTGACCGCTTCATTACGGGTTCATGGTGAGTGGTGTAGTGTCCTTTGATCTGTTTGATATTGGTATGAGAGGTGGTACGGGTGGGAGTTCGACGGCTGCCCGGGGTGGCTGCTCTTCTGACGGCTGGCGCCATCGCACTCCCGGGTTGCGGCACGCAGGCGCCGCAACGTTCGACGGCGTCGTCACCGGTCATATCGCCGGGCGCGACGGCGGTGTCCCCGGTCGTCGCGCGTATCGCGTCGGGCGCGCAGTCCGGCCCGGCCGCCGCCACGGTCACCGCGCCACGCAAGACGCTCAAGCTCGGCTCCAAGGGCGAGGCCGTCCGCTGGCTGCAGACGCGCCTGGCCCAGCTCGGCTACCGCCCCGGCAAGGCCGACGGCCGGTACGGCGGGTCGACGCTGACGGCCGTGTGGGCGTTCCAGAAGGTAAACGGCATCAAGCCGTCCAGCACCGTCGCCAAGCGCACGTGGGACGCCCTCGAGACGCCGAAGGCCCCCAAGATCCTGGTCAGGAATGGCAAGCCGACCCGCGCCGAGGTCAACCTCACCAAGCAGATCATGGTCCTGTACGTGGGCGGCCAGGTGAAGCTGATCACCCACATCTCCTCGGGCAGCGGCGTCCCCTACTGCGAGATCGCCACCTGGCAGGGCAAGCGGCAGCGGTTCTGCGGCTCGGCCGGCACGCCGACGGGCGACTACAAGACGACGTGGCGCGCTCGCGGGTGGCACCGGTCCTACCTGGGGCAGCTCTACAACCCGATCTTCTTCAACGGCGGCATCGCCTTCCACGGGGCGCTGTCGGTGCCGCTGTATCCGGCTTCGCACGGGTGCGTGCGCATGCCGATGAACGTGGCCGAGGTCCTGCCGGGGATGCTGGGCAAGGGTGTGCCTGTGCACGTCCGTGGCAAGTTCAGGCGCGCCTGAGGCGCGCGCGTGCGCTGACCGTCTCTGACCGGCGAATCGGGCCTCGCGCCCCCAGCGGCGGCGAGGCCCTGATGCGCCCGCCCGCGCGCGGCCTTGGCGATGGGCCCGCGTGGGGCCCGGCGAGCGTGCGCGTGGCCTTGGCGACGGCCGCGCGTGCTGACCGGTGCGCGGGTGAGCCGTCCAGAGGGGCGGCCCGCGCCCTGACGACGTGGGCCCCACATCGCGACGTGGCTCGCGTCGCGGTGACGTGGTGGCTCGCATCGCTGGACAGCACGCCCATCCCGACGCGGTAGTGGTGGGGCGGCGGTATGCGCCGCCGACGCGAAGCCCGGTGCACCCGCGAAGGCCCGCCTGGACAGGGCGGAGGCGGTGGGCCTGGTGGCATAACGCGCGCATAACCAAATACGGTGACGGGCCGGTTATGGCCCCTTTGCTGGACTCCCTCCTGACCTTTTGGGGGAGTTCATGACAACGGTGTTCATGGCGCCCGCGCCCGCATACGTGACAGGGCGGCGCGAGGGGCGGTCCCGGCTGTGGTGGGTGCTGGCGGCGGGGTGGGTCGCGCACGTGGGGCTGCGGCTGTGGTTGTACCGGTACCACACCGGACCGGTGGCCAACCCGGACGAGACCGGGTACCTTCTCGCCGCCCGCTGGCTGGCGGGCGGGCCCGGCGCCGACCTGACCGGCTCGACCTTCTACCAGGGCGGGTACCCGGTGCTGCTGGTCCCGATCTTCTGGCTCACCTCCGACCCCGTCCTGGCGTACCGGCTGGTGGTCGTGGTGGGGTCGATGGCGGCGGCGGGCGCGTACCCGCTGGCGTACATGCTGCTGCGGCGGATGGGCCTGGGCGGGCGGGTGGCGCTGATCTCGGCGTTCGTGGCGGGGCTGTCGCCGGCGCTGCTGGTGTTCTCCGGGCTGGCGCTGACCGACGCGATCCTGCCCGTGCTCGTGCTCGCCTGGCTGGTCGCGGTGCACGACCTGGCCGCGTACGGGTCGGTGCGGGCCGGGGCGGTGGCGGGCGGACTGTCGGCGTTCGCGATGGCGGTGCACCTGCGGGGGACGGTCGTCCTGGCAGTCTGCGTGCTGATCGTGGTGGTCGTGTCGGCACGCCGCAAGGCGACGATGCCGGCGGTCGCGGCGCTGGTGAGCGCGGGCGTGGTGGTGGCGGTGGCGGGGAAGGCGCTCAACGGGGCGCTGGCGGCCGCGCTGTACCCGGGCGGGGCCCGTGACCTGTCGGGGCTGCTCCTGTCCAGGCTCACGAGCCTCGAGGGGCAGGCGTGGGCGCTGGCGGGGGCGGCCGGGCAGCTCTGGTACCTCATCGCCGGCACCTGGGGGCTCGCGGGCGTCGGCCTGGCAGGCGCGGCGGCCCTGCTGGTACGGCGGTCCGCGCCCTTCCAGCACCGCGTCCTGGCGGGCACGCTGCTGCTCGCGACCCTGGCCATCGCGTACGCGTCCTCCGCCGCCCTGCCGGACGAGCACCGCGTCGGCAACTACGTCTACGGCCGCTATCTGGCCTGCGTCGCGGTGGCCTGGACCCTCGCCGGGCTGGTCACGCTGCTGAAGGGCGGGCGCCTGGCCGTCGTACGGCACTCTCTGGCCGCCGCCGGGCTGATGGCGGTGACCGGCGGGTCAGCCGCCTGGTACGCCGGGGACCGGCTGGAGCGCTACGGCTTCATCGCTTTCGACTTCCCCGAGGTGATCTTCCTCACCGGTGTGCGCGACTCGCTGAACCTGGTCTCCGCCTCCGTACCTGCCCTGATCATGCTGGCCTGCCTGACCGGGGCGGCCTTCCTCACCGCCCGCCGCACCCGGCTGCTGGTCGTGGGCGTGCTGGCGCTGATCGACATCGCGTTCACGGCCGGGCAGGCGCCCGCGCGCCCATCCGGTGCGGACTGGCTGCCCGCGCCGCCCCCAGGGCGGGTGGCGGTGGACCGGCGGGTGAGGTGGAACCTGTGGGTGCCGCTGGCGTACCGGGTGTCGTGGACCGAGATCGAGCTCTACGAAGGGCGGCCCCCGGAGGGCGCGTGCACCGCCGTCGTCCCGTACGGGGCGGCCCCGCTTCCGGGCTGGGCCGCGACAGGCCGGGGCGGCGCCCAGACGGGCTGGACGACCTGGTCGAACAGGCGCTGCGAGTAGACCCTAGTGGGCGGCGTCCCACTGTTCGCGGGCGTCCTCGATGGCGGACTTGTGCTCGCGCGACCAGCCGGCCAGCCGCTCGATGGCCTCCGCGAGGCTGCGGCCCATCGGCGTCAGCCGGTATTCGACCTGCGGCGGGATCGTCGCGTAGGCGGTCCGCTCGACCAGCCCGTCACGGCACAGCCGCCGCGTGGTCAACGTCAGCATGCGCTGCGAGATGCCGGGAACCGCCCGATGCAGCTCCCTGAATCGGCGCACCCCCTTGACCAGCTCCACCATCACCAGCACTGTCCACTTGTCGCCGATCCGGTCGAGCACGTCGCGGATCCCGCAGTCTTCGTCCCCGCATGGGCCATCGGCCTGGCAGGTTACCTCCGTGTGCGCGGCTGACATGAGAGTGCCTCCTTATGCCGGGTGCCGGACTCCGCCCATGCTGGCGTTGTTCGCGGAGCGATTCCACATTAGGGGTGTCTGATGATCCTTGTTACGGGTGTGTCCGGGGCGCTGGGCAGTTCGATCTTCGACGGGCTGCGGGCCGTGGAAGGGCTGGAGGTGGTGGGGGCGAGCAGTTCGGGCGACGGTACGACGTCCCGCCTGGCGGACTTCGACCGGCCGGAGACGCTGGAGGCGGCGTTCGCGGGCGTGGACGTGCTGGTGTTCGTGTCGGCCGGGTACGCCGAGGACGACGTCGTCCTCGCCCGGCACGGCGCGGTGGTGCGAGCGGCCACCGCCGCGGGCGTCAGGCACGTGATCTACACCAGCGTGGCCGGGTCCGGCGAGCGGCTCACGTTCGCTCTGGCGCACCGGTGGACCGAGGCGCGGTTGGCCGAGGCGCCCTTCGACGCCACCGTGCTGCGCAACGGCCTGTATGCCGAGCTCGCGGCGGGGCTGGCGCTCGGCGGTGCCGCGGCGGCCGCCGAGGGTGGGGTGTTCGCGTTGCCGTTGGGGGACGGGCGGGTGTCGGTCGTGGCCAGGGACGACCTGGCGGCCGTGGCCGTGCGCGTGGCGGCCGAGGCGGCTCAGGACCTGTCCGGGGGCGGGACGCGCCGTCACGCTGGCAAGACGTACGAGCTGGAGGGGGTGAGCGCGGTCGGCGGGCACGACCTCGCGGAGGTGCTCGCCGAGGTGCTCGGGCGGCCCGTCGAGTACCGTACGCTGCCCCTGGCCGAGGTGCGGCCGGCGCTCGCGCCGATAGCGCCGTTCCAGGCGTGGCACACCGTCTCGACGTTCTCCAACATCAACGCGGGCCTGCTCGAGGCCCGGGGCGGCGACCTGCCCGCGTTCCTGCACTCGCCCCGGCCGGTGCGGGACGTGATCGTCGCGGCGGTGAAGTCCGGCCTTCAGGGCTGACCTTCACCCGGAGCCCTGGCCGCACGTCTTCCCTCGGCGTGGGCCAGGGTCAGCCCGGCGGCCTGTGCCAGCCCGGCCGCCACCAGGATGAGGACCGTGCCCGCCTGCCACGCGGGCACTCCCTCGGCGAAGTCGGGGGAGTCGTAGAGCCTCGCCAGCGCCTTGACGGGGTTGACCAGCGCGACGAGGACCGCCAGGACGTACGGCACGATCAGGACGCCCGACAGCACGAACAGGAACGTGCGACCCCGGCCGCGCCGCCGCAGGAGCACGCCTATGACGATGTAGGCCACCCCGAGGACGCCCGCGAGCAGCGCGGTCCATAAGACCAGCTGCCGGGTGTCCGTGCCCAGCGCGGTCATGCCGTCGGGGCCGAGCCGCCCGCCCGCCCACTCGGGGCCCGCGATCTGCGCCTTCACGGCCGTCCTGATGGCCACGAGGTTGACGCCCGCGTACGCCGCCGCCAGGACCGGCCCCAGCGCCAGCAGCCCGAGAGCGACCGGCCATCTGCTCCTCGCCATCCGGCTCCCCCCTCCGCTCCGGACAGCTTCCCAGACAGCGCCGTCCGGGGGCTAACCGAGCGAGCACAGGCCGGACAGTGTGATCTCGGCCGCGCGCCGGGCCGTGTTCCCCATCTGCTCCAGGGACCGGTCGTTGTCCATGTTCGTGATGATCGCCAGCTTCACCGCGCCGAACACTGCCCCCACCGCGGCGGCGGCCTCCACTGTGTCCAGCTTGTCCGGGTACGCCTCGTGCAGCGCCCGCGCCAGCCTGGCCTGGCTCTCGAGCAGCATCATCAGCGCCCGCGCCTGCAGCGTGGGCTCCTTGAGGACGAGCCGCAGCCGCAGCCCCTCGTCCTCGAACGTGAACTCCTCGTATGTGGTGAGCCAGTCCAGGCTCTCGTCCACGATCCTGCGCAGCACGTCGGCCGGCGACTCGCCCGGCTCCCTGTTGGCCAGCGCGGCGGCCGCCCGCTCCATCCGGCTCTCGGAGTCGTAGAAGACCACGTCCTCCTTGCTCGCGAAGTAGCTGAAGAACGTGCGCGTCGACACGTCGGCCTCCGCGGCGATCTCCGCGAGCGTGGTCTCCTCGTAGCCTTTCTCGTCGAACAGCCGGAGCGCGGCCTCGACCAGTGCCCGGCGCGTGCGCTGCTTCTTGCGCTCCCGCAGTCCCACGCCGCCGCTTTCCACCATGCCGGAAACTATACTGCACGCTTTGATGATTTTCATGCATTGAAACTTTGCACTGAGCGAGGTTTTATGGATTGACGCTCGGAAAGGAGCCGCAGCATGTCCGAAGTGACGTATCCCATGGTCCGCCAGCGCCCGTTCGACCCGCCTGACGAAGCCACTGAGCTGCGACAACAGGCGGCAATGCACCGCATGACGTACGGCGACGGCCACCGTGGCTGGCTGGTGACCCGCTACTCGGCCGCCCGCGCCATCCTGGCGCACCCGCACTTCAGCAACCGCCCAGATCTCGTGCACCCGGCGCTCCCGGCCCAGGTCGAACGGGTGAAGATGCAGCGGGAGGGGAAGATGCCCGCCGGGGTCTTCCTGCGAATGGACCCGCCCGACCACACGCGCTACCGCAAGCTGCTCACCGGGCAGTTCACCGTGCGCAGGATGAAGGCGCTCGAGTCGAGGATCGAGGAGATCGCCAACGCCTGCCTGGACGACATGGCCGCCGCCGGCGGTCCCGTGGATCTCGTGCAGACGTTCGCGCTGCCGATCCCGTCGCTGGTGATCTGCGAGCTGCTCGGGGTGCCGTACGCGGACCGGGCGCAGTTCCAGGAGAACTCCAAGCTCCTGATCAACCTGGAGACCAAGGCCGAGGAGTCGATCGCCGCGATCGGCCGGGTCATGACGTACCTGTACGGGCTGATCCGGCGCAAGCGCGAAGAGCCGGCCGACGACCTGCTCAGCGGGCTCATCGAGGGCGGGGAGCTGGACGACGAGGAGCTCACCGGCGTCTCGTTCCTGCTGCTGCTGGCCGGGCACGAGACGACCGCCAACATGCTGGGGCTCGGGACGTACGCGCTGCTCACGAACCCCGCCCAGCTCGCCGCCATGCGCGACGACCCGTCGGTGGTGGACAACGGCGTCGAGGAGCTGCTGCGCTACCTCACGATCATCCACGTCGGTCCGGTACGCACCGCGCTGGAGGACGTCGAGATCGAGGGCAACCTCATCAAGGCGGGCGAGTCCGTCGCCTTCCACCTGCCCGCCGCCAACCGCGACCCGTCCCGCTTCCCCGACGGCGACCAGCTCGACGTCACCAGGCCCGCGGGCGGGCACCTGACCTTCGGCCACGGCATCCACCAGTGCCTCGGACAGCAGCTGGCGCGCGCCGAGATGCGCATCGCCTACCCGGCACTGCTGCGCCGCTTCCCAGGTCTACGCTTGGCCGTAACACCCGAGGAGGTGCCGATGCGCTCGGATATGGGCATCTATGGCGTGCACCGCCTCCCAGTCACTTGGTAGGTCTCCATGGAAATCAAGGCAGATACGACGGTGTGCATCGGCGCGGGCATGTGCGCGCTGACGGTGCCGGAGGTGTTCGACCAGAGCGAGGATGAGGGCACGGTGGTCCTCCTGCAGAAAGTGCCGCAGGAGGAGCTGGAGGACGGCGTCCGCCGAGCTGTGACCCTGTGCCCGTCGGGGGCCATCTCCATCGCCTGACCAGCGCCTGACACGCCTGAACGGTCCGAGGGCCGTCGCCGCCTCTCTTGCGGTGACGGCCCTTTTTCGTACACGCGCGACGACTCGTCGAACCTGTGTTCGTGGAATCGGTTGACACCGAGCGTGATCGAAATTATGTTCGACCTAGTGACGGTGAGGCTCGCGGCTCAGCGTCACAAGGACCTGGTCGCGGGCCGTTCGCTTCCCCAAGCGATACCCCGCGGCCAGGCTCCACGGGCAAAGGCACGTCCTCGTCGTCGGCGGAGACGAGTGGGCGTGTCCTGGCCGGACGGGGTGAGGGGAAGCTCCTCGTCCGGCCAGCCCGGCGGAAATGTCAGTGGGGTCTGCGAGTGTTGACTCCACCGGCCAAGTCGCCGGCAGCCGCCCACGACTCCAAGGAGGCGCGCAAGATGGCACCACGGCCTAGAGACACACCCGGGCCCCGGCTGTCGCCTGCGGTTCGGGCACACTTGACTGATTCACGTTCCTGCCTGGCGGAGGCGGCCGGCGCCCGCACCCCGGCATCGCGATATGTGGCGGCCCACCTGGCAGCCCTTCGAGCGGCGGCGGCGATGCTGGCCGCCCGTCCCCGTCCCATGGAGGGCCGCAGGCGCCGCCTGCGCAGCGCCTGGGACCTGCTGCCCGAGGCCGAGCCGCACCTGGCCGAGTGGGCGGCCTACTTCTCGGTGAGCGCCGCCAAGCGCGCCGCCGCGGAGGCGGGCATGGTCAGCAGGGTCAGCGCGGCCGACGCCGACGAGCTCATGGCCGAGGCGGAGACGTTCGTCTCCACGGTGGAAGACCTCCTCGGCGTCCCCTCCCAGCCCCAGCTGCCGGTGGACGTCCCCTTGGCGGGCTGAGCCCCTGCCCGTCTGCCGGAACGCCGACCCTGGGCGGCGATACTCGGCCTGAGTCGCGCGTGCTTCCACTGCACCGGCTCGGCGCCGGACGCCGGACGCGCTCTGCCCGCGGACGCGCGCCGGCTTTGCGCACGGACGCCCACGCGTGGACGGCCGCCTGCCCTGCGCGTTGCCAGAGGCGTACACCACTCACGGGCACGGACACCCCGCGCCCGGGCGTGGAACGCGGCGCCGGATTGGGCGCCGAATGCCCGTGGACGCGCCCGACGCGCGGGTAAGCAGGCCCGCACCCCGATGCTCGCGGGCAGAGGCTCACACGCGGGGCAGCCGGTCAGGCGTACGCGCAGCGAAGGTGATCTTCGTCACATCGAAGAGCTCGAGCTCGAACCAGGAAAGCCGAGGCAGGCCGTCCCCGGTGCGAGGAGCCGGTGGGCTCGCCGTGCGAGGTGGCGGCGAGCCCTTGGGTGGACGACGAGCCCAGGGCGAAACCGGCTCAGAACGAGACCGGCTTCAAATAGGTCCGGCTCAGAACGACTCGACGGCGCGGCGCGCCTCCGCGTCGAGGACGCCCCAGCTGATGAGCTCCTCAGTCAGCTCGCTGGGCGACTTGTCATAGATCACAGCCAGGGAACGCAGGTCCTCCTGGCGGATCGACAGCACCTTGCCGTTGTAGTCACCGCGCTGGCTCTGGATCGTGGCGGCGTAGCGGGCCAGCGCCCCCGCCTTCTCCTTCGGAAGCGCGGCCAGGCGCTCCAGGTCGATCACAAGCTTCGGCGTCGGCCCCAGCGGGCTGGGCGCGGCGCCACCCGGCAGCAGCTCGGATACTGGCACCCCGTAGAAGTCGGCAAGCTCGGCAAGCTTCTGCACGGTCACCGCTCGGTCGCCGCGCTCATAGGAGCCCACGACTACGGCTTTCCACCTGCCGCGCGACTTCTCCTCGACCCCGTGCAGGGACAGGCCCTGCTGGGTGCGGATGGCGCGCAGTCGTGCACCCAGCGACTTTGCGTACTCAGACGGCATCGTGTGGCCCCCCGGCTCTCGTATGTATCGCTCTCAGTAGATTGTGCTCCCTTGCGGCGTATGCCCTAGCCACCGGGGGGTCTGTGCCGAGCTCGGCACCAACGGTAGCCGTGGCCCCGGGTTTAACCCGGAACGCCGCGAGGTGTGGTTACGGACAGTGACGGTAAAGGGGCGGACGCCTTAGGTCAAGCTGATTGGAAAAAAGATGCCGAATCCGGTCCGGTAGAGAACGCCACAAACGCCCATCCTGTCCCATTTGTAACAGTACTTCGTCATAGTTTGACGGCAATTTCGGCTGGTCAGTTCCGGCGAGTGAGAATCATGACAGGACAGGTCGCGGCCCGTACGATCTTGATCGAGGTGTCGCCGAGGAAGACCCGTCTGAGTGGTCCGGTGGCGCTCGAAGCGCATATGATCATCTCGCCGGGGAGCCACGAGGTCGTGCTGAGCGCCTGGGCGACGTTGCGGCCCTCCAGCACCTCCACCTCGACCTGTGGCCGCCCGCGGGCCGCCGCTCGCAGGTTCGAGGCCGCCTCGTCGCGCAGGCGCATGAGCATCTCCTCCTCGGCACTGACGCGCCTGCCGCTGCTGATCACCAGCGTGACCAGCCGCAGCGGGACGCCCAGCGACGCGGCCACCGCCGTCGCGTCCTTGACCGCGGCGTCGCAGCCGGGGCTGCGGCGGTAGGCGACGGTGAGGCGTTCGAGGGCGGTGGGGGGCTTGTCGGCGTAGCCGCGCGGGGCGAGCAGCACGGGAGCGGAGGACGAGTGCAGGAGCTGGTCGGCGGTGCTGCCGATGGCGATGCGACCCTTGCCGCCGTCAGGGGCCGAGCCGATCACCACGACGTCGGCGCCGCGCTCGCGCGCCGGCTCCACCAGCCCGCGCCCGCTGCCCTTGTGCGTGTGGGCCACATAGCCGGCATCCTCGCCCGCCAGCTCGCGCGCCTGCCGGAGCGCCGCGTCGGCCTGCTCCATCAGGTACGCCCGCCACGCGCCCTCCTCGGCCCTGGCGGGCCCGGGCGCGGACCACGCGGGGGGCTGCACGAACGCCACGGTCAGGCGCCCGTGCGCCTGGTCCTTGAGCAGCACGGCCAGCGTCAGCCCGTCCCTGCCCCGGGGCTCCGGGACGTAGCCGGCCAGCACGTTGTGCAGCTTCATTCAGGTCACCTCGGCGTTCAGCCGCGAATGGCCGTAGCCGTACAGGAAGTAGCAGATCAGGCCCACGAGCATCCACAGCCCGAACGCCAGCCAAGTGGCCCCGGCCAGGCCCGCCATCACGATGACGCAGAAGATCGCGCCGAGCACCGGCGTGGCGGGGAACAGCGGCACGCGGAAGCCGCGCGGCAGCTCGGGGCTGCGGTAGCGCAGGACGAGCACGCCGACGTTCACGATGGCGAAGGCGAACAGGGTGCCGATGCTGGTGGCCTCGGCGAGCTGGCCGAGCGGCACGAGCCCCGCCAGCACGGAGATGAACGCGGCGACGATGAGGGTGTTCGTGACGGGGACCTGGTGGCGCATGTCGACCCGCTGGAAGATCCGTGGGATCAGCCCGTCGCGGGACATCGCGAACAGGATGCGGGTCTGGCCGTAGATGACCGTGAGCACGACGCTGGCGATGGCGATGACCGCGCCGAACGAGACGATCAGGCCCGGCCAGGACGCGCCGACGGCCAGATCGGCGATGCGGGAGAGGACGGCCTCGGTCTTCTTCGGGTCGAAGTCCGTCCACGGCATCGCGCCGACGGCCGCCACGGCCACGAGCACGTAGACGGCCGTCACGATGACCAGTGACAGGATGATCGCGAGCGGCAGGTCGCGCTTGGGGTTCTTGGCCTCCTCGCCGGCGGTCGAGGCGGCGTCGAAGCCGATGTAGGAGAAGAACACCTGCGAGGCCGCCGCCGTGATCCCTGCCACCCCCATGGGGGCGAACGGCGTGAAATTCCGGGACTGGAAGGCCGTGAACGCCACCGCGCAGAAGAAGATCAGCACCACGACCTTGACCACCACGAAGATCGCGTTCGCCGTGGCGCTCTCGGAGGCCCCGTACAGCAGCAGCCACGTGGCGAGCAGGACGATGACGATCGCGGTGACGTTGACCACGCCGCCGTCCTGGCCGGGGGAACGGGTGACGGCGTCGGGCAGCGTGAAGCCGAGCAGGGCCCGCAGGAACGCGTTCAGGTATTCGCCCCAGCCCACGGCCACGGCCGCCACGGACACGGCGTACTCCAGCATGAGGCACCAGCCGCAGACCCAGGCCACCAGCTCGCCCAGCGTCGCGTACGCGTAGGAGTAGGACGAGCCGGACACCGGGATCGTCCCGGCCAGCTCGGCGTACGACAAGGCCGAGAACAGGGCCGTGATCGCCGCCAGCACGAACGACAGCACCACCGCCGGCCCCGACTTGGGCACCGCCTGCCCCAGGATGACGAAGATGCCGGTGCCGAGCGTGGCGCCGACGCTGAAGAGCGTGAGCTGCCACAGCGACATGGTGCGCCGCAGCTCGCCGCCCTCCCCGTGGCCGCCCTCCGCGACGATGCGCTCGGTGGGCTTGGTGCGGAAGAGCCGCCGGGCCAGTGCCACCGGACACCCCCTACAGCGTGCTCGTCAGCGGCCACCTGCCGTTGGGCGTCACGATCGTTCCCGCGGAGCCCTCGAGTATGCGCTCCGCCTGGTCGAGCCTTCCGATCGCGGCCATGTCGCCGGTCGTCTCCACGAACCGGCAGGCCGCCTCCACCTTCGGCCCCATCGACCCGGCGGGGAACTCCAGGGCGCGCAGCTCGTGCGGCGTGGTGTGGGCGATCTCGCTCTGGTGCGGCGTGCCGAAGCCGCGCATGACGCGCGGCACGTCGGTGAGGCTCAGGAACGCGTCGCAGTCCAGCGCCTCGGCCAGCATCGCGGCGGTGAGGTCCTTGTCGACGACCGCCTCCACGCCGGTCAGCCGGCCGCGCTCGTCGCGGACGACCGGGATGCCGCCGCCGCCCGCGCAGATCACGACCACGCCCTCGCGGATCATCATGCGGATCAGCCGGGTCTCGACGATGCGGCGGGGAACAGGGGAGGGGACGACGCGCCGCCAGTGGGGGCCGTCCTGCCTGACCGTCCAGCCGTACTCGGCTGCCAGCTTCTCCGCCTGCTCCCGCTCGTAGACCTGCCCGATGAACTTGGCCGGGTGCTCGAAGGCGGGGTCGACGGCCGTCACCAGCGTCTGCGTGACCATGGCCAGCACCTGCCGGCCCGGCAAGGCGTTCTGCAGGGCCTGCTGCATCCAGTAGCCGATCATGCCCTGCGTCTGCGCGCCGAGCGTGTCGAACGGGTACGGCCTGGTCAGGCTCGGGTCCGCGGCGCTCTCAACGGCGAGCAGGCCGACTTGCGGGCCGTTCCCGTGGGTGATGACCAGCTCGTGCTCGACGGCCAGCCGGGCGAGCGTCTTGACGGCCGCCCGGATGTTGGCCTGCTGGACGTCCGCGTCCGGCGCCTGGCCGCGTTTGAGCACCGCGTTGCCGCCCAGCGCGACGATGACCCGCATCCGGCTACCCCCTCATGCCCCGTCGCGTTCGAGCGGGCAGCTCATGCAGCGCGGGCCGCCGCGCCCCCTGCCGAGCTCGCTGCCCCTGATCGTGATGACCTCGATGCCGTTGTCGCGCAGGTAGTTGTTCGTGGTGGTGTTGCGCTCGTAGGCGACGACCACGCCGGGCTCCAGCGCCAGCCCGTTGCAGCCGTCGTCCCACTGCTCCCGCTCGGCGGCGCGGACGTCCTGCGTGGGGGTCAGCACCGTGATGTCGTCCAGGTCGAGGGCGTGGGCGATGGCCTTGTGCATGTGCTCGGGCGGGTGGTCGGTGACCTTGAGCTCCTTGTGCGACCCGCCGGGCTCGATGGTGTACGCGGGCAGCATCCCGAGGCCCGCGTACTCGGTGAACACGCCCACGTCGAGCATCGTCATCACGGTGTCGAGATGCATGAACGCCCGTGCCTTCGGCATGTCGAGCGCCACGATCGTGCGCGCGGAGCCGGCGGCGAACAGCTGCTGCGCCAGCATCTCGACCGCCTGCGGCTGGGTGCGCTCGCTCATGCCGACCAGCACCGCGCCCCGGCCGATGACCAGCACGTCGCCGCCTTCCATGGTGGCCGGCGCCACCGACTGCCCCGGCATCCAGCAGTGGAAGCCGCCCTTCCCGGGCTGGCCGAAGCCGTCGGCGAAGGTCGGGTGGTACATGTAGACGGCCTCCATGTTGACCGTCTCGCGCATGCGGGCCTTCTTCTTCATCGCGTTGATCGACACGCCGTCGTAGATCCAGCAGGACGTGTCGCGGGTGAAGAGGTGGTTGGGCAGCGGCGGCAGGATGAAGTCGTCGTCGCCGGTGGTGTGGAAGGTCACCGAGTCCGGGTCGCAGCCCATCTCGACCAGCTCGCGCTTGGTGACGCCGCCGGTCAGGTAGAGCTGCAGCGTCGCCGAGTCCATGCCGTCGAGGGTGTTGCGCACGTCGTCGATGGCCCCTGGGCCGAGCCAGCGCTCGTCGATGACCGCGTCGAGGATGTGCTTGCGCGCCTCCGGGATGTCGACGGTCTCCCTGAGGAGGTCGGCCAGGAGGTGGACCTTGACGCCGTGGTCGGTCAGCACCCGCTGGAACTCCTCGTGCTCCTCCATCGCGCGTTTGGCCCACAGCACGTCGTCGAAGAGGAACGCGTCCTTGTTGGACGGGGTCAGCCGCTTGAGCGCCAGGTCCGGCCTGTGCAGGAGCACCTGGCGCAGGCGTCCTACCTCGGAATCGACGTGAAAGGTCATCTTCGCTGTTTCCCCTCCAGGGCGGCTTTCTCGGGCGGTATCAGCGTCCCTCCGAGGAAGTCGGTACGCCATCCGTACCCCGTCGGCGCGTCGCGACGCCACGGGAGGCCGCTCGCGTTGTTCCTGGTAGCCCCTGGTACTGTGTGTCCCGACCAACACCCTTTAAGACCCGTCCCGTGAGGCGGGAAAGGTGGTGAGATTCGCCATGTCCGATTCCAGGGCCGTGCTAGAAGCCCCGGACATCCATCGAGCGCTGACCCGGATCGCGCACGAGATCCTCGAGCGCACCAAGGGCGCCGACGACGTCGTACTGCTCGGCATCCCCACCCGCGGCGCCACGCTGGCCCGCCGGCTCGGAGAGCGCATCCAGCAGTTCGAAGGCGTCAAGATCCCCGTCGGCTCGATCGACATCACGATGTACCGCGACGACCTGAGGCTCAAGCCCGCCCGGCCGCTCGGCCGGACCGAGCTGCCGCCGGACGGCATCGACGGCCGCGTGGTCGTGCTCGTGGACGACGTCCTCTACTCCGGCCGCACCGTGCGCGCCGCGCTCGACGCGCTCAACGACCTCGGCCGGCCCACCGCCGTTCAGCTGGCCACGCTGGTCGATCGCGGCCACCGCGAGCTGCCCATCCGCGCCGACTACGTCGGCAAGAACCTTCCCACCGCCAAGAGCGAGAAGGTCAGGGTCTACCTGCAGGAGATCGACGGCCGCGACGCCGTGCTCCTCATGAAGGGGGACGCCAAGTGAACCGCCACCTGATCTCCGCCGGCGACCTCTCCAAGGATGACGCGCTGCTCATCCTCGACACCGCCGAGGAGCTGGCCAGAGTCTCGGAACGTTCCATCAAGAAGCTCCCGACGCTGCGCGGGCGCACGGTGGTCAACCTGTTCTTCGAGGACTCCACCCGTACGCGGATCTCGTTCGAGGCGGCGGCCAAGCGGCTGTCCGCGGATGTGATCAACTTCTCGGCCAAGGGGTCGAGCGTGTCCAAGGGCGAGTCGCTCAAGGACACCGCGCTCACCCTCGAGGCCATGGGCGCCGACGCGGTGGTCATCCGCCACAGCGCCTCCGGCGCGCCGCACCGCCTGGCCAACTGGGTGCACGGCAGCGTCGTCAACGCCGGTGACGGCACCCACGAGCATCCCACGCAGGCGCTGCTCGACGCCTTCTCGATGCGCCGCCGCCTGGGCAGTCTCGAGGGGCGCAAGGTCACGATCGTCGGCGACGTGCTGCACAGCCGGGTCGCCCGCTCCAACGTTCTCCTGCTCCACACGCTGGGCGCCGAGGTCACGCTGGTGGCGCCGCCCACGCTGCTGCCCGTCTCCGTCGGCTGCTGGCCGTGCGAGGTGTCGTACGACCTGGACGCGGTGCTGCCCAAGTCGGACGTGGTGATGATGCTGCGGGTGCAGAAGGAGCGGATGAACGCCGCGTACTTCCCCAGCGAGCGGGAGTACTCCCGCCGGTACGGGCTCGACCGCGACCGGTTCGCCAAGATGCCCGACGACGCGATCGTCATGCACCCCGGGCCGATGAACCGCGGGATGGAGATCGCGGCCGAGGTGGCCGACTCGGCCCGGTCCACGATCGTCGAGCAGGTCGCCAACGGCGTGACCATCCGCATGGCCGTCCTGTACCTGCTGCTTGGGGGAGAGAGCGCGTGAGTGAGCGGAGCGAACGAACCAATGGGCACAGCATTTTGATCATCGTGCCGACGAAGGAGGCATGATGATTATCCGTAATGTTCGGATTCTGGGTGGGGAGCCCGTCGACATCCGCGTCGCCGACGGGGTGATCAAGGCGATCACTCCCGCCGACCCCCAAGTGGCCGCAGTCAGTGGTGACCGTCCTTTGGGGGAGAAGGGGAACGGTGGCCCGGCGGCCGCTGAAGGCGGCAACGTGGCCGGTGAGGCGTTGGCGTCCGGCGGTCAGGGTCGCGACGCTGGGTCAGCGGAGTGGCACGACCTCGTGGTCGACGGCGGCGGCGCGATCGCGCTGCCCGGCCTCGTGGACCTGCACACGCACCTCCGCGAGCCCGGCCGTGAGGATGCCGAGACCGTACAGACCGGGACGCAGTCGGCGGCCCGGGGCGGATACACCGCCGTGCACGCCATGGCCAACACCTCCCCCGTGGCCGACACCGCGGGGGTGGTCGAGCAGGTGTGGCGGCTCGGGCACGAGTTCGCGCACTGCGACGTGCATCCCGTGGGCGCCGTGACCGTCGGCCTGGAGGGCAGGCAGCTCGCGGAGCTGGGCGCGATGGCCGACTCGGCCGCCCGCGTACGGGTCTTCTCCGACGACGGCAAGTGCGTGGACGACGCCGTGCTGATGCGCCGCGCCCTGGAGTACGTCAAGGCGTTCGACGGCGTCATCGCCCAGCACGCCCAGGAGCCCAGGCTCACCGCAGGCGCCCAGATGAACGAGGGCGTCATCTCCGGCAGGCTCGGCCTGACCGGCTGGCCCGCGGTCGCGGAGGAGGCGATCATCGCGCGCGACTGCCTCCTGGCCGCCCACGTCGGCTCCAGGCTGCACGTCTGCCACGTCTCCACGGCCGGCTCCGTCGACATCATCCGCTGGGCCAAGTCCAAGGGCTGGAACATCACCGCCGAGGTCACCCCGCACCACCTGCTCCTCACCGACGACCTCGTCGAGGAGTCCCCGGTGGGCGCGTACAACCCGATCTACAAGGTCAACCCGCCGCTGCGCACCCGCACCGACGTCGAGGCGTTGCGGGCCGCGCTGGCCGACGGCACGATCGACGTCGTCGCCACCGACCACGCCCCGCACCCGGTCGAGGACAAGGAGACCGAGTGGTCGGCCGCGGCCATGGGCATGATCGGCCTGGAGACGGCGCTCAGCGTGGTCCAGGAGGCCATGGTCGAGACCGGGCTGCTCGACTGGGCGGGCGTCGCCGAGCGCATGTCCGTCGTCCCCGCCCGCATCGGCCGTCTGGCCGGCCAGGGGCAGCCGCTGGAGGTGGGCGCTCCGGCCAACATCACGCTGTACGACCCGTCCGTACGCACCGAGGTGGATCCGTCGGCATACGCGTCGAAGAGCAGGAACACCCCGTACGAGGGGATGACGCTGCCCGGCAGGGTAGTGGCCACGTTCCTGCGCGGCAGGCCGACCGTTCTCGAAGGGAAGCTGGTTTGAACACATCGGTGCTCGTCCTCGAAGACGGCCGCGTCTTCCACGGGACCCCGTACGGCGCCGAGGGCGAGACGTTCGGCGAGATGGTCTTCAACACCGGCATGACCGGCTACCAGGAGACTCTCACGGACCCGTCCTACCATCGGCAGATCGTCGCCATGACGGCGCCCCACATCGGCAACACCGGCGTCAACGACGAGGATCCGGAGTCCAAGCGCGTCTGGGTCGCCGGCTACGTCGTGCGCGA
The DNA here is from genome assembly GCF_050944675.1 of Nonomuraea sp. CA-141351. Lineage (NCBI taxonomy): Bacteria > Bacillati > Actinomycetota > Actinomycetes > Streptosporangiales > Streptosporangiaceae > Nonomuraea > Nonomuraea sp. CA-141351. Next base: position 4,041,031 of record NZ_CP191982.1, read on the forward strand.
GCCGTCCAGAGTCGTCTCCAACTGGCGGGCCAACCGCTCGCTCGACGCCTACCTCAAGGAGCAGGGCGTCGTCGGGATCGCCATCTCCGGCACCCGCGCGCTCACCCGCCACCTGCGCGAGCGCGGCGCGATGCGCGCCGGCATCTTCACCGCGCCCACCGAGCCGGTCGAGGAGCTGGTCGAGCGCGTGCGGCAGTCGCCCCGCATGGAGGGCGCCGACCTGGCCGCCGAGGTGGCCACCACGGAGCCCTACGTGGTGCCCGCGATCGGCGAGAAGAGGTTCACGGTCGCCGCCGTGGACCTCGGCATCAAGGGCATGACGCCGCACCGGATGGCCGAGCGCGGCTGCGAGGTACACGTGCTGCCCGCGACGGCCACCTACGAGCAGATCATGGCGGTCGAGCCGGACGGCGTGTTCTTCTCCAACGGCCCCGGCGACCCCGCCACGGCGGACGTGAGCGCGCTCGAGAGCGTCCTGGAGGCCAAGGTCCCGTTCTTCGGGATCTGCTTCGGCAACCAGCTCTTCGGGCGGGCCCTGGGCCTTTCCACCTACAAGCTGCGGTACGGGCACCGGGGCGTCAACCAGCCCGTCCAGGACGTGCGCACGGGGAAGGTGGAGATCTCGGCGCACAACCACGGGTTCGCCGTGGAGGCGCCGCTCGACGGGCCGTTCCAGACCCCGTACGGCAAGGCCGAGGTCAGCCACGTCAACCTCAACGACCGCTGCGTGGAAGGGCTGCGCCTGCTCGACGGCCGCGCCTTCAGCGTCCAGTACCACCCAGAGGCCGCCGCGGGGCCCCACGACGCGGCCTATCTCTTCGACGAGTTCTGTGAGGTCATGAACCGTGCCCAAGCGTGAGGACATCAGGTCCGTCCTGGTGATCGGCTCGGGGCCGATCGTGATCGGACAGGCGTGCGAGTTCGACTATTCGGGCACCCAGGCGTGCCGCGTGCTGCGGGCCGAGGGCTTCCGGGTCATCCTGGTCAACAGCAACCCGGCGACGATCATGACGGACCCCGAGTTCGCCGACGCCACGTACGTGGAGCCGATCACCCCCGAGTTCGTCGAGAAGATCATCGCCAAGGAGCGGCCGGACGCGCTGCTGCCGACGCTGGGCGGGCAGACCGCGCTCAACACGGCGGTCGCGCTGCACGAGTCAGGCGTGCTGGAGAAGTACGAGGTCGAGCTGATCGGCGCGGACTTCGACGCGATCCAGGCGGGGGAGAACCGCGAGCGGTTCAAGGAGATCGTCGCCAAGGTCGCCCGTGAGCACGGGCTCAACGCCGAGTCGGCCAGATCGGTCATCTGCCACACGATGGACGAGTGCCTGGCCGGCGCCCGCGAGCTGGGCTACCCGGTCGTGGTCAGGCCGTCGTTCACGATGGGCGGCGCCGGGTCCGGGTTCGCCTATGACGAGGCCGACCTGCGGCGCATCGCCGGCGCCGGGCTCGACGCCTCTCCGACCACCGAGGTGCTCCTGGAGGAGTCGATCCTCGGCTGGAAGGAGTACGAGCTCGAGGTCATGCGCGACAAGAACGACAATGTCGTCATCGTCTGCTCCATCGAGAACATCGACCCGATGGGCGTGCACACCGGTGACAGCGTCACCGTCGCGCCCGCGCTGACCCTGACCGACCGCGAATACCAGAACATGCGCGACGTCGCCATCGCGGTCATCCGCGAGGTCGGCGTGGACACCGGCGGCTGCAACATCCAGTTCGCGGTCGACCCGGGCACCGGGCGCATGATCGTCATCGAGATGAACCCGCGCGTGTCCCGGTCCTCGGCGCTGGCCTCGAAGGCCACCGGGTTCCCGATCGCGAAGATCGCGGCCAAGCTGGCCATCGGCTACACGCTCGACGAGATCCCCAACGACATCACCAAGGAGACCCCGGCCTCCTTCGAGCCGACGCTCGACTACATCGTGGTGAAGGTGCCGAGGTTCGCGTTCGAGAAGTTCAGGGGCGCCGACCAGACCCTCACCACGCACATGAAGTCCGTGGGCGAGGCCATGGCCATCGGCCGCTCCTTCCCCGAAGCGCTGCAGAAGGCGCTCCGGTCGCTGGAGAAGAAGGACTCGTCCTTCACCTGGGCGGGCTCGCCCGGGGACAAGGCCGAGCTGCTCGACAAGTGCCGCACCCCGCACGACGGGCGGCTGCGCACCATGCAGCAGGCCGTCAGGGCGGGCGCCACGCCCGGCGAGCTGTTCGAGGCGACCAACGTCGATCCCTGGTTCATCGACCAGCTCATCCTGCTCCACGAGGAGGCCGAGGCGGTCGCCGCCGCCTCCGAGCTGACCGGCGAGGTGCTCGAGCGGGCCAAGCACCACGGCTTCAGCGACGCGCAGATCGGCGAGATCCGCGGCATCGACGAGGCCAGGGTGCGCGACCTGCGCCACGCCCTCGGCCTGCGGCCCGTCTACAACACCGTCGACACGTGCGCCGCCGAGTTCGCCGCGAAGACGCCGTACCTCTACTCGACGTACGACGAGGAGAGCGAGGTCCCCAGCGGCGAGCGCGAGAAGGTCATCATCCTGGGCTCCGGGCCCAACCGCATCGGGCAGGGCATCGAGTTCGACTACGCGTGCGTGCACGCCTCGTTCGAGCTGTCCAGGGCCGGGTTCGAGACCGTCATGGTCAACTGCAACCCCGAGACCGTCTCGACCGACTACGACACCTCCGACCGGCTCTACTTCGAGCCGCTGACGCTGGAGGACGTCCTGGAGGTCGTGCACGCCGAGCAGCAGACAGGCCCGGTCGCGGGCGTGATCGTGCAGCTCGGCGGCCAGACGCCGCTGGGGCTCGCGCAGGCGCTCAAGGACGCGGGCGTGCCCGTGGTCGGCACCTCGCCCGAGTCGATCCACCTGGCCGAGGAGCGCGGCGCGTTCGGGCGGGTGCTGGCCGAGGCGGGCCTGCCCGCGCCCAAGCACGGCACCGCGCTCACCGTCGCCGAGGCGCGGGAGATCGCCGACGAGATCGGCTACCCCGTGCTCGTCCGCCCGTCCTACGTGCTCGGCGGCGCCGGCATGGCCATCGTGTACGACGAGGACACGCTGACGACGTACATGGCGGCCCAGGAGGGCGGCCACCCGGTGCTCGTGGACAAGTTCCTGGACGAGGCCATCGAGATCGACGTCGACGCTCTGTACGACGGGTCGGAGCTGTATCTCGGCGGCGTCATGGAGCACATCGAGGAGGCCGGGATCCACTCCGGCGACTCGGCGTGCGCGCTGCCGCCCATCACCCTCGGCAGCCACGACATCAAGCGCATCCGCGCCGCCACCGAGGCCATCGCCCGGGGCGTGGGGGTGCGCGGGCTGCTGAACGTCCAGTACGCGATGTCGGCCGGAGTCCTGTACGTCCTGGAGGCCAACCCGCGCGCCAGCCGTACCGTGCCGTTCGTGTCCAAGGCCACCGCGGTGCCGCTGGCCAAGGCGGCGGCCCGGGTGATGCTCGGCACGTCGATCGCCTCGCTGCGCGAGGAGGGCATGCTGCCCGCGACCGGCGACGGCGGAACGCTGCCTCTCGACTCCTCCATCGCCGTCAAGGAGGCGGTGCTGCCGTTCAACCGCTTCCGGGGCGTGGACATCGTGCTCGGGCCCGAGATGCGCTCCACGGGCGAGGTCATGGGCATCGACGAGTTCTTCGGGATCGCGTACGCGAAGTCCCAAGCGGGCGCCTACGGCGAGCTCCCGACCAAGGGACGCGCGTTCGTATCCGTGGCCAACAGGGACAAGCGTGCGATGATCTTCCCTGTGAAGGCGCTGGCGGATCTCGGATTCGAGATCCTCGCTACGGAGGGCACCGCCGAGGTGCTGCGCCGTAACGGTGTCCATGCCAAGATCGTGCGAAAGCACAGCGAGGGGACGGGTCCCGGAGGTGAGCCCACGAGCGTGCAGGCCATTCTGGACGGCGAGGTCGACCTGATCGTCAACACGCCCTTCGGCAGCCCGGGACAGTCGGGCCCGCGGCTCGACGGCTACGAGATCCGCACCGCCGCGGTGCTGCGCGGCATCCCGTGCATCACCACGGTCTCGGGGCTGGCGGCCGCGGCGGCGGGCATTCAGGCGATCGTGCGCGGCGACGTCGGCGTACGGTCCCTCCAGGAGCACGCACAGGCACTACGGGGCTGACCCCGCACGGGAGGTGAAGACGACTGGCCGGCACTCCGGTGCAGGTGACTGGCACGGTGCTGACGACGCGCCGGGTCGACGCCTACCATGCGCTGACGGTGGTGGCGCCCGGCATAGCCGAGCGCTACCGCCCCGGTCACTTCGTCTCCGTGGCGGTCGGCGGGGCTTACACGTCGATGGTGACGCGCCGCGCGCTGACCATCCACGACGTCAAGTCCGACTACGGCGGCACGGTCGAAATGGTCTTCACCGCCTCAGGGCCCGGCACGGCCTGGCTGGCCGAGCGGCGTGCCCGCGACACGCTCGACCTGGTTGGGCCGCTCGGCCGGCCCTTTCCGCTGCCGCGTGACCCCGCGCACTGCGTGCTGGTCGGCTCCGACTACGGCTCCGCCGTGCTGTTCCCGCTGGCCGACGCGTTGCTGGAGCGGGGCTGCCGGGTCGACTTCGTGCTGGGCGGCACCGGGGCGGAGCGGGTGTTCGGGGCCATGCGGGCCCGCAGGATCGCCGAGACCACCACGCTGACCACCGAGGACGGCTCGCTCGGGCTACGTGGAAGGGTCACCGACGCGCTACCGTCGGTGATCGCCGACACGCGGGCCGACGCCGTCTACGCCTGCGCGCCCATGGAGACACTGCGGGCCGTGACGGCGGTGGCGATGGAGTTCGACATCCCGGTGCAGGTGGCCGTCGAGGAGTCGATGGCCTGCGGCATCGGGGTGTGCATGACGTGCGTGCTGCCCGTCATCGGGGACGACGGGGTGACCAGGATGGTTCGGGCGTGCGCTGAAGGGCCGGTGTTCCGGGGGGAACGGGTGCGTTTCGAGGACGTGGGAACGATCCCGTTCGACGCGCTCGGCGCCCCCGGAGGCGGTGCGCGACATGTCAGTTGATATGCGGACATTTCTGGCGCACGTCGAGCTGGCGAACCCGATCACCACGGCCGCCGGATGCGCCTCCTCCGGGCGGGAGCTGGCCCAGTTCTTCGACCTGCACCGGCTCGGAGCGCTGACCACCCGCTCGATCACCATGGCGCCCCGCGCGGGGCGGCCCACGCCGCGCATGGCCGAGACGCCCTCGGGCATGCTGAACGCCGTGGGGTTGCAGGGCCCGGGCATCGACGCCTTCCTGGAGCGGGAGCTGCCATGGCTCGCCCAGCGGGGCATCAAGACCATCGTCTCGATCGGCGGCGGCACCGTCGCCGAGTACTCCGAGCTGGCCCGCAGGCTCGCCGACGCGCCCGGGGTCACCGCGCTGGAGGTCAACCTCTCCTGCCCGAACATGGAGGACCGCGGCCGCGTCTTCGCCCGCGAGGGCAGCGCGGCGGCCGAGGTGATCGCCTCGGTGCGGTCCATCATGCGCTACGACGTGCCGGTCGTGGCCAAGCTCGCGCCCGACGTGGCGGACATCGTGTCGGTCGCCCGGGCCTGCGTGGACGCGGGGGCCGACGCGCTGTCCATGATCAACAATCCGCTCGGCATGGCCATCGACACCGAGTCGCTGCGGCCCTCGCTCGCCGCCGTCACCGGGGGGCTGTCGGGGCCCGCCATCCTGCCGCTGGCCGTACGGTGCGTGTGGCAGGTGCACGCGGCCCTCCCGGGGGTGCCGCTGATCGGCATCGGCGGTGTGATGACCGGCAGGGACGCGTTCCAGCTCGTCCTGGCGGGCGCCTGCGTGGTCGGTGTGGGCACGGCGCTGTTCCACGACCCCTACGCCTGCCTGCGCATCGAACGCGAGCTGGAGGACCTGCTGAGGGCCCGCGGCTTCCAGCGCCTGGCCGACGCCGTGGGCCTCGCCCACCGCCCGCCGGGAAGCGCACCTCGCCACCTGCTCGTCGACTCCGAAGAGAGCGCCCCGTGACCATCAGTCGTCATATCCGCCATTTCTGTCGTATCTGCCATATCGAGGAGAGCACGTCTTGACTCCCGCACCCCTCCTGACTCCCGCGCCCATCGCCGTCGCCCTGGACGCCCCCGACCTGGAGACCGCCGCCCGGTGGGCGGCCCTGGTGACTCCGCACGTCAGCACGGTCAAGGTGGGTCTGGAGCTCTACCTCCGCTACGGCCCCGACGTGATCGCCTCCGTGCGGGGGGCCAGCGGCGTGCAGGTGTTCCTCGACCTCAAGCTCCACGACATCCCGAACACCGTCGCCGGCGCCTCCCGCGCGGTCTCGCGGCTGCGCCCGGCGATCCTCACCGTGCACGCCACCGGCGGCCCGGCCATGATCCGCGCCGCCGTGGAGGCCGCCGACCCGCACACCAAGATCGCCGCTGTGACGATCCTGACCTCGCTGAACGAGGACGACCTGGGCCGCATCGGGCTCATGGGGCCGGCCGACGACGCCGTACGCCGCCTGGCCGCGCTGTCGGTGGAGTCGGGGGCCACGGCGCTGGTGTGCTCGCCCAACGAGGTGTCCGCGGTGCGGGCGGAGGTGGGGGAGGGGATCGCGCTGATCACGCCCGGAGTGCGGCCCGCGGGGGCCGACACGCAGGACCAGGCGCGGGTGGCCACGCCCGAACAGGCACTCGCCGACGGCGCCGACCTCCTCGTCATCGGCCGCCCCATCACCGGCTCCCCGGATCCCGGCGCAACGGCCGCCTCCATCGCGGCGTCTCTCCGCCGCGCATCGTGATCTCCTTGATGTCCCGCCGCTGCGGCTGATCCCCGTTTCCTCGCCCCATCCGTGCGTTGCGGCCGTGGCAGGCTGGCGCGCCCGTCGAACCGCCCATTCGTTACGGCTGCGCACGGTGGGCCGCGCGCCCGTCAATCCATCCATCCGTTACGGCTGCGCACGGTGGGCCGCGCGCCCGTCAAACCGCCCATCCGTTACGGCTGCGCACGGTGGGCCGCGCGCCCGTCAATCCATCCATCCGTTACGGCTGCGCACGGTGGGCCGCGCGCCCGTCAAACCGCCCATCCGTTACGGCTGCGCACGGTGGGCCTCACGCGCCGACGCCCCCTGCCGTCTTTCATGGCCGGTCGTGAAGGCTCACGGGTTGCTCGCCGTGACGAGCGCACGCTTGACCATGACCGTGGCGAGTCGCCGGCACGGTCGCGCGGACGTGTCGCCGGGCGCCACCAACCGACGTCCTTGACGCAACGTGCGCGCGTGCGACCCCCGCCGTCCCGGGGCGCCGGATCATGGCCGTCTGGACCCCTCGGGTGCCGCCGTGTGAAGGCCGGTTGGGTGGGGCGGTTTGGATCATGGGTGCCTGCCGCTCTCACAAGATCGTAATGCATTCGTGAGGGCGTTTGTGCGCGATCTTCGTTCTGGTTTCGGGCCTGGTGCGGGCGGGGTTTCGGACATTGGTGGGTGACTGGAATGTGATCATCGTTGCGTTTCGCGACACCGTCGTGAGCCGACGCGCGAAGCGGGAAGTGAGGGCGATTTCATCAGCGGAATGTGATTTTACGGATACGGAGAGCGATGAAGTGGATTTTGTGAGGAGAGAAACGGCTCTTGACGTTGCTTAGGGGGCGATGACCAGCTAGTTTCCCTTCCCGTCCGAGTACATCGACAGAAATTCGAGGTGACCCGGCGTGGCTCTTCCTCCACTGACCCCTGAGCAGCGCGCCGCAGCCCTGGAGAAGGCTGCCAAGGCCCGTAAAGAGCGTGCCGAGGTCAAGAACCGGCTCAAGCATGGCGCGGTTTCTCTGGCTGAGGTGCTCAAGGACGGGCAGACCGACGACGTCATCGGAAAGATGAAGGTGTCGGCCCTGTTGGAATCGCTCCCCGGCGTGGGCAAGGTCCGCGCCAAGCAGCTCATGGAGCGGCTTGCCATCGCCGAGTCCCGCCGCGTGCGGGGTCTCGGCGCGAACCAGAGGGCATCCCTCGAGCGCGAGTTCGGTGGCAACGAGAGCTAATCTCTGTTCCACAAGAAAGCGCAGGTTCAACGGGGGGTAGGAAAGTGACCGACGGGTCCTGGTCCGGCGAAGTCAGTGCCTACGAGGCATTCGGGCCCGGAGCGGAGGTCGGATTCTTGCCCTTGAGCGAACGGCGGCTGACGGTCCTTTCAGGGCCGTCGGGCGTCGGCAAGTCCACGGTCGTCGCCGAGCTCCGGCGGGCACACCCCGAGGTGTGGCTGTCGGTCTCGGTGACCACCAGGAGGCCCCGGCCCGGTGAGGTGAACGGGGTCCACTACTTCTTCGTCGACGGCGAGGAGTTCGACCGGCTCGTGGCGGCCGGCGAGCTGCTCGAGTGGGCGGAGTTCGCGGGTAACCGCTACGGCACGCCGCGCGAGCCGGTGTTGAAGAAGCTCGCCGACGGCGTGCCTACGCTGCTCGAGATCGACCTCGAAGGCGCCAGACAGGTGCGCGGGAGCATGCCTGAGGCGCTGCTGGTGTTCCTTGCTCCGCCCAGCTGGGAGGAGCTGGAGAAGCGGCTGCGCGGCCGCGGCACCGAGCCTGAGGACGTCATCGCGCGCCGCCTCGATGCGGGGCGGGTCGAGATGGCCGCGGAGCCGGAGTTCGACCTGACTCTCGTGAACACGAACGTCCAAGACGTGTGCTCTCGGCTGATAGCCTTGATGACTGACCCTCAGGGGGTCACGACAACCACCAACCGAGAGGTCTGACAATCGTGGCAGGCACCACCCCGGCCGCGGAGGGCATCACCAACCCGCCGATCGACGCGCTGCTCGACATCGTCGACAGCAAATACTCACTGGTGATCATGGGCGCCAAGCGCGCTCGCCAGATCAACGCCTACTACTCCCAGCTCGGCGAGGGCCTGCTCGAATACGTCGGGCCGCTGGTCGAGACGCACGCGCAGGAGAAGCCGCTGTCCATCGCCCTGCGCGAGGTCTCCGAGGGCCTGCTCAACGCCGAGCCGATCGAAGGCGCGGTCTGACCCCTTCGATGAAGGTCGTCCTGGGCGTCAGTGGCGGCATCGCCGCGTACAAGGCCTGTGAGCTGCTGCGCCTGTTCACCGAGTCCGGGCACGAGGTGCGGGTCGTCCCGACCCGCGAGGCGCTGAAGTTCGTGGGCGCGCCCACCTGGGCCGCCCTGTCGGGCAACCCCGTGTCGGCCGAGGTGTGGGACGACGTTCACGAGGTGCCCCACGTCCGGATCGGCAAGCAGGCCGACCTCGTCGTGGTGGCGCCCGCGACCGCCGACGTGCTCGCGAGGGCGGCCCACGGGCTGGCCGGCGACCTGCTGACCAACACGCTGCTGACGGCCACGTGCCCGGTCGTGTTCGCGCCCGCGATGCACACCGAGATGTGGCAGCACCCCGCCACCCGCGCCAACGTCGCGACGCTGCGCGAGCGGGGCGCCGTCGTGATCGACCCCGCCGTCGGCCGCCTCACCGGGGCCGACACCGGCCCCGGCCGCCTGCCCGACCCGGGCGAGATATTCCAGCTCTGCCTGCGCGTGCTGCGCGGCCGGCCCCGCGACCTGGCCGGGCGCAAGGTGGTCATCTCCGCCGGCGGCACCCGCGAGGCGATCGACCCGGTCCGCTACATCGGCAACCGCTCCTCGGGGCTGCAGGGATACGCACTGGCCCGCACGGCCGCCGCCCGGGGCGCCGAGGTGACCCTGGTCGCGGCGAACGTGGCGCTGCCCGACCCCGCCGGGGCAAAGGTCGTCCGGGTGGAGTCGGCGGCCCAGCTGCGCGAGGCGGTGCTCGCCGCCTCGGCCGGCGCCGACGTGGTGGTCATGGCCGCAGCGGTGGCCGACTTCCGGCCCGCGACGCGGCACGAGACGAAGATCAAGAAGACGGACGGCGAGCCCGAGCCGATCTTTCTGACGAAGAACCCCGACATCCTCGCCGAACTCGGCGCACTCCGCCGCGACGCCCGCGCGGCCGAGACACGTTCCGGCGGTGGAACGCCGGCCCCACCGGCCCCTCAGCCGTCGACCCCCGGAGCCGCGCGTGGCGCGACCCCGTATCCGGCCATCCCCGCGCCGCAGCCCACCGGCGGCGCCCTCCACGGCGGAGCACCGGCCGACGCGACCCCGCAGCCGGTCAGCGGTGTCGCTCACGGCGGAGCGGCCACCGACCCGAAGTCGCAGCCTGTCAGCGGTGTCTCAGGTGGCGGAGCGCCCACCGACCCGAGGTCGCTGCCTGTCGGCGGCGGCCCTCGCGGTGGAGCGCCGACCCTGCCGGCCTCGCAGGCGGCCGGCTCGACGCCGGAGCCGGTCGGCGGCGCCTGTCACGATGGTGCGCCGGGCGACCCGGCCCTGGCCTGGGGTGGCGGTGCCTCCAGCGGTTTGCGGGCGAACGTCGAGGCGGCGTCGGGTGACGGCGTCCCGCAGGGCCGTCCGGTGACGGCTGAGGCGGGTCCGGGTGGTGGCGCGCCCCGCGGGGCGTACCCGGAGGTGATCGTCGGGTTCGCGGCCGAGACCAACGACGTGCTCGCCAACGGGCAGGCCAAGCTCGCGCGCAAGGGCTGCGACCTGCTGGTCGTCAACCAGGTGGGGGAGGGCCTCGCCTTCGGCACCCCCGACAACGCGGCCACCGTGCTCGTCGCGGGTGGAGAGCCGGTAGAGGTGCCGTTCGGGCCCAAGGAGGACGTCGCCGACGCCGTGTGGGACCTGGTCGCCGCGCGGCTGTCCTGACCCACGCAGGACCTCGGCCCGGTGCGTACGTCCTAGAAGGGACGAGGGCCCAGCGAAGCGCACAAATGGCGCAAGACCGATTACCTGATCAGCTATTGCTACATCCTCGCGTGCCTGCGGATACTTGGGCGAAGGGGGGATGGAATGCCGGTGGGTTCTGCTGTCAGGGATCGTTGTAGAACGTTGCTCGGCGACCAAGGGGAGATCCACTACGTCTTCCCCGCGGTGTCCGCGGGAACGACGGGGACAGGGAATTTCCTGATCGTGGTCACGGGCTCGGCCATATCGGTGGTGGCCACCAGGACGCTCAGGAGTGATCGGCCGGTCGCGGTGCTCGCGGCATTCCCGCGAAACACTCGGCTCGGCCCTATCAAGCCTGGACCGATCATCGAGCTAGACTCGATGACGTTCGAGTTCGATGAGGAGTACGCCGCCGTGGTGGCGGCCGCCGACGCGGAGATCTTCGCGCCGGAGACCCTGCCACCCGACCCCCTGCCTGAGCTGTGACGGGAGCCAGATAGTGGACGGTTTCGCGCCCCAGCGCCGGGTAGGGCTAGACTTCGGCGAGGCTCAGGCGTGCCCATGCGCCCTGGGCCTTACATTCGTCAGCAGCCGCTGCATGAGGAGCCACTGAGTTGTCACGTCGCCTGTTCACTTCCGAGTCGGTCACTGAGGGCCACCCGGACAAGATCGCTGACCAGATCAGTGACGCGATTCTCGACGCCATGCTCAAGGACGACCCCAGGAGCCGGGTCGCGGTCGAGACGCTGATCACTACCGGCCAGGTCCATGTCGCAGGCGAGGTCACGACTGAGACCTACGTCGACATCCCGGCCCTCATCCGCGAGAAGATCCTGGAGATCGGCTACGACGCGTCGCACAAGGGCTTCGACGGCGCCTCCTGTGGCGTGTCGGTGTCCATCGGCGCGCAGTCGCCCGACATCGCCCAGGGCGTGGACAGCGCCTACGAGCACCGGGTCGACGGCGACGGCGACGAGCTCGACCGCCAGGGCGCGGGCGACCAGGGGCTCATGTTCGGCTACGCCTGCCGCGAGACCCCGGAGCTGATGCCGCTTCCGATCATCCTGGCCCACCGGCTGGCGCAGCGGCTGTCGGAGGTGCGCAAGACGGGTGTGGTGCCGTACCTCCGCCCTGACGGCAAGACCCAGGTGACGATCGAGTACGACGGCGACACGCCGGTCCGGCTGGACACCGTGGTCGTCTCCACGCAGCACGCGGCGGAGATCGACCTCAAGGAGATGCTCACGCCGGACATCAAGGAGCACGTGGTCGATCCGGTGCTGGCGAGCCTCGACCTCGACACCGAGGGCTACCGCCTGCTGGTCAACCCGACCGGCCGCTTCGAGATCGGCGGCCCCATGGGCGACGCCGGCCTCACCGGTCGCAAGATCATCATCGACACCTACGGCGGCATGGCCCGCCACGGCGGCGGCGCCTTCTCCGGCAAGGACCCGTCCAAGGTGGACCGGTCGGCCGCCTACGCCATGCGCTGGGTCGCCAAGAACATCGTCGCCGCCGGCCTCGCCGACCGGTGCGAGGTTCAGGTCGCGTACGCGATCGGCAAGGCGCAGCCGGTGGGTCTGTTCCTGGAGTGCTTCGGCACCGAGAAGCTGCCGGTGGAGAAGATCCAGGACGCCGTGCTCCAGGTGTTCGACCTGCGCCCGGCGGCGATCATCCGCGACCTGGACCTGCTGCGCCCGATCTACTCGGAGACCGCCGCCTACGGGCACTTCGGCCGCGAGGGCTTCTCCTGGGAGTCCACGGACCGCGCCGAGGCCCTGCGGACCGCCGTCGGCCTCTGACCCCACCGCTCACCGGTCGTTCCCGCCACCGCCCGCCGGCCGTCCCGCCACCGGGCGGTCGGCGAGATGCGCCATGGTGGCGTCGGGTGACGATCCGCCTTCCGTGCGATGGCGGGCCCTCGCCGGCCAGGCGTGGTGGGCGACGTGGCCTGCGCTTTCGTGGCCGCCGTGCGCATCCGGCGGGCAGCCGTCGCAGGGCCCGGCACCGTTCGGGGCATCCGGCTGAGCACACGCAACTCATGCTCGGTTCTTGGCAACGGTCTGGTAGACGTTATGCGTGACCGACTCCGACGACGCCCTTCTGCCGCTCGAAGCCGTGCGGCCCCCAGCGTCGTCGAAGGACACAAAGGGTGCCACCGTACCCGCTCCTGACCGGCCCGTGGCGAGGGTTGTGGTGGACAGCCCGCTCCCGCACCTCGACCGCCCCTTCGACTACCTGGTGCCCGGCTCCATGCATGAGACGGCCGAGCCGGGAGTGCGCGTGCGGGTGCGGTTCGCGGGGAAGCTGGTCGACGGGTTCCTGCTGGAACGCGCCGATGAGAGCGAGCACGACGGAAAGCTCATGCCGCTCGAACGCGTGGTCTCGCCGGAGCGCGTGCTCACGCCCGAGATCGCCGGGCTGGCCAGGGTCGTCGCCGACCGGTACGCGGGCACCCTGACCGATGTGCTCCGCCTGGCCGTCCCGCCCCGCCACGCCAAGGCCGAGTCGGAAGAGCCGCCCAAGCAGGACCATCCGGCCGCGGAGCCGGCGCCCACGGGCGACAGCGTCTGGGACGCGTACCCCACCGGCCCCTCCTTCCTCGACGCGCTGCGCAACGGACGCGCGCCCCGGGCCGTGTGGTCGGCCCTGCCCGGCGCCAGGGGATGGGCGGGGGCGATGGCCGAGGCGGTGCGGGCTGCGCTGGACGGCGGCAAGGGCGCGGTCGTCGTGGTTCCCGACGGGAAGGACGTGGCGCTGGCCGACGGCGAGTTCGAGCGGGTGCTCGGGCCGGGCAGGCACGTGGCGCTCACCGCCGACCTGGGCCCGGCCGAGCGCTACCGCCGGTGGCTGAAGGTGCTGAGAGGGCAGGTACGGGCCGTCGTCGGCACCAGGGCCGCCATGTTCGCACCCGTCGCCGATCTCGGCCTGGCGGCCATCTGGGACGACGGCGACGACCTTCACGCTGAGCGCCTGGCCCCGTACCCGCACGCCCGCGAGGTTCTCGGCCTGCGCGCCCACAGGACGGGCGCGGCGATGCTCATCGGCGGCTACGCGCGTACCGCCGAGGCCACCCAGCTCATCACCAGCCGCTGGGCCAGGCCCATCGTGGCCGCCCGTACGACGATCAGGAGCCTGGCTCCTCGGGTACGCCCCGCTGGAGAAGACGCCGAGCTGGCCAAGGACCAGGCGGCCCGCCAGGCCAGGCTCCCCAGCATCGCCTGGAGAGCCCTCCGGCAGGGCTTGGAGAGCGGACCCGTGCTGGTGCAGGTGCCCAGACGCGGCTACCTCCCAGCCCTGGCCTGCCGGCACTGCCGCGCCCCCGCCCGGTGCGTCCTGCCCCCGACCCGGATGGCCGCGTCCTTTCCGGACCCGCCCACCGCCACGGCCGGGATGGCCATACCGCTGCTGGGCTCGCCAGGCGGGGCCGCCGCGCCGGGGGGCTCCACGATGAGCGGGCGCGTCGGTGCGGCGGGCGGTCCGCCCGGCGCGGGGACCGCTGCCCCGGGCACGGACGCGATGGGCACGGGGGCAGGAGGCGCCGGTGGCGGGACGCTCGCGGGGTCGGCGGTTCATGGCTCCGACGGGCCGAGGCCTCTGTGCCACGGGCCGCTCGCCCTCAGAGGCGGTCACGCGGCCCCCTACTGCCGCTGGTGCGGCCGGGTGGACGCCGACTGGCGCTGCCCGTCCTGTGGCAGCCCCCGGCTCCGCGCCGTCGTCACCGGCGCCAGGCGTACGGCGGAGGAGCTCGGCAGGGCCTTCCCCTCCGTGCAGGTGCGCACGTCGGGCCGCGACGGCGTGCTGGCCACCGTCCCCGACAGTCGCGCGCTGGTCGTCGCCACCCCCGGCGCCGAGCCCGTGGCGCAGGGCGGGTACGCGGCCGCCGTGCTCCTCGACGGATGGGCACTCCTGGGCAGGGCCGACCTGAGGGCGTCCGAGGAGACGGTCCGCCGGTGGATGAACGCCGCCGCCCTCCTCCGTCCCGCCGCCGAACTGGTGGTACTCGGCGACGCCGCGCTGCCCGCCGTACAGGCCCTGCTGCGGTGGGACCCCGTGACTCACGCCGAGCGCGAGCTGGGCGACCGCGCCGAGCTGGGGTTCCCCCCGGCGGTGCGGATGGCGACGCTCACCGGCGCGGCGAGCGCGGTCAGGCAGATGCTCGACGAGGTACGCCTCCCGCCCGGCGCCCAGGTGCTCGGCCCCGTCCCCATGGACGAGTCCGGCCTGGAACGGGCCATGATCCGGGTCCGGCGGTCCGGCGGCGCCGCGCTGGCCGCCGCGCTCAAAGGGGCCAGTGGGGTACGTGCGGCGCGTAAGACGCCGGATGTCGTGAAGGTAAGTGTCGACCCACTCGACCTGATTTAGACCGTTTCCCCGATTCGCTCATCTGGAGACCAGCCGTTAGCGTGCCCCTGTGTCGATCGAATGGGTGAACCGGGCCATCGACGCCCTGCGCGCCTGGGGGCGCGCGCGGGAAGTCGAGGTGGACGCGGACGAGGTCCGCCTGCTCTGCGACTACGCCAGCGACTACCTCAACGTCAACGAACTGGGTGACTTCACCCCGGAGACCTTCGACGAGCTGCTGCTGTCCATCTACCCGCGCAAGGTGATCGCGCCCCCGGAGAGCGCCGCTGAGACCGTCGCCGCCGCCCGCACCCTCGTCGACTACCTCAGCGAGTCGGGCGCGGCGTCCGAGGAGACGGCGGCGCTCATGCGCGGCAGGCTCGACGACATCGCGCCGCGCATGCCCGAGGCCCTCGCCGACCAGGCGAACTTCGGCATGGCCAAGACCCTGTTCAGCGCCATCGGCCCGGAGTCGCTCGAGCAGGCGATCGTCATCCCCTCCGGCGAGGTGCCCGACCTGGGCGAGGCGCCCTGCGACTGCCCCGCGTGCACGCCGCTGCCCGCCGCCCGGCTGGCCTCGCGGGAGGACCTCCTCGCGGCCCTGGACACCGTCCCCATGCTGGCCGAGGACCCGCTGCCCGACACCGGCGAGCCGCTGGACGCCTGGGCGCAGCGGGTCGACCGGCTCCTCGAAGACGACGTGGACCAGGGGCTCTACGACCTGTTCGACATGCTCTACCGGGTCCAGGTGCGTGTCCCGGTCACTGTGATCCGCGACTACCTCGACGAGTTCGCCGACGACGGCGAGATCGACCTGGACGCCACACTCGACCACCTCGCCCGGCACGGCATGATCCATGTCGCGGGCGACACCGCCGAGCTCACTCCACTCGCCGTGTGGGGGCTGCGCCGGCACTACCTGTCGCTCGGGCTCGACGCGCCCGAGGCCCCCGACCTGGCCGAGGCCGACGCGCGCGGGCTCATCGAAGGGCTGCTCGACGGCGTGCCCGCCGAACTCGCCGAGCAGGACATCAGCCGCTGGCTGACCGGCAGGGCGCCGGGCGAGGCCGCGGCCGAGCTGCTGAGCGCGGCCTCGGGCGCGCCCGCCGTGGCCCGCGGCATCGCGATCACCATCGTCGACCGGCTGGGCGCCGAGGCCGAGCCGCAGATACGCGACTACCTCGACGACCAGGAGGTGCGCCCGCACGCCATCCACTGGCTGGCCGCCAGGGGGCTGCCCGCGCCTCAGCTCACCCAGGAGGAGCTGCTCTGGGTCAGCGTCGACATGCTCGCGCTCGCGATGCCCGCGGCCGAGGAGGACCCCGAGAACTTCGCCGAGAACATGGCCGCCTCCGGCCCGCCCGCCCATATGATCGAGGAGATGTGGCGGGTCGACCACCCCGACGTCGTCGAGGTCCTGGAGCTGCTCGGACGCTCCATCACCGACGGCACGGTCGCGAAGGCGGCACGCAAGGCGGCGTTCAAAGCCCGGTCCCGGGCCATCCGTTGAGTACGCTCATGTGACTGCTGTGCAGTAAGTTTCGTGGGTGGCAAACAACGTCTTCGACCTCTCCGAGCTGCGCAAGCTGATCGATGAGCAGGCCGCCGTGCCGCCACGGCCTCCGGAGGAGGCTCCCGTGGAGCGCGAAGCGCTGACGTTCCCGCCGGTGCTGCCGGCGCCCGACGCGGAGCTGGCGGCGGCGGTGCCCACGGTGCCGCTCGTCGCCGACGCCATCAGGCTCACCACCTGGGCGGGCACCCGCGAGGTGACCCCGGAAGGACACCTGACCGAGGCGGACGCCGCGGCCGCCGTGCGGGAGCTGGGCCTGCCCGCCTCCCGGCTGCGCCTGATCTGGATCGTCGCCGTCAACACCGGGCTGCTCCGGATCCTCGGCGGCCGCGCCTCGAGGGGGCCGCTGTCGATGCAGCTCACGGCCGAGGCCACGCTGGAGTTCTGGGACGGCGTGGTCATGGACGTGCTCGACCGCGCCGACGAGGGCCTGACCGGCTCCACCGTGGTCGACGGTCATCTGGCCGAGATGCTCGCCACGATCTACTCCGTGCGCTCCGGCGTCGCCACCGCCAACCTCGCCAGGGGCATACTCCAGTCCCACGAGGTGGCCTGTGAGCCCGGCCCCGTCGAGATGCGCAGGCTCGCCGCCGCGCTGCCCGCCGAGCTGCTGGAGGCGCTGTCGCTGCTGGCGTACTGCGGGCTCGTCGAGCAGACCGCCGCCGGCCGCACCGCGCTCACCCCGCTCGGCGTCTGGGCGATTCGCCGCGACCTGCTGCGCGAGGGCCACGACGCGCCGACGACGGCCGAGGTGGAGGTGTTCGCCGACCTGTCGGCGGCCGAGCTGGTGGAGGCGCTGGTCAAGGGCTCGGCCACGCAGAGCGCCGTGGCCGGGTGGCTGGAGCGCCGCTCGCCGGAGTCAGCGGCCGGCGACCTGATCGAGATAGCCGCGTCCGGTACGGCGGGGCAGCGTGGCGCCGTCGGGGCCATCCTCGAGGAGCTGGGCCCGGAGGCCGAGAAGCCCGTCAGGGAGGCGCTCGACCACCCCCTGATGCGCCGCTACGCCGCCTCCTGGCTGCACATCCGCGATCTCGAGGCACCCACGCTCAGCCCCGAGGACCACACCTGGATCGCGGTCGACTCCCTGGCCGCCCTCATGCACCTGTCGGGGCCCGCCGCGGGCCGGATCGACACGCCCGAGCCCGGGGAGGACCTGATCAAGCTGGTCGGCGAGATGCCCGGGGTGGGCCACCCCGACACGATCGCCGTGCTCGACATGCTCGCCGCCGCCCACGACGACGAGGCCGTGGTCAAGGCGGCGCGCAAGGCCGCGATGAAGGCGCGCTCCCTCGAGCACACTAAACTGGATTGATCCACACCTGAGAACGGAGTAACCCCCTTGGCGATCCAGTCGATCCGGCTGTTCGGAGACCCGGTGCTGCGCACCCCGGCGGCCCCGGTCGTCGACTTCGACAAGGAGCTCCGCAAGCTGGTCAAAGACCTGACGGACACGATGATGGACGCCCCTGGCGCGGGCCTGGCGGCGCCGCAGATCGGCGTCGGGCTGCGGGTGTTCACCTACTATGTGGACGAGCAGCTCGGCCATTTGATCAACCCTGACCTCGACCTGTCCTCGGAGATGGACGAGGAGGGCGAGGAGGGCTGCCTGTCCTTCCCCGGCCTGTCCTACCCGACGCCTCGGGCCGTCCGCGCGGTCGCCAAGGGCTTCGACATGCACGGCGAGCCCGTCACGCTGGAGGGCACCGACCTGATGGCGCGCTGCTTCCAGCACGAGACCGACCACCTCGACGGCATCCTGTTCATCGATCGCATGGACCCCAAGCAGCGCAAGCTGGCCATGAAGGCCGTGCGCGAGGCCGAGTGGAGCGGCCTGGCCGCCCCCGTGATCAAGGTCTCGCCGCACGCCACCGGCGGAAGGGCGCTCTGAGAGCATGCGTCTGGTCTTCGCGGGCACACCCGAGACGGCGCTGCCGTCGTTGCGGACCCTGATCGACTCGCCGCGCCACGAGGTCGTGGCGGTCGTCACCCGTCCCGACGCGCAGTCGGGACGGGGCCGCAAGGTCCACCCCTCGCCGGTGGCCGAGCTCGCGGAGGAGGCGGGCATCGAGGTGCTCCGCCCGCTCAAGGCCGGCGACCCCGAGTTCCTCGACCGGTTGCGCGCCCTGGAGCCCGACTGCTGCCCGGTGGTCGCGTACGGGGCGCTGCTCCCGCAGTCTGCGCTCGACATCCCCCGGCACGGGTGGATCAACCTGCACTTCTCGATCCTGCCCGCCTGGCGCGGGGCCGCGCCGGTACAGCACTCGATCCTGCACGGCGACGAGATCGGCGGGGCGACGACGTTCCAGATCGTCAAAGAGCTGGACGCCGGGCCCGTCTACGGTGTGGTGACCGAGGAGATCCACACCAGCGACACGAGCGGGGCGCTGCTGGAGCGGCTGTCGGTCTCGGGAGCGGGGCTGCTCGCCGCCACCATCGACGGCGTAGAGGACGGCACCCTGGAGGCCCGGCCGCAGCCCGCCGAAGGGGTGACGATCGCGCCCAAGATCACCGTCTCCGACGCCCGCGTCGATTGGACCAAGCCCGCCCTGCACGTCGACCGGCTGATCCGGGCCTGCACACCCGCTCCCGGGGCGTGGACCGAATTCCGCGGGCAGCGGGTGAAGCTGGGGGCGGCGCGGGTGGTTCCCGGCGAGCGGATTCCTGCCGGCGAGATCGCCGCCACGAAGACGTACGTGCTGGTCGGGACCGCGACCGATGCGGTCGAACTGGGTGAGGTGCAGCCGCAGGGCAAGCGGGTGATGGGGGCCGTGGAGTGGGCTCGCGGGGTTCGCCCAGAGGGTAAAGAGATCTTCAAGTGACCCGGCGTGTCGATCATGACGCGCTCGGTAACATCGACGCCATGACTACAACCAGTAACGAAGCACAGGCGCTCATCGCGCGAATGGACAACCTCCGCGAGGACCAGGATGTCGCATTTGCGACGCTCTGTGACGCGCGTGACAATCTTCGCGACATCAACAGCTGGACCCGCCGGATGGACCGGTCGATGCTCAAGGCGGAGGGAAAGGCCGCGCGGATCGAGCAGAAGACCGACAAGGCCCTCGGCCTAGCCATGCAAGCGGGGGAGAAGCTGGACGTCCTTGACGGCCGGGTGGCCGTGCTAGAGGCCGACGTCAAGGAGCTGAAGACGGATGTCAAGGAGCTGAAGACGGACGTTGCAGTCCTCAAGACGGATGTCGCGGGGCTGAAGACGGATGTCGGGGAGCTGAAGACGGATGTCGCGGGGCTGAAGACGGATGTCGGGGAGCTGAAGACGGATGTCGCGGGGCTGAAGACGGATGTCGCGGGGCTGAAGACGGACGTCGCAGGGCTCAAGACGGACGTCGGGGAGCTGAAGACGGACGTCGCAGGGCTCAAGACGGACGTCGGGGGGCTCAAGGGCGACATGATCGACGTCAAGGCGCTGCTCGGCGAGGTGCTCGACAGGCTGCCTGCCAAGGCGTAAGGGAAAGTTTGAGGGGATGAGGACGAGGGGGGACCAAGGGGCCGGAGGCAGGGGCGGCGGGAGCCGTACGCGGAAGCCACCGAGACCGGCACGCGACCAGGCACGCAACGCGGCCTTCGACGTCGTGCGCGCGGTCGACGAGCGCGATGCGTACGCCAACCTGCTCATGCCACGGCTCCTTCGCGAGCGCGGCATCAAGGGACGGGATGCCGCGCTGGCAACCGAGCTCGCGTACGGGACGCTGCGCGGGCTCGGCACCTATGACGCCATCATCGAGATGTGCAGTGACCGTGCGCCCGATCCCGACGTGCGCGACGCCCTGCGGCTGGGCGCCCACCAGCTCCTGCGCATGCGGGTCCCGCCGCACGCGGCAGTGGGCACCACCGTCGATCTCGTACGCCTGCGCATTGGCGCCGGGGCGGCCAAGTTCGTCAACGCGGTGCTGCGGAAGATCGGCTCCAGGACGATCGAAGAATGGATCCCCATCGTCGCGCCCGACCCGGCCGACGACCCGGTGGGCCATCTCGCCATCGCCTACGGCCATCCCCGCTGGATCGTCTCCGCCTTCCGCGACGCGCTGGGCCGTCCCGACGAGATGGCCGAGCTGCTCGACGCCGACAACGCCCGTCCCCTGGTGACGCTCGTGGCGCGGCCCGGGCGGAGCTCCGCCGAGGAGCTCGAAGCCTTCGGCGCCGCCCCCGCCCGCTACTCGCCGTACGCCGCCTACCTGCGCGAAGGCGATCCCGGGCAGATCGAGGCTGTGGCGGAGACGCGTGCCGCCGTCCAGGACGAGGCCAGCCAGCTGGTGGCCCTGGCCCTGACCCGGGTCCCTCTCGAGGGGGACGAGGACGAGCTGTGGCTCGACATGTGCGCGGGGCCCGGCGGCAAGGCGGGCCTCCTCGACGCCATCGCCACCCATGGTGATCTCGAGGGTCTGAGCAAGGAGGGCGGAGAGCGCACCCACACACCCGCCCCCGCCGGCGCGCCTGCGGCGCACGGCGGTCCCGGTCCCGTGGCGTTTCCTGGGGGAGCGCGGCTGGTGGCGGCTGACGTGCAGCAGCACCGGGCCAGGCTGGTCTGGCAGACGACCAGGGACGCGGCGGTGGTGACGGCCGACGGCACCGAGCCGGCGTGGCGGCCCGGGGTGTTCGACCGGGTGATGCTCGACGCGCCCTGCACCGGGCTGGGGGCGTTGCGGCGGCGGCCGGAGGCCCGATGGCGGCGGGATCCGGCCGGGATCGCCGAGCTGGGCAAGTTGCAGCGGCGGCTGCTCGACACCGCGCTGGACGCCGTGCGTCCCGGTGGCGTCGTCGCGTACGTCACCTGCTCCCCGCACCTGGCCGAGACCCGGGTCGTGGTCTCGGACGTCATGGCGCGCAGGCACGACGTCGAGCAGCTCGACGCCCGCGACTACCTGCCCGAGGTCGAGGATTTGGGCGACGGCCCGCACGCCCAGTTCTGGCCGCACCGGCACGGCACCGACGCCATGTTCCTGGTGTTGCTGCGTAAGCGTCCCCGCACGTGAGGCGCATGCTGAGCGGCGCTTGGCACGATGAGGGCCGGGCCACGGCGTGGGCGGTCTGCGCATGGCAGGGCCCATAGCAGGCCTAGATCGCTGATGTGAAATTTTGGTGATCGGCCGCGGGCGTGACGAAGGGCGTCCATTGTCGGTGTGTGAAGACTGACTCAGACGCCCTTCTGACCGCACTCTATGTGCATCTGGACGATCACGTGATGCCTTCGCGGGGACGGCCTCGCGGACGGGGCCGGCCGCCGGTGCTGACCCCGGCCGAGGCGGTGGTCGTGGCAGTGGCGCAGGTGCTGCTGCGGTGTGATGACGAACGCCGCTGGATGCGGATGGCGGCCAGCCGGATCGGGCACCTGTTCCCCAGGCTGCCGTCCCAGTCGCAGTACAACCGGCAACTGCGTGATCTGGGGCCGGCCATGTCGGCGGCGGCGTTGTGGCTGGCCCGCCAGGTCCCGACCTGGCACGAGCCTTTGCGGCTGATGGACGGCACCCCGATCCGCTGCGGCGCCTCGCGAGTGACGGTCAACAGATCACACCTGGGTGAGATCGCCGGATACGGCATGGACAAGTCCCACCACGCCTTCTACTGGGGCGCCAAGCTGATGCTGATCACTACCGCTGATGGCGCGGTGACCGGCTTCAGCCTGGCCCACCCCAAAGAGCTCGATGAACGCAAGCAGGCCCTGCACCTGCTGCACGTCCACCAGATAGCCGACGGGCCATGCCCGATCGTGTGCGACAAGGGATTCGCCGGAGCCGGCATCGAGAAGGCCGCCGCCGATCTGGGTCATCTCCTGATCCGGCCGACCCGCGAAGACGAGCCTGCACGCGCCCTGCCCTTTCCCGGCTGGCTGCGCCAGCGCATCGAGGCGATCATCTGGACACTGAAGAACCAGCTCGGCCTCGAACGCCACAACGCCCGCCACCCCGACGGCCTCTGGGCCCGTATCAGCCAGCGCATCCTCGCCCTCAACGCCGCAATCTGGCACAACTGGAACACCGACGCACCCGTGAAACGGTCCCTGACCGCCTACGACCACTAACCCAAATTCACATCAGCGATCTAGCCCGAGCAGCTGGGCGGCAATCGGCTGGCGGCAGGCGGCACGCGTCGGGTCCATGGACGCCGGCCACATCCCGCTCGGGCATCGGGCGCGGTGCGGTCGGGGTGGAGGTCGTACCGGCGTTCTCCTCGATCGCGTCTGTGGAAGCGACCCGGACGGCCGCTGGTATGTCTCCCTCGCCGTCGACACTCAAGGCGGCGACGGCGAGGAGGTCGACAGCGATGAGGTCGACGGCGAGGAGGTCGACGGCGAGCGGTTCGAGCCGGCCGAGCACGCGGTCGACGTCGACCTGGGCGTGAAGGACTTCGCCGTGACCAGTGACGTGGATCGGGTTGCCGGCCCTCGCCTTCTGGAGCGCAAGGCCAGCTACGAGCGCAGGATGCCCCCCAAACAGCGCGGGAGCGACAACCGGGTCAAGGCCGCCCGCGCCCACCGCAAGGTGCGCGAGGCCCGGCGGGACTTCCTGCACCGGGCCGGCACTCACCCCAGCGGGCGAGCGCTGGAATCCCCGGCGCTTCTACAGCGCGGGTAGTCAATAGACTTGGTGAATCATGGCCGTACAGATCTCTCCCAGCATCCTCGCCGCCGACTTCGCCAGGCTCGCCGACGAGGCCGCCGCCGTGCCCAACGCCGACTGGCTGCACGTCGACGTCATGGACTACCACTTCGTGCCCAACCTCACCATCGGGCTGCCCGTGGTCGAGGCGCTGCGTAAGGTGACCTCGACACCGCTCGACTGCCATCTCATGATCGACGACCCCGACCGCTGGGCGCCGCAGTACGCGGAGGCCGGGGCCGGCAGCGTGACCATCCATGCCGAGGCGGCCAAGGGGCCCATCAGGACCCTGCGCGAGATCCGCGCGCTCGGCGCCAGGGCCGGCCTGGCGCTCAACCCGGCCACGCCCGTCGAGCCGTACGAAGACCTGCTGGGCGAGGTCGACATGCTCCTGCTGATGACTGTGGAGCCGGGGTTCGGCGGGCAGAAGTTCCTCGACGGGGTGCTGCCCAAGGTGCGGCGGGCACGAGAGATGATCGAGCGGCACGGCGGACGGGTTTGGCTGCAGGTGGACGGCGGAGTCGACGCCGGCACGATCGAGCGCTGCGCGGAAGCGGGCGCCGACGTGTTCGTGGCGGGCAGCGCCGTCTACGGGGCCTCCGATCCCGCCTCCGCCATCGATGCCCTCCGCGCCGCCGCCACCTTCAAGAACGCATAAACCGGCCGGCGCCCGGGTAACCATTCACTTATGGGCGACCATGGGATCTTCGGGCCCCGCTCAGTGACGTGGCGGGTGATGGGCGAGCCGATCCTGCTGGTGGGCGGCATCCGGGCGCTGCTGATGCAGGGTCTGCATCCGAGGGCGATGCGCGGTGTGCTGCAGAACTCCACGCTCATGGATCCGCAAGAGGCCTGGTCGCGGTTCGTACGGACCACGGAGTTCGTACGCGTTCGTACGTACGGGTCGAACGCCGAGGTCGAACGGGCGGGACGGCGCGTCCGCAAGATCCACGCCAAGCTGACAGCCTACGACCCCGACACCGGCACCACCTTCCACCTCGACGACCCCGACGCGCTGCGCTGGGTGCACGTCGGCGAGGTCGACTCCTACCTGTCGGTCGCCCGCCGGGCCGGGGTGCGGCTGTCGGACGCCGAGGCTGACGGGTTCGTCGCGGAGTGGCGGCGGGCCGCCGAGGTCGTGGGGTTGAAGGCCGAGGACGTTCCCGCGTCGGTGGCCGAGCTGCACGACTACATCGAGGGCGCGCGGCCGGGGCTGCGGTTCGTGCCCGAGGCGGCCCATCCGCTCCGCCTGTCGCTGAACGCCCCGCTCCCTCCCAAGCTGATGCCGCTCAAACCCGCGCTGCCCGCGCTGACGCTGCTCGCGTTCGCCACGCTGCCGCGCTGGGCGAGGCGCCTGTACGGGCTGCCCGCCACGCCGGTCGGCGACCTGTGGGCCACGGCCACGCTGCGTACGTTGCACACCGGGATCGGGCTGGTCCCCGGGGACGTCCTTTACAGTCCCGCCGCCCGCCGCGCACGCCGGCTCATGGCCGCCTGAAACCTAGCGCTTGGTCTAGGGGGTAGGGGTGGTCGCGCTCGGCATTTCGGACATGGCACACTGGTAGCGAAAGAGAGCTAGCGTGCTCCGGGGTCGGTGAAATTCCGAACCGGCGGTAAAAGTCCGCGACCCGGCCGATGCCATCGGCCGGTTGACCCGGTGAAATTCCGGGACCGACGGTTAAAGTCCGGATGGGAGGAAGCGCGCGAGGTGTCCGGCATCCCAGCCGGACGCTTGCCGTGGTGCATATGCGCATCCCGGCAGAAAAATCCCCCGGGGCCCGCCGTGGCTTGCAGCTACTGGCGAGTAGGAGACCCGGGTGGAGAATCCCCCGCAGGACGCCGCGCACATGGCGCGCGCCGTGGAGCTGGCAGCGCGCGGACACGGCACCACCAGCCCCAACCCCGTCGTGGGCTGCGTCGTGCTCAACGCTTTCGGCCAGGTCGTGGGCGAGGGGTTCCACGCGTACGCGGGCGGGCCGCATGCCGAGGTCGTGGCGCTGGCGCAGGCGGGGGAGCGGGCACGCGGCGGCACCGCGTACGTGACGCTCGAGCCCTGCGACCACACCGGACGGACGGGACCGTGCAGCTGGGCGCTGCTCTCGGCCGGGATCGCGCGGGTGGTGATCGCGGTGGCCGACCCCAACCCGAAGGCCGCCGGCGGGGCGGCGCGGCTGCGGGCGCACGGGGTTTCCGTGACGACCGGGGTGCTGACCGCAGAGGCCTCGCTGGTCAACGAGGAGTGGCTGACGTACGCGCGGCTCGGGCGGCCCCATGTGACGTGGAAGTTCGCGGCGACGCTGGACGGGCGTTCGGCGGCCGCGGACGGGACGAGCCAGTGGATCACCTCGCCGGAGGCCAGGGCCGACGTGCACCGGCTGCGGGCCGCCTCGGACGCGATCGTCGCCGGCATCGGCACCGTCCTCGCCGACGACCCCCACCTCACCGCCCGCCCCGCACCCACCGCCGGCGCCGGCTCGGCCGCTCCTCCTGTGGTGGCGCGTCCCGTGGAAGGCGCCGGCGGTGGCGCGGGGCGCGGGACGGAAAGTGGCCGAGAGGCAGGCGTCGGTGACGGCGCGGGAGGTGGCCGAGGCGCCGGCTTCGGTCCGGTCGCTTCCGCTGCGGCGGCGCGTTCCGTCGGAGGTGCCGGCGGCGCGGAGCTCCGCCGGGATGGCGGCGTCGGCGGAGGGGCGGACGGGCGTCGGTATGAGGGCGCGGGGCGCGGTACGGGAGACGGCGTCGGCGGCGGGGTGGAGGGGCGTCGGGACGAGGGCGCGGGGCGCGGTACGGAAGGCGGAGGGGCGGACGGGCGTCGGGACGAGGGCGCTGGGGGCGCGACCGGAGGCGGCGGAGGGGGCGGCTTCGGCGGTGGTGCCGGAGGCCAGGGCGTGGGTGCCGGGCCCGGGGGAGGGCGGAAGGCGGGCAGGCGAGCGCCGTTGCGGGTCGTGGTGGACACGAGCGCCAGGACGCCCCAGTCCGCCAGGGTGCTCGACGACAGCGCGCCCACGCTCGTCGCCATCGCCGAGGACGCCGACACCGAGCTCAAGGCCGATCTCCTCCGCCTGCCCCGCCGCGACCGCGGCCTCGACCTGGACGCCCTCCTGAGAGAGCTGGCGGCCCGGGAGGTCGTGAGCGTGTTCCTGGAAGGCGGCCCCACGCTGGCCGGTGAGTTCCTCAGGCGGGGCCTGGTCGATCGCGTGGTCGCGTACATCGCCCCCGCGTTGCTCGGCTCCGGGCGGGCCGCGCTGGGTGCGGCCGGGGTGGGCACGATCGGCGAGATCCACCGCCTGACATTTGACGAAATTTCCCCTATCGGGCCGGATCTACGGCTGATCGCCCGGCCCGCTTCCCAACCAGGCAGGGAGTAGTGATGTTCACCGGAATCATCGAGGAAAAGGGCGAAGTGGTCGCCGTCGAACAGGCAGGCGGCGGGGCCGTGCTGTCGGTGCGCGGCCCGGTCGTCACCTCCGACGCCAAGCACGGCGACTCGATCGCGGTCAACGGCGTGTGCCTCACGGTCGTGGAGGCCAAGGACGACGTTTTCACCGTGGACGTGATGAGGGAGTCCCTCGACCGCAGCTCCCTCGGCAGTCTCATCGAGGGCTCCCCGGTGAACCTGGAGCGCGCCGTACGAGCCGACCAGCGCCTCGGCGGCCACATCGTGCAGGGCCACGTGGACGGCACCGCCGTGCTGCTGTCCCGCGAGCCCGGCGAGCGATGGGACGACGTGCGGTTCTCCCTCCCCGAGGCGCTCGGCCGGTACGTGGCGGAGAAGGGCTCGATCGCCATCGACGGAATCAGCCTGACGGTGACGACGGTTGACGACGAAAGCTTCGGTGTGAGCCTCATCCCCACGACGCTCAAGCTCACCACCCTGGGCGACCGTCAGGTCGGCGACGTGGTGAACATCGAGGTCGACGTGATCGCGAAATATGTGGAAAGGCTGGTGGTCAGGCAGTGAACTGGGCGAACGCCGGATTTGAGGTATTCGGCACTCACGTGCTCTGGACCGACCTGATCGGCAACATCGCCGCCCTGTCGACGGTCCTGCTCGCCATGCGCAAGTCAATGTGGACCTGGCCGGTGCAGTTCGCCGGATCTGTGCTGCTGTTCATCGCCTCGATCAACGCGCACATCACCGGCAACGCGCTCAAGCAGGCCCTGTTCGCCGGCCTGGCGATCTACGGCTGGTGGGCGTGGCGGCGCGGTACGCAGGACGGAAAGCAACTCGCCGTCCGCCCGGCCCAGTGGTGGGAGCGGTCGCTGCTGATCGGCGTCATGCTGCTGGGCACGGCCCTCGTTGGGCTGCTGTTCTTCGTCACCGGCCTGTCGTGGGGCGCGCACGTGCCGCTGCCCAAGGGTGCCTTCCTGGTGGCCGCCGACGCCTACATCTTCGTGGGCAGCGCGATGGCCACCTGGGCGCAGGGCAGGGCGCTGGTGGACTTCTGGATCGTGTGGGTGGCCGTCGACCTGGTGGGCGTGCCGCTGGCGTTCAGCTCGGGGCTGGTGGTCTCCGGCTGGGTGTACGGGATCTTCTTCGCCCTGGTCGTCATCGGGTTCGTGAAGTGGCTGCGCGAATACCGGGCGGCCGAGCTCAGCGTGGCGGTGGCGCAATGACCGACATCAAGCTGGACCCGATCGAGCGGGCCATCGAGGACATCCGCGACGGCAAACCCGTCGTGGTGGTGGACGACGAGAGCAGGGAGAACGAGGGCGACCTGATCTTCGCCGCGGCCAAGGCCACGCCCGACGTGTGCGCGTTCACGATCAGGCACACGAGCGGGATGATCTGCGTGGCCATGGAGGGCAAGGAGCTCGACCGGCTCGGGCTGCCGCTCATGGTCGTGCACAACAAGGAGCGCATGCGTACGGCGTACACGATCACCGTGGACGCCCGCGACGGCGTCACCACGGGCATCTCGGCGGCCGACCGGGCCAAGACCATCCGCACGCTCGCCGACTCCGCGACCGAGCCCAACGAGCTGGTGCGCCCCGGTCACATCTTCCCGCTGCGTTACCGCGAGGGCGGCGTGCTGGCCAGGCGCGGCCACACCGAGGCGGCCGTCGACCTGGCCAGGCTGGCAGGGCTGTCGGCCGCGGGCGCGCTGGCCGAGGTGGTCAACGACGACGGCACCATGGCCAGGCTCCCCGAGCTGCGGCGTTTCTGCGACGAGCACGACCTGGCCCTGGTCTCCATCGAGCAGCTCGTCGACTACCGGCGCCGGGCCGAGAGCATGGTGACGAGGGTGGCCGAGACGCGGCTGCCGAACGTCTACGGCATGTGGCGGGCGTACGGCTATGCCAGCGCGCTCGACGGCGGCGAGCACGTCGCCCTCGTCTTCGGCGACCTGGAGGATGGCGAGAACATCCTGGTCAGGGCCCACTCCGAGTGCCTGACCGGCGACGTGTTCGGCTCCCTGCGCTGCGACTGCGGGGTGCAGCTGGGCCACGCCATGTCGGCCATCGCGGAGGAGGGCCGGGGGGTGGTCGTCTACCTGCGCGGGCACGAGGGCAGGGGCATCGGCCTGCTGGCCAAGCTCAAGGCGTACAGCCTGCAGGACAACGGCAGCGACACCGTCGACGCCAACGTCGAGCTGGGGCTGCCGGTGGACGCGCGGGAGTTCTCCAACGCGGGGCAGATCCTCGCCGACCTCGGCGTCAAGTCGGTGCGGCTGCTCACCAACAACCCGGCCAAGCTCAAGGGCATGGACGGGTACGGCATCAAGGTACTCGGCCGCGAGCCCCTGCCCGTGGCCATGAACCCGCACAACGAGCGATACCTCAAGGCCAAGCGCGAGCGCCTCGGCCATCAGATCTCGGAGGCTTCATGAGCGAGCGTAGCGAGCGATCAAATAGACACAGCCGGATTCCGCTCATGCGGCCTACGAAGGAGGCCGCATGAGCGGAGAAGGACGGCCGGGCGCCGCGGCGCCCGACGCCTCGGGGCTGACCGTGGGGGTGGTGGCGGCCAGCTGGCACGCCAAGATCACCGACCAGCTCGTGGCGCGGGCCGTGCAGGCCTGCGACGACAGCGGCGCCACGGCCACCGTGGTGCGGGTGCCGGGGTCGCTGGAGATCCCGGTGGTCGCCCAGGCGCTGGCCCGCCGCTGCGACGCGGTGGTGGCACTGGGCGCGGTCATCAAGGGCGAGACCGCCCATTTCGACTACGTCTGCGACTCGGTGACCGCGGGCCTGACCCGGATCTCGCTGGATGAGGAGACGCCGGTCGGCAACGGCGTCCTCACCTGCGAGACCCTGGACCAGGCCCTCGACCGCTCCGGGCTGCCGGGGAGCAAGGAGGACAAGGGGTACGAGTCGGCCATCGCCGCGCTCGAGACCGCCCTCCTGCTAAGGGACCTCCACTAGGCTGAGATAGGTTTCCTTCGTGCCAGAGCTCGTGCCTCCACCGGTCCTGCCCGTAACCTGGCGGCCCCGCCGGCCGCGGATCGTCGCGTACGGCTTCGCCTCCCTGGTCGTGCTGGGATCGGTGATCATGGCGATCTTCATCGCCGAGCCGTTCAAACTGCCCGACCGGATCGGGATCGTGCTGTTCGGCTGCGCGGTGGCGTTCGTGCTGCACCTGCTGGGGCGGGTGCGGGTGGAGGCGGACGACGAGGGCGTCACGATCGTCAACGCCGTCCGCAGCCACCGCTACACATGGCCGGAGATCCTGGAGGTCACGCTGCTCGTGGGGGACCCCTGGCCGCGGATCGACTTCTCGGACGGGCGCACCATCGGGGCGATGGGCATCCAGGGCTCGGAGAAGTCCCGCGCCCGCCGGGCCACGGCCGAACTGGAGGCCCTGATCCGGGAGCGCGGGGAGGCCAGCGAGGATTAGGCGGGGCCTGCGCAAGAACGTAGGCTGAAGTGGTGCTGCGCCGGACAATCAGGGCAATGGACATCGAGTCGCCGGAGAAGCTCATCGAGCTGCTCGACCGGCACGCCTACCTGGCCGACGAAGGGCTGGCGACGGCCGCCTTCCTGGCGTTGAGGATGGGCCGGCCGCTCTTCCTCGAAGGCGAGGCGGGGGTCGGGAAGACGGAGCTGGCCAAGACGCTCGCCACGCTGCTCGACGCGCCGCTCATCAGGCTCCAGTGCTACGAAGGGCTGGACGCGGCCCAGGCCCTGTACGACTGGGACTTCGCCCGCCAGCTCCTCCACCTCAAAGCCGCCGAGGCCGCCGGGATCACCGATGTGAGCAGGCTGGAGGGCGAGATCTACGATCGCCGGTTCCTGATCGCGCGGCCCCTGCTGAAGGCCATCGAGACGCAGCCGAGCGTGCTGCTGGTGGACGAGATCGACCGGGCCGACGACGAGTTCGAGGCGTTCCTGCTCGAGGTGCTCTCCGACTTCACGATCTCGATTCCCGAGCTGGGCACGGTCAGGGCCACGACGCCGCCCGTGGTCGTGGTGACCTCCAACAGGACGCGGGAGGTGCACGACGCGCTCAAGCGGCGCTGCCTCTACCACTGGCTCGAGCACCCGAGCTTCGACCGCGAGGTCGCCATTCTGCTGCGGAGGCTGCCCGACTGCACCGAGACGCTGGCCGCGCAGGTGGCGCGGGCGGCCGAGCGGTTGCGGCAGGCGGACCTGGTCAAGCCGCCAGGCGTCGCCGAGACGCTCGACTGGACCGAGGCGCTGCTGACGCTGGGCGCCAAGGAGCTCGATCCGGGGCTGGCCGCGGCCACTCTGGGCGCGGCGCTGAAGTATCGCGAGGACGTCGCCAACGTGCTCGGCAACGGGCTGCTCTCCCATGGATGAGCTGGTCGCCACCGTGACAGGGTTCGCCAGGACGTTGCGGGCGGCAGGGGTCGGGGCCGATCACGAGCGGACGCAGAACATGCTCAGAGCGCTCGACCACCTCGACGTCGCCGACTCGGGCGAGGTCTACTGGGCCGGGCGGCTCACGCTTTGCGCCGCTCCCGACGACCTGCCCAGATACGACCGGTGCTTCGCCGCGTACTTCGGCGGCCAGAAGGCGGTCGTCACCCGTACGAGCACGACCAGCGTCACCAGGCACCTGGCGGCCGAGCTGGAGGGGGAGAGCGGCGACGACGGGACCGCCGCGCCCGCGACGGCGAGCCGGGCCGAGGTGCTGCGGCAGCGCGACGTGGCCGGGCTGACCGAGGCCGAGCGGGCCGAGGTGCACAGGATGCTGGCCATGCTGAAGACCGCGCGGGCCCGGCGGAGCTCGCGCCGCTTCGAGAGCGCGCACCGGGGCGTGCTCGACCCGCGCCGCACCATCCGCGACGCGCTCAGGAAGGGCGACGTCGCCAGGCTCCGGCACAAGAGGCACACGACCCGCCCGCGCACGGTCGTCCTGTTCGTGGACGTCAGCGGCTCGATGGCCCCGTACGCCGAGACCCTGCTGCGCTTCGCCCACGCGCTGGTCAGGAGCGAGCCGAGGGCCACCAGGGTCTACTCGGTCGGCACCAGGCTCACCCCGATCACCGCCGAGCTGCGCCACCGCGACCCCGGCACCGCGCTGAACGAGGTCTCCAAGGCCATCCCCGACTGGAGCGGCGGGACCCGGCTGGGGGACGAACTCCGGGAATACCTGTCCCGTTACAGCGCGAGAGGGGCGATCGCCGTGATCGCCTCGGACGGGTGGGAACGCGGCGATCCGGAGCTCCTCGGCACGCAGATGGCCAGGCTGTCCAGGCAGGCGCACCGGGTGATCTGGGTCAACCCGCACAAGGGGTACGAGGACTACCAGCCCCTCACCGGTGGCATGCGGGCCGCTCTGCCGTACCTTGACGACCTGGTGGCCGGGCACAGCCTGGCCGCCTTCGAGCAACTCAGTGAAAGGCTGGCCCATGCGTGACGTGCTGCCGGACATCGTCAGGTGGTGGAGGTCGGGGCTGAGGTTCGGGCTGGCGACGGTGGTGAGCACGTTCAGCAGCGCGCCCAGGCCGCCGGGCGCGGCCATGGCGGTGCGGGGCGACGAGGTGGTCGGCAGCGTGTCCGGCGGGTGCGTCGAGGGCGCCGTGTTCGAGCTGGCCGCCGAGATCGACCAGCCCATCCTGCAGCGGTACGGCGTGAGCGACGACGACGCGTTCGCCGTCGGGCTCACCTGCGGCGGCATCATCGACATCCTCGTCGAACCCATCTCGATCGAGACGTTCCCCGAACTGGGGGAGATCTCGGCCTCCGTGGAGGCGCACGAGCCGGTCGCCGTGGCCACCATCATCTCCGGCCCAGGCCAGGTCGGCGCCCGCCGGGTCATCTGGCCGGACCGCTCCTCCGGCACCCTCGGCCTCGAGCGCCTCGACGAGGCCGTGGACGACGACACGCGCGGCATGCTCGCCCAGGGCCTGACCGGCGTCAGGCGCTACGGCGGCCAGGGCGAGCGGCGGCTGGACGACCTGTCGGTGTTCGTCCAGTCGTTCGCGCCGCCGCCGCGCATGCTGGTCTTCGGGGCCATCGACTTCGCGGCCGCCGTGGCCAAGGTGGGCAAGTTCCTCGGTTACCACGTCACGGTCTGCGACGCCCGCCCGATCTTCGCCACTTCCAAGCGCTTCCCCGACGCCGACGAGGTGGTGGTCAAGTGGCCCCACGACTACCTGGCGTCGGTGCAGGTGGACGAGCGCACGGTGATCTGCGTGCTCACCCACGACCCCAAGTTCGACGTGCCGCTGCTGGAGGTGGCCCTGCGGACGGAGGCCGGGTACGTGGGCGCGATGGGCTCGCGCCGTACCCACGACGACCGGCTCGCCCGGTTGCGTGAGTCCGGGCTCACCGACGACGAGCTGGCCAGGCTGCGCTCGCCGATCGGGCTCGATCTCGGCGCGCGCACCCCCGAGGAGACCGCCGTGTCGATCGCGGCCGAGCTGATCCAGCTCCGCTGGGGCGGCTCCGGGCGCCCGCTGTCCAGCACGCGAGGCCGCATCCACCACGAGACCCCATGAAGGGCGCCAGGGTGGCCGGCCTGTTGCTGGCCGCGGGGCAGGGCTCCCGGCTGGGCACGCCCAAGGCACTGGTCGAGTACGCGGGTGAGCGCCTGGTCGACCGGGGTGTGCGGCTGCTGGAGGAGGGTGGCTGCCATCCCGTCGTGGTCGTGCTCGGCGCGGCCACCGTACAGGTGCGCGGCGCGGTGACCGTGCGCAACCCGGACTGGGCCTCCGGCATGGGCTCCTCCCTGCGGGTCGGGCTCGCCGCGCTGCCGGAGGAGGCCGAGTCCGTGGTGATCGCGCTGGTGGACCAGCCGCTCATCCGCCCGGGTGCGGTACGGGCGCTGATCGGCTCGGGTGCCGGGCTGGCGGTCGCCACCTATGGGGGCAAACGCAGGAACCCGGTGCTGATCGCCCGCGAGCACTTCGCCGGTGTGGCGGAGCTGGCCGTCGGGGACGTCGGGGCCAGGCCGTTCATGAAGGCCCATCCCGAGCTGGTCACCGAGGTGCCGTGCGACGAGCACGGAGACCCCGCCGACATCGACACGCCGCGCGACTTGAGGCTGCTAGAGCCGCAGTGAGGCGATGGCGGCCCGGTGGTCGCTGCCGGTCGCCGGGGCGACGCCCGCCTTGGTCGCCGTCATGCCCTTGAACAGGATGTGATCGGGCCGCGTGATCGGGAACTCCGACGGCCAGGTGAACCCGAACCCGTCGCCCGCCGCGGTCTGCGCGTCGACCAGCGGCGGGGTCAGCCCCCGCATGCCCCGGTCGGTGGTGGCGGTGTTGAGGTCACCGAGCAGCAGGATGCGCTTGCTGGGGTCGGCGTCGATGAGCTTGCGCGCTCGCGCGAGCGAGGCGTCGCGCGAGGTGGTGGCTCCCGGCCGGGCCGAGGCCAGGTGCATGACGTAGACGGTCACCTTGCCCTTGGGCGTGCTGACCACCGCGCGCAGGGCGCGCGGCCAGCCCAGGCCGACGTCGAGCGGCTTGGGCTCGCTGATCGGATAGCGGCTCCACAGGCCGACCGTGCTGACCGGGTAGTGGTACTTGAACATCTTGTTGAGCTGCTTGGCCGCCGGCCCGCCGCTGGTCAGCTCCTGGGCGGCCAGCAGGTCGAGATCCTTGGCGATCACGCGCACGGCCTCGCCGGAGGCGTTGTTGGTCACTCCCACGTTGACCGTGCCGACGGCCAGGTCGCTCGGGCCGCCGGGCGGCGTGCGCAAGAGCGTGGAGCCGAACATCACCGCCCACACCACCCCAGGCGCCAGCGCCGCGAGGGCGGCGGCCCTGGAACGTGCCACTGCCGCGGCCAGGAGCAGCAGCGGAACGGTCAGCCCGATCCAGGGCAGCAGGCTCTCCATGACGGGCGTGAACCCGCCGAGCGCCGGGATCAGCTGGTGCCCCGCCATGGCAGCGGCAACCACGGCGCTCACGAAGATGACGAGCCGGCTCAGCACCCGAACCAGGCTAGTGGCTCACTGCCCGCCGCGCCGACGCGATAGCCTGTTCGCGTCGCAACGGAATATCATTCGGTTTCAGCGGGAGCCCGGCATGCGCATCGGAATGGCACTCAACTACTCCGGCGGCTTCAAGGAGACGGTGGCCGAGCTGGCCGACTATGAGAAGGCCGGGCTCGACATCGTGTTCGTGGCCGAGGCGTACTCGTTCGACGCCGTCAGCCAGATGGGCTACATCGCGGCCAGGACCGAGCGGCTGGAGATCGCCTCGGGCATCCTGCCGATCTACTCGCGCACGCCGACGCTGCTGGCCATGACGGCTGCGGGCATGGACTACGTCTCGGACGGGCGCTTCACGCTCGGCATCGGCGCCTCCGGGCCGCAGGTGATCGAGGGGTTCCACGGGGTGCCGTACACCGCGCCGCTCGGGCGTACGCGGGAGATCATCGAGATCTGCCGCAAGGTGTGGCGGCGGGAGCGCCTGGAGCACGACGGCCGGAACTACTCGCTGCCGCTCCCGCCCGAGCAGGGGACGGGCCTGGGCAAGCCGCTCAAGCTCATCAACCACCCGGTACGGCCCCGCATCCCGATCGTGGTCGCCGCCATCGGGCCCAAGAACGTCGAGCTGACCGCCGAGCTGGCCGAGGGCTGGGAGCCGATCTTCTACGTACCCGAGAAGGCCGCCGACGTGTGGGGCCCGGCGCTGGCCGCCGGCAAGGCCAGGCGGGATCCGGAGCTGGGGGAGCTGGACGTGATCGCGCAGGCGTCCCTGGCGATCGGCGACGACGTGGCCGGGCTGCTGGAGTTCGGGCGGCCGATGGCGGCCCTCTACATCGGCGGCATGGGCGCCAAGGGCAAGAACTTCTACAACGACCTGGCCAGGCGCTACGGCTACGAGAAGGAGGCCGAGCAGATCCAGGACCTCTACCTCGAGGGCAAGAAGGACGAGGCGGCCGCCCAGGTGCCCGGCGAGCTGCTGGAGAAGATGTCACTGATCGGCAGCGAGGGGTTCGTGCGCGACCGCGTGCAGGCGCTGAAGGAGGCGGGGGTGACCACGCTCAACGTGGCGCCGTTCGGCAGGACGCACGAGGACCGGGTGCGGCTGATCGAGACGATCAAGGAAATTGCTGGGTAAGACTAGCTGTTTTATGGGGAATATCTCCGGTTATGCGGGTGTTGCACGGGCTCGTGAGGCTCTCTCTGGTGTCTGTCTGGCTCGTCGAGCGGCTGCACATCGATCTGTGCCGGTTGCACGGATCTCTCTGTAGCTGACCGTTACGCCCGCCATCCCCTCTCCCCTTGGTGTGCCCTGCACCGCTTGCAGCCGCATGCCGTGATTCTCCGGAGTCCCCCACTCATGAAGAGATTCTCCTTCTCCCTCCAGTTGCTGGTCGGCCTCGCTGCCGGCATCGCGCTGGGCTTCGTCGCCAAGATCTGGGACGTGGCCTGGCTGGCCGAGACACTGACCAAGGTCGGCCAGCTCTTCGTCCAACTGCTCAAGCTGGCCGTGCCGCCGCTGGTCTTCACCGCCGTGCTGGTCAGCGTGGCGAACCTGCGCAACGTCAACGGAGCGGCCAGGCTCGCGTCCAAGACGCTGGTGTGGTTCCTCATCACCGCGTTCATCTCCGTCGCCTTCGCGATCGGGCTCGGCCTGATCATCAACCCCGGCCAGGGCGTCACCCTCGACACCTCCGCCGCCAAGGCTGTCGACACCGAGGGCGCGGGCACCTGGCTCGACTTCGTCACCGGCATCCTGCCCACCAACGTCGTCACCTCCTTCACCGAGGTGAACGTCCTGCAGATCGTCTTCCTCGGGGTCGTGCTCGGTGCGGCTGCCCTGGCGGTCGGTGAGAAGGCCGAGCCGTTCCTGAACCTCGCCCGTTCCGTCCTGGAGCTGGTTCAGAAGGCGCTGTGGTGGGTGATCCGCCTCGCCC
Source organism: Nonomuraea sp. CA-141351 (assembly GCF_050944675.1). Lineage (NCBI taxonomy): Bacteria > Bacillati > Actinomycetota > Actinomycetes > Streptosporangiales > Streptosporangiaceae > Nonomuraea > Nonomuraea sp. CA-141351. The sequence goes on from NZ_CP191982.1 coordinate 4,077,543, forward strand.
CCATCGGCACGGCAGGTCTGATCGGCAAGGCCGTGTCCACGTACGGCTGGGAGCTGCTGGCACCGCTGGCCAAGTTCAGCCTCGGGGTGTACGCCGGGTGCCTCATCGTGCTGGTGGCCGTCTACCCGACGCTGCTGGCGGTATGGGGCAAGGTCAATCCCCTCCAGTTCTTCCGCAACGCCTGGCCCGCTATCGAGCTGGCGTTCGTCTCCCGCTCGTCGGTCGGCACACTTCCGCTGACGCAGCGGGTCACCATCGAGCGCAACGGCGTGGACCGCGACTACGCCTCCTTCGCCGTGCCGTTCGGCGCCACCACCAAGATGGACGGGTGCGCCTCGGTCTACCCGGCGCTCGCCGCGATCTTCGTGGCCCAGGTGTTCGGCGTGCACCTCGGGGTCGGCGACTACCTGCTGATCGCGTTCGTGTCGGTGGTCGGCTCGGCCGCCACGGCCGGCCTGACCGGCGCGATCGTCATGCTGACGCTCACGCTCAGTACGCTGGGACTGCCCCTGGAGGGGGTCGGTCTCCTGCTGGCGATCGACCCGATCCTCGACATGATCCGCACCGCGACCAATGTGACGGGCCAGATGGTCGTGCCGGTCCTGGTCGCCCGTTCTGAGGGCCGCCTGGACGAGGCCGTCTTCAACGCGCCCCCGCAGCCGCTCGACACCGCCCCCGCGGGGCGCGTGCCCGAGCCCGCGGCGGCCTGACCTCGCGGAAACCGGGCGATCTACTCGTACGCGAGCAGGTCGCCCGGCTGGCAGCCGAGCGCGTCGCACAGGCAGCGCACCTCCCGCACAGTGCGCTCACTCACCAGATGGTGGCCCTCGGCCGCGCTCAGGACCCAGCCCAGCCGGCGGGGCGCTGTCCGTCGTCGGGCCAGCGGTCGGCACATCGAACGCATCCAGGGGATCCCGTTGGCGGTGCCGATGACGCCGATCGCCACGTTCGCCGGGCGCGGTGCGGGCGGATGATGGGGCGGCAGTGGCTGTGGGGCCCTATGGTTGGTCGAAAATCCTGATTTTCGAGTAATTGGCGGGGATATGTCCGACGCGACGCCGTCCTTGGTCGCTGATCGCTACCGGCTTGACGAGCGCATCGGCAGCGGGCCGATGGGCGAGGTATGGCGGGGGTACGACACGCGGGCCGACTGGGTCGTGGCCGTGAAGGTGCTCGGCGCCAGGGCGGCAGGGGCCGCCACGCGTGAGGTGCTCAGGCAGCACGCCCAGGCCGTGGCCAGGGTGATCCACCCGAACGTGGCCATGGTGCTGGACGTCGGCGATCACGAGGGGGCGCCGTTCCTGGTGATGGAGTACCTCACCGGGCTCAGCCTGGGCGAGGAACTCGCCGCCGCCGGACCCCTGAAGATCGTTGAGGTGTGCGACCTGATCGGGCAGGCGGCCGCCGGGCTCGACGCCGCGCACCGGGCCGGGGTCGTGCACGGCCAGATCGGCCCGGACAGCTTCCGGCGGGCCGGGAGCGGGGTGCTCAAGGTCGTCGGGTTCGGAATGGACGATCGGGTGCCGTCGTCCGGCCGGTACCTGGCGCCCGAGCGGGTCGCGGGGCAGGAGGCGATGGCTTCCGGGGATCTGTACGCGCTCGGGTGCGTTTGCTACGAGCTGCTCTGCGGCCGCCCGCCCTTCGGTGACGCGGCCGATGGTGACGGTGGCGACATGGGCTCGGATGGCGGAGCCGCTTCCGGGGGTGAGCCCGCGCCGCCCAGTGCGTTCAGGGCCGAGGTTCCCGCGGAGCTGGATCGGCTGGTGCTGGCCATGATCGCTGAGGAGCCCTCCAGACGGCCCGCCAGCGGAGAGGCGGTCAGGCGTGCGCTGGCGACCATCGCCCGGCCGCGCTCCAATCCGGCCGCACCGCCCATGCCCGTGACCGGCGTCTCCCTCCGCGACGGCGGTCCGCCGTCCGGCGGGGTAGGGCCCGCGGGCGGCGGGCAGGCCACTGGCGCGGGAGCCGGGCCCGGCAGCGGGCAAGGGGTCACCGAGGTTTACCAGGTCGCGGACCACGGCGGGGGCTCTCGGGCCGGTGACACCGCCGTCTACCAGGCGGGCGACCTCGAACCCCGGCCCGCCTCGAACCGCAAGCTCCTCCTCCAGCTGGGCGCCGCCGTGGTGGTCATCGCGGTGGTGACCGTGGTCATGGTGATGTGGGCGGGCTCGCGGAAGGAGGAGCCGGTCGCCGTGACCACCCCGACCGCCGCCCCCTCCACGTTCACACCGCCCACCGAGCTGCCCACCCCCGAGCCGTCGAGCGGTCTCGTGTCCACTCTGGGACCCGACCCGACCGTCCTGCAGGAGACGGTCCCTCCCAAGGCGACCCTGGGTGAGGCGATCCCGCCGGGCGGGTGGAACAAGTGGCTGTCGGAGTTCGACAAGGCGCTGATGGCCCAGCAGGCGATGGGCGGGATCAACCCCGAGGTCGCGAACAAGGCCCGCGAGAAGATCAGGAAGGCGGCCAGGAAGTTCGACGAGGGTCACCTCGACCCGGCCATCAACCAGGTCGCCGGTGTGTACCACGACCTGGAGCGGGCTCAGGAGAAGGGCGACATGGGAAAGACCGGGCCGGCGGCGGACGTCCTGCGGGACTGGCGGCTCCCTGACAACTAGGAGCTCCTCCAGCAGACCGCCGCGCTGGGACGAGGTGGGCGATAGTGACGTGAGGGCAGGAACACGTACATTGGCGCCATGACCTTCGACTACGTGGCGCGCCGCGCGCGCCTCGCCGAGCTGCTGCCCGCCCGTGAGGTCCACGCCCTGCTCGTCACCTCCCCGGTGAACGTCCGCTACCTCACCGGGCTGTCCAGCTCGAACGCCGCCGTCCTGGTCAGGGCCGACGGCACCGCGCTGCTGGCGACCGACAACCGCTACATCGAGGCGGCCCGCACGCTGGATGTCCCGTCGGTCGAGGCGTACGACGTGGCGGGCGCGCTGGCGGAGCCGGGCGTCGGCATCGAGGCGGCGTGGATGAGCGTGGCCACGTACCGGCGCCTGGACGAGGGGCTGGTGCCGCTGGAGCCGGTCGTGGAGCTGCTGCGGGCGGTCAAGGACGACGGCGAGCTGGAGCTCCTCCGTACGGCCTGCCAGATCACCGATCAGGCGTTTGCCGATATTTCCGGGAAAATCACTCCCGGCATCACCGAACGCGACCTCGCCCGCCTCCTCGACAACCGCATGACCGAGCTGGGGGCCGACAAGCCGGCGTTCGACACGATCGTGGCCGCGGGTGAGAACGGCGCGATCCCGCACCACGCGCCGACCGGCAGGGAACTGCGCGCCGGCGACCTGGTCACCATGGACTTCGGCGCCCGCTACCAGGGCTACCACGCCGACATGACCAGGACGGTCTGCCTGGGCGCGCCCGCCGATTGGCAGCACGACATCTACGAGCTGGTCGCCGAGGCGCAAAGGGCGGGCAGGCACGCGCTCGCCCCCGGCGCGGGGGCCAAGGAGGTGGACGCCGCCGCACGTACCATCATCGAGAACGCCGGCCACGGCGACCACTTCAGGCACGGCCTCGGACACGGCGTCGGCCTGGAGATCCACGAGGAGCCGTTCCTGGGCCCCTCTCGGACCGGTAGACTAGAGGATCGAGTTCCGATCACCGTCGAGCCTGGGATCTATCTCCCGGGCCGGGGCGGGGTTCGCATCGAGGACACTCTCGTGACACGTGATGGCGGGCCGGAACTTTTCACCAAGACGACCAAGGAGCTGCTCGTTCTGTAGAGCGGCCGCACGCGGGAGAAGAACGAGTGGCGACGACCAACGACCTCAAGAACGGCATGGTGCTGAAGCTCGACGGCGGTGAGCTGTGGGCCGTCGTGGAGTTCCAGCACGTCAAGCCGGGCAAGGGCGGCGCGTTCGTGCGCACCAAGCTCAAGAACGTCCTCTCCGGAAAGGTCGTCGACAAGACCTTCAACGCCGGCGTGAAGGTCGAGGTGGCCAACGTCGACAAGCGCGAGATGCAGTACTCGTACAAGGACGGCGACGACTTCGTGTTCATGGACACCGAGACCTACGACATGGTCAACGTGCCCAGCGGCACGGTCGGCACCGCCGCCAACTACATGCTGGAGAACACTCTGGCCACGGTCGCGTTCAACGAGGGTTCGGCCCTCTACATCGACCTGCCCGCCGCCGTCGAGCTGACCATCTCCAACACCGAGCCGGGCCTGCAGGGCGACCGTTCCACCGGTGGCACCAAGCCCGCCACGCTGGAGACCGGCGCCGAGATCAAGGTCCCGCTGTTCATCACCACCGGCGAGAAGGTCAAGGTCGACACCCGCAGCGGCGAATACCTCGGCCGGGCCTGAGGTGTCGGCACGCGGCAAAGCACGCCGGCGGGCGCTTGACATCCTCTTCGAGGCCGAGCTGCGCAGCGAGGATCCGCTGAAGATCCTCGCTGAGCGCGTGGAGCGGCAGGAGCCCCCGGTGAACGAATACACCTCGGCCATCGTCGAGGGCGTCGCCCGGCACCACTCGCGCATCGACGAGCTGATCACCACGTACGCAGAGGGCTGGACGCTCGACCGGATGCCCGCAGTCGACCGCAATCTGCTGCGCGGCGGCACCTACGAGCTGCTGTGGATGCCCGACGTGCCCGAGGGCGTGGTCATCAGCGAGTGGGTGCACCTGGCGGGGGAGCTGTCCACCGACGAGTCGCCGCAGTTCGTCAACGGCCTGCTGGCCCGCTTCAAGCAGCTCAAGCCAAGCCTCACCCTTTAGACACCGTCAGGAGCGCGTGTTCGGGGTACGGTTCCAACCACGCCGGCCTGCACGCTCGTGAAGGTCAGCACGTGCACCGTTACGCGGTCAGGCGCCCCCGTCGGGCGAGGGCCGTGTGGCGTGGGAGCGGGCGGACAGTGGCGCGTCACCAGCCGCGACGCGCCCCTTTCCGCCCTTCCCGCGGCGCGTATCGTGTGGGCATGGTGACCGAGGACGACGTGCGCCGGCTCGCGCTGGCGCTGCCAGAGACCCTTGAGAAGACCATGTACGGCACGCCCGCCTTCTATGTGCGCGGCAAATGGTTCGCGCGGGTCAGGGACGAGGGCGACGTGCTGGTGCTGCCGGTGGGCTCTGACGAGGAGAAGGCCGGGCTCATCGCGGCCGAGCCCGGCACGTTCTTCACGACGTCGCACTACGACGGGCACGCCATTGTGCTGATGCGGTTCGGGGCGGTGGACGTCGAGGAGCTGGGGGAGCTGCTGACGGACGCGTGGCGGCTCCGGGCGCCGAAGAGGCTGGCGGCCGCTTTCGACGCCTAGCCCCTACCCCCCTGCCTGAACGCTCCCGCCGGACGATCTCCATGATTGCCCGCCGCACGCACGCCGGCGTCGGCCGGGGCGACTCTCCTGGGTGCGGCGGGGCACGTCGTGGGAGAGTCCGGGCGGATGACGTGCCTGGCCGGGTGCCTTTTAGTCGCGCCGGATCCCGCCATGGAGTGTCCCGCCGGGGCGGCGGGGTGTTCGTCTCCGGCATCGGCGTGCGGGTGGGAGCACGTGGGAAGCGGGGGGTCGGCGTACGGCGTAGGCTGGGGCCCGTCCGCGGAGAAGCAGTTCGCGGGGTGCACGTTCGCGACGGCCCGGCGCCACGCCCCCGTCGCGAGGGGAGAGGGAGGCGAGCCGACGTTGCGTGCTGAAGGCGCCACGAGGACTCCGGCGGCGCGGACCGCCGTCGTCTGGAACGCGTTGCGGTCCGTGTTGACCGAGCGGGCGGCGGCGAGCGGCCGTGAGGCGCTCGACATCGTCGACGCCGGGGGCGGCACCGGTGGGTTCGCCGTGCCGCTGGCCGCGCTGGGCCACAGCGTGACCGTCGTCGACCCGAGCCCCGACTCGCTGGCCGCGCTCGAACGCCGTGCCAAGGAGAAGGGCGTGGGCGTGCGGGCCCTGCAGGGCGACGCCGACGGCCTGGGCGAGCTGCTCAGCCGGGACAGCGCCGACCTGGTCCTGTGCCACAGCGTGCTCGAATACGTCGAAGACCCGATCAGCGCGCTGACCGCCGTCGCGGGCGTGCTGCGCAGGGGCGGCGCGGTGAGCGTGCTGGCCGCCAACCCCGTCGCCAGCGCCATTCACCGGGCGCTCGCGGGCCAGTTCGACGAGGCGCGGGCCGTGCTGGACGATCCCGAGGGCACGTGGGGCGACCGCGATCCCACGCCGAGGCGGTTCGCCGCGGAGACGCTCGCCGAGCTGCTGACCGCGACCGGGTTCTCCGTGAGCGCCGTCCACGGCGTCCGGGTCTTCACCGACCTGGTGCCGAGCAGGCTCGTCGACGGCGAGCCCGGCGCTGCGGAGGCGCTTGTCGCGCTCGAACAGGTCGCCGCCACCCACCCCGTGCTGAGAGACATCGCCACGCAGTTGCACGTGCTCGGCCATAGGCTATAGAACGCCTGTTCGGATAGAATCGGCGGCGTGTCTCGCAAGCAGATCACAGGCATCGGCCCCACTCCGCGTACCGGGGCCGATGACAGCGGCTGCCCGATCCTCCACGTCGACATGGACGCCTTCTTCGCCAGTGTCGAGCTGCTCGAGCGCCCCGAGCTTCGCGGCCGCCCGGTGATCGTGGGCTCGCCCGCCGGGCGCGGCGTCGTGCTCAGCGCCACCTACGAGGCCAGGGCCCAAGGCGTGCACTCCGCGATGCCGATGAGCAGGGCGCGCAGGCTCTGCCCCCAGGCCACGATCATCCCGCCCAGCCACGGCAAATACTCCGAGGTCTCCAAGGGCGTCATGGAGATCTTCCACACGATCACCCCGCTGGTCGAGCCCATCGCGTCCGACGAGGCGTTCCTCGACGTCGGGGGCGCCAGGCGCAGACTCGGCCCGCCCGCCGCCATCGCGGCCATGATCAGAGAGCAGGTCCTCGACCGTTACGGCATCACGTGCTCGGTCGGCGTGGCCGGCAGCAAATTCGTGGCGAAACTGGCCTCCAAGCAGTGCAAGCCCGACGGGTTGCTGGTGGTGCCCGCCGGCCAGGTCGTGGACTTCCTCCACCCGCTGCCGGTGTCGGCGCTGTGGGGCGTCGGCGAGCGCACCGAGCAGTCTCTCGTACGCCTCGGCATCCGCACCGTCGGCGACCTGGCCAGAGTGCCGCCCGCCACCCTCCAGCGCGAGCTCGGCCAGGCCGTGGGCGGCCATCTGGCGGCGCTGGCGTGGGGCCGCGACGAGCGGGCGGTGACCGCCCATGTGCCCGACAAGAGCATCGGCAACGAGGAGACATTCGCGTCCGACGTGGACGATCCCGAGGTGATCAAGCGGGAGTTGCTGCGTCTTTCCGAGCGAGTGGCCGCCAGGATGCGTAAGGGCGGCCATGTGGGAAGGACTGTAAGTGTGAAGCTACGCCGAGCCGATTTCACCACCATCAACCGCTCGCGTACCCTGCGCGAGCCGACCGACGTGGCTCAGGTGATCTACTCGACCGCCTGCGAGCTGTTCGAGGCGGCCGGTCTCCAGCGCGTGCGGCTGCGCCTGGTCGGAGTCCGGATGGAAAACCTGCGGCCGGCCGAGGAGGCCACCCGGCAGCTCGGCATCGGGGAGCGGGAGACCGGCTGGCGCGAGGCCGAGCAGGCGATGGACAAGGCGATCCGGAGATTCGGTCCCGATGCGGTGCTCCCAGCCTCGCTCGTACGTGGCAAGCTTGATGAAGCAGAGACATGACGCCGATGTCCGGATTTGCTGTGGGCGTAAGGTGTGGCGATTTTGGGGGAAAGGGGGCGAGATGGGTCACAATGGACCCATGACGACACCTCCGGTTTGGTCTGCGTTGGACGTTTGCTTTCGCCTACGTCTACAGCCTCGTATTCTGGGGATAACCGACCGCGAGGTTCGGACACCCCGTGTCGTCCGTTGCCGTCTTCCCCGTCCTGGGGCCGTCCTTGGGAGGCGCCGTGCCGCTCTCTGAGCACGAGCAGCGCTTGCTCGACCAGATCGAGCAGGCCCTCTACGCCGAGGACCCGAAGTGGGCCAACACCGTAAGGATCAGTGACCCGCGCAGCCATTACAAGCGTCGCCTGATCAAGGCCTCTATCGGCTTTGCTCTCGGCGTCGTCATCATGATGGTCGGCGTGGTGATGAGTGGCAGTGCGCTGATCCCGCTCGGCGTCGGCGGTTTCGTGGTCATGCTCGCCGCGTGTCTGTGGGGCTTGTCCAGTTGGAAACGCATGAATGGGTTTGGTGACTCCCCTCCCGCCTCCGGTACGGCCACCCCTCCGGGCAAGCAGGCCCGCCGCAACCGGGGCAGCTTCATGGAGCGCATGGAAGAGCGCTGGCGCCGCCGTCACGACGATCGCTGACCGCCGACCCGGCGGAGCCGCCCGGCTTGTCCGGGCGGCCGTCGTGTTGGTAGCGACCTGACCGGCCGCTCTCCGGCCGTCGTGCTGGAGGCCGACCGGCCCGGGCGCTCCCCTGGTTGACGTGGAGGCTGACCGGCCCGGTCGTTCCCCGGCTGTCGTGCTGGAGGCTGACCGGCGCGGCCGTTCCCCTGAGTTCGTGACCGATCCGGCCGTTCCCTTCTCCAGGGAACGGCCGGACGCGTCGGTCAGGAGCCCTTGTGGGCCGCCGTCCGCCGCAGCCTGATGTTCTCCAGCAGGTCGAACCCGTCGAGCAGCCGCTCTCCCACCGCCCGCAGCCGCCGCAGCGTCGACGGCGGCAGCAGCACCGCCCGCACCCGCCGCCCGCGTGACACGGTGGCCGCCAGGGCCTGGCGCACCTTGCGCAGGTCCTTCTTCATCGGCCCGATCTCCCCGGGATTCCGCGCGAACAGCACACGCTCCACCGCCGAGGCGATCGCCGTGACGGCCGCCGCCGACTCCGCGTCGAACTCGTACTGCTGGGCCAGCCGTCGCGCCAGCGCCCGCGGGGTCTCGCTGGGCTGGCGGGCCATGCCGTAGTCGTAGAGCATGTCGTCCAGCTCCGCCCAGGCCGCGGCTACGGACGGGGCCACCGACGGATTGCGGTGTGTCGCCCCCGACACCATCGCGGCCGTCAGATCGTCGGCGGGCGCCGACACCTTCCAGCCCAGGGTCCGCACGCGCCGGTTCCTGGTGATCAGCCGCATGCCGGCGGGGATCAGCAGCACCAGGAGCAGCGCCCCCGCGCCGATGCCGATCTTGCCGATCAGCGGCATGGAGTCGTCCGGCGGTAGCCCGCCGGTGGCGACCAGGCCCTCACGGTCCAACTCGCGGGGGTTACGCCGGGTCTGCGGGTCGATGGGCTCGTCCGCGGACGAGGTGGTCGCGCCTGGCGTCGGCGTCGTGGCCTCGCCCGTGGCCCGCGGCCTGGGCTGCGTGTACTCGGGCACGCGCGCGCTGCCCTGACCGAGCGACCCGGCGGGAGTGGGCTCGAACGGCAGCCAGCCCACGCCCTCGAAATACAGCTCGGGCCAAGAGTGGGAGTCGTTCGTACCGACCTGCCACCGGTCGCCGACCTTCGTGCCGCCCGTGTAGCCGATGGCCACCCGCGACGGGATGCCCACCAGCCTGGCCAGCACCGCCATCGAGGCGGCGAACTGCTCGCAGTAGCCCGCCCGGTCACGCAGCAGGAAGTCCCGCAGCGCCGAGTTGCTGTGCCCCTGCGTGCGCAGGTTGTAGGTGAAGCCGCCGTCCTTGGTGAAGAACTGCTGCAGCTTCACCGCCGCGTCGTAGTCCGTCTTGGCGCTCGCGGTCAGCGAGGCCGCCAGCTCGGCGATCTCGGGAGGCAGGTTGTCCGGCAGCTTCAGGTAGCGGGGGTCGGTGCTCGGCCGGGTCCCGCCGAGCGATTCCAGCAGGTCCGCCGTCGGCTGCGGCTCGCTCGTGGCCACCTCGTACTCCAGGCCCGCGGCCTCGTCGCGGGTGGAGAAGACCATGAGCGTGTCCACGTCGGCCCGCCAGTCGCCGTCCACCTGGATCTGCTTGGGCGGGTACGGCAGCGGCAGGAACTGCAACTTCTCGATCTCGTCGCTGATCTGGACGTTCGTGACCACGTTGCCGATCTTCGGCTGCGGGCCCAGGCCGGGCGGCGCGGGGAGCGGACCGTTGTCCGTCCTGTTCTGCGGCGCCCCCTTCGGCTCGGTCATGCCGAACTGCTGACCGTCGAACGTGTCGAGCGTGTAGATCCGTAGATAGCGGGGTTTGTCGTCGTTGTTCTTGTAGGTGAGGACCACCCGCCGCTCCGGCAGCTCCAGCTGGCCCTTCAAGTTGGCGATCGGGTTGGGGATGCTGATCGAGTTGCCCTTGCCCGGGCCGCTGCCGCCCACGCCGAACGTGAAGAACGACACCGGCTCCATCGCCGGCAGCAGCGCCGGCACCAGCACGGCCAGCGCGATCGCGGCGAACCCGATGCGCTTGCCCGACAGCCGCAGGCCGCTGGTGTCCGCCGGGGAAGGCGTCGCGGACTGCGAGGTGGCCGCACGCGTGCGCCGTACCAGCACGGCCCTGCCCCAGTGGCCCACCCGCTCGCGGCCGTCGGCGATCAGCAGGCTGACGAACCCGAGCGCCGCCAGGATGAACGCGGGCCAGCTGATCGGGTCGGGCAGGATCGTCGCCGGCACGGTGGCCAGCGCCAGCAGCGGCAGCCCGGCCAGCGCCGCCCGGTGCAGCCGCGCGGCCAGCAGGTCCACGGAGATCGCGATCAGCGCCACGCCGCCGGCGGTCAGCAGCGTGATGCCGTCCGTCGTCGGCACGGGAGCGGCGAAGCGCTGGATGTCGGCCCAGCCGACGCCGAGCAGCCTGCCCAGCTCCGCCACCGACTCCTTGGTCGGCACCACCAGCACCCACGCCTTGCCGGCGGCGAAGACCGCGGTCAGGTAGATCCACGTCGCGACCACCGCGACTAACGGCGCCGCCCACGCTGGCAGCGACAGCCGGCTGCTCAGCAGGCCGGCGGCCATCACGGCGAGCACGGCGCCCAGCGACGTCCAGAACCAGGCACCGCCCTGGAAGAGCGGGTAGAGCAGGATCGCGGCGGCGAACGAGGCCACCCCGGAGGCGGTCGTCAGCCTCATGTCGCACCTCCTGCGGCAGTGGTCTCCCTCATGCCGCGCCTCCCGCCGGGTTGAGCGCGTATCTGCCGCGGTTGGCGGCGTCCTGCCAGACGGAGGCGATCGAGGTGCCCGCGGGCAGCCGCACGATGCGCCAGCCGTACCCGGCCAGGACCGTCTGTACGGCCTGATGGTTCTCGGCGGCGGCGCGGTCGCCGCCGTCCCACGTGCTCACGTCGAGCATGACCGCCACTCCGGTGATGCCGCTGTGCCTCAGCCTGGCCAGCTCCCTTGCCTCCTCCGGATCGAGATCGCCGAGCACGGCGACGATCAGCCCGTCGCCGCCGCCCTGGCGCAGGGCCGACACGCCCATCTCCAGCGAGCGGGCCGGGCTGTGCCGTATCACGGCGAGGGTGTCGAGCAGCGACCAGCTCAGGCCGGTGTCCGTCAGGTGCTCTGCCCCCTGGTCGGTCACCAGCCGCAGGCCGAGGCCCTCGTGGGCGAGGTGCACGCCGATCGAGGCCGCGGCCGAGACCGCCACCTCGAACGACGAGCGCGGGCCCTCGCCGCGGTGCGCGTACCTGCGGGTGTCCAGCAGGAGCGCGCCGCGGCTCTGCCACTGCTGCTCCTCGCGGCGCACCATCAGCTCGCCGTGGCGGGCCGTCGAGCGCCAGTGCACCCGCCGCAGGTCGTCGCCCTGCCGGTATTCGCGCGGCGCCACGTCGTCGTCGCCGGCCGCCGCCACGCTCCTGGTACGGCTGTCTCCGCCGCCCGTCCACTCACCCGACAGCCGTACGTGCGGCAGCGCCGCCACGTGCGGCGTCACCACGAGCGTGTCGCTGATCGTGAACGAGCGCGTCAGCTCGACGAGCCCGAACGGGTCGGCGATGCGAACCGACAGCGGGCCGATCGTGTAACGGCCGCGCAGGTCAGAGCGCACCCGGTAGTCGATCTCCCGCACGCCCCGCGACTCGACGCGGTCCAGCACGAACCTGGGCCGCACGCCCAGCGCATAAGGAACGGTGTCCTCGATGAGCAGCAGGCCGGTCGGGAGCCTGGTGACGTTCTCCAGCCGCAGGGTCACGGTGGCCTCGCCGCCCACCTCCGCCCTGGGCGGGTCGAGGCGCCTGGCACAGCTCAGCCGGTAGCGCGTGCGCGCCACCACCATCGCCGCGAGCAGCGGCAGCGCCGTCACCAGCACCCCGATCCTGAACAGGTCGTTCTCTCCCAGGATGATCGCCATCAGCAGCGCCGCGATCCCGGACGCGAGGAACGACCTGCCCCTGGAGGTCAGCGCCCGCAGTCCGGCCCTCACCGTGCCCCACTCGATTCGTACCGTCGATGGATGTCCTCGCTGCGCTGCGGATCCATCACCGGCCTCGCGTCTCCGGCACCGGCACGCGCCTGATGAGGTCGGTCACCACCTGCTCCGGCAGGCGGCGCTGCCCCTGGGCCTCGACACTGGGCAGCAGCCGGTGCGCGAGCACCGGGATGGCCAGGTCCTGCAGGTCGTCGGGGATGACGTAGTCGCGACCGGCCAGCGCGGCGTGCGCCCTGGCGGCCCGCACGAGCTGCAGCGTGGACCGGGGCGAGGCGCCCAGCCGCAGGTCGGGGGAGTGGCGGGTGGCCACGACGAGGTCGATGGCGTATTTCTTGACCGCCTGGGAGACATAGACGCCGCGTACGGCCTCGATCAGGGCGCGCACCTCGGCCGTCGTCGCCACCGGCTCCAGCTTGTCCAGCGGAGAGGTGCCGCCGTGCACGTCGAGCATCTCCAGCTCGGCGTGCGGCTCGGGGTAGCCCATCGCGACGCGCGCGGTGAAGCGGTCGCGCTGCGCCTCGGGCAGGGGATAGGTGCCCTCCATCTCGATGGGGTTCTGCGTGGCGATCACCATGAAGGGCGAGTCCAGCGTGTACGTCACGCCGTCCACCGTCACCTGGTGCTCCTCCATGCACTCCAGCAACGCGGACTGCGTCTTGGGAGAGGCACGGTTGATCTCGTCGCCCACCACGATGTTCGCGAACACCGGGCCGGGCTTGAACTCGAATTCCCTGGTCTGCTGGTTGTACGCGCTGACCCCGGTGATGTCGCTGGGCAGCAGGTCCGGGGTGAACTGCACACGGCGCACCGGGCAGTCGATGGAGCGGGCGAGCGCCTTGGCCAGCATGGTCTTGCCGACCCCTGGCACGTCCTCGATCAGGAGGTGACCCTCCGCGAGCAGGACGGTGAGCGTGAGGCGGACGGCGTCGCTCTTGCCCTCGATCACCGATTCGATCGCGCTGCGAATCCGGTGAGCCGTGGAGACCAGCTCGTCGAGCTGGGGAGGGACATCATGGGTTACTGCCACCAGGCCTCCATGAGAGAAGTGCGACGGCTGTCCCGTACTGTGCCATTGCGGGAGCCATGCCATTCCTTTTCCATTGTGTGTACGACCCTACGACGCTGTGGGTTCTCGAGCGACATTTGTGGATATTCCAGGGAACCCCGGCGATGTTCCCGTTCTTGTCGCATAGCAGTGCGAATCCCGTGACACGAACCCCTCGGGGCGCTCCACTTTCCCCCACCGAGGGCTTCGTGAAGGGGCCGGGCCCTTATTACCGCGCCCTTTTGAACCCTCGACACGCCCATGAGGGTTGACCGGGCGGTCACCCCGCTCCACCCCGCTCCATCGCTCTGACCTGCGGTAACGCAACGGAAACCAATGATGAAGACGGTTCGAATCAGTTGACGGTGGGGAGAAGTGGAGTATGGTGGTGCGCAGTGGAGGGCCCGGTGCACCAGCGCTGAGCGCTTCACGAGGCACGGGAGGTGGGGCCGGTGTTCCTCGGCACCCATCAACCGCGTCTGGACGACAAGGGACGGCTGTTCCTGCCGGCTAAGTACCGTGAGGAGCTGGCGGAGGGTCTTGTGATCACCAAAGGCCAGGAGCGATGCCTCTACGTCTTTCCCGTGGAGGAGTTCCAGCGCATTACCGAGGCTCTCAGCACCGCCCCGGTCACCGCCAAGGCGGTACGTGACTACAGCCGCGTCTTCTTCGCCAGCGCGTCCGATGAGAAACCGGACAAGCAGGGGCGCATCACGATCCCGCAGAGCCTGCGTCAGTACGCGGGTTTGGAGCGTGACTGCGTGGTCATCGGGGCCAACACCCGGCTGGAGATCTGGGACGCGCAGGCCTGGGACACCTATCTCAACGCGCAGGAGCAGGCGTTCGCCGATCTGTCGGAGGAGGTGCTGCCAGGGATCTTGTAGTAGCCACGGTCGATCCGTCGATGTTGTCGTTCGGCGAGGTCTCCACCCGCAACCACTGCCTGTCAGCTGATGCACCTTCCCCGGTGTCAGATGGCAGGCGTCCACGAAGAGGGTGCGGATGGGGACCTGGCCGGACGGCACCGGGTGGGGACTCTGTGACCGGCGATCGATCTATACGCGTCATCCGCGAGCAAGGACGCGAGAGGGGGGTTGGAGATGCAGGACAACGCTGGCACGGGCGGTCACGTTCCGGTGATGCTCGAGCGCGTTCTGGAGCTGCTGGGTCCCGCGCTGTCCGGAGCGTCGCCCGTCGTCGTCGACGCCAACCTCGGTCTCGGTGGCCACTCTGAGGCCCTGCTCGCCACATTTCCCGAGGTCCGTCTGATCGGTATCGACCGCGACCCTTTCGCGATCGACTACTCGACCCGCAGACTGAGCCCGTACACGGACAGGATCACCCTGGTCCACGCATCCTCCGGTGACCTGGCCGAGGTGCTCGCCCGCACGGGGCGCACCACGGTCAACGGAGTGCTGTTCGACCTGGGAGTCTCCTCGCCGCAGCTCGACGAGGCGGAGCGCGGGTTCGCCTACTCCTACGACGCGCCGCTCGACATGCGGATGGACACGGAGCAGGAGCTGACGGCGGAGAAAGTGGTCAACACCTACTCCGCGGCAGAGCTGATCCGCATTCTGCGTGACTACGGCGAGGAACGATTCGCCCCGCGTGTCGCGGCCCTGATCATTAAGGAACGGGCTAAAGAGGCAATAACCTCGACCAAGCGGCTTGCGGACATCGTGCGCGAGGCGATTCCCGCCGCGACCCGGCGCACCGGGGGAAACCCCGCCAAGAGGACTTTCCAAGCGCTACGCATCGAGGTGAACGCGGAGCTGACCTCCCTGGAGGAGGCGCTCCCCGCGGCACTCGACGCGCTGGCGCTCGGTGGGCGAGTCGTCGTGCTCTCCTACCACTCACTCGAGGACCGGCTCACCAAGCAGGCCCTCACGGCGCGAACCAAGGACACGAGCCCCCCCGGGCTGCCCGTTCCGCTGCCGGCTCACCAGCCGAGGTTCCGCCTGCTGACGAAGGGAGCCGAGCTCCCAAGCGAAGAAGAGCTCGCCCGCAACCCGCGGGCGGCCTCGGCCCGGCTACGGGCGGCAGAGAGGATCCGTGTTGACGACTGAGCAGGAGACCGGCCGGGGTGCGCCCGTCCGCCGCGCAGTACCCAAGCCCGGGCCCAAGACGGGCACGCGCCGGCTCGGGGCGACACACCAGTCCAAGCCGCGGCCCCGTCCTGACGTCGAGAGCAAGCTGTCGGCCGCCGAGCGGGCGCGCCTCGAACTCGACGGCAAGCGATCCGGCGCCGAGCGGGCACGTGCGGACGGCGCCGAGCGGGCACGTGCGGACGGCGCCGAGCGGACGCGTGCGGACAGCGGTGCGCGCGTGCGGACGGATGCCTCGACGCGCGCGCGTACGGACGTCGGCGAGAAGCGGCCGGCAACCGAGCGGGTGCGCCGCGCCGCGGGCACGCGGCCCACGTCGGCGGACGCGAAGCTCAGGCGGCCGGTGCCGCGGCGGCGTCCCGCCCGGCGGCAGCGCGCGCCGTTCGTGCTGCTCGTCGTCGGGCTGCTCTGCGGCGGCCTGGTGAGCCTGCTGCTGCTCAACACCATGCTCGCCAAGGACGCCATCACCGATGCCAAGCTGCGCGACGAGATCGCGGTGGCGCGGCAGGAGAAAGAGAAGATCGACGAGGAGTACCTGCTCAAGACGCAGCCGGACAACCTCTCGAAGATGGCTGAGAGCCAGGGGCAACACCGCGACTGGGACAACGTCAACAGCTGGACCGGCGATGACGACCCGGCCGGCCAGGCGGACACGGAACGGTGAGGGATTCAGGCGGCAGGGGGCAGGGTCCCGGCCGCGGTGCTGGCGGCGCCGGCTCTCAAGGAGGGCCCGGCGCCGCTCGTCGTACGCCCGGCGGTCCGGGACGGTCGGGGCGCCAAGGGGGCTCTTCCCGCTCTGAGGGGACGGGCCGCCCGGCGTCGCCGGAGAACCCGCCGCGCCAGCCGCGCAAGCGCCCACAGGACCCTCTCGACCTGCCGTTCGGTCCCGACGACGAGCCCCGGGGGCGCCCGCCGCGCGATTCCGGTGACGACTCGCGCGGCCGTCCCCCTCGAGACGATGCCGGTCAGGGCCGTCCCGGCCGTTCCTCCCGGGATGACACCGGTCGCGCCGATCAGGGTCGTTCCGGCCGTTCGTCCCGGGACGACGCCGGCCGCAACGGTCAGGGCCGTGCCGGCCGCTCCCGTTCCGGCGACTCCGGTGGGGCGCGTCAAGGCGGCCAGGACCGTGC
This sequence comes from Nonomuraea sp. CA-141351, assembly GCF_050944675.1. Taxonomy (NCBI): domain Bacteria; kingdom Bacillati; phylum Actinomycetota; class Actinomycetes; order Streptosporangiales; family Streptosporangiaceae; genus Nonomuraea; species Nonomuraea sp. CA-141351. The sequence goes on from NZ_CP191982.1 coordinate 4,094,099, forward strand.
CCGGCAGGACGGCGCGACGGGCCGCAACCGCGGTGAGGCTTCCCGCGGGAGCTCACGCGGGGAGGCAGGCACGCGCAGGCGCCCGCACGACGAGGACGACCGCCCGAGGGAGCGGGCCGGGCAGGGACGTGATGAGGGCGATCGTCCCAGGGGGCGTGCTCCCCGCGGACGCGATGACTCCGATCGGCTCCGGGGACGCGATCAGGGACGCGACGAGCGGGCACGCGGCAGGCAGGAGGACGACCCACCGCGGCGCGGCAGGCCGGAGGACGGGAGCAGAGCGGAAGGGGCCCGGCGCACTCAGGCGGGCAGCCCCAGGCCGGAGCCGGCGCGGGGCCGTGAACGGGTGGGGGTGCGCCGCGGCGGGGACGTGCCGCCGCCCAGGGGGCCGCGCAGGCCGCCACCGCAACCGCCCAGGCCGCCGCACGTGCTGCGGCTGGGCAACCCGCGCAGGCGCATCAACATCGGCCTGATCGGCATGACGTTCATCCTGTCGATCTTCGCCGGGCGGCTGATCCAGATGCAGGGACTCGACTCCAAGGTGTACGAGGCCGCGGCGGTGGGCCAGCGCCTGCACACCGAGGAGATCCCCGCCAAACGCGGCTCGATCACCGACGTCAACGGCCACGGGCTGGCCGTCACCGTCGAGGCCCGCGAGGTGTCGATCGACCCGTCCAAGGTCCTCGCCGAGTCGCGGGCGAAATGGACCAAGCTCCTGGCGCAGCAGCTCGGCAAGAGCGAGCAGGAGATCGCCGCGAAGCTGGCCAGGACGAACACCCGCTACCAGCGCCTGGCCACGGACGTCGACCCCGTCGTGGCCAGCCGCCTGCTGCAGGCCCGTGTGCCCGCGTTGTCGGCGAAGAAGACCTACCGCAGGGTCTATCCGGCGGGCGACCTGGCGGGCAGCCTGATCGGGTTCGTCGGCGACGAGGGCGACGGCCTCGGCGGGATGGAGCAGGCCAAGAACACGTTGCTGGCCGGGCACGACGGGGAGCAGCGCGTCGAGACGGGCCGCGACGGTCTGCGCATCCCGATGACCAGCAGCCAGCGCACCGCCCCTGTGAACGGGCAGTCCGTGCGGCTGACCATCGACCGCGACATCCAGTGGGCCGCCCAGGAGTCCATCGCCAAGCAGGTCAAGAAGGCCGGCGCCGACAGCGGCACCGTGATCGTCATGGACGTGCGGACCGCCCAGATCATCGCCATGGCCAACGCCCCCGAGCTCGACCTGAACAACTGGCGCAAGGCCCCCGCCTCCACGTACATCAACAAGGCCGCCGCCGACGTGTTCGAGCCGGGCAGCACCAACAAGGTGATCACGGCGGCCGCCGCGATCGAGGCCGGCGAGGTGACGCCCGACACGGTGTTCCAGGTCCCCGACCGGATCAAGTGCGCCGACCAGGTGCTGCGTGACGCCCACGCGCACAAGTCCGAGTCGATGACCTTCCGCCAGGCCGTGGCCGAGTCCAGCAACGTGGCCACGATCATGGCCGCGCGCAAGGTCGGCAGCGAGCGCCTGTACCGGATGCTGAAGACGTTCGGGTTCGGCTCGAAGCCCGGCGGTGGCGTGCCGAGTGCGGAGGCCGGCCTGCTGCCCGACTACAAGAACTGGTCGGGCAGCCAGAACTGCACCGTCGCCTACGGGCAGGGCGTTTCGGTGACCGCGCTGCAGATGGCCAGCGTCTACCAGGCCATCGCCAACGGCGGCATCAAGGTCGAGCCGCAGATCGTCGCCGGCACGACCGACACGTCAGGCAGGTTCGTTCCCGCTCCCGCAGGTAAGCAGACCAAGGTGGTGAGCGCGACGACGGCCAAGGAGATCACGACGATGCTGGAGAGCGCAGTGAGCGCGGAGGGCACGGGACTGCTCGCGGCCATCCCGGGTTACCGGGTGGCGGGCAAGACGGGCACGGCCAACCGTTACGATGCCAAGCTCGGCCGTTACAAGGGCTACACGGCCTCGTTCGTCGGGTTCGCGCCGGCCGACCAGCCCCGGCTGGTCGTGCTGTCGGTGCTGCAGAACCCGAAGAACGGCCACTTCGGCGGGCAGCTGGCGGCCCCCGTGTTCAAGGACGTGATGACGTTCGCCATCAAGAGCAAGAAGATTCCTCCCACAGGCTCCACCGCTCCGCCGGTGCGGATGCGCGCGGGACAGTGAGCAGGGAAGGTACGCTCTCGCCGTGCGTCCCCCGTCGTCTATGCGTCCCACGACCAGCCCGCCCCGTCCGCTGACCGGGCTCGCGACCATGCTCGACGCCGGCTCAGGCTCGTCGCGGTCGCCTCATGCCGCCCTGACCGGCGTCACCATCGACTCCCGCAACGTCAGGCGCGGAGACCTGTACGTGGCCCTGCCCGGTAAGCAGGCCCACGGCGCCGCCTTCGCCGCCGACGCGATGGCGAAGGGTGCCGTGGCCGTGCTCACCGACCAGGACGGTCGCGACGCGGCCGTCGCGACCGGGCTGCCTGTGCTGATCGTGCCCGACCCGCGCGCCCTGCTCGGGCAGGTCTCCTCCTGGGTGTACGGGCAGCCGGCCCACGACATCCAGATCCTCGGCGTCACCGGCACCAGCGGCAAGTCCACCACCACGTTCATGATCGAGGCGGGCCTGCGGGCCGCGGGCCACACGGCGGGCCTGGTGGGCGGCGTCGAGATCCACGCGGGCGACGTGCGCTTCGAGCCCACGCTCACCACGCCGGAGGCGTCGGAGCTGCACGGCCTGTTCGCCCTGATGCGCGAGGAGGGCGTGAGCGCGGCCGTCATGGAGGTCTCCAGCCACGCGCTCGCGCTCGGCAGGGTCGACGGGCTCTTCTACGACGTCGCCCTGTTCACGAACCTCTCCCAGGACCACCTCGACTTCCACAAGGACTTCGAGGACTACTTCGCGACCAAGGTGCGGCTGTTCCAGCCGGAGCTGAGCCGGGCCGGCGTGACCAACATCGACGACCGCTACGGGCGGGAGCTGCTCGACCTGGCCAAGGTGCCGATGACCACGTTCTCGGCGCTGGGCGACCCGGAGGCCCGGTGGCGGGCGCTGGACGCCAGGCTGGGCGCGGACGGCAGCGCGTTCAGGGTGGTCGGTCCCGGCGGGGTCGAGGCCGACGCGCAGATCTCGCTGCCGGGGCCGTTCAACGTCGCCAACGCGCTCGGCGCCATCGTCACCCTGGTCGAGGCCGGAGTGCCGCTGCAGACCGCCGTGCACGGCGTGGGAACGCTCACCGGCGTACCCGGGCGCATGCAGCGGATCACGGCCGCGGACGACGAGTTCCAGGCCGTCGTGGACTACTCACACAAACCCGGCGCCGTGGAGTCGGTGCTGCGCTCGCTGAGGTCGGTCACGGCGGGCACGCTGACGATCGTGCTCGGCTGCGGCGGCGACCGCGACAAGGGCAAACGGCCTATCATGGGCGAACTCGCAGCTCGCTTGGCGGATGTGGCCATTTTCACGAGCGACAATCCGCGCTCGGAGGATCCGCTCGCCATCCTCGCGACGATGATGGAGGGAGCGCTCAGCGTTCCGCAGCACGACCGCGCTCATGTGATCATTGAGCCCGACCGCGCGGCCGCCATCGGCCTGGCGATCGCCCGGGCCGGACGCGGCGACGTGATCGTCGTGGCCGGCAAGGGTCACGAGCAGGGTCAGTACGTTTCAGGCGAAGTGATCCCCTTCGACGACCGCGAAGTGGTCGCCGAGGCGATTGCCGAACGCAAGGAAAGCACGGAAAGCAGGAAGCACTGATGATCCCGTTGCCTCTGGCCAGGATCGCCGAGATAACCTCGGGCGCCCTGTCGGGCATGGCCGATCCCCGCGCTGTGGTGCGCGGGCCCGTCGTGATCGACTCGCGGGCCGTCGAACCGGGATCGCTGTTCGTCGCCTTCAGGGGCGCGCGGGTCGACGGTCATGACTACGTCGCGCAGGCGATCAGGGCCGGAGCCGTCGCCGTACTGGCCACCAGGCCGGTCGACGCCCCCGCGGTGATCGTGCCCGACGCCGCCGCCGCGCTGGCCGAGCTGGCCGCCGCCCAGGCGGCCACGCTGCCCAAGGTCACCGTGATCGGCGTGACCGGCTCGGCGGGAAAGACCACGACCAAGGACCTCCTGGCCAAGCTGACCGCCCGGGTCGGGCCCACCATCGCCCCCGTCGGCAGCTTCAACAACGAGCTCGGCCACCCGCTGACCGTGCTGCGGGCCGACCTCGACACCCGCTTCATGGTGCTGGAGCTGGCCGCCCGCAACATCGGCCACATCAAGGAGCTGACCCGCATCGCGCCGCCGCAGATCGGCGTGGTGCTCAACGTCGGCACCGCGCACCTCGGCGTGTTCGGCGGCAAGGAGGCCATCGCCAAGGCCAAGGGCGAGCTGGTGGAGTCGCTGCCGCGCACCGGCGTGGCCATCCTGAACGCCGACGACCCGATGGTGCGGGCCATGGCCTCGCGCACGGAGGCGCGCGTCACGTACTTCGGGCGCGCCGAGTCCGCCTCCATCCGGGCCGACAACGTCTTGGTCGACGCCCGCGGGCGGGCCTCGTTCACGCTGCGCACGCCCTCGGGGTCCGCGCCCGTGTCGCTCAAGCTGTACGGGGAGCACGCGGTCGCGAACGCCCTCGCCGCCGCCGCGGCCGCCTACGAGCTGGGCCTGCCGGTGGCGACCATCGCCGAGGAGCTGTCGGAGGCCACGCCGCGCAGCCGGTGGCGGATGGAGGTCACGGACCGGGGCGACGGGGTCACGGTCGTCAACGACGCGTACAACGCCAATCCTGACTCGATGCGGGCGGCCTTCGACGCGTTCGCGGTGCTGGGGCGGGGGCGACGGCGCTTCGCCGTCATCGCGGCGCTGCGGGAGCTGGGCGAGGAAGGGCCCGCGCTCAACGCCGAGCTGGGCCGGCTGGCCGGCGGCTCAGGGCTGGCCGGGCTGATCGTGGCGGGTCCCGACGCGGGGCCCGTGCTGGAGGGCGCACGCGCGGCCGCCGCCGAGGCCCAGGCGGCTGCCCAGGCGTCTCTGGACGCCCAGGCGGCGGCCGACGCCGCAGCCGGCCTCCCACCCGCCTCCGGACCGCACACGCCTGGACCGCACGCGTCTGCAGGCCATCAGGGCCCCGCAGGGCCTCCGGTCGCACCGCCGCCTTCCGCCCCTTCCCAGGGCACGCCGCAAAGCTGGCACGGGCCTGTACCGGAGCAGGGGGCGCCCCAGCCCGGGTGGCAGGCGCCGGGCGCCGCCCCGCAGGGCTGGCAGGCGCCGGATGGCGGTAGCGCGCCGCAGGAGTGGCACGCGGCCGCTCACGAGCAAGGCAGCCCCCAGGGCGGCGCCGCGCCGGAAGGGTGGCAGCCGCCGGTGGGCGGGGTCATGCCTGGGCAGCCGCCGACGGGTGGGGCGCCGGTGGGCGGGCCTGTGGTGGCAGGGGTGCCGGCCGGGGGACCGCCGAGCGGGGGACCGCCGGGGGCTGGGGCCGCGTATCCTGCGCAGGCGATGCGAATTGTGCATGTGCCCGATGCCGAGGCGGCCGCGGCCGAGCTGGCCGGATGGCTGCGGCCGGGTGATGCGGTACTGGTGAAGGGACCGAGAGCCATGGGACTGGAACGGACAGCCGAGCTGCTGCTCGGAGGTGCCGCCCAGTGACCGAGATCATCATCGCCGGTGCGGTGGGCCTGATCCTCTCGATGCTGGGCACTCCGCTGGCGATCAGGCTGTTCTCGCGGCGCGGCTACGGCCAGGAGATCCGCGAGGACGGCGTGCAGGCCCACCTCGGCAAGCGGGGCACCCCCACGATGGGCGGCACCGTGTTCGTGCTGGCCTCGCTGCTCGCCTACGGAGCCTCCCATCTGGCCACCTTCGCCGCCCCGACCGTGTCGGGCATGCTGGTGCTGTTCCTGATGACGGGGCTCGGCGCGGTCGGGTTCCTCGACGACTTCATCAAGATCTACAAGCAGCGCAGCCTCGGCCTCCGCAGTGGCGCCAAGGCGCTCGGCCAGCTCGTCGTCGGCGCGGTCTTCGCGTTCTTGGTGGTCCGCCAGCCGAACGTCTACGGCATCACCCCCGCCGAGCCCCGGATCTCGTTCCTCCGCGACATCGGCCCGTCGATCGGCATCGTCGGGTTCACCATCTGGGTGCTCTTCATGATCGTCGGGTTCTCCAACGCGGTGAACCTCACCGACGGCCTCGACGGCCTGGCCAGCGGCGCGACCGGCGTCGTGCTCGCGGCCTACGTGCTGATCGGCAACTGGCAGCTCCGCAACAACTGCATCGACCAGCTCGGCCCCAACTGCTACTGGGTACGAGATCCGCTCGACCTGGCCGTGGTGGCCGCGGCCGTGCTGGGGGCGCTGATCGGGTTCCTGTGGTGGAACGCCCCGCCCGCGCGCATCTTCATGGGCGACACCGGCTCGCTGGCCCTCGGCGGCGTGCTGGCCGGGCTGGCCATCGCCACCCGTACCCAGCTCCTGTTGATCATCCTCGCCGGCCTGTGCGTGATGATCACCCTGTCGGTGATCATCCAGGTCGGGTTCTTCAAGATGACCGGGAAACGGGTGTTCAGGATGGCCCCGCTGCAGCACCACTTCGAGCTGAAGGGCTGGGCGGAGACCACGATCGTGGTCAGGTTCTGGCTGATCGCGATGCTCTGCTCGGCTCTCGGGCTCGGGCTGTTCTACGTCGAGTGGATGCCAGGGGCATGAGTGTGACGTGTGTGGCCGGGCTCGGCGTCTCCGGCACCGCCGTGGCCAGGGTCCTGGCCGAGCGCGGCGAGCGGGTCGTGGTCGTGGAGGCGGTGGAGGGCGAGCGCCAGCTCGCCGCGGCCGCCGAGCTGGCCGCGGCAGGCGTGGAGACCCGCTTCGGGGCCATGGAGGTCCCGGAGGGGGCGACGCGGCTGGTCACCACCGGCTGGGCGCCGCACCACCCGCTGATCGCCGCCGCGCTCGAAGCGGGCGTCGAGGTGGTGGGCGAGGTCGAGCTGGCCTGGAGGCTGCGGCCGGCGCAGGCGGCGCCGTGGCTCGCGCTGACCGGCACCAACGGCAAGACCACCGCCGTGCGCATGCTCACCTCGATGCTGCTGGCCGCTGGCCGCAAGGCCCTGGCCGTCGGGAACGTGGGCGTCCCCGTGGTGCGGGCCGTCGCCGAGCCGTACGACGTGCTGGCCGTCGAGCTTTCCAGCTTCCAGCTCCACTGGTCGAGCACGCTGGCCCCGCACGCCGCGGCCATCCTCAACGTGGCCCCCGACCACCTCGACTGGCACGGCTCCATGGAGGAGTACGCCGCCGCCAAGGGCCGCATCTACGAGCGGGCAAAGATCGTCATCTACAACGCCGACGACCCCGAGGCGACCAGGCTGGCCGCGCCCTACCCGGGAGCGGTCGGGTTCACGCTGCGGGTGCCCAGGCGGGGTGAGATCGGCGTGGTGGAGGACCTGCTGGTCGACCGGGCGTTCGTGGAGGACCCCGTGGAGGCGGCCGAGGAGCTGGCGACGCTGGAGGACGTGCGTCCCTTCGCGCCGCACAACGTGGCCAACGCGCTGGCCGCCGCCGCCCTGGCCCGCTCCCTCGGCGTCCCTTCCGAGGCGGTACGCCAGGGCCTGCGGGACTTCGTGCCCGACCCCCACCGGCTCGCCCACGTCGACCGGATCGGCGAGGTCGACTACATCGACGACTCCAAGGCGACCAACCCGCATGCCGCCGCCGCCGCGCTGGCCTCGTACCAGTCGATCGTGTGGGTGGCGGGCGGTCTGCTCAAGGGCGCCGACGTCGACGAGCTGGTACGCCAGGCGGCCCCCAGACTGCGCGGCGCGGTGCTGCTGGGCGCCGATCGCGCGGCCATCGCGGAAGCCATCGCGCGACACGCGCCGAATGTCCCCGTCGTGGACATCGCCGATCGGGACACTGGTGCGATGGAAAGAGTCGTCACCGAAGCCGCCCGGCTGGCCTCGCCCGGGGACACCGTGCTGCTCTCCCCGGCGGGGGCCTCCCTTGACATGTTCGCCAACTATCCGGCGCGGGGGGAGGCCTTCGCACGCGCCGTACACGAGCTGAGGCTGCGACGTGAGCGCGAGCGCTGAGGAGCCGCGCGCCGTCGCGGGGCCGGGCAGCTGGGCGCGCGAGCAGCTCGGCGCGCTGAAGGAGCTGCTCGACAAGCCGCTGACCACCTACTACCTGATCATCATGTGCAGTGCGCTGCTGCTCGCGCTCGGCCTGATGATGGTGCTGTCGGCCTCCAGCATCGAGGCGCTGCAGAAGACCGGCAGCCCGTTCTCGTGGTTCTTCAAGCAGTCGCTGTCGGCCGCCGTGGGCGCGCCGCTGATGTGGGGCTGCTCGCGGCTGCCGGTCAAGTTCTTCCGCTGGGCGGGCTATCCCATGATGGCGCTGTCGATCCTGGCGCTGGTCATGGTGCTGTTCATCGGCTCGAGCGAGCTGGGCGCGCAGCGGTGGATCTACGTCGGCCCGTTCACCATCCAGCCGTCCGAGCCGGCCAAGCTCGGGCTCGTGCTGTGGGGCGCGGACCTGCTGGCCAGGCGGGCGCGGCTGGGCCGCATCGAGTGGCGGCAGATGCTGATCCCGCTCATGCCCGGCACCGCGATCCTGGCCGTCATGGTCATGCTCGGCCGCGACCTGGGCACCACGCTGGTGCTGTTCATGATCTTCCTGGCGCTGCTGTGGGTGGTGGGGGCGCCGGTGAAGCTGTTCGGCGGCATCCTGTCGCTGGCGGTGCTCGCCGCGGTCATCATGATCAAGGTGGAGCCGTACCGGATGGCGCGCATCGGGGCCTATCTCAACCCGTGGGCCGACGCGCAGAACGCCGGATACCAGGCCGTACAGGGGCAGATCGCGATGGGCTCGGGCGGCTGGTTCGGGCTCGGGCTCGGCGCGAGCCGGCAGAAGTGGAGCTGGCTGCCACACGGCGAGAGCGACTTCATCTTCGCCATCCTCGGCGAGGAGCTCGGGCTGATGGGCACGCTGATGGTGGTGGCGCTGTTCGGGCTGCTCGGGTACGCGGGGCTGCGGGTCGCCGTCCGCGTCAACGACGCCTTCACCAGGCTCGCCGCCGCAGCCATGGTGGCCTGGATCGTCGGGCAGGCGACCGTCAACATGGGCGCCGTGCTCGGTGTGCTGCCGATCACCGGTATCCCCCTGCCGCTGGTCTCGTACGGCGGTTCCTCGCTGCTGCCCACGCTCGCCGCGCTCGGCATGCTGTTGTCGTTCGCCAAACGCGAGCCGGGTGCGCGAGAAGCCTTGGCAGCTCGTGGCCCCGGACCGGCCGCCCGGGCCCTAAGCTGGCTTGGCCTGGGGGGTACGACCAGAGGCCGAGTGACACGTTAGGGAGTGACCGAGATGAGGGTGGTCCTCGCCGGTGGGGGGACGGCCGGGCACATCGAGCCCGCGCTCGCCCTTGCGGACGCGCTGCGCCATCTTGACCGGGGCGTCGGCATCACCTGTTTGGGCACGGAGCGCGGTCTGGAGACGCGGCTCGTTCCCGCCAGGGGCTACGAGCTGGAGCTGGTGCCGGCCGTGCCGTTGCCAAGGGCGATCACTCCGAGCCTGCTCACCGTGCCGGGGAGACTGGCAGGGGCGATCAACGCGGCGGCCGGCATACTCGACCGGGTCAAGGCCGACATCCTCGTCGGATTCGGCGGCTACGTCGCGACCCCCGCCTATCTGGCGGCCAAGCGGCGCGGCCTGCCGATCGTCGTACACGAGGCCAATCCGCGCCCCGGGCTGGCCAACCGGCTCGGCGCCCGGCTCACCGACCACGTCTTCGCCGGCTTCCCCGACACCACGCTGCCCAAGGCCGAATACATCGGCACCCCGATCCGCCGCGAGATCGTCAACCTCGACCGGCTGTCCATGGGCGACAAGGCGCGCTCCTGGTTCGGGCTGGAGAACGACCGGCCGACGCTGCTGGTGTTCGGCGGCTCGCAGGGGGCCAGGTCGCTCAACGAGGCCGCGCTCGCGGCCTCCCCGGTGCTGCGCAGGGCGGGGGTGCAGGTGCTCCACGTGCTCGGCCCGCAGAACACCGTCGACCGCGAGCCCCCGCCGGGCGACCCGCAGTACGTCCTGCTGCCCTACGTCGACCGCATGGACCTCGCCTACGCGGCCGCCGACTTCGTGCTGTGCCGCGCCGGCGCTCTGACATGCGCGGAGCTGACCGCGGTCGGGCTGCCCGCCGCGTACGTGCCGCTGCCGCACGGCAACGGCGAGCAGGCCATCAACGCCGGGCGCATCGCCCAGGGCGGCGGCGGCCTGACGGTCGACGACGCCGACCTCTCACCCGAATGGATCATCCACAACGTGCTGCCCATCCTCCGTGATCCCGAGCGGGTCGCCGCCATGTCCGAGGCGGCGTCCAGACTGGGACGCAAGGACGCCGATATCATGCTCGCCAGGAAAGTGTTGGAGATAGCCCGATGAGTCTCGTGAAGCTGGTCGATCCCGTCGCCGTAGCGGAGCTTGGGCGGGTGCACTTCATCGGCATCGGCGGCGCGGGCATGTCGGGCATCGCCCGCATCCTGCTGAAACGCGGTGTGCGGGTGTCCGGCAGCGACGCGCGCAGCTCCGAGCTGATCACCGAGCTGCGTGAGCTGGGCGCCACCATCCACATCGGCCATGCCGCGTCGCACGTGAGAGACGTCGACACCGTGGTCGTCTCGACCGCCATCCGCGACTCCAACCCCGAGCTGGGCGAAGCGCTCAAGCAGGGGCTGCGGATCATCCCGCGGGCCGCCGCGCTGGCCTCCGTCATGGCCGGGCGCACCGCCGTGGCCATCGCGGGCACCCACGGCAAGACGACCACCACCTCGATGCTGACCGTGGCGCTGCAGAAGTGCGGGGCCGACCCGTCCTACTGCGTGGGCGGCCAGCTCGTCACCACCGGGCTCGGCGCCGACGACGGCCAGGGGCAGGTGTTCGTGGCCGAGGCCGACGAGAGCGACGGCTCGTTCCTCATGCTGGCGCCCGACATCGCCGTGGTGACCAACGTCGAGGCCGACCACCTCGACAACTACGGCGACCCGCGGGCCGTGCACGACAGCTTCGCCAGGTTCGCCGACCGGGTCGGCTCGCTGCTCATCACCTGTGCCGACGACCCGGGCTCGGCCGAGGTGGCGCGCCGGGCGCGGGAGCGCGGGCTGCGGGTCAAGACGTACGGCCTGCAGGGCGAGGACTACCGCGTGCGGGGGGTCAGGCCCGACGGGTTCGGCACGGTCTTCGACATCGAAGGCCGGGGCGACGTGCGGCTGGCCGTCCCCGGCGCGCACAACGCGCTCAATGCCACCGCGGTGATCGCCGTGGCCGACGAGCTCGGATTGCCGTTCGAGGAGATCAGGCAGGGTCTGGGCGCCTTCACCGGGGCCAAGCGGCGCTTCGAGGCCAAGGGCGAGGCCGGCGGCATCGCGGTGTTCGACAGTTACGCGCACCACCCGACCGAGCTGGCCGCCGACCTGAAGGCCGCCCGCGACGTGGTCGCCTCCTACTCCGGCGACGGCCGGGTCATCGCGGTCTTCCAGCCGCACCTCTACTCGCGCACCCGGTTCTTCGCCGACGAGTTCGGCGCGGCGCTCGGGCTGGCCGACGAGGCCATCGTGCTCGACGTCTACGGGGCCCGCGAGGATCCCGAGCCTGGGGTCTCGGGCGCGCTGGTCGCCGGGCGGGTGCCGCTGCCGTCTGAGCAGGTCGTGTACGCGCCGGACCGGGCCACGGTGCCGGCGCTGGTGGCCGAGCGGGCGCGGCCCGGCGACATCGTGCTCACCATGGGCGCGGGCGACGTCACGGAGCTCGGCCCGCAGATCGTGGCCCGTCTTTCCCTCTGACCGCACTTCCGGGGGCGCTGCACCCTGGGCGTCCGACGATGGCTTCGTCCTGGCCGCCGCCGGGGTGCTCGACGAGCGCCGGGCCACCACCCACCGGCCGTACGCGGAGAAGCTGAGCCGCCGCTGTCCCGCCGTCCGGGTCGATCCGTCCCTGCTCCCCGCGGAGGACACCTCCGCGGGGACGGTGGGCGGCATCGAAAGAGTCCTTCCCCCGTGGGGCGGGGGCCCTTGGGAAGCGGCGGTCGCGCGAGGCGACGCATGGACCGTTTTGGGCGTGGCGTGCGGTGTTGCGACGCGCGTCGGCGTAGGTTCTGTGCCGACGCTCAGGGGCCGGCATGGGGAGGACGATGAAGGCGCGGACGGCGTTCCTGGTGCTGCTCACGGCAGGAGTGGTGGGCTCGGCCGCCTGGCTGGTGTTCTTCTCGCCCGTCCTGGGCGTGCGCTCGATCGAGATCGTGGGAAATCTCACAGTGCCGAGCGAGCGCATCAAGCAGCAGGCCGGCGTGGCCGACCTCCATCCCCTCGCCACCGTGAACCTCGCCGACGTAGAGGGCCGCGTGCTGGCCATCAGACAGCTCGCCAGCGCCAAGGTGGACCGGGTCTGGCCGGGCACGCTCAAGATCGAGGTGGTCGAGCGCGAGCCCGTCGCCTCGATCCCCGCGGGCGGCAAGTTCGCGATCGTCGACAAGCAGGGCGTGGTGATCGAGGTGAAGTCCGCGCCGCCGCCGATACTGCCGGTGCTCAAGGTCGACACACCCGCGGTGGGCGATCCCGCCATGATGGCGGCGCTCCAGGTCATCCAGGCGGTCCCGGATGAGGTGGCGCCCAAGGTCAGGGAAGTACGCGCGGGAACGGCCGAAGGCGTGACCCTGAAGCTGTCCGACGGGCGGACCGTCATCTGGGGCGGTGCCGACCGGCCCAAGGAGAAGGGCCGCATCCTGATTTCGCTGCTCAAACGCGAGAAAGCCACCGTGTTTGACGTCAGCTCTCCTGATGTGGTGACGCTGAAGTGATCAAGAGTGGGCAAGTCCGCGGCAAGGCATGGCCGAGCTTGTGCGAGGTGGGGGTCCCGGCGTGAGAGCCTTAAGTCGTACTCGGGCGCAGGAGCCCCCGACCAGGCGCGACTTCGGAGCGAAACGGACAGCCCGCGACACGCCGGACGTGCTTGCGGCGCGGTTAGTTGACCCGCCAGGCAGGGGACTCCTACTGTCCGTATCAATCCTCAGGTTGACATAAATCTAAATCTCAACCTGAGGTTGAGAGTTATCCGAAGTGACAAAAGCGGAGACAATCCGCACCGAAATGGCAAGTCAACGAGCGGAAAGGCCCCTCGTCGTGGCAGCACCGCAGAACTACCTCGCGGTCATCAAGGTCGTCGGCATCGGCGGCGGCGGAGTCAACGCCGTCAACCGGATGATCGAGGAGGGACTCAAGGGCGTCGAGTTCATCGCGATAAACACCGACGCCCAGGCGCTGCTGATGAGTGACGCCGATGTGAAACTCGACGTGGGCCGCGAGCTCACGCGCGGACTGGGGGCCGGCGCCAACCCCGACGTGGGGCGCAAGGCGGCCGAGGACCACCGCGAGGAGATCGAGGAGGTCCTCAAGGGGGCCGACATGGTCTTCGTGACGGCCGGCGAGGGCGGCGGCACCGGCACGGGCGGCGCGCCCGTCGTGGCCAACATCGCCAGGTCGCTCGGCGCGCTGACCATCGGCGTGGTGACCAGGCCGTTCAGCTTCGAGGGGCGGCGCAGGGCCATGCAGGCCGAAGCCGGCATCGAGACGCTGCGCGACGAGGTCGACACGCTGATCGTGATCCCCAACGACCGGCTGCTGTCGATCTCCGACCGGCAGGTTAGCGTGCTCGACGCCTTCAAGGCGGCCGACCAGGTGCTGCTCTCGGGTGTCCAGGGCATCACCGACCTGATCACCACTCCCGGTCTGATCAATCTCGACTTCGCCGACGTCAAGTCGGTCATGTCGGGCGCCGGTTCGGCGCTCATGGGCATCGGCCACGCCCGCGGCGACGACCGCTCGGTGGCGGCGGCCGAGATGGCCGTCTCCAGCCCGCTGCTGGAGGCCAGCATCGACGGCGCCCACGGCGTGCTGCTGTCGATCGCGGGCGGCTCCGACCTCGGCCTGTTCGAGATCAACGAGGCCGCGCAGCTCGTGTCCATGGCGGCCGCGCCCGACGCCAACATCATCTTCGGTACGGTCATCGACGACGCCCTCGGCGACGAGGTGCGCGTGACGGTGATCGCGGCAGGCTTCGACGACGTGCCGCCGCCGGTGGAGAAGCCGTTGCCCCGCCCGGCGAGCCGCCCCGCCGCCCCGCCCGCCGCGCCGCCCGTGTCGTCCCCTGTCCGGCCGAGCCTCGCCTCCCCCAGCGTGAAGTCGGAGCAGCCCGCACCGCGCCCTGAGCCGCGCGCTGAGGTGCGTCCGGAGCCGCGTGCGGACTTCAGGCCCGAGCCGCGTCCCGAATTCCGCCCTGAGCCGCGTCCTGAGCCGCGCGCCGAGTTCAGGCCAGAGCCCCGCCCGGAGTCCCGTCCCGAGCCGCCGCGTCCCGAGCCGGTGCGGCCGGTGGAGTCGGCGCCGGCCCCCGAGCCCGCGCTCGACGAGCCCCTCGCCGAGGAGCCGTCCGCCCCCGTCTCGATCCCCCGGCCCACACCCGAGCCCGCCAATCCGCCCACGCCCATCACCTCCCGCATGTCGGAGCCCGCCAAACGTCCCAGGGTGATCTTCGAGGAGCAGGAGGAGGAGCTCGACGTCCCCGACTTCCTCAAATAGCCCGGGCGCCTGACGCCGCTCCCCGGCAGGGTTCCGGGAGCGGCGCCGTCGTGTGCGCGAAGGCGTACCCTGTGCCGGGCCTGTAGTGGAAGGGAGAGTCAGTGAGAAGGGACGAGATCGCGGCCGGGCTCGCCGAGGTCGACGCGCGCATCGCGGCGGCCTGCCACGCGGTGGGGCGCGACCGCGGCGAGGTCACGCTGATCGCCGTCACCAAGACGCGTCCGGCCGAGGACGTGCGGATCCTGGCCGAGCTGGGCGTGCGCGACATCGGCGAGAACCGCGACCAGGAGGCCGCGCCCAAAGCGCACGAGCTCGCCGGGCTCTCGCTGACCTGGCACTTCGTCGGCCAGCTCCAGACGAACAAGGTCCGCTCCGTCGTCTCGTACGCCGACGTGATCCACTCAGTGGACCGCCTGCGGCTGGTGGAGGCGATCAGCAAGGAAGCGGTGCTCCAGGGCCGCAGGATCGGCTGCCTCATCCAGGTCGCGCTCGACGACGACCCGGACAGGGGCGGCGCCAGGCCCGCCGACGTGCTCGAGCTGGCCGACGAGGTGGCCCTGGCCGAAGGCGTGTGGCTGGGCGGCGTCATGGCGGTGGCGCCGCTGCACGAGGAGCCCGCCAAGGCGTTCGCCAGACTGCGCGAGGTCGCCACGCGCCTGGAGGAGCAGCACCCACGTGCAACGATGATTTCGGCCGGTATGAGCGAAGACCTCACGGAAGCCATCGCGTACGGCGCGACACACGTGCGGGTCGGTACGGCGTTGCTCGGCCGTCGCAAGCCCTTCGTCAGGTAATGTCCCCTCAAGTGGGTCTCCAGGCCCACGATCAAGTAGAGGTCGATCAGCGGTGAGCTCCAAGGGGGTACGGCTACCGCCTCGGGCTCCGGCGACGGACCCGAGCGAGTGCGACCATGAGCAGGAGGACGACGTAGCGATGGCCGGCGCGATGCGCAAGATGGCGGTCTACCTCGGTCTCGTGGAGGACGACCGCTACGAGAGATATGAGACGTACACGGACGAGTACGCCTACGACGACGAGGTGCAGCGAACCGGCGAGGAACGGCCCGTGGCGGTCCAGGACCGCGACGACGAGCCTGACGCAGGAGTGCCCGCGCCGAGGCCCGCTGCGGCCGTCCTGGAGCGCCGCACGACCGATCTGGCCCGCATCACGACCCTCCACCCGCGGACGTACAACGAGGCGCGTACCATCGGAGAGCACTTCCGCGACGGCACCCCGGTCATCATGAACTTGACCGAGATGGTTGACAGCGACGCCAAGCGGCTTGTCGATTTCGCGGCAGGTCTGGTCTTTGGCCTACATGGCAGCATTGAACGTGTTACCAACAAGGTGTTCCTGTTGTCCCCTGCCAATGTCGAGGTGACCGCCGAGGACAAGGCCCGAATCGCGGAACGCGGGTTCTTCAATCAGAGTTAGAGTCTCTGTATGTCTATCGAACCCAACCAGGTCTCGCCGAGACCGGGAGGGCACATCAGAAGTGGAGGCGCGGCCAGGCCGTGGGGATCGTAGGTCAGATCTTGGTCGTAGTCCTGTCTCTCTATCTGGTGCTGCTCATAGGCAGGATGATCTTTGAGACGGTGCAGGCTTTCGCCCGTCAGTGGCGCCCTTCCGGCATCGTGCTGGTGCTGGCCGAGGCCACTTACACCGCAACCGACCCACCACTCAAGTTCCTCCGCCGTTTCATTCCCCCGCTCCGGTTGGGTACGGTGGCCTTTGACCTAAGCTTCACTGTCCTGTTCATCGTCGTGCTGATCCTGATCCAGATCGCGGGATTGCTGTGATGAGCCGGGCCGGTGTGGCACCGGTCGTGATCCAACTCGTGTCCGCGCTGAAGTGATTCGGGTTACCGTCCCTCCGGACAGACTCCAAGCGCGCCAAGGAGACCAAAAAATGCCGCTGACGCCCGCTGATGTGCGGAACAAGCAGTTCAGTACCACCCGGTTGCGGCCGGGCTACGACGAGGAAGAGGTCGACGCCTTCCTCGACGAGGTGGAAGCTGAGCTCGACCGTCTGATCCAAGAGAACGAAGAGCTCCGTGCGAAGCTGGCGGAGTGCCTGCGCGGGAAGGTGCCGGGCGGCATGAACATGCCCATGGCCTCCGCCCCGGTCCAGGAGCAGCCCAAGCCCGAGATGATGGCTCCCCCGCCGCAGCCCGAGCCCATGCGGGCCCCGGAGCCGCCGCCGGTGCAGCAGCCGGTCCCCGTGGCCATGAGCATGCCTCCCGCCGAGGACAACATGGACACCGCGGCCCGCGTGCTCGCGCTCGCCCAGCAGACCGCCGACCAGGCGATCTCTGACGCCCGCCGGGAGGCGGACGAGACGGTCACCCGCGCCAGGCGCGAGGCCGACGAGATCCTCACCAAGGCGCGCCGCCAGGCCGAGCAGGTCATCGGCGACGCCCGCGCCCGCGCCGAGACGCTCGAGCGCGACGCGCAGGAGCGCCACCGCCAGGCGATGGGCTCGCTGGTGCAGACCCGCGACGAGCTCGAGCGCAAGGTCGAGGAGCTGCGGAGCTTCGAGCGCGAATACCGCAGCAGGCTCAAGCTCTACCTGGAAAACCAGCTCGCCGAGCTCAACGTCTCCGCCGAGGGCAGCGGTGGGTTCCCGGTGATGTCCGGTGGTCCGCAGGGTCAGGCTCCCGCCATGTCGCACGCCGTGTCGCAGGGCGGCCAGCAGCCTCTTCCCGGTGGTCCCAACCCGTTCGGCGGCGAGGCTCCGCAGGGCGTCTTTCCCGGCGGTGACGGTCCTCACAACGACCGCCGGTAAAGTAGCGGGTCACTAGGACCTGTCACTCGAAAGAGCTCCCCTGTGATCCTTATCAGTGCTGGTTTGGTGCTCGCGGCGGTCGTGCTGCTGATCGCGGGCTTCGTACTGGCCAAGCCGTTCCTGATCATGTGGTCCATCGTGGTCAGCGTGCTGTCCGCGCTGTTCCTCGTGATCGGGGCGTTCCTGCGGCGAAACGAGCTTTTTCCCGGTGGTGGGCAGGCCGCTGCGCCGGCCACCCCACCGAAAGGGCTCATGCCGCCGGGCATGCCGTACACCCAGACCGGTCCTACGGTTCCCCAGCAGCCACCGCGACCCCAACCGCATCCTCAGGCGCCGCAGCGGACGGCGACCGTTCCCGCCGCCGCTCCTCGCCGCCCCGCGGCGAGCGGCATCTCGCCGGATGCGATCGTGCTGGTGATCCCCGGACGCAAGCGCTACCACATGCCTGGCTGCCGGCAGCTGAGCGGTCGGGACAGCGAGGAGCTCACGTACGAGGAGGCACGCGAGGAGGGCTTCACGCCCTGCACGACGTGCCTGCCTGACGCAGCGCTCGGTGGACGGCAGTTGCCGCCTGCCGCCGACCCCGAGTCCGCTGCCGCCGCCGGCCCCGCCGTCAGGGCGGAGAGCCGGGCGGAAAACTCCGCGGAGACCCGGGACGTACGTCCGCCGGTCGCCCCGCCGAAGCCCGACACGAAGGCTTCCACCCCCACCCCGGAGCCCGCCGCCGCCCACGAGGAAGGCGCCACCGGGTGGTTCGGCCGGCCCTCCGCCGCCGAGTCTGACGACGATCAGGCGGACAAACAGACTTCTTATTTCCGGCCGCCGCCCTCCGCGCGCAGGCCCGACTCGACGCCGCCCCGCCCCTCTTCGGCGGCTCCTTCCGCCGGCGGCCCCGCCAAGGGCGCGCCCTCCACGGGCGCCTCGTCCACGAGCGGCGCCTCTTCCGGCACGCCTTCTGCGGGTGGACGCTCCACGGACGCGCCCGCTTCCGGGTCGCCTGCCACGGCTTCCGCATCGCCTGCCAAGGGCGAGCCGGGCTCTCCTGCTCCTGGCAAGGCCGGAGCACCGGCGGGCAAGCCGTCGCAACGGACCGGCACGCCCGGGCAGCCCGGGAGCAAGCCCGGTCAGTCCACGAGCACACCCCGGCCGTCCGGGACGAAGCCGGGACAGCCTTCGGCCGCGTCCGGGCCGTCCGCCGGGGCCGGGCCCAGGCAGTCCTCCGGTGCGCCTGAGCGGGGCGCTGGTGGGCCTGAGCGGGCCGGGGGCAAGCCTGGGCAGCCGCCGGTGGTGGACGACGAGGACGACTCCTCGGGGCCTGCCACGGCGCCGCAGCCGCGCGTGCCTTCTTCGGCGGTGCCGACCCGTCCGGGAGCCCCGAGCGGGGCTTCAGGGCCGCCACAGCGTCCTTCTGGGGCCGCCAAGGCGCCTGCCTCGTCCGGGGAGAGCCTGGTGGTGCCCGAGCGGCCCGCGTCCTCGGCCGAGTCGCAGGCCAAGCCCAAGGGCCCGCTGCCCCCCGGCGGGGCCGCCAGGTCGCCGGAGGGACGCCCTTCCGGTACGGGCCGGGGCGCCAAGCCGGTGCCGACGGGCAAGACCAGCCCCGAACGGCCACCCGCCACGGGTGCGGGCGCGGCCAAGCCGCCCGCCCCCAAGGGGGACACGCCCAATGCGGGCGCCGGCAAGGGTGAGGCGTCCAGAGGGGAGGAGACCGGCGCCGCGTCCAAGGCCGGTTCCTCGCCCGCTCCCAAGACGGGTGGGCCGGCCACACCGTCGACTGGGGCTTCGGCAGCTCCTAAGACGGGTGCTTCGGCCGTATCCGAGAGCGGCGCCTCGGCCGCCCCTAAGACGGGCGCCACGCCCGCGCCCAAGACCGGCGCCTCCAAACCTGAGGCCGCCGGAGCCGGCAAGGGTGGCGACGAGTCCACCGGCCCCGCGGGCGCCGGCCAGGGCGGCAAGGGCGAACGCCCCCGGATGGTGAAGGTCATCGTCGGCACCCGCCGCTACCACAGCACCGCCTGCCCGTTGATCAGGGGCGCGGGGGAGACGGGCGTGGAGACGATGACACTGGCCGCAGCGGAGGCCGCCGGGCTGACGAGCTGCTCGGTCTGCCAGCACGACCGTGAGACCGTGAGCTGAGAGCCACCGCGAGCCGCTGAGCTGAGCGTCGGTGCCTCGGGCCTGCCGAGCGAGCATCCGCGGTCGTGTGGTCGGGGCCTCGTGACGTGAGCCCGAGACAGCGGGAATGCGGGCGCCCTGACCGATGCGGCCGGCGGGCGACGTGGGTCCGTGGTTCGATGGCCGGGACAACCACATACGAACTGGACCAGCCCGGCTCCCGCCGTGCCGATGAACCGCCGGCCTACCAGGCGATCCCGGTCGATTCGCTCAGGCGAGGAGGCGCCGGTAGCGGAGCTCGGTGAGGACGAAGCCCCGGGTGGTGTCCCGTTTCGTGGCTCCGTCGCCGTGCCATCCGCCCGCCTCGTAGAAACGCCGGGCGCGGACGTTGGTGTCCAATACCCAGGCAGTGGCCTGGTGGTAGCCGGCTTGGGCAAGGGTGGCCAGGACCGTGTTCATGAGCGCCCTGCCGATCCCGCGGCCCCAGGTCTCCGGGATCAGATAGATCGTGGCGATCTCGCCCACGGACGCGGGGTCTTCGTCTTCGTCCCGCGTCGGCAGCAGCCCGGCGAACCCGACGACGTCGCCGCCGGTCTCGGCCACGAGGACTCCCCTGCCGGGCCAGGCTGTCTCGGCCAGCCGGCGTTCCCAGCCGGATTGCCGTTCCGCGGGGTCCAGGTCGTCGAGGTAGTCCTGGGGGACGAGTCCTCGATAGGCGGCTTGCCAGGACCGCACGTGGACGTCGGCGATCGCTCGGGCATCAGCGCTCGTCGCCTGCCGAATACGCATCTGTACGTGATAGCGGCACGAGCAGGTGCCTGTCGAGTCGTCGATCGAGGGTCGACAGGCCGAGGAAGGCCGGCACAAGAGGGGGTGGTGGGCCGAAAGGCCCACCACCCCGGGTGTCAGGCGCGGCGGAGCTGGAAGGACAGCGACAGGTCCTCGTCCGTGTGGGACGGAAGGTCCGGGGCCGTGCCCTCCGTGACCGTGGTCGCCAGGACGTCCTCCGCCACCACGTGCCCCTCGGTACGCAGGGCCGTGGCGAGGTCGGGAGAGGACGTGGTCCACCACAGGTCGATGCGGTCGGTGATCGACAGGCCGGTCGACTTGCGGGCGTCCTGGACCAGGCGGATGACCTCGCGCAGGAGGCCGGCGCGGCGCAGGTCGTCCGTGAGCTCCAGGTCTAGGGCCACCGTCTCGCCCGCGCCGGTGCCGATCGCGCCCGTCTCCACCGCCCAGCCCGAACGGGGCTGCTCGTTGACGATCACGTCGTCGGGGCCGAGCATGATCTCGCCCAGCTCGTCCGCCTCCACCATGACCGTGGAGCCGGAGCGCAGGGCACGGGCCACGCGGGTGGGGTCGGCGGCGGCGACCGCGGCGGCCACCAGCTTGGTCTGGGAGCCGAAGCGCTTGCCCAGGGCCCGGAAATTGGGCTTGACGGAGTAGGACACGAGATCGGCGCTGAACCCGGACATGTCCTCGAGCGCATGGACGTTCAGCTCGTCAGCCACCAGCCCGCGAAGCTCCCCGGGCAGCGACGGCCAGCCGTGCGCCCCCACCAGGGCCCGGCGGAGCGGCTGGCGGGTCTTGACGCCCGACGAGGCTCGGGCCGAGCGGCCCAGCTCCACCAGGCGCCGTACCAGGGCCATCTGGTCGGACAGCACCGGGTTGAGCAGGTCCTCGCGCACCGTGGGCCAGGAGGTCAGGTGCACCGAGGAGGGCGCCTCGGGGGAGCGCAGGACGTCCCAGAGGTAGTCGGTGATGAACGGCGTCATGGGGGCCATCAGCCGCGTCACCGTCTCCAGGCACTCGTACAGCGTCGCGAACGCCTCCAGCGACCCCTGCCAGAACCGGCGGCGCGAGCGGCGCACGTACCAGTTGGACAGGTCGTCGAGGAAGTCGGCCAGGCGGCGGCCGGCGCGCTGGGTGTCGTACTCGTCCAGGGACGCCGTGACCTCGGCCACCGTCCTGTGCAGCTCCCCCAGCACCCAGCGGTCGAGCAGCGGGCGCTCGGCCACCGGCGTGGCCTCGGCGAGCATGGACGGCGACCAGGACTCGGCGTTCGCGTAGAGGGTGAAGAACGACGAGGTGTTCCAGAGCGTCAGCAGGACCTTGCGGACGATCTCCTCCAGCGCGTTGTGCCCCACCCGGCGCGCCGCCCAGGGCGAGCCCGAGCAGGCCATGAACCAGCGCAGCGCGTCGGCCCCGTGCTGGTCCATCAGCGGGATCGGCTCGAGGATGTTGCCCAGGTGCTTGCTCATCTTGCGGCCGTCCTCGGCCAGGATGAGGCCGAGGCAGAGCACGTTCTCGTACGAGGACTGGCCGAAGACGAGCGTGCCGACGGCCATCAGCGAGTAGAACCAGCCGCGCGTCTGGTCGGTGGCCTCGCAGATGAACTGCGCCGGGTAGAGGCCCTCCGGCTTGCCGCGCTCGCCCCACTGGGCGAACGGCATGGAGCCGGAGTCGTACCAGGCGTCGATGACGTCGGGCACCCGCTTGGCGGGAGCGCCGCACGACGGGCAGCCGAAGGTCACGTCGTCGACGTAAGGGCGGTGCGGGTCGAGCGCCGAGATGTCCTGGCCGGCCAGGCTGCCCAGCTCTTCCAGCGAGCCGACGCACGTCACGTGGGACTCGTCCTCGGAGCACACCCACAGCGGCAGCGGCGTGCCCCAGTAGCGCGAACGCGACAGCGACCAGTCGACGTTGTTGCGCAGCCACTCGCCGTACCGGCCCCACTTGATCGTTTCGGGGTACCAGTTGGTGTCGGCGTTCTCCGCCAGCATCTTGTCCTTGACCGCCGTGGTGCGGATGTACCAGGACGGGAGGGCGTAGTAGAGCAGCGCGGTGTGGCAGCGCCAGCAGTGGGGATAGGCGTGCTCGAAGTGGCCGCCGCGGTAGAGCAGCCCGCGGGCGCGCAGGTCCTCGGTCAGCTCCTCGTCGGCGTCCTTGAAGAACCGGCCGCCGACCATGGGAACGTCGTCGAGGAAGCGGCCGTCGGGGCCGATCGGGTTGACGACGGGCATGTCGTACCGCCTGATCACGGCCAGGTCGTCGGCGCCGAACGCCGGGGCCTGGTGGACCAGGCCGGTGCCGTCCTCGACCGTGACGTAGTCGCCGAGCACGACGTAGTGGGCGCCGGGGATGTCGACCAGGTCGAACGGGCGGGAGTACGCGGTGTGCTCCAGCTCGCGTCCCGTGTAGCGGGCCACCTCGGTCACGCCCTCGCCCAGCACCGGCAGCAGCGGCTCGGCGACCACCAGGACCTCGCCGTCCGGCGTGCGGGCCGCGACGTACGTCACGTCGGGGTGCACGGCGACCGCCGTGTTGGACACGAGGGTCCACGGCGTCGTCGTCCACACGAGCAGGGCGGCGCCCAGCTCGGCCAGCGGCCCGGAGGTCACCGGCATGCGGACGTAGACCGACGGGCTGGAGACGTTCTCGTAGCCGCCGGGCTGGCCCAGCTCGTGGTCGGACAGCCCGGTGCCGCAGCGCGGGCAGTACGGCGTGATGCGGAAGTCGCGGAACAGCAGCCCCTTGTCCCACACGACCTTCAGCGACCACCACACCGACTCGATGTAGGACGGGTCCATCGTCCGGTACGCCTGGGACAGGTCGATCCAGTAGCCCATGCGCTCGGTCATCTGCTCGAACGCGTCCACGTGCCGCAGCACCGACTCGCGGCACTTCGCGTTGAACTCGGCGATGCCGTATTCCTCGATGTCCTTCTTGCCGGTCAGGCCCAGCTCGCGCTCGACGCCGACCTCGACCGGCAGGCCGTGGCAGTCCCATCCGGCCTTACGCGGAACGCTGAATCCGCGCATGGACTTGTAGCGCGGGAAGAGATCCTTGAACACCCGCGCCTCGACGTGGTGCACGCCGGGCAGGCCGTTCGCGGTGGGGGGACCCTCGTAGAAGACCCAGGACGGGTTACCGGAGTTCTGCTCCACGGAACGCTCGAAGATCTTCCCGTCCCGCCAGCGGTCCAGGACCTCGCGCTCGAGCGCGGGCAGGTCGACCTGCGCGGGAAGAGAGCGGAACGTTGGGGAAGACATTTCGGGCGTGACCTCCACGCATCATCGGCCGGCAAGGCTAGCGTGAAGGGACGAAGCCACACGGCTCCGCGGTACCACCCTTCTTGGCCTCGCCCGGGGGGAGGCCCTCTTCATTTGATCTGCTGCCGGGTCTAATGAGCTCGCACGAGCCGTTCTTCCGGCGGCTCCGGGGTGATATCCCTCACAGTCGGGCCCCATCAACGCCTTGCAGTCTCAAACCATAACGCAGAGTGGAGGCGAAGGCTTCCTGGTTTCCCTTGGCACATCTTCCGGAGACCGCGTCGGTACGCAACCGACAAAGATGTGGGAATGGACGCCCCTGTTGAGGAGTTGAATGCGCGGGGCGGGATAGTACGGGGGAGGTAAACCGTCCGGCGGGTCGTTTGCCGTTCCGTTATGAGGATCCTAAGCTGCCCGCACCATTTACGGCCTTGATCAGCAATGGAGGCAGCCATGGCGGCAGTCACGCAGACCACCGCTACACCGTCGATGTGGTCGGAACAGGAGCTGGCCGAGGTACGCGGCAGGCTCCAGACCGAGATCGACGAGCTCAACGCGGACATCCACCGCCACGAGACGGAGATAGCCTCTGGAGACGTCACCCAGGGAGCCGGCGACGACCAGGCGGACGCCGGCGCCAAGACGTACGAGCGCGAACGCGAGATCGCCCTTACCCTGAATGCGCGCGATCTGGTCGCGCAGAACGAACGTGCGATCGCCAGGATCGACGCAGGGACCTATGGAGTGTGCGAATCGTGCCACAAGCCGATCGGCAAGGAACGCCTTCAGGCGTTCCCGAGGGCGACGCTGTGCGTGGCCTGCAAGCAGAAGGAGGAGCGCCGGTAGCGCCTGCGGGCCGGCCCCGCGGCCGCCTGTTCGCCGTCCTCGTCGTGCTGGCGGCCGTGATCTACGCGGCCGATCTCATCACCAAGACGGTGGTGCTGCGCACACTCGAGGGCCGGGCGCCCCTCGTCGTCATCCCGGACGTGCTGCAGTTCCGGGTGATCTTCAATTCCGGTGCCGCGTTCAGCATCGGCACCGGGATGACCTTCATCTTCACGTTCATCGCCGCGGGCGTGGTCGTGGCCATCGTGCGCACCGCCCGCAAGCTCGGCAGCCGGGCCTGGGCGCTCACGCTGGGCCTGCTGCTCGGCGGGGCCCTCGGCAACCTCACCGACCGGCTGCTGCGCTACCCCTCGGGCATCGGGCGCTCCACGCAGCTCCAGGGGCACGTCGTCGACTTCATCGAGGTGCTCCCGGGGCATTTCCCCGTCATCGACTACTTCCCCGTCTTCAACATCGCCGACTCGGCCATCGTCTGCGGCGGCATCCTGGCGGTGCTCCTGGCCTGGCGGAACGTGCAGATCGACGGGTCCAAGGAGGTGGCGAAGGGTGAGTGAGCAGCGCAGCCTTCCCGTCCCCGACGGCCTGGAGGGCGAGCGGCTCGACGCGGCGCTCTCGCGGTTGTTCGGCTTCTCCCGCACCCGCGCGGCCGAGTTGATCGGCGCGGGCGAGGTGCTGGTGGACGGGCAGCAGCCGGCCAAGTCGGACCGGGTGCACGCGGGAGCGTGGCTCGACGTGACGATGCCGCCGCCGGTCACCACGCCGATGCCGGTCGCGGAGCCGGTGCCGGGCATGACGGTCGTGTACGAGGACGACGACATCGTCGTGGTCAACAAGCCGATCGGGGTGGCCGCCCACCCGACCGTGGGCTGGACGGGGCCGACCGTGATCGGCGGGCTGCTCGGGGCCGGGCACACGATCGCCACCAGCGGGGCGGCCGAGCGGCAGGGCATCGTGCACCGGCTCGACGCCAACACCACGGGGGCGATGGTGGTGGCCAAGAGCGAGGTGGCGTACTCACGGCTCAAGCGGGCCTTCAAGGAGCGCACGGTCGACAAGCGCTACCACGCGCTGGTGCAGGGACATCCCGACCCGTTCAGGGGCACGGTGGACGCGCCCATCGACCGGCACCCCTCCGGGGACGGGCGGTTCGCGGTGGTGGCCGGGGGCAAGCCGTCGGTCACCCATTACGACACCGTCGAGGCGTTCCGCGCGGCCTCGCTGCTGGACATCAAGCTGGAGACCGGGCGCACGCACCAGATCAGGGTGCACATGGCGGCGCTCCGGCACCCTTGCGTCGGCGACCTCCTGTACGGCGCCGACCCGACGCTGGCGGCCCGCCTGGGGGTCACGCGGCAGTGGCTGCACGCCGTGGCGCTCGGGTTCGAGCATCCGGCCACGGGGGAGTGGATGTCGTTCAGCACGGACTACCCGCAGGACCTGCAGAAAGCGCTGGACATCGTCCGCGACGAGTCCTGACCCGCCCTGAAGAGACGGGCCGTGCCACTCAGCGGGGCGAGGCGGTCGCGCAGGCGGGCGTCGTCGCTCCCGTACCGCTCCCCGGACGTGTGCAGGCGGGCGAGGGCTCACCGGGCCACCCGCTGTCCGGGGCCAGTGTGATCGCCGACGCCAGCTCGCCCAGCCGATCCGCCCAGCCGGCGCGCCCGGCCTCGGCGTAGGCCGCGTAGCCGTCCCTGAGCACCGTGACGCGGCGTTCCTCGCGCACGGCGGGCAGGCCCCGCACGGTGGTGCCGGGCTTCAGGGCCGAGGTCCTCTCCTCGACCCCGACCTCCAGCCACGAGCCGGCGTCGTCGTAGCGGAGCCCCACTTTGTACGGGGCGCTGTAGGAGGTGACCGCGCCCACCAGCACGCCCGGCTCTCCCGGGACGGTGAACGGCACGTCGACCCGTTCGTCGCCGCCGGGCAGGACGCTCTGGGCGACCCGGTGGGCGATCTCACGGTCACCGCCCTTGACCGACACGACGCCCCACGCCTGCGGCCCCCACTGCCAGGCCACCTCCGCCGTTCCCTTCCTGAGGACGGGATCGCGCGGCCAGATCGCCGGGCGGCCGTTGACCGAAGGCGCGGCCGGTCCGTCGGCGCTCCTGGGCAGGACGCCCTGGGCGTACAGCTCGATCACCGCGTCCCCCGAGCGGGACGGGTCGGCGGGGCGCAGGGTCACCCGCTGGACGAGGCGGCCCGTCGCGTACGTGTCGGGGGTGAAGCCGCCGGCGGAGCCCACCGTGAAGGCCTTGGTCAGCACGTCGAACCCGGACTGCCGGGCGACGGCGGGCGCGGGCTGGGCGGCCTGGCGGCCGAGCACGGTCGTCATGGCGATCACCGCGACCACGGCGCTCACGGCCGCCGCAGCCCCGAGCGCCGCGCGTGTACGCGCCCGCCGCCGCCCTGCCCGGACGGCGGCCGCCACGTTGACTCGTCCCGTCGGAGCGGGTTCCACGTCACGCAGCGGATCGAGCAGCCGCCCCCCGTCCAGGCCGGGGCCGGTGCCGTCGAAGGCGCGCGTCCACTCGCCGGAGCCGTCCGGTTCGCGTGCCGGCGCGTCCTCAGAGCCGCGCGTCCGCCCGGTTTCGCGCTTACGGGCGTCCATGTCGCATCGCTCCCTCCACCATCGACGCCGGATCGTCGCCGAGCAGCCTGCGTAACGCGGCCAGGCCGCGGGCAGCCTGGCTCTTCACGTTGCCCGTCGAACAGCCCAGGATCTCGGCCACCTCCGTCACCGGCAGATCGCACAGGAACCGGAGCACGAGCACCGCCCGCTGCCGCGGCGGCACCTTGGCCAGCGCGGCATGCACTACCGAGCGGGTCTCGACGTCCGGCGGGTGTCCCGCGGCCTCGGGGACCTCGTGGGAGTAACCGGCGAGCCTGACGCGAGTCCACCAGCCGAGGCGCTGGTCGTTCAGGAAGCACCTGACCAGCATCGCGTCCACGTACCTGTCCAGGTCGCGGGCCGCACGGGCGCGTCTCCAGTGGACGTACAGCCTGGTGATGGCCATCTGCACCACGTCGTCGGCGCGGTGGGCGTCCTTGCACAGGTAGTACGCCAGCCGCCGCAGCGATGGGAGCCGCGCGGTCACGTAGTCCACGTAGTCCCGCTCCTCCGCCGCGTGCACCCGCCACCTCCTCGATCATCCTTCTCTCCCTGAGACAGCGCCGGGGGCGGGAAAGGTTGCATCACACGTCCCAGACCCACACACCGCCCACGAACCGGGGCTGCCCCAGGAGAGTGGTGAGGGTGCGCAGGAGCGCGTCCTGGTGCTCGTGCGGGCCGAGCACGACCGCGTCGGCGCGCCAGTACGCCAGGTCGGTCCGCATCCCGGCCTGTTCCGCCGGCCCGATCGCCGGGATCTCGCCGCTGTCGCGTACGTCGCGCAGCAGCGAGGCGGTGGGGCGGGGCGGGGCGCCGTACGCGCCCTGCCGGTCAGGGCCGACCGGGCCGACGAAGTAGCCCTCGGGGAGGAGGAAGCCGAGCCCGGCGTCGATCTGCCAGCGCAGCGCGGTGGCGTCGGCCGCGTCGGGTGGCGGCACGGGCACCAGGGAGCGTCCGGGGCGCACGTACGAGCGCCACATTCCGGTCGTGAAGAACGCGGGCGTGTCCGGGCGGTCGGCGGCCACCAGGGGCTTCGGCGCGAGCGGCAGCAGTGCCTCGGCCAGCGCCAGCCCCAGCAGCACCCGCGCCGGCGCGCCCCGCCACGACATCTCCAGCACCCGGTCGGCCGCGATCGCCAGGAGGGCCCCGACGGCGGGCACGCACACCAATGTGAAGCGGGACTCCAGCACTGACTCGAACAGTGGCAGCTGGGACATCCACCACCACGGCCCCAGATAACTCGATTTTTCGCCGTAAAAAGTGATCTCTGGCCCGAGCGACAGCGCCGCCGACACCACGACGACCAGCGTCAGCGGCAGCACCACCGGAATCCGCCGCAGCCACACCGCCACCCCGGCGACCAGGACGGCCAGCGGCCAGCCGAAGAACGCGTTCTGCTCCGTGGGGTTGAGCGACAGCGCCGCCGCCACACCCGCGTCGCCCGCCAGCGACCTCCCGGCGTACGAGACGAGCGCCTGAACGTCGTTGCCCGCGGGCCCGTGGATCAGTGAGGCGTAACTCTGCGCCCCGGCGAACTGGAACCACAGCGCGGGCCCGCTCAGCGTCAGGCTCACCACGGCTGCCACCGCCGTGCCCGCCACCAGCGGCCGCAGCGCCGCCAGGGCCGCGTCGGGGCGGGCGGCGGCGTACCCGGCGGCGAGCACGGCGAGCCCGGCCGCGGCCAGCAGCAGGACCTCCTCGCCCAGGAAGATCTGGTACGTCACCAGCAGCCCCAGCACGGTCCCGTCACGCCAGACGCGGCGGTGCCGGGCCAGCAGCAGGAACCGGCCGATGATCAGCGGGATGGCGAACAGCACGACGAAGTTCGGGTGCGCGTTCGCGTGCGAGATGATCGGCGGCGCGAACGCGCAGAACGCGCCCCCCACCCCCGCCGCGACGGGGGAGCTCACCACGTGCCTCGACAGCAGCCGGTACCAGGCGGCGGCGCTGCCGGCGAGGCCTCCGGTGAGCACGATCGCCCACGTCGCCGAGGGGCCGAAGGCGAGCGTGACGGGGGCGAGCGGCGCGGAGACGCCGAGCATGACGGTGTTGGCCATCAAGTTCACGCCGAGCGGGTAGTTCTGCAGGGTCGTGAACAGCGGGGAGTCCCAGGAGGCCAGGTTGCGGGCGGTGACCGCGAAGAACCACTCCCACTGGTGCTGGTCCTGGCCTCCGTCGACGAGATAGCGGCGCGACGGGTCGGCCCACAGGTGGACGTACACGAAGACGGCCAGCGCGAGATAGACGCACGCCACGACGAGGCCGGCCCTGCGGCGAGTCACCGGCGCTCGCACAGCAACAAGCACAGGTCGCCCAGCGTCAGCAGGTAGTGATGGGCGCGTAACTTGGAGCCGGGCCGGTGGGACCACCGCACCGGGACCTCCCTGACCGGCCACCCCCGCCGCGCGAACGCCCGCAGGATCTCCACGTCGAAGGCCCACCCGTCCAGCCGCGCGCGGCCGAACACCACGCGCGCCTTGTCCCCGTCGAACAGCTTGAAGCCGCACTGCGTGTCGGCGACCCCCGGCAGGGCCATCGCCCGGATGAGCCGGTTGCCCAGCGTGCCGAGCAGGTGCCTGACGGGGTGCTGGCGCACCAGGATGCGGGACCCGGGGCGGGCGCGGGAGCCGATGGCCGCGTCGGCTCCCTGGCTCAGCGCCGCCCTCAACCGGCCGAACTCCTCGATCGGGGTGGCGAGGTCGGCGTCCGTGAACAGCACCTGGCGGCCGCGCGAGACCAGCACACCGCGTCGTACCGCGTGGCCCTTGCCCCGGTTGGCGGGCCAGCGGATGACGCGCATCCGGGGCTCGGCGCCGGCGGCGGCCGCCGCCACGGCCAGTGTGCCGTCCGCCGAGCCGTCGTCGACGACGATCAGCTCCCAGCTCAGCGGCGTCGTGCTCAGGTGGGTGCAGACGGAGGCCAGGGTGGCGCCGAGCCTGGCCTCCTCGTTGTAGGCGGGAATCACCACCGACAGGTCGATCTCGCTCATGCCCCGGAGACAGGGCCGGGCCTCACGGGGGTTGCACGGTCAGCGCCGCTTGGACCTTCCGCCCCCTAGTCCGACGGCTCGACCGAGCCCGGGCCCTGGGAGGCCGTCTGGTCCTTCTCCTTCTGCTGCTCCTTCTTGCTCTCGGTGGGCGTCGGCGCGCGGCTGGGGCTCTTGCGCTGGCCGGTCGGCGTCCTCTCGGGCTGCCGCTCCCTGGTGGGCGGCTGTGAGCTCTGCTGAGCGGGGGGCGTGGAGGCCGTCTGCGGGGTCGTCTGAGGCGTGGTCTCGGGGGTGGTCTGGGGGGACGTCTCGGGGGTCGGCTCGGGGTGGGTGGAGGAAGGGGCGGTCACGACGGCGGGCACGGGGCGCGGGGTGCGGGGCAGGTCTTGTGTGCGGTTGGACCACCAGGCCGCTCCG
This sequence comes from Nonomuraea sp. CA-141351, assembly GCF_050944675.1. Classification (NCBI taxonomy): domain Bacteria; kingdom Bacillati; phylum Actinomycetota; class Actinomycetes; order Streptosporangiales; family Streptosporangiaceae; genus Nonomuraea; species Nonomuraea sp. CA-141351. The sequence continues at coordinate 4,124,474 of NZ_CP191982.1, forward strand.
CCCGTGGCGGCGGCGACGACCAGCGCGCCCCCGGCGATCGCGGCCATCGGCAGCGCGCTCCGCCGCGGTCGCGGCGCCACCGCGGGCACCGGGACGGGACCCGTCTGCTCGGGTGGGCCGCCCGCGATGATCGTGGCCAGCCGCTGCTCGGCCTCCTCCAGCGACATGCGTTCCGCCGGGTTCTTGCGCAGCAGGCCGAGCAGCACGGGGGCGAGCACGCCCGCGCGGGACAGCGGCTCCGGCTCGGCGTGCATGACCGCGCCGAGCGTGGTCAGGGCGTTGTCCCGCTGGAAGGGCGAGTGGCCCTCGACGGCCATGTAGAGCGTCACGCCCAGCGACCACAGGTCCGAGGCGGGCGTGGCCCGGGCGCCGGCCGCGCGCTCCGGCGCCATGAAGGCGGGGGTGCCGATCAGAATGCCCGTACGGGTCACGGGCGCCTCGTCCTCCGTGGTGGCGATGCCGAAGTCGGTGAGCACGGCCCGCCCGTCCTCGGTGAGCAGCACATTGTCCGGCTTCACGTCACGGTGCAGCACACCCGCCGCATGGGCCGCGCGCAGCGCCTCGAAGAGCTGCAGCCCGATGTCCGCGGCCTCGACGGGGGTCATCGGGCCGTCGTCGCGGATCAGCTCGCCTAAGGTGCGGGAGTGCACGAGCTGCATGACGATCCAGGGGTGACCGCGTTCCTCGAGGACGTCGTACACGGTGGCCACGCCCGGATGCGCCACCCGGCCGGCCGCCCTGGCCTCCCTGAACGTCCGTACGGCGAACACATCGCGCTCGGGATCCGTGAGGTCGGGGGGCGGCAGGACCTCCTTCACGGCCACGTCCCTGCCCAGCACCTCGTCGTGGGCGTGCCACACCGTGCCCATGCCGCCCCGGCCTATCGTCCTGAGCAGCCGATATCGTCCACCGACCATTCCCGCTGAATCGGTCATGCACCGCGACTACCCCAGAAAGAGCCGGACAAGCGCTGTGACGACGGCCGCCGCGGCCAGAATGACCAGGAATGGCGCCCGCAGCAGCAGCGCGACGACCGCGGCACCCAGTCCGGCCGTGCGCGCCGGGTCGAAGCGCAGCCCACCCTCCTCCGTGAACATCTGCACCGCGATCAGCGCCGCCAGCAGCGCCACCGGCACCAGCTCCGCGAACCTGCGCATCACCGGATGCTCCAGCACCCGGCGCGGCGCCGCCAGCCCGGCCAGCTTGAGCGCGTAGCAGCCCGCGCAGACCGCGGCGATGGCCCACCACAGCGTCATCGCGCCATCACCACCAGAACGGCAGCGGCTGACAGCAGCACGGGCACGCCGGGCGGCAGGAACGGGGTGGCGCACAGCGCGATCGCCGCCGCGACCGCGGCCAGCCGGCGCAGCTGCGCGCCGTCTGCCAGGCGGGGCCAGAGGATGGCCAGGAACGCGGCCGGGCCCACCACGTCCAGCCCCAGCACGCCGGGGTCGCCCAGGGACGACGCGCCGTACGCGCCCGCCAGCGTGGTCAGGTTCCAGGTGATGTAGAGGCTGGCGAACGTGACCGTGAAGCCGGTCCGCGCCGCCTCCTCGGTCGGCTGGGCCAGCGTGACGGCCGTCGTCTCGTCGATCACCCCGTGGGCCACCAGCAGCCGGCGCGGCCCGCGTACCCGCAGCAGGTCGGCCAGGCGCAGGCCGTAGAGCGTGTTGCGGCCGCCCAGCAGCAGCGCGCTCAAAGTGGCGGCCACCAGGTCGCCGCCCGCGCCCACCGCCCCCGTCAGCGCGAACTGGGAGGCGCCGGTGAACGTCAGCAGGCTCAGCACGCACGCCTGCGGCACGCTGAGGCCCGCGCTGATCGCCGCGGCGCCGAAGGCGACGCCCGACAGCCCCACGGGCACGCCCACGCCGAGGCCGTCCCGCACGGCGGCGGAACGGTGTGTTGTCTGTTCCATGGTGAGAGAGGCTAGGAGGCGGGTGAACCGCCGGTCTTGTACGTTCCTGCGGCACGCTGGTAGGCGGCGGGCGGAACGCCAACTATGCGCTTGAAATGCCGGTTGAGGTGGGCCTGATCGGTGAAGCCCACTTCCGCGGCCACCTGCGCGGGGCGTACCCCGGACTGGAGGAGCCGGCGCGCCTGGCGTACCCGGAGCGAGGTGAGGTAGGCGTGCGGCGGCAGGCCCGTCGCGGCCTTGAAGGCCCGCAGCAGCGCGAACGGCCGCGCGCCCACCGCGCCGGCCAGGTCTTCCAGCGTCGGCGGGTCGAGGAGGCTCACGTGCAGCAGGTCGAGCGCCTCCCGCACGGCCCGCCCGCCCTCGGCGGGCAGGACCGCGGCGGGGCGGGGAGTCGCGTGGCGGGTGACCAGCCGGGCGAACAACGTACGGCTCAGCGTCGAGGCGGCCAGCGCGTCGCCGAGCTCGGCCGCCTGGTGCGCCCTGGCCAGCAGCGCCGCCACCCCCTCATCGCGCACCACCTGCTCGGGGAAGTGCGGTGTCGCGTAGGGCGCGCCCAGCTCGGCGGCGATCCCGGACAGCGTGTCGATCGACGGGTAGAGCATGCGGTACGACCAGCCGTCCGGCGTGCCGGCCTGGCCGGTGTGCGCGGAGTCGGGGTTGACCAGCACCACCTCGCCGGCGACCGCCCGCAGCAGGGTGCCGCGGTAGTCGAACTCCTCGACGCCCCTGACGATCACGCCGATGGCGTAGCCGTCGTGAACGTGCCGGGTGAAGCGGTGGGTGACGTAGCGGGCCTTGAGCAGGTCGGTGCCCGGCACCGCCGGATGCCGCCAGAAGTGCGCCTGCTCCTTCATCGCGGCCTGAACGTCTTCGCGAACGTCTCGAAGTAGCGCCTGTCGGCGGCCCAGCGGGAGTCGGGAGTCTCCCAGTAGAGGGCGTACGGGCGGCCGTCGGCGGTGCGGAAGCCGCGGTTGATCACGTGGATCAGCACGCCGTCGCGTACCCGGGTGAACTCCCAGTCGGCGGCCTTCAGGCCGAGGTATTTGGTGGAGGTGATGCCGACGCGGGAGTATCGCTGGAACTCGCCCTTCGCCTGGATCTCCTTCTCCAGCGCGAGCCACTGCCGCGCCGGGTCCTTCCAGGCGAACTCAGGGACGGTCCACTCGACGATCAACGCTCCGGAGGTGCCGGGGCCCTTGAAGGAGATGCTGTCCCTGGTGGGGTTCTTCTTCGCCTGCCACTGCTCGGGCATGTCGATCGAGAAGCGGCCCGCCGCGCTGGTGAAGGTCCGCCAGCCGGCGGGCACCGGCCGCGCGGTGACCGTGGGCGTCGGCTCCGCGCTCGCGGTCGCGGGGGTGTCGGTGGGTGCCGGCTCAGTGGTCTCAGGGGTGCCGGTGGGCGCCGGGCTGGTCGTCGTGGGGGCGTTCGTCCAGCGGTCGGAGAGCAGGACGCCGCCCGTGCCGAGCACCGCGACGGTGGCCACGGCGGCGGGCAGGCCGATCCGCAGCGCCTTGCCGCCACGTCTGGCGCGCCGGGAGAGTGTGGGGTGCGGCGCGCTGTCGGCCGTCGGCTGCCAGGCGGCCGTCCCATGGTCGCCGCCCGGCGGGTGGGGACCGCCGCCGGGCGGGTGGCGGGTGGCGGCGGCCTCGTACAGCAGCCTCGCGGCCTCGCCGGCGGGCATCCGCTCGGCCGGGTCCCTGCGCAGCAACCCCATGATGACCGGCTCCAGCGCGCCCGCCCTGGCCGGCGGCCGGGGCTCGTCGCGCAGCACCGCCGCCACCGTCGCGGCCCACGAGTCGCGCCTGAAAGGGGGCTCGCCCTCGACGGCCGCGTACAGCGTGGCTCCCAGCGCCCAGAGATCCGACTCAGGCCGGGCGGGCTCGCCGTTCAGCCGCTCAGGGGGCATGTACGCGGGCGTGCCCACCAGCCCGCCGGTCGCCGTCAGCCCCGCCTCGGCCTCCAGTGAGGCGATGCCGAAATCGGTCAGGACCACCCTGCCGTCGTCGGCCAGCAGCACGTTCTCCGGCTTCACGTCCCGGTGCAGCACCCCGGTGGCGTGCGCGGCGCGCAGGGCGTCCAGCACCCGCCCGCCGATCACCGCGCTCTGCCCCACCGTGAGCGGCCCCTGCTCGCGCAGCACCTCGGCCAGCGAGCGCGAGCGCACGAGCTGCATCACGATCCACGGGCGGCCGTCCTCCTCGACGACGTCGTGGATGACGATCACCGACGGGTGGTCAAGCCGGCCCGCTGCCCTGGCCTCCCTGATGGTCCTGCTGTTGAGCTCGGCCCGCTTGGCGTCGCCGACGCCCGTGTAGCGGACCTCCTTGATCGCCACCGTACGGTCGAGCAGCTCGTCATAGGCTCGCCAGACCACGCCCATCCCGCCCTCGCCGAGCGGCTCGATGAGGCGGTATCGGTTGCTGACCTGCCGTTCCACGCCGTGAAGCCTACTTGGCCGGTTTGAAGGTGGCGCAGAACCCCTCGAAGAAGTCGTAGTCCTTCTCCCAGTGGCTCTTCAGCGTGTGCCAGTAGATCGCGTACGCCCTGCCGTTCTCGGTGATGAAGCCCCGGTTGCGCACGCGGGTCAGGCCGGTGTTGGTCTTCCAGGTGAAGTCCCAGTCGGCGGCGGCCTTCTGGTAGTCGACCTTGTGGATGCCGATCTTCTTGTAGCCGCCGAAGTTGTTCTTGAGTACCGGCTCCTGCTTCTTCCAGTCCTTGTACGGGTCCTTGCCGGACTTGCCCCCATCCTCGATCAGGAGGTACGCGTTGGAGGCCGCGCCCGGGCCCCTGAACCTGACCTGTTTGCCGCTGCGGGTCAGCACGTCCCAGCCCTTGGGCAGGCCGACGGAGAAGCCCAGTTCGTCGTCCGTGTACAGCTTCCAGCCCTTGGGCAGCGGGTCCTCCGACTTCTCGGGCTTCGGGCTCTCGCTCGGGGACACCGTGGCCGACGGCGGCGGCGGCGGGGAGGCGCTCGGCGAGGACTGGGAAGGGCTCGCCGAAGCTTGGGAAGGGGGCGTGGTGGCGACCGTGGCCTGGGAGGTGTCCCTCTTCGGCGTACGGTCCTCCGGGGTCGAGCGCAGACCGAGATAGCCGCCGACCCCGGCGACCAGCACGACCGCCACGCCCGCCGCGACGACCGGCCCGGCCCGCAGCCGGTCCGGCTTGGCCGCGTCCATCGTGGACTCGGCATGAGGCACCGGGTCCACGGTCGGCGCGGGTGTGATCCGCGCGCCGGTCTCGGGGACGGCCGGTGCCGGCGCCGGTGCCGGCGATCGGGATGCGTTCGGGTCGGTCGGGGTGTCGTCCTCGACGGGAGCCGGGCGCGGCTTGCCGTACGTACGCGGCTTGCCATATACGCGCGGCTCGCCGTACGGGCGCGCCCTGTCCGGGGAGGGCTCCTTGCTCGGCGGAGGCGGCGGCGGTGCGGTCTTGGGGAACGGGGTGGGGACGCGCACCGTCTGAGCCGCGGGGAACTGCATGGTCGGCGGCGGGCTCGCCTGCGCGATGACCTGGCGCAGCATCCGCTGCGCCTCCTCATAGGTGAGCCGCTGCACCGGCTCCTTCAGCAGCAGCCCGCTGATCACGTCGGCGAGCGGGCCCGCGTGCGGCATGGGGTCGGGCTCGTCGGTCAGCACGGCGTGCATGGTCGCCAGGGCCATCCCCCGCTCGTGGGGAGAGCGGCCCTCCACGGCCGTGTACAGCGTCGCTCCTAACGACCACAGGTCCGACTCGCGCCGGGCCGGCAGCCCTTTGAGCCGCTCGGGCGCGATGAACGCCGGCGTGCCCGCCAGGCCCGTCACGGTGAGCTGCGTCTCGGTCTCCAGCGTGGCGATGCCGAAGTCGGTGAGCACGACGCGGCCGTCGTCGGCCAGCAGCACGTTCTCGGGTTTGACGTCGCGGTGCAGGACGCCCGCCTCGTGGGCGCGGTGCAGCGCGTCCAGGACGGCCAGGCCGATCTCGGCCACCCGCTTGGTCTCCAGCGGCCCGTCCTGCTTGATCACGGCGCCCAGCGAGCGTGACTGGACGAGCTGCATGACGATCCAGGGACGGTCGTCCTCCTCGATCACGTCGTGCACGACGATCACGTTTGGATGCTCGAACCTCGCCGCCGCCCTCGCCTCGCGCATGGTGCGCCGGTTCAGCAGCTGCACTTCCTCGCCCAGGGCGGCGGCGTACCTGACCTCCTTGACCGCGACCGTGCGGTCAAGGAGCTCGTCGTAGGCGCGCCAGACGATCCCCATTCCGCCCCTGCCGATGGGTTCCTGCAGCTGGTAGCGGCCGGCGATGCGGCGTCCGTCCTGCTTGCGATCCGACATCAACGGCCTCAAACCCTCCTCCTGGCCAAGAAATACTCCCATAGCGAGGGATCAACGGCGACTCGCCTGAAGGTCAGTCCGTCATGTGAGAGGTACCGCGCAGCAGGTAGAGGCATGGGTGTAGGGTTTCAGACATGACTTGTCGCTACGCGTTTACCGAGCCGGCTCCGGGAGAGCCGGTCGTCAGCTAGCGACCACCTGGAGCCGGCACGAGGCAGAGACACCCGTCTCTGCCTTTTTGGTTTTCTCGCCGGCTTCTGGGGGCCGGCCCGAGTTGGGGGAGTCGAGAATGTCATCGACCTTGGAACGGCGCTCTGTGGCGGTGGGCGACCTGCTCGTGGGCGAAGGGCCCGCCGTGGTGATCGGCGGCCGGGTCAATCTACGGGCGTACCACGGGCAGGTGGACGCGTACGAAGCGCTGGGAGAGCACGCCACGCTGGTGGAGCCGTACTCCGCGGCCGATCTGCCGGCGATCGCCTCCAGGGCGGACGCGGTGGTGGTGGGCTCGTCGTGGACGCGCGACATCCCGCTGGTGCGCGCGGCGGCCGGGCTGGGGCTGCCGGTGGTGGTGGAGCGGCGGGCGTCGGCCTCCATGGAGGAGTGGCTGGAGCTGGCCGGTTACTGCGCGGACGCGGGGGACGGGCGGGTGCTCCTGTGCGAGGGCGGCCGGCTGGACCTGGGGCTGATGCGCGCGGCCCGCGCCGCCTCGGGGCGTCCTGTGCTCGCCGACGTGTCCAGCGACGTGGGGCTGTCGGCCGCTGCGGTGGCGGCGGGCGCCGACGGCCTCGTGGTGGACGCGGCCGGTGCCGGCGGTACGGGGGCCAGGCTCGGGACCTTCACCGGTGCCAAGGCGGTGGAGCTCTCGAAGGGCGGGGCCCTGGAGTTCGTGTCCGCGGGGGCGGAGAGCCGCGCGGAGCCGGCTCAGTCGCCGGCCGGGGCGTCGGCGCTGCGGGTGGCCGAGGAGGCCGTGACGGTCGTCGGGGCGCTGCTCCGGCCGGAGGCGCCCGCCACGTTGCCGGAGTGCCGGCAGGCGATCGACCGGGTGGACGCCGCCCTGGCCACGCTGCTCGAGCGGCGGGCGGCGCTGGCGGGCATCGTGCAGCGGATCAAGCCGGTGGGCGGGTTCGCGGGGCGCGACTTCGCCCGGGAGCGCGCGCTCGTGGCCCGGATGGCGCTGCGCGCGCCGTCGCTGGGAGAGGCCCGGCTCGCGCCCATCATGAACGCCGTCATCGAGGCGGGCCTCCACCTGGCCGAGGAACGCTCAGCCCGGTGACCCCATGCGCGGGTCAGGGGGTGGCCAGGACGAAGTTGTTCATGGGGCGGCCGGGGCCGGCGGCGATCTGCTTGGTGATGAGTTCGGCGAAGCGGCGGTAGCCGTCGCCCGTCGGGTGGTAGCTGCGGGCGTTGACCGTGAGCTCCTCCATGTTCACGTTCAACCCGTTCAGGTACGGCTGCGGCCGCCCCACCTCGTGCCCCGTGAACGCCTCGTACGCGTCCACGTACTCCACACTCCCGGGCGCCCCGAACGCCGCGATCGCGCGGTCGAAGTCGGCCACCACCGACCCCACCGTGTCGTTGAGGCGGCGAGTCACCTCGTTGAGCCAGCTCTGGTCGGCCGCGCTGAGGTTGTCGACGCTCGCCGCCGGCTCCTTGGGGAACGGGCGCGGGTAGCCGAGGACGATGATGCGCGCGTTGGGCGCCCGCACCCGCAGCTCGCGCAGCACCTTGAGCATGCTGGGGCCCAGCTCCTCGATGCGGCGGGCGACGGCGGCGTCCTGCTCGACGCACGCCGACGACCACGGCAGTTTGACGATGCAGCCCGTGAGCACCTTCGTGAAGCCTGTGTCGTTGCCGCCGATGCTCAGCGTCACCAGGCTGGCGGAGGGGCCCACGCGGGTGATCTGGGGCCGCTGGCCGTACTGGCCGGACAGGAGCTGGCCGGTGGTGGCGCCGCTGCAGGCGTAGAAGGCGGTGCCGCCGCCGAAGCGGTACGCCTGCGCCACCAGTGGCACGTACGAGCCCGACGCCCGGTGGCAGCGGTCGGCGCCGTCGTTGACGGGCTTCTTGTCGAGGTCGTAGACGCCCTCGCCGGAGGAGTACGAGTCGCCGAGCGCCACGTACATGCCGCCCTGCGCCACCTGCACGGGCGTCAGGCGGGTCACCTGCGGCAGCCGCCCGGCAGGCTCCCTGGCGGCCGGACAGCCCGCGTCCAGCAGGGCGCAGGCCAGCTTCGGGAAGACGCCCAGAGGTAAGCATGCCAAGGCGAGGGCGATGCCGGCGGCGACCGCCGCCGCGGTCTGGATGATCCCTCGCCCCGTCGATTCCGGCGTCCATTTCGGCGTCTTCCGTGTCGCCTCGTCCAGTGCGGCCTCCCCCGAGCGGCTGCTCCCTAGTAGCGACATCGAGACTACCCAGTCAGGTGATCGGCGATGTGCCGCGATTCCGGGTACGGCGGCGATTGACCACCTGCCAGCCCAGGGCGATGGCCACGATCAGTGCGGGGATGAGGAAGAACGCCACCCGCTGGTCCTCGTCGGCGAAGGGCATCAGCAGCACGACAAGCGCCAGGAACGCCAGCGTGAGCCAGTTGGTGTACGGCGTGCCCGGCATCGGGAACACCGAACGGTGTCCCGTCCTGCGCAGCCGCATCTGGCAGTAGACCAGCACGCCCCAGGTCGTGATGACACCGAGGGAGGCGGCGGCCGTGGCGATGTTGAAGGCGCGCTCGGGCAGGAAGTAGAACAGCGCCACCCCGGCCAGGAACATGCTCGCCGTGAACAGGATGCCGCCGAGCGGGACGAACCGGGAGCTCAGGTTGCCCGCGAAACGGGGCGCCTCCTGCTTCATGGCCATCGAGCGCAGGATGCGGCCCGTGGCGTACAGGCCGGAGTTGCAGGACGAGAGCGCGGCGGTGATCACCACGAGGTTCATGGCGTCGGCGGCCCACGGTACGCCGAGGCCCGAGAAGACCGTCACGAACGGCGAGACGCCCGCGTGGTACGCGGTCCACGGCAGGACCATCCCCAGCAGCGCCACCGAGCCCACGTAGAAGATCGCGATGCGCCACACCACGCCGTTGATCGCCTTCGGCATGACCTGGTGCGGCCTGGCCGTCTCGCCCGCCGCGATGCCGACCAGCTCGATTGACGAGTACGCGAACACCACCGACTGCAGGCTCATCAGCACCATGGGGAAGCCCTTGGGGAAGAAGCCGCCGTGGGCGACGAGGTTGTGCGGGGTCGCCTGGCCGATCGTGAACACCACCAGGACCAGGCCGACGACCAGGAAGACGGTGATCGCCAGGACCTTGAGCATGGCGAACCAGAACTCCAGCTCGCCGAAGAGCCGTACCGACAGCAGGTTGACCGCCAGGACGGAGCCCAGGGCGATGAGCGCCGTGAGCCACTGCGGGAACGCGGGCGCCCAGTAATGGATGTAGGCGGCGATGGCGGTCAGCTCGGCGATGCCGGTGAACGCCCAGTTGATCCAGTACATCCAGCCGCTGGCGAAGGCCGCCCACGGGCCGATGAGCTCGCCCGCGTACTCGACGAACGAACCCGACACGGGGCGGTAGAGCACGAGCTCGCCGAGCGCCCGCATGACGAAGAACGCGGCCACCCCGGCGGCGGCGTACGCGAGCACCAGGGCGGGCCCCGCGGCGGCCATCCGGCCCCCGGAACCGAGGAACAGCCCGACGCCGATCGCCCCGCCGATGGCGATCATCTGGACCTGGCGGTTGCCGAGCGCGTGCCGGTATCCCTCGTCGGTCTGCGTCCGCACGGAGTGTCCCCTCAGCTACTTACGGTGAGTACGAAGATATCCGTGAGGCTGATCGCGGGAGTTCCGGCGCGCCGGTCAGAGCACGTGCGCGCCACGCGCTCCGGGATGTCGGTCCAGGCCACTAGAGTCGGAGCGCACAACCGCATCGAGACCGGGAGACGCCGCTCCATGTCGTCCAGTGAGTCGTTCGTCCATCTGCACGTACACACCGAATACTCGATGCTGGACGGGGCCGCCAGGCTCAAGCAGATGTTCAAGAAGGTCGACGAGCTGGGCATGCCCGCGATCGCGATCACCGACCACGGCAACATGCACGGCGCGTACGACTTCTACAAGCAGGCCACCGGCGCGGGGATCAAGCCGATCATCGGCATCGAGGCGTACGTGGCGCCGGAGCTGCGCCACAACAAGAAGCCGGTGCTGTGGGGCGAGCCGCATCAGAAGAAGGACGACGTCTCGGCGGGTGGCTACTACACCCACATGACGATCTGGGCGCGCGACAAGACGGGCCTGCACAACCTGATGAAGCTCAGCTCCCGCGCCTACACCGAGGGGTTCGTCCGCAAATGGGCGCGGATGGACGCCGAGATCCTCGCCGAGCACTCCGACGGCCTGATGGCCACCACCGGCTGCCCGTCGGGTGAGGTGCAGACGAGGCTGCGGCTCGGCCAGTACGACGAGGCGCTCAAGGCCGCCGCGAAATTCCAGGACATCTTCGGCAAGGAAAACTACTTCCTGGAGATCATGGACCACGGGCTCGACATCGAGCGCCGGGTCCGCGACGGGCTGACCGGGATCAGCAAGGAGCTCGGCATCCCGCCGCTGGTCACCAACGACTCGCACTACACCTACGAGTCCGACGCCGCCTCCCACGACGCCCTCCTGTGCATCCAGACCGGCAAGCAGCTGTCCGACCCCGACCGGTTCCGCTTCGACGGCAGCGGCTACTACATCAAGGCCGCCGACGAGATGCGCGCGGTCGACTCCTCCGACCTGTGGGCCGAGGGCTGCCGCAACACGCTGCTCGTCGCCGAGAAGGTCGACCCGGCCGGGTTCTTCGAGTTCAAGAACCTCATGCCGACCTTCCCCATCCCCGACGGCATGACCGAGGAGCAGTTCTTCCGCCAGGAGGTCTGGAAGGGCCTCGAGCGGCGCTTCCCCGAGGGCGTCGACGAGGAGCACCGCGCCTGGGCCGAGAACGAGCTGGGCGTCATCATCCAGATGGGCTTCCCGAGCTACTTCCTCGTGGTCGCCGACTTCATCATGTGGGCGAAGAACAACGGCATCCGCGTCGGCCCCGGCCGTGGCTCCGCGGCCGGCTCGCTGGTGGCGTACGCGCTGGGCATCACCGACCTCGACCCGATCCCGCACGGCCTGATCTTCGAGCGCTTCCTCAACCCCGAGCGCGTGTCCATGCCCGACGTCGACATCGACTTCGACGAACGTAGGCGCGGCGACGTGATCCGCTACGTGACCGAGAAGTGGGGCGCCGACAAGGTCGCCATGATCGCCACGTTCGGCACCATCAAGGCGAAGGCCGCCATCAAGGACGCGGGCCGCGTCCTGGGCTATCCCTACGCGCTGGGCGACCGGGTCTCCAAGGCGTTCCCGCCCGCCGTCATGGGCAAGGACATCCCGCTGTCGGGCATCTTCGACAAGGACCACCCGCGCTACGCCGAGGCGGGTGAGCTGCGCAGGCTCTACGAGGAAGACGTCGACGTCAAGGCGACGATGGACCTCGGCAAGGGCCTGGAGGGCCTGATCAGGCAGACCGGCGTGCACGCCGCCGGCGTGATCATGTCGGCCGAGGTGCTGACCGACTACATTCCGATCATGCGCCGCGACTCCGACGGCGCGATCATCACGCAGTTCGACTATCCGACCTGCGAGACGCTCGGCCTGCTGAAGATGGACTTCCTGGGCCTGCGCAACCTCACGATCATCGACGACTGCCTGAAGATGATCGAGGCCACCACCGGCGAGCAGATCGACCTGCTGAAGCTGCCGCTCGACGACCCCAAGTCCTACGAGCTGCTGGCCCGCGGCGACACGCTCGGCATCTTCCAGCTCGACGGCGGCGGCATGCGCTCGCTCATGAGGCTCATGCGTCCCGACAACTTCGAGGACATCTCCGCCGCCCTCGCGCTCTACCGGCCCGGCCCGATGGGCGCCAACTCCCACACCAACTACGCCCTGCGCAAGAACGGCCAGCAGGAGATCACCCCGATCCACCCCGAGCTCGAGGAGCCACTGAAGGACATCCTCGACACGACCTACGGCCTGATCGTCTATCAGGAGCAGGTCATGGCCATCGCGCAGAAGGTCGCCGGCTACTCGCTTGGCGGCGCCGACCTGCTGCGGCGCGCGATGGGCAAGAAGAAGAAGTCCGAGCTGGACAAGCAGTTCGAGTTCTTCGAAAAGGGCATGCAGGACAACGGCTTCTCGGCCGCGGCCATCAAGGCGCTGTGGGACATCCTGCTGCCGTTCTCCGACTACGCCTTCAACAAGGCCCACACCGCCGGCTACGGCCTGGTCGCTTACTGGACCGCGTACCTCAAGGCCAACTACCCGGCCGCCTACATGGCGGGGCTGCTGAGCAGCGTCAAGGACGACAAGGACAAGTCGGCCCTCTACCTCAACGAGTGCCGCCGCATGGGCATCAAGGTGTTCCCGCCGGACGTCAACGACTCCGACTTCGACTTCACGCCGCGCGGCACCGACATCCGCTTCGGCCTGTCGGCCGTCCGCAACGTGGGCGCCAACGTCGTCGACGGCATCCTGAAGGCGCGCAAGGAGAAGGGCCGCTTCGCCGAATTCAAGGACTTCCTGCGCAAGGTCCCGGCCGTCGTCTGCAACAAGCGCGTCATCGAGTCGCTGATCAAGGCGGGTGCCTTCGACTCCCTGGGCCATGTGCGCAAGGGCCTGGTCATGGTGCACGAGCAGGCCGTGGACGCGATCATCGACATCAAGAAGAACGAGGCCATCGGCCAGGACTCCCTGTTCGGGGCGATCGACGGCGGCGAGGACCAGACCTTCGACGTGCAGATCCCGGTGGGGGAGTGGGACAAGAACACCCTGCTCCAGTTCGAACGGGAGATGCTCGGCCTCTACGTGTCCGACCACCCGCTGTTCGGCGTCGAGCACATCCTCGCGGCGGGGGCCGACTGCTCGATCGCCGCCGTCCAGGACGAGAGCCGGGCCGACGGGCAGGTCGTGACCGTGGGCGGGATCCTGAGCGGGGTGCAGCGCAAGATCACCAAGAAGGGTGACACGTGGGTGCTGACCCAGCTGGAGGACCTCGAAGGCTCGATCGAGGTGATGATCTTCCCGTCGGCTTACCAGCTGTGCTCGACGATCCTGGCCGAGGACGCGATCGTGTTCGTCAAGGGGCGGATCGACAAGCGGGAGGACGTGGCGAAGATCATCGCCATGGAGGTGACGGCGCCCGACCTGACGCAGGAGGCGGGCGGGCCGCTGCTGGTGAGCCTGCCGCTGGCCCGCTGCACGCCTGAGGTGGTGGGGCGGCTCAAGGAGATCCTGACGACGCATCCGGGCACGTCGGAGGTGCATCTGCAGGTCCACAACGGGCCCAAGACGACGGTGATGCGCGTCGGCGACCGGCTGCGCGTGACGCCCTCGCCTGCCCTGATGGGCGACCTGAAGCAACTCCTCGGCCCCGCCTGCCTGGGTGCCTGACGCAAACTCCCGCTGTGGGGTCCTTCAAGCCATCCTTTACGGCTGCGCGCGGGAGGGTCCACCCGCCGCACGTGGCCGGCCCCTGTCCAGGGAGACGCTCACCGGGCGGCGTGGGCCGGCCGCCGTGACGCGCGCACAGTGGGCCGCCTGGGTGGCGAGGTGTAGGCCGCCTGAGCGGGGGGTGCGGTGCTCGAGCGAGGATGCGACACCCGCCTGAGCGGGAAACGAGCCCCGAGCGGGACGCGGCGGCACCGGGAGGTGACCGTTCAGGTGGTGATCCGACGAGCGGTCGTGGGCAGGGTGGGCAACCCTCGCCGTCGCCGCCCCGCAGCTCGTGGGGCAGGATCGCAAGAGTGAGCGAACTGCACTACCTGAGCGCGACCGAGCTGGCACACCTGATCAAGTCCAGGCAGGTGAGCGCCGTCGAGGTCGTCCAAGCCCACCTCGACCGCATCGAGCAGGTCAACCCGCACGTCAACGCCATCGTGACCCTGGTCGCCGAGCAGGCGCTCGACGCGGCCAAGGCGGCCGACGAGCGGGAGCCGGCCGGACCCCTGCACGGCCTGCCCGTCGCGCACAAGGACCTCGTCGACACGGCCGGCATCCGCACCACCTACGGCTCGCCGCTCTTCGCCGACAACGTCCCCGCCCAGGACGACGTGATCGTCCAGCGGCTCCGCGCCGCCGGGGCCATCACCATCGGCAAGACCAACACCCCGGAGTTCGGTACCGGATCCCACACCGTCAACCAGGTGTTCGGCGCCACCAGGAACCCCTACGACCTGTCCAAGTCCGCCGGAGGCAGCAGCGGGGGCGCCGCGGTGGCCCTGGCCACCGGCATGGTCCCGCTGGCCGACGGGTCCGACATGGGCGGCTCCCTGCGTAACCCCGCGTCGTTCTGCAACGTGGTCGGCCTGCGCCCGACTCCCGGGCGCGTCCCCGACCCGTCCGACACCGCCGCCTGGTACACCCTGTCCGTGCAGGGGCCGATGGCGCGGACGGTCGAGGACGTCACGCTGATGTTCGGGGTCATCGCCGGGTTCGACCGGCGCTCCCCGTACTCGATCAAGGAGGTCTTCACCCCGGAGCCCGAGGAGGGCGTGGCGGGCCTGCGCGTGGCGTGGAGCCCGGACCTGGGCGGGCTGCCGGTGGACCCGAGGACGGCGGAGGTCACCGCGACGGCGCCGGCCGTGTTCGAGCGGCTGGGTGCTCGCGTCGAGCAGGTGGAGCTGGACCTGTGGGAGGCGGAGGACGCGTTCAGGACCTACCGGGCGTGGAACTACGCGCTGTCCTTCGGCGACCTGACCGGGCTCGGCCCCAACACCGCGTGGAACGTCGAGCAGGGCCGCAAGGTCACCGGCGCCGACCTGGCCAGGGCCGAGCAGGCGCGCAGCCGCCTCTACCAGCGGATGGCCGCCTTCTTCGACACGTACGACGTGCTGATCGCGCCGGTCAGCCAGGTGCCGCCGTTCCCGATCGAGCAGCCCTATGTCGACGAGATCAACGGGGAGAAGCTGCCCGACTACCTCGCCTGGATGCGCTCGGCCTACTGGATCAGCGTGCTGCACGCCCCGGCCGCGTCCGTGCCCGCCGGGTTCACGTCCGACGGGCTGCCGGTGGGGGTGCAGATCGTGGGCAGGCCCTTCGAGGACGCCAGGGTGCTGCGGGTGGCCCGCGCGTTCGAGCAGGCCACCGGGTACGGTCTACGCCACCCGCCGCTCCAGGCCCTGTGACACGGCTCGTGGCGGTCAGAGGGGTTCGGGCGGGTCCCCGTACGGGTGGCGTAGCGGTGACTCGCGGTAGCCGTGCATGCCCTCAAGCAGCCCGAACAACCCCACCGCGAGCAGCGGCCAGGAGACCAGCACCCCCGAGGCGGTCAGCTTCAGCGCTCCGGGGACGATCTTGGTGCCGGGCTGGGCGGCGGCCTCGATCACGACCGCGCCGATGGTGAACGTGGACCCGACCCACAACGTCAGCATCGCGCCCAGCGCCCCGCCCGCGCAGAGCCCGAGGAGCACCGGCAGCATCCATCGCCGCCCGATGAACCACCCGACCCCGCCGCACAGCAGCCCCAGCCCGCCGGTGATCACCGCGAACCAGCCGTCGGCCGCGATCAGCGCCTGTGTGGACGGGTCGGCCAGCACCGTCCCATGCTCCGTGACCTGGTACGGCGCCCGTGGCGTGAGCCCCGACCAGAGGAGCCCGGCGGCTGCTCCAAGAGTGGCGAGTGTGAGGACAGTTACCGCAAAAGCGCGTACTTCCCTCGTCACGCCACTCCCCCTCACATGTGTATTCGAATCAGCTCGATGGTATCCCCCGGCTAGGCTCGCTTCGTGATGCAAGAAGAGGTCTGGTTGATAGAACCCTCCGGCCCGCTCCGGGGGGACGTCGAGGTACGCGGCTCCAAGAACGGAGTCTCCAAGCACATGGTCGCCGCCATGCTGGGCGGCTGTGAGAGCAGCATCCACAACGCCCCCGAGGTGGGCGAGGTGGAGATCACGGCCGCCATGTTGCGGGCGCTCGGCATCAACGTCGAGATCTCCCGCACGGAGATCAGGATCGAGCGCGGCCGGGAGATCGAGCCGAGGGTGCCGGACGCCTTCACGGGGCTGAACCGCATCCCCATCCTCATGCTCGGCCCGCTGCTGCACCTGGCGGGGGAGGCGTTCGTCCCGCTGGTGGGAGGCGACCCGATCGGGCGGCGGCCGGTGAACTTCCACGTGGAGGCCCTGCGCGCGATGGGCGCCGAGGTGGAGGTGGGCGACACCGGCATCTTCGCGAAGGCCAACCGCCTCGTGGGCACCAGGATCGAGCTGCCGTACCCGAGCGTGGGCGCCACGGAGACGGTCCTGATGTCGGCCGTGCTGGCCGAGGGCAAGACGGTGCTGAAGAACGCCGCGATGGAGCCCGAGGTGGTGGAGCTGGCGCTGTTCCTGCAGCGGATGGGGGCCAGGATCGAGCTCTCGCCCGACCGCAGGATCGTGATCGAGGGCGTCGAACGGTTGCACGGCGCCTCCACCTGGCTGACCGGCGACCGCATCGAGGCGTTCTCGTACCTGGCGGCGGGGCTGGTCACCGGGGGAGAGGTGCGGGTGCACGGCTGCCCGCAGGATCGCCTGGTCACCGCGATCACCACGCTGGCCAGGATGGGCGCCCAGTTCGACATCAACGACGAGTACCTGTGTGCCACCGCGCCGCCGGAGGGGCTGCGGTCGGCGGCCGTGCAGACCGACACCCACCCCGGGTTCATGACGGACTGGCAGACGCCGCTCATGGTGCTGTTCACGCAGAGCCAGGGCATGTCGGTGCTGCACGAGACGGTCTTCGAGAACCGCCTGGTGTACGTCCCCGCGCTGCAGAAGATGGGCTGCGAGATCGAGGTGTTCGATCAATGCCTGGGCGGCCCGGCCTGCCGCTACCACGACACCAACGCCAGGCACTCGGCCGTCGTCCGCGGTGTGTCCAAGCTCAAGGGCGCCGATGTGACGCTGCCCGACATCAGGGCCGGGTTCTCGGCCGTGCTGGCGGCCGCGGTGGCGGACGGTCCGTCGACGCTGCGCGGCGTGCACCACATCGAACGCGGTTACCACCGGCCGTTCGAGCAGTTCGCGTCACTTGGCCTGCACATCCGCCGCGAGCGGTAAGGGTCCCGCAGGCCACGGTAAACAGGTGACAAGCGGTCGTTTGGCACGGATCAGGTCGTCGCACACCAAGTTACGTGACCGTACTCAGATCCGTCGGCGCACTTGGGCTGGCGGGGGCGCTCGGTGGGGTGCTGGCCGCGGCACTGGCCGCGCCCGTGGTGAGCGGGGGCGGCCTGGCCGCCAAGAGCGTCGCGAACACCTTCGTCGAGCTGCCGCCCGCCCCGCGCGAGGAGCCGCTCGCGCAGGTGACCAGGCTGCTGGACAAGGACGGCCGGCCGTTCGCCCAGTTCTACGAGGCGAACAGGACAGCCGTCCCGCTCAGCGCCGTCGCGCCGGTGATGCGCCAGGCGATCGTGGCCATCGAGGACGCCCGCTTCTACGAGCACGGCGGCCTCGACGTCAGGGGCACGCTCCGGGCGCTGCTCACCAACACCCAGGCCGGCGGCATCAGGCAGGGCGGCTCGTCCCTGACGCAGCAGCTCGTCAAGAACATCCTGGTCGAGAGCGCCCGCACCGAGGCCGAGCGTGACAGGGCCCGCGCCCCGAACCTGGCCCGCAAGATCACCGAGCTGCGGCTGGCTCTGGCCCTGGAGAAGAAGTACCGCAAGGACGAGATCCTTGAGCGCTACCTCAACATCGCCTACTTCGGCGCTGGAGCGCACGGCATCGAGGCGGCGGCCAGGCGTTTCTTCTCCACGTCGGCCTCCCGGCTGACGCTGGGCCAGGCGGCCACGCTGGCGGGCGCCGTGCGCATGCCGTACTCGACCGATCCCTCGCTCGGCCGGGCGCATCTCGCGCGCCTGAAGATGCGGCGGGACCTCGTGCTCGAGCGCATGGCCGGGCTGAAGCTGATCACCCAGCAGCAGGCGGCGCAGGCCAAGGCCTCGCCGCTCGGCATCAGGCTCAGGCCCGAGCCCGGCGGGTGCGAGCAGAGCGCGTACCCGTTCTACTGCCTGTACGTGCAGCGCGAGCTCCTGTCGAACCCCGTGTTCGGCAACACGGCGGCCGAGCGGCGGGCCAGGATGGCCAGGGGCGGCCTGGTGATCAGGACCAGCCTCGACCCGATCGCGCAGCGCGCCGCCGAGCAGGCCATCCACCGCTATGTCTCGCCCGAGGACACCGAGGTGGCCGCCGAGGCCATGGTCGAGCCGCGGACCGGGCGGATCAGGGCGATCGCGGCCAGCAAGCGGTTCGGTCGCAACCCCGGCAACCGGAAGAACGGCCCCAAGACCACCTTCAACCTGGGCGCGGACGTGGCCCACGGCGGCGGCCAGGGCTTCCAGGCCGGGTCGACGTTCAAGGTGTTCACGCTGGCCACGGCGCTCAAGCAGGGGTGGCGCTTCAACGACGGGTTCATGACGCCGGGCGAGCTCGTGCCCTCGCAGGGCTACCGCGACTGCGCGGGACGGCCCGTCAACGACCCGGACACCCGCATACTCAACGCCAGCGGCGAGGGCTCGGGCGGCCCGCACAGCATCGAGACCGGCACCTGGAAGTCGGTGAACATCTTCTACATGATGCTGGAGCGCAAGGTCGGCCTCTGCAACGTGGTGCGCACGGCCAAGGCGCTCGGCATCACCAGGGCGGACGGGCAGCCGCTGAAGGAGGTGCCGACGTTCACGCTGGGCGTCAACGAGATGGACCCGGTGACGGTGGCGGCGGCGTTCGCGGCGTTCGCGGCCAGGGGGGTCTACTGCCGGCCGCTGGCCATCGTGGAGATCATCGGCAGGGACGGGCGGCGCACGCACGTGCCGCCGTCCTGCGAGCGGGCCCTCGAGGAGGATGTCGCGGACGCGGTCAACTACGTGCTGCAGGGCGTGTTCACCAAGGGCACCATGCACGGGCAGGGCATCGACCGGCCGGCCGCCGGCAAGACGGGCACCAACAACGCCTACACGTCGGCCTGGTTCGCCGGCTACACGCCCGCGCTCGCCGCGGCGGTCAGCGTCGGGGACATCCGGGGCTCGTACCGGTTCCCGCTGCAGGACGTGCAGATCGGGGACCAGTACTACGGGGCGGTGCAGGGGGCGTCGCTGCCGGGGCCGATCTGGGTGGACTCGATGGGGCCCGCGCTGCGGCGTGTCGAGCCCAGGGGCTTTCCCGGGCCGGACATGGCCCGCTTCGGCGGCGGCAACACGCCCGGGCTCGAGAAGGCGCTGGAGGAGGAGAGACGGCGCGAGGGCCAGGAGGGACGGGGAAGACGCGGCGACCACCCCTTCTTCCGGCGGCACCGGCGGCTCTTCATGTGGCTGCTGGGCCAGTCGCCCCTGGACTCGGAGCTCGGGCAGCCACGGCGGCACGAGTAGCGGCGCCGCCGCCGCTCGACGGCGGGGAACGGCGTCCGCCCCCCGGCGATCAGCCCGCCCCTATGTCCGGAGCGAACCGGCTAGCCGTGCTTGCCGATGGGGGCGGTGACGGCCCTGGTGAGCGTGATGAGGTTGTCGGGGGCGGTCTCGATCTGCAGGCCGCGTTTCCCGGCCGAGAAGTAGATCGTCTCGAAGTCGAGGGCCGAGGAGTCGACGACCGTGGGCAGCTGCTTGCGCTGGCCCAGGGGGCTGATGCCGCCCACGACGTAGCCGGTCACCCGCTCCACCTTGGCGGCGTCGGCCATGGCGGCCCGCTTGCTGTTGAGCGCGCCGGCCAGGGCCTTGAGGTCGAGCTTGCCCGACACGG
The DNA here is from genome assembly GCF_050944675.1 of Nonomuraea sp. CA-141351. Classification (NCBI taxonomy): domain Bacteria; kingdom Bacillati; phylum Actinomycetota; class Actinomycetes; order Streptosporangiales; family Streptosporangiaceae; genus Nonomuraea; species Nonomuraea sp. CA-141351. The sequence continues at coordinate 4,144,498 of NZ_CP191982.1, forward strand.
GCACGACCGCCACCGCGAGTCCGCTCTCCACCTCGGCCACCAGCGTCTTGAAGATCCGCTCGTACGGCACGCCGAGCGCGTCCGCCGCCTCCTCACCGTAGGCCTGCGCCGAGGCGTCGTGCTCGTAGGGGTGGAGCGTGAACTCGGCCTTGGCCTTGGTCAGCGCCATGGTGGCCGGGGTGCCGCCCTTGCCTTTCGATTTGCTCACGGGAGCCCATTGTAGCGAATCTACATTGTAAAGGCCCGGCCCGGGGTGTACCCGAACGCCCGCCTGAACACGTCGATGAACGCACTGGCCGACGCCCAGCCGCACCGGTGGGCGACGGTGGTCACGGGGGCGCCGTCGGCGAGGAGCAGGAGCGCGTGGTGCAGGCGGAGTTGGGTGCGCCACTGCGGGAAGCTCATGCCGAGCTCTCGCCGGCACAGCCTGGCAAGCGTCCGGTCGCTGGTGCCGGCCTGCCCGGCCAGCTGGGTGAGGGTCCTGCCGTCGGCGGGGTCGCGGTGCAGGATCGCGCAGACGGCGGCCAACCGGGGGTCCTGGGCGGTGGGCAGGTGGAGCGGCTGCTCGGGCGCCCGTCTGAGCTGATCGAGCAGCACCGCCCACAACCGGCTGCGCTCGCCGCCATCGTCGCGGTCGCCGGCGCCGGGATCGCCGCCGCCACGGGCGTCGTCGTCGGTGGTGTAGGCGATGATCAGCTCGCGGAGCAGGGGGCCGACGGCGAGGACGGCGGGGCGGTCGAGGCCGAGGGGGTTGTCCGTGAGGCCCACCAGGCGCAGGTCGGTGTCGCCGTGGGCGCGGTGCTCGTGGACCGTGCCGGCCGGGATCCAGATCGCCCGGTTCGCCGGGGCCACCCAGGTGCCCGCGCCGGTGGTGACGGAGAGCATGCCGCGGCAGGCGTACACGATCTGGTGGGTGTCGTGCCGGTGCGCGTCGATGCCCGCTCCCGGCGCGAGCGGCCGCCGCCCTGTGGGCGCCTCGGAGAGGTGGCGGATTTCCGTCATGGATTGGCATTTTATCGGAAGCGAGCCAGCCGCTGCCGGGAAATGATCGGAGCGTGAACAGGATCCCCATGCTCGCCGCCGGCCACGCGGCCGTGGACTTCTACCAGGGCGCCGTGCCCGCCCTCGTGCCGTTCCTGGTGGCCGGGCGCGGCTACGGGTACGTCGCGGTGTCCGGGATCGTGCTGGCCGCGACGCTGCTGTCGTCGATCGTGCAGCCGGTGTTCGGCATGCTGACCGACCGGTGGCGGATGCCGTGGCTGATCCCGTTGAGCATGGTCGTGGCGGGCGCCGGGGTGGCGCTCGGCGGCGTGACGGACTCCTACGTGCTGACCTGGCTGGCGGTGGCGGTGTCCGGCCTGGGTGTGGCGGCCTACCATCCGGAGTCCGCGCGGCTGGCGAGGATCGCGAGCGAGGGCAGCCATGTGCGGATGAGCTGGTTCTCGATGGGCGGGACGCTGGGTTTCGCGTCGGCTCCCGTGCTGGTGACGCCGTTGCTCGCGGGGTGGGGGCTGGGCGCCTCGCCGTTCCTCGCGGCGCCGGCGGTGGTGGGGGCGGTGGCGACGCTTCCGGCGGTCCGGGCGCTGGCCGGGGGAGGGCGGGCGGCGCGGGGCGCGGCGCCGGTGTCCGGCCGGGACGACTGGCCGTCGTTCGTCAGGCTGACGCTGGTGATCGTCTTCCGCTCGATCGTGTACGTCGGGCTGAGCACGTTCGTGGCCCTGTTCATGGGAGGCGGGGCGGCGGGCGCGGTGGCGCTGTTCGTGCTGTTCGCGGGCGGTGCGGTGGGGACCGTGCTGGGCGGCAGGCTGGCGGCCCGCTGGGGCAGGGTGCGCACGATGCGCCTGGCCTATGCGCTGGCCGTCCCGGCGGTCGCGGGTGTGGTGCTCGCGCCCGGTCCCATCGCGTACGCCTTCGTCGCGGCCTCGTCGATCGCGCTGTATGCCCCGTTCTCTTTGCATGTCACGCTGGGTCAGGACTTCCTGCCCACCCGGGTCGGCACGGCGGGCGGCGTGACCCTGGGGCTGGCGGTGAGCGTGGGCGGCCTGACCAGCCCGCTGGTGGGCGCGCTCGCCGAGGCCACGACCTTGAGGACGGCGCTGGCCTGCCTGATCGTCTTCCCGGCCCTGGCCTGGCTGATGGCGCGGACGCTGAAGGAGCCCGTTCTGGAGCCGTCCGCCTGACCGGGGCCCGATTCACCCACCCGGACGGGCAAGAGTGCGACGTCACGGTCCGGGCCCGTGCGGCCGAGTGGCGTTGAAGTGAGGGCCGGTCGTGACGGCGGCGGGTGGCGTCCTCCCGTGCTCCGCCGTAATGACCGGGCATGATCGAGCACCGCGCCCGGGATCGTCCGGCGCCGGGCCGGCCGGTCGTGACCTGGCGATCAAGTGGCCAACGGAACGGTGATCGTGCTGGTGTTGTCGCTCTGGGACGGGTCGAGGCGGGTGGATTCGACGTGGGCGGTGATGCTCGGTGAGGCCGCGGCGTCGCGAGAGACCTGGACGTGAGCCGACAACTGGACCGGCCGGCCGGGGTGGATGGCGGCGATCGTGCAGGTGGCCTGCCTGTCCGTGTGCCTGCAGGAGGCGCCGTCCACCGAGGACAGGGTCGTGCCTTGCGGCAGCGTGAACGTGACCGGCACCTGCGCGGCGGACATCAGCCCGCGCAAGGTCACGGTGGCCGTGACGGTGGCGACGCCGCCGGGCTTGACCGGACGCTTCGGGCCTGAGGCGCTGATGGACAGCGCGTCATACACCCCGCCCGGGTCGGCGTTCTTCACGATGGCGCCGTAGCCCTCGGCGTTGAGGGCGTTGGCGACGGAGAAGCCGCCCTCCTCGCCGTCCTCGCTGCCCGCCGACAGCACGCCGACCAGGTCGCGGGTGCCTTTGAGCAGCCAGGGCCCGCCGCTGTGGCCCCTGAACAGGTGACAGTTGTACGTCTCCATCCGCCCGTCGTCGGACGCGGCGACGGTGCCGGAGGGGAAGATGACGGCGCCCTCGGCGATCCCCCCGGACGGCTCGGTCTTGCCCAGGCACCAGAGCTGGTCCTTGCCGTCGTACGGCCTTCTGCCGGACACGCCGGGGTAGCCCGTGGTCGCGATGGTGTGCCGGATGCCCTGGTTGAGCATCGGGGTGAGGCCGCCGACCGCGTCCTGGAGCGTGCGGTCGTTCTTCTTGCCGACCTCGATGAGGGCGATGTCGTAGATCGAGTTCCAGTCGCCGCCGCTCAGGCCGGTGTAGCCGTCGGGCTTCCACGCCCGGCGGGCGCCCCACCGCCCGTACGGCTCGCGCTGCCGCATGGTGCTCGCCCGTCCGTCGTACGCGGGCACGAACGCGAAGTGGCTGTGCCACTGGCCGGTCGAGGAGCCCATCGGCACCCCGTAAACGCAGTGGGCGGCGGTGACGAGCAGCAGCTTGGCCGCGGAGCGCACGACGGAGGCGCTGCAGGCGTCGTCGCGCCCGCTCGCGTTGACGTAGAACAGCCGGCCGGTGCTCCTGCTGACCGCCGAGCCGCTGTAGGGGCGGTGCACACGGGCGTAGCCGTTGGCGTCCCCGTCCGGGGTGAGCCGCTTGCTGGTGGGCACGCTGTGCCGCGCCGCGCCCTGGGCGGACTTCCGCACGGTCGCCGGCAGGTCCGCGCCGCTGGCCCTGGCCTGCTTGCCGGCGTTCCAGTAGCGCACGGCGCGGCCGGGGCGCATCAGCGGGGACGACACGGCGCCCCAGGAACCGTCTTTGGCGGGCGACGCGGGCGGCGGTGGCTCGGCCGCGGCCGCGGCCGCGGGCACCGCGAGCGCGCCGCCGGCCAGCGTGATCAGCGTGGTGACCAGAGTCTTCGACACAGTGCCCCCTTTGAGCGGATCGAGAACCTCTCGATGACTCTAAGTCATGCTATGAAGGCGGAATGTAATTGAGTGAATGCGTGTCGCCGCGGTCAGCCGGCTGCCGCGTCGGTGTCGCGGCCCGGCGTGATCTCCGCCGTGGTGGCCTCGTGCGGCTCACGGTCGGGTCGCAGCCCGCGCCAGGACGGGTGGCGCAGCCGGCCGTCGCCGGTGACCTCGGCGTACTGCACCTCACCGACCAGGCGGGGCTCCACCCAGTGGGCGTCCCTGGTGTGCTCGCGCGGCACCGCCTCGTCGAACGGCGGCTCCGGCCGCTCCAGCGGCGCGAGGCGCTCGCCCAGGTCGCGCAGCATGGACTCGGTGAACCCGGTGCCGACGTGGCCCACGTACCGCAGCCGGCCCTGGGGGTCGTACGCGCCGAGCAGCAGCGACCCGATCATTCCGGACCGCCGCCCGCCCCCCGGCTTCCACCCGCCGACCACGACCTCGACGGCGCGCACGTTCTTGACCTTCGTCCAGTCGGCGCTGCGCCGGCCCGGCCGGTACGGCGAGCCCATCCGCTTGCACACGACCCCTTCGAGCCCCAGTTGCCTGGAGGAGTCGAACGCGAGCCCGGCGTGGTCGGCGAACCACACCGGCACCTCCCAGCGGTAGCCGGGCGTGAACGTGGTCTCGAGCAGTTCCCTGCGCTGGGTGTAGGGGCGGGAGATGACGCTGTCGTCGTCGAGGTGCAGGATGTCGAACGCCATGTACGTCACCGGCACCGATCTGGACAGTTCAGCGATCGCCGCGGGGTTGCGCTGGTGCATCCGGGGCTGCAGCGCCTCGAAGCTGGGCCGCCCGGTCTCGTCGAACGCCACGATCTCCCCGTCGATCACGGCGTCGCGCCTGCCGGCGGCGCCGGCCATGAGCTGGAGTTCGGGGTAGGCGGGGGTGATGTCCTTGCTGTTGCGCGACATCAGGCGGACGGCGCCGTTCTCGATGAAGGCGAGGGCGCGCACGCCGTCCCATTTCATCTCCACGGCCCAGTCAGCGCCCTGGACGGAGTTCAGGGAGCCGAGCTGGGCCAGCATCGGCGTGTAGGCCGGCAGCCGAACCATGGTGCATGCCTTACCCGTCCGGCTGATCGACAGTGACCAGCCGGGGTCTACAGATGGTCAAAGGCGGTGTCTTCGACGAGCTGGGCCAGATCCACGCCGTGGGCGGCCAGCTCGGAGACGGTGGCGCAGTAGCCGCGCAGGTACGTCCTGCCGTTGACCTGGTGGGAGACACGCAGGAGCGGGCGATCGTCCAGAATGATCGCCTCTACCAGGAGCCCGTCAGGGCCTCGCCACTGTCCCACGCGGCAAGCGTATGGGGTCGGACATAATGGACACGCAATGTGAAAGTACTCACATGACCTCGAAGGCCGTCGTGACGCGGCTCCCGCTGCGACACGTGCTCGGCGGTTCGCTCGGCAAAAACCGCTTGGTGCTTTTTTGGTGTGGTGCGTTAGCGGAGGGCCCGTGGCGGGCAGTGGAGTTGCCCTGAACTTTCCCGGCCGTGGCCGTACCCCCCCGTGACGGTCGCGGCGGCTGCCCCGGCAGGCCCGGTCCGGGGTCGCGGCGGCCGTGGGCGCGACGTCGGCGAGCGCCGCCCACGGCCGCCCATTTGTGACACGCCGTACTCCTGCCTGGAACCCCGGCGGCGGCGTCCCGGATGGTGGACAGAACCTGATTCAGCGGGCGGACTCCGTAGACTGTACGGGTGATTTCCCGTATCGACATGCGCGGTTCTCTGCCGGAGAACCTGCGCGACGTGCTGCCCCGCGCCGAGCTCGACGTCGAGGCCGCCCTGGAGAAGGTGCGGCCCATCTGCGACGACGTGCGCCATCGCGGGGCGGCAGCCGTACGGGAGCTGACCGCCAGGTTCGACGGTGTCGAGATCGCCACCACCCGGGTCCCCGCCGAGGCGATCGAGCGAGCGCTGAGCGAGCTCGACCCCAAGGTGCGGGCCGCGCTGGAAGAGTCGATCAGGCGGGCCAGGCTGGTCCACCACGACCAGCGGCGCGCCGACGTCACCACCCAGGTCGTGCCCGGCGGCACCGTGACCGAGCGCTGGGTGCCGGTCGAGCGCGTGGGCCTGTACGTGCCCGGCGGCCGCGCGGTCTATCCGTCCAGCGTCGTGATGAACGTCGTGCCCGCTCAGGAGGCCGGCGTCGGCTCGCTGGCCGTGACCAGCCCAGCGCAGCAGGCGTACGGCGGGCTGCCGCACCCCACGATCCTTGCCGCGTGCGCGCTGCTCGGCGTGGACGAGGTCTACTCGGTGGGCGGGGCGCAGGCGGTGGCCATGTTCGCCTACGGCACGGAGGAGTGCCCGCCCGCCACGATGGTGACCGGTCCCGGCAACATCTGGGTGGCGGCGGCCAAGCGGCTGCTCAAGGGCCGCATCGGCATCGACTCCGAGGCGGGCCCGACCGAGATCGCTATCCTGGCCGACGAGACGGCCGACCCGGTCCACGTGGCCGCAGACCTGATCAGCCAGGCCGAGCACGACACGATCGCCGCCGCCGTGCTGGTCACCACCAGCGTCGAGCTGGCCGACGCGGTCGAGAAGGAACTGCCGGGCCAGGTGTCGGCGACCAAGCACTCCGATCGCATCGCCGAGGCGCTGAGCGGCAGGCAGTCGGGCATCGTGCTGGTCGGCTCCATCGACGACGGCATCAAGGTCGTGGACGCCTACGCGGCCGAGCACCTGGAGATCCACACCGCGAACGCGGCGGAGATAGCCGGAAAAATCCGGAACGCCGGGGCGATCTTCGTGGGCACGTACGCGCCGGTGTCGCTCGGCGACTACCTCGCCGGCTCCAACCACGTGCTGCCCACCGGCGGCTGCGCCTGCCACTCCAGCGGCCTGTCGGTGCAGTCGTTCCTGCGCGGCATCCACGTCGTCGACTACACCCGCGAGGCGCTCGCGGGCGCGGCGGCCCATGTGGCGGTCCTGGCCGACGCCGAAGACCTTCCGGCCCACGGCGCCGCCATCCGTGCCCGATTCGACTGGCAAGTTCCCACGGAGACCGCGTGAACCTCGACGACCTGCCCATCCGAGACGACCTCCGGGGTAAGTCGCCGTACGGCGCGCCCCAGATCGACGTCCCCGTCAGGCTCAACACCAACGAAAACCCCTACCCGCCCTCGCCCGAGCTGGTCGCCGACCTGGCCGAGGCGGTCAGGGCGAGCGCCGGTGAGCTCAACCGCTACCCCGACAGGGACGCCACGGCCCTGCGCGCCGACCTGGCCGGCTATCTCGGCCACGGCCTGACCACCGAGCAGGTGTGGGCCGCCAACGGCTCCAACGAGGTGCTCCAGCAGATCCTGCAGGCCTTCGGCGGCCACGGGCGCACGGCGATCGGGTTCGAGCCGTCGTACTCGATGCACCCGATCATCACCAGCGGCACCAGCACCGAGTGGATCTCCGCCAGCCGAGAGGAGGACTTCTCGATCGACCCCGGCAAGGCGACGGCGGCGATCGAGGAGCACCAGCCCGACATCGTGTTCCTGGCCTCGCCCAACAACCCGACGGGCACCGCCCAGCCGCTCGAGACGATCAAGGCCGTGCTGGCGGCGGCCAAGGGCATGGTCGTGGTGGACGAGGCCTACGCCGAGTTCGCCCGCGAGGGCACGCCGTCGGCGCTCACCCTGCTGCCCGCCCACCCGAGGCTGATCGTCACCAGGACGATGTCCAAGGCGTTCGCCATGGCGGGCACCCGGCTCGGCTACCTGGCCGCCCACCCGGCCGTGGTGGAGGCGCTGCTGCTGGTGCGGCTGCCGTACCACCTGTCGACGCTCACCCAGGCGGCCGCGCGCGTGGCGCTGCGGCACCGCGCCGAACTGCTGGGTTCGGTCGACGTGCTGCGGCGCGAGCGCGACGACACGGTCGCGTGGCTGCGCTCCAAGGGTCTGGCCGTGGCCGACTCCGACGCGAACTTCGTGCTGTTCGGGCGCTTCCCCGACCGGCACGCGGCGTGGGAGGGGCTGCTGGAGCGCGGAGTGCTCATCCGCGAGGTGGGCCCGCCACAATGGCTGCGTGTGTCGATCGGCACCGGCGAGGAGATGGCGGCCTTCCGGGCCGCGCTGGAAGGAGTCCTGTGAGTCGCGTAGGCCGCGTCGAGCGCGTTACGAAGGAGACCTCGGTCCTGGTGGAGGTCGGCCTCGACGGCACCGGCCGGGTCGAGGTCGCGACCGGGGTCGGGTTCTTCGACCACATGCTGGCCCAGCTCGGCAAGCACGGGCTGTTCGACCTGACGGTCAAGACCGAGGGCGACCTGCACATCGACTCCCACCACACGATCGAGGACACCGCGCTCGCACTGGGCGCGGCGTTCCGTGAGGCGTTGGGCGACAAGTCGGGCATCAGGAGGTTCGGCAGCGCGTCGTGCCCGCTGGACGAGTCGCTGGCCCAGGTCACCGTCGACCTGTCCGGCCGGCCCTACCTCGTGCACTCCGAGCCCGAGGGCATGGCGCCGATGATCGGCCACGACTACGACACGACGATGACGCGCCACATCCTGGAGTCGCTCGTCGCGCAGGCCGCGATCTGCCTGCACGTCCACGTCCCGTACGGGCGCAACGCCCACCACATCGTGGAGGCCCAGTTCAAGGCGCTGGCCAGGGCGCTGCGCGAGGCGTCCGAGCTCGACCCGCGCGCCACGGGCGTGCCGAGCACCAAGGGCGTCCTATGACCGACAACCTCATCGCCGGCGTGATGGTGTTCATCGGGCTGTTCCTCATCGGCGGCGTGTTCTCCCTGTTCAAGCAGGGGCTCAAGATCGGTGCGGCCGTCTGCGCCCTCGGCGCGGCGATGGCGATCACGGCGGGAGTGCTGTGGTGGTGAAGAAGAACATCATCATCCTCGACTATGGCTCGGGCAACCTGCGCTCGGCCGAGCGGGCGCTGGCCAGGGTGGGCGCCGACGTGACCGTGACGTCCGACTTCGACACCGCCCTCAACGCCGACGGCCTGGTGGTGCCGGGGGTCGGCGCGTTCGAGGCGTGCATGACCGGGCTCAAGAGCGTCCACGGCGAGCGGATCATCGGCCGCCGCCTGGCCGGCGGGCGTCCGGTGCTGGGCATCTGCGTCGGCATGCAGATCCTGTTCGCCAGGGGCGTCGAGCACGGCGTGGAGACCGAGGGCTGCGGCGAGTGGCCGGGCACGGTCGAACGGCTCGACGCTCCCGTGCTCCCCCACATGGGGTGGAACACGGTCAAGGCGCCCGCGGGCAGCGTCCTGTTCGCCGGGCTCGACGCCGCGACCCGCTTCTACTTCGTCCACTCGTACGGCGTGCGCGAGTGGGAGCTGCAGACCGGCGAGGGGTTCGCCGAGCCGGTCGTCACCTGGGCCGAGCACGGCGTGCCGTTCGTGGCCGCCGTGGAGAACGGCCCGCTCATGGCCACCCAGTTCCACCCGGAGAAGTCCGCCGACGCCGGAGCCGTGCTTCTGAAGAACTGGCTGCAGACGCTGTGAGCGCCTCGAGAACCGGATTCGGGACACCATGAGCAAGGAGCGCGCGCGCCGGAGGGCCGAGCGGGAAGCGGAGCGGGCGCGCGCGATCCGGGCCAACGAGGAGCGGCAGGCGCGCAGGGCGCGCCGCCGCGCGTTCCTGGCCAGGCTGGTCCCGCGCCCGGTGCGGTTCTACCGCCAGGGCGGCCTGATCGCCCGCCGCCACCGCGCCCAGAACATCGTGCTCGGGCTGGGCTTCCTGTTCGTCCAGGCGCTCGTCTGGCTGCTGTGGGGATCGGTCTTCCTCAGTTTCGGCGTGTTCGTCTTGTCACTGCTGCTCGCGCCCGTTGTCGTGACCCTCGCTTTCGACCGGAGGATTTGAATGTCGCTCGTATTGCTGCCCGCCGTGGACGTGGTCGACGGCCAGGCCGTGCAGCTGGTGCAGGGTGTGGCCGGGACGGAGAAAGGCTACGGCGAGCCGCTGGCCGCCGCGCTGGCCTGGCAGGAGGCGGGCGCCGAGTGGATCCACATGGTCGACCTCGACGCGGCGTTCGGCCGGGGGAGCAACCGGGAGCTGATCGCCGACGTCATCGGGCGGCTCGACGTGAACGTGGAGCTGTCCGGCGGCATCCGTGACGACGACTCCCTGGCCGCTGCGCTCGCCACCGGCTGCCGCCGGGTCAACATCGGCACCGCCGCGCTGGAGAAGGCCGACTGGTGCCGGAAGGTCATCGCCGAGCACGGCGACAAGATCGCGGTCGGGCTCGACGTGCGCGGCACCACGCTGGCCGCCCGCGGCTGGACCGAGGAAGGCGGAGACCTCTGGGAGGTCCTCGACCGGCTCGAGTCCGACGGCTGCCCCCGCTACGTCGTCACCGACGTGACCAAGGACGGCATGCTCCAGGGACCCAACCTCGACCTCTACCGCCGCATCCTGGCCCGCACCGGCAGGCCCGTCGTGGCCAGCGGCGGTGTCTCCTCTCTGGATGACCTGGTCGCACTGGCGTCCCTCGTCCCCGACGGACTCGAGGGGGCCATCGTGGGCAGTGCCCTTTACGCTCACGCGTTCACACTGGAAAACGCGCTTGCCGCAGTACGCGTGTAGCTCTTGCCGGGAGGGGGCGAGATGAGCGTTGGCATCTTCGGCATGGAAAGCACTGGGTCGCGGGTGTTTTCCGGCGGCATCTGGGAGGAAAGGTACGGCTACGCCCGCGCGGTCATTGCGGGTGATCGGGTGATCGTGTCCGGTTGCACGGCCACGGTCGCCGGAGAGGTACGCCATGTGGGCGACGCCTACAGACAGAGCCTGACCGCGATCGACATCGCGCTGGAGGCCGTCACGACAGGCGGTCTGACCTGCGAGGACGTGGTCATGGTCCGTTACTATGTGGTGGAGCAGCGCCACTTCGACCTCGTGGGCCAGGCCATCGGCGAGGTCTTCGGGAAGGTGCGCCCCGCCTGCACTGGAGTGAGGGTGGCCGGGCTGGTCGACCCTCGGATGCTGGTCGAGATCGAAATCGAGGCTGTTCGAGCATGACCGTAGCCGTGAGAGTCATCCCCTGTCTCGACGTGGACGCCGGACGCGTCGTCAAGGGCGTCAACTTCGAGAACCTGCGCGACGCCGGCGACCCCGTCGAGCTGGCCAGGCGCTACGACGAGGAGGGCGCCGACGAGCTCACCTTCCTCGACATCACCGCGTCGTCCGGCGAGCGGGGGACCATGCTCGACGTCGTACGCAGGACGGCCGAGCAGGTGTTCATCCCGCTGACCGTCGGCGGCGGCGTGCGCGCCGTCGAGGACGTCGACCGGCTGCTGCGGGCCGGGGCCGACAAGGTGTCCCTCAACACGGCCGCCATCGCCCGGCCCGACCTGCTCACCGAGGCGTCCCGGCGGTTCGGCGCCCAGTGCGTCGTGCTGTCCGTGGACGCCCGGCGTGCGCCGGGCACAGCCAGCGGGTTCGAGGTGACCACGCACGGCGGGCGGCGCGGCACCGGGATCGACGCCGTCGAGTGGGCGGCGCGCGGCGAGGAGCTGGGCGTGGGCGAGATCCTGCTCAACTCGATGGACGGTGACGGCACGCTCGACGGCTACGACCTGGAGATGCTGCGGGCGGTGCGTGCCGCGGTGCGGGTCCCGGTGATCGCCAGCGGCGGCGCCGGCCGTCTGGAGGACTTCCCTCCGGCGGTGGCGGCGGGCGCCGACGCGGTGCTCGCGGCCTCGGTGTTCCACTTCGGCACGCTCAAGATCTCCGAGGTCAAGGACGCGCTCCGGCTGGCGGGCCACCCGGTCCGCTGACCGCGTCGCCGGTGGCTGGGCGCGTGTCCGTCGCGATGCGGCGCCGCGACGTGCTGCGGCGTCGCATCGCTGCGCGTTGCCGTATCGCAGGGCGGCGCCGTGTCGCGGGGCGGTGCCGCGCGCCCGTCAGCCGGGTGGTGACCCCTCAGAACACCCGCATGTGGTGGAACAGCTCGTACGCGACGTCCTTGGCCCCGAACGCCGCCGCCTCCGAACGTTTCACCGCCAGGTACGCGCTGCGCCGCAGCGGCCCCAGCGCCTCCATGAGCACCTCGTCGGCTTCCAGCGCGTCCAGCGCCTCGTCCAGAGACGAGGGCAGGCGCGTGTACTGGCCGGGCCGCGTGTCAGGGTCCACGTCCACGGCGGCTCCGGGGTCCAGCTTGCGCCGGATGCCGTCCAGGCCCGCGTGGATGACGGCCCCGAGCGACAGGTACGGGTTGGCGGAGGAGTCGGAGGGCTTGAGTTCCAGGTTGGGCTCGCCGGTCTCACCGAGGGGGGAGCACACGCGGATCGCGGCCTCCCGGTTGTCGGGCCCGTAGACGGCGTACGCGCTCGACCACGTGCGGGGCGCCAGCCGCCGGAAGCTGTTGACGCTCCCGCACGTCAGCGCCGTCAGGCCGGGCAGGTGGGCGAGCAGGCCGCCGATGAACCCGTCGCGCACCTCGCTCTCCTCGGCGAACACGTTCTGCGAGTCGTTCCACAGCGAGAGGTGCAGATGGGCCCCGTTGCCCGCCTGGTCGGCCAGCGGCTTGGGGGCGAGCGTGGCCCACATCTGCATGCGCAGGGCGACCCCGCGCACGGTCTCGCGGTAGAGGACGTGGTTGTCGGCGGCGCGCAGCGCGGGCGCGTGACGTACGGACAGCTCCTGCTGTCCGGGCCCCAGCTCGGGATGGTAGTGCTCGACGCGCAGCCCCTGCTGCTCCAGGGCGTGGATGAGCTTGATCGTGTAGTCGTGGGCGGTGTCGAACCCGGCGTTCGCGTAGCAGAGCGAGTCGTCGAGCGGGATCAGCCGGTCGGGGCCGCCGGACGGGTCCGGCAGGCGGCGGCCGAGGGAGAACTCCGGCTCGAACGCCGCGACCAGCGTGTAACCCTCGGTGGCCAGTTCGGCGATGGCGTCCTTGAGGAAGGTGCGCGGGCAGGCCCCCCACGGCGTGCCGTCCGGCAGGCGCAGATCCGACAGCATCGCGGCCGCGCCGGGGGCGTGGGGCAGCGGGACGTACGTGGCGGGGTCCGGAACGATGCGTACCTCGCCCACCGGACCCAGGTGCTCGACGTCCTGGAGCTGGTCGAGCATGTTCATCGCCATCATGGCCACCGTGTGCCCGATGCCCGTGCTGAGCCGTTCGGCCAACCGCGACCGGGATGCCGCTTTACCCCGGATCACGCCACCGTGGTCGGCGTAGAGAAAACGGATCAGCTCGATGCCCTCGAGCTCGGTTCGCTCGAGGATCCGCCGCGCATGGGGATCGAGCTGATTGATCTTTGTGCCGCTAGGGCGATCTCTCATCCTGCCTGCGTAACACGATCTGGCAGCGCGGGGAAGCATCTGACGCAGACAGAAGCCCGCGTCAGGTCAGAACATTTGTAAAGAAGACGGCCAGTTGGTTGGCGCCCTGGAGAATTCCATCGAACACTCCGTTGACCGCCGCCGCGGCCTGGGCCGGCTTGGTGAAAAGGTAGAACACCACGAACGCGACAGCCACGTAGGTGAGCACCTTCTTGACCTGCATGGGGGCCTCCTGCAGTCCATTCCCAGCCGTATATACCCGGATCTGGGCGATCACTGGCATCTTCTATGAAGATGTTCATGATCATAACCGGGGGGCTTCTTTCCTTAGCCATGGTACGGGCTAGAAGCCGAGTGCGAGCCCCTACCACACCGGGATTTCTGCGATAGGCAAGCCGGATCACGCGACGGATCGGCTACACGCCCAGAGAGGCGTCGCGGAGCCGGTCGGCGGCCTCGGGGTCGCCGGTCAGCTCGACCCGGGCGTGCCGCTGCCGCCCGAAGCAGAACATCAGCAGCTCAGCGGCCCGGCCCGTGACCTCCACCCTGGCGCCCCCGCGGGGACCGCCGAGCACCACGCCGCCGCCGAGCCGGTGCAGCACCACGCCCACCGGCGCCCTGCGCAGCATCAGCCGGGCTCCCGAGGCGACGCGCTTCCAGATGAGCCGTTCGAGGTCGCCGGGCAGCTCGCGGGGCTCCCACTCCGGCTGGGCGCGGCGCACGTCCTCGTGGTGGACGAAGTACTCCAGCGTGTTGACGGCGTCGTCGAGGAACGGCAGCAGCCCGTAGACGCCGCCCGGCTTGCGCACCAGGCCGACCAGCTCGGGGTAGGGGTGCCTGGCCTTGAGACCGTTCTGCACGGAGGCGGTGTAGCCGGCCAGGGGCTTGATCGCGATGCCGCCCATCGCGTCGGGCCTGCGCTCGCGAAGCACGAGGTGGGCGGCCAGATCGTAGGTGTTCCAGCCCGTGCAGAGCGTCGGCGCGTCGGGGCCGAGGCGGTCGAACAGGTCGCAGAGCGCCGAGCGTTCATCGCGAGCATGAGTCACATGGGCAACCCTACCCGCGGGAATAACGTGCAGATCTGGAGTGATAGTGACTTAGGTACAAATGGCAGATTGAAGGGATCAGTTCCGCGTGGCGACCAAGGTCACCTCGGCCGTGATGCGTCAAGGGCTCCGCGTCCTTGGGGTGGCCATTCGCACAGAGAAGGCGGTATTCGCGCTCGCGGTACTGGCCAGCGGGCTCTACGGCGGCATGACCGTGGCCTCCGCATGGGCGCTCGGCTGGGCGACGCAGCACGTGGTGCTGCCCGCGTTCGCCCAGGACCGCGTCGCCTCAGGAGCGCTGTGGACAGGAACGTTCCTGATCCTGGGCGCGGCGTTGCTCAAGTCGTTCGGCGTGGCCGGGCGGCGCATCCTCGCCGGGGTCATCCAGTACCGCATGCAGGCCAGGTCGCGCAGGGACGTCACCAAGCAGTACCTGCGGCTGCCACTGTCCTGGCACCATCAGCACCCGACCGGGCAACTGCTGTCGAACGCCAGCGCCGACGCCGAGGCCGCCTGGGCGCCGCTCGCGCCGCTGCCGATGGCCGTGGGTGTGATCGTCATGCTGTTCACCGCGGCGATCGCCATGGTGTTCACGGATCTCATGCTCGCTTTGGTCGGTTTCCTGATTTTTCCGGCTATTGCCGTACTTAATCTGATTTATCAGCGGAAGCTCAGCCCGCTCGCCACCCGCGCCCAGCAGCTGCGCGCCGAGGTCAGCGAGATCGCGCACGAGAGCTTCGACGGCGCGCTCGTCGTCAAGACGCTCGGCAGGGAGGAGCTGGAGACCGACCGGTTCAGGCGGCGCGCCCATGAGCTGCGCGACGCCAACATCGCGGTCGGGCGCGTGCGCGGGCTGTTCGACCCGCTGCTGGAGGCCCTGCCCACGATCGGCGTGCTCGCGGTGCTCGCCGTCGGCGCGATGCGGCTGTCGGGCGGCTCGATCGACTCCGGCGGCCTGGTGCAGGTGGCGTACCTGTTCACGCTGCTGGCCTTCCCGATCAGGGCGCTCGGCTGGGTGCTGGCCGAGCTGCCGCGCAGCGTCGTCGGCTGGCAGCGGGTGCAGGCCGTGCTGGACGCGACCGGCTCCATGGAGTACGGCACCGCCGACAGCGGGTCCTCCGCCCCGGCCGCACTGGAGGTCTCCGGCGTCTCGTACGCCTACGGCGAGGCCGAGGTGCTGCACGACGTCACCTTCGACGTGCCCGCCGGCCGTACCGTCGCCCTGGTCGGGCCCACCGGATCGGGCAAGTCCACGCTCGTGCAGCTGCTGGTCAGGCTCGTGGACCCCGACGCGGGACGGGTGCTGCTCGACGGCGTGGACCTGCGAGATCTGGCCTACGGCGGCATCGCCGAGTCGGTGGCGCTGGTGCCGCAGCAGACGTTCCTGTTCGACGACAGCGTGCGCGGCAACATCACGCTCGGGCTGGAGATCGGCGACGAGGACGTGTGGGCGGCCCTGCGGCTGGCCCAGGCCGAGGGGTTCGTCGCCAGGCTGGCCGACGGGCTCGGCACCCGGGTCGGCGAGCGCGGCGCGTCGCTGTCCGGCGGCCAGCGCCAGCGGCTCGCGCTGGCCCGCGCCGTCGTGCGCCGGCCGCGCCTGCTCATCCTCGACGACGCCACCTCCAGTGTGGACCCGCAGGTCGAGGCCAAGATCCTGTACGGGCTGCGGGACGCGGCCGAGGCGTCGACCGTCGTGGTCGTCGCCTACCGGATGGCCACGATCGCCCTGGCGGACGAGGTCGTCTACCTGGACCACGGCCGTGTCGTGGACCGCGGGACACACGAGGAGCTGCTCGAGCGCTGCGCCGGCTACCGCAACCTGGTGACCGCCTACGAGCGCGAGGAGGCCGAGCGTGCGGCCATCGAGGTGGAAGAGAAAGAGGTCAGCGCATGACGGTGCAGAGTATCCACGGCAATTCTGAACGTTCCGCGCTGGCCACGATCCGGCAGGGGCTCGCGCTCACCCCCGAGTTCCGCAAGGGGCTGGCGGGGACGCTGGCGCTGGCCGTCGTCGCGACCACTGGCAAGATCATCGTGCCGATCGCGGTCCAGCAGACGATCGACACGGGCCTCAAGGGCGGCTCTCCGGACATTCCCTACATCACCAAGGCCGTCCTGGTGTGCGCGGTGGCCGTGCTGCTCACGGCGCTGGCCGCGTACATCATGAACGTCCGCCTCTACAAGGCGACGGAGTCGTCGCTCGCGACCCTGCGCGTGCGCGGGTTCCGCCACGTGCACGACCTGTCGGTGCTCACCCAGAACACCGAGCGGCGCGGCGCCCTGGTCTCACGTGTCACCAACGACATCGACCAGATCAGCAACTTCATGCAGTGGGGCGGGCTGATGATCATCGTGGCGTTCGGCCAGCTCTTCGTGGCCACCGTCCTGATGTTCGTCTACTCCTGGCAGCTCACGCTGCTCGTCTGGGCCTGCTTCGTCCCGCTGATGATCGCCTTGCCCCGCTTCCAGAAGCTGCTGTCGCGGGCGTACACGATCGTGCGCGAGCGCACGGGCGACATGCTGGCGGCCGTCAGCGAGTCCGTCGTCGGGGCAGCCGTCATCAGGGCGTACGCCTCCGAGCGCCGCACGGCCGAGCGCATCGACAAGGCCGTGAACGCCAACAGGAGCGCCCAGACCAGGGCGCAGACCATCGTCGGCTTCGTCTTCCCGCTGACCGAGATCGTGGCCGCCGTCGCCATCGCCGGGATCGTGCTGCTCGGCGTGCGGCTCGGCCTGTCGGGGGACATCACGCAGGGGCAGCTGGTGGCGTTCCTGTTCCTGGTCACCCTCTTCGTCTCGCCGCTGCAGACGGCCACCGAGGTGCTGAACGAGGCGCAGAACGCCGTCGCCGGCTGGCGCCGCATCCTCGGCGTCCTCGACACCCCGGCCGACGTGGCCGACCCCGGCCACGAGGGCGTGGAGCTGCCCCGCGGCCCCATCTCGGTCGCCTTCGACGACGTGCACTTCTCCTATCCCGGCGGCGCGCCCGTGCTGCATGAGCTCACGCTGGAGATCCCGCCGCGCTCCCGGGTCGCCGTGGTGGGGGAGACGGGGTCGGGCAAGACCACGTTCGCCAAGCTCCTGACCCGCCTCATGGACCCGGTCTCGGGACGGGTCACGGTGGACGGCAGCGACCTGCGCGACATCCGCTTCTCCTCCCTGCGCGAGCGGATCGTCATGGTGCCGCAGGACGGCTTCCTGTTCGACGGGACGCTGGAGGAGAACGTCCGCTACGGCAAGCCGTCGGCCACCACCGAGGAGATCGAGCTCGCGATGACCGAGCTGGGACTGACCGACTGGCTGGAGGGCCTGCCCGCGGGCCTGGACACTCCCGTGGGCCAGCGCGGCGAGTCGCTGTCGGCCGGCGAGCGGCAGCTCGTCGCGCTGGCGCGCGCCTACCTCGCCGACCCCGACCTGCTGCTGCTCGACGAGGCCACCTCGGCGGTGGACCCGGCGACGGAGGTACGGCTCGCGCGGGCGCTGGAGGGCGTCACGCGGGGCCGTACGGCCATCTCGATCGCGCACCGCCTGTCGACCGCGGAGAACGCCGACGAGGTCCTGGTCTTCGACGCGGGCCGCCTGGTGCAGCGCGGGCCGCACGCCGAGCTGGTCAAGGATCCGGGGGTGTACGCCGACCTGCACGCGTCGTGGGTCTCGGCCGCCCATTCCTGATCAGTGATCCACGGCGGCGAACGTCACGGTCGTGCCCCTGGGCCCGGACACGATCGTGACGTGCTCGCACAACATCCGCGTCAACCACAACCCCCGCCCGCGGAACTCGAACCCCGTGGGCGGCCGCGTGTCGCCCATCCACCCCGCCGGCAGCCCGGGCCCCTCGTCGGTCACCTCGCACCACAACCGCCCGCCGTGCGACCACAGCCGCAGCCGCCCGTATCCCCCGCCGTGGACGACCGCGTTGGTGGTGATCTCGTTGACCGCGAGCACGAAGTCCTCCAGGCGCCGCCCGCTCAGCCCCTCGTAGGCGGCGTGCTCGGCGACCGCCTTGCGAAGGAGCGTGATGCGCCCGCGCGCGAAGCTCGCGCACAGCACCTGTCTACGCATCGCCCACCCGGCGAACGGTGATGAACTGATCCGCCCTGATCAGCCGGAGCACCCTGGCCATGGAGTCGCCGCAGACGACCACGGTGGACCCCCGGGGCCTGGCCATGGCCGTGACGGCCAGCAGCTGCGCCGAGCCGGCGTCGATGAAGGCGAGGCCGGAGGCGTCGATCACGACCTCCGCCGGCTCCTTCTCCAGCCGCCCCAGCAGCGACGCGAACGCCTGCCTGTTGGTCAGGTCGACGTCGCCCCAGACCCGCAGCCCGCACGGCTCGTTGGCGAAGCGCAGCAGTGCCTGCTCGGGGGCGATCGGGTGCACGGACGTGGCGCGATCGATGGCCTCACGGGGGAACAGGTTGCGGTCGTACTGGCAGACGGCGGCCAGCCACCGCTCGCCGAACAGCTCGTTGGCCGCCGCCTCGAACGCCGCCTGCCCGGCCGCGTCGCGCACCCCCCAGGACGCGTCGACCAGGGCGTACACGCCGTGCTGGCCGTGCCTGCGCGCCCGGTCCTTGGCGTCGATCAGCTTTTTCAGCACCCGGTCCGGGTCGAGGTAGCCATCGGTGAAGTGGGTGTCGGCGCAGGCCAGGATCTCGACCTGCCCGGCCGACTCGGCGTCGGCGAACCCCGGCACGAGCGGCGCCAGCCATCCGCGCGTCCGCTCGGGGCTGTCGGCATGGGTGATGATCATCACTTTGGTACGGCGGCGCAGGCCGTTCACCGTGAACTCCCCCGTGGCCGCCATCCGGTCGCGCTCGCCCTCGAACGGCAGGCACACGTGATCCCCCAGGTCGGGATCGAGGACGGAGCCCTGCACCACGTTGGAGTCCTCCCTGCACGCGTCGCGCCCCCGAAGCTACTCCGTCCGGCGTCATCACGTAGCGCATTCTCTGCAAAACCTACCGTGACGAGCCGCGGACAGGTGTACCTTTTCGGCGGGGCCGCCCACAGGAGAGGTCATGAGGAGCATGGGCGTGGATATCCTGCGGATGACGCGACGTCAACACGGCGATCTCGTGGTGGTCAGCCTGATGGGCGAGGTGGACGTGGACAACGTGTCGCAGGTCCGGGAGTGCCTCGACGAGGCGGCATCGGCGCCCAGGCCGCGGCTGGTGGTCGACCTGACGGGGCTGACCTTCATCGACACGACGGGCCTCGGGGTGCTGGTGCGCCTGCTGGCCACGTTGCGCGAGCGCAACGGCACGATGGCCCTGGTGGCCCCGGACGGCCAGGTGCTCCGGCGGCTCCGCCGTACGAACCTGGCGCCGCTGTTCCCGATCTACGACACCCTCTCCCAGGCCCTGACCTGACCCCGCCTCCCGCGTGGCCGGAGCGCTTCGGGGGGCTGGGCACCGTCCCATACGGCGATCCGTCGTGTGGCGGCACGCCCGCACGCGATGGGGCGCGCCCGTGGGGGTGGCGGCGGCCTCATCACCCAGCGCCGCCCGGAGCGCTTTGGGGGTCAGGACACCATGAGATCCCGCCTCCCCAGGACGGCCACCCTCGTCCACGGTCAACGGCCGCGCGGCCGGCACGCCCATGTCGACCAAGGGTGCCGGCGGCGGTCCGTGACGCGTCGCCTGCCTTGGGGCGACGGCCACCGTCGCTCACGGCGATCGGCCGAGCGGCCGCACGCTCGTGCGGGTCGAGGGCGCCGGGCCGGGGCGTCGGGGTGGGCTGGTTGAATGGGGGCATGTCCCTCGATCCCAAGGTAGCCGCGCGGTTGAAGCGAAACCCCGACGGCCTCGTCGCCGCGATCGTCCAGCAGTACGACACCGGCGAGGTGCTCATGCTGGCCTGGATGAACGACGAGGCGCTGCATCGGACGCTCACCACCGGCAGGGCCACCTACTGGTCCCGGAGCCGCGACCAGCTCTGGGTGAAGGGCGAGACCTCCGGCCACGTCCAGCACGTCAAGTCCGTCGCGCTCGACTGCGACGGCGACGCCGTCCTGGTCAAGGTCGACCAGGTCGACGGCGCGTGCCACACCGGAGACCGCACGTGCTTCGACGCCGACCAGCTCGAGATCGCGCTCGGTTAGCAGGGCCAGATGGGGCACAGAGAGCTGTGGGGCTGGGTGGGGGCGACCGCCCTGGGATGCGTGCTCGTGCTGTTCGCCGCGAGCCGCACCTGGGTGCGGCTCCTGGAAGCGGGAGGCACGGGCGCGCCCACCGGCGGGGAGCTCAGCCCCGTGCTGACGCCCGTGGCGCTGGCGGGGCTGGCCGGGATCGTGGCCGTGCTGGCCACCAAGGGCGCGGGGCGGCGCGTCGTCGGTGCGCTGATCGCCCTGTGCGGGGCGGGCGCGGCGGCCGGGACGTGGACGGGGCTGAGCGGTGACACCGTGACTGCCTTGCTGCGCGAGCGCAACGTGCTGCGCGGCGCCGCCGGCCTCCCCTGGGAGATCACGCCACTCTGGCCGGCGGTCGCCGCCGCCGGCGCGGTCCTGATGATCGCCGGCGGGATCGTCGCCGTCGTACGCGGTGGCAAGTGGGCGGGGATGTCGGCACGCTACGACAGGACCGCCGGCAAGGCCCGAGTCCAGGCCAAGGACGACAGGGCGCTCTGGGACGCGCTCGATCGTGGTGACGACCCCACAGACCCCAGCTGAGACCTGCAGGCCCAGCCCCCGCTGCGCCCGGCGGCCGCGGGGTGGGTGCCATACGCTATGACGATTTCTTTACTGTTTTGAACCTGTGTCTCCTTGGCAAACGTTTTCTCAGTAACCTGCCGTTGCAACTCGCCACGAACATTTGAGGAGCCAAGCGCATGAGCTACGGGGATCAGGGCGGTAGCGGCGGCTACGGCGCGCAGCCGCCGGGCGGCGGATACGGCCAGCAGCCCCCCAATGGGGGTGGCGGCTATGGCCAGCAGCCTCCGAGTGGAGGCGGAGGTTACGGCCAGCAGCCGCCCAGCTACGGCGGCGGGTACGGCCAGCAGCCCCCGAGCAGTGGCGGCGGATACGGCCAGGGGGGCTACGGCGAGCAGCCGCCCAGCTATCCGCAGGAGCAGCCGCTCGGCTACGGCCAGCAGCCCCCCAGCGGTAGCGGGTACGGCCAGCAGCCTCCGAGCTACGGCGGCTACGCCCAGCAGGGCTACGGCCAGCAGGGTTACGGTCAGTACGGCGCGCCGCCCCAGCCGGCCAAGTCGACCAACGGCATGGCGGTGGCCTCACTGGTCCTGGGCATCATCGGCCTGATCTTCTGCGGCCTCACCAGCATCCCCGGCGTGATCCTCGGCCACATCGCGCTCAACCGGATCAAGAAGACCGGCGAGGAGGGCTCGGGCATGGCCGTCGGCGGCCTGGTCACCTCGTACATCACCGTCGTGCTCTGGGTGCTGGGGTGGATCATCTTCGGCGGGATGCTGCTGTCCCTCATCGGGCTCAGCGCCGCCGCCACGTCGTCCACGAATTACTGACCGCTTCATCTGCAGTTTGCGTAGCCGGACCGTGACGACCCGCTTGCGGTCCGATTACGAATTGTCCGCAAAATGGACGTTTTTCCACGTAGGAGATGCATCCTCGCTAGGCTGCCGCGCGCAACTCACCACGAAGATGACGACATGAGGGGTCATTAGTATGAGTTACGGCAACCAGGGCGACGGCGGTTACGGCGCCCAGCCGCCGGGCGGCGGCTACGGTCAGCAGCCCCCGAGCGGCGGTGGCTACGGTGGCGGCTACGGCCAGCAGCCCCCGAGTGGTGGTGGTTACGGCCAGCAGCCCCCCAGTGGTGGTGGTTACGGTCAGCAGCCCCCGAGCGGTGGCGGCTATGGCGAGCAGCCGCCCAGCGGCGGCGGTTACGGTGGTGGTTACGGTCAGCAGCCCCCGAGCGGTGGCGGCTATGGTCAGCAGCCGCCCAGCGGCGGCGGTTACGGCGGCGGCTACGGCCAGCAGCCTCCGGCCGGGGGGACCCCGCCGGACAACCACCTGGTCTGGGCCATCATCACCACCCTGTTCTGCTGCCTTCCGCTGGGCATCGTGTCGATCGTCAAGTCGTCGCAGGTCAACTCGAAGTGGCAGGTGGGCGACTACCAGGGAGCCGTGCAGGCGTCCGAAGAGGCGAAGACCTGGTGGAAGCGGAGCCTGATCGTCGGCATCATCATGTGGGTGCTGCTGATCATCTTCTACGTCGTGGTGTTCGTCCTCCTGGCGTCCAGCGTCCCGACCACGAGCTACTGAGCCGGAAGGCGGATACTGGCAACATGAGCATCGCAACCACCGAGCGACGCGGCACGGCTCGCCTCAAGGGTCTGCTCGCGCCGCTCGGTGTTGCGGGCGCGACGGGCGTCGTGTTCGCGTTCGTCGGCGTGGTGGATCCCAATCAGCCCGGCCACTACCCGACCTGCCCGTTCCTGTGGATCACCGGCCTCTACTGCCCGGGCTGCGGCACGTTGCGCACCATCCACGCGCTGGCCCACCTCGACCCCGTCACCGCGCTCGGGCTGAACCCCCTCGCCGTGGCCATGATTCCGTTCCTGCTGTTCTGGTGGGGGAGATGGGTCGTACGCGCCTGGCAGGGCCGGCCGAGACGCACCACGCTCGCCCATCCGGCGTGGCTGTGGGCCTTCATCGCCCTCATCATGGTCTACTGGGTCGTCCGAAACCTGCCGTTCGGGGCGTTCCTCGCTCCCTAGGTCCTCCCTACTTCGGGGGCCTGTGGTGAGGCGACCCCACACGGGCCGATACCATCGCAGGACAAGGCAGAGAGCGGACGCGACGCGAACTCTCCGCCGCCCCCACTGTCGACCGGAGGGACCCCAATCGCGTGAGTGAGCGGACGGAAGGGCCGAGTGTCCTCGACGACATCCTCGACGGGGTGCGCGCCGACCTCGCCGCCCGTCAGGAGGCCGTGTCCATTGACGATCTCAAGCGGCGGGCCGAGCGGGCGCAGGCTCCGAGGGACGCGATGGCCGCGCTCGGGGGTGACAGGATCTCGGTGATCGCAGAGGTGAAGCGGTCGAGCCCGTCCAAGGGCGCGCTCGCCGCGATCGCCGACCCCGCGGCGCTGGCGGCCGACTACGAAGAGGGTGGCGCTCACGTCATCAGCGTGCTGACCGAGCGGCGCAAGTTCGGCGGCAGCCTCGACGACCTGGCGGCGGTCCGCGCCCGGGTCGACATCCCGATCTTGCGTAAAGACTTCATCCTGACCTCCTACCAGCTCTGGGAGGCCAGGGCCCACGGAGCCGACCTGGCGCTGCTGATGGTCGTCTGCCTGGAGCAGGAGGCGCTGGTGTCGCTGATCGAGCGGGCCGAGTCGATCGGGCTCACTCCGCTGGTCGAGGTGCACACCGACGAGGAGCTCGAGCGGGCGATCGCCGCCGGCGCCCGGGTCATCGGGATCAACGCGCGCAATCTGAAGACACTCGAGGTCGACCGCGAGGTCTTCACGAAGCTGGCGCCGAAGATCCCCGACAATGTGATCAAGATCGCCGAGTCGGGCGTGCGGGGCCCGCATGACCTGCTCGCCTACGCCAGGGCCGGCGCCGACGCCGTCCTCGTGGGAGAGAGCCTGGTCACCGGCAAGGACCCGCGCAAGGCAGTGGAGGCGCTGGTGACCGCGGGCGCCCATCCATCGACGCGTCCCGACCACTCAGCAGAGGGATAGCAATGGCACACGAAGGCAGCATCCTGACCGCCGCCGACCTGGCGGGCAACGGCGCACACGGCGACGACCCCGACGTGCACGGCAAGTTCGGCATCTTCGGCGGCCGGTTCGTCCCCGAGGCGCTCATCCCGGCCCTCGACGAGGTGGCCGCGGTCTACGAGAAGGCCAAGAACGACGCGCAGTTCCTGCGGGAGTTCGATCACCTGCTGCGCACGTACGCGGGGAGGCCGACCACGCTGACCGACGTGCCCCGCTTCAGCGAGCAGGCCGGTGGCGCGCGGATCGTGCTCAAGCGCGAGGACCTCACCCACACCGGCGCCCACAAGATCAACAATGTGCTGGGCCAGGCGCTGCTGACCAAGCGGCTGGGCAAGAAGCGCGTGATCGCCGAGACCGGCGCGGGCCAGCACGGCGTGGCCACGGCCACCGCGGCCGCCCTGCTCGGCCTCGAGTGCGTGATCTACATGGGCGCGGTCGACTGCGAGCGCCAGGCCCTCAACGTCGCCAGGATGAAGCTGCTCGGCGCCAAGGTCGTGCCGGTGACCAACGGCTCCCAGACGCTGAAGGACGCCATCAACGAGGCGTTCCGCGACTGGGTGACCAACGTCGACACCACCCACTACCTGTTCGGCACGGTCGCGGGGCCCCACCCGTTCCCCGAGATCGTGCGCGACTTCGCCCGCATCATCGGCGTCGAGGCCCGCCGCCAGATGCTGGAGCTGACCGGCAGGCTGCCCGACGCGGTGTGCGCGGCGGTCGGCGGCGGCAGCAACGCGATCGGCATCTTCCACGCCTTCATCGGCGACGAGGGTGTGCGGCTGCACGGCTACGAGGCCGCCGGGCGCGGCCTGGAGAGCGGCGAGCACGCGCTGACGCTCACCTCGGGCTCGGTCGGCGTGCTGCACGGCTCGCGCACCTACGTGCTGCAGGACGACGAGGGCCAGACCATCGAGTCCCACTCGATCTCGGCCGGGCTCGACTACCCGGGCGTCGGCCCCGAGCACGCCTGGCTGAAGGACTCCGGCCGCGCCACCTACCACGGCGTCACCGACGACGAGGCGATGGCCGCGTTCTCGCTGCTGGCCAGGACCGAGGGCATCATCCCGGCCATCGAGTCCTCCCACGCCCTGGCGGGCGCGCTGGAGCTGGGCCGCGAGCTCGGCCCCGAGGCGACCATCCTGGTCAACCTCTCGGGGCGCGGCGACAAGGACATGGGCACGGCCATGAAGTACTTCAACCTCTAACCGCCGACGGCCTGCGCCGGGCCGCCCGCCGCGCATCCTCCCAAGACGCTGGTTCGGGGGTAGGGGTACGGCAGGGCACCATGGTGAGACTCGACCTTCGAAACGGACAGACATGACGACTCTTCAGACGGTTTTCGCCAAGGCGAAGGCGGACAACCGGGCCGCGCTCGTCGGCTACCTGCCCGCGGGCTTCCCCTCCAAGGGCGGCGACGTCGCCGCCGCCGCGGCCCTGGTGGAGGCCGGCTGCGACGTCATCGAGATCGGCCTGCCCTACTCCGACCCGCTCATGGACGGGCCGACGATCCAGGACGCGGTGCACAGGTCGCTGACCCACGGCACGCGCATCGCCGACGTGCTGCGCACGGTCGAGGGCGTCGCCGCCACCGGCGCCGCCACGCTCGTCATGACGTACTGGAACCCGATCGACAGGTACGGCGCCGAGCGGTTCGCCCGCGACCTGGCCGACGCCGGCGGCGTGGGCACGATCACGCCCGACCTCACCCCGGAGGAGTCGGAGCCGTGGCGGGCCGCCTCGGCGGGCGCGGGCATCGACACGGTGTTCCTGGTGGCGCCCAGCTCGACGGAGGAGCGCATCAAGGCCGTCGTCGACTGCTGCACGGGCTTCGTGTACGCGGCCTCGCTGATGGGCGTCACAGGTGCCAGGGAGACGGTCAACTCCGCCGCCGAGGGCCTGGTCGAGCGCACCCGTGCGCACACTGACCTGCCGGTGTGCGTGGGTCTGGGGGTCGGCACGGGAGCGCAGGCGGCCGAGGTGGCGACCTACGCCGACGGTGTGATCGTGGGGTCGGCGTTCATCCGGCGCCTCCTCGACGCGCCCGACGAGGCCGCGGGCCGGGCCTCCATCGCCGAGCTGGCCAGGGACATGGCCCAGGGCGTACGCCGGTAAGGCGTACGGGACTTTACCGCCCGTATGACGAAATTTGGCGGTTAGTGCAAGGTTCTGGCGCTTAAGTCCTTGGCGTGCGGTCCGGCGCGGGTGATGATCGGGTCCCCGAGCGATGTGACGCATGACCCGAAAGGACACCTATGCGTCCCAGTCCCGTCATCTTCGCGGCAGCCCTCACACTCACCGCCGCGAGCATGACCGCCCCGGCGCAGGCCGACCCCACGCCCGCACCCACCTACGCGTTGTCGTCCCCTGAGCCGTCTCCGGCCGGAGCGCCCCCGCCCAGCCCCACGGCGCAGAACGTGCCGCCGAGGCCCGCGGACGTGGCCAACCCGATCACGATCTCGTCGTCCGCGCTCAGCGTGGAGCTGGACCCCGGCTTCCCGCGCGTCCTGCGCTACATCGACCGGGCCGGCGGCGCCTTTCTCGGCGGCAGCGCGGGCGTGCCCGCCGTCGTGCTCAACGGCCAGGTACGTACCGCCGCCGTGACGCTGACCGGGAACGACGGTGCGACCGCGCGCTACCGGCTGTCCTTCCCCGGCCTCGAGGGTGTCTTCCTGGGAGCCAGCATCGGGGTCCGTGGCCGGGTGACGACGTTCAGGATCGACTCGGTGGCCGACACCGAGGCGTTCCGCGTCAACACGATCGACCTGCCGGGCCACGACCTGGTCTCGGTGTCGAGCGCGCAGCCGGGCGCGGCGACCGCGTTCACCCGGCTGGACCCGAACCCGACCCGCACCGCCGACGTCTTCGCCCGGGTCACGGCGGACACCGCGCCCGACACGGGGCCGGTCGGGGCGACGTACGCGATCGTGAACACCGACCGGCTGGCCGCGGCGGTCGAGTCGAACTCCACCTTCGACCGCCCCTCAGGTGTCACCGACAAGGACGCGGCCAGGTTCTGGCACCAGGCCAGGAAGGACGCCGGCGGCACGGTCACCGTGGGCGTGTGGAGCGGGCAGTGGACGCACCGCGCGACCGGCTCGCCGTTCACCGAGGAGCCGCCCTGGGCCAAGGTCGTGGTCACCCCGGACGCCAACGGGGACGGGTCGCTCGACTGGCAGGACGGCGCGGTGGCGTTCAGGGACATCGCCGTCGAACCGCCCGGCGCCGAGCAGACCAGGGACCGCGTGGTCACGCACATCCCCTTCAACTTCTCCAGCCAGGCCACGCACCCGTTCCTGCGCACGCTCGACGACGTCAAGCGCATCTCGCTGGCCACCGATGGCCTCGGCCAGCTCGCGCTGCTCAAGGGCTACCAGTCGGAGGGCCACGACTCGGCCCACCCCGACTACGGCGGCAACTACAACCGGCGCGCCGGCGGCCTGAAGGACCTGAACACGCTGGTCAAGGCCGGGAAGGGCTGGAACGCCACGTTCGGTGTGCACGTCAACGCCACCGAGTCCTACCCCGAGGCCAGGAGCTTCAGCGAGCAGCTCGTCAACAAGGACACCAAGGGCTGGAACTGGCTCGACCAGGCGTACCTGATCGACCAGCGCGGTGACCTGACCAGGGGCACCCTCGCCCGGCGGTTCGCGCAGCTGCGCGCGGAGACCGACAGGAACCTCGCGGTCCTGTACGTGGACGTGTTCAGGCCGCACGGCTGGGTCGCCGACCGCACGCTGGCCGAGCTGCGCGAGCAGGGCTGGCAGGTGAGCACCGAGTGGTCGGACAAGCTGGAACGGTCGTCCCTGTGGTCGCACTGGGCCAACGACCTCAACTACGGCGGAGCCACCAACAAGGGGCTGAACTCGCAGATCATCCGGTTCATCCGCAACGACGAGAAGGACGTCTGGAACGCCCACCCGATCCTCGGCAACGCCCGCATCGTCGAGTTCGAGGGCTGGCAGGCGAAGAACGACTTCACGGCCTTCTACCGCAACATCTGGGAGAACAACCTGCCGGCCAAGTTCCTGCAGCACTACAAGATCATGGATTGGGACGCGGACGAGATCGTCTTCACCGGCGGCGTGCGCGGCACGTACCGGAACGGCGAACGTGAGCTGTTCGCCGGCGGGCGCAAGGTGCTCGACGGGTCCGCGTACCTGCTGCCGTGGCAGGGCAAGTACTACCACTACAACCCCGCAGGCGGGGCCACGACCTGGGACGCCGACCGGACGATGACCGTCTACGAGCTCACCGACCAGGGCCGCGTCAAGGCGGGCACGGTCACTCCGGTCGACGGGAAGATCACGTTACGGGCGGAGGCGGGCGTGCCGTACGTGCTCTACCCCGGCAGGGCGCCCGAGCAGGCCGATCCGGGCTGGGGGCAGGGCAGCGGCGTGCGCGACCCCGGCTTCAACGGCGACCGGCTCGGCGGGTGGACCGTCTCGGGCCCGGTGAGCGTCAGGAAGAACGACCTGGGCCACCGGGTGGCGCTGCTCGGCGGCGGGGCGCGGGCGCGGCTCGAGCAGCGGCTGAGGGGCCTGGAGCCGGGCCGTACGTACACCGCCTCCGCGTTCGTCGAGGTCGAACCGGGCAAGACCCGCGAGACCACCCTGGAGGTCGCCGGGCGTTCGGTGACGGTCAGCCGCTCCACGGCCAGAAACTACATCGCCTCCGACGAGAAGCACGACACCTTCTTCCAGCGGGCCAAGGTGACGTTCACCGCGCCGGGCGGATCGGCGACGCTGCGGATCACGGCCGCCGCCGCCGACGGGGACGTGCGGGTGGACGACGTGCGGCTGTTCCAGCGGGAGCCGGCGGGAGAGGTGGAGACGTTCGAGTCGGTCGAGCCCGGCTGGGGACCGTTCGTGAAGGGCGACGCGGGCGGGTCGTTCGACGCGCGCACGCACCTGTCGGAGCGGCACGAGCCGTACACGCAGGCCGGCTGGAACGGCAAGGCGGTCGACGACGTGCTGGACGGGAACTGGTCGCTGAAGGCGCACGAGGAGCGGCAGGGGCTCATCTACCGCACGCTGCCGTGGACGGCGCGGTTCGCGCCGGGACACGCGTACGAGGTGTCGTTCCGCTACCAGAGCGCGCAGGCGGACACGTACCAGTGGGTGACCGGCTACGACAAGGGCGGTGCCGGCGTCGAGACGCGCCGCACACCGATCCCGGAGCGGCGCGCCACGGCGACGTTCACCGAGCGCGTGGCAGGAGGGTGCGGTGACGTGTGGGTCGGGCTGCGCTCGCTCAAGGCCGAGCAGGCCGGGGCCGACTTCATCCTCGACGACTTCTCCGTGACCGACCTCGGCCCGGCGCCGGACGCGCCGGCGTGCGGGTCGCTGGACGTGGCGCCCGCCGCCGTTTTCGAGCAGGGGGCGGCCGGCGAGGTCGTCACCACGTTCACGAACCTCGAGGACGTGGCGGCCGGGGATGTTCGCGTGACGCTGGGCGTACCGGACGGGTGGGCGGTCAGCGGTGACGGGACCGGCGCCGTCGAGCCCGGCGGGAAGCTGACCACCATCTGGCAGGTCACCCCACCCTCGGACGCCGCCTACGGCGCCTACGAGCTCACGGCCACCGCGACCTACACCGCCGGAGGGGCGGCGAAGCGGCTCACCGCCTCAGGCACCGCGCGCACGCTGCCCCCGCCGCCCGCCGGGGACGCCTACGCGAGCGACCTGCGGTGGGTCAGCGCCGACAACGGCTGGGGGCCGGTCGAGCGCGACCGGTCCAACGGCGACACCGGCGAGGCCGACGGCGGGCCGATCGTGATCGGCGGGCGGACGTTCGTCAAGGGACTCGGCATGCATGCGCCGGCCAAAGTCCGTTTCTATCTGAGGGGAGCGTGTACGGGATTCACGGCGTTCGTCGGGGTTGACGACGTGCAGGCCACGCGGGGGTCGGTGCAGTTCAGCGTGGTGGCCGACGGCGTGGAGAAGGCGCGCAGCCCGGTGCTGAGGGCCGCCGACGCGGCGTACGAGCTGAGCGCCGACCTGTCCGGCGCCCGGTACGTGGACCTCGTGGCCGGGGACGGCGGCGACGGGAACGGCAACGACCACGCGGATTGGGGTGAGGCCAGGTTCAGGTGTGGCTGAGCTCGTCACGAAGCCCGGCGTAGAGCTTGGAGTGGCGGTTGTAGAGGCCGGTGGGCACCAGGTAGATGTTGATGGCGACCTGGATCAGCGCCAGCCAGACGCCGTACTGCACGCCGCTGAGCCCGGGAACGACGTCCACCGGCAGCGTGTAGGCCATGACGACCCGCACCACGGCGTCCACCAGCAGGCCCATGCCGTAAATGACGGTGACCACCCGCCAGGTCCTGCGGAAGGCGGGCAGCCGCTCCCACAGCACGTCCCACGACTCGCGGTTCGGCCCGACCCGGCCCTCCAGCACGAATCGGGTGAACACGAACGCCAGCGGGCGTTCGCCGCGCGCACTTGCCAGGAACCACACGCCCGCCACCGCCATGAACCAGCCGTCCTTGGCCAGCAGGAACCGCGTGTCGTGGACGAGCAGGGAGATCAGGGCGCTGCTCAGCATCATGACCGTCATGTACAGGCCCAGGCGGTCGGGCCTGCGGCGGCGTACGAGGTCGGAGACGACGCTCACGCCCGGGATGAGCGAGCTGATCAGCAGCGCGGTGTGGTAGCCGGTGCCTAAGGCGCGCAGCACGTAATAGAGACCGATGGGGAGCCCGATGTCCACCGCCAGGGTGAGCAGGCCCCTGAGTCGCGTGCTCATGCCTTGACCGCGCGGGCGAACAGCCCCGCCAGTTCGTCGGCGTACTCGGCCAGATCGGCGTCCGGGTCGGCCTCCAGCAGGAACGGCAGCCCGTCGAGCGCCCGCTGGATCGCCATGGCGGTCACCCGTACGTTGAACTCGCCGAACTCTCCGGTCTCCTGCCCCCAGGCCAGCAGCCGCTCGACGTGGGACAGCACCGACAGGTCGATGGCCGCCTCCCGCGCCGACGAGCCGCCCTGCGGATGGAAGTTGAGGAAGATCTCCATGGCCGCGCGCATCTCCGCGCGGTGCTCGCTGATGTACTCCACCAGCGAGCGGATGTACGTCTCCAGCGCCGCGCCGGCCGTGCGCCGGGCGCTCACCCGCTCACTCATGAACGCCGACAGCTCCTCGTAGATCGTGGTGATGGCCTGGCCGATCAGCTCGTCCTTGCCGTCGAAGTGGTACGAGATCAGGCGCGTGCTGCTGAGCCCGGCGCGCTCGGCGATCCGGGCGAACGACGCCTGCTGGTAGCCGAGCTCGGCGATCGTCGCGATGGTCGCGGTCACGATCTGCGCCCGCCTGGCGGAGCCAGTGACCGTTACTGACATGAGTAAATATTAACTTGGCTGAGTAATTCCGGCAAGAACCTCGGCTTAGTCAGTGCTTATCTGCCGCATGGTCATATGGGATCCCGGTACTGTGCCCATCCCGGCACAGAGAAAGAGGAGATGACCTGTGGACGCGTCACTATCGTCACGCAGCGCCTTTTCAGCGATACCCTGGGTGACGACCGTCGCCCGGCTGGTCCTGGGCGGGGTGCTGATCGCGGCGGGCGCGCTCAAGATCGGCAACCCGGCCGACTCGGTCGTGGCGGTCAAGGCATACCAACTGCTGCCCGAGTCGATCGCCGTCACGGTGGGCTACGCCCTGCCGATCCTGGAGATCGTCGTCGGCCTGCTGCTGGTCGTCGGTCTGCTGACGAGGGTGGCCGCGGTGATCGCCGGGCTGCTCATGTTCGCGTTCGTGTTCGGCATCGCCTGGGCCTGGACGCACGGCCTGCGGATCGACTGCGGCTGTTTCGGCGGCGGCGGCCAGCTGGGGGTGGGACAGGAGCCGGCATACCTGCTCGACATCCTGCGCGACTTCGGGCTCGTGCTGCTCGGCGCCTGGATCACGCGTTTCCCGCCGGGCCGCTACGCGCTCGACGGAGCCCTGGGCCTGGGGGGCGACAATCGTAATGAGGGGGAGTACGACGATGAACAAAGCTGAGCGCACCAGGGCCAAGACAGCGCGCGAGAAGATCAAGGAGCAGCAGGCCGCCGCACGCGTCCGTGACAAGCGCAGGCGGGTCGCCACCTACGTGACCGCCGGGGTGGTCGCGGTGGCGGCGGTCGGGCTCGGCTGGTGGTACGCGGCCAGCAGCTCGCAATCGGAGCAGGCCGCGGGCGGCCTCGCGCCGATCACCGTGCAGCCCGACGGGTCGGTCGTGATGGCCAAGCAGGGCGTCACCAAGCCCGTGGTCGACATCTTCGAGGACTTCCAGTGCCCGGCCTGCAAGGAGCTCGAACGGGTCAGCGGGCAGACGTTCAAGAACCTCGCCGCGGAAGGCAAGGCCAAGGTCGTCTACCACCCGATCACGATCTTCTCGCAGGAGCCGACCAAGTCCAACTCCGTGCGCGCGGGCGCCGCCGCCCGGTGCATCGCGGACGGCAAGCAGTGGATGGCCTTCCACGACCTGCTCTACCAGAACCAGCCCTCTGAGACCGAGGCGGGCTTCACGCCCGACCAGCTGAAGAACTGGGGCAAGGAGGCGGGGGTGACCGCACCGGGCTTCGAGCAGTGCGTCACCACGGAGAAGAACGCCGACGCGCAGCTGTCGTTCAGCAAGAAGATCATCGAAGCGCAGAAGCTCAACCATACGCCGACGGTGAAACTGAACGGCACGGAAATCGACAATTCCGCACTCTTCAACCCGCAGCAACTGCGCCAAGCGATTACTGGGGCGGCTAAGTAGGCTCTCTTCCGCTACCCTCACGTGACATGCCCCTTGCCTCGATTCCCAGCCCTTCCCAAGGGGTCTGGTATCTCGGAATAATCCCGATCCGGGCTTATGCGCTATGCATCGTGCTCGGCGTCATCGTCGCCGTCTGGCTGAGCGAGCGGCGCTGGCAGGCCCGCGGTGGCCAGAAGGGGACGATCGTCGACATCGCGGTCCCCGCGGTCATCTTCGGCCTGATCGGCGGCCGCCTCTACCACGTCATCACCGACTGGCAGACCTACTTCGGCAGCCGCGCGATCAAGGAGCCCATCCAGGCGCTGTTCATCTGGGAGGGCGGCCTCGGCATCTGGGGCGCGATCTCGCTCGGTGCGCTCGGCGTCTGGTTTGCCGTGCGCCGGCGCGGCATCTCCATGGGCGCCGTCGCCGACACGGTCGCGCCCGGCATCGCCTTCGCCCAGGCCATCGGCCGGTGGGGAAACTGGTTCAACCAGGAGCTGTACGGCTCGCCGACCACGCTGCCGTGGGGCCTGGAGATCGACGCCGACCATCGGCTGCGAGGCTACGAGGGCGTGGCCACCTACCATCCGACCTTCCTGTACGAGTCGCTGTGGGACGTGGCGCTCGGCTTCGTGCTCCTCTTCGCGGGGCGGCGCTTCGCGCTGCACCACGGGCGGCTGTTCGCCCTCTACGTCGCGGGCTACACGCTGGGCCGCTTCTGGATCGAGGGGCTGCGGATCGACCCGGTCGGCGGCGTGGACCACGCGGTGACGTTCCTCGGGCTGCGGCTCAACCAGTGGACGTCGATCGTGCTGTTCGTGGCGGCGCTGGCGTACTTCTGGCTGGCCAGGAAGCGGGACAGCGCGGAGATCGTGCTGCCGGCCGAGCAGGCCGGCTCGACGGCAGAGACGTCGGAGGACGGCGGTTCGGGGGCCGATGCGCCGGACGCCGACCGGTCGGAGGAGGATCGGGTAACGGAGGACGACACGCCGGACGGCGCGGCGTCGGAGGTCTCCGAGACCGAGCCTTCGGGCACGGACGCTGCTCCTGAGAAGGAGGCCTCTGAGCCGGAGGACTCGGGGACGGACGCCTCTGAGCCGAAAGCCTCCGAGGCTGAGGTCCCGGACGAAGCCTCCGACTCTGACGGCGAAGTCGTGACGAAGGAGAAGAACCCTCGATGAGTAGTCGCGCGGAGATCCACCACCAGCATCGCGACGTCACCGGAGGCTGGTTGCGGCCCTCGGTGTTCGGCGCGATGGACGGCCTGGTGTCGAACTTCGCGCTCATCGCGGGTATCGCGGGCGGCACGGCCAACACGAAGGTCATCGCCCTTGGAGGCGTCGCCGGGCTCGCCGCCGGCGCACTGTCCATGGCGGGCGGCGAATACGTCTCGGTGGCCAGCCAGCGCGAGCTGGCCCAGGCCGAGATCGCCGTGGAGCGGCGCGAGCTGGCCCGCTACCCTGACGCCGAGCAGGCGGAGCTGGCGCAGACCTTCGTCGACAAGGGCGTGGCGCCTGACCTGGCCGCCGAGGTGTCCAGGCAGATCTCCCGCAACCCCGACCGTGCGCTGGAGGTCCACGCCCGCAACGAGCTGGGCGTCGGCCCGGGCGAGCTGCCCTCGCCGATGGTGGCCGCGGTGGCGTCGTTCCTGTCGTTCAGCGTCGGTGCGGTGCTGCCGCTGCTGCCGTACTTGTTCGGAGCCCGGGAGCTGATGGTGTCCGCCGTGGTGTCCTGCCTGGCGCTGTTCGCGGCTGGCGCGCTGGTCTCGGCCGTGACGGCACGCAGCTGGTGGTTCTCGGGGCTGCGGCAGCTCGCCGTGGGCGGGGCCGCCGCCGCGGTCACGTTCGGCGTCGGCAACCTCATCGGCGCGGCGGGGGTGTGATGGCCCGCAGACGAGGCGGCCCCGGGTCGCACGGCAGACCCTCCTCGGGCACGGACGGCGGGGGGCGCCCGCGCGGGGGCCGCCAGACGCCCGGCCCCGACGGCCGGACCGGACCGGACGACGCTCGCCCCGCCCGAGGCACCGATACCGGCGGCTGGTCAGCTTCGGACGGTGATGGCTGGTCTGGACGTGGCGCGGATGGTGGTGGCTGGTCCGCGCACGGTTCGGATGGTGGCGGCTGGTCCGCGCAGGGCACGGACGGCTCCGGCTGGTCCGGGTCGAGCGCGGGTGGTGCTGGTCGGGCTGGTGGCAGCTGGCCTGTGGCCGATGGTGGTCGGTCGCCGGGCGTGGAGAGTGGCGATTGGTCCAGGTCGGGCGCCGGTGGTGCTGGTGGCGGCTGGGCTGCGGCTGATGGTGGTCGGTCGCCGGGCGTGGAAAGTGGTGACTGGTCCGGGGCGGGCACGGGAAGCGGGGGCGGTGGCCGCGTCTCTGGTGGTTGGCCGGAGGCTGGTGCCGACAGTGGCCGGTCGGTGGCCGGTGCCGATGACGGCGGGCGCTCGTCGGGGTCTCGTGGTGGCCGGAGGGCGGCGCGCATGCGTCGCGGTCGCTCGTCAGGTGATGCCGATCGCGGCAACTCGACGACGGAAAGTGGCGCTTCGGCTCCCGGGGCGCACGGTCGAGGACCGGCCGATGGCGGCTTTTTTGCCGATGGGTCCTATGGTCGTGGTCCCGCCGATGGTGGCGCTTCGCCTGCGGGGGCCCATGGCGGCCGGGTAACTGCCGATGGTGGCGCTTCGGCTGCTGGGGCTCATGGTCGACGTCCGGCCGATACTGGCGCTTCGGCTGCTGGGGCCCATGGTCGACGTCCGGCTGACGGAGGCCTTCCGGCTGCTGGGGCTGATGGTCGGACTTGGGTGGATGGCGGTGCTTTCGGGGGCGAGGGGCGGTCAGCCGATGGGGCAAGTGGTGGTCATTCGGCTACCGGGTCCCGGGGTCGGCGGTCCGCCGAAAGGGCGAATGGTGGCCATGCCGCCGGTGGCACCTCTGGTCGAGGATCCGCGGACGGGGCCGCACTTTCGGGGGTGGGCGCCGATGGTGGGGGGTCCGCGGCCGAGGTCGGTGGCGGGCGGTCGGGGGAGTTCTCGCGTAAGCGGCGGCGTACTCCACGCTCTGACTGGCAGTTCCCCCTGCTCACCGACTGGGGGCTACGGCCGGAGCAGCAACGGCTCCTCGTCATCATCGCCTCGGTCGTCGCGGCGCTGGCGGGCATGGGCGGGCTGGTGGCCGCCGTCAGGTCGCTCGGCACCTACTCCCCGGAGCGTCAGGCCAGCGCCGCCGTGATCGGGCCCGACACGGCGCTGCCGCACGTCTTCAGGGGCTGGGGCTCGCCCAAGTTGTTCGACCCCGTCACGGATCGGGCCAAGGACGAGCGGGCGCTCACCGAGAAGGAGGTGTTCGGCCAGAGCGAGTTCTCCGTCTCCAAGAAACTCAAGCTCAAGCTCGTCGCCAAGAAACTCGACACCGACTGCTCCGCGGCGCTGTGGGGGGCGAGCCTTCTCGAGCAGACGTCGGACGCCGGATGCACCCAGGCCGCCCGCGGCCTCTACGCCAGCTCCGACGGCCGCTACGTCGGCCAGTACACGTTACTCAACCTCAAAGACGGCAAGTCCGCCGCCGACCTGGTCGAGTCGTTGAAGACCCTCTACCGGGGCGGGTGGACGCGACCCCTTGAATCCCCCAAGGCCGCCTTCCCCGCGGGCGGTTACTCCGAGGCGGGCGGCTACGCGCTCGGCCACTACGTCGGCCTGGTGTGGCTCGGGAGGGTCGACGGCGCGGAGCCCGGCCCCAAGGACGACTACGTCTCGCTCACGCTGGCGTTGCGCGGGGCGGAGAAGGCCGTATACCGCCGCGTCGTATCGATCACAGGACCATCCTCTTGACGTCACACCCCCTGGCCCCGGTCGCCGCATCGCCTCCCCTGACCTCGGTCACCTTGTCACGCCCGATGGTCCAGGTCGCCGTGTCGCGCCGCCTGGGCTCCGTCGCTGTGTCGCGCCGCCTGATCCACGTCGCCGTGTCACGCCCTCAGGCCCCGGTCACCTTGTCATCCCACGTGGTCCAGGTCGCTGTGTCATGCCGCCTGGCCCCGGTCGTCGTGTCATGCCGTGTGGCCTCGGTCGCCTCTTCAGACGACGTTGCCCAGGTCGCCGCGTCGCGCCGCCCGGACCCGGCTCCGGCCGCCGCCTGCTGCCGGCCGAGTCGCTCAGGCCGGAGCGCCGACCGCCTGACGCCTCCCACGACGCCACGTTCCGATGCGGTCTGTCGCTTGGTGCCTTCCGCCTCGTTGCCCTCGATCCGGCGGCGTCTGGTCGATGCCCCGTCTTGCCCTCGATCCGGCGGTGTTCGGCCGATGCGCCGTGATGTCGTCACGGCCGGCAGGGGCGCTCCGCCGAGGTGCTTCGACGTGGTGGCGGTCACGGAGGTGGTCGGCTGATGTCGCCTCGTGTCATCATCCCCGCTGTGGTCGCCGGCCTGGCCGTCATCGCCGTGGGCGGCTGGTTGTGGCTGCGCCGCGACGACCCCAGGCCGGCCAGCTTTCGCGCCGAGCCCACCTCCGCCTTCTACGCCGCCATCGACAGCCGCCAGAACGACGCCAGCCCCTTGACCCCGAAAGAGGTCTTCACTCCGGCCACCCAGACCCTGGGCGCCATGCGCCTGGACTCCACGCGGCAGGTCACCGACTGCGACGAGGTGCTCTGGGGCACCTCCGCCACGGGCTGCACGCAGGCGCTCCAGGCCACGTACAAGGGGAGCACGGCGGCGGGCCAGTTCGTCATCTTCAACATGAGCGACGGGCGGGCGGCCGACGCGCTGGTGTCCGCGCTGGGCAAGGACGGGTTCGTACGGCAGGACGTCGTGTTCGAGGCCGCCCGCAGCCGGGCCCAGGCGCGGGCGATGGGCCACTACGTGACCGTGAGCTGGGTTGGAGGGACGGCGTCCGACCAGGACCTGGTCACCGCCCTCGTGGCGCTTGACGGGCTCGGACGAGTGGTCCAGAGCCGTATCGTCGCCGCGACCTGACCTCAAGGCCGACATGAGGCTGAGGCCCAGACCGGCAGAGCGGAGGTCAGGTGGTCGTCGTCAGGGCCATGACGGTCGCGGTGACGGCCTCAGGAAGGCTGGACAGGCGGTGGAGTGGGGCCTCCAGCGGCGTCAGGCCCTCCGCCCATGGGGCCGCCTCGCCGATGAGGGCGCGGGCCTCGTTCTTGGTGAGGGTCGTGTCCTGGGCGCGGGCCACCGCGATGAGGGCCTCGCGCCAGGTGTTCGCCAGCTTGGCGTGTCCGTTGTCCAGGATCCTGCGCAGCACCGAGGCCGCTTCGCCGTCCGGCTGCGGCAGGCGTACGGCGTCCAGGACGTCGCCCCCGGCGCTCAGCTTGTAGACGGTGGACAGCACGTCCGGCAGGGGCGGGAGGGCGGACCCCACGACGCGTACGTGGGATGCGCGGGTCGCCAGCAGCAGGCGCGGGAGGGCGGCCTCGAGGCCGGGCGGCAGGGCGACGGCCACGCGGTCCGGGGCGGCGGCGTACGGCTTGGAAAGCCAGGTCGAGAGCCGGGCCCGGGGCTGGGTGAGCTCCTTGGGCCAGTCGCCCACCAGCAGGTCGGGGTCGAAGCCCTGAATGCCCTCCACCGGCCCTGAGGGCACGCTGTGGGCGCTTTCGACCGACTGTGGGCCCTGTGTGTAGATGGCGGTGGTTTGACGGCTTAGGCGGGATGTCACGGCCGGACGCGTCTTGGTGGTGGGGCGGAGAATGTACAGGTCGGCGGCGGAACCGATGGCCTCTGCTCCGAAGTATCGGTTGAAGTCGGGATAGATGGCTTCGTAGGCGAGGTTGAGGTCAGTCAGGGCCTGCTGCACCTTCAGCGCCAGCATCGGGGTGCGTTCGCTGGCGCCGTACGCGAGCAGGACGCGGCCGTTGTCCTTCACGGCCTCGGCGGCGCGTGCCACGAACAGGCCCGTGCCCTCCGGCGTGTACGGCGGGTCGGTGAGCGCCAGGTCGTGGTCACGGGCGGAGGCGGGCAGGCCGAGGCGCAGGTCGGCCCACCGGGTGCGGACGCCCAGCTGCTGGTCGTCGATGTAGGCCAGGATGCGCTCGTCGATGTCGACCACCGTGACGTCGGTCTCCGGGTGGACCAGCTTGACCGCCAGGGAGGTCAGGTCGTGGTCGCCCACGCAGAGGAGGCGCGTGCCGGGCAGCCAGAACCGGGCACCCAGCAGCAGCGCCCGCCGCAGAATCGTCTCCGGCGTGGCCGAGACGTGGTCGAGGACGTGGCGGGCGCGCGGGGCCCTGGCCACGAGGTCTTTCAGCCGGTCCAGCTCGTGCGTGTAGTGGGGGAGCAGGTGGGCCACCGGGTCCTCGGGCGGCGGGGCCAGGGCGATGAGGTCCTGGTAGTCGGGGGCGTGGGTGAGGGGGACCCGGAAGGCGTCGCCCCTCCGCTCCAGGGGAAGCTCGCGCAGCAGGGTCTCGATGCTACGCCTGGACGTGGCGGTCTCCCTGACCAGGTCCGCCAGCGTCCACCATTGGGCGTCGCACAGGAGGGTCAGGGCGTGCCTCAGCCGCCTGCTGTCCGCCCCGGCCTCGCAGAGCAGGCGCTCCACCCCGTCACGCTCCATGAGGCAACCCTATCGAGCCTCTTCGACCGCAGATCCCGGCCGCACGTCGATGCCCTCCGCGCTTCGGGCGGTGGGGCGCTTTGGCCACTGACCGCGTTGCGCCGATCGCCGCCATACGACGTCTCGCAGGGCCTCCGCCTGA
The DNA here is from genome assembly GCF_050944675.1 of Nonomuraea sp. CA-141351. NCBI lineage: Bacteria > Bacillati > Actinomycetota > Actinomycetes > Streptosporangiales > Streptosporangiaceae > Nonomuraea > Nonomuraea sp. CA-141351. The sequence goes on from NZ_CP191982.1 coordinate 4,183,777, forward strand.
GGGGCCGGGGGGCGAGCTTGAGCAAGGGGGCGCGCAGGAGGCTAGAGGTATGAGTAGCGATGCCGGAGGGATCAGCGTGCGGTCTCGGCGGTGTGTCAAGTGAGATGCCTGACCGTGGTGTGTGGCGGGTGGGTGGGCACCGAGTGCGAGTCGTTCCCCGTGCCGGAAAACGTGGCTGTCCAGCGGGAATTTTGGAGGCCGGATCCGGGGTTTGGGATAGAGAGTTCGGATGGTGGGATGAGGTCGAATGTTCGCAATGCGGACGTGCTGGGCACCATTCCGGCAGCGTGGGGTAATCTCTACCCACGATATGCAGCAGGGCCAACGTCGTCCCCGCCTGTAGAGCAGTTCGAGACAGACGATGACGACGGGAGGGATTAAATGCCTGCTGCCCACCTCGGGTTCCCCGAGCCCCAGGGCCTCTACCACCCCGCCAACGAGCATGATGCCTGCGGTGTCGCCATGGTCGCCGACGTCGCCGGGCGCCGAGGGCACGGGATCGTGGTCAAGGCGCTGACGGCGCTGTGCAATCTTGATCATCGGGGGGCCAAGGGTAGCGAGCCGGACACCGGCGACGGAGCCGGGATCCTGACGCAGATCCCCGATGGGTTCTATCGCGCGAGTGTGCCGTTCGCGCTTCCCCCTGCCGGCGCGTACGCGACCGGCATCGCCTTCCTGCCGATCGACGAGCAGGCCAGGAGCATCGCCAAGGGCCTGATCGAGGAGATCGCCGCCGAGGAAGGTCTCACCGTGCTCGGCTGGCGCGAGCTGCCGGTCGACCGCGCGCTGCCCGGGCCGAGCGCCAGGGCCGTCATGCCGCACTTCGCCCAGCTGTTCGTCTCGGACCCTGAGGGCCGGGAGGGGCTGGAGCTCGACAGGCTCGCGTACTGCCTGCGCAAGCGGGCCGAGCACGAAGCCCACGTGTACTTCCCCTCGCTGTCCGCCAGGACGATCGTCTACAAGGGCATGCTCACGCCCGACCAGGTCGAGCCGTTCTTCCCCGACCTGAGCGACGAGCGTTACGAGACGGCGATCGCGCTGGTGCACTCACGCTTCTCCACCAACACGTTCCCGAGCTGGCCGCTGGCCCACCCGTACCGTTACATCGCCCACAACGGCGAGATCAACACGGTCAAGGGCAACCGCAACTGGATGCGGGCCCGCGAGGCGATGCTGCAGTCTGCCCACATCCCGGGCGAAATTTCGCGACTTTTCCCCATCTGTGACCCGGATGGCAGCGACACCGCGAGCTTCGACGAGGTCCTCGAGCTGCTGCACATCGGCGGCCGTAGCCTGCCCCACGCCGTGCTGATGATGATCCCGGAGGCGTGGGAGAACCACACCGAGATGGACGCCGCGCGCCGGGCCTTCTACGAGTTCCACTCCTCGATGATGGAGGCGTGGGACGGCCCCGCGTCGATCACGTTCACCGACGGCACTCTGGCCGGCGCCGTGCTCGACCGCAACGGCCTGCGCCCGGGCCGCTTCTGGGTGACCGCCGACGGCCTGGTCGTGCTGGCCTCCGAGGCCGGCGTGCTGGACTTCAAGCCGGAGGACGTGGTCAGGAAGGGCCGCCTCCAGCCGGGCCGCATGTTCCTCATCGACACCGCCCGCGGCAAGATCATCGAGGACGACGAGATCAAGGCCGAGCTGGCCGCCGAGCTGCCGTACGCCGACTGGCTGCACGCGGGGCTCGTCCGCTTCGAGGAGCTGCCCGCGCGGCAGCGGGAGATCCCCACGCACGAGGCGCTCGTCAAGCGGCAGCAGACCTTCGGCTACACCGAGGAAGAGCTGCGCATCATCCTGTCGCCGATGGCCAAGGCCGGCCAGGAGCCGATCGGCTCCATGGGCACCGACACGCCCGTCGCCGTGCTGAGCGAGAAGCCGCGGCTTCTGTTCGACTACTTCACGCAGCTGTTCGCGCAGGTCACGAACCCGCCGCTGGACGCCATCCGTGAAGAGCTGGTCACCTCGCTGGCCAGCACCATCGGCCCCGAGGGCAACCTCCTCAACCCGGGTCCGTCGTCGTGCCGCCAGCTCGTGCTGCCGTACCCGGTGATCGACAACGACGAGCTCGCCAAGATCATCCACATCAACGACGAGCACGACCTGCCGGGCTTCCACCCGTACGTCATCACCGGCCTGTACGAGGTCGCCGGCGGCGGCGAGGCACTGCTGCACCGCCTGGAGGAGATCAAGGCCGAGGCGTCCGAGGCGATCGCGGGCGGCGCGCGGATCATCGTGCTGTCGGACCGCGGCTCGTCCGAGACGCTGGCGCCGATCCCGTCGCTGCTGCTGACCGGCGCGGTGCACCACCACCTGATCCAGGAGAAGACCCGCACCAAGATCGGTCTGGTGATCGAGACCGCCGAGGCCCGCGAGTGCCACCACATGGCGCTGCTCATCGGGTACGGCGCCGGCGCGATCAACCCGTACCTCGCGATCGAGACCATCGAGGACCTGGTCGACACCGGCGCGCTCCAGATGGACAAGCGCAAGGCCGTGCGTAACCTGATCAAGGCGTACGGCAAGGGCGTCATCAAGGTCATGTCCAAGATGGGCGTGTCCACGGTGGCCTCCTACACCGGCGCGCAGATCTTCGAGGCGCTCGGCCTGAGCCAGGAGGTCATCGACTCGTGCTTCGCCGGCACGACCTCGCGTCTGGGCGGCGTCGGGTTCGACGTGCTGGCCAAGGAGGTCGAGCAGCGGCACCGCCACGCCTACCCGCGCGCGGAGAACGCCCACCGCAGGCTCCAGGTCGGCGGCGAGTACCAGTGGCGGCGCGAGGGCGAGCCTCACCTGTTCAACCCCGAGACCGTCTTCAAGCTGCAGCACGCCACCAGGACCCGCCGCTACGAGATCTTCAAGGAGTACACGAACCTCGTGGACTCCCAGTCGGAGCGACTGATGACCCTGCGCGGCCTGTTCAAGCTGCGCGGGGGCAGCCCGATTCCCATCGAAGAGGTCGAACCCGTCGAGAGCATCGTCAAGCGGTTCTCCACCGGCGCGATGTCGTACGGCTCCATCTCGATGGAGGCGCACGAGACGATCGCCATCGCGATGAACCGGCTCGGCGGCAAGTCCAACACCGGCGAGGGCGGCGAGGACCCAGAGCGGCTCTACGATGCCACCCGCAGGTCCGCGATCAAGCAGGTCGCCAGCGGCCGGTTCGGCGTCACCAGCGAATACCTGGTGAACGCGGCCGACCTGCAGATCAAGATGGCCCAGGGCGCCAAGCCCGGCGAGGGCGGCCAGCTGCCCGGCCACAAGGTCTACCCGTGGATCGCCAAGACCAGGCACTCCACGCCGGGCGTCGGCCTCATCTCGCCGCCGCCGCACCACGACATCTACTCGATCGAGGACCTGGCCCAGCTCATCCACGACCTGAAGAACGCCAACCCCGAGTCCCGAGTGCACGTCAAGCTCGTGGCCGAGGTCGGCGTCGGCACGGTCGCGGCGGGCGTGTCCAAGGCCCACGCCGACGTGGTGCTCATCTCCGGGCACGACGGCGGCACCGGCGCGTCGCCGCTCACGTCGCTCAAGCACGCGGGCGCGCCGTGGGAGCTCGGCCTGGCCGAGACCCAGCAGACGCTCCTGCTGAACGGCCTGCGCGACCGCATCGTCGTCCAGGTCGACGGCCAGCTCAAGACCGGCCGCGACGTCGTCATCGCCGCGCTGCTCGGCGCCGAGGAGTACGGCTTCGCCACCGCGCCCCTCGTCGTCAGCGGCTGCGTGATGATGCGGGTCTGCCACCTCGACACCTGCCCCGTGGGTGTCGCCACGCAGAACCCCGAGCTGCGCAAGCGCTTCACCGGCAAGCCGGAGTTCGTGGTCAACTTCTTCGAGTTCATCGCCGAGGAGATCCGCGAATACCTGGCCGAGCTGGGCTTCCGCTCGCTCGACGAGGCGATCGGCCACGTCGAGATGCTCGACATGTCGGCGGCCGAGAACCACTGGAAGGCCAGCGGCCTCAACCTGTCGCCGATCCTGCACCAGCCCGAGCTGCCCGCCGGCACCGCGCTGCGCAGGCTCGTCGAGCAGGACCACGGCCTGCAGCACGCGCTGGACAACACGCTGATCCAGCTCGCCGAGGGCGCGCTCAACGAGGGCACCCCGGTCACGCTGGAGCTGCCCATCCGCAACGTCAACCGCACGGTCGGCACCATGCTCGGCTACCAGGTGACCAAGCGGTACGGCGGCAAGGGCCTGCCCGACAACACGATCGACATCTCGTTCACCGGCTCGGCGGGCAACTCGTTCGGCGCGTTCCTGCCGCGCGGGATCACGCTGAGGCTGACCGGCGACGCCAACGACTACCTCGGCAAGGGCCTGTCCGGCGGGCGGGTCACCGTCCGGCCGCACGAGGAGGCCCCGCTCGACGGCCACATCATCTCCGGAAACGTCGCCCTGTACGGCGCCACGTCCGGCGAGGTGTTCATCCGCGGCGTCGTCGGCGAGCGGTTCTGCGTCCGCAACTCCGGCGCCACGGCGGTCGTCGAGGGTGTGGGCGACCACGGCTGCGAGTACATGACCGGCGGCCGGGCCGTGGTGCTCGGCTCGACCGGGCGCAACTTCGCGGCCGGCATGTCGGGTGGCATCGCGTACCTGCTCGACCTGAAGCCCGAGCGGGTCAACCGCGAGATGGTCGCCATCGAGACGCTCACCGAGGAGGACGGCGAGTTCCTCAAGGAGACGGTCGAGAAGCACTTCGCGGAGACCGGCTCGCCGGTCGCCAAGGAGCTGCTGGCCGACTGGGACGCGGCGCTCGCCCGGTTCGGCAAGATCATGCCGAGCGACTACAAGCGGGTGCTGGCGGCCGCCGAGGCCGCCCGCATCGAAGGCAGGGACATCGATGAGGCCGTCATGGCGGCCGCGGTGCAGTCATGACCCGCCGTCATGAGCCAGGCCGCCATGGCGGGCTGTGCTTGTCAACCACTGTTCAGGGTTAAAGGAGGCGTACCGAATGGCTGACCCCAAGGGTTTTCTCACGCATGACCGGGAGCTGCCGGCGCGCCGCCCCGTGGACGTCCGCATCAGCGACTGGCGCGAGGTCTACCAGGACTTCTCGCAGGAGAAGCTGACCAAGCAGGCGGCCCGCTGCATGGACTGCGGCATCCCGTTCTGCCACAACGGCTGCCCGCTCGGGAACCTTATCCCCGAGTGGAACGACCTCGTCTACCGCACCGACTGGCGCGAGGCGATCGAGCGGCTGCACGCCACGAACAACTTCCCCGAGTTCACGGGCCGGCTCTGCCCGGCCCCGTGCGAGGCGGCGTGCGTGCTCGGCATCAACTCCGACCCCGTGGCGATCAAGCGGGTCGAGGTCGAGATCATCGACCGGGCGTTCGCCGAGGGCTGGGTGACCCCGCAGCCCCCGGCCGTCAAGACCGGCAAGAGGGTCGCGGTCGTCGGGTCAGGCCCGGCGGGCCTCGCCGCGGCGCAGCAGCTCACCAGGGCCGGGCACGACGTGGTCGTGTTCGAGCGGGCCGACCGGATCGGCGGCCTGCTGCGGTACGGCATCCCCGAGTTCAAGATGGAGAAGCGGCACATCGAGCGCCGGCTCGAGCAGATGCGGGCCGAGGGCACCGAGTTCCGCACCGGCGTGAACGTCGGCGTCGACATCACCGCCGCCGAGCTGCGCGAGCAGTTCGACGCCGTGGTGCTGTCGGGCGGGGCCACCCAGTGGCGCGACCTGCCGGTGGCCGGGCGCGAGCTCAAGGGCATCTACCAGGCGATGGAGTACCTGCCGCTGTCCAACAAGGTCCAGGAGGGCGACTTCGACAAGGCGCCGATCTCGGCCGAGGGCAAGCACGTGGTGGTGATCGGCGGCGGCGACACCGGCGCCGACTGCATCGGCACGGCGATCCGGCAGGGCGCCGAGTCCGTCACCCAGCTCGAGATCATGCCGCGGCCGCCCGCGGCCAGGCCCGGCAGCCAGCCGTGGCCGACGTTCCCCATCCTGTTCAAGATGGAGAGCGCGCACGAGGAGCTGGAGGACGGCGGGGGAGCACGGGTCTACGCCGTCTCCACCACCGAGTTCACCGGCGACGCCGAGGGCAACGTGCGGGCGCTGCGGCTGGTCGAGGTCGAGGGCCCGCAGAACGGGTTCAAGCCGATCCCGGGCACCGAGCGGGAGATCCCGGCCGAGCTGGTGACGCTGTCCATGGGCTTCCTCGGGCCGGAGAAGGGCGCGTTGCTGCAGGACCTCGCCGAGGCCGGCGGTGACGGCTTCTACGACGCGCGGGGGAACGTCTCACGCGACAAGACGTACATGTCCAAGGTGGACGGCGTCTTCGTGGCCGGCGACATGGGGCGCGGGCAGTCGCTCATCGTGTGGGCCATCGCCGAGGGGCGGGCCGCCGCCTCGGGCGTGGACCGGTATCTGACCGGGGAGACGGCGCTGCCGTACCCGATCCTGCCGACCGCGCGGCCGCTGGTGTGACCTTTCAGGGCCGGGGTCGCGTTCGTCGCGACCCCGGCCTTTCACGTGCATTCGCGGGCGATGGCGTCGAGGACGCGCTGGGAGGCGGGGTCGGCGGCGCGGTAGATGACCAGCCGCTGCTCGGGTGACTGGATCGGGGCCAGCACCTCGAAAGCGACGGTCAGCGGGCCCTTCGTCTTGTGCAGCAGCCGCTTCTGGCCCCGGCCGTTGACCCGGACGTCGCGCTGCGCCCACAGGCGGGCGACCTCCTCGCTGCCGGTGGTGAGCTCGTCGATCAGCTCCGTCAGTGCCTTGTCGTCGGGGTGGGCCGCCCACGAGGCCCGCAGGTCGGCGATGCCCTCGCGCAGCGTGCGCTCCCTGTCGCGGTAGAAGTCGCGCAGGCCTGGATGCAGCATGCACAGCCACAGCGTGTTGCGCTGCGGCGGGGGCAGCGTGGCCAGGTCCATCGACATCAGCGCCGCCATCTCGGGGTTCCATGCCAGGATGTCGAAGCGGTGGTTGACCAGCATGGCGGGCAGTGGCGACAGGTCCAGCACGAGCTGTGCCAGCGGACCGGCCTCGTCCGCCGGGAGAGCCTGCCTGGTGGGCCGCTGGCGGGCCAGGTCGAACAGGTAGGCCCGCTCGTCCTCGCTCAGCCGCAGCGCGCCTGCCAGTGCCTCCAGCACCTCGGGAGAGGGGCGCAGCCCGCGGCCCTGCTCCAGGCGGATCACGTAGTCGACGCTGACGCCCGCCAGCTCGGCGACCTCCTCCCTGCGCAGGCCCGGAGTGCGGCGCTGGGCGCGGCGGGCGGGCAGGGAGACGTCGCCGGGGGTCAGGCGCTCGCGGCGGATGCGGAGAAAGGCCGCGAGCTCGCGGGTCTGATCCACGGTGTTCATCTCCTCGATCCTACGACGCGCCTGCCTAGGAAGGCTCTTCCCAGGACGAGTCTTCCCTTCCCCGCCGCCACCCGGCGGAGCAGCCTTGACGGCATGACGACTCTTGATACTTACCGCCTGCTCGGGCGGTCCGGCCTGCGCGTTTCGCCGGTGGCGCTGGGAACCATGACGTTCGGCACGGATTGGGGCTGGGGCTCGGACAAGGACGAGTCGCGCCGGATCTTCGACACGTACGTGGAGCGGGGCGGCAACTTCATCGACACCGCCAACCAGTACACGGAGGGCACCTCGGAGACGCTGGTGGGCGAGTTCGCGTCGGGGCGGCGCGAGCAACTGGTGCTGGCCACGAAGTACACCCTGGCCAGACGGCCCGGCGACCCGAACTCCGGCGGCAACCACCGCAAGAGCATGGTGCAGTCGGTGGAGTCGAGCCTGCGCCGGTTGAACACCGACTACATCGACCTGCTCTACCTGCACGCCTGGGACTTCACCACCCCGGTGGAGGAGATCCTGCGCGCCTTGGACGACCTCGTCAGGGCGGGCAAGGTGCTCTACACCGGCATCTCCGACGCGCCCGCCTGGCAGGTCTCCCGCATGCAGGCCATCGCCGACCTGCGCGGGTGGGCGCCGCTGATCGCGCTGCAGATCGAGTACAGCCTGGTCGAGCGCACCGTCGAGCGGGACCTCATCCCGATGGCCCGGGAGATGGGGCTCGGGGTCATCCCGTGGTCGCCGCTGGCCAGCGGGGTGCTGACCGGCAAGTACAGCCGCGCGGACCTCGCCCAGGAGGTCTCCGCCGATCCGTCCGGCACGCGCAAGAACGTCGCGGCGGCCAACGGGTCGCTGACCGAGCGCGCCCTGGACATCGCCGACGTGGTCAAGCGGGTGGCCTCCGAGCTGGGCGTGACGCCGTCGCAGGTCGCGCTGGCCTGGACGACGCTCAACCCCGGGGTGACGGCGCCCATCATCGGGGCGCGCACACTGGCGCAGCTGGAGGACAACCTGGGGGCCTTGGAGGTGCGCTTCAGTGAAAGCCAGCTGGCCACGCTGGAGGAGGCCAGCAGGGTGGATCTGGGGTTCCCGCACGAGTTCCTGAACCGCCCCATGCCGCGCCAGGTCATGCTGGGCGGCGTCAAGCTCGACCTCACCCGCTGACCTACGCTCCGTCCCCGAAAGCGCCCGCCCCGTACGGTGGGCGCTTTCGCATTTGCATACCATGCATGTCTTGCACACTCTGCAGGAGTTGCGTACAGTGCAAAGTATGGAAAGTCCACAGCAGCGTCGAGACCGTCGCCGGGCCGAGAAGCGGCAGGCCATCAGGATGGCCGCCGTGAAGATCGCGCTTGCCGAGGGGATCGAGGCCGCGACCGTGGAGGCGATCAGCGCGGCGGCCGACATCTCGCCGCGCACCTTCTTCAACTACTTCGCCTCCAAGGAAGAGGCGCTCATCATGGAGCCGGTCTGGCGCCCTGAGGAGGTCGTCGACATGCTCGCGGAAAGGCCTGCGGACGAGCCGGCCTTCCAGGCGCTGAAAGCGGTGATGCGCTCCCTCGCCGTCCGGGTCCGGCCGATCTGGGCGGACATGGAGCCGTTCATGGAGCTGCGCAAGCGCTACCCCGAGCTGACGGCCAAGGCCAGGGCGGTGGACGAGACGAAGATCATGGAGACCGTCTTCGAAGCCGTCAGGGGCCGTCCGGGCGTCGCCAGCCCGATACATGCCAGGCTGCTCATGATCGCGTCGTTCGGCGCGACGATCTCGGCGGTCCAGGAGTCACTGGAGGCGGGCGGCTCGGTGGAGGAGCTGCTCGACGAGGCGTTCACGCTGCTCGAAAAGGGACTCTGACCCATAGAAGAAAGCGGCGACCGGGGTGGCACCCCCGATCGCCGCGGATAACTCCTGCCCTCGCGAAAGAAGCAAGGAGACAACTCAATGCTATCCACAACGGCGGCGAAGGCCGCCCCACGGCGGTCACTCATGGTGAGCATGGGCTCACTCATGCTCACCATGTTCCTGGCCGCCATCGACCAGACGGTCGTCGCGACCGCCATGCCGACCATCGTGGGCGAGCTGCACGGCCTGGAGAGCGTGTCCTGGCTGGTCACCGCGTTCGCCCTCACCTCGGGCATCGCCACGCCCCTCTACGGCAAGCTCAGCGACATGTACGGCCGCAAGAACCTCTACCTGTCGGCCATCGTCCTGTTCGTCATCGGCTCGGCCCTGTGCGGCTTCGCGCAGTCCATGGGCCAGCTCATCGCCTTCCGGGCCTTCCAGGGCATCGGGGCGGGCGGGCTCATGGTGCTGAACATGACCATCGTCGGCGACCTGGCCACGCCCCGAGAGCGCGCCAAGTACCAGGGCATCTTCGGTTCGGTCTTCGCGCTGGCCTCGATCGCCGGGCCGATACTCGGCGGCTACCTCACCGAGCACGTCTCCTGGCGCTGGATCTTCTACATCAACCTGCCGCTCGGCTTGATCGCACTGGCCGTGGCGTTCGCCGTGCTGAAGCTGCCGCGGCGCGTCTCCCCGCACCGGATCGACTGGCTCGGCGCCGTGCTGATCTCCGGGCTGCTGACCTGCCTGACCCTTTTCACCTCCTGGGGCGGCACCGTCCACGCCTGGTCCTCGCCGGTCATCATCGGGCTGGGCGCGGGCGCGGTGCTGCTGGCGGTGCTGTTCGTGCTGGTGGAGCGGACGGCGGCCGAGCCGGTGCTGCCGCTGCGGTTGTTCCGCGACAGCACGTTCACGATCCCCGTGGCCGCCGTCGTGCTCATGGCCACCGCGATGCTCGGCGCGGCCACGTTCCTGCCGATGTTCCTGCAGCTGGCCGCCGGGGCGAGCGCGGCGGACTCGGGGCTGCTGCTGCTCCCGCTCATGGGCGGGATGGTCGTCTCGTCGACGGTCGTGGGGCAGCTCGTGCACCGGTTCGGCCGCTTCAAGTGGTTCATGGTCACGGGGGCCACGCTCGCCGGGATCGCCGGAATCCTGTTCTCGACCATGGACCTCGGGACCAGCGGGTTCGTCTCCGGCGCGTACATGGTGCTCTTCGGGTTCGGGCTCGGCATGGTCATGCAGAACGTGCTGCTCGCCGTGCAGACCACGACCCCGGCGGCGGACAGGGGAGCGGCGACCTCGGCCGTCACGTTCGCCAGGGGCGTCGGCGGGGCCGTGGGAATGGCCGTGCTGGGTGGCGTCTTCAGCGGCAGGCTCGCGCTGGGAGAGGCTGCGCTCACGCCCGAGGCGATCCGGGCGCTGCCCGAGGCCGTGCGGCACGCCACGCAGCTCGCCTTCTCCGACGCGATCACCGGGGTGTTCGCCTGGGTCGGACCGATCATGCTGGCCGCGGCCGTGCTCCTGACGTTCCTGAAGAATCTGCGTCTGGCGCACGCCGCGGAGCCCGTGACCGAAGCGGAGCCCCGGGCGGAGCCCACGCCCAGCACCCCGGCCTGACCCCGGGCGGAGCCCATGCCGGGGCACCTCGTCCTGACCCGATGCGAAGCGGACCCCATGGCTGAGGTCCGCTTCACTCCTTCACGTCCCAAATTTCGCTAGTAGGCTGCTTCAGCCGATGGCTGCCGGGAAGATGCAGATTCTGCGGCACTGGGTGAATGGGGGAAGTATGCGGCGAGTCGCCTCTGGCTTGATGGCGCTGGCCGCCGTGGCCATGTTCACCGCCTGTTCGAGCCCGACCTCGACCACGGCCCCGCGAAAGCCCGCCGCCCCCAAGGGCGCCGAATACCTCGTCTTCTACGCCGAAGGCCAGCAGCGCCTGGCGCGGGAGGCCGTCGAGCGGGCCGGCGGGACCACGGTGGGAGAGGACGCCAGGCTCGGCTACCTGCTGGCCTCGGGCAGCGGCGGGTTCGTGGAGCAGGTGGGCGCGGACCGGGCCATCGTCGGGGTCTCCCCGGACCGGAGCATCGGCTTCACCACGAACCGCGTCATGGCACCCGCCGCCGGCCGTACCGGATCCAAGTCCTTCCCCGACGCCGGATCGTTCACCAGGAACCGCGCGGGAGAGCCGCTGGCGGGCCGCCAGTGGGACATGCGGATGATCGGCGCGGACCGCGCCAACGCCAAGGCGCCGGGCAGCAAGCAGGTGCTGGTCGGCGTCATCGACACCGGAGTGGACGGCAAGCACCCCGACATCGCCCCGAACTTCAACCGCGGGCTCAGCCGCAACTTCGTCACCGACAAGCCCAAGGACGAGAACGGCGAGACGCTCGACGGCCCCTGCGAGGTCAGCAGCTGCAAGGACCCCGTGGACGAGGACGACGACGGCCACGGCACCCACGTGGCCAGCACGATCGCCTCCCCCATCAACCACATCGGCATCGCAGGCGTGGCCCCGAACGTGCAGATCGTGAACATCCGGGCGGGGCAGGACTCCGGGTACTTCTTCCTCAAGCCCAGCCTCGACGCGCTCGCCTACGCCGGCGACATCGGCGTGGACGTCGTGAACATGAGTTACTACGTCGACCCCTGGCTGTTCAACTGCAAGGCCAACAAGGCCGACACCAAGAAGCAGCAGCTCGAGCAGCAGGCCATCATCACCGGCATGCAGCGGGCACTCGACTACGCCCGCCAGCGGGGCGTCACGCTCATCTCCGCCCTCGGCAACGAATCCGTGGACCTCGGCAACCCCAAGGTCGACAAGGAGAGCCCCGGCTACCCGACGGGCGAGAAGAAGGTCCGCCAGATCGACAACTCCTGCATCGACGTGCCCGCCGAGTCGGGCGGCGTCATCTCCGTCTCCGCGCTCGGTCCCTCCGGGCGCAAGGCGATCTACAGCGACTACGGTGTCGAGCAGACCGACCTGGCCGCGCCCGGAGGCGACGCGCTGGACGGCAAGGGCGCCAAGGCCACCAGGTCGATCCTGGCCGCCGCGCCCGAGCGCGTGCTGCGCGCCGCCGGCCGGATCGACGCGAAGGGCGAGCCCAAGGGCCCGGACGTCGTCAAGGACTGCACGGCCGGCCCCTGCTCCTACTACCAGTACCTCGACGGCACCTCCATGGCCGCCCCCCACGCCACAGGCGTCGCCGCGATCCTCATCAGCCGCTTCGGCAAGCCAGGCAAGGGCGGCCTCGAACTCTCTCCCGCCACGGTCGAGGACCTGCTGTACAAGACGGCGACCCAGAAGGCGTGCCCGACGCCCCGCCAGTACGTGTACAAGACCTACGGCCAGACCGTGACGCAGGACTGCGGGGGCACCCAGGCCGACAACGGCTTCTTCGGCCACGGCGTCGTGGACGCCTGGAAGGCGGCTACCGTCGAACCATGACGTATCGCATCTTCGCGGAAGCCGCGATGGTGTGAAGCGCTTCGCTTTTCTCGCCCTGCCTGGTCGGGGGCGGTTCGTCGCGTGGCGGTGGCGGCGTACGATCGACACTGCGTCGACGGCGTCGTCTACCCCGAGGAGTACACGAACTTGGCACGACTGGGGGGCGCCGTTTTCGTTCTGTTCTCTTATCTCGGCTACGTTCTCCGTCGTCAGTGACTGCCAAGTGGTCTGTACCAATTAAGGTAGGACTCGTGACTCGTCGCGCGAAAATCGTCTGCACCCTAGGCCCCGCCACATCTTCCAAGGAACGCCTGCGCGAGCTGATCGCCGCAGGCATGGACGTGGCACGGTTCAACCTCAGCCATGGCAACCATGACCTGCACAGAGAGGTCTACGACCGGGTCAGGGAGGTGGCGGCCGACCTCGGCCGCGGTGTAGGCGTGCTCGCAGACCTGCAGGGCCCCAAGATCCGCGTCGGCACGTTCGAGGAGGGCCCCGTCCGGCTGGGCTTCGGTGACGTCTTCACCATCACCACCGAGGACGTGCCGGGCGACCGCGAGCAGGTCTCCACCACCTACAAGGGGCTGCCCAACGACGTACGCCCCGGTGACACGATCCTGGTCGACGACGGCCGCCTCGTGCTCGAGGCGACCCGCGTCGACGGTGAGCGCATCGTCACCCGCGTCGTCATCGGCGGCATGATCTCCGACAACAAGGGCCTCAACCTCCCCGGCGTCAACGTCAGCGCCCCCGCCCTGACCGACAAGGACGAGGCCGACCTGCGCTGGGCGCTGCGCACCGGCTGCGACATGATCGCCCTGTCCTTCGTGCGCCGCCCCTCCGACGCCGACGTGGTGCGCAACATCATGGAGCAGGAGGCCGTACGCCTGCCGCTGCTCGCCAAGATCGAGAAGCCGCAGGCCGTGGACCGCCTCCCCGAGATCGTCGATGCCTTCGACGGCATCATGGTGGCCCGCGGCGACCTCGGCGTGGAGCTTCCGCTGGAGCAGGTGCCGATCGTGCAGCGGCGCATCATCGAGCTCTGCCGCGAGAAGGCCCACCCGGTCATCGTCGCCACCCAGATGCTCGACTCGATGATGAACGCCCCCCGGCCCACCCGCGCCGAGGCCTCCGACGTGGCCTACGCGGTCATGGACGGCGCCGACGCGGTCATGCTGTCGGGTGAGACGTCGGTCGGCAACTACCCGATCGAGTCCGTCTCCACGATGGACCGCATCGCCTGCGCCGCCGAGGAGACGTCCCTGCGCGCCACCCACACGCTGGAGCGCATGCCGGAGACCACCGGCGGCGCCATCGCGCGGGCCGCCGCCGAGGTGGGGGCCATCGTCGGCGCCAAGGCGCTGGTGGCGTTCACGATGTCGGGCGAGACGGCGCGCCGCCTGGCCCGCTACCGCTCACCGATCCCGCTGCTGGCGTTCACGTCGTCGCCTCACGTGCGGGGGCAGCTGTCGCTGACGTGGGGGGTGGAGACGTTCCACGTGCCGTTCGTGCACCACACGGACGACATGGTGCGGCAGGTGGAGGCGTCGCTACTGTCGTCCGGGCGCCTGGAGAAGGGCGACAAGGTGGTCATCGTGGCCGGCTCCCCTCCCGGCACCCCGGGCTCCACCAACGCCCTCCGCGTCCACACCATCGGCTCCGCGGTCTCCCACGCCCACTGATCTCTATCAAGGGCTTTCAGGGTTTTCACGGCTGCGCACGGCGAGTCGTGCTCTAGGGAGACGCTTCAGTTCCTTGACGGCTGCGCACGGCGGGCACCACCCGCCGACCGTGGCTGAGGGCCCTCCAGGGAGACGCTCACCCGCCTCACCGGCGCGCCGCCGCAACGGCGCGCCGCGGGCCGTCTCCGTGGCTTGGGCGGGCCGGTACATCGACGGGCGGGGTGTACCACGGGCGGCGTTGGTGACGACGGCCGCCGCCCGCGTGGCAGCGTGTCAGTTGGAGTGCAGAGCGGCGTTGAGCTCGATGCCGTCGCCCGTGCGGGGGACCGCCTCCACCGCGCCGGACTGCGAGTTGCGGCGCAGAAGGATCCCGTTCGAGCCGGACAGCTCGGCCGCCTTCACCACCGTGCCGTCCGGGAGGGCGACCTTCGTGCCCGCCGTCACATAGAGCCCCGCCTCAACCACGCAGTCGTCGCCCAGCGAGATGCCGATCCCCGCGTTGGCGCCCAGCAGGCAGCGCTCGCCGATCGAGATGACCTGCTTGCCGCCACCCGACAGCGTGCCCATGATCGAGGCGCCCCCGCCCACGTCGGAGCCGTCGCCGACCACCACGCCGGCCGAGATACGGCCCTCGACCATGGAGGCGCCCAGCGTGCCGGCGTTGAAGTTCACGAAGCCCTCGTGCATGACCGTCGTGCCGTGGGCCAGGTGGGCGCCGAGACGCACCCGGTCGGCGTCGGCGATCCGCACGCCGGAAGGCAGCACGTAGTCCACCATCCGCGGGAACTTGTCCACCCCGTACACCGTCACGGCGCCCCTGGCCCGCAGGCGCAGGCGCGTCTGCTCGAAGCCGGGCACCGGGCACGGGCCGAAGTTGGTCCACACGACGTTGGCGAGCAGGCCGAAGATGCCGTCGAGGTTCACTCCGTGCGGCTTGACCAGGCGCGCGGAGATCAAATGCAGTCGCAGGTAGACGTCGTGGGCGTCCACGGGCGCCTCGGAGAGCTTGGCGATGCCGGTGCGCACCGCCACCACCTCCACGCCCCGTGCCGCGTCGGGACCCGCGAGCTCCGTCAGCTCGTCCAGCTCGGGGGCCTCGCCGGCGGAGAGCCGCTCGGTGCCCGTCGCGGGCGCGTCGCCCAGCTCAGGGGCGGGGAACCAGGTGTCGAGTACGGTGCCGTCGGCGGCGATGGTCGCAAGTCCGACGCCGAACGCGCCGGTCGAGGTGGGATCGATAGCAGTCACGGGCCCAAAAATACCGTTTCACGGGTCAGCGGGCAGCGCGCAGGTCCGTGGGAGGGTGCCCGGGTCAGCCGAGAGCGCCCAGGTCGGCGGAGAGCCAGCGTTCGGGCCGCATCCTGAACGTCATGAGCACATGGAGGTCCGAGCCCTGCACGTAGCCCTCCACCGCGTCGGGCGGTAGGTAGCGGGAGGCGATGCGGGTCAGGTCCTCCAGCGTCGTGGGCTCGGAAGATATGAGGGGGCCTTCAACGGACACGTACCGATATGTCGGGCTGACCCGCTGCACCAGCATCGAGAACCTGCCGGCCTTCGCGATCAGCTGGGCCTTGCGGGAGTCCCCATCCGTCAGGAACCGGATATCGCCGCCCAGGACGTAGGAGTACCAGACGGGCACCATCAGCGGTGCCCGCCCGTCACCCGCCTCCACGGCCAGGCTCGCGATGTGCGGCTCCGCCAGGAACGCCTCCCGCGCCGCCACGCTCAACGGCATCCCGCCCCACCCCCGTCTGCATCGATCTTGAGACGGCTATTCCCGGTGGGAGCGATCCCGAAAGCTCCTCACCACGGCTTTTGCGACCTTGTGAAGGCGGCGACCCCGTCTCGCGCGCGGCGGAAGGTGGCCGCGCGTCCAGGGTCGCGGAAGGCACCTCCGCGTCCGAGGCGGCGGAAGGCGGCAGCGCGTCCAGCGGCGCCGAAAGCGGTCCCACGGCGGTGGTCGCGGACGTCGAGACGACGCCGGCGACGGAGTGCTGGGCCGAGACGGTGGCGGCGGTGGGGTGTGGGGCTGAGACGGTGGCTTGAGCGGCAGGATGACGTGTCGCGATGGCCGTCGCCGTGTGGACGAATGCCCCGAGCGCCCGCGAGCGCGTCCCCTCCGGCCAGGCCAGCGCCACGGTCGTCGGCGCGCCGTCGAGCACCGGCACGGCCACCAGGTCACGCCGCAGGTGCTCCGCCACCGACTCCGGCGCCACCGCGATCAACCGGCCCAACGCCACCAGCTGCATCAACACAGTGGCATCACGGATGCCGCCCTGCTGGCCAGGCCAGCAGGGCGCCGGGTCGTCCTCCAGGTCGGCCAGGCGCACGAAGGACCGCCCCGCCAGGCGATGCCCGGGAGGCAGGATCGCCACGCTGCCCTCGATCCGGAGCGGCTCGCTGTCGAACCCCGTCAGATCCTCGTACGGGCTGTGCAGGAACGCCACGTCGGCCGTGCCGTCACGCAGCATCCGCGCCCGCTCCGTCACCGCGCACAGCACCAGCTCCACTTCCACGGCGTCGGGATGGGCGCGGTAGGCGGCGAGGATCTCCGGCAGCAGGCCACCGTCGCCGCCGGCCTTCAGCGCCACGACCAGCCGGGGTTCGGCGCGCCCGGCCCGCTGCGTGCGCACCGCGGCGGCGGCCACCGCGTCGAGGACCTTGGCCGCCTCCCTGGCCAGCACCTCGCCCGCCGGCGTCAGCGCGATCTGCCGCCCGGACCGGTCGAACAACATGACCCCGAGCCGCCGTTCCAGCTTCTGGATCGCCCTCGACAGCGGCGGCTGCGCGATGCCCAGCCGCTCGGCCGCCCGCCCGAAGTGCAGCTCCTCCGCGACAGCGGCGAAGTAGGCCAGCTCGCGCGTTTCCATACCTTCAGGGTATTGGCCATGACCCACCCGGTGTTGGCCCCAACGCGGCGAGCGGTGGTGTGCTACCCGACATGACCGAAAAGACCACCGCCCTGGTGACCGGGGCGAACAAGGGCATCGGGTACGAGGTCGCCGCCGGGCTCGCGCGCGAGGGCATGACGGTGCTGCTCGGCTCCCGCGACCGCGAGCGAGGCGAGGAGGCCGCGGCCCGGCTCCGCGCGGCGGACGGCGACGTGCGGCCGGTCGTACTGGACGTCACGGACCCGGCCACGATCGAGGCGGCCGCCGCCGCGCTGACCCGCCTCGACGTGCTCGTCAACAACGCCGGAATCTCGGGCACCGCGTGGGTCCCGCCCAGCGCCACGTCCCCACGGACGGTGTGGGAGGTGTTCGAGACGAACGTCATCGGCGTCCTCATGGTCACCAACGCCATGCTCCCCCTGCTCAGACGCTCACCCGCGGCCCGCATCGTGAACGTCTCCAGCGGCGTCGGCTCCCTCGCCCACCACACCGACCCCGGCCACTACATGTCCGGCCTGCCACCCATGGCCACCTATCCGGTGTCGAAGACCGCGCTCAACTCCCTGACCGTCCAGTACGCCAAAGAGCTCCGCAAGGACGGCATCCTGGTCAACGCCGCCGCCCCGGGCGCCTGCGCCACCGACTTCAGCAAGGACCTGCCGTACAAAATCACTCGCACTGCCGCAGACGGCGCCGCCATCATCATCAGGTTGGCCACCCTCGGCCCCGACGGACCGACGGGCGGGTTCTACGACGATGAAGGAATTGTGCCTTGGTAGACATCATTGAACTGAACCGGCGATCCGTGCAGGCCACCATCGACCTCCTTGACACCCTCAAGCCGGACGATTTGGACAGGCCGACGCCGTGCGCCGGATGGGCCGTACGCGATCTGCTGGAACACCAGATCGCGCAGAACCACGGCTTCGCCTTCGCGGCCACGGGGCAGCGGTCAGACCTGGCCGGCTGGCGGCCCCGCCCACTGGGCGCTGACCCGGCGGCCGAGCACGCCGCCTCTGCCCGCGCCGTCCTGGCCGCCTTCGCGACCGGCGGCGTCCTGGACCGCCCGTTCTACCTGCCGGAGGTACGCGACGGCGGGCCGTTCCCCGCGGAGCTGGCGATCGGCTTCCACTTCATCGACTGCGTGGTGCACGGCTGGGACTTCGCCAAGGCCCTGGGCCTCCCGCCCAACGTGGACGAGGACCTCGCCGCGGCCGCACTCCCACTGGCCCGCCAGGTCCCGGACACGCCGCAGTCGCGCGGCGAGGGCAAGGCATTCCTCCCCGGCCTGTCCGCCCCCGCCGACGCCTCGGCCCTGGACCAGGTCGTCGCCCTCCTGGGCCGCTCGCCCGACTGGACACCGTGAAGCGTCAGTACTTGGGACCGACGTAGGCATCCAGCAGTTCGACGGCCTCGCGCCTGGCGACGGACAGCTCGTTGCGGTTGTTGAAGCGCCAGGCGACGCCGAGCAAGTCGAGCGCCTCACCACAGAGGGCAAGGATGTCGGAGGACTCGTTCTTGAACAGGTAGCGGGGGTATTCGTACCAGCGCACGCCGCTGGGGAGTGGACGGCGCACCCGATTCATCCCGCGATAGCCATCGGAGTGGATAAGGCCCCTGACGAACCGCCCAGGATGGGATGTGACGATCTCCCGTTGCCAGAGCTCGAGCACGATCGGCCGGTTGTGCTTCTTGCCTGGCCCATGCTGGGGGAACAGGTGCGGCCAGTGCTTCGAGAGGCTCTTGACCTCAGTGCAACCGTTGCGCTTGCGTCGGCTCACTGCTGAGGCGGGCATCACCTGTGCCATCGTGGCGGCGACTTCCTCGATCAGGCCGGGCCAGTTGTCGTCGCAGTAGACGGTGAGCAGGTAGACCCCCTTGGGGCAGTGCACGATGTGGCCGTCGCCGAGGTAGAGGCCGAGCAGATGGGCGTAGCTGTCGGCGGGCGTCGGAGAGAGCGGAATCGGTGCACAACGGGGGCAACTGCGGGTTGTGGGAGGGTGCGTCTCAGGCAAGTCGCGCCACCGACGGATGGTGTTCATGTTGACGCCGGTCTGGCGGCTTGCCTCGCGGATGCTGAGACCGGAGTCCAGCAGGCGGAGCGTACGGTTGCGCACAGCGAGATCATGCATGCGGAGAGTGTCGCAGCCGGGTACGACAAAAACCGCCCGGCCGTGAAAGCCGGGCGGTTGATCGGTGCCCCGGGTGGGATTTGAACCCACACTGTACGGGTTTTGAATCCGCTTTCTCTGCCGTTGGAATACCGGGGCGGGCGGGGTTTGTCCGGTCTACGGTCTGGGAGTGTAACGCCCCGAGCCGCACCGGCGTGGATCTAATCTACCGGACATCGGTACTCTTCTGCTCGTGAGTACGCAGCGGCGAGTAGTGATCGCGGAAGACGAGGCCCTGATCCGCCTCGACCTCAAGGAGATGCTCCAGGAGGACGGCTACGTCGTCGTGGGCGAGGCCGGGGACGGTGAGCAGGCGATCCGGCTGGCCGCCGAGCTGAAGCCCGACCTCGTCATCCTGGATGTGAAGATGCCCGTGCTCGACGGCATCTCGGCGGCGGAGCGGATCGTGGCCGAGCGGATCGCGCCGTGCCTGATCCTGACCGCGTTCTCTCAGCGTGACCTGGTCGAGCGGGCCAGGGACGCGGGGGCGATGGCCTATCTGGTGAAGCCGTTCACGAAGGCGGATCTGGTGCCGGCGATCGAGATGGCGGTCAGCAGGCACGAGGAGATGGTGGCGCTGGCCGCCGAGGTGTCGAGCCTGTCGGAGCGGCTGGAGACGCGGAAGCTGGTGGAGCGCGCCAAGGGGTTGCTGATGACGCAGCACGGCTGGAGTGAGCCTCAGGCGTTCAGGTGGATCCAGAAGGCGTCGATGGATCGGCGGTTGAGCATGCGTGAGGTTGCTCAGATCGTTATCGATGACGCGGCTGAGCGGGGCTGAGGGAGTCTTTCGGTAGGTCGCGTGCCGGGCCTCCGTGCTGTGGCGTGTTCAGGGGCGACCGCTGCGGGGTCCGCGCTGTCCTCCTCGGTCTCGCCCCGGGGGGATGGCGGGCTGGTCTTCGGTACGGCGCTGCCGCGGACGTATCTGGGCCGCCCATGTTCGCGGGCGTCGAGTTGGGCCGGCCTGTCTCCGAATACGACGCCGGACTGTGGACGTGGGGCAAGGCCAAAGGCTTGAAGCCCCCTTATTGCGGCCTGGATCCCGAAATTTCGGCCTGAAGTCACCATCACTGACAGAAGTCCGTAACTCTCACGAAACATACAATTACGGGGAGTGTTTGGGACATTACGAATCCGCATAAAAGCGGCGTAAGAACTCCCCACCTCCTCCCCGAACAGGCATGCTGAGCTCGGAAAACCCAGCGAAGGTGATCGTTCCTTCGTTGAGATAGGGGGAGTCTCTTTTATGATCCGCATTGCTCCAACAGGGCGCGTACTGGCCGTCGCGGCCGCGGCGAGCCTGGCTTTGACCGCCTGTGGTGGAGGCGGTGGTGACACGGCCGCGAAGCAGTCCGACTCGGCGGCCCCGTCCGCGGCGGCCTCCTCGGCTCCCGCGGAGAAGGGTGACGGCACGCTGACCCTCGGCACGGTGCTGCCGCAGACCGGTTCGCTGGCGTTCCTCGGCCCGCCCGAGTTCGCCGGGGTGGACCAGGCCGTCAAGGAGATCAACGAGGCCGGGGGCGTGCTCGGCAAGCCGGTCACCAAGGTCCACACGGACTCCGGTGACACGACCACGAACATCGCCTCGCAGTCGGTGGACAAGCTGCTGGCGCAGAAGACCGACGCCATCATCGGCGCCGCGTCGTCGTCGGTGTCGGAGTCGATCATTGACAAGATTACGGGCGCGGGCGTGGTGCAGTTCTCGCCGGCCAACACCTCCGACAAGTTCACCACGATCAACGACAACGGGCTGTACTTCCGCACGGCGCCGCCGGACAAGCTGCAGGGCCGGGTGCTCGGAGACCTGATCGCCGCCGACGGCAACGACACCATCGGCATCCTGGCCATGCAGGACTCGTACGGCTCCGGCCTGGCCGACCAGATCACCAAGACGGCCGAGGAAGCCGGCGCGAGCGTCGCGGAGCGCGTGGACTACGACCCGAAGGCGGCCGACTTCTCCGCCGACGTGGCCAAGATCAAGGCGAAGAACCCCAAGGCGATCGTGCTGATCGGCTTCGAGGAGGGCGCCAAGGTCGTGGCGGAGCTGGTCAAGCAGGGCCTGACGGCCGACAAGTACAAGTGGTACATGGTGGACGGCAACATGTCGAACACCAACTACCTGAAGATGCCCAAGGGCACGCTCAAGGGCGTCAAGGGCACCATCCCCGGCGCCGAGGCGCCCGAGGAGTTCAGGAAGAAGCTCAAGGAGCTCGACCCCAAGCTCTCGGACTTCACGTACGCCGCGGAGTCGTACGACGCGGCGAACCTGATCGCGCTGGCCGCCGAGGCGGCCAAGGACGACACCGGCAAGTCCATCGCCGCCAAGCTGCCCGAGGTGAGCAAGGGCGGCGAGAAGTGCAAGAGCTTCAAGGAGTGCGTGGACCTGCTGAAGGCCGGCAAGGACATCGACTACGACGGCATCAGCGGCCCGGTGGAGTTCGACGACGCGGGTGACCCGGCGGTGGCGACGATCGGCGTCTACCAGTACGGCGACGACAACAAGTACCCCGGCAAGGCGCTGGAGTACCGCACCGGCAAGATCGAGGGCTGAGCCTCAGCCCAGGCCGCACGTCTTCAGCGCGTACGTGATGAGGCGATCCTGCAGCGGCTTGGGCGGCACCACGATGACGACGCGTTCCTGGCCCCCGTCGATGCTCGCCCGCACGGGGAACAGGAACGCCTTCTTGGCCTCGGCGAACGCGTGCGGGTCGCAGCGGCCGGGGGTGAGCGTGATCGGCACCTCCAGCCGCTGCTGCCCGGCCGCCAGCACGCCCAGGGGCCGGTGCCTGGGCGTGACGATGAAGTGGGTGGTCCCGCCCATGTCGTTCAGCGTGACCGCGCCCTCGCCGCGCCTGGTGATCACCAGGTTCCCCCGCATGGCCTTGCCCGACTCCTCCCACTCAGGGCCGAACTCGATGTCCGCCGCCTCCTTGATCAGGAACTCGGAGCACTCGTCCCGCAGCAGCCTGGCCAGGAGCGGGTCCGGGTGCGGCACGTCGAACACCACCTTGTGCGGCGGCTCCGAGCCGGTGCTGAGGTGCGCCACGACCGTGGCGGGCTGTACCTCGGGCAGGCCCTTGGGGAGGCAGTTGGCGGGGCCCAACGTGATGCGCAGGTCCGTACGCTCGGTCTTGTTGATGGCGCTGTCGATCCGCTGCGCCGGGAGCGTTTTGAATGAGGGCGTGACGAGCTGGACGTCGGCGAAATAGACCGGTGTGTCGGTGGTATTGCGGACGGCCACCTCGATCGCGTGCACGGGCTCGTCCGAACGCCATTGCGCCAGCGAGACGGATACGCCGCCGGGGGGCTTGGCGGAAGGCTGGGCGGGCGGCTCGGAGGAGCCGCAACCGGTGAGGAGTACCGCCATCACGAGGGGAACCGTAAAGCGCTTCACCCACCGCACATTAAGCGTCCTTCCGCAGCTCCCGTAAGTTGAGGAGTGATTACGACTCCGCATCCAAGTGCCGACAGTTCCTCAGCGCATCTAGTTGGAGCACGCTGCGGTTTTGTACGTTTCCTGCATTCGTTCGGGAACGCTCGGCGGTGCTGACGGATCCCGGCCTGGAAATGAAGGAGACACTTCATGATCCGCATTGCTCCCGTGGGGCGGGCGCTGGCTGTCGTGGCTGCCACCAGCCTCGCCCTGACAGCCTGCGGCGGTGGCGGCGGCGACACCGCCACGCAGACTTCCCAGTCTGCCGCGCCATCCTCGTCGGCGCCCGCCGCCGCGAAGGGCGACGGCACCCTGACCCTCGGTACGCTGCTGCCCCAGACCGGTTCGCTGGCGTTCCTCGGCCCGCCCGAGATCGCGGGAGTCAGCCTCGCTGTCAAGGAGATCAACGAGGCTGGGGGCGTGCTGGGCAAGCCGGTCACCAAGTACGACACTGACTCGGGTGACACGACCACGAACATCGCCTCGCAGTCGGTGGACAAGCTGCTGGCGCAGAAGGCCGACGCCATCATCGGCGCCGCGTCGTCGTCGGTGTCGGAGTCGGTGATCGACAAGATCACGGGTGCGGGCGTGGTGCAGTTCTCGCCGGCCAACACTTCTGACAAGTTCACCACGATCAACGACAAGGGTCTGTACTTCCGTACTTCGCCGCCCGACAAGCTGCAGGGGCGCGTGCTGGGCGACCTCGTGGTGTCCGACGGCAACGACACGGTCGGCATCCTCGCGATGCAGGACTCGTACGGCACGGGCCTGGCCGACCAGGTGCAGAAGACCGTCACCGACGGCGGCGCCGAGGTCGTCGAGCGCGTGGACTACGACCCGAAGGCGGCCGACTTCTCCGCCGACGTGGCGAAGGTCAAGGCGAAGAACCCGAAGGGCATCGTGCTGATCGGGTTCGAGGAGACGGCGAAGGTCGTGGCGGAGCTGGTCAAGCAGGGCCTGCCCGCGGACAAGCACAAGTGGTACATGGTGGACGGCAACACGTCCAACACGAACTACGTGAAGATGCCCAAGGGCACGCTCGACGGGGTCAAGGGCACGATCCCCGGCGCCGCGGCTCCCGAGGAGTTCCAGAGCAAGCTGAAGGCCATCGACCCCAAGCTGCAGGACTTCAGCTACGCCCCCGAGTCGTACGACGCGGCGAACCTGCTCGCGCTGGCCGCCGAGGCCGCCAAGAGCGACGCCGGCGTGGACATCGCGGCCAAGCTGGCCGAGGTCAGCAAGGGCGGCGAGAAGTGCAAGAGCTTCAAGGAGTGCGTGGACCTGCTGAAGGCCGGCAAGGACATCGACTACGAGGGCGTCAGCGGCCCGGTCGAGTTCAACGAGGCCGGTGACCCGGCCGTCGCCACCATCGGCATCTACCAGTACGGCGCGAACAACAAGTACGCCACCAAGGCGCTCGAGTACCGCACCGGCAACATCGCCGGCTAGTACCGCCGCCTCACACGGAAGGGCCCGGCCGCCATGG
This sequence comes from Nonomuraea sp. CA-141351, assembly GCF_050944675.1. Lineage (NCBI taxonomy): Bacteria > Bacillati > Actinomycetota > Actinomycetes > Streptosporangiales > Streptosporangiaceae > Nonomuraea > Nonomuraea sp. CA-141351. Next base: position 4,208,027 of record NZ_CP191982.1, read on the forward strand.
CCGGGCCCTTCTCGTCGCTATCCGCATCCCGCCACGATCTGGTCGGCGGCCACCCGGTACTGCTTGAGCAGGGCCACCTGACGCTCCCGCGGCACGTCGTTCCTGGACAACCCCGCCGTCGTGGTCTTGATCGTCTGCACGGCCCCCTTGAGCGAGTCGGGCATCCGGTCGCCGAACTCCAGCGTGATCCCGCGCAGCTCGGCCAGGCGGCCGATCACGGCGTCCTCGAAGTACTGCTGGTCCTCCTGGCCTTTCGGCTTCAGCATGAGGTTGGCGTACCCGATGGCCGAGACCACACGGGCGCAGGGGCTGTCGGTCGGATCGCCGCCGGTGCTGTACTTCGACGCGGACGAGGCGTTGTCCTGGCAACCGACGAGCAGGACGGGGATGATGAGCGCGACTGTCGCTAAACGTTTCACAGCGCTCATTAAAGAACGGCGAAGGGGCCCCGCGGGAGCCCCTTCGCCGTCTTGATCCTGATTACGCCTTGGCCAGCGTGCCGAGGTACAGCTCGATGACCTTGGGGTCGTTGGCGAGCTGCCGCCCGGTGCCGGTGTAGGCGTTGCGGCCCTGGTCGAGGACGTAGCCGCGGTGGCAGATCTGCAGGCAGCGGCGGGCGTTCTGCTCCACCATGATCACCGTGACGCCCGCCTTGTTGATCTGCTGGGCCTGGATGAACACCAGGTCCTGCAGCTTGGGCGACAGGCCGGCCGACGGCTCGTCGAGCAGCAGCACGGACGGCTCGGTCATGAGGGCCCTGGCCATCGCCACCATCTGCCGCTCACCGCCGGACAGGGACCCGGCGCGCTGCTTGCGCCGTTCCTTGAGCGCCGGGAACAGCTCGGTGACGAACTCGAAGCGCTCCTTGAACTTTCCCGGCACCTGGAAGGCGCCCATCTCGAGGTTCTCCTCGATGGTGAGGCTGGGGAAGACGTTGTTGGTCTGCGGCACGTAGCCGACGCCGCGGGAGACCAGCGAGTGGGCCTTCATGTTCGTGATGTCCTCACCCTTGAGCAGCACCGTGCCGCTGCGGATGGTGACCAGCCCGAACATGGCCTTGAGCAGCGTCGACTTGCCGGCGCCGTTGGGGCCGATGATGCCGATCAGCTCGCCCTCTTTGACGTAGAGGTCGGAGCCGTTGAGGATGTTGACGCCCGGCAGGTAGCCGGCGATCAGTTCGTCGCACCGCAGCACGGCGTCCTCGGCGCCCTCCAGGTGGGCGCTGCGGTCGGTGACGGCCGCCTTGGATTCAGGCACGGTCACTTCTGCGTCTCCTCTTCGATCTCGGCCTCCAGCGCCGCCTCCGCCTCGTGGAGCTGGCTCTCCAGCTCGCTCTCCGACAGCGGCGCGTCGTGGTGCGCCCCGAGGTAGGCGTCGATCACGCGCTCGTCGGACATGATCGTCCCGGGTGGCCCCTCCGCGATGACCGCGCCCTGCGCCATGACGATCACCCAGTCGCTGATGTCGCGGACCATGTCCATGTCGTGCTCGACGAACAGCACCGTCATGCCCTGCTCGCGCAGGTCCTTGACGTGGCCGAGCAGCGACTGGGTCAGCGCCGGGTTGACCCCGGCCATGGGCTCGTCGAGCATGACCAGCTCGGGCTGGACCATGAGCGCGCGGGCCATCTCCAGGAGCTTGCGCTGGCCGCCGGACAGCGACCCGGCGAAGTCGTCGCGCTTGGCGTCGAGCTTGAACCGCGTGAGCAGCTCCTCGGCCCGCTCGGTGATCGCGTCCTCCTGGCCGCGCCAGGACCCCGGCACGAGCGCGCGGAAGAAGTTCTCGCCCTTCTGCTGCTGGGCGCCCAGGCGCATGTTCTCCAGCACCGTCAGGCGGGACAGCGCCTTGGTGAGCTGGAACGTGCGCACCATGCCGGCGCGGGCCACCTTGTGGGCGGGCACGCCGTTCATGGACCGCCCGTTGAACGTCCACGAGCCGGAGTCGGCCGTGTCGAACCCGGTGAGCTGGTTGAAGAACGTGGTCTTGCCGGCGCCGTTGGGGCCGATCAGCGCGGTGATGGAGCCGCGCTGGATCTCGACGTGGCCGACCTCGACGGCGGTCAGGCCGCCGAAGCGGCGAACCACGTTGTCCACGACGAGGATGGGGTCGGGCTTGGGCACGCCGGGGTCGTGCGCCAGGTCCTTGAACGCCGCCAGGGCCGCGGCCTTGCGCTCGGTGGTGGTGGTTTCAGCGTGCATCGATCGCTATCTCCCTCTTGTCACCGAAGATGCCCTGTGGCCGGAAGATGAGCAACAGGATCAAGCCGAGGCCGACCAGGATCCAGCGCACGGCGCCGACCTGGTTGACATCCAGGAAGGTGATGTACCCCGCGCCGACCGCCTCGGAGAGCACGCCGTAGACGAGGACCAGCAGCACCCAGAAGAGCATCGAGCCGATGACGGGGCCGAGCACGCGGGCGGCGCCGCCGAGGATGACCATCGTGTACATGTAGAACGTGGTCTCGGTGCCGAACACGTCGGGCTGCACCGAGGCGTAGGCCAGGCCGTAGAGGAAGCCGCCCAGAGCGCCGATGACGCCGCCCAGGATGAGCGACTGCATCTTGTACGAGAAGACGTTCTTGCCGAGGCTGCGAACGGCGTCCTCGTCCTCGCGGATGGCCTTGAGCACGCGGCCCCACGGGCTCTTCATGAGCAGGTAGACCATGGCGCAGGCCAGGGCGATCAGCACCCAGCCGACGAGGATGACCCACAGCTGCCGGTTGTTGAAGAACAGGGGCACCGGGCCGAGGTTGAAGCCGTACTGCCCCTCCGGGAAGGGGTTGAGCGCGTAGAAGCCGTCGGAGAAGCCGCGCTGCCCGTCGGAGCCGCCGAAGACGTCCTTGAACGCCACCGAGCGGAAGATGAGCCGTACGATCTCGGCGGCCGCGATGGTGACGATGGCCAGGTAGTCGGCGCGCAACTGCAGGGTCGGTATGCCCAGCAGGATCGCCAGGAGCACGGCGGCGACCAGGCCGACGATGATGCCGAGCCAGAACGGCAGGCCCAGGACGGTGACGGTGACCGCCAGGCCGTAGCCGGCCACGCCCATGAAGGCGGCCTGGCCGAAGTTGAGCAGGCCCGTGTAGCCGAAGTGGATGTTGACGCCGATGGCGGCGATTCCGTAGAGCACCGTCTCGACGCCGACCGCGGCCTTGAGGGTGGTGCTGATGATCGTGATCCAGTCCATTCTGATCCTCCCCCGATCAGCCGATCCGCTCGCGGCGGCCCAGGATGCCCTGCGGCCGGATGAGGAGCACGATGATGAGTACGACCAGCGCGCCGACGGACTTGAGCTCCGGCGGCACCCACAGGGTGGAGACCTGGACGAACAGGCCGACCACGAGTGAGCCCACCAGCGCGCCGAACGCGGTGCCGAGCCCGCCGAGCGTCACGCCGGCGAAGATGAGCAGCAGGACGTCCTGGCCCATCGTGTATTTGAGGCTCTGCGACAGGCCGAGCATGATGCCCGCCAGCCCGGCGATGGCGCCGCCCGCGGTCCAGATGATCCGGATGACCCGGTCGACGTTGATGCCGGACGAGGCCGCGAGCGCGGGGTTGTCGGCCACGGCGCGAGCCGCCTTGCCGGTGCGGGTGCGCAGGAGCGCCAGGCCGACGATGACCAGGACCACGAGCTCGATGCCCATGGCGACGAAGTTCTTCGGGGCCGCCGTGATGGGGCCGACCTCGATGCCCGGCTGCGCGGTGTACTGCGCGTAGGCCTCGTTCTGGCCGCCGAAGAAGATCAGGAACACATAGCGGAGCAGGAGCGCCACGCCGATCGAGATGATCATCATGGCGATGGTGCCGGTGCCGCGCCTGCGCAGCTGGCCCCAGAAGAAGCGGTCCTGGAAGTAGCCGAGGATGCCGGCGAGCACGACGGCGATCAGCGCGGCTGGGATGAGATGCAGCCCGAAGCCCACGTTGAACGCGTAGGCGAGGATCGCGCCGAGCGTGACCAGCTCTCCGTGGGCGAAGTTGGTCAGGCCGGTCGTGCCGTAGATGAGCGAGAGACCGAGCGCGGCCAGCGCGATGATCAGGCCGAGGTTGAGCCCCTCGAACGTCAGCTGGGCGGCCTGCTCCCAGAACGTGGTCTCCCCGCCGGTGTCCGCCTGCTGCTGACCCGGGGCGCCCTTGGGCTGGAGCGCGAACAGGACCGCCGAGCAGTTGCCCTCGAAGACCGTCAGCGTGCGGACATTGTTGCCGCCCCGCACCTCGGCATTCTTCGGAAGGCTGCTGACATCCAGGGTGACCTTGTACTTACCTGGTTTGTCGACCTGAACATCCCACGTGCCCTGTGTGTTACTTGTGACCTCCTTGACGGGTTGTCCGCTCTCGGTGGTCACGGCGATTTTCGCGCCGTTCACTGGCTGGCCTTGGAGTTTGAGTGTTCCCCTCAGTCCCTGGCAGTCGGCCGTACTCGCTTGGGCGGGTACGGCCAGCAGGAAGACGAGTCCACCCAGGAAGGCCGTGAACGCGATCACGGCTCTGCGCAATGGTGCTCCCTCAAGTAGGTCAAGGCGGGGTTGTGCCCCTCCATCTCGACACGCGGGCATCGCAGGCACAACTGGGATGCTGTGGCGGGAGCTTATTCTGGTGTCGCCCGGTTCAGTATCGTTCGTCACCAATTAGTGACATGTGCGTGTCACTCATGTGAGGAAACAACAAGCCTGGTCAGGGGCTAAATCGGGGTAGACGCCTGGCGCTTTGTCATACGAATGCGTAACGATCAGCGGGAAACATGGACGAGCCCGCGGGGGCGGCCTTTGGGGCCGTGTAGGGCTTCCCCGGCCGTACACGTTATCTACTGGGCCTTCCCGCGGGCTCGCGTTCGGACCACCGTAGCGACCCACAGGCGCTGCGCGCAAAGGGACGCAAGTTTCACCTGTCGCGCAGCATGCACGTGAGGCGAGAGGTGCAGACGAGTTTTCCCCGCTCATCGGTGATCTCGATGCCGTACGTCGCCAGCGTCCGGCCGCCGTGCAGCCTGGTCGCGACACCGGTGACGTACCCGGAGGTCGCCGGGCGGTGATGGGTCGCGTTGATCTCGATCCCCACCGCGATGCGCTCGGGGCCCGCGTGGATGGCCGCCGCCACCGAGCCGAGCGTCTCGGCCAGCACCGCCGACGCCCCGCCGTGCAGCAGGCCGTAGGGCTGGGTGTTGCCCTCGACCGGCATCCGGCCCACCACCCGCTCGGGGCCGGCCTCGAGGAACTCGATGCCCATGCGATCGGCCAGAGTGCCCTCGTGCGTGGCGCCGTACACCGAGAAGTCCAGGGGGTTGGTCTGCGTCAAAGGGACGTCTCCACTCTTCCGAGCTCAGGTTTTCTGTCGCAGACGCAGACTAGGCTGCGTGTGTGCCGAAGAGTGAAGTGACCCCCAGCCGCCCGCGCCTTTTGCTGCTTGACGGGCATTCCCTGGCCTACCGCGCGTTCTTCGCGCTGAAGGACGCCAACCTGATGACCACCGACGGTCAGCACACCGAGGCGGTCTACGGGTTCACCTCGATGCTGACCAACGTCCTGCGCGACGAGCAGCCGACCCACGTGGCGGTGGCCTTCGACAGGTCGGAGCCGACCTTCCGCCACGAGGCGTACTCCGAATACAAGGCCAACAGGAGCGAGACGCCCGAGGACTTCCGCGGTCAGATGCAGCTCATCTTCGAGCTGCTCGACACCTTCCGCATCCCGCGCCTGTCCAAGGCCGGATTCGAGGCCGACGACCTCATCGCCACGCTCGCCACCCGCGCCTTCGAGCAGGGGATGGACGTCCTGATCGTCACCGGCGACCGCGACGCGCTGCAGCTGGTCAACGAGCACATCACCGTCCTGATGACACGGCGCGGCATCAGTGACATGACGAGGTTCACGCCCGAGGCGGTCGTGGAGAAGTACGGCCTGACCCCGGCGCAATATCCCGACTTCGCCGCCCTGCGCGGCGATCCCAGCGACAACCTCCTGAGCATCCCGAGCGTGGGGGAGAAGACCGCCGCCAAGTGGGTGCGCGAGTTCGGCTCGCTGACCGCGCTGGTCGACCGGGTCGACGAGGTCAAGGGCAAGGTCGGCGACAAGCTGCGCGAGCACGTCGCCCAGGTGCTGATGAACCGGCGGCTGACCGAGCTGCTCCGCGACGTCCCGCTCGAGGCCGACCTCGGCGACCTCACGCAGGGCACCTGGGAGCGCGAGGAGATCAACAAGCTGTTCGACAGCCTGCAGTTCCGCGGCGAGCTGCGGGAGCGGGTGTTCAAGGTGTTCGGCTCCGGCGAGCAGGAGCCTGACCAGGGCTTCGAGGTCGAGACCGTGCTGCTCGGCCCCGACCGGGTGGCGGGCTGGCTGTCCGCGCTGCCCGAGGGCCGGGCCGGGCTGGCCTTCAAGGGCGCCTACGGCAGCGGCACCGGCCGCATCGACGGCATCGCCGTCGCCTCGCCCGACGGCACCGCCGCCTACATCGACCCCGTCAAGCTCACCGAGGCCGACGAGACGGCCCTGCGGGCCTGGCTGGCCGACGACACCAAGCCCAAGGCCGTCCACGACGCCAAGGGGCCCATCCTGGCGCTCTGGGCGCAGGGCCTGGAGCTGCGCGGCCTGAGCTGCGACACCGCGCTCGCGGCCTACCTGGCGATGCCGGGTCAGCGCACGTTCGCGCTGGAAGACCTGGCCAGGCGCTACCTCAACCGCGACCTGCGGGCCGAGGAGGAGTCCACCGGGCAGGCCGCTTTGTTCGGCGATGACGAGGACGCCCCGGCCAAGGACCTCGCGCTGCGCGCCCACGCCGTGCGCGAGCTGGCCGAGGCGCTGGAGCGCTTCCTGGCCGGCCGCGGCGGCACCCAGCTGATGACCGACGTCGAGCAGCCGCTGCTGGCCGTGCTGGCCGAGATGGAGCGTGCGGGCATCGCGGTCGACGGCGAATACTTCGCGGGGCTGGAGGCCGAGTTCGGGGCCGCGGTCAAGCACGCCGTGGAGGAGGCCCACCGCGCCGTCGGCGAGCAGTTCAACCTGGGCTCGCCCAAGCAACTGCAGGAGATCCTCTTCGTCAAGCTCAACCTCCCCAAGACGAAAAAGATCAAGACCGGCTGGAGCACCGACGCCGACCAGCTCGCCTGGCTGGCCACACAGACCGATCACGAGCTGCCGACGATCATGCTGCGCCACCGCGACCAGCAGAAGCTGCGCACCACCGTAGAGGGCCTGATCAAGGAGATCGCCGACGACGGGCGCATCCACACCACGTTCAACCAGATCATCGCCGCCACCGGCCGGCTGTCGTCGGAGAAGCCCAACCTGCAGAACATCCCGATCCGCACCGCCGAGGGCCGCCGGATCCGCCAGGGCTTCGTGGTCGGTGAGGGCTACGAGACGCTGCTGACGGCCGACTACAGCCAGATCGAGCTGCGCATCATGGCGCACCTGTCGGGCGACGAGTCGCTGATCGCGGCCTTCGAGTCCGGCCACGACTTCCACCAGGCCACCGCGGCCAGGGTGTTCGACCTGCCGCCCGAGCAGATCGACGGCGAGCTGCGGGCCCGCATCAAGGCCATGAACTACGGCCTGGCCTATGGCCTGTCCGACTTCGGGCTGGCCGGGCAGCTCAACATCCCGGTGGCGGAGGCGCGGGCGCTGAAGGAGGAGTACTTCGAGGAGTTCGGCGGCGTGCGCGACTTCCTGCACGCCATCGTCCAGCAGGCACGCTCCGACGGCTACACCGAGACGATCATGGGCCGCCGCCGCTACCTGCCCGACCTCACCAGCGACAACCGCCAGCGCCGCGAGATGGCCGAGCGGATGGCGCTCAACGCCCCCATCCAGGGCTCGGCCGCCGACATCATCAAGGTCGCCATGCTCAACGTCCACCAGGCCATCCGCGAGGAGGGGCTGACCTCCAGGATGCTGCTGCAGGTCCACGACGAGCTCGTGTTCGAGGTGGCGTCAGGGGAGCTGGAGCAGCTCACGCAGCTCGTACGCGACCAGATGAACGCCGCCTACCAGCTGCGGGTCCCGCTGGAGGTGTCCGTGGGCGTCGGGCGCACCTGGGAGGACGCAGGACACTGAATTTTTTGGGTAGATCTGCACTAGCCTGAACGTAATTTCACCGAGCGGTCGGGAGTTCTGTGCGGATATCAGCGTCCCTCACGCGGATCATCGGCATCGCGAACGTCGTGGTGGTCACAGTGGCCGTCATCGGCTTAGGCCTCTTACCCGGCGACAGGCGTCCGCAGGCCAAGGTGAGGACCGTGGCCAAGGTCCAGGGCAGCGTCGAGCCGCCGAACCCCTCCCCGGTGGGCCAGCCGCCGGGGGTCGTGGCCACACCCGACTTCGCCCGGCAGGTGCACGCCAACGAGGCCGGGTTGGTGCCGGTGCTGATGTACCACCGGATCCTCGCCAAGCGGCTGGCCTCGATCGACCGGACGCCGGACCAGCTCAGGAAGGAGCTGGAGAAGCTCGCCGAGCAGGGCTACGTGCCGATCACCGCCAGAGAGTTCGCCACCGGCGACATCAGGGTGCCGGCGGGGAGGTTCCCCGTCGTGCTGACGTTCGACGACGGGCACCCGAGCCACTTCGCGCTCGACGCGAGCGGCAACCCCAAGCCCGACACGGCGGTGGGCATCATTCAGGAAGTGGCCAGGAAATACCCCTCTTTCCGGCCGGTCGCCACGTTCTGGGTCAACCGGGAGCCGTTCGGGCTGGTCGACAGAGGGGCCCAGACAGTGGCCGTGAAGTGGCTGGTCGACCACGGCTACGAGGTGGCCAACCACACCTGGAGCCACCCCAGCCTGCGCGTGCTCAGTAAGAAGAAGGTCCGCGAGCAGATCGTCCGGCTCGAGCGCCTGATCGAGAAGCTCGGCGCGCCGCCAGCCAAGACCATGGCGTTGCCGTACGGCTCGGTGCCCCGGCCGAAGAAGCTCGCCCGCACCGGCTCCTGGGACGGCACCCGTTATGATTTCGCCGGCGTGTTCCTCGCTGGAGCCGAGCCGTCGCTTTCGCCCTACGCGAAAAAGTTCGACAGGGGAGCGATCCAGCGCATCCAGAGCAACGGCAAGAAGGGCGAGTGCCGCAAGTGGTGCTCGCAGTACTGGCTGGAGTGGCTGAACAAGCACCCCGGCGAGCGCTACGTCTCCGACGGCGACCCGGACCGGATCTCCATACCGGAGAAACTTCGGGGTAATATCATCGCCAAGCGTGGGCTCCAGGTCATCGCGTATTGATTGCCCCCTGGATTGACCGCGTGGCCAACGTCTCATATGCTGATCGCTGCGCTGTGGGCTCGCGCGCGCCTCAGACGGAGCGGGCTCGCGCTCGGTCACGTCGATGTCGTAATTCCTCGGCTTGATGCGGAAGAGGGCCTGCCGCGCATCCGCCACATCGACATCCTGTCCGCGTTCGGAGCAATTCCACACATGACGTCCAGCACTGAGGCCACCTCGAGCACCCCGCAGGTAGCGGTCAACGACATCGGGTCCGAGGAAGCCTTCCTCGCGGCGATCGACGAGACCATCAAGTACTTCAACGACGGCGACATCGTCGAGGGCACCGTCGTCAAGGTCGATCGAGACGAGGTTCTTCTCGATATCGGCTACAAGACCGAGGGTGTCATCCCCTCGCGCGAGCTTTCGATCAAGCACGATGTCGACCCTGCTGACGTCGTGGAGGTCGGGGAGCACGTCGAAGCCCTGGTTCTCCAGAAGGAGGACAAAGAGGGCCGCCTGATCCTGTCCAAGAAGCGTGCGCAGTACGAGCGCGCCTGGGGCACGATCGAGAAGATCAAGGACGAGGACGGCATCGTCACCGGCACGGTCATCGAGGTCGTCAAGGGTGGTCTCATCCTCGACATCGGCCTGCGTGGCTTCCTCCCGGCGTCCCTGGTCGAGATGCGCCGTGTCCGCGACCTGCAGCCGTACGTCGGCCGCGAGCTCGAGGCGAAGATCATAGAGCTCGACAAGAACCGCAACAACGTGGTCCTGTCGCGCCGCGCCTGGCTCGAGCAGACGCAGTCCGAGGTTCGCCAGACGTTCCTCAACACCCTCCAGAAGGGTCAGGTCCGCAAGGGCGTCGTCTCCTCGATCGTCAACTTCGGCGCCTTCGTCGATCTCGGCGGGGTCGACGGCCTGGTCCACGTGTCCGAGCTGTCCTGGAAGCACATCGACCACCCGTCCGAGGTTGTCGAGGTCGGCCAGGAGGTCACGGTCGAGGTCCTCGACGTCGACATGGAGCGCGAGCGCGTCTCCCTGTCGCTCAAGGCCACTCAGGAAGACCCGTGGCAGCAGTTCGCCCGCACCCACCAGATCGGCCAGGTCGTGCCGGGCCGCGTCACCAAGCTGGTGCCGTTCGGCGCGTTCGTCCGGGTCGAGGAGGGCATCGAGGGCCTGGTCCACATCTCCGAGCTGGCCGAGCGCCACGTGGAGATCCCGGAGCAGGTCGTCCAGGTCGGCGACGAGATCTTCGTCAAGATCATCGACATCGACCTCGACCGTCGTCGCATCAGCCTCTCGCTGAAGCAGGCCAACGAGGGCGTCGGGGCCGAGGTCGAGTTCGACCCGACCCTGTACGGCATGGCGGCCACCTACGACGACCAGGGCAACTACATCTACCCCGAGGGCTTCGACCCGGAGACCGGGGAGTGGCTCGAGGGCTTCGACAAGCAGCGTGAGGAGTGGGAGCGGCAGTACGCCGAGGCCCAGACGCGCTTCGAGGCTCACAAGAAGCAGATCGAGGACGCCCGCAAGGCGGAGGCGGAAGCCGGCGAGGCCGAGCCGTCCTCCTACAGCGGCGAGTCGCAGCCTCCGGCGGGCGGCTCCACGTCGGCTCCGGCCGGCGGCGCCCTCGCCTCCGACGAGGCTCTCGCGGCTCTGCGCGAGAAGCTCGCCGGCGGCCAGAGCTGACCATCTGGCTCTGACTGAGTTCCTTTCCGGAAGGCCCCGCACCCGACGTGGTGCGGGGCCTTCCGCCTTCTGCGCCTGGCTCGCCTCGCACGAGGGGCCTTCCAGCGGCTCGCCTGCGCGCGGCGTGCTCAAAGCCGGTGCGAATGCGGAACAAATCTTGCCGCATGGGCTCCTACGGTCGTCCCCATGGAACAGATCAAGTCATTCCGCATCGACATCCCCCAGGAAGACCTCGACGACCTGAGGGCGCGGCTGCGGCGTACGAGGTGGGCGCGCCAGCTGCCCGGCGGGTGGAGCAGGGGCGTGCCCGTGGCGTACCTGCGCGAGCTGGCCGAGTACTGGGCCGACGGGTTCGACTGGCGGGCGCAGGAGGCCAGGCTGAACGCGTTCCCGCAGTTCACCACCGACATCGACGGGCAGCAGATCCACTTCCTGCACGTGCGCTCGCCCGAGCCCGAAGCGCTGCCGCTGATCATCACGCACAGCTGGCCGAGTTCCGTCGCCGAGTTCCTCGAGGTCATCGGCCCGCTCACCGACCCCCGAAGGCACGGACTCGACCCCGGCATCGCCTTCCACGTCGTCGCGCCCTCCCTCCCGGGGTTCGCCTTCTCGCCGTTCCCCGAACCGGCCGGCGCGCGGCCGTGGAGCATCGAGCGGGTGGCCCGTACGTGGGCCGAGCTCATGCGCAGGCTCGGATACGAGCGGTACGGCGCCCACGGCAACGACGCCGGGGCGCTGGTCACGCCGCAGCTGGCCGCCCTGGACGGCGAGCACGTCGTGGGCTCGCTCATCACGGCCGGGCTGGGCATCCCCACCGGGGACCCCGCACAGCTCGAAGGGTTCGGCAAGGAGGAGCTGGCCGAGCTCGAGGAGATGACGGCGTGGATGACCGGAGGCAGCGGGTACGGGCCCTACCTGGCCGCCAGGCCGCAGACGCTCGCGCACGGGTTCGCGGACTCGCCGGTGGCGCAGCTCGCGTACCTGGTGGAGAGGTTCAAGGAGTTCGACGGGTGGGGTTCGGGCGCCGAGCCGATCGACCGGGACCTGGTGCTCACCAACGCGAGCGTCTACTGGCTGACGGACACCGGCGGATCGTCGTCGTGGACGTACTACGAGGGCGCCGCCGGGCTGCCGATCCACCAGGCCGCCGTGCCGACCGGTGTGACGCACGGCGGGTCCGCGCTGATGCGGCGGATCGCCGAGCGGGACAACGACATCGTGTACTGGGGCGACGCCCACAGCCCCAGCCACATGGTCGCCATGGCGGCGCCGGACCCGCTGGTGGCGGGCATACGCCACTTTTTCCGGACGCTCCGCTGAGCGGGCCGTAGATTTTACCTGGAGGTCCTCGCGAGCCCGCCACCCGCCGGGTCCGGCGCTGCCAGACTGACGGGCGCTGTTGACACCTACGGACGCTCAGGGGCGATGCGGTGGGCAAGGCTCAGCGGGTGACCATCCTCGTGACGGCTGTTCTGGCGGCCGCCGCCGCGGTCGCGCCGGCGGCGAGGGGCGGGGCCTCATCGGCCCTTCCCCAGTGGCAGGACTGTGGCGACGGGTTGCAGTGCGCCAAGCTGTCCGTGCCCGTCGACTGGGCCAGGCCGCGCGCGGCCCGTACCGACATCGATCTCGCGCTGATGCCCGCGCAGGACCCGGAGCACAACCTCGGCGCCCTGGTGGTGAACACCGGCTATGGCCCGACCATCGAGGCGGTGCGCGCTCAGCCCGACACCGTGAGCGAGCTGACCAGGTGGTTCAACGTGGTGCTCGTCGAGTCGCGCGGGCTCGGCGACCGGGGGAGCGCGGCCATGGTGCACTGCTCCGTGGCGCAGCCCGACCCGCTACGCCTGCTCCTCGCCCCTGGGAAGGCCGCATGGCACTCCTACGCCCGCGACAACGCCGCCTACGACAACAGCTGCCGGGAGGCCGCCGGGGCCCTCTACGACGGCCTCACGTCCTGGCAGGTCGCTCACGACCTCGAGGCCCTGCGCGCCGCGCTCGCTGAGCCGCGGCTGCGCTACTTCGGCTCCTCCTACGGGGCCGTGTACGGGCAGGCGTACCTGGAGCTGTTCCCGCACCGGACCGGGCGGATGTACCTCGAGGGCGGGCTCGACCACACCGAGCCCAACCTGGAGCAGAGGCTGACCTCCGAGGCGCGGGCGGCCGAGCAGCGGCTCATCGCCTTCCGCGACTGGTGCAGGACCAGCCTGAGCTGCCCGCTCAACGGCGATGACGCCGTGTCGGTCCTGGACGACCTGCGCCACCGCACGCCGCTCAGCGCCGGCCCAGGGCGAACCGTGAAGACCAGGCGGCTGCTGGCCGCCGTCAACGCCGGGCTCGCCCCGCAGCACTGGCCGGCGCTGGCCCAGGCCCTGTCCGCGGCCAAGGACGGCGACGCGAGCGCGCTGGCCGCGATGGCCACCGTGACCGCGCCGGCACCGCCCGGGACGGTGGCGGGCTCCATGTTCTGCCACGACTTCATGCCCGCCGTGCCGGGCTACCGGCGCTTCCTCGACATGGAGACGCGGCTGCGCGAGGTGGCGCCGCGGGTCGGGTGGATGGCCGCCCGGTACGAGGTCGCGCGCTGCCTGGGCATACCGCGGCAGGCCGCCCCCAGCTGGCCCCCCCACGCGCCGGACGTGCGCAACGGCCGGCAGGTGCTGGTCGGCGTCGGGCGGCTGGACACCTCCGCCCAGCCACTCGGGGAGATCCCCGGGGCACGGGTGCTGTGGCACGGTGACGGGCCCGGCGCGTACCTGCTCCAGGGGGCCGACAAGCTCCGCGCGACCTGCCTGCGTACGCACGTGCACGACTACCTCGTCAACGGTGTACTCCCGGACAAGGACACCTCCTGCCCGAGAGAGCTCAGCGCGGGCATGTATTCGTGACGAGTGGCGGTAATGTGCTGCCCGTGCTGATCGAACGGGCGGTGGCGGCGGACGCGGGCGAGATCCTCACCGTGCAGCGGGCGGCCTACGTGAGCGAGGCCCAGCTGTACGGCGACCCGTACATCCCGCCGCTCGTCGAGTCGCTCGAGCAGGTCCGCAAGGTCATCGAGGGCGCCGTCGTGCTCAAGGCGCTCGACGCGGGCCGTGTCGTCGGGTCGGTGCGCGGGCAGGTGTCAGGCACGACCTGCCTGGTCGCCCGCCTGGTCGTCGCCCCCGACCGCCAGGGCCAGGGCCTCGGCACGGCCCTGCTGACGGCCCTGCACGAGGCGGTGCCGGAGGCGGAGGCGTTCGACCTGTTCACAGGTCACCTGTCCGAGGCCAACCTCAAGCTCTACCGCCGCCTCGGCTACCGGGAGACGCACCGGGAGCGGATGGACGACCACCTGACGCTGATCCACCTGCGTAGGCAGCCAGATCGATCCCCTCCTCCGCGATGATCATGGCGCGGCCCATGTCGTCGTCCACCCAGTTCCACCCCCACCGCCACTCAGAGCCGGCGGGATGGTCGGCGTTCAGCCGGTCGAGCACGGACTGGAGGGCCGAGGCGGGCACGACGATCTGGTGGCGGCCCCGCCACGGCACGTGCACGGGCGGGTCGAGCGGCGGCGGCTGGACCCCGTGCGCGCGCAGCGCCTCGACCACGGCCGCGGGATCCACCCCGAACAGGTGCAGCGTCGTCGGGTCCCGGTCCACCTCGACGTCGTAGGCCAGGGCCAGGAGCCAGTGTTCCGGTGACGGCACCCGGTGGCCCGCGGCGAGGGCCAGGCCGGTCGCGATGCCGTACAGCTTGTGGAAGCGCGGGTTGGCGAAGCCGCCCGCCCGGTGCGCGGGCTTGGCATGTTGGGGCAGGCATTCGAGGGCGTGCGCGCGGTCCAGCCCCGCCCCGGCCAGCACCCGCGCGGCCACGGAGTCGCCGGCCAGCAGGGCGAGGACGACGTGTTGCGGCCCCACCCAGTCGTCTCCCACGGCCGCGGCCTGCTCGTGCGCGGCCCATACGATCGCGGACGTCATACTTACGATGATGACGCCGTAGGCTTTTCCCGTGTTGAAGACAGGGCTCACGGGCGGGATCGGATCCGGCAAAAGCGAGGTGTCGAAACGGCTCGCGGCCAAGGGCGCCGTCGTGATCGACGCCGACCGGATCGCGCGCGAGGTGGTCGAGCCCGGCACGCCGGGGCTGGCCAGGGTGGTGGCCACGTTCGGTGACGAGGTGCTCCGCCCCGACGGGTCGCTCAACAGGGAGAAGCTCGGCTCCATCGTCTTCGCCGACTCAGAGCGGCTCGCCGCGCTCAACGCGATCGTCCACCCGCTGGTGGGGGAGCGGGTGGCGGAGTTGCAGAGCCGGGCGGCCGACGACGCGATCACCGTGTACGACGTGCCGCTGCTCGCGGAGAACCACCTGGCGCCCATGTACGACGTGGTCATCGTCGTCGACGCGTCCGACGAGACCCGCATCAGGCGCCTGGCCGAGCACCGTGCCATGCCCGAGGCCGACGCCATGGCCCGCATCGCCGCCCAGGCGAGCCGGGAGGACCGGCTGGCCGTGGCCGACATCGTGATCCTCAATGAGGGCGCGCTCGACGAGCTGGACGCCCGGGTGGACGAGGTCTGGGAGGAGCTGACCAGGCGCGCCGCCCGCGGCTGAGCCCGCCCCCTGTGGTCCTCGTGCGGCGGGTGGTGAGCGAGCTAGCCGAGCAGGTGGCGGGTCAGCTCGTAGAGGCGGCGGGCGTTCTCGGGGTCGAGGGTCGGCAGTGACGGGTCGACGGGGGTACGCCGGTCGTAGGCGAGCAGGCCCTTGCCCGGCGGGTCGTCCATCAGCTCGATGATCGGCTGGATGCTCTTCTCCACCGGCTGGCCCATGAGCTTCGCGAGCAGCTTGATGATCGTCTTGGTGGGCTGCTTCAGGCTGCCGGTGCCGCTGTCGGTGAAGCCGGGGTGGTGCAGGAGGTAGCGGGTGCGCCCGTCCGGGTGGTTGGCGGCGTACGCGACCCCCAGCAGGTCGGTGGCGCGGCCGCCCTGGAGCATGGCCTGGATGGAGCCGTAGCCGCGCTCCAGCGACAGGTCGTCCCAGTGGATGGCGCCCTTGGTGATGCCGACGCCGCAGATGTTCACGATCATCGGGTTCTCGCCTCGCTCCAGCAGGTCGGTCAGGCCGTAGCTGAGCAGGAAGCGGCTGACGTAGTAGAGGGCGAAGGTGGCCTCGAAGCCGTCGGGGGTCTCCACTCGGCGGGAGAAGTGGCGTATCGCGGTGAGGACCAGCCCGTCCAGGGCGTCGTGCCGCGCCTTGACCTCCTCGATCACCCGTACGTTCGCCGCCACCGAGGTCAGGTCGGCCTGGATGAACGCGGCCCGGTCCCCGGCCCCCATGCGGGCGGCCTCGTCGAGGACCAGCCGGCCCTTCGCAGGGTCGCTGCCCACGACCGTCACCCGGTCGCCTCGGCGCAGGAAGTGCAGGGCCAGCCCGCGCCCCATTCCGGTTGTGCCACCCGCCACGACATATGTCCCCATATTTCGTCCTTTAAGTCATCGAACGCTGACTTGGGGAACGTAGCACAGCCGAGGCGTACAATGTCAACGCTCGATGACTACGGGGAGGAACCCGCGTGCCGAAGAGAGATCGGGAGGCCACCCGGGCGCGCCTGCTGGAGGCCGCCAGGCTGCGCTTCGCCCGCGGGGGCTACGACGCCACCAGCGTCCGCGACATCGCCGGGGACGTCGGCGTGGACGCCACCCTGATCTTCCGCTACTTCGGCTCGAAGAAGGGGCTGTTCGACGAGGCCACCGCCGACATCCCGCAAGATCTGCTGGAGGGACCGCAGGAGGAGCTGGTCGCCCGCATGCTGCGTACGGTCGTCTTCGCCGACTGGGCCATGTACGGCGGGGAGCACCCCCTGGTCGCCATGCTGCGCTCGTCGGCCCACGAGGACACCAGGCAGCGCATCCGCCAGGAGGTCTGCGACACGTACGTGCGGGCGCTGGAGGACCTGGTGCAGGGCGAGGACGCGCAGCTGCGGGCGGAGCTGCTCAGCGCCTGGCTGGTCGGCATCGGCATCCTGCGCTCGGTGGTCGCCACCCCAGCCCTGGCCGGGGCCGCGGCGGCGGACCTGGCGCCGCACGTGGAGACCGTGGCCTCCGGCCTGCTCGGCCGCCCGATGTCCGGCACGGCGGAAGACCCGTCCGCGGAACGACGAGCCCCAGGAGTCTCAGAAGGGTGAGTCGAGCGGCACCTGCCGCACCCCCGGCAGGTAGGCGTCGAGCTCGCCCAGCTCGAACCGCGACATCCCGATGACGTGCCAGAACTGCCCCGCGGGCTCCCCCTGGATCTTGTAGCGGCCGTCGGGCGCCAGCGCCGCCCACCCCTCGGTCAGCCCGAGCAGGGTCGCCCGCCGCTCGCCGCCCTCCCAGAGGATCACCACGCCGTCGTCGCCCGCGCTGGCCAGCAGGTCGGAGACGGGGCTGAAGGCGACCGACCACACCCGCCGGGCGTGCCCGGCCAGCTCGTGCAGCGTCCGCCCGGTCGCGGTCTCCCAGACCCGCACCACCAGGTCGTCGCCGCCGGTGGCCAGCCGGTCGCCCGAAGCGTTGAACGCCACGCTCCACAGCCGCCCCTCGTGCCGGAGCTCGTGCACCAGCCGGGGCTGCCAGGCCTGCCCGGGGCGCAGCTCCCACAGCATCGCCCGGCCGTCGTTGCCGGCGCTGGCCAGGTGGCGGCCGTCGGGGGAGAAGGCCACCGAGTAGACCCGGTCGGTGTGCCCTTCGAGGGTGGCCACCCGGCCGCCGGAGGCCACGTGCCACAGGCGTACGAGCTTGTCGTCGCAGCCGGTGGCCACGTACTCGCCGTCGGGGCTGAACGCGATCGAGCGGACCCGTCCGCGGTGGTCGGCCAGGTTGCCCGCCAGCCGCCCGGTCGGGCGGTACCAGATCCTGACGCTGTCGTCGTCGTTGGCCGTGGCCAGCAGTTTGCCGTCGGGGCTGAACGCCTCGGCCCAGACGTGGTCGGTCTCGGCGTGCAGCTCGCGCTCGTAGTCGCCGGTGGTGGCGTTCCAGAAGTGCACGCCGCCGTCGTTGCTGGAGGTGGCCAGCACCGGCCCGGCAGGGGAGAACATGGCCGAGATGAGCCGGTCGGCCGTGCCGGTGAACTCCCGCAGCCGCCGTCCGGTGCGCGGCTCCCATACGCGCACGACGCCGTCGTTGCCGCTGGTCGCCAGCATCGACCCGTCGGCGCTGAACCTGACGGACGAGATGCGCCGCCCGTGTCCGCGCAGCACCCGCTGGCACTTGCCCGACTCGGGGTCCCACAGCCGCACGGTGCCGTCGTTGCTGCTGGTGGCCAGCTGCTGCCCGTCGGGCCGGAACACGAACGGCCAGACCGAGCTGCGGTGCCCCGTCAGCTCGACCCGCCGGCCGCCGCCGATGGGCTGGAGCCGTACCACGCCGTCCGAGTCGCCGCTGGCGACCGTCTGCCCGTCGGGGCTGAACGTCACCTGATAGACGGCCGCCGCGTGCGTGGTGTGCACGCCCAGCGACTCGCCCGACGCCTCCCACACGCGCACGCCGCCCGCCGTGTCTCCCGTGGCCAGCAGCGAGCCGTCGGGGGAGAACGTCACGCAGTAGACGCTGCCCGCGTGCCCGGTCAGCACGTGCTGCGGCGTCCACGTGGCGGTGTCCCACAGGCGTACGGTGCCGGCCTCGTCGCCGGTGGCCAGCAGGCGGCCGTCCGGGCTGTGCACGGCGCGGTAGACGCTGCCGCGATGGCCGTCGAGGGTCTCTTTCACCTGCCCCGACGACAGGTCCCAGACCCGCACCACACCGGCGGCGTCGCCCGTCACCAGCGTCGAGCGGCCGAACGACGCCGTGTAGATCGGCGCCCGGTGCCCGCCCAGCTCGTGCGCGAGCCGCCCGGTGGCGCTCTCCCACACGCGCACGACGCCGTCGCCGCCTCCTGCCGCCACCAGGTCGCCCGAAGGGCTGAGGCGTACCGGCCAGACGCCATCGGGGTGGCCGGTCAGCCGCCGCAGGCGCTCGCCGGTGAGCGCGTCCCACAGCACCAGGGTGCCGTCGCTCGCGCCCGTGGCCAGCAGGTCGCCCGCGAACGTCACCGCGTAGACGCGGCCACGGTGCCCCTGCAGTGTGCGCACGGGCGCGCCGCCGACGCAGAGCAGCACGCCGCCGTCCTCGTTGCCGATCGCGATCGTGCTGCCGTCGGGGCTGTAGGCGATGGGCTCGGGCAGGCGGCTGGTCTGGAAGTGGTAGCCGTAGGGGACGCCGATGCCGGCCGGGGCGAACTCCACCTCGACCGGTTGTCCCGGCACGACCGCCGCCCCGTGCAGATGGGGCAGCGTGCCGGTCACGTTGATCAGCGAGGCCCGGTGCCAGCGGGCGCCCTCGACCGCCGCGTCGCTCAGGTCCACCTGCGCCAGCCGCGCCCCCGACAGGTCGGCGCCGGTCAGGTCGGCCCCGGTCAGCGCCGCGCCGTCGAGCCGCGCCCCGACCAGCCTGGCCTCGCGCAGGGTGGCCCTGGACAGGTTCGTGCCCGCAAGGGTGGCCTCGGACAGGTCGGCGCCGGTGAGATCGACCTCGCGCAGGTCCCTGGCCGACAGGTCCTCGCCCTTCAGATTGGCGCCGCGCAGGTCGGCGCGGGCGGGGGTGCGCAGCCTGGCGGAGATCTTGACCGCGTTCGCCCTGGACACGTCGTCGCCCGGCGGGTCGGCCACCCAGGCGCGCAGCGCCCGCACGTCGGCCAGGTCGCACAGGAACTCCACCGTCAGCGCCGACAGCGGCCTGCGTGACAGCAGCGCCAGGTTGTCCAGGGCGATGTGGCGGGCGATCACCCACTCCATCACCGACGCGTGGATGAACCCGAACATCCCCTCCTCTGTCCGCACCAGCAGGCTGCCCGAGCCCATCCGGTACGCCGCGTGCGCCGCCGACAACTGCCCGTCGGCCAGGTCGGTCAGCGTCTCGCCGAGCTCGGTCAGCTCGTCCACGCCCAGCAGCGACTCACCGGTGTCCCACAGCCGCACCGCCAGCGCGGTCACCGCCCGCCACAGCTCGTCGACGGTCAGCGCGGTGGCCGAGCCGGGAACCCTGGCCCGCCGCTCCTCGAAGGCCAGCCAGGAGCTGAGGATCTCGTCGTACAGCAGCGCGGGGCTGATCGTGTGGCGGGCGCCGGCCACCGTACGCAGGCGGTCGGCGTCGAGGTCGGCGATGAAGCTCAGCATGCGCGGGTTCTGCGCCAGCGCGAGCAGGTCCGCGATCTCGCCCATCAGCGACATGCGGGCCCTGGCCTCGTCGCCGTCGTCGAACCGGTTGGCCAGGTAGGAGCGGATCTGGTCGTGCGTGAAGTCCTCGACGCTGAGCACCCGCCTCTGCGGCAGCACCCCGACCATCTCGCCGAGCGAGGTCAGCACCTGGCTGTGCGACTTGAAGTGCTGCGTGCGGCTGGCGACCACGATCTTCGCCTTGTCCTCGGCCGCCGCCAGCAGCGTGGCCAGGTGATCGGCCGCCCGGTCGAACGTCAGCCGGGTCACCAGCTCGTCGAACCCGTCGAACAGCAGCACGATCCGCCCCTGCCTGAGCAGATAGCGGAACGCCTTCAGGTCGATGAACTCCTCGCCATGGCTCGCCAGGTGGGCCGCCACCAGCGCGTCCACCGAGTGCGACTTGTCCAGGGCGCGCAGCTCGATCAGGATCGGCGTCAGGTGCGGCAGCTCGGCCGGGATGCGCCGGGCCAGCTCGCGCAGCGCGAACGTCTTGCCGTGGCCGAAGTCGCCGAGCAGCAGCAGGAAGCGGCCGTGGTCGGTGTTCAGCAGCCGCATGAGCTCGTCGGTCAGGCCCTGCTTGACCTGGTTTCCCGGGCGGTCGAGCTCACGGTAGCGCTGCGGCACGTACAGGCCGGGCGGGTAGCGCCGGTCGGTCGTCAGCCTGGCCGTCTGCTCGCTGACGTAGCCGGTCAGGTCGAGCAGGCCCTGGAACTCGGTGAAGCTGCGCAGCCGCACGCCCTTGCGCATCAGGTCGTCGCGGAGCGCCCGGGAGGCGGGCGGCCCCTGATAGACCAGCTCGGCGGCCAGGCCGGTGGCGTGCGCCTGCCGGACGAACCCGTCGGCCGCGCTCCCGGTCAGCTCGCCCACGTACGCGCCGATCATCGTCTGGCGGACGAACCCGTCCTCGGGGTGCGTGACCACCAGATGCGAGTCGAACCTGCGTATCCTGGCCCGCTCGTGCCTGGCCTCGCAGACCTCGGCGATCCGGTCGAGCAGCAGCTCGACCGGGCTGGGCGCGCGCTCGTCCGGCTTGGGCGCGGGCGGCTCGGCCGACGGGCTCTCGCCGGTGAACGTGGCCCGCACGGCCCTCCACCGATGCGGGACCAGTTCGGGAACGACCGCGTCGGGCAGCCACGTACGCAGCCCGTCAGGGGTGATCTCGACCACCTGGTGCCGCCCGGAGCGCGGTGCGGCGATCCTGCCCTCGGCCGCGTCGGCCGCACCCCCGTGGAAGAGCAGGTTGAGCCGGTGAGCGAGCAGCCGGTCGAACGCCGGGGCGTCCCGCAGCTCGCCCGGCGGATGCCCGATCGCGCCCAGCCGCAGCCACGCCCCCTCCTCGTACGGCCGCAGCCGCTCGGCGAACCAGGCCGCCTGCGCCTCGCCGAGCAGCGCGTACGCGTCGCGTTCCAGATGGCTCATCGCCATCGTGGAGTTGAGCCCCGCCACGACCACCCTCAGGTCGGGCACCTCGAACAGCGTCCACGGCTGCCCGCCGTCGAACACCCGGTCGTCCAGCCCCTGGTACACCTCGCCGAACAACCCCGCGAAATGCCGCCACTTGGGCCAGTAAGGAGGCTGCGGGCTCACGTCGTCGGCCTCGCAGGTCATGAAGTAGGCGCTGGCCGCGGCCTTGGTCACGTCGCGTGGCCCGGGCAGCAGCACCAGCCGGTGCGGCTCCAGTCCGATCAGCAGCCGCAGGTCGGTCACGAACCGGGTAGCCTGCCCGAACTGCCCAAGGCTGCCCGACTCGGTCAGGTCGCCGCTGACCACCATGAGGTCGGGACGAGGCATGCCGCGGTCGTACATGGCGGTCAGATCCGCCCAGATCCGCGCCTGCATGTCCTCCGGCGTGAACGGCTCGCCGGGATCGGGCAGCGCCCTGCCGAACCTGGGGCCGCCGATGTGCAGCACGCTGATCGACTCGCGCCCCCGGTCGGCCCTCACCGCCGGGGGGAACTTCGGCGCCGTCACCGGCGCGCGCCGCGCCCTGGCCCGCTCACCCGGCTCCGGCAGCGTCGGGGGCGGCGCCGGCACGCTGGACCCGTCGGGGAACGCGGGCGCCGCCTCCGGTTTGGCCCTGCCCGCCATCGCCTCCCGCACCCTGCCCAGCAGCAGCGCCCTGGCCTGCCCAGGGTCGGTGACGCCCAGCAGGTCGACCCAGGTGATCGTGGACAGCAGGCCCTCGAGCCGGACGTCCTCCAGCCTGATGGTGACGAGCTTGTTGGAGGGGTTGTCGGGGTCCGCCCGCAGTGCCGCCTGCCATTCCAGCCGGCCGTAGCGGGAGGTGAGGTAGTTGCGCGAGAGCACCGCCACGACCAGCTGCGCCTCGCTGACGCCCCGGTCCATGAAGTCGATGAAGTTGGTGCCCGGGACGAAGTCCCACGCCTGGATCATGGTCCGGTAGCCCGCCGCCTCGAGCTCCCATGCGATCCAGGTGGCCCAGGCCGTGTCGGCCGGGGAGTAGCTGACGAAGATCTCGGTCGGCCTGCCGTCACGCGCCATGAGCCCAGTATCCCCTGTGAGACAGCGGGTTTCAGCGAGGCCATAGGATCGGACGGGTGTGGCGGCGTCTTGGCACCCTCGACCTGATCAGGATCGGGCTGCTGGTTCTCGGAGTGTTCTTCCCGGTGACCGGGCTGCTGCCCTGGGAGGACGCGCTCGCCAGCCTCGACGAGATCGGCCCCTTGCTGATCTTCCTGGTCGCGATCATCGTGCTGGCGGAGCTCACCAAGGAGGCCCAGGTCTTCGACGCCATCGCGGCGAGGATGGCGGTGTTCGGACGCGGTAACTACGCCGCCCTCTTTTTTCTCTGCACAGCCTTCGCGTCATTTATCACGATATTTCTGAATCTGGACACGACGGCGGTCCTGCTCACCCCCGTCATGCTCGCCCTGGCCCCCAAGGCCCGCATCGCCGCCCTGCCCCTGGCCATGACCACGATCTGGCTGGCCAACACCGCGAGCCTGCTGCTCCCCGTCTCCAACCTGACGAACCTCCTGGGTATGGAGAAGATCGGCCTCGACGCCCAGGAGTTCGCCGCGCGCATGTGGGCGCCGCAGCTGGCCTCGATCGCCGTGACGATGGCGTTCCTGTGGGTGTTCTACTGGCGCCGCGGCCAGCGGCGCGACCTGCGGTACACGCCGCCGCTGCTGGAGCCGGTGGCCGACCGCGTGCTGTTCGGGGCCGCGTCAGCGGGCTGCCTGCTGTTCATCGTCCTGCTGATGCTCAAGGCACACGTGGCCGTCGCCGCCACGGCGGCGGCCGCGATCGTCGTGGGGGCGTTCCTGCTGCGCGCCCGCCACCGCCTCACCTGGAGCCTCATCCCGTGGCAGCTCATCATCTTCGTCACGGGGCTGTTCCTCGTGGTGCCCACGCTCAGCAGGCACGGGCTGTCCGACCTCATGACGTGGATGGTCGGCACGGAGGGCGACCCCTACCGCACCGCCGCCGTCGGCGCGGGGCTCTCCAACACGATCAACAACCTGCCCGCCTACAAGGCCGTCGAGACCGTCATCCCGCCCACCGATCGCAACCAGCTGCTGGCCCTTCTGGCCGGCACCAACGTGGGCCCGGTCATCACGCCGTGGGCGTCGCTGGCCACGCTGCTGTGGTTCGAGTCGTGCCGCCGGCACGAGGTCAAGGTGCCGATGCGCCGCTTCCTGCTCACCGGCACGGGCCTGGCCGTGGTGGGGCTGCTCGCCACAGTGTGGGCGCTGGTGCACGTCGGCTGAGCGGGCCCGGATCAGGCGGCGGCCGGCTCGTAGGCTCCGGCGACCGCGCCCAGCGCCCAGCGCATCCGCACGACGTACGTCTCCGGGTGGTCGCCGGCCTCCTGCGCCACGTACGCCGCGCACCAGCCCGCGTCGCCGCCGCACGCGCACAGCCGCTCGTCCACGGCCTCCCGGATCTGGAACGGGGACAGACGGTCGGACGGCTGCAGAGCGGTCGCGAAGAGCACCTGCGCCAGCTCGATTGTGGTCATCATGTCGGGCTCCTCCCCTTGTGCCGTTCTCTCTGAATAGACCTCGAACGGCGGCGGAACTCATCGGCAAAAGACACACATCTTCTGCGGACTCTTCCTCATTCGAGGACGGAGAGGAGCCCTGGCAAGGCCCGCGGATGGGCGGCGACGAAGCTGCGGTCGTCGGGCGTGCCGTCGAAGCACTCCTCGAACGGTCCGCCGTCCAGCGCCCTGATCTCGATGCCCGCCTCTCTGGCCAGCAGCGCGCCCGCCGGCAGGTCCACCGCCTCGGCGCGGTAGCCCACGATGCCGTCGATGTCGCCACGCGCCAGCATCGCCCACGACAGCAGCGGCGCCCACAGCTGCAGCAGCCTGCGCGCGTTGAGCTCCAGCGCCGACTTCAGCGCGCGCACCGTCGCGTCGTCCCTGGGCACGTCGTAGCCCTGGGTCCAGGCCAGCAGCGGCCCGTGCGGGCTCGGGACGTGCGGGGGCGCCAGCAGTACCCCTGAGGACGACCCGGCCGGCGAGGACAGGGCGCCGCGCCCGCGGATCGCCGACCACGTCTGCGCGGAGACCGGGTCGTGCACCACCCCGAGCACGGGACGCCCGTCGCGGCACAGGGCCACGCCCACCACGTAGGCGGGCAGGCCGATCGCCACGTTGTTGGTGCCGTCGAGCGGGTCGACCAGCCACGTCCACTCGCCGCCCGCGGCCCCGACCAGCCCCGACTCCTCGGCGATCACCGCGTGCGACGGGTACGCCGTCAGGATGCGCTCCAGCAGCAGCTTCTCCGAGGCCAGGTCGAGATCGGTCACCACGTCGCCCGCGTCCCCTTTGGCCCGGACGCCGACCGCGCCCCGCATGCCCTCCAGGAGCAGCGCTCCCGCGGCCTCGGCGGCTTCGACGGCGACCGTGCGAGCGTGATCCAGGTCCATCGGGTGCCTCTCAGGTCAGGTGCGCGGTGATCAGGCGTACGGCCAGTTCGGTCTCGCGTGCGTCCAGCGGCTGCCTGGCCACGTGGTGCGGCCCGCCGCCCAGCGGGCCCAGTGACAGATCGCGGCTGCCGGGCCGGCCCCGCCCCAGCGCGATCGTGGCCGCCTCGCCGCCCTCGGGCACGACGCTGCTGTGGAAGCGGCCGGCGGCCAGCGTGTACGTATCGCCAGGACCGAACACCTCCACCAGGCCCGTCGCGTGCCGCACGGTGCGCCCGGTCGGCGAGATGCGGTCGCCGTCGGCCCCGCTGACCACCTCGAACACCCGGTGCGTGGCGTCCGCCCCGGTGTCGGTGACCACCACGTGCACGTTGCGCACCTGGCCGTAGAGCACGTGGCTCACCAGGTCCCAGCTGTGGCAGTGGATCTGCGAGGTGGTGCTCTCGGCGTGCGCGAGCGAGTCGGACCACAGGTGGACGCATACCCCCTCGCCGCCGTCGCGCTCCAGCGGCAGGCACACGAATCCGAGCGGGTGACGCACCGCGGTCAGGTCGCCGGCCGAGAGCGCCTCGAGCGCCCACGACCTGGCCTTGCCCCCGAGGACGCGCTGCTGGACCGCGTGATGGCTCATGACCGGTGCTTACGTTCCGTCTCGTCGGTGAGCGACTGGAAGCGGCTCACCATAGGGATCGACGGCGCGCAACGCCTTGCGGGCGATGTCGACGACGTCATGGCCGTTGTAGGACTTGGGCAGGGGCACCCCGATGCGTTCGAACAGCTCCTGCACCTCCTCGATGGTGGGCTCATCGCTCAGAGGCACCCGCTTGTACATCTCCAGAGCCACCCGCCGCGCCTGCTCGAAGCTGAGCCGCAGCTCGGTGTCGCAGTTTTCGTAGTAGAACGTGCCGGCCAGCGCGGTCATCGCCTTGTTCGGGTCTTCGACCGTCATGATGAGGCGGGTGGCCGACAGATCCCAGCGGAACGTGGTCATCGTCGACGACAGGCCCACCGCGATGTCGAGCAGGCCGTAGCGCTGGCGGTGCCAGAAGGCGGCCAGGATCGTCGCGTACGACTCCTTCCTGGCCCGGTCGGCCGTCCACGTCTCCCCGGTGCCGTCGGGGGCGTCGGACAGCGAGCGGCGGTAGTGCGCGTACGTCTCGCACACCTCGAGGTTAGACGGGTCGATCACCTCGACCCTGACCGTGAGGTGGCGCTTGTCCCTGCGGGCGGCCGCGACGCACTCGGGCAGGGTGACCGCGCGCAGATAGGTGCCGGTGCCGCCCTTGAAGCTCCACCTGGGCGTGTCCTTACGCGCCTCGGCGTGGTACTGGGCGATCTCCTGCTTGCTGCCCAGCACCCTGACGAGCTGGAGGGAGTCGAGGGCCTTGCGGGTGCTGCCGACCAGCGTCTCGATCTCCTCCATGCGCGCCAGGCGCACGGGCAGGTCGGCCAGCGCGCCCGAGGTGATCGTCTCCTCGACCGGGGCCTGACGGGCGCGGTCGCGCAGCAGCGCGGTCGCCACCAGCGCCATGATGACCAGCGTGGCGGCGTTGACCAGTTGCGTCTGCACCTTGATCGGGACGATCTCGTCGGGCATCACGCCCAGCACGCCGATCACGATCGCGAGCAGGAGGGCGATGGCGCCGTCGGCATTCTGCGCCGCCCATGGGGCGGCCCGCTTCACCGCCGCCATGAACCGTGTCATCGCCTCGCCCCGCCGTCCGACGATCAGTCCCCGAGGTCATGGTAACGACCGCGCCATGCGACTGCCAGGGCGCGCAAAGGAGCGATCACCTAGCGGTCGCGCCGCCCCGCCGTCGATCGGCGGGGCGGCGGTGATCCAGGCGGCGGATCAGAACCAGCCGCGGTGGCGGGCCATCGCCTCCAGGCCGCGCTGCAGCGCCGCGTCCGCCGAGTGGGGCGAGTCGTCGTAGCGCACGGTGAAGCGGTTGTAGGCGTCGTGGCTCGAGGTCAGGAAGCCGCCCCGCTTGTCGGCCTCCAGGATGACGTCCATCTGCCGCGGCCCGGCGATGAACGTCAGCTCCAGCTCGTTGAAGTGGCGCCGCCACTGCCCGCCCGCGTAGTACTCGATCTCCTGGAAGAACGGCATCGTCGAGCCGTACAGCGTGCCGCGCTCCAGGTCGGCCTTCTTGAACCGGAAGCCCAGCCGGTCGAGCGCGCCGATCACGTGGTCCTGCGCGGGCAGCGGGCTGACGAACAGCGGGTCGAGGTCGCCCTTGTCGAGCGCGCCCGCCAGCGCCAGCTCCGTCTGGACGCCCAGCTTCATGCCGTGCAGCGGGTGCCCGGCGATGGCGCTGATCGGCGTCTCCCACGGGACCGCGACCTCGAACGGTTGCTGGTGCTGCGCGCCCGCGGCCAGCTGGAACGTCCCCGCGACCTGCTGACGCAGGAAGCTGTAGGTCGTCTTGTACTCGTTGTCGCCCGACTCGACCTCGACCACCGCGGTCAGGTCGACGTAGATGCCCTCGACCTTGTAGTCGGAGTTGCCGCCGCGGAAGTGGACGACGCCGCGCAACATCTCGCCGGGGCGCACGCCGGTGTTCGTCAGCACCGTGTCCACCTCGACACCCGCGCCGAACGCGGCCATTAACTTGCGGAACACCATGGGGTTCTCCTAAGCGGAAGGTGTGTGGCCGTTCATTTGGCCGGTACCTGTGCCCGAGATGCGGGGGAGCAACTGGGCGAGAAGGAGGGTGGAGAGCGCGGAGTCCGACTGGCCCTGCTGGGTCCGTACGACCAGCGGCTGGGGGGCGTTCTCCGCGAGCTTGGCGCCCACGTCCAGGCGCCTGCGGGCCAGCTCGTACTGCAGCACGGCCCGGTTGTCCCGGTACGACTCGGCCAGCCGGCGCAGCGCCTTGGCCTCGTTCTCGGCGGCGGTCAGCTCGGCCCGGCCGCGCGCCTCGATCTCCCACGTCACCCGCTGTGCCTCGGTCTCCTGCTCCTCCAGCATGCGCGCCACGTCCTTGCGCGCCTTGTTGTGGGCGGCCTTGACCTCGACGACACGGGCGTCACGGGTCTTCTTGGAGCGCTCGATCTCCATCAACAGGGTGTCGATGCGGCGCTTGCGGGTCAGCTCCCACTCGCGCTCGTAGGCCGAGAGCTCCTTGGCCACCTTCTCGCGGGTGGCCAGGTGCTGCTGGTACTGGTCGGGCAGCTGGACGTCGGGGATGTTGGCGCCCGTGACCCGCACGCCGTACCTGCCGAGCTGGCGGTTGAGGGCGTCCTGCATGTCGCCGACGTCGGAGCCACGCAGGTCGTACGCGCGCTCGGTGTTGACCCTGCGGCTGCGCTGCCTGATCGCGTCCTGCACCGCGCTGGAGAGCACCAGGTCGAAGTTGCCCGCGCCGATCGTGCGGACGAACGCGACCGGGTCCACGATGCGGAACTTGAGGAAGAACTCGATCGACTTCAGCGGCACGTTCTCGGCCGTCGGGCAGGCCACGATCGGCGCCGAGTACGGGATCTCGGTGGAGGTGTCGACGACCGCGTCCACCCGGTCCCACGGCAGCCAGAGGTAGTGGCGGCCCGGCGGAAGGGTGCCGGTGATGGCGCCCCAGCGGCTGCGCACGCCGGTGGTGCCCTCCTCGATCTCGATGATGGCCTTGCGCCACATCGTGACCAGCGCCACGACCAGGAAGAACAGCGCCGCCAGCGCGGGGAGCAATGTGAGGTCGGTCAGGACCGCCATCCCGGCGAAGTACAGAGCCAGGAACACCAGCGCCATCCACGCGAAGCCGCGCCGGTCCTTGGGGATCACGACGGGCACGAGCTGGCCCTGCTCGCCGCCGCGCAGCAGCTGGCGGATGTCGCCCCAGGAGGCCAGCGACTCCTTGATCTTGGAGAACTCGCGTGTCATCTCAGATCCCCCCCTTGCCGGGCAGCAGGCGTTCGACGGTCCGCTCGAGCTCCGCGTCGGGCTCCGGCGGGTCCTGGGGCTCGGTCACGTCGGCGGCGGCCTTCTTGAGCAGGGCGACGATCTCGCCCTCGCGGCCCCGCACCCGCTCGCCGATCTCGTCGAGCCTGGAGCGGATCGCGGCCATGTCCTCGGCCGAGAACAGCGCCGCGTCCTTGCCGCCCACCAGCTGCTGGGCCAGGGCCAGGAAGTCGATGTCGGTCTGCTCGCCCACCTGCACCACCTGCGGCAGCCTGGTGGCGACCGACTCCAGCTTGTTCAGCAGGTCCTGCTGGAAGCGGTAGTCGAGGATCTCGGGCGCCTCCGCGGCCGACAGCGCCCGGATGTCCAGAGCCTGCGCCTCCAGGAGAGCGGAGTTGGCGTTGGCCGTGGACTCGGCCTCGACCAGGCGCTGCCTGGCCTGCGCCGTGGCCTGATGGGTGGCGCGTTCGAGCGCGGTGTCCATGCGGGCCTGGTAGCCGGCGATCTCCGCCTGGATGGCGCTCAGCGTCTCCTGCAGTCCGGCCAGCTCCTTGACCAGGTCGCCCTCGTTCTGCTCCTTGCGCAGCTGGAGCTCGTACTCGTAGGTGTAGGCCTCCTTGGCGACGCGGACCATCTCAGGGGCGGCCAGGTCCATGCGGTATTCCTGGCTGGACGGCTCGGCGTGCGTGATGTTCACGTCGGTGAGCCGTACGGCGGGCAGGAACTGCTGGTTGAGGCTGTCCAGCATGCCGACCGTGCTCTCGCCCACCAGGTCGTAGATCTCCTCGGCCCGCTGGGCGTAGATGAGGGAGCGGGTGACCTCGCTGATGGCGTTCTGCAGCTTGGACTGGAAGCCGCTGACCGAGCCGAGCACGAAGATGAACTCCGCCGGGTTCTCGATCCTGAACTGCAGGAACAGGTCCACGCTCGCCTTGACGCCCTGCTGCGTCGGCGCCTCGCTGATCGGCGCGTTGAACGGGTACTCGCGGGTGGTGTTGACGATGTAGCTGACCCGCTTCCACGGGTTGAACAGCGTCACCCGGCCCGGGTCCGCGATGTGCACCAGCTTGCCGAACTGGGTGATCAGCGCCTTGCAGCCCTCGGGCACCATCACCACGCTGCGCCGCCACCACAGGAACGCGGCCGCCAGGACCAGCACCACCCAGTAGTGGGGGCCGAAGACCAGATCGGTGTTCGGGATGACGTTTCCGAGCGCGCCGATCAGGCCCAGCACCACCAGGATGCCCAGGGGCACGATCACCTTCGCGGTGCTGCCCTTGGGGATCACCACCGGCGAGATGACGTGCATGCCGTTCTCGGCGAAGCTGCGGTTGACGATCTCGCCCGCCTCGTTCAGCGAGGCCGACCTGGCCTCGATGAGAGTGCCGACGGAGGCGCCGCCGTCTCGGGCCGCGGCGAAGTCGTGCGGGTTCAGCGCGAAGCCCCGGGCCTGGCCCGTCAGCTGGCCCGCCTGGTCGACGACCTGGCCCATGGCCTGCCCCATCGCCTGCCGTACGTCACCCCCTTGGGCCACCGCTTGGGCTATGCCCTGCCCTGCCTGGATCAGTGCCTCTCTGGGTCGTGACATCGAACCTTCCTTTTCCGCTACAGGCGGATCCGACCGTATCGGGTATGACTTACTGTTCGCTTGCAATGGGATGTCATATACCTATTGCTTCCTGTACTAGATGTGCTATCGATGTAGTAGAACTGCTATCTGGAGTGTTGATGGGCGCGGAAAGAGAGCTCCACAACCGCATCGCGCTGCTGCGCGCCGAACGGCACGTGACCCGCCGGCAGCTCGCCGACGCGCTGGGGGTCCACTACCAGACAGTCGGCTATCTGGAGCGGGGCGAATACAGCCCAAGCCTTTACCTGGCGCTGCGGATCGCCGAGTACTTCGAGGTGCCCGTCGAGGTGGTCTTCTCCACGACTCCCTTCCCCCGGATAGGGGAGCGGTCCGCCTGACATGTGAGTGTTTCCAGGCCGGTGGGCGGGGTGGCGTTTCTGTCGGTGGGGCGGCCTACAGTGGCAACATGCGACCGGTCACAGATTTGCAGCGGAAGGTGGCGCCGTTCGAGGTCGTCACCGAGATGACTCCCTCTGGCGACCAGCCGACGGCCATCGCCGAGCTGGAGCGCCGCGTCAAGGCCGGGGAGAAGGACAACGTTCTGCTGGGCGCCACCGGCACCGGCAAGACGGCCACCGTCGCCTGGCTGATCGAGCGGCTGCAGCGGCCCGCGCTGGTCATGCAGCCCAACAAGACGCTCGCCGCGCAGTTCGCCAACGAGCTGCGGGAGATGCTGCCCAACAACGCGGTCGAATATTTCGTTTCTTACTACGACTATTACCAGCCTGAGGCGTACGTCCCGCAGAGCGACACGTACATCGAGAAGGACTCCTCGATCAACGACGAGGTCGAGCGGCTGCGCCACTCGGCCACCAACTCGCTGCTCACCCGCCGCGACACCATCGTGGTCGCCTCCGTGTCGTGCATCTACGGCCTGGGCACGCCGCAGGAATACGTCGACCGCATGGCCAGGCTCCGCGTCGGCATGGACATCGACCGCGACCAGCTCCTGCGCCGCCTGGTCGACATGCAGTACACGCGTAACGACGTGGCCTTCACACGGGGCACGTTCCGGGTGCGGGGCGACACGATCGAGATCATCCCGAAGTACGAAGAGCTGGCCGTGCGCATCGAGATGTTCGGCGACGAGATCGAGAAGCTCTCGACCATGCACCCGCTGACCGGCGAGGTCATCACGGAGGACGAGGAGCTCTACATCTTCCCCGCCTCCCACTACGTCGCGGGCGAGACGCGCATGGCCGCCGCCGTGACGGGCATCGAGGCGGAGCTGGCCGAGCGGCTGGAGGAGCTGGAGCGCCAGGGCAAGCTGCTGGAGGCGCAGCGGCTGCGGATGCGCACGACGTACGACATCGAGATGATGCGGCAGATCGGCACCTGCTCCGGCATCGAGAACTACTCGCGCCACATGGACGGGCGCGAGCCCGGCAGCGCGCCCAACACGCTGCTCGACTACTTCCCCGAGGACTTCATCCTGGTCCTCGACGAGTCCCACCAGACCGTGCCGCAGATCGGCGCCATGTACGAAGGCGACGCCTCGCGTAAGCGCACGCTGGTCGAGCACGGGTTCCGGCTGCCGTCGGCGCTCGACAACCGGCCGCTGAAGTGGGAGGAGTTCCTGGAGCGCATCGGCCAGACCGTCTACCTGTCGGCCACGCCGGGGCCGTACGAGCTGGGGCGGGCCAAGGGCGAGGTCGTCGAGCAGGTCATCCGCCCGACCGGCCTGGTCGACCCCGAGATCGTGGTCAAGCCGACCAAGGGGCAGATCGACGACCTGGTCCACGAGATCCGCGAGCGGGCCGAGCGCGACGAGCGCGTGCTGGTCACCACGCTGACGAAGAAGATGTCCGAAGACCTGACCGACTACCTCCTGGAGCTCGGCATCCGGGTGCGCTACCTCCACAGCGAGGTCGACACGCTGCGCCGCATCGAGCTGCTGCGGGAGCTGCGCACGGGCGAGTTCGACGTGCTCGTCGGCATCAACCTGCTGCGCGAGGGCCTCGACCTGCCCGAGGTGTCGCTGGTGGCCATCCTCGACGCCGACAAGGAGGGCTTCCTGCGCTCCGAGACGTCCCTGATCCAGACCATCGGCCGCGCCGCCCGTAATGTGTCCGGCCAGGTCCACATGTACGCCGACAAGGTCACCCCGTCGATGGAGCGGGCGATCGACGAGACCAACCGGCGGCGGGCCAAGCAGATCGCCTTCAACGAGGCCAACGGCATCGACCCGCAGCCGCTCCGCAAGAAGATCGCCGACATCCTCGACTCGCTGCAGCGCGAGGACGCCGACACCGACCGCCTGCTCGGCGGCGGCCGGCAGCAGTCGCGGGGCAAGGCGCCGGTGCCCGGCTTCGGGGCACGGCAGGCCGGCCAGCACGCCAAGGCGATCGCGGGCGAGATGCCGCGGGCGCAGATGGAGTCCCTGATCGACTCGCTGACCGAGCAGATGCACCAGTCGGCGGCCGATCTGCAGTTCGAGGTGGCGGCCCGGTTGCGCGACGAGATCAAGGAGCTCAAGCGCGAGCTGCGCGACATGCGCGAGGCCGGGGTCAAGTGACGGCAGGCGCGCCACCCGGCGCGCGCCCCTCGCTGGGCACCTGACGAGGGGAGCTCCCCATCGCGCGCCTGACGCGTGACGTGTGGGGGCGGCGCTCGCTCGTCTGCGTCGTGACGGGGGCGCCGTTCGCTCGCCTGGGGGCGACATGGGGAGGCGCCGCTCGCGCGCGAGGGAGGGCGACGTGGAAAGGCGCCCCTCGGCTGCCTGGCGCGTGACTTCGCGGTGGCCGCCAAGCGGTCGGCCGTGTCCGCCACCCCGGCCGGGTTCGCCGCTCTGGCCGGGTTCGCTATCCGCCGGTCGTGTCGGCAATGCCCGGGCGGAAGTCGCGCAACTTGGGCTGCCCTGATCTTGGGGAGACGGTCAACCGGGGCCGGGGGAGGCAGGCCGTCAGGGTGCGAGCCTGTCCGGTTACGGCAGGAGAGCTGCCAGAGTGTGGGCGAAGGCCTCGGGGTTGTCGAGCATGATGTCGTGCCCCGACTCGGGGATCCCGACGACCTGGACGCCACTCGCCCGCAGGCCGTCGGCGTCCTCGGGCGGGTCGCCCTCCGGATACAGGAAGGCGCGGGGGATCGGGAGGGCCTTGAGGAGCTCGCGCATGGTAGGCGCGGTGCCCGCGGCCAGGCTGACGGCCGTGCGGTGGAGCCCGCGCAGGTCCGCGAGCCTGATCGTGGACCACCAGTGGGGCCCCACGCGGTCGCGTACCTCCTTCCACCCGTGCGACACGAACTCCTCCTCGGTGTAGCTCGCGATCCCGCTGGTGCCCGGCCGGGCAGGGGCCGGCGGATACGGGTCGAGGTTGGCGTCCACGAGGACCAGGTTGGCGACCAGCTCCGGATGGCGTGCGGCCAGGACGATCGCCACCGCACCGCCCATGCTGTGGGCGATCATCGACGCCCCGGCGACCCCGGCCTTGCGCAGAGCCTCGGCCAGGGCGTCGGCGTGGGCCTCGAGGGTGTAGGCGAAGTCGCGCGGCCGGTCGCTGATGCCGAAGCCGAGCAGGTCGATCAGAAGAGAACGCTTTCGCGGCAGGAGGGGGTGAGCGGCGACCTCCGCGTAGTAGGGAGCCGAGGTGGCACCGAGCCCGTGAACGTAGACGCGCGCCGGATCGGCTCCTGGTAGCTCGACCCAGCGCATGCGGGCGCCGCTGGGGTGAACGATCGCATCGTGCATGACGGCCTCCTCGTCTACGGGCTGCCGGTAAGACCGGTGTCAAAGTACACGCGACTGCTTCAGACCAGGCCAGAGTAGACGTTCGAGAGCGCTTACCAGGTCGGTGGAGGGTTGGCCCACAGCGTGGCCTGGTCGCTGTCGCCTTCGTTGACCGCTACTGATCACGGTGACGGCCGTATGCGCTGCCCCAGCCTTCGCCGTGCCGCTGCTCCGTTCGGCGGGCCGCTGAGAATGAGATGGCCTCCCTGGGACACGAGACCAAGGTTGGCGACGGCCGGCAGATGAACTGCGCCATCATCGCGATGAGGTTCCACCCGGACGATCCGTATCGGGGTGTCGTCAAGCAGTCAGCGCCGGGTCACCAGTCCAGTGCCCGCCGCGGCGTCTCGACGAAGGCCGGCAGTCGGTTGCCGAGCTGTAGGAGTAGGAGAGCCGGAGCCCGACCTGCCGCGCGAGCGCGGGTCAGGGGCGGAAGTCGATGTCGCCGAGGAAGTCCCGGATGAGTGGGGTGACCTCGTCGAGCGCGCTTTCCAGGAGGAAGTGACCGCCGTCGAGGAGGTGGATTCGCGCGCTGGGCAGGTCGTCGGCGAAGGCGCGGGCCCCGGCGGGCCCGAAGATCTCATCACCCTTGCCCCAGACGGCCAGGAGCGGTGGCCGGTGGGTGCGCAGGTATTCGTGCAGGCGGGGATAGAGCGGCAGGTTGGTGGCGTAGTCGAGGAACAGCGCCAGTTGGATGCGGTCGTTGCCGGGGCGGGAGACCAGGGCGTAATCGTGGTGCCAGGTTTCTGGGCTGACGAGGGTCGGGTCGGATACGCCGGTGAGGTACTGCCACTTGATGGCGTCGAGTGTGAGGGCTTTACGGATCGCCGCCTCGGTCTGCGGGTTCTGCTCGCGCTGGTAGTCCCAGACGGTCTGCCAGAAGGCGTCGACGAAGCCGGCCTCATAGCCATTGCCGTTCTGGGTGATGATCGCGGTGATGGCTGCGGGGTCGTTCAGGGCGAGCCGCCATCCGATCGGGGCGCCGTAGTCCTGTACGTAGACGGCATAGCGGGACAGGCCGAGGTGGTCGAGCAGGGCGGCGGTCAGGGCGGCGAGTGCGTCGAAGGTATAGGCGAACTCGCCGGCGGGTGGCGCTTCGGACAGCCCGAAGCCCAGGTGGTCGGGGGCGATGACGTGGTAGTCGTCGGCCAGGGCGGGGACGAGGTCGCGGAACATGAACGAGCTGGTAGGGAAGCCGTGCAGGAGCACCAGTGCCGGCGCGCCGGCCGGTCCGGCCTCACGGTAGAACAGCCGCCGGCCCTGCACGTCGGCGTAGCGATGATGGACAGCCACCATGACAACCCCCGAAGATCTTTGTATGGCCTGCTCGACCTGCCGGATCATGCACGCCGCCGTTCAGGCGTTGACGACCACCATCTTGCCCCTGGCCTCATTGGCCTCCATCACGCGGTGCGCCTCGCGCACCTCTTCGAACCCGAACACGCGCGACGGCTTGGCCTTGAGCTGACCCGCCGCCACCTGCTCGGCGATTTCCTGCAAGGGGACGTCGGACAGTGGGAAGCCCGGGGTTCCGAAGACGAAACTGCCGAAGAAGGTCAGGTAGACGCCGCTTGCCATTTGCAGCAGCGGGTTGAAGTCGGCGATCGGATCGAGGCCACCCAGCCAGCCGGCCAGGCAGGCGCGACCGCCGCGCCGCAGCATCGCCAGGGAGTCGAGGATGGTGCTGTTGCCCACCAGGTCCAGCACCGCGTCCACCTGCTTGGCCTCGGCGATACGTCCGGACAGGTCGGGCCCTTCCAGTTCGGTGCGCTGTGCGCCGAGTTCTTCCAGCATCGCGGACCGCCCGGGGTTGCGGGTGGTGGCGATGACGCGCACGCCGGCGTTGACCGCCAGATTGAGCGCGGCCTGGCCGAAGGAGGAGGTCGCCCCGCGGATGACCAGTGTCTGCCCGGCGGTGATCTCGAGGTTGCGGAACAAGCAGGTCCAAGCCGTTGCGTACGTTTCCGGGATGACCGCGAGCTCGGCCCAAGGGAGGTCGGACTCGATCAGTGCCACGTTCGAGACCGGTGCCCGTGTGTATTCGGCGTAGCTGCCGTTGATGGTACGTCCCAGACCACCCATCAGCGCTGCCACCTTGGCACCGATCGGGAACTCGCCGCCGGGGCAGGCTTTCACCAGCCCCACGCATTCGATGCCGATCACCTTCGCCGCCTCAGCCCACTCACCTCTGCGCATATGCATTTCGGCGTGGTTGATGCCGAATGCCTTGATGTCGATGACGACATGACCGGCGAGAGGCTCGGGGTCGGGCAGTTCGGTGTAGACCAGGCAGTCCGGTCCGCCGAATTTCTCGATGACGATGGCACGCATCGCGGCTCTCCAGATGAGATGCCCTTCTCCAGGGAAAGGCGGAAGTCCGCGACGGCGGCTGGACGGTTGACCTCACCAGCCGCGCCGCCCAATTACCACCCTACGCCCATGCGGTGATCAAGCGGATGGCGGCGGCTGGATGGCTGCGGCGGCATGGTGCCTTTCGCGTCGCCGCACCCAAAGGGCGCGCTGCTCAGCGCGTTGAGTGCTCCGGAAAGGGCGCCCTGCCCAGCGCGTAGCGTGCTCCGGACGTGTGGTCAGCCGCACGCTGAAGGAACGCACGGCCCGTCGCGTCATGCGCTGAGGACGTGTGGTCCTTCGCGTCGCGTGCTCGGGCCGTGCGATCGTCGCGCCGGGCGGCGCTCGGACAGTGCTCGCATGCGGCAACGGGAAGGGCCGGCGCACCGCTTCGTCCGGACGCATGAGGCGACCGCCCGACGCCGGTGCCGTGAAGAGACCGCTGTGGCCGTCCTCGGGGTTGCGCGCAGGTCCGGAGAACCCACCTCTACGAGGCCAGCCCGGCCTCCTTCCGAAGGAGGGCGGCGAGGGAGTCCGGGTCGGCGGACGGAACGCCCTTGGCGGCGAACCAGGTGGCGACGTTGTGCGCGTCCCGGTCGAGGAAGGACGGGCCGGTCGGGTGCGCGATCACGTCAACGATCTGCGGCAGGTCGATGATCACCAGCCTGCCGTCATGGACCAGCAGGTTGTACGGCGACAGGTCTCCATGGGCCAGCCCCTCCCTGGCCAGCGTTACCATGGCCGCCACGAGCTGCTCCCACAGGTCGTCCAGGTCGTCGGACACCTGCGCCAGCCGCGGTGCCGCGTACCCGTCAGCCGTCCCGATGAACTCCTGCAGGATCTCCGTCCCGACGATCTGCACCGGGTACGGCACGGGAACCCCCAGCTCCCACAGCCGGCACAGCGCGGAGAACTCGGCGACCGCCCACTGGGCGGCGATCACCTGCTTGCCGTACGCCGTGCGGTTGGCCATGGCGCGGTTCATGCGGCTCTCACGGGTCCTGCGGCCCTCCATATAGCCGGAGTCGCGGTGGAAGAGCCGGTGGTCGGAGGAACGGTAGCGCTTGGCGGCCAGCAGGCAGACCCGGTCCGTTCCGGGCACGCCCCGGGAGATTAGATGTACGTCGGCTTCCTTGCCGGTCTTGAGCACGCCGTGCTCGGTGTCGACGGCGGCCAACTCGGTGACCAGCCAGTCAGGGTACGGCTTGGGTCCCTTCTCCGTCGGTGTGCTCTGGTCCCAGGTGGACCAGCGGTCACCCTCGGGCGGACCGTCGTCGGTCTCGGGAGTGCTCTCCAGCCATTCGATGTCGTCGGCGTCGAGGGCGTGCTTGCCGCGGGTGCGGTGCTGCGAGTGCTTCGGCACGGTGGGATTGCTCCAGGTGTGAGGCCCACCGGTGCGCCGATCAGATCAGTGGCGGACGCCCGGTGGGAGGGTTTGGGACGCGGAAAACGGCACGCGAACAGTCGTCGTCACGGTCTCACCCTCCCTTCGCACCAAGGCTCAGCGATCAACTCGGCCGAGTATGCCGGGCCATGCGAGAGCCACGCAACCCATTAATGGCGCGCGCGTAAATGCGGTGCGGCGGCTCCGGCACGCTTGTACGGTGCGGGACATGCGACGATGCCCGCATTGCGACTACTGGGAGCCCGCCGGTGCCCCCGCATGCGCACGGTGCGCCGGGCTGGTGGACGAGATCGTCGAGGAGGGCTGGCGGGCGTTCCTGGAGCGCGAGTTCGGCACGTCCCTGCCGTCCGACGAGCGCCTGATCGCCGAGATGATCGCCGACGA
Source organism: Nonomuraea sp. CA-141351 (assembly GCF_050944675.1). Classification (NCBI taxonomy): domain Bacteria; kingdom Bacillati; phylum Actinomycetota; class Actinomycetes; order Streptosporangiales; family Streptosporangiaceae; genus Nonomuraea; species Nonomuraea sp. CA-141351. The sequence goes on from NZ_CP191982.1 coordinate 4,246,387, forward strand.
GCCCGACAAGCACCCCTGGCGCGTGGTGGACGCCGCCTACGACCGCCTGACCTGCCCCGACTGTCGCGGCCGGCTCAGCAGGGGCCCGGCCGGATGCGCGCCCTGCGACCTGGCGAACGGCTTCCGCTACTCCGCCATCGAGATCGACCGCCCCGCAGTCCCGCCCGGCAACGAGCACGCGCTGCGGGTGAACGTGGCCGTCACACGCAGGCCGTACGGGATCTCGGAGTCCGAGGTGCTGCTCCGGCGCCTGTCGCTGCCCGTCCTCCTCGAGGGCCGCCTCCCCACCCGGGCCCAGGCCCAGGCCACCAAGGCCCTGGCCAACGGCGGCGCCACGGAAGCCGAGCTCGCCGCGCTCATCTACCGCGAGTGGGGCGACGCCTAGCGTGGCGGCCACTCCAGGGTGAGGTCGATGTCGACGTCGAATCCGATGTCAGCCCGCAGCCGCTTACGGTGAATGCCGGTGGGGACATACGTCATGACTGCGGGCTCGAGCTCGAAGGTGTAGGCCACGGGCTGGTCACCTTCCTGCTCCACGCGCCAGAAGTGCTTGATGCCCGCCGCGGCGTATTTGAGTGGCGCTTGGTGGTGCGATCCCTTTCCAGCGAGTCGTCTGACGCCACTTCCACCACAAGATGGACGTCTGTGGGGCTGACGGAGGTCGTGGCGAGGGTGAACGCCCACTCGTTGACCACGAGGACATCCGCCTCCGGACGCTGGCGTGCGCCCAATGTCACCGTCATCCCCCGAAGGACCACCAGATCCTTCGGCGGACGGAGGTGCCGCTCGAACAGACGCACGGTGACCATGTGGAAGCACGTCTGCGGCGACCGCACGACGAGTGCCCCGTCGATCAGCTGCACGTGCCGGGGCGCTTCCGGAGGCAGGTGGTCGAGCATGTCGGCGGTCCAGCCCCCGGGAGGCCCGGGGTAGAACCACTCGGGAAGTGCCGTGGTCATCGTCGTGCCTCCCTCGACCGGCTCACGTGGCGAATCAATGCTGCCACGTTCCGTAGTCGTCAGGGCAGGTCTTTGCGTTCCTCCATCGAGCGGCGGTAGAGCTCGTCGATCTGGTCCAGCGGGTCGGGCGCGTGGCGGCGGGCCTCGATCTCGAGGTCGGTGCGGGAGCTGAGGTCGGCGATGCCCGTGGCCGTGTGCCGGACCTGGTCGCCCAGGAGGTCGGCGCGGATGCGGGCGCACATGGCCGTCAGCTTGGCCTGGTGCTCCCTGAGCCGGCCGAGCGTGGCGTGGTCGACGTACGGCGACATGCGGCGCTGCTGGGCGTACATGCCGAGCTGCCCGTCATGGACGTCCGCCTGCGCAGACAGATCGGCCATGAGGCGGGGCAGGTCACCGAGGCCCCAGCCCTGGCTCAGGGCGTGCTCGACGGCCTGGCGGGCGAGGGACACCTCGCGGCGCAGGTCGAGCCGGAGGCGCTCGACCTCGGCGGCGTCGCCCGTGCCCATGGCGTTGACGTGCGTGGTGAGCCGCGTCGTGGCCTGCTTGGCCTTGGACGCCGCCTTCCTGCCCAGCTTGACGAGGAGATAGATGCCCACACCTCCCAGCAACAGGAAGAACGCCAGGATCACCAGTAGGACGACAAGCAACTCGCTGATCTCCGCCACCCCCTGTCGGTGTTGATGGTTTGAAGGATAGTGCGCGGGGGCGGGTCCGGCGCAGCGCGCGTACCAAGCAAGCACTTGATTGAAGCATGGGGCTGTGCTTCAGTGCTGTCTAGCGATGTCACAGGGCGGTGGTCGGTAGATGCCGTACGCGGACGTAGGCGGAAATATCCGGCTCTTCTACACCGATGACGGGGACGGGCCGCCATTGCTGCTCGTCCATGGGTGGGGCACCGACTCCCACCAGTGGTCCTGGCACATCGACGCGCTGGCCGCCGCGCACCGGGTGGTCGCCGTCGATCTGCGCGGGCACGGCTACTCGTCCGTTCCCGAGGACGGCAACACCCCGCGCACGATGGCCGAGGACCTACGCGTCCTCCTCGGAAGCCTCGGCATCCCTCAGGTGATCGCCGTCGGGCACTCGATGGGCGCCCAGGTCGTGTCCATCCTCGCCGTCGAGCACCCCGAGCTGGTGCGCGGGCTCGTCGCCGTCGACCCCGGTTACGGCATGACGGACGAGATCGCCCGGAGCTTCCCCAAAATGATCGCGGGCCTGCGCGGCGAGCACCCCCACGCCGTCGCCGAGCGGATCGACGAGTGGTGCACGAACGCCGGCACGCCCCCGGTCATCAGACGCTGGCACAAGCGCAGGCTGTACGGCATGCCGCCGCACGTGCTGGCCCAGGCGTTCGAGGCCATGTTCACGGCCCACGACGCCATCGGCGTCCGCCCGGCCAGCGACGACTACCTGGCGCGCAGGCGCTGCCCCGTGCTGTCAATCTGGTCGGACCAGGAGCGGGCGAGCTGGGAGTCGGGCCTGCTCAAGGATCCCGCGTCCAAGGTCGTGTACTGGGAGGGCGCCGGCCACCGGCTGCACGAGGAACGTCCCGGCGAGTTCGTGAGCCTCGTGGAGGAGTGGTTGCGCGCTCAGAGTTGACCTCGTGGAGGAGCGGCCGCGCTCAGAGCTGACCTCGTGCCGCTCTTCTGCGGGCGCGGAATCGGCGTACCCGCCTGATCAGCCACCACGCCGGCACGGCGAACACGAGCAGCGCGACGATCACCAGCGCGGGGGCGAAGACGGCGACCAGGCTCATGCCGAGCGAGCCCGCGTCCTCCGCCGTGCTCACCACCGGGGCGCCCACGCCCGCCGTCCCGACGTTGATCATCGGGCGGGCGGTGGCCTTGATCGCGTGTACGGCCAGCGCCACCACGATGCCCAGCAGCCAGCTCGCCCACGGGTGCTCGGTCATCCAGGTGGAGTGGTCCAGCTCGGCCGCCGCGCTCGTGGCCGAGAAGACCACTCCGCCCGAGGCCGGGCGCACCACGGTCTGGATGGTGTCGTTGATGCTGTCCACGGCGGGCACCTTGTCCAGGACGAACTCGGCCACCAGCAGGACGGCGATCACCGCCAGCACGCCCCAGTTGGACAGCCAGGAGTAGCCGTCGGGGAGCTTCACGGCGTCCGTGAAATTGGCCAGGACGCCCACGACCAGGAGCGGGATGTAGGCGTTCAGCCCGGCGGCCGTGGACAGCCCCAGGCCGGTCAGTGCGGCGAACATGCCCCTAGTCTGCCCGCGCCGCCTCGTCCATGATGTCCGACAGGCCCGATCCGGTGAACTCGGTCACCGCCCGCTCGTACTTCTCCATGCCCCACGACCAGAAGTCGAAGTCGATGCTCTCGTTCGCGCCGTCCTGGATGGAGGCCCAGAGCGTCCAGCCGTACTTGGACATGAGGCCGAGCAGGCGGGCACGGGCGATCTTGTGGCGCAGGCGGCGGCCGTAGTACGCGGTGACGAGTTCCTCCAGGTGGCCGGGCGGAAGGTCGGACTCGCTCCAGATGTTGCCGAGCTCGAAGCAGGGGTCGTTGTTGCCCGCGTACTCGTAGTCGATCAGCCAGAGGCGGCGGCCGCCGTCGATGATGTTGCCGGGGAGGAGGTCGTTGTTGCAGGGAACGGTGCCTTCCGCCCGTATTTCCAGACATTTCCGGATCTGGTCAACAGCAGGCATGAAATCGAGATATTTCGCAGGAATTCGGTAACCGCGCTCCCGCACGATCCCCAGGTAATGACGCTGAACCTCGAACATGTCGAAGTCCCGTACGAACCGCGGCCCGGCATGCAGCCGGCGGCACGCCGCCGCCACCCGGCGCAGGTTCGCCGGGTCCCGCAGATCGGCCTCCGTGAACGTCCGCCCCGGCAGGAACCCCACCACCAGCACCCCCAGATCCGGCAGGTACTCGTGCACCGGCGCCCCCACCCCGGCCGCCGCGGCGGCCAGCGAGCAGGCGTGCTCGGCGTCCCTGTCGATCCCCAGCAGCGAGCCGTCGCCGGCCCACACGCGTGCCACGTACACCCCACGGGGGGTCGTGACCTTGTAGTTGTGGTTCGTCAGCCCCCCTGGCAGCTCCTCGACGGAACGCGGCACGCCGGAGAGCAAGGGGATGCGGTCGAGCACCTCGGGCAGGGCCATGCTCGATGCTAGGACGCGCGCCGCTAAACGGTCTAGACCTTTTACTGTCCGAAGGCTAGCCTCGCCCCCATGAGCGACTCGGCCCGCATCGTGATCATCGGCGGCGGGGTGGGCGGCGCGTCCGTCGCCTACCACCTCACTCAACTCGGCGAACGCGACGTCGTCCTGCTGGAGCGGGACGAGCTCACCAGCGGTTCCACCTTCCACTCGGCGGGCCTGGTCGGCCAACTCCGCGCCGACCCCACGCTGACCAGGATGAACCAGTACTCCGTCGAGCTCTACCGCACCCTCGACGCCGGATGGACGGAGTGCGGCGGCATCAAGCTGGCCTCCACGCCGGAGCGCATGGCGGAGATCCGCCGGCAGATCGGCTGGGCGCGGACGTTCGGGCTGCCGCTGGAGGAGATCTCGGTGGCCGAGGCCGTCGAGTTGTTCCCCCTCATGGATCCCGAAGGGGTCGTGGGCGCCGCGTACCTGCCCACCGACGGGCAGATCGACCCCTCCCAGCTCTGCTACGCCCTGGCCCAGCGGGCCCGCGAGGGCGGGGCGGTGATCCGTACCCACACCAGGGTGCTCGGCATCAAGACGGCGAACGGCCGCGTCACCGGCGTGCGCACCGACCAGGGGGACATCGACTGCGAGATCGTGGTGAACTGCGGCGGCATGTTCGCCGCCGAGATCGGCCGCATGGCCGGGGTGCGGATCCCGATCGTGCCCATGTCGCACCAGTACGTGGTGACGGACGCCTGCCACGACCACACGGGACTGCCCACGCTGCGCGACCCCGACCTGCTGGTCTACTACCGGCAGGAGGTGCAGGGCCTGGTCATGGGCGGGTACGAGCGCACCTGCGCCCCTTGGACGGCAACCCTGAACGCCTTCGACGCCGTGCCCGCTGACTTCAACGGTCGTCTCCTGTCCGAAGATTGGCCAAGATTCGAGGAAATTTCTGACAATTCCCGGATTCGCGTGCCGGCGATGGCCGACGTCGGCATCCGCAAACTGATCAACGGCCCCGAGGCGTTCACCCCCGACAACGAGTTCTGCCTGGGGGAGACGGAGGTCGGCGGGTTCTTCGTCGCGGCCGGGTTCTGCGCGCACGGCATCGCGGGCGCCGGCGGCATCGGCAAGGTGATGGCCGAGTGGATCGTCGCGGGCGAACCCGGCATGGACCTCTGGCACATGGACATCCGCCGCTTCGGCCGCCAGTACCACTCGCCGTCGTACACGATCAAACGGGCGGTCGAGAACTACGAGACGTACTACGACATCCGCTACCCCGGCCACGAGCGGTCGGCGGGGCGCCCCCTGCGGGTCTCGCCCGCGTACGGCTGGCACGCCGCCCACGGGGCCGTCTTCGGCGAGAAGGCCGGATGGGAGCGGGTCAACTACTACTCCTCAAACGAGAGCGGTGCAGACGAGCGCCCCGACGGGTGGGCCGGGCGGCTGTGGTCGCCCGCGATCGGGGTCGAGCACCGGGCCACGCGCACCACGGCGGGGCTGTTCGACGAGAGCTCGTTCGCCAAGATCGAGGTCACCGGTCCGGACGCGGCCGACCTGCTGGAGTGGGTGTGCGACAACCGCGTCGCCCGCGAGGCCGGCGCCGTCACCTACACCCAGGCGCTCAACCGGCGCGGCGGCATCGAGTGCGACTTCACCGTCACCAGGCGCGGGGAGGAGGAGTTCCTGATCGTCACCGGCACCGCGCTCGGCTCGCACGACCTGGGCTGGCTGCGCAAGCAGGCCGAGCTCACCGGCTCGGCGGCCAGGATCGCGGACGTCACCGGCCAGTACGCCTGCTTCGCCCTGTGGGGCCCGCGCGCGCCCGAGATCATCGCGGGGCTCACCCCGGATCCGATGGACTTCCCGTTCATGTCGTCGCGGGAGATCACCGTCGGGGACGTGCCGGTGCTGGCGCTGCGGGTCACGTTCGTGGGCGAGATGGGCTGGGAGCTGTACTGCTCCAGCGAGTACGGGCCGGCGCTGTGGCAGGAGCTGTGGCGGGCGGGGGAGCCGTACGGGCTGGTGGCGGGCGGCTACCGGGCCATCGACAGCCTCCGGCTGGAGAAGGGGTACCGGGTGTGGGGCGCCGACATCGGACCCGAGACGACGCCGTACGAGGCGGGGCTGGGGTTCTGCGTCAAGCCGGACAAGGACTTCCTCGGCAAGGACGCGCTGGACCCGTCGCCCGAGCGGCGGCTGCGCTGCGTGACGCTGGGCGACCCGAGGGCCGTCGCGCTCGGCAACGAGCCCGTACGGCTGGACGGGCATGTCGTGGCCAGGGTCACCTCCGGCGGGTACGGTTACACGGCCAAGGAGTCCATCGCCTACGCCTACCTGCCGGTCGGGCCGGGAGCCCAGGTGGAGATCGAGGTCGAGGGCCTCTGGGTGCCGGGTGTCGTGGTCAGGAGCCCTCTGGTGCCGTGACCCCGCTGCGTACCGAGATCCGGACCCGGTCGGGACGGAACAGGTCGCGGGCGAACTCCACCGGCGTGCCGTCACCCGCGTAGGCCGTCCGCTCGATCAGCATGAGCGGCGCGCCGGGCGCGATGCCCAGCTCGGCGGCCTCCGCCGGGCGGGCGGTCACCGGGTCGAGATGCTCCACCGCCGTACGAGGCTCCAGGTCGTAGTGTGCGGCCAGCAGGGCGTAGAGGGAGCCGGTGAGGTCCTGGTCGAGGAACCCGGGCAGCGGGGGGAAGTAGGAGCGCTCGATCGCCACCGGCGAGAGCCCGGCGGAGCGCACCCTGGCCACCTCGTGCACCGGCGAGCCCGCCTCGACCTCCAGAGCCACGGCCGCCGCCCGCGGCGCCGGCACCGTCGCGGCCGTCAGGATCCGCGCCTCGGCCCGCAGATGGGCCCGCCGCATCTGCTCCGTGAACCCGGCCAGCCCCGTCAGGTCGCACTCGATGCGCGGCTCGGCCACGAAAGCGCCGCCCGACCTGCCCGGCACCCTGATCAGCACGCCGTCGCGCTCCAGCGTGGCCAGCGCCTGCCTGAGCGTCATCCTGCTCACGCCGAGCCGCCCGGCCAGCTCCCGCTCGCCGGGCAGCCGGTCGCCCGGCGCCAGCTCGCCGCCGGCGATCGAATCGAGCAACCAGTGTTCGATCTGCACGTGCGCGGGGACTCCGGTGCCACGCTCCAGCTCAGGCGGTGTCCCGACCACACGCGCATCTTGACACGGGCTCGGGCGTGAACGCCAAAAGTCCCGGCGCGCACCCTCCTGCCGGGACCTCTCCGCCTGAATGGGGACCGGCCCCCGGCGCCGCCGCCTGGGAGGCGGCCTCCTCGCAGCGCGATGCCCAGCAGGAGACACAGCTGACGCTGAAGCTCAATGCCACGCATGCTGCTGTATCACGGTGGCCGCGGCGAGCAAGGGTTTCCGCGAGGCCGACTACGCCCGCCTGCTCGATGCCGCCCACCAGCAACTCGGCGGCCCGATCGTGCTGGGACACCGGCCCGGGCGCCACGGGGCCTTGCGCTCGCAGGCTCATCAGCCCTGGCCCGGGGTCAGTGTTCGCTGCATGAGCACCGTGTCGATCGAGCGGCCGTGCTTGTGACCGACGCCGATCAGCCGGCCGGCATGAGTGAAGCCGAAATGCTCATGCAGCGCGACCGAGGCGTGGCTTCCGCTGTCGGCGATGACGGCGATCATCTGGCGAAGGTCCGCCATCGTGCACCGGTTTATCAGGACGCCGAGCAGAGCGCTCCCCAGACCCCTGCCGGTCACGTCAGGGGCTAGGTAGATCGAGTTCTCCACCGTGTAGCGGTAGGCCGGCTTGGGACGCCACGGGCCGGCGTAGGCGTACCCGACCACCTCGCCGCATCGTTCGGCGACCAGGAACGGCAACCCTTCGGCAGTGAAGTGGTCGAGCCGCTGCTGCCAGTCGGCGACCAGTGGCGGGGTCTGCTCGAAGGTGATCACGGTGGAGGTGACGTAGTACGCGAAGATCTCGGCCACGTCCTTGAGATCTGCGGGAAGTGCGGAGCGGATGATCGCCTCGGAGGCTGTCACGACATCCTCATTTCTCTATAGCGAAACCTAATGCTATTATAGAGGAATGCTGGATCTGGTGGCACTGGGCAGGCGCATTCAGTCGTTGCGGCACGACCGGATGCTGACCCTGCAGCAGCTGGCCGAAGCGTCCGATGTGAGCGTGAGCATGCTGTCCTCGGTCGAGCGCGGGCACAAGGTGCCCACGATCGTGGTTCTCGCCCGCATCGCGGACGGACTCGGGGTGGCTCTCGTCGATCTCATCGCTCAGCCCGAGGACCATCGGGTGATCGTGCGCCGCGCCGCCGAACAGGACGGCATCGACGAGCCTGGCGGGTGGCGGCGGACGATCGTCTCACCTGTGGTGCCGGGGGTAAATTTCGAGTGGATCCGTACGACCCTGCCGCCGGGCTGCGACGCCGGCCGATTCCCGGCATACGCACCGGGCTCCCACGAGTACATCGTCGTTGAGTCCGGCGTCCTCCGGCTGTCCATCGGTGATAGGTCCCTTGAGCTGAACGAGGGCGACTCGGCCTACTTCGCCGCGGACGTCACCCACGTCTACGCCAACGCGGGCCCCGGGCCGTGCACGTACTACGTCGCCGCACTCATCATGCGTCCCCGCGCGGCCCAGCCCCGCATCCGGGAAACCACCAGGCCCAGCCGAGACTGAGACCGATGCCGGTTCCGGGCCGGGACGCGGCACGGTAGTGCTGGATTCCGTGGTGACAGGAGACTCAGGGGGCGATCGGCAACTGTCGCTTGTGCTCGGTGAGCCGGTAGAGGCGGACGATGGTGGCGAAGGCGGCCTCATCGACCGGCTTGCCTTCCAGGAGATCGTCGATGTCGTCGTAGGTGACGCCGAGGGACTCCTCGTCGGGCCTGCCTGGGGCGAGTGTCTCCAGGTCCGCGGTCGGGATCTTGTGAACGAGCGCGGATGGCGCACCGAGGGCCTGCGAGATGGCCCGTACGCGCCGCTTGGTGAGGCCCGTGAGGGGGACCACATCGGCCGCGCCGTCGCCGAACTTGGTGAAGAAGCCGGAGACCGCCTCGGCGGCGTGATCGGTGCCCACGACCAGGCCGTCATGTGCTCCGGCCACCGCATACTGAGCGATCATGCGCTGCCGGGCCTTGATGTTGCCGAGCACGAAGTCCTGGTGGCGCGCATCGCGGAAGAGCACGCCGCCGGCCAGCATCCCCTCCAGCGTGGCGTCACTGGCGGGCTGCACATCGACGGTCAGCACTTGGTCGGGCCGGATGAACTCCAGCGCCAGTTGCGCATCCTGCTCATCGGCCTGGACGCCGTACGGCAGCCGCATCGAGTAGAACGTCGACTCCCGGCCGGTGGCACGGACTCGCTCGACCGCGAGTTGACACAGCCGGCCCGCGGTCATGGAGTCCACACCGCCGCTGATGCTCAGCACCAAGGAGCGCCGGCCGGTGGAGGTCAGCTGGTCGGCGAGGAAGGCCACACGGCGTTCGATCTCTTGCTCTGCGTCGAAGGCCGCGCCCACCTGAAGATTTCGGGCGATCTCCCGCTGCAGGGCTGTGGGGGTCGACTCGGTCACGGCTGCTCCTCGGGCAGGCTCCGCACGGACCGACTCGTCAGTGAATGTCCTTCTGTCATATAGCATTCCTATCGAACGCCATCTGACTGTGACAAGACTGGACAGAATGTGAGTCAGATATGAAGGATTGCCGGGGACGGATGAGATGCGTGGAGGACGGGCGTGCGAATTGACGAGTGTGTCGCCCTGGTGACCGGTGCCAATCGCGGCCTTGGCGCGGCGTTCGCCCGCATGCTGCTGAAGCGTGGAGCCCGACGTGTCTACGCGGGTGTCCGTGATCCCGCCACGGTCACCGACGCCGGCGTGGTGCCGATCCGGCTGGATGTCACCGACCCTGACCAGGTGGCGGACGCGGCAGAGCGGTGCGCGGACGTGACGCTCCTGATCAACAACGCCGGTGTGCTGGCCGACAGCCCGCTGCTGGCCGCGCCCTCGATGGAAGCGGGCCGCGCCGAGATGGAGGTCAACTACTTCGGAACGCTGTCGATGTGCCGCGCCTTCGCCCCGGTCCTGCGCCGCAACGGAGGCGGCGCGATGGTCAACGTGTTGTCGGCCGCCAGCTTCTTCACCAATCCGGCGATGGGTTCCTACGCGGCGTCCAAGGCGGCCGCGTGGGCGCTGACCAACGGTGCCCGCGTCGAGCTCCGCCGACAGGGAACACAGGTGGTCGCCGTGCACTCCGGTTACATCGACACGGACATGGCCGCCCGCGTGACAGACACCAAGGCCAGCCCCGAGACCGTCGCGACCACCACGCTGGACGCCCTCGAAGCCGGAGCTGAAGAGGTGCTCGCCGACGAGCGGACCCGCCAGATCAAGACAGCCGTTCCCACCGACCTGGCCACGATCTACCCCGCCATCCAACAGACATGGGACCGCAGAACGCCCAGCAGCGGGCGATCTTGAGACTCGGATCCGCGAGGCACTGGAGACATATGAAACGCATCGCCATCTTCACCGGATCGTCCCCCGGCACCGACCCCGGCTTCTCCGACCTGGCCGCCGAGGTCGGCCGCGAGCTGGCCGCAAGGGGCATCGGCGTGGTGTACGGCGGCGGCCGCGCCGGGCTCATGGGGGCCCTGGCCGACGGCGCCCGCGAGGCCGGCGGCGAGGTGATCGGCGTGATCCCGCGGAGCATGGTCGATCGGGAGTGGGCCCACGACGGCATCACCGAGCTGCACGTCTGCGAGACGATGCACCAGCGCAAGGCGATCATGGCGGAGAAGGCCGATGCCTTCCTGGCCCTGCCCGGAGGGCTCGGAACCCTCGAAGAGATCTTCGAGGTGTGGACCTGGCGCCAGCTTCGCTTCCACCGCAAACCGGTGGGCTTCCTGAACGCAGGCGGCTTCTGGAGCCCCCTGCTGAACGCCCTGGACTCCATCGCCGCCAGCGGGTTCCTGTCCGCCCTCGCCCTGGGGGACATCGTCGTGGAGCAAGAGCTGCCCGCCGCCCTGGAAGCGCTGGCCATCAAGGCTCAGCCCGATCAACAGCCGCCGCTTCCGGCCGCCGGGCAGATCGCCGGTAAGACCGGTCAGCCGGCGACCTGAAGGACAATCTTTCCGGCCGTGTGGCCCCGTTCGCCGACACGGTGTGCCTCGGCGATGTCGGACAGCGTGAAGGTGCGGTCGACAACGGTCCGGACGGTGCCTTGCTGGAGCAGAGCCGCGATCTCGCTCAGCGCGGCGTGGTCGGGTTCGACGAGGTAATCGGCCACGCGCACGCCCCGCTCGTACGCGAGACGGGACAGCTCGGGGGCCTGGCCGGGGGCCACGGTGACGATGACGCCGCCGGGCCTGAGTACCCGCAGGGACCGCGGCCCCGTGTCCGGCCGTGCCCAGCCCACCAGGTCGAGGACCACGTCCACCGGCTCGACGGAGTCCTCGAAGGCCACCGAGGCATAGTCGATGACCTCGTGCGCGCCCAACCGGCGTACCAGGTCATGCTTGGCGGCACTCGCGGTGCCGATGACGTACGCGCCGAGGTGGCGGGCGAACTGGACGGCGAGGTGGCCGACGCCGCCCGCGGCGGCGTGGATCAGCACGCGCTGCCCGGCAGTCAGGCGGGCGGCGTCCCGGAGCGACTGCCAGGCGGTGAGCGCCGCCAGCGGCACGGCCGCGGCCTGGACGAAGTCGAGGTTGTCGGGGATGCGGACGAACTGCCGCGAGGGGGCGGTGACGTACTCGGCACACCCGCCGGCTTGCCTGGGGAACCAGGGCAGACCGAAGACCCGGTCGCCGACCCGTAGGGTGTGCACGCCGGGTCCCAGCTTCTCCACGACCCCCGCGATGTCCCAGCCCAGCACGATGGGCAGGCGCAACACGCCAGGCAGGCCGCGGCCGGCCCGGGTGTTCCAGTCGATCGGGTTGAGACCGACCGCGTGGACCTTGACGAGCACCTCGGTGGGCAGCGGCTCGGGCCTGGCCACTTCCACCGGGCGGAGCACTTCGGGACCTCCGTAAGCGTTCTGGGCAATGGCGGTCATGAGGGGGCCGGTCATAGATCACTCTTCCTGCTGGTGGCGTGCTGCCCGCTCACCGTAGGATCCATCCGGTACGCACCCGCAAGGGTCATAACTCTCTTTTGGAGAGCTATGACGTTGGGAGGCAGCAGTGAGCGTGGCCTGCGGCACGGGGAAGCACCGCGAGCACGACGTGTACATGGAGCAGTGCCCGTGCCGGGACATCCTGGAGGTGCTGGCCAACAAGTGGTCGGCGCTGGCGATCGGTGCCCTGGCCGACGGTCCCCAGCGCTACGGGCACTTGCGGCGGCGGCTTGAACGCATCGCGCCCAAGGTGCTGACGAGCACGCTGCGCCGTCTGGAGGAGTACGGGTTCGTGGAGCGCACGGTGTACGCGGAAGTCCCGGTCCGCGTCGAGTACGCCCTGACCGAGTTGGGGCGCAGCGTCGCGGTGCCCCTGGAGGCGCTGCGTCATTGGGTGGAGGAGCACGCCGACGCCATCCGCGCCTGACAGGGCGGTGGGGCGGCTCCTCAGAACGTCCCGGGCACCGCCTGGCGGTGAAGGTCCATTTACCCGCCACGAGGTCACGATGCCAACGCAGAATCGTCGCAGGCGTGACCGGGAACGGCGCGGCAGAACCCCAGTACACACCACGAAACCGTGTTTCCGAGCGGGACACCCTGACCCGGTGCCCGCGATTTCGCATCGTCCGCGCTCCCGAACATCCGCCCCGGGCACCGGTTCACGGCGCGTACGACGGATCGAGAGGCTTTCCGTCCATCCAGGTCGGATGGAACCGGAGGATCTCGGCGGTAGCGGCCTGGCTGGTGACGAACGGGTCGCAGGCCACAGCGGCCTCGATGGCCAGCCGCTCGCCGTCGGCGATGATCACCCCGCCGGTACGGGGGTCCAACGGCCCGGCGAGGTGGACCATTCCCTGCGAGAACAGCCCATGGGGGTTGGCGTAATGCCCGTCCTTAAGGGTGTCGATCTTCTCCAGCGGCGCCCGGTATCGCATCACGATGACGTACATGACCCCAGTCAACGGCACGACACTCCTTCAGCGCCAAGACCAGATCGCGATCCCCCCATAGGCTGGCACCTATAGGTACAGGAGGGGCATGGAGGACGTACCGGAGGTCGAGCTCCGGCAGTTGCGCTATTTCGCCGCGGTCGCCGAGGCCGGCACCGTCACCGAGGCCGCCCGCCGCCTGCGCATCGCCCAGCCCAGCCTCAGCCAGCAGATCCGCATCCTGGAACGGCGCATCGGCACGCCGCTCTTCCGGCGCCTGCCACAGGGCATGGAGCCGACGGAGGCGGGGCGGTTGCTGCTGGACGGCGTCCACCGGGCGTTTGGCGAACTGAACGCCTCGATCGCGGCGGCGCGCGCCCTTCCCCCGACGGCGCAGGTAGGGGTGTGCCGCGGTGTGCCCGAGACCACCCTGGCCCGCGCGGAGGCGATCATCACGTGCGGCCACCCGGTGCGCATCACCTACGAGGCCGTCGACTCGCAACAACAGAGCGCTCTGCTGCGCGCCGGTCACCTGGCCTTCGGCATCCTGCGCACCCCCGTCGACGAGGCGGGCCTCGTGCTGCGCACGGTCAACGACGAGCCCCTGGGCGTTGTGTTGCACCGCCGGCATCCGCTCGCCCGTCACGCGGAGCTGACCTGGTCACAGCTCGCAGGGCAGCGCCTGCTGTGGTTCCCCGCCAAGCGCGCCCGCGGCTATGCCGCCGCCGTCCTCGCGCGCCTGGACGAGCACGGATGGAGGCCCGGGACGGTGACGGAGGAGCACGGCGGCCACACGTTGTTCCGCCATGCGCTCATCGGACAGGACGATCTGGTGGCGCTGCGAACGCGGAGCAGTTCGACCGGCGACCCGGAGCTCACCTGGCGTCCGGTCGGGCCCCGTCCGCCACATGAGCGGCTGGTGCTGGCCGCCGCGGCCCGTACGGCCTGGGCCCGGCAACTCTCCACCGGGGGTGACGCCGCAACAACGTACCTGTAGAGCGCAATATCGAGGCCGATTCTTGCACGATATGGCCGACACAAGGGGAAGATCGGCATCATTTGCCGCGCCACAAAGTATAAAATTTGCAGCTTGAAAGGCAGAAACAGGGACAATCTCCCATAAATGCCCAAGGGTTCCGTTGGTCGCCGTGCCTGGCCCGACCCGGCGTCGCGACCCCTGCCTCGACAGGAAGACGAGATGAGCGAATCGGAGGCCGTGGCGTGAGGATTTCGGAGCGTGCGCAGGCCGTCTCCCCGTTCTACGCGATGGAGTTCGGCAAGCACGCCGCGACGCTGGAGTCCCAGGGACACCACGTCATCAAGCTCAGCCTCGGCGAACCGGACTTCGGCGCGCCCCCGGCCGTCCTGAACGCGATGCGCGAGGCCATGGACGGCAGGCCGATGCCCTACACCGCGGCGCTCGGCCTGCCGTCGCTGAGGCAGGCGATCGCGCGCTTCTACCTGGACGAACACGACGTCGAGGTCGACCCGTCCCGGGTCATCGTCACCGCGGGAGCCTCGGCTGCCCTGGTACTGGCCACCGCGGCACTCGTCAACCCCGGTGACGAGGTGTTGATCGCAGACCCGTCGTACCCCTGCAACCGGCAGATCGCCGAAAGCTTCGGCGCCGACGTCACGCTCATCCCCGCCACGGCCGAGACCCGTTTCCAGTTGGATGCGGCATCGGTGAAGTCGGCCTGGACGGACAGGACCCGCGGGATCATGGTCGCCACCCCGTCGAACCCGACGGGCACCTCCGTTCCGGCCGGCGAACTGGCCGCGATCTGCGCACTCGCCCGCGAGCGGGACGCGTGGCGGCTGGTCGACGAGATCTACCTCAACCTGAGCGACCCCGACCACCAGGGCCGGCCACCGCGCAGCGTGCTGTCGCTCGATCCCGGCGCCATCGTCATCAACAGCTTCTCGAAGTACTTCGGCATGACCGGCTGGCGACTCGGATGGTGCGTCGTCCCTGAGCCCCTGGTGCCGGCCATGGAACGCCTGGCCCAGAATTACTTCCTCTGCGCCTCCGCCCCCGCCCAGCAGGCCGCCCTGGCCTGCTTCACCCCCGGCTCCCTGGCGGTCTGCGAGGCCCGCCGCGCCCAGTTCGCCGAACGGCGCGCGCTCGTCCTCGAGGGGCTGGCGCGGATCGGGCTGCCGGTGCCCGTCCCACCCGATGGCGCGTTCTACGTGTACTTCGATGTCAGCCGCACGGGGCTCACCTCCTGGCAGTTCTGCGAGCGCGCGCTGCACGAGGCGCACGTGGCCCTCACCCCGGGCCGGGATTTCGGCACGCACACCGCGGAGACACACGTCCGGCTCTCGTACGCCGCGTCAACGGAGGATCTCCGCGAAGGGATCGCCCGCCTTGAGGGATTCATGGCCACCCTCCGGTGATGCGCCGCGCGGCTGCGTGCGGACCCCGCTGCCCGAGGCCCGCTTCACTCCGCCACAAGGCACTTTGGCCGACGGCGCGCTGGCGCCTGGCCAGGGCGGCCGCCGCCGGCGAGGTCCGGGCGCGCCACCCGTACCTCTACGTCTTCTCAGCTAATCGGAGCCGGACAGGCGCCGCAGCCGCTCCGCCGCCTCCCCGAACTCGCTGATCATGTCGTAGACCACCTCGCGGGCCGGCTTGACCTGGTCGAGCTGGCCCACCACCTGGCCTACGAAATAGTTGACCAGCTCCAGCGCACCCGGATCGCCCTTCTCGGCCGCCGCCTCGATGCGGGCCATCGCGCCCTCGGCCACCAGCAGCTGCAGCGGCATCCCCAGCGGACCGGGGCTCTCCTGGCCGGAGTCCCACTCCTCCGTCCAGGCCGACTTGAGCTGCCGGGCCGGCTTGCCCGTACGGGACGTGGACCGGACCGTGTCCAGCGACGAGGCGGCCAGCAGCTTGCGCTTGACCGAAGGCGAGGTCTCCGCCTCCTCCGTGGTCAGCCAGACCGAGCCGCACCACACCCCCTCCGCGCCGAGGGCCATGGCCGCCGCCATCTGCCGGCCCGACGCGATCCCGCCCGCCGCCAGCACGGGGATCGGGGCCACCGCGTCCACGACCTGCGGCACCAGCACCATCGTGGAGACCTCGCCGGTGTGCCCGCCCGCCTCGGTGCCCTGCGCCACGATGAGGTCCGCGCCCGCCGCCACCTGCCTGCGGGCGTGCTCCACCGTGCCGACCAGCGCGGCCACCGGCACGCCCGCCTCCCTGGCCTTGGCGACCATCTCGGGCGGAGGCGGCCCCAGCGCGCTGGCGATGAGCCCGATCGGGTGCTTGAGCGCCACGTCGATCAGCCCCGTCGCCCCGGCCGCCGTCACCCGCCTGCCGATCTCGTCCGCCACCGCCGTCAGCGGCTGAACGGGGGCGCTCACGCCGTACTTGGACAGGAGGTGGGTGACGAAGTCTCGGTGACGGTCGGGGACGAAGTCCATGAGGTGCGCCTGCCGGTCGAGCGCGGATGCGTCGAGCTTGCCTGGCACGAGCACGTCCACGCCGTACGGCCGGCCGCCCACCTGCCCGTCGATCCAGGTCAGCTCGGTGTCGAGCTGCTCGGGCGAGTACGCGATCGCGCCCAGCACCCCGAAGCCGCCCGCGTTCGTGACGGCGGCCACCACGTCGCGGCAGTGGCTGAAGGCGAACAACGGGAACTCGATGCCCAGGCGCTCACAGATGGCGGTCCGCATGATTCGACGCTATCCGGCAGAAGCTTGTTCGGTCTATCCCTCGGTTGTTCACGCTTCGCCCGGGTCCGGCCTCCCCCGACGCCTTGCTCCTTGGCCTGCGCGTGCTCGTGCTGCGCGCCTGCGGTCCGTTCAGGTGCCCCGCCCGCTATGTCTCCATTGCTGCCATTGCCGCCTGGCTGCCGCGCGCGTTGCGCCGGGCTGTGCCGTCGTGCCTCTCGCCGACCCGGCGCCGGGTGTGGTGCGGGAGGGTGGCTGTCCCGGTGTGCGTCCTGATGCCCGGATCGTGGTCGCCCGCGCGGGGTGGGCGGGTCCCTGGGCGTCTGGCGGCCGAGCGCTGAGACAGGAGGCGCAGGGACGGCCGCGCGAGACCGGCGGCGCAAGACCGGTGGTGCAGGGCGGTGGTGCAGGACGGCGGCGTGGGCCGGAGGCGCAAGACCGGTGGCGCAGGACGGCGGCGTGGGGCCGGTGGGTCGGGTGGGCAGGTGCGGTGGGGGACGCGGGGTCAGGAGGCGGTGGCGCGGCGGTTCAAGGGGATGGGGAGGGAAGGGTTGTGCCAGCCGAGCTCCGGCGTGTAGCCGCGTACCACCTTGGCCGGGACGCCGGCGACCACGCTGTGGTCCGGGAACGTGCCGCGGACCACCGCCCCGCCCGCCACCACGCACTGGCGTCCCAGCGTCGTGCCGGGGAGGATGATCGCGCCGGCCCCCAGCCACGAGCCGGAGCCGATCGAGACCGGGCTGTTGCGGGGCCACTGGCGCCCGATCGGGACGTCAGGGTCGTCGTAGACGTGGTTCTGGTCGGTGATGTACACGTACGGACCGGTGAAGACGTCTTCGCCGATGTCGACCGACTGGTGGGCCACGATGTGCGAGCCGCGGCCGATCGAGCAGCCGCGGCCGATGCGGAGGATCGAGTCGGGCCCGAGGTCCGGACCCGGCATCATGCCGCACGAGATCGACACACGCTCACCGATGAGCGTGTGGTCGTCGATCTCGATCCACTGCTCGCCGAAGATCGCGCCCGGGGGGAAGGCGATGCTGACTCCGTCGCCGAGCCGGCGGAATCGGTAGCCCGCAGGACTCAACGGAGTGATGGCGCCGGCGCGGCGGATCGCCCCGTAGGCACGGTGAACCAGCGTGCCCACTGCTCGCCGTACTAATGACATAAGGACCAAAGTTACCGCTAGGTTTAACCGTTCGGGCATGTCGGGGGCGTTGTTTGATATCCTGAGAGCCCGTGGACAGTTCGACCACACCTCGAGCCACGGGAGCCCCTTTGCGCAGCGCATCGCAAACCAAGCATCTGTTCGTCACCGGCGGTGTCGCCTCCAGTCTCGGCAAGGGGCTCACGGCATCCAGCCTCGGTCGCCTGCTCAAGGCACGCGGTCTCAGGGTCACCATGCAGAAGCTCGACCCGTACCTGAATGTCGACCCAGGGACCATGAACCCGTTCCAGCACGGCGAGGTGTTCGTCACCGACGACGGCGCGGAGACCGACCTCGACGTCGGCCACTACGAGCGTTTCCTCGACACCGACCTGCACGGCTCGGCCAATGTGACCACCGGGCAGATTTACTCCAATGTCATCGCCAAGGAGCGGCGGGGCGAGTACCTGGGTGACACCGTCCAGGTCATCCCGCACATCACGAATGAGATCAAGGACCGGATCAGGGGCATGGCCGGTCCTGAGGTGGATGTGGTCATCACCGAGGTGGGGGGCACGGTCGGCGACATCGAGTCGCTGCCGTTCCTGGAGGCCGTGCGGCAGATCAGGCACGAGGTCGGGCGCGACAACGTGTTCTTCCTGCACGTGTCGCTGCTTCCGTACATCGGCCCCTCGGGCGAGCTCAAGACCAAGCCGACCCAGCACAGCGTGGCGGCGCTGCGCAGCATCGGTATCCAGCCGGACGCGATCGTGCTGCGCTCCGACCGGCCCGTGCAGATAGCGATAAAGCGCAAGATCAGCCTCATGTGCGACGTGGACGAGGACGCCGTCGTCTCCTGCGTGGACGCGGCCTCGATCTACGACATCCCGAAGGTGCTCCACTCCGAAGGGCTCGACGCGTACGTGGTGCGCCGGCTCGGCCTGCCGTTCCGCGACGTCGACTGGAAGGAGTGGGAGCAGCTCCTGCGCCGGGTGCACCGGCCGGCGAAGGAGGTCACGATCGCCCTGGTCGGCAAGTACATCGACCTGCCGGACGCGTACCTCTCGGTCACGGAGGCCCTGCGGGCCGGCGGGTTCGCCAACGACGCGCGCGTCAACATCCGGTGGGTCAAGAGCGACGACTGTGAGACCCCCGAGGGCGCCGAGCGCGAGCTCGACGGCGCGGACGGCGTGCTGATCCCCGGTGGGTTCGGCGTGCGCGGCATCGAGGGCAAGATCGGCGCGATCCGCCACGCCCGCGAGGGCAAGATCCCGCTGCTCGGCATCTGCCTCGGCATGCAGGGCATGGTCATCGAGGCCGCCCGCAACATGGCCGGCATCGAGGACGCCAACTCCGCCGAGTTCGACCCCGACACCAAGCACCCGGTCATCTCCACCATGGCCGACCAGGAGGACGTCGTCGCCGGCGAGCGCGACATGGGCGGCACCATGCGGCTGGGCATCTACACCGCCAAGCTGGGCGAGGGCACCCTGGCCAGGCAGCTGTACGCCGGCAAGGCCAAGGCCGACGAGCGCCACCGCCACCGCTACGAGGTCAACAACGCCTACCGCGAGCAGCTCGAGAAGGTCGGCCTGGTCTTCTCCGGCCTGTCGCCCGACGGCCGGCTGGTCGAGTACACCGAGCTGCCCTCCGACATCCACCCGTTCTTCATCGGCACCCAGGCGCACCCCGAGTTCCGCTCGCGCCCCACGCGGGCCAACCCGATGTTCAAGGGCCTCATCACCGCCGCCCTGGAGTACGCGGACGCCCGGGTCGGCGCGAAGGTGGGCCAGTGAACATAGAAGACACGCCCGAGACCTGGGACGTCGTCGACTCCAAGGAGCGGTTCCGGGGCCACGTCATCAAGGTGGTCACGGACACGGTGAAGATGCCCCGCGACGAGGTCGCCGACCGCGACTACGTGGTGCATCCGGGCGCGGTCGCCGTGCTCGCGCTCGACGACCAGGACCGGGTCCTGATGATCAGGCAGTACCGCCACCCCACCCGCCTGCTGATGTGGGAGCTGCCCGCCGGGCTCCGCGACGTCGAAGGCGAATCGCTCGTCGCCGGCGCAGCCCGCGAGCTCGCCGAGGAGGCCGGCTACCGCGCCGACACCTGGCACACGCTCATCGACCTGTGCTCCTCGCCCGGCATGAGCGACGAGCGGATCAGGGTGTTCCTCGCCCGCGACCTGACCAAGGTCGAGACCGACTTCGTCCACCGGCATGAGGAAATCGACATGCCGGTGGAGTGGGTGCCGCTGCCGGACGCGGTCGAGAAGGCGCTCATGGGAATGATCCACAATTCCCCGGCCGTGGCCGGTATCCTCGCCGCGTACGCGGCTTCGGTTGAGGGGTTCGCCCTGTTGCGCCCCGCCGACGCCCCTGAGGCGTGACGGAAGGACCAGCTCGTGGAGGCGGTGCTCTCCAGCTACCTCGCCCATCTGGCGGTGGAGCGGGGCCTCGCTGCCAACACGCTCGCGTCCTACCGCCGTGACCTGCGGCGATACGTCCAACACCTGCAGGCGCGCGGCCGGTTGAAGCTCGACGAGGTGGGGGAGGCCGACGTGCTGGCCTTCCTCGCCTCGCTGCGTGAGGGCGACGGCGAGCACCCCGCGCTCGTCGCCAGTTCGGCGGCCCGCGCCGTCTCCGCCGTGCGCGGGCTGCACCGCTTCGCCCTGCGCGAAGGCGTCACGGCCCACGACCCCGCCCACGAGGTACGCCCGCCGCGCCAGCTCCGCAGGCTCCCCAAGGCCATCGCCGTGGACGAGGTCGAGCGGCTCATCGCCGCCTCCGGCCCCGACGGCGCGCCCCTAACGCTGCGCAACCGCGCCCTGCTCGAGGTTCTGTACGGCACCGGCGCCCGCATCTCCGAGGCCGTGGGGCTGGCCGTGGACGACCTCGAGGACGACCAGGTGCGCCTGCGCGGCAAGGGCGGCCGCACACGCGTCGTGCCCTTGGGCCGCTACGCCCGCTCCGCGCTCGACGCCTACCTCGTACGGGCCCGTCCAGGGCTGCTCGCGCACGGACGCGGCACTCCCGCCGTGTTCCTGAACGCCAGGGGAGGCCGCCTGACCAGGCAGGGAGCGTGGGAGGTGCTCCAGGCCGCCGCCGAACGTGCCGGACTCGCCAGGATAAGTCCCCACGTTCTTCGCCATTCCTTCGCAACCCATCTCTTGGACGGCGGCGCTGACGTTAGGGTGGTTCAGGAGCTGCTCGGCCACGCCTCCGTGACGACCACACAGGTCTACACACTGGTCACGGTCGACAAGCTCCGCGAGGTCTATGCCGCCGCGCATCCGCGTGCCCGGCAGTGATCTATAGTCTTTTGCGACGTGCGCCACCCTCGGCGTGCCGCCTTGCCGCATAAAGTGGCGACGCCATAGTGTCCGTCCGGACGGTCCGGTTCGGGATCGTCAGGGAGGTTCGAGCTGGTGACTGTGACGACCAAGGGTTCGACCCCGGGGACCCCCGACAACCCCTGGGGCGACACGAAGACCAACACGCCTTCCAACGGCGTCAATCTGGGGCCCACGCGGCGGCCCAGACCCGTGTTCCCCGAGCCGGTGCCGCCCTCGGTGCACGGCCCGGCGCGCGTGGTCGCGATGGTCAACCAGAAGGGTGGCGTCGGCAAGACCACGACGACCATCAACCTGGGGGCCGCGCTCGTCGAATGTGGCCTCAAGGTGCTGCTGGTCGACTTCGACCCGCAGGGCGCGCTCTCGGTCGGCCTGGGCATCAACCCGCTCCAGCTCGACCTGACCGTCTACAACCTGCTGATGGAGCGGGGCGTCACCGCCGAGGACGTGCTCCTGGAGACCGGCGTCGAGGGCCTCGACCTGCTGCCCAGCAACATCGACCTGTCGGCCGCCGAAGTGCAGCTCGTCACCGAGGTCGCCCGTGAGCAGGTGCTCGGCCGGGTGATCAAGCCGCTGCTGCCGCACTACGACGTGTGTCTCATCGACTGCCAGCCGTCGCTGGGCCTGCTCACGATCAACGCGCTGACGTGCGCCCACGGCGTGATGGTGCCGCTGGAGTGCGAGTTCTTCGCGCTGCGCGGCGTGGCGCTGCTCATGGACACGATCTCCAAGGTCCAGGAGCGGCTCAACGAGGACCTGGAGATCGAGGGACTGCTGGCCACCATGTACGACGCCCGCACCCTGCACGGGCGCGAGGTGCTGGCCCGCGTGGTGGAGGCGTTCGGCGACAAGGTGTTCCACACGGTGATCAACCGTACGGTCCGCTTCCCGGACGCGACGGTCGCCGGCGAGCCCATCACCACCTTCGACCCGTCCTCGCTCGGCGCGAACGCCTACCGTGAGCTGGCCCGCGAAGTGCTCTCGCGCTGGCCTGCGCCTGCCACAATGGCCAGGTGACCGAAGCCGAGCAGCCTCAAGGGTTCCAGGTCCACCTGGACGTCTTCGAAGGGCCCTTCGACCTGCTCCTTGGCCTCATCGCCAAGCACAAGCTGGACATCACCGAGGTCTCGCTCTCCAAGGTCACGGACGAGTTCATCGCCTACATCCGCTCGCGCGGGCCCGAGTGGGACCTCGACCAGACCAGCCACTTCCTGCTGGTCGCGGCAACCCTGCTGGACCTGAAGGCGGCCCGGCTGCTGCCTTCGGGCGAGGTCGAGGACGAGGAGGACCTGGCGCTGCTGGAGGCCAGGGACCTGCTGTTCGCGCGGTTGCTGCAGTACAAGGCGTACAAGGAGGTGGCGAAGCTCTTCGCGGGGCGGATGGCGGAGGAGGCGCTGCGCTTTCCCCGCACGGTGCCGATGGAGTCGCAGTTCGCCAACCTGCTGCCCGAGCTCATCCTGGGCATCGGGCCCGAGCAGCTCGCCAAGATCGCCGCCAAGGCCTTCACCCCCAAGCTGCCGCCCACCGTCAGCGTCGGGCACATCTACCAGCCGCTGGCGAGCGTCAAGGAGCAGGCGGCCATCCTGGTCATGCACCTGCGCAGGCTCCGGCGCGCCACCTTCCGCGCGCTCGTGGCCGACTGCGAGGGGACCTTCGAGGTCATCGCCCGGTTCCTGGCCGTGCTGGAGCTCTTCCGTGAGTCGGCGGTGACGTTCGAGCAAGTCGAGGCGTTGGGGGACTTGCACGTAACCTGGACCGGCGCTGACGACGGCGACGTCGCGGTGGGCGACGATTACGAGGAATCCGCGGAGAAACCACGCAATGACTGACAACCCACTGCCCACCCCTCGCCGATCCCCTGATTCTGATCCGCCGCTGCCCGCCTGGATGAGCCTCCCGGGCTCCCTCGCCCAGCCCTCCGCCCCGGCTGTGGAGGATGAGGCGGCTGAGGACGACGCACCGTTGGATGACGTCTCGCCGTCTTCCGGCGAGACGCCCACCCCGGCGTCGGACACCGGCTCCGTGGACAGTGGTGCGGCGGAGTCGAGCGTGGGCGCCGGCCCGGCCGTGGATGCTTCCGCCGTCGCTCCGGCGGAGCTCGGCGCAGCACGCGCGTCGGAGGACGTGGATGTGTCGGAGGCGGCTCCGGCGGGGAGTGCCTCCGATGCCGCCCATGCGCCGGGTCCCCCGGGCGCCGGATCGGCGGGTCGTGGCGCGGCGGAAATCGGCGCGACGCGCGCGTCCGAGGACGTGGACGCCCCGGAGCCCGGGGAGGGGCCGGCGCTGGAGGCGGCGCTGGAGGCTATCCTGCTGGTGGTTGACGAACCCGTCGCCGAGGTGACTCTGGCTCAGGTGCTGGAGCGGCCCACCCACGAAGTCGCCGCGGCGTTGCGGGGGCTGGCGGCGGAATACACCGCTGCCGGCCGGGGTTTTGACTTGCGGGAAGTCGCGGGTGGCTGGCGGTTCTACACGCGGGCCGACTGCGCGGCTCTGGTCGAGCGGTTCGTACGCGACGGCCAGCAGTCGCGGCTGACCCAGGCCGCACTGGAAACACTCGCGGTCGTGGCATACCGGCAACCGGTGAGCCGGGCTCGCGTAGCCGCGGTGCGCGGCGTCAACAGCGACGGCGTCATGCGGACGCTCGTCGCGAGAGGGCTGGTCGAGGAGGCCGGCACCGACCCGGAGAGCCAGGCAGTGCTCTACCGGACAAGCTCATACTTCCTTGAACGTCTGGGACTGCGGGACCTCAGCGAGCTCCCCGAGCTCGCGCCCTTCCTCCCCGACGACGTGGAAAACCTCGAGGAGACAACAAAGTGATCAACAGGCGAAGCACCCCGTCCGGTGATGGACGCGGTCGCGGACGTACCGGCGGCTCGAGTCAGGGCCGCGGCGGACGTCCCGCCTTCCGTTCCGACTCCGGTTCGGGTTCCCGTTCCAACGACGCCCGCGGCGACTCCCGCGGTGGGGGCCGGCGCGACGACTTCCGCGGCGGTTCCGGTGATTCCCTTCGCGCCGACCGGAGTGGGTCGCGTGCCCGGTACGGCTCCGGTGCCCGTGAGGAGAGGTCCTCGCGCGGCCAGCGCGATCAGGGGTACCGGCGCGACGACCGCGAGGCCCCGCGTGACGACCGTGGGAGCCGTTACGGCGACCGTGAGGGCCGTTACGGGCGCGACGAGCGCCAGCGCGAGTCCTACGAGCGGCCCCGCGACGACCGAGGCGGATACCGCACCGAGCGCCGCGAGGACGGGCGCGGCGGTGGCGGTTACGGTGCTGGGCGTCGTGAGGAGCGTGGCGGTTACGGTGCCGGGCGGCGTGACGAGCGCGGTGGCTACGGTGCCGGGCGTCGTGACGAGCGCGGCGGAGGCTACTCTGCCGGGCGGCGTGACGAGTCCGGCAATGAGCGTGGCGGCGGCTACGGCGCCGGACGTCGCGAGGAGCGTGGCGGTTACGGTGCCGGGCGTCGCGAGGAGCGTGGCGGTTACGGTGCCGGCCGCCGTGACGAGCGTGGCGGTTACGGTGCCGGGCGTCGCGAGGAGCGCGGCGGTTACGGTGCCGGGCGTCGTGACGAGCGCGGTGATTCCGGTGCCGGGCGGCGTGAGGAGCGCGGCGGGTTCCGGGCCGATCGGAGCGGGCGCAGGGAAGGCGCCGCCCCGGCCTCCACTCGCTCCAGGTACGGCAAGCGCGACACCGACGCCCGGACCGAGCGGGCCCCGCGTCCGTCCCGGCGCGACGACGTACAGACCATCGGAAGCGGCAGCCCCCAGCGCGACCGTGTGAAGGCCGCGCGCCAGCCCATCCGCGACCGCGACCTCTACCCCGAGGGCTACACCGACGAGCGCGACACCACCGAGGTCCCCAACGGGGTGCGGCTGCAGAAGGTGCTCGCCCAGGCGGGCGTGGCCAGCCGCAGGGCGTGCGAGGAGATGATCGGCGAGGGCAGGGTCACCGTGAACGGCCAGGTCGTACGGCGGTTCGGCGCCAAGGTCGACCCGGCGACGCAGGTCATCCACGTGGACGGCAAGCGCATCCCCACCGCTCCCGACCTCGTCTACTACGCCCTGAACAAGCCCATCGGCGTCGTCTCCACCATGAACGACCCGCAGGGTCGGCCGTGCCTGGCCGACTTCGTCGAGGAGCTGGCGCCGAGGCTGTTCCACGTGGGCAGGCTCGACACCGAGACCGAGGGACTGCTGCTGCTCACCAACGACGGCGAGCTGGCCAACAGGCTGACGCACCCCAGCTACGGCGTGCAGAAGAAGTACTGGGCCAAGGTGCCGGGCCCGATCCCGCGGGACCTGGGGCGCAGGCTCAAGCAGGGCATCGAGCTGGAGGACGGTCTCGTCAGGGCCGACTCCTTCGCCATCGTGCAGGAGCATGGCCAGCAGGCGCTGGTCGAGGTCGTCCTGCACGAGGGCCGCAAGCACGTCGTGAGGCGCATGCTGGAGGAGGCGGGACACCGGGTGATCGACCTGGCCAGGATCGAGTTCGGTCCGGTGAAGCTGGGCCGTACCAAGCCCGGGACGGTCAGAGCGCTGACCTTGACGGAGGTCGGCGAACTTTACGCTGCCGTGAAGCTGTAATCTGGCTGAACGCAGGAGCCCGTGCGAATCTCCGCACGGGCTCTCCCGCTATAGAAGGGGACGAACCACATGGTGCGCGCGATCCGTGGGGCGATCCAGGTGGACGCCGACGACCGCGACTCGATCATCGCGGGCACGACCGAGCTGGTCAACGCGCTCATGGCGCGTAATCAGCTGACCACGGACGACGTGATCAGCGTGCTGTTCACGGCCACGCCCGACCTGACGGCCGAGTTCCCGGCGCTCGCGGCGCGTAAGCTGGGATTTCACGAGGTGCCGCTGATCTGCTGCACCGAGATCGCCGTGCCGGGCGCGCTGCCCCGCGTGGTGCGCCTCATGGCCCACGTCGAGACCGACCGCCCGCGGTCCGAGATTCAGCACGTTTACCTGCGTGGCGCGGTGGCGTTGCGGCAGGATATCGCGCAGTAAGCACCTGGAAAGCGCACCACGAAACACCTAATACTCCAACACCCTCCAATAGCCGGATAAATCAGGACATCGAGATGGAACTTCGTACCGTGCTCGTCGTCGGCACCGGTCTCATCGGCACTTCCGCGGCCCTGGCGCTGCGCAAGCGCGGCGTACGCGTGCTGCTCGCCGACCGTGACCAGGGCGCCGTACGGCTGGCACGGGAGCTCGGTGCCGGCGAGGAGTGGCAGCCGGGCGAGGGGCCTTCCGAGCAGGTGGATCTGGCGGTCATCGCCGTTCCTCCCGCCCACGTGGCGACCGAGCTGCTGGAGCTGCAGCGGATCGGCGCCGCCAGGTTCTACACCGACGTCGCCAGCGTGAAGGTCGAGCCCCTTGATCGGGCCGCGCAGCTCGGCTGCGACCTGGCCTCCTACGTGGCCTCCCACCCTCTCGCCGGCCGTGAGAAGTCGGGTCCGGGGGCGGCCAGGGCAGACCTGTTCCTGGGCCGGCCGTGGGCGCTGTGCCCCACCGAGGAGTCCGGCCCCGAGGCGAAGGCGGCCGTCCTGCGGCTGATCGAGCTGTGCGGGGCCAACGCCGTCGAGGTGAGCGCGACCGACCACGACCGCGCGGTCGCCGTCGTCTCCCACGCGCCCCACGTCGCCGCCTCCGCCGTGGCCGCCCGGCTGGCCGACGCCGCCGACGTCGCGCTCGGGCTGGCCGGCCAGGGCGTACGCGACGTCACCAGGATCGCGGGCAGCGACCCCGGGCTCTGGCTCGGCATCCTGTCCGGCAACGCCGCCCCGGTCGCCGAGGTGCTCGAGGCCGTCGCCGCCGACCTGGCCGAGGCCGCCGGCGCCCTGCGCGCGCTGGCCGAGGGCGACGGCACCGCCACCGGGGAGATCACCCAGCTGCTCAAGCGCGGCGTCGCGGGCCACGACCGCATCCCCGGCAAGCACGGCGGCCCGGCCTCCTCCTACTCCGTCGTCCAGGTCGTCATCGGCGACCGCCCCGGTCAGCTCGCCCGCCTCTTCCAGGTGTGCGACGAGGTCGGGGTCAACGTCGAGGACGTGCGCCTGGAGCACGCCCCCGGGCTGCCCCTGGGCATCGCCGAGCTGTCGGTGCAGCCCGACGCGGTGCCCACGCTCATCGACGCCCTGCGCGAGCGCGGCTGGCAGGTCCCCTAGGGCCTCCCTCCGGCAGCTTCGCTGTCGCGCCGCGGTGCGAGCGCGCGATGCCGTGACCCGTGTGAAAGCAGAACGCCGATCCCGAGGCCCTCAGGGCGCGCGTGGATCGACGCGGCCGCCGAGGACGCCAGGACCACCAAGGGCCTAGGACCCGCTGAACCGGTCCGGGCAGAAGGTCGCCCTGCCGGTCTCCGAGCGGAAGGGACCGGTGCTCAAGGAGCAGTTCATCGTGGACACCAAGACGATGACGCTGCCGGCCCACTACGTCGACGTCACGAACAACGCCCGCCGCCGATTAGCCCGATGTCACATCCGCGCCTCCTCGATACGTCTTCAGCCACGAACCGAGGAGGTAAGGAAAATGACCGACATTCTCGTACTGGGAGCGGGCTACACCGGCGTCGCGGCGGCCATCAGGGTCGCCGTCAGGACCCGCCGCACGGGCGGACGGGTGCGGCTGGTGAACGCCTCATCCAGGTTCACCGAGCGCCTCAGGCTGCACCAGACGGCCGCCGGGCAGCGGCTGGCCGACTACCCGCTGGACGAGGTGGTCGCGGGCACCGGCATCGAGTTCGTCCAGGGCCGCGTGGCCGGGCTGGACGTCGAGCGCCGTGAGGCACGCCTGGAGGACGGGCGCGTGCTCGGCTACGACAAGCTGATCTACGCGCTCGGCACCGTCACGGACACCTCGGTGCCCGGCGTCGCCGAGCACGCCCACGTCTACGACGACTACGCGGGCACCGTACGGTTCGCGGAACACCTCGACACGCTCGAGAGTGGCACCGTGGTGGTGGCCGGCGGCGGGCTGACCGGGGTCGAGTCGGCCGCGGAGATCGCCGAGGCCCGCCCCCACCTGCGCGTCGTCCTGCTGACCAGGGGGCGGCCCGGCTCCATGATGGGCGAGCGGGCCCGTGCCTACCTGGACGCGGCGCTGCGGCGGCTGGGCGTCGAAGTGCGCACCGGCGTGGACATCACCAAAGTACTGCCGGACGGTGTCGAGCTGGCCGGGGGCGAGCTGGTCCACTCCGACGCGACGCTCTGGACCACCGGCACCAGGGGCCTGCCGGCGGCGGCCGAGTCCGGGCTGACGGTCGACGCCCGCGGCCGGATCGTGGTGGACTTCGCGCTTCGCTCGGTGTCCCACCCCGACGTGTACGCCGTCGGCGACGCCGCCGCGGTCAGCCAACGGTTCGGCGTGCTGCACGGCACCTGCCAGGGCGGCATCCCCACCGGCCTGCACGCGGCCGACTCGCTCGCCGCCACCCTGCGCGGCAAGACCCCCAGGGGCTTCAGGTTCGGATACATACACCAGCCCATCTCCCTGGGCAGGAACGACGCGGTCATCCAGTTCACCCGGCCGGACGACAGCCCGCGCAGGGGGTACCTCAAGGGACGCGCGGCGGTCACGTACAAGGAGGTCGTGAGCAGCAGCCCGATGCCCACGTTCAAGCTGCTCAAGCGCGGGCTGGCGCCGGTCTGGGCGCTCGCGCTGAGCGCCGGGCCCGCCTGAACAGCACGGCGGGGCGGGGCCGCGTCCGGCCCCGCCCCGCGCGCTCCCCACGATCAGCGCTTGGTGACCGCCGCACTGACGGCGTTCGGGCCGTCGTAGTCACGGTCGGGAATGGTCTCCAGGGCCTTGATGATCTCCTGGCTCGCGTTGTGCTCGCGGGCCGCCCGGATCAGATCCTGCTTGTTGGCCGGGTAGTCGACGCCACCGAGGTGCTTCTGCAGCTCGATCGGGTTAATTGTTGTTTTCATAACTCTCTGCTGCCCTCTGCTCACGGGACGTAACGTCCTGCGGCGGGAATTTGCCTGAAATGTCGCCAAGCTCACACGGTGCGCCGGTACGCGGATCAGCCACCGGACCGCTCCAGCCTCCGCCGCGCCGCCTCCACCGCGAGCGGCAGCTCCCGCCGCTCGGCCAGCGCCCGCGGCAGCCTCGGCACGGCGCTACGCAGCCCCTCCCAGCCCGCGGGCCCGCCCCGCAGGGCGTCGAACGACCGCCGCGCCACCACCCGCCACGGGCGGCGCAGCACCGCGGTCAGCACGGCGTTGCGGGCGGCCAGCACCTGCCGGCCGCGCGGGTCCCTGGCCGGCGAGGGGTGGTGATGGGCCACCACATCGTCCACGTACGCCAGCCCCCACCCCCGCGCGGCCAGGTCCACGGCCAGCCGCTCCTCCTCGCCGAAGAAGAAGATCACGTCGTCGAACCCGCCCGCCTCCAGGAACGCCTCCCTGCGCACCACCGCCCCGCACGCCAGGAACCCCAGCACGCTCGGCCCCGGCAGGTCCGGCTCCACGCCGAGCGGTGAGTCGCGCATCTGCGCCGAGACCGCGTCCAGCCGCTCCTCGGGGCCCACCAGCACGCGCGCGCCCAGGACGGCCAGCCGCGGATGGGCGTCCAGCACGTCGGCGGCCCGCTCCAGCGCTCCCGGAGCCCACCAGGAGTCGTCGTCGGCGAAGGCCACGTAGGGGGTCTCGGCCATCCGGACGCCGACGTTGCGGGCGGGCGCGCCCAGGTTCGTGCCCGCCTCGACCAGATGGACGTCCGGGAAGTGGCGCCGTACGAATCCGGCGGTCCCGTCGGTCGAGCCGTTGTCGACCAGGATCACCGGGCGCGGGTGCAGGGGGAGCGTACGTGTCAGTGCCCGCAGCCGGTCCTTGCTGGCCACCACCACGGTGACTCTCGCATCGCTCACATGGGGCCCACTAACCGCGACGTCCGTTCTTAGTCCTTGACGTGCTTCCGGGGTGAGCGTAGAAAAGGTGGGTAACAGTGTTACCGATCAGAAACGGCGTTACCGTGACCACCGCGTACCAGCAGGCCCAGCAGGAGGGGCAGCACGTCGTCAGGGCCGCGATCCTCGACGCCGCCACCCGCCTGCTCGTCACCGAGGGGCCGGCGGCGCTGACCGTGCGGCGGATCGCCGGCGAGGTCGGCTGCTCGACCAAGGTGATCTACACGCTCTTCGGCGGCAAGGACGGGCTCAGCGAGGCGCTCTGGCTGGAGGGGTTCGCGAGGTTCGAGCGGCGGCTGCTCGAGGAGCTCGACGACGGCGACGATCCCCTGACCTCGCTGCGCAGAGGCCTGGACGCCTACCGTGCCTACGCGCTGGCCGAGCCCGACTACTACCGGGTCATGTTCCTGGGGGCCATGGCCGGGTTCAAGCCGGGTGACGAGGCCGTGGGGGCCGCCAGGCGCACGTTCGGCCTGCTCGTGCGGGGCGTCGGGAAGTGCCTGGAGGCGGGCGCGCTGCGCGGGGGAGAGGCCGTGGAGATCGCCGACGTGCTCTGGATGGCGGTCCACGGCGCCGTAAGCCTGGAGATCCTCGGCCATTTCGACGAACCCACGGCGGCGCGACGCTACCGGCTGCTCTACGACTCGGTGCTCACCCCCTTCCTGGCCCACGACGAGAGGAACGCACCATGACCACCCCGTACACCGGCGGATTCGCTCCCGTGAGCGACGAGATCACCGCCTTCGACCTGGAGGTCACCGGACAGATCCCGGCCGAGCTCAACGGCCGCTACCTGCGTAACGGGCCCAACCCGTTCGGCCTCGACGACCCGAGGGCGAGCCACCTGTTCGTCGGCGAGGGCATGGTGCACGGCGTGCGGCTGCGCGACGGCCGCGCCGAGTGGTACCGCAACCGCTGGGTACGCAGCGCCGACGTCGCCGCACGGCTCGGCGAGCCGCCCAGGCCCGGGCCCGTGCACGCGGGCATGGACTTCGCCGCCAACACCCACGTCATCGGGCTGGCTGGGCGCACGTTCGCGACCGTCGAGGCGGGGGCGTTGCCGTACGAGCTGAGCTACGAGCTCGACACCATCGGCGCGTGCGACTTCGACGGCGGCCTGCCCGGCGGGTACGCCGCGCACACCCACCTCGACCCGGCCACCGGCGAGCTGCACGCGCTGGCCTACTTCTTCGGCTGGGACCACCACCAGCACATCGTGATCGACCCCGAGGGCACGGTCACGCAGGTCAGGAACATCCCGATCGCCGACGCCCCGATGCTGCACGACTTCGCCCTCACCGAGCGGTACGTGGTGATCTACGACCTGCCGGTCACGTTCAGCATGGACCACGCGCAGAAGGGATCTCCGCTGCCGTACGCCTGGAACGACGCCCACGGCGCCCGGATCGGGCTCATGTCGCGCCGGAGCGGCGACCTGCGGTGGGTGGAGGTGGACCCGTGCTGGGTCTTCCACACGCTGAACGCCTACGACGACGGCGACGAGGTCGTCGTGGACGTGGTCCGCCACCCCAAGCGGTTCGTGGACAGCCGGCTCGACCAGGGCGGCCTGCCGACGCTCGACCGGTGGCGGATCGACCCGGCCGGCGGCAAGGTCCGCGAGACGCGGCTGGATGACAGGTCGCAGGAGTTCCCGCGCATGGATGAGCGCCGTACCGGCCGGCCGTACCGCTACGGCTACACCGCGGTCGGCGGCGACCTCGACGGCGTGCTCACGCCGGGCGACACCGAGCTGGAGGACCTGCCCGACGAGGCGTTCGAGAACACCCTCATCAAGCACGACCTGGAGCGGGGGACACAGGAGCCGCGGCAGTTCGGGCGCGGCGCGTACGTGGGCGAGCCGGTGTTCGTGGCCTCCGGAGAGGCCGAGGACGACGGGTACGTGCTCTCCTTCGTCAACAACCCCGCCCGCGGAGCGGCCGACCTGATGATCCTGTCGGCGCAGGACTTCACCGGCGAGCCGGTCGCCACCGTGCACCTGCCCGCCAGGGTGCCGCTCGGCTTCCACGGGAGCTGGATCGCCGATTGAGCCGGACACGGTACTCTCTCTTGGTGATGCGGTGACGGGATCGAACGCATCCGAGCCGGTCCACCCAAACGGCGAGGACCTGGTGTCTGCTGGAAAGCTCGTGAAGAGGGAGAGGCCGTGACCGGTCTGGTCGTCGCCATGGACGGCCCTTCGGGGTCGGGTAAGTCGAGCGTGTCGCGCGGAGTCGCCAGGGCGCTGAGCCTGCGCTACCTCGACACCGGGGCGATGTACCGCGCGATGACCTGGTGGATGGTCCGGCAGGGCGTCGACCTGGCCGATCCCGCCGCCGTGGCGGCCCGCTGCGGCGAGCCGCGCATCGACTCCGGCACCGACCCCGACGGCCCCACGATCCACGTCGACGGCGTCGACGTGGCGGGGCCGATCAGGGAGGCCGAGGTCACCGGAGCGGTCTCCGTCGTGGCCGCCGTTCCCGAGGTCCGGGCACGCCTGGTCGCGCTCCAGCGGGAGATCATCGGCGCCGGTGACATCGTGGTCGAGGGCCGCGACATCGGCACCGTCGTCTGCCCCGAGGCCACCGTCAAGGTCTACCTGACGGCCAGCGCGGAGGCCCGTGCCATGCGGCGCAACGCCGAGCTGGCCGGCTCGACGGTGGAGGCGCAGCAGGAGGCCATGGCCAGGCGTGACACCCTGGACTCGACACGTAAGACGGACCCACTCTCGATGGCGGATGGCGCCGTCGAGCTCGACACCACCCCGCTGTCGCTTGAGGAAGTGATCGCTGAGGTGTTGAGGCTGGTTAAAGAGCGCACCTGAGGCTTTCAGGTGCGGTACTCACATTAAGGAATTCAATCGTGCCAACGGGGGATTGGGTCGAGGCCGACCTCGACGAGCTTGAGATCACCGAGCACGGCGACACCACGCCGCTGCCGGTCGTCGCCATCGTGGGGCGGCCGAACGTCGGCAAGTCCACGCTGGTCAACCGCATCATCGGCCGCCGCGAGGCGGTCGTGGAGGACGTGCCGGGAGTCACCCGCGACCGGGTCACGTACGACGCCAACTGGCGCGGCCGCAGCTTCACCGTGGTCGACACCGGCGGATGGGACCCCGACGCCACCGGGATGAACCTGCGCATCGCCGAGCAGGCCCAGGTCGCCGTCGAGCTGGCCGACGTGATCGTGTTCGTCGTGGACGCGACCGTGGGCGCGACCGACGCCGACGAGGTCGTGGGCTCGGTGCTGCGGCAGTCCGGCAAGCCGGTCATCCTGACCGCCAACAAGGTCGACAACCAGCAGCTCGAGCTGGAGGCCGCCGCGCTGTGGTCGCTGGGGCTCGGCGAGCCGTACCCCGTCTCGGCTCTGCACGGACGGTCCAGCGGCGACCTGCTCGACGTGGTGCTCGACGCGCTGCCCGAAACGCCCGCCGTCAGCTTCGAGCACGAGCGTGGCCCGGCCCGCGTCGCGCTGCTCGGCAAGCCCAACGTCGGCAAGTCCTCCCTGCTCAACAAGCTGGCGGGGGAGGAGCGAGTGCTGGTCGACCCCATGGCCGGCACCACCCGCGACCCGGTGGACGAGCTGATCGAGCTGGGCGGGCGCACCTGGCGCTTCGTCGACACGGCCGGCATCCGGCGGCGCGACCGCGAGCTGCAGGGAGCCGACTACTACGCGGCCATGCGCACCCGGGCGGCGCTGGAGCGCACCGAGGTGGCGATCGTGCTCATCGACGCCAGCGAGGCGCTCACCGAGCAGGACCTGCGCATCATCGGCCTCGTCATCGAGTCGGGGCGGGCGATGGTCGTGGCGTTCAACAAGTGGGACCTGGTCGACGAGGACCGCCGCTACTACCTGGAGAAGGAGATCGACCGGCAGCTCGTCCGCACTCCGTGGGCACTGCGGGTCAACATCTCCGCCAAGACCGGCAGGCACGTCGACCGGCTGGTGCCCGCTCTGGAGAAGGCGCTCGACTCGTGGTCCACCCGGGTTCCGACGGCGCGGCTCAATTCCTTCCTGACGGAGCTCGTGCAGCAGACGCCGCCGCCGGTGCGGGGCGGGAAGCAGCCCAAGATCCTCTTCGCCACGCAGGCCTCCGTGGAGCCGCCGAAGTTCGTGCTGTTCACGTCCGGGTGGCTAGAGGACACGTATCGGCGCTTCATCGAGCGGCGGATCCGCGAGGAGTTCGGGTTCGCGGGGTCGCCGATCGAGGTCACGATGAAGATCCGGGAGAAGCGCGGCGCCAAGAAGGACAAGTAATGGCTTTGCCGTTGCCGGGCACGTAGGATTTACGGCAACGCGTCGACGGAGACGAGTAACCAGCGGATCCGCAGGGGTCCAGAGAGCCGCCGGTAGCTGCGAAGGCGGTCCCGTGCTCCGCTGGTGAAGACACTCCTGAGTGCGGGGAGGCAATGCCCCGCCGGTCTGACCCCCGTCATCGGGTCGTGGAGGCCGCCTCTTCGCGAGGCGGCGAAAGTGCGGTGGCACCGGGAGTTCCCTTCTCCCCCGCACTCCCAAGGGGTCATGCAATTCCTTATGAGGAGCTGTAATGATCTCTCGTGTCTTGTCGGCGGAGCTCGCTGAGCACGCCGGGCAACGAGTGACGATCGCCGGCTGGGTCCATCGCCGCCGGCAGCTGAAATCCGTGTCCTTCCTCGTCGTCAGGGACCGTACCGGCCTCTCCCAGGTGGTGGCCGCGCGCGAGCTCCCCGGCGAGGAGAGCGTCGTCGAGGTCACCGGCACCGTGAAGGCCAGCCCGCAGGCGCCCGGGGGCGTCGAGCTGGTGGAGCCGGAGATCGAGGTGCTGTCGGAGCCGTGTACGACTCCGCCGTTCGACCTGTACCGGCCCGTCGTGCCGGCCGGGTTGCCGACGATCCTCGACCACGCGCCCGTGGCGCTGCGGCACCCGCTGCTCAGGGCGCCGCTGGAGATCTCGGCCGCGAGCGTGGCCGGGTTCCGGGAGGCGCTCGACGGACTCGGGTTCACCGAGATCCACACCCCGAAGATCGTCGCCTCGGCCACCGAGTCGGGCGCGAACGTCTTCGGCATCGACTACTTCGGCAGGCCCGCCTACCTGGCGCAGTCGCCGCAGTTCTACAAGCAGGCGATGGTGGGGGTGTTCGAGCGGGTGTACGAGGTCGGGCCGGTCTTCCGCGCCGAGCCGCACGACACCGTACGCCATCTGGCCCAATACACCAGCCTCGACGCCGAGCTGGGCTTCATCCGTGACCACCGGGACGTGATGGCGGTGCTGCGGGAGGTGGTGGCGGGCATGCTGGAGTCGGTACGGCGCAGCGCCTCCGCCGCCGTCGAGCTTCTCGAAGCCGTGCTGCCCGAGGTGCCCGCCGAGATCCCGGCCATCCACTTCGCCGAGGCGCAGGAGCTGACGGGCTCGCCGGAGCCGGACCTGTCGCCCGCGCAGGAGCGATGGCTGTGTGAGTGGGCGGCGCGGGAGCACGGGTCGGAGTTCCTGTTCGTCACCGGGTATCCGATGTCCAAGCGGCCGTTCTACACCCACCCCGACCCCGCGCGGCCCGGGTACTCCAACGGGTTCGACCTGCTGTTCCGTGGGCTGGAGCTGGTGACGGGCGGTCAGCGGCTGCACCTCCACGCGGACTACCTGGCGGCGCTGGCCGCCCGGGGGGAGGGCCCGGAGGCGTACGAAGGGTACTTGCAGGCGTTCCGGTACGGGATGCCGCCGCACGGCGGGTTCGCGCTCGGGCTGGAACGGTGGACTGCTCGGCTGACGGGCGCCGCCAACATCCGTCAGACCACCGCCTTCCCCCGCGACCTGCACCGGCTCTCGCCATAGGCCCTTACGGCGCACGACCTGGGAGTGTCGCCTCGACACGCCATTCACCGTTCACTAGAAAGGATCAAGCCAGGACCTGGGGAATGACGTAGATCGGGGCGCGGATGAACCGGCTCACCACTAGGTGGCCATGGTATGTCTCGCTCGTACCGGTCGCCCTGATCGCCACAGGGATCTTCGTCAACCTCCTGTCTCCGCGTGACTATTGGGGCGACTACCAGATGGGGGCCGCGGTCGTGCTGGCCGGAGCGCTGCTCTCGCTACGGCAGACGATCGCGGTCGGGGCGGCCCTCGTCCTGGCCGAGCTGGCGCTGTTGATCAAGGACGGTTACTTCGGTCATCCTCCCGGCACGTTCTCGTTGCTCAACGCGGTGTTCACGGCGCTCGTCGGCCTCGGGGTGAACCTCGTGGTCGCTCGCCATGAGCGCCGTCTGAAAGCGGTGCGTTCCGTCGCTGAGGCCGCCCAGCGTGCCGTACTGCCCACACCGCCGACATACGTCGGCCGGCTGGCCATCGCCGCTGCCTACAGGACCGCGCAGTTCGAGGCACTGATCGGCGGAGACGCGTACGCCGTACAGGACACGCCGTACGGCACCAGGCTGCTGATCGCCGATGTGCGGGGCAAGGGCCTGGGCGCGGTCGGCACGGTGTCCGTACTGCTGGGCGCGTTCCGGGAGGCGGCGGACCAGGCAACCGACCTTGTGGTGCTGGCCGAGCGTGTGGAGCGCGCACTGGTCAAAGAGGCCTCGTCGCGCGAGGAGGACATCCGGATGGAGGGGTTCGTCACGGCCGTGCTCGGTGAGATCACACCGGGCGCGGACCGCGTGCGGCTGCTGAACTACGGCCACCCCCCGCCGTATCTCCTCGAGGGCGACACGGTCTCCTCGCTGGACCCGGGCGAGCCGAGCCTTCCCCTGTGCATGAGCAGCCTGGGTGCGCCGCAGCCGGAGCCGGAGGACTGGCCGTTCCCGGTCGGGAGCACGCTCCTGCTGGTCACCGATGGAGTGACGGAGGCCCGGGACCATTCCGGGACCTTCTACGAACCGGCGCGCCGGCTCGGCGGCCAGGGCCCGTTCCGGCAGCCGGACGAGGTGGTCGAGGCCCTGGTACGTGATGTCGAGCGCTGGACCGGCGGTCCGCGCGATGACGACATGGCGATTCTGGCGATCACCAGGTCGGCCTGAGGCCCGGGCTCACCCGGGTCTGCGAGAACCCCCGGGACGTGGCATCAGCAGTGCGACGGCCGCGCCGAGCAGGCAGATGAACGCCGTGACCAGGAACATCTCCGTGTACTCCGTATGCAGCGCCGCCTGCACCTTCGCGGTGTACTCGGCCAGTTTCCGCTGGTACGTCACCATGTCCACACCGAACGGGAGGGGCGTGTCCAGGTGGGCGGTCAGCGACTGGAACCGGTAGAACCCCCACGCCGACACCGCCGCGATGCCGATCAGCATGCCCATCATCCTGGCCACCACGACCGCCGCCGACGCCACGCCGTGCTGGGCCGCCGGGCTCACGCGCAGCACGGCCGAGGAGACCGGAGCGATGACCACGCCCAGGCCCAGACCGGCCACCACCAGGTCGATGTCCACGACGAGACCCGCGCTCTCCAGCTCGAGCGGCCACCGGCTCATCAGCCAGTAGCCCGCCGCCCCCAGCGCCATGCCCGCCACGGCCACGGTGCGGTCGCCCAGCCTGCGGCCCAGGAGACCGCCCAGCAGGGCCCCGACGGTGAGCGCGGCCAGGAACCTGGCGAGGACCAGCGACGCCTCCAGCCGGTCCTCGCCGAGCAGGGTCTGGGCGGTGAGCTGGACGAACACCATGGTCACGAGCAGCGCTGCCCCGGCCAGTAAGCTCACGGCCAGGGTGGCGAGCAGAGGGCCCTTGCGGGTGGCGGAGAGATCGAGGAGGCGGACCGGCGAGCGGATCTCCCACCACACGAACACCCCACCCGTCACCGCACCG
This sequence comes from Nonomuraea sp. CA-141351, assembly GCF_050944675.1. Taxonomy (NCBI): domain Bacteria; kingdom Bacillati; phylum Actinomycetota; class Actinomycetes; order Streptosporangiales; family Streptosporangiaceae; genus Nonomuraea; species Nonomuraea sp. CA-141351. The sequence goes on from NZ_CP191982.1 coordinate 4,284,368, forward strand.
GCCGCGATGACGACGAGGCCCCAGGGCGGGAGCACGGATTTGGCCGGGTCGGGGTTGTAGAGGCCCACGACCAGCAGGCCGAGCGCCAAGGCCAGCAACGCCCCGCCGACGACGTCGATCCGCCTCGCCGACGGCTCGGACCGGCCCCGGTCGCTTGCCTCCTGCCCCGCCACGCCGATGGTGGCGACCTCCTGTCCGGCGGTGCCGAGGGCGTCGGCCGAGCCCGGCGGCACGCGCGTGGCGCCCGCCGTCCGCGCTGCCGCGTCCGTGGCGGTTGCCGTCGGGTTTGTGGTGGGGTCGGTGCCGAGGCACTCTGTCGCGTCGGCGGCGCTCGCCGGGAGGCGCGCGGTGGCGGTGTCGGTTGGCGGCGGGATCGGGTGGTCGTTCGCGGGGGCCGCTCGACCAGCCGTACCGGACGGGACCGTGAGCTGCACCGCGACGGCGGCCAGGGCGGCGAGCGGGATGTTGATCCAGAAGATGGCGTGCCAGCCGCCCAGCTCCACCCCCGCCACCACGGTGGCCGGGATCCCCGCCAGCAACCCGCCGTACAGGGGCCCGAGCGCGCTGCCGAGCTCTTGGGCCGCCCCCACGGCCCCCAGCGCCACCGGCCGCTCGTGCTCGTCCCACAGGTCGCCGATGAGGGCCATCGTGATCGGCAGCAGCGCCCCGCCGGCCACCCCCTGGACGGTACGCCCGGCCACCACCATCACCTCGCCGGCGGCCAGGGCCGTCAGCACCGAGCCCAGCGCGAAGGCGGCCAGGCAGGCGTGGATCAGCGGCCGCCGGCCGTACCGGTCGGAGAGCTGGCCGAGCAGGGGCATCGCGGCGACGTACCCGAGCAGGAACCCCGTGACGATCGGCGTGGCCCGCTCCAGGTGGTTCAGCGGGATGCCCACGTCCTCGGCGACGTCGATCAGGACCGTCACCACCACGTACGCGTCGAGCGCGGCCAGCAGCACCACCGCGCCCCCGGCGCCGAGCACGACCCGGCGGGCGCCCCTCATCCGGCGGCGGGCGGCGTGATTGTGACCGGCGCGTCGTAGTCGCTGAACGACACCGTCACCGTGCCGCCCTGCAACGGCAGGCTGGCCTTGGTGAGCCTGCTGGTGGCCTTGTCGAGCCAGACCTTGCCGTTCACGCCCTGCGTGACGCCCGGGATGATCTGCCCGAGAACCTGCCCGGGGAACGTCGTGGCCACTCGGTACGAGTCGCCCTCCAGCGCCTCCACCTTGGGATCCGTGGACGAGGCGAGCAGTTGTGCGATGCCCTTGGTCGGCTCGAGGATCACCGAGGGGTCGTAGAACTGCGCGAGCTGCTGCCGCGTCATCTTCTGGAAGCCGCCCGTCGGCCCCTTGAAGTGCACGGTGTCCCCGATCAGGGCGAAGCTGACCTCCTGCAGGGTTCCCAGCACCTCGATCGTGATCGTTCCGTCGGCGTCACCGGCGGCCGTTAGCCTGCCGTCGGCCTTCTTGACCGGCACCTTCGGCTTGCCCTCCGTCGCGATCGAGAAGCTGGCCGACTTGACGCCCTTCATGGCCTCGGCGGCCTTCTTCATCAGGTCGGGACCGGCGGGCAGTGCGTCGCCGCCGCCCGACGAGCACGCCGACACCAGTGCGAGAACCGCCACGATCAGAAGCTTTCGGAGCATGAGCGGATCGTAGCGAGCGCTTGGGAACGTCCGTGAGCCGTCGCGCATATCGGTTGAGTGTCAGCGCAGCTTCCTCAGATGCTCGAGGATCGGCTCGTAGGCCGCCTCGAGCGCTTCGAGCTGCTCGTCGCTGAGGCGGTCGACGAAGTGCTCGCGCACGCTCGCCACGTGGTCCGGCGCCACCCGCTGGATCGTCTCCCAGCCCTCGTCGGTCAGCACCGCGAACGTGCCCCGCCGGTCGTCGCGGCAATCCTCCCTGGTCACAAGGCCCTTGGCCTCCATGCGGGAGATCTGGTGCGACAGCCGGCTGCGTGACTGGATCGTCGCGTCCGCCAGGTCGCTCATCCGCATGCGCCGGTCTTGGCTCTCCGAGAGGTTGACCAGGATCTCGTAATCGTTCAGCGAGAGCTGATGCGCTTGAAGCTCGCGATCCAGGCGGTGCATGAGGAGCTTGTGCAGCGCCAGATGCGTGCGCCAGGCACGCTGTTCGGCGGGTGAAAGCCAGCGAGGCGCGCTCATGATCCCCAATGTAGCGCACGTAAAGTGGAGCCCTATGGAGCAGCGGGAGCCGGCGGAGAGCCTGGGGACCGTTCTGGTCGCCGGCGCGGCCAACCTGACGATCGCGCTGGCCAAGCTCGTCGCGGGCCTCATCGGCGGCTCGGCGGCCATGCTGTCGGAGGCCGCTCACTCGGCCGCCGACACCGTGACCGAACTCCTGCTGCTGGTGGCGGTGCGTCGTGGAGGGCGGCCCGCCGACCGGAGGCATCCGTTCGGGCATGGCAAGGCCGGGTTCTTCTGGGCGATGATGGCGGCCGTGGCGACGCTGGTGGGCGGCGCAGGGTTCTCGATCACGCACGGCCTGCACGAGATCAGCCACGGCGAGAAGCTGTCGAACCTCACTCCCTCGTACATCGTGCTGGCCGTCGCGTTCGTCATGGAAGGCGTCTCGTTGGCAAAGGCGTACTCCCAGCTGCGCGTCCAGGCGGCGCGCTACCAGTTCCATCCGGTACGGTTCGTGCAGATCACCTCCGACACCGCGCTGAAGGCCGTGCTGTTCGAGGACGCGGCCGCCCTGGTGGGCCTGCTCATCGCGACCGTGGGGCTGGCCGGGTCGCAGCTGTCGGGCTCGCCGCTCTGGGACGGCGGGGCTTCGGTCGTGATCGGCCTGCTCCTGCTCGTGGTGGCGCTCACCCTGATCAGGTCGAACCTGTCGCTGCTCATCGGCCAGGCCGCGTCCCCGCAGACCGAGACCGGCATCCGGGCCGTGCTGCTGGCCCAGCCGGAGGTGGAGGACGTGGTCGAGCTGCTCACCATGATGATCGGGCCCGGCTCCATCCTGGTGGCCGCGAAGATCGACTTCCGGGACGAGGCGAGTGTGGCCGGTGTGGAGATCGCCTGCGACGAGGTGGACCGCCGGCTGCGAAAAAGCTTCCCGGGAGTCAGCCAGGTCTTCCTCGACCCCACCCCGACCCGTCGCCGCTGACCCCCTCCGGCTTATCCGGGGATCGGCACCCTTCTGGCAGGGGTGTCCGTGACGACGGCCACCCTGATGTCGGGACCGGCGCTCCACTCCAGCAGGTGGCGGCCCGCCAGGTCGTCGCCGCCCGCGTGCAGCGTGTCGAGCGTCAGCTCGCCGCGCTTGATCAGCGCCTCCTTGCGCGTCCAGTGCCTGATCAGCTCGTCGTTGCCGGCGACCAGCGCGCGCTCGCGCGGGGTGCAGACCCGGTCGGCGAGCGACAGGTCCAGCGGCCCTGGCGGCACGTGCTCGGCGTCCACGCCGACCTTGCCGGGCCCGGCCGCCGCGCACACGTAGCCGCGCGTGTGGCTGAAGCTGACGCCCAGCTCGGGCGCCTCCTCGATGTACGGCTTGCCGTGCCCTGGACCGTGCAGCTCGCAGCGTTGCAGCAGCGTCACCTTGTACGGCTCGGTGCCGAGCACGGCGGCGGCGCAGAACCGCACGAGCAGGTGGGCGGCGACGTAGCTCGCTCGATCCGCCGCGAACCGGAACCGGCCGGCCCGATCCATCTCCACCTCGGTGAGCCAGTCCTCCGGGGCGCGCACCTCGTCGGGGCGGCCACCCATCGCTAATGGGCCGATGGTCAGTCCTTCTTCTTGTTGTCGGCGGTGAGGTTGTACTGGTCCTCCGAGGCCGCGCCGAGCACGGTCACGTCATGGATCTTCCAGCTCCCCTTCTCCTTCACAAGACTGATCTTAAGGTGCGAGTCCTTGACGGAGCGGATCGCCTCAGAAGTGTTCACCTGCTGGTCGACGACGACGATGGCGTGCGCGGTGGCCTCGTCCACGTCGGCCAGGTAGACCTCGCGTACCGTGGCCTGCGAGACGGCCTTGAGCTTGACGATGACCTGCGCCATCGCGCCGCCGAACGCCGCGTCGTAGGTGGCCAGGAAGTCGCCCGTGGCCTGGGCGGCGAGGGTCGAGCGGGTGGTCTGGAGGTTCTGGTAGTCGTAACTGAGCAGGGCCTTGCTGAACGCGCTCGCCGCCCCGGACACCTCCAGCCGCAGCGCCCGCTCGGTCTCGAGCTTGGCCCGCGCGTCCTCGGCCTGGGTGGCGGAGATCCACTGCAGGACGGCGGTGGCGGCGAGCGCGGCCACCAGCATCGCCGCCAGCGTCCCGAGGATCCTGGCCCGCGTGACCCGCCCCCGGCTCTTGACCGCCCCTTCGCCGGACCCCGAACCCACCACGGCCGGCTCCTCGCCGTCCGTCGCTTGCTCGCCCTCGGAGGTCGCGTCCGCCGGTTCGGCCGACGGTTCCGTCGTGGCGGGGGCAGCGGTGTCGGCGGGGGCCGCGTCGGGCTGGGCCTCCTCGGTGCGGGCTTCCTCGGCGAGGTCCTGCTTGGTGGTCATGAAGACTCCTTACGACGGCGGGCGGCCCGGCCCGTCGCGATCCAGCCCACGATCCCACCGCTGGCCACCACGGCGAGGAATATCCCGGCAATCAGGGGAGTGGTGTTCAGCGGGATGGGGGACGCGGGGTCGGTGGCCGCCACGGCGCTGGGCGACGCGGTGGCCTCGGGGCTCTTGTTCGGTTTCTCGGTGTCCTTGGCCACCGGGCGAGCGGACGCGGCGGGCGAGGGGGTGTCCGCCGGTCCGGCGGCGTCCCGCTGATCGTCCTCAGGGGAGTCGCGGGAGTCGCCCGAGTCGTGGGAGGGGGCGGGGCAGGAGCGCAGCGCGGGCACGGTGGGCGGGGCGATGGCGCTCGCGTACTCCTCGGCGGGGGTCGGCCCGCCCGGCACGCTGAAGATGAACGCCGTCCTCCCGTAAACGGTGTCGCCGGTCCGGTGGCTGATGTCGTTCGACAGGCTGAGCGCGGTCGGCACGATGCTGAGCAGGTGGTGCACGTTCCGCTCGGTCTCCGGTGAGAACACCGGCTGGTGCGGCAGTCCCGCCGCCGTCAGCAGGCACGAGAATCCCGGCCGCGACTTCTTGATCGCCGTGTCGAGCCGGGCGAACACCCCCGGCCCTTGGTCGAGGAAGGTGTTCAGGTCGGCGCGGGAGTCGCGCAGCGTCCCCGTGACCGTGCGGAGGTCCGTGATGCCCGAGGCCAGCTCGCCCCGCTTCCCGGCAAGTGTGTGGGTGAGGTGGGTGAGCTGCACCGACAGGGAGTCGAGCACGTCGGCGTTGTCCGCCAGCGTGCCGGTCAGCGAGTGGGCGTCGTCGATGATGTTCCTGATCGCCGGGGCCCGCCCGTCCAGGGCCACGGCCAGCTCGTGCGTGATCGTCTTGGCGTCCTCCGGCGGCACCGCGTTCAGCAGTTTGCCCACGCCCTCGAACAGCTTCTTGTAGTCGAGCGGCACCGACGTCTTGGCCAGCGGGATCGTGTCACCGGCCGCGAGCGAGGGACCGGTCACGCCGGTGGCGGGCGGTGAGAGCTCCACGTACGGCTCGCCGATGGCCGACTTGCGCCGCACCTCCGCCGTGAGGCCCTTCGGCAGCCGGACCTCCTTGTCGATGTCGAGACCCACGACGATCTTGCCGGGCGCCAGCCGCACGTCGCCGATCTTGCCGACCCGCACCCCCAGGTACGCCACGTCGAACCCCCGGATGAGGCCGGGCGACGAGACGAACTCGGCCGACACCCGGTACGGCCGCTCGATGGCGTCGAGCCGGATGATCGTGCTGAACGCCCAGACGGTCATGACGACACCCAGGGCGACAAAGAACCCTAAATTCAGATAAATCCGGTTTCTCATCGCGGCGGCTCCAGCAGCAGGCGGAAGTCCTCGACCCGGTTCGGCAGCAGCGTGTCGTTCCCTGACGATCTCTGGGGCATCAGAACGCCCTTCAGCCAGAGGTAGATCAGCACCTGCCCGTTGACCGTGATCGGCGGCGCGTCGATGAACTTCTGGAGCCTGGCCACCAGCGTCTTCAGGTCCTCCTTGCCCCGCTGCATGGCCGACGAGATGGCCTCCAGCTCCAGGAGCAGCTTCCTGAGCCGGGCGGCGTGCCGGGGGTAGACGGTGAGGTTGGCCTCCTTGGCCAGCTTCGTCAGCGCGACGATCGCCTTCTTCACGTGCTTGCGCCCGTGCGCGATGCGCGCGGTGGCCGAGGCCAGCGTGCCCGGCAGCCGGTCCAGCTCGCCGCTGCCCTTGGCGAGGTCGTCGCCCAGCCGGGCCAGCGCGTCGATGCTGGTGCCTATGTCCTTGCGGGCCGCGGCGTAGGCGTCGGTCACCTCGGCCGTCTGCTTGATCAGCTTGTTGACGTCGTCGCCCTTCCCGCCGAAGGCGGTGGAGGCGGCGTCCAGGATGGCGTTCACGTCCTGGGCGCCGAGCGCCTCGATGAGCGGCCCCGCCTTCGCGGTGACCTGCTCGATGTCCGGCTCGACCGACGTCTCGGAGATGGTGGCGCCGTCCTTCAGGTACGGCCCCGTGGCCAGGTCCCTGCCCGCGGGCGGCGAGAGCAGGACGTAGTTCTCACCCAGCACCGACGTCTTGGCCACGGTGGCCGTGCTGCCCACGGGCACCCGGTGCGCGGACTGGATCGACATCGTCACCTTGGCCCGGTAGCCCTCCAGCCGGATGTCGGTGACCGTGCCCACCCGCACGTCGGAGATCTGCACGCTGTGCCCGGCCACCAGGCTCTGCACGTCGTCGAAGGCCGCGTACAGGGTCATGTCCCCGGTGGTCGCGCCGAGCGTCTGCAGCGAGCACGACGCCGTCCCAGAGAGCGACATCGCCAGCGCCAGCACGGCGGCCAGCAGGCGGGCCCTCATCGCTGCCTCCCCTGCTGCTGGAAGGGGCAGTTGCTCAGCTTGGCCGGCAGGCACGGCACGTCGCCCAGGTTCAGCGCGTCGAACAGCGGCGTCAGCCACGCCCTGGTCATCGCGTTGAGCACGACGCGGATCTTCAGCACGTGCTGCTTCCTGTCCCACGAGTCGATGAGCACGTCGGCGAAGTCGGCCGCGCCCTTGACCGCCTGCGCCATGGACGCGCTGTTGGCGCGTACCGTCAGCACCAGCTCGGCCAGTGTGCTCGCGGCCTGCGGGAGGCGTTCGGAGTACTGCTCGATGATCACGTCACCGCGCCGCACGAAGTCCGCCATGCCCGAGATGAACGTGCGCAGCCGCTGCCGCTCCTCCGCCAGGATCGCGCTGGCCTCGGCGAAGGAGTCGATCGCGCCCGTCACCTGGCTCTCGCGCTTGTTGAGGCTGGTGGCCAGCCGGTTCAGCCCCTTGGCCAGATCGACGAGCTGCTGGTCCTGCTTGGCCAGGGTGCCGGTCAGCTGGGAGGTGTCGGCGATGGCGTTGTTGATGGTCTTGCCGCGCCCCCTGACCCCGTCGGCCAGGGTGCTCGCCACGGAGCCCAGCTTCTTGTCGTCGAGCGCGTCGGTGAGCTTGGTGAACGCGTCGAGCGCGTCGTCGATCTCCACCGGCAGGTCCGTCCGCTCCAGCGGGATCGTGCTCCCCGGCGTGACCTTCTGGTCGCCGGGCTTCCAGGGAGGATAGAGGACGACGTTCCGCTCGCCGAGCGTGTTCTGTGGCGCGACCACGGCCTTCACGCCGGCCGGGAGCGGCACCTGCCGATCGACCAGCAGGTCAACGCGCACTTTATCCCCATCAATGCGGATTTTGTCGACATATCCGGCGTCGAGGCCCATCACCTTCACCCGCGCCTGCTCGTACAGGGCGGGCGCCTTGTGGAAGATCGCCACCAGCCGGTACGGCTCCTCGCCCAGCACCGTGCACCCCGATGTCAGCAACACCCCGAGCAGCAGGACCGCCACCAGTCGTCTCATTGGTCGCTCTTCCTGTCCTTCTTGATGGCGCCGAGCACCTCCGGGTTGACGGGGCCGAGGCCCGTGGCTATGGCCTCGAGCCACGGGCCCTGGCCGCCCATCGTGGACAGGCCGGAGAACGTCGGGCCTGCCCACGCGAGGAGCGAGTTGAGCTGCTTGTCGCTGTCGCTCAGCCGCGTCGTGATGGCCGCGTTGTCGTCGAGCACCTGGATGAGGGTCTTCTCGTGCTCGTTGATCAGCCGGGTGGTGCTGCGTACCAGGTCGCTGCCGTCGCCCAGCAGCGTGCGCAGCTCGTTGCGGCGCGCACGCAGCTCGGCCAGCATGATCTCGATGGCGTCGATGAGCCGCCCGAGCTGCTTGTCCTTCTTCTCCAGGACGTTCATGATCCTGGTGCCGTTGTCGACGAGCCGTTGCAGCTGCGGCTGGCTCTTGCTGATCGTGTCCGACAGGTCGCCGATGTTGCGCAGCAGGCGGGTGATGCGGCCGCGCTTGCCGAGGTCGACCTTGTCGAGCTCGGTGAGCAGGTCGTCCACGGCGTCGGTGTCGAGACGCTGGACCAGCCGGGTCGCGTCCTTGATGGCGTCGTTGATGAGGGTGGGCACGCCGGTCCGCGCCACGGGGATGCGCCGCCGGCTCTCGGGCAACTGGTCCATGTACGGGGCCGAGACGGCGCCGGTGAGCTTGACGTACCGGCCGCCGAGCAGGTTGGACAGGGCGATGTCGGCCCGGGTGCCGCGGCCGAGCCGCACGCCGTCGTCCACCTTCCAGGTGACGATCACGTACCCCTGCGTGTAGTCGGCGCGCACCTCGGTGACCTTGCCGACGCGCACCCCGGCGACCCGGACGTCGTTGCCGGTACGCAGCCCGCCGGAGTCCACGAACACGCCGGACATGTAGTAGCCGCTCTCCAGCAGCCCCAGGTTGCCCACCAGGAACGTGGCGACGAGGATCGCGGCCAGCGTGGCCATCGACACCAGGCCCACGGCGATCCTGTTGCGGTCGCGGAAGGATTTGAGCGCCATCACTCGCCCACCAGCAGCTTCTGGAGGTCCTTCGTACTCTGGACCCTGGTGTTGCGCAGCGGGGGCGGCGCCTGCATCCCGTACGGGCAGGGTGCGGCGCTCAGCGCCACGCACGGGACCGCGGTGACGAAGTAGTGGCCGCGGTCCACGGTCTGGTACGCCCGCGCGAACAGCGGCTGGAACGTGCTGACCGTCTTGTCGATCTCGCCCACGTGCCGCCTGATGCCGCCGGTCAGCCCGGACAGGTTGTCGACCAGGCGGCCGAGCTCGTCGGCGTTCTTGCCGAGCACCTCGTTGGAGGTGTGGACGGTCGTGGACAGCTCCACCAGAGCCTGGTCGATCAGCTGCCGGTTGTCGGCGAACGCCTCGGAGAGCGTGACGAGGTTGTCGACGAGCTCCTCGATCTGCTTGTCGCGCCGGGCGACCACGTCGGTGACGGTCGCGTAGTCCTTCAGGAGCTGCTCGATGGTCTTCTTACGCTCGTTGACCGTGGTCGTGATGGCGTTGACGTTGTCGAGCAGCCTCGGGATGTTCTGCTCGTTGCCGTTGAGCGACTTGGCGGCCGCGGTGAGGAGCTGGTTGATCTGGTCGGGGTCGAGGCTGCGGGTGAGCGGGCCGAGGTCGCTGACCAGCTGGCCGATGTCCACGACGGAGGAGGTACGGGTGATGCGCGACCCCGGCGGGAGCTTGCCGGGCGCGGTGCCGGGCAACAGGTAGACCACGCGCTGGCCGACGGCGTTGCGCCAGCGGATGGCGGCCTCGGTGTCCGCCGGCACGGTGATCCCCTCCTGCACCTCCATGGTCACCTCGGCCCGGCCGTCCACCACCTTGATGGAGTCCACCTGACCGACGGGCGCTCCGGCGATCTTCACCTGGTCGCCCTCGACCAGCCCCGACACGTCGTCGAACACGGCGACCAGGTCGTAGCCGCCGCCCGTGCTCACCCTGGCGATCTGCACGGCGATCACCGCGATCAGCGTCACGCACAGGCCGATGAAGAGCAGGAACCGGGCGAACGTCCAGGCGCGCCGCATGTCAGCGCCTCCCGTCGGTCGGGCCGCACGCGCCGACGACCAGCTCGCAGATGTCGGTCGCGACGAACGCCTCCACCTGGAGCTGACGGCTGTTGCCCGGGCCCGGCGCCTCGATCAGCTCGTTGAGCAGGTCCACCAGCCTGTTCAGGCCGCGTACGCCGTCCCCGGCCAGGCCGAGCTGGGCGTAGATGAGCGCGGCCACCCGCTCGCCGGAGTGCACGCCGGCCCGCAGGTCCTGCCGGTGCTTGGCCAGCCCGTGCGCGCCCAGCTCGGAGATGGAGGTGACCTCCTGCAGCAGTGCGCGTACCTTGTCGGCCCGCGCGAGCAGGTCGGGGGTGATGACGTTGACGTCGGAGGAGATCGCGACGAGATCGTCGCCCTTGTCCTGCAGAGTCGTGCCGAGCAAGGCGGCGTCGTGCAGGAACTGCCTGGCCCGCTCGCGCTGCCGGTGCGCGACGCCGACGAGCGTGCCGGCGTCGCCGATCAGCTCGCGCATGTTCTCGCCCTCGCCGTCCAGGCCCTTGGCCAGGGTGTGCACGATGACCGTGACCTCGCTCGGATCGACGGCGTTCAGGCCGCGGTAGGCGGCGCCGAGCGTGTCGGACAGGTCCAGCGGGCCCTCGGTGGCGGTGATGACGGCGCCGCTGGACAGGTACGGGCCGGTGGTCTCGCCGGAGCCGGGCTTGAGGTTGAGGAACTTGGGGCCGAACACCGACGCGGGCTCGACCGCGGCGACCGTGGACTGCGGCACCTTGACGCCGGGGTCGACGTGCATGGTGACCACGGCCTTGCCCTTGACGTCGAGCGACAGACCGGTCACCTCGCCGACCTTGATGCCGCGGATCTTGACGGGGGAGCCCGCGTCCAGGCCCTGCCCCGCGCGGGCGAACACGGCGTCGATCCTGGTCCCGCTGATCTCGGTGGCGGTGCGGACCACGTACAGCGTGGCCGCCGCCAGGACGACGAGCACGGCGAGCGCGATGCCCACCCGGGCGGCGAGGGGGAGTTGGAATCGGGTCACCGGCTCACCCCGTCAGCGGTATGTTGCCGCCGCCGCCCCAGAACAGGTACGACAGCAGCAGGTTGAGCAGCACGATCGTGACGATCGACTGGCGGATGGCGCGGCCCGCCGCCACGCCCACGCCCACCGGGCCGCCGGTGGCGTGGAAGCCGTGGTAGCAGTGGATGACGATGACCGCGAAGGCGAAAACAGCGACCTTGGCGACGCTGAACACGATGTCGCTGACCGGCAGGTACAGGTAGAAGTAGTAGTCGTACACCCCAGGCGCCAGGCCGAACAGGACCGTGCACATCATCCGGGTGGCGAAGAAGCTGGCGAAGAGCGCGATCAGGTAGATGGGCGTCAGCGCCAGCAGCGCGGCCACGACCCTGGTGCAGATCAGGTAGGTGAAGGCGTTGATGCCCATCACCTCCAGCGCGTCGATCTCCTCCGCGATCCGCATCGCGCCCAGCTCCGCCGTGAACGACGAGCCCACCTGCGCCGCCAGCGCCGTGGCCGCGATGATCGGGGTGATCTCCCGGACGTTCGCGAAGCTGCCCACCAGGCCCATGAACGACTCCGCGCCGATCGCCTGCAGCCCCTGGTAGCCCTGCAGGCCCACGGTCGCGCCCACGACGAAGGCCATCGTGAACACCACGAAGACCATGCCGCCGCCGATGACGGTCGCCCCGACGCCCACCACGACGTCGCTGACCTGCCTGAGGACGACCTTGAAGAACTTGAGCCGCAGGATGACGTCGCGTACGGAGTAGAACAGCACCTTCCACACGAACAGCGGCCAGTCGGCCAGCGTCGCGAACCGCTCCGCGACGTCCCGCCCACGCAGGGCGAGCCTGAGACCAGCCGTCCGTGTCACCATCACAGCGACCTCGGCGGGTAGGCGAGGAAGTAGACGGCCGAGATCACGTAGTTGAACGTGAACACCAGCATGAACGTGACCACGGTCGCCTGGTTGACCGCCCGCCCCACGCCGACCGGGCTGGTCGCGCAGGTCATGCCCTTGTAACAGGCGACGGCCGCCGCGATGAACCCGAAGATCCACGCCTTGAACAGCGTCACGTACAGGTCGGAGGCGACGACAAGGGAGAACGCGCCGTCGAAGTACGCACCCGGGGTGACGCCCTGGACGATCACGTTGAAGAAGTAGCCGCCGGTCGCGCCGGCCAGGATGACCAGCGGGCACAGGCACACCGCGATCGTGCTGGCCGCCCACATGCGCGGCGTGACCAGGCGGTGGATCGGGTTGATCGACATGACCTCCATCGCGCTCAGCTCGTCGCGGATGTGGCGCGCGCCGATGTCGGAGGTCATCGCGCTGCCGCCGGCCCCGGCGATCAGCAGCGCGCTGGCCAGCGGCGCCACCTCGCGGATCAGCCCGACGAAGACCGCGCTGCCCGTGGCGGAGCTGGCGCCCAGCTGCCTGGCCAGCTCGCCCACCTGCAGCGCCACGGTGGCGCCCAGCGGCAGGGCGACCAGCAGAACGGGCACGCTGGTGACGCGCGCGAGGAACCAGCACTGCTCGACGAACTCCCACCACCAGCGCTTGACGTCCCAGCTCCTGCGTAACGCCTCCAGGACGATGACGAACAGCTCGCCGACCTGGCCGAGCGCCGACCCGGCCCGGCGTCCGACATATCCGGACAGGGTCATCGGCCGCCCGTCCGCGCGCGAATTACCGCCATGACCACCTCCGCCGCCTACGGATGAGTCGCAACCCTACTGACGGGTTATCTAGTAGTCGATGACTTCATGGGAATTTGCGCGAAAGGTATGAGACGCAGGTCACATCTTGTCAGTCAGGTACGAAACGTGATCGCCCCGTTACACCGGGGCCCCCTTGACTCCGTCCCTAGGGGATTGTTTGCCTGGACCCAGGCTTGGAAGACTGAGGGGCAGAGGTGGTGCAGATGCTCATCGGGACGATCCTCCGCGCCAAGGGCAGCGACGTCGCGACCGTGACGCCAGGGGCCACAGTGCGCGAATTGCTGACCACGCTCGCGGAGCGCAACATCGGAGCCGTGGTGGTCTCCACGGACGGCTCCACCATTGAAGGCATCGTGTCCGAGCGCGACGTCGTACGCCGTCTCAACGATCGCGGCTCCGCGATCCTGGACGGCCCGGTGTCGGCGATCATGACGACGGAGGTGCACACGGTGGGGCCGGGCGAGAACGTCGAGTCGCTGCGGCGGACCATGACCACGCATCGGTTCAGGCACATGCCCGTGGTCGAGAACGGCCGGCTCGTGGGCATCGTGAGCATCGGCGACGTGGTCAAGAGCGCGATCGAGGAACTGGAGACGGAGAAGGCGTCGCTCGTCGACTATCTCCACCGTTGACAGTGATGGCACGCTTGGTCCGTGACGTACGGGCCGCCCCCTCCTGAATATCCGCGCGCGACGAGCAGTCCGCCGATCATCGTCCTCGTCGCCGGGCTCGCCGCACTGCTCGGATTCCTGCTGGGTGTCTCCGTGGGGTCCGGCGACTCCACGACGTCGTCGGACGAGTCCACGCCCCAGGTCACGGTCACGGTCGAGGACACCCAGCCCACGGAGCCGGAGGTCACGGGCCCCACCGAGCCGTCACCGTCTCAGACCGGGCCGTCTCAGGCTGGACCGTCTCAGACCGGCCAGCCCGTGCCCGGCCAGTCTCAGCCTGGTCAGTCTCAGCCTGGTCAGACGCAGCCCGGCCAGACACAGCCCGGCCAGACGCAGCCCGGCCAGACACAGCCGGGGCAGAGCGGCCAGCCCAGCGCCGGGACCAGCACCGGGACCAGCACCGGCCCCGCCATCAATCCGGCCTCGCTGCGCACGCTCGTCGTGGGCACGGACATCCAGCCGGGCACCTACCGCACGACCGGTCCCACCGGGGGATTCAGCATGTGCTACTGGGCCAGGCTGCGCAGCGCGACCGGCGAGATCATCGCGACCGGCATGCCGAAGGGACCGGCCAGCGTCACCATCGACGCCACGGACAAGGCGTTCCTGACCGGCGGATGCGCGGAGTGGACCAAGGCCTGACGCTTTTGTGCGTCAAACTCTGGACAAGAGAGCAGGAATGCGTCCACCCCGCTCAGACCGGCCGGTTCTGCTGCTCGATGTACTGGCGCAGGACACTGATGGGAGCGCCGCCTACCTACCCGGCGAAGTAGGAGCCCGACCACAGCTTGTTTGCCCGGTAGTAGTGGGCGGCCAGTTCGGGGAACTCCTGGCGCATCCGCCGCGAGGACACCCCTTTCAACGAGTTGACGAGCTTGGACAGGGCGATCTTGGGTGGGAAGTTCACCAGCAGGTGGACGTGATTGTTGTCGCCGTTGAACTCACGCAGTTCGGTCTCGAAGTCGGCGCACACATCCCTCATGATCTCTTCCAGCCGTGTCAGGTGCTCGCCGTTGAAGACCTGGTGGCGGAACTTGGTCACGAAAACCAAATGAGCGTGCAGGACGAAAACGCGCTGCGGCTGCGCAACGACGCACATGAGGCCGGCCTGCCGTTCGTCACCGACGCCGACCTGTCCCGGCAGGTCATCACCGAGGCGAAGAAGCACCCCGACCGGGTGTGGCTGGGCGAGGTGTCGGCGGTGGTGCTCCAGCAGGCGCTGGCCGACTGCACGAGGGCGTTCCGCAACTTCTTCGCCTCGTTGTCAGGCAAACGGAAAGGCCCGAAGCTGGGCGCTCCCCGGTTCCGGTCCCGCAAGGACAACCGGCAGGCGATCCGGTTCACCCGCAACGCCCGATTCTCGATCACGCCGGGCGGGAAGCTGCGCCTGCCGAAGATCGGAGACGTGGCGGTGCGCTGGTCGCGGGAGCTGCCCTCCGAGCCATCCAGCGTGAGCGTGATCAAAGATGCGGCGGGCCGGTATTTCGCGTCTATCGTCGTGGAGGTCAGCGCCTCACCCCTGCCGGAAAGCCGGATCGAGAGCGGGATCGACCTGGGTCTTGGACACTTCGCTGTCCTGTCGGACGGGCGGAAGATCGATTCGCCCCGGTTCCTGCGGCGGGCGGAGAAGAAACTCAAGCGGGCGCAGAAGGCCCTGTCCCGCAAGGAGAAAGATTCCAAGAACCGGGCCAAGGCCCGGCTTGTGGTCGCCCGGCAGCACGCCAAGGTCGCCGACACGCGGCGCGAGTTCCACCACCAGCTCTCCACACAGATCATCCGCGAGAACCAAGCGGTGTATGTGGAGGACCTGGCGGTCAAGGGATTGGCGCGCACCCGGCTGGCCAAGAGCGTGCATGATGCGGGCTGGTCGTCGTTCGTGGCCATGCTGGAGTACAAGGCGCGCCTGTACGGCAAGACCTTCGTCAAGGTCAGTCGCTGGTTCCCGAGTAGCAAGCTGTGCTCGGTATGTGGAGCCGTACGGCAGGACATGCCCCTGTCGGTGCGGGAGTGGACCTGCTCCTGCGGTGCGGCCCACGACCGGGACATCAACGCCGCGCTCAATATCCTCGCCGCCGGACGGGCGGAGAGGCAAAACGCCTGTGGAGGGCCGGTAAGGCCGGGCGCGAACCCGGCACGACCCGTCGAAGCAGGAAGCCAAGGAAGTGTCGCCGCGTGAACGACAGCGGCACAGGCCAGAATCGTCGGGCTCAGCCCGGCGAGCGCGTCAAACGCTGCAGCTCGGGCTCGCCACGTTCGCCGGGGCCCGGCACACCGAGTGGTCGGCGCTGATGGCCGGGAACGTGGTGGCGGTGCTGCCGCTGGTGGCCGCGTTCGTGCTGGCGCAGCGCCACTTCGTGGCCACGATGAGCTTCAGCGGGCTCAAGGGCTGATGATGTTTGCACTGGTGGGGCGTGCGTAGGAGGATGCGCACAGCCCACCTAGGAGGATGACATGTCGGTGTTGCAGAGTTTCGTGGAGAGCGTGCGCAGCGGGGCGATCGAGGTGATCGACCTCACCGCGCCCCTCTCGTCCGAGACGCCGATCCTCCAGTTGCCCGAGCCGTTCGGCAACACGATCCCGTTCCGCCTGGAGGAGATCAGCCGCTACGACGACCGCGGCCCCGCCTGGTACTGGAACGACATCCACACAGGCGAGCACAGCGGCACCCACTTCGACGCCCCCATCCACTGGATCACCGGCCGCGATGGGCAGGACGTCTCCCAGGTGCCCGCGCGCAGCCTCATCGCGCCCGCCGTCGTGCTCGACTTCTCGGCCGAGGCGGCCAAGGACCCCGACTTCCTCCTCCAGATCGACCACGTCCAGGAGTGGGAGCGCGCCAACGGGCCGCTGCCCGACGGCGGCTGGCTGCTCTACCGGACCGGGTGGGACTCCCGGGCCGGCGACCAGGCCGCCTTCCTGAACGCCGACGCCACCGGCCCCCACACGCCCGGCATGTCGGTGGAGTGCGCCTCGTGGCTGGCCTCCTCCACGCCCATCGTCGGCATCGGCGTCGAGACCGTCGGCACCGACGCGGGCGCCGCCCACTCCTTCGACCCGGCCTTCCCGTGCCACTCCTACCTGCTGGGGGCGGGCAAGTACGGCCTCACCCAACTGTGCAACCTGGACCGGCTGCCCGTGACCGGCGCCGTCGTGGTCGCGCCGCCGCTGCCCATCGTGGGCGGCTCCGGCAGCCCCGTACGCGTGCTGGCCCTGGTGGAGCGTTGATCGTCGCGGAGGCCGTGGGCCGGGCCCTTGCCGCCTGCGGCGTCGAGACCGCCTTCGGGGTGGTCGGCAGCGGCAACTTCCACGTCACGAACGCCCTCGTGGCCTGCGGGGTGCGCTTCGTCGCCGCCCGCCACGAGGGCGGGGCCGCCACCATGGCCGACGCGTACGCGCGCATGAGCGGCGGGGTCGGCGTCGTGTCGGTGCACCAGGGGCCGGGGCTCACGAACGCCATGACCGGCCTCACCGAGGCGGCCAAGAGCCGCACGCCGCTGATCGTGCTCGCCGGAGAGGCCACGGAGGTCCAGTCCAACTTCCACATCGACCAGGCCGCGCTGGCCACAGCGGTGGGAGCGGTGGCGATGCGGGTCACCTCGCCGGAGGAGGCGGTGTCGCGGGCGGCGGAGGCGTACCGGGTGGCCATGGAGGAGCGGCGCACGGTCCTGCTGAACCTCCCCCTCGACGTCCAGGCCGCCCCCTTCGACGGCCCCGTGGAGCCCGGCGCGGACCGCGCCGGGTCTGCCGCCGCCGTCCCCTCGTCTCGGTCCGGGGTGGCGGAGCTGGCGCGGTTGCTGGGCTCGGCCCGGCGGCCGGTGTTCATCGCCGGGCGCGGCGCCCGGCACGCGCGGCGGGAGCTGGAGGAGCTCGCCGGCCTCACGGGCGCCCTGCTGGCCACCTCGGCGGTCGCGAAGGGCCTCTTCCGCGGCAGCCCATGGGACCTCGACGTGAGCGGCGGCTTCGCGACGCCCCTGACCGCCGAACTCATCCGCGACGCCGACCTGGTCGTCGCGTGGGGATGCGCGCTGAACATGTGGACCACCCGCCACGGCACGCTGATCCAGCCGGGCGCCAAAGTGGTCAAGGTGGACCTCGACCCGGTGGCCTTCAAGACCCATGTGCCCGCCGACCTGGGCGTGGAGGGCGACGTGGCCGCCGTCGCCAAGGCCCTGGCCACCGGCCTCACCCCACGTCAGGGGTACCGGTCGGACGAGATCGCGCGGCGCGTCCGGGCCGAGAGGCGCTGGCGGGACGTGCCGTACGAGGACGAGAGCGGCGGCGGGCGGATCGACCCCAGGACGCTCACCATCGGGCTGGACGACCTCCTGCCGCGGGAGCGCATCATCGCCATCGATTCCGGAAATTTCATGGGATATCCGTCGATGTTCCTCGATGTCCCGGATGAGGGTGGATTCTGCTTCACACAGGCGTTCCAGTCGATCGGGCTCGGGCTGGCGACGGCGATCGGCGCCGCGGTGGCCCGGCCGGACCGGCTGCCGGTGGCCGCGCTCGGCGACGGCGGCGCCCTCATGGGCATCGCGGAGCTGGAGACCGTCGTCCGGCTCGGCCTCCCGATGGTGATCGTGGTGTACGACGACGAGGCGTACGGGGCGGAGGTCCACCATTTCGGGCCGCACGGGCACCCGCTCGGCACGGTCACGTTCCCGCCCGCCGACCTCGCCGCCATCGCCCGGGGCCACGGCTTCGCCGCCGTGACGGTCACCGAGCCGTCCGACCTGGCGGGCGTGGCCGAATGGCTCGACGGGCCGCGCGACCGGCCGCTCCTGGTGCACGCCAAGGTCACGGGGGAGCACGGCTCCTGGTGGCTGGAGGAGGCCTTCAAAGGCCACTGAGCTCCAGAGCTCGCGACAGGTGCGGCCTCCTCGGCTGAGCTTCAGAGCTTGCGGTAGGTGCGGGCCTCCTCGGCCGCCTCCAGCACGTCGGAGAGCGGCACACCCGCGCCCGCCGCCACCGCCGCCGCGATGGCCCCCTCCACGAACGGCACGTCCGCCACCACCACCCGCCCGTCCTCCTCCAGCAGGCGGGCGGTCAGCACCGAGCTGCCCAGGTCGGGGATGAGCACCACCCCGTCCCCCTGGTCGACGCTGCGCAGCGCCGCCTCGATGAGGTCCACGCTCGTGCCCAGCCCGCCGTCCGCGGTGCCACCGGCGGCCGCCACCGGCGTGCCGGCACCGGCGATCCCGCGAGCCAGCGCCGCCGCCTCGGCCGCCAGCCCCGCACTGTGCGCGACGAGCACCAGGCCCACCATCACACGCCGCCAGTCTCGGCAGAGACCGCGCTTCCGGCGCCGGGGGCGGCCATCACGCCACCACCTCGGCCAGGGCCGTCATGAACAGGGCCGCCGACGCCGCCCCCGGATCCTCGTGCCCGATGCTGCGCTCGCCCAGATAGCTGGCCCGCCCCTTCCGCGCCTGCATCGGAATCGTCGCCTTCGCCCCCTCCTCGGCCGCCTTGGCCGCCAGCTCGAACGCCTCCCGCACCCCCACCCCGTCACGTACGGCCAGGGCAAGCGCCCGCGAGGCCGGAGCCAGCGCGTCCACCATGGTCTTGTCACCCAGCGCGGCCTTGCCCAGCCGTTCGAGCGCCACCACCCCGTCCTCGAAGGACGCCGCGAACGCGGCCAGCGTCACCGGCGACTCCAGCGACTTGGCCATCTGCCGGAACACGGACCCGTACAGCGGCCCCGAGGCGCCCCCGACACGGCGGATCAGCGTCGCGCCCGCCAGGGCCAGCACCTGCCCCGGCGAATCGGGCGGCGACCCGGCCAGCGCCGCGCGGACCTCGGTGAGGCCGCGGTCGAGGTTCGTGCCGTGGTCGGCGTCGCCGATCGCCGCGTCCAGCTGGGTGAGCCGGTCGCGGTCCCTGTGCACCAGCCTGGCCGCCTCCTCGAACCAGGCCACGAACACCTCGGCGTCCATCAGCGCCCCCAGCGCAGCCCCGGCGTCTCGACCGGCGCGTCCCACAGGCGGGTCAGCGTGTCGTCGAGCAGGCAGATCGACACGGAGAAGCCCTGCATGTCCAGGCTCGTCACGTAATTGCCCACCAGAGAGCGCGCCACCCGGGCCCCCTTGCCCTTGACGAACGCCGCCACCTCGGCGAAGACCACGTACAGCTCCATGAGAGGGGTCGAGCCCATGCCGTTCACCATGACCAGCAGGTCGCCCCGGAGCGGCAGATCGCCGTGGATCGCCTCCATGGCGACCCCGGCCAGCTCGCGCGCCGACACCATCGGCACGCGGGCCCGGCCCGGCTCGCCGTGGATGCCGATGCCCAGCTCCACGTCCGTCTCCGGCAGGTCGAACGTCGGCTTGCCCACATGCGGCGTCGTACACGATGTCAGCGCGATGCCGAACGACCTGCTGCGCTCGTCGACCTCGCCCGCCACCAGCGCGACCTGGGCCAGCGGCGCTCCCTGCTCGGCCAGCGCGCCCGCCGCCTTCTCCACGAACACCGTCGCCCCGGTGCCGCGGCGGCCCGCCGTGTAGAGGGAGTCCTGCACGGCCACGTCGTCGTCGACCAGCACGCTCGCCACCTCGACGTCCTCGGCCACCTCGGCGGCCATCTCGAAGTTCAGCACGTCGCCGGTGTAGTTCTTGACGATGTGCAGGACCCCCGCGCCGCCGTCGACCGCCCTGGTGGCGTCGATGATCTGGTCGGGGACCGGCGAGGTGAAGATCTCACCGGGGCAGGCGGCGTCGAGCATGCCGTACCCGACGAAACCGGCGTGCAGCGGCTCGTGCCCCGAGCCCCCGCCCGAGACCAGGCCGACCTTCCCGGCCCGCGGGCCCTCGGCCCGGTAGACCACCCGGTCGCGGATCCGCAGCGAGGGGTGGGCCGCGGCCATGCCGTTCAGTGCGTCCTCAACGACGGAGTCGGCCGTGTTGATGAGCTTCTTCATGGTGTGAAGATCTGCCCATTTCCATCAGGGCGCAAGCGTCGTAGCGTGGTCGGGGTGGATGTCGTCTACAACCCCTACGACCCGCTGGTCAACGACGACCCGTATCCCGTCTACGCGCGGTTACGCAGGGAAGCGCCGATCTATCACAACGCCGAGCTCGGCTTCTGGGCGCTGTCGCGGCACGCCGACGTGTCCGCCGCGCTCGGCGACAGCGCGCTCCTGTCCAGCGACCACGGCCCCATGCTCGACCCGGGCGCGTGGGGTCCGCAGGCGCGCACCTACTTGTCGTTCATCGCCATGGACCCGCCGGAGCACACCCGCATGCGGGCCATCGTCTCGCGTGCCTTCACCCCGCGCCGGGTGGCCGCGCTCGAGCCCATGATCAGGCAGATCGCCCGGGGCTACATCGAGGAGGGCCTCGAGCGCGGGACGTTCGACTTCGCCCGCGACTTCGCGGCCAAGCTGCCGCTCGACGTGATCTCCGAGCTGATGGGCGTGCCGCCGTCCGAGCGGGCCGGCGTACGCCGCAATTCCGACGCGCTGGTCAGGTACGACCCGGGCGGGAAGATGGCGGAGGACGGGCTCAAGAGCATCCTGTCGCTCGGCGACTACTACGCCTCGATCGTCGCCGACCGCCAGGCCACGCCCCGCGACGACCTCGTCTCGGCGCTCGCCGCCGACGGCGAGCTGAGCGTCGAGGAGATCGTGGCGTTCGTGTTCCTGCTGCTCGGGGCGGGCTCGGAGACCACCACCCACCTGCTCGGCGCCGCCTGGTACTGGGCGTGGCGCAACCCCGACCAGCGCGCCGCCGCCTTCGGCGGGGCCATCGCGCAGTGGGCGGAGGAGACGCTGCGCTACGACACCCCGGCGCACGGCCTCGCCCGCCGCCTCACCTCGCCAACCGAGTGGTACGGCGTACTCGTGCCCGCCGACGCCAAGGTGTGGATCGTGATCGGATCCGCCAACCGGGACGAGTCGGTCTTCCCCGACCCCAATGTCTACGATCTCGGCAGGGACACGTCGAGGGCCATCAGCTTCGGCGTCGGCCGCCACTACTGCCTCGGCGGCCCGCTGGCCCGGCTGGAGGCGCGGGTGGCGCTGGAGGAGCTGACGAAGGCGGTCTCGCCCTCGTACGAGATCGACGAGGAGGGCATCCGGCGCACCTCGCACGGCAACGTCCGGGGGATGGTCCGGCTCCCGACTACCGTGACACCTGCCTGAGTAGGCTACCGTCTGCTCATGGCTGAGATCGTGTACCCGCCGGTGATCGCCGCCGCGCGGACCCTGTTTCGCATGCTCGACGTCCGCTTCCACATGGAGGGGACGGAGCACGTGCCGCAGACCGGGGGAGCGGTGCTGGTGAGCAACCACATCAGCTACCTCGACTTCATCTTCGCCGGGTTCGCCGCGTTGCCGTCCCGCCGGCTGGTGCGGTTCATGGCCAAGCAGGACGTGTTCGACCACCGGATCTCGGGGCCGCTGATGCGCGGCATGCACCACATCCCCGTCGATCGCGGGGCGGGGGCGGGCTCGTACGCCACGGCTCTGCGCATGCTGAAGGCGGGGGAGGTCGTGGGCGTCTTCGCGGAGGCGACCATCAGCCGCTCGTTCACCGTCAAGGAGATCAAGAACGGCGCCATCCGCATGGCCCAGGCCACCAACACGCCCGTCATCCCGGTGTCGCTGTGGGGCAGCCAGCGCTTCTGGACCAAGGGCCGGCCCCGCAAGCTCACGCAACGGCACATCCCGCTCACCATCCTGGTGGGGGAGCCGATGCACCCCAAGCGCGGCGACAACGTCAACGACCACGTGGCCGATCTGCACACCCGGCTGTCGGACCTGGTGGACCGGGCGCAGCGCAACTACCCGGAGGTGCCGCCGGGCGTCTGGTGGCAGCCCGCCCACCTGGGCGGCACCGCGCCCACCCCGGAGGAGGCGGCGGCCATGGACGCGGCGGAGGCCGAGGCTCGCGCCAAGAAGGAGTAGACGCCAGACCCGCCGTCGAGGGAACCCGCCGGGACGCATGCCCCGAGCGGGATCAGCCCCCAGCCGAGCATCTCGGAGGGCACGATGTGCTGCCGGAGGCCGGCGGTCAGGACGTTCCAGAGCGTGACGACGAACCCGTTGCAGGCCAGGAGAGCCCCGAGCGTGATCACGTTCGGGCTCAGGCCGATCCCGATGAAGCCGAAGACGTTCGTGATTCCCGGGAGCTGACGGCCGGCCAGCACTGCCACAGGAAGCGGCCCTCCTGTCTATGATTCACTGATGCCCCCAAGATCCGCCATACCGCTTCTGCTGGTCCTCGGTCTCTTGGCCGGTTGTGGAGCGGCCAGGGAGAGCGGCCCGTCCGGGATCGTGTCCACGAAGCCGGCGGCCGCCGCGGCGACGTCCATCCAGGGACGCTGGTGGACGTGGGCGGCTTCTGAAGGCGAGAACACGAACCCCGTGACGGACGCGACGGGTGAGTTCTGCGATCGGAATCAGCCGGAGGACGTGTGGTTCCTCGCCGGGACCTTTGGCGGCACCTTGCGGCGGACATGCAGGATTCCCGTGGGGCGGCCGGTGGTCGTCCCACTGGTGAATCTCACTGGCACCGACGTGCAGTGCAAGGAGTTCATGGCCACGGCGAAAGGCAAGGCCACCCTTGACGGCAAGGCGGTCACGCCGGAACGCCTGGAAGAGGAGAACGTCGTCGTGACGGGTGCGGCGGGCAATCCCGTGACCGGTGAGGAGGGAACGAGCACGTCCTACGCTTGTGGTCTCTGGGTGCGCCTCCCCGCGCTGAAGCTCGGCCGTCACACGCTGCTCATCCGCGGGTCCTCCGGAGACTTCCACACGGGCGTCGATTACACGCTCATCGTCGAGACCGGTCAGCAAGCATGAGTGCGTCCCGATAGTTCGCCGAGCGCTGACCAGGCTCATGGGCCGACACCCGCCTGCGACTGTGCGGACGTCCTCGTCGCTCCGAGCGCTGAAGGGCTGAGCGGGCGGGCGTGCAGGTGCCGCCGCGGCGTACCGCCGGTGCTCGGCTGCAGGCACCGTACCGTACGGCACCGGCCACTCCCGCGGCGTGGGTCAGATGGCCGCCTGGTAGGCGCTGGCGCGCATGCCGGCGAGTAACCCCGCCGTCTGCTCAGGCGTGTAGCGCCGCACCGGGTCGTGGTGGAGCAGGCCCTCGATCAGCGGACGCATCACCCCGGCCCGCCGGGGCGGTGGGTAGGGGCCGCTGCGCGCCATCCCGAGCACCGTCGCCGCGTCCTGCCCGGGGTAGGGCGGCTGGCCCTCGACGGCGCTGTAGAGGGTGGCGCCGAAGGACCACATGTCGGCCTCCTTGCTGGCCGGGCCTCCGTGCAGCCGCTCGGGCGCCATGAAGGCGGGCGTGCCGCGCAGCCGCCGGGACGTCGTCATCCGGATGTCACCTTCGGCGGTCGCTATGCCGAAGTCGGTGAGTACCACCCGGTCGCCGGTCAGCATGACGTTGGCGGGCTTCACGTCGCGGTGGAGCACCCCGGCCTTGTGCGCGGTGCGCAGCGCGGCGAGCAGGTGCTGCCCGATCGCGGCAACCGACTGGGCGGGTAATGTGCCCACCTGGGAGAGCAACTGGTGCAACGAGAGCCCGTCGAGATACTCCATCACGATCCAGAGCTTGCCGCCCTCTTCGATCAGGTCATGCACCGTGACGATGTTCGGGTGCGTCAGGCCGGCAGCCATCCTGGCCTCACGCAGCACCCGGCGGCGCACCATCTCGGCCTCACCGGCCAAGGTCAGCTCCTTAAGCGCCACCGTACGGTGGAGGAGCTGATCGAACGCACGCCAGACGACGCCCATACCCCCACGACCGGCCTCCTCGTTCAGGAGGTACCGTCCGCCGATCTCCCGCATACCATCCCCTCATGCTCGGGGATAATCATGTCACTTCAGCACAGGCCGTAGGGTGCCTAACGTGATCCGGATATGTCGGAAAGTGTGGGTGTGCT
Organism: Nonomuraea sp. CA-141351; assembly: GCF_050944675.1. Lineage (NCBI taxonomy): Bacteria > Bacillati > Actinomycetota > Actinomycetes > Streptosporangiales > Streptosporangiaceae > Nonomuraea > Nonomuraea sp. CA-141351. The sequence continues at coordinate 4,308,615 of NZ_CP191982.1, forward strand.
GGTCAACGGCCTAGAAATTCGATCAGACAAAGCGCGCCACACCAGTCCGACACCCACCAAACATACTCCAGTAGCGCCCACGAGGACGGTGCCAAGCCCCGCGAACTCGGCCACCACGCCCCCCAGAGCCGCCCCGAGCGGCATCCCGGCCATGCCGACGAGGCGGTATGCCGAATTGACACGGCCCAGCAACTCGGCCGGGATCAGCCGCTGCCGGGTCGAGATCACCAGGACGTTGCCCGCCGCGCCCACCACGCCCCACAGGACGGCGGTCGGGTAGAGCGTCCACGGTGACGGCACGACGACCGGCACCAGGAGCAGCAGGCTGCTGGTCAGCCACGAGCCCACCAGCGTGCGGACCTCGCCGAAGATCCCCGAGGCCCGCCCCGACAGCAGGGACCCGAACACCGCCCCGACGGCGAAGGCGGTCATCATCAGGCCGTACTCGCGAGGCTCCAGCCCGATGTGCGACCCGTCGCCAACGGTCCAGAGCACGAAGACGGCGAAGTAGGCGGCGTTGGCGAGGTTGAGCATCCCGGCGGTGATGGCCAGGCTCCGCAGCACCCGGTGCGACCAGAGGTAGCGCAGCGCCTCGCCGATGTCCCGGCGCAGCGGCCTCCTGTCTCCCGGGCCATGGCTCAGGCGGTACGTGCCACGCATGCCCAGCAGCAGCAGGCCCGCGGCGCCGTACAGGAGGGCCGGGGCGCCGAAGAGCACGGCGGGGAGCGCGACCACGAGCAGGCCTGCCAGCGGGGCGCCGACGAAGTCGTTGCCGATCATCTGGGCGGTGGAGACGCGGCCGTTGGCCCTGGTGAGGTGGTCCTGGGGCACGGTCATGGGCAGGATCGACTGTGCGGAGGTGTCGGCGAAGACCTCGGCCACGCCGGCCATGAGCACGGCCGCCAGCAGCACCCACAGGTCGAGCAGGCCGAGGAGCGCCAGCAGGCCCGCGACGGACAGGATCACCGTGCGGGCGGCGTTGGCCAGGACCATGACGCGGCGGCGGTCGGCCCGGTCGGCGATCGCCCCCGCGTGCAGCGCGAACAGCAGCCACGGCGCCGTCGCGGCGGCTCCCACCAGCGACACCAGGGTGGGGGAACGGGTCATCGACACGGCCAGCAGCGGCGCCCCGACCTTCAGCACGCCGTCGGCCAGGTTCGACAGCGCGGTGGATGACCAGAGAAAACCGAACGAACGCCCCACTGCTCTGCTCCGATAGTGTGTAAGGGAAAGTGTGCATAGATTCCTTTGCAAAGATAGGCTTGCACAGCATGCAGAGCAAGAGCTTTTCCGCCCGGACGCTCGACGCGAACGCCCTGAAGTCCTTCGCCCACCCGCTGCGGCTGCGGATCTACGAGCTGCTGGACGAGCACGGGCCCTCCACGGCCACCAGGCTCGCCGCGCTGCTGGGCCAGAACACCGGCGCGACCAGCTACCACCTCAGAGAGCTGGCCAGGCACGAAATGATCGAGGTGGTGCGGGGGATGGGGCGCGGCAAGGAGAAGTACTGGCGCATCACGCCCGGGGGCTTCACCTACGGCGAGCCGGATCCCGACCCCGAGACGGCGAGAGCGCTGGGGGTCCTGCTCGACGACCTGGTGCGCCAGCGGGGCGCGGAGCTGGCCCGGTGGCGCGAAGAGGAGGAGACGGCGCCCGAGGAATGGGTGCGGGCGAGCGGCTTCGGGCGGAGGTCGCTGCGGCTCACGCCGGAGGAGACGACCGGGCTGCGGGAGGAGGTGTTCGAGGTGCTGGAGAGGTACCGGGCGCTGTCGGACCGCAGGGAGGGGGAGTCGCCCGCCCTCCGCGATCCGTCGATCGGGCACGTGGTCATCCACTTCGACGTGCTCCCGGTGGGGGCCGGCCGGGAGACGCCGGACGACGTCAGTTGATGAGCTTGAGCGCGAGCTCGGACAGCCCCTCCGGAGCCGTCTTCGGCGACCCCGCGTTGAACGGCGGCTGCGGGTCGTACTCGATGGCCAGCTGCACGGCCTGCGCCGTCGTCACGTCAGTCGCCTGGGCCAGCAGCGTCAGCGCCATGTCGATCCCGGACGACACCCCGGCCGCGGTCACGACCTTGCCCTCGCTGACGACCCGCTCGTTCACCGGCTCGGCCCCGTACTGCCGCAGCATGTCGAGGATGGCCCAGTGGGTGGTCGCCTTCAGCCCCTCCAGCAGCCCGGCGGCCGCCAGGACGAAGGAGCCGCTGCACACCGAGGTCGTCCACCGGGTGTGCTCGTGAGCCTGCCGGACCCAGCCCAGCAGCGCCTCGTCGGTCATGGCGTCGAACGTCCCCGGACCGCCCGGGACCACGATCACGTCAGGGCGGGGCAGGTCCGCGTACGAGGCCGTGGCGGTGAGGGTGAGCGTGCCCTGGTCGTCGGTCACCGGCCCGGCCTCGGCCGCGACGAACGTGACCGTCCAGTCCGGCGCGAACGCCAGCACCGTGTACGGCCCGACCGCGTCGAGCGCGGTGAACCGGGGATAGAGGGGGATGGCCACCTGCATGGCTACTTCTCCTTCGATCGGAACCCGCGACGGTGGTCGCCAGGTGAGATCCGCCAGTGGCGGCGGAAGACGCGGTAGAGGGTCTCCGGCGTGCCGAGCCCCGACTCCCTGGCCACCCTGTCCAGTGGATGGCCGGTGACCTCCAGGAGCCGCCTGGCGGCCTCGGCCCGGCTGCGCTCGACGTACCGGCCGGGTGACAGGCCGGTCTGCTCGGTGAAGACGCGGGAGAAGTGGCGCTCGCTCATCCCGGCCCGCACGGCGAGCGCGGGCACGCTCAGGTCGGCGGCGGGGTTCGCGTCGATGTACGCCTGGAGCTCCCTCAGCGGCTCGCTGCGCGGCGTCATGGACCGCATCGGCGTGCTGAACTGGCTCTGCCCGCCCGGCCTGTGCAGATACACCACGAGGCCGCGGGCGACGTCCCTGGCCAGCGCGTGGCCGTGGTCCCTGGCCACCAGCGCGAGCGCGAGGTCCACGCCGGACAGCACACCCGCCGAGGTCCAGATGTCGCCGTCCTCGATGTAGAGCGGGTCGGCGTCCACCTCGACGCGCTCATAGCGGGTGTCCAGGTCCCGGGCCGCGAGCCAGTGCGTGGTGACCCGCCGGTGGTCCAGCAGCCCGGCCTCGGCAAGGAGGAACGCGCCGTTGCACACGGACGCGACCCGCCGGGCGCCTGTCGCCAGCCCGGCGATGTGCCCGACGAGCTCCCGGTCCGCCAGCCGCTCGGGCACGGACAGCCCGCCCGCCACCAGCAGCGTGTCGATCGGCCCCGCGACCTCGCCGAGCGCCGAGGCCGTGACGGTGACGCCGTTCCCCGCGGACACGGCGCCGCCGCCCACGGCCGCCACCTCGATCTGGTATCCACCCTCGGGCACCAGCAGGTCCGCCGTCGCGAACACGTCCGCGGGACCGGCCATGTCGAGCAGCTGGAAGCCGGGGAAGACGACGATCAGGACTCGTCGCTGCATGCCTTCATGCTGATCGCAGGCCCGTAGTGGCGTCAACGACACGAATATTGCAAATTACGCCAAGAGCCCCCGGGGCAGGACCGGGGGCTCTTGGCGCGGAATGGGCGGAAAAATCAGCCCATGTGCGGGTAACGGTGGTCGGTCGGCGGCACGAACGTCTCCTTGATCGTGCGGGCGTTCACCCAGCGGATCAGGTTGAAGATCGAGCCCGCCTTGTCGTTGGTGCCCGAGGCGCGGGCGCCGCCGAACGGCTGCTGGCCCACGACCGCGCCCGTCGGCTTGTCGTTGACGTAGAAGTTGCCCGCCGCGAAGCGCAGCCGCTCGGACGCGGACGCGATGGCGTACCGGTCCTGGGCGATGATCGACCCGGTCAGCGCGTACGGCGCGATGCCCTCCATCTGGTCGAGCACCGTGTCGAAGTCGCGGTCCTCATAGACGTGCACGCCCAGGATGGGACCGAAGTACTCCTTGACGAAGATCTCGTCGGCCGGGTCGGCGCACTCCAGGATGGTCGGCTTCACGAAGTATCCGACGCTGTCGTCGTACGAGCCGGTGAGGACGTCGATGTTCGCGGCCGCCCGCGCCCGGTCGATGGCCTCCTTGTGCTTGGCGAACGCCCGGGCGTCGATGACCCCGCCCATGAACGTCGACAGGTCGCCCGACACGTCGCCCACGCTCAGCGACTCGGCCACCGAGACGAAGTCGTCGCGCATCCGGTTCCAGACCGAGCGCGGCACGTACGCCCGCGAGGCCGCCGAGCACTTCTGCCCCTGGTACTCGAACGCGCCCCTGATCAGCGCCGTCGAGAGCACCGCCGGATCGGCGGACGGGTGGGCCAGCACGAAGTCCTTGCCGCCGGTCTCGCCGACGAGGCGCGGGTAGCCGTGGTAGGAGGCGATGTTCTGGCCGACCGTGCTCCACAGGTGCTGGAACGTCGCGGTCGAGCCGGTGAAGTGGATCCCGGCCAGCGCTGGGTGCGCGAGCGCCACGTCGGAGACGGCCTGCCCGTTGCCGGTGACCATGTTGATCACGCCAGGGGGCAGCCCTGCCTCCTCCAGCAGTCGCATGGTGAAGTGCGCGGCGAACTGCTGGGTGGGCGACGGCTTCCAGACGACGACATTTCCCATCAAAGCTGCGGAAGTCGGCAAATTTCCGGCGATGGCGGTGAAGTTGAACGGCGTGATCGCGAGCACGAAGCCCTCGAGCGGCCGGTACTCCATCCTGTTCCACACGCCGGGCGACGAGATCGGCTGGTCGGCGTAGAGCTGACGCGCGTACGCCACGTTGAACCGCAGGAAGTCGATCAGCTCGCAGGCCGAGTCGATCTCCGCCTGCTGCGCCGACTTCGACTGGCCCAGCATGGTCGCCGCGTTGAGCGTCGCCCGCCAGGGCCCGGACAGCAGGTCCGCGGCCTTGAGGAAGACCGCCGCCCGCTCGTCGAACGACAGCGACCGCCACGCGGGAGCCGCCCGCAGCGCTGAGTCGATGGCGTCCTGCACGTCCTGGGCCGTAGCGTCGTTGGTACGGCCCAGGACGGAGGCGTGGTTGTGCGGCTGCACCACGTCGATGGGGGCGCCGCCGCCCAGACGCTGCTCGCCGCCGATGGTCATGGTCAGGTCGACCGACGACCCGGCCAGCTCCTTGATGCGGTCTTCCAGCGCGGACCGCTCGGCGCTGCCCGGCGCGTACCCGTAGATGCGCTCGTTGGCGGGAACGGGGACGTTGCTGATGGCATCCATTACTTACCCCCAAGGGCACGAAGGAAGAAGGCGACGTTGGCGGGGCGCTCCGCGAGGCGGCGCATGAAGTAGCCGTACCAGTCGTCGCCGTAGGGGACGTAGACGCGGACCGTGTGGCCGGCCCCGGCCAGGGACTCCTGCAGGTCGGTCCGGATTCCGTAGAGCATCTGGAACTCGTGGTCGCCGATCGTCCGCCCGAACCGGTCGGCGAGCAGCTCCGTGATCGCGATCATGCGATCGTCGTGCGTCGCCACCATGGGGTATCCCTTCCCCGCCATGAGGATCCGCAGGCATCGCACGTACGCCTTGTCCACGGCGCTCCTGCCCTGGTGGGCCACGGAGGCGGGCTCGCGGTAGGCGCCCTTGACCAGGCGCACCCTGGAGCCCTCCGCGGCCAGGTCGCGGCAGTCGTCCTCGCTGCGGAACAGGTACGCCTGGATCGCCACGCCCGTCGACGGGTAGTCCTCGCGCAGCTTGCGCAGGATGGACAGCGTCGAGTCGACGGTGGTGTGGTCCTCCATGTCGAGCGTGACGGTCGAGCCGTTGGCCGCCGCGCCGGCGCAGATCTCGCGGGCGTGCTCGAGCGCCATCGCGTCGTCGAGCCGCTGCCCGACGGCCGACAGCTTCACCGACACCTCGCCCCGGGTCCCGAGCTCGAGCGGCCGCAGGGCCTGGAGCAGCGTGAGGTAGGCGTCCGTGGTGGCCTCGGCGGCCCGCGCGTCGCGCGTCTCCTCGCCGAGGTGGTCGACGGTGACGGCCAGCTTCGCGTCGCGCAGCCGCTCGATGGCGTCGCGGGCTTCCTGAACGGTTTCCCCCGCGACGAACCGCTCGACCACCTTCCTGGTGACCGGAAAGCCCGACACGGCACGGCGTACGACGCCGCTCCCTGACGCGGCGAGGAGCACTTGACCCAGCATGCCTCAAGTTTAAAAACGCAGCTCAGAGGGGGCCATCGACGTGCGTAACGCCGGGTGTGGCAGGCTGTCATACAAATGCACAACTCGGCAGACCTGCAAGAGATCGTCGACGAGATCGCCGCCCGGCTGGGGGCGTCCGTGACGCTGGAGGACCGCTCGTTCCGGCTGCTGGCCTACGGGGCGCAGCACGGCGACATCGACACGGTCCGCCAGGAGTCGATCCTGCGCAGGCGCGCCACCGGCGAGGTACGCGACTACTTCGAGCGCTACGGCATCGCCAAGGCCACGGGCCCGGTCCGGATCCCCGCCGACGCCGAGCTGGGGGTCCTCGCCAGAGTGTGCTGGCCGCTGCGCCACGGCGAGGTCACCTACGGCTACCTGTGGCTGCTCGACTCGGGCTCGCTCACGGCCCTCGACTCCGTCGCGCCGCTGGTGGCCAGGGCCGCCGCCGCGCTCGCCCAGGAGGCCAGGAGCAGGCAGGACCTCGGCCGGGGCCTGCTCGCCCTGTTCTCGGCCGACCCGGCGGAACGCGCGAGCGCGTCCATCGAGCTGCCGGGCCCGGTCGCGGCGGTCGCCGTACGCGAGTCGGCCGAGCGCGTCGCCGCCTTGTGGACGCTCCCGCGCGGCGTCCTGGCCCGCACCGGCTCGCCCGTCGCCCTGCTCACCCCGGCCCACCTCGCGGGCGAGGTCGCGCAGACCCTCCAGAGCGCGTACGGCACCGCCGCCGGGATCGGCGCCCCCAGGCCCGACCCGGCCGACGCCTGGCTGAGCTGGCGCGAGGCCCGCCACGCGCTGCGCGTCGCCGAGCACTTCCCACGGTACGCCCCCATCGCCCGCTGGGAGGACCTGGGCGTGCACCGTCTGCTCGCCAGGCTCGGCCAGGCGGACCTGCGCGAGCTGGCGGCCGAGACCGCGGCCCTGGACGCCGAGCTGGCCGAGACCGTGGAGGTCTACCTCGACCACGGCGGCCACGCCCAGAAGGCGGCCGCCGAGCTCGGCATCCACCGCCAGACGCTCTACTACCGGCTGGGCAAGGCCGAGCGCCTCACGCACAGGGACCTGTCGGACGGTGACGACCGCCTGGCCGTGCACCTCGGTCTCAAGGCCGCGCGGCTCTGTAGACCTTGACCCAGTCCACGTACATGGACACGGTGTCCGGCGTGGCGGAGTCACGGCACCGAGGCTCGCACACGACGTCGTTCTGGAGCGCGAGTCCCATCTCGCGTCCCTGAGGCACGTACGCGCCCCGGTAGTCCCAGAGCCTCTTGCCGTCCAGCCAGAACGTCAGCCGCCCCGGCAGCCAGTCCACCGCCACCGTGTGCCACTTGGTGAAGTCGGCCCGCAGCTGCCGCAGGGCCCGGCCGTGCCCGCCGTGCACGAAGATCCCGCCGCCCTGCCGCTCCGGGTCCACGATCTCGGCGAAGTCCACCTCGGCGTAGTCGTCGTTCTCGCCCTGCGCGGTCGGCCACAGCAGCGCCACGGGGGTGTACCCGGCCCCCGCCTCGGCCCTGAACCTGACCTCCCACCTTCCGTACCGCTGCGCGAGCCGGGTGGCCACGCCGCCCGACAGGTCCTTGCCGCCGTACATGCCGCCCTTGAGGCGCAGCACGCCGTTCGCGACCGTGGTCGCCTTCCCGGTACGGGGGTTTCGACGGGCCTGGGGGGAGTGGTAGATCATCCACTTGCCGGTGTCGAGCGTGGAGCCGTCGAAGTTCTCCACGAGGACCGGGGCGCCCCAGCCCGGCGTCTGTGCCTGCGCGGTCTGGGGGAGCGCGGCGACGCCCAGGAGCGTGAGCGTCACCAGGATCTGACTGCGTGTAGTCATGTGGTCAATGGAAGCAAAGATGTCACTCTGGTAACGGCTGTTCGCGGAATCCGGGTGCTTGGCCGGCGCCGCCGCCTCTGAGATGAAGCGCACCGCCGCGCCGGCCAGCCCCTCAAGGCGGGATCAGGCGCAGGCCGCCTCGTAGACCCGTACGAGCTCCTGGCTCACCCGCTCCCAGGAGTAGCGCGAGCGCGCCCGGTCGGCCCCCGCGTAGCCGAGCGCGGTGCGCAGGGTCGGGTCACACAGCAGCTCGCGGACCAGCCGGGCGGTGCGCGCCGGCCGGTCGGGCGGCACCAGCAGCCCGGTGACGCCGTCGACGATGGAGTCGAGGTGCGCGCCGACGGCCGAGGCGATCACCGGTACGCCGCAGGCCATCGCCTCCAGCGCGACGATCCCCGTCGCGGCCTCGCGCGGCACCGACACCACGGCGTCCGCGCTGCGCATCAGCTTCGGCACGGCGGGCCGCTTGACCTGGCCGAGCAGCGTCACCCGGTCGGCGACGCCGAGTTGCTCGGCCAGGGCGCGCAGGCGGCGGGCGTCCCTGTCGTCCTCGAGGTCCTCGAGCTCCGGCCCGCCCGCGATGACCAGCTCGACGTCGCCGAGCCCCTGCAGCGCCCGCACGATGGTGTGCGCGCCGCGCTCCGTCGAGAGGGGGCCGACGTGCAGCAGCCGCTTGCGTGTGCCCCGCGTGGCCACCGCGCCGCGGCGCTGGAAGCGCTCGGTGTCGACGCCGTACGGGACGACGGCGATGTTGCAGCGCGGCACGCCGAGCCTGATCAGGGCCGACTCCTCGTCGCCCGAGCCGGCGATGACCGCGTCGGCCCGGCGGCCGAGCGCCAGCTCAAGATCCTTGTGAGAGGTGTCGACGGTGTGGAACGTCTGCGTGACCGGCACCCCGAGGTCGTGGGCGCCCGCCACGGCGGCCAGCCCACCCGTCCACGAGTGCGCGTGGATCACGTCGGGCCGGTCCTGGCTCCATCGCTTCATCAGGTGTTCGCCGACGTCGTTCAGGAACGGCACGACGTCGTCGTCCGCGAGCTCCACGGCGGGACCCACATCGATCTGCTCCAGCGTGACCCCCGGGGCCACCCGCGTCTTGGGCTTGCCCTCAGCGCTGTCACGACGGGAGAAGACGGTGACATGGTGCCCGCGACCCAGCTCGCGTGCGACGGAAAGGATGTGGTGACTCCGGATGCCTCCGGCAGCGGCGACGATCGCGATATTCATGGCACACCTCAGCGTGGAAAGCCTGGAAGGTGTGCCTGCGTCTTAGGCACATCGATCTACGCCTACGACCATACCCAGGTTTGAGCCGATCGCAAACCCCTGCAGATCAGACACTCTGACTGTGCACGTCAGACACCCCGGAGCGCGAAGATCACGATCTCGTCCCACACCTGGCCGCCCGAGAACGCGTGCCGGTCGGCCTCCACCGTCTTGACCACGGTGGAGGGCGACTGGCCCGCGCACCGGCCGAGCACGTCGGCCAGGCGCTCCTCGCCGTAAGGCTCGCCGCGCTCGTTCCTGGAGGAGATCAGCCCCTCCGAATACAGCACCAGCGTCTCGCCCGAGGCGAGCATCAGCCGCTCCACCCCGGTCTCCGCCTCGAGCGCGATGCCCAGCGGCACGCCGCCACCCGAGGCGAAGCGCACGCCGCCGTCGGCCTGCAGCAGCGCGGCGGGGTGGTGCCCGGCGGACGACAGCCTGATCTCGCGCCCCTTCACGAAGCCCGCGACGGCCATCACGAACATGCCGGTGCCCTGCGTGACCAGGGCCTCGTTGACCTTGCGCATCGCCAGGTCGGGGTCGGACTCCCAGACGCTGAGCACCCGCAGGCCGCCGCGTACCATCGCGCTGACCGAGGCCGCCTCCTCGCCCTTGCCCGCGGCGCCGCCCAGCGCGAACCCCCATCCGCCCGACACGGGGAAGACGTCGTAGAACTCGGCGCCCACCGACGATCCCGGGTGGTAGACGGCCGCCGCCTCGTAGCCGGGCACGTCCGGCAGATTGCGCGGCGCCACGCTCGCCGAGAGCGCGTCCGCGGCCCTCGAACGGCTCTGGAAGCTGGTCTGGGCGCGTACCGCCAGGCCGAGCTGCAGCCCGACCTCCTGCATGACGGCCAGGTCGGCCAGCGTGAACGGCTGCCGGTCGTGCGTGCGCACCAGCGTCAGCACGCCGTCGGTGGTGCCGATCGGCACGCACAGCATCGAGCCCGCGCCCATCGCCGTCAGCAGCGGCCCCTCCGCGCAGAAGCCGAGCAGCGTCTCGTCGTCCAGCATCTCCTGCACCACGCCGGAGCCGCGTTCCAGCACCTGCGTCACGACCTGGCTGCCCCCCGGGTCGGCGGACTCCACCTGGCGTACGAGCTCGCCCAGCGGCTGGTTCTTCGGCGCCACCACGATGGAGCGGTGCGGCAGCCCGCCACGGACCATGTCGGCGATCACCCAGTCCGCCCACTGGGCCGCCAGCAGCCGCGTCGCCCTCGGCAGCGCCACCGGGCGCAGCAGCGACTCCTCGTCAAGCAGCAGATTGGCCATCTTGGCCAGCAGGTCCTGCCGCTTGGCCGCCGCCATCAGCAGCGCGCCGTCGGACTGCTCGGGCCGCCGCCCGCCCGGCTCGGGCAACCGCACCTCGACCGGCAGCGCCACCGCCGCGACCATCTGCTGCGGCTCCCCCGGCATGGTCAGCCTGGTCAAAGCCAGCTGTACGCGGTGCGTACGCCCCTGGTGAGCCAGCCGGGTCTCGAACGCCGACGGCTGCCCGGTCTGCAGCACCGCCGTCAGATGGGACCTGAACGCCGCCCGCCGCGACACGTCCACCAGCAGCGGGAACGACCGGCCCACCAGGTAGCCGTCGGGGCTGCCGAGCATCTGCGAGGTCTCGGGGTTGATCCGCCTGACCACGCCGCCGCCGTCCAGCACGATGACCGGCACGGGGAAGGCTCGGAACACCTGGCGCAGCAGCTTCAGCTCCCGCTGGGAGCCGTCCTTCTTGCCGCCGGGCCGCTTGGGCGCCTTCTGCAGCGCCTCCCGGGCCTCGGCCAGCAGCTCCGCAGCGGTGTCGAGCTCGGCGAGGGCGGCGTCGAGGGTGGGCGCGAGGTCGGCGGGATAGGCCGTCCTCGCCTCACGCAACGAGGACACGCGCCCGGCCAACGCGTCCAGCGCTTGTTCGAGGTCCGGCATGGTCACCCTCTGACGCTACGTCACATGGGATATCAGTAGCCATATCGGGTAGGGGCTTCTTGTTATGGAATCCACTGCGATGATCACCCCCGGTCTCGCCCGTGACCTCGCCACACTGGGCCGGTTGGGTGAGGACACCTCGACGGAAAGTGTGCTGCGCGGCCTCACCACGGCGCTGGCCGCCGGAGTCCCGGGCTGCTCGGGAGCCTCGGCGGAGCACTGGCGCGACCACCGGGTGCTGGTCTCCGGCTCGCACAGCGAGCTCATCATGCTCGTCGAAGGCGAACGAGAGCTCGGCGAGGGCCCGTCCATCGAGGCGAGACAGAGCGGCGGCCGCGCCGGTGTGACCGACGTGCTCAGCGAGACCCGCTGGCCCCGCTATGAGGCGCTGGCCACCCGCTGGGGCGTGCGCTCCGTACTCGTCGTCCCCATCGACGTGGCGCCCGCCCTGCTGCTGATCGGCCTCTATTCGGTACGCCCGGGAGCGTTCTCCCCGCAGGGCGCCCACTCGCTGGCCGACATGCTGACCGAGCAGGTCGGCGTGGCGATGGCGAACATGTGGGAGTTCGACGAGGTGCGCACCGACGCCGCCCAGCTCCAGGAGGCCCTCGCCGGACGGTCGGTGATCGACCAGGCCAAGGGCATCATCATGCAGACCAGCGGATGCACCGCCGAGGCCGCGTTCGAGGAGCTGCGCAGGATCTCCCAGCACCACCAGGTCAAGGTGGCCGACCTGGCGAGGCTTCTGGTCGATGAGCACCAGCGCAAGTCGAAGCGCTGATGCTCTTCAGGTAGGCCTTTTCAGGCGTGGCTCAGCCGATGGCGGCCAGCGCGTCGTCGAGTGTGTCGTAGAGCGGCAGCCGCTGCGCCAGCCCGGTGATCCACATCACTCTGGACTTGGAGTATTCGACCCCGATGAGCGCGAACTTCGCGCCCGAGGCCAGGCTCGTCTGCCAGTGGTGGACGATGAGCCCGAGCGCCCGCGAGTCCATGAACGTCACGCCGGCCAGGTCAAGGATCAGGTTGGAGCCGGCCATGGACAGGTAATCGGCGAACTGCTCCCGGGTCGTGGCGTCGAGCACGCCGTCGACCCGGATCACGGTGATCTCGTCCACCGTCGACGACGTGAGGCTCAGGGCCGCCACGGACCCCTCACCGTTCTCCGGCATTGTCACGGGGCAACCCTACTGTCACCGAACATAGGAGGAATACTTCCGGTGATACGGGGGACACTAGTTGCGGAGTCCAGCAGCGGGCTTTCGTCTCGGAAGTAGAGCGAGGCGTGCCTCTGCCTGGGCTTTTCCTGCTGGGGGAGGCCGCCTGCGATCCATAATGAGGAGCAGCGATGGCTGTGCAGGAATACGTCCTCGAGGAGATGACAGCTGAAGAGCTCCTGGCCGAGATGGTCAGGGAAGACACCCCCGACAGCCTGAGGGAGCGCCTGCGCGAACGCATCGTCGAGATGCACAGGCCGCTCGCCATGGAGATCGCCAGGCGATACCGCTACCGCGGCGAGCCGTTGGAGGATCTCCTCCAGGCCGCGTATGTTGGCCTGATGAAGGCCGTCAACGGCTTCGACCCCACCCTCGGCCACGCGTTCAGGGGTTACGCGGTCGTGACGATGACCGGCGAGGTCAAGCGCCACTTCCGGGACCGCACGTGGGCCATCCGGGTGCCGCGCCTCTACCAGGAGCGCCGTTCGGAGCTCAACCGGCTGGTCGCCGACCTCAGCCAGGACCTCGGCAGATCGCCGACCGTGGCGGAGCTGGCCGCCAAGATGAACATCACCGAGGAGGACGTCCTGCTGACACTCGACGCCTCCGCGGCGTACAGCACCCTGTCGCTCGACGCGCCGCTCGGCACCGACGACGACGCCGCCTCTCTCGGCGACGTCATCCCCGAGGACGACGACACGCTGAGCACCATGGTCGACAGGGAGGCCGTCAAGCCGCTCATCGACGCGCTCCCGTCCCGCGAGAAGCACATCCTGCTGCTGAGGTTCTTCGGCAACATGACGCAGGCCGAGATCGCGGCCGAGTTCGGGATCTCCCAGATGCACGTCTCACGTATCCTCCGCAAGGTTCTGGACCAGCTGCGCACTGAGCTGGTCGGTTGAGAAGAAGGTCGCCGGGTGAACGAGGACGTAGAGCCTCAGTCGGGCTACATGAGCCCGCCGCCCGGCGCGCCCGTGAAAGAGCTTCACTTCCGGCTGCCGGACCTGCCGCAGGTCCGGCAGTTCGCTGAGGACGAGGCCCGCTCCGCCGGAATGCCCGAGGAGGCCGTCGGCGACTTCGTCATCGCGGTCAACGAGGTGGCGACCAACGCCGTCACCCACGGAGCGGACCACGCCTTCATGCGTACCTGGCTGGTGAACGGAGACCTGGTCGTGGCGGTGCACGACGGGGGCACGTGGAAACCGGGCCCCATGCCGGGGGCCGTGGGTGGGATGGGACTGTGGGTGGCCCGTCTGCTGTCGACCGAGCTGACCCTGCGCGCCGGGGAGGACGGCAGCACCGTCATCATGCGCTTCCCGGGCAAGGAGTGACGCTTCGCGGGAGACCGCCTTCCGGCGGCCTCCCGCTCCTTTTGGGGGTTATCTTTTCGGGGCTATTTTCTGGGGTTATCGGCGGGCTCGTCCGCGCCAGTTGCCGTATCCGCTGCGGATGCTGGCCGTACCGATGCCTGCCTGGTGCAGGGCCAGCAGTGTCAGCCCCAGCAACGCGAACGTCATGCCGGAGAAACCGCCGGGGATCCTCACGCCGACCAGGTCGAGCAGGAACCCCAGTCCGAAGATGATCGCTGCGACTACCGCGAGCATGTCATGTCACCTCCTTGTTCCGGAAAGGGTGAGCAGGCTCTCCAGGACGCTCCTGTAGTCGCGTAGCGCCAGGCGCAGCTGCTCGGTGTCGGAGGCGTCAGCGTCCTTCCAGCGGGCACGCAGGGCGTCCGTACGGCTGGTGAGGCTGCTGGTGAGGGACTCCACGACCTCGCCGACCAGGCCGTCGGCGCGCCGCACGGCCTCGCCGGGGTCGTCGACGAACGCCGTCTGCAGGTCGCGCCAGCGGGCCTGCACCTGGTCCGGGTCCTGATCGAACAGGACGACGTCCTCGGGGGCGGCGTGCGCGGGAGCCTCATCGGACGCCACCGGCTCCTGGTCCGGGTCCGCGAGCATGTCGCCGCCGGTTGCGGCGTACGGGGCGCGGTACGAGGCGTCGTGCTCGGCCTCGGGGGCCGTCACGGCACCGGGCACGGCTGCCGCGTACTCGTCGTCGGCGCGCGGACTCCGCGCCTCCAGCTCGTCGTCGGTTGCCGCACGGGGAGAGTCGTCGCCGGCGAGCTCGTCGCCGTGGGGACGCTCGTCATCGTCCGGGTAGCCGTGGGAACGCCCGTCATCGTCCGGGTATTCGTGGCGCGAGTGCTCATCCGTCGTCGGGGGGACACGGGGATGTTCCTCGCCGCCACTACTGGGAGTGGGGATGCCCATGGTCTCTTTCACCGTCCTCGCGAAGTCTCGTGGAGCAGCTCCTCGAACAGCGCGCGGTAGTGCACCATGGCCTGCCGCAGATCCTCCGTCGAGGCCTCTTTCCTCGCCGCCCGCCCGCTGATCTCGTGAGCCGTCCTGTAATGGTCGAGAGTGGCCGCGTGCCCCACCGACAGGGTGGACAGCCGCTCCTCGAAGTCCTGCGTCGGGTAGCCCCGTTCCGCCATGACCGCCGTGACCAGCTGATCGGCCTCGGTCACCGCGAACCCGGGGGCGTCCACGAAGCGCTCCTGCACCTCGGTCCACCGGTTCGCGTAGGTATCACGGGAATCCTCAGTCAGGGGGTGGATGTCGAGCTCGGCATGCCGCCGCTCCCTGTCGAGCAGCTCCTGCTCGGCCTCGCGGCGGTTATCGTGTTCCGCGACTATGCGCTCGTACTCCGGGCCGAAACGTTCGCGGAGATGGGTGCGACGCTGCTGTTGCCGTAGCACGAGATATACGACTGCGGCGAGCGCCACCACCGCGACCACGACGACGGCCACCCACATTAAGGTGGTCATGATGTTCGCCTCCGGTCTCTGTGTCGAGACCAGCGACTGCCCTCGAATCGGCTGGTCGAAACCAGCCGCCTCAGCGAGCTTCGAGCGCCTTCATCGCCGCGGCCAGCACGGCTGCGACATGTGAGCCGCCTGGTGGCGCCGGGACCTCACTGAACCCTTCAGCCGCGTCGTACCGCACGTCGAGCCCCTCGTCCACGAGCCGCTGAGCCCACCGCAGAGCCGTGTTCAACCGCTCGGCCGCGGGCGGCTTCCCCTGAGCGGCCGCCGACAGGTTGCGAAGATTGGTGGCGGGCCCGGACTGGGCGTGCACGCGCGCCAGCTTCCACGGGACGGCGCGGCTGTGGTCCAGCATCGGCTTGGCCAGCCCGGCGGCCCGCTTGGCCTGCAGCACCCCGGACTCGCTGACCCCGAAGTGCACGGCGAGGTCCTGCACGCTCATCCCCTCGGCAACCAGTCTGGCCAGCTCCCGCCGATCGATGGTCGGCTTCCGCCCCAACCCGACCACCTCCGCTCTCAGTACACGTGTAAACCTTCGATTGCGCCAAGGCTATGCCGTTCCGCCCCCCGTCGGGCGACGACACACGACCGGGACGTAGCTCAGCTTGGTGGCGTGGTCCAAAGCGCCCGCCTGCGGCGGCCCGCGGCGCGCCGGGGCGCCAGCCGGCCGCGCTGCCTCTTGCCGAACCCCGATCAAGGACGAGCGTTCGATCTCGAGTGACAGCTTCGGCGGAACGACGAGCTGATCCACAGCGATGTCCACGTGGACGGTCCTGCCCAAGGCGCCCCTTCGGAGAAGATTCATGGTCGAAATCGGCTTCGTAGCTCCCAGCCACCCCGCTCAGGGCTACAAGTCCCTCTCCTCACCGACGGGGAAATCCCTGATATCGCGATGGCCATTCGAGTGGCTTCCATCGACATCCCAGAAACGCACTACGGCGATAACGCCGCCAGTGCTCAGGCCGCCGTGGAGCTCCCCAAGGCGCATCTTCAAGCATCGGAGGGGGACGTGAACCCTGAGAACGCGTTACGCACGTTGGCTGAAGGCTTCGACGGCGAGGTGATCCTGCCCGAGGCCGCCGACTACGAATCGGCCCGCCGCGTTTGGAACCAACTGATCGACCGCAAACCCGCTGCCATCGCACGCTGCCAGACCCGGGGCGATGCCGTCTCGGCGCTGGCGGCCGCACGCGATACCGGCCTCGAAGTCGCCGTCCGCGGCGGCGGGCACAGCTTCCCCGGCTTCTCGACGACCGAGGGCGGGCTGGTCCTGGACCTGGGCCCGATGAAGCAGATCGTCGTCGACGCGGAGCAGCGGACGGCCAGGGTCGGCCCGGGCGTCCGGTGGGGTGAGCTCACCTCAGCAACCGCGCGGCACGGGCTCGTGCCGGTCGGCGGGCACGTGGCCGATGTGGGCGTCGCCGGGCTGACGCTTGGAGGGGGTAACGGGTGGTTCGCGCGAGTCTTCGGGCTTGCCTGCGACAACCTCGTCGCTGCCGACGTCCTCACCGCTTCGGGGAGGATCGTCCGGGCGAGTGCCGACGAGAATCAGGACCTGTACTGGGGCCTGCGCGGGGGCGGCGGCAATCTCGGGGTAGTCCTCGAGTTGACCTTGCGCCTGCACCCGGTCGACCGGCTGCTCGGCGGGCTGGTCCTGCACCGGTTGGACGACGCCGCCGAGGTGCTCCGCTTCCTCGCCCAGTACGGCCGAAACGCTCCCGATGAAGTCAATGTGGCGCCTGCGATCCTCGCCGCTCCACCGGCGCCTTTCGTTCCCCAGGAACTGCACGGAAAGCCTGTGCTCGCGCTGGCGATGTGTTACGTCGGACCCGTCTCCGACGGGGAGCGCGAGCTCGCGCCGGTGCGTGGGTTCGGCAAGCCGTTCGCCGACCTGGCCGAACCGACCTCGTTCGAGGTCCTCCAGCACATGTTCGACGCACAGGGGCAGTCCACGCCCTATCACATGCGCTCTCATCTGGGCGGTCCGATAACGGAGGAACTGATCGGAGCCGTGATCGATTTCGGCGGTAGGCTCAGCTCGCCGGAGAACGGTGTGCTTCTCCTGCCGATGGGTGGTGCCGTGGCCGGAGTCGCGGCCGACGCCACCGCCTTCCGGCACCGGGAAGCGTCCTACTGTCTGGAAATCGGGGCGGCCTGGTCGGCGGACGACGAGAACCCGCAGAGGCACATCGACTGGGCCGACCAGCTATGGGCGGCGACACGGTCATGGGCTACCGGGGTGGAGGTCAACCACCTCGCAGACGAGGGGCCCGAGGGGGTCCGCAGAGCCTACGGCGACAACTACGACCGGCTGGCCGAAATCAAGCGGGCCTGGGATCCCGATAACCTCTTTCGACTCAACCAGAACGTTCCCCCAGCCGTCGCCGAGGGCGGTCGGAAGACGTGAGCCTGCTTCGTTCCCCGATCCGCCATGGACAGGGAGGGCAACCCGACGGGCTGTCTGTTCACGTGCCGTTTGTTGCGTCCCGGCGCGGTCTCGCCGACGATGACGGGTTATGAGCGACGCCGTGCCGGACGACAGCCACCAGCAGCATCACGGGCCCCTTCACGAGCTCGCCGAGCGTATTCACCACCACCATGAGGACGCCGTCCACCGTAGGGAGGAGGCGGAGCTCGCCTCCGCCGCTGGACAGGCCGGATTTGACCTGGAAACCGACCTCGGGCACCCCGTGACCCATCCCGGCGGGGACGCCTTTGACATGGACACGGACCTAGGAATAGATCACGATTAAGCAGACTCTCGGCCCGGCGGTCGGGCGGGGCCCGTCAATCTTGGAGTAACTCCAGGAAGGCGGGCCTTTTGCCTGCTCTGAGACGAAACTCCATCGACCATCAGCGACTATTCGCGATCTCGATCTGCCCCCCCGCCTATCATTCTGTGCCCGCGCCCCTCGACTGGCCGGATCTACTCCCGCACGGCGGCCCGCAGATCAATATCGGTGCTCAGATGTGAGAGCCGGCACCGTCACAGAATAGTAAAACCCGATCATCGCAACTCGATGATCGGGTGATATCCGAAATGTCGGGACGACAGGATTTGAACCTGCGACCCCCTGACCCCCAGTCAGGTGCGCTACCAAGCTGCGCTACGTCCCGTCAAGTCCTTGGCGGAACTTTTAGGTTTTGGTTCCGCCCGGCCTTGCGTGAAGAACACTATCACGAGCGATGGACCCCTCTGTGCCAACTCTCACGAAGGCTGGAGGCGCCGTCACGGCGACTGTACCTGCCAGGCGGCAAGTGTGAGATCCCCCTGGCCGCGCCGAGGAGAGCCGTTGGGTTTCGGGGTCCGCGCAACACTCGTCAGGGCCTGCTTCGTCGTCGCGCGATGGCGGGACCCATCGTCATCGAGACGCACTCGGTTGAAACAAGGCACCCGCCCAGAACGAGTACGCCGACAACGTCGAGGTGATCAACTCGACCCCAGCCGGCCGCGCGGCGAGAACGTCCCGACCTCCCGGATGCTCTCCCACAAGCACGGTGTCACCCTCGAGCAGGCCAAGGCCATGAACGACCGCGGCACTGCCCTCGCCGCCGAGGAAGGGCCGGCGTACTGCCTGGACACGGCTCGCCACCGAGGCCGGACTGCCCGCCGAGGACCTGGCCCGGATCTCCACCTACATGCGGGCGCACATCAGCCGCTTCGAGCGCCACATCGCGGTCCACGATGGGACACCGCTGTCCGGGTCGCCGACCAGATCGACATCGCCCCGTACGAGAGCCCACGACTCTCCCGGACGGGCGCCGATCAGGAGGGGCCGCACGACGTAGGTGTACATGCGGGTGCCTTCCGTCGCCGGCGGTCCTGGTCGGCCCGGTCAGCTGGCGATCCGCGCCTCGCCGGTCCGTTCGTTGAACGTCCGCCGGTAGGCGGTGGGCGACACCCCGACGATCCGGGCGAAGTGCGCCCGCAGGCTGGCCGGCCCGCCGAACCCGCACGTGGCGGCGATCCATCCGATCGGCTGGTCGCTGGTCTCCAGGAACTGCTGGGCCCGGCGTACGCGCTGCTGCAGCAGCCAGCGCAGCGGCGACATCCCGAGCGCCTCGGCGAACCGGCGCTCGACGGTGCGCACGCTGACATTGGCCTGGGCGGCCAGGTCGGCGGTGGACAGCGGCAGATGCAGGTGCTCGCCGGCCCAGTCCAGCAGAGGGGCCAGCCAGCCGTCGCGGACCACCGGCGAGGCCGGGCGGTGGTACTGGGCCTGCCCGCCGTCCCGGTGCGGCGGAGTGACCAGGCGGCGGGCCAGCTCGGCGGCCACCGCGGCGCCGTGGTCGACCCGCACCACGTGCAGGCAGGCGTCGATGCCGGCCACTGTCCCCGCGGAGGTGATCACGTTGGTGTCCTCCACGTAGAGCACGGACGGATCGACCCGGACGGCGGGATAGCGGCGGCTCAGCTCCTCCGCGTACAGCCAGTGGGTGGTGGCCCGGCGCCCGTCGAGCACCCCGGCGGCGGCCAGGACGAAGGCACCGGAGCAGATGGACAAGATCCGGATCCCGCGCTGATACGCCTCCCGAACGATGTCCACCAACTCCGCCGGCGGGTCGTCGTGCACATTCGTGCAGGCCGGGACGACGAGGGTGTCCGTCGATTCCAGATCCCATCCGTGGCGGTCCGGGGCGAGGGTGAATCCCGGGCGCAGCCGCACGGGCGCATTCCCGGCCGGGACCACCGAGAACTCGTACCACGGATCGGCCAGGTGCGGCCGGTCGACGCCGAAGACCTGACACGGGACGGCTGCTTCGAAGATCGGCATGCCGTCGGTGACGGCCATGACGACGCGATGGGCGCGCATGACGGGAATCTAGCGCAGGTTGACGTCGCGGCAGCTGGCCCCCGGCGGCACCCCTCAGCAGGATTGGAACGAGTCCTTATGGCTGGAGGAGACCTGATGATGGAGACAAATGACCGCCCCGACGGCGGACGCGCGAAGCCGGTGGTCGCGGTGTTCGGTGCCTACGGGCACACCGCCCGGTTCGTGACGGCGGAGCTGCTGGAGCGCGGTTGGACGCCGGTGCTGTCCGGGCGGGACGCGGCGAAGCTGGAGGCGGCCGCCGCAGCCCACCCTGGTGTGGAGTGGAGGATCGCCTCGGTCGACGTCCCGGCCTCGCTCGACCGCGCGCTCGCCGGCGCGGCCGCGGTGATCAACTGCGCGGGGCCGTTCGGCGACACCGCGCCGCCGCTGATCGAGGCAGCGCTGCGGGCCGGGATCCACTACCTGGACGTCACCGGCGAGACCCTGGTCGCGATCGACACCTTCGACACCTACCGGGATGATCCGCGGGTGAAGGAGGCAGGCATCGTGGTGGCGCCGGTGATGGCGTTCTACGGCGCGCTGGGCGACCTGCTCGCCACCGTCGCGATCGGTGACTGGCCGGCGGCCGACGAGATCTCGATCGCGGTGGCCCTGGACAGCTGGCACCCGACCCGGGGCACCCTGCTGGCCGCCGAGCGCCGGGCCGGGCGGCGGGTGGTCTTCTCGGAGCACCACCTGCAGGTCCTCGCGGGCGACGAGCCGCCGCCGAGGGGGACCTGGACATTCCCCGAGCCGTTCGGGACCCAGGACGTCGTCGGGCAGTTCTCCAACAGCGACGTGGTCACCATCTCCCATCACCTGGACACCGCGCGGATCAACGCCTTCCTGAACGTCGCCCCGCTGAAGGACCTCGGCGACCCGGAGACCAAGGGCCCGCAGGCGGCTGACGCCGGCGGCCGATCGGCCCAGGTCTTCCTGGTCGAGGTCGTCGTCCGCCGCGGGGACGAGCAGCGGCGGGTGGCGGTGCGAGGCCGCGACATCTACGCCATCACCGCGCCGATCGTGGTGGAGGCCACCGAACGGATCCTGGCCGGCCGCGGCCGCGCCACCGGCGTCGTCACTGCCGGAGAGATCTTCGACGCCGAGGACTTCCTGCGGTCCCTGCCGCTGGACGAAGTGTCGCTGGGCAACGGGTGACGTCCGGCCTCATTGCCGCACGCCGGCCGGCCGTTCACGAGCCCTGCTGAAGGAAGGTGACGATCCAGGCGATCTAAGCGCAGATCTTCTGCTCGATGTCACACCTTTTGACCTCGGGGTAGCGGGTTGACGGCTTGTCCAGCAGGGGCTGGGGCTTGTGGCGCAGGTGCAGGTCGAAGAAGGCCCGAACGTGGCTGCGGGTGATCTCGACGGCGCGCTCTCCGGACAGGCCGCGATTGCGGTAGACCCCGAGCTGCTCCACCAGCAGCGCGGTGTCGGTGAAGGAGACATGCTCTGCCCCTGCCACCACGAGCCAGCGCTTCCATCCCGTCAGCTGTACCCAGTCACGATCCCACGTGGTGTCCTTTCCGCCCGGGCTGTGCATGGCCTGCGCGCCCAGGAAGAGGAACGGTCGCGACAGCCCGCTTTCCGGGATCGGGGCGAACGTGGTGCCGTCCATGTTGAGCCCGGCGCGCACGCGGGTGTCCTTCAGCATGGCGGCGATGGTGCTCGCGCCTCCCGCCGAGTGACCGGCCATCCCGATCCGGGACGGGGCGATCAGCGAGGCGCCCTTCCACGCGGGGTGCGCGCCGGTCAGTTCGTCGAGCACGAAGGAGACGTCGGCCGCTCGGCTCTGGCCCACCTTGTTCCAGAACTCCTGGCCTTTGACTGCCTCACACGCGACACACGTGGTGACCCGGCCGTCAGGGAAGGTCGTGGCCAGGCTCTCATAGGTGTGCTCGATTCCGGCCACCACATAGCCCCTGCTCGCCAGCTCCTCGGCCAGGGCGGTGAGCGAGCTGCGGGGCTCGGTGAAGCCGGGGGAGAGCAACACCAGGGGCAAGCTGTGCTTACGTCCGGCCGGTTCGGCGTCGCTGAAGGCGTTGGTCCGCGTTCTGCTCAGCGCGTCGTACGGCACACCGGTGACCTCTCCGCCTTTCAGGATGAGCTCCGACTCCTTTGCCGTCATGTACGGGGCCCGCTTGCCGCTGCGGGATTTCGCCGGATACCACAAGGAGACCATGAGTTCCCTCGCCTTCACGCTGGGAACCCAGGGGTCGGCGCGGGAGGTGTCCTTGAGGTACAAGGAGGTGGTGCCGACCGGCTGGGATCCGGTCGGTTTGGGGAGGTACGGCGTGCCGGCGCGGGTGGACGTCGGATCGGCGGGGACAGACGAGGTGGAGCCGGGCGACGGTTGGCGTGAGGGGGCGCCGGACACGACCGAACTGGACGCCGACGCGGACGCGCAGGAGGTGGCGGCCACGAAGCCGAGCAGGGCCGCAACGGCGGTGGCTCCTCGGCGGATCCGGCGGGGCGTCGCCGGTCTGCCCGCGCCGGCGCCGTGACCTGAGGCCGGGCCGGGTGTTGGTTCCCGTTCGATCACATGACGCATGAACTGTCCTCTCTGATGGGGGCGGCCGCCTCGACGTGCTTTCGCGGGTGGCCGGTGGCGGCAACGACGCTAGGGGCCGGCGAGATCCGTCCGCGTCGGCTGTCACGCCGATTTCGACCCCCTCTCGGGGAGGACCCCTCCGCCGTGTCATCCCTGCGATGTACTCCTGGCGGAGGCCGGACCCGGTCACCGGGGCTGATGTGGGACATGCCGTGCGCTCGGGACAATGCACCAGTGACAGCAAGCAAAGGACGTGGATGGTGGCAGTTCGGGCTGGATGCGCTGCGCCCCGTGCGGAAACCCGCCCGACTCTCGCGCCGGTCGCTTCTCGCCGACCTGCTGCTCGCGATCGTCTTGACCGTGGTCGCAGTGGCCGCGACGGCGGGGACCATAGACGATCGCCATCGCGTCGACGGGCAGCCGCCCTCCCTGTTGGAGCCCTTGCAACTGCGGCCCTCTCCCCAGCCACGAAGCACCGACGCCCCGCACGGCCGCCCGGAACGGCCCGTCACCCCCGCCGGCGGCCAGGAGGATCCGGGCCCGCTTCCGCTCCTCGTGGTTCTGACAGCGCTGCCGCTGGCGGTGCGGCGCCTGTACCCACTGATCACCTTCTGGACGGTGCTGGCCGCGGCGCTGGCCACCCACGACGACGCGACGTGGATCACGGTGCTGACGTTCGCCATCGCCGCCTACGGCGCCGTGGCCCACAGCCGTCACCGGGTGCCGGCCCTCGGCGGACTCGTCCTCGCCACCGTGCTGGCAGGCGCCGCCTTCCAGGACTCCGTCCCGGCGTTGCCGAGTTGGCTGGGGCCGTTCGTGGTACTCATGAGCGCCGGAGTCGCCGCCGGTTTCGTCCGCGCCTGGCGGCGACAACTCGACGCCGGCCGCCGTCGATTCGCCGAACTACAGCGCGCTCAGGAGGAGGCCATGCGCAAGGCCGTCCAGGAGGAGCGCTCCCGGATCGCCGGCGAACTCCACGATGTCGTCACCCACAATGTGAATGTGATGGTGATCCAGGCCGGAGCGGCGCGCACAGTGATGGACACGGCCCCGGCCCAGTCGAAGCAGGCCATGCTGGCGGTCGAAGCCGGCGGCCGGGCCGCCATGGCCGAACTACGTCACGTCATGGGCCTGCTCGCCGGGCCGGAGAGCGAGCGGGCGGGCAGCAACTCGGACGGGCTCGAACCGCAACCGGGGCTCGACCAGCTCGACTCGTTGATCGAACGGGTTCGCGCAGCCGGAGTGCCGGTCAGCATCGAGATCTCTCCGCCGCCCTGCCCGCTGCCGCCAGGGGTGGACCTGGCCGCGTACCGCGTCGTTCAGGAGGCGCTGACCAACACGATCAAGCACGCGGCCGGTGCGGCGGCGTCCGTCTCGATCGGCCACCGCGGCGACTGGCTGGAGATCGAGGTCACTGACACCGGCGGTGGGCGGACGGCGCGCGCCGGAGACGGCCAGGGCCGGGGCCTGATCGGGTTGCGGGAGCGGCTCGCGCTCTACGGCGGCACCTTGCGGGCCGGGCCGCGGAGCGGCGGCGGCTACGAGATCAAGGCGCGGGTTCCGTGGACCACCACGTGAACAGGCCTATGCGCGTGGTCATCGCCGACGACCAAGCGCTGGTACGCAGCGGGTTCGGGATGATCCTCGCCGCCGGCGGCATCGAGGTGGCGGCTGAGGCGGCCAACGGAGGCGAAGCCGTCGCCGCCGTCCGGCGTACTCGACCTGACGTCGTGCTCATGGACATCCGGATGCCGCTGATGGACGGCCTCGAAGCCACCCGGCAGATCATGGCAGAAGGCGCGAACGAGTCCCGCGTCCTCATTTTGACCACGTACGATCTCGACCACTACGTCTACGCCGCACTCACCGCGGGGGCCAGTGGGTTCCTGCTCAAGGACGTCACACCCGAGCACCTGGTGGCCGCGGTGCGCCTGGTGCGCGCAAGTGACGCCCTGCTCGCGCCGACGATCACCCGCCGCCTGGTCGAGCGCTTCGCCCGGCGCGACGAGACCAGAGCAGCCGTGCACCGGGACCTGTCGGAGCTGACACCCCGCGAACTGGAGGTGTTGCGCCTGCTCGCCACCGGGCTGAGCAACGCCGAGCTCGCTGACCGGCTGAGCCTCAGCCCGACGACGGTGAAGACTCATGTCGCGCGCATCCTGTCCAAACTCGGCCTCAGGGACCGGGTCCAGGCGGTCGTGCTCGCCTACGAGACCGGGTTGATCGCGCCGGGCTCGCCCGCCGACGGGCCGCCGGAGTCGAAGCCTCCTTATCCTCGCTGATGCAAGGGCCCGAGGCCTGCGACCTACCGTACGGGGACGCCGAGCTCGCGGCCGCGGTAGAAGCCTTCGCGCTCCTCGAGGATGTAAGGCGCCATGACTTCACGCCGGTGGGCCTCGCCCTCCGATGCACGCCAGGAGTCGCAAGCCTCCTTCGAGTCCCAGAACGACACCCCGGTGATCTCCCGTCCGTCCTCGGACCAGTACGCGTAGGCCTGGCGAAGACCCTCCGGGTACGGGTCCGGGCGCCATGCCCTTTCGAATGCCTCCAACGCGCCCGGCTTGATGCGGCGCGTCGTCACCCAGACGAAGTGCTCCCTCATCCCAGCCTCCTCTGCAACGCCGATTTGGCTTGATGGCGCTCTCTCAATCCACCATAGGCTCCGCGACGCCATGGCCCGGCGCCCGGGGCATGGGCGTTCGCCACCGCGCTTCAACAGGGGCCACCACCGGGGACGCGGTCCTCGGGTCACGGGCAGGGCGACGAGGACACCGCCGCGCCCGGTGGGTTGGTGGGCACGATGCCTTGCTGAGGGGGCTGGATGAACGTCCGCCGGCACACCTAACCGTCGAAGGGCAGAAGAAGGCATCTCAGCCGGCTATGGCCTGCTGCACGCCGAGCTTGCCGCCTCGATCGACATCTCCGAGGTGACGAGGCTGGTACGCGGAGAGGCTAGGACATTTACCTGTTTCGGGGGAAAGTCGGGAATGTCCTGATCGGGACGGCTAGAAGAGGGTCAACGGGTCTATCGGCTGAGGCTCGGGGAGGGGCACCAGGTCCGGGAGGCGGGCGCGTACCGCCTCGTGGAACGCGCGGGCCAGCCTCGGCGCGTCGGCGTTGTCGGGCGTGTGGAGGAAGAACGTGGGGGAGCGGCCCTCCCTCAGCCACTCCGTGACCGTGTCGAGCCAGGTCTGCCAGCCCTCGATCGTGCGGGACTCCGCGTCCCGGCCCAGGTAGCGGACGATCGGGTGGGCCGTGAGGGCGCGAGTGCGGCGGGGGACGCGGGGTTTCTTGGTCCACGCGTCGCGTTCGGCGTCACTGGCCGGCGGGCTCTGGAAGAGGGTCGTCGTGTCGAACGGGACCCACTCGGCGTCCACGGCCGCCAGGACGCGTTCCAGGAGCCGTTCGGACCGCTCGTCCTCGAAGAACGCGCGGTGGCGCACCTCGACGGCGTACCTGTGCGAGCGAGGGAGCCGGCGGAGGAAGGCGGCCAGGACGCCGACGTCGGCCGGCGTGAACGAGCCGGGAAGCTGCACCCAGAGGGCGTGGGCCCGGGGCCCCAGCGGCTCGATCGCGTCCAGGAAGGAGCGAAGGTCCTCGTCGATGCCGGTGAGGCGGCGCTCGTGAGTGATGGTCTTGGGGAGCTTGACCACGAAGCGGAAATCCGGGGCGGTCTGGCGGGCCCAGGAGTCGACCGTGCTCCTTGCCGGGGTCGCGTAGAAGGTCGTGTTGCCTTCCACGGCGTCGCACCAGGTCGCGTAGGAGCGCAGGCGCTCACCTGGAGGGAGCTGGTCGGGCACGAAACGACCTGGCCAGCGCGCGTGAGCCCACATCGCGCATCCCACATGAAGCCGCATGGCTCGACGGTATCGGAGATCCGCTGAGGCGCCGTCACGGCTCGAAGGTTGTCATACGAATGATGGCATCGTATGATGACTGACAACATCCACTACTCGACCTCCTTGGACCGCCATGGCCGCCGACCGCATCCGCCACGTCTCGCTCTCCTCCGTCACGCTCCCGCTGGACGTCCCCGTCAGCGACGCCAAGGTCCTCACCGGCCGGCAGAAGCCGATGACCGAGATAGTCTTCCTCTTCGCCGAGATCGCGACAGAGCAGGGCCATCAGGGCACCGGATTCAGCTACTCCAAGAGGGCAGGCGGTCCGGCGCAGTACGCCCATGCCAAGGAGGTCGGGGAGAACCTCCTCGGTCAGGATCCCTCCGACATCGGCAAGGTGTACGACGTGCTGCTGTGGGCGGGCGCGTCGGTGGGCCGTTCCGGGGTGGCGACGCAGGCGCTGGCGGCGGTCGATGTCGCGCTGTGGGATCTGAAGGCGAAGCGGGCGGGGCTGCCGCTGGCGAAGTTGCTGGGCGCCTATCGCGACTCGGTGCGGACGTACAACACCTCGGGCGGCTTCCTGCACGCGCCGATCGAGGAGGTCAAGGCGCGTGCGAGCCGGTCGCTCGAGGACGGCATCGGCGGGATCAAGATCAAGGTGGGTCAGCCGGACACGAGGGAGGATCTGCGGCGGTTGGCGGCGGTCAGGGAGCATCTCGGGGATGGTGTTCCGTTGATGGTGGATGCCAATCAGCAGTGGGATCGTGCGACGGCGTTGCGGTTCGGGCGGGCGGTGGAGGAGTTCGGGCTCGTGTGGATCGAGGAGCCGTTGGACGCCTATGACGCCGAGGGGCATGCGCAGTTGGCGGTTGCTCTCGACACGCCGATCGCCACCGGCGAAATGCTCTCCAGCGTCGCCGAGCATGTCCGCCTCATCGAGGCGCGCGCAGCCGACATCATCCAGCCGGACGCCCCGCGCGTCGGCGGCATCACGCCCTTCCTGCGCCTGGCCACCCTCGCCGACCATGCGGGCCTGCAGCTGGCACCCCATTTCGCCATGGAGATCCACCTCCACCTGGCCGCCGCCTACCCGCGCGAGCCCTGGGTCGAGCACTTCGAATGGCTCAACCCGCTGTTCAACGAGCGGCTCGAGACCCGCGACGGCCGCATGCTCGTGCCCGACCGGCCCGGGCTCGGCTTCACGCTCAGCGAGCAGTGCCGCAAGTGGACCGTCGACAGCGTCGAGTTCGGGAAGGCCTGACCGGTGGGCGACCGCATCGAGTCGGTACGGTTCGGCCACTACGCCGTGCCGCTCGCGTACGCGGTGAGCGACGCCAAGGTCGCCACGGGGCGCCAGCGGCCCCTGTCGCAGATCGACGTCCTGACCTGTGAGGTCGTGACCCGTGACGGTTTGGCGGGGCTCGGGTTCTCCTACACGACCCGCGCGGGCTGCCGTGCCCAGTTCGCCCATGCCAAGGAGGTCGGGGAGAACCTCCTCGGCCAGGATCCCTCCGACATCGGCAAGGTGTACGACGTGCTGCTGTGGGCGGGCGCGTCGGTGGGCCGTTCCGGGGTGGCGACGCAGGCGCTGGCGGCGGTCGATGTCGCGCTGTGGGATCTGAAGGCGAAGCGCGCCGGGCTGCCGCTGGCGAAGTTGCTGGGGGCCTATCGCGACTCGGTGCGGACGTACAACACGTCCGGCGGCTATCTCCAGGCGCCGATCGAGGAGATCAAAGAGAAGTCGGAGCGGTCTCTCCGGGATGGCATCGGCGGGATCAAGATCAAGGTGGGTCAGCCGGACATGAGGGAGGATCTGCGGCGGTTGGCGGCGGTCAGGGAGCATCTCGGGGATGGTGTTCCGTTGATGGTGGATGCCAATCAGCAGTGGGATCGTGTGACGGCGTTGCGGTTCGGGCGGGCGGTGGAGGAGTTCGGGCTCGTGTGGATCGAGGAGCCGTTGGACGCCTATGACGCCGAGGGGCATGCGCAGCTGGCGGTTGCTCTCGACACGCCGATCGCCACCGGCGAGATGCTCTCCAGCGTCCCCGACCTCGTGCGCCTCATCGACCTCCGCGCCGCCGACTACCTCCAGCCCGACGTGCCGCGCGTCGGCGGCATCACGCCCTATCTCAAGGTCATGGCGCTGGCCGATCACGCGCACCTGCAGGTCGCCCCGCACTTCGTGATGGAGATCCACGTCCACCTGGCCGCCGCCTACCCGAGCGAGTCGTGGGTGGAGCACATCGAGTGGCTCTCGCCACTGTTCAACGAGCGGCTTGAGATCGAGGGAGGGCGCATGCTCGTGCCCGACCGTCCGGGCCTCGGCCTCAGCCTTGCCGGCGAGGCCGTGGGATGGCGGCTCGACCAGGTCGAGTTCCGAGCCTCGGCGACCCGGCCGCGGCCCGGCGGTCCGGCGGGGTCGAGTTCGGTGCCGCCGCCGGATAGGTTGTGATCCGTGCCGCCAGATCAGAGGCTCGATCGCGACAGCGGGCGCGGGCTCGCGCATGAGCTCGTCGAACGGCTCAAGTCGCGCATCCTCGCCGGCGAGATCGAGCCCGGCCAGAAGTTGCCGACCGAGTCCTCGCTCGTCGAGGAGTTCGGCGTGAGCCGCACGGTGGTCCGCGAGGCCATCTCGCGGCTCCAGGCGGCCGGCCTCGTCGAGACCTTCCAGGGCCGTGGCTCGTTCGTGCTGGCCCTGCCCGCCTCCACGGCCTTCTCCGTCGAGGCCTCGCAGATCCGCACGCACCGCGACGTGCTCGACATGATCGACTTCCGGATCGGCGTCGAGTCGGAGTCGGCTGGGCTTGCCGCGGAGCGCCGTACCGACCTGCAGCTCAAGGCCATCGAACGGGCCCTGGTCGATCTCGGGCGCTCTGGTGAGCAGCCCAGCGGCGCCGTCGAGGCCGACTTCCAGTTCCACCTCAAGATCGCGCTCGCCTCGGGCAACCGGTTCTACTCCGACCTGCTGGCGTCGTTCGGGCCGATGGTGATCATGCTGCCGCGCACGCGGTTGGAGCACGCGTACACGGTGTCGAACGCGACGCACTTCACCAGGGTGACGCTGGAACACGAGAACATCTTCCGGGCCATCGCCGACCAGGACGCGGCGGCGGCACGTGCCGCGATGCGGCTCCACCTGTCCAACTCCCGAGCCCGGCTCCAGGCCCCGTAGGGCCCGAGCGGGTTACCAGCGGGAGGTGTTGGGGGTGAAGTCCGGGACCACCGTGCGCATGTAGGCCGTGTCCTCACGCCCGCGCTGCCCGCACCGCACATACTGCTCGTGCAGCGCCCCCAGAGCGTCCTCGTCCAGCTCCACACCGAGGCCGGGGCCGGTGGGCACGGCCACGCTTCCGTCGCGGAACTCCAGCGCCCCGGGCTTGATGACCTCCTCGGTCTTCCACGGATAGTGGGTGTCGCAGGCGTAGGTGAGGTTGGGGGTGGCGGCCGCCAGGTGGGTCATCGCGGCGAGGCTCACACCGAGGTGGGAGTTCGAGTGCATCGACAGCCCCATGCCGAACGTCTCGCAGATGCCCCCCAGCAGTGCCGAGCGCCGCAGCCCGCCCCACAGGTGGTGGTCCGACAGGACGACCTGTACGGCGTCGGCCGCGACGGCGGGCTTGAGGTGCTCGAAGGCGATGACACACATGTTCGTGGCGAGCGGGAGGTCGGTGTGCCGGGCGACCGCCGCCATGCCGTCGATGCCGGGCGTCGGATCCTCGAGATACTCCAGGACGCCGGCCAGCCGGTGCGCCACCTTGATGGAGGTCTCCACCGTCCAGGCGCAGTTGGGGTCGATGCGCAGCGCATGGCCGGGGAAGGCGGCGGCCAGCGCCTCGACGGTCTCGACCTCGTGGCCGGGCTCGAAGACGCCGCCCTTGAGCTTGATGGCGGTGAAGCCGTAGTCGGCGACCATCCGCCGGGCCTGGGCCACCATCTCGTCGGGCGTGAGGCCCTGTCCCCACGAGTCCTCGTCCTGGCCGGGGTGGCCGGCCCACTTGTAGAAGAGGTACGCGGAGAACGGCACCCGCTCGCGTACGGCGCCGCCGAGCAGGTCGCTCACCGGGCGGCCGAGCACCTTGCCCTGCAGGTCGAGCAGTGCCACCTCGAAGGGGGAGGCCACGGTGTCGACGGCGCTGGAGACCTCCAGCATGCCGCCGAAGCTGGCGCCCGCGCCGCCGGTGGACGCGCCGAGCGTCTCCTCGGCGACGCGCCGGAGCCCGTGGGCGTCGAACACGTCCAGGCCGGGCAGGGCCGCGGCGACGGCGTCGAGGCGGTCGAGGTGGGCCTGGTCGGCGTATGTCTCGCCCAGCCCCACCAGCCCCGAGTCGGTGTGCACCTGGACGATCGTGCGCAGTACGAACGGCTGGTGCACGCCGACGACGTTGAGCAGCGGAGGGTCATGGAAGGCGACCGGGGTGACGGTGACCCGGCTGATGCGCCCGCCGTCACGCGCGCTCACTGCGCCGCCTTGACCGTGAGGACCGGGACGCTGGCCTCCATGAGGATGCGCTGCGCCTCGCTGCCGAGAATGAACTTGCCCACCAGCGACCGATGCCGCAGCCCGATGACGATGAGCGTCCCGCCGGTCTCCTCGATGAGCGCCTCGAACGTCTCCGGGAGGTCGTCGTCGTGGAGCGGCTGGCGTACCTCCGCGTCCACGCCCGCGGCCCGCGCGCGGGCGAGCAGCGCGGAGGAGGCTTTGTCGTCGATCTTGTGCTCGTCGACGGGCGCACCGCGGCGCGGCGAGTTCACGATGATCACGCGCTCGGAGCGCAGCGCGCCCTCGCGCAGGCCCGCGTCGACCGCGGCATCACCCTCAGGCGTGGGCAGGTAACCGACGAGGATCGTCATGACGTCTTCTCCTCAACTGGAGCCTCGACTGGAGCGGAGGTCTTACGGCGCACGGCTTTGCGGATCAGTGGCAGGAACGCTACGAGCACGACCAGGGCCAGCACCGTTCCCGAGATGGGGCGGGTGAAGAAGCCGGTCGGGTCGCCGCCGAAGATGAGCAGCGCCTGCCGCGACGAGTTCTCGATCATCGAGCCGAGCACGAACGCCAGCACCAGCGGCCCCGGCTCGAAGCCGAACTTCTTCATCAGGTAGCCGAGCAGGCCGAAGGCGATGACCAGGAAGATGTCGTAGACCTGGTTGTTCACGGTGTAGGCGCCGAGCAGCGTGATGAGCACCGTGATCGGGGCCAGGATCGCGGGGCGTACGCGCAGGATCTTCACGAAGACGCCGACCATCGGGATGCTCATGATGAGCAGCAGGATGTTGCCGATGTACATCGAGTTGATGACGCCCCAGAAGACGTCGGGGTGCTCGGTGACGAGCTGCGGCCCCGGCTGGATGCCCTGGATGAGCAGCGCCCCGAACATCAGGGCCATGGTCGCGTTCGCCGGGATGCCGAGGGTCAGCAGCGGGATGAACGACGACGTGGCGGCGGCGTTGTTGGCGGTCTCCGGCGCGGCCACGCCCTCGACGGCGCCCTGCCCGAAGCGCTCCGGCTGCTTGGCGCGCCGCTTCTCGAACGCGTACGCCGCCAAGGACGACAGCACGGCCCCGCCGCCGGGCAGCACGCCCAGGATGAAACCGATGAGCGAGCCGCGCCCGATCGCGCCCCTGGACTGGCGCAGGTCCTGGCGCGACGGCCACACGTTGCCGACCTTGGCCGGCGCGTGCACCTGGTTGTGCCGCTCCTCGAGGTTGTAGAGGATCTCGCTGAGGCCGAACAGGCCCATGGCGATCGGGATGAAGTCGATGCCCTCGGCCAGGTTCAGGCTGTCGAAGGTGAACCGCTCGGCACCCGTGAAGGTGTCGCGGCCCACGGTCGCGATGAACAGGCCGACGCAGGCCGCGATGATCGCCTTGAGCTTGTTGCCGTTGCCCACCGAGGAGATCAGCAGCACGCCGAGCACGCCGAGGGCCGCGTACTCGGGCGGCCCGAAGTCGAGCGCGAAGCCGGCCACCACCGGCGCGAGGA
The DNA here is from genome assembly GCF_050944675.1 of Nonomuraea sp. CA-141351. Taxonomy (NCBI): domain Bacteria; kingdom Bacillati; phylum Actinomycetota; class Actinomycetes; order Streptosporangiales; family Streptosporangiaceae; genus Nonomuraea; species Nonomuraea sp. CA-141351. The sequence continues at coordinate 4,340,973 of NZ_CP191982.1, forward strand.
CCGTCAGGCCGATGATCGAGACGGTTCCGCCGATGAAGGACCCGATGGCGGCGATGCCCAGCGCGGTGCCGGCCTTGCCCTGTCTGGCCAGCGCGAACCCGTCGAAGACGGTGACGACGGAGGACGCCTCGCCGGGGAGGCGGAGCAGGACCGAGGTGATGGTGCCGCCGTACTGGGCGCCGTAGAAGATGCCCGCCAGCATGATGATCGCCGAGACCGGCCCGATGCCGTACGTGATCGGCAGCAGGATGGCGATCGTCGCGCCGGGGCCGAGCCCCGGCAGCACGCCGATGAGCATGCCGATGATGACGCCGATGAGGCAGTAGAGCAGGTTGGCCGGCTCCAGGACGACGCCGAAGCCGTTGAGGATGGGGGAGATGTCCATGTGGCTTTCTCAGATGAGACGCGGGAGCGGGACCTGGAGCAGCACGACGAAGAGCAGGTAGAACGCGGCCACGGTCGCGACGCTGACCACGATGGAGGAGCGCCACGACTCCTTGCCCAGCCAGCGCAGCCAGACGAAGACCAGCAGCAGCGAGGGGATCTCGAAGCCGATCAGCGGCAGCAGCACGGCGAGCAGGATGAGCGTCACCAGGCCGATCCCGGTGAGCAGGCTCGCCTTCGAGAACCGCTCGGCGTCCTCGAGCCCGCGGCCGGTGACGACGAGCGTCGCCGACAGCACGACGATGACGACGCTGATGGCGAACGGCCACAGGCCGGGGCCCGGCTGGGTGAGGCGGCCGAGCCCGAGCGCGAGGGATCCGATCGCCCCGGCGACGCCGACGGCCAGCGCCGCCAGGGCCGCCGCGACCTGCGAGACGGGGCCGGCGTGCGGCGGCCGGGTCTCGTCGGCGATGCCGGCGACCTCCTCGAGAGGGTCAGACATGGACATGCTCGCTCCTTGGAAGTGTCCGGGGAACTATCCGGCCAGGCTGATGCCGTACTTGCTCAGCTGCTCCTTGTAGGTGGCGGTGTCCTTCTGCAAGGAGGTGAGCACCTCCTGCGGGGAGACCTCCATCGGGGTGAGCGAGTTGTCCTCGTTGAACTTCTTGTACTCCGGCGTGGCGAACGTCTTCTTGGCCGCGTCGAGCAGGCGGGTCTTGACGTCCTCGGGCGTGCCCTTGGGCGCGGTCAGGAAGCGGTACTGGGTGACCAGGACGTCGAAGCCCTGCTCCTTGGCCGTCTTGACGTCCGGCAGGTACGGGATGCGCTTGTCGGAGAAGACCGCGAGCGGGACGAGCTTGCCGGCCTTGATGTTCTCGATGGCCTCACCGATCTGCATGGTCGAGACGTCGACCTGGTTGCCCAGCAGAGCGGTCAGCGCGGGGGCGCCGCCGTCGAAGGGCACGGCCGTCGCCTCGATGCCGGCGGTCTTGAACGTCAGCGCGGAGGCGAGCTGGGCGCCCGTGCCGACGCCGGTCGTGCCGTAGCGGATGGTCTTGCCCGCCTTCTTCATGTCCTCGATGGACTTGTAGCCGGACTGGGTGTTGGTCGCCATGACGTAGTCGTCGCGCGAGACGCCGGTGATGACGTCGAACGAGTCGATCTTCGTGGCCTCGGCGGGCGACACCGTGAGCGGCGTGATGGTGAAGAGGGAGGCGTTCTGGATGGCGATCTTGTAGCCGTCGGGCTTCGCGGACTGGAGTTCCTTGGCGTTGAGCGCGCCGTTCGCGCCAGGCTTGTTGAGCACCGGCGCGGAGACGCCGAGATCCTTGCTCATGCCCTGGGCCAGCGCCCGGGTGATGAGGTCGGTCGAGCCGCCCGCGGACGCGCCGACGCTGAACTCGATGTTGCCCGTCGGATATTTCCCGTCACCGCCACCGGAGGACGTCGTCTTGACACCGCCGCACGCGGTCAGCGCGAGCGCCGCGGCAGCACCGATGACACCCACGAGAATGCGGCGGGGGGTCGTCCGGGATGTCGGCATGGACTCTCTCCTTCATACGAGCGGCGTCTATGGAGGTTACGGGGTTGTTTCCGCTCTGTAGTCCCCGGAGACTATGGACCTGCCTCGATGCCTGTCCAGGCTCAATTCGGTATCAGGTGATACTCTGCGGGCATCATGCTTACACTCGATCAAATCCGGGCATTTGTCGCGGTCGCTGAGGAGCTCCATTTCGGCCGTGCCGCCGATCGACTCCGCATGACGCAGCCGCCGCTGAGCCGCCACATCCAGAAGCTGGAGCGCACGATCGGCGTGACCCTCCTGGAACGCGACAACCGCCGCGTGGTGCTCACCGACGCCGGGCGCGGCTTCCTGGAGGACGCGCGGCGCATGCTCACGCTCGTCGACACCGCGGGCGACCGGGCGCGCCGCATCGCGAAGGGCGCCACGGGCACCGTACGGCTCGGCTTCACCGCGGTCTCGGCCATCAGCATGCTCGGCGTGCTCCTGCGCCGGCTCGCGGAGGAGCTGCCGGAGATCGACGTCATCCTCCACGAACGGGTGACCGCCGGCCAGGTCGACGGCATCCTGCGCGGCGAGCTCGACATGGGCCTCGCCCGCCCGCCCTTCGACATCGCCGCGCTGCGCTCCCGGGTCGTCTTCCGCGAGCCGCTGTGTGCCGTCGTGCCCGTCGGGCATCCGCTCGCCGCCCTCGACCGCCCGCTCGCCCCCGACGACTTCGACGGCCTGCCGGTCATCAGCTACAACCCCGTACAGTCGCGTTACTTCCACGAGCTGACCGTCCGGTTCCTCACCAACGCCCACCCCAGGATCGAGCAGCAGGTGCATCAGATCCTCACCGCCGCGCTCCTCGTCGCGGCCGGCCGGGGCGTGGCGCTGGTGCCCGCCAGCGCGCGCTCGCTCGGCATCGAGGGCATCGTCTTCTGCGACCTGGTACGGGGCGGCGGCGATCCGCTGGACGGCGGCGCCCCGGGAAAAGGTGGTGGCATCGCGGGCGAGCCGGTCGAGCTGCACGTCATCTGGAACCACGGCTCGACCAACCCGGCCTTGTGGCGCGTGCTCGAGCTGCTCCCTGAGCCCCAGGCATGATGCCCTGTCGGTATCGTCGGATACAGAAACGCACTTGGACAGGAATCCACCCTCCTCCTTAGCCTGACGGCGTCAGCCTTACCGGCGGTGCTGGGGGATCCCACGGCCGCGTGTAAACCAGAGGACGTTCATGCCGAATTTCTCGCCCCAGGAGCTCGCCGCCCAGCTCAAGAGTGGCCTGCTGTCGTTCCCCGTCACTCATTTCACCGAGGACCTGCAGTTCGACGAGGCGGGTTACCGTGACCACCTGTCCTGGCTGAGCACGTACCCGGTGGCCGGTCTGTTCGCCGCGGGGGGCACGGGCGAGGGGTTCTCGCTGACCGCCGCCGAGATCGACCAGGTGGTGCGGGTGGCGGTCGGCGAGGTGAACGGCAGGGTCCCCGTCGTCGCCCCGGCCACGGGCGGCACCGCGACCGCCGTCGCGCAGGCCCAGGCCGCCGAGGCCGCCGGGGCGGACGGGCTGCTGCTCATGCCCCCGTACCTCACGGAGGCCGGGCAGGCCGGTCTGGTCGAGCACGTCTCCGCGGTCTGCCGCGCCACGAACCTCGGCGTCATCGTCTACAGCCGGGCCAACGCGATCCTGAACGACCGCTCCGTCGCGGCCCTGGCCGACCGGAACGAGAACCTCGTCGGGTTCAAGGACGGCGTCGGCAGCATCGAGCACCTCACGCGCATCTACGCCTCCGTCGGCGACCGCCTGGCCTACATCGGCGGCCTGCCCACGGCCGAGACGTTCGCGCTGCCGCTGCTCCAGCTCGGCATGAGCACCTACTCCTCGGCGATCTTCAACTTCGTGCCGCAGTACGCGCTCGACTTCTACGCCGACGTCCGGGCCCAGAACCGGGAGGCCGTCTACCGGCGGATCAGGGAGTTCGTGATCCCGTATCTGGACATCCGCGACCGCCAGAAGGGGTACGCCGTGTCGATCATCAAGGCGGGCCTGGCCGCCGTGGGACGCCCGGCCGGACCGGTGCGCCCGCCGCTGCAGAACCTCACCGACGGTGAGCTCGCCGAACTGACCGCCCTCATCAGCAAGATCAGCTAGGCCATGACCCCCACCATCCAGCGCGTCGAGGTCGTCCCGGTGGCCGGGTACGACAGCATGCTGCTCAACCTCAGCGGCGCCCACGGCCCGTTCTTCACCCGCAACGTCGTCATCACCACCGACTCCGACGGGCGCACCGGCCTCGGCGAGGTGCCCGGTGGCGAGGCGATCCGCCGGACCGTCTCGGAGGCGGCCGAACTGCTGATCGGCCGGCCCGTGGCCCGCTACCGCAGCCTGCTGCGGTCGGTGGCGGCGCGGTTCGCCGACCGGGACGCCGGCGGGCGCGGCGCCCAGACGTTCGACCTGCGCACGACCGTCCACGCGGTCACGGGCCTGGAGTCCACCCTGCTCGACCTGCACGGCCAGCACCTCGGGCTGCCCGTGGCCGAGCTCCTGGGCGAGGGCCGCCAGCGCGACCGGGTGCCGATGCTGGGCTACCTCTTCTACGTCGGCGACCCGGGCAAGACCGACCTTCCCTACCTGGTGGACGACGCGGGCGACGACCGCTGGTCCCAGGTGCGGCGCAAGGAGGCGCTCACGCCCGACGCGGTGGTCGCGCTGGCCGAGGCCGCGCAGGAGCGCTACGGCTTCGCCGACTTCAAGCTCAAGGGCGGGGTCCTGGCCGGCGAGGAGGAGATCGAGGCGGTCAAGGCGCTGGCCCGCCGCTTCCCCGACGCGCGCGTCACCCTCGACCCCAACGGCGGCTGGCTGCTCGCCGACGCGGTACGGCTGTGCCGAGGGCTGGGCGGCGTCCTGGCCTACGCCGAGGACCCGTGCGGCGCCGAGGGCCGCTTCTCGAGCCGGGAGACGATGGCTGAGTTCAGGCGTGCCACCGGCCTGCCCACGGCGACGAACATGATCGCCACGGACTGGCGCGAGCTGGCCCACGCCGTACGGGCGAACGCGGTGGACATCCCGCTCGCGGACCCGCACTTCTGGACCATGGCCGGCTCGGTCCGCGTCGCCCAGATCTGCCACGACTTCGGGCTGACGTGGGGCTCGCACTCCAACAACCACTTCGACATCTCGCTGGCGATGTTCACGCACGTCGGAGCGGCCGCCCCGGGGGAGATCACGGCGCTGGACACGCACTGGATCTGGCAGGACGGGCAGGCGCTCACGACCCGGCCGTTCCAGATCAGGGACGGCGCGATCGACGTGCCGACCGCTCCAGGGCTCGGCGTCGAGCTCGACCGCGCGGCCCTGGCGGAGGCTCACGAGCTCTACCTCCGCCACGGTCTCGGCGCCCGCGACGACGCCGTGGCCATGCAGTTCCTGGTGAAGGGCTGGACGTTCGACCCGAAACGTCCCTGCCTCGTCCGCTGACCTCGGCCATCAGCGGGGCGGCACTTCGCCTAGTGTGGGCTCATGGGCATGGTCGGGACGGTCGGGCTGGTGCTGCATCCTCAGCGCGACTCCAAGAAGGCGATAGACACCATCCTCCGCTGGGCCGGTGAGAAGGGGGTCACCGTCCTCGGGCTGCCCGAGGAGGTGGGCCGCATCGACTGCACAGCCGTGCCCGTCGACGCCGACGCCCTCGTCGAGCGGGCCGACCTGCTGGTCGGGCTCGGGGGCGACGGGACCATGCTGCGCACCATGCGCCTGCTGGCCGGGCGGCCCACACCCATCCTGGGCGTGAACCTCGGCAAGCTCGGTTTCCTGGCCGAGATCGACGTGGACGAGCTGGCCGACACGCTGTCGGCCATCGACAACCACCGGTACACGATCGAGCCGCGCATGGCGATCAGGAGCCGGATCAACGGCACGGACGTGACCGCCTTCAACGACATCGCCCTCGTCCGGATCCCGGGCGAGGGGCTGGCGGCGATCTCCGTCACCCCGGCCGGCAGCGACTTCGTGCGCTACGCCTCCGACGCGGTGATCGTGGCGACGTCCACCGGCTCGACCGCCTACAGCTTCTCCGCCGGCGGGCCCATCGTCTCGCCCCGGGTCGAGGCGGTGCTGGTGGTGCCCGCCGCCGCGCACTCGGCGTTCAACCGGGCGCTGGTGCTGCCCGCCGACGAGGACGTGACGCTGGAGGTGCTGTCCACCAGCGGGAGGCTGGCGGTGGAGGTCGACGGGGCCGTGGTGGCGCATCTGTGTCCAGGCGACGTCATCACGGTGGCCGCGTGGCCCGGGGCGGCGAAGGTCGTCCGGCTGGGCACCACGTTCTACGAGCGGGCCCGGCGCAAGCTGCGGGTGGACGGCAGCATCGAGGCCTACTGATCCCTATGTACGGGCACGGCGGCGGTGACGGGCGGGCCGCTCCGACGGGGTGAAGAGGTCTTCCTGGGCGTCGTGCGGCGCGAAGAAGCCCCCGTCGTGGGCCTCCTCCTCCGCATGGTGGTCCTCCGGGTGGTGGCGGGAGGCCGTCAGGGCCGCCAGCGCCGTGGTGATCGGGACGGCGGCGATGAGGCCCACCGTGCCGACGATGCTGCGGACGATCTCCTGGGCGACGACCGGCGTCGTCAGCACCTCGCCCAAGGGCTCCTGACCGATGCTGAACAGCAGCAGCAGCGGCAGCGACGCCCCCGCGTACGCCAGGATGATCGTGTTGATCACCGACGCGATGTGCGCGCGGCCGATGCGGCCGGCCGCCCGGTAGAGGCGGGTGAAGCCGTACGACGGGTTGGCGTGGGCCAGCTCGGCCACCGTCACCGCCTGCGTGACCGTGACGTCGTCGAGCACCCCCAGCGCGCCGATGATGATGCTCGCCAGCAGCAGCCCCTGCGTGTCGATCTTCAGGCTCATGTCCAGCGCGAGAGCGCTGTCGTCGGTGATGCCGTTGAGCCGGGCGAACCCCAGCGCCCCGTACGACAGCACGCCCGTGAGCGTCAGGCTGGCCAGCGTGCCCAGCACGGCCACGGACGTGGACAGCGAGAAGCCGTGCGTGAGGTAGAGCACGGTCAGCATGATCGCCGACGACCCCACGATGGCGACCAGCAGCGGCGGCTCGCCCTCCAGGATGCCGGGGATGACGAACGTCAGCAGCAGCACGAACGTCACCACCAGCCCGACCAGCGCCGTCACCCCGCGCCAGCGGCCGAAGGCGATGACCGCCAGCGCGAACGCCGCCCCGAACACCCACAGTGGCGCCGTCCGGTCGTGGTCGGAGATCTGGTATTTCCCGTCCGCGCCGCGCAGCAGGATCACGTCGTCGCCCGCGGCGAAGCGCTGCGCGCCCGGCCCGCTGGGCAGCCGGAGCGTCACGACCTGGCCGCCGTCGACCTGCACCACGGCGTTGCCGCAGGTGGCAGGGTCCGGCTGGGGCGCGCCATCCGGGACGGCGGGGCAGTGCTTGAGCTGGATGCCGGTGACCGTCCCGGTCACGCGCTGCACGCTGGACTGCGCGGTGCCGATGTCCGTCGTGCCGTCCGGCCAGAGCCATAACAGGGCCGCCAGCGTGACCACCGCCAGCGGCACCAGCACGGCCAGGCCGGCCATCACCGTCCGCCGGGAGCTGGGGGGATGCGTGTGATTGGCGCCCACTCGAAGTCCCCTTTGACGTCGACGTCCTCCTCAGGGGACGACAGTACTGCACGGCGCCGCGCTGGGTAGCCGTAAGGCATGTCGTGGCTGGTGGGCACCTCGGGGTGGCAGTACAGGCACTGGCGCGGTGTGCTCTATCCGGAGGGCGTGCCGCAGCGGCTCTGGCTGGAGACCTACGCCGAGGAGTTCCCGACCGTCGAGAGCAACAACGCGTTCTACCGGCTGCCGAGCCCCGAGATCTTCGCGGCCTGGCGGGACCGCACGCCCCCCGGATTCGTGATGGCGGTCAAGGCCAGCAGGTTCCTCACCCACATCAAGCGGCTGGCCGATCCCGAGGAGCCGGTGGAGCGGCTGATGAGCCGCGCGTCGGAGCTGAAGGACAAGCTCGGGCCCGTCCTGCTGCAGCTCCCGCCGACGCTGAAGGCCGACCCGGGCAGGCTCGACCGGTGCCTGCGCTGCTTCCCCGCGGGCGTGCGGGTGGCCGTGGAGCCGCGGCACGAGTCCTGGTGGACGGAGGAGATACGCGAGATCCTCAACGCGCACGAGGCCGCCCTGTGCTGGGCGGACCGGCTGGGCAAGCCGCAGAATCCCCTGTGGCGCACCGCCGAGTGGGGGTACGTTCGCATGCACGAAGGGCCGGCCCACTGGTCGTACGGCGACACCGCGCTGAAGACCTGGGCGAGACGCGTGCACGAGGCGGGCTGGCAGGACGTGTACGTGTATTTCAACAACGATCCTGAAGGAGCGGCTGTGCGTGACGCGAGAAGATTTGCCAGACTCGTCTAGGTGCACACACGTCTGTATAGGAATGGTGTCCTCGAGAAGGAAGGGTTCCCGATCGAGGAGGTCTCCGACTATGTGGGGGACCAGGGCAACACGGTCTGGTTCGACCTGTGTCATCCCTCGCCCGCGGACCTGGGCGTGATCAGCGAGGAGCTGGGGCTGCACGAGCTGGCGGTCGAGGACGTGCTCTCCGACCATCAGCGGCCAAAGGTCGATATCTACGACAACCATTTGTTCATCACGGTCTACGGCGTGCACTTCGACGAGGGCCGGCTCGACCCCGTCGAGGTGAACGTCTTCGTCACCAGAAACGCCCTGGTCACCGTGCGCGAGAGTGACCACTTCGACATCGGCGAGGTGGTCAAGCGCTGGAACGCCGCCTCCCGCCTGGCCGAGCACGGCGTGTCGTTCCTGCTGCACGGCCTGCTCGACTACGTGGTCGACAGCCAGTTCGACCTGGTGCAGGACCTCGACGCGCAGGCGGAGGCCCTGGAGGAGTCGCTCTTCGAGGAAGGCGGGGTGCGGGACGGCAGGGAGCTGCAGCGCAAGATGTACGAGCTGCGGAAGAACACCACCAGGCTGCGCAAGATCTCGATGCCGATGCGCGAGGTGGTCGGCACTCTGCTCCGCCGCGACCAGGAGCTCATCGCCGACGCCGTGATGATCCCGTACTACGACGACGTCTACGACCACGTGCTGCGCGTGGCCGAATGGGTGGAGTCGATCCGCGACATGCTGGCCAACGTCCGCGAGACCCGGCTCTCCCAGCAGGGATTCCGGCTGAACGAGATCATGAAACGGCTCACGGGCTGGGCCGCGATCATCGCCGTCCCCACCGCGATCACCGGCTTCTACGGCCAGAACGTGCCCTATCCGGGCGAGGGCCAGCCGTGGGGCTTCTGGACGTCCTTGATCTTTACGGCCGTCACGTCCGTGGGGCTGTACACGGTCTTCAAGAAGAAGGACTGGCTGTAGAGCGACGGGCAGGGCTCGCTCCGCACGTCCGGCCGCGCCTCGACGGCCAGCCGCACCTGCGCGGCGCCGTTCGCCGGGTAGAGGGGCAGGCAGCGGCCGCCCGAGGCGAGGGTCCTGCGGCCGATCGAGGTGGTGAGCAGGGACAGCTCCTCGTACGTGGCGGGCGCGGCGAGGCGCAGCACCCACGCGCCGTCCGAGGTGCGCGTACGCGTCCCGTCGAGCGCGTAGTAGTCCAGGACGCTCTCGTTGGACGACACGACCGCCCGCATGGTGAAACGACGCCCCTCCACGGTGAACACCTCCGCGGAGGGCGCCTTGTAGATCGAATGCACGTACAGGATCGAGAAGGCGCCGGAGACGACGGGCAGGCCGTTCACGGTGAGGCGCCCGGCACCGGAGCCGGGGCAGAGCGCCGCCATCGCCGCGAGCGCCACCAGGAGCTTCGTCAGGCCTTTTCCTTGTAGTAGCGGGCCGCACCGGGGTGCAGCTGGACCGGCGCGACCTGCTGGGCCAGCTTGACGTCGAGCTTCTTCGCCTCCGGGTGCACGGCCGCCAGCTCGGCCTTCTTCTCGAACAGGGTCCGGGTGATGTCGTAGGCGAGCTGCTCGTTCATCTCGTCGGGCACCAGCAGCACGTTCGGGATGACGACGGTCTTGATCGTGCCGGACAGCTTGTAGAGAGACAGGTCCACGTCGTGCGAGGTGTACTGCTGGCCGTACGTGGACTGCATCTTCGCCAGCACGTCGCTCGTGTCGAGGATCTTGATGTCCGGCTTGCTCGTGGCCAGGTCGGTGATGCCCGCCGTGGGCAGGCCGCCGACCCAGAAGAACGCGTCGATCGTGCCGTCCTTGACGGCCTGCACCGCCTCGGTGATCGACAGTTGCTGCTTGGTGATGTCGGTGTCCGGGTTGATCCCGGCGGACTGAAGGACGCGCCTGGCCACGACCTGCGTGCCGGAGTTGGCCGGGCCGAGCGAGACGCGCTTGCCCTTCAGGTCGGCCGCCTTGGTCGCGCTGACGCCGGGCGAGACCACGAGGTGTGCGTAGTTGTCGTAGATGCGGGCGATGGCCTTGACGGGCTGCTTCGAGGTGAACGTGTCCTTGCCGTTGACCGCGTCGGCCGCGGTGTCGGCCTGGGCGAAACCGATGTCGGCCTTGCCGGAGACCAGCAGCTTGATGTTCTCGACGGAGGCCGACGTGACCGACGCGGTGGCCTGGGTGTTGGCGATGTTCGCCGACAGCTGTTTGGCCAGGCCGCCGCCGTAGACGTAATAGACGCCCGTCGTGCCGCCCGTGGCGATCGAAAGCCTATTGCCCGAGCCGCCCGCGCCACCGCCGCCGCACCCCGCGGTCAGGACGGTCCCCGTAACCAAGGCCGTGAGTATCGCAAAGATCCGCTTCACGCTGGGTCCACTCTCCTTGTTCTGACGAGGTGCACGGCCACGGCCACGGCCAGGACGGCCAGGCCGGCGACGATGGGGATGGGCTCGAGGAACAGCAGCAGCACCGCGGCCACCGCCGCCAGCACTCGCTCCGGCCAGCGGCTCAGCCCGCCGGTGGCCCCACTGGTCGACAGGGCCAGTGCCGCCACGGCGATCGCCGAGACGGCGGCCATCAGCAGCACGGTGCCGATCGGCCCCTGGCCGAGCAGCGCCTGCCCGTTCGGCGTCAGCACGAAGGCGAACGGCACCAGGAACGCCGGCAGGGTGTACCGCCAGGTCATCATCATCGTCTTGTACGTGTTGCCGCCGGTGATCGCGGCCGCCGCCACCGCGGACAGCGCCGTGGGCGGGCTCACCTCCGACAGCACCGCGTAGTAGAAGACGAACATGTACGCCTCGGCCTTGGTGACGCCGAGGGCGAAGAGCGCGGGGCCGATGATCACCGCGGCGATGATGAAGCTGGCGGTCACCGGCACGGCCAGGCCCAGCAGCATGACCGCGATGCCGGACATGAGCGTGGTCAGGATCAGGTTGCCCGCGGCCACGTCCACGATGATGTCGGCGAGGTTCAGCCCGAGGCCGGTCTGCGTGATGATGCCGACGATGATGCCCGCCGCCGCGCACACCGCGGTCACCGGCAGCACTTCGAGAGCGCCCTTGGCCAGCGCCTGCGCGACGCGCTTCGGCCCCATCCGGCGCTCCGGGTCGAGGAACGACAGCACGAACGCGATGCCGGTGGCGATGACCACGGCCTGGAACGCCGACCTGTCCAGTGCCATCAGCACGATGATGAGGATGAGCGAGCTGAAGTGGTAGCCGAAGCGCAGCAGCAGGCGGCCCGCCTTGGGCGCGTCCACCTCCACGGCGTGGGTGCTGAAGCGGCGCGAGTCGATCTCGATGGCCAGGAAGATACCGAGGTAGTACAGGATCGTGGGGATCGTCGCGTACAGGAGCACCTCGAGGTAGCTGACCTGGAGGTATTCGGCGATGATGAACGCCGCCGCGCCCAGCGTGGGCGGCGACAGGATGGCGCCGATGCCGCCGGCCGCGAGGATGCCGCCCGCCGGCTCCTTCGGGTAGCCCGCCCGGCGCAGCACCGGCCACGCGACGCTGCCCAGACTGACCGTGGTGGCGACGCCCGATCCCGACACGGTGCCGAGCAGGAAGCCGGCCGTGGTGACGGTACGGCCCGGGGCTGCGCGGGACTTGCGGAAGGCGGCGAAGCTCAGGTCGATGAAGAACTTGCTGGCGCCCGAGTAGTCGAGCACGGCGCCGTAAATCGTGAAAAGGATGATGTAGCTGGCGGCCACCTGCATGGGGACGCCGAAGAAGCCCTCGGTGCCGGTGTAGAGCTGCGACACGATTTGCTCGAGGTCGAACCCCCGGTGGCCGATTGTCCAGTCAATCGGCAAATATGAGCCGTAATAGGCATAAATCAGGAAAATTATGCAGATGATGGTCAGGGACCAGCCGACGGTGCGCCGTACCGCCTCCAGGAGCAGCACCGTCAGCGCCAGGCCCGCCGCGATGTCCAGGTCCGTGAGCGCCGCGCCGGAGCCCCGCTCGCGGAAGGCCTCGAAGTCGAGCAGCGGATAGACGAGCACGGCCAGCGCGAGCGCCGCCAGCACCCAGTCCGCGGCGGTCGGCCGTTCCGGGCGCCGCGCCCCCGCCGGCTCGGCCGCCGAAGCGTCTGAGCCATCCGGGGGCGCCTTGACGGGCGGGCTCCCGGCCGGAGAGCTGTCGCGGCGCCTGAGCAGGAGCGACGGCACGCCCGACCGGTAGCAGAGGAAGACCAGCGGCAGCGCCGCCGCCAGGAACGTCATCCGGTGCTCGAGTGCCTCGATCGGCCAGAACACCACCGCCAGCGAATAGGCCGACAACAGCCCGCCCACGATCCACACGCCGAGCCGAAGCCCTCCGCTGAGCTCCCGCGCCGGGTGTTCCTGTTCGTGAGCGGAAACAAGCTCAGCCTCGCGGTCGCTCAGCTCGGTCAAAACGTCCTCCCCCGACACGGCGTTGCAGCGGACTTTACGAGTCCATTACGCGCCGAGGGAAGACTCCGTTACCCTTTCGATTCCGGGTTCTGGAACGAAGGTCGCGATTTCTCCGCAAGCCGCTCCACGGGCACGTCACCCGCCTGGCTGCCGTCGCGGAGCCGTACCGACGCCCCGCCGCTCGCCGCCTCGCGTGGCCCCACGACCAGCTGGTACGGCACCAGCCGATGCGCCCTGATCCTGGCCCCGAGGCTGCCCCGGTCGGCGGGCGCCAGCTCGGCCCGCAGACCGGCGGTCAGGCAGCGCCGCAGCAGGCTCGCGGCGGCGGGCAGTTCGGCGTCCGACAGCGGCAGCACCACGGCCTGCACGGGCGCCATCCAGGCGGGGAACGCGCCCCCGTGGACCTCGATGAGGTGCGCGAGCAGGCGCTCGATGCTGCCGACGACGCTGCGGTGCACCATGACGGGGCGCTCACCCCCGACGTAGCCCAGGTCGAAGCGCTCCGGCTGGAAGAAGTCCACCTGGACGGTCGACAGGCTGCTCTCACGGCCCGCCGGGTCCACGATCTGGATGTCGATCTTGGGGCCGTAGAAGGCACCCTCGCCGCGTTCCTCGTCGAAGTCGCGGCCGCGCTCCTTCAGCACGTCGCGCAGGATCGCCTCGGAGCGCGCCCACAGGCCCGGGTCGTCCACGAACTTGCCGCCGTCGCCGCGCAGCGAGAGCCGATAGCGCGCGGCCCGGATGCCGAGCTGCGCGTGCGCGGCCTCGACCAGGTCGAGCGCGGCCGCCACCTCGGCGGCGGCCTGCTCGGGCGCGCAGAACACGTGGCCGTCGTTGAGCTGGATGGCCCGCACCCTGGTGAGGCCGCCCAGGACGCCCGACAGCTCCGAGCGGTATTGCCCGCCCAGCTCGGCCAGGCGCAGCGGCAGCTCGCGGTGACTGCGCCGGCGCGAGCGGTAGATGAGCGCATGGTGCGGGCACAGGCTGGGGCGCAGTACGAACTCCTCGCCACCCACGTTCATGGGCGGGAACATGTCCTCCGCGTAGTGGGCCCAGTGGCCCGATCTCTCGTACAGCTCGCGTTTGCCGAGCACGGGCGAGTTGACGTGCTGGTAGCCGTTGCGGCGTTCGAGCTCGTGGACGTAGTCCTCGATGGCCTTGCGCAGGGCGGCGCCCGCGGGGAGGTAGTAGGGGAGCCCCGAGCCGATCAGTGGGTCGGTGTCGAAGATGCCCAGCTCGCGGCCGAGTCTGCGGTGGTCGTTCATGATCGTCCTTTTCATGGAAAGGGCGAACGACCAGCTCCCGGGCGTCCGCCCGGGAAGCATGATTCAGCGCGCCGGGACGGTGTCCGGCGTCGTCGTGACGAAGGCGCGCTGCATGTCTCTCACCGTAGCATTCGGACGCTCGTGAAAAAAAGTTTCAGGAAGACCTCAAGGATTGGCAAATGATATAAAGGCTCGGTGGCCGAGATCACCCTGGACGTCTGCCAGCTGCGGGCGTTCGCCGAGGTCGGCTACCAGGTCGCGGGCGGTGGCGGCGGCGCGCACGGGGCGATGGCGGCGCTGCGCCGGGTGGTCCCGGTCGACGCGTACGAGTTCGTCGCCTTCGATCCGGCCACGGGTCGCCACCACAGCGTCGTCTCGGACGGCCACCGGCGCATCGATCACGACGCGGCCGAGGAGTACGCCGGGCTCGACGCGTACCGCAGGGCCATGGCCACCCGAGCCCCGGTACGCATGCCCGAGCCGGACACCGAGCGCTATTTCCGGCGCCACCTCGCCCCCTACGGGTGGCGGGCCGGGCTGACGGCGCCGCTGTTCCTGAGCGAGGGCCGCTACACGGGGCTGCTGCACCTGGCCACGAGAGACGCCTTCCCGCGGATCACGGGGGCGCTGGTCGCGGCGGTCAGCCCGATGCTCGCGCACGTCACCGACCTGACCAGGTGCGTGATCGACCCGGTGGGGCTGCCGCCGGACTACCTGGCGGTCGCGTTCGACCGGGTGGGGACCCGGCGCCAGGTGCCCGGGCACGAGGCGTCGGCAGCGCTGTGGGACGATCCGGCGGTGGCCGCGTTCGCCCGGGCGTTCATCGACTCCCGGGAGCTGAGCAGGCACGGGCTCTGGCTCGGCCATGACGGCCGCTGGCACGAGTTACGGCTGCTCAGGGCCGGTGTCGGGTTCCAGGGGGCGCTGCAGGGCGCCATCGTGGCCGAGCGGCCGTGCCTCCTGCCGTACGACCTCACGGGGCGCGAGGTGGACGTGCTCACCCGGGTGGCGGCCGGCGACTCCAACCCGCAGATCGCCGCCGCGCTCGTCGTCAGCGTCCGCACGGTGACGACCCACCTGGAGCACATCTTCGCCAAGCTCGGCTGCGACAGCCGTACCCGTCTCACCACCAAGGCCCTCGCCGAGGGCCTGTGCCGCCTCGACCTCTAGCGGCACCGCCGCACCACGTCAGGGCGCCCTGCGGCCTCAGGCACGCAGGTCCATGGTCATCGTGGAACCCCAGGGGGCGCGGTGTGCCTCGTGGAATCCCATGGCCAGATAAAAGGCGAAGGCTCCGGGGTTGCCGCTGCCGACGCCGAGGTGCAGGCCGGGCACGCCACGGGCGCGCAGGGCGTCGACGAGGGTCGTGATGAGCCGGCGGCCCAGGCCCGAGCCCTGGCCTCGGGGCAGGATGTCGATGTGCAGGTGGGCCGGGTGAGCTTCGAGGAGACCGGCCGGCGTGCGCGGTGGCTCGTGGATGTGGGCGATGCGCCGCCAGTCCTCTGTGCCGTCCTCTGGGCCGTCGCCCGGGCCGGCGGCCGGCCGCCGGGGATATCGTGCGCGCAGGCCTGGCCACCACGCCTCCTCCAGCCACTGCTCGAAGGACGCGGTGTCGGCGGTGGCGACGATGTATCCCAGCAACCCCCGGTCGTCGTACGCGACCCAGGTGAGGCCGGGATCGGCGATGGGGTACGGCCCGGCGTAAACGTGACCGAGCAGGTCAGGGTCCTTGTACAGCCGCGTCGCATCCCGCCCGGAGTCCCCCGTTTCGAGACACACGCGGTACATGCCGGGCAGATCGAACGGTTCGAAGGGACGTATCACTGCCATCACCGCATCACCGACACGGCAAGCAGGAACCACGCGGTGTGCGGGATCCATTGCTCGGCCCACCGCCACGACTCCCCGCTGGTGCGGTGCTCCTGCGGCATGAACGCGATGTCGTGCTCGTCGTCGAAGCCGCTGGTGATCCCGTTCAGGATGCCTCCCGGGACGTTCTGAAAGGCCGTGGAGTACTCGACGTTGTTCCTGCCCCTTCCCTGGAGCATGGACGCGTCGAACGGGTTGAGCCCGATGATCCACTGCACCTGGTCCTCGGCCAGCACGTGCAGCCTGTCGCGCAGACCGGGCGGGCAGCCGGGCAGCCCGGCGGCGAGCAGCGCGGCGTACGCGGTCGAGCTGATGCCCGCGTTCTCCCCCTGCCACCAGTAGCCCGTCTCGTTCTCGTGCGGGTAGAAGAAGCTCGTCATCGGCGCCGCACCGAGCGGCTGCACGTACTGGCGGGGGTAGCCGAAGGGGTTGGCGACCTCGTCGGCCAGGGTGACCGCGTCGCGCAGCAGTGTGAGGGCCAGCTCGCGCGCCTGGGCCGCCACCGGCGACGTGGGCAGCACCTCGGCGAAGCGGATGAGCGCCACCGCGGGCAGCCCGGGCTCGGCCGCGTGGAAGAACGGACGTCCCTCCACGTCACCCCGCAGGTAACCGAACCCCCGCCCGGAATCGGTGTATCGGCCGGCCAGCGAGGCGGCTCGCCGTTCGGCCGCCTCCTCGAACACCGCCAGGTGCTCGCCGCCGAACCCGTGCTGTGCGGCGTTGGCCAGCTCGGCGGCGGCCATCAGGGCGCAGTAGTCGTCGATGACCGACTCCAGCCCGTCGTAGAGGTACTCGGCGTTGTGCTTCTCCAGGTGCAGGAATCCCCGATACGCGGCGGAGAAGTACTCCTCCGGTGGGAAGTCGCCGTGGTCGTCCTGCGTGGCCGCCCTGGCCAGCGCGGCGATGGCCATCCCGCCGCCCTGCCGGTAGGCGGCCTGCCAGCGGGTGGTGCGTACGCTGTCCTGCAGCGGTGCGTTGATCACCCGTTCGGTGAGGTCCTTGGTGAGGGCGTCGAAGATGGCCGTGTAGAAGTAGCCCTCCTCGGCCTGGAACCGCACCAGGAAGTCCGCGCCGTACAGCCCCTCGTCGCGCATCCTGGCGCCCAGCGTGCGGAACAGCTCCGGGTGGAGCGCGCGCAGGTGGTCGCGGGCGGCCAGGAACGCCCACGCGCACAGCGGGGTCTGCTGCGGGTTCATCATCCGGGTGTAGTTGAGGTGGCTGAGGAACTTGCTGTGGTCGCCCGAGGCGTCGAGCCAGCCGCCCCGTGCATCCACCGTGCGTCCGGAGTCGTCGAGATAGAACCGGGCGTGCCGGTCTTTGCGCTCGATCTCGCCGCTGGAGCGCACCGCCTTGAAGTAGTACAGCACGTCGGACAGCGTCGAGTGGTGGATCCGGCACTCTCCTATCTCGAACGGCGCCGAGGAGAAGGTCCCGTCGTCGGTGGCGACCTCCACCCGGTACCCGCCCGCGGCGCGTACGTGGCCGAAGTCCAGCCGGGCGAACAGCCCGGACGACCACCGGTCCACACGCCGCAAGGGGCCGGTGGTCTGCTCCGTCCTGGAGCCGTCGTCGCCGACGAGGAACGCCGACCGGATCTCGGCGGGGCCGCGGGCGAGCACGACGGCCTTCTTCGATCCGGCGGCGTTGTAGCCGAGGTGGCTGGTCAGGACGCTGAGCACTACGCGCCCTTCTCCGCCGCGATGCGCTCTGCGAAGTAGCGCGCTGACCGCTTCGGGGTGCGCCTCTGGGTGTCGTAGTCCACACGCACGATGCCGAACCTGCGGTCGTAGCCGTAGGCCCACTCGAAGTTGTCCATCAGCGACCAGGCGAAGTAGCCCTGCAGGTTGACGCCCTTGGCGCGGGCCGCGAGTGCGGCGTCGATGTGGGTGCGCAGGTAACGCTCGCGGTCGGTGTCGTCCACGTACCCGTTCTCGTCGGCGACGTCAGGATAGGCGGCGCCGTTCTCGGTGATGTACCAGGCGGGGCCGGGGTAGTCGCGCTCCAGGCGCAGCAGCAGGTCGGTCAGCGCCTCCGGGGTGACCTCCCAGTCCATCGCGGTGCGTTCGACGTCGCGGTCCACAGTCGTGGACGCCGGCCAGCCGTTGTCCCCGGCCGGCGCGCCCCGCACGACCCGCGAGGTGTAGTAGTTGACGCCGAGCACGTCCACCGGCTGGTTGATCAGCTCCAGGTCACCGTCCAGCACCGGGAGCGGGCAGCCCAGGTCGGCCAGCTTGCCCGCGATGTCGGCGGGGTACTGCCCGCGCAGCAGCGGGTCGAGGTAGAGCCGGTTGCTCATGCCGTCGTCCCAGCGGGTCGCGGCCAGGTCGGCGGGCGAGTCACTGGCCGGGATCTTGTGCGAGAGGTTGAGCGTGATGCCTACCTCCAGGCCCTCGTCGCGGCCGGCGCCGGCGGCCCCGTCGCGGATGACCTTCGTGGCCAGACCGTGCCCGAGCAGCAGGTGGTGGATCGCGGCCATACCGGCGCGGGCGTCCTTGCGGCCCGGCGCGTGCTGGCCGTACACGTAGCCGAGCATGGCCGAGCACCACGGCTCGTTCATGGTGGTCCACTGGCTGACCCGGTCGCCGAGCGCGTCGTAGGCGATCCCGGCATAGTCGGCGAACCGGTAGGCGGTGTCGCGGGCCGGCCAGCCGCCGGCGTCCTCCAGCGCCTGAGGCAGGTCCCAGTGGTAGAGGGTGACCCAGGGCAGGATGCCGGCCGTCAGCAGCTCGTCCACCAGGCGGTCGTAGAACGCGATCCCGGCCGGGTTGCCGGGGCCCGTCCCGTCCGGCTGGACTCGCGGCCAGGCCAGCGAGAAGCGGTACACGTCCACGCCCAGCTCCTTCATGAGCGCGACGTCCTGCGGCATCCGGTGGTAGTGGTCGCACGCGACCGCGCCGGTGTCTCCGCCCGACACGGCCCCGGGAGTGGCGCAGAAGGTGTCCCAGATGGAGGGGGTTCGCCCGTCCTCGTCGATGGCCCCCTCGATCTGGTACGACGAGGTGGCCACGCCCCAGAGGAACTTCTGTGTCATCGGTTGTGCTCTCCTCGCATCGGAATGGTCACGGCTCGCGTGAGATCGACTCGACCCACTTCTTGGTCTCCTCGATCCGTCCGGGCCCGGAGCGCCGCCAGACGCCCGTCCCGCCGGTCTGCCACGGGTGAGGCCCGGCGAGTGGACGGTACTCCACGCCGAGGGCGTCCAGTCTGGCCAGGTGGGTCCTCAGGCGCGCCCCGAACTCGGCGGGGTCGGCGATGCCGCCGCTCCACAGCACCTCGGCGAGGGCGCACGCCCGCGGGAAGGCCAGGTAGTCGAGATGCCGCTCGTGGGGTACCCACTCGCTCCAGACCTGCCATTGGCCGCCGAGCACCCGGGACCGCCGCTCGTCCGGCCATCCGGCCGGTGCGGGGGTGAAGGCGGCCACGTCGGCCAAGGTGATCGGGCCGCCTTCCGAACGCCGTTCCTCGGGCAGGTCGGACTGGTCGAAATTGAGGTAGGTGGGGAACAGCGGGGTGCGGACCACGTCGTGGGTCCGCGCGGCGCGTTCGGCCACCTCGTGGCCGCGCCAGGCCATGACGACCGTGTCGGGCAGCACGCCGCCGGTGACGAAGGCCTCGTCCCACACCACCATGCGCACGCCGCGCCCGGCGAGAAAACCGCCCAGCTCACGCAGGAAGTGACCGTGCATCTGGCGGGCCTCGGTGTACCCGTGCGCCGCCATCTCCGCCGCGATCGCCGGGTCCCCGGCCCACCAGCTCATGTCGCACTCGTCTCCGCCGAGGTGCAGGTAGGGCGTGCCGGTGGCGTCGAGGATCTCGCCGAGCACGTCCCGGAGGAAGGAGAGCACCGGCCCGGTGGGGCTGATCGAGGACCCGCCCGCCCAGACGGTGTCCAGCACGGCCTGCTCCTCGCCCGGGCGGCCCAGCTCGGGATAGGCGGCGCGCAGCGCGGATGTGTGGCCGGGCACGTCGATCTCGGGCACCACGACGATCCCCTGGGAACGCGCGTACGCCGAGATCTCGGCCAGGTCGTCGAGGGTGTAGTAGCCGCCGTGCGGGGTGCCGTCCGAAACCCCGTCCGGGCCGAGCCTGGTGGCCGGGCGCCAGGCGCCGACCTCGTGCAGGCGCGGGTGCAGGCGGCTCTCCACCCGCCAGCCCTGGTCGTCGGACAGGTGCAGGTGGAGCCGGTTGTAACGGTGAAGGGCCAGCAGGTCGACGTAGCGCAGCACGGTGCGCTTGGGGAAGAAGTGCCGCGCCACGTCGAGCATCGCGCCGCGCCAGCCGTACGCCGGAGCGTCGATCACCCTGCCGCACGGTACGGTCCAGCCGCCGGGAGGCGCGCCCGCGCTGCGCCAGATCTCCGCGGGGAGAAGCTGGCGGAGAGTGGTCAGCGCGCCGGCCACGCCTTCGAGATCGCCTGCTTCCACGATGACACCCTCTTCGGCGACCTGGAGGGAGTAGCCGCCGGGCGGCCGGCCGGCGGAGACCTCCACCACCAGCCGGGCGGTCTCAGTGGTATTTCGAGGTCTGCTCGCCTCCGGCTGTGCCGCTGGGCGAAGGCCGGACAGAAACCGCCGGGCGAGTGACGCCACCTCGGCCGACCCGATCACCTTAAGCGGCATTTCCGCATTTAAAAGACATATTCCGGGGTGCGGCTCGACCGTCGCCGGGCGCGGCAGCAGTGAGGAATAGGCGTTCATGACACGTTCCCACCGTCGAATCGGATGGCCTGCCAGACCGCATGACAGGTCGTCTTATGGCGGCGAAGGTACTAGTTGTCTTAGTTTGGCGCAAGTGGTATCTTCCCGGTACTTCATTGGTATTTCACCTGGTCGGGAGCGTACTCAGCGGTCCACAGGCCATGGAGAGGTGATCATGGCGGTCGATCAGACCTTGCCTCGGGTGAATCCCCCACCCGAGACCAAGCTCCGCACCTCACGGAAGGTGCCGTTCCTGGCCAGACTCTGGCGGGATTCACCACTGCTCGTCATGGTCGCGCCCGCAGTGATCATCTTGCTGCTCTTCACGTATGTCCCGCTCCTGGGCAGCGTGATCGCGTTCATGGACTACGTGCCCTTCCTGGGCTTCACCGGGTCGGAGTGGGTGGGCTGGGCCAACTTCACCTCACTGTTCTCCGACTCCGCGTTCTGGAACGCGCTGTGGAACACCGCGCAGATCACCTTCCTGCAGATCGTGCTCTTCTTTCCGGTGCCGATCCTGCTGGCGGTCCTGCTGAACACCATCGCGATGCCGATGGTGAAGAAGTTCGTGCAGTCGGTGATCTACCTGCCGCACTTCCTGTCCTGGGTGATCATCGTCGCGCTGTTCCAGCAGATCCTCGGCGGAGACGGTGTCCTGAGCAGGTTCCTCGTCACGCACGGGATGACGCCGTTGCAGGTCATGTCCAACCCGGACGCCTTCAAGCTGCTGCTCACCACGCAGGCCATCTGGAAGGACGCGGGCTGGGGGACGATCATCTTCCTGGCCGCCATCGCGGCCATCAACGCCGGCCTGTACGAGGCCGCCACCATCGACGGCGCGGGCGCCTGGCAGCGGTTCTGGCACGTCACACTGCCCGGGATGCGGCCGATCATCGTGCTGCTGCTGATCCTCCGGCTGGGCGACGCCCTGACCGTCGGCTTCGAGCAGATTCTGCTCCAGCGGGACGCGGTCGGCCCGGGAGCCGCCGAAGTGCTGGACACCTTCACGTACTTCAACGGCGTCGTGGACGGGAACTGGGGGACCGCGACCGCCGCGGGCCTGCTCAAAGGCGTTGTCAGCCTCCTGCTCGTGCTCGCCGCCAACAAACTCGCCCACCGGCTCGGAGAGGAGGGCGTTTACCGGCGATGAACACCCGTCCCGTATGGCTGGGCAAACCCAAGCCGGTCGCCGTCGCCCTGAAGGCGCTCGCCATCGCGATCACCTGCGCCGTGGTCATCTTCCCCTTCCTCGTCGTCATCTCCACGAGCCTGGCGACCAAGCAGCAGATCGACGCCAACGGCGGCTACGTCATCTGGCCGACGCAGATCTCCTTCGAGGCCTACAAACAGATCTTCAACGGCACGCAGGTGTCGCGGTCCATCGTGATCAGCGTCGGAGTGACGACGGTGGGCACCGCCGTCAGCCTCCTGTGCACGGTGCTGGCCGCCTACGGTCTGAGTCGCAGAGGGTCGCTCTTCCAGCGCGGCCTGCTGTCCTTCGTGCTGTTCACCCTGCTCTTCGCACCCGGCATGATCCCGGTGTACCTGATGGTCAAGCAGCTGGGCATGCTCAACACGTACTGGTCGCTGATCATCCCCACCGCGGTGAGCGCGTTCAACATCGTGATCATCCGTGGTTTCATCCAGGCGATACCGCAGGAGCTGTTCGACGCGGCGCGCATGGACGGCGCCGGCGAATGGCGCATTCTCCGGTCCATCGTGCTGCCCAATTCAAAGGCCGTCATCGCGGTGGTGGGCCTTTTCATCGCGGTCGGTTACTGGAACAACTATTTCGGCCCGCTGCTGTATCTGAACGACACGCAGATGTGGCCGCTACAGCTTGTCATGCGCACGTTCGTACTGGACAACAACGTCACGACCAATGCGCAGGCCATTCCCGGGTACGTGGCACCTCCCGCGCAGTCCGTGCAGATGGCGCTGGTGGCCATCGCCACGCTGCCGATCCTGTGTGTCTATCCCTTCCTGACGAAACACATGTCCAAGGGAATGCTCGCCGGGGCCATCAAGGGTTAATGGAAAACGTAAAGGAACACATCATGGATACCTCAAAGGGCTTCAGCCGCAGGTCGCTGCTGAGAAGCGCGGGTCTGGCCGCGGCGCTCGTGCCGGTCGGCGGAGTGCTCGCCGCGTGCGGCTCCGGTTCGGAGGGCGGGAGCGGCGGCCCGGCCGGCGCGGGCGACGCGGGCAAGGCGGCGCCGATGCCGGCGTACGTGCCGCCGAACAAGCCCAAGCCGTTGCTGGAGGGCAACGCGAAGGGCGTCATGGACGTCTACGGGTCCTTCCCCATGGACGGGCCGGCGACGGTGACGGGGCCGATCGGCGACGGCAGCGACTTCAACGTCATGATCATGACCTTCGGGCAGCCGGCCCCGCCGCTGGGCGAGAACGTCTACTGGCAGCTTCTGAACAAGGAGCTCAACCTCAACGTCAAGCCGGTTCAGGTGCCCTTCGCCGATTTCACGACGAAGTTCCCCGCCCTGGTCGCCGGTGACGACCTGCCGGAGTTCGTCTCCCTGCCGCTGTTCCAGAACATCGCCCGCCTGCCGCAGCTGGCCGAGGCGCAGTTCACCGACCTGAGCGAGTTCCTCGCCGGCGACGCGGTCAAGAAGTACCCCAACCTGGCCGGCATCCAGGAGGCGGGCTGGCTCAACGGCTACCTCAACGGCCGGATCTACGGCGTGCCCAAGTCCGACCCCGTGTTCACCACGCAGATCTACACCAAGACGGACGTCATCAAGGCGGCGGGCGCCAACCCGCAGCCGAAGAACCTCCAGGAGTTCCGCGACCTGGCCAAGGCGGTCACCAACCCCAAGGCCGGCGTCTACGCCTTCGGCGGCAACATCGCGAACTTCCTGATGATGATGTTCGGCGTGCCCAACAAGTGGACGCGCAAGAGCGACGGCACCTTCGTCTCCGCCTACGAGCACGAGGCGTTCATCCCGGCCGTCTCCGAGTTGGCCGCGCTGTACAAGAGCGGCGTCTTCCACCCGGACACGGCCACGCTGATCGACAACAAGGTGCAGCGTGACGCGCTCTTCCGGTCGGGCAAGCTCGCGATGGTCCACGACGGCAACCGCGCGTTCGGCATCGTCGCCGACGACAACAAGCTCGTGTTCGACATCATGATGCCGTTCGGCAAGGACGGCGGGAACGCCGTGCACTGGACCGGCAACGGCGCCTACGCGATGACGATGATCAAGAAGACGACCGACAAGAAGAGGATCGACCTGTTCCTCAAGGTGCTCGACTACATCTCGGCCCCGTTCGGCGCCAGGGAGTCGTTCGTCATGAGCTACGGGGTCAAGGGCGAGGACTACACGGTCAAGGACGGCGTGGCCGTGCTGACCACCCGCGGGCAGCGCGAGCAGGACCTCGGCCTGGCCTACATCGCGGGCGGCCCCCAGGTGCTGTGCAACCCGCAGGGCGCCCCGGGCGTGGACAAGCTGAACTACGACTGGCAGCAGAAGGTGGTCCCGACACTGCTCGACGATCCCGCCGCGCACCTGTACTCGCAGACCTTCAACTCCAAGGGCGCCGCCCTGGACAAGCAGATGCAGGACGCGATCGTCGCGGTGTTCCTCGGCCGGGAGCCGGCCTCCAGCCTGACCTCCGCGGTGCAGAAGTGGAAGAGCGGGGGCGGCGACCAGATGGCCAAGGAATACGCGCAGGCACGCTGACGAGCGGACCGGGGGACTGCGGAAAGGTATCCGGATGAAGTTGAGACACTCGCCGTCGGCGCTGGTGATCGTCGAGGGCACCGACCTCCACCACGACCTGCTCGGCGCGGCGCTGGCGCTACAGGAGATCGTGATCGAGGGCGGTCTGCCCGCGGCACGCGCCGTCGGCCTCGACCGGTTCGTCGACCCGATGCCGGCCACCTCCGAGGCCGACGTCTACGTGCTGTACCGCTCATCGGTCACCTTCGAGCCGGCCCAGCAGGAGGCGCTGTCGGCGCTCGTGGCGGCCGGCAAGGGACTGGTCGCGGTGCACGCGAGCAACCTGTTCGGGTTCGGGCCGGGCGGCCTGGCGGCGGACCGGGCGGCGCATGAACTGGTGGGCTCCCGGTACGTGTCGCACGGCGACGCGGGCTCGGAGGGCCGGATCGAGGTCACGGTGCGCGGGGACCACCCCGTGACCAGGTACCTGGATGACTTCGCCATCGACGACGAGTACTACGTGCTGGACTACGCGCCGGACGTCCAGGTGCTGGCCGAGCGGCCGGCAGACGAAGGGACCGAGCCGGTCGCCTACGTGCGCGAGCACGGCGCGGGCCGGGTGTGCTACACGGCCCTCGGCCACGACGCGCGGGCGTGGGGCAATCCGTGGTTCCGCCAGCTCATCAGGCAGGCCACGCTCTGGGCGGCGGGCGTCGACGATGACATGATCGCCTCCTGGTCCACCCGCTGGCCGCTGGGCAATGCCCGGTTCATCGGCGCCGCGACATGAGCGGGCACGTCGCACCGCCGGTCGCGGCGCAGCTGTGGTCGCTGCACGAGGACGCCGCCAAGGACCTGCTCGGCGTGCTGGAACGCGTGGCGGAGATCGGCTACGCCGCGGTCGAGCCGATCAGCCTGTACGGCAACGCGCCGTCGGCCGTACGGGGCGCGCTGGACCGGCTTGGCCTGGACGTGTGCAGCACGCACGTTCCGTTCCCGTCCGGAGACGACGCGCCGGCCATCCTGGACACCTGCCAGGAGCTGGGCGTCGCGACGCTGGTGTGGAGCCTGGAACCGGAGGAGTTCACCACGCTCGGCGGCGTCCTCGCGGGGGCCGAGCGGATCAACCGGGCAGCGGCCAACGCGGCCGCACGGGGCATGCGAATCGCCTACCACAACCACTACGCCGAGTTCGTCAACGTGTTCGACGGCCGGCGGGCGTACGACGTCCTGCTCGGCGAGCTGGACCCGGCGGTGGTCGTGGAGCTGGACACGTACTGGGTGGCCACGGCCGGCCTGGACCCGGCACGGGTGGCCGCCGGGCTCGGCGACCGCCTGGTGTTCACGCACCTCAAGGACGGGCCGGCCACGGGCATGGACGACTACATGGTGCCCTTCGGCGAGGGGACGGTCGACGTGGCGGCGGCCGCGCGGGCCAACCCCTCGGTCGAATGGCACATCGTCGAGGCCGACCGCTCCCGCCAGGACATGTACGGGCTGCTGCGTGCCTGCTACGACTTCCTCGTCGGGGCCGGGCTCGCGACCGGCCGGCGTCCCGCCGGTACGCCATGAGCGGGCCACGGGTCCTCCTGCTCGGGGGCACGGGAGTGATCAGCGCCGCCTGCGCGCGCCGGTTCGCCTCCGAGGGCTTCGAGGTGACGGTCCTGACCAGGGGCCGCACCAACTCGCGGCCGCTGCCGGACGGCGTGCGGAGGCTGACCGCCGACGTGCACGACGACGCGTCCATGCACGCGGCTCTGGGCGCGGAGACCTTCGACGCCGTCGTCAACTTCGTCGGCTACGCCCCCGCCGACATCACCACGGACGTGGCGCGGTACGGCGGCCGCACCGGGCAGTACGTGTTCATCTCGACCGGCTCGGTGTACGCCCGCCCGGCGCCCCTCCTGCCGATCAGGGAGTCGTCGGCGCGCCGTGCGGGCGCCTTCGACTATCCCGCGCAGAAGCTGCGTTGCGAGGAGGAGCTGGAGCGGTCCTACCGGTACGAGGGTTTCCCGGCGACGATCGTGCGGGCGGCGCACGTCTATGACGAGACGGTGTTCCCCACGCTGGCGGGCTGGACGGTCATCGACCGCTGGCGGCGCGGCAGGCCGGCCATCGTGCATGGGGACGGCACCTCGCTGTGGAACCTCACGCACGCCGGCGACTTCGCCCGCGGGCTGGCCGGAATCGTCGCCCGGCGGGCCGCCGTGGGAGAGAGCGTGCACATCACCTCCGACGAACTGCTCACCTGGGACGAGATTCACTTCTGCCTCGCCCGGGCCGCCGGGGTCGAACCGGCCATCGTGCACCGGTCCAGCGCGGACATCGGCCGCGAAATCGAGTGGATGGGCACCGTCCTGCAAGAGGATTTCCGGCACTCGGTGATTTATGACAATTCCAAGATTAAGCAGCTCGTTCCAGGTTTCTCGGCTCTGGTGCCATTCGAGCGGGGAGCCCGGGAGATTCTCCGATGGTTCGACGCGGACTCGTCAAGGCAGCAGGTAGACGCGGGGCTGGACGCCGCCTTCGACCGTCTGGCCGGAGATTGTGATGGATAATGGTATCCGGCGCGGATCCGGGATGAGAATGCCACAATGTTCGCCAGTGACAGAAGCGGGGGCAGGGGAGGACATGGATAGGGTGGACACGTCCTCTCAGACGTCCCTCTTCGCGTCGGACAATCCTGAGCCATTGTGGGTCCAGGCGGCTGAGCTGATCGAGCGCCGGGTGCGGGAGGGCGTCCTGCCCGCCGGCCGGCGGCTGCCCGCCGAGCGGGAGCTCTGCGCCCAGCTCGGCATCAGCAGGGTGACGCTCCGGCGTGCCCTCCAGCACCTGGTCGAGCGCGGCGTCATGCGCTCCTCGCACGGCCGCGGATGGTACGTCGCGGCCCGCTCCGACCGCGAGTGGCCCAACTCCCTGGAATCCTTCACCGAGACGGCCCGCCGCAAGGGCCTGGAACCCACCTCCCGAGTGCTGCACGCCAAGATCGAGCAGGCGTCCCTGGACGAGGCGGACGAGTTCGGCGTGGCGGCCGGCACCGAGCTCTTCGTCCTCAAACGGGTGCGCATGCTGGACGGCGTGCCGATAGCAGTGGACTCCTCCCGGGTGGTGGCCGGCCTGGTCCCCGGGGTCACCTCCGTCGACTTCACCCGCGCGTCGCTGGTGGAGGAGCTGGCCGCGGCGGGCGCCGAGCCGGTCGTGGCCGAGTCCACCATCGAGGCCAGGGGCTGCGACGAGGAGTTCGCCGAGCCGCTGGAGCTCAAGACCGGCGATCCCGTCCTGATCATGAACCAGTCCATGACGGACGCCCTGGGCCGGGTCGTGCTGGTCTCGACCATCACGTACCGGGGCGACCGCTACCGGCTGCGCACCTCGTTCATGCGAGGTGGCACCGGGGGCACCTCCTGACGGATCGATAGGTCTCGCGCTGTTCGCCGGTTGATCCACGCCCCCCACGTGGCAGCAGTCGAGGACCTCACGTCGATGCGGTAAGGACACCGCGCCAGACCAACCGCAGCCATGCCTCCTCACGGTATGTTGTGGTATCTGGTGGTATTGAAGTGGCTTTTGTGATTACCGCTGGACACATGGCAGCGGTGTGATCCTTGAGAGGAAGACATGACCGGGGCGAGAATCCCCTACCTGGAAGGACGAGCGGGCCAACCGGCCGCGCTGGAGCGGGTCGCGGCCAGAGTCGCGGCCCAGCTCGGCGAGGAAGGCGGTGTGCTCGCCTCCGCGTCACGCCCCGTCTTCGTCGGCATCGGAGCCAGCTACGCGGCGCTCGCCCTGCCGGTCGCGCTGCTCGCCGAGGGCGGGATCCTCGCCCGGCGGGAGCTGGCCGGCGAGACCGGTTCCGGCCTCGCGTTCACCGGGGCGGACCTGGTGCTCGGCGTCTCGCAATCGGGACGCAGCGCGGAGACCGTCGAAGCGCTGGACCTGCTGCCCGCCGGTCGCCGGGCAGCGGTGGTGAACGTCGTGCCCTCACGCCTCAGCGAGGCTGTGGAACACTGCGTCGACCTGGGCAACGAGCCCGACAGCTACGCCTCCACCATCGGCTATACCGGCACCCTGGTCGCGCTCACCATGATCGCGCGGACGCTGCTCGGGGTGCCGGCGGACGAGGCCGAGGGGGAGTGGACCGGGATCGGGGCCGAGCTGGAGCGGCACGAGGCCGCGCTGGCTCCGGTGGTGGACGAGGTGGCCCGCCAGGCCGCCGGCGTGGTGGCCGCCGACGTCGTCTCCTCCGGGGCGTTCCGCGCCGTCTCCGAGTCCGGCGCCCTGCTGCTGCGCGAGGTGTGCCGGGTGCCCGCCTCCGCCCTGGTCACCCGTAACTACCTGCACGGCGAGATGGAGTCGGCGGGCGAGACCCTGCACGTGATCATCGGCGACGGCCGGGAGCTGGAACTGGCCAGAAGCCTGGCCGCGGCCGATCACCACACGCTCTGCGTCACCTCGGCCGGCCTCGCCTCCTCTGCTCACCTGCACGTAGTGCCGATCCCGCCCGCGGCCTCGCTCCCGGTGCGCGTCCTCCTCGCCGAGGCCGTGCTGCAGCGCCTGGCGGGCTCCCTGGCCCAGGCGCGTGGGGTCGAGATCGAGGACTTCGTCTTCCACAACAGCGACACCAAGATCGAGGAACCCGTCGGATGAGCCGGGTCGTGATCGGCGTCGACGTCGGCGGCACGAAGACGCGGATGCGGCTCCTGGACCTGGCCGCCGGCGAGGTCGCCGGAGACCGTACGGTGCCGAGCACCGGCTGGCAGACCCGATCGCTGTCCGGCGCCGCGACCTGGCTGGCGCAGCGGGTCGCCGCCGTGCCGAGACCCGGCGACGAAGTGGTGCGGATCGTGGCCGGAGCGCACGGCTGCGAGACCCCCGAGCAGTGTGACCTGCTGGGACGCGAGCTGGAGGCGGCCCTCGGCATGCCGGTCACCGTGGTCAACGACGCCGAGCTCCTTGTCCCGGCGGCCGGGCTGACCGCGGGAATCGGCCTGATCGCGGGTACCGGCTCGGTGGCTGTCGGCAGGCATCGCGAGACCGCCGCCCGCCTGTCGGCCGGCGGGTGGGGCTGGGTGCTCGGCGACGACGGCTCCGGCTCCGCGCTGGTCCGCGATGCGGCCCGCGCGGTACTCGCAGGAGCCGACGGCGGTGCCCCGCTCGAACCGCTCGGCCGGGCCCTGCTGCGCTCTTACGGCGTGCCCGGCCTGCCCGAACTGGCCGCCGCGATGAGCTGGGACGGCGGCGTGGAGACGTGGGCCGGCCACGCGCCCGCCGTCTTCGCCGCCGCAGCCGAAGGCTCCGTTCTGGCGCAGGAGGTGATCCGCCGGGGTGGCGCGGGGCTGGCCCACCTGGTGCAGTGCCTGGCCCGCCGGGGCGCCGACACCGGTGCCGTGGTGGCGGCGGGCGGGGTGATCGTCGCCCAGCCGACGCTCTTCGCGGCATTCGAGAAGGAGCTGGCGGTCCGGCTCCCTGGGGTGGCCACGACGTTGCTGCGCACCCCACCGGTCGCCGGGGCAGTCGAGCTGGCCCGCCGTAGGACTTGAGGAGGACATGTGCGATACGCGCAGGTGGTCTCAGCCGGCCACTCGGAGATCGTCGAGGCCGCCGACCTGCCGCCCGGCGGCGGCGAGGTGCGGGTACGGACCCTGGCGTCCGGAGTCTGCGCCTCGGAAGGGCCCGCCTGGGCACGCCACGACGGGGCACGGCCGCTGCGGCTGGGACACGAGCTGGTCGGTGAGGTCGTGGCGCTCGGGCCCGGGGTGCACGGCTGGTCGGTGGGCGACCGGGTCACCGGCTTCGCCTCCCCGGCCTTCGCCGACATGGTGAACACCCCCGCCGCGGCGCTGCTTCCCGTGCCGGCCAACGTACCGAGCCTGGCGGCCCTCGGCGAGCCGCTGGCCTGCGTCGTCGAAGCGCTTTCGCGATGCGCGCTCACCCCCGGGCAGCGGGTCGCCGTCGTCGGGCTCGGCTTCATGGGGCTCATCGCGGTGCAGGTGGCGGCCGGCCACGCACCTGCCCGGCTGGTCGGCGTCGATCCGCTGCCGCACGCGCGGGACCTGGCGCTGGCTCTGGGCGCCGACGAGGTCCGCGCACCAGAGGAGGCGGCCGACTTCGCCGCGGGTTTCGACGTGGTCATTGAGTTCTCCGGCAAGGCCCCCGGCCTGAAACTGGCGGGCGACCTGGTCACCCGGCACGGCACGCTGTGCGTGGCCGGCTACCACCAGGACGGCCCGCGGGAGCTGGACATCGAGCTCTGGTATCGCAGTGTGACCATCGTCAACGGCTTCAGCGGCGACCGCCGGCGGGTCATGGCGGCGCTGAACGAAGGCCTGCGGCTAATGGCGGACCGGCGGCTCACCCTCGAGCCCCTGGTCACCCACACCGTCTCCCTTGACGACGTCGACCGGGGCTTCGGCTATCTCACCGAACGTCCCGCGGGCTTCGTCAAATGCGTCGTCACGCCCTGACGGCCACGCCGGCGGGGACGCGCGTCTGCAGCACCTCGAACCAGACCGTCGTCGTGCCGGCCTCGCGGGTGAAGCCCCAGCGGTGGCTGAGCGCCTCGATCAGCGGCAGGCCGCGCCCGCTGGTCGACTGCGCGCTCGTACGGCACACGCACGGCGGCCCGTCCGACCCGGCGTCCGACACGAGCACCCGCACCGCCGTCTCGGAGCTGTTCACGGTCACCGTGAACGAGCCGCCCGCCCCGGACCTGGTGTGCAGGATCGCGTTCGTGGCCAGCTCGCTGGTGAGCAGCGCCACGTCGTCGTAGAGGGGATGGTCGCGGCCGAGCGCGGCCGTCACGAGCCCCCTGGCCGTGGACACCTGCGACGGAACACCCGGCAGGCTGATCACCAGGTCCCTGGAGCCGTTTCCGTCGAGGCGATGAAAGTCCGGCGGTGCCACGGCGACCTCCCCCAAATCGGCGACGTTATGAGACGCGCCGACAGGGCACCGGAGATTATCGCGAAAAGGTAGGAAAGGCCTTGCCCATGGTCGCCTGCGCGACAGGGGACGCCGACCGAGTACGCTGCGATCGACGAGTCGTCTAGACCCGTGGGGGAAAGCGTGGGAGGTCGCGTGAGCAGCCTCGAGGCCGTCTGGGTGCAACCGTACGACCGGCCGGGGGCCGCGGTCGTGACCGGCGTCTTCGACATCCTGCACGTGGGCCACGTGCGCTACCTGCGGTCGGTGGCCGAACGAGGGCTGCCGCTCGTGGTCGGCGTCGAGGACGATCCGCGGGTGCGGGCGTGGAAGGGGCCGAGCCGTCCGCTCAACCCCGCGGAGGAGCGGGCCGAGGTGCTGGCCGCGCTCCGCTTCGTGACGGGCGTGTTCATCGTCACAGGGCCGCACGAGGCACACGGGCCCGAGGACTACATCGACCTGCTGGCTCCCATGCGTCCGGGGGCGCTCGCGCACACGGCGGGCGACCCGCACGCGGGCGCCCGCGCCGCCGCGGCCGCCATCCTGGGGGCCGAGTGCTGGGAGATGGCCTCCATCCCCGGCCGGTCCACGACCCGGATCGTGAACGCCGTGAGCAAGGGTTAGAAGCCGGACCCGCCCCACACGGCGGCAACGTGCGCCGGAGTCGATGAGCGAGCGGAAGGCCATGATCGCGTACTCTCTCGTGACATGACGGCCGATCTGGTGGCGAAGCGCGTGACGAACCTGCTGGCACCGCAGGTTCTGGTGATCGTCATGCCGCCGGCAGTCGGCCTCATCGCCCAGGGGTGGGGCGGGGCGGCGTGGGGGCTGGTGGCCTCGGCGTTCTGCGGCGGCGTGCCGGCGGCTGTGATCGCGCTGGGCGTGCGTTCGGGCCGCCTCGACTCGCACCACATCGTGGACCGCGCCCGCCGCACCGGACCACTGCTCGCCGCGGTGGCGGCCGTGCTGGTGGCGCTGGGGCTGCTGGTCGTGATGGGCGCGCCGACGCTGCTCGTCGCCACCGTGACCGCGATGTTGATCGCGCTGGCGGTGACCGTCCCGGTCACGCTGCGCTGGAAGATCTCCTTCCACGCCGCCGTCTCCGCGGGCACGGTCGTGGTGCTCGCCCACGTGCTGCCCGCCTGGCCGACCGCGCTCGCCGGGGCCGCCGTCGTGGCGCTGGTGTGCTGGGCGAGGGTACGCCTCACGCACCACACCTGGCCTCAGGTGGCCGCTGGGGCGGTGGTCGGGACGCTGGCGACCTGGGGGACGCTGGCCGCGTTCGGAGTGGGCTGACCGGAATAGTGGCGCTGCTCCCGGGGTTGCCGCGAACATGGATGTCACGAACCGCGGCCGGGTGCGCGTAGAGCGCACGGCCAAGCGTGTGAGGACCTATCTCGGCGGCCGGGTGGTGGCCGACACCACCTCCGCTCTCCTGGTGTGGGAGGTCCCGTACTACCCCACCTACTACTTCCCGCTGGCAGACGTGGACGAGTCCGCGCTCAAGGCCACCGGCGCCGGCCAGCACTCCCCGAGCAGGGGTGACGGCCTCGTCCACACCGTCACCTCGGGCACGGCGGAGGCGGCCGACGCGGCGCTGGTCTACCGCGACTCGCCGCTGGAGGCGATCCGCGGCCACGTCCGCTTCGAGTGGGACGCCATGGACGCCTGGTTCGAGGAGGACGAGGAGGTCTACGTCCACCCGCGCGATCCGTACACCAGGGTCGACATCCTGGCGAGCTCGCGGCACGTGCGGGTGGAGGTGGACGGCGTGACCGTGGCCGACTCCCGCAGCCCGCGCATCCTCTTCGAGACGGGCCTGCCCGCCCGCTACTACCTGCCGAAGACGGACGTACGGCTCGACCTGCTGGAGCACACCGACACGGCCACCCACTGCCCCTACAAGGGCACGGCGGAATACTGGACCGTCAACGGCAAGAAGGACCTGGCCTGGTCGTACCGGACGCCGCTGCCGGAGAGCGAGAAGATCGCCGGGCTGATCGCGTTCTACAACGAGAAGCTCGAGATCTACGTGGACGGCGAGCTCGAGGAGCGTCCGAAGACCAAGTTCTCCTGAGCCCGCCCCCTCACGAGGAGGGGGTCCAGCCGGGGTCGCGGCCGAGGTAGCGCAGGAGCGCCGCCACGTCGTCGTCTCCCGGCTCGGGCTCCAGCACGGCGGCGTACGCGCCCCAGGCGCGAAGCGGCTCGACGATCTCCTGGGCCACCTTCAGCAGGGGCCGGGCCAGGTCCGGCGTCAGCGGCGAGGCCTGGCCCGTGGCGACCGCGATGTCCCAGGCGTGCACGGCGGCGTCGAGCGCGCACGCCGTCGAGCCCGACCACGGGGACATCTTGTGCGGCGGCACCGGCGTCGGCACCTGCGCGGCGTCCCGGTCGACGCCGGCCCACGCCCTGGCCGAGCGGGCCAGCGCGTCCTCCGTGAACGCCGCCGGGTCCCCCTCCAGCTCGCCCGACGGGTCGAACGGGTTGAAGGCGGGGCCGGGCTCACCGGTGAGCGCGGCGGCGAAGCCGATCTGGTCGCCTGCCGCGTGCTGGAGCACCTGCGTGACGTCCCAGGCCGAGCAGGGCGTCGGGAGGTGCCAGGCGGCGGCGGGAACGGCGCCGGCCACCCGGCGCAGCGCCTCGTGTGCGGAGTCCAGTACGTCCCAGCCGCTGGTGATGTCGCTCATCGGTGAGCCCCTTTCGTTGTGCCCTCAGTATAGCAGAACGGAATGCTTTGTTCCACTAGTTGGGGCGGGCGCCGAAGAGCTCCGCCTCGGCCGCGAGGCCGTTGATCAGCATGTCCAGGGCCTGTGCGAAGTCCGCCTCCAGGTCCACGCCCTGCCGCGTGCGCGCTGCTCGTGCGGCCCGACGGCTACGTCGCCTGGGCGGGTGAGCGCGACGGCATCGGCGACGCGCTCACCACGTGGTTCGGCCCGCCGAAATGAGGCGGTGGGCGGTCAGGCGAGAAGGCGGGTGAGGACGCGGGTGCCGAACTCCAGGCCCTCCACCGGCACCCGCTCGTCCTTGCCGTGGAACATCCCGAAGTAGTCCAGATCCGGCCGCAGCATCAGGGGCGCGAAGCCGTACCCCTTGATGCCGATCCTGGCGAAGGACTTCGCGTCCGTGCCGCCGGCCATCACGTACGGCACCGGCCGGGCGAGCGGGTCCTCGGCCACGAGCGCGCCTGCCAGCGTGTCGAAGAACGCCGAGGGGTACGGCGCGTCGGGCGCGTCCTCCAGGTTGACGAACTCGCGGGTGATCTTCGGCCCGAGCAGCGCGTCGATCGTCTCCAGGAACTCCGCCTGCATCCCCGGCATGTAGCGCCCGTCCACGTGCGCCTGCGCCGTCGAGGGGACGACGTTCACCTTGTATCCCGCGTCCAGCATCGTCGGGTTCGCCGAGTTGCGGATCTGGCTCTTGAACAGGCTGCCCAGCGGGCCGAGCCGGGCGGCCTCCTCGTCGAGGCGGTCGAGGTCGATCGGCCGGCCGATGATCTCGGACAGGCTCTGGACGAGCGCCGCGACCGACGGCGTCAGGCGTACCGGCCACTGGTGGGAGGCCACCCGCGACAGCGCGTGCACCAGCGTGGCGACCGGGTTGTCCACGGGAGGCCGCGAGCCGTGGCCGGCCACGCCGTGCGCGGTGAGCTTCATCCAGGCGGTGCCGCGCTCGCCGACCGCGATCGGATAGACCCGGTGCTCGCCGGAGGCCACGCTGAAGCCACCCGACTCGCTGATCGCCTCCGTGACGCCGTCGAACAGCTCCCGGTGCTCGGTCACCGCGTGCCGTGAGCCGTAGTCGCCCGTCGCCTCCTCGTCCGCCAGGAACGCCACCACCAGGTCGCGCTTCGGGCGTACGCCGCGGGCGGCCAGGCCGAGCACGGTCGCGAGCGTCATCGCGCACGAGCCCTTCATGTCGACCGCGCCCCGCCCGTACACGCAGCCGTCCGTGATCTCGCCCGAGAACGGGTGCATCCGCCACTCGGCCGGGTCGGCGGGCACCACGTCCAGATGGCCGTGCACCAGCAGCGCGTCGGGGGAGTCGCCGTCGATCCTGGCCACGACGGTGGTCCGCCGCGGCGCCGACTCGAACACCACCGGTTCGATGCCCGCGTCCGCCAGCAGCGTGGCCACGTACTCGGCGGCCGGGCGCTCGCCCGAGCCCGGATTGGTGGTGTCGAACCTGATGAGATCCGAGCAGATCTCGGCAACGCTCTTCACGCTCTTCCCTTCAGTGTCAGAGGCGGCACCTCGGGCGTCTCCATGTCGAAGATCAGCCCGTAGAAGGCCAGCTCGGCCTCCAGCACCGCGACGATAGTCTCCTCCCTGCGCCAGCCGTGCTGCTCGCCGGGGTAGGTGAGCAAGGCCCACTCTTTGCCGTGTTTGTCCAGCTCGGCGGTGAACCGCTCGGCCTGGCCCACGTCCACGATCGCGTCCTCCAAGCCGTGCAGCATGAGGCACGGGCCTGAGGCGCGGTAGGCGTTCAGGAGCGGCGAGCGCTCGGTGTAGCGGTCCCGCGTCTCGGGCAGCGGGCCCACCAGCCCGTCCAGGTACCGGGACTCGAAGTCGTGCGTCTCGGCCGCCCAGCTCTCCGGGTCGGTGATGGCGTAGTGCGCGACCCCGCCCGCGAACACGTCACTGTGCACGAGCGCCGCCACCGTGGTCCAGCCGCCGGCGCTGCCGCCGCGGATCGCGATCTTCGCGGCGTCGGCCCGGCCCAGCTCGACCAGGCCCCGGGCCACCCTGGCGCAGTCCTGTACGTCCACCACGCCCCACTGGTGGCGCAGCCGCTCACGGTAGGCCCGGCCGTACCCCGTCGACCCGCCGTAGTTGACCACGGCCACGCCGATGCCCCTGCTGGTGAAGTACGCGATCTCCAGGTCGAGCACGATCGGGAGGTTGCCGGTCGGGCCGCCGTGCACGAAGATCACGTACGGGCCGGGGCCCTCGGCGCCGGCCGGAGGGTAGAGGTGCGCGTGCACGCCCTCGATCGTCACGGCCTCCGGGGTGGGGAGCAGGTCGCGGTCCGGGAGCGGCTTGGGGGGCGACACGATCTCGCGCGCGCCGCCGGCCTCGAGGTCGATGAGGGTCACTTCCAGCGGCGTGTACGGGGTCGCCCCCACGGCCGCCACCTTGCCGCCCGCGACCGACACGGTGGACGACCAGTAGGTGGCCGGGCCGCCGATCTCCCGCAGCCCGCCGGTCTCCGGGTCCAGCACGCCCAGGCGGCGGTGGTCGGGGGTGCCGTACACGACGGCCAGCTCGCCCGTGTCCGCGATGGCCAGGTACGTCATGCCGGGCTTCCACGCCGCCGAGCCGAACTCCTGCTCGATCGGCGTGAGGTTCCGGGAGGGGGAGCCGTCGAGGTGGACGAGGTGGACGTTCCACCAGCCGGTGGGGTCGGTCACCGCGTACAGGCTCGTGCCGTCGCGCCACTCGGCCTGCGCGACCGACTCCTCGGGGCCTCCGGCGACCACCCGGTACGCGCCCGCCGTGCCGTCCTCCCTAAGGGGGGCCACGCAGAGCTCGGTGCCGTCCCACGGCATGTTCGGGTGGTCCCAGCCGATCCAGGCGACATGGCGGCCGTCGGGGGAGATACGGGGATTCATGAGAAAGTGCTGGGCTTTGACGATCACCCTGGCGGGGCCGCCGTCGAGGGGCACCGCCACCAGGTCGCGCACGTCGTCGGTCTCGCGCACGGCCCACACCTCGTTCCGGCCGGGTGGGAGGTAGAGGTCCGCGTAGCGTGCCGGGCCCTCCGGGGTGAGCGGCACCGGCACGCCGGCCCGAGCATCGCCCGCCGCCCCGGCTCCCGGCGCCGCGCTCTCCGACGGCTCGGCCACGTCCGCCGGTGTGGCGCCCTCTGTCCCATGGGCGGGGCTGGGCGCCTGCGCTGTGCCACTCGTCTCCGAGAGGACATCAGCCCGCGCGGCCGGAGCGGGTGTGCCGGGACCAGCCGGGTGTGCGGCCGGGGTGGGGCCGTCGAGGCGGTAGAGGCGCTGGTCCGCCCAGTTGGTGAAGACCAGGCCGCCGCCCGGCAGCGGGCGCCATGAGCGGCCGCCGTACTCGATCACCCGGTTGCGCGCGTTCCAGCCCGGTGGCAACGCGTCCATGCGGGAGCCGTCCGGGAGGCGCCGCACCACGCAGCGCCGCCCGCCCTCGTGCGGGCGCGGCTCGTCCCACCAGACCTCCACACCGGAGGGCGTGGCCACGGCCTCCACCCACTGCGGGCCGCCGTCGGTACGGGCCACATCGATCGGTCGAATGCTCATCAACTCACCAATTGCCGTTGGTACATGGAGGAAGGGGATGCTCGGGCGGGTGGAGGATGTACGCGATGCCCCCGCTGCCCGAGCTCCTCAACCACACGTTCTCGAACGCTGCCCGCGGATAGACCCTTCGAACCGAGGTGTCGTCCGGCGCGGCCGGGTCGTTCACGATGACGTCGCCCCCGGCCGTGAAGCCGGTCACGACCAGGATGTGGCCGTTGGTGGAGTAGCAGGAGCCGGGCAGTTCGTGTGCTTTGAACGACTGTGAGGTGATCACCGGGATCCCGGAACGTACGAACGCCTCCAGCTCCGCCGCCGACCGCAGCCGCGTCACGAACCCGGCCAGCCCGTACCGCCCCGCGTACGCCACGTTGAACGGCCAGTTGCCGGTGCCCTGGTAGCTCTCGTCGTACGTGCCCATGGCCGCGTGGTCCACCACAGGCGCCGGGTCGCCGTCCCCTACCCAGGCCAGCTCGGCGGGGCCGGGGCCGCGGCCCCAGAAACCGAGCACCATGGCCATCGAGGTCGGGCTGCACCAGTTGGCGCCGCCACCGTCCCACCGCGGGTGGTGCCCGGCGTGCGCGTACTGCGAGTGCCGGGGCACCGCCAGCTCCACCGGAACCGCCGCGCCGGGGGCGCTGGGCACGACCGGCCGCTGCGGCACGGCCGAGGCCATCACTCCCAGTCCCGTCACGCGGGCGCCCGTGCCGTGAAAGGCCACCCGCGCCTGGTACGACACCACCGGCCGCCGGGCCACGAACGTGTCCACCGCCACGTCCCCGTCCTCGTCGCCCTGGCCGGGGACGGACGTGCGCGGATCGCCGTGCTCCGACCAGCGGCCCATGACGTACCACTTGGTGAGATCGCCCCGCGCGGTCCTGGCCCGCAGCGCCACCTCGATCCAGGAGCCCGGTGGGGTGCGCGCGGTCCACGAGGCCACGAGCTGCGTGGCGGGGAACCCGATCTGACGCTCCTCGCCGGTCCACGAATCGCCGGCGGGTACGGCGAAGCGGGCGAAGGCGACGTGGGTCAGATCGACGGTGAGCACCAGCCATATTGTGGTTTCGCACTCCGTGTCGCACATCGGATGGTTTACGTACCGGCCCGATTGCGTCGGTGCTGAGCTGGGGCTGCTCGCCGACCGCTCGGGCCTCTCCACCGGACGCGCTCACGCAGCTCGGCACGGCCGGCCGGGTCGGCTACGACCCGCACGAGGAGGCGCACTTCCACCGGGAGCCGCCCTACGACAGGGAGCAGGTGGCCCAGCTGAACCCCTGCCTGACCGCCGCTCGCGCGCCGGCGGACTCGGGGGCCGTGCGGCTGCTCGGCGAGACGGCCGGGGTGACCACGGACGGCGGGGTGCGGCGGGTGCGGATCGCCGAGGGGGAGTGCGCGAGCCCCAGTGGTACGACCACCGGGGGGCGCGCGGGCCGCGCAAGCACGTGCCGGCGGCCAGGATCGCCGCCGGCGTGACCACGCTGCCCCCGTGACCGCATGAGAGGGCGGCCGCCCGGTGATGTAGCGGGCGGCCGCCGACGGGTCACAAGTACAGGCCGGTGGAGTCGTCGCCCGGCTGGGAGGTGATCTCGCGGCCCGCGCGCAGGGCGTACAGCTGCGCCAGCGTCGCCCCCGACGGGCTCACCCCCTTCGGCGAGCCGAGCCACGCGACGGCCTCCTCCTTGGTCAGCGGCCCCACCTCCACCTGCGCCAGGCACCGTCCGGGGCGGACGACGGCGGGGTGGAGGCGGGCGAGGTCCTCGTTCGTGGTGATCGCCACCAGGACGTCGCGGCCCTGGCCGAGCAGGCCGTCGGTCAGGTTGAGCAGGCGCGACAGGCCCTGGCCCGCCTGGGCCTTGGCGCCCGAGCTGATCAGCTCGTCGCAGTCCTCCAGGACGAGCAGCCGCCAGCGCTGCGTGTCCTCGTCCGAGTCGTAGCCGACGGCCACCTCCATCAGGTAACCGGGCTCGTTGAACAGGCGCTCTGGGTCGAGCACGCAGTCCACCTGGCACCAGTCGTGCCACTGCTTGGCGAGCGTGCGCAGCAGCGTGGTCTTGCCGGTGCCCGGCTCGCCGTGCAGGAGGATGAGGCGGCCGTTCACGTCGGCAGGGGTGATCGACATGAGCCTGTCGAGGGCCGGGCGGACCTTCGCCGAGTAGTTCTTGTTGATCTCGTCCCAGGCCTGCGCCGTGATCGGCTTCTCCGAGCGGGTGCCGCCGTGCATGCCGCGCCACCAGAAGCCCATCTCGACGTGGTCGACCTCCGGCATGGCCTCTTCGGCGCCCTCGATGCTCTCCGCCAGCACGCTCTTGGCCAGATCCTCGTTCACCGCCGTCACGCTGACGGTGGCCGTGCGGTTGCGGTGGCGCACGACGCGCAGGGTCCAGCCGTCGCCGCAGATGAGCCGCGACTCCGACCCGTCCTCGACCCGCGCGGTACGCAGGACGCGCCCGCCGGCGGGGCTGAGCGGGGCGTCGGGGCGTACGCGCTCCAGGTTGGCCAGGCGGGACCATGGCTGCGCGCCCGTCGCGAACGGTGACAGCGCCAGGGCGTCGATGACGTCGATGGCTGAGTCGGCGTCGTCGATCCAGATGTTCATGGGGAGTTCAGAAGACTCCGGGCTGGGGAACGGCACCTCCCTAATCACGGACATAACGGTAATGATCCAATCTTTAGCCGTCACATGTCGAAGGGTTTTAGTCGAAAAATCAGCTTAAGGCTGGCTCTTTTGGAGCGTGCCGGTTTGGGTGACGACGTTGAGGCCCGGGTCGTCCCGCCACGTATAAGTCAGTGTGTCGCCCTTCTTGGCGAGCCAGATGGTACCCGCGATGCAGCCGCCCTCGTTCGCCCCCAGCGAGAACGTCAGCTGCGCCTCCTCCACCTTGGTCAGCGTGATTGTCCCACGGCAGGTGTCGGGCGGGTTCTTCTCGCTCCACGACGCGGAGGACGCCCCGGGCTTCAGCGCCACGGTGTTGTCCGCGCCGTCGGCGTCCATGGGATTCGTGCTGGTGGTATGGCCCGTCCACGTCCCCGCGAATGACGCGGGGATCTTGAGATCCGCCTTGACGGCCGGGGTGCCGGTGGCCGGCGAGGAGGACACGGTGGCCGAGGCCGAGTGGTCGTCCTCCTGCGAGGGCGGGGTCGGGGTGCGGTTGAGGTGCAGGGTCGTGGCGACGGCCGCCGCGGCCAGGGCCGTCACCGCCGCCAAGGCACCGATGAGCAGGCCTCGCGACCGGGCGCGCCGAGGCTCCCGTGTGTCCATCTCCTGGTGACGCCGCCCCGGCTGGTCGTGACGTGGCGCCGCCGGAGGGCGGCCGCCCCGAGCCCAGGCGGCCTGTGGAGTGTCGCCGTGCCGGGCTCCTGGGGCCTGTGGGGTGGTGCCGCCCTGGATCCCGGGAGTGTGGGGGTTGACCAGGGACACCATGAGCTGCTGGGCCGTGGGGCGGCGGGAGGGGTCCTTGGCCAGGCAGGAGGCGATCAGCCCGCGCAGGCGTGGCGGCAGCGGCGACAGGTCCGGCTCCGCGTGCAGCACCCGGTGCAGCACGGCGGGCACGGTGTCCGCCCCGAACGGGCTCGTGCCCGTGGCCGCGTACAGCATCGACGCGGCCCAGGCGAACACGTCGGAGGCGGGCGCGGCCGGTGACCCGCTGATCTGCTCGGGCGCCAGGTAGGCGGGGGTGCCGATCAGGCCGGACGTCAGCGTGGCCGCCCCCTCCGCCCGGGCGATCCCGAAGTCCACCACCCTGGGCCCGTCGGGGCCGAGCAGCACGTTGGCCGGCTTGAAGTCCCGGTGCACGATCCCGGCCGCGTGGATGGCGGCCAGCGCCGTGGCCGTGCCGACCGCCAGCCGCTCGAGGTCGCCTCCGTGCAGAGGGCCGCGTTCGCGCACCCGCTCGGCCAGTGAGGGGCCGTCCACGTACTCGCTCACCACGAACGGCCGCGGCCCGCCGGTCGAGACGTCGAGCACCCGCGCCGTGCAGAAGGAGGCGATGCCCTCCAGCGCCTCCAGCTCGCGGGCCAGCCTGGCCCGCGTCTCCTTGTCACCCGCGCTCAGCAGCTTGATCGCGACCGGTTCGCCATGCGAGGAGTGGGCGAGGTAGACCACGCCCTGCCCGCCCTCCCCGAGCCGGCCGGAGAGACGGTAGCCGCCCAGGGACGCCGGATCGTCAGGTGCCAGGGGGCTCGCCATGGCCGATACGTTACCGGTCTCCATGCGCACACCAAGATCGACCGGTACCTTGGATCGCTGGGCTAAATCACTCCTTACGCGGAGGTATCGGGGAAAGTGTCGAAGGTTACGTTCCGTGAACGGGCGCGTTACTGGTTCGACAACACCATGTCCAAGGGAACCGCCTCGTTGATCGGCTGGCTGGCCGTGGTCTCGCTGGCGCTGATCGTGATCGTGGCGGGGCTCACGCTCTGGCTCGCGCCCGACGAGCCGGACGGCGTGAACGGCCCCGGGCACGTGCTCTGGATCGCGCTCATGCACGCGCTGACCCCGAGCAAGGTCGCCAG
The DNA here is from genome assembly GCF_050944675.1 of Nonomuraea sp. CA-141351. Taxonomy (NCBI): domain Bacteria; kingdom Bacillati; phylum Actinomycetota; class Actinomycetes; order Streptosporangiales; family Streptosporangiaceae; genus Nonomuraea; species Nonomuraea sp. CA-141351. Next base: position 4,382,904 of record NZ_CP191982.1, read on the forward strand.
CGACAAGGGCTCGACCGCGTACATGGCCGTGATGTTCGCCGGCTCGCTCGGCGGCCTGTTCATCGTCAGCATGCTCGTGGGCCTGCTGTCGAACGGGCTCAAGCAGAAGGTGGACCGCCTGCGCAGGGGGCGCTCGCGCATCGTCGAGTCCGGCCACACGGTGGTGCTCGGCTGGTCGGACCAGGTGTTCACGATCGTGGCCGAGCTGGTCAAGGCGCACGCCAGCCAGAAGGGCTCGGTCATCGCCATCCTGGCGGAACGTGACAAACTCGCCATGGAGGAGGACATCCGCGAGGCCGTCGGCGACCTCGGCAGGACCCGCCTGGTCTGCCGCACGGGGCGGCCCACCGAGCCGCGTGACCTCGCGCTGATGAACCTGGCCACCGCCCGCTCCGTCGTCGTGCTCTCGCCCGAGGGCGAGGACCCGGACGCGCACGTCATCAAGATCCTGCTCGCCCTGGCCAAGCGCAGCGGCATGCACCCGCCGGTGGTCGCCGGCCTCACCTCCAGCCGCAACATCGCCGCCGCCCGCCTGGCCGGCGGCCCGGACGTGCACCTGGTCGACTCCGACGACACCGCCTCCAGGCTCATCGTGCAGTCCTCGCGGCAGTCCGGCATGTCCGTCGTCTGCATGGACCTGCTGAACTTCGACGGCGGCGAGATCTACCTGCGCACCCCCAAGAAGCTCGTCGGCATCACGTACGGCGAGGCGCTGCACGCGTACCAGACCGCCTCCGTCATCGGCCTGCGCCGGCCGGCCGGCGTCGTGCTGAACCCGCCCATGGACACCGTCGTCAACGCCGACGACCAGGTCATCGTCATCGCGCACGACGACTCCCACATCCGCCTGGCCGCCGGCAAGCCGTCCCTGGACGAGGCCGCTATCGTCGAGGCGGAGGCGTCGCCCACCGAACCCGAGCGCACGCTGCTGCTCAACTGGAACGGCCGGGCCGAGCAGATCGTCCGCTACCTCGACGGCTACGTCGCCCCCGGCTCCGTCCTGGAGATCGCCGCCGACCACCCCAAGGCGGGCACGGGTCTCGCCGGCCTGCGCAACCTCACCGTGAACGTCAAGGACTGCGACACCACCGACAGGTACGCCCTCGAGTCGCTCGGCGTCGGCCTCTTCCAGCACGTCATCGTGCTCTCCGACGACCGCTTCGACCCCCGCCACTCCGACACGCGCACGCTCATGACGCTGCTCCAGCTCCGCGACATGCAGAGCGCGCTCGGCGAGCACTACTCGATCGTCAGCGAGATGCACGACGAGAACAACCGCGCCCTGGCCGAGGTCACCGAGGCCGACGACATCGTGATCAGCGACACCGTCATCGGCCTGCTCCTCGCCCAGCTCGCCGAGAACCGGCACCTGGCCGACGTGTTCGGCTACCTGTTCGACTCGCGCGGCTCGGAGATCTACCCCCGTCCTGCCGGCTCATACGTGGAGACGGGGACGCGGGTGACGTTCTCCACGGTCGTCGAGTCCGCCAGGCGCAGGGGCGAGACCGCCATCGGCTACCGCAGCGCCCAGGCACGCAACAACCCCCCGCACTACGGCATCGTTCTCAACCCGGACAAGTCCGAGTCGATCGTGCTCCATGCGAGGGACTCGGTGATCGTCCTGGCGGAGCGCTGAGTCGTACATTTGCGGTGTGAGGACCATCGACTGGGTGGACGGCGCCATCGAGCTCGTCGACCAGACCCTGCTGCCGGACAAGTGCGTGATGCTGCGCATCCACACCGTGGACGATCTGGTGGACGCCATCCAGCGGCTGGCCGTGCGCGGCGCGCCCGCGCTCGGCGTGGCCGGGGCGCTCGGCGTCGTGCTGGCCGACGGCGACGCCGCGCAGATCGCCAGGCTGCGCGCCGCCAGGCCCACCGCCGTCAACCTCGCGTGGGGCGTCGGCCAGGCCGTCGCCCACCTGCACCAAGGCCGCGAGGCGGTGCTCGCGGCCGCGCTGCGCGTGCGCGACGACGACATCGCCGCCTGCGTGGCCATGGGGGAGCGCGGCGCCGACCTGCTCGAAGGCGACCGGCTGCGGATCATGACCGTGTGCAACTCCGGCGGGCTGGCCGCCGTCGAACGCGGCACCGCGCTCGGCGTCGTGCAGACGCTGCACGAGCGCGGGCGGCTGGCCGAGGTGCTCGCCCTGGAGACCCGGCCGCTGCTGCAGGGTGCCCGGCTCACCACCTGGGAGCTGGCCAGGATGGGCGCGCCGCACCGGCTCATTGCCGACTCCGCGGGGCCGTACCTGCTGGCCAGGGGCGACGTGGACGCGGTGCTCATCGGCGCCGACCGCATCGCCGCCAACGGCGACACCGCCAACAAGATCGGCTCGTACGCGCTCGCGCTCGGCGCGGAGCGGGCGGGGGTGCCGTTCGTGGTGGTCGCGCCCGAGTCCACGATCGACCAGAACACCCCCTCCGGCGAGCACATCGAGATCGAGGACAGGGGAGCGGACGAGGTCGTGGCCGTCAGAGGTGTACGCGTGGCGCCTGAGGGAACTCGGGCGTTGAACCCGGCCTTCGACGTGACACCGCACGATCTCATCACGGCGATCGTGACGGACAAGCGGGTGATCCGGCCTTAGGCCAAAATCCCCCATCTTCGGGACCGGTCCGCGTCCCCCGCGTTACGCTCGGTGGTCTCGACAGCGACCCTCGGAGCTCACCGTGGCCATCGACCTGGTGTTACGGCGCGACTGGAACGCTCGCGCGCCGCGTGGCGACTACACCCAGCTCGACTCCACCAACGGAGTGAAAGTCCACTACACGGGCGGCAGAGTCGATCCCGGCATCGTCTCCGACCACGCCGGGTGCGTCGCGCTCGTGCGCTCCATCCAGACGTTCCACATGGACGGCAACGGCTGGATCGATATCGGCTACTCGTTCGTGTCCTGTCCGCACAAGAAGGTGTTCGAGGGGCGCGGCCTGCATCACTTACCCGCCGCGAACGGCCCAGGTCTCAACACGGGCCACTACGCCGTGCTCGGGCTGGTGGGCAACTCGGGGCTCGTCCGCCCGCCCGACGGGGTGCTGCACGCGATCCTCGACGCCGTCCAGTACGTGCGCGACGAGGGCAACGCGGGCAAGGAGATCAAGGGGCACCGGGACGGATACTCGACCGACTGCCCAGGCGAGCCGCTCTACGAGTGGATCCGGCGGGGCGCGCCCCGTCCCGGGAGGACCACGCCGGCCGCGCCGCCGTTCCCCGGGCGGCTGCTGACGTACCCGCCGGTGACGCAGGGCGATGACGTGCGCACGTGGCAGGCGCGGATGAAGCGGCGCGGCTGGGCCCTGACCGTGGACGGGGCGTACGGCGCGGAGTCGCGCGATGTGTGCCGCAGGTTCCAGCGCCAGCAGGGCGTCGCGGACGACGGGATCGTGGGCCCGGAGACGTGGCGGCTGGCGTGGGAGGCCCCCGCCGCCTGAGGTGGACCCGGGGTTACCGTGTTCCCGGAGCTCCGCCTAGTATCCGACCATGGAACTGGCAGCGGGTTTCGCGTCCATCTCCAGAGACGGCTGGCGGGCGCTGGCGGTCGAGGTCCTGCGCAAATCGGGGATCGAGACGGGCTCGCCCGAGGAGGCGCTGTCCAGCCCCACCTATGACGGGGTGACGGTCGCGCCGCTCTACGACCAGGACGACCTGCCCGGCGATCCCGGGCTGCCCGGCGAGCCGCCGTACGTGCGCGGGACCCGGGCCGTGGCCGGCTGGGACGTGCGGCAGCGGCACGCGGTGGCCGACCCCGAGGCCGTGCTGGCGGACCTGGAGAACGGTGTCACGTCGCTGTGGCTGGTGGTGGGGGACGGCGCGATCCCGGTGGACGCGCTGGGCGCGGTGCTCAAGGACGTCTATCTCGACCTGGCCCCGGTCGTGCTGGAGGCCGGGGGGCACGTACGCGAGGCCGCCGAGGTCCTGTTCGGGCGCGGCGCCGCGGTGAAGGGCAACCTGGGGGCCTCTGCCTGTGCTGGAGGCGCGGGGGTCGAGCTGGCCCTGCGCTGTGCCGCAGGCTTCCCCGGGCTCGCGGCCGTCACCGTCGACGCGACGCCGTACCACGACGCGGGCGGCGGCGACGCCGAGGAGCTGGGCTGCTCGATCGCCCAGGGCGTCGCGGAGCTGCGGGCGCTCACGGGCGGCGGGCTCTCCGTTGAGCAAGCGCTAGGGCAGATCGAGTTCCGGTACGCCGCCACCGCCGACCAGTTCGCCACCATCGCCAAGCTGCGCGCGGCCCGCCGGCTGTGGGCCAGGGTCGCCGAGGTGTGCGGGGCGCCCGAGCACGGCGGGCAGCGGCAGCACGCGGTCACCAGTTCGGCCATGATGACCGCCCGCGACCCCTGGGTGAACATGCTGCGTACCACCCTGGCCTGCTTCGCCGCCGGGGTCGGCGGGGCCGACGCGGTCACGGTGCAGCCGTTCGACGCCTGCCTCGGCCTGCCGGACGCCTTCTCCCGCCGCATCGCCCGCAACACGCAGTCGCTGCTGCTGGAAGAGTCGGGGCTCGGGCACGTCGTCGATCCCGCCGGGGGCTCCTGGTACGTCGAGCGCCGCACCGCCGACCTCGCTGAGCGCGCGTGGGCGTGGTTCCAGGAGATCGAGGCGGCCGGCGGGATCACGGAGGCCGGGGGACTGGTCTCCGGGCGGATCGCCGCCACCCGCGCCCGCCGCGACGACGACATCGCCCACCGCCGGTTCCCGATCACAGGCGTGAGCGAGTTCCCCAACGTGCACGAGAAGCCGGTCCGCCCACCGTCGCCCGCCGGGACCTCGGGCCTGGCCTCGGCCGGCCCCCCGGCCCCGCCTTCCGCCGCTGCGCCGCCCGCAGGTGCGCCGGCCGCCTCCGGTGATGCCGCAGGGGCCGGTGGGGCACATGCCGTCTGGGAGCCGGACGCCCAGGGCGCCGCTGGTGGGGGCGCGTCCGAGGCGGAAGCCGGCGGGCCGGAGGCGGGCGCGCGAAGTGCCGCCGCATCCGGGGAAGCGTCCAGGGCGGGCGTGCCGCAGGCGGCGACGACGGGAGGTGGGCTGCCGCGCGTCCGGTACGCCGAGGCGTTCGAGGAGCTGCGGGATCTGGCCGACGCGCAGCCCGAGCGGCCCAAGGTGTTCCTCGCCACCATCGGGCCCGTCGCCGCCCACACCGCGCGGGCCTCGTTCGCCGCCAACCTGTTCCAGGCGGGCGGGCTCGACACCGAGACCGCCGGTCCCGGGGCCGATCCGGAGCAGATCGCCACCGCGTTCGCCGTGAGCGGGACCGCCGTGGCTTGCCTGTGCTCGGCCGACAAGCTGTACGCCCAGCACGCCACCGCCGTCGCCGCCGCACTGCGCAAGGCCGGTGCGAGGAAAGTGTGGCTGGCGGGGAAGGGGGAGTACGAAGGCGTGGACGGAAACCTCTACGCGGGCTGCGACGCGCTGGCCGTGCTCCGCGAGACCTTCGACCACCTGGAGGTGACCCGATGATCCCGGACTTCTCCGGCATCCCGCTCAACGCCCTGCCCAAGGAGGGCCCCGCGGAGCCGAAGCACGCCGGCGAGGTGTGGGAGACGCCGGAAGGGATCGGGGTCAAGCCGCTCTACACCGCCCACGACCTCGAGGGGCTCGACTTCCTGCGCACCTACCCCGGCGCGGCCCCCTACCTGCGCGGCCCGTACCCCACCATGTACGTCAACCAGCCCTGGACCATCCGCCAGTACGCGGGCTTCTCCACGGCGGAGGAGTCCAACGCCTTCTACCGGCGCAACCTCGCCGCCGGGCAGAAGGGCCTGTCGGTGGCCTTCGACCTGGCCACGCACCGGGGATACGACTCCGACCACCCCCGGGTCGCAGGCGACGTGGGCATGGCCGGGGTCGCGATCGACTCGATCTACGACATGCGGCAGCTGTTCGACGGCATCCCGCTGGACAGGATGTCGGTGTCGATGACCATGAACGGCGCCGTGCTGCCCGTCCTCGCGCTGTACATCGTGGCGGCCGAGGAGCAGGGTGTCGCGCCGGAGCAGCTCGCCGGGACCATTCAGAACGACATCCTCAAAGAGTTCATGGTCCGCAATACCTACATTTATCCCCCGACGCCGTCTATGCGGATTATTTCGGACATTTTTGCTTATACGAGCGAGAAGATGCCGAAATTCAACTCCATCAGCATTTCTGGCTACCACATCCAGGAGGCCGGCGCGACGTGCGACCTGGAGCTGGCCTACACGCTCGCCGACGGCGTCGAATATCTGCGGGCCGGGGTCGCCGCGGGGATGGACGTCGACAGGTTCGCGCCGCGGCTGTCGTTCTTCTGGTGCATCGGCATGAACTTCTTCATGGAGGTCGCCAAGCTCCGCGCCGCCCGGCTGCTATGGGCCAAGCTGGTGTCCGGATTCAATGCGAAAAATCCGAAGTCGCTGAGCCTCCGTACGCACTCCCAGACCTCCGGCTGGTCGCTGACCGCGCAGGACGTCTTCAACAACGTCGCCCGCACCTGCGTCGAGGCCATGGCCGCCACCCAGGGCCACACCCAGTCCCTGCACACCAACGCGCTCGACGAGGCCCTCGCGCTGCCCACCGACTTCTCCGCCCGCATCGCCCGCAACACCCAGCTCCTCCTCCAGCAGGAGTCGGGCACGACCAAGGTGATCGACCCGTGGGGCGGCTCCTACTACGTCGAGCGCCTCACCCACGACCTCGCAGAACGCGCGTGGACCCACATCCAGGAGGTCGAGGCCGCCGGCGGCATGGCCAAAGCCATCGAGGCGGGCCTGCCCAAGCTCCGCATCGAGGAGGCGGCCGCCCGCACCCAGGCCCGCATCGACTCCGGGCGCCAGCCCGTGATCGGCGTCAACAAGTACCGCGCCGAGAGCGACGAGGCCATCGAGGTGCTCAAGGTCGACAACAGCGCCGTACGCGCCCAGCAGCTCGACAAGCTGGCCCGCCTCAGGGCCGAGCGCGACCCCGACGCCGTGCAGCGGGCGCTCGACGCGCTCGCCAAGGCCGCCGACAACCCGGCGCCGGGCCTGGACCACAACCTGCTCAAACTGGCCGTGGACGCCGCCAGGGCCAAGGCCACGGTGGGCGAGATCTCCGACGCCCTCGAGCGGGTGTTCGGCAGGCACGCCGAGCCGGTACGTACCATCTCTGGGGTGTACCGCGACGAGTCAGGCCACTCCGACAACATCGAGCGCGTCCGCCGGGCCTGCGCCGACTTCGAACGGGCCGAGGGGCGCCGCCCGCGCATCCTCGTGGCGAAGATGGGCCAGGACGGCCACGACCGCGGCCAGAAGGTGATCGCCACGGCCTTCGCCGACCTGGGCTTCGACGTGGACGTCGGCCCGCTGTTCCAGACGCCGGAAGAGGTCGCCAGGCAGGCGGTCGAGGCCGACGTGCACATCGTGGGCGTGTCGTCGCTGGCCGCCGGGCACCTCACGCTGGTGCCCGCGCTGCGCCGGGCGCTGGCCGACCTCGACGCCGGCGACATCATGATCGTGGTCGGCGGCGTCATCCCGCCCGGCGACCACGACGAGCTGCGGGCCGCGGGCGCCGCCGCGATCTTCCCGCCGGGCACGGTGATCGCCGACGCCGCCCTCGACCTGCTGGACCAGCTGCTGAACCGTCAGTAAGTCCCGCTCTGGCACATCGTGACGGAGATCGTCCGCTGGGTGATGATCGGCGAGGTGATCCGGAGCGTGACCCGGTGGACGCCCCCTTCGCTCTTGAGGTTCTGCGGCGAGGCGAGGTAGCGCTGGCCGTTCTCCGAGATGACCGCCGACGAGCGGCCCACCTGCGCGCGGTCGATGTACCACGTGTACTTGAAGTTCAGCGGCCGGCCGGTGCGCTGCACCAGCGCCTGGAGCGTCACCTCGCCTCCGGACCAGCAGTCGCCGTTCCTGGTGCCGCCCGCGCGGACGTACACGAGCCTGAGCTGCCCGTCCGTGACGGGCTCCGCCGTGGATGTGGTGTCGCCGGTCGGCACCGAGCTCGGGGTGCCGTCGCTCTGCGGGCTCGGCCCCGGGGTACGCGACCGCTTCGGCCGCCGCGACGGTGTTGAGGCGGCGGCCTCCGAGGTCGAGGGCGCGCTGCTCACGACCGAGACGTTCTTGGGAGTGGGGGTCGTGGGGGTGAGCCACATGATGGCGGCGGCCAGCGCCAGCACGCAGACGCCGGAGACGCCGGCGATGAGCACGATCTTTATTCGCCGCCGTCCGGACCGCCGCGGCGGCGCGGGAGCCCTGGGCGGTGCCTCGGTCGGCGCTTCGCCCGGCGCGAGGAGGCCGACCAGCGCCGAGTGCTGGGCCATGGCCGGCTCGGGCACCGGCTGCTCACCGGTCGCCGGACGCTCGACGGGAGCGGTGAGCCCGAACTCCGCCGGAGCCGGCGCCTCGACCGGAGCACCGAGCGGGAACGTCGCCGGACCCTGGCCGTGATACGCCGCGGGGTCCTGGCCATAGCGCCCGACCGGCTCTTGGGCGTAGCGCTCGACCGGCTCCTGGCCGTAGTGCGCGGCCGGTTCTTGGCTGTAGTGCGCGGCCGGTTCTTGGCTGTAGCGTCCAGCCGGCTCTTGGGCGTAGTGTCCGGCCGGTTCCTGGCCGTAGTGCCCAGCCGGCTCCTGGCCGTAGTGCGCGGCCGGGCTGGGCTGCGGGGCCGTGGGCTGGGCCGGGCTCTGGCGCGGCGGGAAGCGCCGCGGCAGGTCGGCGCCCGGAGCCTGGGCGCGACCCCGGCGCGGCGGCGTGTCCTGGTCGAGAGCCGGCTCAGGCGTCTGGTGCCAGCCCGCCGCGGGCTGGTCAAGGGTCTCGTACGAGGCCGGGGACTGGTCGGAGGCCTGGTGCGGGAGCGGAGCCTGGTCGGAGGTCTGGTACGGGACCGGGGTCTGGTGCTGGGCCGGACTCTGGGGCGAGGCGGCAGGCTGGCGCGAGGGCGCGGTCAGCCGGAGCAGCACGTCGCGAATCGCGGGACGGGTGCCAGGATCCTTGGCCAGGCAGGCGAGCATGATCTCGCGCACCACCCCCCGCAGCTCGCCCAGCTGCGGCTCGTCCTTCAGGATGCGGTTGATCACCGCGGGCAGCGAGTCGTCGCCGAACGGCGGCACCCCCATGGCCGCGAAGACCATCACCGACGCCCACGCGAACACGTCGGCCGGGGCCCCCACAGCCTTCCCGGCGAGCTGCTCGGGCGCCATGTACGCGGGCGTGCCGACGAAGGTGCCGGTCGCCTTCATGCCTGTGCCGAGCGCCCCGGCGATGCCGAAGTCCACGACCTGCGGCCCGTCGGGCCCCAGCAGGACGTTCGACGGCTTGAAGTCCCCGTGGACGACGCCGGCCTGGTGGATGGCGTCCAGCGCGGTCGCGGTGGACACGGCGAGCCGCTGCAGCTCCGCCCCGCCCTGCCGGCCCACCTGCTGGAGCGAGGGCCCGTCCACGTACTCGGACACGATGTACGGCCCGCCGCTGGTCGAGGCGTCGAGCACCTGCGCGAGGCAGAACGGCTCGACCTTGCGCGCGGCGGCGATCTCCCTGGCGAGGCGGTCGTCCCCGGCGAGTCCCTCGCGCAGCACCTTGACGGCGACGGGGGTGCCGTTGCGGGCCTGGCCGAGATAGACGACACCATGGCCGCCCGCGCCGAGCCGACCGACCAGCCGGTAGGGTCCCACCGTTGCCGGGTCGCCCTCGCGGAGGGGTTCGACGTTGGGCATGAGGGGAGTGACTCCTGTGACGGCTGAGGTTAGAACTCCAGCACCCTACTGGCAAAAGTCAAGACTTGTCAGAGCTTAGGCTGATCAACTGGGAAGAAAAGGAGTAAGTCGGGTGCATTCGCTGGAGGACTACGCCCAAGGCGTACGGGCCGGGTCCCGTACGTGGATCGCCCGCGCGATCACGCTGGTGGAGTCGACCAGGCCCGACCACATCGCGCTGGCGCAGCGGCTGCTCGTCGAGCTCACCCCGCTGTCCGGCCACGCGTGCAGGGTGGGCATCTCCGGCGTGCCCGGCGTGGGGAAGTCCACGTTCATCGACTCCCTCGGGACGATGCTGACCGCGCGCGGCCACAAGGTGGCCGTGCTGGCCGTGGACCCCTCATCCACCAGGACGGGCGGCAGCATCCTCGGTGACAAGACCCGCATGGCCCGCCTGTCGGCCGACCCCGCCGCCTTCATCCGCCCCTCGCCCACCTCCGGCACGCTCGGCGGCGTCGCCAAGGCGACCAGGGAGGCCATGGTCGTGGTGGAGGCGGCCGGCTTCGACGTCGTCCTGGTCGAGACCGTCGGCGTGGGCCAGTCGGAGACCGCGGTGGCCGACATGGTGGACACGTTCCTGCTGCTCACGCTGGCCCGCACCGGCGACCAGCTCCAGGGGATCAAGAAGGGCGTGCTGGAGCTGGCCGACGTCATCGCGGTCAACAAGGCCGACGGCGAGCACGAGCTGCCGGCCAGGAAGGCCGCGCGGGAGCTCGCGGGCGCGCTGCGCATGCTCCGCTCCGACTCGCTCCCCCCGCCGGTGCTCACGTGCAGCGGGCTCACCGGCGACGGGCTGGAGAAACTCTGGCGGCACGTGCTGGCCCACCAGGACTCGCTCGATCTGGCCGCCAAGCGCCGCCGCCAGCAGGTGGGCTGGACGTGGACGCTGGTACGGGACCGGCTGCTGTCCGAGCTCCGCAACGACCCCGAGGTGGCGGCGATCACGGCGGAGGTGGAACGGGAGGTCCTCGCGGGCGAGCTGACCCCCTCGCTCGCGGCCGACCGGCTCCTGTCCGCCTTCAAACGCCCCTGAGGCGGCGCCGGGCGAGCCGCGGTCCACCCCGACGTCTATCCCAAATCGTGGGATTGCTCTTAGAGTCGGGCTCAGACACCGTCCAGGAGGCCAGGCATGTCCAGCATTCCGTCCCTGCTGCGAGACCGGATCACGGCGACCCCCGACGCCGAGGCGTACCGAACTCCCTCGGACGGCGGCTGGACCTCGCTGACATGGCGGGAGGTGGGCGAGCAGGTGCGCGGGCTGGCCCTGAGCCTGGCCGGACTGGGCTCCGGGCCCGGAAAGCGCGTGTCGATCCTCTGCTCGACCCGGCTCGAATGGATCCTGGCCGACCTGGCGGTGCTGGCCACGGGGGCGGCCACGACCACGATCTACCCGTCCAACACGGCCGCCGAGGCGGCGTTCGTCATCACCGACTCCGGCAGCACGATCGTGATCGCCGAGAACGACGACCAGGTCGCCAAGCTCAGATCCGTCCAGAAGGAGCTGCCCGACGTCACCCACGTGGTGGTCATCGACGGCACGCCGAGCGACGACGGCTGGGTGGTCAGGCTCGACTCTCTCCACGGCCCAGAAGACGGCGACTACGACGGCATGGTGGACGCCATCGCCCCGGACGACCTGGCCACGCTCATCTACACCTCCGGCACCACCGGCCGCCCCAAGGGCGTCGAGCTGACCCATGACAACTGGCTCCACGCCGTGGGCGGCGTGCGCCGGCTGAACCTGCTCTCCGGGACCGACCTGCACTTCCTGTGGCTGCCGCTGTCGCACTCGTTCGGCAAGCTGCTGGAGGTCATCATGATCGACATCGGCGTGCCGACCGCGATCGACGGCCGCCTCGACAAGATCGCCGAGAACCTGGGCGAGCTCAAGCCGACGTTCATGGCCGCCGCGCCGCGCATCTTCGAGAAGATCCACAACACCGTGGTGGCCACCGTGCGGCGCGAGGGCGGCGTCAAGCTGCGCATCTTCAACTGGGCGCGGCAGACAGGCATCAGGGTCAGCCGCGCCCGGCAGCGCGAGGCGCCCATCCCGCTCACCACCAGGGTCGAGTACGCCCTGGCCGACCGTCTGGTCTTCGCCAAGCTCCGCGACCGGTTCGGCGGCCGGATCCGCTTCTTCATCTCCGGCGCCGCCCCGCTGTCCATGGACATCGCCGAGTTCTTCGACGCGGCGGGCCTGACGATCCTCGAGGGGTACGGCCTCACGGAGTCGTCGGCGGGCAGCTTCCTCAACCTGCCGGAGTCGGTGAAGTTCGGGACGGTCGGGCCGCCGCTGCCGGGCACCGAGGTCCGCATCGCCGACGACGGCGAGATCCTCATCGGCGGTCGCGGCATCATGCGCGGCTACCACGGGCTGCCGGAAGAGACGGCCGGCGCGCTGGAGGACGGCTGGCTGCACACGGGCGACATCGGCGAGCTCGACTCCGCCGGCCGGCTGCGCATCACCGACCGGAAGAAGGAGCTGATCAAGACCTCGGGTGGCAAGTACGTCGCGCCGACGTACCTGGAGGGCCGGATCAAGGCGGCCTGCCCGTACGCCTCGCACGTGTTCGTGCACGGCGACCGGCGCAACTACGTCACGGCGCTGATCACGCTCGACATGGACGTGGCAGGGCCGTGGGCGCGGTCGGAGTCGCTGCCGGAGGACCCGGAGAAGCTGCGCGAGCACCCGCGCATGCGCGAGGAGGTCCAGAGGGCCATCGACCAGGTCAACGCGGACCAGGCGAGCTACGCCACGGTCAAGAAGTTCGCGATCCTGGCCGAGGACTTCACGGTGGAGACGGGCGAGCTGACGGCCAGTCTCAAGATCAAGCGGAAGGCGGTCGAGGAGCGCCACGGCCGAACGCTCGACGCCTTCTACGAGGCGTAGGGTTCCGGGAGTGATCTCCCATCTCCCGGTGCGCCCGAGGCATTGCGACGCGCAGGCCATGATGCACGCCGCCCGGTACTACGAATACTTCGAGGACGCCTTCCTCGACTGGCTCGGCGCCAGGGGCGGCTACGACCGGCTCCGGCGGGAGGGCGCCGACCTGGTGGTCAAGGCGAGCGGGTGCGAGCACCACGCCCCGGCCCGGCTCGGCGACGTGCTGGCCGTGGAGAGCGCGCCGGCCAGGGTCGGCACGACCTCGATCACGATGACGTTCACGATGCGGAGCGAGGGCGACCTGGTGGCCGTCGGCACGATCACGTACGTGTGCGTGCGCGACGGCCGGGCCGCCCCGCTTCCCGACATGATCAGAGAATTCGCTTAGCCCCCGGCAGCGACCGCACCAGGTACGCCAGCGCCCAGCACAGCGGCAGCGCCACGGCCGCCATGATCGCGAACTTGACGATCGCGATCGCGTCGAGCCGGCGTAGCCCGTAGCCGACGGCGACGAGCACGAGCGGGTGGATGATGTAGACGGTGAAGGCGTGGTCGGACAGGAACCGGCCACGCGGCCCCTGCTCGGCGAACCGCTCCCTGAAGAGCACCGACAGCCCGATGACCAGGCTGACCGCGAAGGCCGACTCCCAGGCCGCCGTCAGCGCCGAGGCCACCGCGCCGCTCGTCATGAACGCGGGCGGCAGCAGCACGGCGCTCGACACGCCCGCCGCCACGAGCCCCAGCCGCCCGGCCCGCGCCGGCAGGGTCTCGAACCAGCCGCGCCGGAAGGCCACGCACCCGAGCGCGAACATGGCGACGTACTGCGGCAGGAAGTTCGGCGTCGGCAGCCCGAGCACCGGCACGTAGCTGCCGGTCGGCACCGGGAACCGCCACAGGAACGTGACCGCCGCCAGCCCCAGGACGAACAGCACGATCGACCTGAACCGGAGCGGAGCGGGACGCGAGTCGAGCGGCGCCCGCCGCGACCGCCACAGCGCGTACACCAGGGCGAAGACGATCAGAACCTCGGCGAACCACATCGGCCCCGGGTCCCACGAGGCCAGATAGAACCGCCAGTACGGGATGCCGTCGAGCTTCGTGTAGTCGCCGAAGTTCACCAGGGGCCGGAGCAGGATCAGGAAGGCGAGCAGCGGGATGCCCAGCCGCACCAGCCGGTCCCGTATGAAGGCGCGGCCGCCCTTGCGGTCGTAGGAGCGGGGGGTGAAGAAGCCGGAGATCAGGAAGAAGAACCCCATGAAGAACGCCTGGTTGAACGTCACTAAGAGGTCGAGCAGGATCCCCGACGGGTCCCTGGCGGGCTCGGTGTAGTACCACAGGGGGATGTTCCCGTACGTGATCGCCACGTGGTGGAGGACGACCAGCACGGTCAGCACGGTCCGGAGGTTGTCGATCGAGTGAAGCCTGGTTCTCGGCTCGGTCTTCACTTGCCGCATGCCCTTTCGAAGAGGTCGGCCAGCTCACGTGCGTGTGCCTCGAGGTCGTGGTCGGGATAGGCGGCCCAGTAGCCGAACATGCTGTCCATGGCGGCCGACACCGTCACGGCCATGACGCGGAGGTCGAAGTCCCTGAACTCGCCGGTGCGCTGCCCTAGGCGGAAGACGCTCTCCAGCGCCTGGTAGATCTCCTCGCTGGTCTGGACGCCGTATCGGGGTCTGCCTTCGGCGGTGCGCAGGTTGTTGAAGATCTCCCCGAGCGCCGTGATCTGCGCCCGGTGCTCGCGCATGTGCGCGGCGTTGGCGATGAAGTACGTCCTCAGTAGGTCACCGGCCTCTTCCAGGCCCTCCATCTCGGCGAGGACGTGGTCGGCGGCCTGCGTGTAGACGCGGGTGACCACCTCCTCCATCAGCTCCTCCTTGCCGGCGAAGTGGTAGGAGATGACGCCCTTGCTGATGCCGGCGTGCTTGGCGATGCGGGCCAGCGACGCCTGGGCGAACCCGGCCTCCGCGATCACCTCCACGGCCGACGCCACGATCTGGGCTCGTCTGGCCTCCTCGATGAACGAGCGCGGCTTCTGGCCGGTCGGCTCAATTTCTGACCGCATGGCCAAAATTTAGCACGAGCGGCCAGGAGCGTGCATGCCTCAGGCCCGGGGTGCCTTGGCGCTGCGTCGCCCCCGCCGCAGGCGCGACGCCCGCTGGTCCGTGCCGACGCGGTCCCGTGCTCAGGAAACGGCCGAAGGCGTCGTGAGCCGGGACAACGTGGGGTCCAGGAATACGCGGAAGGAGAGACGTACCCCCGGGGGTGAAATATCCACTCCGCTCCGCAGGCGCTCGGGGATTGACGTCCGTGATCCATGTCACGATGGCGCGGCAACCGACAGGGAGAGGGCGCGTATGTCTGCGGAGCTGATGCTGCCCGAGTGCGGCCGGCTGCTGACCGAGCACGGCATGACCTGGGGAGAGCTGGAGATCCCTTATGTGAGGTTCTTCGCCCGGCGCAGGGTCCTTCCGGCCGCGCTGTTCGACCGGTTCTGGGAGCTGGCCGTCAAGGCGGTGGCCGAGCTGCATCCGGGCGAGCCGATGCACGGGATCGGGGCCTGCCTGGCCGGGCCCGACTACGACCGGGTGCTGCGCGACACTCTCGGCGGCGAACTGCCTCCGCACCTCGCCGCCGTACGCGTCGGCCCGGACGAGATCCGGCTCGAAGGGGCGCCACGCGGCGAGGAGCGGCTGTCGCTGCTCATCGACTCCAGGCGCGACCAGGCCTGCATGGTCAGCGTGGACGACACCCGGCGGCGCATCGATCCCCGGGGCGCCTGGCTGGTAGAGGTGGATCACGGTAGCTCGGTCGTGGTGGACGGCGTACGCATCCAGCTGGACACCCTCCTGATCCCCACCCAGGCGGCCAGACTGCGGCTGGTGGCGGGGATGCCCTGCCGATGGAGCGTGACGAGCGAGGACGGCAGCGGCTGGTTCCCGCCCGGCACCCCCAACCGGTACGACCACCACGGCCGCCCCTACTTCCACGGCGACGACCTCGTCCTGAAGGTCCCCTGCGTGCCACTGACGATCACGGCCGCCAGAGGCATGGAGTACGACGAGGCCAGGCTGGAGCTCACCCCAGGCCCGGGCGAGGAGCGCCTGGTCGAGCTCGCCCCTCAGCGCATCTACGACGCGGCCGCCCGCGGCTGGTACGGCGCCGACATGCACGTCCACCTCAATTGGGCGGCAGACCGCGCCGGAGTGCCCGCGGACGCGGCCGCCGCGCAGCACGGCGAGGACCTGCACGTGCTCAACCTCCTGACGGGCGACATCTCCGGCAGGCGCGTCCACGACCGCGAGGCGCTGGAGGCCTGGACGGACGTGGACCTGCCGTGGTCCGACGCCACGCACGTGGCCCGGATGGGCGTCGAATACCGCGACGACCTGCTCGGCCACGTCTACGCGTTCGCGCCGCGCGCCGCTCCGGGCCGCCACCACACCGAGTTCGCCGGCGACGCGGACTGGCCGCCCAACGCCGACGGGCTACGGGAGCTGCGCGGACTCGGCGCGCTCGTCGGCTACGGCCACCCCTTCCGCACCCCGGTCTGCGACGGCGACCCGCCCATGCGGCCCGTGTGGAGCGACTGCGCCGCTCGAGAGCTGGTCGCCGACGTCGCGCTCGGACTGGTGGACAGCCTGGACGTGCTCACGCACGCCTCGATCCCCGCCGCGGCGGCGGTGTACCGGCGGCTGATCGGCGCGGGCAACCGGCTCGCCGTGACCGCGGGCACGGACGCGATGATCTCCTTCACCCGCTCCGGCGACCAGTCGAACCCGCCCGGCTGGGCCCGCGTCTACGCGCAGATCGAGGGCGAGCTGAGCGCCAGGTCGTTCGCCGCGGCCGTGCGCGCGGGCCGCACGTTCGCCACCACCGGACCCTGGCTGGAGCTGTCCGTGGACGGTCACGGCCCCGGCCAGGTCATCCAGGCGCATAAGGGCCGGCGCATCCGGGTCACGGCCGGGGCCATCGGCCCGGAGGTCGCGGCGGTACGCATCCGCACCGCGGAGGGCGTGTGGGCCGGCGCGGAGCGACTTGCGGCCGGCTCCGGCCGGGTCTCCGGCGAGCCGCTGACCGTGACGGCCGACATCCTGGTGGACGCGCCGACGTACGTGGTGGCCGAGGTCCTGTGCGACCCGCACCCGCGCACCCTGACCACCACCGGGTACGCCCTGACCAGCCCCGTCTACGTCGACGTGGACGGCAAGCACGTCGCCAGGCAGGAGGACGTGCGGTGGTGCCTGGAGTGGCTGGACCTGCTGGAGGACCTGATCAAGCGGCACTGCCGGCTGGCCGCCCCGTACCAGATCGGCGACCACGTGTCGCTGCTCGAGCAGGCCAGGGCGGTCTACCTGGCGCGGCTGACCTGAGGCGGACGGCCCTCCGCGGTTTCCCCGTCGTCATCCGGCCCTGTCGTCATCCGGCCCCGCCGGCGCAGCGCTCGCGCGGCCGGACGGTGGCGACGAGCCCGGAGGTGCGCACCTCCCAGGCGCCGCAGGCGCACTTCAGGTAGGAGACCGTCCCCTCTGAGGTGCGGTGGGAGGAGACGACGGCCAGGGCCAGCGGATCGTGGAGATGTCTGGAGTGCATGATTCCAATCTGATGTAATGCCCTTATGCATTTCAACGCTTACGGGGGCAACGGGGCGGCCCTCGCGGCGGCCCTGGTGAACGCGACCGACTTCAGCCCTGAGGCGGTCGAGGCGATGCTGGCCGAGCACCGCCTGCTCCGCGCCGTCGTCACGGCCGGACAGGCCGAGGAGCTGCGCGAGTGGGCGGGCCGGCTCGCGCCCGTGTTCGGGGAGCGCGACCAGGACACGCAGATCAAGCTGATCAACGACCTGCTCGACGTCACCGCGTCCAAGCCGTACGTCAGCGCGCACGACGGCCGCGAGCCGCACCTGCACTTCTTCGACCCGCACGCCGACGTCGTGTCCAGGGCGAAGGACACCACGGCGGGCGGGCTGGCCATGGCCATGTCGTTCGCGGGCGGGCATCGCCTGGGAAGGTGCGACCGCGACGGGTGCGAGGTCGTCTTCGTGGACACCTCGCGTAACGGGCGGCGCCGGTTCTGCTCGCCGGCCTGCGCGAACAGGGTCAATGTGGCGGCGCACCGGGCCAGGAGCCTTGCCAGGTGATCCTCGCGTCGCATAGTCTTTCTCGCGTCTTGTAGCCGAGCCCTGGGGGCAGTTGGCGTGAGGATCTGAGGTCGCGGGCACCGCGCCGTTTCCGCCCTGTCGTGGGCGATGCGCGCACACCTGGACCTCTGGCGACCTCTTCGCCCCCTCCTTTCCTCGTGTTGCGCGCATATGCGGTGATTCCCGCCAAGTCACGAAAGTTCGACGTTTGTGACGGGAGCCGCCTTATGTCTTTTTCCATTGTTGTAGATCACGTGTCCTTCGCCTGGCCTGACGGCACCGGCGTGCTCGACAGGCTCGACGCCGCGTTCCCCGCGGGACGTACCGGGCTCATCGGGGTCAACGGGTCGGGCAAGTCCACCCTGCTGAAGATCATCGCGCGGGAGCTGGCCCCTCGGTCCGGGTCTGTCTCCGTGTCGGGGGAGGTGGGGTACCTGCCGCAGAACGTCCCGCTGGGCGCCGGCCGTACCGTGTCGGACCTGCTGGAGATCAGCGGGACGCGGGCGGCGCTGCACGCCATCGAGAGCGGCGACGTGGCCGAGGAGCACTTCGCCGCGGTCGGCGACGACTGGGACGTCGAGGAGCGCGCCAGGGCCGAGCTCGACCGGCTCGGGCTCGGCCACATCGGGCTGGACCGCACGGTCGGCACGTTGTCGGGCGGCGAGACCATCATGGTCGCGCTGGCCGCCCAGCTGCTGAAGCGGCCCGAGGTGCTGCTGCTCGACGAGCCCACCAACAACCTCGACCTGGACGCGCGCGAACGGCTCTACGCCGCGGTCGCCGCCTGGTCGGGGGTGCTGCTGGTGGTCAGCCACGACCGCGCGCTGCTGGAGCTGATGGACCAGATCGCCGAGCTGCGCGAGGGCGTCGTACGCATGTACGGGGGCAACCTGAGCGCCTACGAGGAGCAGGTCGCCGGCGAGCAGGAGGCCGCCATGCGGATGGTACGGACCGCGGAAGGCGAGATCCGGCGGCAGCAGCGCGAGCTCATCGAGGCCCGCACCCGGATCGACCGGAACCTGCGCACCGGGCGGAAGGCGTTCGAGAACAAGAAGGTGCCGAAGATCGTCGCCAACGGACTCAAGCGGAAGGCCCAGGTGACCGCCGGCAAGCAGCGCAACCTGGCCATCGAGAAGCTGGAGGAGGCGCGTGAGCGGCTGACGGAGGCCGAGCTGTCGGTGCGGGACGACGCGGAGATCCGCATCCAGCTGCCCGGCACCGAGGTCCCGGCCGGCCGCACGGTCCTCACCCTCCCGCTCCCACCGCCTCCGGCCCTCGCCACCCGTCCGCTGTCCCCTGATCAGGGCACCTCGGAAAGCGGCGTGGGTGGCGAGCCTGGTGTGCGTGGCGAGGGCGGCGAAGGCGAGGCGCGCGGCGTTGTGCTGGAGACGTTGGTGGTGCGTGGTCCCGAGCGGATCGCATTGCTCGGTCCGAACGGGTCGGGCAAGACCACGTTGCTCAAGCTGATCATCGAGCACGGCGCCCACGTCCCCGTCCGATACCTGCCGCAGCGCCTCGACCTCCTGGACGACACCCTGAGCGTCGTGGACAACGTGCGGGCCGTGGCCCCGGGCGCCTCCGTGAACGACGTCAGAGCGCGCCTGGCGCGCTTCCTGTTCAGGGGCGAGCGTGTCAACCAGGCGGTCGGCACGCTGTCGGGAGGCGAGCGCTTCCGGGCCACCCTCGCCGCGCTCCTGTCGGCGGAGCCGCCGCCACAGCTGCTCCTGCTCGACGAGCCGACGAACAACCTGGACATGGCCAGCGTCCGCCAGCTCTCCCAGGCGCTGAACGCGTACCGGGGCGCGCTCATCGTGGCCAGCCACGACGTGCCGTTCCTGGAGACGATCGGGATCACTCGCCGGCTGCGACAGGATCGGGACGCCGGACTGACGGAATCGTGATTGACGTGTGGGGATCAACCCGGCGATAGTGTGACAGGTGGCTGGACCCCGGTTGATCCCCTGCGTTCTCGCCCTGGCAACTCTCACGCTTGGCGCATGCTCGTCGTCCTTACCGTCACCGACCGGAGGCGAGCCGAAGGTCAGCGGTATAGCCGGCGGCAACGGCGGCGGGGCGCCCGTCAGCGGCGGCGGCACGGAGACGAGCAGCCCCAGCCCGAGTGCGCTCACGGCCGAGGAGTACAAGAGCACGCTCGAGAGCAGGCACAAGGCGATGGCCGGCGCGATCGACGCCCTGGCGGGCGCGCGCAGCGTCAAGGCCCTGGACGAGCGGGTCGGCCGCGCGGAGGAGGCGCTGAGCGGCGCCGCCGACGCGCTGGCCGCCGTCGCACCGCCCGACGCCGTACGCGCCCAGCACGACGCGTACGTGACCAGCCTGCGCGACTTCGCCAGCGGGCTGGGCTCCACGGCGGGCAAGGTGGGCGCCAGGAACCTGTGCACGTCGTCGGCCGTGCTCACCGACCTCGACGACAAGCTGGCCGCGCTCGACAAGGCGGGCGAGGCCCTGCAGAGCGCGGGCGGCTACCCGGCCGACGTCGTGGACGTGAAGGCCGGGAAGAAGGAGACCAGGCGGCTGGGCAACGGCTCGTTCATCCGCAGGAGCACGTTCAACGGCCGCAGCTCGCTGGAGATCGACAACGGCGGCACCCGCGACGCCGTGGTCACCGTCGTGAAGGGCGGCAGCAAGACGTTCAGCGTATACGTGCGCAAGAACTCGAAGTTCAAGGTCAAGGGCGTGCGCGACGGCACGTACAAGGTCTA
The DNA here is from genome assembly GCF_050944675.1 of Nonomuraea sp. CA-141351. Taxonomy (NCBI): domain Bacteria; kingdom Bacillati; phylum Actinomycetota; class Actinomycetes; order Streptosporangiales; family Streptosporangiaceae; genus Nonomuraea; species Nonomuraea sp. CA-141351. The sequence continues at coordinate 4,403,349 of NZ_CP191982.1, forward strand.
CTTCACGCACGGCGTGGACTGGGACGGCAAGAGCAAGTCGTTCACGCGCGAGTGCAGCTTTGAGAAGTTCGAGAAGTCGGTGAAGTTCAAGACGACGTTCACCGCCACGCAGATCCGCTGGCACGACTGGCGGATCACGCTGCACGCGATCTCGGGCGGCAACGCCCGCACCGCGCCCGTGGACCCCGACGACTTCCCGAGCTGAAAGGCCGCGCACCCCGCCCGGTGTGCGCGGCCTGCGCCGAATCAGGTCGAGAACAGCATGCCCACCCAGCTGCGCTGCCGGTGGTGGCCGTAGTGGCCGCCGCCGTGGTGCGGAGCGCCCCAGGCCGGACCGGGGGCGGGGGGCGGCGGGGGAGCCGCGTGGTACTGCGACTCCATCCGGGTCAGCGTCTCCAGCTCGCCGTAGTCGAGGAAGATCCCACGGCAGTTGTCGCACTGCTCGATGTGGACGCCGTTGCGCTCATAGGTCCGCATGTTCCCGCGGCACTTAGGGCACTGCATCTAAGTCGCTCTCCTTGGCTTCGGGGTTTCAGGGTGAAACCTACCGCGCGCAACCCCGTCACGCTCGGACGATTCTGTTGCACGCCTCGACTAACGAATGTTCGACCTCGTCCAGTTCCCTGCCCTCGCGCTGAGCGTTGACGACGGCCACGGCGGCGAGCTGGACGGTGAGCGCCCGGGCGGGCAGGTCGAGCCGGCGCCACGGGTCGTCGCCCTGGCCGAGCGCGGGCCCGCCGGAGGCCAGGTACGCCCCGAGGAACCGCTCCCAGACGGCCGGGTCGAGCAGCCCCGCGGCGTACCAGGCGGCCGGCCTGGCCAGGTCCCACGCCGGGTCGCCGACGCCGAGGTCGTCGACGTCGATGAGCAGCCAGCGGTCGCGGTGGACGAGCTGGCCCAGGTGCCAGTCGCCGTGCGTGAGCAGCCCCGGCAGCGGGTCGGGCTCCGGCAGCTCCTTGAAGGTCCGCCTGATGAGCTGCTCGACGGGGCCGTCTCCGTCCATCCGGTCCACCGCCCTGGCGGCCCGCGCGGGGCCTCCGGCCGCGGGCAGCTCGGGCAGCAGCGTGAGCGGGGTGGCGTGCAGCCTGGCCAGCAACCTGGCGCCCTCCTCCCAGGGCGCGGAGTCCGGGTCGTCCTGCGCGACGGGGCGGCCAGCGGGCCAGACCGTCACCGCGCGGCCCGCGACCTCCAGCACCTCGGGCTCCAGCGGGGCGAGCATCACCCCGCTCACCGCGGCCGACGCGGCGGCACGCAGCTGGACGCGCAACGACTCCACGTCGTCATGCAGTGAGTGGGCCTTGACCACGACCTCGCCCCTGCGTAACACCACGACATCCGCGCGCATCAGATGCCACGCGGGCTCGCCCGCGCCGCCGTACGCCGCGGCGACACCCGCCAGCTCATCTTCTAGACCCACTCGTACAGACTATTCGGCGGTATCGGCGGTGCATGCCGCCGGACGCGATCGCCGGATCGGGCCAAATCCCCGACCAGACCTGCGGTAACGCCAGCCGCTCACCTTTTGGCGTGTGCCACGGTGTGCCAGTCGCGGCCCGTGAATGCCGCCACTCGCGGAATATACGCGGAATGATCTCGCCGCCCCCTGCGGCTCCCCACGCAGGGGTGGGACGGCTTTCGTGTGCTGGTGAGCAGTTCAGCGCCGCGAGGCGGATGGACTCAATTCCCCGCCCGGCATTGACGATTCGTTGAGCTTGCCATTCCGCCGCACGCGGAAGATAACCGGCGTCCGTTCGCGACAACGATACGGGGATCCATGAAACCTCTTTCAACGACCATCAAGGCCGCGCTGGTCGGTCCGGCCATCGCCATCGGGGCGCTGGCGGGGCTCGCGCCGGTCGCCTCGGCCGCCACCACGCCGGTCCACCATGCGGTGGAGGCTGTCTGGCAACACGGGCACCACGCCCTCGACCCGCGCTGGGGCACCGACGACCCCCGCTGGGACGCGCATCAAGGCAACCGGTACGACCCGCAGTGGGGCTACTGGCGGTACGACCCCCGGTTGGGCTACCGGCACTTCGACCCGAGCATCGGCCGTTACCGCTGGGACCGGGACTGGGACCGGCGCTGGGACCACCGCTGGGACCGGCGCTGGGAGCCGCGCTGGGACCACCAGGGGGACCACCACTGGGACCACGGCTGGGATCACCGCTGAGCTTCGGCACGCGTCGCCCGCGGCCGTGACGCGCCGCGACGATGCTCTGACAAGGCCGTGGAGACGCCGCCACGGCACGTAGGTCTCGTCCGCCGCCGACCCGCACCATGCTCTCTCGGGGCCCGGAGCGGGCCGGCGGCGGCCTCGACGATGTCCAGCCGAAGATCCACCCCCACACGCTCCGGTAGCCGAATACCGAGCTTCATCCCCTCATCCCCCGATCAGGGTACCGCTACGGAACATACGCGGAACGGCCACGCCGGTGGGCGGCTCGTCTCGTGCTTCTTCGCAGGTCACAGGCTCCTTCCTGGAGCGATTTCGCGTAGGTCAGACTAGGGTGCATGAGAGTCGGTTTCGCAGTGCCCCAGTCAGGCCCGTGGGCCACCCCCGAGAACATGCGCCGCGTCGCCACGCGCGCGGAGGAGCTCGGCTATCACGAGCTGTGGACGTTCCAGCGACTGCTGTACCCGGTCGGGCATCCGATGGGGCCGACGTACCGCAGCGTGCACGACCCGCTCATCACGCTGGCCCACCTGGCGGCCGTGACGAGCCGGATCCGGCTCGGTGTGGCCGTGATCAACGCGTACGTGCAGCCGTTGGTGCTGGCCAAGCAGCTGGCCACGCTGCAGACGGTCTCGGACGGGCGGCTGACGGCCGGGATCGGGCTGGGCTGGCTGCCGGAGGAGTTCGAGGCCGCGGGCGTGGGCATGGAACGGCGGGGGCGCAGGGGCGAGGAGTTCGTCGAGGTGCTGCGCGAGGCGTGGGCCGACGACGTGGTGGAGCACAGCGGCGAGTTCTACCGCGTGCCGCCCTCCCACATCGACCCCAAGCCGGTGCCCGGACCGCCGCCGATCCTGCTCGGCGGCACCGCCGAGGTCGCGCTGCGCCGCGCCGGGCGGCTGGCCGACGGATGGGTGAGCTCCAGCAGGGAGGACCTGTCCGCGGTCGCCGGGCGGGTGGAGCTGATCAAGGCCACGCTGGCGGAGTCGGGCAGGGACGCTGCCGCGTTCCGCTTCGTGTGCCGCGGCGTCACGCAGGTCCGGGCGGCGGACGAAGACCGGCCCCTGACGGGCACGTACGAGAAGATCCGGCGTGACGTGGACGAGCTGGCCGCCAGGGGCGTGACGGACGTCTTCCACGACCTCGGCTTCGACCGTGAGTTCGTCACGCTCGACGCCAAGGAGGCGATGCGCCGGGCCGAGGAGGCGCTGGAGGCCCTGGCCCCCTAGCCGGAGGCCCTGGCCTCCTGGCCCCAGCCGCCGTACGGGACCGTGATGATCTCCAGGTTGTGGCCGTTGGGATCGGACCAGTAGAGGCCGCGGCCGCCGTCGTGGGTGTTGATCCGCCCCGGCTGCTCATGGTGCGGATCGGCCCAGTACGTCAGGCCGCGGCTCTTGATCCGTTCCCAGATCTGGTCGAACTCCTCCTCGCCGACCAGGAACGCGTAATGCTGCGGGACCACCGTCCCGCCCGACTGCATGACGTCGAGCGAGACGTCGTTGCCGAGCGTGACGACGCGGAACGGCCCGTACACCGGCGCCGGCTCCAGACCGAGGACGTCCACGAGGAACGCGGCGGTCTCGTCCCTGTCCCTCGCCTGCACGATGGTGTGGTTCAGATGGACGGACATACTTTCACGCTATGTCAGCGCGACGGGGAGCGAGCCGATGCCGTTGATGAAGTTCGACGGCAGCCAGGTCACCGGGCCGGTCACCTCGATGGCCCGCACGCTCGCGCGCAGCTCGGCCAGCAGGGCGGTGATCTCGGCGCGGGCGAGCTGGGCGCCCAGGCAGAAGTGCGGGCCGTAGCCGAACGTCAGGTGCCGGTTCGGACTCCTGCCCACGTCGAAACGGCCGGGGTCGTCGAACACGGCCTCGTCCCGGTTGGCGGAGGCGGTCCAGAGCGCCAGCACGTCACCTGCCGCGATCCGGCGTCCGGCCAGCTCGGCGTCCCGGGTGGCGGCCCTGCCGACGTGCGCGGCGGGGGTGGTCCAGCGCAGGATCTCCTCGACGGCCGTGCCGATCAGCTCAGGGTCCGCACGCAGCCGCGCCCACTGCTCGTCGTACGTGGCCAGCGCCAGCACGCCCCCGGCCATCGCCAGGCGGGCGGTCTCGTCGCCGCCGATGATGAGGTTGTAGCAGTTGAGCAGCACCTCCTCCTCGGTGAGGTCGCCGGCCACGAGCAGGCTGATGACGTCGTCGCCCGGAGCCGCCCTGCGCTGGGCGGCCAGGCGGGTGTAGTAGAGCAGGATCTCGCTCTGGGCGATCCTGGCGGGAACCCCTGTGCCCCCGCCGTCACTCTCGCCCAGCATGGCCTCGTTCGTCAGCTCCAGGACGCGCTGCCGGTCCTGCTCGGGCACGCCCAGGAGCTCGCAGATCGCGCGTAGCGGCACCTGGGCGGCCACCTCGGTCACGAAGTCGCCGCCGCCGCGCCGTACCAGCGCGCCGAGCAGCTCACGGGTGGCCGCGGTGATGGAACGCGTGACGGGGCCGAGCGTGCGCGGGCCGAAGCCGGGCGTCAGCAGGCGGCGCAGCCGGGTGTGCGCGGGGCCGTCGGTGACGACCAGCATCTTGCCCGCGCCGGGGTCATGGCCGCGCAGGAGGGTGCGCAGCATGTTGCCCTGGAGCGAGGTGAACGTGGCGGGGTCGCGCACGACGCGCAGGACGTCCTCATGGCGGGTGACGCTCCAGAACCGCTCGTGCCTGCGCACCGGGTCGTTGGCTCGCAGCCAGCGCCACACGGGGGTGAGGTCGTGGGCGGCGTGGAGGCGGGGGTCGAGGAGATCCAGCTCGTCGATCCCGGCGGGGTCCGGCGCGGGTCTCATCGCTCCAGCTCGTCCAGGAGGTCGCCGAGGGGGTCGTCGTCCTCGGGGTTCAGGGCCTTGGTGATGATCTCGTTCAGGGTGTGCTCGCGGAGGAAGGTCTCGATGGGGATGTCCAGGCCGAATCGGTCACGCAGCTCGCTGACCAGGAAGACAGCCGTCAGGGAGTCGCCACCCACGGCGAAGTACGTCCTGTCCAGGTCGGACGGCCCGGTGAGGGCCAGGGTGGTCAGGAACAGCTCGGTCACCGCCGTCGCCGTGTCCGGCTGTGGCTCGGGGGCGGCGGGCGGGGCACCGAGGGTGAGCGCGCCGTGGCTGTCTCCGGCGAACGGGTACGTGGGGAGGTGGACCCGCCGCCCGGTCGCGGGCCAGGTGACCTCCTCGCCCGCCACCCAGGCCTCGCCCAGCGGATCCCTGGCCGAGGTCGAGGTCTCCAGGGCGCCCGCCGCCCCCTCGTGGGTGGCGGCGACCACATAGGCGCGCACGTCCAGAGCGGCCCGGCCGTGGGTGAGCGTGTGGGCGACGTCGGCCAGCGGTGGCGCGCCGGGCTCGCGCAGCGCGGCGGCCAGGCGCCGGGCCGCGGCGTCGAGCTGCGCCCGAGTGCGCGCGGAAAGCGGCAGCACGACGGTGGCCGCGCCCTGGCCGGGCGCCGCGGGGGTGCTCCGGTGCGGGGACGCCTCGGTGGCCCGGCCAGAGGGCATGGGCGAGCGCCGGACCGGTGGCGGGGCTTCCTCCAGGACGGCGTGGACGTTCGTGCCGCCGATGCCGAGCGACGACACCCCCGCCAGTCGCGGCCCCCGGGCGTCCCACTCCTTCGCCTCGGTGAGCAGGTGGAACGGGGTGGCGTCGAGGTCCAGGTCCGGGTGCGGGCGGGTGACGTTCACCGTGGGCACCATCGTGCGGTTGGCCAGCATCAACGCGACCTTGATCAGCCCCGCCACGCCCGCCGCCGCGTTCAGGTGGCCGATGTTGGACTTCACGGAGCCGAGCCCGCACCGTGCCCCGGCGAAGGCCGCGGTCGCGGCCGCCACCTCGATCCGGTCCCCGAGGTCCGTCCCCGTCCCGTGCGCCTCCAGGAACTGCGCGCCCGCCGGGTCCAGCCCCGCCGCCGCCCACGCCTCGAGGATGGCGGCCGTCTGTCCGTCCACACCGGGCGCGGTGAAGCCCACCCGGGCGGCGCCGTCGTTGGTGACCGCCGTGCCGCGGATGACCGCGTGGATCGGGTCGCCGTCGGCCAGCGCGTCCTCCAGCCGCCTGAGCACCACCAGCCCGACGCCGTCGCCGCCGACCATGCCCGCCGCCTTCTCGTCGAACGGGCGGCACCTCCCGTCCGGCGAGTGGATGCCGCCGGGCTCGTACAGGTATCCGCGCTTGTACGGGGACCCGATGGACACGCCGCCCGCCAGAGCCAGGTCACACTCGCCGGTCAGCAGCGCCTGCACGGCCACGTGCACGGTGGCCAGAGAGGTCGAGCAGCCCGTGTGCACGGTCATGCTCGGCCCGGTCAACCCCAGCCGGTACGACAGCCACCCCGCCAGGAACTCCCGGTCCGTGAAGATCCGCACGTGCATGGGCCCGAGCCGGGCGTGCAGCCGCCGGTCGACCTGGGCCGCGACCGAGTGCTCGGTGGGCCCGCCGCCCACGTACACGCCCGTGCCGTCCGGGGCGCCGCGCGGGTCGTACCCGGCGTCCTCCAGCGCCGACCACGCCGTCTCCAGCAGCAGCCGGTGCTGCGGGTCCAGCGCCGCCGCCTCCGTGGCGTTGAACCCGAACAGCTCGTGCTCGAACCGGTCCGCGTCCGCCAGGAAGCCCTTGGCCGGCACGTAACCGGGGCTGCGCAGCTCGCCGGCGTCCACCCCGGCCGCCAGCAGTTCCTCCTCGCCGAAGTCGGTGATCGAGCAGACGCCGTCGCGCAGGTTGCGCCAGTATTCGGCGAGGTCGCGGGCGCCGGGGAAGCGGCCGCTCATCCCCACGATGGCCACCGCCGGTGCGTCGGTCATTCCGTACCGCCTTTCAGAGCGTTCCTACGCGCTGCCAGCCGCTCCCGCCTGCCCTGCCCGCGTCGCCGGGACTCGCCGTGGTCCGCCTGTCCGGGGCCGTCCAGGCGGGCGGCGAGGGCGGCGACCGTGGGGTGCCTGAACAGGTCCACCAGCTTGAGCCCGCCGTCGTCGCCGCGCTCGCGCAGCGCCGTCAGGACGGCGAGCAGCCTGATCGAGTTGCCGCCCAGGTCGAAGAAGTTGTCCTGCGCGCCGATCCTGGTCAGGTCGAGCACCTCGGCCCACACCTCCGCCAGCCGACGCTCGGTCGCGGTGGCCGGGGCGACGTACGGCCGGTCCAGATCGGGGCGGGTGAGCGGGGGATCGGGCAGCCGGGACCTGTCCACCTTGCCGGACTTGTTGTGGGGCAGCTCGTCCAGGAAGACGACCATGTCCGGGACCATGTAGCCGGGCAGCCGCTCGCCCAGCCAGGCCCGCAGCTCCCCGGCGGCCGGCCCCTCGGTGGCCCCGTCGCCGGTGGGGACCGCGTACACCGCCAGCCGGTCGCCACGCACGGTCGCCGCCGCGACCGAGACGCCCGGGTGCGCGGCCAGGACCGTCTCGATCTCTCCCAGCTCGACCCGGAAGCCCCTCAGCTTGACCTGCGTGTCCACCCGCCCGAGGTAGGACAGGACCCCGTCGGCGTCGTGCCTGCCGAGGTCGCCTGTGCGGTACATGCGCTCGCCCGGTTCGCCGAACGGGTTCGCGACGAAGCGCTCCGCCGTCAGGCCGGGCCGGTTGGCGTACCCTCGGGCCATCCCCGCGCCCGCCAGGTAGATCTCGCCCACCACACCCGCGGGCACCGGGCGCAGCCGCTCGTCCAGCACGTACGCGCGCGCGTTCGCCACCGGACGCCCGATCACCACCGGCTCGCCGGGCACGAGGTCGGCCGTGGTGGCGTAGACCGCGGTCTCGCTCGGCCCGTACGCGTCCACCACCCGGCGCGACGGCGTCGCCCAGCGCTCGACCAGTTCGGCCGGGCACGCCTCGCCCCCGATGGCCAGCGTGCGCAGGTCGGGGAGGGCCCCGGGCGGGCACGGCAGCGACATGGCGGCCGACGGTGGCAGGAAGGCGTAGGTGATCCGGGAGTCGCGCAGCCGGGCGTACAGGTCCTCGCCGAGCCGCTCGCACTCGGCCGCCACGTGCAGCTCGGCCCCGGCGACGAAGGAGAAGAACAGGTCGGACACGGCCACGTCGAACCCGAACGACACGTACTGCAGCACGCGGTCGTCGCCGGTCACCGGGAACTGGGGGCGCACGGCGGTGGCCAGGTTGAGCAGGGCGCGGTGCTCGACGGTCACGCCCTTGGGGGTGCCGGTGGAGCCGGAGGTGTAGAGGATGTAGGCGGTGTCGGTGAGGGTGGGCTCCGACCTGGTCGCGGGTCCGATCGCGGGCGCTTCCCCGTCCGGCCGCATCACGGGAGCGCCCAGGTCTCTGGGCTCCGCGGCGATCAGCAGGCGGACCCCGGCGTCCGCGACCATGAACCTCAGCCGGGCCTCCGGATGACCGGGGTCGAGCGGGACGTACGCGCCGCCCGCGCGCAGCACCGCGAGGGCCGCCACCGCCATGTCGGCGCCCCTGGGCAGGCAGAGCCCCACCGGGACCTCCGGCCCCACGCCTGCCGCGCGCAGCCGGGCGGCCAGGCCGTCCGCCCGCTCCATCAGGTCGCGGTACGTGAGCGAGGTCGAGCCGTACACCAGAGCCGTCGCGTCCGGGCGTTCGCGTGCGCGGTCGGCCACCAGGTCGGGGACCAGGCGTGTGCCGGTGGAGGCGCCGGCGGCGGGCGCGGTGCGGTTCCAGTCGCCGAGCACCAGGCGGCGGTCCTCGGGCGAGAGGAGGTCGACGGCCGTGGTGGGCAGGTCCGGCCGGTCGAGCAGGCCGTTCACGAGCGTCGCGAAGGCACGGGCCCAGTGGCGGACGGTCCCGGGCGTGAACAGGTCGGCGCGGTAGATGAACTGGGCGGCCAGGCGGTCCGCGTCCCGCTCGACGTTCAGAAGCAGGTCGAACTTGGCCTCGCTCAGCAGCAGCTCGACTCGCTCCGTGACGGCGCCCGGCAGGTCGAGCCGCATGCCGGCGTCGTCGTCGAAGGCCATCATCACCTGCACGAGCGGGTCGTGGCTGAGCTCCCTGCCGGGCGCCACGGCCTCGACGACCGCCTCGAACGGCGCCTCCTGGTACGGGTGGGCGGCCAGGAAGCGGTCACGTACGCGGGTGATCAGGTCGAGGAAGGACGGCTCGCCCGACAGGTCCGTACGGACGGCGAGGGTGTTGGCCAGCAGCCCGACCAGGCCCTGGACGTCGGGGTGGTCGCGGCCCGAGACGGGCGTGGCCACGACGAGGTCCCGCTGCCCCGAGATCCTGGCCAGGAACGCGGCGAAGGCCGCGAACAACGCCATGAACGGCGTCGCGTTCCGCTCGGCGGCCACCTTCGCCAGACGCTCCCGCGTGTCCGGGGGCAGCGCGATCCGCTCGACGCCCCCGGCGGTGGACTGCACGGCGGGGCGGGGATGGTCGGTGGGGAGCGCCGGGGTCGTGGGCGCGTCCCTGAGCGACTCGGCCCAGAACGCGACGGCCTCGTCGAGGGCATGGGAGTCCAGCCGCTCCCGCTGCCAGACCGCGTAGTCGGGGTACTGCAGCGGTGGCTCCCCACCGCCCTGGACCTCCGGCGACCCGCTGTGATCATCGGACGCCGGAGGGACGGCAAGGCGGTAGGAGTCGGCGATGTCGCGGAGGAGGATCCGCAGGGACCAGCCGTCGCACACCAGGTGGTGGGCGGTCAGCAGGACGCGGTGGCTGCCGTCGTCCAGCGCGTACACGACGCACCGCAGCAGCGGCCCCGCCGCCACGTCGAACGGCGTCCCCGCCTCCGCCACCATCAACGGGTACGACTCGGCCACGGGCACGTCCCGCTCCACCCGCAGCGCCGCCCTACCCCCCACACCGGGCCCTCCCTCCGCCACCACCTGCACGTACTCGCCGTCGTGCGGCCGGAACACGGTGCGCAGCGACTCGTGCCGGGCGAGCGCCGCGTCCAGGCTCGCGCCGAAGGCCGCCACGTCGAAGGATCCGTGCACGGCGAAGGCCACGGGCACGTTGTACTGGGCCGTGCCGGGATTGAGCTGATCCAGCACCAGCATCCTGGCCTGCGCGGGCGACACGGGGAACTCGTACTCAACCGGCACCATCAGAACTCCCGCAGGATCGGTTGGAGGACTCTGGCGATCTCGGCGGCGGGCCCCGGCCTGAGCAGGTCGCTGTGTCCGCAGTCGAGATCGTGGACGCGTACGCGCGCGGGGGCCCAGCGCTCGGCCTTGACCGCCGAGGACACGCCGCCGGGCTGGGCGGTGGCCGAGTAGAGCAGCACCGTCCCGTCGAAGGGCGGCGGCCGGTACGTGACCGCCAGCCGGAGATGCCCGGCCACCGTGTCGGCCACGGCGGACAGCCGCTCGTCGTCCAGCCCCGACAGCGGGCCCTCGCTGCCGCGCACCGCCGCGAACACCCGGGCCCGCTCCAGCGGCCCCGGCTGGGCGTAGGGGTGAAGCGTACGGGTGCGCAGCAGGATGGTCAGCGCCTCCTGCTCGACCGCCTCGGGATCCGCCGGGAACCCGGCCGGCCACGGGAAGGCGTCGAGCGAGGCCACCAGCCCCACCTCCTGCCCGGACTCCCGCAGGCAGGCGGCCATCTCGTACGCGAGCAGGCCGCCGAAGGAGTGCCCGAGCAGCAGGTACGGCCCCTCGGGGCGGACGGCCCTGACGCGCGTCAGGTAGTCCTCGGCCAGCTCCCGCATGCTTCCCGGGAGCGTCCAGCCGGCCTGGAGCGACGGCGACTGCAGCGCGTGGACCGGGCGGCCGGGGGTCAGGTGGGGCAGGAGCGCGGTGTACGACCAGCCGATGCCCCGGCCGGGGTGCACGCAGAACAGCGGCGGCCTGTCGCCCTCCGGCCGGAGTGTCAGCAGCGGTGACAGGTCCAGCTCGGTGGCCGCCCTGTTCAGCCTCACGGCGAGCCTGGCGGGGGTGGGCGCCTCGAACAGGGCGGCGATGCTCGTGCGCACGCCCAGCCTGGACTCGATCGCCGCCGTGAGCCGCATGGCGAGGAGCGAGTCGCCGCCGGAGTCGAAGAAGTCGGCGTCCGCACCCACCGCCCCCGTGCCCAGGACCTCGGCGAACAGCTCGCACAGCTCCTTCTCGCGCGGCGTCCCCGGCTCCCTGGCGGCGGGGGCGGGGAGCGCCGGATCGGGCAGGGCCGCGCGGTCGACCTTGCCGTGCGGGGTGAGCGGGAGACGGTCGAGGGGAACGTACCGGGCGGGCAGGAGATGCTTGGGCAGCCGGGCGGCGGCGTGCTCACGCACCCGATCCAGCGCGCCACCGCGAGCCAGGACGAGGTAGGCGATGAGCCGCCGCCCCGCGCCCGGCGTGGCGACGACCACGGCGCGGTCCACCTCCGGGGAGCTCTCCAGGACGTACTCGACCTCGCCGGGCTCGATCCGGTAGCCGCGGATCTTCACCTGCCCGTCGGCCCGCCCCGCGAACTCCAGCTCCCCGTCGAACGTCCACCGCGCCAGGTCACCGGTCCGGTACATCCGCTCGCCCGCCGCGAACGGATCCGCCACGAACCGCTCCGCCGTCCGCCCCGGGCGGCCGAGATAGCCGCGGGCCAGCCCGGTCCCCGCGACGTACAGCTCCCCGACCGTGCCGATGGGGGAGGGGCGCAGGCGCGGGTCCAGGACGTACACGCGGGTGTCGTCGAGCGGGCGTCCGATCGGTACGGCGTCGCCGGCCCAGCCCGAGGGGACCGGGTGGCTGGTGGCGAACGTGGTCGTCTCCGTGGGGCCGTACCCGTTGACGACCCGCACGCCGCGCCCCGACACCCGCCGCACCGCGTCCGGCGGCAGCACGTCGCCCCCGGCCCACACCTCGTCCACCGTGGCGAGCGCGTCGGGCGCCAGGTCGGCCACGGTGCGGAACAGCTCGGCCGTCAGCCACACCGCGCTGAGCCGGGCCCGCCTGATCGTGTCCGGCTGGAGCGGGCCCGGCGGGGCGATGACGACCGTCCCGCCGTTCAGCAGCGGCACCCACAGCTCGTACGTGGCCGCGTCGAACGTGTGCGGACTGTGCAGCAGCACCCGCCGGTGGGCGGCGAAGCGCCGGTCGGAGGTCAGCTCGAGGATGTTCGCGTGGGTGACGACGACGCCCTTGGGGGTGCCGGTGGAGCCGGAGGTGTACATGACGTACGCCGCCGAGCGCGGGTCGGCCGGCCCTGCCGATGGCCGTGGCGTGGAACGGCCCTCGCCCGCCTCCAGCCGGGTCAGGACGGTCTTGGCGCCGCTGTCCTCCAGCAGCCAGGCCAGCCGCGCCTCGGGCTGCCCCGGGTCCAGCGGGACGTAGCAGCCGCCCGTCTTCAGCACGGCGAGCTGGGCCACCACCAGGTCGGGTGAGCGCTCCATGAGCAGCGCGACCGGCGTCTCCGGCGCCACGTCCAGCCCGGCGGCGACCTGGCCGGACCAGGCGTCCAGCTCGGCGTAGGTGAGGGTGTGCCCGCCGTGCTCGACCGCCACCGCGTCCGGCGTGCGGGCCGCCTGCGCGGCGAACCGCTCCGGCACCGACCCCGCCGCCGCGTGCCGGGCGCCTGGCCGCGCGGTGTCGTTCCAGGTCACCAGCAGCCGGTGCGACTCCTCCTCCGGCAGCACGTCTCCCGTACCGCCATCGGCGAGAACCTCGAACGCCCTGGTCAGCCGGGCCGCGATGGCCTCGGTCTCGGTCCTGGTCAGCAGCTCCGCGCGGTAGCCGAGGCGCAGCCAGAGCCGCTCGCCCGCGACCACCGTGACCGTGAGCGGGTAGTGCGTGGCGTCCCGGACCTCGGCCAGTCGCAGGCCGGACGTGTCCAGGCCGTCGCGGGGGTAGTTCTCGAAGGCCAGCAGGGTGTCGAACAGCTCGCCGGTCCCGCGCTGCACGTCCGCCAGCCGTACGTGATGGAACGCCGTGAGCCTGGCCTGCTCGTCCTGCAGGCGGGTGAGCAGGTCGCGTTCGCGGGTCCTGACCCGTACCGGCACGGCGTTGATGAACAGGCCCGCCATCGACTCCACGCCCGCCACCTCCGGCGGACGGCCGGACACCACAGTCCCGAACACCACGTCCTCGCGCCCGGTCAGCCGCCCGAGCACCAGCCCCCACGCCGCCTGCACCAGCGTGTTCACGGTCACGCCCGCGCGGCGCGCCCGGTCCCGCAGGGCCTCACTCAGCTCGCGCGTCAGCTCCAGCTCCACCGTCTCCTGGCGCCCGCTCCCAGCGCCCGAGCCCGGTCTGAGCAGGGTCGGGCCCGGCAGGCCCGCGAGCGACTCCCGCCAGGCCCGCGCGGCGAGCTCGCCGTCCTGGTCGCGCAGCCAGGCCAGATAGTCGCGGTACGGAGGCGCGGGCGGCAGTTCGCCCTCGCCGGCGTACAAGGCGGCCAGCTCCCTGGCCAGGATCGGCATCGACCAGCCGTCCACCAGGATGTGGTGCATGGTCAGCACCAGCTCTTTCCGCCGGACAAGGGTGGCGCGGACCAGTGGCGGCCTGGTGACGTCGAACGGGCGCAGCAGGTCGGCCTCCAGCATGCGCTCCAGCTCGGCGTCCGACGGCGGGTCCACCTCCGTCCACGGCAGCCGCACCCGGTGGGGGACGAGCTGCACCGGGCGGTCGAGGCCTTTGTGGCGGAAGCAGGCGCGCAGGTTCGGGTGGCGGGCGAGCAGGGCCTCCACCGCCGCGCGCAGCCTCGCCGGGTCCGCCTCGCCGCCGACGGTGAATCTGGCCTGGATGACGTACGCGTCGTCGCCGCCGTACAGGGCGTGGAAGAGCAGGCCCTCCTGCGCGGGGGAGAGCGGCAGCACGTCGGCCAGCCTGCCGCTCACCAGTCACCGTCCAGGTCCGCTTCGAGATCCTCGATCTGGCTCTGCGACAGCTCGACCAGCGGGAAGTCGGAGCTGGTCGCGCCGCCCTCGCCCGCCCGGCCCGCCAGCTCGGCCAGTGCGTCGAACCACAGCCCGGCCAGCCTCTCCACCTGGTCCTCGCCGATGGCGTCGGCGGCGTACGACCAGCTCGCCACCAGCCGCCCCGCGTGCACGACGGTGTCCAGCTCGATCGCGTACGCCATGGGGGCGCCGGGCATGCCGACCAGCTCGCCGTCGAACCGGCCCAGGTAGTTGAAGCGCAGGTCCGGCGTGGGAAGCTCGGCCAGTTCGCGTGCGGTGCGCGGGTTGAGGTAGCGGAGGAGGCCGTAGCCGAGGCCGCCCGAGGGCACGGCGCGGAGCCGCTCCTTGGTCCGCTTGAGCGCCTCGGCCGGGGAGCCGGTGGCGTCCAGCCTGACCGGGTATTGGGTGGTGAACCAGCCGACCGTGCCGGTGATGTCGACGTCGTCCGCGGGGGACTCCCGGCCGTGCCCTTCGAGGTCCACCAGCACGCCGGTGCCGCCGCGCCACCTGGTCACGGCGCCGGCCAGGGCGGTGAGCAGCACGTCGTCGGGGCCGCAGCGGAAGGCGGCGGGGAGATCGGTGACGGCCTGCTCGGTGAGGTCGGCTGGGAGCGTCCTGGTGAGCGTGGTGCGCGGCCCGCCCTGTCCGCTCCAGCCGGGTGCGATCCCGGCCTCGTCCCCCGAGACCAGCCGCTTCCACACCGGCAGCTCCGCCTCCACCCGCTCGGACCGCACGGCCTCGGCGGCGAGCAGCCGGGCCCAGCCCGCGAATGATGTGCCCGCGGCGCCGGGTGTGTCGCTGCCCTCCAGGAGAGCGGTCAGCTCGGGGCCCAGGATGCGCCAGGAGACGCCGTCCACGGCCAGGTGGTGCGCGGTGACCAGCAGCCGGTCTGGTTCGAGCCAGGTGGCGGCGAGCATCTGCCCGCGCTCCGGATCCAGCCGCGGCGCCGTCTCCGTGCCGGCGCGCGTGAAGAGCACCTCCACCGGCTCGTCCTGCGGCGGCACCTCCAGCTCCCAGTCGGTGTCCGAGTGCCGCAGCAGGCGCATGCGCAGGGCCGCGTGCCGCGCCGCCAACGTCCGCAGCGCCGCCCTGATCCGCTCCTCGCCGGCTCCCTCGGGCACGGGCAGGAGCAGCGACTGGGTGAACGTGTCGAGCGGGCCGCCGTGCTCGCGCCACCAGTGCATGATCGGCGTCAGCGGGAATCTGCCCACAGGGGAGTCAGCGACCGCTCGCGCGGTGGCCCGTGCCACCGACGCCAGCGCGGCCGGGGTCCTGGCGACGAACACCTCGCGCGGCGTGAGACTCATCCCCGCCGCCCTGGCGCGGCCGACGAGCTGGATCGCACCGATGCTGTCGCCACCCAGCCGGAAGAAGTCGTCGTCCGGGCCCGCGGGCGCGTCGAGCAGCTCGGCGAACAGTTCGCACAGTGCGGCCTCCCGTCCGGACACCGGCTCGCGCGGCGTCGTCGGCCGGAAGGACGGCGCGGGCAGAGCGGCCCGGTCCAGCTTGCCCTGCGGCGTGATCGGCAACGCGTCCAGCACCACGAACTCGCCCGGCACCATGTGCACAGGCAACGACGCCACGGCATGCGCCAGTACGTCGCCGGTATCGCACGAGATGCCGCGACCGACGAGGTACGCGATGAGGCGGCCGTCCCGGAGCGCCACCGCGGCCCGGTCGACGGACTCGTGGCGGGCCAGCACCGCCTCGATCTCGCCCGGTTCCACGCGGACGCCGCGCACCTTCACCTGGTCGTCCGCGCGGCCGAGAAAATGCAGCTGGCCGTCGGGCCGCCGGTGCACCAGATCGCCCGTGCGGTACATGCGCTCCCCGGGCGCGCCGAACGGGTTGGCCACGAAGCGCTCGGCCGTGAGCCCCGGCCGGTTCAGGTAGCCGCGGGCCACACCGGCGCCCGCGACGTACAACTCCCCGGGCACCCCCACGGGCATCGGCCGCAGCCGCTCGTCCAGGACGTACAGGCGGGTGCCGGCGAGGGCACGCCCGATCGGCGGGAGGGAGCCGTCGGCGGCCAGCGGGTCGCTCACCGTGGCGGCCACCGTGATCTCCGTCGGCCCGTACGCGTTCCAGAATCGGGTGCCCGCCCACGCCGCCACCAGCTCCGGCGGGCACACGTCGGCGCCCGTGGCCAGCCCGCGCAGGGCGGGGTGGCCGCCGGGCGGCACGCCGGCCAGCACGGCCGGAGGGATGATCGCGAACGTGATCCGCCGCTCCCGCAGCACCTCGCCGAGCTCGGAGCCCACCAGCGGCCCGTCGGGCGGGACGACGAGCGTGCCGCCGGAGCCGAACGCCATGCACAGTTCGGCCACCGAGATGTCGAACGCCGCCGGTCCGAGCTGCAGGACACGGCTGGAGCCGTCCAGCTCGAAGGCGGTCACCAGCGAGTGGGCCAGGCTCGCGATGCCCGCGTGGCCGACCACGACCCCCTTGGGGCGGCCGGTGGAGCCGGAGGTGTAGATCACGTATGCCGCGCCGAACGGCGCAAGAGCGGGAAATTTCCCAATAAATCCGGCAATGTCGGGTGAGATCCGCTCGATCCCCAGCTCCGGCAGCGCACCGGGCGGCGCGATCAGCAGCGTGGCCCCCGCGTCCTCGACCGTGTAAGCGATGCGCTCGGCCGGGTGGTCGAGGTCGAGCGGCAGGTACGCCCCACCGGCGCGCTGCACCGCGAGCATCGCCACCACCCGCTCCACCGACCGCCCGAGCCCCAGGGCAACCACCCGCTCGGGCCCCACCCCGCGCTCCCGCAGCGCCCCGGCCAGCCCATCCACTCGCTCAAGCAGCCCGCGATAGGTGAGCCGCTCGTCGTCCGACTCCACGGCCACGGCGTCCGGCGTCCGCTCGGCCCAGCGGGCCACCAACTCGGGCAGGCTCGTGTGCGGCAGCTCGACGGCGGCGCCCCCGAAGTCCTCCACGACGGGTCGCGTCATCGTGGCCGCCGCCACCGGCGCGTCCGGCGCGGACACAAGCGAGCCGAGCAGCGTGGTGAAGGCGTCCGCCCACTCACGCACGACCTCGGGCGCGTACAGGTCGGTACGGATCTCCAGGCTCGCCTCGAACCCGTCGTCGCCGTCGCGCACGATCCCGATCAGGTCGTGCTCCCCGCCGGTGTGCACGCGCTCGGGATCGGCGATCTCACGCAGCCTGGCCACGCTCTCCTGGCGCGGCAGGTGCATGAACACCCACTGGAACAGCGGCGACCGCCCGGCCACCCGCTCCGGGTCCACGGCCTGGACGACCCTGCCCACGGGGACGTCGGCGTTCGCGAGGACCTGGGGGAACTCGGCGGTGAAGCGGGACAGCAGGCCGGCGAACGTCGTGTCGCCGTCGACGCGCCAGCGGATGGGGACGGTGTTCATGACGTACCCGATGACGCGCTCCAGGCCCTTGGCGGACCTATTGGCCATGGGGGTGCCCGTGATCAGGTCGGGCTCGCCGGTCAGCCGGTGCGCGAACACCGCGAACGCCGTCATCAGCACCCCGTACACCGTGGCGCCGCGCTCCTTGGCGAGCGCACGCACGGCGGCCTCGGTGCCCGCGTCGATGCGGAAGGCGATCTGCTCGACCCCGAAGTCCCCGCCCGGCGTGGCGCCGGCGGAGAAGGGGCCGACCGTCAGGGGGCGGGGCGGGTCCGCCAGGTAGCCGCGCCACCAGTCGAGCTGCGCGTCGAACACCCCCGCCGCCGCCAGCTCACGCTGCCATCCGGCGAAGTCGGCGTACTGGATCTCGGGGCGGCGCAGGCGCGGCGGGACGCGGTCGCGCACGGCGCGGTAGGCCTCGGTGAGCTCGCCGTGCAGCACGTCGAACGACCACCAGTCGGTGGCGATGTGGTGCAGCGCCAGCGCCAGCGTGGAGCGCGTCCCGTCCACGGTGATGAACTGCCCCCTGATCAGCCGCCCGCCGTCGAGGTCGAACGTGCGGCGGCTGAAGGCGTGCAGCGCCTCGCGCAGGCTCACGCCCGTGCCGCGCAGGTCGAGCCGCTCCAGCTTGAACGGCTCCGCGGCCGGGAAGTCCACCCGCAGGTCGCCGACCTCGCCCTTGATCCGCATGCGCAGGCTGTCGTGCTGCTCCTGCACGACGGTCAGCGCCGCCTCCAGGTCGGCCGGGTCGACGGGGGCGTCGAAGTGGTACGAGCAGCACAGGTTGAGCGCTGCCGTGTCCGGATAGAGCGACTCGTACACCCAGAGGTCCTCCTGGGCGGGGCTGAGCCGCACGGGCCGCGCGGGGTCGCGCGGGGGCACGATGTCGGGGATCGCGTCGAGCTTGCCCGCCTCGACGAGGCGGCGCAGCAGCTCCACCCGGCGCTCGCCCCCGAGCGCGGCGAAGCGGTCGGCGCTGTTCATGACAGGCTCGCCAGCCTTTCCAGTCCGGCGAGCACCTCGTCGGCGCCGAGCCCGAAGTCCACGAAGCAGGCCACCTCGTCGCAGCCCAGGTCGGCCAGGTCCGCCAGGCTCTTGCGGCACGTCTCCGCGGAGCCCAGCAGGCTGCCCCAGCTCAGGTAGCGCTGGAAGGCGAACTCCGTGAGGATGTCCAGCTGCGCGGGGGTGAGCGAATCGGCCCTCTTGTCCTTGTTGGCGGCGGTCTGCGCCACATACGACTTCAGGTACGCCTTGAGCGGCCCGCCCGCCCGTTCCCTGGCCTGCTCGTCGGTGACGCCCACGTAGGTGTGGGCCATGAGCGTGACGGTGCCCCTGGGCGGGGTGCCGTCCACTTCGGGTGCCTCGTCGTAGGCCTTGCGGTAGAGGCGGATCTTCTCGGCTAATTCCTCGCGGGTCTGACCGATGGTGGCGCCGAGGACGTTCGTCCGCATCCGCCCGGCCGCCTCCCACGTCTGCGGGCTGCCCGAGGTCGTGGTCCACAGCGGCAGGGCGGGGGAGTACGGGCGCGGCTGCGACGTCACCGCCACCTGCTCGCCCGTGCCGCCGGTGAACTCCACCGCCTCGCCCGCCCACAGCCTGCGCAGCAGCCCGATGTCGCTGAACGCCCGGGCACGCCGGTCCTCGAAGGCGTCAGGGGCGAGCACGAAGTCCTTCGAGTGCCAGCCGGTAGCCACGGAGACCCCGGCCCGGCCGCGTGACAGGTTGTCCACGAGGGCCCAGTCCTCGGCGACGCGCAGCGGGTGGTGGAGGGGGAGCACGAGGCTGCCCGCCCGCACGTGGATGCGCTCGGTGGCCACGGCGAGCGCCGCGCTGAGCACGGCCGGGTTGGGGAAGACCTGCCCGACCTGCTGGAAGTGCCGCTCTGGAGTCCAGACGGCGGTGAAGCCGAGCCGGTCGGCGGCCCGGGTGATCGTCAGGATGTCGTCGTATTTCGCGGCATGGCCGGCGGAGCCGGTCGTGGCGTTCGGGCCGGCGGCGTCCGCGTCGTCGGCGCCGAAGAACATCACACTGAGGTCCATGGGCGTGCTCCTCACCGGGGGCGGATACGCGGGGCTCTGGGGATGCGTTCGATGCCGGGCGCCTGCTCCAGCGCCTGCTTCAGCGCTGTGGCCAGCTCGGCGACGGTCGGGGCGGAGAAGAGCTGCCCGGCGGTGGCGGGCAGGCCCTGGCTCGCCAGCCGCGCCGCGACCCGCACGGCGCTCAGCGAGTTCCCGCCCAGCGCGAAGAACCCGTCGTCGAGCCCGACCCCCGGCACTCCCAGCACGTCGGCCCAGACGCCCGCGATGCGCCGCTCCAGCTCGGTGCCCGGCCACCGCCGCGCCCTCTTGGAGGTGCTCGCCGGCCAGGCGGGAGACGCGCCTGCCGATGGCGGCTCCACCGCGGCCTGCGGCGACTCCGGCACCGCGATCGAGGAGACGGGCGCGTCCGGGGCAGCCGCCATGGCTTCCAGCACCCGTACGAGCGCGTCGGCCAGCCACTCCATCACGAGCCTGTCGAAAGCGGCCGCCCGGTACTCGACGGTCACGGCGATCCCGGCAGGAGCGCCGTCGCGGCCGTAGTCGTCCGTCACGTCGACCAGCAGCTCGAACCGGGCCGCCCCGGTCCTGACCACCTCGACCCGCGACTCGACGCCGGGCAGGTCCAGCTCGGCCCGCGCGTTGTTCTGCAGCGCCAGCACGACGTCCACGAGGGGATGCCGCCCGGGGTGGCGTACCGGGTTGAGGTCCTGTACGACCCGCTCGAACGGCACCTCCTGGTGGGCGAAGGCCTCCAGGTCCATCTCGCGTACCCGCGCCACCAGCTCGCCGATGTCCGGATCGCCCGACAGGTCGGTACGCAGCACCAGCAGGTTGACGAAGAACCCGACGAGGTCCCCCACGGAGTCGCTGGACCGCCCGGCGACCGGCGACCCGATGGGCAGGTCGGTCCCCGCGCCGGCCCGGTTGAGCACGACGGCGAGGGCCGACTGGAGCACCATGAAGAGCGTGGCCCCGCGCTGCCTGCCCAGCTCGGCCAGCCGCCCGTGCAGCTCCGCGCCGATCTGCCTGACGACCGTGTCAGCGGCACCTGCTGTCTCCGCCACGTTCTCCGCCGTGCGGGGCAGCGGAAGCCGTTCGGGCAGGCCCTTCAGCGTCTCGCGCCAGTAGCCGAGCTCCGTGGCGGCCAGCGCGTCCACGCGCTCGCGCTGCCGGACCGCGTAGTCGGCGTACCGGGTCGGAAGGGGCGGCAGCTCGGCGGGCACCCCTCCGAGCCGGGCCGCGTAGCAGCGTGACAGGTCGCGCATGAACGGCGGCAGCGACCACCCGTCGGTGGCGATGTGATGCATGACCAGCAGCAGCGCGTGCTCGTCCGGCTTGGTGGTGAACAGCACGGAGTGGATCGGCAGCTCGGCGGCCAGGTCGAACCGGTGCCCGGCCGCCTCGGCCACCCGCCCGTCCAGCTCGGCGGCCGGGACCTCGACGGCGCTGAAGCCGGGTCTGGCCTCCTCGACCGGCAGCACCCGCTGGGCGGGCTCACCGTCGTGGACGGTGAAGACGGTCCGCAGCGCCTCGTGCCTGGCCACCACGTCCTCCAGCGCGCCGCGGAGGGCCGGGACGTCCACCGGGCCGTGGAGCCGTACCAGCATGGGCATGTTGTAGGCCACGCCCGCGTCGATCTGGTCGAGGAACCACAGCCGGCGCTGAGCGAACGACAGCGGCAGCGCGGCCTCCTCCGCGATCGGGGCGGCGGGCTCGCCCCGCTCCGGTGCGCGTGCCCCGGCCTGCTCCCTGACGTGCTCGGCGATCGCCGCCACCGTGGGCGTCTCGAACAGGGCCCTGACTCCCACCTCGGCCCCCAGCTCGGCGTGGATCCTGCTGAGGAGCCTGGCCACCATCAGCGAGTCGCCGCCCAGCGCGAAGAAGTCGTCCTCGACGCCCACCCGCGGCACTTTGAGCACCTCGGCGAACAGCTCGCACAACGACTGCTCCACGTCGTCGCGCGCCGCCCCGGAGCCGCCACGCTCGTACGCCGGTGCGGGCAGCCGGAGCTTGTCCAGTTTCCCGCTGGGGGTCAGCGGCAGGCCGGGTAGCACGACGAACGCCGACGGCACCATGAAGTCCGGCAACACGGCCGCCGCATAGGCGCGCAGCGCCTCGACGTCCACGTGCCCCTCCCACGGCGTCCCGTCGTCGTGCACCCGCGTGCCGGCCGCCGCCACCACGTACGCGACCAACCGCTTCTCGCCGGGCGTGTCCTCCCTGGCCACCACGCCGGCCCGGGCCACGGACGGGTGGCGCGCCAGCACGTCCGCCACCTCGTCGGGCTCGACCCGGAACCCGCGGATCTTCACCTGCTCGTCCGCCCGCCCCACGAACTGCAGGACCCCGCCCGAGCGCCGCACCAGATCGCCCGTCCGGTACATCCGGCCGCCCGGGTCCCAGAACGGATCCGCCACGAACCGCTCGGCCGTCAGCCCGGGCTGCCCCAGGTAGCCCAGGGCCAGGCCGTCCCCGGCCGCGTACAGCTCGCCGACGTCCCCGTCCGCCACCGGCCGCAGCCGCCCGTCCAGGACGTACACGCGCTTGCCCGCCAGCGGCGTGCCGATGGGCACCGGACCGTCCGCCGGGGTCACCGGGTGGGTGGTCATGAAGATCATGCCTTCGACCGGCCCGTACCCGTTGCTCAGCCGCAGTCCGGGATGCCGTTCGAGGGCGCGCCTGACGTGCGCGGGCGACAGCGCCTCGCCGCCCACGATCAGGTGGCGCACGCCGGTGAGCGCGTCCGGATACTCGTCCACGATCACGTTGAACAGGCTGCTCGACAGGTACATGCACCTCACCCGGTGCTCGGCGGTCAGCCGCCCCATCACCACCGGGTCGACGCGCTGCCCGGGATGCAGCACGCAGGTGCCGCCCGACAGCAGCGGCCCCCACAGCTCCAGCGCGAACGCGTCCCACGAGACCGGCGAGCACTGCAGCCACACCGCCTCGAACGGCACGTACTCCTGCCCGGTCACCGTGGCCACGATCGCTCTGTGCGGCGCGGCGACCCCCTTGGGGCGGCCGGTGGAGCCGGAGGTGAACATCACGCACGCGACGCCGTCGTGCCGGGCCGCGCGGGGGAGCCGTTCGACGCCCTCGGGGGAGAGGATCGCGGCGGCGCCGGCGTCCTCGACCATGCCGCGCAGCCGCTCCTCGGGGAAGTCCGGGTCGAGCACCAGATAGCCGGCCCCGCGCTTCAGCACGGCCAGGAGCGCGACCACCAGGCCGGCGCCGCGCTCCATGCGGACCCCGACCAGGCCGCCCGGCGGCACGTCGAGCCCGTCCGCGAGCGCCGAGGACCGCGCGTCCAGCTCGGCGTAGGTCAGCCGCTCAGCGCCGCAGATCAGCGCCGTCCTGCCGGGTGTCCGCGCCGCCTGCCGGGCGAAGAGCTCGTGGACACTCGTTCTCGGACCGGGGGAAACGTCCATCGTCATGCCTGGGTGAGGCCGGCCGGGCGCATGTCCGTCCAGTGCGTCTCGATGTACTCCAGGCACGCGGCGCGGGAGCTCGACGGCAGGGCCACCCGCCAGCCCGCGGGCACGTCGATGTCGGCGGGCCAGAGCGAGTGCTGGTTCTCACGGTTCACCAGCACCAGGTAGGCGCCGTTCTCGTCCTCGAACGGATTGGTGGTCATGGTCAGCCTCCCGCGGTTTGCTTCTCGAGGTCGGGCGTCAGCACGTCGATGTGGCGTACGGCGCGGCGGGCCAGCCCCAGCAGGGCGGCGCCCGCGCCCAGCAGGCCGGCGATCAGCAGCATCGCCGCCATGCCGCTGCCAGGCCCGGCGCCCACGAGGGGCCGCAGCAGCCCCGGCAGGCCGGTGCCCGAGGCGGCCTGGGGTTCGAAGACGTGGTCGGCGAGCGGCCCGGAGAAGGCCATCGCCACCGGAGAGGAGATCTGCGAGACGAACATGACGGCCCCGAACACCCGGCCCTGCCGTTCCTTCGGCACCTTGGTCTGGATGATGGACTGCATCGAGCCGTTGACGATCGGCATGATCAGCGCGCCCACGAGGATGGCCGCCGTCCACGCCACGACCCCGTGCACCACGGCCATGACGATCTGGGCGCTGAGGCACATGCCGACGACGCCGAGCATCATGCCGCGCACCCGGTTCTTCGGACCGCCCCAGGCGGCCAGCAGCAGCCCGCCCGTGATCCCGCCCACGCCGATCCCGGCGTTCACGCCGGCCAGCGCGGAGACGTCACTGCCCGTCCTGGCCAGGATCATGGGCTGGACGACGGCGAACCCGAACACCATCACCAGGTTGACGGTGAAGAACACCAGGATCAGGCCGCGCAGGCTGGGCTGGGCGAACAGGTAGCGCAGCCCCTCCAGCGAGTCCGCCCCGAGCCGCTTGCGCTCGGTGGCCGAGCCGGGCGCGTCGCCGGACATGCGCACCAGGCGCACGGTCACCAGCGCGACCGCGAAGCTCAGCAGGTCGATCCAGAGCACCGCGCCCAGCCCGCCGGTCAGCACGAGCAGCCCGGCCAGCGCGGGACCGCCCACGTCGGCCACGCTCTTGGCGGTGGCGAGCAGCCCGTTGGCCCGCTGGAGCTGCTCCTTTCCCACCAGCAGCGGCACCGCCGACGACAGGGCGGGGAACTGGAACGCGGCCGACGCGCCGAGCAGCGCGACGGTCAGGTAGACCAGCCAGAGGTGCAGGTCGCCGAGGAAGTACACGGCCGCCATGGCCCCGACGGCGACGAGCCCGCCCGCGTCGGCGAGCTGCAGGGCGGTGCGTTTGCGGCACCGGTCGACGATGGCCCCAGCGGTGGGGCTCAGCAGCATCTGGGGGAGCAGCGCGCAGAGCGACAGCGCCACGACCTGGGTGGCCTGGTGGTCCACGGTCCAGGCCTGGATGACCAGGGAAAAGCGCAATACGGAATTGCCGACGAGGGTGACGACCTGGCCCGTCCAGACCACGCCGAATCTCCCCATGCCAGCAAATCGCTGGATAAATCGGTTTTGTGCGGACGATGGAGGTTCATCCATTTGTGCCCGAGGCCCTTCTGGTGAAAGGAACCTTCAATCCGTCCGGAGCTTTCCCGGCCGTCTCACTGGTACCTTCACACACAGTTTCGGGCTGAGCAATACGCTATTTGTGGTTTTGTAATTACGTCCTGTCAAAGGGCGAGGTCGCGGAGGCGCGACGCCTCGGCGGCCACCGCGTGGCGCAATTCGCGGATGCCGTCGCGCCCCCGTACGGGATGGACGGCGTTCGTCAGCAGCACCACGGTCAACCGGCGCGCGGGATCGACCACCAGCGAGGTGCCGGTGAAGCCGGAATGGCCGAAAGCGCCGGTCAGCGGCCCCACGATGCCCGGGTCGCCGATGCGCACGCCCAGCCCGTGACGGAAGGGGGCGCCCTCGGCGCCCTGGTCGCGCAGCATCTCGGCCACGCTCTCCTGGCGCAGCACGGGCCCGCCGCCGAGCCGCAGCGCCTCGCCGAAGGCCAGCAGGTCCCCGGCCGTGGCGAACAGCCCCGCGTGCCCCGCCACGCCGCCCAGCGCGTACGCCGTCTCGTCGTGCACCTCGCCGCGCACGCAGCCGCCGGCTGATGCGCCCGGGTGCGGCGCGGGCCCCTGGCGTTCCCGCTTCCACTCGGTCGCGGCGATCCGCGGCAGGGCTCCGGGCCGGTAGCCGGTGTCGGCCAGGCCGAGCACGCTCGTGACCCGCGCGCGGACCAGATCGTCGAGCGGCGCGCCGCCGGCCAGCTCCGCGATCCGGCCCGCCATGACCATGCCGACGTCGCTGTAGAGGTACGGGCCGCCGGCCGGGTGGGTGATCGGCGTGTCCAGCATCGCCGCCATGTGCTCGGAGGCGTCCGCGCCCGGCAGCTCCAGGTCGATGCGGCGGGTCGGGGGCAGGCCCGCCGTGTGGGTGAGCAGGCGGCGCGGCGTGATCCGGCCGTCGCTGCCCGGTATCCACGTGGCCACCGGCTCATCGAGGCCGAGCCGGCCCTCCTCTGCCAGGGAGAGCAGTACAGTCGTGGTGAAGAGCTTGCTGATCGAGGCCAGGTCGAAGATCGAGTCCTGCCCCGCGGGCGGGCGCTCCGAGGCCAGGTTTCCCTCGGCGTCGGCGTAGCGTACGAGCTCGCCGGTCGCGGCCGCGGCGGCCACGCGGCCGTCCACGGCGATCAGCGCGACCGCGGCCGAGCATACGCGCGGCACCCCGTCCGCCAGGATCGCGCCCAGCCGATCAGCCATCCCCGTCCCCCTCGTCCCCTCGTGTCCGGCCCCGGTCGTCCGGCCCCGGTCGTCCCGAGCAACCGCTGTCCGGGGCGCCCGTCGTGCAGGGCGCCCGTCGCTGTCACGCGTCGTGCGGGGGCCGTGGCGCGTGGTGGCGGCCCCGTCGTGCCGGACGCGGTCAGCCGCTCAGCGCGTCACTGAGGCGCTCTCCGTGCGACTCCAGCAGTGCGCGCGCCCCCTCAGCGTCGAGCCCGTGCTGGATCATCAGCACGGCGATCTTCGCCTGCCCGCCGGCCGCGTCCAGCGCCGACTCGGCGGTCGCGCTGTCGGCGCCGGTGATGTCGCTGACCATGCGCAGCGCGCGCCCAGCCAGCTTGCTGTTCATCGCCGACATCTCGATCATCTTGTTCCCGTACGTGCGGCCGAGCTTGACCATCGAGATCGTCGAGATCATGTTCAGGACGAGCTTCTGAGCCGTGCCCGCCTTGAGCCGGGTCGAGCCGGTCACCACCTCGGGCCCCACGACGACCTCGATCGCGTGCTCGGCGGCGGCCGACAACGGCGCGCCGTCGTTGCACGACACGCCGACGGTGAGCGCGCCTCGAGCGGACGCCTCAGCCAGCGCGCCGAGCACGAAAGGGGCCCGCCCGCTGGCGGACACGCCGACCACCGAGTCGAGCGGCCCCACCTCAAGGTCCTTCAGCGCGGCGGCGCCGGCCTCGGTGTCGTCCTCCGCCCCCTCCACGGACCGGGTGAGCGCGTCCGGCCCGCCGGCGATGATGCCCTGCACCAGCGACGGATCGGTGCCGAACGTGGGCGGGCACTCGCTGGCGTCGAGCACGGCCAGCCGCCCCGACGTGCCGGCGCCGACGTACAGCAGCCGGCCGCCCTCGGCCATCCTGGCGGAGATGCCGTCGATGGCCGCCGAGATCGCCGGGATGGCCACCGCGACGGCGGCGGGCACGGCGGCGTCGGCCTGGTTCATGAGCCGGGCGATCTGCTCGGTCGGCAGCCGGTCGATCTGGCTGTAGCGGGGATCGCTCTGCTCGGTGGACAGCTCGGGTAGCGGATCAGTCATGACGCTAATTTCCACCTTCTCCTTCACGCTTGTAAATATCTTTCAGATAATGGCTTGCATGCCACATGTACGAACCGGAGCCGAACGGCTGGCCGCGGACCCCGCGCTCGCGGGCGGAACCCGCCTCGGCCTGATCACGAACCCCACTGGAGTCCTGCCCGATCTCACCCCGACCCCGGACGCGCTGCTGGCCGCGGGCCTGAAGCTGACAGCCCTGTTCGGCCCCGAGCACGGCATGCGCGGCACCGCGCAGGCGGCGGGCAGCGAGGCCGACGCCGTGGACGAGAAGACCGGGCTGCCGGTGTTCGACACGCACAAGATCGAGGGCGAGGCGCTGGACCGGGTGGTCGCGGGGTCTGGCGTGGACACGCTGGTCTTCGACATCGCCGACGTGGGTGCCCGGTTCTACACCTACGTCTGGACGATGTACGACCTGCTGGCCTCGGCCGCCCGGCTCGGGCTGCGCTTCGTGGTGCTGGACCGCCCCAACCCCCTCGGCGGGACCGTCCAGGAGGGCCCGCTGCTCGACCCGGCGTTCGCCAGCTTCGTGGGCCGCTTCCCGCTCCCGGTCCGGCACGGCAGGACGGCGGGGGAGCTGGCCACGCTGTTCGGGTTCGACGTGGACCTGCGCGTGGTCGAGATGGAGGGCTGGCGGCGCGACATGACGTTCGCCGAGACGGGGCTGCCCTGGGTGATGCCGTCGGTCAACATGCCGACCGTGGACACCGCGCTGGTCTACCCGGGCACCGGGCTGTTCGAGGGCACGAACTTCTCCGAGGGGCGCGGCACGACCAGGCCCTTCGAGCTGATCGGGGCCCCGTACGCGGACGCCAGGTTCGCCCCCGCGCTGACCGGGCTGGAACTGCCCGGTGTGCGGTTCAGGGAGACCTGGTTCACCCCCACGTTCCACAAGCATGCCGGCGTCCCCGTGCGCGGCGTCCAGCTCCACGTGCACGACCGCGAGTCGTTCAGGCCCGTCCTGACGGGCCTGTCCATGCTGTACGTGGCCCGCACCCTCTACCCGGACGACCTGCGCTGGTGGGGCCCCGACCTGTTCATGGACCACCTGTGGGGCTCCGACACGCTCACCCGCCGCCTGGACGCGGGCGAGGACCCCCGGGACCTCTGCCCGCCACCAGGAAGACCAGAAGGACGACTGCTCTATACGTGACATCACGCCAGATCGCGCCGGTAGAGCCAGAAGACGCGTTCCGCTCGCGCGCCGACGGCGTGCGAGTAGAACCGCAACGGCCCTACCCACCCGATCTGGGCGCTGGCCTGCCCGGCGGCCCGCTGGTCCGCCAGGCACCTGCGCAGCAGTACGCGTCCCACGCCGAGCCCGCGGGCGTCCGGCGAGGTCCCCATCGGCCCGAACCAGCCCGGCCGGGCGCCCCAGGCGGCGAAGCCCAGGACGCGCCCGTCGCGCTCGGCGTAGTGCAGCCCGGCCGCGTGCGTGGCCTCCCAGGCCCACAGATCGTTCCAGTGCTCCCGGACGAACGCGGCGACCCCCTCACGGTTCTCGTCGGCCGCGTGCACGCGCACCCCGGACGCCTCGAGCCGCCGCAGGTCGTCCTCGACGGACAGGTCGGCGCCCAGGTCGGCCGTCATGTTCCAGGCGACGTGATAGCGCTCGTAGCCGAGGCTCTCGGCCAGGCAGGCGGCGGCGGTGTAGCGTACGTCGATGCCCGGCCAGGCGTAGCACGGCGGGTTGCCGGTGAAGTGCGCCTGCCGCGCCCCCTGGCCCCGCAGCCACTCCTCGGCCGCCCCCACCAACGCCCGCCCGCGCCCCTGCCCCCGCATGGAGGGGTGCACGGCCAGCAGGTCGATGTGCCCGTTGCCCGGATCCGTGGCCGACAGGGAGGCCATCACCACGCCGCCGTCGGTGGCCAGCGCGGTCCAGCGCCGCTCCGCGGGCGGCCGCGACAGGGAGCCCACCAGGTCGGCGGCCTCCGCGGCGTCCAGCGTCAGCGCGGCGGTGGCGATCCGTGCCGCCTCGGCGAGGTCGGTGGCCGACACGGCGGCCCGTACAGCGTGGGACATCACACCTCGCTCATCGGGCGGGCGATCACGCTGCGGCGCTCGGGGTAGAAGCACGCGTGCTCCTGCGGCACCCCCTCGGTCAGCTGAAGCAGCGGCCGCTCGGTCGTGCACCGCTCGCCCCTGAACGGGCAGCGGCGGGCGAACAGGCAGCCCTCGTCCGACTGGCTCTCGTTCAGCGACTCCAGCGGCGTCACCGGCTGCTCGCCGGGCTGCTCCAGGCCGTGCAGCACCGGGATCGCGGACAGCAGCGACTGCGTGTACGGGTGCACGGGGTCGGCGATGACCGTGTCCACCGGGCCGCGCTCGACGACCTGGCCGCGGTAGATGACGTACAGCTCGCCGTCGTCGCCGATGTAGCGGGCCGTGGCCACGTCGTGCGTGATGAACAGCACGCTCACCCCGAGCCGCTCGCGCAGGTCCTTC
Organism: Nonomuraea sp. CA-141351; assembly: GCF_050944675.1. Taxonomy (NCBI): domain Bacteria; kingdom Bacillati; phylum Actinomycetota; class Actinomycetes; order Streptosporangiales; family Streptosporangiaceae; genus Nonomuraea; species Nonomuraea sp. CA-141351. The sequence continues at coordinate 4,432,473 of NZ_CP191982.1, forward strand.
AGCAGCGCCAAGATGCCCAGCCGCAGCGACACATCGATCATCGAGACGGCCTCGTCCGCGACGAGCATCTCCGGGTCGACGGTCAGCGCGCGGGCGATGACCACGCGCTGCCGCATGCCGCCGGACAGCTGGTGCGGGTAGCGCGACAGCACCGTGCCCGGGTCGAGGCCGACCAGCGACAGCACCTCGGCCGCCCGTTCGTCGATCCACGACCGCGACCGCCCGGTCTGCCTGGCCCGCAGGCTCAGCGGGGCGTACAGCGTCTGGTGGATGGTCCTGGTCGGGTTCAGGGCCGAGTACGGGTCCTGATGGATCATCTGGATCTTGCGGAAGTGCGGCTGGCGCTCCTTGGGCTTGAGCGGCGACATGGAGACGTCGTCGATCAGGATCTCGCCCTCGTCGTACGTCTCCAGCCCCGCGATGATCCGGCCCAGCGTGGTCTTGCCGCATCCGGACTCGCCGATGAACGAGGCCGCGCCGCCCTTCGGGATCAAGAAGTCGACCCCGCGCAGCGCGCGCACCTCACGGGCGCCCAGCATCTTGCCGCGCTGTTTGAACGTCTTGACGACGCCGTTCCCAGTGATCATGCGGGCTCCTTCACGTTCACGGTCACGGCGTGGCAGGCCACGACCCTGGACCCGTCCGCCCCTTGATGGACACGGGGGTCGGGATCGACGGTGTCGCACACGTCCATGCGCAGCGGGCAGCGCTCCCTGAACACGCAGCCCTCCTTCGGCACGGTCGCCAGGGTCGGCGGCCGGCCCGGCAGGGCCCGGGCCTCGTCGATGTCGCCGACGAGCCGGGGGATGGCCTGGATCAGGCCCTTGGTGTAGGGGTGCTTCGGCGAGCCGAGCACCTCCCTGGTGGGGCCCTGCTCGACCAGCCGCCCGCCGTACATGACGGCCAGCCGGTCGGCGACCTCGGCCACCACGCCGATGTCGTGCGTGATGACGAGAGTGGTGAGGCCGCGCTCCGCGTGGACCTCGCGGATGATCTTCAGGATGTTCGCCTGGGTGATCATGTCGAGCGCGGTCGTCGGCTCGTCCAGCACCACCAGGTGGGCGTTGAGCACCAGTGCCAGCATGATGCCGACCCTCTGGCGCATGCCGCCGGACAGCTCGTGCTGGTGCGAGTCCAGCACCCTGGCCCCGTCCAGCCCCATCCGGCCGAGCAGCTCCTTGGCCTCGCGCACCAGGCCGCGCAGGTCTTCGACGCCGTGCGAGCGGCCCAGGTCGAGCAGCTGCTTGCCAACCGTCTTGAGCGGGTTGAGGGAGTTCTGGGCGGCCTGGAAGACGTACCCGATGTGCCTGCCCCTGGCCTTGCGGAGCTGCTCGCCCTGCAGGCCCACCACGTCGCCGAGCCCGTCGATCTCGACGCTGCCCGCCGCGATCCTGCCGGGCGGCTGGACGGCGTTGAGCAGCGACAGGGCCAGCGTGGACTTGCCGGACCCCGACTCGCCGACGATGCCGGTGATCGAGCCGGGCTCCAGGGCCAGGCTGATGTTCCTGACGGCGGGCAGTTCGCCCGCGGGGGTCTTGTAGACGACCGTGAGGCCGTCGATGCGCACTCCCGGCGCTTGTTGAGTCATTGCTACTCCTCACGCAGCCGGGGGTTGAAGATCTCGTCCATGGCGTCCACCACGAGCACGATGGCCAGCGTCAGCAGCAGGATCGCCAGCAGCGGCCCGATCAGGAAGCCCAGCGCGCTGGGCACCGTGAGCGCCCCCGAGCGGAACACGGCCGTGTTGAGCATCTGGCCCCAGTTGTTCGACTCATACGGCAGCACGCCCAGGAAGAACAGGCCGACCTGCGCGTAGACGCCGCCGGTGACCGCGATGAGCATGTTCATCGCGATGTACGGCGCCATGCTCGGCAGCAGTTCCTTGCTCACGATGTGCGTCGTGGACAGGCCGAGCCCGCGCGCCGCCTCGATGAAGCCCCGCTCGCGCAGGGACAGCGTCTGCGAGCGCACCGCCCGCGCCACGCCACCCCAGCTGAGCAGCCCCAGCACCAGGCCCATCTGGATCGCGCTGCTGAACTTCCACACGGTGGAGAGCACCAGCAGCAGCGGCAGGCCGGGGATGGTCAACTTCATGTCGGTGATCCGCATGAGGACGTTGTCCCAGCGGCCCCGCTTGAAGCCGGAGAACAGCCCGATGCCGGCGCCCACGACCACGGTGATGACGGCGGTCACCAGCGCGGCCAGCAGCACGTACCGCGACCCGGTGACGACCAGGGCGATCACGTCCCTGCCCTGGTCGTCGGTGCCGAGCCAGTGCTCCCAGCTCGGCGGCCTGGTGATCAGGTTGGGGTCGCGGTCCAGCTGGGCGGGGTAGAACATCGGACCGAACACGCCCATGAACACGAACCCGAGGATGAGCACGACGCCCACCATGCGGCTGGGCTTGCGCTTCATCACCCGCCACACGCCCGCCCAGAAGTTGCGGCGCATCGTGGCGCTCGTCGACGAGCTCTCCAGCAGCACGCTCATCCGGACACCTCCTCGCCGCTGCGGACCCGCGGGTCGATCACGGAGTAGAACAGGTCAGCGATGATGTTCGCCACGATGATGGACACCGTGATCAGCAGGAACGCCCCGCCCATCAGCGCGTAGTCACGCATGGTGATGCTGTCGAGGAGCAGCAGGCCCAGTCCCGGGTAGTTGAAGATCCGCTCGATGAACACCGCGCCGCCGAGCAGCACGCCGAGCGACAGCGCCAGGATCGTGAAGAGCGGCAGGATCGCGTTGCGCGCGATGTACCTGAAGATGATCGACCGCTTCATCCCGCGCAGCTCCGCCGCCAGGATGAAGTCGTCGCCGAGCACGGTCACCACGCTCGACTTCATCGCCAGGATCCATCCGCCGTAGGCCGCCAGCGCGTACGTCAGCACCGGCAGCACCGCGTGCTCGACCAGCGAGCCGATGTAGCCGGCGTTGAACCCGGGCTCGAACAGGATGTCCACGGGCCCGTCGGCAGGCAGGATCGGGATCAGCGTCGCGAAGATCGCGCTGAGCAGCAGGCCCAGCACGTACTGCGGCACGCCGTGCAGCAGCGACCCCGAGACGGCCAGGATGTCGCCGAGCTTGCCCGAGCGCTTGATGGCCGCGTAGACGCCCATGACGATGCCGACCAGGAAGCTCAGCAGCGTTCCCGCCAGCACCGGCAGAACGGTCCACTTGGCCGCCTCGCCCAGCACCTGGGTGACCGGCGCGCCCGCGTGGGTGACCGACTGGCCCAGGTCGAAGTGGACCAGGCCGGCCATGTACTGGGTGTACTGCTCCCAGAGCGAGCCCTTCGGCTGGAACCCGTACAGCACGCGCGTCGCCTGCTCGGCCGCCTGGGGGTCCATGCCCGACTGGATCAGCTTCTGCACGTTCGCGGCGACCGGGTCGCCGGGGATGCTCCTCACGATGAAGAAGCTGATCGTGGCTACGACGAGGATCATGACGATCCCGCGGGCCAGATGGCCCGCGAGTCGTCGTGCGATGACTACCATAGGCTCTTTCTCTACTGCTTGGCCTTGATGAGGCCCAGCTGAATCCAGACACCGGCGGGCAGGCGCAGCAGGTCGCTGTCCTGCTCAGGCCAGCCGGTGAACCGGCTGGTGTTGGTGAACTGCGTGTTCACGTAGTCCCAGAGCTGGATGGCCGGAAGGTCCTGGTTGGCCGTCTTGGCGAGCTGCACCATGATCGGCTTGGCCTGGTCGGCGGTGGCCGCGTTCAGCTTGGCCGTGAGCTCACCCGGGTTGACCTTGCCGACGCCCTGGACGTCGATCTCCTCCGCGCTGCCCATCCAGTTGCCGCCCTTGCCGGGAGCGCTGTGCGCCACCTTGCCCGCGACGTTGGTCCAGCCGTTGGAGGCGCCGTAGAGGCGCTGGAAGATGTCGTACGGCGCCGGGCCGAGCGCCATCAGCCAGAAGCCGACGTCGTACTTGCCGGCCGCGATCTCCTCGAGGTAGACCGGGTAGTCGGCCACGGTCACGACCTCGGCGTCCACGCCGTTCTCGATGAGCTGGCTCTTGATGTTCTCCTGCGCGGAGATCCAGTCGGAGAAGCCGGACGGCGCGTGCATCGTGAACTTCCACGGCGAGCCGTCGGCCAGCGCCCACTTGCCGCCCTTCTTCTGCAGGCCGGCCTCCTTGAACTCCGCCTCGGCCTTGGCCACGTCGTGCTTGTACGGCTCAAGGCTCGCCAGCTCGGAGCCGAGCCACTCCTGGGCGGGCTTCTGGTGGATGCCGGAGGTCGTCACGGCCGCGGTGCCGCCCTCGGGCGAGGCCACCTTGGTCACCTGCTCGCGGTCGATCAGGTAGGCCAGGCCGCGCCGCACGTGCACGTTGTCGTACGGCTTCTTCGACTGGTTGAACGCCATGCCGACGGCGACCGGCGAGAAGCCCTTGATCAGCTGGGAGCCGGGGGCGTTCTTGATCCGGGTCATCACGTCCGTCGGGGCGGCGGTGAAGCCGGCGTGGTCGAGCTTGCCCGCGGTCAGGTAGTTCCAGATCTGCTCGTTGCCGCTGTAGTTGAGGAACTTCACCTGCGCGGGTGCGACCTGTGCGGCGTTGTAGAAGTTCTTGTTCTTGACCAGCAGCGCCTCGCCGGGGTTGACCCGCTCCAGCGTGAAGGGACCGGCCGAGACGTCCTTCGGCGGGGCGAAGGCGAGCACCTTCTGGCCGAGGGCGAGGATCTCCTCGCGGTCCTTGTCGGCCTCGGCGCCGGTGCCCCTGGAGGCCTTGAGCTTGTCCCAGAAGTCGGCGGGCAGCAGGCTGCCCCAGACGTGCGCGGGCACGACCCAGTTGTCCATGACGCCCCGGGCGAACTTCATGCTCGGGTTCTTCATGTCCTGGGTGACCTTGACCGTCTTGGCGTCGACGACCTGGACGTCAGCCGCCACGCCCGCCGCGCCCGGCGTGGTCGCGAACGCGGTGCTGCCGGTCGTGGAGGCCAGGCCGAGGGAGAGCTTGACGTCGTCGGCCGTCACCGGCTTGCCGTCCGACCACTTGCCGTTCGGCTGGAGGTGGATGGTGATCGAGGAGTTGTCGGGGGCGATTTCCCAACTGGCGGCGATGCCGGGGTAGAACTGGTTCGGGTCGGTCAGATGGTTCTTGACCCATCCCAGCTTCATCGCGTTGTAGCCGATGAAGGAGTTGCCCTTCGGCGCCCATGGGTTCGCCGGGCCGCTCGCGTCGATGCCGGGCCGGTTCACGTCGATCGTGGTGAAGAGCCCGCCGCCGCCCGAGCCACTGGAATTGTTGGTGGAACCACCGCTGCACGCCGCTGTCGCGGTGGCAAGACCCAGCAACGCTACTACCGCTGCCAGTCGTTTCATTTGCCGCTCCGGGGAGATGTCGGGACCTGTCGATGATCTGTAGGGATTGACCGGACACTACGATCGCGCCCGACTCGCGTCAATAATCTCCAGTGGTTGTGAGGCTAATGTAACTTTCCTTCATCAGTGTGCGGAGTGGAGCTAAGCGCCGTCAAGTAATCGGTCAGCTCATTACCAAGACGGCCGCCCCGCTGACCTGGTCATTCGCCAGATCGGTGAGTGCGCGGTCCGCCTCTTCGAACGGGTAGAGCGTCGTCGTCACGCGTGGCGGATGCGCCAGCGCCAGCTCCAGATAGGCCCGCCCGTCGGCCCGGGTATTGGCCGTCACACTGCGTAGGGTGCGCTCCTGGAAGAGATGCCGCTCGTAGTCCAGAACGGGTACATCGGTCAGATGAATTCCCGCGATGGCCAAAGTGCCGCCCCGGTCGAGCGCTTCGAGTGCCGGTGGGACCAGGGTACCTACCGGCGCGAACAGGATGGCCGAGTCCAATGGCTCGGGCGGTATGTCGCCTGCGGACGCGGCGCCGAGCTCGAGCGCGAGCGCCCTGGAGGCCGCGGATCTGGTCACCGCGTGCACGACGGCACCCTGGGCGATGGCGGCCTGCGCCGTCAGGTGGGCCGAGGCCCCGAAGCCGTAGATCCCCAGCCGCCCGCCCGGCGGCAGGTCGCAGCGCAGCAGCGCCCGGTAGCCGATGATCCCGGCGCACAGCAGCGGCGCCAGCCGCTCGGCGGGCACGTCCTCGGGCAGGGGGTAGACGTAGTCGCGGGGCGCGACGAGATATCCGGCGTACCCGCCGTCGGCGTCCCACCCCGTGTAAGCAGAGTGCGGGCAGAGGTTCTCCATCCCCCGCAGGCAGTAGCGGCACTTACCGCAGGTGGAGCGGAGCCAGGCCACGCCGACCCGCTCGTTCGTGCCCTCCACTCTGCCCACCGCCTGATGACCGGGCGTGGTCCGCGGCCGCCGCGGCGGCAGGTCGCCCTCGGCCAGATGCAGGTCCGTACGGCACACGCCGCACGCCTCGACCCGCACCAGCACCTCGCCGGGTCCCGGCTCGGGCACGTCCCGCTCGACGAGCTCAAGCGGCCGCGTCGCCATCGGCCCCGGCTCGGCCACGACCCACGCCCGCATGGTCACGACAGCCTGGAGTAGGCGAGCGAGGCGTAGAGCGCGGCGCCGTCGGGCAGCACCGAGTCATCGAAGATCGCCTCGGGGGAGTGGTTGTAGGGCGAGGTGGCCGGATCCCGGTCGGGCGGGCACGCCCCCAGGAACACGAACGCGCCCGGCACCTCCTCCAGCACGTATGAGAAGTCCTCCGAGCCCATGATCGGCTGCGGCGACACGAAATACCGCCCGGGACCGAACAGCTCGTCGGCCGTCCTGCCCACGAACTCGGCCTCGCTCTGGTCGTTCACCGTCACCGGGTAACCCATCCCGAACGACGCCTCGACCTCCAGCCCGTGCGCCGCCGCGATGCCCTGCACGACCTCCACCAGCCGGCGCCTGACCTTCGCCCGGTTGTCCTTGCTGAACGTGCGCACCGTGGCCTCGAACCTGGCATCGTCGGGGATCACGTTGTCCGCCGAGCCGCCGTGGAAGCTGCCCACCGTCACCACCACGGGGTCGAACGGGTCGAACCCCCTGGTCACCATGGTCTGCAGCGCCGTCACCATCTCGCAGCCCGCCTGGATCGGGTCCAGCGCCCGGTGCGGGGTGGAGCCGTGCCCGCCGCGCCCCTTGACCGTCACGAGGAACGTGTCCGCCGCCGCCATGATCGGCCCCGGCCGCGACGCGAACAGCCCCGGCGGCAACATCCCGGACACCACGTGCATCCCGTACGCCGCCACGGGCCGCGCGCCCGCAGCGTCGAGCACGCCCTCGCCGATCATGTGCTTGGCGCCCTCGTGTCCCTCCTCACCCGGCTGGAACATGAAGATGACGTCACCCGCGAGCTCCTCGCGCCGCGCGCTCAGCAGCCGCGCCGCCCCCGCCAGCATCGTGGTGTGCAGGTCGTGCCCGCACGCGTGCATCTGACCGGGGAGCTGCGAGGCGTAGGGCAGATCGTTCTTCTCGGCCACGGGCAGCGCGTCCATGTCCCCGCGCAGCAGCACGGCCGGGCCCGGCCTGCCGCCCCTCAGCACGGCCGTGACGGAACTGAGCGAGGTGCCCGTCTTGACCTCCAACGGCAAGCCGTCCAACGCGGCCAGGACCTTCTCCTGCGTGCGCGGCAGGTGCAGGCCGAGCTCCGGCGTGGTGTGCAACGAGTGGCGGAGCTCGACGAGCTCGTCCCGGATATCAAGCGCTTCTTCAGTGAATGTCATGAAGGACATTGTTCATGCAGGGGACGGGAAGTCGACAAGGCGCGCTCGCTACGATGTGCCTGTGACTGAGCGCAAGCAGATCGATTCCTGGTTGTCCGACATGGACGGCGTCCTCGTGCACGAGGGGCGGCCGGTCCCCGGGGCGGACGAGTTCATCAAGCGGCTCAGTGAGTCCGGCAAGCGGTTCCGGGTCCTGACGAACAACTCGATCTACACTCCGCGCGACCTGTCGGTGCGTCTGGCCGGGGCCGGCCTCGAGGTGCCCCCCGCCTCCATCTGGACCTCCGCGCTGGCCACCGCCCAGTTCCTGGACGACCAGCGCTCGGGCGGCTCGGCGTACGTGATCGGCGAGGCGGGCCTGACGACGGCGCTGCACGAGGTCGGCTACGTGCTCACCGACCTCGACCCCGACTACGTCGTGCTCGGTGAGACCCGCACCTACAGCTTCACCCAGATCACCCGGGCCATCCGCCTCATCGAGGCCGGCGCCCGCTTCATCGCCACCAACCCCGACCCCATCGGCCCCTCCACCGAGGGTTCGCTCCCGGCCTGCGGCGCCGTGGCCGCCCTCATCACCAAGGCCACCGGCGTCGCCCCCTACTTCGTCGGCAAGCCCAACCCCCGTATGATGCGCAGCGCGCTCAACGAGATCGAGGGCCACAGCGAGACGACCGCCATGATCGGCGACCGCATGGACACCGACATCGTGTCGGGCATGGAGGCGGGCCTGTTCACGATCCTGGTCCTCACCGGCGTCACCCAGCGTGACGAGATCGACCGCTTCCCCTTCCGCCCCTCGCTGGTGGTCGACTCGGTGGCCGACCTCATCGACCTCATCTGAACCTGACGCCTTCTGACAGGTACGGATGGCACGCTTGGGTGCCATGACCCGCGTTTACCTGGAGATCGGCCCGAAGAAGGTGTTCGCCTGCTCGCTCGACTGGCCCGGCTGGTGCCGCGTGGCCAAGGGCGAGGAGGCCGCGCTGGATCTGCTCATGGAGTACGTCCCCCGCTACGGCGTGGTGGCCGCGCGGGCCGGCCTTGACTTCGCCCCTGGGGACCCGGTGGTGGTGGCGCGGATCCCCGGCAGCGACATCACGGACTTCGGCGCTCCGTACGCCGTCCCCGACCTGGACCAGGAGCCCCTGCCGGCCGCGGAGGCGGCACGCGGTGTCGCCCTGCTGCGGGCGGCCTGGGCCCTCTTCGACGAGACCGCCGCCACCTCGCCGGAGGACCTCCGTAAGGGCCCCCGTGGTGGTGGCCGCGACCTGTCGCGCATCGTCGATCACGTGCTGAACGCCGAGCGCGCCTTCGCCAGGAAGGTGGACGTGCGCCACAAGCCGTACAAGTCGCCCGGGGATCGGGACGCGATGAGAGCGGAGCTGGCCGACGTCCTTTCCCGGCCCTGGGAGCCGCCCCAGACGACGGGCTGGCCGCCCCGGTACGCGCTGCGCCGCATCGCCTGGCACGTCATCGACCATCTCTGGGAGATCGAGGACCGCCGCTAGCACCGGCGAAGGCAAAGAATCGACCCCGATTTCCTCGAGCTACGGGCAAACACAATCACTGACTGCAACCATATGGTGACCGAAAGCGGGGGCGGTTCACGATGATGGCCGCGTCCCATCCAGCAAATGCAAAGGTATGACGTGTGGACGTACAAGCGGAGATTCTCGACTTGAAGCTCCGTGTCGAAGGCCTCGAGACGTGCGGCCGGCTCACCGGCGCCGCCTCGGGGGCCGATATCGAGCAGGGCCTCCTACGCGAGATCAACGACCGCACCAAGCGCCTGGAGACGGAGATCGCCACCATGAAGGCGCAGATGGCGACGGCGCGGGCCGAGACGATCGAGCAGTTCGCGGCCGTCGACGTGGAGGTCGCGGCCATCCGGCGGGAGGTGAACGCCCACTTCGTCGCCTCGCCCGGCGAGGACGACTACATCCCGGCGCAGATAGCCGACGAGTTCGCTACCGTCCGGTCCGAGATCGGGCAGGAGTTCAACGCGGTGCGGTCCGAGCTGCTCGACCTGGGCATCAAGGTCGATCGGCTGCTGAAGAACGACTGTATGTGAGCGGCTGTCCCACCTTGCGCAGCACCACGCCGAACAGGCGGTCCGCTGCCAGGTATCCGGCGTGGCGGGAGTCGTGCGAGCGGTCCGGATTGTCGCCCAGCACCACGAGTCGCCCGTCCGGCACCCGCGTACCCGGCGCGGTCCGCAGGGCGGGGACGGTGTCGCGCGGTATCGGGTCACCCGGCACGGCCGCGACGCGCTTGATGATCCAGCGCGGGCCCAGGCTCAGCTCGGCGGCGGCCGGCTGGGGTCCGAGCGACCCCCGTGAGTGCCTGCCGTGCGAGGAACCGGCGAGCACGACGACGTGCCCCGCGTGCAGCGAACCAGGCGACGTCCGCCGGACGAGCACGCGCTCGCCGGGCCGGTACGCCGGCAGCATGCTCTCCCCCTGGACGGTCACCACCAGGTACCGGCGGCGCAGCCAGGCAAGGGCGACAGCGGTACCGGCGAGGCCGATGCCGGCGAGCACGGCCGCCACGCCGGTCACCGCGACGCTCCTGCCGGTTCGGCGGCGCCCTCGGACGGGTCCGGCCCCGCGTCGTCCAGGTAACCGGCCGCCTGCCGGGTGAACAGCTCGGCGTACGTGCCGCCGTCGGCCAGCAGCGCGGCATGCGTGCCCTCCTCGGCGACGACGCCGTCGGCCAGCACCACGATCCGGTCGGCGTCACGGACCGCGCCGAGGCGATGGGAGATGACCACGCTCGTGCGTCCCGACCGCAGCCTCGCCAGCCGGCTGTGCACCTCGAACTCGGCCTCCGGGTCCAGGCCGGAACTGGGTTCGTCGAGGATCATCACGTCGCGGTCGCGGCGCAGGAACGCCCTGGCGAGCGCCAGCCGCTGCCATTGCCCGCCGGAGAGCAGCACTCCCGAGTCCGCTCCGCCCTGGTCCTCCTCCTCATCCAGGGGAAATCCGCGGCTCAGCAGTGTGCGGTAGCCGTACGGCAGGGCCGCGACGGCGTCGTGGACGCCGGCGTCCCGCGCCGCCTGCTCGATCCGCGCCTGATCCTGCGCGGCGGGGAGGTCACCGACCGCGATGTTGTCGGTGGCGGTCAGCTCGTAGGACACGAAGTCCTGGAAGACGGCGCCGATCCGGGCGCGCAGCGTCTCCGGCGGCACGTCGCGGATGTCCACGCCGTCCCACAGGATCGCTCCGCGGGTCGGGTCGTAGAACCGGCACAGCAGCTTCACCAGCGTGCTCTTACCGGCGCCGTTGCGCCCGACCAGCGCGACCGTCTCCCCGTTCGGAACGAACAGGTTGACGCCGCGCAGGATCCACGGATGGTCCGCGCCGTAGCGGAACCAGACGTCGCGCAGCTCGATGCCCCGGCGCAAGGGCGGCAGCGACCGGCCTGGGGACGGTGCCGGCAGACCGGACCCGGCTGTCACGATCGTGACGTGGTGGTGGAACATCAACAACTGCTCGTACGCCATCACGCCGGCCGACACCATGACGTTCAGCGCCGCCTGCACACCGGCGACGGCCGCCACGAACATCGACACGTCGCCGACGCCGAGCTGCCCGCGGCCGGCCGCGAGGATCGTCCAGACCAGTCCCACGCCGGCCACGATCGCCGACGCGCCCGACAGGGTCGCCTGCACGGCGAACTCCCGCCGGTCCATCCGGCGGCGAGCGGCGTTGGCGGTCCGCAGCTCGGCCAGCATGCGAAGACGCAGGAAGGCGCCGAGGTCGAAGAGCCGGATCTCCTTGGCGGCATCCGCGGTCGACATCAGGTTTGCGTAGAACAGCTCCCGGCGCTCGGCCGGCCCGATCCGCCACAGCATCGCGACCCGCTGCCGCGACATCCGCAGCTCGATGATCAGAGCCGGTACGGCCGACAGCAGAACCACGACGGTGAACGCGGGGTTGATCAGCGCCAGGGAGCCGACGAACCCGGCGGCGGTCACCGTGCCGCGTGCGGCGGAGAGCGCGGTGTCCACCAGCCTGCCAGGGTTGCTCGCGCTCTGCTCGGCCAGGCGCAGCCGGTCAAGGAAGGCGGGGCTCTCGAACTGGGTCAGTCCCGTGACGCGGCATACCGCCGCGAACAGCTCGTCCTTGGCGCGCAGCGCGGCGCGGCGGTCCACCTCGGCGCGCAGGTAATGTCCGGCGTGCGTCGCCGCCGTGGCGACCGCCGTGACGACGGCGATCGTCACCGCCAGGGTGAGCAGCTCGCTCGTCTGCCCTCGCGCCACCCCGTCCAGCACGGCCTTGGTCAGCCAGGCCACGGCTACCGGGGTGGCGGAGCCCACCAGCGTGACCGCCAGGTATCCGAGGACATGGATCGGCGCCGACCGCCACACCAGCGCGGCGGCGCGTACCACGCTCCGTGCCAGCTCCCGCCGCGTCGGTGCCGGTTCGCTCACGTGGGCGACCCGGCCGGCAGCCGGGAGATCTCGGGCGCCGCCGCGAGCAGCTTGCCGCCCGTGGCGACCTGGAGGAAGGTCGGGAACGACTGCACGCCGAACGCGTTGCTCACAGCACTGTCCACGATCACTTGTGCCACGGGCTTCAAAGTGGTGACCATCTCCGCGGGGTCACCCGATCGGTTGTCGACCACCGCCAGCACCCGAGACCGGTCCTGGCCGGCGGCCCACGAGGCGAAGGCGGGAAGCTTCTCATGGCAGCCGCTGCAATCGGGCGACAGGAACGCGACCACCGTCCCGTCCGGCAGAAGATCCCTGGTGAGACGGGTCCCGTCCACGGTCGTCGCCTCGAAGTCGCCGGCGACGTCGCCGGGGGACAGCTGCCCGCCCCCGAGAGGGCCGCCCATCAGGTCGACGGCTTCATACAGCGCGTCCAGCAGCTTGGTGTGCTCCCGAAGCCGCCGGACCACGCCGAGCGTCAACACCAGATCCACGAGGCACAATGCGCCGACGAGGGCTACGACGGCGATCAGATAGGGCATGGGACACCTCCATGTGAGGGGCCCGGCCGACCCTCCAGCCGGGCACCCGAAAATGAGCGGTTATGAGCAGTAGACGTATGACTTGCAACCGCCGCAGGAGACACGACCGTCCGGGTAGTAGCAGCAGTACTTCGCGGTGAACGCCGGGAAGCTGCAGCACTGGTAGCCGCAGTCGGTCGCCTGGGCCACGGTGTGCGGCGCGACCAACTCGAGGAGCCGGTCGGCCATTCTGGTCACGAGGCGCATCAAATCGTTCCTTTCGGTCGTACGGGCGGGCCCGCGCCCGCCGCCCGTCGCAGCCTGCGCCAGAGCTCTGAGCGATTTCTCAACGAATTCTTAACGGCCTGTCCCCGCAGCTCAGCCCGGTTGCCGCAGGCGCGGCCAGATCACGGATGGTGAAAGGAAACGATCCGGTCGCGGACCTTGTCCGCCTGCGCATTGCCGACGGCGTCGAAGAACTCCGCCGCCTGCTTCCAGGCGTCGAGCCCGGCCGCGATGTCACCCGCCCGCACGTGCGTCTCGCCCAGGCGGACCAGCGTCTCGGCGGCCGCGTGCAGGTCGTCGCAGTCGCGCAGCAGCTCCGCCGCTCTCTCGAAACACGTCACCGCCCCAGCGAAGTCGCCTTTGAGATGCAGTACGTGGGCGACGCTGTCCCAGGCGTGGCCCTCGCCCTGGGCGTAACCGAGGTCGGCCAGGAGCCGCTGGGCGCGCCGGCAGTCGGCCAGCGCCTCGTCGTACTCGCCGATCTGGGCTCGCAACCAGCCGGAGTTGTTCAACGCCCGCGCCTCTCCGACGACGTCGCCGGCCTGCTGGAACAGCTCCAGTGCGTGCAGCGCGTGGCTCAGCGCGTCGCCGGGTCGCGCCTGGCTCAGCGCGACGGTCAGGCCCAGGTGGACGTGGGCCTGCAGGACCGGTTCGCCGAGGTCCCGGTGCAGCTCGACCGCCTGCTCGAAGTGCTCGACGGCCTCGCGGTCGCGGCCGAGCCTGGCGTGAGCCCTGGCGATGCTGTTGTGGCAGCGGGCTTGGGCCAGCCGGTCGCCGAGCCGCCCGGCCGCGTTCAACGCCACCGCCTGAGTGCGCAGGATCTCCTCCCAGAGACCACGGCGCTGCATGAACTCCGCGAACGCCCACGCCAGCTGCCACGCGTGCCGGTCGAACCCGGCCGTGGTCGCCTCCGCCAGCAACGCCGGCAGTGCGGCCGACTCGTCGGCGTACCACCGCAGGGCCGGCGCCTCTGCGTCGAAGCGCTCGACGACGGCGCCCCGCGCGGGTGGTTCCAGCCGCAGGTTGTCGCGGTGGCGGTAACACACACCGTTCGCGGCGCACGCCGAGTGCAGGTAGTAGTCCAGCAGCCGTCGTGTCGCCGCCCGCCGTACCGACTGCCTGTCGGTGGCGCGCGCCTGCTCCGACGCGTACACGCGCAGCAGGTCGTGCATGTGCAGACGGCCGGGCGCGTGGATCTCGACCAGGTTCGCCCGGTCGAGGTGCGCGGCCAGCTCCCGCGTGCGGTCCACCGGCAGCGCGGCCAGGCTCGCCGCCGCCGGCAGCGACAGGTGCGGCCCGGGGTGCTGCCCCAGGCGCCGGAACAGCCGGGCCGCGGGCTCGGGCAGGTCCCGATACGAGCGCCCGAACACTCCGCGCAGGTCGATCGCGGGGTCGCTGTGGGCGAACGGCTTCAGATCCGTGTCGGCCCGCTCGAGGTCCGCGGCGACCTCCGCCAGCGGCAGATCGGTGCGCTGGGCCAGCTGGGCCGCGACGATCGCCAGCGCCAGCGGCAGCCGGCCGCACCGCCGGATGATCCGCGCGGCGGCCTGTGGCTCCGCCGCGAGCCGCGCCTCGCCCAGCCACGTCGCCAGGAGCCGGTACGCGTCGTCACCCGGCAGCACGTCCAGACGCAGCATGTACGCCCCCGCCGTGACCGCGAGCCCGGACAGCTCGGAACGGCCGGTGACCAGCGTCAGGCACCCCGGCGCGGTGGCCAGCAGCGGGCGGACCTGAGCGGCGCCGCGGGCGTCGTCGAGCACGACGAGGACCCGCCGGCAGGCCAGCATGCTGCGGTAGAGCCCGATCTGCGCCTCGAAGCCCGACGGCACCTGGGCTTCCGGGACGCCCAGCGCGCCGAGGAAGCGGGGCAGGACCACGGCCGCGTCATCCGGGTCGACCGTGCTGAGATCGGCGTACAGCTGCCCGTCGGGAAAGCGGTCACTGTGCAGGTGAGCCCAGCGCAACGCCAGTGACGACTTGCCCACCCCGGGCGGCCCCGTGATCGCGCAGATCGTCGCGGTCGCCGTCCGCTCACCGATCGCGGCCAGTTGCTCCAGCTCGATCGCCCGCCCGACGAAGTGCCTCAGGCCGACCGGCAGCTGTGCCGGAACCAGGCGCGCGGTCTCGGTCGCGTCGCCGGAGCGCAGCAGCCTCCGATGGACGCGCTGCAGCGCCGTACCCGGCTCGACACCCAGCTCCTCGGCGAGCGTGCGGCGTACGCGAGCGAAGTGCGTCAGCGCCTCGGCGGTCCGCCCCCACGCGTGCAGCGCCTCGATCAGCGCGGCCGCCACCAGCTCGTCCAGCGGATACTCCTCGGCCAGCGGTGACAGCGCCGCCACCGAGGCCGCGGCGTCGCGGCCGGTCATCGCCCGTGCCCAGCGCAGCAGGGCCTCCCTGCGTTCGTCGCGCAGGCGGTGGCGGGCTCGTTCGGCCCATTCGCCGGGCAGCCCGGTCAGCGGGTCGCCGCGCCACAGCTCCAGAGCCTCACCCAGCGGCAAGACCGGGTCCGGCTCGGCCGTCGCCTGATCGGTGAGGCAGCGGAACCGCGACACGTCCACCGCGGACTCGTCCACATCGAGCAGATAGCCCCCGAGCCGGCGGACGACGGCGCCGTCATCGGCGAGTACGTCACGCCGGATACGTGTGATGATCGTGTACAAGGTGCGTCGCGCGCCGGGCGGAACCTGCTCACCCCAGACCCGGGCGAGGAGCGACTCGACGGACACGACCCGGCCGACCTCCCACGCGAGCGCGGCGAGCGCGAGCGCGACCTGCGGCGGCCGCACGGGCCGCGTCTGCCCCGAGCGCTCCACCTCCACCGGTCCGAGCAACCGGATCAGCACGACGGTCCACCTCCCTGCCCGTGGATCTTCGAGCGTAACGAGACCATGGGGCACGCGGTACGCAGTCGCCGTGATCGCAAGGCTCGGTGAGGAAGGTCATGAGCCGGATCAGAGCGACAGCGCGGGCTCCATGACCTCGGCGGGGCAGAGCCGGCCGATCACCGCGCGCACCTGGGCGCGCAGAGCGGGATCCGTGAGGTGGCCGTCCTCGTCGAAGTGCGGGCAGGCCGGGGAGATCACCAGCTCGTCGCCCATCACCACGGCGCCCGCCGCCTGGAGATGCTTGTACAGCTCCGCCTGCGCCCACATCGCGCCGCACGCGCGGGCGCTCGCGCTTATCACCGCCACGTGCTTGCCCGACAGCCTGTCCCGCGCCGACAACCAGTCCAGCGCGTACATCAGCTCCACCGGCAGCAGGCTGTGCTCGGGGGCGGTCAGCAGCACCGCGTCAGACGACGCCACCAGCCCGATCAGCTCGCCGGCGGAGGCTGGCACGGGACCGCGCGCGTACGGCGGGATCTCGCCCAGCCCGGGCCACACCGCGAAGTCGACGCCCAGGGGCAGCTCACCGCCCGCAGCGTCCAGCAATTTGTTGATAAAAGACCCCGCGTGCAGACTGGCGGCGATCCCGATGATTTTCACCCTCTGCTCCCATAGGGTTACGGATAGTACACAGAACCTGCCCGATGCCGCGGATGTCCAAGACCAGCTCCCGGTCAAGAGGCGCACACGCTTTGCCGCATGATGGAGCGATGGAGTACACCCGCGTGGGCGCGTCAGGGCTGAAGGTGTCGAAGATCGGGCTGGGCATGATGTCCTACGGGGATCCTGCGAAGGCGCCGTGGTTCCTGCCGGAGGAGGACGCGGAGCCCATCGTGCGCCGGGCGGTCGAGGGCGGGGTGACGCTCTTCGACACCGCCGACATGTACTCCGCCGGGGTGAGCGAGGAGATCACCGGAAGGCTGCTGCGAAAGCTGTTCGCCAGGCGCGAGGAGTACGTGGTGGCGACCAAGGTCTGCTTCCCGATGGGGCCGGGGCCGAACGATCGCGGGCTCTCGCGCAAGCACGTCCTCGACTCCGTGGACGGCTCGCTGCGGCGGCTCGGGACCGACTACATCGATCTCTACCAGGTCCACCGCTGGGACTCCGAGACCCCCGTCGAGGAGACGATGGCGGCGCTGGACGACGCCGTGCGGGCGGGCAAGGTGCGCTACACCGGGGCCTCGCTCATGTACGGCTGGCAGCTGGCCAAGATGCAGCACGCCGCGCGGCGCGCGGGCGGGACGGCGTTCGTGTCCATGCAGACGCGCTACAACCTGGCCTACCGGGAGGAGGAGCGCGAGGTCATCCCGTACTGCGCCGACGCGGGGCTCGGCGTGCTGGCCTACAGTCCCCTGGCGCGCGGGCTGCTCACCGGACGGGAGAGCGCCGGCACCGTCAGGGGGGCGCACGAGGGGCGGGCGCCGGAGAGTGAGGCGGTCGTGCGGGCGCTGACCACCGTCGCGGACGGGCGCGGCGTGCCGCCCGCGCAGGTCGCTCTGGCTTGGCTGATCGGCAAGGGGACCGTGCCGCTCGTCGGCGCCACCAAGACGCGGCACCTGGACGACGCGCTGGCCGCGGTGGAGCTCCGGCTCAGCGCCGGCGAGATGGCCGCGCTGGAGGCGCCCTACCGGGCTCGCGAGCCGTTCGGTTACGACTGGTGATCGTCTGAGGCGCGCGGGCGGCGGAAGATCACGGCCAGTACGCGCAGCACCAGGATGGCGGCGATCACCAGCAGGTTGTAGCCGATGAGCTGGAACAGCGAGGTGTTCCCCCACGCCGGCGGGCCGCCTGCCGTCCCGAGGAGGATGACCGCCATCACCCCGGCCGTGGCGCCGAGCACCGTCAGCAGCACCTGGTGGAGCAGGCCCGTCACGTAGCGGCGGTCGCGGTCGTCGGCGAGCAGCCGCACATTCATGGTGAACCGGCCGTGCTCCGCGGCGCTCGCGATGCGCTCGACACGGCGCGGCAGCCGGCGCAGCATCGGCAGCAGCGCGGCCAGCTCCTGTGTGACGGACTCCTTGATCGTCTCTGGGGTGATCCGCTCGGCGAGATGGCGCCCGGCGAACGCCCGGGCCTCGCCGATGAGGTCGAACCCGGGCGAGAGGCGTACGAGCGTGCCCTCCAGCGTGGCCAGCGCGCGGAAGACCGCGGCCACCTCGGGCGGGATCGACAGCCCATACGCCGAGACGATCTTGAACAGGTCGGTGAAGAGCTGCACGCTGTCCATTCCGGGCGCCAGATGCCTGGCCATGAACTGGCCGAGCGCCCGCTCTAATGCGGCCTCGTCGATGTCCTCCGGCCTGGGCACCACCTCCAGCAGCGCGTCGGTGACGCCCAGGGGGTCCTGCCGGTTCATGGCGAGCAGGAAGCGCTGCAGCGCCGAGCGCACCGAGCCGTCGAGCCGGCCGACGGAGCCGAAGTCGAGCAGCCCCAGCGTGCCGTCCTCGAGCAGCATGAGGTTGCCGGGATGCGGGTCGGCGTGGAAGACGCCCTCGACGAGGATCTGCCTGAGCAGGCAGGCGAGCAGGTCGCGGGCCAGCCCCGGCCCCTGCTCGGGTGTGGCCGTGGTGACCGGTCTGCCCGACAGGCGGCCCATGACGAGCACGCGCTCGGTGCACATGGCGCTGATCGGGGCGGGGTAGGTGACACCGCCGCCGTCGGAGGCCGCGACGGCCGCCATGTTGGCCGCCTCCACGCGGAAATCGAGCTCCTCGCGGATGGCCGTCGCGAACCCCTCGGCCAGGTCGCGCAGGCCCAGCGAGCGGCCCCAGCTGGTGCGCGACTCGAGCGTGGCCGCCAGCCGCCTGACGATGTCGAGGTCCTTCGCGACGACCGACTGGATCCCGGGCCGCCGCACCTTGACCACGACGCTCTGGCCGGTGTGCAGGCGGGCGGTGTGGACCTGCCCGATGGAGGCGGTGGCCAGCGGCGTCCTGCCGAACTCGGCGAACACCTCCTCCACCGGCCCGCCCAGCTCGGCTTTGAGCACCGGCTCGATCTGCTCCCAGGGCGCCGGGGCGACCTGGTCCTGCAGCCGTCCCAGCTCCTCGACGAACTCGGCGGGCAGCAGGTCACGCCGGGTGGAAAGGACCTGGCCGAGCTTGACGAACGTGACCCCGCCGTCGTCGAGCGCCTCGCGCAACGACCTGGCCAGCCGTACCTTGCCCGAACGGTCTTCCAGCCGCTCGCCCCGGCCGCGCAGGTACGGGCCGAGGCCGTGCCTGATCGCGATCCTGGTGATCTGGGAGTAACGCCTGGACCGGGAGAGGCGGCCGCGTACGGACCTGATCAGCTCCAGCGGCCCCGGCACCGAGCCCGGCGGAGCCAGCGCCTCGGCGATCACCAGGATCACCATCGGGATCAGCACCACCGACATGACGATGAGCAGCAGGAGCCCCAGTGCCGGCGCGGCCGGCGGATGCTCCCGGTCGACGGGGCCGATCGAGACCAGGATCGGCTCCAGCAGCGGCTGCGCCAGCCCGAAGGCGACCAGCGCGGCCAGGAACGTGCGCAGCCTGCCGAACCTGACGCCCAGCAGGCGCTGCGCCGCTGTGGCCAGGCCGAGGATCATCAGGAGGGTGAAGGCACCGAGAAGCACCTGGGTGGCGAGATCCATAGGTGAGGATCATTCCACGGCGGCGGCGCCTCGTCCTCGCTGACCGCGGCCCGCTGGAAGGGTCAGCGTGCGGCCGCGGCGCGAGCCCGGCGCTCCTCCCGGCGCTCGACGAACCTGGCGGCCGTCGTCTCGGTCTTGGCCAGGAACGCGGCCAGCTCCTCGCGGGCCTTCTCGCCCTCGGCGCCCAGCCCGGTCTTGTCGAACACCGACCACTGCCGCAGCACCGGCATCAGCACGTCGTCCAGGTGGAGGCGCAGGTCGTAGATGCCCTCGTTGGCGATGATCATGGCCTTGCGGGCGAAGCCGTCGATGCCCGTGCCCGGCATCTGGAACGTGGTGACGACGTCCGTCACCGCGCGCATGGTCTGGCCGGGGTCGAGCTCGAAGGCCGCCTTGAGGAGGTTGCGGTAGAAGAGCATGTGCAGGTTCTCGTCGGCGGCGATCCTGGCGAGCAGCCGCTCGCAGCCCTCGTCGCCGGAGGCCCTGCCGGTGTTGCGGTGCGCGATGCGGGTGGCCAGTTCCTGGAAGGAGACGTACGCGAGCTGCCCGAGCATGGTGCCGTACTCGCTGGTGAAGCCGTTCTCCATGTGGTGCATGCGGGCGCGCTCGAGCGCCACGGGATCGACGGCGCGGGTGACCGTGAGGTAGTCGCGGATGGCGGTGCCGTGGCGGTCCTCCTCGGCCGTCCACCGGTGCACCCAGGTGCCCCAGGCGCCGTCGCGGCCGAACGTGGTGGCGATCTCGTGGTGGTAGCTGGGCAGGTTGTCCTCGGTCAGGAGATTGACGATGAGCGAGATGCGAGCCGCCTCGGGGATCTTCGAGTCGCCTTCCTGCCAGGCCTCGCCCCCGTAGATGCCGTCGAAGTCGCGGCCCTCGCTCCACGGGATGTACTCGTGCGGGAACCACTCCTTCGCCATGGTGTGATGGCGGTCGAGCTCCACGGCCACGACGGGCTCCAGCTCGTGCAGCAGCTCCGTCTGAGTCATCGCCATAAAGATCTTCTCCTTCAGGTTACGGTACCGTAGGTTAGGCTACCCGAAGGACATACCGGTCAAATAGGGTGGCTGTATGCGACCCAGTGTCCGCGGTGTCCTACTCGACCATCATGAACGACTGGTGCTCTTCCGGCGCACTGTTCCCGGACGTGACATTTACTGGACCATCCCCGGCGGGCATGTCGAGCCCGGCGACGCCACGCTGGAGCACACCCTGCACAGGGAGTTGCTCGAGGAGCTGGGCGCGACGGTCTCGTCGGTGACGCCACTGGTCACGGTGTCGTACCCGTGGCAAGGCGGGGTCAAGACGCAGCACGTTTACGGCTGCCGCCTGGTGTCCATGGATCCGGGGCTGCGGCACGGGCCAGAGTTCGAGGATCCGTCGAGGGGGTTGTACGAGGTGGAGCGGTTGCGGCTGGACCGGTCGGAGATCACCTCACGCCACCTGATCCCCGAGGCGGTGGCCGGCTACCTGTCCGAGCACATCACCGCCCTGCCCCGCCTGATCGCCTAGGCCCGACCCTCCTCCAAGGGGCCCGCCGAAGTGCGATCGGTGGCGCCACGTCCCGCCCCTCTTCCCGAAGGGACCTCGCCGAAGTGCGGTGGGTGGCGGAGGAGCTCGGGTCGGTCGCGGGGTCAGGGATCGCGGCGCATGCGCTTCAGGTCGGCGCGGTGCTTCTTGGCGGCGATGCGGCGCTCGACGGCGCCGCGGCTGGGCTTGGTCGGGCGACGGCGCCGCGGCGGCGGGGCGATGGCCTCGCGCAGGCGCTGTGCCAGCCGGTGCGCCGCGGCCTCCCTGTTGCGCAGCTGCGAACGGTATTCGGAGGCGGCGATCGTGATCGTGGGAGCGCCCAGCCGTTCGAGCGCCCTGGCCTTCAGCGCGGGCGAAAGCGCGGTGGTCGCCGCCACGTCGAAGGTGAGCTCCACGCGGCTGTCGGTGGTGTTGACTCCCTGGCCGCCGGGGCCCGACGAGCGTGAGAAACGCCAGACGAGCTCGGCGTCGGGAATGACGACCGAGTCGTTGACGATCAGCGGGCCGGGCATGATCGGGGCTCCTGTTCTCCTTCTTCGAACGGTGTCACCGTATATGAGCGACATATGCCGCTCGCAACGGCATTTTCAATCACTGCCGTCACTGCGAATATGGAGGGAACGTCCCGCAGGAGAGGCGAAATTCCATGCAGCCACCCTCGGCCGCGCAGGTTGTCCTGACCGTGGTGTTGGCCATTGTCTCCGCTGTCGGATTCCTGCTCCTGCGATGCCAGGGCAAGGGACGTCCGTTCGGACCGGCGGGGCGCCGGCTCGCCATCGCCATCACCACGCTGACGGGGTGCCTGTCCGCCGCGGTCGCGCTGGTGAGCGGAATGGTTCTGAGCGAGAACCTCGCCACGGTGCTGGGCGCCGTCGCGCCGAGCGGGCTGTGGCTGAGCCAGATGCGGGGCAAGGAGGACGAGCGGCGCTCGCCGGCGCGGGAGGCGGCGACGTTCTGGCTGGTGTCGCTGCTGGCCAGGCTCGACCAGGCGATGGCCGAGGACCAGCGGATCTGGTGCGAGAAGCGGGTGGACGACTCGTGGGACGTCTACGAGCTCAGCCTGGCCGCCCATCGCTACCACGCCCGGATCGCCGAGCGGCTCCCACCGGAGGAGCGCAGGCGGGAGCGGGTGCACGCCAGGCTCGACGCGATCGAGCGGCGGCTGGACGTGGCGGCGCTGGTCGAGGACGGGGCTTCGCGCTCGAAAGTCGTCACGGCGCTGAACGGGTCGCGGCACACGCGGCTGGCCCGGTACGAGCGGTATCTGAACGACCTGACGCGGCTGCACGGGGTGCTCAGGCATGATGCGGAGGCCGAACTGCTGCGGCTGCTGGCGTGTGCGTACCGTGCCGGATACCGGTCGCTGCCCGCATTCGTGCCGCACACCGGCTCCCGGCGCGACGACGAGGTACGCACGAGATGAGGCGGGTGCGGCCTCAAGCGGGGTCGTGGAGGAGGATCTCCGAGTCCTCGGCGTCGCCGAGCGTGAACTCCAGCCGGGCGCCTAGCGCGCCGACGACGGTTTCGAGCGTGCGGAGCGTCAGGTTCTCGTCGCCGGACAGGATCTGGCTCACCCGGCCCGCGGAGACGCCCATCGACGCGGCCAGGTCGGCACGGGAGATCTTGTGCTCCCGCATGTACCAGGTGATCTCATCCACGACGTTCTGGGCGAGACCGCCCACCTCGTCGCGCGGGCTCCGTCGGAAGGCCATCACGGTCTCGCTCTCGACGCTCAACTACAGGTTCGTCTACAGATATCCCCACTTTAGCTCTACCTAAATCTTTAGGCAAGCCTAAAGTTTATGGACGCCGGCTCGTCGTTGGGAGCTCTCCCGCCGCCAACGGTGACCGTCCCTTCTGGGGAGATGAGGGGCGCGGACGCCGGGCGACGCCTTCTCGATGGCGGACTGCAAGGGGCGTGTGCCACTATCGCGCGTAAAGATCACGGGGTGGGGAGGCGCTGTGGCCGGGATCGTCGGCGTGCACGGGATCGGCAAGTACAACTACTATCTCGAGGCCGGGCGGTCCGAGGCCGGGGCGGCAGAGGCGATGCGGCTCAAATGGGACCGCTACCTGCACGTCGCGCTCAAGGGCGAGACGCGGGCGTACTTCAGTGAGATCGCCTATTTCTCGCACCACCTGAACGACGGCAGGCGCGGCGGCGACGCCGCGAGGTCCTCCGCGGCCATGGAGACGCAGGCCCAGCAGGTGCTCGTCGGCTGGGCGAAGAACCTGGGCGTGGGGGAGCACGTCACGGGGGCGCTCAAGTCGTTCACCGGCTGGCTGCTGGACAAGCTGGACAGCAGGTCGGCGGCGTTCGCCAAGTTGTTCGCGCCGGAGGTGGCGGCGTACCTCACCGATCAGGCCAAGCGCGAGAAGTGCCGGCAGGTCGTCGCCGACGTGATCAGGAAGCACCGGCCCAAGGTGGTGATCGCCCACTCGCTCGGCAGCGTCGTCACGTACGAGACCCTCTGGGCGAACCCCGACCTCCAGATCGACCTCCTGATCACCCTCGGCAGCCCCCTCGGCATGCGCAACGTCGTCTTCGAGCGCCTCCTGCCCGCCCCCATCAACGGCCGCGGGGAGCGCCCCGAAGGCGTCAAGCGCTGGGTGAACATCGCCGACAAGGACGACATCGCCGCCATCCCGCCCAACCTGGCAGTCAGCTTCACCGGCGTGGACGTGGAAGAGCTGGTCAACCTGGACTGGATCGACTTCCACACCGTCGAGAAGTATCTAGGCTGCCCGGCGCTGGACCCGCATCTGCGACCATTCCTGGCATGACGTGGATTGTGTTCGACTACGGCGGTGTCCTGTCCCTTCCCCAGCCCGAGTCCGACGCCGAGGCCATGGCGCGCGCGGTGGACGCGGACCCCGAGGCCTTCAAGCAGGGCTACTGGGAGCACCGGCTCGACTTCGACCGGGCGAGCCTGAGTCCGTCGGCCTACTGGTCGGCGGTGGTGGACCGGCCCGTGACCCAGGCCGAGGTCGCCCGCCTGGTCGCCATGGACGTCGCGAGCTGGGCGTACCCCAACGTGGGCACGGTCGCCCTGCTCGGTGAGCTGATCGAGGCGGGACGGGACGTGGCGCTGCTGTCCAACGCGCCCGTCTGCATCGGTGACGGCCTGGACGAGCTGCCCTGGATCGCGGCGATCGGCCACCGCTTCTACAGCGGCAGGATGGGCCTGGTGAAGCCCGATCGGGAGATCTATGACGAGGTCGCCCGTGCGCTCGGCGCCGACCCGTCCGAGATGGTCTTCATCGACGACCGCAAGGAGAACATCGAGGGCGCCGAGCGCGTGGGCATGACCGGCGTGCACTTCACGGACGCCGCCGCCCTCCGCGGCACGCTCTCGGGGGCCCTGTGAAATGACGTTGTGAGACCTCGCGAACAGGACGACTGATGCTGTTCATCCGCGCTTGACTCGGCGGTCACGGCCGAGTCAGCGCGGGCGGACATACCTGTGAACGTGGACCGCAGAGCCTTCCTGACAGCGGCGACAGCCGGACTCCTCCTCCCTCAGACGGCCACCACCCCGGCGGCTGCCAGAACCCTCAGATCCGACCCCTTCACGCTGGGCGTGGCCTCGGGCGACCCGTCGGCCGACGGCTTCGTCCTGTGGACCAGGCTGGCCGTCGACCCGCTGGGCGGTGACGGCCTCGGCGGCATGCCCGCCCGCGACATCGACGTGGACTGGCAGGTCTCGGCCGACGAGCGCTTCTCCAAGATCCTCAGGTCCGGTACGGCCACGGCCAGGGCGCGCGACGCTCACAGCGTCCACGTCGAGCTGGACGGGCTGGAGCCGGGGCGCGACTACTTCTACCGGTTCAGGAGCGAGGGCCGGCTCTCGCAGGCAGGCCGTACCAGGACGACGCCCACCGGGGAGACGCCGCTCACGTTCGCGGTCGCGGCGTGCGCGCACTACGAGCACGGCTACTACACCGCCTACCGCCGCCTGGCCGAGCAGGAGCCGGAGCTGGTGGTGTTCCTCGGCGACTACATGTACGAGTACGGCCCCAGCGGCTACACGGCGCTGGCCGGTCGCGTACGCACCCACACGCCGGGCAAGTGCGAGACCCTCGCCGACTACCGGCTGCGGCACGCCCAGTACAAGAGCGACCACGACCTGCAGGCCGCGCACCTGGTGGCGCCCTGGCTGATGTCGTTCGACGACCACGAGATCGAGAACAACTGGGCCGGCTCGGTCTCCAGCACGGGGGCGCCCGACTTCACCAAGCGCAGGGCGCAGGCGTTCAGGGCGTATTACGAGAACATGCCGCTGCGCCGCGCCAGCCTCCAGGGGGCGGTGCTCCGGGTGAACCGGCGGATCTCCTGGGGGACACTCGCGCGCTTCCACCTGCTCGACACCCGTCAGTTCCGCGACGACCAGGCCTGCCTGGACGGGGTGCGGGCCGGCTGCGACGACCGGCTGGCGTCCGGGCGCACGCTGCTCGGGGCCGACCAGTGGCGCTGGCTGGAGAGCGGGCTGCGCGGCTCGGACACTCGCTGGAACCTGCTCGGGCAGCAGATCATGATGGCGCAGCGCGACTACAAGGTCGGGCCGGGGCGGGAGGTCAACCTGGACTCGTGGGACGGGTACGCGGCCGAGCGCACGCGCCTGCTCGGGTCGCTGGCCGGGACGTCGAACCCGGTGGTGCTGACGGGAGACGCCCACATGCACCACCTGGCCGAGCTCAAGACCGACTTCGACGACCCGGACTCGCCGGTGGTGGCCAGGGAACTGGTGGCCTCGTCGATCGCGAGCGACGGCGACGGGTACCGGGACCGGACGTGGATCGCGGAAGCGCTGCAGGAGAACCCGCACATCTCCTTCATCGACCAGCGGCGCGGGTACCTGATGGCGCGGCTGACCCGTGACGAGCTGTCCGTCGATTTCCGGACATTGGATTACATTTCCCGCCGCGGTGCTCCGGCCAAGACCACCCACCGCCTCACCCTCCCGGCCACCACCGGTGCCGCGGCCGCCGGCCAGGCGGGCGCCCCGCGCGTTGGCTGAACGTTCGCTGGGAGCGGGCTGAGGATTCGCTCAACCGCGGGCACGCCTGCCACGCCCGCCGGGGGCGCCGGATGGCACCCGCCGGGGGCGTGCCGGGCCGGGCGCGCCGCACGCACGCCGGACCCAGGGCCCGGCAGGAGGCGTGCCGGGCCGGTCCTGGGCTCAGGCGCCCGGCCGATCCTGGTCCGGCTCAAGCGCCCGGCCGGTCTGGTGCCGGTTCAGGCGCCGGGCCAGCTCGCGTCGGGGAACTCGCCGGACGTGGTGCCCGACATGACCACCTCCTCGCTCTCCTGCAGACCCGAGGTGACCTGCACGTACTGGTCGCCGCGCACCCCCGTCCGCACCACCTTCGCCGCGTCGCGGCCGCCGGAGCGCACCGTGACCACCTGCGTGCCGTCCGACCTGCTGCGTACCGCGGCGGCGGGCACGTAGATCGCGTTTTTGGCCTCGCCCGTGGTGACCGTCACCGAGGCGGTCTGCCCGAGCATGAGGCCGGTGGGCGGTTCGTCGAAGGCGAGGGTGACCGAGTAGCGGACGAGCTGGCCGTCCACCGTCGCGGTCGGCGCGATGGCCGTGACCGTTCCCTGGTAGTGCTCGCCGTTCCGGGTGGCCAGGGTGATCTGGGCCTTCTGGCCGAGCTTGAGCCGGTTCACGTCGGACTCGGTGACCATGGCCTGGACCTGCAGCTCGTTGAGGTTGCCGAGGCTGATGAAGGTGCCGGTGCCCGCCGTGTCGCCGGCCGCGCCGGCCACCGACAGGACCGTGCCCGCCGCCGGCGCCACGATGCGGGTGGCCCGTACGGAGTCGGCCGCCTGCTCGAGCGCGGCCTCGGCGCGGTCCACGTTGGCGGAGGCCTGCTCCTCGCTGATCCCGCCCTGGCCCGTCGAGCCCGTGCCCGTGCCCCGGCCGCAGGATCCCTGAGAGGACGGCCGGGTGGCGCCGGTCGGCTTGGTGCTGGGCCTGCCGCTCGCCCTGCCGCTCGGCTGGGCCGACGGCCTGCCGCTGCCTGTGGGCTTGCCGCTCGGGGACGGTTTCGCGCTGGTGGACGGCTTGGCGGAGGGGGTGCCGGTTGAGGAGGGGCCGCCGGGCCGGCCGGTCGCGCCATCGGAGGTGCCGCCGGTCGGGGTCCCGCCGGTGGGCGCGCCGCCGGTGGGAGTGGCGGTGACGGTCGTGGTGACGGTGGCCGTCACGGTCACCGTGACCGTGGGCTGGGGCTCGGGGCCCGGATCCGTGGGTTCGGAGGTCGGCGTGGTGGTGGGGTGCGGGGTGGAGGTGGGCACCGGGTTCGCGTTCAGGGAGGACGGCGCCGGCGGCCCGAGCTCGCCGTTCGCCGCGTTGCCGGTCGGCGTCGAGCCGCCGGTGGCGGATGCGGCGGCGCTCCCGGAGGGGGCGCACGTCGAAGTGGCCGGGGACGCGGCCGTCTCCTGGGCGTCGTCCAGGGCTTCCTGGGCGGCGGCCAGGTCGGCCTTGGCCGCCGTGTACGCCTCCCGGGCCGTGCGGCTGTCGATCCTGGCCAGCACCTGGCCCTTCTTCACCTTGGTCCCGACCTTGACGTACACCTTGGTGAGCGTCCCCGAGGAGCCGAACGCGAGGTTCCTGCCCGAGCCGTCCACGGTGTTGCCCGCCGCGCTGACCGTGGCCGTGACCTGGCCGCGCTCCGCGGAGGCGAGCCGTACCTGGACAGTGGGCGGGGCGTCGTCGCGCAACGCCAGTGCCAGGCCGGTTCCGCCTACGAGCACGGCAAGGGCGAGCCCGCCCAGCGCGAAAGTCGGTCTCATGGCGGCCCATCATGGCGGAGGAGGTTCGTGCCAGGCTGCGAGCAGCCTAAGAGTTACCTGTGTGCCTGATGAGACTCAGAGGTTGTCAGCGAACGTTCAGCTTGCTCGCGGCTCCGGCGCAGCATTGTGTGCAAGGGTCACCGCCTGTGAAGGTGTCCACAAGGCGCAGAGCGCTGATGACCAACGGAGCACTGGTGGTGCTCCTGCTGGGCGGTGCCGCGCTCGCCTACTCCCAGCTCGGCACGGGACAGGCGGCCGGTGAGACGACCGTCAGGACCGTGACCGCGAGCCGCGGCTCCGTGGTGGCCTCGGTGTCCGCGTCGGGCGCGGTGACGAGCTCCAAGTCCAGAGCGCTCTCATTCGGTACGACCGGCACGGTCGAGAAGATCTACGTCAAGGCCGGCGACAAGGTCAGCACGGGCGACATCCTGGCCAGGCTCGACGACGACGCCGCGCAGGAGAGCCTGTCGGCGGCCAAGGCCACGTACGACAGTGCCGTGGACGACGGGACCTCGACGGCCCAGCTCTACGCCTCCTACATCAAGGCCAGAAACGCCTACCGGGAGGCCCAGCGCACGGTCGCCGCCACGGTGCTGAAGGCGCCGTTCAAGGGCACGATCACGGCGGTGAACGGCTCGGTCGGCGGCGGCAGCTCCGGCTCAGGCTCAAGCTCGGGCTCCGGCTCGACCTCGGGCACGGGGCAGGGCACGGGCTCGTCCTCCGGTACGGGCTCCAGCGCGGGTCAGAGCTCCAGCGGCTTCGTCGAGCTGGCCGACACCGGCAAGCTGCAGCTCGTGGGCACCTTCACGGAGTCGGACGTCGGCAAGCTCAAGCAGGGCCAGGCGGCCACGGTCACTTTCGACGCCCTGCCGGGCGTGACCGCGACGGGCAAGGTCACCCAGATCGAGCCGGTCGCCTCCACCAGCAACAACGTCGTGCAGTACCCGGTCACGGTCACGTTCACGAAGGTCCCGAGCCAGGTGCGGCTGGGCCAGACGGCCACCGTCCAGGTCGTGGTCGGCCAGGCCGACAACGTCATCGCCGTCCCCTCCACCGCGGTCTCCACCAGCGGCGGCCAGACCACGGTCACCCTGCTCAAGAACGGCCGGCAGACCAGGACCCCGGTCGAGGTCGGCGTACAGGGCACGAGCCTGACGGAGATCAAGTCGGGCGTGTCCGAAGGCGACCAGATCGTGCCTCCGGTGACCACGACGAACACCACGGGCGGCAACCTGCGCATCGGCGGCGGCGGGTTCCCCGCCGGCGGTGGCGGGCCCAATGGCGGCGGCGGGCCGGGAGGCGGGCGATGAGCGCCCCGTCGGCCGGCGCGGCCCCGCCCGTCCTGCGGGTGCGGGACCTGGTCAAGGAGTACGGCGAGGGCGACGCCAGGGTACGCGCCCTGCGCGGCGTCAACCTGGACGTGGAGCGCTGTGACTACGTCGCCATCATGGGCGCCTCCGGCTCCGGCAAGTCCACGCTCATGAACATCCTCGGCTGCCTCGACATCCCGAGCTCCGGCACGTACCAGATCGACGGCGCCGACGTGGGACAGCTGGACGAACACCAGCTCGCGATCCTGCGCAACCGCAGGGTCGGGTTCGTCTTCCAGTCGTTCAACCTGATCCCGCGCATGAGCGCGCTGGCCAACGTCGAGTTGCCGCTGGTGTACGGCGGCATCGGCCAGGCCGAGCGGCGCGCACGGGCGCTGGCCGCGCTGGAGCAGGTCGGGCTGACCGACCGCGTGCACCACGAGCCGAACCAGCTCTCCGGCGGTCAGCAGCAGCGCGTGGCCGTGGCCAGGGCGCTGGTCACGGCGCCTGCCCTGCTGCTCGCCGACGAGCCGACCGGCAACCTCGACACCGCCTCCACGAACGACGTCCTGGAGATCCTGGACCGGCTCAGCGAGTCGGGCCGCACGATCGTGCTCATCACTCACGAGAACGACGTGGCCGCGCACGCCAAGCGGGTGATCCGGCTGGTGGACGGCGAGGTCGTGGAGGACCGCCGCCAGGCCCCCGTGGACGGCCCGCCGCCGCGGCTGCCGGAGAAGGGGCCAGAGAAGGATCCGGAGAAGGACGGGGCGGCGACCCGGTGAACCAGTTCGAGATCCTCCGCTTCGCGCTGCGCGGCCTGCTGGCCAACAAGATGCGCAGCTCGCTGACCACGCTCGGCATCCTCATCGGTGTCGCCGCGGTCATCATGCTGGTCGCCGTCGGCGAGGGCTCCTCGCAGAGCATCCAGCGCAACATCCAGCGCCTCGGCGCCAACACCCTGACGATCTCCCCGCAGTTCTCGGGGGGCGGCGGCGGTGGCGGCATGCGGGGATCCGGCGGTGGCGGGAACACCGGCCCACGCACCCAGGCCAGGCAGCTCGGCCTGGCCGACGCCAAGGCGCTGACCGACAAGACCCTGGCGCCCTCGGTCAGGAGCGTCTCGCCCGTCGTGACCGCCTCCTCCTCGACCGCCACGTACGGGGCCGCCAGCCACGCGATCTCGCAGTTCGTCGGCACGTACCCCAGCTACTTCGAGGCCGTGAACAAGCCCGTCACCAAGGGCACGTACTTCTTCAACGACGACGTGCTCGCCGCCAGGAAGGTCGTGGTGCTCGGCCAGACCGTCGTGGAGGAGCTGTTCGGGACCGTCGATCCGATCGGCAAGCAGGTCAGCGTGTCCGGCGTGCCGTTCACGGTCGTCGGCGTGCTCAAGGAGGCCGGGTCCACCGGCATGCAGGACGCCGACGACGTGGCCATCGCGCCGCTGCCAGCCGTGCAGCAGAGCCTGAGCGGGTTCGGCTCGCTCAGCTCGATCGTCGTCCAGGCGTCCGGGTCGGACGCCACGACGACCGCTCAGTCGGAGGTCACGGCTATCCTCAACCAACGGCACGGCATCACGAACGACAACCCCGACTACCGGATCCTCAACCAGGCCACCCTGCAGGAGACCGTCAGCCAGGCGACCGGCACCTTCACCGTGCTGCTGGGCGCCGTGGCCGCGATCTCGCTGCTGGTGGGCGGCATCGGCATCACCAACATCATGCTGGTGACCGTCACGGAGCGAACGCGCGAGATCGGCATCCGCAAGGCGATCGGCGCGCCCAGGAGCGCGATCCTGGGCCAGTTCCTGCTGGAGGCCACGTTGCTGAGCCTGGTCGGGGGGTTGTCCGGGGTGCTGGTGGCGTTCATCGGGACCAGGTTCACCGTCGCCGGCATCGAACCGGTCCTCGTGCCGTCATCGGTGGCGCTGGCGCTGGGCGTGTCGGTGGGGATCGGGCTGTTCTTCGGGAGTTATCCCGCCAACAGGGCGGCCAAGCTGAGGCCGATCCAGGCACTGCGCCACGAGTAAGGAGAATGACATGGCCCAGCTCGACTCCTCCCCCTACCCCGACGACCTGCGAGAGGAGCTCGCCGTCCAGCCCGGCAAGGGCCCGTCGAAGCTGACGCTGGCGCTGGCCGCCGGCGTCGTGCTGGTGGCGGGCATCCTCATCGGCATCCAGGCGCAGAACCTGTTCGGCTCGCCGTCCGCATCCGCCGCCGGCGCTCAGCAGCAGCGCCCCATGGGAGGCGGGTACGGTCAGCAGCAGGGCGGCTACGGCCAGCAGCGCAACGGTTTCGGGCAGCCGCCCGGCTACGGCGGCGGCCAGCGGATGGGCGGCGGCGGGGGAGGCACCATGGGCACCGTCGAGAAGGTCGAGGGCGGCAAGATCACCGTCAAGACCATAGACGGCTCCACCGTCACGGTCACCACGAACGACCAGACCACCGTCCAGATCTCCAAGACGGGCAAGGTGTCCGACCTGCAGACCGGCACCACGGTCGTGGTACGCGGCCAGCAGGGCGGTGACGGCTCGGTGGCGGCGACCTCGATCACCCAAGGAGGAGGCCCTCGATGAGTGAGCCCGAGGCCAGGCTGCTGGTGGTCGATGACGAGCCCAACATCAGGGAGTTGTTCTCGGCCAGCCTGCGCATGGCCGGGTTCGAGGTGCTGACGGCGGCCGACGGCAAGGAGGCGCTGCGGGTGGCCGAGGAGAGCTCGCCCGACCTGGTGATGCTCGACGTCATGCTGCCCGATCTAGACGGCCTGGCGGTCGCGGGCAGGCTGCGGTCCCGCGGCCGCCGGGTCCCCGTACTGTTCGTGACCGCCAAGGACACGCCCGAGGACCGGATCGCGGGACTGGGCCTGGGCGAGGACTACGTGACCAAGCCGTTCAGCCTGGAGGAGGTCATCGCCAGGATCCGGGCGGTGCTGCGCAGGACCCGGCGCGGCACGCCGCCGCCCAACCGGCTGCGGGTGGCCGACCTGGAGCTGGACGAGGAGAGCCACGAGGTGTGGCGCGACGGCATCCCGATCAAGCTGTCGCCGACGGAGTTCAGGCTGCTGCGGTACTTCATGCTCAACGTGGGCCGGGTGCTGTCGAAGACGCAGATCCTCGACCACGTGTGGAACGGCGACTGGCGGACCGACGTCGGCCTGGTCGAGTCGTACGTCTCCTACCTGCGGCGCAAGGTGGACACGGGGGAGCGCAAGTACCTGCACACGTTGCGCGGGGTCGGCTACATCCTGCGCCCGCCCCGTATATGAGTATGCGTATGACGAGGGCCGCGCGGGTGCGGAGATATCTGGCCAGAAGCCCGCTGTGGCTGCGCCTGGTGTCGGCCACGCTCCTGCTGGTCACCCTCGCCATCACGCTGACCGGCCTGTTCGCCGTCCGGCTGCTGCGCGGCTATCTCGTCGAGCGCGTGGACCAGCAGCTGGTCGCGGCCAGCCGCCCGCTCCGCGACCCGCCCCCGATGCCTGAGCAGCCCCGTCCCGGCGCGCGTCCGCAGCGTTTCTTCGGCCTGTTCTACTCGGTGCTCCTGGACGCCGGCGGCGCCCCGATCAGGACGCTGAGCGAGTCGACCGAGGACCACATGCCCGCGCTGCCCAAGCTCAGCTTCCTCAAGGTCGTCGCGCTCAACGGCCGCCCCTTCACCGTCGAGTCGCGCGCCGCCGGGGGGCCGAGCTGGCGCGTCGTCGCCGTGCCGGGCCGCGACGGCGAGAGCCGGGTGATCGCCGTCAACCTGAGCGAAGTGGACGCCACGGTGTCCCAGCTCATCCTGATCGTCGCGGTCGGCGGCGGCGGCACGCTGGTGGTGCTCGGGTTCGGCTGCTACTGGCTGGTACGCCGCAGCCTGCGCCCGCTCCGCGAGATCGCCCGCACGGCCAACGACATCGCGGACGGCGACCTGTCACGCCGCGTTCCCCTCTGGGCGGGTACCACCGAGGTCGGCAAGCTCGGCCGTTCGCTCAACAGCATGCTCGCCCAGATCGAGGTGGCGGCGCACGAGCGGGAGGCGGCGGCCGAGTCGGCCCGCCAGTCCGCCACGGCGGCCAGGCGGTCGGAGGAGTTGATGCGCAGGTTCATGGCCGACGCCTCGCACGAGCTGCGCACGCCGCTGACCTCGATCAGGGGGTTCGCGGAGCTGTACCGGCTGGGAAAGGAGAAGGACCTGGCCGAGGCCGTACGGCTGCTGAGCCGCATCGAAGGGCAGGCGGCGCGCATGGGGCTGCTCGTGGAGGACATGCTGCTGCTGGCCCGGCTCGACCAGCGGCGGGAGCTGGCCCGGCGGCCCGTGGACCTGCTCAGCCTCGCCGCCACCGCCGTGATCGACGCCCAGACGCTGGCACCGGACCGGAAGATCGAGCTGAAGCGGCTGTACGGAGGCGAGGGGGAGGTGATCGTGACGGGGGACGAGTCGCGGCTCGGACAGGTGATCAACAACCTCGTCACCAACGCCCTCACCCACACGCCGCCCGGCACGCCCTTCCAGGTGCGGGTCGGCCTGGACGGCGACCAGGCCGTGGTGGAGGTGGCCGACGAAGGGCCCGGGTTCCTTCCGGAGGTGGCCGAGCGGGTGTTCGAGCGGTTCTACCGCGCGGATCCGGCCCGGAGCGCGGGCGGGTCGGGGCTGGGGCTGTCGATCGCGGCCACGCTCGTGGAGGCGCACGGCGGCATCGTGATGGCGGAGGGCTCGCCGGGCAAGGGGGCGCTGTTCAGGGTGATCCTGCCCGTCGCCGGCACCGCACCCGGCCCCGCCTCCTCCTAGAAGGACCTCAGCCGAAGGTGTAGCCGTACAGGCCGGTGCCTTCGCTGAGCGTGCGCACCTTGCCCAGCTTCAGCCCCTGCTTCCGCGAGCCGGGCGCGTACATGACGAGCCCCTGATCGGGCGCCGCCACCACCAGCCCGTAGAGCGGCCGCTGCTTGCCCAGCGTGCGATAACGCTCGTTCAAGGGCAGCGCGGTCAGCGCGGCGCCGAAGTCGCGCCCCTTGCCCTTGATCAGGAGGTTCCCCACCCGGGTGAGCCCGCCGGAGGACCGCCCGGCCAGCACCTGGACCGCCTTCTCCCCGGGCACGCCGATCGCCAGCTCGTCGTGGCCGTCGCCGTTGAAGTCACCGGCCGCCAAGGACGCCCCGAACCGGTCGTAGTAGCGCGGCACGCCCTCCAGCGTGTTCTGCGACCACGCCTCGCTCTTGTGGGTGGTCAGCCCGCTCCGCGACCCGTACAGGACGTCCACGGTGCCGTCACCGTAGTCCATGGCCCGCTGGTTCGCGCTGAGGCCCTCGCCGGGAACCCCGACGGCCAGGTCGGCGCGCCCGTCGCCGTTGAAGTCGCCCGTGGCCAGCGCGGCCCCGAACGCGTCCCACTTCTCGGAGGACCCCTTGATCCCGGGGCTGCTCTGGGTGAGCAGCCGCGCCCGCTTCGCCCGTACGTCGATCACGGTCGCCGAGCCCTGCCCGTCCTGCGTGACGCTGTCGGCGGGCGCGCCGACGACCAGCTCGTCCTTGCCGTCCCCGTCGAAGTCCCCGGTCGCCAGCGCCGCCCCCCACTGGTCGGTCACGTTCGCCACCTGCCGCACCCACGGCGTCTTCTGCGTGATCTGGTACGGCTTGCGCCCCTTCATCCAGTAGACGGTCACCGCCCCGCCCGACCGGTGGCTGGGCGCGCCCACCACCAGCTCGTCCCGTCCGTCGCCATCGAGGTCCCCGGCGGCCAGCGACGCCCCGAACCGGTCGCTGGACGGCTTGGCCAGCGCCAGCTCCTTGCCCGCGACCAGCCCTTCGACCGAGCCGTTGAAGATCTGGACCACCCCGTTCCCGTCCCCGCCGGGCACCCGGGCGCCCACGAACTCCTCCGACACCCCCACGGCCAGGTCGGCGCACTTGTCCCCGTTGAAGTCCCCCACGGCCAGAGCCGAGCCGAACGAGTCACCCGGCTCCGCACCCTGCTGCGTGAGTTTCGCCTTCTTCCCGGACCCGTACATCACGGTCACCGACCCGGCCCGGGAGTCGTCGTAGGGCGCGGCCACGGCGAGGTCGGGCCGTCCGTCGCCGTCGAAGTCGAGAGGGTGCCCACCGCACGACTGAGCCGCGGTGGGAGTCGTAGCGGAAGTGAGAGGAAGAACCAGACAGGCGGCGAGCAGCAACTTCATACCGGAAGTAATGTCCACACAGGTCGAACCGTGCCTGAACGGCGCGAGAACGGGCCAGGAGAACCGGATGCACATCCGCTCCTGATCCCCAGCGCGGTGGGAACGTGCCACGATAGTCGCGTGGACATCGACCTCGCGGACTTGGATTTCTGGCGCAAGCCGCTCAAAGAGCGGAATGAGGCGTTCGCCCGGCTCCGGCAGTTAGAGCATCCGGTGTTCTTCCCTGAGAAGAAAGTGCCGTTCCTCCGGTCGGGCAAGGGCTTCTACGCCCTCGTACGGCACGCGGACGTGATCGAGGCCAGCCGCAACGCCAAGATCTTCTCCAGCGAGCCGGCGGTGACGAACCCGGAGCCGCCCGGCTGGGTGAAGCAGGTGTTCGGGGAGTCGATGGTCAACATGGACGACCCGCGCCACGCCCGCCTGCGCAGGATCGTCACCCGCTCGTTCAGCCCGAAGATGCTGGCCGGCCTGCAGAGCGACATCGAGGCCGCCTGCGCCCGCATCGTGGACGACGTCGTCAAGGACGGTCCTCACGACTTCGTGGCCCAGGTGGCCGCCCGGCTGCCCATCCACGTCATCTGCGACATGCTGGACATCCCGCAGGAGCTGCGAGAAAAGGTCCACCAGCACGTCGACATCTCCACCGCCTACACCGGCCTGCGCCCCAGCCTGGCCCGCAGCGTCCAGATGGCCGGACAGAACATGCTGGCCCTGCTGGCCCTGCAGCGCATGGTCATCAAGCTCGGCCACGAGCGCGTCGCCAACCCCAAGGGCGACCTGGTGTCCCTGCTGGTCAACGCCAACCCGGACGGCGAGAAGCTGACCGACAAGGAGCTCGGCTCGTTCTTCGCGCTGCTGCTGGTCGCGGGCAACGAGACCGCCCGCAACACGATGGCCCACGGCGTCAAGCTCCTCACCGACAACCCGGCGCAGCGCGAGCTACTGATGAGCGACTTCGACACGCACGTCAACGGCGCGATCGAGGAGATGGTCCGGTACGTGTCACCGATCATGCAGTTCAGGCGCACGGTCACCGAGGACTGCTCGCTGCGTGGGCTGGAGCTGAAGAAGGGGGACAAGGTCGTCCTCTTCTACGGCTCGGCCAACCGGGACGAGTCGGTCTTCCCGGACGCCGACACGTTCGACATCACCCGCGACACCAAGCCCCACGTCGGCTTCGGCGGGCCGGGTCCGCACTTCTGCCTCGGCGCCAACCTGGCCAGGCAGGAGATGCGTACGATGTTCCGCGAGCTGCTGACCAGGCTGCCCGGCATCCGCTCGGTCGGCGAGCCCGACCTGCTCCTGTCGAACTTCGACAACAGCGTCCGCAGCCAGGCCTTCGCCTTCTAGCGCGGCGGGGCCGTCGGCGTACGGGGCCGTGTCTCCTAGTCCTCGGTCGCGAGGACGTTCGTCCTGATGGTGAGGAACGTGATCAGCGCCGCGACCACCATCATCCCGGCGCTGACCAGCATCGCCGCCCGGAACCCCGCGTTGAACACCGGCGGATTCCTGAACGCGTCGCCCACGAGCCCGACCAGCGGCGGCACCGCGGCGACGGCCAGCAGGCTGCCGGTGCGGGCCACGGCGTTGTTGATGCCGCTGGCCGTGCCCGCGTACCGCTCCTCGGCCGTGGCCAGCACGGTCGAGGTGAGTGGCGCGACCGCCGCGGACAGCCCCAGCCCGAAGACGGTCACCGCGGGCAGGACGCCCAGCAGGTACGAGACGCCCGGCCCGATCGTGCTCATCGCCAGGAAGCCGCAGCCCGCCAGCAGGATCCCGGCCGTCATCGGCCAGCGCGGCCCGATCCGCTTGGCCACCTCGCCGGCCCTGCCCGACAACAACATCATCAGGATCGTCGTCGGCAGCATCGCCAGCCCCGCCTCGATGGGCCCGAAGCCGGACACCACCTGGAGCTGCACCACGAGCAGGAAGAACACCACGCCCATGGCCGCGTACATGATCAGCGTCACCACGTTCACGGCCGCGAACACATGGTTCCTGAAGATCCCTACCGGCACCAGCGCGTCCGGTGACCTGCGGATCTCGGTCACCACGAACGCCGCCCCCAGCAGCACTCCGGCGATGAGCGGCACGGGCGCGCCCTTCTGGATCAGCCCGTACGTGATCCCGGCCAGCGCCAGCGCCGCCAGCGCCGACCCGAGCACGTCGAACCGCCCCACCGCCTCCTCGTCCTTGCTCTCGGGCACGTGCCGAACGGTGACGAGCACGATGAGCACCGCGAACGGCAGGTTGATCAGGAACGCCCACCGCCATCCGGCCGACTGCACGAGCCAGCCGCCCAGCAGCGGCCCGATCGCGGCGGCCACTCCGCCGAGCCCCGACCATATCCCCACGGCCCGGGGCCGGTCGTGCCGCACGAACGACGCCTGGATGATCGCCAGGGATCCGGGCGTGAGCAGCGCCCCGCCGATCCCCTGCAGGGCCCGCGCCCCGATCAGGAACTCGATGTTCGGCGACAGGCCGCACAGGGCGGACGCGATGGCGAACCACACGACGCCGATGACGAAGATCGTCCGCCGCCCGTAACGGTCACCCAGGGAACCGCCCAGCAGGATCAGGCCGGCGAGGGTGAGCGTGTAGGCGTTGATCGTCCACTGCAGGCCGTCCATGCCCGCGTCGAGCTCTTTGCCGAGGAACGGGAGCGCGACGTTGACCACGGTGCTGTCGAGCAGCGCCAGGCCCGAGCCGAGCACGGTCGCGCCCAGGATCCAGCGGCCGCGGGCGGACTTGAGCTCGACGTGGCCGTCTCCGGGCACGGTTCCCTGGCCTGTCACGCGGCGCTTTCGGCGCTCAGGGCCCGCAGCACGAACTCGGACACCAGCTCCGCGGCCCGGTCGACCGTCACGTCCCCGCTGATCAGCGGGACCCGCTCGGCGCCGACGACGGCGAGGATCATCCGGGCCGTGGCCTCCACGTCGAGCACGCGGAAGCCGCCGGACTCCACACCGCTCTCGAGGATCTCCACCAGGGCGCGCTGCATGGGCGCGACGTGCTCGGCCAGCTGCTGGTAGGCGTCCGGGCCGAGGGCGGCGCCGAGATCGGCGGCCCCCGGGTGGGGATGGGCGAGCAGGCCCGCCAGCTGCAACCGTACGAACGCCCGCAACCGGTCGGCCGGGGAGGCGCCTTCCGGCAGCTCCCGCTCGTAGCTGTCGATGAAGTACTGGGTCACCCGCTCGGTGAACGCCAGCAGCAGGGCCGCCTTGTCCGGGAAGTAGTTGTACAGGACGGTCCTGGTGATGCCTGCCTCGCCGGCCACGTCCGTCATCGAGATGGCGTCGATGCCGTGCATCCTGGAAAGGCGGGAGACGGCCTGCAGGATGCGGTCGCGCGTCTGCGCGCGATGCTCGCCGATGGTGGCGGCCGAGATCCGGGGCATAGGCCTATCGTAGGCCCCTTCCGGTTTCTTCCAGCCGATACCGGGCCCGTTCCGCCCCGAGACGAATCGATCAGGCGGCCTGGAGAGTCTGGTGCAGTTCGGTGAGGACCTCGGCGTTGAGCTGGTAGGCCAGGCGGACCTCGCGGATGACGCGTTGCCGCTCGCGCTCGTCGAGCTCCAGCTCATCGAGCCGCGAGCGGTATTCGCCCTTGAACCTCGGCAGGCTGCCCAGTTCGTCGAAGATGTAGAAGTCGACGCCCCCGTCCTTGCCGTAGCCGTAGATCTTCTGCAGCTCCATCCGGATGAACTGCCCGCCCGACAAATCGCCCAGATAGCGCGTGTAGTGGTGCGCGATGTAGCCGCCCGGCCAGTCGGCCACCTGGTGGATCCGCGCGACCAGCGTGCGGGTGGCCTTGGACGGCGAGATCCGCCGCTCCCAGCCCGGCCCGTAAATCGTCGTCAGGTCCCGCTCGAGCGCCCGCTCCCGGTACAGCTCGGGAAAGACGAACCGGCCGGCCACCGGATGGCCGGCGAGCTCCCGCGACACCCCGTCGAGGGCGGCGTACGCGAAGTAGTGCTGGGCCACCATCTCGCCATATTCGTGCTTGCTCAACCGGCCGCCCATGAGCTCGGCGAGATAACTCTCGGACTCGGCGGACTCGTGGTCGGCCCAGGTGGCGTTTCTCAGGGATTCGGAGAACGGCGTGGTCACGGACTACCTCAACTCGCGTGTACGTTTTCATGGCGAAGTGTCACAAACGTCGGCATCCGGCGTCAAGCTGATGACGACACTATGTCATGAAAACCTGGCTTTCCTCTTCCGTACCCGGGAAACGCCACGTCAAGAAGTCACCTCGTCCGGACGGCCGAGGGCGACAGCCAGGTTTGCCGAAGTGATGGGGTGCTCCCCGAGCCCCGCCCACACCCGCACCCGCGCCACCTCCTCACCACCCACGCCGCGCCCGCTCCGGGACGTGCGGCCTGTGTGAGTGAGCCTCTTCGGGGCTGGGTGCCGCGGATGCCGCTTGGTGTGGCGGAGCGCGGCAGGTATGTGTGAGCCCGCTCGGGCCTGGCGCGACGGAGCGGGACCTGTGTGGCCTGAGCCGGCTCGGGCGCGTGGTGCGGGGAGTGCAGCAGGCGTGGCCGACCTCGGCGGACATCCACCGCCGCACCTCGCGCACGCCGGCGTCGGTGCCGGGGGCCGGCCCGGGGACTGTCCGGGGGCGCGGCTGCCGACGATCCCGGCACGGCCTGCCCATGGTGCCCGGAGCGGAGGAGGCCAGCCTCGCCGTGGCGCTGAGCCGCCTAGCGGGTGTAGCGGTGCTTGGCGCCCGGCGGGAAGTACTCGGGATCGCCGGATTCCCGCAGGCGGATGAACGGCGTCTGCTGCGAGGCGGGCACGTAGTTGGCGAACTCGCTGTTCAGCCTCAGCAACTGGGCCAGGAC
Source organism: Nonomuraea sp. CA-141351 (assembly GCF_050944675.1). Taxonomy (NCBI): domain Bacteria; kingdom Bacillati; phylum Actinomycetota; class Actinomycetes; order Streptosporangiales; family Streptosporangiaceae; genus Nonomuraea; species Nonomuraea sp. CA-141351. Next base: position 4,472,490 of record NZ_CP191982.1, read on the forward strand.
CGACTCGCCCACGGCCAGGGCCGTCTCGTCCGACGGCTTCTCGCCGGGCACGAGCTCCACCGTGATCGTCAGATGCCGGTCGTGGCCGGCGTCCTCCACCACCTCCATGACGAACTTCCCCGTCACCAATCCGCTCACCTCGGGCTGTTCCAGGCCGACGGCGATGTTCTCCGGGTAGACGTTCGCGCCGTAGTAGGACACCGTGAAGTGGGCGCGGCCGAAGACGTACACGAACGGCCGTTCCGGTCCCTTGGCCTCCGGCTCGAAGCCGCGCTGCCGGACGAAGGCGAGCATGTCGTCGTACGGCACCACACCGCCCTCGTCGGCGATGTGGTAGCGGATGAGCGGGATGCCGTTGTCGCCGGAGAACAGCAGTGTGCCCTGATGCTCTTCGAAGAACCGGACATCCGGGTCATACTGGACGAGCGTCGGCAGCCTGGACTCGCCGAACAGCTCCCTGGCCGTGCCCGGCCGAGTGGACAGGAAGCGCCGGATCTCGACCGACAGCGGCGTCTCGTTGCCCAGGACGCCCGCGTCGGCGGTGCCGTACAGGGAGGCGATGCCCTTGACCGGGTCCGCGATCCCGGCCCGCCGCGCGACCAGGCTGCGCCACTCCTCGCTGAACACCTCTCCGGCCGTGACGAGCTTGATGTTCCAGTCGGCCCAGGGGAGTTCCTCGGTGTCGATGACGTTCTTCAGGAACGGCGGGTAGCCCAGGAGTACGACCTGGTCGAAGTGGGGCGCCAGCTCGGGGATGACCCGCAGGATCTCCCTCCTGTCGGTGCCCGGGGCCACGACGGTGATCGGGTAGCCGCGTTCGGCCAGATGGCGGCAGCAGTTGATGGTGAACAGGCCGCCGACCCAGGTGCCGAGGGCGAAGCAGACGACGGCGAGGGTACGGCGTTCGCGGGCGTCGAAGGCGTCCCTGAAGACCTCCTCGAACCGGGCCGCGATCACCCGCTCGTCTTCCGCCGAACGCGGCCAGAAGGACGGGACGCCGGTCGAGCCCGAGGACACGGCGATGATGTCCCCGATCATGCCGTTCCTGCACAGGTCGGGGAGGGGGTGGCGGCGGGTGTAGTTGTCCTTGGACGTCATCGGCACCCGCACGAAGTCCTGCAGCGTCGTGACGTCCCGCGGGTCGATGCGGTGCTCCGCCAGAAAGGCCTTGTAGGCGGGAACGGTCTGCGCCACTTGATGAAAGAGCTCAACCGGGTCCATCAGCTGACTGTACGGCGGAGGCCCGGCAAGGGGAACGGGGCAGGCCGCCGACGCCGGATGGCGTCACTCCAGGGTCTGATCCAGAGCGTCGCCATCAGGTCTGGCTTACATGATTACGATCGCCGTGAGCGAACATCAGCAAGAGAGGGAACATAGCTGGGCTCCAATGAATTGAGTCGGTATAACTCAACCCTTTGGAGTTCGCATGAGTGAGAGTCTGATCCTCCCGGTCCTGCCGCTGGACGACGAGGTCGTCCTGCCCGGCATGGTCGTTCCCCTGGACCTGTCCGACTCCGAGGTGCGCGCTGCCATTGACGCGGCCCGTGCATCCGGTGGCAACAAGCCGCGGGTCCTCCTCGTTCCCCGGATCGACGGCCGTTACGGCGCGATCGGCGTGCAGGCCGTTGTCGAGCAGGTCGGGAGACTGCCCGGTGGCGAGCCCGCCGCCGTGGTGCGGGGCGTCAACCGCGTTCGCGTGGGCACCGGCACGACCGGACCCGGCGCCGCGCTGTGGGTCGAGGCCGACACGATCGACTCCGTCGCCGCCGGCGAGCGTGCCCAGGAGCTGGCCAAGGAGTACAAGGCCCTGGCCACCACGATCCTGCAGAAGCGCGGCGCCTGGCAGGTGGTCGACCAGGTCAACCAGATCGATGACCCCTCGGTGCTGGCTGACAGCTCCGGCTACACCCCCTGGCTGACCACGGCGCAGAAGGTCGAGCTGCTCGAGGCCGCCGACCCCGCCGACCGGCTGGACAAGCTGATCGAATGGTCCCGGGAGCACCTCGCCGAGCTCGACGTCGCCGAGACGATCCGCAAGGACGTCCAGGAGGGCATGGAGAAGCAGCAGCGCGAGTTCCTGCTGCGCCAGCAGCTCGCCGCCGTGCGCAAGGAGCTCAAGGAGCTCAACGGCGACACGGAGACCGAGGAAGAGGACTACCGGGCGCGCGTCGAGGCCGCCGACCTGCCGGAGAAGGTGCGCGAGGCCGCGCTCAAGGAGGTCGACAAGCTGGAGCGGACCTCCGACCAGTCCCCCGAGACCGGCTGGATCCGCACGTGGCTGGACACGGTGCTCGACATCCCCTGGAACGACCGTACCGAGGACAACTACGACATCACCGGCGCGCGGGCCGTGCTCGACGCCGACCACACGGGCCTGTCCGACGTGAAGGACCGCATCATCGAGCACCTGGCCGTGCGCAAGCGCCGCCAGGACAAGGGCCTCGGCGTGGTGGGCGGCCGCCGCAGCGGCGCCGTGCTCGCCCTCGCCGGTCCCCCCGGAGTCGGCAAGACCTCTCTGGGCGAGTCCGTGGCCCGCGCGATGGGCCGCAAGTTCGTACGAGTCGCGCTCGGCGGCGTACGCGACGAGGCCGAGATCCGCGGCCACCGGCGCACCTACGTGGGCGCGCTGCCAGGTCGCATCGTCCGCGCCATCCGCGAGGCCGGCTCGATGAATCCGGTGGTCCTGCTCGACGAGGTCGACAAGGTGGGCGCCGACTACCGCGGCGACCCGACGGCCGCTTTGCTGGAAGTGCTCGACCCGGCCCAGAACCACACGTTCCGCGACCACTACCTCGAGGTCGAGCTGGACCTGTCCGACGTGCTGTTCCTGGCCACGGCCAACGTCCTGGAGGCCATCCCCGGGCCGCTGCTGGACCGGATGGAGATCGTCACGCTCGACGGCTACACCGAGGACGAGAAGGTCGCGATCGCCCGCGACCACCTGCTGCCCAGGCAGCGGGAGCTGGCCGGGCTGACCGCCGAGGAGGTCACGGTCGAGGACGACGCTCTGCGCAGGCTGGCCGCCGAGTACACCCGCGAGGCGGGCGTCCGGTCGCTGGAGCGCGCGGTCGCCAGGGTCCTGCGCAAGGTGGCGGCCAAGGACGAGCTGCCCGTCACGGTCGGCGAGGACGACCTCGTCGGCTACCTCGGACGGCCGCGGTTCGTGCCGGAGTCGTCCCTGCCCGAGGCCACCCAGCGCACTTCCGTGCCGGGCGTGGCCACGGGCCTGGCGGTCACCGGCGCCGGCGGCGACGTCCTGTATGTCGAGGCGTCCCTGGCCGACCCGGAGACCGGCGAGACGGGCCTCACGCTGACCGGTCAGCTGGGCGACGTGATGAAGGAGTCGGCCAGGATCGCGCTGTCCTACCTGCGCTCGCACGGGGCGGAGCTGGAGTTGCCGGTCACCGCGCTGAAGGACCGCTCGGTGCACGTCCACTTCCCGGCGGGCGCCGTGCCCAAGGACGGCCCCTCCGCCGGTGTGACGCTGACGACCGCGCTGGCGTCCCTCCTGTCCGGCCGTCTGGTACGCGGTGACGTGGCCATGACCGGCGAGATCTCGCTGACCGGGCGGGTCCTGCCGATCGGCGGCGTCAAGCAGAAGCTGCTGGCGGCGCACCGTGCGGGCATCACCACCGTCCTCATCCCGGCCCGCAACGAGCCGGACCTGGACGACGTGCCCGAGGAGGTCAGGAACGAGCTGACCATCCACGCGGTGAGCGACGTCCGCGAGGTCCTGGACATCGCGCTCGCCCCGGCGGAGGTGGCCGCTCCGGTCGCCGCCTAAGAGGGCATACATGGGCGAATCATTCAGTCGTTTGACTGGATGATTCGCCCATGCTGTCATGAGGGCATGCTGTACGAGACCCCGGCGCTGGAGCCCGTGGACAAAGGCGTCCTCGAGGAGATCGAGGAGATGCGGCGCGACCTGAAGTACCGGCTCGCCGAGACGCACCGGTGGGACGGGCAACTGCGCAGGCAGTTGCAGGCCCGGGCGATCCAGGGCTCGAACTCGATCGAGGGCTACCGGGCCAGCGTCGAGGACATCGAGTCGATCATGGCGGGGGAGGAGCCGCTGGAGACGTCGGCGCCGGTGGCTCAGGAGATCGCGGGGTACCAGCAGGCGCTGACGTACGTCCAGGTGCTGTCGCGGGCGCCGATGTTCCGGTACGACGCCGGGCTGCTCCACGCGCTCAACTTCATGGTCATCGGTCACCATCGCAACAAGAGCCCGGGGGTCGTCCGGCCGGGCGGCATCTACATCCGCGACACCGACACGGGAGAGGTCGTCTACGAGGGGCCCGACGTCGAGTTGGTCCCCGGCGCGATGGACGAGTTGGTCGCATGGCTCAACGAGGGCGACCTGGACGCCCCCAGCTATGTCCGGGCCGCCATGGCCCACTTCAACCTCGTCAAGATCCATCCATGGCGCGACGGCAACGGGCGGATGTCCAGGGCGCTGCAGACGCTCGTCCTCGGCCGGGAACAGATCCTGCTGCCCGAATTCTGCTCCATCGAGGAGTGGCTCGGCCAGCAGCGCGTCACCCTCGACTACTACGACGTGCTCGGCCAGGTCGGAGGGCGGCGATGGGGTCCCCACGGGGACACGCTGCCGTGGGTGCGGTTCTGTCTGAAAGCCCACCACATGCAGGCGCAGCGGGTCCGCCAGCGGCTGGCCGAGGCCGGAGAGATCTGGATGCTCCTGGAGGAACAGGTCGACGCCGACGGCCTCAACAGCCGCACCGTCTCCGCGCTCTACGAGGTGTTCGTGAACAGGCGGCTGCGCAGGAGCCGCTACCAGGCCGACGAGGGCCTCAGTCAGGGGCAGGCTGCGCGTGACCTCCGCGATCTCGCCGCCAAGGGCTGGCTGCGGCCGTACGGCGAGACCAAAGGCCGCTTCTACGCGCCAGGGCCGCGCATGGACCGGATCAAGGCCGACTTCGCCGGACGCGTCACGCCGCTGCGCGACCCGTACCGCTAGGTCTGGAGCTGTTCGAGCAGGTCGGCCGCCACTGCCAGGATCCGGCACTCGGCGGGGGTGAGCTTCCGCGCCAACGCCTCGGTCAGCCACTGGTCCGTGGCGCCGACCTGCTGCGTGAGCGTCGCGGTGCCACGTTCGGTGAGGGCGATGTGGTGCCTGCGGCGGTCGTCCTCGTCGCGCGAGCGGCGGATCAGGCCCTGCTCCTCCAGCGAGGCGAGCACGCGGGTGACGGACTGGGGCTGGAGGTGTTCGGCGGCGGCGAGCTCTCCCGCCGTCATCGCGCCGCGCCGGTGCAGGTGGCCGAGCAGGGACAGGGACAGGCCACCGAGGCCGTGCGCGGGACGCTCCTCGCGCAGGCGCCGCGCCAGGCCGATGGCCGCCCGGCGGAGTGCCACGGCTGTGCCCTGCAGGTCCTCATCGTTCATGCTTATTACGCTATCACTTACTAATCCTAGGCTAAATCTCGGCAATCCAGTAATATTCGCTACGCAATGCGTAAGAATATCGGTATGCTGGCACGCCGGGAGGTGCTGCGTGCGGATCGAGGTGCGACGCATGGCGGCCGCCGCGCTGGAGCTCGGCGGGCCGCTCGCGTGGGGGGTCGCCTCGGGGTGGCCTGCGCTCGGCGCCCTGGCGGCCATCGGAGCCCTCGCCGTGAGCGGCGTCTCCCTGGGAAGAGTCTCCCCGGGACCTGCGCGCCTGGCCCTGGTTCAGGGAGCCGCCGTGGTGGCGGGCACGGCTGTGGCGGGGCTCGCCGGGGCCGGCGTCGCGGGGCGAGGGTGGATCACCGCTGTGACGGTCGTGCTGTTCGCGGGCCTGCTCGCGGTGGTGGGCGGGATCAGCCGTCCCATGGCGGAGCACAGCACTCGCTTCATCGTTTTCATGGTCATCGCCACCGGTGTCGCGAACCACGTCGAGCCGGTCGCCGCCGCCGTGCTGTTCGCCGAAGGGGCGATCTGGAGCCTGTTCGTCACCGCGCTCTGCGTCCACGCGAAACGCCCTCGGCGCGACGGCCGCGAACGTCATCCGGGGTCCGCGGCCGTCGCCCGACCGGCTCCCACGGGGCGAGCGCTGCTGCGCCGCTGGTGGAGGACGCTGGGAAGCGTGCGCGGGTGGCAGTACCCCATCCGCCTGATCACCTGCCTCGCCGCCGCCGAGATCGCCGGGCTCCTGTGGCCCCAGCCGGCCGCGTCGTGGATCGCCGTCACCGTTGTGATCGTCGTCAGGCGGCGACTGGACGGAGCGGTGCGGCGGGCGGCCGAGCGGGCCGCCGGCACCGCCGCCGGGGTGATCGCCGGTTCCGCCGTGCTGCTGTGGGTGCCGCCGTCGTGGCTGTTCGTGCTGCTCGTCGCCGTGCTGGCCGCACTCAGGCCGGTGCTCAAGGAACGCCACTACACCGTGTACGCGACCGTCATGACGCCACTCGTCCTGCTCCTCATGGAGGGCGGCGGACGTGTGGCACCTGCGACGATCGGGTACCGGCTGGCGGACACGGTCATTGGCTGCGTGCTGGCTCTGGGGCTCGGTTACCTGCCCTGGGCGGCACGCCGGGAGGGGAGCGTTCGTGCCGTCTTGGGCTGACCACGCGATCTGGTGGCACGTCTACCCGCTCGGCTTCACCGGAGCCCCCGCCACCGCGGCCGGGCCGCCCGCCCCCGACGGCGTGCGGCACCGGCTGCGCCACCTCGAGTCGTGGCTGGACTACGTCGCCGAGCTGGGCTGTTCGGGCCTCCAGCTCGGTCCGATCTTCGCCGCCGAGTCCCACGGGTACGACACCATCGATCACTTCAGGATCGACCCGCGCCTCGGCGATGACCACGACTTCGACTCCCTCGTCGCCAAGGCGCGCGACCGTGGGCTGCGCATCATCCTCGACGGCGTGTTCAACCACGTGGGCCGCTCCTTCCGAGCCGGCGACCGGTGGTTCAGGCGGGGCCCCGAGGGCTACGAGGTCTTCGAGGGCCACCACGGGCTCGTCGCGCTCGACCACGCCGAACCCGCCGTGCAGAAGTACGTGGCCGGCGTGCTCGACCACTGGCTCGGCCGCGGCGCCTCGGGGTGGCGGCTCGACGCCGCCTACGCCGTACCGGCCTGGTTCTGGAGGAAGGTCCTGCCGGAGGTTCGGGTACGGCATCCCGAGGCGTGGTTCGGCGGCGAGATGATCCACGGCGACTACGCCGGATATGTCAGGGAGTCGGGTCTCGACTCGGTCACCCAGTACGAGCTGTGGAAGGCCATCTGGAGCTCGCTCAACGACCGGAACCTCTTCGAGCTCGCCTGGGCCCTCGACCGCCACGACAAGCTGCTCGACACGTTCGTGCCGCTCACGTTCGTCGGGAACCACGACGTCACCCGGCTCGCAACCCGGCTCGACGACCCTCGCCACCTGGGGCACGCGCTGGCCGTGCTCTTCACCGTCGCGGGCCTGCCCAGCGTCTATTACGGGGACGAGCAGGCGTTCCAGGGGCTGAAGGAGGAACGGGCGGGCGGCGACGACGCGATCAGGCCGGCGTTCCCCGCGGAGCCCGGCGGGCTGGCGCCGTACGGAGCCGAGGTGTACCGGCTTCACCAGCGGCTCATCGGCTTCCGAAGGCGTCATCCGTGGTTGCACAGAGCCCGGACCACAGCCGAACACCTCACCAACACGGCCGTTGCGCTCCGCAGCCGCCCGCCCGGCGGCTCCGGGCAAGGCGGCGTGGAGGTCGTCACCCTGCTGAACCTCGGCGACCACCCGCACCGCTTCCTCATCGGCGATGCGCAAGCCGCCTTCCAGGGCGACCGAGAGGATCCAGCCGTCGTACCAGCCCACAGCTGGCGCATCGTGACTCAGGTCACCAAAGAGATAGGGAATAGAGGGAGCGCGGAGATCCGTTGACCACGGCGTGAACGAGGCATACGCGAACGACACGAGCGCCCACAGGGACGGCTCGTGTCGTCGTATGGGGCGAATGCCGAGCTGAGCAGAGAATCCGCCCGTTCCTCTCCGAAGGTCACCATGATCGCACCTGGTTTCGTGCTGCGCAGGCTGAGTCACCTGCCCTTCCACCCCGGCACACGCTGACACCAGCCTCTCTTCCGGTGATGTACGTTTCCGCGGCCCACCGCCGGGCCGCTCTCAGTCGTGGGGATATTCCGTGATCCAGGCTTCAGGCCTGCGCAAGCAGTACGGGGACACCGTCGCCCTGGACGGCGTCGACCTGCACGTGCGCGAAGGCGAGATCTACGGCGTGCTCGGCCAGAGCGGCGCCGGCAAGAGCACGCTCCTGCGCTGCGTCAACCTGCTCGAACGCCCCACCGCGGGCACCGTCACCGTCGCCGGGCAGAACCTGACCGCGCTGCGCAGCGCCGAGCTCAACCGCGCCAGGCAGCGCATCGGCATGATCCACCAGCACTTCGCCCTGCTGAACTCGCGCACGGTCGCGGGCAACATCGCCTTCCCGCTGGAGATCATGGGCGTGCCCAGGGCCGAACGCGACAGGCGGGTCGCCGAGCTGCTGGAGCTGGTCGGGCTGGAAGGCCGCGGCAAGGACCGCCCGAACCAGCTCTCCGGCGGCCAGAAGCAGCGAGTCGGCATCGCCAGGGCACTCGCGGGCAACCCCGCCGTGCTGCTGTCGGACGAGGCCACCTCCGCGCTCGACCCGGCCACCACCCAGTCGATCCTCGCCCTGCTCAAGCGGCTCAACGCCGAGCTGGGCCTGACGATCCTGCTCATCACCCACGAGATGAACGTCGTCAAGAGCGTCTGCGACTCGGTCGCCATCATGTCGCACGGCCGCATCGAGGAGTCCGGCGCCATCGCGGACCTCATCAGGACGCCCGCATCCCGCTTGACCAGGGAGATCTTCCCGCTGCCCGAGCCCGCCCCGGCCGGCTCGGTGACGCTGACGTTCACCGGCGACCCCCGGCAGCCGGTGGTGTCGGAAGTGGTCAGGAAGTTCAACGTGGACCTGAGCATCCTGGGCGGCTCGATCGAGGACCTCGCCGGCGGCTCGGTGGGCCGCCTGCGCGTCGCGCTCGACGGGTCCGACTCGGCCGCGGCGCTGGCTTATCTGCGTGACGCGGGCCTGATCGTGGAGGTGGAAGGCATATGACCGGGCTTGTCGAGGTCATCAACAGGCACGGCACCTTGGTCATGAGACCGGCGAAGGAGGGCTCATGACCTGGGATGAGATGCTGCCGCTGCTCTGGCCGGCGACGCTGGAGACGGCGCAGATGGTCGGCTGGTCCACGCTGTTCACCGCGCTGCTCGGGCTGCCGCTCGGCGTGGCGCTGGTGGTGTTCGACCGGAACGGGCTGCGGCCGCTCCCGGCGTTCAAGTCGGCGCTCGGATTCGTGGTCAACGTCGGACGGTCGCTGCCGTTCATCGTGCTGATGATCGCGATCATCCCCTTCACCAGGCTCGTCGTCGGGACGACCATCGGGACGGCCGCGTTCGTCGTGCCGCTCACCGTCGGCGCGGTGCCGTTCTTCGCCCGGCTCGTCGAGACCGCGCTCAGGGAGGTCGGCGCGGACGTGGTGCAGGCGGCGCAGGCCATGGGCGCGAGCCGTACCACCATCGTGCGTAAGGTCCTGCTGCCCGAGGCGCTGCCCGGGCTGATCGCGGGCCTGACCGTGACCGTCGTCGCGCTCATCGGCTACTCCGCCATGGCCGGCACGCTCGGCGGCGGCGGGCTCGGCGACCTGGCCGTCCGGTACGGCTACCAGCGGTTCGAGACGCTGCTGATGATCGTGACCGTCGTCCTCCTCCTCGTGATCGTGCAACTCCTGCAGAGCCTGGGCGACTGGGTCGCTCGGCGCCTATCCCACAAATAAGGAAAAACCATGAAATTTCGTTTTATAGCGGGTGCCGTTGCGCTGGCCTTGTCGCTCGCCGCATGCGGGACGTCGCAGCCGGCGACGAAGACGGCCGAGTCTGCCGACACCGTGCTGAAGGTGGGCGCGAGCCCGGTGCCGCACGCGGAGATTCTCAACTTCGTCAAGCAGAACCTTGCCCCGGCCGCCGGGCTCAAGCTTGAGATCGTGGAGTTCACGGACTACGTGCAGCCCAATGTGCAGCTCGACGAGGGCCAGCTGAATGCGAACTTCTTCCAGCACAAGCCGTACCTGGACGACTTCAACGCCTCCAAGGGCACCAAGCTGAGCTTCGTCACGCCGGTCCACCTCGAGCCGCTGGGCCTGTACTCCAAGAAGATCACCTCCGTGTCCGCGCTGGCCAGTGGCGCCACCGTGGCCCTCCCCAACGACGCCACCAACCTGGGCCGCGCGCTCAAGCTGCTCGCCGACAACGGCGTGGTCAAGCTCAAGGACGGCGTCGGCACCGCCGCCACCGAGCGCGACGTGGTCGAGAACCCGAAGAAGCTGCAGTTCAAGCCGCTCGAGGCGGCTCAGCTGCCGCGCTCGCTCGAGGACGTCGACGCCGCCGTGATCAACGGCAACTACGCCATCGAGGCCGGGCTCAAGCCCGCTTCGCAGGCGCTGGTGCTGGAGAAGACCGAGGGCAACCCGTACGTCAACGGCCTGGTCGTCCAGGCCGGCCACGAGAAGGACGCCAACATCGTCACCCTCGGCAAGCTCCTGCAGGACCAGAAGGTCAAGGACTTTATCAAGCAGAAGTACGAGGGCTCGGTCATCCCCGCGGAGTGACACCGGACCGGAGCGGGGACGACCGGTTGCCGGTACGGCCGGCGGGACGTCCGCCCCGCGCCTGCACGCGCCAAGCGCCCGACGCCGCGACCTCGATGCCGAGGCCGCGGCTTCGCGCGTTCACGGTCCGCGCGGGCGTGCTCGCGGCAGGCGGTGCTGGCGTGGCGGCGGGCAACAGAATAGTGTTCGGTCATGTATCCGGGAGCCATCGCAGCAGTCACCCCAGACAAGCCCGCTGTGATCATGGCGGGCTCCGGACGGATCATCACCTATCGCGAGCTTGACGAGGAGTCGAACCGCCTGGCCCACCTGTTCCGCGCGGCCGGGCTGCGCCCGGGCGACCACATCGCCTTCATGCTCCCCAACCACCCGCTCTTCCTGACGGTGGCGTGGGCGGCGCTGCGCTCGGGCCTGTACTACACGCCGATCAGCTCCCGCCTGCAGACCGACGAGCTGGCCTACATCGTGAACAACTGCGGCGCCCGGGCGTTCGTCTCCAGCGCCGACCTGGCCGGCGTCGCCGGCTCGATCACCGCCGCCACGCCCGGCGTCGAGGTACGGCTCATGCTGGACGGCGTGACCGAGGGCTTCGAGTCGTACGAAGAGGCGGTCGCCAAGCAGCCGGCCACCCCGGTCGACGACGAATGCATGGGCACGGACATGCTCTACTCGTCGGGCACCACGGGACGGCCGAAGGGCGTCAAGATCCCCTCCGCGCACGGCCCGCTCACCGAGCCGGGCACGTTGCTCCATCTCATCCAGGCGTTGTTCGCGCCGTCGGCGGACAGCGTCTACCTCTCGCCCGCGCCGCTCTACCACGCCGCGCCGTTGCGCTACAGCCTGACGTTCCAGCGGCTCGGGGCCACGGTGGTGGTGATGGAGCGCTTCGACCCCGAACAGTTCCTGGCGCTGGTGGAGCGGTACGGGGTGACGCACTCGCAGCTCGTGCCGACGATGTTCATCAAGATGCTCAAACAGCCGGAAGAAATCCGGACAAAGTATGATCTTTCATCGCTCCAGTGTGCGATCCATGCCGCCGCCCCCTGCCCCGTCCCCGTCAAGGAGCAGATGATCGACTGGTGGGGCCCGATCATCCACGAGTACTACGCGGGCACCGAGGGCAACGGCTTCCTCTACGTCAACTCCCAGGACTGGCTCCAGCACAAGGGCACGGTCGGCCGCTCCCTGCTCGGCGTCGTGCACGTCTGCGACGAGGACGGCAACGACGTGCCGCCGGGCGAGGACGGCACGATCTACTTCGAGAACGGTGGCCGGTTCGAATACCACGGCGACCCGGACAAGACCCGCTCCGCGCAGGACCCCCAGGGCAGGGGCTGGACCACGCTCGGCGACATCGGCCGCCTGGACGACGACGGCTTCCTCCACCTCACCGACCGCCGCTCGTACATGATCATCTCTGGCGGTGTGAACATCTACCCGCAGGAGGCCGAGAACGTGCTGTCGGTGCACCCGAAGGTGGCCGACGTGGCGGTGTTCGGGGTGCCGGACGAGGAGATGGGCGAGCAGGTCAAGGCCGTGGTCGAGCCGGTGTCCATGGCGGAGGCGGGCCCGGAGCTGGAGGCGGAGCTGATCGCGTACTGCCGGAAGCGTCTGGCACACTACAAGTGCCCGAAGTCGGTGGACTTCCGCGAGGAACTCCCGCGCCATCCGACGGGCAAGCTTTACAAGCGCCTGCTCAGAGACGAGTACTGGCCGGTTCGCGGGTAAAACCTTCGGAATTTCGTACGACTCGCGCCCTGGGCCCCCACCTCGATCGATAAAGCAGTTGTCAACCCTCTCAGAAAGCTCCAAGGACCGGCTTAACCAGCTCTTACGCGAGTCTTGGCACCCTTGAGTCATCGGGACTCGAGGGAGATGACAGATGAACGCCAATGAGCCTCACGAGCAGGGCACCGGCGGGTGGAGCCAGTTCGGCAGCACCCCGCCGGCCGCCGGGGGCTTCCCCCGCAGAGACACGCAGATCCTGGGACAGCCGCTTCCTCCGCCCCCGCCGCCGAAGAAGCCCGGCTTCTCCTTCATGGGGCGCAGGGCCATCGCCGGCCTCGCTCTCGCGGCCACGGCCATCGGCGGCGGCGTCGTGGGGGCCGTCGTCGCCAACGCGTTCCAGCCCGAGCAACTCGCCAGCAGCGCCACGCCGAGCCCGGTCTTCAAGTCGGCCTCCAACCAGCTCACCATCGCGCAGGTGGCCGCCAAGGTGCAGCCGAGCGTCGTGATGATCCAGGGACAGACCGGTGAGGGCTCCGGTGTCGTGCTGTCGGAGGACGGGCTCATCCTCACCAACAACCACGTGGTCGAGGGTGCGAGCCAGGGCGGCAGCGGGCAGATGACCGTCAAGTTCAACGACGGCAAGACCGCCAAGGCCAGCGTCGTCGGCACCGACCCGGCCACCGATCTCGCCGTCATCAGGGTGGAGGGCGTGTCGGGGCTGACCAAGGCGACGCTCGGCGACAGCGACATCGTCAAGGTCGGTGACCCCGTACTGGCCATCGGAAGCCCGCTCGGCCTGGACGGATCCGTCACCGCCGGCATCGTCAGCGCGCTCGACCGCACGCTCACCGTCGGCGGCGAGCAGCAACAGCAGATCCCGCCGGGCTGGGGCCAGGAGCAGCAGAGCCAGGGGAGCGGGGCCACCACGATCGGCGGCGCCATCCAGACCGACGCCGCCATCAACCCCGGCAACTCCGGCGGCGCGCTGGTGAACGCCGCGGGCGAACTGATCGGCATCAACACCGCCATCGCCTCGGATGCCGCGGGCGGCGGCGTCGGCTTCGCCATCCCGGTCAACACCGCCAAGCAGGTCTCCGAGCAGCTCATCAACAGCGGCAAGGTCAGCCACGCGTTCCTGGGCGTGAGCGTCACCGACGCGACGGGCGACGTGCCGGGCGCCCTGGTCAGGCAGGTCACCGACGGAAGCCCGGCGGCGAAGGCGGGACTGCAGCAGGGCGATCTGATCACCAAGATCGGTGACAAGGCGGTTGACGGCGGCGATACTGTAGTTGGGCAGGTCAGAGGTTTCAAACCGGGTCAACAGGTCAAGATCACATACATGAGGGACGGCAAGACCAACGAAGTCACCGTGACCCTCGAAGAGAAGAAATAACAGGACCCCCTCCCGGACGGGTGTGCCGTCGAGATCGCTGCGGACTCGGCGGCACACCCCCCATTTCTGGGAGAAGCTTCATTCAGGAGAAGCGCCGGCCCTCGTCGCGCCGGTAGGCCCAGCCGGCCGCGAGCGCCACGACGACGGTCCACACGGCCAGCATGACGAGGGCGACCACGTCGGGGCTGCGGCCCGCGGTCGCCGCCCAGAGCAGCTCGGCCGCACCCCTGGCCGGCGTGTACGGGGAGATGACCTCGATGAAGCCGGGCAACACCGAGGGCGGCAACAGCAGCCCCCCGATCACCGCCAGCGGGAAGAACAGGATCTGCGACACCGCGATCGCGCCCTTCGAGCTCAGCAGGAAGCCGATCAGCAGGCCCAGCAGCATGAACGGGATCCCGCCCGCGACCAGCGCGACCAGCCCGAGCAGCAGCCGCGGCGGCGTGATCGTGGCGTCCGTGAAGAACGCCGCCAGCAGTAGCACGGGGATCACCGAGATCAGCATGACGGCCACCGTGGTGAGGATCCGCCCGGCGAAGCGGGGGAACGGGCCCGCGGGGAGCGTGCGCAGGTACGGGTTCCAGGGCTGCTCGCGGTCCTGGGCGACGCTGATGGCGAGCCCGATCAGCGCGCCGGACATCGCGCCGAAGAACATCAGCGACGCCGTCGCCGTCGTGGCCGCCTGGGGATCGTGGCCCGTGAACGGCACCACGAACGCCAGCATCGACACGGCCGGGAAGAACGCGCTGGCCAGGATGCTGATGGGCACCCTGATCTGCTCCAGCATGAGGTAGCGGGTGTGCGCGAGGACCAGACTAGGCATGCGCGGACTCCTTCGAGGTGATGGCGAGGAAGGCCTCCTCCAGGGTGGTCGGCCTGATCTCGAGCCCGGAGAACGGCGTGCCGCTCCGCACCAGCTCGACGACCAGCCGGTCGGGGTCGGTGGTCATCAGATGGATGCGGCCGTCCTCGCGTTCGGAGCCGATCACTCCGGGCAGCTCGGGCAGGCCGGCGGCGACGAGCGAGACGCGCCGCACGCCCACGATGTCGCGTACGGCCCGCACGGTGTCGTCGGCCAGCACGCGGCCGTGGCCCACCACCACGACCCGCTCGGCCAGGGCCTCGATCTCCTCCAGGTAGTGGCTGGTCAGCAGGACGGTGCCGCCTGCCTCGTGGAAGGCCCTGACGCCGTCCCACAGCGAGCGCCTGGCCTCGACGTCCAGGCCGGTCGTGGGCTCGTCCAGGAAGACCAGCTTCGGGTCGCCCGCGAACGCCAGTGCCACGGCCAGCCGCCGCTTCTGCCCGCCGGACAGGCCGCCGACCTGCCGCTTGACCAGGTCGCCGAGGCCGAAGCGCGCCAGCAGCTCCTCTTTCTCCGCCTTTTTCGGGAAATGCGCGGATACGAAGTCGACGATCTCGCCGACGCGTAACGACTCCGGCAGCCCGGTCTCCTGCGGGGTCACGCCGATGCCGCGTCGCCTCGCCGGGTCCTGCGGGGAGCCGCCGAGCAGCTCGACCGTGCCGGACGTCGGGCGGCGCAGCCCCACGAAGAGGTTGATCAGGGTGGACTTGCCCGCGCCGTTCGGGCCGAGGAGCCCGACCAGTTCGCCCGCCCTGATGTCGAGTGAGAGCCGATCGAGCGCGAGCACGTCGCCGTAGCTGCGGCTGACCTCGATCGCCCTGGCGAGGACGGTCATGACATTCCTCCTGCGTTGCCGAGCAAGGCGCGAATCGCCTTGGTGTAATCCTCGAAGGCCAGCCGTCCGCGTTTGGTGAGCGCCACGTACGTGACGGGTGTGCGGCCCTTGTGCGTTTTGGTGATCCGGACGTACCCGGCGTCCTCCAGCTTGCTGAGGTGCACCGACAGGTTGCCCGCGGTCATGCCGAGCAGGTCCTTCAGCGCCGGGAACGCCATCTCGTCGCCCTCGCCGAGCATGTTCAGCGCGGCGACCACCCGGAGCCGGGCCTGCGCGTGGATCACCGGGTCGAGCTCGGGCGGCGCCTGGTCCGCGCTCACTGGCGGCGCCTCAGCCACAGGCCGGCGACGATGAAGCCGCCTCCCAGCAGCACGGCCGTCAGCAGCGCGTGCCAGCCGACGCCGAGCAGCACGCCCAGGGCGTCGACGGCGGCGACCCAGACGCCGATGAAGAACATCGGCCAGTAGAGCCAGATCGCGCCCCCGGCCATGTTCATGACCGCGACGATCATGAGCGACGCGCCTCCCCAGGCGAGGCCGCTCTCATCGGGAGGCAGGAGGGAGCTGAGCCTGCCGCAGATGACCCACACGAGCAGCATCCCGGCAAACCACGCGTACCCGTACATCGTGCCCCTGGCCGTGTGGTCGCCGCGGACTCCTCTGTTCATCCGCACGATCCCGAACGCGGCCACCGCCCCGGCCACGAGCTGCGCGCTCATCAGCACCGCCAGCGCCTGCGTCTGGGAGATCGGCGCGTACGGGTGGCCGTCGAGGCCGTAGTGCAGGAAAAGCGCGGTGAAGCCGAGCAGCCAGGCGACGCCCCAGGGGACGTAGAGCAGGAGCGGGTCGCCGTACAGCCATCGCGCGGTGGCGGCGCGCTGCTCCTCGATGGTGCGCAGCATCTCCTCGGGACTCGCCAAGTGATCGTCGTCGCTCGCCATCGCAAACCTCTCGCTCCCTCAAACTGGTTTGTACTTTAAACCAGATTGCCGCGCCAACTCAATCCCTCTCCTCAGGCAGGGACTCAGCGCCGGGTCAGGACCTCGGACTCCCACAGGTCGCGGTAGTAGCCGGGCACAGCGACGAGCTCGTCATGCCGCCCTCTCTGGACGACCCGGCCCTCGTCGAGCACGACCACCTCGTCCACGTTCTCCAGCCCTCTGAGCCGGTGCGTGACGAGGAGCGTGGTGCGGTCCCTGGTGACGTCGAGCAGGTCGCTCATCAGCCGGTCGGCCGTCTCCTCGTCGAGCGCCTCGGCGGGCTCGTCGAGCAGCAGCACGGGCGGGTCGTACAGCAACGCCCTGGCCAGGGCCAGCCGCTGCAACTGCCCGCCGGACACGGTCTTGCCGTCCTCGCCCAGCTCCGCGTCCCATCCGGTCCGCTCGACCCAGCCGTCGAGCCTGGCGTCCCGTACGGCCTGCTCGAGCGTCTCCTCGCCGGCCTCGGGGCCCGCGAGGCGCAGGTTGTCGCGGAGGGTGGCGCGGAAGATGTACGGGTCCTGGGTGAGGCCGGTCATGAGCGTCCGTACGTCGTCGCCGGCGAGGTCGCGAACGTCGACGCCGTTGACGCGGATATGACCGGATTCGGGCTCGACCAGCCGCATCAGGGCGGCCAGCAACGTGCTCTTCCCCGCTCCGCTGGGACCTACGATCGCGACCCGCTTGCCGGGGGTGAGCGTCAACGACACCCCGTCCAGCGCAGGGTGCCTGAGGGGCGCCTTGGCGCGCGGTGACTTTCCATCCGGCGAGGCGGCGGCGGGGTGGCGGACCACCAGGCTGTCGATCTCGATGGTCAGCGGGGACGCGGGCAGGGGCGCGGGCGCCGAGGGTTCCGTGACGGCCGGGGTGGCGGAGCGGACCTCGCGGAGGCGCCGGAGCGCGGCCGTGATGCCCGCCAGGCGCTCGCCCGCCGCGGCCAGCGGCAGCACCGGCTCGAACGACACCAGGGCGGTCAGCGCCAGCACGGCCGTCGCGACCCAACCGGCGCCCGCGCCCTGGGCGAGCAGTACGACTGCCGCCACGGTCAGCCCCTGCACCAGCGTGCCCCCGGCGAGGGCGGCAGCGTGGACACGGGCCTGGCGGCGTTCGAGCGCGGCCAGGGACTCGTCGGCGGACAGCGCCCGGGCCAGCGCCTCGTCGTCGGCTCCGTAGGCGGCCAGGTCGGCGGAGCCGTGCACCAGGTCCGCCACCCGGCCCGCCAGGGCCGCCCTGGCCGGGGCGATCCTGGCCGACCAGCGGCGGGCGGCGGCGGCCGTACCGGCGGGCAGCACCACCCCGGCCAGCACGAGCCCGGCCACCAGCACCAGCGCCGTCACCGGCAGGATGGTCAGCCCGATGACCACGGCCGCCAGTCCCGCCGCCGCGGCCGCGGCGGCGGGGAGCAGGCAGCGCACGAGCAGGTCCTGTACGGCGTCGGTGTCATCGACCATGCGGCTGAGCAGGTCGGCGCCGCCGTGCCTCGGCTGCTGGGGCGGGATGAGGGCCTGGAAGAGGCGTTCCCGGGTGCCTGCCTGGGCGCGGAGTGCGACGTCGTGGCCGGTGAGGCGTTCGGCGTAGCGGAAGACGCCCTTGCTGGTGGCGAACGCCCTGGTCGCCACGATCGCCACGCTCAGGGCGGCGAGCGACGGCTGCTGCGCCGCCCGGGTGATCAGCCACGCGGCGGCGGCGATGAGCCCGAGCCCGGCCAGATCGGCCGCCGACCCGGCCAGCACGGCCCAGACCAGCCGCACTCCCATGCGCCGGTTCACTGTCGGCTCCCTTCGCCTGGCCGCACCGCTGCCACCTGATCACGCGGTGGGCGATGATGCGGGGCCGCCTCCGGCGCACCTCTCACGGAAAGGCCACCGCCTTCCACCGCCATATCGGCCTGCGCTGCCGGGCCGCTCTGCGCGGCAGGGCCGCTCTGCGCGGCAGGGTGGTCCTGTGCGGCCGGGTCGCTCTGCGCGGTCGCGTCGTCCGGCGCGGCTGGGTCGTCCTGTGCGGTCGCGTTGCTCTGCGCGGTCGGGTCGCTCCCAGCCGGGTCGCTCTTCCCGATCGCGTTGCCCTTTGCGGCGGGGTCGCCATCTGCCGTCGCACCTGCCGTGGCGGCGCCCTTTGCGGTGCCGTCACCCTTCGAGGTGGTGTCGCTCGGTGCACCGGCGTCACGCTCGGTGGTGGCGCCTGCCGACGTGGTGGCTGCCCCTCCCGCCACGATGTCCCCGCTCGGCGCCGACACACCCCCGCTTCGCGCCGTCGGCTCACCGGTTCCCGCAGGGCTCCCACCGAGGCGGGAAGTGCGGCGGGTGGTGTCGGAGACGACGCGGCCCTCGTGGATGCGGATGACGCGGTCGGCGAGCTCGATCATTGCGGGCCGGTGGGCGACGATGACGGCCGTACGGTCCTGGGCCAGGTCCGCGGTGGCGGCCACCACGGCCGCCTCGCTGCGGCCGTCCAGGCGGGCGGTGGGCTCGTCGAGCAGCAGCACCGACGCCTGGGGACGGCAGAAGGCCCGCGCGAGCGCGATCCGCTGCCGCTGACCGGCCGAGAGGTTGGCCCCGCGCTCGCCCACCACCGTGTCGAACCCCTGCGGCAGTCCGTCCACGAAGTCCGCGTGCGCGGCGGCGGCCGCCGCGCGGACCTCGTCCAGGGTGGCCGAGGGTGCCCCGAGCCGGATGTTGCCGGCCACCGACGTGGCGAACAGGTGCGGCCGCTGAGCCACGAACGCCAGCCGCGCCCGCCAGCTCCCCAGGTCCAGCTCGCGCAGGTCCGTCCCGTCGACGAGGACCCGGCCCTCCGACGGGTGGATGAAGCCGAGGACGAGATGGAGCAGGGTGCTCTTGCCCCCGCCGCTCTCGCCGACCAGCGCCACCCGTTCACGCGGGCCGATGGTGAGGGAGACGTTCTCCAGCGCGGCGTCGTCGCGGCCGGGGTAGCGTACGGTCACGTTCTCCAACCGAATCTCCGGCGCCCCAACCGATGGTGCGCCAACCGATGGTGCCCCGGCCAAGGGCGCCCCGCCCGGCGATGCCGGGGCCGGCCGCCGTACCGGATCGGTGCCGGATTCGTCCAGTACGGCGAAGGCCGCGTCGGCGGCCGCCACCCCCTCCATCGAGGCGTGGAAGCGCGTCCCCATCGCCCGCAGCGGCAGGTACGCCTCCGGCGCCAGCAGCAGCACCAGCAGCGCCGTCGTCAGATCCAGCGACCCGCTCAGCAGCCGCAGCCCGATCGGCACCGCCACGAGCGCCAGCGAGAGCGACGCGCACAGCTCCAGCACCAGCGACGACAGGAACGCCACCCGCAAGGTCCGCATCGTCGCGCTCCGGTGCGCGTCCGCGACCTGCTGGATGACACCCGCCTGGTACCGGGCACGCCCGAAGGCCCGCAGGGTGGGCAGTCCGCGCACCACGTCCAGGAAGTGACCGCCGAGCCGCGACAGGGCCAGGAACTGGCGCTCGGTGACGGCCTTGGTGGTCATGCCCACCAGCGCGCCGAAGATCGGGATCAGGGGCAGCGTGACCAGGACGATGACCGCGCTGCCCAGGTCGGCGGCGAAGAGCCGTACCAGCACCGCGAGCGGCACCACCCCGGCGACCGCGATGGACGGCAGGTAGCCGGTGAGGTACGCGTCGAGCCCGTCCAGGCCGCGCCCCGCGAGCGTGACCAGTTCGCCCGAGCGGTGAGCGGTGAGCCGCCCGGGCCCGAGGTCCCGCAGGCGGCCCAGCAGCCGGTGGCGCAGCGCCGACTTCACGCCGGTCGCGGTGCGCCCCGCGAAGACGCCCTGCGTCCAGGCGAGCAGCGCCCGTACGCCCACCACCGCCGCCAGCCCGGCCAGGGCGACGGCGGTGAACCTGCCGGACAGCACCCCGGCCAGCAGTTCGGCCTGCACCAGAACGAGCAGCCCCGCCAGCACCGCCGCGACCATGGTCACGGTCAGATGGCGGCGAACCGACCGCTCGGCCCGCATGAGCCGCAGGAGATCCTTATGCACGAGCCCTCAGAAGAACGACGGGAGCCGGAAAGCGTCCTTCCCTGGGCGGAAAGTGCGCCATACCCATATTTGCGCGCCCAGCACGATGGGCGCGCACGGCAGCACCATGACACTGAGCACATTCAACGTAGCCGGGGGCGCGCTGTGGTCCAGCAGGTACGGCATCGCGCCCACGAGCACCCCCAGCGCCGGGACCGCCGCCACGAACCCCGACACCGCCAGGGCAAGCCCCGACCGTGACGCCCCGAAGGTCCCGGGCGCCCGCCACGCCAGGAACGTCCACCCGTGGAAGGCGAACAGCAGCGTCACGACCGCTCCCAGCATCACCCCCACCGGATGCACGGCCGGGGCCTGGAACCCCGTGGCCGCCGCGTAGATCGCCATGCCCCACCCGAACGACAGCCCGAGAGACCCGAACGCGATCATCGCGTCCCAGAACCCGCGCCATCTGACCCCGTCCAGCCGGCGCCTGAACCACAGCCCCGCGTCACGTATCACCCAGCTCAGCAGCATGGCCACCACCAGCGGGTACAGCTCGAACAGCACCTCACCCTCGAGCAGCGGATAGACCCCGAACAGCGCACCGGCGACCGCCACCAGCCACACCTCGTTGGCCAGCACGTACGGCGCGATCGCGGCCACCATCCGATCGCGGCCCTCACGCGTCCTGCCCAGCACAGGCAGCAGCAGCCCCACCCCCAGGTTGAACCCCTCAAGGGCGAAATATCCGGCCAGCAGGAGCGCGAAGAGGACGAACCAGATCACTTCCATATCAGCACTCCTCAGTAGCTCAGTGCGGGGGAGCGGGAGTCACCGGCGGGAACGGCGCCCAGCGCGAGGTCGCGCGGCCCGCGCCGGACGATCCTGGCGATGAGCACGTAGTCGACGACCGCCAGCAGCCCCAGCACGCCGGCGAACCCTGCGAGCGAGCCCGTGATCATGCCCGAGGTCAGCCCGGGAGACATGGCGTCGGCCACGGTGAGCTTCTCCCAGATCATCCATGGCTGACGCCCCACCTCCCGCGCCAGCCACCCCAAGATCGCCAGGATGAACGGCAGCGGCGTCATCGCCATGAGCAGCGGGTGCGTCCACCGCAACCGATGCAGCACGCCGATCATCGGCAGCATCACGAACAGCACGACCAGAGCGAGCAACTGCCCGATCTCGATCATGAACCCGAGCGGGACCGCCGCACCCGTGTTGCCGCTGAACTTCCCCTCCTGGACCCCGGCGAACTGCGCGTACCCGAACCCGATCGTGAGGAAGATCCCGAGGGCCGCGGCGAGTACGCCGGTCCGCAGCGACCTGGTGAAGAACTCCACGTGCTCGGTGCGGCGCCGCAGCTGGTACGCGCTCGCGCCCACCAGCACCATGGCCCCCGTGAACAGGCCCGCCCCGAGGACGTGCGGGAAGGAGAAGATCAGCGCCTTGTTCGTGAGCAGGGCGCCGAAGTCCACCAGCTCCAGGCGGTCGCCGCGGGCGACGGAGCCGACCGGGTTCTGCAGGAAAGAGTTGGCGACCATGATGAAGAACGCGCTCGCGTACGCCGTCAGCGTCACGAGCCAGATGCACGCCAGGTGCAGCCACCTGGGCAGCCGCCCCCAGCCGAAGATCCACAGGCCCAGGAAGGTGGACTCCAGGAAGAAGGCCACCAGCGTCTCCATGGCCAGCGGCGCGCCGAACACGTCGCCCGCGTAGTGGGAAAGGCCGCTCCACGACAGGCCGAACTGGAACTCCATCACCAGTCCGGTCACGATGCCCAGCGCGTAGTTGACGACGTAGACCTGCCCCCAGAAGCGGGTCATCGCCTCGTGCAGCGGTTTGCGGGAGATCGCCCAGCGCGTGTTCATGAGCGCCACGAGTGGCGCCAGGCCCAGCGTGAGCACGACGAACAGGAAGTGCAGGCTGCCTGTCACCGCGAACTGTGTACGTGCCAGTTCGAGTACATCCATCACGACTCCGTGGGTTGTTATGCCTATCTACATATAGACAGCCTACATGTAGACTGTCTATATGAGCGCACCCCTCCATACCTCGGGAAGGGCCGGGCGGGCCCCGGTCACGGTCGGCGGAGTCGTGCCGTCGCGGTGGGGTGGCGTCCTTGGGGCGTGCGCTCGATGGGCGGAGCGCGACGCCTCCGGGGCGCGGGTTCTAGGATCGAAGTCATGAATCCGGACGCGCTGCGCGGGCACATGGACGCGCTCCTGCTCTCCGTGCTGGAGCGTGAGCCGCTGCACGGCTACGCCATCATCGAGGCGCTGCTGGAACGCAGTGGGGGCGCCCTGAGCGTGCCCACCGGCACCGTCTATCCGGCACTGCGCAGGCTGGAGCGCATCGGCTACCTGTCCAGCGAGTGGGCGACGGTGGGCGGGCGCAAGCGCCGCACCTACCGGCTGACCGACTCGGGCAGGAAGCAGCTCGAAGGAGAGCGCTCGGCATGGCAGGAGTTCGCCACCGTGATCGGCAGCGTGCTGCGCGCCGAAGCCGCCGAGGTCAGCGCCGTGCGAGCGGCGAACGGCTGACGCGCAGGCAGCGCGTGGCGCCGTAGATCTGCAGGCCCCAGAAGGCGGACGTCACCACGTTGGCGAGCAGGGAGGGCAGGACGTCCAGATGGCTCGCCCCCTTCGCGCCCAAGGTCAGCGCCACGCTCAGCGCCCCGGTGACCGGCAGCATGGCCCAGACGAGCACGCCCAGAGACCTGGTCACCAGCCGCGGCCGGTGGATCCATCGGGCGCCCCGGCTCAGGGCGAACAGCGCGAGCCCGCCGTAAAGCCCGACGCAGAGCTGGAGCACGTCGAGCAGCCGCGAGACCGGCCTGTACCAGACGGGCGCGTGTCGCCAGAGCGCCTCATCGCCGGGATAGATGCGCCAGATCACCGACCACATCAGGGCGGTGAGCGGCACGCTGATGAAGAGCAGGAAGCCCAGACGGCGCCCCGCCATGGCGGTCAGCTCGGCCTGGTAGCCGGGGGCGACCTCGCCGACCTCCCCGAACTCCGCCACCGCGACCCGCTCGGCCTCCGCCCGGTCCAGCCCCTCCGCTTCCAGCGCTTCGGCGGTGTCGGTCAGGCTGTCGCGCGCCTCGACGACCAGATCGTGCTTCGGCCCGTGGGGGCCGGCCAGGGCGCGGTCGAGCTCTGCCACGTAGTCGTCGATACGCATGAGACCAAGTCTACGGAGAGCGATCTCGGGGTCCCATAGGGGAAATCCCCGATATCTTCGACGGACGGGTTGATGCGTAGGAAAAAACCTACGTATAGTGTCCGACATGCCGATATCCCAGATCCTCACCGTCACCGTACCCGTCGCCGACCAGGAGCGGGCGCTGGCCTTCTACGCCGGCGTGCTCGGCTTTGAGGTGCGCACCGACAACCCCTTCCCGATGGGCCGCTGGCTCACCGTCGCTCCCAAGGGCGCCGAGACCACGCTGCTGCTGGCCTCCTGGTTCCCCGGCATGGCGCCGATCGGCGGCCTGGTGGTGGCCGCGCCCGACCTCGACGCGCTGGCCGCGCGCCTGCGCGAGCACGACATCGCCTTCGAAGGGCCGAGCGACGAGCCGTGGGGCCGGCAGCTGCTGTTCCACGATCCGTTCGGCAACGGGTTCGTGGTCAGCCAGGTATGACCGCCGACCACGTGTTCGCCGCGCTGGCCAGCCCGGCCCGGCGGGAGTTGCTGCGCCTGCTGCTCGACGAGGGCGCGCAGCCCGCGGGCCGGCTGGCCGAGCGGTTCGACATGAGCAGGCCCAGCGTGTCGGAGCATCTCAAGGTGCTCAGGGACGCGGGGCTGGTCGCCGAGACCCGCAAAGGGCGGGAACGGCACTACCGGCTGGAGGCGACGCCGCTCATGGAGATCCGCGACTGGCTCACTCCGTACGAACGGTTCTGGCGGGAGAAGCTCGCCGACCTCACGACCCTGCTCGACGAGATGGAAGAGGACGACCATGCCCCACGACAAGACGGCTGAAGACCTGCGCGCGATCAGGATCGACCAGTTCATCGCGCACCCGCCCGCCAAGGTTTGGCGGGCGCTCACCGAGCCCGAGCTGGTCGCCCGCTGGCTCATGCCCAACGACTTCAAGCCCGAGGTGGGACACCGGTTCACGTTCACCACGACGCCCAGGCCCAACGTGGAGTTCGACGGGGTCGTCTACTGCGAGGTGCTGGAGCTGGAGCCGGAGAAGCTGCTGAAGATCAGCTGGACCGATCGCAAGCGGGCCGACTGGACGGTGACCTGGCGGCTGGAGCCCGAGGGCAAGGGCACCAGGCTGTTCCTCGACCACGAGGGCTTCGATCCCGACGACGAGATGCAGCAGTTCTCCCGCCGGATCATGGACGGCGGCTGGCGCTCGCAGCACTTCGGCGCCATCGCCGCCATCGTGGACGAGCTCTAGGGGTGCGCCGCGGGGCGGGGCGGCTCGGCCTGGCGGTCGGCGTGTGAGGCCGATCCCCACAGCACGGCGGCCGCGGTGAGCGCCAGCAGCGCCGCGAACCAGCCCGCCGCCCGTCCCATCCGCAGGCCGTACCCGCACATGAGCCAGGAGACGGACAGCCACCAGCGGTGACCGGCCTGGCGGCGCATCTCCATGGCCGCGAACGCGAAGTCGGTCGAGGTGGCCCGGTCGCTGGGCCGCAGCCCGGCGTAGAGCGCCGCCAGCCCGTCGGGCGTGGCACCGGGGTCCCCCTGCGTCGCCCAGCCGCGCATGGTGTGCTCGTCGGCCAGCGCCCGGCGGCGGGAGAACCAGCGCAGCATCGGCCAGCGCAGGCTCACCCGCACCCCGCGCGGCGTGAGCGCGAACGTGCAGTCCTTGACCCGCACCCCCGAGGGATGGGTCAGGCCCGCGAACTTGCACGCCGACAGGTCCAGCCCGAACAGCGCCAGGCTGCCCGCCTCCACCAGCCGCAGCGACGTCAGCATGGACCTCCCTCGGCCGGTCACGGTGGCGGGGCCGCGCAGCAGCGCCCCTTCGAGGTCGGCCTGCGAGTCGGTCAGCCGCAGCGTCGTCGAGCCCGCCACCTCGACGCCGCGCAGGTCCACGCCGCACCGCGACACCGCCACGTCCAGCAGCCCGTCGGCGCGGGCCCTGGCCACCGACAACCTTCCGGTGGCCGAGAGGTACGCGTCGGCGGCGAAGTGCGCGCCCTCGAACCCGGCGTGCCCGCTGACCTTGCGAAAGGACACGGTACGGCCGAAGCGCGCCCCCCTGAACGTGGCCCCGTCGCCCAGCCTGGCGCCGTCGAAGGTGGCGTACCCGTCGAACCTGGCCCGCTCGCACGACAGCCCGTGACCGAAGACGGCCTGGCTGAACAGCGCGTCACGGGACATCACGGCCCGGTCGAGCGAGACGTGCCCGCGGACGGTGACGCCGTGGAAGGACAGCTCGCGGGTGAACCTGGCGCCCGGCAGCGACACGTTGCCTTCGAAACGGGCGCCGAAGAACGAGGCCAGCCGTTCGAACCTGGCCCCGTCGAGCGACACGTCGCCCGCGAACGTCACGCCCGCGAGCCGGACGTCGCCGGTGAACCTGACCCGATCGAGCCGGGCCCTGCCTGGCCTGCCGCCGGTGGCCTCGAGGACTCTGGACAGCAGCTCACCGTTGACGGTCGTGCCCCGCAGGTCGAGCAGGCGGCCGGGGGCCATCTCGTCCAGGGCCTCGGACAGTTGGTCGGGCGTGAGGTGTGCGAGGCAGAAGCCGGTCGGCAGGCCGGCGATTCCGGTGCAGGCAGCCGAATACGCGCAGGTGACCCAGTCCATGCACTGGTCATACCCGCGGGATGCCGGTGTCAAGGTTCGATGTTTTTATGTTCTATCCACTTTTATGCGGAAATATGCGGTCCATATAGCTCCTCCTCGCCTTCCTGGTCGGAGCAGAGTGACGAACGTCACAACACACGCCGAACCGAGTGGATCTTCCGATAGCGTCGTGATCCTGGACGACGTCGGACCGAACCTCTGGGAGAAGGTGGGCGTGCAATGGCGCACGTTGATCGATCCCGGACGCGTATGCTGCTGCGCTTCGGCACATGGAACGTCCTCTCCGAGCATCCTCGCCAGGTGGCGGAGTCCGCGCTGACGTGGACAGTGGAATGCGGGGGAGAGGGTAGAGGTTCATACCGATGGATAATTTTCAGCGACGAACGAGGAGCCACTTGTGGCGACCATCGAAGTGACCGAGAAGAACTTCAACGACATCGCCGACAAGGGGATCGTCCTGCTCGACTTCTGGGCAGAGTGGTGCCCGCCGTGCAAGAAGTTCGGCCCGATCTTCGAGCAGGCTTCAGGCAAGCATGAGGACATCACGTTCGGCAAGATCGACACCGATGCCGAGCAGGGGCTTGCTCAGGGCTTCGACATCACGTCGATCCCCACACTCATGGCCATCCGCGACGGCATCGTGGTCTTCGCCCAGGCCGGTGCCATCCCGGCACCCGCACTCGAGGACCTGATCCGGCAGGTGCGGGCGCTGGACATGGACGCCATCAGGGCCGAGCTCGCCGAGGAACTGAAGCAGAACTGAGCCTCGTGGGAGGGGCTCAGGGCTTCCGGCTCAGGGCTTGCGGCCGACTCCCACGTACCCGAACGTGATCCCGTTGCCCGGGGCGTCCGGGTCGTCGGGACGCCAGCCGTTCGGGTACGTCAGCCCGGGCTCCTCCAGCTCGTAGCCGTCGAAGAAGCGCAGGATCCCCTCGCGGGTCCTGAGGCTCAGCGCGGCCGTGGCCTTGCGGTAGATCTCGATGGCCTGCGGGGTGGTGTCCGGGGTGTTGTCGATGGCGTGGCTGATCACCAGCCGGCTGCCCGGCGCGCTCACCGCACGCACCTTCTCCATCAGGTCGTACGCGATGTCGTCCGGGATGAAGTGCAGGATGGCCAGCGTCAGGAACGCCACCGGCTGGTCGAAGTCCACCAGACCGCCCAGCTTGTCCAGCAGCGCGTCCGCCTCGCGCACGTCGGCCTGCAGGAAGTCCACGTCGTCGGTCCTGGCCAGCAGCGCCCTGCCGTGCACGCAGACCACGGGGTCGTTGTCCACGTAGACGACGCGTGCCTTCGGGGCGATCTCGTGCGTGTTCCCCTGGGTCGGCAGCCCCGCGCCGAGGTCCACGATCTGCTGCACGCCCGACTCGACCACGTGCCGCACGGCGCGGCGCAGGAACGCCCTGTTCGCGCGGGCGCCCTCCTTGGTGTTGGGGAACGTCTGCAGGATCTGTTCGGCGGCTGCCCGGTCGGCCGCGAAATTGTCCTTGCCGTCGAGGTAATAGTCGTACATACGCGCGACGTTGGGGAGGTTGGGGTCCACCCCCTCGGGGGCACTGTCCACGTTTTCTCCCGAAATTTCGGCCTCTTTGCGGGCGATCATATCCGCGGAGCGCCACATTTCCCCTGAAATCGGTTCTTCTTCCCGCCCCGATGAGACGTACATCACCCCTGCCTCAGCGGTTCGTATCGGGGCCGTTCCGCTCCGTCCCGCCGCGGCGCGCTCGGGCGGACACGGGCGCGTCCGTCCCGTCTTGGGACGGCGCGCCGTTGCGGTGGAATCCGGCTCGGAGTGCCGCCGCGGCTCTCGCCCTGTGCGACGGTGCTCGCCCCGAGCGGTGGGTGGTCCGCTCGGGGCGGCCGGGGTCAGCCGCGGTAGAGCTCGGCGACCCGGAAGGCGAGGTCGAGGGACTGGCCGCGGTTGAGCCGGGGGTCGCAGGCCGTCTCGTACCGGGTGGCGAGGTCGTCCTCCACGATCTCGTGCCCGCCCCCCACGCACTCCGTCACGTCGTCGCCGGTGAACTCGATGTGGATCCCGCCGGGATGCGTCCCCAGCGACCGGTGCACCTCGAAGAAGCCCGCGACCTCGTCCAGCACGTCGTCGAGCCGCCGCGTCTTGTGCCCGCTGGGCGCCTCGAACGTGTTGCCGTGCATCGGGTCGCAGATCCAGGCCACCCGCGCCCCTGTGGCCGTGACCTCCTTGACCAGGGACGGCAGGCTCTCGCGGATCTTGGAGGCCCCCATCCGGGTGATGAACGTGAGCCGCCCCGCCTCGTTGCTCGGGTTGAGCTTGTCGATGAGCCCGAGCGCCTCTTCGGGCGTCGTGCCGGGCCCGAGCTTGACGCCGATCGGGTTGCGGATCTTGGAGAAGAAGTCGACGTGCGCCCCGTCGAGCTGACGGGTGCGCTCGCCGATCCAGACCATGTGCGCCGACACGTCGTACGGCCGGCCCGTACGCGAGTCGATCCGGGTGAGCGCCCTGTCGTAGTCGAGGATCAGCGCCTCGTGCGAGGAGTAGAACTCCACGGTGTGGAACTCCTCGGGATCGGCCCCGCAGGCCCGCATGAACGCGAGGGCCTGGTCGATCTCCCTGGCAAGCTGCTCGTAGCGGCGCCCCGCGGGCGACTCGGCCACGAAGTCCTGGTTCCAGGCGTGCACCTGGCGCAGGTCCGCGTAGCCGCCCTTGGTGAACGCGCGCGCGAGGTTGAGCGTCACGGCCGAGGAGTGGTACGCCTTGAGCAGCCGCCACGGATCGGGCCTGCGCGCCTCGGCGGTGAAGTCGAACCCGTTGACCATGTCGCCCCGGTAGGCCGGCAGCTCGATCCCGTCGCGGGTCTCGGTGCCCTTGGAGCGCGGCTTGGCGAACTGGCCCGCGACCCGGCCGATCTTCACCACCGGCACCTTGCCCGCGTACGTCAGCACGATCGCCATCTGCAGCAGCGTCTTGAGCTTGTTGCGCACGTTGTCGGCGGTGGCGCCGGAGAAGGTCTCCGCGCAGTCGCCGCCCTGCAGGACGAAGGCCTCGCCGCGGGCGACGGCGGCCA
This sequence comes from Nonomuraea sp. CA-141351, assembly GCF_050944675.1. Taxonomy (NCBI): domain Bacteria; kingdom Bacillati; phylum Actinomycetota; class Actinomycetes; order Streptosporangiales; family Streptosporangiaceae; genus Nonomuraea; species Nonomuraea sp. CA-141351. The sequence continues at coordinate 4,501,685 of NZ_CP191982.1, forward strand.
GCTGCTCCTTGAGCTGGTCACATTCGCCGGCGAAGACCAGTGGGGGCAGGCCGCCCAGCTCGGCGACGACCTTGTCGAGCTCGCCGCGGTCGGGCCAGTCTGGCTGCTGCGCCGCGGGGAGGGCTCGCCAGGAATCGAGATCCACGAGATTGCTGCTCACGAGATACGAGGGTAATCCACTGGCTCCGCCCTGCCGACCGTGTTGTCCACGTTTTGGCATCCACCCGGGCGTGAAAGAACGTGCTTTTCCGGCCGAACCCGAGCATGCGATCTCAGGCCTCCGGCACCCTCACGTGCTCCGGCCGGACTCCCAGCCCGATGAACCGCCGCGCCATCCGGTTCACCAGCGGGATCCTCGTGAGATCGCGCGGCAGCCGCGACGGGTCGAACTCGCGTCTCAGTGCCTTCTTGATCACCAGGTTCTGGACCACCCGCTGGGTCGCCTGCGTGATCCTGGTGGGCAGCATCCGCCGCTTCTGCAGCAGGTGCAGGGTCGACTCGGGGATCGGCGCGCCGGATCTGAGCGAGCCCGCCAGGAGGTTGGCGGCGGCGACCGCGTCCTGCACCGCCAGGTTGATCCCCACCCCGAACACCGGTGACATGGCGTGCGCGGCGTCCCCGATGCACAGGAACCCGGGCCGGTGCCAGCGGTGCAGCCGGTTGATCACGACCGTGAGCACGCTGACGTCGTCGTAGCTCCCGATCTGCCCGATCCGGTCGGCCAGCCACGGCAGCAACGAGGCCACCGGCTCGCGGAGCGCCACGATCCCCTGGCGTACCAGCTCGTCGAACCCGCCCTTGGGGATCAGGTACGCGAGCTGCCAGTAGCTCTCCCTGTTGATCGCGACCATCATGCGACCGCTGGAGATCCGCAGGAACGCGTCGTCGCGGTCGGACGGGTGCCTGGGCAGCCGGAACCACACCACGTCCATCGGCGCGCCGAGCTCCTCGGGGACGAGCCCCGCCCGTTCGCGCAGGGTCGAGTGCCGCCCGTCGGCGGCGATCGTCAGGTCGGCCCTGATCTCGTGCTCGCCGGACTCGTCCCGGTAACGCAGCCCGCGCACCGTCCGGCCCTCGCGGATCAGGTCGTACGCCTCGGAGTTCATGAGCAGCCGGAAACCGGGGTACCTGCCGGCGGCCGAGGTGATGAGCTTGAGGAAGTCCCATTGCGGGACCCACGCGATGTAGTCGTACTTGCCAGGCATCCCGCGCAGGCTCGCCAGGCTGATGTCCCCGGCGTCGGTCACCATGCTGAGGCCGTACGCCCTCCTGTGCGGGATCTTCAGGAACTCCTCGGCCAGCCCGAGCTCGTCGAGCACCTGCAGCGTGGACGGATGGATCGTATCGCCCCGGAAGTCACGGAGGAAGTCGCCGTGCTTCTCCAGCAGCGTCACCTCGACACCTGCCCTGGCCAGCAGCAGCGCGAGCATCGCGCCTGCCGGGCCGCCTCCCGCGATTACACACTGCATAATTCATCACCCGATGAGATGGTCTCACGTCATGAGAAAAGAGCAACCCCCACAGCCATCCGACATGCCCGAGCGGCCGAAGTACATGCGTGAGCCGCCTCTCACAAGGGAGTGGATGATGACCGACGAACTCCACACCCTCTCTGGCGCCTACGCCGTGCACGCACTGTCGTACGCCGAGTGGGTGGCGTTCGAGGAGCACCTGCCGGCGTGCCAGGTGTGCGGAGCCGAGGTGCGGCTCCTGCGGGAGACGGCGGCCAGGCTGGCGGAGGCGGTGGCCGAGCCGCCGCCCGCAACGCTCCGCCGGCGCCTGCTCGCCGCCGCGCACGAGTCGCGGCGTCCCGGCGTCCGGCCGGCGCAGGCGCCCGACGACAGCCCCACCATCTGGCGTCCCCGGGAGCCGGCGCCCGGCTCCGCGAATCCGCCGACGATCCGGATCCCGCTCGAGCCGCAGCAGCCCGCCGCGGCGCTCGAGGGTGGCCGGGTCGTGCCGCTGAGGCGCGGCCGGGCCAGGGTGATGGCGGGCCTGGCGGCGGTGGCCGCGGCGGCCGCGGTCGCGCTCGGCGCGGTCGCCATCGACGCCCGCCGCGATCTGGGCGACCTGGCCTCGAGGAACGAGGAGGTGATCGCCGTGCTGGCCGCGCCCGACGCCGAGACGGTACGCCGGCCCGTCACCTCAGGCGGTACGGGCACGGTCGTGATCTCCCGATCCAGGGGACGCATGGTGTTCACCTCATCCGGCCTGCCCGAACTGCCCGGATCCCAGGGGTACGAGCTCTGGCTGATGGGCCACGACGGCCCGCGCCCCGCCGGGATGCTGGACCGCGCCGGGGACGGGCTGACCACGCCTCTGCTGGTCACACCGGAGCGAGGGGACGACCAGGTGGCGCTGACGGTCGAGCCCGCGTCCGGTTCCGGGAAACCGACGACCCGGCCCATCCTCCTGGCCGATCTTCCCGAGGCCTGACCCTTGGTCGTGCGGCCATGATCGGCGATAGTGCAGGGCATGCGTATATTCGCGGCCCTGGTGCTGGCCGCTGCCCTGTTACACACCCCCTCAGCGATCGCCGAGCCGGGCGCGGCCACCGTGGTGCCCGTGCAGGTCACGGGCGCCCCGTCCAAGAGGTTCAACCTGATCGTCATGGGCGACGGCTACACCGAAGCGGAACAGGCCGAATTCCGGGCCGACGTCGACCGGCACCTCAACGTGATGTGGTCGATAGAGCCGTTCAAGACGTACCGGAACTACATCAACGTCTACCGCGTCGACATCGTCTCGGGCGAGTCGGGCATCAGCTGCGACCCGGGGCTGGACGCGCCGAGGAAGACGACACCGCTCGGCATGGGCTTCTGGGGCCGCTGCAACCCGAACAGCGTCCAGCGCCTGATCACCATGGACAACGCCGCCGCCACCCGCTACGCCGACCTGGTCACCGGCATCTCGTCCGGCAACCGGCAGATCCTCGCGCTGGGCAACAGCGGCACGTACGGCGGCGCGGGCGGCTCGTACGCCACCGCCTCGGGCAGCAACAGCATGTCCGCCCTGATCAGCCCGCACGAGCTGGGCCACTCCCTGGGCGGTCTGCAGGACGAGTACGACTACTACCAGCGCGGCGTCCCCGGCGGCGCCTACACCGGGCCCGAGCCGTCCAGCGCCCACCACACGCTCCTGACCGAGCAGCAGATGAAGGACCAGCAGAAGAAGTGGTGGCCCTGGCTGGGCGAGCCCAGCGAGTCGGGTGGCCCCGTCGGCCGCTACGAGGGCGGCATGTACTACACGAGCGGCGTCTGGCGGCCCAGCCGGCACTCGATGATGAAGACCCTCGGCTACTACTACGACCAGATCAGCCGCGAGGTCATGGTCCAGCGCATCACCGCCAAGACCATGGTCATCCAGGACGCCACGCCCGGCGAGCGGCCCGTCGGCGCCGACCGGGTGCTGTGGGCCGAGCCGATGCGCCCCGTCGGCCACGCGCTCGCGATCACCTGGAACGTGGACGGCAAGGACCTCCAGACCCACGAGCAGACACTGGACCTGCGCACCCTGGGCCTCACCCCGGGAACCCACACGGTCACCGTCACCGTCTCGGACCCGACCGGGTTCGTCAGGGATCCGGCCGTCAGGGCGGCCATCACCAGGCCGCGCACCTGGACCGTGGACACGTCGCTGACCACGCCGCCGGACGGCGTCGAGCCCGCCGTCGTCTCCTCCACGCCCACGGACCGGCCGCTCGGCCGCGCCGACGTCGCGTACGTGGAGACCACCCACCCGGCCGCGACCGTCCCCGAGATCTCCTGGGCCCTGGACGGCAGGCGCGCGGGCACCGGCCCCGACCTCGACCTGGGCGAGCTGGAGCTGAAGCCGGGCACCCACACCCTCACCGCGACCCTCGGCGGCAAGACCCTCACCTGGCAGGTCGACGCCGACCGGCCCACGACCCGGTACGAGCTGTCCGAGCCGCTCGCCAGGTCCGGCGACACCTACGTCTACAACGGCCCGTTCTCCATGCGGCTCACCGGCGAGGACGACCGCGACGGCTACGTGGTCTCGGAGTCCAGGGTGGACGGCGACGGCTGGTTCAACTACTTCGGCTGGCCCACGTCGTCGGAGCTGCCGTGGACGTTCACCGAGGAGGGCACGGTCATCGACTCCCTCGTGTACGGCAAGCTGCCGCGCGGCCGGCACACCATCGAGTACCGCTCCATCGACGCCGCCGGGAACTACGGCGGGGCGAAGAGCTTCACCGTCACCACCATCGCGCCGCCACCCGCCTGCACCAGCACGGTCACCGGCACGCACCGCGGCCCGCTCACCGTCGCCGGCGGGGTCACCTGCCTCGACGGCGCCGAGGTCACCGGCCCCGTGACGGTCAAGCCGGGGGCGTCGCTGGTGGTCACCGGCGGGCGGATCACCGGCACGCTGACCGCGGCCGAGCCCGCTTCCGTACACCTGCTCAAGGCGTCGGTCACCGGCGCGCTCAGCGTCCGCGGCGCCAAGGCGCTGACCGTCGTCGGCGCCGACCTGCGCGGCGCCGCGCTGCTGGCCGGAAACACGGCGCCGATCCTGTCGGGCACGACGGTCAGGGGCGCTCTGGTCTGCACCGGCGAGCAGCCCGTGGACCTCGGCGTCCCCAACGAGGGCACCGGGCCGTGCGTCAAGCTACCCGCGGGAGCCAGGGGAGGAGCGTACGAGGCGGTCGAGCACGCCGGCCAGTGAGCCGAACGCGGCGTCGCGGAGCCTGGCGTACTCGTCCTCCGGGTACTGCCGGGGGCCGTTCTCCACCAGCAGGATCAGGTAGAGGTAGGCGCGGTAGAGATCGAGCCGGGTGCGCGCCGCCGGAGTGAGCTCCAGCGGCGTCACCTCGCGGTAGCCCGCCAGCAGCGGATCGTCCTCCGTCAGCTCACCGAAGATCGTCGGCGTGACGAACTCCGCGAGCGGATCGCCCCAGAAGGCCCGCTCGTGGTCGATGATGGCCTGGATCCGCGGCGGGCCGCTGAGGTCGAGGAAGACGTTGCCCTGCCACACGTCGAAGTGCACGAGCCGCGGCGTCGTCACCTCGTCGAGCACGGGCGACGCCGCCTCGACCACGGCCATGATCTCTCCGGCCGGGCGCGGCAGCGGCGTCGGGTAGCGGTCGGTGTCGCCGACCAGCGCCCCGACCATCGCCAGGAACGCCTCCCGCCAGGTGGTGCCCACGATCCCGGCGTGCGGGTAGCCGAACACCTCGCCGGTCACCGCGTTGAACATGGCCAGGTGGCGGCCCAGCTCCCGGCGCAGCGCGTCCTCGCCCTCGGGCTTGACGTCGTTCCACGACACCCCGTCGAGCGCGCTGAGCAGCAGGTAGTCGCCGCCCAGCACCGGGTCGTCGAACTCGGCGCGCAGCAGCGCCGCCACCGGCACGCCGGCCTGCGCCGCCAGCTCGTAGGCGGCGGCCTCCATGCGCAGCAGGTTCCGCTCGTAGCTGAGCTGGTCGAGGTCGGGCGGCGGCGACAGCTTGAGCACCACCTCGCGCCCGTCGTCCAGCTTCAGCCGCCAGACGGCGTTGGCGTAGCCGTCGGTCAGCTCGGTGGAGGCCGTCACCCCCGTGCCCAGCGCGCGCCGGACCAGGGCGTCGAGCTCGGCGTCGGATAACCGGCGCTTCGTCCTACTGTCCACGGAGACCTCTCATGCGGACTGCCTGCGTACGAGGTGGGTGTCGAGGATCACGACGGGCTGCCGCAGCTCCTCGCCGTTGATGCGGGCCACCAGCAGCTGCGCCATCTGCCGGCCCATCTGCTCGGTCGGCTGGTGGACGGTGGTCAGCGGCGGGTCGGCGTGCAGCGCGGCCTTGGAGTCGTCGAACCCGATCACGGCCACATCCTCCGGGATCGACCGGCCCGACGCCTTGAGCACGCGCATCGCGCCCAGCGCCATCGGGTCGGACGCGGCGAACACCGCGTCGAGCTCGGGGTGTGACGCCAGCAGCTCGGTCATGGCCGCGGAGCCGCTCTCCTCCGAGAAGTCGCCGTACACCACCAGCTCCGGCAGCCCGGCGGGCAGCAGCGCGTCGCGGTAGCCCGCCAAGCGGTCGACGCCCACGCCCATGTCCTGGTGACCGGCGATGGTGGCGATGCAGGTGCGGCCGAGGCCCAGCAGGTGTTTGACCGCCTGCCGGGCCCCTGCCCTGTTGTCCATGTCGACGTAGCTGTAGGGGTCGAGGCCGACGGGGCGGCCGCCGAGCACGGTCGGCACGCCCATCTCCTCCAGCCGGCCCGGCAGTGGGTCGGCGCCGTGCAGCGACAGCAGCAGCACGCCGTCGACGTGCTGCCCGGTCAGGTAGTGCTCCAGCCGGTCGTACTCCTCGGTGGTGCGGGCCATCGCCAGGATGAGCTGCAGCCCGGTCTCCGAGAGCGCCGACCCGATGCCGCGGATGGTGCCCGCGAAGAACGGGTCGTCGAACACCCGCAGCTGCGACTCGGACACCACCAGGGCGACAGCGTCCGTGCGGCGCGTCACCAGGGCGCGTGCCGCACGGTTGGGCACGTAGCCCAGCTCGCGGATGGCCAGCTCCACGGCCTCGCGGGCCCTGGCGCTGACGTTCGGCGAGCCATTGATGACTCTCGACACTGTGCCCCGGCCAACACCGGCCCGAGCCGCTACTGCCTCAAGAGTCGGTCGGTTCATGGCGCCTATTCTGCCGGATGATCTCCGAGTACCAGAGCGCGCTGTCCTTGAGCAGCCGTTCCTGGGTCTCGAAGTCCACGCGCACCAGGCCGAATCGCTTGCCGTAGCCCCACGCCCACTCGAAGTTGTCCATCAGTGACCAGGCGAAATAGCCCTCCAGGGGCACGCCGGCCTCGATGGCCTCCTTGCAGGCGCCGAGGTGCGCCTCCACGTACGCCTGCCGCTCGCTGTCGTGAATCCTGCCGTCCTCGAGCACGTCCTCGAAGGCGGCGCCGTTCTCGGAGACCACCATGGGGATCGGCGGGTACTCCCGCGCCACCCTCGTGAGGACCTCCACCAGGCCGCTCTCGTCGATCTCCCAGCCCATCGCGGTCACCGGAAGGCCGGCGCTGACGAACGAGACGTGCTCGCTGCCGACCCACGGCGAGGCCGTGTCCGTGGGGGCCGCCGCCGCCGACTGCTTGCCGCCTGGTGCTCCCGAGACCGTGAAGCGGCTGTAGTAGTTGACGAGCAGCACGTCGATGGGGGCGGAGATGGTCTTCATGTCGCCCGGCTCGATGAAGTCGACCTCGACGGGGAGGTCGGCCAGCACGTCCTCCGGGTAGCGCCCGCTGAGCAGCGCGTCCAGGAAGAACCTGTTCTGCAGCCCGTCGATGCGCCGGGCCGCCTCCAGGTCCTCCGGGCTGTCGGTGGCGGGCGTGACCGCGTACAGGTTCACGCAGCCGCCGACCCGCCTGGCGTCCATCGCCTGGACGGCCAGCCCGTGCGCCAGGTTGAGGTGGTGCGCGCCCCTGATCGCGTTCTGCGGCTCACGCCTGCCGGGGGCGTGCTCGCCCGAGGCGTAGCCGAGGAACGCGGCGCACCACGGCTCGTTCACGGTGCTGAAGGTGTGCACGTGGTCCTTCAGCGCCTCGTGCACGGCCCCGGCGTACTCGGCGAACCGGTAGGCCGTGTCACGGTTGGGCCAGCCGCCCTTGTCCTCCAGCTCCTGGGGCAGGTCCCAGTGGTAGAGGGTCAGCCAGGGGTCGATGGCGTGCGCGCGCAGCTCGTCGAGGAGCCGCTTGTAGAAGTCCAGGCCCTTCTGGTTGACCTTGCCTGAACCGGTCGGCTGGATGCGGGGCCAGGAGACCGAGAAGCGGTAGGCCGACAGGCCCAGGTCCGCCATGATCCCGACATCTTCCCGGAAGCGGTGGTAGTGGTCGATGGCCACGTCCGCGTTGTGGCCGTTGAGCACCCGCCCCGGCGTCTTGGTGAACGTGTCCCAGATGGAGACGCCGCGCCCGTCTTCCGCGACCGCCCCTTCGATCTGGTACGCCGAGGTCGCCGCACCCCACGCGAAGCCCGCAGGGAAGCGCAGCCCGGCACGCGTCTGTTCCTCTTGTGTCGTCACGCCTTGACCGCACCTTCCATGAGACCGCCGACGATTTGCCGGCCGAATGCGACGAATACTGCGATGAGGGGGATGATGGACAGCGCTGTCCCCGCGAAGATCAGTGTGTAGTTCGTGGAGAACCTGGCGTTGAGCGAGGTGATCGCGATCTGCACGGTGGGGTTGTCCGGGGTCAGCACGATCAGCGGCCACATGAAGTCGTTCCACATGAGCATGAACGTGTTGATGCCGAGCACCGCCATGCCGGGGCGCACGGCGGGCAGGACGACGTTCCACCAGATCCGCAGCGTGGCGGCGCCGTCGACCCTGGCCGCCTCGACCAGCTCCATCGGCACGGCCTGCCGCGTGTACTGCGTCATCAGGAACACGCCGAAACCGTTGAGCAGGTACGGCAGGATGACCGCCTTGAGCGTGCCGGTCCACTCCAGGCTCACCATGAGCCGGTAGAGCGGGACCACGCCCATCTGCTGCAGCGGGACCGCCATCGTCAGCAGCACGAGCACCAGCAGGACGTTCCTGCCCTTGAAGCTCAGGTTCGCGAACGCGAAGCCGGCCAGCGTCGAGATGATCACCACGGAGACGGTGACGATGCTGGACACGAGGAACGAGTTCGTCAGGCCCAGCAGGAACTTGGCGTCCTCGTTGTTGAGCACCGCGACGATGTTGTCGCCCAGGTTCCCGCCCGGCAGGAACGGCGGCGGCACCGCGACCGCGTCGGCGTTCGTACGGGAGGCTATGACCAGCATCCAGTACAGCGGGAAGGCCGACAGCACGACCGCGACGCCCAGCATGACCCTGGTGAAGAGGGTCGGGGAGAAGTTGTTCATTTCTTGCCCCCGATCCGGTGCACGACCAGGAAGTTGATCGCCGCTCCGATGAGAATGAGCAGGAACAGCAGCCAGGCGGCCGCCGCGGCGTAGCCGTAGTCGAACTCGCGGAAGCCCTGCTTGACGATGAACATGGCCACCGTCTGGAACTGCCCCTGCGACCCGCCGTCGACGTTGCCGTTGTAGAACGTGGTCGGCTCGGAGAACAGCGTCAGGCCGCCGATCGTGGAGTTGAGCACCACGAAGATCATGGTCGGGCGCAGCATCGGCAGCGTGATCTGCCAGAACTGCCTGCGCCGGGACGCGCCGTCGATCGCGGCGGCCTCGTACAGGTCCTTGGGGATCGTCTGCATGCCGGCCAGGAAGATGATCGCGTTGTAGCCGGTCCAGCGCCAGTCGACCATGGTGGCGATGGCGATCCACGACGGGATGCGCTCGGCCCGCCAGTTCGTCTTGTCCACGCCGAACCAGCTCAGGGCCCAGTTCACCAGGCCCCAGTCGCGGGCGTACAGCTGCGTGAACACCACCGCGACCGCGACCACCGACGTGACGAGCGGCAGCAGCACGCTCATGCGGATCGGCAGGCGGAACTTGAACCGCTTGTTCAGCGCGTTGGCCAGGAGCAGCGCGAGCAGCATCTGGGGGACGGTGGCGATGAGGAAGATGCAGACCGTGTTGACCACGGCGTTCCAGAAGTCCTCATCGGCCAGCAGCGCGGTGTAGTTGCCCAGCCCGGTCCATTCGACGGTCCCGGCCAGGTCGTAGTCGTAGAGCGAGTAGTAGAGGGTGAAGGCCAACGGGAACAGCCCGAAGGCGGCGAACAGCAAGAAATACGGGGACACCAGGGCGTACGGCATCGCTTTGACGTCCAGCCGGGAACGCATGCGGTGTCCGGGCGGGCGGGCGCGGCGATGACTGTTCCGCGCCGCCCGCGGATCGAAGCTCATAGCAGACCTTTCGGCGGCAACAAGCCCGGCCCGCTGCTGGCGGGCCGGGCGGGGGAGACTAACCCGCGGCCTTCACCGCGTCGTCGACCAGCTGCTGCCAGGCCTTGTCGTACGGGACGGAGCCGTCGTCCATGCCCTGGATGACGGACTCGATGGCGTTCTTGACCTGGGCGTGCTTCACGCCGAGGAAGACGGGCTGCAGGCTAGAGGCGGACTTGGCGAAGATCTCACCGATGGGGGCGTCGTTGAAGAACTCGTTCTTCGCGCCCTGCACGGCCGGGTCCTGCTGAGCCTTCGTGTTGCTCGGCATGTTGCCGAAGTCCGTGAAGATGCTCGCCTCGGTCTGCGCGTTGGTCAGGTAGTCGGCGACCATCGCGGCCTCCTTCGGGTGCTTCGACTGCTTGGGCACGGCCACCCAGGAGCCGCCCCAGTTGCCGCCGCCGCCCGGCACCGAGGCCACGTCCCACTTGCCCTTGCCACCGTCGCCGGCGTTGCCGCTGACCACGCCGAGCATCCAGGACGGGCAGCCGACCGTGGCGAACGCGCCCTTCTGGGTGCCCGCCGCCCACTCGTCGGTGAAGTTGCGCAGCTTGGCGGTCAGGCCCTGCTGGCTCATCTTCGTGGCGAAGTCGAAGCCCGCCTTCACCGCCGGGTTCTTGTCGACGATGAGGTTGTTGTCCTTGTCGAAGTACGTCACGTTGCCGTTCTTGGCCGCCTCCTGGTAGAGGACGACCTGGTACAGCGTGTTCGTGCCGTCGGTGAACTTGGTGTCCTTGACCTTGGACTGGAACGTCTTGCCGACGTTCATGAACTCGTCCCAGGTCGGCCAGAGCGCGCTGACCTTCTCACGGTCGGTGGGCAGCCCGGCCTTCTTGAACAGGTCCTTGCGGTAGCAGAGGCTCATGCCGCCGATGTCGGTGCCCAGGCCGAACACCTTGCCGTCGGCCGTGACGCCGTTCTCCCACTTCCACGCGGGGAAGTCCGCCTTGCGGGACTCCAGGCCGTACTCCTTGAGGTCGACCCACCATTCGGGGTGCGCCTTGGCCAGGCCCATGCCGCCCTCGTCGATGCCGACCACGTCGCCCGCGCCGTTGCCGGCCTGCAGCCACTGGATCATCTGGGGCCAGTACTGCTGCTCGAACTGGTCGGTGAGGTGCTCTTCCTTGATCTGGATGTCCTTGTGCTCGGCGTTCCACTTCTCGATGGCGTTCTTGTAGCCGAAGTTCGAGCCGCCGCCGAACGTCTGCACTCGGATGGTGACCGGTTCGGCCGCCGCCGAGGAGGCGGGAGCGCTGCTCGAACCCGTACCGGTGCTGCCTGAGCTACAGGACGCGACGGTCAGCGCCGCCGCGGCCAGGGCCGAGGCCGCGGCAAGACCGCCGCGACGCCTGCTGATCATCATGGTGGACCCCTTCTCGGGTGAATGTTGGGGGAGTGCACCGCGGCACGCGCTCCGCCGCGGTGGGAGTCTTTGGGAGCGCTCCCACAAAGGGTGCACTTAGGTGGTCTGCACGTCAATCCACCGAAACGCAACCGTTACCAATGGGGCGGTTTGTGACCGTGAAATGGGATTTATAGCGTTATACTTCGCAAAGAGCTTCCTGGGAGCGCTCCCACCTCAAGAGACATCTTTTGTGTCGCATCAAGGGCATGTCACCCGCACCCACCACGCTTTCTCCCGGTCACACTGCCAGTGAGAACCGCTGTCCGGGGGGCGTTGGAGAGCTCCAGGGGGATGTGGGCCGACCGCTCGCCAGGCGCCCACCCGTTGCACGGTTACCGCCGGGTGGGCCTGCTGGAGTCCATCGTGAGCTGGTGGTGCTTGTCTTAAGAACGCTGTCCGCCGGGCTCGTCGAACAGGTCCTGGAGGGCCCGGGCGGTTGCCGCGCGGGTGGTCCAGGTTTCGAGTTGGGCAAGGTCGGTGCAGGTGGTGATGCGGGCGCGCGTGTCTTCTGGGACGTCAAGACCGCGGGCGTCCAGCACCAGCAGGAGCATTTTGACTGCTTCTTCCGACTTGCCCTCTGCCTTGCCTTCTGCTTTACCTTTTGCTTTGCCTTCCGCGAGGCCGCGGCCGAAGTGTTCGCGGGCGAAGGGGCTGTAGACGGGCCAGTCCGTGGACGTCATGATCTCCTCCAGGAGGCGCCGCACTTCGGGCGCGGACATGCTGTAGGTGTATTCATAGTACTTCGGAGCGTGTTCGTCGCGCTGCTGGGACAGTGCCGTGGCGAAGGCTTCGACCACCTTGCGGTCACGGCCGTGGACCATCGCGCGTGACGTAGAACGCGTCCAGCGGCTGGCTGGACGAGCGGTGCGCCGCCGCGCTGGGCCTCTAGCAGGCGGCGGCGCGTTCCTGGAGGAGGGTGCGTTCGCGGGCGTTGCGGGTCAGCGCGGCCGCCCGCTCGAACTCGGCGCGGGCCTCCTCCCGCCGGCCCAGCTTGAAGAGCAGGTCTCCCCGTACGCTCGGCAGCAGGTGGTAGTCCCTGAGCGAGGGCTCGTCCACGATCTGGTCCAGGAGCTGGAGGCCGGCTGCTGGGCCGTAGGCCATGGCGAGGGCCACCGCCCGGTTGAGCTCGACGACGGGGGAGCGGGACAGCTTGGCCAGCGCCTCGTACAGGCTCGCGATGCGCTCCCAGTCGGTGTCCTCGGGGGTGACGGCCCTGGCGTGGCAGGCGGCGATGGCGGCCTGGAGGGCGTACGGGCCGGGCTCGCCACTCAGCTTCTCGGCCTGTTCGAGGGCGGCCAGGCCGCGCCGGATGAGCAACTGGTCCCAGCGGGCCCTGTTCTGCTCCAGGAGGAGGATCGGCTCGCCTGACGGGCTCACCCGGGCGGCGGATCTGGAGGCCTGGATCTCCATGAGGGCGACGAGGCCGTGGACCTCGGCCTCGGCGGGCATCAGGCCCGCCAGGACCCGGCCCAGCCTGAGGGCGTCCTCGCACAGGGCGGGACGCATCCAGTCGTCCCCGGCGGTCGCCGCGTAGCCTTCGTTGAAGATGAGGTAGATGACCTCGAGGACGGACACCAGGCGGGCCGGCAACTCGGAGGCCTGGGGCACCTCGAAGGGGACCTTCTTGTCGGCCAGGGTCCGCTTGGCCCGGACGATCCGCTGCGCCACCGTCGGCTCCGAGACCAGGAAGGCCCGGGCTATCTCGTCGGTGGTCAGGCCGCCGAGCACGCGCAGGGTCAGGGCCACCCGTGCCTCCATGGAGAGCGCCGGATGGCAGGCCGTGAACACCAGGCGCAGGAGGTCGTCCTCGATCTCGTCCACCTCGGGGAGGTCCTCCTCGGTGTCGAGGCGGTGGCCGAGCTCGATCAGGTTGCGCTCGAGGCGTTCAGTCCTGCGGATCATGTCGATGGCGCGGCGCTTCGCCACGGTCATCAGCCAGGCGCCCGGGTTGCGGGGCACGCCCGCCTCCGGCCACTGCTCCAGGGCGGCGACCAGCGCGTCCTGCGCCAGCTCCTCGGCCAGGCCGACGTCACGCATGAACCGAGCCAGCCCGGCGATGAGCCGGGCGGCCTCGATCCGCCACACCGCCTCGATCGACCGGTGAACGCCCTGGGGGTCGGTGCCGGAAGCCATCACCGGCCCATGAGAGCAGCACGAAGCCGCCGATGGCAACCCGCCTCGGGGTCAGGCGTCAGGCTGGTCGACTCCGAGGCGTTCGCGCAGCGCCTCCTCGTGCTCCCGCTCCTCCGCCGGCAACGAGTCGTCCGGTACGTCCGAGGCGTCGAACACCCGCCACACGTCCAGCCCGACCCCCTCATGCCCTGGGGGCACCGGCACCCGCATGGCCCACTCGATCGCCTCTTCCCGTGACTTCACCTGGATCAGCCAGAAGCCGGCGATGAGCTCCTTGGCCTCGGTGAACGGCCCGTCGACCACCTTCGCCTTGCCGCCGCTGTAGGCGATCTGCGCGCCCTGCGAGCTCGGGTATAGCCCTTCGGCCGCCAGCAGCACCCCCGCCTTGGCCAGCGACTCGTTGTAGGCGTGCATGTCGTCCACGAGTTCCTGGCTGGGCAGTACCGCGGCCTCGGTCTCCGCGTTCGCCTTGCCCACGATCATGAACTTCATCGGTGTCCGTCTCCCTGTCGCTCGTATCGGTCTCGTTGAACGCGTCGAACGGCGAAGGGCGGGATCGACACGTACCGGAGAATTTATTCGGCGAAGAGCCGGGCCGCGACGCGGTCCGGAACGTTGTGCCAAAGCGCGATAGCTGTCACCTGAAGCACAAGCCCGGTACGGCCGCCGGAGGACTGCTCGGGGAGCCTTCGCCGCGAATACTCGCAGGCCGCTTGAACTGGTGGATGAGGTTCCGGCAGGCGCAATCGCGTCAGCTCCACCCCGTGCAGAACGTCTTCTCAAGCCGGCGGGAGCACAGGTCCCATTGCACGTCCTTGACGGGACCGTTCATCGAGAACGAAATGTTCGCGGACTGTCCGTTCGAGACGTTGACGTACGGATCGGGCTGGGCGTAGCGCACCTTCCACGCACCCGAGACGTACGCCTTGTACGCGATGCGCACCCAGGAATGCGACTCGTATTGCATGGTGTCCTGCAGTTGGCCGTTCGCGGTCGCCACGGTCCCGTTCCAGGACACCGATCCTCTGGCCCAGGCGTAGTTCGTGCTGATGTTCATGGGCCGCCCGCCGGCGGGAACCTCTGGGGGAGGCGTCTTCGACGGCGGCCGGGCCGAGGTCGTGGAGTGTGCGGGCTCCGGCTCCTCGGTGGGTTTTTGCTGAGTTTTCGTGGGCTTGGGCGAGTCCTGCTGCTTGCTGGCGGCCGAGGTGGTCGGGGACGGCGTGACGGTCGCTTGCTTGGTGACCGTCACGGTGGGCTGCGGGACCGGCTGGGTCGGCACCGGCGGCGGCGTGGGCACGGTGGTCAGCTCGGGCACCGGACCCGCGGTCGGCTCGGTCGGCACCTCGAACGGCAGTGGCGCCGTGTCCTGGGGGTCGGGAGTTCCGGCCCAGGGGACGGTCGCTTCGGGCTGGGATGAGGAGATCGGCGGCTCGCCGGTGCCGACCGGCGCGGGGGTGGACGACGTACCGGGCATGGTTGCCGCGGCGGGCCGCAACGGCTGCTGCTCGGCGTACTTGCTGGCCCCCCAGAGTCCTACCCCGGACAGGAGAACGACCACCGCCACCGCCGCGACCAGCAAGACAGGAAAGGACCGGGATGGCCGTTCGGCGCCGGGACGCGCAGGCTGCGAGCGCGCGGACGCCTGCGGGCCCGCCACACGCGGCCCCCAGGACGGCGGGGTCGGCGTCTGCCCGGACGAAGCGGTCGGGTGCGGCACGGGCGGCCCGGGCGGCACGGCTGTTCCCGCCGAGGCAGGGGACCCGCTTCCGGGCCGAACGGGCGCCCCTCGAGGAGGCGCCTCGCCATGGCCTGGATGCGGCCACGCCGCCCCCTCACCGGGCGACACCCGCCCGGCGGACGGGCCGGACATGTGTGCGGGCGGATAGGCGGACGGGATGGGCGGGTTCGCGTGGCGCGTGGCGTCGGTAGGCAGGGCTGGGACCGGTTTGTCCGCCTCGCCGAGCAGCCGCAGCAGCGCGGCCTGCGCTGTCGGCCGCTGCGCGACCGGCTTGGCCAGGGCGGACGCCACGACACCCCGTATCGGCTCCGGTAGATGGCCCAGGTCCGGTGCGGCGTTCATCACGGTCTGCGGGTCATGTCCGAAGGGAGGCCGACCGGCGGCCGCGAAGACGACGACCGCCGCCCAGGAGAAGACATCCGAGTACGGCCCGTACACCTCTCCGTTGAGCTGCTCCGGTGAGCGGTAGCCGAGTTCGCCCGCGGGCGGTCCGGCCGCCATATCGGTGACCTTGGGCCCGTCCGGGGCGAGGATGACGTTGTGCGGGGTCAGTCCGCCGTGCGCCAGGCCCTTCAGATGCATCGCGATCAGCGCCGTGAGGACGCCGACCGCGACCCGCTCCAGCGCGTCGTCCGGCAGTGGCCCCTCGGCTGCGACGAGTTCGGCGAGGCTGCGCCCCGCCACGTGCTCCCTGACGACGTACGGCCGCCCCTCCCACACCCCCGCGTCGAGCACCCGCGCGACATAGGAGCTGGACACGCGGTTCAGCGACCTCAGGCGCTGGACGACGTCCGCGTCCTGCCCCGCCTCCGGCGCCAGCAGCTTGATCACGCGCGGCGAGGACTCTTCCGCTTCCTGTCCGAGGTAGACGGCACCACGCGGTCCTTCGCCGATCGTCTCGATGATGGTGTTGCTGCCCACCCGCGGCGGGCGGTCCGGTCGGACGGGGTCCACAAGCACCCTTCCAGTGGCAGATCATGATTCCGCGCCACATTCAAACAAAATCCTCACACCAGCATCACGAGTTTCGCCTAAACCTCGATCTCTTTCGTGATCTTGGCTCGGTCGGTTGAACGGTCCGGCTGAAGGTTGAAATCCGTGCTGTGGGCCCGCATACCAGCCCGGCTGTCGCGCCGGGTGGGCGGGGTTCCACCGGCCCGCGGGTGTTCCCTTCCTGGCCGTGGGGTGGCTGGTCAGGGCAGGGCTTGCAGGCGGGTCAGAGCGGTGAGCGTCCGCCGGGTCGTCCTCCAGGAGGTGCGGCTCCGTACGGAATCTACGATGTAAAGGCGGCGAGCTGGTCGAGAAAGGCCCGGGCCGTCGGGGCACAATCGGCCAGCGAGCGAACGGCCAGGGCCAGGGAGCGGGTCATCCCCGGCTCGAGGGGTCGCGTGACGACGGCGCCCAGGTCGGCGGGCAGGCCCAGCGTGGGGACGATGCTGACGCCCAGCCCTGCGGCCACCATCTCCAGGATGGCGGCGGGGCCGCTGGCTTCGAAGGCGATGTCGAACTGGACCTGGGCGGCCAGCGCCGCGCCCATGATCAGCGGGCGGCAGCCGGCGGTGGTCAGGATGAACGGCCGGCCTGCCAGGTCGGCGAGGGCGATGGCCGGGCGGGCGGTCAGGGGGTGGCCGGCGGGCATCACGGCCACCATGTCGTGGGTGCTGAGGTGGACGGTGTGCAGGCCGGGGGCGGGGAGGGTGACGACGCCCACCTCTGCGGCGCCGCGGTGCAGCCATTCGCGGATGTCGTCGTCCACGCCCTCGAACAGGCGGACCCGTACCTGCGGGTAGCGGTCGGTGAAGGCGCGCAGGAGCTTGGCGACGAGCGTGCCGGTGGCGCTGGGGAGGCTGGCCAGGCGCAGCTCGCCGGTGATCTGGCCGGCGGCGGCGGCCACGTCGGCGCGGATGAGGTCGAAGTGGCGCAGGGTCTCGCGGGCTCGGGCGAGCGCTGCCTGGCCGGCTTCGGTGAGGGCGATGCCGTCGCGGTGGCGTACGAACAGGGCGGCGCCGAGCTCGCGCTCCAGGGTGGCGATTGCGCGGCTGACGGCGGGCTGGGACATGCCGGTGTGGTCGGCCGCGGTGGTGAAGCCGCCGTGCTCGGCGACCGCGACCAGCACCCTGAGCTGCGCCAATGTCATGCCGACATACCTTAGTTGGTATTTGACCATAGGTGGGGCAGAACATCATGGTTATGCCATGTCCGAGCGAATGACGATCGAAGTCGACGGCCGCATGGCCAGTTATCTGACGGCGGGCGAGCGGGGCCCGGTGGTGTTGCTGCTGCACGGCACGTATTGGAGCCGGGTCTGGGAGCCGGTGATCAACACTCTGGCGGCGGCGGGGCTGCGGCCTGTGGCGGTCGATCTGCCGGGGCTGGGGCGTTCCGAGGGGGAGCTCACAGGGGAGACGGCGGCGGTGCCCGCGCTGGCGGCGTGGGTGGGGCGGTTCGCGGCCGCGGTGGGTGCGCAGGCGCCGCTGCTGGTGGCGGGGCACGACATCGGGGGCGCGGTCGCGCAGCATCTGCTGGTCGAGTCGGAGGTACGGCGGCTGGCTCTGGTCAATTCGGTCACGTACGACTCCTGGCCGGTGCCCGGGGTGGCCCGTTACCGGGATCCCGCTGTGGTGGCGGCCACGACCGTGGAGGAGTTGCTGGCCGCGCGCCGCAAGGCCGTCACGACCGCGCTGGCTCGGCCGGCCTCCGAGGCGGAGCTGGCCGGCTACCTGGAGCCGTGGCACGACCTGCGGGTCGGCCGGTCCTGGATGGCCCTGGCGGGCGCGGCCGACAGCCGCTACACGCTGGACCTGGTGCCCGCGCTGAAGGCCGATGAGACGCCGAAGCTGCTGGTGTGGGGCGAGGACGACACGTTCCAGGAGGTCCGGTACGCCGAGCGCTTCGTGGCCGAGATCCCGAACAGCACGCTCGTGCGCATTCCCGGGGCCGGGCACATCCCGATGGAGAACGACCCGGCGGGGGTCGCGCGGGCTCTGGCGGATTTCTTCCTCTCATGAGCGCCCGCGGGCTGCGAGGGCGACGATCGCGAGCAGGACCAGGGCGAGCGTCAGCGCGGCTGCGGGGCCGATGTTCAGGTGCAGCGTGGCGCCGGCGAGCGCGCCGAGGAACATCGCCGCGACGGAGGCGAACCGGCGGAAGGCCGCCCGCCCGGGGGTGTCGGCGGCCAGGCCCGTCAGGGTGGTGGTGAGGACGTTGGTGACCAGGTCGGGTACGCCCAGCGCGCGTACGGACGCGTTCTGCAGGCCCATGCCGCACGCGAGCAGCGCGATGAGCGCCGCCCTGGCCCCGGCGGTGTGGTGTCCGGCCGTGAGGGCCACTACGAGGCCGGCCGCGACGAGGACCGCGTGCACGGTGGTGGCGATGGTGAACGCCCGCCGCGCGTTCCCCACCTGCCTGGTCAGCAGGCCGGCGCTCCACGCTCCGGTCCCGAAGCAGGCGAGGGACAGGGGAGGGGCCCATTTCGACAGGTCTCCTCCGCCAACCAGGGCGAAGCCCAGGAAGACGATGTTGCCGGTCATGTTGGCCACGAAGACGCGGCCCAGGCCGAGGTAGCTGACGGCGTCCACGATTCCGGTGACCATGGCCAGGAGGATCAGCAGGGCGGGCAGGAGGCCGTGTGGGTTTCCGCCGCGGGGGAACAACCCGTCGGCGACCCACTGGAGCCCGCCCTTCATGGCTGCTTCGAGACGACGGCTCCTGGGCGTGGGCTGGGTCTCATGGCGGCTCCTTGGCGAGGTTCGCGCGTGGCTCTTCCCGCGAGCCTGCTTCCCTCGGGTCTTCCCAGGTGGCGGGCCGCTCATCCGGCCTGCGCCTGACCCGCCTCGCCGGTGGAATGCGAAGAGCGCGCGCCCCTTTCGGGACGCGCGCTCGTCTAGCGCAACAGGGTCAGCCGGCGTACTGCGGGTAGCCGTAGCCGACGACCTGGGACTTCGGACGCACGCGCTCTTCGACCTTGCCGTTGCCGGTGTTGCCTTCGACGGTCGAGATGGTGCCGTCGCCGTTGTCCTTCTCGACGAACCCGACGTGCTGGATGTCGTCGAGGCTCTTGCTGCCGCTCCAGGAGAAGAACACGACCGCGCCGGGCTTGGCGACAGTGCCGAAGCGGTGGTTGGCCGCGAACCACTTGGCGTGGGCGACGGTGTAGGCGTCCCAGCCGACCTGCGGGCGGGCGCCGGTCTGCTCGCCGACCCAGGAGACGAACATCGAGCACCAGGCGGCGTTCACGTAGTCGGCCCGGCTGCCGCCGTCACGGGCGATGGTCTCCGCGGCGCGCTGTGAGTTGGCGTACCACTTCTGGTACGGGGTGCCGCCGCCGTAGGCGTTCTCGGAGGTGCCGACCTGGGACTTGGCGAGCGCCAGGACCTGGGAGGCGGTGACGTTGATCTTGGTTTCCCGGGACTTGGCACGGTCGTTGTCGTGAGTGGCTGCGGTGGCCGGCTGCTTGTCCGCGGCGGAGGCCGCGGTCATGTGGGCGCCGAGCCCGGAGGCCAGGACGGTCGCGCCGAGCGCGGCTCGGACGATGTTGGTCTTCGTGGCAGCGGTAATGCGGAACTTGGCCATCGAGGGGGTTACTCCTTGCTTCCATGCCGCTTACCGGGTTAGCTGACGGATTCGGGCGTGGAAGCTGCCCTACGGCACCGAAGTGCCGATTCACCCCATGGGACTTGGGTCCCCGGTTCCGCCCGGAGGCGGATTCAGCGGTCACAGGACGGTCCTGTGATGTGTGTCGCGATGGTCGGACATCGCCGGACAAACCGGACGAATGTCTCAAGAATGCCTCAAATGTAATGCATAAGGCAAGAGGCTACAAATCTGTAACGACCCAGCTAGGCGAGCTGCCTGCGAGCCGCGGCCAGGAGCCCCATCATGGCAAGGGACTCATCAAGCGGCATGACCGAGCTTTCGGTCCTGCCTTCGGCCGTCGCGGCGCGGACTTCGCGGAGCTCTCCGGCGTATCCGTTGTCCGCCGGATCGAGCACATGCTCCTCCGGCTCCATGGAGCGCCCGGAAAGTAAAATCCGCTGCGGGGCCCAGAACGGCGCCTGGACGTCCGCCCGCATCTGAGTACCTACAACACAGGCATGGTTCGGGTAATTCCCGAGCAACGAGGTCTCTACGAGAGCCCGCCTGCCGTCGGGGTAGAGCAAGACCCCGGCCGCCTCCGCGTCCACGCCGTTGGGGGCCAGGGAGCCGGTGATCCGCAGGTCAGAGGGCATGCCGAGGAGCAGCTGAGCCAGGCCGAACGGGTAGATCCCGAGGTCGAGCAGGGCCCCGCCGCCCAGCTCCGGCGCCCACAGCCGGTGCGCCGGATCGTAGGGCTTGGCGAAGCCGAATGAGGCCTGCACGGAGCGGATGTCGCCGAAGCGCTCGTCGGCCGCGATCTTCTGGATGAGGGGGTTGAAGCGCATCCACATGGCTTCCATGAGGAACACGCCTGCCTCGCGCGCCAGCCGTACCATCTTCTCCGCGTCGTCCACGGTGGCGGCCAGCGGCTTCTCGCACAGCACGGCCTTGCCCGCGGCGATGGCGGCCTCCGCCACCTGCAGATGCTGGGCGTGCGGCGTCGCGACATAGACGGCGTCCACGGCCGGATCGGCGCACATCTGCTCATAGGAGCCGTACGCCGACTCCGCGCCCAAAGTGGAGGCCAGGGCCTGCGCCCGTCCTAAGTTCCTGGACCCGACGGCGGCCACCCGCATCCCCGGCTCGGCCACGATGGCCGCTCCCACAGTCCGCGCGATACCGCCTGTCGCCGCAATGCCCCACGCAAAATCCCGCACACGGGAGATCGTAGACGAATCACATCATGTCGAACGTGTCGGGATCGGGACCGAAACGCCGGCCCCTGTTCAGCGCGCCGATGGCGGCCATGTCCTCGGGGTCGAGGATGAAGTCGAACACGTCGATGTTCTCGGCGATCCGCGACGGGGTCACGGATTTGGGGATGACGACGTTGCCGAGCTGCAGGTGCCAGCGGAGCACGATCTGCGCGGGCGTCTTGCCGTACTTGCCGGACAGCACGGCCAGCGCGGGGTCGTCGAGCAGCCCCTGGCCCTGGCCGAGCGGGCTCCAGGCCTCGGTGAGGATGCCGTTGGCCTCGTGGAAGGCGCGCATTTCGCGCTGCTGCAGGTACGGGTGGAGCTCGATCTGGTTGATCGACGGCACGATGTCGGTCTCGTTCATCAGCCGGGTCAGGGTGTCGATCGTGAAGTTGGAGGTGCCGATGGCCTTCGCCCGCCCATCACGGTAGATCTTTTCCATCGCCTTCCACGCCTGCACGTACTTGTCCTGCTGCGGCACCGGCCAGTGGATGAGGAAAAGGTCGATGTAGTCGAGGCCGAGCCGGGCCAGGCACTCCTCGAAGGCCGCCTCGGCGCGTCCGTGGTCGGCGTTCCACAGCTTGGTGGTGACGAACACCTTCCGGCGCGGCAGCTCCGATTCCCGCACGGCCTGGCCCACGCCCTCCTCGTTGCCGTACGCGGCGGCGGTGTCGACGTGCCGGTAGCCGGCCTTCAGCGCGGTCGTGACGGCCTGCGCGGCCTCGTCGGCGGCGACCTGCCAGACGCCGTAGCCGAGCTGCGGGATGTGCACGCCGTCGGCGTTGAGCAAGAGAGAGTTCATAGCCTCCATTGTTCACGTCGCGTTTCTGAGGGCTTAAGGCGGCGGGGCTAGCTTGAAGCGGTCGTGAACGGGCCATCACCCGGCTGGGAGGAGCAGGAGTGGTCGAACAGGCGTCGGCCTGGGTGGAGTCTCCGCTCCAGATGCTGTGCGCCGTCGAGGCCCACCACGCAGGCTTGCTCGGTCCCAAGACGGTCGTCGTGCCGCGCTCGGGTCTTCGGCCGCTGAAGGCCACGCGCCGGGAGCTGAGGTCTCTCGGGCTACCCGACGGACTGGAGCTCGCCGACCCGCGCGAACGCATGCCCAGACGCGTGCAGGCCGTCGGCGACGCCTTCTCCGGCAGGGTGCAGCTGCGCTGGCTCACCTCGCGTCCGGGCCGCATCGTGATCGTGGACGACGGTCTGGCCACTCTCCGGCTGCTCGAGCTGCTGGCCGCGGGGCCGTACCGGCCGCTGCTGCGGGCCAGGGCCCAGCCGACCAAGCTGCGCGCCGCGCTGGGCCTGGCGGCCGCGCTGCGGCTGCGCCTGAGCGACGTGTCGGTCTTCACCGCCCTGCCCGTCGACAAGTCCCTGGAAGACGCGGTACGTCGGGCCGGGATCGATCTGGTACGCCACCAGTTCGCCTGGCTGCGGGCCCAGCCGCCCAGCGCCGAAGGGCCGGCGGAGCGCACGGTCGTCCTCGGCACCTCGCTCGTCAGGAACGGCCTGGTGCACCGCGACCACTACCTGCGCTGGCTGACCGACCTGGCCGCGCGCGAGCCGCTGGCGTACTACCCGCACCGCCGCGAGGACCCCGTCGACGTCGCGCTGATCCGGGAACGCCCGGGGATCACGGTCCACGACGCCGGTGCGCCCGCCGAACTGACGCTGCGCGGCCTGGACGCGAGCCAGCGCGTGCTCAGCCTCCCCTCGACCGCGATCACCTCGCTGCGGGTGCTGCTCAGCCCGCGCGGTGTCGCCGTCGAGCCCGTGGAGGTCCCCGAGGACTGGTGGACCAGCAGGGCGGCCCCCGCCCTTCGTTCGCATCTGACGGGAGTGTCCGGTTGAAAGTGTTGGCGGTCGCCGACTCCGACTCGTACCTGAAGTGGGCGGCCTGCCTGCTAGGCGACCTGCCCGGGGGAGGTGCGGCGGAGCTGGTGGTGGTGCGTACACCTATCACGCCTTCGCCTGAGCAGATCGCCGCCGCCGTGGGCGGCGGCGTGGAGCCGCCGCCGGTGCTGTCGGCCCGGTCCGTGCGGCGGCTGGCCGAGCGTACGCAGCCGGACGTGGTGCTGGTGGCCTGCACGGGGCCGGTCGTGGACGTGCTGGTGGCCGAGGTGTTCGCGGGGCTGCGGCCGCGGCCGGTGTTCGTCAGCGGACTGCCGGGCATCTCGGTGCCCGCGACGGAGAAGGCGTGGTTGTTCCGCAGCGGGTGCGACCTGTTCGTGGTGCACAGCGAGCGGGAGGTGGCCGAGTTCTCCGAGATCGCCGCCAGGCTCGGCGGGGGAGGGGCGGTGGGCCTGGCGAGGCTGCCGTTCCTGCGCTCTGAGACGGTCGCCGGAGGCGGGAACCGGATCGTGTTCGCCACCCAGGCCAAGGTGCCGCGCGGGCGGGAGGAGCGGGAGCGCATCCTGCTGGGGCTGGCCGAGCTGGCCCGGCTCCGCCCCGACCTGGACGTGGTCGTCAAGCTGCGCGCGCTGGAGGACGAGCGGCAGACCCACAACGAGCGTTACCACTACCAGCGGCTGTGGCGGGAGATGGGGGAGCCGGGGCGGCTCTCCTTCCAAGCGGGCTCGATGCACGATCAGCTCGAGCGGGCGGCCGGGTTCGTCACGGTGAGCTCGACGGCGGCGCTGGAGGCGATCGCGCTGGGCGTGCCGTCGCTGGTGCTGAGCGACTTCGGCGTGAGCGCCGAGATGATCAACCTGGTGTTCGAGGGCAGCGGGCTGCTGGGCACGCTCGACGACCTGGCCAAGGGCGACTTCCGGCTTGCCTCGGCCGAGTGGTGCGCGGCCAACTACTTCCACCCTGCGGAGCGCAACGACTGGGCTCGGCTGCTGACGGGGCTGGTGACGGGCGGGCCGCGGGTCCCCGCGGCCTCGCTGCTGGACGGGCCCGAGCACGCGGCGGCCCGGCGCCGGGCCCGGCTCCGGGTGGAGGTGCACCCCTCGATGCTGCGGGCCGGCTACCGGGCCAAGCGCCGGATGCGGCGATACCTCAAGGCCCTCGGCTGACCACCCAACCCCGGCCCCGCGGTCGGGGTGGCCTCGGCGATTGACCGCCCCGGCCCCAGCACCGGGGCCGGCGCGGCCCCGGCCGTCCTTCCCCCTCCCGCTCCGAAGGACCGCAGCCCCGGACGGTGGGAGAGCAGCCAGCCTGTTGTCGCGGGTTGAGTTCCCTTTTGAGGGAGGGTGGAGTGACGGGAGCTCTCCCTCAAAAGGACCGCAAACCCCGGACGGTGGGAGGCAGCCGGCCCGTCGTCCCGGGTCGAGGTCCCTGTAGGGACGGCGGCCGTGCCGGCGCGAGTGGCCATCCCACCGGCCGGGGTCGCGAGTCAGATCGCGGAGCGGATCTTCCTGCGGAGCCGGGTGAGCGCGGTCGGCTTGGCCACGAAGCCAAGGGTCTCCAGGCGCTTGCGCTTGAAGTAACGCGCGTCGAAGTCGACGCTCGCGGGCCGCAGCTCCGGGTACGTCTCGGCCTGCATGCAGTAGCCCACGGCCCGCACCAGCCCGCGCAGATCCACCACCGGCGGGGGCGTGATGGCCCCGTCGGCCGACAGACGGGGCAGCAGCGCGTCCACGATGGTGACCGGGATCCGGTTGCTGTTCTCGTAGGGAGCCAGCCGGTCCAGCACCAGGTCCGTGCCGTACGAGGCGACGGGCAGCCCGAAGTAGCGCTGCGCCGTCAGCAGCCCCGTGGAGAAGCACCCCACGACGAGTTCCGGGCGCAGCGCGGCGAAGCACACCTCGGCGGGCACGCTCTCGGGGGCCACCGACAGCCGCACGCCCAGGGGCTCGGCCGCGGCCCGCAGGAGCTGGGCGTGCCGCCGCCCGGCGGCCGGGTGCGGCTTGAAGACGACGTCGGTGTGACCGCGGGCGGCCAGGGCACGCAGCATCGTCTCGTGCAGGGCCGCCTCCTCCTCCGGCGTGACGATCTCCAGTGCCGACAGGTACTGGCCGAGGATCATCGCCCGCCCGTGCATCATGTCGGGCGCGGTGGCGGTGACCTCGTCCACGATCGACAGGAACCGCTCGTCCGGCAGGATCGACGGCGTGACGCCGTACTCGCTGAGCAGCAGCGGCACCAGCCCCGGCACCAGGTCCAGGTGGAGCAGCCGCTCGATGCGGCGGAAGATCTCGGCGGGCATCGGGTCGCGGGTCGGGCCGTAGCTCATCAGCCCGTCGGAGTAGACGGTGATCGGGCAGTCGCGCACCAGCCCTGCGATCGTCCGGGCCGGAGGCACGGCGATCGACTCCAGCACCAGCTGCTCCACCCCGTCCAGCGCCCAGTGGGAGCGGATGAGGCGCTCCATCATGGGCACCTCGATGACGCGGGCCTTCCAGTCGGAGGGGTGGAGCGGCGCGATGAGCTCGTTCCACGAGTGCACCTCGTCGAAGCGCGAGCGCAGCACGGCGAAGCCGGGCGTCTTGTCGAGCGGCGTGGAAACCTCGGGGATGGCCGCATTGTTGGACACGACGAGGACGCGGCGCCCGTCACCGAAGCGGCCGTCGTCGATGGCGGCGGCCAGCGACATCGCACCGAACAGCGTCGAGGCGTAGAAGACCTTCACGACGTCTCCTCCCGGTCGCGGCGGACCCGGATGTGCGGACTGGGCGGCAGGTCGGGCACCAGGGCCCGCAGCGTGGCCTCGCGTTCGGCGGACATCCGCGCCACCGATTCGGACACCAGCTCGGCGGGCAGCGCGCGCACCATGTGCGCGCCGCGCTCCTCGAAGCGGGCCCGCAGCGCCGGCGTGAACCGGTCGGCGATCTCCAGGTGGTGGGCGAGCAGGGCGCAGAAGTTCCGTACCGCCTTGGGCAGGAACTCCGGCTCCAGGTCCTTGAAGACCAGGTCGAACGCGTCGAAGAAGTGCAGCTGGCGCTCGTCGCCCACCTGCGTCAGCGATCCGGACACCATGCGCCGGTAGAACAGGCCGGCCAGGGACACCACCGCGAACGTGGCGGCTTCCCTGTGCAGGCGCCAGATCCACGGCCGGTCCTCGGCGGTGTGCAGGGAGCCGGGGAAGTGCAGCAGGTCGCGCAGGGAGCGCCGGTAGATCCCGGCCCAGGCGTACGGGTAGTCGACCATGGTCCGCACGTTCTCCGGCAGGATCGCCTCCCGTGGGTCGAGCACCGCGCCCCTCCGCGCCAGCGGGGCACGGTGCACGACCCGTTTGCGGCCCTCCACCTGCACGTGGTCGGCGCGGACGAAGTCGCAGCCGAGCCCGTCGATCGCCTCGACGAGCTGCGTCAGGTAGCCGGGGGCGAGCCAGTCGTCGCCGTCCATGAACGTCACGTACCGGCCGGAGGCGGCCGACAGTCCCGTGTTGCGGGCGTCGGCCAGCCCCACGGGCGCGGGGTTGCGCAGCACGGACAGCCCGGGCAGGTCGCGGGCGAAGTCCTCGACGATGGCCCCGGTGGCGTCCACGGAGCCGTCGTCCACGACGATGAACTCGAAGTCGTGCCGGGCATTGCGGCTGAGAGAGGTGAGCGCGTCGGCGATGAAGCGCTCACCGTCCCGCACCGGCACGACGACCGAGAGTGTGATCAAGGGTTGTTTCTCCAGAGTGCGAACGAGGTCAGACGGTCACCCGGCGCAGGCGGGCCTTGGGAGCCTCCTCGCCGGGGAAGACGCGCTTGACGCCGTCGCCCATGGCCTGCTCGATGATGCGGATGTCGCGTACCAGGTGCTCGAGGCCGGACGGCTCCAGCGAGGCGGCGTGGTCGGAGCCCCACATGGTGCGGTCGAGCGTGATGTGCCGCTCCACGCAGACCGCGCCGAGCGTGACCGCGGCCAGCGAGATCTGCAGGCCGCGCTCGTGGCCGGAGTAGCCGACGGGCACGCCGTACCGCTCCCTGAGCGTGGTGATCGTGCGCAGGTTCGCCTCTTCCGGCGGCAGCGGGTACGTGGACGTCGCGTGCATCATGATCAGCTTGTCGGTGCCGAGGATCTCGACGGCCGCGTCGATCTCCGACAGCGTGGACATGCCGGTGGACAGGATGATCGGCTTGCCGGTGGCGGCCAGGGCCCGCAGCAGCTCGTGGTCGGCGATGCTGGCCGAGGCCACCTTGTGCGTCAGGACGTCCATCTCCTCCAGGAACTCCACGGAGGGTACGTCCCACGGCGAGGCGAACCAGTGCAGGCCGCGCTCGTCGCAGTATTTCGCGATCTGCCGGTACTCGTCGAAGCCGAACTCCGTGCGCTCCTTGTACTCCAGGTAGGTCATCTCGCCCCACGGCGTCTGCCTGATCTGGCCCTTCTGCTCCTCGGGCACGCAGATCGCGGGAGTGCGCTTCTGGAACTTGACCGCCTGGCAGCCGGCCTCGGCCGCCACGTCGATGAGGCGGCGGGCGATGTCGATGTCGCCGTTGTGGTTGATGCCGATCTCGCCGATCATGTACACGGGCTCGCCGTTGCCGACCAGCACGTCGCCGATCGCGACGGGGCCGAGGCTGGGCCGGGTGCGGACCTCGACGGCGGGCGGCTCGGGGCGGGCGGCCACGACGCGGTCGCACAGCTCGCGTACGGCGCCGGACCCGCCCGGCTTGGTCAGCACGATCCTGGCGGCGGCGCGCACGCGCGGGTGGGCGTCGGGGGTGGCGATGGGCCAGCCGACCTCGGACATCGGGCCCAGGTCGTTGACGTCGTTGCCGACGTAGGCCACGCGAGCCGGGTCGAGGCCCTCGATCTTGAGCCAGTCGCGCAGCACGGTGCGCTTGTCGGCCAGGCCCTGCAGCACGGGAACGCCCAGCTTGCGGGCCCGGGCGGCCACCACGGGGTTGTGCTCGGTGGACATGACCAGCACCTTCACCCCGGACCGCTTCAGGAGCGAGACGCCCATCCCGTCCGAGCGGCTGACCAGCACCATCTCGCGGCCGTCGGAGTCGACGTAGGCGCGGTCGTCGGTGTGCACGCCGTCGAAGTCGGTGATGACGGCGTCCACGTCGATCGGCTCGGGCTGGTCGATGAACGGGGCGAGCGCGCGCACGAGCTCCAGGTCCTCCGGGTTGTCGATCTCGATGCCGTGCCGCTGCGGCACCGGCTGGACGGCGACCTCGCCGAAGAAGCGGTGGCCGTGCTCGCGCAGGCCGGAGGTGCGCATGACGTAGAAGGCGCCGTTCTCGCGGAACTCGGGCTCGCGGTCCTGCCTGCGCTGCCTGACGGCCGGGTCGTGGTTGATCCCGGCCCCGTTGGCCGTCCACAGGAACTCGTGCGTCGGCAGCCCGGACACCACCGAGTCGGCCTCGCCGTCGAGCACCTTGCGCACCGCGTCCGACAGGTCCTCGGGGTCGATGAACGCGCTCGTGCACTGCACCAGCACGACCACTTCGGGGTCTTCGCCGATGGCGTCGAGCGCGTGCAGGACCGCCGACTCGCTGGAGGCGGTCGCGCCGCTCAGCTCCTCGGGCCGCTCCACGACGACCGCCCCCGCCTGCCTGGCGGTCTCGGCGATCCCCGCGTGGTCGGTGCTGACCACGACCTGGTCGACCAGTTCGGCCCGCCGGCAGGCCCGCACCGCGCGGGTGACCAGGGGAACGCCTCCGACCAGGGCGAGGTTCTTCAGGGGTACGCCCGCCGAACCTCCGCGGGCGGGAACTACGGCCAGGACTCGCAAGGTATATCTCCTCAGTGCAATGGACTGCACCCAGAAGCTAGAGGCCTGGATTGAACGGCTAGCGTCACCATCATTAACTTTCCATGGGGATCCGGTAGAGCAACTCTGGCCGGCCCACCCCGCCGTACTGCGGGATGCGGGCCGCCACACCCAGCTCCACCAGGTATTCCAGGTAGCGGCGGGCCGTCACACGGGACACTCCGATCGCGTCGGCCACAGCCTGCGCCGCCATGCCCTCGGGGCTTGCCCGCAGCTTCGCCGCGACCGTGTCGAGCGTGTCCCGCGCCATGCCCTTGGGCAGCTCGGAGCTGCCCCGCAGGGTGCCCAGCACGCGGTCCACGTCGCTCTGCCCGACGGCGACGCCCGCCTCCTCCTTGAACTTGGCATAACGCGTGAGCTTTTCGACGAGTGTCGCGTAGGTGAACGGCTTGAGCAGGTACTGGGAGATGCCGAGCGACACCGCCGAACGGACCATGGCCAGGTCGCGGGCGGAGGTGACGGCGATCACGTCGCACATGAGCCCGCCCGCGCGGATCGCCCTGCACACCTCCAGCCCGTGCATGTCCGGCAGGTACAGGTCGAGCAGGACGAGGTCCACCGGCTTCCCGCGCAGGAAGCGCAGCGCCTCGCCGCCGGTCCTGACCACCCCGGCCACCTCGAAGCCCGGAATCCGCTCGACGTAGATGCGGTTGGCCTCCGCCGTGATCTCCTCGTCCTCGACCACGAGCACGGAGATCCTCGCGCCCGGGTCCCGCGCCGAGATCGTCATCGCACACGCTCCGGCACGGGCAGCCGCACGGTGAACACCGAGCCCTCCACGGCGATGGTGCCGCCCATACGCCGGACCGACTGCCCCACCAGGGCCAGCCCGAGCCCGTGCCCGTCGCCCTTGGTGGTCCAGCCCTTGTCGAAGGCCTGCGGGTCGGACAGCCCGGGACCGTTGTCGCCCACCCTGATCATGACGTCTTCCCGGTCGGAGTACAGGTGCACCTCCACCCGGGAGGCCGCGTCGACGGCGTTGTCGATCAGGTTGCCCACGATCGTGACCAGCTCGCGCGGGTCGAGGCCCAGGTCGTCCAGCTCGCTGTCCTGGCTGATCACCAGCTCGACGCCGCGTTCGGCCGCCTCGGCGCTCTTTCCCAGCAGCAGCGCCGCCAGGACCGGCTCGCGGACCGCGCCGACCACCCGGTCGGTGAGCTCTTGGGCGGCCCGCAGCTCCGCCGTGCCCAGGGCCACCGCCTGCTCGGTACGGCCCAGCTCCACCAGCGTGATGACAGTGTGGAGCCGGTTGGCGGCCTCGTGGGCGGCCGAGCGCAGCGAGTCGGCGAAGCCGCGCTCGGCGTCGAGCTGCCCGGTCAGCGCCTGCAGCTCGGTGTGGTCGCGCAGGGTCACCACGGTGCCGAGCCTGCTGGCGGCGCTGTTGACCGCCAGCACCCGTTCGCCGACCAGGTGGATGCGCTCCTCGTCGTCGGCCAGCACCTCGGAAAGGCCCAGCTCGTCCACGTGCCGCCCCTCGGCGTCGGCAGGCAGGCCGAGCAGGTGACGGGCGGCGTCGTTGCACAGCGTCAGCGTGCCGTCCTTGCCCACCAGCAGCAGGCCCTCCCTGACGGTGTGCAGGACCGCGTCGTGGTGGTCGTGGATGCGGCCGAGCTCCACCGGGCCCAGGCCGTGCGTCTGGCGGCGCAGCCGCGCGGTCACCAGCCAGGTGGCTGCCGCACCCAGCGAGAGCGCGAGCGCGACGACGAGCCCGCCCCAGGCGAGCTGGTCGCGCACCTTGGCGCTGATCTTCTCGATCGTGATGCCCGCGCTGACCAGCGCCCGCACCCGGCCGTCCGACATGACAGGGGTCACCACCCGCCTGGACTCACCGAGCGTGCCGGTGTAGGTCTCGGTGAACGTCTCGCCCGCCAGCGCCCGCTCGATGTGGCCGAGGTAACGCTTGCCGATCTCGGCGGGGATCGGGTGGGTGTAGCGGGTGCCGTCCGGTTTCATGATGGTGATGAAGTCGATGCCCGTCTGGTGGCGTACCTGCTCGGCGTACGGCTGCAGCCGCGCGGACGGGTTCGGGTCGTCGAGGGCGTCCAGCACGCTGGGCGAGGCCGCCACGCTCACCGCGACGGCCCTGGCCTTGCTGCTCGCCTCGTCGGTGAGCAGCTCACGCGCCTGCACGAGCGCGAGCACCGCGAGGCCCGCCACCGTGACGGCGACCACGAGCAGCTGCAGGACCAACATCTGCCCCGCCAGGCTCCATCGCCGCATCTTGACACCTCTCCTGTGAACGAAACTTACTCAATGGTGACCTACGTCACTGTGAGCGTCATACTCGAAAAACTAGAAGGAAATTCCATCACCGCTGGAGAACCCCCCATGCGTGATCGCACTCGGTACCTGTACCTCGCCGTCATCGGCGCCGTCCTGCTAGGGATCCTGGTCGGATTCGTCTGGCCGGACGTGGGCAAGGAGCTGAAACCGCTGGGCACCGGTTTCGTGGCGCTCATCCAGATGGTGATCGGGCCGATCATCTTCTGCACGATCGTGCTCGGCATCGGCTCGGTACGCCAGGCGGCCAAGGTCGGCAAGGTCGGCGGTCTCGCGCTCGGTTACTTCATCGTCATGTCCACGGTAGCCCTGCTCATCGGCCTGCTGGTCGGCAACGTCATCGACCCCGGCTCGGGGCTGCACCTCAGCGACGCCGCCAGGCAGGCCGCGGAGGCACAGGCGGCCAAGGGCGGCGAGGCCACCACGGTCGACTTCCTGCTCGGCATCATCCCGAAGACGCTGGTGTCGGCGCTCACCGGCGGCTCGGTCCTGCAGGCGCTGCTCGTCGCGCTGCTGACCGGGTTCGCGCTCCAGGCCATGGGCGACAAGGGCACGCCGATCCTGCGCGGCATCGAGCACTTCCAGCGGCTGGTGTTCCGCATCCTCGCCATGGTCATGTGGGCCGCGCCCGTCGGCGCGTTCGGCGCGATGGCCGCCGTGGTGGGCGAGACAGGGCTCGAGGCGCTCAAGAGCCTGGCGATCATCATGGTCGCCTTCTACGTGACCTGCCTGCTGTTCGTCGGCGTCGTGCTCGGCACGATCCTGTGGCTGGTCGCCCGGATCAACCTGTGGTCGCTGCTGAGCTACCTGGGCCGCGAGTTCCTGCTGATCCTGTCCACCTCGTCCTCGGAGACGGCTCTGCCCCGCCTCATCGCCAAGATGGAGCACATGGGAGTCAGCAAGACCGTGGCCGGCATCACCGTGCCGACCGGCTACTCCTTCAACCTCGACGGCACCGCCATCTACCTGACCATGGCCACGCTGTTCATCGCCGAGGCCACCGGTGCGCCGCTGCAGTTCGGCGAGCAGCTCGCACTGCTGCTGTTCATGATGATCGCCTCCAAGGGCGCCGCGGGCGTGACCGGGGCCGGGCTGGCCACGCTGGCCGCCGGGCTGCAGGCGCACCGACCGGCGCTGGTCGACGGCGTCGGCCTCATCGTGGGCATCGACCGGTTCATGTCCGAGGCCAGGGCGCTGACCAACTTCGCCGGTAACGCCGTCGCCACCGTGCTCGTCGGCACCTGGACCGGCGAGTTCGACCGGGAGCGCGCCGACCGGGTGCTGGCGGGGCAGCTGCCCTTCGACGAGGCGACGCTGCTGGACGAGGACGAGGACGAGGGCGAAGAGCCGCCGGAGCCGGGCGAGCCGGGCGACAGGGAGCTGTCGAAGGTCTAGGGCTTGCGGGCGATGCCCGCGTAGCCCAGCAGGGCCAGGTCCGGGTCCAGGAAGACCGGGGCGCCGGGCTCGAGGTACGGCCACCCGAGCTCCGGCCCCACACCGTTGGCCAGATAGCCCGGCGGGATGAACTCGAAGTCACCGAAGAAGGCGGAGATCTCCTCGCCGGGCCGCGGCCTGAACGGCATGTTGGCCGCCTCGTAGAACTGGCTCACCCGGTCGGTCACAGAGGTGTGGGAGTCGCTGCCCACGTGGGAGATGGCCAGATAGCTGCCCGGGGCGAGGGCGTCGCGGTAGGCGGCCACGAACCCGTGCGGGTCGTCCTCGTCGCGGATCAGGTGCAGGATGAACATCATCAGCACGGCCACCGGACGGTCGAAGTCCAGCAGCGTGCGCACCTCCGGGCTCGACAGGATCTCCTTCGGCCGGCGCACGTCGCCCAGCACCATGGCCACCCGCTCGGGGTCGGCCAGCAGCGCCCTGCCGTGCGTGGCCACCACGGGGTCGTTGTCCACGTACACCACGCGGGCGTCCGGGGCGTGCCTGAGGGCGACCTCGTGCACGTTCTCCTGCGCAGGCAGGCCGGAACCGAGATCGAGGAACTGGGTGATGCCCTGCTCGCACAGGTAACGCACGAACCGGCCGATGAGCGCGCGATTCTCCCTGGTGCCGTCGCGGGTCTCCGGAAGAAAGCTGAGCACCCGGTCGGCCAGATCCCGGTCGGCCTGGAAGTTGTCCTTTCCGCCCAGGAAGTAGTCGTACATGCGCGCCGCGTTAGGGATGTGAGGGTCGACGCCCTGCGGCGCTTGTTCCTTCATGGCACCATGATCTATGACATGAGCACCGGAAATCTACGAGAATCGGTCAAACGGCGGGAAGTCTCAGGACGAATCTCGCGCCGCCCTTGTAGTCCTCGACGGTGATCGTGCCGCGGTGGGCCATCGCGATGTCCCGCGCGATGGCCAGGCCCAGCCCCGTGCCGCCGGCGTCGCGGCTTCGGGCGGCGTCCAGGCGGGTGAAGCGCTCGAAGATGCGCTCGCGGTCCTCCACGGCGATCTCCATGCCGTCGTTCTCGACCGCCAGGACCGCCGTGTCGTCCCCTTCCTTGGAGACCTGGACCCGGACTTTGTGCTCGGCGTGCCGCTGGGCGTTGTCCAGCAGGTTCGTCAGGACCCTGGCCAGCTGGAGCCGTACGCCCTCGACCACGACCCCCTCGTCCAGGTCCACGTGCACGGGCACCTTGTCGCAGCGCACGGCGAGTTCCTGGAGCACCAGTTCGGCGAGGTCCACCCGCTCCTTGACCACGTCCACCCGGGAGCCGATCCTGGCCAGCAGCAGCAGGTCGGTGATGATCGCCTCCAGGCGGTCGGTGTCGCGCAGCGAGCTCTCCACCAGCGCCTCGATGTCGGTGTCCTCCGGGTAGAGCTGGGCGCTCTCGAGCTGGGCGCGCAGCCCGGCGATCGGGGTGCGCAGCTCGTGCGAGGCGTCGGAGGCGAACTGGCGCTGCTGCTGGGCGGAACGTTCCAGCCGGGCCAGCGTGCCGTTGACGGACTTGGCGAGCAGGGCCACCTCGTCCTGCCCCGGTGGCTGGGTGACCCGGCGGCTCAGGTCGCCCGCGTGTACGGCGTCCAGTTCGGCCCGCATGGTCGCCACCGGCCGCAACGCCCGCCCCGTGACCAGCCAGGTGGCCCACGACGCCAGCGCGATCAGGATCCCGACCTGGGTGAACACGACCACTTCCAGCGTGCGGCTGGTGAGCAGGTCGGGCGTGCTGCGGCCGGCGTAGACGACGGGGGAGTCGGAGAACATGCTCACCCTGACGGCCGTGAGGTGGATGCACTGGGTCGGCAGGCAGTTCGTCATGTTGACCAGCCGGTTCTCGGCGGTGGGGCGGATGTCACTGAGCGGCGGCAGATTCCTGGCCGCGTCGCTGCTGGCGAGGATCTGCCCGTCGGGTCCGACCACCTGGATCAGGGGGACCGACGGGTTCGGCACCGGGATGGCGGCCCCCATGGGCAGGGCACCGCCACGCATCTCGTACGCGATCCGCTCGGCCGTGTCCCTGGTGTCGCGGAACACGCTGGCCGACATCAGGGATCGGGTCACGATCACCCCGCCCACGGCCGCCGGGATCAGCACGAGGGCGGCTACGGCCGTCGCGATGAGGGTTACGCGTCCCCGCAGGGATCGGGCCCACCAGGGTGCCACCCTGGCAGGTTACCGAGCGTGATTACCGGCATATGCCGCGTTAATGGAAAGATTCCACCAACCCGTGTCAGCGCTGGACCCAAATCGTGGTGTCCGGCGGGATGGTTCCGTCGTCGGGCAGAGGGCCGCTGGACAGCAGAATCTCGCCGCCCAGGTCGAGGCGGACCGGCTCCTCGCCCGTGTTGAGCACCACGACCAGCCCCGGATCACGCTCGATGGCCAGCACGTCCTTGGGGGAGTCGAGCCAGGTCAGTGTGCCGCCGCCGAGCGCCGGGTGCTCCTTGCGGAGCCTGAGCGCGGCCCGGTAGAGGTTCAGGGTGGAGCCGGGGTCGTCCTCCTGGGCCTCGGCCGACAGCGGCCCCCAGGAGCCGGGGATCGGCAGCCACGGGTTGCGCCAGCCGAAGTCGCCGGAGGCCGTCCACGGGATCGGCACCCGGCAGCCGTCGCGGCTCTCGCCGGTGCGCCGGAACGCCGGGTCCTGGCGCAGCTCGTCCGGCAGGTCGAGCACCTCGGGCAGGCCCAGCTCCTCGCCGTTGTAGAGGTAGGCCGAGCCGGGCAGGGCCAGCATGAGCAGCGTGGCCGCCCTGGCCCGGGCCAGGCCGCCGTGGCGGGTGACGTGGCGGGGCTTGTCGTGGTTGGACAGCACCCACGTGGTGGGCGCGCCGACCAGCTCGGCCTCCTTGAGCGACTTCTCGATGACCGTACGGAACGACTTGGCGTGGAAGTCGGCCATCATGAACTCGAAGTTGAACGCCTGGTGCAGCTCGTCGGTCCCGACGTAGCGGGCCAGCCGCTCAGGGGAGGACACCCACGCCTCGGCCACCGCCATCCGGCCGCCCGGGTAGGAGTCCAGGATGGGCCGCCACTCGCGGTAGATCTCGTGCACGCCGTCCTGGTCGAAGTAGGGCAGCTGCTCGTCACCGAGCATCTCGGCCTGGCGGCCCTCCTTCGGCCCCACGTCGGGCAGTCCCTCGGCCTTGACCATGCCGTGCGCCACGTCGATCCTGAAGCCGTCCACGCCCCGGTCGAGCCAGAAGCGCAGGACGTCGCGGAACTCGGCGCGCACGTCAGGGTTGTCCCAGTTGAGGTCGGGCTGCTCGGGCGCGAACAGGTGCAGGTACCACTGCCCGTCCTCGACCTGCGTCCACGCGGGCCCCCCGAAGATCGACTCCCAGTCGTTGGGCTGGTCGCGGAAGATGTAACGGTCGCGCAGCCCCGCCTTGAACCACGGGTGCTGGTCGGAGGAGTGGTTGGGCACCAGGTCCACGATGACCCTGATGCCCTTCTCGTGGGCGTCGGCGATGAGCGTGTCGAAGTCGGCGAGCGTGCCGAACATGGGGTCCACGTCCCGGTAGTCGGCCACGTCGTAGCCGCCGTCGGCCATGGGGGAGGTGTAGAAGGGGCTCAGCCAGATGGCGTCCACGCCCAGGTCGGCGAGGTAGCCGAGGCGGTCGCGCACGCCTGCGAGGTCTCCCATGCCGTCGCCGTCGGCGTCGGCGAAGCTGCGCGGGTAGACCTGGTACACGACGGCGTCACGCCACCAGTCGTCGTTGCCGAGCATGGCTGTCCTTCCCCGGATGCCCGAGATGTCCGCTGATGTTGTGGTGAAGGATGTCGCGATCGTTTGGCCAGGGTCAAGCGCAACTTGCGGAAAGTTGCACACATCACCTTCGACCCGCCCGTACTCCGGCTGAGGTCTCCCGAAAAGGGCGAAGGGTGTGGGGCTGAGGGCCGCTTTCGCCGGTGTTCGGTGAGGATCACGTAACGCTCTTTCGCAAGTTCTTCCAATTCTTGCAAAGTGCCGCTAACGTCCCGGAAACGTTAGAGCTTTCTTCCGGCGGCGGCGCTGGCGCGGCGCCGCCGTTCCTCCGTGACCTCAGGAGATCTCATGCGTATGCGGGCTCTGGGTGTGGCCGCTCTCGCGGCTCTCGCATTCGCCGCGACGGCGTGCGGCGATTCCCAGCCGGCCTCCCAGTCGGCTTCTTCGGCGGCACCCAGTGCGTCCGCCTCCACCTCGGCGGCGAAGAGCGGCGGCACGCTCGTGATCTGGGCCGACCCCAGCCGGGTCAAGCCGCTCAAGCCCTTCGCCGACCAGTTCGGCGCCGAGAACGGCGTCACGGTCGAGGTGAAGGAGATCAGCAAGGACAACCAGCAGACCTTCCTCACCGCCTCCCAGCAGGGCAGCGGCCCCGACATCATGATCGGCGCGCACGACTGGATCGGCAACCTCGTGCAGAACGGCGCCATCGACCCGGTCACGCTGACCGACGAGCAGAAGGCCGCCTTCTCGGCCAAGGCGATCCAGGCCGTGACGTTCAACGGGCAGATCTACGGCGCCCCGTACGCGGTGGAGAACATCGCGCTGATCCGCAACACCAAGCTCGCCCCCGAGGCGCCCGCCACGATCGAGGACATGATCGCCAAGGGCAAGGAGCTCAAGGCGGCCGGCAAGGTCAAGGAGGTGCTCTGCATCCCCGTCGGCCAGAAGGGCGACGCCTTCCACGTCTACCCGCTCTTCGCCTCCGCGGGCGGCGCGCTGTTCGGCGCCACCCCCACCGGCGACCCCGACGCCAAGCAGGTGCTGGTCGGCTCGCCGGATTCGGTCAAGGCGTTCGGCAAGCTCAAGGAGCTGGGCGAGAAGGGCGACGGCGCGCTGCGCACCTCGATCACGAACGAGAACTACATCGTGAACTTCGCCGGCGGCAAGTGCGCCTACCTGATCTCCGGCCCGTGGGCGATGAGCGAGGTCAAGAAGGGCGGCGTCACGTACGACATCACGGCCGTCCCGGCGTTCAAGGGCGGCAAGCCCGCCACCCCGTTCGTCGGCGTGCAGACGTTCTTCGTGGCTTCCAAGGGCAAGAACAAGGCGCTGGCCCAGGAGTTCGTGGCCAACTACGTGACCAACAAGGACGTCGCCAAGGCGCTGTACGAGGCCGACCCGCGGCCCCCGGCGCTGACCGCCGCCCTCCAGGAGGTCCAGGCGAGCGACCCGGACGCCGTCAAGTTCATGGACGCCGGCAAGGACGGCATGCCGATGCCGGCCATCCCTGAGATGGCGGCGATCTGGGAGCCGTTCGGCATCGCCGAGAACGCCGTCGTCAAGGGCGGCGACGCGGCCAAGGCCGCCGAGGCCGCGCAGAAGGCCATCGACGGCTCGCTCAAGCACTGATCATGGCGCTCGACGTGCGCGAGGCCGTGGAGACCGAGCCGTCTCCACGGCCCCGCCGGGAGATCACCACGGCGTTCGTGGTGAGCAGGATCGCGGTGCTCGCCGTGGCCGCCGCGATCCTGCTCTACGCCGTGCCGCCGCTGGTCGCCACCGGGTCATGGGTCTCGCTGGCGCTGCTGTGCGCGGCCGGCGCGGCCATCGCCTACCTCTACCTGACCCGCCGCTTCATCCCGGCCAAGTACCTGGTCCCCGGCACCGTCTTCCTCATCGCGTTCCAGGTGTTCCCGGTCGTCTACACGGTCACCACCGCGTTCACGAACTTCGGCGACGGGCACCGCGGCGACAAGGCCGCCGCCATCACCGCCATCGAGACCGGCTCCGTACGGCAGGCCCCCGGCTCGCCCGAGTACGCCCTGACCGCCGCGCTGCGCGGCGACCAGCTGGTGTTCCTGCTGGTCGACCCGAAGACCAAGCAGGTGCGCTTGGGCGACTCCAAGGGGCTGTCGCCGCTGGCGGGCGCCCAGGTCGGCGTCACCGGCAAGGTGCTGAGCGCGCCCGGGCTGACCGTGCTCAAGACGCCCGAGGCCGCTGCCCGCGGCCAGGACATCTCCGCGCTGGCCGTGCCCACCGGCGACGGCGTGATCAAGGCGAACGGGCTCAGCCGGGCCGTCGAGGGCAAGGCGGCGCTCGTGTACGACGCCGCCTGCGACTGCGTGCGTGGCAACGGCGACACGTGGAAGGCCGACGAGGGGCAGGGGTACTTCGTCAACGCCAAGGGCGAGCACCTGGCGCAGGGCTGGCAGGTCGGAGTCGGGTTCGACAACTTCGCTCGCGTGCTGACGAACCCCACTATTTCGGGATATTTCGCCGGGGTGCTGGGCTGGAACCTGGTCTTCGCGCTGGCCTCCGTGCTCGGCACGTTCGCGATCGGCATGTCGGTCGCGCTGGCGCTGCACCATCCGCGGATGCGCGGCACCCGGTTCTACCGGATCGCGCTGATCCTGCCGTACGCGATGCCCGCCTTCGCCATGCTGCTGGTGTGGCGCGACATGTTCAACCGTGACTTCGGCCTGATCAACCAGCTCCTCGGGGCCAACATCGACTGGCTGGGCGAGCCGGGCACCGCCAGGCTCGGCGTGATCCTGGTCAACCTGTGGCTCGGCTTCCCGTACATGTTCCTGGTCACCACCGGCGCGCTGCAGGCCATCCCGCGCGAGCTGACCGAGGCGGCGGCCATCGACGGGGCCACGCCGTGGAAGGCGTTCCGGCGGGTGACGCTGCCGCTGCTGCTGGTCGCGCTCACGCCGCTGCTGATCTCGTCGTTCGCCTACAACTTCAACAACTTCAACGCGATCGCGCTCACCACCGAGGGCGGGCCGTTCCCGGCGGAGAACCCGCAGGTGGGCGGCACCGACCTGCTGATCACCTACACGTTCAGGCTGGCGTTCGGGGCGGGCGGCGCGCAGTTCGGCTTCGCGGCGGCGATCTCGGTGTTCATCTTCACGATCGTGGCCGTCATCTCGGCCGTGGCGTTCCGCCGCACCCGCAAGCAGGAGGAGGTCTACGCGTGAAGCTCGCCCTCAGACATGTCTTCGTGCTGGTCGTGTGCGCCTTCGCGCTCTTCCCGATCCTGTTCGTGGTCTCGGCCGCGATCAACCCCATGGGCACGCTGGCCTCCACCGAGTTGCTGCCGACCGGGGCCAGCCTGAGCAACTTCGCCAACCTGCTGAGCTCCGACAGCTACCCGTTCGGCCGGTGGTTCTTCAACTCCGTGTTCATCGCGCTGGTGGCCTCGTTCGCGAGCCTGCTGCTGTCGATGTTCGCCGCGTACGCCTTCAGCCGCATGCGTTTCGCGGGCCGCCGGGTGGGGCTGCTGGCGCTGCTGCTCATCCAGATGTTCCCGCAGTTCCTGGCCATCGTGACGATCTTCATGATCTTCACCAGGGTGACCGAGCTGTATCCGGCCTTCGGGTTCAACACCGTGTGGGGCCTCATGCTGCTCTACCTCGGCGGCGCGCTCGGCGTGAACACCTGGCTGATGAAGGGCTTCCTCGACACCGTGCCGAAGGAGCTGGACGAGGCGGCCACCGTGGACGGCGCCACGCACGCGCAGATCTTCTGGCGGGTCATCATGCCGCTGGTCACGCCGATCCTCGCCGTCACGGCGCTGCTGGCGTTCATCGGCACGATGAGCGAGTTCCTCATGGCGAACGTGTTCCTGCGCGACCCCGAGAGCAAGACCCTCGCCGTCGGCATGTACGGCATGATCGCCGGCGACCACCGCAACGCGAACTTCGGCATGTTCGCCGCGGCCACGTTGCTTACCGCCATTCCCACGGTGGGTGTGTTCCTCTGGTTGCAGAAGTACATCGTCTCCGGGCTCACCGCCGGGGCTGTCAAGGGATAGGTCTCATTGCGCTTCATCGGGGAGCCGCATCACGACGGCTCAGCTCTGTACGTCTCCGACCAGCAGCCCGCCGTGGGCTCGCGGGTGACGCTGTGGTTGCGGGCGCCGCTGGCCGCGGGGGTCACCGGCGTGCACGTACGTACCGTGCACGACGGCGAGCCGCGCTACGCCGAGGCGGCGCCGGACCCGTCGCGGCGGGATGTCGGCGGATACGGCGGCACGGACGTCTGGTGGCGGGCCGAGATCACCGCGGTCAACCCCGTCACGCCGTACCGCTTCCTGCTCCACAGGGAGGGCGGCCAGGCGTGGCTGACCGCGGCCGGGCTCGTCACGCACGACGTGACCGACGCGAGCGACTTCCGTCTCGTGTGCCACCAGGCGCCGCCCTCGTGGATGTCGGACGCGATCGTCTACCAGATCTTCCCCGACCGGTTCGACCGCTCCAGGCCCCTCCCGGCAGGCTCGCGCGACCTGCCCGACTGGGCGCTGCCGCGTGACTGGGACCGCGACCCGGTCATCCCCAGCGGCCCCGGCACCTCCGAGCAGTTCTACGGCGGCGACCTCGACGGCATCGTCCAGCGGCTCGACCACATCCAGGGCCTCGGCGCCGACACCGTCTACCTGACGCCGATCTTCCCCGCCCGCTCCAACCACCGCTACGACGCCTCCACGTTCGAGCACATCGACCCGCTGCTCGGCGGCGACGAGGCCCTGCGCCGGCTGTCGGGAGCGCTGCACGCCCGCGGCATGCGGCTGCTCGGCGACATCACCACCAACCACTGCGGCGACACGCACGAATGGTTCACCGCGGCCGTGTCCGACGTGAACGCGGCTGAACGCGAGATGTTCTACTTCGACCCCGACACCGGCGACTACGAGTCCTGGTGGGGCGTCAAGACGCTGCCCAAGCTCAACTGGGGCAGCGAGCTCGTCCGCTCCAGCATGCGCGCGGTGCTGAAGAAATGGCTGGGGCCGCTCGACGGTTGGCGCGTGGACGTGGCCAACATGACCGGCAGGCGCGCCGCCGACGACCACAACCACGAGGTCGCCGCCATGCTGCGGGCCGAGCTCGGCCCCGAGGCCGCGTTCATCGCCGAGCACAACCACGACGCTTCGCCCGACCTCGACCGCGACGGCTGGCAGGGCACCATGAACTACGGCGGCTTCACCCGTCCCGTCTGGACCTGGCTGCGCGGGTCCGAGCTGGACCTGGACCACTTCCTCGGCGTGCCGGGCGGGGTGCCGGCGCGCGACGGGCTGGCCACGCTCGCCACGTTCAGGTCGTTCGCGTCGCACCTGTCATGGCGCACGCTCGTGCACTCCTGGCAGCTGCTCGACTCGCACGACTCGCCGCGCATCCGCACCGTCACCGGCTCG
Source organism: Nonomuraea sp. CA-141351 (assembly GCF_050944675.1). Classification (NCBI taxonomy): domain Bacteria; kingdom Bacillati; phylum Actinomycetota; class Actinomycetes; order Streptosporangiales; family Streptosporangiaceae; genus Nonomuraea; species Nonomuraea sp. CA-141351. The sequence goes on from NZ_CP191982.1 coordinate 4,543,115, forward strand.
CGCGAGCGCCACCTGCTCGCGCTCGGGCTGCAGGCCACGCTGCCGGGCACGCCGATGGTGTTCGCGGGCAGCGAGTTCGGCCTGACCGGTGTGAACGGCGAGCACTCCCGCACCCCGATGCCCTGGAACCGGCCCGCGGACCAGGACCTCCCGACGCTGGCGGCCTACCGGGAGCTGCTCGGGCTGCGCCGCGCCGAGCCCGCGCTGCGCCACGGCGGCCTGCGCTGGCTGCACGCCGACGCCGACTGCCTGGTCTTCGCGCGTGAGACGTACGAGGAGTCGATCCTGGTGTGCGTGCGGCGGGCACCTGGCGCTCCGCTCCGCCTCGGCGTCCAGGCGTCCGGCGTCTACAACGCCGAGGACGGCGACGTGCTGCCCGGAGAAGGACCCTCGCTCCGTATCTGGCGCCTCAGGCGTTGATCACGCTACCGTTGGCTTCCCCCCAGCTCCAACCCGATCGTGGTGTGCACAATGAGGTTGCTGCCCATAGCCGTCGTGGCCGTGGTCCTGCCCGCGTTATCTTTCCCGGTCCCCGCTCACGCGATGGCCGGCACCACGTACTACGTGGACTCCAAGGCAGGCAATGACGACTCGGCGGGCACCAGTGCCACCGCGCCGTGGAAGTCGCTCGACAAGGTCAACTCCGCCGACCTCAAGCCGGGCGACGCCGTCAGCTTCAAGCGCGGCAGCTCCTTCACCGGCCCGCTCCGGCTGGCGGCCGACGGCACCGCGGCCCGGCCCATCGTCATCCAGGCGTACGGTCGCGGCCCGCTCGCCAAGATCAGCGGCATGGACGACGACTGCGTCCTGGTCACCGGCAGCCACTGGCGCATCAGCGGCCTGCGCGCCTCCGGCTGCCGCTGGGCCGGCTTCCAGGTCGGCGGCGACCACAACGAGCTGGCCGGCGTGCACGCCGACCACAACATCGCCGGCATCTTCGTCACGCCGTCCGGCTCGCGCAACACCATCCGCGACAGCGTCCTGACCGACAACAACCGGATGAGCGTCAACGACGAGGGCGGCGACAACGACTCCGGCGCCTTCGGCGTGCTCCTCCAGGGCGACGACAACCTCGTGACCGGCAACACCATCACCGGCAGCTTCGCCAAGAGCATGGACTACGTCACCGACGGGTCCGCCGTCGAGATCTTCAACGGCGACCGCAACCTCGTCACCTACAACACCGCCAGGAACAACGAGACCTTCACCGAGCTCGGCGCCCAGAAGGGCAAGACCGCCACCGGCAACGTGTTCGCCTTCAACGTCGTGACCTCCTCCCGCGGCCGCGGCTCCTTCCTCATCACCCGCGGCCCCCACCACGTCGTCGGCCCCGTCAAGGGCACGGTCGCCGTGCACAACTCGGTCTACCTGCCGGCCAGGAACACCATCGGCTGGTCGTGCCACGACGGCTGCGCCCCGTCGATCCTGAAGCTGCGCAACAACGTGATCGTGGTGGGCGGGGAGGCCGGCTGGGAGGACGGCAAGGGGGCCGACGACGGCGGCAGCGTGTACAAGGGGCTCGTGGCCCGCTTCAAGCTCGGGCCGAAGTCGGTCATGGCCGACCCGAAGTTCGTCTCCCGGACCGACCTCCGCCTGCGCCCCGGCTCCCCGGCGCTCGGCCGCGGCCTGACCCTCACCCCCAAGTGGTACGGCGGAAAGGCCCTCGGCAAGGACATCACCGGCAAGCCCCTGTCCGGCACGCCGGACGCCGGGGCCTACCAGCACTGAGATGCACTCCATATAAAGATATAGTCAGTGTATGGAGGAGACGCGGCGCGAGCGCAAGAAACGCCAGACCAGGCAGCTGCTCGTCAGTACGGCGCTTCGGCTGTTCGCCGAGCAGGGATACGAGCAGACGACCGTCGCGCAGATCGCCGCCACGGCCGACGTCGCCACCAAGACGTTCTTCAACTACTTCCCGACCAAGGAAGACGTACTGCTCGCCCAGGCCGAGCAGTACATGGAGCTGTCGGCCGACGTGGTCGCCGGGCGGGCGCCGGAGGACGGCGTCGCCGAGGTGCTGCTCAAGGCCTACAAGCAGGTCATCGCCCACTACCTGACCATGGGCCCGATGGCCGGCGACCGCGAGCTGACGAAGGTCTACGAGCAGGTCGTCATGACCGTGCCCGCCGTTCAGGCCAGGGCCCTGCACCTGCTGTTCGAGATGCAGCGCGAGCTGGCCGGGCAGCTGCTGAAGGCCTTCCCCGACAAGCTCGACCCGATCAGCGCCGCGGCGGTGGTCGGCATGTTCATGGGCGCGGTCCAGTCCGCGGGCGGCGCCGCGCGGGAGCTCGGCCAGTCGGAGGAGGGGATCGTGGAGTCGATGGACCGCAGCGTCGAGATCGCCCTGCGGGGGCTGCGCTCGTTCTAGAGTAGGCGGGTGCTTCCAGATCTTCGCCAGCCGCTGGTGAGGCAGCTCACCGAGTCCGACGCTCCCCGCCGCTACTGGCACATGGCTGACGACGACGGGCGTGCCTGGCTGTTCGAGAGCGTCGAGGGCGACGGCCGCGAGCAGTGGGCGATCAGGCAGGTGCTGGTGGGCACCGACCGGGCCGCCCGCCGCTACTGGTGGCGCCACCTCCAGGACGAGCACGGCTTCCTCGCCGACCAGCCGCTGGAGGTCTGGGAGCTGACCGAGATCACGGAGCCGGCGTTCGAGGCCGTGTGGGAGGCGAGCGCCGGCTGAGCCGGGCTCAGCCGCGAGTGGCCAGCGCCGGGTAGAGGAGGTCGAGCTCGCCCGAGAGCGCGGCCCGGGTCTCGCGGCTGATCGTGTCGGCCAGGACCTCGTACGCCCCGGCCTCCACGGCGTCGAGCGCCTGGGCGACGACCTCCTCCGGGGAGATCTTCGGGCCGGTGACGCGGGCGGCCATGTCCGTGTCGATGTAACCCGCGTGCACGCCCACGACAAGGGTGCCCTGCTCCTTGAGCTCCACCCGCAGGGCGTTGGTCAGCGACCACGCCGCCGCCTTCGACGCGGCGTACGTGCTCACCTGCGGGAACGTCACGAGCGACAGCACCGACAGCACGTTCACCAGCGCGCCGCCGCCGTTGCGGGCCAGGACGGGGGCGAAGGCGCGGCTCATGGAGAGGGTGCCGAAATAGTTGGTCTCCATCTCGGCGCGGGCCGAGTCCAGGTCGGCGGTGCCCGAGCGGGAGATGCCGGCGTTGTTGATCAGCAGGTCCACGTCGGCGCAGCGGTCCGCCGCGGCCGAGACGGCGGCCGGATCCGTCACGTCGAGCTGGAGCGGGGTGAGGCCCTCGCCGGTGATCGTGGCGGGGTTCCTGGCGGCCGCGTAGACCGTGCGGGCGCCCCGGTCCAGGAGGGCCCGGGCGAAGGCGGCGCCCAGGCCGCGGTTGGCGCCGGTGACGAGGGCGACGCTGCCGGAGATCTTCATCTTGTTCCTTTGGTTGTCGTTAGAGGCGTTCGAGAATCAGAGCGTTGGCCAGGCCGCCGGCCTCGCACATGGTCTGCAGGGCGTAGCGGGCGCCGCGCTCGCGCATCGCGTGCACCAGCGTCGTGGCGATGCGGGCGCCGCTCGCGCCCAGCGGGTGGCCGAGCGCGATGGCGCCGCCCTTGACGTTGACCTTGGCCGGGTCGGCGCCGGTCTCCTGCAGCCAGGCCAGCACGACGCTCGCGAACGCCTCGTTGACCTCGAACAGGTCGATGTCGGCGAGACTCAGCCCCGCGCGGCGCAGCACCTTCTCCGTGGCGGGGACGATGGCCGTGAGCATGAGGATCGGGTCCGCGCCCGCGACGGCGAAGCTGTGCAGGCGGGCCAGAGGACGCAGGCCCAGGCGGGCCGCCGTCTCCGAGCCGGCGATCAGCACGGCAGCCGCCCCGTCGTTGATCGGGCTGGTGTTGCCCGCGGTGACCGACCAGTCGATCTGCGGGAAGCGCTCGGCGTAGCCCGGGTCCGCGAAGGCGGGCTTGAGGCCGGCCAGGATCTCCGGCGTCGTGCTCGGGCGTACGGACTCGTCCCGGTCGAGCCCGGCGATGGGAGCGAGCTCGCCGGCGAAGGAGGCCGCGGCGGCCTTGCGGTGCGAGTCCGCGGAGAACGCGTCGAGCTGCTCGCGGCTGAGCGACCACTTGGCGGCGATCAGCTCGGCGCTGATGCCCTGCGGCACCAGGCCCTCGGGGAAGCGCGCGGCCATAGCCGGGCCGAACGGGTCGGCGCCGGGAGGCACGTTCGACCACATCGGCACACGGCTCATCGACTCCACGCCGCACGCCACCACCAGGTCGTACGCGCCCGCCATGACCCCCTGCGCGGCGAAGTGCACAGCCTGCTGGGACGAGCCGCACTGCCGGTCCACCGTGACCGCGGGCACCGACTCCGGGAAGCCGGCCGCCAACCAGGCGTTGCGCGTGGTGTTCATGGCCTGCTCGCCCACCTGGTCGACGCAGCCGCCGATCACGTCGTCCACCAGCGACGGGTCCACGCCGCTGCGCTCGATCAGGGCGCGCAGAGTGTGGGCCAGCAGGTCCACCGGGTGGATCCCGCTCAGTCCGCCGCCCGCCTTGCCCTTGCCGATCGGAGTGCGTACGGCCTGCACGATGACCGCGTCACGCATCGCGCCCTCCTTGTGAGTTGGAAAACTGAACCCACCCTAGCGCGAGCGAGTTGGGTTTTCCAACGCACCTCTGATCAGCCGGAGAAACTCACCACGCCGTTGATGATCAGATGGACGGCCGTTTCGAAGTCGCGGTCGATCTCTTCGGGGTCGTCCGACATGTGTCCCTGGGTCTCGGCCACGATGAAGCCCGCGACGAACGCGTTCAGGATCTCGCTCGTCCGCCGCAGCTCCGGCTCCGGCACCCCCGCCAGCCGCAGGATGCGATAGAGCGTCTGCCAGATCACCAGCCGATGGTCGGAGACGAGCTGCGGATGGGTGTGCACATATCCCCACAAGGCCGGATGCTCTCGGGCGTGCCGGTGGTAGGCCAGCGCGAGCGCCTTGAGCTGGTCCTGCCAGGAGGCGCCGTCGTCCGGCGGCATGTACATGCGCTCGGCCGCGGTGGCGCAGACCAGCCTGAGCAGTGCCTCCTTGTTCTCCACGTGGTGGTAGAGCGACATGGGGTTGACGTCCAGCTCGGCCGCCAGCTTGCGCATGGACAACCCCTCCACTCCGCCCTCGTCTATCAGGCGTACCGCCGTGGAGCCGATCTCTTCGAGAGTCAGGGGCGTACCCCTGCGCGCGCTCACCGCCATACACCGTATGGTAGCGTCAGCCATACGGTGTATGGCTACCCGAAGGGAGCAATCATGACGCAGATTCCCGCACCCCAGGGCCTGCCCTTCCTGGGCAACACGCTGCAGATTCCCTCTCACTCGCCGGTGGAGCACTTCGTCCAGGTCGCCTCCCGGTACGAGGAGGGCATCTTCAGGCTGGAGGTCGCCGGTCGCACGATCGTGCTGGTGTACGACCCCGATCTGGTCGCCGAAGTGTGTGACGAGAGCCGGTTCGTCAAGCGCATCCGGCCGCCGCTGTCGATCGTGCGCGATTTCGGCGGCGACGGGCTGTTCACGGCCGACCACGACGAGCCGGTGTGGGGCCACGCGCATCGCATCCTGATGCCCGCCTTCAGCCAGCGCTCGATGAAGGCGTACTACTCGCAGATGCTCGAGATCGCCGAGGAGCTCGTCGAGTCGTGGGCGGGTCGCCAGGGGGAGGACCTGCCCGTCGCCGACGACATGACCAGGCTCACCCTGGACACGATCTCGCTCACCGGGTTCGGCTACCGGTTCCACTCGTTCGACTCGCCCGAGCTGCACCCGTTCCTGCGGGCCATGGGCGGCGCGCTGACCGAGGCCATGCTGCGCAACCAGCAGCTGCCGTTCGTCACCAAGCTCAAGCGCGGGCACGAGGAGGCGTACCGGCGCGACATCGCCACCATGCAGGAGCTCGTCGACGACGTGATCAGGCAGCGCCGCGCCGAGGGCGTCTCGGGCTCGAAGGACCTGCTGGGCCTGATGCTGGAGGCGTCCGACCCGCAGAGCGGCGCCCGCCTGTCCGACGAGAACATCCGCAACCAGGTCCTCACCTTCCTCATCGCCGGCCACGAGACCACCAGCGGGCTGCTCTCCTTCGCCCTGTACAACCTGCTGCGCGACCCGCACACCCTGGCGCGCGCCTACGACGAGGTGGACCGGCTGCTGCCGGGCGACGAGCCGCCCACGTACGAGACGATCATGAAGCTTGACGTCATCCCCGCATCCTGGAGGAGACGCTGCGCCACTGGTCGCCGATCCCGCTGTTCGGCGTGAGCGCGGTCGAGGACACCACGATCGGCGGCTACCCCATCGCCAAGGGCCAGGGCGTCGGCATGCTGCTGCCCGCGCTGCACCGCAACCCCAAGGCGTGGGAGCGGCCCGACGAGTTCGACATCGACCGCTGGCTGCCGGAGAACAAGAAGAACCACCACCCCGGCGCGTACAAGCCGTTCGGCAACGGTGAGCGGGCCTGCATCGGCCGCCAGTTCGCGCTCACCGAGGCCAGGCTGGCGCTGGCGATGATCCTGCGCCGCTTCGCGATCTCCGACCCGAACGTCTACCGCATGAAGATCAAGCAGACGCTCACGCTCAAGCCGGACGGGTTCACCGTGCGGGTCCGCGAGCGGCGCGCGCACGAGCGGGCCGTCGTCGTGGCCCCTGAGGTCGAGGAGAGCGAGCAGCAGGAGATCGCCGTCACCGGCGTCCCGCTCACCGTCGCGTACGGCTCCAACCTCGGCACCAGCTCCGACATCGCCGAGCGCCTGGCCGAGCGGGCCGGTCGCGCGGGCTTCGCCACCACGCTGACCACGCTCGACGACATGACGCCCCCGAGCGAGGGCCTGCTGGTCGTGGTCGCCTCCTCCTACAACGGCAAGGCCCCTGACAACGCCCAGCGCTTCGACGCGCTCGAGACGCTGCCCGACCTGTCCCGTGTCCACCTGGCCGTGCTGGGCTGCGGGAACACGCAGTGGCCCACATACCAGGAGTTCCCGCGGCGCGCGTACGAGAAGCTGACCGCCGCGGGGGCCGTGCCGCTGATCGAGCGCGGCGAGGCCGACGCGGACGGCGACTTCGACGGCGACGTGTCCGCATGGACCGCCAAGCTCTGGGCCGCGCTGGCCGAGGAGTACAGCGCCTCCACCGACAGCGCTGGGCCGCGCTACGAGATGGAGGTGCTCAGCGAGGCCGAGGTCCGGCCGGCCGTCGTCTCCTCGCGGGCCTTCCCGCTGACCGTCGTCTCCAACGAGGAGCTGACCGGCGACCCCACCGGACTTTGGGACTTCTCGATCGAGGCGCCGCGTCCCGGCGTGCGCTCGATCGTGGCCAGGCTGCCCGAAGGCGTCACGTACTCGGCGGGCGACCACGTGGCCGTCTTCGCCAAGAACGACCCCGAGCTGGTGGAGTGGGCGCTGCGCTGCCTGCGCGTCCCCCGCGAGCAGGTGGTACGGCTGCGCGCCGCCGGATCCACCCACCTGCCCGTGGACACGCCGGTCACGGCGGGCCTGCTGCTGACCGAGTTCGCCGAGCTGCAGGACGTGGCCACCAGGGCGGACATCGAGGCGCTGGCCGCCCACACCGAATGCCCGTGGACCGGCGGTCAGCTCGCCGAGCTGACCGCCAACTACGCCGACGAGATCCTCGCCAAGCGGGTCTCCCCGCTGGCGCTGCTCGAGCGCTTCCCGGCGATCTCGCTGCCCCTGCCGGTGTTCCTGGAGATGGCCGGGCCGATCAAGCCGCGCTACTACTCGGTCTCGTCCTCGCCGCTGGCGGACCCCGGTCTGGTGCGGCTCACCGTCGGCCTGGTCGAGGGCCCCGCCTGGTCGGGCACGGGCACCTACCAGGGCATGTGCTCGGCCTACCTCGCCTCCCTGAAGGAGGGCGAGGTGTTCTACGGCTACATCCGCGTGCCCGCGCCGCCGTTCCGGCTGCCGGACGACCCGGCCACGCCGGTGATCCTCGTCGGCCCCGGCACCGGCTTCGCGCCGCTGCGCGGCTTCCTCGAGGAGCGCCTGCTGACGGGCGCCACCGGCCGGGCCGCGATCTTCACCGGGTGCCGCCACCCTCAGCACGACCAGCTGTACGCAGGCGACCTCGCCCGCTGGGGCGTGACGGCACACGCCGCGTACTCCGCCGTGCCGGGGCACCCGTACCGGTTCGTCCAGGACGCCATCGCCGCGCACGCCGACGAGGTGTGGGAGCTGCTCTCGCAGGGCGCCCACGTGTACGTGTGCGGCGACGGGCTGCGGATGGCCCCGGCGGTGCGGCAGGCGCTGCTGGACATCCACCGGGAGCGGACGGGGCAGGACGGCGCCGCGTGGCTGGCCGGGCTGGAGGCGGCGGGGCGCTACCAGCAGGACGTGTTCGCCTGACCGCCTCGGACGCACCCGACCCCCCTCGCGGTGGCGCCGGGGGGGCGGGTGTTCAGGTGGGTCGGTAGCGCCGTGGGCGTGGAGTGGCACGGCGGCGCCGCCGGGCGATAGCGATGCGGGCGGTCTGCGTATCCCCGCCGGGGTGATCCGCGACAAGCGCCCTCCGAAGGCGCCGCGTCGGCGAGAAGTGGCACCGGCGGCGGCTCTGGGTGGCGGGGCGTGGGCGACGCTGGGCGATGGGGCTCCACGCGGGTCGGTGGCACGGTGAGCGGGAGTGGCACGGTGGAGCCGCCGGGGGAGGGCGATGCGGGCGGTTCGCGCACTCCCGCGGGGCGACCCTCGCGGCAAGCGCCCTCCGAAGGCGCCGCGTCGGCGAGGAGTCGCACGGCGGAGCCCGGCGCGCTCTCACGACGGCCCACCACGGCGTTTCCCGGGGAGCGGCGTGCTCTCACGACGGCCCACCACGGCGTCGTTCGGCGCACTCCTACGATGACCACCACGGCAGCCGAAGGCTGGGCCCGTGCGGTGCGTGTCGGACAGGGGCGTGGGGCCAGCGCGCGGCAGGCTGGGTTGTAGAGCCTTGGTGGTGTGCAGGGGTTTGGGGTGCCGCGCCAGGACCTGGCGTGGCGCCCTGGGAGGGGGCGTACCATGACCTGCGGAAACTTGCGCCAGCCCTTTATCGACAATACGGACTTAACGCTGCATGCTGGGATATAACCGCAGCATGTGCGACATATCCGTGGAATATTCTCGAAATCTTTCCACGGCACTGTGGGAGCCTCTGGAAAGGGGGCGGCAATGCTGCTGCGACTGAGGGTGTCGCTGCCGGACCGGCCTGGCGGCCTTGGCCAGGTCGCGAGGGCTCTGGGTGCGCTTGGCGCGGACATCTTGCAGGTCATCGTGCTCGAACGCGAGGGCGGTCGGGCCGTGGACGACTTCACCGTCTCCTGGCCGGGGCCGGTGACCACGTCCGAGGCCCGCGAGCGGCTGTCCGCGGTGCCGGGTGTACGGGTGGAGGGCGTCTGGGCGACCAAGGAGGTGCCGGGTTCGGCGCTGGACTATGACCTGCTGATGCATGTCGTGTCCGAACCCGCACGGGGCTTCGCCACGCTGGTGGACGCGCTGCCGGGGTTGTGCGGAGCGGAGTGGTCGGTGGCACTGGCCGATGGAGCCGTGCGGCACGCCTCGCTGGCCGCTCCCAAGAAGTTCGAGCTGGACCTGCCGGAGCCGCCCCCGCGTGCCGCCACCATGGACGCCAACGAGCTGCGGCTGATGCTGCTGCCGGTGGTGGCCCAGGGCCTGCATCTGGTGGTCGCCAGGGCGGACGGGCCGGTGTTCCACCGCGCCGAGCTGGAACGTGCCGCCCGCATCGTGGACGTGGTCGCCAAGCTGGCCTCCCGGGCCTGACCCGCTGACGGCCGAACGACGTCCGGCGATCTATCGTGCCCTCATCACGAGGCCCGGACGCAGCCACCATCGCCGGCCTCCCGGAATGCGAGTCCGCGTGGCAGGTCTGGCGGCCGTCACCGGCACGGTATCCCGAACGATTCAGGACTCGTCCAAGTGGCCGCTCACGAGGCCGCTCTCCCAGGCCCAGGAGGCGATCCCGACCCGGTTGCGCACCCCGAGCTTGACCTGGATACCGGAGACATGGCCCTTGACCGTGCTGAGCGAGATGAACAGCTCTGCGGCGATCTCCTGGTTGGTACGGCCCCTGGCGACCGCCCGCACGACCTCGATCTCCCGCGCCGACAGCGACTGCCCGGCCCGGCGGGCGGACGCCGATCCGCCGGCCCTCACATGCCGCAGCAGCCGCAGCGTGATCGACGGCGAGATCAGCGCCTCCCCGGCGCCGGCCGCGCGCACGGCCTCCACCAGCAGGGCCGGTCCCGCGTCCTTGAGCACGAAGCCGACAGCGCCGCCCCGCAACGCGCCGTAGACGTACTCGTCCAGGTCGAAGGTGGTCACCACGACTACTCGGAGCGGGGCGAGCACGCCGGGGCCGGCCAGGGCGCGGGCGACCTCGACGCCGTTCATGCCAGGCATCTGAACGTCGACCAGGCACACGTCCGGGCGCAGCCGACGGGCCAGGGCGACCGCCTCGTCGCCGTCGGCGGCCTCGGCGACGACCTCGATGTCGGGCTGGTCCTCAAGGATGACCCGCAGGCTGGCGCGGACCATCGCCTGGTCATCGGCCAGCAGGACACTGATCGTCATCGACGCTCCCGCGCGGGCAGAGGCAGGGTGGCGCGTACCGACCAGCCGGCGCCCTGACGCGGGCCGGCGTGCAGCGTGCCGCCCAGGGCCTCCACGCGTTCCCGCATGCCGAGCAGGCCGTATCCGGCACGGCGGTGGGGCCGGGCGGGAACGGGCGGGGCGTCGTCGCAGACCTCGACCGTGACGGTGTCGCGGTCGAGGGCAACGGTGACGTCGACGGTGCGGGCGTGCCGGGCGTGGCGGGAGACGTTGGTCAGCGACTCCCGTACGACCCGGTAGACGGTGGTGGTCACCTCAGGCGGCCAGGCGGGCTCGTTCTCGCCGTCGGGCAGGTGCAGGCGTACCTCGGGGCCGTCGAAGCGCTCGACCAGGTCGCTGAGGCGTTCGGGACCGAGCGCGGGCGGGGCCGCCTCGTCGGTCTCGCGCAGCAGGCCCACGAGGCGGCGCATGGCGGCCAGCGCGTCGGAGCCGGCCTCCTCGATGCCGGACAGTGAGCCGCCCAGCCGATCGGGCTGCCTGCGGGCGAGGACCTGGGCGGCCTGGGCCTGGAGCACGATGCCGGTCACGTGGTGGGCGACGACGTCGTGCAGTTCCCTGGCGAGTTGGAGACGCTCGTGGCGGCGTACGTGGTCGGCCATGGTGCGGCGGCGGACGGCCAGCACCTTGTGGCCCAGGCCGAACGCGACCCCGGCCAGCCATCCGCCGAGGTTCAGCGTCGTCACGGGTGCGAGGGCCGCATGGGCGGTGAGCAGGCTGCCGAGGGCCACCGCGAGCCCACCGGCCGCTACGGCGCAGGCCGCCGGGCTCGGGAGCGCCCTGACCGCGGAGCCGACCAGCACCGACAGGCCCAGCACCATGGCAGGGCCCGGCTCGGCCGGTAGATCGGCGTACCGGCTCGCCAGGACGGCCGCCGCCGCGACGGCCAGCCCCGCCACCGCCGCCCACGTCCGCCCGCGCCGACGCGCCAGGGCGAGCCCGCACACCATGGCGCCGGCGGCGCAGCCGAACTGCCAGTAGCCGCCGCCCCAGGTGCCGGCGATCCGGTACGCCCCGAAAGCGAGCAGCCCGGCGAACGCCACAGCGAGCCCGGCGTCGACCGTGACGCGGACACCCCTCCCGGGCACGCCGGAACCTGCGGCCAGCTGATTCCCGACGTTCACGCAGTCCAGGCTAGGAGGCCGGGCCCCGCTGGCTGAATCAGCCAAAAGTACGATCTCCGCCCGCCCGCCCCCTCTTCGCCGCGCTGGCGAAGCGCGCCATCCTCGCCGTCCGATGACTGTGGTCCACGTTCAGTCGTGGCGGGGCAGGCCTGACACCTCGTGGCCGGCGTGGAACAGAGCCTCGGCGATGAGGGCCCGTACGTGTGAGTCACGGGCCCGGTAGAGCACGCGACGCCCGTCCCTGCGGGTGTCCACCAGTCCCGCCAGCCGGAGCTTGGCCAGGTGCTGTGACACGGACGGCCGGGGCACGCCGATGGCCTGGGCAAGCGAGTTCACATCCTGCTCGCCGGACGACAGCAACCACATCAGCCTCAGGCGGGTGCCGTCGCTCAGCATGCGGAAGGCGTCCACGGCCGCGTTGACCTGGGCGGGAGTGGGTTGCTCCTGCATCTGGTTCGCACCTGAGACGTTGTCGCGTGCGTACATAACTACATATCCTGATAAAAACGGACGAATTGCGCAAGCGAGGGATGCCATGGCTGAGCAGCAGGACCTTCGAGGGCACGGGCATGGGCACCAGCGGTCGGGGGCGGGGAGGGGACTCGCGCACATGGTGCACGAGGTCGTTTCCCACGGCCTCTTCAGGACGCACAGCCACGACAGCGCCGACAAGACCGACGCCGCCCTGGAGTCCAGCAGCCGTGGCATGCGTGTGCTGGCCGTCTCGTTCGCCGTCCTGATGGCCACCGCCGCCGTCCAGGCGGTGATCGTCGTCGCCTCAGGCTCGGTTGCGCTGCTCGGCGACACCCTGCACAACCTGGCCGACGCCCTCACCGCCGTCCCGCTGGCGATCGCGTTCTCCCTCGGCCGCCGCGCCGCCAACCGCCGCTTCACCTACGGGTACGGCAGGGCGGAGGACCTCGCGGGCATCGGCATCGTCCTCCTGATCGCCGCCTCGGCGGCCCTGGCCGGGTACGAGGCCGTCGTGCGGCTGCTCGATCCCCAGGACATCAGGGCCGTCGGCTGGGTGGCGGGCGCCGCCCTGGTCGGGTTCGCGGGCAACGAGTGGGTGGCCCGGTACCGGATCAAGGTGGGCAGGGAGATCGGCTCGGCCGCGCTGGTGGCCGACGGCCTGCACGCCAGGACCGACGGCTTCACCTCGCTTGCCGTACTCCTCGGCGCGGGCGGCGCGGCCCTCGGCTTCCCCCTCGCCGACCCGATCGTGGGACTGCTGATCACGTTCGCCATCTGCTTCGTCCTGCGCGACGCCGCCCGCGAGATCTACCACCGGCTCATGGACGCCGTGGACCCCGCCCTCGTGGACCACGCCGAACGCATCCTGGCCGCGGTGGACGGGGTGCGGCGGGTCGGATCCGTACGCCTGCGCTGGATCGGCCACGCCCTGCACGCCGAGGTGGAGATCCTCGTGGACCACGGCATGTCGGTGGTGGACGCGCACGCGGTGGCGGTGGAGGCCGAGCATCGCCTCATCCACGAGCTCCCACGCCTGAGGGCCGCCACCGTACACACCGACCCACACGGCCCGGCAGGCGCCGACCACCACGCCTCGCTGTCCGCCCATCGCACCCACTGAACTGCGACCTACCCTGGCGCGACCTCGGCGAGCCTGGCGAGCAGGGCGGTGACCCGTTCGCCCGCCGCCTTCGCCCCGCCGGAGGTCAGCGCCGAGCCCATCCCGCAGGCCACGGCGCCCGCCGCGATCCACTCCGGCGCGTTGTCGATGGTCACACCTCCGGTCGGGATCGCCGGAGCCTGCGGCAGCGCCGCCCGTACGTCCCGCAGCCACGACGGTGACACGGCGGAGGCCGGGAAGATCTTCACCGCGTCCGCACCCTCCTCCAGAGCCCGGACGATCTCGGTCGGGGTCGCCACGCCGGGGAAGACCGGCACGCCGTAGCGGTGGCCGGTGCGGATCACGTCGGGATGCAGGCTGGGCGAGACCAGGAAACGCGCCCCCGACTCCACGGCGGCGCGGGCCGCGGCGGCGTCCAGCACGGTGCCCGCGCCGACCAGCGCCTCAGGCCGCCGCTCGGTGAGCCGCGCGACGGCGGCGAGCGCGCGCGGCGTGGTGAGCGCCACCTCCACGGCTCTCAGCCCCGCGTCCAGCACCGCCTCGGCGGCGGCCAGCGCCTCATCGGGCCCCGGGCTCCTGACGATCCCGAACACCCGCTGCTCGGTGACGGCTCGGACGATCTCCCACCGATACATGACTCCCCTTCTGACGGTGAACGTCGTGCGGGCCGCTGACGTGCGGGCCGCGGAACGCGCCGCACGCGCCCGCGTCCGGGTGCACGGCGCCGGCGGCCGCGAATCCGACGCGTCCGACTCTAGAACCGCCATCCGCCTCCCTTGACCGCACGCCGACCGTGAGGAACGCTGAAGCGGGAGACGTTGCCGGGGGCTATCGCGCGTGAGGCGTCCATTCATCACCTTGCTGGCCGCCAACGCCCTTTCCGTCACCGGAAACGTGCTCTCCATGCTCGCCGTCCCGTGGTTCGTCCTGGAGAGCACCCGAAGCGCCGGGCTGACGGGCCTGGCCGCCTTCGCCACCACCTTCCCGATCGTCATATCCGCGGCGTTCGGTGGCACGCTCGTGGACTGGCTGGGGTTTCGCTGGGCGAGCGTGCTGTCCGACCTGACGAGCGGCCTCGTCGTGCTCGCCATCCCCGCGCTGTCGCTGACGACCGGGCTCTCCTATCCGCTCCTGCTGCTGCTCCTGTTCCTACGATGGCTGGTGGCCACGCCCGGGGAGACGGCACGCAAGGCCATGCTGCCCGACCTGTCGGCGCTCGGGCGCGTGCGCATCGGCCGCGCGACGGCAGCGTACGACGGGGTCAGCCGCGGCGCGACGATGGTGGGTGCCCCGCTCGCCGGAATCCTCATCCTCTGGACGGGGCCCAGCACGCTCCTCATCGTCGACGGCGTCACCTTCCTCCTCTCCGCGCTGCTCATCTCCGGCGGAGTCCCGCACATCGACGCGGGCGAACGCGAATCCGGCGGCTACCTACGTGACCTGCGCGACGGGCTGACGTTCCTCTGGCACGACCGGCTGCAGACGAGCGCCACCGGGATGATCGTGGTCGTCAACATGCTCGACACGGGCGTGACGCAGGTGCTGCTGGCCTTGTACGCCCGCGACGTGGCAGGCGATCCCCGCGCGTTCGGCCTGCTCACCGGTGGGCTCGGGGCGGGCGCGGTGGCCGGCACCATCGTCTACGGCGCGGCCGGCGGACGATTACCCATGAGGCTGACGTACGGATGGTGCTTTCTCGTCGCCGGCGTCCCGCGCGTGCTGGTGCTGGCCCTCGGCGCGCCGTTTCCCGTGGCGCTCGGCGTGGCCGCTCTCTCCGGATTCGCGGCCGGCGCGATCAATCCCATCCTCGGCGTGATCCAGTTCGAGCGCATTCCCGCCCGCCTGAGAGCGCGGGCGCTGGGCGCCATGACGGCCGCCGCCTACGCGGCCATGCCGCTCGGCGGGCTGCTGGCCGGCTCGCTCACCGAACTGGCCGGCCTCACGACCACTCTGTACGCGTTCGCCAGCGTCTACCTGATCGCGTCCATCCCGCCGTTCGTCTGCCGGGCCTGGCGGGAACTGGACCAGCCGTCTACCGCGAAAACCTAGCCAGCAGCAGGGACTCGTCGATCGGCGACTCGTGGGTGCCGGCGACCGTGCAGGCGTGCGCCCCCGCGATCGACCCCAGCCGTACGCACTCCTCGAGCGACCGGCCCTTCACCGTGCCGTACAGGAAGCCGGAGACGAACGCGTCGCCCGCGCCGTTGCTGTCGGCCACCGGCCCGGGCAGCGGCACGGCCGGGAAGGCGCGCACGTCGGAGCCACGCGTCAGAACGAGGCAGCCCTCGGCCCCGCGGGTGCACACGACCGTGTGGGCGCGCCCGCGCGCGAGGATGTCGCGCATCGTCGTCACAGGGTCCGTGAGTGCGGTGGCCGACAGGAACACCAGGTCGGACCGGTAGGCGAAGTCCTTGTGGTAGTCGTTGAGGCCGTCCCAGTCGTGCAGGTCGGTGGAGATGGGCGTGCCGTCGAGGTCGGGGTAGACGTGGCGGCAGAAGTCCATGATCGACAGGTGGACGTGCCGGGCGCGCACGTTCGCGTACAGCTCGCGCGGCAGGCGCTCGTCAGGCGTGACCTTGGGGTCGTGGAGCGAGGTGCGGCGGCCGTCGGGGCCGACGAGCAGGACGCTGCGCCGGGTGCCCGCCGCGGCCGGCCCCCAGGAGCAGTCGACCTCGCGCAGCGCCTGGCGGACGAGCGCGCCCTGCGGGTCGTCGCCGATCAGGTCGGAGAAGGCGACGCCCAGCCCGAGCGCGTGGCAACCCAGTGCCACGCCCGCACCGGTGTTGCCGATCCGGTCGACGACCGGTGGGACGTGGTAGGTGTCCTGGTACGGCAGCGGCAGCCCGGGCACGTACACCGTCGTGTCGACCCCGGCGCCGCCGAGGACCAGGATGTCGTGCGTCACGTGCTCATTGCCTCACTTCGTTCACCGGTTGACCAGCGGGCCGGAGCCGGTGGAGCCGCGGACGACCAGCTCCGGCTGGAAGATCAGCTCGACGTGCTTGGCGGGGGCGCCGTTCACCTCTTCGAGCAGCGTCTGCACGGCCGCCGAGGCCATCGCGCCGATCGGCTTGCGCACGGTGGTCAGCGGCGGGTCGGTGAACGCGATCAGCGGCGAGTCGTCGAACCCCACCACGGACACCTCTCCCGGCACCGACAGCCCCTTCTCCCTGCAGGCGCGGATCGCGCCCAGCGCCATCAGGTCACTCGCGCACACGATGCCGGTGCAGCCGCGGGCCAGCAGCTGCGCGGCGGCCGCCTGCCCGCCCTCGACGGAGAACAGCGAGTGGGCGATCAGCTCGTCGACGTCGGTCGCGCCAAGCAGCTGCGCCATGGCCTGCTTGTAGCCCTCGATCTTCCTGATCACCGGCACGAACCTGCGCGGCCCCAGCGCGAGCCCGATCCGCTCGTGGCCGAGGTCCACCAGGTGCT
Organism: Nonomuraea sp. CA-141351; assembly: GCF_050944675.1. Taxonomy (NCBI): domain Bacteria; kingdom Bacillati; phylum Actinomycetota; class Actinomycetes; order Streptosporangiales; family Streptosporangiaceae; genus Nonomuraea; species Nonomuraea sp. CA-141351. The sequence goes on from NZ_CP191982.1 coordinate 4,559,880, forward strand.
GCACGGACAGCCGGGCGGCCAGGCGGTCGTCGGGCGAGATGAACGGCGCGTCGATGTGCTCGCTGTAGCCGTCGACCAGCACGATCGGCAGCCCGCGGTCGGTCAGCCGGGTGTAGCGGTCCATCCGCGCGGTCGTGTCGGCGTGCAGCCCCGAGACGAACACGATGCCGCTCACACCGCGATCGACCAGCAGCTCGGTGAACTCGTCCTCCGGCGCGCCGCCGGGCAGCTGGGTGCAGAGCACGGGCGTGTAGCCGTGCTGGGTCAGCGCCTTCTCGATGGCCTGCGCGAACGCGGGGAAGATCGGATTGTCCAGCTCCGGCGTCACCAGGCCGACGAGCCCGTTGCTGCGCTGCCGCAGCCGGGGCGGGCGCTCGTAGCCCATGAGGTCGAGCGCGGCCATCACCGCCTGGCGGGTGGCGGTCGAGACGCCGGGCTTGCCGTTGAGCACCCGGCTGACCGTGGCCTCACTCACCCCGGCCTGGGCGGCGATGTCGGCTAGGCGAGCGTGACCGTTCATGCCACACACTTTACTTTCCACCAGGCCGCCGAATCCCCAGCTCCAGGGACATCCGAGGCGAGCAGGAGCTCCCCGTCGACCTCGAAGTCCACGGGTGCTTCCGTGAGGTTGACGGCGCAGACAAGCTCTCCCCTGGAGAACACGAGCGTGCCCTCCGGCGACTCGTGCCAGGTCAGGTCTCCGTCGAACGTGCGCCGCAGCCGCAGCGCCGCCCGATACAGCTCCAGCGTCGAGCCGGGCAGCCCTTCCTGCGCCTCCACGCTCAGCTCGGCCCAGTCCGCCGGGATCGGCAGCCACGGGTTCAGCCAGCCGGACTCACGGGTCCAGGGCAGCGGCACACGGCAGCCGTCGCGGCCGCTGTCGGGGTCGCGCAGCCGCTGCGGGTCCTGGCACACGCCGGCCGGCAGGTCGAGCACCTCCGGCAGGCCCAGCTCCTCGCCCTGGTAGACGTAGACCGAGCCGGGCAGCGCGAGCGTCAGCAGCGCGGCGGCGCGGGCCCTGGCCAGGCTTCCGTAGCGGGTGACGTGGCGCTTGACGTCGTGGTTCGACAGCACCCAGGTGGTCGGGGCGCCCACCGAGGCGGCGGTGGCCAGCGAGGAGTCGATCACCGCCCTCAGCTCGGCGGCGTCCCACGGGGTGAACAGGTAGTGGAAGTTGAACGCCTGATGCAGCTCGTCCGGGCGGACGTACATCGCCAGCCGCTCGGCCGTCGGCGCCCACGCCTCGGCCACGCCGATGCGATCGCCGGGGTAGGAGTCGAGCACGCGTCGCCACGCGCGGTGGATTTCGTGCACGCCGTCGTTGTCGAAGTACGGCACCGGCTCCTTGCCGATCAGCGTGGTCTGGTTCGCATGTCCGATGTCGGGCAGGCCGCGCGGCTTGACCATGCCGTGTGCCACATCCACGCGGAAGCCGTCCACACCCAGGTCGAGCCAGAACCGCAGGATCGACTCGAACTCGCCGCGCACCTCGTCGTCGTCCCAGTTGAGGTCGGGCTGCGCGGAGTCGAACAGGTGCAGGTACCACTGCCCGTCCTCGACCTGCGTCCACGCCGGGCCGCCGAAGATCGACTCCCAGTCGTTCGGCTGGTCGCGGAAGATGTAACGACCACGGTGCTCGCCGCGCAGGGCCTGCTGGAACCAGGGATGGGCCGAGGAGGTGTGGTTGGGGACGATGTCCACGATCACCCGCAGCCCGTGGTCGTGCGCCTCGTCGATGAGCGCCTTGGCGTCCGCGAGCGTCCCGAACAGCGGGTCGACGTCCCTGTAGTCCGCGACGTCGTACCCGAAGTCGGCCATGGGGGAGCGGTAGAACGGCGTCAGCCAGACGGCGTCCACGCCCAGACCCGCCAGGTAGGGGAGGCGATCGCGAATGCCGATCAGGTCACCGATCCCATCGCCGTCGCCGTCCGCGAAACTGCGCACGTACACCTGGTAGATCGCGGCGTCCCGCCACCATGCCGTCATAGTCCCCCCTGAAGGTCCCGACTATGAAATCCCTTGCCGCAAGTTTACGCAAGCCCTTACATACCCCTCTAATACGGAAATTTCGGCTTTTGGCTTCCCAAAACACTCGACCGAAACGGCTGAGAAGGAGATTCTTTATGTCAAGGGTGGACATGTAGCGTTAAGGCGCGATGTACTACCTCTTCAATCAGCCTCGTCACAGGTGACACTCGCGCAAGGTGTAGGCCCATGAGCTCGGTCGTTCTCGACAAAGTGACCAAGGTGTATCCGGGCGACTACCTCGCGGTCGACCGGCTGAACCTTCGGGCGGAAGACGGCGAGTTCCTCGTCCTCCTCGGTCCCTCTGGATGTGGCAAGTCCACGCTACTCCGCATGATCGCGGGCTTGGAGGAGATCACCGAGGGAGACCTCTGGCTGGACGGGCAGCTGGCCAACCATCTGGCCCCGCGCGATCGTGACGTGGCCATGGTGTTCCAGAACGGCGCGCTCTATCCGCACAGGTCCGTCCGGGGGAACATCGCCTTCCCTCTGGAGATCGCCAAGTCGGACCCCGCGATGGTGCGCGACCGCGTGACCGAGCTGTCGAAGGCCTTACACATCGACGAGACGCTGGACCGCCGCCCCGGCACGCTCTCCGGCGGCCAGCGGCAGCGCGTGGCGATGGGGCGGGCGATCGTCCGGCAGCCCAAGCTGTTCCTCATGGACGAGCCGCTGTCCAACCTCGACGCGGGCATGCGCACCGAGCTCCGCATGGAGATCTCGGCGCTGGTCAGGTCGCTCGGCGTGACCACGATCTACGTGACGCACGACCAGGTGGAGGCCCTGACGCTGGCCGACAGGATCGCCATCCTGAACCGCGGGGTCCTTCAGGACGTCGGCACTCCGGCCCAGATTTACAACGATCCAGCCACCGCCTTCGTGGCGGCCTTCCTCAACTCCCAGCAGTTGAACCTGCTGGCGGCCGGTGTCAGGACGCCGCAGAACCAGTACGTCATGCTCGACTTCGGCCCTCACCGGCTCACGCTGCCGTGGAGCGATCCGAGGGCGTACGCGATCTCGCAGCACACCGGTGGGCAGGTGCTCGTGGGCCTGCGGCCCGACAGTCTGGCCCCGGTGCCTGAGTCGTACGAGGGGCCGTCCTTCTACGGGCGGGTGCGGGCGCTGGAGTACCACGGGCACGAGTGGCTGGCGTACCTCGAGTGCGGGATGCCCGCCGTGCCGGTGCCCGAGCCGCCGGACCCGCGCCAGCGGATCAACGGGGAGAAGAACGGGTCGGGGAAGCTGTCGGGGCTGGTGCGGCGGATCTTCTCGTCGTCGCACCAGGAGGAGCACCAGGAGCAGGAACGGGTGGGCCAGCACCCGAACAGCGGCATCCACCGCCGCTCCGACCTGATCGTCCGCCTGGGTGGCCGGCCCGTCTGGCGCACCGGCGACGCGGCCAAGGTGGGCGTGGATCTCTCCCGCCTGATGATCTTCACCCTGGACGGCGCCCGCATCGACCCGCCCCGCCGATAGCTCCCTTATCTGTTACGGCGAAGTGCTCGCCGCACGTGGCTGGTCCTTCTTCATTTGTTACGGCGGAGCACGGGCGGCGCCACCCGCCGCACATGGCTGATGGCCTCCAGGGTGACGCCCGCTGACCCGCACAGGGCCGGCCGCCGTTACGGCGCAACCGCCATTCCCGCAGTCGTCGACCGGCTGGACACGCCTTCCTTGACCCTGACCAGGGTGCATTCGCTGACCACCGGAAGCACGCGCCTTCCCTGACCCCTGGGACGCGCACGTCCACTGGCGTCTTCGCATGTTGACTATCCGGACCATAGTCCGTATCTTCGGAGGCGTTAATCGGACCAGAGTCCGGAAGGGGTATGAATCCATGAGCAGACTGCTGCACATCGCCGCCTCGCCGCGCGGCGGCGAGTCGATCTCGTTGGGGATCGCGCAGACCTTTGTCGACGAGTACCTGGCCGCCCGTCCAGGCGCGACGGTCGACCACTTCGACCTGTGGGACGGGACGCTGCCCGAGTTCGGGCCCGCCGCCGCGACGGCGAAGATGACCGTGTTCGGGGGCGGCACTCCCGAGGGCGAGCAGGCCGAGGCGTGGGAGGCGGCCGTGCGCACGTTCGAGCGCTTCGACTCCTATGACCGCTACCTCTTCAGCGTGCCGATGTGGAACGCGGGCGTGCCGTACAAGCTGAAGCAGTTCATCGACGTCGTCAGCCAGCCCGCGATGATCTTCGATGTGCACCCGGAGACCGGCTACCGCCCCCTGCTCGCCGGCAAGCGCGCCGCTGTCGTCTACACCAGCGCGGTCTGGGGGCCGGGGCTGGGGCGGGAGTTCGGGAGCGACTTCCAGTCGACGTTCTTCAACGGCTGGCTACGCTGGACCGGCATCGCCGACATCCAGGAGATCCACCACCACCCGACGCTCACGGGCTCCTACGAGAACGAGCGCAAGCAGGCCGACGAACGCGCCCGCCAGATCGCCAGGACCTTCTAGCGGCGGGTCATCGAGATCGCGGCCCGGTCAACACCGCTGGATCGAAGGAGACGGGAAAGGGCTGGTCGAGCGTGAGCACGGTGCCTGCCTTCGCCTCCGCGACCAGCTCGTAGCCCTGTTCGCCCAGGTTGAAGATTTCGACTCGTGGTGCGTCGCCGCCTTCGAGATCGACTCGTATGAAGACGGGGATCCCTGCGGCGGCATATTTGGGTGGTTTGATCGTGTAGTCGCGGTCTCGATTCACCTTGCCAGGGCTGACGACTTCGGCCACGCACACGACGTCGGACGCGGAGAGCGCAACGGGGCCTTTGAGCATGGCCTCGGCGTGTCCAATGACGATGTCGGGAATGAGCCCGTCGTCTCCGACGGCGACATTGCCCGCCGCCACCACTTCGAGGCTCCGGGGGAGAGCGTCATCCAACGCGCCGACCAGCCGGCTGGTCGCGATGGCGTGAACGTATGCGGGCATGGGGCTCGCGATGAAACTCCCGTCGATCAACTCGATCCGCTCCCCGGTCGTGGGCAGCTTGAGCCAGTCTTCGACGGTGTATCCCGCCGTGGTGGGCGGCGAGGGGAAGAGCATGACACGCCATGGTGGCGGATGGGCGGCCAGCCAGCCATCGTTCCGCAATGCGTTCATCGCCTTCCGTGGATCCGCCTGTGTGTGCACGCACAGCGTATCCGTGCGAACGCGAATAGCGACAGGCGTCCGTACCTTCACGGAGTGCAGGTCCAGCGGGGCCCGTCGGGGGTGTCCTCCACCACGATGCCGCCCTCCAGCATCGCCGCCCGCAGCGCGTCCGCCACCTCGTACCGCCCCTCCTCGCGCAGCCGCGACCGGAGCGCCAGGAGGGGTTCCACCAGGGAGGGCAGGCCGAGGGAGCGGAGGCCGGCGGCGGAGGCGAGCTCGCCGAGGCGGGCGATCAGCAGCCGCATCAGCTCTCTGGCCTGCTCGACCCCGCCGGAGTCCTCCTCCGTGTCGGCGGCCCATTTGACGATCTCCGCCTCGAGGTCGAGGACGGTCTGGGCCGCCGCCACCATGTCCGGCTTGCCCACGGCGGCCTTGAACAGCTCCTCGCACGTGTGGATGGTCTCCTCCAGCGTCACCTCCGCGGGAGCCGGCTCGGCCGGGGGCGGCGGGGTCGTGGCGAGGCTCGTGCCGCCTTCGGCCAGGCGGCGGAGCTGGGCGAGGTCGGTGTGGGTGCCGGTGGGCAGGACCGTCTGGGAGCCGGGGCGGCGGACGGTGAGGCCGCCCCGGCCCGCCACCCGTACGGACTCGCTCTCCAGATCGATCACCAGCGCGGTGTGCTCGTCGAGGCCGAGCACGGCGGTGCCGGGCGGCAACTCGCGCTCCATGCGCGACAGCCGGCGCTCGCCGAGGTAGCAGTAGCGGGTGTCGTGGGTGCCGCCCTCGGCGTTGTCGAAGTGGGGGATCAGCACGGCCTGCAGGCCCAGCGGCTCCAGCAGGTCGATGCCCTCGCGCCAATGGGGATCCGCGCCCACCTTGTAGATCTCGTAGACCGGCACGGTGGCCAGGCCCGCCGTGCAGGCGGCCGCCGAGGCCAGCACCGTCACCCCCTCACGCGCGCGAACCCGGGCACGCAGGTCGCCGGCCACGCCCGAGCCGGCCCACCGGTCGAGCGCGTAGGTGGGACTGCCCGGGCCGGAGAAGATCCAGTCGGCGCCCGTGATCCCGGCCGCCACCTCGACCTCAAGCCCGACGCTGTGCGCGAAATAGCGGCGGGCGCGGGCGGAGATGTCGGCGGCGTTCTCCTGGAAGGCGTAGGGGGTGTCGAGGAGCACGGCCCGTGCTCCCGTGCGCAGCGTCCGCGCCGCCGCGCGGTGGATCTCGACCATGGTCGGGCTCGTTTCGCCCGACCCCATCAGCACCAGTAAAGCGGGCATCGCTGTCGGCCTCTCTCTCGCACGCCATCGACTACAGCCGGACCCGCGGTCGTGTTCAAGAGCCGGAACACAATGCGTCTGGGATGTACTTGCATATGATTGGCAGTAAGTTGTCGACGGTGACGGGAAGACACGTGGTCTCGGTTGAGACGCTCATGCTACGGGCGGGCACCGACAATCGCTGGTCCTACCGGCATGCCATCACCCAGCCCGGGTTCGGGGAGAGCCCCGACGAGGCCGCGCGCCGGCTCAGCGGGGTCCCGGCGGACGATCCCGCCACCGTCGTGCACTCCACGAGCTGGCGGTACGAGCCCGAGGCCGGGATCGTGCTGACATATGCGGTCTGCCCGGATCCGGCGCCGTGGTTGCCCGCGGTCGAGGTGCCCGTGCTGGAGATCGCCAGGGGCGAGGCGCCCGCGACGCCGTCACCTGACCGCGTCGCCCTGGCCAACGTGGTCGCGCACGCGGTCAGGCACCTCGCCTTCCTCATGGCCGAGGACTCCGTCGTGGCGCGCGCCCTGTCCCGCCATCCGGAGATCGCCCTCGCGCTGGAGCCGGCGGGCGCTCCGGCGTGACAGGCGGCGGCCCAGCGCCTGCATGGGCCGCTCGACGTAACTGAACGACAGCGCGCTCACGGCCAGCACCACGGCCACGGCCAGCGCCGACATCATGAGCTGGTACGGCAACTCCGCCCGCCGCAGGTCACCGGTGATCTCCACGAAGTACTTCAGCAGCGGATGATGCACCAGGTAGAGCGAGTAGCTGATCAGCCCGAGCCAGGTGAGCACCCTGGGCAGCCGCCGCCCGCGCAGCGCCATCCCCGCCGCGAAGGTGGCACCGGCCAGCGCGATCGTCGTCAGCCACACGTCCGCCTGCACCCACCACCACCCGCCCTCGACGGCCCACAGAGGCGCGACCGCCACCAGGGCCGTCGTGACCGCCACCGGCCACAGCCGTCCGCCGCCCCGCTCCCACCGGTGGATGGCCGTGCCCGCGAACATCACGGCGAGCACCGCCGTCCCCAGCCACGGCACCCGGCTGCTCAGCAGCAGCAACGCCAGCGCCATCAGGCCGAGCACGCAGGCCGAGGCTGTACGGAAGCGTCCCCACACGACGCACGCCAGCCCGACCACGAACACCGCGGCGGAGACGTAGGCGGGCCACCCGCCCACCAGCACCGCTCCCGACGCCACCAGCCCGACCGTCACGGCGCCCGCCGCGAACAACATCGACAGCAGCCCGCTGCGGCCATGCCCCCTGACCAGGAACAGCGCCGTGACCAGGAGATAGAACACCATCTCGTACGACAGCGTCCACATCGTGTCGGCCACGCCGCCCACGCTCACGACGTCGAGCAGCATGGTCGCGTGCGCAGCCACTGCGCTCCCGTCCCTCGGCACCTCCGCACGCAGCGGCACCCACCAGGCGAGGGCCAGCACGACGACGATCACGCTCAGGTAGAGCGGGTAGAGGCGGAAGAACCGGCTGATCCAGAACGCGCGCACGTCGCCGTGGCGTTCCAGCGAGGTGGGGATGATATAGCCGCTGACCAGGAAGAACACCAGGATGCCGTAGACGCCGAGGTTGAACCAGTACGGCCTGAGCTGGGGGAGGAACCACGGCAGGAGGTGCTCGGCCACCACGGCCAGCGCGCCGATCCCCCGCAGCGCGTCCAGCCACGCGAACCTCGACGGCGCAGGCAGGGCGGCGGAGACGGGCTGGGCGGCGGCGGCAGCAGACATCCGGGTCAAACTACCCGCGATCCCTGAAGAGATGCTGGCACCCGGAAACGCCGTGCCCAGGCGCCCTCGGTACGCTGGTGGGCCCGTGGCGAGAAGGAGACTGAGCATGACCGTCGCCGTCCATGTCGGACCCGAGCCGGTGCCCGTGCTGATCGATGCAGTGCGTCGGGCGGGCGGCAAGGTCGTGCCCCTGGAGGAGGCCGAGGCGATCGTCTACTACGGCGGCGGTCCCGAGGAGCTGCGGTCGATGCTCCACGACGGCATCCGCTGGGTGCAACTGCCCAGCGCGGGCATCGAGCGGTTCGCCGACGCCGGGATCATCTCCGAGCACCCGGTCTTCACCGCCGCCACCGGCTCCTACGGCGTGCCGGTGGCCGAGCACGCGCTGGCCATGATGCTGGCGGCCGCGCGCTGCCTGCACCGGTCGGCGAGGGCCACGAGATGGGAGCGCAGCGAGTCCAGGGAGTTCGCGGGCTCGACGGTCGCGATCGTCGGCTTCGGCGGCATCGGGCGGGCGCTCATCCGGATGCTGGAGCCGTTCGGCTGCCGGGTCCTCGCGGTCACCGACAGCGGCGAGGCGCCCGGCGCCGACCTCGTGCTCCCGCGTGCCCGCTACCGCGAGACGCTGCCCGAGGCAGATTACGTGGTCGTCTCGGCACCCGCCACGCCGGAGACGAGGGGGATGTTCGGCAAGCGCGAGTTCGAGCTCATGCGCGAGGACGCCTGGCTGGTGAACGTCGCCAGAGGCGGCCTCGTCGTCACCGACGAACTGGTGGACGCGCTGCGCGCAGGCCGCATCGGCGGCGCGGCACTCGACGTGACCGACCCCGAGCCCCTCCCCGACGGCCATCCGCTGTGGAGCCTGGACAACGTGCTCATCACGCCGCACTGCGCGAACCCGCGCTCCTCCTACTGGCGTGGCCTGGCCGAGCGCGTCACCTCCAACGTGCGGCGCTTCAGCGACGGCGCCCCGCTGGAGGGCGTGGTCTCGCCGTCCCAGGGCTTCTGAGGCGCGCCGGACGCCGGGCGGCCCGCCGCCGGCGAGGCCGGCGGGTCAGCCCAGGTTGAGCCGGGCTCCGTTGCTCAGCCCCGAGTCGTGCACCTCGAGCCCGGCCGGGTCGAGGTTCTTCGGCAGCTCGAACACCAGCGCGCCGATGAACGACTGGCCGGCCTCGATGCGGATCGGCGTGATCTCCTTGCCGTCCTTGTCGAGCAGCTTGGTGCCGCCGTGCAGCTCCTTGTCCTCGTCGATCAGCTTCTGCTGGCCCGGGTAGAGCACCCGGGCCTCCTGGCCGACGTTGCTGACCTTCACCCCGACCTGGCATGTGCGCTTGGCCGCCGATCTCGCCGGTTTGGGGCACTTCGTGCTCGTCACGGCGAAGCGCAGCTTGCCGTCCTGCACCGGCCCGTCCTCGCCGACCGCCGGGGAGCGGAACGCCCACGCCAGCACGAAGATCAGCGCTACCAGGAGCACGACCGCGATGACCAGGGCGGTCAGGCAGCCCGTCAGCACGCCCCGCTTGCGCTTGGCGGGCAGGTAGCCCGGCATCGGCCCCTGGCCGGTGGTCGAGTGGTGGGGCAGCGGCCCCTGCCCACCCTGGTGGTGATGGAGCGGCCCCGGGCCTGTCAGGTCCGGATGCGGCCCGCGCGGCCCCGGCACGGGGCCGGTCCGCTCCGGGTGGGGAGCCGGGGGCACAGGCCCGGTCCGCTCGGCGGGGGGCGGCTGCTGCGGCCCACGAACGGCTCCCGGCGTGGGGCCGGTGCGTTCGGCAGGGGGCGGAGACTGCGGTCCACGGCCCGTTCCGGGCGTGGGACCGGTGCGTTCGGCCGGTGGCGGCTGCTGTGGGCCGCGGCCCGTTCCAGGTGTGGGACCCGTGCGCTCGGCAGGCGGCACCGGGCCCGCTCCGGGCGTGGGACCGGTGCGCTCCGCGGGCGGCGGTGGTTGCGGGCTGCGCGCGGGCGCCTCAGGGCGTGGGCCGCGACTCTGGTGGGACGGGCGGTGAGGGGTGCGTGGGTGGCCGGTGCCCGGCACCGCGCCCGTGCGGTCGGGCGGCATCCGGTGCGGCGGCTGCGGCATCAGCGGGAAGTCCGACGGGTTCCACGCGTTGGTCAGGTGTTTGGTGGCGGCCAGCTGAGCCGCGGGCTCGTCGGCCGCCCCCACCAGCTCCAGCAGCAGCTGCCTGGCCGCGGGCCGGCGCGCCGGGTCGGGGTGGATGGCCGCGGCCACGAGCCGGTCCAGCGGCGCGGGCAGCCCTCGCAGGTCCGGCGGCGCCGTACGGGCCCGGGCCGCCATCACGTACGCGTCCCCTTCGCCGAACGGATGCCCGCCCAGCCCCGCGTAAGCGATCAGCGACCCCCACGCGAACACGTCGCCCGCCGGGCTGGTGCGTCCCTCGAAGACCTGCTCGGGAGCGATCCATCCGGGCGTGCCCATGACCATGCCCGCGTTCGTGTGCCGGGAGTCGACGTGCGTCGACCGCGCCAGCCCGAAGTCGATCACCCGGGGCCCGGCCAGCGTCAGCATCACGTTGGCCGGCTTGAGGTCGCGGTGCACCAGCCCCGCCGCGTGGATCGCGGTCAGCGCGGCGGCCACGCCGACGGCCGCGGAGTGCAGCACGGACGGCGAGAGCGCGCCGTGCTCGATCAGGTGGTCTTCGAGCGAGATGCCGTCGATGTACTCGGTGACGAGGTAGAGGACGCCGCGGTCCTCGCCGTGGTCGAGCACGCGCGCCGTGCAGAACGAGGCCACCTTGCGCGCGTTGGACACCTCTTCGTGGAAACGCGCCCGGTAGATCGGGTCTGCCGTGAAGTCGCGCCGGATCGCCTTGAGCGCCACCCGCGACCCGTCGGCCGCCTTTGCGAGATAGACCACGCCCATGCCACCGGTGCCGAGACGGCTGATCAGCTCGTAGGGGCCGATCGCCGGCGGATCTTCCGGCTTCAGCGGAGTGCCTGCGGAGCGCCCCAACGTCGCCGTCCTCTCGCCGTCGTCATCCCGTCTCAACCCGAACCGTTCCTCCGCCCGGCACGCCTTTTGTACCCAAGACTCTAACGGAGGAAGGGGACGCTCGTTGGCCACTAGTTCTGAGCAGGCATGCGGCTGGTTCTGAGCTGTCATGCGACTCCCCAGCGACCGAGCCCGCCTCACGGAGTGAGGCCATGAACACGCAGCGGGCGCATTGTCACGCGCAGGCGGGGGACGTTGAGCGCGTAGGGGAGTGGGCGGTGCGGCGACAGCAGCCGCCCGACAGGCTTGGGCCGGGCCGCGCGCACGATGCCGGCGAGGAAGGCCGTGCCGACCGCGAGCGTCAGGTGCGCGCCGTCGCAGCCCGGCCTCGCCCACCACTCGTTCGCCGCGGTGCCGTCCAGCCAGATCTCCGGCGCGAACGTGTTCGCGTACGGCAGGCGCGGGCTGCGCTGATGCGCCGCGATCGGCACCAGAACGGTGGTGCCCGCGGGCAGGGTGGTGCCGTACCAGTCGGTCGGCGTGGTCGTGACCCGGGAGAGCGCCGGCACCGGCGGCCACAGGCGCAGCCCCTCGCGCAGGCAGGCCCGCAGGTAGTCAGGGTCGGTGCGGGCCGACTTGCGCTGGGCCGGGTGGGCGGCGAGCAGCGCCAGCGTCTGCATCAGCCCCGTGGAGATCGCCCCGAACCCCATCAGCCAGAACGCCGCCTGCATGAGCCCGCGCGACTCGGCCTCGCCGGCGTTCTCCGCGATCAGACCGGCCAGGGTGCCCGGCTCGGCGCGGCGCAGGTGGTCGAGGATGCGCGCGTCGTACCGGCCGGAGAGGATCTCCTGGCGTCGCCTGGCGCGCCACCTGCCGGCCCGCGTGATGCCCGCCAGCAGCCTGGTGAGCTCCTCGTCGCCGGCAGCGCCGTCGCCGTAGACGCAGCGCCTGGCCACGCGCCGCCAGCGGGCGTCGAGCCGGGCGTGATCCACCACGCCGGAGGTCAGCTCCTTGGCCTCCTCCCTGGCGATGTCGATGAAGGCCGGGCGCAGCACGTCCGTCGGAAGGCCGAAGGGGCGCTGTTCGACGCCCTGCGCGTACTCGCCCCCTTCAGACAGCACGCGCAGGACGTCGCGCTTCGACATGACCAGCAGCGCCTGGCCGCGCAGGCCGCGCACCAGCACGGGGCGGCCGCCGTACCTGGCCTCGAGCCCGGCCAGGAGCGCACGGGAGCGCAGCAGGTCGCGTCCGGGCATCAAGTGCGGCGCGACGGGTGGGACGACGGCGGCAGCCAGGCGCAGGCTCTCCAATACGGTGGCCCTGGGGAGGCCTCTAGGCACGCGCGACCTCCCGCGTTCCGGCCGGCGCCCGCGTGTCCGTGGCCCTGCGGGTCCGGACCTTGCGGACCGCGGGCGCCTCCTGGGCGGCCGGAGCGGGATGGAAGTCCATAAGCCGATCTGAACGCCCAGGCCGCCGCGCCGCAATCGGCGGTTTCGGCTGACGGAACACTTCCGGTCACGCGCCGGCCAGGTGTCCCGGTGACCGGGACACCTACGCGCTGAGGAGCGCGGACGAGATGGCCTGGGCGGCGCCGCGCACGGAGATGCCGAGCTTGGCCAGCGGCGTACTGCCCGCAGGGGCGGCCACCCCCAGCGACATGCAGATCCGGCCGCCGGGTCCGAACACCGGCGCCGCCACGCACGACACGCCCTCGGTGAACTCCTCCTGCGAGTACGCCACGCCCTGCCTGCGGACCTGGGCCAGCTCGCGCTCGAGCCCGGTCAGGGTGGTGATCGTGCGGCGCGTCATCTGCTCGAACGAGCCACGCGCGAGCAGCGCCTGGTGCAGGCTCGAGTCGAAGGCCAGCAGCGCCTTGCCGGTCGCCGTGCAGTGGAGCGGCGCGCGGTCCATGCCGTCGGAGCGGGAGTCGACCCGGTTGTGGCCGTAGAGGCGCTCGACGTAGCGGGCCTCCAGACCGGAGGGGACGGCCAGGTTCACCGTCTGCCTGGTGGTCTCGTACAGGTAGAGCAGATAGGGCAGCACGACCTTGCGGGTGCCCGGCACCCGCAAGCGGGTGATGCCGGCCATCGTCTCCAGCAGCTCACCCGGCAGGTAGCCGTTGCCCACCCGCCTGGCCAGCTCCCGCGAGCACAGCACGCCCAGGATGCGGTGCGCGGTCGACTTGGGCAGGCCCGTGGCGCGGCACAGCTGCGACAGGCTGACCGGGTGGGAGGCGGCGCCGAGCGCGAGCAGGATGTCGATCCCCCGCTCCAGACTGCCGGGCTGCGCCACGGGCCGGTCGTCCGTCACTGCTTGGCTGGCCGTTTCCGTCGGCATTCATCTCCCTTTCGCTCTCCGAGGAGCGAAAGGGGCTTCCCGGGGGCTGCGGTTTCCCTGTGCTGTACCCGGCCGCCGCCCGTTCAACGCGGGCCGATGATCTCCGCGTAGACGGAAACCGCCACGTCATCAGGTGTTTTGGCCCCAAAGTCCAGTGTGCAAGGGGCGTGCAGGACAGCGGGCCGGACTCATCCGAGCCGGCCGGTTTCGCGGTGGCGGGCCTGTTCCATGCCGTCAAGGAGGTAGCCGAGGCCCTCGTCGAAGGTGGCGTCCCAGGCGTGGTCGAGGCCGTGCTCGGCGAGGGCCGGGTAGCGGTCGGCGCGCTCTCTGAGGAACTCGCCGGCACCTTCGCGGTCGCGGTCCTGCCAGGTCACCTGCATGACGACCGAGCCCATGACGTAGTTGGACAGGCTGTAGGCGGCGGGCTTGGGTGCGGTGAAGCCGGCGGCGGCCAGCGCCGTGTAAAGGAACTCGGTCCGCTCCAGCGCGTTCGGGCCCATGAGCGGACGGTCGAGGATCGTGGCCGACCACGGGTGGCGCAGCAGGGCCGCTCGCCAGCCACCGATGAGTTCGCGCACGACCCCTTGCCAGTCGGCCGTTGCCATCCGGTGGTTCCGCGAGGGCAGGGACACCTCGCCGAACACGGCGTCCAAGGCCAGGTCGAGGACGTCGTCCTTGGTCTTGACGTGCCAGTAGAGGGTGGTCGAGCCGGTGTCGAGCCGCTCGGCCAGGCGGCGCATGGTCAGGCGGCCCACGCCTTCCTCGTCGAGCAGCGCCACAGCCTCGGACACGATCCGGTCGAGTGTCAGCGTCTGCCTGGGCGCCTTCTGGGGGCGCGACCACACGATGTCCACCCAGGCATAATACGTTGTGCGAGTGACCGGATCGATGGTCTAGTGAGTGGAGCGTTGGTCGAGTAGGGGGTGGCCGGCATGGGGCACATCGAAGTGAGCGGGCTGACGTACCTGCTGCCTGACGGGCGGCCGCTGCTGCTGGAGACGTCGTTCAAGGTGGGCGACGGCGCCAATGCGGCGCTTGTCGGGCCCAACGGCGCGGGCAAGACCACGCTGCTGCGGCTGATCGCGGGCGAGCTGGACCCCTCGGACGGCCGGATCGCGAGCAGCGGCGGAATCGGGGTGATGCGGCAGTTCCTCGGCGAGAGCACTGTGCACGACCTGCTGCTGAACGTCGCGCCGGAGCGGATCAGGGCGGCGGCGGCGACGCTGGATGCCGCCGAGGCCGGGATCTCCCGTTCGGACGACGAGCCCGCCCAGCTCGCCTATGCCCAGGCCATCGCCGACTACGCCGACGCGGGGGGCTATGAGCTCGAAGTGGTGTGGGACGTGTGCGCGACCGAAGCGCTGGGGATGCCGTACGAACAGGTCAAGGACAGAGGGCTGGACACGCTGTCAGGCGGGGAGCAGAAGCGGCTCATGCTGGAGGCGCTGCTGCGGGGCCCCGACGAGGTGCTGCTTCTCGACGAGCCCGACAACTACCTGGACGTGCGGGCCAAGCAGTGGCTGGAGCGGGCGATCAGGAGCTCGGCCAAGACGGTGCTGCTCGTCTCGCACGACCGGCAGCTGCTGGCCGAGGCGGCCGACCGGATCATCACCGTGGAGGGACGCGGGGTGTGGGTGCATGGCGGCGGCTTCGCCGGTTACGCGGAGGCCCGCAGGCAACGCAGGGAGCGCCTCGAAGAGCGGCGGCAGCGCTGGGAGGACGAGCGGGCCAGGCTGCGCAGGCTGGTCCACACGCTGCGCCAGCGCTCGGCGAACAACGACGCGCTGGCGGGGACGTACCAGTCGGCGGTCACGAGGCTGGAGCGGTTCGAGTGGGCGGGGCCGCCGCAGCGCGCGCCGAAGGAGCAGAACATCCGCGTGCGGCTGCGCGGCGGACGCACCGGGAAGCGGGCGGTGGTCTGCGAGGAGCTCGAGCTGAGCGGGCTGCTGCGGCCGTTCTCCACCGAGATCTGGTACGGCGAGCGGGTCGGCGTGCTGGGCATGAACGGCACGGGCAAGTCCCACTTCCTGCGCCTGCTGGCCGGTGAGCCGATTGCGCATACCGGCGTGGCCCGCCTGGGCGCCAGGGTGTCACCCGGGCACTTCACCCAGACCCACGTGCGGCCCGACCTCCAAGGGCGCGCCGCCGCCGACATCGTGATGCGGGAGCATGCCATGGAGCGCAACGATGCGATGGCGGCGCTGGCCCGCTACGAACTGGCGCCGGCGGGCGGGCAGGCGTTCGAGACGCTGTCGGGCGGCCAGCAGGCCCGGCTGCAGATCCTCCTGCTGGAGCTGTCGGGCGCGACGTTGCTGCTGCTCGACGAGCCGACGGACAACCTGGACCTGGCCAGCGCGGAGGCGCTCCAGCAGGGACTCGCCGGATTCGAGGGGACGGTGCTGATGGTCACGCACGACCGGTGGTTCGCCGCCGACCTCGACCGCTACCTGGTGTTCGGAGCGGACGGGCACGTACGGGAGAGCGACGAGCCCCGCTGGGACCTTTAGCCGATCATCGCAGGGCGGCGGCCTCTGAGGCGAGCTTCTCCACGCGGCCCCAGTCGCCGGCCGTCAGCGCGTCGGCCGGGGTCAGCCAGCTGCCGCCGACACATCCCACGTTCGGCAGAGCGAGATAGTCGGGCGCGGTGTTCACCCGGATGCCGCCCGTCGGGCAGAACCGCACGTCGGGCAGCGGCCCGCCGAGCGCCTTGAGGTAGGGGACGCCGCCCGCGGCCTCGGCGGGGAAGAACTTCAGCTCCTTGATCCCCCGCTCGACCAGCGCCATCACCTCGGACACGGTGGCCGCCCCGGGCAGGTAGGGGACGCCGCTCGAATCCATCGCCTCCACCAGCGACAGGGTCGTGCCAGGCGACACCAGGAACTTCGCGCCCGCGGTCATAGAAGCGGAAATGTCCTCCGAACTCCGGATGGTTCCCGCTCCCACCGTCGCCTCGGGCACCTCGGCGGAGATCCTGGCGATGGCCTCACGCGCGGCCGGGGTCCGCAGGGTCACCTCGATGACCGGCAAGCCGCCGGCGACCAGCGCCCTGGCCATCGGTACGGCGCTCTCGACGTCCTCGATCACCACGACGGGAATCACTGGGGCGAGATCGAGCAAGCTCATGAGTTCTTCTCCTCGTCGGCCCGTTCCGGCCGTCTAGTCACGTACACGTCCCCACACCAGGCCTCGACCGCATCAATGGCCCTGCCCAATGGCACACACCCCAACCGGATCCCGCCCGACGGGCGCTGGGTCACCCCACCAGCTCCCTGCGGGCACGCTGGGTCAGCCAGGCCGCGGCGCCCGTCAGCGCCGGTTGAGGGGCGACGATCAGCGCGGTGCCGATGGCCGCCAGGTAGTCGGCCATGTCGGGATTGGCCTCGAACCTGGTGCGGAAGTTGCTGGTGCGCACCCGTTCCACGATACGGGGGAGCACTCCGCCGCCCAGATACACCCCACCCCTCGCGCCGAGGGTCAGGGCCACGTTCCCGGCGAAGCAGCCGAGCATCCCGCAGAACACCTCGACCGTCTCCGCGCACAGCGAGTCGTCCAGCCGGGCCACGATGTCCGAGGCGGTCAGGTCGGGGGCGGCGACGCCGTTCACCTGGGCGAGCGCCCGGTGCAGCCGGACCAGCCCCGGACCGGACAGCACGTGCTCGGCCACCACGTGCGGCAGCCCCTGGGACTGCAGCGCCTGCACGATCTCCATCTCCCGCCGGTCCACCACCGGCACCGTGACGTGCCCGCCCTCGCCGGGGATCGGCGTCCAGCCGTGGTCCGCCGGCACCAGCCCGCCCACGCCGAGCCCGGTCCCGGGGCCCAGCACGGCCTTGACGCCGTGGCCCGGCTCGGGGCCGCCCAGGGAGATCAGGTCGTCGCCCTCCAGGTGCGGCAGCGACACCGCCAGCGCCTCGAAGTCGTTCAGCAGCACCGCGTACGGCACGCCGAGGTCCCGTACGGAGCCGGCCCACTTGGAGTTCGTGAGCCGGTAGTGGTCGCCGTCGATCGGCCCGGCCACAGCCAGGCACGCCGCCCCCGGTCGCACTCCGCCCGCGTGTTCCGCGAGATAGGCGGCTACGGCTTCGGGGAGGGTCTCGTAGTCGGCCCCCGCCAGGACCACGACGTTCGACGGCCGCGCTCCCAGCGAGGTGACCAGGCCGAACCTGGCGTTGGTCCCGCCGATGTCGGCGACCAGCCACGGAAGGTCAAAGGCACTCACCGCTTACCTCCGGCAATCCAGGGCGGCGTCAAGATCGCTCGCCGCCATCCACCGAAGGATCCCACGAACGCTCACGCTGCCCCAGAGGGGGTGGTGAGCCGCCGGCCGCCGTCCCGGCGCCCGGCGTACCGGACGATGATCGCTCACCGCGCCAGTCCGGCGTGCTGGGCGCCCACTGGGGCGCCCGTCTCCAGGTGGGACGCGCCGGCCTCGGAGGGGAAGCCCAGCCCCGGGCCGTGGTGGGGCGACTCGGCGCCGCTCAGGCCGAAGATCCCGGCGCCCTGCTCGGCGTGCCCCGCCATCCGGCGGAACGCCGCGAACAGCTCGCGGCCCGTGCCCACCCACTGCGCGTCGCTCAGCGGACGGCCCTCGGGCGTGCGCCGGGCCAGCTCCTCGGCGGGCACCAGCAGCTCCAGCGTCCCGGCGGCCGAGTCGAGCCTGATCACGTCGCCGTCGCGCACGAGCGCGATCGGCCCGCCGTCGGCGGCCTCAGGAGACAGGTGGATGGCCGCGGGGACCTTGCCGGACGCGCCGGACATCCGCCCGTCCGTGACGATGGCCACCCGCTGGCCCCTGTCCAGCAGCACGGCCAGCGGCGGCGTGAGCTTGTGCAGCTCGGGCATGCCGTTCGCGCTCGGCCCCTGGTAGCGGATGACCGCCACGAAGTCCTGCCCGTCCAGTTCGCCCGCCTCGAACGCCTTCAGCAGGTCCAGCTGGTCGTCGAACACCTTGGCAGGCGCCTCGATCACCAGGTGCTCCTGCTTGACCGCGGACACCTTGGACACGGCCCGGCCCAGGTTGCCGGAGAGCATGTGGATGCCGCCGTCCGGCGAGAACGGCGCCGCGACGGGGCGCAGCACGTCCAGGTCCGAACTTCCGCCGGTGACCGGCGACCACACCGGCTCGCCGTCAACCAGCTCGGGAGCCTCGCGGTAGCGGTCGAGCCCGCGCCCGGCCACGGTCATGACGTCGGCGTGCAGCAGGCCCTCGTCGAGGAGGTCGCCGATGAGCACCTGCATGCCGCCGGCGTCGCGGAAGTGGTTCACGTCCGCCTGGCCGTTCGGGTAGATCTTGGTGAGCGACGGCACGACCCGCGACAGGCGGGCGAAGTCATCCCAGGTCAGTACGATCCCCGCGGCGGCGGCCATGGCCACCAGGTGGATCGTGTGGTTCGTGGACCCGCCGGTGGCCAGCAGGGCGACGCAGGCGTTCACGATGGCCTTCTCGTCGACCAGTTCGCCGATCGGCGTGTACTCCGAGCCGTGCGCGGTGATCTCCACCGCGCGGCGCCCGGCCGCCTGGGTGAGCGCGTGGCGCAGCTCGGTGTGCGGGTTGACGAACGTCGAGCCCGGCAGGTGCAGGCCCATGACCTCCATCAGCGCCTGGTTGGAGTTGGCGGTGCCGTAGAAGGTGCAGGTGCCGGGGGAGTGGTACGACTTCGCCTCGGCGTCGAGCAGCTCCTCGCGCCCCACCTTGCCCTCGGCGAAGAGCTGGCGGGTACGCGCCTTGACCTTGTTCGGCAGCCCCGAGGTCATCGGCCCGGCCGGCACGAAGATCGCGGGCAGGTGCCCGAAGTGCAGCGCCCCGATGAACAGCCCGGGCACGATCTTGTCACACACGCCCAGCAGCAGCGTCGCGTCGAACATGTCGTGCGACAGCGCGATCGCGGTCGCCATGGCGATCACGTCACGGCTGTAGAGGGACAGCTCCATGCCGGGCCGCCCCTGGGTGATGCCGTCGCACATCGCGGGCACGCCGCCCGCCACCTGCGCCACGCCGCCCGCCTTGCGCACCGCCGCCTTCAGCTCCGGCGGGTACGTCTCATACGGCTGGTGCGCCGACAGCATGTCGTTGTAGCTCGTCACGATCGCCACGCCCGGCTTGGCCGCGCCCATCAGAACGGGCTTGTCCTCGGCGGGCGCGCTCGCGAAGCCGTGCGCCAGGTTCGCGCACCCGAGGTGGGCGCGGGCCGGACCCTTGGCCTTGGCGGCCTCGCCGTCGCGGCGGATGCGCTCCAGGTAGGAGGCCCGGCTGGCGGCGCTCCGCTCGGCGATCCGGTCAGTGACGTCCTGAATAATCGGGTTCACGGCCCCTCCTTCGTCGGGTCCGTGAACCCGAGGTTGCTGCGTCTAATGGTTCGCTCGCTGCGCTCGTTCACGCTTCCTCCTCGTGCCAGGCGCGACCGCTGCGGCCGAGCAGTTCGTGGGCTCCGGTGGGGCCGGTGGTTCCGGCGGGGTACGGCTCCGGCAGGTCATCGGACGCCTCCCAGGCCGACAGGATCGGGTCGATCCAGCGCCAGGCCGCCTCCACCTCGTCGCGCCGCATGAACAGCGTCGGGTTCCCGGCCAGCACGTCCGTCAGCAGCCGCTCATACGCCTCGGGCACCCGTGCCGTGAACGTCTTGCCGAAGCTCAGCGACAGCGGCACCGGCTTCAGCGTCACCTCGCCCGCGCCCGGCTCCTTGGCCATGATGTGCAGCTCGATGCCCTCTTCCGGCTGCAGCCGCAGCACCAGGCGGTTCGGGCTGCCGCCGGGGAAGATGGAGTGCGGCACGTCCTTGAACTGCACCACGATCTCCGACCTCCGGTACGGCATGCGCTTCCCGGTCCGCAGGTAGAACGGCACGCCGGCCCACCGCCAGTTCTTGACCTCGGCCCGGATCGCGGTGAACGTCTCCACCCGCCGCGAGGCGTCCGTCGGCGGCGTGGAGGCGGGCTCGTCCAGGTAGCCCGGCATCCCGTCCGCCTCGGTGTACTGGCCGCGCACGGTGAACCGCTCGACCTCCGTGCCCGTGATCGGCCGCAGCGCCTGCAGCACCTTGACCTTCTCGTCGCGGATGGCCTCGCGGTCGTTGCGGGCCGGCGGCTCCATCGCGGTCAGTGTGAGGAGCTGGAGCAGGTGGTTCTGCACCATGTCGCGCAGCGCGCCCGCGTGGTCGTAGTAGCCGCGCCTGCCCGGCGTGCCGACGGTCTCGGCGGCGGTGATCTGGACGTGGTCGATCCACAGGGAGTTCCAGATCGGCTCGAGGAAGGCGTTGGCGAAGCGCAGGACCAGCAGGTTCTGGACGGTCTCCTTGCCCAGGTAGTGGTCGATGCGGAAGATCTGGCGCTCGTCGAAGATCGCGCCGACCTCGTCGTTGATCCGCTGGGCGCTCGCCAGGTCCTGGCCCAGCGGCTTCTCCAGCACCACGCGCGAGCGCGGCGTCACCAGCCCGGCCTCGTCCAGCTCGCGGCAGAAGGGGCCGAACGTCCTGGGCGGGCTGGCCAGGTAGAAGATCCGGTCGCGCTGCTCGTGCCCGGCCAGCAGCTTGGTCAGCGCGCTCCACCCGGACTTGTCCGCACCGCCGACGTCCACCGACACGTGGTGCAGGCGGTCGAGGAAGCGCTGCCACATCGCGGGGTCGTCCACCGGGACCTGGTCGCGTACCTCGGCGTCCACCTTGCCGCGGAAGTCGGCGTCGGTCAGGCCGCCCCTGGACATGGCGATGACACGGGTCTCCGGGGAGAGCCGCCCGTCCCGGTCGGTGTGATAGAGCGCCGGGATCAGTTTGCGCATGGACAGGTCGCCGGTCCCGCCGAAGACGACGAGGTCGGCGGTGTGGGCGGGGCTGGTTGTCGACAGGGGGGACACGGTCAGGGCTCCTGATGATCTACCAAGCGGGGACAGAACGGACACTAACGAGAGTTTGGGTCGCACACAAGCGGAGTTTTGGCATTTGAGATAAAAAAGTCTGGAGTTTTCATGACCTAACCCCGTGTGGTTCACTTAGCCGATGCCTCGACGTACCGCCGCGACCCTCGCCACGAGTGGTGAGGTGCTCCGCCTCATCCGTACCGGTGAGGCCGTGACGCGGGCCGACATCGGCCGGGTGACCGGCCTGTCGCGTCCCGCGGTGCAACTGCGCGTCGGTGAGCTGCTGGAACGCGGCCTGGTCGTGGAGCGCGACGACGCCCCCTCCACAGGCGGGCGGCCGCCGGTCCGGCTGGAGTTCAACGCCGCGGGCGGTGTGGTGCTGGTGGCGGCGCTCGGCGCCAGCCGCACCAGGGTGGCGGTCTGCGACCTGGCCGGGCAGGAGCTGGACGGGCGCGAGTTCGCGATGGACGTGGAGGAAGGTCCCGACATCGTGCTGCCGCTGCTCATGGACACCTGGGACGAGCTGCTCGGCGACCGGCCGCGCTCGATGATCAGGGGTGTCGGGATGGGCGTGCCGGCCACCGTCGAGTTCGCGCACGGCCGCACGGAGAGCGCCCGGGTGATGGCGTCCTGGACCGGCGTGGTGATCCCGCCGATCATCCGCGACCGCTTCCCCGTTCCCGTGCTCGTGGACAACGACGTGAACGTGCTGGCCATCGGCGAGCACCGGGGCGTCTACCCCGAGCTGGGTGACCTGATGTTCGTGAAGATCTCGACGCGGATCGGCGCGGGCGTGATCGCCGGCGGCGGCATCCTGCGCGGCGCGCTCGGGGCGGCGGGCGAGATCGGGCACATCCCGGTGCTGGACGGCGGCGACGTGCTGTGCCGCTGCGGCAACACGGGCTGCGTCGACTCCGTGGCCAGCGGCACCGCACTGCTACGCGACCTGCGGGCGCGCGGCAAGGAGGTCAAGACCATCGCGGACGTGACCGCGCTGGTGCGGGCGGGCGACGCCGAGACCATGGCCACCGTGCGCGAGGCCGGTCGCAGGATCGGCGAGGTGCTCGCCGGCGCCGTGAACATCCTCAACCCGTCGGTGGTGGTGCTGGGCGGCGACGTGGCCGAGGCGTTCGGGCCGCTGGTGTCGAGCATCCGCGAGGTCGTCTACCGCCGCTCCACTGCCCTGGCCACCCGGCGGCTGCACATCGAGCCGAGCCGGCTGGGCGCCGGGGCGGGCATCAGCGGATGCGCGGTGATGGTGCTCGACCACGTGCTCTCACCGGAGGCCGTGGACGAGACCATGACGCTCTCGGTCCTCCGCCGCGTTCCCTCGCTCTAACCCGTTGCGGCTTTGAACGGATCAACCCGTCCATCCGTTACGGCTTCGCACAGTGGGCCGCACGCGCCGACGTCAGTGGCCCTCTGTCATGGCCGGTCGTGAAGGCTCACGGGTCGCTCGCCGTGACGACGCGCATCCTTGGCCGATTCCGTGGCGGCCCTGAGCCGGTTCGACGCGTTCAGGGCTTTCTGGGTTTCTTGGGCTTGTGCGTCTTGCCGGCAGGCGTGTGCTCCGGCGCGGTGGCGTCAGTGGTGGGTGGCAGGACGGACAGGAGCGTCTGTGTCTGCGCCGGCGTGGAGGGCCCGACGGGCGCGGGCGCGCGGGAAGCGGCGGGCTCACCAGGCCCGACGAGGCTGGGCCGCGTGGAGACCCCAGGGCGCGCGGAGGGCGTGGTAGCCGGAGGTGTGGTGCGCCGGGCCGACCGGCTGGGCCGTGAAGCAAACGGGGCCGCGGCAGAGGGCGGAAGCACGGAGGACGGACGGCCCGAGGAAGGAAGTGAAGAGGGCGGGGAGGATGGGAGGGAAGAAGATCGGCGCAGTGTGCCCGGGTAGGACTCGACGGCGGCCGGGATGGAGCCGATGGGGGCGCCGGGCCAGTCGACCGCGTTCAGTTGCTTGGTGCTGACGTTCCCGCCCACCAGGATCCCCGCCGTGGCGAGCATGATCGTGCCGAGCAGGACGCCCGCGACCATCAGCGCCCGCTCTCGCCGCCCGCCCTCGTTGGCGAAATCGGCGAGTTCAGCGGAATCTGGTGATCGCTCGGGTTCGCTCACCCCTCAAATGCTAGAGAGGCCGCGAGCACGTCAGGGGCGATCCGGACAAATCACGGAAAATTGTGATCATCAACAGGTGCAGAGGAGCCCTCGCATCGCCGTCTCCAAGCACAGACCGGAGTGCGCGGGAGTGGGCCACGGGAAGCGCACCAGCGACTCGTCCACCCGCACGGTCGCCCCGTACCGGTCCAGCTCCCACAGCCACACCTCGCCGGCCTGCTCACCGAGCTGCCTGGACACGCCGGCGGTCAGCTGCGCCCGGTGCGAGGAGTTGACGTGCGCGAGCACCTGCTCGGCCGTCTCGGTCAGCGGGTCGGGCGCCGCGCCCAGGTAGTCGTCGGCGTCCAGCAGCCCCGACTCCTGTCCCGTCAGGTAGACGACCTGCCCCACGTCCAGCCGGAGCAGCCGCGGCGCGCCGCGCTCGCCGAACTGCTCGAGCGCGTCGAACAGGCTCTCGTCAGCACTGTGGGCGGCCACCGCGACCGCCGCCGCGCGCGCCTCACTCGCCGGTACGGCCTCCGCCCACCCCTGAACCTCGATCAGCCCGCGCGGATGCGTGACCGAGCCCAGCTGGCGCATCGCGGTCAAGTTCACCGCCACGACGGCGTCCTCACGCAGGCCGTGCAGCGGCTCCCCGGGCAGCACCAGCAGCACGGGCCGGCCGCGCTCGTCCACGCCTCCGCGGGCGGGCGAGGGGGCGCCGTCGACGGACAACTTGGCGACGCTCGCGCTCGCGGCGAGGGTGCGGACACGCTCGGGGATCGTCAGCATGGGCCCTCCATTCCGATAGTAGGTTAGGCTTACCTAAGTAAGGATTACCTAACCACATCGAGGTGAACGTGCGCTACACCGGCCCCAAGGTGCGACTGTCGCGTCGCGCGGGCGTCCCGCTGACCAGGAAAGCCGTCCGCTACTTCGAGCAGCGCCCCTACCCGCCGGGCGAGCACGGCCGCAAGACCAACCGCCGCACCACCGGCGACTACGGGCTGCGGCTGATGGAGAAGCAGAAGCTGCGCTGGTACTACGACGTGTCGGAGCGGCAGCTGCGCCGCTACTGGGACCTCGCCGTGCGCAAGCCGGGCGCGTCGGGCGCCGAGCTGGTCACGCTGCTGGAGAGCCGGCTGGCCTCGCTCCTGCTGCGCGCCGGGTTCGCGCCGTCGATCTACGCGGCCAGGCAGTACATCAGCCACGGGCACATCGCCGTGGACGGCCGCAAGGTGGACATCCCCAGCTACCTGGTCAAGCCCGGACAGGTGATCACGGTCCGGGAGCGGTCCCGCAGGATGCAGCCGTTCGTGGCGGCCGCGGAAGGCGTGCACGCCGACGAGCGCATCGCGCCCTACCTCTCCGTGGACCACGCCGACCTGCGTGTCACGCTGACTAACCGGCCCGAACGCGAGCAGATCGTGATCCCTGTGGACGAGCAACTCGTCGTGGAGTTCTATTCTCGTTAGCCGTGACCGAAGCGGTAGAGCGCCATGCAAGCTGGTTAGAGCTGTTCTTCGACCTGGTCGTCGTCGTGGCGGTGGCGCAACTCGCCCACCGGCTGGCGCACCCCACGTGGCCGGACGTCGGGCTGTTCGTGGTGCTCTACTACGCCGTGTGGAGCGTGTGGACGACGCTGACGCTCTACTCGAACGCGGAGGCCGAGCGCACCCGCACGCGCGGCATGCTGATCGGCATGTTCGGCATCGCGGTGATGGCCGCCGCCGCGCCCGACGTCGCCCACACGATGGTCACGACGGGCGACACGCACGACGGGTGGTTCATCGCCGCGTACATCACCTGCAGGGTCGGCGCCTCGCAGACCCTGCAGCGCTCCGGCATGATCATGACGGCCTGGCCCGCGGCCCAGCTCGGCGCGGGCCTCATCCCGTGGTTCGCCTCCATCGGAGTCCAGGGGCCGGCGCGGTATTGGCTGTGGGGCGTCGGCGTCGTACTCGACATGATCTTCTCCGTGCTGCAGAGCCGCAGGCCGGAGCGCCTGGTCAGCGAGATGCGGCGGCAGGGCCAGCGGATGAAGGAGCGTGAGCTGCGCCGGGCGCAGCTGAGCGGACGGGCGCCGCGCCCGATCGAGGCGATCAAGGCCGCCGTGCTCGACCCCGCGCACCTGGGAGAGCGGCTCGGCCTGTTCGTCATCATCGTGCTCGGCGAGGCGGTCATGCAGGTCGTGATGGCCGCCTCCGGGCAATCCTGGGGTCCGGAGCTCGGCCTGGCGGCGGCCGCGGGATTCGGGCTGGTCGTCTCGCTGTGGTGGCTGACCCTGCAGTACGGCGTGAGCGCGGTGCCGGGCGCGGCCGAGCGGGGGCTGCGGGCGTATGTGGCGCTGCCCGCGCACTTTGTGATGACCGTGGGCATCACCGCGACGGCGGCCGGGCTCGGCGCGATCGCCGCGCACCCGGACGCCCACCCGCACGGCGGCGTCGGCTGGGTGCTGGGCGCCGGCCTGGCCGTCTACTTCGCCGCCTCCACCGTGCTCGGCGTGGCCGCGGGCGCCGAGCGCCGGTGGATCTGGGGATGGGCGCTGCCCTCGGTCGTCGCGCCGCTGGCGGTGGCCGGGGTGTCCGGTCTGGTCGCGGGCTGGGCCGTGGTCGCGCTGCTGCTGCTCGTCACCCTGTGGCGGGTCGCCTACCGGCCGCGCGTCGCCTCGGTCCAGCCGGCGTAGCCCTGGCGGCTCAGTCCATGACGTCCTGCCGGCGTAGCTGGGCGACCTCCTTGCGGAGCTCGGCCAGCTCTTCCAGGATCCGCTGGGTGTGCGCGGTGGTGGTGTCCTCCAGGACGGCGCGCTCCTCGGCGCTCTCCTCGTCCATGGCGCTGACCACGACGGCCATGAAGAGGTTCAGGATCACGAACGTGCACACCAGGATGAAGATGGTGAAGAAGATCCACGCCGACGGGTGCACGCTCATCACCTCCCTGGCGATGTTGCCCCAGTCGTCGCCGGTCATCGTCTGATAAAGGGTGAACAGCGACGTCGGCAGGCTGCCGAAGCGCTGCGGCGCGGTGTCCCCGTAGAGCTTGGTGGCCATGACGGCGGCGACGTAGAGCACCAGGCCGAGCAGCACCACAATTGAGCTCATGCCCGGCATCGCGCGCAGCAGCGCCGACACCACGCGGCGCAGGCTCGGCACGACCGACAGCAGCCGCAGGGCACGCAGGATGCGCAGCGAGCGCAGCACCGACAGACCGCCCGAGTGGGGGATGAAGGCGGTGACGACGATCAACGTGTCGAAGATGTTCCACGGGTCGCGCACGAAGCGCGAGCGCTCGACATAGACCTTGGCCAGCAGCTCGGCGGCGAAGATGTACAGCGCGACGTGGTCGACCGCGGTGAGCAGGTGACCGTGGCCGGCCACGACGGCCGGGAAGGTCTCCAGGCCGAGCGTGGCCGCGTTGAGCAGGATGACGCCGACGATGAACCGCTGGAAGGCGGGGTGGGCGAGGAAGGCGGCGGTGCGTTCACGCACGGGGGCAGGCTCCTAGAGGGGATCGATCAGGTGCTCCACCATGATGGCGCAACATGATCAAGCGGGAGACTGTGGTATAAAAACGCACCTGGACGACGACGGAGAGGGGGCGGAGCGAGCATGTCCTATCCGGACTACGGCCCCTCCTACTACGGGCCGCCGCCGCAGAGCCATCCGCAGGGCACCACCATTCTCGTGCTGGGCATCCTGAGCCTGGTGGTCTGCACGTTCATCGGCCCCTTCGCCTGGTCGATGGGCACCAGGGTGCTGCGCGAGATCGACGCGAGCGGCTACTACTACGAAAACCGCGGCATGGTCCAGGCGGGGCGCATCTGCGGGATCGTCAGCTCGGTCATGCTAATCCTCACCTTCGGCTTCCTCATCTTCGGCTTCGGGATCGCGCTGCTGAGCGGTGCCCTTTCCCGCTAGCAGGCCGCCGATGCCCGACTCCAGCAGGTCGAACGCCTTCTCCGCCTGAGCCCTGAGGTCGGGCTCGATGCTCTCCCAGTCCTCTCCCGCCAGCAGCCTGCGCGTCGAGTAGTGCGTGAGGATCCGCGTCGTGTTGAGGATGTGGGTGGCGGCCAGCCGCGGCGTGATGTCGTCCGCGTCGGCCTCCAGCTCGTCGGCCAGCGCCCGCGCCAGCGCGTTCTCCCGCCGCTCGTGGAGCTCGCGTAGCTTGGCCACCAGCGAGGGGGCGTCGCTGACAACCCTGGCGAACACGTCGGCGCCCGCGTTGAGCCCGTAACGCCAGTCGCGCGTGTCGATGGCGTCGAAGAAGTCGCGGCGGAACGCCCGCACCACGCTCTCCCCGGGCTCGCGCTCGCGCAACACCCCGGGCGCCCGCTCGACCGCCACGTCCTGCTTGTCGGCGAACAGGTCCTCCTTGGTGCTGAAGTAGTTGAACACCGTGTTGACCGACACGTCGGCGGTCCGCGCGACCTCGGCCACGGTCACGTTGTCGAACCCCTTCGCCATGAACAGCCCCATCGCGATGTCCGCGATGCGCTGCCTGGTCTCGCGCTTCTTCCGCTCCCGCAGCCCCTCTTCCATGCTCTCATCGTACCGATGTTGCAGCGACTCCAAAATTATGGCTACTCTAATTTTGGAGGCGATGAAATGATTAGGACTTCAGGTCTGAGCAAGACCTTCGACGGCGGCGTGGAAGCCGTCAGAGGCGTCGACATCTCGGTCGAGCCCGGCGAGATCGTCGGCTTCCTGGGCCCGAACGGCGCCGGCAAGACCACGACCATGCGCATGCTGACCACGCTGCTGCGCCCCACCTCGGGCACCGCCACGGTGGCGGGCCACGACCTGCTCGGTGACGCGAAGGAGGTGCGCAGGCGCATCGGGTACGTCTCCCAGGGCGGCGGGATCCCGCCCGCGACGCCGCTGAAGGGCGAGCTCGAGCTCCAGGGCATGCTGTACGGGCTGAGCCGGCGGGAGGCGGAGGCCAGGACGCGGGAGGCGCTGGAGCGACTCGGGCTCACGGGGCTGGAGTCGAAGCCGGGCGCCGCGCTCTCGGGCGGTCAGCGCCGCCGCTTCGACATCGCGTTCGCCCTGCTGCACGCCCCCGTCCTGCTCTTCCTCGACGAGCCCACGACCGGGCTCGACCCGCAGAGCCGGGCCAACCTGTGGGAGCACATCCGCTCGCTGCGGGAGGAGAAGGGCATGACGGTCTTCCTCACCACCCACTACCTGGACGAGGCCGACGCGCTCTGCGACCGGATACTGATCATCGACCACGGCCGGATCGTGGCCGAGGGTGCCCCGGCCGAGCTCAAGACCGGCGGGCGCACGCTCGACGACGTGTTCCTCGACATCACCGGCAGGTCGCTGCGCGAGGAGGCGGGTGTCTGATGCTGCGCGACACCTGGGTGCTGTTCCGCCACGGCGTGCGCGTCACGCTGCGGCAGAAGGTCGGCATCGTCGTCGGCGCGATCCAGCCGCTGCTCTTCCTGGTGCTGTTCGGGCCCATTTTCACCACGTTCGGCACGTGGGAGACGCTCGTCCCCGGCCTGATCATCCAGCTGGGGCTGATGAGCACGGGCATGGCCGGATTCGGGGTGGTGTTCGAGAAGCGCTCCGGCGTGCTGGAGCGGGTGCGGGTCACCCCCGCCAGCCGCCTGGCGCTGCTGCTCGGGCGCGTGCTCAACAACACGCTCACGCTGGTGATCCAGTTGGTGCTGCTCCTCGCCGTCGCCTTCGCCTTCGGCCTGCGCGCCCCCGCGCCGGGACTGGCCGCCGGGATCGTGCTGGTGATCGTGCTGGGGGTCAGCCTGGCCGCCCTGTCGTACGCCGTCGCGCTGACGATCAACGAGCAGTTGTTCGCGCCCGTGATGTCCACCGCGGTGATCCCGCTGGTCCTGCTGTCTGGGACGTTCCTGCCGATGTCGATGGCGCCGGGCTGGCTCGACGCCATCTCGCACATCAGCCCGTTCAGGTACGTCCTGGAGGCGCTGCGCGACCTGTTCAACGGGCGCTACCTGACGGGCACCGTGGGCCTGGGTGTGGCGGTGACCCTGGTGTTCGCCGTGGTCAGCCTCACGGTCGGTACTCGGGTGTTCAACCGGGCGAACGCCTGATGGGCGTCAGGCCGCGCTCTTGACCCGCCGCTCGAGCGCGGCGATGATCCCGGCCGGGTCCACGTTGCCGTAGCCGTAGTCGTAGTCGAAGCCCACCTCGCTGCGGTCCTCGGCGGTGCGCCGCAGCAGCGCCCGCAGCTGGGCGGGCGACAGGGCGGCGGCCGGCCACCGGGTGCGTATGGCGGCGACGAGCCCGGCGGCCACCGGCGTGGCCGCGGAGGTGCCCGAGTCGGGCGTGCCGTCGCCGAACGCCTTGGACCCGGAGAAGTGTGTGTAAGCGCAGAGGTCGGGCTTGCGGGCGGTCAGCCGGCCGGGCCCCTGCGAGGAGTAGCCCACCCGCTCGCCGTTCACGTCGACGCCGCCGATCGACAGGACCTTCGGGTGGGAGTTCGCGCCCGCGATGGGCCGGTTGGGGAAGGCGCACCGGCCGTCGGGGCACTGCAGTCCGCAGTTGCCCGCTGCGAACAGCACGTCCGCCCCCGCCGCGTCCAGCTCGGCCACCATCAGGTTGAACGGATGGGCGGCGTTGTCGGAGTAGTTGCCGGGATGCCCGACGGGGAAGTCCCACTCGGGGGAGAACGACCCCCACGAGTTGCTCACGACCAGCGCCCTGGTGCCGGCGGGCTGGGCGGCGAGCACGTCACGCAGGTGCGCGAACGCCGACACCGCGTCCGACAGCAGCCCGTCCATCGCCGTGCCGCCCGGCCGGGTGGACAGCAGCACGGGGATGTCGATCAGCGACGCCTGCGGGGCGGCGATGAGCGTGTCGAACGCGCACATCGTCCCGTGATCGACCTCGAACTCGCCGGGCGTGCCCGACACGCCCTGCGGGCTCCAGGACCGCGCGGCGTCCAGCGTGACGCCCCTGCCGAGCTGCCTGGCCGTGTGGGCCGCGTTGATCCCGGTGTCGAGCACGGCCAGCGCAACCCCGGTGCCGTCGAGCCCCTCCGCGTGCAGGGCCGGCACGTTCAGCAGCCGCTCCACGTCGTGCCAGTCGCCGACCGGCGGATCGCCCCCGCACGTCTGCGTGGACTCGATGACCGGGTCGGCGAAGATCCCGACCACGTCCGGCCTCAGGGCGGGCAGCATCGTGATCCTGGAGGCCAGCTCGTCGTCCGAGATCGTGCCGCGTACCAGCACCGAGGCGTCCTCGGCGGCCAGCGAGAAGCCGAGCGGCTGGTTGAGCGAGAGCGGATCGCCGCCCGCCGCCGGGACGGGCCGCGCGACGGCCACGGGAACGAAGGCGGAGTCGAGCTCAACCCCGGGCAGGCCGTCGGCGACGTCGGCCGTCGTGGCGGTCTGGCCGGGGTCGGCGACGGCCGCGACCAGATCAGGGGAGGGGCGGAGCTGAATCAGAACCCGCATGTGACACCACCGAAGGATGTGGAGGGAAACGAACTCCCCAACTTTCATCCATCCAATGGTTTGGCGTCCAGCCACTCCCAGGGGTTTTGACCTGCGTAAATGCCTTAATTCGCGCGAAGTGGACGACATTTCTTCCGGGGCGCCGGACTTCCTTGTTTTCGCTCTCTTCACTACGGTGATGCAGCATGACGCTCCAGGCGCAGAAGCCGGTCGGGGACGGGGAAAGAGCTCATTGGCTGGCGGTGCGGCCGAGGCTCGTCCTCGCCAGCGCCTTCATGCTCTTTCTCGAGCTGGCACTGATCCGGTGGACCGGTTCCAACATCGTCCACCTCAGCTATTTCACGAATTTTGTGCTGCTCGGCTCGTTTCTGGGCATCGGGCTGGGTTTCCTGCGCGTGGGGCGGTCGCGGCGGCAGCCGTACTACTCGCCCGTCGTGCTAGCCGTCCTGGTCGCCGTCGTCCTGACGTTCCCCGTGACGGTCGACAGGAACACCGAGGGCGTCCTGTACTGGACGAGCCTGTCCACCACCGGTCCGCCCGCCTGGCTGATCCTGCCGGTGATCTTCGGCGCCGCCGCGCTGGTGCTCATGGGGCCCGCCGAGCTCGTCGGACGCTGCTTCCCCGAGCTGCCGCGCCTGGAGGCGTACCGATACGACCTGATCGGCAGCCTCAGCGGGATCGCGGCGTTCACGGCGCTGTCGTTCCTGAGCGCGCCGCCGGTGTTCTGGGGGCTGATCGTGGCCATCTGCTACGGCCTGCTGCTCGTGCCCCGGCCGCGCTCGCTCTACATCGGGCTGGTGACCGTGCCCTCGGTGGCCGTGGTGGGGCTGCTGCTGGCCGAGACGCTGACCGCCGGGGCGATCTGGTCGCCGTACTACAAGGTCACGACCAGGCAGCTCACGCAGCTCGGCGTGCTCGTCACCGACATCGCCGTCAACGGCATCCCGCACCAGCAGGCCGTGCCCGCCGTCGCCCGCCTGCAGTGGGAGGCCCAGTACGGGCTGCCGTACGAGCGGACCACGAAACCGCCCAAGGACGTGCTCATCGTCGGCGCGGGCAGCGGCACCGACGTGGCCATCGCGCTGACCAAGGGCGCGAACCGGGTGGACGCCGTGGAGATCGACCCCAAGCTGCGCGAGCTCGGCGGCTCGGTCCACCCCGACCGGCCGTACGACGACCCGCGCGTCACCACCCACATCACCGACGGGCGCGCCTTCCTGGAGCGCACGAGCGACAAGTACGACCTGATCCTCTTCGCCCTGCCCGACTCGCTCACCCTCGTCTCAGGGGCCTCCTCGCTGCGCCTGGAGAGCTACCTGTTCACCGAGGAGGCCATGCGGGCCGCCCGCGCCCACCTCAAGCCGGGCGGCACGTTCTCGATGTACAACTACTACCGCGAGAGCTGGCTCGTCGACCGCCTCGCCTCCACGATGCAGAGCGCCTTCGGCCACAAGCCGTGCGTGGACGTCGTCAGCACCGCGGGCCAGCAGGCCGTGATCACGGCCGGCCTGACCGCCTCCGACCAGCGCTGCGCGGCCGAGTGGCCCGGCGCCGCCGCCGGCACCCCGCAGCCCGCCAACGACGACCGGCCGTTCCTCTACCTCAAGGACGCCACGATCCCGCCGATCTACATCATCACGCTCGGCCTGATCCTCATCGTCAGCCTCTTCGCCGTCCGCGTCGTCGCGGGGCCCTTCGACCGGATGCGCCCGTACGCGGACCTGTTCCTGCTGGGCGTGGGGTTCATGCTACTGGAGACCAAGAGCGTGACCGGGTTCGCGCTGCTGTTCGGCACCACGTGGGTCGTGAACGCGATCGTCTTCGCCGGCGTCCTGGTCGCGGTCCTCGCCGCCGTCGAGGTCACCCGCCGCTTCCGCACCCCGCCCCTGCCGGTCATGTACGGCGTGCTGCTCGCCGGCCTGCTGCTGGCCTGGCTGGTGCCGAACGCGTGGCTCCTGTCGCTCCCGCTGCCGCTGCGCGCGGTGGCGGCCGTGACGGTGGCGTTCCTGCCGATCTTCGCCGCGAACGTCGTCTTCGCCAAGCGCTTCGCGGACACGGCGGACGCGACCACGTCCTTCGGGGCCAACCTGCTGGGGGCCATGGTGGGCGGGTGCCTCGAGTACGCGGCGCTGGTGATCGGCTACAAGGGCCTGCTGATCGTGGCCGCGCTGCTCTACCTCGGCGCCATGGCGCTGCTGCCGAGGAAGTCAGCGGCAGTGTGACGGAGGTGGTGGCCGGAGTTCGACACGACGGCCGCCACGCACACCGTCTACGACAGGCCGCAGAGCTCGGTGAGGGACTTGGCACCGCTCTTCTGGGTGTTCCTGGTCGGCGTCTGCGTGGGCGTCGCGGCGTGCGTGCGGGTCGGCGAGGCCGAGGAGGTGACGCTCGGGGACGCGCTCACATTGGCGGTCTGCGCCTGGCCGGCGGGCCGCGTCGAGTCGGTCAGCGCCTTCTTCGCCGCCTGGCGGATCTTCACCCAGTCCGGCCGGCCCGAGTAGAAGTCCGGCGGGACGAACTGCAGGCTGGTGATCCGGGCGTCCTTGACCTTGACGGCCAGCTCCACCAGCGGCTGCACCAGGTGCTGCGGGATGTTGGTCTGGGCCAGCCGCTTGGCCGCGCCGGCGATCTTGGTGAAGTTGGTGAGGATCTTGGCGGGAGTGGCCTGCTGGGCGAAGGCGCCGATGACGCAGCGCTGGCGGGCCATGCGGGAGAAGTCGTCGCTGTTGACGCGGGAGCGGCCGTACCAGAGGGCCTCCTCGCCCGACAGTCTCCGGTAGCCGGCCTTGATGGTGCCCGCAGTGCCGTAGTGGCCGCCCCACTTGACGTCCTGCTCGACCCGGATCTTGAGGCCGCCGATGGCGTCGACGAGGTCCGCGAAGCCGTACATGTTCATCAGCATGTAGTAGTCGATCTTGAGGTTCAGCGTGTAGCCGATGGCGTCCATCAGCGCCCGGGGGCCCTTGTTCTTGCCGCCCATGAGCTGCGGGTTGTCGTTGGCGTACTGCCAGACCTCGTTGAGCAGCCCGCCGTTGGGCAGTTCGGCCATGTAGCCGTTCGGGAACTGCTTGCGCAGCGGCGAGGTCGGCGGGAAGCGCACGTGCTGCAGGTTGCGTGGCAGGCTGAACAGCACGGTGTTGCCCGTCTTGAGGTCCACGCTGGCCACGTTCATGCTGTCGGTGCGCACGCCGGTGCGGTCGCCCGCCGCGTCACCGCCGATCAGCAGGAAGTTCACGCGGTCCTTGCCGCCCCACGGGTCCTCGCCCTCCTTGACCGGGGTGGGGACGTCGGGGTCGGGCACCGAGGGGAAGATCTCGTGGATCGTGCCCCGGAGGGTCATCACGTAGTTGGCGGTCAGGGCGAACGGCGACATCACCGCCACGCACAGCACCCCGACCACGATGCCGGTCACCACCTGGCCCTGCTGGTTCAGCCGGTTGGGGCTGAGTGCGACGTACGAGGTCACCAGCACCGCGAACCACAGCAGCGCGAAGACGCAGGCCACGACGACCACGGTGACCATCGCCCCGTCGCCGGCGAGCGCGGCGACGTCCTGCAGGTTCCGGGTCAGCCCGAAGGCCAGCACCGCCAGCAGCAGCAGCACGTACACGCTGAGAAGCGCCAGCCCGGTACGGCGACGCCCGGCGCGCAGGTGAGCGGCGCCGGGCGCGACGGCGGACAGTGCGGTCCACCCGAGTACGGAGGCGGGCGTCAGGGGCCTGGCGAAGCGAGGGGTCGAGGAGCCGGGACGCGGACGACGGATGGGCCGCCGTTTCCTGCCTCCAGGCACGGTTTCTGACCCTTCGCGATTGCTCACACCCGGCTCCTCACACGCCTACCAGGCAAAACTGACGTTTGCTCCCCTTTGGGCACAAGATTGCCAGGATTCTAGTCCCCATATCTGGACATCAGAGACATGTGCCCAACCTGAGATGAACACGCCGTGCATGGTGGGCCACGTTTTAGCAGCCCATTGCCCGTCGCCAAGCCCCGCTGCAGCGGGGCTTGGCGCGCTATGTCATGAGGTCGTCGAGGAGGGTGCCACCCAGGTGTTGCACTGAAAAGTTTTGCCTTTCTCCCAGCCCTGCCTGAACCACAGGTTGTTGTTGACGGGCTTGCCGTGGTCGCGCGGCCAGCCCGGGTAGTCGCCCACCTGGCCGTAGAACCAGAACAGGCGGGCGCGCATGGACGTGTTCACCGGGTACGACGACGCCACGGACCGCATCCACATGCCGCCGAAACAGGTGGCCTGCAACTCCAGCTTCCTGCTGAGCGCCAGCTTGCCGCTCTGGCTGGAGGAGTCGAGGCTGGCGCGCCACCAGGAGTCCATCATGCCCGTGATGTTCTGGACGTGGTGCCCGTACTCGTGGGCCAGCATGCTGATGATGCCGCCGTGCCAGGAGATGATCTGGCCGTACCCGCGGGCGTTGCCGTTGCCCCTGGCCATGGCCGAGGTGGAGGCGTAGATCGTGTTGTTGCGCGGGCAGTAGTACGGCACCATGCTGCCCGCGGACGGGTAGTCGCCGCACGCGCCCCTGCCCCGCTTGGCCGCGATGGCGTAGCTGGGCGGGCTGAAGTCGATGCCCTGCTTCTCCAGGATCGGCCCCCATGCCTGGTCCATGCACTTGCCGGTCTTCAGGATCAGCGCCTTGAGCTGGCTGTGGTTGAAGATGCTCGCGTTGCCGGCGGGGCAGCTCAGCCTGGGCAGCGCGCCGGCCCGGTACACGGTGTTGTTCTTCAGGCTCGTGTTGAGGGTGACCTTGGGCTGCTGCTGGGTGGGGGTCGTCTCCTGCTGGGTGGGCTCCTCGGACTGCGAGTGCGACCGCGTCGGCGTCCAGGTGGGGGAGGGCTCGTCGGTGGTGCTCTCCGACGGCTCGTACGTCGGGATCGCCACCGGCGTCGTCGTCTCCGGCCTGGACGAGCTCTTCAGTAACGCCGCCCCGATGACGAGCAGCACGAACAGCGCCGCCATCGACCCGAGAACGGCTCCGACCACCCCGACGACGCCCATCCCCGACTTCTTGCGCTGAGGCGGCCCCCACTGCGCCGGCGGCAAGGGCGGCGGCGGGGGAGGGGGTGGCGGCGGCTGCCGGTACTGCTGCTGCCCGTACGGTGGCGGCGGAGGCGGGTACTGTGGGCCGCCCTGCGGATATGTCGGCCACTGGGGATGCGGCGGCCCCTGCGGGGGAGCACCCGGCGGCGGAGGGGGTGGCGGGTACGCTTGCCCGCCGCCCTGCTGCTGCGGCTGGCGGTAGTTCGGCGGCGGCCATGGCAACGAGGGCGGCCTCTGTGGCTGGCCTGGCCCCTGTGGCGGGGGTGGATATTGCCCGTTCCCTGTCACCGTGTCTCCCCGTTCACCCGGTTGTCTGGAATGGATGACCTTGCGCCGCGGCTAGTCGGACCATTGCCAAATTTGGGGCAAAAGCATACTGATTTATCACCCGTCACGGATGTAGCAGTGCACGGTTACGGTCCGAAATCATTCGAGGTGATCTCGGTTATCTCCCGGTCCGCGCGGCGGGCGTTGCCCTAGCTTCTTTGGCATGAATCTCCAGCAGCTCCGCTATGTGGTCGCGACTGCGGAGCACCGCACCATGACTGACGCGGCAAGATCGCTTTACATCGCGCAGCCTGCGCTGTCACGCGCGATCCGCGATCTGGAGCGAGAGCTCGGCATGACGCTCTTCGCTCGTTCAGGCCGCGGCGTGGTCGTCACCGCGCAGGGCCGCCGGGTGGTCAAGCTGGCGAGGGAGGCACTCGACGCGGTTCACGAGATCGAGGGCCTGGCCAACCACAGCGGAGTCACGGAAGCGGAGCTCCGCATAGCCTCCACGCCCAGCCTCGAACCCGGCCTCGCCGGACGGCTGCTCCCGGCTTACGCGGCCGAGCACCCGGGAGTACGCGTGCACATCGTCCGCTGCGACGGCAGAGACGCCGTCGTCAGCGCCATCAGGGACCAGCGGGCCGACCTCGGGCTCACCGATCTGCCCGTCCCCACGGATCTCATCACCCACCCGCTCGAACGCCAGGAGATCGTGCTGATCTCCCCGCCCGGGCTCGAACTGCCCAATCCGGTGCCGATGGGCAAGCTGCACGGCATGCGCCTGGCACTCCCGGCCCGCGGCAGCGTGCGGCGCAGGGAGCTGGACGCGATGTTCGGCAAGTACGCGGTGAGCCCCGTCGTCGTGCTCGAAACCGACGAGCGCAACGGCTGGCTCAACGCGGTACGCGCCGGCCAGGCGTCGTTGCTCTGGTACCGCGGCATGGCCGAACAGGCCGCCCGCGCGGGCTTGATCGTGCGCTCGCTCGAACCCGCCGTGCGGCGCGTCATCGCCGTCGTGCACGCCCGGCGCCGCCTCCCGCTGATCGCCCAGGACTTCCTGGCCACCGCAGAAAAGGGGACAGCCGCCTGACCTGATTAGGAACGCTCCACAGCGTTCATGGCCTCCACTGCGTGGAGGCGGCTCGGTCGCTGGGGAGCCGCGGGCCCGTCAGGGGGAGACGGGCAGCCGCACCACAGCCCGCAGCCCAGGCGCGGCGTCCTCGAGGACGACCGTGCCGCCGTGAGCCCGCACGGTCTCGCGTACGATGGCCAGCCCAAGTCCGGCGCCGCCCTCGTCACGGCTGCGACCGGAATCCAGCCTCGTGAAACGGTTGAAGACGCGCTCGCGATCCTGCTCGGGAATGCCGGGCCCGTCGTCGGTCACCGTCAGCACGCCGTCCGCGGTCAGCGCCACCTCGACCTTCGACGACGTATGACGTACCGCGTTGTCCATCAGGTTCGTCAGCACCCGGCTCAGGTCGAGGGCGTCGCCCCGCACCACGACCGGGTCGCACACCGTCAGGCGCGCCTCGGCGTACCTGTCGACGGTCTGCCGTACCACCTCGTCCAGCTCGACGGGTTCCCGCCTGGCGGGCACGCCGCCGCGCTCGTCCAGCCTGGCCAGCGCCAGCAGGTCCTCGGCCAGCCTGGACAGCCGCATCGTGTCCTCCAGGACGCCCTCGGCGGTCTCCTGCCAGTCCTGACCCTCGGGATGCCCGAGCGCGACCTCCAGCTGCAGCCTGATGCTGGCGAGGGGGCTGCGCAGCTCGTGCGCGGCGTCGGAGACCAGCGCCCGCTGGCGCTGCTCGGCCTCCTCCAGCCGGGCCAGCATGTCGTTCAGCGTGGTGGCCAGCGAGTGCACCTCGTCACGCGACTGCGGCACCGGCAGCCGGCGCGATCTCGCCGTGTGCGTGATGTCGGCCGCGCCTCTGCGCAGCGCCGTGATCGGGCGCAGCGTACGGCCGATCATGAGCCAGCTCGCCACCGCGAGCAGCACGATCAGCGCGGGCGTGCCCACCAGCAGCACCCTGCCGGCCGTGGCCAGGCTGGTCTGGATCTCGCTGATGGGCCTGGCCGCGATCACGGTCTGCCCGCGGTCCGCGCGCAGCACGATCACCCGCAGGAACCCGGAGATCGCGTACGGCCGCCCGTCGAGGAGCGTGGCCTGCCCGTGCTTCAGCACCCTGGACCTGCTCGCCGCGTCCAGCAGCGGGACCAGCCGGTCGGTGCCGTACGTGACGTGCGTGATCCGCCCCTGGGCGTCGATGACCTGCACGATCGTGCCGTCGTGCGTGGTGATCGGGCTGGTCAGCGTGCCCGCGTCGGCCGCCACGCGCACGGACTGAGCCTGCTGCCTGGTGGACTCGTCCACCGTGTCCATGAGTGCCCGGTCCAGCACGCTGAGCAGCACCGACGCCGACACGGCCAGCGCCAGCGCCAGCACCGCGGCGGCCGCCACCGTGAGCCTGAACCGCAGCCCCTGCCGCCGCCACCAGACGAGCGGGGAGTCAGCCACCGTCGCCCGCCAGCCGGTAGCCCGCGCCGCGCACGGTCTGGAGCGCGTTCCTGCCGAACGGGGCGTCGATCTTGCGCCGCAGGTAGCCGACGTACACCTCGACGACGTTCGGGTCGGTGTCGAAGGTGTCCCACACGTGCTCGAGGATCTCAGCCTTCGACACGACCTCGTCCCGCCGCCGGATCAGATACTCCAGCAGCGCGAACTCCCTCGGAGTCAGCTCGATCGCGTTCTCGGCCCGCTCGACCCTGCGCCGTGCCGGGTCCAGCGAAAGGTCGCCCGCCACCAGCACCGACGGCCGCCGCCCCGAGTCGCGCCGCAGCAGCGCCCGCAGCCTGGCCACCAGCACCACGTACGAGAACGGCTTGGTCAGGTAGTCATCGGCCCCCAGGTCCAGCCCGTCGGCCATGTCGTATTCGCCGTCCTTGGCCGACAGCATGAGGATCGGCACCCAGTTCTCCTCCGCGCGCAGCTGCTTGCACACGTTGTAGCCCGACAGCCTGGGCAGCATGATGTCGAGCACCACGACGTCGTAGTCGCCGTGCCTGGCAGCATGGAGCCCTTCCTCGCCGTCGTGGGCGAGGTCCACCGCGAACCCCTCAGCCTGGAGTCCCCGCTGGAGCGCGGCGGCCATCCGCCGCTCGTCCTCGACGACAAGTACTCTCATGTGGCAATTCTCCTGTTCCTGCCCTGAGACAACGCTGAGAAGGCTGAGAGCCGTCTCAGACAGTCTCAGGTCTGCCACAGGATGCATCACGCAGGCTCTGAGCATCGACATACCGTTAAGGAGTGAGATGCGCAGAGGCACGTTCGTGAGGTGGGGAGTGCCGATCGCGGCCGCGGCCGTGATCGGAGCCGCGATCGGCGCCGGCCCCGTCATAGCCGCGGTGAGCGGCGACCCGGTGCTGCCGGAGCGCTCGGCCCAGCAACTGCTGGCCGACGCCGTGGCGGCGACCGGCAAGGAAGGCGGCATCCCGCCGATGTCCGGCACCGTGCAGCAGACGGCCTCGCTCGGCCTGCCCGCGCTGCCGCAGACCGGCGAGGCGTCGCCGCTCAACCTGCTGTCCGGCTCGCACGAGGTGAAGGTCTGGTACGGCGCCAAGGACAAGCTGCGGGTGGCCATGCCGACCCAGCTGAACGAGACCAACCTGATCGTGAACGGCGACCAGGCCTGGTATTGGGAGAGCGCCACCAACACCGCCACCAAGGTGAGCATCAAGGCGGGCACCGAGGCAGGTATGGCGCAGGAGCACAAGCTGCCCACGCCCCAGCCGACCGACCTGACCCCGCAGCAGGTGGCCGAGCGGCTGCTGGCCAACGTCGACCAGCACACCGCGGTCCGTGTGATCAACACGGCCGAGGTGGCGGGCCGGCCGGTCTACCAGCTCGTGCTGGCGCCCAAGGACGCGGGCTCGCTGGTGCAGGAGATCCGCATCGCGCTCGACGGCGAGACGTACGTCCCGCTGCAGGTGCAGGTCTACGCCAAGGAGTCGGCCGAGCCGGCGTTCCAGGTCGGGTTCACGCAGGTGACATTCACGCCGCCGGCGGCCGAGAACTTCACCTTCACCCCGCCCGCGGGTGCCAAGGTGGAGGAGAAGACCCTCGGCACGGACCTCGGCCAGGGCGCGGAGCAGCGCGCCGAGCACGCCAAGGACGTCGCCGGCCAGGCGAAGGTCGTGGGGCAGGGCTGGACGACCGTGGCGGTCGTCCCGTTCTCGCTGTCGGACCTCGCCGGCGGCGCGGGCGACAAGACCGCGACGCCGTCCGGCTCGCGTCAGGGCGCCGATCCGAGCGCGCTGGCCGACAGTGTGCTGAAGTCCGCCACCCCGGTGAGCGGCACGTGGGGCTCCGGCAAGCTGATCAAGACCAAGCTCGTCACCGCCCTTCTGACCGACGACGGCCGCCTCCTGGTCGGCGCGGTCACCCCGGAGGAGATCGTCAAGGCGGCGGGCACCAAGTGACCGTCGTCATGCAGGAAGCGGGGGCGCCCTTCGGGGCGGCCCCGCCCTCCGGGGTGAACGCCGGGGAATTCGCGATCGTCACGGAGGGCCTGACCAAGCGGTTCCGCGGCGGTCAGGTCGCCGTGGACACGCTGGACCTGGCCGTCCCGCGCGGCTCGGTGTTCGGCTTCCTGGGGCCGAACGGCTCGGGCAAGACCACCACGATCCGCATGCTGCTCGGCCTGATCGCGCCGACGTCGGGCGAGTACTCCGTGCTCGGCCTGCCGCAGGCCCAGGCCCTGCCCAAGGTGGGGGCGCTGGTCGAAGGACCGGCCTTCTACCCGTACCTGTCGGGCTCGGCCAACCTCATGCGCTTCGACGCCGCCGACCCCACCGCTCCGGGCGGCACCGCCAGGCGGCGGATCGCCGAGGCGCTCGAGCGCGTGGGCCTGACGGCCGCGGCCGGCAAGCGCTACCGCAATTACTCGCTCGGCATGCGCCAGCGCCTCGCCATCGCCGCCGCCCTGCTGGGGCCGCGCGAGCTGCTCATCCTGGACGAGCCGACCAACGGGCTCGACCCGCAGGGCACGCGCGAGGTCCGCGCGCTGGTCAAGGAGATCGCCGCCGACGGCACGACCGTCTTCGTCTCCTCGCACCTGCTGGCGGAGGTCGAGCAGATGTGCACGCACGCGGCGATCATGCGTACCGGGAAGC
The DNA here is from genome assembly GCF_050944675.1 of Nonomuraea sp. CA-141351. Lineage (NCBI taxonomy): Bacteria > Bacillati > Actinomycetota > Actinomycetes > Streptosporangiales > Streptosporangiaceae > Nonomuraea > Nonomuraea sp. CA-141351. The sequence continues at coordinate 4,601,166 of NZ_CP191982.1, forward strand.
TCGTGGCGCAGGGCACGATCGCCTCGCTGAGCGGTGGGGTCGTGGCGCGTGTCAGGGTGGAGACCCCGGACGTGGCGGACGCCGCACGGGTGCTCGGCACGCTCGGCCTCGCCGATGTGCGGCCCGCGAGCGGGGAAGTGACGGCGGAGCTGGGCGGGCACGCGCCGGAACGGATCAACGCCGCGCTGGTGGGGGAGGGCGTGGCCGTACGCGGGCTGGCCGTGCTGCGGCCGAGCCTGGAGGACGTGTTCGTCGGACTGACAGGGGAGGGCTTCGATGTCGACGGCTGAGACGGCTGAGACGGCTGAAACGGCTGAAACGGCTGAGACGCAGACCGCCCAGCGGCGCTCGCCCGGCCTCGTACCCGTCACGGAGACCATGCGCACCACCGAACGCCACCCGCCGGAGCCGCCCAGCGCCGCCCCCGTCCCAACGGGTGCGGGCAGGACGTGGTCGTTCTGGCGGCTGCTCGGCTCGGAGCTGGGCCTGACCTTCCGCCGGCCGCGCAACCTGGTGATGCTGGCCGCGCTCGGCGTCGTGCCGATCGTCATCGGCGTGGCGCTGCGCATCGTCAGCTCCGACGGGGGCATGGGCGGGATCATCGCGGACGTGGCGGGCAACAGCCTGATGCTGACGTTCGCCTCGTTCTCGTTCCTCGTGCTGCTGCTGATGCCGGTCGCCGTCAGCGTGGTGGCGGGCGACTCGATCGCGGGCGAGGCCGGGGCGGGGACGCTCCGCTACCTGCTGGCCGCGCCGGCGGGACGCACCCGGCTGCTGCTGGTCAAATACCTCAACGCGGTCGTCTTCGCGTACGCGGTGACCGCGGTGGTGGCGCTGACGGCCCTGCTGACGGGCCTGCTCCTCTTCCCCGCCGGTCCTGTGACGCTGCTGTCGGGCACCACGATCTCGATGACGGACGGCCTGCTGCGCATCCTCATCACCGTCGGGTACGTCGGCGCCGGCATGGCCGCCCTGGCCGCCATCGGGCTGGCGCTCTCGACGTTCACCGAGGTGTCCATCGGAGCCATCGCGGCCACCCTGGTGCTGGTCATCATCTGCCAGGTGCTCCGGGCGATCCCCGAGCTCGGCTCGATCACGCCGTACTTGCTGCCGTCCAAGTTCACGAACTTCGACGCGGTGCTGCGCAACCCGGTCGACATGGGGGCGCTGAGGGAGGGGTTGCTGGCGTTCGGGGCGTACATCGTGCTGTTCGGTTCGATCGCCTGGGCCCGCTTCTCCGGCAAGGACATCACCTCCTGACGCCGCCCGCCCCACACGCGACGGACGGGCGTGCGTGTCACGCGGCGTCAGGTGCCCCTGGCGAGCTGCACGCCTCCGGACGACCCGCACGCTCCTGCGCCGGGCGCGCCGTCCATAGGCACGGCGTCGCGCGCATGGACGCCTGCGGGGTGGGCTGGCCGCATCTTTCCCGCGCCGCCCGTCCCCAGCCGGCGCGTTGTGCGCGTGGGCGTCCGCGGATGGGGCCGGCATCCGCATGGGAGCGTCGCCGCTTTGAGGCCCCGCGTCGGCGGGCTGGAGCCCGGCACAAGGCGCTCGGCCCCGTAGGCGCCCGGACCCCGAATGGGGCCTTGCCCGGGGCGGTGGGTTGGGAGACGGCGGATGGCCAGGACGGCCGGGCCCCAAGGTCGGAGCCCGGCGCCCGGGGTGCGGGGCTCAGGAGGTGGGGCGGCGGCGGAGGCCGAGGGCGCCGACCACGATGCCGATGACGCCCACCACCAGGCCCGCCCCGCCCAGGAGGCGGGCGGTCCCGTCGGACGTGGACGTCGACGCCGCCACCGGAACCACCGAAGGCGTGGCGCCGGCCGGAGCGGCGGAGGCGGAGGCCGCGCCGTGCTCGTCACCCCCGCTGGCGGGAACCAGCTTGAGCGTCGGGACAGGGTGCTCGGCCTCGGTGCCGTCCGCCTTGGCGGGGTCGGCCCAGTTCACCACCTCACCCCCCGAGTAGGTCTGCTTGGTCGGGAACGTCAGCGAATCCGTGTCCTTGGGCAACTGCCCCATGGACACCTCGAACTCCTGGAACTCCCCGGGATTGATCTTGCCGCCCGACCACACGACCTTGGTCACGGCCTCCTCGAGGTCGCCGTACTCGGTCTTGACCGGCTTGGGCAGCTTGCCCTGCGTGACCTTGACGTCCCAGCCCGGCAGCGGCTTGACCGACACGAACGCCAGCGGATGGTCGGTCGGGAAGTTGACCTCGATCTTGACGGTCGAGGCGTTGTCGCGCTCGTTCGGCACCCGGAACGCGACCTTGGTGAACCCGCCCTGCTCGGCGGTGCCCGGCTGGATGGTGACGTGGGCCAGCGCCGGGATGGCGAGCCCGACGGTCAGCGCGGTGGCGGCGGCGAGCACGGTCGCCGCACGGCGTACGAAGGACATGGGAAAACTCCACTTGGTGAATCAGGGGATGAAACGGGTGTCAGATGGTCAGGCGGGAAGTGGAGGACCACGCCTGGCCACGCAGTGCCAGAACTCCGGCTGGAGCGGCACGACCCTTGTCTGGACGATCGGCGCGACAACCCGTACGGGGGGCACGACGATCGTAGGCAGCAGCACGAGACGGCGGCCGATGAGGCGCAGCAGCGACCAGAGCGCGACCTCGCCGCGCGCCAGCCACAGGCCCGTGATCAACGTGGCCGTCACGTGCGTGAGCAGCATCCCGGTGTTCACGGCCAGGCCGCCCTGCGTATGGCTGTGCACGACCACGTCCGTCGAGAACAGGCCGTGCAGGGAGAAGTACGTCCCGCCGTCACTGGCGAACAGCTCGTGCAGCCCCAGCTGAGCGCTCATCAGCACGACGTTGATCGTCGCCGTCGAGCGTTCCCTGCCGCACAGCGCCAGCCCCAGCGCGGACACGCCCGCAAGGCCGAGACCGGCGGCCCACGGCGCGGGCGCCGAGCCGCCTCCCAGCATGTGGGCGAGCGCGGCAAGAGTCACGCAGACGGCGGAGAAGGCGGCCGTCCGCGCGAGCCTCAGAGGGAGTTGCGCGTGCATGGGTGTGCCCCATGCTCTCACGGGGCAGTGACACATGAGACCCAGAGTGCGAAGCTGCACAATGCCTGTCCGAAATGGGCATTTCTCGCTAGGGTCGTGCCGACCGCGTTGACATAGAGGTGAGAACGTTGCGGCACTTAGGTGGATTCCTCATCGGGCTTGTGGTGACGGCGGCCGTCCTGGCGGGCGGCGGATGGGCCGTCCAGCAGGTCGTCGGCAATGCGGCGGCGAGCCCACCGGACAGCCAGAAGATGTGGATCGCGCTGGGCGCGATGGCCGCGATCGGGCTGGTCGTCGGGCTGGTGGTGGCGGGCCGGGTGTCGCCGCTCGCGACGTTCGTGCCGTCGATGGTCCTGCTGGCCTGGACGGTCGTCTACGCCCTCGACGTGAACCGGGCGCTCTCCTTCATCCCGAGCGAGCCGTCGGTCAACCAGATCATCAGGGACGCCGGCTTCGGCGCCAAGACGTTGCTCACGACGGGCGTGTTCGCCCTGCTCGGCGTGGCGCTGTTCATCCCCGTGCTGATGCCGTCGCGCTGGTCGCGCCGGGACGACGAGTTGGATGAGGACTACGAGGCCACGCCGGAGGGCAGCTACTACTGAGTCATGCCCGTGTAGAGGTGGGTGACCACCTCCTCGAGGCTCGACCGGTCGGGCGCCGTGGCCATCAGGTCGTCGAGCGTGCCGTCGAACGCCAGCCGCCCGTGGTCGATCAGCATGACCCGGCGGCACAGGCGTTCGATGTCGCCCAGGTCATGCGTGGTGAGCAGCACGGTCGTGCCCCGCTCGGCGTTGAGCCGCTGCAGGAAGGCCCGGATGCTGGCCTTGCTCACCACGTCCAGCCCGATCGTCGGCTCGTCGAGCACCAGCACGTCGGGCGCGTGCAGCAGCGCCGCGGCCAGGTCGCCGCGCATGCGCTGGCCCAGGCTGAGCTGGCGCACCGGTGTGCGGATGAACTCGCCCAGGTCGAGGGTTTCGGTCAGCTCGCCGAGCCGCGACCTGAACGCTGCGCGGTCCACCTTGTACAGGTGGCGGATCAGCTCGAAGCTGTCGCCGAGCGGCAGGTCCCACCACAGCGTCGTGCGCTGCCCGAACACCACCCCGATCCGCCGCGCCAGCGTCGTGCGCCTGCGCGACGGGTCGAGCCCGGCCACCCGGACCCGGCCCGACGTGGGCGTGAGAATGCCGCAGAGCATCTTGATCGTGGTGGACTTGCCCGCGCCGTTGGGGCCGAGGTAGCCGACGAACTCCCCCGGCGACACGGTGAACGACAGGTCGCGCACGGCGTGCACGACCCTCCTTTTGATCTTGAACGAGCGTCCGGCGCCATCAAGTTCGATCATCGTCAACTCCCCGTGGATCGGTAGTGCCTGATGCCCTGCCGCCAGGCCAGCCCGGCCAGCAGTGAGAGGACCAGCGCGGCGGCCGGTCCGGCGAATCTCATGAACTCGGGCGTGCCGAACGGGTCGGCCCGGTCCAGCACGTACAGGCCGGGCTGCCAGTTGACGAAGGCCAGCGGCAGCACGTACGTCACGCCCTTGACCAGGTCGCGGCCGTAGATGCTGAGCGGGTACTGGTTGAGCTGGTTGCTGCCGTAGGTGAAGGAGCTGGCCACCTCGGGCGCGTCTGTCAGCACGAACTGCAGCGCGCCGCCCAGCGTCCACAGTGCCGAGAAGATGACGATCCCGGTGATCACCATGACGGGGATCATCCAGGCACGCCGCCAGTCGACGTCGACCGCGGCGATGCCGTAGCCGAGCACGACGGCCGCCTGCACGATCCGGCCGGCCCTGTTGGCGTTGAAACGGTCGGTGGTGAGCTGGATCCACGCGCTCACCGGCCTGATCAGTACCGTGTCGAGTGTGCCTGCCTTGATGTGCTGGCTGATCCGGTCGATGTTGCTGACGAACGTGTCGCAGATGTTGAACGACAGGCTCGCGGCGCCGTACAGAAAGAGGACCTCGTCGCGGGAGAAGCCCGCGAGCGTGGTGGTGTTGGAGAAGATGACCAGGATCACGGCGACGTCGAGTCCGGCGAGCACGAAGCCGAGCACGGTCATCAGCGTGAACGACGCCCGGTACGCCGCCGCCGCGCGGGTCCAGGTCCACAGCAGCAGGAAGTACGTCCTAGCCACCCTGGATCACCACCTTGTGGCGGATCGCCCTGGTGCCGAGCGCGCCCAGCCCGAGGAGGACCGCCGCCCAGAGCGCCTGGAACACGAGCGTCTCCAGGACCGGAGCCTTGCCGAGGTAGAGGTCGGTGGGGAGCTGGACCATGGCCGCCCAGGGCAGCGCCATGGCCAGGTCGCGTAGCCAGCCGGGGAAGATGTGGATCGGGACCATCATCCCGCTGAGGAACGTGGTCAGGACCAGTGACAACACCGCGACGCCGCGGTCGTCCACGAGCCAGCAGACCGACAGCGCCAGCAGGTAGCGCCAGCCGAAGCTGACCAGGACGCCGATGGCGAACCCGGTCAGGAACGCCAGCCACTGCCCGAGGCCGGTGGGGACGGTGATGCCGAACAGCGCCGCGCCGAGCAGCATGGGCGGGACGCCGCGGACCAGGAACAGGTAGGCGGCCCTGCCCACGTCCTCGGCCAGTGACCAGAGCTGGAGTGAGGCCGGGCGGACCAGGTCGAGCGCGATGTCGCCGCTGCGGATGCGCTCGGGGATGCCGAGCCCGCCGCCGAACAGCTGCATCGGGCCGATGAACGCCTGGGTGATGAAGGAGAACGTGATGGCGTCGGTCACGTCGTAACCGGCCAAGCCAGGGCGGGCCTGCCAGAGTGCGATGAGGATGTAGGCACGCAGGACGCCGAACACACTGTTGGTGAACGTCGCGGCGACTGCGGCCCAGACGTAGGTGGCGTGCTTGCGGAAGCCGTACCGGACGAGCCGGGCATAGAGCGGTATGGTTTTGCACCTCCGGGGGGTGATGACACGGTTACCAGCCGTGTCCGGACCCGCGCACGGGTCTGCCGATGGGGAGCACGGAATTATGCGACGAGGGCCATGGGCCCTGCAACGCAATAAACGTCAGCGGTCCGTGAGGCGGTAGACGAAGCGCAGGCCCGACCAGGTGGCGTCGACGGCGGCGACCTTGTTGTCCACCAGGCCCGTGGACAGGCCGTAGTCGCGGATGGGGTTCTCGGAGAGGTCCGTGGGCACCTTGCTGGAACGCTTCGGCCAGCAGACCCACGGCCCGCCGTTCTTGGCCAAGAGGGCCATGACGGCTGGGAACGCCTGGTGAAGTGTGGCGCTGTCGGGGCAGAAGACCATTATGACGTCGTACGGGCCGGCGGCCGGGGTCCGGTGGACCTCGGCGGCGGGCTCGCCCAGGTCGAGACCGTCGGGGGCGCCGAGGGCGAGCACGTTGTGCCCCGGTTTGATGCCGAGCTTGCGCGGCAGCGGTGTGCCCGAATATCCGGCCATGAACGACAGCGTGTCACAGCGCCGAAATATCCACGTAAGCGATGAGATACTTACTGGCCGGTAGGACGATCTCGTTGGGGGAAGGAGTTCAGCGGAGGGTCAATATGCGGATCGACAGGGACGTGGCTCCCGAGTACCCGTTGAGCTGGCAGGCCCGCGCGCTGATCGGCCTGATGCACGGCACTCTGAAGCCGGCCTCAACGCTACTCATGCGCCATCCTTTCGCCCTGGCCTGCGCCGCCCGGCTCGGTGACATCGGGCGGCTGGTCCGGGTGCCTCAGCCCGAGCACGTCACCGTCGAGCCGGAGGCGTTCTCGGCGTGCGAGGGCGAGTGGGTGCGGGGCGGGCCGGGGCTCGACGAGGGCAAGGTGGTGCTGTATTTCCACGGCGGCGGCTATTTCTCGTGCTCGCCGCGTACCCATCGGTCCATCACGTGGCGGCTGTCGGTGGCGGCCAAGCGGCCGGTGCTGGCGCTCGACTACCGGCAGGGGCCGGTGCACCAGCTTGCGGACTCGCTGGCCGACTCGCTGGACGCGTACGACTGCGTGCTGGGACGGGGCTACGCGCCTGAGGACATCATCTTGGCGGGGGACTCGGCGGGCGGCCACCTCACGCTGGCGACGTTGCTGGCGCTGCGCGACGGGAAGCTCCCGATGCCGGGGGCCGCGATCTGCCTCTCGCCATGGGCCGACCTGACCGACTTCCCGCGCCGCGCGAACCGCTGGCAGGACCCCATGCTCCCGGCCGGCCGGGTGCGGTGGCTGGCGCGCCGATGGACCTCCGGCCTCGACCCGCGCGATCCGCTCGTCTCCCCGGTGCTGGGGGACTTCACGGGGCTGCCGCCGCTCATGATCGTGACCGGGTCGACCGAGGTGCTGCGTGATGAGGCCAGGAGAGTGGCCGAACGGGCGCGGCTGGCCGGGGTCCAGGTCCGGTACGAGGAGTGGAAACACATGCCGCACGTCTTCCCGATCCTGGCGGACGTGCTGCCCGAGGCCCGGCTGGCGTTCCGGCATATGTCCGATTTTCTGCGCGCGGTGGCCGCTCGGCGCGCGTCCACCGGGGACATCGCGGCGGCGTGAAGATTTACCACTGCCCCTTTTGTGAAGATCGGCGTACGCTTGCATCTCAGGGAAAGTGTAAGGTTAGGTATACCTAACTTTGAGTCAGGGGGCCTGATTGATGGCTGAGAAGCCCACGGATCATCATCGGGGCGTCGTCCTGCGGACCGAGCGGCTCTCGCGGAACATGGTCCGCGTCGTCGTCGGAGGCGACGGGCTGGCCGACTTCGCCACCTCGGGGTTGACGGACCACTACGTCAAGCTGGTCTTTCCGTACGAAGGGGTGAAATATCCCGAGCCGTTCAGCGTGAAGACCTGCCGCGAGACGATGCCGCGCGAGCACTGGCCGCGGCTGCGGACCTACACCGTCCGCGCCTGGGACCCCGACAGCCGTGAGCTCACCCTCGACTTCGTGGTGCACGGCGACGAGGGGCTGGCCGGACCGTGGGCCGACCGGGCCGTTCCCGGCGACGTCCTGCTCATGCTCGGCCCCGGCGGCGGGTACGCCCCCGACCCCGCGGCCGACTGGCACCTCCTGGTGGGCGACGAGAGCGCGCTGCCGGCCATCGCGGCCTCGCTGGAGGAGCTGGCGGAGGGCACCCTTGCGCACGTGCTGGTGGAGGTGGACGCGCCCGAGGACGAGCAGAAGCTCGAGACGGCCGCCGACGCGCGGGTCACGTGGGTCCACCGTGGCGACCGTCCCGTGGGCGAGAGGCTCGTGGAGGCGGTGCGGGCTCTGGAGTTCCCCGAGGGAGAGGTGTGCGCGTTCGTGCACGGGGAGGCGGGGTTCGTCAAGGAACTCCGCCGCCACCTGCGGCTCGACCGGGGGATCGGGATGGATCGGCTGTCGATTTCCGGATATTGGCGGACCGGGGCCGACGACGAGGGGTGGCGCGCGATCAAGCGCGACTGGAACCAGCAGGTCGAAGCCGAGGAAGAGGCGGCGCTCGCCTCCTAGGTCGGGTACGCGGCGGCCCACCCGTCAGCGGGCGGGCTCCATGGGCCGCGTACCGCCTCGGGTAGTTGGGCCGTGAAGCGGTCGCGGGTGAGGGCACGTTACGGCTCCGGCGGTGAGGCTCTTCGTGACGCTCGCCGTACTGAACGTGATCATTCTCGTCCGGCACGCCAGAGCCGAAACACCACTTCAGACCGTCGAACCACAGCCCTTACTTACCCCGAAGGAATGACCGCCTTACCTCCAATACCCCTTATGGCAGACATGCGGAAAGCCTCCGCGGATCCGGTCACAGTGTGCTTTGCCGTGACCCTGATCAGGAGAGGCGAAAACCGGATGGCGCGTGGTGCAAGTGACATGCCTCCTGGCGTGCGACCGCTTACGGTGGGCGACCCGGTCATCATCGGCCGATACCTGCTCCTCGGCCGCCTCGGCACGGGCGGGATGGGAGTGGTCTATCTGGCCGAACACCCTCAGGGTGGCCTGGTCGCACTCAAGACGCCGCATGCGGTGCATCTCAACGATGCCACGTTACGCGCGCGCTTCGCCGAGGAAGTGGCTTTCTCGCGAAGATTGGTGCCGTTCTGCACGGCGGCGGTCGTGGAGGACGGCACCGACAAGGACCGCCCCTACCTGGTCACCGAGTACATCCCGGGCCCGGCGCTCTCCCAGGTCGTCGGGGCCAAGGGACCGCTCACGCCCGACCTCGCGTACGGCGTTGCGCTGGGCGTGGCCGCGGCCCTGGTGGCGGTGCACGAGGCCGGGCTGGTCCATCGTGACCTCAAACCGGGCAACGTGCTGCTGTCCACGCGGGGGCCGCGTGTCATCGACTTCGGCATCGCGCGCGACGTCGACACGCTGGCCGCGCACACGCAGGCTGGGCAGGTCATGGGCAGTCCCGGATGGGTGGCGCCGGAGCGGCTGACGGGCGGCCCCGCGGTGCCCGCGTCGGACGTGTTCGCGTGGGGGTGCCTGGTGGCGTTCGCCGCGGCGGGGCATCACCCGTTCGGCGGCGGCGAGGCTGATGTCCTGACCCGGCGCATCCTGTTCGACCCGCCGCGGGTCGCGGGCGTGCCCGCCATGCTCCGGCCCGCCGTCGAGGCCGCGCTGGCCAAGGATCCCGCCGACCGCCCCAGGTCCGCAGATCTGCTGCGGGTGCTGCTGGCCGCCGGAGGCGTCGGTGAGCCCTGGGATCTGCGGCAGGCGGTGGCCGGGGTATTGGAGGAGATCTGGACGCCGGTGCCCTATCCGCCCGGGGGAGGGAGGGTACGCCTGGCGGGGCCGCCCGGCGACACCGGTTCCGGCCCGTCCGGCGTACCGGAAGCTGGTGTGGAGCGTTCCGGTTCGCGTAGACGCAGGAGGAATACGGGGGCGCACCTGTCGCACGCCAGTTTCGCCGCCCTCGCCACGGTCTCCATCGCGGCCATCACGGTGATCGCGGCGGCGGGCGGCGACGGGATGAGCATCGGGGGAGGCTCACTGCTGCCCGCCAACCCGCCGGTCGTGCAGCCCCATGGCAGCGCCGAATCCACCGTCCGCCCCTCTGCCACGCCCACCGGCGCCCTCCCGCCCACACGGGCCGGGGTGACGGCGCCTGTGACAACCACGTCCACGCCCACGGAGTCCGTCTCCCACAGGCGCACGAAGAGTCCGTCCGCCCTGCTCGACCCTTCGCCCGAGCGCAAGAACACGTTTCAGCCGCCGAACACGAGCGGCCCTGACGACCCCGGGGGCGACGATCCGGGCGAGTGCGCGAACCCGGCGAGCAGGAGGAGGGGAAACGCGGCCAGGCGGAGCTGCCCACAGCCGTCGGGCTCCATCTCCACGATCCCCCAGGACGGGCCCGGCGAGTCGCCGGACCCCTCCGTGTCCGTCTCGGAGACGCCTACGGCTACTGGATCTTAGTTAGGTCGATCGGGTGCCAGTGTCCAGGCTTCCCTAAGCGTGACGGAAGGACCCGCCGTCCGGGCTTAGCCGAGACAGACGGTCACGCCGCACACCTGGAGCTGCCCGCCCGGGTTGACGACGGCCGCTCGGCATCAACCGGCACCGCCTCAGCAGCCGACTACACTGCCGCTGGTGCATACCTGGCCAGTGGCGGGGCTCTGCTCTTCGAGATCGGTATCGCCTCTGTGGTGGCTGCGGCCGTGCCGGGCGCGGCACTCGGCGGAATGCCTTCCATGGCCGCACGGAATCACGTAAGCGGCCGTTTCGGTGACGGCCTGCTGAGTCGCAGGCTCGGCGCTTGCGGGCTCAGCTGATGCCACCGCAGGGAAGGCAAGAACTGAGATCGCCATCGCGCACGTAGCCAGAGCAGTGCGTGTCTTGATCATGAGATATCACCTCGCGCCGGTCGTGAAGTTCAGGGCCCTGCCCGGCCTCGGAACTCGCGGAAAGACATCGATATGGCCTGTCGATCATGAAGTGAGACGGGCCGCGCCAGGCTGGGGGGACTGGCGCGGCCCGTTCGCCGGTGAACCATCCCATGCCCTGGAGGTGGCCGGCGAGTCGGAAACTAGTGCTCGAACTGCTCTTCTTCGGTTGAGCCGCGCAGTGCGACCGTCGAGGAGTCGGGAGCGACGGCCGTGCTGACCAGGTCGAAGTAGCCGGTCCCGACCTCACGCTGGTGCCGGGTGGCCGTGTAGCCGCGCGACTCGGCGGCGAACTCGGCCTCCTGCAGCTCCACGTACGCCGACATGCCCTCGGCCGCGTACCCCTGGGCCAGGTCGAACATGCCGTAGTTCAGCGAGTGGAACCCGGCGAGCGTGATGAACTGGAACTTGTACCCCATGTGCCCCAGCTCCCGCTGGAACTTGGCGATGGTGGAGTCGTCCAGGTGCTTCTTCCAGTTGAACGACGGCGAGCAGTTGTAGGCGAGCATCTGGTCGGGATACTCGGCCTTGATCGCCTCGGCGAACTCGCGGGCCACGTCCAGGTCGGGTGTGCCGGTCTCCATCCAGAGCAGGTCGGAGTACGGCGCGTACGCCAGGCCGCGGGCGATGCAGGCCTGCAGCCCGTTCCTGACCCGGTAGAAGCCCTCCGCGGTGCGCTCGCCGGTGGCGAACTCCTGGTCGCGCGGGTCCACGTCGCTGGTCAGGAGCGTCGCGGCCTGTGCGTCGGTCCGCGCGATGATCAGCGTCGGGACTCCGGCGACGTCCGCGGCGAGGCGGGCGGCGTTCAGGGTCTTGATGTGCTGGCCGGTCGGGATGAGCACCTTGCCGCCCAGGTGGCCGCACTTCTTCTCCGAGGCGAGCTGGTCCTCCCAGTGCACGCCCGCGGCGCCTGCCGCGATCATGCCCTTCATGAGCTCGAACGCGTTCAGCACCCCGCCGAAGCCGGCCTCGGCGTCGGCCACGATGGGCGCCAGCCAGTACGGGGTGTCGAAGTCGCCCTCCGACCAGGTGATCTGGTCGGCGCGCAGCAGCGCGTTGTTGATGCGGCGCACGACGGCGGGGACGGAGTTGGCCGGATACAGGCTCTGGTCCGGGTACGTCTGCCCGCCCAGGTTCGCGTCCGCGGCGACCTGCCAGCCGGACAGGTAGATCGCCTTCAGACCCGCCTTCACCTGCTGGACCGCCTGGTTGCCGGTCAGCGCGCCGAGGGCGTTCACGTAGTCCTCGATGTGCAGCAGGTCCCACAGCCGCTCGGCACCCAGCCGGGCCAGCGTGTGCTCCTCCTGCACGCTGCCGCGCAACCTGATCACGTCTTCGGCGCGGTACGTGCGCTCGACGCCCTCCCAGCGAGGGTCGCTGTCCCATTCGTCCTGCAGCTGCTCAGCAGCTCCCTTGAGGCGATCGATCATTGTTCGCTCCTTTTCGTCCCCTGGGGCTCACGCCGAGTCTGTGCCCCGGCAGGGCCGGTCAATAGTCGATAGCTGGGAGAAGAATCGTGCAAGTTTCCAAAACAGGCATTACTCGTGGGTATTCAGCTGTGAAGAAATCCATAGTTTTCCCGTTGGCCTAGACCAATCCGAGTGACGCACCCCCTGTCCCAGGGGTTGGCGTTGAGGCTAGAAAAAGGGCCGAATTTCTGCCTAAGATGCCTGCATGGCGCCCTTGCTAGGTGAAGAACCGCTGTCTTTGACGCAGGAGCTTGATCTGATCGCGTTTGGTCAGCGCCTACGCCACCTGCGCAAACAGCGCGGCCTCACCCTGTCGGACCTCGGCTCGCGCGTCAGCAGAGCGCCCAGCCAGCTGTCGCTGCTGGAGAACGGCAAGCGCGAGCCCAAGCTCTCGCTGCTCAAGGCGCTGGCCGCCGCCCTGGGCGTGCCCGTCGAGGAACTGCTGCGTCGCCAGGCGCCCAACCGCCGCGCCCAGCTCGAGATCGCGCTGGAGGAGGCGCAGCGCGACCCCATCTACGCCGGGCTCGGGCTGCCGCGCCTGAAGGTCTCCGCGCGCGTGCCGAACGACGTGCTCGAACACCTCCTCGGCCTGTACGGCGAGCTGCGTGCCAGGCAGGCTCGCGGCACCGCCACCCCGGAGGAGGCCAGGGCCGCCAACGCCGAGCTGCGGCGCAGGCAGCGTGAGGTGGGCAACTACTTCGGCGAGATCGAGCAGGACGCCGCCAAGGCGCTCGACGCGGTCGGCTACCGCACGGGTGCCCTCTCGCAGAGCACGATCCAGAGCCTGGTCACGCATTTCGGCTACACCGTGCACACCGCGCAAGACCTGCCCCGGTCCGTACGTTCCATCACAGACCTCCGCAACCGCCGCATCTACGTCAAACACGAGCAGCTCGGCATGCACACCCCGCGCACGATCCTGCTCCAGACCCTCGGCCACCTCGCGCTCGGCCACGGCAAGCCGCGTGACTTCGCCGACTTCCTGCGCCAGCGCACCGAGGCGAACTACTTCGCCGCCGCCGTCCTCGTCCCCGAGCGGGCCGCCGCGCCCTACCTCCAGGAGGCCAAGGCCGACCGGGCGCTGTCGGTGGAGGACCTGCGGGACGTGTTCGCGGTCTCGTACGAGATGGCCGCCCACCGCTTCACCAACCTCGCCACCCACCACCTCGGCCTCGTTTGCCACTTCGTGCGCAACGACGCCGGCGGCACCATCTACAAGGCGTACGAGAACGACGGCATCGTCTTCCCGGCCGACGAGCAGGGGGCCATCGAGGGGCAGCGGATGTGCCTGCAGTGGTCAGGGCGGCAGGTGTTCGCCTCGCCCGATCGGTTCTCGGTGTTCTACCAGTACTCCGACTCGCCCACCGGGACCTATTTCTGCGTGGCGCACGTGGATCCGTCGCGCGAGCGGGACTTCGCGATCACGCTGGGGGTGCCGTACAAGGAGTCACGCTGGTTCAGGGGCCGTGAGACCACCAACCGCACCAGATCCCACTGCCCCAACGGCGACTGCTGCCGCCGCCCGCCCGCTGACCTGGCCGAACGCTGGGAGGGGTACGCCTGGCCGTCCGCCCGCGCCAACTCCCATGTCCTGGCCGCGCTGCCGCCGGGCTCGTTCCCGGGGGTGGACGAGGCCGACGTGTATACGTTCCTGGAGCGGCACGCCACCACCGCATAAGCTGACATGTGGGGATACGGGGGAGGTGTCGCATGCTCTTTGAAGTGCGAAGATGGTTGCGGCGCCGTACTTCGTCCGCCGCGGACTGGCCGCTCCGGGACCTGAAGGCCGCCAAGGGGAAGACCACGGTGAGCGTGGTGCTTCCGGCCCGCGACGAGCGGGAGACCGTGGGCGAGATCGTCAGGGTGATCCGGCGGGAGCTGGCCGGGCTCATTGACGAGATCGTGGTGATCGACTCGCGTTCCTCCGACGACACGGCGCTCGTGGCCGCGCGGGCGGGGGCCTGCGTGCATGCCCAGGACGAGATCCTGCCGCAGCTCGTGCCGCTGGACGGCAAGGGTGAGGCGCTGTGGAAATCGCTGGCGGTGACCTCAGGGGACGTGCTGGTGTTCGCCGACGCAGATATCCGTAAATTTCGCGCTTCCCTGATATTTGGCCTGCTCGGGCCGCTCCTCGCGGACCCCACCGTGGTGTACTCGAAAGGCTGCTATGACCGCCCGTTGAACGGCACCTCCAACGGAGGCGGCCGCGTCACGGAGCTCGTGGCCCGCCCCCTGATCAACCTCCACTGGCCCCAACTGGCCGGCTTCGTCCAGCCCCTGGCCGGTGAGTACGCCGGCCGCCGCTCGGCCCTGGAACGGGTGCCGTTCCTCACCGGGTACGGCGTGGAGCTGGGGCTGCTGATCGACCTGCTGGAGCTGGCCGGGCTGGACGCGCTCGCGCAGGTGGACCTGGGGTCGCGCGAGCACTCCCCACAGTCGACCGAGGCGCTCGGGGGGATGGCGTCCCAGATCATGCTGGCTGCTTGGTCGAGGTTGCGACGGCAGGGCAAGATCTATTCGTGCCATGAGCCTTCGGTACGGTTGACGCAGTTCCGCAGAGGGCTGGACGGGCACGACGTGCTGCTCCGCGACATCGGGATAGGCGAACGCCCACCCATGATCACCCTGACCATGTAAGGTCGGGGCTCCGCCGCACATCCCCTCGCCGGCGTGGCGCCCGTGTCCGCCTGCCGTTACTTGAAGCCGGCCGCCACGATCTCGGTGATCTGGTCCCGCATGGCCTCGTGGTCGGCCGCGGCATCACCCAGGATGATGCGCCCGAGCTGCGGCATCATCGACGGGAACAACGCCAGCCCCGTCAGCAGGAACACCATCCGCGCCACCCTCGCGGAGGGCTCCACCCCCAGCCCCTCCGCCAGCGAGCGCGTCTTGCGGCCACAGCGCTCCACCCGCGCCTCCTGCCCAGGCAGCAGGTCCGGGCCGCGGTAGTTGAGCGCCTCCCACATCAGCAGCCGCACCAGCTCGGGATGGGTGTGGTAGTAGTCCATCAGCTTGGCCACGTAGTCCGCGGGATCGCCGCCGGGGAGAGCGATCTGCGTGGTCAGGTCGTCGACCGCCTCCGTGATGACGGCGTCGAACAGCTTCTCCTTGCTGCCGAAATGTCCGTAGATGCGCTCCTTGTTGACGCCGGCGCGCTCGGCGATGCGATCCACGCGGGCGCCCGCCACGCCGTACGCGGCGAACTCCTCCCGCGCGGCCTCCAGCAGGGCGGCGCGCGTGGCGGCGGTCGAGACCTTGGGTGCCATACCGCTCATCATAGCCACCAACCAGTTGGTTGCAATCCAACTGTTCAGTTGACATCCAACTAGTTGGTTGGCTACCGTCCCGGCACATGGCAATAACCACTCCTTGCGCGCCGCCCCACCTCGCGGCGACCACCCCGGCCCGCGCCCCGTTCGGGCGCACGATGACGGCGTTCACCCTCACCGCCGTGCTGGTCAGCGGCCAGTTGTACGTCGTGATCCCGCTCCTGCACGACATGGCCACCGGCTGGGGGGCCTCGCCGGGCGGGCTGACCTGGCTGGTGACCGCGTTCGGCATCGGGTACGGCGCCGGCTTCCTGGTGTTCGGCCCGCTGTCCGACCGCTACGGGCGTCGCAGGTTGCTGATGATCGGACTACCGCTGGCCGCGGTCACCTCGGCGGCGGTGGCGTTGAGCCCGTCCCCCGAGGTGGCGTTCGCGTTGCGGGCCGTGCAGGGATTGGCGGTGGCGATGTTCCCGCCCGCGGGTATGGCGTACCTGGCGGAACGGGTCGAGCCGCGCCGGCGGGTGGTCGCGATCGCGGCGGTGACCGGCGCGTTCCTCGCCTCGGCCGTGGTGCTCCAGGTCGCCGCCCAATTGATGGTGAACACGATCGGCTGGCGCGGGCTCTTCCTGCTGTCGGCGGCCGGTTTCCTGCTGGCTTTCCTGGGCGTGCGGGCGATCATGCTGCCCGACCTGCCGCGTGAGGGCTCCGGCTCGCTGCTGTCGGTCTATCGGGCGGTGCCGGGACTGCTGTTCCATCGCGTTCTCGGGCTCCGGTACATCGCCACGATCATGTTGATGGTGGGCTTCGTAGCCGTTTACACCGGTTTGCAGATCTATGGTGTGACGTCGTCCGCCGATCTGCTCACGCTCCGAACGGCCGGACTCCCCTCGATCGTCCTGGTGCCCCTCCTCATGCCCTGGCTGGCCCGGATCCCCACGACGGTCAGGGCCGCGGCGTTCCTGGCGGCCGGTGGCCTCGCGCTCGCGGCCGTCGGGCTGACCGGCGCGGCCGCGCTGGTGGTCCTGCTCGCCGTCTACGTCGCCGCCATCGCCGGCGGCCTGCCCAGCATGAACGAGGCCATCTCCGCCGGCGCCGGCCAGGCGCGGGGAACAGCGCTGTCGCTGTTCTCCTTCGCTCTCGCGGTCGGCGGCAGCGTCGGACCGCAGGTGGCCGCCGCATTCGAGGGATTCACTCCGATGATGTACGGCCTCGCGATCGGCATGGGGCTGGCGGCCCTGGCCGTACTGGCTTCCGCGAGGTCGCCCAGGCAAGCCGCCTGACGTGAACTCCGGCCGGGTTGGCCATGGGGCATTCCTTCTCATGGCTACCGGCCGGTAAGGTGTTACCAACGGTAACCCATTCGAGGAGAGTGCGCACATGGCCGGCTTCTGCCCGGAGCTCAGCGATGACGTGGTCGAGGTACGCGACTGGGTGCATGAGTTCGCCCGTGACGTGATCCGCCCGGCGGGCGCCGAATGGGACGAGCGGGAGGAGACTCCCTGGCCGGTCATCCAAGAGGCGGCCGAGATCGGCCTGTACTCTCTGGACTTCTTCGCCACCCAGTGGTTCGAGGAGAGCGGGCTGGCGCTGCCCGTGGCGTTCGAGGAGATCTTCTGGGGCGACGCGGGCATCGGCCTGGCCATCGTCGGCACCGGCCTGGCCGCCGCCGCCCTCGCCTCGAACGGCACCCCGGAGCAGATGGGGGAGTGGCTGCCGCAGATGTTCGGCACGGAGAACGACATCAAGCTGGGTGCCTTCTGCGCCTCCGAGCCGGACGCCGGCTCCGACATCGGCGCCATCCGCACCCGCGCAGTCCACGACCGGGGCGACTGGGTCCTGGACGGCGTCAAGACCTGGGCCACGAACGGCGGCATCGCCGACGTCCACGTCGTCGTGGCCTCGGTCGAGCCGTCACTCGGCACCCGGGGCCAGGCGTCCTTCGTCATCCCGCCCGGCACGCCCGGGCTGTCCATGGGCCAGAAGTTCCGCAAGCACGGGATCCGCGCCTCCCACACGGCCGAGGTGATCCTGGACGGCGTGCGCGTACCAGGCTCCTGCCTGCTCGGGGGCAAGGACAAACTGGATGCCCGGCTGGCGCGCGTACGCAATGGGGAGCGTGCGGGCGAGCAGGCGGCGATGCGCACGTTCGAGACCACCCGCCCGTCGGTCGCCGCCATGGCCGTGGGCATCGCCCGCGCGGCCTTCGAGTACGCCAGGGACTACGCCCGCGAGCGCGAGCAGTTCGGCCGCAAGATCGGCGAGAACCAGGCGATCGCCTTCCTCCTCGCCGAGATGGCCACGCGGGTGGACGTGGCCCGCCTGCTGACCTGGCGCGCCGCTTGGATGGCGCGCAACGGCCGCCAGTTCACGCAGGCGGAAGGGTCGATGTCGAAGCTGGTGGCGGGGGAGACGGCGGTGTGGGTGACGGAGCAGGCGATCCAGATCCTGGGCGGCGCCGGATACACCAGGGAGCACCCGGCGGAGCGCTTCCACCGGGACGCCAAGATCTACACCATTTTCGAGGGCACGTCGGAGATCCAGCGGCTGATCATCGGCCGCGCGGTGACAGGCCTGCCCGTGCGTTGACGTTTTCGCAGGTGCACGCCCCACGCACATGAAAAGGGGGCCCCTGCCTGGTTGATCGCCGATAGGGTCGCGTTCCTGATGATCACACTGTGTTCCGTGATCATGCGGTGGGTTCCTGTGTGCGGCGGAACCGTTCGTCGATCACTGTTCGGGCGCGTTCGTGCGATTCCGGCAGCACGTCGTGATCGTCACAGTGAAGCCGGCCGGCCCGCACTGATGGGTGATGTGAGCTGAGGGACACACCACTCAGGTTCCCTTCCTGGATCAAGGCAAGGGGGCCGATCGTCACGCCGACCTCCGGGGAGGCCCGCACATGACTGCGCGTGCCCGGCTCGCTAGGGTGAGGCGTCCCGCCCCCCTTCTCTCCTCCGGGAAGTGTCACGTGCTCCGTCGTCACCGTTTAGGCGTTCCCGCCCTCATAGTCACAGGCGTCTACCTCTCGGCGCTGGCCGTCGCCGTGGTAGTCGCACTGGCCGCCGGCGACCTCGGCGCGTTGTGGTGGATGACGTTGTTCGCGGCACCGGACGCGAGCATCCAGGTGACGTGGCCGAACGTGCTCCTGCTGACCCTGGCGGGATTGGTGGTGGCCTGGGCGTTGTGGGAGTTCCTGCGCGGGCCGCTGACCGGGCCGCCGGCGGAGCAGGACCGAGACACACGGCGCTTGCGCGTGGCGCTGTACGTCGCGGCGGCGTCAACCCTGCTCAACCCGTTCCTGACGACCTGGTCCTCGTGGGGAGCGGTGGTGACGTTCGTGCCGATGCTCGGGGTCGTGCTCCTGCTCTCTCCGGTCGTGGGACGCACCCGAAGACATGTCCTCGTCCTGCGGGTCAGCGGCACCCTGGGATACGGATGCGCCGCCGTCGGCTTGGGGTTGGCGTTGTCCGGGCAGGCAGTCGGAGCTCTCGCGTTGGTCGCCGGCTTGGCGTCCCTGATCTGGAACGTGCTGGTCCTGCGGGCGCAGTGGGACAACAACCGCTTCCAGCGGACCACCGTCAAGTACGGCATCCTCGCTCTGGTGCTGCCCGCCGTGCTCACGATGGCGGGCAGGCTGAGCGGAGTGCCGCTTGAGGTCTACGACGACGTCGTGGCGGTCGCCGGTGTCCTGGCCGTGGTCTGGCTGGCCCGTTCCGCCCACGACCTCGACGCGCCCCCGGCCGTGTCGGTCCCCTCCACGTGACACGGTCACCGAGTACGCATCCGGACACACTGCGGGAAGATGCGCACTACGTACGGTGTGACGTCGAGGTCAGCTCGAACGCCGAACAGGCTTACTGCCCAGTGCAACACGGCTGCACGCTGACCTGAACGGGCCGAGCCGTGAATGGCCAAGGGGAGCAAACATCATGGTCCCTGGCACCGGGCGCACGGCTGCGCAGCTGACCCGCTACCTTTTGTGGACCTGAGGAGCAAATGCGCCTGCTCCAGTGATCGAATGGCTACTCTTACAATCGAGGGGTCACTGGTTCGAATGCAGTACCCACCGGCGTGACGGCCGCCCCCGGTGTCCCGCAGCTGGAATTTGTCGGCAAAGCTCGGCCAAGACACGCAGAGTCCCCGTCGCATCCCCTCGAGTCAAGGGCACTCGATCCATGGGGGTGGGAGCCGGATGAACCGACGGTTCGAGAACAAGGTGGCCGTGGTCACCGGCGGCAGCCGGGGGATAGGGGCGGCGGTCGCGCGGCGGCTGGCGGACGAGGGCGCGAGTGTGGCCATCGGCTACCGCGCTGACCGAGCAGCAGCCGACGGCCTTGTCTCCCGCCTCGCCGGCGACGGCGCCAGGGCGATCGCCGTGCAGGCCGACGCGATCGACCCCCAGCAGATCCGCCGCCTGATGGAGGAGGCCGTCGCCGCGTTCGGGCATCTGGACGTGCTGGCTTCCTGCGCCGGAATCGAGCACTTCGGGCGGCCGAATCGTGCTCACCTCTTCCGTCTCCGCCTCCCGCGCGGTCTTCCACCACACCCTGTACGCGGCCAGCAAGGCGGCCGTGGAGGCGATGGTGCTCAACCTCTGCGCCGAGCTCGGCACGCGGGGAATCGCCATCAACGCCATCGCGCCCGGCGGCACCGCCACCGACATGGCCGCGGAGAACGCCCAGAGCTATGTACACCCGGATCTCGATCTGACCGCGGACGCCTGGATCCGAACGCAGACGGCCCTGGGCCGGCTGGCGGAGCCGGACGAGATCGCCGCCGCGTACGCCTTCCTGGCCAGTGACGACGCCTCCTACCTCACCGGCCGCACCTTGGCCGCCGACGGCGGCTTCTTCTGACCTTTTCGGCTGGTCCATCGCCACGCGGTGCCCGCCGCTAGCGGCTTGAGCTGCATGGACGGAGTTCTCTGGGTCGGCGTGCCCGCTACAAAGTGTGAGGGCAATATGACATATTGTGGCGTATCCGCTCACCCAGCAGGTGCAGGGCTGCTGTCGCGGATGGGGGTGGGGCGTGACGCAGGTGATGGTGACGCTGCCGTCCGCTGTCCAGATGGTGCTGCTGGTCGCGGCGGCTTTCGGCAGTGCGGTGCTGTCGGGGGTGGCCGGCTTCGGCGGCGGGGTGCTGATGGTGCCGATCCTGGTCACCGCTCTGGGCCCACGAAACGCGATCGTGGTGGTCACCATCTCCCAACTGGCCAGCAACGGCGGCCGGGCGTGGTTCAACCGGACCGAGATCGACCGCCGGCTGGTGGGTGTCTGCTGCCTCGGAGGCGTGCCCGGCGCCGTGGCCGGAAGCCTGCTGGTGACGGCCACGCCGCTGGACACTCACACGCGGGTCATCGGCGGCTTCCTGCTGGCCCTGGTGCTGTGGCGGCGGTTGCGCCCGGCCGCCGTCCACGTGCCAGATCCGGTGTTCGTGGTGATGAACGGACTGTCGGGTCTCGGATCCGGTCTGGTGGGCTCGTTCGGCCCCTTGATCACACCGTTCTTCTTGGCGCGCGGCCTGGTGCGCGGCGCCTACATCGGCACCGATGCCGCCGCCCAGCTGATGGTGCACATCACCAAGCTCGTCGTCTTCGGCGCCGTGGCCTTGCTGACCGTCTCGACGGGTCTGGTCGGGCTTGTGCTTGTGCCGCCCAGCATTGCCGGGGCCTGGCTCGGGAAGCAGATCGTCGATCGGATGCCGGTCGGTGTCTTCGTCGCGGTGGTAGAGATTGCCCTGGTGGCCTCTGGCGTGTTCCTGCTGGTCCACGGGAGGTCGTAAGGCCAAGGTTGCGTGGTACGGCCGCCGCGCCGCCCATGTGGCCGAGTCCGGCGCATTCGATCGCCGGGAGTGAGGCTGGTGGTGGTTACCGGGTCAGCTCCTTCCTTCTAGGTGGGCCAGGTCGGCCTCGTCGAGCTGCAGGCGGTCGGCGGCCAGGATCGGGTCGACCTGGCCCGGGCGGCGGAAGCCGACGATGGCGCCGTGGACGGCCGCCGCCAGGAGCGGCCCTGGGGATGTTTCACAATCGGTGGGGCAGCCCCGAGTTGCGGGTCATCGGCCGATCGGGTGCCAGACCGTCTTGATCTCCAGGAAGGGTCTGATGCGGGACAGGCCGGGATCAGGGTCGTTCCAGTCGCCGTCTTCGGTGGGCCGCAGGACTCTCTTGAGTGTGGTCGCCGCCAGGGTCTCCAGCTGGGCCGCGAGAGTCCCTGCGCCGGCCAGATCCAGGGCGTTCACGTCGGCGTGGCCGGCCAGCGGCGGAGCGAGCTCAGCCAGGCGGCCGGTCAGGATGTTCGCGACGCCTGCCGGCAGGTCCGAGGTGGCCAGCACTTCGGCCAGCGTGATGGCAGGCAGTGGGGCGCGTTCGCTCGCCACCAGCACCACCGTGTTGCCGGAGGTGATCACGGGTGCGAGCACCGAGATCAGCCCGAGCAGTGGGGCGCCGGTGGGTGCGAGGACGCCTACGACGCCCGTCGGCTCGGGTTCGGAGAGGTTGAAGAACGGGCCGGACACCGGGTTTGCTCCGCCCAGCACCTGGCCGATCTTGTCTGTCCACCCGGCGTAGTAGACCCAGCGGTCGATGGCCGCCGACACGAGCGACTGGGCCTTGGCCGGGCTCACCCCTTCTGCCGTGGCGATCTCCTCGGCGAACTGGGCCCGCCGTCCTTCCATCATCTCGGCGATCCGGTAGAGGATCTGGCCGCGGTTGTAGGCGGTGCGGCCCGACCAGCCAGGGAACGCCTTACGGGCCGCCACCACGGCGTCGCGTACGTCTTTGCGGGATGCCTGGGCGGCGTTGGCGAGGTGGACCCCTGCCGAGGACGTCACGGGATAAGACCTGCCTGATTCCGAGCGTGGGAACGCGCCGCCGACGTAGAGCTTGTACGTCCTGCGCACGGTGATGCGCGGGGGGATGTCAGCCAAGGTATGCCTCCAGCCCGTGTCGGCCGCCCTCGCGGCCGTAACCGGACTCCTTGTAGCCGCCGAAGGGGCTGGCCGGATCGAACACATTGAAGGTGTTGGACCACACCACACCGGCGCGCAACCGGCTCGCGGTCCAGAGCATCAGGGAGCCCTTCTCCGTCCAAACCCCGGCGGAGAGCCCGTAGGGCGTGTTGTTGGCCTTGGCCACGGCCTCCTCCGGGGTGCGGAAGGTCAGCACCGACAGCACCGGCCCGAAGATCTCCTCGCGGGCGATCCGGTGCGCCTGCGTGACGCCGGTGAACACGGTGGGCGGGAACCAGTACCCGCGCTCCGGGAGGGGGCAGGATGGCGACCAACTTGTGGCGCCCTCCGACTCGCCGATGACAGCGAGCTCGCGGATCCTGGCGAGCTGCGCTGCCGAGTTGATGGCTCCGATGTCGGTGTTCTTGTCCAGCGGGTCGCCGAGGCGCAGCCGCTCGATGCGGGCTCGCAGCTTCGCCAGCAGCTCTTCCGCGATCGATTCCTGTACCAGCAGCCGCGAGCCTGCGCAGCACACGTGGCCCTGGTTGAAGAAGATCCCGGAGACGATCCCCTCGACGGCCTGGTCGATCGCGGCGTCGTCATAGACGATGTTGGCGCCCTTGCCGCCCAGTTCGAGGGTGAGCCGCTTGCCCGTGCCGGCGACCGCGCGGGCGATCTCCCTGCCCACTTCGGTTGAGCCGGTGAAGGCCACCTTGTCGGCGCCTGGGTGTGCGACCACGGCCCGGCCGGTGGCGCCGGCTCCGGTCACGATGTTCACCACGCCTGGCGGCAACTGGGCCTCCTGGCAGATCTCGGCGAACGCCAAGGCGGTCAGCGGGGTGGTCTCCGCGGGCTTGAGCACGACCGTGTTCCCGGTGGCCAGCGCGGGCGCGATCTTCCAGGCGAGCATCAGCAGCGGGAAGTTCCAGGGGATGACCTGTGCGGCCACGCCCAATGGCCTGGTGCCGAGCCCTGCGTGCGCCAGCTTGCCGGCCCAGCCGGCGTAGTAGAAGAAGTGGGCCGCGACCAGCGGCAGGTCGATGTCCCTGGTCTCTTTGATCGGCTTGCCGTTGTCCAGCGATTCGAGCACGGCGAGCTCTCGGGCGCGTTCCTGGATGATGCGTGCGATCCGGAACAGGTATTTGCCGCGCTCGGCGCCCGGCAGGGGTGACCACACCCGCTCGAACGCCCGCCGCGCCGCGGCGAAGGCGCGCTCCACGTCGGCGTCGCCGGCGGCGGCCACCTCGGCCAGCGGCTCCTCGTCGGCCGGGTTGACTGTGATGATGCGCTCGTCATTCTTGGCTTCGACGAACTCGCCGTCGATGAACAGGTCGTACGACGGCCGGATGGACACGATGGATCGTGACTCCGGCGCGGGCGCGTATTCGAAGATCTCCACGCCTCTCCCTAGTCGATGGTGTAGTAGTCGGGCCCGCTGTAGTGGCCGCTGTCGAGCTTGGTCCGCTGCATGAGCAGGTCGTTCAGCAGCGTCGAGGCGCCGAGCCTGAACCATGCCGGATTCAGCCAGTCATCCCCCGCGATCTCTTTGACCAGCACCAGGTAGCGGATCGCGTCCTTGGTCGTACGGATGCCGCCCGCCGGCTTCACCCCCGCCTGCCGTCCGGTGGCGGCCCGGTAGTCCCTGACGGCCTCCAGCATGACCAGGGTGACCGGCAGGGTGGCGGCGGGCGTGACCTTGCCGGTGGAGGTCTTGATGAAGTCGGCCCCGGCGTGCAGCGCGAGCCAGGACGCCCGCCGTACGTTGTCGTACGTGACCAGTTCGCCGGTCTCGAGGATGACCTTCAGATGGGCCTGACCGCAGTGCTCCTTGACGGCCGTGATCTCGTCGAAGACCTTGTGGTAGTCGCCCGCCAGGAACGCCCCCCGGTCGATGACCATGTCGATCTCGGTCGCTCCCGCGGTCACCGCCGTGGCCGTGTCGGCCAGCTTCACCTCCAGCGACGTGCGCCCGGCGGGGAAGCCCGTGGCGACCGAGGCGAGCCCGACTTCGCTGCCCGCCAGAGCTTGGGCGGCCACCGCGATCATGTCGGGGTACACGCAGACCGCGGCGACCGGGGGAGCGGTGAGGTCGGCTGGATCGGGCCGCATGGCCTTGGCCGCCAGCGCGCGCACCTTGCCTGGTGTGTCCGCCCCTTCGAGGGTGGTCAGGTCGACCATCCTGATGGCCAGGTCGATCGCCCGCCGCTTGGCCGTGGTCTTGACGGACCGGGTGGCCAGGTCGGCGGCCCGCCTGCGCACGCCGACCTCGTCGACGCCTGGCAGTCCGTGCAGGTAGGCCCGCAACGAGCCGGGGATGGTGTCAGGCACGAGCGCCACGCCTCTCTATGAGCATGTTGAGGACGAGGGCGACCAGCAAGATGAGGCCGGTCACCACCATCTGGAAGAAGGAGCCCAGGCCGAGCAGGTTGCACAGGTTACGTAGCACCGACAGCAGCAGCACCGCCACGAACGTGCCGAACACGCCGCCCCGTCCGCCGAACAGGTTCGTGCCGCCGAGCACCACGGCCGCGATCGCGTCCAGTTCCAGGCCGTTGAAGGCGGTGGGCTGGCCCACGGTCAGGCGGGAGGTGAGCAGCACCCCGGCCAGCGCCGCCAGCGCGCCGGACACGGCGAACACGGTGGTGATCATGCCGCGCACGGGCAGGCCGGAGAGCCGCGCGGCCTCCTTGTTGCTGCCGACCGCGTAGACGTACTCGCCGAACGTTGTGCCGCGCAGCACCACGGCGGCGAGGATGGTGATCACGACGAAGATGATCCCGACGATCGGCACATAGCCCATGAACCCGCCACCGAGCAGCTGAAACGCCTCTGAGCCGCCGCTCTCCGCGGGCTTGCCGTCGGTCAGCAGGTACGTGAGCCCGCGTACGGCGGTGAGCCCGGCCAGCGTGGTCATGAACGACGGCAGCGACAGATAGGCCGACAGGCCTCCCATGATGGCGCCGAACACCGCGCCGGCCGCGACGCTGAGCAGGATCGCCGGTACGACCGGCACGCCCGAAGCCATGAGCAGGGCGATGGTCATCCCGCCGAAGGCCGCGACGCTGCCGACCGACAGGTCGATCCCCGCCGTCAGCACCACCATGGTCATGCCGATGGCCACGATTCCGGTCAGCGACGACTGCTGCAGCAGGTTGGCGATGTTGCGGCCGGTCAGAAACTGCGGGGCCAGCAGTGACGCCACCACGCACAAGGCGAGGAAGACCAGCAGCAGGTTGGACTTGACGATCAGGTCGGCGCCGCGGCGCGATCGGGCGCCGGGTTCCTGGCCGGCGGTCGAGGTCACCGTGGATCCGATGGATGCGGTCATGGTGTGGCTCCTGTGATGACGGTGTGCGCGATGACGCTTTCCGGACTGACCCGGGGGTCGAAACGCGCGACGTTGCGACCCTCGTACAGGACCTGGATCCGGTCGGCGTTCGCGGTCAGTTCGTTGAGCTCGCTGCTGGCGAGCAGCACGGCCACGCCCTGGTCGGCGAGGTGGCGCACCTGCCGGTAGAGGTCGGCCTTGGCGCCGACGTCCAGGCCGCGCGTGGGTTCGTCCAGCAGCAGGACCCTGATCCCGCCGCGGGTGATCCACTTGGCTAGCACGACCTTCTGCTGGTTGCCGCCGGAGAGCTGGCCCACGAGCTGGCCGGGCCTGGCCACCTTGACGCCCAGGTCGGCGAGCGCGGGCTGGGCGAGGCGCCGCCCGAGCCGGCCGGGCAGCAACCATGGGGAACGGCCGAGCGCGCCGATCGCGGCGTTGCGGCTCACGGAGAGGCCCAGCATCAGTCCCTGCTCCTTTCTGCTCTCCGGTACGAGTGCCAGTCCCGCGCGCACGGCCGTGGCCGGGCCGGAGACCTTGAGCGGGCGGCCGTCCAGCCGGGCCACGACGTGTGCCTTGAGGTCGCCGAAGAGTGCGCGCAGCAAGGTAGTCCGTCCCGCGCCGCCGAGCCCGGCGAGCCCGACGACCTCGCCGGGCCGCACCTCGATGTCGCGTATGTCGAGCAGCCCGGGCACGTGAACCCGCTCGACGCTGAGCAGGGGCTCGCCCTCGGGCGCGGGCCGGTCCGTGGCGCCCACGAGCTCACTCGCCTCGCCGATCATGGCGGCCACGATCTCGTCGGGGCCGGTCGAGGCCAGGTCGTAGACGCCGGCCGTACGGCCGTCGCGCAGCACCGTGGCGCGGTCGCCGATCTCCATCACCTCGTTCATCCGGTGAGAGATGAAGATCACTGAGCGCCCCTCCGCGGTGAGGGACCGGATGACCTCGAACACGGCGAGCAGCTCGCTCTCGCCGAGCGTGGCGGAGGGCTCGTCCATGACGATGACGCGCGCATCGGCGGTCAGCGCCTTGGCGATGGCGGTGAGTTGCTGGGCCGCGATCGGCAGCTCCCTGACCGGTTTGGTGACCGGGAAGGTGGCGCCCACCCGCTCCAGCGCCTCGCGGGCCAGCTTCGCCCGCCGCGCCCGCCGGACGAACGGGCCCAGCCGCGGCGCCCTGCCCAGCAGCAGGTTCTGCGCCACGGTGAGGTCGGGCAGCAGGTCGAGCTCCTGGTAGATCACGGCGATGCCGGCCGTCAGCCCAGCGTGCGGGGTGGCGGGCCTGAAGGGCTGCCCGTCCAGCAGAATCGTCCCCTCATCCGGCTGGTACGAGCCCGACAGGATCTTCATGAGCGTGCTCTTGCCGGCGCCGTTCTCGCCCAGCAGGCAGTGCACCTCGCCGGGGCGGACGCTCAGCTCCACGCCGTCCAGGGCGACGGTGCCGGGAAAGCGTTTGACGATGCCGGTCATGCGCAGCCGTTCGGCGGTCCCGGTCATGACTCCTCCAGCAGGTGAGCCGCGTTCTGGTCGTCGGTGATCAGGACGTCGCACAGGCCGCTCGTCACGACGGCCCGGCACACCGCCCGCTTCGCCTTGCCGCTGACCAGCGCGACCGAGGTGGTGGCCGAGCGCAGGACGTCCAAGGAGAGGCCGAGCGTGCGCCCGTTCAGGCCGGGATCGACGATCCGGCCGTGCGCGTCGATGAAGCGGCCCAGCACGTCGCCCACCGCGCCGGCGCGCGCGAGCCTCGCGAGGTCGTCCGCGTCGATCTGGCCGGAGTCCACCAGCACCGAGTCGCTGCCCATGCTGCCCGGGCTGAACAGGAACAGGTCCGCCCGCGTGGCCAGGGCGAGCACGTCGGAGACGGCTCGGTCGTTCTCCAGCACCGCCCGGGTGCTTTCCTGCTCCAGGATCGCCGGCGCGGTCAGCATCGTCGCGGTGCCGCCGCCGTGGTGGGCGATCAGGCTCGCCATGCTGTGCGCGCTGGTCGGCTGCCGCGAGCGGCTGAGCGCGCCGTTGATCTGCACTACGTTGACGCCTGTCGCCCAGCCGGGGGCCAGCCCGCCGGCCAGCCGGTCGAGCGTGCGCCCCCAGGAGACCCCGATCAGCCGGGGCACGGGCCGCATCTCCGTCAGGTGGTCGGCTCCCGCCGCGGCCACCCGGTCGCGCAACTGCTCGTCGTCGCCGCCCCCGTTCGCCACCACGATGGCGTCCCGCAGCCCGAACCGCTCCCTGATTGACCGCTCCAACGTACGCACCCGGGAACGCGGATGCAGTACATCGATCCGGACGATGCCGACCTCGCGCGCCTCGGCGAGCATCCGGCCCACCTTCCAGCGGGTCAGGTGCATCGCGTGGGCGATCTGCTCCTGCGTCTCGCCGCTCTCGTAGTAGCGGACGGCCACCTGGTAGAGCTGGTCGTCGTCGGTCATGAGCCGGACCTTTCGCTCAGCCGGTGGGATATCCCCGTCGTGGCGGCGGTGGCCGCGCGGTAGTCGGCGTAGCCGGTCCGGTACGCCTCCACGTGCTCGGCGATCGGTTCCACTGTGCGGACCCGGGGCGCGTACTGTGCCGCCGCCTCCGCCAGCGAGGTGTGCCACCCAGAGCCGACCGAGGCGAGCACCGAACAGGCGCGCAGCGTGAGATTGTCACCGGCGACCAGGTGAACCGGTCGCCCGAGGACGTCCGCAGTAGTCTGGAGCCACAGCTCGTTGTGCCGGATGCCGCCCGAGAGGAAGACCTCGTCCACGGCGATCCCGCCGTCGGTGAAGGAGTCGATGACCTGGCGGGTGCCGTACGCGACGCCTTCCACGGCCGCCCGGTAGACCTGCTCGGGAGAGCTGGCCAGGGTCAGCCCGAGCACCGCGCCCCGCAGGCGCGCGTCCCGCAGCGGCGTGCGGTTGCCCATGAAATAGTCCAGGACGATCAGGCCATGATCGACAGGCGGCAGCGCCGCCGCGGCCTTGATGAGCCCACCGAGCTCCGCCCGAGGCCGCCCGATGAGCCTCTCGCCCGCCCAGGCCAGCACGGAGCCCGCGCTCACCTGGCCGCCCTCCACGAGCCAGCGGCCCGTGTGCAGCGCGTCCGGGTACGGCCCCCAGACGGTGGGCGGGAAGACCGGTTCGTCGATCTCCGTGACGAACGCGTTGGACGTGCCGCAGACGATCGACACTCGGCCTTCGGGTGCGCCGCCGATGGCGAGCAGCGACAGGTGCGCGTCGATCCCGCCGGACACGACTACGGCGGGGCCGGTGAGGCCGAGCTCTTCGCGGGCCCCGGCGCCTAGTGGCCCGACCGGGTCGCCGACGGGCACGATGTGGTCCGGCAGCTTGCTGCCCAGGTCGCCGATGCCGAGCGACTCGTACAGGTCGTGCGGGGAGCCCGCGCCGCGGGGGTCGTAGTTGCTCTTGCAGACCGCGTTCATCCGCGATCCGGCCCACCGCCCGGTGAGCCGCCACACCATGTAGTCCACCGCTTCGGTGATGCGTGCGGCGGCGCGGTAGGTCTCGGGCTCGTGGCGGGCCAGCCACATGGCCTTGGGCACCAGCCACTCCACCGCGTCGCAGCCGCCGGAGTAGCGCAGGACCGAGTGATCGGTCCGCGCGGTCAGCGCCGACTCCTCGCCCGCCCGGCCGTCCATCCACAGCAGGGCCGGCCGCAGCGGGCGCCCGTGCCGGTCCAGGACGGCCACCGTCGAGGCCGTGGTCGCCACCGCGACTCCGGCGATGGGCGGGTTCCCCGCCTCGTCAAGCGCCTGTCGCACCGCGTGGACGCTCGCCCGCCACCAGTCGTCCGGGTCCTGCTCGGCCCACCCGGGCCGGGGAAAACTGGTCGGGTACGAGGCGTCGCCCGCCCCCATCGGCGAGCCCTCGACGCTGTAGACCGCGGCCCGCGCGCCTTCGGTTCCCAGATCGAGAGCGAGGAAAGCAGTCATCGTCACTCCTCGTTCGGCAGGAAGAGGACCTTGGAGCTGAAGATCGACCGGTCACCGAGACTGGCCATGGTCTCGGGCAGCGCGTCCAGCCCCAGCTCATGCGTGATCATGAACTTCCACGCGAGGTCGCCCGAGGCCAGCGCCCTGGCCGCCACCCGCCACTCCTCCCCGGGGAACGGCGCGGAGAAGGAGTTCCAGGCGCCGTGCAGGGTGACCTCGCGGCGCAGGAACGAGCTGAACGTGGACTTCGGCAGCACCACGGGCTCGTGCGGGATGCCGATGAACACCGCCTCGCCGTGCCTGGCCGCCAGCGCCACGGCCTGGTCGACCGTGGCGGGCGCGCCCGCGGACTCGATGACCACGTCGTAGCCGTCACCGGCCAGCTCTGCCGCCGCCTTCGCGCTTGTCGCGGTGTGCGTGGCGCCGGCCTCGGTCGCCATGGCGGCCTTCTGGTCGTTCAGCTCGATCACGAGCACCTCGGACGCCCCGGCGATCCGGGCCCACTGCACGGCGAACAGCCCGATGGGGCCGGCGCCCACCACCGCCACTCGGTGGCCGCCGCGCATCCTGGTGCGCCACAGGGCGTGCAGCGCGATCGCGGCCGGGTCGAGCATGGCCGCGGCCCGTGGGTCGAGATCGGCGGGCAACACCATGAGGTTCTCGTCCGGCACGGTGACGAATTGCGCGTACGCCCCGTCCCTGCGGCTGCCGAAGTAGCCGTAGTCCTTGCACAGGCTGAAGTGGCCCTGGCTGCAGGGGGCGCACTTGTGGCAGGGGATGAGCGGAGGCACGGTGACCAGGTCGCCCTCGCGTACCCGGCCGGTGGCGGCCAGGCGGTCGCCGAGGCGTACCACGTGTCCTGAGAACTCGTGGCCGCAGATGATCGGGAAATGGTAGGCCCCCGCGTGCAGCATGCGCGGGATATCCGATCCGCAAACCCCGCAGGCCGCGACACGGACGAGCGCTTCGCCGGGGCCTGGTTCGGGCACGGGCACCTGCTCGACTCTGATGTCGCCGGGAGCGTGGAGCACCGCGGCCTGCATGGTTTCCGACATCCTGTCGCCTTTCTCCTTGGTTTACTTAGAGGCCCCGGCGAATTCGCCGGTCCCGGCGTACTGAGCCGCGTTGTCCGTGTCGATCAGCGCGGTGCCCGCGTCGATCGAAGGGTCGACCTTCTCGCCCTTCTGAACCTTGAGCACCGTCTCCACGGCCTTCGTGCCGAGCGAGATGGGGTCATTGAGCGCGGTGGCCACGTACTGGCCGGCGGGGATCTGCTTGACCGCCTCCATGAGCCCGTCGACCCCGGAGACCAGGACCTTGTCCTTGCCGTTCTCCTTGAGGACCTGCAACGCGCCGAGCGCCATGTCGTCGTTGTGCGCGTAGACGGCGGCCACGTCAGGGTGGACCTGGAGCAGGTCCTGCATCGCGGTGATCGCCTTAGAGCGCACGTAGTCCGAGTACGGGCCCTCGATGATCTTGATGTTGGGATTGGCCGCCACGGCCTCGTGGAAACCCGCGCTGCGGTCGCGTGCCACGGCGCCGCCGGCGTCACCGCGGATCTCGATGACCTTGCCGCCCTTGGCGCCGAGCTGCTCGCTGAGCCGCTTGCCGACGAGCGCGCCCATCGCCTTGTTGTCGCGTCCGACATGCGCGACCGCGCCCTCGGGCACCGGTCGGTCCACGGTCACGACGGGGACGCCGGCCGCCTTGGCCGCAGCGATACCGGGCTGCACGCCTTGCGGGTCGACCGGGTTGACGAGCAAGACGTCGACCTGGCGGGTGATGAGGTCCTGGATGTCGTTGTTCTGCTTGGTGACGTCGCCGCCCGCGTCGGCGAAGTACAGCGTGGCACCGGCCTTCTTGGCGGCAGCCTCCGCTCCTTCGCGGAGCTGGACGTAGAAGGGGGACTGTTGGGTCGCCTGGCTGAAGCCGATGGCGACGGGACCGTCCGCCGGCCGGCCGGTGCCCTCGGCGGATCCGCCGGGAGTGGCGGACACCGAGCATGCGGACAAGGCGGTGACCAGGAGGAGGATAGGAATTGAGAGCGGCCGGAATCCACGCATATGGGCCTCCGTATGTGGCGTAGATAACGCACCGTAAGTCGGGTATTAACCTGCCTGCAACACTTGAGCCGGATTTTGCTCATATGAGCAAATCTCGAGTGTGATCGTCCGGGGCCTTGGCCCATGCCGCGGGTTTCCGCAGGTGATAGGGGTTGTACGCGCTCCCGGGCCGCCGAATCGGACGTGCGGCTCCGCCGGCCGGTGCCGCGCTGCGCGTCCGCCCAGGGGGCCTTGGCGGTGTATTACGAACCGCCGAGGTGATGGCGACGGTCGTGGGGTCGGCCCCGGACGCGGTGTCGGTGTTGCCACCATCCCCGTCAGCCGTCACGACTCCGGACTTCAGGAACGCCCTGACCAGCGCACACACCCGCTTGTCTTTGATCCTGACCCGCAATCGGTTCATCAAAGCGCCCTAGTGGTCGTAGTCACTGGGCCGCTTTAGGATCTTGTTCATGAGCGAGATGATCTACCGGGCGACCGCTCGCGTGCTGCTGGTGGATGACGTCGATCGGCTCCTGGTCTATCGCGGGCTGCTGCTTCAGGTTGAGGATCCTTACTACGCCTGGTTCACACCGGGGGGCGCTGTTGATCCTGGTGAAAGCCTGCAGCAGGCCGCCGCACGCGAACTTCGAGAGGAACTGGGGTATGCCGTCGCTCCCTCAGCCCTTGGACCGGTCGTCGCGATCAGTTCGGGAACATGGTCGCTAGGCGGTGAGACGTTCAGCTCAGTGGATTCCTACTTCTCCCTTCGCGTCAGCGGGCTGGAGGTGGACACCTCTGGCATGGACGAAGAAGAACGGCAGGTGACTGACCGCTTTGAGTGGTGGACGGTTACGGAGCTGAGGTCGGCAGCAGAGATTATCGTTCCGGTGGGCCTGGCCGAGCTGATGGAGCGCCTGCTGCAGGGGAATCTTCCAGCTCAGCCGGTCGCGCTGCCGTGGCATTTGCCAGGTGTGGCGGGAACGTCTGGATGACCGTGGGCTCAGCGCCCGAGTCGTGTGGCTACCGATCCTCGTCGGCCACTGGTCGGCGGACAGACTCACCGCGGTTGGCATCCGCTCGTACCTGTTCGTTGGCGGTTGTGCCTGGGGGCGCAGCCGGTGTCTGCATGGCGGAGGCGAGGAGTGCCAGTTTGTCGGCGTTGTCAGTGCCGGGGTCCGGGTGGTAGACGACGAGCATCTGGCCTGCCGCGCCGCCGATGCCCAGCCTCTCGCGGTTCAGCTGGAGGCCACCGACCTGGGGGTGGTCGATGTGCTTCGCTGCGCCTTCGCACGCCTTTACGTCGTGGCGGGCCCAGAGCTGGCTGAAGCGGTGGCTGGCGAGGGAGAGCTCGCCGACGAGCTCGATGAATCGGGGGTCGTCCGTGTCAGTGCCGACGGACTCGCGGAAGCCGGCGACCATGCCCGCGCCGGCGTTCTCCCAGTCCGGGTAGAGGGCCTGTTCGGCGGGGTCGAGGAATACGTCCCGCAGGCGGTTGGCTCCCGCCACGAGGCGCGGTGACAGAGCGGTCGCCAAGGCGTTGGCGGCGAGGACGTCGAAGTAGCGGCCCTCGACGTATGCGGGTAGCGGGAGCGTGGCGACGAGCTTGGCGACGCCCGGAGGGACGGTCTCCTTCCGGGGCCGGCGCCGGGGCCGTCGGGGTTTGCCGGCGCCAAGGCGTAGCAGGTATGCCGTCGCGTCGTCGTCGAGCTGCAGCACGCGGGCGAGGGACTCGAGGACCTGCGCCGAGGGGTTGCGGTCGCGGCCCTGTTCCAGGCGCAGGTAGTAGTCGGCGCTGATGCCGGCGAGCATCGCGACCTCTTCCCGGCGCAGGCCCGGCACGCGCCGTACCCCCAAGACGGGGATACCGACCTGTTCAGGAGTGACGAGCTCACGGCGGGCGCGCACGTAATCGCCCAACAGGTTCGATTCGTCGCTCATCTCTCCACTGTAATTTGCGCGACTGCGCGCGTGCCTGGTCCTGTCACCCCCAGGATCGCAGGGGCCCTGGCTCCGTCAGAGCCCGGGCGGCAGCCTGGTCAGCGGCCCACCGAGCCACGGCTACACCCCCACCGACGACGCCGGCGAACTCGGGCTGGTGGTCCTCGTCCTTCCGCGGCCCCAACGCGGACAAGCACAGCAAGGAGCGAAACCATGTCAACATATCTGCTGGTACACGGTGCCTGGCATAGCGGACAGTGCTGGGAACGGGTGGTCCCGCTGCTGGCGTCGGCCGGACACCGGGTGGTCGCGCCGTCGCTGACCGGCTACGGCGACAAGGCGCATCTGCTCAGCCGCGAGGTGGGGCTTGACACGCACGTCGATGACATCGTCAGTCTGATCATCGAGGAAGACCTCACCGAGGTGGTACTCGTGGGACACAGCTACGGTGGGCTGGTCATCTCGTCCGTGGCCAACCAGGTCCCGGATCGGATCGCACGTTTGGTCTACCTCGATGCGATGGTCCCGGAGGACGGTGAGAGCGCGGCCGATGTCCAACCCATAACGCAGGCCCTGATCGACCTCGCCGTGAAGTCCGACAGTGGCTGGCGGGTTCCGCCGCTCCCCGAGCTGCCGCCGCCCTCGGGTCTGTTCGGGGTCACCGACCCGGCGGACGTCGCCTGGCTGCGCACGATGCTGTCGGATCAGCCGGTGCGCTGCCTTCAACAACCGGTCCGGCTGGACAACCCGGCCGTGAACACGATCCCTCGGACGCACATCCACTGCACCGTCGGCGTGCCGGAAGGCATCGCCCGTCGACCCGTCCCCGCGATACAGCCCAACGGCACCCCAGCACAGGTGTGG
Source organism: Nonomuraea sp. CA-141351 (assembly GCF_050944675.1). Lineage (NCBI taxonomy): Bacteria > Bacillati > Actinomycetota > Actinomycetes > Streptosporangiales > Streptosporangiaceae > Nonomuraea > Nonomuraea sp. CA-141351. The sequence continues at coordinate 4,635,784 of NZ_CP191982.1, forward strand.
GAATTGGAGACCGGCCACGACTGCATGATCACCATGCCGGTCGAACTCGCCGAACTACTGCTCAAGCTCGGCTGACCCGCTCACTCGGCGCCAACATGCCGCGGTGACGCCGACCAGGGCACCCCAGTTCCCACCCAACCAGTGCCTGTTCGAGGTTCAGATCTTTGAGATCCGCGGAGTCGCGATCAGTGATCAAGCGGAGATCGCGGCTGGCAGTAGTTGCCCTCGGGATAGCGGCCCAACGCGCTGCCACGATGATGCGAAGGACCTGGCCGAATGCTTCGCGCCGGTCCCGCTGCCGGACTGTCAGGGCGAACATGGCGACGTGGTTGCGGGTGTGCGGCCAGGGCCAGGGCTGGGAGAGGATGTGCGCCCGTTCCAGGCGCCGCCGGCGCAGCTCGGAGCCGGTGGCCATGCGGGCCGCGCGCATCTCGGCGCGGTAGGCGGTGCGCACTTGGGCGGGCCCCATAAGGCCGATCATGAGGTCGTTCCGTCCGGTTGAGTCGTCGTGGGTCCGCAGCAACCGTCGGCGCAGTGCTGGGCCGCCCGCTCCTGTTCGCCGGTGGCGGCGATGGGAGCGCAGCAGGCGTCCCCGCGCCAGGCCTCGCGGCCTTCCTTGACCGCGACGGCGGCGATGACCAGGGCGGCGATCGGGTCGGCCCAGGACCAGCCGAACAGGCTGTTGAGCGCGAGCCCGGCCAGCAGCACGGCGGACAGGTAGGTGCAGAGCAAGGTCTGCTTGGAGTCGGCGACGGCGGAGGCGGAGCCGAGCTCGCGGCCGGCGCGGCGCTGGGCTGCCGACAGGAACGGCATGATCACCAGCGAGGCGGCGGCCAGGATCAGGCCGGGGGTGGAGTGTCCGGCTTCCGTCCCGACGCCGAGCAGGGCGCGGACGGCGTCGTACGTGACGTAGGCGGCCAGCGCGAAGAAGGAGAGCGCGATGACGCGCAGAGCGGTCTTCTCCCGGCGCTCATGGTCGGCGGCCGAGAACTGCCAGGCCACGGCGGCGGCCGAGGCGACCTCGACGATCGAGTCCAGGCCGAAGCCGATCAGCGCGGCCGAAGAGGCGATGGTGCCGGCGGTGATGGCGACGGCGGCCTCGATCACGTTGTAGGTGATGGTGGCGGCGACCAGGAGCCGGATGCGGTGCCGCAGGGCGGCCCGCCGGGCCGGGGTGGGGCCGAGGTCCAGGCCGGCGCCGGCCATCAGCAGCAGTCCTTGTCGGCGGCTTCGGCGCAGGTGCGGTCGGTGCCGGCGGCCACCGCGACCACCGCGGTGCGTAGGTCGTCCAGGGCGTGGCCCAGCCGGGGGTCGGACAGCTCATAGCGGGTGCGCCGGCCGACCGGGACCGCCACGACCAGGCCGCAGTCGCGCAGGCAGGCCAGGTGGTTGGACAGCCGGGTGCGGGAGACGCCGAGCAGCTCGGCGAGATCGGCAGGATGCGCCGGCGCCTCGCGCAGGGCGATGAGGATGCGGCAGCGGATCGGGTCGGCCAGGGCGCGGCCGAACCGGGCGAGCACCTCGATCTCGGGGGCCATCGTCAGCATGACCTTGAGAGTACACGAATCCCTGAATTCAGGAAGTTCTGTACTCGAGTGTCCGGAGTGGCCGTGATCCACGCTGGTCCTACAGAGCCGTCGAACACGCGGCATGCGGTCCAACAGCGGCTACCAAGTGGCATGCGCTGAGGAGGACTTCGCAGCCCTCCTCTAGAGTGCTTCCGTCCCCTGCACGCGCCTGTGGCCCGGCCCGGCGGCGCGTGCCGACCCCGCCCACGAGCCCGACCGAGGAGCAACCGTGACCGACCTGGCGCCCATAACCCTGCAGCAGGAGATCGCCGGAGATCTCCAGGTGAGCGCGTCCTTCGATGTATGGCAGGAGATCGAGCGCCGGGTGGCCTTCCTCGCCGACCAGCTGACCTCCACGGGCCTGCGCGCGTTGGTGCTGGGAATCAGCGGCGGTGTGGACTCCATGACCGCGGGCCGGCTGTGCCAGCTCGCGGTCGAGCGGGTCCGTGCCGCCGGGCGGGAATCGACGTTCTTCGCGATGCGGCTGCCGTACGGCGCCCAGGCCGACGAGAAGGACGCGCAACTGGCGCTGGAGTTCATCCGGCCCGACCGGGTGCTGACGGTCGATGTGAAGTCCGCCAGCGACGCCGCGCTGGAGGCGATGCTGGCCGGCGGCATGGTCTTCCGCGACGCGCACCACCAGGACTTCGTGCACGGCAACATCAAGGCCCGGCAGCGCATGATCGCTCAGTACGCGGTAGCGGGCGCGCACGAAGGCCTGGTGGTGGGCACCGACCACGCGGCCGAGGCGGTCTCCGGCTTCTTCACCAAGTTCGGCGACGGCGCGGCCGATGTGGTTCCGCTCACCGGCCTCACCAAGCGACGCGTACGAGCCATGTCGCAGGCCCTGGGTGCGCCGTCCGCGCTGGTTCACAAGACCCCGACCGCGGACCTGGAGACACTGAACCCGGGCAAGCCCGACGAGGAGGCGCTCGGCGTCACCTACGACGACATCGACGACTTCCTGGAAGGCAAGCCGGTCGATGAGGCCGCCCTCGCGGCTATCGTCGGCCGCTACCGGCTCACCGAGCACAAGCGGCAGCTGCCGATCGCCCCCTGAGCCGGCACCTCGTCAGCCGGGCCTCGAGCCGGATGGCCACGGTCCCGATCGTGGATCAAAACCGTGGCCCGGTGATGCGGCACCCAGGTCCATCGCCAGGTTATGGGATTGCCGCACCGCGCATCCCCCCCGTCGGGTGCGTCGGCCATGCTTGCGTATTTGACGAATCCAGGGAAAACACGCGGGGTTCAGATCGATCGGATTGGCAATACTACGTATCGTAATGGAGTATCACAATCGGTAATCGAGGTGGGAAGTCATGCGCAAGACGATCATTGTGGCTGCGGCCGTCGCCGTTGTCGCGGCGCTGTCGATGGTGGGGCTGATGGCCCTTCGGGACGGCTCGCGTTCCTCCAAGGCCCGTTGACGCCAAGCTATATGCCGGCCAAGGTGTTCGCCCCTGGCCGGAGCCGGGCAAGGCGCGCTCGGTGATCGCCGTTGCGCCTTGATCCTTCGTCCGCTCGCCAATGGCTTGCGCGTCTCGGCCCGGTTGCTCCGCGCACAGCTCGAAGTCATCGCAGGCTGCAGGTATTGCGGCGTTCCGGCCCGCCATTCAGGCCGTCACCAAGCGGCAGCGATGGGTGTGAGTGTCACTGGCCGCCCTCCCGTAGTCCGGCGTCGATGACCTCCTGAGTCAGGGCAGTCGCGGATGACGGTCCGCCCGTCGCCGGTGGTGGCGGGACTTCATGAACGCCCGCACATGGTCACTGAAGGTTGACGGCCACCACGTTCGTGCCACCGGGTACGGGTGGAGCCATGGCTCGAGCTCTGCCTGCAAAGTAGACGTGCCAGGTGGCCCTGCCCGATGGGTCACCTGGCTATATGCGTCGGTCTAGGACTTGGGTCCGGACTTGGGCGTGTCCGTCGGGACGTCCGTGGTGCAGGTCAGCGGGGCATCGTCGGGCACGAGTTGCATTGAGAGCGCGGTCGAGTTCGGGGAGTCGGGCTGGTAGTCCTCTGTCCTCATGCCGATGATCAGCTTGGTCGCCGGGGGCATCGCCGACGGCGTGATGACCATGACCTTTTCGCCGGACTGCTCTCCGGTCCCGACGACCTTTTGCAAGTCCGCTTCCAGGCTCTGGGATGCGTCCGATGCCTGGCACCACTTGTTGATCGTGATCTGGGCGGGGATACCGGCCTGGGCCAGTGTCCGCTGCATGATCTCCGGGTCCAGTGCCTGCCTCTTGGTCAGCTTCACGGTGACCGTGCCGTCGGGGTTGGTGTCGACGGAGAACGCGGCCAGGCGCACGTGCACCTGATTGCCGGCGGACGCAGGCGGGGCGTGCACCTGGGGGCTGCTGATCGCCAGCGTCAATGCCAGGCCCGTCGCCAATGCCGCGCCGGTCGCCGTCGCCGCGGTCCTGCGGCGGCGGCGCGAGCGGCCTGCCGCCACGAGTTCCTGCACCGGCGTGTGCATGTGCACCTCGGCCATCGCGTCCCGCATCGCGTTCAGTACGTCGTTGTCGTTCATCGTTCGCCCTCCTGGCCGTTGACTGTTGCGAGGTCGCCGCGCAAAGCCGCGACGGCGCGCGACAGATGTGCGGTGACGGTTCCCGGAGCGATCCCGAGGGCCCTGGCCGCGGTTTCGGTGTCCAGGTCGAGGAAGACACGCAGCGCGATCACCTCCCGCTGCCGTCGCGGCAACCGCCGTAGCGCCACCAGCAGAGCGGGGTCCACATCGGCCCCGTCGGCCGCCGCGCGGTCCACGGCGTCGTGACCCGTGAGGGCGACCTCGTGGCGGCGGCGCCGCCACCATGTGACCCGGGTGTTCAGCGCCACGCGAACGATCCAGGCGTGTGGCGCTGGATGCCGGCTCACCTTCCGCCACGACATCCACGCCCGCGTGAACGCCTCAGCAACCAGGTCCTCCGCCAGCTGCCGGTCACCCGTGGTGGCAAGCACCGCCCTGAGGCAGGCATCCCGGCTTTCCTGGTAGAACTCCTCAAACTCCAGATGCTCCACGTCCCCTATACGCACCAGCACAGCCAGACGCTTACCGGATTTCTCGCTTCCCGCCCGGATCGCGCGAAAGCACAGCGCTGCTGTTCAAGCGAGGGACGCCGGCCCTGGCAGGCAGCGTCACCACTCGGCGCAGAGCCGTTCGGCTGCCCGGAACGCCAGCGCCATGATCGTCAGTGCCGGGTTGACGGGACCGTTGGTGACATGCACGGAGGCGTCGACGACGTACAGGTTGTCGTGGCCGTGGACCCGGCCCCATCGGTCCACGACCGACGTCTGCTCGTCGTCGCCCATCCGGCACGTGCCCGACTGGTGCTGCCCGGCGTGCAAGGCCAGGGTCGCCGGCGCCGTCCACGTCCGGCGCGCGCCCGAGGCGAGCAGCCATTCACGGGCGCGGCCGGCGATGTAGTCCTCTGTGCGCAGGGTCTCCGGATGCGTCGTGCCGGACAGGCGGGCGACGGGGATTCCCCACCGGTCGCGCACATGGGGGTCGAGCCGCGTTCTCGCGTGCGGGCTGGGGATCTCCTGGACCGGTCCGCCGACGCGCATGACGCGGCGGTAGTTCTCACGCATGTACCGCTTGTTCTCCATGCCCCAGCGGGGCACGTCAGGAGGCAGATTGCGGGCCCAGAAGGCGATCGGCAGCACGGTGAACTCGTCGGCGAGCATCGCCCCGCCGATCGCCCCGTCATTTTGGTGCGCGAAGTCGAGCGTCGCCAGCGAGACGCCGGGCCCGAGCCCGTCGTACACGGGTTCGTCCATCTCGCCGAGCGCCCATGCGTAGGCGTGGCCCTGGAGGTGCCGGCCCACCTGGTCGTGGTTGTTGCCGAGCCCGTGCGGCTCGCGCCGGGTCGGTGAGTTCTGCAGCAGTCGCGCCGTCTCGATCGCGCCTGCCGCGCAGATCACCACCTCGGCCTCGACGACGTGGCGCGCCCCCGAGCGATCCACCCAGCGCACGCCGATGACGCGGCCCGCGGGATCGCATTCGACCCGTTCGGCCACGGCCTCCGGCAGCAGCCGGGTGCGCCCGGTGGCGAGCGCGCGGCTCAGCACGGTGTTGTGCGAGCCGTTCTTCGCCTCCGCCGGGCAGGCGAAGCCGACGCAGTGCTGGCAGCGGGTGCAGGCGGACCGCCCGGCGTACGGCACCGAATTGATCAGCAGAGGCACCGGCAGCACGTCCCAGCCGAGGGCGGCCGCACCCCCGCGCAGCGCTCTGGCCTGCAGGCCCTCAGGAAGCGGGGGCATGGGGTACGGCCTGGCGCGCGTCCAATAACGGCTACTGGCCGCGTGGTCGCCGCAGACCCCGATCTCCCACTCGGCACGCTCGTAATAGGGCTCCAGGTCGTCGTAGCCGATGGGCCAGTCGGCGAGGCTGCTCCCCGCGGGCACGCCGTATGTGCTCGCCATCGTGAAGTCGGTGGGCAGGAACCGCCACGCCTGGGCCCCGTAGAGCCGGGTACCGCCGCCGACCAGCGTGGCGTTGCCGTGGAAGCCCGGCTCGTGGGCCCGTACCAGCCGCTCGCGGCCCACCGCGTCGACGAAGACGCGCCGGCCGTCCTCGTAGTCCGGCCCGGACCGGTGCGGATAGCGGGCGATCCGGTGGTTGCGCAGATGATCGCGGCCGATCCGGTCGTACGTGAGATCGCGGCCCCGCTCCAGCACGAGCACCTGTTTGCCCGCCTCGGCCAGGACCGCGGCGGCGACCCCGCCCCCGGCGCCCGATCCGATCACGACCGCGTCCACCCGCATCAGCCGCGCACCTCTCGCCTGATCATCCCCGCACCTCGAACCCGATCATCCGCCAGGAGACGGCGTCGAGGTTGCCGCCGTTGCCCGGGTCACCGTAGAAGCCCTCCATGACGTGCCCCACCACGGTGCTCACGAACACCGCCGCGTCTAACGGCCACGGCGTGCGGGTGGCGCCGGCCTCCAGATCCCGCAGCAGCGCTTCGCGTCGTTCGTACGGGAGCAGGGGGAAGCTCGCGCCGTACCTCTCTCGCGCCTCGGCCTCGATGGCGTCGAGCCCGACGCCGTAGTCCGCGTGCACGCCGGCCTGCTGGTCGAGGTAGTGCAGGACGCCGGCCTCGGTGCCGCTCGGGTACTCGTCGGCGGGGACGATCGTGTCGACGACCGCGCTCAGCGTCGCGGTCTGCTCAGGGGTCACGCCCCGGAACCGAGCGCGCGGCGCGTCTGCTCCTTGGTGCCGGCCGCGCCGGACTGGCCGGCGACAGGTGGCAGGACGGACCAGTCTGCGTCTTCGCGTCGCCGCAGTCGTACGTCGCCGTCGAAGTGGTTGGGATTGGGCAAGGTGAGCGTCCCTTCAGTGGACCTCGATGCGGTCCGGCACGGGCTCGGCAAGTTCACCAGTATGGCCAGATAATACGGCCCCATGTCCAGGACGGGGCCGCCACCGGGAGCCGGCCTTGCTGTGCCGGACGAACGCCGGCGCGCCGATCAGCGCCTTGCGCGCGCTCTGGGAGGCGACATCGCCAGCGCGCGGATAACCACGGCGACCAGCGCATCCTCCGCGACGTAGCCGTACCCGCGAGAGTCCACCGACTCCTCCGGATTGTCCCCGAGGACGACGATGCGTCCCGCGGGGACGGTCTCCTCGTCGACGTGAGCGAGCGAGGGGACGCGGTCGCGCGGCACCGGGTCGCCGGGCAGCGCGAGCACCCGCTTGACGACCAGGCTGGTCACCGGCCCCAAGCCGATGGCCATCACCCTTCCGTCGGCGGCCGGCACTGTGACGCCGACCGGCTGTTCCGCGGCGGGTGGCCTCAGGATGACGACGTCGTCTCTCCGCAGCTTGGAGACGTCTGCGACCCGCCGAGCCAGCAGGCGCGTTCCCGGGCCGTAGGTCGGCTTCATGCTGTTGCCGATCACCGTGATGACCAGCAGCCGGCGGCGCAGAGCAAGCCCGGCCCATGTCGCCGCGGCGATGACCAGGCCGCAGGCCAGTTCGATGATCATGGTTGACCCACCTGCTCGCTCTGGTAGCCGGCCGCCTGCAGGGAGAACATCCGTGCGTAGTCGCCGTCGAGGGTCAGTAACCGGGCGTGCGTGCCCTGCTCGGCGATGATGCCGTCGCGGAGCACGAAGATCATGTCAGCGTCCCGTACGGCGCCGAGGCGGTGCGAGATCAGGATGCTGGTCCTTGCGCTGCGGATGTTCCTGAGCCTGGTGTGCAGGTCATGTTCGGTGTCGGCGTCCAGCCCGGAGCTGGGCTCGTCGAGGATCATGACGTCGCAGTCCTGGCGCAGGTAGGCGCGGGCCAGGGCGATGCGCTGCCACTGCCCGCCGGACAGGACGACTCCGACGTCCGAGCCGGCCGGGCCGGGGCCGGCGACGAACATCCGGGTCAACAGGGTCTGGTAGCCGCGGGGCAGCGCGCTGATGGCGTCATGGATCCCCGCGAGCTCCGCGGCCTTGCGCAGGCGGGCCTCGTCGTCCAGCGCGGACAGCTCACCTACGGCGATGTTGTCGGCGGCGCTGAAGTCGTACTCCATGAAGTCCTGGAAGACGGCGCCCATCCGAGCTCGGAGCTCCTCGTGCGGGAGCTGCCGGATGTCGGTGCCGTCCCAGAGGATGGCGCCTCGGGTCGGCTCGTAGAACCGGCACAACAGTTTCACCAGCGTGCTCTTGCCGGCGCCGTTGGCCCCGATGAGCGCGACCGTGGCGCCCGCCGGGATGAACAGGTCGACCCCGCGCAGCACCCAGTCGTGATCGTCGCTGTAGCGGAACCACACATCGCGCAGCCGGATGCCGTCGCGAAGCGCGGGCACAGGGGCGGGCCGGGCAGCCGAAGCCGGGACAGGCGCAGGGGCGGCGCGCAGTACGGCCTCGTAGTGCTCGAACAGGAGCGCCTCCTGATACGCCGCGGTGGTCGAGACGATCAGGTCGGTGAGACCGGATTGGGTACCGGCCACAGCGGCGATGAACACCGACACGTCCCCGATCGTGAGCCGGCCTTCGCCGGCCGCCGCCACCATCCACACCAGGCCGACGCTACCTGCTCGCCTATTGCTCCCACGTTCAAGAGGTCGCCGAGCACGTCAACTTGGCCGACCTAGTCGAGGTCATCGACCTCCCGGCCAAGCGCGACAATCCTGTCACTGCTTGAACCGGGGGCACCTGCTTGTACCGGTCGCGCAGCGCCTCGGCCGGGACCTGCCGCAGCTCATCGGCGGGCACCCACTCCACGAACTTCTGGTGCAAGGCCCCGCCGTCCGAGTGCGTGGTAACCACCCACGTCACCAGCCCCTCCCAGGCTTTCGGGCCGGCCTGCCGCCACGCGAGCAGGTAAACGCCCCGTGCGTGGACCTCGCCGGGAAGCACGTAGGAGACCAGTGGCGGTATCGCGACCGGATACGCCTCCTCGTTGTAGGGGTTCGGCCTGCTCACTCGGCCATCCGCCTGATCGAATCGTCCATTCCGTCACCATAGCGAGGAGGGTCCCCGTGGCGCTGCGCCCTCCGTTCCAGTACTACGGTGCCAAAGGCAAGCTCGCTCCTTTCCTCGCGTCGCTGCTCCCCAAGCACGAGGTGTACTGCGAGCCGTTCGCCGGGTCCGCCGCGGTGTTCTTCGCCAAGGACCCCGCGAAGATCGAGACGATCAACGACATCAACGGCGACCTCGTCGCGTTCATGCGTACCCTGCGGGACCGGCCGCGTGACCTGCAGCGCGCCATCCAGCTCACCCCGTACGCCCGCGCCGAGCACACCGCGGCCAACCTGGGCGACGCCACGGCGTCCGACTTGGAGCGCGCCCGCCGGTGGTGGGTGCAGTGCACGCAGTCCCGCTCGGGTGAGGCCGGCGCGTCGTGGCGGCGACCCACCTCGAGAACGCGGGTCAAAAACCCGACGACCACGAAGCGGATGGGCGCTGCCCTGCGCCGGCACGCGGCCCGGCTGCGGGAGGCGTTCATCGAGCAGTGCGACGCGCTGGAGCTCGTCCAGCGGATGGACTCGCCGGACACGGCGTTCTACCTGGACCCGCCGTACCTGCGGAGCACGCGGAACGCGGCCGGCTCGGGCCGGTACGTCAAGGAGATGGACGCCGACGACCAGCACCGGCCCCTGCTGGAGCTGCTGAACTCCTGCCGCGGCGCGGTCGTCCTGTCGGGGTACCGGTCGCAGCTGTACGGCGAGCTGCTGTCGGGGTGGCGACGGATCGACTACCGAGTGCGCCAGGCATCGTCGGACGCACGCACGATGGCGGTCGAGTCGATCTGGGTCAATAGGTAGGCGATGTCGGTGGCCGCGTGTGCAGGGACCCCACCAACGCGCGACTGCGAGACAACCGTTAACGATCAGTAGAGCAGCGATCTTGCCCCTGTGAGGCACGTGGTGGCGGCTCACCAGACCTGTAGGAGGTTCAGGCCGTAACCGCTGAAGGACAAGCCGGACCAGGTGAACAGGCGTGGGGTCCGTGGGTTACCCGTGTGCTGACATGTGTGATCAGAAAATGGACACCCATCTGGACTGTCAATCGATCATCGACGCGGTCGAAGATGCCCGTATGAAGGCGATGATCACCAGCGTCGGCACCTCGATGTCTCCGAGCCTCGGCGCCGGACGAGCCGATCTACTGCGAGCCGAGAAACGACGGACAATCGCCGATAGATAGCCGGGCCAGAGCGGCCGTGCCGGCTAGCGGACATGGGAGGCATACGTGAAGCAGACGTTCAAGCAGACGATGCGGGTCGCGTTGGCGGTGATCGCCACCGCAGCCGTCACCGTGGGACTACCAGTATCCCCTGCGAGCGCCGCCGGGGAGAACACTTTCATCAGGAATCTGTCAACGAATCAATGCGTCGTCACCGTGGACGATGATGTGCTCATGGACTGGTGCCGCGAGGGCAATTTGAACATGCTCTGGGACCGACAAGACGACGCCACTATCCACAGGGCCTTCACGGGCCTGTGTCTCGACAGCGACTTCAATGGCGCTGTGTACTTCCAGCAGTGCAACGGCGGCCTTCACCAGAAATGGGGATATCTTCCTAACGGATGGGTGCAGAACCTAGCCACGGGCAGGTTCCTGGACACGGTCCGTATCTACTATGTAACAACTAGCGTGGCCACCGGTGATAGCTGGGAATTCCTCGGCGGATAGTTGAGCGGTGTTCCATCACCATCTCCGGGCGGGCCGTCACCGACCTGCGGCCTGCCCGGCTCGTGGGTCTTAGCCTGGATCCACGGCTTGAAATCTGATGCATGCGTTGTGAAATGCGGCGAGGTGCCCTCTGAACTGGGAAGATTGGAGTTCTCTACGCTTCAATCAGCCAGTTCAGGAAGGCACCTCGTAAGTGCGATTCTCCCACGCCGCCAGCAACACTCACGCGATCTGCGACGAAGAGCATCTGATCTCCTACGGCGGCCTGGCTCCGGCGCTGCGGCTGGCTGAGCGGGTCGGCCTGGAGCGCCTGACCGGCGAGCATGTGACCCCGACAGCGGCAGGTGGGGTGAACGCTCCTGCGAAGGTCGCCTCGATCGTGGCCGGGATGGCCTGCGGTGCCGACAGCATCGACGACCTGGACGCGTTGCGGCACGGGGGAATGGACAAGCTGTTCACCGGCATCCGCGCGCCGTCCACGCTCGGGCGTTCCTGCGCACCTTCACCTGGGGCAACGTACGCCAGCTGGACACCGTCGCCCGGCAGATACTCGCCGCACTGGCGCGGCACACGCCGCTGCTGCCCGGCGCTGACGTGCTGGCCTTCCTCGACATCGACTCCATGCAGCGGCGCACCTACGGGTATGCCAAGCAGGGCTCCGGCTTCGGCCACACCAAGATCCAAGGAAAGAGTGTCCTGGTCCGCGGGCTCAACGTGCTGACCATCACTCTGTCCACCCCGCTGGCCGCCCCGGTCGTGGCCGCGACCAGGCTGCGCGGTGGCAGCGCCAACTCCGCTCGCGGCGCGGCATCCTTGGTACGCGAGTCGATCGCCACCGCCCGGCAGGCGCTGTGCTCTGGCACGCTGATGCTGCGCGGTGACAGCGCGTTCTACAGTGCCGAACTCGTCGGCGCCTGCCACGACGGCGACGTGCGCTTTTCCGTCACCGCCAAACTGGACCCCAAGGTCAAGGCGGCGATCGCAGCCATCGACGAGAAGCATGGGCACCGATCAAGTACCCCAAGGCCGTCTTCGATGACCAAGCCGGCGGCTGGGTCTCCGATGCCGAGGTCGCCGAGATCGGCTACACCGCCTTCACCAGCAAGAAAGGCGGCGCGGTCACCGCCCGCCTGATCGTCCGCCGGGTCAAGAAGGTCAACACCCAGGCCGAGCGCGGCCAAGACGAGTTGTTCGCCACCTACCGGTACTACCCGATCTTCACCGACAGCCCCTACACGCTGCTCCAGGCCGAGGAACAGCATCGCGATCACGCCGTGCAGGAACAGGTCAACGCCGACCTGATCGACGGGCCGCTCGCCCACCTGCCCTCAGGGAAGTTCGCCGCGAACGCCGCCTGGCTCACCTGCGCCGCGATCACGCACAACCTGCTGCGCGCGTTCGGCTGCCTGGCCTCCGCCTTCCACGCCCGGGCGCGCGGAGCGACCCTGCGCCGCCACCTCATCAGCGTCCCCGCCCGCATCGCCCGGCACGGCCGAGCGGGCGGCCGCGGCCACCTCACCCTCCACCTGCCTGCCCGCTGGCACTGGGAAGTCGCCTGGATGAACGTCTTCACCGCCACCCACGACCCACCGCCCGCACACCAGGCCTGACCCGCCCAGCCCCAGGTCACCGCTGCCCTCGACGATCCCTGCACGGACAACTCGCGCTGCCGCGCCCACCCCCGCTCCCGACCCCTGAAGGACATCGGACAGGCCGCGACCCCGCGCGCGGCGGCTTCGCCATGCCCAAAAACGTGCCCTCACCTGCGCATCCGGCCCTCGTCGAGGAATTGGCCCGGAAAATGATCAGGCCAAATCACGCCGTGGATTCAGGCTGAGAAATGGCGGGGGAGTGGCGGCTACCAGGCGGGGGCAGGCTGCAGGGGTCGGCAGCCATCTCCACAGAGGCGGACCGACACGTCCCGCAGGCCTCTTACTCCGGGCTCGCCGAAGCGCTCCCATCCCATGGCTGCTCGGCCGGGTTCGTCCACGGGACCCTGTTCACGGCTGCCATCGCCGCTGGTCATCCTTGCCGTGACGGTCGATTGCGCCAGTGAGTTCGGCGGCCGAGCGGACCCGGCGGACCCGGGCGAAGAGGGTCAAACCATTCTGCCCGGACGGTAGTCGAAGGATGAGGAGATCTGCTCCGACGAGACGAGAGGGCTGAAGTGCTGCGAATACACTTCACCAGCCAGGACTTACGGCGGATTACTTTGGCCGAGGACACGGACCCGTTGTGGGACGTGCTGCTGAGCTTGCATGTGCTGCAGGAAGGGCGGGACCTGATTTATGGGGAGTGGTGGCGGCGGACGCGGCGGGTGAAGGTCCCTGATATACGCCTGTTGCTGTCATTGACGCCGCCCCAAGGATATTCGCCGGATTTCCTCACCCCTGGGCGCGGCGGCGCCGCGCTGGAGGAGCAACTGGATTGGCTGTTGTCCACCCCGACGCAACGGCTCCGCGAGGAGCTGAGTTATTTCAATGACAAGCAGCCGAATTCCTCGTCCATCAGAGCGCTGCTGGACGGAGGCGCTCCGATGCTCGACCGGTTGGGCAACGCCATTACCGAGTATCACCGTGCCGGAATAGCTCCGTACAAACGCATGCTGCGACCACACCTGCAGGCCCACCGCGACCGGCGGCTGCAGGGGCTCGCCGACGGCGGCGTCGATCGCCTGCTGGGCGAGCTGCATCCTGACGTGGTGTGGGAGCCACCGGTCATGAGCGTGTTCGACTACGTGGACCACGACGTGCACCTTGAGGGGCGCGGACTCGTTCTCCTGCCGTCAGCGTTCTGCCGCCGCCATCCGATCACGCTGCGGGACACCGATTTGCCGCCTGTGCTGTGCTTTCCCGTACAGCCGCCCGTCGGCTGGCTGCCTCGTGTCCGGGCGGACGGCACGATGGAACACGAACCGGTCGTGGCTCTGCTCGGGAGGACCCGCGCTTACGTCCTGGAGCAGGTCGCCGGCCCCATGACCACGACGGAGCTGGCCCGGCGCCTCGGCATCTCGCTGGCCATGGCGAGCCGGCACACGACAGTGTTGCGCAATGCCGGCCTGGTTGACTCCAGGCGTGATGGCAACGCCATCTTCCATCACATCACCGCTCTCGGCAGGGCGTTGCTGAACGGCCGGTCGTTCACCTGAGCGTTTGCGTCTCAGCGCAACAAGGGGCTGCGGACATCCGCTCGTGCGACCATTCGCGACGCAGCCCGCGCTGACCTCTTCCTGTTCGACAACACGGACAAGAGCGGCGCGGTGGCCGAGGGCTCCAGACGCCGACAGCGGACACGCGTGCGGACAGCGAGGACCAAGTTCATTGGGCGCACAGAAATACCTCACTGCTCGCTCCGTCAGCGGCCGGTGTCGTGCACGAGGCCGCCGGGCAGCGGGACGCGGTCAGCCGCGCAGTCGCACGCGCCCGGTGACGCCGGTGGTCATCCCCGCGATAATGGCCGACGCGGAGGAGGCCGAGGTCGTCGTCGCCCATCACGAGCGCGCGATCCTGCGCGTCGGCGACGTGTTCCTGAAGATCGACGCTGATCAGACGCGCGCCGACGTCGAGGTCGAGGCGATGGCTATGGCGCCGATCCCGGCTCCGGAGGTCCTGTGGCGGAAGCCGCCCGTGCTCGCGCTCGCCGCCCTCCCAGGGATGCCACTCGGCCGCCTCGGCGAGCCGTCGACCGCGTCGCCGGCCTCGAGCTTCGCGCCTCGATGATCTGGGTCGGAGATCTCCTGCAAGCAGCCGATTGATCACGACATCACCCAGACTCTACTCGTGGACCAGGAGGGAGATCGCGTCGTCGATGAGGGAGTCACCGTCCTCTGCGGAGATGCGGCGGGTGCTGACGAGGGACGCGATTCCCTGCAGGACAGCGGTGAAGAGCAGCTGTAGTCGGTACGAGTTCTGGGGTTTGAGTTCTCCGGCCTCGGTGGTGCGGTCGATCAGGTCACCGAAGGCTGCGAAAAGTCGTTCCGAGGCCGCGCGCAGCCCCTCAGGGGCGTTGCCGTTTTTTGCGGTGAACATGAGGTCCAGGAGCGCGGCGTCCGTGACGGCGAAGTGCACATAGGAGGTCGCGATAGCGCGGAAACGTTGCTTGTAGTCCGCGGCGTCGGAAGCGATCACCGCTTCTACTTCATCGGCGAGGCGGTTGAAGCCTCGCTCGGCGAGCGCGTCCAGGAGCGACTGCCGGTCAACGAAGTGGCTTCGGGGTGCGCCATGACTGACGCCGGCCTTCCGTGCCAGCTCACGCAGCGACAGCGCGTCGATGCCGCCCTCGCGCAAGGTCTGCTCGGCCTGGTCTAGCAGGACGGCTCGTAGGTTGCCGTGATGGAAGGACCTCTGGGTCACTCCCTCAGCCTACCCCGAACTAGACGTTGCCTAGAAACTAGACAACGTCTAGTCTCGCTGTCATGACCCCAGACCTCACAGGCAAGACAGTCATCGTGACCGGCGCGAACAGCGGAATCGGGCTCGCCACCGCCAAAGCCCTCGCCGGATACGGCGCGCGCGTCGTCTTCGCGGTGCGTAACACGGCGAAGGGTGCGAGCGGTGCCATGACGGCGCCTGGCCTCACCGAGGTGCGGCACCTGGATCTGGCCGATCTGGCGTCGATCCGGCGTTTCGCTGCCGATTGGCAGGAGCCGATCCACCTGCTGATCAACAACGCAGGCACCTCGGCCCCCGAACTCGAAAGGACTGTCGACGGATTCGAACTGCAATTCGGAACCAATCATCTCGGTCCGTTCGCCCTGACGAACCTGCTTCTGCCCCACATCACCGGACGAGTGGTCTCTCTGTCGTCACAGGCGGAGCGATTGGGGCGGATCAACTTCGACGATCTCAACTGGGAACGCACCCGCTACAAACAGTCCAGCGCCTATGCAACGTCGAAGCTGGCTAACGTGCTGTTCTCATCCGAGCTGCAACGTCGGCTGAACGCTGCCGGGTCGAAGGTGCTGGCAGTCACGGCGCACCCCGGCTTTGTCGCGACGAACATCTACGACCGGGCGTCCGGGCTTGGCACAAGGCTGATGCTCCGTCTGTTCGCGCAGGGCCCGGAGGAGGGTGCTCTGCCAGTGCTGCATGCCGCCATCGGGAATGTCCCCGGTGACAGCTTCATCGGACCGGAGCACTGGATGCACATGCGTGGCGGTGCCGAACCGATCGGCCGGTCCAAGACCGCGCAGAACACGGAAGTTGCCCGGCAACTCTGGGACGCCTCGGAGAAGCTCACAGGCGTGTCGTTCAGCCTCTGACAGCCGGATCCACATCGTCCTGGTGATCGTTTGAATGGCGGCGATGTCCGAACCGAGCCCTGCGAGATGATAGATGGAAGCCTGGCGCGACCCGATCGCCTGGCGGGGATGACCGAGGCCGGCGGCGTGACGATGTCCGCCGAACAGATGAGCATGGTCGCGCTGGACGAACCCAGCTGGGACCTGGCCCGCGCCACCGGCCAGCCGTTCACGTGCAACCCGGCCGACACGGCGGCCGTCCTCGCGTTCACCAGCGCGTCGGCGCAACCGGAGCAGGCAGCCGGCCGGGACGGGCTCTTCGGACCGGTGGTCGAGGTCGCCGATGACGCGCCGGCGCTCGACCGCGCACTCGGCTTCGCAGGTCGCGACCCTGCATGGACACCCGAACTGGCGTGACCATTGACGGTGGGCCGGGAAGCTCACACGTCCCTCGCAACGGCAAGGATCCGCTCACGCCGCGAGTCGCGCCCCTCTCGACACGGCGCCACCATGGGCGTGTCCGGGCGCTGATGGCCGCCACGTTCCGAAAGTGCTTGTGCTGCGGCTGCCGGCTGGGGAGCCGCAGCACCGTCACGCACGGAGAAGACCTCAGGCGCTCACCTCGATGGCGTGGTCACCAGCGCACGGGGACTTCGCGCAGGCCGCCGACCACGAGGCCGTCCACCCGGTCCAGCTCCTCGACGGGCACGGCGAGTTCCAGGGAGGGCAGCTTGCGCAGCAGCACCTCCAGGACGACCTGCAACTCGGTGCGGGCCAGGGACTGGCCGAGGCAGGAGTGGGCGCCGGAGCCGAAGGCCAGGTGCGGGTTCGGGCTGCGGCTCAGGTCCATGTCGTCGGCTTGGTCGAAGACGCCCTCGTCGCGGTTGGCGGCGGCCATGCTGCAGATGACCGTCGTCCCGCGGGGCAGCACCGTGCCGCTGACCTCGATCTCCTCCTTCAGGTAGCGCGGCAGTCCGAAGCCGGAGTTGGCGTCGAAGCGCAGCGACTCCTCCACCGCGGAGCGCACCAGCGACGGGTCGGCCAGCAGCCGCTCCCAGTGGGCGCGGTCGGCCAGCAGCATGCTGACCATCTTGCCGATCATGTTGGCGGTGGTCTCGTGCCCGGCGACCAGCAGCGCCATGCCGGTGACCAGCAGCTCCAGGTCGGACAGGCCCTCACCTTCGGCGGCGCTCTCCTTGATCAGCTCGCTGAGGAGGTCGTCGCCAGGCTCGGCCCGCTTGCCGGCCACGTGGTCGGACATGTACTGGAAGAACGCGGCCTGGGCGGCGTCGATCTCCGCCTGGCCGAACTTGGTGAGGTTGAGCAGGGTGTCGGACCAGTAGGCGAAGCGGTCGCGGTCGGCCGCGGGGACTCCGAGCAGGTCGCAGATGACGTACACGGGCAGCGGGAAGCCCAGGGAGGCCTTGAGGTCGCCGGGCCGGCCACGCTTGACCATGTCGTCGATGAGCTGCTCGGCGATCTCCGTCATGGCGGGCCGCAGGGCGGCCATGCGCTTGGCGGTGAAGTACTTGCCGATCAGGCGCCGCCAGCGCAGGTGTCCCTCGCCGCTGTCGGGGATGATCGCCGCCATCTCGCTGCCGAACAGCCCGCCGTCGTCGTTGGCCGACAGCCGGGCCGCGTCGGGGGCGTTCAGCAGGCGGGTGAAGCGAGGGTCGGCCAGCACCTGCTTGACGTCCTCATAGCGGGTCAGCAGCTTGGCCTCGTCGCCGCTGGGCAACTTGATGCGCGCCACCGGGCACCCCTGGCGCAGCTCCGCCCACTCCGCGGGCGGCTCCAGCGCCGCCTCACTCGGCATCGGGTAGCTCAGGACCTGCTCGCTCTGGCTCATGCGGTATCTCCTCGGAAGCGTTTCATGGGTGTCACCCCGGGCGGGGTGACTGGCCTTGTTGCCGGGGCGACGCGGTCGGCGAAGGTATGGCCGGTCAAGTGCGCGTCCTTTCGATCGGAGCGGGCGACGGCGCGCGCTCTGGCGATGCAGACCCAGGCCACGAGGGTGACGTACGGTAATGACCGGACTATATCGTCCGGTTGTTACCGTAGCTCTTGCCTTCAACGCGTGTCGAGCGAGAACCAGGAGCTTGCGGCCGACGAACCGGACAATACAGTCCGGTTGCTACTGTAGCTCCCATGTCCCACGCGCGCCGACCCAACAGAGGCCCCAGCGCCGCGGCCGAGAACCGGGCGGCGTTGATCGCGGCGGCCCGCGAGCTGTTCGCGACCGACGGATACGACGCGCCGCTCACCTCGATCGCGCGGGCGGCCGGCGTCGGCCAGGGCAGCCTGTACCGGCACTTCCCCGACCGCGTCAGCCTCGCGCTGGCCGTGTTCGAGGACGGCGTCACCCAGCTGGAGGCGCTGGCCGCCGCGCCCGGCACCACCCTCGACGACATGCTGGCGCAGATGACCGAGCAGGCCATCTCCTCCACGGCGTTCATCGACATGGTCAGCGCCAAGGACCCGCGCATCATGCGCTTGCGCGACCAGGTGGCCGAGCTGCTGGAGGGCCTGCTGTCGCAGGCGCGAACGGCCGGCCGCGTACGCGACCATGTCACCACCGAGGATCTGGTGACGGCGGTCGGCATGATCGCGGGGCTCCTCGCCAAGATACCGGCGGACGTCCGGCGCGAGACCGCCGAGCGGGCGTGGCTGCTCCTCCGCAAGGGCATAGAGCGTTGATCGCCCCGGTTCACGGCACGCGCACGGGTCGAGGTGGTCGGCGTGGCGCCGTACCTCATGGGCAGGTCAGGGTACGGCCCTGGGCGGAGCCCTCCACCGCGTCGGCGTAGACGCGGGCGACGTCGGCCACCGGGGTGCCGCCCGTCGGATCCATGCCCAGGCCCACCAGGGTCTCCCGCACCCACCCTGGGCTGACGGTGTTCAGTCGCAGGCCGCCTGGCAGCTCTGTCGCCGCCGCGAGCACGAACGCCTCCAGGCCCGCGTTCACCAGATGCCCGAGCGAGCTGCCCGGCACCGGCTCGGCGAACCGCCCGCTCGTGAGCGTGATCGACCCGCCGTCGCGCACGTGGGCGAGCGCCTGCCGCACCAGGTTCACCTGCCCGAGCAGCTTGCCGTCCAGGCCGGTCCAGTACCCGGCGTCCGTCAGCCGTGCCATGGTTCCGCCGGCGGCGCAGCACACCACCGCGTCCACCTCGCCGACCTCGCTGAACATGGAGTCAATGGACGCCGGATCCGTCATGTCCACCCGGATAGGGCCCTGGCGCGATGCCCGCACCACCTCATGGCGCTCGCCCAGCAGATCGCTCACCGCCCGGCCGATGATCCCGGTCGCACCGATCACCACAATTCGCATCAGAGTTCCTTTTCGCTCATGTTCTGTCAGGGACCAGCGTGCGGGCGGCGGCGCGGAGCAGCCATCCCTCCGCGGTGCCTACAACTGACAGGTGCAGGCACCGCGCCCAGGCATGTACGACAATGGCTTGACATGGACGTGCAGACGGAATTGGGGGAGTTCCTGCGGTCGAGGCGCGCGCGCCTGCGCCCCGAGGACACCGGTCTTTCCGCGTACGGGGGCCGCCGCCGCGTGCCCGGTCTGCGCCGCGAGGAGCTGGCCCAGCTCGCAGGGGTGAGCGCCGGCTACTACACCCGCCTCGAGCAGGGTCAGAGCCCGAACGCCTCGGACGCCGTCCTCGACGCCGTCGCCCGCGTGCTTCGCCTGGACGAGGCCGAGCACGCGCACCTGTACACACTGGCCCGGCCGAAGCCGAAGACCCGCAGGCGCGCGGCCAAGCCGGAGCAGGTGCGGCCAGGCGTCCGGCTCATGATCGAGTCACTCGGAGACGTACCTGCCCTGGTCCTCGGGCGCTTCACCGACGTGCTCGCGTGGAACAGGACGGCGCACGCCCTGCTGGCCGGGCACCTGGACTTCGACGCGCCCGGCCGCCCCGCCGACCGGCCCAACATCGCCCGCATGCTCTTCCTCGACCCGCACATGCGGGCGCTGTACGCCGACTGGCCCCACAAGGCCCGTTCCACGGTCGCCGACCTGCGCCTGATCGCCGGGCGGTACCCGGACTCCCCGGAGCTGGCGAGCCTGGTCGGCGAGCTGAGCGTGGCCAGCCCGGAGTTCGCGAAACTGTGGTCCGCACACGCGGTGGCCGACTGCGAGACCGACGCCCGCATCTACCACCATCCGCTCGTGGGCGAAATGACGCTGCTGGCCGAGTTCATGGCGCTACCGAAGGACGACGGCCAGCGCGTGGCAGTCTTCAACGCCGAACCCGGCTCCCCGTCCGAAGCCGCCCTGCGCCTGCTCGCCGGCGCATTCCCGATCACGGATTAGACGTCGGATCAATCCACGTGCGCGATCAGATCTCTTGACGCACGAGCCGCTTATCTCGACGAATCCGATCAATACATCGGATGTCAACTCTTGTTGCGTGGGTGTTTCAGTGCTATCTCCTTGGGTCAAGGTCATCATGTGATCGGAGGAATCAGTGGCCCACCCCCCGAGACGGCGATTCAGTGCCGGTCTGATCGTCGGGTTAACCCTGGCGGCCGGACTCGCATCCCCGGCACGCGCGCAGACAGGACCCGACTCGACGGCCGGACTCGGCCGGACACCCGATGACTTGACGCTCTGGTACGACGAGCCCGCGACTGACTGGGAGACCCAGGCCCTGCCCATCGGCAACGGTCCGCTGGGTGCCAAGGTGTTCGGTGGCCTGGCCACGGAGCAGATCCAGTTCAACGAGAAGACGTTGTGGACCGGTGGTCCCGGACACAGCGGCTACGACTTCGGCAACTGGAAGACCCCGCGTCCGAACGCCATAGCCGAGGTCCAGCAACAGATCGACCGCGACGGCAAGATGACCACCGCGGATGTGGCGGCCAAGCTCGGCCAGCCCAAGACGGGATTCGGCGCCTACCAGACATTCGGTGACCTGTACCTGGACATGGCCGGCGCGCCGCAGAGCCCCACGGATTATCGCCGGGAGCTGAGCCTGCGCGAGGCCGTGGCCCGGGTCGGCTACACCGCGGACGGCGTGCGGTACTCGCGCGAGTACTTCGCCAGCAACCCCGGCAACGTGATCGTCGGCCGGCTCTCCGCGGATCAGGGCGGCAAGGTGTCGTTCACCCTCCGGCACACCTCGCCGCGCAACGACAAGACGATCACGGCCTCCGGCGGCCGGCTCACCATCCGCGGTGAGCTGTCCGACAACAAGATGAAGTTCGAGGCCCAGGTGCAGGTGATCATCCAGGGTGGCACCCGTACCGAGGCAGGGGACAGGATCACCGTCACGGGCGCCGACAGCGCCGTGTTCGTGCTGTCGGCCGGCACCGACTACGCCGGCATGTACCCCTCCTACCGGGGCGAGGACCCGCACGCCAAGGTGACCGCGGCGGTGGACGCGGCCGCCGCCAAGGGCTACGACGAGCTCAAGGCCGCGCACGTCGCCGACTATCGCAGGCTGTTCGACCGGGTGAAGCTGGACCTCGGCCAGACGACGCCGAAGATCCCGACCGACGAGCTGCGCAGGAACTACAGCGGCGGCGCCTCGCCCGACGACCGGGCCCTGGAGGCGCTGTTCTTCGCCTACGGCCGCTACCTGCTGATCTCCTCCTCCCGCGAGAACGACCTCCTGCCCGCCAACCTGCAGGGCGTGTGGAACAACTCCACCAGCCCACCCTGGTCGGCCGACTACCACGTCAACATCAACCTGCAGATGAACTACTGGCTCGCCGAGCAGACCAACCTGCACGAGACCACCACGCCCTACGACCGCTACATCTCGGCCCTTGTCGCGCCCGGCCGCAAGACCGCCCAGGAGATCTACGGCACGCGCGGCTGGGTGGTCAACAACGAGACGAACCCGTTCGGCTTCACCGGCCTGCACAACTACGGCAGCTCGTTCTGGTTCCCCGAGGCCGCCGCCTGGACCACCCAGCATCTGTACGACAGCTATCTCTTCACCGGCGACGTCGGCTACCTGCGTGAGACCGCGTACCCGGTGATCAAGGGCGCGGCGGAGTTCTGGCTGGACTTCCTGCACACCGACCCGCGCGACGGCAAACTCGTCGTCTCCCCGAGCTACTCGCCCGAGCACGGCGACTTCTCGGCCGGCGCGTCGATGTCGCAGCAGATCGTCCGCGAGGTGTTCACCAACGCCCTGGCGGCGGCCAGGAAGCTGAACGTGGACGCGGGCTTCCAGGCCGAGGTGAGCGCCGCGCTGGCCAAGCTCGACCCGGGCCTGCGGATCGGCTCCTGGGGTCAGCTCCAGGAATGGAAGAGCGACTGGGACTCCAAGACCGACACCCACCGGCACGTCTCCCACCTGTACGCCCTGCACCCGGGCAACCAGATCACCGCCGGAACCCCGGAGGCCGAGGCGGCCAAGGTCTCGCTGACCGCGCGCGGCGACGGCGGCACCGGCTGGTCCAAGGCCTGGAAGATCAACTTCTGGGCGCGGCTGCTGGACGGCGACCACGCCCACAAGATGCTGGCCGAGCAGCTCAAGAGCTCCACGCTGGACAACCTGTGGGACACCCATCCGCCGTTCCAGATCGACGGCAACTTCGGCGCCACCTCCGGCATCGCCGAGATGCTGGTGCAGAGCCAGCACGACGTGGTGCACGTGCTGCCCGCGCTGCCGTCCGCCTGGCGGGACGGCTCGGTGTCCGGTCTGCGCGCCCGCGGCGACGTCACCGTGGACGCGACCTGGAAGGACGGCGCCCCCGACACCGTCACTGTGCACCCGGGCAAGACCGGCCCGATCAAGGTCAGCTCGCCGTTCGTCGCCGGCCGCTACCGCGTCTACGATGAGCAGGGCAACGAGGTCGGCCCGCGCCGTGACGGTGACGTGCTGAGCTGGAACGCCCGCGCGGGCAAGGCGTACACGATCCAGAACGAGGCGGCCGTCGCTCTGAAGGCGCCCGCCACGGCCACCGCAGGGACCCCGTTCGAGGCGCAGGTCGCGGTCACCGCCACGCGACGCCGGGCGGTGCCGGCCTCCGACGTGACGCTCACCGTGCCCCAGGGCTGGACCGTGGAGCCGGCCATCCGCCATGTGGCGGGCGTGGCGCCGGGACGGACGGGGACCGCCGCCTTCACGGTCACGCCGGGGCCGGCGGACGGCTCGCGCCGGGCGGTGCTCGCCGCCTCGGTCATCGGCGACTCCTGGAAGAGCGCGGCCACCGCCGTGCTCGCCCTCGAACCCTGCGCCCCGGCCGCCTCAGGCTCGGTCCTGGTCGCCTGGGACCCGAAAGAAGGCGGTACGGTCGCCGACGCCTCCGGCAACGGCCGCGACGCCACCGTGACCGGCGGCACCGCCGCCTACGACGCCACGGCCCCGTCGGGCAGCGGGCTGACGCTCGACGGCAACACCTACCTGACCACCGCGAACACCGCGCTCGGCCTGGTGCGGGAGGCGACGTTCGCCGCCGAGGTCAAGATCGCGGGCAGCGGCTACCGCCGGCTGTTCGACTCCCAGCCGTCCGGCGACCCCGGCACGGATGGCGTCCTCATCGACGTGACGCCGAGCAACACGCTGCGCTTCATCGGCGCGGGCGCGAACGTCACCCTGAACACCACCCTGCCCACCGGCCGCTGGTTCGACCTTGTCGTGACCCTGGATCACACCGGCGCCCTCGCCGTCTACGTGGACGGCGAGCGGAAGGCGACCGGCCAGGCCTCCTCTGACGGAATCGCCGGCTGCACCTCCCGTCCGCTGCGCTTCGCCGCCGACCAGGGCGGCGGCCAGCGACTGACCGGTGGCGTGGACCGCGCCGCCATTCTGGCCAGGCCGTTGACCGCCGACGAGGTGAAGAACTGGCGGGAACTGGCCTTTTAACACCCACTGCCAGGCCACGGCGCCCGCCCGGCCGGGTGGGGAGTTCCCACCCCATCCGGCCGGGCGCCCTCCGCTTGCACGGCGGCGCGCTCCGGCCCTCTGGGGTGTCGCCGAGGGCGACCAACGGCGCGGCGGCGGTGAGCACGCGTCCTTGACCATTGCCTGCCCTGGGCGTGACGCCTCGGACGGTTGGCAGCGATTAACGGTCGGTCTGAATAACTTTTCTGTGGATATTTATCACTATTTGAGTGCTAGCGTCCCATTTAGGATCCCTAACGGGGAGGAATCATGGCTGGGAGGCATGTATCTCAGGTTGGCTTCCAAGAGGGCCCTCCGGGCTGGCGCCGTCGTCGCTTCCGCCGCCGCCACCGCCGCCGTAGGTGGTGGGGCTGGCACTTCCGGGATGATTGGGGAGGCTGGTGGTAGACGATCGAATGAGAGCCGGCGGCAGAGCCGTCGGCTCTTGCGCTTCCCGGCCCGCGTTATCTTTTGCCCTGTGATCCGCGCCGTGGTGATTGATGTGGACGACACGCTCTGCCTCACCGAGGCGGTGTGTTTCGAGCTCGAGAACGAAGTCCTGGCGCGCATCGGCCGTGAGCCGATGTCGCGGGCCGTGCACGTGGCCACGTGGGGGCTGCCCTTACTCGAAGCGATGCCGCGGCGCTCGCCCGGTCTGGACGTCTCCGCCTTCGCCGCCGTCCATCGGGTCGTGCTTCGGGAGTACGTTGCGGCCGGCCGAGTGGATGTCGTCGCCCAGGAGAACCTCGAAGCGCTCGACGAGCTCGCCGCCGCAGGTCGCAGCGTCATGGTGCTGACCTCGCGCACCGAAACCGAGATGGAGCACCTGCTGGCGCCGGACCATGTGCTCGCCGGTCGGCTCGCCGCCGCCTACCACGCGGGCAATATGCGCTTCAGCAAGCCCGACGCCCGCGCATTCGACGGACTTCTGGCCGACACCGGACTGCGGCCCTCTGAATGCCTGTACGTGGGTGACTCACCCGGTGACGCCCACGCCGCCAACGGCGCCGGCTTGCGTTTCATCGCCTGCATGCAGAGCGGCCTCCGAAAGCGCGCCGACTTCGACGCACACCGTGTCGACGCCTTCATCGCCACATTCCCCGAGACGGTTGACGCCGTAGCGCGCCTGGAAGCCGCTGGACCCTGAGCTACCGAACTCGGGCTGTGATCTCTTGAGCTATTCGTTCAGCAGGTCGTACGTGTCCAAATCGCTTTGATCGGTGAGGAAGGCGGGGCATGCGGGGTTGAGGGGTTGTTCTGTCCAGATGCATTTGCCGCTGGGGGTGTAGCGGGTGCCCCAGCGGTGGGAGATCGCGGCGACCAGTTGGAGTCCGCGTCCGCCCTCGTCGGTGTCGGCGGCGCGGCGGATGCGGGGTGTGGTGAGGCTGCCGTCGGAGACTTCGCAGGTGAGTACGTTGCTGCGGAGGAGGCGCAGGTGGATGGGGCCCTTGGCGTGGCGGACGACGTTGCCGACCAGTTCGCTGGCCAGCAGTTCGGTTGTCATGGACAGATCATCCAGGTCCCAGGCGCTGAGCTGGGCGCGGACGTGCTCGCGGGCCTGGCCGGCGGCTCGGGGGTGGTCGGGCAGCGGCCAGGAGGCCATGTCGTCGTTCGGCAGCGCATGGGTGCGGACGACCAGCAGGGCGGCGTCGTCGGCGGTCTCCTGTCTGCCGGGTAGCAGGGCGGCGGTGAGTCTGTCGCACAGGGATTCGAGGCACACGGCGCAACGGCGCCTCGTCGAGCCCGATGCGGCGGTGTGATTCTGGTGCCGGCACGGCGTTCCGGTCAGCGTCGTGCCGCTGAGCGTCTTGGCGAGATGAGCTATGCCCTGGTCGATGTCGAGGGCGGGGGATTCGACCAGGCCGTCGGTGTACAGCACCAGCAGGCTGCCTTCTGGCAGGTCTATTTCCACGGTTTCGAAGGGCGGGGTGGCGGCGCCGAGAGGCGCGTTCGGATCGGCGTCGGGGAACTGGACGGTGCCGTCAGGGTGGACGACGGCGGGCGGGGGATGGCCGGCGCGGGCCAGGACGCAGGAGCGCGTAGTGGGGTCGTAGACCAGGTACAGGCAGGTGGCGTAGAAGTCGTCGCCGAGCTCGCTGACCAGGTCGTTGAGGTGGGAGAGCAGCTCGTCGGGAGGCAGTTCCAGGTCGGCCAGGGTACGGACCGCGGTACGCAGCCGGGCCATGGTGATCGCCTCGGCCACGCCGTGTCCCATGACGTCGCCGATGACTATGGCGACCCGGTCTGCCGACAGCGAGATGACGTCGTACCAGTCGCCGCCCACCTCCATTTCCTTGCCGGCAGGGAGATAGCGGGCCGCGGCGGTGATCGCCGGCAGGCAGGGCAGCCCGCGGGGGAGCAGCCCGCGCTGCAGTTCCTGGGAGCGTGTGTGCTCCCTGTCGTACAGACGGGCCCGTTCCATGGCCTGGGCGACCAGCCCGCTGAGTGCGGTGAGCAGGTTGCGCTCCTCGCCGGTGAACCGGCGCGGCTCGGAGAAGGAGACGACGCAGCTGCCGACCGGGCGCCCCGAGGCGATCAGCGGGAGGAATGCCCAGGCTTGCTTGCCTCCCGCCGCCGGCAGGTCGGCTGTCGTGGGGTAGCGCTCGATGTACTCCTCGGCCGAGTTGACGAACATCGGGGTGCGATCGCGCAGGCTCTCCGCGATCGGGTACCTTCCGGACGCTGGTATCTGGGATATCCGGTCGACGAACTCCTGTGTGTACCCGGTGAACCCGACCGGCCGCAGGTGGTCGCTCTCCAGGAAGGTGAGTATCAGTCCGGCGGCGCCGAACGCCGGCAGGATGTGATCGGCGGACGCGTCCACGACGTCCCGTACGGTGGCCGCCTCGGCCAGCGCTCTGGTCAACTGCTTGATGCGGGAGGCCCGCTCCACGGCTGCGCGCTCGGCACTGCTCGGCCCCGGCTCGGTGACCGCGTCCAGGTCGTCATGGGTCTTGGTGATGTCCCACATCGTGCCGACCATGCGTGCCGGTTCGCCGTTGTCGTCGACCACCAATCGGCCGCGGGCCCGCACCCAGCCGGAGGTCCCGTCCGGGCGGCACACCCGGTACTCGGTGCTGTGCATCCTCCCCGCGCGGATCGACTCATCTATGTCCGCCAGCACCCAGGGCAGATCCTCAGGGTGGACGATGCCCGTCCAGGTCTCGATCCGTCCGTCGAAGGTGTCCGGATCGACGCCGAGCACCGCGAGCATCGCGTCGTTCCAGATGACGTCGCCGGTGCGGATGTCCCAGTCCCACGTGCCGACCGCCTGCAGCTCCCTCCGCAGATGCGGGGCGGCGGACTGCTCCTGCCAGCCTATGAGTCCCGAGCCGGACGGAGGCGCGGAGGACGTGCTCAGGTGCTCGCCCGTCCATCGGCCCAGCGTGTCCAGAAAGGCCAGTTGAGCGGGCGACGGCTCGTGCTCGGAGACTGTCACGACCGACAGGGCGCCGATCGGCCCGCCGGGGCCTGGCAATGGGACGGCCACCATCGTCGTACCGACCGGCCAAGACCAGGGCTCGGAGCCGTCCGGCCGACCGCTCGCTCTCTGCTGCGGTATGCCGACGACGGCGTTCGCCATGGACACCTGCACGAACGTGGCGTCCCGGAACGCGCGTGCCGGGGCGAGGGGGCCGTTCCCGTCAATGCGCTCCCACGCGTGGGTGAAGGCAGGGGGTAGTCCGCTGGTCACCGCCAGGCGCAGCCCGGCGCCGTGGCCGGGACTGCCGAGATGCACCATGCCGCCCAGCCCGGCAAGATCGGCCACCGCCTGCTGGATCGCGAACCGTAGGAGCTCGATGCCCCACAGATCGTCGCCGACGTTCGCCAGCAGCCGTTTCCGCTCCTCTGAAGCCTGGTCCATCCCCATGATCCGCGGATCTTGCGCACGCTGTTCGCCCATCCCCATCCCCTCACCACGTCACCAGGACCGTCAGCGTCAAGGGCCAGGCTCTGCAACGCGTCTCCGGTTATCTATCCGGGAGGAATATGCATATATGGGCTATATGTACCGAGTATAACTGTCGTGGGAGTCGGTCGCGTGGGCCTTCTCGGGACGAAGGAGACGCCGTTCTGGCGCCACTGGCCGTCCGACATGGGGGAGGATGGCGGAAACGCGTGAAGGGACCTTTGCTGTGAGCATCGACCCGCCCTCGATTCCGCATCTCGAGGGCCAGCCGGAGCCCCACCCGTCCGGCCCCAGCGAGGCGGTGGTCCTGCTTGACCAGGACCTGGTCAAGCAGCTGCTGGAACAGATGGAGCTGAAGTTCGTCGTGGATGAGGAGGGCGACCTCGCGGCGCCCTGGGATCAGTTCCGCACGTACTTCATGTTCCGCGGTGAGGGGGACCAGCGGATCTATGCGGTCCGCACCTTCTACGACCGTCCGTACAACATCGACGACAAGCCGCGGCTTCACGAGACGATCGACGACTGGAACCGTCGCACGCTGTGGCCCAAGATCTACACCCACACCCACGACGACGGCTCGGTCCGCCTGATCGGCGAGGCTCAGATGCTGGTCGGCGGCGGCGTCGGGCTGGAGCACTTCGTGTCCAGCACGGTGAGCTGGGTGCGTGCATCGATCGAGTTCGACAAGTGGGTCATCGAGGCGCTCGGCCTGGACAAGGACCTGGAGCCCGGGCCCGAGGAGGGTGACGACGAGTAGGCGCGGCGATGCCCGGAAGGTTGGCTCCCTTGGCACGCGAGGCCGCGAAGTCCTCCGGCGTTCGCCACTCCACCACGTCCAGCCATTCCGTTCGGGGTTCAACGCAAGCGCGATATAGTCACTAATCTATATAGTCATATTTGGTGACCATTCTGGACGTTCATGAGAGCCGCGGTGACGGCGGTGGCGACGATGAGAGCCGCGGCGATCCAGAACGCCGCCTCGGCCGCGTCGAGAGCGGCCGTGCCCGGTGCGATGTTCGCGCGGGTGAAGACGTGCAGGAAGGCCGTGCCGAGTACGGCGACGCCGAGCGTGGCGCCGAACTGCTGGACGGCGTTGAGCAGGCCCGCGGCGGAGCCGGTTTCGTGGGGGCGTACCCGCGACAGGGCCGTGGTGAAGAACGGAACGGTGAACAGCCCGTTCCCCAGCCCGCCCAGCGCCAGCGCGGCCGGCAGCGGCCAGGCGAGGGCGGCGTGGTAGGCGGCGATGGCACAGATCACCCCGGCGAGCAGGGCGGCGAGTCCCGCGAACATGACCCTGGCCCCGTATCTGGGATACAGGCGCGTGCCGCAGACCCAGGAGGCGACGGCCATCGCAACGGACCACGGCAGCAGGGTCAGCCCCGCGTTGAGGACGTCGCCGCCCTGGCCGAGCTGCACCTGCAGGACGATCACCACTGTCAGGCCGTTCACCGCCGCGAAGAACAGCGTCGAGGTCGCGAGCGCGGCGGGAAAGGCCCGGCCGCGGAACAGGCTCGGCTCGATCAGCGAGCCGCGGCCGCGGCGGGCGCGGCGACGCTGCTGCCGGCCGAACGCCGCCAGGACCACGACGCCCGCCCCCAGGGCGGCCCAGGTCCAGGCCGGCCAGCCGGCCGTGTTGCCCTGGATGAGGGGGTAGACGACCAGTCCGGTTCCGAGCATCGCCAGGCCGGTCCCGCTCAGATCCAGGCGTACCGGCCGGGATGACCTGCTCTCCCGCAGTGCCGGAACGGTGGCCAGGACGACGGCGGCGAGCGGGATGTTGACCAGGAACGCCGCCCGCCACGAGGCGCCGAACAGGTCGGCGTGGGTGAGCACGGCGCCCAGCACCGGCCCGCAGATGGCGGCCAGGCCCATCACCGGTCCGATGCTGCCCATCGCCCTGGCCAGCTCGGCCCCGTCGAACATGGCCCGGATCAGCCCGATGGTCTGTGGAATGATCAGGGCGGCCGCGGCGCCCTGGAGCGCGCGCGTGCTGATCAGCATTCCCGGGCCGGTGGCGCAGGCGCACATCACCGATGCCAGCGCGAAGGCCGCGACCCCCGCCGCGAACATCCGCTTGCGACCGGCCAGGTCCCCCAGACGGCCGCCGGGGATCAGCAGCACGGCGAAGGGGAGCGTGTAGGCGGCGCTGAACCACTGGATATCGGATCCCGCGCCGCCGAGATCGTTGTGGATCACCGGCGCGGCCACTGTCACGATCGTGGCGTCCAGCAGGTTCATCGCCTCGGCGATCAACAGCGTGACCAGGGCGAGCCACCGCCACCGATACGCCACCGCCGCAGCGGTGTCCTCTCGTACGAACATCGTGCTACCTCTTTGTCGGCTTGTGTTTCCAGGCAGCAGCGTGGGCTCGGGAGGCAGGGGTGTTCCAGCCACCGGGTTTTCTTGGCTGATTTCTTCCACCAAATGCCGATAGGCGAAAGAATGTGACCATGCTCGACGATCTGGACCGGGGCCTGATCCATGCCCTGCACATAGACGGGCGGGCCCCGTTCAGCCGGATCGCGGAGGCGCTCGGCGTGTCCACGCAGACGGTGGCGCGCCGCTACCGGCGCCTGCGGGCCGAGGCCGGGCTGCGCGTCGTCGGCCTCCCCGAACAGGACCACACCGGCCAGGCGCAATGGGTGGTCCGGCTCACCGCCGCCCCGGCCGCCTCGCAGGCTCTGGCCCACGCTCTGGCCCGGCGGCCCGACACCTCCTGGGTCAAGCTGACCTCCGGAGGTACGGAGATCTTCGCGATCGTCCAGGCGCCGCTCCACAGCCGGCCGTCACGGTCGCTGCTGCTGCACGACATCCCCCGTACGTCCGGGATCACCGCGGTCTCCGCGCATCTGCTGCTCCACATGTACCTGGGCGGCCCGACCGCGTGGCACGGACGGCTCCAGGCGCTCGACGACCGGCAGCAACAGTGGCTGGCACCACCGGCTCACCACGCCGCCACCGCCGCGCTCACCAACGCGGGCCACACCGCCATCGCCCCGCTCACCAGCGCGGACCATGCCCTGATCGACGCCCTGCGCCACGACGGCCGGGCCGGCTACGCCGAGCTGGCCTCCGCGACCGGCTGGAGCCAGGCCACCGTGGCACGCCGCCTGGCCGACCTGCGCGCCCGAGGGCTGGTGTTCTTCGACGTGGAGGCCGACGCCGCCGCGTACGGCATCAGCATCCAGGCCCTGTTGTGGATGACCGTCGCCCCGGCGCACCTGGACCAGGTCGCGACCATCCTGGCCACCCACCACGAGCTCGCCGTCGTCGCCGCCACCACCGGCCAGACCAACCTGCTCGCCCACGCGCTCTGCCCCACCCCCGCCGACCTGCACCGCTACCTCACCCACCGGCTCAGCGCGCTGGACCAGATCCGCGCCCTGGAGACCGCCCCGGTCCTGCACACCCTCAAGGCAGCCGGCCACTCGCCCCGCCGCCCCGCGCCGTACGCGGGCAGCGACTCCTGAGGTCCCCAGCGTGTGCTGACCGAAGGCGGCGTGCTCGTGGTCACCCGCTGAAGGGACACGTCCTCAGCCGCGGCGGGATGCCCGTACGGCCAGCACGTTCGGAATGGGGCGCTGCTGGGGCTCGTACACGTGCTCGATGGTCAGCCCCGCGTCGATGAAGGCGTTGATCAGGTCGGCCAGCGGCACGTGGCTCATCCCGACCCGCTCTCGGACCCCGCCCTTGCGCCACCACGGCGAGCGTTTGTGCCATCCCCTGGTCCCGTACGTGGGATGGATGATCACCGCTCCGTCCTCGCGGGCCTCGATGTGCGGGCCGTTGAAGCACGGGTGCACGCCGTAGGACAGCAGCAGCCCGCCCGGGCGCAGGACCCGCGCCGCCTCCTTCAGCAGCCCGGCGAAGTCGCCGATGTCGGTGGAGACCCAGAGCGCGGTGACAGTGCCGAAGGTGTCCGCGGCGAACGGAAGCGCCGTCGCGTCGCCCTGGAGGAGGGGAGCGCCGTCCCGGCGCCGGGCGAGACGCAACTGGTCGGCGGAGCGGTCGAGGCCGACGACGGCCCGGCCGGTGGAGCGGATGGCGTCGAGGTAGAGACCGGTGCCGCAGCCGAGGTCCAGGCACAGTCCTTCGCCGGGGCCGAGAAGGTCTCCCAGGTCGGCGATGGTAACGGCGGCGTTGGACCCGATGTACTCGTCATACCACTCGGCCTGTCCGTCATACCGTGCTGTCATGATCCATTGATACACGCCGACTCCGAGGCGTGCGGCACCTCTACGCCGTCGGCGTAGAGGTGTTCAGACGGGGGTCGCCAGCACCCAGGTGCGGTCCTCGGTCACGAAGCGCTCCAGCCGCAGCCCCCCGGCGGCCAGCTCGGCCAACAGGTCGTCGTCGGTGAGCCGCTTGGAGGCGAACGACTGCGTCCACACCTTGTCATCGCCGCACGTGTAACGCATGGTGGCGTGGAAGACACCGGGTGAGGTCTCTTCCACGGCCGCCATCGTGATCGTGATGTCGCCGTCCTGCCTGCCCATGCCCACGTGCCACCGGTCGTGCGCCTCGGCGGGCATCCACTGGATCAGCACCGCGCCGCCCGGCTTGACGTGCCGCGCGCAGGCCGCGATCAGCTCGCGCCTGGCCGTGTCGTCCACGGTGTTGACGAGCTGGGAGGCGAGCATGACCGTGTCGAACCGCCGGTCCAGCACGAGGTCCTGCACCCGCGCCAGGACCGTCGTGGCGCCGCGCACGTGGGCGAGCATCTCGGCGGACTCGTCCACGGCCACGACCTCGAAGCCCAGCTCGATGAGCGGGTGAGTCACCCTGCCCACGCCCGCCCCCAGCTCCAGAACGGATCCGCCGGGCGGGGTCACCTGGGCGACGATCTCGGCCTCGCCACCGGGTTCGAGGAGCGTGTAGAACTCGACCGGGGATCCGTCGGGGGTGATGGGGCCGGGGCCCGTGCCTGTGTTCTCCATGATCCGAAGCTATCCCTTCCCATGCGCTCGGAAGCCATCGCGGCGGCCGTGGAGAGCCGGCTAGCGCTGGAAGTGCCAGAACAGCATTGACGGCGTCCCGGCGATGGCCGCGTGCGCCGCCTCGGGTGCCAGGTCCCACAGGGCCCACGGCCACACGTCCCACGGCTCCAGGACGTCGGTCCGCTCGCGCGGCTCCCCTGGCGGGTGGCGGGGCTCCTCGCAGCGCCGCACCTGGAGCCCCGCCGCCAGCGCGGCTCGTACATAGTCCCCGACCAGGTGGCAGTAGGTGGCCACCCTCCCCGGCCGGCCGTCCGGCAGCCGTACGGGCGGAACCACCCCCCGCGCCACGCCCTCGGGATGGATGTCGGCGATCACCACATGCCCGCCGGGTCGCAACACCCGGGCGAACTCGGCCAGCACCGGGTCCAGCACGGGCACATGCGTCAACGCCAGCGAGCAGACCACCAGGTCGACGGACTCGTCGGGCATGGGCAGGCAAGACAGGTCGCCCAGCTGGAACTCTGCTTGCGGCACTCGCCGGCGCGCCCGCTCCAGCATGTCGGGCGAGCTGTCCACGCCGCGCACCCGATGTCCGCGACCGGCCAGGTAAGCCGCCATCCTGCCGGTGCCGCACGCCGCGTCCAGCGCGTCGCCGACCGGCAGCGCGTCGACGATCGCCCTGATGAAGGGCTCGTCGAGGTCGAACGCGGAGTTGGGCCCGTCGTAGGTCTGCGACCAGATCCGGTAACCCTCCACCGTGTCCACGCGGGCGACCTCGACGGCGGCGTCGGCCAGGGAGTCGTCGTCGAGGAACTTGCGGATCTCGGCCAGGCGCGCCTCGACGAACGCGCGGTCGTGCTCGCCGGTGTAGGACCGCATCAGGGCAATGCCCTCCAGGCCGAGCACGTACGCCACAGGATGCTCGTAGATCACTGCGACACGCTAACGACGACCGCCGCGCGGAAGCCACCGAATTTCGAACCGGACGGGCATGTGCCGCTGTCGGCGTTGTTCCGGCCCAGCGGCACCGCCGCGGACGCGGTGGCGCCGCTGGGACGCGCTTGCGGGTCGCGGACCTGAGGCCGGGCGAGCGCTGGACGCCCTGAGCCGGTCCTTGGTCTATGCGGTACGCGAGACGCCGCTCTCCACGGCCGATCCCGCGGGTTCGAACGAAGGCTCCGGCGGGGCCAGCTCAGGCGTGGCAGACTCCGTCACGGCCGGTTGCTCCTCGGTCTGCCGCTCCGGTGAACTGGCGGCCCGCTCAGCGGCCGGCGTGTCCCTCGCGGAGCGTTCGAAGAAGCGCAGCAGCTCCACGGGCAGCGGCATGACCAGCGTGGAGGTCTTCTCGGCGGCGACCTCGACCACGGTCTGCAGCAGGCGCAGCTGAAGCGCACCAGGAGTCTCGGTCATGATGGCCGAGGCGTCGGAGAGCTTCCGCGCGGCCTGGAACTCTCCGTCCGCGGTGATCACACGGGCTCTGCGCTCCCGTTCGGCCTCGGCCTGGCGGGCGATGGATCGCTTCATGGTGTCCGGAAGATGGACATCCTTGATCTCCACGCGGTCGATGTGGATGCCCCATCCCAGCGCGGGGCTGTCGATCATCAGCGCCAGGCCCTTGTTCAGTTCCTCGCGGTTGGACAGCAGGTCGTCCAGATCGCTCTTGCCGATGATCGAGCGCAGCGAAGTCTGCGCCACCTGCTCGATCGCGAAAAGGTAGTTCTGCACCGCGATGGCCGCCCGCAGCGGGTCCTCGACCCGGAAGTAGGCGACGGCGTCGACCTGTACGGAGACGTTGTCACGGGTGATGCCCTCCTGCGTGGGCACCGGCATCGTGATGATCTGTACGTTCACCTTCTTCATCCGGTCCACGACCGGAATGAGGAAGGTGAGCCCTGGCTGGCGGACCTCCCTCTGGGCCCTTCCGAAGCGGAAGACCACGCCGCGTTCGACCTGGTTGACGACCTTGACGCCGGCGATCGCCAGCCAGATCGCGATCACGACGATCAGTCCGAGCACAATATCGATGATCATGGTCTTATCCCTCCATTCAAGGCTAGATCCGGATACATGCCTGCGTCGGTAATGAAGGGGTCAAGTCCTGCCCCAGCGGCGGCGGCAGGCGCGGGCTCCTCTCTCGCCGGTGGCCGGATCGAGGTGGCGATGGTCCAGCCCTCGCGGCGAGCGCCAGGTCCTGTCAGGGAAGCCCGACCGGGGCGTAGACGTCCGGCGGTCGTGCGGCCGGGGTGCTCGCCGCCAGGAGGTCGGTGGCGCCGATGCCACCTCGAGGCGGCGGCGCGTCCGCTGTCTTGGTCGGCGGCCAAAGTTGAACTCCGTCCAAGTTTCTTCTATGGTCGGGGTGTGACCGAAGAGGAGAAGCTGGGGCTGCGGGAGCGCAAGAAGCTGGAGACCTGGCGGTCCATCAGGGCCGCCGCGCTGCGGCTGATCAACGAGCGGGGCTACGAGGCGGTCAACGTCGACGACATCGCCGCCGCGGCCAACGTCTCGCGCAGCACCTTCTTCAACTACTTCGCCACCAAGGAAGCCACCGTCTTCGACCCCGACCCCACGGAGACGGACGCGTGGCGCAAGCTCATGAAGGACCGGCCGGACGACGAGCCGCTGTGGGTGTCGCTGCAGGAGATCCAGCTGGGCTACATGTCGCTGCTGGCCGACCGTCTGGCGGTGCAGAAGCGGCTCAAGGCGGCCTCGCCTGCCCTGGCGGTGTCGAAAGGTGACTCCTCTGACCGGTTCTTCGCCGAGCTTCGCGAGTGGGTCGCGTCTCGCACGCCGCCCGGTGAGGAGATGCATGCCGCCCTGCAGACCAACACCACGCTCGCCGTACTGAGGACCGCGTACGCCACCTGGTCGCCCGAGGACGGATTCGAGCGGTTCCTGCAGCTCGCCCGCGAATGCTTCGACCGGGCCGGCCGAGGGCTGGCCCCGGACCAACCCGTTGATCTTCAGGAGGACATCTCATCATGAGCAAGGTCTGGTTCATCACCGGCACCTCGCGCGGCTTCGGCCGCAGCTGGGCCACGGCCGCGCTGGAGCGCGGCGACAAGGTCGCCGCCACGGCCCGCGACACCGCGACCCTCAAGGACCTCGTCGAAAGGTACGGCGACGCGATCCTCCCGATCGCCCTGGACGTCACCGACCGCGAGGCCGCCTTCGCCTCCGTACGGCAGGCCCACGCCCACTTCGGCCGCCTGGACGTCGTCGTCAACAACGCGGGCTACGGCCATTTCGGCATGGTCGAGGAGCTCACCGAGGCCGAGGCCCGCGCCCAGATCGAGACCAACGTGTTCGGCGCGCTGTGGGTCACCCAGGCCGCGGTCCCGCTGCTGCGCGAGCAGGGCGGCGGGCACATCATGCAGGTCTCCAGCATCGGTGGCGTCGCCGCGTTCCCCGGCCTGGGCATCTACCACGCCTCCAAGTGGGCGCTGGAGGCCTTCTCCGAGACGCTCGCTCAGGAGGTCGCCCCCGCCGGCATCAAGGTGACCATCATCGAACCGGGCGGGTACGCCACCGACTGGGCCGGCGACTCGGCCGTCCACTCCGAGCCCAACCCCGTCTACGAGCCGTTCCGCGAGGCCAGGGCCAAGATGCGCTCCGGCTTGACGGCGCCGGGGCCGGACACCACCGTCCCGGCCGTGCTGGCCGCCGCCGACGCCGCCGAGCCGCCGCTGCGCCTGCTGCTGTCGGGCACGGCCTACGACATCGCCAAGGGCGTGTACGCCCAGCGGCTGAAGACCTGGGCCGAGTGGGAGGACACCTCCCGCGCCGCCGGCTGACCTGCCCGATCCCCACCGTCCCGGCGACGACCCCGTCCCGGGAGGCCGCGAGCGCCGCCTGTACCGCGCGGCCGAGAATGTCGAACGGTGGCGGTGCACTGGCGTGTCGCGGAGGAATCCGGATATGACACGTAGCGACACCCCGGCCGCCACCGCCAAGGAGTGAAATGCGCGTACAGGCTGCGATCCTGCGTGATCCGGGCAAGCCGTTCACCGTCGAAGATCTCCAGCTGGGCGAGCCGGGGCCGGGGGAGGTGCTGGTGCGCGTGGCCGGCGTGGGCATGTGCCACACCGATGTGCTCTTCCGGAGCCTGCCGGAGCT
The DNA here is from genome assembly GCF_050944675.1 of Nonomuraea sp. CA-141351. Taxonomy (NCBI): domain Bacteria; kingdom Bacillati; phylum Actinomycetota; class Actinomycetes; order Streptosporangiales; family Streptosporangiaceae; genus Nonomuraea; species Nonomuraea sp. CA-141351. The sequence continues at coordinate 4,672,534 of NZ_CP191982.1, forward strand.
GCCGATGCCGATGGTCTTCGGGCACGAGGGCTCGGGCGTCGTCGAGGCGGTCGGGCCAGGGGTGACCCGCGTCAAGGTGGGCGACCACGTCGTGATGAGCTACGACTCGTGCGGCTGGTGTGCCCAGTGCCTGACCGGGGCGGCCCCGTACTGCGACGAGTTCATGGCGCGGAACCTCAGCGGGGTGCGGACCGACGGGACGAGCGGCGCCACCGACCTCGGCGGCGGGCCGGTCGCGGCCCGCTGGTTCGGCCAGTCCTCCTTCGCCACGCACGCCGTCGCCACCGAGCGCAACCTCGTCACCGTTCATCCCTCGCTGCCTTTGGAGCTGCTCGGGCCGCTCGGCTGCGGCATGCAGACGGGGGCGGGCTCGGTGCTGAACGCCCTGAACGTGCGCCCGGGCTCCAGCATCGCGGTGTTCGGCACCGGAGCGGTGGGTCTGGCGGCGGTCATGGCGGCCAAGGTCGCGGGCGCCGACGAGATCGTCGCGATCGACCTGCACGCCGGGCGGCGCGAGCTGGCCATGGAGCTCGGCGCCACCCGGGCGATCGACGGCGCGGATCCCGACCTGGCAGCCCTGACGGGCGAGGTCGACTACTCCTTCGACACCACCGGCGTGCCCGGCGTGGTGCGCACCGCCGTCGGAGTGCTGAGCCCGCGCGGGACGTGCGGCCTGGTCGGCACCGGAGGCGGCGACATCACGCTGGAGCCGCTGGCGCTCGCCGGGCGCAGCCTCCGCTACATCCTCGAAGGCGACGTCGTGCCCCAAGAGTTCATCCCCCGGCTGATCCGGCTGTGGCAGCACGGCCGCTTCCCCTTCGACCGGCTGATCCGCACCTACCCGCTGGACGAGATCAACGATGCCGAACGCGACTCCGCGAGCGGCGCGACGATCAAGCCCGTCCTGCGTCCCCGAGCAGGAGTCTCTCCATGAACATGACCGCCGAGCAGGCCGGGCTCATGCTGGCCGATCCCGTCTCGTACACCGACGAGACCCGGCTGCACCAGGCGCTCACCCTGCTGCGCCGGGAGTCCCCGGTCCACCACGTGCGGGCCCCCGGATACGGCCCCTTCTACGCCGTCACCCGCCACGCCGACGTCATGCAGATCGAGCGCGACAACGCCCTGTGGCTCAACGAGCCGCGCCCGGTCCTGGCCAAGAGCGAGTTCGACCGGCTGGCCAGGGAGCAGGCCGCGCAGGGTTTCGCGCTGAAGACCCTGATCCACCTGGACGATCCGCAGCATCGGGTGGTCCGCGCGGTCGGCGCCGACTGGTTCCGCCCCAAGGCCATGCGCGCCCTGGAGAGCCGGGTCCAGGACCTCGCGCGCCGCTACGTCGACCGCATGGCCGGCTACGGAGGCGAATGCGATTTCGCCACCCAGGTCGCGGTGCACTACCCGCTGTACGTGATCCTCTCGCTGCTCGGCCTGCCCGAGTCCGACTTCCCGCGCATGCTCAAGCTCACCCAGGAGCTGTTCGGCGGCGCGGACGCGGAGAACAGGCGTGGCGAGAGCCCCGAGGACTCGTTCGCGGTGATGATGGACTTCTTCACCTACTTCCAGGAGCTGACCGCGGCCCGCCGCGCCCACCCGACCGACGACCTGGCCTCCGCCATCGCCAACGCCACGGTGGACGGCAAGCCGCTCGACGACCTGGAGACGACCTCCTACTACGTCATCATCGCCACCGCCGGCCACGACACCACCAGCTCCACCGTCGCAGGCGGGCTCCACGCCCTCATCGAGCACCCTGACCAGCTCGTCCGCCTGCGCGAGAACCCCGGCCTCCTGCCTCTGGCGGTGGACGAGATGATCCGCTGGGTCACCCCGGTCAAGGAGTTCATGCGCACGGCCTCGGCCGACACCACCCTGAACGGGGTGCCGATCGGGGAGGGCGAGTCGGTCCTGCTGTCGTATCCCTCGGCCAACCGCGACGAGGAGGTGTTCACCGACCCGTTCGCCTTCGACGTGGGCCGCGACCCCAACCGCCACCTCGCCTTCGGGTTCGGCGTGCACTACTGCCTGGGCGCGGCGCTGGCCCGGATGGAGCTGCGGGCCCTGTTCGCCGAGCTGCTGCCCCGCCTCGACGGCGTCGAGCTCGCCGGACGGCCGGAATGGACCGCGACGACCTTCGTCGGCGGCATCAAGCACCTGCCCATCCGGTACAAGCTGCGCAAATGAGGGCCGTGCGACGTCATGAAGGCGTGCGCAGGTCCGCCATGAGGTCGTCGCCGGACGGCGTCGCGGGCGAGCCGAGCTGGTGCTCGATGACCTCGGCGAGGTTGGCGTCCATGTCGGGCCCGTAGAACTCCTCGGCGAGGCCGAGGTGGCGTCGCATCGCCTCGCGCGCGCCGTCGGGATCGCGGTCGAGGATGTGCTCCAGGATTACGGTGTGCAGGGGCTCGCCGGCCTCCCGCACCTCGCGGTCGCTGAGGCTGCGCAGCATCAGCCCGTAGGTGAGGTCCTGGATCGAGGTGAACATCATGTGGATGACCGGGTTGCCCGAGGCCCTGGCGATGGTCTCGTGGAAGGTGAGGTCGACCCGCGCCCTGGCGTGCACGTCACCGGGCCGGGCGAAGAGCTGGTGGACGCGGAGCAGATCGGTACGGTCCCGCTTGGTGGCGTTGACGGCGGCCAGGCCCGCGGCCTCGGTCTCCAGCATGACGCGCGCCCGCATGAGCTGGCGGGCTGTCACCCCGGCGGCGCGGGCCGCGAGGTACATCGGCCGCATCAGGTTCTCCGCCGTGTAGCGGCGCACGAAGCTGCCGCGCTGCGGCGAGACCTCGATCAGTCCCCGCTCCTGGAGGGTCCGGAGCACCTCCCTGATGACCGGGCGACTGACCGCGAACTCGGTCGCCAGGTCGCGCTCCGACGGCAGCCGCACGCCGGCGGCCCAATGGCCGGTCAGGATCCGGTCCTCCAGGACGGCGATCAGCGCTGCCGGCGTGGTCTTACCACTTTCCGCGGTCATGCTCTCAGGCGACGGCTTCTTTCCGCCATCAGCGGTCATGCCGACCACGGTAGCGGCTCGCCGCCGGTGGCGAGCCGGGTGCCGTGCCAGCACGCCCGCCCGTCCGGACCGAAGAGGTGCAGATCGGTGAGCGGTACGTGGAAGGTCGCGCGCTCGCCGTCACGCGGTCCGGTGCGCGGCGGGACGCGCGCGACGATCGGCCGTCCCACGCGGTCGCGGAGATGCAGGATGCTCTCGTTGCCGAGATTCTCCCGGTACGACACCGTCGCGTCGAGCTCGACGGCCGGTGACCCCGCGTCGGCACGCACATGTACGGACTCCGGCCTGAAGCCGATCTGCACCGAATCGGGCAGGTCGTCCGGCAGTTCCCCGGGCGGCAACCGCCAGAGCAGGTCGCCGCTGGACAGCTGGGCCCCGTCCGCGCCCGCACGCGCGGTGGCGTCGAGCAGGTTCATCCGCGGGCTGCCGAGGAACGTGGCGACGAACACGGTGGCCGGCTGTTCGTAGATCTCGGTCGGGGTGCCGATCTGCGCGAACTCGCCCTCGTTGAGCACCGCGACCCGGTCGCCCATGGTCATGGCCTCGACCTGGTCATGGGTCACGTACAGGACCGTGCCCGCGGTCCGGCGGTGGAACTCGATCAGCTCGGCACGCATCTGCACGCGCAACGCCGCGTCCAGGTTGGACAGCGGCTCGTCCATGAGATAAGCGGCCGGCTCCCGGATCATGGCGCGGCCGAGCGCGACCCGCTGGCGCTGGCCGCCGGAGAGCTGCCCCGGCTTCTTCTTGAGCTGGTCGGCGAGCCCGAGCACGCGGCTGGTGTCGGCGATCCGCTGCCGGATGACGTCCTTCGGCGTGTGGTGGGCCCGAAGCCCGAACGCCAGGTTGCCCTCGACGCTGAGGTGCGGGTAGAGGGCGTAGTCCTGGAAGACCATGCCGATCCCGCGCTCGCCCGGGTGGGCGTGGGTGACGTCACGGCCGCCGACCGTCACCCGCCCGGCGGTGACCGGCTCGATCCCGGCCACGATGCGCATCAGCGTGGACTTCCCGCACCCGGACGGGCCGACGATCACCAGGAACTCCCCATCGCGCACGTGCAGGTCGATGTCGGTGAACAGCACCTGGTTGCCGTAACGCTTGGTGACCCGCTCGATGCGGATACCGTCGGTCATCGCTTGATTCCTCCGAGGGTGAGGCCCGAGACGTAGTAGCGCTGCAGCACGGCGAACAGGGCCAGCGGCGGCAGGATCGACAGCAGCGCGGCGGCGGTCTGCAGGTGGTAGACGATTCCGTGCTCGCCTTCGAACGACGACAGCGCGAGCGGCAGCGTCCACAGCTCCTGCTCGCTGGCCGCGATCAGGGGCCAGATCAGGTTGTCCCACTGGGCGAGGAACTGCAGCAGCAGCACGGTCAGCAGGGCAGGGCGCAGCAGGGGGACCGCGATGAAGAAGAAGATGCGCAGCTCGCCGGCGCCGTCCACCCGCGCGGCGTGCAGCATCTGCGCCGGGATGCCCAGCGCGAACTGGCGAACCAGGAAGACGCCGAGCGCGCTGGCCACGAACGGCGCGATCAGGCCCTGGTAGCTGTTGAGCCAGCCGATCTCGCTGAGCGCCACGAACACCGGGATCATGACGACCGCCGGGGTGAGGGACAGCGCGACGACCACCAGATTGAGCAGGGCCTCCCGGCCGGGGAACCGCAGCCGGGCCAGCGCGTATCCGGCGGCCGCCGAGATCGCCACGTCGAGCACGGAGACCGCCGACGCGATCAGGATGCTGTTCAGCAGGTAGCGCGGGAACCGGCCGTCGGTCATGATCTCGCCGAGGTTGTCGAACAGCGCGAAACCGTGGAAACGCAGCCCGGACAGGTCGCTGTCGTCCGGTGCCGACGCGAGCACGATCATGGAGTAGAGCGGCAGCAGCATCAGCGCCACGAAGCCGAGGAGGGCTACGACGGTGAGCGCGCGGCGGATTCTCATTCCTCGTCACTCCTGATCAGCTTGAACTGGGTGAAGGCGAAGATGAGCAGCACCACGAGCAGGACGATCGCGATCGCCGACGCGTAGCCGAACCGGGAGTAGGCGAACGCGTTGTTGTACAGGTAGAGGGGCAGCACCTGGGTGGCGTTGACCGGCCCGCCCTTGGTCAGCAGGTAGGCGGGGACGAAGGACTGCATGGCTCCCGTGACGGCCACCACGATCACGAAGGTGAAGGTGCGGCGTAGCAGCGGCACGGTGACGAGGAAGAAGGTACGCAGCGCGCGAGCGCCGTCGATGGCGGCGGCCTCGAAGACGTTGGCGGGCAGGGCCTGCAGCCCGGCCACGAAGATGATCACGTAGAGGCCGACGTACTTCCAGATGACCATCACGAGCAGCGCCCAGATGGCGTAGCCGGAGTCGGTGAGCCACGGGCGGGCCCCGACGAGGGTGTCGGCGAGACCGCCGGTCGAGTAGATGACCTGCCACAGCACCGTGGCGCCGACCAGCGGCATCACCGCGGGGATGAAGACCAGGCCGCGCAGCCAGGCCCGCAACCGGCCAGGTTTGGCCAGTGGCACGGCCACGACCAGGGCGATCACGATCGTCGGGCCCACCGCGAAGACCGTGTAGAGCAGGGTCACCCGCACGCTGGCCCAGAACTCGTCGTTCGCCCACATCTGGCGGTAGTTCTCGAGGCCCACCCACTGCGGGGTGCCCGCCAGGTCGTACGAGGTGAAGCTCAGATACAGGGCGGCCAGCGCGGGCAGCGCCCAGAACAGGACGAAGTACACGATCGCCGGGGCGGCGAGGCCCGCGCCCGCGCGGGCCTCGACCGCGGCCACCGTCGAGGGCATGGTGCCCTTCCGCGTCATTTGAGTATCCGCCCCACCGCGTCGTCGAAGGCGACCGCGGCGTCCTTCGCCGGCCGCTGCTTGTGGATCACGGACTCGAGCGCGTCGAGCAGCGCCTTGATGGTCTCCGTCCACTGGGGCAGCACCGGGCCGAAGTCGGTGTACGCGAGCTGCTCCTCGAGCTGCTGGCTGGCCTTGTCGCGGGCGCTGGGCAGCTTCTGCCAGCCAGCCGCGGGGGTGACCAGGCCGGTGGTGGCCAGCTGCTGGTCGACGTTGCCGGAGTTGGTCAGCCAGTTGACGAAATGCCAGGCCGTATACGGATTTTTCGCCTTCTTGGCGACCATCCACCCCCATGAGTAGCCGGAGGCCACCTTCTCCTTGCCCGCCCACGAGGGCACGACGGCGCTGTCGAAGGTCTCGCCCAGCTTGGCCTTGGGGTTGAGCGCCGGGATGAGGCTGGAGGTGAACCGGCCGGACACCAGCATGGCCGAGGTGCCCTTGGCGAACAGGCCGAACGCGCCCACCGGGTCGCTCAGCTTCGGGTCGCCCTGACGGCCGTAGTACTCCAGGGCCTGGATGCCCTCCGGGGTGTTCAGGCCGCCGCGTCCCGAGGCCTCGTCGACGATCCGCCCGCCCAGGCCGTTGATCAGCGGGAGGAAGTTCAGCATCGCCCAGATGTTGTCGGCGAGCTGCCACTGGAGGCCGACCTGGGAGCCCGTGGTGAGCTTCCGGCCGAACTCCTCGGCCTCCTCCCAGGTGGCCGGGGGCTTGTCGGGGTCGAGCCCGGCCTGCTCGAAGCGGTCGCGGCGGTACCACAGGTGGACCGAGTTGAAGTCGATCGGTATCCCGTAGACCTGGTCCTTGTAGGTGAGGGCGGCGAAGGCGTTGGTGTCGAACTTGCTCTTGAGCTCGTCGATGGAGCCCGCCCCGAACTCCGCCGGCGGCAGCGGGGCGACCTGCCCCTTCGAGGCCCGCTCGGCGAGGGTCCAGGCGCCGACCTTGATCAGGTCCGGCGGCGAGCCCGTGGTGAACGCGGTGGAGAGCTTGGTGTCGAGGTTGGCGATCGGGACGTACAGCGGCTTGATCGTCACCTTCGGGAACTGGCGCTGATACTCGGCGATCTTGGCGTTGAAGTACTTGTCGTTCGCCTCCTCATGGTGCATCCAGGCGACGACCGGGCCCTGCGGCCCGGCCTCCTTGGAGCCGACCGGTTCGCCGCCGGAACCGCAGGCGGTGGCCAGCGGGCTCGCCACCCCCAGCAGGGCGGCGGCACGCAGGAGGTCTCGGCGGGGGATAGTACTCATTTGTCCGGTTCCTCTCAGGAGACGGCCGCGAACTCGGTTACCCCCGCGTGGATGGCGTCGGTCATGCGCCGGTGCCAGGCGATGTCGCGCCACATGCCCGCGAACTGGGGGCCGCAGAAGTTGCTGGTGGCCAGCGCCTCCCAGCGGCCGGTGGCGAGCGCGGCGCGTACGCCGACCTCGCACAGTTCCTTGACCCAGCCCCAGTCGCGGCCGGGGCCGTCCTTGTAGTTGACGATCCCCCAGCATTCGGTGGTCACCAGCGGTTTGCCGGCCGACCGCGACCACTCGGCGACCTTTCCGATGTGGTCTGTCAGGCTGCCGGCCCACCGCTGTGGGTCCGTCCGGTACAGGCGCTCGGCCGGTCCCGACAGCGGCTCGTAGGCGCGCGGGTCGAACTGGGAGTTGTGGAGGTCGTATCCGATCTGGGCGTAGAAGTCGGTGGTGGCCTGCGGCGTCATCCACACGTGCGGCTCGATCAGGTCCAGCTCGGAGAGGTCCTCGCCGTCCGCGCCGGTGGTCTCGGTGGCGATGGACAGCGTGTAGCGGTACTGCGGATGGGCCGCACGCAGGGTGCCGATGGCCTCACGGGTCCAGCTCCGCACGACCTCGTCGCCTCGCGACAGGGTCGCGGCGTCCGGGTCGTTGCCGTACAGGAACGGCGCCCACATCGCGAGCGGCCACTCGTTCACCAGGTCGACGAAGTAGACGGCGTCGGCGAGCCCGGCGCTCTCGATCGCCGAGAGCGTGACGTCCCAGACGCCGGCCAGGTCTGCCGCGGTCCGGATCCTCGACCGGATGTCGAGCTCGTCCTTCCTGAACCAGGAGGACAGCGCCACCCGCAGCCCTCGGGCCGCGCAGGCCCGGATGAACTCCAGCAGGCCGGGCAGCACACGTACAGAGACCGGCTCGGTGGCGCCCCACGCCTCGAAGTGCCACACGGGCAGCAGGCGCCAGGTCCGCTCGGGATCGGCCGCCACGAGATGAGGGAAGGCGTCGATGCGCACCGCGTCGTAGCCCCGCTCGACGAGCTCGTCGAGCGCGCGGTCCCAGTCCTGGTAGCCGGCGCCGTCCCAGCGCCGCTCCAGCCAGGAGAAGTCCCACATGGTGATCGCTAAGGGACTGTTGGTCAACGTCATAGCCTCAACATCCGTCCCGACGTTGGTCTTACCAGATTGCAAGAGCTTCCCTGGCCGCTACGGTTCTGTCAAGGCCTTGTGGCCTTCTGGTCTGACCAGATATGGTCCTCGAATCATGAGCACCCGAGCCGTCTGCGGCCTGGAGACCATCCGATGCCTGATTCAGCCCAACGTGCTCCTGATACGGCTGCACACCGACGACGGCCGGACAGGCCTCGGCGAGTCGTTCTTCGGGGCGGAAGCGGTCGAGGCGTACCTGCACGAGACCGTCGCGCCGCTCCTCGTGGGCGCGCCGCTGCCCAGCCCGGAGCGGCTGCGCCGGCTGCTCACCGGTCACGTGGGCTTCCAGGGCAGCGGGGTGGAGACCCGCGGCAACGGGGCGATCGACATGGCCGTGTGGGACCTGCTCGGCAAGGTCGCGGGCCAGCCGGTGGCCACCCTGCTCGGCGGGCCCTACCAGGACAGCCTCCCCGTCTACAACACCTGCGCGGGGCCCTCGTACGTCAAGGACGAGCCGCGCCAGGCCGTGTCCAACTGGGGCCTGGCGGAGACGTCGCCGTACGAGGACCTGCGCGGCTTTCTCGAACGGCCGGGAGAGCTGGCCAAGGAACTGTGGGACGAGGGTCTTCGCGCCATGAAGGTGTGGCCGTTCGACGAGGCGGCCGAGCGCACCGGCGGCATGCGGCTGGAGCAGGCCGACCTGCGTGCCGGCCTGCGGGTGCTCGACGAGATCAAGAACGCCGTCCCTGACATGGACGTCATGGTCGAGCTGCACGGGCTCTGGAGCCTGCACGCCGCGCTCGCCCTGGTCAGAGAGCTCGAGCGGTTCGCCCCGTACTGGATCGAGGACCCACTGCGGTCCGACAGCCACGCCTCCTATGCCACGCTGCAGTCCGCGACCTCCGTGCCGCTCGCCACCGGCGAGACGCTGACCGGGCAGCGCTCGTTCCGCGCGCTGCTGGAGCGCTCGGCGATCCGGGTCGCGATCGTCGACATCGGCTGGACGGGCGGGCTGACCGAGGCCCGCAAGATCGCCGCCCTCGCCGACTCGTACGACCTCCCGTTCGCGCCGCACGACTGCACCGGGCCCGTCTCGTTCGCGGCCTGCGTCCACCTCGCCCTGAGCCAGCCCAACGCGCTGGTGCAGGAGAGCGTGCGCGCGTTCCGCCACACCTGGTACCAGGAGCTGGCGACCGGCCTGCCGCGGGTGGAGAACGGCCGGGTGAGCCTGGACGGGCGGCCCGGCCTGGGCGTCGAGCTCGCCGACGGCCTCACCGAACGTCCCGGCGTGACGACCCGGCTGACGGGGTCCCGGGGATGAAGGCGCTGCGCTGGTACGGGCGCGGCGACGTCCGGCTGGTCGACGTCGACGTACCCAGGCCGGGCCCCGGCGAGGTGCTGATCGCGGTCACGCTCTGCGGCATCTGCGGCAGCGACATCGAGGAGTACGAGGCCGGCCCGATCGTGGTGCCGGTGTCGCCGCACCCGCTGACCGGCCGGGCGGCGCCGCTCACCCTCGGCCACGAGGTCGTCGGCGTGGTGGCGGAACCCGGCGAGGGCGTCACGCTCGCACCCGGCACCCCGGTCGTGCCGGACGTGGTGCTGGGCTGTGGCCGGTGCTGGTGGTGCGCTCGCGGGGAGTACCCGCTGTGCGAGCGCGGGGCCGCGCTCGGGCTGCAGGACGACGGCGGGCTGGCGGAGTACCTGGTGGCGCCGGCTGCTCGCTGCGTCCCGCTGCCCGACGGCATGCCCGCCGATGTCGCCGTTTTCGCCGAGCCCGCGGCGGTCGCCGTGCGCGCGCTGGACAAGGCCGGGGACGTGTCCGGCGCCGTGGTCGCGGTCGTGGGGGCCGGCGCGATCGGACTGCTGGTCGCCCAGGTGGCCAGGTGCCGCGGCGCGGCGGCGATCGTCGCGGTCGATCCGGACCCGGGCCGCCGCGGGCTGGCCGGCTCGTGTGGGCTGGCCGGCGTGGCTCCCGGCGACGCCGCGGACGCCGCCGTTCGCGAGCTGACCGGCGGCCGTGGCGCCGACGTGGTGGTGGAGAGCGCGGGAACGGCCGCCGCGGTGGCGGACGCACTGTCGCTGTGCCGCCGCGGCGGCACCACCGTCCTGCTCGGCGTCACGCCGGAGCCGGCCGCCTTTCCCACGCTGGACGTGGTGCTGGGGGAGAAGCATGTCGTCGGGTCGGCCTCGCACCGGTGGGACACCGACGTGCGCGGCGCGGTCGCCCTGCTGCACAGCGGGCACGTTCGCGTCGATCAGCTGCCCGTGCAGACCGTCCCGCTGCCGGAAGCCGTACGGCGCGGCCTGGCCGGCCCGCCACGCGACCTCCTGAAGACCATCGTCGACGTCGCGAGCGTGCGCGGCTGAGAAACGCCGTCCCCGGAGGTCAGTGCTCGATGCTGGCGTTGAAGTGCGCCAGGCCCTCGGCGAAGGCGGCCAGCTCCCGCGGGGTCCAGTCCTGCAGGACAGCGGCGAGGCCGTCGAGCCGGTACTCGCGCTCGCCGGCGACCCGGCGCACCCCCTCCTCGGTGATGCGCAGCTTGCGTGCCATCCCGCCCTCGGGGTCGGGGATGCGCTCGGCCAGGCCGTCGCGGAGCAGGACGGCGGTCTGCCGGTTGACGGTGGAGGTGTCGAGGCTGAAGGCCTGCGCGAGCTGGCCGATCGACATCGGCCCCTCGGCCTCGAGCCGGCTGAGCAGGATGTAGCTGCTGCCGCGCTCGAGCCGTCGTTCCTTGGGAGGCGCGGCCGCCGCCGCCAGCTCCTTGTAGCGGCCGATGAGCATGAGCTCGCGCTCGATGTGAACGATCTCCTCGCGCACGAGTACCTCCCGACCGTGTCTCGAATATCCCTCTATATAGGGAACTGTAGGATACACGCCATATGCATCGTGCATATCCTCGCGAGATTCGGAGAACTCATGAGTTCGACGCGCGCCGCCCCGCCCAGTGGAGCGATCATCAGTGTCCTGGCGGCGGCGGGCATCACGGTCTCGCTGATGCAGACCCTGATGGTCCCGCTCATCGCCACGCTGCCGACCCTGTTGCACACCACCACCGCCAACTCGTTCTGGGCCATCACCGCGACCCTGCTGGCCGGCGCGGTGGCCATGCCCGTATCGGGACGGCTCGGCGACCTGTACGGCAAGCGCCGCGTCATGGTGGTCAGCGCGCTCCTGCTGGCCGTGGGCTCCCTGGTGTGCGCGCCCGCCAACTCGCTGGCCCCCATGGTGGCCGGCCGTACGCTGCAGGGGCTCGGCATGGGCGTGATCCCGCTGGGCATCGCCATCATGCGTGACGTCCTGCCGCCGCAGCGGCTCGGCTCGGCCATCGGGCTGATGAGCTCCTCGCTGGGCGTGGGCGGCGCGCTCGGCCTGCCCGCCGCCGCGCTCGTCGCCCAGTACGTCAGCTGGCACGCGCTGTTCTGGGGTGCGGCCGGGCTCGGCCTGCTGATGAGCTTCCTGATCCTGCTGATCGTGCCGGAGTCGCCGGTCAAGTCGCCGGGACGCTTCGACTTCGTCGGGGCGGCGGGACTGGCGGCCGGCCTGGTCCTGCTTCTGCTGCCGATCTCCAAGGGCAGCGACTGGGGCTGGACGAGCGGCACCACGCTCGGCATGTTCGCCGCCTCGGCGGTGATCCTGCTGCTGTGGGGATGGTGGGAGCTGCGCAGGCCCGCGCCGCTGATCGACCTGCGCACCAGCGTGCGCCGCCAGGTGCTGATGACCAACCTGGCCTCCATCGTCATCGGCTTCGCCATGTACGCGATGTCGCTGATCACGCCCCAGTTGCTGCAACTGCCCGCGGCCACCGGCTACGGCCTGGGCCGTTCGATGGTCGAGGCCGGCCTGTGGATGGCGCCGGCCGGGCTGATGATGATGGCGATCTCGCCCGTGGCGGCGCGGCTGTCGGGCGCCCGGGGGCCCAAGACGTCCCTGCTGCTCGGCACGGTCATCATCGCCGCCGGCTACCTCCTGGCGCTCGCCCTGATGGGTGAGGCGTGGGGAGTCCTGGTCTTCTCCGCCGTGGTCAGCGCCGGGATCGGCTTCGCCTACGCGGCCATGCCGTCCATCATCATGAGCGCCGTGCCACTCACCGAGACGGCCGCCGCCAACGGCCTCAACAGCCTGATGCGCTCGATCGGCACGTCCTGCGCCAGCGCCGTGCTCGGGGCGGTGCTGGCCAATCTGACGATCAAGCTCGGTCCCGTGACGCTGCCGTCCGAAGCCGGTTTTCGGGCCGGCTTCATCATCGGCGGCGGCGTGGCCCTGGTGGCGGCGCTCATCGTCCTGACCATCCCGGGCCGCCGCGCCGCCGCGCGCCCGGTGTCCTCCGGCGAGCCCGCCGAATCCGGCCGCGAGGTCCCCACGCACTAGGACCGCCACCACCCGGCCTCATGGTGAAGGATCCACGTTGAGGCCGGGTGGTGCGACGGCGGTCAGGCAGCCGACCAGCCGCCGTCCACCGGGACGATCGCGCCGTTGATGAACGAGGCGGCGTCGGAGGCGAGGAAGACGGCGGCGTCGGCCATCTGCTCCGGCTGGGCGATGCGCTCGCCGAGCGAGAGCACAGGGCCGAGCCGGGTGGCGCCGATCGGGTCGAAGGACGTGTTCGTGGCGATGTTGGTCATGGTCGGACCGGGCAGGATGGCGTTGCAGCGGATGCCGTCGTTGGCGTACGCCCAGGCCACGCTGCGGGTGAGACCGACCACGCCGTGCTTGGACGCGGTGTAGGCGGCACCGGCGGCGCCGCCGCGGATCCCGGCCTCCGACGCGGTGTTGACGATCGCCCCGCCGCCCTGGCTCAGCATGTGCGGCAGGACCGCGTGCGTGACCAGGAAGGTGCCGGTCAGATTGACCCGCAGCACCCGCTCCCACAGCTCGAGGGGGATGTCGGCGGGCAGCGCCATGGTGTCCATGATCCCGGCGTTGTTGCACAGCACGTCGATGCGCCCGTATGCGCTGATCGCGGCCTCGGCCAGCGCCGCGACCGAGGTCTCGTCGGCGATGTCGGCGGACACGGCGACGGCCACGTCCCCGAGGGCGGCGGCGGTCTGCTCGGCGCTTTCCGGATTGACGTCACAGGCCACGACGCGGGCGCCCGCCTTGGCGAACGCCACGGCCATCGCCCGGCCGATCCCGGACCCCGCTCCGGTGACCAGGGCCACCTTGCTGTCAAAGGTGCTCAAGAGTCCGTCCTTCCAATCAGCGGGTGCCGAGCCCCGTCCATCTGCGGCGCAACAACCGGACAAGATTGTCCGGTTGCTACCATAACCGCTGTGCCGGACTCCCGTCGACCGAACAGAGGACCGAGCGCCGCCGCGGAAAACCGGGCGGCGCTGATAGCGGCGGCTCGCGAGGTCTTCGCCAGCGCCGGATACAACGCGCCGCTCAGCATGGTCGCCCGCGCGGCGGGGGTCGGCCAGGGCAGCCTGTACCGGCACTTCCCCGACCGCGTCAGCCTCGCGCTGGCCGTGTTCGAGGACGGCGTCACCCAGCTGGAGGCGCTGGCCGCCGAGCCCGGCACCACCCTCGACGACGTGCTGGCCCTGATCACCGAGCAGACCATCGCCTCGACCGCGTTCATCGACATGGTCACCATGCCCCCGATCGACCCCGACCCCCGCATCCTCGAGGTGCGCGATCGCGTGGCGGACCTTCTGACGGGCATGCTCCCCGACGCCCGGCGCGCGGGAGCCGTCCGCGATGACGTCACGGCCGACGATCTGGTGCTGGTCGTCGGCATGCTCGCCGGGGCTCTCGCCAAGGCACCGGCGCCCCGCCGGCGCGAGGTCGCCGGTCGGGTGTGGGCGCTGCTCCGCAAAGGCATGGAGCCCTGAGGCCGGTCCTCGGCTAGCATCCGCTGCGGAGGCCGGCATCAGCAGAACGGTGGTGACCGATGACAAGCGTGCGGCGCCGATACGTGGACACCTGGTTAGGCCAGATGCACCTCGCCGAATGCGGGAGCGGCCCGCCGGTGCTGTTCCTGCACCAGACCCCGCGGTCGTGGACCGAGTACATCCGCGTGCTGCCGATCGCGGGCGGCCACGCGCACGCCATGGCGCTGGACACGCTCGGCTTCGGGCAGTCGGCCCGCACCGGCGAGTTCAGCATCGAGCGCTTCGCCGACGGCGTCGAGGCGGTGCTCGACGCGCTCGGCCTCTCCCAGGTCGCCCTGGTCGGTCACCACACGGGCGCAGTGATCGCTCTGGAGGTGGCGGCCCGCGACCCGTCGCGGCTGTCGGCGCTGGTGCTCTCGGCGATGCCGCACGTCACGCCCGGACGCCGGGAACGGATGCGCGGGCGGCCCCCGGTCGATCACGTCCAGCCGGCACCCGACGGCGCTCACGTCACCGAGCTGTGGCGTCAGCGGCGCGGCTTCTACGACGCCGGCCAGGAGGCCGACCTCACCCGGTTCGTGATCGACGCCCTGCAGGTCGTGGACCGGCTCCAGGACGGTCACGCCGCCGTGAACGCGTACGAGATGGCGTCGCGGCTGCCGCTCGTGCGCACTCCCACCCTGCTGGTGTGCGGCGCGGACGACGCGTACTCGCTGCCTGACCAGCCGGCCCTGGCGGAGGCGCTGGGATGCGAGCTGAAGGTGATCGGCGGTGCCGGCGTCTGCCTGCCCGAGCAGCGCCCCGACGCGTTCACCGAGGCCGTGCTGTCGTTCGTCGCGCCCGGGAAAGGCTCAACGTAGAGGCCACAGCGGGTGACGGCCGCGGCGCCGACGCCGTATTCCGAGCGCTCCTGGCGTCGGCCCCGCGTCTGACGGTCTCTACAGGACGGTCCGGGCCGGGGACAGGAAGTCGCGCACGAGCCGGTCGTAGCGGGCGCGATCCACGTTCCACGCCTCGGTGTGCTCACCCTGCGCGAACGGCTCGAACTGGATCTTCCAGCCCAGGCGCCTGCCGGTGGCGACGAGGTCGCGCGCCTCCTGGATCGGGTGGTCGGTGTCGGGAACGGTGTGGATCAGCAAGAGGGGCGGCCTGATCTTCGGCGGGTGGCGGATCAGGCTGAGCCGGTCCGTATCGACCCCGGTACGCCACTCGATGACCTGGTTCGACAGCCCCGCCACGAAGGCGGGCAGATGGAAGTTCTTGGCGCCCTGTTCCGCGGTCATCCGCACGTCGATCATGGGCGCGTCCATGATGACGCGGTCGACCAGGTTCGCGAGCGATGACCTGCCCAGGAACTGCCCGACGATCTGGCCGCCCATCGAGGTGCCGTACAGGATGAACCGCCGCGCCCCCATCGTCCGTGCCTGGCGCAAGGCGGCCTCCAGGTCGCGCCACTCCGTGTCGCCCAGGTGCAGCAGCCCGTCGGGCGAGGAAGGCGCCCCTTCGTCGTTGCGGTAGCTGATGTCCAGGAAGGGCAGCCCGAGCCGGTGCACGACGGGCAGAATCTTCAACTCCGCCTTGCGCCGCCCGTTCTGCCCGTGAACGGCGACGACCCAGGTGGCGCCCTTGCCGGGCACGTACCAGGCGGGCGCGGGTCCGAGCTCCGTGGGGACCATGATCTCGGTGTAGCCGATCCCCCAGGCGACCTCGGGATCGCCGGGCGGAACATTGCCGAAGTAGCCGGGAGTGCCCACAGAAGGGGTCAGACCTCGCAGCACCTTGCGCGTCACCCGGCCCGGAGCGCGGGACATGACGTCGCCGAGCATCGAGTACGCGCCGCTCCACTCCAGCCAGTACGTGCCAGGCTTGCCGGACTCCGGCGTCTGCTCCAGCGTCACCAGATCACCCTGCACGGTGAGCACCCTGGTGTTGCTCGTGCCGTAGTGCACAACCTCGATCGCCTGCTCACTACCGAACCAGGCCCCGGATCCCGTCGCCGCGACCAGGATGATGAGGACCGCCACGCCCGCGACCCAGGCCCTCCGCTTCCAGCGGGGCCGCCGCTCACTCCCGGATGCCATCGAAGATCCTCCGCGCCGTACGCTCACACAACCCGCGAAACCTGTCTTCCTCCAGGCCGATGCGGCCACCGAGGTAGAGCTGCACGAGCCCTTGGATGGACGACGTCAGCGCCAGCGTCACCTCCAGCGGATCGTCCTCGCGCACCAGCCCCTCGCGCATGCCCTCCTCGACCAGCACGACGAGCATGCTGAACGGCGACCCGCCGCCTTCGAAGTCGTCGGGGAAGCGCCGAGCCCGCTGGCGGCGCTCGGTCATGAGGAACCCGTACAGATGCGGCCGCCCCAGGGCGAAGTCCAGAAAGTCCTCCATGAGGCCGAGCGCCCGGTCCTCCCAGGAGCCGGTCGTGACCCGGATTCCCCACCCTTCAGCCAGTTCGCGGAAGGCCCGCTCGGCCACCGCATCGAGAAGCGCCTGGCGACTCGAATAGTGCTTGTAGGTGGCCATCGGGGACACGCCGACCATGTCGGCCACCCGCCGCATGGTCACTGCCCCAGCGCCCTCGCTCACGAGAATGGTCTGCGCCGCGACCGCGATCTTCTCCGCTGTGTTCGAAGTGCTCACGGTGTACACCGTAAACCATCGAGGCGTACAACGTACACCTGACAGCAGCGGTGGACCGGGAATCCGCCACAGCACCACGGCAGGCCGACGACAGTCCGGCTTGACGCTTCAAAATCTACTCATGGCTGGACCGGTCGGCGTGGCAGGAGACCGCGATCCGCCGGATGGCGGCGGCCGCGTCCGGTGCTACTACGCCGGCGCTCCCTTGGCGTGGGCGCGCCCGGTGAAGCGGGCGGCGTCGATGACCGCGCGTTCGTGGGTGCCGGTGCTGATCACGTCGCGCCCGTCGTCGGCGGCCACCTCGAACCGCAGCCGTCGCCCCTCCACCTCGGTCAGCCGCACGCGGCAGGTCACCTCGAGGCCGGGCGGCGTGGGCGCCGCGTGGCTGAGGTCGACGTGCGTGCCGACCGTCTGCTCGCGCGGCCAGTCCAGGTACGGCACGACGGCCTGGATGCACGTCCACTCGATCAGCCCGACCAGGAACCCGGTGGCGAAGACCGGCGGCATGACCGCGAACTCCGGCGACTCCGGATAGAGCGCCGCGACGATCTTGCTCTCCGGCACGCGGAACCTGAACGTGTGCTCCAGGCCCGGCTTCAACTCATGCATGGTCGGCTCCGATCATCCTGGCCGCCACCTGCTTGGCCCTGCGCATCGCCGTACGATCCCCGTCGACCACCACCCGGGCGTTGGCCCCGTCGATGAGCAGGAGCAGCCCGAAGCCGACCTCCTCCGGCCGCGGCAGACCGGCCTCCGCCGCCAGGCGGGTCAGCGTCGAGCGCAGCCAGTCCTTGTAGGCCGAGATGACCTCGCGCGCGGGATGCCCCGCATCCGGTAGCTCCACCGCGGCGTTGGTGAACGGGCAGCCGCGGAACGCCTCGTGTCCGTGCCCCTCCGCGAGCCAGTCGAAGACCGCCAGCAGCCGCTCCGCCCCGCCGCTCGCGCACTGCTGGAGGAACGCGGTCATGGCCGCCTGCCGCGCGGCCCGCCGCCGATCCAGCACGGCCGCGACCAGCTGCTCCTTGGAGCCGAACTGGGCGTACAGCGTGGGCTTGGACACCTGGGCACGGGCCACCAGCGTGTCGACGCCGGTCGCACGGATGCCCTCGGCGTAGAAGACCTCGGTGGCCACCTCCAGCAGCCGCTCCCCGGCGGCGCTGAGTTCGCGTTGATCGCTCACGCCACGATACTGACAGGTCAGTAAAGGTACGGCAAGAGCTCTGGCGCGTCAGAGCAGGCCGAGCCGGCGGTTGAGGAAACGGCGCTCGGCCTCGGTCGTGGCCAGTTCGAGTGCCCTCTGGTAGGCCGCCCGCGCCCCCGCGATGTCGTGCAGGCGGCGCAGGAGCTCGGCGCGGGTGGAGTGGAAGTAACGGTAGTCGTCGAGGGGGAGCGCGTCGACGATCGCCAGGGCCGCGCGCGGCCCCTCGACCTCGGCGATCGCCACGGCACGGTTGAGCTCCACGACCGCCGAGCCCGTCAGCTCCCGCAGCCGGTCATAGAGCGCGGCCACGGCCGGCCAGTCGATCCGCTCCTCAGCCTGGAGCGCGGCGATGGCCGCCTGCACCGTGTAGGCGCCGCGAGCGCCGAGCGCGAGCGCGCGGTCCAGCAGCCCCCGCCCTTCCTCGATCTGCGCGGAGTCCCACAGACGGCGATCCTGCTCGTGGAGCAGGACGATCTCGCCGTCGCGAACACGGGCCGCGCGCCGCGAGTCGTGCATCAGCATCAGCGCCAGCAGCCCGATGGCCTCGGGCTCGCCGGGCATGAGGGCGAGGAGTATCCGGGCCAGCCGGATCGCCTCGGCCGTCAGGTCGGCCCGGCCGTCGCCGTACCCCTGGTTGAAGATCAGGTAGAGCACCGCGAGCACCGCGGCCAGACGGGCGGGCAGGCGGTCCTCCCGGGGTATCGCGAACGGGATCCCGGCCGCCCGGATCTTGGTGCGCGCACGGGAGAGCCGCCGCTTCATCGTCTCCTCGCTTACCAGGAACGCCCGGGCGATCTCCGGGGTCGACAGGCCGCCCAGCGCCCGCAGGGTGAGCGCGACCTGAGCCTCCGTCGCGAGCGCCGGATGGCAGCACATGAAGAACAGTTCGAGTCGTTCGTCGGGAATCGCCGTCTCGTCCATCGCTACCTCATCGCTGGGCTCCGGCCGATCCAGCAGCCGGAGCTTCTCCGCATGGGTACGGTCGCGGCGCAGGCGGTCGATCGCCCGGTTGCGCGCGGTCACCACGAGCCAGGCCCCCGGATTGTCCGGGAGCCCGTCGCGGCTCCAGCGCTCGGCGGCGGTGACGAACGCCTCCTGCGCGGCCTCCTCGGCGACGTCGATGTCGCCGGTGTAGCTCACCAGGGCGGCGAACACACGCGCCCACTGGTCGCGGAAGATCTCCTCGAGCACCGGCTAGAGCTCCACCAGCGGCCGCACCTCGACCGAGCCGCCCAGGCGGGCGGCCGGGATCCGGGCGGCGAGCTCGAGCGCCTCGTCGAGGTCGCCGGCCTCGACGATGTAGAACCCGCCGAAGATCTCCTTGGTGTCGGCGAACGGCCCGTCGGTCACCAGCATCTCGCCGCCCTGGACCCGTACGGTGGTCGCGGTGCCGGCCGGCTGCAGCCGCTCGCCCGAGATCATGCGTGCGTCCTGCATCAGCGTGACGTACTCGGCGCTGATGGTGGCGCGCTCGTCCGCGCTGAGGTCGTCGTAGGCCTCGGGACGTTCGTTGATGAGCAGTGCGTATCTCACCGGTGGTCTCCTTGAGCTGCTTCGCGGCGGTAGACCAGGAGGGCGGCCTGGCCCACCCGCTCGGCGGACTCCAGGCTCAGCCCGGCGGGCTGCCCCGGCCGGTCGAACAGCCGGCGCCCCTGGCCGAGCACGGCCGGGAACACCAGCAGCCGATACTGGTCGATCAGGTCGTGCTCCTTCAGCGCGTCGACGACGCCGGCGCTGCCGGCCACCACGATATCCTGGCGCTTCTTCCGCTCGGCCACCTCCTCGATCAGCTCGCCCCGCAGGAGGGCGGAGTTGCTCCACCCCTCGACGCTGTCCAGCGATCGGGAGGCGACGAGCTTGGGGATGGCGTTCATCTTCCTGGAGAACTCGTCGTCCCTGGGGGACCAGATGCGGGAGAAGAGCTGCCAGGTGACGCGGCCGAGCAGCATGATTCCGGTGTCGAGCACCTCTCCGAGGGCGAACTTGTCGCCGGCCACGGACTCGGGCCCGTAGCGGAACGCCCATCCTCCCCACGGCGTTCCCTGTGCCCCGTCCGGGTCTTCGACGACCCCGTCGAGAGAGACGAACTCGATGACGATCAGCTTGCTCATGATCTCGGACCTTCCTCGAAGCCGGTTACTCGGCGACAGGACGGTCGAGGACCCCTCGGGGGGACAGGCGGTTAATGTGATATGGGTCACAGATCATTTGGTCTCGTCCGGCGGCTTTACCTGTGACCGTCTGCCCGGACGTTTAAGCACAAGGTAACCTGTCAACTACTGTGCGTATAAGTTGCCTGGTCAAACGGTAAAGGTTGCACCGAAGGGCTCGGTGAAGCACCGTCATGCACATCAAGCACGAAGATCACGACCATCGCCTCCGGCTCCCGTTCAGTCACGCCATCGGCGACGACACCGACATGCTGCCGGTGCAGGCGGCAGGCCCCGGCCAGCTCACCCTGCTGACCCCCGCGGCCGTGCACCATCAGGTCTTCACCGTGGTCCGGCTGCGCGCCGGCTACGACCTGGCCGAGGTGGACGCGTTCCTGGCCAGCGTGGAGACCACGCTCGGCCTGCTCTGGCAGGACAACGCCCACCTGCGCGAGCGTCTGGCGAACATCCCGGTCCCGCAGATCCCGGCCGACCTGCTGGCCGAAGCGGAGCAGACCGCACAGGACACCGTCGAGGCCGCACAGCAGGAGGCGCGCCAGATCCTGGCCGAGGCCCGCGCCGATGCCGAGCGGCTGCGTCGTGAGGCCGCCGCCGCGGCCGATGCGCTGACCCAGGCCGCTCGCCTGGCCTACCGGGAGGCCATCGAGGAGCAGCTCGACCAGTTCGACATGGTGCTGTCCGACCATGGCCGGCACCTGCAGAACAGCCTGCGCGCCCAGCTGGGCCGGCTCCGCACCGTCCTCGAGGACATCGCCACGCCCGGCCATGCGGCGCACGCCGGTCCCGTCGCCGCGCCCTGATCGAGCCGTTCCGTACGCACTCTCGCCAGAAAGGTCGTGAAATGTCCTTGCCGCTCGGTGGGCCGGCACTGCAGTCGGCGCTGCAAGAAGCGGGCCTCGACGTCGCCATGCCCGCCTGGACGGTGTGGGCGGCCGTGGGCCTGGTGGCGCTGTCCACGCTGGCCGGAGCCCATCTGGCCCAGCGCAACGCCGCCAAGATCAGCATCTGGCTGGCCCTCGCCTCGGCGCTCATGCTCATCACCGCCCTGACCGACGTGATGCCGGACGCCTGGCGTGAGGCCCACGCCACCGAAGTGCCGCTGTGGCTGGTGGCGCTGGCCGGGGTGATCGGCTTCGCCATCATCACGTACTTCACCCGCCACGGCCACCCGCACGAGGTCGCGGTTCAGCGCGGGCGGCACGCCCCCGGCCTGCACAGGCGCGTCAAGCAGGCCGTCAGCGCCGCGGTGTACGGAGGCGTGGGCACCGCCGTCGCGCTGGCCCTGCACCGCATGATCGAGGGCGCGACCCTGGCCCTGGCCGCCTCGGCCATCGTCGTGGCCGCACTCATGATCCACTCGGCCGGCGAGGGGCTGGCCATGACGGCCATGCTCGACATGGCCAGCAAACCGCGCATTCCCTGGCTGGCGCTCTCCTGCATCAGCCCCGCGGCCGGTGTCGTGCTGGCCGCGGTGGCGCCGATCCCGCCGCAGAGCGTGCCGATCCTGCTCGGCCTGCTCACCGGCGTGCTGCTGCGTACCGCCGTGATCGGACTGCAGATCGCCCGCAACAGCGGCCAGCTGGTGCGGCGCCATGTCGCGGTCGCCGCGGCAGGCGTGCTGGCCGTGGGCGGCATACTAGGCGCGGCGGAGACCATGTTCGGCGAGGAGTGGCCCATCCCGCCCGTCCCCATCGCCGCCGCCGGCCAGACCGGCAGGCCGCTCGTCCCGCCTACCCGTACACCGTCCCCCCGGCCCGAACCCACGCCGGAGCGAGGGCCGATGACGGCCTCCGAGCTGCGCTCCGCCGTCGCCGCCGGGCAGCTCGGCGTGGAGACCCTGCTGTCGCGCAGCGAGCTGGCCACCATAAGCGCCGACGTCGAATCGCTGCTGCGGGCCCTGCCGGGACGCAGCGCCGACGAGATCAGCAGAGTGCTGCGGAAGGGCAGGATCGGCAGCGGCGCCCTCATCGGCGACCTCACCCTGCGCCAGCGCCATTACCTGCTCAGCACCCTCGGCGCCCGGCCGGGAACCGCCGGCACGAACGCGGGGGGCTAGCGGGCGACCGGCAGGCAGGGGATGCGCGGTCTGCCTTGACCTCTGGGCGTCTTCGAAGCGGTCAGGGGGCGCGGCCCGTCAGGTAGCGCTGCAACGCGGGGGCCACCCAGTCGATGAGCTCGCCGGGCTCGGAGGCGATCAGCGCCTCCACCCGTACGGCATAGCGGGCGATGGCCAGCCCGACGAGCTGGCTGGCCGCGAGCGCGGCGCGCAGCTCGGGGTGGTCCACGCCGAGCTTGTGGGTGAGCTTTCCGAGCATGTCGTTGGCCAGGAACTCCCTGATCAGGGCCGCCGCGTGCTCGCTGGTCGCGGCCGAGCGCATCAGGCCGAGGACCGGGCCCGGCCGGTCCACCGCCCCGAGCAGGCCGAGGACGTAGCCGGCGAGGCGCTCGCCGAGCTTGCCCCGCGGCCCGTCCAGCAGCATGGCCACGGCCTGTTCGGGCTGGAACACCGACGTGACGACGGCGCTGAACAGTTGCTCCTTGCCACCGAAGAAGCGGCGCACGAGCGCCGGGTCCACCCCCGCGTCGGCGGCCACCTGGCGCATGCTGGTGGCCTCGTAGCCGCCGGTGCTGAAGGCCAGGGCCGCCGCCGAGACGATCTCCTCCCGCGTGGTCGATGTCCCCGGCCGCCGCCCCGTCCTGCGCGCTCGGTCATCCATGCCCGCAGCCTATATCCCCATGTAGGGACTTCCCAATATCCGGCATGCAGTAGATCTATCGCTTGGTTGGGCAGTATCCTTCGTCAGCCAGCGCCACCCCAAGCCGGACGTGAGGTCACCGTGGTCGAGCAGCAGTCCAGTGGCGGGGCCAGGGCCCGGGTCAGCGGCGCGCTGCGCCCGTTCTTCCAGTGGCTCGCGGGCACCAAGGGCTTCGCCCGGGTCGCGCCCAAGATCGTGCCGCCTCTCGACCGCTTCGTCAACCGCGTGACCGGCGGCCGCGTGCTCATGGGCGACCAGATGATCCCGCACCTGCTGCTCACCACGACCGGGAGCAAGTCCGGGCAGCCCCGCGAGAGCCCGCTGGCCTGCCTGCCCGAGGACGGCGGCACCTTCCTGGTGGTCGGCAGCAACTTCGGCAAGGAGCACCACCCGGCCTGGAGCGGCAACCTGCTCAAGACCCCGCAGGCCACGGTGACCTTCCGCGGGCGCGTCATCCCCGTGACGGCCCGCCTGCTGAGCGGCGCCGACCGCGAGCAGGCCTGGCGGACGCTCACCCGCTTCTGGCCGCTGTACCAGGGCTACACCGAGCGCTCCGGCCGCGAGCTGCGCGTCTTCCGCCTCTCGCCCCGTTCCTGACCGCGCTCAGCCGGACAGGACGCGGCGGCCGGCGTCCACAGCTCGCGGAAGGGGAACCGGCCCATGTGTGACGGTTCCACAGTCATCCGCCCGGCCGTCTGGCGCGCGTCCGCGCGGGGCCGCCCAACGCGTACGCCACGGCGCGCTCCGGGCCGAGCCTCGCCCCTTGACGGAAGGCCGCCGCGAACCCCGCTCCGCCCAGCGCTCGGCGGGCCTGTCGCGTGCAGCGCTCGTGCCACGTCGTGTGATAGCTCATCCATTCGGGTGAGGCTCCCACCGCCTGCCACATCGCGTGCGCCGCGCCCAGCAGCTCGGCGGCCCTGTCGTGTTCTCCCCGCGCGCCCGCGATCCACGCCAGGACCTCCAGGCACTGGGTGAGGCACCATCTGTCGTTGATAGCCCCGGTGAACTCGGTGGCCGTGGTCACCAGCGCTTCCGCCTGCCGGCTGTCGTCCAGGTTCCAGCGGGCGACACCGAGTGCCAGCTGGGCGTACGCCCGGAACACCAGGGCGTCCTGCCGCTCACACAGGGCAAGGAGCTGCTCGCCGTACTCGGCGGCCTGGTCCGGGTCCTCGTCGGAGCCGTACGTGGAGGCGACGTAGAGGGCCAACATGACGCCGTCGAGGTCGTCGATGGCGCGGTGGAGGGCGAGGGCCTGCCGCACCAGCGAGAGTCCGCGCCGGGTGTCATGAGCGAGGAACGCCGCGACACCCAAGGTGCGCAGGCCGTTCGCCAGCAGTTTCCGGTCTCCCGCCTCGCGGGCCATGACGATGGATTCGTGCAGCTTCGGCATCCCCGCCACGAGGTCGCCCTGGCGGATGGCGAGCATGCTGGCGGCCCAGAGCGCGGCCGCCCGGCCGGGGTCGGACTCGGGCAGCTGCTCGAGTCCGCGCTCCAGCCAGTAGCGACCCTCGGTGAGCGAGCCGGCGAGCAGCCAGAAGCACCACATCGCCGCCGCGGCGCCCACCTCCACGCAAGCCAGCGCCGGCTCGCTCAGACACGCTTCGAGGGCGGCGCGGATGTTGGGCAGCTCCCGCTGCAGCAGCAGGTATCGCTCCAGCTGCTCGGGAACCATCTCGTCGACCCGGTGCTCCTCCACCAGGTTCCGGTAATGATCGACGTACCGCCGGCGCAGCTGCCGCATCTCGGAGGGCGGCATCTGCTCGCAGCCGAACGCGCGCAGGCTCTCCGGCATGCTGTACCGGGCCCCGTCCCTGATCAGGACCGACTTGTCCACCAGCCCGGCCAGGTGATCGAGCACGTCGAGGCGGTCGATGCCCTCGCCCGAGCACACCGCCTCCGCCGTCTCCAGGTCGGCCCCGCCGGGGAACATCCCCAGCCGGGCCCACAGCCGCCGCTCGCCGGTCGAGCAGAGGCGGAAGCTCCAGTCGATGGTCGCGCGCAGCGTCTGGTGGCGGGGGAGCGCGGCGGGAGCCTTCGCGGCCAGTACGTCGAACCGCTCGTCCAGCTCGCGAGCCAGCTGTTCGAGCGGCAGGGTGCGCAGCCGTACCGCGGCCAGCTCTATCGCCAAGGGGATCCCTTCCAGGCGCTGCACCAGCCGCGCCACGGACGCCATGTTGTCCGGCTGCAGCGCGAAACCGGGCACGACGCCCGTCGCGCGCTCGATGAACAGGCGTACGGAGTCCTGGCGGGCGATCTCCCGCAGGGTGGCCCCGGGGCTCGGGATGGGCAGGGGAGGGACCGGTAGCACCTGCTCGCCGTACACCCGTAGTGTGTGCCTGCTGGTCGCCAGGATCTGCAGGCGAGGGGCGGCCCTCAGCAGCCGCTCCACGAACGGGGCGCAGACCGCGCTCAGATGCTCGCAGTTGTCCAGGACCAGGAGCATCCGCCGGCCCGACAGATAGTCCACCAGCACGGTCATGAGGTCGGGGCGCCCGTCGCGCAGCCCCAGCGCCGTGGCGACCGCCGACTCGAGCAGGTCGCCGGTCTCCAGCGTGGCCAGCTCGACCACCTCGACGCCGTCCTGGTACGTGTCCCGCAGGAGCTCCGCCGCCCTGAGCGCCAGCCGGGTCTTGCCGACGCCGCCCACGCCGGTCAAGGTGAGCAGCCGGGCCTTCCCCAGCATCCTCCGTACCGCGAACAGCTCATGCGTCCGACCGACAAAGCTTGATTTGTCGGTCAGTAGGCCGCCACGGGCCTTCATGGAGACCTCCCGGGAAGGGGCTGCTCCCGCTCGCCTACCCAGGCCGCGATCTGGGCCCGGGAGTTGAACCCGAGCTTGTTCAGGATGTGCTCGACATGCCCCTCCGCCGTGCGCTGGGCGATCACCAGCGTGGACGCGATCGCCTTGTTGGTCATGCCCTGCGCGACGAGCTGGGCGATCTCCAGCTCCCTGCGGGTGAGCGGTGAGGCCGCCTCGCGCGCCGGCTCGGCCACCTGGACGCTCTCGCACATGGCGTACGCGATCGCCTCGTCGGGGATGAGCTCGGTGCCCTTGCGGAAGCCGGTCTCGAACGCGCGCCCGCCGAGGCGTTCCCGCGCCCGCGCCTCGGAGGCGTCGTGGTAGCCGGACAGATAGCTGAGCAGGGGAGCGCCGAACGACCGCCAGCTCTCCTGCGAGGCGCCGAACAGCACCGCGGCGCGCTCGGCCGCGCCGTCGACGGCCATCCACGCCAGCGCCTCGATGCACAGGGCGATGCCCAGACGGTCGTCGAAGGGCCGCTTGAGCCGGATGGCCTCGCGCTCCATCTCGACCGCCCCTGCCGTGTCGCCCTGCCGCCAGAGCTCGATCCCGTACACCCACAGCGTGTACGACCTGAACCAGTGGTCCTCGCGCGCCTCGCAGAGCGCCAGGCACTCCTTGTACTGGGCCTCGGCCTGATCGGAGTGGCCGAGCAGCGAGTGGGCGGTGGCGAGATACATCAGCGCGTTCACCATGCCCATGTCCTCGCCCGCCTCGCGGTGGCCTTCGACCGCCGCGCCGAGGAAGGTCACCGCGCCGGTGAAGTCGCGCTGGATCAGGGCCGCGAGGCCGGAGACGTACGCGGCGCCCGCGAGGATCCCCGCGTCGCCGAGCTTCGTGCTCAGGCTGTGGCACTCGTCCAGCATCTCCGCGGCCGGCGCGAAGTCGCTCTGCAGGACCGCCAGCCGCGCGTCGAGGCACAGAGCGCCGGCGCGGGCGGGGGTCGGCTCGGCGCCGGCGGAGAGCAGGCGGTCGAGCCACGTGCGCCCCTCGCGCAGCGAGGCGGCCGCGATCCAGTAGAACCGCAGCGCCGTGGCGATGGCCAGGCCGCGCTCCGCCTCACCCGGCGTCGTGAGGCAGTAGTCGAGCGCCGTGCGGAGGTTGCTGTGCTCGTTGTGCAGGCGCATGAACCAGGCCACCTGGTGAGGGCCGAACCATTCGCGCTGCGCGCGGCTCACCAGGTCGTGGCACCAGTCGCGGTGCCGGGCCTTCAGCTCCGCCTCCTCGCCCGACTCCCGCAGCCGTTCGCGGCCGTACTGGCGGATCGTCTCCAGCAGCCGGTAGCGCACTGTCGTCTCGTGCTCCTCGCGGGCCAGCACCGACTTGCCCACCAGGCCGACCACCAGGTCGACGACCTCATCGGTGAGGATGCCGTCCCCCGAGCACACCTGCTCGGCCGCCTCCAGGTCGAGACCGCCGGAGAACACCGAGAGACGGGCCCACAGCAGCCGCTCCTGATCGGTGCACAGGCCGTAGCTCCAGTCGATCAGCGCCCGCAGCGTCTGCTGGCGGGGCATGGCCGTGCGCGCGCCCATCGTGAGCAGCCGGAACCGGTCGTCCAGCCGGGTCAGCAGCTGCTCGACGGAGATCGCCCGCAGCCGCACGGCCGCCAGCTCGATCGCCAGCGGGATGCCGTCAAGACGGTGGCAGATGCGCGCCACGACCTCCTGGTTGGCCTCGGTCACCTCGAATCCCGGGAGCACGGCCTGGGCCCGTTCGGCGAACAGTCGTATCGCGTCGAACTGCTTCAGCGACTCGGTGGAAGGGCGCGAGCCGTTGCTGTCCGGCATGGGCAGCGTCGGCACGGGCATCGTCTGCTCTCCGGCGACGCCGAGCGACTGCCGGCTGGTGGCCAGGATCCGCAGTCCGGGCACGGTGCGCATGAGCGTCTCCGCCATCCTGGCGCAGCGGTCCAGCAGGTGCTCACAGTTGTCGAGGATCAGGAGAAGGTGCTTGTCGTGCAGGTGGTCGATGAGCACCTCGATGGACGGCCGTACGGAACGGTCCTGGATCTCCAGGGACTCCATCACCGTCTGCACGAGCAGCTCGGCGCTCTCCAGCGCCGCGAGCTCGACCAGCCACACCCCGTCGTGGAAGCTGCGCCGCAGGTCGTAGCCGACTCTCAGCGCCAGGCGCGTCTTGCCGACGCCGCCCACGCCGACGAGGGTCACCAGCCTGGCTTCGGACAGCAGCCGCTTGACCTCGGCAATCTCGTGCCGCCGGCCGACGAAGCTGTTGAGCTCCGAGGGCAACCGGAACGAAACGATCGGTGCGGTCATGGTCATGAATGCTCCAACGGCTCAGGCGCTCGGATCACCGCGCCGCTGGTGGCCGAGCCTCCACAACCCACATTATTCGGTGAATGCATTTAAATGCACTTTGTCGTTTTTGAAACTGATATGTCGGTCAAGGATGTCTCCTTTTTCTGGAAAAATTGGCAAAAATGGTCTCTTGGGGGGTCGCATCATGTTTTGTGGCTGTCTTTGCCGATGCGGAGCCATAGCTTTGCCGAGGGGATTGTTGCGGTCGGACATTTCGGGCATGGATGCATCGCGACCAGGAGGTTCAACTCGGGGAAGGAGACGATCATGACCTCGTCGACGTCACCGTTCGGACGGGCATTTCACCCTGGTGCCGGCTTTTCCGGCTGGCTGGGATTCGCCGGAACGCTGGCCATGGTGCTGGGCGTCTTCAACATCATCGAAGGTGTCATCGCCCTGTTCAAGACGTACTTCTTCGTCACACCCGGCGGGCGGCTGCTGGTGTGGAACTACACCGCGTGGGGCTGGATCTGGCTGGCGCTCGGTGTGCTGCTGTTCGCCATCGGGCTCGGTGTGCTGGCCGGGCAGATGTGGGCCCGTATGGCCGGGATCGTGCTGGCAGGGCTCACCATGATCGGCCACTTCGCGTTCATGGCGGCCTTCCCCGTCTGGTCCATCATCTCGATCGCGATCTGCGCCCTGGTCATGTACGGCCTGATCGCACCGCCGAGGGGGGCGACGGGCGTACGCGAGTGACCTTCTGAGCGGCCGCGGCCATCCATGTCACGGTGCGGCGGGGATGTGCCGCAGGTCGGCCGCCATCCTGGCAGCGGTCTCTGATAGGGCGGGAAGCACGTCGCGGAGCAGGCCGGCGCGGCTCGCGCGGCTGGCATGGGTGGCGACGTTGACGGCCGCGACCACCCGCCCGTCCCTGCCGCGGACCGGCACGGCGATCGATCGCACTCCCTCCTCCAGCTCCTGGTCGACCAGCGCGTAGCCGTCTTCGGCGGCCTGCCGTACGGCGGCTCGCAACTCGGCGGGTGATGTGATCGTGTGGCGGGTCAGCGGCTCGGGCGCGATGGCGGCCAGGCGCTCCTCGGGCTGATCGGCCAAGAGCACCCGGCCCATCGATGTCGCGTACGCGGGGAAGCGGGTGCCGACCGTGATGTTGACGGTCATGATGCTCACCGTGGGAACGCGCGCCACGTACAGGACGTCGTCGCCGGACAGCACTCCGACCGAGGCGGACTGGTGGACCCGGGCCACCAGGTCGGCCAGGTGCGGCTGCACGACCTCGCCGAAGGTGCGCTCCGACAGGGAGGCGTAGCCCAGCTCCATCACCTTGGGCAGCAGCGCGAAGCGCGAGTCGCGGGGGGTGACGTAGCCCAGTCGCTCCAGGACCTGCAGCGATCGCCTCGCGGTGGCCCTGGGGAGCCCGGTGGCCTTGGCGGCGTCGGCCAGGCTCAGGCCACCGCGGGCCGAGCCGAGCGACACCAGTACGGCCAGGCCGCGCGCCAGCGACTGCAGGAATCCCGCGCCCAGCTCGTCCTTGGCGGCACGGTGTCCATGGCCTCCACTTCGCGGAGGCGGCTCGGTCGCTGGAAGCTCCCGCGCAAGATGCGAGACGGCGGAATCCGGGCGGGGCTGGGGCGCCGGCCCGGACAGGGCCGCCTCCATGTCAGCGACCGTCTTGCGCAGCTGGGGGAGCGCGTAGTCGCGCAGGCTGGCGGCGGTGTGCCTGCTGGTGTGGCTGACGACGCTCACCGCGCAGACCGCTTTTCCCTCCGGGCCCCGTACGGGCACCGCGACCGCGATCAGGCCCGGCTCGATGAGCTGGTCGTCCTCGGCCCACGGCGCCGACGGATCGAGCAGGGCCAGGCCGGCCGCGCAGCGGGCGGCGGGCAGCAGGTCGCCGGCCCGGAAGGCGACCGACATGGTGCGCCGCCGGGTGAACTGGCCGATGAAGCGCACCCCGTCGCCGTCCTCGACGGCCAGCGACACGGACTCGTCCAGCTCCTCCGCGAGCCGCTCCGCCAGGGGCGCGAGGGGGCCGCGCAGGCCGCCGCAGGCGAGGTACGCCTCGCCCAGCTCCATCAGGGGCGGCGCCGGCAGCATGTCGCGCCCTTCGGCGCGGACATAGCCGAGGTGGACCAGCGTGGCCAGGACGCGGTCGACGGTCGACCTGGCCAGGCCGGTGGCGCGCACGAGGTCGGTGGCGCGCACCCGCCCGGGGCGCGACCGCCCGGCACGCGGCGGCGCGGCACCGTGACCCTCGCCGGCCGTCCCGCCTGCGGGCATGGGCCCGGCCGGGTCGGCGACGAGTGCCCTCAGCACGGTCAGGCCGCGCTCCAGGGTCCCTGCGGCCTCCATCCGGCCCTCCTCCGCTCGATCAAGGACTTTGACATGAACGCGGTCCCGTACGCATACTCGACATCACAATAGTGAACTAATGTTCACTATGCGAACACTCCCGGGTGAATGGAGCGTCGTGCGGAGAGACAAGGTGGTCGCGACCGCCGAGGAGGCGCTGGCGGGCGTGCGTGACGGCGCGTCGTTCGCGGTCGGCGGCTTCGGCCTCAGCGGCATCCCCAACGTGCTGATCCAGGCTCTTCACAACACCGGCGTGAGCGGGATCGGCGTGGTGTCGAACAACTGCGGAGTGGACGGCGGCGGCCTGGGGGTCCTGCTGGCGGCCGGGCGCATCGCCCACGTGACCGCCTCGTACATCGGCGACAACAAGGAGTTCGCCCGGCAGTACCTGGCAGGGGAGCTGGAGGTGGAGCTGACTCCGCAGGGCAGTCTGGCCGAGCGGCTGCGCGCGGGCGGCGCCGGCATCCCCGCCTTCTACACCCCGGCCGGGGTCGGCACGCCGGTCGCCGACGGCGGTCTGCCGCTGCGCCACAACCCGGACGGCTCGGTCGCGGTGTCCTCCCCGCCGAAGGAGGTCCGCGAGTTCGACGGCCGGCAGTACGTGCTGGAGCACAGCATCACCACCGACTTCGCCCTGGTCAGGGCCGCCAAGGGCGACCGGTACGGCAACCTCGTCTTCAACAAGGCCGCGCGCAACTTCAACCCCCTCGCCGCGATGGCCGGGCGGATCACGATCGCCGAGGTCGAGGAGCTGGCCGAGCTGGAGCCCGACGAGGTCCACCTGCCCGGCGTGTTCGTCCAGCGCGTCCTCGTCCTCACCCCCGAGCAGGCGGCCGACAAGGGCATCGAACGGCGCACAATTTCCGCGCCTCCGGCACGGGAAGGGACCACTTCATGAGCTGGAGCAGGGACGAGATGGTCGCGCGGGCGGCGGCCGAGCTGCGCGACGGCGACTACGTCAATCTCGGCATCGGGCTGCCCACCCGCATCCCGTCCTTCCTCCCGCCGGACGTGGACGTGATCCTGCACTCGGAGAACGGCATCCTCGGCGTCGGCCCCTACCCGGCCCCCGACGCGCTGGACCCCGACCTGATCAACGCGGGCAAGGAGACGGTGACCGTGCTGCCCGGCGCGGCGTTCTTCGACTCGTCGCTGTCGTTCGGAATGATCCGCGGCGGGCACATCGACGTGGCGGTGCTGGGCGCGATGCAGGTCTCGGCACGTGGCGACCTGGCGAACTGGATGGTCCCCGGCAAGCTGGTCAAGGGCATGGGCGGGGCGATGGACCTGGTCCACGGCGCGCGCCGGGTCATCGTGATCATGGATCACACCGCCAAGGACGGCGCACCGAAGATCGTCAAGGAGTGCTCGCTGCCGCTCACGGGCAAGGAGTGCGTGCACCGGATCATCACCGACCTCGGCGTGCTCGACGTCACCGGCGACGGGCTGAGGCTGGTGGAGACCGCGCCCGGCGTGAGCCTGGCCGAGGTGCGCGACCGTACGGAAGCGGAGGTTCTCGCATGAAGACCGTGTACATCGTGGACGCCGTCCGCACGCCGTTCGGCCGCCACGGCGGGGCGCTGGCCGGGGTCCGGCCCGACGACCTGGCCGCGCACGTCGTCCGGGCGATCGCCGAGCGCAACGACGTGGAGGCCCCGGACGAGGTGATCCTCGGCAACGCCAACGGGGCGGGCGAGGAGAACCGTAACGTCGCCCGCATGGCCGCCATCCTGGCCGGGCTGCCCGTGACCACGCCGGGCGCGACCGTGAACCGGCTCTGCGGGTCCGGCATGGAGGCCGTCATCCAGGCGTACCGGATGATCGCCCTCGGCGACGCCTCCACCGTGATCGCCGGCGGCGTGGAGTCGATGACCCGCGCCCCGTGGGTGCTGCCCAAGCCGGACAAGGCCTTCCCCGCGGGCGGGCAGGAGCTGGTCTCCACCACGCTCGGCTGGCGGCTGGTCAACCCGGAGATGCCCGCCGAGCACACCGTGCCCCTGGGCGAGGGCGCCGAGCTGATCGCCGACAAGCACGGCATCACCAGGGCGGAGCAGGACGCGTACGCGCTGGCCAGCCACCAGAAGGCGGCCAAGGCGTCGTTCGAGCGCGAGATCGCCCCCATCGCCGGCCTGACCAGGGACGAGGGCATCCGCGAGGACACCAGCCTGGACAAGCTCGCCCGGCTCAAGCCCGTCTTCCGCGCGAACGGCACGGTCACCGCCGGCAACGCCTCGCCGCTCAACGACGGCGCGGCGGCGCTGCTGCTGACCGACGAGTCCGGGCTGCGCGGCCGCGAGCCCCTGGCGCGGATCACCGCGAGCGCCGCAAGCGCGCTCGAACCCCGCTACTTCGGGCTGGGCCCGGTCGAAGCCTCGCAGAAGGCCCTGGCCAAGGCGGGCAAGAGGTTCGGCGACCTGGCGACCGCCGAGCTGAACGAGGCGTTCGCCGCGCAGGTCCTCGGCTGCCTGGCCGAGCTGCCCGATCTCGATCCCGCCGTCGTCAACCCCGACGGCGGCGCCATCGCCCTGGGCCACCCTCTCGGCGCCTCCGGTGCCCGCATCACCGGCGCCGTGGCCCACCGGCTCGCCGCCGCCGGCTCCGGCACCGGGCTCGCGTCCCTCTGCATCGGCGTCGGCCAGGGCCTGGCCGTCGTTCTGGAAAGGTAGCCACAGATGACCCCACCCCTCACCCAGGCCGACATCGACCGCGAGATCGCCGTGTTGCACGCGGCGCACGACGGAGCGGCGACCGGCCATCCCAACCGCGACTTCGCCCCGTACCGCAGCAGCGTGCTGCGCCACCCCAAGCAGCCGCTCGTCGCGCTGAAGGACCCGGAGGCCGCCGAGCTGGCCGGGCCCGTCTTCGGCGTCACCGACGTCTCCCCGTTCGACTCGGACCTGACCAGGCAGCACCACGGCGAGCCACTCGGCGAGCGGATCACCGTGCAGGGGCGGGTGCTGGACCGCGACGGGCGCCCGGTGCGCGGCCAGCTGGTGGAGGTCTGGCAGGCCAACGCCTCCGGCCGCTACCCGCACCAGCGCGACGACCATCCCGCGCCGCTCGACCCCAACTTCACCGGCGTGGGCCGCTGCCTGACCGACGACGAGGGCGGCTACAAGTTCACCACGATCAAGCCCGGAGCGTACCCGTGGCGCAACCACGTCAACGCCTGGCGGCCCGCGCACATCCACTTCTCGGTGTTCGGCACGGCCTTCACGCAGCGGCTGGTCACGCAGATGTACTTCCCGAACGACCCGCTGTTCCCGTACGACCCGGTGCTCAACTCCGTCACCGACGAGCGGGCCAGGCAGCGGCTGATCTCCACCTACGACCACGACCTGTCCGTGCCGGAGTGGACGCTCGGCTACCGGTGGGACATCGTGCTGGACGGCCCCGCCGCGACCTGGATGGAGGAGGGCCGATGAACCCCACCCCCTCCCAGACCGTCGGCCCGTTCTACGGCTACGCGCTCCCGATCCCCGGCGGAGGCGACCTCGCCCCACCGAGCGACGAGGGCGGGATCGTCGTCCACGGGTACGTCTACGACGGCGCGGGCGACCCGGTGCCGGACGCGCTGCTGGAGTTCTGGCAGGCCGACCCGTCCGGCAGCCTGCGCGGAGCGCGGGGCTCGCTGCGGCGCGACCAGGTGACCGGCGGGCTCCTCGGCAGGCACGGCGTCGACTTCACCGGCTTCGGCCGGGTGCCCACCGACGGCGACGGCCGCTGGGCGTTGCGCACGCTCATGCCCGGCACCGGGTACATCAGCGTCTGCGTGTTCGCCCGTGGCCTGCTCCACCACCTCTACACCCGCATCTACTTCGGTCAGGACGCCTTGCTCGACTCGCTGCCGCCCGAGCGCAGGCGGACGCTGGTGCCGGTGGAGGAGCGTGAGGGCGTCTACCGGTTCGACATCCACCTGCAGGGCGAGAAGGAGACCGTCTTCCTCGACTTCGGGTGACGGGCGCCCCGGTGCGGTCAGACCAGGCCGACCATGAAGCCCTCGTCGCGGATGCCCAGGTAGATGCCCGGGCGGTACTGCCGCATCGCGTGCTCGATGACCGGGATGTACTTGGGGTTGGAGCCCAGCGGGAGCCGGTAGCCGTTCTTGACCGTGTGGAACTCCCACAGGTGCTCCATGTCCGGATGGCGCGCGCGGAAGCCCGGGTCGGCGGGGAAGAGGTCGAGGCGGACCATCGTCCTGCGGACCAGGTAGTCGGCCAGCTTGACCCGGCGCTGCTGCGTGCGTGAGATGCCCACCCCGGACAGCTCGTTCCACGGAGCCGCCCACGGCTTGCCCTGGGGGTCGTCCCAGCGCACGCCGAAGCCGTCGAAGACCAGCCGGCGCGGCCGGCTGACCTTGCGCCAGGCGATGATCGGCAGCAGCCCGATGAACAGGAAGATCAGCCCGAGGACCAGGACCACGACCGCGCTGCCCGAGCCGCCCGTCGTCTGCCCGGTGAGCGCGGAGAAGATCGAGATGAGCCCGATGACCCCCGCGACGGAGCCGCCGATCAACGCCTTCACCTTGGCGTCACCGCCTACGTCGATCACCACCGGAGGCGGCGCGAAGGCAGGGGGCTGCCGCGGGGGATGGGGGGTGTTGAACTGTGGCTGTTGGGGGCCGTACATCATGGAACGGCAGGTTAGCCATGATCGCCGCCCATGCGGCGATGCTTCGGACTTTTGCGAAGCATCACGGTCAAAGCCAGCCGGCTTCCGTGGCGATCCGTACGGCGTCCAGGCGGTTGCGGGCGTCGAGCTTGGTGACGATCGCCCCCAGGTAGTTGCGGACGGTGCCCTTCGTGAGATGGAGCGCGTGCGCGATCTCCGAGAGGTCGTCGCCGCCGGCGGCCAGGCGCAGCACGTCGACCTCGCGCGGTGACAGCGGGTTCTCCCTGGCCGTGATGGTCGCCGCGGCGAGGGCGGGATCGATCACCGTCTCTCCGGCGTTGACGCGGCGCACGGCCGCGGCGAGGTCGGCGGGCGGGGCGTCCTTCAGCATGAACCCCCCGACGCGGGCCGCGAGCGCCCTGCGCAGGACCTCGGGGCGGCCCAGCTGGGTGAGCACGAGCACCCGGCAGCCGGGGAGCCGCTTCCCGAGCTCGGCGGCGGCCTCGATCCCGTCCATGCCGGGCATCTGCACGTCCAGCACCGCGACGTCGGGCCGGTGCTCCAGCGCCGCGGGCACCACCGCGTCCCCGGACGGCACCTCGGCGACGACCTCGATGTCGGGCTCCAGGCGCAGGAGCGAGGCCAGCGCACCCCGGATCAGGTGCATGTCCTCGGCCAGCAGCACCCGGATCACCCTCGACTCCCCCTAAGCGGAAAGGACCATGATATTTCCGGTGTCCGGTTCGTGCATTTCACATACCGGATCGAGGTGCCAGGCACTGGTCCGCGACCGCCCAGGTTTGCGATCTTGAGAGTATGAAGAGAGCCCTGTTCCTCGGCCTGACGACGGCGCTGCTGGTCTCCGGCCTCTGCGGTACGGCCACCGCCGCCACGGACCTGGAAGGCGTCGGAACGCTGGTCGACGAGGTGGTGCCCGCGCAGCTCGCCGAGCACGGGATCCCCGGCGCGGCGGTCGCGGTGGTGTCGGGCGGGCGGCAGGTGTTCGCCAAGGGGTACGGCTACGCCGACCTGGCGAAGCGCATCCCGGTCGACGCGGCCCGCACGGGGTTCTTCACGGCCTCGACGGCCAAGACGTTCACCGCCATCGCCGCGCTCCAGCTGGTCGAGCAGGGCAAGCTCGACCTCCACGCCGACGTCAACAGATACCTGAAGACCTTCGAGATCGAGGACACCTTCCCCGGACGGCCGGTCACCCTGGAGCACCTGCTGACCCACACGGCCGGTTTCGAGGACAGCGTGATCGGCTCGTCCTGGGACGATCCCGCCGCCGCCGAGCCGCTGGCGGAGGTGGTCAAGAACGGCCTGCCGGAGCGGGTGCGCCCGCCGGGGACCGTCCTCGCCTACGACAACTACGCCTACAACCTCGCCGGCTACCTGGTGGAGGTGGCCTCCGGCCAGCCGTTCGCCGAGTACGTCCGGCAGCACGTCCTGGCGCCGCTCGGCATGAGGAGCACGTCGTTCGCCGCGCCGCTGCCCGCCGCGCTGACCGCCACCCTCGCCCAGGGGTACAACGGGGACGTCCCGTACAAGCGCTACTACGGATCGCCCGCCTCCGGGGCCGGGCCCGTCACCACCGCCGCCGACATGGGCCGCTTGATGACGGCGCTGCTGGGCAACGATCAGCGCCTGGGCAGGAACATCGGCGCGACCATGATGCGGCGCCACTACACGCAGGACGAGCGGCTGCCCGGCATGGGGTACGGCCTCGAGGAGCTGGCCAGGAACGGCCACCGCATCTTCTACAAGGGCGGCGACATCAACGGCTTCCACCACGTCCTGGCCCTGCTGCCCGACCAGAAGAGCGGCGTCTACGTCGTCTACAACGGCGAGGACTCCACGGCGGCCGCCAACGACCTGATCACCCGGATCGTCGACCGGTACTTCCCCGGCCCGGTGGACAGCCCGCGGCCGGTGCGCGGGGACACCTCCGCGTACGCCGGCACGTACACCTCGACCAGGATCCGCGGCGACCTGCTGCGGTCCGGCGCGCTGTTCAACAACGTGACCGTGGAGTCCGCCGGCGACGGCACGATCACCACGACCGGCCTGTCGCGCGACCCCGCCAAGCCGGACCAGACGTGGCAGCTCATCGGGCCCGGCCTGTTCGCCGAGCGGGGCGGCCAGGAACGCATCGCCTTCGACGGCCACGGCCTTCTCGCGGGCGGCCACCAGGAGGAGGCGGCCACCTTCGAACGCTCCGGCGCCGCCTTGCACGTGTGGCTGGTCTACGCGGGCCTGACCGTGTTCCTGATCGCCGCGCTCGGGATGCCGGTCGCGGCGCTCGTACGGAGGATCCGCAGGCGCCCGGCCCGCCACCGGACCGCGTGGTGGCTCGCCTGGCTCACCAGCGCGCTCGTCCTGGTCTTCGCGTACGGGTTCGCCGCCACGATCGCCATCGCGCCCACCGACGCCATCTTCCTCGGCTCCCCGCTCCTCACGGTCGCCCTGGCCGCCTCATCGACGGCGTTCGTCCTCACCGGCGGGGTCGTGGCCTGCTCGGTGGGCGCCTGGTGGAAGGGGTGGTGGGCGCTGCCGGGACGGATGTCCTACACGGCGTTCGCGCTCGTCACGGTGGCCTTCATGGTGGTCGCGTACCTGTACCACATGGTCGGGGGCGTGTTCGCCTGACAGGGATCTGAGCCCCGTGCCCGCGACTCTCGGCGCCACCTATGGGATGCTATGGCCGGAAACGGTGAAGGTCATGTCGCGGTGGGGATCGGGTGTCCACGCTCATCATCCTGGTGGTGCTCGTCCTCCTCGTGATCCCCCCGACGGCCGGCCTGCCAGGCGTGCCGGCCCTGCTCTCCCTCGGCCTGCAGGTCCTGTGCTCGTTACCGCGGACCAGGCGGCTGCGGGGCTGGTGGCTGGTGGCGGGCCAGGCGGTGCTGTTCGTCTGGATGGGCCCGGTCCCGTTCGGCGGTCCTTCGGCGTTCTTCGCCGCCTCCGTGCTGCTGATCGCACGTGGCCCGCTCCGCTGGGCGCTGTTCGCCGGCGTGGCCGCCGCCGCGGGCGTGATCAACCTCGGCGCCGACCCGTACGTCTGGGTCAACGCCGTCGGGAACACGGTCACGCAGGGCCTGGTCGTCTTCGCCCTCACCCGGCTCAGCGATCTGCGCGACGAGCTGCACACCACCCGGGCCGAGCTGGCCGCCCAGTCGGTGGCCGAGGAGCGCGAGCGGGCCGGCCACAACCTGGACACCGTGCTCGGCTCCGCGCTGTCCGGCGTCATCGGGCTGGCCGCCGCCGGGCGCGCCGAGGAGATCCCCCCGCTGACCCGGCGGGCCGCGCAGCAGGCCAGGCGGCGCCCCGAGCCCGCACCCATGCCGCCGCCCGGCGATCTGACCCCGCGCCTCGCGGTGCCCATCCTGACGGTCGTCTACCTGTGGTTCCCGGTCGCCGCGATCATCGTCGTCGCCCGCGCGCCGGTGCCGGTCGGGCTGCGGGTGGCGTACTGGGCCATGGTCATCGCGGTCGTCGCTCTGCAGGCGTACCACGCGCTGCCGCGGCCTCCCGGCACCTGGCCGCGGCACGCCGCCTGGACGCTGCCCGCGCAGCTGATGATCGCGTGGCTGCCGCTGCTCGAGCCGCACCGCCCGTACTACCAGCTGGCCGGCTGGGCCGCCGCCGCGCTGCTGATCGTGATCCCCTCGTGGCGGATCGCGTGGGTGCTCTACGCGGTCGTGGTGGGAAGCGTGCCCATCGTGCTCCTGCTCCGGTACGGCTCGCCCGCGGGCATACCGGCCGCCCTGCTGGAGGTGGCCGGCATGTCGGCGATGTTCTACGGGCTGACCGCGGTGACACGGCTGGTCTACCAGGTACGCGAGTCGCGGCTGGCGCTCGCCGGGCTGGCCGCGGCCCGGGAGCGGCGCAGGATCGCCCAGGACGTGCACGATCTGATCGGCTACGGCCTGTCCGCGATCACCGTCAAGGCGGAGCTGGCCGCCCGCGACCCGGCTCGTGCCGCGGCCGAACTGGCCGGCATCGTCACCGTGGCCCGCGACGCTCTCGCCGGCCTGCGCGCCATCCCCGGTGACCGCGAGCCCGAGCTCCGCCTGCGGTCCGAGCTGACCTCGGCCCGCGAGATCCTGGAGGCGACCGGCGCGACGGTGCGGATCGACGCCGACCCCGCGCTCCTGCCCGACGACACCGACGATGCCCTGCTCGCCGTCGTGGTTCGCGAGGCGGTCACCAACGTGCTGCGGCACAGCCAGGCACGCCACGTGACGATCGCCCTGTCCGCCTCCGGCGACCACGTACGCCTCCGCGTGGCCAACGACGGCGTCACCGGTCGCCCATCCGACCCCGGCCAGGGCCTCGCCAACCTCACCGAACGCCTCGCAGCCCGCGGCGGCGGTCTCACGACCACCTCGCGGGACCACCACTACCGGCTCGAGGCAACGCTGCCCATGCGTGACCGCGGGCGCTCGGCGTGAGTGGCGGCGCCGGTGACGGGTAGATAGGCGAGGTGCAGTCTCCTCGTGTCGCCCGGCCGGTGATGTACAACCGCTGGTCGGACATCACCTTCATCCATTGGCGCTACCCGGCCGAGCTCGTGCGGCGCCTGGTGCCGGACTGCCTCACGGTCGAGACCTACGACGGGGCGGCCTGGGTGGGTCTGGCTCCGTTCCGCATGGACGAGGTACGCGTGCCCGGCGCGCCCACCCTGCCAGGGCTGTCCACGTTTCCGGAGACCAACGTGCGGACCTACGTCCGCGACGGGCGCGGGCGCAGCGGGATCTGGTTCCTGTCGCTGGACGCCGGTCGCCTCGCCGCCGCGCTCGGGGGCCGCGCCGGCTATTGGCTGCCGTACTTCTGGTCCGACATGTCGGTACGTTCCGACGGCGCCCACACCCGCTACCGGTGCCGCCGGATCTGGCCGAGGCACGGCCAGGCATGGTGCGACGCGGACGTCACGGTGGGGCTGCCCCTGGAGCAGGGCGAGCGGGGCGGCATCGCGAGTTTCCTGACGGATCGCTTCCTGCTGTTCACCCTCGTGGCCGGGCGGCTGGCCCGCGCGCCGGTGGAGCACCCGCCATGGCCGCTGCGCCGGGCCGAGCTGACCGACCTGGACCAGTGTCTCCTCCAGTCCGCCGGGCTGCCCGCGCCTTCCGGGCCGCCGCTCGTGCACTCCTCTCCCGGAGTCCCGGTGCGGGTGGGAATGTGGCGTTGGTGACCGTGTCGGAGGCATTGCCATCTCTAGGACCTTCGACGGTGTAGTGGGGAGATTGCCCCGGGTAGGCCGCAACCCGAATGCCACGGCCTCGAAGGAGCGCTGCTCACATGACCTTCAACCCACTCCGGGAGCGGGGTATCCCGCTGGACGATCAGCTGCGTAACTGGCGCGAGCTGAACGTCGAGCCCATCGATCCCGACCACGCCGATCCGTACACGCGGTGCCGGATCATCGCCATGAACGGGATCGAGACGGAGGCGATCTTCTTCAGCCACCATCTCGCCCGCCACTGCCCGGAGATCGAGCTGAAGCAGCAGCTGGCGCGGGTGCGTTACATCGAGGCGCAGCAGCAGAAGGTGGTCAACTGGCTGCTGCCCGGGGTGTCGTCGGTGCTGGAGACCACGCTCGCCTACGAGCAGGTCGCGGTGGATCTGACGGCGTGGGTGGCGCGGATGGAGCCGGACGGGTATTTGAAGCAGGCCTACCAGTTCGGGGTGCTGGAGGACTTCGACCATCTGTACCGGTACGCGAACCTGTACGAGATGATCGAGCGCCGCAAGGCCGAGAAGATCGTGGACCAGCTGACCGAGGTGATGCCGGGGCGGCCGACGTACCTGCACCATCGGGATCCGGTGGACAACGTGCGTGAGCCGTACGACAGGAGCAACACCGCGCCCATCTCCAAGCTGCACGCGCTCACGATCATGGCGGCCGAGCAGCAGACCATGAACTTCTACATGAACGTCGGCCCCATGTACATGGAGCCGATCGCGCGCCGGCTCTACCAGGAGATCGCCCTGATCGAGGAGGAGCACGTCACCCACTACGAGTCGCTCGTGGACCCGGGCGAGAGCTGGTGGGAGATGCTGCTCAACCACGAGTACAACGAGTGCTACATGTACCACTCGTTCATGGAGACCGAGTCGGACCCGAGGGTGAAGAACATCTGGGAGCTCCACCTCAACATGGAGCTGGAGCACCTGCGGCTGGCCGCCGAGCTGTTCAAGAGGCACGACGGGCGCGAGCCGGAGGAGGTGTGCGCTCCCGAGCTGCCGGCCCCGGTGACGTTCGAGCCGAACAAGGCCTACCTGCGCGAGCTGATCGCCACCCAGATCGACTTCACCACCCTGGGGACCGGGTACGTCCAGGACGCGCACGAGCGTTTCCAGAAGATGCAGGACGCGATCATGGGCGGCGACAAGGCGCCGTCCGAGCGGGTCATCGAGGAGAACCGGGCGAAATCCGGCCAGGAGTACCGCCTGCAGACGGAGGGCGAGCACCCCGTGGGCAGCCTGGCGTTCAGACGCTGACCTCCCCCTCGACGGAACGGGTGATGGGCGAAGAATGTCACATTTGCCGGAGTAAAGACGTCTTATCTGTGTAGACGCGTCGTACTCCATAGCGAGGTGAGCCCCTTGATCCCCTATACCGATCCCGGCGCCTGGATGATCGCCATGGACGCCAGCGAGGCGAAGCTGTCGACCGGCCTCGGGACGCATGACTTCCAGGGCTCCTTCTACCTGGATCCGGGCGGGTCGCTGGCGGGGTTCACGCTGCGGCTGGCCTTCCCCGGGGCCGCCGAGCTCTGCTGGGACTCGGTGAGCCTCGAGGGCGGACCCCGGGTCAGGGGGACCAGCCGGTTTCGGGTCGGCCGCCGGGAGACCGTCGCCGGCGTGTCCGGGTTGTGCGTCCCGGTGCCCGTCGGCCGTACCGGCCGCTCGTACCTGAAGATCGTCTTGGCGGCGGCGTTCTCCCCGTTGCGGCTGCGCTGGCCCAGGGCGCGGATACGGCCGGTGACGCTGCAGCTCTTCAGCGAGATCCGCCCCCTGGCCGCCGGCAGTGAGCCCGGCGGTGGCATCCGCTCCGACGGGCTCTAGGGGCGGCCTAGCGGACCTCCACCTCAATGATGCGGGTGTAGTCGTTGGCGCCGTTGGAGGCCAGGGCGACGATGCGGACCGCGTCCGCCGTCACCGGCGCGAAGTCGGAGCGGACGCTGCCCGCGGTGTTGCCGCGGACCTGCGCGACCGTCTGCCACTGGCCGTTCAGTCCCGCCTGGACGTCCCAGTCGCGCAGCCCGACGCTCGAGGCCGGGTAGCGCTCGGTGTTCAGGGTGTAGAGGTCCACGCGGGAGATCTGCTTGGCCCCGCCGAGCGCGATCGCCACCGTGTCGGGCCAGGCCCTGGACGTGGCGTCGTTCCAGCCGTTGCCGCCGGCCCAGCCGTTGGAGCCCGAGTCGCCGTCCGCGATGCTGCACGGCGGGTAGTTCGCGTTGGTGTGCTGGGACGAGGCGGTGATCGGGCGATAAAGCGCGAAATTTCCGCCGTTGTCGAGCTTGTCGAGGGTTACCACCTGCACCGGCACCGGCAGGGTCTGGTTCGCGGTCTTGAGCCGCAGCCCGTACTCGCCCTCGGAGGTGGTGGGAGGGACGGCGATCAGCAATTTCGCCCCGAGCTCGTAGCCGGGTGGCAGGTAGCTGGTCAGCATCGAGCGGGAGGCGGACAGCGGCTGATCGATCTCCACGGACAGGCTGGCGTACGAAGGCTTCTTCGCGTCGCTGCGCATGCCGACCTCGATCTTGGCCGGGCAGGCCGGGTCCACGCCGAGCGGGGCGAGCACCCGGTCGGAGCCCGCGATCGGGGTCAGCTTGCCCGTGCCCTTGGACGTTCCCTGCCGGACCTTCACCGATGGGACCGAAGGGGGCTCAGTGGGGGAGGGCTGCCAGGCCGCGGCCGTGGCGGTCAGGACGGTGGCGGCGGCCAGCGCGGCGGTGAGGAGTCGCATGATCGGTCCTTCCTGTCAGAGCGCGTGCAGGCCGGGCACGCCGTCGAGGGCCACGAGACTGGCGCGGGTGGAGACCGGCGCGCCGGGCCGGTCCACGTACGGGACCACCTTGAAGTCGGCCCGCCACTGGCTCCGGGTGACCTCACAGGAGACGTAGCCGCGCTGGTAACTGGAGAAGCGAAGATGCGGGTTGACCGGGTCGCTGCCCCCGGGCGGCAGGCCGGTGTTCGCGTTGCCGTTGCCGCCGCTGCTGACCGAGGTGCCGACGAACTCCACGCCGACCGTGCGCGACGAGGGGTCGTCGAAGTTCGCCTTGAGCTCGCCGGCCAGGTTGTAGTGGATGTCGCCGGTCAGGACGACGGGGTTGCTGACCTGCCGCTCGACCATGCCGTTCAGCACGCGGTCCTTGGCGGCCTTGTAGCCGTCCCAGAGGTCCATGCTGAGCTTCTGGGCGGGCCCGGCGTCGTAGTCGAGCTGCATCATGGCGATCTGCTGGGCCAGCACGTTCCACTTGGCGCGGGAGGCGCCCAGACCGTCGAGCAGCCACTTCTCCTGCTCGGCCCCGAGCATCTGCCGGGCCGGGTCGAGCCGCTCCGCGCAGTCGATCTGCTGCCCGTCGCCGCAGACCTGGTCGTCGCGGTACTGGCGGGTGTCCAGCACGTTGAACTCGGCCAGGTCACCGAAGGCGAACCTGCGGTAGATGCGCGCGTCGGGCCCCTGCACGGCCGGCACCCTGATCGGCAGGTTCTCCCAGTACGCGCGGAAGGCGTTGGCGCGGATCACCAGGTAGTCCTGCTCGGTCACCTCGCCGCCGGGGCCGTACTTGCCCGCCCAGTTGTCGAGCACCTCGTGGTCGTCCCAGGTGACGATCCACGGCGCCACCTGGTGCGCGGCCTGCAGGTCTGGGTCGCTCTTGTAGAGGCCGTACTGGACGCGGTAGCGGTCGAGCGTGTCGCACTGCACCCGGAACTGCTCGGGCACCGGAGTGTTGCGGTTGCCTCCCGACGGCACGATGCCGTACTCGTAGATGTAGTCCCCGAGGTGGAAGACCACGTCGGGCTGCTCCTCCGCCAGGTGGCGGTAGGCGGCGTAGTAGCCGTCCTGCCACGACGCGCATGAGGCGAAGGCCAGCTGGAGCGACTCGGGGCTGCTGCGCAGTGCGGGGGCCGTCTTGGTCCTGCCGACCGGGCTGAGCTCCCCCCCGGTGCGGAAACGGTAGAAATACTCGCGGCCGGGCAGCAAACCCTTG
The DNA here is from genome assembly GCF_050944675.1 of Nonomuraea sp. CA-141351. Classification (NCBI taxonomy): domain Bacteria; kingdom Bacillati; phylum Actinomycetota; class Actinomycetes; order Streptosporangiales; family Streptosporangiaceae; genus Nonomuraea; species Nonomuraea sp. CA-141351. The sequence continues at coordinate 4,716,646 of NZ_CP191982.1, forward strand.
GCGTCCACGTGGACCGAGTGACCGTACTCGGGGGTGGCCCAGGTGGAGCCGTGCCCCACGCGCCGGGTGAACCCCTCGTCCTCCGCGATCTCCCACTCCACCTGGATCTTGTTGTACGGCAGGCCGCCCAGCGGCTCCAGCGGTTTGACCGCCAGCCGGGTCCAGAGCACCACCCGGTCGGGCAGCGGATCTCCCGACGCGACGCCGAGCTGGAAGGGATAGTCGCCCTTGACCGTGGCCTGGGCCGTCCACGGGTCGGCAAGGTCGGTGCTGAACGCCAGGGCTAATGCGCTGAGGCCGAGAAAAGAACGGCGGGTGTGCATGCTGCTTCCTCACGTGCGGGGGCGAAAGCCCTCACTTTGTAGCAAGCAGGCAAGGTCTTAACAAGACTTGAGTTACAAATCACAGATCTTGCTGTTACAACTGAGCGACCTCGACCCGCCGGTGCCGGTCGCGCAGCCGCTGCAGCATCTCGGCGGGCGCGTTCGAGTCGACCACGATGACGTCGAAGTCCTCGAGCGGCGCGACCCTGTGCAGGGCCACCCTGGCCAGCTTGGAGCCGTCCACGGCCAGGATCCGCCGCGTGCCCGAGTGCAGCATCGCCCGCTTGACCAGCACGATCTCCTGCTCCTGGTGGAAGGCGTACTGGTCGGAGACCGCCGAGGTGGAGACCACCACCACGTCGGTGCTGACCGCCTCGACCGCGTCCACGCAGCCGAGCCCGAGGAACGAGTCGTGGGTGGCGTGGTACTCGCCGCCCAGCGCGATGAGCCGGATGTCGGGCGTGCCGGCGAGCAGCCTGATCGCCTCGAGGAAGTTCGTCAGGACGGTCAGCGGCGCCAGTTCGCCCAGCTGGCGCGCCACGGCCAGCGCCGTGGTGGAGTCGTCGAGCATGACGGAGCTGCCCGGCTCGATCAGCCCGGCCACCACCCTGGCGATCGCGTCCTTCTCCGCCGTGTGCGCCTGGAGCCGGTAGGCGATGTTGCTCTCCCAGACGTTGGAGGCCTGGGCGGTGGCGCCGCCCCGGACCTTGCGCACCATGCCCTGGCGCTCCAGCTCGTCGAGGTCCCGGTGCACGGTCATCACGCTCACCTCGAAGCTCTCCGCGAGCTCCGTCACCGAGGCCGAACCCTGCCGCACGATGTGCTCGGCCATGTCCCGCCACCGGGCGGACCTGCCAGAGGTGTGCTGCCGCGACTTCACTAAGCCCCCACCCTCGCTAGGACGGTTGCGGATCCTACTCTTGACACCCTTCTCGGGCGACTCGTAACCTCCCGACATCCCTCAGTTTTAACAAGTTTGGCTGTTAACTTAACAGACCCGTCATTAAAACGTTCGTATCGGCTCGCCAGCGCCGTCGAGGAGACATGACATGACCGATCTGCGTGACGCCCGACTGAGCCGGGTCCAGTTCTTCCGCATGATGGGCGGCCTCGCGGTGGCGGCGGCGGCCACGGCCTGCTCGACCAAGCCCGAGACCACCGCCACGACCGGCGGCGGGGTGGCGGCCCTCGACCTGAAGGTCGTGGGCGTGGCCGACCAGAAGGCGCCGTTGGACGAGCTGATCGCCACGTACCAGAAGGCCAAGCCGGAGGTGCGGCTCACCGCCTCCTACGCCCCCACCGATCAGGTGCAGACCTCCGTGCGGACCCAGCTCGGCGCGGGCAACGGGCCTGACCTGCACGTGGTGTATCCGGGCAACGGCAGCGCGATGTCCATGAGCCAGATCGCCAAGGCCGGGCTGCTTGCCGACCTGTCGGCCCAGGCCTGGACGAACACGATTCCCGCCGGCTTCAAGCCCGCCTTCCAGCTCGACGGCAAGACCTACATCTACTCCGCCGGGTCGTCGGTCATCGGCGCCGTCTACAACAAGAAGGCGTTCCAGAAGGCGGGCGTGGACGCGCCGCCCACCACGTGGACGGAGTTCCTCGCCGTCTGCGACAAGCTGAAGAAGGCCGGCATCACGCCGATCGCCCTGGGCGCGCAGACGCCGTGGGTCACCCAGCTCATCACGTACGCGCTGGTGCCCTCCACCGTCTACGCCAAGGACCCGACGTTCGACGACAAGCAGCTCGCCGGGCAGACCACGTTCGCCCAGTCGGGCTGGCGCCAGGCCATGGAGATGTACCTGGAGCTGCAGAAGCGCGGCTTCTTCAACGACAAGCCGAACGGCACCACGTTCGAGCAGCAGATCTCGATGGTGGCCACCGGCAAGGCCGGCATGGCGATCCAGGTGTCGGCCGTGCTGCCCGACTTCCGCAAGGCGGCCTCCTCGCCCGACGACCTGTCGATGTTCCCCGTGCCCGGGGCCGACGATGCCAACCAGGTGTGGATCCCGGCCGGCGTGGTCGTCGGGCTCGGCGCGAACGCCAAGGGCAAGAACGTCGAGCAGGCCAAGGCGTTCATCGACTTCCTCGGCAAGCAGGAGAACATCAACGCCTGGGCCAAGGCCATCGCCGCGATCCCGCTCACCCAGGACTCCTCCTCCACGATCGACCCGGCCGTGCAGTCGTTCCTGCCGTTCACCAAGGACCGGGCGGTGCCGTTCATGGACCAGCGCTGGCCCAACGCCGAGGTGCAGCCCGTGCACTTCGCGGTGATCCAGGAGCTGCTGGCCGGCAAGTCGACCATCGACGAGGCGCTGAAGAAGATGGACGAGGCGTACAAGAAGTGACTTCCCTGACTGTGCAGCGGCGCTCGGCAGCCTCACGGCGGAGGCGGCGGTTCCGCGCCACCTCCCCGTCCTGGCTGTTCGCCGCGCCCGCACTCGTCGTCTACGCGCTGGTCGTGCTCTACCCGGCCGCGGCCGGCGTGGTGTACGCCTTCACGGACTGGAGCGGCATCGGCCAGGACATGGCCTTCGTCGGCCTGTCCAACTTCGGCACGCTCCTGCACGACGAGCAGGCCATGGGCTCGATCGGCAACACGCTGCTGCTCACCGTGGCCATCGTGGCCGTGCAGAACGGCGTCGGGCTGCTGCTGGCCCTGGGCGTCAACGCCAAGCTGAAGAGCCGGGCGGTGCTGCGGGTGGTCTTCTTCGCGCCCGTGGTCGTCAGCCCGGTCATGGTGGCGTTCCTGTGGAAGTACGTCTACAACCCCGACCCGTCGGCCGGCCTCAACGGGCTGTTCGGCCTGCACGTGGACTGGCTGGGAGACCCGTCGGTCGCGCTGTGGTCGATCGCCGGCATGGTCGTGTGGCAGTACGCCGGATACTCCATGGTCATCTTCCTGGCCGGGCTGGAGGGCGTGCCCAAGGAGCTGCACGAGGCGGCGATGATCGACGGGGCGGGCACGTTCCAGCGCTTCCGCTACGTCACCTGGCCGCTGCTCGCCCCCGCGGTGACGATCAACCTCATGCTCTCCACGATCGGCGGGCTCAAGCTCTTCGACCAGGTTTTCGCCGCCACGAACGGCGGCCCCGGCTACGCCACGGAGACCCTGTCCACGGTGCTGTACAAGCAGGCGTTCGTGTTCGGCAAGTTCGGCTACAGCACCGCCATCGCGCTGGTGCTCGCGTTGTTCGTGGCGGCCGTCTCCCTCATCCAGGTCTACTACCTGCGCAACCGCGAGGTGACCGCGTGAGAAGGACGTTCCTGCTGGAAATCGTGATGATCGCGGTGGCGGTGGCCTTTCTGTTCCCCGTCTACACGCTGGTCTCGCTGTCGCTGAAGGACCCGGCGCAGATCTCCCAGACGCCGCTGGCGCTGCCCAGCCCGCCCACGCTGGCCAACTTCGGCAAGGCATGGACGGCCGCCGCGCTCGGCCCCTCGCTGGTGAACAGCACGGTGATCACCGTCGTCAGCCTGGTCGCGCTGATCGCGCTCGGCTCCTTCGCCGCCTACTTCCTGGCCCGGGTGCAGACCCGGCTCGGGTACGGCCTCTACATCCTCTTCCTGCTGGGCATCGTGCTGCCGTTCCAGCTCGGCATGATCCCGCTCTACGAGCTGGTGACCGATCTGGGGCTGATCGGCACGCATGCCGGAATGATCCTCTTCTATACCGGCATCCAGCTCCCCTTCACGGTCTTCCTCTACACCGGCTTCATCCGCGCGCTGCCCCGCGAGTACGCCAGCGCCGCCCAGATCGACGGCGCCTCGCACCTGACGGCGTTCACCAAGGTGGTCTTCCCGCTGCTGCGGCCCATCACCGGCACCGTGCTCATCCTCAACGCCGTCTTCATCTGGAACGACTTCTTCACCCCGCTGCTCTACCTGGGCGGCTCCGGGTTCGAGACGGTCCCGGTCAGCGTCTTCGCCTTCGTCGGCCAGTACGTCTCCGACCACGGCCTGGTCTTCGCCGGGCTCGTGCTGGGCGCGCTGCCGATCGTGCTGGTCTTCCTGGTGTTGCAGCGCTACGTCATCAAGGGCTTCGCCAGCGGGCTGAAGGGATGACCCTCTTGGACGTGCTGCGCGACCCGCCCCGGGAGTTCTCCCCGGCGGCCATCTGGTGGTGGAGCGGCGAGCCGCTGCGCCGCGACCGGCTGCGCTGGCAGATGGAGCGCCTGGTCGCCGGGGGAGTGCGCAACCTCGTCATACTGAACCTGGCGCCGTCGGGGCCGCTGTTCGGCTCCGACGCCGACGATCCGCCGTTCCTGTCCGAGGCGTGGTGGGAGCTGCTGGACGGCGTCTGCGCCGACGCCTTCGAGCTCGGCGCGTACCTGTGGTTCTACGACCAGCTCGGCTTCTCCGGCGCCGACCTGCAGGCCCGCCTCGTCCAGGAACGTCCGGAGTTCGCCGGCCAGTGGCTGGCCGCCGACGGGTCCGTCTCGACGCGCGGCTTCGACTACCTGTCCCGTGAGGCGTGCGCGGTGCTGCTCGACCGGGTGCACGGGGAGTTCGAGCGGCGGGTCGGCCACTGGTTCGGCAGGGTGATCGCCGGGTCGTTCCAGGACGAGCTGCCCACCCTGCCCACCTGGTCGGCCACGTTCGCCGAGGAGTACGCGGCCAGGCGCGGCGAGCCCTTCTCGCTCGACGAGCCGGACTGGCAGGCCTACCAGCTCACCCGCGCCGAGCTGGCCGAGGAGGCGTTCTTCCGGCCGCTGGCCGCCTGGCACGAGCGCCACGGCCTGCTCAACGGCTGCGACCAGCAGGACCCGGCCCGCGCCGGGCATCCCGTGGACGGGGTGCGGTTGTACGGCGACTACGCGCGTACCCATCGCTGGTTCGGCGCGCCCGGCTCCGATCACCACGGGGACGCACGCCTGCACTCCTCGCTCGCCCACCTGTACGGCAGGCCGCGCACCTGGATCGAGGCGTTCCACTCCAGCGGCTGGGGCGGCACCCTGGAGGAGACCTTCGACTGGTTGCTGCCCTGGCTGCGGGCCGGGGCCAACCTCTACAACCCGCACGCCGTCTACTACACGACCAGGCGCGGCTGGTGGGAGTGGGCGCCTCCCTCCACCGACTGGCGCCAGCCGTACTGGCGGCACCACCGCGTCTTCGCCGACGCGGTCACCCGCCTGTGCGCGGCGCTCTCCCTGGGCCGCCACGCCTGCGACGTCGCGGTGCTCCTGCCCACCGCGACGTCGCAGGCTGGCACCGGGCTGGACGGGGTCTCTCCCGAGGCCGCGCGGGCGCAGGAGGTCTACCGCGAGATCGTGGGCGACATGGCGTGGTTCGCGACCGTGCCCGGGGCGCTCGACCGGCTCTGCTTCGACGCCGACGTGATCGACGAGGACTCGGTCCGGCGGGCGAACGTGAAGGGCGGGCGGCTGAGCGTCTCCACCGAGGCGTACCGGGCGATCGTGCTGCCGGCCGTCACCGTGCTCGACGAGGACGTGGCGGCCAGGCTGGCGGAGTTCGCCGCCGGCGGCGGGCTGCTGGTCGCGGTCGGCGCGCTGCCGGAGGGGCTGCCGGCCGCGTACGTGGAGTCGAGCGAGCAACTGGGGGAGGCGCTGGCCGGGCTCGAACGGCGGGTCGAGGCGCCGGTGCCGCCGCTGGTGCGCGAGATCGGGGAGACCACGCTGGTGTTCCTGACCGCCACGCACCCCATGGCCAGCAGGATCGGCGTGGGCCGGCCCGAGGAGCGCGGCATCGACCTGGGCTGGCTGGATGCCACCATCTCCTTCGACCCCGGTCGCTACGCCAAGGAGATGCGGGTCAAGGTGCGGGGAGTCTCCGGGACGCCGATGCTGGCCAGTCCCTTCACCGGGGAGACCCGGGCGCTGCCGCACACAAGGGACGGTGACGCGGTGGAGGTCGTCGTGCCTTTCGACGACGGGCCCGCGGCGCTGCTGATCTTCGACGGGACCACTTCCGCGGTGCCCACGCCTCCGTCGTACCCCCACGAGGTCGATCTCGGTGACGAGTGGGACGTCGAGCTGGTGCCGACGCTGGACGACACGTGGGCGGACTTCGGCACCCAGGCCACCGTCGAGCGCTGGACGCTGCGCACACCGGACGGCGAGCCGGTACACGCCACCTTCGGGCCCCGCGGGGAGCAGCGGGTGGGAGCCGGGCCGTGGACGCCGTCGGTGTGGTCGCCCTCACGCGGCCTGCGCAAGGACCCCATCCACCGGGAGACCCTCGGACCGAAGGGGCACGTGCCGGGCGAGTTCCTGGCGTTCGGGCAGGTGCGGGCGGGCGAGGAGGCACGCTTCCGCAGCGTGCTCACCGTCCCGCGCACCGGCTGGCTGGCGGTCGGGGCCGGGGCGGCGAAGACCGTGTGGCTGGACGGCGAGGAACTGCCGCTGGACGACGCCGGATACGCCGCGGTCTCGCGCTCGCCGGTCGCACCCGGCGAACACCTGCTGGAGCTGCGGCTGGTCCCCGACGAGCCGCTCGACCTGCGGGCCTACGCCTGCCTGGTCGGCTCACCGGCGGACGCCGTCCGGCCCGAGTGGATCAGCGGGTCTCCCATGGAGGCCACGGTCCACGTCGGCGAGCCGCCGTACGAGCTGGTGCAGGTGGCCTCGACGGTGTTCTGCCGCGTGCTGGTCAACGGGGTGGAGGCGGGCAGGCAGGGCGGATTCGACCCGTACGAGGAGGCGGACATCCCCCGGGTGCGCCGCTACGACGTGTCCCGGCTGCTCCGGCCCGGCGACAACACGATCACCGTGGAGTCCGGCGGCTGGGTGCTGGTGGACGGGCTCGTGGTCTCCGGCCCCGGCTGGTCGTCGCGACCGCGCGTACGGCGGCGCCAGCACGGCGACCCCGCCGCGCTCCACCTGCGTACCCGGCCCCACCCGCTGCCCGAGGCCGGCTGGCTCGACGGTCTGCCCACCGCCCTGCCCGCCACGTTCACCGCGCCCGGCGGCCGTCCGGGCGTCGAGCGCTTCCTGCTGGACCCGCCGCCCGGCGTGACCGGGATCGAGGCGGACGCGACGGGTCCCGTACGGATCCGCGGAACGGAGCTGGAGGTCACCGGGGAGCTGACCGGCCCTGTCCGCTTCACCTGCGGCCCCGGCCGCATGCGGCTCGGCGACTGGGAGGAGCGCGGCCTGTCCGGCTACAGCGGCGGCGTCCGCTACCGCACCACGATCGCCGCCGCGGCCGGGCCGGGCGTGATCGACCTCGGCAGGGTCCGGGGCACGGCCGAGGTGACGGTGAACGGGCGGCCCTGCGGGATCAGGGTGTGCTCGCCCTACACCTTCGACGTGGGGCTGGACGAGGGCGAGAACACCATCGAGGTCCTCGTCCTCGGCACGCTCGCCCCGTACCTGGACGAGGTCAGCCCCACGCACTTCGTCTTCCCCGGCCAGCGCAGCACCGGCCTGTTCGGCCCCGTCCGCCTGCGCACCCCCTGACAGCGCTCTGCCAGCTTTCTACCAGAGCGACCGGCGACCGTGAGGTCATGGACATCCAACTCGGAGTGGTACGGGGCATCCAGTACGGCCTCATCGCCAAGCCCGACACGTTCGCCCCGCAGACCAAGGAGCTGGGCGCAGGACTGGTACGCGTGTTCTTCTACTGGTCGCAGCTCGAGCCCGAGCCCGGCCGCCACGACTGGTCGGCGGTGGACGCCGTGCTCGACCAGGTCGACGACGGCACCGAGCTCTGGTTCACCTTGGGCGCGTCCTCGCCATGGGGCTCCACCCGCTCCACCGACCTGCTGCCCGCCTCCCCGCCCGTCGACCCGGCGGCCTACGCGGCCACGCTGCGCGCCCTCGTGGAGCACTGCCGGGGCCGCGTGCGCTACTGGCAGTGCGAGAATGAGCCGTGCATCGCGCTGTTCTGGGCGGGCACGGCCGCCGACTACGTCGCCCACCTCACGTCCTTCCACCAGGCGGTCAAGAGCGCCGACCCGGACGCCACGGTGGTGCTGGGCGGCTGCCCGCCCGGCGTGTTCCCCGCCCCCGACGAGCCGGACGGCGAGCGGGAATTCTTCCTCCAGGTCATCGAGGAGGGGCGGGACGCATACGACGTCTTCGACATCCACCTGTACGGGGACCCCTACCTGATCCCCCGCACGATCGAGGACGTGCGCGCGGCGGTGGGGGACAAGCCGGTCGTGGCGGGCGAGTACAACGGGCCGCTGCCGCTGCAGTACCCCGAGGTGTTCGAGCACCTGACCGAGGTGTTCGCGGCCGGGGGCGTCCAGCCGTGGCACAGGCTGACCGTCGAAGACCTCCACGAGGGGCGGCTCACCACCGAACCGGTGCGCGCGGCCATGAAACGGCTGTACGACCGGATGGCCGAGCTGCCACCCACCCTCCAGATGTTCATGACCGGCTGCCCTGAGGAGCTCGAGGCCCTGCGGCACCGGCTCAACGCCGACGACCTCGTCATCAGGAACATGCTGGCCCTGTCGTGCGGCATCCGGCTGACCGTCTGCTGGCAGCTCGGACCCGACGAGCCCACGGCGCCGGACCCGTACAACTTCCTGCAGCTGCTGTTCTCGAAGTTCCAGCTGATGGCCTTCGAGGGCGACACCATGTCCGTGCGGCACCCCTGCGCGGACGCGTTCGCCGAGCTGTCGTCGCGGCTGGCCGGAGCGGAGGACGTCCGCCGCGTGGAGGTTCCGGGGCGCCCGGACGCCTACGTCTTCGAGCTGGTCGGCACGGGGGTGGAGGTGGCCTGGCTGCGCCCCTCAACCCCCGGGCCGCCGGCGCTGGTATGGAACGGCACGGCCCTGCGGTCTCGGCCTCAGTACGGGTACGCCCACAGGTCGTAGGTGGGGTACTGCGGGTTCTGCGGCTGGGTCGCGCTGCACCACCAGGTGCCCCACCGGCCGTTCTGCTGCCCGGACTGGCCGAACGAGATGCAGATGTCGTAGGGCAGGCTGGAGTAGACCTTCTGCAGGGTCAGGTCGGCGTGCGCGGGCGTGGCCACGGCCAGGGCCGGGACCAGGGCGGTGGACGCGAGTAGCGACAGGGCGGCGAGTCGGTGGCGCACCAGGTCTCCCATCTCGAAGGGGGCGGATCACCGCAATTGCACGATGCGGTGATCCGTCACCGCAACGGTGCCGCCCTCGCCCGCTTGGCGACCAGTGCGAACGCCGGTCGCGGCGTGAAATTTTCAGAACTCCACGCGGGCGGCGAGGCGTCCGGATCCCGGTGAGCATCTGTCCTGGTTCTGACTCCCTCTAGGTCACCGCTTTGCGGGTGCGCGCAGGCCGAACGCGGCGATGGCGGCGCCGGCCAGCGGGATGAGGGTGACCATCGCGGCGCCGAGCCGTACGGCGTGCAGGGCGGTGCCGGGCGGGACCGTGCCCGCGGTGCCGCCGCCCAGCCCGATCGTGACGGCCGCCGCCACTGCCGCCAGGCCCAGTCCGCCGCCGACCTGAAGCGCGGTGTTGTTCAGGCCGGCGGCCGTTCCCTGATCGGCGGGGGGCACGTGGCGGATGCCGCCGAGAGTGGCGGCGGGATAGGCCAGGCCCATACCGAGGCCCAGACTGGTCAGCGTGGAGACGATCACGACCCAGGTGGCCGACGCCGCGGTGATCGTGATGAGCAGGGCGTTCCCGGCGGCGACGGTGAGCAGCGCCGCGGAGTACACCGCGCGCAGCCCGAACCGGTCGAGCGCCCACGGGGCGGCATAGCGTCCGACCAGGGCGGAGGCGACGCTGCCCGGCACCAGGGTGAGCGCCGTCTGCCAGGGCGAGCGATGCAGCACGTCCTGCGAGTAGAGGGTGACGACGAAGGAGACCCCGAAGGGCGCGGCCAGCACGGTCAGCGCGGCGGCGTCGGCGGTGGCGAGAGCGCGTTGCCGCAGCAGCCGCAGGGGCAGCAGCGGTGCGCGGCTACGGCGCTCCACGAGCACGAACGCGGTCAGCAGGACGACAGAGGCGGCGACGGTTATCGCGACGCCGGCGGGCGCGGCGCCCGGATCGCCCGCCAGGGTGACGCCGTAGACGAGCAGGAGGGCTCCTGCGGTCGCGGTCAGCGCTCCGGCGAGGTCGTAGCCGCCACGCCCGCGTGGTCCGCAGCGTGAAGGGACGGCACGGATCGCGGCGAGCAGGACGGCTGCGACGACCGGTATCTTGGCCAGGAAGATCCACCGCCAGGACAGCCCGCTGGTGATCAGGCCGCCCAGCACGAGGCCGGCGGTGAACCCGCCGGCCGCGGCCGCGCTGAAAATGGAGAACGCGCGATGGCGCGGCGGGCCGTCGGGGAACACGGTCGCGAGCACCATGACCGCGGCTGGAACGGTCAGCGCGGCCCCCACTCCTTGCACGGCGCGGGCCGTGATGAGGGCCATGCTGTCGCCCGCCAGGCCACAGGCCAGCGACGCCGCTCCGAAGACGGCGAGTCCCGCGAGGAACACGGGGCGGGCGCCGACGAGGTCTCCGGCGCGGCCGCCGAGCAGCAGGAAACCGCCGTAGGTGACGACGTAGGACGTCGCCACCCAGGGCAGAGCGGTGGTGGATACGCGCAGGGCGGCCTGGATCTGGGGAAGCGCGATCTGCGTGATGGAAAGGTCGAGCGCGTCGAAGAAGATCGTCGCGCAGATCACCGCCAGCAGGAGCGGGGCGGCGGGTGAGGCGCCCGGCGTGCGAACCGGCTCGGTGGTGGTCTGGTGCTGGTCGCGGTCCATGAAGGGGGCAGTCCTTGATCGAGGTGTCGGGAACCGGTCGCGGCCGGTCTCAGAGAAGGAAGTCCCGGATGAGCCGTACGAGCTCGTCGGGTTGCTCGTGCACGACTACGTGGCCGCTGTCCAGCTCGGCGTAGGTGCTGCCCGCGATGCCGTCGCGTAGCGCGCGGGAGTGCTCGACGGGGACGAGGAAGTCGCGGTTGCAGCCGATGACCAGCGTGGGCGCCGCGATCCGCGGTAGCGCTGCTGTGATGTCGGTGCGCATGTCCAGCCGGATCTGGCGGAGGGTGGCGGCGGCCGGTTTGCCGGCGAGCAATCCGGCCAGTCCGTCGTCGCCGAGGCGGCTGAGGAAAGGCGGGCTGAAGGCGAGCAGTGTCGGAACCCGGACGTACAGGTCCGGGTCGATGGCCTCCAGCCGCGCCCACGTGTCGAAGGCCAGCCGGAACCGGCAGTCGTCGCTGTTCACCCAGCCGGCGATGAGCACGAGACGGCGAACCGATTCCGGGTGGGCCGCCGTGGTGGCGGCCGCCACCACGGCGCCCATGGAGAAGCCCACGAGATCCACGGGAGCGTCCGCCGCATCACCGATGACTGCCACAGCCTGCTCGACGAGGAGGTCGAGGGTGAGTTCGCCGTCCTCGACCGTGGACTCGCCGCTGCCCGCGTAGTCGGGAACGATGACTCGCCGGCGATCGGTGAACCTGCCGGAGAGGTGCGACCAGTGCGTCGCGGCATCACCACTCGTGCCGTGCAGCAATACCAGGCCCGGACCGGTTCCCGTCGCGGTGTAGGGCACGGTGGTGCCCCTGGTGGTGACGAAAGGCATGAACATTCTCCTTGTGCACGTGATGAAGGCGGCGGCGACGTCAGACCTCGCCGCGTGGCGTGCCGTTCGTGAGCGGCGGGATCAGGCCGGCGCCTGCCGCGGAAATGACGCTAATGCGAATGACTCTGGAGGCGGAAACACCGATTACGCCGCCATTGACGCCGTCACGTGGTAAATCGCGGGGACGCGGGATTCTCTTGCGAGTGACGGGTGGCCGGCCGAAGCCCATAAGCGGCGGAATAGCCCATGCGAAGGGAGCCGTTGTTCGTCGTCGACGATCCTTGACGGAAGGGGCAGGCGCCCGGCGCCTGACCACGATGACGAGCGGTGGGCGAGCGGAGATGAACGCTGAGCTCAAGCACCTGCGTTACTTCGTAGCGGTGGCCGAGGAGCTCAACTTCTCCGCGGCGGCCCGGCGGCTGTACGTGTCCCAGCAGGCCCTCAGCCGGGTCATCCAGCAGCTCGAACGTGAGCTCGGCGTGCGGCTGTTCGATCGCACCACGCGCTCGGTGCGCCTTACCCGGGCGGGTGAGGCCTTGCTCGAGTCGGCCGGACGGTCGATCACGGCCGTCCAGCACGCGTTCGACGCCGCCCGGCAAGCCGCGCAGGATGGCCAGGGGCGGCCACTACGGGTCGACATCTCATCGAGTGGGCTCGAGACCGGCGCGCGCATCCTGCGGCGGCTGCGGCGTGAGCATCCGCGCATTCGCGTGCATCAGGTCGAGGACGGCGTACCCCGCGGGCTGGCCGCGCTTCGGGACGGTCGGCTCGACATGCTCCTCGGTCTGTCCACGCACTGCCCGCCGGAGGTGCGCGCCGAAGTGATCCGCCGCGAGCCGGTCCTGGTGGGAATGGCCGCCGGTCACCCGCTCGCCCGGCTTGACGCCGTCCCCGTGGCGATGCTGGCCGACGTCGAGCTGCTCTTGCCGTCCGACGAAGCCGCCATCGAATGGGTGGAATTCGTCCGCTCCTTCTGCCGGCAGGCCCAAGTGAAGCCGAGCCGATGGCCGGGGGCCACGCACGGCTCCGCCGCCAACGCCGAGGTGCTGCGCGAGACCGGCTGTGTCGTACCCACCGCGACCTGGGCCGATCCGCCCGGCGACCTGGTGTTCCGCCCGCTCGTCGAGCCGACGCCCATCCTTGAGTGGTCGATGATGACGGCGAGGTCCACCACGCCGCGTCCGGAGACAGAAACGCTCCTGACCTGCGCACGAGCGACATTTCAGCTGACCGGATGAGGGCCCCGCCTCAAGTGCGTCCGGCGAGCGTGCGCGCGCAGTGGCCGCGGCGGTGGGTGGTCGACCTCGGCAGGCGTCTCAGTCCGGCAGGAGCTGGCGGATCAGTGCGTCGGCGGCCCAGGCTTCCCATGCCTCCGGCGTCCAGCCTCGTTCCTCGATGAGCAGGTGATACACCTCGGGCGCGAGGGTCGCCAGAGCGATGTCGGTGGCGCGTAGCACGTCGAGGCCGTTACGGAGTCTCGTCTTGGCGGCGAGGGCGCCTGTGAAGGCGGCCAGGACGGTGTGCCGCTGGCCGATGTTGATCTGCCAGAGCTCGGCGATCTCCGGATCGACCTTGGCGGCCGAGCGGACGACCTCCAGGATCGGGCTGACCCGGGCGTGGATGGGCCCGCTCGCGGCCACGAGGAGCCGGATCTGCTCGGCGGGGGGCGCCGCCATGGCCTCGGCGACCCAGGGCCGGTCCAGGGTCGCGATGGGTGCCTCATCGCCTGCTATCTCGACATCCAAGAGCTCCTTCAGGATGGCCCGCTTGGTGGCGAAGGTGAAATAGAGGGTCTGAACGGCGACGCCGGCCTGTTTGGCGATGGCCTGCATGGTCGTTGCGATGTAGCCGTGTTCGACGAAGAGCTCGCGTGCCGCGGCCAGCATGCGTGCGCGTGTCGCGGCCGTCTTGGCCGCGCGCACGCCGGTGCCCCCTTGCCGGGGTCTCGCGGTCGACATCTGACCTCCCGACTCGTTCCCGAGACTGCTACGAACATCGATAAAGTACCACTCTAGCGTTCGCAGACACCGTCTTCGTCGGCTCTTCTGGGATTCACGAGCGGTCCGCCGCCGTGCTCGCCAACCATCATGCTGGCTCACCTGCTCAATTGCGAGCGTGGCCACACGACATCCGCCCCCGAGAGTTGACTAGAGCGTCGGTTTAGTGAAATCTACTGGAGTGTGACTTCAGTGAAACTTGCCGGGGACGGGCTTCTCGTTGCCGGCGGTTACGGCGCGGTCGGAGTGATCGTCTCCCGGACCCTCGCCGACCTGTTTCCCGGTCGCGTCGTACCGGCCGGACGCGACTTGACGCGGGCGCGGGGAGTCGCCGCCGAGACCGGTTCAGCCGGGGCGGCCCGGGTCGACGTGGCCGGCGATGTCGGCGAGTTCGAGGACGTCCTGGCCCGTCACCGGATCGGTGTCGTCGTCCTGTGCGTGGAGCCTCCCGACGACCGAATCGCCCGTGCCTGCCTGACACGGGGTGTGCACCTGGTCGACGTGGGCGCCTCCCACCATCTGCTGGCTCAGGTCGAGCTCCTTCATGGCCCCGCCGCGGCCGCGGGAGTGAGGGTCGCTCTCAGCGTCGGGGTGGCGCCCGGCATGACGAACCTGCTGGCCCGCCGTGCCCACCACGCCGTCGGCGGCGCCGACCGGGTGGACCTCACCGTGCTGCTGGGTGCCGGCGAGCGCCACGGCGCCGACGCGGTCCGCTGGACCATCGCCCGGCTCGCCGATCCCGCTGCCAGAGCCCGGCCGGCGAGGGTGCCGCTGCCCGGTCACAGGATCCGGACGGCCCATCCCTTTCCCTTCTCCGACCAGTACAGCCTCCGGCGGACCCTCGGCGTGCCCGATGTCACGACCCGGCTGTGCCTGGACTCCCGGGCGCTTACCGCCGCGCTGTTCGGCCTGCGCCGGGTCGGCGCCTTCCGCACCGCCCGGCATCCCGGCGTCCGGCGGGCCCTGACAGCGGCACTCACCCGGGTGCACCTGGGCGGAGACGGATGGGCGGTGCGCGCCGACGCCCGCGTGGGCGACGCGCACGCCGCCTACGCCCTGACCGGCAAGGCGCAAAGCCGCGCCACGGCGCTGGTAGCAGCCCAGGTGACCCGTCGGCTGATCGCAGGAGCCATCCCCGCCGGAGTCCACCACATCGACGAACTCCCCGCCCTGGCATCTCTCCCCGAAGACCTGTCCGAGCACGGCGTCCACCTGTGGACGCCGGACATCCTCGACACCGAACGCCCCTGAATCCAGGAGGACACGATGACCGCTTCCCACCCGCCGACCTCCGGACCGGCCGGCACGGCCACGGCCCGAACCTCGCTCCGTGCGACCGGGGCGGTGGCCGCGCTGCTCGGGGGACCACTGTTCCTGATCGGGACGGTGCTGCACCCCGGTCGCGACGGGTACAGCATCGCGGCGGTCGGTCAGTTGTACGGGGTGACCCACGACGTGCAGGCGATCGGTCTGCTGCTCCAGGTGATCAGCCTCGTCGGCGTCCTCGCCTCGGGCGGCCTCCGCCTGGGGCGCCACGCGGCACTCGGCTGGTACTCGGCGATGGCCGGCACTTTAGCGTGGTTCGGCCTCATCGTCTTCGACGGCTCGCACAACCCGGTGACGGCACGGTACGCGCCACAGATCGTGCACACTCCGGCCGATCTCGACACGGGCGGGGCGATCATCGTGGTGCCGGCTCTGCTCCTGTTCCCGATCGGGTATGCGGTGCTCGCCTCCCTCCTCGCCCGGCACGGACGCAGGTGGACGGGCCTGCTCCTCGGCACGGGCGCAGTGGTGTACACGGTCGGAGGTCTGCTCATCTTCATCTCGGGACCTCGCTCCCCGTTCATCCAGATCCTCGAGGTCGCCGGCGCCACCTTGTACGCAGCGGGATTCGTCGCCCTCGGCCGTGCCGTCCGGCGCGCCGCATGACGGGCGGCCGCATGGCACCGCACCGGCCGGCGGGGCGGGAAGCGACATAGGTCTCCGGGGCCCGCGTGCGGGCCGCCGGTCACGCTGATGCGCTCGGCGAGGGCGAAGTGAATCTCGGACGCGACGTGGACAACGTCCAGGAGGCCGCTGCCCAGGCGGTCCATCGTCCGGCCGTGGTCATGCCACGATCGTGCCGGTCGCCCGGGCAGCGGCGGCTCCCCGCGGGGAGCCAGGGTAAAGGGGGAGATCCCCTAAGCCTCGATGCCCGCCTCCTTGGCGGCGCGGTCGATGGTGGCCAGCTCGTCGTCGGTGAAGTCGAGCCGGTCCACGGCGGCCACGTTGGCCTCCAGCTGCTCGGGGCTGGAGGCGCCGACCAGCACCGACGTGACGCGCGGGTCCCTGAGCGCCCAGGCCAGGGAGAGCTGCGCCACCGTCTGCCCGCGGGACGAGGCGAGCTCGGAGAGCGCCCGCACGAACGTCAGCACCTGCGGCGTGACCCTGTCGGGGGTCAGGAAGCGCGCTTCGGCGGCCCGCGAGTCGGCCGGGATGCCGTTGAGGTAGCGGTCGGTGAGCAGGCCCTGGGCCAGCGGCGAGTAGACCACGCAGCCGACGCCCTCCTGCTCGAGCACGCCCAGCAGGTCCTGCTCGATCCACCGGTTGAGCAGCGAGTAGGACGGCTGGTGGATCAGCAGCGGGGTGCCGAGGTCGCGCAGCAGCCGGGCCGCCTGCGCGGTGCGCTCGGGCGAGAAGTTGGACACGCCCACGTACAGGGTGCGTCCTGTGCGCACCATGTGGTCGAGCGTGGCCACCTGCTCTTCCAGCGGCGTGTCCTCGTCGTCGCGGTGCAGGTAGAAGATGTCCACGTAGTCGAGGCCGAGCCGCTCCAGCGACCGGTCGAGCGTGGCGAGCAGGTGCTTGCGGGAGTTGCCCTTGCCGTACGGGCCGTCCCACATGGGGTTGCTGCCCTTGGTGGTGACCACCACCTCGTCACGCAGCGACCGCGGCAGCAGCCGGTTGAACGTGGCCTCCGCGGCGCCGAGCGGCGGGCCGTAGCGGTCGGCGATGTCGAAGTGCGTGATGCCGAGGTCGAGTGCCTTGTTGAAGATGGCCCGCTGGCTGTCGAGGGATTTGCCACCGCCGAAGTTGTGCCACAGGCCGAGCGACACGGCGGGGAGGAGCAGACCGCTACGGCCGCACCTTCTGTACGGCTGGCGTTCGTAGTCCAACGATTACCTTCCTGCGATTCCGGTGAGCGTGACGCCCCGGATGAACGTCTTCTGTGCCAGGAAAAAGATGATAAGGATGGGCAACATTGACACTAGCGCGACGGCCATCATCTGGTTGTACTGGGTCACGTACTGACCGTTGAACATGCCGAGCCCCTGCGCGAGCGTGATCTTCTCCATCGAGCGCAGATAGATCGAGTTCTCCAGGTACTGGTTCCAGTTGGCGACGAAGGAGAACAGGCAGATCGCCGCGATGGCCGGCTTGGCCAGCGGCAGCATGACGCTCCACAGGATGCGCAGCTCGGAGGCGCCGTCGATGCGGGCGGCGTCGATGAGCTCCTGCGGGATCGTGGTGAAGAACTGGCGCAGCAGGAAGATGTAGAGCGCCACGCCGAAGAACTCCGGCACGATCAGCGGCAGGTACGTGTCCACCCAGCCGAGCTTGGAGAACATCACGAACTTGGGCACCAGCGTGATCTCGCGCGGGATCATCATGGTCGCCAGCAGCGCCGCGAACATGACGCCCGCCGCCCGCGCCCGCAGCCTGGCGAACGCGTACGCGGGCAGGATGCACGAGATGAGGTTGCCCGCCATGGACAGCGCGGTGATCACGATCGTGTTCACCAGGAACCGGTTGAACGGCAGCGACCCGCTCCAGCCCTTGGCGTAGTTGTCGAAGTTGAAGGAGTCGGGCAACCACTGCGGTGGGAAGGCCAGGTTCTCCGCGTCCGATTTGAGCGAGGTCGTCAGCATCCACAGGAACGGCAGCAGGAACACCGCCGAGCTGATGATCAGCAGGATGTACGCGCCGGAGCGCCGGATCCTCCTGATGTGCTCGGCCTGCTGCGAGGTCAGGGACGTGCCGCCGCCCGGCCGGGTGGGCGCGGGCCCCTTGCGTCGGCGTGCCGCGGTCTCGAGGAGCATCGGCGACCTCACTTGAACTCGTAGTGCACCCAGCGCCTGGCCAGGCTGAACTGGATCGCGGTCACGGCGATGACCAGCACGAACATCGCCCACGACAGCGTCGCCGCGTACCCCATGTCGAAGTAGACGAACGCGTGCCGGTAGATGTAGAGCCCCAGCACCATCGTCGCGTTGCCGGGGCCGCCCTCGGTCATGACCAGGATGAGCACGTAGCTCTGCAGGGCGGCGATGAACCCGGTCACGACGTTGAAGAAGATGACCGGCGACATCATCGGCACGGTCACGCTCCAGAACCGGCGCCACCACCCCGCCCCGTCGATCTCGGCGGCCTCGTAGAGCGTCTTGGGGATGCCCTGCAGCCCGGCCAGGTAGATGACGATCGTGTTGCCCGCGCCCCACACGCTCATCAGCACGAGCCCGGGGATGGCCCACTCCTGCGAGGCCAGCCAGCCGGGGCCCTGGATGCCGAACGACGCCAGCACCTTGTTGATCAGTCCGTAGTCGGGGTGCAGGATGTTCAGCCACAGCAGCGCCGTGGCCAGGCCCGAGACCACCGAGGGCAGGTACATCACCGTGCGGAACAGGCCCTGCCAGCGCAGCGGCTGGTTGAGCAGCAGCGCCAGCAGGAACGTGAACGTCACGCCGAGCGCCACCGCCCCGACGCCGTACTCCACGGTGTTCCCGATCGACTCCCAGAACTCGGGGTCGTTGACCATGCGCACGTAGTTGGCGAAACCCACCCACTTCGGCGGCTGCAGGAGGTTCCAGTCCATGAAGCTCAGCACGATGGCGGCGAGGATCGGGCCCGCGCTGAAGAGCACGAACCCGATCAGCCACGGCGAGACGAACAGGTGGAACCGTCGCGCCTCGCGGCGTGCCAGGGTGCTGGGGGCGCTGACGGCGGTCATGCGATCTTGTTCTCGGCCAGTACGGGCGCCACCTTGTCGGCGATCTCCTTCAGGGCGTCGTCAGCGCTGATCTTGCCGAGCATCGCCCTCTCCCAGATGGGCTTGGCCGTGTCGACGACCTTCTTGTTGGCCGGCAGCCGCAGCACGCCGTCGTCGGAGGCGTAGTCGGCCAGGATCTCCTTGACCAGCTTCGCCGTCTCGTCGGGGATGCCGACCTCCTTGGCGTTGTCGTCCCAGGCGGACTGCCGGGCGGGCGAGGTGATCTGGCGGAACTTGTAGCCGGAGGACGACAGGAACTCGTACATGTAGAGCCAGGCGGCGTCCTTGTTCTGCGACGAGGCCGGCATCACCAGCGCGCTGCCCACGGCCGGGCTGAAGCGGCCGGCGGGGCCCTTGGGCACGTGCGTGGCACCCCATTTGAACGCCTTCTGCTTGGACAGCTCCAGCATCAGCCACGCGCCGTTGATCAGCATGGCCGCGTGCCCGGTCTTGAACGGGTCCACCTTCTCCAGCAGCTGCAGCTCGGCCAGGCTCGGCACCGCCTTGTCCTTGACCAGCAGGTCGAGCCAGCGCCCCATGGCCTCCCTGGCCGCGGGCTCGTTGATCAGCACCTTGGACTCGGCGGCGTCCAGGAACCGGCCGCCGAACGGCATCAGGAAGACGGCGCTGAGGTCGGGGGCCGGGACCGGCATGGGGGAGAAGCCGTAGATCTTCTCCGCGCCCGAGCCGCTGGTCATCTTCTTCGCCGTCTCGAAGAGCTTGTCGAACGTCCAGCTCTCGTCCGGGTAGTCGATGCCGGCCTTGTCGAACAGGTCCTTGTTGTAGAAGAGCAGCTTGGGCGCCATGTCGGTGGGCAGGCCGTACAGCTTGCCGTCCCGCTTGAAGTAGCCGAGCCCGCGCTGGGGGATGTCCTCCATGTCGAACTCGGGCGTCTTGGCGATGAACTCGTCCACGGGATGCAGCACCTGGTTGGCGATGAGGTTCTGCGTCCAGGAGTAGTGGTTGTAGAGCACGTCGGGCAGCGTGCCGCCGGCGGCCTGCGTCATGTACTTCGTCAGGAACTGGTCGAAGGGCGCCGACTCGCGCTTGATCTCGATGTTCGGGTGGCGCTTCTTGAAGAAGAAGTCGAACTGGGCGTTGCGCACCTCGGTGACCGCGTCCGTGGTCATCGCCACCGTGATCGTCACCTTGGACGCCGGGTCGGCCACGTTCGTCTTCGGCCATGTCAGCGAGTTGTTGAGCTGCTCGGCCGCCTCATAAGGCCAGGCGTCGCTGCCCGGCCGGTTGGGGTCGATCAGCTGCGCGCCGGACTTGACGGGAGCCGCGGCCTGCTTCTGCTGCCTGGTGTCCGCGCAGGCGGACAGCACGGGCGCGGTCGCGGCCGCCACCGCCAGGGCCAGCATCTGGCGACGGTTCATCTCCATGGGGGCCTCTCAAAGGAAGAGCTCGATCACCGGCACAGCCACGTCGGGGCGCTGCACCGGGAGCTGGAGGGTCAGGGTTCCGGGCGGCAACGCGCCCAGACGGGTGTGGCCGCTGTCCACGGCCGGGTCGGGGACCAGGATGCGGATCTCCGAGGCGTCGTTGAGCAGCTGTGCGTAGCGCACCTTCCCCGCCAACCCCGGCAGGTGGAGGTGCTTGTACGGCCAGGCGAACAGGTGCACGTAGAGCCGGTCGCCGCGCTGGGTGTAGCGGCAGTCCGGCGGGGCCTCGTACGTGCTCGGGCCGGCGCCGTAAATGGAGCGGCCGTGCAGCCGCGTCCACTCCCCGATGCCGCGCAGCGACTCCAGCGCCCGCGGGTCGAACGCGCCGCGCCCGTTCGGGCCGACGTTGAGCAGCAGGTTGCCGTCCTTGGAGACGGTGTCGACCAGCAGGCGCACCAGCAGGTCCACCGGCTTGTAGTCGAGGTTGTCGCGGTCGTGGCCCCAGCTGCCGTTGAGCGTCTGGCAGGCCTCCCACACCTGCGCGGGGGGCACCACCGGCTGGTACTGCTCGGGCGTGGTGAAGTCGCCGGGGATCTCCAGGCGGTCGTTGATCAGGATGTTCGGCTGCAGCCTGCGGACCAGCGCGGCCAGCTCCTCCGAACGCCAGTCCGCCGCGCCCTTGCCGCCGGGTGTGAGGCGGCCGTTGCGGACCCGCTTGGAGTAGGAGAAGTCAAACCACATTGTGTCGATTCGGCCGTATCGGGTGAGCAGCTCTTCGACCTGGCTGTGCAAATAGGACTGATAAATCTCGATATTTCGGTCATCATGGGTGATGTTCTCGGCGTATGCCGGGTGAAGGCCGTCGATCGGGAAGTGCGGGTGGTGCCAGTCGATCAGCGAGTGGTAGAAGCCCACCCCGAGGCCGCGAGCCCGGAACGCCTCGACGACCGGGCCGACGAGGTCCTTGCCGTACGGCGTGTTCGCGACCGAGTAGTCGGTCTGGGCGGAGTCCCACAGGCAGAAGCCGTCGTGGTGCTTGGTGGTCAGCACCATGTAGCGCATCCCCGCGCCGGCCGCCGCCTCCGCCCATGCGTCCGGGTCGAACAAGTCTGGCTCGAAGTGGTCGAAATAGGGCTGGTACTGCTCGTCCGTGAGGCGCTCCCGCTGCTTGACCCATTCGTGCCGGGCGGCGAGTGCGTAGAGCCCCCAGTGGATGAACAGCCCGAAGCGTTGCTCACGGAACTCGGCCAGCCGAGCGGCAGAGGTCGGATGTATCGACGGGCTGGGCGGCTGATCTTCTGGCAGTCCGTGAGGCATGGCCGTACCGTAGACCCGGTAATTAACTTCGTCAAGAATTGAATTGAAAGCGCTTGCAACCTAGGCTCTAGCGCACTGTGAGGAGATCCGGACGCCTTGAGCGACCGCCGCACCGCGCGTATGGGCGGATGGTGAGGCGCGATCGACTCCTCCTATCTCTTGTCTCCTGGAGGGCATCGTGCCGAATTGGACGCTCAGCGACGAGGACCTGGAAGCAGCGCTCGCCCTTTCCCCCGAGGGACAGCTCACTCTCGAGGTGCGGCACGCCGGACGCGTGGTGATCGAGCCGTCCAGGCTCGGCCTCAGGACCGCCCACGAGGACCTCAGTGAGGGGCTCGTCCTGTCCGGGATGTCCGAGCGGAGGATCGAGGAGTCCTATCGGACGCTGATCGGCAAGCGGCGCGAGCACCGCTACGAGGCCGGGCAGTGGACACTGTCGTTCACCAAGGGCACGCACCGGCTCGATCTGCAGATCCGGGTCGGCGGGCACGGCGTGGCGTACCGGTACGTGGTCCCGTGGACGGGGCCGGTCACCGTCGTGGAGGAGATCTCCGAGTACGTGGTGCCGGGCGCGGCCCGCGCGGTGCTGCTCCCGTACGAGAACGGCCGGTGCGACTACGAGGAGATCCACCGGCACGGCACGGTCGCCGGCGCCGAGCCGATCCTGTACGGCTACCCCTCGCTCTTCGAGGTCGGCGGCTCCTGGCTGCTGGTCACCGAGTCGAACCTGGACAGCGGCTACGCCGGCTCCCGCCTGCGCTTCGACGGCCGCTCGTTCCGGCTCGACCTGCCCGACCCGTACGTGACCGCGGCCAGCCCGCTCACGACCCCGTGGCGCACGGTGATCGTCGGCGACCTGGCCACGATCGTGGAGAGTGACCTGATCACCAGCCTCGCGGAGCCGTCCAAGGTCGAGGACACCTCCTGGATCAAGCCGGGGGCCGCCGCCTGGTCGTGGTGGTCCGACGGTCCCTCCACCCGCGACCTGGACGCCCAGAAGCGCTGGGTCGACTTCGCCGCCCGGAACGGCTGGCCGTACGTGCTGGCCGACGCGGGCTGGAACAAGGAGTGGATGCCCGAGCTGATCGCCTATGCCAAGGAGAAGGGCGTCGGCATCTGGCTCTGGTCGCACTGGCAGCACGTGGACACCGAGCTGGAGCACCGCGAGAAGCTCGCACTCTGGAAGGAGTGGGGCGCGGTCGGCGTGAAGATCGACTTCACCGAGTCCGACGGCCAGGACCGGATGCGCTGGTTCGACGCCATCCTGGCCGCCACCGCCCGGCTGGAGCTCATGGTGGTCTTCCATGGCGGCACGATTCCGCGCGGCACCGAGCGGACCTGGCCGCAGTTCATGACCGCCGAAGCGGTCAAGGGCGCCGAGTGGATCAAGCCGAAGCCCGGCAAGCAGCCGCTCTACCAGCCTGCCCACTACCTGTCGCTGGCCTTCACCCGCAACGTGCAGGGCCCGATGGACTTCACGCCGTGCACGTTCACCGGCGTGCGCACGATCTCGGCCGGATTCGAGCTCGCGCTCTCAGTGATCTTCGAGTCCGGCGTCCAGCACTTCGCCGACGGCATCGAGGTCTACGAAGCCCGGCCGGAGGCCCTGCGGCTGCTGTCCGCCGTCCCCACCGCCTGGGACGAGACCCGGCTGCTGTCCGGCGACCCCGCCGACCACATCCTCCTGGCCAGGAGGAGCGGCGGCGAGTGGTACGTCGGCGCGGGCGTGTCGGGCGAGGCCCGCACGCTCACCGTGCCGCTCGACTTCCTCGACCAGGGGGAGTGGGCGGCCGAGATCTACCGGGACGCCCCAGGCGACCGGATCCTCGCCGAGACGGTCGCCGTCTCCGCCGGGGGCAAGCTCGACCTCGCCGTCCCCCCCAACGGCGGGTTCACCCTCCACCTGAGGAGAAAGAGCTGATGAACAAGCGAATCACCGGCGTCTTAGCCGCCCTGGCAGTCGCCGCCGCCGCACTGCCCGCCGCCACCCCCGCCGCCGCGGCCGCCTGGACGCTGCGCTGGAGCCCGAGCCCCGCGAACGACACCGTCGCCGAGGCGTTCGAGGGCATCGAGGACGACCGCGCCGGCTCCCACCCCGGCGTCACCCACATCTACGTCTCCGGCGACGCCTACCGCTTCGACATGCACACCCAGGACCGCGACGGCGACGACCGCCAGCGCAACGAGGTCAAGGGCATGCGGACCGGCAGCAACTCGTACCTCAAGATCCTCGAGAACGAGACCTGGCGCATCAGCTACCAGATGTACATCCCGACCTCCCTGGATGCGACCAGCAGCTTCACGCACATCGCGCAGATGAAGGTGCCCGGCTCCGGTGCGCCCCTCTACACGATGTCGCTGCCGATCTCCGGCGGCACGCCCAAGATCAACGTACGGTACTGGGACGAGGCCGAGCAGACCCACGAGGTCGGCAACACGAACCTGGAGCCGATCCAGGGCAAATGGGTGGACACGACGTTCGAGTTCAAGGCATCCGACAGCGGCTACCTGCGCTGGACGCTCAAGAGCGGCTCCACGACGCTGGTGGACAAGCGCCTGGACAACACGGACCTGTGGCGGCTGGACACCGACTACCTGCGGCCCAAGTGGGGCATCTACCGCAGCATCAACAGCTCCGGCCTGCAGAACACCTACCTGTTGATCAGGAACCTCCAGGCCTACCAGCTCACCGGCAGCGACTCGGGTGACGCGTCCTCGTACGAGGCGGAGCAGGGCTCCTTCAGCGGCACGGCCCGCACCGCGTCCTGCTCCGGCTGCTCGGGCGGCACCAAGGCCGGCTGGATCGGCGGCGGCTCCGGCAACGCGGTCACGCTCAACGTCCAGTCGCCCGCGGCCGGCTCGCGGCAGCTCACCGTGGACGGCGTGGTCAGCGGCACGCGCAGCTTCCAGGTCAGCGTGAACGGCGGCGCCGCCCAGACCGTCTCGCTGACCGGCACGGACTGGAACACGCCCGTCTCCAAGACCGTCTCGGTACAGCTCAACGCGGGCGCCAACACCATCCGCTTCTTCAACGACAGCGCCAGCGCGCCCGACCTCGACAAGGTGACGATCCAGTGAGAAAGCACGGCCCGCGCCTGGCGGGTGCTCTGGCGGCGACGGCACTGCTGCTGCAGGTGGTACCGGCGGCTCAGGCCGCCGGGCCCGCTGCCACCGCCGCCGGGGCACCTCGTTGGGAGACGCGGTGGAACCCCAGCCCGTGGCGCGACGGCGTCAACGCGTTCGAGGCCCTGGAGGACGACCGGCGCGGCTCGCACCCCGAGGGCCTGCCGCACGTGCACGCCGAGAAGAACTACTGGCGGTTCGACGCCCACCTCGAGGACCGCGACGGCTCCGACCGGATGCGCAACGAGGTACGCGGCATGCGCGCCTCCGACGGCACGCCGCTGGAGATCCGCAAGGACGAGACCTGGCGGATCACGTACCAGATGTACATTCCCGACACCCTCGACGCGACCACGAACTTCACGCACATCTGGCAGCTGAAGAACTCCGACGTCGGCACCCCGATCGCGCAGATCTCGCTGCCGGTCGTGAACGGCGTGCAGAAGATCGCGGCCCGCTACTGGACGCTGGAGGACAACAAGTCGCACGACTTCGCCACGGCCGACCTGGAGCCGATCCAGAACAAGTGGGTCACGACCACCATCGAGTTCAAGTCCGGCGACTCGGGCTACATGCGGTGGGTGCTGCGTGACGGGTCACGGACGATCGTGGACCAGAAGGCCGACGGCATCGATCTGTGGTGGACGCAGGAGCAGTACAACCGGCCCAAGTGGGGCATCTACCGCAGCATCAAGAGCGCCGGGCTGCAGGAGACGTACCTGCTGGTCAAGGACCTGAAGGCGGAGCAGCTCGGGCCGGCGACGCCGCCGGTGAAGCTGCCGCCGCCTGACCGGAGCCCTGGGACGTACGAGGCCGAGCGGGTCGGGAACGTCTTCGAGGGCGCGGCGGAGCCCGCCTACTGCGCCGTCTGCTCCGGCGGGCGGAAGGTGATCCTCATCGGCGGCAACATCTACGACTACGCCGTGGTCAGGGGCGTGCTGTCGGAGACCACCGGGACCAAGGAGATGACCGTCCACGCGCTGGTGGACGGCTCCCAGTCGTTCTCGGTCAGCGTCAACGGCGGCGACGCCATCCAGGTGCCGATGACCGGGACCAAGGACACGGTGACGACCGCGACCGTGCCGGTGGACCTGGTGGCCGGGGTCAACACCATCCGGTTCTTCGGCCTCACCGCGCGCGGGCCCGAACTCGACAAGATCGTGATCAGGTAGGTGGACATGGCAAACGATCTCAGCAGGCGGGCCGTGCTCGCCGCGGGCGGCGCGCTGGCGCTGTCGGCGGCGGCGGGCGCGGGGCCCGCGAGCGCCTCGACGGTCTGGCAGTCCCGCCTGGTGCGTTACGACCGGGGACGGCTGTCCTACGAGCAGGACGCCGAGGCCAACCGGATCCCCGACTTCAGCCACGCCGGCTACCGCAACGGCGAGCGGCCCATTCCGCACGTGCCGGTCGTCAAGACGATCCGCCCGGTCGAGGGCGACAACACCGCCCACGTCCAGGCGGCGCTCGACGAGGTCGCCGCGCTGCCCCGCGAGCGGCGCGGCGCCCTGCTCCTGCTGCCCGGCGTCTATCCGGTGGCGGGCACTCTATACGTACGGGCGAGCGGCATGGTGCTGCGCGGCACCGGCGACGGCGAGGACCCGGCGAGCAACACGATCATCAAGGCCACCGGGAACAACCCGAAGGACCGCGACGTGATCGTGGCCGGCGGCGCCGCCGGCGGCGGCTGGACGGGCGAGGTCGCGGGCACCCGCACCGACATCACCACCGACTTCGTGCAGGTGGGCTCGCGCGAGTTCCAGGTGGCGAACCCCGGCGCGCTGCGGCCCGGCGACAACATCGTGATCACCCACCCCTGCACCGAGGAGTGGCTGAAGGCCATCGACTACGGCGGCCACGACGTGGGGCCGGCGTGGCAGGTGGGCGAGCACCCGCTCATCTACAACCGCTATATCCGCGAAGTCTCCGGAAATGTCGTGAAAATCGATGTCCCGGTCTTCAACCACCTCAACCGCGCCCTCTCCACGTCGTTCCTCTACAAGTGGGACAGGGCCGGGCTGGTCAGCCAGGTGGGCGTGGAGCGGCTGCGCGTGGACATCGAGTACCACGGCGACCCGGAGCAGGACGAGGACCACGCCTACAACGCGATCGTCCTGCTGCGCACCGAGGACTCCTGGGTACGGAACTGCACCATGCTCCACTTCACCCAGGCCGGGGTCGCCACCCAGGAGACCACCCGCGCCACGGTCGAGAACTGCCGGGCCATCGACCCGGTCAGCATCGTGACGGGGAGCAGGCGCTACAACTTCAACACCTACGTCTACTCCCAGCAGGTGCTCTTTCGCGACTGCTACGCCTACAAGGCCCGGCACGCGTTCGTCTCCAACGGCCACAGCACCGTCTCCGGAGTCGTCTTCCTGCGCGGCACCTCGGAGTACGCCCTGAATTCGAGCGAGGGCCACCGCCGCTGGTCGCAGGGCCTGCTGTACGACGGCCACAAGGACATCGACCCGCACTACGACTACACGCTCGGCCTCTACAACCGGGGCCGGTACGGCACCTCGCACGGGTGGTCGGCGGCTCACTCGGTGGCCTGGAACTGCGACGTGTCGACCAGCAGGCTGATCGTGCAGAAGCCGCCGACCGCCCAGAACTACGCGATCGGCTGCCACGGCACGGTCACCGGCGACGGGCCGTTCCAGCAGCCGGCCGGGTACATCGAGGGCACGAACCAGCCCGGGCTCCTCCCGCCCTCGCTCTACCAGGCACAGCTCGTGGACCGCCTCCGCCCCTGACCAGGCGCAGCCGCTGACTCCAGGGCGCTCGAGCGGCTGCGCCTTACACCCCCGACCCGCCACCGCCGCGCTTCCCACGGCACGTGGCGGGTCGTTGGGGTGCCCGGCCCGGCTTTGAACCATCGCACTTTCGGCGTTTGGCGACTGGGCCCCAGCTTGTCGCACTGCTTCAACGCCATGGCGACGCCGCGGGTGGCGCCCCGGTTGGGACAGGTGCGCCGGGCACGTGCGCCATTGGGCCGCGCGGCACGTGTGGCGTTGGGCCGTGCGGCACGCTCGCATACATGTCGATGCGCCCCCGCGATGGCGCGCCCCTGCTCCGGGTGGCGCGCCGTCGGGCGCGTGTCCCGCCGCGGGTGGCGCGCCTTCAGTGGCACGTCGAGCCCGTCGCAGGAGGGACGCGTCCAAGTGGGCGTGGCCATCGGTCCGGCGTCAGCGCTCCAGGGAGAGCAGGCCACCCTCGGGGACGGTCAGCTGGGCGAGGCCGGGGCGCAGTGCCAGGGTGCTCTCGCTGACGGTCCGGCCGCGGCAATCACGGACCGTGGCGCGGGCCGTACCGGAGCCGGAGACCTGGAGGAGCACGTCGGAGGAGGCGTCGCCGTTGGCCAGCCACAGCGTGCCGGTGGCGGGCACCTCCACGGGTATCGGCGCATGGCGGGCGGTGATGACCGTGCCCTTCGAGCGGGCCGTCACCTGCGGATAGCCCAGGTCGGGCCGGGAGGGCAGGAAGGAGCCGCGCTGCAGCACCTCCGCGTGCTCCCGGAAGAAGCCCAGCCAGAACCGCAGCACCTCAGCCTGCTCGGGCGTCTGAGAGGTCAGGTCCACCGAGATCTGCGGCACCGCGAAGAGCACGTTGATGAGCTGGGTGGCCACGCGCGAAGGCCGCTCGTCGGGATGCCACATCAGCATGTCCGCGTGCACGGCCAGCGGCCCGGCGATCAGCCGCAGGTCCACCGTGCGCTGCCGGTTGTGCGCCGGGCTGAGCGGGCAGTCCGAGGCCCGGACCATCGTGGCGAACGGCCACAGCCCCGGGCTCACGTACGGCTGGCGCAGCTCGACCAGGCAGTCGCGGGGGAGCTGGGCCAGCAGCCTGCGCACACCCTCGTTCACGGTGGAGCAGTCGGCCTCGGGACCGGGCGCCGGCGGGTCCTCCACGGCGAACTGGTCGATGAAGTCGATCTTGATCCCGTCCATGCCCCACTCGGTGACCGCCCGGGTGAGGTGGCCCGCCAGGAGGTCGCGGATGTACGGGTAGCGGGGGTCGACGATGGCCGCGTTCATGTGCTCCTTGTACGCCAGTGTGTACGGCTGCACGCGGTCCCAGAGCGCCGTGTGGCGGCCGACGAACGGCAGGGCGTACCAGAGCAGGTAAGCCAGTCCCTCACCCCGGACCTTAGCCACGTGTCCGGAAATTTCGGGAAAAGAGGTGGGGGATGGCTCCCACTCGCCGACGTAGCCGTAGCCGCGCCCCCGGTCGTCGCTGTGCCAGCCGTCGTCCACGATGATCGCCTCGCAGCCCAGCTCCGCCGCCGGTTTCGCCTGCCGCTCCACGCTCTCGGCGCTGACGTGCTGCTGCATGGCGTACCAGGTGGAGTACGCGGGCATCCGCGCCGCCCTCGGTACGTCGGCGATGGGCCCGTGCAGCGCGCGCCACCAGTCCGCCACGCCGGCCAGCGTCGCCGCGAAGTGCCGCCTGGTGAGGTCGAGCCGCAGCAGCAGCCCCGCGTCCGGCGTGGCCTCGTGCTCCACCCAGAACCCGAACTCGCCGCTCTCCTCCACCACCCCGGTACGCGTCCGCACGGGCTTGACGACCTCGCCCGCGGCGAACGTGCAGATGGCCACGTCACCGGCACCCACCAGGCAGCCGACGGGCGCGTTCTTCTCCAGCGCCGCCGTGCGGGGACGGCGCCAGAACGGCGGCAGCCCCCGATGCTCGCCGCCGTCGGCGGCCCAGAAGGCGGTCGCGTCCACGCACGGCACCCGCCAGGCCACCCGCACGTCGGCCGGCCGGTCGGGGGTGACGCGGAGCTCGAGGACGCCGGGGGACGGCTCGGCGGCCGTCCAAGTGAGCGCGGCCGCCGCCGTGCACTCGAACTCGAGCCCCGCCGCCGCGAACCGCACCTCCTCCGGCTGCTCGAACGCTCGATCGTGGGGCTGCCAAATGCCGGGTGCTGCGGTCACTCGTCCGTCCTGTCTCGATCGCCGTGGTCGCTCAGATTCCGTCGAGGGTGAAGTGCTGCTGGATGGCGACCGCGGCGGCGCCGCGGGCCCACTGCTCGAACGACCTCGGGCGCAGCAGCAGACGGCAGTCGGCCGCCGCGCCGAACGCCTGGGCCGTGAACGAGCGGTTGAGCTCCTCCTCGAACAGCTCGTACGACAGCAGCCCGGGCACGTCGCCGGTCACGATGATCCGCTCGGGCCCGAACAGGTTGGCCATCGCCGCCATGGCCAGGCCGATCGCGTGCCCCGCCCGGGCGAACACCTCCCGCACCGCCGCGTCCCCCGCGTGGGCGGCGCCGATGGCCGCCTCCACGGTCAGTGAGCCGTCGCCGGACGCCGCGCGTGCGGCCGCCAGCAGGGGCTCGGTCCCGGCGATGGCCTCGACGCAGCCGCGCCCGCCGCAGTGGCACTCGGGCTCGTCGCCCCCGACGGGGATGTGGCCGATCTCCCCGGCCACGCCGTGCGAGCCGGCCACCACCCGGTCGTTCGCCACCAGCCCGCAGCCGATCCCCACCCCCACGGTGACCAGCGCGAACGACGACGCGCCCACCCCGTCGCCGAACCACTGCTCGGCCACGGTGAGCGACTTGACGTCGTTCTCGATCGTGACGGCCAGGCCTGTCGCCTCGGCGGCCAGCCGCGCCAGCGGCACCTGACGCCAGTGCAGGAAAGGCGAGTAACGCACCATCCCGTGGGCCTTGTCGACGTCGCCCGACACGGCCAGGCCCAGCGCGTGGCATCGCTCGCCGTACGCGGGGTCGGCGGCGAGCAGCTCGGACACCAGCTCGGCCAGCGCCGACACCACGCCCCTGGCCGACGTCGTGTCCAGCGGGCGGTGCGCCGAGACGAGCGGCTGGGCGCGCAGGTCGGTGACCACACCGATGAGCTCCTCATGGGTGATCTTCACACCGCAGAAGAACTCCCGCTCTGGGCGGATGGACAGAGGGCTGGCCGGTCGGCCCGCACCAGGTGCCGTACGCTCGGTGGCCTCGAGCTCCTCCAGGTAGCCCGCCTCGATGAACGGCCGGGCGGCCTTGGTGACGGCGGCGGACGACAGGCCGCTCCGCCTGGCGATCTCCACCCGGGAGACCGGCCCCTGCGTCAGCACCATGGTGAACACGGTGGCCGCCGCCGGAGTCGAGGTGAGCCGAGGGTGCATGAGTGCAATAGTAGCAGTAATTAACTTCGTCAAGAATTGAATTCGAGCAGGGGCATGCCTAGGCTCGCGGCATGCGATCGGTGACCTTCGACGCCTCCAGCCGCAGGTGGGCGCTGCGTACCCCGGCCACGAGCTATGTCGTCGCCCTCGCGGACGACGACGCCCCGCGCTGCCTGCACTGGGGTCCGGCGCTGACCGCCGAGCAGGCGGCCGGCCTGCCCGCGCCTGCCGCGTTCGGGGCCAGCAGCTTCGACAGCACGGCAGGGGAGGAGGAACTGGTCACCGAGGTGGGCGCGCGGTTCGAGACGCCGTCGCTGCAGGTCGTGTTCCCCGGCGGGGACCGGGGGATCGAGTGGCGGCACGAGGGCCACGACATCGACGGGGGCCACCTCACGCTGCGCTTCTCCGACCGCCGCCACCCGTTCCTGGTCGAGCTGCACTACCGGGTGCACGCGGACAGCGACGTGATCGAGCGCTGGACGGTGCTGCGCTCGCAGGTGCCGGTGACCGTGCTGCGGTGCGACTCGGCGGCCTGGAGCGTTCCGATGCTGGACGGCTACCGGCTCAGCCACGTCACGGGCGGCTGGAGCTCCGAGCACGCGCTGAGCCGTACCGAACCGGTGGTCGGGGAGACGACGCTTACGAGCAGGCGCGGGCTGAGCAGCCACCACGCGAACCCGTGGCTCATGATCGACGGCGGTGACGCGGGCGAGCGGCACGGCGAGGTGTGGAGCTGCGCCCTGGCCTGGAGCGGGAGCTGGCGCGTCACGCTCACCCGCACGCCGTCCGGGCGGGCGAGCTGGACCGGCGGGTTCGGCCACGAGGGCCTCACCTGGCGGCTGGAGCCGGGCGAGGAGTGGGTGACGCCGGTCTTCGCCGGCGTGTACGCGCCCGACGGGTACGGCGAGGCGAGCCGCCGCTGGCACGACCACGTCGCCAGGCATGTGCTGCCCGAGCCCGGCGAGCTGCGCCCGGTCGTCTACAACGCGTGGGAGGCCGTCGGATTCGACGTGAACGAGGCCAACCAGAAGGACCTCGCGCGGCTGGCGGCCCGGGCGGGCGCGGAGCTGTTCGTGATGGACGACGCCTGGTTCGGCGGGCGGACGAGCGACGGCGCGGGCCTCGGCGACTGGTGGGTCAACGAGGACCGCTTCCCCGACGGGCTGACCCCGCTCATCGAGGCGGTGCACCGGCTCGGCATGCGCTTCGGCCTCTGGGTCGAGCCCGAGATGGTCAACCCCGACAGCGACCTCTACCGCGCCCACCCCGACTGGGTCCTGCACATGCCGGGTCGCTCACGCACGCTGCTGCGCAACCAGCTCGTCCTGAACTTCGCCCGGCCCGACGTCGCCGACTGGGCGCACAAGTGGCTGCACAAGCTGGTCTCCGAGCACGCCATCGACTTCCTGAAGTGGGACTTCAACCGCGCCTTCACCGAGGCGGGCCGGCCCGGAGACCCGGACCAGGACCGGCTCTGGATCGACCACGTCAGGGCCGTCTACTCGATCATGGACCGGCTCCGCGCCGACCACCCGCACCTGCGCATCGAGGCGTGCGCGGGCGGCGGCGGCCGTACCGACCTGGGCATCCTGGCTCGCGCCGACCAGGTGTGGGCCTCCGACAACACCGACGCCCACGACCGCATCGCGATCCAGCGCGGATTCAGCCAGCTCTACCCGGCCCGCGTCATGTCCGCCTGGGTGACCGACAGCCCGAACCCGCTCACCGGGCGCGCCGTCCCGCTGCGCTTCCGCTTCCACGTGGCGATGGCCGGGGCGCTCGGCCTCGGCGGCGACCTGTCCCGCTGGAGCGACGCCGAGCTGTCCGAGGCCGCCGACCTGGTCGCCGTCTACAAGGACATCCGGCCGGTCGTGCAGCTCGGGCGGCTGTGGCGGCTCCCGTACGGGGTGCAGTACGTCCACGGCGACCGGATGGTCGTGCT
This sequence comes from Nonomuraea sp. CA-141351, assembly GCF_050944675.1. Classification (NCBI taxonomy): domain Bacteria; kingdom Bacillati; phylum Actinomycetota; class Actinomycetes; order Streptosporangiales; family Streptosporangiaceae; genus Nonomuraea; species Nonomuraea sp. CA-141351. The sequence goes on from NZ_CP191982.1 coordinate 4,749,367, forward strand.
CGCCTGGCGCGGCCCCACCGCCTTCGGCACACCCCTCCCTCCGCTTCGGCCGGCCGGGCTCGACCCGCTGGCCCGTTACCGCGACGAGGACACGGGCGCCGTGCACCACGGAGCGGTGCTCATGTCCCGCGGCCTGCCGCTCGACCTGCGCGGCGACTACGCCAGCGCCCTGGTCCGCCTGCGCGCCTGCTGAGGCCCCCGCCCGCTTCGGGAACAGGTAGAACGGGTGGGTGGGATTCGGCGTGCGGGAGTTCGAGCTGTCCTTGATGCATCGGATGCGCGACCTCAACCCCGAGAGGGTGGAGGAGGCGCTGGGCGACATGGGCGCGTCCAGGGCGGAGCTGCGGGCCGCCCACGCCCAGTGGACGCGGATGCTCCACTCGCCGCGGCCTCCGAGGGGGCTGCGCAGGCTGCTCGGCCCTCCGTCGTACGCCGGCATGACCTCCATGGGCAGCCTGACCTGTGGCGTGGCACGCTGGGCCCTGCCCTCATGGCCGGGGCTGGAGTTCGAGGTCCTGAGCGGCCCCGGCGGCGAGGTGTGGAACCAGTGGTTCGTCCGCCCTGCGGGCCCCAGGACGTTCGGCTTCGACGAGCTGGTCCCCTGGGGATGCGTCGTCGGCGACGTCGGCGCGAGCTTCCCCGGGGCCGTCCACCTCGAGGGCCAGGCCCCGCACCACTGGGCGGTCGATCTCACCCACGAGGGCGCGACCTACCGCGCCCGCTTCGTCTACGGCCTCTGCCAGCGCATCGACGGCCCGTGGGCGCCGCCAACGGCTGGCGGCGCCGGATGATCGATCGCATGATGATGGTGTCGTCCCGGCCCCACGGGGGCGGACGCTTTCATGCCCCGCTCAGGAAAGGTGACGTGCATGCCCTCGAACCCAGAGTCCCGTCTTCCGCGCCGCCTCGCCGTCGTGGCGGCCATGATCTCGGGAGTCCTCGCGTTCGGGGGATCGACCCCGGCCGCCTTCGCGCAGGACGACGGCGTCTGCGCGCCTGAGACGGCGCTCTGCCAGGAGATCCGCGGAGTGCCCGGCGACTACCGCTACTGGTTCGTGATCCGGCCCGCGCCGACGACGGCCGTCTTCTCCTTCACCGTCAACGGCGTCCCCACCCCCGGCTCCCTGGACACGAGCGTCACCGGCACGGCGCTCGAAGGGAACTTCTACCCGGCTGTGCTGCTGGTCAGCGGGGACGAGGTGTGCATGCACCACACCGGCGCCACCCGGGAGTACTGCGCCACCACTCCCTAGGAGTTCTTTACTGTCTTGTACAAAATCCGCTAGCCTCCTCCCATGGGCAGGCCACGTGAGTTCAGCGATGAGGCAGTCGTCGACGCCGCGATGGAGGTGTTCTGGGAGAAGGGCTACGAAGCGACCAGCACCCAGGACCTGTGCGCCCACACCGGCCTCGGCCGCGGCAGCCTCTACAACGCCTTCGGCAGCAAGCACCGCCTGTACGAGGAAGCGATCCGCCGCTACGCCGCGACGAGGGCCGACGCGCAGCTGGCGATGCTGGCCGAGCCGGGGTCGGTGCGCGAGCGGCTCAGGGGCCTCATGATCGGCGTGATCGACGCCGACATGGCCGACCCCGGCCGGCGCGGCTGCCTGGCGCTCAACGCCGCCACCGAGGCCGGCGGGCGCACCCAGGCCGTCGCGGGGCTGGTGCGGCGCCAGTTCGCCGACCTGGAGCAGGCGCTGTGCCGGCTGGTGGAGCTCGGCCAGAGCACGGGCGAGCTGTCGCGGGACCGGCCGCCGCTCCAGGTGGCGCGCGCGTTCCAGAGCGCGTACTACGGGCTGCGCGTGCTCGCCAAGGTCACCGACGACAGGAATGCCCTCCTTGACGTCGTCGAGGGGGCTGTCGCCGCTCTGTAGAGACCCGGCCGCGGTCCGTCGAGCCGCGGCCCTTTTTTTCGCCCTCATTTTGTACTGATCTGTAAAGAAGGAGAAGGCCGATGAGACCCACCGTGCCGTCCCTGATGCTGTGCGTCTTCGGGATCACGACCGGCGAGTTCGTCATCGCCGGGATCCTCCCGGACATCGCCACCGACCTGGCCGTCTCGATCCCGGCCGCCGGGCTGCTGGTGACGGCGTACGCCATCGGGATGATCGTCGGCGGTCCCGTGCTGACGGCGCTCACCGCCCGCTTTCCGCGCAAGCCGCTCATCCTGGTCATGCTCGCGATCACCATCGCCGGCAACCTCGCCTCCGCGCTCGCGCCCGCGTACGGCGTGCTCTTCGCGGCCCGGATCGTCACATCGCTGGTGACGTCCACGTTCTTCGCGAACGCCATCGTCATCGCGGTGTCCACCGCAGCCCCGGGCAGGCAGGCGTCCACCGTCTCCAAGCTGGTCTTCGGGATGAACCTGTCGATGATCCTGGGCGCGCCCATCGGCACGTTCATCGGCAACGACCACGGCTGGCGGGCCACGTTCCTGGCCGTCGCGGCGTGCTGCGCGGCCGGGTTCCTGCTGGTCTGGCGGGTGGTGCCGGACGTGCGCGACGCGGTGGGCGGGACGTCGGCCGTTGCGGAGCTGCGTGTGTTCCGCGCCCGCGACGTGCAGCTCGCCATCGCGGTCACGGCCGTGGGCAACGCGGGGCTGCTCATGGTGTTCACCTTCTTCGCGCCCCTCGTCACGAACGTCACGGGCTTCCCGGCCGCGGCGGTGGCCGTCCTCCTGCTCGTGTACGGGGTCGGCGCGGCCGTCGGCAACTTCGCCGGCGGCTGGCTGTCGGACCGGGCGCCGATGCGGTCGCAGCTCGGGCTGCTGGGTGTGCTCGCCGCGGCGCTCGTGCTCACGTGGGTGGTCAGCGGCAGCATGGTGACCACCGCGGTCATGGTGTTCGTGCTCGGCGCGGTGGGTTTCTCGGTCATCCCCGGCATGCAGGCGCGCGTCCTGTCCACCGCCTCGGCGGCGCCGACCCTGGCCATGGCGGTGAACGCCTCCGCGTACCAGCTCGCCGCGGCCTTCGCCGCCTGGCTCGGCGGGCGCGTCATCGACGGCGGGTTCGGGCTGCGCTCCCTCTACGTCGTGGCGGCCGTCGTCACGCTCGTGGGCATCGCCGTGAGCTCGTACGCCTGGCGCCGCGCCCGCGTCCCGGCCTGACGGCAGCGCCGGGCCGTCTCCGCCTCGACAAGCCGGTCATGCTCGGCGGAGGTCCGGTTACGCAGCACGGCGTGATCCGGTGGCGGCGTTCACGACACCCGGCTCCGGTGCCTGCCCGGCGATGCGTTGCCGCCGCCGAAGCGCGTGAGCGCCTCCTGATGCTGGTAGTCGTCCAGGGCCGCGTACTGCTCACGCCGGCGCACCGCGTCGAGTCCGAGCTGGGCGCCGCGTTCGCGCCCCTCGGACCGATGCATCACTGAAAGCATTCAACTGATCACTCTGAGTAAGATAAGGTGACGGGGTGGCCTACGAACCCCCCGCCGGCCCGCTCACCCCGGGCGGCTTCGACACTCGGCGCGACGTCGCTGCCGGCCTGCCACTGTTCCTCGTCGAGCAGTGGCGCGCCTCCGGCCGCACCGACGGTGAGGCGCGCCGCCTGCTGAGCCGCCACGAGACGCGCGGATACTCCGTGGTGTCCGACTCGGCGGGGCTCACCCGGCTCAGCCAGCGGCTCGGCCTGCTGGAGGTGCTGGCGCTCATCGACCGGCCGAAGCGGATCCTGCACGCGTGCGCCAGGGCCGCCGGCGGGCGCGCGGTGGGGGTGTGGGCGGCCGACAACGCGCAACTGTTCCATCCGGAGGCGGTGGAGGCGTCCACGCTGCTGTCCGCCCTGCTGACGGCGCAGGACGAGATCCGGCGCCACTGCGAGGTCCGCATCGGGATCGGCGCGCACCTCGGCTCCTACTACGAGCTGTCGGGCGGGCTGTACGGGGCGGAGGCCGACGCGGTCGAGGAGTTCGCCGAGAACGACACCGAGGGTGGGGAGATCGCGGTGACGCAGGCCGTGGTGGACCGGCTGCCTCACGGGCATCCCTTCGCGCTGCGGCGCAAGGACGGCGTCGGCGGCCTGGTCGGGCCCGTCCACCAAGTGCTCGACGGTCCCCGCCTCGACATTCCCGGGCTGGGCGCGGCGTGGGCGGCCGAGGGGTGGCCGGGCGAGTCGGGGGTCACCGACCAGGAGCATTATCCCATCCCCTACTCCGGCGCCTTCTACGCCGACCTGCTGCTGCTCGACGCCCGCCCCGGCGACGCCGAACTGGCCAGGCGGCTCGCCGCCGAGCACCTGCGCGAGAGCACCGTCGTCCTGGTCGAGCGGAGTGCCGCCCCGACCGACACGCCGGAGGTGGAGCTGCTGAGAGGGTTGTCGCTGTCGGCGGCGATGCGCGACGTGGGCCTGAGCCTCCTGTCCCCCGAGGGAGCCGTCGAGATCAAGGTCGCCGGGCCGCTGGGCATCTACCTGTTCGAGGAGCCCGCCCCGGCCGTGCACTTCGCGCTGGGGATGCGCACGGGGCTCGCCGAGCGGGAGATCGTGGGCCGGATCGGGGTGGCCGCAGGGCCGGTGCTTGCCGGCCGCACCCCCGGTGGCGGCTGGGACGTCGCCGGGGCCCCGGTCAATCTCGCCTCCAAGATGGCCCAGGACCTCGGCACGCCCGGCCGCATCCACCTGAGCGAGGCGGTGCGCGATGCCTTGGGCGACCACGTCGACCTGACGGGCTTCGAGGCGGTGCGGCGTACGGTGTCGGGCGTGGAGATGACGTACTACGTGGGTTGAGGTCTACCTGGTCCAGGCGTGCTCTTCGTGGCCGGGATCGTCACGGCGCCGGTGACGTCCTTCGCGAGCCGCGGCCTTCGCCGCCTGGCCCGGCGGCCGGGTCCTGGCCTGACGGCGTCCGGCCCCCACGCCACCCGGCGCGCCGGGTGTCACGCCTGGTCGCGCGGCCAGGTGAGCTTCGGGCGGGCGGGCTTGCCCGAAGCGCGGGCCGCCACGGCGATACTGATCGTTCGGTCCCCCCGACCACTACGCCATACGGGCCTCCCCACCAGCTCTGCGACTCGTGGCTGGTCACGCTGGTAACACCGGGAAACGCTTCGAAAATGTTTCAAGCATTGCGCGTTGGTGGGCATCACTGAGATGGAGCACGTACGCGGGGAGGGCGCGAATGACCGATTCAGCGATGGTGCGGTTCTACAGGGACAACGGTTACCTGCTGGTCAAAGGGCTGCTCAGCAAGGGGGAGGCGCGGACGTACCGGGAGGAGTGCCACGGGGTGCTCGCACGGTTGCGCCCGGCGGACCCGACCTGGGGGAGCGCGCGGCAGCTCGGCGGGGGCGCGACCGAGCTGCGGCACTGCCACGACGCGCAGTTCTACTCGGCGGCGTTCGCCCGGCTCATGGTGGATCCGCGCTTCACCGGCGTGGCGGCGGCCCTGATGGGCTCGGAGAACGTCCAGCTCCACCACACCAAGATCTTCGTGAAGCCCGCCGAGAAGGGCTCGCCGTTCCCCATGCACCAGGACGCCGCCCACTTCCCGCACACCCGCCACACCGTGGGCGCGGCCATCTTCCACTTCGACGACGCGCCCGAGGAGAAGGGGTGCGTGCGGGTGGTGCCGGGGAGCCACAGCAACGGGCCGCTGCCGCACATCGAGGAGGGCGGGTGGCACCTGCCGCTGCCGGAGTGGCCGCTGGAGTCGGCCGTCCCGGTCGAGGCGGAGGCGGGGGACGTGCTGTTCCTCAGCTATCTCACCGTGCACGGGTCGGGCGTCAACCGGGCGGAGGAGGCCCGTACGACCCTGCTCATCCAGTACCGCGACCCCGAGGACCGGCCCGCCGACGACGTGCACCGCTCCCGGGGGCAGGGGATGATGCTGCGCGGGGTCGATCCGGCGCGCTACGCCTGAGCTGAAGGCTCCTCCCAGAGGATGGAATGCCGGGTGACTCGCCAGGTGCCGCCGGCGGCTGTGGCGCCGCGCAGCCCGTCCAGGGTGCCTGGAGCGGCCAGGGCCACCGTCTCGGGCGTGCCGACGGAGGCGAAGGCGAAGGTTCGCGCCGGGTCCCAGCCGGTGCTGTGACGCAGACGGCGGGCCATCTGCGCCCACCCCAGGGGCGCACCCGCCACCACCCACGCGTCGGGCTCGCCCGCCGCGAACCGCCGCGCGTGCCGGAGCCAGGAGGCCGCGGTCTCCGGCCAATGGACGACGGTCAGCACGTGCCCGCCTCGGGCCTGCCACGTGCTGGCGAGGTGCTCGGCGGCGGCGACCGAGGCGGCGTCGCGGGCGTGGCCGATGGTGATGGTTTCGACGCGGGGCCGCCGCGTGGCGAGCATGGTCACCAGCGCGTCCAGTTCGGCGGTGGTGTGGGCGGCGGGCCGGTGCGGGGTGCGCGCCGGCGCGTGGACCAGCGGTGATCGGGAGGTGCTCAGGCCCATGTCGTCCTCACTTGGTGGTTTCTCCATTGCGCGTACTGCTCGGGGAGGCATACCGCGCACGGCCGGTATCCGGCGGCGACCGCGGTGTCCTCGTCGGCGAAGAAGACGCGGTCGGTGACGTACCCGCCGCGGGCGATGGCTCGGAGGGCCGAGGGGCAGTCCAGGCGCCCGTACAGCCGGCCGCGCCGGTGGCCGCCGAGCGCGCCAGGGAACGGGCTCGGGTACGGCCTGCCGTCCGGTCCGGTCAGCGTGTACATCGGGGAGGTCCTTCCGGCAGGCCGGGCGGTGTTGGAGGGTCTCAGCGGGCGTTGTGGAAGATGACGCCCAGAACGGTGCGGGTCCCGGACTCGACGGCGTTGGTGCCGTGCCGCATGGCATGCCGGCGGTAGCCACTGGTGCTCCGGTACGGCCGGTGGCGGACCGGGAAGATCATTCCTTGGCCGAGTCCCGGCTTGACGACGATGGCCCTGGACTGGGAGCGGGGTCGCTGCTCGACGAACACGTTCTCGCCGCCGGTGAAGTCGACGCCCGGCTGGTTGAGCATGATCGCGATCTGCAGCGGGAAGACGACGTCGCCGTAGATGTCCTGGTGCAGGCAGCTGTAGTCGCCGGCGCCGTACCGCAGGATGAGCGGGGTGGGTCGCCGCTGTCCGGCGGCCGCGCACTCGGCGACCAGGTCGGCGTGGGCGGTGGGGAAGGTCCGCTCGCCGAGCAGGCGCGCCCACTGGTTGGCCATCCACGCCATCGGCGGGTAGAGGGTTTCGCGCAGCGCGCGCACCAGCGGGGGCAGCGGATCGGCGTAGTACTTGTAGGTGCCGCGGCCGAAGTCGTGACGCTGCATCACGACCGTGCTGCGGTAGAGGCCCTGGGCGTCGAAGCCGTCGATGAGAGCCGCGCACTGGGCGGGGGTCAGTAGGGGCGGCGTCAGTGCCACGCCGTCCTCGTTGAGCCGGGCGTACAGGCTCTCCCAGTCCAGATCACGCAGCGCGGGGAGCTCCGCGTGAGGCGCGACGACCGGGACGCCGCCGTCGCCGGGCAGGTCGAAGAGCGTCGTCGCCACCGTCATCGCCTCGGTCCTTTCGTCGCTGGTGTCGCTAGATACAACACCGCGACGGCCGCCGACGTCGGCCGTTTTCGGACATCACACTCGGGCAGTCAGGCCGCCTCGGCCCCCGGACCCATCCCCCGCGCGCAGGGCCGGGCGTAGCGGGGGCCGGGCGTCGTGCCAATGCCAGTGTCAGTGTCAGTGTCAGTGTCAGTGGCCGTGACCGTGGCCGACGAACGCCGTCGCCGGCTTGCCCGGCGGCACCAGCCACAGCGCGACGAGCGCCGCGGCGCCCGCGGCGACGGCGCACAGCGTGAGCCCCGAGACGAACCCCCCGATGCCCGCGACGCCCGCCGCCGAGCCGGGCGCGAGGCTGGAGGCCGCGACCGTGGAGACCACGGCCACTCCGATCGAGCCGCCGAGCTCGTGGAAGGTGTTGATGACGCCGGACGCGACGCCGTTCTCGCCGGGCGGGATGTTGGCCATCGTCGTGGTGGTGGCCGTCACGAACGCCGGACCGATGCCCAGGGCGGCCAGGACGAAGCCCGGCAGCACCGTGGTGTACGCGCTCGCGTCGGGTGAGATGCGTGTCATCAGCGCCGCCCCCGCCGCGGTCACCACGAAGGACGCCACCGCCACCGGCCGCCCGCCGATCCTGCCGACGAGGTGCCCGCCGAGCTGCGCGCCGATCGTGATCGCGACGGCCACGGGCAGGAAGAGCAGCCCCGTCTCCAGCGCGCCGAACCTCAGCACGTGCTGGAGGTAGAGCGAGCTGAGGAAGAACAGGCCCAGCATCAGCCCCGTCGCCATCAGCATGACGAACGTCCCCGAGAGCACCGGCCGCCTGGCGAGCGTCTCGGCGCGCATCAGCGGGGACCGTGCCGACCGCTCGACCAGCACGAACACGGCGTAGAGCAGCACGGCCCCGGCCAGCGGCAGCAAAGTGCCCGCCGCTCCCCATCCGGCGTCGCCCGCGGTCACCAGACCGTAGATCAGCAGCGCCGTCGCGAGCGTGACGACCAGGGCGCCGGGCACGTCGAGCCGCCCGCTCCGCCCGGGCGTGGACGGCACCGTCGCGGGCACCGCGGCGAGCACCGCCAGCCCGATCGGGACATTGACGAAGAACACCCACGTCCATCCCGGTCCCGCGGTCAGCACGCCGCCGAGCAGCACGCCCAGGGCAGCGCCGGTGCCGCCGACGGCCGCCCAGACGCCGAGCGCGCGGCCGCGCCGCTCACCCGTGAAGACGGTGGTGATCACGGCCAGGGCTGAGGGGGAGAGCAGCGCCGCGCCGGCGCCCTGGAGCGCCCGCCCCGCGATGAGCATCGCGCTGCTCCCGGACAGCCCGCACACCAGCGAGGCCGCCGTGAACAGCCCCAGCCCCGTCATGAGCGTGCGGCGGGCGCCCCACGCGTCGGCGAGCCGCCCGCCGAGCACCATGAGCCCGCCGAAACAGAGCGTGTACGTGGTCACCACCCAGGTCAGGGATTCGCGGCCGAGCGCGAGGTCCGTGCCGATGGTCGGCAGCGCCACCTGCACCACCGTGATGTCGACGACCAGCATGAACTGGGCCAGGCACAGCAGCACGAGCAGGCCCCACCCGCCCGTGCGCGCCTTGGCGGGAACCGTGTCAGAACTCACCCGAAGTCTCCTTAACTCGAACAGTGATGTTCAAGTTAACAGCTATGAACCATACATGGGTAGGGTTTATCGGGGATGAGCGTCCGGGACAGGTGGTCCTGGAGAGACTGTGGTCAGGCGGGCTCGGAGAGCAGCGACAGCATCGTCTTGATCAGCACCGGCTCGACCTCCTCGGGCGCCAGCCGCCCGGTCTCGCGCTCCTGCGCGGCGCTGTGGATGATCGAGAAGAACGTCGTGACCAGCCAGGCCAGCGGCAGGTCGGTGCGGAAGTATCCCTCGTGCTGCCCGCGCGCGATGAGCCGCTCGACCCGCTGCAACGGCCGGTCGTGGTGCTCCCTGATCCGCTCCGTGGGCAGCACCCGGTCGGCGGCCAGGAACAGGCGGCGGTGCCGGTCGAGGAGCTCCCAGGACGACCGCAGCAGCCGCGCCATGGCCTCCGGCGCCGGCGCCGTGTCGATCGACTCGTCCGCCAGCACCGCGTCCGCCATGCCGACCGCGTGGTCGAGCACCGCGTCCACCAGCGCCTCCCGCGACGGGAAGTGGCCGTACAGGGTGACCCTGCCCACCCCGGCGGCCTTGGCGATGTCGGCCACGCTGGCCGTGGGGTCGGCGCTGAGCAGCCGGGTCCCCGCCTCGAGGATCGCGGCGATGTTGCGCTCGGCGTCCGCACGCCGCGTGGGTACGGGCTGCCGTGCCGCGGTCTTCGCCATGCGACCAGCCTACGACGGCCCCGCCGCCGACGGGGACCCCGGGGGCTTGCGGGTGACGCGGCGTCAGGGCCTAGCGTCTTGCGATGTGAACGGACGACGCTGGAAGATCGGCGAGCTCGCCACCGCCACGGGCGTGACCGTGCGGACCCTGCGCCACTTCGACCAGATCGGGCTGCTGTGCCCGGTCGAACGGTCGGCCGCCGGCCACCGCGTGTACACCGATGACGACGTGCGCAGGCTCTACCGGATCCTGGCGCTGCGCGAGCTGAGGCTGCCGCTGGGCGAGATCGCGGAATCGCTGGACGGAGGCGACCTCCAGGCGATGATCCGGCGCCAGCTCGAACAGGTCGAACGCCGGCTGGACGCGCAGCGCGCCCTGCGCCGCAGGCTGTCCGGCATCGCCGAGGCGCTGCGCGAGGCCCGGGAGCCGTCGATCGACCAGCTCATCGAGACAATGGAGGCGATGATGCAGGCCAGGCACTTCACACCGGAACAGCTCGCCAGGTTCGAGGACCGGCACCGGGAGCTCGGGCAGGAGGGCCTCGCCGACCGGCTGCGGCAGCTCGCCGCCCTGGCCGCCGAGGCGCTCGCCCATGCCGAGCGCGGCACGGACCCGGCGGAGCCGGCCGTCCAGGAGCTCGCCCGCCGCTGGACGGAGGCCGTGGCCGGGCTGGCGGGCGGCGACAGGAGCGCCATGTCGGCCATCTACCGCAAGATCGACACTGCGGGGCCGGAGACCGCCACGAAGGGCCTGCTCAGCGCGCCCGCATGGGACTACCTCAGACGCGCCTTCGCGGTGGGTTTCGCGACCCGCCCATGAGACTCGGGGAGCTTTGGTTCAGAGCTCCAGCACGTGGTCCAGCAGCGACTGCAACGTGACCGCCCCGACCAGCCGCTCCCCGTCCACCACGCCCACCAGCGGGCTCCGCGTACGCGCCATCAGCGCTGCCAGCTCCAGCACGGTGGCCTTCATGTCGGCCACCGGAAGCTCCCGCGGCTGCTCGGGCAGGCACTCCCGCACCGTCCTGCCCCCGAGCCGCCGCAGGAACAGGTCGGCGTGTGCCTCGTCCACCACCCGGGCCAGCGCTGGGTCGTCCTGGCAGTACGCCGGGACCGCCAGCCGCAGCACCTGGGTGCCGGGCAGGATGCTGAGGGGGCGCCGGTCCTGGTCGACCAGGATGAGCCCCGGCAGGTCCTGCTCGGCCAGCAGCTTGGCCGCCTCGAGCGCCGGGGTGTCCAGGGTGACCGTCGGGAACTCGACGGCGAGATCGCGTGCGCGCATCAATGGCCTCCGCGATCCAGCCTACTTCGCCGCCCTCCCGCCCCCGCATCCCTCCATGGGTGCACCCGCTCGGCCGGCGGCCGCACCGAGTAGTCCGCGGGGAAGACGGCCACCGCGGTGGGCACGGTCCCCCGCTCCCGTGGCCCCCACATGCTGAAGTCGTTGAACCGCTCGTATTACGTGTGCGCCGTCGACCCCGCCGTCTCCGTGAACCAGTAAATGCGTGCAGCGAGGCGGCGATGGTCTGCGGCCGGGTCCCGTGCAGCCGCAGGTACGCCCCGAGCTTCTTCTGCCGGACCCGCCGGAGCTGGTGCCGGTGCTGCGCGAAATCTCCGAGCGGCTCGGAAGGGCCGCCTCGTAGGCTATGGTCCATGCTCCCCATGACCGTGGACGAGGCCATCTCCGCCGAGCAGACCGGTCGGCGCCTCAAGTACCTGTACTTCTGGGGCCATCAGCCCGCCCGCGACGGCGGCGTCGGCCCCGGTTGCCTCAGTCAGTGGTGGCCGGTCGACTTCACCGAGGACGGCCACACGTTCGCCTCGGCCGAGCACTACATGATGGCGCACAAGGCGTGGCTGTTCGAGGACGGGGAGAGCGCGGACAAGGTCCTCGCGGCCCGTCACCCGGGCGAGGCCAAGGCGCTCGGCCGGACGGTGCGGGGCTTCGACGAGGCGACCTGGGAGGCGCACCGCTTCGACATCGTGGTACGCGGGAGCGTCGCCAAGTTCGGGGCGCACGAGGAGCTGGCGGAGTTCCTGCTCGGAACGTCGGGCCGGGTCTTGGTAGAGGCGAGCCCGGTGGACCGGGTGTGGGGCATCGGCCTGGCGGCCTCGGACGAGCGGGCGGCGTCCCCGGCGACGTGGCGGGGCGCCAACCTGCTCGGCTTCGCGTTGATGGCCGCCCGCGACACCCTCCTCGCCCGCCGTCAGGACGGAGGCCCCGCTTAAGGCGGGCTGTCAGGACGGGAACCGCAGGTAGCCGGGCGGGACGTGGCCGACCAGCCACACCCCGTTGGCGCTGACGTGGAACACGTGCCCGTCGGCGTGCATGGCGCCGGCGGCCACCACCAGCACCACCGGGACACCCCGCCGGGCGCCCACGCGGGTCGCGGTCTGGCGGTCGGCCGACAGGTGCACGTGGTGCCGGTTCATCGGGTGCAGGCCCTCGGCCTTGATCGCCCCGGCGACCCGGCCCACGGTGCCGTGATACAGCACCTCGGGCGGCTCGACGGCGGGCAGGTCGAGGTCGACCGGCACCGAGTGCCCCTGGTTCGCCCGGATCCGGCCGTTCTCGATCGTGTAGCGCCGCTTGTCGTTGGACTGGACGACCTCCCACAGCTGCGCGGCCGTGATCCGGAAGCCGTGCGCCGCGGCGGCGCGCAGCAGCTCGTCGACCGGCACCCATCCGTGGGCGTCGAGGGTGAGACCGATGCGCTGCGGGTCGTGCCGCAGATGCCGGGACAGGTATTTGGAAATGCGCACCATGCGCCGTTCATCCATCACGGCCATCATCTCGCCCCCGTCAACCCGGTTTCCGCCGTCACGGGCCGCGGTGGTCCGGCTGGGCAAGGACCAGGACGTCGCCGGCCTCCGTCCGGTAGTAGAGCACCGAGCGGCCCGAACGCCTGCGGCCCACGAGGCGGGCGTCCAGCAGCACCTTCAGGTGGCCGCCGACCGAGCCCAGGCCCTGGCCGGTGAGGGCCACGAGCTGGGTCGTGCTCTTCGGGGAGTCCAGCAGCACCAGGACGCCGGCCCGGGCGTGGCCCATCAGGCGGCCCAGCGCCTCCGGCGGCCCCGCCGGGGTGTCGGCGAGCGTGCCCGAGCACGGGTAGACCACCGCGGAGCGGTGGTCTGAGTCGTCCCATGACGCCCAGGCCTGGCGGGGCGTGACCGGGACGAACATCAGCCGCGTACCCGAGAGGTCCCGCGGCGGGTAGTCGTAGGTGTTGACGCGCAGCCGCCCGTCGCCGAGCCAGCGCATCCCGGGGCGCAGGCCGTCCAGGGCGGCGGCCCAGCCGCCCCGGCTCAGCCGGGCCGTGCGGGCGACGACGTCGGCCTCGAGGACGCGGCGGCGCCGCGGCCAGTAGGGCAGCACCGACTCCCGCCACACCCACTCCATGTGATCGGCGAGTCGTTCGGGCAGGTCGGATCGGTGCAGGGCGGGCGGGAGCGGGCCGCCGAGCGACAGGGTCAGGTCCTCGCGGGCCCGGCCGGGCGGCGTCTCGCGGATGCGCGTCAGCTCCTCCTCGAAGGAGGACTCATCGCCGGTGGGCGTGGGGGTGAGGAAGTCGGCGTTCCATGTACGCCCCAGCGCGGCCCGTACGAGCAGCGCCGTGATCGGGTCGTCCGTCAGCCGCGCCCGGTAGGCCGGCAGGTGGGCGTCGAGCCACGTCCGCTCGCCCGGATGCGCGGCCGTGCCCCGCTCCAGCGTCTTCAGGGCCGCGGTGGCCTCCGCCAGCGGCGAGACGACGAAGCGCCCGCTCGCGAGCGTGTCCGCGCTGATCCGCCAGAAACCCAACGATGTTTCGCCTCCCCGCGAAACATTAGCGCTCCGCCCCGCCGCCATCGAGACTCGAGGCCCATGCGCACTTACCGGGAGCTGTTCGTCGCTCCGGAGTTCACACCCTTGTTCGTCTCCTCGGCGGCCCAGGTGGCGGCCCAGACGGTCAGCGGGCTCGCCCTCGGCACACTCGTCTACGCCGCCACGGGGAACCCGCTGCTGTCCGGGCTGGCGATGTTCGGCCCCGCGCTGGCCCAGCTGGCCGGGGCGGCGACACTGCTGTCGGCCGCCGACCGGTTACCCCCGCGCGCCGCGCTGACCGGGCTGGCGCTCGTCCTCGCGCTCGGCACCGCCATCCTGTCGATCCCCGGCCTGCCGGTGTGGGCGGTGCTCGTGATCCTGCTGGCGCAGGGCGCGCTCGCGTCGCTGGGCGGCGGCGTCCGGTACGGCCTGCTCAACGAGATCCTCGCCGGCGGCGGGTATCTGCTGGGCCGCTCCGCGCTCAACATGGCCTCCGGGGCCATGCAGATCGGCGGGTTCGCCGTCGGCGGCGTGCTGGTCGCGGCCCTGTCGCCGCGCGGCACGCTGCTGGCCGGCGCCGCCCTGTATCTGGTGGCGGCCGCCGCCATGGCCTGGCTCAAGAAACACCAGCCCCGCGCGGAAGGACGGCCCTCGCCCGCCGAGACCTGGCGGAGCAACGCCCTGCTGTGGTCGTCCAGGCCGCGCCGCCGCGTCTACCTCGCCCTCTGGGTGCCGAACGGGCTGGTCGTCGGCTGTGAGTCGCTGTTCGTCCCGTACGCTCCCCAGCACGCCGGCCTCCTCTTCGCCTGCGCGGCCGCCGGCATGCTGGCCGGCGACGTGCTGGCCGGGCGATTCGTCCCTCCGGCCTGGCGGATACGGCTCGTCACCCCGCTGCACCTGCTGCTCGCGGCCCCGTACCTGATCTTCGTCCTGAGTCCCGCGACCCCGGTCGCGGCGGCGGCCGTCACCATCGCCTCGACCGGATATGCGGCGAGCCTGCTGCTCCAGCAGCGACTCATGGAGCTGACCCCGGACGAGCTGAGCGGGCACGCGCTCGGCCTGCACTCCTCCGGCATGCTCGCCATGCAGGGCGTCGCCGCGGTCCTCGCGGGCGCGCTCGCGCAGCGGACCTCGCCCGCGGCGGCCATGGCCGTGCTCGCCGCGGCCTCCGTCGCCGTCACCGTGTTCCTTCCGGTACGTCCTGAGCCGTCGCCAGGTGCCGCAGCCCGCCCGCAACGCCACCTTCGGGCATGACCCGCGGAAGTTCACCCAGGTGCTCAACGACGCTCAGATCTGCCCGGTGTCTGGAGGCCGCTTCTGAGGGTACGGGCGAGGCCATGGACAGCCTGGTCAGAACACCTGTCGCGCATCCGTACCGGCCGCGCGAGATCGATGTCGAGCCGCTGCGCCGGCGGCTGGAGGAGACCGTGGACGGCGAGGTGCGGTTCGACACCGGCAGCCGCGCCGTATACGCCCGGGACGGCTCCAACTACCGGCAGGTCCCCATCGGCGTGGTGGTGCCCCGCACCCTCGACGCCGGGGTGGCGGCGGTGGCCGCGTGCCGGGCCCGCGACGTGCCGGTGCTGTCACGGGGCGGCGGCACCAGCCTGGCCGGGCAGTGCTGCAACGCGGCCGTGGTGATCGACTGGTCCAAGTACTGCGGCGCGGTGGAGTCCGTGGATCCCGCGGCCAGGAAGGTCACGGTGCAGGCCGGGGCGGTGGTGGACGCGGTCGATCACGTGCTGACGCGGGAGGGGCTGATGGTCGGCCCCAAGCCGTCCAGCCATCCGACGTGCACGATCGGCGGCATGATCGGCAACGACTCGTGCGGGGCGTCCGCGCAGGCGTACGGGAAGATGGCGGAGTCGGTGCTGCGCCTGGAGATCCTCACCTACGACGGCGTCCGCGCCTGGGTCGGGCCGACCGACGACGCCGAGTACGCCAGGATCCAGGCCGAGGGCGGGCGGCTGGCCGAGATCTACCAGCAGCTCCGCCGGCTGCGCGACGACACCATGGAGCTGGTGCGCACCCGCTTCCCCAAGCTGGAGCGGCGCGTGTCCGGCTACAACCTGGACGAGCTCCTGCCCGAGAACGGCTTCAACGTGGCCCGCGCCCTCGTCGGCAGCGAGGGCACGTTGGTCACCGTGCTCCGCGCCGAGCTGGCCGTGGTGCCGAAGCCCGCCGCGCGGGCGCTGGCGGTGCTCGGGTTCGAGGACATCTTCGCCGCCGCGGACGCCGTACCGGCCGTCGCCCGGCACAGGCCCATCGCGCTGGAGGCCATGGACGAGAACATGCAGCGGCTCGCCCAGCAGGAGCATCCCGGGGATCCCGCGCTCCGCGACCTGCCGGAGGGGGCGGGCTGGCTGCTGGTGCAGTTCGGCGGGGACACGCCGGACCAGGCGCGCGAGCGGGCCGACGAGCTGATCCGTGACATGAGCGAGCACGCGACGCACACCTTCCTCGGCGATCCGGCCAGGGAGGACCGGCTGTGGCGGTGGCGCGAATCGGGGCTGGGCGTGGAGGCGTACCCGCCGACCGGGCAGCAGACCTACGAGGGCTGGTCGGACGCGGCCGTGCCGCCCGAGCGGCTGGGCGAGTACCTGCGTGACTACGCCGAGCTGCTGCGCCGCCACGGCTACCAGGACTCCGCCCTCTACGGGCACTTCGGGCAAGGGTGCGTGCACGGCAGGCTCCCGCTCGACCTGCACACTGACGACGGGATCGCCAACTACCGGGCGTTCGCGGAGGAAGCGGCCGACCTGGTGGCCGCCTACGGCGGCTCCCTGTCGGGGGAGCACGGCGACGGGCAGGCGCTGGCCGAGCTGCTGCCGCGCATGTTCGGTGACGAGGTGGTGGAGACGTTCGGCCGGTTCAAGGCCGTCTTCGACCCACGGAACCGGATGAACCCCGGCAAGATCGTCCACCCGCACCGCCTCGACCAGGATCTCGCCCAGCGGCACTTCTACCCGCTGGAGCCCCGGCACAAGTTCTTCGACTATCCGGAGGACCACGGGCGCTTCGGGCATGCCGCCACGAGGTGCGTCGGCATCGGGAAGTGCCGCCAGCACACCTTCGAGGGCGGGGTGATGTGCCCCAGCTACCGGGTGACGCGCGAGGAGGAGCACTCCACGCGCGGGCGGGCCCGGCTGCTGGGGGAGATGGTGCGGGGCGAGCTGATCACGGACGGCTGGCGGTCGAAGGCCGTGCGTGACGCGCTCGACCTCTGCCTGGCCTGCAAGGGCTGCAGGTCCGAGTGTCCGGTGAACGTGGACATGGCCACGTACAAGGCCGAGTTCCTCGCCCACCACTACCGGCACCGGCTCCGGCCGCGCGAGCACTACTCCCTGGGCTGGCTGCCGCTGTGGTCCGCGCTCGCCTCCGCCGCGCCCGGCGCGGTCAACGCGCTGACGCACGCGCCGGGGCTGTCGCGGCTGCTGAAGGCCGTCGCGGGGATCGCGGCGGAGCGGGACGTGCCCAGATTCGCGAGGGAGCGGTTCACCGACTGGTTCAAGCGGCGGGGCGCGTCGCCGCCCGGTACGCGGGGGAAGGTCGTGCTGTGGGCCGACACGTTCACCAACAACTTCGATCCGCACATCGGGCAGGCGGCGGTGAGCGTGCTGGAGGCGGCCGGGTTCGAGGTGCATGTGCCGCCGGTGCCGCTGTGCTGCGGGCTGACCTGGATCTCCACGGGACAGCTCGCGACCGCCCGGCGGGTGCTCGCCCGCAGCGTGCGCGCGCTGCGGCCGTGGGCGGAGACCGGGGTGCCGGTGGTGGGGCTGGAGCCCAGCTGCACGGCCGTGTTCCGCGCCGATGGGCCGGAGCTGCTGAACACGCCGGACACGCGGCTGCTCTCGGAGCGGACGCTGACGCTGGCGGAGCTGCTCGAGTCGCGGGCGCCCGACTGGCGCCCGGCCTCCTCCGGCGGTGAGGCGGTGGCGCAGGTGCACTGCCATCAGAGCGCCATCATGGGGTACGACGCCGACCGGGCGGTCCTCGACCGCTTCGGGATCAGCACGGAGGTGCTGAACGCCGGGTGCTGCGGACTAGCCGGAAATTTCGGATTCGAGCGCTCGCACTATGACGTGTCGGTGGCCTGCGCGGAGGAGTCCGTCTGGCCCGCCGTACGAGCCGCGAGCCCGCAGCAGACGATCCTGGCCGACGGCTTCTCCTGCCGTACCCAGATCGCCGCCGCAGGAACCGGCCGCCGAGCCAGCCACCTGGCCGAGCTCCTCGCCATATCACTGCAGCACCCGGGTGCTTGCAAGTGATCTATTCCAGCACCCTTAAAGGGCGTCGCAAGGTTTTTCATTCACGTTTTATTCATGCGACGTCTAATCAAAATCATTTCGCCTGTGATCGCAGGCTTGGTCGCCGCCGCCGGTTTCTCCGGTGCGGCCCGGGCCGCGGGGCCCGTCAGGCTCGATGCGTATTACGGGCAGCGGGTGGCCTGGTCCTCGTGTGGCAACGGATACCAATGCGGCAAATTAAGAGTGCCGCTCGACTATTCGAGGCCCAACGGCAAGCAGATTAAGATCAGCCTGGTCCGGCTGCCGGCCACCGGTAAAAAGATCGGCTCGGTCGTGCTCAACTTCGGCGGCCCCGGAATATCCGGCGTCGACTCCTTGAAAGCGAGCAAGGAGATCGTCTCCGACTCCATCCGGCAGCGGTTCGACGTGGTGAGCTTCGACCCCCGAGGCGTCGGCGGGTCGGCTCCCGTGCGCTGCCTGGGCACGCTCGGCCTCGACGCGCTCTTCGCCACCGACCCGACCCCTGACAACAGCACCGAGGTCAACCAGGCCAAGCAGTGGGCCAAGGTGTTCGCCGGTGCCTGCAAGGCCAACGCGGGCAAGCAGTTCCTCGCGCACGTCGGCACCGGCGAGGCCGCCCGGGACATGGACGTGATGCGGGCCGCCCTCGGCGAGGCGCGGTTGACGTATCTGGGCTGGTCGTACGGCACCTACCTGGGCGCCAGGTACGCCGACCTGTTCCCCACGAGGATCCGCGCCATGGTGCTCGACGGCGCGGAGAACCCGAGCCAGACGGGCGCCGAGTTCGCCCAGTCGCAGGCCCTGGGCTTCCGCGTGGCGACGGAGTCGTTCCTGCGCGACTGCTTCAAGGCCAAGGGCTGCCCGTTCAGGCAGCACTCGATCGGCGCGGCGTGGAAGAAGCTCGATGCGCTGTACAAGCGGGCCGACCGGGCGCCGCTGCGCAACACCTACGACGGCCGGCAGGTCAGCGAGGCCGTCGCGCGCACCGGCGTCATGAGCGCGCTGTACTCGGCGGGCGAGTGGCCGGCGCTGCGCCGGGCGCTGGCGGCGGCGTTCAAGGGCGACGGCACGTACCTGCTGGTGCTCGCCGACCAGTACAACGGCCGCCGGCCCGACGGCAGCTACGACAATCGGTACGAGGCGCTCATGGCCATCAGCTGCGTCGACCATCCCGAGTCGCGCTGCCCGTACTGGCCGGTCAAGGGCACCGGGTTCGCCAAGCAGGTGCGGGCCCAGGGGTCGCCGCCGATCGTGGTGGTGGGCACCACCCGTGACCCCGCCACGCCGTACAAGCTGGCCCAGGCGCTGGCGTCCCAGCTGTCGAACGGCGTGCTGCTCACCAACGACGCCGACGGCCACACCGCGTACCACGGCGGCTCGACCTGCGTGGAGAGGCAGATCGACCGGTACCTGATCACGGTCGCCCCGCCGCGCCCCGGCACCTGCGCGGCCAGCGCCTGAACCCGCCGTTCCCAGTCCCACACCACGGTGTGGGACTGGTGTCGTTCGGGTCAACCCTGGCCGTGCCTGCGCCGGAGCGGGGCTCTGACGGGAGAGATTGGCGGACGTAGCCGGAAATGCCCTCCCGAGGAGCCCATGGAGTCGCTGCTGGTCCTGCACGCGGTGGCGGCGGTCTGCGCTCCCTGGCTGGTCAGGCGCGCGTCACTGGCCGTGCTCGCGCTCCCTCCGGCCGCGGCCTTCCTCGCCACGGTGCTGGGGTTGCCCGCGCGGGAGACCAGGACCTGGGCGCCCTCGATCGGGCTGGAGCTGGCCTTCCGCGTCGACGCGCTGGCCGTGCTCATGATGTCGCTGGTCACCGGTGTGGGTGCGCTGGTCATGATCTACAGCGCCCGCTACTTCCCTCGCGGCGACGACGGGCTCGGGCGCTACGGCGTCTTCATGTCGGCCTTCGCCGGCTCGATGCTGGGGCTGGTGACCGCCGACAACCTGCTCCTTCTGTACGTCTTCTGGGAGTTGACCACCGTCTGCTCCTACCTGCTCATCGGGTACGACCCCGAGAGCAGGCCGAGCAGGCAGGCGGCGCTGAAGGCCCTGGGGGTCACCACGTCCGGCGGCCTTGCCATGCTGGCCGGGTTCGTCCTGCTCGGGCAGGCCGCGGGCACGTACCGTATTTCGGACATCGTCGCGCACCCGCCGCACGTGAGCCCCGTCGCCATCGTGCTCATCCTGGTCGGCGCGCTGTCGAAGTCGGCGATCTTCCCGTTCAGCACGTGGCTGCCGGCCGCCATGGCCGCTCCCACGCCCGTCTCCGCGTACCTGCACGCGGCCGCCATGGTGAAAGCGGGGGTGTACCTGCTGGCCAGGCTCGGCCCCGCGCTGGGAGACGTGGCCCCCTGGCGAGCGGTCGCCGTGCCGCTCGGCGTGGTCACGATGCTGCTGGGCGGGTGGCGGGCGCTGCGCGAGACCGACCTCAAGCGGCTGCTCGCCTACGGCACGGTCGGCCAGCTCGGCCTGCTCACGGTGCTGTTCGGCTCGGGGGACGGCGGCGCCGCGCTGGCCGGCGCGGCCATGCTGCTGGCGCACGCGCTGTTCAAGGCCGCGCTGTTCCTGGTGGTGGGCATCGTCGATCACATGGCCGGCACCCGTGACCTGCGCGAGCTCAGCGGGGTCGGCCGGTCGATGCCATGGGTGTGCGGGGTCGCGGTGCTGGCCGGGGCGTCGATGCTGGGGCTGCCGCCGCTGGCGGGGTTCGCCGGCAAGGAGGCCGCGCTGGAGGCGCTCATGGACACGCCGCTCGCGCTGGGGGGCGTGGTGGCCGGGTCGGCGTTGACGGTGGCGTACACGCTGCGGTTCCTGTGGGGGGCGTTCTGGGACAAGCCGGGGGTGGCGGCGCGGGAGACGCGTCGCGCGCCCGCGGCCATGTTCGGGCCCGCCGCGCTGCTGTCCGTGCTCGGCCTGGCGCTGGCGCCGTTCGCGCCCTGGTACGGCCACGAACTATCCGGATATATCGGGACTTTTCGTGATAAGGGGCACGTCACGCATCTGGTGCTGTGGGGCGGCTTCTCCCTGCCGCTCCTGCTGTCGGCCATGTCGGCGGCTGCCGGGGTGGCGCTGTTCCTGGCCAGGGAGCCCGTGGCCAGGGCAGGGGCGGCGCTGCACGTGTTCGACTCCGGGCAGATCTTCTGGTCGCTCGTACGGCGCCTCGACCGCTTCGCCATCCAGCTCACCGGCTTCGTGCAGCGCGGATCCGTGCCCGATTACCTCACGCTCACCCTGCTCGCCGTGATCGGCGTCGGCGTGTTCTCCCTCGTGTCCGGCGGCCCGCCCCGGCTCGACGTGCCCGTCGTCGCCTGGCAGCGTCCCGAGCAGCCCGTCGTCGCCCTGCTCATCGTGGCATCGGCCGCGCTGGCGCTGTTCGCCCGCGCGTACATACTCCTGGGCGTCGTCGTAGGCCTCATCGGGTACGGCACGGCGCTGCTGTTCCTCGTCCACGGCTCGCCCGATCTGGCGCTCACCCAGTTCCTGGCCGAGACGGTGAGCCTGGTGGTCTTCGCGCTTGTGCTGCGGCGGCTGCCGATCGGCCCGATCAGGGGGCGGCTGCCGTTCTGGTTCAGGATGGGGCTCGGGCTGGCCGTGGCCGTGGTGGTCACGGGCGCGGGCATGCTGGCCATGGGCGCGCGGACCGCCCAGCCGATCGGCGCTCTCATGGGGGCGGCGGCCGAGCAGGCCGGTGCCAGGAACATCGTCAGCGCCCTCATCGTCGACATCCGTGCCTGGGACACCATGGGCGAGAGCACGGTGCTCGTCGTGCTGACCCTGGGCGTGACGAGCCTGGTGTTCCTGCGGCGCAGGTCGTACCACATCGAGCCGGGCCCGCCCCTACCCGCCGAGGGAACGCGCTGGTTGTCGGCCACCCTCCCGCGCGGGCAGCGGGCGCTGGCCTTCGAGGTGGCGGCCAGGCTGACGTTCCACACCGTGCTGGTGCTGTCGGTGTTCCTGCTGTTCATCGGGCACAGCGCGGTCGGCGGCGGGTTCGCGGGCGGCATCGTGGCCGGGATGGCGATCACCGTTCGCTACCTGGCGGGTGGGCGGAACGAGCTGGCCGTGGCCGTCCCGGTGCACGCGGGCGTGCTCATGGGCATCGGGCTCACGCTGTCCACGGGGACGGCCCTGGCCGGGCTGCTGTTCGGGCGGGCGGCCCTGGACATGCTGGCCACGGACATGACCGTGCCGCTGCTCGGCCACCTGCACCTGAGCACGGGGCTGCTCTTCGACCTCGGCGTGTACGTGTCCGTCGCCGGCATGGTCCAGGACATCCTGCGTGGCCTCGGCGCCGAGCTGGACAGGCAGATCGACGCCGAGGAGAGCGCGTGACCGTCACCCTGCTGCCGTTCCTGGCCTGCTGCGCGATGATCGCCACCGGGGTCACGCTGCTGCTGGAGCGGGGCCTGGTACGCGTGCTGGCCGGCGTCATCGTCCTGGGCAACGGCGTCAACCTGCTGATCGTCACCGCGGGCGGCGACGCCGGCGCGCCGCCCTTCGTGGGCGCCCGCGGGATCGCCGACCCGCTGCCGCAGGCCATGGTGCTGACCGCCATCGTGATCACTTTGGGGGTGACCGCGTTCCTGCTGGCCCTGGTGCACCGGTCGTGGCAGCTGTGCGGGAGCGACGAGGTCCAGGACGACACCGAGGACCGGCGCGTGCGGCTGCGTTCCCGCCGCGGCGAGCTGAGCGACGCCGTACGCACCAGGCAGAACGCCTACCGGCGGCTGCTCGCCGAACAGCGGGCCGAGCTGGCCCGTCTGGAGGCCGAGCAGGCGGAGCGGGAGCGGCTGCAGGAGGCGGACATGGAGCGGCGCATCGCCAGGGTGCACACCGAGCTCGAGCAGTGGATGCGCGACCGCCGCCAGGAGGGGCTGTCGGAGGAGGACATGCATCGGCGCTTCGAGGAGGCCGGGCTCCGGGACGACACGGTGGCCATGGACAACCTCGAGCGGATCGAGGAGCTCCGGGAGCAGCACGCGCGGGGGCGGGAGGAGCAGGCGGCCAGGGAGCGGGCGATGCGGAGGAGGCTCAAGGCGCGCCAGCGGGATGCGCGCCGGCAGATGCGGGCGGCCATCAGGGAGGAGCGGGAGCGGCAGGCCCTCGCGCAGGACCCCGAGCTGGAAGGCGAGGACTGACCCCATGGACCGCCCGATCCCGCCCTTTCCCTCGAAAGGACCGCAACCCTGGCCGCCGGGGTGGACGCGCTCCCACCGCACGCGGTTGCGATCCCTTGGAGGGGAAGGAGAGCGCGCCGCCGACGACGGGGTGCCCGGCCGCGAGGGGCGCGGGTGATGGAGCGCCTGGTGTGCGTACCCGTGCTGCTGCCGCTCCTCGCAGCCGGGGTGAAGCTCGCGATCGGGGGACGGCTGCGCCGGCTGCAGTCGGCGATCAGCTTGGTGACCCTGGCCGTCTCGGTCGTCGTGTCGGCGCTGCTGCTGGTCGCGGCCGAGGCGCGCGGACCGCTGGTCACCGACCTGGGCGGGTGGCCGGCGCCGATCGGCATCTGCCTGGTGGCCGACCGGCTGTCCACGCTGGTGCTGCTGGTGTCGTCGGCGGTGACGTTCTTCGTCATGGTCTACTCGGTCGCGAACGCCTACGCCGAGCAGGAGCACGACGCCCCCCTGGCGATCTTCCACCCGGCCTTCCTGGTCATGGTGGCCGGGGTGGCGGACGCGTTCCTGTCGGGCGATCTGTTCAACCTGTTCGTGGCCTTCGAGCTGCTGTTGAGCGGCTCGTACGTGCTGCTCACCTTCGGCGGCACCGAGTCGAGGATCCGGGCGGGCGCCACGTACACACTGATGGCCCTCGCCTCGTCGATGTTGTTCCTGATCGCGCTGGCCGTCACGTACGCCGCCACGGGGACCCTGTCGCTGGCGCAGCTCGCCGAGCGGTTCGCCAGGCTGCCCGAGGAGGTGGCGATGCTGGTGGAGCTGACGCTGCTGCTCGCCTTCGCGATCAAGGCGGCGATCTTCCCCATGTCGGCCTGGCTGCCCGACTCCTATCCCACCGCGCCCGCCCCGGCGACGGCCGTGTTCGCCGGGCTGCTCACCAAGGTCGGCGTCTACTCGATCATCCGGCTCGAGGCCCTGCTGTTCCCGGGCGGGCCGGTGTCCACGCTGCTCATGTGGGCGGCGCTGGCCACGATGCTGGCGGGCGTGCTGGGCGCGGTCGCGCAGACCGACCTCAAGCGGATGCTCTCGTTCACCCTGGTCAGCCACATGGGGTACATGGTGTTCGGCGTGGGCCTGTCCACGGTGGCCGGGCTGGAGGGGGCGATCTTCTACATGCTCCACCACATCACCGTGCAGACGAGCCTGTTCCTGGTGACCGGGCTGGTCGAGCAGCGCACCGGCACCACGTCGGTGTCCAGGATGGGCGGCCTGATGAAGACCGCGCCGCTGCTCGCCGTGCTGTTCTTCGTGCCGGCCATGAACCTGTCAGGAATCCCGCCCATGTCGGGCTTCCTCGGCAAGGTGCTGCTGGTGCAGGCCAGTCTGGCCCACGGCGGGCCCCTGCCCGTCACGTTCGTGGTGGCGGGCCTGGTGACGAGCCTGCTCACCCTGTACGCCGTCGCCAAGACGTGGGCCAAGGCGTTCTGGGGCGGCCCGAGGGCCGTCCGGGCGGGCACGGTCATGGAGAGCGAGGAGTACACGGGCGAGGACCCGACCGTCACGACGACCGCGTTCCCGGTGGCGCTGCCGGCGGCGGTGGCGGCGCTGGTCGTGATCGGGCTGTCGTTCACGGTGCTGGCCGGACCGCTGTCGGCGCTGGCGCACCGGGCGGCCGTGGAGCTGACGGCCCGCGAGCCGTACGTCGCGGCCGTGCTCGGGAGGCGGCCGTGAAGCCCCGGCTGGCGCTGATCGCCTGGCTGGCGGTGGTGTGGGTGACATTGTGGGGCGACCTGACGGCCGGCAACGTGCTCGGCGGGCTGGCGGCAGGGCTGGTGGTGACGTCGCTGCTGCCGCTGCCCGTCCTCGACCCGGGCATCAGGATCCACCCGGTGGCGCTGGTGGGCTTCCTGCTCTGGTTCGGCCGGGACCTCGTCGTCTCGACCGCGCGGGTGGTGCTCTGGGTGGTGCGGCCCGGCGTGCCGCCCACCCAGATCGTCCGGGTACGGCTGCGCACCTCGTCGGAGTCCATGACCGTGATGATCATGATCGCGCTGTCGACCGTGCCGGGCAGCCTCGTGGTGGAGCTCTACCGCGAGGAGCGCGAGCTGGTCCTGCACGTGCTGGGACGCCCGGGTGACGTCACCGAGGCCGTGCGTGCGGACGTGGCCGGGCTGGAGTCGCGTGTCGTGGCGGCCTTCGGCACCTGGCGGGACAGGCAGGAGCTGCCATGACGGTGGTGTACCTGGTCACGCTCGGGCTGCTCGGGTGCGCGGCGCTCGCCACGCTCTACCGGGTGGGGCGCGGGCCCACGATGCTGGACCGGGCGGTGGCGCTCGACGTGCTGACCTCGCTGTCGATGTGCGTCGTCGGGGCGTTCGCCGTGGTCATGGACGACTATTCGGACCTGCCGATCCTGCTGGTGCTGTCGTTGCTGGGGTTCGTCGGGTCCGTGTCGCTGGCCAGGTTCTTCTCGGGGAGGTCACGATGAGGGAGGCGCGGTGAGCGCGTTCGACGTGGCGGCGGCCGTCTGCCTGCTGCTGGGCGCGGGGCTGGCGCTGTCGGCCGGAGCCGGGCTCGTCCGCTTCCGCACCACTTTGGACCGGATGCACGCCGGCACCAAGCCGCAGGTGCTCGGCGTGCTGCTGGTGCTGCTGGCCATGTGGCTGCACCGGCCCACCTGGGCGAACGCCGGGCCGCTGCTGCTGGCGGGCGTCTCGCAGGTGATCACCGTGTCGGTGGCGGCGTACATGGTGGCGCGGGCGGCCTACTCGCGCGAGCGAGCCGACGACGACACCGAGCTCCCACCGGAGGACTGATCCTTCTCGGACCGGTTGAGCGCCGCCTGGCCGAACCAGGTCCACAGGGCCAGCGCCGCCAGGATCCCCGCGGTGGTCCAGGCCAGCGCGGGGCCGAACAGGTAGTCGATCACGAGCATGGTGGCCGTGGCCATGGAGATCGCCAGCGCGAGCGCGCCCACGATGCCGTAGTTGTTGGAGCGCCGTACCAGCGTCTCCTTGCGGCCCTGCCTGAACAGCACGCGGTGCTGCGCGGTCGGCGCGATGTAGCAGATCGACGCGACCGCGGCGCTGACCAGCGCCGCGTAGAACAGCCACCGGTCGGCCAGGTCCAGCTTGGAGAATCCCGGCGAGAAGGGCACGGTCAGCAGGAACGCGAACAGCACCTGCACCCCGGTCACCGCCACGCGCGCGCCCTGCAGGAGCTCCACGAAGTTGCGGTCCGCCCGCTCCTGGTCCGACTCGTTCTTCACGCCGCCTCCCGCCTATGGAACGAGAGAATCCTCTTTCCTCGGCAAAGCGGGCTAAAACATCTGGTTGAGGATCTTGGCCGGGGTGATCGGCAGGTCGCGCACGCGGTGGCCGGTGGCGTGGTACACGGCGTTCCCGATGGCGGCGGCCGTGCCGACGATGCCGATCTCGCCGATGCCCTTGCTGCCCATGGGGTTGAGCTCGCTGTCGTCCTCCTCCAGCCAGACCGCCTCGATGTCCGGTACGTCCGCGCAGGCCGGGACGTGGTACTGGGCCAGGTCGCGCCGGAGGAAGCCGCCGAACTCCTCGTCGGTGAACGTCTCCTCCATCAGCGCCATCCCCATGCCCATCGTCATGCCCCCGATGAACTGCGACCTGGCCAGCTTGGCGTCCACGATGTGCCCCGCGGCGAACACGCCGAGCAGGCGCGAGAGGCGGACCTCGCCGGTCACGGAGTTCACCCGCACCTCGGCGAACTGGGCGCCGAAGGCGTGCCTGGCCAGCTCCGCGGCCTGCTTGACCTCCTCGGTGGTGTCCGCGCGGCCCACGGTGCCGTTCACCTTGAGCGCCTCGCAGGCCCGCACGATCGCCGTGCCCCACGAGGCCGTCCCCATGGAGCCGCCCGCGAGCGGCGCGTCCGGCAGGTCGCTGTCGCCCAGCTCGACGTGCACCCGGTCGGGCGGGACGCCCAGCGCGCCGGCCGCGATCGTGGTCAGCGCGGTGCGCGCGCCGGTCCCGATGTCGGTGGCGGCCACCTGGACCAGGAAGTCGCCCTCCTTCATGGTGACGACGGCCTTGGACGGCCGGCGGTAGGCCGGGTAGGTGGAGGAGGCCACGCCGATGCCGATCAGCCACTCGCCGTCCCGCCGGTGCCCGGGGCCCGGGTCGCGCCGGTCCCAGTCGAAGCGTCGGGCACCCTCGCGCAGGCAGGCGACCAGGTTGCGGGAGCTGAACGGCCGGCCGCTCTCCGGCTCCATCTCCGGCTCGTTGACGACGCGCAGCTCGATCGGGTCGATGCCGGCGGCGTACGCCAGCTCGTCCATGGCGGACTCCAGCGCGTACATGCCGGGGCACTCGCCCGGGGCGCGCATCCACGACGGGGTGGCGACGTCCAGCCGGACGAGCCGGTGCGCGGTGCGCAGCGCGGGCGTGGCGTACATGACGCGGGTCGGGGTCGCGGTCTGCTCGGCGAACTCCACCACCGTCGAGCTCTGCTCGTAGGCCACGTGCTCCACCGCCGTGAGCCGCCCCTCGGTGTCCGCGCCGAGGCGCAGCCGCTGGATCGTGGGCGTGCGGTAGCCGGTCACGTCGAACATCTGCTGCCGGGTCAGCACGACCTTCACCGGGCGGCCGACGGCCCTGGCGGCCAGCGCGGCCAGCACGGCCTGCGGCCTGGTCGTGCCCTTCGAGCCGAAGCCGCCGCCGACGTGCCTGGACACCACGCGCACCCGCTCCCTGGGCAGGCCGAAAGCAGCGGCCATGATGTCGCGGTTCGCGGAGGCGCCCTGCGCGGTGTCGTACACCAGCAGCCCGCCCTCGGCGTCCCACAGCGCCAGGGTGGCGTGCGGCTCCATCGGGTTGTTGTGCAGGACCGGGGTTGTGTAGGTCACGTCGATGCTGGTCTCGGCCGCGTCCAGCCCGGCCTCGATGTCGCCCTTCACGGTGTCGCACGGGTAGTCGGGGTTGACGACCTCCGGCTGGTACAGGTTGGGGTGGTCGGCGCGCAGGGTCACGTCATGGATGTCCTGCTCGTACTCGACGACGATCGCGTCCGCGGCGGCGCGGGCGTTCTCGTACGTGTCGGCCACCGCGGCGGCCACGATCTGGCCCCGGTAGGCGACGTCGCGGCTCTGGAACAGCGCCAGCTCGCCCTCGGCCTCACGGGCCAGCCGGGGCGGTTCCTCGCTGGACAGCACGGCCAGCACGCCGGGCATGGCGAGCGCGTCGCCGGCGTCGATCCGCTTGATGCGGCCCTTGGCGATCCGGGACTGCACGGGGTAGGCGTAGGTGACGCCCTCGACCGGGTATTCGGCCGCGTACGTGGCCAGCCCGGTGACCTTGACCTGGCCCTCGATGCGGTTCACGATGCCAGCTCCTCGAGCGTGCGGACGATCAGGTTACGGGCCAGGGGCAGCTTGAAGGCGTTGCGCGGGAGCGGCCGGGCCTGCTCCAGCTCCGCCTCGGCGGCGGTGAGGAACGCCTCGCCCGTCGCGGGGCCGCCGATCAGCACCTGCTCGGCGCGCTCGGCCCGCCAGGGCACGTGCGCCACGCCACCGAGCGCCACGCGGCAGCCGGCGACCACGCTGTCGCGGACGTCGAGCACGGCGGCGATGGACACGAGCGCGAACGCGAACGACGCCCGCTCGCGTACCTTGCGGTAGAGCGAGGCGCCCGGCGGCGGCGCGGGCAGCTCCACGGCGGTGATCAGGTCACCCGGCTCCAGCACGGTGTCCCGCTCGGGCGCGTCGCCCGGCAGCCGGTGCAGCCCGGGGATCGGGATGATCCGGTCACCGCCCGGGCCGGTGACGTGCACCTCGGCATCCAGCGCGGCCAGCGCGACCGCCATGTCCGAGGGGTGGGTGGCCACGCAGGCGTGTGAGGTGCCGAGGATGGCCAGGTTCGTGTGGTCGCCCTCGATGGCAGGGCATCCGGAGCCGGGCTCCCGCTTGTTGCACGGCCTGGTCACGTCCTGGAAGTACGGGCAGCGGGTGCGTTGCAGCAGATTGCCGGCGACCGTCGCCATGTTGCGCACCTGGCCCGACGCGCCGCTCAGCACGGCCCGCGCCAGCATCGGGTAGCGGGAGCGCACCAGGGGATGGGCCCCCAGATCGCTGTTGCGTACGGCGCCGCCGACGCGGACCCGGTCGCCGACCTCCTCGATCACGTCGAGCGGCAGCCGGCTGACATCCACCAGGCGGTCCGGTTGTGCCACTCCGAGGCGCATGAGGTCCACGAGGTTGGTGCCGCCGCCCAGATACATGGCGCCGGGCCCGAACCTGCGTACCGCGTCCGACGGGCTCTCCGCACGGGCGTACTCGAAGGTCTTCACGGCGCGACCTCGGCGATCGCGCTGACGATGTTGACGTAGGCGCCGCACCGGCACAGGTTGCCGCTCATCCGCTCTCTGATCTCCTCCGGAGTCAGGTCCGGGTCGGTGAGTATGTCGTCGGTGATGGCGCTCGGACCCGGCTCGCCCAGCATCCCGGCCGCCGAGCAGAGCTGCCCCGGCGTGCAGTAACCGCACTGGAACGCGTCGTGTTCGATGAACGCGGCCTGAAGAGGGTGTAGATCGTCCTCCCGGCCCAGCCCCTCGACCGTGGTGATCTCCGAGCCGTCCATCGCGACGGCCAGCGCCAGGCAGGAGTTGGCCCGCCGCCCGTCGATCAGGACCGTGCAGGCCCCGCACTGCCCGTGGTCGCAGCCCTTCTTGGCGCCGATCAGTGCCAGCCGTTCGCGCAGCAGGTCGAGCAGCGACATCCGAGGGTCCACGTGCACCGCGCGGGACACGCCGTTCACCTTCAGGGTGATGTCCATGGCGCACGCCTACCCGAGGTCCAGACGAGACAACCCCTGAGGGCGGTAAAGCGGGAGCCCCCGGATTTCGTCCCGTTTTGTGCCTTCGTCGGCGGGTAGCCGAGCGGGATGAGCCGGGCGATCGACGAGCAGATGACGGAGTCGGCGGCGGTGCTCACCGTCAACGCCGGCTCGTCGAGCCTCCGCCTCGACCTCGTGGAGGGCGGTTGCGTGCTGGACAGCGCGCATGCCGAGCGCGCCATCGACCCGGGCTCGGCCAGGGAGGAGCTGTCGGCGTTCCTCGGCGGGCACTTCGGCCGCGACATCCGTGCCGTGGCGCACCGCCTCGTGCACGGCGGCGACTTCGTACACGCCCCTGCCGTGGCCGACGACGAGACGGCCGCGGCGCTGCGCGGCCTGACGAGCCTGGCGCCGCTGCATCTGCCGCCGGCGCTGGCCCTGCTGGAGGCGGCCCGCGAGGAGTTGCCGGCCGTGCCGCACGTGCTCTGCCCGGACACCGCTTTCCATGTCGGGCTGCCGGAGGAGGCCGCGGTCTACGCGCTGCCGCTCTCATGGCGGGAGCGGTTCGGCCTGCGCCGCTACGGCTTCCACGGCGTGTCGTACGCGTGGGCGGCCGACCGGACGGCCGAGCTGCTCGGCAAGCCGCTGACCGAGCTGGACCTCGTGCTGACGCACCTGGGCGGCGGGTCCTCGGTGTGCGCGGTCTCGGGCGGGCGCAGCCTGGACACATCCATGGGCTTCACGCCCCTGGACGGGCTGCCCATGAGCAAGCGCTCGGGCAGCGTGGACCCCGGGATGCTCCTGTGGCTGCTCTCCTCGGACCATCTGACGCTTGAGGAACTGGGCGAGGGGCTGGAACGGCGCTCCGGCCTGCTCGGGCTGTCGGGGGGCCTGTCGGGGGACACACGCGACCTGGTGGCGGCCGCGCAGGAGGGGAACGCGGCGGCGCAGCTGGCGCTGGACGTGTTCAGCCACCGGGTGAGCAGGGAGATCGCCGCCGCGGCCACCTCGCTGGGGCGGATCGACGCGCTGGTCTTCACGGGGGAGATCGGCTGGGACCAGCCAGAAGTACGCGAGGCCGTCTGCCGGCGGCTGGGCCTGCTCGGCATCGAGCCTCCCGCCCTGGGCAACCGCCACGACGACGGACCCGTCAGTCCGTTCGGTTCGGCCGTCCCCGTCATGGTGGTCCAGGTGCGGGAGGAACTGCAGCTGGCCCGCGAATGCCTGCGGATGCTCGCGGAGGAGGACGAATGACGGTTCTCGACGAGGTACGCCGGTCGGCACTGCCGCTGACCGGCCCGGGGGACCTCGACCCGCTGCTGGAACGTGTGGGCGAGGCCAGATTCGTGCTGATCGGCGAGGCCAGCCACGGCACGCACGACTTCTACGCCTGGCGGGTGGAGCTGACCCGCCGCTTGATCGCCGAGAAGGGATTCGGGTTCGTCGGGGTCGAGGGCGACTGGCCCGACTGCGAACGGGTGCATCGGGCCGTAACCGGCGACGCCGATCCCTTCGAGGCGCTTTACGCATTCCGGCGCTGGCCGACGTTCATGTGGGCCAATCACGAGGTCGTGGAGTTCTGCCGGTGGCTGCGGCGCTGGAACTCCGGTTTCCCGCCGGACGAGCGCTGCGGCTTCCACGGCCTCGACGTCTACAGCCTGTGGGAGTCGCTGCGCGCCGTACGGCGCTACGCCGCGGGCCAGCTGCCTGACGAGATGGATTCGGTCATGGGCGCGCTGTACTGCTTCGAGGCCTACGGCCACGACCCGCAGCAGTACGGCCTGGCCACCCGGCTGATCCCGGAGACCTGCGAGGACGAGGTGGTGAACCTGCTCAAGTCCGTGATCCACGCGGCTCCCGAGGACGAGCAGGGTTTCAGCGTCCGGCAGAACGCCGAGGTCGTGGCCGGGGCCGAACGCTACTACCGGACCATGATGCGGGGAGGCCCCGAATCATGGAACGTTAGGGACATCCACATGGCCGACACCATGGACAGGCTCGCGGAGTTCCACGGCGCCGGTTCTTCCGGGGCCAAGGGCGTGGTGTGGGCGCACAACACGCACGTCGGCGACGCCCGCGCCACGGACATGGCCGCCGCCGGCATGACCAACCTCGGGCAGCTCGCCCGGGAGCGGCACGGCCGGGACGCCGTGCTGGTGGGGTTCGGCACCCATCGCGGGTCCGTGGTGGCCGCCGACCGGTGGGGCGCCCAGCACCACGTCATGCGGGTGCCGCCCGCGCGGCCCGCGTCTCTGGAGGCGCTGCTGCACGACGCCGCCGCGCCGGAGGCCCTGTTCGTGGTCCCGCCCGAAGGGGCCAGGGCGGCCTTCTACGACGAGCCCATGGGACACCGGGCGATCGGCGTCGTCTACCATCCCGAGCGGGAGCGCTGGGGCAACTACGTGCCCACGGTCGTGGGCCGCCGCTACGACGCGTTCATCTGGCTGGACGAGACCAAGGCGCTGCACCCGCTGCACGGCGAGCCGTGGGGAGACACCGAACCAGAGACTTACCCGACCGCCATGTGACCGTTTGTCGGTGGCGGGTGGTTGGATCTCTCGTGTGGAGGCGTCGGTCGAGCAGCTCGTCTACGTCCGGGAGGACGAATACACCGTCGCGCGCATGAGTGCCGACGGCGAGCCCGGCTTCGTGGCCACCGGGCGGGCGCTGGCCGGGGTGCAGCCGGGCGAGACGCTGCGGCTGTTCGGCGAGTGGGGCAGGCATCCGCGTTACGGCCGCCGGTTCGCGGTGAGCGGGTGCGAGCGGGTGGCGCCCTCGTCGGTGCGGGCCATCCGGATCTACCTGGGGTCGGGGTTGATCAGGGGGATCGGGCCGCGGCTGGCGTACGCGATCGTCGACCACTTCGGCGAGGCCACGCTCAAGGTGATCGACAGCGAGCCCGAGCGGCTCACCGAAGTCGTCAACATCGGGCCGCAGCGGCAGGGCCAGATCGTCCAGGCGTGGCAGGAGCAGAAGGCGATCGCCGCGCTGATGGTGACGCTCCAGGGGCTCGGGGTCAGCCCCCTGCTGGCGGCCAAGATCTACCAGGTGTTCGGGCAGGACGCCGACGAGGTCCTGGCCACCGACCCCTACCGGCTGATCGGGCGGGTGCGCGGCATCGCGTTCCGCATCGCCGACAAGATCGCGCTGCAGTCCGGGGTGCCCGAGCGCAGCCCGCAGCGGGTCAAGGCGGCGCTGCTCGACCGGCTGGAGGCGGCCGGCAGCCGCGACGGCCACTGTTTCGTGCCGATGTCCACGCTGGTGAGGGAGACGGCGGAGCTGATCGAGCAGGACCAGTCCCTGGTGCGCCCGATGATCGACGCGCTCGTCGCCGACCGCAGGGTGGTCGTGGAGGCCGGCCCCGACCAGCTGGGCACACCGGTGGTTTACGCCAAGCACGTGCACAGCCGTGAGGCGGCGCTGACCGAGCAGATCACCCGGCTCACGCGCGCCCGCTCGACCCTGCCGCTGCGCTCCTTCCGCGACGACCCCGGGCTCCACGACGACCAGCGCGCCGCCGTCAACATGGCGTTGACCAGCACCGTCTCCGTCATCACCGGCGGCCCCGGGTGCGGCAAGAGCCACACGGTGAAGGCCATCGCGACCACGGTCAGGGCCGCGGGCGGCACGGTGACGCTCACGGCGCCCACGGGCAAGGCGGCCAAGCGCCTGTCCGAGCTGACCGGGATGCCCGCGATGACCGTGCACCGGATGCTCGCCCAGCAGCCCGATCCCGATCCGGAGACGTTGTTCGACGAGCGGCCGTCGCAGGCCGACCTGATCGTGGTCGACGAGGCGTCCATGCTCGACCTGCACCTGGCCACCCGGCTGGCCGCGGCCGTGTCGCCCGGGAGCCACCTGCTGCTCATCGGCGACAGCGACCAGCTGCCGAGCATCGGGCCCGGCGACGTGCTCGCCGACCTGCTGCGGGTCGAGGCGATCCCGCGGGTGCAGCTCACCCACGTCTTCCGGCAGGCGGGCGGCAGCGGCATCATCGACGCCGCCCACCGCATCCGCGCCGGCCGGCTGCCGGTCCGCACGGCCGGCGGCGGGTTCTGGTTCGAGGAGCTCGACGATCCCGCGCAGGTGGCGCGGCGGGTGGCCCACCTGGCGATGGTGGCGATCCCGCGCAAGCAGAACGTCGAGCCCGGCCAGGTGCAGGTGCTGTGCCCGATGCGCAAGGGCGAGACGGGGGCCACGGCGCTCGGCCGGCTGATCCAGGACCAGCTCAACCCGGCGGCCGACGACAAGCCGGAGCACTGGTCGGGCGCGTCGGTCTTCCGGGTGGGCGACCGGGTCATGCCGATCCGCAACAACTACGACAAAGGCGTCTTCAACGGGGAGACCGGGACGGTCACGGCGGTCGTGCAGGAGGAGCGCGCGATCGAGATCCTGACGGACGACGGAGAGAGCGTTCGCTACGGTTTCGACGAGCTCGACGACCTGACCCACGCCTACGCGATCAGCGTGCACCGGTCGCAGGGCAGCGAATACCCGTTCGTGGTGGCGCCGATCGTCGCCGAATCGGGCGGGATCATGCTGCGCCGCAAGCTCCTTTACACGCTGGTGACCAGGGCCAAGGCGTGGGTGGTGCTGGTGGGCCAGCGGGAGGCGCTGGAGATGGCGGTCCACCGGCTGGGCCACCGCAGAAACACCGGCCTGGCCCGCCGCCTCGCGCTGGCTCTCGACGACTAGCACCCGTCACCGCGACTGACCTGGGCACCTCCGCGACCCCGCCGCACCTCCCTTCGGGAGAAGGAGTGTGGGGCGCCGATCACTCACGGTGTGCAAGCCGAGTGCAAAGGGCGGCCTCGCGGCAAGGAAAGGGTCAGGCCGACAGGTGCCGGCTCACTTCGTCGGCCAGCCGGTCGAGGGAGCGGTCGAGCAGCTCGCGCACCTCGTCGGCCCGTGCCCCCGAGTCGGGCTCGTCGAGGAGGGAGATGTGCACGGTCACCTCGCTCGTGCCGCCGGCCGCGTCGGACACCTGCAACCAGCCCGCATAGCCAGGGTGGTCGCGGCCACCCCACTCCACCCGCAGCTGCTCCTCCGAGGCGCGGAACAGCCCCTCGTGAGGCCCTGGCCCGGGCACCAGATCGCCGCCGGCCTCCAGAGTGCCGGGGCCGGCGTCGGCGACCGACAGGCCCTGCGGCAGCCATCTGTCCATGATGTCCACATCGGACGCGACTCCGTACACGATTGTGCTGCTCGCGGGCATGCCACGCGTCGCCTCGAACTCCGCCATCCCAGCCCTCCTTCCAATGCCACCGCCGTACCCGTGTGATCTGCTCGCAAACAGCGGCCGTGGCGCGGGGGCTTGCCGCTACGGTGGCGCGGATGGGAATCGTGCGGCGAGGGGAGCGCGGCGATGGCTGAGCAGCCACGGGTGCCGCCCGAGATGTTCCGGTTCACCTCCACCGAGCGGGCCGACCTGCACACGGCGGTCCTCAGCGCCTTCGGCGAGGCCGGCGAGCGGCTCGAGACGGCGCTGACGGTGGACGAGGTGCGGGACGGGCTGCGGGCGGTGGGGTGGTACGCGCCGGTCGGCGAGCAGGAGCTGACCGGGACGCTGAAGCAGCTCGCGGGGTGGGGGCTGCTCGACGTGATCTTCAACCATGCGGGGAGTTTCGCCACCGCGGAGGAGTACGAGCGCAAGAACCTGCAGTATTCGCTGACCAGGCGGGGCGAGGCGGCCTACGCCGGGGTGCGGCACGCGATGACGGTGCTGGGCTCGGCCGGAGCGTTGCAGACCGCGGTGCTCGACGCGATCGCCGACCGGCTGGGGGAGCTGGAGGGGCTGCTGCGTGATCCCGATCCCAGGTGCGACCGGCGGATCTTCGCCGCCCTGCAGGAGCTGGAGGCCCATCTCGACGGGCTGCGGGACAACACCAAGCGGTTCAACGGCGAGCTGCAGCGGCTGCTGCGCGTCGAGGCGTCCGAGCTGAGCACGTACCACGAGGTCAAGGGCGCCACGGTGGCCTACCTGCAGGAGTTCGCGGGCAATCTGGAGCAGCGCGGCGACACCATCGCCGACGCCGTGCGCGCGGTGGCCGGGCACGGCGTCGACGTGCTGCACGCGCGGGCGCTCGACGGGGCCGATCTGCCGAAGGAGCCCGGCACGGATCACACCGCGGCGTGGCTGGCGGCCAGGGCCGCCAGGTGGGAGGGGCTGCGGCTGTGGTTCGCGCCCGGCGACGGCGCGGTCCCGCGGGTGCGGCTGCTCCATGACGTGGCGCGGCGGGCCATCGTGTCGCTGCTGCAGGTGCTCGACCGGATCACCGACTCCCGCCGCCGCTCCTCCAGCGCCGCGGCCGACTTCCGTACGCTGGCCCGCTGGTTCGCGGGCGCGCCGAGCGAGGACGACGCGCATCGGCTGTGGGACGCGGCGTTCGGGCTGGGCTCCGCCCGGCACGCGCACCTGGGACACGCGGACGCCGAGCTGATCCCGGCCGGGGTGCCGTGGTCGGAGGCGGAGCCCGTGGAGGTGTCGGCGCTGCTGCGTGCGCGCGGGCGCAACGAGCGGATGGGACGTACGGGGAGGGTACGCGACGTCGACTCCTTGCGGGCCGAGCGCAGGGCGCGGGCCGGGAAGGAGCGGGCGGAGCTGGAGGCCGCCTGGTCGGCGCTGTCCACCACCGGCGCCATGCGGCTGTCGCAGATGGGGGAGCTCGATCACGAGGCCTTCGGGCGGCTGCTCGATCTGCTCGGGAGGGCCCTGGCCGAGCGGCCCGACTCGACCGGGTTCCGGCGGGCCGTGACCTCCGACGGGCGGGTGGAGATCGTGCTGCGGGCGCCCGACGACGGGGCGGTGGCGGTGTTGCGCACCTCGGAGGGGTGGTTCCGGGGACCCGACTACCTCATCGACGTGCGCTCGCTCGAGACCTCCCGCGGCCGGACGTCCGACGCGCGTCGCTGGGCGGCCGGCGAGGGGCCGCGGAGACGGGTGGTGGGCGCATGAGCAGCCTGGCCAACCAGCTCGTCAGGGCCGAGAAGGAGGAGATCGCGCGGGCGATCAGAACCCTGCTCGGCCGGCCCCTCGTGTCCCAGCACGACGACCCCGCCGCCTTCGACCTGATCAGGAAACGGCGGCAGCCGCTGATCCAGTGGTTCGACTACTTCTGCGGCTGGCGGCTGGTCGTGGAGCCGCGCCAGGGGTACGCCCGCCTGGTCAAGGTCAGGTCCGAGGCGAGCGCCACCCGGCCCGCGCGGCGCCGCCGCGCCACCAGGGCCCCGTTCGACCGCCGCCGCTACACACTGCTCTGCCTGTGCGCGGCCGAGCTGCTCACCTCGCCGGTCACCACGATCGGCATGCTGGCCCAGCGCGTCGTCCAGGCGGCCGCGGTGGAGGCGGAGGTGCCCGCGTTCGACCCGGTCAAGGGCGGGGAACGGGCCGCGTTCGTGGACGTGCTCAAACTGCTCGAACACTACGGCGCGATCATCGCCATGGACGGCGCGACCGACGCCTACCTCGACGACGAGGCGGCCAAGGTGCTCTATCGCGTCGACACGACCCGGGTGATCAGGCTCCTCGCCGCCCCGGTGCCCCCTTCGCGGATCGCGTTCGAGGAGGCGGGCCGCCGCGACGCGCTCACCACCGAGGCACGGTACGGCGGCGAGGAGCCGACCGAGACCCAGCGCACCCTGTGGGCCAGGCACTCGCTGATCCGCCGCCTGCTCGACGAGCCCGTCGTCTACCGCGACGAGCTGACCGCCGACCAGTCGGCCTACGCGGCCTCACTCACCGGCCGCCGGCTCATCCGCCGCGTCGCGGAGGAGGCCGGTTTCGTGCTGGAGGAACGTGCCGAGGGCTTCCTGCTCATCGACACCGACGCCACCGCCACGGACACGAGGTTCCCCGACGACGGCAGCCACGCCAAGGTGGCCGCCCTGCTCATGCTCGACCTGCTCGTCTCGTCCGGCCCCGTCACCGCCGCCCGGTTCGACGCCGAGGCCACGGAGCTGCTGCGCCGCTTCCCGCTGTGGGCCAGGGCGTACCAGTCCGACGGGGGCGGGTCGCGGCTGGCCGCCGACGCGCTGGAGGTGCTCACGATGTTCGGGCTGGCCCGCCGCACGGGTAACCGGGTCGCCGCCCTGCCCGCCGCGGCCCGTTACCGGGTCGACACGGCCGACCAGGAGGATTCATGACAGTCACCGAGCTCACCGCCGCCGCCCGCGCAGCGCACGGAATGGACTCCCGCTGGGTCCCCGTACGCGCGGGCATCCTCAACGTGTGGCGCTACTACGACGAGGTGTTCGAGTTCCACAGGGGCAGGCTGCTGCTGCGCGGGCCGAACGGCAGCGGCAAGTCCAAGGTGCTCGAGCTGCTGTTCCCGTACGTGCTCGACGCCAGCCTCAAGCCGAGCCGGTTGTCCACGTTCGGCGGCACTGAGCGCACCATGCACTGGAACCTGATGGGCGACGGCGCCGGCGGCACCACCCGCGTCGGCTACGTGTGGCTGGAGTTCCGGCACGCCGACGGCCGCTGGTTCACCTGCGGTGCCCGGCTTCAGGCCACCATCCACACCAAGAACGTCACCGCCGTCTACTTCACGACCGAGGCCCGCGTCGACACCGCCGACGGCATCCGGCTCACCGGCGAAGCCGGCCAGCCCCTGACCAAGTCCCAGCTCATCGAGGAGCTCGGCACGTCGGGCAAGGTCCACGAGTCCGCCGACGCCTACCGCACGGTCGTGCGGCAGACGCTCTACCCGGCGCTCAACGAGCAGCGCTACGACTCGCTCCTCACCGCCCTGCGTCAGCTGCGCACACCCAAGCTCTCCGAACGCCTCGACCCCGGCCTGCTGTCCGACCTGCTGTCGAGCGCCCTGCCGCCGCTCGGCGAGGGGGAGATCCACGAGATCGCCGAAGGGTTCGAGCGGCTCGACCGGCAGCGTGAGGAGCTGCGGCTGCTCGACCGCGACGTGGAGGAGGCCGACCGGCTCGCCGTCCGGCAGCGTGGCTACGCCCAGCGTGTCCTGCGGGCCGCCGCCGCGGCGGTGACGTCCTCGGGACGCGCCCAGGACTCGCTGGCGGCCGGGGCCGAGGCCAAGCGGGAAGCGCTCAAGGAGGTCGAAGGCGAGCTGGCCGCCACGACCGCGCGGCTGGGCGAGGAAGAGGCGCAGGAGCTGGCGCTGTCCGCGCAGATCGACGGCCTCAAGGAGAGCGAGGCGTACGCGTCGGGCTCCGAGCTGCACCGGCTCCGCACGGAGGCGCAGGCCGCCCACGAGACGGCCGCCCGCCTCCGCGACCAGGCGGGCGCGGCCGCCCGCTCCTCCGCGGCCAAGCAGGAGTCGGCTTCCTCGGCGGAAGCCGCGGCCCGCACCGCCGCCGCGCTCGCCGGCCGCGCCAGGACGGAGGCCCGCCACGCTGCCGAACGCGCCGGACTCCTCGCCGCCCATGAGGAGTCCGAGCGGGCGGGGTTCACCTGGGAGGCCGGCGACCTCGACGGCCTCGCGGACGGGCCTCGGCCCGGCGTCGCGCAGGCCGGACCGGGTGCCACCCGAGCCGCCGCACCCGCCGGCGGCACCGCGTTCAGCGGCGGGCGCACGCCCGATGCCGACCCTGCGCCCGACGATGGACACGCGCCCGAGAGCGGGCGTGCTTTCGACGGCGAGGACGCCGTACACCGGGCGCGCGAGTTGTTGCGGGCCGCCGTCACCAGCCGGGCCGCCCAGATCCGCGAGGTGCGGGCCGGAGCCGTCGAGCACCACGAGACGATCAAGCGCCGCACCACCGCCGAGCAGGACCGCGACCGCGCCCGGGACGCCCTCGCCACCGCCCAGACGGCCCACGACCAGGCGGAACGCCTGCGCGACGAGCGGGCCCGTGACCTGGCCGCCGCCCTCGCCGATTGGGCGGCCGGTTGCACGCAGCTCAAGCTCGACCCAGAAGAGCTGGCGGGCACGGCCGAACGATTCGAGCAGGCCGACGAGCTGGCAGGCGCCGCCCGCACGGCGGCGGCGGTCAGGCTGGCCGCCCGCGAGCAGCACCTGACGGGCCTGCGCGACAAGCTGCTGGCCGAGCGCGCCGACCTGGCCCGCGAACGCGAACGGCTCAACGACCAGGCCGTCCTCGAACCGCCGACCTCGCACGCCCGGGACACCGCCGCCAGAGAGGGCCGCCCCGGCGCCCCGTTGTGGCGGGCCGTGACGTTCAGGTCGGGCCTCGATCCGGTCGCGCAGGCGGGCGTGGAGGCGGCGCTGGAGGCGGCGGGTCTGCTGGATCTGTGGCTGCGCCCGGACGGCGGGTTCGACCCGGGGGAGCACGACGCGTTCGCGGTGGCGTCGCTGGCCAAGCCCGCGCCTGGCTACAGCCTGGCCCACGTGCTGCTCACCGAGGCGGACTCGCCCGTGCGGGCCGACACGGTGCTGGCGGGCATCGCTTTCGCGCCGAGCGCGATCGGCGTCGACCATCCCGCGGTCATCGGTGCCGACGGCACCTGGCGGCTCGGGCCCGCGGCCGGCCGCTGGGTCAAGCCCGAGCCCTCCTACATCGGAGCGACCGCCCGCGAGCGCGCCAGGCGCCGCCGCATCGCGGAGCTGGACGACCGGCTCGGCGAGCTCGCGGGCACGATCGCCGAGTGCGACCACCTGCTCGCCGTGGTCGACGCCGACCGCGACACGCTCTCCGCCGAGCTGCGGCGCAGGCCCGACAGGCAGCCGTACGCCAGGGCGGTCGATGCCCTCGACGGCGCGGTGAAGAAGGTCGCGCTGCTCGAGGACCGGCTGCGGGCGTACGAGCAGCGCCTGCACGAGCGCGAGCAGGAGGTCGGCCGGTCGCTGCGGCGGCTCACCGAGCTGGCGGCGAGCCACACCCTGCCCACCGCGCCGCCCGCGCTCGACAACCTGGAAGAGGCCCTGCGCACCGCCGAGACGGCCGGCACCGCCTGGCACGACCGGCGGGCCGACGCTCGCGCCGCAGGCGAACGCGCCCGGCACGCCGCCGAGACCGCCGCCGAATACCAGGAGCTCGCCGTCAGAGCCGTCGAGCGCGCCGAGGCCGCCGCGGCCTCCGCCGTGGTGGTGGCGGAGAAGCTCGCGGCCGTCGAGTCCACCATCGGCGTCGAGCAGGCGCGCGTGCTGGATCAGCTCCAGGAGACGCAGGTCGCCTACCAGGCCTGCCGCCGTCTCATCCGCTCCTTCAACGACGACCTGGCGCGGCTCAACGCCCGGCTCGGCCGGCTCAGGGGCGAGCTCGGCACGGCCGAGGAGAAGCACGCCGAGGCGGGCCGCGTGCGGGAGGAGGTGTCGGAACGGTTCCGCCGCCTGATGGCCGGGCACCTGCCGGCGGACGCGCGGGTGACGGCCGGGCCGGTGCGGGACACCGGGGTGCGGGCCGTGCTGGAGTCGGCCAGTGCCGTGGCCGAGCAGCTCGCGGCGGTGCCGTACGAGCAGAAGAGCGTCAAGGAGGCCGAGACGCGGCTGCAGGACGCCTTCCACCATGCCAGGGAGATCCTCGGCGGCCGGGCGGACCTGGAGCTGGCGCCCGACGAGGACGTGCAGGTGCTGACCGCCACCGTCAGCGGCGTCCGGGCCGGGGCGGCGGCGCTCAGCGAGGCGCTGCGCAAGGAGCGCGACGAGCGGCGCTCGGACCTCACGGAGGCGGAGCGGGACCTGTTCGGCCGGACGCTGGCGGGCGACACGCGGCGGCACCTCGCCGACCGCATCAGGCAGGCGACCGCGCTGGTGGAGGGCATGAACCAGCGCCTGGAACGCGTCCGCACCGCCTCCCAGGTCGCCGTCCGCCTGGTCTGGGAGGTCGATCCCACCCAGCCCTCCGGCACGCGGGCCGCCCGCGACCTGCTCCTGCGCGACCCGGCGGGGTTGAGTGAGGCCGACAAGGAGGCGCTCTACGTCTTCTTCAGGGACCGGGTGGAGGAGGCCAGGGCCGGCAACTGGTCGGCCGGCTGGGAGGACCAGCTCATGAAGGTGCTCGACTACACGGCCTGGCACCGCTTCGTGGTCAAGCTCGACCGGGGCGACGGGCACGGGTGGCAGGAGCTCACCAGAAAGCTGCACGGGGCACTGTCCGGCGGGGAGAAGGCGATCGCGCTGCACCTGCCGCTGTTCGCCGCCGTGGCCGCGCACTACCAGACCGATCCGGACTGTCCGCGGTTCATCCTGCTGGACGAGGTGTTCGTGGGGGTGGACAAGGCGAACCGCGGCCAGGTGTTCGACCTGCTGGTGGATCTGGGGCTGGACCTCGTGCTCACCTCCGACCACGAGTGGTGCGAGTACCGCGAGCTTGACGGGATCGCGGTCCACCAGCTCATCACGGGCGACGGGGACGACGCGGTGACGACCGCCCGTTTCGTCTGGAACGGCTACCGAACGGTCCCGACGGAATGACGGATCCGGCAGCGTGGGTCAGAGCGAGGCGGCCCAGGGTGGGTTGGCGCCCGGCACCGAGCAGGTCAGGGCCGCCACCCTGGCCGCGAACTCCGCCGCCTCCACCGCCGTCTCCAGGTCAAGGCCGTCCAGGCGGCCGCCGAGCAGGCCCTTGGCGGAGAGGCTGTGCAGGAGGCCGGCGGTGAAGGAGTCGCCCGCGCCGACCGTGTCCACCACGTTCACCTTCGGCGCCCGTACCGGGGCTCTCTGCCCGCCCAGGGACACGAGCGCGCCCGCCGCGCCCCTGGTGATGACGATCAGGCGGGCGCCGGCGGCGTGCCAGGTGTCACAGGCGCGTTCCACCGGCACGCCGGGCAGCAGGAAGTCCAGGTCGTCGTCGCTGAGCTTGAGGATGTCGGTCCACTCGCACCAGCGGGACACCGGGTAGTCGTCCCGGGTGGCGAAGCTGGGGCGGACGTTCGGGTCGATGGAGATCGTGGCGTGCTCGGCGGCCTCCCTCGCGAACGCCTCCACCGCCGTCCGGCCCGGCTCCTTGGCGAGCACCATCGAGCCGGTGTGCAGGCAGGTGGCCGGGCCGAGCCGCTTCAGGTCCAGCTCGTACGGGGTCCACTGCCAGTCGGCGGTGCCGTTGGCATAGAAGGTGTACTCGGCCCGGCCGCCGGCGTCGAGGGCGGCGACGGCGAGCGTGCTGGGCTCCTCGGCCTCGACGGACGCCGAGAGGTCCACGCCTGATGAGGTGAGATGCCGGCGGAACATCTCGCCGAACACGTCGCCGGAGATGCGGCCGAGGAAGCGCGTGGGGGTTCCGAGCCGTGCCAACGCCACCGCCGTGTTCGCGGGCCCGCCACCTGGCAGCACCTGCAACGCCAGCCCTGTCGCGCCGCCGTCACTCGCCCCGTGAGGGTCGCCGCCCCGCCTCGCGCCGTTCTCCGCTCGCGGCGCACTCGCCTCGCCGCCGGCGGGTGCCCGTCGCGGACCAGGGTGCTGCTCACCAGAGGGGCGGTGCGCCGGTCGCCCCTGGTCGTCGAGGCGTACATCGTCGCGCTCGATGGCCATGGACGCGTCGCTGGGCGCAAGGGAGGGGGTGGTGGGGCGGGGGCCGAGGGGGTGGTCGCCGGGGGAGCGGGTGGTGAAGCCGTCGGCGACGCACTCACCCAGGACAGCGATCATCGGGCCTGCCTTTCAGGCATGTTGCCGATTTGTTACGGCATGGGGGCATTGACGTTTCTCGGATCGGAGTCCATCATCGCAGCACAGCGGATGTCAACGTTGACATATGTCAACGATGACATCGGATCCCCCCTGATAGGAACCGCCCATGAACGCAAAGCTTTCGGCCGGACTCCTGGTCACCGCCCTTCTCATCACCGGTTGCGGCGGCGGCAGCGGAGGCAGTGGTCAGAGCTCGTCCACCCCCAAGGTCGGACTCATCACCAAGACGGAGACCAACCCGTTCTTCGTCAAGATGAAGGAGGGCGCGGAGAAGGCCGCCAAGACCGGCGGCATGGAGCTGATGACCGCCGCCGGCAAGTTCGACGGCGACAACGCCTCGCAGATCACGGCCGTCGAGAACATGGTCGCCGCCGGTGTGAAGGGCATCCTCATCACCCCGAGTGACACCAAGGCCATCGTCCCGGCGATCAAGAAGGCCCGTGACGCGGGCGTGCTCGTCATCGCCCTCGACACCCCGACGGAACCGCAGGACGCCACGGACGCGCTGTTCGCCACCGACAACCTCAAGGCGGGCGAGCTGATCGGCCAGTACGCCAAGGCCGCCATGGCCGGCAAGCCCGCCAAGATCGCGACCCTGGACCTGGCCCCGGGCATCACGGTCGGCCGGCTCAGGCACGACGGCTTCCTGAAGGGGTACGGCATCCAGGAGGGCGACCCGTCCATCGTCTGCTCCCAGGACACCAGGGGCGACCAGGCCAAGGGCCAGACCGCCATGGAGACCTGCCTGCAGAAGGCCCCCGACATCAACGTCGTCTACACGATCAACGAGCCCGCCGCGCTGGGCGCGTACACGGCGTTGAAGGCCAAGGGCCGCGAGAAGGACGTGCTGATCGTCTCCGTGGACGGCGGCTGCACCGGCACGAAGGCCGTGCAGTCGGGACAGATCGCCGCCACGAGCCAGCAGTACCCGCTCAAGATGGCCGAGGACGGCGTCAAGGCGGTGGCCGAGTTCGCCAAGAGCGGCAAGAAGGCCTCCGGCTACACCGACACCGGCGTCACGCTGATCACCGACAAGTCCGTCTCCGGCGTCGAGGCCAAGGACACGGCCTTCGGCCTGGCGAACTGCTGGGGCTGACATGGCAGTGATGGAAGCGACATTGCCGCGACG
The DNA here is from genome assembly GCF_050944675.1 of Nonomuraea sp. CA-141351. Lineage (NCBI taxonomy): Bacteria > Bacillati > Actinomycetota > Actinomycetes > Streptosporangiales > Streptosporangiaceae > Nonomuraea > Nonomuraea sp. CA-141351. The sequence goes on from NZ_CP191982.1 coordinate 4,793,809, forward strand.
CCTGATCACCACGCCCGTCGCGGGCCCGCTGGCCGCGCTGGTGCTGGCCTGCCTGTTCTTCGGGCTCAGGACCGACCAGTTCTTCACCGGCCCCAACTTCTCGCTGATCATCCAGCAGGTCATGGTGGTCGGCACGCTGGCCATCGGGCAGACCCTGATCATCCTCACCGCGGGCATCGACCTGTCGAACGGCGCGATCATGGCGTTCGGCGGCATCGTGATGACCAAGCTGGCGGTGGACAGCGGCCTGCCGCCGGTGCTGGCGCTGGTCGCCGGGCTCGCGATCTGCTCGGGGTTCGGGCTGGTCAACGGGTTGCTGGTGACACGGATCTCGCTGCCGCCGTTCATAGTGACGCTCGGCATGCTGAACGTGGTCTTCGCCCTGACCCACATCTACTCCAACGAGCAGACGGTCACTGACCTGCCGCCGCTGCTGACGTTCCTGGGGCAGACGTTCCAGGTCGGGCAGACGAACGTCACCTACGGCTCGCTGCTGACGATCCTGCTGTTCCTGCTGTTCGCGTACCTGCTGGGCTCCACGGCATGGGGCAAGCACGTGTACGCGCTCGGCAACAGCCCCGAGGTGGCCCGCCTGACCGGCATCAGGACGCGCCGCCTGACCGTCGGCGTCTACACCCTGGCCGGCTTCGTGTACGGCATCGCCGCCCTGCTGCTCGTCTCCCGCACCGGAGTGGGCGACCCGCAGGCCGGCCAGACCGACAACCTGGACAGCATCACCGCGGTCGTGCTCGGCGGGACGAGCCTGTTCGGCGGGCGCGGCCTGGTGATCGGCACGCTGATCGGGGCGCTCATCGTGGGGGTGTTCCGCAACGGCCTGCAACTGATGGGCGTACCGTCGATTTACCAGACGCTCATCACCGGCATCCTGGTGATCCTCGCCGTCGCCGTCGACCAGCTCTCGCGCAGGAGGAACCGATGACGACCCCCGTCCTCCAGGCCCGCGGCCTGGTCAAGAAGTACGGCCACGTGACGGCCCTGGACGGCGCCGACTTCGACCTGATGCCCGGCGAGGTGCTCGCCGTCATCGGCGACAACGGCGCGGGAAAGACCAGCCTCATCAAGGCGCTCACCGGCGCGCTTCAGCCCGACTCGGGCGAGATCCTGCTCGACGGCGAGCCGGTGCGCCTCCGCGACCCGCTCGACGCCCGCAGGCACGGCATCGAGACCGTCTACCAGGACCTCGCGGTCGCGGCCTCGCTCGACATCGCCACGAACATGTTCCTCGGCCGCGAGATCCGCAAGCCCGGCATCCTCGGCAGCGTCTTCCGCCTGCTCGACAAGAAGCGCATGCGCGAGGAGTCGGCCAGGCACATGGCCGAGCTCAAGATCGGGCTGCGCTCGCTCACCCAGCCGGTCGAGTCGCTGTCCGGCGGCCAGCGGCAGGGCGTGGCCGTGGCCAGGGCGGTGGCGTGGGCCACGCACGTCGTCGTCATGGACGAGCCCACGGCCGCGCTCGGGGTCAAGGAGTCCGGCCAGGTGCTCGACATGATCAAGCGGGTCCGCGACCGGGGCACGCCGGTGGTGCTGATCAGCCACAACATGCCGCACGTGTTCGAGATCGCCGACCGCGTCCACGTCCAGCGCCTCGGCCGCCGGGTCGCCCAGATCAAGCCGGGCGACCACAGCATGGCCGAGGTGGTGGCCATCATGACGGGCGCGCTCCAGGTCTCGGACGGCAAGGCGGTGGTGGCGGACCAGGGCGCGGCGGAGGCCATCGGGTTGTCCTGATGGGCGGCCACTAACATGGGCGCAATGCGGCGTCCGACGATGACAGATGTGGCGCGTGAGGTAGGCGTCACGGCGAAGACGGTCTCGCGGGTGCTCAACGACGACGGCCCGGTCGCCGTCGAAACCCGCGAGCGCGTCATGGAAGCCGTCAGGAAGCTGGGCTACCAGCCCAATCTGATGGCCCGCAACATGCGGGTCGGCGCGCGCGACGCCGCGATCGGCCTGATCATCCCCGAGATGGGAAACCCGTTCTTCGGCACGGTCGCGGGCGGCATCGAGAGCGCCATCCGCGCCCGGGGGCTCACCCTCATCGTCGGCAACTCCAGCGAGACGGCCGACCTGGAGCAGTCGCTGATAGCGACGTTCCTGGCCCGCAGGGTCAGCGCTCTCATGGTCGTCCCCTCGGCCACCAGTGACCACCGCCACCTGCGCACCGAGCGCGTGGCCGGCCTGCCGATCGTCTTCCTCGACCGCCCGGCCGTCGGCCTGACCGCCGACAGCGTGGTCAGCGCCAACCGGGAGGGCGCCAGGGCCGGCGTCGCCCACCTGATCGCCCACGGCCACCGCAGGATCGGCTTCGTCGGCGACCTGCCCGCCACCCTCTACACCCGCCGCGAGCGCTTCCAGGGCTACCGCGACGCTCTCGAGGCGGCGGGCCTGCCGTTCGAGCGCTGCCTGGTGGAGACGGGCCACGACCAGGAGGCCGCGGCCCAGGCCACCATGCGCCTGTTAGCCCTCGACGATCCGCCGACGGCGCTGTTCGCGGGCAACAACCTCGCGTCGATGGGCACGGTGGTGGCGCTGTCGCGGGCCCGCCGCAGGGACGTGGCGCTGGTGGGCTTCGACGACCTGCCCCTGGCCGAGTGCCTGGACCCGCCGCTGACGGTCGTGGCCCAGGACCCGGCGCGGATGGGTGCCGCGGCTGCGGAGCTGGTGCTGTCGCGGCTGGACGGCGACAGGTCGAAGGCCCGCAGGACGCTGGTGTCCACCCGGCTGATCGTCCGGGGCTCGGGCGAGCTGCCCGGGCCCCGGTGATCCTCAGCGTTTGACGGCGAACGTGCCCGTCAGCGGCCCGAGCTCGACGGTGTACGCGCCGGGCTCACCGCGACGCACGTCGAAGGAGACCTTCGCGTCCCGTCCGGCCCGCAGCTCCACGCTCTTCCGCTGCTCCACCTGACCGTTCACGCGGAGCACGGCCTCGTACGCACCCGCCGGCTCGCCCACGTTCTTCACCCGCGCCGAGACCTCCACGCGCCCGGAACGCGAGACCGAAGGCGTCACCTCCAGGTCGCTCAGCGCGAACAGCGCCTTCGGCCCGGCCACCCGGTCGTGCAGGAACACGTCGGAGCGCCGGTTCGTGTCGCCCTCGACAAGGTTGGCCGAGGTGCTCTCGAACGCCACGAACCGCCCGTCGTCGCTGATCGACGGCAGGTCCGACCAGCCGTCCCCTTCCGCTCCCTTGGGAGCCGTGGAGATCCGCTCGGTCGTGCCGGCCGCGACGTCCCGCACGAACACGTCGTTCCGCCCGTTGGCGTCGCCGCCGACGATGTCGGCCGAGTCGCTGTAGAAGGCGACCAGCCGCCCGTCGGCGCTGGGCGCAGGGGCGAACGACATGCCCTTGGCCGGGCTGCCGTCCGCTGCCGCCGAGACCAGCTTGGACTCGCCCGTGGCCAGCACCTGTACGTACAACTGCCCGAGCCCCACGCCGTTGGTGAACACGATCGCCCGCCCGTCGGCGCTGATCACGGGCCCGGTGGTCTCGGTGTCCGGGTACGGCCCGGTGACCCGCTTCACGGTCCCGGCCTCCCGGTCGCGGACGAACACGTCGATGTGCCCGTTGCCGTCGCCCTCCACCAGTGTGGCCGCGTCGCTCTGGAACGCGACGAAACGGCCGTCGGCGCTGATCGTGGGCTCGCGGGAGTTCCCGTCCACCTGGGAGCCGTCCTGCGCGACGGAGATGCGCTGGGTCGTGCCCGTCTGCCGGTCGCGGAGGAAGATGTCGCTGCGCCCGTTGGTGTCCCCGGGGACGAGATTGGTGGCGTCGCTGATGAACACGGCGAACCGCCCGTCGGCGCTGAACTGCGGCGAACCCGACAGCCCGTCACCCTGGACGCCCTCGGACGACACCGAGATCCGCTCCGTCGTCCCCGTCTGCCGGTCGTGGACGAACGCGTCCGTCTGGCCGTTCGTGTCGCCCGGCACGAGGTTGGTCGCCCCGCTGTTGAACCCGACGAGACGCCCGTCCCCGCTGACCGTCGGCGACACCGAGAACGCGTCCGCCAGCCCGCCGCCGGACGGCACCGACACGCGCTGGGTGGCGCGGGTACGCAGGTCGGTGGCGAAGATGTCCAGCTCGCCGTTGGTGTCCTCGCCGTCGAGGTTGGACGCGGGGCTCGCGAACACCACCACGCCGCCGTCGCCGCTCAGCTCCGGCCACCAGGCCTCGTGGTTGCCCTGCCGCCCGTCGGTGCCCAGGGAGACCCGCTCGGTGTCCGGCGGCCGGGGCAGCGTCACGTCGGCGTGTCCGGTGCCCACGTTGGCTTTCACCGGGTCGGACCTGGACACTCCCGGGGCGTTGGCGGCTATCTCGTAGTCGCCGTACGGGACGTCCTTGATCGTGTACCGGCCGTTCCTGCCGGTCGTCGCCGTCAGGACGTCCGGCACGCCGAGCACCGTGACCGCGGCGCCGGGCACCGTCGATCCAGTCGGGCCGTACACCACCCGCCCCGAGATCGTGCCCCAGCGGGTCCGCTCCAGCCGCACGGGCAGCTCGGAGATCTGGTCGGCCCTGACCTGGACGGTCTCGCGCGTCGTCTCGTACCCGAACCTGGACAGCGTCAGCTCGTGCCGTCCCGCGGGAAGCCGGAGCTCGAAACGGCCGTCCGCGCCGGTCTCGACGCTGCGGCCGTCCTGTCTGGCGACCTTGACGCCGGCCAGCGGCCTGCGGGTGCGCTCGTCGGTGACGACGCCGCGGACGCCGCTCTTCAGCCCCGCCTCCGTGACGGCGGCGTAGGCGTCGATCCGGCCACTGCCGTAGCGGGGGTTCGGGCGTGCCCCGTACCGGTCGTCGGAGACCGACGTGCCCCGCAGGATCTCCAGCGCGGCGTCGACACTCAGGTCCGGGCGGGCCTGCAGCAGGAGCGCGACTGTGCCCGCCACGTGCGGGGTGGCCATCGAGGTGCCGCTCAGCGTGCGGTAGCCGCCGCCCGGCCATGCCGACAGCACGTCCACGCCGGGGGCGGACACGTCCGGCACGACGTACGAGTCAGGCCACTCGGGTGGCGCGTCGAACCAGTCGCTCCGCTTGACCACGCCGCCGCATGAGAAGTCCGGCACGGCGTCGTCGGCGTCGGTCGCGCCCACGGCCACGGCCTCGAACACGTTGCCCGGGCTGGCCGACTGGCCGGGCGCGCAGTCGTTTCCGATGGCGAAGGCGGGGAACGCGCCGGCGAAGTAGATGTTCCTGGCGGGCTCGATCAGCTCGTCGGCGTAACCCTCCGAGCCCAGCGACATGCTCACCACGTCGGCCGGCCGGCCCGCGGGGCTGCCGTCGGCCTTGAACGGGGCCAGTGCCCACTGCATGCCGGCGATCACCTGGGCCAGCGTGCCGCTGCCGCCGGGGATGATCAGGCCGGCCATCAGCTCGGCGCCGGGCGCGACCCCGATCTGCGTGCCGGACGCGTTCCCGCCCGCGATCGTGCCCGCCACGTGCGTGCCGTGGTAGCTGCTGTCGTGCGGCTCCGAGGCCACCGGCTTGCCGTCCCGGTCGAACTCGATCCAGCCGCCCGGGTGCTGGGGATCCGAGGGGTCGTCGGTGGCCAGCTTGTTCGCGAGGTCGGGGTGTGTGGCGTCGATGCCGGTGTCGAGCACGGCCACGCGCACGCCCTTGCCGGTGATCCCGGCGCTCTGCGCCTTGTCCGCGCCGATCTTGGCGATGCCCCAGGCCTTGCCGTCCGCCGCGGGCTGCTGTTCGGGCTCGGGGGCCTCGAGCGTGAAGTTGGGGATGATCCGTTCGACCGTGTCCAGGCCGGCCAGGGCGCTCAGGGTGCCGGGCGCGACACGTACCAGGACCATGTTCTTCAGCCAGAACGTGTTGAGCACCTGGTCGCCGCGCTGCTTGACCAGCTGGACCACGGGGTCCTGCACGGACTCGGCGCTCTCGGCCAGTGCGGTCCGCGCCTCGGCGCGGGACTTCAGCGCGGGCAGGTCCTGCGGTGTGCGGAGCACGACCGCCGCCTCGACACGGCCGCTCTTGAGCTGCGTGACGAGCTTGGGATCCACCTTGGGCCCCGGCTCCGCCACGGTCTCGGCCGCCGCCGGACCCGCCACGAGGGTTCCGAGGAGGAGTACGGCCGGTAAGAAGACGGCGAGCAGGCGTCGCTTGGCGGATCGGGGAGAGGAAGGCGGCATAACGCTCCTTAGTTCACATAAATCACAGGAACG